>NZ_JAFIBT010000001.1:0-5530962 GCF_017833095.1 Chryseobacterium sp. PvR013
AACACTTTTCGGAGCAGAGAATCCATCCGGGAAATTACCAATAACATTTCCTACTGAAGAAGGCCAGCTTCCTTTAACTTATAATCACCATCCTACAGGAAGAGGAAATGACTATTATGATCTGAGTGGTGAGCCATTGTATCCGTTTGGCTTTGGTTTAAGTTATACCACCTTTGAAATTTCCGGGTTACAGCTGGATAAAACCAAATATTCAGAAAATGAAACCATTATGGCTAAAGTCAATGTGAAAAATACAGGGTCAAAAGCGGGTAGCGAAGTCGTTCAGCTGTATGTGAAAGACGTATTGGCTTCTGTTTCCAGACCGGTTATTGAGCTCAAAGGATTTCAGAAAGTAGCATTGCAGCCCGGAGAATCCAAATCTGTTACCATTGAAGTTCCCATAAAACACTTACAGTTTCTGAATGAAAAAATGGAATGGACTGTAGAAAAAGGAACCTATAGGATTATGGTTGGAAACTCATCCAAAAGCCTTCCTTTAAAACAGAATATTGAAGTTTTATAAAGCAAAAAAGAGCAGAAATTTCTGCTCTTTTTATATATCTGTTATAGATGTTTAGTATTTTCTTGCCAGTAGAACGTTCAGCAAGAATGTTCCTGTCCAGTTACTGTTATTAGATCCGTTATTTCCGATAAAGTCTATACGGGCCACAGATACAGTAAGTCTTGTTCTTCCTGCAGTACCATTATTGGCAAGGCTTACAAAAGATGCTGTAAATACATCCGGGAAACTTGAATTATTTCCTGCAGTAAGGATGGGATACATATTGTTAACGTTGAACGGAGTGCCCTGATATTCATAAACCAAGGTCATTCTGCTGGCATTGGAATAAAGAGCAGTGTGAGCATTATCTACAGATGTTTTACTAATGATCCACCATCTGTCGTTTGCTGCTCCTGTATCATAACCTGCATTACCATGAGCGGTCCAGTCAGCAACAGGTGCGGTTCCCAGCCTATGAGGAGGAATGAGAACTTGTGTACCATAAATTTCCACGTTGCTCGGTTTTGGAAGAACGGTAAAAGATAAATCCCATGTTCCACCAGTTGTATTGCTGTTGTTTACCACCTCAGCATAGGCCCCTGTAGGAATCATAAAAGAAGCAACAGGAGTGTTGTCAATTCTTAAGGTATTTCCACTGGAAGCCTGTAGTGTAATCGCATTTGGCGAAATGTTTTTGATCTTATAAATTCTCCCTGTAAAACTTGTGGTTCCGGTTCCGATGACGGGAAGAGTAAATGTAGCATCGGCCGTTCCATTATAAGTAATATAATGATCGGTCGTCAGAATACTATAAGTAGTGGCTGTGACTTCGCTATATCCAGCCCTTAAGGAACCATTCACGGCAAGCGTACTGTTAGGGGTTGTGGTATTAATACCTACTTGTGCAGTTAAGGGAACAGCAGCGAATAAAAGAATCGAGATGTATTTTTTCATATTGTATAAAATTGGGTTTAAACAAAAATATAAAAAAAAATAGCTAAAAATCAACTGAAACTGAATATTTTAAATATTTTTATTTTAATTCCCTTTTAAGTGATAGGAGTTGTTTTATAAAAAAATCTAAATCAATCTGCAGGGAACCTCCAAATCTTCCGTGAGGTAATAGCTGGAGCAAAGGCGGTGATATCCATCCGCAATGATGAGTTCATTTTCCCCTCTCACCAATAATATCGGTGAAAGTTTTTTATTTTTTTCTACTTTTTTCAGGTTTTCCTTCACATGAATATTCGTTTCAGGAAGCAGAGAAAGTTTACTGGCTCTTAAGATGTCTTTCGATTTTTTAATGAGGGTAGGCGCAGCCTTTAATTTTTCAACCATTTTTTGTGCTTCACCGGGCAGGAAAAGAAGTTCAAGATAGTCCTGTGCTGCAGGAAAATCATGATCTTCCGGTTCCTTCATCCAGATATTGTCTTGGGTCAGATCATTTTTTTTCATAGTTTTTATAAGTACTTGTTTAAATTTAAAAGATAAATAAATGTATGAAAAATAGACCATTACCAGAGTCATTTATTTCAAATCAATCCTCAATTGGATATGCATTTTCTTTTCTTTGAAAAAAATATTGGTATGATATATGTAAGATTTATCATGAACCGGAATGAATTTAATTAATTGAAAATCATTCGAAAATAAGAATATTATGAAAAAGTTATTAATTTCAACAGTATTGTTACTAGGCTTATCAATGAATGTTTCAGCTCAAAAACATCCGCCAGTTCCTCCACATCCTTCAAAAAGTGAATTGGTGAATATTAAAATGCAGGAGCTTACCAAAAAATATAATACAGAGAAAAAACTCATTCTTAATCACCCTCTTGCTACCAAGCAGATGAAGAGAGATCAGATGAAAGCCTTAAACGAAAGATATGCGGCTGAAAAACGATTACTTAGACAGGCAAAATAATACAGAATTTTTGCGGTTATTAAAATAAGAAAATCCGTTTTTTATATTTTAAATTTTGAGAAGTTTTCAATGTAAAAGAAAATTTATTGAAAGAGAACGCGTTTTGTGTTCTCTTTCTTTGTGTAAAATTGAATGAAAATAGCTTTATTGATGCATTTTAAGATCAGTTTACAGAAACATGAAACATCCAATATTTTTCCTTAAATTCGCATAAAAATTTTTAAAGTAATGAATTACGATATTATTGTCATTGGAAGTGGTCCTGGTGGATATGTTACTGCGATCAGAGCAGCGCAATTAGGTTTCAAAACCGCAATTATCGAGAAAGAAAATTTAGGAGGAATCTGCCTTAACTGGGGATGTATTCCCACTAAAGCTTTATTGAAATCTGCTCAGGTTTTTCATTATATCAACCATGCTGAAGATTATGGTTTAAATAAAGTGGAGGCAAGCTTTGAATTCCCGAATGTAATTCAGAGAAGCCGTGGTGTTGCCAGCAAAATGAGCAAAGGAATCGAATTCTTGATGAAAAAGAATAAGATTGACGTAATTCTTGGTACTGCAAAAGTACAGAAAGGTAAAAAAGTTTCTGTTACAGATAAAGAAGGAAAAGTAACTGAATATACAGGTACTCACATCATTATCGCTACAGGTGCTCGTTCAAGAGAATTACCAAACTTACCACAGGATGGTAAAAAAGTAATCGGATACAGACAGGCATTATCTCTTCCTGAGCAGCCGAAATCTATGATCGTTGTAGGTTCTGGAGCTATCGGGGTAGAATTTGCTGACTTCTATAACACAATGGGAACTAAAGTTACTGTTGTTGAATTTATGCCAAACATCGTACCTGTAGAAGATGAGGAAATCTCTAAACACTTAGAGAAATCTCTGAAAAAGACAGGAATTGAGATCATGACAAACGCTTCTGTAGAAAGTGTTGATACAACAGGGGAAGGTGTGAAAGCTACTGTGAAAACAGCTAACGGAACCATCACTCTTGAAGCTGATATCTTATTATCTGCTGTAGGTATTGCTGCTAATATCGAAAACATCGGATTAGAAGAAGTAGGAATCCAAACAGATAAAGGAAGAGTATTGGTAAACGAATGGTATGAAACTTCAGTACCTGGTTACTATGCCATCGGAGATATCATCCCAACTCAGGCATTGGCTCACGTTGCTTCTGCAGAAGGAATCACTTGTGTTGAGAAAATTAAAGGAATGCACGTTGAGAAAATCGACTATGGCAATATCCCTGGATGTACATACTGCCACCCTGAAGTAGCTTCTGTAGGTCTTACTGAAAAGCAGGCTAAAGAAAAAGGATATGAAATCAAAGTAGGTAAATTCCCTCTTTCTGCAAGTGGTAAAGCTACTGCAAACGGAAACACAGATGGATTTATCAAAGTGATTTTCGATGCTAAATACGGTGAGTGGTTAGGATGCCACATGATTGGTGAAGGCGTAACTGATATGGTTGCTGAAGCTGTTGTTGCCAGAAAATTAGAAACTACAGGTCACGAGATCATCAAATCTATTCACCCGCACCCAACAGTTTCTGAAGCAATTATGGAAGCTGCTGCTGCTGCGTATGGTGAAGTGATTCACATTTAATTCTGAAATTAACAGAAATCTATAATATAAAAGCCCGGAGAAATCCAGGCTTTTTTTTGTTTAAATAAATCTATAAAACCACTGATTTTATTAAAATAATTTTAAAATTAGCATATTTATAAAAATTAACTTATTTATCTCAGGCTGTTTTCATACATTTATTCTATGAATTTTGAGAGAGTAGGACTTGTTTTATCAGGCGGCGGTACCAAAGGAATCGCTCATGCAGGAGTATTAAAATTCTTACAGGAAAAAGAAATTGAGGTTGACATCCTTTCCTGCTGTAGCGCAGGGTCTATTGTAGGCTGCCTTCATGCCATCGGAAAAACTCCGGAAGAAATTCTGGAATTCTTCAATTCCATATATTTTTTCAATTGGAAGCATTTTACATTCAATCAGCCGGGGCTTGTTTCTTCGGTGATCTTCAGAAACTATCTGAAACCGATATTCCATGAAATGAAATTGGGAGATCTTGATATCGAAGTGAAAATTGTAGCAACCGAATTAGTAGCAGGAACCCAGAAAATTTTTGATAAAGATTTTGAAATTGTTGATGCAGTCATTGCTTCATGTTCTATTCCGGGAATTACGACCCCTTACATCATTGGTGAGGAAATGTACTGTGACGGAGGAGTTCTGAATAATTTTCCTGCAGATATCATCAGAGAAGATTGTGATAAACTGATTGGTGTATTCGTTTCTCCACCCAACGAAGCGAAGATTAAAGACCTGAACTCTATTAAAGCAATCGTTTCGCGTTCTTACGACCTTCTTTCCTACAGAATTGAAAAAGTAAAATTCGATTACTGTGACTGGTTCATTTCCTCTCAAAAATTATCTTCTTACGGAACTTTTGAACGCAGAAAAGACAGATTGGAGCAGATCTTCAATATCGGTTACCAGGCAGCAAAAGAAAGCTATGAAGAAAGTGCCTTTTTTACAGAATTGAGACAATCCGGAACATAAAGAATCCTGTATCAATCAATACAGGATTTTTATTTTATAAGAGTGGAAAACGGTTTTGAGTTCTTAAAGAGAAGTTATAGAAGGACGATAACAACTTCCAGCTTCTCACCTCCATCTTCCAGCTTTAATTTTTTACCACGTATCCGTCCTGACGTACGATCTCACGGTCGTTAGCATCATTTACAACCAAAGTATAAGGTGCTTTTTTCGCAGAATCTGTAAGATAATTTCTCCAAACCTGATAGCTGTGTCCCTCATTGTTGAAGTTGATATAATAATTTCCTCCAGTACCATCAGGGATCAGTTCGCCATCACTGATGATCATGCTTGGTTTAGCCGTAATCTTTGCATTGGCATTCCATGATTGATAAAGGTACTTGCCATTCGGCTGCTTGTCTATTCTGATTTTGAACTTTTTGGTTTTGATAATAACGGTCTTCGGTACCTGCTGAAGCACGGAAGAAGTTATAAAACGGTCTGTTTTCGGATTCGGAACCTCTTTAGCATACACAAATGAAAACTGAGCCAGGCAGAAAGTCCCTAATAAAATGTGCTTTATCATATTGAGTGGTTATTGGTTAACATTTCAGAGTCTATCAAATATAGCGCCATATTTCAATCAAAAAAAAGAATAAAGGATGTCGGAAAGAAATTTTTTAGATGGACAGAGGTCTGTTTATAGAAATAATTGTATTGATTTTCAATGTGTTATTATTTTGAATATGAAATATTGCCAATTTTTAAAACAACTGAATACTTTTCTTCTGTACATTTGTACCATCAAAGGATCTCGTTCCTTTATTATCAAAATGAAACTAATTAACTTTAAGTTTTTTTTATTAAAAGTATCAGAAATCATCTTCACGATTTTTAATACTTCCCCTCCAGTAATTTCTTAATTTTTTCGAAAGAATTATCATTTAATTCATACTCTGCTCATTCGTATTCTGAAGAGCCAGAGCACAATCCCTGTTTTAAAATTTAAACAAAAAACAAAAACAACAAACTATGGAATTAACTTTTCATGGCTGGATGATTCCGGCTGTAATTGCGCTTTTGTGCGTAATTTTTTACAAATTTATTTTAAGAATTTTCTTTGGATTAATCATTGTTCCTCAGGACAGAATTGGTTTGGTTACCAAAAAATTTGTGTTAATGGGCAAGCAGGAACTTCCTGAAGGAAGGATTATAGCAACCAACGGAGAGGCGGGCTTTCAGGCTCAGACATTGGCTCCCGGAGTGTATTTTAGAAAATGGATATGGCAATATTCTATCGATTTTCAGCCATTTACAGTGATTCCGACGGGTAAAATAGGATTATTACTGGCAAAAGATGGTGTAGAATTGGAAACCGGAAGGATTCTGGCCAGAAAAGTTGACTGTGATTCTTTTCAGGATGCTGAGGCCTTTTTAAAAAACGGTGGAAGAAAAGGCCGTCAGACTGCTATTGTTGCTCCAGGATCTTATAGAATCAATACGTTATTATTTGAAATAGAATTAACGGATATGACTCAGATTCCCGACAATGCAGTGGGAATTATCACAACAATGGAAGGAAGTCCTTTAGAAGAAGGTCAGATTGCAGGTAAAATTATCAATGACCATAATAAGTTTCAGGATGTTGATACTTTTTTAAATAGCGGAGGATATAAAGGTCTTCAGGAGCAGGTAATTCTGGCTGGGTCCTACTTTCTGAATCCCTGGTTTACAAAAGTGGAAATGGTGAAAATGACGGAAATTCCGATTGGCCATGTTGGGGTTATTATCAGTTATGTGGGAGAAGAAGGAAAAGATTTAAGCGGCGTTGATTTTAAACATGGAAATATCGTTGAAAAAGGTCATAAAGGAGTTTGGGCAGAGCCTATTGGTCCAGGAAAATATCCAATCAATCCTTATATCATGAAGGTTGAACTTGTTCCTACCACCAATTTGGTATTGAACTGGGCATATGAAAGAAGCGAATCTCACCAGCTGGATAAAAACCTTTCCACCATTACGGTGCGTAGTAAAGACGGTTTCCCTTTCAATCTGGATGTTTCCCAAATTATTCATATTCCGACCTATGAAGCCCCAAAAGTCATTGCCCGTTTTGGAAATATGATCAATCTTGTAAGTCAGGTTTTAGAGCCTACTATTGGAAATTATTTTAGAAATTCAGCGCAAGACAGTGATGTGATCGCATTTCTGGGAACGCGAAAAGAAAGACAGCAATCGGCCAAAGACCATATCAGCAGTGTTTTGGAACAATATAATGTAAATGCTGTTGATACTTTAATTGGTGCTATTGTTCCTCCGGAAAGTTTAATGAAAACATTAACAGACAGAAAACTGGCGGAAGAGCAGAAAATTACTTACGAAACCGAAATGTTGGCGCAGGAAACACGTCAGGCTCTGGAAAAAGAAACGGCCGTTGCCGATATGCAGAAGGAAATTGTAAAAGCAGATCAGGGGGTTGTCATTGCGGAAAGAATTGCTGATGCATCGGTGAAAAAGGCTACCGGAGATGCTAATTCTGTAAGACTGCAGGCAAATGCCGAAGGTGATCGATTGAAGCTTCTGGCAACCGGGGAAGCGGAAAAAACAAGACTTCTTGCAAAAGCCGAAGCAGAAAAGATAGAACTGCTGGCCAGAGCAAGTGCTGAACAGATTTCATTAACTGGTAATGCTGAAGCAGAAAAGATTCTGGCCATTGGTAAATCGAATGCGGAATCCTACAAATTATCTGTAGAAGCAATGGGCGGAAATAATTTTACCCAATTGAAAATCATGGAAAATATTGCCAGTCAGAATGTAAGAATTATGCCTGAAGTATTAATCGGAGGAAGCGGAGATTCAGCAAATGGAGGAATCAGCGGACTTTTAGGACTTCAGCTCCTGGAACAGGTGCAAAAGAAAAATGCTGAAACAGTTACTGTAATTGAAGAAAAAACGGATAACAATTCTTAACAGAAAGGCTTAAATGATTTTAAGGTAAGAGTTGCTTTACATTAAAGACAAAAGTAAAACAAAAAGCTCCAAAATATTTGGAGCTTTTTGTTATTTTTATGCGGTATAACTAGCAAAAGCCTCTTCCAGACTTTCAAATTTACCTTTAAATTCATCAATAGGGCAGTCCTGAAGAATATTTCCTTTATGAATCAGAATGACTCTGGAACAAAGCGCTTCCACTTCCTGCATGATGTGCGTAGAAAGTAAAACGGTTTTTTCCTGACCAATTTCTTTTACCACATTACGGATTTCAATAATCTGGTTGGGATCCAGACCATTGGTAGGTTCATCAAGAATCAGTAAATCAGGTTGATGAATAATAGCCTGAGCAAGGCCCACACGTTGTTTGTATCCTTTAGACAGCTGGCCAATCTTTTTAGATTTTTCAGGAGTAATTCCTACCAGTTCAATCACCTCATCTACCCGGGATTCCGGGATTCTGTGGATATTGGCAACAAACTGAAGGTATTCTTTTACATACATCTCCAGATAAAGCGGATTGTTTTCAGGAAGGAAACCTATTTTCTTTTTGCTTTCGATCTCACGGTCAGCAATATTCAAGCCGTTGAAAATGATTTCACCCTGATCAATTTTCAGTGCACCGACAATAGATTTCATCAGGGTAGATTTTCCGGCACCGTTTGGGCCAAGTAGACCGATGATTTCATTTTTATCAATAGAAATGTTGATGTTGTCAAGGGCAGTCTGTTCACCAAATTTTTTGGTTAAATTGATTATCTGAAGCGGCATAAGTTTTACGATCTTTCTGCAAAAATAAAATAAAAAAACTCATCCGATAGAATGAGTTTCGCAATATTTATAAAATATAATTATTTTCTTGATTTTTTCTTAGCACCACCTGAGGCAGGAGTTGCTGTAGAGGCTGTATTGGCAGCTCCTTTGGTTGCAGCAGGATTTATACTGGCAGGTTTGTCATACATGGTATATTTCCCATTGGTTCGTCCAAAGATTTTTTCCACCTGTTTTTGGTTTAAAAACTGAGATTTTCCAATGTATTTTCTGTTTTTGTTGATCACCTGGATAAACTGCATGGTTTGCTGACCATAGTTTTTTTCATAATGAAGTTCAATGATATCATTAGGAAGTTCCAATACAACATTCTCATCAGGAGTGGAGATGAAGCCATCCATAATAAGTTTATATAATCCGGCAACATCTCCATTAAGGTTTTGGAATGAAAAAGATCGGATTGTATTTAGGTTAGCAGTGTTCAGATCCTGGTAGTTGACTGTAAATTTATCTTCCTTTTTATATAGACCAACGGAATTATCTTTACCAATTTCCACCAAACTTTCATTTTTCAACACTTTGATCTGTGAGAAAACTGAAATACCGAACATACATGTAATAAGTAGAATTATTTTTCTCATGGAATGAATTTTAATGTTTTATAAACTTGGTGCACATAAATTTAATCATAAAAAAGCTAAAAAGCAATTTTATTCGTAAAGCAAAAGTAACATTTTTTTTTAATATTTATAAGGGATTATCTGCTGATGCTATGGATTTCATTGTTTATACAAAGAATTGTTAATCATGGGTTTGATCCTGTTTTCTGAAAATGTGGTGATTTCTATTTGTGACAGATTTATGCTCATTGATAGGATGTAATGCGTTGAAAAACAGATTGAAAATTACCCCAGTATGTTTGGGAGAAAAATTAATTTTAAATAATTATTAAAAAAGAGGTTTTGTGAATTAAAATTAAAGAAACTACAACAGTTTGTTTTTAGAAACGGCAGCTGTAAAGGCATCGAATTCTTGTTTATAGCTTCTGCCGACAGGGATTTGATATTTGTTGACAATCAATTCATTATTATTAAAAGCCGTAACAAAAGCAATATTAACGATAAAGGATCTGTGAATCCTTACAAAACCTTTACCCGATAAAGTTTTTTCCAGATCCGTAATTTTACTTTTTGAAATACAGCTTTCCTGGTTCGTTAGGACAATTTTAATATCGTTTCCCTGGCTTTCAAAATATACGATCTCAGATAGGAAAAGTTTGCGGTGCATTCCCTCTGTTTTAATGAGGATGAAATCTTCTTTATGGTCAACGGTATTTCTTAACAGGCGCTCTACAGCTTTGAAAAAACGTTCGAAGGTAATAGGTTTCAGGAGATAATCTACAGCTTCGAGTTCGAATCCTTCAATAGCAAAATCACGATAGGCTGTGGTGAAAATGGTTTTAGGCTTTTGAGGCAGTGATTTCAAAAAATCTATACCATTAAGATGAGGCATTTGTATGTCCAGAAACATAAGGTCAACAGATTGGTTTTGCAGTAATTTATAAGCCTGCATAGCATTTTCTGCTTTTCCCGTAAGTTTCAGATCGTCAATCTTGGAGATATGGTTTTCCAGTAATGATGCGGCTAAAGGCTCGTCATCTACAATAATGCAGTTAATCATAATGGGAAGGCGTTGTTATTTCAACTTTAAAAATATTATTTTCCTGTGAGATCTGAAAAGTAAAATGTTCCTGATAATGATAGTGAAGCTGTCTTTTTATATTTTGCAGTCCGATTCCTTTCTCATGAGATGTGGATGAATCTGAGAAGGTATTTTCAATTTTAAAAACAGAATGCTGAGGATTCGTTTCTATTTCAATCGTTATTTCCGTTGTTTCTGAACTTTTTCCTGCTCCATGTTTAAAAGCATTTTCTACCAGAGTGAGATAGAGGAGTGGCGGAATGGTATTCGCCGATTGTAAGACGGTGTTCAGGTTAATTTTTAATCTTTCATCATGATATCGAAGTTTTTCCAATGCAATGTAATGATTAATAATATCCAGTTCATCAGAAACCTGCACCCACTTTTTTTGTCCTTTGTATAAAATATAATCCAGAATATCCGAAAGCTGGCTGATGGATTGGGATGTTTTATCAGAATGGCTGATGGACAGAGAGTAGATATTATTCAAAGTATTAAAAAGAAAATGAGGGTTGAGCTGAGATTTGAGAGATTGCAGTTCCAGCTCTGTTTTTTCCTTCTGAAGTTTGATGGTACGTTCCTTTTCATCTTTATACCGTATGATAAACATGATTGAGATAAAGATAAATGCCCCGCTGATAATGGGAAAAGTGTAGTGAAGTAAAAGATAAGGAATATCTGTGAAAATATTGAAAATACTATCCTTAACTTCATTGGTGAAAAGAGGTTCTGCGAGATAAACAATAAAAAACCGGTTGATAACAGAAATAACATACAGACTAAGAAGAAGGGACAGTACAAATTCCAGGTACTTTTTCCGGTCAAAGAAATGACGGATCAGGATGAAATAAATAAAATTGGCTCCGGCAAT
The DNA here is from genome assembly GCF_017833095.1 of Chryseobacterium sp. PvR013. NCBI lineage: Bacteria > Pseudomonadati > Bacteroidota > Flavobacteriia > Flavobacteriales > Weeksellaceae > Chryseobacterium > Chryseobacterium sp. PvR013. The sequence goes on from NZ_JAFIBT010000001.1 coordinate 11,320, forward strand.
CTGGAAAATCCAATGACAAAAATTGTAGATGATCACTTCTTTAAAAGCTCCTTCGTTATATTCTCCATACATTCTTGCGGTTCCAAACAAAAATAAGGCAGTCCAGAAAAACAGCTGGAAGTATAGGTTTTGTCTGATCAGATTTTCTGATGGGGTTTTCATCATCCTCAAAAATATAAAATCTTAAGTTACCTCAGAGAAATACGATGTTAATGGCTTTAAAATAATGACGGGTAACATCATTTACGGTGCAAAAGGAATATTTTACTGTTGATCCTGAATATTGTGCTGTCTGGATTCTATATAAAAAAGCAGTTTGAAATTTGTCAACATTTGTACAAAAAAATAATGACGGAACGTTCTGAAAGGCTTTATGGATTGGATCATCTGAGAGCTGCTGCTATTTTACTTGTATTCATGTACCATTACCGGGCATTTAAACATCCGGACTGGATTGACAGTATCGGAAGGTTTGGATGGACAGGAGTGGATCTCTTTTTTGTTTTGAGCGGTTTCCTGATCTCCGGCCAGCTGTTTCAAGAAATAAAAAATACGGGAGAAATCGGTTTGAAAACATTCTATATAAAACGGTTTTTCAGGATCTTTCCAGCCTATTTTTTTACCCTTTTTCTCTACTTTACTTTTCCTTTTTTCAGGGAACGGGAGGCTTTATCTCCTTTGTGGAAGTTTGTGAGTTTTACCCAAAATTACGGACTGGATGTTATCAATCGCGGAACATTTTCCCATGCGTGGTCCTTATGTATTGAAGAGCAGTTTTACCTCATTCTGCCTTTATTACTTTTAATCCTACTCCCAATAAAATGGTTCAAATATCTGCCTTATCTGATGATAGTCGTGATTGGATCATCTTGCATGGTAAGATGGATGGTGTGGAATCAATGGATTGCAGCAATGGATCCAAATTCTACAGACTTCTGGAAATTATGGTATATGAAAATATATTATCCTACTCATACAAGATTGGATGGACTTGGGGTAGGAGTCCTGATCGGGTATCTCATGCAGCATTCATCCCTGTTTAAAAGAATAGTGGAACACAATGGAAATAGACTTTTCTTTTTTGGAATCATACTGTTGGGAATTTCATTCTGGGTGTGTAACGAACAGGCTTCTCAAACAGCTTCTGTTTTTGGATTTACACTGGTGGCTGTAAGTTATGGATTGATTCTTATGGCAGCGGTTTCCCCATCCTCTTTTCTGTATCGCTCAAAGTCTTATCTTACTGCTCAGCTGGCTGCTTTATCCTATGCTGTTTATCTTTCACATAAAGGAATTATTCATATGGTACAGGAATGTTTTGATTATTTTAAACTTGAAATTTCAGATAATATAAGTCTTCTTGTGTGTCTTTTCGCTTGTCTTTTGGGTGGTTTGGTCTACAGGTTTATGATAGAAAAACCTTTCTCTGTTCTTAAAACAAAGGCTTTAAAAAGAATTGTATAATATCTACCATCTTCGGGATAGATGTCAAAAATTGTAAAAAGTATTATCCTTGCTAAAAATCTTTGATTTTTTTGCACCTTAAAAAATATAATATTAAAAAAACTTTGCGCCTTTGCGATTTTCCAAAAAAACATAAATAGGAAAGGTTTAGTTGGAAAATCGCAAAGGCGCAAAATGGTATTAATAAAATTGTTATAAGGCGCAAGGATTTTATCTGCGATAAAATTGAATGCTGTGTATTTTGAAATCTTTGACAGATCCTTTATAAAACAATTTTTTGACTTACTTAGAAGTTATTGCTTTCAGCACTGTATTTTTTATCGCAGCTTCTTTAAAACTCCAGTATTGACTGTCCTTAGGCATCTGGTTTTCCAGAATGACCAATGTAGTATCTGTGGAAGGAAAATAGACATTAAGACAGGTAAACCCATCACCAAGCCCTGTTACTGCAAAATAATCCAGACCGGCTTCTTTGATAAACCTCACATTATAGCCAAATCCCATGCTTTCTTTTCCAAATACATTATGCTGAGAGGTCGTGGATGAGGTCATCATCTGTTTCTGGAATTCCGGAGAAAGCAGTTTTCCTTTAAATAGTGCCTGATCCCATTTTGCCAGATCCTGTACAGTGGAAATGATCCCTGCTGCAGAAGCATTATCATTGTTCAGAAATGACTGTTGTACTTTTTCAAACTGATTGTTCTCGTTTATATAACCAGGAACATGAGATTGAGTATTCTGGGCATTATACACAAAAGTTTGATCCATTTTTAGCTTTTTAAAGAGAGGATTTGCTAATTCGGCAAAGCTTTTTCCGGTTATATTTTTAAGAATTTCTCCCAGCATTATGTAGGAAAGGTTGCCATATTTGAACTGGGAACCTGCCTTAAAAGCTGTGGGTTTCTCTGTATTTGTAATTCCATGAGTATGATTCAGGAGATGATGTATCGTAACTGTATCTGCCCAGGTCTGTGTAAGGGAAGGTAAGTATTTTTTAACAGGAGTATGAAGGTTCAGTTTTCCCTGTTCAGCGGCCTGTAAAATCAACACAGCGGTAATTTGTTTTGAATTGGACATAATTTCAAACTGGTCATCCGTTTTCAACGAAATTTTTTTCTCAAAATCTTTATAACCATTGGATTTCAGATACTGTATTTTTCCTTTCTGAGCAACCAAGACAACGCCGTTGAATTGTATCGGACTGGATGCTGTGATAATACTGTCGATTTTATGAGTATAGGTGTCTTTTTCCTGAGCTGTTGCGGTAATAGATAACAGGGTGGAAAACAAGCCTGTGAAGAATAGTTTTGCTGTGGTCATTATTGTTTTTTTGTTATTGGAAAAAAGTAAAGGGTAAAAAATAAATAGGATTCCAAATATATGTATTTCCTGTTTTTCTTTTATTCTAAATATTTTAATAATTTAGTTTCCATGAGAATTAAATCGATAAGCCTTTTTGTACTCTTTTTATCTTTTGTTTCCTGTAAAAAAGATAAGGAATATCCGAAATATGTTGAGCTGCAATCCGGAGGTGGAGTATATTCACTGTATATAAAAGACGGAACCTTCGAATTTTTAAAAACAGAATATATAAGCTATGATCAGATTTCAACAGCTCCATTTTCAGAAGGGAAATATGACATATCAGGAGATGAGCTTATTCTAAACAGCAATAAAGGAAAAAAGTATACTTTCAAAATAGGGAATGAAGCAGAACTGATTCCTGAAAAATTGGATTCTTTAAAAGATTTGAAAGGTTTGTTTCCCATCCAGATTCTTCACCATAACAAAATGCCGAAAGAAATGGGACGTCTGGATTCTTTAGGAAGAAAAAATGCTTTATGGCTTTATTTCAACGAAAAAGGAAAGATCATCAACCAGCGGTTGTATAAAAATGGTGAGCTTTTAAAAGATAATTATAAGTCTGATATTATTATAAAATAAATAATTTGCAAGAGACTTGGAAATAAGCAGTATTCAATTTTATCGAAGATAAAATCCTTGCGTCTTATAGTAACCTTCTTGATAGAATTTTGCGTCTTTGCGTTTTCCAATTATACCTTTCTTATTTATATTTTTTTGAAAACGCAAAGACGCAAAGCTTTTTTAATTCAATGTAAAATTTTAAGGCGCGAAAAAATCAAAGATTTTTAGCAAGTGAAAATGAACCTTACCTTAGTCAATAATAAAGGCGCCATTTACTTGTAAATGGCGCCTCGTCACTGAATATATTTGAATGTAAAATTGTTTCTTGTTTATCTACTCATTCTGCTTGATTTGTGGGTTATTATTAATCTCTTTATTAGGAATCTGGAATCTGAATTTATCCGGTGTCAGGTTAAATCTTCCAAAAGTGTGATTCGTTCCTGTGTAAACTCTTTCTAAAGGGGTGTTTAATCTTTTCATATCAAACCAGGCATAGCCTTCTCCCCAAAGTTCTATTCTCTTTTGCAGTACAATTTCATTAATCAGCGCACTACCTGATTTTACCGACAGCGTGTAGGCTTTATCTCTTTTTGAAGTTATTTCGAATAATACCTGTCTGGCTTCTGATTCTCTTCCCTGTCTGGCAAGGGCTTCGGCTTGTATATAATACAGTGAGGAAGCTCTGATATAAATATAATCTCCTTCAAAAAGGGTAGGATCTTTAAACTTCCAGCTTACATAAGGCGGATAATTTTTTGTTTTTCCATTAAAAGTATATGGTGCACTCTGGCTTCCATTAAATACTTTCTTACGATAATCCGTTGCGGGAATAGCTTCGTAAAGACGCTTGTCGATCAGCTTACGGATCTGTGCTGCTCCGGCATATCCTTCATTGGTATTATCAAACATTGAGAAGAAAGAGGCATAATAATTTCCGATACTCATCGTGGAAATCGTATTATGGAAACCCCATATTACCTCAGGATTATTGATGTTTGAAAATCCGGTCGTGGTATAATCGTCCTCCGTCATAAGAGCAACGCCCTGTTTACTTTCCTCAGCATATTGAGCGGCTTTTATGTAATCTCCTGTTTGTAAAAATACCTCAGCTGCAATTGCTTTCGCTGCTCTTTGATCTATCTGGGCTCTGGATGGGCGGGCATAGGTATCCAAAAGGCTAACAGATTCTTCTATATCTTTTTTGATTTGTACATACACCTCAGCAACTGTTGACCTCGGAAGCCCCTGGCTTGGATTATTGGCGGTAAGAACCAATGGAAGTCCTGCTTCAGACTGATGACCATTATAATCATTAGCATAAAAACGAACCAGATAAAAGTAAGAATAAGCTCTTAACGCCAGTAACTGCCCTGCAATTGCCCTGTTTTTTGCATTGGCATTTTTATCCAGGCTGTCAAGAAGTTTGTTGATCACAAATATTCTTGCATAAAAAGTGGTCCATACAATTTCTGAAGCGATGTTGCTGGCATTGGTGGCTTCATAATTATAAAACATTCCCAAATGCTGGTTGGTAGACTGGATGACATCATTGGACATCAGATCTGCACCTGCTTTGATCCCCATGATTCCGAAATCTGAGTGAACGGTAGTACCGCCGGCACCGCTGCTGCGAAGATCAAGATATACTCCGCCCAGGATTTTTTCCGGACTGTTAGAGTCATTATTCAGCTGTTCACCGGAAATATCTCCTTCCGGCAACGTATTGAGATCATTGGCACAGCTGGTCGCTATAAAACCTATGGTTACCGCTGATATAAAGTATTTTATTATTTTCATTCTGTTCTTTTAAAAATTGAGTTTAAAGCCTAAAGAAACACTTGACAGCAGAGAATATCTGTAGGAATCCGAAACTCCTGTTAGTGAAGCTCTTGGGTCATATCCTTTTCTCTTTGACCACAGATACAAATTGTTTCCTGTCAGATAGATTTTCAGACCTGACAACCCTGCCTGCTTTGCAAAATCCTCAGGAAGCTGATAAGAAAATGTTACATCCTGAAGGCTGATATAATCTGATTTGATCAGATAGAGTGTTGAATTTCCATTCTGGTTGGTAGCCGTAAGATCTACTCTTGGCAATGCCGCAGTTGGGTTTTCCGGTGTCCAGGTTTTATCCAGATCTGTTGAATAGTTAGACCCATAGCTGTCAGAATGGAATAAGCTTCTGTAAATATCATCATAGCCATATCCTCCGAACTGATACGCAAAATTCACTGCCAGATTGAATCTCTTAAAAGTAAAATCTGTTCCGAATCCACCATACACCTTTGGAATAGCGGATTTCCCTGTATTATAATCAGTAGCCTCTTTGTAATTATTGGTAACCGTTCTTTCTTCCTTTTGAGTGGTTGGGTTTATGGCAGTACGATACCATAAAGCGTCTCCATTTTCAGGATTTACTCCGGCAAATTCTTTAAGGAAATACGTATAACGGTCTCCACCTTCTGTAAGAATAAATAAACCGGTTACTAAACCTGTATTTCTCTGTTCGGCAGGCAATCGGGTAATCTTATTTTTATAATGGGTGGCATTGGCATAAAAGCTCCATTGGAATTCCTCACCGCGAAGAATATCCACACTAAGATTAGCCTGAACCCCTCTGTTGGTCATATCTCCGATATTTCCATACTTCACATAAGAACCTGCATTGGAAGGTGGGAGAGGAAGCGTGTAGATCATATCCGAAACTTTCCTTTCAAAATAATCAGCATTTAAATTTATTCTGTTTTTTAACAGGGAGATTTCAAAACCGGCATTCAGGTTTTTGGAAGTTTCCCATTTCAGATCTTTATTTCCTTGTTTTTTAAGGGAGAGAACAGGCTTGTCATCCCCGAAGTTATTAATTCCATAGATATCCTGGTAGGCATAATAATCTCTGTTGGAACCACTCAATAGAATGTTGTCATTTCCCTGCTGGCCGTAAGAAGCTTTTAATTTCAGGGAATTAATTACCCTGTTATCTTTAAGAAAATCTTCTTTTGCAATATTCCATGCCAGTCCTAGTCCATAGAAGTTTCCCCATCTGCTTTCAGGAGAAAAGACTGAAGAACCGTCTCTGCGTATATTGGCATTAAAGAAATATTTGCCGTCATAATTATACAATAACCTTGTAAAATAGCCTTCTACAGCATATTCATAACCGCTTCCTGACAAATCGGTAATTTTTACGGCATTGTCAAATGATTGTGAGTCAGGCAGTAGAAGCTGCTGTTTTGAACCGGAAAAACCATCATCTTTAATCTTGTTCAGCTCATGTCCTACAAGGAGATTGAAGCTGTGATTTCCCAGTTTTTTCTGATAAGTAAGCAATTGCTGATGGTTCAGCGTATATTTAAAATTAGAACCTTGTGAAATCGTTCCTCCTACAGAAGAAGAAGTTCCACCTTCCGTATTTCCGAACTGCAGGTTTCTTGTATTTTCAAGATAGGCCCCAAAGTTATAAGTAAAATCCAGTCCTTTGATGATTTCATAATTTAAACCAAGGTTGAGGTTAGTTATATTGCTGATGATCTGTGATTTATCTTTCTGAAGGTTTCCAACCGGGTTTTCAAAAACAGCATAAGATCTTGTTGCACCGTTGGGACCCTGGCCGTCGCCATAGTCGTATAAAGCATTTCCATAGCTGTCATAAAGTCTCTGGTAGTTGTTATCCCTAAGGAAAACCGGATAAAAAGGGGCAATATTTCTGGCAAACTGGAAAGGGTTGGAGAAACCACCAGTCTCCCCAAAATCCTGTTTACTATAAGTGTAAGACAAAGCACTGGTCAATTTCAGTTTTGAGGTGATAGCGTAGTCTACATTAGACCTGATTCCGAATCTTTCAAAACCTGAAGAAATCAAATATCCTTTATCATCCAGATAATTAAGGGATGTATATGATTTTACCTGGTCACTATTGGCATTGATGCCTACCGTAGCTTCTCTTCTTAACGAAGGTCTGAAGAGGAGTTTCTTCCAGTTATCCTGATACAATAATTTTGCCTCGGGATTGAAAGAACCATCCTTGGAAATCAGCTGACTGAAAGGGACACTGTATGCATTATATCCCAGTTTGCTTAGTGCAGCAAGTCCCACATCATGAGGAGAAGGGCCTGAAGGAACAGCTCCCGGTTGTTTCAGTCTTGCAATTTCACCAATTCTAGCTCTGTTATAATATGCGGTATAATAATCCTGCGGAGACGTATACACGGAATAATCTTCAATAGATCTGAAATTGACCCCTGTTTTTACATCAGCTTCAATACTCAATCCTTTGCTTTTCCCTCTTTTGGTATTCACAATAATCACTCCGTTGGCTCCTCGGGAACCATATAAGGCATTGGATGAAGCATCTTCAAGAAAAGAAATACTTTCAATATCCGATGCTGCAATACTGTTCAGGTTTCCGCTGTAAGGAATTCCATCCAGTACAATTAACGGATCACTGGAAGCATTGATAGAGCCTATTCCTCTCATTCTTATGGTAGGCTGGGAACCCGGCTGCCCTGAGGAAATTACCTGTACTCCCGCTACTTTTCCTCCAATTCCCTGAAGAATATTTCCGTTTTGAAGATTAGAGAGATCTTTAGCCTTCAGTGACTGTACAGATCCTGTAATTTCTTCTTTTTTCTGCTTTCCAAAAGCTACCACCACCACTTCTTTGATGGAGGTTTCCTTGGAAAGACTGTCTTTACTTTGTGCAAAACCATATTCCGCGAATAGGAGTAAGGCCAATACACCAAGTTTGCATTGTTTCTTTTTCATTATATTAATCTAGGTTTAAAACTGAATTGTGTATTACTGCTGATCTCTCTGTAAGAAATAATAATTCCCTGCCTCCTTTTTCAGGGAGGATATAAGAAGTAAAATGGTAAAATTTACAGGAGATGTACCCGGATGAAAGAAGCCTTAAACTCTTAGGCTTTAATTCCTACAGTAATGAATGTATCTCTTAGAAAGTTATGACATCATCATCTTGCACATCATCTCAAAGCACATGTCGTTAGAAATACAGTTGTGCTGTGAATAGGCAGGCTCTGCAGAACACTTTTGTGCAGAATCCGCTACCATAAGGGTGCATACGTAAGAATTAAAGGTATTCTTATTCATGAGAATAAAGTTTATTTTTTTTTAGCTGGGTCAAAATTATTTAATAATTCATGAACCTCGATAAAAAGGACGTATGAGATAAATCATATTAGTCTACTAATTTAGTAGATTAATAAAATAAAATCAGAATTATTTGATTTATTTGTTTGTTATTCAATTATTTATGTTATTGTTTGAAATGTTAAAAAATGATAAAAAAGTTAATTTCCAGAAAGTGAATTAAAATTAACATTATAAGTCTATCTGTTTTGTAGACTTATTGCTTATTTTATAGCATTGTTAATCATAAGATCAGGCATCAGGAGCTTGATCCTGCTATCCGCTCATACTCCTCGCTCCTGGTTGAAACCACTTCCTGCTGTGGGGTAACCGCTGCTATCAGAGCTAGAATAGAATTATGAATTATGAATTATAAATTGTGAATTATGAATTGTGAATGTAAAAAATATACTCAAACATCTGTGTTGATCCGTGAAATCTGTGGGAAAAATGAAAATATTCAATAGGAACGGGCTTTAGCCCGTTTACCGAAGATTAAAAAATTCATCAGGCTTCAGCCAAAACCTAAAAAAAGAAGCCTGCCTCTCGGCAGACTCCTATAAAAACAAGATTGAAAAGAATTTATTGTTTACGAATGTCCGGGACTTCCAGAGAATTCTGATCCCAGCCACCACCAAGTGCTCTGTATACTGCAACGCTTGCTTTAAGTTGGTTCACTTTCTTTTCCACCAGCTCAAACCTTGATTCCAGCGCATCCCGCTGAGTCAGCAAAACTTCCATATAATCAGCTCGGGCATATTTGAACAGATCGTTAGAAATATCAATAGACTTTGTTAAAGCATTCACTTCCTTTGTTTTGATATTCACACTGCTTTCCAGATTATGAATTTTAGATAACTGATTGGCTACCTCAATATAAGCTCCCAAAACAGTCTGCTCATAATGATATACCGCCTGGATTTGCTTTGCATTGGCATTATAATAAGCCGCCTTAATTGCTCTTCGGTTAATCAGAGGAGCCGTAAGCTCTCCGGCAAGAGAAAACAGAAACGACTGAGGCTTGATGATATACAGCGGATTAAAAGCCTGTAAACCGACTCCTGCAGAAAGATCAAGAGAAGGGTAGAATCTTGCTTTAGCCACTTTGATATCAAGCTTGGCTGCTGCCAGCTCATACTCAGCCTGTTTAATATCCGGACGGTTTTCCAAAAGCTCAGAAGGTATTCCTCCGTAAACAGCTTGTGGAACAACAGAATCAAAAGAATCCTGACTTCTTTCCACAGATTGCGGAAACCTGCCCACCAGATAATTGATTTTATTTTCAGTTTCAACAATCTTTTGCTGGATGTCATACTGCATCCCCTGGGTTTTCAGAACCTGCGCTTCAAATCTTTGTACAGCCAGTTCATTGGATCTGGCATTCTTTTTTAAATCTTTGATAATCTCCAGTGCATCATTCTGAATTTTGATATTCTGATTCAAAATGACCAGTTCGTTATCCAGTGCCAGCAGCTCATAATAAGAATCTGCAATCTCTGAAATAAGATGAGTGGTCATAAAGTTCTTTCCTTCAATGCTGGCAAGATACCGCTGTACCTGTGCTCTTGTAGCATTATGAAGTTTACCCCAGATATCCGTTTCCCACTGTGCCTGGGCACCTATTCCAAAGTCAAACAAAGGCTCAGGCATTTCTCTGCCGGGTTCTATTTCTGTGTTGGCTTCCATCGCTCCGATATTGGTGTAGCGGCTTACTTTGTCTACACCTGCACCAGCTTTTAAACCTACAGACGGAAGATATTCACCTTTTCTGGCTTTGATTTCATTTTTAGACATTTCAATTTCCTGAAGGACAATATTCAGTTCCTGATTATTCTGAAGAGCCTGAGTAATCAGTTCCTGAAGGTGAGGATCACTGAAATATTCATTCCACTTCATTTTTCCTGTATTGAGGGTATCATTTTCTGCTGAACCGTATTTTTCAGGGACGGTTTTATTTTCAGCACGCTGTTCTATTTCGATAGGTTTACAGGCAGTAAGACTTAATAAGAAGACTGCCAGACCTGCATATTGATATATTTTTCTTTTATTCATAATGGATCATGTCTTCGCTTAATGGAGATTCATCTTCGTCTTTAATCATTTTTTTACCGTCAGACCACTTGGCAAATATGTAGTAGAGCCCCGGAATTACAATCACTCCGAATAGTGTTCCTATAAGCATTCCACCCAGTGAGGATGCTCCGATGGTGTGATTTCCGATGGCTCCGGCACCCCTTGCAAAAACAAGCGGAACCAATCCTGCAATAAAGGCGAAAGAAGTCATCAGAATGGGTCTGAAACGCGCTTTGGAACCTTCTACAGCGGCTTCAAGAATAGAATCTCCGGCCTGACGCCTTTTCACGGCAAATTCTACAATAAGTACCGCATTTTTACCCAGTAATCCGATAATCATAATCAATCCTACCTGTGCATAGATGTCATTTTCCAGTCCCATCGCTTTTAATAATAAGAAAGACCCGAAAACTCCCACCGGAAGTGAACAAAGTACTGCAAACGGAATCAGGAAACTTTCGTACTGAGCCGCCAGAACCAGATAAACGAATACCAAAACAACAAGGAAGACATAAATGGCTTCATTACCACGCTGTGCCTCATCATAAGACAATCCTTCCCATGCCACTTTGTATCCGTGAGGTAATGTTTTTGCTGCCGTTTCATTGATAGCCTGAATAGCATCTGCTGTCGTATAACCTGCTGCCGGAAGTCCACGGATTGCTGCGGAATTGTACATGTTATAGCGGGTGATTTCATTCGGCCCCTGAGTCTTTTTCATGGTCATAAATGCTGAATAAGGAACCATTTCATCACGGTCGTTTTTCACATACAGATTCATAATATCTGTAGGAAGTCTTCTGAATTCCGGAGATGATTGTACATATACTTTAAAGAATTGCCCGAAACGGATAAAACCCTGTTCATAGGTACTCCCGATCAGAATGTTGAGATTGTCCATCGCTTTCCCGATAGAAACTCCTTTCTGCATGGATGCATTATTATCAAACACCAATTCATACTGGGGATAATTGGCTGCAAAGAAGGTGAACACTCCTGAAAGTTCCTTACGTTTTTTAAGCTGGGCGATGAAGTCTTTATTGGCTTTATCAAATTCCTGATAATCTGTAGTTCTGTTAAGGTCAAGAAGTCTCATAGAGAAACCTCCCGAAGATCCGAATCCCGGAACAGCGGGTGGTTCAAAGAATTCAATGGTAGCTCCAAGATCTTTTGATTTTTCTTCCAGTTCTTCCATGATTTCCTTTACAGAATGCTCACGGTCGTTCCAGCTTTTAAGGTTAATCAGACAGGTTCCGGCATTGGAACCACGGCCTTCCGTCATGATTTCATATCCTGCCAGTGAGGATACAGATTCCACACCGTCTACTCCCATACAGATTTTCTGTAATGTTCTGGAAACCTTATTGGTTTGTTCCAGGGTAGAACCCGGAGGAGTCTGGATAATGGCATAGATGGTTCCCTGGTCTTCATTCGGAATAAATCCACCCGGAAGTACTTTATTAATCATAACAATTCCGGCACAGAAAGCAATCAGGATTCCCCATGTTACCACCTTTCGGCTTACGATTTTTCTAAGGAATGAAGCGTATTTTCCTGTTACTTTATCAAATGCTCCGTTAAAAGAATCTAACGCTTTGGTGAAAATATTTACTTTTTTAGGCTTTCCATGATGGTTTTTCAATAACATTGCTGCCAAAACCGGAGTCAGTGTAAGCGCTACTACCGCTGAAATCACAATAGAACTTGCCATGGTAATAGAAAATTGACGGTAGAAAGTTCCCACAGGACCCGTCATAAAGGAAATAGGAATAAATACCGCAACCATTACGGCTGTAATTGCAATAATAGCACCTGCAATTTCACCCATCACTTCTTTTACGGCTTTATAAGGCGAGATATTACTGTCTTCCATTTTAGCGTGAACAGCTTCTATCACTACAATGGCGTTATCCACCACAATTCCGATTGCCAATACCAGTGCGAAAAGGGTAACAAGATTAATGGTTAATCCGAAGAACTGAATGACAAAGAAAGTTCCAATCAAAGAAACCGGTACGGCAATAATAGGAATCAGCGTAGAACGCCAGTCGCCAAGGAAAATGAAAACCACAATAGCTACAAGGATAAATGCATCTCTCAAGGTATGCATTACCTGTTCTATAGAGGCATCCAGGAATTGCGACACATCATAACTGATTTTATAATCAACACCCGGTGGGAAGTTTCCTTTCATTTCTGCAAGCTTTGCCTTTACATCTCTGATCACGTCATTGGCATTACTTCCGTAGTTTTGTTTTAAAACGATAGAAGCGGATGGATGTCCGTCAAGATTGGAATAAATATCAAAGAATTCACTTCCCAATTCTACTTTGGCAATATCTTTCAGTTTCACATTTTCTCCTTCTGCATTGGAACGTACAATGATATTTTCATACTCTTCCGGTTTGTTGTACTGCCCTTTATAGGTCAATACATATTCCAGGGATTGTGCTGCAATACCGGAACTCTGTCCGATTCTTCCCGGACGGCCAATGATACTTTGCTCACCAATAGCCTTCATCACCTCATCTACAGAAATAGAATACGCACGCATACGGTCAGGATTCAGCCAGATACGCATGGCATATCTTCGGCTACCCAGAATCTGAGACTTTGCAATCCCGTGGATACGGTTGATTTCCGGGATGATATTCACCATAGAGTAGTTGTACAGGAATTTTTCATCCATACTTTTATTCGTACTGTAGAGATTCACGTACATCAGCATACTTGGCTGAATAGGGTTTACAACCACTCCTTCTTTTTGTACAAGCTCCGGCAGTAGAGGCATTACCTGATCTACTCTCGTTTTTACCAGAACTACGGCCTCATTGGGATCGGTTCCCGGATCAAAGACAACATTTACAGTAGCTTCTCCGGCACTGGTAGCATCGGTGGTGATATAGCGCATTCCCTGAACTCCGTTGATGGCATTTTCAATTGTAATCAGAGATGATTTTACCAATACATCTGCACTTGCACCCGGATAGGCAATAGAAACGGCTACTGTGGTAGGGGCAATTTTTGGAAACTGCTCTGTTGGAAGCTGCTTCATGGCGATACCTCCCATAAACAGGATAACAACCGATATTACGATAGCGAAAACCGGTCGGTGTATTACTTTTTTAAACATAATGCTGTTTTTGGGTTACTCGGCGTACAGATCCAGATTCGACATTACTTTTTCAGGTTTTTGGTATTTTGAACCAATCTTCTGGTTTTCCTGAACCATTCTAAGCCCTTCCAGCAAGATTCTGTCATCTTTTCCAAGCCCGGAAGAAACTACATAAATGTGTGGCAGCTCAGCAGCTACTTTTATTTCTCTTGCATGCACTTTGTTGTCTTTGCCAATCACATAGACATATTTTTTTTCCAGTTCTTCAAAAGTGGCTTTCTGAGGAATCATCATGGCATTGGTATAAGGTGAAGTAATGACAATATTCCCGGTTTCTCCGTATCTTAACAGACCTTTAGGGTTGGGAAATGTAGCTCTGTAGGCAATATTCCCTGTTTCATTGTCAAAATCAGACTCTATGGTTTGTACCACACCGTCTTGAGTGAATTCTTTGCCATTGGCCATTCTCAGACGTACATGCATTGGGTTGTTATCCTTTTTAGCATCCATCTGGTTAAGATATTCTGCTTCCGGTACATTGAAATATACCCACATTTTGCTGTTGTCGGAAAGTTCCGTTACAAGTTCACCTTCGTCTACAAGGCTTCCTTTTCTTACATGTAATTTTCCTACAATTCCGGTAAAAGGAGCACGGATTTCGGTGAATCTCAAATGGGTATTCATTGAAGTAAGTTCAGCCTGGGCTTTTTCATATTTTGCTTTGGCCATTGCCATTTCCTGAGGAGCAACGATGTCTTTGTCAGAAAGGTTTTTGGTATTCTGATATTCAATCTGTGCATATTTAGACTCTGCTTTGGCGCGGTTTACATCCGATTCATATAGGTTAGGCATAATTTTGAACATCAGCTGCCCTTTTTGTACGAATTGCCCTTCATCTACATAAATAGACTGAATGTATCCTTTTTCCTGGGCACGAAGCTCAATATGATTAATAGAACGGATTTGTGCAACATAATCTTTGTTAACCAAAGTATCTTTTATAAGCGGGCTTGTAACGTTGAATGATGCTGCTTCTGCTTTTTCCTTTTTTTCAGATTGACAGCCTGCAAACAAGAAAATAAGGCACAAGTTGATATACATGAGACTTTTCTTGACCATGATAAATTTTGTTTTTATAATAATTTATAATTGAAAAAATAGAGTTACCTGCTCTCAAATAGGATTTGAAAGCATATAAGGTTTTCGAAAAAATTACTATAAAATCACAGTCTGATGACCCTGTACTGGATGTACAGATCATCATCTAAAGGCTTTAAGTGTTCGGATTGAGCGAGTGAAACAGCGATTTGTCTGTCGTGAAATGTAGTAACAAAACCTGAGATCAGATGCCAGAAACCATCTTTGAAAAGAGCGAGAAGCTCAGTAGAACCGGATGTTTCTACATTGTCGTCATTTTCGTTGTCGTTTTCAGAAAGATTAGCTCTGATTTTGTTGTAGCGGGGATGGCTGACATTGTAAGCATCATTGGCCTCATGATTTTTAAGAAAGGCAAAAGATGCCTTGAAGCTTTTATTCTGATGAACAAGAAGATCAGTGGTAAAATGAAGTTCGGAAGAAATATCTGTTGAAATATACTGCTGGATTTGCCCATAGTACCAACCTAAAACGGTAAGCAATGCAAATAACAAGCTGTACAAATATTGATGAAATCTTTTCCGCATCCCAGAGGCAAAGGTAGGTAAAGTTCAAAATAGGTGCAACCGTTATAGATTAAAAAAGTGTTAAAAAGTGTTCTGTTTACCGAAAAAATGCATCTATTCATCAAGTTTCCTTTTTTGGCTAAGAAGAAGATAGATCCGGTGAAGTCATCTTTACAGGTATTTCAGAATTTTGCTCTAACAAAAAATTATAGAAATGAATATTGTTTTAACAGGTTCCATCGGGAACATCGGAAAACCCCTTACAGAAGAGCTTATACAGAAAGGACACTCGGTAACAGTGATAAGCAGTACTGTAGAAAGAATGTCAGCTATAGAAGCATTGGGAGCAAAAGCGGCGATAGGCAGTATGTTTGATCCTGATTTTCTCACTGATGCATTTACAGGGGCAGATATTGTTTATTTAATGGAGACCATGGAAGCAGCAGGAGATTTTTTTGATAAAGATGTTGATTTTATTGGAAAGATCTGCGAAATTGGCCACCATTACAAAACAGCTGTGGAGCGCTCTGGAGTGAAGAAAATTATTCATCTCAGCAGTATTGGAGCTCACACGGATAAAGGGACGGGGATTATCGTGTTTCATCATCATGTAGAACAGATTCTGAAGCAGCTTCCGGATGAAGTTGCCATCAAATTTATTCGTCCGGTAGGTATTTATTTCAATATGTTTTCATTCATCAGTACGATTAAAAACAAAGGTGCTATTATTTCCAATTGGGGAGGAGATCAGAAAGAACCGTGGGTTTCTCCATTAGATATTGCGGCTGTTATTGCAGAAGAAACTGAAAAACCATTTGAAGGAAGAACAGTTCGTTACGTAGCAAGTGATGAGGTTTCTCCTAATGAAATTGCGAAAGCTTTGGGGAACTCAATCGGTAAGCCGGATCTTCAGTGGAAGGTGATCTCAGATCAGGAATTATTGAAAAGCTGGCTTGATATGGGCTTTAATGAGCAGGTGGCTAAAGGTTTTGTAGAAACTCAGGCAGCTCAGGGAAGCGGGATTCTGTATGAAGATTATGATCAGCATCAGCCTGTTTTGGGAAAAGTAAAACTGGCCGACTTTGTAAAGGAATTTGCTGAGGTCTATCAAAATGATGAAGTGTAAATAGTGAACCACAAAAGTCACAAAAGTTTTTAAGCATTTTAGTAAGACGAAGACCATATTCTTACGCTGAAAAGTACACTTAAGAATAAAATAACGCACTGCTTTAACCACAACCATCTGTGAAAATCTGTGTCATCTGCGGGAAAAATAAACCACAAAAGTCACAAAAGAAGTAAATATTTAATTAAAAAAAAGAGAAAATTTTGACGTAGAGAAGTTCAAATAAGTTTTGAAAATAAAAGTATTAACGTAAATATTTGTGAAAATCTGTGCAATCTGCGGGAAAAATAAATCACAAAAGTCACAAAAGAAGTAAATATTTAATTAAAAAAAGAGAAAATTTTGCCGTAGAGAAGTTCAAATAAGTTTTGAAAATAATAGTATTAACGTAAATATTTGTGAAAATCTGTGTCATCTGTGCGAAAAACTCTACAACAAAAGTTTACTGCAAAAACAATTTGTAATTTTATAGATATGGAAAGACGGGCTATCAAAAGAATAAAAACCATTACGGAATTTCACCGTTCAAGAGGGCTGAATCCTCCTGAACATCCATTGATCAGTGTTATCGATTATAAGGATGTAAAGCGGCCTGCCGACATTGGTGAAGTTAATTGGATGCTGGGTTTTTACCAGATTTCTTTAAAAATAGGAATGAATGGCAAGCTGAAATATGGCCAGCAGGAATATGATTTTGATGAAGGAACCCTTTTCTTTATTTCTCCCAACCAGGTTTTCAGGATTGAAGCGGATTCCGGTCCGAAAGAAAAACAATCCGGCTGGATGCTATTAATTCACCCTGATTTTCTGTGGCATACTTCACTTGCCAAAACCATAAAGCAGTATGATTTTTTTGATTATTCAGTGAATGAAGCTTTATTTCTTTCAAAAAAAGAAGAGCTTACCATCAATGGAATTATAGAAAATATTGAGCAGGAGTATCATTCGGTGATCGATAAATTCAGTCAGAATATTATTATTTCACACATTGAAACATTGCTCAATTATTCAGAAAGGTTCTACGAACGGCAGTTTATTACCAGAAAAATAACCAACCATACCATTCTGAATCGTTTAGAAGTTATGCTGGATGATTATTTCAATGATAATGATCTTGTGTCAAAAAGATTACCTACCGTGCAGTTTGTTGCAGATCATCTTGGAATTTCTCCCAATTATTTAAGTCGTATGTTAAGAACGCTTACCGGTCAGAGTACCCAGCAGTTTATTCATGATAAACTGATTGAAAAAGCAAAAGAAAAGCTTTCTACCACAGATTTGTCTGTAAGTGAGATTGCTTATGAGCTCGGTTTTGAACATCCACAATCTTTTACCAAATTGTTTAAAAATAAAACCCGTCTTTCTCCATTGGAGTTCAGAACTTCTTTTCAGTAGAGAATTCGGAAATGGTTTCTTTATTTCTCATTATTGAATGTTGTCCTTAAAAATTCCGTCACAATTGGCGCACCTCACACCCTGTAAGTGAGGCCGGTCAGAAAACAATTAAAGCATAATAATTACCTGAGGATTTTAATAAAATTAATATTATTTTTGAAATAGCTTTATTTTGCACAATTTTTGCTGTAAAAAGCTACTTTTTAACGGTTAAAAATATAACCGATAGTACAAAAAACTCCTCCAATATTTATTATGATGAAAAAATACCTTATTTATATATCACTTTTAGGCTCACCTCTATTTTGGGGACAAACTAAAGTGGCGGAAAAATCTGTCTATCAACAGAAATGGGCATCGTCTGAGAAAGAAAATGAGGCGATGGCCTTTGATGCTGATATAAAATTATCGGATACGGAAATCGTTTTGGATAAGAAAATATTCCAGATCCGCAAACAGTTTCTCAGTGATACGGAAAAGAAAAAAATATCTTTATATAACAGCTCTTTTAATGAAATTAAGCCGTTAATTGAAAGCAGCAAGTTGTTTGAATTCCTTCAGACTATGCCGAAAGGAGGTTTGCTGCATACCCACAGTGGAGGAATAACAGATGTGAAATGGATCATTTCGGCCGCCAGAAAATATCAGGAATGTTATGTGTATGATCAGAAAGATAATGATCAGTTCATTTTCGGACAGCTGGCTTTTTTTGAAAACGGAAAAGTTCCGAACGGATTTGTAAGTCTTGATAAAAAGCTGACCTCAACTCCTGATTTTGAAAAAGAACTCCAGGATCTTCTTACACTGAAACGTGACAATCTTTGCTCTTATACAGATTATTGGATTGAATTTGAAAAACGTTTTAAGAGGATCAGTCTGCTGCTTCCGTACCGTCCATTCTTTAAAGAATATTATCTGAAAGGATTTAAAGATCTGATAAAAGATAAAGTACAGCACGTAGAAATCAGGTATATCTTTGATGAACTTTATGATTTTCAGCATGGCAAATATCCTTTGAAAACTTCCATCACAGATCTGAAGGATATTCTTAAAGAAATACATCAGTCGGATCCGCAGTTCACCCTTAAACTGATCTATTCAAGCTTTAAATTCTTAGATAATGAAAGTATTGGAAAACAACTGGAAACAGCATTTGAACTGAAGAAAGAATTTCCGGATATGATCTCAGGATTTGATCTTGTGGCAGATGAAGCAGCAGGGCACAACATCAGTTTTTTTGAGAAAAGCTGGACAAAACTGGATGAACTTCATAAAAAGTATGGAGTAGAGCTTCCTCTCTACCTTCATGCCGGAGAAAGCAGCTCTATCCTGAATAAAAATGTTTTGGATGTAGCGCTGTTAAACAATAAAAGAATTGGGCACGGATTGAATCTGATTTATTTTCCCAAAACAATGGAACAAATCAGAAAACAGAATAAACTGGTTGAAGTAAGCCCGATCAGTAATCAGATCTTAGGATATGTAAGTGACCTGAGAAATCATCCTGCAAGGGTTTTACTGAGCAATGGAATACAATGCTCTATCAGCAGCGATGATCCTTCCGTCTATGGATATACAGGGCTCAGCTATGATTTCTGGGTAACGCAGGTATATTGGGATCTGGATTTAAAAGCCCTGAAGAAACTGGTTTTCAATTCCATTAATTATTCTTCTATGAATGACGGTGAGAAAAAGAAAGCACTCACTTACCTGAACCAGCAATGGGATGATTTTGTTCAGAAAACAAATCAGAAATTAAACTAATCGGGATTACCCTGATAAAAATAAAATCGCATTATTGAGCTCAATAATGCGATTTGTCTTTTAATAGAAACATTCAGATAAGCAGCTATTACTTTTTAAACTTTAATCCGGACAATTCTTTTTTCACGGGAGCATTCAGTTTTGATGGACTTACTTTTGTCAAAGTCAAAGATTCACAGCCATTAAAAACAGCAAAACGTTTTATAGTTTCTGCGAAAGGTTTCAGCCACAATTCAATATCCAAAGTATTGTTTTCAATATGTAAATGAATGAGCTCCAGTTTTTTTTCTTTTCTGTGAGCTTTGCAGTCGACTCTTCCTATGAACTGGTCACCATACAGAATGGGCAGACAGAAGTAACCGTATTGTCTTTTTTCTTTTGGCGTATAACATTCCAGCCGGAAATCAAAATCAAAAATCTGCCTGATTCTATCCCGATGGATAATAGAATTGTCAAAGGGAGACAGCAGGTGTATATTGGAATCTTTCAGATCAAATGTCTTTTCAAAAACATCATTCCGAATAAAAGCAGAAGAGAGTCCTTCTATTTTGACCTGAGATATTTCCCCTTTATCCAGCATAGTTTTTAAAACGGTATTGACATTCTTTTTTAAGTCGTTTCCTTTCCGAAGGTGGGTAATCTGCTTTACCGTTGTCAATCCATAGGCACGCAGATTGGTTTTAACCAGATATTCTGCAAACTCAAGTGGAGTAGGTTCCGTGGTATCAATAAAAGAAAGCAAAACCCTTTCAGCGAGATCATATGTTTTCTGCATTCCGGAACGTCCGCTGATCATCAGATCTCCCTGCATGAAAAGTCTTTCCAGCGCTAATTTGGCAGGCTTCCAATTCCACCAGCTTCCGGCTTTATGGCTTTCATTTTCAAAATCTCTTGCTCTTTTAGGTCCTTCATTGCGGATAGTGTCCATGACATATTCCATCACTTTAGGATCTGCATTGTAGTAACGGGATTCTCCTCTTTTGATCGTCAGCATTTGGGGTAAAACATACCGGAAGTCCTGCATGGGAAGATAGGAAGCAGCATGGAACCAATATTCAAATACTTTACGGTCTTCCACCAGTTCTTCCAGATAATCTGTCTGAAAATCTGGGATTCTTGTCCAAAGCGTATGATGATGGGCTCGTTCCACAATCGATAAAGTATCAATCTGAATATATCCAAGATGTTCCACTGCATTCAAAACTGCAGTTTTTCCAGTTCCGAACGGCGTACTATGTATTAATCCCTGACAGTCTAAAGTGGCAAGCTTTACATGTTCCGGAGTCAGCTTCTTTTCCATATTGTAATTCCAAGAAAACAGATTTTATGATGTTTCTTTCAAATATAATGATTTAGCAGAAAAGCAGTAAAGAGTATCTGTCTTAAGCATATTGGGGATGAAGTTCAAAAATCAGTTGTTTTGACGGTTATTTCTTTTCAATTCTCTTTCTACTTCATTTACATAAGGAAGGGGAGTAAGATAGCTGTCTTCAATGTATTTTCTGATACTTTCATCTGTTTTTTTGTTAACCTTTCTGATGAAAAGCTGATTGCCGGATTTTAATGATTGAATATAATTGAATGTATTCTGGGTATTTTGAAAAAAGGAGGTCTCAAGTACCGCTCTTTTATCATCATTGACAATAATATCATTGAATGATGTATTCATAAGAACAGTCTGGAAAAATGAATCTGCAGGTAAAAAAGTATGAAGATAATAGTCTTCAAAATCCATTACAGTTTTGTTGTTTGTTAAAAATAAGCAGGTTTCTCTTGTAAACATAAACCATTTGCCACCTATATAGGGTATTACATTTTTCATAAAAGATCTTTTGTAGATGAAAGATGAAATAACATAAGCCAATTCTGTAAAGTGATTTTGTATTCTTTGCAGCGTGTCTGGTCTGTAAAACTTCTGATCATAATAAAAAAGATAATTCCTGCCTTTATTGGTGGTAAGAAATTTACGGATAATATTTTGTGATTTCAGTGGATAATCTTCACCGCTCAGATTAATAAAATAATCCCATTCTTTGCTTACATTCAGGAGGAATTCCATAGCGTTCAATTCTGCCTGAACGATGTTGAAACCTCCCGAAACTATATTTATACTGTCCAGAATATAAACATTGGGAAAATGAACGATATAAAGCTGTATTTCTTCAATGAACTCTTGTTTTGCTTTTTTATCAATATGGATAAGATAAAACTGATCCCTGGTATAGATCTTCTGAAACATATTTTTAAATATTTCAGGTTTATGATGTATCATAATGAAATAAGCAATTCTTACATGAAGGCCTGTATGGGACTCTAATGTTCTGGGGGAAGGGCTGGGTAAGGGAAAAGAAGTTTGCATATTCCGGAGTTTAAAATCATCCGCGTCAGCAAACAATTCGTTTAATTTGCAGAAGGTACGAATAAATTTTTGATAATCAGTTAATTATATAAGGTGATGTTCGTTTTTTTTATTGTAGGTTTGCAGAACATTTATAAAAACAGGTCACTGCCTTTGCTATTCTGTCAT
Source organism: Chryseobacterium sp. PvR013 (assembly GCF_017833095.1). Lineage (NCBI taxonomy): Bacteria > Pseudomonadati > Bacteroidota > Flavobacteriia > Flavobacteriales > Weeksellaceae > Chryseobacterium > Chryseobacterium sp. PvR013. The sequence continues at coordinate 33,516 of NZ_JAFIBT010000001.1, forward strand.
AGTTTAAAATCACTTTTTTCTTTCAGTTTTGCTTTTTCAGCTACCAATTTATAGCCTTTGTTTTCATAATGGAAATAAGAGATTATAAAGTTCTATTGTAGATAAGAGCGACACGTTATTGCCGGGCCATCCGTAATATAGATAAAAATATTATTGTAGCTGAGGCAAGAGAAAGATGAACAGAAAAGAATACTCTTTTGTTTGTCATTATAATACACCGATTCAAATTCTGATCAACAGATTTGTTTTAAGATACCGGGAATGCCGGAATTTATAATGAATTTTAAAAATTTAAATCTAATTAATCCTATTATCCGTGCAGTGACAGAAGCCGGATATTCCAGACCTACTGAAATACAGTACTCTGCAATTCCGCATATTTTGGCAGGAAGGGATATTGTAGTGTCTGCACAGACAGGTGCTGGAAAAACAGCTGCATTTGCTATGCCTATTTTACAGTTGCTGAAAAGACAAACTCCGGATCATAAAGAAATACGAACTTTAATACTTACACCAACTCAGGAACTGGCCATACAGATAGAAGAGAATTTTAAAATCTACAGTAAATATTTACCATTGTCTCTGCTTTCTGTTTATGAAGGGGTTTCCATTGGTAGCCATCTTGCAGCACTAAGAAAAAGAGTAGATATTCTTGTGGCAACACCTGGAGGATTGCTTGATGTAGAAAATCAGAGACATATTGATCTTTCTAAAATTGAGCTGTTTGTTTTAGATGATACCGATAAAATGCTTGATATGGGACTCACTAATCATATAAAAAAAATATTGAATCTGGTTTCTCATAGAAGACAAAACCTGCTTTTTTCTGCTACAATGCCGGGAAGTTTAAAATATTTCGCCAAAACAATCCTGAACAATCCTGTAGAGATTATTGCAGATCCTGCATCTTCAATACCACAAACGGTGAAGCTCCCGGATCTTAAAAATATTCAACCGCTGATAGGAAACACAATGCCTGTCAGTATATCATAAATAAAATCTGTAACGTTTACAGATTATAATACACAATTTTTAATAACAATTACAATGCAAGAAGGCACCGTAAAATTTTTTAATGAAGCAAAAGGCTTCGGTTTTATTACTCCGGCAGACGGAAGTAAAGACATATTTGTACATTCTTCAGGATTAAACACAAGAGTAATCCGCGAGAATGATAAAGTAGCTTTTGATGTACAAAAAAGTGATAAAGGTTTAAATGCTGTTAACGTAAAGTTAGCTTAATTTAAAATCTTAATTGCAGGTATATTAGAAAAATATTTTGCCATATCAAGTCTCATATTTTTATAAGTTCAAAATTTCATGGAACTTAGTATATCTGGATATATTGTTTGAAAGAACATTGATGTAATGTAAATTACTTTTTATTTTCATTATGTTCATTAGCCTCTTACTTTTACGTAAGAGGTTTTTAGAGATTTAAAAAAATAAGGAAGCAATTGGTCTGAATATTGACAGACTAAGGCCGGATGCCTGGAAAATAAATATGCAGTGTTGATATACACTCGGCTACGGTGATAATCATTGAGCTATACATATTGTAATCCCTCAAAAGGTTCAGAAAAAGATATGATTATTATTAATAATTTTAATGAATATAAGTCTCTTGAAGGGCAGGTATTGGGATATTCTGCCTGGCATTTGATAGATCAGGATCAGATCGATAGATTTGCAAATGCTACATTAGATAACCAGTGGATTCATACTGATCAGGAAAAAGCGGAAAGAGAAGGGCCATTTAAGTCAACAATTGCTCATGGTTATTTAACTTTATCATTGATCCCTTATCTCTGGAAACAGATTGCAGATGTAAGAAATGTAAAAATGGAGATCAACTACGGAATAGAAAATCTTAAATTCGGAGAAGCTGTGCTGGTAAATAGTGCTGTGAAGCTGAAGGCTACGGTAAAATCTGTGATTGATCTTAGGGGAACTGTTAAAGTAATCGTAGAAGCTCAACTGCTAATTAAAGATCGTACAAAGCCCGCTTATATAGGTGATGTCATTTTCCTTTATCATTTTTTATAAAGATGAATCTCCTTTCAGAGAATATAAAAATTTGAAAGCATTATTGAATTCAATGATGCTTTCAAATTTTATGACCTTATTATAAATAATTACACGGTCAATACAATTTTTCCTAATAAAGGTCTGTCTCTTTTCGAATCCTCAATTCTTTGATGAGCTTTTTGGACATCTTCAAGTGAATATATGCTGTCTATAACAGGTTTTACATGTCCGGTTTCAATTAATTCAGTGATATGGTGAAGTTCATCCCTGCTTTGTCGGGTAAAAACAAAATGATACGTCGCATTCTTTTCCCACGCATTGATGAGGTTTTGAGGCTGTGGAATATCAACGAGTGTTACTACAGAACCGTAATCTGCTAATGCAAGCGGACTGTCTGAAAGGGTAGTTCCTCCCACAGTGTCGATGATTACATTAACACCCTTTCCATTCGTATGTGTTTTGATTTCCTCAATATAATTTTCCTTATGATGATCAATTACAACATCAGCTCCAAGATTTTTTAGTTTTTCATGTAAAATATTTTGCCCGGTGGTATAAACAAAAGCACCCAATGATTTAGCAACCTGTATGGCCAATGTTCCTACACCTCCGGCACCACCAAGGATAAGAATACGGTCTCCTTTTTTCAATTGAGCCCTTACCACAAGCATTTCCCAAACTGTCCCTCCAATAAGGGGAATAGAAGCAGCTTCCTCATAGCTGATAGTATCCGGCATTCTGGATAATGAAGACTCATCGGTAAGATGATACTCGGCATAGCTCCCCGAACTTCCAAAACGCGGGGAATAATACACCTTATCACCAGGTTTCCATTTTTTAACGGATTCACCTACAGCTATAATATCACCGGCAATATCATGCCCTGTTATCATAGGCAGATCGAAAAGTGATGCATAATCACCTCTTCTGATCTGATAATCCAGCGGGTTAATAGAGGTTGCTCTTACTTTTACCAGTACCTGAGACGGATCTTTTATAACAGGATCAGGCATTTCCGTAAGCTGCAGAACTTCCGGTCCGCCATAGTTTGTAATGAGAATTGTTTTCATAGTGAGATATTTCTCTTATTCTTTTTTTAAGGAAAATGATTTTCTGATTATAGATTTTATCGGGGTAATGTTCCCATAAATTCAAAGATTTCAGCACCTATTTCTGCTGCATTTGTTTCCAGGGCAAAATGTCCCGTATCATAAAACTTTAATTTCGCATCCGGTACATCTTTTTTATAGGTTTCAGCTCCGGCAGGAAGAAAATAAGGATCTTTGTTTCCCCACACCAATAATAATTTTGGCTGATATTTTCTGAAATATTCATGGAATTTGGGATATAAAGCCACATTGGTTCTGTAATCTTTTACCAAATCCAGCTGTATCTCTATATTGCCTGGTCTGTCAAGGAATTTCTGATCGAGGGTATACGCTTCCGGGGCAATTAATGAAGGATCAGAAACACCATGCTGATACTGAAACAGGGTAACTTCTTCAGATACAAAGTTTTTTAAGGCAAGACGGTTGGCCTGTGAAGGATCTTTCCAGTATTTCTGGATGGGATTCCATTGATCGCTTAAACCTTCTTCATACGCATTTCCGTTTTGTGAAACGATTCCCGTGATTTTCTCAGGATTATTCATCGCCAGACGTAACCCTACCGGAGCTCCGTAATCAAAGATATAAACGGCAAAACGTTTCATCTCCAGCTTGTCTACAAAGGCCTGTACCGTTCCAGCAAGATTGTCGAATGTATAAGAGAACCTATTATGATCCGGAGCATCAGAATAACCGAATCCCGGAAGATCCGGCGCAATTACATGGTATTTTTTGCTCAAAATCGGGATCAGATTTCTGAACATATGAGATGAGGTAGGATATCCGTGGAGAAGAAGGATCGTGGGAGCATCGGCTGGGCCGGCCTCTCTGTAAAACAGGTTAAGATCATTTACTTTGATGTTGCGATAATGAATAGGATAGTTTTCCATAATGTGATTGTTTGAATGTAATTTTTGATTGGACTGTGCCATGGTCATCGTACCTGTGAATAAGGCAACAGATAAACCTGCAATGAATTGTCTTGAAATTATTTTCATTTATTTTTTTTGATAGTTCAAAATTAATATGGATATTTGATTATTAAAAACGATTAATTATAATGATTTAAATCACTAATAATGATTAATTGAAATGAATATACACGATTTAAAAATATTTGAAGCCGTAGCAGAAACGGGAAGTTTTACAAAAGCAGCCTCTGTCATGTTTACCGTCCAGTCCAATGTTACAGCAAGAATAAAAAGTCTTGAAGATGAGTTTAATACCAAGCTTTTTTCACGTACCTCAAGAAAAGTAGAGCTTACATCTGAAGGCATGATCCTGATGCAGTATTCTAAACAGATTCAGCATTTGGTGGAAGAAGCAAAAAACAATATTCTGAGCGGTGACAACATCCGGGGTTGTCTGAAAATAGGCTGTATAGAAACAACAATGGCATTAAAAGTTCCGGAAATCCTCAATACTTTTGATGAAAAATACCCTGGTATTGAGCTGGAATTTAAGTCAGATACCAGAGATTCAGTACTGTCTGATGTTTTGGAGTACAGGCTTGATGCAGCCTTTGTTTCTGCCCCTGTGAATGCCAAAGGATTGGAGAAAATTTGTATTAAGGAAGAACAGCTTGTGATTCTGGCTTCCTCAAAAGGCCCGAATCTGCAGACACTCATCGCCAATGAACCCCTGAAAATAGTGGTATTTGATGAAGGCTGTATTTTCAGGGAACGATTAGAATCCTGGCTGAGCCATAAAGGAATTCTTAATTATAAAAGTACGGTCCTGAATTCTATTGAAGGAGTCATTAACTTTGTGGAAGCTGGCCTGGGAGTCAGCATATTGCCTGAGGAAGTGGTTAATCAATATTATGCAGGAAGAGGCATTAAGACGTATGGACTGAACAAACAGCTGGGAACGATGAATACGATTCTTGTTTTCAGAAAAGACGGACCACAGTCCAAAGCTCTGCAGTGTTTTATTGATATGCATTCTCAATTATTATAATTCTTCTCCAACTTGCTTTTTACCAAATGGTAAATATTCTACCTTAACTATTGCTAACTTTGTCATAATGAAAGAGTTTATAGAATATATCCTGCAATTTGGTCATTTAAACCAGCAACAAATAGACCTTATCACAAGCAAAGCCAAAGAAATTGAGCTGAGCAAAGATGAGTATTTTGCAGAAGCAGGGAAAGTCCTGAGACAGGTAGGTTTTCTTCTCGACGGAATTCTTCGTATCTGTTATTACAACAGCAAAGGAGAAGAAATTACCAAGATTTTTCTGGAAGAGAACCATCTACTTTTTAATCTGAAAAATGTGCCTTCCACAGAATATATACAGGCTGCAACCCATTGCCAGCTGCTTGTGTTTTCTAATCAGGACTGGAAAGATATTTCAGATACGATTATTGACTGGGAAAATATCATTCAGAAAATCACGAATAAAGCACTCGCTCAGAAATTAGAAAGAGTAAGCCCGTTAGTAGCTCAGGATGCTACCACCCGCTATCTGGAATTCATGGAAAAATATCCCACACTGGTTAACCGTATTCCTTTGTCATATATTGCTTCTTATCTTGGGATTACCCAGCAGTCACTCAGCAGAATCAGAAAAAATATCCGGTAAACTGCTTTTTACCAAATGGTAAACAGGTTCTTTTTTTATCGTTGCACATTTGTGATATCAATTTTAAAAAAGAAAAAATGAACCCAACGATTTTCATTACAGGTACATCATCAGGATTAGGAAAGGCGGCTGCAAAGCTGTTTGCATCAAAAAACTGGACGGTAATTGCTGCTATGCGGTATCCGGAAAAAGAAACTGAGCTTACAGAGTTTCCCAATATCCATCTCCTGAAATTAGACATCAGCGATCCGAAACAGATTTCCGGAATTGCTTCAGAAGCAGAAAAGATAAGCCCTGTAGATATAGTACTGAATAATGCCGCCTATGGACTTATGGGACCTTTTGAAGGAACTACAGACGAAGAATTGAGCCAACAGATCAATACTAATTTTTTAGGAACGATACTGGTTACAAAATCATTTCTTCCTTATTTAAGAGCCAGAAAAAAGGGAACAATAATTACGGTAACCTCATCCACAGCCAACATTCCATATCCTTTTGTTTCTGTATATGCTGCAACAAAATCAGCGCTTGAAAAATGGTCAGAAGGCATGAGTTATGAATTGAAAGAGTGGGGGATCAGTATCAAAACAGTGGTTCCTGCTTATATGCAGACTCATTTTGGAAGCAATGCCCAAATGGTTTCCCATCCGGATTACCAGAATGTTTTCAATCAATATATTAAATCGATGAGAGCAGATTCCACTGCGAAACGGGATACTCCTGAAACTATTGCCGATATCGTGTATGAAGCAGCAACAGACCACAAGCAGCAGGTTCATTATATCGCTGGTGATCTGGCAACCGCAGAATATGAATGGCTTAGAACAGAGGGAATAGAAACTGTATTGGAAACAATGAGCCAGCGGTTTTTGGGCTGATGCATTATTTTCAAAACAATCTGTATTCTTAACGATCTTCATTTTACAACAGGCCTTTCAAACCTGAAAGGCCTGTTGATTTTAAATATGTTTTTTATTTCAACGCGTGAGTATGCTTAAGAGAAAAAGCGAAGATTTTTAAGAAGGTTATTTTTTATACGTAAAAATGCCTATGCGCTACAGTACAAATACTTGGCTTCAAAATCAGAGATTTATACCCTAAAATCCGGTCTTTTTTCATCGTTACTTTGGTATGTTCAAAAGAAGCTTCCAAACCCTGAACAACGGCAGTATCCGAAAAGCCAACAAAAGAGTAGGAACCATACCAAATATTATCATCATGAAAAATCCAGAAAATGTTGCTCCCTTTGTAGAAGCATCACAAATTATTACAGAACTGAAAGACAGAGCCAATGATATTCTTTCCAGTGTTTTAAGTACAGACCTGTCCGCAATCACCATCAATGGCAAAGGAAATTTCCCTTATTACTGGCAGGATCCGTCTAATCTGAAGTTTAATAAGAAAACTTACGATTGGATCTCTTCCAACCTTAGAGCCAATACGGAGCCGGTGCAGCTGGATCAGGTATTTACCAATTACTTTATTGATGCTTTCTCAAAAGTCAACTATTCTTTATCCGTAGAAGATACCGCTGTACTGAATGATGCCCATACAAGAGCTACAGATCAGCAAATGGCTTTACTTAATGCGTGGGTAGCTGCTTATAATACGCTTCCTCCTGCTACCGACACCATGCAGCCTATTGATATCATTATGGATAAAATTGCTACAGAATGGGCGAATCCCGCTACTACTTTGTACCAGATTCAGAAAAGTGATAATCTTGATGCTCTGCTGAACAAGACTCCGGCAAGCGGAAAACCGATTATTCCTGTGCTAGCTAATTATCTGGATGCGCTGGGTGCTACGATATCTCTGCAGAACAATGTGACGATGAATAACGGCTACTTATCCAAAGCATTAAAGAATGTACAGAATCCTAAAAAAGAAAATGGCGGACTGTTGCTGAATGACGACAGTATTTTACCAGCTTTTCAGGTGACAACACCGCTTAGCGATATTTTAAACGGTCTTAAAAATACCGCTCAGACCGCTCAGATTGATATGGAAGTCAACCGTGAATCTGAAAGCAAGTTCCGGGTTTCCGTAGAGGGAAAAACGGGTTTTTCTATTCCTATCTTTGATTTCTTTACGTTGGGAATTGGTGGCAATGCCAATTATTTCAGTGAAGATATTGCGATAAGTAAAAACTCTATCAAAATATCAATGATGTTTACAGGAGTTACTCTTGTTAACTTTGGACCAACAGATTTTAATATAGCCAGTAATATGTACTGGGCATGGTTTGATCCGATCCGTAAAGCGCAGATCAACAGCAGAGACAAAGACGAAGAAAAACATATCTCAGGATATAAATTTTCTCCGGATCCGGGTATGAAATTCAATGCGGAAGGACCTTTCGGTTTACTGAACGGGGTGGCGATTTCCAATTATCCTACGGTAGAGATCACTGTAACGGGTGAAGATTATAAGAGTATTCAGAAAACTTTTGAACAGTCTACTTCCGCTACGCTTTCTTTCTTAGGAATTCCTTTGGCGAGTGTTAAAGAATCTACCTATTCTTCTTCTTACTCTGTAGACCAATCAAAATCTACAATTAAGATCACACTCAGTCCTCCGCCAAGTCTGGTTGCGGGTAACAATAGAGATTCCATAGCATGGGTTCTGGGTGCTATTGTGGATTATCCGGCTGAGGTAGGTGATGATGTTGAACTTCTGGATAATGAAGAGTTAGTAGCGAAAGGTGCTTATCCTAACTACCAGCTGTATAAAGATAACTTCGGAACTACCTATTGTTCTGTAAAAAAAGTGAAATCTCATGCTGTGGGTGCTACATGGGTAAGTGAATGTCTTGCTGCCCATCCGGGAACAAGCCCGGCAGGAAAACCATGGACAAGCCCTAAGCAATCCGGGGTAATCTGGCCATAAACCAACAAAAAATAATTCATAAAAATAGACTGTCTTTTGAGACAGTCTATTTTGTTAGGTACTATATCAAGATCTTCTTTTATCTGTCTGTGTTCAGACTTTTTCTGGTCTGAAATAGAGAGACTTTGAAGAATAGTGAAGTTTAAAAAACTATTTGACAAGAAGATAGATTCCAACGCCAATAGCAGCATAAGCCGTAACAGTAAGGATATCAGCGATAGGCTGCGAAAAACGTTTTTCTGCAATTCTCTCGCTATTGATCTGGTTCTTATGGAATTTCAAACTTTTTTTAGCATTACGAACGGGATGTGCTACCAGACTGTCGCCTTCCCATCGGTCAACGATAACTTTATAACTCTTGTTATCCACTTCAATTTTAACATTTTTACCCGCAGCTAATTTCTCCTGAATATTAACCGGAGCAGGTGCCTGCTGGATGTTCAAGCTTTGAGGTGCAGCGGTAGTGTTCATTTGAGGAGCGGTATTATTGGCAATCGCTGTATTCTTTTTAGAGTCCTGCTTATTGCCGGCAGCCGGATCCACTGGCTTTTTTACCTGATAAGTATAGCAACTGGTAAGCGTACATAATATAATGATGAAATAAAGATTCTTTCGCATAAGCCAAATTTAAGAATTAAACGGAATATTTGAGAGTTTCTTTTAAAAGATGATGTTTTTTTGGAAAATTTCTGCTGTTTACAATACAGATAGTTTGCTGATATCTCAGTTGAGGTTTTGGAACGCTATTTTGGGGTTCTGAAATGCTCCTTTAAGGTCTTTATGTTCTGCCGATAGGTCCGTGATTCCTAATTTCTCATGGGTAAACCCCAAGGGAAGGGTTTTATATTGCTCCGGATGGGTCTGGAACCGCAAAAGAATATTCTGGAACCGTTACATAGGGCTAAAATAAAATAGCAGCGTACTGTTTTTGTCTTTAAAGTGTAAGTCTCATACAAAAGAACTTCGTTTGATATCCTTGTCAAGGTTTTAAACCTTGACAAGGATGGTTTCCCGTACAAAAGATTATTCGAATGAAAAGGATTTTTTTTAGAATAGTGATGTGGCGATAAAATCATACGAAGGAATTTGGGCAATAGAAGGGAAGATCTTTTGAGGAAGAGAGGTTGTAACTACTATAGTTTATATTTCATTATAAAACTTTTTTCTAAACCAAGTTTTTATATTTTTAAAAAGCTCTAAATGAATATTTTCTAATCTATATATATTTCTATCTAATTCACTGAGTAATTCAAATTGCTTTTTAATATACTCTTGGAAATTAATGTCTTTATGATCATAAAGTTTATTATTTTCCAGATGTGCTTTTCTAATTTCTTTATGTGTCATGCATTTTATAATGGGGTTATTTTTGTTTTTTTTGTATAATCTCCTAAATACTTATAGTCGATTATTTTTCAATAGTTTTTATTAATATATATCAATCTAGTACAAGAAGTACGGTTTATATAAAACCAAAAATCCCAGTTTTGCTGGGAAAATTGATCATTTTGAATCTCCGGGTTTGTGCTTATGAGGTTTTAGTTCTGGATGTTTTGGTTTTGTTTCCGGTGTTACTCTTCTTCTTCTGTCTGGGATTCCGTCAGACTTATCAGGTTTTGGACCAGGTTTAATTGCTTTAATTGTTTCCATAATAAATTTGTTTAACAGACTAAAGTTATCATAAGTTGAGAGTTTTACATTATGGTAATCCGTAATAAAGGTATTATGATCTCATGTATGTTTGCGGTTAAAAAACGTATATGATACTAACCTTACTTAATATCTCATTTGGTGTTGGCGAATTTTTTTCAACAGTATTTTTAATTTTAATTATTTTATCATTCTCTACTTATCTCTACCGGATTTCTAAATATCAGAAGTATCACAAATCTAAATATGCTATTTCATGTCTTTCAATCATGTTAACATTGCATTTAGTTGTATTTCCTTTTTTGTATACCTTAATGCTCAAAAAAGATCCGGAAAGTTTTGAATTTAAAACTGCTATTCATGATAATCGAAAACAGACAGTTCTGAATGAATTGAGTGAAGATTCTAAGAACATTCCTTACGAGATTAAATATCTTGAAAATATTAAGCTCTCAAATAATACAATCCTAAACAGACGATTAAATGAATTGAAGAAATTAACTTTTACAGAAGGTAGTATAATACATTCAGATATTAATTTAAATATTACTGGTAGAGATTTTATGGCGACTGTTTATGTATTTGACAAAAATGGTATTTTAAAAAAGAAGTTAGGTAGAAGTGGAAGCCATGTGGAATTAGACTCTATGAAATTTGGAAGTTTAATTAATAATGATATTAACTACCTTAAGAAGGAACTTAACTATTATAAAGTTAAAAAGACTGAATTAGACAGAAATAATTTTTGGACTTTTGCAACATTACTTCCGTACAGTATATCTTCAATATTTACAGGAAATATGTCTCCTTTAACACCAATGGCTAATATATTATATACTCTTCATTATATCATAATCTATTGTATTGGAATAGGAGTTTTCCTTCATTTTCTAATTGTAAATCTGGAATTAATTATTAGAAAACGAAAATCTTAATTTCGATCCTTTATATTGTGAGACTTTGGAGAATTGGGGAGAAGTTATTTTAGTTTACGATGATTAATAGTCTCTGTAAGCAAAGATTCAAGAGTATTATTGTCATATTTTGAAGAAGTAAAGATGAAACTAACGAAGTTGATTCTTTCATAAAAACAGACAAATATCTATTCTTTATAACCATCATCACTTCCTTCTTCCAGCTTCCTTCTTCAAAACTAAAAAGCCTTTCAGGAAAACTGAAAGGCTTTTTATTATTTCAAAATCTGCTGGTCATAAAGAATGTTGTCGTCTTCATCAAAGCTTATGATCAGTACTTTATATTGTTTGGCGCTGTCGTTGTTGAAGAATTTAATTCTTGGAGGGACGTAATCGCTGTCAAATAAATTCGGGTTCCAGTAAAGGGTTTCGCGGGTATCACTTTCAATTTTTTCCGGAGCATTATCATCGATCATTTCAATAGGAAATTCTGAAGGTTTATCATATCCTTTGATGATGGATGCATTGTTCTTTGGTGCTTCTTTTTCATTGCTTTTGGATTTCATATTTCCTTTCATGGTATAGACGGCTATGGCATCACCTACCAGTCCTGATCCTTTAATGATTTTTACCATCGCTATATTGCTGATAGGAATGTTGGCAATCATGGTGGCATCTGTAGATATTTCATCCAAATACAGTTTAGCCTGCTGGCCGCGGATAGAGGGTACATTGATCCCTGAACTGTTTCTTTGAAAGGTTAATCCGGCTGTAGCTCTTCCTTGCAGCCAGTCTAATACATTCATTGATCCTCCGGTATGCTGGTTTTCGTTCACAAAGTCAAATATGGTGGTATTGACAGAACTGAACATTCCACTGGACAGTTGTTTATCCAGCTCTTCTGTGGGATCTTTCTTTTTTCCTACCAAAGCAACTTCCTGAATCTGTATTTCAGCACTTTCTTTCTTTTTAATATTTTTTTGGGTGTTGATGGCTCTGGAGATTTTGGGAGAAACCGTCTTGTTTTTATCGGTCTTTACCAATGTGTATTTGGTAGCAGGGAAGTTACCTTTAAATGGTGTGGGCGTAACTAACGGCTCTATGGTGACAAACAAATCATCCTTCCCTGATTCTTTGTTTTCTGAATTTACAAAAAATGATACGTCTAAAGGTTCGTCATTATTGAGATTATTTAAATAAATATATCCGTTTTGATCTGTTTTAAACTGATTAAAGCTAGGCGTATTTTTACCCAATCTCAATATTAAATTGACAGTGGTGTTCACCAGCATTGTATTGTTTTTAATAGGTTTTACCCTGTAGGAAAGATATTGCTCAGATTTGGTCTTAATAGAGGGTGTAGATCCACTGAGTGCAGAATTCCAGTCGAATCTTTTCCAGTTTTCAGAAATAAGCAGGGCATCAAGAGCCTCACTGTTGGCATTCCTGGAGAAATATTGTGCAGGGTTGTCTATTCTTGTGGTGAAATCTCCTGTCAACCAAAGTCCACTCAGGATATTTTCTTCTTCCGGAGTTTGAGTGCCATCATCTTCGCTTACGAGAACCGTATAATTTTTAAAATAAGACTCTGGAGAAAGGTCAATGCTGTTGAATGCTCTTGGCGTTGTTTTTAAGCTCTGGCCTATTATTTCCGCTTTCTCAATCTTTAAATTACCTGGCTTGATAAAGCAAAGCCTTTTTGCTACAACGTTATCCTGTTCATCAAAAATAACCAACTGTAAAATACCGTTCGCCCCATTACTTATTTTTGTAGGAATAAGACTGGATGCTTCATTGGTTAATTGATTGATATTCGCTCTGTAGGCAAGGTGGTTATTGATCATTCCGACAATTTTATAACCCTGAAGCTGTTGTTTCAGATTAACACCTTTAAGAGCATATTTTATCCCTTCTTTAGTACTGGAAACTTCAATATTAAGGCCGCTGTCTGCAACCTGTGGCAGATCTATGGTTTGACTTTTCCCCGTATTGTCCTGAATAATGGCCTGGTATTTTTTTCCTGAGGCCGGAGTTATTTTAAAAGAGGCTACATTTTTATCAAAAGATTTAAATGTGGTGATTGGAGTAGTGGGATTTTGAGAATCTATTATTTTTCCGGACCAGTTTTCCGGCAGTGATGAATTGGATGACAGCCTCACTGCAAATTTTGTAGGCATACCACTAATGAAAGTTCCGCCTTCGGGAAATGCTTTTGCAGACCAATCGGAATTTTTTGCAATAACTAATGATTCCGCAGAGCCTGGATTATAAACCGGAATGGTTTTTACAATTTGGAAATCTTCATTAAAATTAGTCATGTAAGGAGTATAAGCTCTTACAAAATAAACCTGTTCGGGAAGATCTTCTTTCAGCTGAAAATCTCCGCTGCCTTCCCCATTGGTCAACAGGATGGTTTTCCAGTCTATTAATTTTTTATCAGCATTGTACAGCTCAACAAATAGGGTAGTAGATAATGGAGAACGGTTATATCCGTCAAATACGAAACTTTTGAACCATATTTTGTCACCGGCAGCATATTGGGATTTGTCGGTAAGTACATATACTTTCTCCTGCTCGTAATTATCCTCAAGATTGGTAATTGCCTTTTCTAATTTGGTTTGTGCCAGTACAGGCTGTACCATTGAAATAAGCAATACACGGAATATATTTTTCATAAGAAATCTCAGCGCATTTTAATTCTTTGCTAATGTAGTCATTTAAAGACTTCGGTAATTGATATTTGACGGGTTATTTCACCAGAAAGAAATAGGATTGATCCTATTTCAAGAGTGAAAATTTTGAGATACCATGCATGATTAACCATTTCAAGGATTCAGAACGGAATTGTGAATTAAGTGGCAACCTGCTGTAAATTAAAAATTTAGATGTGAATAATTAATCAATATCAAGTGATAAAATAATTTTTGAACGGATATTTTTATTATTTTTATGAAATAAACTAAAACATGAAAACAAATGAAATTTATTCACATCCCAGTATTTACTTGAGTATAATATTCTAAGAACAATCCTTATTTATTCTCATTATATCATAAGCCTCATCCAATGACAGGCTTGTATTTCTATGTATATCACAATTAAAAATCGATACAAACAGAATTAAACTTACACACACTTTTAAACCCAATTATTCTTATGGAAAAATCACATTCACACACGCATGGCTGCACGCATTGCTCTTGCCACAATCCTGTTCTAGATGTTCTTAAAGAAGAACTCTTCAGTGCAGAAAATATGACCAAAATAAATCCGGGTTCCGGAAAAGCAACCCACGAAAAACCACAAACTCTGATGATCAGCGGAGGAACCATCCGTCCTATGATTGGAGGATCTACAGACACCGTTCCTTCTGTTGGGATTGCAGATGGAAAAGTTGTGGTAACCGGTACAAAAGATCAGGTAGAAGCATATATGAAAGAGAATTATCAGGAATTTCAAAGAAGAGAACTGACCGGTACCCAAACTTTACTTCCTGGTCTGATAGAACCCCATGTTCATATGGTTCCTACGGCAATGATGCATGGCTGGCTGGATCTGAGCCCTTTTGAAGGACAGAATTTAAAAGCTATATACGATTTGGCATCTGTGGGAACAATCATCAACAATCACATTCCTAAAATTCCCGGAGCTGTTATTTTAGGAAGAGGATTAGATCCTTCGTTAATGCCTTTTGAAGATAAAAATGGTAAGAAAGAGCTAATAACGATTGATAATGTAATACTCGATACGATTAATCATGATACCCCAATGATGCTGTTAAGTGCTTCTATGCATACTCTTTATCTGAATACCAAAGCACTGGAGTATGTGTTTAAACATAATTCTGATATCAGTGACGAGTATAAAACTGTTGATAAATATATCAGTGAAACCAAAGGCCAATTGCAGGAAGGTTTACAGATGACTCCTGCATTGAAAACGGTAAAACTGCAGATCATTGCGATGAGCATAGAGATTAACAGGTATCTTACGAATCTTTTCAATACAGCCAATTCAAGAGGAGTTACTTTTATGTATGATGCGGGTCTGAATAAGGGTTCAGAAGTACTTTTAACCAAATATTTCGAGACTCACCCTGAATGGGTAAGAACAGGCGGGGCATATCTTTGTTCCAATCAGGCAGATGTAGATAATCTTGACCCTTATCAAGAACCGGAACACTATAAACCTGTATACTACGGACATATTAAAGTGGTTTCAGATGGTTCCAACCAAGGACTCACCGGTTATCAGAGCGCTCCTTACCTGTGTGATCCCGCTAATAATACAGGGGTATTTAATTTTCCGCAGACAGGTATTCCTGCCTATACAATTCCGCCAAGCTATAATACATTAATCAATACGGTGGTGGCTGTAAAAGGCTGGCCGCTAATGGTTCACGCCAATGGAGATCAGGCCGTAACATTTGCTATCAATGCCTATCAGCGTAGTCTTGCTCAATATAAAGGTCGTGAGCTTCGTAACCGTATAGAACACTGTTCGCTGCTGACGGCCGATCAAATTACCAATATGCTTCAGATGGGAGTTTCTCCAAGTTTCCTTATCGGGCATGTTGGCTATTGGGGATATGCTTTTAAGGAAGTGATCTTTGGTGAGAAAGCGCAGATGCTTGACCTTTGCGGATCAACGCTTGCCGCTGGTATGAGAATTACCCTTCATAGCGACAATGAGGTAAGCCCGTTAGGCCCTTTAAGAATGATGGAACAGTCGATTACCAGAATCATGGAAAAGAATCCAACGGAGATTGAAGTGTTAAACAGCGCCGAGCGTCTTACTCCAGAGCAGGCTTTGATTGCGGTTACTTATGATGCTGCCTGGCAGTGTTACGCGGATAAATGGGTAGGGTCGTTAGAGGAAGGATACTTTGCAGACTTCGTTATCCTGGATCAGGATCCTCTTTCATTAAATACCCCATCGTTGCAATATATGAAAATGAGAGATATTCCGGTATTGGAAACTTGGGTAGGCGGTATCCCTGTGTATGTGAATGATAAGGCTGCAAAAACAGTAACCGAAAAAGATATGCTCTTTTCAGATAACTCATAATCTGTTCTGAAAAGAATTTAAATAATTGCTAATCAATACACGATCAGAGTAGATTATTTCTGCTCTGATTTTTTTGATAGGTCCTAATTTATCATGAAATATTTCGGAAATCATGGCCTGGGTTTTTTCAAAAAGAGGCTTAATATTTCGGTGCGGATCAAGAATATGAAGATAAGCTAAGATATCAATGAAACATCTGTCAAATAGTACATCGTTACTGCTTTGGGAAATAAGTTGTACGGAATAATTAAACTGCTCAACGAAGTCTTCCGCATTGGGTTCTTCTGAAAATTCAAAACCTGAAGATTCCATTTGATAATAAGGTTCTGTTTCCAATGTATATCCGGGAAGGTTTTCCAGAAGTTCTTCTGCTAATGTGGTTTTACCAACTTTATGAGCACCGAATATTGCAATTCTCATATTTCAGTCTGTGTTCAGGATTTCTGATGAATGATTTCTAGTTTCCATTGGGGCTGACCTCCTAATTTTCCATTCAAATCCAAATATAGGTAAAAAAGAAGGCTAATCCTTCGATGGGTTTTGAAAATATTCCAATACATAATCTTTACCATAAAAAATCCGTTTCACCACTGAAACGGATTTTTTTTAATCAGTAAGATTAAGACTGAGTAGGTTTTTCATTGTTAAAAGAAAACAGTAAAGTCAGATTCCAAATGATCATTATGGAACTGAAAAAATACAGATTTAATATAAATGCTATTCCCACATGCATTAAAATCGTTAAATATATCCAGTATTTTGAAATTTTTGGCTGCCATACAAAAAAAGGATAGGTCAACTCTAAAATAACGGTTAACAGTCCAAAAACAGTTAATAAGATAGGAAAATGTCCTAGAAATGTAATGTCATATGTATTGGTAGCGAAAGGTAAATTAATGGCCTTCCATATGTTTTCTCCATTCCACCAGTTGGTGCCAATGATCTTATCAAAACCTGCAAAAAAGTATACGATTGATACATGAATTTGAAATAATCGTTTAAAAGGAGATAATGCGATTGATGACAAATCACGAGGAATGATGGCTAGATAAAAAAGAGACATGCTGGTGAAAAAATCCACGCCATAAGCATAATAGGAGTTACTCTTTACGAGAGCAATTTGTAAAAGAAGAACAACAAGTGCTGATAGGTTTTGTTTGTAGCCTAATAACAACGTACCTAAAGCAGCCAGGAAGAGTATTTTAAATGATAGAATTGTCGTATCAGGGGCAATCCCCATTGTATCAAAAAAAATAATGATTTTGGGTAAATTTATTAAGTAATCCGGAACAAAAATATCCGTTACATTATACCCGATTACCCCTTCATTTACTGAATATAGATTTTTGAAATCAGGTAATATAGATACAAAATGAATGATGATGAGTAAAGATACCGCAATTCTGAAAAAGGTAAGCCAGAAATTGTTATTTTGCTGGGTAAAGAAAAAAGTATAAATTCTGTCCATTATTTAGTATAGGTCATTTCATTAGTTAAAAATAATTCTGTCTTATTCTTGCCTTTTACATAGTCCTGTAATGTTGGGTAGTTGTAAAGATATACTTTGAGATGAACCCCATACTTACCATTATATTGATTATAAATATGCTTTGACATTTCTTTCAGTACGATGTCAATATATTTATTAAACATTTCATTTTTGTCTCCCGTCAGTTTATCAAGAAATAACCTGTTTAAAGAAGTAAAACGAACGCTGGCTTCTTTGGTATTCAATTTAAATTTCTTGCTGTCAACCTTGTTTCCTTGTTTATCCAGCAGGTCGTAAATGATCACAAAATCACTGGATACATTCGTCCCAAAAAAACCATAGCCGGTCTCAAAACCCGTGTAAGAATTAAAAACTCTTAAAGGCTTAATATTATAAACAGAGGTTAGAAAATTGTTTAAAGGAGTATTCTTATCATACTGATAATAATTGCACACACTGTCTACTGTTGTTTTTACAGACGATAACAGGATGATTGAAATTATGGTAAAGGTAATTGTTAAATAAATCTTTTTTCTAAAAGGAAATTCTTGTTTTTTCATAATTATATATAGAATATTCCCGAACAACAGTTTATTGGAAATTAATAAACTATTATTCGAGAATAGTAAAAAAAAACCTTATTGATAACTGATGAACAGCATAGGGTTCAAAAGATTCAGGCTAACGACTATTTATAGTTATTAATTAAATTTTCAAGTTTTGTATTTTTTCCAGTCCCTAAACCTGTTCCAGTTCCGGTCCCAGGGCCTGATAGAATAATTCCTGTACTTGAATCTGCTGTAACCTGATTATCTAATGTTCCAGGAAAAGCTGTAGCGGATGAACCAATAACGATATTGTTTTTGTAGCCATTTAAATTCTGTATAGAAATTGAATGGTTATTGTTTCCTGTTGTATTGTTTAGATCCTCAACTCTGCTGGAGTTTACCTGTGAAAATGAAGAGGCAACGATTACTACTAAAGCTGCTGAAAATAGGAATGTACTTTTTTTCATGTTTATTAAGTTTTAAAAATTATTTGTAATGATTAATTAAGTTTTCAAGTTTCGTGTTTTTTCCAGTCCCTAAACCAGTTCCTGTTCCTGTCCCAGGGCCTGATAGAAAATATCCTGTACTTAAATCTGTCGTAGCTAGATTATCTAATGTTCCAGGCATAGCTGTAGCAGATGTACCGGTTATTATATTGTTTTTGTAACCCCTTAGATCTTTTATTGAAATTGAATGGTTCTTGTTTCCTGTTGTATTGTTTAAATCCTCAACTCTGCTGGAGTTTACCTGTGAAAATGAAGAGGCAACGATTATGACTAAAGCTGCTGAAAACAGGAATGTACTTTTTTTCATGTTTATTAAATTTTAAAGGTTATTTATAATCATTGATCAGTTTAGCGAGTTTCGTGTTTTTTCCTGTACCGGTCCCAGTACCTGGTGAAGTGCCTACTACCGCATAATTTTGGGTAACGATAACATCTGTTGTATTAACCTGATTGGTTACAATAGATCCGTCTATGACAACATTTACAATTTGCTTATGGCCTCGTAAATCTTTAACATCAACGATATGTCCTTTTTTGATAGCATTTAAATCTAGATTTTGACCTTTACTAGAGTTAGCTTGGGTAAATGAAGATCCCACAATTACTGCTAAAATTGCAGAAAAGAGAATGGTACTTTTTTTCATGTTAAATAGTTATTAGTTTTACTTACTTTCAAATTTTTTGTCGCTGTTTCAGTTTGTCCGACATGCCTGTTATTTTAGAATAAAATTTTTCAAATCCCTTAAAAATACCTCATCCACTTTCCCTTTTACGGTATAGTCTTTTGGAGAAGCGATGCCGGAACCTTTAATGTATAAATGACTTAATCCCGGGTACAACTTAAATTCTGCAGAAGTATTATTTTTTAATGCAGTCTTCCAGAGCATAAAATCTTTTTCAGTTACCTGATAATCTCTGTCGCCCTGAGCAAAAAACATAGGCACTTTAATGTGCTTTACTTCTTCTAAAGGGTGGTAATTCTGCAGGTATTTCCAGTAAGCAGCCGGAATTCCCATTGGTAATTCTTCTTTAGGGGTATTTGCATTAAATGTACTGGAATTCAATATTGAAATCCCTTTCTTCAGATTCTGAATGTTTTCATCTGACACCGCTGAAGCATCAATTTTATGAAGGTATTCAAACTGGTCTAATAATAAATCTTGCAGAGGTCTTGCATTTCCGGATAAGAAAATATATTTGGATACCTCTGCTTTAGAAGCTATTTTGGGCATCAGATAAGCTCCCAG
This sequence comes from Chryseobacterium sp. PvR013, assembly GCF_017833095.1. Taxonomy (NCBI): domain Bacteria; kingdom Pseudomonadati; phylum Bacteroidota; class Flavobacteriia; order Flavobacteriales; family Weeksellaceae; genus Chryseobacterium; species Chryseobacterium sp. PvR013. Next base: position 53,547 of record NZ_JAFIBT010000001.1, read on the forward strand.
GCTATGGCCTAAAATAATGATCTGGTATCCTTTAAAATCATTATTCTTCTTAAAATAGGTGGAAACATTGACTGCATCGTTGATTGTTTCCTGTTCAGCGGTTGACTGATCATCAAAGCTTGCAGGATAAGAATAGTTTCTTTTATCATATCGGTATGACGAAATTCCATTTTTTAACAGGTATTCCGCAATATCTTTAAAAGGACTGTTTTCTCCTACCGTTTCATTTCGGTCATTCGCTCCGGAACCATGAACAAAAATGACAAGTTTTTTCTTATTGTCTTCAGTCGGCTGCAATAATGTACCCTTTAGTTCTAATCCGTCACTCTTTATTTTTAACGTTGTTTTATCATCTTCCTTAATAAAATCTTTATGAGGCAATACATAAAAACCTATAATCTTATTATGATCAGTAAAAGTGATTTGAATATCAGGTTTTGATTTTTCAAATTCAGAATAATAGTAATAAGTATCTTGTTCATTATTGACTTCAATAACATTTTTAAATTTGCCAAACTGTCCTTCCAGTTGTCCCGGCAGAGATTTTAAAATGTCAATTGGAATTTGCTGGGCAACAGATTCATCAAAAAAATGATGCGTTTTTTCAGCATTTCCTTCAATAAATAAGGCTTGTATGAAATTACTTCCGATTTCCTTTCTACTTTGTGAATAAGTAAAAATAGAGAAGGTAAGAAGACATAAATTGAGATACTTTTTCATTCCTAAAAAATTAAAATACGGTATCTTTAAATAAGACACAAAATATTACCGTGATAATAACAGCGAGCACAACTAAAGATATCTGTATATTCTGGAAAACAGATTCTCTGTTATCATCATTAATCTCAATGGGCAGATTGAGATTTTGCGGAATCTTAATCAAAACCCAAATGAGTAATAATAACAGAACATTCAATCCAATCGTTAAAAATAAATAAATTTTATCTCCATATCCGTCCACATGATCACCATATCCATGAATGGGTATCATTTCGGGGATACGATCATACGTATAGAGCACATAGGCTGTATAAAGTAAAACCATAAGGCACGGAATGCAGAATAATAATTTTATTTTTTTTGAAACCATTTTAATGTGAAATTTTCGTTTGTTGGATACAAATACAGAATTAATGCTGCACTAATCGAGAAGAAGAACGAAAATATCCCATGGAAAATAATGATAAAGAAATGGAATACTAAAGCCACTACCAGAATAGATAATCTGTACTTTCTGCTAGCAAATAACGCTAAAAAAAGTAACAATTCTAAAATCAGTACACCATAGGTTAAACATGTAATAAATAAAGGGTTTCCTAAAAATGGATTTAAAAAATTAAAAGTATCAGGCATCCCAAAATTGGAATGATGAAGCCAATAATAAATAGCAGTTCCATTAGCCCATTCGGGATGTGCAAATTTTCCTACAGAGGCATGGAAGTAGATGATGGCCACCTGCAGACGGATCATATACAGAAAGCAAATCGAAATAAGATTTGTTGCACGATGCTCTTCTTTTTTAGCGTCCCAGTGATTTTTCCTATTATCCAATATACAAATAGGAATGAGAAGCAAAGTCAGAATGGTAGCAATCTGATCACCTCCGTCAATTACTGCTGCAGTATGCAAAAAGCTAAAAGAAATCCACCAATGTAATATGCAGGTTATCTTTTGGAAATAACCACTGATAACGAGGGCTAAAATAATAATTGCGCCCCATTTCATGAAGACCAGATCCTGATTGCCAAGCAAATAAAAAAAGTTGATTTTACTGGCAAACTCATTTTGCAAGGTGGGTATCATAAAGCTGCCAGAGACTTTACGTACAAAAATGGTATCAACCGGATTAATTAAAAGAGTTAATAGTGTTCCCAGTGCGATCAGGCTTCTTGATAAGCCCACAACATTGGTATAAGGTGCATGGGTGAAAGCGAATGCTCTCAGTTTATTTTCAATAGTGTTTAATTTTGACATGTTATTCTTACTTTAATAACTTTGGCGGGCATTCTTGTTTTATACGCTGAGTTACTCCATGCCCATGGAACGATACTATGGTAAACAATTAAATAATCTCCACACAAAATAGGTGATTTTATGAGATTCTTAATGGTAATAAACTGATCTGGAATTTTACCGTAAAGATTTTCATCATAATTCCATGTTGTTTTAGGAAATTTCTTTTTGTCCAGCATAGTGGCAATGATTTCCACTTCCATTGTCATTTTTGATACTTTACGGGATAACCCTATAAAGTTGCTTAGGTTCGCATGTTTCTGGCTAATTTTCTCAAGCTTATTATTTTCAATTTTATAAATATAAACCTGATCTTCTTTTGCCTCCCGGGTAAAAAATGCCCAACCTTGAGGAGCATAGGTGTAAACTTGACTTACATAGTTAAATTTATACTGAATAGGGTTAAAAGGAATACTTGAAATAAGAACAATAATAAATGAAATTATTGCAAATAAACCCAGACACACTGCTAAGGCAGTGTATCTAAGGTTTAAAAACAGGTTTTTAATTTTGTGAAGCATCAGCAATTTCTTGAACAAATAATTCAAATTTTAAATAATCCTCATTCATAACGCTTATTGATTTTCCTTTTCTAGGACTTGTTAGTTTAGGTCCCCACCAAGTAACCCCTAAGTAAATCGCAACAGCTCCCGCAACAGCAAGATTAGCTGTAACTGCAACTGTATTATGAATTGCTAAAGCTGCATAGTAAAAACATGCTACAGCCCACGAGCAAGGAATTGCTTCAACATCATAGTTCTGAGCTAAAAACTTCTGATATTTAACATTTAAATTTTTAAGATCTTCCGGGCTGATTTCTCCGCCTTCTGCTACCATGTTCTGTAATTCCTCATCTTGCTCAAGCTTATCCATTATAGGCTGAAACTCAGGTAAGATAATAGCTACATTTTCATAAATATGGATAGATCCATTTTTAATCGCATTTTGGATATTTGAGTTATCACCACTCAATATCTCTTTTTTGAAGTTTTCAAAATAATCGGCATCCTTCGTTTTTACACTTTTAACGAAATTGCTGAATCTCTTGTTAAATAAATCTTTTTGATCAGCAGGCGCAGCATTTACTTTTTCAACGATCTCTTTGTGAGATTCAATGTTTTTGGCAAAATCCCCATACGCAAAGAATATTCCTTCAAATAATTCTTCCCCGGAATATTCTTGGGCCATTTTTGAAGAAAGACCGTTAAGGTTCTTTTCAGTTTTGGAGTTTTCGGGTGAATTCCCTAAAGCATCATCAATGCTGTTTGAGCATGAAGCTAAAAATACGTTTAGTGTAAGTAACACAGAAACCGTACGCAGATTTGTTCTGAATCTTTTCATGGTTAAATAAATTTATTAGTTTTTTTGACTGAGCAAATATAAATATTTCAGTGAATATGCAAAAAGTTTATGGGAAAAATATAAGAATAGAGTATAAATTTATTTTTTGTGAACGAAATAAGTAAATGTTTTCAAGATAATAATTCCTATTTCGTATAGGATTTATTTTTGAAAGCAACGGGAATAATTTATTTTTTTTGTGTTTTGATTATCAGTGAGATAATTGCTTGAATGAACAAAGGTTATATAATCTACAAATCCCAACTTTCGTCAGGATTTTATGTATTCTTCATTTCTTGTAATGTATCCACTGCATACAAAATTTCTGCTATCCTTTTTAGATATATTGGATATTAAAACCGATAGCCAATACTCAATCCAAGTTTTATAACCTGGTCATGATCTGTTTTATTGGCATTGAACATCAGTTTTCCATAAGCTGCATTGGCTTCAAAAACAAGTCCTTTTTTGGTAACCAGCTTCCAGCCAAGACCTGCACCCAGTGCAAGATCATAAACATCTTTATTTTCAGTGAATGTAATATTGTCTGCTGCGTATATTTTTTTTCCATCAATGGAGGTGAACATTCCAAATCCTTCGACAAAGAAACCGGAAGCATATTCTTTTCCAAAATAATATCTGTAATAGGGGGAGATGAAGTAATTCATGTCTTTCTCTTTTGTATTGTCATAGACGAAAAATGCAGAGATTCCCAGTGATGATTTTTTGTTGAGGTACCGTTCAAAACCTACTTCCGCAGCACCGGATAGCGGAGAGATAAGATTCAGTTTAATTTCATTTTTTTTCTGATAAGAATTTGGAGTGGTTTCACGTTCACTTTGAGCTTGGACAGTATAAAAAGCAAACAAAATGAAGAGTAGTGAAAATTTTTTTTTCATAAAAAAGGTATTTGAATTATTTGAGTGCAAAACTCATATAATCAAAATTAAAGCAGGTTTCAAAAGCTTAAGACTGGATAAAATGGTACTTATTTGATGGTGTTTTTATATTCATTGGGAGTTTGACCGGTTACCTTTTTAAAGGAATTATAGAAAGTTGTTTTTGAAGTGAACCCGGCTTCTAATCCCATTGTCAGCAAAGTATAGTTTTCATACTCCGGGTCTGATATCATTTCCTTGACCGCTTCCACCCGATATTGGTTGATATAATGGGCAAAGTTATCTCCTGTTATGGTGTTTACAATTTGTGAAAGATACCCTGCGCTTATCCCTAGTTTTTCGGCAACTTTTTCTCTGTTTAATGTACTGTCGGTATAAATGTGCTCTTCTTTGCAAAGAAGTTCCAGTTTTTGAAAATACAGATTATCTGCTGTAATAGATTCCTTATACTCTTGCGGGATGCTATTATCTACCACTGGCAGATGGGTATACAAAACAGCGGTATCATTATTGAGTAAATTATAGATGGCATCTTTATTTTTGGCAAGTTTATATTTGTAAATACCTATATACGCTGTCCAATGAATGATGAATGTAGCAAATAAAGCTATGACACGCATTGTGGAAGAAATATCATAATCAAAAAATAAGCCGGATAGAGCGGTAATAAGCCAAACAAACAGCACAGAAGAAACAATTGTCAAAAAGGTAAGTATCCATTTTTTTTCCTGTGAATCTTTTAAATGTTTTATCATAAAATAAGAGTAAATGGGAAGGAATGGAATGAATGTAATGGCTAAAAAAATTTGAATCAGACTCAATATTTGGATGATAACCATGCCTGACTCAGACAAGGTATAAACTCCTGCAACATGATCAAGATCGTTGATAATATTAAGGACAGCGGAAAAGGCAAATGGGATAAAACACAAATATTTTTTTTGTTTGTATTTTCTGGTATGATCAATCCGGTTTATGATAAACAGGAATAAGAAAGCAGGCATTAGAAATACCCAATTGATATTGTCTGTAAAATGTAGAAGAGGATAGGAGGCAAATACATGATGAAGCTCAAAAACATAATTCAGTAAAATAATTGAAAGCGTAAATAGTAAATAGGCTAAATATTTATTGGAATTGCTATTGAACAGGGAAGACTTTAAAATAACTAAGCCTAAGATGAATCCCTGGAAAACTGCAATGTTTAAAAGTGTTGTATAAATCAATTTTTTATAAAAGGTGTTTTCAAGATTTGCTTTAGCATATCATGGTAATTATTGTTTAAATATAGCTCTTTCGTATGAATTGTTTGACTTTTTGTGAACTTGCTGGTTGGTGTATCGAACTAATTGTTAAGAGATTTTGAATCTATTTTTAATTATATGTGTTTCATAATTAATATTTTATCAATATCTGTTTTGTTTTGAATTCTGTTGAGCATTTTAGTTTGTATCTTTCCTTTTATAATCCAGGAAAAAAGATATTGGCTAATTGAGCTGGATTCCCATAAATTTAAAAGCCAAAAAGGATGACCATAAAAATCTATAGACCTGAAAACCCTGTACTCAAAAAATATATTGAATGCTTTTATATCCTTGAGCAAGCCTCTGAAGAACCCTCAGCTACTTATTTTACCTTTCCGAGCATCTATACCATTGTCACGGCTAGTGAGAACACGGAAACTCTGGTCACCAAAAACAAAATAACAACCAGATACTGCCAGTCCAACCCAATTGAAACCAATCTGGTAAGTGATTTTAATGAACCGGTATTGGTTAGCTATGAAGGCGTAATCAATGAAATTACGACCTATTTCAAGCCATTGGGGATCAATGCTTTTATACCGAATAATTTGAGAGATTATTCAGAGGGAAGTTTTCCGGATTTTAGTCCGTACGAGGATTATAAAGAAACCATGGCAAATATTCTTTCCTTAAAAGATCACACTGAAAAAATCAAGGCGATAGAATTGTATTGGTTTTCAAAATTTCGTCCGTTTGAAAATGTTTTGCTGGCTGAGGTACTGACTGAAATGTTCGATGCCAGTAACATCAATCAATCTATGACGAAATTGTCTTATACAACGGGTCGGTCACGAACTACGATCAACAAGCATTTCGATCAGCATATTTGTAAAACACCTTCGCAGTTCAAAAAAATCATCAGATTCAGGGCAGCTATTCAAAGCCAGCTTGACGACAAAAATAGAGCAGGGTTGTCTTATAGTGTAGATTATTTTGATCAGTCACACATGATCAGGGATTTTAAAAAATTAACAGGTTTTACGCCAAAAGTTTTTTTTTCAAAAATAACAACACTTGAAAAAGATCTTATAAAATGGATGTTTATTTAGCAGGGTTTACAAAAATACAATGATGATGATGGATTATGTAGTAACATTGCAGCTTAATCATGTCATTCAATAGTTTATGAAGCCAATCCTAGTATTACTTTTATTCCCAATTCTTATTTTCGGACAGAAAAATGTGTCAGAAAACCTTGCAAAATATATGCAGGCTCAGGTTGAAATAAATAATTTTAGCGGAACTGTTCTTGTGTCGAAAGATGGTCGTATTTTGCTAAAAAAAGCCTATGGTTTGGCTGATTACGAATGGAATATTAAAAACACGATAGATACTAAATTTCAGTTGGCCTCAGTAACAAAACAATTTACCGCCACCGCTATACTTCTATTGATAGAAAGAGGAAAACTGTCCCTTGATGATAAACTGAGTACATTTTTACCGGATTATCCCAAAGCCGATAGTGTTACGATCCATATGTTGTTATCACATACTTCAGGGCTGGCTATGGGTTTTAAAGAAATAGCCTTAAGCTCGATGGACAAGGATGCTGCCTATGCTGAAATAAAGAAAATACCTTATGAGTTCTCTCCAGGAACTAAAAGCGGATACAGCAATATAGGCTATTATTTGTTGGCTAAGATCATTGAAAAAGTGTCAGGGGAGAAGTATGCTGTTTTCTTAAGGAAGAATATATTTGAAAAGGCAGGAATGAAGAATACGGGCGTTAGTAATAACGAATCGATCGTTGAAAAAAAAGCAAAGGCTTATTATCGTACAGAAAGCAGGCTTATTCATAATCCGTATATCAACTGGGAAATTAATGTAGGTCATGATGGTGTTTATTCTACTGTTGAAGATCTGGCCTTGTGGGATAAGGCTTTATATGGAACTGAGATTCTTTCTGCTCAGATGAAAAAACTTATGTTTACGCCCTATGGTGATGAAAACTGGGGCTATGGCTTTATCATCAATCCGTTTTACAATCACGGGCATCAATTAATAGCTCATGATGGTGGCTTTTTCGGGACAATGACTTCCTTTAACCGCTTTACAGACGACAAACTTTTTGTGACCGTACTTTCTAATAATGAATCATTTTCCTATATTATAAGTTATGGACTTTCCGCCATTGCATTGGGAAAAGAAGTTGAGCTTCCTTACAAACATCACCGGGTTGAAATAGATCCCAATTTATACGATCAATATATTGGTAAGTATGATAAAATAGACATATTGAAAATTGATGGTAAACTTTATTTTAACAATGCTGATATGGAACTCATCCCGGAATCTAAAACCAAATTTTTCAGAGCAGATAATAATGACAGAACCATTGAATTTATTCAGGACAACACAGGGCTTTACAATTCTATAATTCTGACAAAAGGTGGAGTGAAAGAAGTGGTAAGAAGGAGTAAATAGTAAATAGTAAATAGTAAAAATGGTCTTGATAAGTCAGGAATATAATTAATCTGTGTTTTACAATAATCTCTGGTTTATGGGTATAAGAAGTAGAATTAACATTTTTATAAAATAGAATCGGATCCAGTCAGCTATATGATGTCATATTTTTTCTATATTTAGAGGAAGTATATTAAAGACAATGCCGATAAACCTAATACCTCCGGATGGAGGCATGTTATATAAAGAAACAGATATGACTCAGTTCTTCCCTGAGCCATTAAATGCAATAACTGCCCTATTATTTTTAGCTATAGCCATTTTCTGGACCCTTAAAATAAAGGATCATTTTAAAGAATATCCTTTTTTAACCTATTGTCTGGTTTTATTATATATTGGTGCTATTGGGGGAACTGTTTATCATTCATTCAGGCAATGGCCGGTATTTATCATGATGGATTGGCTGCCCATTATGGTATTATGCCTGTCAGCCGGATTTTATTTTGTAGCCCAGAGTACCCGATGGTATTATGCTGTGGTAATGGTTCTGGGATACGTAGCACTTATGTTTACTTTGAGAAACTGGATTTTGGTAGATAACCCTTCTCTCTTTATCAACGTCAATTATGCAATCATGGCCTCATTGGTCGTTTTCTCGGTCATAAGGTATTTGATATATACCCATTGGAAAGCTGGTAAATGGGTAGGTTTTGCTGTACTATCATTTGTTTTTGCATTGACCTTCCGTATCGTTGATAAATGGGAATGGTTGAGTTTTGGAACGCATTTTTTATGGCATACTTTCGGGGCGATAGCAACGTTTTGCATGTTTAATTATATTTATCTTACGAGGAATGTAATTAGGAATGCGTAAGTTTTTTAGATCTTCATCAGATCATCACTGAAATTCTTTTTAACGCAAAGTTTATTGATAATTTCGTGGTATTGTAAGTGAGCTAAGGGCTTCGACTTCGTCGCTGATAAGCGATAAGCTTATCCATACGCTTCAGTGAATCAACAAAGTTGATTCTATACTTTGCTTTCTTAAAAATCATCAGTTTTAGAAATAAAAATCTTTGCGTCAAAATATCATCAGTATATTATCTTTTTATTCATTAAACTCCTTAAAATTAGGGATTTCCTATCCTAATTTATATTTGTAAGTTAGTGCCGCAAAAAATAGTACAGGATAAAAATATATAGAACGATTCTGATGAAGAAGGCTTCGTATTGTTTTATTCTTCACTGTTTTAAAAAAATTATACACCCAAAAACTAAATTTATTAAAATGAAGAAGACACTGATTATTCTATCAATGGGCGCTTTGCTTGCTGCCTGCAACAAAAAGACTGAACAGAAAACAAATGCAGCTAAGGACACTGTCGCCATAGGAAATACTACAGCCGCAGAAAAATCTCCGGGAGAAGCTACTCAATTTGACATCAACTCAGTACCGGTTTCTACCACTGAAGTGGGTGATTTTCCCTTTTTCAGTTTTCCCAAAGGACTGGAATTCCAAAACAAACCAGTACAAAGAAACTTTGACATGCTGTATTTTCCACTTAATGGCGTAATGACACCCATAGAAGGAAAAGTATGGAAAACATATGTAATCAACGGGAAAAGTAATAAGGAAGAATGGTCATTGCCCTACTTTTTGAAAAGCTATGATGATGCTATTACAAAAGCAGGTGGTGTAAAAATATTTGATGGTAAAGTTTCTCAGCCAGAGCTTGACAGGATAAAAGAAGATGCCAAATACTTTGGCGAAGAAGGTTCTATAGATTATTGGAATGAACCCGTAAAAGTATATGTCATCAGGAGGTCAAATGGCGATGATATTTATATTCAGCTCTATGGAAATACAGCTACCGGAGCCATACAGATTCTACAGAAAGCCCCGGTTGAGCAAGGTACAAAACCGTAGAGTGAAGATGGTGAAAAAATAAGGTAGATCCTTTAAAAATTGAGACTTTCAGTTTGTTTTGTTTAAAAATCCCAACGAAAAGTTGGGATTTTTTTGTTTTAAATTCTGCAACGAAAAGCCTCCTGATTTTAAGCTGATGAAATAAGGTTTTTTTTCTTTGAACTTGCCCCGAAGTCGGGAGACTTAGGAGAGCAGGGTAGATCATTTTCTACTCTGATTTTTTGTTTTAATTAAGCGGTTTTCTGCCCGTAAAAATATTAATCAGAACGACAATAATGGCAACAACCAAAAGTGTGTGGATTAAACTACTAGTGTCCATACCGGGAATTATACCAAGCATTCCCAGAAGCCAGACGGCGATGCAGATTACAGCAACAAGCCATAATAAATTTCTCATAATATTATTTTTTGTGGTTAGTGTTGTGGTGTAATGTATATCCGGAGGCTTCGCTTTATTGATGCCTCAAACCTTTATGATGATATTGTGTGCTTTTATGATCGGTTTTATAGTTTGAATAAGCATTATCAGTGTGAGTACTGTAATTTTTATTGGAATACTGATCATTCTCTAACTGTGGCAGGGAATAATGAAACGCCTTGCCATTCTTATAAAGTTTATTATCGTAAGTACGGTAAATCTGATTCTCTTTATAAGTGTTTCCATCAGGAGCAAGATAAATGTTGTTTTTCTTGCTTTTTTTTCGCAGGCCCAGATAAAGCAAAGAACTTCCTGCTGCAAGAGCCAATGTAATTTTTACTATATTGTTCATACGATGGTGATTTGATGTTAATCATTACAATTTTTTTGCCATAGGATAGAAATGTGGTACTTTTTAAGCAGATGAGTACCTCTTATTCCTTTGATGAGAAGAAAAAAGTCTGGCAGGACCAGACTTTTTTGTTTTTACAGTGTTTGTTCTGTATGTTTTCCTTCCCTGATCTCTTCTACAAGTTTTGCATTAAAGGCAGGAAGATCTTTTGGAGTTCTGCTCGTAACGAGTCCGGCATCTACTACCACTTCGCTGTCTTCCCAGCGTGCACCAGCATTTTTTAAATCCTGGCTGATGGAGTTCACGGAAGTCAGATTTCTGCCTTCTACAACACCAGCGTTTATCAGTACCTGTGGTCCATGGCAAATAGCACCTACAGGTTTATGCTGAGCAAAGAAATCTTTTACAAAGGTGAGTGCTTTCTCATGGGTTCTCAGCTGATCCGGATTAATAACGCCTCCCGGCAATACCAAAGCATCATAATCTGAAGCAGCTACATTTTCCAACGTTTGATCTACCGGATATTCCTTACCCCAGTCTTTTTCTGCCCACGCTTTAATACTTCCGGATTCAGGACTTACAATATGTGCGGTCCATCCCTGTTGTTCCAGATATTCTTTAGGTGAACTTAATTCACTTTCTTCAAAGCCATGTGTGGCCAGTATTGCGATTTTCTTTGACATAGTACTGTTTTTGTATTAAGTATCGGAGGTGATGACCTCCAATGACCCTGTTTGATTACTGTCTGATGATTAAATAAACTCTACCTCAGTAGAGAAAGGATGCTTACTTCTTTAAGTCTTCAAGAACTTCAAATTTATCATGAGAAGCTTTGATCTGATGAAGCTGATCCTGTACAACCCTGGAACTTTCCGGGCAGAGATCACCACTGTCTAAAGCATCCTGATAAGCATCAATAGCAGCATTTTCACCATACACTACATTTCCTAATGTAGAGCCGGCAGTATCTGTGGCAAAAGAATTTTTAACATCAATCCATGCTCTGTGAATGGCTCCTGCAGCTGATCCTGACTGATCCGGTGTGCCTCCTCTTTCTGTAATCAGATTGCTCAACTCGTTTTTCATGGTGTGAGATTGAGATACCATGATATCGTAATCTGTTCTCAGCTGTGGGTACTGATCCCATACTTTGTCTTCAACCTTTGAAAATCCCTGAATTCTGTCGTTGGTAATGTTCAGTAAATCATTCAATACTGAAACTGTTTTCTCGTTGTTCATATTTTTATATTTTTAAAATGGTATTATAAACTTTGCAAGCGGCGTGCCTTAAAGACGATATCTTCAAAGATGTGGTATTTAAAAAAAACTTAAAATTTTGAAAACAAATCTTAATTAAAATACCTGCAGTGCTCCAAAAACAACACAATCAAAAGTAAATGGGTGTCTATGAAAATCTACCGCAAAGAAATATCGTGATGCCGTACATCCATACCGTTAAAATGCTGGATGCCGCACACCTTATTCTTCAGAGAAAAAGAGAAAAGAAGATCACTGAAACCAGTTAAGAATAAGAAGTTGGTTGGTAAATAAAAGGTTGGGAATTTTTGATACAGTTGATTAATGCGCTGCTGACCAATTTTTCTGATGCAAAGCTTTCATTTTTTAAACTGTTGATTGTAAGAGAGCAAAGGAAAGAATCAACTTCGTTGATTTGCTGAAGCATATGGATAAGCATGCCGCTTCATCAGCGACAAAGTCGCATCACTTTGCCCCACTTAAAATAAAACGGAATTATTAATGATCTTTGTGTTCATCTTTTTAATTCAGAAATAACTTCAAATATAATTCCCCTGAGCTAGTAAGGGTATAAGATTATTTCCTTTAAAATTGCTCCAAAGGTAGGAGGCTTCGGAGAGTAGGTGGTACGAATATCACTATCATTTTACATCGATATATACCGTAAACTTCGTACCTTAATAAGAAATGCCCCTTTATTCAGGGGCATTATATTATTGAGCTTTTACCTGCTCTATCTTTATGTAAATTTTAGTAAGGTTGGGTTGGGCACTGCCTGAAGTAGGGGCTCCAGCCATAATGGTTGCGGTATAAGCGGTTTTTGAAGAAGAATTACTGTCTATCCAGGTATATCTTCTATGCTCAGGTCCGCCGCTGGCTCCATCTATAATCCCTACGTTCCCCCAGTAAGCGTTTCCTATTGCTCCGGTGCCCTGAGGAAACCAGGTCGCTGATGAATCTGCCATACCGCCCCATACTCCTGAAGTAATATTGTTGGTGGTTACCGCTGAACCAATATAGCCGCCATATTCGGTATTATAATTCCAATATAGATTTACGGTAGCGCCTGTATTGTTATATAATTGTACGTTAGGAATTGCGGCGGTTGTACCACTGGTGGTATCAAATATTACCCTGATGGAATACTTACCATCCGGGGTAGCAAGAGGGAAGGTATACGCTTGTTTCCCGTTGGGATCGCTTGTTAGGGTAGGATATCCCATTGCAGCAACAGGTGCAATGTCTGCACGGCTGGTATTTCCTACGGTAGCGGTACAGTTTTGCGCTGCTGTTAAGAAAGGAACAGCTGTACTGTTTAGGGAAAGAGTCATATCATTAGCAGTGGTAGGAGTTCCACTCACTGAGAATACCAATTCGCCATCCCCAAACTCCAGAGTGCCGGGTCTTAGCTGGAAGGTTAATCCGTTTACGGTAAAAGGAGCTCCTGAATTATACGAACCTCCGTTTCCTTGGCTGTAGGTAACTCTCAGATTCCCGCTGAAAGGAGTACCGGGAGTATAAGTAGAAGGATTTAAATAAGCTGTAGTACATTGTAATGCAGAAATTGCCGGAGCGACAGCATTGGTAGCTTGTGTAAGTCTTTGCCATACAGATCCATCAAAATAATAATAGCCCATCGCAGTAACGTTCACACGTTGTCCTGTAGCATCTCCGCCAGTAACATCTGTAATATAAATTAATGCTCCACTCTGATTGCTGCCATAGGTAGCCGTATTGGCTGTAAGCTCAGCTCTTGTAAGCCTCGGAGCCTGTAATCCGAATGTTTGTGTGTTATCCGTAATCAGTCCTGAAGTATCTCTTTTAGCAGATACATCCACTGTTGTTTTGGGTGAGGTTGTATTAAACCCTACTTGGGCAAATGAGAATCCTGAAATAAGGATAGCACAGCATTGTGTAAATTTTGTTTTCATATTAAGGTGATTTATGTTGTATGTCAAATATAACTTTTTTTATGGATAATAAAAAACATTGGCTTTATAATTAATGAAAATTAACTAATTGGTAATATTTTGTTTGATTTTGGTATTTTATGCTGGGTTAAAATTATTAATATCAAATTCTATTTTTATACAAATCATATTATTTAATTGGGGTTTAATCGAAAAAATAATATGTTGATGATGAGTTTCTGGTGCAAAACTTTCATTTTTGAAATTGTTGATTTTAGGAAAGCAAAGGATTGAATCTACTTCGTTGATTTTCCGAAGTGTAGGTATAAGCGTGCTGCTTCATCAGCGATAAAGTTGCATCATTTTGTTCACTTAAAATAAAGCAGAATTATTAATGAACTTTGCGTTTATCTTTTTAATCAAAAATAATTTTGAACATAATCTATTTTACAAAGCTTAATTTTTATCAGATCATTACCTTGTAGGTCAAGCATATTGCAATTTAATTTTAAGCATTAAAGACAATTAAAGTGATATCGTTGGTTTTTAATTTTTTCAACTTTATGTAAATATCTTACGAAAAATATAATAGAATGTTTGGGATTTACATGTGCTTTTTCTTTTAATGTTGAAAGAAAGATGATTTACTTATATTTGCCTCGCAAAGCAAATTCACATGTTCAAAAAAGTAATCACTGTATGTATCCTTGGTTTTTATACGGTTTTTTGTTCGGCTCAACAGGTCCGGCCTTCAAAATCATCTGAAATTTACCGTGAAATCAAAACGCTGAAACATCTTCCTAAAGTTTTATACCTGGCGGCTCATCCCGATGATGAAAATACAGGATTACTTTCCTGGTTAATAAACGACCAGAATGTAGAAACGGGTTATTTATCTTTAACCAGAGGAGATGGTGGCCAGAATTTATTAGGAACGGAACAAGGTGCTGCATTGGGTTTAATCAGAACACATGAGCTTTTAGAGGCAAGAAAGTTAGACGGTGCCCAACAGTTTTTTACCCGTGCGATTGATTTCGGGTTCTCTAAAAATACGACCGATACTTTTAAACAATGGGATGCCGACAGTATTACAGCAGATGTAGTCTGGGTAATCCGTAAATTCCGTCCTGATGTTATCATCTGTCGTTTTCCTCCTACTGCTGCGGCAGGACACGGACAACACGCGGCTTCGGCTGTGGTTGCGGAAAAAGCTTTTAAGTTGGCTGGTGATAAAACCGCTTTCCCGGATCAACTGAAATATGTTAATGCATGGCAGCCAAAACGTGTATTGTGGAATACTTTCCGCTTTGGCGGGGTGAATACAACCGCAGACAATCAACTGAAAGTTACCGTTGGGCAATATGATGCACAACTGGGAATGGGCTATGGTGAATTGGCCGGATTAAGCAGAAGTTTACATAAAAGCCAGGGGGCCGGAACACAGTCTGTAGCCGGAATCAGAACAGAATATTTTTCCCATGTTATCGGTGAACGGGCAAAAACAACACTTTTCGATGGAGTTGTTAAAACCTGGACTTCACAAGGAAATGCTGATATTGACCAATCATTAGATGCAATTATTTCCGCTTTCAATTTCAATAGTCCAGACCTCAGCTTACCTGCTTTGCTTGCTTTGCGAAAAAAGGTGATGGCATTAAAAGATGGAGACCTGAAAAAGGATAAAATGAAATCTCTCGACAATATTATTTTAAGCTGTGCCGGATTTATGGGTGAGGTGGTTACCAACCAGGCTGAAGCAGTTGCCGGAGATCATTACAACTTCAGGTTAAATTTGATCTCAAGAGCTACAAACCCTGTTGTTTTAGAAAATATTAAATGGTTAACTCAATCAGAAAGCTTCAACAGAAAACTATCAAAAGATTCTTTGATTACCATTCAGCATGATATTCAGATTCCTGCAGATGCAGCGCTCACAGAACCTTACTGGTTGGCAAAGCCAGCGGTGAATGCGGCAACGTTCTCTGTTCCCAATGATACTTTAGTCGGTTTGCCAGAGGCAGAATCACCACTGAATGTTTTGCTTGATGTAAAAATCGGTTCAGAAAAGTTTCAGGTTAAGCTTCCTTTATCGTTCAAGAAATTAGATCCTGTGCGTGGTGATGTGGTTGAAGCCTTGCGCATTGTTCCCGCATTGGAACTGAAATTTACGCAACCCCTTTATTGGGTTAAAGAAAATGAAGATTTACCCTTGAGTTTAAATGTTAAAATTAATTCTAACAAACAGTATAGTAACGGTATTCTCAACCTGATGTATAACGGAGAGCGGTTAGGCAGTGCTGAGGTAAGTTCGCTCAATGGAAAAGATACTACCATCGATTATGTTATTCCAAAAGCTAAGCTTGCCGCAATACATTCGGCTCGTTTGCCATTGGATGCCAATTTTGTTGCAGATGGAGTAACATATAATAAAAAACAGGTATTAATTCAGTACCCGCATTTACCTTCCTTACAATATTTTGCGCCTGCCACTGTAACTGTAATGAAAAGTGATATTCAGGCGAATGTTAAAAAAGTGGGTTACATAGAAGGTGCGGGCGATTTCATTCCGGAGTTCCTACGCATTGCAGGGATTCAGGTAGATGTATTGAAGGATGAAGATTTTTATGGAAACATAGATGAATCCGGCAAAAACGGTAGTCAAAGCAAGCTGTCTCAATATGATGCCATCGTACTGGGTATTCGTGCCAATAACACTGAGAAAAAGCTGGGGCGATGGATGCCTTTTTTATGGTCTTATGTAAAAGCTGGGGGCAATTTGATGATGCAGTATAATACTAACCAGGATACCACCGTTGACAAATTGGGAATGTATAATTTCAGTATTGCCAATAAACGGGTTACTGAAGAAAATGCCAAGGTTACGTTGTTAAATCCCAATCATAAATTACTGAACTTTCCGAACAAAATTACGGTGGATGATTTTAAAGGCTGGGTACAGGAGCGTGGCGCTTATTTCCCTGCTCAATGGGATGCTGCTTATGAACCGCTTTTTGAAATGCACGATACAGATGAAGAGCCTCTGCAGGGATCAACTTTATATGCCAAATACGGAAAGGGTAATTTTATTTATACCCCATTGGCATTTTTCAGACAGCTGCCTGCGGGAAATGTTGGAGCGGCACGTTTATTTTTAAACTTTTTATCTGCACAGAAAAACTGATGAACAAACAACTTAAAAACTGGAATATCTGGTACATACTATTAGCAGTTGCATTAGTAGTACAGATCGTATTTTATTATGGGTTTACTAAATTCTGGGCATGAGTAATATAGATTGGACAGTTCTTATTTTTACCCTTGTTGCAGTGGTAGTTTACGGCGTATTTATCGGTCGTGGGCAAAAAAGCAACGCATCCTACCTGAAAGCAGATAATAAAATGCCCTGGTACATTGTCCTTTTAGGGATTATGGCCACGCAGGCAAGTGCCATTACATTTCTTTCAGCACCGGGCCAGGCGTATACAGACGGTATGCGTTTCGTGCAGTATTACTTTGGTTTGCCTTTGGCGATGATTGTGATCTGCATTACTTTCATCCCGATTTTTCAACGCTTAAATGTTTACACCGCCTACGAATATTTAGAAAACCGTTTTGATAAAAAAACAAGGGTACTCACCTCCCTGCTTTTTCTCTTTTCCAGAGGCTTATCCACAGGAATCAGCATTTATGCTCCAAGTATCATCTTATCAAGCGTTTTAGACTGGAATATTTATTTAACCAATGTTCTGACAGGTGGTATTCTGTTGATTTATACCTATGTTGGCGGAGCAAAAGCAATTGCTCACACCCAAAAATTACAGTTTCTTATTATTTTGGGAACAATGGCCTTTGCAGGTTATTTGCTTATTCAAAATATGCCGAATGGAATTGGTTTTAAAGATGCGCTTTATCTGGCAGGGAAATCCGGAAAGCTCAATGTCATCACTACAGAATTCGATTGGAAAGATAAATACAATATCTGGAGCGGGCTTATTGGTGGTTTTTTTCTGGCACTTTCTTATTTTGGTACAGACCAGAGTCAGGTTGGAAGGTATATCACTGCGAAAGACAATACCAACGCAAAAATGGGCTTGCTGTTGAACGGATTGGTTAAAATCCCTATGCAATTTGCTATTCTTCTGATTGGTGCTTTGCTTTTCGCGTTCTTTTCTCTAAAACCGGCTCCAATTTATTTTAACGAACGCTCTTACCAATATTTAAAGGAAACAAAACCTGAACAGGCTGCCGTTTTTGAAAAAGAACATCAGGATTTACAAATAAAATTTAATGCAGAATCGAAAGAAATTCTAAAGCTGAAAGAAACTCAATCTCCCCAACTCAAAAAAACGATTCAGGATTTTAAAAATACTCAAACCCAGGTAAAAGAACTTCACGGCAGGGTAGAGGAAGCGATCAATCATTCAAACTATAATGCGGAGAAAACGGATACGAATTACATTTTCCTGTATTTCGTGAAAAATACCTTGCCTGTAGGAATGATCGGTTTACTGTTTGCTGTCATTTTTCTGGCCAGCTGGGGTTCCATTTCAGCTGCACTGAATTCCCTTGCTGCCTGCTCATTAAAAGATGTTCATCTGATATTTAGAAAAGATATTCCTGATGATGCCACCGAATTGAAGTACAGCCGACTGCATACTTTAGCCTGGGGTGTTTTTTCTATCGGTGTAGCCATGTTTGCCACGCAAATGGGTTCTCTTATTGAAGCGGTTAATGTATTGGGTTCCCTTTTTTACGGACCGATATTGGGGATTTTTCTGGTCGCATTTTACTATAAAAAAATTGACGGGCCGAATGTATTTATTGCTGCCATTTTATCAGAAATTACGGTCATCGCCATTTATCAGTTTGATATTGTTTCTTTCCTTTGGCTTAATGTAATCGGGGCAGCAGCGGTGATTATATTTTCAGCAATCGGATTGCTGTTTTATAAGCAGAAAACAGTAAATTCGTAAGCAAATAATAATAAAAACAAACAAATAAAATATTATGAAAACAATGATTAAATCTGCTACAGTACTTTTTGCAGCAGTGACGCTTTCAGTAAACGCTTTTGCACAGGAAACTAAAAAACCTGCCAGTCCTCCGGCTACTGCTACGGGAAAAATTAAAGATGCAAACATTACAATTGCCTATAGCAGTCCTTCTGTAAAAGGGCGTACCATCTGGGGCGGATTAGAAGCTTATGATAAAGTTTGGCGTGCGGGTGCCAATGAAGCTACTACTTTCGAAACGGATAAAGACATTACCGTTCAGGGTAAAAAACTGCCTGCAGGTAAATACAGCTTTTTCTTAATCCCTAAACAAAGCGGAACCTGGACTGCAATTTTTAACAAAGAGCCAAAACAATGGGGCGCTTATAAATACGAACAAGCTAAAGATGCTTTACGTGTGGATGTAAAAACAAAAGCTTTACCAGCAACACAGGAAGCTTTAGTGTATAAAGTAAACAATAATGGATTCACAATGGATTGGGACAAAATCTCAGTTCCTGTAGAGATTAAATAAATCATTTTGTCTTGTATAAAAAAAGGGAATCATTTTCGATTCCCTTTTTTTATATTATTCTTTTATTAAGCTTCAATAAACTCCAAAAGATCTTTATTAATGGTTTCGTGCTCCGTAGTAGGCATTCCGTGAGGGAAACCTGGGTACGTAATCAGTTTTCCGTTTTTCAATAGTTTTGCAGATTTAATGGCGGAGTTTTCAATGGGAACAATTTGGTCATCTTCTCCGTGAAGAACCAAAACAGGAATATCCACAGCTTTTAAATCTTCAGTAAAGTCAGTCTCGGAAAATGCTTTGATCCCGTCATAATGTGCCACAATTCCACCCATCATTCCTTGTCTCCACCAGTTTCTTTGTACTCCGTCTTTTACATTGGCGCCTTCTCGGTTGTATCCGTAGAAAGGGAAAGTCAAATCAAAATAAAACTGGTTTCTGTTATTCAAAGTCTGTTCTCTGATTCCATCAAAAACTTCCATAGGAACACCGTCAGGATTGTTTTCACTTTTTACCATTACCGGTGGAACGGCGCTGATTAAAACTGCTTTTTTTGCTCTTCCTTTAGAATATTTGTTAACGTAACGGATCACTTCACCACCACCTGTAGAGTGACCAATGTGAACAACATCTTTCAAGTCAAGGAATTCAACCAATTCTGCAGCGTCAGAAGCATATTGCTCGATGGTGTGATTGTAAATATTCTGGCTGGAACGCCCATGGCCTCTTCTGTCGTGAGAAATCACTCTGTAACCTCTCTGAAGGAAGAAAATTACCTGTGCATCCCAATCGTCCGATGATAATGGCCATCCGTGGTGAAACATTAATACAGGTCCTTCTCCCTGATCTTTATAAAAAATTTCTGTTCCGTCTTTTAATTGTAATGTGCTCATTGTTTTGAATTTTTAATGTTTGGTTAATTTATTTGATAAGTTTTTGTTTTCTTATTTCTTCAGCAAATGTATGGTGGATAAAGCAGGTAGAAATTAATCTAGTTTAATTTCGTACATTTTGCTAAATTTTTTTATTCTGATAGCTATTTCAATCTTACTTTCTCTTCCAAACTCACCCATCCGCCTAATTTTTTATGATTTATAAAAAAACATGAAATTATAAAAAAATCATCGAAAATAATGGAGGTTGGAAAGTGGAAATCCAGGATGATGAAAGAGTATTCCTCGATTATGTAAAAGAAAATGAAGCAGATATTATTTTATTGGGTTCAATATTAGATGAAAAATTTGAAAATGAGATTAAAAAAATGGTAAAAATCTAAATCAGAATTTGAAGGTAATTGTTCATTACAGCTGTGGAAGCGGGCTTCCGGAGATTGAAGTTTACACACTTTTTTCTAATTTGCAGCGGTAAAATAAATTTATGTTTCAAAATATTATCAAAAACATCTCAAGATTTGTTACTTTAACACAGGAAGAGGAAAAAATTTATGAAGATTTGTTAACACTTCAGAAGTACCCGAAGAAAACACACCTTCTGCGCGAAGGAGAAATTTGTCAGTTTGAAGGTTTTATAAAGCAGGGTTGTACACGAACTTATTATCTTGATGAAAACGGCTTTGAAGTGACCCTTCTGTTTGCTGTTGAAGATTGGTGGATTACGGATATTGATTCTTTTAATAATAAAACCCCTTCAAAAATTTTTATAGAAGCCCTGGAAGATACCGAAATTTATATTTTGAATCCGGAAACCAAGGAAGAATTACTGCAAAAGGTTCCCAAGTTTGAAAGAGCATTCCGGCTGATGATGCAGCGGTATGTGGTAACCCTTCAAAACCGTCTTATTAATACAATTTCTCAACCTGCGACAGACCGTTATCTGGAATTTATCAGGGTTTATCCTACCATCCCGCAGCGTGTGGCGCAGTATTATATTGCATCATATCTTGGAGTTTCTAAAGAGTTTGTGAGTACAATCAGAAAACGTTTAGCTATTAAAGAAAAACAAAAATAATAAGCAGAAAATTTCCCTTTCTTGAAGTGAAAGCGAAAATTCGGAGAGTTCTCAGGGTGGTTTATACAGAATGTGTCAATCACCTTTTTATTTAGAATGAAAGAAAAAGTCATTTATTAAACTAGCTTAATTTCTAAGGTTTTTATCAGTTCTATATTTGCTTTATTAATTTAAACAATATTCAATGTTACAGGAAAACAAAACAGCAGAAGGCTTTGGAATGCCTTGGGAAGATATCTACGGATATGCACAGGCGGTAAAAAAAGGAAATACGGTTTGGATTTCCGGTCAATTGGGTCACAACAAGAAAGGTGAATTGGCAGAAGGAATGGAAGCACAAATGAAACAAACGTATGTAAATATCAAAGAACTATTGTCAAGATATGATATGACGATGGAAAATGTGGTGGAAGAAGTTATCTATGCAATGGATATGACGACGGCCTTTGAGGCGAGAAAAAATTTCAAAACAGAATTTTATGATAACCCTAAAGCTGTTGCCAGCACAATGGTTGGAGTAAGCGGGCTTGCATTACCTGAACAGCTTGTCGAAATTAAAATTGTGGCGACTGTATGAGTTTGTAGTCTTGAAGAGAAAAGGAAGATGAAAACGGGCAGTAAAAATATCTACTCAATATAATCCAGAAAACGCAGCATAGGACGTAAATGCACCTTCAATTTCAAAAACATAAATTCAATAAGACAAAGGAAAGTGCAAATAGCAAGCTTTGGTGCGGATTGATAAAACTAATTTTATTGTAATATTGATGGGGTTTTCAGATAAAAAATCAGAGCAGAAATAATCTGCTCTGATTGTATTTTTTTGTTTAATGATAAATGCCTTCTAAAAATAGCATATACCTTCCGGGCTGAAATTCTCCATAGGAAAACAGATAGATCACATCATTCTTTTTCAGATAATGAACTTCTAATCCCTCTTCAGATACATATTTTTCAATGAAAGTATTTTTTATATTCAATTCACTTTCTCTGACGATGGTTTCAAAACTTTCATTATCTATTTCTTTTTTTAAGTCTCTTAAGGGACTGTTGTAAAAATCAATCAGTTTGATTTTCTGATTTTCAATTTCAAAAATTTGTTTTAGACATTCCTGTTCATCGCCATCAAATAATTTTTGCCTGGTTATTTCGTTTTTTTTAATCATATCCGATTAGTTATAAGTTTAATACATTCTTAATGATAAACTTTGTTTTTAAAAAGCTTATCTAACATGTTTTGAGTTTTTTATATCAATTTTTTACCCTTCAATCATAGTCGGATATAGTGATATTCCCCAGACGATATCCTTCAGCATATTGGCATAATCTGTACTGGCTTCTTCTGCAACAAAATTTCTTGCTATCATTACTGCCATTGGATATTTTTGATAAGCTTCGTCTTTTGTATAAACTTCATTATTGTCAATGACAGTTTTTTTTATATCCAGTAATTGATTATAAAAAGAAACATTCATGGGATTATCAGGAGATCTTTCGTATTCTTCTTTTGCCTGCAATAAGGCTTTTCCAACTATTTCACGATAATAATTTTTCGTTAACTTGTCTTCTAAATCTGTATACATTTATCTATTTTGTTTAATTAAATTGAGTTTTTGGTATATATAGCTGGCTTCCACCACCTTCTGTATGAACTGAGATAGGGTTACCTTCTGAGTCAATTCTTGACCATGTGTCATCAATTTTAGCTGAAGTACTCCTTAAGCCTTCTGCATCTTTTGGTAATTTAGTTATTTCTTTATTAACATTTCTTAGCTCTTGCGTTTGTTTCCAGCCATTATTAGGATCTCTGACATTATATTTATCTGAAACTCCAAGCTCATTCGGTGTATTGAGCGGATTATCAGTATAATAGTCTCCTCTTAATACCGTTCCTTCCGTATTTACCTTTGTGTATTGTATTAATTCTGTTCCTTTTGACAGTTTAACGATTTCGATTGGGCTGCTAAAATCAATCCCTGCAATATGAGATTCAATATCTCTCATTTTCATATCAGGATTATGTTTAAGATAAAACTCAATAGCTTGTTTCTTTCTTAAGTCAATAATGGCATCTATTTCATCTGCTGCAGCTTTGCTTACAATGGTAGTTTTATCGTCTTTTACTAAATTTTCTTCCTCATTTTTATTATTTCGAATTTTTTTCCCTTTAATGGATCTTGCTTTAGCTAAATTAGTATTTTTTGATGTTTTACCGATAGGTTTTATATATCCTTCTTTTATTAAATCATTGATAGATGCCGGCAGTTCATACTGAATACCTCCACCTTTTTCTCCAAACCAAGGGATGATTTCTCCTTCACTGACTTGAGTGATATCTTTCAATACTTTATACCTTGTATAAGTTTTACTATCTGTTCCTTTAGGTAAAGCTCTGTCTGTATAAGGAGTGCCATCTTTTCCTGCAAAGGTTCCTCTGTCCTGGAAAACTCCGTTTTCATCGATCCATCCGCCATATCTGTCAAAAATGCTTCCTTCTTTTAAGGTAACCTCCAGGGTGCTTGTTGCTCCACGGTTTGGAGGCCAGTTTCCATTGAGATTTTTATCCGTAAACAATTGTTCTAATTGTTTCCAGTTTTTATTTTTAAATAAATCATAAGCCTGTTTTGCTATTTCATCAGATGGAAAACCAGTTTCAACGGATTTTAGGAACTTATTAAAATCGGGTTGTTTATAAGTATTCTCCAGAGCGTGTACTGCTGGTTTATTGCTGACCGTGTTTTTAGGTAGTTTTCCGCCCATTAAATTTTCTGGCGTATCAATAAATTCGCTATGCTGCTCCGGGTTGTAAGGTTTTTTTGAGGTTTGCTTCGATGTTTGTCTTTTTACCTTTGGCAGTTTCTCTAATTCTGCTCCTTTTAAGTTTTTACTGCTTAGCACCACCAATCCTGCAGTTAATGTCAATTGTCCTAAAATTTTAACGATAGCATCTATTTTTTCTGCTGTTGTTAAGTTTTTATTATCATGGATATCCTGTATACTTTCTAAACCATCAGCTGTAATCATCACAGCAGCAGTACCATTAAGGGCAAAATCAGTTAAAATGATATACTGCATCCCTGTTGATGATATTTTTATAATAGAGGATGCCTTAGCGATGCTGGATAATGAGCCTGCCATCCCTAAAAAGCTGGAAGCTATCATAATGACATCCAAAGTAAGGGTTTCGTTGGTCAATGTTCCTTTCTGTACTTTATCAATAATGCTGGAGGCTCCGGAAGTGACACCTGTGGCCCCTGCAGCTATAAATAAGTAAGGAGCAATAGGTGCTGCCGGTGTAAATGTGGCTACCAGTCCTGCAACTGCGAAACCTAAAGAAGCCCACCCGGCTCCGGTGGAAAGTGATTCCCAAAGCGATGCTCCATTAGTACTGAAATTACCTTTTAGGGTAGGATAACCGAATGTATTAGACGGAATTTCATAAGCCAGAATACCATCCGGATAGGTGTTTTTACTGTCAAATTCTTCAAATAAATCTTTTAAATTATTTCCTTCATAAGTGCGCTGATGTTGTACGCCCGGAGTAAGATCTGTGAGTACATAATTGGCTGGATTTTTTTTGCTTTTTCCTATAAATACATTGAGTGACAAGGTTTCTGTTGTTTCCTCGTTGATGGCTACGGCATTAATGGCTAATGCTGTTTTGGGAGCAATCGTATTAAAGCTTTTATCAATATTTTTCTTATATTCCTGTACGTTTTTTAGAGCCTGATAATCATCTTTTGGTAAGATAACCTGTCGGTAAGATGCTTCCTGGCCTGTTGGATTATTATTTTTGTCTAATACCAGACAATGGATTATAAAGACTCCTGTAAGTGAGCCCACAAAAGTAGCTGTTGCCTGCGCCGAATTCATATTCCAGCCATCCCGCCCAAAGTATTCTCCTCTTTTATAACCGAAGACATTGGCATTTTTAGCATATTCTAGTCCCATTTCTTTTGGAGTATTGATTTCTGCAAACCAGAAATAATGATGATCTTTAGGAATAGGTTGCCCTTTAATTGAGTAATACAAATGTGGAATATGGTTAGGATAAACATTTCCAACTTCTTCAGGGTTTTTAGATTCGGATTTAATAAAGAAATTTGGATTGCTTTTTTGCTCTTCAGCTGCTCCTTTTGAAAGATTGAACTCAATAAAGGCTACCTGCTGTCTGAAATCTGAATAATTTTGGATTTTATTCTTTTTTAAATCACCAGCTGCCGCCTCTTCAAGGGTCTTAACCTGATATTCTTTGGTTAAAGCCCTGAATTCCTTTGTTATGGTATTTTCTATGATGAATATAAATGTATAGTTCCCTGATTTATGGGTGTTAATAGAAAATTGACTGATTGCAGTTCCATCCTGTCCGAATGTTTTAGTATCCTTTCTAAAAGGGTATTCAAAAAAGTTGTATACTCTGCCGTCATTCTGGATCAATACTTTCCGGACAACTTCCGGCATTTTAGGGTTGCTTCCTTTGGCGCTAATAACAGGTGTTTCATATTGATAGATACAATCAAACTCTATAGGTTGTCCTTCTATGGCATACTTTGTCTTTGGCTTAATCCATGATCCTTTACCTGTGACAACAACTTCCTGCAACAGCTCACCTTCGGGGTGTGGTGGCTCTGGCTTCAGTGCTGGTTGTGGCTCTTCATAGTTTGCATATAATAGCCGTATCGCTTTAAATAAGTCTTTGTTGCCTAATTCTTCATATAAGTCCTGTACTAACCCTACTTTTCTTTTAGGTCTGTATGTTGCATCATAATATTGAATAAGCTCGTATCTTTCTTCATAGGAAAGTTTTTCTAAAGCCCTGAAGACTTTATCTTCATCAGTTCCTCCAAAAATCCCTAGTGTTCTGTGTTCAAAAGCTTCGTACAGCATTTTCGCACGTTCAGAAACAGGAAGCCCAACTTCTTTCCGACTGTTTAAGAAATTCAATGCTTCATTCATTTTCAGCAAGGTTTCCCTATTAAGAGTGCCGGAAGTATTAATATTATTCTTACGTTGAAAATTGATGATCCCGGTCTTTGTTTCATTCCAGAAAAGATTCTTATTTTCAGAGGTTTTATGTCCTAATGTATTAAGGGCGTTATGAAGTGTTGAAACATGCTGCCCTTTGTCAAATAATTGAATAACAGATATATTTTTTTCTACTTTTCTAAATGCTCTGTTTTTAAAAGGGTCGTGTGTTATTTGGGTAGATTCTGTTTTTGCAAGGGATATTTTGCTGTCCTGATCGGTGATTTGCTCATGCTTATCTTTATCCTCTTTACTATGGGTATTTTGCTTATCGGACCTGCCGGCCCTGGGGGCAAATGTTTTTTTGTGTCTGCTCATGGTATTGGTTATTAGATGAGTTTTTATTATGCCGTGCTAAGGGTGTTATTCTGTTTTTTGTACAAATGGGCTGAGGCGGGATTGGTTTTTTCCGAAAGCCTTTTCGTTTTCTATCATTAAATAAGTGCTTATTAATGAATAGGTAATACGGGTTTCATTACGGTCATGTAATGCCATTGCTACATTTTTCATAATGTTTCTGATATTAGCACCGGTATAGGTATACTCTTTGGTTAAATGTTGTAAAAGATCATTACTTTCAAAAGCTATGTTTTTAGGCAAATAATGCTCCCAAAGAGCTTTTCTGGTTGTTTCTGTAGGGCGTATTACATTGACAGATACATCAATACGGCGCTTGAAAGCATCATCCATATTATTTTCAAAATTGGAAGCCAGAATTGTTAATCCGTCAAATTTTTCTATTCGCTGCAATAAATAGGAGACCTCCTGGTTGGCGTAGCGGTCATGGGCATCTTTTACATCAGAACGTTTCCCAAACAAAGCGTCAGCTTCATCAAAAAACAGCATACAGTTTTTTCCCTGCAGCCTGTTGAATAACACTTCAAGATTTTTCTCAGTTTCACCAATGTATTTGCTCACTACCTGTGAAAGATCTACATGGTACATATCAATACCATACGAATTAGCAAGAATTCCGGCAAGCATCGTTTTCCCTGTTCCCGGTGCACCGTAGAATAAAGCAATGAAGCCTGGTTTAAAGCTATGCTCATCGGTTTTGAAAAAGCCGTTTTCCAATGCTTTTATATAATGTCCAATAGGTTTTATCTGATCTCGCACATTATCTTCCAGAATAATATCTTCCATGGTGAGATCAGATTTGTAAAGCCTGCCCGGAAAGTAAGAACCATGATCCAGCTGTGGTTTCTGCCCTGATAAAAAATAATTGAGATAAGCGGTATCCAGTTCAATTTTTCCATGAATAAATTCTGTTGAAGAACGGTTGTAAATAAGATCATTTTTCAACAATACACTGCCATTGATGAGCTGGGCACCATACTTTGACCACAGTGATAAATCTTTACCTGCCAGCAAAAAAAGTGCAGTTTGAAAAGTCGGTTTAAAGCTGCGGCTGATTTTATCATATTCACCACCTGCTTCAATAGCAAATGCATTGCTGCTTTCTTCTATCTGGACAAAGGTTTTGAGGATAGACGGATAATGCGCCGAAGCAATGCCCAGAGCTAAAATGATTCTGTCCAGAACAGTAAGCTGGTGGGTGTTTATGGTAATGGAATAAGGAGATTGGTCATCTGATTTTGGAGGTTCAGGTATTTCATAATACCCATTCAATTCTATATCCTCTTCCAGAAACAACTCTTTGCATCGCTTTTCAATAAGTGATTGCAGCCATTTCATTTCTTCATTTAAAGAGTTATGATTTACAGTATTGGAATGGAGTAAGGGATTGATTATTTCTGTTTTTTCATTAATAGGTGTTTTTATTAATGATGAGTGTTCATGGTTAATAGGAGATTTCATAATCTTATTTTGAATTAATAGGGTTGCAGTGAGGGTATTGCTGATGTAAAATCAGCAACTTCAGAGATTGGGAAAGCTTCAGAGTATTTAGAAAATGTAACCTGTTATTACCAGTTTACGAATATGAATTTTTTCTGCCAGGGGAGTTTTACGAGACCAATTCCCCACGAAAGTTTTTCAAGGAGAATATCCTGTGTTTTTCGTTCTACGGTAAGGGTGTAATCAGAGTCGGTGATGACTAATTTCCCTGGTCGCTGGAAAAACTCGTTTTGCAATAAGGCAGCAGATGATTTTTTCATGGGAGCCCAGTTGTGCTGTACACTCTCTATTACATTTTTAGCCTGTTTTTTATGCTTACGTGAAAGTTTAATATGCCTGTTAATTGTTTGATGCATTGGGATATTACACAGGAATTTTTCAAAAATCATGTCGTATTCAGGAGCATTTATTTTTCCGGTGGCGATATAATGTAAGAGATGAGCGCACAATTCCGGATCAGTAAGCTGCTGGGTTTTTGGATCAAGGAGCTCACAGTGTTCAAACAAGGTTTTGATGAATGGATGGATCAAAATAAGCCCTGCATTTTGAATGTATTGTCCCTCGTTCTGATTTACCTCTTCCTGAATTGTAGCATTTTTTTCCTGAATGGTTTCTATTGAAGTTGTTACATTTTCAGGTTGATCTGCAGCATTCGTTTTGAGGCTTTCAGAAATTTCATTTTCTGTAATAAAAGGGAATATCTTAACTACTGTTTTCCTGTTCTGATGATTGCTTTTTGTTTGTGATAAGCCCATCTGTTCTATTGTTGAAATTTCCCGTAAAAGATACTCCCGGAGATGAGGATTGGATGTAGTCAAATACTCTGATATTACATTGAAGATCAAACGCCAGATGGCAATTCTATCCGTATGATTCAGTTTCGATAGATGGTGTATTGTATCTGTTTCCAGATTGACCATCAACTCCTTATTTTTCAAAATTGCCAGGCATAATTGAGCAATTTGTTCATTGGAAAGCTGATTGATAAGCCGGTTTCGGACATTTTCTTTTGACAAAACAGATACTATGTTCTTTTGAAAATTATTGGCCGAAATTAGAAGGTTAAAAACCTTTGGTTCCAATATAGCCATAGTATTGCTCTCAGAATTCCACCAGGGCATAGCTCCTTTTTCTAAAAAATAGATCAATGCTTTGAGCATCTTTTCCTGATTGTCTACCAGGTAGGCTTTAGTATCACTTTCTGTTTCCTGATGAGAAGTTTCAATAGGTTTAGTAATTTCTGACAGTTCATCTTTAAAGAGTTCAGCTATCTGATCTTTTAACTCCATATTTAATGCGCTGCTTTTTACATCCACATTTAATTCTAAACGGGGAATCTGCAACGTATGACCAGCCAACTTATATTCTAAAGCCCTGATATGCTTTTCTATTTCCGGAAAAACATCAATAGATAAAAAGCTGTTGATATCATCTTTTATACGCAATGCCTTTTCTTTGTTGTTGACGGTAATTTCAAGAAAAACTTTCTGAATGATATGATTTTGCTTCACATTAAAGAGGTTTAAATGATACAATATTGGGAATCGTCAGACCGTTACTTTTTGTCGAACTCTCCACCCCAGAAACTTGCAGGACAAAGGCTGAGTTTAGATCTCTGCTTGGCACTCAGTCTGCATCCACAGCCTCTGACAAATCCGTCTTTTGGACCATCTATCACTTCCAGGGTCTCTGGATTGAGCCATTTCATTGCGTTACAATTGTTGCCGTTTTTTAAAGGACATGCATTACAAATTTCTTCCCTTAAAGAGAAAATAGCTTCTTCATTTTGGTCTGCCACACCCAATTTTGACCGTAGCTCATTAAAATGGCCGCCAATGATTTCATTGCGCTTACTGAAAAGATTTTTAATGTTCATATGATTAATGTTTTTAAAATTATTGGGTCAAAATTAGAAAGAAGAGCTCCTATTTTTCGAATGATAAGGCCGCTCTATTCTGTCTTTGCAGTAAAAGACAAAATCATTTCCTAATGATGCAGATTCATATTTTCTGTAAACAGCCGGATGCAAAAAAGCTGATCTTTCTCATCAGGAAAGCATATGTTTTTTTGGAGAACTTATACTTTGAGACACTCAATCAACCTATTCGATTATTTACCATCCAAAAAATGCTGAACTCATAAAAACAGCTATTTGATTTAGGGATGATCATCTGTTGAAATACAATGTTTTTTTTAAGCAGAATAAGACTCAGTTAACAGACTGAAATTTGACCCTCATGAGAGCAAGAAAATCTTCGGATTAAAATTTGATTTTTCACTATCGTTTTTAACGTATTTATCCTCAGTATATTAATGGTGCTGTTTTTAG
The DNA here is from genome assembly GCF_017833095.1 of Chryseobacterium sp. PvR013. NCBI lineage: Bacteria > Pseudomonadati > Bacteroidota > Flavobacteriia > Flavobacteriales > Weeksellaceae > Chryseobacterium > Chryseobacterium sp. PvR013. Next base: position 84,070 of record NZ_JAFIBT010000001.1, read on the forward strand.
TTTTCTTCTATGAGAATTAAAATCAGATTTACTGCAAAGACTGTATTGAGCGCCCAAAATATTTGTCTTTTGAGGGGGCGTGATTGTATGTTTGCACCATAATAATTAAGAACAGAAATTATGATTAATAAAGTATTAACAGTTTTAAAAAATCAGCTAAATGCTCCGGATGGTTTATGGGATCCTAACGTTCCTAACGAAATTGAAATTGCTGTTGTTGATGACATCGCCAAACATGATGACAACACGGAAGGCCTTAGTAACAAAGTAGTAATTAGTCTGCTCAATATTGAGGAAGAATCAACATTGAAAAACAGATCAAGGTATCAACCGGTTGTGGTAGAAAACAATCCGGTACGATATGATAAAGAAAGTACTCCTGCTTACTTAAATCTATATGTAATGATCGCTGCCAACAGAAGTACATACAGCAAATCTTTACTAAGTATTTCAAAAGTTATCGAAGTATTTCAGGCCAAGAATGTATTGGAGTATGTTGACCTTGAGCCTCAAAACAATTTCAGTTTCAGAATAGAACTGCATTCCATTCCCTTTGAACAGCTAAGTTACGTCTGGGGTTTATTAGGCGGAAAAATAATGCCTTCTGCTTTATATAAAATCAGTGTGATCAAGATTTCAGCGAAGGAGGTAGTTCCTGTTAAATTAATTAATGACATTCATATACAAAGTATTAAAGTTGATTAATCATAAAAACTAAAAACTAAAAACTAAAAACTAAACTAAAAACTAATAACCCTTTAAACTTTTAAACATGTTAAATCCAGCAACACCAGGTGTTTCTGTTGAAGAAATTACAAGACTTCCATACTCGGTTGCCTACATAGAAACAGCTATGCCAGTATTTATTGGGTATACCGAACTACTCCCTGTTGGGTATAATGAGCCTTTCATTATCAGTTCTCTTTTAGAATATGAGCAATATTTTGGAAAAGCAAAAGAAGAAAATATTCAGCTACAGGATGTAGAAGGCAAAGGAGTAACTATTGTAGCCCCTCAGGTACAATTTTTAATGCATTATTCGCTGCAAATGTATTTTGCCAATGGCGGCGGACCTTGTTATATCATTTCTGTAGGGGATTATACATCAGCAGAAGTACAATTATCCTCATTGGAAGCAGGACTGGCTAAAATCGATCATAAAAACATTAAAGAACCGATTCTTATTATTTTCCCTGATGCTATTTCACTCACCAATGAATCCGAATTTTATAGCATTTATAATCAGGCTATTGATAAAGCTAAAGATGAGAAGAAAAACAGATTTGTTATACTGGATACCTATTACGGAAATTCTGTTATCCAATCAAACAATCTTACCACGATTGAATCTTTTAGAAATAAAGTAAACCCGGCTAATCATGCGGCAGCCTACTTTCCTCACTTAAAAACTATTTTGAATTATACTTTTGATGAGACTAAGACACCCATAGTACATACCGGTTTACAAAAAGCAGGACAAGGAAGTGCTCTTTTTTATGCGGGTGAGATCGCTGCTTTAGATGAATTAAAAAGTTTAGCGAATGCCGAAATCTCAACCGGTTCTGCGGATGCTTACGTTCTTGCCGACTTATTAGATCAGGCTATTGCAATAGCAGAAGAAGTGAATGAAATAGCTGATGCAGGCGATCAAAAAAGTACTTTAACAGAAGTAATTGATGAGGCAAAAGTTGTGTTGGAAGCGATATATGACGGAATAATAGATGATTTTATGATTCCCGATGGTTTAGACGAAAATGCACCGGCTTTCAGTGAAGAGTTTGATGCATTAAAAACTGCAATTCTTGAAGTAAAAGACGAAAAAGGAGATGCTAACGGGATTACACTTAAAAATCTGGAATCATCCAATTCGGCACTGTATAATCAGGTGAAAAAAGAAATGCAGTCATTAAAAGTTGTTTTACCGCCATCATCAGCAATAGCAGGAGCATATGGCAGAATAGACAGCACAAGAGGAGTATGGAAAGCTCCGGCCAATATCAATATTAACCATGTCATTACTCCGACAGAAAAAATTTCCGATCATGAACAGGCTGCATTACATATGGATGTTTTAGGGAAATCAATCAATGCAATCAGAACTTTTACAGGAAAAGGTACCTTAATCTGGGGAGCCAGAACCCTTGAAGGGAAAGATAAAAATAATGAGGGGAAAGATAACGAATGGAAGTATGTACATGTACGCCGTTATTATAATATGATCAGACAATCGATCAATGATGCACTCAACAAGTTTATGAATGAGCCTAATATCCCTCACACATGGTTACGGGCAAAAACAATGTTGGAAAATTTTCTTCACCAGCAATGGATGGAGGGTGCATTAGCGGGAAGTACTCCGAAAGAGGCTTATGAAGTAACCGTTAAAGGAGTAGAAGGAACTACTATAATGAATGTAGACCTTAAAATAGCATTAGTGCGCCCGGCAGAGTTTATTGTACTCAATTTTTCGCACAAATTGCAACAGTTCTAAAAAGAGAAAATCAATCACGAATAAATATCCGAAGTTTTACTTCGAAGAATAATTAATATTAACGTAAAATTTTTTAAAATGAATTACAAAACCCCTGGAGTTTACGTGGAGGAACAAGGAAAATTTCCCCCTTCCGTAGCGCAAGTTGAAACGGCTATCCCTGCTTTTATTGGGTATACAGCGGATGGACCGAAAAATAAACCAACGAGAATTGCTTCGATGTTGGAGTATGAAGAAATTTTTGGAAAAGCAAATCCGGAAATCTTCGCTGTGGCTTTCAAAGATGGTGTTGCGACAGCAATTCCAACCAAGGTAAGCGACTTTAAAATGTATTATGCCATGCAGATGTATTTTGCCAATGGTGGTGGCCCTTGTTATATTGTTTCTGCAGGAGATTATAAAAGCCAGGAGGCTGTAGGTGCTCCTACACCGGCGGAAGCTTTTTTATCCGGTCTTGAATTATTAAAAAAAGAAGACGAACCTACTCTAATCGTTTTTCCGGATCTTCAAAGTTTAGCTCCTTCTGCTGCTGATATTGCTGCTGCTTCTGCTGTTGTTACGTCTGCAGTATATGCTAAGAATGTTGCTTCTGCCGCTAAAAGTATTGCAGGCGTTGTTGCAGACGCTGTTGCAGGGGCTAATGTAGATGCTGCTGTTGCTGCTGCCGTTGCTAAGGCAGCTGAGTTTAATGTTGCTAATCCTAACGATTTACAGATTGCTGGTGCTAAGGGTGGTCAGGCTGTTGTAGTTGCGGTTAAGGCTGCTGCTGCGGTTGCTAATGCTACTGTGGCTACTGTTAAGGCTGCTGCTCAGGCTGTTGTTACTGCTCTTGAAACAGATTTTACTACGGCTTCTACGATGGAGACTGATGCTCTTGCTGCCAGCAGTCTTGTTACTTCCAGAGCAGGTGATCCTGTTGCTATTGGGAAAATCTATGCTTTGTACAATAAAGCTTTAGATCAGGCAGAATTATTAAAAGACAGGTTCGTCATTATGGATATTCTTCAAGACGTTGCTGCTTTTAGAGATAAAGTAACTTCTAAAGGTTTGAAATATGGTGCGGCTTATTATCCAAGATTGAAGACTGTTTTAAGCTATGATTTCAAAGATGCCGATGTTTTAGTTACCGGTGCATCTGGGATTACAACTTTAGCCGCATTGAAGAGTGCTAATTCTGAAATGTATAATCAGGCTAAACAAGCAATCGAGTCTGCATCAGTAGTGCTGGCACCATCCTCTGCAATTGCCGGAGTTTATGCCAAAGTAGACAGTACTTCCGGAGTATGGAAAGCGCCTGCTAATGTAGGGCTTAGTTTAGTAGATGTTCCTGCCGTAAAAATTTCTACCAAAGAGCAGGATCTGCTTAATGTAGATGCTGCATCAGGAAAATCAATCAACGCGATCAGAACTTTTGCTGGAAAAGGAACATTAGTCTGGGGAGCCAGAACATTGGACGGAAACAATAACGAATGGAAATATGTACCTGTACGTAGATTCTTCAATATGGTAGAAGAATCTGTGAAGAAAGCTACAGAACGTTTCGTATTTGAACCGAATACTGCTAATACATGGACTCGTGTACAGACTATGATCGAGAATTTCCTTGATCAGCAATGGAGAGATGGAGCATTAGCAGGAAGCAAGCCGGAAGAAGCATATTACGTAAGCGTTGGTCTGCACAAAACAATGTCGGCTCAGGATATTTTAGAAGGAAGATTGAACATCGAGATCGGTATGGCTGCAGTTCGTCCTGCTGAATTTATCGTACTCAATTTTTCACACAAATTACAGGAAGCATAAAATCAATTAAATAACAATTAAAATTAAAAATAAATTATGAGTACATATCCATTAGTAAAGTTTGCCTTTGAAGTAGATTGGGGAGGAACAAAAGTAGGATTTCAGGAAGTCAGCGGTTTAAATGTTGAAGCAGCTTTAATTGAATACAGACATGGCGCAAGTCCTGATTTCAGTAAGATTAAAATGCCTGGAATGAAAAGTTTCAGTAACATCACCTTAAAAAGAGGAACTTTTAAAACTGATAACGAATATTTCGACTGGTTCCAAAGCATTCAGCTAAGTACAGTAGAACGCAGATCTATCACGATCTCCCTTTTAGATGAAACAGGAGCTCCTGCAGTAACGTGGAAAGTGAAAAATGCATTCCCTCTTAAATTACAATCAACAGATCTGAAAGCTGAAGGTAACGAGGTGGCTATTGAAACCCTGGAAATTGCACACGAAGGATTAACTATTGAAAATAACTAATATTAACTTTAAATTTTTAACAAATGAATTACAAAACACCTGGAGTTTACGTAGAAGAAATTGCGAAATTCCCACCATCTGTAGCACAAGTAGAAACGGCGATCCCTGCTTTTATCGGACATACAGATAAAGGACCAAGAAATGAGCCGACAAGAATCTCTTCTATGTTGGAATACGAAACAATTTTCGGAGGAGCAAAAGATGAAAAAACAGCGTTCTCGGTTACGATTGAAGATACTGTTGTAACGGCAAAAATAGACAACGCCAAGCTAAGTCCTTATAAAATGCATTATGCTATGCAAATGTATTTTGCTAACGGTGGCGGACCATGCTATATTGTTTCAGTAGCGGACTATGAAAAAACTCCTGCATTAGGAACAGAAACAGTTGCCGGCGGTCTATGGTTCGGATTAAAATCATTAGAAAAAGAAGACGAACCTACACTTATTGTTTTCCCGGATGCTGAAGTTTTGGGAGCAGATGCTTACAAGCTATACAATAAAGCTCTGGATCAGGCAGAAGATTTGAAAGACAGGTTCGTTATTATGGATGTTTTTGCAGATGCTGCTGCTTTCAGAGCCGGAGTAGATGCTGCAGGTTTAAAATATGGAGCTGCCTATTATCCAAAACTGGAGACTGTTTTAAGCTATGGCTTTGATGATAAAGATGTTAAAATCGAGAGCTACAAAGAAGTAAACGATGCTGGAGTTCTTGTGGATGTTGTAATGCCTCAAAATGGAAATACGTTAGCATGGTTGAAATCAAGAAGTTCAGCGCTATATAACCAGGCTAAAAAAGAAATTGAATCTAAAAGAGTAGTACTGGCTCCATCTTCATCAATTGCCGGAATTTATGCTAAAATAGACAGTACTTCCGGAGTATGGAAAGCACCAGCCAACGTGGCAATCAGCAATGTACTGGCACCTGTTGTAAAAATTTCTAATGAAACGCAAGACGGTCTTAACGTAGACGCAGTAGCAGGAAAATCAATCAACGCAATCAGAACTTTTACAGGAAAAGGAACGCTGGTTTGGGGAGCAAGAACATTAGACGGAAACAGTAACGAATGGAAATATGTACCTGTACGTAGATTTTTCAACATGGTGGAAGAATCTGTGAAGAAAGCTACAGAGCGTTTCGTTTTTGAACCGAATACTGCCAATACATGGGTTCGTGTACAGGCTATGATTGAGAATTTCCTTGACCAGCAATGGAGAGATGGAGCATTGGCAGGAAGCAAGCCGGAAGAAGCGTATTACGTAAGCGTTGGTCTGCACAAAACAATGTCAGCTCAGGATATTTTAGAAGGAAGAATGAACATCGAGATCGGTATGGCTGCAGTACGCCCGGCTGAATTTATCGTGTTACGTTTTTCACATAAATTACAGGAAGCATAAAATACAATTAAATAACAATTAAATATAAAAATATTATGAGTACATATCCATTAGTAAAGTTTGCCTTTGAAGTAGATTGGGGCGGAACAAAAGTAGGATTTCAGGAAGTCAGCGGTTTAAATGTTGAAGCAGCTCTAATTGAATACAGACATGGCGCAAGTCCTGACTTTAGTAAGATTAAAATGCCTGGAATGAAAAGTTTCAGTAACATCACCTTAAAAAGAGGAACTTTTAAAACTGATAACGAATATTTCGACTGGTTCCAAAGCATTCAGCTAAGTACAGTAGAACGCAGATCTATCACGATCTCCCTTTTAGATGAAACAGGAGCTCCTGCAGTAACATGGAAAGTGAAAAATGCATTCCCACTTAAATTACAATCAACAGATTTGAAAGCTGAAGGTAACGAGGTGGCTATTGAAACCCTGGAAATTGCACACGAAGGATTAACTATTGAAAATAACTAATCATGGCAGTTTTATATCCTCCAACCAGTTTCTCTTTTATTGTTAATGGGATTTCAACAACAGAGGGTATTGACTCCAGATTTCAATCTATATCTGGTTTATCAACAGAAATTGGAACTGAAGAATATGCCGAAGGAGGCGAAAACAGATTTACACACCAACTTCCTTTGAGACCCAAATATCCTAATTTAGTTCTTAAACGTGGGTTAATCGTAAGTTCCGGATTGATAAGCTGGTGTAGAAATGCGATGGAAAACTTCCAGTTTGAACCCAGAGACCTGATCATTTCTCTTTCAGGCGGGATTCAGTCTACAGCACCCCTAATGGTTTGGAATGTAGTAGGAGCATACCCCGTAAGATGGGAAGTATCCGAATTCAACGCAGAAGAAAGCAAACTTGCTATTGAAACCATAGAACTGAAATATAGATATTTCACAATACCCTCATCGTTAGCAAGCTTAGGCTTGTAATTTCTAAATCAAATCTAAGCACCTGAACGTGTGTTAGTTTAAAGATAAATTTTACCTAAATCTTTTTTCATAAAAAACAACAGATTGGTCTATAACAGAGACTGAACACACCCTTCATGTGCTTGGATTTTTTTAAATAAACATGTTAAATCATTGGTTATTAGTGTTTTGAATATTAATGATCATTAAAAAACAAACGAAATGCCAATAGAAATAAAAGAGCTTCACATTAAAATAAATGTGGACGAAAAAGCAGCAGTAGTTACAACTGCCACATCGGTAGATGAAGCACAGCTCATGCGCGCCATCAGCGAAAGTGTAGAACAGGCAGCAAAGATAGAACACCGTAAAAAAGAAAGATAATGAGAGGCGAAATAAAAAAAATAAAGATAGGAACGTACGAAGATTCTACATATGGGAGAATGATTAGTAGTACTGCTTTTGTGGCTCTTATTAATCCGACAGGTTTCTCTTTTACACGTAAAAATGAATATAATACGACACAGGAACCTGGAGCCAGTGCTACAGACCCAAAATACATCAATGCAGCTCCTCAATCCTTACAACTGGAATTTTTATTTGACGGTACAGGCGTAACAGAAGCCAATTCCGGTAATAAGCTTATCAATAAAATAAAGGAAGGCTTGGGAAAAAGAAATCCTTTCAGTAAAAAAGCAGTAGAAGATCAATTAGCTGAATTTTATGTAGCTACCGGAAATTATAATGGCTCGATTCATAAACCGTATAATGTTATAATTATTTGGGGAGAATTTGAATTTAAAGGGGTTTTGACTGAATTTACAATAGATTACAAATTATTTAATAATGATGGAACTCCTCTGAGAGCTGTAGGAAAAGCAACATTTGCAGGAGCAGTGAGTAAGGAACTTGCAGCAAGAACTGTAAAAACTTCTTCTCCGGATCTTACCCATAAAAGAATAGTACAGGCTGGGGATACATTGCCCTTAATGACCGAAAGAATTTACGGAGATTCCAAATACTATCTGGAAGTAGCTAAAGTAAATAATCTTGTCAATTTCAGACAGCTAAAACCAGGGCAGGAATTATTCTTTCCACCGTTAGAAAAAGTTTCATAATATGAATAATAGCGGATACATACAAACAGCAAAAAATCCAGATTTAGTTACCTATAAGGTCATGTCTGGAGGCACAGAACTGCCGGGGAAGTACGGAGTGAAAAACATTATTGTGGAAAAAGAATTCAACAGAATTCCTTATGCCCGCATTGTTATTTTAGACGGAAGTGTACCGGACCAGGATTTCAAGCTCAGTAATGAAGATCTGTTAATTCCCGGAAAAGAAATTGAGATTACCGCTGGATACCATTCTGAAGAAGAAACCATTTTTAAAGGAGTTGTCGTAAAGCACAATATCAAAATCAGAAACGGTTCTTCTTATCTCATTGTAGAATGCAGAGATAAGGCTGTAAAAATGACCTTAGGAAGAAAAAGCAAATATTTCTACGAAAGTACAGATAGTGATGTTATTGAAGAACTGGTGGGTAACAACGGACTTACTGCCGATGTTGAAACGACTTCCAATTCACATAAAGAATTGGTTCAATACCAGGCTTCTGATTGGGATTTTATGCTCACCAGAGCACAGGCCAACGGTAAACTTTGCTCCGTTGAAGACGGAACCATCAAAATTGCTAAACCTGATTTTAGTGGTGAAGCCATAGAAACAGTAGTTTACGGATCATCTGTACATGAATTTGACGGAGAAATTGACGCCAGAGACCAATTCAACAAAATTACAGCCAAAACATGGAGCTATACCGATCAGGAACTCACTGAAGTGGAAGCTCAGGATCCTGCCATTACCCTCAATGGAAATCTTTCATCAGGGGATTTAGCAGATGTTTTCGGAATTGAAGACCTGCAGCTTAAGCATGGGGGAAATCTTACTCAGGGGGAACTGCAGGAATGGGGAGATGCCAAAGCCACTTTTCAGCAATTAGCCAAAACAAGAGGAAGAGTAAAATTCCAGGGAATTCCATCGGTAAAGCCGGGAGTTTCATTGACGCTTCAAGGAGTTGGAAACCGATTCAATGGGAAAATATACGTAACCGGTGTCCGCCATGAAATTGCCGAAGGAAATTGGCTGGTAGACGCTCAGTTCGGACTTTCTCCAACATGGTTCTCAGAAACCTATGATATAAGTGAAATGCCGGGTTCAGGAATTATTCCTGCTATAAGCGGATTACATGTAGGAGTCGTATCTCAATTGGAATCAGATCCGGACGGAGAAGATAGAATTTTAGTGCAGATCCCTATCATCAATAACGAGGAAGAAGGGATTTGGGCAAGAATAGCTACCCTTGATGCCGGAGGAAACAGAGGATCATTCTTCAGACCCGAAATCGGAGATGAAGTCATCATCGGATTTATTAATGATGATCCCAATGATGCCGTGGTACTTGGAATGCTGAACAGCAGTGCAAAGCCAGCTCCTATTGTAGCTTCTGACGATAACCATGAAAAAGGATTTGTGACCCGGAGCGAAATGAAAATGATCTTTAATGATGATAAAATCTCATATACGCTTGAAACTCCAAAAGGCAAAAAAGTAATCGTAGATGAAGATGCAGATGTTATTAAAATCGAAGACGAACACTCTAATATTCTTACTCTTAACAAAGATGGTATTAGTATGGAAAGCGGGAAAGACATCAAGATCAAAGCAAAGGGTGATATCAACATGGAGGGAAAGAACATTAATGTAAAAGCGAGCGCTCAGCTCAAAGCAGAAGGAAGTTCAGGTTCTGAGCTTAAATCAGGAGCAGTAACCGTAGTAAAAGGATCTCAAGTTAAAATTAATTAATAATCATGAAACCGGCAGCAAGAATTACAGATATGCATACCTGCCCTATGGTGACGGGAACAGTTCCCCATGTAGGAGGTCCTATCATTCCGGCAGGAGAACCCACGGTACTTATCGGCGGAATGCCTGCAGCAAGACAAGGAGATAAAGCAGTATGTACAGGGCCACCGGACACCATTGCGTCAGGATCCTCAAGTGTTTTGATAGGCGGAAAACCTGCCGCAAGAATGGGAGATTCTACCGCTCATGGAGGGGTAATAACCGCAGGTGATGCTACTGTTTTAATAGGCGGATAATAGGGAAGGCAGCTTTTAAGACCATCATAAGCTCCCGTATACATAGAATCTGACTAAAAATAAAAATGTAAAACATCAATAATAAAAACGGTTAGAATAACCAAAAACTCTATGCTACAGATGAAGGATGTGAACATTCAATATAACAAATAACGTATGAAAATAAATACAGATTTTTTAGGAACAGGCTGGAGTTTTCCGCCTGAGTTTAACGAGACTGAAGGAAAACTGGCCATGACCACAGATGTAGAAGACATCAATAACAGCCTTAAGATTTTATTGTCAACACGCCCTGGTGAACGGGTCATGTTCCCAAACTATGGGTGTGACTTGCAGGAAATGCTCTTTAAACCTCTGGACTTAACGCTGATTACTCAAATGAAAGGAATCGTTGAGCGTGCTATTTTATATCATGAGCCCAGAATCAATATTCTAAGTATTGAAATTGATACTCAGGAAGAACTTCAGGGTGAAGTTTTAATACAAGTTGACTACGAAGTAAGAAATACTAATACAAGAAGCAATATGGTTTTCCCTTTTTACAAAGGAGAAGCTACCGAAATATAATGAATTACGGGATGTCTGTAGCCATTTTGAATACTACCAAACACTACAATAAGTATTGCATCTGACCATAGAAAGATAAATATAAACAAATGAAAAAAACAGATACATTTTCACATTATCGTGAAGGAAAATCACAAATGCAGCGCTTTTTAGCAGAACTAGATCCTGGGAATCTTGAGTTACACGATTTCGATTTGTTTGACTGGCTATTATTCGCAAACAATTTTGCTCAACATGTAAACTATTTTGACAAAGATGATAATACAAAACCAAAAGGAAAGTGGGGAAACTTCTTCCTGGGTGATGATGCCGACGCTATCCCTCGTAGAGAAAGCGTTGAGTATAAAAGTATGAAAAAACAGGTTACAGATCTTATGTCCCAGTTTGAACAGGATAGCAGCCTGACGCCTCACCTGACATTATTTGTTTGCTTTTTAAAATTATTGGATTTCTCAAAAAAAGCATTTAATAATCTGACGAAAAGGCACCTGGACTTCTATTATAACGAAATTCTTCAAATTGAGAAAAATGATGCCAAATCAGACAAAGTCTATGTGATTTTTGAACTCGCCAAAAAAGCGATTCAGGAAAGAATTCCAGTGGGTACATTGCTGGATGGGAATAAAGACGCTAATGGCAAAAAACGAATCTACAAAACAGGTGATGAACTTGTTGCCAATCAGGCCAAAGTAGTGGAGATCAAAAGCTTTTTAAACGATGTTGAAAAAAGAGAACTGAAAATGGCTCCGGTAGCCAACTCCGCAGACGGTTTGGGTGATAAATTGCCGGCAGACGGTAACTATTGGTGGCCGTTTGGATATAATTCCGATGAGACCAATTCAAATAAATCCATTTATAAAGAACTTCCAAAAGCTAAACTTGGCTTTTCAATTGCCTCCTCACTTTTTGATTTAAAAGAAGGAGACCGTACCATCACCCTTAAGATTGATTTTAATAAAAATTCAACCCAAAAATTACAAAATCTTTCAAAAACAGATATTAAAAATAATATCAAAGTGCTTTGCAGCGGAGAGAAAGAATGGTTGTCAGGTGCTGTTTTAACATGTATTAAAAACGAAGAAGAAAGATTAGAACTTTCTATTACATTACAAAAAGAGTTCCCGGCTGTTGTAAAATACAATAAAGAAGTGCTGGCAGAAACATTTCAAACCAGTTTCCCTGTGGTAAGATTGATGATCGAAGGAGAAAAATACTATGATCTATATGAAGCTCTTTCAGAAAAATCAATCAAGAACATCGAAATAGCGGTTGATGTAAAAGGAGTAAAATCAATTCAGATAGAAAATGACAATGGGGCCTTAAATTCAGAAAAGCCTTATTATCCTTTCACCGCACAACCTGTTAAAGGATCTAATTTCTATATCAAATGTCCTGAAATGTTTTCCAAAAAATGGCAGAATGCAGACATTACGATCAACTGGAAGAATGCTCCGGATTCTATAAAAGATTTATACAGCGGATATGTTATTCAGCCTAATCAAAATATAAGTTTAACCGATTTTGAGGGCTTAAAAAATTCTTCAATCGTAGGTTCTGATGCTTACTTCAAAGCGGATGTTGCCTTGCTGGATAAGGAAATCTGGTACGAAAAGGCCAATGATATTGATGTATTCACGAAAGGAAAGGACGCTTATAACATTCAGTTTTCTGTAAATAATGCAAGTAATAAGGCTGGAACAAGCGAGACCATCAGGGTAACACTGAATCAGTCGTCATTACAGGATGTGTATCCTAAACTGTATACATTGGCATTATCAAGTAATCCGACCTTTAAAAAGCTTATTCCCAACGAGCCGTATATTCCTTTTGCTGAAGATATAGAGCTGAATTACAGTGCGAAAGAAAATGTGTATTCGTACCTGGAAAGAGAATCTGCCGGAGAAGTTTCAAAAAATAAAGAAGTACAGCTGTATCATGAAGACGTATTCGGTCAATACGAAAAAGAAGTAGAAACCAACAGCATTGTACCGGTACACCAAAATGGAGGTGAATTGTACATTGGCCTGGAAGCAATGCCTCAGACTACAGTATCACTATTAATTCAAATGCTGGAAGGAAGTGAAAATCCTTTAGCAGATCCTTTCCTGGAAAAAGAATTTATAGAATGGCATATCCTTTCAAACAATTCATGGATGAGTTTGTCGGATTATATGCTGCAGAACGAGACCAGAAAGTTCCTGGAATCAGGGATTGTCAAGTTTAAAGTGCCTAAAGATGTCGACAAAAGCCACACAAGATTTACCGACGGATTAGTCTGGATCAGAGCCAAATCACAAAGAAGCTATGATGCCGTATGTAAAATCCAGGGAATCTATACTCAGGCGGTTTTAGCAACATTCCAGAATCAGGATAATGACCTGTCTCATCTCAATAACGGACTGGAAGCAAAAACCATTGCTAAACTGATCTCCAGAGTTCCTCAGGTAAAATCTGTCAGCCAGCCTTATAACTCGTTTGATGGCAAATACAAAGAAACAGATACCGAGTTTTACAGACGTGTAAGTGAACGATTAAGACATAAGCACAGAGCCATCACACAATGGGATTACGAACATTTGGTATTACAGGAATTCCCGGAAGTTTTTAAAGTAAAATGTTTAAATCATACTTCCGAAAAATCCTATATGGATCCTGGACACGTTACCCTGATGGTAGTTCCGAATATTAAAAATAAAAATGCTTTTGATGTCTATCAGCCGAGAGTAAGCAGAGCCTCTTTGAATAAAATTCAGAATTATGTAAATGAATTAAATACAATGCACGTGAAAGCTCAGGTAATCAATCCTAATTATAAAGAAGCAAAAGTAGAAACAAAAGTAAAGTTCTTTGAGCAGTATGATGAAACATTTTATACCAAACAGCTGGACGAAGATATTAAAAAGTACATATCGCCATGGGCTTTTACAGACTCTGAAAATATTGATTTTAATGTAGAGCTGAATGTGAATCAGTTGGTTAACTATCTGGAGCAGCTGTATTATGTAGACTACATTGATGATATTAAAATACTGGTGAACAATATCCCGCAAAGGCAGTCTTTAATTGAAGTAGATCCAAAATCAATTCTGGTATCTGCCAAGCAGCACAATGTCACTATTACAGAACAGGTATGTATTTAATAATAAACAAGAAGAAACATAATCATGTCAGAAAATAAACATATTAGTATATCAAAAAATATAGAAACCGGAGATCAGACAGATTTTCATTTTCTACGCAAAACAGGGATTGAATACATAGAAAAGTTAGGAGGAAAACTCTGGACCGATTATAACTCTCATGATCCTGGGATCACCACGCTGGAAGTGTTAAGCTATGCCATCACGGATCTTGGGATGAGGATGAACCTGAATATGGAAGATATCTTAGCATCTGATGAGGTAAATAAAGACATTCATACCCAGTTTTTAAAGGCTGCAGAAATTTTACCTTCAAGACCTTTAAATGAACTGGATTACAGAAAGTTGTTTATAGACATCAACACGACTGGAAGCCTTAAAAGACCGATCCGTAACTGTTGGTTAGTTCCTAAAAATGAAACATTATATGTCGATTGTAAAACCGGAGATATAGACTTTAAACCGATCGGAGAAAAGACAGAACATTTTAACGTAAAAGGATTGTACGACCTTTATGTAGATTATGCCGAAGATATTGATGGGGATGGTATCGGATGTGAAAGATCTAATGTCAATATCAAAATATTAGACAGTTACCATGCCAACAGAGGACTTTGCGAAGATCTGGCAGAAATTAAAGAAGTTGAAATTCAGAAAGTTGCAGTGTGTGCCCGTATCGGACTTGTCAGTAAAGCAGACGAAGAACTGGTGCATGCTAAAGTCATCAGAACAATCAATAATTATCTGTCTCCGGAGGTTCATTTTTATTCACTGAAACAAATGCTGGATAAAGGTCTGACTACAGATCAGATTTTTGAAGGTCCGCTTCTGGATAATGGCTTTATCGATACGGAAGAGCTTAAAAACAGCCAGTTAAGAAGAGAAGTTCGTCTTTCTGATATCATCAGTGAAATCATGAAAGTTGATGGTGTTAAAGAAATTCATGACGTGTCTATTGCAGGTTGTGATAGTGTGATCAAACAAAATAATGATTGGCTGATCTGCATTGAAAAAGGCAGAAAACCGGAACTGTGTGAACTGAGTTCATTCAGTTACAGTAAAGGATCTCTTCCGTTAAATATCAATAACAAAAAAGTTAAGGATTACCTAGAAACTCTTAAAAGGGAAGAAGAAGTACTTAGAGACGATGCAAGACAGAATAAAGAGTTGGTATTGCCTCAGGGAACTCCATATGATATTGCAGACTATGCTACGATTCTGAATGAATTTCCGGATACCTATGGAGTAGGAGAATCTGGAATTATTGGGAATTCATCCCCGGAGAGAGAAGCGCTAGCCAAACAAATGAAAGGGTATTTGTTATTTTTTGATCAAATCCTTGCCGGTTATTTCAAACACCTTGAAAAAGTAAAAGAAGTATTAAGCATTAATGGTAAGTTAAAAAGAACCTTTTTTACACAGACTCTTAAGAATATTAAAGGCTTTGATGAATTGGTTTCTGACTATGATACCGAAAGTGATGATCAACTTACAGATTCGTTATATGAAGAGCTGGATAACAGTGTGGAACGCCGAAACGAAGTATTGGACCATCTGATCTCCCGTTTTGCGGAAACATTTAGTGACTATACCTTCTTAATGAAATCATTGTATGGGAAATCTACCGATGAAATTGTCTTATACAACAAAGAAAATTTCTTAAAAGAATATTCATCACTAAGTAAAGACAGAGGGTTGGGATATAATTATACCTTAATCGGAGATTCAGATCTTTGGAATACCAGCAATATTTCCGGTGTTCAGAAAAGAATTGCCCGTTTGCTGGGGATTAAAGATTATACCCAGAGAAACTTATCTCAGTCACCGGTATCCATTATTGAAACAACAGATAATGCCGGTAAAAATACGTATACCTGGAAAATAAAAGATGCCGGCGGCAATATTATCTTATCCTCTGTGAACAGCTATACGACTGAGCATATTGCAATCAAAAATCTGAATGAAGCCATTTATCAAACCATTCAGATTGATCAGGAAGATCTTGAAAATGCATTAGCCAAATTAGATGAGAAACACCCTGAAGTTACATTAGAAAAACTGAAAAATTGTGAAAAGGATTACTGTATAATTGGAAATATAAAAATCCGTGTTTCATTAGGAGGTAATTATTATTTTGAAATTCTGGATGACCAGAAAAATGTCATTGCTGTTCACAAAAAAACCAATCCTTATTCAGATTTGATAGAATTGAAAAAAGGAATTGAAGATACGGTGAAGTATTTCAAATATGAATTTACAGAAGAGGGAATTTTCCTTGTTGAGCATTTATTATTAAAGCCAACCACTAAAGATTATAAGCTTATGGGAGGTATTGGCTGTATGTCTATCGGAGGTACTTTCAAAATAATGTATGACCTGCAGGAAGAAAACCCTACAACAGATCCGATAGAATATTCGGAAGCCTTTATGTCTTCGTGTGAAGAAGGTTGCGAAGCGGATGTTTTTGACCCTTATTCTTATAGGGTGAGTGTTGTTCTTCCCGGCTTTGCTTATCGTTTCCAGGATCCGGATTTCAGACGTTATGCGGAAACCGTGATCAGGCAGGAAATTCCTGCTCATATTTTAGCAAAAATTTGCTGGGTGGGAGATCGTTTGAGTGAAAAACAAACCGCTCAGAATGATTTGGCTGAATTTGAAGTAGCATTTAAAAAATACCTCTCAGATAAATCGAGGAATAATATTATGAATCTTGGAAACAGCATTACAGATTTATTGACTGCTCTCAGCCATTTAAACAATATTTATCGACCAGGAAGGCTTTTAGACTGCGATGCCAATGATAACGACAGTCTGGACGGAAAAATCATATTAGGACAATCGAACTTATCAAAAAAAATGAAAAATAATGAACACTAAATTAGACAATGTAACAACCCAATATAGAAAGTTCAACGACAATCAGGCGTTAACAGAAGGGCAATTAAACGAATTTATAGACTATTTTGAAGATCAGGACAGGCTATCAAGAACCCGTCTGAGTGGTGTGGGAGTAGTGTGTGGTTTTCAATCGGAATACATAGAGCTTGAAATCTTACCTACTTTAGCAGAAAAAACAGCCGGATCCGTAGATAGAGATCTTGAGATTCCTTTTGATACCATTGCCATTACACAAGGAGCCGGGGTAACTACGGATGGAGACTTAATAACACTGCGTCAGGTAGAAGACAAAAAATCAGAAGCTGTCATAGATTTTCAGGCTAAAAATTACAGATACTATAGAAATTATGTTGATGTCGTAGGATATGAGCATTTTCGTATCGGAGGACAGCAAATCCCTCTTTTAGAATTATTTACAACACAAGAGTATAAACAGTTATTGAGAGAAGGGGCTAATGCCGGAGATTTTAAAAAGGTAGTAGATATTCGTAGTTCATTAAGTGATAAAATTGTAATTCTGTATCTGGAAAGTTATTCTAATGACGAAACCCCATGTAAGGATGCAGATTGTGACAATAACGGTGCAGAGCAAGTGTCTGATCTTAAAGTGCTTCTGGCAGATTCAGCATCTGTTTCAGAGCTTATTGCCAGGGGAGATGCAAAAGATACCATCTATAAACAGCATGATGTTTATGAAAAGCTTTTTGACAGTTTACCCAATATTGAAGCCAAAAGAGTTATTCTGGATACGCTTGTTAAAACAGCACCGCAGCTGAAAACAAAATTTAAAGGAGCCATAAGTACGGTTGCAGAATTAAGTGAAGGATTTACTTCTATTGCGGGAACTTTTAATATCAATATGAATCTGGGAGGTCAGACATTATTTGACAAACTGAACCCTTTACTGTCAGGCACTTCTCCAGGTTTAGAAGATTATCAATACCGATATGATTTACTAAAGGATCTGATGGATACCTACAATGAAATAAAAGGTTTGATCCTGCATCTGAATGTTGAATGCTGTCCGGATATTGCTTCATTCCCTAAACACCTTTTGTTAGGACATGTGGGAGCAAAGCAGGAATTAGGAGAATATACTCCTTTCCGTCACGGTTTTTATAATTCACCGGTTACTACCCATGATGATGAGAATTATGAAAGAGTCATCATGCTTGCCAATCGTTTTGTGCAGAAAGTTAATGGATTTCAATCCTATATCGGACGTATTAAAATCACACCTTCCAATCTGAATGTAAGATTGGGTCATAAAGCAATCCCGTATTACTATAATGTAGATAAATCTTTATTGACTCAATGGAACTTTGAAAAAACAAAAACCGATAGGTCAGCTTATAACCTAAGTTATCATACGGCCAATTTAGCAGGAGAAGACTTTATTCAGAATCCGCTGAATTATAACATTGACAATAATGACTTCTACAGAATTGAAGGTCACATCGGAATGCCTTATAAGACAGCATTACAAAACATCAATGATCTTAAAACACAATACGGGTTAGCCTTTGATGTCATTGCATTGGTCTTGGATAAAGGTGAAAAACCTGGCAGCGAGCCGCCAGTCAGAGAGAAAACAGTATCTATAGAAGAACTTAGAAAGCAGTTGGTATCCATTTCCACTGATGTCAGCAACAGAACCGGCAATTCACAGAATACTTTACTGAACATTTCTAAACTTGATGAACAGTTAAGATTACTGAACCAGGCTGAATTCTCAAAAGAAGGATCACCTGAAGGAATTACCGTTGTAAAACAAGATCCTAAAAAAGATGTTGTAAGCGAGCTTTTAAGCGAATTCGTAGAGCGAAAACCAGGTCTTGAACATATGGCGGGTGTAGAACCGGGTGGAACCTTTGCTTTGATTTATAACTCAGAATCTGATAACCAGGTTCTTGCGGATTTTTCATTACCTTACTTATGCTGCTCTAAAAAAGAGCCTGTATTTTTGGTATTGCCTGCGAACAAGCTATGTCAAAGAGATAATCCTGTTGCGCTTACACTCGTTCCGCTAGACGCTCAGGTAAAAGCATTTGTAAATGGTACTCAGATTCCTGCCGTTACACAGTCCGGAGGTCAGAAATTATTTGATCCAGGTTTGGTTAGCCCCACTTATTTTGGGCAGACAATCACGTTTACCGTTAATGATGAACCTGTAGAATCTACGATGGTGGTGTACGCAGAACCTGTTATTAGCGTTACTGTCGGAGAAGTTGTCTATGGTGAAGATGTTAATGATCCAAAAGCAACCGTTACATTTAATGTGAGCGGTCATCAGGCAGGATATTCTTATAACTGGAATTTTGGTGATAATTCATCAGGAAGCCAGGTGCCGGATACCAATGGGAATGTTACTCATACCTATTCATTAGGAGTAGCCAATCAGGAAGATATTTTCAGGCCTACCTTAACGGTCAAAAATCCGAATGGATGTAGCACAACATTTACCATTACTCCGGTTACGTTAAAACTGGTGATTAACAAAAATACCAGAATATTTATTTATTTCGATTCTTCAGGTTCTATGAACTCAACTTTAAGACCATTGGAAACGATGAAAGCAACCTTACTTAAAAACAGATTGTTGCCTTTATATGGAAATGATTCTGTAGCATACGATGAGAAAGTACAGGTGGTATCCAGAAGTTCAGAAAGAACATTCGACTTCCTGAATATGGAAGGTGGACAGGCAGCGGTAGGTAATGTAATTGTTATGGTCTTCCAGGATGAAGCAGACTCTATCTATCACAGCTATCAGTCTATTACTCCTAGAACAAATGGTTTCTCAAATGATATTCAGGCTTTAAAAACCAGAATTGCAAACAATTTTGGTACAAATAATCCTAATTATTATCGAGGAATAGTGTTCCAGGTAGATGGAGATGCCAGATTCCAGGAGCTTATGAAAGCAGTAGAAAATGGTTCTAATGCTTCTTATCCTTCACAATTCAACCTTCAATCCGAAGTGGCAGCAGGAAAAGTAAAATTCAAATATAATATTCCTGATGGAGATACTCCTGAAAACTACTTGAGTAAAGTTGTTGGTGCGCTTCAAGAGCTGGGTTATAACATTCCTTAATAATAACAATAACTTCTTAGGCGGGTTTCTGCCTGAGAAGTTATTTACCAGCTTAATACAATCATAAAAAATGAATTACAATGAAGAATCAATTAAGTAATATATCAGTTCAATATCGAAAATTCAGTAAAGGACAGTATATAGAAGATCCGGATCAGTTCAATGAGTTTCTGGATTTTTTTGAAGATCAGGACCGTTTGTCCAGAGTGCTGCTGCAGGGAGTAGGTATTGTATGCGGCCTCAAACCAACACTTATTTATAAAAACAGGCTGCTGAACAGCATACAGCTTTCACAGGGAGCGGCAATTACCACCGACGGAGATTTACTCACCCTGAATACTACCAGCAAGACGAGTGAAGATCTGTACATGAGTGACCTGAAAACGGTAGATCTGGAAAATAAAAAATTTACCCACTTTAAAGTATATGATAATTTTAAAGTAAAATATCCGTCCTTTTATGAAGGAAGCGAGCAGATAGAATTATGGGAATTGGCAACAGCTCAGGAAGCAAGAACTGATTTTCAGTCTATCAATAACCTTACAAATTTAGAAGACAAATACCTGCTGCTGTATTTGGAGGATTATGAAAAAGAAGTTAAACCTTGTAGAGGTGTTGACTGTGATAATCATGGAATACAACAAATCAGAAACCTTAAGGTATTAGTTACTACAGCAAGTGGTATTACTCATATTCTTGGAGAAGAAGGTTTTTCTCTGCCCGATCCCATAACAGGTGTCGTTACACCCAAAAGAAAAGATCGTCTTCAGCCTCATCCTTTGTTTATAGAAGATATCATGGAGCCTGTAAAACAAAACCGTATTATTTTAGAACGTTTTGTTTCAACAAACAAGATGGAAGTCTCTGATTTAAAAAAGATGTATATCAAAGCCGTAGATAAAGCTGATTATGGGAAGAGTATTTTTGAAAAAATCGCAGCAATCGCTAAAATTTTAAGAATTCCAGGTGCCAGCTATGAATCTTTCAAAGTATCACTAGACAGAGTTATTAATCAGGAAACAGGCTTTCAGTATACTTATGATGTGATAAAGGATTTGATGGATACCTATTCTGAAATCATAGAATTACTTCCTAAAGCATTTACCAAATGTCTTCCCGATTTTGCCTCTTTTCCTAAACACATCATGCTTGGGAAACTAATAACAGATGTCCAGCTGGATTCCTCAAGACATCAGTTTTATAATTCGCCTGCTTTAGACGATGAAAAAGCGACCCAAAAAGTTAAAACCTTAATCAATCGTTTTAATCAACAAGCGGGAAATTTTGATCCTGATAATATTATTAAAAATAAAGTGCGGGTTAAAATTACCCCGTCGCAAAAATTAAATCCTCTAAGCAATAAAGCGGTTCCTTTTTACTACAAGGCTACAGAAGAATTTTTAAAAACATGGAATTTTGATAAGACCAGCAACCGTTCATCTGGAAATAATTTGACATTTGATACGGAGTGGGTGCCAGTAGGGCTGTTTGAAAAAGAAAACCCTTTAAATCTCAATATAGATAACTATTCGTTTTATAATATAGAAGGCCATCAGGGGATGGATCACCGAATAGCTTTTGAACAGATAAAAGAAATCAGGGATAAGCAGCAGCTGGGATTTGATATTATGCTTTTGTCTTTAGAAGAATTGGTAGGCAATAAAGATCTGTCAAAAGCTTATTTCAATGAATATATAGAAAAGAACTCAGGGTTAGAACACAAACGGGGCGTTGAAAGAAGAGGGACTTTTATAATGGTTTACGATTCCATAAAAAATCCAAAAGTTATCGCAGATTTTTCACTTCCATACATCTGTTGTACGCCAAAAGCAATTGTTAAATTAAGTTTGCCTACTGCTGTTATTTGTGCTGAAGCCAGTCCTATACCTTTTACAGTATTCCCTTTGAACGGAGTTGTAAAAGCGAGTGTTGGCGGTGGAGTAAAACAATCCGGCAATGGACAGTATATCTTTGATCCGAAGTCAGTAGGTGAAGAGTTCCACGGTCAGGAAATTACTTTTACAGTGAATGGGAAACCTACGAACTGCAGTATCAAAGTTATTTCACAGCCGGAAATAAGTATAGCGGTTGGCGATGTCTTCTATCCGGAAGGTGAGTCTATCATAACGGAGGTAAACTTTAAAGTTTCAGGACCAGACTTTGCAGACTACACTTATAATTGGGATTTCCTGAATAATGGACATGTCATTAACAAGCAACCGGATGAAAACGGAAATGTACGCTATGAGTTCTATAATCTGGATCCTAAAAATATTCCATTGATAAAAGTGGAGGTGAGCGGTCACGGTTGTACTGAAAACATAGCGATAGGAGATTGGTATAATGGGCCGGTTTCGTTAAGTCTGCCAAGTACTGTTATTTGCTCTAGAGCCGATTCTATACCTTTTACAATGTTCCCTGAGAATGGTATTATTAGGGCTTATGTGGGTGCTGAGGAAGTTAAGTATGTTATTGTATCCTCGGGTAACGGGTATTCCTTCGATCCAGGTCAGGTGGGTTCAGCTTTGTATGGGCAATATATTACCTTTACTTTGGATGATAAAGCAACTAGTTGCCGTATTAAAGTTATTCCACCACCTAAAGTGAACGTTAATTATACTGTTGATTATCCAGCAAATGGTTCAACAGAAACCATAATAAACATTGACGTTTCCGGACCTTACTTTACAGACTATATGTACGAATGGGATTTCCTGGGGAATGGACAGTATACTCAACCACAACCTATAAATGGTAAGATAAGTTACAAATACACCAATCTGAATCCAAATAATATTCCGGTAATAGGGGTGAAAGTGACTGGCGGCGGATGTTTTCAAAGTATATCTGTAAGAGATTGGTATACCTCATTACGTTTGCTGCAAAATGTTATTTGCTCTGAAGCCAAACCTATAGATTTTGTTGATGTAATCCCTCAGAATGGATCTATAAAGGCGTATGTTGGTAGTGTTTCTGTTGGGGGTGTTGTATCTGGTTCCTTCAATCCGCAATTAGTGGATCCTGCATTCCATGGTCAGACCATTACTTTTACGATGAACGGAAAACAAACCAATTGCAGTATCAAGGTTATTAAGCAGCCGAATATTGCAATATCTGTTAAATCTGTTGATTATCCTACGGGTGGTTCAAATGAGACAAAAGTATACCTTGAAGTTACCGGACCAAATTTTGGAGACTATACCTACAGTGCTGATGGTAGCCCGCTTCCTAAACCGGATATCAATGGAATTACAATTCATAGATTGTATAATCTGAATCCGGAAGGAAATCCGACCATAATGGTGACGGTGAGTAACGGAGAATGTACTCAGACCATGAGGTTAACCAATTGGTACAAGCCTGCATCTGTTGTAATAAACAATATCGACTTCTCAAAAGGAGAACATGTACAGTGCTGTGAAAGCATTAAGCCTATTGTTATCGTTGAACCACGCGATACAAAAGCCCTTGTGAAAGATAGATTTTTTATATTGGAAGGAGCCGCAAATGCTGGTGAATTATCAATGCTTCTTTATTCCTGGTTTCAGGTAAGTGGCCCATCCGTAGCTATACTTACCTATGATATTGAAAAACCATTCCTGAAGGTTACTAATTTAGTCGCTGGGGACTATAAATTCCGATTTATGGTTTTTGATGCAAACAGTAATGCATTTGATTTCAAAGACGTGAATGTAAATCTGGCGTAATAATCAGACTTCTGTATCTGATCATAAACGAAGAGTTCAAGATATAGATTTTATGTATTACACTATACTATAAGAGGGTGTTCATGCGGTTCTTTAGACTCAAACCACCCTCTTAAATATAAATGAAAACATAATAATAACAATTAAAACATAAAATAATGGAAGCAGCAGAAGATTGCAAAATTTCATTTAATATCGATTATACATCTTCCTTATCTGTAGATTATGCATTTGCGTACTATAAAAAGCAGGGACCAGGGCAGCAAGATGTAAAGCAAGAGTTAAATCCAGTGCCTGCGAGTGGTGAATTGGTAAAACTTCCCATCATTCAGGCTCCTGGTACTTACGACTTGAGAATAGAATTATTATCAGGGAATGTCAGTGCCGAAAATAAAAGTTTTTTTAAAATAGGCATGTGTGCTTCTTGTGAAAAACCCTCTATTAATAAAGTCGCCGCAGAGAATGATGGTCAGTTAGTAATGTCATATATACTGGATAATTATTCAAATTTTGTTGCAGTAGAATATCAAATAGCAACGGATGCTGAATTTACAGATATTATTTATTCACAAAGGGGTGTTAATTACTACTCTCCTGAATATATAGATATGAATAGGGCAAAGATTCTTAAAGGCATTTATTATATGAGAGTAAGAAAATATTGTTCAGCTGGGTCTGAAACCGGAGTCTCAGATTGGTCGGATGTATCTGTGTTTGAAGCTGGAGAATGGACTATTCAAAAAACAGTACAAGCCTTTTGTATACCAGATAACTATGGTAGAGATAATGAAATTATTTGTAAAAGAGAGGATGATTGGAAAAGGTATGTAATGTTGAATACCCCTGAACCCAAAATAGGAAGTTTAATTTATTTAAAGGATGGTATAACCTTGGCAGTTCCGGGAAATCTGGAAGAGTTTGATATGGATCCTTTTATTGGATTTAATAAGAATGGGATTAGGTGGATAAGATTTCCGGATTTTGATATGAGTGTGGTGTATGAAGTAAATTCCAACACAGCAAGGATAGAAGGTATTTCAGGCCTTACCTGTTAAAAAAAATCACTAAAATACCCCAATAAAATCCTCAAGAAACTGAGGATTTTATTTCCCTGGGCAATTATCTTCTGTTGTTTTTACGTCTTGTACTTATAATATTGAAAAGTTTGGCAACATCCTTCAGATGGATCTCGAAATCCTCATAATATTCATTCAGAGAATGAAGGGTGATAATGCCTTTCTCAACATCATGGTTAACAATTCGCTTTACCAAAATTCCTTTCTCTTTGTGAACGATTACAAAATCCCACTTATCATAATGCAGTTTACTCATCCAGTAATCCTGTCTGATGTTTCTGCATAAGATAATATCGCCTTCCAGATAGCTTTCGTATGATCCGTTATCCATACTGTCTCCTTTCACTTCAAAACACATATATTCGCCTCTGTGCTCTATATCGTCCGTAAAAGGAATAGTGGGTAAGCTTTCTATATATTCTTCATCAGCAAAATTACTCAGATATCCCGCTTGTGCATATTGATTCGCCAATGGAACGTGCATGATCTTTAAATCTGAAAAAACCACTGGAGACGCACTGTCATCATTGAGTTCCTGTTGTTTTAATAGTAAATTGGTGACAAAGTAAGCTGTTGTTTCCGGTATTTTTCGTTCGCCTTTTTCCCAATATTGCACGGCTCTGGTGCCTACTCCTATAGATTTTGCTATATCAGCCTGCTTCATGTTTAGTTTCTTTCTAATTTCTTTGAATTCTAAATAGTTCATTTTGATATGTTTATAGTTATTTGTAAAAAAAAATGAACAAAATGTTCGTTTTTATTTTGAAAAACGAACAATGTTCGTATATTTGTTTCGTCATTAAGATGGAACAGTACAAATGTACAAAATTATATTTAAAATTTAATATTTTTTTAATATTTTAAAATGTTACTTTTTGTTTGTAATTAAATGTAAATAAGTGAGTTGAAAATTTATTTTATAGATAATATATTTAAAATACAGATGTTTTCTTTTTTTGTTTTGTCCGGAGCAAGTAGGAATTAGGAAAATTTTAAATCGTTTGTAAAATGTAAAAAGTGCGTTTTTTATATTTATTTGTTTGAATTTTGTTCGTTTTTGTATTGTTTTATTGATGATAAAAATGCGTTTATTTTTGATAAATATCTGAATAAAGCAATCATTTTGCTCTTTGTTTTTCCTGAAAATAAAAAACAAACCCAAAATGTAGAATAACACTACTGTCCAACATATAAAATATCGATTAATTATAGTTGTCAGTAAAGTTGATAATACATCCTGAAAGGGCAAATGAAATGTAAAATAAAGAAGTCAGGGTAAGATTTTTATTGGGAAATACCCGGTACCGGCTTCTAAAAAACAAAATTAATTGAATTAGACATCTTTTAGAAGGCGGAATATTCGTCTTTAGGGATTCTAATGACTTTATCAAACGGTCAACAGGTAAGAAGAGGAAGCCTGTCTGATTCGGAAAAAACTATTTAACCAAAAAAAACTTTTAACCATAGAATATGAAACGTAGTAAAGAATTAGTCGAAAAAAGAAAAGATTTTGTCATTGATTATGTAAAACGTAATCAGGATAAACAGATGAAAGTGATTGTCAACGAGCTGATGGAAATGTTGTTTTTGTCTGAAAGAACAATCTATAACATCATTCTTCAGCCATAGATATGGTCACGGAAGAAAGCTCAATCCTTACCATTTAATATAATGTTGTAATGTGAATATCAGTAAGATAGTGTTTGTAGATAGTGTGTATTCATAATTCATGTCTTGAAATTATTCATTCTAAAAAGATAAAAAAGGATTCAAAGTTATTGCTAAATCCTCAACAGCCCCAAACATGAGATTAAAAGGCGGCTCTGATATCTTTCTCAAATTTAAATTATAGGTAAAATATTAAGGTGAAAAACGGTTTTTGCTTGGTCGTTCTGTTGTTTTAATGAAACATGAATGGTAAAAAGAAACCGTTTGGCCTTAGTGTATTGGAAGAGAAATCAATTAAAAAAAACTAAAAAATCAATTATTCATTTAATAAAATTCTAATAGCCATGAAAAAAAAAGAAAAGAAAAAAAAGAAAAAAGATAAGGAAAAACTGAAGAAACCAGGGAGAGATATCAGTGATATTATTGACGAGTTAGCGTATGCGGATGAGAGCGAAAATATCCGGAAAATCAGAAAGTTTTTAGATGATATGTACATCCTGTCTCAGGAATAATTAAACATCTGAAAGTGGTTTGAAAATTAAAATTTTTAATAAATAATAGAGAAGAAAAAGAATGAATTTGGATAGTATAAAAGCCCTGTTAATCGGAACTGCAATAGCATTTTCAGGAGGATTACTGAGGGTACTGGTCTCCATACAAAATAAAGAGAAAAAACAGCCATGGGAGCATTTTATCACATTGGTAATCGTAGTAATCGTAGGCTTTACGATGAGTTATTTAATGAACAGAGCCGAATTGCATGACAAATGGTATTCAACAGGAGTATTGTTTGTATTGGGATATGGTTATGATAAATTCCTGAAAATGATCACTAATAATCTGCCTAACTGGATTGATAAAGCAGTGAATCTTTTTATTGAAAACAGATGTGGTGTCAATACAAACAGACCATCTGATGAGGAAGAAGAAAAAAAAGATGATATGAAATCATAAAAAGATTCTGAAACAGTCTTTACTGTAATGACAGAATCAATCACTCCAAAGGAGATATTCTCCCGGAAAAGAGTGGATTTAAAACTTAAAAAACCTGAAAATTTAAAAGCAAGAGAACAAACAAGGAAATGGTTCAGTGTTGCCTGTTTCTCAAAGTCAAATACCATTTCTATTTACTTACATTCTTAAAGAATCTACCTCACCCGGTATGATTTTTCCAACCCGGCAGGCACCCTATAAGGCACAATATCTTAGTTGTGCCTATAGGTCTTTTAAAACAATATGAAATTAAAAAACTAAGTCAATGAAAGCAGCAAAACCTGTAGAAAAAGACAATAAGGCCCATAAAAACCAGAGCAAAAAGCAAAAGCCGAAAGATCCGGCAGTTGTGCCTATGGCTGAGGTAGATAGGGTCAGTATACAAACACAAAAATCCGGAAATAGGGGTATTACTGCGGGATCAGGAAGTCCCAGTGATAGCCTGCTCAACCTCAATGGTACTATTGCGGGTGTTCATGATTCACAAGACATTTATGGCCAGGGATCAGAAAAAAATTATGGAAAACTCCAGGAGAGTCTGGCGAAAACCGGAGATATCAACCATCCCGACACCAGGAAAATGGAAAAAGGTTATATGTCTACTTTGAATGATAATCAAATACAAGATTATCATAAACTCAAATCCGGAACCTATCTTCCCAAAACAGTACAAGAACAAGCTGTAGTGTATCAGGAAAGCAAGAGCATTCAGGAAGCAAAACCGGATACAAAGACGGCAGGAAAAGCAGCTTCCAAGAAACCGGAAATTGCTGCTGTAGAAAAACCACAATCAGTTACTGAAGATAAAACGGTGGAGGCTGATGCGGAAACTAAAACCTCTGCAAATGCCACAGACAATCCCGGATTTATAGAATTGAGCGGACGGATCAGTACCACAGCTAAGTTACAGAAACAACACGAACCATCAGGCAAAGCGACCAATGATGCACAAGCTGCAGCACCATCGCCTGCCAACGAACGTCAGAGTATGGCGCAAGCAAGCCAAGTGAACACCATGGATGAACAAAAAACCGGGCTGTTCAAGAAAGAAGATTTTAAAGCTTTGCTAAGTGAAAAAATACATAATATCAAGCTTCCGAAAAATGAAGAGCAGGCAGATGAGTTTGAGAAACATAATAATATACAGGAAGTCAATCAAAAGGCAGTAGGTGATGTTAAAAAAGAGAAGAATGTAGCCTCTAATGATATTGCTTCTGCAACAGCTGCACAACCTAATACAGCTGCACAACCTGTTCGTGCCGTTGCAAAAATGCCAACACAAAATGTAGGGAATGCTCCGGGTACGCCAAATGCAGCGAAAGCGATGCCGGTGAAAAGAAATGCAGCAAGCGTAGAACAGCCTATTAAGGAGCAAACAGCAAGTATCGACAGTG
Source organism: Chryseobacterium sp. PvR013 (assembly GCF_017833095.1). Lineage (NCBI taxonomy): Bacteria > Pseudomonadati > Bacteroidota > Flavobacteriia > Flavobacteriales > Weeksellaceae > Chryseobacterium > Chryseobacterium sp. PvR013. The sequence continues at coordinate 112,840 of NZ_JAFIBT010000001.1, forward strand.
AAATGAAAGCCAATGGAGTCACCGATACGATGTTGGCAAAATCTAATGAGCCTACATTTACAGATGCTTTGGCCCAAAAGAACAAAGCCAAAACCCAAAGTGTTGCAGCAACTCAACAGTTCAGAACCAACGAAAATAAAGAGCTGTCTAAAACCCGTAACGAAGCCCAAGCCCAGGCGGAGCATCATATTAGTGGCATGCATGGTGCGAGAAAAGGCGGACTAGGCAATGTACATGGTGAACAAAAGCAAACCTCAGGCAAAGACAGTCAAAAACGAAAAGAAATTGCCGATCATATTAATGGTATTTACCTTACTTCCAAAACCGATGTGGATGGTATTTTAAATAACCTGGACAAATCGGTGGCCGAAAAATTTGATAATGGCAGCAAAGAAGCTAAAAAAGCATTTGAAGCTCATGTCGATAAAGAAATGAAGGCTTATAAAAAGAAACGTTATGGGGATGCCTATGCAAAATACGGAGCCTTGGTGGCAGCAGGGAAATGGTTATGGGACAAAGCTACAGGTCTACCTAAAGAGGTCAACAAATTTTTTGACAGTGGTAAGGACTTGTACATTAAAGTCATGGATAAATTTATTGACCAAATCGCAACCCATGTTACCACGCAGCTTAATGCAGCCAAAACCAGAATTGCTAAAGGCAAAAAAGAGGTACAGACTTATGTCAACAGTTTATCGCCAAGTTTAAGAAAAATAGGAAAAGATGCTATTGCAGAGATCCAAAGCAAATTCAATGCATTGGAAGACAGCGTAAATAGCAAAAAGGATGCATTAATTGATGTGTTGGCTAAAAAATACGCAGACAATATAACAAGCATTGATGCCAGAATTGCAGACTTAAAAACACAAAATAGCGGATGGGTGAATCAGGCTCTTGATGCTCTTAGAACCAGTGTGTTTGCCATTATTATTGAAATTAAAAATACCCTTACCAATTTATTGTCCGGTGTTATGAGTGCCATTCAGGCTATCATCATGGATCCGATAGGATTCTTTAAAAATCTTATTGCCGGAGTTTCGCAAGGATTTACTAACTTCGGAACTAACATCTGGAATCACCTTAAAACTGGTTTCTTCGGATGGCTGACCGGAGCAATGAAAGGGATTTCTTTGACGATGCCGGAAGATGTATTCTCATTGAAAGGCGTTTTCTCCATTACCACGCAGGTGCTTGGTTTAACATGGAGCGGAATCAGAGCGATTGGATCCAGAGTGATCGGTGAACCTGTAATGAAAGTCCTGGAGACCGCTTCTGAAAAAGGGCTTGAAATAGTACAGATCGTCCGTAAAGAAGGTGCTGCTGGACTTTGGGGATATCTGAAAGATCAGTTTGCTGATCTTAAAACTACGGTAATGGATGCTATTATGGACATTATCCAGACTCAGGTGATTCAAGCTGGTATTAAATGGGTGATGGGATTGCTTACTCCGGTAGGAGCATTTATAAAAGCCGCCATGGCGATTATAGATGTGGTGAAATTCTTTATCCAGCGGGCAGCACAAATTATGGAACTGGTAAAAGCCTTTACCGATAGTATAAAAGCAATTGCCAGTGGAAATGTAGGAGCAGTGGCCAAATCAATAGAAAATGCATTAGGCAGAGCTGTTCCTGTACTGATTGGCTTTTTAGCTTCATTACTAGGAATTGGAGGATTAGCAGATAAAGTATTGGGTGTTATCCGAAAAATACGTCAGCGTATTGAAAATGCAATTGTCAAGTTCTGGAACTTTGTGAAAGGTAAGGCTAAAGGGTTGCTTGGGAAAATTGGTATTGGTAGCAGGAAAGATAAGAAGGGGTATAAGGGAGAGGATTTACGTACTATTGAAGAAAAGCAAAAAGATCTGGATGAAGGTGTTAAAGAAGGAACAAGGTATTTAAAAAGTAAAAAACGTCATAAGAAAAATGAAGTTGATGAAAAGCTAAAACAAATAAAAAGCAAATATCAATTAGTAGAATTAAAACTAGTTATTGATAAACACCAAGAAGTAGGTAATGACTTGGTTCATATTTACGGGAAGGTAAATCCTGATAAAGATGGGGATGAAACTGCTGTTAACATCGAAGAAACTGAAGTTAAAAAGTACGGAGAGAACCAGAAGTGTTCTAATGCGTATTTAGAACAAATACAAAATGAAAAAGAAATATTAAAACAAGCGTTAAAATTAACTCCTGTTAAAGGTTCGGAAGTAACTAAAGCAATTTCATCAATTCAGAAAGGAGAAAAACTCAAAGGTAATGGGAAACATGTTATACCAGAAACTGTAATAAAACGAAAAGAGGCTCTACAGAATATTTTAAATTTAAGAATAAAAGAGCAAAAAGATTGTTTCTTTAATACTGATGCAGGTCATCAACAACAGATAGATGATGATAAAAATGGAGTTTTAAAGTGCGATATATTTTTAAAATTAGCAGCAAACATGACCGACGAACAGAAAACATACTATTTTGGTTCTAAATAATTAATAAAAAAAGATATGACAAATCCCGAACAAATTATAAGTATAATATTAAATAAAGATATTGACTCTTTAAAAGAATGGATAAATAATGGTGGAGATACAAGAACTCTAATTCATGATGAAAGTTTAATACAATATATCATAGATGAGATTGAAGATGAGAATGAGGATATTTACATAAAAATGATAGAGATTTTAATAGAAAATGGTGCGGATGTAAATTATTTTGATGAGGAGTACAATGCTCCTGTTTTTCAAACAATATATTTAAATAAACCAAAAGTTTTAAAGTTACTTTTGGAAAAAGGAGCCAATATAAATCTTATTGGGGAAGAACATGATACACCATTAACAAGAAGTGCTTTAGAACAAAATATTGTGCTTATGAAATTATTATTACCTTATGCAGATAAAGATCATATTAATAGATCTGGAACTTTCCATGCGAAAACACCTTTAGGATTAGCCTTCCATTTTGGAGATTTGGAGATGATTGAATTAATGCTAAAATACAAAGCAGATCCTTTTGTTAATGATGGAGAAGGCTATTTAACTATTGAAAATATTCCAAAAGATATTGATGAAGATCTTAAAAAAGAAATTTTTAATCTTATAGACAAGTATAAAGCCTAGTGAAAGTTTCACTATTTATAATTTACAAAATATAACACATAATTCCCTGCTACCGCACGAGTCTTTTCGTGCGGTTTTATTTTCAATCATTTATCTACAAGTTTTTATCTTTATAAAAGAATAATCAATACTTTTGAATACATCAAATTAAAATATTGATTATGAAAAAAACACTATTCTTTTGCTCCCTTCTCTTCGGTCTTTCTGTAAGCGCCCAAACTATAGAATCCGGAAGCCATAGTACCACAGGATATATTAAAGATGACGGAACTATCGAAAATAGCAGTCATTCCACCGTGGGATATATTAAAAACGAAGGAACTATCGAAAATAAAAGCCGCAGTACTATCGGGTACATCAAGAGTGACGGAACTATCGAAAACAAAAGCCGTTCTACGGTCGGTTATGTAAAAAAAGACGGAACCGTAGAAAACAGCAGTCATTCCACTATGGGGTACATCAAAGATGATGGAACGGTTGAAAACAGCAGCCACAGTACTATCGGGTATGCCAGGGGAATCAAAAAAGAATGGGCAGCGGTAGTATATTTCTTCTTTAAATTGGATTGATAATCGGTTCATAAAAGGAGCTACACCTTTTAAGGATATACATTAAAAAGCAAGGCTTGGATTTTTATAATCCGAGCCTTTTTTATTATCAATACAGAACGGGTTTACTAAACAGAAATGCAGAAACTGTTATTTAATTATTCGGAAAAAAAGGATACTGCAACTACAGAACCGAAAGGGCAAAAAACTTTCACAGGAATAAAAAAAGGATGAATTTTGAGCTTTGAAATTTAAGAAGCAGGCCATTCAGTTTTACAAAAATAACAGGTGCTGCAACTACAGAATCGGAAGGTCCAAAAGCTTTCACAATAATCAAAAAAAGATGAATTTTGGACTTGAAATCAATGATACTAACTGGTATCTCTAAAAACAATCATACAAATAATATAAATAGTAAAGAATAGTGAAATATTATGAAAAAAGATGAATTAACTCCAAGGCAAGAATTAAAAACCTATTTTGAAACCGGTAAACATCCAACGCAAGGCCAATTTTCAGAACTGATAGATTCTTTAAGACACAGAGAAGATACATTGACCAATAAAGAAAGGGCAATCCTTGCCAATAGTCTGGCACTTATTGAGAATGCATTTATTTACTATTCTACAAACATTATTGGAAATTTAAAATTCCGGGTTGTTGTTAGCTCACAGGATGAAGAAGATCAGGTGGTAACCGTAAGACAAACTGACAACGCTGTGGAAAAGCAATTCTTATTAGGCAGCGCACCGTATACCTTTAAAGTAAAGGAAATATTAGGAGAAACATTAAAAGAAACTGAATATTATCTTTTGAGATATGAATTAAGCCCAAGCTATACCATTTTAAAAATGTTTGGAAATGAGCTGAATACTATTTCTGAAGGTTTTGATTTAGGGTTGCTGGAGGGCAAAAGGCTACCCATACAAATTTATAAACAGGATTACGGAAGAAAGGTAAACGTTATAAATACAAATATTAAGTTTGTTAATAAAACAGAAGTACCTATACAATACAGGGTAATTGGAAGTAACTGGAGTTCGAGATTCACAGCTGAAGACTCTGTTACTGATCATTATGATATAGCTGATAATTTAAGCTTTAATTATAAGGCAGACCTTACGGAATTGAATCGATCTATACAATGCACCATTTTTGACGAGGATACCAATAGTCTTTTAGCTACCAACTACTTATCTGCCGGACTCAACCAGGATATCTGGTATGGTGGTGACATAAGTGAAATCAGAAATGTAAGGATCGAATGTAATTATTCTATTAATGAAAAATAGTCAGATGGGAATCTGAGCAATTCATAGTACAGAATATTTATACTCCTGAAATAATCATATTGGCATAATCAAATTTGCCAGAGTGATCTTTTAAAAACATAACAAAATAATCATTGTACCCAAAGGCAATTAAGCTGTAAAGAATAATAAAAAATCATGGAAGAAAATAAACCGATAACAAGAGCCCAGTTAAAAACCTATTTTGAAACAGGTAAACATCCTACACAAAATCAATTCTCGGATCTGATTGATTCTTTAAGACATAAAGAAGATGTTTTAAACAAAAAAGAAATGCTAATCTTTGCTAATAATCTGGCAACTATTGATAGTGCATTTATTTACTATTTCGCCAATAGTGTTGGAGATTTAGAAATCCAGGTTGCGGTAACCTCAACGGATGAAGAAGATCAGCTGATCACCCTAAGAGATTCTACAAAAGTAGGTGTAGTGAGACAATACTTATTGGGAAGCGCACCTTATACGATTAAAATAAAAAAAATATCAGAAGGTAATTTAGGAGAAACCGAATACTATAGTTTTGGCTATCAGTTAAGTGAAAGCTATTATATCCGTAGATTATTCGGAAACAATCTGAATACTATTCCTGATGGTTTTGATTTTGGAGAATTAAAGAATAGCAGACTACCCATTGAAATTTCTAAAATTGATAATTATGCAAGAATCAATATTGTAAATACAAGTATTAAGTTTACAAACAGAACTGAAGTGCTTATCCAATACAGAGCATACTCACAATACTGGGGTAATGAACATGGAGATAAAGATACCGTTACCGATCATTATGATGCATGGGACTTTTTGTACATTGCTTATAATGCCGACCTTCAGGCAGTCACTCAGAACGTACAGTGCGATTTGTATGATGCGGATACTGACACTCTTGTAGCCTCAGGATATTTGTATGCCGGGCAAAGTCAGGAAAATTGGTGGGGTGGCCAGGTAGATAAAGTCAGAAATATTAGGATCGAATGTAACTATGCTTCTAAATAATAATGAATGATTTTAAAACAAAGTTACTGCAGCTACAGACAAGCAGGGGCAAAAAACTTTGATAAGAACAGAAAAGTGATTAATTTTGAACTGTAAACAAAACATAGCAATTGCTATTATATAAAACAATAAGCCGTAATTCTATCAATATAAAAGACCTTGAGATCACAGGACGGCAGAGAAGTAATCCATTATATTCTCATTACTAAAAATACAATCTCAATCGGGTAAGATATCCTGTAAAAGGAAGCTTTTTCCATTGGAACATCATCCGGAAAACGGAATGAAGGGTTGTCACATCTATTTTTTTGAAAGCAAATAATAAATTCCGTGAAAACGGAAGGTGGAAATGCATTGCATGAAACTAAGAAACAAGAGTCATTGATTTTAGGTGTAATAAATTGTTTATGAGTAAGATGTGATTTGCTGCAGCTACAGGATGAAGAGAGCGGAAAACTTTTATAAGAACAAAAAAAGTATCAATTTTGAACTTTACACCACAGCCGGGAATCAGCTCCAGAAAGCGGACATAAGCCAACAAAGAAAACTAAAATATCATGGAAGAAAACAATATATTAACCCCAAGAGAGGAGCTGAAAACCTACTTTGAAACCGGTAAATATCCTACAGAAAGCCAGTTTGGCCGATTCATAGATAATTACCTCCATTTAAATGAACTTAATTTCGGACTGGATGTAAAGGCATCAGCAGAATGGACCTCAAAATACTATCATTTCTATCAGGCCGGAAACGTTGAAAAATCAGGACGAGGACACATTAATCTGGAAGCAGAATCCGGAAGTGAGCCACAGAAAATAGATCATTATGTACATGCTTTCAGCAGAAGTGTAAGTTATAAATACTTAAAGGTAAAATTATCAAATGAATTAGATATTGATAAGTACAAGCCTAAGATTATTATAAAACGTTACAAACAGAAAAAAAAGGTCAGGAATGGATTCAAAGATGCAGGTTATTACAGGGAACAGCAATTAGATGCAATATCCCTGGGCAGAATGTCCGAATACCCTGTAACATCTAAAGAAATGATTCTGGATATCAATCCTATTAATTATTTCAGACCTGGATCACAGTTCAATGAGTTTTATCCATCAGGAACACTTACCAGACCTGGTTCATTCAGACATACGGTTCATCATAGAAAACCATTTTCTCTTATTCAGATGCTTTTGGAAATTGAGATCAATGGCAAAAAATATACATCGTATCCCGTTAATATAAAAATTATTTTGGGACGGGACTTTTACGATTTGGTTAATTATATTATTGATTAATCCCAAACATACCTCAATCGGAGAGATTCTCCTTGGCAGGACACCTTTTAGCGCATGAAATCCAGGAATTTTCTGATGTATAAACATGAGAATCTCCTCCTGGAAGCAGAATGGCTGGTCTTCGGATCTATTGTTCTCTTTCAAACGCAGATTAATTCTTTAAAAAGAAGGACTCCAATGAAGGAGCGACTTTCCAGAAGCAGCTGCTGTACCGGCTGTGGAGAGACACTCAAATGCGAGCAACTTTCCGGTTGAGATTTCTAGAAATCAACTACGAAATACCATGTAATCATCCTTGAGATGCTGCATGATATTTAAAAAACATATACAACATACCTCAATCGGAGAGATTCTCTTTGGCAGGACACCTTTTAGCGTTTGAAATCCCGGAATTTTCTGATGTATAAACATGAGAATCTCCTCCTGGAAGCAGAATGGCTGGTCTTAAGATCTGTTGTTCTCTTTCAAACGCAGATTCATTCTTTAAAAGAAGGACTCCAATGAAGGAGCTACTTTCCAAAAACAGCTGCTGTGCCGGCTGTGGAGAGATACTCGAATGTGAGCAACTTTCCGGTTGAGGTTTCTTGAAATCAACGACAAGATAAGGGGAAGCATCTTAAAATGAAAATGATGCAGTACACCGGATCTTAAAAAAGATAAAAACCCATGGAGTCAGAACAATTACAAAAATTATTTACTCATTTAGAAAAGGTTATTACATGGCGTATCAACAATCCTTCAGAGGATTTTAATGGAGGAGCCCCTGAATTTAATACCAGTAACCATGAAAATTTTCAATTAGGAGATTATATTTCAGGGAAAGAGCTTGCCCATCAGGAAGTTGTGATTCTTTTAATGGCTTTATTGCCCCGATTGGATCCCGCATTGCTGAAACGCATTTACTTGGAGCTTCCGGGTAGTGTGCTGTTTGACTTCTGTTCAACCAACGATAGCGGCAGGCTCTTTTATCCTACCATTCAGGCTGTTCAATACGTTTTAGGAGGAGACAGTATTTCAGAACGATTGAAAGCTCTGGATTATTTCGGCCCGGATTCGGTTTTGAGTAAAGAAGAACTCATCGTTTTTGCAGGTTCAGCCCATGAAAACAGACAGATCAATGTTCATGAAGAAGCTTTTAACAAAATCATGTTTGGCTCGGAATTATTGCCGAAAATGAGCAATGATTTTCCGGCAGAACAGATACTCACCCGCCGATCATGGGAAGATTTAATACTTCCTCAAACTACGCTGCAGGAGCTTAAAAGTATTGAAGCCTGGTACAATAGCAGCCGGATTCTTATGGAAGATTGGAACATGCAGACCAAACTTAAACCAGGGTTCAGGGTGTTGTTTCATGGAGAACCGGGAACAGGAAAAACTCTTGCTGCCAGCCTTTTAGGGAAATATACCCAACGTCCTGTTTTCAGAGTAGATGTTTCTATGCTGGTCTCAAAGTATATCGGAGAAACAGAAAAGCAGTTAGCTAAACTGTTTAACAAAGCAGAAAATAAAAACTGGATTTTATTTTTTGATGAAGCGGATGCTATTTTCGGAAAAAGAACCTCTGTAAAAGATGCCCATGACAAATATGCCAATCAGGAAGTTTCTTATTTGCTGCAACGTATTGAAACATTTTCAGGGCTTATTATTCTGGCATCCAACTTTAAAAATAATATGGATAAAGCCTTTACACGACGCTTTCACAGCTGCATACAATTCAATAATCCAAAGCATGAAGAGCGTCTGCGTATCTGGCAGCAAAATTTACCCGAACCATTACAACTTGAAGATATTGATCTGGAACAAATTGCCCAGCGATATGAATTAACCGGCTCTAATATTATGAATGTCATACAGGATGTAAGTTTAAAAACAATTGCATTAAAAGACCCTGGTTACAAAGTAAGTTTAGATATGTTGCTGGATAGCATCAAAAAAGAATATGTAAAAGAAGATAAAATCTTTATGTAAGGATTTGAATATCAATTGAATTTCCTGAGACTGAAAAATTCAAAATAGGCCTCAATTTTTAAAACTAAAACTCATGAAAACAAAGATTCTGTTATTGCTCATATTGAGCAGTCTCATGCTGGGCTGCCGGAGTAAACACAAAATTACAGCTACTTATAAAGAAAATACAAAAAATACAGAAAAGATAAAAACTGATTCTTTAACCCTTCAAAGCTCACAATCAACTCAAAGTAGATCAGATGAGGGGTTGCTGAAGGAAGAGAGAAATGAAGTATCGGGAGATCTGTTGATTAAAGGAAAATCTGATGCATCTAATCCCTTTGTTTTCCATAACGTGATAGGGCGTGATACCATTCAACGTATTTCCATTGTGGGGAATGCAGAATATTCCATCAGCAGCTATTATGCAAAAGTCAACCATGAAAAATCAGAGGTTAAAAAAGAAGAAATTACCCATGCTGCTCAGGATGTAACCCAGAAAACAATTTCAAAAGAAACAGTCAAAGAAGTGGCTTCAAATGTCTCTGAAGAAACAAAGGAAATTCAATCAGATGGATTGGAACTCCTGGCCTGGATTTTCATTACGATTATTGGAATCACTTTAGTACTCATCTTTTTCACCTACAAATATTTTAAGATATGAAAACATCACAAAAGGGAATCAATCTGATTGTGTCATTTGAAGGCTTCAGTTCAAAACCTTATCTGGATTCTGCCGGAATTCCCACAATAGGATATGGCAACACTTACTATCCGGGAGGAAAAAAAGTAACCATGAAAGATCCCGCCATCACTAAAGAAAAAGGAATAGAGCTGTTTTCATCTGTTTTACCAACTTATGAAAAAATCGTCAACAGTAAAATTAAACTGAATCTTACTCAAAATCAATTTGATGCTCTCGTATCACATACTTACAATACCGGAGGATCAGATGGACTATTTTCTTTGATTAATAAAAAAGCAGAAGAGCAGGCCATCAGAAATTGGTTTACCACGAAATATATTACGGCCACCGGAAAAACCTTAAACGGGCTCATCCGCAGAAGAAAGGCTGAAGCTGATCTGTTCTTTTCTAAATAAACAATTTCTACCTAATAGTGGGAACTTTAAACCATCTATTATCATTGGTAAATCTCCAAAGTCAGGTGTGGCCTGCTTTGTTCCGGCTTCAAACTGCTCATACAGTTCAAATTTCAAACAAAGATGTTATAGCATCCTTGTAATATTTTGAGATCACAAAAGTGGAATCAGCTTCATGGATTCTTTCTAAGTGAATGCATAGCCCTATAGCTTTATCTGCAAGTATATGGACTTCTTCGCTCCTTTAAAATGTAACGGATAGAAATAATCTTTAAGCCTTTCCCAATTATCAATTTTATCAAAACTAATTATCAATTATCAAATGAGTACACCATTACATACAATTTTCAGTTGGTTTGAAACGGGAGATTTTCCAACAGAAACCCAGTTTAAAGACACGTTTTTATCTTTTTATCACAAAGATGACTTAATCCCTATGAAAGGTATTGAAGGATTTGAAGAAATTTTTCAATTATTTGCCAGCGCAGAAGCATTTCAGGAACACTTAAAAGACCCAAAGGCTCATTCGGAATATCTGGCTTTATTGAATGCCGGTAACCTGACTGCAGCGCATGTGGACAGCTGGAAAAGCAAACTTGGAATCAGCAATATTGCTACGATCGACAGTTCTGATCAATTGGGGAATGCGTACACGAAAATACAGGTAAATAGTTTTGTGGATGCATTGAAAGGTGCTGATAAAGACTTGGCTCTTGAGATAGAAAATATTAGAAACATATTATTATCTAATGATTTGTCTTTAGATGAGCTTCAGGAAATAGTAGACTTCATCAAAAAAAACCGTGAAGATATTGAAGCTTTAAAAGCTCTTCCCATAGGAGAATCAAGTGAAGATAAAGTAAAGCTGTTATTGGACTACGGTTGGCTGGACAGCCCGAAAAATCAGCAGGAATTTAATAAGCAGATCTATGATAAGGTTTTGCTGATCTCACAAACAGCTGAAAGTACCGTAGTGCAGGTTACCGGAAGTGCAGTATTTCCCAATACCCTTGAAACGGAAAATGTGATCATTCAGGCCCGGGACAGTGTTACCGGAAAAAAAATAAATATTGACGATTATGCAACCAATCAAACCATCGAGATTAAGATGTTGGGCGACCTTGCTAATCCGATTAACATTCTCATTTTAAAAGTTAAACCATAAAAAAATAAAAACTATGAACAATAACGCAGTAATCAGTAATAACGCAAATCAGGATAATTTTTTCGGGGAATTACAACGTACCCGTTTTCAACAATTTACTTCATTTCCCAGTACGGATGGTGTTCCTGCAGGTTGGGTAATTGATTATAATGGACAATTGCATCAATGGAATGGAACCGAATGGATTAATTTGGCCGAAAATTATGTACATCCGGAATATCCGCTGACTAATAATCCATTTCAGACCAATCAGACAAGTGGACTTCTATTGCTAAGTCAGCTCCTGACCAATAGTTCAGGGCATGTTATTAAAGTAGCAGGCCGAAATCTTACCAATGCAGATATTGTTTCTATTGTTGTGAATGACGCTATTCAGTCAGGTACCTTTACATGGTCATCCTATAAGATTAAAACTTATGTTGAAAATTTCATAGGACAAAGCCTTACAGGAGCACTGATCTATCAGCCGGGAGGTTATACCCCTTCTACTGTTGAAGGTTCAATGACGATGCCATCACCTGCTACAGCAGCAGTAATTAAAACAGGAATGGTATGGGTGATTACAGCAAATGGATGGGTGGGCAATGAGCCTGTATCTGTGGGGGACCATCTTATTGCCAATACCGATGATGCTTACAATATCCCTAAAAATTATCAGATTATAGAAAAAGGTATTCCTGATATTGTAGACGCTACAGATACGGTAAAAGGAGTGATCCAGATCGCTACAGATATTGAAGCTATTGAGGGAATCAATATTACTAAAGCAATGACTCCAAAATCTACGAAAGCTGTTTTGGATGCAAAAATTAAATCCCAAACATGGCATATCGGAGATGGAGCGTCCGTTTCTTTCCCCATCACCCATGGCTGGAATACCGTGAATGTTGATTATATCTGTTATCGTAATGCTGATAATAGAAAAATAAATGTAAGCTGTGTGGTTATATCAGAAAATGATGTACAAATAGATGTTTTAGCACCTCTTACCCCGAATGAATATAGAATTACTTTAACTGCAAGACTAGACTAATGATTGCTCCTGAATATTTTAACAATCATATCGCCGTAGAAGGTGAAATAATTGTGAAAAGTGTTCCAAACGATGCAGGTTCTGTAATGGTTTGGAATTCTGTAACGAAAAAAATTAGCACAAGAACCCATGCGGAAATAGTTTCTGATTTAAATTTAGTAACAACTAATACCTTTCAGGATATATCGGCAAGAAAAACATTCTCAGGAGCTACCGGGAATGCTTATAATGCAGTTGCTTTAGAAGTAAGAGGTAATGGTACATCTGATACAATTTATCCTGCAATTTCTTTCCATCAGCCAGGCCTTTATGCCGGTACATTGCAGTATAGGTCAAACGGTTACCATTTTATGAATATCAATGGCAATGCTTTTGATAACGTGAGATCTGCCGGGTATTATAAAGACGGGTCAGATAACGGAAGATTCCTTACGGGAGGTGGTGGGGATTATGATTCCCGAAGAAAAGAAGACTCCTGGTATCATTCCGGAAGAAACTTCCCGCAGGGTACATTCATTGAAACTGATGTAGATTATTCTGTAGACCATGGAGATCAGTTTCTTTTAGAGATTAAAGGGAATATGTACGGCACTGATCAGCCTTTAGATTGTAAGATTCAGGGCTATATCGATAACGGGACTATTATTTCTCATAGCGGCTATTCTACATTACATTACTGGAATTCGATTACTGCCTTAAACTTAAATGGTAAACTTTGTTTTTGGTTTACTCAATTATCTTACTGGCAGGGGTTTGATGTAAAGGTAACAGTTGGATATGGAGGTTTAGACCAAGGTAAAAACAGAGTTACTTCAGTGTCGGATCATCCGGATCCGGGAGGTACAAAAAGGGTTCAGATCAATCTTAAACATTTACTTACTAAAGAAGAATTAGTTGCTGGTAATACATTTTGGGAGAAGAAAGATACAGGCGGCTATTGGGCATTAGATTCAGATAGACCTATAGCGGGTTTAAACGGTAATAATTCTCAAGTTATTTTATCTGGTGGTTTATTGGCTTCTTCTGCTTATACGGACTCTCAGTTTATTCCTGCATATGGTATCCACTCAAAAGGTTTTGTGCAAACAGATGAAGGTTTTCAAAACAGGTTTTACAAAGTAGATGAAAGAAATAGAATCTGGTCATTTGCAAACGCAGATACTTACGGACTTTCTTATTATCAGGGAAGTGCCAATAGTTTGAATGAGGGTATAGGTTTCCATTTTGGAGATCCGGATCAGCCTACCCATTTTCTGGGACGATCAGGCCAGATTTATTCTAAAGTAGGTATTTATTCTAATTCATTTACTACAGGTAATAACCAGGTTTTAAATTATAGTGGTCCGTCTACATTATATATAGGAAATCCTACCATTAATACGATTATTGAATCTAGTAACAATGATATAATACACTCTAAAAATGGAGTAAATGGAGTGGTTTGGGATGCCCATAACTTAGATCCTTCAACTTTTGTTAATGCATCTGCTCTAAATAATTATGTTCCCTATAATGGTGCAGCACAGGATGTAAATCTTGGGGCAAAGGATTTAGAATTTGATGGCGGAGGATCTATAAGTAAACACCAGAATAATGTAAGGATATTTAATAAAGTTTATCAAGGGAATTATGGTGATGGAGGGCACACAGGTATTTTAGCGATTAAAATGCCACAAGCCTCAACAGAGCATGCTATGTTTAGTGTTGATATTAATATTTATGGATATGAAAATCAGTACTTAGGAAAAGTTAATGTCGCTTTCTATAAATATGTATCAGGAACTTTGGTTTCTAATGGTTCAAAAGCCTTATGGGAAGTCACAGATAATTTCCCTACTACTACCGCAAGAATTGGGATTGGAACTGATGGATATGTTAGTATTTTATTAGGAGAATCAAACACATTCTGGAATGGATACTTTTCATTTGAAGTAGCTAAAGTAGAAATTAAATATGGGAACTATAATCTTGACTGGAATGTAGGATGGTCTCATGCAATAGAACCTAACTTTGATTTATATCCTTCCAATATCATTGTGTTACCTTCTGATGTAGTTGCTACAAGAAGTTGGTTAACAAATTTTGCAGACAGCAGCTATATTCCAAAAGCGGTTCAGCTTAATGATAACTTCAATAGTCTTGAAGGGTATTCCAGTTCCGGAGTTTATAGAGCGAACAGTAATGCAGGAGGCGTTCAGCATTTGTACAGTCCTATGTTGCACATGGGTGCCCAGGATACCACAGCACAGTTGCAGGTAAAATATAATGATACGAATGCAGACGCAGGAGAATTAGTCTATAGAAGTGGGTATAATGGTAATTGGACGCTATGGAGAAGAGCCTGGGATAATGTAAACTTCAAACCAGGAGATTATCAGACAAGAAATACAGATGAAATTATCTCCGCAGCGAAATCCTATTATAACAGAATACCTTTCAAACTAAAAAATAGTTCATATAAATCCTGGTCAATTCAGAAACCTACCAATAACAATTTAATATTGGCACCTTCTGCTACAAATAATGCAGAAGATTGGGATTTGGGCAATAAGGTAGAATTCACTGATGCTGGTCAGGTTTTATCAAAAGGTTTTAATAAAATCGGGTATAATGATAACTATATCTTAACAGCAGGTGGTGGGCAAAGATTAGCCTCAGACTTTGTATCATCTTCAGACTTAGGAAACTATCTCAGAAAAGATGGCGGTACTATGACAGGAGCTTTCAATATAGAGACTCCAGCTATGTTAGGTAGATGGAAAAGTACTGCACAAACAGGGAATTATCTGACCTGGCAAAAGTATGATGGATCTAAAGATATAGCTTATATTGGAGCTGATGGAGATTCGGCCTCAGGAGGTGGAGCAGGAGATAGTTTTGCAATGAGAGCTGTAAATGGGGGTGACCTATTATTAAGTTCAGATAGTGGTGTTGTTAAAATTCAAGGGGGTATTCCTTGGACGACTAACAATTTAAATCCCGCAGAATACTTAGCGAAAAGAGGCTTACATCAAGATGCAGCCGCAGTAAAAACTGATTATCCTTTAAGTGTTACAGATTGGACGACAGGTATAGGATTCCCCACTACTTATGGTAACTCTTTACATATTGCAGGAAATAATACATGGTATCATAGAATAGATTTTCCTTTATTCGGCAATCACTTAGAATATTGGCAGGCGATCAATACAACAACCATGACGAAAAAAGGAAATATTCCTTTATTGTCAGATGGAGAAGCACTTTGGACTAATAATAATTTTAATCCAGATGCTAAAGTTAATTCTGCGGAAAATGCTCAAACTTTAGGATTCTCAAGTGGTTTGTCAGCAGGTGCACCTTACATCTATCATAGAACAGATGGTTATGTATTCCTAGCTACTCAATCCTGGGTATCGTCTAATTTTACGAGTCAGACTCTGTCTATTCAACCTGAAGGAGAAGATGGTCAATGGATAAATCTGACCAATTCAAATGGAGTTTTAGCTTCCAATTATTTTATTACATCCAGAGATGGTTCAAGAGACCCGAATACAGTTGTTGCCCCAAATGGCAATTCCCGTAGAGTTAGATTTGATTTTATTAATGCTGGATCTGTTGGAGGCTCCGGAAATTATGCGGGTGTAATGACTTACGCTCCATGGGATGGCACATCTGCATCCACTGGGGATTCTTCATACCAATTGGTTTTTGCCAATCAAACCGGTATAAATGGAGAAGGAGTACCAATGCTTAAAATCAGAAAAGGTATTGATGATAAGTGGTCTAAGGCATGGTATAAATTATGGAGTGACGCAGATTTTTCTCAAGGTAATATCAATAGTTGGAATTATATGTCTAATAACGGTGTTATTGTAAACCAGCAATTTACTAGTCATACAGGTAATGGATTAATGGTTGCTGATGAGTATAATGGTGGAGAATCCGGTATATATAATGAACAGGATGGTTTCTATTTAAGTGTATTGGAAGGTGAGTATTATAAATATTCAAGTAAATATAAGAGTTGGGAAGGTATTAATTTCCATAGAAAGAGTTATAATATTGGTATAGGTACAGATGCTAATGATGCTGATAAAGTAACTGTTTCAGGCTCAGTAAAGGCTACTGAAAACTTTAAATCAAAAGATGAAAAGCCTAATACTTTATTTATTCCGGACGGAAGTCTTTCTTATCTTGATGATGAGATTATCAATGAAGACTCAAGAATGAGATTGTCTCATGGCATGATTGAGCAGCAGCCAGGAGTTCAATATTATGATTCTGATAATAGAATGCTGGTCATCAGATGTGTATATGGTGAGCAATTTACATTAGGAAAAGTTTTCCGAGGTCAGAGAATACTCGTATTAAATGCCAGTGATAGTTATGGACAGGGATTCGACATAAAAAGCGCAGGGTATTCATACAAAATACCACCGTATAGCTCTATCCAATTATTTGTCTGGGATGAAAAGACCGTTTATAAATATGCAGAAAATAAGATGTATTAAAACTGGAAAATTCCGAAAGTAAGGAATATATAACTCAAATAAAAAGGCGCCACTTGTTTTAAAGTGGCGTCTTTTGACTTTTTGGTGACCAAGACGAGCATATCTTCAAACACTTTTGTCACTGATTGGGTTCGTTTGAGTCAAATTAAGCAAGAATTGTAAAGCTCATTTTTTATCAAATAACTGCCTTTAGTTTATGATATTATAAACCTTTATTATACTTCAAATTTCAATTATATTAATTTGTTTAGATACTTATCTAAAAGAATACTTCTTTCTTTTTAATTTCTTCATTGTAAAGTAATAAAATACGACAAGATTTGTCGTTTCTGCAGTCTGTTTTCGTGAAATAAATTTGAATTTACAGTTTATATAGTATTGCTAGTTGTAATAAATATATTTAATTATTTATTTTTCAAAAAAATGTTAAATTAGCTGCGTTTTTATAAAAACTAATTAATAACTCGAAAAGCGACAATAAGAGAATGAAGAAACTCTCTCTCAGTGCATTTACTCTATGCACCGTCCTAAGCATATCTGCCCAGGACGTGATATGGCAGAAAGATATCAAATCCTCTACCCAGGATTTCTTGAGCCAGGTTACTACAACCATCAATCAGCAATACCTTATTACAGGAAGTTGCATTCAGGTCAAAAACCAACCACCGGCAGCCGTCAGCCAAAAGCAAAATACTGGTTATGATTTCCACCTGGTAAAACTGAATCAGCAGGGAGAAGAAGTGTGGGAAAAATATTTCTCAGGACAAAACCATGATTATCTATCTGCAACCGTCACCACTCAAGATGGAGGATTTCTTTTGGCAGGAACATCTTATTCCGGAAAGGGATTAGACAAAAAGGAGGACTCCAAAGGAGGCTCAGATATTTGGCTGGTCAGAATCAATGAATTTGGTGATGAATTATGGCAGAAAACCTTAGGGAGTTCTTCCGATGAAGAAGCAAGAGCTGTCATTCAGACTACGGATCTAGGATTTTTTGTTGCCGGAAACGTACAAAACGCTACTAAGGGCTATGGATCCAAAGATGTTTGGATCACGAGAATTGATAAAGACGGAAAAGAACTTTCCCAATTAATCTTAGGTGGAAAAGGTTTAGACGAAATAGAGAGAATGATTCCAACGAGAGATGGAGGAGCGTTATTGGGAATTTATTCAAGGAGTTCCGGGGTCCGTGTTTCGGGATCTGAAGCTAAAACGAGCGAAACCTTCTCGAACCCTGTATCGAGAAACTCGAAACAAACTGAAAACTTTGGTGAGGGTGACTACTGGATTGTCAAGTTAAACAAGAACGGAAGAGTAGAATGGGAAAAAAACTTTGGAGGAAAAGGAGATGATCATTTGAGAACCCTTGCTATAACTTCAACTGGCTTTATCATTGGTGGAGAATCCAGATCAGAAAGATCGGGAAATAAAACTGTAGCCCTTGAAGAAGGATCTGACCTTTGGTTGATTTCTTTAAATGATAACGGTGATGAGCAATGGCAGAAATCTTACAATGTTAAAAACAGAGACATCCTGATGGGAATGAGTGTGGTAAGCGGGAAGATGGAAGATGGAAGCGAGAAGTCTAAAGGCATTCTGCTGGGAGGCTATACCCAGGCTGAAGGAAGAATACAGACAGATGATGAAACGTTCTGGATGCTGTATCTGGATCAGAATGGGAATGAACAGTGGAGAAAACATATAACTGGAGAAACCAGACAAAAAGCAGAAAGGCTTTCTGATCTGAAATTAAATAGAGACGGCTCCATTATTCTTGCCGGAACCAGTGCAGAAGAACTTGGAAAAGAGAACTGGAAGATTGTGAAGCTGGGAGATAAGCAGGTTGATCAGCTGATTGAAAAATACGATATCAAGATCTATCCGAATCCAGTATCTGATTATGCATATGTAGAAATCGGATTTGATTTTAAGGAGGCTGATATTCTGTTGTATGATATGAGCGGAAGACAGCTCCAAAACCTTAAGACGAAGAATAAAGTGACTAAGATTAATACCCAGGCTTTGGTTCAGGGAGCTTATCTGGTAACGATAAAAACTGATACCAATAAAACGGCGAATGCCAAGCTGATTAAGAAATAAACAAATGAGAAAAATAACAACAACCATACTAGTAATAGCTTCTTTAAACAATATATTTGGACAAGGTAATCAGAGTCAATATGACGCCAGTTTAAAAAATGTACCAACTTCCCCGGAGATTGCCTTACTTGGAAGATTTGGAGATGTACCTGTGGGGCATTATACAGGAACGGCAGAAGTTTCAGTACCTATATATAATGTAAAGGTTGATAATATAGAAATTCCGTTAGCTTTAAGTTATCATACTTCAGGAATTAAGGTGGCAGACGAAGCTACTTGGGTAGGTTTAGGGTGGAATTTTATGCCGGAAGGAACTATTACACAGGAAATCCGAGGGAAAGAAGATTATTGGCTCAATGGAGGAGATGGTTTTGCTAATAATTCAGGATATAATATATTCAAAAGCCATTTTCCAACCCTTTATGCACAAAGCCAAATTTATCGATTCCAGTTTGGAAACCAAGGTTATAATACCGGAGGTATGATTAGTGTAAACCCTTCAGTTGATGATTCTGAGTATATTATTAATGACTTAAATCAAGGAAAGGGTCAACCTGATATTTTTACCTACAATTTTTATGGATATTCAGGTAAATTCTTTTTTAATCCGGAAAACAGCAATGAAATCCTTTTCATGGAAAGCAATGATGATTTAAAATTTTCTAAAGATTCTCAGGGTTGGATTGCCACGACCAATAAAGGTGATAAATTTTATTTTTATGCCATAGAAAAATCAAGATCTGGAGGTGCGGGCCTTTCAGTTGATGTTGGGTATACATTTAAGATATCAAAAATTGAATTGGTTAGTGGTAAAACTGTTGTATTCACGTATCAAGATGAAAGTATAAGTCAAGTATCCCCCGTGCGTGTTGCACATATCACAAACTTTACAAATTCAAGTGTAATAACAAACAATAATATTGTTAACAGTGAAAAAAAGACGTTAATAGGAATTGAGACTAATGATACCAAGATAGAATTTAATCTAAATAACAGAGAAGATATTCGTCCACAATCTTCTACAGCAATAAAGAGATTAGAATCTATTGATATCAAATCAAAATATTCTAATAAAAAGATCAAAAGTTATGTGTTGGGAACGTCATATTTTAATCCTTCTACAAGTGGTGCAGAGGAAGGATATAAAAATAAAAGATTAAAGTTAAATAGTGTTCAGGTAATTACTTATAGTGAGAGTGGTGTTCCCATTCAAAGTACCCCACCATATACATTTGAATATGACATGACAAATGTGATGCCTTCTAAAGTTTCAAGTTCAGATTTTTATGGATATAATAATGGCACAAATAGTACAGGTGAGCTTCTACCTGATTTGAGCTTTTTTGATTACTTAAATAAGGCTCCTTATAAAAATTATGGATTGAATGTTAATTATCCATACTATGGTGTTATGAGATACACAGTTCCTAATTATGTGACAACTTATATACTTAAGAAAATATCCTACCCTACCGGAGGACGTACTGAATTCGAGTACGAATCTAATACATTTTCCAATCAGTTTATTCCTACACCTTATCAGGCATCGTTAGCGAATAAAGATGTTAGTTTATCACACAGAGGAACAGAACCTGGCAATTCCCAATTTATGGTAAGTGCTCCTTTTAAGCTTACAAAACCAGAGAATATAAAATTTTATAATACTATTTATGATGGATATATGGGACCGCAATATCCTGAAGTACATTATGAACCTTATGCAATGTGGGATTGTAAAATAAAATTTATTAAAAGAAAGATGGTCAACGGACAGCCGGTTGAAAGTATTTTTAAACAATGGGCAATTGATGTTGGTGGACCCACTTTCGAGCAAACCCATTCACGTATTTGGGACGAAGAAGTGTCTGTTCCATACGATGATGATCCAACAGTAGAATATTACGTACGCGTTGAAAATCCACTTCAATATCGTAGTAATGATGGAATGCATCGGGCTATTGTATCAACTCGTTTTAGATATTATGATGATACAAATATTGATAAGTCTGTTTCATATGGAAATGGTGTAAGAATAAGGTCTATTAAAAACTATGAGAACAATGCCCTTCTATCTCATAAAGAATACAGTTACAATGGAGGGAAATTGATTTATAAATTTGAACCCTTGAACCTTATAAAGGGTGCCACATATAAAAGTCAACCAATGTATGTTTCGGGAGGGTGTTTCATTGAAAATGTATCTGTTTTTAATGATCTTTCAGTTAATTCCAGTGATTTTGGAATTGGTGGAAATAAGCCATTTGGTTATAGTGAAGTTATAGAGAAAGATATCAGTGTTACCGATGGAACATTCAAAGGCTTTACAAAATATTATTTTAAGAATACACCTTCTGAAACCTCTTTTATTAAAGGAACTCCAAAGATTGATATCCCTACCAATGGAGAGAATACTCTGATAGAGAAGTATGATCAGAATCAAAATATGCTCTCTTCTGCATTAATGGTTTATGATGATTTGCCTAATACTTATGGAGTATTTCCCTCCTTTAGTATAATAAATACTTCGACAGGTGTATATGATCCTAATAGCAATTCCTATCCATATTCTATCAATGGATGTGGTACAAATGGAACAGTCTATACAGGGAATTCAAGTATAAATCCCATAGCAACAACAAAATATCAATTTGTTTTCAATCCATTAGTTACAGGTAAAAGAAGATTAAAAACCACAATTAATACTTCTTATTTCGGTACTAAATCATTAGTTGAAAAAACTGAAATGTTATATACCGCTTCTGGTAATTTGAAGAATAAAGTTACCACAACAAGTGATGGTAAGATTATGACGACCAACTATGATTATGCAGGAGATTTGAGTAATACCCGATTAGTAAATAATGGAATGACGGGTATTCCTTTAAGGGTTTCTGTCAATTTGGATGGAACCTTTATTAATAAACTAGAAACTAAGTATGACAGTCTTTTGAACTTATTTCCCAGTTCTGTAGTCTCTACAGATTTACAAAGTACCCAATCCGTAGAAGTTACTTATGATTTATATGATTCTAAAGGTAATTTACAACAATACACTACAAAGAACGGACTTTCCACAGTAATTATCTGGGGATACAATCAAAGTAAACCTATTGCTAAAGTAGAAGGAGCAACATATGCTCAGATTGAGAATTACATTCCAGATATTATTAATGCTTCTAATATTGATGCTGCAGCTGTTGCAAACAATGATGAAACATCATTCCTATCTGTGTTGAATACTTTCAGAAACAATTTGACCAATTATCAAATTACTACTTACACTTATGATCCACTGGTTGGGGTAAGAAGCATCACTCCTCCATCAGGTATCAGAGAACGTTATATTTACGATGCTGCAGGTCGACTTGAAAAAGTCATTGATATGGATGGAAAAGTGTTAAAAGAAATGAAATACAACTATAAAAACTAATACCGTTGAAGAAACTCATAATTCCAATCGGTGCTTTGATGATATCAGGTTTTGTACAAGCCCAGTTAAGCACAACAGAAAACTATACATACAGTAAAACATATCTTGATTATGATTCCAATAACCAGCCTACCAAGACTGCAGAAACCGTTCAGTATTTTGACGGATTGGGCAGGCCTAAACAAGTTGTTAATATAAAAGCATCTCCTACAGGAAAAGATCTGGTAACAACAATTCCTTATGATGGATTCGGAAGGCAAGTGGATACCTGGCTTCCCGCGCCCATGAATACATTAAATGGCGGAATTCAATCAGGAACAGAGGGAGCAGCTCAAACTTATTATGGTGATAATACTCCTTTTACGCACAAAAACTTAGAAAATTCACCTCTGGATAGGATTTTCGAACAAAAACAAGTAGGAACAGCATGGAGCTCAAAGCCTGTGAAGTTTGACTATAATACAAATGCAGATGGTGAGGTGAAGAAGTATAATGCCGTTTTCAACTATAATACTTTTGAAACACTCATTACAGTTTCTACACCTTATGTAGCTAATCAATTGTATAAAAGAACAGTAACGGATGAGGATGGAAATAAAACTATAGAATTTAAAAATGGTAAGGATCAGATTGTGCTGGTAAGAAAAATGCTGAGTGCAACTGAAAGCACAGACACTTACTATGTTTATAATAATTATGATCAATTAGCATATGTTTTATCTCCCAAAGCAGCAGATCTTATTAAAAATCTGACTCCCGGAGTATCAGTTCCGGATACAGTGCTGAACAATCTTTGCTATCAGTATAAATATGATGGGAGAGGAAGACTGGTAGAAAAAAAGCTTCCTGGCAAAGGCAAGGAATTTATAATATATGACAAGCAAGACAGAATTGTAGGAACTCAGGATGCCGAACTAAATAAAAAAGGGCAATGGCTATATACTCAGTATGATAAGTTTGGAAGAGTTGTTATTACTGGAATAGCTACCGGAGGAGACCGGAATGCAGAGCAACTATTAGCTGATGGTTCTGGAAATATGTTAAGGAATAGTTCAGTTGTTTTTAACAGGCAGGGAATGGATGTTTTTTACGATCCGGATATTACCTATCCTCATGCTTCTAAATGGGTTACTTTATTATCAGTAAATTATTATGATTCATATCCTCAATATAGCTTTAATCCATCTGTTTTATCTGTTTTGGGAGAACCGGTACTTACCGAAATTCTTACTGCAGATGGAAGAAGCACTAAAGGGTTTCCCGTTATGAGCTTTGTAAAGAATATTGAAGATGATAACTGGACTAAGAATTACACGTATTATGATACTAAAGGACGAGTAATTGGAAAACATTCTATCAACCACCTGGGAGGTTACACCCGAACAGAATCTAAACTGGATTTTGCAGGACTCCCCAAGCAAACTATTACCAGACATAAGAGATTAGAAACAGATACTGAAAGAATTATCACAGAAAACTTTGAGTATGATAATCAGAACAGACTTGTGGTACACAAGCACCAGGTTGACAGTAACCCTGTAGAATATCTGGTTCAAAACACCTATAACGAAATTTCCCAGTTAGAATCAAAAAAAGTGGGAGGAATTGCTGCCGGGGCTCCACTTCAGCAGATGGATTATAAGTATAACATCAGAGGTTGGTTGACAAAAATCAATGATCCTGGGAATCTGAACGGAAAGCTGTTTGGTTATGAAATAAAATATCAAAATCCATCAAATCCTCAAAGCACAGGTAAGTTCAATGGTAATATTGCTGAAATTGACTGGAATAACGGATCGGAAAATCTTTTAAAGCGTTATAATTATGAATATGACGGTCTGAACAGATTAACCAATGCGTTTTATAAAGAACCATCTACAGGGAACACAGGTTATTTTGATGAATATCTCAGCTATGATGTTAATGGTAATATCAACACACTAAAAAGAAATGCCGCTCCTATATCACAAGGGACTACTTTTGTACAGGTGGATGATCTTAGCTATCAATATACGGGAAACCGTTTAGATAAAGTAATAGAATCAGCAATGAATGACACGGGATATGAAGGTGGAAATAATATGATTGACTATGATCTGAACGGAAATATGAATACTATGCTTGATAAAGGGATTCATGGTATAGTTTATAATTATCTCAATTTGCCGGATAACTTTTCAATTACTCAGACCAATGCTGTGGGTGAAATTAATAATTTTGGATTGAATTATCTTTATAAAGCAGATGGTACAAAAATCCGTAAGACTTACACAAGCGGAGGAGGGAGAGGAAGTACAACAATTACAACAAATATAACGGATTATTTAGATGGTTTTCAATATGGCTTTTCAGAGACTACCATTTGTCTTTGGTGCAGAACAAGTGTCGCTTATGAGCAGGCAGCTTTTAAAAATGAAAATGAGGTGAATGGCATAAAGCCGATTAAACCTCAGTGGATACTTGATTTTGTATCTACGGCAGAAGGTTTTTATAGTTTTACAGAAAACCGCTATATTTATCAGTATAAGGATCACCTTGGAAACAGCAGGGTAAGTTTTGCCAAAGGCAATACAGGAACTGTTGAAATAACCGATACCAATAATTATTATGCATTTGGAATGAACCATATTGGAACGAATAAAGGATTATTGGGAGGTTATAAAAATTACAAATACAACGGTAAGGAACTACAAGAAACTGGGATGTACGATTATGGAGCAAGGTTCTATATGGCAGATCTTGGTAGATGGGGAGTTGTTGATCCTTTGTCGGAAAAACATAGAAGGCATAGCCCATATAACTACGCTGTCAATAATCCAATTTTGTTTATCGATCCTGATGGTAGGGATATTAGATTTGGTAATAATATTTACTCCTATCAAAAAGATAGAGATTATAGTAAAATTGAAAATGAGTTTGATCGAAATGTGTATAAGGCACTAGATTATTTATATTCTCAGGAAGCTCTCAATATTACTATTGGAGAAGGAAAAGATGCTACAACTGTTAATGTTATGGATTTTATGATCAATGATAAAAAAAATACCTTTACAATTTTAGAACAAACAGAGAACGGTAAAAAAAATGAATATGATCCCAATACCAAATCTGTGAAATTTAACCCATTAGAAGGTATCAGATTCAGGAAAGATGGTACCAAATCAACTTTAGAAGAAGGAAATATAGGTTATAATAGTCCATCTTCAAGATTAGGGCATGAAATACTACATGGATTTAATCATCTTTCAAATCCAAATAAATATCGAGAGCGAAATCAAAATAAATACGAAGGAAAGGCTGAAAAGTCAATTTGGACACCGGACAAAAGAAATATTGGATTTACAGATGAAGAAGAAGAGTACAATACTGTAAATTTAGGGAATCAAATGAATCAGAAACTGAATGAGGATAAAAGAACTAATTATGGAATAATAATTTACCAAGTAGAAAGTGTTACATCAACAAAAATTAAACCACCAACAGAACCAAAACCATGATCAAAGTTAAATATTCCATACTATTGATATTATTAGCAATTACTACATCTTGCAGAAATCAAAAAATGGTATTAATATATTCTAAAAATATCGTTCATAATAGTAAATATGTCATAGCTTCCGATTTAAAATATTTTTTTTCAAATAAAAGTGATATAAATAGGGTTTGTCTTAGGAATGAAAAACTAAACCTTAAGGTAGAAGAAATTAAACAAAAGATTATAACAAAAAATCAAATTATTACTCCTGATGATAGTTATTACGTGTTTGCATTTATTATTAAAAAAGATACATTATTTGCAGACGACAGATTAGAATTTTGGAGGTATGGAGATAGGGGTGTTTATTTTAAACTCGATGATTTTGAGAAAAAAAAAATACTAAAGCATTATAAAATTCATCCTGATCAATGGTAGATTGTACAGGTGAATTTTTTCTTTTCTTAGAAGTGCGTGAGCTGCTTTATAAATCTTACTGCCGCACGAAATATAAAGATTACTATCTTCTAAGAAAGTCCTCAATATTCTATTTCTCAGAGCTGTTATTAGTACCTTGAAGTTAATATAAAAATCATGCTTTATCGGGTTATTATTTATAGCAAGTCTTATTAGTCTGTGGTATTTACTTTTAATTTTTTAAACAAAGAAATAAGTATGAGAAAATTAGTTTCATTTTGCCTATTGTTTTTTTTATTATCTTGTCATATTAAAAATATTGACTCAGATTTTTCAAAACCCGTAAAAATAGTAAGATTTATGGGAGTTGATAGTTATTCTTCTAATATTAATCCCCAAATATTTTGGAGCCAAAATGATGAACATATGTATTTATTTATGAATAAGGCTGCTTTTCTCTCTGAGATAGAATCTTATAAAGAATTACCGAAAAGCACACTGCAAGAGTATATCTATGCATTTATAACTGCAAAAAGAGATACAATATATTCTGACTACAATTTAAAATCATGGATATTAATTAGAAACAAAAGAGAAAAATATTACTATGATGAACAAGGTAAAACTGCTGAATTTTTAAAAAGAACCTATCCTTTTTTTAGAGAATGTTCATATATGCCTAATAAATAAGTATTGCTTACATTTATATGATCTTCAGGCTTATCGTTTCTAAAACAATAGATATAAGAATAAGTTATTTAATAATATTTTTATTTCCATTCGTTTTTATTGGTTGTTCCACAGTTAAAACCTCTGAGAAATATGGTGCAGAGATAGATGTTGTTGATAATGTGCGCTCAAGAGTACTAATTGAAAAATTTAATACATATGATAAAAATAAATCATTTTTAATTTTTACATCCGAATTTAAGAATGTAATAACAGTTAAAAACGGAGACAGTTTAGTTATTAATAAAAATGCTGAAACCACATCAATGTTAGGGTTTACCACTGCTTGTATAATTTTTAATAATAAAGATGTTATAATTATTATTGATAATAAGAAGGAGATCAAATTAAATGAAGTACAATTGCCAAAATATAAGTTTATTTATGTGGGAAAGGATAAAAATCATTATATAATTGAATATACAAACCATGCCAAATCCTTTCTATAAAACTAATTCATAATTAAGTTCTCTGTTTTATGCAGTTAAGCGGTGAGGTAGGTATAATAAACTAATTTCTTATCAAAGTAAAATAAAAAAGAGGCGCTACTTGTATTAAAGTGGCGCCTTTTTGTGACATTGACGAGCATATCTTCAAACAGATGATTGGGTTCGTTTGAGTCAAATTAAAAAAGAATTGCAAAGTTCATTTTTATGGAGTATTTTTAATAGTTCGGGATTTAATTATAATATAGATTTTGAAAGAGAAATTTTACAATGGTATCTAGCAGCTAACAATAGGAATGTTTGCATCGAAGACAAGGAAACACAATAATTACAGATGAAAATTCTGGACATAGATGGAATGAAATCAGAAAACAGGTCTAAAAGTTAATCATGCAATATGGAGATAAGAATAATATATATATCAAAGATTAATTATGATTGTTATTTTTGTGGTAATTGTTGGAAAATAGTTTACGAAGGTAAAACCACAAATATTACTATGAATAATTTCTATGGTCATCCTTTTTATATAATTTTTGAAAATATAGAAACGGTGAGTCAACAGTTAAAAATGTTAATTAATAAAGATAATATATTACTTTCTGATATTTTTCCTCTAGAACTCATCTTGAAAGATATTATTGATCACGATCAAGGTTACTGGTTAAATTTATGTTTATATTTTATTATTAAAATGGAATGTTTAAACAGTAATATTATACAGCTTTTGACTACAACTCAAAATAATAAAAACTTTAGTCAAGAATTAAGGCATAAAATAAGAAAAGTTATACTTCTTAATAACTAAGTATGTGATATAAGAGATCGTGCTTAAAGGCAAAAAATAGAATTTGCTGCAAAGAGTTGGTAATTTCATCGGGGAAAATTCCTTAGGCATCACAATACTGTTAACTAGATTCATTATTCTTACAGTACTTACACTAATTCCATGATTTCAGCGACAAATCTACATTTGCCCCATTGGAGCTCTATAATTGTAATAAGAATTAATGCTATCAGATTGAGTATCTGTGAACTGTATGGTGGTAATACTCAATCAATGATGAAAAAGTCTTTGGTAATGTCAGATAATGTTATTAAATTTATAAATAGTTCTGAATTTTGAATTCTGAATGACAATAGTATTACACCTCACTAAATTTATTAATCATGAAAAAGCAAATCTTTATCATTGCGCTGTCTCTGGGAGCAATTGCCTTAGGAACCAACCAGGTTAGGGCACAAAATTCAGAGCAGGTGAGTACATCAGTAAATATTATTTTATCGGACGTTATTGCAATGGACGTTGGCTCTGTTGCTTCAGAAGGTACTGTAGATTTTAATTATGGGAGCACTAAAGACTATAATTCATCAAAAAATGTGACCGTTCCCAACAGTTTAGTCATTATTTCCTCTAAAAATTTTGATGTAAAAGTAAAATCTGAAGGCGCCCACTTTGTAAGTGGTGCCAACGTAATTCCTGTAAATGTATTACAGGTAAAAGCAATACCGGGCGGAAGTTTGGTGGGAACCCTGAATGAGGTCACTTTATCTACAACTGATCAGGTGCTGGTGAGTAATGCAAGTTTAGGAACTAAACAGTCTTTAAATATTGCATACTCTATTTCGGCAGAAAATGCCTCTAAGGTCCTGCTGGGAAAACCACAGGGAACCTACACACAAAAAATAACTTATACTGCCACTGCATTGTAAGTAAATACCAATTCTTAAATGGAAAAGCCCTCAATACTACAAAAGTATTGAGGGCTTTTTTATTGATCATATGAATAAACCCTGTAGTGATTTTACTACATGAACTTCCTTTTTCCACTACAAAGAAACTTTTATCACCGCTGTAGATTTGCAGTATACAAAAGAGAATAATTAAATAAAAAATAACAATAAAATAATACTGCCATGACAAAACAAATAGTAATCACAGCCTTAACTTTTGGAGCAATGATATTAGGAACTAACAATGTTCAAGCTCAAAATACAACTGCAACGACAACTGTAAACATTACTTTGAACGATGTAATTTCTATCGATGCAGGAAGTACAGCAATTGGTAATACGGTAGATTTTAATTACGTTACTGCAGCAGACTACAACTCTGATCAGACCATTACTAAAGCTAACTCTTTGAAAGTTACTTCCACGAAGAACTTTAATGTTAAAGTAAAAGCAGGAGGTCCTAATTTTATGAATGGAACGAACTTAATCCCTGTAAATGTTTTAACAATCAAAGCAGCTACGGCTGCCGGAACAATGGGCGGAACAAAAAATGTCGTAGTTTTATCTGCAGCGGATCAAACTTTAGTAGCCAATGCTCCTCTTGGAAGTGCCTTAACACTGAATTTGGATTACACCATTCCAGCGGCAAAATCATCTTCTTCTGATATTTTAGGTAAACCGGCTGGAACGTATACGCAAACAGTAACTTATACTGCAACAGCTTTATAAATTAAATTTTTCATATTAATATTTTGTGATTTGGTGTTTCGAAGGCTTCCTCAGGAGGCCTTTGATTTTGTATCTATTGTACCCATATAGATAAAATTCAAAATCCGGGAATTTATATTACGACAGCTTTATAATAGAAATAACAATTAATATACGCCCTCAACACTTTCTAAGTGTTGAGGGTTTTTTATTTAAACCCAATGAGTAACCCTGTAGTGATTTTACTACACGAACTTCCTTTTTCCACTACAAAGAAACTTTTATCACCGCTGTAGATTTGCAGTATACAAAAGATAACAATTAAATAAAAAATAACAATAAAATATTACCATCATGAAAAAACAAATCGTAATCACAGCCTTAACTTTTGGAGCAATCATATTTGGAACTAATAATGTTCAAGCTCAAAATACTACAGCAACGACAACTGTAAACATTACTTTGAACGATGTTATCTCTATCGACGCAGGAAGTACTGCCATTGGTAATACAGTAGATTTTAACTACGTTACTGCAGCAGACTATAACTCTGATCAGACTATTACTAAAGCTAACTCTTTAAAAGTTACTTCTACAAAGAACTTTAATGTTAAAGTAAAAGCAGGAGGTGCTAATTTCATGAATGGAACCAACTTAATCCCTGTAAATGTTTTGACAATTAAAGCAGCTACGGCTGCCGGAACAATGGGTGGAACAAAAAATGCCGTAGTTTTATCTGCAGCGGATCAAACTTTAGTAGCCAACGCTCCTCTTGGAAGTGCATTAACACTGAATCTGGATTACACCATTCCAGCAGCGAAATCATCATCTTCTGATATTTTAGGTAAACCGGCCGGAACTTATACGCAAACAGTAACTTATACAGCGACTGCTTTATAATAAAAAAACACATCAATTTTCATAATAAAAAAAACACATCAATATATATGCCCTCAATACCTGGAAAGTGTTGAGGGTTTTTTATTTAAACTAATGAGTAACTCTGTAGTGATTTTACTACATGAACTTCCTTCTTCCACTACAAAGAAACTTTTATCACCGCTGTAGATTTGCAGTATACAAAAGATAACAATTAAATAAAAAATAACAATAAAATATTATCATCATGAAAAAACAAATCGTAATCACAGCCTTAACTTTTGGAGCTATTATATTAGGAACTAGCAATGTTCAAGCTCAAAATACAACAGCAACGACAACTGTAAACATTACTTTGAACGATGTGATCTCTATCGACGCAGGAAGTACTGCCATTGGTAATACAGTTGACTTTAACTACGTTACTGCAGCAGACTATAACTCTGATCAGACAATTACTAAAGCTAACTCTTTAAAGGTTACTTCCACAAAGAACTTTAATGTTAAAGTAAAAGCAGGAGGTGCTAATTTCATGAATGGAACCAACTTAATCCCTGTAAATGTTTTGACAATCAAAGCAGCTACTACTGCCGGAACAATGGGCGGAACAAAAAATGCTGTAGTGTTATCTGCAACGGATCAGAATTTAGTTACAAATGCCCCATTAGGAAGTGCCTTAACACTGAATCTGGACTACACTATTCCAGCAGCAAAATCATCATCTTCTGATATTTTAGGGAAGCCAGCCGGAACTTATACACAAACAGTAACTTATACAGCGACTGCTTTATAATAAAAAAAACACATCAATTTTATAATAAAAAAAACACATCAATATATATGCCCTCAATACCTGGAAAGTGTTGAGGGTTTTTTATTTAAACCTAATGAGTAACTCTGTAGTGATTTTACTACACAAACTTCCTTCTTCCACTACAAAGAAACTTTTATCACCGCTGTAGATTTGCAGTATACAAAAGAGAATAATTAAATAAAAAATAACAATAAAATATTACTATCATGAAAAAACAAATCGTAATCACAGCCTTAACTTTTGGAGCTATTATATTAGGAACTAGGAATGTTCAAGCTCAAAATACAACAGCAACGACAACTGTAAACATTACTTTGAACGATGTCATCTCTATCGACGCAGGAAGTACTGCCATTGGTAATACAGTAGATTTTAACTATGTTACTGCAGCAGACTATAACTCTGATCAGACCATTACTAAAGCTAACTCTTTAAAGGTTACTTCCACGAAGAACTTTAATGTTAAAGTAAAAGCAGGAGGTGCTAATTTCATGAATGGAACCAACTTAATCCCTGTAAATGTTTTGACAATTAAAGCAGCTACTGCTGCTGGAACAATGGGCGGAACGAAAAATGCTGTAGTTTTATCTGCAACGGATCAGAATTTAGTTACAAATGCCCCATTAGGAAGTGCCTTAACACTGAATCTGGACTACACTATTCCAGCAGCGAAATCATCATCTTCTGATATTTTAGGGAAGCCAGCCGGAACGTATACGCAAACAGTAACTTATACTGCAACTGCTTTATAATAAAATTTTTAGTTTGTAAAGGTTCATTTTGCTATGTTTTCAGTAGTTTTGGGAATCTTTATAATTAAACTATTTACACCATGCACAAGTTTATTCACCTTTTCATTTTCTTAATCGTTACGGGATCTTCTTCGCTTCTGGCACAAAGTATCTCTATGTCGCCCACACGCTTGTTTTTCACAGGTAATCCGGGAGAAAAAGTAACAAAGACAGTCACGCTTCAAAACAGCTCGGATAAGGATTATGTTTTTAATCTCAACTATAAAGATTGGGCTAGAGAAGAAGACGGAAATAAGGTTTATCTTGAAGCAGGCAGTTCAAAAACTTCCAATGCTTCCTGGGTGTCCACCTTAGAAAATGCTGTAACAGTTCCTGCGAAAAGTACAAAGGAGATTGTAGTAACCATGCAGATTCCGGCAAACGCATCACAATCTGCCGTTACGAACAGCATGTTATTTTTTACCCAACTTCCTCAGCAGGCAGATAAGGCACGTGTTCAGAATGGAATAGGTATTATCACCTTATTTGAAGTGGGACTTCACATTTTTTATACTCCACCGGGAAACCATGTGAAAAGTTTGGATATTACCAATATTTCAGAAGCGAGTAATGAGAATGCAGGGAATAGAAAAGTTGCAGTAAGCATCCATAATGATGGAAACACCATCAATGATGCCACCGTTGCTTTTGAACTCACTAACACAGACAGTGGTAAGGAAATAAAATTACCTGCAATTTCCATTTCCATGCTTCCGGATACTCATCAGGTTGTTCAGTTTTCTTTACCAGAGAACATTTCAGGGAACTTCCTTGGCGTGGTTATTATCAAAATGGCAGAATCCAATGATTTACGCGTAGGCGAAAAAAACTTTAAATTTTAAAATTAAGCTTTGAAACCACAGAATGGAATATCGTTATCGGTCTTAAGAAGAACAATCTTATTTTTTGTATTTGTTCTTCTGAACTTCTCGTGGGCCTTTGCACAGGAAAAGAAGGATATACAAATCCATTTTGAAAATGACAGTGTAGCTGTTGAGAAAGGTTCTACTTTTACTAATTTCCTGGTCATTGAGAATAAAAGTTCTGAAGACATTATCATTCAGAATATCATGCCTCAGGAAAACTATCCGGGATTGCTTTTTTATCCCAAAAATGACTTTATCTTAGGTGCGGGGCAGTCTAAAAATCTTCCTGTGAAACTGATCGCCAACGTAGATTTTATGAAACTGAGATCCAATGAAATTCAATTTAAGGTTTCGTATACCACTCGAACGGCCACCAAAACTGAAAGTGCCGCGTTCTTTGTTGCTAAAGGTGAGAACAAAAACATCGCCATCTATACGGCCACCTACGAAAATTTCATTAACCCTGCTTTGCCGCAATCTTCAATTCTGCTGACTGTAGAAAACCAAGGGTATAGTAAACGAACCGTTAAAATTGATCTGCAATCTATTCCTGACGGCTTGGAAATTTTGCCAAAACAACAAACTGTATCTCTGGAAGGTTTGGAAAAACAAACGGTTGAGATCAAAATTGTGGTCAGAAAACAGAATACGCTTTATCCGGAATTTAATATTAATGCAATCGTCACAGACCTGCTTGATAATAAAATTGTGGGAAGCAATACCCTCTACTTAGTTGTTTTATCGCACAACAGACAAATTGCCCGTGGAAACGAAGCGGCGAGCGGAAGTAATTTTGCGGAAATGAGCTATAATGAAAACAGTTCACGTCTTAATTTTCTTCAATTGAGGGGAAACACAGCATTTCGGGTAACTGAGAATTTGAAATCGCGCTTCAATATCGGGGCAGATTACTATCTTGAAGACGGCCGTTATAACCTGTATGATACCTGGTTGGAACTGGAGAGAAAAAATACGGTGTTACGCCTGGGAAATGTTAATAGCAGCGATTACGATTATCCGGTTTTCGGAAGAGGAGGGAAGGTCTCTACCAAATTTGGTGAAAATAATCAGATTGAAATTCTTGCCCTGGAAAATAATTATAATCTGTACGGTACTTATTTCCAACAAACAGAAGGATCTACCATGGCGGGCGCAAAATATGCTTTTGGGAATGCTAAATCTTTCAATGGGAAAGTGTCCTATATTTTCGACCATGATCCGCGCCTTAACGTAGATACGCAGGTAGCGAACGCAGTATCAGCATTGTTAATTAACGATAAACACACCATCCGCACGGAGGTGGGCCTGAGTCACGA
Organism: Chryseobacterium sp. PvR013; assembly: GCF_017833095.1. NCBI lineage: Bacteria > Pseudomonadati > Bacteroidota > Flavobacteriia > Flavobacteriales > Weeksellaceae > Chryseobacterium > Chryseobacterium sp. PvR013. The sequence continues at coordinate 147,551 of NZ_JAFIBT010000001.1, forward strand.
AAAAGGTCTTTTGAACAAAGATGAAAACGCAGGAGCTTCCATGGGAGCCAATTACGATGGGAAAATAGGGAAATGGGATATACAATCTTTCAATTCCTTTGCTACCAAAAGTTATGCAGGAATCAAACGGGGATCCTTTTTCTCAAATCAGAGGATTGGCCGTCAATTTTCTGCTGCTCAGCGTGCTTTTATACAATATCAGAATTCGCAGGTAGAACCTGAGTTCCTGAGTTTCCAGAGTGAATCAAACCAACCTGGGAATACCTCTAATTTACGTTATTATTTCAACAGTACAGAAGCGTTGGGATTAGGGTATCAGTTTTCTTTAAGAAAGTGGAATTTTTTACTGTCTCCAAAGGTTGAAAAACAAAAAACAGCTAATTTTTACACATCGCAGGAACTTTTTTCATACCGTTTGGAAGCCAACATCAGCACTACATTAGGTGCGCATGGATTGAACCTGACAGCGGAATATTCTTATTCAAAAGAGAATGATAACCCAGAGTGGTTCAACAGTTTGAAGACAACTTTGTCTTACAGATATAAATCATTCTCTCTCAACGGAACAGCTCAATGGAACGCAACCAGTGTTTTTGATTTAAACTCTTATTATGATGTAAACCGTAATTTCGCCAACTACAATGTATACGCATCATATAATTTCCAGATGTTTAGTCATAATCTGACTGGATCTTTTTCAGCCGGAGCTTTCTATTCGGAACTTTATAAAAATTTAAACAGCAATATCACCGGTAATCTGGAATATAAGATTTCGTCTTCATGGTCTACCACAGGGTATTTTAATCTTTCCGGTTATAAATCTACGGCTGAATATGCAAGCAGTGGAAGTTATTACCAGTACAGAGTGGGGATTAAAAAATATTTTACCACAGCTACAGCTCTCGGAAATCATAAAGTGGCGTTCCAGTTCTTTGAAGATAAAAATTTCAATGGACTTCTGGAATCCGGCGAATCGGTACTTGCTAATGAAATTGTAAAACTGGACAATTATGTAGCGATGACGGATAAGAATGGAAAAGTAGTTTTTCAGAATGTGCCTGAAGGTACTTACACACTGAAAGTGAATGAAAGTGCGGGTGCCCGATTGATGATGGATCCTGTCATTATGGTGCATGCCAATATTAACCGTAAAGTAGGCTTGGTAAAAAATATTAAGGTAAGTGGGAAATTAACAGAGATCAGGCAAGCCTACGATGTTTTGGAAACGGATGTAACCGGAATAGTAGTGTATGCCAAAAGTGAAGATGGTATGATCTATACTGCCGTGGTTAACCAAAAAAATGAGTTTGAGTTTTTCTTGAAAGATGGGAAATACAACCTCTATATTGAAAATGACAAATACAGCTATACGCAGCCTACCCAAACTATTCAGGTGACAAAAGAAGGGTACTCAAAAACTGTGGTTTTTGAATATAAGAAGAAAGACACCACCATTAAGGTGAAAAAGTTTTAAATTTAAAAGTATGAAAAAGATGAGGTCTTTTCTAATAGGAATTTTTACTGTGTTCTGTGGGGCTACAGTCATGAAAGCTCAGGATGTGTACCTGTCGGTTCCTGACAATACTATTTTTAACAGGAGCGAATTTACTTCAGTACCTACAAGGGTAATGACGAACGCCAACAGAACCAACTGGGATTATGCCTTTTTGGGATTACTCCCAACAGCTCCTACATTTACCTCTGTTTCCGGGCCCAATTTTACTCACTCTTCTTCCTCACTTACTTTGCCCGGTTCCACGCTTCTGTGGCAGTTGGAAAGTATGGGAGGACAGATGCCTTCTACTGGATTTTCAGGTTATTTGCCAGGTTTTCAGTCGTTCAGTACAAGCGCTGTAAGATGGTTTGAACCGCCATCCATCAGTCTTGGAGGAGGATTCAACCGGGGAAATATCAATTTTACCTTTAAAATTCCTGCCTCACAATTTAGTGCCAATGCCTTCCGGGCCGGGAATTACTCCATGGATATCACTCAGAATTATAATGACTTCACACCACGTAATTTTAAAACAATTTTAGTCATTCCTTCAGCTATAAAATGGGTTGCAAACTCTTTAACAAAATACATAGAAATCTCTTCTTTGAATGACTACCGCAGTACAAGCACGCAGGTGTGGGATTTGGGGAATACAGAAATTGCAAATACGGTTGATTTTAATTTTTGGGCGAAAGCTGCTGCCACAAACATTCAGTTCACGTCCTCTAAAGGTGTTCCGGGAACCAGAAATATAGCAAGCATTAAATTGGGTAGTAACGGATCTTCACTCACAACCAAAGCTTTATCTTCCGATTTTCAGAATTTTTCCGCGGCTAATTTCAGTGTCGTAGCAGGAAACAGAACCAACTTCATTCCGCAGCTTTATGTGTCTGCGGAAGATTTTAAAAACTTCTTTTTTGAAGCCGGAACTTATACGTTTGATTTGAACTTCAATGCAAGCAGTACAGATAACTCAATTAACAGTTTGCAAAATACGGCTGTTCAGCTAAAGGTGCTTCCTCTGTCAGAGATCACCATCCCGAGTTCCGGGCGCAATGTAAACTTCAATTTTAATACCGCTGCCCATTACACTGATGGTCAGTCACAAATGATTCCCAACCAAATTATGTTGTCCAATAATGAAAATTTTGAGCTCTATGTAAAATCGGACGAAAATTATTTTAAGAAAGGTGGTTTACAGACCAGCATCAATTCAAATATTTTACAAATTGGCATAGATGGGAGTGCTGTAAATGTTCCTTTATCCAAAACTCCTCAGAAAATACTCTTTAACGGAGCTCCGGTTTTGGACCGTGGATTGAACGTAAGATACACCATACCACCTGCGGGTGCCCAAAGTTTGGTAGGGAAGGAAAATACTACTTACTCTATTAATGTTTATTATAGCTTTACGGCAATTTAACAGTACTTTCTGAAACAGGTTCTCCTTATGGACCACTTTAATAGCAATAATCAATTTCCGGATCATCAGAATATTGATAAATTAACTGCATGAGAAAAATTCAGAAGCTGTTTGAATTAAATTTTATGAGTTAGTCTCCTGATCTTTGCTATGACAATAACAACATTGGCATTTTCTGTTTTTCTTTCATCATCTTTGGAACTTCTTCTGGTATTAAGAGTTCATAAGATGATTTTCTCAACAATTCAGCGCTTTTCATGAATTTCAACTTTGCCTTTTTGGGCAATCTGGATTTTATTAAGATAAAATATGGGATTTACTATTTCAAGTAAATCCCATTTGATTTTTTACTAATACGATATTTTTTATAACTTGCCAGTTCCTGGAGAAAGGCTTGAACCGGATGTTTTATTCGCATTAAAAAATATAACTCTTTCTGCCTTTTTCCAAAAAAATAATTCAAAAAGCTTCTAAAACCTTTGATACTTAATTTATGAATGATTTTATCAACGAACTCCAATTAAAAATCGAAAGACTGGAAAACGAAATCAATTTCAAGAACGGACTGATCTCGATATTGTCTCATGACCCAAAAGAACTGTTTGGAACTTTTCTATGGCTTATAGAAGAGTTAGAGCAAAAGACTTTAAGTGAGGAAGATTTTTTTAAGTTGTTGCCACAGGTAAAACGAGATGCCCAGAAGAATCTGCAAACGATCCAGGACAGTAATGCCTGGCTAAAAACACAATATGGGGATTTTAAGATTAAACCCGTTAAAATCATGGTGATGGATCTTTTTCACTATTTAGAAGAAAAATACGCGGCTAAATTAAAAGAAAAAAACATTCAATTTTATTTTAAAGGAGACCACAATGTATTTCTTACAAGCGATCGCCTGTTGCTCGAATATGTTTTAGACAAGATTTTTAACAATGCAGTAAAGTACTCCTTTGCGGGGCAAGATATTTATTTACAGGCAACTACAGAAGGTGATCAGGTTGTGCTTTCTGTCATTGATTCCGGAACAGGAATAGAGGAGAAGTATTTATCTACCATCTACAATTATGGTAGTCCCATATTCCTGGGAACTGCTGGCGAGAAAGGAGTTGGATTAAGTTTGAAAATTGTAAAAAATTTTATATCCTTGCTGAAGGGAAACATCCAAATTACTTCCGCTGAAAATAAAGGTACTACGGTTTCTCTTTTTTTACATAAAATTATAGAATAATGGGTTTAAAAGCAAGCACTCGCATTGTTGTAGCAGATGATCATGGTATCGTTCGGATGGGTTTGATACAAACAATCAAACGATTCATACCCGATGCCATAATTTCAGAAGTAGAAGATTATAAATCGCTGTACAAATTAATTCTGAAAGAAGAATTTGATCTGGCCATTATGGATGTTAATATGCCTAATGGTTCTGTTCAGGAAGCAATAGATTACATAAAAATTCACCAACCTGAATTAAAAGTTCTCATATTTTCTTCACAGGATGAAGAGTTGTATGGGATGCGTTATCTAAAAATGGGTGCTGGTGGCTATCTCAGCAAGCTAAGTTCCACTGAAGTCATTGAGACGGCTTTAACGGCGATGCTCAGTAAGGGCCGATATGTCAGTGACAACATAAAAGAAGCAATTTTTTTAGAATCATTAAATGGTGTGACAAAAAATTCTCCCTTTGAAGCATTATCAGACCGCGAATTGCAAATTGCCAATAAGATTGCAGAAGGTCTTCCCCTCAAAGAAATTTCAAATCAACTGAATCTCCATTCATCAACGATCAGTACTTACAAAAACAGGTTGTTTGAGAAGTTGAAAATACGATCCGTACCCGAATTGGTGGAGATTCTTAGGCTATATAATCAGTAGATATTTTACCATAAAAAATTGGATTGTGTTTCATTGGAATTACGCAATATGTTGAATCAAAAATAAAATAAATGGCGCCAACTAAAGTGGGTGCCATTTTGCTTTTTGCAAACAGGGTGAGCGTATCTTCAAACACTTTTATAGATAATTGGTTTCGTTTGAGCTAAATTAAACAAAATGTGTACTATTGATTTTCATTTGGTATCACAAGTCTGATTATCTTAACAGAAAAGTATTGAATTGTTAATGAATCTAAACTTTAGCAAATTAAATTTACAAAATCTAAATAGCTGAATTATTTTAAATTTCTAAATTTGCTTTATAACTATGAATAATGTTCGAAATCTTTCTAAAATACCTTACCGACAAAATAGAACTTTCTAACCAAGAAATACAATTAATAGAATCCGTATGTAAACCCAAAAAACTTCGTAAAAAACAATTCCTTTCTCAGGAAGGAGACATTTGGCATTACAACGCATTTATCTGTCGTGGACTGGTAAAAACCTTTTCTATAGCTGAAAATGGAACAGAACATATCATCAGCTTTGCACCGGAAAATTATTGGACGGGAGATCGTGAAAGTCTTCACAGTGGAAATCCTTCACGTCTCAACATTGACGCTATCGAACCTACAGAAGTGATTTTAATTGAAAAATCAGATTTTGAAAAGCTGTGCGTAGAAATTCCTCAGCTCGATCAATTGGTTAATCAGATTATTCAGAAAAGCTTTATTGCTTCGCAGGGAAGGATTTTAGCTAATATTAGTTTTACAGCGGAAGAAAAATACCAGAATTTCCTCGAAAAATATCCTCACATCGTTAACCGGATTCCTCAGCATATGATTGCTTCTTATATTGGTATTACTCCCGAAACCCTTACCAGATTGCGTAGAAATATGGTTAAGAAATAAACCCAATCCATTTCATTGATATTTGTTTGCTTTATTTTCAAGCTTTTGTCAATGGAAGAAAACCTAATGTTCCAGCATCTTTGCCTTATTAAAATAACAATTAAAAATAAGACAAAATGAATAAAACAGTATTTATCACTGGAACAAGTACAGGCTTTGGAAAATTAACAGCAATTACTCTTGCAAAAGCAGGATACACCGTCATTGCAGGAATGCGAGGTATTTCAGTAAAAAATGAAACCGTAGCCAAAGAATTGGGAGCACTCCCGAATATCGAAGTCGTTGAAATTGATGTAACTGATGATTCTTCGGTAACCAATGCTTTCGAAAAAGTACTTCAAAAGTATGGTAAAATCGATGTATTGGTCAACAACGCCGCTGTTTCAGGTTTCGGGTTATTGGAAGCCTATAGCTTAGATAGGATACGACAAATGTTTGAAGTGAATTTTTATGGAGTCATCCGCACTTATCAGGCTGTATTACCTTCTATGAGAGAACATAAAAGTGGTTTGGTTATCAATATAAGTTCCGGAGCAAGCGCTCATACTTCCCCTTTTATGATTCCTTACTTTGCTTCTAAATTTGGAGTGGAAAGTATTACCGAAGGCATGCAGGATGAATTAAAACAATTCAATATTGATAATGTTTCTATCCAGCCGGGTGTTTATCCAACTGAAATGAACACGGGTGAAAAAGCGGGTGTTAATTCAGATAAACCTGAAATTTCTGAAGCCTATAATCCGGTTGCCACAGAGCAGTTTAATGCTATTGGTGCTGCATTGTTTGGAAAAATGAAGGAATTCAATATGAATCCGCAAACTATTGCAGACGGGATATTGGAATTAATACAAATGAAAGAAGGAGCCCGCCCGTTGCGTTTTCCATTGGATGCTGTGGCTCAGGGAACAGACCTCGAATTTATCAATGCCAGAGCCGAATTGAAAGCTAAATGGCTTGCAAAATATAATGACTAATTAATTTCAAAATAAATAGATAAAGGTTGAGGAATTTGTGCTTCAGCCTTTTTTATTTCTAAACATTAAATCCCAATATCACCGTTGAATCTTAAACAGGTTCAATTTTTCATTGACATTTGTTTGCTTTATTTTCAAACTTTTGTCAATGGAAGAAGACCTCTGAATGTTGGAAATTTGCTCTATAAATAACAACAAAAAATTATCATAATGAGCAATTTAAAAAATCAAATCAAAGCCAATGCAACAGCTGTGGCAAGTGCACTTTTATTATCAGCAGCAGTTTCAAACACCTCGGCGCAAGAAAAAACAGGAATTCTTGGAATAGACCATGTGGGAATCAACGTTCCGGATATGAAACAGGCCGTAAATTTTTTCACTGATGTTTTAGGGTTTAGAGCGGTAACAAGTTTAGGCCCGATTCCTTTGGATGATGTGTGGAAAAAGAATAATCATATAAATCTCAAAACCGGTCCGGTATCATTCAAAATGGTAAAAGCAGGAACGGGAGCCAACATCGAACTATTCGAATATCAAGACAATAAAGGAAGTTCACAACAACCTGGAGGAGATGATATCGGAGCAAGTCATATTGCTTTTTATACCAATGATATTAGTAAAAGTGTTGCTTATCTGAAAAGCAAAGGAGTACAATTTTTGGGAGAACCATTTTTGATGCTATCAGGAGATACAGAAGGCGAAACCTGGGTGTATTTTTTAACACCATGGGGCTCTAAAATGGAATTGGTTTCATATCCAAACGGCAAGGGCTATGAGAAAAAAAATCCGACAACAATTTTATGGTCACCCAAAGATGCTGTGAAAAATCAAACTGAAAAACCAGATTCAAAAACGCTTTCTGAAAATGAGATTAAATCTTTAGTAGAAGGACATCTGGCTATCTGGAACGAAAGAGACCTTAAAAAACGTGAAGCGTTAATGTCAAAAATTTATGCAGATGAGATTGAAATGGTAGACAGTCACTTTATAGCAGTCGGCCACAAAGAAATCAATGGTTTTGTGGATGGATTGCAACAGAAAAGTCCAAATTCTAAGTTTTCCCATATCAAAGCAATAGACGTTAATCACAACATTGCAAGACTCTACTGGCAGAACGGAACTACTGAAAAACCGGATGCTGTAACAGGAATGGATCTTTTCGTTTTCGAAAACGGAAAAGCAGTCAAATTATATGTTTTTGTAGACGCCAAAAAATAGTTTCTTTCTTAAAATATCAAACAAAATTTAACAATAAACAAATCGGTGAATGAGAATTCATCAACAGGATTCTTGCCTCCATTTTTCAAAAAAATAAATCAAACTCAATCTTTAACATTTAAAATAAAATAGTATGAAATCATCAGTAATCAATCAAAATTCAGCAAATGAAACATTAATCCGTGAATTGTACAGAATCGCAGAAGAACAGGATACACAAGGTTTTGTAGAACTTTTTGCGGAAGACGGCTATTTCTGGGATGTGTCTGCAGGAACTAAGTATTATCGACAAGACATCGGCAAAACAGTAGATATTTATGCAACAGCTTTTCCAGATATGCACAGGGAATTGTATGATCTTTATGTTTTGGAAAATGAGAATACAGTAGTAGTTGAATTATCTTTAAACGGAACTCATAAAGGTCCACTCGAGTTACCTTCCGGAACTATTCCTGCGACAAATAAAACAATGCAGACCCCTTGTTGTGATGTTTTCACAATCGAGAATGGAAAAATAAAATCATTCCATTGTTACACTGCCGCAACGATACTTTTAGGTCAGCTAGGCATTTTCTAAATACTTTAAACTAATCAAGGTAAGTGATGACTCATCATTTGCCTTGATTCAAAACTAACATCAAATGAAAAATATAATAGAATTATTGAACTGGAGATACGCCACAAAAAAAATGACAGGGGAGAGAATTTCTTCTGAAAAAATCAATAATATTTTGGAAGCAGCTCGTCTTGCTCCATCAGGAATTGGATTACAGCCTTACGAAATTATCGTAATCAGCAATCCTGAAATCAAAAAGAAAATATTACCCATTGCAATGAATCAGCCTCAGGTTGTAGAATCTTCACATCTTTTAGTTTTTGCAGTCTGGGATGAATATTCCAAAGAGAGAATAGATAAAGTCTTCGATTATCTCTCAGAAAAACGCAATGTTGATTCCAATGAGTATAATAAGCAAAGAGAATTTTCGAAACAATTTTTCGGAAATATGAGTATCGAAGAAAACTTCCATCACGCAGCTAAGCAGGCAAATATTGCATTAGGTTTAGCGATGATTGAAGCCGCTTCTGAAGGAATAGATTCTACGCCGATGGAAGGTTTTGACCCGATAGCGCTTGACGAATTTTTGAAACTTCCTTCCAAAGGTTTAAGAAGCTCAATGTTGCTTGCTTTGGGATACAGAGACCAGGAAAATGACTGGAATCTGAAACTGGAAAAAGTTCGCAAACCATTTGAAGAATTTGTAACCTTTATTTAATAACTAATTTAAAATGTAAATAATATGAATCATTCACAAAAATAAACCACGATAAGACACAAAAACCACTGGGATCAGGAGTCATTTATATGGTATCTGATAGATCAACTAAACAAAGAATAGCAAGATTATTTTTTCGTGAGAAAGTAATAAGCAATGAAAATGATTATGAGTTGTATAAAAATAAATATGCGCAAATTGTTGTTTGTGACCTTGACGAGCGTATCTTCAAATACTTTTATCGATGATTTGGTTCGATTAAGGCAAATTAAAATCAATTACGAACTCCAATTTTCAGAACCATTAGCAATCAGAATTGGAATAGTATGCCTTTAATTGGCTGTTTCGGTCTTGTATCCATAACGGGAGACATGTCGAGACATTTGGTAGAAGATTTATAAAGAATCTCACTCTATCAATAGTAAAAAATTAATTTTTTTCAAATTCTTATTTTGCTTTTATCAACAAAGAATAAGGTAATTTATACAATTATATATTTGAATGTACCAATTCATATATGATTCTTAATGATGAAGTCTTAATGCAAAAATTGAATCAGTTAATTAAAAAATAGCATTTTTTAGCATTACTCTATCTGATAATTTTGCAATTATAAAAATTGACTGACTTGAATACAAATATTATCATCAGAAAAGCGATAGAATCCGACAGTGAAAAAGTTTGGGTTTTGATGGAGCAGCTGGCAATTTTTGAAGAATACAGTGACAGTTTTGCCATCACGCTGGAAATTGTGAAAGAAAGTGGTTTCAGGAAAAACCCACCGGATTTTTATTGCTTGGTTGCGGAAGATAAAGACAAAATTACAGGAATGCTAGTGTATTATTTCCTTCCTTATACTGCGCAAAACAGACCGGCAATTTATATGAAAGAATTGTATGTGGATGAAAATTATCGTGGTCAGAAAATTGGAGAACAGTTGATGAATGCTTTGAAAATAGAGGCAGAGAAAAATAATTGTTTACAGATAAAATGGACGGTTGCACCTTGGAACAAAGCCGGACAAAAATTCTATGAACGTCTTGGTGCAGAAGAAAATAACGATGGGTTGAATTACGAATGGAAAGTATAAAAAATGGAAATTATTATAACAAAAATTACGAAAAACGAAATAGTACAGCTTCAGGAAATTGGCAGAAAAACCTTCTCTGAAACTTTCTCCGAGAACAACACGGAAGAAAGTATGGCTGAATATTTAGAAAAAAGTTTTTCAACAGAGAAACTTACTACTGAAATGAACGATAAAAATTCCGAGTTCTATTTTGCAAAGCTGGATAATGAAGTAATCGGATATTTGAAACTTAATACAGGCTCTTCTCAAACAGAAATTAAAAGTAAAAACGCCTTGGAAATCGAAAGGATTTATGTGTCTAAAGATTTTCACGGGAAAAATGTTGGGCAAATTCTTTACAACAAAGCAATTGAAACTGCGAAAGAAAAAGAGGTAGATTATGTTTGGTTAGGAGTTTGGGAAAACAATTTGCGAGCGATTGGTTTTTACAAGAAAAATGGTTTTGTAGAATTTGACAAACATATTTTCAGGCTTGGAAATGAAGAGCAGACCGATATTATGATGAAGTTGAATTTGAAAAATTAATACAATGGAGATTGAATATTTCGTAAAATCATTCGAAGAATTAACCACCACAGAACTCTATCAAATATTAAAATTAAGAAACGAAATTTTCATTGTAGAACAAAACTGTGCTTATCAAGACATTGATGATAAAGATTTGAAATGCTATAGCTTGATGTGTATGGTTGATGAAAAATTGGCAGGTTACACCAGAATTGTTCCGAAAGGTTTGTCTTATGAAGACGCTTCAATTGGCCGTGTTGTCATCGGTTCGGATTTTAGAGGAGTGGGTTTAGGAAAACAACTGATTAAAAATTCTATTAGAGCCTGTAAAGATGTTTTTGGTGAATCAAAAATTAGAATCAGCGCACAATTATATCTCTTGAAATTTTACAACTCTTTAGGATTTCGAGAAATTGGAAATCCTTACGATGAAGACGGAATTCCTCATATCGAAATGGTCTTAAACTAACTCCAGAATATTTTTAAGAATAGGATTTGGGTCGTCTTTTCGCCATTGGATGTACAAATCGGTCACGAAAGGAAGCGGTATAAAGCGGATTCCGGCATTTTGATGAAGATGATAAGAATGAGGAAGAATTGAAATCCCTAATCCGTTTCTAATCATCGAAATAATGGTTGAGCCAAATTCGCAACGGATGTAAGAATTGAGTTTAATATTATAAGAATCAATTACTTCCTGAACCAAAAGATTGTAACTACTGCTGTAATCTCCAGTCGTTAATAGGAATTTTTGGACTTTCAAAGTTTCTTCAGAAATATCGGATAAAGTTTTAAACTGATGATTTTCAGGAACCACAAAAGACAGATTTTCGTAACCTAATTTCTTTTCGTTAATCACTGAAGAGCTATTGATATCACGGGAAAATGCTAAATCAATTTTGAAATTTTTAAGGTAATCTTCCTGAGCCTCATTCGTCAATTGAACTAATTCCAAATTAAGATTCGGGAAAGCAGCGGAAACTTTTCTCACAAAATCTGGTAAAACCGAAGAGGAAATCGAATCAGGATGCGCAATCCTAATCGTTCCAGATTCACCCAAATGGATTTGTCGAGCCAACTGATGAAAAGAATCGATCTGATTGAGTTCTTCGCCCCATTTTTCCTGCAAGAATTTTCCGGCGGGTGTAAGCTTTACATTTCGTTTGTCACGATAAAACAACTGAACACCCAATTCATTCTCCAAAGACTGAATCTGTCGGCTCAGAGCAGATTGCGTGATATTCATTTTTGCAGAAGTATTCCAGAAATGAAGTTCTTTTGCCAAAGCCAGAAAATATTTGAGTTGCTGTATATCCATTAATGCAAATTAATCATTAGTAAAGCAAATTTAACAAGTAAATCGAATTAAAAATCAATTCATCAAAAAATTATGGAAAAGAAAAATTGGTGCCTCCTGCTTCTGGTGCTGGGAACTGCGTTTTGGGGAATTTCATTTCCTGTGACCAAAATGTCTATTGGAAATATTTCGCAATCGACATTCCTGTTTTACAGATTCTTTTTTGCCTCAATTTTAATTGGCTTAATTTTCCATAAACAATTGAAAAACTTAAATATGAATTCCGTAAAAGCAGGAATCGGATTGGCAATTCCGCTGACATTTGGGATTCATTTTCAGACGTTGGGAATTATAAAACATACGTCGGCTTCCCAATGTGCTTTTGTTGCAGGAATGTGCGTTGTGCTGATTCCGATTCTAAAAATTATCTTTTACAAATCCATAATCGAACTGAAGATTTGGTTTTCGGCAGCTTTAGCATTGTTAGGGTTGGGAATTATTTCTCTGACTAAAAATTTCTCAATCAGCATCGGCGACGCCTATGTTTTAATCGGTGTTTTAGGGTTTTCATATTACCTGATAAGAGTTGAGTATTTTGCTTCAGAAAATAATATTATCCAGACTTTGGTTCCGATGTTTACAACTGCTGCGATTTTGATGTTTATCTTATCATTATTCGATAGTTCAAGCAATTGGTTTCCGGCAAACAATAATTTCTGGATAGGTGTGGCTTTTTGTTCGCTCTTCTCAACTGCTTTTATGTACTCGGTTTCCAATATTACACAGAAATACATCAGTGCAGAAAAGGTGGCAATTATCTATCTTTTCGAACCTGTTTTTGCAGCAATTGCCTCATTTTTTATCCTCAGTGAAAATCTGACCTGGCGTTTATTAATTGGCGGAAGTCTGATTTTGACTGCAACGCTTATTTCCGAGATTAAATTTTCAAAACTTAAAAAAACAAAAGTCAATTAATAATTCAGGATATCAGATATTTTGTAGAAACATGATGTCTTTTAGCAATTTTATACTTGTTTGTACAGGATAAAAAAGTACGATATTATTTATTTTTAAATCAATATTAATAAATTGGGTGATTATATACTTCAATGTACCGAATAGCATCTTTATCCAAAATATGAGTTTTACTATTCAATACAAATAAGCCAGATAGATCATTGGTATTTTACTGTTTTATATTTTTGAGATGATGCATATAAATACATAGTTACTATCAAAATATACTTTTTAGTATAATTTATTTGTTTTTAAAAAATACTTTTTAGTATATTTGCAATGTTAAATCAAAATATAATGTTAACCAAAGCAGAAAAAACAAAGCAATTTATTCTGGAAACAGCAGCACCACTTTATAATGAGAAAGGGATTTCTGGTGTGAGTATAGATGATGTTTTAGAAGCCACAAAATTAACAAAAGGCTGCATTTACGGGCATTTTAATGGTAAAGACGATTTATCGGAACAAGTGATTGATTATTCACTAAATAAAATGTCAGTTAAAATGTCAACAATTGTTTCCCAGGGAAAAACAGCTAAAGAAAAAGTTTTTCTTTATCTTGATTTTTACAAAAATCCGATTGATACATTTATAGCGGGCGGTTGCCCTATATTCAATACGGCGGTAGAAGCTGATGATAATTTTCCGATTATTAAAAAGAAAGTTGCAGCTACTTTAAGAGCCGGACAACAAGGAATAGCTAATGTTTTACAAGAAGGAATTAATAATTCGGAGTTTTCAGAGAAGCTTAATCCGGAGGCTTTTGTATTCAAAATGATGGCAGCTGTAGAGGGTGGTATTATTCTGTGTAGAACAATGGAAACCTCAAAACCAATGATAGAATTGGTAAAAAGTTTAAAAAACGAATTAGAGCTGTATTCACTCTAATTTTTTTTAATAAAAAATATACTTTTTAGTATATTTTAGAAGTAATGATATTTAGAAATCAATTTCAAAAAAATAAAATATGAACAACAAGTTATTTGAAAGCCATGAGCGTAAGGGACAAAGTTTAAACAACAGAATTGTAATGGCTCCCATGACAAGAGCCCGTTCTGCAAACGAAGGGAATGTCGCAACAGAACTTACAGCAGCCTATTACGCACAACGTGCAACAGCAGGACTTATCATCAGCGAAGGAACTTTTATCAGCGAAGAAGCAATTGGGTTTATCAATGTTCCCGGAATTTATACTCAACCTCAAATAAAAGGCTGGAAAACCGTAACCAAAGCTGTTCACGATAAAAACGGTAAAATATTTGCCCAGCTTTGGCACACAGGAGCATATTCTCATCCGGATTTACATAACGGAAAATTACCTTTGGCACCTTCAAATGTTAATCCGAACCAACAAGCTTTCACACCAGAAGGTTTCAAACCAACCGTGGCTCCACAGCCAATGACGATTGAAGATATTAAAAGAACAGTTCAGGATTTTAAAAATGGAGCAATCAATGCTTTCGAAGCTGGTTTTGATGGGGTAGAACTTCATGGCGCCAACGGATATTTGTTGCAGCAGTTTTTTAGCAAAAATTCTAACGACAGAACCGATGAATATGGAGGAAATCCAGAAAACAGAGCCAGAATTTTATTCGAAATTTTAGATGCCATCCAAGAAGTTGCCGATATCAGAAAAGTGGGGATTCGTCTCAATCCTTCTTTGAACGGAATTATGGGAATTGCTGTGGATGATGAAACCATCGCAACCTATGACTATATGGTCAACAGACTAAACCACTACGATTTGGCTTATATCCATTTAATTGAACCTTTCACAGACGTTACCAACAACAAAAATGCCATTCAGGAGGTCGCAAAACATTTCCGAAAAATCTATAACGGAACCATCATCATCAACCGTGCTTTCAACAAAGAAACGGCGACTAAAGTTTTGGAAAATGGTGATGCAGATTTGGTGTCATTTGGAGTTCCGTTTATCGCTAATCCAGATCTGGTAGAACGTTTCAAAACCGATGCAGCTCTTAATGCACCCGACCAGGAGACTTTTTACACACCGGGAGAAAAAGGTTACACGGATTATCCTTTCCTTAACAACTAAAATAATTGGGGCGACCGAGCGGGCTATCCGCTATATCTTTTGTTCCGCTAAAGCTCCACAAAAGGATGTCGCTTCTATCCCTGTCGCAAGGCAGTTAATCATTATACATTTTCAACAAAAAATAATAATTCAACAAAATGAAAACAACAGGTAATACCATATTCATCAGCGGCGGAAGTGCCGGAATAGGCTTAGCAATCGCTAAAAAATTAAATCAGGCAGGTAATAAAATCATTATCAACGGAAGAAATGAAGAACGCCTCCAAAAAGCATTGTCAGAACTCACCGATGCTGTAGGAATTCAGGGAGATTTATCCATTGAAGCAGACAGAATCCGTATAGCAGAAGACCTGAAGACAAATCATGCTGATGTAAATATCATCATAAACAATGCAGGAGCTGCATTCGGATATTTATTAAGCGAAACCACCAACGCTCACGAAAAAGCTCAGATTGAAATGAATACCAATTATTTTGCCATCATCCATTTTACAGAACTGATGATTCCTTATTTATTGGAAAAAGAAGAATCAGCAGTTATTAATATTTCGTCCATTGCTGTCTACGGAAGTCACAAATTCTTACCAACCTATGGGGCCACAAAAGCTGCTTTGCATAGTTACACAACTGCATTGAGACAAACTTATGAAGAACAGAAAAACCTTCACATTTACGAAGTATATCCACCTTTGGTTAATACAGATTTCTCTGCAGAAATTGGTGGTGCTGCAGGAATTCCGCCAAGTGAGGTGGCAGATGAACTGTTTATCGGACTAGAAAATAATCTATTCGATATTCCTGTGGGAGATTCAAAAATTTATGCAAATGCTATTGGAGAAGCAATGTCAAAGTTAATGCAGGCTTAAAAGAAATAACTAATATAAACCATTTATTTTCTGTAACTTAATGCAGGCTATGATTGGTTTATTTCATTTTTAAATTTTACGGTCATGAATTTAAAAGATAAAACCATTCTGATTACGGGAGGAGCTTCCGGAATTGGATTGGAAGCCGCAAAACAATTTTTGGCTTTAGGCAATAAGGTCATTATTACAGGAAGAAATCAAACGAAATTAGATGCCGTTAAACAACAATTTTCTGAAATAACGGTCATTCAATCTGATGCCGCGGAAGAGAAAGATGCAGTGGCTCTTTATGAAAAAGTAAATGCTTTAGGTGGTATTGATATTTTGTACAACAATGCAGGAGTTGGTGTTCGTCCAATGAATTTGGGGATTGCTAATGAAAAACATTTGGAGGGTGCAGTGTATGAGATGGAAGTTAATTATTTGGGGGTTATTCGTCTGAATAACCTTTTTATGGAAATGCTGAAATCCCGCCGGGAATCAGCAATTATTAATACAACGTCTATTCTAAGCATTGTTCCGTCGGTATTGGAAGCGACATATTCTGCTTCAAAATCGGCTTTGGCATTTTATACAAAATCATTGAGGTCACATTTGCAGTCAATAAATGCTTCAGTGAAAGTCTTTGAATTGTTGCCGCCATTGGTGGATACCGATATGGTTGCAGACCGACAGGATAAAAAGATAAGTACCACAGAATTGGTAAAAAGTCTGATTGTAGGAATGCAAAAAAATATTGACACGATAAGAGTCGGCGATGCAAAAGCACTTTATCTTCTTAATCGAATTGCGCCTAAAAAAGCATACGATATAATCAATGCAAAAAAAGAATTCACAAAACTGAAATAATCATGAAAGCATTTTTAATCAATAAGTACACGAAAGAAGGTTTGCAGTTGGTTGATGTTTCTATACCAAAAATCAAAGACAACGAAGTTTTGATAGAGATTTATGCATCAGGCTTAAACCTTTTAGATTCTAAAATCAAAACTGGCGAATTCAAACTGATTCTTCCCTACAAGATGCCACTTATTTTAGGTCACGATCTTGCAGGAATTGTAACAGAAGTTGGGAAAAATGTAAAAAAGTATAAAGTTGGAGATGAGGTTTACTCTCGGCCTGCTGATTTTCATATCGGGACTTTTGCAGAATATATTGCCGTTAGAGAGGAAGATTTGGCTTTTAAACCTAAGAATCTTTCGATGGAGGAAGCATCTTCGGTTCCTTTGGTTGCTTTGACGGCCTGGCAGGCTTTGGTGGAAATCGGACAGGTTAAAAAAGGACAAAAAGTATTTATTCAGGCTGGTTCCGGAGGGGTGGGAACCGTTGCTATTCAGTTGGCAAAACATATTGGAGCGACTGTTGCAACGACTGCGAGTACCAAAAGTTTTGATTTTCTTAAAGAATTGGGAGCCGATGTTTTAATTGATTATAAAACGCAGGATTTTGAAGCGATATTGAAAGATTATGACCTCGTTTTGAACAGTCAGGATAACAAAACACTTGAAAAATCTTTAAATATTCTAAGAGCAGGAGGTAAACTCATTTCAATTTCTGGTCCGCCAACACCGGAATTTGCAAAGGATATCAATGCAAATTGGCTGGTGAAAACAGCAACAAGATTTCTGAGCTTTAGAATTAAGAAAAAAGCAAAAAAATTGGGTGTTGATTACACGTTTCTTTTTATGACAGCAGATGGAAAACAATTAGAAGAGATGACAAAACTGATAGAATCGGGAATATTAAAACCTGTTTTAGATAAAGTATTTCCGTTTGAAGAAACCAATAAAGCTTTGGAATATGTCGAAAGTGGAAGAGCGAAAGGAAAGGTTGTGGTGAAGTTGAAATAATCGTGAAAGTGTAAAATATTAATAATATTAATTTGATATACATCTGTTATTATCGTAAAAAAATTCTAGCGAATCTTATATCATTTTAGAACTGATTAGTTTGATTTTCTTAACTTTGAAAAATGAAAGAAAAGCTAAAAAGAGTTGTTTCTGAGTTTAATACTGAATTAAAACTAAAAGGATTCCGTGCATTCCAGATTGAGCAGGATGGAAGTGAAACCCGTGTCTACAGCAGAAAAGAATTTTATAAAATCTGCCTTACGACAGGGAAAAGTAAAATTCATTATTCTGATAAAAGTTTCGAGCAGGAAGGAACGGTGCTTTTTTTCGGAAATCCGCATATCCCGTATTCCTGGGAAACCATTTCAACAACTTATAAAGGCTATACCATTCTTTTTTCTGAAGAATTTTTCAAGAATTCTGAACGTTCCGAAAGCCTCCAGCAATCTTCTTTCTTTAAAATTGGTGGAACTCCCGTTCTGAAAATTACCGAAGAACAGAGACTCTTTCTCAATACGATTTTTCAAAAAATGATTGCTGAGCAGGAAAGCGATTATGTCTACAAGGATGAGCTGATTCGTAATTACATCAGCTTAATTATCCACGAATCTTTGAAATTAGAACCTGCAGAAGATTTTGACCAGAACAAAAATGCAGCATCAAGATTATCATCCGTTTTTCTGGAACTGTTGGAAAGACAATTTCCCATCGAAACTACAGACCAATCTCTGCAACTGAAATCAGCTCAGGATTTTGCAAAAAATTTAAATGTTCACGTTAATTATCTCAATCGTGCCGTGAAAGAAGTTACCGGAAAATCAACAACAACTCATATTACGGAACGAATTCTCACAGAAGCAAAAGCATTGCTGCAGCACACCGACTGGAATATCTCAGAAATAGCCTTCGCACTCGGATTCGATTATCCAACGTATTTTAATAATTTCTTTAAAAAACAAACCGGAACCAATCCAAAAGCATTTCGTTTGACGGAAGTTTGATTTTCTTAATTTTTGGTTTGATTATCATTAACTGTTAGCACGCCGCTGTTTCTAATTTTGTATCAGTAATTTTTAAACAAAATTTAGATATGAAAATAATAACAACAGTGATGGCTTTGTCCTTTCTTTTCATTGGACAGGTATTTGCGCAGAATAAAAAATCAAATCCAGGAAAAATGAATACAACAGAACAAAACGAACATTATACTTTCCAACTCAGCGATAAAGTTACCCGAAAAGCGGTTACCTTTAAAAACCGTTACGGAATAATGCTTTCAGGAGATTTATATCTTCCAAAAAATGCACGAAACGAAAAACTGGCGGCGTTGGCAATCAGTGGACCTTTTGGTGCGGTGAAGGAGCAGTCTTCCGGTTTGTATGCGAATCAAATGGCGGAAAGAGGTTTCGCTGTTATCGCTTTTGACCCTTCTTACACAGGCGAAAGTGGCGGTGAACCAAGAAATATAGCTTCACCCGACATCAATACCGAAGATTTCAGTGCGGCTGTTGATTTCCTGGGACTTCAGAAAAATGTGGACAGAAATAAGATCGGGATCATCGGAATTTGCGGATTTGGAGGAATGGCATTGAATGCTACTGCGATAGATAAGCGAATAAAAGCCGTTGCAACCACGAGTATGTATGATATGACAAGAGTGATTTCTAAAGGATATAATGATGTAGTTACCCTCGAACAACGAACAAAAACACTGGTAGACCTGAATCTGCAAAGATGGAAAGATGCAGAAACAGGCGAACAGGGATATCCATCTTCTCATCTTCCGGAAAAATTAACTGGTAGTGAACCTCAATTTGTAAAAGATTATTTTAATTATTACAAAACGTCAAGAGGTTTCCACGAACGTTCAGTAAATTCAACAAAAGGTTGGAGATTAACCAGCGCACTTTCATTTATGAATATGCCCATTTTAAGTTACATCAAAGAAATTTCACCGAGACCTATGCTTTTAATTGCTGGTGAAAATGCACATTCAAGGTATTTTTCAGAAGACATTTACAAAATGGCTGCAGAACCGAAAGAACTGATGATTATTCCGAATGCGGTTCACGTTGATTTATACGACAAAGTAGATGTGATTCCTTTTGAAAAACTGGATAATTTCTTCAGAACCAATTTAAAATAATTGAACATTGCAATAGCTGAATCTGCTTTTTTAAAAAGCGGATTCATCCTTTTTATTTCTCTAAATATTTAATAATGAGCTTTAACGAAGATATCTTTACCAGACTAAAAAATGGTGAAACAATAATGCCCGGCGACCCGGAAATTCACAAATTGCTGGAAGCTTCTTATGAGGTTAAGAAACAATTGATTGAATTAAATAATTCCGCAAAACCGGATGAGATTTTAAAAATATTAAGTCAAATTATCGGCAAAGAATTGGAGAATGTAGCGGTGTTTACACCTATTTACATCAATTATGGAAAGAATCTCAATATTGGTAAAAATGTATTCATCAATTTCGACTGTACTTTTCTGACTCTAGGTGGAATTACCATTGAAGACGATGTTTTAATCGGCCCGAAAGTAAACCTGATAACGGAAAATCATCCTTTAGAACCTCAACATAGAAAAGGATTAATTGGAAAATCTATTGTAATCAAGAAAAATGCTTGGATTGGAGCCAATGCAACCATTCTACCGGGAGTTACGATTGGAGAAAATGCTGTAGTTGCAGCCGGAGCGGTCGTTTCTAAAGATGTTCCGGACAATGTTGTGGTGGGAGGAGTTCCTGCAAAAATCATCAAAACAATTGAATCATAAATTAAATGTAAAACAATGAAATATTTAATCATCATTCTTTTAGCGTTTTGTCCAACTGTAATCGCACAAAATAAAGTAAATTCAAACAAAATAAAATCAAACGAAATGAGTACAGATATTCCTAAAATAAGTGATTTTCCGACAGGTGAAGAAAATACGGCTTATGCGCAGTATTTTATGGGCAAGTCCTATTTGGCGCCACTTACAAGCAATACAGATTTAAATGTTCCCCTTTCTAATGTCACATTTGAACCGGGCTGTCGTAACAATTGGCATAGCCACACAGGCGGACAGCTTTTGATTGTTGTGGGTGGCGAAGGTTTATATCAGGAAAGAGGAAAACCCGCACGTCGTTTAAAACCCGGAGATATCGTAGAAATTGCTCCGAATGTTGAGCATTGGCACGGTGCCACTGCCGACAATTGGTTTTCGCATTTAGCAACGAATGGAAATCCGCAAACCAATCAAAATGTTTGGCTGGAAGCTGTTTCCGATGAAGAATTTGCTGAAGCCAACAAAAAATAATTTTCTAAGATGAGCAAAAACAAATTTCTACAATGGATTATTCTTTTTATTCTCACATTAAGTATCACAAAAATGAATGCACAAGAAAATAAAACCAATCAAAATTTGAATGCTAAAGAACAAAGTTTGGTAAAGATTTCTTCACTCACGGCAACTGGAAATCTTGGAAGTCTAAAACTTCAGTTGAATGCCGGATTGGATTCTGGTTTGACGATTAATGAAATTAAGGAAGCGCTGGTTCAATTGTATGCGTACTGTGGTTTTCCGAGAAGTCTGAATGCTATTAATACTTTTAAATCAGTTGTAGACGAAAGAAAATCAAAAGGTATTAATGATATCGAAGGAAAGAAAATCATTGTAGAAAATAATGTTGAAGACAAATATGAACAAGGCAGAAAAACCCTTGAAGAACTTACAAAAATGCCACAAACCAAACCAGCACCAGGGTTTGGTGAGTTTGCTCCACGGGTTGACGCTTTTTTAAAAGAACATCTTTTTGCTGATATTTTTGTGAGCGATGTGCTGACTTATAAGCAAAGAGAAATCGTAACGATTTCTGCTCTTGCTTCTTTGGATGGAGTAGAAGGACAGTTGCAATCGCATATCAATATGGGAAAAAACACAGGAATTACTGAAAATCAATTAGCTCAATTGGCTGATTTGATTCAAGAAACCGTTAATAAAACTCAGGCAAATACAGCTCGGAAAATCATTGCAAAACCGCTTGTTCCGATTATTGAAAAAGATATGATGATTCGGATTTCCGAAATTGAAATTATCCCTGAATTTTTAGAAGAATATAATTCTATTCTGAAAGAAGAAGCTTCAGCATCAGTAAAGCTGGAGAAAGGTGTGATTGCAATTTTTCCGATGTATCAAAAGGAAAATTCAACTCAGTTAAGAATTGTAGAAATCTATGCGGACAAAGAAGCATATCAGCTTCATTTGCAAACGCCGCATTTTTTGAAGTATAAATCATCAACCTTGAAAATGGTAAAATCCCTGAAATTAATAGATATGGAAAGTATTGACAAAGAAGCGATGTCTTATATCTTTAAAAAGATAAAGTAGTATCAGGCCAGTAAATTGTAATATAAAGTCATTTTATTTACACGTTTAATTTTGAAATTTTTTTTAAGACTTTAGAGAAATTAGTCTAAAAGAAATTCAATAAAAAAATGGCTTCAACTTTGTCTAGTTGGTGCCATTTAGCTGTTTGTAACCAAGACGGGCGTATCTTCAAACACTTTTGTTGATGATTTGCTTTGATTAAGTCAATTAAAATGGAATTCCTAAATCCGTTAATAAGATTTGATGTATGTTTTTATTGAAAAAATTCTGATATCTGATTGATGTTGGAATTCTTATAATCAACATAAATATGATAATGAAATTCATTAAGTTTTTTCAAAATCCTAAGAAATTCATTCTTCTCAACTTTATCAAGCTTTCCGGATAAAATTTTTGAGATTAAGTTGACATTAGAAACTGAGGCGTGAAAAATTTCTTCGCCTTTTTTAGTCAAATTTAGTCGTTTGCTGCGCTTATCATCTTTATCATTTTTCTCCTCCAAAAATCCTGCTTCCAAAAGTCTTTTGATGATTTGAGTTCCGGTTTGTTTCTCGTGACCGTTTTTTTCGATCAATTGAATTTTCGTTAAAAAAGGTTCGTCTTTTAAGCGGTACAGGTAGGTAAATTCTTCATTCGCTAATTCAGGAAAATCTCCCAACCCTTTTCTGATCAGTAATTTAGAATATCGTCCTAATAAGAGAACCTGTTTGCAAATTTCATTTTCGGTAAATGAAACCTGATGATTTTCATTTTTAAAAAGCTTGGTCGGACTTTCATCAGCATATTTTTTATCATTCATCCACACGCGGAAATCATCAACGGTAGAGTTGGATTTGCAGGCGTCAGAATGTTCAAATTCTTTCACTTGATGGAGCAGGTCTATGAAAAAGTCGGTTTGCATAATAATTTTGGTAAAGATATTAGTTTTTGGGAATGATTACAATTTGATATTACTCATTCCTCCGTCAATTCCAATGACCTGTCCTGTGATCCAAGCTGAATTATCAGATAATAGAAACGCAACCATTTTTGCGATTTCGTCGGCTCTTCCGACTCTTTGTAATGGATGTCTTTTTCCTGAAGCTTCCCGTTTTTCAGGTGTTGAAAGAAGTGGTGAAGCTAAATTAGTATCCGTTAACGAGGGAGCGATGGCATTCACTCTGATTTTCTGAGTAGAAAATTCTGCGGCCATACTTTTCGTCAAACCTTCAACAGCACTTTTACTTGCAGAAATTGAGGCGTGAAAAGGCATTCCCAGCTTTGCCGCCACCGAACTGAACAATACAACAGAAGCAGTTTCCGACTTCTTCAAATTAGGCAGCAGTTTCTGAATCGTTTTCACAGCACCCAAAACATTGATTTCAAAATCATTCCTGAAATCTTCAATCGAAAGCCGGTTAAATGGTTTTAAATTAATACTTCCCGGTGCATAAACCAAACCGTCAATAACTTCTGGGAATATAATCTCATCCAGATTCCCCGAAAGGATATCTATTGGATGAAATTCAATATTTAAATTTTCAATTTCAGGATTTTCGATTCTTGAAATACCAATAACGTAATGATTTTCTGATAATATTTTTGCAGCAGCAAATCCAATTCCCTGTCCGCAACCGACAATGACTATGTTTTTCATTTTATTCTGTTTTTATCGTTTCGAAATTCTATTATGACTTATTGTACGCTGTCTTTTAAATTTAAACCTATTAATTTCAGGATTTCTTTTCATCAGATGTTTCTGGCTTACTCCAGAATTCACTCTTTTTCTCCAAAGCCGAAAACTTGATGGTTTCAGTTCTCTTCTCATCAATTCAATCACTTCAGATTCTGAAATTCCAAACTGAAATGCTATCGCTTCAAACGGTGTTCTGTCTTCCCAAGCCATTTCAATGATGCGGTCTGTCTGTATTACATTAAATTCTTTCACCATTATTTTAAATTTTTAATCGTATGCCGGGCGATTTTAAAGTGTTCAGATTTTTTCTCATCCGTCATTTTATCCAAAGTTCGCAGCATCATTCCCAATCTCGGATTTGTTTTGAAAAATTCTTTGTTATCATTCACAAAATTCCAAAAGAGGGCATCCCATTTTTCCGTCCAGTCGTCATCAGGGTAATCGCTCATCTTTTTGATGTAATTACTTCCGCTGATGTACGGTTTTGTACTCATTTTTCCTCCGTCAGAAAAGCTGCTCATCCCATAAACATTAGGAACCATTACCCAATCGTAAGAATCGATGAACATTTCCATAAACCATTGGTAAACGTCGTCTGGATTAAGTTTCAACAGATTCATAAAGTTGGCGAAAATCATTAATCGTTCGATGTGATGTGCATAACCAGTTTCGAGGACCTTCAAAATTGTGCTGTCAATTGGTTTAATTTCAGTCCTTCCCGTATAAAAAGATTCGGGAAGCCGATTTTGATGCTTCCAATAATTTTTATTTCGCTGATAAGTTCCCTGATAAAGGTAAATCCCTCTCATAAATTCTCTCCAACCCAAAATCTGCCGCACAAATCCTTCAAGAGAATTGATGGGGATTTTATATTCGTTCGCATATTCAATGGCTTCTCTCAAAACGTTTTCTGCAGTTAAAAGTCCAATGTTTAACAATGGCGAAAGCACGCTGTGATACAGAAAATGTTCGCGCTCCACGATACTGTCTTCATAGACCCCAAAATCGGCAAACCGCAGTTCCAGAAACTGATTCAACCAATTTTCAGCTTCCTCAAAAGTGACGGGATAGAGTTGATACGACGTTAAATTGCCATAATTTTCATTAAAATTTTTCCTGGTATAAATTTTCGCTTCCTCAAAATATGTACTGTTTTCCGGGAAGTGAACGGGTGGAGCTTTTTTGTTCTTTGGATATTTCTTACGGTTTTCTGTATCGAAAGTCCATTTTCCACCGATTGGTTTTCCGGCTTTCATTAGAAGATTTCGGGAAATTCTCTGTTGCTTGTAAAAATCGGTTTGATGATACGATTTTTTATCTTCAAAATAGTCTTTCAAATCTTCCTTAGTATTTATAAACAAAGGACTTTCAATAATCTCTAATTCCAATTTAGTTTCCTTAATTCTCTTTTCAAGCCAATTGTCACAAACATCTGTGATGAGAATTTTGTCAAAATTTAGTTTTTCCAAATGCTTTATTAAATTTCGAACATCAGAAAGTGGAGAAGTACTTTCAACATATTCCACCTTGAATTTTTCTTTGGTCAAAAATTCCTCATAAAACTTCATACTCGCCCTATGAAAGGCAATTTTCTGTTTGTGAAATTTGTATTGTTTAAAAAACAGAAACTCTTCCACCAAAAAAACAGGTTGATTTTTATCCAGATAATCCGTGTCTTTAAAAAGCTGATGCGGAAATATCAATTGCGCCGTTGAAGATGCTACTTTAGCCATAAATTTCTTCCTTTGTCCATTCTCTCTGACAGAATATTTTTTCAACCTCAAAACCTTTAGAAATCTGCTTAAAAATATCTTCGGTCTTACCCAATTTTTTAAGAAACGGAATCTTCTTTTCTTTTAAATTATTTTCCAAATCCGAAACAGTTTGCAACAAAAATTTAGCCCGAAATTTTCCAATTTTCTTAAAACTAAGTTGGGTTGAATTGAAAAAAGATTTGTCAAAAATATACACTGCAAGAAAAGGTAAATGTTCCTGCATCACGTTGAAAAGTGATTCATTGTCTCTGATTCTTAAATTGTTTCCGAACCAGAGGAGGTTGATTTTTTGTTTTTTCGGCATTTTTCGCTGCAATATTTTACTTCGTCCCAGTTTTTCTTCCACTTTTTCCGCCAGTTGAAGGGCAGTCCGCAGACTTCACAAATCTTTGAAGGTAAGTTGGCTGGCATTTATTGGTTAAAATTTTTGTACTGATTGATTACGACATTTTTGGCTTTCAAATCGTGCATCATATTATACAAACCAAAAAATGTACGGTTCAGATAAATAAAATGTTTCGAACCTCTGTTGGTATTCATTCCTTTCATATCGCTGATTTTGGCGTATTTATGACCCAGATCTGCAATTTCCTGAAAAAACGATTCATCAGAAAAATCAAAAATTTCTGCGTTAAAAGGTCTTGTGAACAATTCCAGCAATTCGTAGAATAATTTGGTGAAAAATTCCTGTTCTTTAGCAGAATCATTAGAACTCAAAATCTCCAGATCGTATAATTTTTCTTTATAAAATTCAGGATTATTCAGATTCTCAAGTTGAGCCAACTCAAAATAGGGTTTATAAAAGTCATTTGGGATTTCTTTGATACATCCGAAATCAATCACGAGCAGTTTTTTATCTTCTGAAACCAGGAAATTGCCTGGATGTGGGTCTGCGTGAACCTGTTTTAGGACGTGCATTTGGTACATATAGAAATCCCAGAGTGTCTGTCCTATTTTGTTCAAATCTTCCTGAGAATTTTTCAATTTTGTGAATTCCGAGAAATGTTTTCCGTTCATCCAATCCATTGTGATGATTCTTTCGCAAGATAATTCAGGATAATATTTTGGAAAATCTAAATTCGCAAGATGACTGCATTTTTTAGAAATTTCCTGACTTCTTTTCAGTTCAAGATCATAATCTGTTTCCTCAAACAATTTATTTTCTACTTCCTGAAAATAAGATTCTGAACCTTCTTTCTGGATATTAAACATTTTCATCGCAATAGGTTTTACCATTTTCAAATCACTTGAAATGCTTTCTCTCACACCGGGATATTGAATTTTTACGGCAAAATTTTGACCATCTTTTTTCGCTTTATGAACCTGTCCGATACTTGCCGCGTTAACGGATTCATTCGTGAATTCATCAAATAGATCCTCGGGATTTTTTCCGAAATATTTTCTAAAAGTTTTCTTTACCAAAGCTCCCGAAAGCGGCGGAACAGAAAATTGCGACAAAGAAAATTTTTCAACATAAGCCTGCGGAAGAATGTTTTTCTCCATGCTTAGCATTTGGGCAACTTTCAAGGCTGAGCCTTTCAGTTCTTTCAGAGAATCGTAAATGTCGGTTGCGTTGTTTTCATTCAAAGCTTTTCTCGCTTCGTCCTCATCTTTATTTTTTGTGATTTTATTTCCGTAATATTTAATGTAATTAACACCTACTTTTGCTCCTGCCTTCAGCAAGCTGCTCGTTCGTTCCAGCTTTCCTGTTGGTATTTTATTGAGTGTTTTCATCTGCTATTTTTTAAATTTTTCTTTAAATAAAAACTTTCCGAGGTCAACTACTTTTCTCAAAGGTTCGTTATCCATCAGTTCAAATCCTGTATCAATTGTTTTCTCGATGAAAATATCTGTCTTTTCGAATGATGGAGATGTATCTTTTTTCCAAAATTCGATGACGGAAACCAAATGAATCCACAATGCTTCTTCACGAGCTTTTTCGTGGAAATTTTTCACCTCATCTTTCGCTTTTTGAATCATTTCCCAATCATTAAAATCAAGAGTTTTGATGAATTGTCGATGCGTTTCCTTAAGCTGATTTGAAATTTTTGCCAAGTGTAATTTGTCATTCCCCAAGATCATCAGAACCAAAGAACGGTTCATCGTCATATTTTCAAAAAAGATAAAATAGACATTCAACAGTTTTTCTTTTGAAGTAATTTCATCAGAATTGTTAACTTCCGAAGCTACCTCTACAGATTTATCAAAAAGATTGACCAACATTGATTTTTCTATCTGTTCAAAGCTTGAAAAGTAATCGTAAAAGTTTTTTTCTTCGAACTCATTGTCTTTTGCGAAGCGGTAAATGTTTTTTGGTCTTTCACCGTGATTCAAAACGTAGTCACCATACAATTCAAATATTTTATCTTCTGTAATTATATTTTTTTGTTCCATTATTGATTTTATTTATCAACAAATTTAGTAATTAATTTTACTAGTTAAATAAATAAAGTATAAATTTGTACTATAATAATGATTCAAAATATAACTAATGCTTACAATACAGGCTCAATCTAATGTACCGACCGATTTTGGAATGTTTACCGTCTATGCATTTTCTGAAAATGAAAATGACTGGTGTCCACATTTGGTTTGGGTGGCTGAAAAAACAGATTTTAATGAAGTTGTTAATGTACGTTTCCATTCGGAGTGCATTACCGGAGAAGTTTTCCGTTCGAGGAAATGTGAATGCGGACAACAACTGGATGCGGCAATGAAATTTATGTCGGAAAACGGAGGAATGATTATTTATCTCAGACAGGAAGGCAGAAATATTGGAATCATCAATAAATTAAAGGCTTACGCTCTTCAGGAACAAGGTTTTGATACGGTGGAAGCAAATTTGAGATTAGGTTTGCCGGCAGATGGTAGAAGTTTTGATGTTGCAATCGAGATGCTGAAAATGCTGGAAATTTCAAAAGTTAATTTATTGACCAATAATCCTGAAAAATTGAAAGCTTTCAACAACAGCGGTATTTTGCTCAATAAAAGAATTCCTTTGGAAATTGAATCTAATTCAGTCAATGCGTCGTATCTTACAACAAAGAAGGATTATTTTGGGCATCTCTTCGAAAAACTTTAAATTACATTTAAAATTCATAGAAAAATTCTTTAACTGATTCAAAATTAATCTCATGAAAAAGATTTTATTAACGGGAGCAACAGGTTACATCGGTAAAAGGATGATGAGTGTGATTACAGAGCAAGGCTATAAAGTGGTGTGCTGCTGCCGTGACGTCAGCCGATTTTCCAGACCCGCCGGGATCAATTATGATTTAATAGAAGTCATCGAAGTTGATTTCCTGAGAGAGGAAACTTTGAAGAATATTCCGGAGGATATTTCCGGGGCATATTATCTGATGCATTCTATGAGTGCGAATGGTGATTACGAAGAATCGGAGAAAATCTGTGCTCAGAATTTTGTTTCAGCAATTGAAAAAACGGAGTGCAAACATATTATCTATTTGTCAGGATTAGTCAACCAGAAAGAATTGTCAAAGCATTTGAATTCAAGATTTAATGTAGAAAAGATTTTAATTGAGTCTAAAATTCCAACAACTGTTTTACGAGCTGGTATTATCATCGGTTCTGGAAGCGCATCATTTGAGATCATTCGAGATTTGGTTGAAAAATTACCGATCATGATTACGCCAAAATGGCTCACTACGAAATGTCAACCCATAGGAATTGCGAATGTTTTGGATTTTCTAATTTTCACTTTATTCAAAAAAGAAACTTACCGTAAAAGTTTTGACATCGGTTGTGAAGATGTCTTGACTTACAAAGAAATATTGCTGGGTTTTGCGAAAATCAGAGGTTTGAAAAGAACTATTATCACACTGCCGGTAATGACTCCGAAATTGTCTTCGTATTGGTTATATTTCATTACTTCAACCACTTACAGTCTGGCAAGTTCGCTCGTTGGAAGTATGAAAATTGAGGTGGTTTGTAACAATGAAAGTTTATTGGAGATTAAAAAAATAACTGGAGTTCAACCATTTTCTTACGAGCAGGCTTTGGAGAGAACGATGGCAAAGATTCAGGCCAACGAAATACTTTCCAGTTGGAAAGACAGCTTTATAAGCAGCAGAAATGATTCTTCCCTGAAGGAATTTATTGAAGTTCCGCATTTTGGCTGTTTTAAAGACGTTCGAAGTGAAAAATATGACGACCGTGAAAAATGTCTCGACCGTGTTTTTGGTTTGGGCGGCAAAAACGGATGGTACGGACAAAACCTTTGGAAAATCCGGGGTTATATGGATGTATTGGTTGGCGGTCCGGGGCTCAGAAGAGGAAGAACGCACCCGATAGAGCTTCACGAAGGAGATGCTCTGGATTTTTGGCGGGTACTTTATGCTGATAGGGAAGAAGGGAAATTGATTCTTATTGCTGAAATGAAACTGCCCGGAGAGGCGTGGCTGATGTTCAAATTATACAAAGGAAAGCTCTGGCAGAAAGCAGTTTTCCGGCCAAAAGGATTGTGGGGAAGATTATATTGGTATTCTGTATTGCCTTTTCACGGATTTATTTTTAAAGGAATGGTGATAAAATTGGCTGCTGGCCATTAATGAGTTTAATTCATAAAAAATCTTTTGAACATAGGAAACGTAGCTTTTAGCAAAGTCCTTTATGATAGTGTTATTGAAGGTAAATCTAATTGGTGCAGAAAAGTGTAGTTCCTATTCTTTAGTTATGATATTCATAAATGAAACGGATTTTATTTTTTCTGTCCAAATATGACTGCCATTTCTTATTTTCTTAAGATAGATTCACTAAAACAATAAAAATCCTAATCTGGCTTGTTTTGGAATAAAAAAATGGCTCAATTTGGATTAAATTGAGCCATTTGGCTGTTTGTGAACTTGACAAGACGCTATCCAAACTCCTTTTTTACTGATATAGAAAATATTTTAGAAATATGTATTTGAAAATGAATTATTTATATTTTTGTTTGAATCCTGTTGACAATTTTTAATATTTCGATACAAAAAATGAGCCTCATTGACTTATAGATTATTACTGTTTTTGAGGGATAGCTGAATGGCAACTGCTTGATAAACTGATGATTACTAATCTAAAGGTAGTTGTATTTATAATTTGAACCAAATAAAACAAAAAAAAATCAACTTTTTTCAATTTCATCTAGTCTTTATTAATAGCTACCCGTTTGAGGCTTTTCTATCGTAAATGTTTTGGTTTAAGATTCAGCGCTGCACTTTCTACGACTTCCTCTATGCGCTTTTTCCTGGTTTCCTGTTTTCTGACGAGGATAATCCAGCTCAATATTATTTTTCTTGTTGATTTGCTCAAACCTAGAAAATAGTCTTTCGCGCCATTATGTTTTTCGAATGCAATTTCTAAGTCGTTCGGAATTATCACTTCTTCTATTTCATCCAAGATTGTCCAATATCCGTTTTGTTTCGCAATCTCAACACTTTCGTAACCCGCTTTTGTCATCCTTTTGTTGCCAATGAGCTGCTGGACTTTTTCTTTGTTGATTTTTGACCAGTTGCTTTTCGGTTTACGTTTGCTAAAAAACTGCATAAACGAAATGTCGTTAATCTTTTTCCTTGTGCTGTCAATCCAACCGAAGCAAAGAGCTTCATCAACGGCTTCACTCCAACTTAATGAAGGGATATTCGACTTTTTTGTATAAAAGACAAGCCAAACAGATTGTTTGGACTGATGGTTTTTTTCCAACCATTGTCTCCAATCTGTTTGGCTTTGTGGACTATATGTTTTATGCATTCTGTTGTGCTAACCATTTTAAAATTGAAAGGTTTGTTTCCTCCGGTTTTTCCTGCTGAATCCAATGACCACAATCTAAACTGACAATGTCCAGATTAGGAACGATATTTTTCAGGTTTTCAGACTTTGGAATCGTATCCTGTTCTCCATATATCATCAGAGTTGGCTGATGAATGATTGGCTTTATGTTCGCCATCAGGTGCCAGTTTCTATCAAGGTTTCTGTACCAATTTATAGCTCCGGTAAATCCAGATAATTCAAAGGCAGAAACGAATACAGATAGTTCATTGTTTTCCATTAAGAGCTTCCCAAAAGGTTTTTCTGCTCTTGCGAGATTTATCATTAGCATTCCCGGAGCAGGTGGAGCGGGAGGTACATCTTTGCGAAATATGTTACGCATGAATTGAGGTGTGTTTTCATTCATTATAGAATCTGCAACTCCCACTTTTTTGTTGAAATGAACAAAATAGAAGTCTTCTCCAAATATGGTTTCCATAAATTCAATCCATGGTTGTTCTCCGCGCTCCTGATATGGCAGAGCTAAATTTATTATCTTATTAACCCGTTTAGGATACAATAGCGCCAGATTCCAAACAACATTTGCACCCCAGTCATGACCGACGAAGGTGGCATCCTTGTATCCGTAGTAGTCGAGTAGAGCAATAAGGTCACCCGTCAGGTGCTTTATATCATAATCAGTTACTTCGGTTGGGCAAGATGAGTTACCATAGCCACGTTGATTTGGGACAATGACATGATAACCTGCTGCAACAAGAGCTGGTATCTGAAAACGCCAAGAAAATGCATGTTCTGGAAAACCGTGACAGAGAACAATCGATTTGTCTGAATTTTGTTTTCCTGCTTCAAATACTTCTAATACCACATTGTTAACTGAAATCATAGTAGGCTTTGGAAATTCGGTTTGATTGGATGCTGTACTGTGTAGGTCTCTCATGTTTTTATTGTTTAATAAATAATTGTGAGACAAATTTAAGTCTGGTTTGTGACAACTTGATGTCAGTAGTCAAAAGTCCTTTAGTGATAACTATCAAAATATTTCTGTAAACTCATGTTGCGATTCAAGTTTTACGAACAGAAAGAAAATACTATACGTGAATGATAGGAGCAGCATCCTTTTGCTCAGTAAAAGATATAGGCATAGACATGTCCAAAAGATTAACTTTTTCTTATAAAGTCGTAACCTAATAACAGTCTTGGAACAGATTGTACCAATGTATTTATTGCTGGTTATAATTATTTTTAATTTTTTAAGGCTATTTTACTTTTCAGTCATCCTATATATAGATACAATTAAATTAATCAGTACACACTATTTAATGACGATGAGCAAGCAATTATTATTTTAACCAAGAATGGAATTCAGGTAAATGAGAAGAAAGCTAAAATTATATTGGAATTACTATATTTAGTATCAAAAAATTATGATAAGCCAAAAGAGAAAAAAATACTAGAACCTTAATGGGATTTCAAACTATGCTTCAATACCGATGAAATCTCTGACAGAGCACTTTTAGACTGTCTGTTTCAGATGGACTAGGGATTTCACATCAAAGAATTCAAACCATAAAATATCAGGCTGTAAAAGTTTGATATAGAGATTTTTATGCACAAAAAAAGAGAGACAACTATCAAATAGTTGTCTCCTTAAGTGACCTCGACAGGATTCAAACCTGTAACCTTCTGAGCCGTAATCAGATGCGCTATTCAGTTGCGCCACGAGGCCTTTTGTTATCTTGTTGTTTAACGGTTGCAAATATACCACTTTTTTCCGTTCTTTGAAACATGAAACAGAAAATTTTACTTTTATTTACGGTCTTCTCGCTAATTGCCTGTAAAAGAGAATCAAAAATTTCGTCCTCAGATTGGACGAATATCTCAAATAGAACCCAATTTAAAGAACATGATGGTGTCCTGGAACTAAAATCGGGGAATTTTACTTATAATTTTAAGCAAAATCAGACTCCCTTCAAGAAAATAATCCTGTTGAATGCAAGTATGGCAGGGTATATTTCGGAGCTTGGAGCAGAAAATGTAATCATAGGTGTTTCAAGTCCGGAGTATATTTATTCTGATAAAATCCAAAATCTGATTAAAGAAGGAAAAATCCAGAATGTAGGAAGCGAACAGAAATATGATGTAGAAAAGATTCTCTCTATGAAACCGGATGCTATTTTTACCAATCATATTGCCAGTTTCGACAATACCTATGAGCTTTTAAAAAACAATGGAATTCAGGTGATATTTCTGGATGAATATATGGAGCAGAAGCCTTTGGAAAAAACGGCTTATATCAAACTTTTCGGAGAATTTTTAGGAAAAGAAAAAGAAGCAAAAGCTAAATATCAGGAAGTTGAGAAAAACTACAGCGATCTGAAACAGCTTGCGTCAAAAGCAAAGGAAAAACCTGTTGTCCTGGCTAACGAAATGTATGGGGATGTTTGGTATCTTCCGGGAGGAAATACTTCTGTGGCTCATTATATTTCCGATGCTAATGCCAATTACATCATGAAGGATAATAAAGATGAAAAAGCATTAACAATGAGCTTTGAAGAAGTATATGCTAAAGCAGGAGGTGTTCAGTACTGGGTAAATGCAGGAAGCCACACTTCAAAAAAGGAAATGCTGGGAATGAATCCTTTCTACGGAAAGCTGGATGTATTCAATAAAGGGAAGATATATACTATTGCAGGAAAAGAAAAATTGAAAGCTAATGATTTCTTTGAAAGCGGTGTGGTAAGAGCAGATTTGATCCTTAAAGATTATATAAAGATCTTTCATCCTGAACTTTTACCCAATTATCAGCTTACTTATATGAAAGAATTGCAGTAACTCGTACTATTTGCTTATTTTTGCCTTTCCTTTTTATCAAGTTATGTGGAAAAAAATTAAACAGCTTATCTTCATCATTCTTGTTCTGAATGTAGTTTTTATCATCTGGGGCAGATTCTTTAATCCGCCAATCACTCTTACTCAGATAGGAGGGCTTTTTGAATACGGAAAACTGCACAGAGATTATATTTCCTATGATGAGATGGGAAATAATGTGAAGAAGGCAGTAATTGCCTCTGAAGACCAGAAATTCTTTGATCATGACGGTTTCGATTATACTGCTATCGAAAAAGCAATGAAAAATAATGAGAAAGGCAAAAAAATAAGAGGAGGAAGTACTATTTCCCAGCAAACGGCAAAGAATGTGTTTCTTTGGCAGGGCAGAAGCTGGGTGAGAAAAGGACTGGAAGCTGTGTATACTTTTATCATCGAAAAAGTATGGACTAAAGATATTATCCTTGAAAGATACCTGAATTCCATAGAAATGGGGCAGGGTGTATTTGGTGTGGAAGCTGCTGCTCAATATTATTTTGGGAAATCCTCCAAAGATTTAAGTACCTCAGATGCAGCATGGATTGCCGCTGTATTACCTAATCCAAAGAAGTATGATCCTAAAAATCCATCTCCCTATTTAAGAAAGAAACATAATTGGATTATGAGACAGATGAGGAATGTGAGTTTGAAATAGTATCTTTGTACTAATGAAATTCTTTAATTCCAGCACAAATTTTGAGTCAGTTCTTAAAAAGTATTTTTCTTTTAAGAACGAAACCCTTTCTTTAGAACCCTTTGCAGAGTTTTTAGAGACCATAAAAGAGGCAGACTTCACAGATGTGCTCAATTTTTTCAGAAGCAATCCTCAATTTACTGAGAACTTTAAATATTATATTCACAATATTTTTAAAGGAAGACCTTTTAACCTTTCACTGACAGAAGCTAATATTCTTTCAGAAAATGCCTTTTTTCCGGAACTGAAAAAAAGAATACTGAACAAAGTTCTGCCACCTGTTGAAAACGAAAAGACAGTATGGTACATGATCGACAATGTCAGTATGAGACCGAAGAAGGATTTGAAATACCTGCGTAATCTTCCCGAAAATGAGATCAATGAATTTTTAAATATGTTGGGAGCTTCGGATTTTATTATCCGTCCCAATGTGAAAAAAGAGCTCATTTTCTCTATGAATATTCTTTCCTGGAGGGTAACAGGAATGGCAATGGAAGTGGAAGTAGTGAGAATGGCACCTCAATACAGAAATTTAGACAATCCGTTTCTTGCTCTGCAGAATGAGCTGGAGGCATTAGCCGATGATCTGATAAAAGAGCCTGAATTACAGCTGCATTCAAAAGACAGCAGATATAAGCAGATTAAGATCTATGTGGAACAATGTCAGGAATTTGTGAATATTGCTTTTAAAAATTCAGCTAAATATGGTATTTCAGGAAAAATTAATCAATCCCTGATAAAAATCCGCCAGCAGACCAAAAGAATTTATGAAATTGTTCAGCTATTGGTTATTGATACCGATGAAGATATTCAGATAAAATCTAAACAGTTGGTCTTTAACATTCTGAGCTATAAATCCCATAAAAATAATATCTCAGATCTTATCAACGACAGTACAAGGCTGATTTCACACCTTATTACCAATCACACGGCAGAAGCGGGTACCCATTATATTACGTCTACCCGAAAGGAATATATGACTATGTTCTATAAAGCAAGCGGAGGGGGAATTATTGTAGGAGCCCTTTGTGTTCTGAAAATGCTGTATGGATATATTCCCGGGAGTGACTTCTCTCATGCTTTCCTGTACTCCATGAACTATGCAATGGGATTCATCATGATTTATCTGATGGGATTTACTTTGGCAACAAAACAGCCGGCAATGACAGCGGCTACCATGACAAAAGTATTGTCAGAAGAAGGGAATGCTCAAAGAAACAATACGGAGTTTGCCCATCTGGTCTCCAAGTTATTCAGAAGCCAGTTTATTGCCTTTGTGGGAAATGTATTGCTTGCCTTTCCGGTGGCTCTTGCCATTATTTACGGTCTGGATGTCTTTTTCTCACAAAACCTTGCTGTAGAGCGTTCCGATAAACTGTTAAAAGATCTTGATCCATTTAAATCAAAAGCAATTCTGCATGCAAGTATTGCCGGATTTTATCTTTTTATTTCAGGAATTATTTCCGGGAATATCGGGAACAATTCTGTGTTTTATCAGATTCCGGAAAGAATTGCTAAAAACCTTTCCATCAGAAGTTTTTTTGGGAAGAAATTTGCCAAAGGACTTTCAAAATATTATGCTAAAAACTGGCCGGGAATCATTTCTAATTTCTGGTTTGGTGTTTTCCTTGGGGCAACAGCTCCGGTGGGGATGTTTTTCGGTCTCGATCTGGATATAAGACACATTACCTTTGCTGCCGGTAACTTTGCGTTGGGATTGTATGGAAAAGATTTTTCCGTAGATTCCTATACATTCTGGATGTCTTTTGTAACCGTATTTTTGATCGGTTTCTTCAATTTTCTGGTAAGTTTCAGCTTGTCGATGTTCCTGGCATTCAGATCCAGAAAGATGAACTTTGGACAGGTAAGTGAGATTTATAAAGAAATATTCGGATATTTTATCAAGCATCCGTTGAAATTCTTCCTGCCATTACGCTCAGGGCTGGACAAAAAAGCAGATGACTTAATGAGCAGTACGATTTCTAATTCTAATAAATCAGAAGAACATTAACAATAAAATAAAAATGCTGTCCGTGGGCAGCATTTTTTATAGGTTTACGTTTTATAATATTTGAAGGTCACTGAATTTTTCCACCCCGAATTTATCCTGGAACTTTTTGAGGTAAAAGCTTTTTCGCATTGTAAAGTCATGTTTCAGTAAAGGAGAATCAATTTTAATGATGATGCATTCATTTTCAATATTGACACTTCTTATTTCCTTGAAAAGACTTTCATCAAGATACTCTTCAAGAAAATCTTTAATATCAAAAGCGACAAGTTTATGTTCAAAACCGTAGATTCTGGCAAAAGATTTTACCAGTTCGTAGGATTGATATTCACGTTTTTTCTTCTTCATAGTTGAGGTTCGGGTTGCGTGATTCGTGTTTTGGAGTTTCAGAATTTCGGAATTCGTTTTGGATGATAAGTTAAGATAAAAAATACTACAGTATGGATAAATAAATTTAATATTTTGTTTTTAAATTAAAACCAAGTATTTCTGTATTGTCGGGCACTAAACTTCAAAAATTATACTTTCCTCATTAATTTTCTTGACCACACTTTCAGTTCTTTCCCGATGAGTATCCGTAATGAATATCTGTCCAAAGCTTTCTTTGTTGACCAGTTCAATCAATTGTGAAACTCTCGTATCATCAAGCTTATCAAAAATGTCATCCAGTAAAAGAATAGGTGTCTTTTTGGTAAGTTCTTTCACAAGACTCATCTGAGCCAGTTTTAAAGAAATAAGGAAGGATTTTTGCTGTCCTTGAGAACCGATTTTTTTGATTAAAACATGATCCATTTCAAAAAGAAGATCATCCTTATGAATTCCTTTTGAAGTATAGGTGAGCATACGGTCTCTTTCGATGCTTTCTTTTAAAAGATTTTCAAAAGAATCTTCCAGCAGATGAGATTCATAAATAACAGATACAGTTTCTTTACCACCGGAAATAATTTGGTAGAAATTCTGAACAATTGGATTGAGCTGTTCTACAAACTGCTTTCTTTTCTTAAAAATTTTAGTCCCGAATCGGGTAATTGGGTCATCATAAATTTCCAGCGAATCCTTGTCCCAAGTTCTGTTTTTGGCAAAATATTTCAGTAAAGCATTTCGCTGCTGAATAGTCTTCTGATATTGAATAAGGTCAAAAAGATACTCTGAATCTGTCTGAGAAATCATCGCATCCAGAAACTTACGCCTGCTTTCCCCGGAATCCGAAATAAGATTAGAGTCATAAGGGGAGATCATCACACTGGGCAGATATCCGATATGATCAGCGAGTCTGTCGTAGCTTTTATCATTTTTTTTGATCACCTTTTTAGCTTCCTTAGGCTGAGTGATTCTGATGATATCTTCACTTTCCTCATTCTGAATTTCAGCATCAATGGTAAAAAAATCTTCCTCTTTTTTTATATTGTTAAAATCCGTATTTCCTAGAAAGCTTTTTCCTACTGATAAATAATGCAGGGCATCCAGAATATTGGTCTTTCCCACACCGTTATTACCTACAAAACAGTTGATCTGCGGGGAAAATTCAAATTTTTTCTCAGCGTGGTTTTTGAAATTGTAAAGGGAAAGCTTCTTGATAATCATTCGTCAAAAATACTCCATTATTAGTAAAAATAAAAAAGGAAGTGCGGAACAAGTTTCCACTCCGAAAGAGTAGTAAGCGTCATCTCTTTTATTATCAGAGAAATAGATGAGGATATAAGTTACAATGCTTGCCATAAAAAAAGCTGTGGCATAAGATAATTCAAGATAAAAAATCGAAATCACATTACTGATGAAGACAAGTGTGTAGGCAATGTATTTAGTATTCTGAACACCTATCAGCATCGGAAAGGTTTTTACGGTGTCACTATTCATATCCCGGATATCAAAAGGAAGAACAAGTGCGGTGATAAAGAAAAAGCTGATCAGAAAGATCGGTATACTGAACTCCGGAAGCGTAAGCCAGCAGTTGACCAGCGCCCATACCAAACCTACATAGAAAACTTTCAGCAAAGGAATCTTTCGGATATAAACATCGAGAAAAAAACTGTTGTAAAGCAGCCCCAGCACCACAATAATAAACCATTTCAAAAGCCTTATTTCATTATGATTGTGGATGATTAAAAAAGCACAGGCAATTCCCGCAAGGGCGTTGATAACAACTATTTTGAAAAAATGTCTGGTATATTGGTATTTAGTATACAGATAACCACTGAAATAAGTGATGAAAATTAATGCAAAGGTAGGGAAACGGAATGTGTTTTGCTCTTTCATGAAAAATACTGCAAAAAGAGTTCCCATAAGAGAGACATAAATCTGACTGTCTATGACGGTTTTTTTCAGTATTTTTAAGATGTTCATTTATCAAAATTAATATATATGAAAAGATTTTCCAAGATTTTTCTGCTTTTGCTTGTAGTGCTAAGCTTTTCAACGGTATCCGCACAGAAATATTACGATACCCAATGGAAAAAAATTGCTGAAAACAGTACGAAAGGAGCTTATAAATCTAATCTTCCCATTATTTTAGACATACAAAAACAAGCCATGAAAGAAAATAATGCCTTTGAGCTGATCCGTTCCCTGAAAGCGGAATTCAGTATTGTAAACCAAACAGTGGATGATGATCAGAATGATTCTGCTTCTCAGTTTTTCAAAAAACTTAAAGATGCGGAAGGAAAACTGAACGGAGAAGGGAAATTGGTGTACAAAGTCCTGCTGAATGGTTTTTTTATGGATTATTACAACCAAAACTCATGGAAAATAAACGGAAGAACCAATATCAATTCCCAGGATATTTCCCAGATTGAAACCTGGAGTAAGCTTGATTTTAAAAATTACCTGACCAAAAGTTTTCAGGAACTTGATCAGGAAAAACCTGAAATGAAAAAGGTCTCTCTGGAAAAGTATAAAAAAGTTTTTTCAGGAACTGAAGATATAGCGTATTTTCCGACATTATCGGATTGGTATGCGGTCAAGAAAATAGGGTTTTTATCCGAAAACAATATTTTCACAAAAAATGAACTGACAGCCAACCGTACAATGATCAGTGCAATCTATGATGAGCTGATTGATCAAAACAGCGGAAATTCCAAACTGTATTTCATGAAAGAGAAGATTACGGAAAACTGTAACTTCACTCATTGTAAGGATAAACTTCAGCAGCTTCAGAATCTTTTAAAATCTAATGTTGAAGGGGATTATAAAGTGGTGATCATGGGAGAAATTATGGATGAGTTTGTGGGCAAGAAGAAACCCAAAGAAGCTCTTGCATTAGCTGCACAAGCCAAAAGTGAATATCCGAAATCTCCATTCATTGAGAATATCAAAAGTAAGGAAGCTCAGATTGTAAATCCGTATCTTACAATCAAATATGAATCTCAGACACAGAATAACCTGCCGATTCATTTTGTTGCCCAATATCAAAATGTATCAGAATTTACCCTGAATATTTATGAAGTAAAAGATGATTTTACCTCATTGTTTCAATACATTGATAATTCTTATTCCAATGTCTTCGGAAAACTAAAAAAGAATCTGGTAAGGAAGGAAACATTCCAGCTTCCGGATCCTAAGGACTATCAGAATCACACAACGTCACTGGAAGTTAAGCCCCTTCCGTCAGGAATATATGTAGCAGAGTTTACAGTTGCAGGAGCTGATATGAAAGACTCCGATTCCCGACAAAATTTCTACTTTCTGGTGTCAGGAAACAGAATTATTTATCAATCCAAAACAGACAGGAATCCTCTTACCGACGAGTTGAAACTGGTAAATAGCGAAAATGGCAAGCCGGTGACGAATGAAGGACTTCGTTTTTATGAATTTGTTTCCAATAAAACATTAAATAAAATTGATGGAACAACCAATGCAAACGGAGTATTTAAATTCCCTTCCACACAAAGCAAAGAATATTACAGAACTTTTCTGATCCAGCAGCCTAAGACAAATGATTTCCAGATCATGCAGGTGTATGGAAACAGAGGATCTGTGGAAGATTATAATCCCAACAAACAAACGCGTTCAACGGCACAGATTTTCATTGACAGAGGCATCTACCGTCCAGGGCAGACTGTTTATTTCAAGGTGATCAATACAAGACAGAATAAAGAAGTGGAAGCTGTGCTTTCTGGATTAAAACAAAAAATTACGTTATTAAATACCAATAACGAGGAGGTTTCTTCTCAGGAATTTACCACCAATGAGTTTGGTTCTTATCATGGAAGTTTTATTCTTCCGAAAGGAAAACTGAACGGTAATTTTTATCTGAGAATTGAAGGAGAAAGCCAGGGATATAAAAACTTCAGGGTAGAAGAATACAAAAGACCAAAGTTTGAGGTAACCTTTAATCCGGTAAAAGAAGAGTATAAATATGGACAAACCATAGAGCTGAAAGGAAAAGCGGTGATGTTCTCCGGTGTTCCACTCAGCAACACTGTGGTGAATTATGAAATCAAAAAGCAGAATATCAGATGGAGATATTTCAGCTGGTATCCACAGGACAATGATAATGAAAACTCAATTCTGGGTGAGGCGAAGACCAATGAAAAAGGTGAGTTTACGATCCGTTTAGAGCTTAAAAAAGATGAAAAACTGGAAGGGATACAAATTGATAACTATGCCATCAATGCTTCGGTTACAGATATCAATGGGGAAACACAGACCGCTAATACCCAGTTGAAGGTAGCCTCAGTTTCTCACTACATCCAGGCAGAAAATATCAGTAATACTTTTGCCGATGAAAATGTAAAAGTAAAGGTAGAAACCAAGAACTATAACGATCAGAATCTTAAGAAGCCTTATCAGGTTAAGTTGTCAAAACTAATGGCTCCTGACAGAATTTTCAGAGATAATTTCAAATCTGATGTTCAGAATCTGCCTAAATATTCGAAAGAAGAATTTATCAGCAAATTCCCACATGATCTTTTTGATAAAAATGATGAGGTCAAAAACTGGAAAACAGAAAAAGTACTGGTAGAAAGACAACAACAGCCATCTGCTGACAATGCTCAGCTTTCAACGAATCTTGATTTAGGAAAACTGGATGCCGGAGATTATCAGCTGGAGCTTTTCAATATTGAAGGAAAAGACACCATAAAATCTTCCCAGTATTTCAGTGTCTGGGATAAAGCTTCTTTAAAGCCGACTCAAAAAACATTCCTTACCGTGATAGCTCCGAAAGAAGAAGTCTCAAGAGGAGAAAAAGTGAAAGTGTATGTTTTCTCAGCAATTCCTGACGCATTGGTCAATGTTTTTGTTCA
This sequence comes from Chryseobacterium sp. PvR013, assembly GCF_017833095.1. Lineage (NCBI taxonomy): Bacteria > Pseudomonadati > Bacteroidota > Flavobacteriia > Flavobacteriales > Weeksellaceae > Chryseobacterium > Chryseobacterium sp. PvR013. Next base: position 189,815 of record NZ_JAFIBT010000001.1, read on the forward strand.
GGACGGATCTGGAAAAACGGTTTCAGAAGTTCATCAGCTTAAAAAAGGAATACTGGAATATACCACTGAAATTCCTAAAGATAAAAGTGTCTCAGATCTGAACCTTCAGTTTCAGCTGGTGGCATTCAATGATGTGAATACAGAATCTGTTTCTTTAAAAATAAAGGATACCGAAAAACCTTTAAAAATAGAAACGGTAACTTTCAGAGATAAGCTTGAGCCAAATTCTAAGGAAAAATGGACGGTAAAAGTAACCGGGAATGATAATGAAAAGATCAATGCTGAAGTATTGGCTAATATGTATGATATGTCTCTCGATCAGTTTGCAGCTAATAGCTATAGCTGGAGAAAATTATATACCCCATTTGTAATAGTCACTTCATATGGAATCAGAAATTACTTGCAGCAGCAAAATTATCAGAAAAGATTGAACTATTTCGAAGACAGATATATAGCAGTTCCTCAGTTTAACTGGTTTGATGGTGATTTTTATTCAATTTCAAGAGAAACCATTGTAGGATTTAGTAATCAGGAAGGAGTTAAAGCTCCGGCTTATACACCGCCGCCATCACCCATTGCGGGCGCAAGATTTAAAACTGCCAGAGCATCCGTTGCAGAAGATAAAATTGAGGTTATGCAGAATGTTATTCCTGAACCTGTAAAAGCTCCGAAGGTAGAAAATTCTCCTCCTGGATCTTCTGAAGAAAATCTGGACAAGGTAGCTGTTCGTAAGAATCTAAATGAAACAGCATTCTTCTATCCGGATCTTAAAACTGATGCTGATGGAAATGTCAACTTCGAATTCACTTCTCCGGAAGCATTGACAAAATGGAAACTGATGTTCCTTGCCCATACAAAAGATGCAAGAGCAGCTACATTGGAAAAAGAAGTGGTAACACAAAAAGAATTCTCAGTAACTCCAAATTATCCGAGATTCCTGAGAGAAGGAGATGAACTGAATCTACAGTCGAAGTTATCTAACCTTACAGATAAAAAACTAAATGGTTCTGCGGAATTACAAATTCTGGATGCCTTTACCAACGAAAATATTTCTTCGAAGTTCGGAATGAGTTCAGGAGGACAAAACTTCAGCTTAACTGAAAATGGAAGCAGTGCATTGACATGGAAATTGAAAGTTCCGGACAATGTTTCTTCTGTTATTTTCAAAGTGGTAGCAAAAGCCGGAGCGTATTCGGATGGAGAGCAGCAGGCCATTGCGGTATTGCCAAACAGAATGCTGGTAACGGATGCTGTTCCTGTTTTTGTGAAAGAAGGAGAAACGAAGACATTTGTATTGGATAACCTTAAAAATAATACCTCTAAAACAGCTTCTAATGTTTCCAATACGCTGGAACTGACAACCAATCCGATCTGGGAAATTATGTTTGCCCTTCCAAGTCTGAAAAATGACCAGAATAACTCTGCAGATGTGATATTCAACAAGTGGTTTGCGGATGTACTGGCTTCGGAAATATTCAAAGCAAATCCAAAAATGAAAACGGTTTTTGAGGAATATCAGAACAAAGGATTATTAAATTCAAACCTTGAAAAGAATCAGGAATTAAAACAATTGTTGTTGGAAGAAACACCATGGGTGCTGGAAAGTAAAAATGAAGGCGAACAGATGCAGAAACTGGCATTATTGTTTGATGTCAATACGATGAAAAATTCTATTAATCAGGATTGGGATGAGTTGAAAAAACTGCAAAACCCTGACGGTGGATTCTCATGGTATCCTGGTTATCCAAGTTCTTATGGTACCTCATTGTATATCCTTAAAAACTTAGGAAAAATCAATTCCTGGTTAAAAGATAATGTGAAAGATTATCAGAGCTCAGAACAGAAAGCTATTGTAGCTAAACTGGTTCAGTATGTAGACAATGAAGTGAGCAAATATTTTGATGTGAAAAAAGGGAATGTCTGGAACAACTGGGCAATGGATTATCTTGATACCAGAAACTACTGGGAGCAGCAATATCCTTTGAAAGGTAAAGGAGCAACCCTGAAAACGCTGGTAAAACAAAAAGCAAAGACTGCTAAGATTACCGATTTTACATTCTTCGGACTTCACCGCGCTGCATTATTGATGAATGATTATGGTCTGAAAGAGGTATCTGCTAAGCTGATGACCTACCTTAAGGAGACTTCCACAGATACAAAAACACAGGGAGTTTACTGGAAACAAAACCTGAACGACTGGGGATGGTTTGGCTCTAAAGTGGTCAGCCATGCCGGAGCACTGGAAGCTTTCAATAAGCTGAAATCTAATGATCAGAACTTTATTGAAGAGGTGAAAATCTGGCTGGTTACTCAGAAAGAAGTAAACTCATGGGGAAGCTCAAGAGGTACGGCAGAAGTGATCTTCACGATTTTGAATTCTGGAAAATCATGGACGGGAACAGAAAGTGATAAAGCAACTATTGTTTGGGGCGGAAAGGAATTAGTTCCTCAGACTCATGCAACGGGATATGTGAAATCTACAGTGAAAACAGATGCCGTAGATAAAAATTTAGCAACTGTAACGGTTACGAAGCCAGGTCCGGGAATTGTTCAGGGAGGATTGTTCTGGCAGTATTATGAAGACCTTGATAAAATCAAATCTTCTGAAAATTATATTTCTGTAACCAAAGAACTTTATAAAAAGGTAAAAACGGTAAATGGGGAAGAACTTCAGAAAATCTCATCCGAAACACCGCTGAAAGTAGGAGATAAAGTGACGGTAAGAATGATTCTGAATACAGACAGAGCCATGGAGTTTATTCATATTAAAGATATGCGTGCCGCAGGATTCGAGCCTGTAGATGTATTATCCGGATACCAGTGGAAGAATAATCTGGGATACTATCAGTCTACCAAAGATGCCTCTACCAATTTCTATATTCAGTATATGCCGAAAGGAAAATATGTTTTTGAATATGATGTGGTAGCCAATGCATCAGGTAAATTCTCAAATGGAATTACCACCATGCAGAATTACTACGCACCGCAGATGAATGCGCATACAAAAGGAACCGGCGTAACAATTTCAGAGTAATGTATAAAAAACCGCATAAATTTTACTGCAGTTTTTGTTTTAAGGTTTAAAATAAAATAGAATTAAATCGAAAAACCAAACAATTGTTTAATTTTGGAATAGTTTTTGGAATTAAGATAATATCAATTAAAAAAATTATTAAAAGATGAAATTTTCTAAAACTTTAATTACAGGATTGGTGTTGATGGCCGGAGTAAATGCTTTTGCACAAAAGAAAGCAGAAAAGTTTGAAAAACTACAGATTGAAATGTTCCCAAAAGCTAAAGAAGGATACAAACAAGTATATATTCAGCTTCCCGTAGCAAAAAATGAAAACGATTTAAAAGTTGAACTTTTTGTCGGAACTGAAAAAATGTTAGACTGCAACAACTATTTCTTAATGGGAGAAATGAAAACTCAGGATCTTCAGGGATGGGGATACAACTATTACGAAGTAGAGTCTAAAGGAGAAACAGCAGGAACTCTTATGGGATGCCCTGGGCAGAAACAGACTAAAAAGTTTGTGACTTTAAAACCTGAAATCGTAAGATACAACAGTAAACTTCCATTGGTATTCTATGTACCAAAAGACATTGAAGTACGTTACAGAATCTTACGCCCTGATGCTGCCATGAAAAAAGCAGTTCAAAAGTAAATCAGCTTATTATAATTATACAGAAAACTCCTCACAGTAATGCGGGGAGTTTTCGTTTTTGCACAGTATCAGATTGGAACTAATTCAACGTTTTCTCCATTATCTTAGCTAAGTGAAACGCCTTTACGAACAAGCTTAAACCGATTCATAATGCTTTTGCGGACATCGCTTTGTAATATATTTTTGGCTAAAGCCCATTCTCACAAATTTTACTGATTTTTATTTCCAGAGCCTAAGCATCCAGTTTGCCATTCCGCAGGAATCTAGATTCCTATATTCAAAATAAGAATAAAAAGGCAAGATTTATTTTTCGATTGAATATCCGTTGATTCTTTTATTTCCTAAGAAAAGACACAATAAAAAGGACGCAGTAAAAGTAGAGTTAATTATTTTTTCAAAATTTTTTAAGTTTTAATTAACATTTAAACACTTCGGGCAAAACTTTATTTTGTAGGGCTTTAAACTTAAACATATTTTAAACTTACTTTAAATTCACTGTATTGTAGAATTATCTTTAAGGATTTTATCTTTTTTTGCATTATATTTGTTATAAACATAAACCATGAAAAACAATTTATTGATTTTTACGTTTAGTTTTTTTGCTTTCCCCGCTTTTGGCTGGGCACAGTCTGCGCCGGATTTTAAAGAACTTCTGGATAGTGCTATGGTTCGGGACTCGAACCTTAAAATGCAGATTACCCAAAACAAACTTACCGATCTTGATGAACACAAACTGAAAGATATCTTTCTTCCAACCCTGGAATTAAGTGGTAAAGCAGGTTATCTCAATGGAACAGCAAGACTGACGTCACCGGAATTTAATCTCGCTCCCTTTATCAATATTCCGGAAGGAGCTTTCAACAATAATTTCAATGTGTCCGGATTTTCAGGGATTGCCAAAGCAGATGCTAAAATGCTTTTGTATTCAGGTGGCAAAGTTAAATACATGAAAAAGGCCGTTGAAGAAAAGAAAAAATCTGAAGATATTCTTTTGGAGAAAACAAAAGATGAGGTGATTGCCACCATTTCTAAAGCGTATGATCAATTAGCCTTAATTCATCAGTCTAAAAAAGTACTGGATGAAAGTAAAAAAAGACTGGATATCAACAGAAAAACTGCAGATAAAGCTCTTGGCTATGGTTTGATTACTCCTTATGATCATAAAAAAATTGAACTGGCTCAGGCAACTTTAGATGCTAAAATGGTAGAATATGAAGGGAAAAAAGAACTTCTTCTTACCCAGCTTTATATTTTAACAGGAATCAACATAGAAAGGCTGAAAATGATTGATCCGGTATTATCTCCGGTAGAATTGTTGGCCGCAGAAAAAGGAATAGAGCAGAGAGCTGAAATCAGAGCGCTGGAACATGGCATCAGCGCTGCCGACTATAAAATAAAGGCTGAAAAAACCTGGATGATTCCTAAAGTACAGCTGATGGCTTCAGCCTATTATATCGGACTGTACGGAAACAGAATTAAGTCCTCAGAAAATGTCATCCCGGCAGTTCCAATACTTGGATATGAAGGAAAAAAACTGGACTGGAGACCTAATAACATTAACGTATTTCCACTGATTACAGCTGGAGTAGGATTTAAATGGGAAATTTTTGATGGTAAAGAAGGAAAACATGCAGAAGAAACAGCCAAAGTAGGAAAAGAAGTACTGCAAAATCAGAAAGAAGATGCTCTGAAAAAACTGACCTTGAATCTGGCTAATAATCAAACCAATTACGATATCGCCTCCGCACAGATTACCTTGAAAGCGAAAGAAAAAGAGCTGGCAAAAAATGCATTGGTACAGGCCGAAAAAGAATTCAGATACGGAATGAGTAAATCTTCACAGCTTATTGATGCAGAAAATGATCTTGAAGCTTCCGAACTGGAATATCAGAATGCCATTTTCAACCAGAGAAGAGCGGGAATAGAACTGATGAGGTCTACCCAGGAACTGGATATCACCAAATTTTATTTAATCCCTTAAAAATTTAAATGATGCATAAAAATATATCTATACTCTTCGCTGCTCTGTTTTTGCTGGGGAGCTGTGACAAAAAAAATGAAAAAAACAAAGATCCTGAAGGAAAAACAAAAAAGGATGTGATCTCTTTTGCTCCTAAAGTTACCGGAAGGATTCTGAAAATATATGTTTCTGAAGGGCAAACCGTGAAAAAGGGAGATACGCTGGCTCAGCTTGATGTTCCTGAAGTTTCCGCAAAAATTGCACAGGCACAGGGCGCTGTAAATGCTGCTACGGCCCAGGAACAGATGGCGAAAAACGGAGCTACAGCCGATCAGTTGAGACAGCTTCAGGCTAAATATAAAGGACTCAAAGAGCAATATGAATTTGCCCAGAAATCTTACAAAAGAGCAAACAATATGTTCCGCGACAGCTTGATGTCTCCACAGGCTCATGACGAAATCTATGCAAAACTACAGGGAGCAAAAGCACAGTATGATGCGGTAGTCGCCGAACTGGATGATGTAACAAGAGGTACCCGTTTCGAAAAAGTAGAAATGGCAGCAGGGCAGGCTTCACAGGCTAAAGGAGCTTTGCAGGAAGCCAATGTAGCCTATTCCGAAAGATACATCATTGCTACCAACGATATGGAAATTGAAACCATCAGCTTGAATACGGGTGAGCTTGCTACAGCTGGTTTTGCTTTATTCAATGGATATATTCCCGAAAGCACTTACTTCAGATTTACAATCCCGGAAAGTGCCATTTCAAAATACAAAAAAGGACAGGAGGTGACCATGCAGGTCGTTTACAACAAAGAAACCCTGACAGGAAATATAGTGTATATCAAACAGCTGACAAAATATGCAGATATCACGACAGCTTACCCTGACTATCAGCTGCAGGATGCGATCTATGAGATCAAAGTAAAACCGAAAGACATGAATAAGGCTAAAAGTATTTTGGTCAATGCCAATATAATCCTGAAATAAATTGAAAAAGAACAGATGAAACTTCTATTGGATTTCATTTCGTTCTTCAACATATAAAAATATACAGATGAAAGAATTTTTCCGTCTTTTAAAACGTGAGTTCAAACTTTTTATCGGCAATTCAACCTTAAGGACGGTGTTCTTTTTGGCACCAGTCTTCTATGCAACCTTGCTGGGCTTTGTTTACAAAAGCGGAAAAGTTGAAAATACTCCCGTTTTGGTTGTCGACAGGGATAATACCCCTTTGTCAAACCAACTGACGGAAATGCTGGATGATAATAAAAGCATCAAAATTATCAGATATCTCCAGGAACCTCTGAGTATTAAAGATGAGGTGATCAGACATGAAGCTGCGGCTGTGGTGATTATTCCATCAAGATTTGAAGGAGATATGCTTCAGAAAAAATACCCTGAACTGAATGTCTACATCAATACAGGAAATGTCTTAACAGCAAATTTTGCTTCCAAAGCTCTTCAGCTGACCATAGGAACATTTTCTGCCGGAGCTTCCATCAAAGCTCTTCAGAAAGCAGGAATGCCCGCTGCCAAGGCCGCTACTCAGTATGAGCCTTTCAAAGCTAATTATATCACCCTTTTCAATACTACCGGAAACTACCTGATCTTTATGTGGCCTGCAATGCTGGCGGTAGTATTACAGCAGGTAATTCTGTTGGCGATGGCTGTAAGTTTTGCTGCCGAATTTGAAAGAGGTTCTTTCGTAAAAGAATACCTGAAAATGAAAAAATGGGCTTTCCCAACCATGCTTATTAAGGTGATCCCGATTTGGGTATTTTCTATTCTTATCGTAGGTATTTATTACTTTATGCATATGATTTTCCATGTTCCGATGCCTGAAGGAATATTTAATTTTATTCTTTTGACAGCGGTTTTTGTAGGATCAGTTTCATTTCTGGGAGTATTTATAAGTATTCTGATTCCGGATGCTTTGAAGGCTACGCAGATCCTTATGGTTATTGCTTCACCAGCGTTCATTATCAGTGGGTTTACATGGCCTTTAAGTGCAATGCCTGCTTTTGTACAGTTTATCGCGAATATTATTCCATTAACTCCCTTTTTACAGGCTTTCAAAATCTTATTGATTCAAAAAGGTTCGGTAGAACTTACTTTCCCTTACCTGAAACATTTAAGTATTCTTTTAGTTGTGTATGCCATCATTGGCTGGATTGCTTTAAAGATTAAGCTTTGGTTTATTTTCAGAAAAGCAGCGCCGCAGGAAATTGCTTTGGAGAATACTTCCCAGGAGGATGTTGAGTAGTTTTTTTTGCTTTGCTAGATGCTAGATGCTAGATGCTAGATGCTAGATGCTAGATGCTAGATGCTAGATGCTAGATGCTAGATGCTAGATGCTAGATGTTAGATGTTAGGGAATTGTTTCAGTTAATCTGATGGGCGGTTGTGCTTATGATAATTTTAAATATTGAGGATTAAAAAAATAAGTCAGAGATAATCAGCTTCCAAGTTGAATCGCTGGCCACTCGAATCTCGAATCTCGTAACTCGTATTCTTTCAATCTTAATTCCTACACTTAATCTAAAAAATGGCAGCTAGAACCCGGCAACAATCAACCTCGTACCCGCATCTCACACCTCGTATCCCAACAATTTCTCCTTTTTTCAACCAACTATAAAATCAATCAAAAAAACTGATATATTTGTCCATAGTAAAATAGAAATTATATGGAAAACGTATTTGATGCAAAAGATGCTCAAAACTATATTGATAGGATCAACAGGCTGGTAGAAGATACTCATGGTTTGTGGGGGAAAATGACCGTGGACCAAATGCTGGCACACTGCTGTATTACCTATGAAATGATCTATGAACCGGAAAAACACAAAAAGCCGGGAGCTATTGCCAAATTTATACTGAAAACTTTCGTAAAACCCAAGGTAGTGGGAGAAAAAGCATATCCAAGAGATTCTCCTACCGCTCCACAGTTTTTGATTACTACCAGAAAGAACTTTCATGAAGAAAAAACAAGACTGATCGGTTTTATTCAGAAGACCCAGCAGTTAGGTGCAGATGCGTTTGATGGTAAAGAATCTTTTTCTTTTGGAAAACTGAATTCTCAGGAATGGAATAATATGTTTGCCAAACATCTGAACCACCATCTTGCCCAATTTGGCGTTTAAAAAATCACACTATGAAAAAACTTTTATTACTCTTCATTCTGGCAGCCAATTTTGTATGGGCTCAGATGCCCGATATCTCAAATACCTGGCTGAACAATAGTAAACCGTATATAGGAACTATCGGAAATAAAGGTCAGGAGCTGAAACTAAAGATCAATATTTCTGAACAGAATAAAAAAAATGATCAGGAATATTTCGTTTCAGGATACTCTCTTGTAGATACCAATTATACAAAATTTGAAGGGAAAATTACCATTTCAAAATATAAAGATTCCAAGAAACAGGGTACGGTATACGGAGAATATGAGCTGGCGGAAGAGAATAAAGGAAAACATTCCGGACTTTTTAAAGGAAGGTTTGTTTATAATTTCAAATGGAACAGAAAAACAGAGAAAATCGAAGGACAGTATATTGAGCTTATTGGAAACTGGAAAAGCTATGATGGAAGCATAGAGCTTAAAACCCAACTCAAAAACCAATAATCATGCTGAGAAGAATATTAGCTGTATTGGCAGGTCTTATTGCAGGATCCATTGGTATTACTGTAGTGGAGAAAATAGGACATGCTTTATATCCTCCTCCTGTGGAAGCGGTAGCCGGAGATATGGAGGCATTGAAAGTTTATGTAGGCCAAGCGCCTTTTATGGCTCTGTTTTTTATCATTCTGGCTTATGCCCTGGCAGCAGTTATTTCCGGATTTACAGCAACAAAAATTTCAAATAATGGGAAATATACAGCAGCACTGATTTGCGGAATTATTTTCTTGCTAATGACTGTGTACATGATGGTGTCTTTACCTACTCCAATCTGGTTCTGGATTTTAGGAATCCTTGTTTGGGGATTGGTTTTCGTTGGACATAAACTTGCTTTAAAAACAAAAAAAATATGAAATTAGGAGCTTTTTCAATTAGCTTAAGCGTAAAAGATCTTCAGAAATCCAAAGACTTTTATGAGAAACTTGGGTTTACAACCATGGCAGGAACTGAAAAACAAAACTATCTCATCATGAAAAACGGTTCTACCTTGATAGGCCTTTTTCAAGCGATGTTTGATGGAAATATGCTTACTTTCAATCCGGGATGGGACGAAAATGCACAAAATCTTGAATCTTTTGACGATGTACGTGAAATTCAGAAAAGATTAAAAGAAAGTGGAATAGAAATCGGAAAAGAAGCGGAAGAAACCACTTCAGGCCCCGAACACATCTACCTGAAAGATCCCGATGGAAATATGATTCTTATAGACCAACACAGATAATAATTAAAAACACATTTATGATGAGAACATTTAAAAGAATTATTTTATTTTTAACCACAATACTAATCATTTTATTAGTTTGGGCGGCTTTTATTTCAGGAGACTGTAAATATGAGAAGTCAGTTTCTATCAATGCACCGGTAGAAAAAGTATGGCAAAATACCAATACCCTCAAAGCAATGGATCAATGGAGTCCATGGAATGATCTTGATCCAGGGATGAAAAAAGACTGGACAGGAACAACAGGACAACCGGGAGAAAAAGTTTGCTGGGACAGTAAAAATAAGAATGCAGGAAAAGGTTGTCAGGAATTGAAAAAAGTGGATGAAGCAGGTAAAAGAATAGATACGGAAATTAAATTCCTTACTCCTTATGAAAGTGAAGCAAACGCTTATGTAACAGTAGTTCCGGAAGGAAACGGAAGTAAGGCAACATGGGGATTTACCTCAGAGATTCCTTATCCTTTTACTCTGATGAAGCTGTTTATGAATATGGAGGACGCTATTGGAAAAGATTATCAGAAAGGGCTTTCAAGATTAAAAGCTTTATCTGAAAAACCTTAATAAAAAACAAACTCAACTTAAAAAAACAAAACAATTATGGCAACAGTAAATGTTTACTTGACATTCAATGGAAACTGCAGAGAAGCATTTGATTTTTATAAATCTGTTTTCGGAGGAGAATATCCTTACATCGGAACATTTGGAGAAATGCCTCCAATGGAAGGGAAAGAAACTCCTGAAGAAGACAAAAACAAAATTATGCACGTTTCACTTCCAATCTCTAAAGAAACAATATTGATGGGAAGCGATATAGGAGGAGAGTGGTCTTCCAATTTCAAAACAGGGAACAATTTCTCTATTTCTGTGAACGCTGAATCTAAAGAAGAAGCAGACAAATTATTCGGTGGTCTTTCTGCTGGAGGACAAATAACAATGCCAATGACAGATACTTTCTGGGGAGCTTATTTCGGAATGTTTAGTGATAAATTCGGAATCAACTGGATGGTAAATTATGACGATCCTGCTAAAATGCAGCAGCATCCATAAGATTTATATTGGTATTTAAAATAGTAAAAAAGCCGGCAGATTTCTGTCGGCTTTTTCAATGTGATCCTGATAAGTAGCCGATAAAGGAAATAAAAGTGATAACAACGTATTAAATGCCAAATTGAAAAACGGGTAGAAATACGCAATCTTGCTATAGGTTATTATTATAATTTTGAAAAATAAATATTATGTTAATTAATATGAATTTATTTCACAGTATGGTTAGTTTTTTCATAACTTGTAATGTGTAGTTATAACGACTTTATTCTAAACCTATTATATAATTTAAAACAAGAAAACTATGGAACTACCTAAACATGCAGTCTTATTAGAAGATGCTAAAACATGGATCAGCAACTGGCAGAATACAAAAGTAATTGATGGAATGTCTATACGGGCTCACCTTATCCCAGCGAAGGATGTACATGATATTTTCATTAAAGATAAAGGATTTGAGAGATATCGGGGATATAATGCCATTACCGATGAAGGAGAATTTAAGTTTCTGATGGTTGGGGTAGATGCTGATAACAATGATATTGTAGATTATGATAAAGGATACTATGTATATGACATGACAACACCTTGCCCAAGTGTATGTTCCACTGCGAAATGGTGGAATCTGTAATTTGAAAAACTAGAAATCATTGGATCATTGGATTGAAATATTGTCATTAATTGGAAAAGGCATTCTGCTGATCAATCTGGCAGTATACTGTATGGGCTTTTCAAGAGCAGGAAAAGCCTATACATTCTTCATCGGCTATCTAGCCTGGATATTAATATGTGAAATTGTTTTCTATGTATTGAATTCTCAGAAGATAAACAATCTGTTTTTCTCTCATTATTATCTGATTGGTCAGTTTTTGTTACTGGGGTTGTTCTTTCATGAAATTTTAATAGAAAAATACCAGAAAAAAACAGCACTTGCATTTTTAATTATCATTCCTGTAGTTCTCGTTATACAGTATATAATATACCCCGAGAAATATTATGTTTTTAACCTGTTTGAAATTTTTGTCACCTCTTATTCCATTATAATTCTGGCATTATTTCATTTGTATAATATACTGGATACTAAAAAGAAATACAATTATATAAGTCTGGGACTTTTACTTTACCTGATAAGCAGTACTGTGATATTTTTATCCGGAAATCTGTATACGGTGATGAACAGAAAACTGCATAAAGAAATATGGGTTTTTAATGTCGTCATGTTTATTGTATACCAGATTTTTATTCTGGCAGAATATCTTTCTTCCCGTAGAAAAAATGTGTAATTACTGTTATGATTTTACAAAATGAATGAAAATACAATTATTTCCACTATCGTTTATACCTTTCTGGCATTTACTTTACTGGCCGTTACGCTGATCATATTTTATTATTTTTCTAATAAGAAAATAACCAGAAATCTTATTCAGAAAAAAGAACTGGAAATCAGATATGAGAAAGATCTTACCCACGCCATTATCAGTGCTCAGGAAAAAGAAAAACTGCGGATTGCTCAGGATCTGCATGATGACATCAGCTCAAAACTCAGTGTGGTTTCTTTAAATATCCATCTGTTGGATTTTGATAATCTGGCCAGAGAAGAATACACCGATCTGAAAAATAAAATAATACATCTGGTCAACAAAACTGCCGAAAGCGCCAGGCAAATCTCTCATGATCTGCTTCCTCCCATTTTAGAAAAATTTGGCCTTCATGCTGCAATAGATGCCCTATGCTCAGAAATTAACATGTCCAAAACCCTGCAGGTTACTTATTCCAACAGTCTATACTTTGCAAAAACAGAAGAAGAAAAAAATTTGCATATCTTTAGAATACTTCAGGAGCTCATTAACAATTCCATAAAGCATGGTGAAAGTACTCATATTGATATAGAATTTTTAGGAAAAGAAGGAAAAAATACCTGTATCTATAAAGATGATGGTAAAGGATTTAATCTTGATGAAAATACTTTGAAAGGAGGATTAGGCTTGCGAAACATCAGAAGCCGGGTAGAACTGATCAATGGAACACTGAAAATTGAAAGTGAAAACAATAAAGGAATCACCGTAGAATTTACATTTTAAATAGTTATAAGATGGAAAAGGATATAATTCGTGTAATAACCGTAGACGATGAAGCACTCTTTCGTCAGGGAATTTCATTGTTGATACAGAGAGAAAAAGATATTGAACTGGTAAGTGATTTCAGTAACGGGAAAGAGCTGCTTGATGAGCTTATAACCCTGGAAGAGCTGCCTGATATTATCCTGATGGATCTCAATATGCCGGAAATTAACGGAGTAGAAGCTACCAAACAAATCCATATCAAATATCCTCAGATCAGGATTATTGCATTGACCAGCTATAATACAAAAGCGTTTATTGTCAATATGATACAGTCCGGAGCGTGTTCATTCCTTAAAAAAAACTCAAGCCCTGCTGAATTACTTACTGCAATCCGGGAAGTATATAGCAAAGGTTTCTTTTACAATAATGAAGTAATGGAAGCATTACATCAAAACCTTACAGAGCCTAAAAAGAAAGTGTCCAGTATTTTTGATGCCAACCATATTTCCAAAAGAGAAAAAGAGGTATTGGAATTAATCTGTAAACAATACAACACTTCTGAAATAGCAGATCAGCTTTTTATAAGTTCCAGAACCGTGGAAGGCCACCGTAACAGTCTTCTGCTGAAAACCGGAGCCAAAAATACGGCAGGTTTAGTGGTATATGCCATTGAAAGTAAAATTGCAGATATGAACTATTTAAAAGACAGGTTCGAGTAAATATTCATGCCGTTGTTTTCATTAAAAAGTAAATGAAATTTATATTTTCTGATTAAATTAGTTTTTGTTTTATAAGCAGATACACATGATTTGTTTATGAAAAAATAATAATTTTATATTCTTAAATAATAACAGTCAGAAAAATACAAAAGAATGAAATTTACGATCGAAAACATTAAAGAAGAACACCAAAAAGTAAAAACCGGAGCCGATTTTCCTCAATATATTCAGGCGATAAAAAGGCTTGGTGTTTCCCATTATAAGGCATACGTTTCAGACGGAAATACTGAATATTTTAATCATGACAATCAATCTGTGCAGACTGGAAGTAAGTATGATTCACTTCCTGTTTCCGATACTTTAAACCTTGAAAATTTTAAAATAAGGCTGAAACTTCATCAGCAGGGAGGAACAGATTACATGACTTTCTGTAAAGACTGTGCCGAAAACGGAATCAACGGATGGACAATGGATCTTCACGGGATGAACTGTACTTATTTTGACCAGAATGAAACGAATGTTCTGACAAAACAGATTCCAGAATAATCTTTTATATAAAACCGGGTGCAGATAATTGCATCCGGACTTCTTTATATCCGCGTGCAAAATATTGTTTGCTATTATTGATTTAAAATATTAATTTTGTTAAAAACGATAGATAATAGTAATTGGTAAACATGAGAAAGGTTTTTACGAAGTTGGCATTCACAGTATTAAGTTTGGGATCCATATTGACATTTGCTCAGAAAAATGATCTGGGAGCATGGTATATGTATTTTGGAAATAACAAAATCAGCAAAAAGCTGAACTGGCATAATGAAATTCAGTACCGTAATTTTGATGCCCTTGGAGATCTGGAACAGTTGCTGATCCGTACCGGGATAGGGTATGATCTTACCGAAAATAACAACAATGTTTTGTTAGGATATGGGTTTATTCTGAGCCAGCCTTATGTAAACGGGGAGAAAAAAGAGAATATAGAACACCGAATTTTCCAGCAGTATATTACCAAACAGAAATTTGGACGTTTCTATCTTCAGCACCGTTATCGCCTGGAAGAACGTTTTCTTCAGGATGATTTCAGGATGAGGTTCCGTTATATGCTGGGCGTGAATATTCCGATTACTCAAAAAGAAATGCTGCCAAAGACCCTTTACGCATCAGTGTATAATGAAATTTTCCTGCATTTAAACAGTCCGGTTTTCGACAGAAACAGAGTCTACGGAGCTTTAGGATATGTCATCAACAAAAATATGAGGATTGAAGCAGGTTATATGAACCAGATTCAGGAAAATAGAAATCGCGGGCAGATTCAGATTGGTTTTTATAACAATATTCCATTTACTAAAAACTGATGATAAAAACTGCTTCTGAATGCTCTGAGAAAAGCCTTTATTTGAAAATAAAAAATAATAAACACAAAAAATAAACACTTATGCATTCAGGAAAAAGATTCGGAGCCAGAGAGTTCATTATCTGGACAAGACGGAGCATTTACGCCTTGGTTGTATTATCAGCCATTCCTACCGTCCTGTATTTTTTAGGCTGGAAGTTTCTTTCCGTTCCATGGCAGCCGATTGCCATTATGGGAACAGCTGTTGCCTTTATTGTCGGATTTAAAAACAATGCCAGCTACAGCAGGCTCTGGGAAGCAAGACAGATCTATGGAGCGATTATTAATGACAGCCGTAGTTTTGGATATATCCTGAGAGATGCGCTGATTTCTAAAGATCCGGGTAAAGTAAAAGAGATGTTTCTTCGTCATTATGCATGGCTTACCGCCTTGAGATTTCAGCTTCGGGAGCCGAGAGCATGGGAAAATATGGGGACAGATCAGTTTGATGAATATGCCAGAAAGTATGACATTCCGGAGAGGTTGTCCAAACTGGATGAAGAATTGAAAAAATATCTTTCCGAACCTGAACTTCAGTATATTTTAAGCAAAAAGAACAGGGCTACCCAACTGATGGCGAAGCAGAGTAAAGCGTTGTCTGAAGCCTATGAAAAAGGAGAACTCAATGATTTTCAATGGACACAGATCAATCAGCAACTGATAAAGTTTACCGATGACCAGGGAAAAGCAGAAAGAATTAAGAACTTTCCATATCCGAGAAATTTCTCTTCCATCACCACATACCTTTTGCTTTTATTCATTGTTTTTGTGCCTTTCGGATTACTGAAAGAGCTCGATAAATTAGGAGACGGAACAGTGGTAGAAGGATGGACTTTATGGTTTAATATTCCGTTTTCTTTATTGGTAACATGGTGCTTTCATACATTAGACAGCGTAGGAGAGGCCTCTGTTAATCCATTCGAAGGAAGTCCCAATGATGTGCCGATTACCCAGATCAGCCGTACTATAGAAATTGATATGAGAGATATGCTGGATGAATCTGATCTTCCGCCGGCAATCACACCGAAGAATAATATTGTTCTGTAATTAAATAGAGAATTAAAAGATTTCCGCTGATATCAATCAATCCAACGGAATACATTATTTAATTAAATTAAAAAAATACTTAAAAAACTTACTTAAAATGATTCACAGCTATGTTATAATATCTATTGCAGTACTGCTGTCTGTGATGATATTGGTAATGATCGGCCAGAAATTAAAAGTTGCTTATCCAATTTTCCTCGTCATTGCAGGATTGCTGATCAGCTTTGTGCCGGGAATGCCGCGTATTGAAATAGAACCAGATCTTGTTTTCCTTATTTTCCTGCCGCCTATCTTGTTTGAAGCCGCTTGGTTTACTTCATGGCAGGACTTTCATAAATGGAGAAAGCAGATTTTTTCAATGGCCTTTGGATTGGTGTTTTTAACATCCATCGTTGTAGCTTACCTTTCATCTTCTATTATTCCCGGGCTTACTGTGGCAATGGGGTTTTTATTGGGTGGTGTAAATTCCCCACCAGATGCAGTGGCGGCTACTTCAGTATTAAAGCATATGAAAATTCCCAAAAAGATTACTAATATTCTGGAAGGGGAAAGTCTGATCAATGATGCTTCCAGTTTAATTGTGTTTAAATTTGCTCTGGCTGCCGTTATTTCAGGACAGTTCATTTGGAGAGATGCTGTTCAGGATTTCTTTACCATGGCTATCGGAGGAATTGCAGTAGGAGTGGCAGTAGGTTTTCTGTTTGGAGCTTTACTAAGGATTATTCCAACCAACTCCAATATAGATACCATTATTACCCTTATTGTACCTTACATTATGTATGTGGGAGCAGAGCATTTCCATTTTTCAGGAGTACTGGCAGTGGTTGCAGGAGGACTGTTGATGTCATATAATTCTCATTGTTATTTGAGTCATACCTCAAGGATACAGTCAGGGAATGTATGGAGTGTTCTGATATTCCTGATGAATACCATCATTTTCATTCTGATTGGTCTAGAACTTCCGATTGTAGTGGAAGGAATGAAAGAATATACTATTTCAGAAGGTATTTTCTACAGTGTTGTCATTGGCGGAGCGATTATCGGAACAAGAATTCTGTACAGTTATGCATTGATGTATTTCCCCAGAGTCTGCTCCAAAGAATTACGGTTAAAAGTTCCAAAACCGGACTGGCGGGAACCGTTTATCATCAGTTTTGCAGCCATGAGAGGAGTAGTTTCACTGGCAGCGGCCTTATCGATTCCTGCTTTTTTACCAAACGGAGAGGCATTTCCACACAGAAATATTATTTTATTTGTAACTTTTGTTATCATATTGATTACCCTGGTAGGGCAAGGTTTATTGCTCAGCCCAATCCTGAAATTATTAAATATCCAGGATGCCGGAAGCGAATTACCGGAAGAAAAACAGGAAGTTATTCTTATGCGAAAACTAAAAGAAACAGCATTGCATAAACTGGATAATGACTTCTCTGAACTGGCAGTCACAAACAGTCTGGTTCGCCATCAAAAACATAAGCTGGAAAATGAAATGATGCTGATGGCCGATAAAGCCCAATGTATGGCCTCTACTGGAGATTATGTAACGGCCATTAATGAAAACAAAGATGTCTTACGACAGATCATTCAGGCACAGAGAAACGAACTGCACAGAATGAAAAGAGAAAAGATATTTGATGATCACGTCATGAGAACCATTGAAATGCAATTGGATTTTGATGAAGCAAAGATCACTGGTTTTTCACATGGATAATTAAAAAATAAGCCACAAAAGTCACAAAAGAATATTGACTGAAGAAGCTCGAATGGTGAAAAGATCACAAAATGAAAGTCGTTATATTTTAGTGACTTAAGTATGCTCTTCATGAGTAGGAACTTAAGCTTTAAACCATTAAGAGATGAAACTTTTGTGACTTTTGTGGTTAAATATTACGGACAAAATGTGTACATTTAAACATAGTAAACCTATAATATGAGTACACCAATCATTGTTCAGTTCACAATAAATGCTCCGATAGAAAAAGTCTGGAAAGCATTAACCGATAAAAATGAAATGAAATCCTGGTATTTTGATATCCAGGATTTTGTATTGGAAACAGGCGCTGAATTTAATTTCTATGAACCTGGAGGAGCCAATAAATATCACCATCAGGGGCAAATCTTAGAAGTAATTCCTAATCAGAAATTGAAACATACCTGGTCTTATCCTGATTTTTCAGCATTGAAGACCATTGTAACCTGGGAATTACTGCCTGAAGATGGATCAACTTTAATAAAGCTGACCCATGAAGACATTGAAAACTTCAAAGACTTGGGAGAAGGCTTTTCAAGAGAAAATTTTACAGAAGGCTGGAATACTATTTTAGGACAGAGTTTAAAAGAATATTTAGAAAAATAAATGATGATTACCTTACTTCCATTTACCATTCAGGATGCTCCTCAGTTGATTTCAAAGATAAAAGACGAAAGAATGCTTCTTCAGTTTGCCGGACCTGTATACCGCTTTCCTCTCACAGAAGAACAGCTGGAGGCTGATTTGAATGATGAAAAAAGAACCCTGTTTAAAATTTCAGATGATGACGGAAATACAATCGGTCATGCTCAGATTTTTTTAAAAGAAAAGACATTTCTGCTGGGAAGAATTCTGATCTGGGATGAAAACAACAGAGGAAAAGGATATGGCAAAAAAGTAACGCTGGAACTCCTGAAATATGGTTTCAGTCATTTTGATAAAGAAACCGCAGAACTGAACGTCTACGACTGGAATACCGGAGCTATTGAATGTTACAGGAAAGTAGGCTTTGATTTTGATCCGGAGGTTAAAAGTGAAGCCAGGATTGATAAGGAAACATGGGTTTCTCTAAACATGAAAATCAATAAAAATACTTTTAAACTGCAGGAATCATGATACAGTTTACCACATTTCGTCCCGTTCTATGGACAGAAAACCTTGATGAAACCATAGGATTTTATAGTCGTGTTCTGGGGTTTACTTTGATGGACAGGAATGATGAATGGCAATGGGCTTCACTTCGTAAAGATGAAATATACATTATGCTGTCTCAGCCCAATCAGCATGAAGCGAATACATCAATCGGTTTTTCCGGTTCGTTTTATTTCAATGTAAATAAAGTGGACGACCTTTGGGAAGATCTTAAAACAAAAGCCAAAATATGCTATGAGATTGAAACTTTTGAGTGGGGAATGAGAGAATTTGCCATCTATGACAACAATGGCTATATATTACAATTTGGTGAACCTGTAGATAATATTGGCACTACGGAATAAAATTTGCTATTTTTGGAGAAATATTTAGAAATTCAATGAAAAAAAATATAATAGCGGGTTTAGCAGCGATTTTATTACTGGCGTCTTGTAATAAGGATAAAGAAATTCTTAATACACTGAACACCTATAATACTTCAATGGAGGCGAAAGGATACCATTTCGGAGATAAGCTTGAGCTTCCGAAAGAGGTAACGGAAAATGCAGAAAGTGTAACCATCAGCTTTGGAGATAAAGAAACAACAGATTTAACGATTGATCCTAAATTTTTCACGTTGGGTGATAATGCTGTTACATTCAATGTCAAAACAAAAGGAGGTGAAGTCCTGAATCAGGATGCAACGATCAATGTATTTGCAAAAAATCCGGAAAAAAATATCGCTTATCAGATTGTAGCAGAATATCCGCACGATCCTAAAAACTTTGTACAGGGATTCCAGGTGGAAGGAAATACCATCTATGAAAGTGACGGGCAGAACGGATCTTCACAGATTTTAAAGTACACATTGGGTACAACAACTCCGCTTGCGTCTACCAAACAGGCTCAGGAAGATTTTTCTGAAGGGAGCACTATTGTTGGCGATAAAGTTTATCAGTTGACATGGCAGAGCAAAAAAGGATATATCTATGATAAAAGCTCTTTAAAGCTGCTTTCAGAATTTGCTTATCCAAATGTATTAGGCGAAGGCTGGGGATTGACCTATGACGGGAAAAGTTTGATTGCTTCTGATGGAAGTAAGCTTTTGTATTTCCTTGATGTAAATGACCCTTCGAAACTGATTAAATATATCGCTGTTGCCGGAAGTTCTCAGGCGTATGACCAACTGAACGAACTGGAATACCACAACGGATTTATCTATGCCAACGTATGGCAGAAGCCGATCATTCTGAAGATTAATCCTGCCAATGGAGAAGTAGTGGGAACTTTTGACTTCACAGACATTGCCAAACAGAATACTAAAGGAAGTGATGATGTACTCAACGGAATTGCTTTCAAAGGAGATAATATGCTGGTTACAGGAAAAAACTGGCCAAAGATTTACGAAGTTCAGATCAAATAATCTGATGCTATTCATAAAAAGAAGAAGTAGCGCTCCCTTGGGGGCGTTATTTTCGTTTTGAGGATTAAAATTTAGTATTTTTGGCAAATGATTAATATCTTTATGAAGCGAAACATCAACATTGGTTTTGCAGCAGTTCTATTACTCGTCTCTTGCAGTAACAAGGAAAAAATGCTTGATTCTCTTGCAGATTATAACAACTCAAAAGAAGAAAAAGGCTACCATTTCGGAGATAAAATTGAATTGCCGGAAGAAATTACAGCAAATACAGAAAGTATAGCCGTCAGTTTCAGAGGGAAGGAAACAACAGATTTAACGATTGATCCTAAATTTTTCACACTGGGAGATAACAAGGTCATCTTTATCATCAAAACAAAAAAAGGTGAAGTCCTGAACCAGGATGCTACCATTAATGTATTTACCAAAACTCCGGAGCAGAATATTCCCTATAAAATAGTTGCTGATTATCCTCACGATCCTAAAAACTTTATCGAAGGTTTTGTTGTGGAAGGAAATACAGTATATGAAAGTGACGGAATGAAAGGAGCCTCACAGCTTATAAAATATACGTTAGGATCATCTGTACCCAAAATCATGGCAAAGCAGCCCGCTGAAATTTTCTCTGAAGGATGTGCAATTGTTGGAGATAAAATATATCAGCTGACTTATCAAAATAAAATTGGTTTTATTTACGATAAAAATACCTTGAAAAAAATATCTCAATTTCCACTTCCCAACGTCATTGGAGAAGGCTGGGGACTGACATATGATGGGAAAAACCTGATTGCAACCGATGGTTCCAAAAATCTTTATTTTCTTGATGTCAATGATCCGTCAAAAGTAGTAAAAACCGTTTGTGTTGGCGGAAGTGCTACAATTTATGATCAACTCAATGAGCTTGAATATCACAATGGTTTTATATATTCCAATGTTTGGCTTAAACCCATGATTCTAAAGATTAATCCCGCCAATGGAGAAGTCGTGGGAACTTTTGATTTCACAGAAATTGCAAAACAGAATACCAAAGGAAGTGATGATGTATTAAACGGAATTGCTTTTAAAGGAGATAATATGCTCGTAACAGGAAAAAACTGGTCCAAAATATACGAAGTCGCTTTTAAATAAAATTCATTGTATTTTTCTTTAAAACACTTCTTTTTATCCAGAAGATGGTCTCGATTTTGATTAAGTTCAAAGAAGATTCTACCAGGTTTTATCATCTTTTGGATGAAATTATTTTTCAGTAAATTGTCCCCATTAAAAAAACAGAGTGAAGTTTTTAAACTTAATATTTTTTTTCCTTTTCTGTACAGCTTCAGCGCAGAATATTCTTCCTTTAGATACTTTGAAACTAAAGGAAGCGAAAGATATGCTAGCCGATGACTATGGAAATCTGTATATCTATAAAAACAAAGATTTTAGTTTTACCAAATACGATTCTTTAGGAAAGCAGATTGGAAAAATGATGCTTACCGTTCCATACAAAGTGCAGAACGTACAAAATCCTCTGAATGTACCCTTGTTTTCTGAAAATGCCCAGGAAATGAAATTTGTAGACCAGAATATGAATGAAATTCAAAGGTTGGATTTTAAACAGAAATTTGGTTTTATCAGAATGGCTTATGCCGAAGACCTGCAGCAGCTGTGGCTTTTGGATGATAGTACAAAACGTTTGATACAGTACAATTTCAGGAATGATACAACCATTAATTCCTATCCATTTGATATCAGTTTTGAAGATTTAATGGATATGCTGGTCTATGAAAATAAGGTGTATGTCTTAACAAGAAAACATATCAGGATTTACAGCCTGAAATTTGAAAAACTGTTTGAAGCCCCATTAGAAAACGGAAAACGGTTTCGAAGAGAAAATGATGTTATTCTGGTTGTAGCCACTAATTTCATTTCACAATACGTTCCGGAAAAAGGGATGGAGACTGTTTTTGAAGATCAGGAAGCGCAAATTGTGGATAAAAACATCCTCTCTTATTTTGCAATCAAAGGGAACAAACTCTATCTTTACAGCCTTGAAAAAGTAAAGAAAGCCAAACAGCAAAAACAGCTCGAAGCTCAGCCGGAACCTCTGCAGCAGTCTACAGATAAACCAGTAGAAACAACTGAGGAAAAACCGAATGAGAATACGGTAGAGAAACCTTCAGACAATACCTTACAGAAATTGATTGAAGACACTTCTAAAGTTCAGACTGAAGCCATCGAAAAACTTATCAACTAATCAGTAAAATACAAGGAAAAAGAATATTATGCATATTGCGGTTACAGGAAACATCGGAGCAGGAAAAACAACTTTGACAACGATGCTTTCCAAGCATTACGGATGGGATGCACAATTTGAAGATGTAGATCATAATCCTTATCTGGAAGATTTTTATTCAGATATGAGCAAATGGAGTTTTGCATTGCAGGTGTATTTCCTGGGAAGCAGATTCCGTCAGGTAAAAGAGATCAGAGAAAGTGGCAAAAACATTATTCAGGATCGAACGATTTATGAAGATGCTCATATTTTTGCAGAGAACCTGAATGATATGAATCTTCTTTCAGACAGGGATTTCAATAACTACTCATCAGTTTTTGATTTGATGAAATCTTTTGTATCTGCTCCCGACTTGCTGATTTATTTAAAATCAGATGTTCCTAATCTGGTTAAAAAAATCTATAAGAGAGGTCGTGAATATGAAGCATCCATCAGTATTGAATATCTTTCAAAACTGAATCAGAAATATGAAAAATGGATTTCCAATTACACGGAAGGAAAACTTCTGATCGTTGAAGTGGATGATCTCGATTTTGTAGAAAAACCGGAAGATTTCGGATTTATTCTGGAGAAAATTGAGGCAGAATTGCATGGCTTGTTTTAACATATTTTTATCAGAATATTAAGACATACTCAGGGTAATTCTTTTTAAATTTGTTTAGATCAAGTTTAATTATTGAATAATTATATCATGGTAGTTAAAGTATTACATAACGGGAACTGTTCAAAGTCAAATGCTGTACTGGAGTATCTTGACGAAAACGGAGTGCCTTTCGAGATCATCAATATTGTTGAAGATCCGTTAAGCCCTCTTGAGATCAGAACGGTGCTTAAGAAGTTGAACCAGAGTGTCTTCCATATTATCCGTAAAGCAGATAAGCTGTATATAGAAAACTATGCAGATAAAAACTATTCAGAAGAAGAATGGATAAAAATTCTTTCTGAAAATCCCTCTCTGATACAAAGACCAATTCTGGTGAAAGGCTCGGTAGCAATGCTGGGAAGGCCTATTGAAAATGTAAAATTCTTTATTGAAAAATAAATAAAAATCCGTTCTGTGTAAGAGCGGATTTTTTTATGTTATTGGGTTTCTGTTTTCTTAGGTCCGTTGATCACATTATATAAAGCTTCCAGCTCTTTTGGAGGATTCCCGGAATCAAAATCTGAAGATGTATACTCCTTTCCGCCAGAGGTAATGATCATAGAGGCTATCATTGCCCGGTCAGAATGTCTGCCTGTAGTAGGAGCTTTAAGATCTGATATCTTGGATAAATCAATATTTCCTGCCAGTTGGGAAACTGCCTGCCATTCTGCAGGAGATAGCTTGGTATTCGTGATCTCTTCGTTGATATTGGATGCTTTTGAGGAAGGAGTAACAACAATGCTTCTGCTGAATCCTCTTGTTCTTTCTATTAATTGAACCTGTTCAATCTTTTGTTGTTGAACTGCAGTGGTGATATTCGATGAGGCATTTTCGCTGTTGTTTTTATGAATACAGCTTGTGGTAGTGACCGCTAGGGTAGTGCTCAATAAGATCAGTGGGATGTTCATTCTGTTTTTGTTTATTTCATATAATAAAAAACCGCCTCATTACTATGAAACGGTTGGTGTTTTTACAATAGAATAACGCCTTCTATTTTGGCTACTTCTTTATAAATATTCACTACCTGATTGGCATCCAGAACAAATGCATTAATATTGCAGGCTGTGTATTTTCCATTTTTGCTTTCGCGGTTTCCCAGGGTAAATTTAATACCATCAAAAACTTTGTAAATTTCAGTAAGTTTCGCCTTGTCTGTAGGAATAATAAATTTAAATAAATAATCTTCCGGAAAATCGTGATGATCCTCCAGTTTCTCCTTTAAAGACTGATAAAAATCTTCAGGACTTGCGTGTTGATTTCCTTGTAATATATCCATCTGCAATTGTTAATATAATATAAATATAACGAAATTTTTCCTATTTTCCAAATGGTCCCAGCAGAGACTTGGAGTTCTGATGTTCATAATCTTCGATGATGTTGAATAATCCATTCACCAGCTGTTCAGAAGCAAGTTTACTCAATCCTCCTGAATTGACTGTATTGTTATTGCCTCCTAAAAGACTGCCCAGAAAATTACTTCCTGATAATGCGGTATTAATGGTTTTTACAATTCCATATTCATTCAGTTTTTCATCTACTTTAGGAGCGATAGCAGCAATAAGCTGTTGAGATGTTTTTTCTTTAAGAATCTGTGTAGCGGTAGTTCCCTCCATAATTCTTGTAACATCCTGAGCGTTCAGGCTGTTTACAGCATCCTGCAAAATAGGTTTTGAAGTATTCACAGTGTAAGCCGCTGCCTGTGCTATATAATCTCTTTCTTTGGCTACCAGGGAAGGCGCAATTTTTTCCAGTGTAGAATTGATATCTCTCAGCTCTTTAGGAAGCGCTTTGTCTACCATATTATTCTGTAAAAACGCTTCTTTGTTTCCGTAAATACCCATTCCTTTATCAATACCATTGAGCAGGATTCTTTTAATAATGGAAAGCCCCATGTCTGATGTAGCCAGTGACGTGCATGATTGTACACTGGTAGTAATAACAGCACCGGTCCCGATGATAAGAGCGGCTGCAATGATATATTTTTTCATTGATCTTTTTATTATGTATTTCTAAGATGCTTTTGTCAAAAACTGCACCAAAGGTAATTACTATTCTCTATTTAACAAAATATTAAAGTGAGTGCGGGATTTGGTGAATTTTTTTGCCTAAAATAGTAATTTAACATTGATGAAATAATGAAAAATTGATAGTTATATTGAGTATAAAATTATAAAACTTGAATATTTGTCATTTTTGATTTAATAAAAAAGGATGATTTTTAAATATTTAAGATAATTTAACATTGTTCAATATTTTTTATATTTTTGGCTAATGTCTTTTTTTGAGATTTTAAATAACTCCACTATTTAAAGACAAAATTGAATTTGATTTATTTGAATAAAATTGAAACTATATGAAACAAAGTAATTTAAAGTATCCATGTCTCATTGCCGTTTTGTACTTCGGTATGAATGTGAATGCACAGGTTACACAGGATTCTGCTAAAGTCCAGAAGATCGACGAAGTCGTGATGATTGGATATGGTAGTCGTAAAAAAGTAGATAACACTACTTCTATTAGTTCTATCAGTGCAGACGAAGTAACTAAAACTAAAGTATTGAATGCATCACAGGCCATTCAGGGTAAAGCAGCCGGAGTACAGGTAATTGCTTCTGACGCACCAGGATCTACTCCGACAGTGATGATCAGAGGACTTGGTACTGTACTAGGAGGAAGAACACCTTTGTATGTAGTTGATGGAATGTTTACTGATAACATCAACAATATCAACTCTAATGATATTCTGACATATGACATATTGAAAGATGCTGCAGCATTGGCGATATATGGTAACAGAGCCGCTAACGGGGTAATCATTATTACTACGAAATCAGGTAGAGGAAAGCTAAGCGTTTCTTATGATGGATTGGTTGGATTTAGAACTCCTTTAAAAACCATCAAAATGGCTAACGGATCTGAATTTGCCAATTATAATAATGCGGGTAAAGCCAGTAATTATTTGAATCCTAATCAGCCATACGATACTGATTGGTTTAAAGAAATTACAAGAACAGGGATTTACAACCAACATAACTTATCTATTTCCGGATCTTCAGAAGTTGCAAAATACTTTTTAAGTTTAAGCAATTACGATGAACAATCTATCCTTAAAGGAACAAACTATAACAGGACTACAGTAAGAACAAATAACGAGTTCAGAATTACCAAAGGTATCAGATTAGCTCAGACTTTAAGTGCTACCTTTACCAATGATACTCCTAAATCGTATGGAGCTTTTACTAATGCTTATAAACAATCACCATTAGTTCCTGTATATTACCCTAATGGAAAATATGGTCAGCCTATTTACAATAAGACTACCGGAAATATTGATTATGAAGGAGGAAGATTTAATAACGTAGGTAACCCTGTAATGCAGCTTGCTTACGATAATCAAAGAGGTAGAAATTTCTTATTACAAGGTGGATTAAAACTGGATATAGATATCTATAAAGATTTAAAATTTACCTCTCAGTTTAGTGGAGAGTATGGTAATTATAAATACTATAATTTTGTAAATTCAAAATCTTTCTGGTTAGATAGTGATCCGATGAGAACGGAAAACCAATACTCGGCTACATCACCACTAACAAGGTTAACCAATAAAAGTCAGAACTATTTCAACTGGTTGCTCAATAATTATTTAACATATACAAAGAAAATTGAAAACCATGATATTGAAGTTGTTGTAGGTACAGAAGCTTCGGTAAAGAATGGTCTGGAGACTTTAATTATCAACAGAAAAGATGTTCCTGTTTCAAAAGATTACTGGAACCTTAGCGGAGTTGATTACTATGGTAACCTGTATAGTGATAGTGATACAAAAGCCCTTGAATCAATAAAAGGAAACAGAAATACTACAATTTCTTATTTCGGAAGATTCCAGTATAAATTCATGAACCGTTACTTATTAAGCGGAACGATCAGAAGAGATGGCTCTTCTCAGTTTGCGGCTGGTAATAAGTGGGGTACATTCCCATCATTTGGTGCAGGTTGGGTTATCTCTGAAGAAAGCTTCATGAAAGATGGTTTCTTTGATCTGTTGAAGCTTAGAGGTGGATGGGGTAAAATCGGTAACCAGAATGTTCCTTTGAATTATTTACCACTATCAATGGGAGCAACTTACAATTATGCATTTGGAAGCTCACCAGTAAGTAATGGAGTAACTGTCAATAAAGGTTACGATCCAGGTTTAGGATGGGAAGTTACAGAAGAATCTTCTTTAGGATTGGATTTTGGTATCCTGGATAAAAGGTTGACAGGTACTTTCGATATCTATAACAGAAAAACCAAAAATCTTATTTTGGGGGTGGTTCCATATATGGCAACCGGAATTTCTGATTTGAATTATTCACACATGGGAAGTGTTGTCAATAAAGGAGCTGAGGTAAGTCTGAATTGGGCTGATAAAGTAGGTGAAGACTTTACCTATTCAATTGGTGCCAATTATTCTTATAATAAAAACAAACTTGCCAGCATTGATCTTTCTAAGCCTGTTTCTCAAATTGTGGGAGGAAATCTTGGAAACGGACAAGATACAAAACTTTTCAATGCTAATGCAGTGGGATATGCATTAGGAAGTTTCTATTTATGGGAAGCAGATGGTTATGATGCAAACGGTAATCTGAAGTTTAAAGACTTAAATGGTAACGGTGTTACGGGAAGTGCAGATCCGGGAGACAGACGTTTCTTTGATTCTTACATACCAAAGTCAACGTTAGGAGTGAATATCTCAATGTCTTATAAAGACTGGGATTTTGCCCTTAGTGGGTACGGAGCTTTTGGATTTAAAGTATACAATGGTAAAAAAGCCCAAAGAAATGGGGGAGAAAATGTTGAGGCTTCTGTAGCAAATGATTTCTGGACACCTACAAACACTAATGCTGCCAATCCTGTAAATCCTGCAAATATTCCAATTGCATCAACGTTCTATTTAGAAAGCGGAGATTACTTCAGAATCAATAATATTTCGGTAGGTTATACATTTAAGAATTTAACTGATTATGTAAAATCAATTAAGCTTTATGTGAGTGCAATTAATCCTTTTGTGTTCCAGAAATACTCAGGATATTCTTCAGAATTATCCGGATATAATCCTACGGATCCTACTGCAGAAGGAGATCCATATAAACGTGCAGGGGTAGAATTAGATGCTTACCCTACATTGAGATCTTTTGTATTTGGTGTTAACCTTAATTTTTAAAAAATGAACAAGAAATATATCATAGCAGCTGCATTTTTAATTTTAGGAGCTGTTAACCAAAGTTGTAGTAATGACTTTATCGATGTGTCACCTACGGAAGCAATTCCTGAGGGTGCATTGGGTGAAATATACAATAATGATGCAGGAGCAAATAGTTTAGTTACGGCTATTTACGCTAAGTTTTTAGACTGGAATATGAGTACATTTGCGTGGATCGGGGTTACATCAATTGTTTCTGATGATGCAGATAAAGGTTCAAGTGCGAGTGATTCAGGTTCAGACAAAGATATTTTAGACGCTTTAACGTTTACACCTTCAACTCCATCATTTAAAGAGTTGTTTGCTTCTAACTATCAGGGTATTAATAGATGTAATCAAGCATTGAAATATCTTCCACAATTAGATAAAGCAGATCCTCAATTACGTGAAAGATTAACGGGGGAAGCTAAATTTCTAAGAGCATTCATGTATTTTACTTTAGTGAGATCTTTTGGAGGAGTTCCATTAGTAGACCATGTTCCTGTAACAGGAGTTGAAGCAGATAAATTAATGACGCTTACAAGAAAAAGTAAAGAAGAAATTTATGCATTTATAGAAAAAGATCTTAAAGATGCCGCAGCAGTTTTGCCTTCTGGAACTGGAGGACAAAGAGCTACAAAAGGTGCTGCTCATGCTCTTTTAGCTAAGGTGTATTTATATCAGAAAAAATGGCAGTTGGCTGTAGATGAAACCAATCAGGTTACAGGTTACTCATTAACCCCTGTTTTCCAGGATATTTATAAAGTTTCAGGAGAAAATAATGCTGAATCTATCTTTGAAATTAATGGGAGTGGAGGAACAGCAGGAAGAGCAATCCAACAGTATAGCCAGGTTCAGGGAGCCAGAGGTACTACAGGCTGGGGCTGGGGGTTTGCTACACCTACCCAAGGTTTGTATGATGCTTACTCTGCAACAGATTCAAGAAGAGATGCTACGATTATCCACAGAGATATGACATTATATGATGGTTATTATGTAGGTCCAAATACAGAAAATAAATTCTATAATTATAAAGCTTATTCTTCTAATTATAGAGATCAGGCTTCCACAGATGTAAACATTCGTTATTTGAGATATGCTGAAGTATTATTAATCAGAGCTGAAGCAATGAACGAATTGGGACAAACATCTGCAGCTGTTCCTTTCCTGAATCAGGTAAGAAACAGAGCTAACATCGGTAATACTCCTGCTTCTTCTCAGGCAGATGTAAGATCAGATATCTGGAAGCAAAGAAGGCTGGAATTGGCTTTTGAACATGACCGATGGTTTGACTTAGTAAGAACAGGTCAGGCTCAGGCTGCAATGGCTGCCGACGGAGGAAAAGTTTTCAAGGTTGGAAAGCACGAATTATTCCCACTTCCACAAGATTTTATTATGGAATCAGGTGGATTGTCGGCTCAAAACCCTGGATATTAAAAATAAATCATAAACATTAGAGGAGAATGAAAGTTCTCCTCTTCTTTTAGTTAGAAACCCTATAAAAAGAGATCTCATGAAAAGGAACGTATTATCAATGGCTATTACCTCTTTATTCTTTGTGTATTCCTGTAAAAATGCTCCCGTTGCCAAACAGGAAGCAGGAAAAGTTGAAGCAGTAAAAAGCAATATCACAGATGAACAACTGATGGATAGAGTACAGAAAGATGCTTTGAAGTATTTCTGGGACTATGCAGAGCCCAATTCAATGCTTGGGAGAGAGCGTTATCATGAAGACAATGTCTATCCGGATAATGATAAGCACGTGATTACTACAGGAGGCTCAGGATTTGGACTGGCAACCATTCTGGTAGGGGTAGAAAGAGGATTTGTTCCAAGAAAAGAAGCCGTGAAAAGACTTACCCACATCATGGATTTTCTTGCAAAGGCAGACCGTCATAAAGGAGCATGGTCACATTGGATCAACGGGGAAACTGGAAAGACCGTTCCTTTCGGAAAAAAAGATAATGGTGGTGATTTGGTGGAAACGGCATTCCTTACTTCAGGAATACTGATGGTTCGTGAATATTTTAAAAATGGAAGTGCCGAAGAAAAAGCCCTTGCCGCAAAATGTGATGAGCTATGGAAAGGAATCCAATGGAACTGGTATACAAAAGGAGGTCAGAAAGTTCTTTACTGGCACTGGTCACCGGATTACCAATGGGAAATGAATTTTCCTCTTGAAGGATATAATGAATGTCTGATCACTTATATTTTAGCAGCATCTTCACCTACCTATTCCATTGATGCGGAAACCTATTATAAAGGCTGGACCAGAAATGGAACCTACCTTACAGACAAAACAAAATACGGGTTACCCCTGTATGTAAAACACAATTATGCTGAAGAATATGGCGGACCGCTTTTCTGGGCGCAATATTCGTATATCGGACTTGATCCAACAGGATTATCCGATAAGCTTGTCAAAAACTACTTTGACGTCAATAAAAATCAAACCCTCATCGACTATAAATATTGCGTTGAAAATCCAAAACAATGGAAAGGTTATGGACCTAGCTATTGGGGACTTACAGCCGGTTATACCAGAAATGAGGATGGAAGCACAGGATACACCGCTCATATGCCTGGCAATAATGATAATGGAGTGATCACTCCTACAGCAGCCTTAAGCAGCTTTCCATATACTCCAAAAGAATCAATGGCGTTCCTGAGATTCATGTATACCCAGAAACCTGAATTCATAGGATCTGCAGGCCCTTATGATGCCACTTCTGTTAATTATAACAATTGGTTTACCCCAAGATATCTTGCAATAGACCAGGGAACCATTGCACCAATGGTTGAAAACTACAGATCTGGATTCCTTTGGAAGTTGTTTATGAATGCACCGGAAATTCAGCAGGGATTAAAAAAACTAAGCTTCCAGTCAACCAAATATGGAATAAAATAATTTAATAGGAACGGGCTTTAGTCCGTTTAAATAAAAAAGGTCAAATCCGCTGGCTTTAGCCAAAACCTAAATAACAATATGAAACTAAAACTGAAACATATCCCTCTTTTACTATTGCCGTTTTCATTACAAATGAATGCGCAGGAGATAAAAGGAGAACTCAATAAAGAAATTAAAAGACAGGAAAAAGTATCCTATATTCTGGATTACCCACAGAATACAAAAGGGAATGTACCTTTGATTGTTTTTCTACACGGTTCAGGAGAACGTGGAACTAATCTGGATTTGGTAAAAGCTCACAGCCCGTTCACCTATAAAAATCTGATCAAAGAACCGGTGGCTGTTCTGGCACCTCAATGTCCGGAAGGAACATGGTGGGATACCGTTACCGTCTATAATCTGATCAAAGAAATTCAGAAGAAATATAAAATTGATACCTCCCGCATTTATCTTACAGGACTTTCCATGGGAGGATGGGGAACTTTAAAGCTGGCCATGGAGCATCCGGAAATGTTTGCTGCTGTGGCTTCAGTTTGTGCCCCTACAGATCAGGTAATGACTGCTAATATTCATCAATTTAAGAATTTGAATATGAAAATATTTCATGGCGGCATGGATGATATTGTTTTGCCCGCTAATGCTTTTAATTTTTATCAAAAGCTGCATCCTGTAAATCCCACAGCAGAATTGGTTATCTTCCCGAATGACAATCATAATTCATGGGATTCAGCCTATTCAAATCCTGCGCTGTATGAATGGATGCTGTCAAAAAAGAAAGGAAAATAGCCTGACACACTATGATTGAAAGATAAACCCATCGAATTAAAACTAAAAATATAAAAACAATAATTTAAGAAGATAGATTTATGAAAAAGTTAATTGTAATTGCCACTTTAGCATTAGCTCCTGTATTTTCTGCACAGGAAATGGTAACGAAGCCCGTTCAGTCTTATCAGACAGCTCAATATCAGGCTAAAAAGAAAGCTTTTGTAGATAATCTTTTATCTAAAATGACTTTGGATGAAAAGATCGGCCAGCTTAACTTACCAAGTTCAGGTGACTTTACCACAGGTCTGGCTAAAAGTTCAGATATCGGTAAAAAAGTTGAACAGGGTTTAGTAGGAGGATTATTCAATATAAAAGGAGCGGAAAAAATCAGAGCCGTTCAAAAAGTAGCAGTAGAAAACAGCCGTTTGAAAATTCCTTTGATTTTTGGGATGGATGTAATTCACGGTTATGAAACCACATTCCCGATTCCATTAGGTTTAGCCGCTTCATGGGATATGAATCTGATTCAGCAGTCAGCAAGAGTAGCAGCAAAAGAAGCATCTTCTGATGGAATCAACTGGACATTCTCTCCCATGGTAGACATTTCCCGCGAACCAAGATGGGGAAGAGTTTCCGAAGGTTCCGGTGAAGATCCGTATTTAGGAAGTGAAATTGCAAAAAATATGGTGTATGGTTATCAGGGTAAAGATTTATCTGTTGGAAACACCATTCTGGCTTGTGTGAAGCATTTTGCATTATATGGAGCAGGAGAATCGGGAAGAGATTACAATACGGTTGATATGAGCCACGTGAGAATGTTCAATGAATATTTCCCGCCTTATAAAGCAGCTGTTGATGCAGGAGTAGCTTCTGTGATGGCTTCTTTCAATGAAGTGGACGGCGTTCCTGCAACGGGAAGCAGATGGCTTCAAACCGAAGTTTTAAGAAATCAGTGGAAGTTTAAAGGCTTTGTGGTAACGGATTACACAGGGATCAATGAAATGGTTGATCACGGTATGGGAGATCTTCAGCAGGTTTCTGCACTGGCTCTGAAAGCAGGTGTTGATATGGATATGGTAGGAGAAGGTTTTTTAACAACATTAAAAAAATCTTTATCTGAAGGAAAAGTAACACAAGCTGAAATTGATCTGGCAGCCAAAAGAGTTCTTGAAGCAAAATATGACCTGGGATTATTTACAGATCCATACAAATATGGGGATGCAAAACTGGCGGCAAAAGAAGTTTACAACATGGAAAACAGAAATGTTGCAAGAAATGTTGCTGCTCAGTCTATGGTGTTAATGAAAAATGAAAATCAGGTACTTCCTTTGAAAAAATCAGGAACGGTTGCGGTCATTGGACCATTGGTAAACAATTCACTCAATATGGCCGGAACGTGGAGTGTTGCTGCAAAACATGATAAAGCTGTAAACCTGATGCAGGGGCTTCAGGCAAACTATGGTAAAGAGGTGAAATTCCTTTCTGCTAAAGGTGCCAATATTGATTATGATGCTAAATTAGAAGACATCTATGCTGCTCACGGTAAAAAAACAGACAGAGACAACCGTTCGAAAGAAGAATTGTTAAAAGAAGCTGTGGATGTTGCCAACAAAGCAGATGTTATTGTTCTCGCCATAGGAGAATCTGCAGAAATGAGTGGTGAATCATCTTCTAGAACTGAAATTACCATCCCTCAGTCTCAGGTTGACTTATTAAATGAACTAAAGAAAACCGGAAAACCAATTGCCATGGTTCTTTTTACAGGTCGCCCATTAGCTTTAACCAATGTAAAAGATACTCCTGATTCTATTTTGAACGCATGGTTTGCAGGATCTGAAGCAGGAAATGCAATTGCAGACGTTTTATTTGGAAAAGTAAATCCGTCCGGGAAACTTCCAATGACTTTCCCAAGAAGCCTGGGACAAGTGCCAATCTATTATAATGCTAAAAATACAGGTCGCCCATTAAGTCAGGAATTGACGGATAAATGTGAATACCAAAGATTCCGTTCAAACTATATGGACGAATGTAATACTCCATTGTATGCCTTCGGATATGGATTGAGTTATACGAAATTCAATTACTCTGATATGGCAGTTTCCAGTGCGAATCCAAAAGGAAATCAAACCGTTCAGGCATCTGTTACGGTAACCAATACCGGTAACTATGACGGAGCTGAGGTTGTTCAGTTGTATATCAGAGATATGGTGGGAACTATTACAAGACCGGTAAAAGAATTGAAAGGTTTCCAAAAAATATTTTTGAAAAAAGGAGAATCCAAAAAAGTTACTTTCGATATCACTCCTGAAACGCTTAAATTCTATAACGGAGATTTGAAATACGACTGGGAATCAGGTGAATTTGATATCATGATCGGAACAAGCTCTGATCAGGTTCAGCATTCAAAAATTAACTGGACCAAGTAATAGAAGAAAAGTTGCTCACAGAATTGTGTATTATGTCTTTTTTGGCATGATTTTTAATAATACCTCGTGTAATTATTATATACAAATTGACATGAAAAAAACAATTTTATTAAGCACAATGTTCCTTGGTTCTTTAGCATTTGCACAGAAAGGAGTAATAAAAGGTGGTGACAAAGATGCGCACGGATGTATTGGTTCTGCGGGGTATACTTACTCTCAAATTAAGAAAGACTGTGTAAGAACTTTTGAACAGAAGATTAAGTTAACAGAAGTAGCTCCGAAAGAAAGCTATACTTCAATAGCTGCAGTTATTTTCAGTAAAGACATGAAAAAAGCTGAGGTTTTTGTAAAAGATGCCGGTGAAAGAAGTATTATCCTTACCAGAGCAGGAGGTAAAGCCAAAGCATGGAAAAAGGATGGTTATGTATTGGTTCCTTACAAAAAGAACGGTTATCAGCTTAAAAAAGATAATATCGTGATCTATCAGTAAGATCAGATTTCAAAAAAGAAAAACCGCTCGCAAGAGTGGTTTTTTTTGTACCTTAGGGAGAAATTAATTAATATCACATTTTTGGGATATTTTTAATCCATCAGAAAACAAAAATTTTATATATGAAAAAAATAATTTTACTCAGTGCCATGTTCCTTGGTTCATTTGTTTTTGCGCAAAAAAGTACTCCTGTTCTGGGAGGTGACAGAGATGTTCATGGTTGTATTGGTTCCGCGGGATATACCTATTCACAGTTAAAAAATGACTGTATACAAACTTTCAGGCAGAAAATAAAACTCAAAGAAGTAAATTCGGATAAAAGCTATACTTCAATGACAGCAATAATTTTCTCAAAAGACATGAAAAAAGCTGAAGTTTTTATTCCGGATGGAGCTGCAAAAAGCATTATCCTGAATAAAGAGGGAAAAGGAAAGGTCTGGAAAAGCGGTTCTCATATTAAAGACAGCTATGTTTTAACTCCATATAAAAAAAGCTACCAAATCAAGAAGAATGATGAAGTAATTTATCAGTAAGATTAAATTAAAAAATACGAAGCCACTCGGAAGAGTGGTTTTTTTGTGGTATAAAATCAATGAATTCAATTGGATTTTAATACGACAAGTTTTGTCGTTGTGGGTAGATATTTTTGCCATATCGTAGAATGAAAATATACTAGAATAAATGATAAATAACATGATTAACGGTACCACATAAAAGTGACTTTCTACCTTAAAAAATGTTAAATTTGCGAAGTTTTAAGAAACTAATTACTAACTCAAAAAACGACAACACGGGAATGAAAAAACTTTATCTCGGTGCATTCACTCTATGCACAATCCTGGGCGTATCTGCTCAGGAAGTGGTGTGGCAGAAAGACATCAAATCCTCTACCCAGGATTTTCTAAGCCAGGTCATCACCACGATCGATCAGCAGTATCTGATCACCGGAAGTTCTATACAGTCAGGAAGCGGGAAGCTGGAGGCTGGAAGTAAGCAAAACAACGGTTATGATTTCCATCTGGTAAAACTCAACCAGCAGGGACAGGAAGTCTGGGAGAAATATTTTTCGGGATCCAACCATGATTATTTATCCGCAACCGTTACTACTCAGGATGGCGGATTTCTCTTGGCCGGAACATCCTATTCAGGAAAAGGGCTCGATAAAAAAGAAGATTCCAAAGGAGGCTCCGATATCTGGTTAATCAGAATCAATGAATTTGGCGATGAATTATGGCAGAAAACCTTAGGAAGCACTTCCGATGAAGAAGCCAGAGCAGTCATTCAAACTACAGACCTAGGATTCTTTGTAGCCGGGAATGTACAGGGCTCATCAAAAGGCTACGGCTCCAAAGATGTCTGGATCACAAAATTGGATAAAAACGGAAAAGAACTTTCCCAATTAATCTTAGGTGGAAAAGGTTTAGATGAAGTCGAAAAGATGATTCCCACGAAAGACGGCGGCGCATTGCTTGGAATTTATTCAAGAAGCACATCTGTTAAAACAAATAATCAGCAATCAACGACTAATACCAATATTCCGTCTGACAGAACTGCAACCCATAACCTACTATCTGCAACCTCAAAACAAAGCGACAACTTCGGTGAAGGCGATTACTGGATTGTCAAGTTAGACAAAAACGGAAAAGTAGAATGGGAAAAGAACTTTGGAGGAAAAGGAGATGATCATATCAGAACTTTGGCTTTAACTTCAACAGGTTTCATCATTGGTGGAGAATCCAGATCGGAGAGATCAGGAAATAAAACGGTAGGTATTGAAGAGGGAACAGACCTTTGGCTAATTGCTTTAAATGAAAGAGGCGAAGAACAATGGCAGAAATCCTACAATTTCAAGAACCGGGATATTCTGATGGGAATGAGTGTGATTCAGAGCCAAGATACAAGAACCAAGAATCAAGACTCTACAAAAGGAATATTGCTGGGAGGCTATACTCAGGCTGAAGGAAGAATACAGACCGATGATGAAACCTTCTGGATGCTCTATCTGGATCAGAACGGAAATGAACAGTGGAGAAAACACGTGAAAGGAGAATCCAGACAAAAAGAAGAAAGGCTTTCCGACTTAAAACTGAACCGAGATGGCTCTATTATTTTGGCCGGAACCAGTGCAGAAGAACTGGGGAAAGAAAATTGGAAGATTGTAAAACTGGGCGATAAACAAGTCGATCAGCTCATTGAAAAATATGATATCAAAATCTATCCAAATCCTGTTTCAGACTATGCTTATGTAGAAATTGGCTTTGATTTTAAAGAAGCTGATATTTTGTTGTACGATATGAGCGGAAGACAGCTTCAGAGCATAAAAACCAAGAACAGAGTAACGAAGATCAATACCCAGGCTTTAATTCAGGGAGCCTATCTGGTGACGATAAAAACGGATACCAATAAAATGGCGAATGCTAAACTGATTAAAAAATAACCATGAAGAAGAATAAAATAGTATTATTGGCTCTTTGCATTGCAAGCCATTATTATTGGGCACAGGATAAAGATTATGTTCAGGGAATTGTTCCACAAACCCCTGAAGTCAATGCTTTATTTAAGAATTTTGAAACTCCAGTTTCATTAAATACAGGGGTACCTAATATCTCAATTCCCATATATACCATAAAAGAAGGAGATATTGACTTCAACCTTAGCCTTTCCTACAACAGCAGTGGAATCACTGTGGGAGAAAGATCAACATGGGTTGGATTGGGCTGGAATCTACCTATTTCCACTTTAGCCAGAAATGTAAGACAAGTCCCTGATGATCTTTCTTATGGTTTCTTTTATGAGCAGCAGTATACTGTTAAAAATGTATACGCCATACGAAATGCTCAAACACCGGATCAACAAACAATATGTGATGAAATTTGCATTAAACATCAGCAGGGCATATTAGATCTTGAATCTGATGATTACAGGCTCACGCTTCCTGATGGAAAAAGTATTTCTTTTATGGTAAACCAGGAAAGAAGCACAGAAAACCCGATTGGTCAGATTGTTCAATTCCCTGAATCAGACTATAAAATAAAATATAATCAGACTACCGGAAGCTGGATTGTCACAAACCCGTTAGGGTATCAATATGTATATGAAAAAGGAAGTACAATTTATTTTTCCCATACTTATTCTATTGGAGACGGTTTCATTGGTACTCCACCAACAGGAGGAACAAACAGCTATAATAATACATGGATACTTTCTAAAATTATAAGCCCAACCAATAGGGTATTAAATTTTGAATATGATCCCATTAATTATGATGACTGTGATCTGGTCAATCAAACCAAGACGGTTGTTTCCGAAGGGGGGAATAATTCTAGGAACGAGGTCACTACCAATTATGGAAAAACAAAAGGAACCAATACTTTTATCAAAAGAATTTATGGTGACTTTGGGGAAGTCATCTTTAATAAAAGTGAAAGACTGGATTATGCTACCTATGGAAGAAAACTTGATAATATTGAAGTTAAAAACAACAACAGGGTGATCAATAAAATAGAGCTTCAGTATGATTATATGACGAGCACTGTTCCTTCTCCTGTATATTCCTGCAACAGATATGAACCTAATGATAATATCGCCAAAAGATTACGTTTAAATAAAGTAATTTTTGACGCCAATACAATTAAGCCTTACAGTTATCAGTTACAATATAATAGTCAGTTACTTCCTCACAGATTCTCTTATGCCCGTGACTGGTGGGGGTATTACAATGGTCAGATGAATAATCAGGGACTAACGCCAAGTATTGATCTTGTATTGGAAGAACAAAATAAAAGGGATGTGGATCAGGAATCGACCAAAGCAGGTATATTGGAGGAAATAGTATATCCTACCGGTGGAAAAACTAAATTTATTTTTGAAAATAATAGAGGAATTGATAACATCAATTCAGCAGGAAGAGGGAATGAATTTCATAATATCACCCCTTACAAAATACAATATAAACATTTCTCCACCAATGAAAATACTTCACAGCAACTCAACAAAACCTATACATCTCCTATTGCAATTAATATATCGGATCTTACCGGTTTCCAAAATGTTAATTTGCAAATAGATGGACAAACTACTAAATGTATTTATGAAGATGGTAATTTACCGGAACGTGGGAGCTGTGCTATTTACTATTCTGTACTCAATGGAAACAATGAAGTGATTGTTCCGAGATTACTGTTACGTAATCTATCTAAAATGGCACAAATCCCTATCAATAAACTTACTCCTGCTAATAATACATTAAAGGTAGAAGTATATTCAGGGACTCAAAGCAGTCTGCCGGGAATGCAGTATTTCAATTATAATCAGGATGAAGCTACAGTGAGTTTACGTTGGAAAGAATTGGATAATATATTGACAAAAAAAACAGATGCAGGGTTTGAAGTTCCGTTTGGAGGATTAAGAATTAAAAAAATTGAAAACTATTCTTCGGCCAATACACTTTCATTGGTAAAGGAATATGCTTATAAAAGTGATGCCGGAATTGAATCAGGAATTTCCAATTTTGAGATGGACTTTTTACAATACGGTAAAAACAAAATATTCGTAGCTTCTCAAAGTAGATTTCCGATGCAAAACAATAGCAGTACTGCTATACAGTATGTAAGAGCTGATGAAATTCAGACTAATTTCCAGACGAATGAACAAATAAAAGTCTCTCATTATTTCCAGAATAATAACAGGCTGGGAGCCTTTTTAGGATCATGTTTATTTATCAAACCTATGGGGGAAGCGCATCTTGCGTCTGCAACAGTACCTTGCTATGAACATCCGCTGAATAGCAAAGAGGTTGGAACAATATCTAATGTATTCACAGAGGAGAAATATCAATATAGCTCCAATTTCCCTACAGGTGTTGAAGAACAAAAAAAGCCTAAAAGAATCTATGGAATCGACTACGACAGGGTATTGAAACCTCAGGATTTTACCTATTTAAAGTATAATC
The DNA here is from genome assembly GCF_017833095.1 of Chryseobacterium sp. PvR013. NCBI lineage: Bacteria > Pseudomonadati > Bacteroidota > Flavobacteriia > Flavobacteriales > Weeksellaceae > Chryseobacterium > Chryseobacterium sp. PvR013. The sequence continues at coordinate 230,093 of NZ_JAFIBT010000001.1, forward strand.
TGGGCTTTTTATTTTCATCATCTTATTTAGGTTTTCAGTTCTTTTATTATGAGTTTAATAATTTTGAAGAACTACCCAAAGAATTTACCAATACCAGAACTGAAATACTGGACGGTACCAATCTGGTAACCAAAACTCAGTACAAAAGCTTAAGCCCCAATCATTATCAGGTAACGAAAGAGAAAACCTCTTTACCCGATGGAATTATCAAGGAAACTAACTACAGCTATGCCTATGAAAAAAACAACCAAAAGCTGATCAATGCTAATATGATAGGAATTCCTTTAGAAACGGAAACCACTCAAACTATTGGAGTTGCCACCCAAAGCCTTTCAAAAACGGAAACAAAATATGATCATCCATCGAACTTGCTTCCGACCTCAGTATTGTCATATGATTTTCAGAATAATCCTTCTACAGAGGTTACTTACGATCAATATGATTCCAAAGGAAATTTACAACAATATACTGCAAAAAATGGGATCTCAACAGTAATTGTCTGGGGGTACAATCAAACTAAGCCTATTGCTAAAATAGAAGGCGCGAAATTAACAGATATCCAGCAGTCCTTAATTGATGCTATTGTTGCGGCTTCCAATACCGATGCTTCAGCAGCTCCCAATAATGATGAAACTGCATTTCTATCTGCATTGAATACCTTCAGAATGAACGCTTCATTATCTGCTTATCAGGTGACCACGTATACCTACGATCCATTGATTGGCGTAAGAAGCATTACTCCTTCTTCAGGAATCAGAGAAAACTATATCTATGATTCAGCAGGCCGACTTGAAAAAGTGATGAATGCAGACGGAAAAGTGTTGAAGGAGATGAAATACAACTATAAAAACTAAAACCGATGAAAAAAATATTAATCCCCATAGGAATACTCGTAATGGGAACTGCCCAGGCGCAGCTTACCAGTACCGAAAATTATGTGTATTCCAAGACGTATTTATCAGATCCAACGCTTGCGAATGTTAAAAGCTCAGAAACTGTTCAGTATTTTGACGGATTGGGAAGACCCAAACAAATTGTCAATGTCAAAGCCTCTCCATTAGGAAAAGATGTTGTAACCCCTATTGTATATGATGGTTTCGGGAGACAGGTTCTGGACTATCTGCCCGTGCCTCAGGGAGGAACGCTCAGTGGCGGCATTGTTGCCAATCCCTTAGCGAATGTAAGCAGTACCCCATATAGTACGGAGAAAATCTATTCAGAGAAAATTCTGGAAAGCTCTCCGTTAAACCGTGTTTTAGGACAAAAACAGGTGGGAAATGCGTGGGCTAACAAACCAGTACAATTTGGATATCAGGTTAATGTCACTGGAGACGTTAAAAAATATACAGCTACTTTTAACTATACCAATTTTGAATCCAAATTACTCGCACCAGGCTCCTATGGAACAGGAGAGTTGTATAAAAATACAGTTACCGATGAAGACGGCAACCTAACTATTGAATTTAAAAATGCTCAGGGACAAGTTTTGCTGGTCAGAAAAGTCATCAGTGCTACAGAAAATGCCGATACCTATTATGTTTATAATGACTATAACCAGTTGGCTTTTGTCATCCCTCCCAAAGCGGCTATAGTATCAGATCCCAATACGGTGCTTAACGATTTATGCTACCAGTATAAATATGACAGCAAAAATCGTTTGGTAGAAAAGAAACTACCCGGAAAAGGCTGGGAATATATGGTGTACAATAAAGCAGATCAGCTTATTCTGACCCAGGATACAGTTCTTAAAGGAAAAGGGCAATGGCTCTTTACCAAATATGATCAGTTTGGAAGAACCTTGTACACCGGAATCACAAATAATACAGCCAGCAGGGCTTCAATACAAAACAGTGCCAATGTCAATACCGTTTTATATGAAACCAGAACGGCTGCGGTGGGATTTACCTTAAACGGTATGGCGGTATACTATACGAAGCTTTCCACTCCTTCCAATGTTAGCCAGGTTTTAACAGTTAATTATTATGATACCTATCCACCAGGATCTTCAGCGGTTACCAATATATTTGCCCAGCCTCTTCTTACGGACAATCCGGCTCAGGAAAGAACGACCAAGGGACTTCTTACTGCTTCCTATATCAAAAATATAGAAGATGATCAATGGACGCGTAACTTTATCTGGTATGATACCAAAGGAAGAAATATCGGTTCGAGAAGCAATAACCATTTGGGTGGTTATACGGTAGTCAACAATAAACTTGACTTTACAGGAGTTGTCCTTCAGAGTAATACCTACCATAGAAGATTGGGTTCGGATCCTGAAAAGGCTATTGTAGAAAAATTCACCTATGATCCTCAGAACAGGCTTCTTACCCATACCCATCAGGTAGGCAGTAATCCTGTTGAATATCTGGCTCAGAATAAGTATAATGAAATTTCTCAGCTGGAATCCAAGAAAGTGGGAGGAACAGCTGCTGCATCCCCATTACAAACCATAGATTATCAATACAATATCCGAGGCTGGATGACCAGGATCAATAATCCTGCGAATCTGAATGGGAAACTTTTTGGGTATGAGGTAAAATACAATAATCCTGTGTATTCTACAGTTTCTACAGGGAAATACAATGGAAATATTGCAGAAATAGATTGGAAAAATTCTTCACAGGATATTCTGAAAAGGTACAATTATACCTACGATAAACTGAATAGATTAACTGATGCCGAATATGCAGAACCGGAGACAACCAATCCGCACAACAAGAATTTTGATGAACGCTTGACCTATGATGTCAACGGAAATATTACATTCTTAAAAAGAAATGCGATTCCTGTTTTTGGGGCAACCTCTACGCTGGTAGATGATCTTGCCTATAAATATACAGGAAACCGCCTGAACCAGATTATTGAAAGCTCATTAAATGATACAGGCTATGAAGGAGGAAATAATACCATTGATTATGACCTGAACGGGAATATGATTAATATGAAGGATAAAGGAATTCAAAGCATCGTTTACAATTACCTTAATCTACCCAAGAGTTTTTTAATTACTCAACCAGATTTGTTAGGAAATGGACAGACTTCAAATAGTAATCTGGATTATCTGTATCGTGCAGATGGGGTAAAACTTCGCAAAACCTATTCCAGTGCTCCGCCACGTGGGCTGACGAATATTACGATGACCGATTATCTGGATGGCTTCCAGTATACCTATCGTGAAGGTGAGGGAATCTGCCTTACATGCCGAACGGAAACAGCTTTTGAAGAACAGGCCTATAAAAATATCAATACCCTTTCCGGTATTGTTATAACACCGGAATGGAAGCTTGATTTTGTGCCTACCGCTGAAGGGTTTTACAGTTTCACAGAAAACCGCTATATTTACCAGTACAGAGATCACCTTGGCAATGCCAGAGTAAGCTTTGCCAAAAACAGCGAAGGCGCTCTTGAAATAACCGATACCAACAACTACTATCCATTTGGCTTAAACCATATTGAAGGAATGCTTAGTACTTCTAATTTTGGAGGATATTATAGTTACAAGTACAACGGAAAGGAGTTGCAGGAAACGGGGATGTATGATTATGGAGCGAGAATGTATATGGCTGATATTGGAAGATGGGGAGTTATAGATCCGCTAGCGGAGAAAAACAGAAGGTTTACACCTTATAACTATGCTATCAATAATCCGATACGTTTTATTGACCCTGATGGAAGATCAGAATCAGACTGGATCAGAAAAGATGGAAAATGGCAATATAATGCTAATGTAACGACAGTAGAACAGGCTCAAAAAATAAAGGGTGTAGATGGTTTTGCGGAGAACGGGACAGTATTTGCCAATGTAAGTGTAGACGGAGGTGCCGAATCTGCTTATGCACAGCTAAATGAAGGAGGTTCAATCACAAAGCTTGGTGCAGATGATCTATCTTCCATGAATGCAATTGTAGATGCATTACCAATGTCTTTAGGAGGTTCCTGGACAACATGGACTCAAGAGACATTTCAGATTTTTACAGGTGGGGCTAATGAAACGGATCCCAATACTATGAATAAGGTTTTACCTGGAGACAAGCTTGAAACAAACAATATGTTTGAGTATATATTGAATGGGTTTAATAGATCTAGAACTCCTAAAGGAGAAGATGGACTTTATCAATTTAGTATTGATATGCAAGGAATTGGAAATCCTTTTAATTTCAAGAGTAATGATAGTACTGCTTTAGTGGAGCAAATCTCAGATTCTCCATTTTCTTACTCAAGAGATACAATAAAAAAAGTTCCTACTCAAACGAAAACTAATGATAGTATTATGTTTAATAATGCTGTTAAAAATGTTAATGATCAAAAGTTAAAAAACTATTATAATAGAATAAATTTCCTTGGCAAAAAATGGTAGTAAAAAATAATAAAAGAACAGCGAAAAATTTTTTTTTGCTTTTAATTATCTTTTTATTTTTTTCATGTAAAAAAAATGATAAAAAGTTTAGTAAACAAGTCAATATTCAGGATATTACTAATGAAGATAATTATGCAATTAGTAGTAAAAAAGAAAATGATTCAATAATTCTAATTAGTGGTGAGAGTAATCAATATACTTTGCAAGGCTATAAGAATGTTAGAAATAATGAAAAAATCGGATGGTGGAAAGTTAAGGATAAAACTAATGATTTTTTGTATGAGATTGAGTTTTTGTCAGTAAATATTGAAAAAGAAAATCAGATTAAATTTTATGAAGGAGGTAAATTGATAAATCGATTTAGTCAATATTATGATGTTATTTATAAGAATAATGGATATGAATTTAAATTTTATTTTCCAAAGTATAAAGATGAAAAAACCAGAGTGGAATTTAATTATATGACGAAAAATAATAATACTATTGAAAATAAAAGGATTGATTGTAAAACCGAAAATGGTTATTACATATGTTTTATTCCTGGGGAAAAAAAAGAAAAATCAATTGCAGGAGTTGCAACATTTTTTTCCGAAAGTGAAAATAAAAAAGAAACAACTTTTTCATCTGTAAGTATGTTTGTTAATAATTAAAGTTCCCTTGCAGGCATTGCTCCCTGCTGCGCAAAGTCTCCCGACTTTGAGCTGGCCAAATAAAAACAAAACCACTGCAATTGCGGTGGTTTTTGTTCTTTTATCCTGCAAAACCGCTATATTTACCAATACAGAGATCACCTTGGCAATGCCAGAGTAAGCTTTGCAAAAAACAGCGAAGGCGCTCTTGAGATTACAGACACCAACAACTACTATCCATTTGGCTTAAACCATATTGAAGGAATGCTTAGTACTTCTAATTTTGGAGGGTATTATAGTTATAAGTACAACGGTAAAGAACTTCAGGAAACAGGGATGTATGATTATGGAGCGAGATTCTATATGCCGGATATTGGGAGATGGGGAGTCGTAGATCCGTTGGCGGAGAAAATGACGAGGTATAGTCCTTATAATTACGCGTTTGATAATCCTGTAAGGTTTATTGACCCAGATGGAAGGGCTCCAGTTAACCCTGGACCAAGGCCTAAATTATCTGGAATTACAAGTGTTACAAATGTTTTGTCAGGTAGAAGATGGATTCCATATATGTCTAAAACAATTCCTAACACTGAAACAAGTTTTAGTTTTAGTAGTGGATTTACTAGGCAAAGCTCTTTTAAAACTGGAGAATGTGCTGATTATAGTAGATTGCAGGTGTTGCAAGGATCAAATGGTGATTATACAGCTGTTGGTTCAAAAAATAGAACAGATATGTATGTTAAAAATGAAGGAGATACATCTAAATTAGATTTGCAAAAAGGAGTAAATACAATAGTTGAAAATCTCAAAGAAGGAAAAGCTGTAATGGTTGGGGTAATGTATGATGCAAATAAGGATACTGGAAATGCAAATGAGGCAACAAATCATTATGTTACAATTGTAGGTATGGGAACGGACAAGCAAGGCGCTTATTTTTCTTATTATGATAATTATGCTGGTGAAGGACATAAAGAACAAATTGGAGAAGATGTTGGAACCGATATTAATTTAAATAAGTTTAGATTATCTCAGGCAAAAGATGGTACATATTATTTTTCAGATGGAGCAGATGGTAATATTCCCTATAATCAGAATAAAAAGGCACAAAATGGAGCACCTAGTAGATATATATTAACAGAAATAAGAGATAATCAATAATGAAAATAGTGATAAAATTTATATTTTTTTTTGTAATATTTTTTTCTTTTTTTGCTTGTAATAAAACATCAAAAAAGGATGTAATAGGTGTGTATAAAGGGGATAAGGTTCCTACAGAATTTTCAAATGATGATTATCGTTACCTTATTTTAAAAGCAGATAATATTTTCTATTTGAAGTCTACCGATATTGAAAAGCCCGGTATTGAGGGTTCTTGGGAAATTTTGGAAGGAAATAAGGATGTTTTAAACATACAGTTCAGTTTTTCTAATCAACATATCATAGGAAAATTAGAAGGACATACTTTTTTGTTTGAAAAACCTAATATTTTTGATCAACGTTTTCCTTCTTGGTTATATGTAAAAACGAATTTAGAAAGTAATAAAATAACCCCTTAGTTCGAGTATCCCCGTTAGCGCGAGCGTGTGGCTAATGCCCACAAATAAAAACAAAACCACTGCAATTGCAGTGGTTTTTATTCTTTTATCCTGCAAAACCATTATATTTACCAGTACAGAGATCACCTTGGCAATGCCAGAGTAAGCTTTGCAAAAAACAGCGAAGGCGCTCTTGAGATTACAGACACCAACAACTATTATCCATTTGGTTTAAACCATATTGAAGGAATGCTTAGTACTTCTAATTTTGGAGGATATTATAGTTATAAGTACAATGGGAAAGAGCTTCAGGAAACAGGAATGTATGATTATGGAGCAAGCATGTATATGCCGGACATTGGAAGGTGGGGTGTTGTTGATCCGTTGGCGGAGAAGTCAAGACGATGGTCAAATTATACCTATACTTATAATAATCCGATTATGTTTATTGACCCGACAGGAATGATTGGAGAATTGGCAACTTGTCCAACCTGTCCTAATACATCGGAATTTAAACCATACATTGATGATCCGAAGAATGTATATGTTTATGATTCTAAAACGAAAACTGCTGAAAAAGAAATGCAAATTGATGAAGTTAAATTACAAGGATCTTCTTCTTGGAATGTAGGGACTAGAGCTTTAGGAGGTTTACAAATGATTGGAGGAACAGTTGAGGCTATTGTCGGAGGAGCTGGAGGTATTCTTACGGCAGAAACAGGGGTTGGTGCTGTAGCTGGCTGGTTTGTATTAATGAATGGAATTGATAATGTAACAACAGGAGCGCAACAGTTATGGACAGGAGAAGACGAAGAAACCTTTTTGCATCAGGGAGTTGAAGAAGGTTCATTGGCTTTAGGTGCAAGTGAAGAGACCGCTGAAAATATTGCAACAGGAGCAGATGTAGCAACAATTTTAGTTGGTGGTGGAAGCAGTTTAAAAAGTGCCAAAAACCCTCGCTGCGCAAAGTCTCCAGACTTTGAGCTTATTAAATAAACTTACCCTCTGGTTTTCAAGGTAGGATAAATAACAACCCTTGTATTTGTGCAAGGGTTTGTTTTATAATATAAGTTCTACTATTTTTAAACTTTGAATAAAAGCAACTTTGTTTCATTCAGCAGAAACTTAATCTATAATTGAATTCTGAGAATCGATATATGTAACTTAATGATTAAGATAGTAACGCGAGTGAGACTCTCGCTAGCTAGGTATAAAAAGATGCATTGAAGGACTTCAATAAATGACTTATGAAAAAAACAATTATTTTAATATTTATTACTTTTTGCTTATATTCTTGTAGTTACTTTAGTGCTGGTAGTTATCCTTATGCAGAAGTTTACACTATAAATAAAAAAGAGTCTTCTTTTTTAAATGATATTGATCAATTTAAGAAAGAACATCCGGAGTTTATAGTTCCAAATAAATATAATATTAGAGACGGAAAAAATTCACATTGGAATTTTATTTCTTTTTACGCAAATAGTAAAATTTATTGTACTTGGACAAGAGAGGCGGTTGATTCCACTAAAACGGATTTTGCATTTATTGGAATTTATAAAAATATAGATAAAAACAAGGATTATATAGAAATAAATAAGAATGATGATGAGGAAAATACCCGTGAAAAGAAATTTTTTGAAACAAAAATATTAAATCCAATTTAAAAAAAATAAAAGAAGAAAATAATGCTGAATGTACTTATTTGATAAGTTGGCGCGAGCATTTGGCTCGTGTCCACAAATAAAACAAAACCACTGTTTTTGGACATGCCCCAAACTACAAAGTAACAGATTATATTTACAGAGCAGACGGAGTGAAAGTAAGAAAGGTTTTCGGAACAGAAACAACCGATTATCTTGATGGCTTCCAATATACTAATTCAGTATTAAAATTCTTCCCTACGGCAGGAGGGTATTTTAATTACGAGACTGGAAAGTATGTGTATAATTATACAGACCACCTTGGAAATACCAGATTAAGCTATGCTAAAAATGGAGCTGGAACAGAGATCATTGAAGAAAGTAATTATTATCCGTTTGGATTAAAGCATGAGGGATATAATGTATTTACAGGAAATTTAGCATATAAATATAAATACAATGGCAAAGAGTTACAGGAGACGGGTATGTATGATTATGGAGCGAGAATGTACATGCCGGACCTAGGTAGATGGGGGGTATTAGATCCAGCTTCTGATTATCTACCGGAGTATTCCCCTTATGTCTTTACATTTAATGATCCTATAGGTTTTGTTGACAATGATGGAGAATTCCCTGGACCTGCAGGGGCTATAATAGGATTATTGGCTGATTATGCAGGTCAAGTTGGGTATAATTATTTTTTTGGAGAATCTAATTATAATCTACGCCACGCAATGACTAATAATATAAATGGATGGTCAATGGCTATTTCTGGGGCGACTGGCTTTGCAACTGGTGGAATCGATTCTCTAAAAAATGTTGTAACGAGTGGTGTCGGAAAACCAATATTTCAAAAATTAATTAATAATGGAATTGATATTTTGGTTAATACTATTGGCAACACTGCTGCTGATTATTTAAATACTGAAGATGGAAAAGAGTACGATTTCTGGAAGTCACTAACAGGAGGGTTATTATCAGCTAGTTTAGAAAAGGTTATACCTATAAAATATATTGATAAGCTTGAACAAAAATTATTCAGAAAAATGAATATTAGTGCGAACAAAGTAGCTAGAATTAAAGATAAACTCACAAACCTTAGAAGAAATAAAACGATTAGAAAATGGACAAACAAACTTCAAGACGCGGAAAAAGATTTAAATAAATATAATGAAGCTTGGGCGGGTGTTAAAATTGTTAATGATTCTTATAAAAAATTTGGAGCAAATTCCCTAACTAATGAACTTTTTCTTAAAGAAGACTCTAAGACAAAAAAAGCAGGTAAACTATTTATAGGGGAATTAACAGAAGAAAAAAAAACAAATGAAAAATAAAATTTATTCAAAAAACCAATTTTTTTGTATTGTCTTATTAATGATGTTTTTTTTATATTCAGTCTATTCATTATATGAATATCAACATAGTCTTGAAAAAGGGACTCAAGTTGAAAAAATTGTAATAAGTCAAAGCTGTAGAGCTTACACAAAACTTTCTTCAGGCGTTATAATAAATGAAGGAAGCAAGAAATATAACGTAAAATTAGACTATGGGAATTGTATAAAATATCCTAAAAATAGTAAAATAAAAGTGATATATGATAAAGATAAAGATATTTTTATATATCGTGTTAAGGTCCCAAATTATGGGAGAATATATTTTATAGGGATAATATTAATAGTTTTTTTATTGCCTTGGTCATATATAATTAATATGCTAGGATATAAAAAGTGATTGTCCGCTAGCACTAGCGTTTTGTTCGTGTCAGTAACGAAATAAATAACAACCCTTGCAAGAATGCAAGGGTTGTTTATAATATAAGTTTTATTACTTTTAAGCTTTGGATACAAATCAATTTGGTTCAATCTATAATTGAGTGTTGAACATGGAAATATATAAGATTGAGATATGGAAATGAGCGGGACTTGTATTCCATAAGGAGTCTTTTATAAACGTACTAAAATATCTGTATGGGATTTTTAAAAAGAAATATTAACAAAATTATTTTATTATTCTTCGGAATTGTGCTTTGTGGGAAAATTATAAAAAAAATATTTGATCCCAAACTATCTAAATATAAATATTTTAATCAGCAATCTAATGGACAGGTTATTTCAAACTCATATGACCTTATGACTCATTTTAATATTGTCAGATCATCAGATGGTAATAAAATTTATTTGGAAGATTTAAAAATAATTTCATTAATTAAAATAGGAGATTCTATAGTGAAGAATAAAGACGTTACTTACTTTACTGTTTATAAAAAAAACAATACTAAAGTAATTTATGATATGTACAATAAAAACTTAAAAATAAACATAATATATTAATATTCATTTTTATTTTTAAAATTGTATAATTCTTGAGTATACTTTTCAGTCTCACTATAACATAAATCATGATACCACTCAACATTCACCTTATTCTAAAACTGATAGCTAGATTTTTGTTTCATACATTAATCGTTTTCAGCATAAATCTTATATATTTTCTAATAGTATATTACAATGTTTTTAAACTAGATAGATTTATTAATGTTTATAAAATGGGAAACAGTAATGATGCAATAATTAATATGATGATTATGGTATACTTAATACCAATATTGCTTTCCTATATGTATTATATTATTTTTATTTATAGGAAAGAGAATTTATCTTTTAAAATTATTTTTTTTGTTGTGGTACTGATATTGTCCCAGCAACCTTATTCTTTTTGGATAAAAAATATACTAGATTAATATCAATAAATGAAAATCATACTCAACATATTGCAAGCCATTTGTATTATTTCTTTTTTAATTTTTGTCTTTTTTTTATTTATGGCATTAGCGAGCAGTCACAAAATTCCCCTTCAAACTTATTTCACAGTAGGAATTGTACTGTTATTTTCAATTGTGCTTTATTTTTTTATTGGATATTTTAAAAGGAAAATAAAGTAGTTGGCGTTGTATAATGGTCTACACTTATATCCATAATAAAAGTCTCTCACTTTGTATAAAATACCAATTACCACTTTCTAACCGTATCTACCTACTTCAGAAGTCCCTCCAGCCACTTCCATAACCCTCTATACCCACTTCAATAAGGGGCTATAACCCCTTTCTCAACGGTCTACAACCCCTTGGTTAACGGTCTCTATACCCTTGTCAAAGAGGCTTTAGTCCCTTAATGAACTCCCTTTACCCACTTGTTTAACAGGGTATACCCCCTTACCTAAGGGGGTAGAGGGGTTTGGTGAAGAGGGTAGAAGGTTATGGGATGATATAAGTAGTATGAAATGAATAAGTTATATTTTTATAACTGAAAAAAATGTATATTGGTGTTACCAAATTAAAGCGTAATCCGAAAAGCATATAGAGTAGGAAAAAAATCAAAAAATTAGTATTATGAAAAACCTAAGAAAACTTTCAAAAAGAGAATTAAAAACAGTTCAGGGAGGTATCCCAATGTGTCTGCCAGGATATTTCTGGTGTTCATTTGTAAAAAAATGTATTTCTGTGGGATCACCATGCGGACTTATTGATTAATCTGATTGATGACAATAATGTAAAGAACAGGCTGCTTCAGAAATGAGGCAGCCTATTTTTAGCGGATGATTCCCGTCTTGAACTTTTGTATACTTTTGCTTCAAGGTAAAAGTATAAATGAAAACTCTTTATTTGATTCAGGATATGGTTGAAAAATCATAAAAGCAAGATTTTTATCTCTCACCGAAAAACCGTATTTTTGTACATCTAAAAAGTAAAAGAACGAATGAATTCCTACAAAAATCCATTGGAAGAACGCTACTCCAGTGAAGAAATGTTATTTAACTTCTCGCACAATAACAAATTCCAGAATTGGAGAAAGCTTTGGATAGCTCTTGCTGAGATCGAAAAAGACCTTGGTCTTGATATCACAGATGAGCAGATTGCAGAATTGAAAGCTAATGCTGAAAATATCGATTACGTAAAAGCAGCAGAGTACGAAAAAAAATTCCGTCATGATGTAATGGCTCACGTTCACGCCTATGGTGATGTGGCGCCTTCAGCAAAAGGAATTATCCACCTTGGAGCAACTTCAGCTTTTGTAGGAGACAATACCGATTTAATTCAGATCCGTGACGGACTTTTAATCCTAAAGAAAAAGTTGGTGAACGTGATGAAGAATCTTTCGGATTTTGCGATTCAGTATAAAGATCTTCCTACTTTAGGATTCACACACTTTCAGCCGGCTCAGTTGACAACAGTTGGGAAAAGAGCGACACTTTGGTTACAGAGTTTGGTTCTTGACATCGAAGAACTAGATTTCTTCCTTGAAACTCTTCGTTTCAGAGGAGTAAAAGGAACTACAGGAACTGCTGCAAGTTTCCTTGAACTTTTCAACGGTGATTATTCTAAAGTAAAACACTTAGATAAAGAACTTTCAAAAAGATTCGGTTTCGAAAAAGTTTTCGGAGTTTCCGGACAGACTTACGATAGAAAAATTGATGCGAAAGTAGTTGCTTTATTAGGAAATATTGCACAATCTGCGCACAAGTTCACAAACGATTTACGTTTACTTCAAAACCTTAAGGAAATTGAAGAACCATTCGAGAAAAACCAGATCGGTTCCTCTGCAATGGCATACAAACGTAACCCAATGAGAAGCGAAAGAATCGGGGCGTTGGCAAAATATGTAATGTCTCTGACAACAAGTTCTGCAATGGTAGCTTCTACACAGTGGTTTGAAAGAACATTGGATGACTCTGCAAACAAGAGATTGACAATTCCACAGGCATTTTTAGCGGTTGATGCTATTCTATTGATCTGGAACAACATCATGAACGGAATCGTTGTTTATCCAAACAGAATCAACAAACACATTATGGAAGAGCTTCCTTTCATGGCGACTGAATATATCATCATGGAAGAAGTGAAAGCTGGTGGTGACCGCCAGGAGATTCACGAAGTGATCAGAGTTCACTCGATGGAAGCTTCCAAGAAAGTGAAAGAAGAAGGAAAAGAGAATGATCTTATCGAAAGAATCTTAAACGATGATTCTTTAAAACTAGACAAATCAAAACTGAAAGAAGTTTTAGATCCTAAAAACTTTATTGGTTTCGCGCCGATCCAGACGGAGGAATTCATCAAAAATGAAGTGCAGCCGATTATAGACCAAAACAAAGACTTAATAGGATTGGAAGCTGATCTTAAAGTATAAAACAATATGCAGTCTTTTGGGCTGCATATTTTATTTCCCACTCCAAATAATATGAAAAAACTACTATTAACCATTCTGTTAACACCAATCATTTCTTTTTCTCAGACTAAAGGGGATTTACATTATTTTAAATCCAAAGATTCTTTAGTTGGAGTAAAAGATAAGGCCGGAAAAATAATTGTTCCGGCACAGTTCAAAATCTTTTCATTCCTAAAAGATGGAGATCCTGTAGAAGGAGAAACCATTCTTTTTGATGGCAGTAAAGAAGGTGAAAAGTCAGAAAAAAATGCATGGGGATATGTGTACGACAGAAAAGGGAAATTTCTGTATCAGCCATTCCTTTATGACAATGGAGCAGATTATTTCTCTGAAGGACTAAGAAGATTGGTTAAAAATGGTAAAGTAGGATTTGCAGACCGAAACGGGAATACTGTTATTAGAGCTGAGCATGACTTTGCATTTCCTTTTAATTACGGATACGCCACCTTTTGTGACGGCTGTGACTGGGAAAAAACAAATGACGAGCACAGATCCATCGTAGGTGGAAAATGGGGTGTGATGAACGTCAAAGGGCAAACCATTCAGCCATTGGCGAAACCAACAGAGCAGGATGTTGAAATAGACGGGAAATACTACCCGAATCCTTTTCAATACAATGAAAAAGAGAAGAATGTCCTTCAGTTCTTTGAAAAACAGAAGAAAAAGCTTTCAAATCTTTATTATGTAAATTTTTACAATAAACTGTCTGAAAAAGAAAAGAATCTGTTTTTTGAAATTGTAGAAAGGCCAAAAGAAAACTTTCCCTATTATCAGGTGAATACTTATAATTGGAAGAAAAAGGATTTGGATATGCTGTACCGTTTCAAATTCCTGGTTTCAGAAGATGGAAAAACATTTTATGCGATTGAGGATTTTAATGAAAAGAAAATTCCTTTTGAAAACTGGTTGAAAGAAGAAATAAAAAATGCAGAGAACTTTCAGAAAGAACATAAGGACAATCCTAATAAGTTTATAAACAAATAAAATAAATTTGGAAATTCCATAGGTCAAATTTGAAGAAAATACGACTTATTCCTTTAAATTTGTACAGAATAATGGTTAGAGGGAAATATTTCTCTCAAAAATTTCCAATATAGATGGGTTTAAAGAAAAAAACTTTAGCTTAGAAAAAGTAAAAAGAAAAATAAATCTAATATTAAAAATCTGACATCTAATTTTTAATAATGTTACAGAATCAAAATCATCAACAATTAATGACCGATCTTAAGGAGCTGGTAGACAAGACAAGAAGTCAGGTTGCAGCTCAGGTAAACTCGGCAATGGTGGTTTTGTACTGGGAAATAGGAAAAAGAATAAATGAAGATGTTTTAGATAATAAGAGAGCAGAGTATGGCAAAGAAGTTATTGTACAAATCTCTCAGCAACTTACGTTAGAATTTGGAAATTCATTTTCTGAAAAAAATATCCGGAAAATGATGCAGTTTGCGTCTGTTTTCAGTGATTTTAATATTGTCGCATCAGCGATGCGACAATTATCGTGGACTCATTTTCTACTCCTTATTCCTATTTCTCAAGATACTAAAAGAAACTTTTATCTTGAAGTTTGTAAAATTGAAAATTGGAGTGTCAGAGTCTTGAGAGAAAAAATCAATTCTCTGCTTTTTGAACGAACAGCAATAAGCAAAAAGCCCGAAGAAATAATAGATAAAGAACTGAAAAACTGGTCTGAAAATAATATTTTAAACCCTGACTTAGTTTTTAAAGATCCCTATTTTCTTGATTTTTTAGAATTGAAAGATACCTTTTCTGAAAAAGATTTAGAAGAAGCCATTATTGTGGAACTACAAAAGTTCATTTCTGAATTAGGAAGTGATTTTGCCTTTCTTTCAAGACAAAAAAGAATCACAATAGATAACAGAGATTATTACCTGGATTTACTTTTCTATCATAGGAAACTAAAATCTTTAGTCGTTATCGAACTGAAATTAGGTGAATTTGAAGCAAGCCATAAAGGGCAAATGGAGCTTTATCTCTCATATCTTAATAAATATGAAAAAGTAGAAGGTGAAAACCCGCCCATTGGTTTAATCCTTTGTTCCGGGAAAAATTCCGAACATATAGAACTCATGAATCTGGAAGGAGATAATATAAAAGTAGCAGAATATTTACTTATCTTACCTTCTGAAAAAGTTTTGCTTGAAAAATTGCATCGTTCAATAGAGATAGCAAGAAATAAATTTGAAAATAAAAAATAAATCTAATATTAAAAATCTGACATCTAATGTCTAATAACAAAAGAATTTTCGTAGAAAAAAGAGGAATTTTCGATGTTGAAAGTCCAAAAATTTTTGATGAAGTAAAAGCGGTGGTTCCGGCAGTTCAAAGCGTGAAAGTATACAATGTATATGATATTTTCAATTTGAATGACGGAGAATTTGAAAAAGTGGTGAACAACACTTTCGTAGACCCTGTTACTGATATTTTACATACAGAAAACCCTGCAAAAGCTATTCATTTCGGAATGGAGTTTTTGCCAGGACAATATGATCAGAGAGCAGATTCTGCACAGCAGTGTATCGCTTTGCTGACAGAAAATGAAAAATCAAAAGTAAGAAGTGGAAAATTAATCGAATTTGAAGGAGTTTCTGAAGTTGATTTGGTTAAAATCAAGGATCTTTTGATCAACAAAGTAGAATCTCAGGAAAAAGACTTATCTATTTTGGATATTCCTGCAGATGAAACCCCGTCAAAAGTGATCATCCACGAAAATTTCATCAATTTCAATGATGCTGAACTGGAGAGTTTCTATAACAATCATGGTTTTGCATTAGGATTGGATGACCTGAAATTCATTCAGGAATATTTCAAGACCGAAGAGAGAAATCCTACGGAAACAGAACTTAAAGTATTAGACACCTATTGGAGTGACCACTGTCGTCACACGACTTTTGAAACAGAATTGTCAGATATTCAGTTTGATGGTCAGTTCAAACACACATTGGAAACGATCTTCAATGATTATATTGAAAAAAGAAAATTCTTAGGCCGTGAGCTGAAGCCAATTTCCCTAATGGATCTGGCAACAGTATGCGGTAAATATTTCCATAAAACAGGAAATCTGGATAATCTTGTCATTTCTGATGAGATCAATGCATGTACCATCCAGATCGAAGCTGAATATGATGGTAAAAAAGAACCCTGGTATTTATTATTCAAAAACGAAACACACAATCACCCTACAGAAATTGAACCATTTGGTGGAGCATCAACGTGTTTGGGAGGAGCCATCAGAGATCCATTATCCGGAAGATCTTTCGTTTTCCAGGCGATGAGATTAACAGGGGCTGCAGACGTTTTAGAATCAGTAGACCAAACATTACCAGGAAAATTACCTCAGAAAACGATTACAAAACAGGCTGCCAACGGATATTCATCTTATGGTAACCAGATTGGTCTTGCTACCACAATGGTTTCTGAAATCTATGACGAAGGTTATAAGGCAAAAAGAATGGAAGTAGGTTTCGTTACCGGAGCTGTTCCTGTAGACTGGGTAAGACGTGAGAAGCCTGAAAATGGTGATTCAATCATTATCTTAGGAGGAGCAACAGGTCGTGACGGAGTAGGAGGAGCAAGTGGAAGCTCAAAAGAGCAGGACGAGACTTCAATCCACACCATGAGTTCTGAAGTTCAGAAAGGAAATGCTGTAGAAGAGCGTAAAATTCAGAGACTGTTCAGAAATCCTGAAGTAACGAAGCTGATCAAAAAGTCAAACGACTTCGGAGCAGGAGGTGTTTCTGTAGCGATCGGTGAAATTGCAGACTCTTTAGAAGTGAACCTTGATGTATTACCATTGAAATATGAAGGATTGAACGGAACCGAACTGGCTATTTCTGAATCTCAGGAAAGAATGGCGGTAGTTGTAGATCCTCAGGATAAAGAAAAATTCATCAGATTCTGTGAAGCTGAAAACATTGTTGCCGTAGAAGTGGCAAAAGTGACAGATTCCGGAAGAATGCAGATGTTCTGGAAAGGAGACAAAATTGTAGACCTTTCAAGAGCTTTCTTAGATACCAACGGATGTTCAAAATCTCAGGAAGTGAAAATCACTCACCTTGAAGACGTAAAAGAAGAAACGAAAGCTTTCAACGCAGAAAACTTCCTGAACATCTTAAAAGATAAAAATGTAGCTTCCCAAAAAGGGCTATTGGAAATGTTTGACTCTTCCATTGGAGCAACTACAGTAGCCATGCCTTTAGGTGGAAAATACCAACAAACCCTGATGGAAGGAAGTGTACAGACACTACCGATTTTAGGAGCAAAAGATATTAAAACTGTTTCTTTGGCAAGCTGGGGATTTGATGCAGAAATTTCAAAGCAAAACTCACTATTAGGGTCATCATATGCTGTAGTAGAAAGTGTTGCGAAGATTGTTGCCATGGGAGGTGATTACAAAAACATCAGACTAAGCTTCCAGGAATACTTCGAAAAATTAGGGCAGAATCCAGAGAAATGGGGAAAACCTTTAGCTTCACTTTTAGGAGCTTATGACGCTCAGATCAATTTAGGTCTTGCTGCTATCGGAGGTAAAGATTCCATGAGTGGAACATATCAGGATCTGAATGTACCACCAACCCTGATTTCTTTTGCATGTGCCAACGGAGATAAAGAAAATATCATCTCTCCTGAATTGAAAAATGCAGGAAATAAGCTGTATTTCTTCAACCATATCGCTCAGGAAAGCGGACTTCCAAACTATAATGCTTTAAAAGAAGTTTTTGAATTCATTTTTGAAAACATCAAAGCAGGAAAAATTGTTTCTGTGAAAACAGTGAAAGAAGGAGGTCTTGCAGTAGCTTTAGCAAAAATGAGCTTCGGAAACAGATTAGGTGCTGAGATCACTGCAGATGAAAACGTTTTATTAGCTAAAAATATCGGTAGCTTAATCATTGAAGCAAAAGAAGAATTAAGCTCGGCTGCTCTTCAGTTGATCGGGGAAGTAAAAGATTCAGGGATTGTAAAAATCAACGGTCTTGAATCCAATATCACAGATCTTGTCTCTGCTAATACCAATACATTCGAAAACCTTTTCCCAACGGTAGAAAAAGAAAAGATCACGGTTGAAATTGATGAAAAATCAAATTCAATCCACCCAAGAAATATTATCATTAAAAAACACGGAATTGCACAGCCGAAAGTTTTTGCTCCGGTATTCCCGGGAACCAACTGTGAGTATGACACACTGAACGCATTCCAGAAAGAAGGTGCCATAGTAAGCAGCTTGCCTTTGATCAATATCAACCACCAGTTATTGGATGAAAGCATTGATGCTTGGGTTGAAGAGATCAGAACTTCTCAGATTCTGGCATTCTCAGGAGGTTTCTCCGCAGGTGACGAGCCGGATGGTTCTGCAAAATTCATTGTTAACGTTCTGAAAAACGAGAAAATGAAAAATGCAGTACACGAATTATTAGACAGAGATGGAATGATCATCGGGATCTGTAACGGATTCCAGGCACTTGTGAAGTCAGGATTGCTGCCTTACGGAAGAATCAAAGATCTGGATGAAAACTCTCCGACATTAGCTCACAATGCGATCAGAAGACACATCTCTCAGATGGTAACTGTACAGGTAGTGAATGATGAAAGCCCTTGGTTAAAAGGAATGAAAGGTCAGACCTTCACTATTCCGATTTCTCACGGGGAAGGACGTTTCATGGCTTCAGAAGAAGAGATCAAAAAGCTGTATGAAAATGGGCAGATTGCAACCCAATATATAGACTTTGATGGAAACATCGCTCACGGAATGCCGTTCAACCCGAATAACTCATTATTCGGAATTGAAGGAGTTACCAGCCCATGTGGAAAAATCTACGGAAGAATGGGTCACCCGGAACGATTTGCAGAAGGTCTCATGAAAAATATACCTACCGCGAATTATCACAACATATTCAAAAATGGAGTTGAATACTTCAAATAATAATACAAGAAAAATGATCGTCATCCATGGCGGTCATTTTTCGTCTTTAAGAGGTTTCTATGAAGAAGTTTCCAATGTTCTGATGAAAGATGTGGATTGGAAAGTAGGAACGCTGGATGGCTTCGATGATATTCTATACGGTGGTTTCGGAGTATTTGAAAATAAAGAAGAAATTGAAATTATCTGGAAAGAATCACAGAAATCAAAAGAAGACTTAGGTTTTACTGCCACCCGTGAATTCTACGAAAATAAAATCAGACAGGGGAAACCTTTCAACACAGAATTGATTCAGCAGAAATTAGATGATTTGGTCAAAGGAAAAGGACAGAGCCTTTTTGAAATTTTAGTGGAAATTATAGAATCACATACCAATATTACGTTGAGGTTGGATGATGAGTAATGAGAATCTTAAACCATTAAGAACAGTAAAGATTTTAAGATAAGTTAAGATTCATCAACGATGAATAAAGCAGTCTGCTTAATAAGAGCTTTAACTATTACATTCATAATTCATAATTCTTTATGAAATCTTAATGGTTCAATAGTTTTATAATTAGAGTGTTACATCAGCTTCATAAAATCAACTTGTTGATTCTCTCTTTGCTTCCTGGAATCAACATAATAACAATAAAATCTTTGCGTTAAAAAACAGAATAAATATTTAACCATTAAGAACAGTAAAGATTTTAAGATAAGTTAAGATTCATCAACGATGAATAAAGCAGTCTGCTTAATAAGAGCTTTAACTATTACATTCATAATTCATAATTCTTTATGAAATCTTAATGGTTCAATAGTTTTATAATTAGAGTGTTACATCAGCTTCATAAAATCAACTTGTTGATTCTCTCTTTGCTTCCTGGAATCAACATAATAACAATAAAATCTTTGCGTTAAAAAACAGAATAAATATTTAACCATTAAGAACAGTAAAGTTTTTAAGACAAGTTAAGATTCATCGCTGATGAATAAAGAATTTTGCTTCATAATAGCTTTAGCTTTTATCTTAATAATTCTTCATTCCTTATGAAATCTTAATGGTTCAATAATTTTATAATTAGAGTGTTAAATCAGCTTCATAAATCAACTTGTTGATTCTTTCTTTGCTTCCTGGAATCAACATAATAACAATAAAATCTTTGCGTTAAAAAACAGAATAAATATTTAACCATTAAGAACAGTAAAGTTTTTAAGACAAGTTAAGATTCATCGCTGATGAATAAAGAATTTTGCTTCATAATAGCTTTAGCTTTTATCTTAATAATTCTTCATTCCTTATGAAATCTTAATGGTTCAATAATTTTATAATTAGAGTGTTAAATCAGCTTCATAAATCAACTTGTTGATTCTTTCTTTGCTTCCTGGAATCAACATAATAACAATAAAATCTTTGCGTTAAAAAACAGAATAAATATTTAACCATTAAGAATAGTAAAGTTTTTAAGACAAGTTAAGATTCATTGCTGATGAATAAAGAATTTTGCTTCATAATAGCTTTAGCTGTTGCCTTAATTATTCTTCACCTCTTCAAAAATCTTAACGGTTTAAATCACTTCTTTCAGCTAGAGCATCAGTTTGTCTATTGCCGAGTGAAACGCCTTTGTGAACGAAAACAATAAAATTAATATAAACACTTAGAGCCTTTTGCGTTAAAAACTATGCAAGCTAAAAGACATTAATCATTTTTCTTACTATTTTTACTTCAACAAAAAACAGGAAACAATAAAAGTGGAATGAAGAAAATTATTTACGGGCTGTTCTTCGGTGACAGCATTACCTATGGGGAATATGATGGTGTTTTTGGCGGTTGGGTAGATATCCTGAAAAGATACGCGTTGCAGCAATTTCATGAAGGAAATGGAGATGAACTCATCCTGTTCAATCTCGGAATAGGAGGAGAAACTACGGAAGGCTTACTGAAAAGGATTCCTCACGAATTAGCCGCAAGAAATTCCCCTGATGGAAATATTGTTTTTCTAAGCTACGGAGCCAATGATCTGGCTGTGAAGGAGGGAATACAGATGGTAAATCCTGAAAAATTTAGAAGCAATATTAAAAAAGCTGTTGAACATGCCAGACAATTCTCCAATGAGATTTATCTTGTAAGCATTCTCCCTTTCTCTCAAAAAATAGATGGAGTTGTGGTGAGTTCTGGTAAAAAAAGAATCAATGAAGATGTCGTTGCTTATAATCAGATTCTGAAAAATATTGCAGCCGAAGACTCTTTGACGTATATTGATTTTTATTCCGCCTTTCTGGATGATAAAGAGATCCTGCTTTCATCAGACGGTGTACATCCTAATGAAAAAGGCTATGGAATGATGGCTGAAATCGCAATCCCAATCATTGAAAAACATTTATAATGCCCCATTTATTTTCTTACGGAACCCTGCAGAAAGAAAAGGTTCAAATGGAAACCTTTGGAAGACTTTTACAAGGTGAAAAAGATATTTTATCCGGCTACAGATTAAATATGCTTGAAATTACAGATCCGGAAGTACTGCGAAAAAGCGATCAGGTAGAAGGAGTACTTTTTGAAGTGACAGAAGCGGAAATTCTTCAGGCAGATGAATACGAAGTGGATGATTATAAAAGGATAGAAACTGTTTTTAAATCCGGAAAAAGTGGGTTTATTTATGTCGGGAAATAGTCATTGCGAGCAAAGCGAAGCAATCTCAATAATAAACATTATTTTTAATTTACAAAGGCATTCAATAGGGGTGGGCTTTAGCCCACTCATTCTAAAAAAAACATAAATCCATTGGCTTTAGCCAAAACTTTAAAAACCTCCTGACATACCCTTGTCACAACCTGTCCTTATATTTGTGCTACAACAAAAATCAAGAAATGAATAACATACAAGTAGAACCTTTTAAGGTAATCGGTATTTCAGTAAGAACCACTAATGAGAATGGACAGGCCGGAAAGGATATTCCGGTATTATGGGAAAAAATGATAAGCGAGGATATTCTCAATGCAATTCCGAATAAAATAGATGATACCATTTATTCCATTTATACGGATTACGAAAAAGACCATACCAGGCCTTATACCACAGTTATTGGGTGTAAAGTAGAAAATCTTGACCCTATTCCGGAAGGAATGGTAGGCTATTCTTTTGATGGTGGAGCATATGTGAAATTTACAGCAAAAGGAGATCTGTCAAAAGATCTTGTTATCAATGAATGGATGGAAATCTGGCAAATGGATTTAGGAAGAATATTTACAGCCGATTTTGAAATCTATGGAGAAAAAGCACAAAATCCTTCAGATGCAGAAGTTGATATCTTAATTGCTGTGAATTAAAACGCAGAAAAATCTCTTGCCTTTACAATTGTTTGAACTGAAGATGTGACATTCCCATCCTTCGGAGGGGTGGCAAAAATTCAAAGAATTTTTGACGGGGTGGTCAAACACATAACTTAAGTATTTGCAAGCAATGTTTCAGATTTCTTTATCCAAAAACATATTTCCAGTACACCAAAACTCCGACAATCACGGATGCAATGGCTGTCAGCATTACAGCTCCAGCGGAAATATCTTTAATAAAGCCGATTCTTTTGTCGAAATCAGGCTGAATGATATCACAGATCTTTTCAATGGCTGTATTGAAAATTTCGGCACTTAAAACAGCAAATGAAGCGATGAAAACCAATGCAGCATCTGTATTATTCAGTCTGAAATAAAAAATAAAAAAGAAATTCACAAAAAATACCAGAAGCTCGATCTGGAAATTTCTTTCCGTTTTAATCATCAGAAAAATACCCCTGAAAGCATTGAGAAAACTTTTATGGATAGGAGGTTTTTGCATGATTTTGAACTTTTCAGACAAAGATAGTCTTTGTATTTTGATTAAAAAATGAATCTCCGAAGAAATACAAGCATAATGTCAAGGCTCAAAACAAATTAAGGATCTTTGTGAAAAACTCCTCTATATTATTCTTTTCTTTGTTGTATCTATTTATTATATTTGTAGAAACTTATTTTATAAATCTATGAAATTTATTATTTCAAGTGGTGAACTGCAGAAGGCGTTGCAAACTGTAAGTGGCGTAATATCAAGCTCTCAATCGAGACCGATTTTAGAAAACTATCTTTTTGAATTAGACGGAAATAATGTTACCATTACAGCATCTGACGGCGAGACAACTCTTGTTACTTCTCTGGAAGTAAAGTCTGATGATACAGGTAAATTTGCTGTTCCTGCTAAAATTTTTCAGGATTTTATCAAGACATATGGTGAACAGCCTTTGACATTTGTTGTAAAAGACAATGCGGAAGGAACGGGAAGCCAGCTTGAGATTTTAGATGAAAAAGATAATTTCGCAGTAGCATTAGACAATGCTGATGACTATCCTGAATTGCCAGAATTTGACGCTTCACAAAGCGTAACGATGCCGGCAGGAGTGTTGTCTGAAGCTTTGACAAACACACTATTCGCTACAAGTAACGACTCTCTTCGTCCGGTAATGACAGGAGTTCTTTTCCAGTTTGGAGAAAATGAAACCAATTTCGTTTCTACAGACTCCCACAGATTGGTGGTGTACAAAAGAGCAGATCTGATGAATGCCGAACCGATGGAGTTTATCATGCCTAAAAAGCCTCTTAACATTTTCAAAAATATCCTGGCTAGTTCCAATGAAGACGTTACCATCGACTTCAATGAGAATATGGCTAAGTTTACTTTTGGTAAGCATATCTGGATCTGTAGACTGATTGACGGAAAATATCCTAACTATACAGCGGTAATTCCAAAAGAAAATCCAAATGTATTGACAATCAACAGAAACTTATTACTAGGAGCGATCAAAAGAGCATCTATCATGTCTAATAAATCTACCAACCAGGTAAGATTCAAGCTTTCCGGAAATATTCTTCACCTTCATGCAGAAGATACTGAATATGCAAACAAAGCAGACATGCAGATTCCTTGCGATTACAACGGAGAAGATATCAATATCGGGTTCAGTTCTAAATTCTTAACTGAAATGCTGACGATCTTAGGATCTGATGATATTACCATGAAAATGTCTCAACCTAACAGACCAGGGATCATCGAACCTCTTGACGGTCTTGAAGAAAATGAAAATATCTTAATGTTATCAATGCCGGTAATCGGATTGTAATCTTAAGATAACAAATAATAGAAAGCCGGAATTTTCCGGCTTTTGTTTTTATGTAATATTTTTAATTCCTGAAAGAATAGAAAATATGTTTTTTGTTTAAAATACGAATTACACAAATTTTTTCACAAAAATCACAAATGAAAACCATACGGATCGTGTTATTTGCGGGGTCATTAGTGTCATTAGTGTTTAAAATTGCTCATCATGGAAATAAAAATACAGTCTTATCATACCTCAGATTTTCCCTCAGAATTGACTACGGAAAACTACAGTGTCATTCTGTGGAAAGGAGCTGGTGTTTTTTCTGTAGATGATATCAACTATTCTTACAGCGGATATAATATTCTGTTTCTTTCCCCTTACCAGAAGGTTAAACTGGCTTCGGAATCTGATGAGACTGTTCATATGCTTTTCTTTCATGGTGATTATTACTGCATAGAATATCATAAAGAAGAGGTGGCATGCAACGGATTGCTTTTCAATAATATTTATCTGAACCCTGGCATTGAATTGTCAGAGAAAAACTATCATTATATTCTTGAGCTATTTAATCATATTGAAAAAGAAGAATCTGAAAAACATCCGTTCTCGGAATCTATTATTAAAACCTATATCCAGCTTATCCTTGCTATTGGAAGTAAACAGAAAAGCAGTATGGAAAACACTACGGTTTCTCATGATAAGCTGCCTAATAAAAATGCTGCAGAATTTCAGAAACTGTTGGAAACCCATTTTAAAAATGAAAAAGAACTTTCTTTTTACAGTGACAAACTGAGCATTACCAATAATACATTAAGTAAAGCGGTAAAGAAGGAGTTTACCAAAACACCTACTCAGCTTATTAATGAAAGAATTATTCTTGAATCTAAAAAACTGTTGCATTTAACCTACAGGTCTGTCAAAGAAATTGCTTCGGAACTTGGCTTTGCAGATGAGTTTTACTTCAGCAGGTATTTCAAAAAATCGGTAGGATGTTCCCCAAAGAAATACAGAGAAAAAGTAGGAATCTCGGTAGTGGCGAAAATGTCCATGTAATGTCCTCAAATATCTATGTTGGCGCGGTAAGCGTGTGAATACCTTTGATAAAAAATAAATCACATGCAGAACAACAGTATTTACCACCGTTTATTACAATTGGATACTTACTTTTTTAATTTTCTAAGAATTTCAATTTTCATTGTTATGGCCTGGATTGGAGGCTTAAAGGCATTTCATTATGAAGCGGATGGGATTGTCCCTTTCGTTGCCAACAGCCCTTTGATGAGTTTCTTTTACAAAAATGCAGATCATAAAGTTTTCAATGAAGATAAAAAGCTTGTTGCAGAATATACTGTGTATAAAAATCCCGAAGGGAAAGTGATCCAGAAAAACATCGACTGGCATAAGGAAAACAGAACGTATACTTTTTCCTATGGTTTGGGATCAATGATTGTTATAATCGGATTTTTGGTGCTGTTAGGAATCTGGTTTCCTAAAATAGGAGCCGTTGGAGGTGTTTTAACATTTTTAATGTCATTCGTCACACTATCATTCCTGATAACAACGCCGGAAGTATATGTATCCAATCTGGGTGGAGATTATGCGACTCCTCAGTATGGTTTTCCCTATCTGTCAGGCGCAGGACGTTTGGTTTTGAAAGATATTATCATGATGGCCGGAGGGCTGGTATTATTTTCTGACAGCCTGAAGAAGATCGTAAGACCGTTGGCCCAATAGATTCCCGAATCCGTAACAGAAGGATTAACGAAAATTTATTATCTTAAAATCGCTTCTAAATTTCTCTATTTCTCAAAAAAACACGACATTTGTAGCTCGAAAAATCATACCGGAATAAGGTGTGGAATTTCAAATAAAAGTTTCAAAATAGAGCAGGTGAAATCTTAGAACTCATCTGACGAATTAAATAAGTAGATAGATTAACAAATGAAAATATCAAACAACTGGCTGAAGGACTTTGTAAAAACGGAATCAAAAACTGAAAGAATCGGTGAATTCCTTACAGATATTGGTCTTGAGGTTGAAGGGATAGATAAATTTGAAAGTGTAAGAGGCAGCCTGGAAGGAATCGTTGTAGGTAAAGTACTGACTTGCGAAAAACATCCTAATGCTGACAAACTGAAGAAGACAACAGTAGACGTAGGAAACGGAAAAGTGTTGAACATTGTTTGCGGAGCTCCTAATGTAGATGCAGGACAAACTGTTCCTGTAGCCGTTGTCGGAACTAAAATCTATGACAAAACCGGAAACTTTTTTGAAATTAAAGAAGCAAAAATCAGAGGAGAGGTTTCTCAGGGAATGATCTGTGCAGAAGATGAATTAGGTCTTAGCGAAGATCACGGAGGAATCATGGTGCTTGATGAAACCAAATATGAAGTGGGGAAAAACTTTGCTGACTATTTTGAGCTTACCAATGATGAGGTTTTTGAAATCGGATTAACACCCAACAGAACAGATGCTATGTCTCACTATGGTGTTGCCAGAGATTTACATGCCTATCTTTCTACCAATCAATTGAAATCTCAATTCAATAAAGTAGCTTCTGAAGTTTTGAATAATGAGGGAACTCATGATTTCAAACTGGAAATTGAAGATGCTGAATTGTGCCCAAGATACATCGGAGCTGTTATTGAAAACGTAAAAGTTGCAGAATCTCCATCTTGGTTAAAAGACAGACTGAAAGCAATTGGACTTAGCCCAATCAATAATGTTGTAGATATTACCAACTATATTCTTCACGGGTACGGACAGCCGCTTCACGCATTTGATGCTGATAAAATTGCAGATAAGAAAGTAAAAGTAGGAGTGGTAAAACCGGGAACAAAGTTCACTACTTTAGATGGTGTTGAAAGAACATTGAATGGTTCTGAAATCATGATCAAAGACGGTAAAGATAAGCCAATGTGCATTGCCGGAGTATTTGGTGGTGAGAATTCAGGAGTATCTGAAACAACAAAAACAATATTCCTTGAAAGTGCTTACTTCAATCCGATTGCTGTAAGAAAAGGAGCTAAAGCGCACAGCTTGAATACCGATGCTTCTTTCAGATTTGAAAGAGGAGTAGACCCGAACCTTACAAGAACAGCCATCACTCACGCTATTAAAATGATTCAGGAAATTGCTGAAGGAAAATTAGTAGGAGAGTTACTGGAAGAATATCCTAAAAAAATAGAAGATAACTATGTGATTATCAGATTCTCTAAAATTGAGCAGATCTTAGGAACAAAAATTCATAGAGAAAAAGTAAAGGAAATTTTAAAAGCGTTGGAAATTCAGGTATTAAATGAAATTCCTAATGGTTTTGAAATCTCCGTTCCTGCTTACAGAGCAGATGTGACAAGAGAGATTGATGTGATTGAAGAGATTTTAAGAATCTACGGATACAATAAAATTGATGCTCCACAGAAGTTTTCATTTACGCCGGTTAAGCTGAGTACTAACGATCAGGATGAACTGGAAAATAACTGGGCAAGAACTTTACAAAGCATTGGCTTCAATGAAGTAATGAACAATTCATTGACTTCTGTAAAAGATGAAACAGATGCGGTAAAACTATTGAATCCTTTAAGCGGTGATTTGGCGTTCATGAGAAAGTCTTTATTGGAAGGACTTCTTCAGAATACAGTCTATAACATCAACAGAAAGAATCAGGATATCAAATTCTTCGAATTAGGAAAAATTTATCACAAAAAAGATAAATACGAAGAAAGAAAACAACTGGCATTATTGGTTTCCGGAAGAGATGTTGCTGAAAACTGGCTTCAGCCAAAGTCTGCTGTAAGTTTTTATAACCTTAAAGCGTATGTAAAAGTTTTATTGGAAAGACTTGCGGTAGATTACAAAGAAGTTGCTCTATCTGATGACAGATTCTCTGATGCTTTGGCATATGAGGCAGAAGGTAAAACGTTGGTAAGAATCGGAAAAGTAGCTCCAGCTTTGTTAAAAGACTTTGATATTGATCAGGAGTGTTTCTATGCAGAAATTGAACTGGAATATGCTCAGGAATTACGTTCTAAAAATGAATTGAAATTCAAAGACATTCCGAAATTCAACAAAATCAGAAGAGACCTTGCTTTATTGATTGATAAAAATGTAAACTATCAGGATTTATATCAGACTGCTAAAAAGAATAAATCTTCATTCATTAAGAGCATCAACCTGTTCGACGTGTATGAAGGGAAAAATCTTCCTGAAGGTAAGAAGTCTTATGCTATGAGCTTTGAGCTGTTAAACGAAGAAAAGACACTGGAAGAAAAAGAGATTACCGAAGTAATGGATTCTCTGATTAAAGCTTTCCAGAAGGAATTCAACGCAGAGTTGAGATCTTAATATTTTAAAATATATTTCATTAATAAATAGAAACGGACTTTTTAAAAGTCCGTTTTTTGTTTTTAATCGTTTAAAAAAATGTATTCATGTAGTAAGTTTCGGCTAAAGCCAATTGAATATTGGTTGTAAGTAAAAACGGGCTAAAGCCCGTTCCTCTTGAATCGTATTAGTGATATTAGTGGAAATATTAGTGTTATTCGTGTTTAAAAGAAAATAGCATTTTCCAAACTTATTAAAACAAAAAAAGGCATTTATAACTGAAATTAATCCCGGAAAAATATTCAAAATATCAACTGTTAAAGAATAATAAAATTCATGGTAACCCGTTTAAATAATATAATTTCCGTAAATTTGGGTTAATTCAAAAAGAAAAAAATGAAAAATCTTTTTTTAAGTATATGTACCGCTGCAGTATTGGCTTCTTGTGGATCAATGACAAGTCCGTCTGCGTCTAAAGTAGGGAAAGCTCAGCCTGCTCTTACCAATACCAAATGGACTTTGGCTGAAACGGTAAAAGGTAAAGTTCCAACATTGAACATTGAAGGAGAGAAAATCACAGGAAATGCAGGATGTAATAACTATTTCGGAGCGGCTACAATAGATCCGTCTACTGGAAGTTTTACTGCAGGACAAATGGGATCTACAAAAATGATGTGCAACAACATCGGAGTAGAGCAGAACTTTATGGATATGATGGGAAAAGCAAACAAATATGTGATTTCCGGAAATACTTTAGAATTGTATAAAGACAATCTTTTACTATTGAAATTCACAAAATCAGAATAAAAAAACAAAAGGAACTCAATTGAGTTCCTTTTTTATGTTTAGAGTGTTATTAATCTTCCTCTTCTTCGTCGTACTTAGCCAATTCTTCGTCGCACCATTTGAACGCTGCTTCTACTACTTTAGTAGCCTCGTCTGCCATCGTTTCTTCATCATCACCTTCAAGATCATCTAACCACTCAACTTCTTCTTCCTCAACGTTTAAGATAAATCTTGGATATTCTGTATGAACCACGAATAGATCCTCTGGAAATTCCGAATTATCTGCTAATAAAAACTTTGGTAATTTCATTTTTTTAATGTTTTAACTTTCTCAAAGATAATTAAAATTATTGATTTAAGATTACTTCAAAAACATTTTTGAAACTTTTTCAGCTTTTTTGCTTTCAGAATAATCGTAGAACCCTTCTCCTGATTTTACACCCAATTTTCCGGCTGTCACCATATTTACAAGCAATGGGTTCGGAGCGTATTTAGGATTTTTGAAACCGTCATACATCACATTCAGGATCGCAAGACATACATCAAGACCAATAAAGTCTGCAAGCTGAAGAGGACCCATCGGATGAGCCATTCCCAATTTCATAACCGTATCAATTTCTTCTACACCAGCCACACCGTTATAAAGTGTTTCGATAGACTCATTGATCATAGGCATTAAAATTCTGTTGGCTACAAAACCAGGATAATCATTCACTTCTACAGGAACTTTACCCAATGTTTTGCTCATTTCATAAATAGAATCAAAAGTCTCTTTGGAAGTAGAATATCCTTTGATAATTTCTACCAGTTTCATAATAGGAACCGGGTTCATGAAGTGCATACCAATTACTTTATCAGCTCTTTTGGTAGCTGCAGCAATTTTTGTAATAGATATAGATGAGGTGTTGGTTGCAAGAATACAGTTGGCAGGAGCCAGTTCATCCATCTGACCAAAAATCTTCAGTTTAAGATCAAGATTTTCAGTAGCAGCTTCTACAATAAGATCAGCAGAACCTGCCGCATCGTTCAATGCTGTAAAAGTAGTAATGTTACCCAGTGTTTCAGCTTTTTGCTCCTCTGTAAGGTTTCCTTTTGCAATGATTCTGTCAAGATTGGTAGTAATGGTTTTTAAACCTCTGTCCAAAGCGTCCTGGGATACGTCTACAAGATTTACTTTAAAACCGCTTTGTGCGAAAGTATGTGCAATACCATTCCCCATGGTTCCAGCTCCGATAACTACAATGTTTTTGATCATTTTTCCTTTATTTTTTATAGATAGTTAAATTTTTTACGTCTGCAAGTTCAGATTGTGTAACAACAGCTGTGGAATCAAAGAAAACATTTCCGACACTTTGACTTTTCTTATTGTTGTTCTGGTTGGAAACAGCAGCTGTTAATCCTCTTACCAGTCGTTTTTTTTGATTCTTGGTAAGGAAATCAGTGCCTACATATAATGTATATTCGCCCTCTCTGCCTCTGCCTTTTTGGATCAGGATTTCCATGCTTTTTATCTGGCTTTTATTCTTAAATTCTTTCAGAAAGCTCAAGACAGGTTTATCAGATGCAGGACCACAGCATACACTTCCGTAGCTGATCTCTAAATAATTCTGATTCTTCTGCGAATAAAAGAATGTGAAAGCAAATAGAGCTGTTGTTATTATTATTTTTTTCATGTTAAATCGCTTTAAAAATAAGCTTAAAATTTTACTTATTAAAATATTCCCAAACCTCCCTGGAAATATCCGAAATCATCCTGCAGTTCACTGCATCGGTTTCCATTGAATTACTGACAAATACAGCTAATGCATAATGTTTGCCATTAGGTAAAGTAACGATTCCTATTTCATTTTCTGCCCCTGTTAAACCTGCTTTATTCTTCCCGGAAGCTCCCGTTTTTCTTGCGACAGGAGTGTTTTTCGGAAGTTGTTCCACCATTTTATTTAATCCTGTTGAAGTAGACCACAGAACTTTCATCAGATAATCTGTAGATTTCTTTGATAATAATTTTCCGTCATACAGTTTTTTCAGGGCATCAACTGCAGATTTTGTAGTACTGTAATTCTCATACTGAACATTCCAGTCCTTATGCATGGCTTCTTCATTATATTTGATCTGAAATCCTTTTACCCCTTTTGAATCCATAAACTTCTGAACGGTCTGGGTTCCACCCAATAATTTGATAAGAATATCACAGCCGTTATTATCACTTCTGGCAACTGTATATTCAATCACTTCACTTAACGGAACTTCTGCATTCTTTCCTGCATACTGATCACGAAGCGGCGACCATGTGTTCTCAAGCAGGTTTGATGAATCCAATTTAATTTTCTGATCCAGGGAAAGTTTTCCCTGATCTACAAAATTCAGAACTGCTGCTGCAATGTGAAATTTAAATACACTTTGCATCGGAAGGTTTTTGTCTGCATTTTTATCATATTTAAAACCGTTTTCAAAACCTAAGACAGAAACTGCTACAGTAGCTTTTTTGTTCTTAAGAATTGAATTTATTTTTTGTTCCAATAGTGATGTCTGAGCAAAAGTGAATGCTGAAATCAGAAGAAAAAGAAAGGCTGTTTTTTTCATAATAATGTAATTAAAAAAGCTCTCCTCCGAAGAACGGAAGAGAGCTGCAATTTAAGATAATTATTACTATTTTAGTTCAAAATAATTCAGATTGGCACCATCATTTTCAAAGAAAATTCTGATTTTGTTTTCCCCTTTCTGAAGGCTGATATTTTTTGCAGAAACTGTTTTCCAGTTCTCATTTCCTCCAGTGGATGCCAGTGATACTGTAGCTAAGACTTTTCCGGAAGCCGTTTCAATTCTTATTTTAGAATCATTGGCAGCTGCATATCGGATATCCAATGTATAAGTTCTGTCTCCTTTTGATTGAACAGTATATTGAAGCCATTCTCCGGATTCTGTTTTTCCTACGTAATATTGATTGGTAACCTTGTCGTTACACTGATAAATATCCACCCCATCATTTCTCATCTGCTGGCCGGAGTTCCATTCTGATCTTTTAGCGGGATCACTTACCCAAAGATTAATGAAATCCTTATCAAGATAGGCAGCACCCATTCTTCCCAAATCATATTCCGAAGCGAAAATTCTTCCCGGAGCCTGATGGTTTCTGAAAGGCTTTGTGGAAGCATCCGTGATCTGTCTGAACATCGCATCAATCACATCTCTTTTAATTTCCGTATTGTTCAGCTTATAATTGTCGGCAATCTGTAATAAAGCTTTTTTGGCATATTCTTTAGATGGTTTTTCACCACCTTTTTTCCAGTAATCCAATAGCTTTTCATATTCAGGAGTAGTTTTTACATTGGTAATTCCTGCAATATTGTCAATCTTTTTCATAGGCCAGAATGCATACCCAATGTTGTGCTTACCCAAAAGCTGGATCAGTTCCGTAAACCAGACATTGGAATTCTCACCTGTTTCTCCAAGCCAGATAGGAATATTGTATTTCTCCCTAAGATCCAGAGCGAATTTCAGCGTCTGATCATCATTATAGTTCCAGTATTTATGAAAACTGAAAGCCATATTATCGTCCCATAGAGCTGGCAATCCGTTATAGTTGTTTCCCCATCCGTTTCCTTCAATGAAAATAAGATGCTTTTTATCAACCTGTCTGATGGCTGCCGTAATATCCTTCTGAAGTTTCCAGAGCGGAGCATTAGACATTTCATCAGTGCCATTCGGATTTTTCCCGGTGAAATTGATGTTAGGCTCATTAATTAAGTCATAGCCTCCAATCCAGGGACTGTCCTTGTATCGTTCAGCCAGCCTTTTCCATAGAGCAACCGTTTTTCTCTGATTCTCCTCATTAGCCCAAAGCGATGGTTTTGACTTATCGTTATCAGAAATATTGGCATCGTTTCCCTGTCCGCCCGGAGCAGCATGAAGATCTAAAATCAGATAAATTTTATTATCAGCACACCATTGAAGCAGATCATCAGTCATTTTGAAACCTTCCTCCAACCATGTATCTTTTCCTTTTGCAGGTTCTTTTTCAATAGGCAGCGTATAAAGATTGTAATGCATCGGAAGCCTGATAGAATTGAATCCGGCTTTGGCTAAAAAGTCAATATCCTGCTTGGTGATTCCATTTTTAAGATAAGCTTTGTAGAACTCATTCATTCCATCTTCGCCAATTAATTCAGCGATTTTCTCTTTAATCTTATACTGAGGTCCTGCAAAATCAGCAGTTTTCAGCATATATCCTTCCTGCAGCATCCAACCGCCCAGCCCAAGACCTTTCAATTGAATATTTTCACCTTTATCATTAACGATTTTTTGTCCTGAAGTCTTCAGTAATTGTGATGTCCCAAATTGAGACAATAAAAGTGCGGATAATAGAATGGCTCTTTTCATAGTAGTTTCAATGGTTTAAAATAATAGGGAAATATTAGAAATTATAATGAATGATGGCAGCACAAGCTGAACCTGTATTCAGTTTATTGAGGTTGCCTGATATCCATATATGTAAAACAAAATCTTTCAATACTTTATTGAATTATTCCTCAAATATATTGTTTTTTTATTTTGAAAAGGACTTTTTATTAATAAATCAGTAATTATTGATGGAAAGTTTTTATTTCATTACAAGTTTTAAAGAACACAAAGCAGAAATTAGCAGAATGAGTACTACAGCTTCATCAAATCGATTATTAATCGATTAACCTTCGCTTGCTTAAAATAATACATAGCTAAGATGGAATCTTTGCGTTACAATGATAAGATTAGAAATTAAAAATGCTATCTCATAACCAATTTCTTCTGATTAATAAGATAGCATTATCTCTGTTACTGTTTAGGAAAACAGTATATTTTTAACTGATCAGTTTCATAATTTCTAAAGCCACTTTCAAAGCTTCAGTTCCGTCTTCAAGAGAAACCTCTACATTTTTGTCGCCTGTGATAGCATCTGCGAAAGAATTTAATTCATCCAGAATAGCATTGTTAGTCTGGATATTCGGATATTCAAACAGGATCTGGTTCTTTTCTCCTTCTGCATTTTCAATGATCATATCAAATGGAGTAGGGCTTTCAGGAGCATCCTTCATTCTGATCACTTCAGCCTTTTTCTCAAGGAAATCAACAGAAATATAAGCATCCTTCTGGAAGAATCTGCTTTTTCTCATCGCCTTCATAGAAATTCTGGAAGTCGTAAGGTTCGCTACACATCCGTTCTCGAACTCTATTCTTGCATTGGCAATATCCGGAGTTTTACTTACTACACAAACACCGCTTGCATGAATGTTTTTCACTTTAGATTTCGCGATACTTAATAAAATATCAAGATCGTGAATCATAAGATCCAATACCACAGAAACATCCGTACCACGTGGATTAAACTCTGCCAGCCTGTGGATTTCAATAAACATCGGATTGCTGATATATTCCTTAGTGGCAATAAAAGCAGGATTGTATCTTTCAACATGTCCTACCTGTGCTTTGATTCCTTTTTCCTGGCACAGACGAAGGATTTCTTCCGCCTGTTCAAGAGTCTGGGTTACCGGTTTTTCAATAAAGAAATGCAGCCCTTTTTCGATGGCTTTTAAAGCATAATCATAATGATAAACTGTTGGCGTCACAATATCAAGCATGTCAATCTGCTCAAGCAATTCATCAAAATTTTCAAAATATTTATATCCGAATTCGGCTTCTAATTTCTTTCCGTTTTCAACATCTTTATCATGGAAACCTACAAATTCATATCGATCTGACTGATTAAGAAGTTTTAAATGTATCTTTCCCAAGTGTCCGGCACCTACCAAACCTGCTTTTAACATAGCTGTATTAAATTTTTGTAAAGATAGTGAATGTACATTTATAAAATACATGACTTTTCACTTGGAGATATTCAAGATGGAACACGTTTATTCATTAAGGAAATTACAGTAAATTCACGGTCAGAAAAATAACGATGAAAAGAATAATTTCGATTTTACTCTTCTTTGGATTATGTACTGCAGGATGTATAGGAGATAGCCCGTATGATCCGCAGGCTAAATGTGGAACTCCAACGAACCTGATATTTGAAAAAGGAACTAACCTGCTTTCATGGAGCTTTATTAGTCAGGGCGAAGGATATTATGAAATACAATACGGGGAACATGGTTTTTCTTTAGGAAAGGGAACTACAGTGGTTACCTATAAGAATTCCTATAATCTCCCTCTCTATAAAGATAATAAATATGACCTTTATGTGAGAAAAAATTGTGGGATAGGCAATGGACGAAGCGACTGGGCAGGACCTGTTACCGTTTTGGCCAGCAATACCACAACTTGCATAAAATCAGGGTATGCAACGTACTCAAAAACAACCTCTTCTTTAAATTCTTCTATTTTTGAAGCTACAGTATCCTGGGAGAATGATGGAGTTTCTGCCTATGAAACGGTCTTAACGACCAGTTCTGTGCCACCGGCAAGTGGAGAATTGGCGATTGCAGGTCAAAAAGCCATTTATGTAGGATTAAGTAAAACAGTGAACTATAACTTTTTTGTGAGAAAAAGATGTGCTGATAATACTTTCAGCGATTTTTACGGACCTTATCCGATAAAGTGGAATTAAGAGATAAAAATAAAGCAGTCATTTTTTGATTGCTTTATTTTTGTGGATAATTCTTTGCTTCAATTTCTGAAATCTAATTTCTAATTTCTTACTTTTGCCAAATGCAGGATTCGTTTGTACATAAAGGAAAAAGAAAGATTTTAGTCGATTATCTTCGAAACAGAATTGGAATTTCGGATGAAAATGTACTTTCGGCAATGAGTGAAGTTCCGAGACACCTTTTTATCGAAAGTATTTTTGAAGATTTTGCCTATGAAGACCGGGCTTTCCCGATTCTGGCGCATCAGACGATTTCCCATCCCTCCACGGTAGCGGAACAGTCTGAACTGCTGAAGGTAAAGCCAGGCGAAAAAGTATTGGAAATCGGAACAGGATGCGGATACCAGACTGCTATTCTAATGACGATGAAAGCTCATGTTTACACAGTAGAAAGACAGAAAGACCTTTTTGATTTTTCTAAAAAGAAACTCAGAGAACTTCATCTGTTTCCAAAATTCCAGAGCTTTGGAGATGGCTTTGCCGGACTTCCTACTTTCGCACCCTTTGATAAAATTATCGTAACCTGTGGTGCTTCCACATTACCTACGGAACTTTTAAAACAACTGAACGTGGGAGGAATCATGGTCATTCCATTAGGCCCGACAAATGAACAGGTTTTATACCGATTTACTAAAGTAGGTCCTACAGAATTTGAAAAAGAAGAATTTGGGGCGTATAAATTTGTTCCGATGCTGGGTAATACCAATCAATAATTGTATCAGACATGCGGAATTGGTAGACGCACTGGTCTCAAACACCAGTTCTTTTCTATACCAATCTTATCATTAGGAACGAAACGTTATCCTTTTTTTTATTAATGAAAATTACCCAAAATTTAAAATCTTTTTAACTCCATTTCGGAATGAAAATTGATGGAATTAAAACCCTCAGGATAAAATCACCATCACAGAAAATACACTAGATCTTGAATAGAACATTCAGATGAAAAGAAATAATTTTTTTTAATATTAAAGTTCAATAACCTTACTTTTTGCGAGTGAGGTTTTTTTATTTAAAAATCATTAAACAACAGTACAATGAAAGTTTTTATCAATAAAAGAATTCCGGAAACAGGAATTAAAATGCTGGAAGAAGCAGGACTGGAAATACTTTTTCCAGAAAAAGAAAATCTTTCTTACGAAGAATGGATGAGCTACTGTAAAAATGCAGACACCCTCCTAAATGTAGGTGGAGACTTCAGATATGATAAGAATTTTTTTGATGCCTGTCCCAATATCAAAGCCATCGCTCTGTATTCTGTAGGATTTGACCATGTAGACATTAAAGAAGCTACTCAAAGGAACATTCCGATAGGAAATACTCCGGATGTTTTGAGCAGAGCAACTTCAGATGTTGCATTTTTACTGATGCAGGCTGTGGCAAGAAGGGCAAGCTACAATTTCCAGAAAGTGAAAGAGGATAACTGGGGAGCATTTGATCCTTTACATGCTTTAGGACAGGAATTGTACGGAAAAACACTGGGGATTTTTGGTTTGGGGCGTATTGGTTATGAAATGGCCGAAAAGTCAAAAAAAGCTTTTGGAATGAACATTATTTATCACAACCGCCACGCCAATAAAGAAGCAGAAAAGGAATTAGGCGCAACCTATGTCTCTTTTGATGAACTGATTCAGAAATCAGATGTGCTGAGTGTTCATGCCAACTTTACCCCTGAGCATAAAGAGCTATTCAATGAGTCCATATTTGAACAGATGAAACAGAATGCGATCTTTATCAACACAGCCAGAGGAGGGTTTCACAACCAAAAAGATCTGTATCAGGCGCTTGTTGATAAGAAAATCTGGGGTGCAGGCCTGGATGTTACCAATCCGGAACCTATGTCAGCAGATGATCCTATTCTTGGACTTTCCAGTGTCTGTATTCTTCCGCACATCGGATCTGCTACGGTTGAAGCCCGAAATGGGATGGCAAGACTTGCTGCAGGAAATATCATCGCATTTTCGAAAAATGAAAAAATGCCACATTGTGCAAATCCTGACGTTTATTCTGATCATTTATCATAACTTGGAATTATTTTTGTTCTGAATATATAAACCTAAAATCTTAAATAGTATGGCACCAGAGAAAAATATTAATGAACAGAATAAAAGGTTAGAACAGATGGATTATAACCCGAACGAAGATATATTTAAGAGAGAAAAACACATTTCGCTCGATGGAGACGGAAATCCTATTTTGGATGAAGATTTTGACGATGATAAAATTGATAAAGGATTAGATATTCCCGGAGCAGAAGATGATGATAAAATGGAAGAAATAGGAGAGGAAGATGAAGAAAATAATTATTGGAGTCTCAGCGATAATGAAGATGACCATGAAGAAGAAAATGATGATGTTTTAACCTAACATTTGATAATAACAGACTAAGCCTTGCTGAATTTCAGTAAGGTTTTTTGTTAACCGGAAACTTGTCCTTGGGTAAATGTTTGAATTGCTGGGGTGAATCATGTCAATTAATATGAGTATTTTTGCCGAAAACTAATATTAAACTTTATGATGATGAGTTTCTACACCAGAGTACTACTGGTTTCTTTTCTAAGTGTTATTTTTTCTAATCTTTATTCTCAGAATAAGTATATAAAAGACCCTGATTTTAATGCGGCTTTTCAAACCAATAAGTATTTTGTTGATGGCAAAGGGCAAATTGAATTTAGTATTTCCCAGCCAGACGGGAAAATTCTTGTTGTATACAAAACATTCATACCTGTTCCGGGAGGTGATATTTACAATATGGTAAGGATCAATCCTGATAATTCTATAGATCCCACTTTTACCACAGCTGTTTTTAACAGGTTTGTGAAAAGTGTAGCGTTGCAGAGTGACGGTAAAATTCTTGTAGCGGGAGGGTTTACTTTACATAATAATATAGCTTCCAAGTTTATTGTAAGGCTTAATGCGAACGGAACTAAAGATTCTGCTTTCAATATTGGAAACTTTTCATTTCCTCAATTTACCGATAATCCTTCTGTAAACAAAGTAGCAGTGCTTGCCGGAGATAAGATTCTGCTTGGTGGGAATTTCATAACTTATAATGGAGCAATCAAGAAATATATTTTAAAATTGAATACAAACGGATCTGTAGATTCATCATTTGATTTTGATTTTACAGGATATGATTCTGATGTCAGTAATTTTGAACTTCAGCCAGATGGTAAAATTATTACAACGTACTATTTCAATCGTATTTTAAGACATAATGTAAACGGATCTGCTGATCCTTCATTTACACAACCTGATTATTCCAATTTTAGTGGAGTGGGAATTAAAACGGTTGCTGTGAGAAATGATGGTAAAATTTATATTGGTGGGAAATTTATTTTTGGCGGAAATAACCAGTTTTTAATGAGACTGAATGCAGATGGAACAAGAGATCTGGGGTTTGTAGTTAAAAGCTTTTATCAGAATTATCCTTCAGGAACTGGTGCTGACGGGGTTTATTCAATCCTTTTACAGCCCGATGGAAAAGCACTGGTAGGCGGAAGTTTTAAATCGTATGGCGGGCAGTCTGCGCCGGGAATTATGCGTTTAAATGATGATGGCTCACTGGATCCTACTTTTCAAGGAAAAGTAACACGTCTGGTGAATGGATATTCATTTTCAGACTATGTTAATAATCTTAGTTTTCATTCAAGCGGAAATGTTATTGCTACCGGTTCTATGAAATATTATAATGAAGACGTGGCCGGGAATATTGTGATGTTTTCTTCTTTAGCCGGAGATAGAATTTCTACTTTTCAAAATATTTGTAAAGGTTTTGACACTGCTCCCAATAAAATATTTATGCAGCCGGACGGGAAGATTATTGTGACGGGTAATTTTTATGCTTACAACGGAAAGCCAAGTGATAGAATTGTGCGTCTAAATCCTGACGGAAGTGTTGATAACGATTTTAAAGTGCCATCACCCTTATTATTTCATTCGTCTCAAGAACCCGCTGATATTAAATTTTTATCCAATGGTAAAATATTACTGGGAACAGAAGGAACGATAAACGGAGGTGAAAATGGAGGAGGAGTTGTAAGGTTGAATTATGACGGAAGTTTAGATCCTACATTTTTTAGTTTGGTAGGCAATGATCGGGGATTATATGGATCATTAAAATTTAAGAACTTTATTCTGTTTAATGATGGTAAAATACTAGTTCCCGGAATGTTTTATTATGTTAAAAATAATGTATCGGTTCCTATTGATAATAAATTCGTAGTTCTGGACCAGGCCGGAAATATAGATACCACTATAGATTATGCAGAGCCTTACAGTTTGCTTGGCAGACTTAAATTGCTGCCTAATGACAAGATTTTATTAACGGGGTATGACAGTAGTTTATCTAAAAATGTAATGGCCAGACTATTACCCAATGGACAAATAGACGGAACCTTTACAACAATAACATCTCAGCCAAATATTAATGACATGTATCCTGCACCGGATGGAAAAATCTATGCTATTTCTAATCTGATTTTTGGCCATAAACTGATGCGCTTTAATGAAGATGGAACATTGGATAATTCATTTACTATACAATCTTATGATGATGGAATGACTACCCGGGAACAACCATTTGAATTTGAAAATAATGGGAAATTTTTTACTGCTTTTACAGAGCTTTTCAATTTTAAAGGACTTGTAAGGCATAATCCCAATGGAACCATAGATAATACTTTTGATATCGGAACCGGTTTTGTAACGCCATATCCTAATAATTATTCAGATGACGTATCTTCAATTAAGAGACAGGGAAATGGTTTTCTTGTAGGCGGTGAGTTCAGGGAATTTGATGGTCAACCCGTGAGAGGACTTGTCAGACTTATTCCTCAAACAACTTTGAATACCCGAGAAGAGAAAACCGGCAAGAAAAACTCTGTCTATCCTAATCCGACAACAGGTATTCTGAATGTAAAAACAGAAGGATTGAATCAATATCAAATTATAGATAATTTAGGGAGAGTAATTATCAGTTCAGCCGAATTAAAATCAACAATTGATGTTTCTCATCTTCCTGCAGGTGTATATTATATCCATTTAAAGGGAAACAAAGAAAATGTTGTTGAAAAATTTATAAAAAAATAAAACTAAAAGTATTCTTACCCAATACTGTACATAAAACCTTACTGAATTTCAGTAAGGTTTTTTTATGTGAAATAACAACTAATATGGGTAAGGGCAATTCCCCTCCCTTGGAGGGGTGGATTCAAAAATTTAAAGAATTTTTGAAGACGGGGTGGTTCCATAGTGCAGAATGATAAATTCTTCCAACTCCTTTTCATCATGACTTGAACCATCTATTTCTATAATGAGTCCTAAAGTTTTCACATAAAAATCAACAATATAATTTCCAATAATTCTTTGTCGGTCAAAATCAATGGTATGAAATTTTTTTTGCACGAACTTTCTTCCAAAATAGTACTTCACCTAAGATCCGGGCTTTACGTTTTTCTTTTAATAATATTTTTAAATAGCTGTTGTAGGGTAGATTCTCAACAAAATTCCTGCGGATCGGAATTCCGTTGATGATGGTGAGGGTTTCTTTCATTGTTGTGTTTTTACCATCCCGTCTTTCAAAGTTGTTAACTTTGAAATCCACCCCTCCGAGGGAGGGGAATTCAGGTGCATTTATTCAAATATAGTATTTAATATCAAATGATGGCTGGTTTACAACTTTCATAACTTTCCCTAAACCCTAAACCCTAAACCCTAAACCCTAAACCCTAAACCCTAAACTTTAAACCATTCTTCCCTTCCCCTCTTGCCTATATTTTCTAATTTGAATATCTTTAAAACTTCAAACATTGTTTAAAACATAGATCTTTAAATAGCAATATGACATTCCAAGAACAGATACAGCAGGGGATTCCTAATCAGCTGCCACAACCAAAACCATACGAAACCAATATCAACCATGCTCCGAAGCGTAAAGAAATTTTAGGAGAAGAAGAGAAAAAACTGGCATTGAAGAATGCACTACGTTATTTTGATCCTCAGTTTCATGCAGAACTGATTTCTGAATTT
Source organism: Chryseobacterium sp. PvR013 (assembly GCF_017833095.1). NCBI lineage: Bacteria > Pseudomonadati > Bacteroidota > Flavobacteriia > Flavobacteriales > Weeksellaceae > Chryseobacterium > Chryseobacterium sp. PvR013. Next base: position 272,286 of record NZ_JAFIBT010000001.1, read on the forward strand.
AAGCAGGAACTGGAAGATTACGGAAGGATTTATATGTATCGTTTCCGTCCGGATTATGAAATGAAAGCAAGGCCTATCACAGACTATCCCGGAAAATCTGAGCAGGCTAAAGCGATTATGTTGATGATTCAGAACAACCTGGATTATGCCGTAGCACAACATCCTCATGAATTGATTACCTATGGTGGAAATGGAGCTGTATTCTCAAACTGGGCTCAGTATCTGCTGACAATGAAATATCTGTCGGAAATGAGTAATGAACAGACGTTGGTAATGTATTCAGGGCATCCGATGGGACTATTCCCGTCTCATAAAGATGCACCAAGAGTGGTTGTAACCAATGGAATGATGATCCCGAATTATTCAAAGCCGGATGACTGGGAGAAGTTCAACGCGCTGGGTGTTACCCAATACGGGCAGATGACTGCGGGAAGTTATATGTATATTGGTCCACAGGGAATTGTTCATGGAACAACGATTACGGTGTTAAATGCATTCAGAAAAATTAAAAAAGAGTCGAAAGGAGGTCTTTTTGTAACTTCAGGATTAGGCGGAATGAGTGGAGCTCAGCCAAAAGCAGGTAATATTGCGGGCTGTGTTACCGTATGTGCCGAAGTAAATCCGAAGATCACAAAGATCCGTCATGATCAGAAATGGGTGAATGAAATCCATGAAGACCTTGATGCTTTGGTAAAAAGAGTAAGAGAAGCACAGGCGAATAAAGAAACCGTTTCTTTGGCTTACCTTGGAAACATTGTTGAGGTTTGGGAAAAATTCGATCAGGAAGATTTAAGAATCGACATCGGATCAGATCAGACATCCCTTCACAATCCATGGGCTGGTGGTTACTATCCTGCAGGACAAAGCTTTGAAGAATCTAATACAATGATGGCAGAAAACCCTGAATTATTCAAAGAAAAAGTTCAGGAAACATTGAGAAGACATGCGGCAGCTATCAATAAACATACAGCAAAAGGAACGTATTTCTTCGATTATGGAAATGCCTTTCTATTAGAAGCTTCCAGAGCAGGAGCTGATGTAATGGCAGAAAATCCGACATTGGGCAGAGAATTCAAATATCCGAGTTATGTTCAGGACATTATGGGACCTATGTGTTTCGATTATGGGTTTGGACCTTTCCGTTGGGTATGTTCCAGCGGAAATCCTGAAGATCTGCAGAAAACAGATGATATTGCATGTGCAGTATTAGAAGAAATGGTTAAAAATTCTCCTGAAGAAATTCGGCAGCAGATGAAAGATAATATTCAGTGGATCAAGGGAGCACAGGAAAATAAACTGGTGGTAGGTTCACAGGCGAGAATCCTTTATGCAGATGCTGAAGGAAGAATGAAAATTGCGGAAGCCTTCAACAAAGCCATTAAAAATGGAGAAATAGGTCCTGTTGTATTAGGGAGAGACCATCATGATGTTTCAGGAACAGATTCTCCTTACAGAGAGACTTCCAATATCTATGACGGATCGAGATTCACAGCAGATATGGCCATTCACAATGTTATTGGTGACAGTTTCCGTGGGGCTACCTGGGTTTCCATACACAATGGTGGTGGAGTTGGCTGGGGTGAAGTTATCAACGGAGGTTTCGGAATGCTGCTTGACGGAAGTGATGATGCAGACAGAAGACTGAAATCTATGCTTTTCTGGGACGTAAACAACGGAATTTCAAGAAGAAGCTGGGCAAGAAACGAAGGCGCTATTTTTGCGATTAAAAGAGCAATGGAAGTAGAACCAAATCTGAAAGTTACCCTTCCCAATCTTGTAGATGAAAATTTACTGTAAAATATTTTAGATATAAAGAAAACCTGCTGTAAAGCAGGTTTTTTTGTTTCTTTTTGTAATAAGAGTTTTAGTTTCCTCCGGAAAGATAAAATGAGCGCTTAGATTATCCACACAGTTTGTCATTCCGTAGGAATCTCTGCTTTATCAAGTAGTTTTAGATTCCACGCTTCACTTCGTTTCGCTCTGAATGACAAACATGGTGTATATTTTAATGTGTTTTTAAAGGATCAATCTTACTCGCACAATTATCGGAAAACATTTTAGCGTCCTCTTTGTCATTCCGTAGGAATCTCAACAAAGGTTAAACTCTCTTGAAAAACCTTTACATCTTTTAAAAAATAATTGGAAAACGCAAAGGCGCAATATGTTATAACGAAAATCTGTTGTAAGGCGCAAAGATTTTATCTTCGATAAAATTGATAACGTTTTATTTTGCTGAAAAACTTAATATTGAGTGAAGTCGAAATATCCTTACGCCTTAAAATAGAGCACAAAGCTTTAAAAAACCTTGCATCTTTGCGATTTGCCAACAAAAACGTAATTAAAAGAATTGGGTTATATCTTCTTAATGCTTTAATGTAAAAGAATTTTATTAAAAATCTAAACATGTGTTCCAACCTTTTTTATCATCACTGCATCTTTATAATAAAAGAGCATTATGAAAATTACAATACCTAAGCCCTGTCATGAAAACTGGAGTGATATGACGCCTGAAGAAAAAGGTAAATTTTGTGCGGTCTGTTCAAAGACTGTCCATGATTTTACCGGTTTTTCAGATGAAGAATTAGTAACCCGTTTCAATTTGGAGGAAAATATATGTGGAAGATTTCGGGAAGATCAGTTGGGGAAAAATCTGAATTTTTCAATAGCCGGAACATTAGCATTGGGAATTTTGATGGCAGGCAGTATCGTGAATACAGTCCATGGACAGGATACAAAATCTCAGATGATAAAGGGCGAAGTAGCTGTGAGTGGAGTTATAGGGAAGCCTGTGGTGCGTGAAAAACCTGTCAGAATGGGAGCTCCATTATCACAACCTACAGCTAAACCTTTGATTGTAATCAATGGTAAAGCAAGTTCATTTGAGAAAATGAAAGCATTGAACCCGAAAGATATTAAAAGCTTCAGTACTCTTTCTGGTGAAGCCGCTGTAGATCGGTATGGTAAAAAGGCTAAAGATGGAGTAGTTCTGATTACTACCAAAAATAAGTAGAAGTTTAAAAAGCAGTCATATAAAAACCTGCAATAAGCAGGTTTTGTGGTTATTAATTTTATTTTTAAAACTGAACTCCCTGGGTTTTAAAGGGCTTTTCAAGTTTCCAGTTGTCATCAACAATTAAGTTCTTAAAAGTTTGGGTTCTGTAGGCAGACGCTCTTACTTCTTTGGTTTCATAATTAGAAAGCCAGGCATGTCTTGCAGCAGTGTATTGGGTGATCCATCGTTTTTCATCACCTCCCATATTGGGTGGATATTCCGGAAACTTTTTACGAAGCGATTCTCGGATGCTTCCACTATGGATATAACTGTCAAAGATAACCAGTAGAGATAAGGGAAGAGTGAAACCATTTGACTTGAACCAGTTTAAGGCTGGCTGGAAATACCTCAAATCAAAAAAAGCTTCCTGTACCGTGTGCATGATCGGGTCGTTTTGACCTGCTTTTTTCAACGTTTCTACAAATTCTTCATTCTGATAAAGGGACACGGGAATGCCTCCCTCTATTTTACCTATTTCATTGACATAGCTTTTGAAAAAGTCTGCATAAGTCCCGTTTGCTTCTATATACATTTCGATCAGCTTTTTAAGATTTCCGAACTCCGTGGTCTGAAACCTTCCATAGGTGATCTGTCTGTAGTAATTATCGTTTAATCTTTTATCTCTGTAAGCGACATAGGCATCATAGCCTCCGGAACGTTTTCCGTTTTCAAAAGTACTGATGACTTCTGCAATTTTATTGGCGGTAGGCTGGCTGATCCCTGAAGGTAAATTTTTAAATTCCATGGTTTTTGTTTTTAATGGTGCTATTTTAAATTTTCAATGATGGAGATGAAAGGATTGGAAGATCTTTGTATAATAAGACCATTATGATCAAGTCTTACTTCTTTCTGTCTGATAGAGTCTCCCTCATTTCCGCCAACGGTAATAAGATAATTCCCCTCATCATCTTCTCCCGTTTCTATTACAATTGCGGAATGCGATTCATAAGAATTATGAGCTTGGGCATACGCATAATCGAATTTGTTGCCACTTCTGTTATTGTGAACAATATCGCCGATCTTAGGTCGGTATTCTGTAATTTTTCTCGCCCGGAATACTCCTTTGCCACTTATTGTATTCTGAATAGCAAAGTGAACAAATTTTGAGTGGGACACTGCAAACCGGAACTCGGTTTTGGTAGCACCCGCTTTTTTTACACACCAGGAAACAAATACGGCAGACCATGGTACTTCTACGCTTTCGAAAGTCTCACTCAGATCCGTCCAGTATTTTTTGATCTGTACGCTTAGTTTTGCATCCCCTTCATCCATATTTCTGTACTCTTTATATTGCCCTAGGGCAATGTTTGATAACTTTTTTGAAAATTCTGTTGTTGCCATTGTAAGTGTTTTTTAATAGATTAAAAGTACAGTGCATTGGATTAAATTGAAATTACCCGTTTGGGTACTTTTGTGATGCATACAGAAGGCTATTATAAACAGAGGCTCCGGCGATCGTAGATCGCCGGAGCCTATTATTTTAAAGCAAAAGCTTACTATTTTACAGCGGCAATAGCTGCTTCATAATTGGGTTCTTGTGAAATATCAGCCACCTGCTCTTCATAGATGACTTTTCCTGAAGGATCTATTACCACAACGGCTCTGCTCAGAAGTCCTTTCATTGCAGAATCTACCAGTTCCACCCCATAGTTCCATCCAAAATCTGAACGGAAGTCTGAAAGCATGACCACATTGTTGATCCCTTCAGCACCACAGAATCTTTTCTGGGCAAACGGTAAATCTTTAGAAATGCAAAGGACTACTGTATTGGGAAGGTTTCCAGCCTCTTCATTGAAATGATGTACAGATGCAGAGCATACTCCGGTATCTACACTTGGGAAGATATTCAGAATAACATACCTTCCTTTGTAGGAATCCAGCGTCTGATCATTCATATTGACATCCGTAAGGGTAAATTTAGGAGCAGGCTTATTCAGAGCCGGCAATTTGGCGTAGGTGTGAACTTCTTTTCCTCCCATTAACACAGTATTGATCGCTTTAGATTTTTGAGCAAAGCCCACTGCAGAAAAGAATAGCAGTGTACCGCAAACTAATTTTGAAAACATGAAATTTTATTTTTAGCTAAATTATTCTTTTTTCAGGAGCTAAGATTAATTTTAATTCAAATAGATCGAATCTATTGTCAGATTATTTTTTACAAAATATTTTACCTCTACCTTTATATTATAAAATGTAGTAGTTTCAAGGTGTCATTCTGAATGAAATAAAATGTAATGAAGAATCTCATATAAAAATCAATAAAGATTCTTCCTTCGTCAGAATGACATGAGTTAAATTATTTAAATTTTGAGACAATTTCAATCTTATCACATAAAAAAATAGAAAGATTTATGAGTTCAGAAAATACAGCATCATTTCATCACATTTTTAAAGCAGAAAACGAAATTCCGGAAGAATATAAAGTTCCGGTCATTCATCAGATAACTTATCTTTTGAATGGCGAACTGGTAGAGTGGAAGGGCGATGTTACCGAAATCTATTCTCCGGTATGCATCCCCACAGAAAACGGATTGGAAAGAAAGCTTCTGGGAAGTATTCCGAATATTGGTCCAAAAGAGGCTATGGAAGTTCTTGAAGCCTGTGTAAAAGCCTATGATAATGGACTTGGCGAATGGCCGACAATGTCTGTGGAAGGACGTATCAAATGCATGCAGAAATTCGTATACCTGATGATTCAGCAGAGAGATTTGATCATTAAACTGCTGATGTGGGAGATCGGAAAAACGCTGGCAGATTCTACCAAGGAATTTGACCGTACTGTAGATTATATCAATCAGACCATTGATGCACTAAAAGATCTCGACAGGGAATCATCCCGTTTTCAACAGGCTGAGGGGGCTATCGCTCAGATCAGAAGAGCACCACTTGGAGTGGTGTTAAGTATGGGACCATTTAATTATCCTCTGAATGAAATTTTTACCACATTGATTCCGGCTCTGATCATGGGAAATACCATTCTTTTTAAACTTCCAAAACATGGAGTATTAGCTCATTATCCTTTATTAAATGCTTTCAAAGAAGCATTCCCGAAAGGAACGGTGAATACCTTATACGGAAAAGGATCAGAAATCATCACACCGATCATGGAGAGCGGAAAAGTGAACGTTTTGGCTTTTATCGGTTCAAGTAAAGTGGCTAACGGACTGAAAAAACTCCATCCGAAAGTGAACCGTTTAAGAGCTATTTTAAGTTTGGATGCGAAAAATGCAGCTATCGTGACCAAAAATGCCAATCTGGATGTAGCGGTGAGCGAGTGCATTTTAGGAGCGCTTTCTTTCAATGGACAACGTTGTACGGCATTAAAGCTGATATTTGTTCAGAAAGAAGTGGCCTTGGAATTTACTGAGAAATTAACTGCCGCCGTTTCTGCGTTGAAGGCTGGGCTGCCGTGGGAAAAAGACGTTAAAGTAACACCACTTCCGGAAGTGAACAAACCTTCTTATTTAAAAGAATGTATTGATGATGCTTTACAAAAAGGAGCTGCAGTTCTGAATAAAGATGGAGGTTATACAGATGAATCTTTTGTTTTTCCGGCAGTAGTATATCCCATAAACAGTGATATGAAACTGTATCATGAGGAGCAGTTTGGCCCTGTGATTCCTGTTGTTCCCTTTGAAGATATAGAAGAACCTATAGACTATCAGGTGAATGCTTCCCATGGGATGCAGGTGAGTATTTTCAGTGAAGATCCCCAGGAAGTAGCAAGACTGATTGATCCGTTTGTTAATCTTGTAAGCCGTGTCAACATCAACTGTCAGGCACAGCGAGGTCCGGATGTTTTTCCTTTTACCGGAAGAAAAGACAGTGCGGAAGGAACACTTTCTGTTTTTGATGCACTCCGTTCGTTCTCTATCAGGTCTTTGGTAGCAGCAAAACTTACAGATTCTAACAAAGAGTTACTGAATACTATCGTCAGAGAACATGATTCTAACTTTTTAAGTACCGATTATATTTTCTGATTGCAATTGATTTAACATAAAATAAAAATCCTCAATAAATTAATGTGTTTATTGAGGATTTTTTTAACTTAATGCCGGAAATTAGAGTTTTGTGTTATAATAAGATGATGTTTTTTAGAAATATCATCTAAGGATCAGTGTGTAAATCATGTCTTCACCGGAAAAAGAATTTTTAGAGAAAATTGAAAAACACAAAGGGGTTGTTTTCAAGATCTCTAAAATGTATATGGACAATAAGGACGATCAGAATGACCTCTATCAGGAGATCATTTACCAGGCCTGGAAATCATACGCTGATTTTCAAAAGAGAAGTGATTTCTCTACATGGCTTTACAGAACTGCGCTTAACACAGCAATTGTTTTCCTGCGAAGTGAAAAAAAACGTAGTTTTATACAGAATCAGAATGTAGATGGGATGAGTGCCCGGCAGGAACCTTATAATGATACGGATGATGTGAATATTAAGCGGATGTATGAAGCCATCCATCAGTTGAGCCCCATAGATAAAGCCCTTATCTTTTTCTTTTTAGAAGGGTTTTCGGGAAAAGAGATTGCTCTTCAGCTGGGAATTACCGAAGTGAATACACGGGTAAAGCTGAAAAGAGCTAAAGAAAAACTGAAAGAGATTATTAGTGGGCAAGATGCCGATTCCCATTAAAAGATAACACTATGGATTTAGAAAACTTTAAAGAACTTTGGGATAAAGATACAGGAAAGGAGTCTCCTGAAATTTCTCTGGAAAAACAGAGAGAAATACATTCTCCATTAGAAATGCTGAAAGTGAATATGCAGACAGAGTTTTGGCTGATGATTGTTACACTGCCTTTACTTCTGACCAATTTTCCGTTTGCATCTACGGATTCTAATATTAGAACTATATCAGCATTTGTCACTGTTCTGACGGTTGCTATTATCATCTATTTTTATTCCCGCTTTCTGAAATTATATAAGATGCTTCAAAAGAACAGTATCAATACCAATTATGATCTGTTCAGCCTTAAAAACCAGCTTCTTATCTCAAAAGAGATTTATATTTCCTATTATATTTCTTATATCCCTCTTGGATTTCTTTTGTCTCTGATTAAAATTAATTTCCATTTTGATATGGAATATAATCTGGCGATCTTCGGTATCAGCGTTCTGATCACTCTTCTGTTGATTGCTTTTATTATCAGATACTGGATCTACTATATGTATGGAAGATATATTGATGATGTGGTACGGTTGGTAGATGAACTTAATGGAATAGAAGTAACTCCTAAAAAGGAAAGGAGAAAAACATGGTTTGAACGCTCACAGAAATTTTTTATCAATAAAATGGGGATCAAAGGGAACATCCTGAATACGGTCTTATGGTTTGTATCGATGTATATTTTTATCATTTTATTTTTGACACTTGTTCTTTTGATCATCATAATCGTGGGGGCAAAGCTTAATTTCCTTGATATCGGATCATTACAGAGAGCTTTAAATAAACTGAATTAGAAATGCTTTATCTTCTATAAATTTTCTATCTTTAAAAAGTTGAGTTGTTAAAAAATATCAGATGGATGAGATTAAAAATCAGATGTATTGTATAGAAGAATTTCTGGAGCTTGTGAAGCGTAAGCAGGACAGGAAGGAGTCTTATGATCCGGAATACAATTATGCGGTCTATTCTTCAAAAGATGAATTTGAACCCGAAATGAAAGTCTTTATCGGAGATCCTTTGGATATAGGAGGAAACGATAACGAAATCTTACCTGATTTTGTATATCATAATAAACTTAAGTATATGTGTTCTGATGAGAATATTCAGGATGTGGTGGATCTTGCCTTCCGGCAGTATGCTGAGGTCTCTTCTTCTCAGCTTATCACTGCGCTGAATTACTATATTGAAAAAGATGACTTCTTAGATTTTAAATAAATCAGAACTGAATATTGATACAAAACCCTGATATGAAAAATATCAGTGTTTTATTATATGTAACATTTTTACTTTTTTTCTACTAACTGTTCAAATCAATAAAATATTGGCCTGGTAGGCTTTTAAAGATAAAATCCAACAAAAATTATTTCGAGTCATACTATTCAGAGAAAATAGTAAAAAAGTTTAAAAAGCACAAAAAAATGAGACCTGACAGTACTTTTCTGTCGGGTTTTTTTATTTCTTTTGAGAAAATCTGTAACAATTTTTTTAAATGAAAACTAACTCTATAGAGTAACAAGCTATGACCTCATTAGAACAAGAGTTTATACGTAAAATTGAACAGTATAAAGGAATCTTATTTAAGATTTCTAAAATGTACATGACTGAAAAGGATGATCGTGATGATCTTTTTCAGGAGATTACCTATCAGCTCTGGAAAGCATTTCCCGGTTTCAGAGGTGAAAGTGAATTTTCTACATGGCTGTACAGAATCTCTTTGAATACAGCGATTATTTTCCTTAAAACAGAAAAGAGAAGAAGCTTTATTGCCCGTGAAGATTTTTCTAATCAAATCATTGTTCAGGAAGATTATGATTATCATAAAGAAGAAAGACTGACAGAAATGTATAAAGCTATTCATCAGCTCAATCCCATTGATAAAGCCTTTATATTCTATTATCTCGAAGACTTTTCAGGAAAGCAGATTGCAGAGCAGATGGGTATTTCTGAAGGCAATGTAAGAGTGAAAATGAACCGGGCAAAAAATAAACTTAAAGATATCTTAAGCCAAATAAAAACCAACAAACATTAAAATCAGTAATCCTATGAATATAGATGAATTGAAAAATACCTGGAATGAAGATATTGTGGAAGAAACTCCTGAAATCAGTATAGAGCAAAGAAATAAACTGAATCTTCCCCTTGAAAAAATACGTAAGAACATGCGTGTGGAATTCTGGTGGGTAATAGGAATCTTTGTTTTCGCCTTTCTGGTGTGTTCTGTATGCAGACCATTCAAACTTCAATTGTACATAACGGTTTTGATTGCATCCATGCTTATTGTCACCGTTTTCTTTTTCAGTAAGTTCTTTACATTGTATAATGAAATCAGTAATCCTGCACCCAAAACGTATGATTCTCTGAAAGATCTGGTGATGCAACTGAACCTTAATAAACAGTATTATCTCTCATACTACATCAGTTTTGCCCCATTTCTGGTGTGTGAAATCCTTATTGTCCTGGAATTTATTCCCTGGCCAAAACCATTGAGTGAACTGAAGATTGCAGTCATCTTAATCGGATCGGTAATTGTAGGATTGTTTTTACTGTACCTGGCTGGGAAATTCTGGTTTCACCGCTATTACGGAAGATACATTCAGCATATTGAAAATCTTCTGGAAGAGTTGAAAAGATAAAAAAAGATTTCGGCGGGCTGAAAGCCCGCCGAAACTCTATACTATTGTCCTTTATTTTGCTTTTCTTTTGCTATTTCATTTTTTATCCAATCCAGCTGAGGATCTTTTTTATCAAGAATATCCTGCATATTTTCAGTAATAGTTACATCAGGGACAACCCCTTTCCGTGAGTCTGAAAAATTAATATTAGGCTGTACCAAAAGTAATCCGATAGGGAATCTTATTTCAGAATTAGGAAGTTTCTGATACGAATAAAAACCGGCAACAGTTCCGTCATTGGCACCTCCGGTTTCTTCTCCTACCAGCGTTGCTCTTTTGTCGTTTTTAAGCTTAGCTGTAATAATAGAGGATGCGGAGAAACTTCCTCCGTTAATCAATACAAAAACTTTTCCGTGAAAGGATTCCTTTTTTGGTTTTGTAGGTTTGTCAGCCTTCATCTTGTAGAATACTTTTCCATCCTTTTTATACGTACTGAAAGTCTGTGCAAAAAAGTAACTCGGATAGGCAATGCTTTTAAGAGCATATTCTAAGGGAGTACTTTTTCTGAAATAATTTGTACGCAGAGGAGCATTCCTGGAAGTTAACTGAGACGGTTTGATCAGGGTAAATGGTTCATCGGCCAGATAAGAATACAGATTATTGATTTCATACAATGATCCACCGTAATTATTTCGGACATCTATGATAAGGTAGGAAGATTTTGCATGACTGATCTTGGCAAAAGTTTTTTTATAAAATTCATCCGAATAATCTCTTGAGAAGCTTTTCACCTTAATATAAGCAATGGTACTGTCTTTATCCAGAAATCTGAAACTCCTGTTATAAGAATTACTGGAAGCTACATAGTCATTCAGTTTCTTTTCCGGAGTTTTTTTCTGCATTTCCTTATCCTTTTCAAGATCAGAATCGGATTTCGTTTCTCGGGTTAAGGTATATGTTCGCTTTTCTCCTTCATAAAGGGTTTCAAGAGTCGCTTTAGTCCCAAATCCATTTTCTGCAGTATAGAAATTAAAGAACAGATCTTTTAAAAAGTATGGCTGGAAAGTGGTATTATCACCATCACTGCTGATCAGGCCTCTGTACTTCTTTATATAATCAGATACAGGAACATTGTTGATGGATAAAATCTCAGTTCCCGGTTGTATATGCTCAATAGAATCTCTGTTTTGAATGATATACATCCTGTCTCCAGAAATGTAATATTCAAAACGGCTGAACATCCCTTTCTGATGTTCCAGTCTTTTGATTTCTGTTTTGGTAAATTTCTTTCTGGGAATTCTTAATGAAAGATGGCCTTCGCGAATTCCAGCAATGACAGGCTGGAGCTTAAAATAAAACTGTAGAGGAGTAAGAGGTTCGGTGATCGTCTGTTTAAGACTGTCAAATTTATATTCCAATTCCTTCTTAGGAATATACCAGTATAGTTGAGGGTGCATTTGCTGTAATTTTGAATAGGCAAAATCTACATCCTCCTTAAGTTGCTCCGGTGGAATACATGAAGCCCGCTGTTCGTTATGTTTTTTTATAGAGGCACATGACGAAAAAATAGCGAGAAGAAATATTACCGAATAATTTTTCAATATATCTGAGTTTTTTAAGGTGCTAAAATAGAAAGTTTAAAATTAATGATGACCTAAAAGCATAATAAATTTTTTAAAATACATGATAAATTTAGTTAAAAAATGCAGTAAAATGGAATATGTTTTCATTTAAAAGCAAAAGTCAATACATTTGAAGTTTATTTTATACAGATGATTTATTGGATTATTACGACTGTAGCTGTTTTGACAGTTACCTTTTTTATCGTGATCAATATGAAAGCGTTTGGCGGAGTACCCAAAGGAAACAGGCTGAAACGCATCAGGAATTCGAAACTTTATAAAAAGAGAAAGTTTCAGAATATAAACCATACCCCTTCCATTACAGAAGGCTACAAAACGTGGAAAGTGACATATGATTTCTTTTTAGGAAAGAAAGATCCGCTGTTGAAGCCTTTGAAAACTATTCCATCGCTTCATACTGATTTAAAAAGTATCGATAAGAATCAAGATGTTTTTGTCTGGCTGGGACATTCCTCTTATTATCTGCAGACCGATGGTGTCTCTTTTTTAATTGATCCCGTCTTGAGTCTATATGGTTCACCGTCCAAATACTTTAATAAAGCATTTAAAGGCTCAGAGGTCTTTCAACCCGAAGACATCCCTAATCTCGACTATCTGGTAATAACCCACGATCATTTTGATCATTTGGACTACCCAACTGTAAAATCTATTGAAGGAAGGACGGAAATGGCCATTATACCTTTGGGAGTAGGTGCGCATTTGGAAAGATGGGGCTATGCTGAAAATAAACTTATCGAAGAAGAATGGGGAACAGAAGTTACTTTGAAAAATGATGTAAAAATTGTTTTTACTCCTGCCAGACACTTTTCCGGCAGAAGGGTAAGGCAGAATGATACACTTTGGAGTTCCTATGTTCTAATAACGCCTACAAAAAGAATTTTCTTAGGAGGAGACAGTGGCTATGATTCTCATTTTAAAACAATTGGTGAGCAATATGGACCTTTTGATTATGCTATTCTTGAGAACGGGCAGTATGGAGAGGCATGGAGGTATATCCATACATTGCCGGAGGATGTTATTCAGGCTGGAACGGATCTTAAAGCAGAACGTATTATTCCGGTGCATGCGGCAAAATTTGCATTGGCACTTCATCCATGGAATGAACCTTTTCAAAAGATAACGGCTCTTGGAAAAGAAAAAAAACTGAATATCCTCACTCCGATGATCGGCGAGGTAGTAGATCTGAATCAGTCAGAACAACAATTTCCAGCATGGTGGGAAAGCTGATCAGGCATGCCAGATTTCTTTATATCTTGCAGGGTGATTTTCAAACTGCTGTCTTACAAAATCACATTCCGGATCTACAAGCAAATCTTTCTCTTCTGCGTAGCGTACCAGCTCATCCAGTAATAATTTGGCATATCCTTTTCCCTCACGCTCTTCTTCAAGTTTCGTGTAATATACGATAAGCAGTCTTCCATCAACCTCTATGGACATATAGCCTGCCTTTTTTCCATCTATAAGTAGCTGCAACTCATCCTGATATTGAGATACCTGAAACTTTATATTTTCCATAATAATGTAAGATTTGGATGATTAAAAATAATTTGAGAAGCTCTTCTTAAAAACATTCTCTTCATTAAAATTACGAAATTAAATCATATGAAATAATAGTTTTCAGGAATCTTAACGAATTTTATAACATAAATGTAAAAAGATAAAAGATAAAAGATAAAAGATGTTGTTGTTAAAATTCAATAGGGGTGGGCTTCAGCCCAATCAGACTTTAAAAAACATCCATTGGCTTTAGTCCAAACTTAGAGTACTTACTCTTTAAAATCCTAAATTTAATCCCAGCTTACTGATTATTATTTGCTTATCAAAAATATCTGTTTAATAAAATTAAATGTTTTCTGAGTGTAATTTTAATATGACTAATCTGTAATAATTTCCTGAAAAATGTGCAAAATATTTTAAAGATAATCAGTTGTTTATAATTTTTCTTAACAAATATTAGCATTTGTAATGAAGGATTGGCACTTTAATTGACTATCTCTTCATGTTTAATTTTAAAGTGGAGTGAAATGAAAAAATTAATATTAACAGCATTATTGGTTGGGACATTCAGTTTGAGTTATGCCCAGTCAGATTATTATAATGACTATAGAAGGAGTATCTCAGATATCAATTGGCAAAGAGTAATTACGGATCTTGTACTTTCAACAACGCAGGCCAATCAAATCTATGTGCTGAATGACAGATACCATGATTATGATACATGGAACAGAGTGTATGTAGTGGAGCCAGGAAGATGGAGAAACGACCGTTATTCGGAGCTGGAAAGAATTCTGGGAAGAGAAAAGTATATCATTTTTAAAAAGAAATATTACAGAGGTCAGAATCCTGTAATTGTTTACGGCAGAAATAAAAACGATTATAAAAAATACCGTAAACAACAGGAAAAGTATTATAAAAATCAGGAGAAATACTACAAAAAACAAAATAAACATCGTGGTCATGGACATGATGACGATTGGGATTAACCCATTATCAACTCTATATCACTTTAAATGGCTGGCATCTTTTTGTCAGCCATTTTATTTTTTCAATCCAAGGATTATTTATTATTGTGATTTAATTTGTTTGATTTTTATAACTTTGATCTATGGAATCACACGAGTCACTCAAAGGTTTTTATGAAAGAAACGCTCCCAATCTTGCATCACAGTGTATTGGGGTGAATAAGATGGGACATTTTAATGTCTTTTCAAGAGAATACTGTTCTCCTCTTACCCCTTACAGCAGAAGAGATTATTATAAAATTTCACTGATCATAGGAAAAGGAAAACTTCATTATGCTGATAAATGGATTAAAGTAGACCGTCCTGCCTTATTGTTTTCAAACCCTATTATTCCTTATTCCTGGGAAGCTGATGATGAAGATCAGAAAGGCTGGTTTTGCTTGTTTACAGACCAGTTTCTGCATAATGGAAGCCGTATGGGAAATCTTCAGGATTCTCCGCTTTTTAAGATTGGAGGAACTCCGGTTTTCTTTGTCAATGAAGAACAGCAGAAAATACTTTCTGAGATGTATACGAAAATGATGACAGAAATCCAGTCGGATTATATTCATAAGTATGATATGCTGAGAGCTTATCTTCACCTGATGATTCATGAAACGATGAGGATGCAGCCGGCAGACAGCTTTGAACCTTATCAGAATGCTTCACAAAGGGTTGCTTCTTTATTCATGGAGCTCCTGGAAAGACAGTTTCCTATCGACAGTCCTGAAGCCTTTTTAAAATTAAAAACGCCTAATGATTATGCTCAGAGTCTTTCCATTCATGTGAATTCTTTAAACCGTTCCGTAAAAGAGATTACAGGGAAAACAACCAGTCAGCAGATTACAGGAAGGATTATTCAGGAAGCCAATGCTTTATTGAAACATACAGACTGGAATATTTCTGAGATCGCATATGGATTAGGTTTCGAAGAACCCGCTTATTTTACCAATTACTTTAAAAAACAAACCGGAATTACTCCTAATGCCTTAAGAATGGATGTTGTTTGAATTTTATAATTCTTAGTTTGAATTCTATATCGTGGTTGGCCGTTACTTGTTCTAATTTTGTCTTGTAAAATTAAATCATACCTATCATGAAATTTAAAAAATTAGGAAACACAGAAGAACAGTTATCAGCAATCGGACTAGGATGCATGGGAATGAGTTTTGCTTATGGTCCTACCGATGAGCAGGAAAGTATCAATACCCTGCACAGAGCATTAGATTTAGGCGTTAATTTCTGGGATACAGCAGATATGTATGCCAATGGGGAAAATGAAAAACTGATCTCTAAAGTTCTGGTTCCGAACCGAGATAAGATTTTTATTGCTACCAAGTTCGGATTCAGGTTTAAAGATGGAAAAGCCAGCCACAGCGGAGCTCCCGGAACTTATTTTGATGGTTCTCCGAAATGGATCAGACAGGCAGTAGATTTAAGCCTTCAAAGATTAAAGATCGATACTATTGACCTTTACTATGCCCACAGAGTAGACCCGAATATTCCAGTAGAAGAAACAGTAGGAGCAATGGCTGAGCTGGTGAAAGCAGGAAAAGTGAAATATATCGGATTATCTGAAGCTTCCGCAGAGTCTATCAGAAAAGCCAACAAAATTCACCCGATCGCAGCCTTACAGTCAGAATATTCTATTTTGACCAAAGATGTTGAAAAAGAGATTTTACCAACCATCAGAGAGTTGGGGATTTCTTTAGTTCCTTACTCACCGTTGGCGAGAGGACTTTTTACCAATATTTACGATGTGCAGAACCTTGGTGATGACGATTTCAGAAAATCATTACCACGTTATCAGCAGGAATATCTTGAAAATAATACCAAACTGGCTAACGAAATTAATGAGCTTGCCGCTTCCAAAGGCGTGAAAGGAACTCAGCTCGCATTAGCCTGGGTATTGAACCAGGGAGATGATATTATCCCAATTCCAGGTACTAAGCGAATTAAATATCTGGAAGAAAATATTGCCGCCGTCAATATAGAGCTTTCCCAATCAGATCTGGATACCATTGATGCTATTCTGAAAAAATACCCGAATGTAGGGGAAAGATATACCGAAGGTTCAATGAAATTGGTCAATAACTAAAAGACTATGATACAAAAACTGAGTTCCCGATCATGAAAGGAGCTCAGTTTTTTGTTTTGATAGTTAAAATGAACAGAGCTAAGCTATGAACAGAAGAGAATTATTAAAGAACGGATTATTAGCGGGAACATTAAGTATGATCCCTTTTTCCGGTTTAATGGCAGAAAAGAAATCCGTTACTGAAAAAACTGAAGATGATCTTTCCGGTTTTAAAAAATTAAAGCTTGGAGAACTTGAGTTATTTGTACTTACCGATGAGTATATCCGTGAAGAAAATGTGAACACCTTTGCTCCGAGAGCCAATGTTTCGGAACTGAAATCAATTCTTACAGATCATTTCAGACCGGATCATTATATTGATCTGGCGATGAATATCCTATTGATTAAAACAAAAGATAAGCTTATTATGATGGATGCCGGAATGGGGAATTTTGCTGATGAAAGAACCGGATTTTTACTAAAAAGCCTTCAAAAAGCAGGGTTCTCTCCTAAAGACATTACCGATATTTTTATTTCTCACGCACACCCTGATCATATTGGAGGCGTTATCGATAAAAAACAGAATCTGGTTTTTCCGAATGCCAATATTTTCATTTCAAAAATTGAACATGATTTCTGGATGAAAGCTTCCCTTAAAGATTTTAATAACAGTGCTTTGAAAAATCACCCTGAAGTCCTCAATCAGATTATTCCTGCTCTTCAAAACATATTAAAGACCATTCAGCCTAAATTGAAGTTCTATGATTTTGAGAATCCACTGTATAAGTATTTCAGTTTTCAGCTGGCTCCCGGTCATACCCCAGGTTTAACCATTACCACAATATCTTCGGGGAATGAAAAGCTATTGTATATTGCTGACCTTATCCATTCTGATATCATTCTTTTTCCTCATCCTGATTGGGGATTTTCCGGAGATACTGACCTGGATATTGCAACCGCTTCAAGAAGAAAAAATCTTCAGCAGTTGGCAGAAACTAAGACCAGAGCATTTGCCAGCCATTTACCTTGGCCTGGATTAGGATTTACAAAAACAAAATCCGGCGCATTTGAATGGTTCCCGGAAAGTTTTATGAATTAGGTAATAGGTAATAGATAATAGATAATAGGTAATAGGTTGCAGGGATTAGGGATTATGAATTAGGGATTAGAGGCAACAACATAGAAATAAGAAATACATTGACCTTGATTAATAAATATGTGCTCAGGATTCCCCTCCTCTGGAGGGGTGGCAAAAATTCAAAGAATTTTTGACGGGGTGGTTAACTAAACGGAATAATCAAGCATACAAATAATCCAATCAATAGAAGCGGACTTTAGTCCGCTTTTTTAATAAATATTTATTCATTCGGCTTGAGCCAAAACTTATTGATCACTACTTTTACACAACAAATCCTCCCAGGCAACGAGAGGATCTGTTTTAACATAAGAAAAAATTAGAGTTTATTATCATTAAGCCTCTCCGAATATCAATTCAGGAGAATATAGTTTTCTGAACATCAGATAAGTCATCGTGAGGACAGAAAAAGCGACTATAGCATCTATTGTAGACGGAAAACCAAGTACCGCTATTTTTGAAAAGAAAGCAAAGAGAATATCAAAGAACATTCCTGCAAATACCCATTCTTTCAGTCTTAACAATCTATTGGGAAGGAGAAGGACAAGAACGCCTGCAATTTTAAAAACACCCAATATATAAATGAAATGAGGAGGATAGCCAAGCTGTTGGGTAATGTCCCATACAACCGGATTTTTTGTAAGTTCAAAGAAACCACTGGCTCCAAACCAAAGTGACATAAAAATGGCTCCTGCCCAATAGATGATTTTTGTTGTTTTTGTTTTCATTGTTGTAGTAATTTTAATTGTTGATGATGTAAAAAATTATTGAAAAGTTGTTTTTGCTGATCCTGAGATTTTTCCGGTTTTAATATTCTGAATAAAGGCTATGACTTCCCAGCTCTCTGGTGAAAATCCTTCCGGAAGTTTGAATGTTGTTGTTCCTCCCTGTTGCTTATTCAGTGAGATCTGGTTTTGCTGGTGTACGATTTGCCAGTGATGCAGATGACGCCCTTCATTTTCACCTTTTCCTACCTGAGTGGAAGAATGTTTTTCAACCAGATTAACCAGAAGCATACTCTGAGGATCAAGAGAAGACGTTTTATACTGCACTTCAATTTTATTCTGCGAAACATTTGCAGATAATTCTACATTTGTTTTTTTAGCAGCAAACAGAGCTTCCTGAATAGCATTTTTGATATTGCCCTCATCAGAACCTACAAATTCCTTTTGTCCATTGACTACCAGCTGTGGTGTATACACCTGTGAATGTAAGATACGGCTGTATTGCTGCTGTCTCTGGGAGTTTTCGGCGGTACTGAATCTATCCTTCCATCCAAGGCGGTTCCAGTAATCCACATGGTAGGAGAGAAGGTAAACAGGTTCATCCTTATATTCTTTTTGAATTTTTCCCATAAGTTCATCTGCTAGAGGACAGCTTGAACACCCTTCCGAAGTAAAGAGTTCCAAAACAGCGAAACCATTGTTTTCTGAAGCTTGCTGTACTATTGTCTTTTGATCTTTATTTTGATAAATAAATGCTGAAGTAGCAAATAATAATGTGGTGAAAGCACTTACTGTGATTAAGTTTTTTAGTATCATGTCTTTTAATTTGATTCAAAAGTAGATACTCTGGAAAGGCAGAAAAATGGAAAAAAGGGTTAACCGGACAAATCAGAGGGTGAATTCGGAAATTTTGAGGGGAAGGATTTTAAGGCTGGAAGCTGGAAGTGGGAGGCTGGAAGTTTTTGGAGTGCAAAGAGGAATTGATGTTTATATTTTTTGATAGTAAAAATATGAGTAATGAAGCTTAAAAAATTAAAGCAAAAGAAAACCCTGATCATTTCAATCAGGGGTATAATGTATTTAAATAAGACTTTTATAGATCATAGTACTTCCAGCACCCAGCTTCCAGCTTCCTAACTCCTCTACCTATCCTCCAGCCACGTAAAGAAACTGTGGGTCTTTTCTTTATTAATAAGAAGCTTTTCAGGTGTTTCAATGGTGAGTTTTACCAATATTTTACGCTGAAAATAATGTTCCATTTCCTTAATTGCTTTAAAATTAACAATATACTGCCTGTTGACTCTGAAGAATTGTTTGCCAGAGACCTGTTCCGCCACTTGTCCCAAAGGCTGGGTGAGGGGAAACTGTTCTTTTGCAAATGTAACAAGATGAGTGATCTCATTATGGATATAAAAATACGCAATATCTTCAGTAAGAACTGTAGTGTATTTTTGATTTTTAAAAACCAGAAAACTACTCTTACCGGTAGGAGCGGGCTGGTTGATTTTTTGTATCAACAATTCCAGATCAGGAAGATCATTCTTCTGGAAGAATTTTTTCAGTTCATCAACTTTTCTCAAAGCTTCAGCAATATCTTCCCTGGAAAATGGTTTTAAAACATAATCCACTCCCTTGCTTTTAAAGGCATCCAGCATGTACTGGTCAAAAGCGGTACAAAAAACTACAGGACAGGTGATGTCCACAGATTTGAAAATTTCAAATGAAAGTCCGTCCGAAAGATGGATATCCATAAAAATAAGATCGGGTTTGATCTCCTTTAAGCCTTCAATACTTGCTTCAATACTGTCGTAAACACCCAATATCTTTGAGTCCGGTTTTAACTCTGAAATTAAATTCTGAAGGGATTTTGCTGCCCTGAATTCGTCTTCAATAATGATTATATTCATGGATTAATGGTAGTTTTATCTGAAATGTTTTTTCGTCTGAATGAATAGTAATATCCTTTTCCAGCAAGTGTTTGTAACGCATTTTAATATTGTCAAGTCCAACCCCTAAAGAATCTTCAGTATTTACTTTTCTCTGTATCGGATTTTCAATCACAATATTACCGTCAGCAGTATAGATTTTAATATGTAAAGGTTTACTTTGTGAAACAATATTATGCTTGATACAATTTTCCACCAGAAGCTGAAGCGTAAAAGGAGGAATAAGAGTAGAACCGGTTTCTTTTCCAAGTTCATTGGTAAACATAATGCCGTCACCAAAACGTGCTTTCTGAAGAAAAAGATAAGCATTTACTATTTTCATTTCTTCCTGAACACTGATCAGGTCTAATTTTCGGCTTTCGAGGGTAAATCTGTAAAAATCGGAAAGCTTCACAATAAAGTCCACTGTTTCTTCATCACGGGTTTCTGCCATCAGTTTTAATGTATTCAGGCTGTTGAAGAGAAAATGAGGATTGATTTGCTGTTTTAACAGTTCATACTGAGCTCCAAGATTGTCACTTTTTACCTTTTCCAGTTCCAGCTGCACCTGTTGTCCTGTATAATTGTTCTGAAGAAGATTCAGGAACATATAGCAGACCAGATTGATTAAAATTCCTCTTACTTCAATCATCAGCATCACCGGCCCGAAATTAATGTGAGAAAGAATCAGCTGCTGAATCCAGGCCAGCCCAAACATAATCACCATTCCAAAACCCAGGATCACCATCAACCTTGAATAGGAAATATGCTGTCTTCGTTTTTTTGTGCGGTTCAGCATGTAAATATTGATGTACCACATGATGACAGAAAATGCAGCCGTAATTCCGGAGTTGACAACGGCTTCTTTCCAGTTGAACTGATGGGATGCAAGCTGAGGTACAGAAGATAAAATGCCCAGAAAAATAGAGCTTATCCAGATAATGGCCTGTGAGATTTTTATTTTTTGCTGTTGCATGAAATCTGCTGATTTGAAAGGGTTAAATTAATGCTTTTTCTTGAAAATATTATGATAAATAGTGAAACGTAAACTTTTATCCATTTACAGAGTACAATCATTATTAAAAGGCAAAATTCAGGATTCACAAAAAATTACCCTATGGTTACTTTTATTAAGGTCTGCTGACTGGTCGGTAGCTCATAAAATACTGTATTCTTCCTTCTTTATCGGGAGAAGTACTTTTTGCCGGATCGTTTTTAATTTCATAAGAAATATTTCCAAGATGATCAGCCTGAACAGTTTCAATACTTAATAATTCTCCGGTGATTGTTCCGCCAATATATTGAGGATTTTCATGATATTTCCAGGTAACCAGTTTCATAACGGTACCCGCTTCCGGTTTCTGAGTTTCCTTTGATAAAGATTCAAGTGCTTTTTCATTTCCGTATAAAGCAGACATTGTTTCTTTCTTAGGATTTAAAGAATTGGAAATGAATTTTAAATTTCCCGGGTCAAAAATAACCCTTGAAAGTCCATTATTTGTATCGCTATTTTCTTTGCTGCAGGCGGTAAGTGAAATAAGGCTTACCAGTAAAATCAGGATTGTATTTTTCATTTTTTCTGTAAATTTTGGATTAATCTTTGGGTATTTACTTTCATGGGAACGTCAAAAAGGTAACCTGTTTTTTCTGCTAATTGTCTATGGCAGGCAATACAGGATTCTTTGGCGAAAGAAGCTGTCTTTCCGGTTGGATGGAGATCATTTCCTGAGAATTTTGCAAATCCCCAACCCTCAGTATCTTTATACTGTCTGGAATCTTTTACCATAAACTGTGCATTGACAAATTTTCCGGGTCTGATTTCTCCATCTGGCATTTCCTGTTGTGTCCATACAGATTTTACGACAATACTTCCGTCTGGCCATGGGTGAAAATTTTCTGTCTCCACAGCTTTTACGGCAATATCATTTCCATAAATGACACGGATAGAATGGTCAAAGAGTGTACTCATACTGATCACTTTCCAGTTTTTAAAATCAGGAGTGTATTGAACTCCATTGGGAGAAACCGGAAATTTTGTTGATGCCGGCATGGGTACAATGGATGAGGTTTGAGGGGTTTCAGTACTTTTTTGAGCCGATGGACTTACTGAGGATAATGAAAGGGTATATTTTTTAATGATTTCAATATCTTTTGGGGTAATTTTAGCAGATGGATGCAGAAGCGTGTATTCATGAAGAGGCATTTTCCCGCTCTGCATCATATTGAGAATGGCATACATTTTTCCCTGATTTTCAGCAGGAGATTTTCCCCATTCTGAAAAATTCAGGACTTCTCTGGCTCTTTTAATGTCTTTATTGACGGCCCAGGAAACAGGTGCAATTTTATCATACCAACTTAAATTTTGCTGGTTGGAATGACAGCTAAAACATGAGTTTTCAAGAATGCTGATCACTTCCCTTGGTGCTTCAATTTTTCCTGTAACCGGCTTCCCTTCCAAAGGTTTGCTGAATAGCTGCAACCCTCCGAAGATTCCTAATATAGCCAGAAATACTATGGCAATGGGATTTCTTTTTTTCTTTACGGTATCCATAATGAGTATTGTTTTTATTTTCTGATTCAAAAGTAGGTGGACAGCACCTCCTGTGAAACGGAAAACAGGCTGATCCGGACAAATCAAAAGGTGAATGAGGAATTTTTGACTCCGAAAATACACAAGAAAAATCCCGGTCATTGTATTACCGGGATTTGATTAAATCTGTTATTTATAAAGTAATACCGCCGTCTATCACAATTTCGGTTCCGGTGACATAACTTGAAATCTGATCATCTGACAAATAGGTAACCAGCTTGGCAACTTCTTCAACTGCTCCCATTTTCTTCAATGGAATCTGATCAACGAGATGATTTTGAATATTTTTTAACGTTTCTTCATCAAGACCAGCTTTGCTCATGATCTCGGTTTTTATAGGACCGGGGCTTATCATATTCACTCTGATTTTTCTCGGTGCTAATTCTGCTGCTGCCGTTTTTGCAATCGAATTCAATGCGGCTTTGCTTGCCTGATACGCTGAACTGTTGGGTTTATAAGTAGAAGCCACAATAGATGATAAGAATATGACAGAAGCACCTTCATTCAATAAAGGAATGAATTTGCTTAACGTAAAATAAGCGCCTCTGAAATTAATATTCATTACCTGATCAAAATTTTCGACATCCATGTTTTCAATAGGAGTCAGACTTCCGGTAATGCCTGCGTTGATGAACAGAATATCTATTTTGCCAAACTGTTTCTCTACTTCTTCTTTTAAAAGATCAATATCATTAAGTTCTGCCTGATCTGCGATGAAAGGGATTGCTCCAAGTTCCTGAGCCGCTTTTTCTACAGCTTCCTTTCGTCTTCCGGTGATGAGAACCGTTGCTCCTTCTGAAATAAGTTCTTTTGCTGCAGCGAATCCGATTCCGCTGTTTCCTCCTGTTACAAGAGCTACTTTATTACTGAATTTTTTCATTGTAAAATTTTTGACAAAGTTATTTCAAAATGGTATACTTTTGTAATCAGTATCACAGAGTATATCAGTATCATTGGTGATATCACTTAACTTTGCAACTATGGAAAGAGATCAAAACGAAGAACTTAGAGCCTTACAGGATACCCTTTATTTTATCGGAGGGAAATGGCGAATTCCTGTGATCAATTCACTTTGTAACGGAAACAGACGGTTCAGGGAAATTGAACGCAGTATTCCCGGAATTACCACCAGAATGCTTTCAAAAGAACTGAAAGATATGGAACTGAATAAGCTGGTAAAACGCACCGTTTACCCGGAAACACCTGTTCTGATAGAATATGAACCCACAGAATATTGCCGTACCTTCGGAAATATCATTCAGGAAATGATCAACTGGGGGAGAGAGCATAGAAGAGTGATTGTGGAGGATAGGTAGCAGATGTTAGGTAGCAGGTTGTAGGGATTAGGGATTAGGGATTAGGGATTAGGGATTAGGGATTAGGGATTAGGGATTAGGGATTAGGGATTAGGGATTAGGGATTAGGGATTAGGGATTAGGGATTAGGGATTAGGGATTAGGGATTAGGGATTAGGGACGCGCTGGCCTTTGATGAGTAAGTATGTGCTCAATATTCCCCTCCTTCGGAGGGGTGTCAAAAATTCAAAGAATTTTTGACGGGGTGGTTTTAACGCGGAATTTATATCCACAAAAAAAGCCCCTTTAAAAAGGAGCTTTTAATGGTATATCAGAACGAAAATTAGATTCCGTCAATGATTTCATTTAAAACTGTGCTAGGTCTCATAGCTGCATACGTTTTATACGTATCAGTTTTGTAGTATCCTTCAATATTCTGAGGTTTACCCTGAGCACCAATTAATTCAGCATTGATTACTTCTTCGTTTTCCTGCATTGCCTGTGCAACCGGAGCAAACTGAGCCGCTAATTCAGCATCAGCTGTCTGGTTAGCCAGTGCTTCAGCCCAATACATTGCCAAATAGAAGTGAGAACCTCTGTTGTCAATCTGGCCTACTTTTCTCGCAGGAGATTTATCTGTTGCCAAGAACTTAGCGTTAGCCTCATCCAATGCATCAGCTAAAACCTGAGATTTTGTATTCCCCTGAGTCTGTGCCAAGTGCTCTAAAGAAGCCTGAAGTGCTAAGAATTCACCTAGAGAATCCCATCTTAGGTATCCTTCTTCCAGGAATTGCTCAACGTGTTTTGGAGCAGAACCTCCGGCACCAGTTTCAAATAAACCACCACCATTCATTAATGGAACGATAGAAAGCATTTTTGCAGAAGTACCAAGCTCAAGAATTGGGAAAAGGTCTGTTAAGTAATCTCTCAATACGTTTCCTGAAACAGAGATGGTGTCTTTACCTTCTCTTGCTCTCTTCAATGTTTCAGTCATAGCATCTTTTACATCAAGGATTCTGATGTCAAGACCTGCTGTATCATGATCAGCAAGATATTTTTCTACCTTTTTGATGATCTCTCTGTCGTGAGCTCTTCCTTTGTCTAACCAGAAGATAGCCGGAGTATCAGATAATCTTGATCTGTTTACCGCTAGTTTTACCCAGTCCTGGATAGGAGCATCTTTAGTCTGGCACATTCTGAAGATATCATCTTTTTCTACTTTCTGAGAAAGAAGAACGTTTCCAGCTTCATCCTGAACTTCTACAGTTCCGTCAGCTGCTAACTGGAAAGTTTTATCGTGAGAACCATATTCTTCAGCTTTCTGAGCCATTAAACCTACGTTTGGAACAGATCCCATTGTTGTAGGGTCTAATTTTCCGTGCGCTTTCATATCATCAATTACAGACTGGTAGAAACCTGCATAAGAACGGTCTGGAATGATACAAACGGTATCTTCCTCATTTCCTTCTTTGTTCCACATTTTACCTCCGCCTCTTACAAGAGCAGCCATAGATGCGTCAACGATAATATCAGAAGGTACGTGGAAGTTAGTAATTCCTTTGTCAGAATTTACCATTGCCACTCTAGGTCCTTCAGCTAAAGCTTTTTCAATATCAGCTTTGATGTCAGCTTCCTGAGCATTTCCTTTGATTTTATCAAAAAGATCAGCAAGACCGTTGTTTGGATTGATATCTAAAGACTTGAAAGTCTCAGCATATTTAGTAAATACTTCTTTGAAGAAAGTCTCAACGATAGCCCCGAAAATGATTGGGTCAGAGATTTTCATCATTGTCGCTTTAAGGTGAGCAGAAAGAAGTACATTTCTTTTCTTAGCCTCCTCAATTGCCTCCTGAACAAATACTCTTAATGCATTTAAGTTCATTACAGAAGAATCAATTACTTCACCAGCCTGAAGACCTGCGAAATCTTTTAATACAGATTCAGAACCATCATTTCCTTTGAATACGATTCTGTATTTTGTAGCGTTTTCTAATGTTGTAGAAGTTTCTGTACCGTAGAAATCACCATTATTCATGTGAGCTACGTCAGTTTTGCTGTCAGATGCCCAGTCGCCCATTCTGTGAGGGTTTGCTTTTGCATAGTTTTTAACAGCTTTTGGAGCACGTCTGTCAGAGTTTCCTTCTCTTAATACAGGGTTTACAGCACTTCCTAATACTTTAGCATATTTAGCTTTGATGGCTTTTTCTTCATCATTTTTAGGCTCTGCAGGATAATTTGGAACGGCAAAACCTTTCCCTTGTAGTTCAGCAATTGCTGCATCCAGTTGAGGTACAGAAGCCGAAATGTTAGGTAACTTAATGATATTAGCATCAGGTTGTGTTGCCAATTCTCCTAGTTCTGCCAACGCATCACCAATTTTCTGTTCGTCTTTTAAAAATTCAGGGAAGTTGGCTAAAATTCTTCCTGCCAAAGAAATATCCGGAACTGCGATTTCGATATTTGCTGATTTTGTGAAAGCTTTTACAATTGGTAAAAACGAGTGAGTAGCCAGCATTGGAGCTTCATCAGTAAGTGTGTAATAGATTTTTGATTTTTCTGACATTATACTGTTATTTTTTATTTGAAATTTTAAGTCCCACAAATTTAGTAAATATCATTGTTTTATTTGGGATATTTCCATAAAAAAAAGAGGCCTTTCTGTCTTTAATTTTATATCTGTCTCATTGTATTGCTTCCGGATGTGCTGTCATTAATTCTAAAAATAATGGTAGACTTTAAACGATTGAACTTTTGCCGTCTCAAGCTTAGTTTTTTTAAGAGTATCGGCATATAAGTAATTCTATTTGAAAACTGAGGATCAGACGAATGAGTTTTATTTTCACTTTAAGATTAATTTAACCATAATAAAACGGGGGAAATTTCTTTTTTGATTAAATTTGAAAAACTAAAAAAATAAATATTATGTCAACGACAATCACTTTAAAAGGAAACGAAGTACACACAATAGGAACATTACCATCTGTAGGAACCACTGTAAAAGATTTTGCTCTGGTGGACTCAGGATTAGCGGTAAAAACGCTTGAAACTTTTGCAGGAAAGAAAAAAGTATTCAATATCTTCCCAAGTATTGATACGCCTACTTGTGCTGCTTCTTCCAGAAAATTTAATGAAGAGGCTTCAAAACTTGACAATACAGTCATTATCAATGTTTCAAAAGACCTTCCGTTCGCTTTAGGAAGATTCTGTGCCGCTGAAGGCTTGAATAATGTGGAAACACTTTCAGATTTCAGAAGCAGCTTTGGAGACGATTACGAAGTGACAATCGCAGATTCTCCTATGAAAGGTCTATTGAGCCGTGCCGTGATCGTTACAGACGAAAACAACAAAGTAATTTATACTGAGCAGGTTCCTGAAATAGCAAACGAGCCTAATTACGATGCCGCTCTTGCAGCATTAAAATAATAAAATAATTTTTGTAGAAAAGCCTTGTGAATAATTTTGCAAGGCTTTTTTTGAATATAAAACCTAATCAAATAAACACCAAATGACGTCTAATAATTATAAGAAATATGGAGACCTTTTTCAGGTAGATTCAGATCACTTTGAAGAATTCTACGCTTTGCTTCACGATACAAAACTTTTAAAATCTGATTTTTTTCTGAAACAAGGGGAAAAATGCAAGTACCTGGGTTTTATAAAAAAAGGAACCATCAGAAGTTTCTATATCAATGATCAGGGACGCGAAATCAATTTCGGATTCTATTTTGAGAATGAATTTTTTACGGATTATGAAAGTATTCTCTGCGATACTGTATCTAATATGAATATTCAGGCGCTGGAAAACTGTGAAATTTTACTGCTGAGTAAAGATAGTCTGCAGGATTTATATAAAAAAGAAGCGTACTGGCAGCAATTCGGGAGAATGATGAGTGAAAAGATCTATCTGGATGCCAAGAAACGGATTGATGATCTGTTGTGCTTTTCCCCCGAAAACAGATACCTTAATCTGGTCAAAAAACAGCCTGCACTCTTTCAGAAAATAGCCCAGAAACATATTGCCAGTTATCTTGGTGTAACAGAACAGTCACTCAGCCGTATAAGAAGCCGGATTGTTAATTAACTTAAGGTAACGTCCACTCATGTTTTATACCGTAGCTTTATCGTCATCAAATTTTAACACAATCATTATGGAACAAAAAGATTTGACCATTATTTTGGTACACGGAGCATGGGGAGACGGTTCACACTGGCAATACGTTATCCCTTCACTGACAAAAGCTGGGTATAAAGTAAGAAGTGTCCAGAACCCATTAACTTCGCTTCAGGACGATATTAATAAGACCAAAGACCTTATTGATGCCCAGGAAGGGAAAGTGCTTTTAGTAGGACATTCTTATGGAGGTGCTGTTATTTCAGGAGCGGGACATCATGATAAAGTAGCAGGGCTGGTTTATATTGCTGCTTTTGCACCGGATGCGGGAGATAGTCTTGGGTCTCTTTTAGGGAGAAGAGAGTCGCCGGGTGGCGCAAGTATTTATCCTGACAGTAAAGGTTTTTTATGGATTAAATACGACGAATTTAAATCTGCTTTCTGCCAGGATTTAGATGATGAAAAAGCATTGGTAATGTCATTATCACAAAAACCTATTCACGGACAATGTTTCGGTGATGTAGCGGGTGAACCTGCATGGAAGATACGTCCAAGTTGGTATCAAATTTCACTGCAGGACCGTATGATCCCTGCAGAAACAGAAAAAGAAATGGCAGAACGTCTTGAGCCTAAGAAAATAATCTCTTTGGATGCAGGACATGCTTCATTGGCTTCGCATCCCGAAGAAGTTACTCAGCTGATTTTAGACGCAGCTTCTTCAATTTAACAGAATATATACTACAATAATTTATAAAGCCTTGTGAAATTTTATGTAATTTCACAAGGCTTTTTTTAATGAAAAATAAGTCAAAATGGTAAAAAGAATCGTAGCCAATATCAAAACAAATGATCTTTCCAGAGCCAATCGGTTTTATCAGGATATTCTGGAACTGGATGTTTTGATGGATCATGGATGGATCAAAACATTGGGAAATAACGAAGAGGCAAAAGTTCAGATCAGCTTTGCCGGACAGGGAGGAAACAATACAGAAGTTCCTGATTTCTCCATTGAAGTGGATAACGTAGATGAAATCTATGGTAAAATGAAAGATGCTGGTTTTGAAATCGCTTATGAGTTGACCAATGAGGAATGGGGCGTTCGCCGTTTTTTTGTTAAAGATCCATTTGAAAAACTGATTAATATACTGTCTCACCAATAAATATTTTTCCTAATGAAAGCAGAAAAGATTATTCCTGTACTAAGAATTTTCGATTATCAGAAAACAAAAGAGTTTTATGTAGACTGGCTGGGATTTGAGATTGTATGGGAACATTATTTCGAAGAAAATACACCCGTTTATATGGAAGTGAAAAAAGAGAATATCATTTTCCATTTAAGTGAACATCATGGTGATGGAACACCTGGAACAAAGGTGTCGATCTGGGGTGAAGGCGTTCCTGAATATCATAAGGAACTGATTGAAAAAAAATATAAATACAACCGCCCGGGACTTGAAAAAACGTTTTATGGAGCTGTATCCTTTACGGTAATTGATCCTTTTGGGAATACAATCACTTTCGAAGAAGAATATGATGAGGCAAAACACAAAGACCTGCAATTGTATTCTAATGATTGATTTCGCTCAAATAACATAACTGATTTTAGTAAATTATGTTTTCAAATATACATCAGGAATTTGAAGTCCCGGAAGAACTTCGGGATACCATAAAATGCTTTTGGTATAACAGAAGAGATTATGGAGAAGAACTGTCGGAATTTACAGTACTGCCGGATGGTTATACCGAAATTATCTTTCACTTTGGCAACGGATGCAGTATTTCTCATCAGGGAATTTTACAGGCTTTACCTTCTCCGTTTATCATGGGGTTACTCAACCAGCCAGCTCTTTTTTATGCTCAAAATCAACTGGAAATCATCGGAATCAGGTGTTTTCCATGGGCAGTTTTTGATTTATTGGGACTTTCATCCGAAAAAACAGAAAACGGAGTTCATAAGTTTGAAAATCCCGTTGCACAGCTTCAATCTGCCTTGAATGATCTTATTACTCAGGGAAAAATAGAGAATGCTATCTTTCAGGTGGAACAATATTTTCTGAAATTACACTCACAGATTACGATAGACAGTCTGCTTTTCAAAGCCGGTGCGGCTATGAGAAAAAATTACGGAGCTATTCCAGTAAACCAGGTTGCTGATTCTGCCCATACAACAGTTCGGACATTAGAAAGAAAATTCAAGCAGTCTTCGGGACACACGGTAAAAGATGTATCCGGAATTATGCGTTTTGAACAGATAAGAAACCGTTTATGGCATGCTCCTGAGACTTCTATTGCAGCACTCGCACAGGAATTCGGATATACCGATCAATCTCACTTAAGCAGAGAATTTAAACGATACAGCGGTTCTACACCCGCAGCTTTTGCAAGAGAAGCAAGAAAAAGAATGCAGGCGATAAACAATGATTTTGTCGCATTTGTACAAGCATGATACAACTGCATTCCTGAATTTTGTGGCATAATAAATACATCACAAAATTATGGTACTGAATCATAAAAAAGTAGCCATCATTGGCGCTGGCCCTGTGGGTTTAACCATGGCAGTCTTATTACAGCAAAAAGGCGTTGAAGTCAATGTTTATGAAAGAGATGTGAATGCACAGGCGAGAGTCTGGGGCGGTACATTGGATCTTCATCAGGACTCAGGGCAGAAAGCGATGGAAAAGGCGGGATTGTTGGATAAATATTACGAGATTGCCTTGCCTATGGGAATCAACATTGCTGATGAGCAGGGCAACATACTCTTTACAAAGGAAATTACCCCAGAAAATCAATATGACAACCCGGAAATCAACAGAAATCATTTAAGAGAAATCTTACTGGAAAGTCTGGCAGATCATACCGTAATCTGGGATATGAACTTTACCGGAATGGAAGAACATGACGGAAAATGGCTGCTTCATTTTAAAGATAGACCTGATGTGGCTGCAGATCTTGTTATTGGTGCCAATGGTGGAATGTCCAAAGTAAGAAAATACGTGACAGATGCTGAAGTGGAAGAAACAGGAACGTTTATTATTCAGGGAGATATTCCTCAGCCCGAGAAGTCATGCCCTGAATTTTTTAAATGGTGTGATGAGAAAAGACCAATGGCTGCGTTTGAAGGGAATTTATTGGTGGCTAATCCATTTAATAACGGAGCTTTGACGTATGGAGTCATATTCAAAAAGCCTGAGGAATGGAAAGATGGCTGTAATTTGGATTTTAAAAATACAGAACAGGTCCGTCAGTTTCTTTCTGAAAGACTGTCTTCATGGAAAGGGCTTTATCAGCAGTTATTTAACTCAACTTCCTTTTTTGTAGGATTGCCGACAAGGAAAATTCCATTAGATAAACCCTGGAAAAATAATCGCCCTTTACCTGTAACATTGATTGGGGATGCCGCTCATCTCATGCCTCCTTTTGCAGGACAGGGAGTGAACAGCGGACTGATGGATGCTTTAATTTTATCGGAGAATTTAACGGAAGGAGCCTATCAAACTATATCCGAAGCCATTGAAGCTTACGAACAAAAAATGTTGATCTATGCCGGAGAAGCACAGCTGGAATCAGGTAAAAATGAGTTGGAGATGCGCGATATCAATTTCTCTTTTACAAGCCTTATCCACTAGTTGCTGATTCAATAGCACAATTAATGATCCGGATCATTAAATAGTAAGATGAATAAAACTTACCTTTACATTTTAATAATAGAATAATAGAATGAAACGTTCAGGAACAGCAGATTTACCTCTTCACTATGGCAAAGTACCACCATGGCTGTATGAGCGTATGTCTGTTCTGGGACTTTCTATTATCGAAGTAATTCTCATGGATTACGGTAAAGATGAGGTATTACGCAGATTGGCAGATCCGTTTTGGTTTCAGAGCTTTGGAGCGGTAATGGGAATGGACTGGCATTCTTCAGGAATTACCACTTCCGTTATGGGAGCATTGAAACGTTCCATTAATCCGAATTCACAATCGTTGGGACTTTATATCTGTGGCGGAAAAGGGAAGTTTTCCCGTGAAACTCCGTCAGAACTGATCAGAATTGCCGATAAAACAGGACTCAACGGAACAGAGCTGGTAAGAGCCAGCAAGCTTTCCGCAAAAGTGGATAATACGGCTATTCAGGATGGCTATCAACTATACCTGCACAATTTTATTCTGTCAGATAACGGAAACTGGAGTGTCATTCAGCAGGGAATGCATGAGTCGGACGGAACAGCAAGACGCTATCACTGGCATTCTGAAAATATCACATCATTTGTAGAAAAACCTCACACAGGAATTAATGGAATTTCAAGAGGGAAAATTCTGAATCTTACGGATACCGAAGCTTCAGAAAACAGAAAAGGAATTTTAGATATTTCCCATACCGATTCAGCAGAAGTGATGAAAGATTTTGCCAGACTGATTCTTCCTGCCCACCATGATGTTCAGGCTTCAGATGTAGATTTAAAACGTCTGGGAGCACTTCTGTATGTAACCCGGGAACAGCAGCCTCAGAATTTTGAAGATTTGCTGATGCTGGAAGGAGTAGGCCCCAGAACCATGCAGTCCTTGGCTTTGGTAAGTGAAGTGATTCATGGAGCACCCTCAAGATTTGCAGATCCTGCAAGGTTTTCCTTTGCTCATGGAGGTAAAGACGGACATCCTTTCCCTGTTCCCATCAATACCTACGATGAAAGTATCAGCATTCTCAGAAAAGGAATAGAAAAGTCCAAACTGGGAAATTCTGATAAATTAAGCTCTTTAAATAAACTTCATCAGATCATAACCGAAGCAGAAAAAGATTTCACTCCGGATTTTGATATTCAGCAGGTCATTGAAGAAGAAAGACAAAACTCCTGGCGTTTTGGTGGGAAAACTGTATTTGGAGATGCCCAGAAACCCAGCCCTCCAAAACCTATACAGCTTTCTCTGTTTTAAAATTTCTTTTCCTTTAAAAGTCTAAGATCACAATCATCAACAAATAGTCATTCCTATTCTTTGGAGGGGTGGCGAAAATTCAAAGAATTTTTGACAGGGTGGTTTTAAATAACTGTTTAAAAAAATAATAAGTTTAAAATTCCTTTATTTCAATAGGGTATCTGATTGTCTGTGAAAGTATTCAATTCACTGTTTAATGTTTTTTTGCTCTTAATTCAATTAAAAATTTTATTTTTAAAGTCTTAAAAAAATTGACACCAATGACCAGTAAAGCCTTAGAAATCTGCTATGACTTTCCATTTTTTTTCAAGGAAGAACTTGAAGAGATATTTCAGGCTCACGAAAAAAGATCCTTCCAAAAAGGTGATTTCATTCTTGAAGAAGGTAAAACAGCCAATGAATACTATATTCTGGAAAGTGGGCTGGCACGCTCGTATGTGAATGATTTCAATGGGAATGAAGTAACCACTCATTTTTTCACGGAGAATGAAGTGATTATTGAAGTTTTATCAATGTTTCAGAGAATACCTTCTCAGGAAAATATCGTTTGTATTACAGATTGCGAATGCTGGAGGCTGGATTATGATACTTTTCAGGAGCTATTCCATAAAATCCCGAATCTCAGAGAATGGGGAAGATCATGGATGTCTCAGGAACTGTTTGCCTATAAACAAAGGTCGGTAGAAATGTTTACCCTTTCAGCCACCAAAAGATATCTTAATCTGCTGGAGCAGAAACCTAAAGTAATACAATTTGCACCCTTGAAACAGATTGCTTCCTATCTGGGAGTTACGGACACTTCTTTGAGCCGAATCCGTAAAGAAATCGTTTCCCATCCTAAGAAAATTTAAATCTTGCCTTATGACAAGTTGATTTTCATTGCACCTTGGTAATTTTGGATAACAGTTTAACACTAAAATTACAAAAAATGAAAGTCAATCAAATTTATGTAAACCTTCCGGTAAAAGATGTACAGAAAACAAAAGATTTCTGGACCAGGGTAGGTTTCCCGATTAATGAACAGTTTTCAGATGATAAAGCAGCCTGCGTTGTTTTGAATGATACCATCTATGCAATGTTTTTGCAGGAAGATTATTTTATGACCTTCACCAATAAGCCTGTGGCAAAAGAGAATACCAGTCAGGTTCTTGTTGCGGTAGGACTCAACAGCCGTGAAGAAGTAGATAAAATAGTAAACACTGCGGTAGAAAATGGGGCGTGGCAGCATGAAGAACCTCAGGATTACGGATGGATGTATCAGAATTCTTTCTGGGATCTGGACGGACATGGCTGGAATATTACTTTTGCAGATCTATCGCAAATGCCAACAGAATAGTTTTCATTTCAGATAACAAGACTTTTCTGAAGTTTAACAAATAAATCTTGTCTTATGGCAAGCTCATTCTTATCAGACCTTGGTAATTTTGAGTACAATTCACCACTAAAATTTACAAAATGAACATTACCGATATTTACGTCAATTTACCCGTAAAAGACGTTCAAAAAACCAGAGAATTCTGGACAAAGCTTGGCTTTTCTATCAATGAACAGTTTTCAGATGATAAAGCAATATGTGTTGCAATGAAAGAAAATCATATCTATACGATGTTTCTTAAAGAAGAGTTTTTCCAAACCTATACTAACAGACCTTTTGCGAAAGGAGATACAACGCAGGTGCTTTTGGCTATTGGAGTCAGCAGCCGTGATGAGGTAGATGATATGGTAAAAACAGCTATCGAAAACGGAGGTTCAAAATATAGTGAACCAGTGGATTACGGATGGATGTATCAGAGCAGTTTTGCAGATATCAACGGCCATCAGTGGGAAGTGATGCATGGAGATGCCTCTCAAATTCCTACAGAATAATTCTTTATTGTTCTTTAAATACCAATCACATGGAAACACAATCAAACGATATAGAAATCATAAAAAATCAGGTAGCCAGCAACTATTATGTGATTACTATGAATATTGACGGCATCTCCCACGAAGAGTCTATGATTTTTCCGAATGGTGAAGCCAACTGTATGAACTGGGTTCTGGGACATTTAATCTACATCAGAAATCCCTTACTGAATATTTTAGGAGAAGAATCTGTCTGGGACAGCGAAAAATTTTCCTTCTATAACAGAGGTGAAATTGCCTTGAACCGAAAAGATAAACTGGTAAGCTTTGAAGATTTGCAATCCTATTTGAAACAATCTCAGGACAAACTGGAAGCAAAACTCAACACTATTGAAAGTTTTCAGCCCGAAACAGTTAAAGATATATCCACTTTAAGCCTTCATGAAATTTACCACAGCGGGCAGCTGGGCTATCTCCGCAGAATTTTAGGAAAACCTGGAGCAATAAAATAGCATGCTATTTTTAGATTCCTTGCTTGGCTCGCAATGACAAGTACATCGCTGACATATTAGTATTACATTTTTAGAAGAGTACAATTTTATCGAAGATAAAATTCTCGCGCCTTAAAACATACAGTAGGTAAAACACTTTGCGCCTTTGCGTTTCTCCAAAATTCTAACCTCTAATTTCTAACTTCTAATCTCTAATTAAAATGGACACACCAAAATCAAAAAAAATGGAAGTCATTATTCCGGCTTACAGAATGCATTCCCAAAGCTTTATGAATGTTTTGGACGGCATTTCGGAAGAAGATGCATTGAAAAGAATTGAAAATAAAACCAATCACATTGTATGGATGGCAGGAAACTTTGTCAACATGCGCTACGGCTTAGGCTGGGTGCTTGGAATACAGGAAGAAGATCCTTACAGCGACTTGTTTTTTCAGGGAAAAGCTTTGGATGAAAGTTTTAAGTATCCCACTTTAACTGAACTGAAGGAAAACTTTCATAAAATTTCCGCTAAAGTATACCAAAAACTTCATGAAGTAACAGATGAAGAACTGGATGAGATATTTGAAATAGGAATGAATATCCCCTTCATCAAAGAAACAAAACTCAATTTTGCCGGAATGTGTATCGGCCGTGAAGACTATTTATGCGGGCAGATTGGCCTGATGCGTAGAATTTTGAACTACCCGGGAATGAAGTATGATGTAGACGAAAAACTTACCTATTAACAATGACTCCAGTAGAAAAAGGCTATAAAAAAGTCAATGGAATCCAGCTGTATTACGAAATCTACGGATCAGGAAAACCTTTGGTTTTGATTCATGGCGGAGGTTCTTCCATTCTGTATGATTTTAAAGAAGTCATAGCCAGGCTGGAAGACAAATTCCAACTCATAGGGATCGATCTGCAAAACCACGGAC
Organism: Chryseobacterium sp. PvR013; assembly: GCF_017833095.1. Classification (NCBI taxonomy): domain Bacteria; kingdom Pseudomonadati; phylum Bacteroidota; class Flavobacteriia; order Flavobacteriales; family Weeksellaceae; genus Chryseobacterium; species Chryseobacterium sp. PvR013. The sequence continues at coordinate 308,826 of NZ_JAFIBT010000001.1, forward strand.
GTAGCGAACACCGTGATATTCCTGAAACATTTGAACAGGATGCTGATGATGTTGCCGGACTTTTAGCAGAATTAAACATAAGAAAAGCTTCCTTTTGGGGATTCAGCAATGGAGGAAGTACCGTAATGCAAATTGGCCACCGCCATCCCGGAATTGTAGAAAAACTGGTCGTTGCCTCAGCATTTTATAAAAGAAACGGAATGATAGACGGCTTTTTTGAAGGAATGCAGGACGCCACTTTTGAATCAATGCCGGAACCTTTTAAAATCAATTTTTTAAATCTCAATCCGGATTTTTCAAAACTGGAAAACCTTTTTGAGAAAGACTGCAAAAGGATGCAGACTTTTGAAGACTGGGATGATGAAGTACTGACTTCCATACAATCGCCCACATTGTTCATCAGTGGGGACCAGGATGTCATGAAACCGGAACATACCGCAGCAATGTGGCGTCTGGTGAAAGATTCCCGGCTTATAATACTTCCCGCTACTCATGGTATTTATATGATGCCATACTTTGACGGAAGTATTGATACAAACTTAATAGACTTTACCGTCAACGAAGTAGAAAAATTTTTAAACCATTAAGACTTTAAGAATAGCAAGCTGAATTCCGGGAATGGAAACCTTCTTGACGATTCATATTAACTTAATTAATTCTTAATGAACCAGCAGTAGAACCTATATTTTATAATAATAACTTTAAAATTAAAAATCATGGCTAAATTAAATCCGTATCTAAATTTTGATGGAACAGCTGAAGAAGCGTTCAATTTTTACAAAACTGTTTTCGGTGGTGAATTCGTCGGAGGAATTCATAAAATGGGAAATGCTCCCGGTACTGAAAACCTTTCTGAAGAAGAAAAAAACAGAGTTATGCATATTGCTTTGCCTATCGGAGGTGACCTGTTAATGGCATCGGATATTGTACCCGGATTTGGACAGACTCTTACCGTAGGAAATAATAATTATGTATCTGTTTTCCCGGACTCCAGAAATGAAGCAGACAGAATCTTTAAAGAGCTTTCTGACGGTGGAAATGTAGAAATGCCGATTGAAGACCAGTTTTGGGGAGATTATTTCGGTTGCTTTCAGGATAAGTATGGTGTTCATTGGATGGTGAACTATAATGAAGAATATGCAAAATAATCTTATATTTAACTAATAATAATAAAGAGGTGCTCATTTTTGGGCAGCTCTTTATTCAAACATAAAAAAATTAGAACTATGGATCCAATTAAAATAGACATTACAATTTTAGCACCGGTGGAAAAGGTTTGGAATTATTTCAATGAACCCAAACACATCACAAAATGGAATTTCGCCCACGAAAGCTGGCAGTGTCCTAGTTCTGAAAACAACCTTACAGTAGGAGGCAAATTCAAAAACAGAATGGAAGCTAAAGACAAAAGTTTCGGATTTGATTTTGAAGGTGTATATGATGAAATTATCCCTCATGAGGTGATCAAATACCACATGGAAGATGGAAGGAAAGTAGAAGTTGTTTTCGATAAAATAGATGAAAATACAACGAAAGTGATTGAAATTTTCGATCCGGAAAAACAAAATTCTGTGGAAATGCAGCGAGATGGCTGGTATGCTATTTTGAACAATTTCCATAAGTATGTTGAGAATCATTAACAATATTTTTTGTAGCCATGATCAATCTAGTTATCATGTCAAAGAGTTTAAATTCCATTTATACTTTTAATTATGACTCTGAAGAAGAATTTCTTCACGGGGTTATTGCAATACCGGCAAGAAGAGCCTTAGAAAAAGAAAAGATAAATTCTTTGGAAAAACTTTCAGATTATTCCGAAAAAGAAATTATGCAGCTTCATGGTTTTGGTAAAAATGCAATGATGAAACTGAAGAATTACATGCAGGAAAATCAGGTCTCTTTTAAAGAAGTATAATAAGTAAGTAACTGAAAGCTTGTTGGAATGTCTTGCCATAAAACGGAATCGCTTCGTTCAAATGCAAGGACATAAGATATCTTTTGCGGTTGCTTCATGAATAAGCTAGAAATATAAATACACGCCTTATTAAAATGTAAAATTATGAATAAAGATATTTTCCCATGTCTCTGGTATGATGGAGACGCCAAGCAATCTGCCGAATTTTATTGTAAAGTTTTTGGAGGCGAAATTACGGCAGATACTCCTGTGGTAATGAACATTGATGTGTTTGGGCAAAGATTGATGCTTCTGAACGGAGGTCCTCAATTCAAAAAAAATCCTTCCATATCTTTCATGGTGATCTGTGAAACAGAAGAGGAAGTTCAAAAATACTGGGATCAGTTACTGGATGGCGGTATAGCGCTAATGGAACTGGGATCTTACTCATGGAGCCCAAAATACGGATGGGTTCAGGATAAATATGGGGTAACATGGCAGTTGTTTCTGGGTGAAAAAGCAAGTGATCAGAAAATAGTTCCTACGCTGATGTTTATCCATCAGAATAATGGGAAAGCAAAAGAAGCAATGGAGCTTTATACCAGAACTTTTCCAAATTCCAGCATAGGAAACATATTAACCTATGGGGCAGGAAGTGAAGGGCATGATATTCCGGAACCGGCAGAAAATGTTCAGCATGCTCATTTTGTGATTGACGGGTACAGCTTATTCTGTATGGATAATTCCTATGATCACCCGTTTGATTTTAATGAAGGAATATCATTGGTTGTGATGACCGATGACCAGGAACAAACCGACAGATATTGGAATACCTTTACTGCAGACGGAGGCAGAGAAAGTATGTGCGGCTGGCTGAAAGATAAATATGGATTGAGCTGGCAGATTGTACCTAAAAGACTCATTCAGTTAATGAACGATTCTAATCAGGAAAAAGCTTATAAAGTAGTTCAGGCAATGATGAAAATGCAGAAAATTATTATCCAGGATCTGGAAGATGCTTATCATTCATAAATATTTTCGGCGTATTGTTTGATGTTATTTAGAGAAAAGATTTGCTTATGAAGACACAGAACAAATCACAATCTAAGTCAAAAGTCCCTAAAGAAGGGATTTTTCCGGAAATTATCCGGAACGATTATCGGGGAAGCCGGAAGCTGCTTGGGAAAAAAGCAGTTATTTCCGGGGGAGACAGCGGCATAGGACAGGCCGTAGCTGTTCATTTTGCCATAGAAGGAGCTGATGTCGCTATTATCTATAAAGAAAGTGATGACGATGCCAAAGAAACAAAAAAACTGGTGGAAAAAGAAGGGCAGAAGTGCTTTTTGATCAAAGGTGACCTTACCCGGAAAGTTTTCAGGGAAAAATGTGCAGACAGGATCAAAACCCAATGGAAAAGTGTTGATATTCTTGTGAATAATGCAGGGATTCATACTTCCAAAAGCAGTTTGGAGAAAATCTCTGATGAACAGATTCAGGAAACATTTGATACCAATATCATTTCCATGATTTCATTCACCAGAAATTTTCTTCCGATGATCGGAAAAGGAGGACGGATTATTTGCACAACTTCTGTCACAGCGTATCGTGGAAGCGATCACTTGATTGATTATGCAGCTACAAAAGGAGCTGTTCTATCTTTTATCCGTTCATTGGCTGATAACCTTGCAGAAAAGGAAATCCTGGTCAACGGAATTGCACCGGGGCCTATTTGGACTCCTCTTGTAAAAGAAGCTTTTGATGATCTTTCCCAATTTGGAAAAGATACTCCGCTGAAACGAGCGGGGCAGCCATCAGAAGTAGCACCGGCCTATGTTTTTCTTGCTTCCAAAGACGCAAGTTATATTACGGGAGAAATTATTCACATTAACGGAGGTGATTTTGTCGGAGGATGATTAGAAGTTAGAGGCTAGAAGTTAGATCTTAGATGTGTCTATAAAATAACTCTCTTACCCTCAAACTCACCAACCACCTGCAACCTATTATCTACTATCTAAAACTTAAAAATATATGGAACGATTATCATATGAAATAGAAATCAATGCCGAACCTGAAAAAGTATGGAGTGTCCTTTGGGGAGATATTACCTATAGGCAATGGACAACGGCATTTACAGATGGTTCTTTTTATGAAGGAACGTTAGAAGAAAACAATATCGTTAAATTTCTTGATCCCAAAAATAACGGAATGTACAGCAAAGTACTAAAAGTCATTCCTAATGAAGAAATTAAATTTCTGCACCTGGGAGAGATTTATGAAGGTATTGAAGTTGCGAAAGATTGGGGAGAAGCAACAGAAGCTTATTTTCTTGAGGAAAATGACGAGGGAACGTTACTGAAAACAGAAATTCAGACTCCCGCAGAATTTAAAGATTTTTTTGAAGAAAAATTTCCAAAAGCGATGATGATTGTTAAGCATCTTTCAGAAAATCAGCTGTAAATAATTTCGTTAGAACGAAAGAAAAAATCATTGAGCTTTGAGATTGCTTCGCCTGGCTCGCAATGACCAATCTAAAAAAATGAAACAAATGGAAACCTTATCATACGAAACAGTAATTGATGCTCCTTTACAAAAAGTATGGGACATCCTCTGGAATCCGGAAACCTATAGTGAATGGACAAAATATTTCGGCGCAGGATCTGTCATGAAATCAGACTGGAAGGTAGGAGGGAAAACCTATTTTCTGAATGCTCATGGAGAAGGAATGGTTTCAACCATAGACAGCCTGGATGAACCTAATCAGATTGTTTTTAAACATCTGGGAATGGTAGATAAAGAAGGTAATGAGGATACACAAAGCAAAGAAGTAATGGAATGGAACGGAAGCTTTGAAAAATACTTTCTGATCGACTTTGACGGAAAAACAAAACTTCATGCCGAAGTTCAGGTAGAAAAACAATGGCAGGATCACATGAATACAGGATTTACAAAAGGACTCATGGTTGTAAAAAGCCTTGCAGAAGGCGTTAGCCTTGGCTCAGTATAATGAAATTCAAAGTTCAAAATTTAAAGTTTAAAGTTTAAAGTTGAGTTTTGATCCTGAATACTAATCCCTGCAACCTACTACCTGCGACCTATAACCCATCATCCATACCCTAAAGAATGAAACTACTCGTAATACTTTTCATCACATTTATTCTGGCTTTGCTGGGAACTTTTTTGGTTCAGGGAAAGCCGGATTTTATATTTTCAGGCAATCTTGGAATGGCTGTTTTCATCATATTTACAGGTTTTTCCCATTTTAAATTTCAGAAAGGAATGGCAATGATGATTCCGGAGGTTATTCCTGCCAGAATGTTTTGGGTATACTTTACAGGAGTATTGGAAATTGCAGCAGGAATTGGATTGATGATTCCGGCTATTCGTGAAATCATTGCTATTTTACTGATCATTTTTTATGTATTGGTTTTTATGGCCAATATCAATTCTTCCAGGAAAAAGATTAATATTTTTAAAGCCGATTACACAGGCCCGGGAATGAAATACCTTTATACTCAAAGAATTCCCATGCAGATTATCTTAATCGTCTGGACATGGTATTTCGGGATATACTTACACTAAATAATAAAGACAGTCATTGAGGCTGTCTTTTTCATATAATTGATGTTTTTTTAAAATTAATTGTTAAAATAGTGTAACGTTTTATAGGGATGGCGTGTCTTATTATATAAATGCATTTATTTTTTATTGTTTTGAAAATAAGTGCCTATATAACTTTAACCTTAAAAACAGAAGTTATGAAACTAAATCACAACATTTTCGGTACAGCATTTATTGTACTATCTACTATCATGACCAATGCACAGAGCTCTACTGTCGCACTGCCGGGAGATCCTACTTTACCATCTTCCAAAGCCAATCTTGAGAAACTTATTTCTTATGACAAAGGCAATTTTAAATACAAAGTGGAAGACTACTTTGCGAGACCAAAAGCCTCAGCATTTAAAATCTCTCCTGACGGGAAGTACCTTTCCTATAAAGAAAAAGATCAGGATAAAAAGAATCATGTCTATGTAAAAGACCTGAAAACAGGAAAAATTACCAAAGCTATTGTAGAAAAAGATGACCTGGTAAGAGGATATGGCTGGCTGAACAAGCAACGTCTTTACTACACTCAGGATAGAGGAGGGAATGAAAATATTCATTTGTATGCCACAGATATCGATGGAGGAAATCAGAAGGATTTAACGCCATTTGACGGAGCGAAAGTACAGTCCATTATTCCTATAAAAGATACAGACTTTGTTGTGGTTACCATGAATAAAAACAATAAGCAGATCTTTGAACCTTTTAAAATCAATTTCGTTACCGGAGAAATAACTCAGCTGTATGAAAATAAAGATGTCAACAGTCCTATTGACGGCTATATTTTTGATAAAGACGGAACTTTGAGAGGATACAACATTCTTGAAAACGGACTGACTACAAAGACATATTATAAAGATTTGCAGACAGGAAAATTCAATCTGATTAAATCTGCTGACTGGTCTGATACCTTTGGAATTATTGAGTTTAATGAAAATTCTAAAAATAAAGATGAAGCGTATGTCGTAACGAACCTGGATAGCGATAAAGCCAGAATCGTATTGTATGATCTAAAGAAAAATGCAGTGATTAAAGAAATCTATTCCAATCCTGTATATGATGTAAGCTCAATAAGTACAGCCGGTAAAAACAGAAACTATGAACTGGATTTTATCAGCTATGAAGGGATCAAAGGAGAAACAGTTCCGGTAAGTAAATTTTATAAAGAAATAGATGACAAATTAAAATCTCAATTTGGAGACAAGGAATTTGGAATCGTTTCTTCTGATGATAATAATGATAAACTTTTAGTGGTTGTAGGAAGTGATAAACTGTATGGAACCTATTACGAATATGACACAAAAACCAAACAGACCAAGCTTCTTTACAACCTGATGCCTCAGCTGAAGGAAGAAGATATGGCTGAAATGAGACCTATCGAATTTAAAAGCAGAGACGGATTGACTATCCGTGGATATATTACACTGCCTAAAGCCGCATTGGAAGGGAAAAAAGTTCCTTTAATCGTTAATCCTCACGGTGGTCCTCAGGGAATCAGAGACCGTTGGGGATTCAACCCGGAAACACAGTTGTTTGCCAGCAGAGGCTATGCTACACTTCAGGTCAACTTCAGGATTTCCGGAGGCTATGGGAAATCATTCCAGAAAGCTGGTTACAAACAGATTGGAAGAAAAGCAATGGATGATGTGGAAGATGGAGTAAAATATGCCATTGAACAAGGATGGGTAGATAAAGATAAAGTAGCCATTTACGGAGGAAGCCATGGTGGATATGCAACCTTAATGGGATTAATCAAAACTCCGGATCTGTATACCTGTGGAGTAGATTATGTAGGAGTATCCAATATTTTTACCTTCTTTGCTTCTTTCCCGGAATACTGGAAACCATACAAAGAAATGGTAAAACAAATCTGGTATGATCTTGACAACCCTGAAGAGGCCAAAATTGCTAAAGAAGTTTCGCCTGTCTTTCAGATTGATAAGATCAAGAAACCTTTATTTGTGGTACAGGGAGCTAACGATCCAAGGGTGAATATCAATGAATCTGATCAAATTGTAAAAGCAATGCGTGCCAAAGGTTTTGAAGTTCCTTATCTGGTAAAATATGATGAAGGACACGGATTTGGAAAAGAGCAGAACAGAATTGAGCTTTACAAGTCGATGCTGGGATTCTTTGCAGAAAATTTTAATAAATAAACTATTAATTAAATAATATTTGAACGGAGGACATAGGTCTTCCGTTTTTTTTATGACAAAGTCATTGCGAGCAAAGCGAAGCAATCTCAATATAATGTATAAGTCTAATAAATGGAGTTGGAAAAGCGCAAAGGCGCCAATGTTTTACAAGTGGTATGCTTTAAGGCGCCAAGATTTTATCTCCGATAAAATTGTACAGTTCTAAAGATTTACGGATATTTTAACGGCGCATTTGTCATTGCGGGCGAAGCGAGGAATCCCGACTCCGTTTTGGCAATAATCCCTTTTAGTAATTATGCAAATACTGATAATAATTATTTAATAGAAAATAAAAAAATCTCACTTGCTGAAAATCTTTGATTTTCTTGCGTCTTACAACTATATAATATAATAACGATAAAAACTTTGCGCCTTGCGACTCTCCCACAAAAATCATTTTATATATGCTTTATCATTCATCATTTATCAATTACCAATTATCAACTTAGCCCCGATAGCAGCGGTTACCCCGGAGCATGAGTGGGAGAGTTGGAGGGGAAGAGTGTAGGATGGTGGGGCGTGAGGAGTATGAGCGGATAGCGGGAAAAAGCTCCCTTAAACATAAGCAATGAGTAATGAGTAATGAGTAATGAGTAATGAGTAATCCGGGAATAATTGAGAAGAGAAAAGGCTGATGAATAAAAGAAAAGTTGAATTGTAAGAAAAATATTTTAAATTTATTAAAGTAAAACAAAAAGGATAGCCGTCATATCAGTATGGAGGTTGTCGAAAAAATAACAATGCCACAGAAGGATAAAGAAAGTATCATCTCACAGACCGTTTCGAGCTACGGAGGGAAGCTGATGTCTTATATTCGTCCGAAAGTGAAAAATACGGAGGATGCGGAAGATATCCTGCAGGAAGTGTGGTATCAGTTCAGTAGCCTTACGAATATTTCGGAGATCGTAAATGTTGGTGGGTGGCTGTACAGGGTAACAGCGAATAAAATTACAGACCGTTACCGTAAAAAGAAAACAGAAAATCTTGAAGATTTCGTATATGAAGATGAAGACGGCAGTTTTTCTATCAAGGATATTCTTTTGATGGATGAAAGCGCAGGCCCTGAAGTGAAGATGTTTCAGGATGAGATCTGGAAGAAACTGTTTGAAGCACTTGACGAACTTCCTGAAAAACAAAGGCTGGTTTACGTAGAAAATGAACTGAACGACAAAACCCTCCAGGAGATTGCCGATGAACAGGGAGAAAATATCAAAACCATCATCAGTAGAAAAAACTATGCTGTGAAGCACTTGAGAAACAGGCTGAGAAAGCTATACGAAGATTTAAAAAGTTAGAAAAAGAAATTATGAATCATAAACACAAAAAGGGCTGGATTTTTTTATTGTTATGTCCACCATTAATTTTAGCCGCGGTTACATGGATTGTAATGCTGCTTTGGAATTGCCTTCTCCCGGAGATTTTAGGAGTGAAAACCATTAATTTCTGGCAGGCAATGGGGATACTGATCCTAAGCAAAATTCTTTTCGGTGGTTTCCATTTCGGTAAAGGAATGAGAGATTTTAAGGAAAGAAAAATGAGAGAAAAAATGGAAAGCTGGTCGCCTGAGGAAAGAGAGAAATTCAAAGAAGTATGGAGAAATAAATGCTCAGGTGGATTCTTCAACAGAAACAACGAATAATTTGAAATTTTTAAAGAAGTAGTAAAGTAAAATTAGAATTCATTCGTCTCTATAAAAAATAAGAAGTAGTAAAATTTAAAATTTTGAAAAAATGAAAAATTCAGCATTAAAAGGAGCTCTTGGAGCATTAGCCGTTGTAGGCGTAGCCTTGATCGCTAAAAAAGCAATACAAAGAAAAAGATTTATCAAAGGTATTTTTGATGAGTACGGAATCAAAGAAAAATCACCTTTCGGACTGGCAGATAAGATCAGAGAAATGAATGACGAAGACTATCAGGAACTAAAAGGAAAATTTAAAAAAGAATTCAGTTCAAGATGCTGCAAAAAGTATAATACCTGCGAAGCATAATATCCTAAGAACTAAATTGAAATTGTTTAATTCCGGCGCGGGAAGCTCTGCTTCCCGCGCCGGAATTTTTTATTGAGATGCCTTGCTTCACTCAGAATGATAAGTACACCGTAGAAATAGCCGTAAACTTTTAGAGAAGTACAGTTTTATCGGAGATAAAATCTTTGCGTCTTAAAAATATTCAGGTAGCTGAAAAAAAACTTGGCGCCCTTACGTTTTTCAACCAATAGATTACGAGCTGTATTGAGATTGCTTCATCTTCGGTTCGCAATGACATCGGGGTACAATTTTATCGGAGATAAAATCTTTGCGTCTTAAAAAATATTCAGGTAGCTGAAAAAAAACTTGGCGCCCTTGCGTTTTACAACCCATAGATTACGAGCTGTATTGAGATTGCTTCACCTTCGGTTCGCAATAACTTTTTGATCTATACTTTCAACAAAATTTTACCGTAAACATCAAACACAAAGAAAAATAAATCCTTATTTTTGTATTTCTCAATGAAAGATTACTACTATTTTCTCGGTATATCACAGGATGCTTCGGAAGAAGACGTCAAAAAAGCGTATCGAAAACTGTCTTTAAAATATCATCCCGATAAAAATGACAATGACGATTTTTTTGCAGACCGGTTCCGTGAAATTCAGGAGGCTTATGAGACATTGAGTGATCCTGTCAGAAGGCGTTCCTATGATCAGAATTTAGAAAACCATCAGAGAAGTTTCAGGTATAATATTCCGCCTGCCATCAAAACTTTTACAGCGAATAAAATTCATGCGAAAAAAGGGGAGGAGATTATCATCAACTGGCAGACGAGCAATGCTGATGTGGTAAAGGTATTGCCTTTCGGATTAGAAAAGCCGTATGGAGAGAGGATCTTTAAGATCACAGAATTTAAAGATGGAAAATTCCAGCTTTTGCTTCATGCTACGAATTCTCTTTTGCACAAAACGGTTGTTCAGGGAATTACCATCACGGAAGTTTTTGAAAATGATTCTGAGAAATTCAAAAACTCGGTGGAAGAAATGTTTAAGCCACAACCCAGAACAAGAATGAACAAATCGGGTCAGCCTAAGATTATGATTCTGATTTGGGGAATTATTATCTTAGCAATTGCTGTTTATATGCTGATCAGAAACTTCAGCTAGTTTATGCCATTTTCTTTCTTCCAGGGCATTTTTTACATCTTTTCCCTTTCTTGAATTTTTTACAACACGATTTCTTTTCACAAAACATCTCTTCGTTATTGAATGAGTAAGGTGCCAATGGCGGAACTTTAAATGGGACAATCATATTCATGTTGCAAATATATTAATTTAGAATAAATATAATTAATAAATTTTCATAAAATTCTTAAAACCTGATGTATAGCAGAAGGAACCTGTTTTCAAAGGTATTCAGAGTCTCACTTTTTATACCTGATAGCTTCTTTTATTCACATAAATAATGCTCTAATTTATACTTTGAATACAATTAAGCTGTAGGGATTATTTTGAAGGTAGACTTAATCAATAGAAAGAGACTGTTGAAAAATTCACATTGTTTTTAATAAAGTGGAAAGTGTTTAATTGTGTGAAAAATGATGTTATTATTGTGTATTATGCATAGAATAGGGAGTGTGCTTGTTGGGATTTATGTAAACCCTGTTAAAAGTTTATTTAAAATAGAATGTGATAAAAATCACAAATATTTTTGTGAATGAGCGCCCTGGAAATGCTCTTGTACAATCGTCCAAAAAATTGTAATTTTACGAATCTTTTTACAAACAAAATCTAATAAATAAAAATGAATACAGAACAGTTTGTGAGCCGTCACATTTCCCTTAATGAAGCCGATAAACAGGCGATGTTGGAAAAACTTGGCGTTTCTAGTATTGAAGAGTTAATTTCTCAAACCATCCCTTCTTCTATCCGTTTAGAGAAAGATCTTGAGATCTCGGAACCACTTTCTGAATACGAAATGTTGAACCACTCAAAAGAATTGGCATCTAAAAATACAGATTATACAAGTTATATCGGATTTGGATACCACAACACCCTTTTACCTTCAGCAATCCAGAGAAATATTTTTGAAAATCCTAGCTGGTATACAGCCTATACTCCTTATCAGGCAGAAATTGCACAGGGAAGACTTGAAGCTCTTCTTAATTTCCAGACTGTAGTATGCGATCTTACAGGTTTTGCATTAGCTAATGCATCTTTATTGGATGAATCTACTGCTGCTGCTGAAGCAATGCATATGTTCTTCAACAACAGATCTAAAGACCAGAAAAAAGCAGGTGCTAATAAATTCTTCATTTCTGATCTTGTTCTTCCTCAAACAGTTTCTGTATTGAAAACAAAAGCTGAAGGATTAGAAATCGAAGTGGTAGTAGGAGATCATAAAACACATCAGTTTGATGGTTCTTATTATGGAGTTTTATTACAATATCCTGGTAAAAACGGAATCGTTTTAGACTATACAGAAGATATCGTTGGATATAAAAAACTTGACCTTCAGGTAGCAGTTGCTTGTGATCCGATGGCTTTGGTAAAACTAAAGTCTCCGGCAGAAATGGGTGCAGACTGTGCAGTAGGAACTACACAGAGATTCGGTATTCCATTAGGATACGGAGGTCCTCACGCCGCTTTCTTTGCTTGTAAAGAAGATTACAAGAGAGATATTCCGGGAAGAATCATTGGGGTTTCCCAGGATATGTACGGAAGACGTGCTTTAAGAATGGCGTTACAGACAAGAGAGCAGCATATCAAAAGAGAAAAAGCGACTTCAAACATCTGTACAGCACAGGTTCTTTTGGCAGTAATGGCAGGGATGTATGCTGTATATCACGGTCCGAAAGGATTAAACTATATCGCAGATCAGATCCACTTTAAGGCAAACGCTTTGAAAAACGGTCTTAAGGCATTAGGATATCAGGTAGTAGAAGAGCCCATCTTCGATACAGTGAAAATGAAAATGGCTGAAGATGAGAAAGCAAGATTAGTAAGACTGATGCTTGATCACAGATTAAACCTTAATTATTTCACAGAAGGAGTAGTAAGTATTGCGATCAACGAAAGTACTACATTAGAGAAATTAAACTATCTGATGGCTTCTTTTGCTCAGTTTAAAGACAAGCAGACTTTCAAATTAGAAATAAAAGAAGGATACAGCATTCCTGAAGAAAACTTAAGAAAAGACGAAATTCTTACGGAATCAGTATTCAACAAATACCATACGGAAACAGAATTGATGCGTTACATCAAGCGTCTTGAGAGAAAAGATTTATCATTGACTCATTCAATGATTTCTTTAGGATCATGTACCATGAAACTGAATGCAGCGACTCAAATGTTACCGCTTTCATGGGAAAACTGGGGTGCAGTTCATCCATTTGTACCAGTGAACCAAGCTGAAGGTTACCAGGAAATGATCCGTGAACTGGAGAAAGACTTAGCAGAAATTACAGGTTTTGCAGGAACTTCTCTTCAGCCAAACTCTGGAGCTCAGGGAGAATATGCAGGATTAATGGTGATCAGAGAATATCACATTTCAAGAGGAGACCACCACAGAAATGTAGTATTAATCCCTCAGTCTGCACACGGAACAAACCCGGCTTCTGCGGCTATGGCAGGAATGAAAATCGTTGTCGTGAAAAACCTTGAAAACGGGGAAATCGACTTCGAAGATCTTAAAGCTAAAACAGAACTTCATTCAGCAAACTTATCTGCTGTAATGATTACTTATCCATCAACTTATGGATTCTTTGATGCTAACATTAAAGAAATTACCAACCTTATCCACGAACACGGAGGACAAGTATATATGGATGGTGCCAACATGAACGCTCAGGTAGGATTTACAAGTCCTGGAAACATCGGAGCTGACGTTTGCCACCTTAACCTTCATAAAACTTTTGCCATTCCTCACGGAGGTGGAGGCCCTGGAGTTGGTCCAATCTGTGTTGCTAAACACTTAGTACCTTTCCTTCCTTCTAATGCAAATATCAGAATTGGTTCTAAAGAAGCTATCGAAGGTATTTCGGCTGCTCCTTACGGTTCAGGATTGATCCTTAACATTTCTTATTCTTATATCAAAATGTTAGGAACTGAAGGTCTTAAAAAGGCTACTGGTCATGCAATCATGAATGCCAACTACCTGAAAGAAATTTTAGCAGAGCATTTCCCAATCTTATATTCAAACGAAAACGGAAGAGTAGCTCACGAATGTATCGTAGATTTCCGTCAGTTCAAATCTTTAGGAATTGAAGTAGCGGATGTGGCGAAGAGATTGATGGATTATGGATTCCATGCTCCTACCGTTTCTTTCCCGGTTGCTGGTACCTTGATGATTGAGCCTACAGAATCTGAAAGCAAGTCTGAAATTGACCGTTTTGCAGAAGCATTAATCTCTATCAAAAAAGAAATTGATGAAATCGCCAACGGTGAAGCAGATGCGGCAAACAACGTATTGAAAAATGCTCCTCACACAGAACAATTGGTAATCTCTGATTCTTGGGATAAACCATACAGCAGAGAAAAGGCAGCTTATCCATTAGAGTGGGTAAGAGACCACAAATTCTTCGCTTCTGTATCAAGAGTAGATGAAGCTTACGGAGACAGAAACTTAGTATGTACTTGTGAGCCGATTGAAGCTTATATGTAATCTCAGTTTTTTAACTATAAAAAATCCCTTTCAGTAATGAGAGGGATTTTTGTTTTTATAGTCATTGCGAGCGTAGCGAAGCAATCTCAATGATTTTTACTTACTTTTAATCAGTTCTTCCAGCCTGGTCATCATATCATCCTTTTCTTTCAGCATTCTTTCGTAAAGAGCAATTTTTTCTTCGTGAAGTTGGATGATTTTATCAATAGGATTGTAATTATTGACAATTACACCTGTCGCGTTATCATGGAAGTTGCTTGCAATAATATTGATAGCCTGTTCTTCATCAAAATTTTGAAATGCTTCCACTGGAATTTTTAATACCTCAGATATTTTTTGAAGTAAAGGATCTTCAATGGTTTCTTTCTGTTCTAGTAATGAAATTTTCTTCTGATTCCAATCATCACCTAAATCCAGCGCTAAAGCTTCCTGTTTGATGCCCAGCATTTCTCTGAATCTTTTTACGTTTCTTCCCTGATGTATCTTTTGTTCCATTTGTGGTTTTTAAAACTTTAAATTATATATTAGTAAAGATAAAAAAATATGATGAAAGTAGGGATTTTCTTAGATATTTGATCGCCAGCTACGCAAAGTCTCCTGACTTTGAGTACATTATTCATCATCATAATTGTTATATTTCCAAAATTCAGAATTTCCATTTCCTTTAATCACTGGATTTTCTGCGATTTCAATTGAATTGATTATTCCTGAACCATTAGAATAATTAGTTGCTGAGGAATAAATGTAATGATTTGCTTTTGATACGATTCCGGCACGAATTGGGTTCAGATGTATATAGTTTAATTTATCCCAGAGGAACTTTAAACTGAAAATTTCCTCAGAATGATTTCCATATTGCCAAACCTGAAAATTTTTATTTCTTGAATGAGTTTCAGTAGCTTTAGCCAATCGTTCCAGAATCCAATCTTTTCGGCTTTCCGATTCTGTCTGTATTTTTTCTAATATTTGTTTCGCTGTAAATTTTTTAAAATCTCTGATTAGATCTGAAAGTTTTCCATCTCTTGACTGTACAATAAAATGAATATGGTTGCTCATAATGACATAACCATACAGAATCATTCCTTTGTTTTTGATACAGAATTCAAAGCATTCTATAATGGTATCTCGATATATTTTTCGGGTAAAAATATCTATCCATTCAATAATAGTACAGGTTAAAAAGTGTGGTCTGTCCTGATCTCTAATAACATATCCTTCTTTCATATTTGGTTTTTATCAAATATAATTAATGGAGCTTTAAATTAGATGTTTTTACAGAACTTTTTTTATACCTCAAAGTCAGGAGACTTTGCGGAGCGTATGTCAGTTATTTAATTACTATTTTAAAACAAAAATCACCTCCCAAAAATTGAGAGGTGTCTTAGTGTTTAAGTTCCGGTTTTTTTACCTTCTTTTAAAGCTATAAGCAAGCAAAATGGCTACGCCCATAGTAACGCAGGTTATAATTGAAATGGTTTCAATTGAAATTCCACTTTTCATCTGTGTGTTTTCTTTTTCACATGAAAAAAAGAATAATAATGTCATGAACAGACATACCGATAGTAATTTTTTATTCATAAATGCATTTATTTGGTTATGAAAGATTTATAGCAAAAAGTATACCGGATTTGTAGACTAAAAAAGCCTTTGTTTAAAGGGTTTTGAACACATTGATTGGCTGGAAATAAATGATTTAACGTAAAGAATTAGGATAAATAGTTAATCTTATGGACAATTTTTTTTATCAATCCCCGGTTTCCAAAATAGCAAAGTAAATGATTGATCAAAAGTGCTGAAAAAGGAAACAGATTACCGAAGAAATTTTTAAAACTAGCCATGGTAATAATGAAAAAAATAAGCGAAAAGAGGTTTAACTTCCATAACTTTACTTCGTAAGTAAGCGTTTTGTTGTTTTCATGATAAGTGAATTTCCCATTATCAATTAAAGATAAATAATGCCAATTGGATCTTTCTGTGAAAAGACCTTCACTGAAAGAAATAAACTCCGGTCCACAAAGAATATTTTGAATGTTTTTTTCCTTTAATAGATCGTGTACTGCATAAATAACCTGATCAGATGTTTTATCTCCGATGATTTCTCTTTCAAAAGTATAAGTAAATGGAAACATGTGATTTTATGCTTTTTTATTCGCTTTACCCTCATCCCAATAATAGCTGTCAGGATAAATCCTAGCTCCAAAAACAGCGGTTCCCACCCGTACAATGGTGGCTCCTTCCTCAATAGCTGTTTCCAGATCTCCGCTCATTCCCATGGAAAGTTCTTTCATTTCCACACCGGGAATATTTTCAAGGATAATGTCCTGTTGGAGTTTTTTCAGGATTTTAAAGCATGATCTTACTTTTTCAGTTTCTGCACTGAACAGACCAATGGTCATTAAGCCTTTTATTTTTAAAGTAGAAAATTCAGAAATCTTTCTGGTGAGCTCAATCGCTTCAGCAGGGTCAACTCCAAATTTGCTTTCTTCATTGGAAGTATTTGCCTGAATAAAGACATCCATCGTTTTGTTTTCCACCAGAAGCCTCTGATGTAGCTTTTCGGCCAGTTCCAGACGATCCAGAGACTGAATACAGGTGACATTATATTTTAGAATATCTTTGATTTTATTGGTCTGAAGATGTCCTATAAAGTGATTTTCATGAGGGATATCTTTCAGATTTTCATATTTCTCCTTCAATTCCTGTACCTTGTTTTCTGCAATTAAGGTTTGTCCGTTTTCCAAAGCAATTTTGATACGCTCTGCGGAAACTGTTTTGGTAGCCAGTAATAATTTAACTTCATCAATGTTTCTTCCGGATTGTTCACAGGCGGTTTTTATCCGGTTATTAATGATGGTAAGATTATGGAGAATGTCTTCTTTCATGATGGATGTTTAAATATTTTCGTCTTCCCAAATAACTGAATTTATTTTCCAGCCTTTTGCAGTCTTAACATACTGAAAAAATTTAGTGCCATTTCCTTCAAAATAATTACCATTAAGGTATCCATGCTTTTGGTATTTAGAAAAACGTTGAGCAATATTGTTAACTATTTTTGTTTCCTCATTGACTTCATATTCCTCAAATTCGGTAAGTGTTCCGTCTGTTAAAATTCTTTTTCTTGGAGTAATAAAACTGTCAAGGGTATAAATTTCTTCGTTGCCTTTATCCTTTTTGATTATTATTGTTTCATTTAAACAAATATCATGAATACTTTCAAAGTCCGGCTTTTTTCCATTAGTATTAGTAAACAAATTAAAAAATGATTTGGTTAGCTGATTGAGTAAAAAAATATCGTCCATTGGTATTCATTCTAGTGTTTTAAAATTAATAAATTTTCAAATTCAAAATGGGTTTAATTCAGTACTTGCTCAATTGATATTTTTTTAGTAAAGAAAAAAATCGTTTCCAGGAAAACGGATCCGTATAATTTTGGCAATTAATTTAGTGATCTCAATTCTCAACTATTTTTGCTTCCAACTTTTTTATCAAAGCACTTTTAACCACGGTAAATGCATAATCTTTAGCTTCAGCAAAAGAAATAGAATACCGTCTTTCAACTTTTCTCATTTCTTCAGGAAACTGTGCCAGCAACTGATCGTAGAACACATCCAAAACTTCGGCAGAAGGCATTTCATAATTAATCTTCAGTTGAAAACGTCTTAACAGTGCTGTATCAATGATTTCAGGGTGGTTGGTAGCACAGATTAAAAGGGCATTCTCAGGGTAATAATCAATCAATTGAATCAAGGTATTAACCAGCCTTCTCATTTCGCCTACATCTTTATCATCACTGCCTCTTGCTTTCCCGATCTGATCCAGTTCATCCAAAAAAAGTACTGATCTTTCCCTTGCTGCTTTATCAAATATCATTTTGATATTCTGAGAAGTTTCTCCGATTCGTGATGAGACAATATTGCTAAGATTCAGGATGATAATATTTTTCCCTAAGGCATTGGCGATAGCCTTTGCAGTCATTGTTTTCCCGCACCCTGAACTTCCCTGAAGTAAAATCTTGTTATTAACCGGAAGGCCGTATTCCTGTAGTTCTTTAATATAGGTATGCTCCTTGATTAGCTGTACAAGCTCATCTCTGTTGGTTTTTCCTAGAAATACTTGGTTTAGGGTAACTTGTTCTTTATCTTGAATAATGAGGTTGTACAGATTCATAATGACGTTTAAGGATTATTGAATAAGCAAAGATAAAGCTTTATTAGATGCCGGAAGAAATCCTGAATCATAATAAGTATCTGGTCCAGCGTAAAATGAATGATGAATGGATGCTGGTATTAGAAAACAATCTGTGAGATCTGTGGGGAAAAGACTCAATAAAAAAAGAAAAGCCAGACTTGCGCCCGGCTTTTCTCATTTGGATATTAAAATTTGTTATGAAACTAAGATCTTTCTGTTTATGTTTTTGGGCCCTTTTACCCGATGGTAAAAGAGCAATCCGATCTCTCAGACTAAAAACATAAAACAATATAATTAGTATAGATTTTCTATAGGCTTGTTTTATTTAAGATTAGTTTCTTTCTCTTCTTACTGTCATGAAATATGATGTAATTACTACTAAACCTGTTACGATACCGATATAAGTTACCATTTTGTATTATTTTTAATTATTTGACTTTTTTTTATCAATCTTTCAATTGCAATATTACTACTTTCAAATCATGTGCCAAAGTAAATAGTTATGATGTATATCAGTGTATTACGAGGATTAGTGTTCATTTATCAGTGAATTTTTGTTTACATTAAATTAATGTGTTATTGAGAATTTATTAATACTTTTATTATTCTATCTGTAAAATTATGTGAAAATGTTAATCGTTTATCGACTTCTATATTGGAGTTGATAAAACAAATAATAAATAATGCTTAGCATAATATTGTTGTAAACCACTTTTTTTGAATGTAAATTTTTCACGCGAAAAGGATTTTCATGTTAAGAAAATTTATTTTTAGTCTAGTTTTTCCTTCGGAATTTTTGTCAGCTGTCACACTTCATGACATAGAGAAATAATTTTTTTATGCCAGATCGGAAAAATAAGTTTGCACAATGGTATACTTTTTCAAAATCTTTAAAATATTGAATGAAGCTAAAAATAAAGCACTTAAGATGAATTAAGTGCCTGAAAGAAGTATAATTGTAGGATTATTGGTTAAAAAACTGAGGGTTTTCAAAGCGTTAAAGAAAGAGAAGCATTTGCTGTCTCTTGATCAGCAGAGAATTTTCCCATTATTCCTTTTTGGAATTACCGGAGTGCTTTTGTTACTTTTGTACAAAGAATGAATTTATGGGACGCAGTTATATTTTTCTTGCTTTGGCTATTATATTTGAGATCATTGCTACCACTTTTTTGAAAAAATCTGAGGAATTCTCGAAGCTATGGCCATCGGTGGTAACAGTCATAGGATATGCCTGTGCTTTTTACTTTCTGAGTCTTACTCTTCGTCATATACCGGTAGGCATTACCTACGCCATCTGGTCCGGAGTAGGTATTGTCTTTATAACGATGATCGGAATTATAGCATTCAAGCAGGTTCCGGATCTGCCTGCCATTATTGGGATTGCTTTGATTGTTGTTGGAGTAATTATTATTAATGTATTTTCAAAAATGGGAACTCACTAAAAAATAATTTCCTGACGCTTTTCCATCTGTTTCCAATGTTGGGACCTTGATTTGTATAAAAAGAACTTTCCCAGTTTATATTTAAACCTTAAATATCCACGGAACTCAATGCCGTGAAATAATCTAAAGGGAATTGCCGGATTTTCCTCTAATGATTTCCTGATTCCTTTACTGAATACAGTAGGGCCAGTAGTGGCATGGATATCATGCGGATAGCGGTGATGGTTTATATTATCAATCATCAGTTCTAATGTTTTCTCTAGAAAAGGATGGTTTTTATTGAAAATAAGAGCCCATTGAACATACAGATTTTCGTGTCTTTCTGCACTGATCACAGCTTCATCATCTTCCTGAATAAGTTTTTTAAACGGTTTTATAATACTGCTGTCTATATCCAGGTATATTCCGCCTTTTTTATATAAAACAGCGTATCTGAAGAAATCAGCTTTTGAAGCTCCAATTCTCAGTTTTCGATAGCTTTCAATATATTCAGGAGGAAATTCTTCCGTGAGAAATTGCTCTATGTCATGGTCATCATAAAAGAAATAGCTGTACTCCGGATTTTTCCTTTTCATATTCCAGATGTGATACCGTGTAATCAAAGGAAGTTTTTTAGTTTTAAAAGTCTGAAATATTTGTTTGGGTACTGCCATTTTCTATTTTTTAAAGTCTATTCTTATATAAAATCCCGAAATTATTTTCATCAGCAAAGTGTAGCAGTAATAAGATTTTTCAAGAAAGAGAAAGGTTTCTATATTTGAAACAGCTTATGCTTAGCTGAACTTTTGATTCTATTTTAGGAGAATAGTTAAATCTTGAAGGAGGGAAATTTTAATTTTTTTTTAATATTTTGGTTGAGAAAATTTATAATAAGTTCGGAACTTGTAAAATCCAATTGCAGTTGGATATTATTTTACTTTTCGTCTTTCAAAAGGATTATATGAAATTCCGGCATTGAAATAGAAAGAAGGCTTATAAGTTCCTTTCCATATATAATCATTAAAGGACTCCTGCTTATTAAATGCTCTTGAATTAATATTCGCTCGAAGCCCGGTTTTAAATGTTCCTATAAAATTTCCTCCAAGATTGTATTCGTAAATAACTCCTGAATTGAGGGCAGCCTGCCGGAATTCATACGTATTATTATTGTGGTAGGTATAAAAAGAGGTATTATCCATCTCTGTTCCCAGAGAGAGCCTTCCGCTTGAAGAAATGTTTTTTCTTACCAATACTTTTTTCGGGAGCAGTACATCCAGTACCCATCCGTTATTAAATCTGTTTTCTAAAGTGAAAATAGGAAGAATGGGAATTTGAGTGCTGGGATCAATAATACCAGCCAGTCCGAGAGACATTTTTGTTTTAGGAGTTGCTTTTAAAATTAATGAAGCGGTAACCAATCCTCTGATACGTTCAAAATGCTGATCGCTTCCATCTGTAGAAATACTGGCGGAATAGATTGCCGTTTTTTTGAATAACCTTGAGAAATAACTAAGATTAATCGCTTCCGAATGATAATGAAAGTTTTCTTCCCCTTCAGTTCCGGGGATTACCGGATTTTCGTTGCCTATCGAGGTAAAACGATAACTCAGGGAAGTGCTAAAAAGCCAGCTTCTGTTTTTGATGAAATAAATATTGGCATCCGCTTTTACCTGTTGAAAGCTTTTCACTTTGTTATCCGGCAGATCTTTTCCCTGAAGTTGTGAAGAGAAAGAGGAGGGAGTAACCAAAGTGTATTCAAGGTTGAAATTTCGGGATTGTGGAATTTTATCCGCAAAAAAAGCACGGACTTTCAATGGAATACTATCCTTTTTCTGGGCGTAAATACTGTTTTTTAAAGGAAGTATGGCAAAAGGAACCAGCATTCTTCTCAATGTTTTCATGGTGAGTTTATTTTAAGGGTTGGATTATAGATTGGAAAAAATTGAATGTAAAAATCCTGTCATAGAAAATATCCAGACTGTTTTCAATAATCGCATCAGCATATCCGGAAGTATCCGTAACAAATGTTTCCTCCACAAAAACAAACCAGAGTTCTGAGAGTCCGTATCTTCTTCTAAACTCTTCAGAAGCATTGCTGTCAGGAACGGCAGAATGCTTGAGGTCACAGAATAAAATTCCTTTTTTATCTCCCTGGTGTTCCACAATATTAATAGGATGATGGAGGTAGCTTAGAATATTCATTTTTGGGTCAAAACATTCTACAAAATGATGTAAATCAATAAGCTGTATTACTTTTTCTTCCTGTTGAGATTCTGTCATAAAAAAGCATTCTAGTGATATTTCCTGAGTCAGTTCGTGAAAAGCTGTTAATTCCATAAGTGTCATTTTACGATGCAAAGGAATAGAGAAAAGTACAGCGTGATTGTGTTTTTATACGAAATGGCAGGTATTTTATACAAAATCCGGGAAACCCAAAATTGGTATAATAAAATGCAGGTTTTGTATAATAAAGTAGTAATAATTTCCGTTATTGTCTATTTTTGTTACTCATAAAACGAGCCTATCACATGAAATACAGCCCTTGGAAATTTGAAGAAACCTTTGTCATGGATTTTCTGGTGGAAGGGAAGTACCGATTTCGAAGACATCTGCTGTTTCTGATCTTCTTTTTCCTGTTGATCTACAGTGCGAGATTTTGGCACTGGTACTCAGGGATCTATCAGTATTATGTTTTATTCTTTGTGTATACCGTCCTGATCACCATGGTTTACATAAATATATATGTATTGGTTCCGCGGTTTTTCTTTAAAACAAAATATGTCACTTATCTTGTCCTGCTTGTTTTGATGGGAGTACTGGGACTCAACTTTATCGGATATGGTTTTAAGCTTTTCTTCGAGGAATTCAGAATTAAAAATATTCTTAGAGAAAATGAGAAAGGAGGAATTTATGAAGGCGTTCTGATGTGTATTCCGATTATCATGACCACCACTACAGTAAAACTTTTACAGAAATGGATCAGTGACAACAAAAGGATTAATGAACTGAGTAATCTTACATTGAATATGGAGTTGAATGAACTGAGAAACCAGATCAATCCTCATTTTCTTTTTAATATGCTGAATAATGTAAAAGCACTCATCAGAACAGATCCCGCAAAAGCTTCGGTAGTGATTGTCAAACTTTCCGAATTTCTACGGTATCAGCTTTATGAAAACAGTGAAGAGAAAACGTTACTGACCTCAGAGATTGATTTTCTGTCTAACTTTTTAAACCTTGAAAAAATCAGGCGTGACAATTTCTTATTTGATATTCATGCAGAGGTGGACAAAAGAGTTCTCAACAGTACTTTTATTCCCCCTAATTTATTTACCACATTCGTAGAAAATGCGGTGAAACACAGTGTGGATATCAGTGGGGGAGAATCGTATGTGAAAATAGAAATCAATATTGAGAATAAGCAGCTTTATTTCAGATGTGTAAACTCAAGAAGTTCGGGCTATGCTGTTTCGGATAAGAAAAACAGTGGGCTTGGCCTTGCCAATATTACCAGAAGGCTGGAACTTCTCTATAGTGATACTTTTGACCTGCAGATAGAGTCCGGAGATAAAGAATATATTGTAAATTTAAAAATTCCCGTGTGATGAACTGTATTATAATTGATGATGAACCGCTGGCAAGATCCGAAATGAGATCGCTGATTGCTGAAATTTCCAGTATTGATATCCTTGGTGAATTTTCCAATGCGCCTTCTGCCCTTGAATTTCTTAAAGATAATGATGTAGATCTTATTTTCCTCGATATAGAAATGCCGATGGTGACAGGTCTTGAGTTTGCGGAAATGCTCCCAAAAAAATCCCTGATCATTTTTACTACAGCCTATTCCCAATATGCATTGAAGAGCTATGAACTGGAAGCCGTTGATTATCTCCTGAAGCCCATTGATCCCCAAAGGCTGGAAAAGGCCATTGATAAAGCCATACTGTATACCGAACTTTTGTCTAAAGATACCGTGAAAAATACGGTAGAATCCAATACCGCAGATTTTTTATTCATCAAAGCTGAGCGAAGGTTCTATAAAATCAGTTTTTCAGACATTAAATTTATAGAAGGACTTAAAGATTATGTAGTTATTCATACCCGACAGCAAAAGCTGATCACCGCAATGAATTTAAAAACCATTCATCAGAAAATCTCAGGGGAAACGTTCATCAGAGTCAGCAAATCATACGTTGTGAATATGAATTATATTGATTCATTTGATAATCATAATATATACATCGAAGATTCCGAGATCCCTCTCGGAGAAGTCTACCGCGCTGAATTCTTTACAAGATTTGCCGGAGGACTTCTCAACTCAGACTAGCTTTTCATCAGTAATGAATAATAAGAAATGAGTAATAAAATCCTTGAAACCTTCTGTTACCAATCAAAAATATACATTATCATCTGTGGAAATCTGCGTAATCTGCGGAAAAAACCATTCAATAGAAAACGGGCTTTAGCCTGTTCAGATAAATAAATCATTCAATGGCTTACAAAACTTAAAATAGTATTGATCTAATACAGCTTCTGATCCTTCTCACAATAGAAACTCCTTCTTTTTCCTTTACCGGTTTGTTTTTTGATCAATTTCTGTCCACATATGGGACATACAGATTTAGTATGAGCAAGCCAATGTTTTTTCAACACAAATTCTCTTTTCCATTTCAGAAAATCAAAACTGTAATTCCTGGCTTCAGCTATAAGTTCTTTCCTTTTTTTGGCAGGTAGATTTCCCAACAGACTTTCCGGTTGTACTCCAATTCTGAAAAGCACTTCGTTTTTAATGATGTTGCCGACACCAGAGAAAATATCCTGATTCATCAGTGCATCACAAACCATCATTTTTGGATTCGATTTTAATTTCTCTTCAGCTTTCTTAGGACTCCACTGATCGCTCATTACATCGGCTTCCCAATCAATTGTGGAGAGAAATTCAAGGTCTACAGACTTTACAGAACAGGTGTAAAAATAGATGCTTCCCGTAGAGAAAAACAATGCTAAACGCAAGCTTTTATCCGGTTTGGTTTGTTCATCAATGCTGTAAGAACCAAACATTAATAAATGAATCCGGATGGCTGCTTTTTCAAAAACGAGATAAGTTTGTTTTCCAAAAGTTCGGATTTCCAGAAGGGATTGGCCAATGAAAATTTCTTTCTCGAATTTGGCATTTCCTGAAACTTCTGTCACTTGCTGACCTGCAAATGGCTGCAGGTTTTCTTTCATTAATATGATGGATGGACCTTCAGGCATACGTTTGTTTTGAGATAAAGATTCAAATAATATTCCATAACCCAATAAAATCTGAGCTTTATCCCAAAACCAGCCTGTTTAAAATATCCTTAGACCAGTTTTTGCCCTACAAAACGAATCACAGAGCCAGTCCCATTATGAAACAATCCCTCGTTGAGCTCGATTTCTGTTTCTGCTAATTCAATAATATCATAATCCGGAAAATCAGCTTTGATCTCTTCAATAGAAAATAAGGATTCAATATCCTTTGGCCCGCCTACCTTTTCATTCTTTGCAATATATTCAAGATGGCTTTTACTGAAAGCTTCAAAAATAATAAAACCGCCTTTTCGCAGATACTGATTCAGCATGTGATGGATGGAAGATTTTATATTTCCCGGAAAGTGAGCATAGATAAGGGCAATAGCATCAAACTGTTCTTTTTGATAATTCAAAGTGGAAAGCTCTCCCACCTGATAATCAATTCTGGTTTTTTGTTGTTCAGCCAGCTGTAACGCTTTATTCCTGCCGTTTGCACTGATATCAAAAGCTGAAACCTGCCATCCCTGTGTTGCTGCAAAAACAGCATTCCTGCCTTCACCTTCTGCAGGGAAGAGTATTTTGCCAGGAGTTAATCTGGTGAGCTGTTCTCTCAGGTAATTATTGGGTTCTGTTCCATACGCAAACTCTTCGCTGCTGTACCTTTCGTCCCATCTGTTGAGCCATGTATTGTCCGTCATTGTAAAAAAGAATTTAAAATTGGATGAAGAAAAATGATATATTCTTCAGTTTTATTAGTCGTATCAAATGTAGAATATTTCTTCAAGCTTTCTGATTCCGAAAAAACGTTTATTATCATAGATTTTTTGAATGACAGATCTCTCTAATAAAAATCTAAATACTATTCCGTACAATTAAAATTTGGAGTAATTTTGAAAAATGATGAATTTAAACCAGATTTTCACCAATCAACGTACAGGAAACAATCCACAGACCAAGGCTTCACGAACTGATTTTCAAAGGGATTTTGACAGAATTATCTTCTCTTCTGCCTTCAGAAGACTGCAGAATAAAACTCAGGTTTTTCCTCTTCCCGGAAGTGTTTTTGTACACAACAGACTGACGCATTCTTTAGAAGTATCGTCTGTAGGAAGAAGTCTAGGAAGTATTATTGGTGAATTTATTGCGGATGATTTTAAAAATGAACTGACTGAAGATTCAAAGAATTTTTATCTCTATAACTTAGGAAATGTAATTGCAGCCGCATGTTTGTGTCATGATGTGGGAAATCCGGCATTCGGACATTCCGGAGAAGATGCCATTGCAAGCTATTTTGAAAGGAACGAAAAAGACCTGAAATCAAAGTTCAATGAAAAAGAGTGGGCAGATCTGGTTAATTTTGAAGGAAATGCCAATGCAATCAGAGTGTTGGCGCAGCAACAGCAAGGAAAAGATGCCGGAGGTATTCAGCTTACGTTCTCAACACTGGCAAGTATCGCAAAATATCCGTGCGAAGCTGTAGCAAAGAAAAAAGGAATCATTCACAGGAAGAAATTCGGTTTTTTCCAGAATGAAAAAGATATATTCCTCGAAATTGCAAAAGGAACTCAGCTTATTTCTGAAAGCGAAGAACCGCATATTTTCAAGAGACATCCTTTTGTTTGGCTGGTAGAAGCGGCTGATGATATCTGCTACAACATCATCGATATGGAAGATGCTCACAGACTGGGAATTGTTTCAACTGCAGACTGTAAAAACTTATTTTTCGAACTGGTAAAATCTGAAACAGATGATGTTCAGAGAATTGAGACCAAGTTAAGCTCTATCTCCAATGAGAACGAACAGATTTCCTATTTGAGAGCAAAAGTAATCAATGCTTTGATCAATAAGTCGATTGAGATGTATAAGCATAACTTTGAGACGATTCTTGAAGGAAACTTAGGAAATGGTTTACTCGATATCTACAAAAAAGAAAATAAAGCTTTACAGGATATTGAAAGTTTCTCAGTAGAAAAAATCTACAATCACAAAGCGGTTGTTGAAATTGAAAATGCCGGTTATAATGTAATGTATGAATTGCTGGACCATTTTATTCCTTCCATTCTGAAAACTAAAGACCACAGAAAATCTTATGATGAAAAAGCTTTGAAACTCATTCCAAAGCAATTTATTTACAATGACGGAACCGATTACCAGAAAGTGCTGGGTGTGATTGATTTCGTTTCAGGGATGACGGATAACTATGCGACCGATTTGTATCGAAAAATTAAAGGAATAGACATCGGAATGACGGTGTAAATTCTATTTATTGTAATAATTCAGAAGCCTCTTCGATTAATGACAGCATTAAAGTGGAGGCTTTTTTATGTTTTAAAAGCGGCGCAATCTGACCCGACCAGAAAAATACCAGATCGTTCTTTTGCTGTTCCAAAGCTGCTTTTCTCAATGCTCCCATGAAATGAGTCTGCAAAGGAAAGGGCAGTGTTTTGTCTGTTGCAGCCAATACATCTCTTGTGATTTTTGTAGTAATTCCACGTCCCAATCTTCCGGTATAAGCTCTGGAAAGCGTGGTGGATTTAGCAGCATCAGAAAATAGAAATTCTTTATGGATTGGCAAAGCCCCGGATTCTTCAGTTGCCAGAAAAGCGGTTCCAATCTGTACAGCATCAGCTCCCAGTTTAAAAGCTCCCGCAATGCCACGGCCGTTGGCAATTCCTCCGGCAGCCACTACAGGAATTTTTACTTTATCCTTAATTAATTGAATCAAAGCGAAAGTTCCCGTTGTAGAAAGTTCAGCCTGATCCAGAAACGAAGGTCTGTGGCCACCACTTTCGAAACCGGAAGCCACAATAGCATCCACACCCGTTTTTTCCAGGGCAATCGCTTCATCCAGCGTTGTTGCATTTCCCAATACCACTGTTCCCTGACGATGAAGTTCCTCAATGATATTTTCATCCAGTAAACCAAACATAAAGCTGAACACCTTGGGCTTAATATCAAGAACAACCTCCAACTGATTCTGAAACCTTGATTCAAAAGAGGGTAGTGCTTCAGGAATATCGATATTTAAAAAATCAAAATACGGTTTGAAGGTTTCAACGGTCTTTTGATATTGCTCTTTCGTGTGTTCTTCGTCAATAATATCGTGATCATTTACCCAGAGATTAAGGTTGTAAGGTTGATCTGTTTTGGATTGTATGGCTTTGTGAATGTCATAGATTTCCTGTGGTGACAATGTGTAAGCTCCAAACCCTCCCAATCCGCCAAGATTACTCACTGTTGTTGTCAACGCAACGGTAGAAAGACCTCCTCCGAAAGGACCTTGCAGAATAGGATATTCAATACCCAATAATTCCGTAATTCTATTTTTATTCCACATGACTTTACTCTTTAAAAATTTGAATTAAAGGTGTACGTTGGTTAATGTCTTGTTAATGATGAACCATTTTCCGTCTATATGATTGAAAGTTATGAAATTATAATAATTAAAATCATACATTCTGACCTGTAATTTTGCAACAGCAATCGAATTAATGACCTCAATAGAAAGAATTATTGCTTTAAAATCTTTTCCGGATTTCTGTGGGCTTACACGGTTTCCGACTCCTTCAATATATTGTTCT
Organism: Chryseobacterium sp. PvR013; assembly: GCF_017833095.1. NCBI lineage: Bacteria > Pseudomonadati > Bacteroidota > Flavobacteriia > Flavobacteriales > Weeksellaceae > Chryseobacterium > Chryseobacterium sp. PvR013. Next base: position 337,617 of record NZ_JAFIBT010000001.1, read on the forward strand.
GCTGTTTTGAAATAGGGAACTCCATCAACATCTCCGAAAAGCAAAGCGCCTTTATAGAATGCTTTTTTAAGAAGTTCAGTATTCCCTTCATAAATTCCTTTGAAATAATAATTCTCTATGACATTTCTTATTTCGGTTTCTGGGGTTAGGTAGGTTTTCATATCCTTTACATTTTGTGCATGGCCGCTCAACGGAAAGCTGAACAGCCATGCTATAATTAATGATAGTTTCATGATAAATGATGTCCGGCTCCCATTCCTCCATCAACATTGATGATGGCACCGGAAATTAATTTGTTTTTGGCGATAGCATGAATCATCTGAGCGACTTCTTCAGGCTCACCAATGCGGTTAATCAGATGTATTCCTGCATTATTGTCAAGATCCGCACCATGCATCGGAGTTCTTATCAATCCCGGAGCAACCGTATTAACTCTGATATTATCTTTTCCAAACTCTGCCGCCAGCTGTAAAGTAAGAGCATGAATCGCTCCTTTGCTTGAAATAGGTGCTGTAGAAGGAGATTCTGCAATCGCATGATATACCAATGGCGTTCCTACATTGATAACCACTCCGTCTTTTTGCCTGATCATCTGAGGAATGACAGCCTGTGTTGTGAAGAACGTTCCCTTTAAATTGGTTGTTAAAAATCGATCTAGATAATCTTCAGTGACTTCCAGAAAGGGTTTGTTCTCATAAATTCCGGCATTATTGATAAGAACGTCAATGGAACCAAACCTTTCAAGGGCTGTCTGCACCAATGCTTCTCCCGTTGACTTTTCTGAAACATTTCCGGCCACCATGGCCAGATGGTCTCCGGCTCCCAGTTCATGATAGACTTCCTCTAATTTGGATGCTGTTTGCGAATTGATGATTACATTGTCGCCTCTGTCCAGAAAATAACGTGCTGTTTCTAATCCTATTCCTGAAGAGGCTCCTGTTATAATTATGGTTTGCTTTTTCATTTTTATGCTTATTTTTTAACTGTTGAAAATCCTTGTTCTTTTAACACTGAAACCTGTTCTCCGGCATATCCCCAGTTATCATCTTCAATTTCGTTAATCACGATATGGGTTAAATGAGGATCCTTATTCAAAACCGAAGTGACTGCTTCACTGATTTTTCTGATTAATTGTTGTTTGGTTTCGCGGGTAAGATCTTCGCGAAGCACCTCTACTTTTATAAATGGCATAATGGTAATTTTTTAAGGTGAATAGAATTAATAAGCTTCCGCAACAAGATGAATGTTTAAATCAAAATTGTTGTAGATCAAAGTGTCTCCAAGATTGGTGAAGAAATTGGAGGATCTGAATTTGATATTGAATTTCGTTCTGTCGACTATGATTTTGTTTTTTACAACAGCGGTATCGTTTGTTGTTACAATATGCAGGCTGGTCTCGATAGGATGGTTAATCCCTTTTATGGTAAGATCTCCTTTTACATAATAAAGGTTTTCATCACCAGGTTCAGCGTGAGTGATTTCGAAATAGGCTTCAGGAAACATTTCAGAATTAAAAAAATCATCAGAAGCCAGGTGATTGGCAAATTGAGTATTGGTTTCAGCATCCTCGATATCAAGGATTTTGATGCTTCGGGTATCTATTGTGAATTTTCCTGATAAAAATTTTTCCTCTCCTAATGTAAAGTTTCCTTCTTTTACATTGATTGTACCGTTGTGAGCTCCGGTTACTTTTCTGCCGATCCAGTTGATGGTACTGTTTCCGGCATTGACTTTAAAATTTTTTGTGTCCATTTTTTATTGGGTTTAAATATTGACACAAAGTTCAGTCGATCAAAAGAAAAAGTTACGTGATGTACCTCACAAAATAGAGGCGGAGATCAACCATTTAAAGATGATAATTATTGATGAAGTCTGCTCAGAGTTTCTCTCGTTACCCCAAGATAAGAAGCAATCAGGTGTTTTGGAACCAGATTATACAATTGAGGATACATGGATAAAAGCTCCTGATACCGGAATTTGGCATCGTTATTCATAAAAGAAAGCAGGCGTTTCTGTGCAGCAACATATCCTTTATTGGTTCTCCATCGGAAAAAATGTTCAACCTCGTGAATTTCATTGCAGATTTTTTCTCTGTCTTCATTGGAAATAGAGAGTATTGTTGCGTTGGTGATACAATCTACATTGATAGTAGCTCTTGTTTTGTTATAAAGAGCATCAAAATCGGTAACCCACCAGGTCGGCATAGCAAACTGGAGAATAAACATTTTCATGCTGTCATTAAGATAAAAAGCTTTTAAACAGCCTTCAAGCACAAAATATTCATGGTTTACAAAGTCACCCTCCAGGATCAGGCTTTGTCCTTTCTTTAAAGTAATCAGATTAAAATGTCCAAAAACATAATCCAGCTGCTCGTCTGTGAGCGTCGTAAATTTTGAAATGTGATCTTTTAATATTTCTTTAGAATTAACCATGATGGGGAATGAATATTCAAAAGTAAGTCTTTTTCAGAATAATTTTAATTTAAATAATGCGATACTTCCGATGTTTGATTTCCTGAAGATGATCCCCTAAGTCTTAAATTTATTTTTCATATATTTAAGCAAACACCAGTAAAAATTGTTTTTAACAAAACAGGATTTATTGCGACACATTAGAAAAACTTAAAACTATGGGTATATATTTAGCGCCCGTTATTTTCTTCGGGCTTATCATTTTATTTGCTTCGTTTTTTGTTGTTAAACAGGAAACTGCAGCTATTATTGAACGTTTCGGAAAATTTCGGGGTGTAAAACATTCAGGGCTTCATCTTAAACTGCCCATCATAGATCAGATTGCGAAAAGACTGAATTTGAGAATTCAGCAGCTGGACGTAATGATTGATACGAAAACATTGGATAACGTTTTCATCAAAATGAAAATTTCTGTTCAGTACCAGGTGATCCGAAGCCAGGTAGGAGATGCTTATTATCGTTTGGAAAATCCGGAAAATCAAATTACTTCGTTTGTATTCGATGTAGTGCGTGCTGAGGTTCCGAAACTGAAACTGGACGATGTTTTTGTAAGAAAAGACGATGTGGCAATTGCGGTGAAAAGTGAACTTCAGGAAGCGATGAACAGCTACGGGTATGATATTATCAAAGCGTTGGTAACAGATATTGATCCTGATGAGCAGGTAAAACACGCTATGAACAGAATTAATGCGGCAGAAAGAGAAAAAACAGCTGCAGAATATGAATCAGAAGCACAGAGAATCCGAATTGTAGCCGTTGCAAAAGCAGAATCTAAAAAACTTCAGGGACAAGGGATTGCAGACCAAAGAAGAGAAATTGCAAAAGGACTTGAAGAGTCTGTAAGAATGCTGAATAATGTAGACATCAATTCTCATGAAGCATCAGCGCTTATCGTGGTAACACAGCACTATGATACGCTGCACTCGGTGGGAGCAAGCAACAGAAGTAGTCTTGTACTTCTTCCCAATTCGCCTACTGCAGCCAGCGGAATGCTGAATGATCTGGTTGTAGCCATGACAACCGCCAATACAGTAGGAGAGACTACCAAAGGAAAATATCCTGATCCACCTCAGAAAGAAACCGGATTTTAAGATAGAAAGGAAAATGAATATATAATTGTTAACTTTTCCGGATTGACCAAAAGTAACTTCTGACTTCATTCTTCCAGCTTCCAACATAAAAAAAGTTCCTGAAAATTTCAGGAACTTTTTTTATTAATTATTTCTTCGTTTTAGAAACTTGTTCTACCAATGTATATTTGATTGAAGAGGCGTCTGCCGGAGGGTTTTCGATTTTTTCTGTTTTTACTTTTAAAACATATTCGTAACCCGGTTCATAAGTAAATCCTTCAATACTGCTGTAGAAATTAGTCCAGTTTTCAGAAGCATTTTCTTTTACCTGCATGCATTTCATACGACCTGCTCCTGCAGAACAGTCTACGGTTTGTGGCCCTACGATAATTGTTTTTTCATTAGCTGCCAGTTCTTTCTTTTTTGTTTTAGAAACCTGTTTTACCAATGTGTATTTTATAGAAGATCCATCAGCTGGCGGATTGGCAATTTTTTCTGTTTTTACTTTTAAAACATATTCATATCCCGGTTCATAAGTAAATCCTTCGATATTGCTGTAGAAATTGGTCCAGTTTGCGGAAGTGTTTTCTTTTACCTGCAGACATTTCATAGGAGCTACGCCTGTACAGTCTGCCGTCTGTGGTCCTACGATGAATGTTTTTTCATCACCTGCGGATGCATTGGCTGTGGTTGTACATTGCGTCATTGCAAATAATGCTAATGCGGGTACAGTCCCCTTTAGAATTGTTGCTATACTTTTCATAAACTTGATTTTTTCCCCATACCTCGCAATTACTATGCCGAAATTGTAGTACTTCTGCTATTGCTTTTTATTTTTTTAATCGTTTAATTTGAATTTCTTAAACACTAACCACAAAACATAATTCTTATAATAAATATGGAAAATCAAATGCAAGTTGAAAATTACAGGATTCAAAAACCTGAAATGTGGGCAGGAAATATCGGGGATGAGGAAATAAAAAACCGAATCAAAGACTCCGAATTTGCCAAGAGACAAATTGATGAAGGTCGTGATTACTGCTATTTTTTAGACAAAAAATACTATACAAGCAATAAAGAAAACAGTGAATATGTCTGTATGGCATATACCCTGAACGAACCTGGAAACCTGGAAAGAGCCTCGGTTTCTGATGTCATTGTGGAAGAGAATGAAGTGTATCAGATTCACAGAATCAGTGTGTTGAGAGATGGCGTTTTGATTGATAAGATTCCGGATACGAAAATTAAGGTTCTTGACAGTGAGAATCAAAGTAGTGGAGGAGTTTTGAGCAGCAATAAAAAGATCAATATTACCATCAAAGATCTCAGGCTGTATGATGTACTGATTCTGGAAGATTCAAGAATTAAAGAATTCACAGACCGTGATTTTCTAAGAAAGGAATTCTCAAAATATGTTTGGGTAAGTCCTGATAATTACTGGGCTTACGGCAGTTTTAAATTCACTTTTATCAACGAACGTGAGCAGACTATTGCCTACAAAAAAACATTTTTCAGAGACGAACAGGGCCATGTTCTTGAGCCGGAGACCAATCATCTGAAAAAAGGAGAACGGTTTGTGATTGAAGAAGAGAATTATATCAATCCTGTAGACTCAGGACGTGAAATTTTTCCTTTTATAGATTTTGCTACAGACAGTAACTGGAAAGATCTTTCCAACTATATTGTACCCATCTATGAGGAGATTTTTAATGCTTCTTCTTTAGAGGATTTTGCTCCGAATCTGGTTGAAAAACTGGACGCTATAGCTGATCAGGATGAAAAACTGCAGTTTGCGATAGAATATGTTCAGAACCACATCTATTATATTTTCAATGCTGATGAAATGAATGGGCATAAGCCGCAGGAGCCGTCAGTAACCTATGAAAATAAACAGGGTGACTGTAAAGCAAAATCCGTTCTGTTAAAAGTAATCCTTGATTATATAGGAGTAGATGCATCCGTTGTACTGGTGAATTTTAATACCGATTATTATATTAAATATTATCTGCCATCATTGCTAAACTTTAACCATGTTGTCGTAAAAGTGAACTATAAAGGCGAAGAGTATTTTATTGATGCTACTATCCGTGATGAATTCGGGCTGATTGAAAACAGAGGATTTATGTATTTTATGCATTATCTGGAAGTGAAAAAAGATCAGGAACTGCAGGTAAGGAAATCTTATAAATTCCCTTATTTCTGTATTGATGAAAAAGTAGATCTGAATGCACAAGGGAATACCGGAAATCTTACGTTGTCAACTACTTACAAAGGAAGCAGAGCCAATGCAATGAGAAGGTATTTTAAAAGTACCAATAAAAGAGAAATTATAGACACCTGGAACAGTTTCCTTTTCTATGCGCTTAATTATTCAGGAGACAGAAATGGTACTGATGTCAGAAATGTATTCAAAGATGCTGCAATTGATGTGGTAAGTGATGATAAAAGGCTGAATGAAGTCAAGATTCAATATACAGCTGTTGTTGAGAATCCGTATTTTGTAGATCCTCAGAAAAACCGTTTTCTGATGTACTTTGACCGAAATGTAGTGAAGGCAGGCGCAAGAGACTTTATGCACAAAGATTTACCATTCTGGCATAATTTCGACAGTGAGAAATATGAAATCAATCTCCATACAGATCAGAAAATTGATATGGAAGAAAAATATACCATTCAGGAAAGTACCATTGCAAATCCATATTTTGACTATAAAAGCCGTAAAAAAGTACATAAAAACGGGGCAAGTGTATCTATAGAATACCACCCTCTGGTCAATCTTGAGATTCCGCAAAATGAGTTTGAACAGTTCAGAACTGACCATCATACTGTTGCAGATAGTAATTTCGGACTGGGAATAGACATTATTGAACCAGGACTGATGAATATGCTGAAATTCAGTTTTAAGAAGAAATTTAAATAAAACTTTAAATTCAAAGTTTAAAATTTAAGGTTCAAAGTTTTAAGTTTAAAGTTTCAGCGGGCGGCGAAGCCGCCCGCTGAAACTTTTTATTCTAAGGATATATTCGTTTAAAATCATACAATTATAAGATTAACCCATGCACAAGATATTTGTTCTTGCGTTTTTTATGGCGGTTTCTCCATTGGTGAAGGCGCAAAAATTAACCAAAGAAAATGTTACAGGATTCTGGAAACTGAAGGAATCCGGATTTTATGAAGATAACAAGAAGGTAGTAAAACAATTTGATAACTGCCGTTTGATGAGGAATTATGCGATCCGGGAAGATGGCTTTGCCATTTATAACTATGTGGAAGGAAAAACAGGTGACTGCAGTCCCTCAGAACCCAGACTTTCTTTTTGGAGGATTGTAGAAAACAGAATTCAGTTTTATGTAGATGACCAAAATATTCTTGAAGAGGTGGAAGTAACATTGAATAAAGATCATACAATAACTTTTTCAAGTTATATTCCTAAACGGACAAGTGTGAATGGAGACGCTCTTGCTGAAAAAATAGTAAATACGGTTCACTACGACATACTTGAAAAAAAATATTAATGGTAAACCCTAAACTTTTTGACGTATGAATTATGTAACAATAATCTATCTCCTGAATATTCTGCTATATGCTTTATATTTCTTTGGAAGAACCGGAAGTGAGGTAGCAATGTCCAGCCTGGATTATACCGTTTCCGGAATCCTGTCCCTTTTTCTGATCTTTGCAGGATACCTGAATGCAAAGCAGAAAATGATCTACAGAACTGTTCTGTGGGTATTTTTTGTGAATGTATTTTTATTCATCTGTTCCGGTTTATTTGATCAGTTTGGAAGCCATTTTAATATCCTTTCCAATGGCAATAGTGACAGTTTTTTCTTTACACTGGCACTGCTTGTGTATAACGGGTATCTTTTTTCTCTAACGGTTATTCTTGAGGGTTCAGGCCTGGCATTGATATTCCCGGTAGTATTATCTTTCATTCTGCCTTCATTGGGATATCTGATTGGGAAAAAACTTTATCAGAATAAACAGAATTCTACCGACGCATAGTCATTGCGAACCGAAGGTGAAGCAATCTCAATAGAGAAATAGAATTTGGAATACTAAGTATAAGTTTTTTTGAACACGCAAAGGCGCTAAGATTTTTACAAACCAAGTGTATGTAAGACGCAAGGATTTTATCTTTGATAAAATTGGATACTGCATATTCTTAACCTCTCACTTCTAATGTGATCTTTGGGAAATTGATAATATTACTTGCTGAAAATCTGGGATTTTCTTGCGCCTTAAAATATACGCAAAATATGAATTCTTGCGCCTTTGCGTTTTCCAACATTAAATAATTTTAAGCAAAAAAATAAGAGAAAAGTTTAAGGTTACCCTTAATTCTGAGGCTGATTATTGGATGTAAAGAATTTCTGTTTACCAATAAGCAGTTCAAAAAACAGTCTGAAATCAGAAATTAAAGACCATAAAGGATATTTGAAAGTAGCAGGTTTGTTTCTCTCAATCACAGCATGACTGAACCACGCAAAGCCATAGCCTACAATGGGAATATACCATAGAAACCTTTCTTTTCCGGAACTTATGACATACCATATTACGAAAAATACGAGAAATGTTCCGATAAAGTGAAAAATACGGGTTCCTGTTTTACTATGTTCAGTAAGATAAAACTGGTAAAACTCTCTATATGTTTTAATTCTTTCAGTCATGGCAATCTAGTTTATTGATTCTATTGAAGTTAAAGCAATAATTCTGCCGATTTTGAAAGTGAATAAAAAAAGAAAAAGGCAAAATCGCAAATCAGTTTCTCCATCAGGTTTAACCTCTTTGCCATTTTGCCTTTTTACAATTATGCTTGTTTATTTAGCTATTCTTTAATTCTTTTCCCAGTTTACTGTTTTTGTATCCGTAGCAGAAGTAAATCACCATACCAATCAGGAACCACATCCCGAACCAGAACCAGTTCTCATGGCTCATTCCTGTAAGAAGGTACAGACATGAACTTAATCCAATCAATGGAATTAATGATAAATTCTTTACAAAAGTCACAATACATAAGATCAGGTTGATGATGATAAAGAAGAAAATAGAAGCTCTGAATTCTCCTTCATTAGGATCTGACCAGTTCATCAGGTTGTCAAAAAACTCCGGCTGCCATTTGTAGAAAGCCAGCAAACCGCCGATAAAAATAACAGGGAAGATGATTTTACCATTCACATAAGGAAGGTGAAATCTGCCTTTTATTTTTTCTTTAGCAGGAAGAAGAAGTACCCCGGCACACACCAATACAAATGCAAAAATAGTTCCGATACTTGTAAAATCAAGGATGAATGTTTTATCTGTAAATAGAATAGGAATTCCTACTACAACCCCGGTAACGACTGTTGCGTAAGATGGTGTTTTATACTTAGGATGTACTTTTTGAAATCTTTGAGGCATCAATCCGTCACGGCTCATTGCGTACCAGATTCTTGGCTGTCCCATCTGGAATACCAATAATACAGTGGTAATGGCAACAATCGCTACAAACGAAACAATAAGTTCCATCCAGGCTACATTAGCATTTGTTTTTTCAAATATGAATGAAAGCGGGTCTCCCACACCATCGAATTTCTTGTAATCTACCATTCCTGTTAATACAAGCGTCAATGCAATATAGATCACCGTACACAGTACAAGAGAGATGATCATTCCTTTTGGTAAGGTTTTTTGTGGATCTTTGGTCTCTTCAGAAAGTACACTCAAAGCATCAAATCCGATATAAGCGAAGAATACACCGGATACGGCACTCATTACTCCTGCAAAACCATTAGGCATGAAGGATGGTGTTCCGGTTGTAGGGCTTATTGGGGTCCAGTTTTCAGTGTTGACATAAGCACAGCCTACAAGAATTACCAGTATGATCACTGCCAGTTTTAAGATAACCAGAGAGTTGTTGAAGTTCTTGCTTTCCTTTACTCCTACATAACAAAGCCATGTAATCAAACCATTGATGACCAATGCCGGAATATCTACAATGAACTTTAAGCTTCCAATCAATGGGGCAGTATTCCATGCACTTAAAAGTTCTTTGTTTTCTGAACCATATTGAACGGCTTTTCTGGCTTCCGTATAACTGCAGGTCAGATAATCAGGGATATGCATTCCGAGACGTCCTAAGAAGCTCGTAAAATAATCTGACCAGGAAAAGGCTACGTAAATATTTCCGAAAGAATATTCCATGATCAGGGCCCAGCCAATTACCCAGGCAATCAGCTCTCCAAAGCTGGCATAGGCATAGGTGTAGGCAGATCCTGCCGTAGGAATTCTGCTGGCAAATTCAGCATAGCATAAAGCCGTAAATCCACAGGCAAAGCCGCAAATCAAATATAGCAGGATTACACCGGGACCACCTCTGAAAACGGCTTCTCCTAAACTACTGAAACTTCCAGCTCCAATAATGGCCGCTATACCAAAAAATACAATGTCCCATACACCTAAGACCCTTAAAAGTCCCGTTGAAGTATCTGTATCTGAATAGATTTTTCTTCTAAAAAGTTGACTCATTCAATAACTATATTTGATTTGAAAAAAAGCAAATGTAATGATTTTTTATTTTGATGTTAACAGTTGTTAAGAACATTTGGGGAAAAATGCTCAAACAAAAGGCTTTAATCATTATAAACAGGGATTTCCACATAGCTGTCGTTATACCATTTTATCTCCAGAGGTTCCCCGGAATCCTTTATTGTTTCATCACTTACATCTTTACCGGATCCATAATTGACCTGCCAGTTTTTACTTTTATTAACTCCTACCACTAATACCAGTTTGCTTCCCTTTTCTATTTTTTTGCTCATAAACAATGAATTTTTGATCGGGATCTGCTCCTTTTTGCCAGGCTTAAGAAGTTGGCGTTTGGAATTGTCTTTTGCAAAGCTGGCTCTTGTAAGATGTGTAGAGAGTAAAAACGTCTTGCCATCCGGTTGTACCTGATACAATGCAGTACTAGGGTCAAAATCTTTCTTATTAATGGAAACGTTGAATACTCCGGATAAATTTCCACTTAGTATAATATCCCTGTCCAGAACTTCACTTTCAAAATGAACAGAATTGGTTACATATACACTATCCTGTTTGCTTACTTTATGATAAAGATACTTTGGATTTCTGTCTTTAAAGTCAATGGTCTGTTGGGTAAATTGCTCGGTTTGGGGTTTTTCAAAAACCGAAGATCCGTCTTTATGATCCTGAAGATAAAATTTAAGCGTAGAAGAGTGCATTTTATCAAGACTGGGAACATGTTTCCATGTATTACTGCTCATAATCTGGAAATTGACTTTATCTTTTAGAAGTTCCGGTTTTTTGCCGTCTTTCAGAATATAATCGAACCATGAAAAAGCAAGTTCATCAATACTTATCCTGGCTACAGGATCTATGAGGGTGCTCCCGGTACCATAGACATAATTGTATCCATAACTTTGAGCTCCTGCGTGATCATAAGGCCCTATTACTAAATAATGGTTAGGGTGTTTGTTGTATTGGTGATGTTGTTTATAATAATACAATGCTCCGATCTGATCAGCATCATAATAGCCTGTAGTCGTTAAAACAGGAATGTTTATTTTAGCAAAATCCTTTTTATAAGGAACCATTTTTTGCCAGTATTTATCATAACCGGGATGATCCAGCCATCGTTGGAAAATTTTATTGGGTTTCCCGCTTATGGAATCCAGGGTTCTGAATGATTTGCCGCTTTTATACCACGCTGTATTAATAGAATCCCATTTTGGATAATTAGTGAAGGTTGCTTCATCGGTCAGCTTATTATTGGTGACATAGCGAATCCACTGCATCATATAGCTCATGAATACATTGTTTTGAGCAGGATAATCGATCCCGATTCCTACCGCTACCTGAGGTACGATTGTTTTCAAAGCCGGATGCAGTTTTTTTGCCGCTGCCCATTGGCTGAATCCTAAATAACTTCCGCCTATCATTCCTACTTTACCATTGCTCCAGGGTTGTTTGCTTACCCAGTCTATGACTTCATAAAGATCCTGTGCTTCATCTTCAAATGGATTATTGGGGTCATTACTGTTTCTTTTTCCACGGGTATTCACCACGGCTCCTACATAATTGTAAACGGCTGCTCTTTTTCCCATCCCTGCATCTGCAAGTTCTCCGGCATAAATATTATTGGTGAGAATAACGGGAAGAGGAGAGGTGTTTTCTTTTTTTCGTACAATAGTAATCGTGAGCTTCGTTCCGTTTTTTAAGGTAAGGTTCTGGGTATCGATGATGAATTTTTCCTGCTCCTTTGCTTTAAATAGCTGCATAATCTGAGGCTTGATGCTGGAATAAGTCTTATAATTGACATAATTTTTACATAAAGCCAGTGCGGAAGCGTAATCTATACTATCCTTATCTTTTTGTTTGGTAAGAGCTATTTTCAAAGATTTTTTATAATCCTTTACATCACCATCCAGAATGGTCCCTATTTTGGCAATCAGCGGATCGGGTAAACTTTCATATTTTGTTGTAAAGGCTGCTTGAAGAGCATTGGGAAAAGAAACTTTTTTATCTTTTTCCATCAGTTTGGCCATGCTGTAGATTTCATAAACAAGAGATTTGTTCCCTGCCATATTATGATCTGCATATTCTTTACGGTAATCAGTTAAGCTGGCAATAGAATTTTTGTAATCTTTTGCAGCGAGCTGTAAACGAAACAGGTTGTCTAAAAATGTGACGTTAGATTTCGGTTTATTTTTAGGAGACTGATGTTCAGTAATCACCTTGAGAGCAAGTTCCGGGATTTGTTTTTCCAGAATGACAGAATCTGTTGCTGCTGTTTTCGGAAAGTAAAACTTCTGGGCCTGCATTAGATTGACAAAAACTAATGCTAAAAGTATCTTAAATTTCATTAATAGTGTATTTTGAGCTGCTGCTGAAAAAGCCTTACATTAAAATAAGGTCTTGATCATTGATTACCCAATTGGTTATTTTTTTTAGCTGACTAAAATAAGAATTTTTATCATATAAAGTCTGCTGGAATTTGCTCAGACAAAAGGTTTTAATCTTTATAAACAGGGATTTCCACGTAGCTGTCATTGTACCATTTTATCTCCAGCGGTTCCCCGGAATCCTTTATTGTTTCATCACTTACATCTTTACCGGATCCATAATTGATCTGCCAGTTTGGATTTTTATTGACCCCGACTAATAACAGGAGCTTGCTTCCTTTTTCTATCCTTTTGCTCATAAAATAGGAATTGTTGATAGGAATCTGTTCTGTTTTATTGGGTTCCAGAAGCTGTCGTTTTTCGTTATTCTTTGCATAGCTGGCTCTCACGATATGAGTGGACAATAATGAAGACTTTCCATCCGGTTGAATCTGATAAAGGTAAGTATCGGTATCAAAATCTTTTTTATTGATGGAAACATTGAAGATCCCTGACAGATTTCCACTGATGATCATATCTTTATCCAATACTTCACTTTCAAAAGTGATAGAATTCGTTATTTTTATGCTGTCTTTTTTGCTGACTTTGTAATAGACGTCTTTCTGATCCCTGTTTTTAAAATCAACCGTTTGTTGAGTGAAATTCTGAGTCTCAGGTTTATTGAATACCGAAGATGTATTTTTTTTGTCCTGAAGATAAAATTTCAAAGAAGAAGTATGCATTTTGTCAAGATCAGCTACATGCTTCCATGTATTGGTATTCATCACCTGAAAATTGATTCTGTCTTTTAATATTTCCGGCTTTTTTCCGCCTTTTAGAATGTAATCAAACCATGAAAAGGCAAGATCATCAATGCTTATTCTGGCTACCGGATCAATAGGATTGCCATTCACGTAAGTAAATCCGAAACTTTGTGCTCCTCCATGATTGTAAGGACCAATGATAAGATAATGGTTTGCATTTTTATTGTACTGATGATGTTGCTTGAAATAATACAGTGCCCCTATCTGATCATCATCATAATATCCTGTTGTCGTTAGAATAGGAATATTGATTTTAGAGAAATCCTCTTTATAAGGAACCATTTTCTGCCAGTACTGATCATATCCCGGATGATCCAGCCATCGTTGGAATATTTTGCTTGGCTTACCACTTATTGTATCTAAAGATCTGAATGATTTTCCGCTTTTGTACCATTTTGTATTGATAGAATCCCATTTTATGGCATTGGCAAAATCCTTTTCATCGGTAAATTTGTTATTGGTTACATACTGTATCCATTGCAGCATATAGCTCATGAAGATATTATTCTGAGCCGGATAATCGATCCCGATTCCTACGGCAACCTGAGGCACGATAGTTTTTAATGCAGGATGCAGTTTTTTTACTGCCGCCCACTGGCTGAATCCCAAATAACTTCCTCCAATCATTCCTACTTTTCCGTTGCTCCACGGTTGTTTGCTTACCCAATCGATTACTTCGTAAATGTCTTCAGATTCATGCTCAAAAGGATTGTTCACATTATTGCTGTTTCTCTTACCCCGGGTATTAACAACAGCGCCTACGTAATTATAAGTAGCAGCCCTTTTTCCGAAGAAATCATCAATAGGCCCAGCATAAATATTGCTAGTAAGAATAACAGGAAGCGGAGAGGTATTATCTTTTTTTCGAACAATGGTAATCGTTAAGGTATTTCCATTTTTTAATTTTAAATCTCTGATTTCAGTAATAAATCTTTCTTTATTTTTTGAATCCAGCAGCTGCATCACCTGAGGTTTGATGCCAGAATAGGTTTTGTAACTCAGGTAGCTTTTGCATAATGCAAGAGCCGTTCTGTAATCAATGCTGTCTTTATCTTTTTGTTTATCCAGTAGTTTGTTCAATTGTTTTCGGGATTCTCTTACATCACCGTCAAGGGCAAGGATAAGTCTGGGAATCAATTTTTCCGGAAGGCTTTCATATTTTTGATTGAATACTTTCTGGAGTGCACCGGAAAAAGAAATGTTATTTTCTTTTTGGGCCATCTTAGCCATGCCGTACAGTTCGAATCCTATATATCTGTAGCCTCCCATATTATGATCAGCAAAAAGATTACGGTTTTCGGAAAGAGAAACTAACGAATTTTTATAATCCTGTGCCACCATCTGTAAACGGAAAAGATTGTCCATAAGATCCACCGTATTTTCCGGTTTGTATTTGGCGGATTGAAGTTGGGGTATCACTTGCTGAGCAAGTCCCGGCATCTGTTTTTCCAATATAACAGAGTCTGTGACAGCTGCCTTTGGAAAGTGAAATTTTTGCGCCTGCAGGAGGTTTACAAAAATTAATGCTAAAAGTATCTTAAATTTCATATATAGTTTGTTTATGGTATGTTTTTCGCTGCTGTTCAAAAAAGTATCCGGTCAAAATAGGTTTTTGATAACTATTTATTAAAATTGTTTACATTTTATCAGACGAAAGTAGTAAATTTTATCATTGTGCAGTGAGAAAATTTTCATTGTTATGGAATGAATATTAACAACCATTAACGCTGTTAAAACTTGCTTAAACAATAAGTTTTTAATATTTTCGTTAACTTATTTAGACTAATTTTCTTATATCAAGAAGAATGAAATCAAAAAAAATACTCTTAGCGGCTGCTGTAATCTATTTCGGAATCTCCGATGCTCAACAGTCCCAATATTTTACCCAGAAAGAAAATTACAGGTTTAATCTAGCCGAAAATCTTTATCAAACTAAAATATACAACGCTTCTCAATACGAATATGCAAGACAATACTTCTATAATCAGAATTTGTCCCGCTCGAAAAAGGAAGGTGCGCAGTTTTTTGATAATGTAATTGGTGTGATTCTTCAGAAAAATCATGCTGAAGAAGGATTAACCGCTTTCATGAAAGAATATCCGAATTCTGCTTATTTTGCGCAGGCTAATCTTCCTTTGGCGGATTATTACTTGGCAAAAAAAGACTTTGACAAGGCGCTGGAAACTTTGAAAAAAGTGAATCAGTATCAGCTTTCAAAAGAAGAGAATACACAGTATATTCTGAAGCTTGGCTATGCAAAATTCATGACGGGTGATTCTAAAGGCGCCATTGATGCTCTGGAAGAAGCTTATAAAACAGCAGATCAGTCTCAAAAAGGAGATATCGCTTATATGCTTGGGCATTTATATTACAGCAACAGACAGAATGATAAAGCTTTCCAATATTTTGATTCTGTAAAAGATCAGGATAAATTCTCTAAGCTGGTACGTCCTTATTATGTACAGATGTATTATAATGACAAGAACTACGATCAGGCGATTACAGAAGGAAATGCTCTGTTAAACGAAAATATTTCAGATTCTTATAAAGCGGAAGTTCACAAGATCATCGGAGAGAGCTATTTCATGAAGAATGATTACACTTCTGCCTATCCGCATTTGAAAGATTATCTCAGCGTACAGCAGAATCCGTCTGAAAACGATTTGTATGAGATGGGATTTGTGGCTGCACAGCTTAAAAAATATGATGAAGCGGTTTCCTATTACAACCAGCTTCTGAACAGTAATTCTGCGTTAGCTCAAAATGCTTACTACCAGTTAGGAAATGCTTACCTGGCAGTAGATAAAAAACAGGAAGCTCTTTCAGCATTCCGTTCTTCTTATCAGATGGATTATGATGCGAAAGTGAAAAAGCTGGCTCATGAGCAGTATGCTAAACTAAGTTATGATATTGGTAACCCGTTTGAAAGTCCTTCTGCGGTAATCCAAAGTTATATCAATGATAATCAGAATGGAGCCAATGCCACAGAAATGAGGTCATTATTGGTGAAATCATATCTGTATTCCGGAAACTATAAAGAAACGCTGAACGCTATTGACAGATTGCAGAGCTCAACGCCTGAAATCAACAAAGTAGATCAGGAAGTTTCTTATTTATTGGGAACTGAAGAGTTCAACAAAGGAAACTATGATGAAGCTGAGAAATATTTCTTAAGAAGTCTTGGTTTCAATATCAATAAGGAATTCAACAGCCGGGCTTTATACTGGCTGGCACAGGTGTATTACCAGAAAGGGAATTATCCGTCTGCCATTGTTCGTTACGAGAAACTTCTTACCGAAAGCTTCCCTGAGAAACAACAGTTGCCTTATGATTTAGGATATGCTTATTTTAAATCCAAGAAATTTGATCAGGCATCAACGTATTTCAAACAGTATCTTACCAATCCGAAGCCGGAATTTAAAAATGATGCAGAACTTCGTCTTGCAGATATTCATTATGCGAATAATGACCTGAATGAAGCAATTGCCATCTATGATAAAAATGAAGATGCTACGGATTATACTTTGTACCAAAAAGCCATGGCTTTAGGATTTAAAGGAGATACACAGGCGAAGATTACCAACCTTAAAAACCTTTTATCAAAATATCCGGATTCCGAATATTACGATGATGCTCAATATGAAATAGGAACAGCCTATGCTGCTCAGGATGATTTTGCCAATTCCAATGATTATTTCGGAAAAGTAATTAAAGGATCTTCGGACAAAGATCTGATCGCCAATGCTTCTATTTACAGAGCGCAGAATTATATTGATCAGAATCAAAACGATAAAGCACTTTCTGAGCTTAAATCTTTGGGTGAGCAGTATAAAAATACAGCCTATGCTCAAAAGGTTGTTCAGGCTGCAAAACCTATCTTTACGAAAAACGGAGATGTTTCCGGATATGAAAATTTTGCAAGAAATATTGGGGTGAATGTAGATGCTGCAGAAATTGATGAAATCAACCTTTCTACCGGTAAACAATATTTCGCGAAGAAAGATTATAAAAATGCAATTTCTTACTACGAAAAGTATCTGACACAGAATCCAACAGGTGAGGGATTGTATCAGGCGAAGTATGAATTAGGAGAAAGTTACTACCAAACCAATAATTCAACTAAAGCTTTACTTGTTCTTCAGGAAGTTGCTGGAATTCAGAATGATTACCAGGATGACGCACAAACTCGTTTAGCTCAAATCTTTATCGCACAAGGTAATACTGCGGAAGCGAAAAAGTACCTTGAAGGCATTAAAAACTCTTCCAATATCAGCATTAAAAACTATGCAAATGTAGAGCTGATGAAACTGTATGCTGAAGAAAATAACTTCTCTGAAGCTGAAAAATTAGCTAATGCAGTAATCGCTAATTCTAAAAACTCAGCAGCGGTAATTGAAACGGCAAAAGTGATCAAAGCAAGAAGTCTGATGAACTCAGGAAAAGATAAAGATGCTCAGGCGGCCTATGTTTCTCTTGAGAAATCATCCAACACTTCAGTAGCTGCGGAAGCTTTGTATGCTAAAGCGTATTATCAGAACAAAGGAAAAGCTTTCAAATCTTCTAATGAAACGATCTTTAAGCTTGCCAATAACTATGCATCAGAAGAATTCTGGGGAGCGAAAGCCCTGGTATTGATGGCGAAAAACTATATCGGTCTGAAAGATAACTATCAGGCAAGTTATACATGTGACCAGATCATTACCAATTATAAGGATTTCCCTGAAATTGTTGCTGAAGCTAAAGAAGTTAAAAAACAGATTAAGAAATAGGACATGAAGGTGTTTAAAATTACCACATATTCTTTTTTAATTTCTGCTTCTCTTTGGAGCTGCATTCCATCGTACAGTGCATATCCTAAAGAGTATAACCACGCAAAAGCTGATTTTCCTAAGCAAAAGGCTTTTGTAGTGAATAAGGATCTTGAGAAAGAGTTTAAGATTTTAAAACATTCTGATATTTATGAAATTGTAGATGACAGTACCCATGCAGTTAAAATAACACTGCATCCCATGCTGACCCGTACTCCGCCATGTGGAAATCCTATGATTGGGAGTATGCTTACAGTGGGATTACTGCCTTCAGGATTTCCTTACGATATTTCTTACAGTTATGATGTAGCTGAGAACAGCACAACAAAAAATTATCAATACAAATTACAAGTTTATCAAAGCCTTTGGCTGTTTAATATATTCAGACTAGGGAGAACTTTTTCAAAACAGTCAGGGAAAGCTTTATTAGGCAATTATATTGCTTCCAATAAATAAAACCCGTTATATATTTTTTTCAAATAAAGAAAATATGAACAAGAAGATTCAAATATTATCCATATTATTTTTAGGAATTTCGTCAGTGGCGTTTTCCCAGATCAAGGAGGAAAAACTGGTTCTTAACAAAAAGAGAGAGCCGGAAGTGAAGAAGATCGAGAAGAAGAAAACTTCTGTGGAAACCATTAAAAATTATCCGCCGGAAGAGAAATCGCAAACCCCTGTGAAGTATACCATCACAGATGTTCCTGCTGTTTCAGACTTCAAAACGTCTACCATTCAGGGGGAAGATGTTGCTCCGAAATTTGACGGAACGGCTCAGAATAATTACTTCCAGTTCGGGATGGGTAATTACGGAAAAGTGCTGGTAGACGGAAACGTTTCAAAAACCCTTGAAAATAAGTTTGAAGTAGGAGCAGATGTTCATGTACTTTCCACCAATGGTCTTAAAAAAGATTACGACTGGAAATCCGGGCAGACTTCAGCGAATATCGGAGCTTTCTTAAACTCTTATGGAGAAAAAGGAAAATTCAATATCAATGCAGAATATGGTTTAGACAGCTATAATTATTACGGTATTTATGCCATGCAGCCAACGGGTGAACTGGATCTGAAGCAGAAAGTCAATCAGTTTAAAGTAAACGGTTACTATGATTTTTATTCCAACGAAATTTTAAATGATGTAAGGGTAAAATCTTCTTTCCTTAAAGATCATTTTGATGCTCAGGAAAACCAGGTTTCCATCCTTGCCAATTTCTCCAAACATGCGGTGGAATTAGGAAAATCAGGAATCAATCTGAATGCTGATCTTGGAGTAGGATTGGATGCTGTTAAGACCGATTTTGCGATCAGGGATAAAAACTCTTCCAATTTCTTCAATACCAGCCTGACCCCGAAAGTGACGTTCAGAAAAGGGGATTCTTATTTAACCTTAGGTTCTTCATTCTCTTTCCTGAATGCTAAAAACTCTAATGATCAGCTGGAACAGCAGAAAAATAATAAAACGTATTGGTTTCCACAGGCAGAATTTCAGTTTGCGGCTGCCAAAGAATTTAAATTCTACGGAGGGGTAGACGGAGGTTTGAAGCTGAATACTTACGGGGATATGCTGCAGGCGAATCCATTCATCCTTTCTGACCAGTTTTTAAAGCCTACAGAGACGAAATATCATTTTTATGTAGGATTGAGAGGAGATATTGATGAAACGCTGAAATACGACTTCTCTGCAGGGTACGGAAAAATGAGAGATATTATGTTCTTTAAAGCCAACGGTCTTTTTGACAATACCTCTGTTAACCGTTCTGCCTACAATTTTGCCAATACATTCTCCGCAGTATATGACGATGGAAATGTAAGTGATATCAAAGGTAGCGTGCAGTATTTCCCATTGGCTAACCTTATTTTAGATGGAGAATTAAGATTTACAAAGTACGATCTTAAGAATTACGACAATATTTATAACGTTCCATTGTTCAATGCGAGCATCGGGGCAAAATATACTATGCTTGACAAAAAGTTATTGTTAGGTTTCAAAGGAATCTTTGCAAGTGACAGAACTACAAATTCTTATGCAATCGAAGGGGTAGGAGCTCCGAATGTAATTTTCCAGTCTACAGAAAATACAAACGATAAAGTTGGTGGTTATGCTGATTTAAATCTTTCTGCAGAGTATAAAATTCACAAAAATTTCAGTATTTTCGCACTCGGAAATAATCTTCTGAGCTCAAAATACCAGACGTACAAAGGCTATAAAGTCCTGGGTGCACAGATTCTGGGAGGTGTGAAAATTACTTTCTAAAGGTAGAAGGATAGATGTAAAAAGGCCCGGCGCCTGTTACCTGAATCCTACAATCTGCTACCTGGAATAGGCTGCATAGTTTAATGGATAGAACTTCGGATTTCGGCTCCGACAGTGAGGGTTCGAATCCTTCTGCGGTCACTCTGCGGGAAAGAGCACTTTTAGAAGTGTTCTTTCCTTTTTTTTTACTTTGTAACTGATTGTGAATCAGTATTATTTGGGTAAGTGCGGAATTTAATTTAGGTGTTCGAAAAACATTTTCTTGAAATTCAAGTTTTTCGGCCAAAATCGAACACAATATAGAATTTTTTGTCTCATTATCACCTTTCATGTACAGTTGAGAAAGGTTTGGCAAAATGTTTAGAACTTGATCAAGCTTTGCTCTAATATCTATATTTTTACGTGATAGCCTTTGATTCTGAAGTTCCATTTCAAGCTCATCAATTTTTTTCTTACTTTCATTTTTAATAATCTGATAATCCTCAAAATCTAATCTATCTTCGAGATACTTTTCTCTAGCGCTAGATAGCCTATTGGTTAAATTAACAATTTGTTCGGAAAGTTCCTTTTTTTTACCATCAATATTTTCCTGTATGTATTTAAAATTGCGTAATATTATTTCTTTTAATAACGTATTTATGCTTTCGTGGTAATCATATTTTACTAATTCTTTTTCAAAGGCAGAATTAACTTTGTCTGAGCTATGCCTATAGCCGCACTTAGCATTACAGTGATAGTAATAATAAACATTTTTCTTGCCCTTAGATCCGCTACCTGAAATATGTCCTCCACATCGTGGACATTTTAAAAATCCTCTTAGTGGAAATTCATTAGCTGCAATAATTTTACCTTGAGGTCTTTCAGCCAAAGTTTTTCCGCTTAAAACATTTTGCACTTTATAAAATAGGCTTTCTGGAATCAAACTTTCATGATTGGCTTCAACAATACGGGCATCCTCGTCTTTGTATGCTTTAATATATATTTTACCAATGTAGACCGGATTTTTTATTGCCCTGTAAAAAGAAGTACTACTAATTTTTGCGCCTTCCATCTTATTCATTTTAAGTCTTATCTGGTTGGTTGCATATTTACCCTTAGCGATTTCATTAAATGCCCATCGCATATTTGAAGCCTCAGGTTCTTTTAAGGCCACATACTTTCTTCCATCTTCAGTACATTTATTAATATAACCATAAGATGCGGTGCCCATCAGTCTTCCTTCTTTTTGAGCTCTTCTCATCCCATAGAATGTATTAAGTGCTCTTCGATCATTTTCTACCTCCGGTGCTGCTAAATAAATGGCAAGCATCATTTTGTTTTCCGGTATAGACATATCCAATGGCTGTTCTATAGCTTGCGGTGAAATATTATTACTTAACAGTAATTTTATCATTTGATAGGCATCACCTGCATTTCTACTAAAACGATCCCATTTTGTAAATAAAACTAAATTGGATTTTAGATTTCTTTTTTTGATATAATTGATATATTTAGTCCACTCGGGGCGATTGAAGTTCTTAGCTGAATGATCTTCAAAGATTACTTGTCCAATCGTAATTTGGTTTTGATGACAATATCTTTCCAGTCTTTCATGCTGATCACGTTGAGAATAGCCTTTGTCAGCCTGTTCATCAGTAGACACTCTTATGTATAAATCTGCTATCTGCATAATCTTTCTGTTTTTATTCAAAGTGGTAGTAACCAGTGCAATATATGAATTATTTAGAAATGAATTCTTTTATTACAAGTTCTGCAATCTTATGCATAATATCGGAGATTTCCTTTACCTCTTCATCTGTTAATTTGAAGCCAGAATCTAAAAGTATTTTTTTTGACTTTTCGAATGAAAGCTTTTGAATACCATTGTACCGATATAAAGATTGTGGTAATTCTTTAGTAATAGAAGTACCCTTTCTTGTCTTTATATGGTGATTTCTCTTCATAAATTTATGTGTTTGTAGAGATACCGGCAGTATTCATTTTTATTCTGACTTAAATTATAATTATTGAAAGTGTAAAACGAAAAATTTGCTTTTTATGGATATTAATGTCCATTGTTGGCCGATCTTACTATTAGCAATTTCCAAAAACCTATGTGAACCGAGAAATCAGCGGCTTTTCTTGTAGGTTTAAATTTTCAGTAAAAGGTGTGTAGAATCTAGTAGGATAAATTTCAGTTGTGCTTTTGGACAATGCTAAATTATTATAGATAAATATATTTTCTCAATAAACCGGTAAAAAGGCAGCTAAGGTATATAGTTCAGCCATAGCTTAATCCAGTCAAAAGACTACGGCATAAACGGTTTCCTCCCTAAAGGTACCCTCCAATTATTCCGTTTCCTTTTGACTTTTTCTATTGCCCTATAAAATTATCTGCTTTCTTTTTTCCGGTTTTTCTTTTGAAAAATATTTAGCGAGGCCCACGAGGGCTTTCAGAGAAAGGGCGGAGAAAAGATTCAAAACATATCAAAATGTGCAATCTTAAAAAGAACAGTTATGAACATTATCGGAAGACTGACAAGAGATGCGGAAGTCCGTACTCTGTCAAACAAAAAACAAGTAGTCAATTTCTCTATTGCTACCAATGACAATTATCGCAACAAACAAGGCGAGCGAATCGAACAAACAACTTTCTTTGACTGCTCCTATTGGATTTCTTCAAAAGTAGCAAGATTACTTATTAAAGGGACATTAGTAGAGCTAATTGGAAGAGTTTATACAAGAGCATGGATAGGAAAAGATGGAGAAGCACACGCAGGTCTGAACTTCCATACATCACAAATTAAATTACATAGTAGTAATAAAAGAGCTGAAAGTAATTCTACACCTTCCAACAAAACAAATGACAAGGAAATTGGTCAACCTAAATCCAGTGAAAGCTATAAGGATGATGACCTCCCATTTTAAATTAATCAAAAACAGCTGTATAATATTTTAATAACAATATCATGGCACATAATTTAAATTTCAACGACAGAACAGGAAAATACTCATTTTTCACCGTTAAAGAAAAAGCATGGCACAACTTAGGAAAGATTGTTGAAGAACATCCTACAAGTCAAGAAGCCATCAGATTTGCAGGGCTTGACTACGAGGTAGAAAAGTCTCCATTATTTACAAAAGGAATTGGTCTTACAGAATCGCAAAATGAACTCATAATGAGTGATTCAGAATTGGAAGTTCCTAACTACTTCGCCAATATCCGTACCGATAACAATACCGTTTTGGGAGTAGTTGGAAAGGATTATCACATTGTACAAAATCGTGAAGCATTTTCTTTCTTCGATGCCATTGTAGGAGGAGGTAATGGTATTTTGTATGAGACTGCAGGAGCATTGGGAAATGGAGAGCGAATTTTTATCACAGCTAAACTTCCCGATTATATCCGTGTGGGAAACGGAGATGATATTACAGAAAAATATATTTTTCTAACAACTTCACATGACGGAAGCGGAAGTATTACCGCCGCATTTACTCCCATTCGTATCGTTTGCCAAAACACTTTAAATGCTTCGCTCAAGAATATGAGTAACGTGGTGAGAATCCGACATACTGCAGGCGCAAAACAACGCTTGGAAGATGCTCACAAAGTAATGGGTTTAGCTAATATATTAAGCAATCAATTAGAAGAAACTTTTAATTATTGGGCAAAAATTAAAATTGGTGATAATGAAATGAAAAAATTAATTCAATTGGCACTATGTCCCAATAAAGAAACTTTAAGTCATCTGCAGAAAGGAAATTTTGAAGAATTGTCTACTGTTTTTAAAAATACGGTAGATGATGCATTTGCCTATGCGATGATGAGTGATACCCAACAAATGGAAACCACAAAAAGAACTTTATTCGGTGCTTATAATGCGGTGACAGGTTTCTATCAGAATGTAAAGACTTACAAAGATGATGAAGCCAAATTACAATCCATTGTGATGGGAGGAACTGCTCAAATGAAGTCTCAAAAAGCATTTGAACTTTGTGAAAACGTTGCTCATTTTGGAGCAGACATTTTTAAAATGAACTGAAAATAATTTATTAATTATAACATACGGTAAATGCAAGTCTCCACCGTATAGGAGCATATCAAATGAAATTCAATATTGTCAATGAAATAAAATTAAGCTATTCACGAAAAGGTAATTCCGACAAAGTAATTAATAATTCATATGATGCGGTAGAGGTATTTCGACAACATTTTGATTCTGATGAAATAGATTATAGAGAATGTTTTTTCGCTTTATATTTAAATCAGAGTAATAAGGTTTTAGGAATAAGAAAGATTTCTGAATCCGGAATTTCTTCAACTATAGTGGATGTTCGGATAATTATGCAAACAGCCCTTCTCTGTAATGCATCATCTATAATTGTAGCACACAATCATCCATCTGGGAATCTAAAACCTTCTAATGAAGATTTAAAAATTACAAAGAATATTAAAATGCATCCGAATTCTTAAACATTAAATTACTTGATCATTGCATTTTAACATCGACAGATTATCTGTCATTTGCCGATAACGGATGTTTATAAAATTTCTAACCAATAAAATAAACGACAATATTGAATTGTCGTTTATTTAAAATTTTCGGCGAAAAGACAATTCCTTCCTGTGGTCGGAAACGTCTTTTCGCAACTCATAAGGAGTAACACCATTGATAAAAATTTTCTCACTTAAATTTTTTCAAAAAGGTTACAGTTATTTTGCGATGCTACTTCCTATAGCCTGTAATGGGAAGAAAAATAAAAGGCTATTTCATCAGAAATAGCCTAATACATTATATTTTACATTGAATTCTATCTATACAGTTCCTGTATTTTGAGGACTAAACTGTATGGTCAGCTTTTTTTCATTACCCATATTGTCCGAAATCCAAATATCAAAACTTTGAGATACGGTTGATTCAGAAGTGTAATATAGCCTAAATTCTTTTTCAGCCAGAAGATATGAATCATTGGGTAAAAAAGCAGGTTCATTGAATAAACGTAACGAACCCTTTCCATCAAACTGAAAATACCTGAAGAAATACTCAGTTTCACTATAGTTTCCGACAGGAATAATGCGACATCTGATCTCTACAGTTTCTCCGTTAGCTATATATTTTGAAACAGGCATTACCTGAACTTCAAACGGAAAATTCTTCTGTACCTGTAATTCATCTTCTGAACAAGAGGAAAAACAAACTTCGACTGCGAATAAGGTTGCCATAAGATACAGAGCAGCAAAAAAATGTCTTTTGATATTGATTAAATTTTTCATAATAATTTTTTAATTTTATAAGCTAAATCTGATTCCAAGACCAAGGCTAGGTCTTATTTTTTCAAGTGAAGTATTCCATATTATTTTTGCTTTATAAAAGCCTGTTAAAACAATCCGATCTGACAAATAGGTTTCAACACTTAGTTTTGCGTTTCCCCCGTACACAAATGATGATTCATTCATAAGTAAAGCTCCGTCATACAAGATTGTTTCACCCCTATTAATATTCTCATATCCTCCTGTGGCTGAAAATGTAGAATTGATTAAAAAGCTTTTTGTCCGATCAGCAATCAAATTAAAACTATAACCGACTTCAAGACTGTAGTTTTCAACAGGGACGTCAGTAGTTTTATAGAAAATAATCTGTCTACTGTATTCAAAAGAATACATCGAATAGTTCCCTTTTTTTGAATAGATAATAAAATCGGTATTGACGAAATAGTTTCCGGATGACTTTTTCAACAGCAATCCTGTATTTATTCCAATACTTTTTTGCTTCGGTAACATTCTTTGTGCCTTGACTGCATAAACACAAAAAAGCACTATTATAAATGATAATAAACTCTTCATGCTAGTTTAGTTTTAATTGAATATCATTGACCACCTTGGCACTGCTTAAATCTGAATTCTCTATCTGGATCTTTTGATGTCGTCCACCATCTTTTTCCATCAATTCAATCTCTACTATCTGATCTTCTAAAAGCGTAAACTGATCCATGAGATAAAGAAATTCACCATCGGATTGGTAGTTTACGGTAGGGTTAAGAGAATAAGTACGAAGGGGTGACAATACTTTATCCTGAACGGTTGTCCTTTTCAGATTCTTTTTGTCGGTGATTTTGAAAGTCACAAAATCAACGTCAAAGGAAACATTACTCTTGTTTTTAATTTGAAAAATAAAATAAAATTTTCCTTCGTGGACATAGAGAGATTTTAACAGAAACTGAATCCCAAAACTTTTTGAACCAATATGCTTTAATGTTCTTTTAGGAAGCCGGTACAAGGTTCTTATCAAAAGCTCAGTTAATGATGAAGATTCTCCTTTAAGTTCTTCAAACAGAACATCTGTCGAGTATTCTTTTTCCTGATTTCGCTGTAATTTCAGAAGGTCATAATTCAGAGTGTCGGGATAAGAACTGTAAAAAACATCAAAATTGTAAAATTTACCATCCTGAGTAATGACCGAAAAGTTTGTTTCTTCCTCGAAATCCCTTACTGAAGATTTTATTCTGAGAACATTCGCTACATCTTCCGCTTTATTGGCAATCAAATTTTCGCTTCCTAAATCCACGTATCGTATCGGGGATGGAAATAATAAATGTGTTGTTTTATTGTACGTAACTTCCATCTTGTATGGTTCCAGTTTAGCCTGAGAAAGCGATGCGAAACCTGAATTTTTCTGAGCTGCTAATCTGCAGATACCGAAGAGGATCAACAGAACCGAGAAAAATATATTAAATCGTATTTTCATTAATTTTAATTTAAAGGTTAATTATTTTTTGAAACTAAAAGTACCTGATGTCCTGCCTTAACAGTAATTTTAGGTTGTCTTACCTTCTTTTGAAAGTATCCCGAAACTCCCTGAACCAAACCTCTGGTGAGATCGGCAGCAACCTGTTGTCCTGCCGATTGGGTCATCATGATATTGGTCCCGGAATTCTGGCTCATGTTGGATGCTATATCCTTAATAGCGGTCTGTTCTGAAGAATAGGGAATGTAAAGCCCCAACTGCCCGTCATTATCATGAATATTAATATCGACAGGAGTGATGGTTCCTTTGTATTCAATGCTTGAAATTTTTAATAACAGTCTTCCTCCCTGAAACTTTCCTGATGCTTTTAACACTGTACCTGAAGGAATGGTTATCCTTCCAAGGAGCAAACCTTGTGTTAGTCGTAAGGGCACAATACTTTCATTTACCAATGTCATGGTTTCATGTATTACGGCATGTATACTGCTGTGATTCTCGAATACCGTATTTTCCTGTTCATTCTGTAACCCCGAAAATCGATTATGACTGATGGATGCTAAAAAAGTACTGTCTGAAGGTTCTCGATACAAGCTGGATACGACGTTGCGTTTTTGAAGTTGTACTGCCGTTATTTTGATTTTGTTTTCTTCAGACGTTGCCTCAGAGGTTTTCTTTGGCTCAGGCTCTTCCTGCTGCTTTGGTACAGGTAGGTATTTTGCCGCCATCTGATAAGACTTTTCCATCAATTCTAACTGATCATTGATTCCTCCTGTACTCGGAATGGCATCCTTTTGTGAAATTTCATTCTTAAGCCTGTTAATTTCCCTTTTTAATTGGGTAACCTCATGCTCATCTCTGCTGTAAAATGATCCCAATGTTTGTTGTGCATTGCGATAGCTGTTCAAAGCATTCTGATCTGCTGTCTGAGCATTGTTATAAGATTCTGGAGATAGAGTAGTCAGCTGATTTGAACCATTTGATTCACTCCAATAATCTGAAAGGTTTGTCATTGCATTTCTTTTTTCTTCATTTTTCTGTTCCAACAACTTTAGCTCATACGCCTTCTGCTTATCTGCTTGTAATTTGTCATCCGCAGCTTGTGGTACTTCAGCATTTATACCTGCCTCTTCAATCACTTTTTTATCATCTTTAGGCTTAAAAATCAGATAAAAGCATCCAATACAAGCAATGAACATTAAAAAATAAATGATCGGCTTTTTAAATTTTTCCCACTTTGGCTTACGATCCAAAGGTTCATTTTCGTCTGAGGAATGGCTGTTTCCTTCGGTGATTTTAATAGTTCCTGTATCTTTCATGGGGATGTTTTATGGGTTGAACTACTTACTGAATTTTCAGGCGGCTGATATCGCATCTTTATCTCCTTTGGAATGTTATTGATATGTCCAACTGAAAGAATAGCTCTACTTTCTGAACCTTTTGACCATAGATGAATGACCGTTAAAATCGTCATTATCGCATACGCTGTAAAAAATATCTTGGTCAAAGAGCGTTGTCTTTTGGTAGGTAAGGATTTCCATTTCCCTTCTGCTTTTTCAACAGATTCCTCAATTCTTATTCTTAATTTTTTCATATGACTGTTTTTATCGGTTAACAGTTTCAACATCTTTGTTCTCAATGACATTGAATTTTTCAATCGTAAACCCCTGAGGGTTGCTGTCTGATCTGACAGAATTGACCAGTTGACAGTTCGTAACAAGATTTCGGATCGTTAAATTACTTGAGCGTATAATGAATTGCTTTCCATACGTCTTTACAGCATAGGGGTAGTTGTTAAAATCGGCAACCACACTGTCAATTTCAATTCGCTGTTGAATATTTCCGCTGATAACCCTGTTGTAATATCCTTTCTCAGAGAGATCCTTATAGTAATTGAATGCAGATTGGTCGGCCATATTAAAAGCTCTTTTCACATTGCTCTCAATAGCATTTTTATCCGGAGCCACAGTAAAGAAGAGTTCGTGAAAACGCCTTACATGTTCTCTGGCTTCTACTGGTCTGTTGATAGACATATCCTGGGACAAGGCTACCATCAATGATTTACCATTGTCAAGGACATATATCTTTTGTCTTTGTTCTTCTGCAAAACTGTAAGATTTGTATACAACAATGCCGACAACTCCAAAACAAAGGATGGCAAAAACAAAAGTGAACAATCTGATTTGCTTAAAACTATTTTCAATATTTCTTAAGGTTTTAAATTCCATTTTTTTGTTTTTTTGATTATTTGAGAAGTTGTCCTGATATATTACCTGCTGCTGCACCCGCAGTAGCACCCGCAACATTTCCTGACTTTTGTGCCATCTGGGTAACATTACGCATAAAGTTTCCCGCTCCACCTGCCTGAATGATCCAGCCTGTAACCGTAGGCACAGTGAAATAGCCAATGATTCCAATGATCATATAGATAATGTATACCGTATTGGAAGTGTCAGGAATAAAGTTGGGATCTGCCAGCATTTCGATGTCCCTTTCGATAATAAGGGATTGGATTTTGGCAAGGATCGCACTGAACATATCAGCAACAGGAAGCCATAGGTATACACTGATATATCTGGTTAACCATTGGGTTAGTGTAGACTGAAAACCATCCCAAACCGATATGGCAAATGCAATGGGACCAAGAATCGAAAGCACAATGAGAAAGAAAGTTCTGATCGTATCAATCACCAATGCCGCTGCCTGAAAGAGTATTTCCAGAAATTCTCTGAAACCGTCTCTGATATCCTTTTTAATGGCAAACATTTCCCTTTCAATATACATTCCCGACATCGTAACCAAATCTGAAGGTGACCATCCCAGTTCTTCCAATTTTTTGTCAAATTCTTCATCAGAAATGAGATAAGCCATTTCAGGATTTCTCAGCATAGCTTCTCGTTCCAGTAGATCTTTTTTTTGCTGGAGTTCATTGAGATCCAAGACCTGACCCTCCAACATCGAATGACTGCCTTGAACGATAGGACTTAATACTCCGTTGATACTGCCCAGAACTATTGTTGAAAAGAACATAATGCAGATTCCGATGGCAAACGGTCTAAGCATAGGGAAGAGATCGATAGGTTCGGAACGGCTTAAAGCCTGCCAAACCTTTACTGCCACATAAAATAATGCTCCCAATCCAGCAACTCCTTTTGCAACTGCCGCCATGTCAGCACACATCGGCATCATCTCTTCATACACGGAACGAAGCACCTCATGTAAATTAGTAGGTTCCATCTTACCAGTATTTTTGATTAACGGTACCATACAGGTTGAGAACTCTTTGTGTATTGTTCTGCTTTTTGGCTCTCAGATAACTAACAGAGATATTCTTATTGGTGTAATATCTTACCAGATTGTGATAATCTTTAACCTCTTTATATACTCTGTCAATGATTTCTATTCTTTCCTTATCATTCAATGATAGATTGGTAGAAGTGACAATCTGCTTTAGCTCTTTAAGCAGTTCAGTGCTTTCGTTTAATAGTGTTGAATAACCATTGGCTATTGCTGTTAATTCCTGCGCATTGAAATTGGGATCATTCAGCATTTTTCCGAAATTATTGACATACATTTCTGAAACGTCACCCACCAATAAAACTGTTTGCTGAACTTTGCGTGCATCTTTCACCAGATTATTAACTGCTTTTAATTTGTCATAATATTCCTTACCCTGCTCATACACCTTTTTAACTTCATTGAAATTCTTAACTACATTCGAAACGGTCGATGAGGTCTGTACGATTTCATTAGCAGAGTTGAGTATTCCTGAAGCCAGATTAGCCGGGTCAGTAACCACAAATTGTGCTTTTGCAAATGATGTTATGGCTAATACAATAACCATAACGCTTGTAATGATTAGATTTTTCATTGGTATAAAATTTTAAATGATTTAATTTTCTTTTGTGTTCGATTTGATTCTCCTAAGGGAAATCCTCTTGATGGCATGCTCTACATTGCCATCAAGTTCAGAAGCCAATTGCATGACTTCCATTTTCTCTGTTTCTTCTGTGGTATAGGCCAGATATTCCTCTGTGGAAACTTCAGTGGCATATACTGCAGAGTGTGTTCCTCCCAATCCAATCCAGACCTCCTTATAAAGCCTTTTAGAATCATTATTCATATTGATGGAAAGAACCTGTGCTTTTTCTTTGTCTGTAAGACCCAGCATAGCCTGAATGTCATCAAACTTGTTCATGTATTTTCGCTGATCCAACAGGATCTTGCAGTCTGAATTGTTGATGATGCTCTCCTTAACGATAGGAGACTGTATAATGTCATCCACCTCCTGTGTAACAACTATAGCTTCGCCAAAGAATTTTCTTACAGTCTTGAAGAGGTATTTAATATACTCAGCCATTCCTTCTTTAGCAATCGCCTTCCAGGCTTCTTCGATCAGGATCAGCTTTCTGATTCCCTTTAGTCTTCGCATTTTGTTAATGAAGACCTCCATAATGATGATGGTTACAATAGGAAACAGGATTTTATGATCTTTAATGGCATCAATCTCAAAAACAATGAATCGCTTGGATAAAAGATCTAATTGCTTTTCTGAATTTAATAAGTAATCATATTCTCCGCCTTTATAATATGGTTCCAGAACATTAAGAAAATTAGCAATGTCAAAATCCTTTTCCCTGACCTTTTTCTGCTCCAGCACTTTCTGATAATCATCTTTGACATATTCATAAAATCCATTAAAAGAGGGATGTTGATCACTGCTTTTAATCTTTTCAATGTATCCGCTAACAGCATTGGATAATGCCACTTCTTCTGAGCGGGTTGGTGGTTCATCATCTCTTTTCCATAGTGTAAGAATTAACGTTTTTATACTTTCCCGTTTTTCTATATCAAAAACCCCATCATCAGTATAGAATGGATTGAAGGCTATTGGATTATCTTCAGTATAGGTAAAGTAGACTCCGTCTTCACCTTTAGTTTTACCTTTGATGAGTTCGCATAACCCCTGATAAGAATTTCCGGTGTCGACCAGTAGTACATGGGCTCCCTGTTCATAATACTGCCTCACCATATGGTTGGTGAAGAAAGACTTCCCACTCCCCGAAGGTCCCAAAATGAACTTGTTTCGATTGGTAATGATTCCCTGTTTCATAGGAAGATCTGAAATATCCAGGTGAACAGGTTTTCCCGTCAGTCTATCTGCCATTTTGATCCCAAATGGAGAGGGTGAATTCTGATAATTGGTTTCCTCAGTAAAAAAGCACAAAGCAGGTTCAATAAATGTATGGAAGCTTTCCTCACTCGGAAAATCTCCGGAATTTCCAGGAATACCTGTCCAGTATAATGTGGCAGCATCTGTTGTATTATGTCTTGGCTTACATTCCATGAGTGCCAAAGCACTTCCTGTGTCATTCTTGATTTGCTTCAATTCATTGGGGTTGTCAGACCATGACATCACATTAAAATGAGCACGGATGGATTGTAATCCAAAAGAATGAGCTTCATTCAGGTATTTCTCAATCCATTCCTTATTAATTTGATTGGCTCTGCTGTACCTTGCCAGTGAATGCATATTTCTGGCAGATTTTTCAAACTGACGAAGATTGTCATCACTGTTATCAATAAACAAATACTGATTGTAGATATGATTACAATTGAGCAAAAGTCCCACAGGAGAAGCAAAAGAGAGTAAACAGTCACTTCGGTCAGTACTCAGTTTCTCATAGCGGCTATGGGAGGAAACTGTTCCCGGAAGATCATCTGTATCAGACAAGGTGTGGATGGTAATGCGGTTGTTACCAATACGCATTTCTTCTGCCCCTAAATTCAGATCCTGAAGAGAAGGGTTGATTTCTCGGGATAAGGTCAAATATTGTTCAAGAAGTCCTGATTGTTTTTCAGTTCCCGTAATTTCATCAGCGGACATCTTTTCTAAGAAAATATATCCACTGTCGTTCATAATTCTTTCAAACTGATCAACTGCTTCCATAAAGCGACTCATCACTTCCTTATTTCTGATTTCTTTTGGAATTAAAACACCTTTGCAAAGCGATGAGAAATTACTCTGCATCCTCATTCTTTCCTTCGTAGTCTTAGTAATAAAGAGATAGCAATAATGATTAAGGAATGGTCTTTCATTAAAATGTCTCTCAAAAGACTTTGATAAAAAGTTTTGAGCATCACTCGATAAATCAGGTTGATAGTTCTCTTTAATAAACCAGTCCTGCTTATGAACAATACTGTAATCAGGTAACGTCTTTATAGCCTTAAACCATGAAGAATGGATAGCTTCATATTCAGCTGATGCTACTGTAAAAAGTTCAGGAAGCCTTACCTTGAAACAAACCGTAACATCAGCATCTTTCGAAATGATGCAGTTCTCTTCAATAGCCAGCAGTGGAAATCTACTTTCCAGCGTTGCCACTCTCGATTGATTTCTCATGATACAGTTTTTTTAGAGTGTACTCTGATATATCTAAAAATGGATTTACGGCTAATGATGTACTTTGGATGCTTCTTTTTTGCTCCCAATTTCATTACTCCATGTTCTCCATACTTTTTGTTGAGAGAAAACGTCTTCCAAATGAGAAGACCGGAAGTAGTTCCGCCAAGAAGTAAACAGATATAAGTATTGACACCAGCCATATACATGATCATTATGAATAAGAGTATTCCCAATAATCCTCCTGCAAAAATGAACAGGTACTGTGCTTTCAATCCTTTGAACTCAACCGTTCTCCCTATGCCTTTATTGATATGATAGGTATTCATAATCAATTATTTTAAAGGAAGAATGAACGTAGGATAGTGGCTGCTACAATTAAAAAGATACAGGCTCCAAACCAACTAGCAGCAGTTTTACTGGTATCAGGATCTCCACTGCTGAATTTGTTGTAAACCTTGACACCACCAATCAATCCTACAACAGCTCCGATAGCATAGATCAGTTTCGTTGCAGGATCAAAATAGGACGTGACCATTTGCGTAGCTTCAGTGATTCCTGCAGAACCGTTTCCTTGGGCATTAATACCCAAACCAATAAGCATAAGAAATGCTGTGAACATGATTTTTTTTCTTTGTCTTTTCATAATGAATAGATTTTTATGATTATGAAACCCATGCTTTATGGGTCTTGAGACAAAGGTGTTTGGAAGAAGAGATTTAATTAAAGAAATGAGATTTTAGGGAAGTATTTGGCATTAAAATTCTCTGAATGTTACATTCTAAAATTCATGTTGTGATGTACTTTATGAAACTTTAGTTATTTTTGCTAAAAACTAAAAACACATGTACATATCGAGACTTTCTCTTCGAAATTTCAGAAATTTTAATTCGGCATCATTAGGTTTTACAAAAGGAGTCAATACTATTATCGGTGAAAACGGAGCTGGAAAATCAAATCTTTTCCATGCATTAAGAATAATGATTGATGATAGTATGCCTAGGTCAATCAGATTTTACGAAAATGATTTCAATCGTTCTATCGGAAATTGGGCTGGACACTGGATAGTAATTCAAATAATTTTTGATGATTTAGATAATGGCGAGGAGGCTCAATCAATTGCAATGCATAAAATGGCAGATGCTGAAAACTTTGATAGTTCAAAGGGAACATACTCTTTATTTTTTCGTCCCAGAATCGACATTAGACGAAGTTTGTTTGAGTTTTCAGAAAAAGAAGGTAAAACGAAGGAAGAATTATCTGAAATTTTGTCACAGATAAGTTTAAATGATTATGAAACTGTCTACACTGGAAGAGGAAGTATTGATTTTTCAATAGATGAGAATTATTCATCATTTGTTGGAGATTTTGAATCGATGACATTTCCAGATCCTGATGAGGAAAAAGTGGACGTTTATGGAATTAAAATGTATGGAATATCGATACCTAATGAATTTGCATGCACTTTTGCTAAGGCTTTAAGAGATGTTGAGGCAGATTTAAGATCATTTAAAGATAATCCCCTTATAAATCTTTTAAGAGATAAAGAAAAGAATATTCCAATTGAGAAAAAAAGCGAACTAGAAAATCAGGTTGAAGAGTTGAATAGCTCAATTTCAGCATTAGATGAGGTTAAAAGTGTGTCATCAGGTATTTCACAAACTATGAGGGATACTGTTGGAGAAACTTATGCTCCAAATGTAAATATCAAGTCCGAGCTTCCTGCCAATATGGAGAGGTTGTTACAGTCTCTAAAACTATGGGTAGGAGACCCTGATGAAGAAGATTATGACGGAAGGCTTGGAGAGTTGAGCTTAGGTGGAGCTAATTTAATATATATATCACTTAAATTATTAGAGTTTGAAAGAATTAAAAAAAATGAAAAAATTGCTAATTTTATTCTGATAGAAGAACCTGAAGCACATATTCATAATCATATACAGAAAACACTTTTCCAAAAATTAGATAAGGACAGTACACAGGTCTTTATTTCTACTCACTCTACACACATATCTTCTGTATCAGCTATTAGTTCAATAAATATTCTCGCAAGGGGTAAGAAAAAGGCTGAGGTTTTTAATCCTTCTAATAATCTTGAACCTAATGAGGTTATCAAATTAGAAAGATATTTGGATGCAAATAGAACTAATTTGTTATTTGCAAAAGGAGTTATATTGGTTGAAGGTGACGCCGAACATATTTTAATTCCGGTATTAATAAAGAAGGTGTTGGGTGTTAGTTTAGATGAATTAGGAATCTCTATAATAAATATTGGAAGTACTGGTTTTGAAAATATAGCTCAACTTTTTCATGAAGATAGGGTAAGGAGAAGATGTAGTATTCTGACTGATAATGATATTTCCATAGTTCCTTTGCCAAAAGATAAAAAAGATGATGATCAATATCAGAGAGATTGTCGTAATTCAGAGATTTCCGGAGAAGATAGAAAGAAAGATCTAGATGGTTTCTGTGAAAATAATGATTATGTTAAAGCATTTTATGCAAAACATACATTTGAGGTTGATTTTTTATTGGAGTATAATTCTCATGAAATAAAAGTGACGGTTAAAAAAGCCTATAAACAAAAGAAGAATATTGAAAGTATTGGGTCTCTTATTGATAATGATAATGTTGCAATTTCAGGAAAGGAGATTTTAAGACTTGCGGAAAAATTTGGGAAAGGATGGTTTTCAATTATGATTTCAGAAAATATAAATCATCTCACATATATTCCTCAATACATCTTGGAAGCATTGATATTTGCTTGTCCAAACATTAAAAAATCTATTCTTATTTATATCGCAAAATACAGAATTAGTCAACTAGTAGATGTCCATATTGATAAATTAAATTACTCTGAAATCTCTGCAAATCTAAGTGCTTTTGATGATGAAACAGAAGCATTAGACTATTATAAAAAAGAATTACAAAATGATGTTTTATCAGAAATAATGGTTTTAATAGATGCTTAAGGGATTAAATAAACAACAAATTACAGCTATTGAAGCTGCGGGAAATGTTTTATTAACAGCTTGTCCAGGAAGTGGTAAAACAAGAACATTAACACATAAGATCGCGTATGAACTTGAAAAAAGTTTTAATTCTAAAAAGATCATTATTGCTGTAACATTTACTAATAGGGCAGCTGATGAAATTCAGCGAAGAATTAGAGATTTCAATATGGATGATAGTGCTTTATGGGCGGGTACAATTCATGCCTTTTGTTTGGAATGGATAATACGACCATATAGATGCTATCTGGATGAACTTAAAAATGGATTTTCAATATCTGATGAGTATAATTCAGAAAAAATTATTAATGATCTAAAAACAGAGTACGGATTACGTTTTTTTGACAATGTATCTACTAGATATTTGCTTACTGGTGAAAAAGAAGAAGTTGTGTTTAGAGAATTATTAGATAAATATCATGAAATTTTAGCTAAGGATAAACTAATAGATTTTGATCAAATTTTGCATTATTCATATAAGCTAATTTCAACCTATCCAAAAATTGCTTCGATTTTAAAAAAAATGTTTCATTTAATTTGTGTTGATGAATATCAGGATACACAGCAATTACAATATTCGATTCTTAGTAGCATAATGAAAGCAGACAGAGGAAGTTGTAAAATGTTCATTGTCGGAGATTCTGATCAGGCAATATATGGATCTTTAGGAGGTGTTGCTAAAAATCACAAGGAAATAGAATATGAGTTCCAAGAAACTTTTCTGAGTAAAGAATTAACTGGAAATTATCGCTCAAATCAGCAAATAATAAATTATAATAAAAACTTTCAAATTACTGATGTCGAAATTCTTGCACTGGGATCAAATGCTCAAGATAGAGCTATCATAAAATATG
This sequence comes from Chryseobacterium sp. PvR013, assembly GCF_017833095.1. NCBI lineage: Bacteria > Pseudomonadati > Bacteroidota > Flavobacteriia > Flavobacteriales > Weeksellaceae > Chryseobacterium > Chryseobacterium sp. PvR013. Next base: position 374,916 of record NZ_JAFIBT010000001.1, read on the forward strand.
ATACAGAAGTAGATAAAGATGATCTGGTAGTAGAAATTGCTCGGATTATTGAAGAGAAAATAGGTGAAGGTATACCAGAAAATGAAATCTGCGTACTTGCACCCAATTGGTATTTAGTAATACCAATGGGAAGAAGATTAAAGACTTTATTGCCAAATGTGAAATTTGATGCGGTTGGTCTTTCGCCATTACAGAAAAATAGAGAAAATATTTGGTTTAAAATTGCTAGACTTTTTCTTGTTTCTCCTTCACCCACAAACTTTATTATAAGAAAACGGTGGAGCAGTGAACTGTTACTAGAACTGGAAAGTTTTGGAATAACACTATTTGAAAATCTTAACTTTAGGTCAAAGAAATTATTAAAAGTTATTAATACTATTTCTTCTACTAATACAGATGGTATAGAGCATCTTGAAGATTGTTTTAGTCAGCTACTTGATAGATTACAAATTAATTTAGTTTCCAATAAATTGCTAAATGAGCAACTTACTTCGTTTATTGACGGAGCAAAAAAAAGATTGAATAATCCTGACTTTGATATGGCTAAAGATATTCATAGTTTTCGTAAAATGTTCAAACATGAAGAAGGTGTTGTCGTAAATACTTGTCATGGTATAAAAGGAGAAGAGTTCGATACTGTTATTGCATTTGGGTTACTGCATGGTAAAGTGCCTAATTGGAATGAAAATAATGATATTGCTGCAAAAAAGCTATTATACGTAATATGTTCAAGATCTAAAAGAGCTCTATATTTATTTTCGGAAACAGGAAGAACTACACAGTCTGGTAGATCGTACTGTCCAACAAATCAATTGACTACGGTTGTCTATAATTACGACTAGTTCATAGCAAACCATTAATATTAAAATTACTTGTCGAACCTTTTGTTCCTGTGCAGTCAAAACCCTTATCCAATAGCTCAGCTATTTTATGGGAAGTATTTTCGATAGAATTTTCTAGTAGGGCATATAAATCGGTTCCGTATATTTTCTGAACTACAGCTACTGCTGTTTCTTTTTCAGATATATCACAGACTTCTTGTTGTAAGATGATCTTTGCAGTGCTCAGTTCTTCGAAGGTAACCCCTTGGGCAAAACCATTGTCCTCGTTTATAATTCTATATTTTTTCCATTCTTCTTCCTCTTCAATAAAATTAGGTTCATTATTAAAAAACCTTTCCGGTTCTTCCTCTAGATTTTGAATATAGATGTTTTCGTTTATATCGTATTCTATGTCTAAAGTCGCTGGGTCAATTTCAAGTTCCTTTTTTTGTCTTTCAATGAGAGAGATTGGAGGCACATGACTTGGAAATGTTTTAGCTTTACCCATAATGTTATGAGTGTTATGAAGGACTTTCTTATCCTCTTTTGAAGAGCTTGAAGCTGGCTTAAGAATAATTTTATCATGTAGAAGTAACAAGATTATTGTGACTAAGCATATAACAATGACAGTTTCCATAACTTACAGTATTGGTTTAAAATGTTGGTTAAAATAATCGGTGATGTCATTTCCATAATCCAAGAAATGTTGTTCTAGAATATTATCAATGTAAGAGTAAAGCGTTGTGCGGTCTTCTCTTGTAAGCTGGACAATTCTCAACAGTCTTTCATGGTATTCAGGTCTTATGTAGACAACTTTGCCATTACGACCTGAAGGAAATCGATTGATCAAGAATGTATCTTCATAGGTTCCTTTTTTGGTAGAATTAATTTTTGATTTTTCCTTAGATTTTTGAATAGGTGGTTCTTTTTTTTGATCTTTTGTTTTTAACGTTGCAAGTTCTTCACCACTGATGACCTGCATTAAATAATCTTCATCTACATGAGGTTTTTCATGCTCTATATTTTCTTTTTCTATAGCCATCATTCTCCTTTTATAATTGTATGATTTGTAAAAACTCTTCAATAAACAAATTCATTTTTGTAGCTTTTAAAAGATGTGATTCTGCCGGTAACAAGCTGGATCTGAAAATACTATTATTCATATCATCAGATTCTTTACGGAATTTTTTGCTTTCCATAATCCTAATATTCATAATGTTAAGCTGGAGTTCTATAATTACCTTTTCATAAATGTCATATAATCCTGTTTTTTCACGTCCATCAGTCTGATTCCAGAACAACCAAATGGATTGTTGTCTGCTGTCATTTTCTGTTTGTGGTAATCCTAAAAAGGCTTTAGTAAATCCTAAAGTACTCTCTACAACCAGACGGTCAGCAGTTAAAGGAGCAAAGATAAAGTCCATAGCTTTTAATGTAGTGAGGACACCCTTTGTGTTAGCAGTTCCGGGGAGATCAAAAAATATAATATCAGGAACAATAGTCGTTTGTTGTAAATAATCTGATGCGGATTCCAATGCTGTATCTGCTTTTGATCTAATAATAGGATATGCTTTTTTGTTAAGGTGTTGAAACTGCTTCATGGCTGCCTTTTTGTAATAATCATTCACCATGATTGCCTTTTTATCACGCTCTCTCATATTACTTAAGCTATATTGTGGAAAATCACAATCTATAACCAGTATATTATACTCTAAACGGTAGTGAAGCATACTCGCCAGGAGGGTTGTGATAGTTGATTTTCCAACACCCCCTTTTTGTGTAGAAAAACTTATTTTCAATGTTTTCTTTATTGTTTCCATTTTGTGAAATTTGATTGTTATTTTCTTTATTGCTTGTTTTTATACGTTTATTATTTCTTAGTAGGTATGTTTTTTTACCTGTTATAAACTTATTTGTATACTTTGAAATATTGTTAATTGTCTGTATGAACTTAGGTTTTGTAAGTGGTACTGTCGTTTTTAAATATTTAAAAATGCTTTTACAGTTTTACATTTTTATTTCTTGCTTTTTTTACTACTTGTTTTAAATAATACCGTAAATAAAACACCTTTTGATATCAATGTTTTCAGTAGGCACTCTCTGGTATTTTATGACGCTATTTGGAAACTATGGAAGTTATGAAGGGGGGCAAATAGACCTTAAATTACACTATGGATAAATCGGAGAGAAACCCAGTTTTTCCGTGACATCTAAAAAATAATTTATAACTGCTCAAGCAGTTTTATCAGCTGTGTTTATAGTGTTCACCTGAACACGGCAAGTTGTGTTTTGAGTGCCTCAAAACAACTTGCCCTGCCGGGAGCTTTAAAACACTCTCCAAAGTCGAGGTTTATAACTGTTAAAATAGAAATCTAATGGATAATCAGAAAAAAAACAATAGAAATAAAGGAGGAAGAAAACCTAAGGTTGATCCCTCTATTCATCGTTATGTTTTTCGTTTGAATGATGATGAAAATAACAAATTTTTGTCCCTTTTTGAAGCTTCAGGAATCGATAATAAAGCTCGATTTATTACTTCTGTACTATTTTCCAAAGAGATTAAAACAGTAAAGATTGACAAAGGATCTGTTGATTTTTATATGAGACTTACTTCCTTTTATTCTCAATTCCGAGCAGTCGGTGTTAATTATAATCAGGTTGTCAAATTATTATATACTCATTTTACCGAAAAAAAAGCCGCTGCATTTTTATATCGATTGGAAAAACAAACTGTTGAACTTACTATTTTATGTCGGAAAATCATTGAATTGGCAAATGAATTTAACTCAAGTCATCATAGAAAATTGAAAGAAAATGATCGCTAAAATTGGACGAAGCAGCAAGTTATATGGTGCATTGGCTTACAATCATCTTAAAGTTGAGCAGGGAAATGCAATCATATTATTTACCAATAATATGATTGAAACTCCAGACAATAAATATACAATACCAAAGCTGATTGAATCGTTTGAACCTTATTTAGCGGCCAATAAAAACACAGAAAAACACACACTGCACATATCACTTAATCCCGATCCGAATGATAGAGTAAGCGATACGGATTTTGTAAAGATGGCAGAAGATTACATGAATGAAATGGGCTATGGAAAACAACCCTATATTGTATTTAAACATACCGATATTGACCGCAGCCACATTCACATAGTTTCAGTAGGTGTGGATGAATATGGTAAAAAAATCTCAGATAAATTTGAGAAAAAAAGATCAATGGAGATATGTAGAAAGCTGGAAAGAAGTTATAATTTGCTATCAGCAACAAAGCAAAAAAAATCTGAAAATAAGCTGATTTTTAGTCCTGTTGATTATCAGGCAGGTAATAGTAAAAATCAAATAGCTTCTGTAATTCGAAATATAGCTGATTATTATTCATTTAAAACGCTGGGAGAGTACAATGCTTTGCTTTCACTTTTTAATATTAATGCTGAAAAAATTGAGGGTGAGTTGCATGGAAAACCACAGCGAGGTTTAGTCTATTTTGCATTAGACAAAAATAAGCAAAAGATTGGGCATCCCTTTAAAGCTTCAATCATGGGTAAAATGGCGGGACTGAACGCCTTGGAATCACACTTTTTGAAAAGTAAAGAACTTGTGCTAAACTCCTCTAATAAATCTGAAATAAAAGCAATTATTGATGATGTTTTGAAATCCAGTAATAATGAAAGGGCTTTTGTTGAGAAAATGAGAGCCAAAGGTATTAATACTGTGATACGAAGAAATGAAACTGGAAGGTTATATGGCATTACATTTATAGACCATAATTCCAGAACCGTCTGGAATGGATCAAGTCTCGGAAAACAGTATTCAGCCAACATATTTAATGATCTTTGGAAGAATCAACAAACCCATAGAAAAAGTTCCGATTTAAAACAGCAGGAATCTCAATCTGTTCCGACAGATAAGTTCTTCTCTGCTGAAATCCATTCTTTATTTGGGTTTTTGAGTAGTGAAAATAATAATAACATCTATAACGATGAAAATTCATTGCCTGGGTTTTTACCAACGGTGCAGGGTGAAGATCACGAAGACGAAATTTTTGCACAACAAATGATGAAGCGGAAAAAGAGAAGAAAACGATAAAATGGTAAATAAATCTATCCTTCTTTTGCTATTAGAGCCTGCACTTTTCGCTGCAATTCTTTTTTGTCTGGTAAGTATAGCTGGTATTTTGAAACAAATATTTTATTGGAAATTCCACCCGTTGCATATTCTACCAAGACTTCATCTTTTTCTGCGGAAAGAATAATTCCTATAGGTTCATTGTCGTCCACTACATTTTCTTCTGATTTGAAGTAGTTAAGGTAAAGGTTCATTTGACCAATATCATGATGCTCGACCTCTTTGATTTTTAAATCAATAAGAATAAAGCATTTTAGAATACGGTGATAAAATACCAAATCAATATAAAAATGCCTTTTCCCTAACGATATTTTGTATTGTCTGCCAACAAACGTAAATCCTTTTCCTAATTCAAGAAGGAACAATTGAAGATTATCAATGATTTTCTGTTCCAATGCTTTTTCAGTAACCATATTTTCTTGTGGAATCTTTAAAAAATCAAGAACATAAGGGTCTTTTACAGCCTCTTCTGCATCTGTAATAATATGCCCAAGTTCAGAAAGTTTCAGGACTCCTTTTTTATCTTTACTCAAGGCAAGGCGTTCATACAGCGAAGACTTGATCTGACGGTCAAGTTCTCTGTAACCCCAATTCTCAATTATTGCCTGTTTTTCATAAAATTTTCTGGAATTTTCATCTGATATAGCTAACAATGTGATGATATGGGTCCAACTTAATTTGGCAGGCACTGCCTGCCATTTTGGATAAGCCAGATAAAAACGACGCATATCAAGTATATTACGCCTGCCAAATCCTTTGCCATATCGCTGTTTCAAATCTTTGGAAAGTACTGCTAATAAATTACTTCCGTATTCAGCTCGTTCCTCACCATGCTGTTCATACTCCACAATGTGCCTGCCGATTTCCCAATTGGATTTCACCAATTCACTGTTGATGGCTCGCACAGCATTTTGCCTTGCCGTTTCTATAGTTGAACCAATGCTGTTAAGTAGATTATTATAATTTGATTGTAGTGTATTCATCTTGATTTGTTGTAATGACAAATGTAAATATTTTCAATAAAGAGCAGGTCATTCAAATGCGTCTAAATTATATTTTAAACAATGCCAATGATAGACAAATGATGCCAATAATAGCCTTTGATATTTTCATGAACTGATGACTTCTACATTCATTCCTGAACTTAAAATTATATCATATGCAGGGTGAAGACGACTTAAGGGGACTTGCTAAAATAATGGGATTTATGAGAGCTGTAAGCATTGTAATGGTACTTATGCATCTATACTGGTACTGTTATCACACTTTTCTAGAGCAAGGTTGGACATTGGAAATTGTCGATACAATACTCACTAATTTTCAAAAAACTACCGGATTGTTTTCTTACCCAATCTATACCAAAGTTTTTGCCTTGGTATTATTGGCTTTAAGCTGTCTTGGAACCAAAGGAGTGAAAGATGAGAAAATTACATGGGCAAAAATTAGTAAAGTATTAATCATTGGCTTTCTGTTGTATTTTTTGAATTTTCCTTTATTGAAACTGAACTTGTTTCCAGGGACAATTCTTTATTTTATTTCAATCTCTGTCGGATACATTTTTCTCATGGTGGGTGGATTATGGATGCACAGACTATTGACCAATAACTTAATGGAAGATGTTTTCAATAATGAGAATGAAAGCTTTGTGCAGGAAACAAAGTTAATGGAAAATGAATATTCCATCAATTTACCCACTAAGTTTTATTACAACGGAAAATGGAATAAGGGGTGGATAAATATTGTTAATCCTTTTAGAGCTACTATTGTTTTAGGAACACCTGGATCCGGAAAATCCTATGCTATTGTAAACAATTTTATTAAGCAGCAGATTGAGAAAGGCTTTTCTATGTACATCTATGATTTTAAGTTTGATGATCTTTCGAATATTGCTTATAATCATTTATTAAAACACTATGATAAGTATAAGGTTAAACCAAAGTTTTATATAATCAATTTTGATGATCCGAGAAAAAGTCATCGTTGTAATCCCTTACATCCTAATTTCATGACAGATATATCTGATGCTTATGAAGCCGCCTATACTATAATGCTGAATCTAAATCGCAGTTGGATACAGAAACAAGGAGACTTTTTTGTAGAGTCACCCATTATTTTGTTGGCAGCGATAATTTGGTTTTTAAAAATTTATGAAGATGGTAAATACTGTACTTTTCCTCATGCCATTGAACTACTGAATAAAAAATATTCAGATGTTTTTACCATTTTAACTTCTTATCCTGATCTTGAAAACTATCTGTCTCCGTTCATGGATGCGTGGCAGGGTGGTGCACAGGATCAACTCCAGGGACAAATTGCCTCAGCTAAAATTCCTTTATCCAGAATGATTTCTCCACAACTGTATTGGGTGATGACCGGTGATGACTTTTCACTAGATATTAATAATCCAAAAGAACCTAAGATTTTATGTGTTGGAAATAATCCGGACAGACAAAATATTTATTCGGCAGCATTGGGGTTATATAATTCCCGTATCGTAAAGCTGATTAATAAAAAAGGACAGCTGAAAAGTTCTGTGATTATTGATGAACTTCCTACTATTTATTTCAGGGGACTGGATAATCTGATTGCAACCGCAAGAAGTAATAAAGTAGCAGTATGTCTTGGATTTCAGGATTTCTCTCAGCTGACAAGAGATTATGGTGACAAAGAAAGTAAGGTGATTCAGAACACCGTGGGAAATATTTTTAGTGGGCAGGTGGTAGGAGAAACCGCAAAAAGCCTTTCAGAGCGTTTTGGAAAGGTTTTACAAAAGAGACAAAGCATGACCATTAACAGAAACGATAAATCTACTTCTATATCTACTCAACTGGACAGTCTGATACCAGCTTCAAAAATTTCAACATTAAGTCAAGGAATGTTTGTAGGAGCAGTATCTGATAATTTTGATGAACGTATTGAACAGAAAATGTTTCACGCTGAAATCGTTGTTGACAACGAAAAAGTTTTAGAAGAAATAAAAGGATATCAGAAAATCCCGGAGATTTTATTTTTTACAGATTTGCAGGGGAATGATAATATGAAAGAGATTATTGATTATAATTATAAACAGATTAAAAGGGATGTTATTTTGATTATTGAAGATGAATTGGAAAGGATTAAAAATGATCCTGATTTGCAGCATTTGGCTTTATGAAAAATTTTAACTTAAAAAAGTTTCATTAAATTTGAGCAAAATAATAACCAAGAAATGAAGAGCTTTCTCTAGATAGTTCTTACTAAAAATTTTACTTAATAGAATGTCAAAATTTAAGCTATTAGCTATTCGCCCTTTAATAGGATGTGACAAAAGGTTTTTGAAAAACTTAACTTCTGGTCAGATTTATCCATTGTATCATAATTACTCTTATTATAATTCTACTAAAAATAAGATAAAGACATCCTCAAATGAGGAAATTCGATATATATCATTTGATGAATCTCCACCTAATATTTACAATACTAAAACAGCAGATGGGCATAAGATCGATATTAATATTTCGGCTATTGCAGGTAAGAACGGAAGTGGGAAAAGTTCAATAGTAGAACTTTTTTTTGCATGTATTTACCTTTACTGTACGAATAAAAATATATTAGAGCCTAATTTTAATAGTTTAGAAAAGAACTCAAAAAAATTAAAGAAACAGCTTTTAAATAAAGAAAAGCAACAGTCAAAAGTTAACAAGCACAGGGATAATTTAATTAAAGAGTTAATAGGGGTAGATGGGAGACTAAATATAAAATCCTTTGATTCTATTAAAAATAAAATCAAAGATTTTTCGAAACTCGAAAATGATTTGAAGGAATTTGATCCGAATATAAATTTTCAATTAAAAGACATTACAAATCAACAAAGTGAAATAGTCGATTTTAATCAAAAATTGAAGGCTGAAATTTATTATCAAATTGATGATCAATTTTATTGTCTTCATCTTAACTATGATAAAAAAAATGATAAGAATACTTGTGAGATTATAACCATTTCTGACTTAAATAATCAAAATTTTAGGTCAAAAAAGATGAATGTTAAAGCTGAAGAATTTGCCAGAAATTTTTTCTATACCATTGCTATCAACTATTCTCATTATGCTCTAAATTCATTTCATATCGGAGGATGGATAAAGTCGTTATTTCATAAAAATGATGGCTACAAGACTCCTATTGTAATAAGTCCAATGAGGACAGATGGAAACTTCGACATAAACTCTGAAATTAGTTTTGCCAAATATAGATTACTTACAAATAAACTTCAAGAATATAATAGCGGTAAAAGAGATAAAATATATATAGCGGAAAACCATTTTATAGATAAGGTAGTTTTCACCTTAAATTGGCGTAAAGTTAATGCTATTCCTAAAAGAGTTCGTTTTAGAATGAATAAAATGTTGGGAACTGCTCGGGATATGAATATGTTAAATACTTTTTTGTCAACTTATTTGAACTCCGAAGAGCTTATTAAATTTGCAAGTGATTTTCCTTTAAAACAAATTATAAGTAATTACCTAATTAACAAAATCAATTCAATTCCGGAAAAGTATCCGTGGTTTGGTAAAGGATATCATTTTTCAAGTAATACCAAGCATTTAGAAAATGATGAATTTTTTGATTTACTTAAAAAAGATAAAAGTCATGTCACTTACAAATTAAAGCAAACTATAAATTTTTTAAAAAGATCGTTAAATGATAATAAAAACGGTTTTGTAATTAGTAGAGAGCAACTTGACAGGCGCGCAAATATAAGATTTGAATTTACATTGGAGAGCCTTATTGAGTGGATGGGAAATCAATCGGGAAGGGAAATTATGGCTAATCTTCCACCCTCATTGTTTGATATAGATTTTAAGTTGGCAAATGGAACAGATTCTAATTATTTATTTAGCGCTTTAAGTTCTGGTGAGCAGCAGTTAGTGCATACAATTCAATCTGTAATCTATCATCTTAATAATATTCAATCTGCACATTTAGGAGAAGGGGAAAGATTAAAATATAACAATGTAAACATTATTTATGATGAGATTGAGTTATATTTTCATCCTGATTATCAAAGAAGATTTATTGCAGATTTATTAAAAGAATTTGAACGTTTTTATATTGGAGGTAACACAGGAGTCGAATCAGTAAATATAATACTACTCACACATTCACCTTTTATTCTCTCTGATATACCTAGTAATAATATTTTGTTATTAGATTCTGATAAAAGAAAAAGATCTATTCCTAAAATACCAGAATCTCAAACTTTTGCAGCTAACATTAATGAACTTCTTGCCGATAGTTTTTTTCTTAAAGGAACTTTAATGGGGAAACATGCTGAAAATAAAATTACAGAGTCAGTAGAAAATATCAAAAATAATAATACTGATTATATTGATAATGCCCTATTTGATATGGTAGGAGATTCATTTTTAAAAACTAGTCTGGAAAACTTTAAAAAAAGGCAATATGATCAAAATACAAATAAGTGATATTGATACTTTTAAAAGTGATTATTTGTTAAAGATTAAAGAAGATATTGTTAAACGAATAACAAATTTAAACTATGCAGTTAGTCATTTAAGAGATCCTGATCATATTAATGATAATGAAAGATCTAGTGCCAAACATAGTACTAAACACATTATTGATTTAATTAGAGATAAAGTAATTGATATAAAAGATCTTAAAGTAGCAGAATATAAAAATACATTATTAAATTATAAAAACGGGGGAGAAGTTATGGATACTGATTTGGAACCTCTTTCCGTATTTCTTGATTACTTATTAGATGATACAAATGATTCTTTAAAAGATTTATTAATATGTGCACCGGAAGATTTATTCACTAACAACACCAAGCTTTTAGATGATTTTAATATTAATGAAGAAATATATATTAAAATCCTTAAACATGCTTTTTTATATGATAGTGATATTGGCGGAAAAGTTAGACAATTTTTTCACGAAAAAAATATTACGGAGTTTTGCCCATATTGTAATATTTCTAGAGCATTTTATAGTGTTAATCCTGTCACAGGAAAAATTGCGGATCAGCATCAATTAGATCATTTTTTTGATAAAGCTACATATCCATTGTTATCATTATCATTATTTAATTTAGTTCCTAGTGATTCAGTATGTAATACAGCTAATAAACATGAAATACATTTTTCGGATGAATTACATTTAAATCCGTATATATCTGGGTTTAAAAATGATATGAAGTTTGAACCTCTTATGGATGAATTTGGAAAGGAGGTTTTGGGAATTGATATTAAATTAAAAATTGATAGAAATTCATTACGTTGGAAACAGCTAATTGGAGATCAAGATGAAATACATTTAGCTCCAAAGCACGGGAATATTAATGTTTTTCAAATTCATACAAAATATAATGCAAAGAGTATTTATGCCCAAACGTCAGGCTTAATACAAATGTTTCGTGATTTAGCTACAAATGAAAAATCAATAAGGGATATTTTAAATTCAATTCAAGAAGATGAGCAAGATAACTATGAAAATTTTAAATCTTGGTATGAAAAGTATGCAAGAGGGCGATTTCATCAAAAAAATTTTGGAGAATTAGAACATTCTAAACTTTATAGAGATCTATTGGATTTTGTTTTTGAAAACTATCCGCAAAATTTTCACGAAAGTGTAAATGATATTCTTACAAATAGTTATCTTCCGGAATGTGGAGGTGAATGATTTTTTATAACATAATAAAAGGTAGTAATTTATTACTACCTTTTAAATTCAAATGCTATTTTATTGTTGTTATTAAGAGTTATAAAAGCATCAAATTTATTTCCTGACCTACTAGTCATTGCTTTAATTAAATTAGTCCTTCCTTTATTGATGAGATTTAGAATTTCAGAAAGACTTAGATATGCACCACAAATATTTCTGAATTGTAACCAGTTGCAATTTTCATCAGGACATTTTATAATTATACGCTGAATAATCAAATGCTGTGTTTTGCATTGAGGACATAATAGCTTAGGTAGATCACTTATTTCTACATGACTTTCTAATAATTCTTCAGTGACAGATTGGGTATAAACTTCAATTTGTTTTTGAAAAATAGTAGTATTTAACTCTTTGTTTTCAATACGTTGCAAATCCAATTCCCATTCAGCAGTCAATGATACATCTGCAATTTTTTTATCTTTTACCAGTTCATATACTCGACCACCTTTTTCAGTGGGAATGAGTGATTTCTGCTCTCTGCGAATGTAACCTCTGTCATGTAATATTTCAATAATTGAAGCTCTCGTTGCTGCAGTGCCTATTCCTAAATTTTTCAAGGCTTTTTTCTTCTCTTCATTTTCAATTTCTTTTCCGGCATTTTCCATGGCAGACAATAAACTTGCTTCAGTATAAAGTGTAGGAGCCTGAGTTTTTTTATCCAATACATTGGTCGTTTTAATCTTTACCTCCATTCCTTCTTTTAATTCAGGAAATTCTTGTACTTTTTCAAGATCATCTGAAAAACTTCCATAAATACCTCGCCAACCTTTTTGTAATATCTTAGATCCTTTGGTGGCAAAATCGTAATGAAGTATTTTCAAAATAATAGTAGTAATTTCCTTTATACAGGGTTGTGAAATTGATTCAAAAAGACGAAAAGCAATCAATTCATAGATTGCTTTTTCTTGCACTGACAGAGCAGATGGAACCTTTTCAGTAGTCAGTAAGCCATGATGATCTGTCACCTTTAGGTTATTAACTATTTTTTTGTTGAAGTTGCCCCAAGGAAGAATGCTCGTAAATGGCTTGTAGTGTTCGTTCTCGTGTAATGCTCTTATCAGGTCAGGTATTTCTGGCCATAGGTCTTCCGGAATATATCGACTTCCTGTACGTGGATAGGTTATAAATTTTCTTTCATACAGACCTTGAGCAATATTCAACGTCTCTTCTGCAGTAAAGTTGAATCTTTTGTTGGCCTCTTTCTGTAATCCCGTAAGATCAAATAGAAAAGGAGTCTGTTCAGTAACTATTTTTGTATCAATTGCCGTAATAGTAAACTGTATACGGTTTCTTTCGATTAATTTAACAATATCTTCAGCCTGTTTTTTCTCATTAAATTTAGTAACCTTAGACTTTTAAACTCTATAAAATCTTTATGGTGTAAGAATTCAATCTGCCAGTATTTCTGGGATGTGAAATTTTGATTTTCTTGATACCGTTTACAAATGATTGCTAATGTTGGGGTCTGTACTCTTCCCAACGAATATATACCGTCTCCTGCTGCAATACTTAATGCTTGTGTTGAATTGATTCCCAATAGCCAATCGGCTCTGTTTCTGCACTGTGCTGCTAAATATAAACCATCATAGTAATTTCCTGGTTTTAAATTTTTAAACCCTTCTTGAATTGCTTTTTCTGTTAATGAGCTAATCCATAATCTTTGAAAAGGTTTTTTACAGTTAAGATATTCATAGATATAGCGGAATATAAGTTCGCCTTCCCGCCCCGCATCAGTAGCAACAATAATGCTTTCACATTCTTTAAATAGCCTTTGAATAACTCTTAATTGTTGATTTGCTCCTTTATCAATAACCAATTCCTTACCTTTTTTTACTTTTCTTATAGTGAGTAGAAAAGGATTTGGTAAAATAGGTAAAGATGGTCTATCAAAACGAGAAACCCCATAATCTTCAGGCATTCCAAGGGCTATCAGATGCCCAAAAGCCCAAGTAACACAATACCCGTTACCTACCAAATAACCATCTTTTTTCTCTGATGCTCCCAGTAAATTGGCAATTTCTCTCGCTACACTGGGCTTTTCTGCTAATACTACTTTCATTTTGATAATATTTTTTGAAGATATTATTACATTTTACGCCCTTTAGAACGGGGGTGAGGCTTCTCCTGTTGATCTTTTTGTTTTTTATCTTTCGGAGATTGTTGGGCTTTCTGTAAAGGCGTTTTAAGATTTTTAGTGGTCTCGTTGGTTTTTCCTTCCGAGTTTACAGCTATCTGAGTTTTGTGAGCCTCTGTAGGTTTTGCCTGCTCTTTCAATTTATTAGGATTTTGAAAGGAAAAGTCAATTTTTCCTGTTTCTGGGTTAAGAGTGATATAACCTTGATAAGGCTGATCTTTTTTATCCAATAAGCCATCAATATAAATTGTTTGACCTGATTTAAATTGGCTGTATTGTTCTTCACTGAGCTCTTTTCCCCTGAAAGTTCTTGGAACCTCACTCTGTGGATTATTTTGGATTTGTTGCTGCTTTTGGTTGTTATCAAAAAGAAATTCTACATATTTTTTATCGGCATTAAATTGAACATGCGCATTAAAAGGTTCACCTTTAGCAGAAATCATACCTTCCAGATATAAAGGTTTGCCTTCTATCAGCGTTTGCTTTTGTTCTTCATTTAATTTGATACCTTTAATTTCATCGGGAATTTTAATATTCTCAACTTTGTAAGCTACAAGCTCATTGGTTAATCGGTCTCTGCTTATAAGAGATGGTATGATTTCATCAGTCTTTGGGTTAATAAGGTCTACAACTCGTCCCATATTGCCGTTCTCCATTAGATTTTTTTTGTCCTCAGGGCTGAATTCATGTCCAAGAAATTTAAAGTTGAAGTTAGGCTCTTTTCTTATACCATGGATATTGATGACAACGTCTCCGGCATCATTAGTGTTTAGTGAAAGACGTGCATCCATTCTGGTAAGTGCAGTACCAAGATTAATGGTTACAGGAACAAGATTATTGGTTTTAAATCCTTTTAACATAGGATCTAAGGCATTAGCATTCTCTAGTTTTTCCTGGGTTAAGCCAAATTTTGACATCATATTCCAGTCAATTTGATCAGCAGAATACTGATATTCTTTTTCTGATAATGGATTAGTATTCATAGTGTTGGTATTTGAGGTTAATATTTTGTATGTATTTAGAAATTCTTCCCCTTCAGTACTTGGATTTTTAAGGTGGTGCTGGATCTGTTTTCCAATATCTTCAGACTCTTTAAGTGGAGATTTAAAGAAATTGAAAAGTGACGGGTTTTTGAGCTGACTTAAAAAGTTGGAGAAAAAATTGGAGAAAAAATCTCCTTGTTTATCAATTTTTAAAAATTGATTCTGATACTTTTCTGTATTGGGTACAGTCTTTAGATCCCCTTTATTGTCAACAGTCTTGACTGCTTCAATCTTGTTGGTTTTTGGATTTAAAACCAATAGAATATTTATTAAAGAAGGGTCTGGATCTTGAGTGTTTCTAATATCTTCCATGGTGCTAAATGTTTATTTAACATCGAAAGTAAAAGATTAGAGTAACATAAATTAAAGATGGAAGTGAGTGGAAAAATTTGGCTTAGATTGTCAGTGATATCATCATCAGGATGTTTTAAAAGAGCTTATATGATTTTTTGAAAGCTCTTTGTTATCTCTTATTATCTAAAAATAGTTAACTTTATAGTGTCTCTAGTAAGAGATATTTTTTTTTCATCATTTGTGTTTTTAATCCTGTTTTATGAGTAATAAAACAGGATTTTTTATCATAAAATCTTTAATGTCCCTTAAAATAAGAAGACTTATTTTCAAAAATGTTCAGACCAATAATTTTATCGTGTACCATGTTATAAATAAGTTCCACTGAAAAATTTGAAACTTCATATAAAACATATTTTGATTGGAAAGTTGTTCTTTCGCTTATTAAACGTCCATGAGTAATAACAAAATCATACTGAGCTTGACGATCAGGTAAATTCTGAAAATCATAATAAGATATGGTCATAATAGGTCTAAGTTTTTAATTTTTTTTTGAAATTTTTTCATCAAGGTCCTGAATATCTTTTCGGATTTCAAGAAACATTTCTTTTAGATTATAGTTTTCAAGACATTCAGGTTCAAAGTCCTCTGGGAAAATTCCTGAAGCATACTGCCATATTTCAACGATTTCTCCTAAAGGAATATCATAAGGTTTATAAAATGAGTTGTCCGCAGAAACAGTTATTGATTTCTTATTTGTAGAGGTAAATCGTTTATAAGAAATACCATCGTTTAACGTAACAAAAACATAGCTTTTACTTGGTTTTAGATCATCAATATTTTCAAGATATTTTCCAATAATATAGGAACCATCTTTAAATGGTGGCATAGAATCTCCTTGAGCTGGGAATGCTCTGTATTTACCATTGGTTAAAAAAGGTAAAGAAATTCTCTGTAAGCTTTCAATATATTCTGGATCGCTATACCCCGATAAATAGCCCATAGAAGCCTTTTGTGGAACAATTTCAATACTGTTATTACCTAATTGATCCACTACAACTGGTAAAACAATTCTGTTATCCGGAAGTTTTAATACATCTTCCAACGGATACTTTCTGATATCTACCGTGAGAAGTAAATCAATACTTAAATTAAAATACTTGGAAATTCTAATGAGTAGCTCGTAAGGAGCCTCAGAGCGACCATCCTCATATTTGGAATAGCGAACCCTGCTCATCAAAATTTGATCCGCAAGCTCCTGCTGGGATAAATTTTTCTGAGTTCTTAAAAACCTGATGTTATCTGAAAAAATTGACATTGATACAAATTGTATCTGCAAATATAGTAAAAATGATACAATTAGTATCTAATTTTGTAACGTGAATCGGGCAATTGTACATATGGATCTGGATACATTCTTTGTATCCTGTGAGAGACGTAATAACTCTCAGCTTGACGGGATTCCTCTCATCATCGGAGGTGGAGACCGTGGAGTAGTAGCATCATGTTCCTATGAAGCAAGAAAATTCGGAGTGCGCTCTGCTATGCCAATTAGAATGGCCTTACGTTTATGTCCTGATGCAAAAGTAATTCGGGGAGATCACGAGCTATATTCCAATTTATCACATACCGTCACCCAAATTATTCGGGAAAAAGTTCCTCTAATGGAAAAGGCAAGTATTGATGAATTTTACCTTGATCTTTCAGGAATGGATAAGTTCTTTGGATGTTACCAATGGACAAAAGAAATTGCCTCAGCCGTAACCAAAGAAACAGGACTTCCCATAAGTTTTGCTTTATCTACCAATAAAACAGTTTCCAAGATTGGGACAGGAGAAGCAAAACCTGTCGGAAGATTGGAAATTAAAGAGCTGGAAGTTCAGCCGTTTCTAAATCCGTTATCAATTAAAAAAATTCCGATGGTAGGAGATAAGACTTTTCAGTTACTGTCTAGAATCGGAATCCGTACCATTCATACATTGTCTGAAATGCCTGTTCTCGTATTGCAGCAGATGATTGGATTAAATGGAAAGGAGCTTTGGAAAAAAGCCAATGGTATTGATGAAAATCCTGTAGTTCCTTATTCCGAACGGAAGTCAATTTCTACAGAAAGAACGTTTACCAACGATACCATGGATATTGTAGAACTAAAAAGACTCATCTCAGGAATGGCCGAACAATTAGCCTATCAGTTAAGAAAAGAGAAATGGCTGACTTCGACTGTAGTGGTAAAGATCCGCTATGTTAATTTCGACACTGAGACTAAACAATCTAAAGTCTCGTATACCTCTGCAGATCATACCCTCTCCAGAGTAGCGTTGGAGCTTTTTAATAAAGTGTATACAAGAAGAATGAGGCTGAGGTTGGTAGGATTACGCTTTACCGGGCTCGTTCATGGTAACCAGCAGATGAATCTGTTCGAAGATACCGAAGAGCAGATGAGCCTGTATCAAACGATGGATTATTTGAAAAACCGCTTTGGTATTGATGCAGTAGGTAGGGCTTCAGGTTTTGATTTTGAAAAATAGAACTTTAAATTTTTAGCAATGTTTTTAAATTGTCATTCTTTCCACAGCCTTCGTTACGGGACGTTATCCATAAAAGAATTGGTAAAACAGGCTCATGAATTAGGAGTTAAAGAATTAGTGCTTACCGATATCAATACCATTACGGGGATCTATGATTTTAAAACGGAATGTGAGAATGCAGGTATTAAACCTATTGTAGGGGTTGAAGTCAGAAAGGAAGGGAAGCTGCTTTATATCGCTGTAGCAAAAGAATTTTCAGGAATTGGGGAAGTTAATAAAGTTATTACCGATCATAATTGTGAAGGCAAAGCACTTTCAGAAACAGCTACGGAATTTAAAAACGTCTTTGTAGTATACCCTATGAGTAATATCCCTGCTGAACTTAAAGAAAATGAATTCATAGGCATAAGAATAGAGGAACTGAATTTTTTGATCAGATCTGAATATCAGAAATTAATATCTAAAATGTTGGTTCTCCATCCTGTTACTTTCAGTACCGATGAAGAGTATGAATTGCATAAGATTCTCAGGGCAATTGATAACAATACCCTATTGTCAAAGCTTACTAAAAGGGAAGTGTGCAGAAAATCTGAATATTTTATAAGTGAGCAGACTATTACAAAAGCATTCGAAAGATATCCTGAAATTTTTCAGAGAACGAAAGATGTGTTGAAGCAATGTAGTTTCGAATTTGATTTTAAAAAGGTCAAGAATAAGAAGTTTTATACAAAATCAAAAGCCGATGATGTAAAGCTACTCCGAAGGTTGGCGTATTCAGGTTTGGAAAGACGATATGGCAGTCGGCATGAAGTAGCTCAAAAAAGAGTGGAAAAAGAATTAAAGGTAATCGATGAACTTAATTTTTGTTCTTACTTTTTAATTACCTGGGATATTATCCGCTACAGCAACAGCATGGGCTTTATGCATGTGGGGCGGGGTAGCGGAGCCAATTCTATTGTGAGCTATTGCTTAGGGATCACGGACATCTGCCCCTTAGAACTGGATCTGTATTTTGAAAGGTTTTTAAACCTTAATCGGAAGTCTCCGCCTGATTTTGATATCGACTGGAGCTGGCAGAACAGGGATACCATACTGGAATATATTTTTGACCGGTATGGGAAGGATCATGTTGCTTTTTGCGGAACTAACGTGGAGTTTAAATACAAATCTATTTTCAGAGAAGTAGGGAAAGTATTTGGGCTTCCCAAGGAAGAACTGGATGATTTGGCAAAGCGGCCGATGATACAACATGATAAGAATGAGGTGGTACAACTGGTGCATCAATATGGAAAACTCTTGGAGAAGTTTCCCAATCAGCGAAGCATGCATTCCTGTGGAATTTTAATTTCAGAAGAACCTATTACCAATTACACTGCACTCGAAATGCCTCCCAAAGGATTTCCGATTGTACAGTTCGATATGAATGTTGCCGAAGACATCGGACTTGAAAAATTTGATATTCTTTCCCAAAGAGGATTAGGTACCATCAACGATACCGTAGAGCTGATCAGAAAGACACGAGGCATTAGTGTTGATATTAGAGATACAACGCTATCCAAAGATGAAGCCCAAGCCAATGAATATCTGGCCATAGGAAAGACCATAGGCTGTTTTTATATTGAATCTCCTGCAATGCGAGGGCTTTTAAGAAGATTAAAGTGCGATAATTACAGAATCCTTGTAGCTGCATCTTCTATTATCAGACCCGGGGTGGCACAAAGCGGAATGATGCGCGAGTATATTTTCAGGCATAACCATCCCGATCAATTCGAATATTTCCATTCAGTATTCGAAGAACACCTGAAAGAAACCTACGGCATTATGGTCTATCAGGAAGACGTGATTAAGATTGCTCAATATTTTGGTGGTTTGTCTCTGGCTGATGGAGATATTCTCCGCAGAGCCATGAGTGGTAAAGGTCGTTCAATCGAAAAGCTCAGAGAAGTAAAAAACAATTTTTTTGAATCCTGCAAAAAGCTAGGACATTCAGAAACATTAACGGCTGAAGCATACCGACAGATAGAATCCTTCGCAGGATATTCTTTCTGTAAGGCACACTCCGCCTCCTATGCCGTAGAAAGCTATCAGAGTTTGTATCTCAAAGTATATTACCCCTTAGAGTTTATGGTTTCGGTCATCAATAATCAGGGAGGGTTTTACCGGACAGAAGTCTATATTCATGAAGCAAAAATTTCGGGCGGAAATATTCAGGTTCCCTGCGTGAATACCAGTGAGTTTCAAACTATACTCAAAGGAAAAGATATTTATTTAGGTCTGATGGTATTAGAAGGTCTCGAAACAAGGATTGCCCACGGAATTGTAGAAGAACGGGAAAGGAATGGTGACTATAGATCATTAGAAGACTTTATAAAACGTATTCCTATAGGTATTGAAACCGTACAGATTCTGATTTTTATAGGAGCTTTTAGATTCACAGGAAAACCTAAAAATGAGCTCCTCGTAGAAGCAAGAATTTTACTGGTCAACTTTAAACCCGAAAATAGAGGGCTTATGCTCATTGAAGAACCGGTTCAGGAATTTAAGTTACCCCAGTTAAAAAGAGAAGCCTTTGAAGACGCTTTTGATGAAATAGAACTCATCGGATTTCCGGTTTCATGCACGCCTTTTGATTTGCTGCAGACTAAATACAGAGGTTCAGTTTTTGTAAAAGATCTATTGAAGTTGCACAAACAGCAGGTGAAAATGTTGGCCTACCTTATTTCCAGAAAGCATGTTCCCACAAAGAAAGGAACCATGTATTTCGGAACCTGGATCGATGTCAATGGAGAGTATTTTGATACGGCACATTTTCCTGATAGTCTGAAGCAATACGATTTTCAGGGGGGAGGATGCTATTTACTCTTGGGGACTATAGAAGTAGATTTCCATTTTCCTACCATCACCATTCACAAAATGGCAAAAATGCCCATGATTCCCGATCCTCGGTATGCTTATGACAAAGAAAAGCAATATGATATCCATCGTCAGATTAAGGAAGATGTCAGTATGACCCATAGAAAGCCTTATCCTCAGGCTCATGAAATTGGATTGATAAGACACAAGATACAATAATCATTACTATTAAAAATTGAAAAATGAATCAGTTGAGTTTATTTAATACAGAAGAATTCTATGAATTTCCGAAAGATCTTTTAGATTACAGAGAGAGTTTCCTCAGCAGGGAAGAAGCAGATCTGCTTAAAGATATATTGTTACATACAGCTCCATGGGAACAGAGTACTCAGAAGATGTATGATAAAACAGTGCTGACTCCACGATTAACAGCCTGGTATGGTGATTCAAAATATACTACATTAAAAGAAAATAAAAAGCCTACTCATCCGTGGACTCCCGAATTGTTTTCTTTAAAGCAAAAAATTGAGAAAGAGTTTGGTTACCAGTTTAATGGGGTTTTACTCAATCTCTACAGAGACCACAACGATTCTGTTGCTTGGCACAGAGATAAAGAAAGCCGTTATGGGAAACGGCCTGTAATCGCATCAATCAGCCTTGGACAAACCAGAAACTTTGATTTTAGAAAAAAGGAGCATTATCAGAGTAAATATAGTCTTCCGCTTCCGCACGGTTCACTACTCATCATGAAAGGTGATTTGCAGGAACATTGGGAACATCGGATTGCTAAATCTACATTGTCGATGAAGGAGCGGATTAACCTAACTTTTCGTTTTGTGAAAGAGTCTGTTTAATCAAAAAAATGTTATTGAATTATAAATAACTATATATAAATGTATCAGGAAACCATTGATAAATATTATTTAATAATGATGTATTATTTTAAAATTATTGATGGTTTTTATTAAATTTTGTATATTTAATAAAACTATTTACCATGCGAAACTATATATTTATTTTAGGAATTTTCCTTTTGTGGGGGTGTTCACCCATTAATAAATTGTATAATAATTTCAGTGGTTTTAAAGAAGTAAAGCATTACAGTGATTCATACAACCCACCGCTACGGTTATTTTTTGACAGGTATGTGATCTTTATCCGAAACAGTCACTCAATTCTACCGAGTTTTTAGAAGCACAATCTATTTTACAGAAATATTTTATAGAGAATAAAGCTTACCTGAAAAAAGCTTTTGAGGAGGAAAGTTTACAATATGTCGAAAATAACGATGTAAAATTAAATTTTCAGATTCTCCAAGACCACATTCGTGATCAATATATACAACAGATCAATAATTTAAGTAATAATAAAAAACTGGTTTTTCTGATCCACGGTTATAACAATACTGGTGAATCAGCTTCACTTGCTTTAGAAAAGTTACGAGTTGAGGTAATTAAAAAGTTTCCCCATGAAAAATTTCAATTTGTAGAGGTATACTGGGATGGTCTTACAAAGCGAGACAACCCTTTAAACAGTACAACAATTTGGAATAATGCCCAGTATAGCTCTTCAATGGCAGGGTTGGGTCTCCGCAAAATATTAATTAACATAAAAAACAAAGAAAATTACGTGATAACCCACAGTCACGGTGCAAGTGTTATTACAGAAGCTTTATTTAATGTAAGAAGATTTGATGATAAATATTACATTACAAATTACAATGGTAAAGAAATAGCAAATCTACAAGCTATCTATAATACCCCAACATCAAAATTTTCTGTAGGAATGCTTGCTCCGGCTATCCCTGGATATAATGTATTCCATGAATATTATGATAGAACAGTTGAAGGGAGTTCCGTCGTTACAACAATGACTAATTATCGTTTTGTAAATGGGTTTAATAAATATGATGTTGCAACAACAAAAGGATTTTTAGCAGGTTCTTTTGGTGCAACAACGCTTGCTTGCAGAGAAGATGATCATCTTGCAGTACAAGCATTTTTTAAAAATGATTCGAAGATCTATTCAAGAATTAATTTCTCTGAGGACAAGAATAATAAGCAAAGAAGTCATGCTGTTGTTGCATATATAGAAAATCCCAACTTTAATACGTTTCTAATCTCGGTTATTGAATAGTATGTGAGGATATTTACTGAATTTTTTATAAGCTCTTTAATCATTGGTGATATAGACTGCAAAAAAAGTAATTAGGTCTCTAATAAATAACTAGACCAATATTTCTAAATTTGCTACTTTTTAAACCATAATCATCATAGAAATTAATGTCAATAAAAAGAATAATTGGGGCTAGAGCTAATACTGCTACAATGAGGTTTGATGTTTATATAATTCCCATAAATAAAGCAGTCTAATTACTATCAAAATACAAGCAATCCATATTCCTAAACGTTCTAAAAAATTGAATCCAATTGCTTTTTCGTAATTTGAATATTCTTCGATGCCTCCAATACCACGCCGATTGAATTTGCTACGATTAACACAATAACGTAATGAGAAACCAAATGAAAAACTTATTATCGAAATTATTAGTAAATACAATTTAGCTCTTTATTTTGAAAATTTCTTCAGCAGATTTTAATGAGTTTGTTCAAAAAGCACTTCTTGCAAATCCTGTAGAGGTGTCCAAATTCCCGATTTAACTTTTAAGTAAGTTTTGCATAACGAAACGATCTTTTCTTCATTTCCAAACTTGATCTTTTTTCTGTCTAACTCTGTTAAACCTTCGAAGGCATTTGAAGTAAAGCCATATGTTGACAAAAACAAACCGCTTTCTCTCTTTTCGTTGCAAATTACTTTTAAAAATTCTTTTACAGATTTCTGACCTACCAGTTGTTTGGATTTCCAGTGTTTAACCTCAACAATATACTTCCGAGGTATTCCTTCTTTGATGATCTCCAGAATAATATCCTTACCTCCATCTTTGCTTGGTGGTGTAAGTGTAACATTAAATGCCAACCCTTCAAACAACTCAGCTATTGTTTTCTCGAATTCTCTCCATTCTATTTTTAACAAGAAGTTTGGATCTTCCGCTATTTTTTCGATGAAAGTTTTACTTACAATTTTGATGATGTCTTCATATTCATGGGTATTTAGCTCAGACTCTATTTCTATTTTAGATGCCCAGGATTTCAAGTCATCTAAGGTTAATAGTTCAACTTTTAAAGGTTCGGTGATATTTAGAAAATTATAACATGCTGTAGTAAATCCCTGAGGCGCAAATAAAATAAGACGGTCATAAGGAAAGTTGAAAGCAAACGAAACTCTCTCATGTACACGGTCTTGATTAACGCTTTTAGCAGTATTTTGAAGAGAAATACATATTCTATCTCGAGAATCTTGCTTTGTGCACATGAAATCAAATTTACTTGTGTCAGGGCTAGGATTAAGTATGGTTGTAAAACCATCATTTGATAGAAGTTTTGAAATAACTTGGTGAAATGTAAAGCAAATTTCTCGATCGTCTTTAGGGCTTATTGTAGAGTTTTCTAAAACAAGAATGTCTCGGATTAATTCATCTTTTTTGGTGGGGCTCATGGTATATAAGTTAATTATCAAAATTACGCAATAGATTAAATAAATTAACTTATATTATCTTTTAAAGTAAACTCTTCTTATTAGTTTTTTTCGAAGTATTTTTATCAGCTGCAAGTAACAAGTAGCTTTCTAAAAATTTCGCTACATCATAATCTTCTATATTGAATTTATTATTTTTCTAGTAAATTTGTGCTAATATTTTTATTATCCAAAATTCATTATTATTTTGGTATAGAAATTAAGTTAATTGAAGCCCGTTTAAATTTTGACTACGCCTACTGTTTTTTGTAGGTATTCCAATTTATTGGAATAAATTAATGGATTAGTTAGCAGCACATATATATACGATAATATTTTTATATTAATTTAACTTTTACTATTTATAAATTATCTTAAATTTTATATGAATTTTGTTAACTAACATTTATATGATGATTATCAATTATGCTTTTTGGCTATCTTAAATAAAATAAAGAAAAACAAACGGGTTTCAATAACTTTTAAGTTTATGATATGAACAAGTATATTAGTTCTGAAGATAAAGTAAAAATTAAAGAAAAATTTGAAAAAATGAGTGATTTAAAAGAATTTTGCAATCTTTTAAATCATTGCTATAGTATACTATTTTCTGACGAGTCAAATTTTATAGATGAAGAAAAATTAAAAAGATTTGCAAATCAAAATTCACAAAATCGTTATCATTATTTTGAAATAAAAAAAAAGGATGGAAGTACTAGAATAATTCATGCACCTAGTTCGGAACTTAAAGTTTTACTGAAATGTTTAAATCTTATTTTTCATAGTATTTTTATACCACACCATGCATCATATGGATTTATCTATGGAAGATCAATTTTAGATAATGCTAAAATACATTGCAAAAATAATTATGTATTTAACCTTGACCTCCAAGATTTTTTTTCAAGTATTGAAATTGGAAGGATATTAAAGAGATTCAATTATCCTCCATTTAGCTTGAACAAGGATAATGGTAGAGAGATTATAGGTAATTATATAGGATGGATAGCATGCGAAGAAATTGATTTAGAGGAAGAGGTTAACGGTAAATTGCTTAAAATTAAAAAAAAAGTATTACCCCAAGGATCTCCATTATCTCCAATATTGACTAATATAATTTGTGAAAGATTAGACTATAAATTAACGGGTGTAGCAAAAAGATTTAATGTTACTTATAGTCGTTATGCTGATGATATAACTTTTAGTTCGATGCATAATGTATATCAAGAAAAAAGTATCTTTCGTAATGAAGTGGAGAAAATTATTGGAGAACAATATTTTCGCATAAAAGAAAAAAAAACAAGACTGCAAAAAAGAAATGTTAGGCAAAAAGTTACTGGGATCGTAGTAAATGAAAAAGTAAATGTAACAAAGAATTATATAAAATTAATACGTCTATGGTTAAGCATGTGGGAAAAATATGGAGCAGAAAAAGCTTATCACCTGTTTATAAATAGCTATATAAAAGAAAAAGGTTTTACAAAATACATTGGTTCCACTCCAGTTTTTATGGAAAATGTTATTGATGGCAAATTAAATTATTTGAAGATGATAAAAGGAGAAAGTAATTCTACATATCAAAGTTTGCGGGAACGCTTTAATAGGCTATCAATAAAAAATGCTAAAATGAATAAAATCTTAGATTTGTGGGAATTCGAAAGTATTGAGAAAGCAATAGAATATTATTATAGATAGTAATTCAAATTTTGTCGAATGCAGAATAAATATAATTTTATTAGAGACATGCTTTTAAATAAAAAACTCACTTTTCAACAGAAAGAGCGTATTTTAATATTAGCAGAAAAGGAATTTAAAAAAGAGGTTGGTGTGTTAAAAGATATAGATTTTCGATTGAAAATAATTGAAGATATTATACAAAAAGGCAAAACTGTTACAAATATTATAAGTAATAAGAAAGAAAATTCTAATATTACTTCTTACGCTGAAAAAGAAGAAATTAGAGAAGAAACTATTTATTACATTGACCTAAAGAATATTCCTCGATTTCTAAGATTATTGAATAATAATAATTATACTAAATTTTTAACTCATGATATTGATTCATCAGATCTTTCAGATCTAGAGAATAGCCTTCAGGCAAATTACAGTTTTGAAAAGCATCTTACAAAAATAAAAGAAGTCTTCGATGTTTTAACAGTTAAGGATAGCAAATATAAAACTAAATACAGTGGAATTTCAAAAATCACAATTTCCAAAGATTTACATGCAAAAATAAAAAGTTATATAAATGGAGGAAATAAATGGGGCGAACATGGAAATAGTATGAATTGGTCGGACAGAAAACTATTAAAATGGTGTCAAGAAAATCCAAATAAAGTTCCTACCCCAGCAGTTGATTTAGGATATGAAGGTTATAGGTTTAAAGATTTAATATTTAAAGATATAGTCTACATTTTTAAAAATGAGATTCATATCAGAGAATCTAATTCTTTAGTTGGAATTATAAAGGCAATTTTATTTGAACCCATTAACAAGTTTTATGAGAAAATAGAAACGAATTTTGATAATGTTAATGACACAATAGAACTCTTTACAGACGTTGAAAAAGTTAAACAGATTATTAGAAAAATTCTTTTTTTAATTATTGACAAACATTCTTTACAAAATATACCAAATGTTGAATTTACTTTTACAGTAAATGATGGATATGCAGAATTTTTTATTTTTAATAAATCAAGTAAAATGAATTCTGATAATTATACATTTAGATTTGGTAAACATACCAAAAGCTTAATGAAACTTTGCAATGGCTTATGTGATCTAGAAATTTTCACTGATCTTAAAGATGGAAGTAGTTATAAAATTCCTATTTGGACGAAAGGAATTGTAATACAAAATGACATTATTCTTCGCGAAAATAAAGAAATTACCGGTTTTGAAGTATTTGAAAAATTGCCAAACCCAGTTGATGGGATTTTATATAAACTTAAGTTTGATTTAGGGCTAAAATTATGATTTATTTACTTGACGAAAAAAAAAATAGACAAGAAAAATATGGATGGTTAGATGAAAAGTTTAATCAATATTCAAGTGAAATAATTCTTGTAAACAATTTTAAAAATTTGAAAGAAATTAGTTCTGATGTTTTGCTAGGCGATTCTAGTAATATAATTTTACTTCATGATTCTTTTTTTAAAAACCTTGATCTGACTGATAAGTCTTTATTTGAGTTTAAGGAAAGAGTTAAGAAACGGGGCATTCGATTAGTAACGTTTGGTGGATCATTTAGTGTAACAGAATATTCAGAAAAATCATTGCAAATACCTGTTAGCAAGTTATATCAAAATCTTGAAGTTTATATTAAAACTGATAGTGAAAATCTTCGAATACTTGCATACGGTATAAATTATGAAATCGAAGAATGGCTAAATATTAAAAATATAATTGATAATTATTTGTTTAAATTTGATGACGGATATGATTTAAATGAGAACGAAATTTATGAATTACAGAAAAAAACATTTTTTAATGAAGAAATTATGTCTATGTTAAGAGAGGTTCAAAATGTAGGAAAATTAAAATTCATGTTAATAAAATGAAGAATCTTATTCTGTATTCTGATCGATACCAAGCCGTGAGATTGATTGATGACCATTCAGTTAAATTTGAAATTTTAATATATTCTCAATCTAGTGATCTTGATTTTTATATTGTAAATGAGATTGTTAGGAAGTTTTTTTTTGACGAGAAGTATGATAATATTTTTATTCCCTTAGCTCCATTCGGCTCTTATACGGATCAAGTTGGTTTAAGAATAGCAATGTATTTGAAATTTTGCCAGTCAGAATCAAAATTATCGAACATTTTTATTTATGGGGTATCGAATTTATCAGAATTGCTAAACAATGAATGTTTTGATATTATTAAATTTTCCGAGGTTAATTTGATGGCTTATTCAAATAAAGAGTTTGAAATTAATCTTAAAAATAATTCTATAATTAATGAAGAAGAATGGTTTCATCAAATAAATAATTTAAGTTTAAAAATTCCGGACGATTATTTTGACGATCATAGTATTGCAAACGAATGGGGAATTTTTCAGATAGCTAGAAATGCGGGCATAGAGATAAATGATATAGAAGGTTTTAATCAAAGTAAATTTAATAAATTATATTTTAAATGGTTAATTGCTAAAAATAGTCTCTTTGATTCAGTCTCAGCTGAACAGATAGAGAAGCAGAAAAGCTATGCAGATAAACTGCCAAAAATTAAAGTTTTAGGCAAAATTGAATTACCACCAACAAAAAGAAGGAGAGGATGAGATATTTACTTATTGATGATCTAGCAGAAAGGGGATGGAAAAGTATAATTGAAAAAGCCATTATTAAAAATGTTGGAAATTTAGACTTTTCAGTTACTTATGATGAAGCACTAAATAAACTTAATGATAAATATGATTTGATTTTTTTAGATGTAAGACTTACAGAAGATGATCATAAGAGTACTGAAATAAAAAATTATTCAGGCTTTATGTTATTAAATGAAATAAGAAAAGATTTTCTCAATAAAAATTTTTCAACTCCCATAATATTGATTACTGCCTCGAATAAGATATGGAATATAGACTCATTTAGACAATATGGAATAGACGAATATTACATCAAAGAACATCCAAATTTTATTTTTAATAAAGAGTTTTCCAAACAAAATTTAGAAAATTTACAGAAAAACTTTTTGATATTAAACGAAGAGGGAAAAAAAAGAAAAGAAATTTGGGAATTATGCACTTCCATTATTATTATCCTAGAAAATCATCAGTACTTTAATACAAATTCCAAGGATCAAAATATTAAACAACGAATTATTGATAAATTAAAATTAGGCTATGCTCAGTTGTTTTCAAAACAAACAAAGGTTGAAAAAAATATTTTGCTTTCCAATAATGATTCATTATCATTTATTATTTTTTGGTCTATTTTAGAAGAAGTGTCCAAAGCCTTCACTGATTCAAATATGACATGGTATTATAATAGAACCAATAGGAGTTATGAATTTTTAGGCAATTGGATTTTTAAAAATGGAGAAAAATTTATAGAAAATCTTTCAGAAGTAGAATGCAAAATAAATTATGTCCATAATAACAAAATACAAATGATATCATATGAGAGTCAATATCTAACTGGAAAGGTTAATTTGAGTGATCAAATTTATTCACTAATTTATGCTTACTTTTTAGTAAATAGTAATTTAAGAAATAGGCATTTAATTAGCTTCAGCAGTCTTAATAATTTTCGAAATAATATCGATTATATACATAGTTCATTAGATAATATTTTCAGTAAGAAATTAATAATTCAGGACTCTAATGATACCTACAAAATGAATGTCAAAATATTGACATTTGTTACAGATATTTTATCAAATGAAATTTAAATTAAAGTTTCAAGCTTTTATTTTGGCTTTATTCATTTTCCAGGAAGTAATAAAGTCAAAAAAACAGTAATTTTAAAAGACTAAAAATATCTTCGAATAGTCTAATCGGGTATATTAATACCTTTATCATTTTCAAATTCTTTAAAAAAAATTTCTAATGTATAGCGCTCATGTCGAAGTATATTGTATATCGTTGACATTGGAACATCATAACCTTCAGATTGTTTTAGCTTCGAAATTGTCGAAGATGTTATTCCACAGAGCTTTGCATATTTATTTTGTGAAATAATTTTGCCGTCTTGGTCATGGTACTCACGTAGAAATTTACCCTCAATAAAATTGCATAAATGCTTATTTACTAATGTATTTTTTTTATTTAAAACTTCTTTACTCTGCATTTTGATAATAATCTTTATCAAAAAAAATGATTAAAATGAAATTTATTGTTCGCTATGGCGAATGATTTGTTTTTTTTATTATATTTGTAAAATAAGTTACAATAAATGTAACTTTGCGATACTTCAAAAAAAATAATAGAAGCTATTGCTTTGAATCTCGCCCGAAAACTGGTAATTTTTAACATACGAGAGGATAAGTAAAAGGCTCACGACCTAGGCGTGGGCTCTCTTATCTGTATGTAGGGTATACCAGTACCTCAGGGCGGATAATGTAGAGTACCATGCCGTTTTATTTTCTGATGCTGTTCTGCTTTTCTACATTATTCTATTTCTAAGCTGCTTACCAACATAGAGTATCTACGACACGTTACAATGGGGTGTACAACCCATTGAGGCTTTGCAGCTTTCAGAGAACACAAATTTCATTCATATTAATTTTTATGATATGCTTTGGGTAGGGAGTGTTTTTATTACTAGAATGCTTCCTCCCAGGCATAAATTTACGATCAGGAACCTAAAAAACATACAAGAAACAGAAAGTGTAGAGTAACCATAGAAAAAAGAAAGCCCTTTCCGCATGATAGTTTATTGGCATTAGACTGTGCAGGAAAGAGCCGTGAGCTTAATTTAATTAAACGTATAAAAGTATGAAAAAAAACTTTTGCGGCCTGAGTCATCTTCAAATGGCTTTTGGCTTCACATTGCTCGCTTCCAGCGTAGCAATAGGGCAGGTGCGTACCATATCAGGTACTGTCACAGAGAATAATAAGCCGTTACAGGGGGTATCGGTATTTCAACAAGGTAGTGAGTCCGTCGCAATTACAAATGACAAAGGGTACTACCAAATTCAAATCGCAGGAGCCAAAGCAGTTCTTGTGTTCAGACATCCGGATTATCCTGATCATAAAGTGGTGTCGGGAAATCGTAATGTAATGAATATTACGTTGGGAGGGCAGGAAAAGGAGATTGAAGAAGTTACTATTAATGCAGGATATTATAAGGTAAAGGAAAAGGAGAGTACAGGAAGTATTGCCAAAGTAACCGCAAAAGACCTCGGAAATCAACCTGTCAATAATGTACTATCTGCAGCACAAGGAAGAATGGCAGGAGTAAGTATTACCCAAAATTCGGGTATTGCAGGCGGAGGCTATGATGTACAAATCAGAGGAAGGAACAGTTTAAGAACATTATCCAATAGTGCTGTAGATGGAAATCAACTGCTATATGTTCTGGATGGTGTTCCAATGTCTACGTCAATGACCTCTACCTTTTCTTCTCAAATACTTCCTTTCAGAAATATTAATCCATTAAATAGCCTAAATCCCAATGATATTGAAAGTCTTGAAATTTTAAAGGATGCAGATGCAACGGCAATTTATGGGAGCAGAGGAGCTAATGGAGTAATCTTAATTACTACAAAAAAAGGAAGTAAAAATAAGTCTACCATTAGCATCAATTCAAGTTTGGCTTTCAGTAATGTCGCATCTCATCTGAAAATGATGAATACTTCAGAATATATTGTCATGCGTAAATCAGCATTTGCAAATGATAACATTTCTGTATATCCAACAACGGCATATGATGTAAATGGAGCTTGGGACGAAAATCGTTACACTGATTGGCAACAAACACTTATTGGTAAAACTGCCACAACTTCTAATACCAGTGTAGGTTTATCAGGAGGCTCAGACGGTTGGACATATCGTGTTAATGTCACACATAATGAGCAAACAACTGTCTATCCTGCCGACTATCAATATAAAAATAATACCTTATCAATGGGGTTCACTCATAGGTCAAAGGATAAAAAATTAAATATTGCGCTGTCAAACAATTTTTCACAGCAATTTAATAATGTGATCAATGAAGATTTAACAACTACAAGCATCTTTTTAAGTCCTAATGCTCCAGCATTATATAATGCAGACGGTTCATTAAACTGGCAAAACAATACTTTTACCAATCCGATGGCTTCCTCGGTTGTTACGTATCAGAATGATACAAAACAGATTAATAACAGTCTGAATATTTCTTATCAGATTTTTCCTAATATAAGTTTCAGTATTAATTCTGGGTTTAATTATCAGAATTTTGAGGAATTTAACTTAAGACCTCATACAAGGTATAATCCTGCTTTTAATTTTACAAGTGCCAACGGGTCAAGTACCTTTACAAGTAGTTTTTCTTCATTTTCATATAATGTAGAACCTCAATTGACAGCAGATTATAAATGGGGAAGAAACAAATTAAATGTATTAGTTGGAACTACGATCAATTCATCTGAATCTAAACAATCTTCTATTCAAGGTTCCGGATTCGAAAGTAATGCACTTATGATGAATGTCAATGCAGCAAAAACAAAGATATTTTCTGATATTATTTCAACAGACTACAAATATGTTGCTGTTTTTGGAAGGGTAAATTATCAGCTGGATAATAAGTATATTATTAATTTCACAGCAAGAAGAGACGGTTCCAGCCGCTTTGGACCGAATAATAGATTTGCAAATTTTGGAGCCATGGGAGCAGCATGGCTACTTTCAAAAGAAAATTTTTTGAATAGTAAAAAATGGCTGAGCTTTGGTAAAATAAGAGGAAGCTATGGAATAGCTGGCAGTGATAATATTGGAGATGCTCAATATCGTGATACATATTCTGTAGCGTCATCAAGCATTTATAATGAAGTAGTGGGGCTTGTTCCAACCAGATTGTTCAATGGAAATTTTAGCTGGGAAAAAACAAAAAAGCTTGAATTTGCGCTTGAAACCTCATTTTTTAAAGATATAATAGGGCTTAACATTTCTTGGTTTAGAAATAGATCAGATAACCAGCTAGTAGGATTGCCTTTGCCTGCAACAACTGGATTTACTTCCGTTCAGGCCAATTTAGCTGCAACCGTTGAAAACACAGGTTGGGAGTTTGAATTCAGAACCTTACCAGTGAAGATAAAAACGTTTTCATGGCAATCAGATTTCAATCTGACCATACCTCGAAACCGCTTATTGGCATTTCCGGGACTTGAAGGCTCTACCTATGCCAATCAATATGTCATAGGTTCTAGTACATCTATTGTTAAACTCTATAATTTTATAGGAATCAATCCTAATACAGGGC
Organism: Chryseobacterium sp. PvR013; assembly: GCF_017833095.1. Taxonomy (NCBI): domain Bacteria; kingdom Pseudomonadati; phylum Bacteroidota; class Flavobacteriia; order Flavobacteriales; family Weeksellaceae; genus Chryseobacterium; species Chryseobacterium sp. PvR013. Next base: position 407,925 of record NZ_JAFIBT010000001.1, read on the forward strand.
TTTATTCATTTGCTGATGTCAATGGAGACGGCAAAATTTCATCTCCTGACGATAATAAAAGCATCGAAGATTTAGCGGTTAAGTTTTATGGTGGATGGTCAAACAGGTTGAGATATAAGAATTGGGATTTATCGTTTTTATTTCAATTTACAAAACAAAGAAATTACAATTATCATAGTTATATGCCTGTTGCAGGAACGATGAATAATCAGACTCAGGTAGTTTCGAACGTATGGTCTGAAGCTAATCCAACGGGGTACTATATGCCTTTTTCCACCGGAGTTAATGCGGGAAAGAATGCCGCTCATGCCAATTTCATGCGAAGTACCGCAGCAGTAGGTGATGCATCATTTATTAGACTGAAGAACGTTCAGCTTAATTATAGAATCCCTTTCAATAATGCTGCTACCACAGAGGTTATTCTATATGTTCAAGGGCAGAATGTTTTAACGTGGACAAAATATTTTGGACTAGATCCGGAATTTGTAACAACAGGCTTCTTGCCACCCTTAAGAACATGGTCTATTGGAACTCAAATTAACTTTTAAATCTTACAAAATGAAAAAGACTATTATAAATATAATTAAGTGTCTGTCATTGGGTATTGGGATGACTTGCTTTTTTTCATGTGAAAAATTTATTGACACAGACCTACCCACAAATCAAATAGGAACGTCTGAAGTATTCTCAGATGTATCGTCTGCAAATGCAGCTTTAGCAGGTTTATATGCCGAATTATGGAGCTCTTCAATGATTTCAGGGGATGTTACTGGTTCTGCAGCTATTCTTGGAACATATACAGACGATCTTACCTGCTACGCCCCTTATATTCAAAATGGGTTAGTCGATGTATATAACAACGTACAAATTCCAAGCAACACCATTGTTTATAATTTGTGGTCGAAAGCTTATAAACACATCTATTACGCAAATTCAATTATCAAAGGGGTTAAAGAATCTTCTTCAATTTCTCAAGTAAATAAAGACCGTTTAATAGGTGAGGCAACTGTCATACGGTCTCTGCTATATTATAACCTATCACAAATTTTTGATGAAGTGCCATATACGGACACTACGGATTACCAATACAATAGCCAGCTAAAGAAAATAAGCAAGATTCAACTCATGTCAAATCTTGAAAGTGATCTTCAAACAGTATTAAATGGTTTGAACGATCAATATGCGAATCAGGAAAGAATCTATGTCAATCGAAAGGTGGCAGAACTTCTATTAGCAAAGGTATTTTTAAGTCAGGAAAAATGGAATCAAGCAGAAAATCTGCTTTTTCAAATTACGCAGTCTCCTTTATATGTCTGGGAGACAGATTTGAGTAAAGTTTTCACGAAAACAGGGAAACATATTTTATGGCAGCTAAAACCTGCAAATTCAACAGATGCTACCAAAGAATATCTTCTCTATAATTTTACGACAAGTATACCAACATCTTTTTCATTATCGGATGCTTTAGTGAATTCCTTTGAACTAGGTGATCTACGAAAAACAGCTTGGATGCTTCCAATTGTAATCAATCAAAAAACCTATTTCCGTCCCATGAAGTATAGAAATCCCGCAAATTCTAATACCACTGAAAATTCAGTAATATTTAGAATCGAAGAAGTGTATTTATTATATGCTGAGAGTTTAGTGAATCAAAATAAAATATTGGAAGCTAAAATAATAGTAGATAAAATTAGGCAAAGAGCAGGATTGAATCCTTTACCAATAGGTCTTTCAAAACAGGAAATGATTAACAAAATTTTGGATGAGTCCAGATATGAGTTTTTTGCTGAAATGGGACATCGTTTTTTTGATCTTAAGCGTTTAAAAAAAATCGATATTCTTGCTTTATCTAAACCAAACTGGAAAAGTTTTCATAGTGCATTTCCAATTCCTGAAAAAGAAATGGTCATTAACCCTAATCTTAATCCGCAAAATCCGGGGTACTGATGGAAAAGTTGATGATATTCCTATTAATGTGTATATATCAATGGGCATATACACAAACGGAAAAAGATTCTATTCCCTACACCGAACAAAATAAAGCCTATGATATTTATTTAAAAAGTACATCGAAAGAAGGGAAATGGATAGCGTTTTTTAAAGTGTATGATCATAACACTGACAGTCTTTTCATAATAAATCGATCAAATCCTGACAAAAAATATTATAGAATAAAGGTTTTAGATCATAAATGGAGCAGGGATAAGCTCATTTTAAAATATCAGAATCAAACAGAAATTTTTAATTATCTCAGTGGTAAGAACAAGATTTTACCCGCTTGTGAAAGCATTGGTACAATAGAAAATGAAGATATACTAGTTCTAAAAACTTTAGACAACGTACAGATTTACGATTTAAGAAGAGGAGAAATAATTGATCGTATTAATAATGTCATCAATGTATTCTACATAAAGGACCGTATTTATCTGCAGATTAGAGAGAACAGCAAATTTCAAATCATAGAATGGAGTGAAAGGAAAAAAAATAAGCTTTATTCTTCGTCAGAACAGATTTCAAACCTTGTGGGAGCACAGGTTAATGCATTCTTAATATTTAAAAAACAGAGAAACCAGTTGAATGATATTATCTATTATAATACGAAACATCAATTGGAATATAAGTTTTCAGAAGTTCAACCACTACAGTTTAATTCGGCAACAGCATACCAGAGATCCGACGGCAGAATTGTAATTAATGCCGAAAAAGTTAAAGATAAAAAATCAGCTGAAACACCGGAAATCTGGTTAACATCTGACAATAACCTTATTGAGAAATTTAAAAAGTCCGAAACAACAAAGTTTCTCTGGTCACCAGTAGAACAAAACGTCAAAGTAATGGGAACGGATAAGTTAAACAGGGTAGTGGATATTGGCAACAAGACTTATTTCTTAGCTTTTAGTTTTTCTGAATTGCAGGACTATACAGCTAAAAAAGTACCTGCTATAGTATATCGTTATAATGCATCAAGTGATCAATATGATTATATTGATACAATAAGATCAAACGTCAATTATTCTCCTGATGGTAAATATCTTATTTATAGGCATGGAAGAAAATGGAAATTGCTGGATGTGAATACAATGAGATATAAAAATGTAAAAAATCTGAACTTTGAGAATGCTTATTTTACAGATGAGAATAATGTTTACTTTGATGGCCCCACAGGTATATGGAAATATAGTAGTAAAGTAAGTAAGATTAAGCAAGTGTTCACAAATAATAAAGGCATTTGTAAAATTTTAGATTTTAAGAATAAATCAAACTTTGCCAATTATCCTTTTGAGCTTTCATTTTATTCTAAAGTTCTTAACGAACTTAACTATACAAAAAATTCAGATAAAATTACAGCAGAAAATCTATTGCTTTTTACTACCATTCAAAATAGTAAATTGTGCCCCCGGAAGTATTAATCTGCCGGGGATAGATTTTTTTAGCAGGTAAGGTTTAAAAGGACAGGTTGTTTTACAAATTTTCATTCCTGAAAACAGTAGGAGATATTCCATACAATGTTTTAAATGCCCGTGAAAAATGAGAAATACTTTCAAAACCTACGGCATATCCTACTTCATTGACAGGCCAATCCGTGGCCGTTAGTAAATCTTTTGCTTTAGTAAGCCGTTTTTCCTTTATAAACTGAGCAGGCGGAACTTTATAAATGGTATTAAAATCTCTTTTGAAACTCGCCAGGCTTCTTCCGGACAGATAAGCCAGATCTTCAAGTTTTAAGGGATTCATGAAATTTTCTTCTACGACTGTTGATATATCCGTCACGAACTGTTTTTTCAGTTGGAGCAACTGTAAAAGTAAGTTATGATCAACCTGAGTTAAATCAAATAAAAGTTCCATGATTTTCATTCTGAGAAGCCGTTTATCAATTTTATCAGGAGCATTAAAGTGTCCCTTAATAGAAGTGATAAAGGACAGTAGAGGCTCTTCTACAGGTTTTACATTAACATCTGCCAGTTTCTCTGTTTTGCTGTTGGTAATGCCAGCCATCTTAATGAAGTCGGAAATAAATTCATCTTTCAGAAAAAACATGATACTATCGTACATTTCACCGGTTTCTGCAGATCCTGTTTTGTCGTAAGTAATACTGATGTTTTTCTTCAAAATCACCATTTCATTCTTTTTTACCAGATAGGTTTTTCTGCCGTGGGTGATAAGATTTTTTCCCTGCAGTACAAACAGCAGCATATGATCTTTGAGAAACATGCCTCCTTTCTGATCATCAATACTGTGAGAGCAGGATTCTACCAGATTAACGGAATCTATCGATAAAAAATTTCGATAATAGGGTGCTCCAATGAGCTCTTCAGGCACGATGGTGGCTTTCATGGCAACATAAAATTATAAATCAAATATAAAGAAAGACACTCATATTTACAATGAGAATACATCTATCAGCACGATTGACATCTTCCTTTGATATGAATAAGCGCTGAAACAATTAATGTAAAAAATAAATTGTATTCATTTTATTTTAATTGAGAAAATTAAAAAGAGCGTCTTAAATTGTAAAAAGGAACTTGTATAGAAAGCAACTGTAATCATTATTTCCCATAAAGTTGCTTCTTTTATATATTTTAAGCCTTATTGGCTTGCAAATTGATACTACAAATTGAATTGAATTTTGATGACTAATGACTAGAACGACTGTAACTCTGATTTTCTTTTTAAGTGGTTTTTTCTTTTTAAATGCACAAGAGAAGAAAGATTCGCTTTATTACAAAATAGAAGAATTTTCGGATCAAAGAAAAGTTACCAAATTCATTCACCGTTTTATATTTCGTAGAGAACCGGATTCCACTTCCGTGAAGTCCAATACTGAAAAGCTTTCCCAGGAGACATATAATAAAAAAATTATCAGAAAGGTCAGGATTGAAACCATTGACCCTTTCGGATATGGCTCGCAGGACAGTAAAGAAAGAACGAAATGGTATGACTGGGTGGCAGATCATCTTCATGCCAGTACTAAAAAATCAACCGTCAATAATTTTTTGCTTTTTAAAGAAGGAGAAGAATATAATGCCCAGAAACTCTACGAATCTGAACGTTTGCTGAGAACAATGCCTTTTATAAACAGGGTGAATATCAGTGTTTCTGACAGTACTTCCAGTAAAGATTCCATAGATGTTGTTGTACGGGTTCTTGATTCCTGGAGTCTGAAACCGAGAATCAGTTATTCCGGAAGTAAGATTGGTCTGGGGGTTACGGAAGAAAATGTACTGGGGCTGGGACACACATTGGATTTCCTTTACAGAAATGATTCCAAAGAGAAGCAGGATTATCTTTTAGGAAGCTACACCACCTATAATCTTTTTGGTACTTATATTAACGCCCAGCTTCTTGGAGAAAGGGATTTTTCGAGAAATGAAAGAATCAATTTCAGCCTTAGAAGAGACTTTTTCTCTCCTTTAACGAAATGGGCAGGAGGTTTTACCTTTGAATATTTTATGCGGAAAGTGTTACTTCCGATACAAACAGATACCACTTTTCCCGAAGTTCAGATCAAAGTATACAGTCAGGATTTATGGGGAGGTTATCAGATTCCGGTTTCAGCGGATCCCAATGAAAAAATATCCAGTAATATTGCCATTATAGGAAGATTTCAGAATTACAGGTACAAAGACAGTCCTGGAATTGACCAGTACCAGTATTTCAGCTCTTACAACAGCTTCCTGATGTCTGTAGGGTTTATCCACAGAAACTTTTCGGTTCAGAAAAATATTTTCCAATATGATTTGCCTGAGGATGTTGCCTACGGTAATTCTGTGAACATTATTGCAGGAGGCTTATCCAGAAATAAAGAAGTGAATCCGTATGTAGGAATTTCTGCATCTTACGGCCGTTTTACAAAGTTGGGATACTTTACAGTGAAAGGCCAGTTTGGAAGGTTTTTTAATGAAGACAGCCAGAACAGGGAATCTTTCCGTTTTGATGCAACCTATTTTACCCATCTTATGGACTGGAAATTTGCCAAAGCAAGACATTTCTTTTCTCCCACGTTAGCCTTGGGAAATCCACAGCATAACTACTCTTATAAAGATAGAATAAATCTTTCTTCCGCAGATGAATTTCCTGTTTACAATACGGATTATATCGGAACTAAAAAACTGGTTCTACGATACCAGCTTCAATTATTTATTAATAAGACCTGGAAGAATTTCCACTTCAGCCCTTATTTGACAACAGCAGTCGGCTGGCTGGGAATGCCTGATGATAAACTGTTTAAAACAAAAGTAAATACAAAAATCGGAATAGGTGTTTTAATTAATAATCCCTATCTGGTTTTCAACAGGATTCAGATTTCTTTCATGTATTATCCCCGTGTTCCTTTTGATAATAATTCCGTTTTTGATTTTAACAGCAACAGGAATAATCTTTTACCGATGAACAGTTTTGCTACGGATATTCCTCATTTTGTCAATTTTGGGAACTGATAGTGGAAAGTCAATTCGGTATTTGAAAAACTGAAAAAGATCGATTTTCAGGTTATATATTTTCTCATTTTAGGAAATGATATTACCCAAATGGGTAATTGACAGGTTATTATATAATGACAAAATTTGTGATGAAATAAGTGGTGTGCTGTAAAATGCATTCCATGCCATTCAAAATAAATAATAATAACCTGAAAACTAATACCTATGAAACCATTGACTCTTTTCCTATCGTTGACCGCATTTTTTACATCTGCCGGTCTTTATGCAAACCCAACTGACACAACACTGCCTGTACCAAAGGTAATTCCTATAACTGATGCTGAAAAGTGGATTGCATTTTCTCCTATTTTACTCTTTCTTTTAATTACATGCCTGGTATTTTTTAAGCTGAAAAAAGATAAGGTATCTTTAAAAGACCTGCTTTTGGATAAAGATGCGAATGTTCAGATGGAGGAAGAAAAAACAAAACAGATGGAGGCTTTTTTAGCTGCTCCTCTGGCTAGCCAGCAGGCAATGAATGAAGCAGCAACAACACTGAATACCACTACAGAATCCAATGCTCAGAAACCTAATACAAGTGTTAGCCGTTTTCTTGCCTTTATAAGCGGGCTGGTATCTGTAGGTCTGGCATGTGTTCTGACCACTTTTGCCATCTGGAATTATTTTGATGTCAATGTCTTTCCCAATCTTAATGATCTCGTTGGTGTTTTATTGACCTTGGGAATTGGAGTAGTGCCTTATGCATTTAATAAAGTCACTACTGCCGCTAAATAGTTATATCTTAAATCAAAATTACTTACTTCAATCATAATTAAACAAAAACCTTCCTTGTTTGTGGCAAGGAAGGCTTTAATCAGAATGGTAAAAACATTCTCAAATTAGACTACTACATCTATCTTTACATTAATATTTCCACGGGTAGCTTTGGAATAAGGGCAGGTTGCATGGGCTGTTTCCACAACTTTTTTTGCTTCATCTACCGGCATTCCCGGTAAAATGACCTGTAAATGGGCCTGCAGAAAAAATCCGTCATCATGGGTTGCCAGATCTACTGAGGTATTGACAGACAGGTCTGAAGGAAGAGTAATTCTCATTGTAGCAGCACCCAAATGCATAGCTCCGATAAAACAGGCCGACCATCCTGCTGCTAATAGCTGTTCCGGATTGGTTCCGTTTCCTTTTGTACCGGGTGATGTCAGTTCAATATCCAGTTTTCCATCACTGCTTTTCGCTGCTCCGTTACGACCTCCGGTTACGATGACATTACCGGAATACAACACTTTACTGATATTGACTACGGTTGTATTTTCTACTTCCTGAATGGTATTTAATTCCATATTTTTATTATTTAGATTGAACGATCTTGTTGATTGATACTATTATGATTAAAGTTTTTTTCTTAGATCTTTGAAAGCTGCCCGAAGCTCTTCTGTAAAGACTTGTGGCTGTTCCCAGGCTGCAAAATGTCCACCCTTTGAAGCTTTATGATAATAATATAAAGTAGGGTAGGCGCGTTTTGACCAGCTTTCCGGAGCCTGATAAATCTCGTGAGGGAATACCGAAATTGCTACAGGAACTTTTATGTCTTTTGTCTTCTGTGCTTCTGCACTGAAATTATTTTTATTGTTTTCCCAGTAGAAACGAGAAGAAGATGCTCCTGTATTGGTCAGCCAGTACAATGTAATATCGTCGAGGATAGCATCACGGCCAATTACATTTTCAGGATGAAGATCACTTTCACTCCATTCTGCAATTTTTTCATAGAGAAAAGCGGCTAAAGCACTTGGAGAATCGGAAAGTAAATAGCCCGTAGTTTGTGGTCGCGTAACCATCATTCCTCCATAGGCTGCATTTCTTCCAAAGAAAGTACTCATAGCATTATAAGCCTGTGCTTCTGAAGCAGAAAGTCCGGCAGGAGCAGGATCACCTGCATTGATCGGTTTTACAAGCTCAGCAGGAATAGTTGCGGGCATTGTAAGATGAATTCCTAAAAGACCTGAAGGAGCCTGTTTTGCCAGCGCATCAGAGATTACCGAGCCGTGGTCACCACCTTCAGAAACATACTTTTTATAGCCGAGTCTTTTCATCAGTACATCCCAGGCAAGGGCAACACGGTCAGGATTCCATCCCAGTTCGGTAGGGATTTCTGAAAAACCATAACCCGGAATTGCTGGTATAATCACATCAAATGCATCACTCGCTTTTCCTCCATACTTTACAGGATCAGTCAAAGGACCTATTGTATTGATAAACTCCAGCGGAGAGCCCGGCCAGCCATGAGTGAGTATCACAGGCATTGCATTAGCTTCCTTTGAACGTACATGGATAAACTGAATATCAAGTCCGTCAATATTGGTTACAAACTGCGGAAGAGCGTTCAGTTTGTTTTCCACCTTTCTCCAGTCGTATCCATTGCCCCAATAGGTAATCAGTTCTTTTAACTGCTCAAGCTGAATTCCCTGAGATGCATCTTTCACAGTCTCTTTATCCGGAAAACGGGTTTCGGAGATTCTTTTTTTAAGATCATCCAATTGGGATTGCGGGATACTGATGTGAAAAGGGCGTATACTGGTATCCGATTTTGATGAAGATGTAATAGCCTTGTTAATCTGTGCTTTTGAAATAGCAGGTGTACTTAGAATAAAAGTTGCTGCTAACATAATGGTTGAAATTGTTGTTTTCATTGCTTTGTTGTATTAGATTTTAGATCTGTTTTTCTTTTTGATGGGACAAAATTATGCGCTGAAAAACAGCTGATAAACGGGTAATTTGTTCAAGTAGTCATATTCATTAGTGAAATAGACATTACCAGAGGTGAACAGGAAAACTATATAAGCATGAAACAGTTGAAAATAAGAACTGGAAAAGTGTGCAGTTGCTCATCTTGAAAAAGAATAAAAAAATAAGCTCCGTTCTTGATAAAAACGGAGCTTATTTTGTGAGTATATTTTGGGGAAATTACCCGTGGGCTTCTACAGATAAATCATTCCATTCTTCCCATACTTTTAATCTTTGCTCATAATTGTGTTTTACAAATGGCAGGGCTACTTTCCCAAGCAATAAACGCAATGGCGGATTTTCAGTTTCTGCTAACTTTATCAGGGCAGGAGCTGTTGCTTCTACATTTCCAAATGAGGTTTCAGATTCAGAGAAAGCCTTTTTCACATCATCGTAAGCCGGATTACTTTGGGTATTGATTCCTGTATGCCAGATGTTGGATGCATAGCCGTTAGGTTCTACCAAAGTTACATGAATACCGAAGCTTTTCACTTCTGTAGCTAAGGTTTCGCTTAATCCTTCCAACGCAAACTTAGAAGCATTATAAAGTCCCATAGTCGGTAAAGTTGCCAATCCTAAAATAGAAGAAACCTGAATGATATGACCGCTTTTCTGATCTCTCATAATAGGAAGTACTGCTTGTGTAAGCCATAATGTTCCAAAGAAATTCGTTTCGAATTGTGCTCTGGCTTCCTTTTCATTTGTTTCTTCAACTGCTCCCGTTAATGCATATCCTGCATTATTAATCAGAATATCGATGCTGCCAAAATGCTGATGAACTTTCTGAACCACTGCTAAAGATTCTTCCCTTTTATCTACATCTAACGTTAAAGGCAACACAGAGTCTCCATATTTTTCTTTTAAATCATGAAGGGTTTCAACATTTCTGGCTGTTGCCGCTACTTTGTATCCTTTTGCTAAAAAAGCTTCTGCCCATGCTTTTCCGAAACCTTTTGATGCACCTGTAATTAAAACTGTTTTTGACATTGTTCTGTTTTTTAATTGATTGTTATGATTATACTTTTTCTAAAAGTTGTTTTTATATTAAATGACCGATCGGTCATATTTATAGCAAAAAAAATTATAGCCCATTTTCCTCTATCATTTTTTTTAAACTGTTGCCAATCACTTCCATTCTATCATTATTACCGGACATTCTTGACATCAGGTGCCCACCTTCCAGCATGGCAAATAAAACCGTTGCAAATTCTGCCGGATTCCAGTCTGCTCTGAATTCTTTATGGGCAATTCCTTTCTCAATGATGCCGGAAAGTAAATCCTGACCCTGCTTAATGGAACGGTTTACCTTTTCTTTTACAATGGGATTGGTATCATCAGCTTCCGTTCCGAAATTTAATAAAGGACAGCCTCCCGCCACCGGAGGATGATTAGGATCACTAAAAAAATCAATGTAAGCGAATAACTGCTCTTTAGAAGTTTTATGCTGGGTTAAAGCTCTTTGAAGTCTGTCGCTTAGCATTTTCATATTATGCTCCACAGCGGCACAGGCCAAAACCTCTTTATTCTCGAAATGGACGTACATACTGCCTTTAGACAATTTGGTTGCCTCCATAATATCACTCATAGAAGTAGCTGCAATCCCTTTTGTATTAAAAATAGGTGCTGCTTTTTCTATAATGAACTGTCTGGTTTCTTCCCCTTTTGCCATGATAAGACTAAATAATGATGCAAATATATGACCGATTGGTCATAAAAACAAACTTTATTTGATGTTTTTTATGAAAAATGATGGAATATCTGCTTCAATCCCCTGATAGAAGGAAAATGCTGGAGAATAATTTTTTAGTGTTTACAATGGCTATACTTTAATTAAATTTCTAAATTTACCCGAAAATTAATGCAATGGCAAACGGTAATCTGAATGTACGCACTTTGCGCGAGCTCTATCAGCAACTGGGACTTCCTGTAGATGATCTGGAAGAAGAATCCGGCTTTACCATTCATTACCTGGAAGAAACTTTCCATGATTTGCCTTTTCGTTCAGAACCTTTTCGTCCTAATTATTTCAGCTTCTTATTTATTAAAAGTGCATTCGGATATTATACCATTGATGATCAGAGATTTGAAGTGACTTCAGACACCGTTTATTTCACCAATCCCGGCAATTACCGGATTTTTGAATGGGAAAAACTGGAGCATACCTGCCTGATAACCTTTGGGGAAGGATTTTTGAAAGAATATGTACATGATGATGTCTATAATGACTTCTCGTTTCTTTTGTCCGAAGTGGTTTCACCGCGTGTTTTAACTTCCGATCAGTTTAGTCAGATAGAAGAACTATACACGTTGATTCATAAGGAATATAGAGGAAGTTCACTCTATAAAAATAAAATTATCGGAGCTCTTGTGATTGCGTTACTGTTGAAAATTAAAGAATATTTCTTCCAGGAATATAATCCTATTTATGAAGGAAACCGCAGTTCTCAGATTGTAAAAAATTTTAAACAGAACATTGAACGGCATTTCAGAGATCTGATTAACGGAAAAACCAATACCCAGTTCAGAGTTCAGGATTATGCAGATCTGCAGTCACTCCATGTTAACTATCTGTCAAGTGTGATCAGCAGTAAAACCGGAAAAACAATCAGCTCATGGATTGCAGATAAAGCGACTACCGAAGCAAAAGTAATGCTTCAGGATGAAGGACTCAGTATCAAAGAAATCGCTGCCCGCCTAGGCTTTCTGGAAACCTCTCATTTCAGCAATTATTTCAAAAAACATACTTCCATCAGCCCTGTTGAGTACAGAAAACAATACTTCAGAAAGGAATCTTAGAAATTTGCAACATCTGCTATAATTCTTGTACGTTCTCCGGAGGTGTAAAGTGCCAACTTTGTCCTATCAAATTAACATTGATAAAACAAAGTAATATGAGTACATTAAACAACAAAGTAATCCTTGTGACCGGAGCGTCAAGAGGTATCGGGGCTGAAATAGCACAACAATTGGCTTCAGCCGGAGCAAAAATTATTGTTAACTACGCTGGCGGAAAAGAGGCTGCAGAAAAAGTAGTTGCATCCATACAAGATAATGGGGGGAATGCGATTGCCATACAGGCAGATGTGAGCAATGCTGAGGCTGTAAAACAGTTATTCGATCAGGCAATCAGTCATTATGGTAAGATTGATGTATTGGTGAATAATGCCGGAATTATGATTACAAAACTGATCAAAGACACTACTGATGAAGACTTTTCCCGTCAGTTTGACATCAATGTAAGAGGAACGTTCAATACCCTGAGAGAAGCTGCCACTAAGCTTGCTGATAACGGAAGTATTATCAATTTCTCTTCAACAACTACCAGAGTGATGATGCCCACGTATGGAACGTATGTAGCGACTAAAGGAGCTGTGGAACAATTAACCCGCGTTTTCGCTAAAGAAGTGGGAAGCAGAGGAATCAATGTGAATGCAATCCTTCCGGGACCAACTAACACCGCATTGTTTACAGAAGGAAAACCTCAGGAAGTAATAGACAGACTGGCTTCTTTAAATGCTTTTAACCGTCTGGGAGAACCTGCTGATATCGCCAAAATTGTGGTCTTTCTGGCTGGTGATGATGCCAAATGGATCAGCGGACAAACGATTGGAGCCAATGGGGCTATGGCTTAATATCATACACCAATACTATTATATTATGAAGACTTTACCAATTGCTATTGCTTTCGGATTTTTCGGAGCGGTTGCTGTCTCTGTTTCTTTTTCTTTGCAGTGGCCTACATGGGTGATGTTTGTAGCCTGGGTCAGTTTCTATATTTTCGGTAAAAAGATAGAAACCTCACTTTGGGCACTTTTACAGATTGTACTGGGAATGATGATGGCGATTCTGATACAGGTGACTGCAGGCGGATTGCAGCAGCTGATCGGAGGGTTAGGTTTTCCCCTGGCAGTTTTCCTGTACATTGGATCATTAGCCTACTTTGCAGGAACAAAAAAACTGAACAATATTCCTGCCTGGTTTCTGGGTTTAATCATCCTGTTTGGAGCTCACCCTCCACTGGAACCATTGCCTGTACTCAACTTATTAATACCCATTTTAGCAGGATTTCTATTTGCCTGGCTGAACAATAAGGTAGTTGATATGATTCATGAAAGACAGACATCAAAATCAACTGTTCAATAACAACTATTACACACAATCATTATTAAAATTTAAAAAAATGAATTCATTACAAAATAAAGTAGCCGTTATTACCGGCTCAGGAAGAGGTTTGGGAAAAGCTATTGCAGAACGTTATGCTGCGCTGGGGGCAGATATCATATTAAATTATTCCCGTGACAAAGCTTCCACAGATGAGGTAGAAAGCAATATCAAGGCTATGGGAAGAAAGGTTATTTCCGTTCAGGCAGATGTGAGCAAAGTGTCTGAGATAAAATATCTTTTTGATGAAGCTAAAAAAGCATTCGGGAAAATAGATATTGTTGTTGCCAATGCCGGAATTGAAATGGTGGAAACTCCTGTAACGCAGTTCACGGAAGAACAGTTTGACAGACTTTTTTCCATCAATACCAAGGGGGCTTATTTTACGATGCAGCAGGCAGCTTTGAATGTGGAAGACCATGGACGTATCATTTATGTTGCCTCAAGTACTACAGCTTTTCCTGTTCCCGGGATGGCAGTGTATGGCGGAAGTAAAACAACACCAAGATATTTGGTAGATGTATTGTCCAAAGAAATTGGCCATCGTGGAGTAACGGTGAATACAATTATTCCTTTTGCGGTAGATCATTCGGGAATTTTTGCGGAAGAAGGAAGCTATCCTGAATTGAGAAAATCCCTGATTGACAGCTGTCCGATGGGAAGACTGGCGGAAGTAGAAGATGTAGCCAATATTGCAGAATTCTTTGCCAGTGATCTTTCTTCATTTGTGAACGGGCAGCATTTATTAGTCAATGGCGGAGCTAATCAGTAAAATAATACTATGAATATTTTTAAATTATTAAGTATGGTATTGATGATGGCTTGCAGTCTGAATGCTTGTGGACAGCGGTATCAAAACCATCAACACAAAAAAATAAAGAGTATGGATACTTCGAAAATTAAAAATATAAAAGTAAAACAGGCTATTGAAGCTTTCCAGGCAAGTGATATAGAAAAATGGATATCTCTTTTTGCTAAAGACGCAGTGTTGCTTGATGACGGTAACCCAAGAGATCTGAAAGAATTTTCAACCCATGCCATTCTTATTGAAAATTTCGTAAGCATTGATAAAGTGGAGGATAACGGAAATTCAGTGTATGGAGCATTCCACAGTGATAAATACGGAGATTTTAAAGCCTATTTTAAATTCCATTTTAATAAAGAAGGGAAAATAAACAAGCTTGAAATAGGGCAGGCAGATAATTAAAAACTCATGAGAAACTCTCTCTCAATACATTGTTTGGGAGTTTCTGTTTGTATGGAATGAACTATGAAAAAGATCACGATTTTTTTTAACAGAGAACTTTTGGGGGCACTCTATTTTAGGGGCTTTTTATTTAGGGCAGATAGACGTATAACTTTTTTTAATCCTAACTTTGCTGTGGTAAAAGGAACTATGAAGAAACTGGAGATTAAAAAAAATATTCAGAAGCAGGAAGATAAAAACTTGTCTTTCAGGGTTTTTGATTTGACTAAAGATCACTTGGATCAATATGCAAAGCCTCATAAAAAAGATCATTTCTGTATTTTTATTGTAGAACAGGGAAAACTTCAGGTGTATATTGAAGATAAAATTCATTGGATAAAAGCAGGGAAAATCTCTGTGATATTTCCGGAACAGGTGCATTTTGTAGGGGATTCAAGCGAAGATCTGATGGGGAAGATTATCCTGTTTGAGGAAATACTCTTTTGTTCTGATATTCTGAAAAATGAATTGAGTACCTATAATGTTAATCTTTCTACACAGCTCAACTGTACGATACTTTCACGGGAAGACTTTGAACAAAGCTTACGCAACACTTCAATCATCAAAGAAATTTACGAACAGCCAACTCTTATAAAGAAAGAACAGGCCAGATTTTACATTAAAATTGTCCTTCTCGGACTTATTGAATCGATTCACGGACTGCATCCGGTTCTGCATGAAAAAACAGCAGACCAGCCTATGTACGTAAGGTTTAAAAAGCTGTTGAATGAACACTATAAACTACACAGAACGGTTCAGTATTATGCAGAAGAACTGGCCATTACTTCCAAAAAATTAAACTCTATTACGAAAAAACATTGCGGAGAGACTGCTATTCAGGCTATACATAACCGTATTTTAACGGAAATTAAACGGCAGCTGATGTTTTCAGACCTTTCCCATAAAGAAATTGCTTTTGATCTGGGTTTTAATTCCCCTTCTGCTCTCAATAAATTTGTAAAAGCAAAGCTCAAAGAAACTCCCACCGAACTTCAGCAGGAACTGGCGCAAATGTATAACGCGTAGTCCTGTTTGTATAACAGGGCTTATGAAGGCTTGTCTAATTTTGTATCATTAAAATCAGATAAGAAAATGAGCAAACTATTTATTGCAGGTGAAGTCTTCCATGGCGCGGGAAGTCTTGATGAATTAAAAAATATCAAAGGAAAAAAAGCAGTTATTGTAACAGGAGGAAGTTCCATGAGAAAAAGCGGAACCCTTGATAAAGCAGTGGCTTACCTTCATGAGGCAGGCATCGAAACACAGATTTTTGAAGGAGTAGAAGAGGATCCTTCTTCAGCAACGTGTCTGAAAGGTGCAGAGGTGATGAATACCTTCCAACCCGACTGGATTATCGGTTTAGGTGGATGCTCCGCAATTGATGCTGCAAAAATTATGTGGGTATTTTACGAATATCCTGAGGTAGAATTTGATGCTTTAATCAAGCCTTTTACAGTTCCTGTTTTGAGAAATAAAGCTAAGTTTATTGCCATTCCTTCTACCAGTGGTACAGGAACGGAAACTACTGGTCTTGCGGTGATTACAGATAGAGAGAAAGGCGTAAAATATCCTGTTGTTTCTTACGAATTGACACCGGATATTGCTATTATTGATGGGGAAATCTGCGCTTCAATGCCGGCACATGTGACATCCAATACAGGTCTTGATGCATTGACGCATTGCGTGGAGGCTTATGTTTCAAATATTGATAATAATATTGCAGATGCTTTGTCTAAAGGTGGGTTAGAAATTGTTTTTGACAATCTAAAAGAAGCAGTGGAAAATCCCAATAACATCCAGGCTCGTCAGAATATGCATGACGCATCATTTATGGCTGGTTTAGCCTTCAACAATGCATGGCTGGGTATTGTTCACTCTCTTTCTCATCAGGTAGGAGCATTGTACGGAATTCCTCACGGAGCTTCCAATGCTATTTTCCTTCCGAATGTGATCCGTTATAATGCGCTGGCTACAGAACGTTATCCTGAACTTGCAAAGGTCATCGGGAAAGAAACTACGGAAGAACTGGCTCAGGCTATTGAGACGTTGCGTTCTGAAGTTAACAATCCTTCAGCGATCAAAGATTTCGGAATTTCAAAAGAAGATTGGGATAAAAACCTTGACTATATTGCAGCCAACGCTTTAGCAGATCCTTGTACAGGTTTCAACCCGAGAGTGCCTGTTTTAGAGGAACTGAAAGCAATTTACAATGCCTGTTATGAAGGTGCTGTATATGCGGAGGAAGTTGTTGCAGGATAAGATTTGAAAATACTTCAATGTGTTGATATCTAGAAATATACTATTTGTATAGTAAAAAGAAAGAGAACTCAGATTGGGTTCTCTTTCTTCAGTTATTTAATTATTTGACCATGATTTTAATGTTTTCCCTACGATCATTTTCATATAGAATACTCATCATGTAAGCCCCTTTCTCATACGTTGAAAAATCTATTTTGAGATCAAAAACATAGAGGTTTTTCCATTCGGCAAGCTTCCTTTGAGCGATATCATAAATAATGATGTTCTTTATTTTTCCTTTACTTTTCAGGTAACAAAAATCGTTGACCGGATTAGGGTAAAAGGTAAGTCCGGACTCAATGGCAGGATCTGCAGTTCCCAAAGAACCGATAGTAATAACCTTACTCAATGTTTCTGAACAGGCATTTTTATTAACTGTCAGGGTGACGGTATAACTTCCGGGAGAGGCATACTGATGAGCCGGATCTGATGAGTAATCCGTGGTGCCATCACCAAAGTTCCATAACATTGAAGTGTAATTGGTGGAGTGATTGGTGAAATTCACATTCGTTCCATTGATTGCGCCAGTAAAGTCCGAATGAAGATGAAACACATTGCTGTTCCATTGTGCAGGATTATTAAAAAAGACCTGATCAGCAATCTCCTGAAAATTTTCAGCCGTGTTTTGAGGCAGTCCGTTATAAAATGCAGAAGGGAAAACATGATCCTGGAAAACCGCAGAATACATAGAAGCTGCTACAAGGTAACTTCCTTTCGGCCCCGGATGAATATCATTATACGATCCATGAAGAGCCAGATCCTGTAATGAAGTGTAATATTGCCTTGCTGATTCTCCGGCAGGAACCATTTCCACCTGCATCAGGTTAGACATCTTAGTAATGGAATCCTTTATTTTCTGCTGAAAAGTAAAATAGACATTATATTCATTAGCGGATGGTACTCCATAGGGAATTTCATATAAGAATATTTTGGAACATGGACTGTATTTTCGGATGGAATCCCTGATTTTGCGGCCACGTTCTGCGGTCACGGAAACAGGATAAGAATGACCTGCAGATTCACCAGTACCGGGTTGCATGATAACATACTTGTAGTTTTTTGATTTTATTTCTTGGTACAGGGCAGGATCATCTACATGATTAACAAATCCGGTTCCTCCCGGAGTATGGGTTGTTATAGAAACATTCTTTCCTTTAGAAGCAGCTATATTTTTGAAAATTTCAGGCATGTCATTAAAATACGTGACACTGTTTCCTATAAACAGAACCTCATCGGATTGGCAGAAAGATAAGACTGAAAAACCAGTACATATCAGAAAGAGTAGTTTTTTTATCATATCATATGTTTTTTAGATTCTTATTTAAAAAAGGTACCTGCGAAAAACCACTTCTAGCGCAGGTACACAATACAAACGATGATTAAAAATGTTTTTTTATTATAAACCTTTTAAAAGCACCTGCAGGAAACCGCAGGTAAAAGATTAAAAGGTGTTTTAAAAATGTCAAACTTTCTGTGAAGAGGATTCCCATCTTTGTGCATTGGAAAGACAGAAGCCTGAAATCAAAAATAATGATAATAGAGTTTTTCTCATTTTAAAAATTAGGTATTTAAATAGTGATATTGCGAAGAATGAATATAATATTCGGGTATTCAAAAGTAATTGCTAATTTTGTAATGCAACTAATGTTTTGTTGTTGTTTTGTTATATAGAGTATGTAATACGTATGTATTGTATGTAAATTAGTAGTAGTGTAGTATTAATATTACATTTGTATTTTGTCGGAATTATGGTAAAAAAGCTAACTGTTTTCTTCTTATTGATTTCTTCCTTTTTCTATTCACAGCATACAGAAAAGGAGCTAAAGAATATGCTGTTTGACATAGATTTTTCTGCTGCCGGACCTAAAGAAATAGAAAAGATTGACAGCCTTATTAAGGTTTGTAAAAAAGATTCCTATAATGATTGTGCCGCATTAGGATACCTCAAAATTGCCAATATCTACGATAAAATGAATGATACAAAGAAATCCTTTTATTATATCAATAAAGTAGAAAAAGAAAACCTCATCAATTCAGATACTGACTTTGAAGTCATTTTTTACCTCCATATGCAAAAGTCTTTTTTATACCAGAAGCTGGGGGAAAGGGTTGCATCCTTTAAACAATTGGAGGAAATCTATGATAAGGCAATGAAAACAGACAATGCATATTTTATTTATCTGATTAACCGGCAATATGCCAGTAAATATGATGAAGTCAATAAAAAGGAATTGTCATTGAAGTATAATAGAACAGCATACAAATATTCAAAGATTTACAGAGAAAATAAAGGTAACCGCTATAGGATAGATAAAAACAGATTGAGTAACAGCTATAAAACTTCAGCTTATCTTGGAGGAATTTATACTGACCTCAATCAATTAGATTCTGCAAAAATATATATTGAAGAAGCCATTCACAATGAAAAAAAGGTCAATGATATTGGGGTAAAATATATTACTTCTTTCTATGCCGGAAGATATTTTAAGGCTGTTAAAAATGTTAAACAGGCTCAGTATTATTTATGGATATGTAAAAATATTGCTAAAAATTATTATAAAAGTGAAAATTATCAGATCGCTGTAGCAGGAGAACTTAAAGCTTTATACGAAAGTCTTGGGCAAAAAGACAGTATCGGTTATTATTCTAACTGGTTGTTGGATATAGAGTCTTTAAGCAGCGAGCAATACCAAACCCTGAATGATACTGTAGATCAACAGAATGAATTAGAAAATGCCGAGAGAAAGAAGGAAACAAAAAACCTTTTCTTCATCCTGTCATTGAGCATTGCCACATGTCTTCTCTTTATATTTCTTTTTCTGTATTACTATAGAAAACACAAGAGTAAAAATCTGGATAAGATTGATATCCCTCATCAGATGCCGGTACAGGAGAGTATTTTTAAGGAAGTTATACAGCTCGCCAAAGAAAATAATCCTGAGTTTTTAACTCGTTTCAATGAGTATTGCCCACATTTTTCAGAGGAGCTGCTGAAAGTTTCTCCGTTGAAAATTTCGGAAATAAGATTCTGTGCCTATATCTACCTTAATTTTTCTACAAAAGAAATCGCCGAATATACATTTACTTCAGTACGTACAGTGCAGACCAAAAAGTATAATCTAAGGAAAAAGCTGAATATTCCCGGTGATATGGATATTTATGTGTGGTTTTCTAAATTATTGAAATAAAGTCTGGCATCATTCCTCAAAATAAGAGAGGCTATTTCACTTTGAAATAGCCTCTGCTTTTAAATTAATTTCCGATGCGGTCATTAATTTCTTATGGTGGAAATATGAATGTATTGTTGTCCGTTGGTATCTTTAAGCTCAATGTTACCAATCATATCATTATAGACCAGACATGTGGTGTCATTGAACAGATACCCTTCAATAAACACAGGTCTGTCTTTAGGAAGATTATTCTGTTCATTCAGCATTTCCAGTGATAAGCTGTCAGGAAATCCTGCATTTTTTTTAAACCTGATTTCTATTAAACCATGGTCTGCCAGATAATCAAATTTCTTTAAATGGGAAGGCAGGCTGGCTTTGGTTTTAAAAACGGTTACCTTTTCAATACTGCTTTTGTAAAGATCAAACATAGTGTCCGTTCCAATGGCATTATTATAAACCGCAAACTTTACATGGGTATTTTTTTGCGCCAGCAGTACTCCTGAAAAGAATACAAGCAATAGATATAGTAGCTTTTTCATAATTAAAATAAATTTTTTGAAGGTTTGATTAATTTCTGTTTTTTACCATAATCCATCCCGTATATTTTATCGGGGTCTGTTTTTTGTTATTTTCATTCCATCCCATATCAAACCAATAGTTTCCGGTAGATACTTTCTTACCGCCAATGCCGCCGTCCCATTGATAGCCGTTTAATTTACTTCCTTCATGAATCTTGCTTCCATAACGGTCATAAATACTGAATTTGAAATTAGGTTTTCCAGCGAGAGCAGAATAATCAAGCACATCATTTATTCCGTCGCCATTAGGAGTGATGATATTAATAAGGTTAGGTACTGTAATTTCTACCTCTACAGGAGTACAGTTATAAGAGTCTTTTACATAAAACGTGTGGGTTCCGCGCGGAACATTGGTAAATACATTTTCATTCTGCCAGTTGATATTATCCATGGAATACTGATAAGGCGCTGTTCCTCCGATTACAGTGAGTGTAACCGAATTATTGCTGATGTTAACATCCGAAATAACAGGATGCTCAGAAGGATAAACCTTTACAGTCTGTCTGGTGGTACATTCTCTGTTTTTAAGATCTACCCAATACGTTCCCACTCCGACATTGTTGATGGATGGTGTTGTTGCTCCGGTACTCCATAGGTAAGAGGTGAATCCGGGGCCGGCATCCAGAGTGGTGGTATTTTCCATACAGATAATTTTATCTTTTAATACATCCGAGTAGGAAGGAGGAATAACCGTAAGGGTAACCTCTGCAATTCTGTAACATCCGTTGGCATTGCTTATCTTAATATAAACCACTCCGTCT
Source organism: Chryseobacterium sp. PvR013 (assembly GCF_017833095.1). Lineage (NCBI taxonomy): Bacteria > Pseudomonadati > Bacteroidota > Flavobacteriia > Flavobacteriales > Weeksellaceae > Chryseobacterium > Chryseobacterium sp. PvR013. The sequence continues at coordinate 429,360 of NZ_JAFIBT010000001.1, forward strand.
GGAGCAATATAACTGGCTGGGGTCAGGATTTCATTGGTTCCGCTGTGGGCATCGGCAGGAGAAGGATAATATTGTTTGATTGTTCCCGGCTGTACATTCACTCCTGCTGAAGTTAAATTAAACAGACCCAATACAGGATTGGAAGGCTCAAAACATGATCTTAAGGCAGCATCTTTAACAATTGGGCTTTCGGAAACCGTTAGCGTTAAAGTTATCTGCTCACAATCTGTAAAGTCAGGATTGTTTCCACAAAACTTATAAACAATAGTGTCTGTACCCATATACCCGAAATTTGGGACATACGTAATCACTCCTGCCGGATCAATAGTAGCGGTACCGTTTGCCGGAGGTGTTAAAATAGTTACTGTACTCGGAACATAGCTTTGAGTAGAATTGGTAAACTGAGGGACGATAGCCTGATAGCCTTCGCAGACAGTCATTGCCTTGGTAGACTCTTCAAGACAGGTATACACCTTATAAACCGGAGTGATTGCCGGAGTACATGAACCTACAGCGATTCTTACCGTATAATTTCCGGCAACCAATGGAGTATAAGAGTTGCTATTGGCTCCTGTAATAGGGTTTCCATTCAAAAACCATTGGTAAGTATCATAGCTGTCATCCACTTCAAGAACAATACCAGGAATACATTCTCCTGTCTGTTTAGCGATCAGCGGGATGGATGAGAAACCTGCAAAATAGCCTCCATATCCGGATGTGCTGTAGCCTCCATTAATCCCTGCGGTTACAGCTTTGTTAGAAATAACAGTTACATTTCCGGTAATCGATGGGATGGCATAAGTTACCCAGCTGTTATTTCCCGTTAATGGAAAAGGGCCTTCTGTTGCCAATGGAGGATTTCCATTGACAGTGACTGTAGCTCCTGCTTCTGTCAAAATATTCAGTTTTACAATAGTTCCGTTAGGAACAGTACTTGTTGTTCCTGTTCCGGTGGGCATTTCATTGATCTTCCCGATTTCATCAATTTTTCTGGGTAAAAAGCAGTTTAACGGTGGAATATAGTTGAATCCACATGTTGCGCTGCTGTTATTTACAGAAACCAGTTGGTATAAATAGACATTTTTTGAAGTGGTAATAAACATGTTAAAATGCCCGGAAGTTCCCTGCTGAACATAATTGATTCCTGAAATTCTGTAAAAATCACCACTGTTTATGGTGGCAATAGGAGTGTTGGAACCATTAATAAATATTTGGGTATGATCTTCCGTTCCCACAATGATACCTCCTTCCAGATCATCATTGGTAGATCTTGTTCTTACCATGGCAAAAGTACTTCCAAGTCTTTCTGTAGGAACAGACTGATCGAGAATGGCATCGGACCCTGATCCGGTATTGTTTCCAAAATTTCCGTTGACATTTCCGTTGGTAAGGGTAATGGGTTTATCAGAAACAATTTTAGCCCCGATAAAAGCAGACTGGTTTTGGCCACCCATCCCAGGCCCACCTGCAAAAATAAAAGACTGTCCTTTATTAAGGGTAATAGTCTGCGTGTTGGTTACAGGTGCAGCTCCAAAGAACGTTACAGTTCCGCTCCATGTGGCAGTTACTACCGTATTGTTTTCAGTAGCCAGTATTCCTGCTGTAAAATTATATCCGCTAAGTGATGAGGTAGTAGGAGTTCCTGCGACATAGAATTCCTTACCAATCCCTGCTTTTCCTTTACTTGTTATAATTTCAGCGTGTGTAGTATTGCTTACCATTCTTAATGAACAATAAAATGGCTTTGTTCCCTGCACATGCAGTCCTTTGTTGATAACACTATAAGCATCTGACGTTACATTGGCAGCGATAACAGCAATGGGTACAACAAATATCTGAGGAGCCCCTTTACTGATGGTAACATTACCGATCGGAGTATTGTTGTTGTTTATCGTCACAACAAAAGGAGTTGCAGAATCAGTAGAAAGATATAGTGCCTGTGTATAACTTGTGGAGGCATAATAAGGAGCAAACCAGTGATCGGTGTCTCTTTGAGCCGAAATATGAATGCCCAAAAGAATGAATAATAAACTGAATATAATATTTTTCATGAATTACAGAATTTTGATTCTAAAAAATTGAATTTTCATCTACAAAAGAGATTATGATTCCTTTATAAATTTCTTCTGAACGGTAATGCCTCCATCCTCAATCTCTATCATATACATTCCGTGGATGAGATTGCTGACATCAATAGCATTGTTAAGAATAATTCCGGTTGATATAAGTCTTCCAACAGCACTGTAAATTTTATACTGAGCCTTTGCACTTATGTTTTTTACATACAATACAGAACTTACCGGATTGGGATAAATGTGGATCTCCGATTGGTTAAGCGAATTCGGTACTGGCTGCTTCGAAATTCTGACCGTATAATCTTCCACTTCACCATCTTTGAATTTGGTACAGTTCACAGGAATACCGTCTTTTTGTAAAGCTACTCTCATCACTACATATTTATGATCGGTCATACTGATGAAAGCTTCTGTCGGAACTGAGAAAACAGTACTTGCCGTTGGATTTCCGTTAGGGCCGTCCGCCAAAATTCTTTCGTTGATATCAAATTCTCCGTTTCTGTTGAAGTCGATCCAGACAGCAATACCTGCGTTAGTTCCTGAACTTAAAGTCTTATCAATAGTAATCTGGTTTCCTTTTGATCCTTGAATCAAATCAATAAATTGTAAAGGATTTCCTGTATAATCCGTATAGGGTGATGCGAGCGATTCATTGATCATTTCCTTATTACCATTAGGTTTCACAGTAACCTTTGAAATAAATTCTGTTGTGGAATTGGCTGCTGACATCGGGCAGTAGATTACAGTAGGAGTAGTGAAATAGTATAGTTTGGTAAAATTTCCCGGTACTCCGTTACAGATATTGGCCACCTGCATTTCGTATTTGGTAAGTTCCAGCAAACCTGTAATGGTGTAAGTATTGGTAATCACAGGAACATCAGTCCAGCTTGGAATTCCTACCTTTCTGTATTTCAGCAGGTAAGTGGCTCCCGGAAACGAATCCCATACCACTTCTGCCGTTGTTGGAGTAATCTGAGTGATCATAAGCCCAGGAGGAGAGATTAATTCACAAATTCTTTCTGTAGTAAATACCTTCGGGTTAGACCACGGATTGGCGGTTAGTTCTCCATTACAGATATTGGCTACCTGCACTTCATACGTTTTGAATGAATCAAGGTTTGGAATCGTGTATGAATTTGCCGGTGGCTGAGGGATTGCTGGCATATTCCATGGAATAGTGCCCACTTCTCTCCATCTTAAAATATAGGACGCACTCGGAACAATTGGGTTCCAGGTAATCAGTGCTGAGTTGGAGGTTACATTGCTTATAGTTACAAATGGTGGAGTAGGATCACATCTTGTTGTAAATGTTTTTATAGGAGTGTAAGCTCCGATTCCGCCACTACCACAAACTGCTGCAATTCTTACCTCATAAGCTGTAGCCGGAGTTAAAGTATTGATTGTTATGGGCGGATTTCCTCCTAAAACAGAAAGGTTCAAAGTTGTCCAAGCAGAAGCAGGTGTTGTAACAGGTCTGTATTCCAGGATAAAAGCATTATTGTTAGCGGATGCAGTCCAGTTTATATTCACTGAATTATGGGTAATATTGGTAAATACAGGATTTCCAGGTGTTGCATTACTGCATGGTCTTAATCTTACACTATAATCTTCTACTTCACCATTGGCTGGATCTGTACACATTACTGGAGCGCTGGTTCGTTTCATTACCACTCTCATGGTAGTTGTTAAAGGTCCTGTATAAACTCCCGTTGCGGGAACATCAAAAGTGGCTGTTATTGGAGTCGTTGTGCTGGCTGCAGAAGTCAGTACCTTTTCAGTATCGGTGAAAATTCCATCTCGGTCCCAATCGATCCATGCATTTACAGCATCAGCATATTGAGTTCCTACCCAGCCTTTAGAAACCGACAGTTGATTTCCCTGAGAACCGATTTCAAGATTAATAAGCGTGGCTGTCGATGTATAACTGATATAATTTGTCTGAACAGAAGTGTTATCCATTATCGGAAAGTTGACAGGGGTCACTTTTACATTTGAAATATAATCGTTCGTTCCTGTTCCGGTCATGCTGCAATAGGTCAGTGGCGGAGTCGTAAAACTTATGCTGGAAGAGAATGCTCCCTGGTTTCCGTTGCATATCGTTGCAATTTGTACCTGATATCCGGTCTGCTCGGTAAGTCCCGTTATGGTATAAAAGCTTTGTCCTGCAGGAAGAGTCTGCCCTGTTGGACTCGGAAACCATGTTCCTGTACTTCCTTGTCTCCATCTGATAACATAAGTAGCATTAGCAGCAGGCATCCATGATACATAAGCGGTATTATGGGTAAGGTTGTTCACTGCAATATTAGCAGGAGCAGCAGTAGTACAAGGCTGAAGATCAATAAATTTCACATAATAATCTTCAACTTCTCCATTGCTGGTTAAAGGTCCGCAGGCGTTGGCTGGAGTGAGAGAATATACGATGACGCGCATTTTTACCTTACTTGTTCCCATATAGGCATTTGCAGGTACATCAAAAGTAGCGGTAACAGGAGTCGTGTTTGAATAGCCCAGATTCATAATTCTTTCCCCACCAGGACTTGTTGCCGGATTATTATCAAAAATACCGTCACCGTTAAAATCGATCCATGCATTGGTAGAATACGTTCCTGATATAATTGATCTTCCTACAGACAACGTATTATTCACTGAATTTCTAAGCAGCGTAACTGTCTTTGCAGGATCTGTAGAGTAATCTGTATACGTTGTTGGCCCGGAATTATTACTGGTTAAAGGGACATTAGTACCGATCATAGTCACATTGTTGATATAACCGTTTGTAACGGTTGCCGTGGCTGCATTACAATAAGTCAGAGCCGGAGTTGTAAAACTGGCAGGCGCAGAAAATACGCCCTGAGTTCCACAGATTGTTGCGATCTCTACCTCATATTGTGTTTGCTCAGTTAAGGAAGTAAGCGTTACACTATTGGTAAAAGGAGTTGTTATAGTAATGGTTTGCCATGTAAGGGAAGGAGGGATTCTGTATCTTACCACATACGTTGCATTGGCTGTTGCATTCCAGGTAACATTGGCTGAGGTAGCGGTAATATTACTCACAGCAATATTGGCCGGAGGCGTATTGGTGCAGCTTGGTAACGTTGTACCTGTTAATTGTACTCTTGGAAGTACAGCATACCGGCTTGTTGCCGTAGGAAGGTTCGCCGGATCCGGATTGGTTGTTGAATTATAATAAATCATTCCACGGTTATTTCCCGCAGAATAACTTCCCCAGTTTGCGGTACATGAGGTCCCTGTTGAATTTTCGTCAACACCTATCACCACATTGCTGACACCATCCCATAAGAATGGAGTACTTAATGGAATTTCAACCCATGTACCAGCTGCCATTGTCGGTAAAGTACCGGAATACACCTGTGTTAAAGAAGTTGAAGGTACCCAGCTTGAAGTGGTTGCAAAATCTATTTGCGTGGTGTTTCCCATATAGACCACCCACTGATTATAATTAGCCTGGGCAGCAGCAGTAGTGGAAACAAAAAATCTGATGGCTGTTATATAATTATTCGTTCCTACAGCTGCTCCAATCTCTGAAGCCATATAAATCTGCTGGGAATAATTAAATCCGGAACAAGAATAGACAGGTAGAAAAGCATGGGTAGCTGTACCTCCGCCAATCTGTCCTGGAGTAAAGGGAATACCTGCAATCCATGGTGATTTGTCAGTGGCGGAACAAACGGATCTTACCCACCAGTAGTAGGTAGCTCCGGAAGTAAGTGAACTGATATTAGCACTTGTTCCCGGATTGGGTGTACCTGCTGTTGCAGTTGTAGGAGGAGTATTATTTGTACTATAATAATATTCATAACCATTGGCTGGCGCCGGAGCTGGGGCAAGTGGAGCAGTCCAGTTCAGTGTTGCAGAAGCAGGTGCAATATTGGAGGCCGGTAAAGTCACTGGCTCAAAACAGGTGGGAGCTTGAATTACCTGAACCTCATCCAATAATACATCATCATAAAAATTTCCATTTCCTGCAGCATCTTTATCTACGGTAAACTTTAGCTGTATGGTATTTCCGACGTAACTTGCTGCCAAAGGAACACCAACTGTTCTCCATTCTGGGGAATTGGTATCACCTGACCATACCTGCACCCATCCTGAACCGTTATTTACGGCAAGTTTTAACTGATTGTTGTCGGCAGCAGGTACGGTACCGTTAAGTCCGGTCAAATGATCTTTAAACCATTCAAATTTGATATAAGGATTCGTTAATCCCGCTAAGTTGATCTGTGGGCTCACCAGTTCCACAGTGTGTTCATCAGCATAAGGTGAAGAGGCATCAACCCATGCAAAAGTTCCGGCAGGTTTTCCTCCGTTTCCGGTAGCTCCGTAGCCTGCTGCTCCGGAAAACTTCCATTTGACGTTAGCATTTGTGGATGCTGAAGAAGGGTTCTGGCTGATCCAGCATGCAGGAAGTGCACCGGTACTGAATGACTGTAAAAAAGGCACCGGAACCGGAGCGCAGGTTTGTCCCCGGGCATGACCAAAAGTCAATAAAAATAGGATAATAGGTAGAATTTTTCTCATATAGTTTCATTTTTAGTTAGAGTCTGTTATTCAATTTGCTTACTTACTCCTGTGAAAGATATGCGGAGTTCTTCCATAGAATTTGTTTGATAAATTCATAGAAAAACTCTGTTTTCAATCACAGATAGGGTAAACGGTTAAAATATATCACTGCGTTTCCTTATCACCTCTTTTAAAAAAAGTGATTAATGGATAAACAGAAAAAAATAGTAGGTACTAAGTAAGTGGGAATGGGGGAAGTTGCAGATTAGTTACAATTTGATATTTGTTCACTTTACTGCGTATAACTTGTTGCAGTTTTTAACGTGTTGGATTTCCTTTCATTTTTATAGTTTTCTTAGATTAGTTTTTATAATGATGACTTGGGTAAAAATAATTTAATAAAATCTTAATATGACTATACTTTCGTATAGTTTTAAATCAAATACTGATGAATTAAGTTGAGGTGATTCCTCACAGAATGCTTTTGGAGAAGACAATGGGTAAGTTTTACTTTTATAATGGAATGATTTTTTTGACATAGAGTTTTCGCTTTTCGTCTTTTAATGTCGTTTCTACAGCCCTACAAGACAGAAAATATTCATTACAAATATTAAAAGTTTAATAAAATAACAAAGTGTAGATTTTTTTGATATTAAAATAAATATTTGTAGTTTTAAATTTAATTATAATTAAATTTTAATAGATTTTTTTATTTTAATTAATTGTAAATATGTTTATAAAAAGTAGTCTAATAAAATAGTTTTGTATCTCTTGTTATCATGTCAAAAATATGAGTGATAAAATAAATTCAATGTATGCCAGGAATGCGTCGGGCATACCCATTTCTGAAAAAAAGAACGCATCAGACAAATATTTTAATGTACTTAAAGCAGTGTCGGAAACCAGCTTGGGTAGTGTTTATATTGCAGATCTTAAAACAAAGAAATTAGAATTTATTTCGGAAAACCCTCTTCTTTTTTCCGGTTTTGGGTCTGCTGAAGTTGAAAAAATGGGCTATAGCTTTTTTCGTAAATACACTAAGAAGGAAGATCTTGAAATATTAAAGAAAGTAAGTACGTATGGACTTAAGTTTTTTGAGTGTCTTTCACCCGAGGAGAAAAAAATACACACCATCACCTATGATTTTCATCTTAAATATACCAATAGTGTAGATGTGCTGGTGAATCACAGGATTACCCCCATAGAGCTCTGTGATGACGGAGAAATCTCTAAAATAGTCTGTATAGTGTCCTATTCCCTGAACCGGACTGCCGGAAATATCAGGATCATATCCAATACTTCAGAAAGCTATTGGAAGTATAATCTCTTTACAGGAAAATGGACGGAAGAATCTAAAGTAGCCTTAAAATTAAGGGAAATCGAAATCATACGATTGTACCTTCAGGGCTTGAAAATAGAAGAAATTGCAGAACAGCTGTTTGTGTCACCCAGTACAATAAAGTTTCACAGGAGCAAATTGTTTGAAAGAATTGGAGTGAAAAATATAATTGAAGCCATATCCTACGTAATAACGAATAATTTGATTTAAACTATACTTTTTACATGTTTCCAGATCGAAAAGCACTGAGAAACACCTTGCTTTTCTCCGTATACCTTAACTGTTTTAATTTAAAATGGGTTGCTTCCTATACCTTGTTCTCCTGAAAATTCTCCCTCTACAAATGCTATAGAAGGAGAATGTCCGGAACAGCTTAGTTAAGCTGATAATTCGTAATTACTAAACTCAGGATGAAATGAACATAGTTCTCTTCTACCTCTTTTCTGTTAATCAGTTTGTTTTTGTATTCATAAGAATTCAGGTCTCTGGATAATTTCTGATACGTTTCAAAATCGTCACCTTTCACCTTTACTCTTATATTACCATCTTTTCTGTTAATAAGTACATTATCCAAAGTCCTTACTTTAAATAAAACTTCGCATAATGTAGGACGAGCCTTCATAGAACCGATATATCTTTCAACTATATTAATCTTGAACGAATCAAATATGATGTTATTAAAAACGATTTTAGAATTAGGCTCCTGAGTGTTGAGTTCAAGTTTATAGTTCATTACTTTATAAATTTTGGCAAATATAAGTTTAATTATGCCAAAAAACAGACTGTTTTAATAGATCATTCCCATATTAATGATTGAATTTTATTCTGTAAACACAAAATCATATGAAAATGTGAATATTAGGGGCTTATCAATCAGGGTAAAACAAAGGAGGTATAAACTTTTTCTTTCCTTTTATTTTTTTCATTATAGGCATTTACGTAATTTTATTCTCTGTATAACAAAAATTCATATTAATACCAATATAATGGAAAGATATAGTTATGGAATGGTTGGCCTTGGAGTAATGGGGCGGAATCTGCTTTATAATATCGCTGACAATGGTTTTTCAATCGCAGGATTCGACCTTGATCAGGAGAAAGTTAAAGAATTAGAAGGCGGAGCTGCTTCCGAAATGAAAGTAAAAGGTACAGGCTCTCTGGAAGATTTTGTATCTGCACTGGAAGTTCCAAGAAAAATTATTCTTATGGTGCCTGCAGGAAAACCTGTAGATGCTGTGCTGGAAAACATTACCCCGCTTTTAAACGAAGGTGATATCGTAATTGATGCAGGAAATTCTTATTTTGAAGATACCAACAGACGTGTTGCTGATCTGGCATCCAAAAAACTGCATTTTATGGGAATGGGTGTGTCAGGTGGTGAAAAAGGAGCCAGAACAGGCCCAAGTATTATGCCTGGAGGAGATCTGGAAGCATTCAAACTTCTGAAACCAATGCTTGAAGCCATTGCTGCAAAAGTAGACAATGAAGCATGTACAGCTTATATGGGGAAAGGGTCTGCCGGAAACTATGTGAAAATGGTACACAACGGTATTGAATATGCCATCATGCAGCTTATCAGTGAAGCTTATGACCTTCTGAAAAGAGGTGCAGGTTTAAATAATGACCAGCTATATCAGGTATTCAGAGAATGGAATAATGGTGAAATGAACTCATTCCTTATTGAAATTACCAGAGATATTTTTACCCAGAAAGATGATTTGACAGACAACTACCTTGTTGATGTGATTTTAGATAAGGCCGGAGCGAAAGGAACCGGAAAGTGGACCTCTGAGCAAGCTATGGAAATCGGGGTTTCTATTCCTACAATTGATATTGCGGTAACGTCAAGAATTCTGTCTGCTTATAAAAACGAGAGAATTCAGGCTTCAAAAATATATACTGAAAAAGAAATCACAAAACCGGAAAACACAGAATTGTTTATTCAGGAAGTAGGCGATGCTCTTTTTCTTTCCACATTAATCAGCTATGCACAAGGATTATCATTACTGGTAAAGGCTTCTGAAGAATATGGTTTTGAAATCCCATTGAAAGATGTTGTGAAAATCTGGCGAGGAGGATGTATCATCCGTTCCGTTCTGCTGGAAAAATTCTATTCAGCATATACCCAAAATCCTAATCTTTCCAATATTCTGCTTGATCATGATATTTCTGAACTGGTAAAATCAAAAATCAAAGCGTTAAGAAAAACTGCCGGATATGCTGTTACAAACGGAATCTCAAGCTTAGGAATTCAGACGGCGTTGGGATATTTTGATGCTTATACCACAGAATCTCTTCCTGTGAATCTGATTCAGGCTCAGCGTGATTATTTCGGGGCTCATACGTATCAGCGTATCGACAGGGAAGGAGTTTTCCATACCTCTTGGCAAAGTGCAAACAATTAAAATTCGGAAAAATGAATCAAAATAGAATCTTGCAGCCAACAACTATCGTTATTTTTGGTGCTACAGGAGATCTGGCAAAAAGAAAACTTTTTCCGGCATTTTACAACTTATATATCGATGGCAGAATGCCCAAAGGCTTCAATATTGTAGCGCTGGGAAGGGCAGAAAATACCGATGAAAATTTCAGAAATTACATCAAAGAAAATCTCGAGAGCTTCTCCAGAAAAAAAGTAACATCTGAAGACTGGGCAGGTTTCCAGGCTCATATAACTTATTTTCAGCATCAGCTGGATGAAGAAAGTTCTTATGAAAATCTACAACAGAAGTTGCAGAATTTTGATACCGTTTACGGAATGAGAGGCAACAGGTTGTTTTACCTGTCAATTGGCCCTAATTTCATTTCTACGATATCCAATCATATCAAAACTACATCATTAGCTTCCGATCCGAAAAAAGACCGTATTATTATTGAAAAACCTTTTGGTCACAATAAACAGTCCGCAATCGAACTTAATAGCCTTCTGGCAAAAACCTTTGAGGAAGAACAGATCTATCGTATTGATCATTATCTGGGAAAGGAAACAGTACAAAATATATTGGCATTCCGGTTTGGGAACTCTATTTTTGAACCTTTATGGGACCATAAATATATAGAGTCCGTACAGATTACGGTGGCAGAAGAAGTGGGAGTTGAGACCAGAGGAGCCTTTTATGAACAGACCGGAGCTTTGAGAGATATGATTCAGAATCACCTCTTGCAAATCCTGTGCATGGTAGCTATGGAACCGCCTGCTTCATTGCAGTCAGGGGAAATCAGAGATCGTAAAGTAGATGTTTTGAAATCTATCCGCAGAATTTCTTCTGATCAGGTTGATCATTATGCCGTAAGGGGACAATATGGAAAAGGTATTGTGAATGGAATGGAAGTGAAAGGATATCGTCAGGAAGATGGAATTGCTTCAGATTCCAATACTGAAACTTTTGCGGCGATCAAATTCTACCTGGATAACGAAAGATGGCAGGATGTTCCTTTCTATGTTCGTACCGGAAAGAAAATGAAAGAAAAGCACTCTTATATTACCATTCAGTTTAAACCGCTTCCTCATTCCACATTCTCAGACAGTCCTCATCATTTATCAGCCAATAGACTGATTATTAATATTCAGCCGATGATGGATATCAGACTGCAGTTTATGACGAAGAAACCAGGACTTACCCTGGATTTGAAACCTGCCGAAATGATCTTTGATAATTTTGCCTGTCAGGAAGATACTCCGGAAGCTTATGAAACTCTTTTACAGGATGCCCTTTTAGGAGATCTTACCTTATTTATGCGTTCTGATCAGGTGGAAGAAGCATGGGATGTTGTCACCACAATACAGGAAGCATGGGAAAATAACAAAGACCTGTCTTTCCCGAATTATAAAGCGGGAAGCTGGGGGCCGGAAGATGTTAATGCTTTGGTTGAAAGACAAGGACACAGCTGGGTATAAAACAATATAAAATTTAAACAAAGAAAAATGAATATTACAGTATTTGACGATCTGGAAAAACTGTACACAAAGGCAGCAGATGCATTTGTTGACCTTTCAAAAAAATCTATTCAGAAAAATGGCCGTTTTGTAGTGGCTTTAAGCGGAGGTTCTTCACCTAAAGCTATTTTCAAGTTATTGGCAGCACCGGAATATAAAGAACAGATAGAGTGGAATAAAGTCTACTTTTTTTGGGTCGATGAAAGATGGGTTCCTTTAAATGATGATAAAAGTAACTTCCGGATGACGGATCAAGCCCTTTTAAGCCAGGTTCCTGTTGATAAAAGCCATGTTTTCCCTATGTATAGTGACGGAAAACTTCCTGAAGACTATGCAAAAACCTATGAACAAGAGATCAGAAATGTTCTTGGTGATGAAGGTATTTTTGATTTTATTCTTTTAGGAATGGGAGATGATGGTCATACAGCCTCATTATTTCCGGGTGAAGAAGTGTTGCATGAAAAAGAAAAATGGGTATCTGCCTATTATCTGAAGCCTCAGGAAATGTTCCGGATCACACTGACCGCACCATTGATTAACAAAGCTGAAAATATTCTTGTAGTAGCCTTTGGAGAATCTAAAAAACATGCTCTGAATGAAGTACTGAATGGTGAATATAATCCTGAATTATATCCAATGCAGCTTATTGAAAGAAAAGAAGGGTTTCAATTTTTCACAGATGAAAAAGCGAAAAGCTGATTTTTTTAACCGTAATAAAATACAAGAGACTGTCCTGAGACAGTCTCTTTTCATATCAACTATTATAATACCGATATCGGCATATACAATCTTCTTTATAAATTCAAAGCTCATTACTTCAAATTTAAAAACAGTATCACTAGAGAAGTAATGATACTGTTGCATTTAGTGTTTTTACCTTAGTTGCTTGTTTTCGAAACCTGTCATTTCCTTCAACTCACATAGTGTTTCTATATAAAATGGTTATTAGTTTGGAGCAAATATACAAAATAAGACACTTCGTAGTGTCTAATGATGAAAAAAATATGTTAATTTTTAATTAATAAATATAAAGCATTGTAAAATAGTGTGTTATTGTGAATAATGCCATCCTGAAAATTGGATTTAATTGAAAAAAAACTGAAATATGATCTATTGGGTAATGATGAATGCGGAATGTTCATAAATAAAAACAGCAACACTAGAATATAGTGATGCCGTATGAGTTATATTTCTCTCAGTGATTGAATAGTAAAATATTTAAACTGAGTGAACTAACGATACAATCTGATCTCTCTTAATCTCATAATTTAGATCATTTGCTTAAAAAAGTGGTTATTAGTTTTTGCAAATATATACATTTAGACACTAAAAAGTGTCTAAAATGAAAAAAATTTCTTAAACTTGTACGATTGAAAGTTTACCATGGAAAGAAAGTCTGCAGCAGGAAGTATCCGGAACAAGGAACGCAGTAAAAAAAAGTTTTTGGACGCGGTTGGAAAAATACTGAGAACCAAAGGATATACTGCCTTGAAAGTGAATAGTATTGCTGCTACAGCCGGGGTAGATAAGAAAATGATCTATTCTTATTTTGGAGGTATAGACGGACTGATCGATGAGTACATCCAGTCACAGGATTACTGGAGCAGGGTAACCACTGAAGAAATTGTGAAAATAAAGCCCAAATTAGATGACGGAGGGAAATCCTTTATGGAAAAAATGCTTTTTTCTCAATTTGATTATGTGAATACCAACAAAGAAGCACAAAAACTACTCCTATGGCGTCTGTCTGAACCCCGTAAAGCTTTAAAGAAACTTACCGATACCCAGGAAGAAAATGGAGAATACATCTTTAAGCTGTTGATGGATCCTTATTTTAAAGATAATACTGAAGGTGTACGCTCCATCATGGCGATTATGGTTTCCGGACTTTATTATCTGAATATGTATGCGGCAATAAATGGAAGTATTTTCTGTGGCATCGATGTTAACACTCCTGAGGGAAGGGATAAGATCAAGCAAGCTGTTTCTTTCATGTTACATCATACTTATGAAAATCTGTAAGTGTGTAATTTTTTAAGAATAGAGAACCTTATAAAAAAACAAAACCATTAGAAATCTAATGGTCTGTCTATAAGTTGTGTTTCTACCTTAGTTGTTTCGGTTTCGAAATTGTCTTAAAGTAAGGGAACTCAATAATACAATTTGGATTGTTTTATTTTTCAACCTAATAGTGTTTTAAAATATATAGTTGGTTTTAGTTTGTACAAATATATAAAATAAGACACTGTGAAGTGTGTAAAATGTTAAAATTTTTCATAATTTTATTTAATTGTCTGAATTTCAATATATTATTTTTTGTAATAGATGTAAATACTTCTCTGAATAGATGCTGACAGTTCAGTTTAATCTATAAAATATAGAAGAAGATATTTCTATAAAGCAGCAAAATGTTTATTAAAAAAGAATGGGCCATAAAAAATATCTATAGAAAAGTATTTTATTTAATATGAAACCATTTTTTAAGAAATAAAAACAGCACCACTATGGAAAAAATGATGCTGTTGGTTGTGTTTTTACCTCAGTCGTGAATGTTCGAAATATTTTAAACTGAGGGAACTAACGATACAATCTGAATAGTTTTTAATTTTTTGATCTCGATCGTGTTTTTATATAGAGAATGGTATTAGTTTGTGCAAATATATACAAATAGTTGATATTAGACACTCGTTGGTGTCTAAAATGATAAAAAAATTTCTTAAACTTGTATATTGAATGTTTAGTCATGGAAAGAAAGTCAGCATCAGGGAGTATTAGAAATAAGGAGCGTAGCAAAAAAAAGTTTTTGGATGCCGTGGGGAAAATTCTCAAAACGAAGGGACATGCAGGGTTGAAGATTAATGATATCGCTGCTACTGCCGGGGTAGATAAAAAAATGATCTACACGTATTTTGGCGGAATGGATGGCCTGATGGACGAATATGTCCGTACACAAGACTTCTGGGTGAAAGCAACCAGCGAAGAAGTTGAAAAAATGAAACCCAATCTTGAAGACGGAGGAAAAGAATTTATTCAGCATATGCTTCAGTCACAGTTCGATTATGTGTACACCAATAAAGAAGCTCAAAAATTACTGTTGTGGACGATTTCTGAACCTAGAAAATCATTGAAAAAACTGATTGATACTCAGGAAGAAAACGGAGAGTATATCTTCAAATTATTAATGGAATCCCGTTTCAAAGATAAAATGGATACCTATCGTTCCATTATGGCGATCATGGTTTCCGGACTTTATTATCTGAATATGTTTGCCTCCCTAAATGGCAGCCTCTTCTGCGGAATAGATACGAACACTCCTGAAGGACGCGAGAAAATCAAAAAAGCAATATCCTTTATGGTCGATCAGACCTATGAAAACCTTTAATCTATTGTAAAGAACATAATAAAAAGAGGCAGTAATCTGCCCCTTAAATGGTGGAATTGACGAATAATGGAATTGGCCGGCAATTGCTTATTGAACCAATTCGCAGTTTTGCTTAGTCCTGTGCTATTTTTTCTTTATCAAGTGCTACTTTAGTATTCAGATTACCTCTTATTAAAGTGACTGAACTTGGTTTCCCGTTGGTAAAATCAAACTTCAGCAAATTAGGATAATCAACAATTTTAAACAGTCCATTTTTTAAATATACCAGTTCATTATCATTTTTGCCTTTAAACATTTCTAAAATTGGAGATTCAACATACAGGCGGTTATTTTTTTCTACTATTTTAGTTACCATTTTTTGTGAATAGAGAAAATCATCATAAGTCCCTAACAGTTTCTCTTTTAGCTCTAAAGGTATTTCCTGAATGTTTTCATGATCTGATTCTCCGTTCCAGTTCATCAGGCTCAGAATTTTTCTTTGCGTTTGAATCATCACAGGAATACGATTAGGCTTTTCCCCATTGGCTAGGAATGCAAAACCATTTCCGTCTTTCATTGTCGCAAAAGTATTGCCGCCCACTCCCGTATTGGAACCATTACATGAAAACCATTCATAATTATTGTATCCAAAAGATTTCTGCCATCCATATCCCCAACCGCCTACTGCATTTTTTAAAGCAGAGACTTCTGTTATTTTTTTTGCTACCTGATGAGAGATCACTTTGTTGTTTTTATTGCGCAATGCATTCTGAATCTCAATCGAAAGTTTAGCAAGGTCTGAAGGGGTAGACCAAAGTCCTGATGCTGCCACTTGTGGAGTGATAGGCAAACCGGTTTTAATCACATTACCATCTTTATCATGAACAAGAGCCACATTGGTGGGAAATCCATTTTCGTTGGGCTGAATCATCGTTGTATTTTTCAGACCAAGAGGTGAGAAAATATAGGTATGGGCAAGTTCTGCAATAGATTGATGTAAAGTGTCTTCCAGTGCCATCTGAACAATTACATACCCACCTCCGCTGTACTGCCAGTCAGTTCCCGGAGTAAACAGAAATTCAATTTCTTTATCATATCTGGGGATTTGCCCTAAAAGACTTTGCTGTAGAGTAGGGATCTTTTCTCCTTCATAATGATCCTCAAATCCACTCTGACTTGTACCTGCGGTATGGTTCAGAAATTGTCTCCAGGTTGGACTGTTATTTTCAGTCAGCTTGCTTTTTGGCAAGTGCCATCGTTTCAGGTATTTGTCTATAGGTTCATCTAAATTGATTAACCCTTTTTCTTCAAGAATATGGCAAAGAAGCGAGGTAATTGGTTTGGCAATAGATGCCGTGGAAAAAGCGGTATTTTCATCTATCTTTTCTTTAGAATTTATAGACTTTAATCCAAACTGTTTTGAATATACAATCTTATAATTTTCAAAGACAACAAGGCTAAATCCGGAGAGCTTATATTTTCCCAGTTGTGACTCAATATTTAAACTATCTGTAAGAAAGTTATAGTCTTTCTTTCTGGAAATATTCTGCCCAAAAGTAAAAGTGCTTATTAGTAATAGTACTGCTAAAAGATTGAATGAAGTTTTCATTGTATCGTTATTTATGGTTAAACATTATTATGATACAAATGTGAGAAAGCAGCTGATCCTATGCGACCGAGTACATGTAATTGGCCGGATTTGACTAAAAAAATAAGTACGAATACTTTAGATTCGAAGTACGAGTAATTACAATATGTTGTTTTGTAGTAACTTACGGTATTCTGTTGGCGTATTTCCTGTATGTTTTTTAAAAGCAGTATTAAATGAAGATTTTGAATTAAAACCTACTTCATACAAGATTTCAAGAATAGTTACCTTCGTTTTTGTAGCATCTTTTAAAATATCCATAGCATATTCTATCCGATAGGTATTTATGAAATCATAAAAATGCTGTCCTAGCTGATGATTGATTAACACAGATAATTCACGGGTAGGAATTCCAATATGATCAGAAATATTCTGAATGGTTATCGAAGGATTCAGAAATGGTTTTTCTGCGGTCATAAAATGCTTTAACTTCAGAAGTTCCTCATTGTACTCTTTTTCATCTACAGCTTCAGGCTCATTCTTTTTTTCCTCAGAAATAATATCAGAAACAAGCTTTAATTTTGAATCGATGTTTCTGAATAGACCGGGATTGTTGAGTGCTTTAAACAAATACCAGCACACAATAAACAATTGAGAAACCAGGATTCCGATTTTTATCCACTCCGAGATGTAGGGATAATCTGAGAATTTAAAAATATTTTTTAAAAGTGCGGTTAAATACACAACAGCAAGCACACTGGTGAATTGGAACAACCAGTGGTAAGAATTGATATTGGTACCGGAATAGTTCTCGAGATATAATTTTTTTGCTTTCCTCAATAGGATAAAAACAGCCGTAAAATAGATAAATGTCTGAATATGAAAAAGAATATGATTGAACTGGATCTCTATCATATTTTGACGATCCATAATGAAATCAATTTTAGAAGCAGTATCCACTGAATAAAAACGGGGGATCAAAGCGATATTGGCTGCTAAGAAAGGAAGCAGGTGTATGAGATATTTAGGTTTAAATTTAAAATCAGAATAACAAACCGATAGTACATACAGGTAAAAGGTTGGAATCTGCAGAAAGGCAAGAGTGTTTCTGAGCATTCCAAAATTTGAAGGAACATCCGTTATGAGACTCAATAAGGGTTCGCTAATGTCTATTGCAGTGATGATGAGGAACAAAGCAAAAAGAGAATTACTTGTTTTATGCTTTGTTTTAACGGTAATGAGAAAAAATGCAAGAAAAAATGAAATGAACAAAGAGATTATTGTTACAATAATTAATAAATTATTCTTATCCATTTTTTATTTTTTTGTTCATAGTTCAATAGTCTTTCTGGTTTGCAATTGAATTTCGTGAAGCTAAAGTAAGGCTTGAAATTCAAAATGAAACTGTGCAAATATAGACATTAGATTGAAATAATATATTTTTTTAAAAAGATGTTCTGGCTCCCATATTGATTCTCTAAATCATTTGAAGTAACAGTCATGTAAATAAGTGTTTAAAGTTTTTTTTGTTCTGGAAAACAGACTGTGAGTGAAGATAAATAATAGGCGAGTACCTGACATTTTACATCAGTAGGAGACCTCATAAAGGCCTCCTACTTGATTGTGGGTAGTCATGAAATTAAATACCACCTATTTTTAACAATATTATCCTTTATGATAAGGACACCCTGATGCTGCATCAGAATTCCCGGAAATATTGAAGAACTGCTCTTCAATCACTTTTCTCTGATCCTCAGGAATATCCTGTATTTTACGAAGGGTGTTGACCTGGATATGAGGCCAGCTGGTAGTACCGCCATCATTCCCGAAATCAAATTCGAAGAATACGATTTGCTCATATTGCAGCTGAAGAATCTCTTTTCCATCTTCAATCACTGTTTCAATCCACATGTCCATATCTACCTCAACAGTCGGAACAAAACGATTGACAAAAGGAACATTCAAAACGCCTCCCTGTGCTCCGGTTTTCATCTTGGAAGACATTCTTACATGAACATAATTGCTGACCTTCTGACCTCTTAATGTATCCCTAAGCCTAAGATCAGGACGTACAGAATAAGGATATAAATCGTCTGCCAGTATTCGCTGGGTATAAATCTTGTTTGAACCCTGATCATTAACGTCATTAAGTGTTTCATGAACCCAGGCAGGTGCAGGTTTGTCCAGATCAATGATATTATCCGGTGTTACTCCTGCGTTTCCCATTGTACGTGAAATGGAAAGATGATTCGTATCCCATGCTTCTTTACCATAAGGGAATTGAGGTGAGCCTTCGATTAAATAGAACGTTTGGTTGTCCTTATTTTGAGGAATGATATCTCCAAGTAAAGTAATGGTGCTTCCATGAGGAATGACGCCGCTTCTAGAGATAGAGTAGTCCGGAATAAAATAAGGCCCGTCAATTCCTGCTCCCGGTTTTATTTCCTGAGCCGGAATGATTTCATAATAAGGCTGCCCTGGCTGTAGTTGACTTAAAAGAATATATTTAGGGTTGGCCTCTCCGTCTGGTGTTATCCTTACCAAAGGTTCATCTCTGTATTCCCCTGTATAGCCATACTTCGCATCTTCTGTTGAAATAGCATGAATCCCGCGGTCTCTTTCAATAGATTCTTTGGTTGCTGCATGATTGTAAACGTCACTCAGCCAAAGATACATACCGTTTTCTTCATGGATAGGAGTATATTTTAAAGCATCCTGTCCCTGTACGGTATTAACACTTTTAATGCTCTGTTCATATTTAACAGCCCCACAGAAAAGTTCACTGGCTCCACCACGGTTACGAACTCCACCCGGAACAATGGAAAAGGTTAACTTTTCAATATATTCTTCACTGTCAAAAGCGAATTTTCCGGGAATTGTTCCTGAATTAGTTCCCGGAGAAGGCATAATTGTAGTATGTACTCCACTTGCTAATGAAGGCTTGGTAATGTCTTTATTGTAATTAACATTGTAACTTACCCAGGTTCCATCCAATGCTGCCAGAACTCCATAATCTACACTATTTTCTATGGACTGCAGGTTGTCTTCTCTAAAAGGTCTTACCGGATCATCAATAAGAAGTTTTGAATATCCATCCATTACCTCAGCCAGATTAACCTCATTTTGGCCAGGCATCTTACGGAATAACTGTTCGCCTCCCGCTTCGGGACTCTCTTTTTTTCTTTTAAGCATGATATATCGTTTTTATGGTTATAGATTGATGTATTCGAAAGTTGGGCCTGCATTATTCTGAGCGTCCAATGGTTGTTTCATCAGATTAACGGCTTGTTCTTTCAAGGCATACATATACATAATGGACTTTTCAAGCTCTCTCTGATTTCCTTCTACAGCACTTTGTATAGCATCTAATAAACGCTTGTAGGTTTTATTAAACTCAATACCTTGGGCATATAATTCTTTATTTTTGATATAATCTTCCAGTTTAGGATTAGGTTTCATTGGATATGCCTCATTCCAGTCTACCGGAAGATCTTTTCCAGTAGGTGGCGTTGTTACAGGCATCATTCCGTTTTCATCCATAAAAGGTTCATAATTTCCTCCCAGATAGAAATGCTCATGGAAAACTTCTTTAAATCTGAAATAATGCGCCAGTTCCGCCCCTTCTTCAAACTGAGAAGGATCAACATCAAAAATAGAATCATCAGCACCTTCTCCCTGTCCTTTTATTTCCTCAAAAACAGCAATTACTCCGGCTAAAGCCTCTACAGAATGTAATTTCCCACCACTTCCGTAATATTGTTCAGGACGGATTTGTTTGGCAGGATTTCCTGTGAAAATTCCTCCGGTATTTAATTCTTCAAAATTCGCAGGAAGTTGTCCGTGTTCTTTGTAGTATGCAATGATTTGGAAAATAACGATATAGAAGAATAAAACATCATAATACTCCCCAATGGTGTGTACATTTTCCATAATGAAGCCCTTCATGTTTTCAAGAGTCCAGAAGTTGTTTTCCTGTACCGAGGCTCTTTGAGTATATAATGCTGAAGTGTCAGTGTCGTGATCATATTTGGGGGCTTTTACCAAAGGCTTGCCTGGACTTTCAATTGCAATAAATGTTGCAATACTGTTGCTTGAGAATGTTTCAAGGCCAACATAGAAATCAACATTCATTGGTAGTTTCATCGGGTAAGTAGGATAGTTTTCCTGTTTGTTGACAGAAGGCTGGATGTCAATAGCATTCAGAACATTACAAACCATAATCAGGTGAAGCATTTCTTCCACAGCAACACTTCTGATAATTTGCGAAGCCAGGGCGTTAGTACCATCCTTGATTGAATACAAAGCAGTAAGGTAAGGTGGAATGGTGGAATGTTCGATAAGAATTGCTGTCTGTAAAAGATCCTGTAAAATCGGTTTATAATCAATTTCGATTAATCCCTTTTTTAATTCTGAAACTCCGGATCCTAACTGTGATTGAAGGTAAGCATTAAACTCTTTGATCTGATTGGTTAACAGAAGATTAGTTAAGGTTTTACTGTGATGCTTTAATCCTTCCATCCAGTCTTCCTTGCTAAGCGTTGAAGCAAACAGCAAAGAAGGCAATGAAACGGCCTCAGTAACAACAGCACTTCTGGCTGCCATTCTTCCTGCTGTTAATAACGTTTCCTGTGGTTGAGCAGTTTTATTGATAAGTTTTTGTCTCATGTTGTTATTTTTTAAGTTGAATTTCAAGATCAGCAAGAATAGACTCTACTGAACGGATCGTAAATGCTGATAATGTTAAAGTAGGGTTTGAAGTTCCCAGAGTAGTCATATTTCCAGCTCCTACGATGTATAAGTTAGGGTGATCCCAGGCTTTACAATAACTGTTGGTAACAGAATCTTCTGCTGTAGAACCCATTCTGTGAGTACCCACGATGTGACCTGCTCCATTGTAAGAATACCTTACCCCATTGTACATCACGGAGTTCATATCTGCTGCAGTATATTTGGTGAAATCTTTAATGCCTAATCTTTTAAACATCTGATCCGAAGCATGTTTTGCCTGTTCCATGGCTTTCATTTCATATTCTGTCAGCTCATAATGAATGACAGGCCGCGGAATTCCCAGAACATCCATGTATTGATCATTAATCGTAACCCTGTTATTGGGATTCGGCAATTGTTCGATTTCAAAATGGAATAATACCTGTTTTGAAAGTCTGTTGGTAAGAGCCTCTCTCAATTCAGCACCGAAAAGATTCTCCTGGCTGATAAAATAGGCAACATCAGATCCCGGGGAAAATGCCGGCCATCCCCATCCCCAGTTGTCAAGAGGAGAGATCCACGCCGAAAATTCACCTCTGAAGTTCCCGTCACGGAAAGACGAAATATTTGTTGTAGAGCCAGGCCCTCTGTACGGGTAAACCGGTTCAGGGAAAAGTCCCCAGGTCAGCATTACCATATGATCCATCAGGTTTCTTCCCACCTGATCACTGCTGTTGGCCGCGGTTTTTACACCGTTTTGAGTAGTATATGGGGAATTCAGCAAAATCTTTGGGTTCTCAAAAGCATTAGCAGCAAGAATTACGATAGCATCTGAAGTGTCTATAGATTCTTCAATGAAATCTGTTTTCTCTTTTGAGGTATATCTTCTCAGATGAACTTTGGAAATTTTATCCTTATCATTCTGGTCAACGCTCAATCTGTAAACCACGCTCTGAGCCTGAATCTGCATGTATGGATTACGCTTAAGGTTTTCGTGATCATTAAGTTTATATAAAGCTTTTTTCAATGTCTTTAGCGCATTGTATTTAGCCTGAACAGGACAGATGGGAACACAGGAAGCATTCCCTTCACAACGTTCTCCCATATAAGGATTCCATACAGAACCCAATGCTTTATATTCTTCTTTTTCAGAACTGTCTAAAACCAGTTTATATCCGGATTCTTTTGGTTCGGCTTTGATGATCTTTGTTTTTCCGTATTTTGGATTGGGGATAGAGTTTCTTCCCTGTGGAGAAGGTACCATCATTAAAGGAATCTCTCCGGAACTTAGTTTCACACTTGTCCCTTTAAGCCCTTCAATAATCTTATGGTCCATATAACTCTGAGGAATTTCCTCCATCGGGAATACATAATTTCCATAATATTTTTCCATATTCTCATCAATGGGATATTCCTGTCTTGAAACATCTCCGGAAACTCCGATTTCAAATTCTGCCATTTCATAATAAGGCCTTAATTCCTCATAGTCAATAGGCCAGTTGATAGGCGTTTTTTCTTGAGAATCCGGTTTGTGTATTGTAATTCCATATTTCTCGGTGAGTTTGAAATCGTTTGGAAGCATTCTTGGTGTAGTTCCCAGCCAGTGAAGGGTAGTTCCGCCTCCCACTCTTATAGCATCACTTGCAAATGGCATAGGCCCAAACTGAACCAGATATCCTTTTTTATCAGGGAACGGCTGAACAATATGTTCCATATCCAGAACATTGGGAGAAGGAGCTTGCTTTAAATTCGGATAAGGTGAATTGGGAACCTTGGCTTCCTCCCGATAAAAAGTACGTATATATTCATTGTAAGTGGTCATTGAGGATACGGAATCCAGTTCCAGCCCAGCTTCCAGTCCCGCCTCATACATGAGTATTGATATTTCCTTGATGCTATCCGATTTTCCGGCATCTGCACGGTGAATCATTTTTCCTTTTGCGGCATCAAATACATGATCAGACAGTAGTTTTGCGATCAATGATCCTGCGATCCCCGTTCCTACGATGATCACATCTTTTTTGTTATGGGTCTGGTTCATGAGTTGCTGTTTACAGGTTTAATATTCCATGATTTGTAGCCAGGTTGTTTTGCTCCTGGCGGATGAGAGTGCATCAGATTCCAGACAAGACCTTCTTGGTAAGAAAGATCATTGATGTAACTGCCTTCCCAGGTTCCCAAATACCACATGGTGATTACTTTTCCGGCGATCTCGTTCATTCCTGCATTACCAATAATTTCGGATTGAATGGCCTTTTTTAATTCCTCTTCACCGGAAGAATTTTCAAGAATATTTTTAGATAGGGTAAGGAATTCTACAAAAGTGGCGGCTTCTAAGCTTTTTAAAACATAAGTGTAATAGGTTTCCGCAAGACCTGTGGATTGTAGTTCGTTTACCGTAAATCCCGCGAGCGCTTCCGAGATAGACATAAACACGTCGAAATAATAATCGTCGACGTTGAGAATTTTGTTAATAATATTCATTTCGTTAAAAATTTGGGTTAGATATCTTCAATTCCTTCAACAGGAGGGCATCAAGCCGATTGATCTACAGCTGCAAGATTTTTCAGATACCATCTCTTTTTCCGAAATGATTGAATGTATTTCAAGCGATCCATAGTAACCAGTTTTTGTTTATCCGAAATTAATCAGATCCCGGCAGATAAGATTCAGTATTTCTACGTAATTTATGTTAACGGTAATTTGAAAAATTATAAAGTAACCCTTTGTAGCAAAGGGTTTCAAGGGGTTTTGTTTTCACCTAGTTTAGAATTAATTTAAATAATGTGGTATTGAAACAGAATAGGATATTAAAGGGAATCGATTCAATTGAATTTAAAAAATAATAATAAATTGACGATCAGGATGTAACAAAAGTGAAGCTATGGTAGTCTAATCAATATGAGTTAACTTTTTGCTAAACAGTTATCCCAGATAAAACCAAATACTATTGACCATGAAAAGATTTTTACTTACTTTATTGTGCTTTGCTTCCTCTCTTTTTTCTGCACAGGGATTGAACAGCCAGAAAGAAACAGGTACGAATTTGTCCAAAAATATAAATGAACAGCCGGTACATCAATCCGTTCAGCTGGAGACAGATAAAGTATTCAATAAATTAGTGAACCTAAGAAGAACATTTCATGAAAATCCTGAATTAGCCGGTAAGGAAAAGCAAACTCAGGAAAAAATTAAGCAGTATCTGCTGGATCTGGGACTGGAAGTTCAAACAGGTCATTACGGGTATAGCGTTGTAGGGATTTTGAAAGGAGATAAAAAAGGCAAAAAAATAGCCTGGAGATCAGATATGGATGCACTACCGAATGATTATCCGGATCCGGAGGTTTTCAAATCAAAAGTAAAGGGAGTTCAGCATGGTTGTGGTCACGATATTCACATGGCGATCGGGTTAGGAATTGCTGAGGTTCTTTCCAAAAATAGAAAATATTTAAAGGGAACAGTATATTTTATATTTCAACCTGAAGAGGAAACCTTCAAAGGCGCAAAAGAACTGCTTAATAATGGATTGCTATCTAAAATAAACCCTAATGAAATCTATGGGCTTCATGTGACGGCTACTCCTGTTGGCCAGATCATGGTGAAACCCAGTGAAATGTTTGCCTATCAGAAGAAAATAAGGATTCAATTAAAAAAAGGACTATCTCAAGAGGAGCTCAATGGTTTAACAAAAAAAATCAGTAATTCTTTATTTCGGGTTTCTTCCGGAAGCAAACCCTGGGAAATACAGTCTATTGTTGATCCTAAAATAGGGTTGACCAATCCAGATACTATTTTCAAAGATTATCTTTTTACCGATGGAAAATTCAGTACTTATTCTAAAAATAATGAATCTTTTCTTGAAGCCTACCTGTATGAGACGAATGCTTCCAATGTAGATAAAATAATTCCTGAAGTTCAGAAGATTGTTGAAGATAGTGGATATAAAAATCAACTGCTTTCCGTTTCATTTGTTCAGGAAAACCCAACGGTTATCAATAATGAAAAACTGACAAAATCGGCAATAGAAATCCTTGAGAATCTTTATGGAAAAAATGCTGTTGCATCAGATTATGGTCAGGTTCCGTTTTTTAATGATGATTTTGCTTATTTTCAACAAAAAATACCCGGAGTTTACTTTTTCCTTGGGGGATCCAATTTTGAAAAAGGAGTGATAGCAATGAATCATTCTCCTAATTTCCAAGTGGATGAGGAAAGCATCAGAACCGGAGTGAAAAGTTTTTCATCATTATTGATAGAACGTCTTAACAGAAACTAATTCTTAACAGCAATCGCATCTATCTCAAACAACATTCCGGGTAAAGCGAGCTGACTTACCGGAATAAGTGTACTGGTAGGCAAGAATGAATGATTCCATGCTTTCTTCGCTTCATCCGCCCATATTTCAAGTTTTTCCTGATTGTGATCCACAATGAGTAAGGTAATTTTGACAATATTCTCAAATGTCATGTCATGGCTTTTTAGCACAATTTTTAGGTTTTTTAAAGCATCCTGAACCTGAGTTTTAAAATCATCCGCCAATTCATGATTTTCCCCGACACCTCCGCTCTGCCCGGAAATAAAGCACATCTGAGAAGGAGATTCTATAGAAATGCTGTGTGAGAAACTATAAGGGCCAGGATTAAATAATTCAGCAGGATTAATCAGTACAGGTTGTTTATTGCTTTCCATAATCTTTCATTTAATGAGGTAAAGGTGAGAGATAAAAATTGAAAAACTCTTTACATATGTTGAGAAAAATATTCTTTTATTTGGGTAAAGTTCCCTTTCAATTAAAATGGAATTCAAATAAAAAATGCTGTCTCAAAAGTTTCATTCTGAATAGGCCGGAAGTCTATGAACACACCCCGGAAATGTAATGAAGAATTTCATTTTTGAGACAGCCTTATTAAATTTTTTACTCTACAACAATACTTTCAATCCCTCTTTGTAAAGCCGTTTCCTGAATGACAGGAACAGAAAGACCTTCTGCACGTACTACAGAAATATCCGTCATTCCCATAAATCCAAGAGTTTGTTTTAAGTAAGGAACAACAAAATCATAAGCCTGTCTTTCCCCTTCTGAATATACTCCGCCACTGGAAAAAGCCAGATATACTTTTTTGTTTTTTACCAAACCTTCAGGACCGTTTTCACTGTAGCTGAAAGTTTTTCCTGCTCTGGCAATATGATCTAGCCATGATTTCAGGGTAGAAGTGATGCTGAAATTGTACAATGGAGCTTCGATAATAATAATATCGGCTTCATGTAGCTCATCAATGACTGTATCTGAAAGTTTTACCGTTTCCCATTGTTCAGAAGTACGGTTTTCAGCAGGTGTGAAAAATGCATTGATATGTGCTTCTTCTAAATGAGGAAAAAGAGGGTTCGCCAAATCACGTTTTTTAAAAACACTGTCAGGGTATTTTGCTGTAATTTTTTCCACAACGGCATTTCCCAGTTTTTTACTGATTGATGATTCGCTTCTCGGGCTTGAGACAATATGAAGTACTCGTTTCATTTTTTATTTTTTTTAAAATTGATGTTTCAAAATTATTTATATTTACTAATAAAAAGATAGTAGTTACCAAAAGGTTAGTAATAACATTTAGGTTAGTAATAAGCTAAAACAGAAACAATGGAAGAAGAAAAAATAGTGTATTCAAGGCCGCAATGCAGTACTCATCTGTCTGCTACAGAGGATGCTTTGTATGTTTTAGGAGGCAGATGGACCATCCGCGTAATGATTGCTATTTTGGGTGGACATACCCGTTTCAATGAACTGCAGAGAACCATCAAAGGAATTTCAGCAAGAGTATTATCCAGCGAATTAAAAAAACTGGAGGTAAATCATCTGGTTGAAAGAACGGTTATTACAGATCAGAAACCGGTGTTGGTAGAATATGTTCCCACAGGATATAGCGAATCACTGAAAGATGTTATTGCTGCTCTGGCAGATTGGGGAGCAAAACATAAAAAGAAAATTACTGCCTGATAATAAAAATAGAAGAGTAGTGTTGAGGTTAGAGAATACTGTATTTTGTGGTATTTGATAAGTTGCAGCATTGCTTATACTTTAAGTATTTTTACTCAAATTAATAATAACAAGATGGTCATAGGTGAAGACTTATTATTTTCCTACGGAGCCACTCTGGAAAATTATGAAGCCGGAGATGCTGTTTTTCAGGAAGGTACCGCAGCAAAATATTATTTCCAGATCAGATACGGCACTGTGAAGCTGAATACGTTTTTAGAAGACGGAAAAGAATTTGTTCACGGGCTGCCTTTTGATGGGCATTGTATTGGTGAAAGCTATTTATTTACTGATCATCATTATGCTGTTAATGCCATTGCCGTTACCCAATGTGAAATTATTAGAATTTCCAAAACAAAAATTCTTGAAATCCTGCTGGAAAACCCTGAATTGCTACTTGAAATTAATAAATACATGGCAGACAGAATGCATTTCAGATTTATGATTTCCAGTTTTCTGGCCATTTCGGATCCCATTGTAAAGCTCACAAAGCTTTTTGATCATATTAAAAAGTATTTCGGATTCGTAGAAGCGTATTCATTTCTGATTCCCTATACGAGACAGCAAATAGCAACCTTAACCGGTCTTCGGGTGGAAACGGTGATCAGATATGTCAAAAAAATGGAGGAACAGAAAATGGTTAAAATTGAAAGTACTAAAATTTATTATTAGCTTTCAGTAATTCAAACGAAGTTCTTTATTATTTTAAAATTAAAACAGGCTGATGCGTATTTTGGTAAATTCCTTCAGAAATACTTCTGCTTGCCAGATAATACAGGAAGCTGTGCTTACCAGGTAACGCAATAATGAGATCTGCCTCATTTGATGCCGCAAAAGACAGGATTCCATTAATGACGTTTTCATCATGAGAATAGTGAATGCTGCTTGGGATTTCTGTTAAATGTTCACGGATATAGTCTTCCAGTTCTTTTTTATGGTCTTCATTCTCTTTTTCATTGTTGTTGATATTTAAAAATGACAATCGTACATCCTGCTTATGAATAACAGATTTGTGATGAAATAATCTTTCTAATCTTTTAATTCCTTTAATATCACAAGGAATAAAGATATTCTTAATAGGAGTGTAATGATAGCTGTTAGGAACAATCAAGGTCTTCACAGGGCTTGTTCTTGCAATACTTATAATATTATCAGAAACAAAACTCTCAGTACTGGAAGTCTGATCATCACTTCCCAAAATAATCAATTCCACAGACGGCTGATTTTTTAAAAGCTCATTAATACTTCTGGTAATGACCCAGTCACTTAAAATCCTGGAAACCTTTACCTCGGGCGACTTTTCGGTAATAATACTGCTTAAGTGGTCAAATAATGATTCCGTTCTCTGCAGTAAATTATTTACACTTTCTTCATTCACAAAGGAATGCCCTTCTGCAATATGCAGGTAGTCAAACTCAGATTCACCTGCCGTTTTTAGTAGGATAATGTTTTGATATTCGTAGGTTTTTGCCCAATCTGCGGCAATTCTTACTGCATTTTCCGTAGTTGATGTAAAATCAATGGGTACAAGGATTGTTCTCATATGCTATCATGTTTTGATCCCGGTTCTTCCAGGTTTGCGGTCATTTTTTTTACTAAAAGCAGCGCTTTGCTAATCTCTTCTTCGTCTATAGTACCTGCTGCCTTTTTATAAAGATCCAATGCCCAGGGATAAACGATTTCTACAATCTGTTTCCCTTTCTGAGTCAAAAAGATCTGTTTATTTCTCCTGTCGTTTTTATCAGCTATCCTTTCCACTAAATCCCTTTTTACAAGGCTATTGATGAGGTAGGTAATACTTGATTTGTCTTTACTTACTTTATTCCCGATTTCCTGCTGATTGATGCCATTGTTGCGTGAAAGAAGTCCCAGAATTTCAATCAGTTCAAAAGACAGATCAGGATCATATTCATTAATACTGTTCTGGATTTTCTGCCGGAGACGGCTTTTCATTTCACTCATCGCCAGACCAAGTTCCAGAGCCAGTTCTGATCTATTATTCTGTTTTGCAGGCATACTTTATAATTAATAATGATACAGCAGTATAAAATCGATATCCAAAAGGATTTTAGCATGACTTATCCTAACAAATATACGAAAAATTAGTTTTAATTAAAACTAATTGAAGGTAAAGTATTCTATAACAAGAGATAAAAAATGAAAAAATAAATCTTCAGGAACAAATTTTGTAGTCAGATAACTAGAATATTAATTAAAAAAGGATATGTCTGTAATTGTGTTAAAAAGAATTTACGAAACACCGTCCGCAGACGATGGCTGTCGTATTCTGGTAGATCGTCTCTGGCCAAGAGGGCTTTCAAAAGAAAATGCTGATCTTGATGAATGGGATAAAGACATTGCGCCATCAACAGAATTAAGACTGTGGTTTCATCACGATCCTGCGTTATGGCAAGAATTTTCAGAAAAGTATATGAAGGAACTTCATGAAAGTAATCTAGGGAAAGACTTTCTGAAACGTCATAAGAATCAGGAAAAAATTACATTGTTATATGCTGCTAAAGATGAAGCCCACTGCCATGCCATCATTATAAAAAAGTATCTGGAAAGTATAAAATAAAAAGAAAAAGCAGAGATTAGTTCTCTGCTTTTTCTTTTTTAACGGCCTGATGCATAAAAAGGATAATTCCCAAAAGGAAAAATGCGATGATCAGATAACGCCACGAAAGATCTTTTTGATCCGCTACCGTTCCGCTTACAGAAATGATAAAGCTCGTTACAGAAGTGATTACATATACCAATCCACCCATAAGCCCTCCGGCAGTACCTGCATTTTTAGGAAAGTAAAGCATACTTGTTGTAAAAAAGGAGGTAAATAAAATTCCGGAACAGATGTGAATAAAAAAGGCAAAAGGAATCATAATGAAAAGACTTTCTGCAAAATAACTGGTGATGATCAGCCCGGCAATCAGGATCAGCTGAAGCAAAATAGGTTGTAGAATTCTTGGTTTAAAATCAAGAGTCAGTCTTCGTTTTCCGATAAAACCTCCTATCATCCAGGAGAAGCCCAGGATCAATGTACAGTATCCAATAACTACCGGCGTAAAATGAAAAGTATTTTCAATAATAAAAGGTCCGGTAATATTAAAGAGCATAACAATAGAGTAGCTCAATCCTAAAATGAAAATCCCTAACATGAAAATCCTGTTTTTAAGCATCATTTTGTAAAGACTGATATTCTCTGACAGATCCAGTTTCTTTTTCTGGGGAAGACTTTCGCCGCTAAAAAACCACTCAAAAAGGAACAGGAATCCGGCATATCCGGCTAGAAAATAAAAATTAGCATGCCAGTTAAATATTTTCTCAAGATATCCTCCCAGGAAAGGAGCTAGAATAGGGCCGCACGACCATACAATGGTAAAATAGCTCAAATAATGCTTTACTCTTTCCGAATCATAAATGTCTACGAAAATAGCACGCGTAGCCACCACAAGAACCGAAACAGCTGCTCCCTGGAGGATACGAAGCAGACAGATCAGTAAAATGCTGTTGGTCATCGTAATCAGGATACTGGTCAGGATCAGAAGGAACAAGGCGATCAATTTAGGACGGTAACGTCCGATACTATCCAGAATTCCTCCTACAAACAACTGGGAAACTCCGTAGCTCAATAGATATGAGGTCAGCGTGATCTGAATATCTTTTTCCGAAACCATCATTTCTTTGGCCATAGAAGGAAACGATGGTAAATAAATATCCGTGACAAACCCGGAAAGCGGGATAGACACGAAGGCCATAATGGTAATTAATCTGATTCGTTGCTCAGATGCTTCTCTCAACATATTCATTCGTTTTTACCATGCAAAAATAAGTCAAGAAATGGGAAACTGGATTTTAAAAGACAAAGCAAAAATTACGAAAATCAAATATCAGATAAATTCTTAAATTTTAATGGTGAAGTCTGGGCATGCTTTTTAAAAAAGTTATTAAAATGAGCAGGCTGATCAAACCCTAAAGTATAGCCTATCTGGGCAATATCCCAATTCGTATACTTCAGCAGGTTTTTAGACTCTTCAAACATTTTTTCTTTGATAATTTGAGTAGTAGTAAGGTTGGTTACAGATTTTACAGAAGAATTCAAATGATTGACATGTACATTGAGATGCTCCGCAAAGTCGGAAGGTGTTTTTAACGCCAATGGATAAGCAGGAGAGTCCAGAGGAAACTGTTTGGTGAGCAATTCATCGAATAACTTGTACAGACGTACATTCGCAGGGAGTTCATTAGGATTGATATCTTCCACACGGTTTTCCAGTGCCAGATGCATCACAGAGGCAAGATTGCTTTTGATACTGCTGCAACGGAAAGGATATGCAGAATTATTCATCCTGTAAATCTGATCAAAATAAAGAGTTGCCAGCTGAGCCTGTTCTTCCGTCAGAAATACCACTGGTTTACTCCATTCTTTGAACATTGATGTTTTTTTAAATAGATTAAATTCTGAATTTCCATTAAAAAATTCCTGATTGAACAAGCAGAAATATCCCTCCTGTACATCACTTTCACACTCCCATGAATACGGAATGCTTGGAGAAGGGAAAAATAATGCAGGCCCATCAATAAACAGCTGATGGGTACCATAATGAATCGTGCCTTTTCCTATGATAAAGCTTATTTTATAATAATCACGTCGGTTGTAGGGACTCTTAAAGCTGCAATATCTCCGCATAGAAATATTGAAATGAGATTTTCCTGTCTCAAAATCTTCAGAATCAAATATTTTGATCTGGTCTTTACGAATGCGTCTGTAATAATCTTCTATGGTTTCCAGCTGATCGCTCATAAGTAAAAATTATAAAAATCAAAGATAAGTAAATGGTTGTTCACTCAGAATGATTTTAAGTGAGATAATAAAAATAAGAATGATAGTTTCTCTCGATATCTGTCTTAAAAAAGACCTGCAGTGATAAAATATAGAAAAGCATCTATACAATCTGAGAAATCTGTGGTTAAAAAATGAATTAAACTAACTTTTATTAATCTCCAATTCTAAAATATGTGATGGCAACTGAAAAGGACCTGCCTTTGAGCTGTCCGCCACTACAAAACCATATTCTTTTAAAAAGTCTGCAAGCGGATCGTGATCCAGGATATTAATCCATATAACATCTGTAAAACTCACTGCGGATCTGCATTTTTTCCAAAGGGATTGTCTTGTTTCCGGAGTGTCAAACTCTGAAAGAATTACAAAACTGATTTCTGTAGCCCTTTTTCCCTCAGGAATTCCGGGATGGAGAGAGCCGCTTTTGATAACACTGTATCCAATAGGCTTCTGATCCGCATACATAATGATTAGTTGATTGGAAAGATCATTCAGATCATTGATCATCTTTCTCGGATCTATTTCGTGATGAATATATTTTTTTATGTCTTCCTCATTGACAAGCTCTCTGTGTAATGAATAAATGGAAGAATCAATAATGGTTATAAGATCAGAAATTCCCTCTTCAGAACCTACTGTAAATTTTGAAATGATATCCATGGGATTTTTTTATTCAAAATTATAAGATTAATCTATTCAAAAAGGATACAGTTCGCTAAAATATCATCGGTACAGAAAGGTATTTTTGTAAATTTGTTCAGTACAGTTGATGTATTATGATGAAACCTTATAAGTACGAAATTTTTACGGCCGAAATAGAGAGGCAGATCTACAATGGAATTTTGCAGGAAAATGACAAGCTTCCTTCCGTTCGTTACATTAAGGAAAAATACAAACTGAGCACAAGCTCTGTGCAAAGTGGATTTGAATATCTTATGATTAAAGGGCTGATCAGGAGTAATCCACGGTCTGGCTATTTCGTTACAGGAATTCAGGAGGAAAATATTCCGGAAGTAAAAACAAAGCTTCCGGTCGTAGTGAGGGATGAAGTATTTATGAAAAATATGATGCTTACTTCCAAAAGAACTTCAGAATTCAGTTCTTTCAATACAGCTGTACCCGGAGATCTTCTGATTCCGCAAAAACTTATCCTCAGAACAATGCAGGAAGTTATTCGTGAGAAAGGGGCATCACTGCTCAGGTATTATCCCCCAAACGGATTGGAGCTATTAAGGAAACAGATTGCAAAACAAATGGGAGCTTATGGCTGTATATTCAACCCAGACGAAATAATTATCACGGATGGTGCGTTGCAGGCCCTTACAATTGCTTTAAAATCGGTTACAAAAGGAGGAGATGTAGTGGCTGTTGAGAGTCCATGTGTGTTTTCTGTACTGGAAGTACTTGCTCACCTTGAGTTAAAAGCCATTGAGCTTCCTGTACATTATAAAACAGGTTTTGATACTGAATATTTCAAAACGATCTGTGAGGAAAATAAGATCTGTGCTCTTGTCACGACTCCCAATTTTCACAATCCCACAGGTGTTGTAATGAAAGATGAAACAAAAAAAGAAATTCTGAGCATGGCAGAAACGTATCAGTTCTGTATTATTGAGAATGATATGTACTCCGATCTTTATTTTGAAGAACAAAGGCCGCAAAGTATAAAAAGCTTTGATAAAAAAGGGATAGTCATGATGTATTCATCGTTTTCAAAGACGTTAGCTCCGGGAATTCGTTTAGGCTGGTTATATGCCGGAAGTTTTTATGCAAAATCCGAAAGAGTAAGGTTTGCTTTAGGGCGCACCGTTTCGCCTATTTACCAGGAATTGGTTCTAAAACTGCTACAGGGAAGCGGTTATGAAAGGCATCTCCGGTTATTCCGGAAAAAACTCAGTCAGCAGGCTGTTCAGGTATTGGAGGTGTTAAGAAATTCCTTTCCTGAAGACTCTTATTTCCACAGGCCGAGAGGAGGTTACAGTATTTGGGGGCAACTTCCTCAGAATACTGATATGGAAATATTTTACCAGTATTGTGAGGAACATCAGATTTTGTTTACTCCCGGAAATACCTTTTCTTTCACGGATAAATATCATTTTCATTTCAGGATTATTTTTAGTGAAAGAATTACCTCTGAAAGCATTGTTTTACTGAAAGATGCAGGCAAGAAAGCAAAAGAGCTGCAGTTTTAAAACTTTAAGAGCAATTAAGTAAAATAGAGAAAGTAAAATGGCTTCCTAAATGAAATTTTTTAAGAGAATCTTCGTTTACTTTTTTTGATTCTTATTGATTTTGAATAGTTTATTTAAAAATTTACTTCTACTCTATATAATATCCAGGTATAGGGCTGATTTTCTACAATAAATTGATTTTATTTTAAAAATTAAATTGAATTTAAGTAAGACTTAGAAAAAATGATTAAATCCACTATTTTTTTTCAACACAATTAGGCTGGAATCACCATAAAACCTATATTTGCAGCCTAAATTTTTAAATAAATGAAAGAACTAATTGAAAAAATCAACGCAGAATTTGAAGCGTTCACAACTGAGGCAAACCAACAAGCGGAAAAAGGAAACAAAGCAGCTGGTACAAGAGCTCGTAAAGCAGCTTTAGAACTAAGCAAATTGTTCAAAGACTTCAGAAAAGTTTCTGTAGAAGAAGCTAAGAAATAATTTACCTTCAGCCGGCTTTTGAAGCCGGCTTTTTTATTTCTAATACATCTGCTTATCAGGTATTTCTCAATAGAAAATAAAATGTCATTTTATAAATGCCAAAGACTGTCATATGGATAGTCTTTTTTTGTGAATTATTCCCATAGTAGATTCTTGTTATTATTTTTAGATTAAAAAATGGATATTATCAAGGGAATGCCTCTTTTTCAGGCTTAATCTTTCATCATCTCCCTAATTTCTTTTATCTTTAAAGCAATCAATAAATATTATGAGGATAAATAGATTTTTTGCAGTGCCTGCAGTAGTGCTGGCCGCTCAGTTCTCCTGGGCTCAGGTAAAGGTTGACCCAAAAGAAAGGTTAAACCCTATCGTAAAAAGTTTTGTAGATGAAGTAAATAATAATTCCCAGCTGGAAAACCTGGCGTCTGAGCTGTTGGATGGAATCGGACCTCGTCTTGTAGGAACTCCGGAAATGCTTGCTGCCAATGAATGGAGTGCCAATAAACTCCGTTCCTGGGGAGTAGATGCCAATCTTCAGCAATTTGGAACCTGGAAAGGCTGGCAGCGAGGTGTTACTCATGTTGATATGACGTATCCGCGTGTAAAATCTCTTTCTGCAACACAGCTTGCATGGAGCCCGGCTACTAAAAAAGCTGTAGAGGCAGAAGTAATTATTCTTCCGAAAGTATCTTCTAAAGCTGAATTTGATCAATGGCTTCCTTCCGTGAAAGGAAAAATTGTGCTGATGGCACAGTACCAGAAAATCGGTCGTTCTGATGAACAAATCAAAGAATTTGCAACACCTGAATTGTATGAAAAGCTTAAAGCAGAAAAAGAACAGGCTGCCAAAGATTTTGCTGCTTATATAAAGAATGCCGGTTATGATAATAACAGTCTTCCTGAAGCTTTAGAGAAGGCCGGAGCGGCAGGTATTGCCATTTCAAACTGGACTGGTATCATGGGAGCCAACAGAATATTCGGAGCGAAAACATCCAAAATTCCAATGATTGATATCGATGTGGAAGACTATGGAATGCTGTACAGAATGGCAGAAAAAGGAACGCAGCCTAAAATCAAAATTGATGCTCAATCCAAAATACTTCCTGAAGCAAAAAGCTTTAATACAATCGGTATGATCAAAGGTAAAGAAAAACCTGATGAGTACGTGATCCTTTCTGCCCACCTTGATTCATGGGACGGAGCTCAGGGAGCTACAGATAACGGAACAGGAACGATCACCATGCTGGAAACAATGAGAATTCTGAAAAAATATTATCCTAATAACAAGAGAACTATTGTAATCGGACTTTGGGGAAGTGAAGAGCAGGGATTAAATGGGTCTAGAGGTTTTGTAGCCGATAATCCACAGATTATTAAAGGAGTACAGGCTGCTTTTAATCAGGATAACGGAACCGGACGTGTTGTGAATATCAGCGGTCAGGGATTTGTAAAAGCTTATGATTATGTTGGAAGATGGCTTGATGGTGTTCCCAAAGCAGTAAGAAGCCATATTAAGACTGATTTCCCAGGGATGCCTGGAGGTGGAGGCTCTGACCATGCTTCGTTCGTGGCAGCAGGAGTACCCGGAATTTCTTTAGGTTCTCTGAACTGGGGGTATTTCGGATATACGTGGCATACTACAAAAGATACTTACGATAAGATCGTTTTTGATGAAGTTAAAAATAATGTGATTTTAACGGCAGCCTTAGCTTATATGGCTTCCGAAGATCCTGAATTCAGCAACAGAGAAAAAAGAGTAATGCCTCAGGATGAAAAAGGAGAGGTCGTAAAATGGCCGGAAGTAAAAGAACCTAGAAGAAGTTCTAAAGATTACAAATAGGTATTCTTTATTTGAAACAGATAAAAGATTAGATATATGGGTGGAGCAGATATATTAGTTCAGTATAATTTTAAATTTCTCTGAATAAATAACAGTAAAGCCTTTTAATTTATCCTATTCTTTTTTGCCGTTATTGGCTAATGCATTTATTTATCTAGTTGAATAATATATGTTTTAGCCAATGATGGCATTTTTTATTATGAATTTCCTAAGAAATAGAATATTCCTTACTATCTAAATAAGAAAGAGATAATATTCTTTTACCCTCTGTATAAAATATATTCTAAATAAAAAATATAATATTTTTAACTACAGATGAACTTTATAATAAATGTATAGGAGTGTGAATTGATTAAATACTGAATAAAGTCTTCCATTTTGCAACGGTGTTACGACTTAGTTTAAAATGTAAAGCAAGCTGAGTGTTATTAAGATAATTCTTTTTTTGATATTCAAGAATTTTGTATATCGTTTCCTTGTTATAAGAACGGTGAGACTGGTTTTCCTTAATGTTCTGATTATAACTAAATATGATCCTGTTTATTTCTATTACATCAAACGCAGAAAGATTTTTCTTCGATAAAATTTTTTCACATTCATGCTTTTTCTCCGGATATTTCAGGTCAACAAGATCGCTGTAAATTTTTTTGTAATCAGGAGTCGTTGAGTGAGATTGTTTATGATGATCCATATATAATGATGTGGTTTAATTATTTTATAAACTTTTTTGAATGAGCCATATTGATAAAAATAGATACTAGAGTTCATAAATTAATTAAAGAAAGATCCCCAACCAATAAGAATGATTTCAATATTTAAAAATAATAATGCGGAAACTGCTTTTAAACTTTAAATAGTGTTTTTACTTCTTTAATTTCATTTACGGCCCTAGTACCTAGTCTTAATATCAACTAAACAATTTGAAAGCTGATAAAAAGTATATAGTTTGTGTTTTCATGTAAAATTAGCTTTCCATTCTATATGTTGCAATATTTCATATACATCATGTGTACAGCTTTTGTTTAATGCTAAAAAATGCAAAAATTTGCTACAACAAAAAGCAACTTGCCTTCCTCAATAAAATAGGGTTATTTGTTTGAAATTACGCGCATTTCGCCATGCTGTATCTATGATGTACGTGTTATTTAATACATCATAATGCTTATTTTATACTTTTACGGCGAAACAAAAAAATAGCGTGGAGATAAAAATTGTATTAGCCTTATTAATATTATACTTATTGCATGTGTATTCCCAAGTCGGAATTGATTCTTCTGCTCCTGAAATTACTTTAGGCGGAGTTGTAAACCCAACACAGTTGATTGTTCGAAGTAGAATCATTGTCCCGAAAATTAAATCAGAATTTGTTACCAGGGATAGTAGTGGCTATTCTGAAAAAAGACAAAGAAGGTCTGTAGTTTTCCTCAATTGACAAAGTAATGCCAATACTTAAAGGGTGTTAAATGATGAGGAGAAAGAAAAAGAATCTGAAAATATTTCAAAGAAAAATATGTTTTTTATTTACAATATCTTGGTTTTGTGCCTTATTGTTGTTTTACTTTTTGCCTATATCCGTTGTCGTAAGAACAAAGGTATACTAAGGCAAAAAGAATCTGAAACGAATATCTTAAAGGAAAAACTCAATAATTCTTACGATTGTATGATTGAATTGGCGAGGAAAAATGATCCTGATTTACTTAATAAATTTCAGGAAGCGTATCCTAATTTTATTAAAAAATTACTTGCGATAAATTCTAATCTGTCAAAATCTGATTTGATTTTTTGTGCAATGATATGGCTGGGATTATCATCAAAAGAAATTGCACAATATACTTTTGTGGAGCACCGATCTGTACAGAATAAAAAGCACAGGCTTAGAAAAAAACTGAATATTTCTTCTGATGTTGACCTGTATTTGTTCTTTAAAAATCTTTCTGAACATTAGGTTTCAGAAGAATAAGCTAAGATTGTATCAATTCTTACTTTGAAAACGGTTAGGTCTATATAGCTCATATTCAAAAGGATTAGAAACTCAAATAACAAAAAAACAGGCTTATTCTTAAGTCTATGTTTTGTTAAGGGCCTTTCCGCTTTCGGTATTCTGCTTTGAAAGGTTATTTAATTTTGTAGCTTCAACAGTGGTTGATGCTTTTTCTGTTCTCTTATTTTCTGATGAATTCCTGTAATCAAGTTATTTTTTTTCTGAATACTTGGCAATCCACTTATACAGTGTAGTTTTTGGGATTTTGTAATCATTTATAATTTCTAATTTTGTCTTTTTTCCTGTTTCAATTTGTTCCAGGATGAACTCTATGATTTCTTTAGTGTATATGTTCTTCCTGAATTCAGGTAAAGAAGATGGTTTTTTATGGGGAGTTTTGTTTGAAATTTCTTTTTTAGGAGGAGAGAAGAGTATCAGGTGTTGTGAGTAGGTCCGGAAAAAATCATATTCTAACAGTTTGCTCCATCTCAATAATTTATCTGTTGTCAGATCTTTTTCAAGGAACATTTGTTCAATTTCGGATTCGGTGCATTTCATAAAACTGCAAGCTCT
This sequence comes from Chryseobacterium sp. PvR013, assembly GCF_017833095.1. Taxonomy (NCBI): domain Bacteria; kingdom Pseudomonadati; phylum Bacteroidota; class Flavobacteriia; order Flavobacteriales; family Weeksellaceae; genus Chryseobacterium; species Chryseobacterium sp. PvR013. The sequence continues at coordinate 468,828 of NZ_JAFIBT010000001.1, forward strand.
CTGCATATCCAGTGCTTCTTCCATAAATTTAGCTTTGATTGTGCTGCCAATATGTATTTTTTTAAAGTTCAAAATAAACGGGATTATATAATTAAAATTTATTTTTTGAAACTATAGTAAAGATCTAAGGTTCTTTTTACCAAGCTGGAGTGAGGATTTATAATGTATAGTGTAAATTTTCACAATATTAATAGATCTTCAACATTAATTTCTACTTGAATAGAAGTGGAAATAATTAAGTAAAAGCTTGGTTATAATTTTTGTTCAAATTTAGTACTGATTATTTTGTTCGAACTAAATAGATATACATCATAAGTACACCATTTTGAAACTCCCTGATTTAGAACGGATAGTTTTGTAATGAACTTTATGTATAAAATTAAAAAAAACTCCCGTAAAAAAACGGGAGTAGCAACTTTGATCAGTATAAAGACTTATAAAAGTCAAAATGAAAACTGCTTGTGTTATTAAAGTTTAAATACAATAGATTTTTTATTGGTAGGGCATGGACTGAAACTTTAAAACAAATCTTTCCTACTTTTAACGAAATTCTTAAATCAGAAATATAGATTTACCAAAAGAATTATCTCTTGCAAATTTAGATTTGATCATTACACCAAGCAAAATTTTAGATACATCAAAAGTACATCATTTGTTTTTTTAGGTCTGTCAATAGGATTTAGGGGCAGATGAATTGTTTTTTTTGATGAAATTTTAAAATAGAATCTGTAAATGAATTTAAAATTCATAAAATGATGATAATTACTTAAAAAAAATAAATTTTCTATCCATCAATTTATGATGCGTTTTTTTGATTTTATTTTTCTCAGTATCAATGTTTTTTAAACTGTTATAATTAATCAATGCATAGTGATAATAATGTTTATATTTTTACCAATTTTAACTAAAATTAGTAAAAATATTGTAAATATTTTTATTTTTTTTAATTTTATGGCAAACAAATTGCAGTGTGTGATGGGTTTGAAAAAAAGTGTTATAAAGATCCTGTTAAGTACTATTTTATATATGAGGGATTAACATCTTTTTTATCTTTTTGAAATTAATTATTATTGAATTTACTATGCGAATGCCTAAGCTTAATCAATTTTCGAAAATATTGATTAGCACCCTAATCTGTCTGTTATTTTCTGATTTACTATATTCTCAGACGTATACTCCTCAATATATTGATAGTATGCTGCTAAAGGTTAATGAGGATTTGAGGATAAGTGGCAGAAGGAAAGAACTGATTGATCTTAATAAGAAATTTTGTGATATTAGTAAAAAGCAGGATTATAAGAGAGGTGAAGTTCTTTCTTATATTAATTTAGGTAATATTTATGCAACAGTTGGAATGTATGATAATGCATTCCAGTATCTTCAGATTGCTGAAGATAATCTTGAAGGGGGAGAAGATTACTATCTGTATACTAAATTATATCAGGAATATGGTCAGGCTAATTATGTAATAGGTCTTTATAAAAAAGCGCTTAAGTATAATTCAAAATCAATTTACTACGGAAAACTCATAGAAGATAAACGCAATCAGGAAATTTTATCTTTGGTGTATGCCAACAGAGCTGATTTTTTAAGGGAAACCGGCTCAATTGATTCTTCACTAATTTATTTACATAAGGCTTTAGATGTAAAACCTACGCCGGTTATTACTTCCACAATAGCTAATCACTATTTGCTTTATGGTAAAAATGAAGATTCATCAAAGGTTTATTTTAACAGAGCTTTTGCTCTTTTAGGAAAAAGAGATTACTGGGATTCTCAAAGGGCAATCACTTATCTTTATTATGGGGATTTTTTATTTGCAAAGAAGAATTATACTTCAGCATTGGATTACTATATGAAGTCAGTAGAAATTCTTAAAAAGACTCGAAGAATTTATCAAATCCCGAGGGTGTACCAAGTTATTGTCGATACTTATAAAAAATTAAATGATGGTTCAAAAGAGAGGGAGTATCTGGAGAAATATAGTAAATTAAATGATAGCCTGGGCCGTGCATGGGATAAGTCAATCAATACTTCTATTGATAAAATGACTCAGGAAAAGGAGAAAGTAGATAGTGAGCGACGAAGTTCCGCTATTATTTATAATGGACTTGTTTTTTTATTAATTGCCATTATTATATTCGTGTATTATAGTTATAATAAAAGAATTATCCGAAAACGTAAAATTATAAAGGCTAGAGAATTAGAGACCGAATTTTTAATAAAAAAAATGTCGATTAATGATGAAAGACTGATCTTTTTAGCCAAGAAAAATGATCCTTTATTTTTTAATGAATATCAAAGCGCTTATCCGGAGTTAGTAGAAAAGCTTCTTGATATTAATCCAAAGCTCTCCACTAATGAACTTTCCTTCTGTGCAATGATACAATTAGGTTTTTCTTCTAAAGAAATTGCGCAGTATGGGTTTATGCAGCACAGGTCAGTACAAACAAAGAAAAATAGATTACGGAAAAAATTGGATATTCCCTCTGATGTGGATATTTACTTTTTTTTACAAAGCTTAAATTCAGTAAAACCGCCTGAGGATGCTTATTGAGTTGGTAAATATTGTGCGAAAATAAAAGGTTTCCTCACCAGAGGAAGCCTTTTATTTTGAAGTACCGGAAATGTGATCTCTCAGATGTGAAAAGGTCAGAATTGCCGGTTCATAAAAGGGATCAATTAACTTTCCAAATCCGTATTGACAGAAAATGAACGGTAATCCATTAGAATTGGCTGAATCATAATCGGTTTGGGTGTCGCCGATGTATGCCGAATCTTCAACGGACAGTTGGTTTCTTTCCATCAGAAGCTGTATGTTTTCAGATTTTGGTTTTTGGGTTCGTCCGTGAGACTCAAAATCAACGAACAGACCATTGAATTGATAGTAGTCTAAGAATGATTCAATATAACCCTCCTGGCAGTTGCTTACAATGAAAAGAGAATGGGTGTTGGCTAAACTCTTTAAAGTTTCTTCAACACCATCATATAAAATTCCGCCCTGTAGGTGTAGTATTTTATTTTCTTCGGCTACAATTTCAGAAAGAAGTTCCTGGGCTTGCAAATCTGAAATACCGGGAAGAATATCTTTTATGATGTCATGAGCTAATAATCCCATATACTGATCCATATCTTCGGGTTTCAGTTCCTGCTTGAGCCACTGATTTCTACCCAATACTTCATTCCATATTTTGATGATGGTGGCTCTGGAATCCCATAATGTGCCGTCGAGGTCGAAAATTAAATTTTTTGTGTTCAAAATGACTGTTTTGTGGTTTCTGCTTTAATTTAAATAAGTAAACAGTTGAAAATTATAAAATCATACTCAGCTGTACCCTTTTTCTTGCTTCATCTACTTCTGTTACCTTTACACGAACATGCTGATGAAGTTTTACGACTTCATTGACATCGGATACAAATCCGTCTTTCAGCTGGGAAATATGAACAAGTCCGCTTTCTTTGATGCCAAGGTCTACGAAACACCCAAAAGCTGTAATATTATTGACAATTCCCGGAAGGATCATGCCTGCTTTTAAATCTTTAATGCTTTTAACATTGGGATCGAATTCAAACACTTTTGCGGCTTTTCTTGGATCCAGTCCTGGTTTTTCAAGTTCTTTTAAAATATCTTTTATTCCTAAGATTCCGATTTCACCTGTGAGGTAGTTTTCAGGTTTTATCAGCGCTATTTTTTCTTTATTAGCAATCAGTTCATTGGTTTTAATTCCTAAATCTTTTGACATTTTCTCTACAATTCCATACGCTTCAGGATGTACAGCAGAATTGTCTAACGGATTTTTAGCATTCGCAATTCTTACAAAAGCGGCAGCCTGCTGAAAAGCTTTTTCTCCTAGTCTTGGTACTTTTTTAAGCTGTTTTCTGTCTTCAAATGCACCGTTTTCAGTGCGGTAATTAACAATGTTTTCCGCCATTTTATCCCCGATTCCCGAAACATAACTTAAAAGGGACTTACTCGCCGTATTTAAATTAATTCCTACAGAATTTACACATTTCATCACTGTAGAATCCAGTTCATTTTTCAGCTGGGTCTGATCTACATCATGCTGATATTGCCCAACACCAATTGATTTGGCATCAATCTTTACCAATTCTGCCAGTGGGTCAGAAAGTCTTCTTCCGATAGAAACTGCTCCACGCACCGTTACATCATATGAAGGGAACTCATCTCTTGCAATTTTACTTGCAGAATAGACTGATGCTCCGGCTTCTGAAACCACAAAAACCTGCAGGGGTTTATCAAAGGCAATTTTTTTAATGAAGAACTCTGTTTCACGGCTTGCTGTTCCGTTACCTATAGAAATGGCTTCAATATTATAAGCATTGACCATAGAGCGGATCTTTTTCATAGCCATACCGCTTTCATTCTGCGGAGCGTGAGGGTAAAGGGTTTCGTTGTGTAATAAATCTCCCTTTTCATCCAGGCATACAACTTTACATCCGCTTCGGTATCCGGGGTCTATTGCCAGAATTCTTTTCTCTCCCAAAGGTGGAGCCAGAAGGAGTTGGCTTAAGTTTTCAGAAAAAATTTCAATGGCTTTTTTGTCTGCTTTTTCTTTGGCTTCCTGTAGGGCTTCATTTGAAATTGCTGGTTCCAAAAGTCTTTTATAACTATCTTTTATAGCCAGTGCAATTTGTTCCGAACTTTCATTATTGGATTTGATAATGGCTTTTTCAATGAAATCAATGGCTTCTTCTTTGTCTATTCCTACATTTGTTTTTACAAAGCCTTCGGTTTCTGCTCTTAACATGGCGAGAAGTCTGTGAGACGGTGTTCTGTTAAGGCTTTCTTCCCATTCAAAATATTGGGAGAATTTCTGTGCTTCTTCCTCATCTTTTTTAGCTTTTACAACCTTAGAGGTAACCACTGCCTTGCGCTGAAATAGTCTGCGGAGATTCTTACGGACATACATGTTTTCATTGATCCATTCTGCCATGATGTCTCTTGCGCCCTGCAATGCTTCTTCTTCTGAAGCTACTTCATTGTTAAGATATTTTGAAGCCAGAAAAGAGATATCATTGTTTTTTTGGCTCATTATGATTTTGGCGAGAGGTTCCAGTCCTTTTTCCTTGGCTGTATCCGCTTTGGTTTTCTTGCGTTTTTTGAAAGGCAGATAAAGGTCTTCAAGTTCCTGGATATCAAAACTTTCCTCTATTCTCTGTCGAAGCTCAGGAGTCAAAGCATTCTGTTCTTCTATAGATTTTACAATAGATTCTTTTCTCTTGACGATTTCTTCAAATTGCTTGCTGATTTTTGAAATCTGTTCGATTTGTATTTCATCAAGGTTTCCGGTTTTATCTTTTCGATAACGGGAAATAAAAGGAATAGTGCAGTCTTCTGCTAATAATTGTAAAGTATTGTTGATGCTCTTTTCAGAAATATTGAGCTGCTTCTGTATAAATTCTACGGTCGTCATTGTTCTGTTTTCGGAAAGCTAAAATAGGGTTTTGGAATGAGAAATAACGAATACGGAATGCATTAATCTCTTTATTTTTTTAATCTTAAATTATTCTTCTCCACTCTTTTTTTTGTGTCTGATTTTAACTGTATTTTAATTGATTGATAATTAATTTTTAAATCTGTGTTTGTCCTGATTTTGTATTTAAATATTTACTTATTTATATGAATTCAAAAACTAGTAGCTCGCTATGATAAATATGAGGAAAATATTGATCCTATTCATCTGTTGTTCTTTTATGAAATCCTGTATATATGCTGATTCTGAAGAACCTAAAAAATGTAACTGTATGGTACAGGAGTATGAACGGACTGTGACCTTAAAAAATGATCACGATGGTACCTATACCGATTATTCAGATACGGGCTGGGTGGCTAAAGGAGATCCACAGAAAGATAATACCGTTGAATGCTCTAGAAATGGGACTCAGAAGAGTAAAGAATTCTTCAGCAGTTATGATTCTCAATATAGATGGGATGTCTATCGCCAGTGGATGTATGACTGTAAATAATTATACGAATTTGTATTTCTTGATATATGTTAAGATGAAGGTAAGCTGGTTTTTCTATTTTTGTACCCGAAAACAACAAAATTTCAATAAACTTTTTTAAAACAGTTCAATATGAAAAAAATTAGCGTAATTGCATTAGTAGGAGTAGGATTGCTTTTGGCATCATGTGATAAAGGAAAAACAGCAGAAACTGCAGCTACGGCTCAGGAACAAACTGTAGCAGAGAGCAAAGGAGAAACATTGGCAGTAGATACTGTAACTTCTATCGTAAACTGGAAAGCTTTCCACAAAGGAGGAATGGCACCTCGCTGGGGAACACTTACTGTAAAATCAGGAGATATCAGTGTTGATGCAGGTCAGGTTTCTGCAGGAAACTTTGTGATTGATATGAACTCAATCAAAGTAGATCCGGCTTCAGTAACAGAAAAAGATAAAAAGCCGGCAGATCTTGAAGCTCACCTTAAAAACCCTGATTTCTTTGATGTAGCGAAAAACCCTACTTCTGATTTCAAAATTACAAGTGTTACAGATTTGAAAGAAGCACCAAAAGATGCTGTAGCAGGAGCTAATAAAACAGTAAGCGGAAACCTTACGTTATCAGGAAAAACAATGAATGTTACTTTCCCTGCTAAAGTAGATGTAGCAGAAAATACAGCAGCTATTCAGGCTAAATTTACGGTAAACAGAGCAGATTGGGGAATCAAATTCGGTACTTCTGAAGCAGATCCTGCAGAATGGATGATCAGCAAAGATATTGAGATTGCGATCGACGTAAAAGCTAAAAAATAAGTTATTTAAATTTCAATAACTACGAGAGCTGTCTTCATGGAAGACAGCTCTTTTTAATATTACAAATGGAATCAGTTCAAAATCATGGAGTTCTGAATTCTTACACAAAATTCACTTCCAAGATATAAGGGATTACCATGCTTCTCAGACCAAAAGCCATCCAGTACATCTTTGCTTAAACAGCGGTATACGGCAACTCCTTTATAGATTTTATGATCATCTCCTTCATAATGAAAGTTGATAACTAAAATATGATCTTTATAAAATCCGGTGCCATTCTGTTGGTGATCACCAATGATCCATTGAGCAATAATACGGTTGTTCTCATCAATGGATAAGGTTAATATGCCATGGTAAGTAGGGTTGGAAGATTCTTCCTGATTACTTCCTTCAATTGAATAGCTTCCTGCAAGATCCTGTACCGTCATTGATTTGTTTTTAAGAAGAGCAAATGTAAAAAATCTTGTTCTCATAGCATCAAAAATATTTTTCTGAACCTGGATTTAAATTCCCGCAGCTTTTCTATCTGTAAATTAAATTTTATTTTTGCGGCAAATTAATTGAAAATGATCCCTTTTCTGCTGATCGCAAACCTGATTACATTTGGTGTCTTTGGTTTTGACAAATGGCAAGCCAAAAAACATCAATGGAGGATTTCCGAAAATACTCTGTTAGGACTTTCTCTGATTGGCATCCTGGGAGCCGCATCAGGAATGATTATTTTCCATCATAAAGTTTCAAAAAAATCTTTTCTTGTAAAGTTTTTCATTGTGGTTTTAATTGATCTGGTTCTTTTTTACCGATTGATAAGACATTGATACAATAAATGTTACAGTATTTCCTTAAATGTTAAATATTGTGAAAAATATTTGCCGCTATGTATTTTATTTATAATTTTATCATGCTGATAATGAGTAGGCAAACTCCAAGAGGAATCTTAGATGAATTTCCGGAAATGAAATCTGGTTTCCCTTTAATTGCAGGTTATCTGAGCTGATATGTGGAGAACCGGCAGTGAGAAATCAGGGAAGTATAAATGACTTAAAGAGTGTTTTTTGGACACACTTTTTCATTGTCTTATAAATAAGTATTTTAAACAAAATATTAAATATTTATATAACTAAATATTTTTTCATTAAAAATCACTACTTTTGCACCCGTAAAAATCTTTTATGCAAAACATTAGAAATATTGCGATTATCGCACACGTTGACCACGGAAAGACGACTTTGGTTGACAAGATCATTCACGCTACCAACATTTTCAGAGAAAATCAGGAGAGTGGGGAGTTAATTATGGATAACAACGATCTTGAAAGAGAAAGAGGGATCACTATCTTATCCAAGAATATTTCTGTTACTTATAAAGACACAAAAATTAACGTAATTGATACTCCTGGTCACGCCGATTTTGGTGGAGAAGTAGAAAGAGTATTGAAAATGGCTGATGGAGTTATTTTGTTGGTGGATGCGTTCGAAGGACCAATGCCACAAACAAGATTCGTACTTCAGAAAGCATTGGAGTTAGGATTGAGACCATTAGTGGTAATCAATAAAGTAGATAAACCAAACTGCCGTCCTGACGAAGTTCACGATAAAGTATTTGACTTATTCTTCAACCTTGAAGCTACAGAAGAGCAATTGGATTTCCCTACGTTCTATGGATCTTCAAAACAAGGATGGTTCAACACTTCATTAGAGCCAACTGAGGATATCTTACCACTATTAGATGGTATTTTACAATATGTTCCTGAACCGAAAATAACAGAAGGAAATCTTCAGATGCAGATTACTTCTCTTGACTTCTCTTCTTTCTTAGGAAGAATTGCAATCGGGAAAGTGACAAGAGGTGAGATCAAAGAATCCCAATGGATCGGTCTTGCTCAGGCAGAAGGTAAAATTGTAAAAGGAAAAGTAAAAGAACTTTACGTTTTCGAAGGATTAGGAAAGAAAAAAGTAACTGAAGTAAAAGCAGGAGATATCTGTGCTGTAGTAGGTTTTGATGCCTTCCAGATTGGTGATTCTTTTGTAGATCTTGAAAATCCAGAGCCATTGGAAAGAACTGCAATTGACGAGCCTACTTTGAACATGACGTTCTCTATCAACAATTCACCTTTCTTCGGTAAAGATGGTAAATATGTTACTTCTAACCACCTGAAAGAAAGATTAACAAAAGAATTAGAGAAAAACTTAGCATTAAGAGTTCAGCAGACTGATGATGCAAACACTTTCTTGGTATTCGGTAGAGGTATTCTTCACTTATCTGTTTTGATCGAAACAATGAGAAGAGAAGGATATGAAATGACAATTGGTCAGCCGCAGGTTATCTTCAAAGAAATTGACGGTGAGAAATGTGAGCCTTATGAATCTTTGGTTGTAGATGTTCCTGAAGAATTTGCTTCAAGAGTTATCGACTTGGCAACGCAAAGAAAAGGTGACCTTCATATTATGGAAACTAAAGGTGAAATGCAGCACATGGAGTTCGAAATTCCTTCAAGAGGTTTGATTGGACTACGTTCTCAGATGTTGACAGCTACTGCTGGTGAAGCTATTATGGCACACCGTTTCACAGAATACAAGCCTTTCAAAGGTACTATCCCAGGAAGAAACAATGGTGTTTTGATTAGCAAAACTACAGGTCCTGCTACAGAATATTCTATTGCAAAACTGCAGGATAGAGGTAAGTTCTTCGTTGATCCGGGTGAGGAAATCTACACAGGAATGATCATTGGTGAACAAAACAAACCTGGAGATTTGGTAGTAAACATCGTAGAAGCAAAACAGTTGAACAACATGAGAGCTTCAGGAAAAGATAAAGATACTGGTGTTGCTCCGAAAATCTTATTCTCTCTGGAAGAATGTATGGAATACATCCAAGGTGATGAAGCGATTGAGGTAACTCCAAACTTCATCAGAATGAGAAAGAAAATCCTTTCTGAAGAAGAAAGAAAAAGATTAGAAAGATCTGCAAAAGCATAATAAAAATCTTATACATAAAATCAAAGCCTCGATTTTCGAGGCTTTTTTTTCTATGCCAACCCATTAAAATGCTTATTTTGGCATAATAATCTCTGAGAAATAAAAAATAAATTTTAAAGTAGTTTTGTGACTATGAGAATGAATAAATTAAAACTTATCGTTTTATTGGGCGTTTTTGCATCTTACACTACCTCATGTTCTGTTCAGAACAATGTTGTAAAAACACCTTCCACAAAGAATCCGACAAAACCAACCAACAATACAAACCCGCCAAAAGTAAATCCGGTAGCTACAAAACCTACTACAGGAACGACAGCTTCAACGGAAGAAAATTTCAGAACCAACCTTCCGGAAATCAAAAGAGAATTCCGCGGAGCATGGATTGCCAGTGTAGCGAATATCAACTGGCCTTCAAGAAATGATCTTACGGTGGACCAACAGAAGGCCGAAGCAATCAGTATGCTTGATATGCTGAAAGATAATAATTTTAACGCTGCTATTTTCCAGATCAGACCTTCTGCAGACGCACTTTATACGAGTAATATCGAGCCATGGTCTTATTTTCTTACCGGAGAAACTGGAACAGCTCCATCACCCAATTATGATCCGCTTCAGTTCTGGATTGAGGAAGCTCATAAAAGAGGATTGGAGTTGCATGTCTGGCTAAATCCTTATCGTGCCCATCATACTAATGGTGGTGCTGTGAATAAGTTGTCAATGGCCAATAAATTGTCTGATATTGTTGTAAGACTAAAGAATGGAATGTACTGGTTTGATCCTGCCAATCCCAAAACACAGGGGCACGTATCAAATGTGGTGAAAGATATTGTAAAAAGATATGATATTGATGCCGTTCATTTTGACGATTATTTCTATCCTTATGCAACTTATAACAAAGGGGCGGATTTCCCCGATAACGCAACCTGGAATACCTATGTAAGCAATGGCGGTACATTATCCAGAGCAGATTGGAGAAGAGATAACGTTAATAAATTTGTAGAACGTATCTATAAAGAAATTCACGCAGAAAAAAATAATGTAAGATTCGGGATCAGCCCGTTCGGAATATGGAAACCTGGATATCCTGCAGGAATTGTAGGGTCTTCACAGTATGACGAGCTGTATGCAGATGCTAAATTATGGCTCAATAAAGGTTGGGTAGATTACTTTTCACCACAGCTTTACTGGCCTATTGATTCCAAAGGACAGAGCTTTGAAGCCCTGTTGAGCTGGTGGCAGTCTGAAAATACGATGAACCGTCACTTATGGCCGGGATTGAATACTGTTGAGATTAAAGTGTCTGACCGCCCTACGGAAATCAAAAATCAAATTGCAATTTCGAGAAATATTTTGAAAAATGATGTCGGAGAAATTCACTGGAGTATTGCCGGGCTTACTAAAAATCCAAATATGCTTCCAACTCTGAAAAACGGACCATACAATGAAAAAGCATTAGTACCGAAATCTCCATGGATAAAAGCTATTCCGCTTCAGACGCCTACATTGTTTATTGCTGATAACGGAAGCTTTGCACAGACAAGCTGGAGTACAAAAAATGTAGCAGACGTTTTTCTATGGGTACTTTTTACGCAATATAACGGGGTCTGGCAGACAGAAATTTTGACATTGGATACCCTTTCAAAAGACATTCCTAAATCTAAAGACGGTAAAAAACTGAATGCCGTTGCTATTAAAGCGATTGACAGATTAGGAAATGAAAGTGATTATACCGCCAGAAAAATTAAATAATACTGATCCATTATGAGTCATTGCGAACCATAAGTTGAAGCAATCTCAATGATAACTTTTAAAACCAGTTCTTGAAAAAGAGCTGGTTTTGTATTTTAGAATAGCTATAAATTAATAATTTAAAATATTGAAAATCAGATATCTATTTTCGTTTGTTGTCATGTTGTATATAATGTAATCACCTTATCGGAACTGTTTTTGCATTATTTATTCCATAATCACCAAAATATAACATTATGAATACTAAAAGACTTTCCACCAACATGGAAAAAGCACTTAGTGACCAGATGAACAAGGAAATTCATGCATCACACGTTTTTTTATCGTATGGAATCTGGGCTGATGACAAGGGCTATCAGGGAATTGCCAATTTTCTTTACCGCCATGCTCAGGAAGAGCGAAATCACTCAATCAAATTCATGGAATACATTTTAAACAGAGGCGGAAAACCACAGGTAACAGCAATTCCAGCTCCTCCGGCAGATCCGGACAGCCTTACCGCTTGTTTTGATGGTGTTTTTAAACATGAAGTTGATAATACAACCGCTATTTACAAAATTGTAGATCTTTCCATGGAAGAAAAAGACTGGGCAACCTGGAATTTTATGCAATGGTTTGTACAGGAGCAGATTGAAGAGGAAACATTAGCTCAGAATTTAATTGACAAATTGAAAATTGCAGGTGGAGACAGAGCTACGGATGAATCTTTATTTACTTTAGATAAAACTTTACAGGAAGCACCGAATGATGTTCCTCTGGCTCAGAATGCCACAGGAAACAATCCATAAATTATCAGGTGAATCCTGAACCTTTTGAAAATCTGTCAGAACACTGGCAGATTTTTTTATTATGAAACTCCCTCAAAAATCACTATCTTTGCACACTCGTAATTCAAGGTTCTGAGTTCAATGTTTAAAGTTGAAGCGTCTTTGAATTACCCCTAAACCTTAAACTTTGAATTTTACAATATGAAATGTGGAATCGTAGGCCTGCCGAATGTAGGTAAATCAACTCTTTTTAACTGTTTGAGTAATGCAAAAGCTCAATCAGCAAACTATCCTTTCTGTACTATTGAACCTAACTTAGGAACAGTTTCTGTACCGGATCAAAGATTGTTTGAACTAGAGAAAATCGTAAAACCTGAGAGAGTTTTACCTGCTGTAGTTGAGATTGTTGATATTGCAGGTCTTGTAAAAGGAGCCAGCAAAGGAGAAGGATTGGGGAACCAGTTCTTAGCAAATATCCGTGAGTGTGAGGCAATCATTCACGTTTTAAGATGTTTTGATAACGGAAATATTGTTCACGTAGAAGGTTCAGTAGATCCATTAAGAGATAAAGAAATTATTGATATCGAGCTTCAGTTGAAAGACCTTGAAACAGTAGGGAAAGCAGTTGAGAAGGCTAAGAAATTCATCAAATCAGGGAAGAAAGAAGATATTCTTACCTACGAAACCCTTCAGAATTTACAAAAATTCCTTGAAGATGGTAAAAATGCAAGAGAATTTGCGACTGATGATTTCACAAAATCAGTTATTGCAGAGGTTCAGCTGCTAACCAACAAACCGGTACTTTACGTTTGTAATGTAGATGAAAATTCTATTAAAAACGGAAATGACTGGATTGGTAAGATTGAAGAAATGGCTAAGAATGAGGGAGCTGAAGTAGTAGTACTAGCTGCACAGATCGAAGCGGACATCAATGAGCTTGAAACTTTTGAAGAAAGAGAAATATTCCTTGATGAACTAGGTCTTACAGAGCCAGGTGTGAATCGTCTGATCAGAAAGGCGTATGACCTTCTAAAACTTCAGACCTATTTTACAGCGGGTGTGAAAGAAGTAAGAGCCTGGACTATCGGACAGGGATGGACAGCTCCACAGGCTGCAGGTGTTATCCACACAGACTTCGAGAAAGGATTTATCCGTGCGGAAGTAATCAAGTATAACGATTACATCACTTACGGTTCCGAAGTAAAGATAAAAGAAGCAGGAAAGCTTTCTGTAGAAGGTAAAGAATATATTGTACAGGATGGTGACATCATGCACTTTAGATTCAACGTATAAAGAAAAGTATTAAAGTTAGTTATAATAAAAAGCGCTTCCATGTATTTGGGAGCGCTTTTTGCTGCAAGTTGGATTTATACTTCTTAGCTGAAGTTCAAAACGAAGGCTTCTGTTAAAGAAAACAGCTCCCTGAAATCAGAGAGCAGTTCTATTATTTTATCCTTAAAGTGGAATACCTGTTTCGAATCGGCATTTTGGTTCCATACAACTTAGGGAGATCATAACGCAGTTGCCAACTATATCTGTACATCTTAATTCTGCCTCACCTGTTCGGCACTTGGGCTCATAACATGATGGATGAATTTGTGCGCAAATGCCCTGATGGCTGCATATCATTACACCTCCATGAATAGTTTTCAACTCTTTTTTATTGAGTTTTTTACCATTCTCTAACATTTGTTTTTTCATTCGTTAAAGTTTTCATGGTTTAGTTTTTTTTAGGTTTATTACAATTCAATACCAGGCTGGCACTGTAATTCTGCACAGGCAAGCGAATATTTCTTACAAGTAAGGTCTGGTAACAGACACATTTCTTTTCCGCCGGTAATGACTCTTAATTGTTTCTTGTTAAGTTTTTTTCCGTGATTTAAATCTTGATTTTTCATAATGTTTGGTTTTAGTGATTGTTGATATAATTATAATTCAATAGATAGGAGATTTTTATGGTCTGCAAATTTTCTGAGCGCAGCCTGGAGATATTGTGGTACAATTTCTAATATCCCCTGGAGGATAGGCTTCGCAAGGAAACTCTGTACAGGGAATGGCTTCCATACAGTTAAGCATTCCTCCTTGAATAGACTTTAATTCTTTTTTGTTGAGTTTTTTGCCTTTGTTAAGTTCCATTTTTTTCATAGTTTTTTTCGTTGATGAAATTATTGGGTCTTATAATTGAGGTCTGCACTCTTTTTGCGCACATTTTGGAGAAATGATCGTGCATCCATTCGGATCAGAAGAAGGCTCACAAGGAAGGCTAGGGCATAGAACTGGTTCCATACAGTTGATAAGGCCTCCCTTAATTGTTCTTAATTGTTTTTTGTTTAATTTTTTTCCAATTTGATTGATTTGATTTTTCATTGGTTTGATTTTTAAAGGGTTAGTTTTGACGAAAGTAAGTAAAATAAATGAGTTATATCACTGTGTTTAGAAAAAAAATAAGAATTTTTTAAATGATATATCTTGATGTCAGTTATTGATTTTAGGTTAAATCAATAAATATGCGGAGTTTTTTAATGTGCGGGTAAGGTGTTTTATACTGAAAATGCCTATAAGAATTTGGAGTTCAGAGGATAATTTGTTATCCATTTGAAATAGACTGTTTTATAAGTTCGTATATTTGAATTTTACAAATCATCTGCGATGGAAAAAGTAGCACATACTTCACTGGAAGATTTTTATAAAGAGATGGCTGCCAAACTGGGGAAAGATCTTGAAAGTATTTTTCCAAAGGGTCTTCATAAAGACATTGGTCATTTTAATGTTTTTGATATCGCCCAGACTATAGAAAGGGCAAAAACTACTTCTGAAATGCCTTATAACAGAAGGAAGTACTATAAAATAAGCTTCATTAAGGGACGGAACAGAGCAGAATATGCAGATAAAGTAATTTCAATACAACAGAATGCCCTGCTATTTGCAACGCCTAAGGTTCCATATCACTGGGTACCCGAAGACCCTGATCAGTCAGGAAGTTTCTGTGTTTTTACTGAAGACTTTTTCATTAAAGATAAATCTTACTACAATCTCGAAGATCTCCCTATTTTTCAGCCGGGAGGAGTTCCTGTCTTTGAAATTGATAATGAACTTGCAGAAGAGATTGAAAGTCTTTTTAAAAAGATAAAAAAAGAAATCGACTCAGATTATGTATTTAAATATGATCTGATCAGAAACTATGTTCTGGAGCTGATCCATTACGGACAGAAATTACAGCCGGCGTCCAAAATATCGGCTTCAAACGATGCTTCCATGAGAGTGGTTTCTTTGTTTATAGAGCTGTTGGAGAGACAGTTTCCTATTGAATCCTGGGAACAGAGACTGCAATTGAAGACCGCGAAAGATTATGCAGACAGGCTGGCAGTTCATGTTAACTATTTAAATAAAAGATTAAAAGAAAGTACCGGAAAGACCACTACAGAATTTATTTCTGACCGTATTACTCAGGAAGCCAAAATACTCTTAAAACAAACGAAATGGAATGTTTCAGAAATATCTTACGCGCTGGGATTTGAGGAGATTGCCCATTTTTCTAATTTCTTTAAAAGGAAAACAACCTTTACTCCATTAGAATTTCGTTCCTGATTTGAATTTTGCAAATTTCAGATTGATTCAAGCAACTCCTTCAGTCTGAAAATATCCCAACTTTGTATCATCAAAATAATCAAAATACAATGAACACAAAAACAAATATCGCACTGGTAACCGGAGGAAGCCGTGGATTAGGGAAAAACTCAGCACTTAAAATTGCTCAAAAAGGATTAGACGTTATTATTACTTACAGAAGCAACAAAGAAGAAGCAGAAGCTGTTGTGAATGAGATAAAATCAATGGGAAGGAATGCTGTGGCATTTCAGCTGGATACAAAAGACCTGAAAAGTTTTGATGCCTTTGTAAAAAATGTAACAGATCATTTGCAGGAAAACACAGGAAGTACTCATATTGATTTTCTTATCAATAATGCAGGAACGGCCCTATATTCACCAATTACGGAAGTAACGGAAGAACAGCTGGACGATGTAGTGGATATTCACTTTAAAGGGGTGTTTTTTCTGACTCAAAAATTATTACCATTTATGAATGATGGAGGAGGGATTATCAATGTCTCTTCAGGACTGGCCAGATTTGCAACACCAGGTTCTTCCATTTATGGGTCAATTAAAGCAGGAGTAGAAATGCTGACAAAATACATGGCTAAAGAATTAGGTTCAAGGAAAATCAAAGCCAATGTGGTGGCTCCGGGAGCTATTGAAACGGATTTCGGTGGAGGAAGAGTGAGAGATAATGAAGAGATCAACGGTATGGTAGCCGGAGCTACAGCTCTTGGAAGAGTTGGTCTTCCCGATGATATTGGCGGAGTAGTAGCCTTCCTGTGTACAGAAGATGCAAGATGGATCAATGGACAAAGAATTGAAGTTTCAGGAGGAATGTTTTTATAACGTTTTATCACCCAAACGAAACAATATTATTAAAAATCGGCCGGCTCAAAATGAGCCGGCCGATTTTTAATGTGGAATAATGTATTTTATTCTACAGCTTCAAGAGGTTCCGGAAGCTGGCATTTCTGCTCCATACATCCAGGTCCGATGTATACACAATACCCTGAAGAATTGGTACATCTTACATTGCCAAGACCTCCATTGACTGCATGCAGTTCTTTTCTGGTTAATTTTTTTCCTTTGTTTACATTCTTGATTTTCATGGGATCGTTTTAATGGTTATTGATTTTAGTTGATAGGCACCTGGCATTGAGGTTCTCCGCAATATCTTGCATATTCAGAACATTCTGTAGTTCCGGGAAGAATACAAATCTTCAGACCTCCTTTGATCATATTTAATTCTTTTTTGTTTAATTTTTGTCCTTGCAGCAAAACTACTTTTTTCATGATTTTGATATTTAAATGATTGATTATTATAAAAATAGGAAAACAAATTGAATAAATCACTCATTAATGACAAAAATAAATAATTGTACCAGAAAATAATCAAATCATAATAAAAATTCTCACTGATTAAAAGGTAGAGCAGATACTTTTACTCTTCGAAATCGTTTCTTGAAAGTACAGATTCCTATTACAACTTTGATAAATTCTCAAGTGCTTTTTCCAGGGTTTCCTGTTTCTTGGCAAAGCATAACCTGATCACATTCTCATTCAGTTTGTTTTTATAAAATGAGGAGAAAGGAACACTGGCTACCTTATGACGGATGGTAAGCTCGGAAGCGAAATCAAAGTCATTTTTATCAGAAATTTTATCATACTTTACCGCCTGGAAATAAGTTCCTTCACAATCCAATAGTTCAAATGAAGTGCCTGCAAGACCTTTTCTCAGAAAGTCCCGTTTTTCCTGGAAAAATTGATTCAGATAAGTGTAATGTTCATCGTTTTTCATGTATTCTGCCAGTGCAAGCTGAATAGGTGTGTTTACACAAAATACATTGAACTGATGAACCTTTCTGAATTCGTCTGTCAAACTTTTAGGTGCAGCACAATAACCCACTTTCCAACCTGTAACATGAAAAAGCTTTCCAAAAGAGGCAACAAGAAGGCTTCTTTCTTTCAACTCAGGATATTTACAAATGCTTAAATGTTCTTTTCCGTCAAAAATAATATTCTCGTACACTTCATCACTCAGAATAAGAATGGAAGTTCCCTTTACGAGTTCAATAAGTTCTTGTATGTCATTTTCTTTCAGTATTTTTCCTGAAGGATTGTTGGGATTATTAAGAATAATCATTCTGGTTTTTTCGCTGACAAGATTTTTTACTGCAGCCCAGTCGATTTCATAATCCGGAGCTTTCATTTCAAAACGTTTTACAATCCCTCCGAAAAGCTCTACAGTAGGTTCATAACAATCATAAGCAGGTTCAAAAATAATCACTTCATCATCTTTTTTAATAAAAGAAGCAATCGCGGTGAAAATAGCCTGAGTTCCACCTGCTGTAACTGTTATTTCAGAATCCGGATGATAAATGGCCTGATGGCTGTTTTCTATTTTTCGTGCAATTTCTTCCTTTAGGCCAATCATTCCGCCAAGAGGAGCATATTGGTTGAAGCCTTTTTTAATAAAGTGGTCCACATGATCTAACAATTCTGAATCGGGCATAAAATCCGGGAATCCCTGAGACAGATTGATGGCTTCATTTTCATTGGCAAGTTGAGTCATTTGACTGAAAATAGTAGTTCCTACATTGGAAAGTTTCGACAAAGGAAGTTGTATCATAAAAACAGTTTTGTTGACCGAAATTACTGAAATATTTACAACGGTTTGAAATTGACAGGATAAAAATTATATAAAGTACAAGTTTACCTCTTATGCTGAGTATTTTTAAGAATAAACAACCTGGTTTTCAGACAGAACATGATTTTAAACATGTGTTTGATTTTTTCTTTCGAATCCACAGCAATATTGCTACATTTGCTAGACAAACAACCATTAAAAACAATGACAATGAAGATTAAAAAGACTGAGTTTCCTGAAAAATCCATTCTATCTCCGGGAAAAAAAGATTTTGATTATATGGATAGCTTTGAAGGAGAACTGATGAATAAAGAACTTGATATCACGACAGTTGGAAAAGCTTTCTTTACGAGCAGTCCGAAATGGGGAAAGAAAATGTTTACCTTCAGAAATAAGTTAGTGGGACTGTTCGGGTTGAGAACCGGAGCGGAAACAGAAAATAATCAGACGGAAAAAGATTTTACATGTGAAGTGGGAGAGCGCCTTGGACTTTTTCAGGTGCTGGATAAAACCCATAATGAAATTGTCCTGGGCGAAGATGACAAACATTTGGATTTCAGAGTTTCTCTTTTCGTAGAAAAGAATAAAAAAGAGATCAATAAAAACTCCCTTACCATATCAACGACGGTAAAATTTCATAACTGGCTGGGAGTTCTCTATTTTTTACCCGTTCGGCCTTTCCATAGACTGATTGTACCAGCGATGCTGAAAAATATGATTGGGCAGCTGGAAAATAAAAGGTAATATTTTGAATCCTCACATAAGGTATGCTTGAAATAAAATAGTTATATAAAAACGACCATCCTGTTGTGAGGATGGTCATTATTTTAAAAGGAATAAATTTAATAGGAACTTAATAGTAAATCAATCTGTGCATTGCTTACTCCAGCGGGTCTGTTCGCCTTAAGCTGAACACTTAAACTGCTTAATCCATAACAATATTTTAGGAAATTAGTTTCAATATTGGCTAAAGTATAGCCGGTAACCTGATCATTTACCGTTCCCATAGGTTGAGGGCTGAATGACTGTCCCAATTCGTTAAAGTTATCAACTAAATTAATGAATAAGCTTGTATAGTCAGAACTTGTATTCAAACTCCAGAACTGATACCCGAAACGGTTAGGAAATACAGGAGGATTGGATGGATTATAATTAGGAGTTCCATAATTAGGAATTCCTCTTTCTCTGTATTCTATTCCTGTTACAAACCATTCTACAGCGCATGGCCAGCTTTCCTGCAGCATAGAGCTAACCTGTGAATACTGAACTAAACCGGTGTTCATTTTGATAACATGAGACGTATGGGCGAGTTCATGTACAGTGGTTGAGAAATAGTCATCAGAGTTATATTCTGTAGTTGAACCAGGTCGGAATCTTGCTATTTTCAGGTATGGAAAAGCAACATAATTGATTCCCTGCCAATCTTTAGCTGTATTCTTAGCTATAATGTGTGAACGGTTTCCACTTGGTCTGACGGGTCTTTGTAAACCTCCAATGTCTTTATAAAAATAGCGGTAGGCTGCTCTGAACATATGACCCTGCATATTTTCATATCCAGGCATGATGTCATGACTCCAATGGTTGCTTTTAATATTATTTCGTACAACATTGGAAGGACTCACCATATTATCCTTTATTACAAAATGCTTTCTATCCATATGCAGCTTGAAATCTACTTTTTTATTGTTTGGAAAAGGGGTGCCGCTCAATCCGTACTGGCCGTTTGCATTGGTGATGCCTTCTCTTGTTCTCAAGCTCCTTTTGGCAGTAACTTTGGCGCCTTCAAAAGGGATGAGTGTGTTTAATCTTGTATCGAAGATTCGGATAGTACCATATATTGGGGCACCACCTCCGCCTCCTCCGGGATTCGGGTTTGGATTGGGATACCATTGCCCTGGTTCTCCTATATTATCCCAGGGCTTATAGTCGCTTGGTTCCCAAGGTGTGAACCCGGATAGATTTTCTGCTCTGTGGACCAGGCTATAGACGAATTTATAATTCATATTACCTGTGCCTAAAAGTTCGATATCCTCCTCGGGAAGATACACTTCCTGAAGAACTTCATAGCTAACTCCTGCAGGTAAGGGGGTTTCGTTTCTTACAGTTGCATATTGAGGTGTAGGCTGATCAGCGGGAACATCGGGATCATGATAGAATTTACCGACTACCAATACTTCTCTGTCAAGCGGATAATCATAAAGAATAAGATCGGATTGCTGAAGTGCTTCCAGTTCATCTTCTGTTATGGGATTAAATTTAATGTACTTGTGTGTAGGACGAATGTTCACAGCAGTCAGTGATCTGTTGCCTTCTGCTTTTTGTTCAGCCAGTAATGATTTGTAAGCAGCCATCATGCTTTCAATCGTGTAAGGAACAGGAAGCTGTTCTCCTAATACTGTAGGTTCTCCTTCTTCAGCATATTTTGTTTCATCTTCTGAAGTGAGATTCCTGTTCATGAGTTCAGAATTGGAAGCTTCAGTGTTGTATTGTTCCATCGTATCGGAGCAGGATGCCGTTAAAAGGCAAGCCAAGGCAATATAGAGGGTTATTTTTCTCATGTTTTTGATTTTTCAGTTTTTTGTATTGTTTTCTGATCCGGTAATTGAACTACCGGATGTTTTTGTTTAAAAAATAACATTCCAATCTGCAGACTGGAATGTATCTTTAATCTGTTATTTAGGTTCAATCCATGGCAATCCATTCCATGGCATTGTGTAGATAAAAGGAATTCCTCCAATGGGTTGTGGATTTGGAGCAACGGGAGGCTGGGGCTGAGGAATCGCTCCGGGACCGCTTGGTGTAATAAACGCTGTTCCTCCAATAATGGAGTTCATTTGATTTCTCTTGAGTACTTTTCTAGTGATTTTCATGATGATTTTTTTTGTTTAACATGACGAAAATAGAAAAGAGGCTTAATACACAACAGGAACAATTAATAAGTGTGGAGGATGGGCAAGCAAGTGCGCAGGAAAATGCTTTTATTCCGTTTTTCCTATTGTAGAGAGAAAATCATTTTTTTTCCGGTAAGATACATCCAGAACAGATTCATCACTCATTACTACCTGTCCGCCTCTCCCTTTAATGTATTCCTGCAGATGATCAATATTAATAAGATGCTTATGATGTATCCTGAAAAAGTTCTGTTCAAGAAGTATAGGTTCAAATTCATGAAGGGTTTTGGATACCATGATTTTAGTTTTATTGGTAAGATAAAAAGTGGTGTAGCTCGAATCTGCTTCGCATCGGATAATAGAGGCTATATCTACGATCTTGAATCCCTGAAGAGTAGAAAGAATGATTCTGTTATCTTTTAAAAGAGTAGGTTGTGAAGGCTGCATTTTTTTGATATGATCCAACGCTTTATTGACGGCAATAATGAAATCCATTTTTTTTATAGGCTTTAAAAGATAATCTGTAGCCCCATTTTTAATCGCCTGAATAGCAAAATTTTCGTACGCAGTAATGAAAATAATCTGAGAATGAACTTCATTCAACTTTGATAGTAAATCGAAAGTAGTCCCATCACCTAACTGAACATCCAGAAACAGAATGTCAGGAGAACTTTTGATAAGGTAAATATACGCTTCTTCAACGGAGGAAGCCTGGAATTCTATGTTGATCTCAGGAAATTCATTTTCCATAAGTAATGCAATATAATCTCTTCCATCTTTTTCATCATCAACAATGCATGCCTGTATTTTATTTCTCATAAGGTTGTATATAAAGTTTGATTTGTGTTCCCTGCCCACTATTTTCAGTAAGTGTATTGATTTCTAAAAATATATTGGTATCAAAAAGCTGTTTAAAAGTCTCAATCCTCTTATGTGAAAGTTTTACCCCAAAAGAGTTGTCTTTTTTCAAAGATTCCTTATTGGAGATTCCTACACCATTATCTTCAATGATAATACATAAAGATACATTCGTATAATCAAAGCTGATGATAATTTGTCCTTTTCTGTCTTTTAATCCTGAAATACCATGCTTTATCGCATTTTCTACAAAAGGCTGTATCAGTAAAGAAGGAATCGTCCAGTTTTGATCTACCTGTTCAGAAATGATGATTTTGTAATCAAAAAGATCTTTTACACGAAGTTTTTCCATATCAAGATACAATGTGAGATATTCCACTTCATCTTTAATAGACATAAAGGTCTTTTCTGAATAATAAAGTGTTTTTCGTATCATTTTGGCGAAAATATCGAGGTAGTTTTCTGTTTCGCGGTAATCTTTTTTATACAGGAGAAATTGAATGGAATTCAGGCAGTTATAAATAAAATGAGGATTGATCTGAGCTTTAATAGCCTGGAGTTCAAGTTCAGCAATTTTCTTTTCATACTCCATTTTTTCTAGCTTCTTATTCCGTTTTTTATGAAGATAAGAAAAGGTAATCATCAACAGCGCTCCGATGATGACGATAGCTAATATCAGCCTGAACCACCAGGTCTGCCAGAACAGAGGTTTTATATCAAAGGTGATGTCGGAAGAGGTGTAGGATTGTTTTCCGTTATATCCTAAACCGTAAACCCGGAAAGTATATTTACCTGGGGGAATAGAGCTGAAGATGATTTTAGAAGAATTATTGATCTGCCAAGAGTTATTAAGACCTTCCAGCTTATATTTATAGCTTATTTTTCCCAATGAGGGATAATCAAGAAAGCTCAGATTGAAAATAACCGTATTATGGGTGTAGGCAGCCAGGCTTTTCTGTAGGTCATAATGTTCATTATTTTCAATGGATACTGAGTTAATGACTACCTTTTTATGAATGAATTTTTCCTGAGTCAGTAGTTTTTTGATGGAAAATATTCCAAGTCCTTTAGAGGTTCCAATGAAGATGGTGTCATTTTTTATCACACAACCGGCTACTGCATCAGAGGGAAGTCCGTCTGTCTGGGTGAAGTTATTGATGTGTTGATCTTTTGCTGCCAGTTCGATTCTCGATATCCCTGAATTGGTGCTTGCCCAGAACGTATTTTTATTTTCTACCTCTATTTTTTTTACCTGATCATTGATTAATCCATCATTCTTTCCGATCTTCCTGATAATTCCTTTAGTATTAAAAATAATGATCCCATAGAGGTTAGTAGATCCCAAATACGTATGATCGTCTAATTTTTTAATATCCGTAAAATAGTATCCCTTTAAAAATAAAGTCTTCTGCCGGGTTCTGATATTATATTTGTAAAGATCACTGAAGCTGCCAATAAAGAGATTCTCCCTGTCATAAGGGAAAACCGTGTATACGCGTTCCTGAAAAAGAGTGTTTATTTTTTTACTTTTTAAACTGTAGCTCAATAAACCGCCTGAAGTACAGAAAAACAGGGAATCCGGTGTGTAAGAGACAATGTTTTTGAGGGAACAGTATATTTTTTCAGAAGTGTTATTAGCCATATCATGAACAATAACCTTACCTGATAAACCGAAAATACTAATAGTACCTTTTAAATAAACAGCAATATTTTCATCTTTATCTCCTTTATCAAGAATTATATTTTGTATTTTATTGTTTTTACTGATAAGTGCGCCTGCAGAATGATTATAGCCGACAAGAATATTTCCGTTATCTTTTGCAATGGCTTTTATATATTCAGAATTACTTTTTAAAGGCAAATTGATATGATTGGCGAAAAGAGACTTTGAAATGAAAAATACACCATTGTTCCGCGAATTGAACCATACATTTTCATCCTTGTCTACCAGAACATTATTGATCACATACCGATCCAGTATTTTGATAGGAGTAGCAAGGGTTTTCTTCTTTTCAGTCAGGGATTGATTGAAATATAAAACTCCTCCATTGCTTAAATTCAGCCACAGTTTGTTGTTTCTATCAATAAGTCCGTAGAAAACATTTTCTTGTGTACCACATTTATAAGACAGTATCTTTTTTATGGCTGAGAAAGCAGAGAGTTGATAAATTTCAATCGTATTTTTATGTAAGAACACAAATAGATCATCCTTTTCACAGATCATATTTCCAATACTCCCTCTCAAATATTGTTTTTTTCCGGTAATGATATTGTAGACAAGTATTTCTCCCTGATGGGGATCATGTAAGTAGAGATTGGAAGTGTGGGGTTCAAACCTGAGTGTTTCAAAAGATTTTTTCTCATAATCTAACGGGACGGGGATCTTTTTAACTTTTCCATTTTCATAAATGAAAATATTCTGAGGATTGAAATTTCCATAAAAATAAAGTCGGTTTCCGTTACGGGTTACTTTCGGAATTGAGCTTGAAAACTGATTTTTTACATAGTCATTAATGTTCAGATTGATAACGCGGCCGTTTTTTAAGTAAGCAAAATCATTCAGAAAGGGAAGAATGAATACTTCACCGTTGGGCAAAGGTTCACAGGATATAATATCAATATTCTTTAAACCTTCCTGCTTACCATATTGTTTAAACTCTTTTCCATCAAATCTGAATAAGCCATTATCACTGCCTATCCAGATAAAGCCATTTTTATCTTGTCTCAGATGATACGTATAGGAGCAGTTTAATCCTTCCTCATCACTATAGTTCACCATCCCGGGGATCTGTGAAGAAAATAATGTGGAAAAGAATAAAACTACAGATAATGTGAGGAAAGTAAATATATTTTTCACATGATATTGATAATTTCGTAAATATATAATTTGATTAATAATAATACAATGATTACAGCGGAATATTGAAAAAAACAAGTTGAAAAAATTCGGATAATTTTAGACAATTTTGTACTTTTGTATGTTTGCTGAAATCATATATGTCACAAGAAATAAATCCAACCTACTCCGAAGATAATATCAGAACCCTTGATTGGCAGGAACACATCCGTCTGCGCCCCGGTATGTACATCGGGAAGCTCGGTGATGGTTCTTCTGCTGATGACGGTATTTATATCCTGTTAAAAGAAATCCTGGACAACTCTATTGATGAGTTCAGAATGCGTTCAGGGAAAAGAATTGAAATAAAGCTGGATGACGGCAAAGTTACTATCCGTGACTTTGGCCGTGGAATTCCGCTTGGGAAAGTGGTAGACGCTGTTTCAAAAATGAATACCGGTGGTAAATACGACAGTAAAGCGTTTAAAAAATCTGTAGGATTGAACGGGGTCGGTACCAAAGCGGTAAATGCCCTTTCCGATTACTTCAGAGTTCGCTCTTTCCGTGACGGAAAAATGAAAGTAGCGGAATTCTCCCGTGGTATGATCCAGGAAAACTTTGATGAAAAGGAAACTTCGGATAGAAACGGTACTGAGATTTCTTTTATTCCTGATGGAGAAATCTTCCTGCATTTCAAATACAGAAAAGAGTATATCGAAAGAATGCTCCGCAATTATGCCTATCTGAATCCGGGACTTAAAATACTTTTCAACGGAGAAACGTTTTATTCTGAAAATGGTCTTAAAGATTTGTTGGAAGAAGAATTGGAAAGCGATATCCTTTACCCGATTGTTCATTTGAAGGATAATGATATTGAGTTAGCCATTACCCATTCTGACAAATCACAGACAGAAACCTATTTCTCATTTGTTAACGGACAGAACACAACGCAGGGGGGAACTCACCTTAATGCATTCCGTGAAGCGTATGTAAAAACGATTCGTGAGTTTTTCAATAAAAGTTTTGATGCTTCTGATATCAGAAAGTCTATCATCGCGGCAATCTCAATCAATGTAGAAGAACCGGTTTTTGAATCCCAGACCAAAACAAAATTAGGGTCTAATGATATGGGACCGAACGGACCTACTGTAAGAACATTCATCATTGATTTCCTTAAGAGTAAACTGGACAATTTCCTACACAAAAATCCGGAAATAGCAGAAGCAATCCAGAGAAAAATACTAATTTCCGAAAGAGAAAGAAAAGAACTTTCCGGAATCCAGAAACTGGCCAGAGAAAGAGCAAAAAAAGTATCTCTTCATAATAAAAAACTTCGTGACTGCAGGCAGCACTATAACGATCAGAAAGCTGAGAGAAAAGGTGATACTCAGATCTTCATTACCGAAGGAGATTCTGCATCAGGATCAATCACAAAATCCAGAGATGTAGAAACGCAGGCTGTATTTTCACTGAAGGGTAAACCCCTGAATTGCTACGGCCTTACGAAGAAAGTTGTATATGAAAATGAAGAGTTTAACCTTCTTCAGGCAGCTTTAAATATTGAGGAAAGTCTGGAAGACCTGAGATACAATCAGGTGATCATTGCTACCGATGCCGATGTGGATGGGATGCACATCCGTCTGCTGATGATTACTTTCTTTCTGCAGTTCTTTCCGGATCTGATTAAAAACGGACACCTTTATATCCTTCAGACTCCTTTATTCAGAGTGAGAAATAAAAAGGAAACAAGATATTGCTATTCAGAAGCCGAAAGAGTGAAAGCATTAAATGAACTGGGAAAAAATCCGGAAATCACCCGATTTAAAGGATTAGGAGAAATTTCTCCAGATGAATTTAAGCATTTCATTGGTAAAGATATCCGCTTAGAACCCGTAGTAGTGGGAAAAGACCAGACGATTGATCAGCTTCTGGAATTCTACATGGGGAAAAATACTCCGGACAGACAGACCTTCATCCTTGAAAACCTTGTGGTGGAAGATGATACGGATATTGATAAAAAACAAATTCTGGATGAAGTAGAAAATTAATAGGACTTAAAAAAACTGGTTGCAAAACCATTGCAAATACTGAAAAAAACACAATTTTGGATGAAGTAAGAATTATAATACTTACCCAGCCAAAAAATTAAAATGAGACTAAGTAACCGTAATAAAGCATCAATTTATAACTCTTTGAGTACATTGCTTTTGATGACAACTGTGTTTTGTATAATCGCATTTGTCGCTAATGAATACAGGTTTAATGCAATGGGCAAAGAAAGTTATTTATTGATTATTGTTCCCCTTCTACTGCTGATTATCTTTTACATCAGCGGCAGACAGATTTTTGAATATGACAGCGATGGAGAAGCGTTGAATTTTAAAAACAGGAATATTATTCCCTTTTTAAACAAACCTCTTCACGATGAATTTCCAAAATATAAACTGATAAAATATGATGTAGTCAGTATTCTCTTTTTCAAAAGATTATACATTACGGTTTCCAGTAAGAATAATGGTTCTACAATACTTAAGTACCAGATTTCTTATTTGAACAGAAAACAAGTAAACGATTTAAAACTCTCTCTAAACAAAGTAGTGAAAGCTAATAAAGAGAAAAAAGATAAAACAGATGACGACAGAAGAATATTCGCATGAGGGTGAAAGCTTGAAAAAAGTTTCCGGGCTGTACAAAGACTGGTTTCTTGATTATGCTTCCTATGTAATTCTGGATAGAGCTATCCCTTCAATATATGACGGTTTAAAACCCGTTCAACGAAGAATTATGCACTCCATGCGTGAACTGGAAGATGGCCGTTACAATAAAGTGGCCAATATCGTGGGAAATACCATGAAATATCACCCACACGGTGATGCTTCCATTACAGATGCCATGGTGCAGATTGGGCAGAAAGAGCTGTTAATTGATACTCAGGGAAACTGGGGGAATATTTATACAGGAGATTCTGCGGCGGCGGCAAGATATATTGAAGCAAGACTGACTCCTTTTGCCCTGGAAGTAGTATTTAATCCTAAAACTACAGACTGGACAAAGTCTTACGACGGAAGAAACAATGAACCCATTGATTTACCGGTGAAATTCCCCCTGCTTCTTGCACAGGGAGTAGAAGGTATTGGGGTAGGGCTTTCCACAAAAATACTTCCTCATAACTTTAATGAGCTTATCAATGCCTCAGTAGCCTATTTAAAAGGTAAGAAATTTGAACTGTATCCGGACTTTTTAACAGCCGGTTATCTTGATGTCTCCGAATACAATGACGGTCACAGAGGAGGAAAGGTAAGAGCAAGAGCCAAAATTACCCAGACGGATAAGCATACATTGGTGATTTCGGAACTTCCTTATTCTAAAACGACAACTGATCTTATTGACTCTATTTTAAAAGCCAATGAGAAAGGAAAGATCAAAATCAAAAAGATTGAAGACAATACTTCAGATAAGGTAGAAATTCTGATTCATATTCATAATGATGTGTCGCCAGACAAAACTATTGATGCCTTGTATGCATTTACAGACTGTCAGGTAACCATTTCTCCAAATGCCTGTGTGATTGTAGGAGATAAACCTATGTTTTTGACGGTATCCGATATTCTGAAAACAAATACAGATCATACCGTATCCTTACTGAAGAAAGAACTTGAAATTGAGCTTCACGAACTTCAGGAAAGCTGGCATTTCTCTTCATTGGAAAGAATTTTCATCGAGAACAGGATTTACCATGATATTGAAGAGGTGAAAACCTGGGAAGAGGTAATAAAAACCATTGATGCAGGATTAAAACCTCATACCAAACATCTTTTAAGAGCGGTTACAGAAGAGGATATTTTAAAACTGACAGAAATCAGAATCAAGAGAATTTCAAGATTCGATTTAGATAAATTTAAAGAAAATATAGCCTCACTTGAAGGTAAAATTGAACAGGTAAAATACCATCTTGCCAACCTGATTGCTTATGCTATTGATTATTATTTAAACATTCAGAAAAAATACGGTAAAGACAAGCAGAGAAAAACAGAACTTAGAATCTTTGATACCATTGATGCTACAAAAGTAGCCGTTGCCAATGAGAAGTTCTATGCTAATTTCGAAGAAGGTTTCATCGGAACATCTCTGAAAAAAGACCAGTATCTTTTCGATTGTTCAGACATTGATGATATCATCATTTTCAGAAAAGACGGAAGTATGAAAGTGGTAAAAGTAGAGGCCAAAACATTTGTTGGTAAAGATATTCTGCATGTCGCTATTTGGAAGAAAAATGATAAGAGAACGGTATATAATATGATCTATCGCGAAGGAAGAGAAGGACCATATTATATGAAACGATTCTCTGTAACCGGAGTTACCCGAAATACAGATTATCCGCTAGCTTCAGATAAAAAAGGATCGGAAACCCTATATTTCTCAGCAAATCCTAATGGGGAAGCAGAAACGGTAACCGTGCTTTTAAAACCTAATCCCAGAATCAGAAAGAATAAAATGGAGATCAACTTCTCCGATCTTGCGATTAAAGGACGTGATTCCAAAGGGAATCTTGTGACTAAGTATGCCGTGAAGAAAGTAGATATGAAGGAAGAAGGAGTTTCTACTCTGGCACCTAGAAAGATCTGGTTTGATGATACGGTAAGAAGACTGAATGCTGATGTAAGAGGAACACTACTGGGAAGCTTTAAAGGAGATGACAAAATCCTGACGATCAATACAAACGGCGAGGTGAAACTGGTGTCTTTTGATCTGGGTAACCGTTTTGATGATGAATATCTGGTGTTGGAAAAATGGAGACCTGCACAGCCAATTACCTGTATCTATTACGATGGAGAAAAAGATATTTATTTCATTAAAAGATTCTTACTGGAAAATACCGTAAATGTACAGACTTTTATGCCTTCTGAACATCCGAAATCATTCATTGAAAATGTAATTGTTGCCAACGATGTTACTGCAGAAATTATTTTTGCAAAAGATAAAGGAAAAGAACGTGATCCGGAAACAATTAATATCGATGAATTCATCGCGGTAAAAGGAATAAAAGCCATTGGTAACCAGTTTACAAAGTTCAAAGTAAAAGCCATCAATATCACTATTCCTGAACCTATAGAAGAAGAGCCTGAAGTATATGAAGATCCGGAACCTACAGGAGATGGGGATGAAGACGGAGGAGTTATTGGTGATTTGTTTCAAGGTGATGGAAATAATGAAAATGAATAGACTGAACACATCTGTTCAGGTATAACATAAAAAGAATACAATGGATATAGTTGTTATCATTATCATTGCAGCCACGTGTATTTTTAGTTACATGGGGTTCAATAATACAGCATTATTTGAAAAATATAAATTCAATGTTGGAGCTATTGCAAACCGTAAAGAATATGTAAGGCTTATCAGTTCTGCGTTTTTACATGCAGACTTTATGCACTTATTTTTTAATATGCTTTCCCTGTATTTTTTCCAGGGAGTAGTCATTAGTTTCTTTGGGGAAATAGGATTTTTGATTCTTTATTTCGGATCAATGATTCTTGGGAATTTATTCAGTTTACAGATTTATAAAAATCAGCCTTGGTATTCTGCAATTGGAGCATCAGGTGCGGTTTCGGGAATTATTTTTGCTTCCATCGCCATGGCTCCCAATGAGATCAGCGTGAATTTCCTGCCTGGATGGTTATTTGGAACATTATATTTCGGATATTCAGTGTATATGATGCTGAACCCGAAGCAGTGGGATAACCTGGGCCATGCTGCTCACCTGGGAGGTGCTTTTTTTGGATTGGTTTACTCTATTGTAATGCATCCACAGCTGGCCATGAGCAATATCCTTTTCTTAGGAATCATGTCGCTTCCGTTAATTTATTTAGGATATGAAATTTTTGTAAGGAAACGAATAGGATAAAAGACTATTTTTAATTAAAATATCAAAACCAATGAACACATCAGAGTTAAACAGTTTCATCGTGATACTTATCTATGGTTCATTGGTTTTGCTTTCTCTGCTGAAGCTGGCCAATCCTTTGAAAGTAAACCGTAAAGCCAATTTCTGGTTTGGGATATTTCTGTTTCTGTGGTCTACCTTCTGGCTGGATGAAGTTTTGTTTCTTATTACAGGCGTAACTATAGAGTTTCACTCCCTGTTTTTCGTGAGATGTATTCAGTTTTTCACACCCATTGTTTTTTACTTTAGTGTACTGTTCTTTACCAATCCCTCTTTTACCTTCAAAATCAGGGATGTTAGATTCCTGTTACTTCCTGCAGCTTTTCTGTTGTGTCTTATCTTAGTAAACCTCGGTTATGAAAAGCCTTTTGAATACCTGAGTGTTATTTTGATCCTGATTCAGGCTTTGTTTTATACGGCACTTTCTTATATTACCATCCGAAAACATCAAAAGAAGATCCAGCAGTTTTCTTCCAACACAGAAGGAATCAACTTGAACTGGCTGGAATATATTATTCTGGTGCTTCTCATTGTAAATATTATCTATGTAATTTACAATCTTTTCTACGATCCAAAATCATTGAATTTCTTTATCAATGCAGTCTTCTTATCCGTTATTTACTGTGTGGGCTACTATTCCCTAAAGCAGAAGGAAATTTATCCTTTGGAAGAAAAACAGAGACAGGAGCTGATCTCTATTGATGAAGATTCTGATCCGGAAGAAACCAGAAGAAAACTTATTTCCGATGAAGAATTAGTAAAGATTAAAACCTCATTGGAAGGTATTATGGAAACACAAAAACCTTACCTTGACAGTGAGCTTAATCTGATCAGGCTGGCTGAAATGTTATCCGTTTCTACCCATCATCTGTCGTATGTGATCAATACAGGTTTTGGAAAAAATTTCTTCCAATATGTAAATGAGTATAGGGTAGACTATGCTAAAAAGCTTCTGAAAGAACCGAACGGTAAATTATCCATTCTAGGAATTGCTTACGAATCCGGATTCAACTCCAAAACCTCTTTCAATACAACTTTTAAAAAAGTAACCGGACAAACCCCTTCTGAATTCAAAAAATAAGTTCCGGTTTATAAAGTTTTACTTTGTTCTGTGTTTAATTTTCTGATTTTAAACTAATTAATTATTTGTTTTTAAAATTTTAAAATGAGTTCGCTCAGATAATTCTGAACATTCAAGCCTGTCTTTCATGATAGCTTTGTACCATAAATTTAAACGTATGGATACCAAAGAATCATATGCTGTAGTCACAGGAGCCAGTCAGGGATTAGGCAAATCATTCGCAGAACAGTTGGCCAAAAAAAAGATCAATGTTATTCTTATAAGTCTTCCGGATCAGAACCTCAAAGAATTTTCAAGAGAGCTGGAAGAACACTATAAAATAAAAGTCCATTATTATGAAACGGATCTTTCTGTCAATGAAAATGTGATGAAACTTACGGAATGGCTTAATCGCTCTTTTGATATTCATATCCTGATTAATAATGCAGGGCTGGGCGGAACAAAAAAGTTCACAGAAGCTTCTTCGGATTATATCAACACGATATTGCAGGTGAATGTAGCAGCAACATCATTAATTACCCATCAGCTGCTTCCAAATCTATTAAAACAACCCAAAGCCTATATTCTGAATGTTTCAAGCATGGCTGCATTTTCACCCATTGGTTTTAAGACTGTATATCCCGCATCCAAAAGCTTTATCCATTCATTTTCAAGAGGACTTCATGAAGAACTGAAAGATACCAACGTTTTTGTAAGTGTAGTAAATCCGGGCGCGATGAAAACGAATCAGGATGTATGTGAAAGAATAGAAAAGCAAGGTTTTATGGGGAGATTAACGCTTTTAAATCCTGATAAAGTAGCCTCATACTGTATTCGTCAACTGTTTAAAAAAGATTCCGTAATTATGGTGAATCCAATCAGCTGGCTGGTAATGAAAATATTACCCATATGGATTAAACTTCCCTTGATGACCCAGGCTATAAAAAGAGAGATTGAAGCATGAAAAAAATTTGTGTAACCGGAGCAACAGGTCTTCTGGGAACTAATGTTATCTTAAAATTATTACAAAATGGTTATTCTGTTATTGCTCTGGTGCGCAAGAAAAGCAGCTGGCTGGGCGAAGAAAATGAAAATGTGAAACTGATGGAAGCTGATCTTTCGTCTGATATATCAGCACTTTTCACTGATGTCGACTGTATCATTCATATAGCGGCAGAAACACGTCAAAATCTCTTCAATTATGATGAATACAGGAAAGTGAACTATGAAACCGTTGTGAATCTCTTTACGCATGCAGAACTGATGAGAGTAAAAACATTTTTGTTTGTAAGTTCAGCGAATACTTTAGGATTTGGAAATATTGCTTTCCCGGGAAATGAAAATGCACCGCAGCTATATCCTTTTACCCAATCATTCTATGCTCAGAGTAAGCGGGAAGCAGAAGATTATCTTTTAAACAACCGGAAAAATACAGAGGTTGTGATTGTTAACCCAACCTTTATGATCGGAGCCTATGACAGCAAACCCAGTTCCGGAAAAATTATTTTCTGGGCATGGAAAAAGAAAGTAATATTGTATCCGAAAGGAGGCAAAAACTTTGTACACGCGGAAGATGCCGCCAACGGAATAGTAACTGCTATTGAAAAAGGAAGGAATGGTGAAAAATACCTTTTAGCCAATGAAAATTTAAGCTACAAAGAATTTTTTAAGAAAATAAACCGGATTACAAATCAAAATCCGGTTATGATAGCCATTCCCAACAGAATTTTAAGTTTCCTTGGATTGATAGGTGACGGCTTGAGAAAATTAAACATAAAAACAAACCTCAGTACTTCCAATATGAAAGCCCTGCAGATCTGTAATTATTATTCTAATCGGAAATCAGTACAAGATCTGAATCTTCAATACCAGTCTACTGATAAAGCGATAGAAGATGCTGTTCAGTATTTTATTGAAAATCACGTTAATAATAAAAAAACCAGCTTTCAATAGCTGGTTTTATCAAATTATCTTGTTATTTTCTGAGTTACATTTTTGTTGGAAATAACACAGGCTTTACTGCAGTTATTAGTACTTGAAATATTAACCTGTACCAATGCCGGCAATGATCTGTATTCTTCCTTATTGTAAGGAGCTTCGGTACCGTTGCTTCCACCTCCTTTAATATCATATTGTACCTGGGCAACTCCTGTGAATCCAGCCGCAGGTTTGAAAGAAAGCGCTCCGGTAGTTGGAAAATAGGTCCATGTTCCCTGGCTGCTGGTATAGACACCTCCTGTTATATTCGGGATTACGGCTCCGTTGTTATCCAAAAAGCGGAATGAATTAAAATCAAGGTTGTTATAGGAAAGTGTTGGCGGATTTTGTCCGGCTGCAGAAGAATAAGCTGCATCATTAAGCAAAGGATAATAGATTGATTTTATCCCCGGGCAGCCAGCAAACAGATCATCTGTTACTTCGGCAGCATAAGGTCTTGTAACCCCTAAGTTTTTCAGTAAATGTATATTTTTTGCGGCTCCTGTAGAAGCTGCAAACCCAATTCTGAAAGTAGAGGGCGCTGAAGTATCCAGCGTTCTCACTGTACTGTTGGATATCGTAGTCTCGGTATATTTCAGAGAAGTGGGGTAGTAATAATTATCAATCACTTTTTCTTTCACTGTTCCGTGCTGTATTTCCAGGGATATATTGTAACCTCCGGCAGGATTGGGAACTAATGTAATATAGGCTTTACGGAATCTTACATCATTTTCATTTAGAGGAATTGTAGTTCCTCCGCTTTCTATACTGAATTGTTGAAGAGCTGTATTTTTAACACCAATATATTTCCCAGTTGTGGTATCCAGATAAGCTGATCTGTTAGTGCTGGAAGGTGATGCATTGGTTGCTATGCTGTAAAGCAGTGGATAACCATTGTATCCCGCAGGCTCAGCTGAAGACAGATATTGATTTCCACGCTTACCTCTTAAAGAAACATTACTGCGTCCATCAGCTAACCCCACTCCAAATATTCCATTTCTAACTCTTTCCCCTTGGTTAAAGCTTGTTTTGAAATTTCCGAATTCATCCAGACCAATTCCCAGATAAGCTCCTCTCAGTCCTTCCGTAGACTCTCCTCCACGTACAAAACTATATCCTAATCCTCCTCCAAAATATCCCAGATTAAGCTGGCTCTTAGGAATAGATCCATCCACTAAGAATATGGAAATACCGTCTCCTCCGTTGGTATTTCCTCCATAAATAGCAAATTCAAATTCGAATTTAATTCCCTGATCACTTTTGAATATTTTATCGGCAAGTATAACACCTCCTGAAATATTATTCACACTTCGGGTAAGCCTTAGCCCGTCCGTAGTAAAGGTTGCATCATTCTGAACCCCGCTGGTTGCCACTTTATAAGCTTCCTGAGGTTGTAATCCCTGGGTAAAATTGACAAAATACGGATAGCCTGTCCCTTGCTCATTCTGTGCCTGAATATTTTGAGAGAAAACAAATAAGGAAAGAATAAACAAAAACTTTTTGTGCTGTACAATTGAAGTACTTTTTATCATAGCTCAATTATTTAACAACAAAAACAATATTGATAAATGAACAGTCTGTGGCTGCAGCTTTTACATCATAAGTCATCACACCGTCATCAGAAATTGAGATATTACTGAACACATTAGGATCAGCATCAGTTACATAATAGTAAAGATCTTTACTAGATGGGAAAAACGGGATTGAAGCTGGAGCACTGGTGCTTTTTGCTTTTGGAGATCCGAACTGGGTTTTATAAAGAGTATACAAATCTTTTGTTCGGCCAGTGGCATTACTTGATGTATCAAAAGAAACACTAGGCATATAAAACATTTTTACAGCATTATTACTAATGCAAAGCCAATCAGGTTTTGTAGGGGTACCAATATTCTGGCTTAAGCATTTTTTATCCGTATCATAGATAAGAAGTGAGTTGGCTGGATTGGTAATGGCGTCTCTTTTTGCTGTAGTAAGTCTTGGGATCAGCATTCCTTTATTTTGACTGTAAACATCCAGGATTGCACTTTCGTCAGGCATGGCTGTGTTAATCCCTACTTGGGCGAATGATAACGAACTTACTAAAACGAATGGTAGAAATAATTTTTTAATCATGATGTTCTTAATAATTTTTATCTGTGTATTTTATGTTTTTTTTTGATGGTTATGTTTTTAGAAAAGTCCTTTCTGATGGCTTAATTCCGTAAGGAAAATAAGTGTCTCTAACAATTCATTTGGCTCATGAAATGTAGAATGTCGTAGCATGGCATGAGGAGACTTTTGCTCCAAAAGCCAATAGCAGATGTTACAAGTATGCCCATCCATGAGCATTCTATGTCTAATCTGAAATAGTCGGAAAAATAAATTGAATTATGTAGCTGTAATAGCCATTAAATAAGTAAGATTCATATTCCCTCGTGTTTTATGCAAATGTACAAAGAAATATTGATAAGATTATGTTTATAGAATTAATTCTAGTTTTCTATTAATAATTAATAAGTTTTAATTTAAATTTTTACACAATTGATAAACTAACAATATTGTTTTTATTGTGTAAATTTTTATGTTTTATTAAGGAATTCTAAAAATTAAATTTATAAAAGTATTATTATTTTTGAAAACATTACAAACATCAAACTTCTTAGATAAAGATTTGAAAAAGAGCTTATTTTGAAAAATTTTCCAGTGCGTTTTCTAATTGATCAACGAAATTGATGTGTTTGGTCTTATTGCTTTCAAAAATGAAATCTCTCATGCTTTTACTTTCATATTTGCTAAAGTCACCTACTATAGCCAAACCTATACGATAGTTTGAGAATTTTTGGAGAATTTCTCCCGCTATTCTGGTCTTTAAATCGAAGAATTCAGGGGTAATGTTTTTTTCATAAAGAATAACTTTATCAAAACCCTGGTAATAGATATTTCCCATAAGATCCAGCCCATCCTGTGCGGATTGGATAATCATATCATCAGAAATTATTTCTGCGATTTTTATATTGTTGATTTCGTGTGATTGAATAGTCATGTTTACCGTATTGCTTTTTTTATATCATGTAAAAAGTTACCTAGTGGAAATGCATCTCCCTGATTGGTAAGAGCAATAATACAGGTGTTATGCTGTAAATCTCTCCAGAATAAAGCTTTAAAGCCATTTAAACCACCGGTATGCATCGCTGAAATTTCCCCATTGTTATTCTCTATGAACCATGCGAATCCATAATCAGATATTTTGCCGTCAGATAATGGGAAAGTAGAATACATCGCCTGGGTATTTTCTTTATTAATCAAAGTATAATTTCGTAAAGCCTGATCAAATTGATAAAGATCTTCAGGGGTAGAGTAGATTCCGCCGTCACCCGTTGTTAAAATCGAGTAGTCATCAGGTTTCTTCTCTTTATTATAACCTAAGGCTCTATTCTGAATAACCGTACCAGCTTCATATACATAGGTATGATGCATTTTTAAAGGAGTAATAATATGCTCATTGATAAAAGTACTGTAAGACTTTCCGGAAACCTTTTCAATAATACATGAGAGAATTATATACCCAGTATTGCTGTACTTAAACTTGCTGTCGGGAGCAAAATCAAGATTTTTACCACTGAGCAGCCAGTTAATCACCTCCTGATTGGTTAATTCCTTTTTAGAAAACAGATTTTCATAATCCCTAATTCCTGAAGTATGATGCAAAAGTTGTCTGATAGTAATGTTTTTAGCATATTCAGGAAGTGTAATGAACCGGGAAGCTTTGTCATCCAGTTTCAATGCCCCTTTTTGCTCTAGCATGAGAATAGCAGCAGCCGTGAAAGGTTTACTGAGAGATGCAATATAGAACGAAGTATTTTTATCTGCTTTCAGCCTTTTTTCAATATTACGGAATCCCAGAGCCGTATCACAAACAATCTGGCCATTTTTTATAATCAGAACAGAACCGTTGAATTCTCCTTTGCGGTAATATTCACTCACAATATCCTGAGGATGCTGTTTGCAGGATATTAGTTGTATAATTAGTGAAATAGCGATGAAGAAGTTCCATATCAAAGTTTTCATAGGTTAGGTGTATGGCAGCAAAATTACTTATTTCCTTCCATAAATAAACCTGTCATTTTCGGATAAATCCTTCAATAATTGAGCGTTAGAGAAATATTGATACAGTTCCAGGGTTTCAGGCCCCAGTTTCTGATTGATTTCTAAAAACAACAATCCTTCGTCTTTCAGATATTTTTTAGCATCTTCCGCAATCTTCCTGTAAAAGATCAAAGCATCAGCAGTAGGGGAGAAAAGAGCCATTTTAGGTTCAAATTCTTTCACGGAATCGGCAATTTCAATCTCCTCTTCAATCCCGATATAGGGAGGATTCGAAATAATAATATCATAACTTTCAGCCAGCTCAAAATTGAGATAATCGGCGTGAATGAAATTGATATCCAGTTGATGATATTCGGCATTCCTTTGAGCTGTTTCCAGTGCTTTTTCAGAAAAATCAATGGATGAAACATGAGCCTCGGGAAAATACTTCTTTAACACCAACGGAATGATTCCACTTCCGGTTCCTATGTCTAAAATCTTTAAACTTTGAACGTCAAACTTTAAACCTTGAATTTCTCTGATCGCCATCTCCAGCAATTCTTCTGTTTCAGGGCGGGGAATCAGTACATTTTCATCCACAAGGATTTTCATCCCATAGAATTCTGTTTCACCCAATATCTGCTGATAAGGTCTTCCTGTTTTAAGTTCTGTAACGAGATCACAAAGCTTTTTTTCATCATCCATCAAAAGTTCCTGTTCGGAGGATCTTCTTTGCTGGAAATTATCAAATCCTACAATCTGATGAATGAACAAAGACGATAAAAACACACTTTCCGACTCAGTATAAAGGCCGGAAAGTTCTGTTTTGAAATATTTTTTAAATGCTGAAATTGTCATTTATCTTGTAAAAACTAGTTTTGTATCCGTTGACTTCTCTTCATCAATTCTGTATCCTTCATAATTAAAGGCTTTTACATCCTCCAATGTCTTTGCATTGGTTTCAGCACAGAACCTCACCACAAGACCTCTTGCATGCTTGGTATACACCACAATGGTTTTCAGTTTTCCTTCTTTTAATTCGTAAAAATCAAAATCTATTACAGTATGGTTCAGCTTCTTTCTGTCGATTACTTTTCCATACTCATTGCTGGCAAGGTGAAGGAGTATTTCTCCTTTTTTCATCTCAGAATTTAATTGTTCTGTAATTTTTTCTCTCCAGAATTCATACAGATTTTTGTATTGCTCAAATTCAAATGGACGTCCCATTTCCAGTCTGTAAAGCATTACTTTATCAGATGGTTTCAGTAAACCGTAAAGTCCGGAAAGCATTCTGTAGTTTTTCTGCAGGTAATCTACAGCATTTTTATCCAGCGTTTTGGCATCCAGGCCTCTATAAACCTCTCCTGTAAAAGCAAACATGGCAGGAGCAGATTCTTTTGCAGTAGGTTTAGATTTCCATTTTTGGTTTCTTTCCCAGTTTTCATCAGCCAGCTTGGATGATATTTCCATCAGTTCGGAAAGATATTTTGGTGATTTTTCTTTTAAATAAGATTGAATGAATGCTGCATCTTCAATGAATTTCGGAGTAGTGGTTCTCAACAGGTCTGTTGAATTTTCTACATTCATGAGTTTTGCAGGAGATGTTATAATTTTCATAATGTTAAAATACAGATAAGTGTTTAATATCCATAAAATTCATGATCATCATTGCTATAAAGTCAATCATAAAATGACAGATCATCAGAATTTTAATATTTGAATAGCGTTTATAAAATATAGCAAACACAATTCCAATAAAGAAAGGCCCGAGAACCTGGCTTATGGTACCGTAAGTGCTGTACAATATTCCAAATAAAACAGCTGAAATAATAATTCCTATTGCCGGATTGTTATATATTTTTTCAATCCTGGGCTGTAGGTAACCCCGCATCAGGAATTCTTCTACAATAGCAGCTGTAAGACAGGTAAAAATAATTAAAAAATAATTGTTTCTAAAAATGGGTATGAGATTAAGAAGCTTGGTACTTACTTTTTCTTCTATAACGAACATCATGAAGGTATTCAGAATGGCTCCCCCAAGAATGCAGATGAAATATAAGATCAGCGCTGCTTTACTATAAAATGCTGCCGAATATTTTTTTTCTTCTTTAAGTAAAAAAGTACCCTTCTCTACAAAAATGTTGTACAGAAACACTATAATGAGAATGCCCCATAACAGAATTCTGCTGAGAAAAAAATGATCTGCAGTAATTTTACCCATTCCTGTTATCAAAGTGATCAGCGGATTGGAATAAAGCATTGCTGCAGTTAAAAGAATAAAAGTGAGTAAAATTCCTATAGAATATTTCCCATTAAAACCCATAATCCAACCGGCCAACTGTCAACTTTGAAACTGAAACTCTACAAAATAATCCCTTTTCCCTGACGGATAATCTCCGGCTCTCCCGAAGTAAGGTCTACAATAGTGGAAGCCACATTATCCCCATACCCTGAATCAATGACAATGTCTACCAAATGATCATATTTTTCTGCAATGAGTTCAGGATCGGTAGAATATTCAAGGATTTCATCATCATCTTTAATGGAAGTAGAAGCAATAGGGTGTCCCAGTTTTTCAACAATAAGTTGTGGAATGGGATGGTCAGGAACACGAATACCGATGGTCTTATGACCTTTATAGGCTAAAGGTAAACTTTTATTCGCTTCAAGAATGAAAGTGAACGGTCCCGGAAGGTGACTTTTCAGAAATCTGAAAACCGAAGTATCAATAGGTCTTGTAAAGTCGGAAAGATGGCTTAGATCATTACAGATAATTGAGAATTTTGACTTCTCAAGCTTCATTTTTTTGAGCTGAGCCAGTTTTTCCATGGCTTTTATATCAAAAATATTACAGCCTAAAGCATAAATCGTATCAGAAGGATAGATAATCAGCCCGCCATTTTTTAAAGTTTTAATAACCTCATTCACAAGATTTTCCTGTGGGTTTTCCGGATAAATTTTTAATATTTTTGCCATAAAACAAAGATACAAATAATAAAATAGTTTTCATAAAAGTCCTTTATTTAAAAGAAAAATTAGGATTTGTGAAAAATATTCGTACCTTTGCAATCCAATATCGCGGGATGGAGCAGTAGGTAGCTCGTCGGGCTCATAACCCGAAGGTCATCGGTTCGAGTCCGGTTCCCGCTACTAAGCAAGTGCTTTCGGTAAGCACTCTAAAAATACACCGCGGGATGGAGCAGTAGGTAGCTCGTCGGGCTCATAACCCGAAGGTCATCGGTTCGAGTCCGGTTCCCGCTACTAAGTAAGTGTTTTCGGTAAACACTCTAAAAATATACCGCGGGATGGAGCAGTAGGTAGCTCGTCGGGCTCATAACCCGAAGGTCATCGGTTCGAGTCCGGTTCCCGCTACTAAGCAAGTGCTTTCGGTAAGCACTCTAAAAATACACCGCGGGATGGAGCAGTAGGTAGCTCGTCGGGCTCATAACCCGAAGGTCATCGGTTCGAGTCCGGTTCCCGCTACTAAACTAAAATCGGTATAACAACAGTTATACCGATTTTTTTATATTAGCAATTAATAATCTGCAAGATTGCATTATATTTTTGAAAAAAGCACCTTTAATAAGATGCTTCTTACGTTGATATGGTATTAATTAACAAATATCATAAGTTGAATTTACAGCATATGCCAATTCTCTGATAAAGGCAGGGCTTCCATCTGCGTTATCTGATTGGAAAAAAACGGTATTAGTTGTTCCACAAGAATTAGTGTAAGCAACAGACCATGTTTGAAACATTATAGCTAGTGCTTGTTTTTGTTCAATAGTTAATTCCTTAACTTCAATTGTTTTTTTCATGTTTAATTTCTTGCTTTACTTCTTCTTTTTTAGTATTCGCAAATGTAAATGTTGATAAAGCTAGTAAGCCCACGAAAATTAATTTTTTCATAGTAGAAATTTTTAAATTTAATGTTTTTTTATTGTCGAAAAATTGTTAATCAAGAAAAGTATTCATCTTTTTAAGACGATCAGACATTGTTTTAGTTTTATCATTACCATTGGCATCCACAACCCTTAAGTTTCCATTGTACATAGACGGATTTTCTGTATAATTCTTTCTTGCTTCTAAAAACTGATCCTTAGATTTTGTTTTTACATCATTTCCATAATTCAAAGGTTCAATTATTTCATCAGATTTTTTTATATCTGTTGCATAGATTTCAATAGTTTTATTTTTGTTATAAACTTCCAAAATCAAACCAGATAATCCTTTAAACCTGAATGGTCCGTCTTGAATTGTCACGTCATTAGTAAACCAAGCAAAGAATGTATTTCCTGTATCTGTTGTGGTTTTAGCAAGTCTTGATTTAAAGCCTTTAATGTCCTTAGTATCGTTTAAGATTTCCCATTTTAACTTTGGTTCTTCATAGGTGAAAATATATTTCCCAACAGGAAGCGATAAAAGAAGATTTTCTTTAGATTTATATACACTTCCAACAGATTTGGGATATTTTGGAATGGCACCTGCAGTTGTACTGATTGTTTCTTTAGAAGTACCATTATAAAATGCCTTTG
Source organism: Chryseobacterium sp. PvR013 (assembly GCF_017833095.1). Lineage (NCBI taxonomy): Bacteria > Pseudomonadati > Bacteroidota > Flavobacteriia > Flavobacteriales > Weeksellaceae > Chryseobacterium > Chryseobacterium sp. PvR013. The sequence goes on from NZ_JAFIBT010000001.1 coordinate 511,508, forward strand.
CTTCTCTACTAAAGTAAATTGATTCTACATTATTACATAGTAGTGTTGATGCGAAAATTGTCATTTTATCTTTATTTAAACTATCCGAAACTAATTTAGTTTCATAGTTTATTTCCATTATTGCTTTATTATTTTGAGCAGATAAAAAAGAAAGATTAACAATAAATAATGATGCTAATAATTTATTTTTCATAGATTTCATTTGTATTTTAATGATACTAAATTATATTGATCAATTAGTAAGTGAATCCGTAATTTTAAAATATTTTTTATTATGTTAAAAATATTATCATATAAAATATGTAGCTGAGTACGATTTTACATTTGTTCACTCTTAGCAAACGTTAATATTCAAACAAAGAGAAATTTTTCTTACTGATTGTCTGAACACTATGTTTTATGCAGGATGAATATGGAACAAATGTTTTTAATTTATGGAAAAAGCCCTATCTTTGTACTACAATATCGCGGGATGGAGCAGTAGGTAGCTCGTCGGGCTCATAACCCGAAGGTCATCGGTTCGAGTCCGGTTCCCGCTACTAAACGAGAGAAGCAATATTATATTGCTTCTCTTTTCATTTATTATCCAGTCATTACGAACAAAGTGAAGCAATCTCAGGTCGGAATAATTTGAAGAGACAAACTTTTATAACTGAATTTACATTTTGGGTAAGACTCAAAGATTTTATTTTGGGTAAAATAAATAGGAAGAAGGATTATATGGTCAGTACTACTGGTTTTTCCACAGCTTATATGTTTCTCTCATACAATGTCCGCAGGGACGATAGTTATTTTGTAAAGCTTCTTTTTCCTCTGTGAAGAAAACCCTGTTTGCTTTCTTCATTCTTTTTCCTGACCGGCAACTGAGTAATCCGTAGATTTTCAGTTTCATATTTCCCCCAAAACGAATTTCTCTGCAGTGTATTTTGCTTCTCAGGCTTTCAGGAGATATTTGAGAATGTTGAATCATAGCTCATGTATTGACTATTTAATAATTAACTGATTGCATCATGGAAGATAATTCCCAAAGCATAGCGGCTTCCTTCTCTGATTTCACTTACTCCATGTTTCATATTAACCCTGTAATATCCTTTGGTTCCTTTTTCTGGTTTAAATTGCGTTGTGAACATAAGGACATCTCCTTTTTTAGGCTTTAAAACAATAGCTTTTGACTGTGCTCTCGGAATCTGTTGGGTAAGCACAAACTCACCTCCTGTAAAATCTTTATCCGGTTCACTGAGCATTAATACGATTTGAATAGGAAAATACAGGTCTCCATATAAATCCTGATGCAGCGTATTAAATCCACCATTTCCATATTTTAAAATTAAGATGGTAGCTTTCTGTTGGCCATTAGTATGACATTGATGTAAAAATTCCTGATGATTTAAGGGAAACTGAGTATCGATATGCAACGCATTAAACCATGAATTGGCAATAGATGCCAGATGGGGATAGATCGTTGAGCGTATGGTTTGAATAACTTCAGGTAATGGATAGTTAAAATATTTATATTCTCCCAGGCCGAAACGATGTCTGGCCATAATAACTGTTTTACGATAAAACGGAGAGTGATCGTAGCTGGACTTTAATATTTCGCATTCATCTTCAGACAGTAGATGAGGAATAATGGCATACCCGTTTTGATGCATTTTTTCCGTAAGGTGCTGCCAGTCTGCGTTTTCGATTTTATGAATGATCTCTTTCATTGGTTTGATTTTATTCTGTAAAAATCAGGACTTGTTCAGCGTGATACAATCCGAAACGTGCGGTATTTATGGAATATGAATGTGGGAAACCCTTATTAAATTTATCTGGACTATACTTTTAATAATATTCTGGATGATATCACTGGACCTGTTTAAGGCTACTTTTGCCGTGTTAATAAAAATATATATAACGATGAATTACATTATTAAAAAGGCAAGTCTTGAGGATCTTGATGAAACGGCTGAATTGTTCAATCTCTATCGTGTTTTTTACAGACAGGAATCAGATGTGGAAAAAGGAAAGGCTTTTCTCAAAGAACGGTTTTTAAACAGTGAGTCTGATATTTTTCTTGCAGTAGCCGATGGAAAAGCAGTAGGTTTTGTACAGCTTTACAAATTATTCCATTATACTCAATTACAGAAGCAATGGCTGTTAAGTGATCTGTTTGTTCATCCTGATTACAGAGGGAAAGGAATTTCTGTAGCATTAATTGATCGTAGTAAGCAGTGGTGCGAGGAAACAGGTGCATGTGGGCTGATGCTTGAAACAGAAAAAACGAATGATATAGGAAACACTTTGTACCCGCGTTGTGGATTTGAGTATGATGGACTGCATAACTACTACCACTGGTGGAAGCAAAGATAAAAGTAGTATTAGTTCTACAATTCTGAATATTTAATTCTACAGGTATTTTAAGCCAGCAGGTGGCTATAATCCTATTTTTGTAAAGCTCTTACAGATCATGGGTAGGACAGTTGATCTGTAGAGTGTATGCAAAAAAATCTCTGCCAAATTTTCTACTTTTTCCCCAAGGGTTTTATGATTAGTACCACAAAACTGCTTTTTCCGGCGGAGATTTTTTGCTTTTGAATAAAAAAGAGAACTGCAAACTGCAGTTCTCTTTTTTTATTTTTAAATATGATTTAGATATTATTGTGCCAGTTGAGCGTAAGGAGTAAGCTTGTTGTCGTCAGACATTGTCTGTCCTAAAAAGTCTCTTTTCTGATCAGCTTTCATTCTTCCTGCTGCATCATTTGCATTGAAATAAGCTTCATTTAATTTTGTAGCAATATCGGCAGGCTTAAATTCAAACTTTGTATCACCTTCAACCCCCAGATATCCGTTCTTTCTTGTAAGGTTGGTGATATAATTGTTGTAATTGATCATGGTACCTCTCATCATATTGTTATGATATTCCATACATTTTTTAGCTTTCTTGGAAGAATTGTTCAGGATACAGTTTTTCATATTGTTTCTGTATAAAAACCATTCAGATTCTAAAATACCATATTCTTTGCCTAAAGCTATTTTTCCGTTGTTGACAATATTATTATCTCCTTCTTTAGTTGCAATAGTTTGAAGATGTTGAATTACCAATGGAACGGTAGCTTCGATTTTTGATTTCGTATCTTTTAGAATGCTGAGATCAGCAGCCGGAGAACCCTTCTTTTGTGCTGTAGTAACATTGAAAATAAGCAGTAATAGTACAATCAATAAATTATATCTTTTCATGAGAAATTTTTAAAGCACTAAAATAAATATAATTTCCCGGTTAAAACAAATACATTTTAATATTTATTTAATAAAATTTAACAAATCTCTAATGTATAGGATCCATTGTTGTAAAAATGATGCGTTTGGGGTCTTTATCGAAGTGATTTTTGTAATTTAAATTGTTAATGTATAGTATTTCAGTTGCTTTCGTTTGGATATATTATTGGGGAGTTATATGATGATGATCTAAGTATAATAAGAAAAACAATGAAGCAAAAGAATAAAAAAACACTACTATAGTCATGATAGTAGTGTTTTTTTTAGAGTTATTTACTTGAAATAATGGGTGATTTTATCACTTTCAGGAACTACTTTAGAATCAAAGTACTCCAATAATTTTCCTTCCGGGCTGATCAGAAACTTATTGAAATTCCAGCTTATTTTCGCATCCATTACTCCGTTTTGAGATTTGTGGGTAAGATAATCAAATACAGGAGTGATTTTAGCACCTTTTACATCCACAGAAGTGGTAAGCGGAAAAGTTACTCCATAGTTCTTTTCACAGAAAGATTTGATTTCAACATTGTCGTGGAATTCCTGATCTGCAAAATTATCAGAAGGAAAGCCTACCACAACCAGTTTGTCACCATAATCTTTATACAGCTGTTCCAATCCTTTGTATTGAGGAGTGTAGCCACATTTGGATGCTGTATTTACAATAAGAATGTATTTCCCTTTGTACTCGGAAAAATCAATTTTTCCGCCGTCTATGGACTCAATTTTAAAATCATAAATGGACTTTGCAGGTTTTGGACCTGTAGTATCATCTGATGTAATAAATGATGAAAGGCTTATGATTCCTATAAGCACCATTCCGATAAAAAGTATTTTTTTCATTTAAAAAGATTTTAATATTAATTTATAAAACTTAGATTTATTTAATGTCATATTTCCTGTTTTTTACTTGATCATTTTACCGTTCTTCAAGCCATTGAAGAAAACGGGAAGCTTTGTCTTTGGTGACAAGAGGTTTTTCGGGAGTGGTAATTTTTAAACTAACCAGAAGTTTTCGTGAGAAATAATGTTCCACTTCAACAATGGCTGCAAAGTTAATCAGATATTGCCTGTTAATCCTAAAGAACTGAGTTCCTGAAACCAGTTGTCCTATCTCATCCAACGACTGAGAAATTGAATATTCTTTCTGATCAAGGGTCACCAGTACTGTATTTCCAAATTGGCTGTAAAAGCAGGCAATTCTGTCGACATGGATATTACTGTATTTATTGTTGGAAAAGACCAGGAAATTGGTTTTTCCTCTTCCCGTTGTCAGGTTATTCAGAATATCTTCCAGTTTCCGGTCGGGAGAAGGAGAATGCTGAAAGAAATTTTTAAGATTGTTGATCTTTTCAAAAGCCGACTGGATATCTTTTTTCTCAAAGGGTTTTAAAATATAATCGACTCCGTTACTTTTGAAGGCCTCTATAGCATATTCATCAAAAGCGGTACAGAAAATGACAGGAACTTTTATCCTGATCTGACTGAATATTTCAAAACAATTACCGTCTGCCAGCTGAATATCCATAAATATAACATCCGGAAGTTCAGAGCCAGAAAGATATTCAACAGCCATAGCAACGCTTTCAATATACTGTACTATGGTAGCCTCCGGCTGTACAGCGACGATCATTCGCCCCAGTGCCTTCGCAGTTTTTATCTCATCTTCTATTACTAAAACTTTCATCTACTATGGGTAATTTGACGGTGAAATTAGAATCATTCTGAAGTATAGTCACCTCCTTTTCTGCAAAGTGCTTATAACGTTCTCTGATATTTTCAATTCCTATTCCTGCAGATTCCTGTGGAATATTCTTAGGCTGAAAATTGTTTTCAATGACAATATATTCGGAGTCACTGTATAATTTTATGATTAACGGATAAGCCAGTGATACAATATTATGCTTGATACAGTTTTCACACAGCAGCTGCAGCGTAAAAGGAGGAATATAGGAGTTTAATATCTCTTCCTGAATATCTATTTTAAATTCTATACCATCTTCAAATCTTGAGGTCAGAAGAAAAACATAGGCATCCAATATGGCAAGTTCCTTTTTTAAGGAAATGAGATCCATTTTTCTGTTATCTAAAGTAAAACGGTAGAAATCTGCCAGTCTGACCACAAAATCACCCGAACTTTCATCTTTTATATCAATCATAGATTTCAAGGTATTGAGACTGTTGAATAAAAAATGAGGATTAATCTGCTGTTTCAGCAGTTCGTATTGAGCATTCAGATTATCTGTCCGGATCTGTTCAAGTTCAAATTTAATCTGCTGAGAATTATAAGTCTGATACAAAAGATACAAAAACATATAAATGGTCAGATTGATCAGTACTCCCCGGAATTCATACATCAATACCATGGTGTTAAATCCATATTTCGGAAATATAACATGATGAATAAGTACTATTGCGGCCATCACCAGCACTCCGATGAATAAGCTGATCACCAGTTTTTTATTGAAAAATCGTGTTGATATATTCTGAATAGAAAACTTAGGCAGACTATAGATATTAAAATACCATACAAACAGCGAGAATAAAAAGGATATGGAGAAATCTATCATCAGCTCTCCCAATGTAATATGCATACGGAGTATTTTGGGTACCGAAGCCAGGATCCCCATAAAAAGAGCACTAAAGAGAATGATTCTCGGATCAATCCTGAATACCTTTCTTCCGTTTGTGTTTATATATTTTGCATAGATCATAAATAAAAATCAGGCAGTTAAGCTGTCACAAAGATACAAAAGCTAAATAACGGCACGGCAGCACATCCGTTATTTAGCACAGAGATTTTTATAAAAACACAAGATTAAGGCATAGCTGCTGCCATATTCTTTACAGGCACTGGCCAGACACCGCCGGGAACAGGAAATGAAACCCCTTTATTAGATCCCATAATCATATTATCCTGACCAAAACGGTAAAGAGGCCATCCTTTATACATAAGCTGTTTTCTTCCGAATATGGTAATAGATCCGAAAAGTGTTTTATCAAGTCCGGAAGGAACAACAATTTTATCTGTTTCATAAATTGGCCAGACTCCGTTATTTGAGAAATCAGAAGCTGTAAAATTGTTCTTATTTTGTTTGTCATTTTTAAAGGTGTACAATGTTACTCCTTTAGCATCTGTAAAATATAATGTTTTTCCTGTGCCTTCCGTATAAGTGGAAGTGTAGTTTTTCCCGTCATGTCCTACAAGTTGGACGTTAGTAAGCATAATGGTATAATCAGGTTTGGCAACGAACCAAACGCCTCCTATATTTTCGCCTCCGGTTTTCCCTGCCTCTTCTTTTACATTGGTTCCGTTCACCAAAGGTGCATAATAGTAAAGAGGTCTTCCTTTGTAGGTTACCTGTTTTTTCCCTGAACCTGTTGTTATCGTAGTAAAATCAGAAAGCTCTAATCCGGCTCCCAGTTTTTCGGAAGAAAGGTTATCTATATTGAAGATGGGCCATACCGGTTCACATCCTCCGGTGCAATTATTGGTGGCAGTAGCATCATTTGCAAAATAATAAAGGGTATGTCCTTCTTTATCGGTAAGAACACTGCCAAGACTTGCATCATTCCTCAATTGAACTTCTTTAACGGCAGGATCGGACGACTCATCCTGATTATCCTTCGAACAGGCAACAGAGGTGAAGAGCAGTAATGCTGTTGAAATACATCCTGTTATCAGGCTTGAACTGAATGTGAATTTTTCCATTTTTAATAGTTTTAATGAATATTATTTTTTTATATGTGATTTAAAAAACCTGTGTTAAGGCATTATGGAAGGTTTCATACTCTGTATTGTACGGATTCTGTCTCTTCCGTCTGCGTTGGCTTTCCTAAGTTCTTTCCCTTCGTATTTTTGATACAAAATCTCTGAGTTTTCTGAAAAAGGCTCCTTACTTTTAACAATTTCTACAGACAGCAAATGATTGGGGATTTTTGCTCCATACCAATAGGGATCTTCTTTCTGCGACCAGGTAATAAGAGCCAGTATTCTTTCTTTATGGTTATCATTTTCCGGATGATCTTTCAACTCATCAATAGCGGAATCATTACCATACAGAGTCATCATGGTCTGTTTTTTATGATTGATTGATGAGGTTACCACCTTTAAGTTCATTGCATTAAAATCAAAACTTTCAGGAAGGGACGCATTTTCATTCACGGGTTCGTATTCTTTTTTGGAACCACAGCTCACAGTAAATAAGCATAGTAGTAAATAAACGATCAGATTTTTCATAGCTTAATGGTTAATAGGAGAGGTGAATACAAAATCATTGTCTTTCATGGGACGGTGGCAGCTGATACACTCGTTGGCAAAATCGGCTGTTTTTCCATAAGGTTCAAGTTTGGGAGATAAAAATCTTGCCCATCCCCATCCTTTTGTTGATGCGAATTTTTTAGAATCCTTAATCATATATTCCACCTGTTTAAAAGCTCCGGTAGTAACATTGCCATCACTGTCTATGATCTGTTCCCATGCTACTTTCGCGAATATGGTTCCGTCTGGCCATGGATTGGTCTTATGTTCTTTGGTTGCCTTTACAGCGATATCATTTCCGAATATGATACGCATTGTTCCGTTATCCAGCCTTTCTGTAGAACTTATGGGTTTCCAGTTTTTATAATCAGGAATATAGCTGATCCCATTCAATGCAGTGGGTACTGATGGTTTGGGTGCGGCAGTATGGATTGTATTAATTTGCTGCAGCTGTTTGTTGTAAGCGGAAACCTTTGCGGTATCAGGTTTTTGCTTTGGAGCAAGAGAAGTCACATAGTTTTTCAGGATACGGATATCATTTTCAGAAAGCTTGGCTTCCGGATGAAGCAATTTGTAGCTTTTAAGAGGCATCGCTTTCAGGTTAATCTGATTAAAAGCTTCCCAAAGTTTTGCATTTTGTGCCGGAGGTGCCAGTTGATCCCATTCAGAAAAGTTCAGACCTTCTTTTCCTTTTTTGATATGATCTGCTACGAGCCAGTATGCCGGAGCAACCTGGTCAAACCATTTCAACTCTGTCTGATTGGAATGGCAGTCGAAACATGAACGCTGCAGTATCGCTCTTACATCACTGGGAACATGAATCTCACCTGTTATTGGCTTTTGCTTAATTTCAGGTCTGTAAAACTGAATTCCAATAAAAATAACCAGTACAATAACCAGAATATTTTTTGTTTTTACTTTTTCCCAAAAACGGTTCATATCTCTTTGTTTTTTGTTCAAATTTCAGGACTTTTTGGGATATTTTTTCTGAAAATTTGATCAATCGGACAAATTTTACTTTGAATCTGACAATTGTGATTATGAATTTTTTTGAGGCTTTGTAATCTTATTTTAGATCATAAAGTCATTTGGGTTTACTAGGCTTTTTATCCTTGTCAATGTTCTAAACCTTGACAAGGATGACTGCTCTAAAATCGGATAGCTTCACTTACGTATTCTTTAAGTCAATTAACTTTTCGATATTAATTGAGTTTTTTCAGTATGAAATTGCAATTTTATTAAATGATTTTCTGCAGAGTAGACAGTGGATAGTCCTATTCATTTAAAATTTAATAAATTTTAACTAATCTTATTTATTTGATTTTCAATACATTACGTTTTTAATAAGTTTATCACTAAAAAAATAGTTGTTTGAGTCAATTTTATTTCTACATTTGTATAACTAATTTATTAGTGATATGGAATTGACAGGTTTTATATCATTCTAATTAATAAATGAACAGGATATGAAAATTCAGACTCTAACAAAAGCAGAAGAACAGGTAATGCAGTATTTATGGAAAATAGAAAAAGGCTTCCTAAAGGATGTTCTTGATCTTTTTCCGGAACCGAAACCGCATACAAATACCGTTTCTACCATTTTAAAAGTATTGAAGGACAAAGAATTTGTAGATTATCGTGTACATGGAAGACAGCATGAGTATTTTCCGCTTGTTTCAAAAGAACAGTATTCCGGGAAAACGATGAAAAGTCTTGTAAAGAATTATTTTAAAGGTTCTTACAAAAGTGCCGTTTCATTTCTGGTAGAAAAAAATGAAATGACAGTAGAAGATTTGGAAATGTTATTAGATGAACTGAAAAAGAAAGATTAATACCTATGGAAGCAATACTTTTATACTTTGGGAAAATTATTTTATGTTCAGGTGTAACGTTTTTGTACTATCAGTTGTCTTTAAAGGACAAGACATTCCATCATTATAACAGGTTTTATCTGTTGGCAGCAATTGTGATGTCACTCTTACTGCCACTCATCAGAGTAGACGATTTTACGATAGAGGTTAATAATGATGTTTACATGCTTCTTAATAAGATTCAGAATTTTAACACAGAAAAAAACATAGACAATGGTAACCTTTATTTTAACATTATTTTTTCAACTCTGGGACTGGTTTCTCTCTATTTTTTAGGAAAGCTGTTGTATGGGATTTTCAAAATCCAGCAGTTTAAAAACCAATTTCAGAAAGAAAGTTTTGACGGGATCAACTTTTACCGTACAGACCTTACCGAAGCTCCATTTTCCTACTTTAAAAACCTGTTCTGGAAGAATACAATCAACTTGAATTCTGATATCGGAAAGCAGATTTTAAAGCACGAGATGGTACATATTGAACAGAAGCATTCCTTTGATAAGATCTTTATCGAGATTATTACCTCTGTTTTCTGGTTCAATCCGTTTTTTCATATCATCAAAAAAGAAATTAATCTAATCCACGAATACCTGGCTGATAAAAAAGCCGTAAAACAATCGGACACCAAAGCATTTGCGCAGATGCTTTTAACAAGCCACTTTTCCGGAACACAGTTGCCTGTTGCCAGTCCGTTTCTAAGTTCAAACCTTAAAAAAAGACTTAAGATGTTACAAAAACCTAAAACCAAGTTCGGATATGCGCGAAGAATTCTTGCATTGCCAGTTGTATTTACAATAGCTTTTGCTTATCTGGTAAATGCAAAGAACAGAGAAATTGAGGAAACCAATCTTTCTATGAAAAAAGTAGTTTCAGAAATCAAGAAAGATACTCTAAGACCTGAAAAATCTGGTCAGGAAAAAATTGCAGAATTGAAACCTATATCACCGGAAGATCATACAAAATTATCCGGGCTGGAAAAAAAGCTGAAAGAAAAAGAGAAAGAGCTGGAAGGTCTGGAGCCTGAAAGTGATGCTTTCAGTGATAAAATTGAAGAAATAAGTACTCTGGCATCAGAGATAGGAGAGATTACAGCCAATGTTGAAGTTGATAAATATTTCAACTCTGTTGAGTGGAAGAATCAAATGAAGGCGCTTGAAAATATGGATCCTCTTGATAAAAAAGAGCTTCGAAAAATAAAAAGAGCGGCAAAAAAAGCGGGAAGAGAGGCTGCAAAAATAGGAAAAATAGTAGTTCCTCCTATGCCGCCTACAGAGCCCAAAGAACCCAAAGTAGTTTATTTTAAAAATAACAATACCGTTTACTATAAGGATCTGAGCTCTAAAGAAAAAGAAGAAGTACGCAAAGCAATGGCAGAAGCCAGAAATGCAATGAAAGAAGCAACTAAGGCCAGAGTAGAAGGAGATAAAGCACGTGTAGAAAGTGACAGAGCAAGAGCTGAAGGAGATAGAATAAGAGTACAGACTGAAAGAATCAGGATTGATGCAGACCGAATCAGAAAAGACGTTGAAAAAGCCCGCGCGGAAGCCGAGAAAAGATCATTCAGTTTCAGAGATGGTGCTTTTATCAAAGTCACGAATGGTTCACCGGATGTTCTTGTAATGAATGCAGACTTCATTAAAAAAGACGGCAATGGAAATATTGCGATGAACGGAGTCAAAAAGTTTAAAATAAACAGCAATGACGACGTAAAATACAAATATTATATTGACGGGAGAGAAGTCTCCAAGGATGATGTAAATTCATTAGATACAAGTAATATATCGAGAGTGAATGTCAATACCCAGAAAAAAGGAGACTTTAAGGAGGGAGAAGTTAGAATCGAAACAAAGAAATAAAAGTTCCATCAGGCTTTGTCAATTTCAGGATAGGCAAAGCCTTTTAATCATACACTATGAAAAGTAAAATCCTATTTTTTATGCTTTTGGGCGTACTTGCCAGTGCTCAGGTCAACAGGTTCTTCTATGAATACAAGTTTATTCCGGATTCCAATAACAAGCAGGAAGTAAAGACGGAAATGATGCTTCTGGATATTGATAAAAATGGATCAAGCTATTACAGCCGCGATAAATTTGTTGCAGATTCTATCGGAAAAGCAGAGCTTGAAAAACAATTAAAAGCCGGAGGCGGAAATATCAGTGTGAACAGAAGAGAAAGACCCGGTCTGGTTTCTTATAAGGTAACCAAACAATACCCGGATTTTAAAACCTATCTTTTCAAAAACGTTTCCACAGATAAGTATAAAATAAAAGAAGATCAAAAACCGGAATGGAAAATATTACCTGAAAAACAAAAAATTGGAACTTACCAGACTCAAAAAGCTGTTGCCAGTTTTGGAGGTAGAGAATGGACTGCATGGTTTACAACAGATCTTCCTTTTCAGGATGGCCCTTACGTATTCTATGGACTTCCGGGATTAATCGTAAAGCTTGAAGACGCTACAGGTTCTCATATCATGACGATGATAGGAAACAAAACAATTGGTGCTCCGGCTGATGAAACCGAAATGCAGCTTCCGGATAATGTAAGAGTTTTGGGAATAGGTGGAAAAGAACTTGAAGTAACAAAAGATCAGTTCAGAAAAGTATGGAAAGCTTATGTAAATGATCCTGCCAAGAATATGAGAGAAATGATGATGAAAAGCGGAGATGGTACGAAGGTAAGCTTTAAGGTCAGAACAGGAGATGGAAAAGAAATTTCAGACCCTAATCAGGTATTCAGAGAAATAGAAAAAAATACCAAAGAAGCTCTTAAAAAGGATAACAATCCGATAGAACCGGATCTGGTGAATTAAAAATTATATATTTTCTAATATCTGCAGGGTGGCATTTTTTGTCATCCTGTTTTTTATTTTGGGAAAAGAAATCAAGGGAAAAGTGACAAATATCAATTCATTATGTTATGATATATTTATTATCTTCAAGGAACAATAAGTAATAATAATCAACATTATATCTCATGACAGAAAAGGAAAAATGTGCAGCCGGGCTTTTATACAATGCCAACTATGACCAGGAATTAATTCAGGAGCGGATAAGATGTAAAGATCTGTGTCAGGAATATAACGGATTGAAAAATTCTGATGCAGAAAACAGATACCAACTACTCAAAAGAATAATCGGCAGTATCAAAGAAAATATCTGCATAGAACCCAACTTCTGGTGTGATTACGGATACAATATAACCGTTGGAGAGAATTTCTATGCCAATCATAATCTTGTTATTTTAGATTGCGCCAAAGTAGAGTTCGGTGATAACGTATTCATCGGTCCCAACTGCAGTTTTTATACAGCAGGTCATCCACTTGATGCAAAACAAAGGAATGAAGGACTGGAGTATGCTCATCCCATCAACGTGGGGGATAATGTATGGCTGGGAGGTAATGTTGTTGTTCTCCCGGGAGTTTCTATTGGAAGTAACTCGGTGATTGGAGCAGGAAGTGTTGTCACAAAAGATATTCCGGATCATGTAGTCGCAGTAGGAAATCCTTGCAGGATTGTAAAAAATATTTCTGCAGAAAATTAAAAACGATACCAAACTAACCATGAAAAAAATGTTCATTCTATTCAGCCTTATGTTGGCTGCATTAACCAGTGCCCGGAATCAAAGATTATTGAAATAAGTTTATACATTAAAAAATAAAAACCCGGAACAATATTTCCGGGTTTTATTATATCTGAATAAGGATCAGTGATTATGCTAATTTCTGAGAATCTGCAATAAACTGAGCCAATCCGCTGTCTGTTAATGGGTGCTTCAATAAGCTCAAGATCGGAGGAAGTGGAGAGGTAATAACATCAGCTCCGATTTTAGCACAATCAATAATGTGCATTGAGTGACGGATAGAAGCCGCTAAAATTTCAGTTTCGAACATGTAGTTATCAAAAATTAATCTGATTTCCTGAATAAGGTTCAAACCGTCTGTAGAAATATCATCTAATCTTCCCAGGAATGGAGATACATAAGTTGCTCCTGCTTTTGCTGCCAAAAGAGCCTGCCCCGGAGAGAAGATCAAAGTACAGTTTGTTCTGATTCCTTTGTCAGAAAAATATTTTAAAGCTTTGATTCCGTCTTTGATCATCGGAATTTTTACAACGATATTAGGGTGAATAGCAGCCAATTCGTCTCCTTCCTTAATCATTTCTTCATACGTTGTAGAAAGAACTTCCGCAGAAATATCTCCGTCTACAAGTTCGCAGATCGTTTTATAGTGGTTTCTGATCGCTTCCGCTCCCTGAATACCTTCTTTAGCCATTAATGATGGGTTAGTGGTTACTCCATCTAAAATTCCAAGATCTCTGGCTTCTTTGATTTGCTCTAAATTAGCTGTGTCAATAAAAAATTTCATTTTGATAAATAGATTTATTGATACAAATATAGGGAATTAATTGGGTTCTGAGATATGAATTTTGAGTTACGAGGTTCGGGTTTGTGGGTAGGAGAGTGAGAGGGTTTGAGGGTTTGGATGCGGGAGTGTATGAAAGTAATTGTTTTTGAAATAATAAAAAAGAAACTCCATACCTATTCATCAAACTGTTATTTTTGTTTCTAGTTTCTAGTTTCTAGTTTCTAGTTTCTAGTTTCTAGTTTCTAGTTTCTAGTTTCTAGCCTAATTTAAATTTGTATCCATGAAAAACAACAGTTTCACAACTCCATTAGAAATCATAGGCATTAATCCTTTTGTTTTTATTCCGGAAGAGATTTTGGAAGAGATTTTTACTGCGTCGAAAAGAAATAAAAGTCCTATTGCTGTAAAAGGAACGGTAAATGGGAAGGAATTTAAGCAAAACCTGATGAAATATCTGGGTGAGTGGAGGCTGTATATCAATCTGACAATGCTGAAGAATTCCCCGAAAAGAATTGGCGAAGTTATTGAAGTTGCTCTGGAATATGATGATTCAGATAGAAGTATTTCCATTCATCCGCAATTAGAAAAAGCAATCAAAGAAAGTGCTCTGGCCACAGAAAATTTTGATAATCTGATTCCTTCAAGAAGAAATGAGCTGATCCGCTATATCAACAATTTAAAAACGGAAGCCAGCATCCAGCGGAATATTGAGAAGATCATCCGGCACTTGCACGGTGAAACAGATTTTTACGGAAAGATGATTGAGTAGATGTAAGAGAATCAAGAATCAAGAGTCAGGAATCAAGATGTGGTATGATGAACTTTTATTTTAAGGAATGAATAAAGAAATTTTGAAGAGAAAAGAATTTATCATTTAAAGAGTAAATAATAAAAATGCCGGAAAAACTTTCCGGCATTTTCTTTACTAAGAATTTAATGTTTTGCTAAGCTTTACAGCATCCTCGTTGGTTGGGTCATACTGTATAGACTTTGCAATGTGTTCCTTTGCTTTATTAGGATCAGTTTGCTGTTCTGTAAAGGCAAGATAGAAATAGGCGTATGCTAGATTTTTCTTATTTTGCTCTACTTCTTCAGGTTTTACTGTTGCAATATACTTTTCATAAGCAATTTTTGCATTGGCATCATCTTTTGCAGACTGATAGGCATAAGCCTGGCTGTAATAAGACGGAGCCCAGTCCGGTAATAAAACAGATATTTTTTTCCAGGTATCAATGGCGTTTGGCCAGTCTGAAGCTTCCTGATAAGCACCAGCCAGTTTCGCTAATGATTCTGTATCCTTGGGATTGGCTGCGATCTGCTTTTTAAGACCTTCAATTGTTGGATTCGTAGTTTGACTCGTTGCTGCTGAAGTTTCAGGCTGAGTCGTTTGTGCGTTTACAAGACTTACACTTCCTGCCAGTATTAACCCTAAAAAAAGGTTTCTACTATTAATTTTACTCATTTTCATAATCTTATATTTTAAATTCGAAATCTAAAATTCAATAATAATTCCACAAAATCTAAAATTTTAGAGGCTTTAAGGTTTTTTAGAAAATATTAACGGGATTGAGGTTTTTTTTAATTTAATTTTTGATTCGTTCATGTTTGAAGGCTATCTTTGTCATTCATTTTTTTATTAATATCTATAATTTACATCAGATGAACATTATATTAGCTTCTACATCCACCCTTTTTGGGGGAGACTATCTGGAATATTTAAGAGAAGAATTAATCCAATTATATAAAGGAATTGACGAAATTGTGTTTATTCCTTTCGCAAGACCAGGCGGAATTTCTCATGACGACTATACCGCAAAAGCACGTTCTTTCTTTGAAACAATCAATGTAAAAGTGAAAGGACTTCATGAGTTTGAAAATAAAACAGAAGCCCTGAACCAGGCAAAAGGATATTTTACCGGAGGAGGAAATACTTTCTTATTGGTGAAAACATTACACGAGGAAGGTTTGATGTCTGTCCTGAAAGAAAATGTATCAGGTGGAAAAGCTTACCTTGGATGTAGTGCAGGAAGTAATATTGGGGGACAGAACATGAAAACTACCAATGATATGCCGATTGTGTATCCGCCAAGTTTTGACTGTATGGGATTGGTTCCTTTCAATCTCAATCCGCATTATCTGGATCCTAACCCGGATTTAAAACATAACGGAGAAACCAGAGAAACCCGTATCAAAGAGTTTCTTACCCAAAACGATATCAAAGTGGTGGGTCTTAGAGAAGGAAACTGGATCAGAAGAAAGGATGACTTAATAACCGTAGAAGGAAGTGAGCTGACAAGGATTTTTGAAAAAGATAAAGAACCTTACGAAATTGAGGCAGGCAGTAAACTTTAATGGATACAGAAGAAATTACTCTTTTCATAGAACGTAACCTCACTAATTTTTCAGTGAACAGTACCGGATGGAATGATCTGATCCGTGGCTTGCTGTATGAATTTGCCATGGCAGGCTGGAATAGGGAACACCGTGTCTTTGGTAAGGAAAAGTTCGGCGAATTGAGATGTTATACGTATTCTGAAGACGAAACACTCAATAATAAACTTAAAAAAATCAAAGATAAATATTCAGAATTATCTGTTAAAACCTGTGAGATCTGTGGCGGGGAAGGCAAAATCAGAACCATCGATTCATGGCAGACCACCTTATGCCTGAATCATTTTCTGGAACAGCAGCCGGTTATTGAAATTGATGACCAACAGAATGTCAGAAGAAATAATAAGACTGTTCTGAATATTAAAAATATTGTGAAAGCCGAAGTAGAATATGATCTTCAGAAATTATGGCTTTACACAAAAGAATATGATGATTTTGAAGAGAGAAAATATTTCTCATGGCAGGAACCCAATTATTATCTGCTTTTAAAAATGATTCCACGCTCACTTTTTCCGAAAGGCAGACAAAATGAAATTTCCTTGCTGTTCCAAAGCTTAAATAATTGTGAAATATGTGGATATAAAGCTGTACACCAAAGAAATTGCCTGCGTTGTCATCATGAATCCTGGAATCCTTCCGGATATTTTATTCAAGATTACGGCGAAAAATCAAACTATATAAAAGAATGTCAGATGGATATTTTCATAGATGAAGATGATTATGAGAAATATTTTAAATATGACCAGTCGTTTGAAAAATCTCCTGACCATCAAATTCTTTTCACCTCCGATGATCTCAGGGAGTATGAAAAGTTTTTATTTTAACTATATTTGATTAGAATTTAGAGATACGAAAAAGGCTCAGTACATCGAACATCATTACTGTGAGTGAGCTGTTTTGAGCCCTATTTGTTTAGACCCAAACAACAATGCAATGAAAAAAACACTTGCTGTTCTCACACTTTCCGTACAGGTAGTGGCCGCACAGAATATTGCTCAGAAATTAGATAAAGTAACAAAGGATTTGATGGATTCTTCGGGAGCCGTTTCTTCCAGTTTATCGTTTTATGTTTCAGATGAAAATGGTAATTTTATCTACGAATACCAGGGCAGCAAGGGACTTTCTACTGCTTCTACACAAAAGATTTTTACTGCAGGTGCAGCATTGGAAACTTTAGGGAAAAATTATACTTTTACAACCACTTCAAGCTATTCCGGAAACATATCCGGAGGAACATTGAACGGCAATCTTTTCATCAGTTCCAACGGTGATCCTACATTAGGAAGCTGGAGATACGATGCCTATAAACCTGAAAATTTTAAAAAGAAACTGATAGATGCCATTAAAACTTCAGGAATAACGAAAATATCAGGTGATCTTGTCATTGATGATTCTTATTTTGATCATCAGACGATTCCGGGCGGATGGCCGTGGGATGATCTTGGCAATTACTATGGAGCAGGAGTGTGGGGAATAAACTGGAAAGAAAACCAGTTTGATATCAATATTAACGGAACTGATTTTAAGAGCTTTTCTTATCCGCTGGAAGGTGTGAAATGGCTGAATGATTTGAAAACAGGAGGAAACTCAGATCAAAGTCTCATCTTTACAGCACCTCATTCTGATGTAGCACTGATTAACGGAATGCTTCCGTCAGGAAAAACAGTAACCGTTTCAGGTTCTACACCTAATCCACCTTTACAGCTGGCAGCAGAAGTACAACAGTGGCTGAAAGAATCAGGAATTGAACTTTCAGGAAAAGCAGTAACGAATTCACAGCTTGAAATAGAGGGAAAAACAGTTTTGACAGCTCCGAAAAGTAATATTCTCCTGACTTATCAATCGCCGACTCTTGATAAAATCGTTTACTGGTTTTTAAGAAAAAGCATCAATCTGTATGGAGAAACATTGATTAAAACTTTAGGAAAAGAGAAAAAAGGAAATCCAAGTTTCAAAAGCGGAATTTCTTATCTGAAAGAATTCTGGAAATCAAAAGGAATCAATCCTAATATGATCAATTTTGCTGACGGAAGCGGGCTTTCACCACAGAATTATGTGGCGGCCAAAGCAGAGGTACAGGCTCTTTTATATGCGAAAAAACAAAATTGGTTTGAAGCCTATTACGATGGATTTCCGGTTCAGGATAATGGAATGAAGATGAAGAGCGGAACCATGAGAGATACCAAATCTTTTGCTGGATATCACACGGCAAAAGATGGAAAAAAATATGTATTTTCGATTATTATCAACAACTATCAGGGAAGTGGGAATGCAGAGCTGCAGAAAATTCTGAATGTTTTAAAATAAAATAACTTTGAGAAAATCCATACTTACAAGGCTGAATAACTGGATCATTTTTGTGGTGATGACTACTTTGGTGATTGCCATTGTAGTGGCTTCAACATCGCTTATTAATTTTCTCAGAAAAGAGGAGATTAAAAGGATCAGCCTTCTTTCCAAAGCCATAAGAATACAACAGGAAGTAAAAACGCCTGATACGGATGTTCTGGATCTGCTTCCGGATATCCTTAATATCAACAATACCATTCCGTTTATTGTAACAGATAAATACAAAAACCCTATTCTTGATCTTGGATACTACAGGAATATCCCTGAAACTACCATAAAGAATCCTGAAGAACTTCAGGATCTGATCCGGAATATGGAGAAGAATTATGCTCCTATTGAGATCAAAGTACCGGATGGAAACAATCAGTTTGTATACTACGACAACTCGCGTCTGCTTAATAATCTCCGGTATTCTCCTTATATTTTAGGACTGTTTATTCTGTTGTATTTCGGTTTTTCTTTCTGGTTTTTCAGGACAATTAAAAAGACAGATGAAGGTTACCTTTGGGCAGGTCTGGCTAAAGAAACGGCTCATCAGATCGGGACACCTTTATCTTCCATGATTGGGTGGATAGAAATTATGAAGCTGGATAATCCTGAATCAGAAGGCGTACATGAGATAGAAAGAGATATTGAAAGACTCAGAACAATTTCAGAACGATTCTCAAAAATAGGTTCTATTCCCGAACTGAACGACAGAAATTTCAATGAAACGATTCAGGAGAATTATGACTATTTAAAGACCAGGATTTCCAGAAAAATTAACTTTACGTTGAATCTTCCTACTTACACGGTTTTGGTACCTCATAATAAAATCCTGATGAGCTGGGTGATTGAGAATCTGGTGAAGAATGCTGTGGATGCCATGAAAGGCGAGGGTGCTATTACCATGTCAGTTTTTGAAAGAAACAAAAATATTCTGGTTGAGGTAAAAGACAATGGAAGTGGCATGACAAAGCAACAGGCAAGAAATGCCTTTAATCCCGGTTATTCTACCAAAAAAAGGGGTTGGGGACTAGGGTTGTCTTTAGCAAGAAGAGTCATTCATGAATACCACAACGGAGATATTAAAATTTCCCAGACTGAGGTAGGCAAAGGGAGTACTTTTAGAATAACGATTAAAAAAGAATGACAAGTTTGAACTTGCCAACTATGAAAATAAAAAGCGGGGAAATTTCCCCGCTTTTCTCTTTATTTTTTACCAGTGAGCCACTGTGTTTGTAATTTTAGTTCTTCCGGAGTTGGATTCGCCTTGAATGTAAGCGTTTCCATAGTCATTTTATCCAGAATAGCTTTTCCTTTCAATGTCATTTTCTCTTTCTTACCGGCATTATCTCTTAGAATAGTTACCGTAACTTCCTGTCCGTCTTTGATGGTTCTTGTATAGCCAATAAAATCCTGTACTTTTTTGATATCTACCGTTCTTCCATCCAGAGCAAGTACCTGGTCGGTGATTTTAAATCCGATACTTTTTGCAAATGGAGACAATGCAGAATGATCATCAAAAGCAAAAGCATTGGTCTTTTCATCAAAACCTGTCTGATTCGGATCTTTGATAAACCAGAACAGAGGCTGGCTTTCCTGTTTTTTAATATCTACGCCTACCATGCTCAGGTATTGTGCATAAGGGGTCGGCTGGTTTCCTGCAATATATTTGTTGTAGAATTCTTTTACCTGTGGATATCCGGTTACCGTTACCAGTTCGTCAATTAGTTTATCATCTTTGAACGGTTTGTTTTCGCCAAATCTCTGAGACAGTTTTCTGATCATATCACGATATCCCATTTCTCCGTTGGAAAGTTTTCTAAGCTCGATATCCAGACACATTGCCAGAAGAGCTCCTTTTTCGTAAACGTTTCGATATTGATCTTTGTAAGGCTCTACCAATACATTTTTACTCATTATCGTAAATGGCATGGTATCATCATAGCTCTTGGAGTTGGCAATTTTCTCTCCCATTCTTTCAAGGAACTGATCTTTATTGATCAGACCTTCCTGAATCTGGAAAAGATTGGCAAAATATTCCGTTCCGCCTTCGTACATCCATAAGTGCTGAGACATTTTCGGATCTGCATAATCGAAATAGTGAATTTCTTCAGAATGCGTCTTCAGAGGATTTACGGTATGGAAAAATTCGTGGGAAACCACATCTGTAATGGTGTTGTCAATAGCATCTTTCGGCATTGCCTCCGGAAGCACTACACTTGTAGATTCGTGGTGTTCCAATGCTCCGAATCCCTTCACTTTAGGACCGTCACCACCGGAAAGATAAAGCATGATGGCATATTTCTTATTGGTATTCATGTCCCCAAGGAATTTCTTCTGGGCAACAACCATCTTTTCGAGATTATCTTTAAAATCTGCTGCTTTATATTTTCCTGTTGGAGAATATACGCCTAATACAAGATCCATTCCTCCGGCATTGAAGGTAATATAATCAGGCTTTGTATACATCAGCGGAGAATCTGTCACCTTAGCATAATTGGCAAGAGTATAAGTATCTGTAGATTCAGATTTGTCCTGATCTACCAAAGCTGTTGTTCCGTAGAAATCAGTAGGTTTCTGAACGACAAGCTGATAAGGAACATCCTGCATATTTTCAATATATCCGATAAATCCGTGGGTATTGATCATATATACTTTTCCAGCCTCAATATCTGTTCCTGAAGGTGAAAATACGGCTTTATGCTTTGAAGTATCCAATTCATCATCAAAGCTGTCATTCACAAGATAAGAGATTTTGGAAAGTGCCTGAGCGTTTTTCAGTGAATACGTATTGTCATTTACTTTGGTATAAGTAAGCTCTTTTCCTTTATTATCGTAAAATTTGATTCCTTCGATGAATCTTCCATAGTCGTCTACAGAATAAGTACCCGGAACTGTTTTTGGGAAGTGAAATTTAATATCCCCGGATTTCATTTTCGGGAATTCCATGGTAACGGTTACTTTATCATCTTTTACATTGACAAGGTCAATAGTTGTTTTTATAGACTGAGCATTTGCTAAAAAAGCAGCAAAAATACCAAGGCTAAGTACTGTTTTTCTCATTAGGTTTACATTAATAGTTAAATAGTTGCTTTTTTTGTCGTTTTGTTACGGAGAAAGTATTAAACTTTTCTTAAATTTTTACTGTGAAAAAGCGAAAAGGCAAATCTGCGGGTGTGCAAATTTGCCTTTTTTATTTATTTAGTATTAGAATAATTAATATAATAGTTAGGGTTTAGCTCCACCGGAGTACTTTTCTTAAGCTTTACGGTCTGCCATTCTTCTGTTGGATTTATGGTCTGATCACCATTGATGATGATGGGTAATTTCAGATTTTTTACCACATCAGTATAACGGAACTTTAAAGTATCTCCATTTTGAGCATACTCAAGAGTTGGGATTTTTATCGTTCTCAGATACTGATCAAAAACAGTTGAGAAATCAATTCCCGATTTTGAGGAGATATAATTTTCAATCTGCTGAGTAGTAACGGTCTGATGATAAAAGTCTTTATTCAAACCTCTTAAAATCTGTCTGAATTTGTCATCATTATTGATTACCTGTCTTATCGTATGAATCATGTTGGCTCCTTTCGGATACATATCTCCGCTGCCTTCATTTCTTACGCCATACTGGCCAATAATAGGAACGTCGTTGTCTATCCCTTTCCTGATCCCCTGAACATAGATTTCAGCAGATTTTTTGTCCATATATTTTTCCGTGAAAAGAGTCTCAGAATAGTTGGTGAAACTTTCATGGATCCACATATCCGCCTGATCTTTTGCGGTAATATTATTGGCGAACCATTCGTGGCCGCTTTCATGAATAATAATGAAATCCCAGTTTAAGCCCACTCCTGTTCCTGAAAGATCTCTGCCAAGATAGCCGTTCTGATATTTGTTTCCATAGGCTACATTACTCTGATGTTCCATCCCAAGATGAGGAGACTCTACAAGTTTGTATGAATCTTCATAAAACGGGTACGGCCCAAACCAGTATTCAAATGCTGAGAGCATAGGTTTTACCTGTTGAAATTGTTTTTTTGCCTTGTCTAGATTATAGTCAATTACCCAATAATCCAGGTCCAGTTTTCCTTTTTCACCCTCAAATACATCTTTAAAATTCACATATTTTCCTATACTCGGGATAATGGAGTAGGCATTGATGGGATTCTTAACCTCCCAGGTATAAGTAGTTTTACTGCCTGTTGTTTTTTTATCAGTTAGTCTGCCGTTACCCACACCTACCAGATCATTAGGCGTTACAATTTTCATAATGATTCCGTTATCAGGTTCATCGCTCCAGATATCTTTGGTAGGAAGCCATATAGAAGCTCCTATTCCCTCGTCAGCAGCAGTCATCCATGGATTTCCTTTTTCATCTTTAGTGAAAACCCATCCGCCATCCCAGGGTGCTTTTTTAGCGATGGTAGGATTCCCTGAATAGGTGACAGTAATGGTGTATTTTTCGCCTTTTTTGAATTTTTTATTGGTGGTAATGAAAATAAAGTCTCCATCCTGCTTATAATTGGCAATAGGAAAGCTTCCTTCAATTTTATCAGCTTTCATCGGTTGCTGAAGGTCAATCTGGAAAACAGGATTAGTAACATCTTTGATGATCTCAAAACTGATTTTATTATTTCCTTTAATGCTTTTCTGTTCAAAATCAGGCTCTACGGAAAGATCATATTTTTTGACATCCCAAAAATTTCTGAATTCGGTATTGGAACCCTTTAATGTATCCTGTTTGGTGAAAACCTTACCCTTCTCAAAGAACTGTCCGAAAACCAGTCCTGATGCAAATAAGAGTGTATATGACAATTTTTTCATTTAAACTTTTATTATTAAATCTTTTCAAAAGTATAAAATTAAATTAATAGCCCGATGCCGGAAATCAAATTAAATACAAGATTTTAAAAAGGCATAAAAAAAGCCCGGTCATTGCCGGGCTGTAAAAAAATGGGTGAGGTTTTATTTTTTGATAAATTTCAGATTTGTAGTCGTTCCTTTATCTTCAATTGAAATAATATAAGCTCCTGTATTTAATTTTGAAACAGAGATTTTATTATCATTAATCTGGCCATTCATTACTTTCTGACCTGCCATATTGGTAATGATAAACTGAGCTTTTGATGAAATCTGAGTTACATTCAATACATCACTTGCCGGGTTAGGGTAGATCTGGATGGCGCTCTTGTCTTTCAAGGTCTCACTGGTAGAAAGCTGTTGCTGAATCAATACCGGATAATCCTCAACTTCGCCATACTGCTGGTTGCTGCAGCCACTGTTGGGCTGGCTTTCATATCCTAATACAACTCTCATAATTACGTTTCCTCCGGTATAAGCATCTGCCGGTACGGAGAATGTTCCGGAAACAGGTGATATGGTACTAGCTGCGCTGGTGTAGATGACTTCAGAAGAGGAGAATACTCCGTCTCTGTTGAAGTCTATCCAGGCTGTTACTCCATCATTATACTGAGCACCTGTCCATCCTTTGGTTATACTTACATTATTTCCTGTAGATCCGGACATAAGCGTAATTAGTTTGGAAGGATCTGTAGTATAGTCTGTGTAAGGAGTATTACTACTGCTGTTTGAAACAGGGCTCATTCCGGCACCAGTTACTGTAACATTGGAAATATACTCATCAGCAGCATTTGTTCCTGTTACTGAACATTTAGCAAATGAAGATGTTGTAAAGTTTGTGGATGCTGAATATGTTCCAACGGATGCACCGCAAACATTCGCTATCTGTACTTCATATTGAGTAGCTTCAGTAAGTCCTGAAATATTATAAGAATTTGTTGAAACAGGAACAGTAGTCCATGTAGCTGTTCCTACTTTTCTATACATCACAGAATACGTTGCTCCTACTAACGCTGTCCAGTTTACGGATGCTGAAGTTCTTGTAATACCTGTTACCGTAATACCTGCCGGAGCAGATGTTGTACAGGCACTTGCAGATGCAGAAACAGTAGCATTTCCAACGGCGTAGAATACATTATCAATGGCACTTACTCTTATTTTTACACTGGCCCCTGTTGCCAGAGAAGAGAATGAAAATGGTTCGGATCCGTCATTTGCTGTAGATGGAGTAATAACCGTCCATGTGCTTCCATTGTCTGTAGTATAATCTATTTTAACGTTTTGTACATTATATGGAGCATTATTCGTGTTTACCACATCCCAGGTAACAGCTCCTGGTGTATTATTGTAAACTGTAGTTGAAGTTACTTTGAAAGGGCCTTCATTTCCTATATCTACTTTCATCAGGCCGCTCTGTGTCTGCTGTTGTGCAGCATCCGGATTATTGTCTCTTACCGTTACCTTGAAATTCATTGTTCTTGGAATATTGGATACCGTTTCCCAGTCTACAGCACTGGTAAGGGTTCCATTAAGAACATTTGACAATTTAGGGAAATAACGTGTAGGAGAATTTGTAGGCATTATAGATCTGAAATTTGCCCCATTATTTCTGGTTGCACTTACCGGGCCAAAAGCAGAAGTAGTCAGGTCATATTGCTCCCAGGTATAAGTCATCGGGTCATTTTGTGTATCTGCTGCTGAAGCTGTTAACACAAAAGCTGTTCCTTTAGGGATCATTTTATTAGCCATTGGCTGTATTGAAGGAGGGGTATTGGCTACCGCTGTAATCGTTCCACAGTCTTGAGAATTGACATAAGCTCCTACTTCTTCAATATTTTTGGTATGAAAATAGGCATCAGAGTGCATCTGAACATTATAGTTGGTAATTCCGGCATATCCCATAATCGTAGATCCGGATCCCGGCTCCATATGAGCGCCATGCAAAGCAATAGACATGGTATGTGCTGCACCGAACTGGTGGCCAATTTCATGAGCTACGAAATCGATGTCATAATTGTCTCCAAAAGGCTGGTCCGGAGTAGAAGGTGAAGTAATTCCTGCTCCTTTAGAAGTAGCATCATTGTTACTTGCAGGATTTCTGCAGACATTTCCTACATCTCCTGCACTTCCGCCGCCGCCTCTGTGGCCAAAGAAATGTCCAATATCATAGGCAGCGTTACCTACACCGGCAGTGTTGGTAAGGGTTTGCTGAAGCTGGAGGTTCCATGCACCGGGAGCGCTATATGTACCGTTTGGATTTACTACTACATTCGAATAAGGATCCGTCGTGGGATCTGCAAATATAAGCTGTGGAAGATCCTGTACAATCATATGGATTCCAAAATCCTTTTCAAAAACACCATTTACACGGTTCATTGTGGCATTAATACGGGCTGCAGCCTGAGGAACACCTCCGGCAAGTTGGGTATATTCACCGTTTACGGAGATGGCAATTCTATAGGTTCTGTATTTTTGCTCATTACTTTTATTAGAGTTGCCTAGCCCTTTCAAAACATTTTTTGTTTTAAGCAGCTTATTCATCTCCTTTTTTACCTTCTCAGGTTCAGAAGTTCGGCATTCGAAAGGATCTTCGTGAGATTTGTTAGATTTGAAAAAGACTCCATATACATCCTTTTCTTTGTTGATGGGTTCTATAAATTCGTATTTTCCGGTATCGGCATTGAATACCATAGATTGGAAGTCGTTCGGAGCAGTACTGAATCTGATTTGTTTATGAGGATTATCCAGTCCTATACCTGAATAGGCACCTAATTCATACCTTTCCGCCATCGCTTTTTCTACTACCGGAGAGCTGTACACGGAGAATCTTTCAACTCTTCCGTCTGCTGTAGGAAGAGAAACAATTACCGGGTTTCCTCCTTTTCCTGCTTCAGGAGCATTCTTGAGTTGATTTCTCAATGCAGAAAGATCAAATTTGTAGGCGTATTCTACTTTTACTTCTTTTCTTACTGGCGTGATCTTCTCCGAGACCGGTTCCCAGCGTTGTGCCTGTAAACCGCTCAGACTTAATGCCAATGCACAGACGAAAATAATTTTCTTTTTCATATTTTTTTATTGATTGTTATTAAAGTTTTAAAGATAGTTTATTTTTTTAAATCTTTTGTTAGTGATACATTGTTAATTGCTCACAACTTTATAATTTTAGTTGAATTTCATCGTTATTTTTAATTATATTAAGAATAAATATAATTAATGTTAATTTTTTCAAATAAAAAAAGCGCTACGATTCAATTGAATAGTAGCGCTTAAGCTTTTATTAGTAAAAAATACTGTTTATTTCTGTACTGCCGGAAGATTTCCGTTGCTCTTCTGTACTTTTTTATAAGTGAATGTACACATCATAATACTGAACTCGTATAAAATAAGCAGCGGGAATGCAGCCATCAGCATACTTAAAACGTCTGCAGGAGTAATAATTGCAGCGACAACCATAATCAAAACAATAGCGTGACGACGGTACGTTTTCATAAACATAGGCGTAAGAATTCCGATGCTCGTAAGGAAATAGATAAGAATAGGGAATAAGAAAATAACACCCATACCCAAAACTACCTGTAAAAATAAAGTGGTATAATCACTTAAGTCATAAAGCGGAACAATAATGTCTGAAATCTTAAAGATAACCCCGAAATTAACCGCAAACGGAAGGATTAAGAAGTACCCGCATAATACTCCGGTCATGAAAAGTATCCATACCGCATTAATAATATAGATAGAATTCTTTCTCTCTCTTGGATGCAAAGCAGGACCGATAAAACGCCATAATTCCCATACAATATAAGGAAATGCAGCTACCATTCCTCCAAAAACAGAAACAGCCATCATCACATTGAACTGCTGATACAATCTCTGTACACGAACAGGGAAGTCCTTTGGGAGATGAATACTGTCTTCTCCCAAAATCATTCTGGAAAAATGATTAACAACTCTGAAGGTTGGGAAATCATTCCTGGTGGGCCCAAAAAAGATATGGTCCATAATCCAGTTGATATTAAAACCAACCACAAAAGCAGCAATTATGATAGCAATAATCGAACGGATCAGATGCCCTCTTAATTCTCCTATATGTCCAAGGAAGGACATGTCTTTACCATCACTCACAGAATACAATTTTTAAAGCGCAAATTTATGAAAAAAATGACAGAAGTAAGAGTCTGCAGGTTATTAGTTAAATTTTACTTTTAATCTGCCTATTATCTTTTATTTATTAACCTCCAACTTCTGAATTTTTACCTTCTAATTAATTCCCTCGTCCAGCAGTTTATGCAGGTCTATAATCCCGAAATATTTTCCGTTTTCCGTTACAACAAGCTGGCCGATATTATTTCCTTTCAGAATTTTCATAGCTTCTTTGGCCAAAGCATCTTTTTCAATGGTTCTTGGATGGGCAGACATAATATCTTTAGCGGATACCTTACTGATATCTTCTCCTTTCATCAGCATTCTTCTCAGATCTCCATCTGTGATAACACCAATAATCTGGTCTTCATTCGTTACCACTGTGATTCCGTGGCTTGAACCACTGATTGAGATAATTACATCTCTTATGGATGCATCTTCAGAGACCTGAGGCTTTTGTGAAGAAAGGAACTGCTCTACTTTAGAAGTCAGGTTTTTTCCTAAGCTTCCTCCCGGATGGAATTTCGCAAAATCATTAGCCTTGAAATCATTCAATTCCATTAATGCCACAGCCAAAGCATCTCCCAATGCCATCTGAATGGTGGTAGAACTGGTAGGTGCCAATTTATTAGGACAAGCTTCAACGTCCACATGAGTATCTAAAATAACCTCAGAAAACTCAGCGAGTTTACTCTTCTTATTTCCTGTCATTCCGATCAGAGCAGAAGAATAATCCTTTAAATAAGGAACCAGATTGGCAATTTCTGGAGAATTTCCGGAATTCGAGATGCATAAAACAACATCCTGCTTCTGAATAACTCCAAGGTCGCCATGAATAGCTTCCGAAGCATGTAAAAACTGAGAAGGAGTACCGGTAGAATTTAATGTAGCCACAATTTTATTACCAACATGGGCAGATTTCCCTATTCCTACCACAATGAGCTTCCCTTTTGCTGAGTGAATGATCTCTACGGCATGGGCAAATTGGTCATCAATTCTGTTTTTTAATTTTTCGAGTTCAGAAATTTCTATTTCTAAAGTGCTTTTTGCAATTGATATAATGTTGGTTCTATCCATTTTATGATGATAAGGTATACAAAAAAGTTCCTAAAAAACGTTATATTTTAAAAAGAATATTTAATATAAATTTTATTTTTTATAAATTCGTTCGCTTTTATTTTAAGCAGAATTTTTATAACTTTGGGTGAGATGCAAATTTAGCAATAGAAAATTAGATGAGCGCAAAAAAAGCCAATTTATCAGGCGAATTGAAAAAGTATTTTGGGTTTTCTACATTTAAGGGCCAGCAGGAACAAATTATAGATAACCTATTGAATGGGAAGGATATATTTGTTTTAATGCCTACAGGTGGCGGAAAATCATTATGTTATCAGCTTCCGGCTCTTATTTCGGAAGGAACAGCAATAGTAGTTTCGCCCTTAATAGCGTTGATGAAAAATCAGGTAGATGCCGTGAACGGCCTTTCTTCGGAAGATGGGGTAGCCCACGTACTGAATTCATCATTAAACAAAACGCAGACCAAGCAGGTTTTTGACGATATCAAAAGCGGCAAAACCAAACTTCTGTATGTAGCTCCTGAATCATTGATTAAAGATGATTACCTGGATTTTTTGAAAGAAGTGAAAATTTCTTTCTTTGCTATCGACGAGGCTCACTGTATTTCAGAGTGGGGACATGATTTCAGACCGGAATACAGGAATCTGAAACAGATTATAGACAAAATCGCCAATGTACCGGTGATTGCTTTGACGGCTACTGCTACTCCTAAGGTTCAGGATGATATCCAGAAAACTTTAGGAATGACGAATGCATTGGTGTTCAAAGAAAGTTTCAACCGTCCTAATCTATACTATGAAGTATGTCCTAAAATTAATGTAGATAAGGAAATCGTTAAATTTATCAATCAGCGTAAAGGGAAATCAGGAATTGTATATTGCCTGAGCCGAAGAAAAGTTGAAGAATTTGCCCAGCTTCTGCAGGTCAACGGAATCAATGCACTTCCTTACCACGCAGGTCTTGATCAGAAGGTTAGAGTAGCGAATCAGGATAAATTCCTGATGGAAGAAGTGGATGTGATCGTAGCAACAATCGCTTTCGGGATGGGAATTGATAAACCGGATGTCCGTTTTGTCATCCATTACGACTTTCCGAAATCACTGGAAAGCTATTATCAGGAAACCGGCAGAGCAGGAAGAGACGGAGGTGAAGGTCACTGTCTGGCATTCTATGATCCAAAAGATATTGAAAAACTGGAGAAATTCCTGGCACAGAAACCTGTCTCTGAAAGAGAAATCGGGCTGCAGCTCTTAAATGAAGTGGTAGGCTATGCTGAAACTTCAATGAGTAGAAGACAGTACATACTCTATTATTTTGGAGAAAGTTTTGATCCGGTAAACGGAGACGGAGCAATGATGTGTGATAATTCATCCGATCCGCCAAAATTAAAGGATGCCACTGCAGACTTGGAAAAATCGCTGGAACTGATCAGTAACACTGGAGAAAAATTCAAGTCTAAAGATTTGATTTCTGTCATCGTAGGAAAAGAAAATGCCGTGACGAAATCTTATAAACTGGAACAAAGTTCTCATTTTGGTTTTGGAAAAGAAGAAAAAGATAACTACTGGAAAACGATTCTAAGACAGGCTACTGTTCAGAATTTTTTACAGAAGGATATTGAAACCTATGGGGTTTTAAAAATTACAGAAAAAGGGAAAAATGTCCTGAATGGTAAATCTAAAAATATCTTTTTGATTGCTGAAGACAGGGAATTTGATCTTAATCAGGCAAAAGCAGAAAGCGACCAGGTACAGCAGCAGGCGGGTGGAGGCCTGGATCAGAACCTTTTCAACCTGTTGAAAGAACTGAGAAAGAAAGTGGCCAAAAAACACGGAATTCCACCTTATACCGTATTTATGGATCCGAGTTTGGAGGATATGACGGTTCAGTATCCCATCACAGTTGATGAAATTACCAAAATCTATGGAGTAGGTGAAGGAAAAGCCAAAAAGTATGGTAAAGAATTCGCAGACTATATTAAAACGTACGTTGAAGAGAATAATATAGAACGTACCCAGGATATGGTATTGAAACAGGTAGCCAATAAATCCAGCCACAAAGTTTTCATTATCCAGAGTACGGATAAAAAGATTGATCTTGAAGATATAGCAAGAGCCAAGAACCTTTCTATGGATGAACTTCTGAAAGAAATGGAAAGGATTGTATATCAGGGAACAAAGCTGAATATCGACTATTATATTGAAGATAATTTTGATGAAGATATTGTAGACGGTTTTATGGAATTTATGAACGAATCTGAAAGTGACAGTATGAAGGTACTACTGGATGAATTCGGGGATGAATTGTCTGATGAAGAAGTAAGGATGCTGAGGATTAAATTTATCAGTGACGTAGCGAATTAAAAAAATCAATATTTTTTAGAATATTAATTAAATAAAGTAAGCTTTTCCTCAGAAAGGCTTACTTTATTTTTATAGCGTGTTACGTCTACAGTAAATAGTAAAATCAAATCAGATTTTAAAGCTTAGTTAATT
Organism: Chryseobacterium sp. PvR013; assembly: GCF_017833095.1. Lineage (NCBI taxonomy): Bacteria > Pseudomonadati > Bacteroidota > Flavobacteriia > Flavobacteriales > Weeksellaceae > Chryseobacterium > Chryseobacterium sp. PvR013. The sequence continues at coordinate 542,563 of NZ_JAFIBT010000001.1, forward strand.
TCTGTTAATTACCATCAAAACAACAATCTTCACCCTTCCTATATTTGACTTTTAATCAAACTTTTTACTAACTTTACACTGATGAAAAAGATATCTGTCATATTTATTCTGCCGGACTTAGAAACCGGGGGAGCAGAAAGGATTGTTACTACTATAGCGAATCATCTTTCCAGAGATCGGTTTGAACCCAAGATTTTGCTGTTACGTAAACAAGGCGGATATTTGAATTTTCTGAAAAAAGATGTCGAAATCATCGATATCAATACCGAAAGAATAAGACACTCATTAAGGCCTATTTTAGGAGAAATCTACAGAAGAAAACCGGATATTGTTTTCTCAGGTTTCGGAGAGGTAAATGCCTATTTATCTCTATTTATAAAACTCTTTCCAAGAACGAAATTCATTGCCAGGGAAACCAATGTGGTTACCCAGCATGTAACCCGCAAAGAGATTAAATTCTTCTATAATTTTTACAATAATTATCAGAGAATCATTGCTCAGAGTGATGATATGATGAAAGATCTGGTGGATAATTTTAATATTAAAAAGAAAAAAATTGTCAAGATCAATAATCCTGTAGACTTTGATTTCATTGAAGATAAAATGGCAATATCTTTAAAACCAGAATGCTTCAAATACAATTATAAAAATGTGGTTGCCATTGGTAATTTATCTTCCAGAAAAGGATTTGACAACTTACTGAAAGTTTTTTCGAGACTGAAAAATCAGAATATTATGCTTCATATTTTGGGAGATGGAAAAGATAAAGACATTCTGGTTCAGACAAAAGAACTTTTAGGACTGAAAAAAGTGATCTTCCATGGCAGACAGGAGAATCCTTATCAGTACTTGAAATATGCTGATCTATTCATTCTTTCTTCAAGATATGAAGGTTTTCCGAATGTTCTTCTGGAAGCAGGAGCCTGCGGAACTTATTCTTTAGCCAATAACTGTCCCGGGGGAATTAATGAAATTATCCAGCACAATATAAATGGTGAAATTGCCAATATTGAAAATTATGATGGTTTTGCCCAGCAGATTGTAACCGTATTGCAGAACAATTACAACAGAGATGCTATAAAAAACTCGATTAAATCACGTTTTTCTAAGAATATTATTTTGGATAAATATGAGAAAGTTTTGCTGGATTTAATGAAGTAGTCTCATCATATTATTTGCCTTATGGAGGTTTATTTTCTTAGATTTGGGGCTTTATTAAATCAATATCAATGAATAAAATCCAAAAATTAGGATGTGCCTGTGAAAAACCTGACTTCAATTATACTGAATTCAGAAGTTCGGAATTAGGTATAGATCATACAGACGGAAGATATGGAGAAGTAACGATTCAACAGTGCAAGCTGTGCCAAAGAATATGGATTCATTATTTTGTTGAATATGAAAGTTTTTCCAAATCAGCAAGATGGTACAAAGGAATTGTTTCGAAAAAAGAGCGTTCACAGATTACTCCGGAAAATGCAGTGGAATATCTGGAAAGCCTTGACTGGTATGTATATGGTGGTTCTTTTTTTGAAAGCACAGGTACATTTGGACAAGGAAAACTGAATATCTAATATTATATACTGATTCAATACATTAAATATCTAATCAATGAAGCCATTTATAATTGTTATTTTGATGCTGAACTCTGTTGTTTTAGCAGCTCAGCAGAAGACCATCTCCAGAAAAGAATTATTAAAAACGGCTCTTGATCAGAATGTTAAATCTACAGAAATTCAGGAAATAACAATGGCTGCAGGACAAGGAGCTCCCGAACATTTGCATCCCTGTCCCGTTTTAGGAATTATAAATTCTGGCGAAGCCTTTTTTCAGATTGAAGGACAACAAAAAGTGGTGCTTCATGCAGGAGATGCTTTTTACGAACCTAAAAACGTGAAAATTCTTCATTTTGATAATGCATCAGCTGAAAAACCCCTGGTCTTCACCGCAATTTACCTGAAGGAAGGGAATGAAGAAAATATAAAGTTCATAAAATAACATTTTTCATAAAACTAAAGCATATAATTATCATTTTTAAAATTGATAAAACTCACTTTGGTGCTTGGTAATTTATATGTAAATTTGTGAGAATTAAGATAGATAATAATAAACAAATTCATACAATAACATGAGTCAATTCGATGTTACCGTAATAGGTTCTGGTCCCGGTGGTTATGTGGCTGCTATTCGTGCAGCACAATTAGGTTTCAAAACAGCAATTATTGAAAAATATTCAACTTTAGGCGGAACTTGTCTTAACGTTGGATGTATTCCGTCAAAAGCGCTTCTTGACAGCTCTGAACATTTCGAAAATGCAAAACACAATTTTGCAGGTCACGGAATTATCATCAACGAGCCTCAGGCAGATATCGCAAGAATGATCGAGCGTAAGAACGAAGTGATCAAACAAAACACTGACGGAATCAGCTACCTGATGAACAAAAACCAGATTACTGTTTTTGAAGGAGTAGGAAGCTTCGAATCTGCTACTCAGATTAAAGTGACGAAAAACGACGGTTCTTCTGAAACCATCGAATCTAAATATACAATCATTGCAACGGGTTCTAAGCCATCTGCACTGCCTTTCATCTCTTTAGACAAAGAAAGAGTGATTACTTCTACGGAAGCTTTAAACCTTAAAGAAATTCCTAAGCATCTGGTAGTAATCGGAGGTGGAGTTATCGGTCTTGAACTAGGTTCTGTATACCTAAGATTGGGAGCTCAGGTAACGGTTGTTGAATTTATGGATAAAATCATCCCTGGAATGGATGGAGCTTTAAGCAAAGAATTGACTAAAGTTCTTAAAAAACAAGGAATGAAGTTTATGCTTTCTACTGCGGTTTCTGCGGTTGAAAGAAACGGAGATACAGTAAAGATCACGGCTAAAGATAAAAAAGGAGAAGAAGTAGTAGTAGAAGGAGATTACTGTTTAGTTTCTGTGGGAAGAAAACCTTACACAGATGGTCTTGGCCTTGAGAAAGCAGGAGTAGAACTTGACGAAAGAGGAAGAGTAAAAGTAAACGACCACCTACAAACGAATGTTGCGAATATCTATGCTATTGGTGACGTTATCAAAGGGGCAATGCTTGCTCACAAAGCTGAAGAAGAAGGTGTTTTTGTAGCTGAAACATTAGCTGGACAAAAACCTCACATCAACTATAACCTTATTCCTGGTGTTGTTTATACATGGCCGGAAGTTGCAGGAGTTGGTAAAACTGAAGAGCAGCTGAAAGAGGAAGGAGTAGCTTACAAAGTTGGATCTTTCCCAATGAGAGCATTAGGTAGAAGCCGTGCAAGCGGTGATATCGATGGTCTTGTTAAGATTATTGCAGACGAAAAAACAGACGAGGTTTTAGGAATGCACATCATAGGAGCAAGAGCTGCTGACCTTATTGCAGAAGGAGTAATTGCTATGGAATTCCGTGCAAGCGCTGAAGATATCGCAAGAAGTTCTCATGCTCACCCAACTTATGCAGAAGCGATTAAAGAAGCTGCGTTGGATGCTACGGCAAAAAGGCCAATTCATATGTAATATTTGATTAAAAGATTTAATCATTTAAATATTTAAAAATTAAAGGCTGTTTCTTTTTGATACAGCCTTTTTTATATGGGTTTGGCATAAAAATGGAGATGGTTTTTGAAAATTTCATGTATGAAAAAGATTTTTATCAGTGGGATGCTTTTGGCAGGAATGAGTTCATTTGCTCAGCAAGCGGGGAAGGCAGGAGAATTATTAAAAAATGAAGCTTCAGCTACAGAAATGAGATCTCCCAAAATCTTAAATGAAAGAAACAAAAGCCCTGATGGGATGAGACCTGGAAATAATACTATTCCTCAGAGAAACAGAAATAATAATCCAAATTATCAGTGGAACAGAAACTACGGATATGCAGAAGTTTTTCTCAGAATTCCTGAGCAGGGCTTTTTTACCGTTGAGGTTGGAGATCAGATGATGGCCAATGGTTCCGGAAAATACAGATTCTTTGATTTGTCATCAGGGAGAATGCCCATTTCAATTTATGAAAGTGGTTTCTTGGTGTACAGAACAACGTTGATGCTTCGTAATAACAATAGAGTGGTACTTGATTTTTTCACCAATGAAGGTCTCTATTTATTGGATTCTTACCCTGTTCAGAATCAATATGGATTTAATGATTGGAATGACATCTGGAATAATCCTTACGGAAATCAATCGGATGACTGGTATAACCAAGGAAATGTTATGGATAACAATTCTTTCCGCCAGTTTTTTGATATGATGATGAGAAATGAAAAGTTTGATGACGGGAAAGTAGCCATGATCAATCAGCAGATGCGTACTTCTATGTTTACTTCTGCACAAATAAGAGATCTGGTAAAAGCCCTTAGTTTTGATAATAAAAAATTGGCATTGGCGAAGTCTATGTACCGAAATTGTGCCGATAAAGAAAGATATTTCATGGTGTATGATGCCTTTGATTTTGAAAGCAGCAAACGGGAACTGATGGATTATATTTCTAATTTATAATATTCAATAAGAACGAGCTTTAGCTCGTTTTTATTTTTTATAGGATTTCCATTGGCTTCAGCCAAAACCTATGTTTTTGATTACATTATTTTCAGGTTATCATAAAACTTAGAATGTTTCGGAGCGATATTAAGCTGTATTCCAAAGGTTATTCCTTTAAAATATTTATCTCTGTGAATAGGAAAAGCATATCCGGTATTGAGAAATACAGCATTAAATAGTGAAACCCCTATTCTTGGTTCCACTGAATAGGGGTTGGCGGAAACCCCAATCAACAATCCGGCACGGAGAAAATTGATATTCATTTCGGGAATCAATTTATCTGTTTCATTAACACGGGTATAAAGCAAAGAGGGGCCCGCAATAATAGAACCTTCGTAGCTTTCTCCAAATCTGTATTCTAATCCGGCCTGCACAACATTTCTTCCGGTATATCGATATGAAATATTCACCGCTGTTTTCTCCAGCAGTTGAGCATTTGAAAAGATAACCGAAAGGAAAAAAGGTAGGATGAAATACTTTTTCATGATTGTTTTTTTATTCAAATGTAAGCGTTTTACAGTCTTTATGAAAGGCTAAAATAAGTCTTCAAAAGAATTATAACGGTATTGACTAGGATGGCATCTTCAAATTTCCGTACCTTTGTCAGCTAATTTTATCATCAATGCAACTCGGAAAAACTCAAACTTTAACAATTTCAGAAAAAATTAATTCAGGATGGATCCTCGTAGATGAATCCGGTGAAAAGGCTTTTCTGCCTAAAATCTTTATTCAGGATGAAAAAGAAATAGGTGAGGAGGTTGAAGTTTTTGTCTATCAGGATGATGATAAATTGAAAGCTACTACTGAAATTCCATTGGCTGAAGTAGGTGAATTTGCGGTGATGAGCTGTGTACAAAGTCTTCCAAGTGGAGCTTTTATGGATTGGGGAATTATTAAAGATTTATTTATCCCTTACAAGCAGCAGAAAACCAAAATCATCGAAGGAAAAAGATATCTGGTTTATCTGTATGTAGATGAAGATATGGAACTGATTACAGGGACTACAAAGTTTAAGAGAAATCCACAGTATGAAGAGCTTCCGTTCAAAAAAGGAGACAAAGTAGATCTGATTATGATGAACGAAAGTGAGCTGGGTTGGAACGTGATTATCAACAAACAATATATTGGATTGATCTATGTTTCCGATGTTTTCAAAAAGCTATATCCGCTGTCAGAAGAAAGTGGATACATCAAAACAATACGTGAAGACGGGAAGATAGATATTTCTTTACAACCGGAAGGTTTTGAAAATATTGATGAGTTTAAGCAGAAGATTCTGGACAAGCTGGAGGAAAATTACGGACTTCTGTATGTATCAGATAAGTCTTCTCCTGAAGAAATCAAGAATGAGCTTCAGATGAGTAAGAAGAACTTTAAAAAGGCAATCGGAGGACTTTATAAAGATAAAATCATCGATATCTCAGAGGATAAAATCAAATTATTATAACATAAAAAAACGAGCAGAAATTTCTGCTCGTTTTTTGTTACTCTCTGTTCTTGATCAGAAGCCATCCGTTATAGATTCTTCCGTCAGAAACTTTTATGGTATACCAGTAATTTCCTGTAGAGACAGCATGTGATTCATATCTTCCATCCCATTGGAAAGGTCGGTTTTTAATAATTTCTTTATACACCATAGCACCTCTTCTGTCATATAAGCTGACTTCAGTACCCGGATAGTTTTCCAATCCTGCAATTCTCCAGGTATCATTGATTCCATCACCGTTAGGGCTAATAGCATTAGGAATGTTGAATATAGAGAAGTTTTTCTTTCCGATCGTACATCCGGATTTTGTTCTCACATATACGATATATTCTCCCATTTGTAAGTGGGTGAATATATTGGAATCCTGCCATGTGAAATTGTCTAAAGAAAACTCATAATTCCCGCTCTGAGAAAGAATAACTGTAGCTGTATTGTTGGTAATATTCACGGAAACAATATGCGCTAAAACAGAATAACTCACCTGAGTAGAACTTGTACTTTCGCATCCGAAAATGTTGGTTACTTTCACTGTATAAGTTCCCGGAGTGGCTACTGTAATGGTTTGGGTGGTTGCTCCGGTATTCCATTCGTAAGACTTAAATCCAGATCCTGCATCCAGTACAACGGATTTTCCTTCACAGAAATCAAGTGTATCAGGAAGCTGAACAATAGGTTTAGGATTCAGTGTAAGGTTTAATCTTACCACTTTAAAACACCCATCTGGAGTTGCAACTCTTACATGGATAAGCGTTGTTCCCACATTTAAAACATAACCCGAGGGATTGGAAATAGGATTTCCTGCAGTATCAGTATACGTGAAGATATAATTTCCTGGATTATTAATAATGCTGGCTTCATAAGAGTGAAGATTCACAACCATTGAGTTTGCCGTAGTTGTATTACATTGTACCTGTGTAATATCCTTTGCTGGTACATTATCTGTGGACAGCGTTACAGTAATTGCCAGTTTTTCAGATTCACAGTTGTTTAATGTCTGGGTTACAAAATATGTTTGTCCGTTTACAAGCGGAGTTGTCATTGGGATAACATTTCCTGCAGCATTATAAAACGTAAGCGATGTACCTGTTACAACAATTTTTTCTAATGTAGGATTGGCAGACGCACAGAAATCCTGATTGGCATTGGCTGTAGGTTTAGGTGTAGTATTTACGGTCACCTGAATAGCTATTTTATTACTCTCACATCCATTAATGGTTTGAGTAGCATAATAGGTTTGCCCATTGGCAAGAGCAGTTGTTGCAGGTAAAATATTTCCTGCTGCATCATACCATTTTATATTCTGTCCTGTAACCTGAATATCAGAAATCTTTGGGTTGCTGGTAGCACAGAAGGTTTGTTGGGTGTTTCCTGTAGGGGTAACACCTTGTATTGAAAATACTTTAAAAGGAGCTTTATCACTCTCACATTCCGCACTGTATTGAGTAACATAATACTGAGCACCTTCAATAATATACGCACTACTGTTCATCAGGTTGCCGGCAGCATTATAAAACCTGATATTTTGGTTATTATTAATGTTCAGTTGGGATAAAGTCATTTGATTCACATTACTGCAAAAATAAAAGTCATTTACAGTTAATGTGGGTGGAGAATTTTTGATGATCACTTTTACCGCCAATCTTTTATTATTATAAGGGCAGGACTCGTCCTGAACAGAAGCATAATAAATAGTATTATGCTGTAGCGGAGTAGTGCTGCTTAAAGGAGTAGTAGAAGTTAAAGAATCATACCAGGTAGTGTAGGATGTATTAGGATGTAAATCATGTATTGTTGGATTTATTAATGAACAAAACGTCTGTATCTTGTCTCCATCGGGAGTTCCATTATAGCATTTTCCAAATTTTTGAACAAAAGAGTTTACATCGCTATTGGTATATTTTATTTCTTTAATATCCTGATCAGGATTGAAGTCCTGATATCCATCGTAATTTCCGGTAAGAATAATATTCCCTTCATAATCTATGTTTTGGTCAAAAGTATAAGAAGAGAAATCACTTTTGTTGAATATTAATTTGCCGTCATTTCTGAATTTTAAATAATAGGTTTGAGCATCGTTGGTCAAATAGCTATAATTAAGGCCTATATCCATTCTTTTTACAATCTCCTCAGTATTGTTATTTCCATTGACAACCTTAATCATATTATCCGTATAACGCACAAAAAAATTTAGCGTATTGTCAGCATTCATTTTAATAGAGAGAAAGTCATAGCTGCCATCTCCTTTGATGAGAGAATTCCATACCAAATGACCATTCGAGTTTATTTTATAGATCATTGTACGCCCCTCCACAGGAGCATTGATTGTTGTGTTTGGAAAGACAATATTTTGCGGCTGATTATAAGTGCTGGCGGTATAAATATTACCGGCATTGTCAATTTCAATCTTTGAGTTCGCTGTTCCAAGATATATACTTGAATAGGTCAATGGCTGATACCAGGTGAAGTTTCCATTCGTATTGAATTTTGCTAAAAAGGCCTGATTGTAACTACTATTATTGGAAGGGAAATTATTATTATCGATTTTCAAACCTGCTTCAAAGTGGCCAAGAATAACGATACTATTGTTTTGGTCTGTCTTTACGGTATGAATTGTCGGGGTATTATGAGCATGAATTGGACGGGCCCATGAAAAAGCTCCGGCAGGAGTATTCTTCATAACAAATAAACCGTTTGGAGCAGGTAAATTAAATACAACATTAGGATCCGGATTCAGATCAGTAATAAATAAAGGTGGATAATTAGCATAATTTCCTGTCGAGATTATATTGTTATTAGAATCAATAGTACAGGTCATGTTATACACATAATTATAAATATTTCCAAAGACAAAATTTCCATTAACATCCAGTTTTGCCATAAATGCACTACCAGAGTTAATTCCTGTATTAAAAATAGTTTCTGAGTTAGGGTTTAATTTTAAATCATGCCCATCTGTATATCCTGTAAATACCAGATTGTCTTGTTTATCTACTACTAAGGAAGTAATTGATGAAGAATATTTTGACCTGATTTCTTTTACCCATATTACATTTTTGTTTTTGTCGAACTTTGCAATAACAGCCCTTGAATCCTCATCCACACTGGTAGTTTTGGTAATATTATCGAATGTGATACTATTGATGCTGGGAAATGCATAATGACCATATTTCCCTCCAACATAAATATTTCCTTGTGAGTCTGTACCGCTAAAAGCAATATTATGCTGAGATTCTATGATAGGACTTGTCGTCTGAAAATGCCAAAGCAGATTTTGTGAAAATAGAAGTACCGCGTTCAAAACCATGAACAGCGAAAGGATTTTCTTCATCGGTTATTAATTTTTGCGGCAAAGATATAAAAATAGGCCTCTTGTTAAATGATAAATAATTGCAAACTTCAATCAAGAAACATGATGGATGTCATGACATTTTTGTTTAATTTTTTTGTTTAACAATTTTGTCAAAAATAAATTTTACTATAAATTTGCACAAATTTGTTTAACAAAAATGTCAAATCAAGCAAAAAAAGACCAAACACAGGAATTGATCAAGGAGACAGCGAAGAATTTGTTCTTTGTGAAAGGAAAATTTGATGCTACTACGCAGGAGATTGCAGATGAAGCTGGAGTGAACAGAACCCTTATTAATTACTATTTCCGTTCAAGGGATAAGCTGATCCAGATCATCTTTGATGAAGCGCAAAGAGTAGAACAGGAAAAATCGAAGATCATTCAGAATTCTGATCTGCCTTTTAAAGAAAAGATCAGCCAATTCATAGAAAGCAGCCTTTCTACCAGTCTTCAGTATCCGTATCTGGAAACGTATATCGTATCACAGATTAATAAAGGAACCTGCCATCAAAGAGAAATTGAAGAAGATATCCTGAATGATATGTACAAGGATATCGAAAAAGAAATGGAATTGGGAAATATTGAGAAAATGGCACCTGTTCAGTTTATTCTTAATATGGTTGCTCTATTAGTATTTCCAAGCGCCATAAGACCATTGTTTATGGAGAATTTATTAATTAATGATGAAGAATATGATAAGATTATTTCTGAACGAAAAGAGATTATTATCAATATGTTGTTCAAAAACTAAAAAAAACTAAAGTATTTCTGAAAATGATTCGTCAATTAGAAGTAAATAATGACTGAAAATTAAATAAAAAATAAACGAAGTATAAAATTATGAATAGAAAACGTATAACTGCTACAAAGCTAAAAATTGGGATAGCTTCAGCATTTATGATTTTCGGCTCAACATTGATGTCTGCCCAGCAGCAGGTTTCCCTGCAGGAAGCTATAAAACAGGCACTTCAAAATAAGGCAGAAGCTAAAAAAGCTGCTTTACAGGTCAAAAAAGCCGAATATAAGATTGATGAAGCCAGAGCCGGTGCTTTGCCACAGGTCACTGCTACGGCGGGTTTAACCTATAATCCGATTATTCAGGAATCTTTGCTGGAATTTGGAGGAGAAAAAATCAGGGCTCAGTTTGGCCAGCCTTGGGGTTCAACAGCTTCTGTACAACTTCAGCAGGCGATTTTTGACCAAAGAGTATTTACAGGACTTAAAGCGGCAAAATCTACAAGAGAGTTTTATGTACTGAATGCTCAGTTAACCAATGAACAGATTATTGAAAATGTAGCAACCGCTTATTATCAGGTGTTTGTACAGGAGGAAAATCTTAAAACGGTAACAGCCAGCTATGCCAATACTGAAAAAGTAAGAAATGTTATTAAAAGCCTTGTTGATAATGGTTTGGCAAAGTCCATCGATTTAGACAGGACAAATGTTCAGCTTACGAATATTGGTTCCAATAAGCAGACTCTAATCAACTCTGTTGAACTTTCAAAAAATGCTCTGAAGTTTTATATGGGAATCCCGATTTCTACAGACATCGAGCTTGAAGAAAAAGAAATTCAACCAAAACCTGAGCTGATTGCGAGCAATGTCAATCTTAATGACCGTACAGAGATCAAAGTTTTGAATAAAAACAGGGAACTTTTGGTTTTCAATAAAAAAGCAACCGAAGCTTATCTTTATCCATCAGTAAATCTTACTGCGAACTACGGATGGGGAGCAAACGGAGCAAAATTCCCGTTAACAAACGGTCTTAGTAAAGGGGTTCTTTGGAGTGATTATTCAGCAATTGGTTTGAATGTAAATATTCCTATTTTCACAGGAGGAGCTACAAAAGCAAAGATCAATCAGGCAGAAATTGATATTCAGGATCTTGATGTTGACATTGAAAACACTCAGTTGAGCTTAAGTTTAGATTATAAAAATGCAGTCACCAACATGGAAAATGCATTGATTAATATCGAAAGCATGAAAGATAATGTAGGATTGGCAGAAAGGGTTCAGAAAAATACCCAGTCAAATTATCAATACGGGTTAGCAACCCTTACTGAGGTGCTGGATTCTGAAAATGCATTGACACAGGCGAAACAGAACTATTCTAATGCATTACTGGATTACAAACAGGCCGAGATCAAGCTGATAAAAGCTAAGGGTGAACTAAACACACTACAAAACTTATAATAAACTAAAATGAAAAAAACTTTAATATATATCATCGTAGCAGCAGTACTGATAGGTTTAGCCGCTTACAAGATTGCCGGGAACAAAGAAAAGCAGACACAGGAAGTAAAAGAAGTTGCCAAGCAGGTAGATAAAATCAACGTTAATATTGTAACTGTTACAAGAGAAAATATTGATACAGATTACTCTGCCAACGGGACTTTCATTCCTAAGCAGGAAATGAACCAGTCTTCTGAAATCTCAGGACGTATTGTAAGCGTTTTGGTAAAAGAAGGTTCAAGAGTGAGTGCAGGACAGGTGCTGGCAACGATCAAGAGAGATGCCATCGAAGTGGATGTTACACAGGCTCAGAATAATTTGCAAAATGCGATTATCGATAATCAGCGTTACGAAAATGCTTTTAAAACAGGAGGTGTTACAAAACAGCAGGTTGATAACTCAAGACTTCAGCTGAAAAATGCACAGGCCGCTGTGAAAGCTCAGGGAGTAAGAGTGAATGACACCAGCATTCGTGCAGGTATCAGTGGTACCATCAATAAGAAAATGGTTGAGCCGGGAACAGTGGTTTCTGTAGGGACTTCCATGTTTGAAATTGTTAATATCAACAGTCTTAAACTTTCTGTATTGGTAGACGAAAGCCAGGTTGGCAGAATCGCGCTCGGTCAGGAAGTTTCAATTAATGTTAATGTTTTACCGGAAGACTCTTTCAGCGGTAGAATTACATTCATTGCTCCTAAAAGTGATGCTACTTTAAATTTCCCGGTTGAAATTGAAGTTCAGAATAAAGGAAACTTAAAAGCAGGGATGTATGCCACTGCTACATTTAAAACAAATCACGGTGCTGAAACCCAAAATATGCTGACTGTTCCTGCAGAAGCTTTTGTAAATGGAGTAAGTTCAGGACAGTTATTTATTGTAAATAATGGTACTGCTAAATTAATTAAAGTTCAGACTGGTAAAGTATACGGTGACAAAGTTCAGATCTTAAGCGGACTGAATGGTGGCGAACAGGTAATTACCAGCGGGCAGATTAATCTTGATAACGGTTCGAAAATCAATATCGTAAAGTAAGCAGAAGATGAAGTTAGCAGAAATATCCATTAAAAGGCCATCGCTGGTTATCGTATTATTTACGATACTTACGCTGGGTGGCTTATTAAGTTACTCCATGATGGGGTATGAGTTGATTCCAAAGTTTGAAACCAATATGGTAACCATTTCTACGGTATATCCGGGAGCTTCGCCTGCTGAGGTGGAAACTTCGGTAACCCGAAAAATTGAAGATGCTGTTGGTTCTTTGGAAAACGTGAAAAAAGTAGAATCTTCATCTTACGAAAGTTTATCGGTTATTATGGTGCAGCTGAATACCGGTGCCGATGTGAACTATGCTTTGAATGATGCACAGAGAAAAGTAAATGCTATTTTAGCAGATCTTCCCGATGATGCAGATCCTCCTTCTTTGCAAAAGTTCTCATTGGATGATCTTCCGATCATGACTTTGAGTATTGCCAGTGATAAACTGAATAATAAAGATCTTTATGATCTTTTAGATAAAAAAATTGAACCTATTTTTTCCCGTGTAAATGGTGTTGCCCAGGTAGACCTTGTAGGTGGGCAGGAAAGAGAAATTCAGGTAAGTTTAGATGAAAAGAAAATGCAGGGATACGGTCTTGCCATTGCAGATGTACAGCAGGCAATTCTTTCTTCAAACTTGGATTTCCCAACGGGAGCTTTGAAAACGAGAACTTCCAGATCTACGATCAGACTTTCTGGAAAGTATAAAAATGTTGCTGAAATGAATAATCTTGTAGTTTCCAATAAAGATGGAGCTCAGGTGCGTTTATCTGATATTGCAACCGTTTTTGATACACAGAAAGATGTGGAGAAAGTGGCAAGATATAACCAGAATTCAACGATTTTACTTCAGGTTAAAAAACAATCTGATGCCAATGCGGTTTCCGTTTCAGATTTAGTTAAGAAAACAATCGCTGATGTTCAGAATAATTACAAAACTCAGGGGATTAAAATAAATATTGTAGATGATACAACAGACTTTACGCTTGAAGCTGCAGACCATGTAATTTTCGATTTATTCTTAGCGATTATCCTGGTAGCAGTAGTAATGTTACTCTTCCTTCATAACATCAGAAACGCATTTATCGTTATGGTTTCTATTCCGATGTCATTGATTGCAACGGTGATTGGAATGTATCTTATGGGATATACCTTAAACCTGATGAGTTTACTTGGACTTTCATTAGTTGTTGGTATTCTTGTGGATGATGCAATTGTAGTTTTGGAGAACGTTTATCGTCACATGGAGATGGGGAAAAGCAGAATTCGTGCGGCATATGATGGTGCATCGGAAATTGGATTTACCGTAACGGCGATTACATTGGTAATTGTGGTGGTATTCTTACCGATTGCAATGAGCTCGGGATTGGTTGCTGATATCCTGGCACAGTTCTGCGTTACCGTAGTTATTGCGACAATGCTTTCATTATTGGCCTCATTTACTATTATTCCTTGGCTATCTTCAAGATATGGTAAATTGGTACACCTTTCAGGTAAAAATCCTTTTGAGAAATTTATTCTTTGGTTCGAAAAGCAACTGGAAAAATTCACACACTGGATCACAGGAATTTTAGAATGGTGCTTGAAAACGACATTAAGAAGAGTAATGACGGTTATTGTAACATTTATCATTTTGATCTCTTCATTTATGTTGGTTGCATTTGGATTTATTGGAGGTGAATTCTTCCCTAAAATGGATAGAGGACAGTTCCTAGTTCAGATGGAGTTACCAAAAGATGCATCTGTAGAAAAAACCAACCAGATTACTCTTGCTGTTGAAAAATATCTGAGAGAAGACAAAGATGTTGTAGATATGATCACAACAGTTGGTCAGCAGTCATCAGGTTTTGGTGGAGCACAGGCTACATTGTATCAGTCAGAGATTCAGGTGATTTTGGTAGATAAATCTGAACGTAATGAGAGCACAGATATCAAGTCCGCAAGAATCAAGAGGGCTTTAGAAGAAAAATTCACTGGAGTTGAATTTAAAACAGCACCAATTGGATTAATGGGAGCAGACAATGCACCAATTGAAATGGTAGTGACAGCTCAGGATAACGAAACAGCCAATAAAGAAGCAAACAGAATTCTTGAGTTGCTTAAAAAAGTTCCTGGTGCTGTAGATGCAGAATTATCAACTGACTCTGGAAGTCCTGAAGTACAGGTGAATATTGACAGAGATAAAATGGCTTCTTTAGGCTTAAATCTTTCTAGTGTAGGACAAACAATGCAAACTGCATTTAACGGAAATACAGATGGGAAATTCAGAGCCGGAGAATATGAATATGATATTAATATCCGTTTTGGTGATGCAAACAGAAAGTCTATTGAAGATGTAAGAAATCTTATGTTTACCAATCCTAAAGGAGAACAGGTAAGACTGAGCCAGTTTGCAGAAGTAAAAATGGGTTCAGGACCAAGTTTGTTGGAGCGTAGAGATAAAGCACCTTCTGTAAAGGTAAAATCTAAAGTAGTAGGTCGTCCTGTAGGGGATGTTGCCAATGAATGGGCTGCTAAATTTATGGATAACGAAAAGACCAAACCGGCCGGAGTAAGCTACATCTGGAGTGGTGATATGGAAAACCAGACTGAAGGTTTCGGTACTTTAGGAATTGCATTAATGGCTGCTATTGTATTGGTTTATCTGGTAATGGTTTCATTATATGACTCATTTGTATATCCTTTCGTGGTATTATTTTCTATTCCTCTGGCATTGATCGGGGTAATGGTTATTCTTGCCATCACAGGAAATTCATTGAACATATTTACGATGCTGGGGATGATCATGTTGATTGGTTTGGTAGCGAAGAACGCAATTATGATTGTCGACTTTGCGAATATGAGGAAAGCGGCTGGTGCAAGTACGCATGATGCTTTAATTCAGGCAAACCACGCACGTCTTCGTCCGATCTTGATGACTACTATCGCGATGATCTTCGGTATGATCCCGATTGCAATTGCAAAAGGTGCCGGAGCAGAAATGAACAATGGATTAGCCTGGGTAATTATCGGTGGTTTGACATCGTCATTATTCCTGACCCTAATTATTGTACCGGTAGTTTATTCAATATTTGACTCTATCTTAAGAAGAATGGGTAAACATGAAAAAGTGGATTATGAAGCTGAAATGAAAGCTGAATATGTACATAGAGAGCTAAGTGAAGATGGATTTACTTCGAAACATGTAGATAAATAAAATTAAACCTTTAATTAACCGAAAGCGCCTCAGATTTTCTGAGGCGCTTTTTTGTTGATATTTGATGATTTAAAATTGGTTATATGGATTTTGGTTAAAGCCGTTGGATACTATTTGTTATTGTAAATGGACTAAAGCCCATTTCTATTGATAAATGCCGAATGATATTTGTTAAGAGAAAATAAGTTGTTTTTAAGTTGAATTATCGGCTTGTGTCATTCTGACGAAGGAAGAATCTCAGTTGTAATAAACCCATGAGATTCTTCACTACATTTCATTTCGTTCAGAATGACAAACGTAAACTGTTAACTTTTGACTCATTCAATAGGGGCTTGCTTTAGCCCGCTTAAATTTATAACAGCCAATATTGGCTTTAGCCAAAACATAACATTCCGTTTTTTGGCAACAAAAAAGCTTCCAGCAAAAACTGAAAGCTCTTATATATTGTAATGTAAAAAATTAATCTGCCATCGCTTCTCCGGACTTTCTGTACACGAAGTTTCCGTAGATGTGTCTTCTTGCAAAACGGCTTGGTGAATCAGCGTTGATCATTTTAATGTAAGTGTTTTTAGGAACTCCCATATACTCATACATATTTCCGTTCAGGTGCTGAACCGTTAAAATTGATTTTTCAAGATAAAAATCCTGAATATTAGATTTTGTAATGGTTTCAGTATATTCTTCTTTGTACTTTTCCTGTGTTTCAGAATTAATACTTACCAAAAAGTGATAGGCTTCAATTACAGATTTACTTTTTTCTTCAGCTTCCAGTTTTCCGGCTTCATCATTAATAAATTTATCAGGATGCGTATCTTTCATCACATTTCTGTAAATCGTCTTTAATTCTTTTAAAGTAACATTTTTATCTACTCCAAGAAGTGTTCTGTGCTCACCAATTTTTTTCATATCTCTAATCCTTATTTTCGGGGTGCAAAATTAAGAAATTAAATCCACAAAATCATAACTTATTCATTTTTAATTTGTTTTAGTTTTGATTCTTCCTTGCATGGAATTGATAGTAAAAGAAATAGAGGATTTGAATCTTCAAATAAGATGTATCTATTCTCGGTGAAAATATTCATAAGCATAGCCTTCTAAATCTCCATCATCCGATATTAAATTGTTCTCTTCATCATAAATTTTGAAAGATTCTTGTATAGTACCAATACTTGCATAGCCATCTAAGCCAAGGAGAATTGTATAAAATGTGTCTGTCAGAAGACCTGAAACTATTTTCTTCAATTTTTCAGTTTGAATTTCATCCAAATTTAATTCTTCAATTTTTATTGAAGTTATACTTTTATATTCGGATTGACTATTAAAACAGGAATGGAGAATATTTTGTTTCTCTACATAAAAGTTTTTTACAAATTCTTCTGGAGACATTGTATTTAAGTTTGTTAATGTTAATTCTGAATAAAAATATAAAATGGAGTTTTTTATATCTTTTTTTGACTTTAATGACCAATTTGGTTTTATAAGCTAATTAAGCATCTAATATAAGTTTTATTCAATCTAAAATAAAAAAAACAGCACTCAATTCGAGTGCTGCTATTGTATTTTTCAATAATTAAATCTTTCAATTTTTTAATCATCCTAGGGTTCATCACAAGTTCTCTTCAGTTTTGTAAAGATCTTATCAAAATCTTTGTAAGAGGTATCTTCATCATTACGTTTCTGTCTGAAACTGCTGTTGGCACAGTTGTGAAAACCAAGACCAATCATATCAATTAATGCATAATCTTCTTTTTGGGGATCATTCATTTTGGCATCAAATCTTGCCATTACTCCTTTTGGATCTGCATTATTTCTGCTTTTAAGCTCCGTATAGTTTCTCCATGCAGCAAACATTTTTTCTCTGTCGGGAGAGGATATTGCATCAATCTGTTCTCTGCAGGTAGTGTAATATTTACTGTTTCTTAGCGTAGAAGGATCAGAATAAGCAAGGATTTCTTCTTTATTAAGCTGGTATTCATTCTCAAAAGAATCAATGGTTTCTTCCATTAATTTTTTCCATTTGGGAAGATCAATTACTTTAAGGCTGTATAATTCCTTTTTCTTTTCTTCATACTGCTTTTCAAGCTCCTGTAGATAAGTTTCTCTGTTTTTACGGATTTCTTCAAGCTGGGCAATTTTAAAAACAGGCTGGGTGTCAAATACAACGCCATTGAACTGATACAAAAGTTTATTAATTCCGTCTATTTCTTCTTTTTTATATTTAGCCGAATCAAAATACCCCTTATTGTCACAATTAAAAGTCTGATAGCTGTAAGGAGTCAGGTTATTTGCTTTTGCAGGAGTTTTTTGCCCCCAGATTGTAATGGATAAGGCCAAAGCAAGCCCAATCATCATTTTTTTCATGCACATAAATTGTTGAAAGAATCCGAATTTTCTGAATTTCTATGCAAAATTAAGGCTTTAAATTCAAAATATAAAGGATTAAATAGATTTTCTCAATGGTTTTTGCAAATTTTATATGGATTTTATACTGCTGCCTTTATATTTTAAAAATCTTAATCCGTTAAATCCTGAAAATTGAATAGTAAAAAGCTGATATAGAGGTGTTTTTATTAATAATAATTGCTTACTTCAATAAGATTCTGATCCGGATCACGGAAATAAACCGATTTGATTTTGCCTGCAGCTCCGGTTCTGTCTACAATCCCTTCAATGATGTTTACATTTTTCTGCTTTAGCTCTTCCATCACCTCATGAATATCGGTCTCTGCAATAAAGCAAAGATCAGCAGAACCACAGGTTGGCAGCTCTGCTTTAGGCTCAAATTCATGACCTTTCTGATGCAGATTAATTTTTTGATTTCCAAAGATGAGTGCTTTTCTGTCATTCCCAAAAACAACCACTTCAAATCCCATAACATGCGTATAAAATTCTATAGTTTTATCAATATCTGCCACTGTTAAGACAAGGTGGTCAAGGTTCTTTATTTTCATAAATTAATGATTAACAACAATTTTCATCAGAATTAAGGCTGTTTATAAAGCTGTGATCCCGTTATGGATTGTTTTTTTAGATTTAAAATGATAGATTTACATGAATTAACACGAAACCATGATATATTATTTTTTCCTTCTTTTTATTATCGCTCTTTTTGGAGGTATTTCTTATCTGATTATGCGCTTTTTTGGTAAATGGACCAGGAATAATAAATATGCGGTACTTTTTAATACCTTAATATTTATCGCCTCATTTTTTCTGATTTCTTTTCTTAGCTTGTATATTTTCTTTTCCAATGTTGATTTTTCCAGGTAGCAGTAAATCTTTTCTGAGAATTAAGTAAGCCATCAAAAGGTTGATAAAAAGGGCTGCCCAGACATTCAATCCATAAAAAAGCTCGTAATCATGGCGGGTTTCATTATAAAACAGATTCTTAACGATTCTGAAAGTAATAGCTGTGGTGGTTACGGCATAGCTTAAAACCATATACGTTCTATGCTTACTGATATTCCCCTTTTTGATAAAAAGTACGGCAGCAATGGTGAAATATGCCCAGAGCACATCCTGTATCAGAAATCCTGTAATTCCGATTATTCCTCCATTGGAAAAAAGTCCAAGTACAAAACATGCCGGAACATTAATGATCAGAATATTGTAAACATATATTTTCCCAATAATCTTATGAAGATCTCTGTTTTCATCCAAAAACCGACTTGAAAACTGCGTAAGACCGGCCAGAAGACAAAGCGTTATGGAAAAGATATGAATATAGAAAAAAGCCATCCAGTACGGATTATTTACAACCTTTTGCTTAAAGGCAAGAAACCCGATATTTTTTTCAAGAGAAGTGTACTGGGAAATAGTTTTCAGCATTAAAATACTGAAAAGAAGAACTAAAAATAAAGCGGTTATTTTAATGATCTTTTTTCCCAAAACCTTCATTTTATATCAACGATTACTCTTCCCATACTTCTCTGATCTGTTTTTCCAGATCTTCCATGTCTTTAAACTTTCTCAGTTCCAATGATTTTTCTGAAGCTTTAAGTTCTTCAATAATGTCAAGGATAATTTCCAAAGGTTCAGCTTCATAACCCAACAGATTGCTGTCAAAATTAGTTCCCACTAATAATCCGTCACTATTCATACCCAGGCACCAGTTTTCTACAAATTCATTAAGAGGAACAGGAGAAGGTTCATACTGATTCCATTCGTTTTCTATGCATGATTTTGCTCTTGCAGCATCAGACCAGAAACAGATAATCTGTACTTCTTCACCATCTTCGTATTCTGCCTCGTTAGAGTAGGAGGTTGCATATCCTTTATCATCTTTTAATGCAAACACTACTTCCGTTTCGCTGATTTTCCTGATAAAGTCTTTATAACGGTTCTGAACTGTAATATGATCTTGAAGCATTTTTATTTAATTATAAATTAGAAGTTATGAATAATATTTTACTCATCATTTATCAATCATCATTGATGTCTACATGATTCCTTTGATTCGTAAGTGCTGTAAAAGCATGATTGTTTTTGCATCTTTAATTTCTCCTGCATCAATCATTTTCAGACTTTCTTCAAACGATAATTCCAGAACTTCTATATTTTCACCTTCTTCTTCCAATCCGCCTCCGTCATTGATTTTCATTTCATGAGAATATTCTGCAATGAAGAAATAAAGAATTTCCGTTACAGATCCAGGAGACATATACGCTTCAAATATCTTTTCAACGCGGGAAATCTTATATCCGGTTTCTTCTTCAGTTTCCCGTTTTATACAATCTTCCGGATTATCATTATCCAGCAGTCCGGCGCAGGCTTCAATAAGCATGCCTGTAGAATTTCCATTGATGTATGTGGGTAATCTGAATTGTCTGGTGAGAATAACCGTGTTTAAGGCTGTATTATAAAGAAGGATAACGGCTCCGTTTCCTCGGTCGTAGGCTTCTCTGCTTTGAGTTTCTGTGGTTCCGTCTTTTTTCGATACTGAATAAGTGACTTTGTTTAAAATATACCAGTTATCTGAAAGAATTTCTGTGTTTAATAGGGTAATATTGGGGTTTTTCATTAGAATATTTTCTGTGTTATAATCAATGGGTATTGTAAATATTTTTTAATTAAAAGGTTCTATCTTTTATACGGCTGCTTCTTTAATAAATCCTTTAAAGCGTTCTCCAGATCCGGAAATTTGAAATGGAAACCAGTGTCCTGAAGTTTCTTTGAAGAAGCTCTGGAACCTTCCAGAATAGCAGTAGCAAGCTCTCCGAATAACAATTTAAGAACAAATCCCGGAACATTAGGCATGAACAAAGGTTTTTCAAGTACCTGGGCAATTTTTTTTGTCAGTTCTCTATTGGTGGCATGTTGTGGAGATACAGCATTATACGCTCCGTCCATTTCAGGATTTTTTAAAGCAAATTCATAAATAGAACAAATGTCTTCAATATGAACCCATGGCATATATTGCTGGCCACTTCCCAGCGGAGATCCGATACCATATTGAATAGGAGGTACCATTTTTTTTAAAGCGCCGTCTTTTTCAGAAAGAACAACGGCAGTTCGTATTTTGACCACCCTTTCTGCCAGATCCTGTTCTTTAAAGTCATCAGCTGCTCTTTCCCATAAAACGACCACTTCACTGAGAAAGTCATTACCTGGAGGATCATTTTCTGAATAAATCTTTTCTGAAGTTTCTGTACCATAAAAATTGATTCCTGAAGCTGAAATAAAAGACTTAAGCTTTATCTTATTCTTTCTTAAAGCCGTTCGGAGTAATTCTGCGGAATCAATTCGGCTGGAGATCAATTCTTTTTTTCTTTCGGGAGTCCAGCGTTTTTCTGAAATATTGGCACCTGCAAGATGAATGATGTGAGAAACATTTTCCAAAGCGGTTTCATCAATTATTCCTTTTGTGAGGTCCCATTCATACTCATAGTCATGCACTTTTTTTCGGGTCAGAAACCTAATCTCATATTCCTTACCTATTTTTTTTGCCAGCTCTTTAGCGATCATGCCACTGGCTCCGGTGATGAGAACAACTTCTTTCATAATATTATACTTGTGGGGTGTGGGTTATGCCTGATTTTTTACAATCAGTATAAAGTCATCTTCCAGAAGTTTATATCCGTAATCATAAATAAACTTGTATTCAGAGCCGTTTTTATAAACTTTCAGATTGGTAAAATAATCGAAATCAAAACCTAAGCCATCCAGTTTGGATTTTAAAACTTTTGTTTTACCATCGGTATTGATTTCCATCAGGATGCGGTAATTCTTACGGAGTTTGTTATTAACATTCCGCATTAAATTGTTAGAATCCTTATTCTGCTTATTGTTGTAGGCGTTCCGGCAGGCATCGTTGCAGAATTTTTTATCTGATCTTCCGATGATTTTCTCGCCACATTCCAGGCAATTCATGATTTTTATTTTAAATGATGGGTGTGTCTTTTTTTCAACAGTTTTTTGAACATGCTGTGGTTAGGGTAGCTTCTGTTTGGGGTAATGTTATTAAAAAACAGGGCTACAAGAAGCAGGATGATGCATCCTGAAAGAACAGGGGAGAGAACGTACCAATATCCCAGTTCCGGAATTTTTCCTGTAGAACTTACCGCAATCAGGGCTGTAGCTCCGCCTGGTGGATGCAAAGTCTTTGTATACTGCATCAGTACAATGGAAAATGCTACCGCCAAAGGAGCGGAAAGCCAGATGATATCCGGTACAAACTGATAAACGGTGACGCCTACCAATGCTGACAGAACATGTCCGCCTATAAGATTTCTGGGTTGAGCCAGAGGACTCTGGATGGCCCCATAAATAAGAACACTTGATGCTCCAAAAGAACCGATCAGGAAGATATTTTCAGTTTCTGTCAAAGTGTGGGATTGGATAAATGCAATGATCCCGATTCCAAAAAATGCTCCCAGAAACGACCAGAAATGCTCCTTGTAATCAACAAGCGTTTCTTTGTAGATCACATATTTTGAAACTCTGAATGTTCTTTTGATAGTCTTCTTCATTTATTCTTCTTTATTTTTTATAATTTGAATTAAATTTTCTACAAATGGGCGGGTATACGTTCCGTTTTCATCATAATCAGGATCCAAAATGGTAATCTCTATTCCAAAGCACAATGGATCTTCCAATAAAGGATTCAATATTTCCCTGAGATCATCATAACCGATTCCGTCTTCCATTCTGCTGTCTACGGCAGGCATAATCTCATCTTTCAGGATATCAACATCAAAATGAATGAAAAATCCATCCAACCCTTTATCATTCACCATTTTCAGAAAATCTTCAGCGGTTTTCCTGAAACCATTTTCTCTGAGTTGATAAAGATCAAAATAATGAATACCTGAATTGATAATTTGGGCAACATATTCTTCATCATCTGTTTCTGCATTGCCACAACAGAAAATATTTTCTTCAGATAGATAGGGTTTTAAACCATTAATATCGGTTAGCTTTTCGTGTCCGGTGCCGGTAATGATTGCGAGATCCATTCCTGCTGCGCCTCCGGTTTCAGACAGTTCGGGTGGGATAAAATCGGTGTGTCCGTCAAGATAAAATAGTCCGAAATTTCCCAGCTTTTTCAGAGCTACAGCATTTCCTATGAGAATACTGCAGTCACCTCCAAGAATAATATTAAATGTATTCTTTTCATAATTGCGGAGAATACAGTCGGCCTGCTGTTTAGCATACTCAATAATCTGGTCTGCATTTCTGACTTTTGATTCTTGATCAAAGTCCATAGAATACGCCGGAGCTTCCAGTCTAAAAACGGCACTAGGATTAATTCTGCTATGAAAATCAAATTTTCTGAGCCAATCCGGAAGTTTTCGAACTCCGGGTTCTGTCTCATGTCCTTTCTTTGTAAGTCCTAAATTGAGAGGAAACTCAAAAATATTGATGTTCCTTTTCATAGATGAATTTTCACAAAGATACGGAATTATCCGTTTGTAAATGGATAGCTGCGAGAGAGGGAGATCATTTTATTGGAATAAATCTATTCTTAGAATGAAATGATTATTTAGCCCTGAAACATAATAAATTATTCATGTATTATCTGGAAATAAACTCATTCTGGAAAGTTTTGTTTAAATATTGTGTTTTTTCAATAGAAGAAGATTCATTGATTAAAAAATTAATATTATAAAAAGAAATTCTGTTTAATTCTCTTTGTTTTGAAAAATTTAGTATTTGTCGGTATTTTGCATTGTTTTTTTGATCATAAAGTTTTATTGTTTATGTAACTGTCTTATTTTCAGTAAATAAATACGATTTTTATTTCACTGTATTGTGTTTTTTTTGTAATTTTGAGATAAAGATTCAAAAAAACAAACCATGAAAAAATCCAATTTATTGATCAGTATTCTGTGTTCCTCATTTGTATTTGGACAGGTTGGGATTAACACGACTTCTCCACAAGGAGTTCTAGATGTTACCTCAGCTAATTCAGCCGTTGTACTCTCCAGAAATGCGAACCCGCCAGCCAATGTACCAGCACCCACGGCAGGAATGATTATCTATGATTCCACCAATAAGACGCTAAGGTATTATAACGGAACCTTTTGGAGTACCGTCATTTCTTCGCAGACATTAACAACAGCTAATGAAGGAGTTGTTAAGCTGAATAGCGGAGCAGGAGTGAAACCCACATTTGCATTTAAATCTTCCGGAGGTGTCCCGTTAATGACTTATCAAAATATTGTTTACCAAACACCGATGAATATTGTCACAGACTTTGCTGCTCCTCCCACAACCACATGGCCGGAAAATATTATCAGTCCTGTGCCCGGAGATATATACAATCCTACTACAGGACATTTTTTGGAAAACCCTATTGCCGGGCAGGTTCATATGTGGAGAGTCATTGTCAGTTATTCCAATAAGAATAATGGTTCTGTAGCCTTTGTGACGGTCAATCTTTCCAATCCACTCCCTCCTTCAACATTTTCCATTGATCAGACTGCAGTTGCTCCCAATGGGGTAACATCCGGAAATCTGGTATTTTACCTGGTAAGTGTTGCCGATCCTTTATCTATAGGTAGCGGGTATCTTATTAAAATAAAGTCTGATACCACATTGGATGCTACTATTGATAGTATAACAAGGATTTCCCAAGCCAAAGATTAATCTCATTACTAAAGCTTATTTTCAACTTGACACATGTCACACAAGAACAAACTTATCGGGTTTGTTCTTGTTTTCATGATGTACATATCATTGTATGCCCAATAAAGTCAATCAAATACTCTATTAAAATGCTTACCATGGAAAAACAACCCGTTAAACCAGAATTTACTTTTAAAATGTTTGAAATATTAGGTGGTTTATGGCTAACCGGATGCGTAAAAACAGCAGCTGAACTCAATATTGCAGATTTGCTGGCTTCTGGTCCAAAGACGATATCCAAACTTGCTGAAGAAACAGAATCCCATGAAAAAAACTTATACCGGGTTATAAATGATCATTGAAAAAGCAGGATTACAGTTTACCATGCTTATTCATATCGGAACAGAGGCAAAAAGCATTGTTGAATGTGAAAAAATATAAATTTCAATTTTTATTTTTAGTTGCATGATTAAGTAGGAAGCGCTCAGCAATTTTGCTGAGCGCTTTTTTATCTTGTTTACTGTAAAAAGAGAGATTAAAAAACTCTGTTGATAGTTTTTTTAGTAATTAACTTTTATACTGTTATTTTTTAAGTCTTTCGATTTCTTCTTTTAGCAGACCTATATATTCCTGCATCGTTTTAATAATCTCTATGCTTAATTCATTAGTAATATTTCCAACATTATTGGCGGTGATATTACCGACGTTTGAACCTGGGCTATCATTAAATACAGGATTCTCGAAGATGAATTTTGCTTCCTCTTCTTCGTAGATTTCTTCAACAGGAACCTCTAAATATTGGGCAAGTTTGTCCCATTCTGTCTGTGTTATAGATACAGCACCGCTTTCTTTTCTGCTATAGTTGGAGACATCGGTAGGGATCACTTCAGCCATTTGCTGCTGAGTGAAACCTTTCATCTTTCTTACTGTACGAAGTTTTTCTTTTTGCATATCAGACATTTTTACAAATTTGCAAAAAAAAATTAAATTAAAGACAAAAAAAATCCTTGTAATACACCTATTTTTCAATGTTTTTTAAAAGAAGAATTTTATTTTGTGATAGGGCTTTTCATTATTTAATTTTTACTTTAAAAGTGATAATTAACGCTTTTAAATCTTTATAAATATTGTTTTACACAGAATTCTATTTATTTCTTTATCCGTTTACAAACGACTACAAACGGATTTAAATAGTTTATAACCGACTGTGATTGGGTAACATCACAATCTTTGCAACAGAGATTTGAGAAAACAGTGAACGTCTCTGATCTGAATTATTAATCTTTAAAATCTAAAAATTATGTCACTAAGAAACAAAGTAACCTTAATTGGTTACACAGGAAAAGAAGTTGAAATGGTAAACTTCGATAACGGAAATGTAAAAGCCAGTGTATCCTTAGCTACCAGTGATCATTACACGAATGCCAAAGGAGAAAAGGTAGAGGAAACCCAATGGCACAATCTTATTGCATTTGGGAAAACAGCAGAAATTTTTGAAAAATATGTTCCCAAAGGAAAAGAAATTGCCATCGAAGGAAAGCTTACCTACAGATCATATGATGATAAAGACGGAGTGAAGCGGTATGTCACAGAAATTCGTGTAGACGAGATCCTGTTATTAGGCGGTAAATAATTCTAAAAACACAAATGATGAAAGTAAAAGTTTTTAAAATCAGGCTTCCTGAAGAGTTTCTCTACAAAGACCAGAAAATGCTGGATGATTTTCTGGAAGTCAACGAGATTATGAAAGTGGAAACAGCTTTTGTAAGTGAAGAACGGTATTGGTCTGTAATATTGTATTTTGAAGATGCAAAGCCTGCAAAAAATACGGTAAAAGAACCAAAGACAGTCAAATATTCTGCAGAGAATGATTTCCTGAATACAGATGAAGAAAAGATACTGGATGCACTGAAACTCTGGCGATCAGAAAAAGCCCGGGAGCAGAATCTTCCCACTTATTTCATCGCCAGCAATAAAGAGCTGCTATCTGTAGCCAAGTATAAGCCTGCCAGAAAAGAAGAATTACTGGAGATCAAAGGATTTGGAAAGCATAAGATTGAAAACTATGGTGAAGAGATTCTTGAAATCCTTGAAAGTGTATGATTTTTCAGAATAATTGATTATACAACAGCAAAAAGCTGGGGAAGATTGTTTCTTCAGCTTTTATGCTGTGTAAAGTCCATGCAATTCCGTACTTTTGCATTTATCAAAATGACATATAAGAAATGAAGCCAAGTTTAGCAAAAGGGACGAGAGATTTTACGGCACAAGAAGTTTCCAGAAGAAAATATATCATCAATATTTTACAGAATAATTTCGAATTATTCGGGTTTCAGCCACTGGAAACTCCAAGTTTTGAAAATCTGTCTACACTGACAGGAAAATACGGAGAAGAGGGTGACCGCTTGATTTTTAAAATTTTAAATTCAAGTATCAACGAAGCAAAAGAAGAGAAAAAGAACCAGATGCTTCATGATTTTCAAAGAGCATTAGAAAAACCTTTCAGTGCGGAAAGTCTTACAGATAAAGCGCTTCGTTATGATCTTACTGTACCTTTTGCAAGATTCGTGGCAATGAATCATGGGAAACTGACATTTCCATTTAAACGTTCTCAAATCCAGCCGGTTTGGAGGGCAGACAGACCTCAGAAAGGAAGATTCAGAGAATTTTATCAGTGCGATGCCGATGTTGTAGGAAGTGAAAGTTTATTACAAGAGGTAGAATTGGTTCAGTTGTATTTGAAATCATTTGCAGATCTAAAAGTTCCTGTAACGATTCATATAAACAACAGAAAGATTCTTTCCGGATTGGCAGAATATGCAGGAATCACAGATAAGCTGATTGACTTTACTGTAGCATTGGATAAACTGGATAAAATTGGTAAAGACGGAGTTGTTAAAGAACTACTGGAAAGAGAAATCTCTCAGGAATCTATTGAAAAATTAGACTTCTTGTTCAGCCAGTCTGATGATGCATTGGAAAACCTCCTTCAACTGAAAGAGAAATTTGCAGGAAACGAAATCGGACTGAAAGGAGTGGAAGAACTTGAATATGTTCTTACCCAATCTCTGAATCTTGGTGTTGATATTCAAAACCTGGTGTTCAATATTACTCTGGCGAGAGGATTAGATTATTATACCGGAGCTATCTTCGAAGTGAAGGCAGATGAAGTTGCCATGGGTTCCATTGGAGGAGGTGGCAGATATGATAATCTGACTGAAGTTTTTGGGGTGAAAAACATTCCGGGAATAGGAATTTCATTTGGATTAGACAGAATTTATCTGGTGATGGAAGAATTGAACCTATTTCCTGAAGAGGCTTCTGCTAAAATAGAATATCTTTTTGCAAACTTCGGTGGAGAAGGAGTAACAGAAGCTTTAAAGCTGATCATACAACTAAGAGCAAAAGGTATTTCTGCAGAACTGTATCCTGAAAATTCAAAGATTAATAAGCAGTTTACCTATGCAGAGAAGAAAGGCATAAAGAATCTTGTCTTCTTGGGTGAAGAAGAAATTAAAAATAATAGGGTTACCTATAAAGACCTTGAGGCAGGGGAACAGAAAACTGTTTCTTTAGAGGAATTCTTAGGAGAATAATAAAGCAGATTTATTCTAAAGTATATCAATCAAAAAAAACAACCACTGGAAATATTTTCAGTGGTTGTTTTTTTTGATTGGTGAGAAGATTTAAATACTTTTGAGTAAAAAAGAAATGAACAATAATTGTGCATTGTGTAACGCAGAATTGACATCTATGGATACACTTTTGGGAGCTAATATACTTTCAGACGGCAATGTTTTATGCAATAAATGTTTAAATAAAGTAAGTGATATCAATGATGAATTGCTGTACAATCTTAATAAATTCAGCATTGATGATATTAATAAAATGCTGAGTGCAGACAAACCTGAAGCAGTTTCGGCGGTGGCAATTGCAGAACAGAATCTTCCCGCAGCTATAGATTTTGGCTCCCATCAAATCTCAAAAGAGGTTTATAAACGAAGACATCAGAAAATAAAGAGTGAACTGGAAATGTTGAATGCTAACCTTTCCATCTTTACCAAAGGAGAAATAAAAGAACTTCCTTATCTGATCTCCGAAGAAGAACAAATCATTGCGATCACGGATGCTCAGTTCGTTAATACATTGGCCGCAGGAGTATTGGTAGCAACACCCAAAAGAATGATATCTGTTTCAAAAGGAATGTTTGGGGCAGCAAAAATCAATGATTATCCGAATGAAAGTATTAAGGCTGTAAGTTTTGTAACAGATTCCAGATCGCCTATTATCAAGTTACATCTTGATGAAAGAATGGTAGAGTTTGAATGTTTCATGGATAAAGAGGATGCTGAGAAATTCTACGACAGGATAAAAGCTATTTATAATAGTCCTCGGGAACAGTCTTCAAAACAAATTGGTTCTGTAAACAAAAATATTCCGGTTTCATCAGAAGACATTTTTAATCAACTTGAGAAATTAGGAAAACTGAGAGAAAACGGGATTTTGACCGATGCAGAATTTGCAGAGCAAAAAAAGAAATTGCTGAAACAATTACAATAAAACTTTTAACACCCAATCATGAAAGATAAAGTATTGGCAAAAATAGTAGAAAAATGGCTTAAAGGATGGTGTCTTTCAAGAGAAGTATCTTTTCCTGTTCCCTATAAATCCGGATTTAGAGTGTTTGTAGGAGATGAAAAACAAAAAGAACGTTTTGTATTTCCTGAACTTAATGATGATTTTTTCGAACTTGCAAACTCTATTGATGAGCCGTGGGTTTATCTGAAAATATCAACGTCTCCCGGTGAATTTACAGGAAAAATACCTGCAAGATGGAAATTACAGCCACAAGGATATCTGATGACCTGTTTTCAGCCAATGAATTTCCCGGAAATTAGTCTTGCAGAAGGCTATCATTTAGAATTTTCTGAGTACAATACTACTTTTGTTGTCCGAGTTGTAGCAGAAAATGGTGAGCAGGCTTCTATAGGCCGTGTTTCTCTTATAGATGATGTTGCTGTTTATGACAGGATTATCACTGAAAAAAATCATCAAAGGAAAGGACTCGCTAGTTTCTTATTGAAAGAACTGGAGAAGATCGCTTTGTCAAAGGGCTTTTCAAATAACCTTTTAGTGGCTACAGAAGAAGGAAAACTATTGTATGAAACTTTAGGCTGGAAGATGTATTGCCTCCATACTTCTGTTGTGATTCCTTCAGAGGAATAATTTTTTATTGAATCAAATTAATAAATAGTAATTTAGATCCATAAACTAAAGCTATGAGCGAAAGATCAAGACTTGACGAAATAAGAGATGAACTTAAAAGCCTGGATATCAGTCCTACTATATTTGCCCGA
The DNA here is from genome assembly GCF_017833095.1 of Chryseobacterium sp. PvR013. Classification (NCBI taxonomy): domain Bacteria; kingdom Pseudomonadati; phylum Bacteroidota; class Flavobacteriia; order Flavobacteriales; family Weeksellaceae; genus Chryseobacterium; species Chryseobacterium sp. PvR013. The sequence goes on from NZ_JAFIBT010000001.1 coordinate 572,833, forward strand.
AAAGAAATTCATGAATTGCCGGATATCCTTTCATCAGACGAAAGAATTGTATACCTCGTAGAAGGCAGAAATAAACTGAACAATCATCATATCATTTTAGTTGCTACAGACAGAAGGCTGATTTTTGTAGATAAAGAATTCATGTATGGATTGAAAGTTGAGGATTTTTCTTACAGCAAGATAAGCTCTATACAATATGAAACTGCATTTTTACTGGCTTCCATAGATATTCAGGTTACCGATGATATTGTAGAAATTGATGGAGTAGGAAAGTACCATGCTGAGCTGTTTTGTGAAAAAGTAAGGGATTTCATGTCTCAACCTGAAAAATCCTTTCAAATCAAATCGGAGCCCAGTGTTTTAGACCAACTCGAACAGCTTGGAAGATTAAAAGAATCCGGAGTTTTAAGTGAAGAAGAATTTCTGGAGCAAAAGAAAAAATTGATGGAGAAGCTATAATCACGATATGCTGGATAATGAAAATTTGCCGGCTGAACTTATATTATTTTAAACTAAAATCATGGAAAATTACTTAGAAATTAATAAAAAATCTTGGAATGCTAAAGTAGAGCCACACCTGAAATCGGATTTCTACTTTGTAGATGAGTTTTTAAAAGGAAGAACTTCTCTGAATTCAATAGAACTGGATCTTCTTGGAGATATAAAAGGGAAAAGTATTCTGCATCTTCAATGTCATTTTGGTCAGGACTCTATTTCTCTTTCAAGAATGGGAGCTAAGGTTACGGGAATAGACCTTTCTGATAAAGCAATTGATACAGCCAGAGATCTGGCACGGCAATGTAAAACAGACACAGCGTTTATCTGTTCGGATGTGTATAATTTGCCTGATATTCTGGATCAGAAATTTGATATCGTTTACACAAGTTATGGTACGATAGGATGGCTTCCTGACTTAGAAAAGTGGGCCGGTATTATCGATCATTTTCTAAAGCCGGGAGGAAAGTTCATTATGGCAGAGTTTCACCCTGTGGTCTGGATGTTTGACGATGACTTTACAAAAGTTGCCTACAACTATTTTAATGAAAAACCTATAGTAGAAACATATGAAGGAACGTATGCAGATCAGTCTGCACCTATTGTTCAGGAATATGTCATGTGGAACCATTCTTTATCTGAAGTTCTCAATAATTTGATTGAAAAAGATCTACAATTGAGTACTTTCAGAGAATTTGACTGGTCTCCATATGCTTGTTTCAGACATGTAGAAGAATTTGAGAAGGGGAAATGGAGAATTCCACAGTTTGGAAATAAAATTCCGTTGGTATTTGCGCTGGCAGCAGAGAAAAAATAAAATCTTGATTGTTATTTAAAATAAAAAGTCATCGTAATTAAAACTACGATGACTTTTTCCTATATATGAATGTTAAAAAAAACTGCTCTATGTTGGTTAGCTAAGAGAATCTTCAGCCTTTGTTTTAGCTTCGTCCACTTTATTCTGAACTTGGGAAGCAACATCATTGGCTTTGCTTTTAAGGTCATTTCCCCATTTATTAAGATTGTCTTTTGCAGTATTGATTTTATCTTTTACAGCTTGTTGATCTTCAGGGCTTGAATTCTTATATTTCCAATAAGCTAATGCACCTAAACCTAATAAAGCTAATAATCCTTTTGCTTTGTTTCCCATGATTTCTATTTTTTTATGTATTAATATTAAAATTTGTTGTTATGAATAATGTAAAATACGTGCCAAAAAAATAAATTGACCTATAAAAAAATGTTAAATTTAAGAGAAGACTTCGAAATTTTCACCGTCAAAACTGGCGAAAACCATAGTAGGATAGGAGTCCTGATGATAAACATTTCCCTCTTTATCAATAGCAATGGCACCTGCGAATCCATCAATAGTTTTAAGTTCATCAAATGTCTTGCTGAAGGCCTGTTGAAGATTCATCCCATCTGTAACTCTTGTTACAATTTTTGCTGCAGTAGCATTGCTGACAATATCTTCTCCAACGCCGGTACAGCTCACGGCACATACAGCATTGGCATAATTCCCGGCCACAGTGGCAGAGTCTGAAATCCTTCCGGGAATTTCAAAACCTTTCCCTCCCGTAGAGGTGGCCACAGCAAGTTTTCCTTCCTGATCAATCGCTACACAACCTACAGTTCCTTTGCCACCATTGGCAAGTTTAGCTTCGTATTCTTTTCTTCTTTGAGGAATTTCTGTAGAAAAATTTTCAAAACCATTTTCCGTAGCATAAATCTTAGCACCATTTCCTCCTAAAACCCTGTCGTCTTCATTGATAAGATCTTTAGCTACAAAAATAGGGTTCTGTACATTTTGAATATTAATCACACCACTTAGTCTCTGAGTATTTCCGTTCATAATGGCAGCACTCATACGAATAACGCCATCACTCTGGATTTGAGAACCGATGCCTGCATTGTATAACGGATCATCTTCCAGTAATGATACGGCATAGGCAACGGTATCAAAAGCCGAATGGGTTTTAAGATAGTCAAATGCTTTTTTTGCAATTTCTTTTAAAGAATTCTGTTTTGCTGTTTTTATTTCGTGGCTTTGATCGCTTTCAGAGAAAAATCCTCCGTGGATAATTACTTTCATAAATTATAGATGATGATTGATAAATGATATTCTTTTACGAAGTTAATTTATAAATTCTAATTAAACATTGAACCTTAAACTTTAAACAAAAAAAATGAAACCGAAGTTCCATTTTTATGATGATTAATAGTATATTTTTTGACTACATCAATTTATTTATCCTGCGGTATTGGATTAAATTGAGAATTTTCAATGGTCAGTTTCTTTGTTGTAAGATCATAATGGTCATTCATAGACATCACATGTACCGTTAAGTTATCAATAGAAATAGGTTCTCCAAGGTTGATATTCGTAAGGTTGGTATCTTTGATAAACCTTCCGTCAACTAAGATAACAAGGCCGGAACCTACAGCTGTCATGACATCATTATGGATGAAAAGTCCGGTGTCTTCTCCCAGTCCGATTCCTAATGTTCTCGGATTGTTCACTACTGCCTGGAAAAGACGTCCGATTCTGCCTCGCTGTACAAAGTGAGTATCAATAATAACGTTATCTATTAACCCTAATCCCTGAGTAGTTTTGATTTCTCCTTTTAGAAGGGCTTCAGAACTACTTCCCTGGTAGATCATATTTTCAGAAGCTGCTGCAGCACCTGCAGAAGTTCCGGAATAAATAAAATCCTGTTCCTGATATTTTAATAAAATGGTATCGTGAAATCTTGTTCCTCCAAGAATAGAAGTCAATCTCAGCTGGTCTCCACCGGTAAACATCATAACATCAGCAGCGTTGGCTCTTGCTACCATTGCATCAGAATTAGCTTCTTCCCGGTTGTGAATGTCAAGTACATTTACATTTTTAGCCCCCAGAAACTCAAATGCTTTTTTGTATTCAGAGCCTACGATCTGAGGAATTTGAGAAGCGGTGGTGACGATTTCAATCACAGAGTTCTCTTTAAGTTTTGATTCGTTGATGATCTTTCTTAAGATCCCACGTTCAAAAAAATTAAGGTTTTTTTCAATATTCTGATCATAGTCGGTTTCAGCAAAACTTCCTTTGTTTACAGCTCCTCCGATAACGATTAATTTTCCAACAGGTTTCATCATAGTGCAAAATTAAAAAATAATTAACATTCTTTGACGAAATTCGTGCCATCTTTAGTTGATTTTTAATGTTTTAGAAATGTTAATTAAAATTAATTTTTTTTTAACGAATCTTTAAATGTGGTATAGTTTCGTTTAGGGTTTTACATTATCTTTGGTTTTGAAAGGAGTTATTATTAACTGTTAAAATGCCAATAGACTATGAAAATCGAAAAGATTCAGGCACTAAGAGGTCCTAACATCTGGAGCATCAGAAGAAAGAAGCTGATACAGATGAGGTTGGACTTAGAAGAAATGGAGAATTATCCTACCAATAAAATTGAGGGATTCCGGGAAAGAATAGAAAAATTACTACCCTCATTAATCACACACCGCTGCTCGGAAGGAGTGGAAGGAGGTTTTTTCCATAGGGTGGAAACGGGAACCTGGATGGGACACGTCATTGAGCATATTGCTTTGGAAATACAGACCCTGGCAGGAATGGATGTCGGGTTTGGAAGAACCCGTGAAACAAAAACTCCGGGAGTATATAATGTAGTATTTAATTATATTGAAGAAAATGCCGGAATTTTTGCTGCAGAAGAAGCCGTAAAGATTGCAGAAGCACTGATTGAAAGCAAAGATTATGATTTGAATGCATGTATCCATAAATTAAAAGAAATCAGGGAGCGCGTCCGTCTTGGTCCTTCTACCGGAAGTATTGTGGAGGAAGCTGCTTCCAGAAGAATTCCATGGATCAGATTGGGAACCAATTCATTGGTACAGCTGGGGTATGGAGTGAATCAGCAAAGATTTCAGGCTACTATTACGGGGAATACAAGTTCTATCGCTGTAGATATTGCCTGTAATAAAGAATTAACCAAGAGAATGCTTCACGATGCTGCCATTCCGGTTCCAATAGGTGATCTGGTAGTTGATGAAGATGGCTTAAACGCTGTGATCAAAAAAATTGGGTATCCCATTGTTTTAAAACCTTTGGATGGAAACCATGGAAAAGGTTCTTCCATTAATGTCAACGACTGGGATGCTGCTAAAGTAGGTATGGAACATGCTCAGAAATACTCAAGAAAAGTCATTGTTGAGAAATATATCACGGGCTACGATTTTCGTATACTGGTGATTAACAATAAAATGGTGGCTGCTGCAAGAAGAGTTCCTGCTCATGTTGTAGGGGATGGAGAACTCAATCTTCAGCAACTGATTGAGAAAGAAAACAAAGATCCAAGAAGAGGCTATGGTCATGAAAATGTCCTTACTGAGATTGAGGTGGATAAAGATACCTTAGAACTTCTTGAAAAGCTTCAGTATACGCTGGAAACAATTCCTCAGAGAGGAGAAGTGGTTTATTTGAAATCCACAGCCAATCTTTCAACCGGAGGAACTTCCATTGATGTTACGGATATGATACATCCGGAAAATATCACCATGGCGGAAAGAGTTTCCAGAATTATCGGACTGGATGTCTGCGGTATTGATGTGATGGCGGAGAACCTTACACAGCCTTTAAAGGAAAGTGGTGGAGCTATTATTGAAGTGAATGCAGCACCTGGATTCAGAATGCACCTTGCTCCAAGCGAAGGATTGCCAAGAAACGTTGCTGCACCGGTGGTAGATATGCTGTATCCTCAGGGGAAACCTTTTACCATTCCGATTATTGCCGTAACGGGGACCAATGGAAAAACAACGACAACGAGACTTATTTCCCATATCGTAAAAAGTAATGGCTACAGGGTAGGATTTACCACTTCGGATGGAATTTATATTCAGAATACCATGTTGTCAAAAGGAGATACAACAGGGCCGCTTTCTGCAGAATTCATTCTAAAAGATCCTACAGTAGAATTTGCGGTTCTGGAGACTGCCAGAGGAGGAATCTTACGTTCCGGACTTGGGTTTTCGCAATGTGATATTGGAGTTCTTACCAATATTGAGGAAGATCATCTGGGGATGAATGATATTCACAGCTTAAAAGATCTTACCAAAGTAAAACGTGTCGTACTGGATAGCGTTAAAAAGAGCGGATGGAGTGTATTGAATGCAGATAATGAATATTCGATGAAGATTGTGAATGATCTTGATTCCAGTGTAGCTATTTTCAGTATGGATGAAAACAATCCTCATATCGTAAAATTTGCAAAAGAAGGAAGAATTACCTGCGTGTATGAAGAAGGTTTTGTCACCATCAAAAAAGGAGACTGGAAAATCAGAATAGGAAAAGCCAAAGATTTCCCGATTACGATGGAAGGAAAAGCCCGGTTTATGATTGAAAACGTATTGGCCGCTAGTTTGGCAAGTTATCTTTACGGATTCGGAATTGAGGATATTTCTAATTCTTTAAGAACCTTTATTCCAAGTGCACAGCTTACTCCGGGAAGACTGAATGTTTTTAAATTTAAAAATTTTAAAGTACTGATTGACTTTGCCCATAATCCTTCAGGATATGAAGCCATTGAAGATTATCTGAAAAATGTGGAATCTACAAAGAAGATAGGTATTATATCCGGTGTTGGAGACCGAAGAGATAATGATATCAGAGAGTGCGGGAAGATTGCGGGAAGAATGTTTGATTATATTATCATCCGAAATGAGAAACATCTTCGCGGAAGAACCGAAGATGAAATCAACGGGTTGATTATTGATGGAATTAATGCTGCAGGCAGAGATGTCAGCTACGAAATCATTCCTAAAGAAATTGAAGCCTTGAAGCATGCTATTGGAATGGCAGAAGAAGGAACATTTATCACGGCTTTAAGTGATGTTATTTCCAATGCTATTGATCTGGTTCAGGAATACCAGACCAAGGAATTACTGGAAGATGATAAAAACCTGTAAAGATATCTTTATAAAACTTATTAAAATTGCAATACGGAACAAAAAACGTATTGCAATTTTTGTATCTATTGTGCTGTAGCAGATCGAAGTTTGTTTGATTAAAAACAGAGGCTATATCTGCGATGACTATTGTACAAACAATTAAAGTTAATCCTTACGGTTTCCCGTAGAGTATAGTTACGGTCTCTCCGTATATTTACACCGTTTGTATAAACTAAAAGTACAAGTCAAGTTTTTTTAATGTCCTCCTTTGTTGGGGGATTTTTTATTATTAATGATGAAAGTCTTCAGGAATAAAAAATAAAACCCCCGAAATTTCGGAGGTTTGTATTTATAAGTTTTCCCAGGTTTTCTTTATTTTTTGCATTTTCACAAGATAGAAATACAAAGGAATGAGTTCTAATCTGAGGGTAAAGCTGATTGCTGGATTAACAAACGGAATAATCGCCATCATAATGAGACAAATAGCAATTCCTATAATGGCATCAATGATTGCTGCCTGCGCTGCCCAGTCTTGTTCAAACCAAAGTCCATAGGCAACAATACCTTTGAAAATGAATAGGGTGCAGATCAAAAACCCTGTCATGGAATAAGGATGATTAGCATCCATCCCATATAACGATAAAGAGATATGAGTCATCAGAGAGCCTGCCATCATAAAAATGGCAGCTAGTGCGCCTCCGATTAAAAAGATCCATAAGAAAATTTTAATCCAGGTGGGTAATAGGTTTCTTCTTCGTGTTAAACTGTGGTTTTCAAATTCTGCAAAAGCGGTTGGCTTTTCTTCCATGTAGTATTAGTTTTATAAGTTTTTATCCAAAAAAAGCATTTGAACTTCCGATCCAGATGGCATCTTTTTTATTGAAATCTACATTTACCATGGCGGCTTTAGTCATTCTTCCAAGATTTTCCAATAGGATAGGGCGTTCATCATTTTCCCGCCAAATATACAACAAACGGATCTCTGCTTTTGAAAAATCTCCGTTGATATCTTCAAAAATAGGCTCATAGTACACTTTTCTCTGCAAAATATAGTTTTCTTTATCCTGAATAGAGTCTGTAATTTCTTTTGTGGGATTTAAATTAACACCACTTCCAGCGAACGAAAATAAAGGCTTTAATACAAAATCTTCAAGGTTTTCATTTTCCGGGAATTCATGCAGGAAATAACTCTTTGGAACAAACTGATGCTGAAGTAAAGGTAAAAGGAACTTTGAGATTTTAAAGAACCAATTCGGGTGAGTGATCCATTTGACATCAACTTCCTCCCGGAAATTAAATTCAGGGGTAAGATCAGGAATATTGTCCAGTTCGTCAAATATAACACGGTTATAGATTCTTTTGATTTCAGTAAGCTTACCATTATTTTCGTAATACAGCTTTCGTCCTTCTTTCTTCACTTTCGTCAGACATACTGTTTTAATTCCTAATAATTTTTCTGTCAGAGCAAAATCAATCGCAGTTTTTTGTTTTTCCGGAAAGATTTCAAGGAGAATTACATTTTCAGGATCTTCATCTCCTACAATCAGTTCTTTCAAATAGTTCTTAAATGTCTCATGAGACATCGGATTTTTGATTTCTGAAAGGAAAGGATAGACCTCGCAGTACGTCTCTTCATATACTTTTTGAAAAGCATACAAAGAGGGAAATGCCTGAAGCTCTATCAGCTGAGGTTCTATTGCTCCGTTTTCGCTTTTGCAGACTCCAAAATCTATTGTGAAAAAATGAGGCTGATCTGTATCATTGGGAACCCGGCAGTTATCAGGAATGGCTTTTTGAAGTAATTCTGCGGGCATTGCTTTAATCTGGCTGATGATACTTTCGCTGGCATCAATAAGTTTTGCTTCAAACTCTTTAGTAAGGAAAATAGGACTTTCTGAAACTCTGAACGTAGGTTCTATTCCGCCTTTTTCAGCCAATATACCTTTTAGTTGATTGTATTTTTCATCCGAAAACGCCTGATTGTACTGTTTTCTGTATTTTGGAATCATATTTTTTTTCTTTGTGATGTTAAAAAATCGAACATTTCTGCCCGATTGTTATAGGTAGCTGGGAGCTGGTAGAGGGAAGTCTTCAAGGCCGATAATCTATAGTAGGTGTTCTAAAATATGCAGCCTTAACCGATAATAACTTCCGGCATCCTTCTTCCAGCTTCCAGCTTTTTAAGCCAAAGTTTCAGCTTTTTTCAAAATGTTTTTTTTTGCAAACTGAAGAAATCTCGGAAGAATTTGATGTCTGGTCAGAATGATTTTGTCTTCATCATCTATTCTGTCCATGGTTTCAAGATATTTTTCCATTCCGAAGTTTTCAATCATGGCTTCTCTGTTTTTTTCATCCTTCAGGTTTTCAATTAAAGATTCAGGATTAGCTTCGGGGTGAAACTGTGTTCCGAATATTTCCTCCGAAAAACGAACCGCCATTACGGCTCTTTCAAGATTGATATGAGGTCTGAATTTTTCAATCGCCATGATGGTCATTCCAAGCTCTTCGAAACGCTGATGATCCGGTTCGATAAACTGATAGGCTCTGGAATCTACGGCATAAAAAGGATCCTTAAGATTTTTGAATAAAAACTCTTCTCTGCCTTCATCGGTTTTGTGAACAGGCATTACCCCGAAGGAATAAGACTTTCTTTTGCAGATATTGCCCAGCTTCCAGTGAATACTTGCCAGCTGGAATGAATGGCAGATCAGGAAAAGATATTTTTTATCTTCATTGTATTTGTTATGCTCAAGAACTGCATCTAAAAAAGAAGCAAATCTGTCTTCCCAGGCAAGACCTTCCCGATGTGGATTTCCAGGTCCGCCCGAAGAAATGAAAATGTCAAAATCTCCGATCTCCGGCATTTCATCTTTAAATCTTACATCAAATGTTTTGATCACAACATTTTCTTCAGAGTTCTGCTGAAAAGATTCAGAAATTTCTTTAATGTTTCTAAAACCTTGGTTCACATGATTATTGTTCATGTCCAGCAGAGCAATTCGAATATCTTTCATTACATCATATTTTTTGTAAAGTTACCAAAAAATTATGAAGCGGGTTCGCCATGGGTAATGCCGTACTCCGTTTCAGAGATCATATAATCAACGACTTTTGTAAGATCGCCTGTTTCTTTAAAGATCTGAAGCTGCCTGTCTGCACCGGTTCCGTTTTCAAGAATTTTCCATGCATATTCCACTTCATGACGACATCCCAAATCGTCTACCACATCATCAATAAACTCTAAAAGTTCTTTCAATAAATGAGGATAAGGAACGGATTCTTCTTTTCCGAAATCGATCAGATGAGCTTCGATACCACTTTTGGAGGCCCGCCATTTATTTTCGTTCAGCAGCAATCTTCTATAGCTTCTGAAACTTAGGTTTTGCTGATGAAGTTTATAAATTTTAGCAACGAGACTCTGCATGATGGCAGCAAGACATACGGTTTCATCAATTCTTAAAGGCATATCGCAGATTCTGAATTCGATTGTTGGATAGAATGGATGTACACGTAAATCCCACCAGATTTTCTTGGCATTGTCGATGGTTCCCGTTTTTACCAGAAGATCTACATAACTGTCGAATTCTGCCAGAGAGTTAAAATAACTCGGGATACCGGTTCTCGGGAATTTTACAAAAATTTCCTGTCTGTAAGATTTAAAGCCTGTATATCTTCCAATCCAGAAAGGTGAATTGGTGGAAAGTGCATATACGTGAGGAAGAAAATAACGCATGACATTCTGAATTCTTACCCCTTCTTCGCGGTTGGGAATTCCAATATGAACATGCAGTCCGAAAATAAGATTTTCACGGGCTACATCTCCCATATCATCTACGATTTTTATATATCTTTCTCCCTGGGTGATATTGTTATCAGACCAGTGTGAAAAAGGGTGTGTGCCTCCTCCGGAAACACGAAGTCCCTGCTCATGGGCGATATTGATGAGATGACGCCTTAAATTTGTTAATTCTGCTCTGGCTTCCTGAATATTCTGACAAATTCCTGTTTCCATTTCAATCATGGATTCATGCATTTCATGTTTTAAATTTTCACTTAAAACCGCCTTGCCACCCTCAATGATTTTTGAAACGTGAGAAACCAGATCTCTGCTTTCCACATCGATGATCTGATATTCTTCTTCAATTCCAATAGTAAACTGATGCATTTTTTGTGTTTTTTTAATTCTTTTTCAATGTTATTTTATGGAATTTTTCACAAAGGTTCCCCAAGTAATATTAGGTTTCCCCGGAACATATTCTTTAGCTTTTTCAATAGCCAGTTTTGCGGCGTGCTCTATGATCCAGGCAAAATTTTCTTCTCCTACAGAATTTCGGTCTGCATCCGGAGCAGGGTTGCAGAAGTCAATGGCATAAGGAATACCGTCTCTTACAGCAAATTCTACCGTATTAAAATCATATCCAAGGGCCTCATTCATAGTAATGGTGTAATCATGAATGGTTTTCAATAGCTTTTCAAGTTCTTCACCTTGAGTCTGATGCGTAGTGGCATATCTCAGATGAGGGGCATTTCTGGGTTCATAAGGCATGATGTGAACATATTTCCTGCCCAGGCAATACACTCTGTAATAATCATCAAAGATGATTTCTTCCTGTACCATCATCACCAGCTGTTCTGTTTCCCCTAGTTTGTTCCAAAGATCATCCGGATTTTCTACTCTGTAAACGTTTTTCCAGCCACCTCCGTCATGAGGTTTCATATACGCAGGAAATCCTACATAATTGAATATATATTCCCAGTCATGAGGAAATTTCAGGTTTCTGAATGAAGTTTCAGATGTATTATCCGGTCTTTCATGAGACGGAAGCAGCACCGTTTTAGGAAGCGGAATGCCAAGTTTGGACATCAGGGCATTGTTGAAGAATTTCTCGTCAGCACTCCACCAAAAAGGATTGTTAATTACATAAGTGCCGTTAAGAGCTGCATTTTTCAGGTAAGCTCTGTAAAAGGGAACGTCCTGCGAAATTCTGTCGATGATCACTGCATAGCCATAATCTGCTCCCTGCTCCAGTTTGTCAATGTTAACGGGCTCAGCTATGATGTCTCCACCTCCCAGTTCATTTACTTTGTCTATCAATGCCCAGGGAAAAGTGTCTTCCATACCGAAAAGAATTCCTACTTTTTTTGTCATAATTTTTGTTTTTAAGGTGGGTGTTATTTTTTCTATTTGTTTTTTTATTGTTTTTAAGAGAAAAATGTTCCTATAAATGTAGGGAAGACCATTCTCCACAGCGGCCAGTCGTGGCCGATCCATTTTCTTTCATCATACCAGAATTCTATGCCTTTTACTCTCAGGATTTCAGCCATTTCAATATTTTTATCTTTGCATATATCCTGATCAGAAGTGCTGAGTACTATATGCATATGTTTGTATTTCCAGGCTTCGTCGTTTCTTATAAACTCTCTTGGACAGTTGAAGTAGACCAGATCATCAGAATAACCCTCCATAAAATTTCTTATGGTGAACGCTCCTGAAAGGCAAAACAGATGGGAAACCACATCGGGAAACCTGAAAGCAAAATTGGCGGCATGATACCCTCCAAAACTAGCTCCTGCAACAGCTACGCGATGGGTCTTGTGAAGCTTCTGTATGTAAGGAACAAATTCCTTGATCAGGAACTGTACATATCGTTCATAGTTTCTTATCCTTTGTTGAGGAGATATCTTATCATCATAAAAACTCCAGCTGTCGATGGTCTGTACATTGTAAAGTTTTACTTTTCCCTGTTCTATAAACCAGTTGATACTTCCGTTAAGATGAAAATCATGATTCTGGGTGTATTGTCCCTGGGAAGTTGGAAACATAATGATAGGATGGCCGTAATGCCCGGTCACTTCTACCTTGAGACTTGTTCCCAATATATTTGAATAATACTCTGTATGTTCTATGTGAGGCATTTTTCCTTGTTTGGTTTTAATATTGTGCTTTATCTACGAACCGATAATATGTTTTGCCATTTTCCAGAACTTATGCTCTCTAAATTACATTTTAGCATGGAATCTTCAGGCAGATTGTATATTATGAATTCAATAACATTTTGAATATCAATGTCACGCTTGATTCTTTAGGAACTCAATTTATTGCTTTTGGGGGGAAGGATGTTCAGCATATCTGCATGAATTATTTCGGCGGCTGAATCTAATCTGTCCTGTACAACGGAAGCATCTCCGGATTTATAAACAATTCCTACATGATAGTCTATCGGAAGGAATTTTACCACCTCTTCACACTCAAAACTGCTGTAGTTGGGTTCTTTATCTTTGATCAGGGCGACAATCAGTCCAGAGTAGTATCCTGTAGGCGGAGAAACACTGTAATCATTTCCTCTCAGAAGGGCATCTTCAATTTTGGCCCATTCTCTCCAGATATTAATGCTGCTTGAAGCTTCTACCAAATCTGGAATATGAGCACCGCCAACTCGTGATGAGGTTTCAAGGAAATACCATTTTCCATCTTCTTTCCCACGGATAAATTCTGTATGGGTGGCCCCGTTAATCAGTCCGAAATTGGAAAGAACTCTGGCATTTATTTCTTCCAGTGCTTTAAAATCTTCTGAGTATCTTCCTAAAGTTTTGGACCGGAATACTCCGCCTTCATGGGAAACCTGCATAGGAGGAGCCAGATATTTTGAAGCGGAAGTAAAGACAATTTTTTTATTAAAAGTAAGACTGTCTACATGATAAACGTCTCCGGGTTTAAAACTTTCCAGTAAGAAAAGATGACGTTCTTCTCCTAATGTTTCCAATGCCTCATACAGCTGCTCTTTGGAAGTTATTTTCTTGATTCCGGATGCAGAGGCTTCTGAACGGGGTTTCAGAACCCATGGTGCCGAAATACGGTCTGTAAATTCATCAACTTCGTTATCATTGAATATAGCTGTAAATTCAGGAACATTGATTCCGGAATCCTTCGCTTTTTGTCTCATGGCAAGCTTATCTCTGAAATAACGGTGTGTCGTTTGTCCCATTCCGGGAATACGGAAGGTTTCTCTGATCAATGCAGCTTTTTCTACATCATAATCATCTAAGGCTACCACAGCATCCACTTTTCTGGTTTTCATTAGGTGGGAAAACCCCTGGATCAGATGATCCAGATTCCAGACGGAAGGTTTTAGCTCAGGCATATAGAATACCTCATCAATAGCATGCCAAGGCCAGTTTTTTTCTTTGAGGTTTTCGGAGGTTACAAGGATGATTTTATTACCGAGCTTCTTCATTTCGTCCATAAAATCGTAGCCTTTGTAATAGCACGAAATACACACAATGATTTTCTTCTCCATATAATGTTTTTTAAGATTTAGTGAATTTTCAAAAATAAAAGCATTTATTTATTATTTTATTAATAGAAAAAAATAAAATATTGTATGGTTTTGAAAATCCACTAATCAATTATACAGAGTTTTTTTGTAAAAAACTAATTTTTAGTGATAATTTTCAATTAAATTCACAAGGAGTTGAACTCCAAAACCTGTTGCTGCTTTTTCTTTAGCATATCCTACACTTCCAAAGGCTACTCCGGCAATATCCAGATGCGCCCATTTAGGGTGATCTTCAATGAATTGCTCTAAGAATTTCGCGGCGATAATACAATCTCCTACAGGTTTTAGGGAGATGTTTTTCATGTCAGCTACATCAGACTGAATATCGTCTTTCCAGACATCCCATAAAGGAAGATTCCATACTCTCTGATGGGTTTGGTCTCCGGTTTTGATCAGGTTATTTTTTAACTCTTCATTATTGGAGAACATTGCGGCACAGGTATCTCCAAACATTCTTACAGAGCTTCCCGTTAAAGTAGCCAGGTCAATCAGGAAATCTGTTTTGTAGTTTTTGGAAAGGTAAGACAATCCGTCTGCAAGAATCAGTCTGCCTTCCGCATCGGTATCAAGCACTTCAATGGTTTTTCCGTTGTAGGCTGTGATGACATCACTTGGAAGCAGGGCTTTTTCAGAAACAGCATTATCGGTAATAGGAAGAACAGCGATGATGTTCACCGGAAGCTTCATTTCAGCAGCATAAATTAATGTTCCCAAAACAGCTGTAGCACCTCCCATATCGGATTTCATATAATGCAGGTTGGCAGAGCTTTTTATTGATATTCCTCCCGTATCAAACAGAATGCATTTTCCTACCAGACCGAAAGTTTTGGCATTTTTAACTGTAGTTTTATATTCCAGAATAGTGAAAGCTGCATCATAGGCACTTCCTTGATTAACGGAAAGATAAGCACCTAACCCAAGTTCTTCACATTTTTTTCTGTTGAATGCAGTGTATTTTAATTCATATTTTTTGGCCAGATTTTTAAGGTACGCACTTAAGATATCCGGTTTTTTAAGATTGGCTGGTTTGTTGAGCCAGTCCTGGCAGGCAGTCTGTCCGTTAACCAATGCTTCTGCTTTCTGGCTGATATGATCTAATTTTTTCTGACTTAAATTTTCAAAGTGTAATTCAAATTTAGCATTCCAGAAAGCATGTTTTTTATCAAAAGGGTAGTTGTAAGTTCCTATTAACAGCCCTTTTACAAATTCTTCGAACTGCTTTTCATTCAAGAAATCAGCGAGTGTTAACGTAGGAACGGTCTGAAGTTTTTCTTTCTGAGTCTGTGAAAACTTGGCCGCTACCTGCTGAATTTCGAAATTTTGTAAGGTAGATTTTCCTAATCCGATGAAATACGTAATTCCTTCTTCATGAGCATTCACAAAGACTTCATACTTCTTTCCTGTGAAAAAAGTGGAAATATTTTTATTGAAATTTTTACTCGTTTTCGTCCACTCTTCTTCTGTAAATAAGTGAAAAATCTGAGTGTAATTTTTGTTTTTTTTATTGATTAGTTTCATAAATAGATGTTATATTTTCTAAAATTCATATAGGCTGCTGTCTTCATTGTGTTCCTGTTCGGCAGAAAGTTTTCTACAGCGGTTTTAATATGTTTAGTTTTTAATGCTTTGCTGTTGTGGCTTTACTTCCACAGGATTTTCTGTATTGTCATAGAACAGCCATTCGATAGCCCTTGGAAACTCCTGCGACCAGTAAAATTCATTATGGGTACCTTCAGGATTGATATTGGTTTTAAATTCAAAATCAAACAACTTTTTCTCTTCCCATTTTTTCAGGTACTCTTCAAAAATATGAATCCTTTTGACCATTTTGGATCCTTCCTGACCTCCTCCATAAAGATAAATTTTTGTCTTAAAAGGAACCCGGAAATTCATCATAGGGAAGTTGTTATTCGGTTCTACCCAAAGAGAAGGAGAGAAGATTAATAGCTTAGAATAGACCTCAGGATATAGAAAACCACTATAGATGCTGATCAGTGCGCCTAATGAACTGCCTCCGATTCCCGTATTGTCACGGTCTTTTTTAGTCCTGTAATTTTCATCCACGAATGGTTTTAAAGTATCTGCAATAAAGCGGATGTATTTTTTTCCTTCAGAACCGTTAGCTACATGGTCATTATCAAAAATATATTCTTTAATTCTTTCCTCACTGCCATGCTCTATGGCGATGATAATAAGGTCACCACGCCCATATTCTGCAAGGATAGATAGTTTTTTGTCAATTTCCCAATTTCCGAAACCGCTTCCTTCATTGAATAAATTTTGTGCATCCTGAAGGTATAAAACAGGATATCGTTTATCAGTTGTATGATAATCGTAAGGAAGGAGAGCCCAGACTTTACGGTAACGGTCCAGCTGTGGAATATAAAAGTTTTCGGAAATTACTTCTGCAGTGGGGTAATATTCTTCTTTGAAGGGTCCCCAGTTTAATCTCCATTTTTCTACGGAATCAGAAGTTTTACCCGCCGATTTTTTTGCTTTCCGGTTGGGAGTGATATTTCCATATTGATCCAGTTCTACATTCTCCCATCCACCCTTTGTGAATTTGTACTCAATATCATCTGGAAGAGCCTGGTCATCAATTTCTATAAAATAATTGGCCTGATCAATTTTTTTAAGCTGAAAACCGTAATCTTTGGGATTCCAGCTGTTGAAATTTCCGGTGATAAATACCGGTCTGTCGTCTTTTTCTTCTGTATGAATTTCAAACCTCATCGTGTGTGTTTAATAAAATGTTGAGGTTAAATTTATAAAAAAGATTGTTTTGAAATCATAAAAATATGAGGTAAAAAATGATATATTTGATAGATAGACAAAACACGAAATGAAATTGACAATTATTTGATGAATAATTCATCGCTATTGTCAGTATTTTTCGTAGTTTCAAGAAAAATATAAATACCAACCAATCTTGATGAATTCTGTTAAGACCTACACGCTTTTTACCGATCATGATGTATATCTTTTCAAAGAAGGTAGGCATTATAAACTGTATGGTAAATTTGGAGCACATTCTGCAGAAAAAGATGGCGTAAAGGGAGTGTATTTTTCAGTTTGGGCACCCAATGCAAAAAAAGTTTCCGTGATCGGAAATTTTAATAACTGGAATCATAAAGATCATATTCTGTTTCCCCGATGGGATGAATCAGGGATTTGGGAAGGGTTTATTGAAGGATTAACCTGGGGAACATTATACAAATATGCTATTGAAACAGAAGGAGGCGAAATTCTGGAAAAAAGTGATCCCTATGCATTGAGCTGGGAACAAAATATTCAGGCAGCTTCTCTGGTTTCTACCACTTGGTATGAATGGAAGGATCAGGAATGGATGAACTCCCGTTGGGAAAGAAATAAGCTGGATGCTCCTATATCCGTATATGAACTGCACCTTGGTTCATGGGTCAGAGACGGTGATTATCCTGACCGTTTTCTGAACTACCGGGACATTGCTAAAAAGCTGGTGCCTTATATAAAAGAAATGGGATTTACCCATGTAGAATTTATGCCCGTAATGGAGTATCCTTACGAGCCAAGCTGGGGATATCAGATTACAGGATTTTATGCAGCAACTTCTCGCTTTGGTTCTCCACAGGATCTCATGTTTCTCATTGATGAACTTCATAACAATGAAATAGGTGTTATTCTGGATTGGGTTCCGTCCCATTTTCCGGGAGATGCTAACGGGCTTCACCGCTTTGACGGATCATACCTCTATGAACATGAAGATCCGAGAAAAGGATTTCATCCCGATTGGAAGTCACATATTTTCAATTACGGAAGAAACGAAGTCAAGTCTTTTCTGATTTCAAATGCCATGTTCTGGCTGGATCGTTATCATGCAGACGGATTACGCGTGGATGCGGTAACCTCAATGCTTCATTTAGACTATTCAAGAAATGAAGGCGAATGGGAGCCTAATATATATGGAACTAATGTAAATCTGGAAGCAAAAGCTTTTCTGCAGGAGTTCAATACAGCAGTTTACAAAGAATTTGGAAATAATATCATGACAATCGCAGAAGAAAGTTCAGATTTTCCTATGCTTACAAAACCTGTTCATGATGGTGGTGTAGGATTTGGAATGAAATGGATGATGGGCTGGATGCATGATACACTGGATTATTTCAAAGAAGACTTTCCAAACCGTAAATTCCATCACCATAAACTAACATTTGCTTCTATGTATATGTATAATGAAAATTATATGATGCCTTTGTCACACGATGAAGTCGTACACGGAAAAGCAAGTCTGATCTATAAAATGAAAGGCGATGAATGGCAGAAATTTGCCAATCTGCGGACCTTGTATGTATATATGTATACCCATCCAGGAGCCAAGCTGCTTTTTATGGGGGATGAATTCGGGCAGACCAGTGAGTGGAATTTTACCAAAAGCCTCGACTGGCATTTATTGAAATATCCTGTTCATAAAGGAATGCAGGAGATTGTTAAAGAACTTAATCACCTGTACAGGTCAGAAACAGCCTTTTATGAAAATCAGTTTGATAAGCATGGTTTTGAATGGGTAGAAGCAGACGATCTGGAAAACTCAGTATATGTATATTTAAGGAAAGGTAAAAAGAGAGATGATGTGATGATGGTTGCCTTAAACCTTGCCCCAAAAGTATTGGATTATAAAATCGGGATTCCTGCAGGCACACACTGGGAAGTTGTTTTAAGTTCCGATGATGAAATATTTAGCGGAAGCGGAGTAGAACCTGAAATATTGGAAGAGAAATATGAAGAATGGAGAGGGCATCCGAAGACAATGACGGTAAAGTTACCTCCATTGGCAGGAATTATTTTACGGCAGAAGAAAGATAAAAAGTATAAATTACATAGAATTAAACACAAGAGATAAAGAATGGTTGTTTATCATTTAAGTACAGAATGTTATCCTGTAGCAAAAGTAGGTGGCCTGGCAGATGTAGTCGGAGCGTTACCAAAGTATCAGAATAAAATAAAAGGAATAGAGGCAAAAGTAGTGATGCCTTATTACAATAAACCTTTTGTTCATGATCACGAATTCGATGTGGTTTTTGATGGGTTTATCCATCAGGGTACGAATATGCTGCAGGTTCAGGTGTTGAAAGAAAAGACCAATGTTTTGGGATTTGAACTCTATATGGTAAGAGTTCCCGGATTATTAGACCGGGATAATCCTTACGGCTATCAGGATGAGAGCTTCCAGTTTATGGCTTTTCAGCATGGAGTGCTCCATTGGTTGTGTGCGATGGAGATTCGTCCGGATGTACTGCACTGTCATGATTATCATACAGGATTAGTGCCTTTTATGGTAGAAAACTGTTCCGAATTCAGATTCTTAAAAGGCGTAAAAACAATAGGAACCATTCATAACGGAGAATATCAGGGAATGATGAGCTGGGGAATGGCCAATTATATGCCTTCTTTTGATCATTACAAATGGGGACTGATGGATTGGAACGGATTCATGAATCCTCTGGCAAGTATGATTAAATGTGCCGATGCTTTTACCACCGTTTCCGAAGGATATCTTGAAGAACTTTTCATCAGCTTCCGCGGACTGGAAAGTCTGGTTCGTCAGGAATTCGGAAAAGCATATGGAATCATCAACGGTATTGATACTGAAGTCTGGAATCCGGAAACCGATCCGATGCTGGATTTTAATTTTAACAGTAAAAATGCTGTTGCTCAGAAGAAAAAAAATAAAGAAAAACTCTGTAAGGAATATGGATTGAAACCCGAACTTCCTTTATTTGCTTTTATCGGAAGATTTGCCACGGAAAAAGGAGCAGACCTGCTGCCGGATGTTGTATGGCGAAGTATAAAGCAAAGCTATGGAGCTTTAAATATAATGATCCTGGGTTCAGGAAATACGTATATTGAAAATAAACTGAAAGAATACGACTATACATATACCAATTTTGCCCTGGATCTGGGATATAAAGAACATCTTTCCCATAAGATATATGCCTCGGCAGACTTTCTTCTGATGCCTTCCAGAGTAGAACCTTGCGGGCTGAATCAAATGTATTCCATGAGATACGGAACTGTGCCGGTGGTAAGATATACAGGAGGACTCAGAGATACTGTGGAAGATATTTCAACAGGAGGAGCGGGGCTTAACTTTACTTATCCCGGTGTAGATGATGTTGTACATGCGATGAACAGGGCAATGGCGATTTATAATCAAAAAGGGGTCATGGAAGATCTTATCCATGCCAACATGAATTTTGACTTTGCATGGGAGAAATCTGCAGAAAAATACATAGCTTTATATAATAGCTAAATATGAGAAAGTTTTTTTTCTTTCTACTCATCATAATGCTAATTTCTTCCTGTAAAAAAGAAGATGACGGACTTCGTAATGGCTATTTCTGGCTGTACGGATCCGGTCTTAAAGATAGGTATGGCGAAGAAGCAGCCTATGGTATTTCTGAGAAATGGAAAATAAAAACAGTGCATGCCGGAGGATGTATTATTAATGATGAATTGGAAAAAAAGATAAACAGAGCCAATAAAAAAACACTGGCTGCTATCACAAAGAAATATGGTAAAGGCTGGGAAGCAAAATATCATCAGGATTTAGAAAATTTTGTTATGAAAAGTGCAGATGTAATGGATGTTCTGATTGTAAACAAATTATTCAGGAGCAAGTTGAGAGACTATAACATTCCGATTGATGATGTGGATAAACAGGTTAAAGAACTGAATGATCAGGGAGAGTATGAAGTGGTAGTGATCAATTCAAATCTGAAATATGAAAATAAAGAATGCTTTAAATTAGCAGTAAATACTAAAAACAGAACCGTAAACTTAATAAAATAAAAAACGCAAGATATTTATGAATCGAAATGTAATCTCCATTGTTTTAGGAGGAGGCAGAGGGACAAGACTATTCCCGTTAACATATTCCAGATCAAAACCGGCTGTTCCTATCGCAGGAAAATACAGACTGGTTGATATTCCTATTTCAAACTGCCTGAATTCAGGACTAAATAAAATTCTGGTTTTAACGCAGTTTAATTCTGCTTCTCTCAATTCACATATTAAGAACTCTTATCATTTTGATATCTTCAGCAAAGGTTTCGTGGATATTCTCGCAGCCGAACAGAACGTGGAAAATGAAAGCTGGTACCAGGGAACTGCAGATGCGGTACGCCAGTCGATGAAACATCTTGAAAAATATGATTATGACTATATTCTTATTCTTTCAGGAGATCAGCTGTATCAAATGGATTTCAGGGAAATGCTCGACTTTCATATTGAAAACGGAGGCGATCTTACCATTGCTACCATTCCGGTGAATGCAAAAGATGCCACAGGTTTTGGGATCTTAAAATCCGACGACGAAGGAAATATTACCTCTTTCTATGAAAAGCCGGGTTATGATATGCTGGAAGGTATGAAATCTGAAGTTTCAGATGAAAATAAACACACCGGAAAAGAGTTTCTGGCTTCTATGGGAATCTATATTTTCACCAAAAATATCCTTAAAAAGATGTTTGATGAAGGAGCTGGTGATGATTTCGGAAAAGATATCATCCCAAGTTCTATTGGAAAATATAAGACATTAAGCTATCAGTATGAAGGCTACTGGACGGATATCGGAACCATAGAGTCATTCTACGAAGCGAATCTTGATCTTTGTCTGGATCTGCCACAGTTTAACCTTTTTTCTTCTTCTCCTATTTATACCAGAGCAAGGATGCTTCCGCCATCAAAAATCAACGGTTCCTATGTAAGTAAGGCTGTTTTTGGAGACGGATGTATTATCATGGCAGATAAAATTGAAAATTCCGTGATCGGAAACAGAACAAGAATTGATAAAGGAAGTACCATCGTAAACTCTTATGTCATGGGAGCTGATTTCTACCAAAACACAACGGAAATCGTCCTGAATGACAGAGGCGGCCGCCCTAATATGGGAATTGGAAAATACTGTTATATAGAAAAAGCAATCCTTGATAAAAACTGTTACATTGGTGACAATGTCAAAATCATAGGCGGAAAACATATTCCGGATGGAGATTATGGTACTTATTCCGTACAGGATGGGATTGTTGTTGTAAAGAAAGGAGCTGTGATTGCTCCGGGAACACATATTGGATAAGAAAAGCAAAGAATCAGAGAAAGATTTTCTGATTATGAGAATTTTTAACCAAAAAAGAAAAAAAAGAAACCTATTTAGGTTTCTTTTTTTTGCTAAGTATTTCTATTTGGAAAACAAAGTCAATGAGTATTCTAATTCAGGATCTTTTTGCTCTTTTAATGATTCTAAGAAAAAGCTGGTACTAACGGCATGATCAGGAATTACACCTGTACATTTGGCAACATTCTCTTTATCATTACTGTTAAAGAAGATTTCCGTTCTTGGAATAGAAATAACAGACTTGGTATTGGGTAGTCTGTAGGTAAGAAACCATGCGGCTGTAGTGAAATTGCTGCAAGAGCCGGTTTCCTTTCCTATAATTTTCCCTCTTTTTTCACTTTTAAATAACGATGCAAAATAAGTGGCTGCAGAGAAAGTACGGTTATTAATCAGTAAAATAATTTTCCCGTCAAAAAATATTCCGTCTCTCGGGTAACTTTTTATATATGTATTATCAAGCCTTGAGTTTCCAAAATAATAATCTCCTTTTTCTGCTTTGTCAAATCGCTGTCTCATGAAATTATTCTGATCCGCAATATCTTTATCAGAATAATAACGGCTGGTTTGAGGATCTACCAGATAATCTTTGTAATTGATGTCAACAACCTTAGTTCCGTACTGATATTCATTATTGAATGTTTTATCTTTAGCAATGAACGAATACAGCAAAGGGACATTGCTGATAGCTCCACCCGAATTATTACGGATGTCTATAATCAGTTTTTTAGCTTTCAGATCCTTCATTTCCTGGAAAAATTTCTTTAGCCTTTCATATAAAAAGCTTTCATCATAAGAAAAAGATTTTACAGACAAATAGTACGTTTCAGAATCAATGGAATAACCATAAATTCCATAGCTTTCTGAAATCAGATCAACAGGCAATACAGAATGCCTGCTTTCATAATAGTATCTCGGATACTTAATTCCTTTCACTTTTGCAGTTTTCTGTTCTCCTTTAAGTGTTTCGTATTTCAAGGTGAAATCATTGGTCTGGTTTTTTAAGACAAAAGGAATGTAAAAAGACATATCTACATCTTCCACTTTAATATTTCCGTCCGCAGCTTTAGGAACAGCCTTTAAAAGCTCTGAAGAACTTGTATTATTAATCTCAATAATCTCGCTTCCCACTTCAATAGCATAAGGGTTGGATCCATTCACAAATAGTTGGCCATTCTGTACATAAGTCTGCAGAGGAAAAAAATAAAGAGAACTTAGAATGTTTTCAAAATAATTGGAATCTGCACTGAAGGAACTGTGTCCGTCCCCAATGATTCTCGCAGGATTGTTCATAAGCAGGCTGATATAGCTTGGATCTTTTTTAACAATATTACGGAGAGAATCTATTTTTTTGTCAATAATTTCCTTGCTGTGGAATCTGTAAGGATTTGGATGCTGTTTCTGAATGATGTCAACTGCGATATCAAAGTCTTTCAGGTATCCATCCTGTGGGATTTCAGAAATTGAGTATTGGGAAAATACAACTGATGATAACAAAACCAATGGAAATGTACATAACTTCTTCATAAAAATAAAATTAAGGCGTTCCAAAAAACAATATGCATACCATACATACCACAGATTATTTGATATTAATCATTAAATCAATATTTTTTAATGCATTATTTTTTTTCAAAACAATCTGTATATTGTTCACTCTTTTTATTTGTATTATTTTTGTGCGATGCGTATTTTTAAAATTTTAGCGGTAATTATTATTCTTTTGGGAGGAGCTTATGCTGCTTCCATGTATTATTTTGTGGATGAAAGTAAAAACTTTACCATAGAAAAAGAGATCGATTATCCGGTGGAGAAGGTTTTTGTTCAGTTTAATAACCTTCAGAATTTTACGAGATGGAATAACTTTTTTACCAGCTCATCTTCTATAGATATTGATTATTATACGCCTTATGAAGGGCAGGGAAGTGCCATCAGTTATGTAGATCCTAAAAATAATACCGATGGAGAAATGTTCATCAGGTATGAGAACCTCAATAAAACATTGAAATATCAGCTGTTTGAGGATGAAAATGAAAATCCAACATTAGTTGACGTTAAATTTAAGCCGGTTTCTGCAGAAAAAACAAAGATCATCTGGTACGTACACACCCCGAAACTTTCTGTCTGGAAAAGGGTGGAAAACTTCTGGACTGAAGACCGTTTTGCTGAGAATATCAATAAAAGTATGGCGAACCTTAAAAACTCTTTAGAAAATAAAGTAGAAAAAGATAACCAAATGGCGGCTATTAAGTACGACAGTCTCATGGTAGAAAATGAAGAAGACAAACTGTTGCTGGGAATCAATGTAAGTACTTCGAATAAAAAAGATGCGCTCTACAAAAATATTGTGATGAATTATAACAAAGTATATAATTTCGTAACGATGGACCTTGGAAAAAGAGATGATGAATTCGGATATCCTATTCTGATTACAGACGCAGATAATTACAAAGACAAAGAGGTTTCTTATTTCCTCGGAATTCCACTTTCTAAGAAAATTGGAGTGTCTGACAATAATTTCAATTTTAGGTCCGTAAATCCGTCTCAAAATTACGTAATGTACTACAAAGGGAACTATGAGGGACGAATTCGGGCAATCCAGCAACTGATTCAGAAAGCCAAAAAAGATGAGATGCGCTTCGGAGATATCCGTCAGACCTTTATTGAACGTCCGATGGAAGGACAGGAGGTGAATGTTAAACTCTCATTATCAGTGTATAAGTAATTTTTTCTTAATTTATTTTTTCTTAAGTTTTTTTAACGGTTTCAGACTGTTCTAACTCGGTTTTTTTTATTAAATTTGAAGATTAATTCTACAAATAAATTTTAATAAATAGATAAACTGTAATAATGGACAGATTTTCATTCCTAAACGCAGCTCATTCTCAGTTAATTGAGGATTTATACCAACAGTACTTAAAATTCCCGGACTCTCTAGAACCATCATGGAAAGCTTTCTTTCAAGGCTTCGATTTTGCTTTGGAGAACTACGGAGATGACGATAACATTCAGTTTATTCAGGCTCCGGCCAACGCTGCCCCGGCAGTACAACAACAGATTTCTCAGGCAGTATCAAACGGAGAAGTTCCTGAACATATCAAGAAAGAATTTAAAGTAGTAAACCTTATTGAGGCTTACAGAACAAGAGGGCACCTTTTTACAAAGACTAACCCAGTTAGAGAAAGAAGACACTATACACCTACTTTAGACATCGAAAACTTCGGTCTTTCTAAAGAAGATTTAAATACAAAATTCAACTGTGCTGTAGAAACAGGAATGAAAGAACCTGCTACTTTAGCAGATTTGATCAAACACCTTGAAAGCATCTACTGTGATTCTATCGGAGTAGAATATACGTACATCAACAATGTTGAAGAAAAAGATTTTATTAAAAGATGGCTTCAGGTAAATGAAAACCACCCAAGCCTTTCTGCAAACGAAAAAACAGAAATCTTATTAAAATTAAACCAGGCGGTTGCTTTTGAAAACTATCTTCACACAAAATTTGTAGGACAAAAAAGATTCTCATTGGAAGGTGGTGAAACATTAATCCCTGCTTTAGATCAGCTGATCTCAAGATCTTCTCAGTTAGGAGTAGATGAAGTGGTATTAGGAATGGCTCACAGAGGTAGACTAAACGTACTGACGAATATCTTCGGAAAATCTTACAAGCAGATCTTCTCAGAATTTGAAGGAAAAGAATTCGAAGAAGATGTATTCTCAGGAGATGTTAAATATCACTTAGGATCATCTAAAAAAATCAAAACGGCTTCAGGAGAAGAAGTTTGCATCAACCTTACGCCAAACCCATCTCACCTTGAAACAGTAGCTGCCCTTGTAGAAGGTATCTGCCGTGCAAAAGTAGATGACAAATACAAAGATTATTCTAAAGTATTGCCAATCATCATCCACGGTGATGGTGCTATTGCTGGACAAGGTATTGCTTATGAAGTGGCTCAGATGATGACATTGGAAGGATACAGAACTGGAGGTACTGTTCATATCGTTGTAAACAACCAGGTTTCATTTACTACGAACTACATGGATGCAAGATCTTCAACGTACTGTACAGACATTGCAAAAGTTACAGAATCTCCTGTAATGCACGTAAATGCTGACGATGCTGAAGCGGTTGTTCACGCCATCCACTTTGCTGCTGATTTCAGAGCAAAATTCGGAAAAGATGTGTATATCGATCTTTTAGGATATAGAAAATATGGTCACAACGAAGGTGATGAACCAAGATTCACTCAGCCTAACCTTTATAAAACCATTTCAAAACACCCGAATCCAAGAGAAATTTATAAAGATAAATTGCTTAAAGACAGCATTACTTCCAACGATGTAATTGCTAAAATGGAAACGGAATTCAAAGCGCTCTTAGATAAAGATTTTGATGCTTCTAAAGAGATTGAGAAAAACGTAATGGATGTGTTCATGGCTGAAGATTGGGTAAATTATCCAATTGGTAAGAGAGGAGCAGTTCAGTTACCGGTAGATACAAAATATGACTTAGCGAAACTGAAAGAATTGGCGCTTAAAATGTCAACACTTCCAGCTGATAAAAAGTTCATCAATAAAATTACAAGACTTTTCGATAACCGTATCAAAGCTATTGATGGAAACTCATTAGACTGGGCGCTAGGAGAGTGGTTAGCTTATGCAACACTTCTTGTAGAAGGTCACAATGTAAGAATCTCAGGGGAAGATGTAGAAAGAGGAACATTCTCTCACAGACATGCTGTGGTAAAAACTGAAGATACAGAAGAAGAATATATCCCATTAAGACACGTTTCTGAAAGCAGATTTGATGTATTCAACTCTCACCTTTCAGAATATGGTGTTCTAGGTTTCGATTACGGATATGCAATGGCTTCTCCAAATACATTGACAATCTGGGAAGCTCAGTTCGGAGATTTCGTGAACGGTGCTCAGATTATCGTTGACCAGTATTTAGCTGCGGCAGAAGAAAAATGGAAAATCCAGGACGGATTGGTAATGTTATTGCCTCACGGTTCAGAAGGGCAGGGTGCAGAGCACTCTTCAGCAAGATTGGAGAGATTCCTTACCCTTTGTGCTAACGAAAACATGGTGGTAGCGAATATTACTTCACCTGCCAACTACTTCCATTTATTGAGAAGACAGTTGAAATGGGCGTTCAGAAAACCATTGATTGTAATGAGTCCTAAATCTCTATTGAGACATCCTAAAGTTGTTTCTCCGCTTGAAGATTTTGCAAACGGTGCATTCCAGCCAGTATTGGACGATCCAACAGCAGATCCTAAAAAAGTAGAAAAAGTAGTTCTTTGTTCAGGTAAACTGTATTTCGAATTACTAGCGAAGAAAGAAGAGCTAAACTGTGAAAATATCGCATTAGTAAGATTTGAGCAGTTATATCCGCTACAGGCAGATGCTATTGAAGCCATCTTCAACAAATACGAAAACAGAAAACAATTAGTATGGGCTCAGGAAGAACCTGAAAACATGGGGGCTTGGTCTTATATCCTGAGAAACTTCAGAGATACAGGAATCCAGGTAGTTGCTCCGGTACCAAGTGGTGCTCCGGCTCCAGGTAGCCACAAAATGTTTGAAAAAAACCAAAATGCAGTGATCAACAGAGTTTTCGACAGAGATGATGCTCCTGCAAAAAGACCAGTTACAGCTTAATTTAAATAATATCCAATTAAAAAATAAAAAATACTCGATATGTCAGTTTTAGAAATGAAAGTTCCTTCCCCGGGCGAATCAATTACAGAAGTTGAAATTGCAACTTGGCTTGTAAAAGATGGTGATTATGTAGAAAAAGATCAACCTATCGCCGAAGTGGATTCAGATAAAGCAACTCTTGAATTGCCTGCAGAACAAAGTGGTATTATCACTTTAAAAGCAGAAGAAGGTGATGTAGTACAAGTAGGTCAGGTAGTTTGTTTAATTGATATGGATGCTGCAAGACCAGAAGGTGCTGCACCTGCTGCTGAAGCTCCAAAACAGGAAGAAGCTCCGAAAGCTGCTGAACCTGCTAAACAAGAAGCTCCGAAAGCTGCTGCTCCGGTAGCGGCACCACAAACTTATGCAACAGGAGCTCCATCTCCGGCTGCTAAGAAAATCCTTGACGAAAAAGGAATGGATGCTGCTCAGGTTTCAGGGACAGGAAGAGACGGAAGAATCACTAAAACTGATGCTGAATTAGCAGCGGTTCCTGCATTAGGAGGAAGCCCTATGACAGCTACAGGTGCAAGAACTACCACTACTACTAAACTTTCAGTTTTAAGAAGAAAAATCGCTCAAAGACTGGTTTCTGTAAAAAATGAAACGGCAATGTTGACGACTTTCAACGAAGTGGATATGTCTGAAATCTTCAGATTAAGAAAACAATATAAAGAAGAATTTGCTCAAAAACACGGTGTAGGACTTGGTTTCATGTCTTTCTTTACAAAAGCAGTGACAAGAGCATTACAAATGTATCCGGATGTAAACGCATCTATTGACGGAGACTTCAAAGTAAACTACGACTTCTGTGATATCTCAATTGCGGTTTCAGGTCCTAAAGGATTAATGGTTCCGGTATTGAGAAACGCTGAAAATATGTCTTTTGCAGGAGTTGAAGCCAACATCAAAGATCTTGCTGTAAAAGTAAGAGACGGTAAAATTACTGTTGATGAAATGACTGGTGGTACTTTCACAATTACCAATGGTGGTACTTTCGGATCTATGATGTCTACTCCAATCATCAACCCTCCACAATCTGCAATCTTAGGAATGCACAACATCATCCAGAGACCAGTAGCTGTTGATGGACAGGTAGTAATCAGACCAATGATGTATGTAGCAATGTCTTATGACCACAGAATTATCGATGGTAAAGAATCTGTAGGATTCCTTGTAGCGGTAAAAGAAGGTATCGACAATCCTGTTGAAATACTAATGGGAGGTGACGAAAGAAAAGGCCTTGGATTATAGTTTTTAATGAAATTATAACATAATATATAATCTCGCCTCAAAAAAGGCGAGATTTTTGTATTTATTAAGAAAATGCTACAATGATGTTTTCAAAAATGACTTCCAATATCAAAGTTTCAGTTATACCTGAATATGATAGTAAAAACAGTTATCCATCCGAAAACCGTTACGTTTTTAAATACAATATTACGATAGAAAATGACGGAAGCTTTCCTATCAAAGTATTAAAAAGAAAATGGCTGATCTTCGATGTCGGATTCGGATACACAGAAATTATAGGCGATGGGGTAATCGGATTGACCCCTGAGATAGGAACAGGCGAAAATTTCGCTTACTTCTCTAATGTAATGCTTCGTTCCGGAGTAGGAAATATGAGCGGAAAATACCTGGTTAAAAACCTGGAAACACAGGAGACTTTTGAGATTGATATTCCAAAATTCAATCTACTGTCTGAAGTGTTGAGTAATTAATGATTGATATAGATTGCAGACCAAGAACCCGGGTTCAATAGTCTGCTATTAAAGCTTTTTGATTTTTGCTTTCATATAATCGTTAACTTCATCATTACTGGTGAGGAAGAGTTTCTCAAATGCCAATAAAGAAATCTTGGCACATACTTCAGCATCAGCACCTGCTCTGTGGTGGGTAAAATCAATCTTATGATATTCAGCTAATGGTTTCAGTCCGTATTTCGGAAGATAATTCCATGATTTCTTAGCAAGCTGAATACTGCACAAATAATTTAATTTTGGGGTGAACATCCCGTAATGTTCCAGACATCCTCTTAAAACAGATGCATCGAAACCCGCATTATGAGCAATCATAAGGCTACCGTACATCATTTCCTGAGCTTCATACCATATTTCATCAAAAGTAGGAGCATCTTTCACATCTTCAGGATGAATACCATGCACTGCAATATTGAATTTACTGAAATAAGGAAAACTCGGAGGTTTTATCAGCCAGGTTTTTGTTTCAACAATTTTAGAATCCTGTACCACACAAATTCCCATCTCACAAGCTGAACTTTTCTCGTGAGTGGCCGTTTCAAAATCTATTGCACAGAAATCCATTGTTTTAAATTATAAGTTGTTAGTTGTTGCTGGTTGCTTGTTTGTTATTGTTGCTGGTTACTGGTTCTCTTGTTTAGAATTTGATTTTCAAGGTTTTTGGTTTAAAGTTTAAGGTTAATTGAAGTAATGGAATTTTACTCTAATGAGTCTTAGTTCAAAATAAGTATAGAAAGTAGTAATTTTCCCTAATCCCTAATCCCTAATCCCTAATCCCTAATCCCTAATCCCTGCAACCTATTACCCATCATCTGCCACCTATCACCTTCCGCCCAAAAAGTGTTTAAAAATCAACCATTTTGATTGGTAGAAGTCATTCTTCTGGTGTTTCTGACGAAGTTTCCATGTTCCCGGAAGCTGAGCATAAAACCCAAAATGAGCTCTTACAACAGCCCAAAGATGTGGGAAACCATGCTTTAATCCAAAATAAATTCCGGCAACACTATCCAGACATAACCTGAAAAAGATGAGCCAGATCAATTGAGGAAAAGGAAGGTTTTTAAGCATCATAGAAAGATTATTTCTGATGTTTAAATAAGTCTTCTGAGCACTCTGTTTGTTGAGCGTTCCACCCCCTACATGATAAACACTTGATTTTCCGGTATAATAAATCTTCTTGCCAGCGTTGATAAGCCTCCAGCACAGATCAATTTCTTCCTGATGGGCAAAAAATCTTGCATCAAAGCCATTCTGGTCCCAAAAATCTTTTGAACGGATAAAAAAACAGCAGCCTGAGGCCCAGAAAATCTCTGTTTGGTCATTATACTGACCTTTATCTTCTTCCAGATCATCAAAAACTCTTCCTCTGCAATACGGATATCCAAGGTTGTCTATCAATCCTCCGGCAGCACCCGCAAATTCGAAATAGTTTCTGTTATGATAAGATAAAACTTTAGGCTGTATGGCTGAAATGGAAGAGTTGTTTTCCAATAATTCCAATACAGGTGCCGTCCAGTTCTCAGTAACTTCTACATCAGAGTTGAGAAGACAGTAATATTCATTCTTGATGGATTTTAATCCTTCATTATAACCGCCTGCAAACCCATAGTTTTCATCATTTTTAATAATGTTTACCGTTGGGAAATTCTTTTCTAGAAACTCAATGGAATCATCTGTAGAAAGATTGTCTATCACATAGATATCGGTATTCTGGGAAAATTGAACCACACCCGGAAGAAATTTCTCAAGCCAGTTTCTGCCGTTCCAGTTTAAGATGGCAACTGCCAGTTTTTTCTGCATGTCAATCTATTTTTTTTCAGAATCAAAATTTTTGATAGAGTTCTGATATTTCCATTTTCTGTGTGACCAAAGGTAGTTGTCAGGATTTTTGTGTAGCGTATTTTCCAATAATTTATGAAATTTTCTCACGACCTCATTTTCTGTGAATTTTTCATTATCCGGATATATTCTATGATAATTAACCTGATAATAACCGCGTTTCACCTTTTTCATCTCACAATAGATAAAGACAAGATCCATTCTTGTTGCCAGTTTATCATATCCTATAAAAGCAGGAGTGCGCTGATTCAAAAATTCTAATCCGTAGGTAACATGGGCGTGATGAGGAGTTTGGTCTGCTACAAACATATAAGCAGAATCTCCGTTATTTTTAGATCTGAAAATATTCAGAATAACTTCATTGGCTTCCAATGCTTCATTTCCGAATTTGTTTCGGACCTGCTTCATCTGATTTTCCCAAAAATCGTTATTTACCTTTCTGTATACGGGATGGCAGTGAGCCTGGGGAACAATCTTTGCCAATGCATTGATCCACTCCCAATTAAACACATGCCCTGCCAGCAAGATAATATTTTTACCTTCCTTTTTGGCTTCATGAAAAAGATCCTGGTTGATATGCTGCATTCTCACCCGGGCCTCTGTCTCCGAAATGCTGAAAGATTTTATAGTCTCTACCAGATAATCTGAAAAATTAAGGTAGAACTTTTTTCTTATCTCTTTAATCTCATCTTCAGATTTCTCGGGAAATGAGTTTCTCAGGTTCTGAGTAATGACCTCTTTTCTATATCCTACGAGATAATAGTTTAGGAAAAAGATGACGTCCGAAAAAATATACAATATTTTCAGCGGAAGCTTGGAGATCAGATATAATATTTTGATTAGAAAATTCATAAAACACGCAAATTTAGTGATAATAAAATTATGGTTCTATTTTTGCAGAAGGATATGTGTTATTTTTTTTACTTTTATATTATGAAAAGATTGATAATATTCGCTTTCCTGGGATTAAGTACTTTCGCTTTTTCGCAAGATGTAAAGAATTCCCCTGATAAAGGAAAACAAAAAACAGCGCTTATAGTTCCTGCAGAGCAGGCTAAATTAGAGGCTCAGAAAAAGGCAGCTGAAGAAAAAGCGAAGCTTCCTAAACCTTATGACCCAAAAGCTGATGCTCAGGCTGATATTAATAGACTGGTTGCCCAGGCTAAGAAGGAAGGCAAAAATATAATGATTCAGGCAGGTGGTAACTGGTGTATCTGGTGTCTTCGTTTTAATAATTTTGTACAGACGACCCCTGAACTGAAGGAAATTGTTGACAAAAATTATTTGTATTATCACCTGAATTATTCTCCGGACAATAAGAATGAGAAAGTTTTTGCTCAATATATTAATATTAAGGAGCAGCAATTTTATCCTTTCTTCATCATTTTAGATAAAGATGGTAAAAAGATCCATGTTCAGCAGAGTGAAGTCTTAGAATCAGGAAAAGGCTATAGCAAAGAAAAAGTAAAAGAATTTTTGGAAAAAGGAAAGGTTCTTTAAAAATAAAACCCGTTCATTAAGAACGGGTTTTTGTTTTTTAATATTTTAAGAACCAGCACAGAACTCCATGCGTATTGCGCCTTTTCCATTAGCGTCATAGCAAGCTGCGGCGCCTGAATACTCAATACACGAAGTACAAGAACTGATATATACCATACTTCCATCCGAGCAAGATGTAGCGCATGATACTCCTCCTTTTAACTTACTTAATTTTTCTCTTGATAATTTTTTCAAATTTTTCATGGATATTGATTTTAGTTTTAGGGCATAAATATATTGTTTTTTTCAATTAAAATCCCTTATCAGGGAGAAATTATAATAATTTTTTTATCCAGCTTAATTTTTTTTCCGAATAAGGCGGATATTTGATATCAGGTTCACCCCATGTTGCTTTTTCAAGAACTGCTTTCTGGTGTGAAAAAGCTTCGAAACCATATTTTCCGTGATAATTTCCTATTCCTGAGTTGCCAACACCTCCAAACGGAAGATGATCATTGCTTAAATGCATTACCGTATCATTGATACAGCCTCCTCCGAAAGAAAGTTTCCGTGTAAAGTTTTCTTTCTCTTCGGAGTCATTGGTGAAAAGATAAGCTGCTAAAGGTTTTTCAAGTTCTATAATGGCGTTTAGAGCTGCATTATAATTTTGAAAGCTAATAACCGGCAGAAGAGGACCGAAAATTTCTTCCTGCATAATTTCATCATTCCAGTCGATAGAGTTGAGAATGGTA
The DNA here is from genome assembly GCF_017833095.1 of Chryseobacterium sp. PvR013. Taxonomy (NCBI): domain Bacteria; kingdom Pseudomonadati; phylum Bacteroidota; class Flavobacteriia; order Flavobacteriales; family Weeksellaceae; genus Chryseobacterium; species Chryseobacterium sp. PvR013. Next base: position 606,299 of record NZ_JAFIBT010000001.1, read on the forward strand.
GGCTCAATGTATAGCTTTTCTTCATCGAAATGTCCACCGGAATAAATTTTTTCTTGATTTATAAGACGTATAAGGCGCTGGAAATTTCTTTGATTAATAATTCTTGTATACTGCTCAGAATCCATCTCATATTTGAATTGTTTGATGTATTTCCTAAGCATTTCCAGGAATTGTTCCTGAATGGTTTCTTCTACCAACAGATAATCGGGAGCTACACAGGTTTGTCCGGCATTGAGGAATTTCCCCCAGACAATTCTTTTGGCTGCCATTTCAAGATTCGCATGTTGGGTGACAATTGCCGGAGATTTTCCTCCCAGCTCAAGGGTTACTGGGGTAAGATGTTCTGCTGCTGCTTTGTAAACGATCTTTCCCACTTTTGTGCTTCCTGTAAAAAATATTTTGTCAAATTTTAACCTTAAAAGAGCGGTCGTTTCATCAATACCGCCTTCATACCCATAAAGATATTCAGGGGGAAAATTTTCATTGATGATAGAAATCATAGCTTTCATGGTATTTGAAGCTATTTCGCTAGGCTTTAGAATACAGCAGTTTCCGGCCGCCATTGCCGCAATAATAGGGGAAAGGGATAACTGATAAGGATAATTCCATGCCCCGATTACCAGTATACATCCCAGTGGATCAGCATAAATTTTACTGTTTCCCAGCTGATTAACAAGATTAGTACTTACTTTTTTAGGTTTTGAAAGCGTTTTTAAATTTTTGATATAATAATTAATATCATTCAGAATAAAGGATAATTCTGTGGTGAAAGTATCAAATTTTGATTTCCCGAAATCTTTGTTAATTGCTTCATAGAGCATATCCTCATTAGAAATAATGAGACTTTTAAGCTTTTCGAGATACATTTTCCGGAAAGCAAGACTTTTGCTTTGCTGTGTTTTAAAAAAATCTCTTTGGCTCTGTAAAATTTTTTCAATTTCCATTGGGTGGTTTTTTATTAATCTGTCCTATTTCCAGCATCGCATGACTGAGAAATTTATACATAATAATGATGGATTAATTTAATTAAAAACAAAATAATATCCTATAATTATTAACAAAATAATAAATATTGAAGAAATCATTGTTTGGTGATAAAAATATTGTAGTTTTATTGTATAAAAATGTAAGGATGACAAAATTACTCTATTTATTACCTTTATTTTTTCATTATTTCAGTTACGCACAATGTACAAGCTGCGGTGTTCAAAATCCTACAGACCCTGATTTTCATTTTCCCGATAATACAACGGTTTGTTTCACTGCTGATATGACGTTTAATAATCCAACTTTTGGAACCAACTCCAAGATTTGTATTGCTTCGGGAGTTACACTGCAGTTTCAGAATAGTATAAGCGGAGCCACCAATGCACCTGCAAGCTTTGAAGTGCATGGAACACTCAGTTTTAACCAGACCATAACGAGTGTTGCCAACCTGAATGTTCACGTTTATAATACAGGAAATATAACAGTAGGAGGAGGAAATGGAAATCTTACCATTGGCGGGCAGGTGAACGAAATTGTCAATGAGGGCCTTATCGAAATGGGAGTGTTGCAATTAGGGGATAATTCCACGAATAGGATTGATAATTTTGGAAATCTCAATATCAATGGAAACCTGAACATGAGCAGTTCTGCTACCACTTTATTCAGGAACGAAGGTGGCGGGTTGATATTCATCGGTGGTAACTATGGGAATAATGAGCAGAGTGTGTATGTGAATTGTGGTACCATTATATCTCAGAATGGATTTAATATTAATGGCGGTAAAATCATCAATACCGGCATTTTTACCGTAGGAGGTGATATTAATTTATCAGGAAGCAGCAGTGAAATTTATAATTTTGGTCTTTTTACCTCTAACGGGAATATGAATAATGCTCCTGCTGATGCGGTGATTTATAATGAGGGCCAATTGGCCTTAAACCAGTTTCAGGGAGGAAATGCTGCCATCAAAGGGCCATCTTCATCCACAAAAAAAGGCTATATAGTCCTGCAAAACCCAATTCAGGTAGGAAATGCAGCTGTAGGGCCAAATCTTGATTTTAAGAGAACCACTGGTGCATCTGATCCAGGTACGGTTTTCATGAACAGTAACCCAAATTTCCTGACAAATGTTACGTATGATTGTGCTTCTACCAACAGCTGCAGCGCTCCTTTGATCATTAATCCCGGATTTTGTCCTGCAATCAATGGAGATTTACCCCCAATGGCGGTAGACGATACCTATACTATTGCTGCAGGAGGATCTTCAGCAGGAATTGTACTTGATAATGATTTTGAAACCTATGGAGGAGCACAGGCAACTCTTTCCAATATTATTTTATCTCAGGTATCAACTTCAAATCCCAATATTTCACTCAATACTACGGATGGGCATATCATCGCAGCTCCGGGCACAGCTCCCGGAACGTACAATTTGGTGTATCAGATCTGCCAGACAGCATCTCCATCAAATTGCGATACTGCAACGGTTACCGTTACAGTCCCAGGAATTGTACCTTGCTATAAGCCTGCTGTAACCGCAGGAACTATTCTTTCTTCAGATTTTGGAATTACTTCATTGAGCAGGGCAGACAGTGGAGCAAGCAACTGGCCGGGCGCAAGGAAAGGAGCGTGGGTCGTATTAGAATCAAAGAATAAAGGCTTTGTCCTGAACAGGCTTACAGATGCTCAGGTAGCAGCCATTCCACAGGCAGATCTTAAAGAAGGCATGATGGTTTATAATATGACACAACATTGTCTGCAGGCTAATATTGACGGAACAGCTGCGGGCTGGAAATGCTTTACTACTCAAACCTGTCCGGATTAACAGAAAACTGAATAAAATGAAAAGAATTACTTTAATTATAGGTATTATTGCTTACGGGTGTTGTAATGCTCAGGTTGCTTTAGGGAAAATTACTTTAGAGTCAGCTTCATCATCTATTGAATTTGGAAATGAGAACCGCGGGCTTGTTCTTCCCTGGGTAACCAATACATCAGGTATTCAGAATGTTGTGAACGGCACTATGGTTTTTGATACTTCGGATATGAAGGTGAAAGTTTATCAGAATAACCTTTGGAAGGATCTTTCAGTAGATACAACAGGCACGGCCGATACTAGTCTGCAGGATAGTTTAACAGATCATCCGGATGCAAAAGTTTCAGTAGGAACACCATCATCAGTCTCAGGAATTTTGGTTTTGGAAGATGATAATAAAGCTATGATTTTACCGAAGGTAGCCTCTCCCCACCTCAATATTATTTCTCCTGCAGCTGGTATGATGGTGTATGACACGCAAAAAAAGCAACTGGCTGTTTTCAACGGAACAGTATGGTCTTTCTGGGGCAACTGATCTTACATGATATTCCTTACCGCTATTTTTACAGGGTGATAAAGTAATAAACAGATGGCAGTAATTAACGCCAACCAGAAAAGACCTGTAAAAATTTCCATATTGGAAAGAAGGATGGATTGTGCCATAATTTTAGCCTTAAAAGCTCCTGCTGTAACAGAGAGAGAATCATTGACAGAAAGTCTGGACATCGTACTGCCGAAAAGCTGGTTCCACTGACTGTAAAAAACAGGATTGGTGTCTGTAAGATTCGCACTGAGTGTATCGGAATGTTTTAAGGTTAAAAAAAGCATCAGGTTCTGCATCAAAGCATATCCGATAGCGGTTGTCCAGAAACGGGTTGTCGTTCCTAAAGCTGTTGCATTGGAAACATATTCTTCCGGAGTTCCTGAAATTAAAAAGAATACAAGGGGAGTAAATAATAATCCCTGAGCAACGCCCTGCAGGAATAAAGGCGGACAGATTGTGGAAAGGGTAGTGTCTGGATAAAAAGTATAGGTAAACCACGCACAATCAATAGCAAGCAGCAGAAATCCTGTAAAGAAAACAATCCTTGAAGAGACTCCGCGAACAAGGCAGATTCCTGATAATAATATTCCCAAAAGAGTTCCTGCCACATTCCAGTACTGGATATTCACAATATAATCCCATGGCCATTTCCATACTGTAGCCATGATGCTGTATACATTATTCAATCCCGAACGGATCAGATAAAAAATGAAAAACAGAATCATTCCTGCAATCACATTTCTGGAACTGAAAACTTCAAAATGAAATAATGGTCTTTTTGAATTTCTTTGTTTAAGCATAAATAAACCTCCTGAAAGAAGGAATATAAACAGACACATGATAATGGTATCAGATTCAAACCACATCAGTCTTTTACCATAGATGATGGCATAGCCGCCGGCCTGCAGACATACCCAGAGTAAAAACCAGCTGGTGATATCTAATTGATACAAAGGTTTTTTAGGAAAGAATCTGTTTTTGTTGAATAACGCAATACCAATGATCAGTACAAATACATGAAAATACACCATCATCAGGATCATATGCTGAAAATTGTAATCTTCAATACTGGATTTTAAAAGGGATGTGGTTATTGTTCCTCCGGTCAGCATGATGGTATACATAAAGAGATAAGCCAAAACCTTGGCGTGTCTTGTTTTTAATTCCGCAATAATCAGGGGAAGAAAAATAGCGCCTTCCAGTAATCCGAAAATGCCTTCCAAAAAACGGATGACCAATATCACATGATAATCATGGGTGACGGATAAAACATAAAGAATAATTACAGAAATAGAGGCCATCAGCAATACATAATATTTCACACTGAAGTAAGCCATAAACCGCTGTAAAACTAAAAGGGTAACCACAAATGTCCCATACATCAAAATCATTAAATACTGGATGTCGTCTGAATCAACATCCATAAAAGAAGAGGTGAAGGCGCTGTTCGAATGTAAAAGCGACAACAACATCAGGTGGGGAAACAATGCCAATATCAGAAGAGGCAGCTTCAGCCATTGTGGTACCCATTTATGATAAACTGTATTGTGCTGCATAATTTTTTGAGAATGAAAAAGCGAAAAGACAAAAGGCAAAGGTGTTAAACAAGTAAAAGGTAAAATGGCAAATATGCGTAAGAAAAAATTTGCAGATTCGCTATTTCGCAGTTTGTCTTTTCGCTAAAAAAATAATTTAATGGTAAAGTCTGAAAGGTGTTAACTGGAAGGTAATTTTCAATTGAATAATTTTGTATTCTAATACTCTAATACTCTAATACTCTAATACTCTAATACTCTAATACTCTAATACTCTAATACTCTAATATTCTCCCACACTCAAACTCATATCTTCTTCGCACTTACCAGAACATTCATTCCGGAAAGTAGTTTTTCGTTGTCTTTATTTTGATCAAGAATAATTTTTACTGGAAATCTCTGTTCAATTTTCACAAAGTTTCCGGTTGCATTATCCGGCTTTACTAATGAAAACTGTGATCCTGATGCAGGAGAAACGGAAAGTATTTTTCCTTTAAATTCAACATTGGGATAGGCATCTGCGGTAATAATTACTTCCTGGCTCTGATCTATCTGCCCAAGTTGCGTTTCTTTGTAATTGGCAATAATCCATTTTTCTTTGCTGACCATTTGTACCAAAGCCTGGCCTTCTTTGATCAGTTGTCCTTCCTGAATGGTCTTTTTTCCTACCCATCCATCATAAGGAGCGGTGATTACCGTATAAGAAAGATAAAGTTGAGCATTATTAAGGCTTGCAGAGCTCTGCTGGATTTGGCTCTTCACAGGGGCAACTTTAGTCTGTTGTTCATTGGCTCCGGCTTTTACTGCAATTTTTTGCTGCTCCAATGCTAAAAGATTAGCCTTTGATTGTTCATAAGAAGCTTTCACATTCTCAAACTGCTGTTCTGTTGCTGCATCTTCTGTTAAAAGGTTTTTGTATCTTTTATAATCCTGTTCCGTTTTCCAGATGTCAATTTTTGCGGAAGCAATTTTCGCATCAATAATCTTGGTATCACTTTCTTTGGTATTGACACCACTTTCGATAGTGCTGATTGTTGCCGTATTGGCATGAAGGTTGGCTTCTGCCATGTGTACCTGATTCACAAATTCCCTGTTGTCTATGACAATTAATGTATCTCCTTTATGTACAAACTGATTTTCATTGAATCGTATTGTTTTGATAAACCCTGAAACCTTGCTGGATACAGGCGTGATATATTGTTCAATCTGTGCATCATTCGTAGTCACATTTTTTCTCGAAAAAAGATAGAAGCTTACCATTCCTGTGATTCCGCTTATAATAAGGATCCAGGCCAGTAAAGTAATAGATTTGTTGATTCTTTTTTCCTTTTGTGTCAATTGTTTCTGTGCCATAGTTTTTATAAGTTTCCAATCGTATATTGGAGTTGATAATATTTAAGTTGTCTGTTAATTTTTACGGAAATAAGATTAGATTCAGCTTCCAGATAGGTATTGTCTGCATCAATTAATTCGGTGATAAGACTTAGCTTATTAGCGTATTTTGTTCTTACAATACGATAGTTCTCTTTAGCCTGGTTAATGGCCTCTTCAGCAATTTTTACCTTCTGATCTGTTTCCTCAAACTTTTTGTAAGCTTCATATACATTATGTCTGATCTTTTCTTCATTTTCCTCTATCTGAAGCTTTGCCAGATCAATATTTTCCTTTCCTTCCTGCATTTTGTATTTGTTTTTATACAGATTTTCAATAGGATAGGTTAGGTTTACTCCAACCATTCCCAATCGGTAGGCATAGGGCTCAGGTGGAAAAAACATCATATTCGGGTACTTTAAAAAATATTCTCCACCCGCTGTAATTTTGGGTAAATAATTGGCTTTAATAATTTTTTGATCCAGTTCCTTCAATGAGAGGTTTTTATGGGTGATTTCGACAGATTCATTCTTATTTAAAGCTGTTTCCGTAAGTTCATCTACATAAGGGATTGCTGCATTATCCGAGATAAGATCCTCCGTATTCACATGCATTTCCTGATTTTCCGGCAGTGAAAGAATTGTTTTCAGTTTGTGTTCTGCAATCTGAATATCATTATCCAGTTCCGTCCAGCTCATTTTGTGATTAGAAAGCTGCAGTGAAGTTCTTAACACTTCATTTACCGTTACAACACCATTCGCTTTCAGAGCTTTTACCTGTTTGATATTAACAGAATCTTCCTTCATCTTATCATTGATAAGACTTTGCTGCTCTTTTAAATGATGAATCTGCAGAAAAGCGGTAATGATTTCCATTTTAAGTTGTCTCTCATCCAGATGAGTCTTTAAAGCTGAAATTTCAGTATCAATAGCTGCTTTTTTCTCTGTATTTTTTATTTTGCCACCCATGTATACCGGAATGGATGCGGATAATGTAAAATCATACATCCCATTGATGGCATCATACTTTGTAGCTTTATTAAATACCCCGTTCTGATGTTGAAACAGGTTGGTTACCTGGTTGTAGCTTGTATGAAACTCAATGTCCGGAAGTTTTTCCATTTTGAGATCTTTCTCTTTGGTAACGGACATTTCCTGTTTTAGATGACTTATCTGTATGCTTTTGTTGTTTTTCAGACCAATCTCTACAGCCTGCTGTAAGCCGAGATGTTGGTAGTCTATCATCTGTGAATGTGAAAAGTTGCTCAATAATAAGCACAACGCAATGCACAGATATCGGCATGCGTTAAATATGATATTCATAAATTAATTAAAGGATTTTTGCTAAAATGATTTTGATGCAGCAAAGTTACGGCGACAAGCATAGTACCTGATTTGTGAAAACAGAAAAAGATTTGCTCATTTACGCCATTTTGAAAATTCTTCTTACCTTTATGGGATGAACAACAGCCATTTTAAAGAAGTAGAAGAAGATGATGCTGAATTTTACGTTTATCATGTCCTTACCGGAAATGTAACTACGGAGATTCATTATCACAGTTCTGCACAATTAGTATATGCAGAAGGTGGTATTGTACATGTTTTTACAGATCAGAAGCACTGGTATCTGCCTGCAAGATGCTTTATGTGGATTCCTGCGGGAACACCTCATTATATTTTTTCTACCAGTCCAAAAGTGGATCTGTATAATTTTTATTTCAAGAAAGAAGAAAATGAAAGTGTCTTTTTTGATGAAATCAACATTTATTCTGTGAATAATTTGCTTCGGGAGATGATTTTGTATACTAAAGAATGGGATGGGAAAATCACAAAAAATGATACGTCTAAATATTTTTTCCTCAAAGCACTTAAAGGCGTTTTACAGGAAAAAAAACATAAACATCTGGCGTTTCCCATACAGCATCCTTTTCCTAAGGATGAAACATTATTAAAGATTGCACGATACATCCATGCTAACCTTGAAAAGCCTCTTACCATCGAATCTACGGCCAAAGAATTCGGAATGAGTACAAGAACCCTTTCAAGGAAATTTAAAGAAATTCTGGGCATGAATTACATTCGGTTCCTGAGAGCTTTAAGAATTACCCGCTCTCTTGAACTGATGCTGGAAGGAAAATATAATATGTACGAAATTGCCATGATGGTAGGCTACAACAGCTTGTCGTCTTTCAGCAATATTTTCAAAAAAGTAATCGGTATTGCTCCTACGGAATATCAGCATAAACTGAGAGGGGATAAGTAGTCAGTAGGAGCGTTTGAGAGTTTGAGATTCGGGGTACGAGGTAACGGGTTTTATAATGCGGGATAAAGATTCTTGCCTGTTCTTACGTATAAGGTTGTTAAAAAGCTAATTTAACGAGTAATATCAGTTAGGATTTCCTACATTCCCCTTCCCTGAAGGGGTGGATTTTTGCATAGCAAAAAGACGGGGTAGTTCAATAAAAAAACCACCTCAATAAATTGAAGTGGTTTTGTATTGTGAGAAAATCTCAGTTGCTTAAAATTAAGCTTCTTCAGATTTTACTTCTTCTTTTTTAGCAGCTGGTGCAGCTACAACTGGAGCGTCAGATACGATATCGAATTCGAAATTGTACTCAACGTTTCTGTGTAGTCTGATGTTTGCAGTTACTTTACCAGTTCTCTTAATAGTGTTCCCTGGGATTTTGATATATTTCTTCTCTACAGAAACTCCAGCTTTAGCAAGAGCAGCAGAAAGATCTGCATTGTTGATAGATCCGAATAATTTGTCACCAGAACCTACTTTTGCAGGAATAGTGATAGAAGTTTTCTTCAATTGCTCAACTACAGCGTTAGCAGCAGCGATTAATTTAGCTTCTTCTTCTTTTCTAGCTTCTAAAGTAGCCTCAAGAGCAGCTTTGTTTTTAGGGGTAGCTAAAAGAGCAATTCCTTGAGGAATTAAGAAGTTTCTAGCATAACCTGGCTTTACGCTTACTGTATCAAACTCAAGTCCTAAGTTTTCTACGTCTTGTTTTAGGATGATATCCATTGTTGTTGTCCTTTTTTAAGATTTTAGAATATTCTAAAATCAAGTTAGAATTAATTATTTATTCAGCAACAAAAGAAGAGATTGCTCTCTTCTTTTATTTATTTTTTGTCTTATTTCAATAAGTCAGCTACGTAAGGTAGTAAAGAAAGGTGTCTTGCTCTTTTGATAGCAGCAGAAACTTTTCTTTGGTATTTTAAAGAAGTTCCAGTGTATCTTCTTGGTAAGATTTTACCTTGCTCGTTTACAAATTGTAATAAGAAATCAGCATCTTTGTAGTCAACGTGCTTAATTCCGTATTTTTTGAATCTACAATATTTCTTTTCAGATTTTGTATTGATATCAAGTGGAGTAAGGAATTTTACTTCTGATTCTCCTCCTGCAGAGGCTTGTTTAGCCATTTCATCTATTGCCATGTCTTGTCTTTTTTAAAAAATAGGGTTAATAATTAAGCTTTAGCTGCTTTTACTTTAGCTCTTCTTGTTACAGCGTACTCAATAGCATGCTTGTCAAGTTTTGTAGTAAGGTAACGGATTACTCTCTCGTCACGTTTGAATGCTAATTCTAAGTCAGCTACTACAGTACCTTCTCCTTTAAATTCGATTAAAGTATAGAACCCATTCTTTTTCAATTGGATTGGGTAAGCTAATTTTTTTAATCCCCAGTTTTCTTTAGCAACGATTTCGCAGTTCTTTTCTTTGATAAGATCTACATACTTGTTCACTGCTTCCTCTACCTGCGACTCAGATAGAACGGGAGTTAAAATGAAAACAGTTTCGTAATTGTTCATAATGTTAAATGAATTTGTTAATTATTTCGAGGTGCAAAAGTAGAAAATATATTTCTTATATGCAAGAGTACTCGCGAAAATTGAGCGAAAATATCTTCTCATCCAACAATTGATAGGAATGCTTTTTAAGACAGGCGATCTTATTATGAATCTTTTCCCCTTAATTCTGTTAAAAAATTCACCTTCAATACATCATACAGAGAATGTCTGCTCACCAGAATAGAAGCAATAGAAGAGACCATTCCTGCAAGCATCAGATGGAAAATTAATGAATGCCTGTCCGTCATTTCCAGAACAATAATTGCTGAAGTAAACGGGGCTCTGGTAATTCCGGTAAGAAAAGCCACCATTCCGGCCAGAACGACAACATTCGTTTCGTTAGGGGTTAAATGAATTGCTCCCGAAATAACAGAACCTATACTGGCACCCGCAGAAAGAGCCGGAGCGAAAATTCCGCCAGCACCTCCCGAAGTGAATGAAAGGGCAGGGCCAAGCATTCTTAAGATAGGCACGTACCAGTCTTCATGCTTGTCTTTGGTAAAAAGAACCCGTTCCATGATTTCTTTTCCCGAACCCAAAATTTCCCTGTTGATGAAATAAGCGATTGAAGCAATAATCAATGCGCAAATAATCAGGAATATCACATTCGATTTATCTGTTTTCAGTTTTTTCTTTTTCCAGCTATTGAGTGTAAGCATAACCACAGAGAGCTGACTGGCAAGGATACCGGCAGTGGCTGCAACAAGTATAATGGGAAGCATAACCATTAAGGAAACATCATTGGTTTTAGGATATCCCAGGTATAAATAAGATCCGGCCAAGGTTTGTGCGGTAAGGCCGGCAATAATTACAGCCGTAAATAAAGCTGTTTTAAAATAATTGATATGGGTTTTTGACAGTTCTTCCACAGCGAAAACAATTCCACCAAGCGGAGTGTTGAACGCAGCTGCAAGCCCGGCTGCTGCTCCTGTCATAATCATATTTTTTTTGGAAATTTTCGGCCACCATTCCGGAAGATATTCATTCACTTTTCTGAAAACGGAGCCTGCAATCTGAATGGTAGGTCCTTCACGTCCCACAGCGCCTCCACCGATGACCAGAATGACGGAGGAAAGGATTTTGAAAAAAATGATTTTGATGCTTAAAAGATTTCTGATTTTACGGTGTTCTTTCGGATTAGCAAGTTCTACAGCTGCCATCACCTGTGGAATACCACTTCCTTTAGCATTGGGTGCAAATTCTTTCACCAGCCACCAGGATAGTACAAATCCGACAGGAGCAATAATGAAAATCATCCATGCATGCCAGTCAAAAATAAAATTCATCAAATGTTCACCCCAGGCAAATACCTGCGCATACATAACGGCAAAGAAACCTGTAATCACAGATCCTATCCAAAAAGGAATGGCCTGAAGGAGATTGTGCTTCAGCTGCTCATTCCTGATATTGTCGAAGGAATTTTTAAGGGATTTTTTAATAAGGATGAAAATTTTCAGCATTTGTTAATTTAGAGGGGTAAAAATACGTGTTTTTTGCAGATCCTATATTTTTTCTAAAAACTTTAAGATCATTTCCGCGTTTTCAACGGTAAGGGATTCCGGGATTCCGAAACTCAAAATAGAATTTCTGACTTCAAGTTTAAAATCTTCATTCGGAAAGTTTTTTACTGTTTCTTTTCTCTTTGGAGTTAAAAAATTCATGACTTTATATTGATCACTTCCCAAAACATAAAAATCTTTGAAATCATGATCTTTAAAATTGACATTAAAACTACTGAAAATTCCTGCAATCTTATCCATCAATCTTTTCTTGTTAATGGAAATATACCCAAAATCTTCTTCAAGTTTTTTTAATCCCCAAAGTTGAATGGTATCAAATTTACGGCCTAAGCGACCACCTCTAGATGTAACCCCAACTTTACTGACAACAAAAAGGTAGAAAGAACTGTTATTATTTATGTCCTTTACCCGGTAACAAATTTGGGGGATGAATAATGGATATATATCATGCGAACTGAATTGTTCATAGGGAGAGTCTTCAATATCAATCACTGAAATATCATAATCTATAGAAAGCTGATCGTAAACTTCAGTAATGAGTTTTTCATCCTGCTCAGTGAAGGCAGAAAATTTTGTCATGTCATACTTTCTGTAATCCAAATCCATTATTGAGTATTATTTGTTTAAAAATAATGCTAATAAATAGAACTTCCAAAAAAGTTTTGATAATAAAATACTAGGTTTGTTTAATTAAATATTTGATAATTAATTTGTATTTTTATTGCGTATTTATAATTTATTTCATGTGATGTTTGTGCTTTTGAAATTTTGTATAATTTAACGATTGAAAAATAAAAAAAACCTCCAAAAATCGGAGGTTTAGTATGTAAAGTCAGCAAAATTATTTATTGCTCATTACTTATATTTCTGTGTTCAGATCCCAGTTTTCAAGGTAGTCGTGAACATGTTTCAGCATCATTCCACCTAGGGAACCATCTACCACTCTGTGGTCATAAGAGTGAGACATGAACATTAGGTTTCTGATAGCGATTACATCACCGTCCGCTGTTTCAAGAACTGCAGGCTTCTTAACGATAGCTCCGATCGCTAAAATAGCTACCTGAGGCTGAGGAATGATTGGGGTACCCATAAGGTTTCCGAAACTTCCAACGTTAGAAATTGTATACGTTGCTCCCTGAGTATCTTCAGGTCTTAATTTTTTGTTTCTTGCTCTGTAAGCTAAATCGTTGATGGCTTTTGCAAGACCAGAAAGTGATAACTGATCGGCATTTTTAATTACAGGAACAATAAGGTTTCCGTCCGGAAGGGCAGTAGCCATACCGATGTTGATGTTTTTCTTTTTGATGATGTTTTCACCATTTACAGAAACATTGATCATTGGGAAATCCTGGATTGCTTTCACGACAGCTTTCACGAAAATCGGCATGAAAGTCAGTTTTTCACCTTCACGTTTTTCGAATACCGCTTTGTTTTTATTTCTCCATTTTACAACGTTGGTAACGTCTGTTTCAATGAAAGATGTTACGTGTGGAGCAATTTGTTTTGCTTTTACCATGTTTTCAGCGATGATCTTTCTCATTCTGTCCATTGGAATGATCTCATCACCTGCATTTACCGGAATCGTAGCTGCTGGTGCAGATACTGCTGGTTTTGGTGCAGAAGCTGCTTGTACAGGTGCTGCCTGCTGAGCCGGCTGACTTCCTCTTTTAGCAACATAAGCTAATATATCTTCTTTGGTAATTCTTCCTTCTAAACCGCTTCCTTTGATAGATTTCAGTTCAGTTTCAGAAATTTTTTCCTGTTGTGCGATAGATTTTACAAGTGGAGATAAATAAAGATCTCCTGAGAATTCTACGTTTGAAGCAGCCTCTGTTTGTAAAGGCTCTTCAATCTCTTTTAAAGTGTCAGCATCCGGAGTAGCCGCCGGAGTTTCAGCTTTTACTTCTTCTGAAGCTGTGCCTTCTCCTTCAATTTCTAAAATAGCAATGGCTTCACCTACTTTTGCAACTTCATCTTTTTGCTTTAAAATTTTTACAATTTTCCCCGAAACTGGTGTCGGTACGTCTGAATCTACTTTATCTGTTGCAATTTCTACTACGGAGTCATCCTCCTTTACGTTATCACCTTCATTGAATAACCAAGTGATAATTGTCGCTTCCATAACACCTTCTCCCATGGAAGGAAGCAATAATTTGTATTCTGCCATTTTTGATTTTTAGATTTTGACAAATATATAAAAAAAATCGGTTTTTTTAAGAAATATATAATCTTAGCTAAATTCGATATAAATATTTTCACCTACATTCAATCCAAACAGGCTTTTAGCACCGTTTTTCTTGCTTCCTTTATAGATGGTAAGCTCCAATAACTGACTATCATTGAAGATTGCAGCAGACTGTCCATGGAATTCTGTCTCCCTTTCCCAGTCTGAAACCACTTCCGTATGGCTGGAAAATACTCGTGAAAGGCTTAGATTTCTGAATTTTATGGTAAAACCGGTATAGCCTTTACTGATATTTTCAAAAAAATCTTTGTTGATATTTGATATTATATTTCCGAAATTATCAATATACGTGACTTCTCCAATGATCATTCCTTCCGATTCGTTATAAACCGCTCTTGGGAACATCAATTGTTTTGCTGATTGTATTTTTCGTCCTATCACCTCAGGAAGTCCGCCGTTGGCAAGATGCACTGCAGCAGGAACAAAAATGTCTGTAGAGGTAAAGTCGATGATATCATCAAAACGGTTGTTCAATGTAAGCTCATAGATTGCCTCAGGCTTAATATCAAAAAATATAAGGCTTAAAAGGCCGTTGTCTGCAGCTAGGAAGTAGGATCCGTCAGCTTTATAAATGATATTCTTTCTGGATTTGTTATAAAAACTGTCTACAGAAAGAATGTGAATGCTTCCTTTTGGAAAATATTTATAGGCATTTCTTACAATATACGAAGTTTGTATAAGGTTGAATGCCTGGATGTCGTGGGTTATATCAATAATATTAACCTCAGGGTTTAGAGACAGAATTTTGCCTTTCACAGCGGCAACTCTGTAATCTAAATTTCCGAAATCCGAAGTAAGGGTAATAATTGACATGAGCAATTTATAGAATAGTGTAGTATTGCAAAGTTATTTAAAATAAAAAGAAAGCCCGAAAGATTGTTGAAAAGAATTTGATATAAATTTGAAAAAAAGCTTTAATTTTAAAATCTAAAAATAAAAATACTGCATGTTTGAATTAACATATGATTTGGAAGATATCGATGCGAAAATCTTCTATGGAGTTAATAACCAATATTTCAACTTAATAAAATCAAGCTTTCCCACCATTAAAATTACAGGAAGAGATCATTTCGTCTTTGCCATGGGAAATCAGGAAGCTTTAGACATACTGAAACAAAAACTGGATGATATTGTCAGTTTTATCTCTAAAAACAATTCAATAGGACTGAAAGACGTTGAAAATATATTGAATATTAAAGATGAAAATGAGAAACAACTGGTATTTGACCAGGATATTATTGTAAAAGGTGTCAATGGAAAAGTGATTAAGGCCAAGACGACCAATCTTAAAAAACTGGTAAAGGAAACGGAGAAAAAGGACATGGTTTTTGCTATTGGCCCTGCCGGAACCGGAAAAACATATACCAGTGTGGCATTGGCTGCAAGAGCTTTAAGGGACAAGGAAGTAAAAAGAATTATCTTGACAAGACCAGCTGTAGAAGCAGGGGAGAGTTTGGGATTCCTGCCGGGAGATCTTAAAGAAAAGCTGGATCCTTATTTACAGCCTTTATACGATGCACTTCGTGATATGATTCCGCATGAAAAACTGGAAGGTTTCATGGAGAAAAAAGTAATTGAGGTAGCACCATTGGCTTTCATGAGAGGACGTACGCTTGATGATGCTTTTGTGATTCTTGATGAAGCCCAG
Source organism: Chryseobacterium sp. PvR013 (assembly GCF_017833095.1). Taxonomy (NCBI): domain Bacteria; kingdom Pseudomonadati; phylum Bacteroidota; class Flavobacteriia; order Flavobacteriales; family Weeksellaceae; genus Chryseobacterium; species Chryseobacterium sp. PvR013. The sequence continues at coordinate 621,818 of NZ_JAFIBT010000001.1, forward strand.
AATACGACGCATTCTCAGATGAAAATGTTTTTAACCAGAATGGGAATGAATGCTAAATTTATTATCACAGGAGATCCTACCCAGGTCGATTTACCACCAAAACAGCAATCCGGGTTGAAAGAAGCTATGAGGATTTTAAGCGGGGTAAAGGAGATCGGGTTTGTGCATCTTACAGAAGAGGATGTAGTAAGACACCCTGTAGTAAGAAAAATTATTCTTGCTTATAATGATGAAGAGAAAAGACTAAGAAATGACTAGTTGAAAATAAGTAAAAGTTTCTATTAACCTTTTATTAACCTTAAATTAGTTAGTTAAAATTTGTTAATTTGAAAAAAATAATTAGTTTTGCAGACCTTAAATGTAAAAACTAATTAAACATGAAAAAACTTTTACTTATGGCAGCAGTTGCTGTTATGGGAATTTCCGCAAATGCACAGGAATTTCGATTTGGTCCAAAAGCTGGTTTCGCAATGTCAACTATTAAACTGGATGATAAGCAAGACGATCTTGACGGAAGAAAAATGTCTGCTAAATATACCTTCTATATCGGAGGAATGGCTGAGTACAAATTCAATGATAACTTTGCTGTTCAGGGAGAGGTTTTATACTCACCACTTGGAGCTAAAGAAAAAATTGATGGAGTAAATGCCGGAGGAATGTATTTTGGTGAGTCGACTAAGATTACTTTTGGAACGCTTTTAATTCCTGTTTCTGCAAAATATTTCATTACAGAAGGCTTCTCATTAGCGGCAGGTGTTAACGTAGGGCTTATCCTTACTGCGAAGCAAAAGACGGTAATCGGATCAGACTTCCTTGATGTAGAAGTGGAAGGCGAAGGTGGCGACGTAGATATTAAAAAAGATATCAAATCCCTTAACCTTGCTCCTTTCTTAGGTGTGGAATATATGTTGGAAAACGGACTTTTCTTTGATGCAAGATACAGTTTAGGAGTATCCAACCTATCTAACGACAATAGCGGAGGTTCTGTGAAAAACAGCTTTGCTCAGGTGGGAGTAGGTTTCAAATTCGGAGGAAACTAATTCTGAAAATTTTATAAAGAAATAATAAAAAATCAGGGCAATTTTTGTCCTGATTTTTTGTTGTACCATAGCTCATTCATTTAAACTCTCTTTATGATGAAAAATAATTAGTATTTTTGCAGGGTAATTCAAAGCTACTAAAAAAATGAAAAAACTATTATTACTAGGTGCTTTTGCACTTTTAGGAGGTGCTGCTCAAGCGCAGGAAGGTTTTAAAATCGGTGGACACATTGGTGTTCCTGTATCTGATGCAAGTGATGTATCTTCGTTTACATTAGGAGTAGATGCAGCTTATATGTGGAATATTGCTAAAGGTCTTGACCTTGGGGTAACCACAGGATATTCTCATTTCTTCGGAAAAGATCACTTTGATGATTTTGGATTTGTTCCTGTAGCTGTTTCAGGGAAATATAGATTTAAAGGAGCTCCTATCTTTGTAGGATTAGACCTTGGATACGGTATTTCTACAAAAGATGGTGTAGATGGTGGTTTCTATGCACAGCCTAAATTTGGATATCAAATGTCTAAAGGAGAGTTGTACATCGGATATCAATCTATCAGCAACAAGCGTGACCTTCCAGGATGGGGAAGCTATAGCTGGAATGTAGGAGCGGTTAACATTGGTTATAATTTCTTTTTGAAATAAGAAAAGCAATTGCATATGAAACTCCGGCCGAAGGCCGGAGTTTTTTTTGATAGCTTATATATAGACTGTATGGATTCCTGATCAGGAATTTTTAATAGAGTAGATCTATAACGATTAAAAATAAGGAAAAATAGCCTTAAATAATAAACATTTGTTTAAATTTTAAGAGTTAATAACTTTAAAATTAATGGTTTAGGTTAATTTATTTTAGCATTTTTCCAGAATTCATGGGGTTTTGCAAAAAAATACAAAATTTAAAAAGTCAAATATATTTGTCTCCTGTTGAAAAAAAATGATTTTTTTATTCATAATCTTGTGAAAAACTTAACAACCTCTCTGAGCTAGGATTTATTTTTACAAAACTCTAAATTTTAACAATGATATTAATCACATTAACAAATTTTAATATTAGTGGGGACCACTGTAAATTTGCCCTCAGAAAGTATTAAAATTTTTTAAAATGAAAAAAATATTATTAGCGGGTGCTGTTGCACTTTTCGGTTTATCAAATGCTCAGATTGCTAAAGGAACTACATATTTATCAGGATCTGTTGGTTATTCTCAAGAAGAATCTAACAACGGTAATCTTAAAAAAGAAAACTTCAACGTATTACCTACAGTTGGATATTTCGTAAACACTAACTTAGCAGTTGGATTAGGAATTGGTTACCAAACTGAAAAAAATACAGCAACTACTACTGCAACTTTAGGAAACACTACAGTTGTAAACGAAAGCATCGTTAAAACTCCAGCTTTTGTTGTTGCTCCATTCGTAAGAAAATACTGGACTTTATCTGACAAGTTATATTTCTTCGGACAATTAGCAGTGCCAATGCAGTTTGGAAAAACTGAAACTGAAACTAACTCTGTAGCTACTTCTGGAAATACAGTTGTTACAAACTCTACTTCTACTGAAGCTAAATACACTAAAATCGGTGTTACTGTGAAGCCAGGTTTAGATTATTTCTTAAACAAAAACTGGTCTATCGAAGCTACTATCGGTGAGTTCGGTTATAGCAACTACAAGCCAAAAGATGGTGATGCTACAAACAACTATAACTTCGGATTGAATTTATCTTCTGTAACTTTCGGAGTTAAATATGTATTTGCAAAATAATAAACAAAGCATATAGCAAGAAAGCCCTGAGAAACTCTTAGGGCTTTTTTTTATAGAAAACTAATATAATCATGAAAAGAATCGTATTGATGGGCGCTGTTGCGCTTTTCGGTTTGTCAAATGCACAGATTGCAAAAGGAACTTCTTATCTTTCAGGTCAGGTAGGATATTATCACAGTGAGAAAAATGAATTTGAAACCAAGAGAAAGGATGATGTGATCAGAATCCTTCCTACGGTGGGTTATTTCGTTAATAACAACTTAGCATTAGGACTTGGTATAGGCTATAAAAATGCCGTTACAAAATATGAAGTAAGTAGTCCTGGATTCTTTAATACCGTTGAGATTAAAGATACGGATAATGCATTTGTTGTTGCTCCATTCGTGAGAAAATATTGGACTTTATCCGATAAATTATACATCTTTGGACAATTACAGGTTCCGTTAGAGTTTGGAAAGGAAAAAGTGGATTTTAACAGTGAAGGTGATGGTGGAGATCCTATACTTTCCGCTCCATTTGCACAAAAAAATAACTATACGAACATTGGAGTGAATATCAAACCGGGACTGGATTATTTCCTGACGAAAAACTGGTCAATTGAAGCAACAATAGGAGAGTTTGGATACAATACTTACAAAAGAGATATTGACGGAGCAAGAAGAGCTGATGATTACAAATTTGGCATCAGTTTAACTTCCGTGACTTTTGGAGTTAAATATGTATTTGCAAAATAATAGATAAAATATATACATTAGTCCTGAGATAATTGTCTTAGGACTTCTTTATTATAAAACTATTTAATAATCATGAAAAAAATCTTATTAGCGTCTGCAATCGCTTTATTTGCAGGTTTAAACGCACAAACTACATTCGGGTTAAAAGCAGGCTATGCTTTATCAAAACTGAATACCAGTGAAGGAGACTTTGAGTTTGGCGGAATTGAAGGCGGTATGAAATCTAAATCTGGGTTTTATGTTGGGGGCTTGGTTGAGCATAAATTCAATAACAAGTTTGCTATTCAGGGAGAGCTTGAATATGCCAATCTTGGAGGAAAAGCAGAAGTTTCAATGCCTGGCATTACAGTAACTGAAAAGATGAATCTTAACAGAATCGTAATCCCTGTTTCTGCAAGATATTATGTAACTCCGGAACTCGGTATTTATGCAGGTCCTTATGTAAGTTTTAAGACGAATAATAAAGTGAAGTTTGAAATGAGCGGTCCGAATGCAGGGATGGCGGATCCTTCAGGAATCAGAGAGGGAGAACGTTATGTAGAAAGATATTTGAATGATACTTTAAAATCCACTGATTTCGGTTTATTCTTAGGTGCTGATTACACTATTCATAAAGGGTTATTTGTAGATGCACGCTATAGTTTTGGTCTTACCAATATGATCAAAAATCCTGTAGATGGAGAGACTTTAAAAATGAATTTCTTCCAGCTTGGACTAGGGTATAAGTTTAAATAAACAGATCATCATAAAAACAAAAAACTCTCAGAATTCCTGAGAGTTTTTTTATGAATGATTTTTTCTTTCTTATTTTCCAAACATTCCACCCATTCCAGGCATATTTGGCATTTTGCTCATCATCTGCATCATTTGCTTTCCTTGCGGTCCCTGCATCATCTTCATCATTTTACCCATCTGCTCGAATTGTTTCATCAGTTGATTCACGTCTTCCACTTTTCTTCCGGCACCTTTAGCAATTCTGCCTTTTCTCTGTGTATTGATGATAGAAGGTCTTCTTCTTTCTTCAGGAGTCATAGAATAAATGATGGCTTCAATGTGTTTGAATGCATCATCACTGATTTCTACGTCTTTGATGGCTTTTCCTACTCCCGGAATCATTCCCATCAAATCCTTCATATTACCCATCTTCTTGATCTGGTTGATCTGCTTAAGGAAATCATCAAAACCGAATTCGTTTTTAGCGATTTTTTTGTGAAGTTTTTTAGCTTCCTCTTCGTCAAACTGCTCCTGAGCTCTTTCTACCAGGGAAACAACGTCTCCCATTCCCAGGATTCTGTCTGCCATCCTTTCCGGGTAGAAAAGATCTAAAGCTTCCATTTTTTCTCCTGTAGAGATAAATTTGATTGGCTTTTCAACAACAGAACGGATTGTCAATGCAGCTCCTCCTCTTGTATCACCATCTAATTTTGTTAAAACAACTCCGTCAAAGTTCAAAGCATCGTTGAATGCTTTTGCAGTATTCACCGCGTCCTGACCAGTCATAGAGTCTACTACGAAAAGAGTTTCCTCCGGCTTGATGAAATAATGTACGGATTTGATCTCGTTCATCATCTGCTCATCAATTGCTAAACGACCTGCTGTATCCACGATGACAACATCATGACCGTTTGCTTTCGCAAAATTAATTGCATTTTCAGCAATGGTAGACGGATTGTTAGATCCTTCCTCAGTGTAAACAGGAACTTTGATCTGTCCTCCCAACACTTTCAGCTGGTCAATTGCTGCAGGACGGTAAACGTCACATGCTACCAATAAAGGTTTTTTATTTCTTTTTGTCTGTAAATAATTAGCAAGCTTTCCTGAGAAAGTAGTCTTACCAGAACCCTGAAGACCAGCAATAAGGATTACAGTAGGTTTTCCTGAAAGATTAATTCCTTCCTGAGAACCTCCCATCAGGTCTACCAATTCATCATGAACAATTTTTGTCATCAATTGTCCCGGAGTAAGGGAAGTAAGAACGTTTTCTCCTAATGCTTTATCCTGAACTCTTTTTGTAAGATCTTTTGCAACTTTATAGTTAACGTCGGCATCCACCAATGCTCTACGGATCTCCTTAACGGTTTCCGCTACATTGATTTCAGTAATTTTTCCTCTTCCGGAAATATTATGTAATGCCTTGTCTAATTTATCCTGTAAACTATTAAACATATTTATTGTAAATTATAGGTTTGCAAAAATAAGGAATTTTTAGCATATCCAAAGTGTTTGAACACGTAATATTATATATATGCGTAATATTATTATAGACAAGAAAAATGATAAATATCAAATCATAGTATAATCCGATAGAAAAAGTCTATTTTTGCGATCAATTAAAATATAGAATGAAAATCAATCCCAATATTCTTGTTGTCATTTTATTCTTTCTGACATTCCTGGTACATTTTTCCCTTTGGAAATTTGTTTTTCACCTGGATGAAATTGTGATCATAAAATTTTACCTTTTTCTGAGTGTCATGTTTATGATGATGATTACGCTGATCATCTTAATCAATAGAGTAGCACCGGAATTTTTAGGATTGTCTGTTATTGGTTTGATTCTTTTAAAATTCGGTTTAATGTACTTAATCAGAAAAAAACTGAACTTTGAAGTGATTCCTGGCTATAAATTTCATTTTATTATTCCCTATTTTGTCCTGACAGCACTGCTTACATACTATGCGATCAAGCTGATTAATCATGATAAAAAACAGTAAAATAATTTATTGAAACTAGAAAAAATATCATATTTTTGCACAACGAAAAAAACCTATCAATGTTTAAGAAATTCGCAGTTTTATTCTACAGTATTTTTGTATTAAACTTAGTGTCTGCACAGCACGGTGAGGCTACTGCTGGGGCAGCTCCTGCTCAAGAGCTTTCAGAGAAAGACAAAGTAAGCAAAGAAAACAAAGAGTTCATCGATCATCACTTGTTGGATGCACATGATTTCACATTGATGGTTGATAAAGAAGGTCATCACATTGGTTTCCCTCTTCCTGTTATTATCTATGATAACGGTTTCCACTCTTTCATGAGTAACAAAGAAGGGTTCATGCACGGAGAGCCTACTGAAGTAGATGGTTCTTTTTATGTATTGCACCATGAGAAAATTTATAAGACTGATGCTGCCGGAACTTTAACACTTGGTGAAGATGGTCATCCTACAAATGTAAAGCCTTTAGATCTTTCTATTACAAAAAGTGTATTGATCATTTTATTAGTGTCAATCTTTATGTTTGTATTATTTGTTGGAATGGCTAAATCTTATAAGAAATCAGCAGTTCCTACAGGTGTTGCAAGATTCTTAGAGCCTTTAATCATCTTTGTAAGAGACGAGGTTGCTATTCCGAACATCGGACATAAGTATAAAAGATTTATGGGTTATTTATTAACTGTATTCTTCTTTATTCTTTTCCTTAACGTTCTTGGATTAATGCCTTTCGGAATCAATGTTACAGGTAATATTACCATGACATTCTTCCTTGCTATCCTTACTTATTTGATTACAACGTTCTCAGCAAATAAAGATTACTGGAAACATATCTTCTGGATGCCGGGAGTACCAGTTCCAATGAAGTTGATTATGCTTCCTATTGAATTGTTAGGAACAATCACTAAGCCATTCGCTTTGATGATCCGACTTTTTGCCAACATGACGGCAGGTCACATCGTAGTAATGAGTTTGATCGGATTGATCTATGTATTTAAGAATTTTATTGCAGGGGTTGCATTCCCGTTCCTTACATTGGTAATTTATTTACTGGAAGTATTGGTAGCATTCCTACAGGCTTATATCTTTACGATGTTATCAGCTCTGTTTATCGGAATGGCGGTAGAAGAGCACGAGCACGAACATCATGCTGCTCACTAATTGAAATTATAAATTAAAGTAAAACAAATTTTTTAAAATTATATATTATGGAAATCCCTAAAATTGTAGGTGCTGGTATCGTAGTACTAGGTGTAGGTATCGGTCTTGGTAAAATCGGAGCTGCTGCTCTTGAAGCTATCGCTAGACAACCTGAGCAATCTGGAAAAATCCAAACAGCTATGCTTATCGCAGCTGCACTTGTAGAAGGTGTTGCGTTTGCTGCTCTATTCGCGGTAAACTAATTAAAATCAGACCATTATCTGTGACGGTTGGTTACAGGTAATGGTTCTTTAAAAAAAGTAATAATTATTTATACATTTATATAATGGAATTAATTCATCAGTTTTCATCAGGATTATTTATTATCCAGTCTGTTATTTTTCTAGCATTATTATTTTTGTTAGGTAAATTCGCTTGGAAACCTATTTTAAAGTCTATCAATGACAGAGAAACATCTATTGTTGACGCTCTTAATCAAGCTAAATTAGCAAGAAAAGAAATGGAAACTTTAAAAGAGGATAACGAAAGAATCATTCGTGAAGCTAAAATCGAAAGAGATGCTATCCTTAAAGAAGCTAGAGAAATTAAAGACAGAATCGTAGGAGAAGCTAAAGATGTTGCTAAAGCTGAAGGAGACAAAATGATCGAAGCTGCTAAACAGACTATCAATGCTGAGAAGAATGCTGCTATGGCAGACATCAAAACTCAAATCGGTACTTTATCTGTAAACATTGCTGAGTCTATTTTGAAACAAAAATTAGACAACAGCGAAGCTCAAAACGAATTAGTTCAAAATTATTTAAACAAATCAAACCTTAACTAAGAATGCTTACATCTAAGGTAGCTAAAAGATACGCACAAGGTTTACTTGATTTTACCAATGAATCAGGTCAAACGGCTACTGTATTTTCTGAAATGAAAGATGTAGTGAAGATCATGAAAGAGTCTGCGGACTTAAATAAATTTTTCATGACTCCTTATATCGATTCAAAAAAGAAAATAGAAGTAGCAAACGAAATTTTCAAAGGTTTATCTGTTTCTTCTCAAAATCTGATCAGATTGGTGATTAAACACGGACGTGAAACCCAATTGAAAAATATCGCTCAGGAATTCATCAACAAAGTTGAAGACCTTAGTGGTGTACAGAGAGTAACACTTACTACAGCAACTCCGCTTTCAAAAGAGAACCTTGACCAGATTTTAAGATCTACAAATCTTGTAAATGCTGATTCGAACTTTGATCTGAAAGTAAATGTGAAGCCTGAAATTCTTGGAGGATATGTTCTAAGAGTAGGTGACCAGCAGGTAGACGCGTCTGTGAAGACAAAATTGAACCAAGTTAAAAAAGATTTCCAATTAAATTAAGAAAAACAACCATACAATGGCAGAAATAAATCCGGCAGAAGTATCTGCGATCTTAAAACAGCAATTGGCCAACTTCGATACTCAATCAAACGTTGAGGAAGTAGGTACAGTTTTAACCATCGGTGATGGTATTGCTCGTGTATACGGGTTAGAAAACGTACAATACGGAGAGTTGGTGAAATTTTCTAGTGATGTAGAAGGTATTGTACTTAACCTTGAAGAAGACAACGTGGGTGTTGCTCTACTTGGTGAAAGTAAATTAGTAAAAGAAGGTGATACAGTAAGAAGAACAAACAGAATCTCTTCTATCAAAGTAGGAGAAGGAATGTTAGGAAGAGTAGTTGATACTCTTGGTAACCCTATCGATGGTAAAGGTCCTATTACTGGGGATTTATACGAAATGCCATTGGAAAGAAAAGCTCCTGGAGTTATCTTCAGACAGCCTGTAACCGAGCCTTTACAATCTGGTATCGTTGCAATTGATGCGATGATTCCTGTAGGAAGAGGTCAGAGAGAGCTTATCATTGGTGACAGACAAACAGGTAAAACTACTGTTGCGATTGATACGATCATCAACCAAAGAGAATTTTTTGATGCAGGTAACCCTGTATATTGTATATATGTTGCAATCGGTCAGAAAGCATCTACCGTTGCACAAATCGTTAAAACACTTTCTGATAAAGGAGCTTTAGCTTATACGGTAATCGTTGCAGCTAACGCATCAGATCCAGTTCCAATGCAGGTATATTCTGCAATGGCAGGAGCTTCTATCGGTGAGTTCTTCAGAGACACTGGTAGACCAGCGCTTATCGTTTATGATGATTTATCTAAACAAGCTGTTGCTTACCGTGAGCTTTCTCTACTATTGAGAAGACCACCGGGCCGTGAAGCTTACCCTGGAGACGTTTTCTATCTTCACTCAAGACTATTGGAAAGAGCAGCAAAAGTAATCGCTGATGATAACATTGCTAAGCAAATGAACGATTTGCCAGAGTCTCTTAGACCAATCGTGAAAGGAGGTGGTTCATTAACTGCCCTTCCAATCATTGAAACTCAGGCGGGTGACGTTTCTGCATATATCCCTACAAACGTAATCTCTATTACAGACGGACAGATCTTCTTGGAGTCTGATCTATTCAACTCAGGGGTTCGTCCTGCAATCAACGTAGGTATCTCTGTATCGAGAGTAGGAGGTAATGCTCAGATCAAATCAATGAAAAAAGTTTCTGGTACTCTTAAATTAGACCAGGCTCAATATAAAGAACTGGAAGCATTTGCTAAATTCGGTTCTGACCTTGATGCTTCTACTTTAGCAGTGATCTCTAAAGGAGAAAGAAACGTAGAAATCCTTAAGCAGCCGGTAAATGCACCACTTCCTGTAGACAGTCAGGTAGCGATCGTATATGCTGGAACAGAAAACTTAATGAGAAACGTTCCTATCAGAAAAATCAAAGAATTCCAAAACGAATATATCGAGTTCCTAAGATCTAAGCACCCTGATACTATGGCTGCTATTAAGGCTGGAAAAATCGATAACGATATTACAAGTGTTCTTAAGCAGGCTGCTAATGATTTAGCTTCTAAATACAACTAAAAAATTCAATGTTTAAGGTTTAAAATATAATGTTTTAAGCCTTAAACTTTAGACCTTAAACTTTGAACCCAAATTAATGGCAAACTTAAAAGAAATACGAGGCAGAATTACGTCAATTTCATCTACGATGCAGATTACCCGTGCTATGAAAATGGTTTCCGCTGCGAAACTTAAAAAAGCACAGGATGCAATTGTAATGCTAAGACCATATTCTGAAAAATTACAGGAACTTATCCAGAATGTAAATTCTAGTTCAGATCCTGATCAGATTTCTGTATATGCTCAGAAAAGAGAGGTTAAAAGAATACTTTTCATCGCTGTTACTTCAAACAGAGGTCTTGCGGGAGCTTTTAACTCTTCAATTGTAAAAGAGCTTAATCTTCAGTTCCAGAACAAGTCTCAATATGAGATCGAAGTTCTTCCTGTAGGTAAAAAAGCATTTGATGCTGTAAGAAGAAACCGTTCAGTATATGCTAATGGAAGCTCTGTTTATGATAATCTGAACTTTGATGCTGTTGCTCATATCACTGAAGGGGTAATGACAAGTTTCAGAGAAGGTAAATTTGACGAAGTATATGTTATTTATAATAAATTCGTTAATGCAGCGACTCAGGAAGTAACAACAGAACAACTTCTTCCCATCTCAATGCCTGAGAATACAGAGCCACAGGTAGAAACAGATTATATCTTTGAACCAAACAGGGCTGAGATTTTGGATAACTTGATTCCAAAGTCTATCAAAACGCAGGTTTTCAAATCAATCCTTGATTCAGTAGCATCTGAGCACGGAGCGAGAATGACAGCAATGCACAAAGCAACAGATAATGCAGAAGCTTTGAGAAATGATCTTAAGATTTTCTATAACAAAGCAAGACAGGCAGCAATTACCAACGAAATCCTGGAAATTGTTTCTGGAGCAGAAGCTTTGAAAAATTCATAAAGAATTATTTTAACATACCATTAAAGCACCGAATTTATCGGTGCTTTTTATTTACATAAGGGTAAAACCGCTGTTAGTTGCTCAAAATTCTCTTTTGTCTAGAAATTTGAGAATACCCTTCGGTTATTTTTTTTATTCAAAAATAGCCATGTCTTATCCCTTCATTTTTTTCTTTGAAAAAATCCTCCATTGAAATAATCTATCCCGATTCAGGTTATTTTTATTTTGCCTATCTTTGTAGCTAATAAAATTTACAACTTCTAAATGGACTCGGACATAGTCAGGCTTTTGCTGGCCTTATTTCTTGTTTTACTAAATGGCTTTTTCGTAGCCGCAGAATTTTCAATTGTTAAAGTTCGTTACTCACAAATTCAGTTAAAAGCCGCAGAAGGAAACTCTATGGCTAAACAGGCAGAACATATCATCAAACATCTTGATGAATATCTTTCCGCTACACAGTTAGGTATTACATTGGCATCCCTTGCCCTTGGTTGGGTAGGAGAAAGTGCCCTGCATCATATTGTTGAAAATATTTTCACCTCTTTGAGTATTGATTTGACTCAGACAACCATTACCACAATTTCGGTGGTTACAAGTTTTGTCCTGATTACCATTATGCATATTGTATTTGGTGAGCTTATTCCAAAATCAATCGCAATCAGAAAATCTGAAGCAACTACAATGGCAACAGCAGTTCCGTTGAGAGTTTTTTACACGGTTTTCAAACCGTTTATCTGGTTGATGAACTCAATGTCAAATGGATTCCTTAGATTGGTTAAAATTCACCCGGCTTCCGAGCAGGAAATTCACTCTACGGAAGAACTTCAGCTTTTGGTAAAACAAAGTGCTGATAGTGGAGAAATTGAGGAAGAAAACTATGAGATCATCAAAAATGCATTTGATTTTACCGATCACTCTGCCAAGCAGATCATGGTTCCAAGACAAAATATTACTTCCATAGACTTTGAAGAAGATGTTAACGATATCATCAATAAAATTATGGACAGCGGTTATTCCCGTATTCCTGTTTATATTGATTCTATTGACAACATAATCGGAATTTTCTACACAAAGGAAATTATAAGAGAATTTGTGAAGAGAAAAGGAGATCTGGATCATGAAGACCTTAAAGATCTAATGCGTGATGCCTTTTTCGTAGTAGAAAGTAAAAAAGTTTCAGACTTACTGAAAACGTTCCAGCTGAAAAAACAACATATCGCCATCGTTATTGACGAATTTGGAGGAACAGAAGGAATTATTACCCTGGAAGATATTCTGGAAGAACTGGTAGGAGAAATTCAGGATGAAGAAGATGATGAAGAGAAAATCGTTGATAAAATAGCAGATAATACCTATTGGGTACAGGCTACACAGCCACTGGACGAAATCAATGAGTTCTTACCTAAAAAACTTCCTCTTTCCGAAGAAAGTGAGTACAACTCATTAGCCGGATTTATCCTTTATGAACTGGAAGAAATCCCTGAAGAAAACCAGGAGTTTGTTCTTGAGGACTATCACTTTAAAATTCTGAAAATGAATAATAAAAGTGTAGAATTGGTAGAACTGGTTTATCAGGAACCTAATGCAATTGATCATTTAGCAGATAAAATCGGAGAAGTTTAAAAGAGTTAGAATGAATTTTTACAACAGCATAAAAGACTACGAAAATCCAAAACGTCAGTATGAGGAAGAAGTCCTCGTTCTGGATGATACGGATGATGTATATAAACTGGTACTGCATAATGATGATATTCATACATTTGATTATGTAATAGACTGCCTGATCGAAATCTGTAAACATAGCCTTGAACAGGCAGAGCAATGTACAATACTTGTTCACTACAAAGGCAAATGTACCGTAAAAACAGGCTCAATGGATGTGTTGAAGCCTATGCATGAAAAATTAATTTCGCGCGAATTAACAAGCGAAATCGTATAAAATAAAATCCGACAAATTATTGTCGGATTTTTTTATTAAATCCGGAGGTGAAAATCGAGGAATAACAATAGATCACAAAGAACAGTCGCATTCCGGGAAATCTTTTAATCTTTAAATGCTTTAATCTTTTAATTTCTCAATATTCTTACATTGTCACATTTTATCTAAAATAGTATATTTGTACCAACTATAAAGAAACAAAAAAACAATGCTTGTAATAGGAATTGCCGGTGGTACAGGATCCGGCAAAACTACAGTTGTTGATAAAATACTTCAGCAGCTTGATATTGAGGGAATGAATATCCTCTCTCAGGATAATTATTATCACGACAACCAAGGTCTTACATTGACGGAAAGAGAAGCTCTAAACTATGACCATCCGAAATCTATAGACTTTGACTTACTGATAAAACATGTAAAAGCTTTAAAAAACAATGAGTCTATTGAACAGCCGATTTATAGCTTTGTTACACATTCCAGAACAGGAGATCATGTCACTGTAGAACCTAAAAATGTATTGGTAGTAGAAGGAATTCTTGTTCTTACCAACAAAGAATTACTGAAAGAATTTGATCTGAAAGTATTTGTTCATGCAGATTCTGACGAAAGACTGATCAGGAGGATCAGAAGAGATACCCAGGAAAGAGGAAGAGATCTGAGCGAAGTATTGCACCGTTATCAGACCACATTGAAACCAATGCACCAGGAATTCATTGAACCTTCTAAAAATGATGCGGATCTTATTATTCCCAACATGAAGCAGAATTCCGTAGCGATTGATTTTTTAACTACTGTTATTAAAAATTCGTTGAAAAAACATTAAAAAAATGGAAGAAAACAACCTTATCAAAGACATTCAGCCGAAATCTGAAACATTCAAACTTATCCAGAAATATGTTTTGAATAAGTATACCATTACGATCTGTCTGTTTTTGGTATGGATGATTTTTTTCGATAAAACCTCATTTCTTGTAATTAATGAACTGAATGGTGAGATTCATAAATATGAAGACCAGCTGGACTATTATAAAAAAGAATATGAGAAAAATGATGCTTTTTATAAAAAACTGATGAACAACAAATCAGAAAAAGAAAAGTACGCAAGAGAAAATTATTTTATGAAAAAACCAAATGAAGAGATCTTCATTCTGGTAGTAGACAGTACAAAAGTTGCTAAGAAATAAGAGCATGCTAAGCGTCAATAATGAATAGGTAATTCAGCTTGTTTGATAGTACTATTCACTTGTGAAACAAAATTCACCATTGACAATTCACAATTTAAACTAAAACTAATGTCAAATACAGATATACTTTCAAACTGGGAAAATCTAGTGAAAAAACAGCTTAAAACAGAGGATATTTACCCCGTTTTAGAAAAACAGAATCTGGAAGGAGTAGAGGTAAAGCCTTTTTATACGGAGGTTCGGAAGCCTTTGGTAAACCTGCCCAGAGTGGAAGAAAGTACCCATTTGGTAGCAAAATACCATGAAAGTTTAGAAGATGAAGTATTTGCATTTATTCTGGATCAGAATGTAGAAAACCTTGATCAGAAGACTCTTTTTGTTAATAATAAAGATCTTGCAGGACACATCAGTCCTAAAGAAGAAGATCAGTATTTTTCATTGATTGATGTTTTTAATGAAAAAGAAGGAAGTATTGATGATCAGCTGGTTAAAGAATTACTGTCAAAAGACTTTAAAAGAAACATCTGTGTTGATATTTCTCTGCATCAGAATGCCGGAGCTGCTATCTATCAGCAGCTTGGTATTGCCCTTGCAAAAGCTAAGGAATTAGTGGAAGCTTACGGAGCTGAAATTTTAAATAAACTGATCTTCAGAATAGCAGTAGGAGGAAGCTATTTCTTTGAAATGGCCAAACTGAGAGCTTTTAAAATCATTTTTAATCAGTTTTCAAAAGAGTACGGACTGGATGAAGTTCCTTACATCTTCGCGGAGACTTCGCTGAGAAATAAAGCCGTTTCTGATAATGAAAACAACCTGATCCGCTCTACACTGGAGCTTGCTTCTGCAATGATCGGTGGGGCAGACGCTGTTTTCTCCAATAATTATCTTGTAGCCAGAAGTACGGATAACTCGGAGGAAATCTCTTTCAAGCAACAGATTGTTTTAGCTTATGAAAGTATTATCAATGTATTTGAAGATGCTTCTAATGGAAGTTATTATGTTGAAGATATTACCCGGCAGTTTGCTGAAAAAGCATGGGCTTTATTTGTTGAAATAGAAGAAGCAGGAGGCTATCTTGAGCTGTTGAAACAAGGAGTTGTTCAGAAAAAAATTTATGATCACGCCATTGAAGAGCAGCAATGGATTGAAGAAGGAAAAATAAAGCTTATCGGAGTCAATTTATACCCTAAATTAGACGTTAAAAAGTCTATTGCAGATCTGTACAACGAAAAAGAGATAAAAGCGGTTCGTTGGGCTGAAATGTTTGAATAAAAACATCCCATTATACCATGAAAAAAAGCTTACTAATTTTCTTTTTATCGTTTTTCGGACTACTTTTTTCACAAACAGAGAAAGATCTGTACGGAAAATGGGGCGGAATAGATGCCGGTAATTACGGGTCATTTACATTTTTTGATGATGGCTATGTAAAGGTACAACTTAACGGGTTGGATATTGATGGTAGACATCATGTAATTCCTGATGGACCAAACAAAGGTAAAATTGCGAATGTAAAATATACTACTGATTTTTCAAAAAAAATTATCAAATTCAGTTTAATTGCATCATATAATGATTTTAACAATAAACTTGAAGAGAGTAAATTTTTAAGTGGACTTATTAGGTTTATTAATGAAAATGAATTTCTGCTATTCTTTGATTTTGAGAATGAAAATCCGGAAGATATAGATCCTACATCCCCCAATGTAATGACGCTGCATAAAGAAAAAAGTATATAAGTTTTTAGTAATGAAAGAAAAACTGATAGACTTATTTGAATACACCTATCATTTCAATGTTGAGATGATTAAAGTTATTTCTGAAAACAGAGAACTTGTTGATGATAAAACCATCAGTCTGATTAATCATACTCTTAATGCACAACAAATCTGGAATGCCCGGATTCTGGGAGAAATGACTTTTGAAGTCTGGCAGATCAATCCTTTTGAATCTCTTGAGGAAATTAACCATGGAAGTTTTCTTAAAAGCATTGATATTATAAGAAATTTTGATCTGGACAAAAGAGTAGAATATCAGAATTCAAGAGTAACAAAATTTGAAAACAGCATTTTTGAAATGCTTTTTCATGCAGTCAATCACTCTACCTATCACAGAGGACAAATCAATTCTTTGCTTAAGCAGAATGGAATAACTCCGGTATTGACGGATTATATTTTTATGAGAGATAATTATTTACAATCTGGAAAAATCTTTGGGAAATAAACTATCAAATAAAGAAATCCAAAACTACATCAATGCAAATCTGAATTCAGATTTACACAGCTTACTGTTGAAAAAATCTCCATTTCCGGAGGTTTCCATGCATGAAATTGTACAGCAGATCAAAGGAAAACAGGTTGCAGAAAGAAAATTTCCATTTCTCTTAAAAGAAGGTATTCTTTTTCCGCCACAGCTTAATCTGGAGCAGTCGTCATCTGAAAAAACAGCCCTTTATAAATCCGGAATTTTAAAAGGTAATACATTCATTGACCTGACAAGCGGTTTCGGTATTGATGCCTATTATCTATCTCAAAACTTTAACGATGTTACATTAATAGAGCAAAATACAGAGCTCCTGGAGATTGTCACCCATAATTGGAATACTTTGGGTCGCCAGGCAAGATTTATTAATAAAAAACTCGAAGATTTTCTGGAGGAAAATAAGGAACATTTTGATGTTATCTATCTGGATCCGGCAAGAAGAGACCAGCAAAAAAATAAAGTATTTCTGTTAGAAGATTTGTCTCCGGACATTCTTGAGATTCAGACGAAGTTAAGGTCTATTTCCGATCAGGTAGTGATTAAGCTATCTCCGCTTATTGATCTTAAATATCTGGTTTCAGTATTAGATGGGATTTCAAGGATTGATATTATTGCCCTGAAAAATGATGTTAAAGAAGTTGTAGTATTTCTTTCCAACGAAAATACAGAGAAGATTATTTGCCACTGTGTGAACCTTGAGAGTATCGAATCTGCCTTTACTTTCAGATTTGGGGAAGAAGAAAATGCCGAGTCTGAATATTCTGAGCCTGAAAAATACATTTACATTCCCAATAACTCTATTTTGAAAGCAGGAGTTTTTAATTTGATTTCACAGAAATTCGGTTTAAAAAAGCTTCACCCTAACAGTCATTTTTATACCTCCAATGAAAAGAAAGGAGACTTTCCCGGGAGAATTCTGGAAGTGGAACTCGTTGACTCTAAAAATATTAAGAAAAAAGAACAGTACAATATCATTTCAAAAAATTACCCTCTAAAACCTGAAGAAATCAAAAAGAAATATGGTTTAAAAGACGGAGGCGACCAGTATCTTATTTTTACCCAATCCAAAAAAGGGAAAATAATATTAAAATCAGTATAAAAATGTTGCCGAAAAAAGCAGGATTTCTTACTTTTGGGCAATCAAAAATTTAAGCATGAAATCGCTTACTGTTTGGATGATCGGAATAGACTAAAAATAGGGCGGCTTCATATTACCTTTTAAAAAAAATAATTTTACATATGAAAAAATTAGTTATATGTTTAGCGATTGCAACGGTTGCGGTAAGCTGTAAGAAAGTTCCGCAAGGAGGAAACAAAGGTACTTTGAAACTTGAAGAAGGAGTAGAAAGATATTCTGATGATTCTCAGGGAGAAGCTCACGGACATGAAGCTGCTGCTACAGAGCACAAGGAAGAAGCTCACGCAAAATCAGAAGCTGCTGCTCCAAAAACAGACAGTACTGCGGCGGCAAAACCTGCTGAAACTGAAAAGGCTCCAAAAGCTGAACACTAATTAGAAGTACAAAATATATAAGTGCCCTGTTTCTGCAGGGCATTTTTTATTAAAAAAGATCGCTATAGAGCTCATTAGCATAACATTGGGAAAATCCTTTCTTTTTGTTTGCCCCTGCCAGGCATTTTTTTTAATTTTAACAAAATAAATTTTTACAATGCAAGAGACATTAAATTACATTAACGAAAACAAGCAGCGTTTCGTGGATGAATTATTTGAGTTATTGAGAATTCCTTCTATTTCTGCAGATCCCGCGTATAAAGAAGACGTTTTGAAATGTGCAGATGTAGTGGCAGCACACCTTAAAAATGCAGGCGCTGATAATGTTGAAGTTTGCCAGACCAAAGGATATCCAATTGTTTTCGGGGAGAAAATTTTAGATAAAAACTTACCTACAGTATTGGTATATGGACACTATGATGTTCAGCCGGCTGATCCGTTGGAATTATGGACAAAGCCGCCTTTTGAGCCTTATATTGAGAAAACGGAACTTCATCCTGAAGGAGCAATCTTCGCAAGAGGGTCTGCTGATGATAAAGGACAGTTTTTCATGCACCTGAAGGCTTTTGAGGCTATGATGAAAACCAATGCTCTTCCTTGCAATGTTAAATTTATCTTAGAAGGAGAAGAAGAAGTAGGATCTGTAAGCTTAGGAGACTGGGTAAATGAAAATAAAGAGAAATTAGCTTGTGATTGTATCTTAATTTCCGATACTCATATCTACAGTAACGAACAACCTACTGTTACAACAGGATTAAGAGGTTTAAGCTATGTAGAAGTAGAGGTGGAAGGTCCAAACAGAGACTTGCATTCAGGACTTTATGGTGGAGCTGTGCCGAACCCTATTCACGTTCTTTCAAGAATGATCGCAAATCTGATTGACGAAAACGGTCATATTACCATTGACGGATTCTATGATAATGTAGAAACCGTTTCTGATGCAGACAGAGCAGACATGAACAAATTGAAAGACAATCCTGAAGAATTCAAAAAATCAATCGGATTAAGCAATATCGAAGGTGAAAAAGGATATACAACTTTAGAAAGAACCTCTATTCGTCCTACATTAGACTGCAACGGAATCTGGGGTGGCTATACAGGAGAAGGGGCTAAAACGGTAATTCCTTCAAAAGCTTTTGCTAAAATTTCAATGCGTCTGGTTCCTTACCAGACTCCTCAGGAGATCACAGAAAAATTCACGAAATATTTCGAAAAGATCGCTCCGGATACAGTAAAAATTAAAGTTACCCCTCACCACGGAGGTATGCCTTATGTTTTACCAACAGATACAAAAGAATTTGCTGCCGCAAAACAGGCAATGGAATCAGCATTCGGAAAAGAAGTTCTTCCATACAGAGGAGGAGGAAGTATTCCTATTACAGCGATGTTTGAGCAGGTTTTAGGAGCTAAATCTGTATTAATGGGCTTCGGGTTGGATTCTGATGCAATCCACTCTCCAAACGAGCATTACGGATTGTTCAATTTCTATAAAGGAATTGAGAGTATCCCGTTGTTTTTTGAAAATTATTCAAAATAATTCAACGAAAATAATAGACAATAAGGTATTTCTGCAAAAGAGATACCTTATTTTTTTGTTTTATATCGTACCATTGTCATTTTTCAGAGGGCTTTTTAAACAATTTTAAAATTAAATTCACTGAAAATAAAAGTGTTATTTTTTATTTGCAATAAATTATTTCACCATTCATGGAAAGTTTATATTTTTAATACAAAACTTGATTTACTATGAAAAAATACTACTCAATTGCATTTTTACTATTATCAATGTGTGTTTTTGCCCAGCAAGCCATCTCCTTTGAATCCACCGAAGGATTCAATGTTGGAGATATCAATGGACAAGCGGGGTGGATCAGTACGCCTACAGGTGGATTTCCTGAAAATGTAACCCATCAGATGATCAGTACAGATAAAGCCAGTGATGGAAGCAGTGCCCTGAAAATTGTAAAAGAAAATACTTACGGAACCCAGACTGACCCTGTTATCGGAGGATTTTATAACCTGTCAGCACCGCTCGCCAACACTAATTTCTCTGTATCATTCGACATCAATATATCACAGCTCAACGGATCTGATTTTGGTTTTCAGGCAATAAACAATATTGATGATCAGTTTGTTGTGAGACTGGATTTTGAAAAAACCGGATTAGTGAAGATTCTTAATTTAGCCTCTGGTATACAGGAACTTATTTCTACACCTTCCACCTGGCTGCCCAATACCTGGTATCGGTTAAAAGTAGTAGGAAGCGCCACAGAGATCAGACATTACCTCAATAACGTGCTGATCTATACAGGAACAGCTACAAGCTCTCTGAATATAAATCAGCTTCGTTTCGTACATAATAATTCATTGGGATCAGCTTACATCGATAATATTAAAATTAACAGCGAATTATGGGTAATGAGTGTTAAAGACTCCAAAGCAACTTCTAAAGAAATATCGCTTTATCCTAATCCTGCTACTGATTTCCTTACTGTCAATTCTGCTGCCAAAGTGAAAAGTATACAGCTCTATGATGAGACAGGAAAGCTCATAAAGACGGAAGTAAACAATAATAAAATAGAGGTAAAAGGTTTGTCCGAAGGAGTATATATGGTCAATATAAAAACGGAAGCTAGAAATTTTACTGAAAAAGTGATCATCAGATAAATTATTTTATTCATTGTAAAACTTGTGTTTTTTTTAGTCTGCTGCTGTAGGTAAGGATGAATTTTTGGGAATACTGCTTTTCTTTAGATTTAATATCTTTATTTAATTTGGTTAAAATATATTATGTTACTTGGTTAATATGTGTAAAATATTCACTCATTTTGCTTTTTAGATTTAAAAATTATATATTTGCTCAAAACTAAAAAATATCATGAAGAAACTTTACATTTTCGCAATTTCGTTGATTTCCATAACATCTTTTGCCCAGCAGACTATTTCTTTTGAAGCCAGTGAAGGATTTACAACAGGAAATATTAATGGCCAGCAGGGTTGGATTTCTACAAGTAATGGGGCTACGCCGCCAGTATATTTGACCACTCAATTGGTTTCAGCTGAAATGGCAACTCAAGGTTCAAACAGTCTTAAAATAACACCAGATGTGCCTTATGGGCCGCAGCAAAGCCCTGTTATGGGTGGGTTTTATACTTTTGCAACACCGCTAACATATAATAGCTTCACACAGTCATTCGATGTAAGACTTACGCAAAAAAGTTCATCAAGCTCAGATTTTGTTTTTAGAACAGTGAGTACAACAGGAGCTGGAGGAATCGTTACTTATATTGATTTTTCTTATGATGGTACAATTTTACTTGCAACAGCCGGTTCAAATAATTTAGTAAATACCAATCAAACCTGGAATGCCAATACGTGGTACAGAGTAAAAATAGTTTCTACGGCTACAGGAATTCAGTATTTCCTGAATGATGCTCTGATCTACACCGGACAGCCGTTCAGTAACAATAATATTAACAGGATGGATTTTGTACACGATAATTATGGAGGCTCTGCCTATATCGATAATATCAAAATCAATAATGAAGCGGCATTATCTACAAAAGATGCGGTAAAGAATGATGTGAAACTATCTATTTATCCAAACCCGGCTACCGAAGTGATAAAAATCACAACGCCTAACAAAATCAAGCACGTTGAAGTATATGATATGTCAGGAAAAAGAGTAGATGTAACCCTGAACGGAGATCAGGTAAATGTAAGAAACCTATCTTCCGGAGCTTATTTACTGAATGTGGAAACAGAAGGAAGAAACTTTACAGAGAAGTTCATTAAAAAATAAATCCTGATAAATCTTAGGATTAGCAAAACGCTCCAATTGGAGCGTTTTTGTTATTTTAGAGCATTAAAATTTCAATCATATGTCAGATCATAAAACCGCTTATATAACAGGAGGAACCAAAGGAATAGGTTTCGGAATTGCGAAAATTTTACTAGAGAATGGGATTTCTGTAGCATTTTCTGGAAGAAAAAAAGACGATGTCATGAAGGCAGAAGCAGAGCTTAAACAATATTCAGAAAACGTATTGGGAATTGTTTCCGATGTAAGAAACCTGGAAAGCGAGCAGGAAGCGATAAAATATACCGTTGAAAAGTTCGGAAGATTAGATTATATCATTGCGAATGCAGGATTAGGGATTTTTAAGCCTGTAGATGAACTTACTGCTGAAGAATGGAATGATATGATAGAAACAAATCTGACAGGTGTTTTTTATACGTTAAAAGCCTCCGTAGAAGAACTGAAAAAGACGGAAGGTTACTATATTACAATTTCCAGCCTGGCAGGAGCTAATTTCTTTGAAAACGGAACAGGTTACAACGCTTCCAAATTTGGAGTAGTAGGTTTCACTCAGGCTGCCATGATTGATTTAAGAAAATACAATATTAAATCTACGGTGATTATGCCTGGATCGGTGGCCACTCATTTTAATGGAAATATTCCATCCGAAAAAGACAGCTGGAAGATTCAGCCGGAAGATATGGGGAATCTTATATTGGATATTTTAAAGATGAATCCAAGAGTTTTACCAAGTAAAATAGAGTTTAGGGCAACGAAACCAGCTAAGTAACTACATCTAATGTATTGAATAATAATTTAATAAGTATTATGCATGCATAATATATTTTTTATTTATATTAGCAAAAATTAATTCAAACAAAATCTCTGCATAAACTGTCATGATTTTATGCATTAAAAGGGAAAAAATAAAATAGTACACATGAAAATATTAGTTTGTATTAGTAGTGTTCCGGATACTACTTCCAAAATTAACTTTACAGCAGATAAATCTGCTTTCGACAAGAACGGAATTCAGTGGGTAATCAACCCTCTAGACGAATTTGCGTTGACAAAAGCGGTTAAACTTCAGGAATCTCAGGGAGCAACAGTTACAGTAATCAACGTAGGTGATGCTGCTACAGAGCCTGTAATCAGAAAAGCTTTAGCTATTGGTGCTAACGATGCAGTAAGAGTAAATCTTGATCCGAAAGATAGCTATGCTACAGCAAAAGAAATTGCAGGAGTAGCGCAAAACGGAGCATATGATCTTATCCTTTGTGGAAAAGAATCTATTGACTATAACGGAGGTTCAGTTCCGGGAATGGTGGCTCAGTTATTGAACCAGCCTTTCGTAAACGCTTCAGTAGGATTAGACGTAAGCGGAAGCGAAGCTACTGCAGTAAGAGAAATTGAAGGAGGTAAAGAAACTATTTCTGTGAAATTACCGGCAGTTATTGCAGGTCAGAAAGGATTAGTAGATGAAAAAGACCTTATCATCCCGAATATGAGAGGAATTATGTCTGCAAGAACAAAACCTCTGCAGGTAGTAGAGCCTTCTTCTTCAGAAGTAAAAGTTCAGGGAGTATCTTATGACAGCGTTCCTCCAAGAGCTGCTGTGAAAATGGTTTCTCCTGACAACCTGGATGAATTGGTAAGATTACTTCACGAAGAAGCTAAAGTAATCTAATCTTTAAATTTTTCAATCTTTTAATTTTTAAATTTAAAACAATGGCAGTATTCGTATACGCAGAAAATATAAACGGAGTTTACAAAAAAGCAGCTTTTGAAGCAGTTTCTTACGCTAAAGCTATCGCTGATAAAGCGGGAGATACCGTTACGGCAATCTCTGTAAACCCAACAGATTCTTCAGATTTATTATACAAATATGGAGCATCAAATGTTATCAATATCAAAGACGAAGGTCTTAAAAACTTCTCTGCAAAAGCATTTGCTCAGGCTGTAAATGAAGTAGCAGACGGAAATACTATTGTTTTCCCTCACACTACTGATGCCTCTTCAATTGCTCCTATGCTTGCTGTAATGAAGAATTACTCTTTAATTACAAACGCATTGGAGACGCCTGAAAGCCTTTCTCCTTTCCAGGTAAAGAGAAGAGCATTCTCAGGAAAAGGTTTCATGCATGCAAAAGCTGAAGGAAACGGAGTAATTGTTACGGTTTCTCAAAACGCTTTTGGTGTTAAAGAAAATACAGTATCAGGTTCAGAAGAAGTGAAAAATTTATCGGTTGCAAATGAAGATACTAAAGTGATTTCTCACGAGCAAAGTTCAGGTAAACTAGACCTTAAAGAAGCTGAAGTTGTTGTTTCTGCTGGTAGAGGGATGAAAGGTCCTGAAAACTGGGGAATGATCGAAGATTTAGCAAACGTTTTAGGAGCGGCTACAGCATGTTCTAAACCGGTTTCTGACATCGGATGGAGACCTCACACAGAGCACGTAGGGCAAACGGGTAAAGCAATTGCACCCAACCTTTACATTGCTGTAGGGATTTCAGGAGCAATTCAGCACCTTGCTGGAGTAAACTCTTCAAAAACGATTGTTGTTATCAACAGTGATCCTGAAGCACCATTCTTCAAGTCTGCTGATTACGGAGTAGTAGGAGATGCTTTCCAGATTATTCCTGCATTAACAGAGAAAATTAAAGCAATAAAAGGATAAGAATGGGAATTGTGAATAGTCAATTCGCTTTGCTTGTCAATTTTTAAGTAAATAATTCACTTGCGAAGCAAAATTCACTATTGACGTTTGACAATCATCAACAATACAGATAAAAGCTCGGCTTTCCGGGCTTTTATTTTTGCGTAAAAAAGTGAAAACACAATAAAAAATTAATCTATATTTGTAGCTATGGATTATAAACAGCTAATTATTCGCGGAATATCGTACAGCCAGACTCAATCAGGGGCGTACGCATTGTTACTGGAGCATGAAGAAACACACATAAAATTACCTGTTGTTATAGGAAATTTCGAAGCCCAGTCTATCTCTCTTGGGCTGGAAAAAGATATTCATCCACCGCGTCCTCTTACTCATGATTTATTTACTAAGTTTATAGTTTCTGCCAATTATGAGCTAATTTCTGTCATTATCTATCAGATTGTAGACGGAGTTTTCTTTTCAAATATCAACTTTAAAAATAAAGTAACGGAAGAAGAACTGATCCTTGATGCCAGAACTTCCGATGCTGTTGCAATGGCCGTAAGATTTGACGCGCCTATATTTACAACCCAACAGGTTTTGAATGAAGCCGGGATTTTATTGGAACTGGAAGATGTTGCCAAAGAAGATCAATCGTTCTCAGAAACTGTACAGACAGAGGATAACTTGAAATCTCTTTCTATGGAAGAGCTTCAGAAATTATTAGATGAAGCTGTTAAAGAAGAAGACTATGATACCGCTCTTGAAATCCAGGAAGAAATCAAGAGGAGGAAAAAGAAAATTGATTAAAGAGATACTTTTTATATAAACTATGAATTTAAAATTACGACTGACCATCCTCAGTTTTCTCCAGTTTTTTGTTTGGGGTGCATGGCTGATTACGATGGCAAACTTCTGGTTTGGCACAAAACATTGGGAAGGAACTCAGTTTGGAGCTGTGTTCGGAACAATGGGAATTGCTTCTATCTTTATGCCAACCATTACTGGAATTATTGCCGACCGCTGGGTAAATGCGGAACGTATATTTTCAGTATTACACATTCTTTATGGGGTCATTCTTTTCATATTACCTCATTCTGCAGATCCAAATTCCTTCTTTTCAGTAATGCTTGTGGCCATGTGTTTCTACATGCCTACTATTGCACTTGCTAATTCAATTTCTTATACAATCCTGAAAAATAATAATCTGGATGTGGTGAAAGACTTTCCACCGATTCGTGTATGGGGAACTATTGGTTTTATTGTTGCCATGTGGATTACAAATCTTAGTGGAAACAAAGAAACAGAAGGACAGTTTTATATCGGAGGTGTTGTAGCAATTTTCTTAGGGATTTATGCCCTTACACTTCCAAAATGTCCACCACAAAAACTGATAGACAAAAATTCACCATTATCTGAGCAATTAGGCTTGAATGCATTCAAACTGTTCGGAAACTATAAAATGGCATTATTCTTTCTATTCTCAATGCTTTTGGGAGCTGCACTTCAGCTTACAAATGCATATGGTGACGTATTTCTAAGTGAATTTGCTCATTTTCCTAAATATGCAGACTCATTTGTAGTAAAGAGATCTACCATCATTATGTCAATTTCTCAAGTTTCAGAAACCCTGTTTATTTTGGCAATTCCTTTCTTCCTGAAGAAATTTGGAATTAAAAAAGTAATGTTGATATCAATGCTGGCTTGGGTTTTAAGATTTGGGTTCTTTGCGTATGGTGTGCCGGACGGATTCGGACTTTCATTAATCATTCTTTCATGTATCGTATACGGAATGGCTTTCGATTTCTTTAATATATCAGGGTCACTTTTCGTAGAAACGACTACCGATAAAAAGATACGTTCTTCGGCTCAGGGATTATTCATGATGATGACTAACGGGTTTGGAGCGGTTTTCGGAAGTTATGCCGCAGGATGGGCTATTGATAAGTTCTTTACCCATAAGTTTACAACGGTTTCAGATCTGTCTACTTATCTGCAAACAACACCTGATAATCCTACTTTCCTGAAGATTTTAAAGAAGAGTTTTAATGCTGCTGTTAATTCAGACGGAACTCTTTCCTCTATAGTGATGGTGAAAGACTGGCAGCAGATATGGCTTTCTTTTGCAATCTATGCATTAATACTGGCGATTTTCTTTGCTGTTTTGTTTAAACATAAACACAACCCGGAAGATGTTTCATCAGTTAAACATTAATTAAAACTAACATTCTTAAGATATTAAATTGCATTTTTGAAAAAAGATGCAATTTTTTATTTTTCAGATATCCTTTTATAAAATAAAGGTTGACTGAAGAAAAATTTGGACTTCAGATCGATATAGAAATATCAAATGCTTATTTTTAATTTGATAATAAATTCCTTTTTTCTTTGTGTAATAATTAAAAATATCGAATCTTTTTTATAGCTAACAAGTGTTCGGGTGCGGAATTCCTATTTTTAAATCACACTATTTAAAAGTGTGTTTTTTTTTGTATTTTGGCACTTTAGTAAATATGAAAAATATTCAGTTATTAGGTTTGCTGTTAGTCATTGTAGGCAGCTTTTTACCCTTGGTACATGTGCCTGTCATCGGGAACTGGAACTATTGGAAGCTTGATCATTATCTGGCTATTGCCTGCTGGATTTTTTCAGCATGTGCCGTTTTTGGAATTGTAAATAACAGTATCAGAATCGTTAGATTTTTTGGTATTCTGCTTATTCTTTTATTCGGATTTACCTTAGTTGCTGTGAAAATGCAGTCACTGCAATATTTTAGCTTTTTACCATTCAAATCATGGCAGGAAACTTTTGCAGGAATCGTCAAATTGAAATGGGGCTGGGCTGTAGAGTTTTTAGGCGCTTTTCTAATGGTAATTGCAGGAGGAAACAATAAAGTAAACAATAGAACACAAATATAAAATGAACTCCTTAAAAATATTTTCAATAGGAATTTTGTTGATGGCAGCCCCGCAGGTTCATGCCCAGGCAACAGAACAGAAAAAACCGGATAATCCGCCGAAATGTGCTAATATAAAAGAAGGGAAGTTCCTAAGACCCAATTACCCGGAAGCAATATGGCATATGACCATTAAAGATAATGTTCAGACTGAATATTTTAATAATGGAAAAGATTATATCAAATCCACATTGGTTTTTATAGATGATTGTAATTATAAAGCAATCGTCATGGAGAAATCCGATAAAAATGATCCCGCACAAATAGGGGATGTCTTCAACAATAAAATAGTAGCTACCCAGGATAATCTTCTGAAGGTAAATACTAAAATTGAAGGAACCCAATTTGATATAGTATACGTAAAAGTGAAATAAATTCTAATTATAAAAAGGGAACATCTGTTCCGTTTTAGCTTAAAATAAAAATTATATACATGAAAGAAGTATTCATTGTTTCCGCAGTAAGAACACCAATGGGAAGTTTTATGGGAAGCTTATCAACAGTTCCGGCTACAAAATTGGGAGCAACTGCTGTAAAAGGTGCATTAGATAAAATCGGTATGGATCCTAATAATGTTCAGGAAATCTATATGGGAAATGTTCTTCAGGCAGGAGAAGGCCAGGCGCCAGCTCGTCAGGTTGCTTTAGGAGCAGGTCTTTCAATCAATACACCATCTACTACCGTAAATAAAGTTTGTGCTTCAGGAATGAAGGCTGTAACAATGGCGGCTCAGGCAATCAAAGCTGGTGATGCAGAAGTAATTGTGGCAGGAGGTATGGAGAATATGTCTTTAGTTCCTCATTATTACAATGCAAGAGTAGCTACAAAATTAGGTGACATCAAAATGCTTGACGGTATGGTGCTTGACGGTCTTACAGACGTATACAACAAAGTACATATGGGAGTATGCGCAGAAAAATGTGCCGTAGATTATAACATCACAAGAGAAGATCAGGATAACTTCGCTGTAGAATCTTACAAAAGATCAGCAAAAGCTTGGAGCGAAGGTAAATTCAGTGAAGAAATTGTACCGGTTTCTATTCCTCAGAGAAAAGGAGAGCCTGTAATCTTTGCTGAAGATGAGGAATACAAAGCAGTAAACTTTGATAGAATTTCAACACTTCCTACCGTTTTCAAAAAAGAAGAAGGTACAGTAACAGCAGCAAACGCTTCTACACTGAACGATGGTGCTTCTGCATTGATCCTTGTTTCCAAAGAAAAAATGGAAGAATTGGGATTAAAACCTCTTGCTAAAATCGTTTCTTATGCTGATGCAGCTCATGAGCCTGAAAACTTTACAACAGCTCCGGCAAAAGCTTTACCTATCGCTCTTAAAAAAGCAGGATTAGAGATTTCTGATATCGATTTCTTCGAATTCAACGAAGCTTTCTCAGTAGTAGGATTGGCAAACAACAAAATCTTAGGATTAGATGCTGCTAAAGTAAACGTAAACGGAGGTGCTGTAGCATTAGGACACCCACTGGGAAGTTCGGGTTCAAGAATCATCGTTACATTAATCAACGTATTGAAGCAAAATAATGCAAAATATGGGGCTGCTGCTATCTGTAACGGTGGTGGTGGAGCTTCTGCAATTGTAATTGAAAACTTATAATTGACATATACAGCCATATTTTGTGGTTTCAGATATAAAAATCGGGGTTCTTGGACCCCGATTTTTTGGTTATAAAATAGTACGTTGCTGTCTTCCAACGAGGTCTTCAGGTTGATGATATAAAATTTCCGGTCAGATATCTCTTATAGCAGAAAGACTTTTCCTGATCATGAATGTTACCCAAAAGGAGAGTCTATTGAAAAAAAATAATACAGAATCTTATTATTGGAGGTTTTTGTTCAGTATAATTAAACGGAATAAGAGGAAATCTTTGCTGAATGATTTCAACGGCTTACAATTATTATTTTCAAAATAAAATTAAAAACCGTCGAATATTCCGTAGTTTTTCTATTTTTGTGCTACTAATATATATTTGAAATGTCTGAAACTGAGAATCGACAGCCTAAAAACATAAAGAATAATCCAAAGATTATGAAAGCCTGGGCTGTATATGACTGGGCAAACTCCGTTTATTCCTTGGTTATTACCTCTACCATTTTTCCCATTTATTACTCCATCCTAACCACTGCTTACGAGAAAAAAGAATATGTGGCGGAAACAAAAACATGGATAGATGTTCCGGTAAGACATATGATCAAAATTTTCGGGGAAGAATATCAGCCGGATGCTGTATATGGATATTCACTTACCATATCATTCTTTATTGTAGTATTACTGTCACCGTTTTTATCTTCTTTGGCAGATACCATCGGAAACAAAAAATCTTTCCTTCAGTTCTTCTGCTATCTTGGTGCAACATCATGTATGGGATTAGCTATGTTTACAGGGATGCATAACGTATTCCTGGGGCTTTTATTCAGTATCACGGCCAGTGTAGGTTTTTGGGGAAGTCTGGTGTTTTATAATTCTTTCCTTCCTGATATTGCCACACCGGACAGGCAGGATGCGCTCTCTGCAAGAGGATATGTGTACGGATATATTGGTTCCGTAGTTTTAGTGGTAATCTGTTTGGTTTTAATTCAGGTTTTTGCCAAAGGAGCAGCCCAGCAGCTATTGTTTACAAGAATCAGTTTCCTGTTAACGGGAGCATGGTGGTTTGGGTTCTCTCAATACACATTCAAACACCTTCCTCAATTTGGGGATGTGAAAGATAAACTTCCTAAAGACTTAGTATTACTTAATTATAAGAATATCTTCAAAAAACATGAAGAGCAGGGAGGTTTCTTTGAGGTGTTTAAAGATAATCTGAGCTTCTATAAAGATATTGCAAAAGAAAGTTTTCATGAACTGTTTAAAGTAGGAGGAGAGCTTTTCAAAGATAAAAATCTAAAATTCTTCCTGTCAAGTTTCTTCTTTTACAGTGTAGGAATGCAGACAATTTTCCTTATGGCAACTTTATTCGGAAAGAGTGAGATCAATCTTGCTCAGGATAAACTGATAGGAACCCTTTTGGTGATTCAGATCGAAGCGATCATCGGAGCAGTTATTTTCTCGAGACTATCCAAGAGAATTGGTAATAAAAATGTGATTTCAATTGCCATCATCCTTTGGATTGTAGCTTGTCTTTGGGCTTATTTCCTGAACAAAGAAAATCCTACAGTAGAATACCAGTTTTATGGAGTAGCTGCCGTAGTTGGTTTGGTAATGGGAGGTCTTCAGGCAATGTCAAGATCTACCTACTCAAAACTTCTTCCGGAAAATTCCATGGAAAATACAACGTACTTCAGTTTCTATGACGTATTGGAGAAAATTGCCATTATCATCGGAACGTTCATCTTTGCAACATTAATTGAACATTTCAATAATATGCGTATCGCGGCCTTATCAATGACCATATTTTTTGCTGCAGGATTAGTTTTAATACGATTCCTGAAGGTCAAAATGAGAACCGATAGAGAAACTTTATAAAAATTAAAAGACGTTATTTTTAACGTCTTTTTTTTTATTTTAATGAATTAAAAACATTCATTTATCAATTTGGTTAAATTTATTTATATGGTTTCCATAAATAATAGAATACAATAAGGATTTTTCACTATGTTTTGATTTTTTTTGTTTATTTGTAAAAATGATAAAATTATCAAAATCATGAAAAAGTTTCTATTAGTTTGTTTTTTGCAATGTTGTGTTATGGGTTTTTCTCAGAAATTAAAACCGGTTGCGCAAAAAGTTTCGGAATATCATAATGGGAAATCAGAGCTGAAAAGCTATGATTTATTTCAGATAGATAAAAATGCAGATAAATTAGCCGAATATAAAAGGGCTGCAACAGATATCACGGTTATGTCTCTGAAGCCTACAGAACTGAAAAGATTAATCACCGAAAAACCTGAGTTTCTTGAAATATCTTTTCCTTTTGACGGAGGCAGGCAGATCACCGTTGAAATGTACAGACATCAGATCCTGACCAACGATTTTAAAGTAGTTACAGAGAAAGGTAAAGCAGTAGACTATACACCGGGAGTTTATTATCAGGGTATTGTAAAAGGTGATAACGCATCTATTGCTGCTTTTAGCTTTTTTAACAATGATATCGTAGGAGTTGCTTCTACCCCCGAATTAGGAAATATAGTACTGGGAAAAGCTAAAAATTCTGAAGATTTTGTAAACTATTCAGATGCTAAATTAACAGGTGCCAATCCATTTGCCTGTGGGGTAGACGGATTGAAAGAAAACCAGACCCAGAGACCTGTTTTTAATCCTAATAATGCCACCAGTAAAAAAACGGATAACTGCGTAAGAATATACTATGAAGTAGGGTTTGGGCCTTATACCCAAAACGGAAGTAATACTACAACTACCACCAATTGGGTGACTGCTATGCATAATAACGTTACCACTTTATATGCCAATGAGAATGTGAATGTAGCATTAAGTGAAGTTTTTGTCTGGACAACTACTGATCCTTATTCAGGTTCACCAAGTGCAATTCTAAATCAGTTTAGAACTACCAGAACTACTTTTAATGGGGATGTAGCACAGTTATTAAGAAATCCGGCTACAACAAGTATTGCGTATGTTAATTCATTATGCACCACTTATAAGTATTCTTATTGTGGGATGAATTTAAATTATCAAAATGTACCTACCTATTCCTGGAATATAGAAGTTATGACCCATGAACTTGGGCATAATTTAGGGTCACCACATACTCACTCTTGTTTCTGGAATGGTAATAATACAGCTATTGACGGCTGCGGCCCTGCTTCAGGAAATAATGAAGGATGTACAGCGGCCCTTCCTCCGGCAGGTGGTGGTACGATTATGAGCTACTGCCATTTGGTAAGCAGTGTAGGGATTAATTTTGCGAATGGTTTTGGTGTACAGCCAGGAACATTAATCAAAAATACAGTAGATTCAAAAGGGTGTCTTGGTACCAACTGTACAGCATCTTGTGCTACATCCATCACCAACTTTAAAGTTAACAACATCACACAGACTTCGGCAAATGCTAATTTTACAGATGCATCCTCAACTTCATGGAAGTATAAATTAACTACTGCTAATGGAGCAGCAGTATCATCAGGAAATACAACTACGCCATCTGTTAACTTTACCAACCTTCAGCCAGCCACTTATTACAGATTAAGTGTAGGAACAGATTGTAGCGGACCCAATGCATTCCAGCTATCACAAATCTTTTTAACTGATGGAGCTTGGTGTGACGGAATTCAGTTTTTAGATACAGGAGGTTCAACAGGTCAATATGGAGATAATGAAGAAATTGTAAAAACATTTTATCCTACTCCTGGTTCCGCTATGACAATGACATTTACAGCATTCGATCTCGAACAGGGTTATGACTTTATGTATGTGTATAATGGTCCATCTACAGCTTCACCATTATTTGCCAACGGAAATAATCTGAGTGGAAATACAGTGCCAGGTCCATTTACATCCACAGATCCTTCAGGGGCAATAACAGTAAAATTTGTTTCAGATGGAGCCGCTACAGGGAATGGATGGAATGTGAATTTCTCTTGCAATGTTTTAGCAGTAGAAGACATCAACATAAAAAATAACTCAATAGATATATATCCGAATCCTGCCAAAAATATGATAATGCTCTCTTCAAAAGAAAGACTAAAAGGGTATAAAATCTATGACGAAGCCGGAAGACTGGTGATTGCTAATTCTTCTTTAAAAGGAAATAAACAGGAAATAAATCTTTCCTCAATTCAGACAGGAAACTACGTAATTACCATAGAAACAGAAAAGCAGACCATCAGCAAGAAGCTGATCAAACAGTAATTAATAATTAAAAATAACATATATTTATTTAAACCATAGCAGACTTTCTGTTATGGTTTTTTTTATATTTTATGATTGTTTTGTAAAAACTTAAAGTATTTGTATTACTTTTATTAAAAATTAATAATGCGAAAACTCTTACTATTTGGCTCATTGATATGGGGCATCTTTTGTTTTGGGCAAAATCTAAAACCTGTAGCCCAAAAAATCCATGAATATGAAAAGCTAAACTACCGTGCTCCTAAGTATGATTTATTTGATGTGAAAAGCACGGATAATATCTCTGATTTAAGAAAAACAGCAACTGATGCTACTGCTTTAAGTCTGGATATCCCCAAACTCATGAGATTACTTGCTGAAAGCCCTGAATTTCTTGAAGTATCCTTTCCTTTTGATGGCAATAAAGAAATCACTGTTCAACTTTTTAAAAAGCAAATTTTCACTGATGATTTCAAAGTAAAAACGAAAAAAGATGAAGTTGTATCCTATAATCCCGGGATTTACTATCGCGGAATTGTTAAAGGAGATGATCAGTCTATAGTAGCATTTAGTTTTTTTGATAATGATGTGGTAGGAATTATTTCAACACCAGCTTTGGGAAATATTATACTGGGAAAAATAAAGAATTCGAGTGATTTTATAAGTTATTCAGAGTCTAAGCTGACGGTAAAAAATAGTTTCATTTGTAGTGTAGATGAATTGAAAGAAAACAAAACTCAATTACCACCACCTGATCCGGGACAGCTTACCAATAAAACCATGACTGAAAATTGTGTAAGGGTATTTTATGAAGTAGGTTATAAACCCTATCAGGGGAATGGTTATAATGTGGCTGCTACTGTTAACTGGATGACCGCTATCCATAACAGTGTTGAAACAATATATTTTAATGATGATATTAAGATAGCTTTAAGTGAAATGTATGTATGGGCTACACCAGATCCTTATACAGGTAACTATAATCCGGACTTAGGGGTATTTAGCAATAGCAGGCCTATATTTAATGGGGATATTGCCCACTTAGTGATCTCGCCTACTGGTACCGGTTATTCTAATATTAACTCACTCTGTACAGATGTGAGATACTGTTACTCACCCGTTACGGTAACCTACCAGCAATTTCCTATGTATTCCTGGACAGTCAATGTTACAGCCCATGAATTGGGACATAATCTAGGCTCTCAGCATACCCATGCCTGTGCGTGGAATGGTAATAATACCGCTATTGATGGATGTGGTGCCCAAAGTGGAAATCAGGGAAATGCATGTAGCGGGCCAATTCCTGGTAATGGCGGAGGTACTATAATGAGTTATTGTCACTTAATTTCCGGAGTTGGAATCAATTTCAGTAATGGATTTGGTCCACAACCCGCCGAATTGATTAGAAAAACCATTAATTTAAAAGCTTGTCTGGGCACTAATTGTATTTCCTCCTGTGAAGTAACGGTAATGGATCTCAGTATTGATAATATTACACAAAACTCAGCAAGTGTCTTTATTATAGATGGAGCTTCACAAGCATGGAAATATACACTCTCCAAAATAAATGGAACAATTGTACAGTCAGGAACAACGAATACCAACAGTTTTAGTTTAAATAATCTGGATCCAAACACTTATTATAACTTATTTATTGGAAGTGAATGTTCAGGTTCTTTAGCTTATCAGAAACACCGAACATTTTTAACAGATGGAGATTGGTGCTCAGGAGCACGGTTTACAGATTCCGGAGGTCTTTCCGGAGGATATAGTAACAATGAAAAGTTAACCAAAACCTTTTATCCACTTTCTAATTCCAAACTGACATTATATTTCAGTGAATTTAATTTAGAGAATTTTAAAGACTATATGTATGTATATAACGGGCCTTCAGCCGGATCTCCTTTATTTCCAAATGGAAATAACCTTACTGGAACTTTACTTCCCGGGCCATTTGTTTCTACAGATCCTACCGGAGCTATTACTGTTGAGTTTTTCTCCAATGAATATGGTACAGCAAATGGATGGAATGCCGGATTTTTATGCAAGTTTTTAGGGGTTGAAGATATTGAAACAAATAACAATACCGTTTCAATTTACCCGAATCCGGCAAAAACAATGATCATCATTTCATCAAAAGAAAATTTAAAATCCTTTAAAATATTTGATGAAGCAGGGAGATTGGTGACATCAGCTTCTTCTTTGAAAGGAAGTAAAACAGAGATCAATCTATCTTCCATACAAACAGGAAATTATGTCATTAGTATTGAAACAGAGAAGCAGACGATCAACAAAAAGCTGATTAAACAGTAATAATAAAAAAAAATAATACATATTTAAGCCATAGCAGATATTCTGTTGTGGTTTTTTATGTTTCATGGTTGTTTGGTGGAAATTAAAGTATTTGTAGTATTTTTAATGAAAAATTAATAATGCGAAAACTCCTTTTATTCAGCTCCTTTTTATGGGGCATCTTTTGTATTGCCCAAAATGTAAAACCTTTAGCCCGGAAAATCCATGAGTATGAAAAATTAAAGGTTCGTAACCATACCTATGACTTATTTAATCTAAAAAATACGGGCGATTTGTCTGATCTTAGGAGGATAGCAACCGATGCAGCTGTTTTTAAACTTGATCAAGCTCAGCTTAAAAAACTAATTCTTGAGAACCCCGAGTTTCTTGAAGTATCTTTTCCCTTTGATGGAAATAAAGAAATAACAGTTCAGTTATATAAAAAATCAATCTTTGCCGAAGGCTTTAATGTAAAAACGAAAAAAGATGAACGGGTTCCTTACAAGCCGGGAATCTATTATCGGGGTATTGTGAAAGGGAATGATGAATCTCTTGCAGCTTTTAGTTTTTTTGACAATGATGTTGTCGGAGTTATTTCAACTCCTGCTCTGGGGAATGTTGTTGTAGGAAAGCTTAAAAACTCCGAAGATTTTGTAAGTTATTCAGAAAATAAACTAACAGTACAAAACAGTTTTGTTTGCGAGGCAGATGAAATGATGGGAAACAAAGGGCAAAAAAACTCTCTTCAGCCTGATCAGCTTACCCCAAAGACAATAACTGATAATTGTGTAAGAACTTATTATGAAGTAGGATATAAACCTTACGAAAATAATGGTTTTAATATCACATCCACCGTTAATTGGATGACTGCTATGCATAATAATGTCGAAACATTATATTTTAATGATGATATCCGGATATCATTAAGTGAAATTTATGTCTGGACAACACCTGATCCATATACAGGAGGAGCTGATGCGAATTTAGCAATGTTTAGCAATAACAGGCCTCTGTTTAACGGAGATATTGCCAGTTTAATAATTTCACCTTCAAGTGGAGGAGTAGCCTATCTTAATTCTCTTTGCTCAGATTTGAAATATTGTTTTTCTCCCGTTCGTTCCTATTATGAACAGTTTCCATTGTTTTCCTGGAATATTTTTATAATTGCCCATGAAATGGGACATGGCTTAGGATCTCCCCATACTCACGCCTGTGCGTGGAATGGTAATAATACTGCTATTGATGGATGTGGAGCTCAGGCCGGATCTCAAGGAAGTACATGCCCCGGACCAATTCCGGGAAGCTCAGGAGGAACCATAATGAGCTATTGTCATTTGGTTTCCGGAACTGGAGTCAATTTTAGTAATGGTTTTGGGGCGCAACCTGCAGAACTTATAAGAAGTATCATTAATTCTAAATCCTGTCTTGGAACAAACTGTACTTCTTCATGTGAGATCACCGTCCTGGATGTCAGTGTTTCTGACGTAACTCAAAACTCAGCAGATATTTTTATTATGGATGGAAGTCTGTCATCCTGGAGATACAGACTTTGTAAAATTGACGGCACAGTTGTACAATCAGGAACTACTAATTCTAATAGCTTTATAATAAACAACCTTGAAGCGAACACCTATTACAATTTATTTGTAGGAAGCGAATGCTCAGGTCCATTGGCATTTCAGAAACACAGAACATTTTTAACAGATGGAAACTGGTGCTCAGGAGCACGGTTTACAGATTCCGGAGGTCTTTCCGGAGGATATAGTAATAACGAAAAGTTAACCAAAACTTTTTATCCACTTTCCAATTCCAAACTGACATTGTATTTCAGTGAATTTAATTTAGAAAGTTTTAAAGACTATATGTATGTATATAATGGACCTACAGCCGGATCTCCATTGTTTCCGAATGGAAATAACCTTACGGGTTCTTTGGTTCCCGGCCCATTTGTATCTACAGATCCTACCGGAGCTATTACCGTTGAGTTTTTTTCCAATGAATCAGGTACGGCAAATGGATGGAATGCAGGATTTTTATGCAAGTTTTTAGGAGTTGAAGATATTGAAACAAATAACAATACCGTTTCAATTTACCCGAATCCGGCAAAAACAATGATCATCATTTCATCAAAAGAAAATTTAAAATCCTATAAAATATTTGATGAAGCAGGGAGATTGGTGACATCAGCTTCTTCTCTGAAAGGAAGTAAAACAGAGATCAATCTATCTTCCATACAAACAGGAAATTATGTCATTAGCATTGAAACAGAGAAGCAGACGGTCAACAAAAAATTGATCAAACAGTAATTTCTCAATAAATTTATTATAAAAGCCTGATATTCTCAGGCTTTTTTCTTATTTTTAATCGGTAAAAGAATGCTGTAAACCTAAATAACTCATATTTCGGTCTGAGTTTTGCTTATATTCAGCGGAATAATTTTTAACTTTGCAAAAAGATTTATTGTCAATATGACCAACCCTTTATTTTATGCAAAAATAATTCTGTTTGGAGAATATGGAATGATTGAAGATTCCCAGGGACTTGTAGTACCTTACAGTTTCTATAAGGGAACTTTAAAATTTTCAGATTTAAGTTCTGATTTTGAACGTAATTCCAACAGACATCTGCAGAAATATTCAGACTTTCTTACAGCCCTTGATCTTTCCGATGATTTTAAGTTGGATATTGAGAGCTTCAAAAATGATATTTCAAACGGACTTTTCTTTGATTCCAATATTCCTCAAGGATATGGAGTAGGAAGTTCCGGTGCTTTGGTAGCTGCTATTTTCGAAAAATATTCAGTCAGCAAACTTAATCCTGAGAATATCTCAAAAGATAATCTTAAGAAATTAAAAGCTGTTTTTGGAGAAATGGAAAGCTATTTCCATGGGAAAAGTTCAGGAATGGATCCATTGATCTGTTACATGAATCTTCCCATTCTCATTGAAAATAAAGAAAATCTAGACAGGGTAAATATTCCCGAAGGAGAAGAAGGAAAAGGGGCAATTTTTCTGATTGATTCAGGAATGACGGGTGAAACCGGACCCATGATTCAGATTTTCTTTGAGAAAATGAAAACAGAAGGTTTCCGTAAAACCCTGAAGGAAGAGTTCATCCGCTACAATAATGCGTGTATTGAATCTTTCCTTAAAAAAGACATGAATCCATTCTTCAGAAATCTTAAAAAGCTTTCTCACTGGGCTTATGAACATTTCCGCCCTATGATTCCTGAAAGTATTTTTAATATCTGGAAAAAAGGACTGGATTCTAATGCCTACTATCTGAAACTGTGTGGAAGCGGTGGAGGCGGTTACATCTTAGGATTTACCAAAGACTACGCAAAAGCAGAAAAAATGCTTGAAGGCTTCCAAAAAGAAGTGATTTACAGATTTTAAATAGATTGGAATGAATTCTGAAAAAGAAACTTTCCAATCTAAAAACTATATCTCAAAATCTCTATTTTACAGATTTTCGCAATTCGTGGGGTTTTTACTCGGAGCACGCTTTTTTGTGGCTGCTTTGTTGACATTTGCGCTCTATGTTTCTACTTTTTTCCTGTTCAATCAGGATGAATCTTTCAGAAAATTCGTATTCGATTTCAAAGTACACGGTATTATTTTTTGCACCGTCCTTACCATTCTTGCGGGCGGCATTATCAACCAATTTTATGACCTGGAGAAAGATCATGTAGTAAAACCTTTCAGAACCAGAGTTCAGAGCTTCATCAAACAGAAATATTTTTTATATGCCTATCTGGCACTCAGTGTTATTTCTTTAGGAGTAGCCTGGATGATTTCTCATAATGTATTTGTTTTTTTTGTTGTATATCAGTTCTTTATGTGGTTTTATAGTCATAAACTGAGCAGAATACTGATCTTAAATAATCTTACTTTTGTCAGCCTCACCCTGTATCCGTTCTTTGGAATGATGGTATACTATGAAACCTTTTCAAAAAAGGTTTTCCTGATGGCTGTTTTTCTATTTCTTATCCTTTTGTGTATTGATATTGTGAAAGATACCCTTACCAGAAGTGTAGACAAAGCATTTGGATATACTACAATTCCCAATTATTTTAAAAGCCGGAATACAAAGATAATTCTGACTTCTTTATTAGCTGTTACCATGGCAGTTTCTATGAATATCATTACAAAAACTGGTATTACCGGGTTCATGGCTTACTATTTTGCAGGAGGACTTTTTGTAATGATAGTCTGTATTTACCTTCTTTTAAACGCATCAAGAAGAACTAACTTCTTTACATTGAATATATTACGGTTTTGGGTTTTCGTTGGAATCATAGCAATGCTTTTAAACGGGATAGAACATAAATTGTAAAAAAAATTCTTTAAATAAACTGTGGTTATTATTACCTTTGCATAACTAAATTTAATAAATAGGAATGCCCATTTTTAATGATACTAAAATTGCATTTGCAGACAAGTCTGATGCACAATTGAGAAAGGCTTACTGGATGTTTAAAATGATTGAACAGCCCGCTCTTACAAGCCTTGGAACATCTGTTCTGAATTTCACAGTACACAACAATTTTCCTTTCGTTACCGGAATTGTAAAAAATACCTTATTTGCACAGTTCTGTGGTGGAGAAACCCGTGAAGAAAGTATGAAAGTTGTGAAGCAGCTGTTTAAAAGAGGAGTTGGAAGTATTTTCGATTATTCTATCGAAGGGAAAGAAGATGAGGAAACTTTTGATGCTGTTTGCAAAGAAATTAAGGATATTGTAAGATTCTCAGTAGGAAATCCGGCAATCCCTTTTATTGTATTTAAACCTACTGCCTTCGGAAGAATTGATTTGTATGAAGCTGTTGGAAAAGGTGCAGAGCTTACTACAAGCCAGAAAGAAGAATGGGAAAGAGTAGTGAAAAGATTTGATGAAGTTTGCAGTCTTTGCCACGAGCATGATAAAAAAGTAATGGTAGATGCTGAAGAAACCTGGATGCAGGATGCGGCAGACCACCTTTGCGAAGAGATGATGGAGAAATATAACCAGCAAAAGCCTATCGTTTGGAATACCATCCAGATGTACAGAACCGGCAGGCTGGAATATATGGAAGCTAATCTTCAGAGAGCAAGAGAGAAGAACTACTACATCGGTTACAAAATCGTGCGTGGTGCTTACATGGAGAAAGAAAGAGCAAGAGCTGCGGAAAAAGGATATGCAGATCCTATCCAACCCACTAAAGAGGCTTCAGATAAAAACTACAATGCAGGAATTGACTTTGTAATGGATCATTTGGATAAGGTTTCAGCATTTTTCGGAACCCATAACGAAATCTCTTCTGAATTGATTATGGATAAAATGAAAGCAAAATCTCTTGAAAACGGGAATCCGCATGTTTATTTCGGACAGCTTTACGGAATGAGTGATAATATTACCTTCTATTTGTCAGATAAAGGCTATAACGTAGCTAAATATCTTCCATATGGACCTGTAAAGGATGTTGTTCCTTATTTGACGAGAAGAGCTCAGGAAAATACCTCTGTGGCCGGACAAACCGGAAGAGAGCTTGGACTGATTAAAAAAGAACTTGAAAGAAGAAAGAAATAATAATATTGTTTTCAATAAATATATCAGGCCTGCAATTTTGCAGGTCTTTTTGTTGGAATTAATAGGGGGGAATTTTATGGGAAATTAACAATAATCAACACAATTATATTATGGGTTAATCATATGTTAAAATAATCTGATTTTTATTGCTGATTTGATTTTAAATAATTATATTTGATAGAGCCATAAAAACTAACGTATAATAATATTTTCATTTACTGTTATAACTCCGCCATAAGAGAGAACTTCATCAATACGATAATCAATAATATCACCCTTATAAATAACCGAAATTATAAAAATATAGCATGGGAGCAGATGATTATAATAAGATAAAATTGCATCAGCTTATACCCGTCAAAATTTTTAAAAATAAAATAAAGCAATAGCTTTAGTTTTCTTCTTCAAATATTTTTTTAACCTGATCATTTTCTTTGATCAGGTTTTTTTAAGGCTCAAAACTTTCGAATTTTCCGTTTTCGTAGAACAAGACAATACGCTTTATCTTACTTTGTTGATTACCAAATAGTTGACCTAACAATTGTTCGCTGGTATTTTCTAATCGCTGAGAATCTGATATTTTTTCTGGTGCTTTATCTTGGGTTGGTATAAACGATTCTCCAGGACTTGGTTTTGGAGTTTCCATTTCCGTTTCATCACTTCCAAATTCATCATCATCATTCATCATGGTGAAAAGGTCGGGGAGTGGAGTTGTTTTTATTTTCTCTTCTTCTATTTGATCTTCACTAATTTCGATTTCTGGCAGTTGGGATTTCAGCATCTCACCTTCTCCAGTAACCAGCCAGTCCCAAAGAAGTTCCGGGAAACGGGATTTTATTTTTATGATAAACTCAAGAGACGGCTTGTTTCTTCCTGAAGTAATATGCGAAATGGATGAACGCTGTACGTCAATCTCATCAGCAAACTCAGAAGGGGTCAGATTGGAATACTCAATAATTTTGGAAATTCTTTCATTTAAACTCATAAAAATAAGCCTTTAATTATTTTACAAATGTAACATATATAATTTACAAATGCAAAACACAAATGTAAATAAATATAAATATTTTTAATATACATTTGTAACAAGAAAATAAAATATTATTAATCAATGTATTATAGTTAAATTACAATTGTATTTAATAATTATCTGAGGCTGCTATAAGATTTAGTAATAGGCATCCAGACCTTATTATTTGACTTTCTTTTTCCTAAAATATTAGTTTAATAATGTAAATTTAGGCTTTTTCACAGCTTATTTTGTCCCTTAAACCACTTCCTTTTCACTATTTACATTATTAATCTCTTTAAATCTGTTTCCTGAATGATTTATTCCAATAAATATCAAATTAAAGCCATGTAAAGGCTATTTTAAAGATGTTACATAGGTAAATTACTGATGTAAATACACTATTTTAAGCCAATATAATGGAGTAATAGGAGAGAATTAGTATTTCTGTTAAGCAACTATTTTTATGGTGAACAAAAATGGTCAAAATTAAGCGAATGGATTAAAAATTGAGGTTCCAATCTGATTCATTATGCACTTTACAAATGTATACAA
Source organism: Chryseobacterium sp. PvR013 (assembly GCF_017833095.1). NCBI lineage: Bacteria > Pseudomonadati > Bacteroidota > Flavobacteriia > Flavobacteriales > Weeksellaceae > Chryseobacterium > Chryseobacterium sp. PvR013. The sequence continues at coordinate 664,657 of NZ_JAFIBT010000001.1, forward strand.
CGTTAAATATCTAAGCTTTCCACAATTTTTATGTTTAATAAAATACCCCTCAAAGGGTAAAAAACAGCAATTTTAAGCCTTAAAGTACTATTGCAAATAGTATTTAGATAAATTTCGTAACTTGCTGACTTTTAATTATTTAAATATATGATATTAAATTATTCGCAATCCACAATTTTATCCACAGACAATTTGTCTTTTGAGGGTGTTTAATAATGTTACAGGTGTTAATTGATTTCTAAACCTCTAAAAGAATAGGATTTAAATCTTGTAAACAAATTTCAAAACAGATGTCAAATGTAAATTTTTGTATTTTCACAATATTTACAAATGTTAATTTAAATTTTTGCCCAAAAATGGCTAAATTTGAATCTTGTAAACAATTCCCAAAATGAATTTTGAACAGATCTATTCTCAAAACCCCGATTTCTCAAATCGCTATATTTCCCCTGAAAAATTATTTTCTTACCTACAGAACAATCTCAGCGATTATATTCAGGAGATCGGAAGATCCTATTTAGATAAACCTATTTATCAGTTAAGCATCGGAACCGGAAACATTAATGTATTGGCCTGGTCACAAATGCACGGCAATGAATCCAATGCTACGCATGCCATGCTTGATCTTTTGGTGAGTCTTGATAAAGCTCCTGAAATGAAAGAGGATTTATTCGGTAAAATAAAACTGGATTTTATATTCATGCTGAATCCGGACGGATCGGAGAGATGGACCAGACTGAATGCAGCCGATATTGATCTTAACAGAGATTTTCATAATGAGGCTAGTAAGGAGATTAAATTTCTGAAAAAAGCTGCTGCTTCTAAAAAGTACGATTATGCATTAAATCTTCATGAGCAGAGAACCATTTTTACAACCGATGGTATTCATCCTGCCACTCTTTCCTTTCTGGCACCTTCTGAAAATGTAGAACGTACCGTTACAGAAAATAGAAAGAAATGTATGGCTGTGATCGGAAGTGTATACAACCATTTAAAGGAAATGATCCCTCATCAGATTGGAAGATATTCTGATGAATTCTATCCGACTTCTACAGGAGATAACTTTATAAAAGCCGGAATGCCGACAATTCTATTTGAAGGCGGACATTTTGTGGATGATTATACCAGAACAGGAACAAGAAAGTATTATACAATTGCTCTTTATTATGCCTTGAAAGCAATCAGTGAACTGAACTCTGATATTACTGGATGGGAAAATTATCTTGAAATTCCCGAGAATAAAGAAACGCATTATGATATTATTTACAGAAATGTAAAACTAAACACAGAACATGAATGTATTTTGGATATAGCGGTTCAGTTTAGAGAAATAAAAGAAGAAGGAAAAGGTGAAATCTCATTTATTCCTTTCGTAATGGAAGCAGGAGATGTAAAGCAGAGAAAAGGCTGGCTGGAAATAGACTGTACCGGAAAGAAATTTATTTCTGCAACTAAATATCCGAAACTGGATACTGTTGTGGATTTTAAAATAGAAGACTAATAAAATCGGCTGCCCCGAAGGACAGCCGATTTTATTTTTTTATCTAATTTCTAAAAGTTTATATTCAATAGGAATGGGCTTTAGCCCATTTAATTTAAATAAAAATTCATATGGCTTTAGCCAAAACCTAACTTTGGAAATATAAAATTTAGATTTTATTCAATGATTCAAGCTTAGTTCACAACTTTAATTCCATTAGCAACAAACCTGATCTCTTCCTTAGGCTGTGTAATCGCATCAATTTCAGATTGAGGCTTCTTAGCATCTTCCGCATAATGTTTCTGCTCATTCACAGAAGTTACTTTTCTTTCTGCATTTCCTTCTAATACAACGTTTTTCCCTTTTAAGGCTGTAGGTACGAAGAAAGCATAGTCTTTCATTTTTACAAAAAACTTAGAATTGTCTTCTGTCTGGATGGTAAGCCAGCATCCTTTTTTATCACAAACATCGGTTACTTTTCCTTTAACAGATACATTTTCAACTTTTTTGTTATCTTTTTTAAGCTGCTTATTCAGTTTTTCTACTGTGATTGCTTTGGATTCAGCAGAAGAATTTACCTGATCTCCGTATGTATCACCTACCAAGGCTTTCCCTTCCGGTGGACCAGATTGGGCAAATGCTAACGAAGAAGCTGTTAAAGCTGCTGCAAATAATATCGCTTTAAATTTCATGTTTAATATTTTTCCAAAAATACTAATTAAAATTGAATCATAACGGAATAAAAAATGACAAAAAACAGGTGTTTTAAGGAATTTTCAATAAAATTCAAAATCAAAGACAGATTTGATTATATTTGACTCCTATACTTGACTATGCAAAAAAAACTGAAACTATGGGATGCCATTATGCTTGTGATGGGATCCATGATCGGAAGCGGGATCTTTATTGTAAGTGCTGACATGATGAGGAATCTGGGATCCGGATACTGGCTGATTGTGGTGTGGATCATTACAGGAATAATGACGGTAGCCGCAGCCATAAGCTATGGAGAACTGTCCGCATTATTTCCGAAAGCCGGAGGGCAATATACCTATCTCAAAGAAATTTTTGGTAAAAGAATGGGATTCCTTTACGGATGGGGATTGTTTACGGTAATACAAACCGGAACAATTGCTGCAGTGGCAATGGCTTTTGGAAAATTTACAGCGTATCTGATTCCTTCACTTAACGATGCTGCACCTATTTTTCAAAGCGGTGAATTTAAAATTACATGGATACAGATTCTGGCCATTGGTGTAATTCTGCTGCTTACCTATATTAATACCAGAGGAGTAGAGAGTGGTAAAATCCTCCAGAACATCTTTACCGGTTCCAAAATTATTGCATTGATAGGTTTGATTGCTGCCGGTTTTATATTGGTAGATATCTCTCATTTAGCAGAAAACTTTAGCTGGGGTACAGATTCTTTTAATAATCTGAAAAAAGATATAAGTGGTAATTTTCTTAAAGAAGGCTGGGAACCCATTGGTGGAATGACTCTTCTCGGTGGAATTGCAGCCGCAATGGTAGGTTCTGTTTTCAGTTCTGTTGCCTGGGAAAGTGTAACATTTGTTTCCGGGGAAATTGAAAACCCTAAAAAGAATGTAGTAAAATCAATGATTTATGGTACTTCTGCTGTTATGATCCTTTATATAGCGGTAAACTATGTATACCTAAATGCATTGGACAGAGACGGAATTGCTTTTGCAGCGAATGACAGAGTAGCAGTAGCGGCTTCACAGAATATTTTTGGAAGTGCTGGTACTATTATCATTGCTCTATTAGTAATGATTTCCACATTTGGATGTAATAACGGATTGATTTTGGCGGGAGCAAGAGTTTTTCAGACTATGGCAAAAGACGGAATGTTCTTTAAATCTGCCGAAAAAAATAATAAAAATGAAGTTCCGGAAAATGCACTTTGGATGCAGGGTGTGTGGGCTTCAATTCTTTGTCTGAGTGGGCAGTACGGGAATTTATTGGATATGATTTCTTTTGTAATTGTTCTGTTCTACATGATTACCGTATTTGGAGTTATTTATTTAAGAATGAAACAACCAGAACTGGAAAGACCTTATAAGACATGGCTTTATCCGGTAACACCTGTTATCTACCTTTTAATAGGAACCTGTTTCTGCATTTTACTGTTAATCTATAAACAACAATATACATGGCCTGGTTTTATTTTGGTACTGCTGGGACTTCCGGTGTACTATTTTATCAACCGGAAAAAAGCGGATGCTTAATGTAAAATAAAAATATAACAGATTACAGGGCTTTCAATTCAGTTTGAAGGCTCTTTTTTTGAATAATATTTTAAAGTATTGTCATCATTATTTGGTGAAAATGCGTATTTTGGTATTCCGTTTTTAGATAAGCGGGAACCATGAAGTAAAAACAATAAGTTATGGATACACCAAATTACAGAATGCCTTTCGTACCGTCTACTTTAATGACCGAAGGCGGAAGTATCGATACCTGCGATATGGGGGAAAGTATTGCCCACAATATTATGCTGCTGATCACCACCAAAAAAGGGGAGAACAGATATGATGAAAACTATGGAAACGATGTTTGGAACCTTGAATTCGATAATGGAGTCACAAGTGCCATCTGGGAAAGCGTTTTTATCAAAAGCTTAAGGAGACAGATTCAGGAATATGAACCCAGAATCGTCAACCCGCAGATTGATGCTCATATACAATTTGTAGAGCACAGCTACGATACTAAAGAACACACCGAAATTAAAAAGAAAGTAAGAATTGCCATCAATGCAAAAATGGAAGAATCAGGGGAACGTTTCAGTTTTTCAACAGAGTTGTTTCTAAGTCCAATGTCTATTGATTAATATTTTTAACAGCGAAAGAAAATTATGAATTTAGATCAGAATATTTATTCCAAAGAATCTGTAAAAGCAAGAATGCTGCAGAATGCAACTAAAGTATGGGGATTGAGAAGTCCGCAGTCTTTAGATCCTTTTGTAAAACTGTTGATAGATGCTTTCAGTACAGAAGTTTTCAAAGCGAATAATGAAATACAGACAGTAAATGCCCGTATATTGGAAAAACTGGCAAAACTTCTTACCCCGTCTATTTATACCCATCCTATTCCGGCTCATTCCGTGGCTTTTACACAGCCTTATGAGTCTTCCGAAGTTTTATTGGAACACACGGAGTTTTTCTTCCGTAAGCAGATGACTTCTACGATAAAATCAGAATCAGATAAACAGCTGAATATTCCTTTTACTCCGGTAGGAAATGTAAGAATTAATAAAGTTCACACGTCCATCATGTTTGTAGGAAATACCTGCTACAGTATTGATGACAGATTCAATAAAATTCCTATTGCAAGATTTCAGGGAAGGCCTGAAGATTACAGAAAAATCACAATAGGAGTGGATGTAAGCAAATATGTAAGTGAAAACTTTCCAAAATATCTGAGCATTTTCTGCTCTAATCCTGCTTTTGAACACCTTGATTTTGTTTATAAATTATTGCCGTATATCACGGTGTCAAGCAATGGTAATCCTTTATTTGTGAGAGAAGGACTGAGTTATTTAACAGAAAACCAAAATGATGGCTACGAACAGATGTTCAAAGAGCAATCCATCCGGAATAAAGTGATTGAAGATATTAAAAGTATCTATCGTCATAAATTTATTGAGGTAACAGGAATTTCTCAAAGTCTTTTTTCAGAACCGGGACAGCTTCCTCAGAATCTTGATTTTCTTGCAGGAAAAGAAGAAATTACCAAATTCCTGGATAATAAGAGCTATCTGTGGCTTACCTTTGAGTTTCCACCACAATTTTCGGCAGAAATACTTGACAATTTTTCCTTTGTTCTGAATGCTTTTCCGGTATACAACAGAGGTTGGAAAAAAACAGAATACAGCCTTGATATCATGGGAAATAATATTCCTTTGGTAACCGATGAGGGTGAACATTTTCTTTATGTAGATGAGGTACAGGATGGTGACGGAAGAAAGTATACCGAAATTCCTTTTACTCCGGCTGATGATCTTAAAAAAGGTTTGTATACCGTAAGAAAAGGAGGCATGGAACGTTTCACAAGCAGAAATGCTGTGGATATGATTGCCAATGTTCTGGAATTGACAAGAGATGAAATTGCCGCATTTTCCCTTTTGAACAGAGATAATGTAAAAGGAGTTCTCAGCGAAATGTCTGACAAAATGAAAACCATGGTTCAGAAAGTGAACAATGCCAAAAGGAATATCAGGCAGGAATTGAATTATGTGATCATGGAACCTGTAGAAAAAACAGACCATACCTATGCTGCTTTTTGGATAACGCACTGTACGCTTGCCAATCATATGCGTCCGGGAACTGAACTTTCCAATCAATTAAAGTCACAAACTGTTGTACTGCTTACCGAGACATTGGGAGGAGCTGAAGAACAGAAGGGAACAGACAGTATTCAGGCTTACAAATACGCACTGACAACCAGGGATAAAATCATTTCTTTGGAAGACGTTAAAAACTATTGCCGCATGATTCTGAAAGATGAGGTAAGAGAAGTAAGAGTAAGAAGAGGAACAATGATCAGCAACAAGCCTAAAGAAGGTTTTGTAAGAACAGTAGAAGTAGAGATTATTCCGCAGAACTATTCTTTCTATGGAAGAGCCTATTGGGAAAATATGGCCAACATTATCAGAAACCAGATCATTGCCAAAGCCATTGACGGAATTGAATATATTGTAAGAATAAATAATGAAGATGTTGATTTCCAGGATATGTAAACCTTTTGGGAACACACCATTCGTTTAAAATATAAATGCCGTAACAGATACGGCATTTTTAATGTAATATTGAATTATATCTATAGGAACGGGCTTTAGCCCGTTTTTTATTACATAAGATTTCGCATAAGCTTTAACCCAATCATAATTACCCGGAAATATCAAATCATTTTCGGAAAAATTCAATCCTGTTAATTTCAATATGGAATAAAAAAATATTCATTCCCAACATACATTAGGTTTTTTTTATAAAACTTTTATGCCTTTTAAATTCAAAAAAATTGCATAAAATTCCGTATTTTTGCACGTTGTGATTTTCAGGCAAAATCATTCCGGATTATGAGCAAATCAACAGAATATATAGAAGTTTACGGAGCACGTGAACACAACCTTAAAAATATTAATGTTAAAATTCCACGCAACGAATTGGTCGTTATTACAGGCCTTTCCGGAAGTGGAAAATCGTCATTGGCTTTTGATACTATTTTTGCAGAAGGCCAGCGCCGTTATATTGAAACATTCTCTGCCTATGCACGTCAGTTTTTAGGCGGGCTGGAGCGTCCTGATGTAGATAAAATTGAAGGACTTTCTCCGGTGATTGCTATTGAGCAGAAAACGACCAATAAAAATCCACGTTCTACTGTGGGGACAGTTACCGAGCTGTACGACTTTCTGCGTCTTTTGTATGCAAGAGTTTCAGATGCGTACTCTTTGTCTACCGGACAAAAATTGGTAAGCTATACCGAAGATCAGATTCTTGAAACCATCAAAGAAAACTATAAAAAAGAAAAGATCATGCTTTTGGCGCCAGTGGTGCGTTCCAGAAAAGGGCATTATCATGAACTTTTTGTACAGATGGCTAAAAAGGGCTACGGACAGGCAAGAATTGATGGTGAATTACAGGATATTGAATATGATTTAAAACTTGACCGTTATAAAACCCACGATATTGACATCGTTATCGATCGTTGGATTATCGGTGAAAATGCTTCGGAAAGCAGAATGGAAAAATCATTGCGTACTGCAATGGAAATGGGAGAAGGTATTATTGGAATTCAGAAACTGGGAAGTACAAACATCGAATACTTTTCCAAAAACCTGATGGATGCAGAAACGGGACATTCTCTGGCTTTGCCTGAACCCAATACATTCTCGTTCAATTCACCCAAAGGAAGCTGCCCGAACTGTAAAGGATTGGGAACCATCAAAAAGATCAATACGGATTATTTCATAGACAATCCAAAATTATCCATCAATCAGGGAGGATTATTACCGCTGGAAGATATCAAGTCCAACAAATGGATTCTATCGCAGATCAAAAATATTCTTGAGATCTTTGGATTGGGATTAACAACACCGCTTCAGGATATTCCGGAAGAAGCATTGGATTATATCTACAACGGTTGTCACAAAGAATTTAATAAAGACCTGAAATACGCAGGAATTACCAAGAAAATAAAAATTGGTTTTGACGGGCTTATTGCTTTCATGGACGAAATTATCGACGAGAGAGAATCTTATGAAGCCATTTTGCTGGAAAGACATTTCACCACAGAAGAAACCTGCCCGGAGTGTCATGGTACCCGTCTTCAGCCTTCAAGTTTAAGTTTTAAAATTGACGGAAAAAATATTGCTGAGGTCAATGGATTAAGCTTAGCTGATTTAAAAGACTGGTTAGCTGATGTTAAAGATAAATTTTCAGAAAAAAATAAAATCATTGCTCATGAAATCTTAAAAGAGATTGAAACCAGACTTCAGTTTTTACTGGATGTAGGGCTGGATTATTTAAGCTTGAGCAGAAGTTCAAAAACCCTTTCGGGAGGAGAATCACAGAGAATTCGTCTGGCAACACAGATCGGTTCTCAATTGGTGAATGTGTTGTATATCCTTGATGAACCAAGTATCGGACTTCACCAGAGAGATAATGAAAGGCTGATCCATTCTCTGAAAAACCTTAGAGATATCGGAAACTCTGTATTGGTGGTAGAGCATGATAAAGACATGATTCTGGAAGCTGATGAGGTATTGGATATTGGTCCAAGAGCCGGAAAATTTGGTGGAGAGATCCTTTGGCAGGGAAAACCGAAAGATCTGTTGAAAGCAGATACCATCACTGCTCAATATATTAATGGTAAAAGAAAAATTGCAATTCCTGAAGAAAGAAGAGCGGGAAGCGGTAAAAATATTGTTTTAAAAGGTGCTACAGGAAATAACCTTAAAAATGTTACCCTGGATGTTCCACTTGGTAAGTTAGTAGTAGTAACCGGAATTTCAGGAAGTGGAAAATCTTCTTTGATTAACGGAACACTATATCCTATCCTTAACAAACATTTCTACAGAGCGGTTCAGGAACCTTTACCTTACAAAAAGATCGAAGGGCTGGATAATATTGATAAAATTGTAGATGTAGATCAAACACCAATCGGAAGAACGCCACGTTCGAATCCTGCTACCTATACCGGAATGTTTACCGATATCAGAAACCTTTTTGCAGAATTGCCGGAAAGTAAAATTCGTGGTTATAAACCAGGTCGATTCTCTTTCAACGTAAAAGGCGGAAGATGCGAAACCTGTCAGGGAGGAGGATTGAAAGTGATTGAAATGAATTTCCTTCCGGATGTATACGTTCATTGTGAAACCTGTAACGGAAAACGTTTCAACAGAGAAACCCTGGAAGTGCGTTACAAAGGAAAATCCATCTCTGATGTTCTGGATATGACGATTGATGAAGCAGTAGATTTCTTCCAGCCGATTCCTAAGATTTTTGCAAAAGTAAAAACATTACAGGATGTTGGATTAGGATATATTACCCTTGGACAGCAATCAACGACGCTTTCCGGAGGTGAAGCGCAGCGTATCAAGTTAGCAACCGAACTGTCAAAAAGACAAACCGGAAATACCCTTTACATCCTTGATGAACCCACTACAGGACTTCATTTTGAAGATGTGAAAATCCTGATGGATGCCATTAACCAATTGGTAGAACTTGGAAACTCGTTCATCATCATCGAACATAATATGGACGTCATCAAATTAGCTGACCATATTATTGATGTTGGACCGGAAGGAGGGAAATATGGAGGACAGATTGTAGCACAGGGAACTCCTGAGGAAATTGTGAAGTCTAAGAAGAGCTTGACTGGGAAGTTTTTGAAGAGGGAATTAGAATAGAATGATAGAAATATATTACGGAAAACCACAATGAAAATTGTGGTTTTTTTATTTACTTTTGGAGAAAACGATAATACATGAGCTTTAAACTTTTAGCGATTAGACCATTGAAAGGTTGTAATCCAAAATTTCTTAAGAATTTAGAAGAAGGAAGAATTTATAAGTTTTATAATGATTATAAATTTTATAATGGAAAAGAGAGGATTGATGATTTCGATTATGAAATAGATATTAATTCAATTAGAGATGTTGAGCGAATTGAAATAGATGAAACATTACCAAAAGACTTTTTTGGAAAGAATATTAATATCTCAGCTATTGTTGGAAGAAATGGAAGTGGAAAAAGCACTTTGATAGAAATTTTAATAGCTTCGATTGTAAGTTTTTCATTAAAAATAAAAAAAGATTTCATCATTCCGGGGGACTTGTATGATAAAGAGAACTCCAATTATCATGACAATGTTAGTAAAATTACAAATAGCCTTAAAAAAGATTTAGAAAAAATAAATATTGAGTTTTATATTTTGACTAATAGTAATAATCTTTATGAAGAGAATAAAAAAATAAAATTTCAAGAACGAGTAGAGGTTATTAGACAAATGAAAATAAAAAATAATATATTTTCTTTCACAGACTATAAAGAAAATTTTGATCAAAAATTTTTAAAAGTAAATGAATTCAAAATAGATTTATTAACTGATGATGAATATGAAAATAATTATACGAAATATAATTTTCTAGAAGACTTTGTTTATTCATTAGTTATTAATTATTCACATTATAGTTTCAATAATAGCGAAATAGGCGAATGGATAAAAGGGGTATTTCATAAAAATGATGGATATCAACTTCCAGTTGTAATTAATCCTTATAGAAATAATGGAAATATTGATATTAATATTGAGAAAAATTTATCAAAATCACGTTTTTTAATAAATATATTAAAGGAAAAAGTATTAAGAAAGGTCAATGATGTAAAAGAAATTTCTCATGTCTATATAGAGTTTAATAAGGATAAATTTTTATTGAATGATCAGAGGTTAGGAGATTTAAGAATTGATATCCCTTATTTAGAGAAAATAGAAATCTTAAAAATAATTTTAGATGTATTCTTTCAAGATGAGGATAATAATATTTTAGAAATTCAGGATAAAAAGTTTTTTGCTTATAATTTAGACTATATATTGCTAAAGTTAAAAAAAATGACAAATTATCTAGTATATGCTGACTTTAATGATTTATTTATAGAAAACAATAGCAATGAAATTGTAACATTCAAAATAAATTTTAAAAGAAATAAGTTTAAAAGATATATCAATGCTTTATATAGAGATAATAGCCATAATACAGATAAGTTTAATCAAGCACTTTTTTTTATTAAGACTCATTATATAAATGAAGACAGCTTGATTTTAGAAATAGATGATTTGGCAAATCTGATTGTAGAAAGTGGTAAAGTTGCCTATAAAAATATAGAGAAGTTCCAAAATGAAAGTTTGGGAATTAATTTTAATTATAATATTAGACACATTTTGCCTTCATTTTTTAATTTAGAATATTTATTTAATAAAGAATATTCTGAAAATAATTTTTCAAATTTTAGTTCTGGGGAAAAACAAATTATTTTTTCAATTCATTCTGTATTATATCATTTAAGGAATATAAAATCTGTAACAACTTTACACGGTGATTTGGAAAGCGAGCCAAAGGAAATTAAAAAGCTTGTTTATTATAAAAATATAAACTTAATTTTTGACGAGATTGAAATTTATGCTCATCCTCAATTTCAAAAAGAACTTATTAAAAGATTTCTAGATAGTTTAAATGCTATTGATTTGCGATATGAATTTTTAAATGTTCTTTTAATAACTCATTCTCCTTTTATTTTATCTGATATTCCCAAACAAAATGTTCTTTTTCTTCAAGTAGAAAATAATATTTCAATTTCTAAAGATTTTAGTAAAAAAAATACTTTTGCAGGCAACATTTCTGAACTCTTGGAGGATAGTTTTTTTTTAAGTGGGTTGACTGGAAGTTTTGCTAAATCTAAAATAGAAGAAGTAATAATATGGTTAAATGATCAAGAATATAAAAAAAATAACAACTTAGAACTAGAATCTTCAACTAGAGATGGTTATAAAAGAATTATTGAAATGATAGATGAACAAATTATCTATTACAAATTAAGAGAAAAATATTTCGAGTTATTTCCGGAAGATTTTGAAGAAGATCAAAAAGAAAAAATTTTTAAGAAGTTAGCGAAAGAATTGGGATATAAAATTGAAAGATCATGATTTATATAGATTTTAAGAAAAAAGCTTTTGATTTTCATAATAAAATTGTAAAAGATATTTTTAATAATATCATAACAAAAAAATACATAGAGAGAGGAGATAGAACGCATAGAAATAAAGTTTATATAAATACAGATTTTTTAGATTTTTTAAATGAAAATAAAGACGAATTAATTGGTGGTCTTCCAACTAAATTATTTAATTTACATGAAGAATTTAAAAAGCTAACACTTAATAATGATGAGAATAAAAATATTAAAAGTTTTTTATTAGAAACAGGGTATAAAAATTTTCAAAAAAAACATTCGAAAGATTTTTTAAATTTTATAGGAATAGATACATGTATTTATTGTAATAAAAATTATACTTTAAATATCAGTAAAAGTCATGCAAGAGCAGAGTTGGATCATTGGTATCCGAAGAATGAGTTTCCATTATTAGCATTATCCTTTCACAATTTAATTCCTAGTTGTCATTCTTGCAATCACATAAAAGGAAAAGCCGGAGATTGGTCAAAAGCTTTAGAAAAATTTGTTCATCCTTATTTCAAAGAAGCTGATGAAGGATTTAGTTTTGATTTTTTTTATAATCAAAAATTAGATTCATTAAAAATCGAAGCGAAAGCATATAAAAAAAGTATTAAAACAGGAGAAACTCTTGAGTTTAATAAAATTAAAGAAAAGTATAATGCTAATGCAGAAAAAGAATTAAGAGATTTATTAGATTTAAGATATAAGTATTCTAGTAATTATATCAAGATTTTATCAGAAAGTGCTTTTATGGGACTTAGAATTAGTAAAGATGAAATTTATAGATTAGTTTTTGGGATAGAAATAGAGGAAGAAAATTATCATAAACGACCCTTTAGCAAGTTTAAAAAAGATATTATTGACAAGATATTGTTAATTGATGATATTGGTTATAAAAGGAAAACCTGATTTTATATACTATAATTTACCTCCCAATATTAAATTTTTAATTATTTTTAAAATTTATTACGTTGATAATCAATTGATTAAGTTTTAATGTTAACTCAATGTTAACTGAATGTAAAATTAATATGAATTATTTTTAATAACTTTGGGTAAGAGATACAAAAATAGGTTAGTATAACATTTAAAACCAGTTAGTTATGAAAAATAGAATTCAAATATTGATGGCTTCACTTTTCGTTTGTGGATTTGCTGCTGTTTTGAACACTGCCAAAGCCCAGACAACAGATCATAATACCATTCAGGAAATTCAGTTGAATAGAAGTGAAACATTTAATGATATTAGAAATAAATTAGAAGCCAACTTTGATCTTACCAATCCTGATTACAAGCAGGGAACCGTAAACTCAGTGGTGAAGTTTGATATTGCAAAAAATGGTAAAATTGTAAATGTTCACTCCACAGGAGACTGCAAAACTGTAAGCAAAGAAATTGAAATGGTATTAAGCGACCTTGATTATAAAGTAGATCGTAAAAAACTGACTGAAAATATGGTTGCTTATACTTACGTAATGCCTGTGACTGTAGAGATTCACAACAGATAGTATTGATTGCATATTATTCATGAAAGTGTGAATAATGAAAACTTATCAGATTAAGTTGTAATAAAGAATAAAGGACAAGGTTTTAATTTTGGGCTACCATAAAAATTAGAACTATATGAAAAATTTAAAGAAACTGACAAAGTCAGATTTGAAGTCAGTGTACGGAGGAGAGCCAAGAAAATACTGTACATTTTGCGAATGGGCAAATAAAGTAATTTGCAGTGATATTCCAATCGTTCAATGTCCGTAAAAAAAAATAAAGCCGCTTTTATAAGCGGCTTTTCTATTGCTGTGCACTTTGCACAAATTCGGTTAATCTTGTTTTAAGATTTTTAGAATTTCCTATCTTATCAAAAGTAATATTATCTATTTTCCAACCTTTCTCCGTATTGATCAGATGTACGGTATCCATCCAGGTTTCTTTAGGAGTAGCGGAATTATATTCAAATGCTACCAGTGCTTCAGCAGTTTTATCCTGTATCTTGACAGATTTAATTTTATAACTGGTAAATCCTTCATACAAACTGGAGAAAATAGCGCCTTCGAAAATTAAAGGTTTTTCATCAGGATGATCACTTTTTTTAACTTTTTCAATATCCGCTTTTGAAGCATTGATAGCCTCTTCCAATACTTTTTTTAAATCCTTGGAAAACAAATCCTCAGAAATCGGCTGGTTGTAAATGGCCTCATTGGACTTGCCATACTGAGTGTAAAGTTCGTTTACTTTTTCATGGATGACAGCATCAGGAGACAAAGTGGGTTGCGTTTCTTGTTTTTTGCAGGATAAAAAGAACAGAAAGATTCCTAAATAGAGAAATAATTTTTTCATGTAAGTTTATTTTTTGTGGTGTAATGAGAATCCCAAGGTCAAAATTTATACCAAAATCTGTTAATAAAATATTTTTTACGAATCACAAAAATCAATACATTTGAGTAGATAAAAAATTGTGGATCCTATACTTAACGTCGCTGTTCGTTCCCTTTGCGTTTACCTTTTTATGGTGATCGCTATCCGTTTGTTTGGTAAGAATCAGCTTTCCCAGCTCAATGCGGGAGATGTTGTATTACTGCTATTGATTTCAAATGCCGTTCAGAATGCAATGGTAGGCCCGGATACTTCTCTTCAGGGAGGAATTATTGCGGCATTGGTTTTGTTTGTTGCTAATTTTATCTTGAAAAGGATCATGTTTTCCAGTCGCTCCTTTCAGACTTTTATGGAAGATGAACCGGTAATTCTTATCAGAGATGGAGTAGCAGATCAGGCCGCTCTGAATCGTGTTAAGATTACAGAAAGCGAATTGGAAGAAGCCATAAGAGAACATGGAATTGAAAACATACACAATGTAAAGCTTTCCGTTCTGGAAGTGGATGGGAACATCAGTGTTGTTTCTCAGGACGAAAAAAGCAAACAAACCCACTATTCAAGAATTAAAAGAAAACTCAAAAGAAAATACCATTAAATACAATGAATTACGAATTAAGAGAAATGCTTCCCAGTGACGAAAACCGTGTGCTGGAGATCTTCCGGCAAGGAGTAGAGGGTGGAATTGCTACTTTGGAAACAGAAGTTCCTACCGCTGAAGCCTGGAGCATGGAATATTTCAATGACTGCCGCTGGGTGCTGGAAAATGAAAACAATGAAGTCGTAGGATGGTGCGCTTTAAAACCTGTCAGCAAAAGGGAAAGCTTTAAAGGAGTCGCAGAAGTGGGCATTTATTTTGATAAAGAATACCAGGGGAAGGGTTTGGGTTCTATATTGCTTAAAAAGATAATTTTGGATAGCGAAGACCACGGATTTTGGACATTACAGACCAATCTCTTCTCCGAAAACGAAATGGCCATCAAGTCTCATCAGAAAAACGGGTTCAGAATGGTTGGAGTCCGTAAAAAAATTGGAAAGCTCAATGGGGAGTGGAAAGATCTTGTATTGATGGAAAAAAGAAGCGAAATCATTTAGAGAATTATAAGTTACGAATGATGAATGATGAATGATGAATGATGAATGATGAATGATGAATGATGAATTTATTCAGTAAACACATGACCTCCCTAACCAAATTGACCATTGACTTGCGAAGCAAAATTGACCATTCACAATAAAAGGCTTTATATTCCAACCTTAAACCTTAAACCTTAAACCTTAAACCTTAAACCTTGAACCTTGAACCTTGAACCTTGAATTTTGAACTTTTGGCATTACCATTGTTATATTAAATCAAGTTGAAAAAATAGAAATAATGAAAAATTTGATTAAAATTACAGGTGTGCTTATCGTGATGCTGATGTTGTCATCATGTGTAGTGCATGATAATGGAGCCAGAGGAAATACAATCCCTCCGGGACAGGCTAAAAAAGTGTTTGGAGGAAGTGCAAAAGACTATGCTCCGGGACAGGTGAAAAAGAGAAGTGGCTATTAATAGCAACGTAAAATAAAAATATTAACAGTCGGTTTTAACATACATTAGCTTAATTTCAATTTCTTTTGGCATTAACATTGATATATTTCGCTATCGAAATTGAAAAAGTGAAAATAATGAAAAGTATGTTTAAAATTGTTGGGGCAGGCGCTGTACTGTTACTATTGTCCTCTTGCATAGTACACGAGCCACATGGAAGAAGAATGCCACCGGGGCATGCAAAAAGGTATTATGGCGGAAGCGCAAGATATTATGCACCGGGTCAGGTTAAGAAAGTGTATATTTATGACGATCGTGGCCATCATCACAAAGGCCGTGGTCATGGACATCACAGATAAAAAAGAAAAGCACTGAAGAAATTCAGTGCTTTTTTATGATCAGTTATAATCTCGATTTTTTCGGATTTAGGAAAGTATTAAAAATCATAACTTCCTGTCCAAACTTTTTCTCAATCCTTTCAGAAATATTCAAAAGTTCGCTTTTTATAAAATCTTCACGTAATCCATCATTATCGAAGATTAATAGCAGATTATAATTTTTACCTTCCTCAATAAAATCACTGTGTACCTCAGAAAGAATATACTTTTCTACATCCATCAGGTTTTCAGTCATTAAAACCAGGGTTTCATCAATATAATTTTCCCATTCTTCTAGGTTATCTTTCGTACAGTGGAAAGTTATACTTAATACGCTCATTTTTTATGAATTTTTAAGATTTTTTGGATAAATTCTACAGCAAAAATCGGCATTTTTTTCGTAAATTAGCCCGTTAATAAAAATTGGAAATAAATAATTTTCAGACTTACAGCTAAAGGTCTGACTATCATTATAATAAAATTTGTTTATGCAAAAAGAAGGAGAAAGACTGATTCCTATCAACATTGTTGATGAAATGAAGTCGTCTTATATCGATTATTCGATGTCCGTTATCGTTTCAAGAGCGTTACCGGATGTAAGAGACGGCTTGAAACCCGTTCATAGAAGAGTACTGTATGGTATGTATGGACTAGGGGTGTTTTCTAATAGAAAATATTTAAAATCTGCGAGAATTGTTGGGGATGTTTTGGGTAAATATCACCCGCACGGAGATTCCTCTGTATATGATGCTATGGTAAGAATGGCCCAGGACTGGAGCTTGCGTTATCCGCAGGTAGACGGGCAGGGTAACTTTGGTTCTATGGATGGTGACCCGCCTGCAGCAATGCGTTATACTGAGGCAAGATTGAAAAAAATCTCTGATGAGGTTCTTTCAGACTTAGACAAAGAAACAGTTGATTTCCAGAATAACTTCGATGATAGTTTGCAGGAACCAACAGTAATGCCAACGAAAGTTCCTAACCTTTTGGTAAACGGTACTTCTGGTATTGCAGTAGGGATGGCTACCAATATGGCGCCCCATAACTTATCTGAGTCTGTAGATGCCATCTGCGCTTATATCGATAACAAAGAAATTACCATCGATGAATTAATGCAGCACATCATTGCTCCGGATTTCCCTACAGGAGGGATCATCTACGGCTATGACGGTGTAAGAGATGCTTTCCATACAGGAAGAGGAAGAGTGGTTTTAAGAGCTAAAGTTAACTTTGACGAAATCGGAAACAGAAACGCTATTATCGTTACTGAAATCCCTTATCAGGTGAACAAAGCTGAAATGATTGCCAGAACAGCAGAGCTTGTAAAAGACGAAAAAATTCCTGGTATCCACGAGATCAGAGATGAATCGGATAGAAAAGGACTTCGTGTGGTGTACGAACTGAAAAACGATGCCATTCCGAATGTTGTTCTTAACCTATTATATAAATATACAGCACTTCAGACTTCTTTCAGTGTAAACAATATTGCATTGGTACACGGAAGACCAGAGCAATTGAATCTTAAAGATATCATTCATCACTTTGTAGAGCACAGACATGAAGTAATCATAAGAAGAACTCAGTTTGAGCTTAAGAAAGCAAAAGAAAGGGCGCATATCCTTGAAGGATTCATGAAAGTAATCGGAACGCAGGATTCTCTAGACAGAGCAATTTCTATTATCCGTCACAGTGCCAACCCTCAGGCTGCAAAAGAAGGCTTAATCGAGGCGTTTGAACTTTCAGACATCCAGGCTCAGGCAATCCTTGATCTTAGATTAGCTCGTCTTACAGGAATGGAGCTTGATAAGATCCGTGATGAATATGATGCCATCATGAAAGAAATTGAAAATTTGGAAGATATCTTAGCCAATGAGCCAAGAAGATTCCAGATCATCAAAGACGAATTGATCGAAATCAAAGAAAAATACGGAGACGAAAGAAGAACTGAAATTGATTATTCTGGAGGAGAAATGTCTATCGAAGATATTATCCCGAACGAATCTGTAGTTCTTACCATCTCTCACGCAGGATATATCAAGAGAACTTCACTTTCAGAGTATAAAATTCAAAGTAGAGGAGGTGTAGGAAATAAAGCAGCAACAACAAGGGATTCCGACTTCCTTGAGTATATTGTTTCTGCAACCAACCACCAGTACATGCTGTTCTTTACAGAAAAAGGAAGATGTTACTGGTTAAGAGTATTTGAAATTCCTGAAGGCTCCAAAACAGCAAAAGGAAGAGCGGTGCAAAACCTTATCAATATCGAACCGGATGATAAGATCAAAGCTTATATCAGAACCAATAACCTTAAAGATTCCGAATATGTAAATCAAATGAGCGTTGTGATGGTAACTAAAAACGGTACCATCAAGAAAACATCATTAGAAGCATATTCAAGACCAAGAGTAAATGGGGTGAATGCCATTGAGATTAGAGATAATGACCAGTTATTAGGAGCTTATCTGACGAACGGAACTTCTCAGATCATGATTGCTACTAAAAATGGTAAATGTATCCGTTTCCCTGAAGAAAAAGTAAGAGAAGTAGGTAGAGGATCTATCGGGGTAAGAGGTATCTTGCTTGAAGATGGTGATGAAGCTATTGGTATGATTGTTGTGAACGATGTAGAGAACGAAACAGTACTTGTAGTATCTGAAAAAGGATATGGAAAAAGAACTGCAGTAGAAGACTACAGAATTACGAACAGAGGAGGAAAAGGAGTAATCACGCTGAACATTACTGAAAAAACAGGAAATCTGATTGCTATTCAAAACGTAACAGACGAAGACGGATTGATGATTATCAACAAATCCGGTGTTGCCATCAGAATGGGAATGGATGAAATGAGAGTAATGGGTAGAAATACTCAGGGGGTAAAACTGATCAACCTTAAGAAAAATGACGAAATTGCAGCCATTGCAAAAGTAGCAATGGATAAAGATGTAGAAGAAGATTCTGAAGAAACTGAAGAGATTGGAGAAGTAGAAGAAGGAGTAGGATCACTATTTGATAACCAGGAAGACAATGCAGAACCTCAGGCAGAAAATGAGAATTCTGATTCAGAAGAATAAATTGTACAATTAAATATAAAATAGTTATTATGAAGAAACTAATTTTAGGAATGGCTATCGTAGCGTCTGCTTTTGTTTTCGGACAAAAAGATGCGAATGCCCTGAATGCAAAGCTTCAGGAAGCCAACAAAGCAGCTATGGATGCATATAATGCAAAAAATTATGCAGTGGCAGCACCTAAGTTTATTGAAGTTTATGACTTATTAAAATCTAGTGGTCAGGACAATAAAATATATATGTATTATGCCGGACTTAGCCACGCGTTAGCGAATAACAGTGACCAGTCTATCAAAATATATACAGACCTTGTAAATTCAGGATTTACAGGTGTGGAAACTACTTATACTGCAAAAGAAAAGAAAACAGGTCAGGTGGTAAATCTTGATAAAGCAACTTGGGAGCTTATGAAGAAGAACGCAGACTATACTGATTTCAAAACAGAACAGTCAAAAAGTATAGAATCTGATTTATATGAAACTTTAACTTCATTACTTCTTAATGCTAAAAAAGCACCTGAAGCTCTTGCGGTTATTGAAAAAGGATTAGCTAAATTCCCAAACAGTGCAAAACTTAAAGAAGCTCAGACTACAGCATATCTTCAGTCAGGAAACACGGATAAATTTGTTGCCGGATTGAAAGAGCAGCTAGCAAAAAATCCTAACGATGCAACAAACTGGTATAATCTTGGAGTAATGCAGGCTAAAAACCCTGCTACTGCTAATGATGCTATAGAGGCATTCAAAAAAGCAATTGAACTTAAGCCAGACTTCTCTGATGCATACCAAAACCTGGTTTATACTACTATCGGAGATGATGCTAAGGTGGTAGGAGAAATTAATGCACTGAGAAAAGACAAGCCGGACGAAGCTTCTAAGCTGATTGATGCAAGAAGAGAGAGATTCGGAAAAGCATTGCCATATGCTGAAGGATGGTATAAAGCAAATCCAAAGAGTCTTGACGCTGTTACTGCATTAAAAGAAATTTATGTAGTAACTAAAAACATTGAAAAAGTTAAAGAAATGAAAGCTAAAGAAGTTGAACTAAGTGCAGCTGCAAAGTAATCATTAAATAACGCAATCATAAAAAGCCGGAACAGAAATGCTCCGGCTTTTGTTTTATAATCAATAATTCTCTATTGCTTATTCTAAAAGCAGTTGCTGCTGAATATGTATAGCCGGAAATTCATCATTCAAAATTTCTCTTCTCAATAGTAATGATCAGTAAATTTCACCCTCATAAATTCTCTGTAATTCCGTATCTTTGAGAAAAATTTTTATAAGATGATCGAGTGGAAAACCGCCAAGGAATACGAAGATATTACCTATAAAAAATCTAACGGAGTAGCAAGAATTGCTTTCAACAGACCGGAAGTACGTAATGCGTTCAGACCAAAGACAACTTCAGAATTATACGATGCTTTTTATGACGCTTCTGAAGACCCCTCAATAGGTGTTGTTTTACTTTCAGGAGAAGGACCAAGTTCTAAAGACGGAGGTTGGGCTTTCTGTAGTGGAGGAGATCAAAAAGCAAGAGGAGATCAGGGGTATGTAGGAGAAGACGGAAGACACCGTTTAAATATTCTTGAAGTTCAGCGTTTGATCCGTTTCATGCCGAAAGTGGTGATCGCAGTGGTTCCGGGATGGGCAGTTGGTGGAGGACACTCACTTCATGTAGTATGTGATTTGACTTTAGCAAGTGAAGAACATGCTATTTTCAAACAGACTGATGCTGATGTTACAAGTTTCGATGGGGGTTATGGCTCTGCTTACCTTGCTAAAATGGTAGGACAGAAAAAAGCCCGTGAAATCTTCTTTTTAGGAAGAAATTATTCCGCTCAGGAAGCTTTTGAAATGGGAATGGTAAATAAAGTAGTTCCTCATGCTGAATTAGAAGATACAGCTTATGAGTGGGCTCAGGAAATATTAGCTAAATCTCCAATGTCTATCAGAATGCTGAAATTCGCCATGAATCTTACAGATGACGGCATGGTAGGACAGCAGGTTTTTGCAGGAGAAGCAACTCGTTTAGCCTACATGACTGAAGAAGCTAAAGAAGGAAGAAATGCTTTCCTTGAAAAAAGAAAACCCAACTTCGGAGAAGATCAATGGATATCTTAAAATTGTAAAAAGTACAATGTAAAATGTATTAATGATATCCATTAATCAGTTTACATTGTACATGATACACTGTACATTATACAAATTATGACTGATTGGATAAAAGCCGCAAGGCTAAGAACTTTACCGCTTTCCTTAAGCGGAATTATTATGGGGGCTTTCATTGCAAAATGGAGACTTTACGGAGAAGGCGGAACCTGGGATTGGAAAATCCTTGCCCTTGCTCTTTTGGTGACGCTTTTATACCAGATTTTATCAAATTATGCCAATGATTATGGAGATGGGGTAAAAGGAACCGATGCCAAAAGAATGAATGAGGCAGAAGCCAGAGCAGTGGCATCAGGAAAAATTACAGCAAAACAGATGAAAAATGCAGTAATACTTTTCGCTGCATTGTCTTTTATTGCTACCATTGCGTTGTTGTACGTGGCTTTCATTCCAAACTACATGAATGAATTTTATATCTTCATAGGATTAGGAGTGGCATGTATTCTTGCAGCAATTGGATATACAGTAGGTAAAAAACCTTACGGATATATGGGACTGGGAGATATTTTTGTTTTTATCTTCTTTGGGCTTGTTTCCGTATGTGGAAGTTATTTTCTGTTTACAAAAACTTTCAGCTGGGATATGTTATTACCCGGAACAGCTGTTGGAATGATGAGTATGGCAGTTCTTAACCTAAACAACATGAGAGATATTGAAAGCGATAAACTATCAGGGAAAAACAGCTTTGCATTGAGAATCGGATTCAGAAATGCAATGATCTATGAAATGGTGCTGTTACAGCTTCCATTATTGCTTATTCTTGCATTTTTGGGAGTAAACGGATTTATGCAGCAGCAAAACTATTACGTTTTCATTGTAATGATCCTGTTGATTCCACTATCAAAACTAAGAAGAAAGATTTTATCCGTAAAAGAACCGAAAGAATTAGACCAATATTTAAAGCAGGTTGGAATCATGACGTTTGTAATGGCAATTCTTACGGCAGCCGGACTTAATTTATTTAACTAAATCCAAAATATTATATCATGAGTTCTACGATCTATGTTGAAGCTCAAATGCTCATCAGAAAGCCGGTTGAAGATGTTTTCGAAGCGTTCATCAATCCGGAAGTGACTACCAATTTCTGGTTTACAAAATCTACCGGAAAGTTGGAAGAAGGTAAGACTGTTACCTGGGAATGGGAAATGTATGACGTGAAAAACGTAGTCAATGTACATCAGATCATTCCCAACCAGCTGATCAGAACAGAGTGGGGAGATCCTTCAACAAATTTAGACTATGAATTCAAGACCATGGAAAAAGGAACTCTTGTTGTGATTAAAAGCTACGGATTCAGCCAGACAGGCGAAGATCTGTTAAAAGTAATTAATGACAATACAGGAGGTTTTACAACAGTTTTAGACGGTTGTAAAGCGTATCTGGAACATGGAATTAATCTTGGGCTTATCGAAGATAAATTCCCATCGAAATAATAGATTAAAAAAACACGGATGACACGAATGTTTGCACGGATGTCACTAATCTCATTGTGATGTCTGTAAAATTATTTGAGTCATTTGTGTTTAAATAATAATTGAAACTAAATTTAAAATGAAAATACAATTCTTAGGGCAAAATTGTTTCCTGTTTACCTACAAGGACATAACAATTTTGAGTGACCCTTTTTACAACTACAAAAAAGCAGAATCAGGTTTTGAGATTGCTGCTCAAAAAATCGACTATATCCTGTTGACCCATGCACATGGTGATCACATTGCGGATGTAGCAGAAGTATTGCAGCATTATCCCGAAGCTACCATCATTGGAGTTCCTGAAGTGTGCGGTTACTTCCAACAGGCAAAAAATAAAGACGATGTGAACTTAGGAGGGTCGGCAAAAATCGACGATCTTAAAATTTCCATGGTTCCGGCTCACCATACAAGTTCTTTCCCGGATGGAAGCTATGGAGGCGTTCCTGTAGGGTATATCTTCAGACTTCCTGAAGGTAAGAACATCTATTTGGCAGGTGATACAGGAGTAATGGCAGATATGGAGCTGTTTCCAAGATTATACGGAAACATCGATCTATCTATCCTTCCCATCGGAAGCCATTATACAATGTGTCCTAGAAAAGCTTCTTTTGCAGCAGCAGAGCTATTAAAAACACCGAAAGTAATCGGATGTCACTTTGATACTTTCCCTGCCATTGAAATCAATCATGAAAGTGCATTGCAACATTTTGCAGATAAAAATGTAGAACTTGTTTTACCAAAACTAGGTGAGACATTCGAATTTTAATCAATAACGAACCCGGAGGTAATCTGAAAATTAGAAAAATGAAAATGATGCATAAGGTATTAAAAACAAAAAAAGATAATTATCAAATTACCTCTCTTCTTACTTTAAACCAAAAAAAAATGGCAAGCTACCTAAATCACACCGCTACGACCGATTACCTTTGCTGCGTTCCCACCCTGGAGGATTCTCAGGAGCTGGTTGTTTAGGACTTGCCGTTGCAAAGGTAGGAATATTTTATAAACTTCAAAACTTTATCAAAGAAAATTAGTTGAAAAAATGCAGTGGTAAAGCTAAATGCCTGACATTTAGAGGGAAAAATTTTCAACTTTTTTTTAAAAATTTAAATATGACGAAAAGTCCATCAACACTAGGAATTATACTTTTTATCGCTACAATGATCGTTTTCTTTGTAGTATATACTTTTTTCTCAGGAATCAATTATTTTGATATCTCTTTGAAAGCCAATGCTTTTGTTTTACCTATTTTGTATGCCGGAGCTGCTTTCTGGTCTGTAAAATCTTATTGGAACAACCATAGAGTAGTAAAATTCAAAGACGCTTTCAAAAGAGCATTCGTTCCGATGTTTATCGGAGGAATTCTTTCCATCTTCAGTATTTATGCTTTTTTAACCTTTGTAGATCCGGCTGCTAAAAGCCTGTTGAACTACCAATATGTTCAGAGACAAAAATCAGAACTGGATACAGAATATACTTCTGCAAGAAAAATCATGAAGCATCAGAAAGATATTGACGAGTTGGATCAGAAGTACAAAGAAAGATTGCAAAGCTTCACTCCTGAAGCGGTTAAAGGAAAAGATATGCTTACCGCAAGCCATTTTTCAGGATATTTTGCAGCAATTCTTATATTTTACGTAGTTTTGTCGGTGTTTTTCGGAGCGTTTTTCAGAACAAGAACAATACATCAGCCCGAAGAAACAAACCAAGCCTAATTTTTATTAAAATTAAATGAATTTATCTATAGTTATTCCGTTACTGAACGAAGAAGACTCTCTGGAAGAGCTTTTTTCAAGAATTGATAAAGTATGCACAACCAGCAGTTTATCTTATGAAATCTGGTTTGTAGACGATGGAAGTACGGATTTGTCGTGGAGCATTATTGAGAATATGAAAGTACAGCATCCTCAGATCCACGCTATTAAATTTTCCAGAAATTATGGAAAATCACAGGCGCTTCATGCTGCTTTTGAAAGAACAAACGGAGAGGTAGTGATTACCATGGATGCCGATTTGCAGGATTTCCCTGAAGAAATTCCGGAACTGTATAATATGGTGATTCATGATAATTATGATATCGTTTCCGGTTGGAAAAAGAAGCGTTTTGATAATGTAATGACGAAAAATATTCCGTCAAAACTATTCAATGCAGCAGCTAGAAAAGTTTCAGGAGTTTATCTTCACGATTTCAACTGTGGTTTGAAAGCGTATAAAAAACAGGTGGTAAAATCGGTTGATGTGTATGGAGATATGCACCGTTATATTCCGGTACTGGCTGCCAATGCGGGTTTCAGAAGAATCACGGAAAAAGAAGTGCAGCACCAGGCTAGACCTTACGGAACTTCAAAATTCGGAACCGAAAGATTTGTCAGAGGATTTCTGGATTTGATTACCCTTTGGTTTGTAAGCCGTTTTGGAGGAAGACCAATGCATTTCTTCGGAGCTGTGGGTACTTTAATGTTTATTGTGGGTTTTCTTTCTGCACTTTGGTTAGGAATTTCTAAACTTATTGATGTTGCAAGAGGAATTTACGGACATTTAATTACCAATAATCCTTGGTTCTTTATTGCTTTGACCATGATGATTTTAGGAAGTCTTCTGTTTGTAGCAGGATTCCTGGGAGAAATGATTATCAGAACAAACCGCGAACACAAGAATTATAATATTGACGAAGTGATATAATTTTTAAACACTAATGGCACGAATGTTTACAAATAGAACTATCTATGCTTGTGATATTGGTGGATAAAATTAGTGTAATTCGTGGTTTTAGTTTAAACACTAATGGCATGAATGTTTCACAAATCACACTATTGGTATTTGCGATATTAGTGTATAAAATTTGTGTACTTAGTGGTTTTTAAGCTCAATGATAGTAGACCACATTAATGATAAAAACTTCATCTTAATAAATAAAAGCACTCTGTCAGCAGAGTGCTTTTTGTAATTTTATAAAAACTTTTAACCTATATGTTTAAACTCAAACCTATTCTTTTTTATTTTCTTTTATTTTTTACAGTCTCCTGCTCATCCAATAAACTTTCAGCTTCCTGGGAATTTATAGATATCTATGAGGGAGAAATCCGTAATACAGATACATTAAAAACCAAGACCAACAATTCCAGATACGGAACAGGAATTCTCACATTTAATCAAAATAAAACTTTCAGTTCCATGGGAAATAGCGGGACTTATCAGCTCGAAAAAAATCTGTTGAAAATGAAGTACAATGGTGATGAAAAAGTAACCCTAATGAAAATTTCCAAAGTCAGTAAAGATAATCTGCTTCTATTTTCAATGGCCGGTAGTCCTAAAACATGGTTTTACAAGAAAGTAAAAGAAAGAGAGAATAAGAAATAGTCTTTTCCTGAAAAGCAAAAAATTGAAAATTATCAGGTATTTTATTGTCAAAAGACAAAGTTTTTTAGAAATTTTAATCCTATTTTTGTTCAAAATAATATTGAAAGTCCTGTGAGAGACATGAAAAAAGCTTTCAGAGATTTTCAGTAAAGATCGTTGCGATTGTAATATAGAATATTTTAAATTAAATATGAAAAAAGTTGTATACACATTGATGCTGATGGCAGTAGTTTCCTGTGGAAAAGTTTCTCCAAAAGGAAATATTGAAAAGAAAGATGTGGATGTATCGGAATTCGTGAACCTTGATCTGGAAGGGAAATTCCGTGTATTTTATGCCAAAGGCCCGAAAAATTTTGTAGAAATTGAAACCTATCCAAATGTAGCCAGTAACCTGGATGTGGATGTAAAAGATAAAACACTTTTCATCAAAGAAAAAAGAGGAACAAAGGGAGTTGATTTCTATAATGTGACAATTTATTCAAAATATAATCTGGAAAAAGTGGCTATTTCTGATTCTGTTGAAGTTAATATTTCAAGTGAAATCAAAACTGACAATTTCAGACTTAATATGAAAAATAACGCAAGCTTTATGGGATCTGTAAACACCAGAAGAGCAGAGGTGGAAATGCATAACAGAAGCCGTGCAAATTTTCTTGGATTGTCTAAAGATGCTGTGATAAAGATTTCAGATACAGCAAGTTTAATTGCTCCTTACTGGAAAATTACGAACCTGAATATCGATTCTAAAAACGGAAATTATGCAGAAGTAAATGTAAAAGATTCGTTGAAAGGGCATATTCAGAACACGGCAAAATTTATCTATTATAATGACCCAATCAGAGCGTTCAAAATTGATAAAACGACTAAGGTTGAAAATAAGAAATTAGAGTAATTTTAGCTGGAAGTGGGAGGCTGGAAGCAGGGAGTAATATTAGTTTTTCATACTTCTTGTTTTCCAGATTGAATATTTTCTTCTCAGTTTTAAACATAAAAAATAAAATAAATAAAACAAAGCAGGAATTTTGAAACTAAGCAGGATATAACTTCCAGCTTCCTTCTTCCAGCTTAAAAAACTTACACATAAATTATGAATACACTAGAAAAAGCGAAACTTTGGTTAAGTGACACCTTCGATAAAGAAACGAGAGATGCTGTACAGGCATTAATCGACAGCAATTCCCCTGATCTTGAAGATTCTTTCTACAGAGAACTGGAATTCGGAACCGGAGGAATGCGTGGGATAATGGGAGTAGGAACCAACCGCTTGAATAAATATACATTAGGACAGGCTACTCAGGGACTGGCAAATTATATGCTGCAGCAGTTCAAAGGAGAAGAAATTAAAGTGGCCATTGCTTATGATGTTCGTAATAACTCAAAAGAATTCGGAAAACTGGTAGCAGATGTTCTGACAGCCAACGGAATTAAAGTATTGCTTTTCAAAGATCACAGACCCACTCCGGAATTGTCTTTCACCGTTCGTGATAAAAAATGTAACGGAGGAATAGTACTGACAGCTTCTCACAACCCGCCGGAATATAACGGTTATAAAGTATACTGGAATGACGGAGCACAGATTGTTCCACCGAATGATGAAGCAATTATCAACGAAGTTTATTCAGTAAAATTCGAAGAAATTAAATTCAATGGAAATGATGATCTGATCGAGTGGATCGGAGAGGAGCAGGATGATGTATATATCGATGCATGTATTGAAAACTCTACGTATCAGAATGTTGGAAAAGAAAATTTAAATATTGTTTTCACCTCTATCCACGGAACTACCTATACTACGATTCCTAAAGCGTTAGAAAAAGCAGGATTCAAAAAAATAGATCTCGTAAGAGAACAGATGATCCCAAGCGGAAATTTCCCTACCGTAGATTCTCCAAACCCTGAAGAGCCGGCTGCACTGGAAATGGCACTGGATCTGGCAAGAATTACCAATGCTGATATCGTTATCGGAACAGATCCGGATGGGGATAGATTAGGTATTGCAGTAAGAAACCTTGAGGGTGAAATGCAATTACTGAACGGTAACCAAACCAATACCATCCTTACTTACTACATCCTGAATGAATGGAGAAAGCAGGGAAGAATTACCGGAAAAGAATTTATTGGTTCTACGATCGTAACTTCAGATATCTTCTTTGATATTGCACAGAAGTTTGGAGTAGAATGTAAAGTAGGTCTTACCGGATTCAAATGGATCGGAAAAATGATCCGTGAAGCAGAAGGAACACAGAAATTTGTATGTGGTGGTGAAGAAAGTTTCGGATTTATGACCGGAGACTTCGTTCGTGATAAAGACTCTTGTGGAAGTATTCTTGTAGCCTGCGAAATTGCTGCATGGTGTAAAGCGAACGGAAAAACAATGTATCAGTACATGATCGAGATTTATGAAGATCTTGGAATGTATTATGAAGGATTGATCAACATTGTAAGAAAAGGGAAAGAAGGCGCTGAAGAGATTCAGGATATGATGAAAAACTTCCGTGAAAACCCTCCAAAAGAACTGGCAGGTTCACTGGTGGAAGAAGTTAAGGACTTTAAAGAGCAGACAAGCCTTACCATTTCTACCAATGAGAAAAAAGTAATGAATGATATTCCAAAGTCTAATGTATTGATCTATTACACACAGGATGGAACAAAAGTATGCGTGAGACCTTCAGGAACAGAGCCAAAAATCAAGTTCTATGTTTCAGTGAAAGATTCCATTACTTCAGAAGCGGATTTCAGAGACAAATTAAAATCATTGGAAGCTAAAATTGGAGCCGTTAAAACAGATTTGAAACTGGATTAATTCTCTGAAACAGCTGATGATTAAAAAAATAATAGCAGTTTGCTTACTGTCTGCAGCCGTAGTTTCCTGTAAAAAGGAAACTGCAGTTTCGGATACAAAGCCGGAAAATGACTCGATTGCGGTAACAGGAACCAAAGAAGATCAGTACAAACCGATAGATACAGCATGTTCTCCCTCTTATAAAACTGAGGATTACATCACATCCCTTCAATGGTACCGGACAAAAATCGAAAAAGAAATGGCTGGAAACAGTCCGGAACAGAACGACAAAGTATACGAAGATTATTTAAAAATAAGAGGAAAGTATACAGAATGTCTGATGAGCCTGCATACTGATGTTTTAGATAAATACGTGAATTATTATAACTATGATAAGGATCAGTATAATCTGCCGGATAACGTTAAAAAAATAGCCTCAGAACTTAAGAAAGCAAATCTTGAATTCAGGGAAGTAGGAGAAGGGATGACCGAAATATGGACGGTTCCCGGATACTATTCCTCTCTTTTCAAGAATAAAGTGACTCCGGATTACGAGGCCTATATTTTACAAACTGACAAAGAAAGTGAAACCAATTATGCCGCAGATGCAGGATTGATAATTACCTGGGAACAATTGGGCGACAGACTGATATTCTGGGAAAATTTTATGAACAAATATCCTGATAGCAAGCTTATAAAGACGGTAAAACAGGATTATCAATACTATCTGTCTGATTATCTTTTAGGAATGGATAATACTCCTACTTATGAAAGAGATCACGACAAAGGAACAGGAAAACTAAACGATGAAAACAGAGCGGAATTCAACAGGATTATCAAAAAATATCCAAATTCCGGTACGGCAAAAAAAGCAAAAGAAATAATCCTTCTTTTTGATACGCAAACGCCCGTAGATCAGATAGATGAGAAGATCAATGGAGAACGATAATATAAATTTAAAATAAGAAAAAGTGAAAGTTTCAAAATTAGCAGCGAACCTGATCGGTTCTGAAATTGTAAAAATTGGTAACGAAGTAAATGATCTAAAAGCAAAAGGAGCGGAAATTGCCAATCTTACTATTGGTGATCTGAATTCTAATATCTATCCTATTCCGGCATTGCTGAAGGAAGAGATTCAGAAAGCATATCAGAATAATCTGACGAACTATCCGCCTGCAAACGGACTTTTATCTTTAAGAAAAGAAGTTTCCAAAGACCTTAAAAAAAGATGGAATCTTGATTATTCTCCAGAGGATATTTTGATCACAGCAGGATCAAGACCTTTGATCTATGCCGTATACAAAACCATCGTAGACGAAGGAGATAAAGTAGTTTACCCTACACCATCATGGAATAATAACCATTATGCTTACCTTACTTCAGCCAACGCTGTAGAAGTAAAAACAAAACCAGAAACCAATTTCCTTCCCACGGCAGATGATTTAAGACCTCATTTGGATGGAGCAGTATTATTGGCACTTTGTTCACCATTGAATCCTACAGGAACAATGTTTACAAAAGAGCAGCTTTCAGAAATCTGTGAATTGGTAATCGCTGAAAATAAAAAAAGAGGAGCAGACGAAAAACCATTGTACCTGATGTATGATCAGATCTATTCTAACCTTACTTTCGGTGCTGAGCACGTAGATCCGGTTTCTCTTTTCCCTGAATTGAAAGACTATACGATCTACATCGATGGTATTTCAAAATGCCTTGCTGCAACAGGAGTACGTGTTGGATGGGGATTTGGTCCGGCTCATATCCTTGATAAAATGAAGGCGCTTCTTACCCACGTTGGAGCATGGGCACCAAAACCGGAGCAGGAAGCAACCGCTAAATTCTATGAAAATCCAGAGAATGTAGATGTTTTCGTTGATGATTTTAAAGCTAAACTTGAAGAGAGCTTAAAAGTTCTTCACAACGGAGTTCAGGATTTAAAAGCAAAAGGGCTTGCTGTTGACAGCATTGAACCAATGGGAGCTCTTTATCTTACCATTAAATTAGACTATATCGGAAAAACAAAACCAGACGGATCTGTTATTGAAAACTCTTCAGACCTTGTATTCTACCTGATCAATGATGCAGGAGTGGCTTTAGTACCATTCTCAGCCTTCGGAGAAGAAAAATCAGAACCTTGGTTCCGTGCTTCTGTAGGAGGATTAGCAGTAGATGAGATCAAAGTAATGCTTCCAAAACTGGAAAGTGCTTTGAATAATTTAAAGTAATCTTTAAATAAAAATATAGGCTTCGACTCTGTCCGGCATGGCATCGTTAAAATAAACAATAGTATTAACGGTGTCACGCTGAGCGGAGTCGAAGCGTTTTTTATTAAATGATGATCACGAAAATCGAAAGTTGTAAAAATGAGTTTTAAAACAATCATATAAAGCATCCACTTAGGCTGTTTCTTTTAGTGTAATGACGTTTTAATCCCAGATGAAAACACTTTAAAAAAATCTTTTATTATAACCTTAGGGTTAACGTAAACGAAAATAAATCACTATTTATAATTGTTGAAAGTAATTGATGTTTAGCGATTTAACATAAAAAATAAATCCTTTGTCGTTTGATTTATTTTTTTACTTTTAAGTCGATTTTTTAATTAATAACTAATCATTAAAAAAACAATTATGAAAAAAATGATTTTATTAGCAACAATTTGTGTTGCAGGATTAGTAAGTGCAAAGAGCACCGAAGTTAGAACAGAAACTAAAGAAGTAAATGCTTCTTCTGCTGCAATGTTTTTCTATCATCCAATTACCCTTACATCATCTTGTGGATATACACAAACTGTTGAAGTCGGTGCAAACGACGCACCAGATTGTTACTTGACCGATTTGCAACAAATGGAAGATGAATGTTCTGCTCCTTTTACTAACCCTATTATGGCAGGAATGTGGTAATAGAATAATTTAAACTTTAGGATGCGTAAATACTTTTTAATAATAGTACTACTTTCTTTTACTTGTTTGTTTTCCCAGGAAAAAAGTAATAAGTCTGTTTCAGAACTCGAAGTTCAGTATGAATATTCTTTTGTAAGGGACACAACAGACACAGACCCAAATCATCGGTTTAAAGAGCTCATGCTTTTAGATTTTAATTCCAAGTCTTCTATTTTTTATAGCCAACAATATGCAGCTGCGAGAGAGGCGGTAAAAAAAGCAACTGCTGCTGCCCAAACATCAAGTAACGTTGAAATTAAAGCTGCTGAATTACCAAAATATAAAGTTGGATATTCTGTATATAGGGAAGATTCGAAAATTTATTTTACTTCTAATATAAATCGCGATTTCTTTACATTTGAAAATACTTATTTGACTTGGAACACTAACTATAAAGACGTAAAAACCATTCTTGGATATAAGTGTAATAAAGCTATCACAAAATTCGGTAATAGAGTTTTCACAGCTTGGTACACAAAAGATATTCCAATTTCTGAGGGACCCTATAGATTTAAAGGTTTGACAGGCTTGGTTTTAGAAGTTAGTGATAAAAATAAATTTCATTCGTTTACAGCAGTTGGAATTGTAAAAAAAGCGGTTGAAATTGAACCTTTACAGAAAGGAATTCCGGTAACAAAGGAACAGTATATTAAAAAAAGAGAAGAATTTAAAAATAATCCGTATCCACAAAGTAAAACGCTTACAAAGGAAAGAAGAGATCAAATGATTGAAGCTTTTAAAAAAGATAATAATTCAATCGAAAATTAAAAGTTAAGCTGTCCCCAAAAAGACAGCTTTATTTTTTATCAGTTATATTTCACCAATCAAACAAGATTTTACCTAATATTTAAAAATTCCGGAAAGTGTAAAGAGACTTTATTAAAAAGTCTTGGATTCGGACTTTTTTATTCTTTTCTGTATATTTCCTGGATGTACGGAATTATTTTTTTGATCAAATATTTAAACTGATAAAAATACAACGATAAAAAATTAAATAAATATTAAAAGTTAAATAATAACTTTGTCTACACTCAACTAGGAATTACCTTTGGGGCTTTTACACACCTAAATATAATAAAGTCGAAAATTACACGATGAAAAAACTGAGATTTCTACTCTTACCAGTTTCAATATTGGTATGCTCACAAGAGATTGATACATTGAAGGTAAAAGGACTCCCAGAGGAACTCGGATTGCCAAAAGTACAAACTTACACCCTAAAAGACGGATCTGTCAGAACCTATCCCAAACCTAAATTATTAGATTTTGTAACCAAATTACCCAGAAACTTTATCGATACCAATAAAGATTTTGTTGCCAAAGATCATGCTTATTATCTGGGAGGAGCAGTAGCAGCTACCGTGATTCTCCTGCCGTTTGACCAGAAACTGATTGATAATTCAAGGGAGCTGGCAGAAAAATGGGGAATGGATAAAGATAATAACTACAACAAGGTGGGTGGAGTATTTAAAATTCCAAAAGATGTGGGATCTACCCTCTACCTGATCGGAAACGGTTCCACATTAGTATTGTTAGGCATTGGTTTCGGAACCTATGGATTGATTAAAAATGATTACAGAGCACAGGCTACCGCCAGCGGTTTGATGGAAAGTTTAATTCTTTCCGGAGTGTTCACCCAGACCCTTAAAAGAATCACCGGAAGAGAAAGCCCATTTATTGCCGAAGAATACGGACATAAAGGAGGAGCATGGAATCCGTTTCCAAGCTTTTCAGCATTCAGCAAAAATACCTCGAATTACGATGCAATGCCATCCGGTCACCTGACAACCTTTATGGCTGGTATCACTGT
This sequence comes from Chryseobacterium sp. PvR013, assembly GCF_017833095.1. NCBI lineage: Bacteria > Pseudomonadati > Bacteroidota > Flavobacteriia > Flavobacteriales > Weeksellaceae > Chryseobacterium > Chryseobacterium sp. PvR013. The sequence continues at coordinate 698,270 of NZ_JAFIBT010000001.1, forward strand.
GATAGCAGATAATTATCCGGATGCCAAATGGATCAAACCGGTAGGATATACATTAGCCGGAGCATTATGCTTTCAAATGATGCAAAGTAAGGTTCACTGGGCATCAGACTATCCGTTAGCCTTATTAATGGGATATTTTATTGGTAAAACAATCTCAAAAAGCAGATATACTTCGTCAGAAGGAACTATAGGTAAGACCAAGTATAATCTCAATTTTATCGCATCCCGGCAATGGGAATACAATATGGTAGGGGTAAAACTCTCTTTTTAAACTGCTGAACTCTCTGTTTTGTATACTAAATAAGATACTTTTCACTACATTTGATCTCAAGATAAAAGGATTATTCAGGCTTTTTGTACATGCCGGAATGAAACCTGCTGATTTAAAAAGAATTACTTAATATTGTATTGAATGAAAATAATCGCTGTTATCCCTGCCCGTTACGAAGCAAGCCGTTTTCCGGGTAAATTAATGCAGATTTTAGGAGAAAAAACCGTTATCACCACAACCTATCAGAATGTAGTGGAAACCGGGCTGTTTGATGAGGTATTTGTGGCCACAGACTCCGAAATTATTTTTGATGAAATTGTAAAAAACGGAGGAAAAGCCGTAATGACAGGGCAGCACGAAACAGGAAGTGACCGTATTGCTGAAGCAGTACAGCATATTGACTGTGATATCGTGATCAATGTTCAGGGAGATGAACCTTTCCTTAAACTGGAACCTTTACATCAGCTGATTGAAGTTTTTAAACATGATGTTCAGCAGGAAATATCTTTAGCTTCTTTAAAAATACAGCTGCATGAAAAAGAAGAAATTGAAAACCCTAATAATGTAAAAGTTATTACAGATAATAATGGTTTCGCTTTGTATTTCAGCCGCTCCGTAATTCCTTTTCACAGAGAGGTTTCTTATGATGTAAGTTATTTTAAACATATTGGAGTATATGCTTTCAGAAAAGAAGCATTGCTGCAGTTTTCAAAACTGGCTATGAAACCCTTGGAAATATCCGAAAAGATTGAATGTATCCGCTATCTTGAATATGGAATGAAAATCAAAATGATAGAAACCAATTTCGTAGGGGTAGGGATTGATACCCCTGAAGATCTGGAAAAAGCCCGAAAGTTAATTTAAACCATCGGAGGAAGCTGAGCAAATTTGCCCATCAGCCTTTTTTGCAATTTTACATAAATCCCCCTATATTTGAATTTATAAATAAAATTAATGAAGAAGTTACTATTAGTATTTGGACTGATATTTTCACATGTGATATTCGGACAGACCGCAAAGGAAATTATAGATAAAAACATTGAATTATCCGGAGGGTTAACCAATTGGAAACTATTGAATTCAGTATTGCTTCAGGGAAAAGTAGTATTGGGAATCAAAGATGAATATCCGATAAGAATTTTTCAACAGCGTCCAAATCTTACTAAAACATTGATTACTACCGGAGGAAAAGAAACTGCTATTGAAGGTTTTGACGGTTCCAAAGGATATGCCATGAACTATGCTGCTAACAAACTTCAGGAATATCCTGAATATGTGCCGGAAAGTTTTGATAATGACTTCATAGACTGGGAAAATAAAGGATTTGATGCCAAATACCTTGGAAAAGAAAAAGTAGGAGAGATCTACTGCCATAAAGTGGAACTTACCAAGAATGTTAATAAGAATATGTATTACTTTGATACAAAGACTTATATGCTGATAAAAGAAGTGAAAAAAGACGAAACGCTTGTCTATTCTGATTTTAAAAAAGTAGGAAGCCTTACAATGCCTTTCAGAATAGAATCTTCCAGTACTAAAAAAGACGGAGATTATGTGATGTTATTAAACAGAATAGACATCAACAAAGTATTTCCGGCTAATATTTTCAAGTTTTAATACAACTGCAGTTCGCGGTACAAAATAATAAAAAATGAAAAATATTTTTTTAATGCTGCTTTCTTTCATGGTATGTCTGCAAAGCTGCACCAATCAAAAAAGTGAAATTTCAAAAGCCAAAACCAACGAACTTATGGGAAAAACAATTTACGACTTCAAAGTAGAAAGTCTTGACGGTAAAGAGATCAATTTTGCAGATTTTAAAGGAAAGAAAATCCTGATCGTCAATACCGCTTCAGAATGTGGATTTACACCACAGTATGCAGATCTTGAAAAGGTGTATGAAGAATATAAAGATAAACTGGTAGTGGTAGGATTCCCTGCTAATAACTTCGGAGGGCAGGAGCCTGGAACCAACACCGAAATCGGAACTTTCTGCCAGAAAAACTATGGAGTAACATTCCCAATGGCTGCTAAAGTTTCTGTAAAAGGAGATGATACTGCGCCTATCTTTAAATATTTAACAGAACAGGAATTAAACGGTGTAAAGAATACAAGTATCCTTTGGAACTTCACTAAATTTCTGGTGGATGAAAACGGAAAACTGATTGATTCTTTTGTAAGTACTACAAAGCCTACTGATGTGGCGATTACAAAGTATCTGAAATAAAGATAAAAAAGCATATTTTTACAAGTGGGTGTATTTTACATCCACTTTTTTTATTTTTATATCCAATGAATTCAACTTATGAAAAAAATAATTTTTATCCTTTGTGTTTTAGCTTCTTTTATGTTGGGATTTGCTTTTAAAGCTGTTACAGAAAATAAGTTCGAAGATACGAAAAAAGTTACGGGTATTGGAGGCATCTTTTTTAAATGTAAAGATCCTAAGAAAATGAGAGAATGGTATGAAAGCCATCTTGGGCTAAATACTAATGAATACGGAGCAGTATTCGAATGGTTTCAGGGTGCTGATAATTCTAAAAAAGGATTCAGCCAATGGAGCCCATTCAGTGAAAAAACAAAATATTTCCAACCTTCTGAGAAAGATTTTATGATCAATTATCGGGTGGAAAATCTTGAAAAACTGGTTGAACAGTTAAAAAAAGAAAATATAACCGTGGTGGATAAGATCGAGACTTATGAATACGGAAAGTTTGTCCATATCATGGATATTGAAGGGAATAAAATAGAGCTTTGGGAGCCTAATGATATTGAATATGAAAAATTAGGGCAGAAAATGGGCAGTAAAACAACAAAATAGGTAATAGATTGTAGGTGATAGGTAGCAGGAATTAGGGCTTGGGTTTTAAGGGAATTAATAATGAAGTTTCCCCTTTTAACACGAAACATATTACCTCGAATACTGCATCCCGAATTATTCATTACTCTTTTCCGCAAAACAGAAAATATTTCCCAGTTTGATACTGGAATAACCATTACTTTTTATTTTCGAAGAATTAATCATGGCCTTTGCCAGAATATCAGTCGGCAGAGGCTTCTGACTTTCCAGTAATCCCAATTTATTCGCAAATTTAATAATGCGGCTTCCCAATACTTCTCCGGTTCTTTCAGAGTCTTTTCGTTCAAGCATTCCTGGCTTAAAAATAGTAATCTTATTGAAATGCAGTTGTTTTACAGCTTCTTCCAGCTCACCTTTCATCTTGGAATAGAAAATTTTGGATTGTGGATTGGCTCCATAAGCTGATACCAGAATATAATCTTCTACTTCATTCTCTTTCGCTGCTTTCGCAAATTCATACTGATAGTCAAAATCTACTTTCTTCTGAGCTTCCTTACTTCCGGCATCCTTTAAAGTAGTTCCCAGACACGAAAATGCAACATCTCCCTTCACCATATCTTTCCATTCTTCGGGTTTTTCAAAATTCACAACATGAACTTTAAGCTTATCATTCTGAATATCGATAGGTTTTCTGACAAAAATATCCACTTCATCAAACTCTTTGTCATTCAATAGTTGATTCACCAGATCTTTTCCTGTAGCGCCTGTAGCACCTATTACCAGAGCTTTCATAATAATTGTGATTTTGTGAGATTATTTCTTTCTTAAATTTACTAAATTTGAATTAAAGATTAAAGAATTATATCATTTAATCATTACTAATTATTTACCACTCATTACTCATATTGAATATGGATGCCAACGAAATTTTAGATTACTGTCTTGCCAAAAAAGGAGTTACGGAAAGTTTTCCGTTTGATAATGAAACTCTTGTGATGAAAGTAGACACCAAAATGTTTTTACTGATGGGGCTTGAAAGACAGCCGTTAGGTGTTAATGTAAAAACAGATCCGGAGTGGAGCGCAGAGCTTCGTGAGCAATATCCTCAGATTACAGGCGCTTATCACATGAATAAGACCCACTGGAATTCTGTAACTGTTGATGGATTAAAAAGAGATTTGATCTTTAAACTGATTGACCACTCGTATGATCTGGTTTTTAAATCCCTGACCAAGAAAGCTCAGAATGAAGTGAATTCTTTATAAAAAATAAAAAAGATTGAGGTACGAAATTTGTTATCTGTTATCAGTGAAATATACATTTAATAGTAATAAAATAAAGAACAAATGAGAAATCACCTTTTATTATTCGCCGCAGCAGGAACATTAATCTTGTCAAGCTGCACCAAGCCACAAAGTAAAAGCACTACTGACAACCCAACTTCGGCTGTCTCAGCTTCTGAAACTTCTTCCGAAAATATTAAACTGGAATTTTCCGGTACAGAGAATTTTACCATTAAAAATCCAAAACTTAAAGTAAGTTTATACGGAATGGATGAAAAACTGGCTGACGCACCTGCCAGCTTAATTACGGAAAAAGAATTTGAGCAGAAATCAGTGCCATTTACCATTGATCTTCCGGTACCAAAAGATGCTGAAAGCAAGATCAATCCAAAACCTGCCGGTCCTGCAAAATATTATGTAACTATAAGCTGGGACTCTGACGGAAACGGAAAAGCAGATGAAAAAGGAGATATCTTTATTGATTACGACAAACAGTTCCCGAATGTAAAACTGAATAATGAGACTCAGAAAATCTACTTAAAAGTATTAAAATAAGCAAAAAGGCTATTCATCACTGAATAGCCTTTTTTATATCTTAAAAATTAAATTTCTCTGTTATTCTTTTATCCTCATCCAGCCTTTCAATCAACTTGTCAAGACCTTCGAATTTGATTTCATCATGAAGAAAATCTCTGAAGCTTACTGTAATCTTTTCATCATAGATATCATCATCAAAATCAAGGATATAAACTTCCACAGTGAGTTTTTCTCCGTTTACGGTTGGATTGGTTCCTACACTCAGCATTCCTTTATATTGGTTGCCTTTTACGAATACTTCTACAATATAAGCTCCTTTCTTAGGTAAAAGCTTGATGGATTCTGTTTCAATATTAGCGGTTGGATATCCGATGGTTCTTCCGATTTTCTTCCCGTGAACCACAGTTCCGGAAACAGAGTAGGTGTACCCCAGCATTTCGTTGGCCTCTTTAATATTTCCTGTTAAAAGCGCATTACGCACTTTCGTAGAACTGATATTATTTTCATGAATATTGATTGCCTCCATTTGTTCTACCTCAAAACCAAGTTCTTTCGACAGTTTTTGAAGAAGCTCAAAATTTCCACTTTTGTTTTTTCCAAAAGAATGGTCATATCCTATAATAAGGTATTTTACATTGAGTTTATCAATTAAAATCTGACGTACAAATTCTTCTCCGGTAAGATTTCTGAATTCTTCATCAAATTCTTTCAGGAACAAATTATCAATGCCATATTTCTCAACCAGCTGTTTTTTTTCTTCCAGCGTATTCAGAAGCTTTAAATCTTCATTTGGATTAAAAACAAATCTTGGATGCGGCCAAAAAGTAAGGATAGCAGTTTCCAGATTGTTTTCTGTACCTATTTTAGTCAGTTCATCGATAATACTCTTGTGCCCTAGATGCACCCCGTCAAACATACCTAAAGACAATGCTAGAGGCTTCTGTGAGGAGTAATCTGTAAAATTCTTGAAAACTTTCAAAACGGAAAAATTTTGATTGCAAATATAAAACCTTTATTTTTAATGTAACCGAGGGAATCTGAAAATTTGAAAATGAAAAATTTTGAAAAATATCCTACATTATATTATACTATAATAATGACAAACGGCTGAATTACAAATTTGCTGTTAAATATAATGATAAATATTGAATTTTACATCGTATAGCGTAAACTCATTCATCTCTTAAAAAGCATGATAAAAATCTTTTTTTTACCAATTGCGGGTTTATGAAGAATCACTATATTTGCACCAAGAAAAAATTTAGCAATGGCAAACCAAATTAAAGGTAAAATTTCTCAAATTATTGGTCCGGTAATCGACGTTGTCTTCACAGATGTGGAAGCTGTTCCAGCAATCTATGACGCGTTAGAAATTACAAAAGAAAACGGTGAAAAAGTAGTTTTAGAGGTAGAACAACATATTGGCGAAGATACAGTAAGATGTATTGCAATGGACGCTACTGATGGTCTTAAGAGAGGTCAAGACGTAATTGGATATGGAAATCCTATTATGATGCCAATCGGAGAGGCTGTAAACGGAAGACTATTCAACGTTGTTGGTGATGCTATCGACGGACTTCAAAATATTTCTAAGGATGGTGGTCTTCCAATTCACAGACCAGCTCCAAAATTTGATCAACTTTCAACTTCTGCAGAAGTTTTATTTACAGGTATTAAAGTAATCGATCTAGTTGAGCCTTATGCAAAAGGAGGTAAAATTGGATTGTTCGGTGGTGCTGGAGTAGGTAAAACAGTATTGATCCAGGAGTTGATTAACAATATTGCAAAAGGACACGGAGGTCTTTCTGTATTCGCCGGAGTAGGTGAAAGAACGAGAGAAGGAAATGACCTTTTGAGAGAGATGTTGGAATCAGGTATTATCAAGTATGGTGATGATTTCATGCACTCTATGGAAAACGGAGGTTGGGATCTTTCTAAAGTAGACTTAGAAGCTATGAAAGATTCAAAAGCTGCATTCGTTTTCGGACAGATGAACGAGCCGCCAGGTGCAAGAGCTAGAGTAGCACTTTCTGGTCTTACATTAGCTGAGTACTACAGAGATGGTGGAGAAAGCGGACAAGGTAGAGATGTACTTTTCTTCGTAGACAACATCTTCCGTTTTACACAGGCTGGTTCTGAGGTATCTGCACTTCTTGGTCGTATGCCATCAGCGGTAGGTTACCAACCAACTCTTGCTTCTGAAATGGGTGCGATGCAGGAAAGAATTACTTCAACTAAAAATGGTTCAATTACTTCAGTACAAGCGGTATACGTACCTGCAGATGACTTAACTGACCCGGCTCCTGCAACTACGTTTGCTCACTTGGATGCAACTACGGTACTTGACAGAAAGATTGCTTCATTAGGTATCTATCCAGCGGTAGATCCATTAGCTTCTACTTCAAGAATCCTTGCTCCGGAAGTTATCGGTCACGATCACTACAACTGTGCTCAAAGAGTAAAAGAAATCCTTCAAAGATATAAAGCACTTCAGGATATCATCGCAATCCTTGGTATGGAAGAACTTTCTGAGGAAGATAAATCAGTGGTTTACCGTGCAAGAAAAGTTCAGAGATTCTTATCTCAGCCTTTCCACGTAGCAGAACAGTTTACAGGTATCCCAGGATCATTGGTAGACATCAAAGATACTATCAAAGGATTCAACATGATTATGGATGGTGAATTAGATCACTTACCAGAAGCAGCTTTCAACTTGAAAGGAACCATCGAGGAAGCTATCGAAGCAGGACAAAAAATGTTAGCTGAAAACGCTTAATAATTAGACATAAAGATAAAAGATACCAGACATGAGACTTTAAGGTTGTCTGAAATCTGAAATCTGAAATCTTCAAATCTAAATTAAAATGAATATAAAAATTTTAACACCAGAATACGTAGTTTTTGAAGGAGAAGTAGACTCAGTATTATTGCCTGGAAAAAATGGTGAATTTCACATCATGAAAAACCACGCAGGAATTGTTTCTTCTTTAATCGGAGGTGATGTAAAGCTTTTTGCTAATTCTATTGATGAGGCTTTTGCTAAAAATTTCACTAAAGAAGCTGGAAAAGACTCTGTTTTTGCTTATGCTATCAAAAGCGGTGTTGTAGAATTTAATCATAATAAAGGCATTATCCTTTGTGAATAATTAAATGAAAAGCTAAATATATTTTCAAGAAAGTGTAACTTTGTGTTACACTTTTTTTTTATTTGTAAAAGTCTGATTGTATGAAGAAAGGCATAATCATATTATTTACAGTTCTGGGTGTTTTCCTCCATGCCCAGAATATCAAAACCAAGAGAGGAATTATTAATCTTGACGGTATTCCGGTAGCTAAGCTTTCCAACAAATCCAGTGAATATACTTTTATGGATCTGAAGGAAACTCCGATGTATACTATAAAATTCATTGATAAAAGTATCGTTGATTCTGTTCGCGACAGCTATATCAGTGTCAACAGGGTATATAACAGGGACAAAACCATCGAAATTGATTATTCATCACCTTCTGCATTTTCCGGGGAAGAGAGATCTGCGGTATTTACGTCAGTGAAGGATCTTAAGATCATTGATAATAAAGGAATCAATGTCAAAAACCTTGATGAGCTTTTTTCGAATGTACCCAAGAGAAAGCTGGATTCTAAAACGAAAGATGCTTATACTATCCGAAAGAAGATCGATAAGATGAATATTGAGGTTAATAAAGTGGGAGAGATCCTTAGTAATGGTGTTCCGGTAGGATATTTTACCAATTTACCTGTAAGTTTCGGTTCAGAAGAGACGATCATGGATAAAACTCCAATAGATATTGAGATCTATGATGCCAAAAGCAAGCTTATCGGAAGATATATCACGACTACAAAACAGCTGAAAACAGCTGGAGGAAAATCTTTTACCCTCTACAAGGAAATGTCAGGAAGAGCTTCTATTCTAAAATTTCCAACCTATAAAGCATTGGCAGAACGTATGGCGATTATGGATCCAAACTTTATTAAGATACAGGAAAAAGTATCTGTAGGTATTGTAACAAAAGAAACGCCTAATTAGTTTATCTGATAAAAAGGAATAGCTTATTATCAATAGAAACGGGTTTTAGCCAAAACTTATAGATATCACTTTAGTCTTTACAAACCACCCCGTCAAAAATTCTTTGAATTTTCGCCACCCCTCCGGAGGAGGGGAATATTTTGTCGGTTTATATATAGTAGTTAGAAATATGGATTTGATTCTTTCAGTATGAAAAATAGAAGATTTTATTTTCTTAAATCAAAACAAAGATCTGTGTAATCCGTGAACTCTGTGAGAGATTATAGGGTAATCAAAACACGTCTTATTTATTCAGAAAAATAAGAATTCATGGAAAATTCACCAATTTTAAAAATCCCTGAGAAAAAAATGAAAATTTTTATAAACTTAAAATGACTCCATTTTCCTTCAATTGCTGCATCGGTTTTGAAAACCAGAATAACTCAAAATCTTCAAAACTTTCCTCAAATTGATTCTTAAGTTGTTGAATAGTAGGTTTTTTTGAATTTTCAATAGCGTTTTCTTCCAGCACATTCATGAGCCATTCTGCCTTTTCCTGTTCCAGCTCAACCTTCACAATATTGGTTTTTAAGTGGAATGTAAGTAACGTATATGTACCAGAGTATTTCTTTTTATTTTTTACGCGATTCTCAGCGATTACATTTTTGGTTAAAAAGACCACTTTTGAATTTCCTTTCAGACTAAACTGCCCATCTTCCAAAAGACAGTCATGAATGTAATCCGGATGGATAGATGTTCTTGGAATTTTAAAATCAAACCATTCCTGAAGAGGGAGTTCAAAATTTACTCCATGCATATAATTGAACAGAGATTTTTTTAATCCGAAACTAAATTTGTTATGATCAATTCCTGTTTTATCTTTAAAGTCGATGTCGTTATTGGCAAACAAAATTTCCTGCTTCACCGGAACCACTCCAAAATCTTCCGGGTTTATTCCAACAGGTGAATGGGCTGTCATGGCAAACTGATGCCAGAAACCACTTTGAAGAATTCCCATCTCAAACATCTGCCGAACCATTTCCAGAGAATCAATAGTTTCCTGAACCGTTTGGGTAGGGTAGCCATACATCAGATAAGCGTGAACCATAACACCGGCTTCTGTAAAATTTCTTGTTACGTTGGCAACCTGTTCCACAGAAACTCCTTTGTCAATTAATTTCAGCAATCGGTCACTGGCCACTTCAAGTCCTCCGGAAACAGCAACGCACCCCGAAAGCTTCAGAAGATAACATAAATCACGGGTGAAACTTTTTTCAAAACGAATATTAGTCCACCAGGTAACAACAAGATTTCTTCTGAGAATTTCCAGCGCTACTTCTCTCATTAAAGCTGGTGGTGCTGCTTCATCCACAAAATGGAATCCTGTTTCCCCTGTTGTACGGATCAATTCTTCAATTCTGTCTACCAGAATTTTAGCAGAAATAGGTTCGTAGATCTTGATATAGTCTAAAGAAATATCACAGAATGTACATTTTCCCCAATAGCATCCATGCGCCATTGTCAGTTTATTCCATCTGCCATCACTCCATAAACTATGCATGGGATTGGCGATTTCGATAACAGAAATATATTGATCCAGTTTTAAATTTGTATAATCAGGCGTTCCTATTTCAGATTGTTTGAAATCGTGCCTTTTGGAATTATTCTTATAAACAACTTCATTATTTTCGATAAGAAAAGTTCTTTTAAATTCTCCTTTCTCAGCGGAAATTTCTAAATTTTGATAAAGAAGTTCCAATGGAAGTTCACCATCGTCTAAGGTAATAAAGTCAAAAAACTCAAATACTCTCTGATCTTTAACTTCTCTTAATTCCGTATTGGGAAATCCGCCTCCCATAGCCGTTTTAATATGGGGATAATGTTTTTTGATCCATTGGGCACATTTGAAACCGGCATACAGATTACCAGGAAATGGTATTGAAAAACACACCAGCTTTGGCTGAACCGTTTCTATTTTTTCCTGAAGAATTTTTAAGGTAAATGCATCGATAAATGTAGGTTCACCAGATAATTTTGAATATAATTCATCAAAAGAATTGGCACTTTTTCCAAGGCGTTCTGCATATCTGCTGAAACCAAAATCAGCATCAATATTTTCTACAATATAATCGGAAATATCTTCTAAATACAAAGTCGCCAGATGTTTGGCTTTATCCTGAAGACCCATATTTCCAAAAGCAAACTCCATATCATCCAGTTGGTTGAAGCGGGAAGCTTCGGGAAGGAAGTTCATGCTGCAGATCTGCCTTGCCAGTGTAGGTGTTTTTCCTTGTAAAAAAGGGATGACCTGATCAATAGTCTTTAAATATTCTTCCCTTAGGGCATAGATTCTCTGAGAATTTTCAGAGGTGTTCTGAAGATCAATTTCTTTATTAAAAACCTTCTGAATTCCTTCTTTTGAAAATAAATCCAAAATAACATCGATCCCCAAATCTACCTGATAGCTGGAAATATTTTTGGTATTTAAAAATCCTTTAATATAAGCCGTTGCAGGATAAGGAGTATTAAGTTGGGTAAAAGGCGGAGTAATAAGAAGCAGGTCTTTCAACAGAAATTTTTTGCAAAGTTATTCTAAAGTTTTTTTAGAAAAAAATTTTTTCTCCTGATTATAAACAGTGAAGAAAAAGTCTTTAGGATTCTGCTTTATGACCCTCTCAATGACAAAGAGTTTCTGCTAAAACAAATGAGTCGGTTTATTAAACAAAGCATCCGGAGAATTTCCGTCAATAAAATTTAAAAAAGAATCTTCATCAAAATATCCGTCTTCATCAAGGATTTCGTCTTTTAATAATCCAATTTCGCTGGGTTTCTCAAGACTTATATTTTCGATAAATTTTCCGGTCTTTCCGATTATCTCATTATGAAAACTGATTAAGTATCTGGAATATATATTTCCTTCAGCCACTGTATAATGCCCGTTTTCTGCAATGAGTGAGGTCATAATACTTCCTCCAATATAGGTTTCATTATCATTGCCCGATGCTCCGAATACTACTTTGGAGGTAACATTTCCGGAACAGTACAGTGAACCGTTCACAATAATATTTTCTGCCTGTATATTCCCTGTAACAATAAGGACAATGTAATCTTCAACAAACAATTTTTTGGATAAGTGAAGGTTACCTTCTATAAGAATGATTTTATAACCTTCATCTTCACGGGTAACCAGTTCAAGAGATGGGTTGTTCTCATTCTCTATAAGAATAATTTCAGGAGCATCATCTTCATTATTGATGTGAAGGGAAGCGTCCTTTAACTTTTCAGCGGTTTCATCATCCAGCATTTCGAGAAATTCGGCAAGACTTTCTTCATCTAAAGCGCTTTCATTGAAAAAATTATTTTCCAGAGCTTCATGGGTGATGTTGTATAAGTTTTCTGATTTCTCTTTAATTCTATTATATAATTGATCTTTAGTAAGTTTCTGTAATTCTTTCATAGGCTTTTATAATAAATGTATATATCTGTTATAGAAGGGGAACACCTATCAATAGACAGCTGCAATATAGTCAGATAAATTTTGTTATACCAGAGGCCGGAAGGGATTATTGAATATTTTTTTCAATCACACCAATAGATATGAATGGTTACTTTTTAATCAGATTGTATGATCTTATTTATATCATTTTTGAAATTTCCTGCCGAGTAAAAAAATGCTGGTACTAAAGAATTCCAAAGTATAATTTATGCGTGGTTCAGGTTTTTACGATCCGTAATTACATTTAAAGTCACTCCCAATAGGATTAGTGTTATCCCGATCAATAAGTTATTGGTGAATTTTTCATGAAATATCAAGACACTGATTAATACTGCTACTACCGGTTCCAAAGCACCCAGGATTGCAACAGGCGTAGAACCTATATATTTAATGGCATACACCAGACAAAGACTGGAGATAACTGTAGTGAGAAATGCAAAAATAAGGAAACTTAAAAAGACAGACATTGAAGGAATAGCAAATGATTCGTGTCCGATCATTGCTTTTGTCATGAAAAACATGGAAGTGAAAAACATGGAAAAAAAAGTAAGCTTAAATCCTGATACTTTCAGATTTGACTTGTTCACAATAACCATATAAAGTGCATAAAAAAGAGAACTTAGCATTACAATTCCTAAACCTGCAAAATTAATTTCTAATCCGTTTCCTTTTAAGCATAAAACAATAACTCCTGCAAAGGCAAGAAGTAATGAAAATACTGAGAGCCGGGTAAGCCTTTCCTTATAAAAGAAAAACATAATCAAGGCTACAATGACTGGATATATAAACAGTACGGTAGATGCTATCCCTGGAGTCAGAAAATCATAACCCAGAAACAGAAACTCTGAAGAAAGCGCATAGCATATTCCCAGAATAGCCAATATAAGGGTTTCTTTTTTATTGAGCCTGAAATTTTGCCGGGAATAAATCAGATAACCACCCACCATTAAAGCTGAAAAGAAAAACCTGTAAAACAAGGTTATATCCATAGAAAAGTGCGCCTGTTTGACAGGCAGAATAAAAATCGGAATCAGACCATAAGAAACAGCCGACAGAATTCCCAACGTGTAACCTCTAAGTTTCATTTGCTTTATAGTTATTAAACAAAAAAGCCACTGAATCAATCAGTGGCTTTTTTTATTTTTAAGATTAAATTGGTTTAAAACTTAATCCTTGTTCCTGCAGTAATTTTTGTTCCTGCTCTTTGTAGTAGCCACCTACTAATTTGTCATGAATTGCTTCAAACGCTGCCAGAGTTTCGTTGATCTCTGAATCCGTATGGGAAGCGGTAGGAATCAGTCTTAAAAGAATCATCCCCTTCGGAATGACCGGATATACCACTACAGAAGTGAAAATACCGTAATTCTCTCTTAAATCTTTTACCAATAGAGTAGCCTCTACCGGAGTTCCCTGCATCATTACCGGAGTTACACAAGTATTTGTATCTCCAATGTTGAATCCTCTTTCTTTAAGTCCGTTTTGAAGTTTGTAAACATTCTCCCAAAGTTTAGCTTTGATCTCAGGTCTTGTTCTCAATAGCTCCAGTCTTTTCAATCCTCCGATTACCATTGGCATTGTAAGAGATTTTGCGAAGATTTGTGATCTCAGGTTGAATTTCAGATATCTGATGATTTCTTTGTCACCCGCAAGGAATGCTCCGAAACCTGCCATTGATTTAGCAAAAGTAGAGAAATATACATCAATCTGATCGTTACAATCCTGCTCTTCACCTACACCGGCACCTGTTTTACCAAGTGTCCCGAAACCATGAGCATCATCTACCAATAATCTGAACTGGTATTTTGATTTAAGATCACAAATTTCTTTAATTTTCCCCTGCTGACCTCTCATTCCGAAAACTCCTTCCGTAATCACAAGAATACCTCCTCCAGTTTCTTCAGCTACCTTAGTTGCTCTCTGAAGGTTTTTCTCAAGACTTTCCATATCGTTATGCTTGTAGGTAAATCTTTTACCGGCATGAAGTCTTACTCCATCCACGATGCAGGCATGAGAATCCATATCATAAACAATAACATCATTTCTGCTTACCAAAGCATCAATGGTAGAAACCATTCCCTGGTAACCGAAATTCAATAAGTATGCTGATTCTTTTTGTACGAAGTCTGCCAATTCTCTTTCCAGCTGAAGGTGCTGATCTGTTTCTCCAGACATTGCTCTTGCTCCCATTGGATAGAACATTCCGTATTCTGCAGCCGCTTTTGCATCTGCTTCAATAACTTCAGGATGATTACACAGCCCTAAATAGTCATTAGCACTCCAGAAAATTACTTCTCTACCCTGAAACTGCATTCTAGGGCCGATGGGTCCCTCTAATCTTGGGAAAATAAAATAGCCTTCACCATAATCTGCAAATTGTCCAAGTGGTCCTGGATTTTCTTTTATTCTTTCAAAAATATCCAACATTGTATCGTAATTTTTAAGTAAAAAAGCCTTTTTTGTCAGAATACGCAAAAGGCTTTATTTGTATCGTGATTTTATTCGTTCTTATTTGATAAACTCAGTTTTGAAAACTTCGTCATAGTTGTGAACACAGTTGTTGACAAATCCCTGTTCGGCCATCCATTTATCACTGTATACTTTAGTGATGTATCGGGAGCCATGGTCAGGATATATTAAAACAACCACGTCATTTTCTGTAAGCTCATGAGACTGGGCATACTGCATTAATCCCTGTGTTACAGCTCCGGTAGTATAGCCGCCCATAATAGCTTCTTTCAAAGCAATTTCGCGGGTTCTGTACGCGGACATTTCATCATTTACCCTTACAAACTCATCCACCTTGTCAAAAAGCAGGGCAGAAGGGATCAGGTTTTTACCCATTCCTTCAATCTGATAAGGATGTACATCTTCTTTGTGTATTTCTCCTGTTTCGTGATAGCTTTTAAGGATAGAACCATCTGCATCTACACCGATGATTTTGATATCGGGGTTCTTTTCTTTTAAAAACTTGGCAGAACCAGACAGCGTACCCCCTGTTCCGGTGCAGGCAAAAAGGTGAGTGATCTTACCTTTCGTCTGTTCCCAGATCTCAGGACCTGTAGTCTGATAGTGTGCATCAATATTAAGCTCGTTAAAATATTGATTGATGTAAATAGAATTAGGAGTTTCCTGAGCGATTCTTTTAGCTACTTCATAGTATGATCTCGGATCATCAGCCGGTACATTGGCCGGGCATATATACACCACAGCACCCAACGCTTTCAGATAAGCAATTTTTTCCGGTTTTGTTTTATCACTTACTGCAAGAATACATTTATATCCCTTAATGATACATACCATCGCAATAGAAAACCCCGTATTACCGGAAGTAGTTTCTACAACTACAGAATCTTCTTTTAAAAGGCCTTTCTTTTCTGCGTTCTCTATAATATGAAGTGCAATTCGGTCTTTAGTGGAATGTCCAGGATTATATGATTCTAACTTGGCGTAAACGGTTGCTGGAATATCTTTTGTAACAGTATTTAGCTTCACCATCGGAGTGTGTCCTATCAGGCCAAGAATATTATCGTAAACATTACTCATTATTTGTTATTTTCAATAAAAATCTGACTGCAAAAATACAAAAAAATAAATAATTACTAAACTTTTGTTTGATTTCTAGGGCATAGTTTGTAAAAAAAAATTTTAGTATTTTCAGTTTTGACAGCAGTATAATCGCAAATACTACGCCAAATTTTTTAAATTTTGTTAAAACCCGCATAAAATAAGATAAAAGCCTTATTTTCGCATAATTGATTTAATACTATGAAAAATTGGACTTTTAGGCAATGGAACACCGTTTCAGGATGGGTGGTTTTCGTTATTGCTTTTTTCACGTACTTGTCCACCATAGAACCCAATTTCAGTTTTTGGGATTGTGGCGAGTACATTTCTTCTGCAGTAAAACTTGAAGTAACGCATGCTCCCGGAGCTGCTTTATTCCAGATAGTGGGTGCCGTGGCAGCCATTTTTGCATTAGGGAAAGGCGAAAACTATTCTATCGTGATCAACGCGATGTCTGCATTGTTCAGTGCGCTGACTATTTTATTTTTGTTCTGGACGATCACACACTTTGTGAGAAGACTTCTAAACAAAGATTTTGAAGAAATTACAAAACATCAGGAAATCTCTATTTTATTTGCCGGAGCAATAGGAGCACTTTGCTTTACGTTCTCAGATACATTCTGGTTTTCGGCAGTAGAAGGAGAGGTTTACTCTATGGCTTCAATGTTTATCGCGCTTTTGGTCTGGTTGATTACCAAATGGGAGAATGAGTATAAAGCGGGAGACAGTGAAAGATGGATTATTCTTATTTTCTTTGTTTTAGGACTTTCTGTGGGAGTGCATATGATGTGTATGCTGGCGATTCCTGCAGTGTGTTTGGTTTACTATGCAAGAAATTACAAATTTACCTGGAAAAACTTTATCTGGGCAAACCTTATTACACTGGGGATTTTGATTATTGTTTTCAAAATTATCTTCCCTTTAATTATGACCATGTTCGGAAGACTTGAAATTTTCTTCGTGAATGGTCTTGGACTTCCTTTCCACTCCGGAACGATTGTAGCTTTTGTGCTGATGGTAGCCATCTGCTATTTCTTAATTAAGTATGCAAGAAAAGCCAAAAGAAACATTTATCAGACCGCTGCATTATCTGTCGTTTTCATGATGATCGGATTCTCTTGCTGGATGGTTATTCCTATCAGAGCCAATGCAAATCCACCAATGAACCTTAATGATCCGGATACGGCTATTGGTATGCTGGATTATTATAACAGAGAGCAGTATGGTGACTGGCCTACAATCTACGGGCAAAACTACACGGCATTCCTTGATGCTAACGGAATTGAGAAGAATGAAGACGGAAGTTTTAAAACACAAAAAACCGGAGAGATCTACGAAAAAGATGAAAAAACCGGAACGTACAGAAAAACCGGAGACCGCTTCAACTATGTATTCAACAAGTCTCAGGTAAGCTTAATGCCAAGAATGTTTAATGAGGATAAGGATGTAATGGCGAACTATATTTCTATGTATGGGGCTCCTGATTTTACCTTCAATTATGCTAACGAAGATGTGGCAGACAATCCACAGGCTAAGCAGATCTTTGATGAGCTGAGAGCAAAATATGAAGATAAATCCATCACTGCTTCAGATTATCTGAAAGTAAAACCTTATAACTTAATCAATGTTCAGAAGCCTTCATTACTTCAGAATATGGATTACTTTATTACTTTCCAGAACGGATACTACTTTGTAAGATATCTGATGTGGAACTTCGTAGGAAGACAGAATGATCTTGAAGGAAATATGGAGAGCACAAAAGGAAACTGGATTTCCGGAATTCCTTTCATCGATAATGCTGTAGTTGGAAATCAGGATAAAATGCCTGCTAAATTCAAGAATGAAAGTACAGTGAAATTCTTCTTCCTTCCGTTAATCCTAGGTTTGATTGGATTCTTTTTCCAGTTAAACAGAGACTTCGGAAGATTCTATGCCCTATTATCTTTATTTATTTTAACAAGTGTAGGAATTGTTTTCTATACAGGGGTAAAACCTTTTGAACCGAGAGAAAGAGATTATGCAATGGTAGGTTCATTCTATGCATTTGCCATCTGGATTGGTTTGGGAGCCGGAGCAATCTTATGGTTCTTACAGTCTAAAATAAAATCAAACGGGGCGAACATCGCTTTAGGAGTGGTTTTATTAGGTGTTCCTTTCATGATGGGCTTCCAGAACTACAATGTTCATGACAGAAGCAACAGATATACGGCTTATGATTATGCATATTCCGTTTTAAAATCATTACCGAAAAACGATATCCTTTTCGTGTACGGCGATAATGATACTTATCCGGTTTGGGCTATTCAGGAAACAGAGCAGTTCAGAGACGATGTGAAGGTGGTAAACTTTACCCTTGCTTCAACACCATGGAATCTGGATCAGGTAAAAAGAAGAACTTACAACGCTATGGGTATTCCTAGCGAGTTGACACACGATGATTACAGAGATGGAGTAAATGACCAGATCTATATGATGAAGAAGGAAGATTGGGAAGGTGTTTTCTCTATGTTGAAAGAACAGGGAGCTCCGGAAACAGAATTCCAGTCTTTCAGAAAATATCTTACTCAGGATTCTTTAACATTGAAACAAGCGATTGAATTCATTAAATTCAAATCTCCTGAAAAAGACGAATTATTAAAAATGTACTTCGGGGAAGAGAAATTTGAAAAATATAATATCCTTCCGGTAAACAAATTTATTCTTCCTGTCAATAAAGAAAATGCTCTAAAAGCAGGCATCATCAATAAAGAAGATCTTCCAAACGTAGCCAATCAGATTATGATTACTTACAAAGGAAACACGCTTTATAAGAACAACCTTATCCTGATGGATCTTTTGGCGAACTTCGACTGGAAGCGTCCAATCAACTTCTCATCAGGAGGTATTTATGACAGCGAAAATATTTTCTATCTGAACGATTACCTTCAGTTTGACGGATTCAGTTACAGGTTAATCCCTATCCAAACGCCTCCAACGGCAGATGGTGATATGGGAAGAGTAGATGCTAATTCTCTTTATAATGTAGTGAAAAGCTTCAGATGGGGGAACTTCAAAAACTTAAATGCCCATTTTGATGAAACGGCTACTTCCAATATCATCAGCTACAGAATGTCAGCAAGCAGAGCGGCTTCCGCACTTGCATTAAGCGGACAGAAAGCTAAAGCAATAGAAATTCTGGATCTTGCGGCAAAAGAAATTCCTGCAGAGAAATATAATGATCCTCGTTCGTTAAGTTCAATTGTATCGGGATACATTATTGCAGGCCAGGAGCAGAAAGGTCTTCAGATTGCTGAAGTACTTAAAAAAGGAATCTTTGAAGAGTATGATTATTATTTAAGCCTTTCCAAAGCAGACCAAAGCTACCTGAGAAGACAAATGAGAACAAAACCTATGGAATATTCTCTTGTTGTTTCAGCAGTAACAGATGCTTATACTAAGATCGGACAGAAAGAAAAAGCGTATGCTTATCTGGTAAAATCCATAGAGCCGATTGATAAGAAGTTCAATGTATTTATCAAAGATCTTCAGGAAATGGGCAGAGATAAGGCGATGAAAGAGTCTGAAAATGTTCAGCAGATCACGCCATTCTACCAGTACTTATTTGATGTCATGGAGCCTTATGATTCCACTTATTCAAAAGAAAAGGAAAATCAAATTACCACTGCGATTATCAAAGCAACAAAATAAAATACTTTAAAACGGAACTTCGGTTCCGTTTTTTTATTATTGGGAATCCTGAATTTTAAGGTTATATTTGTGAAAGTAAAAATACATAATGTCCGAAACACAAAATAGCAAATTCCCAATCTATGCCGTAATAGCTACGGTTCTTTTTAAACTTCTTTTTTTATTAACGCACTATATTCAGGAAGATGCATTTATTACCTGGAGGGTTGCCCAGAACCTGTTGGACTATGGAGTAATCGGCTTCAACGGAGATACTAAGATTTCTGCTTCTACAACCCATCTGTATGTCTTTGTATCTTATATTTTCAACCTTGTTTTTGGAAAAGAAAACTTTATTGAACCTCTTTTGATTTTCAATTCCATCCTGTTTACGATAGGAACTTTATTGCTTTCTCATCTGGTTCTTAAAAATCCCTGGCATAAAGCTATCTTTATATTTCTGATCGGTATTTTGCCGCCATCTATTAAGATTTCAATTCTCGGAATGGAGTACGGAATTCTGTTTTTCCTCGAGATGGCATTGTTGTATTATGGTTTCCATAAAGGAAAAAAATGGGTACTGACACTTCTTCCCGTTTTAATCATGTTTACAAGAATTGATACGGTAATATTCCTGGGAATTGTCTTTCTTGTAGATCTGTTCTGGAATAAAAAGATCAGTTGGAATTATATTTTTGGGGGAGCTCTTGGAGTCTTAGCTACGGTTGCTTTCAACTGGTTTTACTTTGGCGAACTGGTTAATAATACCATTACAGCAAAAAAACTTCTTTATAGCGAGAACTTTACGATCCAGCAGCATATCGGATATTTTTTCAAAAGCTTCGGAAACTTCTGGGGAATGCTGAAAGTTCCGGGAGATTTTAATCCTCTCACCATTGTAGTCTTGATTTTTGAACTGCTTTGCTTTATTTATCTCATCAGACAACGAGAGAAGCGAAACTACTTTTTGTGGATTATTTTTCTTTTCGGATGGGCAAAACAAATGATCTTTATTTCTCAGAAAAGCTTGTTCGACTGGTATTACTGGGTGCCACAGCTTTTGCTTTTTGTTCCTATTCTTATTTTTGTATTGGAACAGAAAGAAAAGAGAAATCTATGGCTGTCATTACTGATTATATTTTATATTTTCCCAATGCTTGTTTTCCAGACTGTTCACTGTATTGCAACAGGAAACGGGGAATGGAACTACCGCAGAACAATTGGTACATTTTTACATCAATATGAAAAAGATAAAAATCAATGGATCTTGCTTGAACCAGCTGGTTATGTTCCTTATTTTTCAGGATTAAAAACGATTGATGAGGTTGGATTGGTAGATAAGCAAATTCAGGAAGAGATTAAAAAGGACAAAGTAAATTACTGGATCAATACCGTAAAGACAAGAAAGCCTAAATATCTTCTTTCTTACCAGAATCTGTACGAAGGAAATACGGCAAATTCAGAATATTATAAAACCCATTATAGGCTTTTGAAAGAATTCAGAGTGAAAGATCATCTGAAAAGTGACAATAAGATTTTAGAAAAAATTTACCACCTGAAACCTTCAGGAACAGACTATAATTTGTACATTAGAATTGATTAAAA
Organism: Chryseobacterium sp. PvR013; assembly: GCF_017833095.1. NCBI lineage: Bacteria > Pseudomonadati > Bacteroidota > Flavobacteriia > Flavobacteriales > Weeksellaceae > Chryseobacterium > Chryseobacterium sp. PvR013. The sequence goes on from NZ_JAFIBT010000001.1 coordinate 719,516, forward strand.
GATTGAAAAATTTAAGCATTTAAAGATAAAAAAATAAGAAGTTCTTATAACTTTTTCACTCTCAAACTCTCAAACTCTCAAACTCTCAAACTCTCAAACTGACAACCTATTACCTAAAACCTAATCCCTGAAAAAAATGAAATACTGTGCTTTTCTCCGCGGCGTCAACGTAAAAGGAACCAATATGAAAATGGCTGATGTCTGCCAGGTTTTTAAAGATGCCGGAATGAAAGACGTGAGTTCAATACTGGCTTCCGGAAATATTGTATTTTCTTCCGATAAAAAGACTCAGGATTTAAAAGTGATTCTGGAAAAGGCAATGTCAGAACATTTTTCTTATGAAGCCTTTTTGTTTGTAAAATCTCAGGAAGAAACTGAGGTGTTCTGGAACAGTATTCCTTTTGAAAAGAATGATGAACTTCATATTTATGGTTTTGTAGGAATTCCAGGGGTGGAAAAAGTTCTGATGGAGGAGTTTCAGAAAGCTGCACAGGCAGAAAATGAAAAGGCAGAGATTATCAATGATATATTTTACTGGCAGGTGCCGAAGGGCAATACCTTAGATTCTACCTTTGGAAAAGTACTGGGTAAAAAAAGTCTTAAAGATCAGTTTACCAGCAGGAATGTGAATACGTTTGAGAAGGTTTTGAAAAAGATGAATTAAAATATTTTCTGCTTATTTTAGGTTTTGGCTAAAGCCAATTGAGTATTTTATTTTTATTAAACGGGCTAAAGCCCGTTCCTATTGAATTCTTATGGATTAAATGTAATAGGTTAGCCCACAGATTGCACAGATTTGCACAGACTTTTTTATAAGGAATGAATAAAATGCATGGTTGTGATTCCGTAGGAATCTATTCTATAGTAAAAATTTAATGAACAATTCATTAAAGAAAACATTGTATTCAAGTTTTCCATCTTAACTTTCCCTAAACCCTAAACCCTAAACCCTAAACCCTAAACCCTAAACCCTAAACCCTAAACCCTAAACCCTAAACCCTAAACCCTAAACCCTAAACCCTAAACCCTAAACCCTAAACCCTAAACCCTAAACCCTAAACCCTAAACCCTAAACCCTAAACCCTAAACCCTAAACCCTAAACCCTAAACCCTAAACCCTAAACCCTAAACCCTAAACCCTACAAATAATTTCCATTTGTGAAACTTTCTCAGTATTTTTACTGAACTTTTTAATTACAACAAAATGATTCAGTATTTAGATAATATTTCGCACAAAGATTCAAAGAACTTTTTCCTTATTGCCGGACCTTGTATTATTGAAGGGGAAGATATGGCATTAAGAATTGCTGAAAAAGTAATCAATATCACAGATAAATATAATATTCCTTATATTTTCAAAGGAAGTTTCAAAAAAGCAAACAGAAGCCGTGTAGATTCTTTCACAACTATTGGTGAAGAGAAATCTCTTGAAATCCTTAAAAAAGTAGGAGAGACGTTCAATATTCCTACAACAACAGACATTCATGAAAATGAACATGCAGCGCTGGCAGCACAATATGTAGATGTTCTGCAGATTCCAGCATTCCTTGTACGTCAAACTGATTTATTAATCGCAGCAGCAAAAACAGGAAAATGTGTTACCCTGAAAAAAGGACAGTTCCTTTCACCGGAAGCCATGAAGTTTGCTGTTCAGAAAGTGACTGATTCTGATAACCAGAAGGTAGCCATTATTGAAAGAGGGAATTCTTTCGGATATACAGACCTTATCGTGGATTACAGAGGAATTCCTACGATGAGAGAATATGCTCCTGTAATTTTAGATGTTACCCACTCTCTGCAGCAGCCTAATCAGAACTCAGGGGTTACAGGTGGAAGACCGGATCTTATTGAAACCGTTGCCAAAGCAGGAATTGCAGTAGGTGCAGACGGAATTTTCATAGAAACACACCCTACACCGGAAACGGCTTTATCTGATGGTGCCAACATGTTAAGATTAGATTTATTAGAAGATTTGTTACAAAAATTGACAAGAATTAGAGAATCGATTTTGTAATTGTTAAAAAAACATTAATTTTAGAAATTCTAAAACATTTCTTTTGAAAAAACTAGTTTTACCGCTAAGCCTTATGGTCCCGTTTCTGATTTTCTCCCAACAAAGAAAAAAGGATACAGCGACCACTAGAGTAACCGATATAGAGGAAGTTGTCTTCCAGAAAAAAGCAACAGGAAGAACCAATGACCTTACCAACGTAAGAATTTCAGCGAAAGAAGCGAAATCAGTAGCTTCTATTAATGGAGGAATTGAAGGATTGCTTAAAACACTACCTTCCGTAAACTCCAATACCGAGCTGTCTTCACAATATATGGTTCGTGGTGGAAACTATGACGAAAACCTTATCTACATTAATGATATTGAGATCTACAGACCTTTCCTGATCAGAAATTCTCAACAGGAGGGAATGAGTATTATCAATCCGGATATGGTTTCTGCAGTGAATTTTTCTGCAGGTGGATTTGAAGCCAAGTATGGTGATAAAATGTCTTCTGCTTTAAATATTTATTACCGTGAACCTGAAAAATTTGAACTTTCGGGAGAGGCCAGTTTAATTGGAGGTAGATTAACAACAGGTCTGGCTTCCAAAAATAAAAAATTTACAGCCCTATTTTCCGGTAGATACAGAAATACCAATCTTGTTCTTAACACCTTAAAAGAAGATACGGATTTTAATCCAACGTATTGGGATTTCCAGTCTTATCTGAATTATCACGTGAGTGATAAATTCACGATGTCATTCATCGGATATTATTCCAAGAATGATTATGAGATGATTCCAAGAGCAAAAAGTGTTACGTTCGGAAGTCTTCAGCAGCCTATTACGGTGAATATAGGCTATGGAGGTAAAGAAAATGACCAGTATAAAAATATGATGGGTACATTTTCCATGAACTATAAGCCAACAGATAAATGGAAGCTTACATTGGATGCCTTTGCCTATCAGAACAGAGAAAGAGAATATTATACAATACAGTCTGCGTATGAGCTTCAGACCTTTGATCCTGTGACACAGCAGCCTGTGACATCTTTTGATGTTGGAGGTCAGATTGAGCATGCAAGAAATGATTTATTTGTAAGAACATACGGAACACAGTTCAGAGCGAAATTTTCTCCTAATGTAAATACTGATTTTGAGTTTGGATTTAAATATGAAAAAGAAAATCTGAAAGATCTTACCAATGAATGGAAATTGGTAGATTCTGCAGGATACAGCATCCCGAGGCCGGAAGTGATTGATCCGAGAACCGGAACTACTGGAGATCTTAAACTTGCTTACTATATTGCCGGACAAAATAATATTGAACCTACAAGGCTTTCTGCCTATGCACAGTATTCACAAAAGTTCTACTGGGGAGCCAGTAAAGTATTCGTGAATGCGGGAGTGCGTGTAGCCAACTGGAGTTTTAATAAAGAAACAATATTCTCTCCAAGAGCTCAGTTCGCCATTAAACCGGATTGGGACAGCGATATGTTATTCAAAATTTCAGGGGGAATCTATTATCAGTCTCCTTTCTATAAAGAGATTAAAGATTTAGACGGTAATTTTAACTCTAATATAAAATCGCAGCGTTCTATCCAGGTGATTCTTGCCAACGATTATGAGTTCCAGATGTATGACAGACCCTTTAAGCTGACTACGGAACTTTATTATAAGAAAATGGATAACCTGATTCCATATTATATGGATAATGTAAGGATTCGTTATTCAGGGCAGAATAATTCCAAAGGATATGCCTACGGTATTGATACAAGATTATTCGGAGAATTTGTGCCAGGTGTAGATTCATGGTTATCTGCGAGTTATGCAAGAGTGTATGAGAATATCGATGGAAGGGGAGATATTCCGAGACCTACAGATCAGAGATTGAGATTTGCTATGTTCTACCAGGATTATATGCCAAGCTTTCCGTCTATGCGCGTGAATCTTACTTTGGTCTATGCTATGGGATTGCCGACAGGCGCTCCTGTGCTATTCAACAGTAACGGGCAGCCGGATTTTAATGCAGCTTATAATTATCAGCAGACGCTTCCTTCTTATAAAAGAGTAGATTTGGGACTGACAAAAGTATTCATTGATCCGAAAGAAAAAAATAAGAGATCAGGATTCTGGGGTAATTTTGAGGAGCTGACATTAGGAGTTCAGGTTTTCAACGCATTCAACATCAACAACACGGTAGCGAACCAATGGATCACTGATTATAACAGTAATTATATGTATCCTGTTCCGGTACGTCTTACAGGACGTTTCTTTAATGTGAAACTGGAATTCAAGCTATAGAATTGAAATCAAAAAATACAATAAAAGCTTTCGGAAATTTTCGGAAGCTTTTTTATTTACCCGAATTTTATAACAACATTACCAAATTTTATAACAAAGGTATCAGAGATATTTTTATCTTTGTCCTATCAATGAAAAAGATTCTTGCCATATTGTTTTCTATTTTCTACTTCGGGTTTTCTTCCGGAGCAGCTTTTAGCATTCATTATTGCATGAAGGAATTTGTTTCTGTAAGCCAGAAAACAGATGGTATCTGTGCTAAATGCGGTGTTAAAGACAAAAAAGGATGCTGCAAAACAGAGATCAAAGTAGTAAAAGTAGATGATTCCCAGAAATCAGATTTGCTTAAAATTGATTTTTTAGGCCATATTTCAGAAATTCCTGTGGAACATCAGTTTGCTGTTATTGATAAGTCTTTTTCAGCAACCAAATTCACTCAAATCCAGATCAATGCACCGCCTGAATACCAGCCGGTCCCAATCTACATCAATCATTGTAATTTTAGAATTTAGAATCCGTCTGTCGTTTTCTGTATCATTACCATGTACAGTTACAGGCGACATGTCCTGACGCATATTCCTGATGCGTTACCATTATTCTTTATTAAAAATTAATTCTAAAATTTAAAACAATGAAAAAATATATCATCACAGCAGCCTTATCTATATTCTCAGTTATCTCACTATCAGCACAATCTAAAAAGGATGCTCAGGTTTCTAAGCTGTATCAGAACTATATCGCAATCAAATCAGCACTCGCTTCAGATGATGCTGACAAAACTTCAAAAGCTGCAACAGAATTCATTAAAACAGCTTCCACCATTGACTATAAAATGGTTTCGGAAGGGAATCTTAATGTTCTTAGAAAAGATGCTTCTGTTATTTCCGAAGCAAGAAATGTTACTGCCCAAAGAGAAACTTTCCTCAACCTTTCAGACAATATGATCGCTTTAACCAAGGAGTTCAAACTTTCTGAAAATCCAGTTTATGTACAATATTGCCCAATGGCAGATGGCAGCTGGTTGAGCGATGAAAAACAGATTGCTAACCCATACTACGGAAAGTCTATGCTTTCATGCGGAAGCGTAAAGTCAGAGATTAAATAATTAGTCTATTATTCTTTAAAATAATAAGTTGTATAGCTTAAGTTATAATTGACTTTAAGTTTTACAACTTCTAAAAACTTTGAAATATTATGAAAAAACTGATAATGTTTCTGGTGCTGTTATTCTCTGTTTTTACTTTCGCACAAAATACAAAAACGTATTATACCTGTCCGATGCACGCTGAAGTGGTGTCCTCAAAACCTGGGGACTGCCCGAAATGCGGAATGACTCTGGTTAAAAAGGCAGCCGTTGTAAAGCCGGAAGCGAGACCTGCAGCTAAAACAGAAACCAAGGCAAAACCTGCAGAAATAAAAATAAATAAGGCAAATAAAGCAAAAGAAACAACTAAGGTTGAGCAAACAAAAGTAATAAAGCCTTCTGTTCAGCCAGAAAAAAAAGTTGTATCATCAGCTAAAGCTGAAACTACTTATACATGCCCGATGCATCCTGAAGTAGTTTCGGATAAACCGGGAAAATGTCCTAAATGCGGGATGGATCTGATAGAGAAAGAAGATCATTCCCATTCGCAGACTGAAAGTCCCAAAGAAGAAAAATCTGTTTTAAAACGTAACTCCGAAAACGGAAGAATTACTTTCGGTGGGAAAACGGTTCGTTATGATCTGTATGTAAAAGACACCATTGTCAATTTCACCGGAAAAAACAGGAGAGCAATTGCGATCAACGGGAAACTTCAGGCTCCTACTTTATATTTCACTGAAGGAGATACTGCCGAAATTTACCTGCACAATATGCTTAAGGAAAATACCGGATTGCACTGGCATGGAGTAATTCTTCCGAATGAACATGACGGAGTTCCATACCTTACGACAAAACCTGTAACGCCTGGAGAAACCCACTTATATAAATTCAGAGTTTCCCAAAATGGGACATATTGGTATCATTCCCACGAAGCACTTCAGGAGCAGATAGGAATGAATGGAATTTTGGTTTTCAAAAAAAGAGAAGGTGAACCCAAAACAGAATATAATGCAGAGATTCCGGTATTGCTGGGAGATTGGAGTGATGATGATCCGATGCAGATTGCAAGAAGGCTTCACATGGCCAATACAGATTGGTATGCTGTAAAGAAAAATGCAGTACAGAGTTACTGGGAAGCCATTAAGTCCGGAAATTTAGGGACAAAAGCATTGAATGAATGGAAAAGAATGGAGGCGATGGATGTGAGTGATGTCTATTATGATAAATTCCTGATCAATGGAACTCCAAGTTCAGATTATTCCAATCTAAAGCCTGGAGACAAAGTAAGATTAAGAGTGGCCAACGGAGGTTCATCTACCTATTTCTGGCTGAATTACGGAGGCGGAAAGATAAAAGTAGTCGGAAATGATGGAAATGATGTAGTTCCGACAGAAGTTGACCGTTTGATTGTTGGGGTTTCAGAAACCTATGATATTGAAGTCACGATTCCGGAGAATAAAAGTTTTGAATTCAGAGCGACTTCAGAAGACAGAATAGGACATGCTTCCCTTTGGCTGGGTTCAGGTGAGAAGGTAGAAGCTCCCAATCTTCCAAGGCTGATGCTTTTTGAAGGAATGAAAATGATGAACGGTATGATGGAAATGAGCGGAAATATGAAGCCTATGACCATGACGATGGGAAACCAGATGATGGATATGAACGAAGTAATGTACCCGGAATTATCTGAAAATCAAAGAAAAACTACAGCAAAGCATATCAATGAGATGATGGGAGTGAAGACGAAAAAAGATAAGAAAGAGGATCATTCTCAACATTCAGGAATGGATATGGGAGTAGAGAAAACCATTAAAAGATTGTCTTACAATATTTTAAAATCTCCTGAAAAAACCATTCTTCCTACAGACAGCATCCGTGAAATGAAATTTACGCTTGAGGGGAATATGAACCATTATCTGTGGACGCTGGATAATAAAACCGTAACGGAAACAGATAAAATCCTGATCAAAAAAGGAGAGATTGTCAGAATTAAACTATATAATAATTCTATGATGCGCCACCCGATGCACCTTCACGGTCATGATTTCAGATTGATCAATTCAAAAGGGGAATATTCTCCATTGAAAAATGTGGTAGATATCATGCCAATGGAAACCGTAACGATAGAATTCGCTGCCAATCAGGATGGTGACTGGTTTTTCCACTGCCATATCTTATACCATATGATGGCAGGAATGGGAAGAATCTTCAGTTATGAAAACTCTAAACCCAATCCACAGCTTCCGAACAGAAAATTAGCCTGGAAGAACTTTATACAGGATAATAAAATGACCAGTTCTATGGCGATGCTGGATGTAGCAAGCAATAAGATCCATGCAGAAACGATGACGATGTTCGGGCCGAGATGGGCTAACCTGAATGAGTTTCACTCCAACTGGAATTTTGATCATTTTGAAGGAAGTGCAAAAGTAGGACGCTTCTTAGGAAAATTCCAATGGGCGCTTCCTTATGCAGGAGTCAGGGTTCAAAAAAATCACGAGATCATGGAAAGGCAGATGGCAGAAGATATGGGTATGGATTTTCATGGTAAAAAAACATGGTTTGGACAGCAGAAAGCTTCTAAAAACAAATTTGCATTCATGGTAGGTATGCAATATGTACTTCCGATGTTGATTACAGCTGATGCAAGTGTGGATCAAAACGGAAAAGTACTGTTAGAACTGAGCCGTGAGGATATTCCACTTTCAAGAAGACTGAGAGGAAACTTCAGCGTCAATTCTGACGGTGAATTCTCAACAGGAATGAGGTATATTCTTCAAAAATGGTTATCCGTTTCCGGAAACTATGATAATGAAATGGGCTGGGGTGCAGGTGTTACTTTAACGTATTAATTTTTTTAACCATATTATTTAAGAAACAATGAAAAATATAATAACCGTACTTTTTGTGGGAGCTACACTATACTCTTGTAATAAACCCGACAGTAAAATATCTGAGAAGAAAGCGGAACCGGAAATTAAAACGACGGGCAAAACTGAACCTGCAGAAATCTCAAATCAGGAGGTAAAAGAAAGCCCGGAAGAAAGTAAAAAAGAAACCGGCGAGCTTTCCGCTTTTCCGATTCAGCAAATTATCAAAGGTTACCTTCCTCTAAAAAATGCCCTGGCTCAGGATGATTCTAAAAAAGCTTCCGATGCGGCTAAAAGTCTGTTTTCTATATTAAAGAAAATAGATATCAGTAAAACCGATGCAAAAAGCAATTCTGAGTTGCATGATATTGTAGAAAGTGCAGCAGAAAATGCAGAGCATATCGGAGAAAAATCTGATGATATAGCTCATCAGAGAGAACATTTGCTATCCCTGAGTAATGATATTACCGATTTAATAAAAGAGAAGGGAACTGGCGGACTAAAATTATACCAGGACTTCTGTCCAATGTACAATAATGGAAAAGGCGGAACCTGGATCAGTGAATCGAAAGAGATTATCAATCCATATGAAGGACAGAAAATGATTAACTGCGGATCTATAAAAAAAGTATTTTAAAATAGTAAAAAGTGATGAACCGACACATGAAAAACATATTGCTAGGGTTTGTTCTAATTTTTTTACTTATTCAGATTATTCAGCCTGCCCGTAATATTGATTACGGGCAGGTTCCTTCTACAGATATCTCAAAGGTTTACAAACTTCCTGCGAATGTGCAGTCTGTTCTTAGAAATTCCTGCTATGACTGTCACAGCAATTCTACTCATTATCCATTTTATTCTTATATACAGCCTTTAAGTTATTATCTTGAAAAACATATTAAAAAAGGAAAAGAAGAATTGAATTTTAATGAATGGGGGAGTTACAGCCGTCGTAAACAGACGAATAAATTAGAATCTATTGTGAATCAAATACAGCAGAAGAAAATGCCGCTTACTTCTTATACTTATCTTCATCCGGAAGCGAAACTTTCCGAAAAACAGATAGAAGAAATAGTTCATTGGATAGAGCTGACGCAGGCTGAAAAGGAAAAATAAGAACTTAAAAACAAAAGCCATCTCGTGAAAGTGAGATGGTTTGTTTATTCAGAGTTGCTTTTTAAATTTAAGTACATTAATATTTTGATCTTACAGATTGATTCTTTATTTACTCTAATTCAATAGGGTTATAAGGGAGAGGATTAGATTTTATTGGCATTTGGCTACCATCACCATTATAAACTTTACCATGAAAAAATCCAGGATTATCATAATATGATTGCTGAATCATTCTAAATTTATCTCTGCTTACTTTGAATATGCTTTTATCATTACGTAAATAAATATCAGTAGGTTTTTGATCAACTGCAATTGCTTCAAAATGGAAATATTTTTTATTATCTTCAATTTCAAGTATTAAACCAGGCAATCCACCAAAAACATAAGGCCCATTACTAATAGGTATTTTATCTGTATACCAAGCCGTATAATCTCTACCTCTATATCGTGTTGTTGCCTTTTTACACTCATAATTAAGGATTTTTTTTCTCTCTTCACTCATAGTCCAAGTAAAAAAAGGTATTTTTTCATTATATTGATACTTATTTTTGGCTTTATCCTGTATAATTAAGCTATCTGTTAATTTATTTTTAAAGATAATATTTGACCATATTTCTCGAACTTTAAGTAGTTGGTTAATTTCTTTTCCTCCAATTCTTTCCTGATGACTAAATTTTTCAGATATTGAATCTTGTTGGACACCCTTATTGTCACTAAATTTAGAATGGCTATTTCCTAATTGTAAGATACAAAGTGCTTCCTTCTTGCTTTCAGGAACATTGATGTTATCAGAAAACTTGACCTGATAATAAATATTTAGATTACTTTTTTCATAGATTTTCACTTGGTACTTAGGAGCTTGAAGTGTAAAATTATCAGGAAATTTAGTATCCTGCCCTTTAATAAAGCTGATAAATGTAACTGATAATACAACTATAAATTTCATTCTATTTGTTTTTTGTTAAAATTTAAGACGGATTACTTCTATCCGCCTTATTTATAATTCGTTATGCTAGAGGATAAGATGTTCCGCACTTTTGCGCATTAAAGTAAATTACATCATCAGTAAAATCACCCACGCTATCATAATCACTAGCTTCTAAATAATAAACAGCTCCACACGGAGATATTACTTGAATCCAGTTATAAAAAATAGCTTTTGTCTTTTGAGAAACTTTACTATGGTTTACAGCTTTTTTCTCAATAGTTTCAGCTTTTTTAATTACTTTTTTAGCAGTAGTATTTTTAGCACTCATAAGTCCAGCTGCACCAAAGGCAACAATAAAGATAATTTTTTTCATCGTTAAAATTTTAATTTTTAATAAATAATAAAATGTTTTAGATTGCAATCTGGAAACAATGTTATGGGTATTTTATATTATTAACAATTATTGTTTGTTTAAATTTAAATTATTTCAAATTAATAGTATTTTTGTTGTTTATTTTGTGATTAAATTAATTAAAAATCTTGAGAAAGATAATATTATTCTTATAAGTTGTAAGATTATGTGTTGATTAATCTATTTGTTTAAAAACAAAACCACCTCATAAAATGAAGTGGCTTTCTATAATTAATATAAATACTTTTATTTAGTAGTTCCTACAGTTTTTTCGCTTTTTGGTGTATAGGTCACTTTTGAAATATCCACCGTCATTTCCTTCAGACGTTTTGCCACATTATCGGGCATCTCTTTCTGATATCTTCCACCGATTACTTCAGCAAGGAATTTCTCGGTTTCAGCATACATCGCCATGCTGTTAACCGGCTTACGGAATCCGTGGCCTTCATCATCAGCAAGAATGTAATTTACCTTTTTACCTTTATCGCGTAGTGCAATGACAATCTGATCCGCTTCAGCCTGCTTTACTCTTGGATCATTAGCTCCCTGAACAATCAATAATGGCTTGTTGATCTTATCTACACTGAATAACGGGCTGGCATCATGCATACGTTTTTTTCCTTCTTCAGTTTTAGGATCACCTACCATCCCGTAAAGGAAGGCACGGGCGGCTTCCCAGTAAGCAGGGACAGAATCCAATAAAGTAAAGAGGTTGCTTGGCCCTACAATATCTACTCCTGCAGCATATACATCCGGAGTGAATGCTAAACCGGCCAGTGTTGCATATCCACCGTAGCTTCCTCCCATAATTACTACTTTATTTTTGTCTGCAATTCCCTGATCAATAAGGTATTTAACGCCCCACGTGATATCATCCTGCATCAGTTTTCCCCACTGAAGATCTCCGCCATTCTGGAACTTTTTACCATATCCGCCACTCGCTCTGAAGTTGGGTTGCAGTACAGCATATCCTCTGTTGGCTAGAAACTGTACGGTTGAATTGTATCCCCAATAATCTCTTGGACCTTTCGGACCTCCATGAACGAGAACAACTACAGGTACATTTTTACCGGATGAACCTACAGGTAAGGTCAGGTATGCCGGAATTTCAAGTCCGTCACTGCTTTTATAAGAAACAGGAGTCATGGCAGCCAGGTATTTTTCAACTTTTTTCAATTCTGTTCTTGGGGTATACTGGAAAATCAGCTGTTTTGTCTTTGCATCAAAGAAATAGGCTTCAGAAGCATATTGAGCTCCTCCAACGGCAACTAAGGATTTAGAATAATCATTGGTAGAGCTTGAAAAATTAACTTCTCTTCCAGGAAACTTACTTTGCAAAAATTTATAATTTTCTTCCCACGTTTTGTCTTTCCAGTAGTACTCTGTTTTATCTCCGGTGTAAGAGGTGTAGATCATCTTTCTGGTATTTCTGTCCAGAAACAGTCCTCCAAAATCTACTTTATCTTTAGGATCGCTTTCTACTTTGGTGATTTGCTTGGTTTTGGGATCCATCAGGAATAATGCAGACTTGTCAAGATCTCCTTTATTGGTCACCAGATAAAACTTAGAATTATCTTCATTCCAGTTTGAGATATAAGCATTTTCCGTTACCAGTGTTTCGTAAATAGGAGTAAGTTTATCTCCTTCTTTGTAAAAGAACTGTGTGGTTCCTTTATCATCAGTTTTCGACAGTACTCTCAGTTTTTCATCCCAGTCAAAATTATAGCTTGTGATACGGTCTGTATTCTCGTAAATCTTTTTCAGTTCTCCTGTAGAAATTTTCAATGAATATAAATCATGCCATGCTTTATCCCGATTATTCAGCCCAATCATCAGCAAGTCAGGATCTTTTCTGCTTGCCAGATAAATATTTGCAGTTACTTCCTTAAGCGGAGTTAAATTCCTTGATTCCGGAACTCCATTCTTTGCTTTAGCCATGGGATCTACTGCAAAAATATTCATGTTTTCATCACCATTACTATCTTTTACATATAGAATATATTTTCCGTCTTCTGTCCAGAAGTAGCCACTCATTGGGCGTTTGCTGTCTGTTAATGGGCGGGCTTTTTCAAAGGGCTCATCAATTTTTTTTACCCATATATTCATGATACCGCCATATTCTTTCATAAATGAAATCCATTTTCCATCCGGGCTCAGCTGTCCTCCGGCAATTTCAGGGTTACCAAAAAATAAACCCCTGTCCAGTAACGGAACCTCCTGTGCTTGTGCAGCATGAACTCCTATCAGTAAGAGCAATACATAAAAGATTTTTTTCATGTTTTTAATTTTTAGTTGTTATTAATACATCGAATATAATTTTTACAATTTTATCTTTTCTTATGATTATAAACTCTACATTTCCAGTTCTATAATTTTTTTTGCCATTTTTTGATTCATGCTTTCAGGAATCAGTCCTATCAGAAAATTTCGTATTGAATTTCCTCTTTCCCATTGAGAAACCTTTCCGATGCTGCGGCTTGTATTGACAATATAATCTACTTTCTTTCGTCTGATATTTTGAAACTTTCCGAAAATTGTATTGAAGTCAGTATTCTTTTCCAGCAGCTTTCCAATGATATAAGCATCTTCAATCGCCTGGCAGGCACCCTGTCCCATATTAGGTGTCGTTGCGTGGGCTGCATCTCCAATCAGGCAGAGGTTTTCAGTATGCCATTGTGGAATAGGAGCGAGGTCTGATATGATATTACAAATAATATTTTCATTGGCCGTAGCCTCAATAAGTTGTAAAACCAAAGGATCAAAATCATGAAAAATTTCCGCAATTCTCTGATATCTGCCAAAACTTTTTTCATTGACACAGGCGTACCAGTAGACTTTTTTATCAGAAATTTTTACGAAACCGAACCGTTTTCCTTTTCCCCACACCTCAAAAGCTTCCTGATGGTGTTTCTCAGGTAAGTGGAAATCCACCAGACCACGCCAGCATTTTTGGCCTGAGTTTCGGATTGTTCCGGTTTTTAAGATCATGTTTCGGATAGGAGATTTTATGCCGTCTGCCCCAAAAACAATTTTACTTTCAATCTGGTTTCCATTTTCAAAATCTAAAATATAGTTTTCCTCTTTTCTTATTTTTTGTAATGAATGGTTCAGATGTATAGAACCGGGATTTAAATTTTCCGCCAGAATTTTCTGAAGTTCAGCCCGGTGAATAGCAACATTGCAAGAGTTGTACTGAGTTTCCAGGTCTAAAATTTCTGTTTTTGAAATCGTTCTCAGAGATTCATCAGCGATAACAATTCTGTGAATTTTATTACCCGCATTTTCAATTTTTTCTTTTAAACCCAAACGGTCAAAAACCTGCATTGCATTGACGGCCATCATAATTCCGGCGCCTACAGGTTTTATTTCCGGGGCAGATTCGTAGATGGTAAAATCATACTGATGCTGTTTCAGTACATTTCCGAGGGTAAGTCCGCCGATTCCTGCTCCGATGATTGAAATGGTGTTCATAAGGTTTATTTTTTTGAAAACATACATTGTGAAAGATGGCTATTGTTTGAGACATTTACCTTAGATATGTCATTCTGAAAGAAATGGAATGTAGTGAAGAATCTCAGTTAATTGTCTATTGAAACAGATATCTCTTTACATCATCTGATTTAAATTGTTAAAATATAACTCTCTGATACTTTTTTGAAACCATATCTGCTGAAAAAATTGTGAGCACCGTGATTGTTGACTCCGCTTTCCAGTAAAATAAAACTGATATTCCAGCTTTTAGACTCGTGAATGGCTTTCTCCAAAAGTCTACTTCCAAGAGACTGGCCTCTTACAGACTGATCCAGAAGCATATCCTCCAGAATCGCATACTTTTTAAACGGACTGTTGATTACATTGAAAACCATCATTCCCACAATTTCTCCATTCTCATTTTCAGCAATCAGAATATTCAGTTTGGAACTGCCATCGGAATTAAAATCAGTAATGAGCTGTTCCGTCAGAATTACTTCAAGATCAGGATTCCAATGATGAGAATCAATAGCTCTGCCGGACATCATTTCGCCATGGGAAATATAAGAATCTGTCTTATGGGTAATAAAAAAGTCTACGAGTTCCTTGATACGGGCTTTATCAGTAAGCCATTGGGTAGTATATTTCATGAGTGGTAATGGTGTTTATTTTAATTTTTTCAATTCTTCCAGCAAGGCATTCTGCTTATTGATGAATTGATTGAGACTATCTGTTTTCAGAGGATGGGCGTTTTGATACTTTTCAATTTCAGGAAGTGTTTTTCTGATTTTGAATACAACGTATTGATCATGAAGTGTTTTTCTGTTAGCTTTTATTTTGGTGATGAGGTCTCTGATAGTTTGTGTTTTTATATCATATTTTTCAGAGCTTGCTTTTATCTCTTTTTCAATTTGTTTCTTGGTAACAGAATCACTTACCGAATTTGATAGCGTCGTTGCATCATTATAATAGGTTTCAGATTTTTGAATAACGTCATCATATTCAGTCATTGCATCCTCTGTTTCCTGATTAATAACTGCTATTCTTTTATCAAGATCCTGTAAAGCTTTATCATTTTTTATCAGCTCCTGATAGATTTCATGAACAAGGTTTCCTTCACGTGAAGAGTATCTTGTATTTTTTTTAATAGCTCCTGAAACTGAAGATTCTGCATTATCAACTGCATTTTCTACGGTAGGAGCTTGCCGTGATTTGTTTTCACTGCAGGAAAGTAGAGATAAAGCCAGAATAGAGGCGAACAGTATTTTTTTCATAGTATGTTTTGTTTGATTTGATAATCAGCATTATATCACGGCAACTAAAATTAATCATTTCAATTTTATCACAGGTGAATAGTGAGCATGATTTTAATTAGTTGAACAAACTTTGAAAAATGTTACATCCATAATACTATAGCGTACAAATAATTTGTTTACTGATGAATGACAATAAAAAAACGGAGCCTGAAAACAGACTCCGCCTATAAAATTTTTAACGCTAAAATTATTTACCCAGATAAGATTTAAGAATCTTGCTTCTGGTATTGTGTTTTAGTCTCTTAATTGCTTTTTCTTTGATCTGACGAACTCTCTCTCTTGTAAGATCGAAAGTTTCACCAATTTCCTCTAAAGTCATTGGGTGCTTTCCGTTCAGTCCGAAGTATAATCTTACCAGATCAGCCTCTCTCGGAGTTAAAGTATTCAATGCTCTTTCAATCTCAATTTGTAGAGATTCAAGCATTAGATCTTTATCAGGACTTGGTGATTCTCCTGAACGTAATACATCATAAAGATTAGAATCTTCACCTTCTACTAAAGGCGCATCCATAGACAGGTGTCTTCCGGAGTTTTTCATAGATTCTTTGATATCTTCCTCGCTCATGTCAAGAACTTCAGCCAATTCTTCCGGAGAAGGTGGTCTTTCATTTTCCTGCTCAAGGTGAGCGTATGCTTTATTGATTTTGTTGATAGAACCAATTTTGTTCAACGGTAATCTTACAATTCTTGACTGCTCAGCCAATGCCTGTAAAATTGATTGACGGATCCACCATACTGCATAAGAGATAAATTTGAAACCTCTAGTTTCATCGTACCTTTTTGCCGCTTTCA
Source organism: Chryseobacterium sp. PvR013 (assembly GCF_017833095.1). Lineage (NCBI taxonomy): Bacteria > Pseudomonadati > Bacteroidota > Flavobacteriia > Flavobacteriales > Weeksellaceae > Chryseobacterium > Chryseobacterium sp. PvR013. The sequence goes on from NZ_JAFIBT010000001.1 coordinate 735,797, forward strand.
TTAATCCTAAGTTACCTTCATTGATCAAATCGGGTAAAGAAAGACCTTGATTTTGGTATTGTTTAGATACAGAAACTACGAAACGAAGGTTGGCTTTGATTAATTTCTCAAGTGCGGCTCTGTCGCCTGCACGTATTCTTTGTGCCAATTCTACTTCCTCGTCCGCAGTAATCAGTTCCACTTTACCAATTTCCTGCAAATACTTGTCTAATGAAGCAGTTTCCCTGTTGGTAACCTGCTTAGTGATTTTTAATTGTCTCATTTATTTTTTCCTCAAAAAAGAGTTACTATAATATATACGTATGAAAAGGTAAAAAGGTTACACAACTTTTATTTTTTTGTGAAAAGAAACCTGTTAAAATAATGATAATTTTCTTTAAAACAATATATATTACTGGTATTCAGTTGATTGTGGTTTGCTCCGGCCTGAAAATAAAATATATAGTAATAACAAAAAGACCACACCTTATTTGAGAATTTTGTAATTTCCCTAAACCCTAAACCCTAAACCCTAAACCCTAAACCCTAAACCCTAAACCCTAAACCCTAAACCCTAAACCCTAAACCCTAAACCCTAAACCCTAAACCCTAAACCCTAAACCCTAAACCCTAAACCCTAAACCCTAAACCCTAAACCCTAAACAAAAAAAAACGAAACCGAAGTTCCGTTTTTATATCTAAGAGTACTATTTTAAGCTATTTTGGGTTTATCAACCCCATAAACTCGCAATTCGTAACTAAAAAAGCTCATTTAATACTTTCGCCAGTCTTAATCCTCCATATAGAAGCTGTCTTTCCATTGTTTCATTGAACTTATACTGATAGTCATAAGATAACTTGGAATCGTTAGGAGTCTGTGCGTAAATTTTGTTGGCAATTTTATGAGAATCATACAACCAGTCTTCCAGTGATCCGGATTGAATCTGTGCTACTTCGTCTTTAGATTTGATATCTAAAAGCTTAGAATATTCGGTGTAGCTGTATTTTTGAGAATCTACTAGTTTCCCATCCCAAACAGAGTGTAAATTGGTTTTTTCTCCGAAATAAGTAACATTGATTTTGTTTCCGCCTAAATCTTCTGCTCTTCCTACGTGTAGGGGCTGAGCAAGATCTCCCATAATGTGGATAAGGAAGATTAAAGCAATTTTTCTGTCTTTTTCAGAGGTGTTTTTGTCTTTGATCTGGCTGGACAAGGTATTGACCTGAGTATAAAGACTTGGGCCGGCCTGTGCTTTCAGGTTTTGTTCAAAAGCTTTAAAGTCAGCCATCGGATCAATGTTTACATAGTGCCATGATGAAGCCTGCTTCCAAGCCCCTGTGGTATCAGATTTGATAAAATCCGGCCAGTTAGCCCAATACGCCAGACGCTCTTTTCCCATGATTTTTTTAATCTCTCTTCTTGCTTTGCGGGAAAGGTGGTTTTGTGCAATGTCTGCAATCACTCGGTGTCCCGTTAATCCCCACGCATAAGAATAAAGTGAAGAGGCCATGAATGCTAAAATCAGAATTTTAGAATAAATACTTTTCATTTTAAATAACAATTTTCAGTCTGCAAAGATACGGCCCGCTTTCGGAATGAGCATACATTATCCTGAATTTATTCTATAAGATGATGTTAATAAAATTTAATTTAAATAAATACATAATAATGTTAGGTTTGGAAAAAATAGAAAGTAAGGAGCGTAAAGACATAAAACTCTTCATATAATACATAAAAGCAAAAGTAAAACCTTATCACAACCTTAAACTTTAAACTTTAAACCTTGAACTTTAAACCTTGAACTTTAAACCTTGAACTTTAAACCTTGAACCTTGAACCTTAAATCTCAAATTCTAAACACTTGATTCTGAATAGTTAATTTTAAATTCGAAAAAGCAAATAAACTTGCTATTTACCGTATTTTCACGGAATTTGTAGAAAATAATTCCTATTAATGTCAATAAATTATTATTTTTAGGATAAAATTGTTGTTAAAATACTTTTTCAAACTTATGAGATATATTATCTTTACAAGTCATAATCAGAGGAAACACTATGTATGAGAGTAATATTGTAGATATGCATTACAATAAGCTGCAGACAGACTTTAAGGCTGAAGCTGTAGCTGTTAACCTTTTGAAATACCACCGTGCGGTAAGCAATATATTCATAGAAAGGGTGGGTGTAAACGACCGTGCTTACCTGAAAGACATTAAAAGTATTTCAAGCAGTTATTTAGGATTTGACGAAGAAGTCTTTACCATAGAGAGTTACAGAGAGGGTATTTACGATTACCTTCCGGAAGGACTGTTCCATCCACCTTCTCTTGGGGCTTCAAGAAAGAATGTAGATACTGTGGTAAGGGAAATCCGAAAGCAGAAAAGGGTAGAAGATGATGCCCGTAAATTTTTCCGTCCTTTTGAACTGGAAGTATTTTTTACGGAAATCAGTGCTTTGCTTAAAGAATCGGAATTTGACATTACAAGCAATACAGATGCTTTACTGGACACGGTAAGTGAGCTGTGGCCTATGATAAAAATGCTGGACAAGCAGAGTGCTTATATCTTTATGCATATTTTACCGTTTTTCCATCAGATCAGAGGAGATAAGAGATGGTTTGAAAGATGTATGACTGCATTTCTACAGGTACCGGTACAAGTCACTTTTTCACCTAATATTATTGACGGGATTGAGAAAAACGATGATTCCATGTTATTAGGAAATTCACGATTGGGGGTAACCTATATTCCAAGTGGACCTCATATGGACGGGCAACGAAACTGGGTGGTCAACATTGGCCCAATTCCTTACGGAGATATGAAGAAGTATATTCCGGGAAGTCCTTTCAGAAATGTACTCCAGGCATTGTATGACTATTTTCTTCCCGTAACAGTGGATGTGGAGGAAAATTTTGTCACAGAAAAGGAGGATTATTCTTTCAGCCTTGAGGATGAGGAAAGAAATGCCAGCCGCCTTGGATACTCTACATTCCTCTAAATTATTTTATTATATTTACAACTACCAACAAAGTATAAATTCGAAAAGAAACAAATGGAAATTTCTTCAGTAAAAGGTATTTTTTTAAGGTATATCTTAATGCCTTTAATCGCAATTATTATGATGGTTATACTCGGTGTAATCAGGAGAAATAAACCTGCGATAAAAATTAAAGTCATTATTATATACGTATTGCTGTGCAGTTTATGCCTGGCTATCCCGGGCGTTTTTGGATTTGCCGGAAATCTTTTTAACCCATACTGGTATCTCATTGCACAGATCATCTACCTTATTTTTGGGATTATTCATGTGAATCTGCTGCATAAATATTTCAAAAAGCATATCGATTCTCTGGCTATGAGTATTCTGTTTGAATCTATACTTTCATTAACGTGCATAGCTTTGGGAGGATATCTTTTTACCCTGATTTTTAACTGGATGAGCAAAGGAACAGGATATGCGGTAATGGCAGCAACAAGTATGGTCATCTTTGTGGTTCCCATGGTGTTTTACTACTGCTATATCCAGTTTATCAGCATTCCTTTTGATATTTATAAAACTTGGAGATATTCACCGGAACAGAAACTGCCTGATTTTGAAGGAGCAGATTTTGACAGATTAATGGTACTGAATGTTGAACTGAGCAAAAAATTAGAAGATACCAACCGTTTCAGAATTAAAGCGAAGACACTTCCGACAGGAGTCACTTTCGGAGATTGGTTCTACAGAGTAGTGGATGATTACAACCATAAAAATCCAGGTTCAATTATTCATCTTTCAGACGAAGGAAATGAGCCTTATTACTGGATCTTTTATACTAAAAAATCGTTTTTCAGCTTTAGAAAATATATAGATTTCGACCACGACATTACGACAAACAGCATTTCTGAAAATGAAGTGGTGATTTGTAAGAGAGTTATTCAGCATGAAGAGGAGGGAGTCACAAGAAAATCATAAACACAAAAATTAAAAAGTATTAAACATGATACAGCCTATTAAACATTTTGCAATCAATTGGGTGGATGGGATGAAGGTTTCCCAGAGGCACCTTAATGATCAGGATAATTTCTTAATTGATACCATCAGAGATTCCAATTCCCTTGGAATTACTACATATAACTACGGACTTTTGCCCATTTCCAATGAATTTACAGACCGTACCATTTTTGATGTTCATAACACGGCAACCAACGATGTACAGCTTGTCATTAAGCGTTGCAGCGCTGTTACGATGGCAGGATACCGTATTGAGCTGACAGACAGGAGAATCAGCGTAAAATCATTGGCGAAATCAATGAATGAAGAGCAGGCAGATGGAGACTATTATATCTTAATCTCTGTAAATCCTTTTGATAAAGTTCCTTTTGGAGATATTGATCCTGAGGAAATTCCGCCGCGCCACCCAAGTGCACAGCCTAATCACCATATTGAACTGCTTCCTGTAACGTCTTTGAACAGCAGCTATTCAGGAGGAAATTATCTTATTATTGGTAAGGTAGATTTAAAAGGAAATATTGCTCAGGTTGATTCGAATTTTATTCCGCCTTGTACTTCTGTACAGAGCCATCCGGCTTTGGTAGATTACTACAGCAGCTATGCGAAGTCTATCGGAAACCTTCAGCAGTATGCTTTTAAAATTATTCAGAAAGCATCCCATAAAAACCAAAATACAGCTTTAGCCCAAAACGTTAAGTTTTTGTGTACTACCATGGTGAATACTTTTGGAGATATGTATTTCCAGTTTAGAAATATTACCCCTTGGCAACCGCCTGTATTTTTGATTGAATCTTTTGCAAGACTGGCACTTCATTTATACAATTCAACACAGCTTCTTGTTCCTGCTGAGCTGGAAGAAATGCTGAACTACAGCCTTGAGTGGAGCGAAATTGCCCCTCATACTTTACTGAACCAGCTTTCTATTGTTGCAGAAACCAATTACGATCACCATAACTGTGGTGAGCCATTGCTTTACATTCAACAGATGTTGAGAAGCCTTGAAATCATTTTCTCTAAACTGAGTGAGCTTGATTACATCGGTCAGAGAAAAGAAAATATCATCGTTAATGAGCAGGAAGTTTCTACCAACACGAATCCTAAAAGAGGTTGGAGTGTTTTAGATTAAAATCATTGAGTAAAAATAGAGTCCCGAATGAAAATTCGGGATTTTTTATAGGCGTATATAGAAAAAAAATAAAAAGTAAATTTGTTGTAAGGATTGATAAAATGAATTTAGAGGTTATAAGACAGGATACTCCGGGATGTTCGGATAAGATATTTTTAAACAGTGCAGGGTCATCATTAATGCCGAAGCCTGTTGTAGAGGCCACTATTAAGTTTTTATATGAAGAACAGGAGCTTGGAGGTTATGCTGCTGCAGTGCAAAATACCGGTCTTATCAGTCAGTTTTATGAAGAAGCCGCCAAACTTATTAATACCAAACCTTCCAATATCGCATTTGTAGGCAGCTCTACAGATGGATATGCAAAAGCTTTATCCAGCATTTCTTTTAAAGAAGGAGATTGTATTATTACCACCAATGATGATTATATCTCCAATCAGATTGCTTTTATTTCTTTGCAGAAAAGATATCATGTTGAAATCATCAGGGTTGCCAATCTGCCTGACCATGAGCTCGATCTTGAGGATTTTGAAAATTTAATCAAAAAACATCATCCCAAATTAATAGCGGTCACTCATATTCCTACCAATTCCGGTTTGATTCAGAATATAGAAGGAGTAGGAAGGTTGTGTAAACAATATGATGTCCTTTATCTTGTGGATGCCTGCCAGTCTGTGGGGCAGATTGTGGTGGATGTTGAAAAAATCCATTGTGATTTTCTGACGGCAACCGGAAGGAAATTTATGCGGGGACCGAGAGGAACAGGATTTTTGTATGTTTCTGATAAAGCCTTACACCAGAAAATGTATCCTCTGTTTTTAGATAGTATTGGAGCTAGATGGACGGCATTTGATGATTATCAGCTCAATGATACAGCCAAAAGATTTGAACTTTTTGAAAGACCCTATGCTGCTTTACTGGGATTTGCAGAAGCTTTACGCTATGCCAATACGATTGGAATGGATCAAATTGAGCATTACAACCGTACGTTGGCAGATACTTTAAGAATCACCCTGCAGAATAATGGTTTCAGAATTTTGGATAAAGGAAATAGATTAAGCAGTATTGTTACTTTTTGTCAGGCCGATGGAAAGGTTGAAAAGATCCATAAGATTCTGAGTGATCATAAGGTATTTTTTAAGGAAAACCGCAGAGAGCACGCCTTAATTGATTTTACCTCTAAAAACGTAGACCATGCAATCCGTTTATCTCCTCATTACTTCAATACGATCGAAGAAATTGAAAAAGTGTCACAGCTTTTAGAAAATATAAACCTTTAAAATGTGGTTTAAAATGGTAGAGCCCTGGCATTCGCCAGGGCTCTACTATTTTATTTTTTATTCAGAAGATCAAGAGTGTGCTCTACATGTCCGCCTCCTTTCCATTCATCATGTCCCGGAATAATCAGAGTGGCCTGAGCGTATTTGGATTTCAGTTTTTCCATGGTTTTTGGCCATTGGGCAACATTGGCTTCTCCGGTGTAGCCAAGGTCAACAGCTGCTTTACTTTTTACCAGACACCCTCCGTCCAGTATTTTGTATTGTGGAAACCATACCACTACATTGTCAACAGTGTGTCCTTCACCAAGAAAATCCACTACAAATTTCTCACCGCCAAAGCGGTACGTTTTTCCTGTTTCTATAAGTTCAGTAGAAGTAGCTTTTCCTTCTTTCTTCAATAATTCGTTGGTTTTGGCAGTTGCGTATGTTTTGATTCCTTTGTTATTATAAAAGCTCAAATCTCCGGCTCTGTCTTCATGTGAATGGGTAGCAAACACCGCAATAACAGGCAGATTATGGCGTTTTTGGATGGTATCCAGCAGGCTTTGATATTGTGTTTTCTGCCATGGGACATCAAACAAAACAACTCCTTTTTTGGTCACCAGATAAACGGCATTCGTAGAATATTCTTTTCCTCCGAATACTCCGAAAGTTTTATAAATATAAAAATTAGGCTTAATCTGTGGCTCAATCACAAAATCTCTTACCTGAGTGGTTTGAGCATTTGCCAATGGACTTAATAGCATCGAAATAATAAAAAAAGAAAGGCTTTTTTTCATAATTTTTTAAGTAATAATTAAAGATTTTTATTTGTCGGAAAAGACAAATTCTGTAGATTGTTTTGCAAACCTAACTAAAAATTAATTTTTGGGTATTCAGGGGAGGAGAGTTTAACCGTTTTTTAACAGTTTGAGGAATGGACTAAATGCAGATCTGTATGAATATCATACCTTACAGGCTTTTAAAGTCTGTAAGGTTTATTTTTTCAGTGGTAAGGATTTATTTTTTAACCAATATTTTTTCAGTCGCTTTTTTGCTTAAAATTTCTGTTTTACCCTCAATTTCTATGGTCATTGATTTATCAAAACTTTCAATTTTAATGATTTTTACTTTGGTATTAAGCAGCAGTTTTCTGTCATTCAGGTAAGTAAGGAAGGCGTCATCAGAAAGCGTCACCGAAGCGAAAGTAACATCTTCACCAGGTTCACAATGGCTCAGCTTTTGCAGATCCTGAGCGATAATATTACCGTCTTTATCAGGAATAGGTTCCCCGTGGGGATCGAATTTAGGATGATCCAGAATTTCATCCATTTTATCAAAAAAGATTTGAGAATGTACATGCTCAAGCTGTTCTGCAATCTCATGAACGTTTTCCCAGCCGAAATTCATTTTTTTAACCAGGAACATTTCCGTAAGTCTGTGTTTACGAACCACCAAAGCAGCTTCACGTCTTCCGTTTTCTGTAACGATTAGTGGTTTGTAAGTCTCATAAATGACCCACTTTTTCTCGGCAAATTTCTTCATCATGTTATTAACACTCGGCATTTTTACATTTAAAAATTTACTGAGCTCATTAATCGTAACCTTTCCTTCATTGTCAACTAAATGAAACAAAGCTTTCAGGTAATTCTCTTCTGTTAGGGTTGTTTTCAAAATGTTAGATGATTTTCAATACAAATCTAACAAAATAAAATGAAAAGTTAGCTCTTGTTATTTTAACTTTTTTTACTTTTACTCTATGAAATTTTCATTCAAAAACGATTATTCTGAAGGATGCCATCCTAATATTTTACAGGCTCTTTTACAGTATAATCTTGATCAGCAGGCCGGATATGGAGAAGATGAGTATTCATTAAAAGCGAAGACATTAATCAAAGAAAAAATCAACAACCCACATTCGGAAGTCTTTTTAGTTTCAGGAGGAACGCAGGCTAACTTAATTGTTATTTCTGCCATCTTGAAACCTTATCAATGTGTAATTTCTGCCGCTCCCGGACATATCCTGAATAATGAAACCGGTGCCATCGAAGCTACAGGTCATAAAATATTGAGCATTGAAACCGAAGATGGTAAAATAAAACCATCAGATATTATCCCGATTTTAGAAGGACATCGTAATGTTCCCCATCAGGTAATGCCCAAGTTGGTTTATATTTCCAATTCTACAGAGTTGGGAACCATCTATCAGGTAAAAGAACTGGAAGAGCTTTCTGCATTTTGTAAGGAGAATAAATTATATCTGTTTATGGATGGAGCCAGGCTGGGACATGGCCTCACAGCGGAAATCAGTGATCTTACCCTGGAGAAAGTGGCTGCTCTTACCGATGTTTTCTATCTTGGAGGAACTAAAAACGGTGCATTGATTGGTGAAGCGATTGTGATTAATAATCCTGTTCTTCAGGAAGATTTCGCTTTTAATATCAAACAAAAAGGAGCATTATTAGCAAAAGGAAGACTGCTGGGAATTCAATTTATGGAACTGATGAAAGACAACCTGTATTTTGATCTGGCCCGACACGCCAATCAGCAGGCCATGAAAATTAAAAATGCTTTGCAGAATAAAGGGATTACTTTTCTTTCCGATACCTATACCAATCAGATTTTCCCTATTCTGAATAATCATCTTATTGAAGTGTTATCCGAGAATTTTGAGTTCTATGTCTGGAAAAAAGTAGATGAGAATCTTTCTGCCATTCGTCTTATTACTTCATGGAGTACAGGAGATGAAGCGGTAAACCAATTTATTGAAATTATAGAAAGAGAATTATAGTAACAAAAAAATTGTCTCAAAAGTCAAATAGTTTGATTTTTGAGACAACTTTTTGTTTATAATGGAGTGTTATTTTACAGCTTTGTTCACTACTTTGCAATCTGCAGTATTCAACTTCTGCCCGTCTTTATAGCTTATTTTATTCTCGTTAGAATATTTAGACTGTCCGTCTTCTTCTTTATGATCACCAATTCCTTCTGTTAAAGCATTATCTTTTTGAAGGAAATAGATATCTCTTTTGCTTTTTTTGCCTTCAGCAGTAAATTCGTAAGTCAGTTTCAATGTGTCTCCTGATTTAAAGCCGGTTACATCACCTTTTGAGCTGTCTTTTTCACTGTTTTTATAAGATAATTTTCCGGTGATGGTTCCCAGATTATCATCAATAGAAGCAAAAACACTGTCTTTTCCTGTTACCCCGATATAACAGAAAGATTTTGGTCCAAGGGTATCTATTACGGGTTCTTCTACAGCAATGGTATCTGCTTCCACTTTGGGAGCCGGTGCTTCAGTTTTTTTATTGCAATTGATTAAAAAAGCTGATACAGCGCCCAATAAGATTAATTTTTTCATATCCTTAATTGTTAAATCAAATTTCTATTCTGCTAAAATAACAATAGTATTTGTATATTAAAAATAGGATATAAAGAGATAATCATTTTATGATGAAAATTAATGTCTCCAAAAAGGAATTTTAAGAAAAAAAATAATTAAAATAGAGTTTGGTATATTTAATTGATTTTTATTTTTCTATCACAGTACTGTGTTTCTGTAATGTTATTATCCTGATCTCTGGTTATGAATTTTTGTATTAGATTCATTATTATAGAATAACGGTCAGTATTTTTTAATTGTGTGAGCTTAAGATCTTTGATGTCAAAATCACCATTTAAGTGATAGGTTAATTCATTATAGTTATCTAAGGTTAAGATATTTAATTCAAAACCATAATGATCATTATTATAGGAATAAAGGATTTTTTTGTCTTGCGAAATTATAGGCTTACTCACAAAAGTATAAAATAAATGATCCTTTGCATTATACATTAGGTAACCACTGATTTCAAAGCCAGAGTACTTAAAAAAATAAAAGTCGTCTATTATAGAAACAAGTTTAAATTTTCCTAAAGTGCTATGGCGGTCTTTGGGAATTTGGTCTCTTTGATCTTTGTCGCAGAAAAAAAATTCTGTTGATCCTCCTTTCATATTTATTTTTAAACACTTGCCATCAAATATGTCCGGGAATTTATTTTGAAATAACTTAAGATTATCCTGACTATTTTCTTCTATATTGATTATTTCGGGAATGGTTTCAGAGAAACTATCAAAGAGTTTTTCTGTAAAAGAGATATTGAAATGACCATTAGAATTTATACTTTGCTGTAAGTCCGTGCATTTTTGTGTGTAGAACACTGTAGATAGGAGTATAGATATAAAAATAAATGGTTTTTTCATACCCAGAATTGTTACAATTAATTTTTTGAATTCCAAAAATAACAATACTATTTAAATATTAAAAAAAATGTTGATCAATAAGGCTTATTTTTAAAGTCTTTACAAATGAAAAACAGATTTAGGCACGGAAAATGATTGACTATGCAAAATTGATTGTAATGAAAAAGATGACCAAAGCGCTGGGATTGGGATTATTTATGCTTGGTTTACATTGGATGTCAGGGCAAGCTCCTCAGAATTATATTTATACATCTTCGGGAGACCTTAAGAACATAGAAAAAATGATTACTCGCCAGGATATTGGAGGAGTACAGATTGTTTATAACTGGAAAGCTTTGGAAACTTCAAAAGATGTGTATGATTTTTCTGTTATTGAAAAAGATCTGGAGTATTTAACTTCCATCAACAGAAAATTATTTATTCAGCTTCAGGACAGGTTTTTTGAGCCACAGGCAAGATATATTCCTGATTATCTTTTGAATGATAAAGAGTATACGGGAGGACTGGTTCCTCAATATGATAACCCTGGTGAGAATAAACCTGTAGGAAGCGGATGGGTTACCCAACAATGGAATCCTGCTGTCCGAATGAGATTCCAGAAGCTTATAGGAGCGCTGGCAGAGAAGTTTGACGGCAAAATTCAAGGGATTAATCTTCCTGAAACATCCATAGATATAGAAATGAAAGCAGATAAAACAGGCTTTAGCTGTGACCGCTATTTTCAGGCTGAATTAGAAAATCTGAAGTTCGCAAAAAATGTTTTCCGCCAATCCAATGTATTGCAGTATGTCAATTTTTTTCCCTGTGAGTGGGATAATGATCATCAATACATGTCCAGATTGTTTGATTTTGCTTATAAAAATAATATAGGGCTGGGAGGACCTGATATTGTTCCCAATAAAAAAGGCCAGATGAAAAACTCTTATCCCTTTTTTAATCAATACAAAGGAAAGCTTTCTCTTGTTGCCATGGCCGTTCAGGAACCGACTCTTACTTATAAAAATCCGAAAACCAAAAAACCTTTTACCAAAGAAGAATTTACAGAATATGCTGAAAATTATCTTGGTGTTAATATTATTTTCTGGAGTGTGGAATCTCCCTGGTTGAGAGATCCCAGTAAATAATTTTCCCTTATATTTTTAATAATCCCCTAAATCCTCTCGCTGCATAATAAGAATCTGCACCATTGTGATAGGTGAATACAGTGTTGTATCGTCTGTCACAGAAAAGAGCGCCTCCAAGTTCTCGTATTTGAGGTGGTGTCTGGATCCAGCTTGAAGTCTTTTGATCAAACTTTCCTAATTCCTGAAGATGGCGGTATTGTTCTTCTGTCAAAAGTTCAATACCCATTTCGGAAGCGGTATCAATGACATTGTTTTCAGGTTTATTGGCTTTTCGGGAATCCCAGGCCTGATAATCATAGCATAAACTTCTCCGTTTTGGGCTTTCCGGAGAGCAGTCCACAAAGGAATATTCATCCGTTTTTTTATTATGATCTACTACATCTGGTTCTCCTTCTGTAGTTTCCATTTCGTATAAACACCAGATTTTTTCAGGGCTGGCTTCCAGTTTTTGCTGGATTTTTTCCCATTTCAGATCCATATGACGGTTCATATTTTTTTCAAAACGGGCTTTTAGTGTTTTTAAAAGTTCGTTGATTTGTTCCTGGGTGAGTTTCTTTTTCATGTCAAATTTTTTTTGTTATGTTGATGGGTGTTGTTGGAAATCGCAAAGACGCAAATTTTATTAACAATGGCTTGTTTAAAGGCGCAAGGATTTTATCTGCGATAAAATTTCTGACTTTTAATAATGATTAATCAGTAATGGTGATTTTTCTGTCTGCAGGTCTGAAATACCATGAAATAAGGACCAGCACCAATAATAATACGGCCGGAAATGTTCTGCCAACGGTATCACCCACAATAAGATGAGATATTACAGCTCCTGACATGACAAAGAAAAATCCTGCATAGGCCCATTCTTTCAGGATCAGACGCTTAGGAATCAGTAGGGCAATAACGCCCAGAATTTTCCATACTCCAATGATGGTCATCAGATAAGAAGGGTAGCCGAGGTTGGTAAAATTGGCCAGTTCATCTTTGTTTTTCATAAGTTGGACAATGGCTGTTGAAACCATTCCCAGTGCCATCCAGAGGGTGAATATCCAATAGATGATTTTTGTTCTTTTTTGTGAGGGTTGTGGTGTGTTCATGATTTGTTGTGTTTATCATTAATCGTTTAATCCTATTCCGTCCATGATTTGTGGAATACATTTTTCAATGCGGGCTTCACGGGTTTTGGACTGTTTGGCAGAAGAAAAGTGGAGTAGGTAAGCTCTTTGTCTTCCCGGAGTTAATGCTTTGAAAGCTTCCTGTAATGCTGGGTTTTGATCCAGTTTCTCTTGAAACTCTTCAGCCATTTCGAACTCTTTTGTTTTCTTCATTTCCACTTTAGCACCTGATTCTTCAATTTCAACGGCTTCAAACATATAAGAACGAAGAACTTCCTCCAGGTCATTGATTTGTGCTGCATCCGTAAAACGGATCTGTCTTGCAGCCTGTACGTTTTTGGACTGCTGAATCAAAATGTTGTCCGGATCTTTCATCAGCGCCCCTTTAAAGAAAAGAAGAGCACAATATTCTTTAAAACCGTGGATCAGGAAAATATTTTTCCCTTCATACGTATAACATGGACATCCCCATTTTACATCTTCTGCAAGTTCGGTGCTTAGAGCAATTGCTCTTAATTTTTCAAATTCTTCCTGCCATTGTCCGGCATTTTCGAAGAAAAAATTAACTTTTGGATTCATATGTTTTGGGTTTGAGGGTTTCTTGTGTAAGAGGGTTGGAGAGTATAAGGGTTCAAGGTTTAACATTTAAAGTTGTTGCTCTTTCCCTGATCATTGACGATTCACTTGCAAAGCAAAATTCACTATTGACATTGATTTTCACAGTTTAAACTATGGTATCCATGTCCTTCATCTTTTCCTCTATTATCTTTTATCTGCTACCTGCCACCTAATAATTCCTGTAAACGGTTATGCGCCATATTGATGCCCTGGGCGAATGGCATTTTCAGATGCTGATCTCTGAAGTCTACAGATTTATAAATGGTTTGGATGGTAATCTTGCTGGTGGTATCCGTTAACTTTTCAAATGCTAAAAACTCAATCTGAACCGGAAAAGGAGTATTTTCCATCTGGAAAGTTCTTATAATTTTCTCATTCTGAACAATGTCATGAATAGTTCCGTTGGCACTGAAAACCACATCGCCCTGAGGGTTTAGCGTTTCGAAACGGTAACTGCCGTGTTGTTTGTTTTCGAATTTGGTCACCTTAGTTCCCATCCATTGCTCGAAAAGTTCTGCTTCTGTATACGCTTTGAAAAGCAATTCTACAGGAAGGTCAAATTCTCTGATAATGAAAATCTCCTGTTTGCCGTCTTCAGCGTGGATTTTTGTTTTAAGTTCCATGATGTTGGTGTTTGAGGGTTTCTTGGATTTGAGAGTATTAGAGTGGGAGAGTACAAGCGTTCAAGGTTTAAAGTTTTTAGTTAAGTTACTGGTTGCTGGTTGCTTTTGTTGCAAGTTTATTTCGTTGATGCTTAAAATTAAAGATAGACGTTCTAACTCTATTAAAAAATTCACCATTCACTTGCAAAGCAAAATTCACTATTGACAATGATGTTCCCAATTTAAACTTAGACGTCCATTGTCTCTTATCTCTTATCATTATTGTTCTGATACGCTTTCATTACACTTTCCAGCTTGTTGAATTTTTCGTCCCACATTTTACGGAAAGGTTCTATAAAATCGGCTATTTCTTTCATTTTATTGGGATTTAGGTGATAGATTATTTCTCGGCCGTTTTGTTCAGATCTCAGCAGTTCACATTCTGTAAGGATCTGGAGATGCTTTGAAACGGTAGGTCTCGCCGTATCAAAATTAGAAGCAATGGCTCCCGCTGTCATCGACTGTGCCGCCACCAACATCAATATAGACCGTCTTGTAGGATCTGCTATCGCCTGAAATACATCTCTTCTTAAATTCATTGTGTAGTTATTTGACTACAAATATATGCGTAGTTATTTAGCTACGCAAGTTTTTTGAAGAAAATTTTGATTAAATAATTAAAATACTGCCTATTAAAAGAAAAATGGAGAACTAATTGCCCTCCATTTTATTAGCTAAATAAAGCTTGAGTATATTTTTTATTTACTACTTTGTCTCTCATTGAAGCTTTATCTGTGAAGTTTCTAGAAATATTTCTTATCATTTCACTGTAATTATCAGTTCCATCATCCTTTTTACGATAATAAGGTTTTACAGAACTACAGTTTTTGTGCTCAAAGAGAGTATTTAGTAAAGTTCTATCTGAGATTCCACAAGAATGGCCAAATATGAAAACTTGATAATTATTTGAATTTATAAAATCCAGTAGTCTTTTATAGGAATCACTTTCAAGATATTTCATAGACTTAATGTTTTGTAAATATTCATTGTCATCAAGATCTTCAATTTCTAAGTAATCTTTATCTATCTCATCTCCAAAACCACAGATAATTTTATTATCTGTTTTATTTTTCAAAATCCCATGGATATGTATTACATCAATTGATATATCATTATCAAATTCTTTATCGATTGGAGGAGTATGATAGTGAATCTCAGTTGATGTATAATTAAAGTTTAAGAATAAAACTTCATCCGGTCTATACCGAAAGTAATTTGCTGATGCCTCTGATTTTAGTAGTTTTTTAATTTTTGTTTTAGTCTCTTTATCATCTAAACTGCTTAATGCTTTATACAATCTCATTTCTCGATCTGATAAATCAAGTTCTTGAATGTGAATTTTATTTAAATCCAAATCTTTAATATTTGGGTAAACATTCTGAAAAATTTCTTCTGTTAAATGATTAATGGATAACTCTGAAAAATCTCTAAAATTAAAGTCGGAATATATTACTTCATATATTGCTCTTTTTAAGAGCATCTCATCATCAGTACTTGCAAAACTTTTATTAAATTCTGTTTGAATTGTTGTAAGATATTCTTCTAATAAAGATTCAATAATTTGAAAATCTCTATTCAACTCAGATATATAATATTTAGGTAATGAAAAATCTTTGTAACTTTTTTTTAACAGAGAATAATATTCCTTTTCAATATCCACCCAATTAAGAGAATGATTCCTTTCTGTAAGTATTTCAAGAAACTTATTTTTGTATTTTACTTTGCCGCTATGGGGGCTTAGAATTGATAATAGTTTGCTATACTCAAATTCATCTGTGTCCGCTTCTGAATATACAATTGGAGGTACACCATCAAGAATGATGTTGTCATCTTCAAATCTTTTATCATCGTATTTGCCATTCCAAATTTCTTTCCTTTTATTCCCCCAATAATTATTCATAAAGTTACCATAGCTTGTTGGCATTCTATGAGCAAGGTCAAAACCATTCCCAATTAATATTATACGATTCATAGTTATTAGTTTGTTAGTATATATTTTAAAAGAATAAATCTCTTTAAAATTTAATTTGAACTTTAGTTCGGTTGTACTAATATTATTTCTTCTGCTTTAAGGCCTGGCTTAATAAATAATTCTGGTGTATTTTCTTCAGGAATATCTTCCATCATTAATAATCCTTTTGCTTGTTGGAATGCTTTTTCAACTGAAAGACCAAAACTAATTGCTGAATAAAACTGCGAAGAAAATACTCTAGCTGCTTCATCTCCAATTGAGGTATTCATCCCTATTGTTGCATCTACAAATTGAGAAATAGCCTCTGCTTGGTTCTTTGAAAAACATGTATTAAAGAATACAAGTCTGATATTGTCAGAAGATGCCATCATTGTTTGTATAAGTGCTTCTTTTTTTACGAGTTTGGTAACCCCATCTTGGCTTTGGAATACTATTTCGTCATTATCTGAACCGTGTCCACTAAAATGCACAATAGTTGGATTATATTCATTAAGAGCTTGCAATAGATCTATTGTTTGAAGAGCCCAACATGATTCAAATTTGACAGAATCGCGATGTTTAGCTTTTCTAATCATTTCGGTAATACTTCTTGCTTCTTCATCAAGCCTTAATGGCGCTTGATCAATGGGGTTTGAAGCTAAGAATAATACTGTTATTTTTTCAGGAATTTTTTTTAACTCTTGAATCTCATTAAAGGTCGTTCTATGTAATGTATTGTGATGATTTAAGGTGTCATTTATAGTTCTTAAGCTTCTTTCTTGATCTTTTTGAAGTTTATCATTTTCTATTTTTCGTTTTTTATCAATAGAATTTTGTTCGTTTTGAATCTTTTTTTGATAATCAACTATCTCTTTATTTTTCTTTACAATCTTAGATTCCAAATCAGCAATTTTCTTAGTGACATTCGCTATATCTTTATTATAACGCTCAATTTCTTTGGATTTCGAATTAATAATACTTATAGTTTTAGTTCTTCGAATAGCATCAGAAGCAGAATTTATTTTTTTATTTAGATCTGCAATTTTTATTTGCTCTTTTGCCTTATCTGATGTGAGTCTAGATAATTCGTTCTGTCTACTTATTAATGAACTTCGATAAGAATCAATTTGTGCCATTGTATAGTTATTAGTTATAGATGAATATTTAAGAAAATATGTGCTAATTATTTTTTCTCAATCAACCTCTCCAATTTTTCAATCATCTCCTTCTGTTGTTCAAGCATACGTTCATAAAGCTCCACCATCTTATCAAGAGGATTGAAAGTAGGTTGTACATTTATAGCATTTAAAGTTGATGTATCATTACTTGTAAATGTATTAGAAATAATATTCACTGCCTGTTCCTCATCAAAATTCTCAATCGCTTCTGCAGGAACTTTAAGAATTTGCGCTACCTGCGCCAGAATATCAGATTCTACGGTTTCTTTTTGTTCTAAAAGAGAAACTTTTTTCTGGTTCCAGTCATCACCCAGTTCAAAAGCCAATGCTTCCTGTTTGATGCCAAGCATTTCGCGGACACGCTTTATATTTCTCCCTTGGTGTATTTTTTTATTTTGCATATCTGTGTAACTCATAATAACAAATATAAAGCTTTAGAACAAAAAAATGAAGCTCTGTTTTAAAATAAATACTATTCTAAAATATCCCTCTTTCTGAATAAAATATTCTATTCTCAACTGGTTTATCCTTCTGATTATGCCTTGATTTGTAAAAAAATAACAAAGATGAAAAGAAAAAGAAGAATGAACAGCAGCAAATATAATGAACTGCATAATCGTAACCTTACGGTTTTCCTCAAATCGTTTTCAAGAGCGTATGGCAAAATAGTGTACTTCCCCGAAATAAGAATTGCAGGGAAGTGGGTACAGCAATGTGGTTTTCAGGCAGGAGATAAGATATTGGTTTCGGTAAGTAAAAACCAGATTATTTTGGAAAGGGAAGTGGATTATGAAGGATCAGTATAATTTTTTGATGGTCTCTCACAGATTTAGGAGATTGAGCAGCTCTTTTTAGCATTATAATTTGCGATATCTGTTTGATCTGCGGGAGATTATTTTTTTGAACCATTAAGTAGGATTTAAGGCTTTAAGTAAAGTTAAGATTCAAATAAATTTGAATGAAGCGTTGTGCTTTAGAATGTCTTTAGATATTCTCTTAATATTCTTAATTACTTATCTATTCTTAATGGTTTTTAAAATTAAGTATAGTTTTATCTCATCAATTGCATTATTTAGCTCTGATGAGCGGAACATATTCTTTTACAAAAATACCAATGTATTTTCCATGGTATTCTACAACAAAAGTGCTGATATTCATTCTGTTGCAAAAATCCTGATATGCTGAATTATCGCCAATATCATCACTGATAAACACGGCACCAGGTCTCAGTCTTTTATAGATCTGATGATAAGCCCACATTCTTCCGTGGTAACTTTTGTCAGAATCATAGTGGAAAACATCAAAAGAGGAAACTTTTTTTAAAATTTTAGGTAAAGATTCTCTGTCTGCAAAACGGAATAGCTGCCAGTACTTTTTAAGGTTTTCGGGAACAACACAGCCTACATACTGATCACCATCCTGAGCAAGATAAGGCATATCTGAGCTATAGAGTGTACCATTTCTTTTTTGAAGAGAAAGCAATATCGCTAAAGAAGACCATCCATAAGCCACGCCTGTTTCAAGAACGTTTTGTGCTTTGGTGAATTCGCAGGCGTAATAAATAAGCTCCATTGCACCAGCGCCACCCATTTTAACAGGGCATTCTTTTTCTTTGGCATTGGCTTTTTCCAGGATGTCAGCATAGGCAGATTTAAAATTGTCAGTATCCATTGAGAAAAGCCTGGAGATCACTTCTTTTTGTGAAACGGCTATGGATGCGGCCCAGTGATTTGTTTTTGCTTTTCCTTTAAAAGGGCTTCTTCTCTTTATCGTATTTTTAATGATTTTTCTGCCCAGTTCAGGATAAAGAGCAGGTCTTTTAAGATACGCTACAAATGTTTTGAGAACTGTTGACATTTCATTGATGGTATTAAAATTAAAAGACAAATGTATTTTTTTTAAAACCATATTGCATTGAAACAATATTAACTTTAAGAGTAAATCTGTTTAAGATTTTTTAATGTAAATAAAGCAATGAAATGATAAAATAAATTATTTCAATAAGTTAGAGATAGGTAAGTGAGTGGCTGTGAAGAGCTTTTCACAGATTTTTATAGGATAATCTGCAGCATAGATCCGCATCACAAAAGATTGTATTCCTTGATTTCTATAACAAGGATATAAAATTGTTTTTCAATGACTTAAGGTAGAAATCATTTCTTTGTATTTGAGGAAATACTTTTATTTCTTCCTTTACAAAAATGCCTTTCCAAAAATATATGGAGTACGGTCATAAAAACGGCTATACTGTTCTGCTTTTTCACTGGGGTAGGTATTTTTTAACACACTTTTTAGTGTGTTGTTTGCAAATGTATAAAATAATTGGATAAACCAAAAGAAAAATAAGGCGAAATTGTTCTACTGACTAATAATTTATTACAGTAAATACATTTTAGAGAAATATAAAAACCTGTTATTCATAGAAAATGATTGTCTGGCCATTTTTCCGTTCATGATACCTGAAATTTTTGCCCATAAAAAATGAAATGGCCTTAAGCCGTTGAAATGTAGTCTGGAAAGCGATATTCAGGAAATGTCTACCTTTGCAAATCCAATGTTTTCTATACATTAATCAATATTATTTGAAGATGAAATTTTTACTAGACCTTTTATTTCGTGTTATTCAGCTTTTTACAGAACCTTATTTCTTAGTATTTCTTGCAATAGTAATCATCGCATTACTAAAAAGAAAAAATAAGCGTAAAAATCTAAGGATAGGAGTTGGCCTTTTTGCCGTTATAATGATCATTTTTATAGGAAATGGTTTTCTGGGGAAACTCACCTCGGGATATCTGCAGAAAAGTTATGTTAATACGATTGTGAATAAAAATAAGACTTCTCAGAATCCTGTTATCGTTGTATTGGGCGGCGGGGTTGTAGACTTTGACAATACGGAGAGGCTGCATACAATGTCTTATTCCAGACTCGTAACTGCTTATCAGCTGTATCATGAATACAAGAAGAATAATCTGCCTTGTAAAATAGTCATTTCCGGAAGGGGAAGGGGACAAAAAAGTGAAGCAGCATTATTCAGCGAAAATTTTAAAAAAATGGGGGTATCAGAGACAGATCTCATTAAAGAAGATAAAAGTATGAACACCTATGAAAATGCAAAATATTCCAGCAAGATATTAAAACAGATGGCTCCTTCGGATGTATATCTGGTTACTTCCGGGTTTCATATGAAAAGGTCTGTTGCTTTGTTTCATACCTTTGGATTAGATCCTTTTCCACAGGCATCCGACTTTATAGATACAGAAATCACTTTGTTTCCTAACAGCTATAATGCTGCCTTTACCTTCGTCATGCTTAAAGAGGTGCTGGGAATATGGCAGGTGCAGCTGTATAATAGTTTGGGATTGAATGGGTAGAGTTCTCTGTATTTTAATCTTAAATACCTAAATAAAAAAGCCTCTCAATATTTTTTTGAGAGGCCTTTTTTATTCAAAACCGTGTGTTTGACGATGATATTTTAGATTTGAAAGATTCAATTGGTGATGAGTATCAATTTTTAAGTTTCCTGATAAACAGCCTATTAATTGAAAATTATCAGCAATTGAAAATACTCCTTTATCAAACATAACATGATGATTGGGACAAAGGCAAATAAGATTATCAGGATTATCATCGCCACTATGTGGCTTACCTAGTGGTTTAATGTGGGCACCTTCAGCATAATAACCTAATTTGGTTGGAATACTAATCTGGCAAACCTGGCATTTAAAATCATATAATTTTTTTACTTGCCATGCTACTTTTGTATCTCGTACAATTCTTAGAACTGTACTTTCTACTGTTCTTTTGACTCTTTCAGAATAATCTAATTCAATTTGCTGTACTGTTTTCTTAGCTTGATTATTGCCAGAATATTCTAAACGGAATCTACAAATTTTGAAACCACTTTTGCCAATTTCTTCCCAAGCATCTACAACACTATATAATCCTGCATATAAATATCCTTTTTTAGGTGAAAATTCGGACTTATGGGTTGCTCCACGAATAACTCTTATGGGTAACCCTTGGTCCATACTTATAATAAGCCCGGCATTTCCTTTTTCCCATACTTGATCTTTTATTTGTTTTCCGGTATTACTATCATTACCACCTGCGCCTGTATAGATAATTTCTTCTCCAAAATCTAAATCATCTTCATATCCTCCAGAAAGAACAATAGCAGAAGTGCCTTCGTTTGAGTTTCCATCTATTCCTGCAGCCCAATTTCTGTGAAAACTTGTTGGCATCATTTCTCTTCTATTATTAAAATGATATCCTTCTTCAATACCTTCTATTTCACCAAATATAATAGGTTTACTCACGGTTATTTTTATTTAATTGCAAATTTATAATATTAATTAAAAAAAATAATCGAGAATAGCTTATTTTAGAAATATTTTATTTTATATACAATGATTTCTAATATTTTTTCTTAATAGAAATTAATGTCTGTAAAACCACGGAAGCAATAATAAAAACCAATCCTATATAAAAAGACAGATTGACTTCTTTGCTTTCTCCAAAAAATAAAAATGCCATAATAATAGCGTACACGGGTTCCAAATTGTAGGTGAGATTAACGGTAAAGGCAGGAATTTTCTTTAAAACCTCTGCAAACATCACATATAAGCCAACGGTACAAAAAAGAGATAAAACGCCCAAATAAGCCGTGTTTTTTAAGTCAGGAACTATGCTATCTGACGGGAAATAGAGGAGATATACGGGCAAAAACGCTCCCCAGCATAAAGTACCGGCAATCATCTGATAATAGTTGATAACTTTGGTGTCAAAATGGTGTACCAGACGTTTATTGTAAATGGTATAAAGGGCTCCAAATGCAGATGAAAAGATACCTAAAATAATTCCAAGCTGATAGGAGGTATCAAAATGAAAAATTAAGCTTATTCCCAGAATCGTCAGTGTACTAAGAAGCAATTCTGAAAGTTTGAATTTCTCTTTATCAATAATAGGTTTAAATACCGCTGTAAAAAAGCTGGTCAGGCAGTAGCATACAACACCAATAGATATATTCGCGTATTTTATACTTGCATAGAACAGAAGCCAGTGCAGCGTAATGAGCAATCCGGCTTTTGAAATCTGAATTTTCCCCCGGAGAGGAATATTTGCTGGAATTCTAAAAAGTTTTAAAATAAAGAATAAAATAATAGAGGAGAAGAGGAGTCTGTACCAGACCAGCAATCCTTCATTAAGTGTGATTAATTTTCCGAATACACCTGTAAATCCGGCCAGAATTACGGCCAAATGTAATAATAAATATGATTTTTTCATTAGAGAATGAACTGTAAAATTGGAATTAATATTTTTGTTAGAATGTGAAGCACGAAAAACCCGGTCGTTAATAAGTTAACGACATGAGTAGGCTTCAAATTAAATTGAAAATATTAAGGTGCCGGAGGAGGCAGACAGTTCGAGCGGTTCATAATGATCTGTTGAATGCCAAATATAGGGAAAAATATTTTGAAATTCTACATGAAAAATACATTGAACTTATGTCCATCCGGATCTGCAAATACAAAACCATAATAGTTTTCTCCAAAACTTTCAGGTTCTGAAACAATGGTTCCACCAGCATTTCTTACTTCTTCAGCCCATTCATCCACCTGGTTTTTATTGTCTGCAGAAAGGGTGAATATAATTTCATTGGAGCTTTGGGGATCTCCGAATTTCATACTTTTCAGGTTGTTTTCTATAACATTTTTTAAGAAAAAGTGAATAATGAATTCATTTCCAGCCATAAAAAAGCTTACCAGTTCATTGGAGGTGTGTGGATTGTTGGGTTTGAATCCCAGCTCAGTATAGAATTTTTGGGTGCGTTCAAGGTTGGCTACTGCCAGATTGGCCCAGATCATTTTAGGTTTCATATGCGTGATATTTTGGTTAGCATAAAGATATTTTGTTTTTATGGAATAAAAACTGTCATGAGGCAAGATTTTGTATTTTTAAGAACTATAGAGACTTTGGAATCGTTTCAATTTAACATAATATATTATGAATTATAACTCATGAATAAAACTATTGCAAATAAAATTAAACAGTTAGGAGGAAATACAGAGGGCTTACATGCAGATAAAAGTTTTACTGAAAACTGGCAAAGTCTCAGCTTCAGCCATTATCTATATGATAAAGATTGGGATGTTTATGGGATAGATCAGTATTATGAACAGTACAAAGATTTGTATATAGAAGATCAGAAAAGTTTTTATAAGAACTTGCTGGAACATTATTTTTCTGATCATGAATTGCCGTACGGTCAATATTTTTTCAAAGATTGGATTTTCACGCCATTTAAAGAAAACTCCGAGGATTATGAAGAGTTGGACGGACTTGTAGAGGAATACGAAGTAAAAAAAATCGTACAAGGCAAAGAGATGGATTTTATCTGTATATTTTATTCTTACGGATATCCTGATCATTTTTTTGTCTGCACAACAGATCCTAACCAAAATAATCCAACGGTGTACAGTACAGATCATGAAATGTATTTTCAGGAAATTGAGAATGAAGGAAACCTGGAAGAGTTTCTGGATCGTTTTATGACCCAAGAAGAGTTTTTAGAAATCGTTACAGAATATTTGGATGGGAAATATTCAAAATAAGGGATTCTGAGGAGGTTATTACTCTATTTCAGTTGGATAATAAAAATCCTATAATTTATATTATGTTAAATTGTATATTATTTGAGTTTCTCAAAATTCACAGAATATGTCAGATTTCATTATTTATCCCATGTTGTGCTCAACGGCTTTCAGATTATCTATGACTATCATTATTGCTCAAAATCATTTCTTAGATCCGGAAAAGTTGTTAGTATCTCAATTAATCTCTTACGCTTTACAACCTATAAAATAAATGACGGATTAAGGAGTCTTCAATTAAACCTTAATCCGTTATTCTTGTAAACTGCTGTGAGCAGACGTTTTCTATTTATTTAATTTTTCTAATTCGGGTAATTCTCTTTTATACTTTTCAACGTCCCAAACCAAATTCCAATTTTTAAGATAGTCAGAGATTGGACCTAAGCCAACTTCTGTTCTTCTTTTATCTACATTGTCAGGATCAATTAAAGGCGAAACATAGAAAGTATTATTACTCTGAATGATTCCTATCTGGCTTCCATATATTTGTTTTCTACCTTCTCGAATTTCTATTCTGTCAATTAACAATGCTAAAGAACCTGGACTTGCATTTCCTTTTGTTACCGCTTCTTTCATCATGGGTAAATATTTTTTTTGCGTTTCCAAATCTGAATGCTGAATAACCAGGAATAATGCACTATTGGCTTGTGCGCCTACTTTGTCTTTGCCAACCCAACCTTTTTCATCCAGTATTTTTTTTACTTTTAATAGATTAATTGAGTCTTTCTGATTGGTTATTCTCCAAAGATCATTCATTTCTTTAGAATTGGGGCCGAATTTTTTCTGAGTTTCATTCATTTGCACTCTATATTTTTGGTCTTCTTCATGAATTGCCAATAATTCAGCCTGCAATGGTTTGTCATAATTTGCTTCTATTAACGCTAATTTTTTTTCTAACTTTTCAATTGTTTTCCCCCACTCTTTTTTTGAATGTAAATTTTCTAAATCAGTATCAGAGTTTAAGTGCTTTAGATTGGTCCAACCTTTTTCTATGGATAAGTTCAGCCATTTAAATGCTTTTTTGGTATCTCCTGCTAAAGAAGATGAACATGCGCCATTATATAAGTGACTTGGATTTTCGCTTTCAATTTTAAACGCTTTATCATATAAATCTGCAGACATTTTATAATCTTTTGTTTCATATAATTTATTAGCTTCACTTATTAATTTTGAATATTCCTGAGCATTAATGCTTGTGAATAAAAATAATAGTAAGAAAGTATAAATAGTGTTCCTCATTTTTTTCTGTATTTAACTGTTGAATTTTAGATGGTTATTATGCTGCTAAGATAAAATTTATTTTGATGATGAGTTTGTTAAGAAATCACAAATAATTTTTCATGCTAAGCATTCTATCATTTATTTCTCTGTATCAAATCCAAGCTGATTTCTAAATTCAAGAATTAACTTGTAATTTTCTTCAATTGGAATTTCCTTTTTTGATACTTTATTGATATCCTTACCTTGTTCCATCCATAGGTAAGGAAAAAAACTAAATACCTGATCTCCTTTAAGTTTCACTACATCTTTTTTCCAATTGGACCATCTGTATTCTTTGTAAAATTCATCAAGATTTTTATTAAAGCAAAAATTCAAAAATTCAGTGTAGGTAATTTCAAGAGGTTCATATTCCAAATTATCGGGTGCCAAATAATAAACTTTTCCTAAATCGCTGCCCAGTCCGCCACCATTAAGAACAAAAATGCCTCCTATTGCATCATCAGCAATTAAAAGATATGGTATTGGCTGCCCATAATCCTGAAATGTTTTTCCTTTATTCCATTCTGGCAAAGATCTGTTTAATTTATCACTGCCTGAGCCAAGAATCCTTATCCATCCACTATCAACCAGAAGTCCTCCTGTCATATATACAATGGAACCCATTGGAGATCTGGTTGTAACTTGACTTTTATATAAGGCATCCTTTGCTCTGTTTGTATCCACGGGCAATATTTCTACTTTATTTTTTGCGGAGTCTATCCATTCTTTTACAAGAGTCCAACCCGGATCTTTATCGTTTATTAATTCCTCAATAGAGTGCATTTTTGTTTGTCCATAAGTTGTTAATGAAAAAAAGGATAATATAATAATTGTCAAACATCTTATCATGTTGTATGATTTTATAAAATTAAAATAAAATAGATACCGCTTCCTGTGATTATTTGATCTCAATTTTATGATAAGCAATCCATCGTTTTAAATTGCCCACCATTCTTTTTAAATGATCTTCATTGAGGAAAATATTGGTCCAATATTCAAATCTGTCACACTGAACACTTATATAATAGTTCATGATGGCCAGGCATGCGAAAGACAAAAACTTTTTTTCTTCAGGAGTAATTTTAGTTACAGTCTCATAACCTCTCAGGAAACTGTCTGATTTTGTATGATACTCCTCTTCGTTCAGATGGGTTGTAAATAACTGAAATAAAAAATAAGAAATATCAAAGCATAAATAACCGTTGCCACAAAAATCAAAGTCAAAAAAGGTTACTTCTTTTTCATCATCAATGTGCAAATTGTCAAACCAAACGTCAAGATGAACTGCTCCATATCTCATGTGCTGTTTGTCTGCATTTTCCATTTTCAGCGTTAAAAAATCAGATAGATTTTCCAAAAATTCAATTTCGCTGGTATTTTTACTATAGAATTCTTTTGTTCTTAGAACAGGATTTTTGAGTAGGTTTTGAGTATTGTAAGACATTCTCATCAGTTCGACATTTTCTGTTGATTGATGAATTTTAGCTAATGCTTGTCCAATCAGAAAACTTGTTTCGGAGGAAAATTTTGCTGTCTTTATACCTTTAGCATATGAAAATAGAACACCAAATCTTGTCCCTTCCGGAGCTTCAATTTCCTGGATAAATTGGTTTGATTGATCAGCTATAGGAAAAGCAATTTGTCGGTTTGCTTCTTTCAGATGATTGAGAAGCCTTAATTCTTCTTCAATTTCTAATGGAGTTCGCCAATGATGAGTGTACACTCTAAAAACGTATTTGTTTTCACCATCATGAATGATGTATAAATGGTTCATAGCAAGCCGAAATATATTGCATTTTGTTTTGTCGGTTAGTCCATATTTTTCTTGAATAAGTTGACCAAGTCTATGAGGTGAAAGTGTGCTGTTTATTGTCGGAAATTTCTCTGGCATTTAATTCTTGTTCGTAGCGGTTTATTCTTAGTTTACACAAATATAACACAGTTATTTATATATAAAAATGAGGAAAACCATAAAGCTTGAACGTACAATGGCTTTAGAGCTGATTTTGAATAGATAACATAAAAAAATCTGCAGCTATTAATGAATAATAACTGCAGAAATAAAAGTGATTTATATTGTGATCTTCACACCGGCTGAAATATTAATTCCGGGCAGCGGACTTAGAAATTTTAACTGAGAATTCTGAAGTCGGGCCTCAGTGTTCAGAAGATTATTTCCAATAATATAATATTCCAGTTCCCCAAAGCCTAAACTGTTGTCTTTATAGGCTAAACGGGCATTCAATAATGAAAATGCAGGCATAGGAAGCTCCGGATTAATATTCTTTCCTAAATATTTTTGTTGTAAATAATGATCTAAGCTTAGATTCAGGCTGAAGTTCTTCAGAGTTCCTTCCAGATTGAATCCAAAACGGCTGGTAGGCATATTGGGCATATAATCGCCATCACTCCATTTTCTTATGGAACTGTCGGCAACGCTTATATTCCTTACCAAGTCATAATATCCGCCTATCTCCCACTTTCCTAATTTTCCGAGATCGGCTTTATAAGCGGCTTCAGCTTCAATTCCGTTGATTTCTGTATCATCGGAGCGCCATTCTTTTACCAGAAAAACTTCTCTCGAAATTCCGGTGTGGGCAAGGTAAATATAATTCTTATAAGAAGTATTATACCAACTGGCAGATATCCGAAGGTTCTTCAGGTTAACTCCAGTCCCGATTTCAATGGTGTTTGCCGTTTCCTTATCCAGTCTGTCATCACCATTTTCCTCTGTCAGAATAGCAAAATGATTATTTCCTGAATAAAGCTCATTCACTTCCGGTGCTCTTTCTGAGTGATTGTATTGTACTTTCAGATATCCTTTTTTAAAGATATTCCATTGAGCGGAACTATGGAATTGATGAAGGGTAAAGTCTCTGTCGCTGAGTTTTCCACCGGAAAGTCCGCGGCTTCTGACATATTTTTGATCTGCTTCCGCCCTGCGTTGTACATGATCATTTCTGTATCCAAGATCTATCTGAATACTATTAAAATCAAGATGCTGCATGGTAAAGAGTCCAATTTCACGGCTTATATTATTAGGTAAATATCTCTGACCACCATTTCCTTCCATTTCTCTGTATTGAATGTCAACGCCAGTGGTTCCCGTAAGAAATTTTAATTTCTGCTGTGCAATTTCCATGCGTCCATTGTGTTGATTTACAGCAAACTGATTGGCGCGGTAACGATCAAGAAGTTCTGCATTTTTTGAGAATACACTCATATAATTCAGTTTTATGCTTGAAATCGGAGAATTTGTAAATCGGTAACCTGATTCAAACATGGCTTTATGGGATAAACTTCTGATGTTGATCGGAAGATATTCTATTTTTTGCGATGGTTTTCCATGAGTATGTTTGGGGATTTTAGGGATTGCATATCCCGGAACTCCAAAATAAGAGTAAGAATTCTGATAGGCTCCTCCTGCATAAAAAGATTTTCCTATATAACTGGTTCCTACATAGAATGAATTACTTTCTGAATGACTATTGGGAATGATTCCGTCTTTTGTTTCCACATAATCCCTGATTCCGTTTACTTCACTTCTGTAACGGTCTTTCACAGCATCCTGACCAGGAACATAAAGATCATTCTTTGGGTTGGGATAATGTTTACCGTCAGCAGGATTATAATACGTGGAACTGAAGGTGTAAAGATCATCTTCCGACAGTTCATATTCTATCATATGATCTTTGGCAAACTGGCTGATGTAAGGGAAAAGACTTTTGTTAAGTACGCGTCTTGAATCCACATCTATCTGGCAAAGTGATTGTAAAATACTGTTGAAACCTACCAGATTTGGGTCATAACATCTGCTGTCTTTTGATTTTCCCGGAATACTGACCATTTCCTGCTTCTGATTGGATGCTCCTACCGTCCAAACCCAGTTTTTGGCAATAGTACCTTTAGCTGAAAAGGCCTGTTTCTGCCCACTATTGCTTCCTCCTTCCAAAAGCCCGCGAAAGTTTATCTTTTTATCCGGCAGCTGTCTGGCAATATAATCTGTTTCAATATCTATGGCGCCTCCAATAGCTTTTCCTCCATATAAAACCGATGCAGAGTTTTTGTAAATCGTGATATTCTGAACATTGTTCATTTCTATATCCGTATTAAAATCAGGACTTATTCCGGAAAGATCATTAACTGCAGTTCCGTTTTCCAATATTTTTACACGATTTCCGCTAAGGCTTCTGATAACGGGAGCTCCGGAGTTGGGCCCATATCCTGAATTTTGAATTCCGGGAATTTTACTCAATGTTTCACCCAGTGTATTAGACTGAATAAAATCCAGTTTTTTTCTTGAAATATTTGCATAGTTATAATTTGTTTTTCCCTGTACCCTGACAGATTCTATATCCTTTACCATTTTTTTCTCAGGAGTAATTTTCTGAGATTTCAGAATAGATGGTGAATACATAAGTGAGCTTCCCACCAAAAAATAGACGGTCCTTTTCATGTGCATATACTTTAATGATCCGGCAAAGCTAGAAAATTAAATTATTTAATGCAACAATGTTGCTTTATTGAAATTATTAAATTTTTCCTTATAAAGCTAAAGGGTTAAATCCCTGAATTATTTTTTCAGAGACCTAAAAAAACCGCTCTTTTCAGAGCGGTATAATCTTTTTAATTCAATGCTTTTTGACTAGCAAGTTGAACCACACTCAAGTAATTTGATGTGGATAACACCGTTTACTACACATTGTGTTTGGCATAACGCGTTAGTTACAACAGTGCTTACACCGCCAACTACTCCACCTACTGTAGATCCTACGCCAGTAACTACGCCACCAACGATAGTACCTACACCGCCTACTACTCCACCAACTACACCTCCTAGTCCACCTAGAAGTCCGCCGATTGGATCTAGTAATCCGTTACCTGAAATAGCTTTTAATTCGTTTCTGTCCAATTTTTTTAAGTTTTTCATAACTATAATTTTATATGATTATTACATCACGAATATATGAATAATAATAATGCTATTGCAAATTATTTTCAATAAATTAATTATATGTTTTTATTATTTAATATTTCATTAATATAAGTGTGTTTTAATGAAAATAATATTTTCACTTATATGTGATTGATTTACTAAATGTTAAAACTAATAACTCAATTTATGAAATGTAGAGTTATTGGTTTTGTATTAAATACTGATTATTTATGATTATTATTCAATACTGATAAGAGCTTTTGTATTGGCTTAAAAAAGGCTTATTACAGTGATGAATATTGAGTATTTTACGGTTCAGGCTGCCCTATTTCAGGAAAAATGGATACAGGTTGAATAAAATTCTGTAGAATGTAGGGGAAAACCTGTTTCATTCGTTGATAAAAGAGGTCAAATTTTGTATTTTTGCTGACATACTTTTATCAATGTCAGTTTTTTCAAATAATATACGCTTTTTAAGAGCCAGAAGAAAGCTCTCTCAACAAAATGTAGCCGACGAATTGTTGATTTCAAGAGTTCGGTATTCAAAATATGAAAATGGAATATCCGAACCTCCTATCGAGCTGCTGGTAAAAATTTCCAAATATTTTCATGTAAGTATTGACCTTATGCTTTCTGTAGATATTGAGAAGCATCCTATGGATGAGATGCTGAAACTTCCTGATAACAGAATTGTTCTTCCGGTTGCAGTAGATACGCATGGAAATGATACGATAGAAATTATCCCGCAGAAAGCCTCAATGGGATATCTGGAAGGCTATAGCGATATAGAATACATTGAAAGTCTTCAGCGTATTGCTCTTCCTTTTCTTACCAATGGAAAATACAGAGCTTTTCCTGCGGATGGTGATTCTATGCCTCCGTTCAGAAACGGATCTTATATTGTAGGAAAATATGTAGAAGGAATTAATGAGCTTAAGGAAGGTAAAACCTATGTTTTTGTTACCTTAAATGACGGGATTACCTACAAAAGGTTTAAAGAAAGAAAAGAAACGGCAATCAGTGTAAGTGCTGATAATTCATTTTATGAACCTTACGATATTCCTTTTGAAGAAGTAGTGGAAATCTGGCAGTACGCTTCGGGGATTTTCCCGGAAGATTTTGAGCCGGGTGATTATGAAAGCTATAATTTTAAAGAGATGTTCCGTGAGCTGAGACAGGATATCAGGGATCTTGATAAAAAGGTTTCTGGCCGTCGCCGTAAGCAATCTTAATCTATAAAATACTTATTATATAATATACTCCTGATTTTTCGCGGGAGTATATTGTATATGAACTTCTGTCATTACAGATGATCCGATAGTTCAATCCAAACAGGAGCATGATCACTGCTTTTTTCCCAACCTCTTACATGGCTGTCTACTCCACCGGATGCCAGTCTGGGTTGTAGATAAGGACTTAATAAAATATGATCAAGTCTCATTCCCGCATTACGGTCGTAAGCTTTATACAAATAATCCCAGAAGGTATAAATTTTCTCATCAGGATAAAGACTTCGTATAGAATCAAGCCAGCCTTTTTTCTGAAGGTCCTTAAATGCTTTTCTTACTTCTGTCCTGTATAGCGCATCATTTTCCCAACGTTCAGGTTTATAAACATCCATAGGTTCCGGTATAATATTGAAATCACCGATCAGTATGGCGGGAAGTTCCATTTTAATGAGCTGGTTGGTTCGTCTTTTAAAACGCTTAATCCAAGATAATTTATAATCAAATTTGGGCCCCGGATAAGGATTTCCATTGGGAAGATACAGGCAGCAGATTACCATTTGATCAATAATAGCTTCTATATAACGGCTCTGAACATCGTCTGGATCACCGGGTAAAGATCTTTGTACTTCAGTTATTTCTCTGTTTTTTGCCAGTATGGCTACTCCGTTCCAGCTTTTTTGTCCGTTCCATATGGCCTGATATCCTGCGTTATTGATATCCTGTAATGGAAAGCGTTCCTGTGGGGCTTTTAATTCCTGAAGGCAGACAATATCCGGAGACGTTTCTTTCAGCCATTTCAGTAAAACAGGAAGACGGCCATTGATTCCGTTCACATTATAGGTTGCTATTTTCATGATGAAGGTTTTTTAGAAAATCAATTCTTTTTAATTACGACAATAATTATTCCATCATAAATATCTATTATTTGGTATTTTATGGAATAATAATCTCAAAAAAATAAGTTTTAATGAATAATCTCTGGTTTGAGAAATAAAAGTTCAATATATTTGTGATACCAGATGTAGCTCATTAATAATAAACTTCGATGAAAAGATACCCGACCTTTTTATTAGCATTACTTTTTCCAATCACAATGTATGGCCAGCAAAATTTGTCTGCTGATGAATTGTTTGTTAAAGCCCGTACCACTGCTTTTGAACAGAAAGATTATACTACATCTATAGCACTCGCCAAAGAAGCATTGGAAAAAGCACCCAATTATACAGATATTTCAGTTTTTCTGGGAAGGCTATATACCTGGAACAAAGACCTGGCTGCAGCAAGAGCTGTGTTTGAAGATCTTGGAAAAAGAGAGGTTCAGGATGAAGATTATTTTCTTGCCTATGCGTCATTGGAATACTGGAATGATCAGAATACAAAGGCTATTGAAATTATAGATAAAGGACTTTCTTACCATTCAAAATCTGAAGCATTACTGCTGCTGAAGGCAAAAGTATATTTTGGCATGGATAATTATGAGGAAGCCGAAAAAGCTGTAAAAACTCTTTTATCCATCAATCCTAAAAATACTGAGGCAAGAGCTCTTGCGGTAAGGATAAATGATCTTTCTTCTAAAAATGCGGTAGGAATTGTTTATAATTATTCCCATTTTGACAAACAGTTTGATGATGACTGGCACATCGTGGGGGTAAGCTATAAGAGAATTACGCCGATTGGTTCTGTGATCCTTCGGGGTAATTATGCCAATAAGTTTGCACAGGGCGGCACACAGATTGAGCTGGAAGCCTATCCGAGACTTTCCAAAATGTTTTATTTGTACGTTGGCGGAGGATATTCTGATGATGTTGGTCTCTTTCCGAAATACCGCACCGGAGTTTCTTTAAATGCCAATCTTCCTCATAGTTTTGAGGCAGAGCTGGGCTATCGTCAGCTTTATTTCAGCAACAGTATCTGGATGTTTACTGCTGCTGTGGGTAAATATTATAAGAATTTCTGGTTCAACCTGCGTACTTACATTACACCTGACAGCAAGAATATTTCACATTCTTATACAGGTACGGTACGATATTATACAAAAGGAGCTCAGGACTATTTTGCTTTTCAGATCGGAACAGGTATAAGCCCTGAAGAGTACCGTAATAACCTTCTGGAAAACGAGACTTTTAAGCTTAAAACCTTTAAAGTAGGAGCTGAATATAATTTTTCTTACCGCTCTGTCAATCTTTTTTCTTTGGGAACGATGTATTATAATCAGGAATTCCGTCCGGGTGAGAAAGGAAATCAGTTTGATCTTACTTTAGGCTACACCCGAAAGTTTTAAAATCCTGATTTCGTTTTTTTCTTAAAATTGACCATTACCGAATCCGGCATCAGCTTTTTCGTAGAATAAAACTTGGCATTCATACTTTTGTATTGATTGAATCTGCCATTGATCTTATTCATGGCTGCCGCATCATTGTCTGCGCCCTCTTCCATATTTTTCAGTGTGAAAAGTTGTCCGTCATGGATGTAATACTTTTCAGATACAAAGTCGATCAGTTGGTTTTTACTCTGCATCATAGGAATTCCGGTTTTGCTTATCTCAGAATCTTCAGAAAAACCTCTTCCTACCCATGTTACTGTAGAAGGAGTACTGATTTTATAATTATTTCTGTAGTACGCTAAAATAGAAGGTGCAATATCAAAATGACTGACTGTTTTGTGAAAACGTTTTGATTCTTTTAATAATGGAGAATAGATTAATAAGGGTACATGGAACCTGTCGATTTTAGATTGTAATGTAATTTCAGGCATACTGTGATCTCCCGTGATCACAAAAATTGTGTTTTTAAAATCCGGTCGTTTGCTGTAGTTTTCAAAGAAGCCTTTTATAGCATCATCTGCATTCAATACTGAAATGAGCTGATCTTTATGAGCGGCTGCCCATTTTTTCTGTTCAGCAGTTAAAATCCCTGAATTAAGCCTTTGGTTGTACAGCTTTTCATAATAATTTTTATTGTTGATTAAAAAAGGATTATGGGTTGAAAGCGTGAGTATCATATTGAAATACGGCTTATTCTGTGGTTTCTGTTGCTGCTGCACTTTATCTAAGACAGCCTGATCCTCATATCCCCAGCTTTCTCCGTTGTTGGCGGGAAGTTTACGGTAAGGGCTGCTGAATGAAGCTTCGTCTACGATATGATCTACTCCGCTGTATTCCAGAAATTCACGGTAACGGTCAAAGGATGCGTGACCTCCGTAATAAAATCCAGTTTCAAAACCATTTGCTTTAAGGATATTATAAAGATTGAAATTCTCCGGTGTTTTCTCTATTTCAAGGAAGCCGTTCTTTCCGAAAGGAAGTGATCCTGTCAGTGATGGCAATGCTCCGAATGTTCTTCCTGCTGAGCTTAAGCTGTTTTCCCAGAATAATCCTTTACCTGATAAAGAATCAAGATAAGGGGTAAAATTCCCGATATACCCTTTTGGAGAGGTATAGGCATGTCCAAAACCTTCCATAATAAGGAAAACAAGATTAGGAACCTTCTCAGACTTGTTAAGATAAGATCCTAAGAAATCCTGTGTATTTTCTTTTCTCCAGAACGGAAAGTTTTTATCAATCATTTCTGCGTTGGCTGCAAAATCTTCATTTTCGCTCAGTAATTCAGTCAGTTCCGGGTGGTCGCTGATAAAATTGTCTTCATTGGATTTAAAGAAATATGCCCATTTGCTTTTTGCTGCATTTTGATTAAACTCACTCTCAGAACCTAAAATCTTAGATCCTGCTATATTGGATGGAATGAAAAATGCCGCCAGCCCGAAAATTAATAATACCAATCCGGGATAGATTGATTTTAAAGCTGTTTTGCCTGCAATCCATAAAGGAATGAGAGAGCCGGTAATTAAAATTCCCAGTAATGCAAAGTTTTTGAAGTTGAGCATTCCGCTTGCCTGCAAAATCTGCTTCATCTCTTCTTTGCTGTAGTATAAGAGATCTGCCCCCAATACATTACGGCTTTCAGAAAAATACAGGAACAAGATATATTGGGTAACCGCTACAATAAGCAACGTTATCATTCCCAAAGTCCTTGCCCAGCCTTCTTTGATAAAATTAATGATCAGATATACGACTCCAATACAGAATGTCAGTTTAAACGCAAATAAAATATTTTCTACGAAAAGATTACCAATAATGGCAGATGTTTCAAATTTTGGAAAAGTATATTTGTACCACAATGATTCTGCGGCAACTCCTATTAAAAATAAAACAAAGAAAACCAGCGCCAGCATTCCCCATTTTTTCAGCCCTGCCTGAAGGATAGCATATATTCTTTCTTTTAGAGGTAAGTGCTGTGTACTCTGATTGAAACCTTGTCTCGTCATTTCGCCCCAGCCATGGGATTTTTTGAAATAATCTATAAATCCGTTTACTCCTGCTTTTACTACAATAGGATGGAAATAAAAAGGTTCGGAAAAAGCGGTGAAAATCAATCTAAGGAAATCTTTTCTTTTGGTATAGACCTGATGGCTTACGAGATCCACTAATATCGCATAGATGGAATAGAGAAATCCCATTGATATGACGAGAGCAAACAGAACGATAAAGAAAGGCCAGTTGATAATTCCCAACAATAAAAAGATAATGAAGATAATATAGCCCGAAAATTCGATGAGTGGTCCCAGAAATTCAAAGAAGAACCAGTAAGGAAGACTGATCATTCCCAGTTTTTTATACTTCGGATTGAACATGAGTTTTCTGTGTTTCCACAAGGTTTCCATGGTTCCTCGCATCCATCTGTTTCTCTGTTTTTTAAGAATATCTTTGGATTCGGGAACTTCCGTCCAGCATAAAGGATCCGGAATGGTAAGCACTTCGTAAGGCTCATTCTTTTCCTCCATGTATTTTCTCATTCTTACCACCAGCTCCATATCCTCTCCTACGGTGTTTTTATCATAACCACCGCATGCCAGTACAATTTTTCTGTCAAATACTCCAAAAGCACCAGAGATCAGGATTAACCCTGATGCGCGGGACCATGCCATACGTCCGAGAACAAAAGCCCGTATATATTCCAATGCCTGAGTTCTTCCCAGAAGAGTTTTCGGCATGTTGACACTGACTACTTTTCCGTTTTCAATGACACAATTGTTGGCCAGACGAATCACTCCGCCGCATGCAATGAACTTTTTATCAGTCTGCTCCAGCATGGGCTTTGCAAGTTTTAAAATAGAATCCTGCTCCAGAATACAGTCAACATCAATGCAGACCAGATATTCGCCGGAAGAAATATTCACTCCAACATTTAAAGCATCTGCTTTTCCTCCGTTTTCTTTATCAACCACAATCAGTTTTTTAAAGGCCGGATTTTTACTTTTATAAACGCCTCTTACCGCATTGGTTTCTATTTTTCCCTGAATGAAATAAGCTACAGACTCAAGTTCGTAAGCTTCAATTAGCTTTTGAATGGAATCGTCCTTACTTCCGTCATTAACAATAATGATTTCCAGATTATGATAGTAAAGGGATAACAGGGAACGTACATTTTCCACAATGGTCATTCCTTCATTATAGGCCGGAGCAATAACACTGAATACAGGAGCGTTTGGATTTGCCGCAATAATGCTGTAATCTGTAAATGTATTTTCTTTTTTATAACGCAATACGGCACCCAGCGCATAAATTCCTATCCAGCCATAGATAAGGGTTACTGCTGTTCCATAAATCAGAAACACCCAAATAACAACTTCATAGATGATGTGTGAGAATTCTAACATACTTTTTCCTGCAATGCGTATTTAATGATTTGAATTAATTCTTCAGAAGAGTTTTCCTTTTGGGATAGTTTTGTCAGGTATTCCTGTTTTTCCAAAGCACATAAAGCTTCTGCAGCATACACTTTTATTCCCGAATCAGGAGTGTTCAATAATTGATCCTTCAGAAAATCTGTACAGCACTGGTCTTTTGACTTTTTCATGACTTTAAGGATTTCTTTCTGTACTTCAATTGGCTGTTGCGGATACACTTCCATAAGATCACCAATGGTAGATGAATTTTCCAGTGATAATAAAGTCTGAACTGCCTGTACCCGTACATCAACAGAAGGATGATCCAATACATCAGTTACGGTAGAATAGAGAGATAATACCTGAAATTTTCTTAATAGTTTAAGGGTGAAAATAACTACGGAGTCATTAGAACTTTCCATCCAGATTTTAATACTTTCTCCGGAGTTTTCAGGAATATTGGTAATTGAAATCAGCAAACGAAGCTGTTGCCATTCCGAAATTTTTGATGAAATGCTGTTCAGGAAATGAAGACCTTCAAATCCCTTAAAATTCACCATCGCATATTGAGCTTCCTGATATACCTGAGCTGAAGGATGGGTTAAAAATGTAGAAATTTTAGGTAAGGCTTCTTCTACTTGCATAGCCGTAAGCTCCTGTATTCCTCCTGCAATGATATGTTCTTTCTTTTGATTCAGTTTTTTCAATGCTTCTTCCTGAAGGCTGTATTCCTGAAATAAGTCTTTGAGTTTATTCTGGGCTGCTCCGGAAAATTTCTTCTCGGATTCTGCCAGTCTCTGAAGGAATAAATTTCTGAATGAGGCATTGCCGGAAGCTGCTGAAAAGTTACTGTTTGCTGGTATTTCCTCTTCACTATATACAATCACTTCTGAGATTTTTTTATTGATCACTTCAGACCATCTGAAAGCCTGAAGAGATTCTCTGTACTGATAAAAGCTGTAGATCAGTACCGCTATGATCAGTAAGAGTACTAATGATAGCATTCCCAGAAAAACAAGAAAGAGAAAATGCACAGAAGTGGTGAGAAACATGGCTGTAGTTTATTTTGAAGAAAATCTTTTTATTCTTAATATCAATTCATTGGGACTGAATGGCTTTATGATGAAATCGGCTGCTCCCAGGTCAAAAGCATTCAGTACCACTTCTTCCTGCCCCATACTGGAAAGCATAATCACCGGGATCTGCTTACCCATGGTTTTAATGGCTGAAAGTATTTCAATTCCGGAGGCAAACGGCATCATGATATCTGTGATAGCCAGGTCTATATCCTTGGTTTTCAAAGTTTCAATAGCGTCTTTTCCGTTGCGGGTTAGGATCACTTCATGCCCTTCTTTTAATAATTTATGTTCAATCGTTTTTAGAATCAGTTCGTCGTCTTCGGCGATTAGAATCAGCATAATTTTAGTTTTTTATTGTATTAGATTTTTTATTAATTGTAATCCTGTTGTTATTTCCCGGATCATTTCTTTTTCCATGGAAGCAAAATCCATGTTGGCTTCTGTTTGGCTTTCCCAGTGGGCGCTACGTTCTGTAAGTCTTACCAATCCTGCTGTTCCTGCTGTTCCTTTCAGCTTGTGAAGAATCAATTTCATATTGGCACTGTCTTTTTCTGCTGTGCTTTTTTTGATATTTTCTTCAGCCTGGGTAAGTTGATCTACTACAAGGTTCAGGAAAATTTTTCTGAAATCCTCGTCGTCATCACCTATTTGTTCGTTCAGGACATTGATATCAAGATAATTTGGTGTATTGGCCGAATCTTCAGATGGGATATTGATAGGGTTTTCATTAAGGATGTACTTTTTTAGCATTTCCAGCAAATCTGCCTGTCTTAAAGGTTTAGGAAGGAAGTCATTCATTCCGGAATCCAGACATTTTTCTTTCTCGCCCAGTACATTTCCTGCGGTTACTCCAATAATCGGAATGTTGTGATACTCCGGCAATAATCGGATTTGTTTTGTCGCTTCAATCCCATCCATTACCGGCATCTGAACATCCATTAAAATAATATTGAATGTTTTTTCTTTACAAAGCTGAAATGCCTGAAGGCCGTCTGTAGCTTCTGTAAGCTGTGCATCAGGGATTAATGAACGCATCATTTTATTATTCAGCACCATATTCACCGGGTTGTCATCCACCAATAAAACCTCCGGCGATTGCATCAGTATTGAGGTTTCTATTTCCGGCTGTGAACTGCTGGTGATCTCTTTTTCAGTATTTTTTACCGCCCTTCTCAAGGTTTTGTAAAGTTCTTCGGATTTGATAGGTTTCAGCAGGAAGTATGAATTGCTTTCCTGACGGAAAGAATTAATGACATCATGTTCTTCAGAAGACGTGTGAAGGATAATCAGAGGAGAAGATTCATTTTGTGTATTAAACAGTTCCTTGATTTTTTCTATGGTTTCCAGCCCGGAAATAATCGGCATGTGATAATCCATCAGAATGACATCAAAACGCTCTCCGGCAAGCAGTATCTGAAGCGCTTCCATTCCATTGGCCGCAAGTTTTGAATCCACATTTTTATAGGCAAGCATATGCTGGATAATAATCCTGTTGGCTTCATTATCATCTACAATAAGTACCTTGCTTATTTTCAGGTCATCATCCTCACGGTGATCAGACATTTCATAAGGAACTTCGATGTCAAAATAGAAAACGGAACCTTTCTGAAGTTCGCTTACCAATGACAGCTTGCTTCCCATGTAGTTCAGGATATTATTGGAAATTGTTAATCCAAGACCTGTTCCTCCATACTGTTTGCTGATAGAGCTGTTTTCCTGGGTAAAGGCATTGAAAATATGCTGTTGTTTTTCCTTAGGAATCCCAATTCCGGTATCTCTTACGGAAAACCTGAGTTTGATATTTTGGCTGTCCAGATTCAGTTTTTCTACTTTAAGTTCTATTTCTCCCTGTGTTGTAAATTTTACTGCATTTCCAAGGAGGTTGATCAAAATTTGCTTCAGTCTTGATTCATCAAGCCAGATTGTTTCAGGAAGTCCCTGTTCTATATTTAACAGTAATTCTATATTCTTTTTCTGCGACTGGTAAAGGATAACATTGATTACCTGGCTTACCATGTCATAAATATTAGACTTATCAATAATAAGGTCCATTTTTCCGGATTCTACCTTGGAAAAATCAAGTATATCGTTGATGATATTCAATAAATTCTCTCCTGATTCATTGATATAATTGAGATATTGGGTCTGTATATCATTCAAAGGCGTTTTTAAAAGAAGGTCGGAAAAACCAATAACCCCATTCAGTGGAGTTCGGATTTCATGGCTCATGTTAGCTAAGAATTCAGATTTTGCTTTGCTGGCAATATCTGCCATTTTCTTAGCATTTTTCAGTTCTCTGTTGATCTTTACAGATGCTGTAATATTTTGGGCAGAAACAATAATTCCCCCGATAACATTATTGGAAAGATACCATGGCGTAACCTCTACGCTGTAATGCTGAATAATTCCTTTACCCGGAACTTCTATTGCCATGTCTTCATTCTTGTAGGCCTTTCCTGCCAGTGCTTCCTGATATATTTTTAGTCTTTCATCAGGTACATTGGGAGAAATTTTAAACATATTTTCACCAATAAGCCTGATGTCGTTCATCTGAAATTCATCTTTCCAGCTTCTGCTTACAGAAACATAATTAAGATCTTTGTCGAACATGGCTACTGTAGAAGGTACATATTTTACAAAAGACTGTAGCATAGCCTCTTTCTTGGCCAGTTCAAGATAAACTTTTTTGAAGGTATCAATATTCTGAATGATTCCGTAGACTCTGGTGCATACTCCATCTTCAATTTCAGGTATACCTTTTACCCTTACCCAGATCATTACCCCGTCATTTTGTACAAGCTGTAATTCTTCATCGTAGGGAATGCCTTCTTTTACAGTCTTTTCGAATAAGAATTGCAGTCTTTCCCTGCTTTTTTCAGTATAGAAACCCAGAGCATTGTCAAAATTAGGCTGAAAATCCTTATCTATTTTATGTATTTCTCTGGTAGATTGTGACCAAGTGACGGTATTGTTTTTCAGATTTACTTCCCATCCTCCCACCTGGGCAACAGCACTGGTCTGTTCCAGCATCTTTTTCGTATGCACCAGATCTTTTTCCAAAGTCACTCTTTCAGTAACATTCAGTGCGGTGCTGACCACATAAGGGTTTCCTTCTTTATTGATCTCCACAAGATTGTGATACATCCAGATCATTTCTTCACCTCCTTTTGCTTTCAGAATCATGGTTCCGAAATCTTCCTGGTTTTTGTTAATCCGCTCGAGATATTGCTCTAGAAGAGGCCAGTTTTTTTTAGGAACAAGGTCTTTTAAATTCAGCCTTTCTACCTCTTCAGCAGAATATTGCAAGGATTCTCTTCCTTTTTCGTTGACAGCAATGATATTTCCTTCCATATCATGCATACTCATCAAACCTATGGCGTTTTCGAAGAAGCTTCTGAAACGGCGCTCGGAGCTTTCCAGTTTGAGTTTTTCTTCGATACGTTGGGTAATATTGATTCCGAAACAAAAAATCTCTGAATGGTTGTGATTGAGTTTTAAAGACCATTCAATAATGATGGTTTGAGTATCATCTATTTTTGTTGAAGTAGTAAATGTTACTTCTTCATCCGTATTGGGAAGGTTTTTGGAAAGTAATTGGAGTTGAGAATTATGATTCCCTATCAGGTCCAGGAAATTCTGATCGAGAATCTGACTTTTATCCATTTGAAAGGTTTTTTCAAAAGCCGGATTGCTCTCTTTCAGAAGAAAGTTTTTATCCAGAACACAGATCAGGTTATTCGAAATGGTAAAAGTTTGTTGAAAATATTCAGCCTGGATGTTTTTCCTTTTTCCCATCAGGACTTTTGTAATGGCCTCTCCTATTTTTTTCAGGGTCGAAATCTGATCGTCTGTGATTGTTTTAGGTTTATAATCAATAACACATAATGTTCCTAATACAAATCCTTCATCATCAATCAAAGGAACTCCTGCATAAAACCGGATTCCCCCTGCCAGAATAAGAGGATTATCGGAAGATCTTTCATCCAATAATGTATCATTAATAATTACAACGTCACCACTAGCGATAGAATATTGACATACAGTATTTTTCCTGTCTACAAAATCCAGGGCAAGCCCCACACAGCTCTGGATGGTTTGGGTTTCGCTTTCCATCATAGCAATAAGGGCTGCAGGGCAGTCTGTCACAAGGCATGCTGTTTCTGCAAAAATGTCTAACTGGGGATCTTTTTCAAGGTTTAAAAGATTAAAATACTCCAGTTTTTTTATTCGACCTTCTTCATTCGCAGGAATTGGATACTTCTTCATATATTATATCAACAATTAGAGACTATTCTTTTTTGATTATTAAAAAATGATAATCAAGGCCTTAAAGTTTATATTTTAAATATTTTTCAGCACTTTAAATTATTATTTTAATAAGTAAACCAAAGTACGAAATAATTTTGTATTCTATTGTGGTAAATTTGTTAATAAAGCTATATGTATATTTATTTTAAAATAGTTTATAAGAATCCTGTGCTTATATGGAATTAATGAGCATTATGAAAATAAAAAGTACCCTCTGTAAAATAGGGTACTTAATGAATGAACCGGGATGATATAAGTAGTTCATAATGTGTTTTCTTAAGGCCTGACGATTGATGTTTATAAAAGTCCATTTCCGTATTTTCAGGAAATGGACTCACCACTTATCATCATCCAAATCACAACTAAACTATAAAGAGTGAAGCAATAGCCTGTGCATCGCTGCCACTTAAAATTTCATCATAAGCTGCAGAACCTGCTGCAGCGCCAAACAGAGTTGCTGTGTTGTAGCCTGCCTGATTGGTATTGTCTTCTCCGGCATAAACAGGATTAGTAGCTGAAGGCATACTTCCTCCATCAGCAAGCTCAATCCATCCTTTATTGGCTCTCATTCTTCTTACCTGTGAAGCATGTCTGGCTTCCACGGAATGAATCTGTAAGGCTGCCTGAAGCACTACTTTATTGGACATTACGTTTCCTGCCTGCCCTTTATACGCTCTTACTCCGGTATCTTCAAAGGCTTGCGCAAGGATAAGAAACTGGTTATAATCTGTAAAAGGCATAAAGTTTCCGCCGGCCGTAAAATCAAAAGTAGGTTTATTCCCCGGGGTTGTCCCTAAAGAAGTCAGCGTGCTTTTCAGAAAGCTTACATGGGCGGATTCATGTTTTGAAATCTGCATGAAAACAGTTCTGTCTGCATTGGGGATTAGTCCTGGTGTTGACAGTCCTATGCTGTAATACTCATTTTCCAGGTATTCCAGTACCAATGCCAGTTGTAAAGCATCTGTCAATGTGCTTTTTAAAGCAGTACCCGTTAAAACGGGTTTTGTAGTTTCTGCTTTGGCAGAAGTAGCCATCAATGTGCCTAATCCAAGAGGAACGGCTGCTGTAGCGGCTTTTTTTCCGAATAAGGATATATTCGTAAGGGTTTCTAATCTTGAAGCTTCTGTGGTAAAAAATTTATCATGTGAAAGCTTATCCAGTAATCTAAGAATATTCATAATGTAAGTTTTTTAAGATGAATGATTAGTTGATACCTCTTTCTTTCCAGGTAAAAGGTGTTTTGATAAATGCTCCTGCGGCCATTACTATGTCTTTGGGTTCTTTGGCAAGGTCAAGACCGTTGGCATCTATCACATCATCTCCTGAAAAATCTGCAGATCCCGGATTGATTAAATTTCTGATGGCAGAAGCATGTCTGGCTTCCACCGAAACTATTTTTCCGGCAATGACAAGATAAGCAGGATTGGAAATATATTTTCCGGCACCATTATACGCTGCCACACCGGTATCTTCTAATGCTTTTGCAGTAGCCAGTACCGAATTTCTGTCATTAAAATTCACATTTGGATACTGGAATTCAAGTTTTGGAAGCACATGATCTGTAGCTCCGCTAATGGCTGCTTTGAAAAAATCCCGATGGATGACCTCATGATGGTAGAGATC
Source organism: Chryseobacterium sp. PvR013 (assembly GCF_017833095.1). Taxonomy (NCBI): domain Bacteria; kingdom Pseudomonadati; phylum Bacteroidota; class Flavobacteriia; order Flavobacteriales; family Weeksellaceae; genus Chryseobacterium; species Chryseobacterium sp. PvR013. The sequence goes on from NZ_JAFIBT010000001.1 coordinate 779,842, forward strand.
AGTAAAGACCTGTTTTTCAATACTGGAAATTCCGGTATAAAAATTGTTGACCACTTTTGTATAAAAATCTGCTTCAAGCTGTTCCAGTGCATAGGCATAGTTCAATACGCCTACATCTCCTGTTCCAAGATCATACTTGGATTCTTCTATAATCATAAAGTCATCACTGTCATCACAACCTATTAAGGTAAGGCCTGCAACAGCCAATCCCACTCCACTTAATTTTAAAAAGTTTCTTCTGCTGGTATCAAGGGTAGCACCCTGATTAGAAACCTGAATTGTCTTTTTCATACTATTAATTTTTTAGTGTTAGATATAAAAGAAATAAAAACAGCATATTCCAATATGCTGTTTGAAATCTTAGAAATTGTTATGGCATTAAAACCGTATCTATTACATGAATTACTCCGTTAGATTGGTTCACATCAGCAATAGTCACTTTGGCACTGTTTCCTTTTGCATCTTTAATGTAAAGGTCTTTTCCTTTGGTCCAGAATGTAAGATCCTCTCCCTGTACAGTTTTCATCATGCTTTTTCCATTTCCTGCTTTTACAGCAGCCCAGATTTCTTTTGCACTGTATCTTCCTGGTAGAACGTGATAAGTAAGGATGCTCGTAAGTGTTGCTTTGTTCTCAGGTTTTACAAGACTTTCTACTGTTCCTTTCGGAAGTTTTGCAAAGGCAGCATCTGTAGGTGCCAATACAGTAAAAGGACCTGCTCCCTGTAATGTTTCTACCAAGCCTGCAGCTTTTACTGCTGCAACAAGGGTTTTGTGATCTTTAGAGTTAATAGCATTTTCAATAATATTTTTGGATGGATACATTGGAGCTCCTCCCACCATTACTGTTTTTTCTTTCATCGTTTGTGCAGTTACCTTTCCGCTGAAAGCAAATGATAAAGCTACCATTGCTAAAACTGTGATTTTTGACTGTGTGTTCATTGTGTTGATTTTTTTATTAATTATATTTAATATGTGTCTTTAATGTCATTTACGAGGTTGGTTTTATTTTAGATTGAAAAAAAATAAAATAAATTACAATTGATTGATTTTCAGTTAATTATTTTTACCTGGAACAAATTCAAGACAGATAGAATTCATACAAAACCGTTTTCCTGTAGGTTTTGGACCATCATCGAAGACATGTCCCAAATGAGAATCACATCTTCCACATAATACTTCTGTACGTTCCATATGATAAGAAGTATCTTTTCTGTATTTAACACTGTTTTTACGGATAGGTTGATAAAAGGAAGGCCAGCCGCAAGTAGTGGCAAATTTGGAAGTTGAAATGAAAAGAGGGTTTCCACAGACAGCACAATAATAGGTTCCCTTTTCATCAAATTCATAATATTTACCGGTAAAAGCAGTTTCTGTATCTCCTTCCCTTGCAACCTGATAGAGTTCAGGTTTTAAAATCTTTTTCCATTCACTATTGCTTACTTTCAGTACATTTTCTGCAGTGTGGGAGTAATAAGGATTTTTATTTTTAAAAAGTGTACTTTGTGCATTACAGGTTCCGAAAAATAGTGCCATGCAAAAAGTGAATATTGTTTTTGAAGCTAACGTTTTCATATTTACTATTTTTTAATTATTTTCTTAAAATCATGTACGATATAAAAGTTGAGATAGATTTTTTTGGGAATATGTTTTATTTTATTACATTTGGATAGAAAAATAAATACTATTAAAACAACCTATTCTGAAGAGGAACTTATCGTTTTACTAAAAGAAAAAAACGAAAATGGTTTTCATTATCTGTATGACCACTATTCTGGTGCGCTGTACGGAATTATTCTTCGAATTGTTCAGTCTAAAGAATATACTGAAGAAATTATACAGGATGTTTTTGTTAAAATTTGGAACTCTATTCATCAATATGATGCTTCAAAAGGAAGGTTTTATACCTGGATGATCAATATTGCCAGGAATACTGCTATCGATTATTTAAAATCAAAAGCATTCCAGAACGAACTTAAAAACCAATCACTTCCGGATTTCGTATATAATACTGCAGAGCTTTCAACAACGAATAATTCTTCCGATTATATTGGATTTAATAACGTACTTGAAGGTTTGGAAACAGACAAGCAGGAGCTTATTGATCTTGCGTATTATCAGGGATATACCCAACATGAAATATCAGAAAAACTGAAGATACCGCTGGGAACGGTAAAAACGAAAATGCGGAATGCATTGATGAAATTAAAAGATTTGCTAAAAGATTATCAATAAATTGAACACTAAAGAATACATATCATCCGGAATTATAGAATCTTATATTCTTGGCCATGCTTCTCCTGAGGAAGCAGGGATTTTGGAGTGTGTGATGAAGAATAATGCTGAAGTAAAGGAGGCTTTTGAAGGAGCACAAAAGACTTTGGAACATCTTGCTACAGCACAAGCTGTAACACCTCCAAGCGAGTTGAGATCTAAGATCTGGAATAAGATTCAACAGGAACAGAATGTTGAAGAAGTAAGTCCTACACTTTCAACAAATATTCCTGAAATTAAAGATCATAGAGAAACCACTGAAAGAGTGAATATTCAAAAGAATACCAATTGGAAACCCTATGCAATAGCGGCTTCTTTATTGTTTCTGATCAGTGTTGGCGGAAATGTGTTCATGATGAATACACAATCTTCTGATAAAAAGGAAATGGCTTTACTGGCTGCTGATAAAAAGGCTCAGGCTCAGGCTATGGAAAGAATGAATCTGAAGATTGATATGTTCTCTAATCCTGATATGCAGATGGTGATGCTGAAAGGAGTTGAAAAGCATACAGAAGCCAAAGCAATGGTTTTCTGGGATAAAAAAACAAAAGAAGTCTATCTGAATGCCGAAAAACTTCCTAAAGCTCCTGAAGGAATGCAGTATCAGCTTTGGGCAATAGAAGACGGAAAACCGGTAAATGCAGGAATGTACACGGAAGATAAAGACAGCAGAATTGCTTTGGCCAGTATTCCTCAAGCGCAGGCTTTTGCCATTACTCTTGAAAAAGAAGGTGGAAGTGCGATTCCTACCATGGAAAATATGTTTGTAATGGGAGAAATCTAAAATCTCTTACGCACAAAAAAACAAGGCGGACACAATCAATCCGCCTCGTATCTCCCAAATAATTGAATATGAAAAAAAATATGAATGTCTATATTAAACAGGCTTTCAGCATCAGATCATGCAGGTCTGTATTTTTAATGAAAGGCTGTAAAAGTTCGTTTCCAGGGCCATAGGCTGCCACTTCCACATAATCTCCGGAATGGTCCATACTGATCCATCCTACAGAATTTCTGCTTTTCTGAATTTCTGAATACAGTTTAAAGGGCAGTTTTTTATAATTATAAAGTCCTTCTTCCTCTTTCTCAAGCCTGTTGTAAAAACTCAGCATATGCCTGGCCTCCTCATCATTCAGAACAATTTTGTTGCCCTCATAAATCCAGTCTTTAATATCTTTTACCGAATGCTCTTTCTGAATCTTGTTCAGAATATATTCATTGGTATATTGATAGTCTGAAATACTGTTAAAATTCTTGGTGGCCTCTGTTCCATAAATCGTTCCGGGGTTGGCATTTCCATGGTCTGTGGTAATAATCACGAGGGTATTTCCATCTTTTTCAGCAAAATCTATGACTGTTTTTACAGCTTCATCAAACGCCAGCTGATCGTGTATCAACGCTGCTACATCATTGGCATGGGCTGCCCAGTCTACTTTTCCTGCTTCTATCTGAAGGACAAAACCTTCGGGATGATCTTTCATCTGATGGATGGCTGCATGAGCCATTTCAGCCAGCGTTGGTGTATTTTTGAATTCCTGGAGATGAGCTCTGTCAATACTATAAGGTAATGCACCTGTATTGAAAATACCCAGCAGTTTCTCTCCTTTTCTGATTTCTTTCAGATCATTTTGTGTTTTTAGAATCCGGTATCCTTTTTGGCGATAAACAGAATAGAGATCTTTTTTGTCTTCTCTTTTGGCAGGGTTGAAAAACTCATCTCCTCCTCCCAACAGTACATCAAGTTCCAGATCAGCATACATTTCAGCAATTTGAGGTTCAGCATTTCTTCTGGAAGAATTCACACAGAATCCGGCAGGAGTAGCATGAGTAATGGTTACAGAGGTTACACAACCTGCTTTCTTTCCTGCTTTTTTATATTGCTGCCATATGGGAAGATGTTTCTCTCCGTTAGCTCCCATGTTCAGTGTTCCGTTTTTTACTCTGATTCCTCCACCGAATGCTGAGCTTGCGGCCGCAGAATCTGTAACAATAGAACTTGCTGAAGCGGTATCCATCAAAGCGCGTGTTACTTTCTTCTCATGATACAAATTGAACCAGTTACTTCCCTTTCCTAAAATATTCCGTGAATAAAGGTCTGCCATTGAAAGCGTTCCGAGGCTCATTCCGTCACTAATCATAAAAATGATATTCTTTGCTTTACCTGTCCCGGATTTTTCGTTATTTTTCCCGAAGCTCCAGAGATCAGACGGTGATAAGGTCAATAATCCTGAAAGTATTGCAGATCCTTTTAGAAATTTTCTTCTGTCCATATTGTTTTGAAATAATGCTGTAAGTTATTGTATTTAGTGTTTTACTGAAACTTTGTTGCATTAAATAAAGGTTAATTTTAAATGTTCTTGGGAAACGGATCTTCAAACATCATATCCTGATCAAACATTTCTTTTTCCTTATCATTAATGAGGCAGTGTTGCAGATGTAATAACATTTGATCTTTAGCCAGATTCTGCCCGATAAACACCAGTTCATTGATTCGGTCTCCCCAGTTTTTATCCCATCTGCTTTCTATAAATTTTTGATTTTCTGCAAATGAAGAATATTGTACCCTTTGATTCAAAGGCATGCTGCACCACCATACACCCGCCTTTTCAAGACGAAAAGATCCTCCTGCCTGGGAAAAATTCAAAGCATCATTGGGTCTTGAAGCCAGCCAGAACAATCCTTTAGCTCTGATTGCTCCTTCCGGGTATTGCTGGTTCAGGTATTCCCATAATCTTACGGGATGAAAAGGTCTCTTATCCCTGAAAACCATTGAACTTATTCCGTATTCTTCAGTTTCAGGAATATGATGTTCAGACTGTAATTCCTTTTGCCAGCCTGCTGAAGATTGTGCTTTATCAAAATCAAAAAGCTGTGTATTCAAAATCTTTTGAGGGTCAATTTTCCCGAATTCAGAATGGAGAAGAACTGCATCCGGATTCAGTTTCTTTATGGCAGCTGTTAAAAAGCCAAGGGTTTCAGCATTGATAAGATCTGTTTTGTTTAAAATAATCACATTGGCAAATTCAATCTGGTCGGTAAGAAGATTAACAATAGTTCTGTAATCCCCTTCCATATCTGTAAGGTCACGATCCGTCAGCATTTCATTAGAACCGAAATCATGCATAAAGTTGAAACAATCTACCACCGTTACCATTGTATCTACATAACTGAACTTGGAAAGATCGATTCCGCTCTCTTCATCCACATACGTAAAGGTCTGGGCAACCGGAATAGGCTCACTGATTCCTGTACTTTCAATAAGGAGATAGTCGAAACGGTTTTCATGAGCAAGGCGTTCTACTTCTACCATAAGATCTTCCCGGAGTGTGCAGCAAATGCATCCGTTACTCATTTCCACCAGTTTTTCTTCTGTTCTTGAAAGGGTATTTTGATTTTCAACAAGGCGGGCATCAATATTAACTTCACTCATATCGTTCACAATAACCGCTACTTTTAAGCCCTGTTTGTTGTGCAGAATATGGTTTAATAATGTCGTTTTTCCCGCTCCCAGGAAGCCACTGAGTACAGTTACAGGAAGTTTTTTAGTCATGTTTTTAATGTTTATGATTTTTAAAATTGATGATATGACCTGTAATTAAACCTGCTGCTCCTACGTAGATCAGAGGAATATGTACTTCAAACAGGAGATCTGTGAGTACAGAAATAAAGATAAGAGCAATAGATATCCAGAATAAAAATTTCAGCCAGCGCTTCTCCATTTTGTGGGTTACCCTGAATACGACAACTACACCAATAGAAAGGAAACCCAGATCAATATAGGGATTGTGTGATATTCCCAATGGAACAATCAGTAATAATGGAAAGACAATACAATGAATCAGGCATAAAACAGCAGCGGAGATTCCTACAGCATCAAGAATTTTTGATTTCATAATAGTATGGATTAATTTTCTTATCGTAACTTTGTTGCAAAAGTAGAAATAAAAAATTAAATAACGCAACTTTGTTGCATTAAAATATGAAACAGGTCAGAAATACTCATGCTAAAACTGAAATTTTAAACCTTATTAATGGTTCAGATGTAGCCCTTACCCACTCTGATATTCAGAAAAAACTGGGTGATTTGTGCAATAGAGTAACCATTTACAGGGTATTGGAAAGGCTTGAAAACGAAGGTGCTATCCACAAGATTGTCAATATTGACGGAGTGGTAAATTTTGCAAAGTGCAGCGGCAAATGCAGTCATGAGCAGCATTTTCACAATCATGTTCATTTTAACTGTAAAGAATGCCATTCTGTAACATGCATTGAAAATGCTATTCCGGAAATCAGTTTACCGGAGCATTTTATCGCACAGGAATACAATTTTATTATCAGCGGGATTTGTCCGAAATGTGCTGACGCTTAAAAAAGCAAAAAGGCAGAAAAACGTATTCGCTCATCTGCCTTTTTACCTTTGTTTGCTCTTATAAGGAAGAGATATAGACTTCTATTTTGGTCCCGTCATAATTGAAGGTTCCATCAGAATTCTTTTTACCTAATACCCATTTCATATCTACAGGCACAGTCCATGCAGATCCTAACGAAAAACCGTTTACAGATCTTATTTCATTTCCGTTTCCTGTAGTAATTGCTGAATGAAAGAAGGTTTTATCAATAAGTCTGTAAAAACCAATGGCTTTTCCTCCGGGAATGGGTGAATATCCATCCCATTTTTCTCCTGCAGGATAATTAAACAGAGTTAACCATTTTTGTCCTGCTGATTCTGCCAGCTGAGTAGGGCTTATTCTGGCACCACGCATATATAATGCATAGGCTACCACATCATGACATACTCCACTGTTGTATTTCGAAATATTCTCTTCCCCAGAGAGAATAGCGTGGGCAACGGGTGCTCTTTCGGTTAGGGATAGCTGAGCCTTCCTGGCTCCTTCCGGTGTGATAAATGACATATTATACTATTTTGTTTTGGTAGGGTAAAGATACAGCTTTAAATTTAATCACCCTTGTAGGAAAATATAGATAGAGTTTTAGAAAATACGAATAGATAATATTTTAGGTTTGGGCTAAAGCCATTGGACTTTATATTTTTTTATTAAAACGGGCTAAAGCCCGTTCCTATTGAATATTTGTAATTTGTACATCAATGGAAGTGGGCTTTAGCCCGCTTATTTTATGGTTTGCGATGATCCAAAGTTTAATGTAAATATCGTTTTGAGAAAACCTCCTAATTTTAGATTTAAAAATAATTTAGCAATAGAACATGCATTCATAGCTGAAAAGTTTGCCATCTTTAAAGGTGAAAATGAAAAGGCCTGCATCATTATTCTGAATGTGATATTCATGGGGTGAAGAGATCCACTGAGTAGATAGCAAATCTCCAAAACGGTTAACAAAATCCTTTTCATTATAATTGGAATCAATACGTTCATTTCCGAGAATTACAGCTTCACCATTGCTAAAAGACATTTTATAGATACTACCGGAAACTTTTTCTTTATATTCTTCAAAGGCAACAATGGTGTTTGGGGTTTTGTAAAAATATTGAGGTTCCCAGCCACATTCAGGAGTATTGGGAATATCTTTCACTTTCTGCATGTCCAGCTGTTTTACTTGGGCTTCTGTAATTTTTCCGTCAAAAAGTTGAGTGTCCTTCCATGTAAAATGCAGGTTCAGTGCTTTAAGTTTTTTTTCATAAGCTTCCGTTCCCGGTTTTTTTGCCAATTGATCAGCCAGAAAGCGTTCAAAGTCGATATCTATTTTAGGATTTTCTACACCGGCATTGGTATAAGATTCTTTCCAGTAATTCAAGGCCTGCTTCAGGTTTTTGTCCTCCAGCCATGCCATTTCACGTAATCTTCCCACCTGTGTAAGTTCCTTTTCCTTATTTTTTCCTTTCACTGCAAGATATTCTTTCAGAACTTTTTCATAAGTAAGTTCAGCACCGAGATATTTCATTTGAATATATTCAGGGTTTTCATGGAAATGATCTCCAATATATACCCAGCCATCCTGATATAAAGGGACATAATCAATACACACCAGCTCATTTAAAGCAGCTCTTCGGATGGCGGCACTTTCTATGGCAGGAGCTTTTCTTACCCGTAATTCAGACACCTGTACATAATAGTGTGGACACTGATATCCCTGTGTTCCTCTATAAAAATACTGAACAGGTTCACCCGAAGATTTCTTGCCACGCATGGATTTTAATAAAGGCTGACGATCTATAAACCCAATATCACCATTACTTACCTGTACTTTATATTGGGTTTGGGTAGAATCCAGAAGGTAAACAGGAGCTTCGGTAGAAAATATTCCCAGAAGGTCTTTATTATTCCCATTTTCACGATAGAGATGTCCCCATTCGGAGGTATAAACAGGATGCTCACCAGGTTTTTGAGCCATGATAGAATAAAAACAGCAATGAATAATGCCGGCTCCTAATAGTATCTTTTTCAACATATTGTAATTTGGACAAACCTAATATTTCCCTTTTTTGGAAAAGAGTTTGCTATTGTTAAAAGGTTATTTCCTTCAAAAATACTGAATAATGAAGGACATTCCTACTCTTATTGTTATTCAGAATGGGTATAAATTCCATGCTATTCACCTGTTTCCATTGGGTAGCGCCAATAAAAATACTATTTTTATCGGCCAAAAAAAGTAAAGACTCATTATGCCGACTGATGCTTCTCATAAGCTGATTCCGATGACCACTTTCGTGCTTGAATATTATTCTCACGAAGGATATGCCGATCTTCAGATTTTGAATCTGATGAATAATTATGCCAATTTCTTAAAGAAGCGTTTGACTCTTGGAATGTTTGTTCCCGTAGACCGTAAAGGAGATATTCTGAAAGAGCCTAAAAACTATTTTGAATGGAAATCTCTGGATCATAATGACGGGAAAAGAACAGATGTTGCCGGATTTGAAGAATACGCGGAATATCAGAAGGCTGAGCAGAACTGCATGTTTGAAGGTTTTAAAGTAGATTATAACGGCTATTCAAAAGTGCGGATTATAGCTTCATATGATCCTTCTATTGAATTATCTTTTAATAAAAATGATCTTATTCCTTCAGGATTTAACGATGTAGAATCCCTTACTGTTTTTGATGACATCTTTTTAACATCCAGTGCATTAAAAGCAATCGGAATAAAAAGATAAAACTGTATTTGTTTGCTAATCAATCACTTTTCTATTGATCTCTTTTTGAACTCAGAAGGAGACATTTCTTTATATGCTTTGAATATTTTATTGAAATGACTGGCATCATTAAAACTTAGCTTATCTGCTATCTCACTGATGTTGTAGTGGCTTTGGAGTAAAAGTTTTTCCGCTGTTTTTATTTTATGCTGCATAATATGCTGTTGTATGGAGAAACCAGTCTGCTTTTTAATATAGATGCTGATATAATTGGGGGAAAGCATAAACTCTTTGGCAAGATTCTCAATTTTCATTTTATTGGCATCCAGGGCATTGACATTGATATAATACAATATCCTTTCAATTCTGCTTAGATTTTGGGTAATCCAGTTTTTGGTGGTGGCAGTATTCATCGTATTTCGGATGAGAATGGTAATGATCCCTGAAAAAAGATCGCTGGTAATCTCTTTATTATAGGTGTTTTTATGACTGAACTCGTACAGGAGAATTCCGGCAAGCTGTAACAGGTGTACTCTATCTGTTTTACTTTTAATTACTGATTCGTAAACGAAAGAATGATCTTCCATCAGAAGTTGAACAACCTTTTTAAGTTCATTCTTTTTATTAGATAAAAGATTTTCCCAGATATACTGTTCCGTAAATTTTATATAAATAAACCTTGTTTTGCTTTTAATAGAAAACTCATGGCCATCACTGGGTCTTAAGAGAAAAACATCTCCTTTTTTGTACGGAAAAGTAATATTGTTGAGATGATGAAGTCCTTTCCCGTTTTCTATAATAATCAGTTCATAGAAATTATGATTGTGATATTCAACATCCCAAATTTCTTTTTCAATACTGAAAACATTAAAAGAATTGAAATTAACGATTCGTTTCATCTAAGAATGGATTTTTACAAATTTACCATTAATTTTTACAATACAAACTGATGGGCTATTCCTCAATTTTGTCCTATCAATACATTCAACATGAAATACATAAAACAATCGGTATTGTTGCTTGCCTCAACAATCGTTTTGATGTCTTTTTCTGATCGTCAGGACAAAGATAAAAGAGAGAAAAAGGAACCGCATGAAACAAAGGTTTCCACCAAAAAGCACTGGCCTAATGGGGCTCAGCTGGTCATTTCTGTTTCTATGCAGTTTGAAACAGGTGGCCAACCGGAAGGAGCAGAAAGTCCGTTCAGTGGAACACCTCTTCCTAAGGGACAACCGGATCTTCCGGCGGAAAGCTGGTACCGTTATGGTGGGAATGAAGGCACTTACCGGATGCTGGATTTATGGAAAAAATACAATATTAAAGTAACGTCTCATGTAGTGGGAACGGCAGCGGAAAAATATCCCGAAGTTGCTAAAGCCATTGCAAACGGAGGGCATGAAATTGCCGCTCATGGTATTTCCTGGGACAATCAATGGAATAAGAGCTATTCTGATGAATTGAATTTTGTTAAAGAAGGCGTCAATGTGGTTGAAAAGATCACAGGGAAGAAAGCTGTTGGTTATAACGCTAATTGGCTCAGAAGAAGCCCGAATACCCTTAAAGTATTACAGGAGCTCGGCTTTTTGTATCACATAGATGATGTAAGCCATGATGAGCCCTTCATTACCAAAGTAAAAGGTAAAAATTTTGTAGTGATTCCTTATACATTGCGTAACAATGATATTGTCAATATCGAAGGAAAGCACTGGAGTCCGGATCAGTTTCTGGCTCAATTGAAGTTTGAGTTTGATCGTCTCTATGAAGAAGGTGCTTCTAAAAGAAGAATGATGAGTATCAGTTTTCATGACAGAATCGGTGGAACTCCGGCAATGGTGCACGCCATGGAAGAATTCATTAAATACACCAAAGAAAAACAAGGCGTAGTCTTTATGAGAAAAGATGATATCGCCAAAATGGTAATGAATGATCCCGATACTCCGGTTGATAATAGTGAAGAAAAGTTTAATAAGTAAGGAAGCGGGAAGCTGGAGGAAGGAAGTTATTAAGGTCTTCAAAAACAAATTACAGTTCCTTAAGACAGTAGAATGAAACTACCGTATAAAACTTCCAGCTTCCAACCAAAAAAATATTCTATGAATACAAAAACAGCCTATTTTTTCCTTCGTGTTTCGATGGGAATAAACCTTTTAGGACACGGATTGGTCCGATTGGTAAAATTACAGGACTTTGCCTCAGGAATGATGAAAGGTTTTGAAACAAGCTGGCTTCCACAGCCATTGGTACAGCTCTTTGGGATAACGCTCCCCTTTTTGGAATTTCTCATTGGATTATTGCTGATGATTGGTTTTAAAACCCGCATTGCCACCATAGCTGGAGCTTCCCTCATCATCCTGCTGCTTTTTGGAAGCAGTACCGTTGAAAATTGGGAAGCCATGGGAATTCAGATGATTTATGCAGGTTTATTTTACATACTGATCAGCAGAATTGAAGATAATTATCTGGCAATGGATAGAAAAAATTAAACCAAGTTAACGAAGCAGTGAAGGCTGGAAAAGAAAAGGAAACAAAGAATAAATTATTCATCGTTGCGATCTTTACTTTTCCGGTTTTTTTTGCGACTTCAGAGATTATGTTACAACTTTCATGAATTCAGCTACTCTATTTTTATCATTATGCCCGAATTTTGTATCAGAAATAAAAGCAGCTGAAAATATTCTGTTTATTTTCAATGCAATATCTAACCCTCAAAATAAAAAATGATGCAAACGATATTAGGTGCCAATGGACAGATTGGCGAAGAACTGGCAAGAGAACTGGCAAGAAATTATACTTCAGATATCCGTATTGTCAGCAGAAATGCTAAAAAAGTAAATGCTACAGATCGTGTTTTCTCAGCAGATTTATCAGACAGAGAAAAAGCAATAGAAGCCGTGAAAGGAAGTGAAATTGCTTATTTTACCCTTGGACTTCCCATGGATACCGTTCTTTGGGAAAAACAATTCTCAGTAATATTAAAAAATGTTATTGAAGCCTGTAAAATCAATGAAACGAAGCTGGTATTTTTTGATAATACCTATATGTACCCTCAAAATAATGAGGTTTTAACGGAGCAGACTCAATTTGCTCCTGTAGGCAGGAAAGGAAATGTAAGAAGAGAAATGGCGGAAATGCTTTTGAAAGAGATGAAAGCCGGAACCATAGAAGCCGTCATCTGCAGAGCTCCTGAATTTTATGGTCCCGGGAAAACTCAAAGTATTACCAATAGTCTTATTTTCAATGCCATCAAAGAAGATAAAAAGCTGAAAGTTCCTTTAAGAGATGATAAATTACGAAGTCTGATCTGGACACCTGATGCAAGCCGTGCTACCGCTTTAATCGGAAATACTCCCGATGCTTATGGACAAACCTGGCATTTGCCGGTAGACGATAATAAGTTAACCTACGAAGAATTCATTGCATTGACTTCTCAGATCTATGGGAAAGAATTCAGGTATGCCGTAATCCCCAATCTGGCTTTTACCATAGGATCTTTCTTCAATAAAAATGCAAAAGAATTGAAGGAACTGCTTCCAAGATATCAATATGATAATCTCTTTGACAATTCAAAATTCAGAAAAAGGTTCCCGAAATTTAAGGTAACTCCCTACAGACAGGGAATTGAACAGATCAAAAAAGAACAGCTATCAGCAAAATAATACGGTTAAAATAAGTAACTTAGAAACACCAATACCACAACCGAAGGGCTGCATATTCCCCTTCTTCGGAGGGGTGGCGAAAATTCAAAAAATTTTTGACGGGGTGGTAAAAAATAAACGAAAAAATGAAAGCTCCTGAAAAAGTAACTTCTATCACAGCATTACACAACTATCTGAAACTGAAAAGGCCTTCCAACCCTCTGATCAGCGTATTTGATTTTAATGAAGTGAATATAGATCCGGAAACGATACTAAGTGCCGTGACTACAGATTTTTATGTAGTTTCCATTAAAAAGGATTGTGCAGGAAGATGTAAATATGGACAGCATTATTATGATTTTGAGGATGGAATCATGTATTTTATTGCTCCCCATCAGGTATTGCAGTTTGAAGATATTCTGCTTTCTGAAGTTCGAGGAAATGTATTGGTCATACATCCTGATTTTCTGCAGGGATATCCGTTAGCCTCTGTCATAAAAGATTATGGCTACTTCTCTTATACGGCCAATGAAGCGCTGTACCTTTCCGAAAAAGAAGAAAAATCTGTAACGGACATTATGGATAATATCAGCAGAGAGATAGAAGCCAATATGGATGGTTTTACCCAGGATTTATTGGTTTCCAATATTGATTTGCTGTTGAAATACTGTGACAGATTCTACAACCGTCAGTTTTTAACCCGAAAAAAAGTAAATCATGATCTTTTGACTCAGCTTGAAAATTTACTGGATGATTATTTCAAAAATGAAAAACTGCTGATCAATGGGATTCCCACCGTACAGTTTGTGGCAGGACAGATGAATATAAGTCCCAATTATCTAAGTGATATGCTGAGGGTGCATACAGGACAGACCACACAGCAGCATATTCAGAACAGAGTGATTGAAAAGGCAAAAGAGCTGTTGTCTACCACTACAATGTCTGTATCTGAGATTGCTTACAATCTGGGATTTGAGCATCCACAGTCTTTTCATCGTTTGTTTAAAAATCAAACTGCTGTTTCTCCTTTAGAATTCAGAAAATCTTTTAATTAATACTGCTATGATGAAAAATATTTTATTAATCGTGACCAATGTAGACCAATACGCGAACAGTCAGCTTAAAACAGGCTTGTGGCTGAGTGAACTGACCCATATTTATCATGCTGCAAAAGAAAAAGGATGGCAGATTACCATTGCTTCTCCAAAAGGCGGACACACTCCTATTGATCCGGAAAGTCTGAAGCCGCTTGTGCTTGATGGTATTTCAAAAAGTTATTATGAAAACCCCGCATTTATGGATATACTGGCTCATACAAAAAGTCTGAGTGAAATAGAAAACAACGCTTTCGATTGTGTTTATCTGACGGGCGGACATGCTACGATGTATGATTTTCCGGATAATCCCACATTACAGGCTATTCTTAGGAAACAGTATGAAAGCCATAAAATGGTTGCCGCGATTTGTCATGGAGTCGGAGGATTGCTGAACGTAAGATTATCAGATGGAGAATATATGATCAAAGGAAAATCTGTAACCGGATTCGACTGGTTTGAAGAATCATTGGCCAGAAGAAAAAATGAAGTTCCTTTTAATCTTGAAGCGGCGCTTAAAGAACGGGGTGTACATTACAGAAAAGCCTTTATTCCTATGACTTCCAACGTGGTGGTTGATGATAATCTGATCACAGGACAAAATCCCTTCAGCTCCAAAGAAATGGCTGGAACAGTTATTCGGGAACTTGAAAAATACCCGTCATTTAAAAGACATCTATGAATATTTTATTATATTTGTCTGAATTGAATGGGATTTATGACAGGAAAAAATGGAATATTACATGGTATACAGATCGTTAGTATATTTTTAATACTAGTCCATTTTCTGATCCCCAAAACAGAAAACACGACCTTTTCTCCCATAGAAATCACTAGTAATTCCAATTCCGAAGAAAGCCCTCAGAAAAAATGTAATAAGACTTTTCTTGAAGAAAATAACAAGACTCCTATACAATGCAATAATAACTATTGCTCTAATTCTTCTCTCTTTTTTACCACCTCTTTTCCTTCCTTTGGATTTGAAAAATTTATGGATCCGGAAGTAAACAAAGGCTTCTTTTTATACGATGATCCGCCCTATTCTTCCTTTTTTAATTCTATTTGGATTCCGCCCAAAATAAAAATGTAATTTTCAGTTATTGGTAAAATAACATTTTTCAGCTATGGAATATTTTTTTCCATACCCTATCCTATTATCTTAACCAGAATTACATGACCAGCTGCTGTTCATGGCTTTGTCACGGTGATGTAATCAAACAATGAATTAAAAAAATAATGAAAACAATAGTATCAAACCTTGAAAAAAATACGAATACCATTTATATAATATGCAGAATATTAATTGGATTATTCTTTTTTGTAGCAGGCTTTAACAAACTTTTCCATCCTGTTTTCCAGGGATATATGTTCAATACCATCAGTACTATAGGATTTCCTTTCCCTCAGTTTACGGCCAATTTCACCGCCTTTTGTGAATGTATCTTTGGTTTATTTTTAATGCTGGGTTTTTGGACGAGAATAAGCTCCGTATTTTTAATCGTTATTATACTTGTTGCTTTATTTACCCATGATCTGGGCTCAATTCCTAAGGAACTTATTCCTATCAAACCCGAAACCGGAGTTTATAAAATGGATCCTTTTACATGGTTGGGCTATTTTCTATATCTGCCTCAAATGTTATATCTCCTGTTCTTGCTTCTGTTTTTATTTCAGGGGTGTACAGGATTTGGAATTGATCGTTTCCGAAAAACAAAATCTGGAAACAGCTAATAATTATAAACAGCTCTCTTTGGAGCTGTTTTTTGTTGGAAATCACAAAATCGCAAGGTTTTTCTAAATTTTATGTATGATTTTAAGACGCAAGAAAATCGAAGATTTTCAGCAAGTGATGATTGTGTTTTTATAATAGAGTAAAGTGATTAGCATATTTTTGCATCAACATCTGTTGACTTAAATCATCTGTGAAAGTTTTAAAATATACAGTGTTTAATTTTATCGAAGATAAAATCCTTGCGCCTTACAGAAGCTTTTTTAATATCATTTTGCGCCTTTGCGTTTCCCAAATAAAAGCATTCAAAAAAATAAAAAAACGCAAAGATTTAATGGTTTCAGATTTTTACTAAAAATGAGTAATGATATCATGTCAACAGACTGTATCATTGATTTTTCCTCTTTGATTCCTCAAGATAAAGTAAAACATTAAAATCTTTGCGTTAAAAAATATTTATAACAAGTCCTGATAAAAAACACAAAGTTTAAAGACCCAGACCTTTTTATTAGAGCGAGCAAAGGTTCGGCAAAGTCGCTGATGAAGCTACGAGACTATGCGCTCGCTTGAAAAGAATTAAAGCATTGATTTCTTTCTTTGCCTTCTTAAATTTGTAATGAATAATTTAAATCCTTTGCGTTAAATAAATTATTTCCCTCTCAATTTCATACCTGTTTTTATGATAAAACTGATTTGGTTATCGTAATAAGGCTCATGGCAATAACTACCATTCCTACCACGACAAACATTTTCTTTGTTGGCAGTTTTGAGGTAAGCATGGCAGAAAAAGGAGCGGTAAAAACACCACCCAGCAAAAGTCCCAAAACAATATTCCAGTGATGAATACCAATGGTAAAGATGAAGGTAACGGCACTGGTTATGGTAAGTAAAAACTTGGCAACAGTTGAGCTTCCCACTACATATCGCGGAATTCGTCCTTCTTTTATAAGGGTTCCGGTTACCAATGGTCCCCATCCGCCTCCTGCAAAGGAATCAATAAAGCCACCTATCAGTCCTAATACTCTGAGATTGGTTCTGCGTTTGGTTTTACCTTGTCCTGATTTTTTATCTTTGAATGCATTTCTTAAGATGTTTACTCCAAGATACAAGGTATAGCAGGCGATAATAGGTTTTACAATATGAGCATAATGCTCGCCATAATGAGAAAGCGTTAATGCTCCGATAACAGAACCTACAATAGCCAGCGGGAATAATACCCACACCATTTTCTTATTGACATTTCCCAGTTTATAATGACTGAAACTTCCTGCTGCCGTGGTAAATGATTCTGCAGAATGAATGCTTGCACTTACAACGGGCGGCGGAACATTCAACAGCAGAAGTATGGTGGTACATATTACTCCATACCCCATTCCCATGGATCCGGCCACAATTTCTGCCATAAAACCAGCAAACAGCATCCAGTAAAAAATATGACCGTCTTTATTCAGAAAGTATTGGATATCCCCGGAAAGATTGAACTGATACACCACAAGACCAAATAATCCAAAAAGTAATAAAACACCTATAATGGCAAGATAAATATTGGCTTTTCTCTGAGCTGTTTTGGTAATATTGATCAGTTTCTCAATTTCCATATCCGGTTTTGCAGCAACTTTTCCGTCAGATAGATATTCTGTAGTGATCTTATTGAGTTCTTTCACTTTGTAATTGAAATCTCCCGTCAGTTGATTTCGGATATTCTGCATATTATCCAATACATGATCCATTTCGTCAGGGATGATTTCAGTAAAAGTTTCTCTTAATCTTTTAGCGATGGTCGGAGATTTTCCATTGGTGGAAATGGCAATTTTAAGGCTTCCTTTTTTGACAATAGAACCTAAATAAAAATCACACAAATCCGGTTTGTCCGCAATATTGACCAGTACATTTTTTTTCTGGGCTTTTTCTCTGATTTCCCCTGCCAGTACAATATTATTCACTGCAATGATGGCAAGATCCATATCATTAAAATCATGATCATGGTATGACCTTTCGTGAAGAGTGATATTGGAGAACTGATTTTGTAAGGTTCTGACTTCAGGGATAATCTCTTTTGCTACCAGTTTGATGGATGTTTCAGGTGAATTCCCCAGTACGGATTCCAGTTTTTCAAGAGCAACCTTCCCGCCACCGATGATCAGCAGTGAAAGGTTTTCAAGTTTTAAAAATATGGGATATAAAGAATTGCTCATGCTGATTACAGTTTTAAATCATAAGTAAAAGCGAGATAGTACAGTCCCCCGATTTCAGGACCTGCTGCATACTGAAAATAACGTCTGTTCAGTAAATTGGTAGCCCCAATTTTTACATTCGCACGGATTTCAGGAAGCTTCCATGTAGCCTGTGCATCAATGGTATAATAAGCCGGAATTGCTCCTGATGCTAAAGGACTTTCCCACATAAAACCACTCTGCCATCTTGCGACAAGGGTAAATCCTATGTTTTTGACAATTTCTCTGTTTCCGATACTTACATTCACCATCCATTTCGGGGTGTTGAAAGCCGTAATAAACAGATCTGAGGTATTGTTGGACGCAAGATCATTATAAGAAACATTGGTGTTGACATTATAATTTCCTGTGATATTATAACGGATGCCTAAAGAGGTTCCATAGCTTTTATAGGTATTGTTGCTGTTGGTATAGACTCTGTATCTGTCCTGTTTGCTTCGGTCCAGCATAGCGAGTACAGCGGTATTGCTTCCTATCTGACTGTTTTTTGGGACAGCTACTTCTACCTGACCAAGGAATCCTTCGTAAATATTGTAATAGAAATCCCAATCCAGCACCAGCTTGTTATTGAAGAAAGTAGACTTGTACCCTACTTCAAATGAATTGATTTTTTCCGGCTGTAATTTTTGCAGATTGGCTACTGTTAAAAGCTGTTTATTATCCTGAGCGGCCTGAGCCTGGGTTTTTCCTGCATCTATAGCTGCATTCACCGCTGAGGTAAATTTGTCAATAGAAGCCAGGGTATAGGAATTTTCCAGATATCCCAGTCCGTCATTCACTTTTGAAAGACCTCCCACTCTTCTTACATTTCCGTTATTTACGAACGAAAGTGCTTCAAATAACGAAGGGAAACGGTATCCGTTTTGGAATGAAGCTCTGAAATTATGTTCTTTAACAGGAGAATAAACAACACTTATTCTAGGGTTAAGTTTGGCTTCAAATTCGGGATTCCTGTCAATACGTAAAGCAGCATTAATTTTTAATTTATCATTAAAGAAAAGCTTGGTAATCTGAGCAAAAGCTCCATATTTCTGATAAATAACATCTTTCCCGAACGTACCATTAGCCAAAGGAATATTTCTTTCGCTTACTGGACGGGCAAAATCCACAAAATTATTTCCATCCGGAGTAATGCTGTACAAACGGTAATCTACTCCTGCAAGAAGATTGAATATCTTTACAAATCTGCTAAAATCGTAGGTAAGTTCTCCTTGATAGAAACGGGATTTCTGTTCCAGTTTGGCTCCACCGGTTGCCGGCGCGCCAGCTATTCCTGCATTGGCTGAATCCCAATTATTGATTCCGATAATGGTATTTTTTAACTGTTCAAAAGCAGCAGTTCCGGGGACAGCTCTGTTTTTATCTGCTTCCTGACGGGCTAAGATGAATGCATCATTAAGATTGGCTCCCGCATTCAGGTTATTCTGAAGAGCCGTTTGAAATATATTCTTCCAGTTGGTGTTGGAAAGATTCGTTAAATCCAGATTGTCTGCCAAAGGTTTCAGATTATAAGAATCTCCGGTGTTTTCTATGGATACATAAGCTCTGAAAGTCAGTTCTTTTCCTGTCAGTTCTACTTTATGGTTTTGAACCGTGGCATTTTGTAACCGGATTTTATTTCCTCTCTGGAAAGTTCCGTCCAGCAAGCCATAACGGTATACATAAGAAGTTCTCCACTGATCCCCGAAGCGGTAGTATAGTCCTGCATCGAATTTAATATTTTTTACATCCGGGCTTACAAGATCTTTTTCAAGATATCCTGTCCTCGAAACATTAAATGTGGTAGGCTTTCCGTTATAATCTACTTTTACAGCAACACGGTTGTTTCTTTCATCTCCGTATTTATTCCAAAGATCTTCAGCCGGATTATTGGCCAAAGCAAAATTAGGATTGGCTGTTACCATAGATCCGGGATTCTGATCTGTCAGATTATTTGAAATCCAGTCGGTTCCACTGAAATAAGAGGCATTGACTTTAACGGCGAAATTTTTATTGATCACCTTTGCAAAGCGAATGGCGCTTTCGCCCAAAGAACTTATTTTATGATTAACATGGTCTACATGATTGACTCCGCCACGGAAATAAAGGCTTATTCCTTCAGACGTAAACGGATCTTTGGTCTGTAAACTGGCCAGCCCGTTGATGGCATTCATTCCGTACAAAGCCGAAGCTGCTCCTGGCGTTACTTCCATAGACTGAATATCCAGCTCTGTAGGCCCTATTGCATTTCCCAATGGTACTCCCAATGTTGCTGACTGTACATCTACTCCATCTACCAACTGCATAAAACGGAAATTATTGGGTGAGTTAAAACCTCTTGAATTAGGGATTTTTAAAGTAAGACTTGAGGTTAAAAGCTGCAGCCCTTTTACATTTTCCAATGTTTCATAGAACGAAGCTGCCGGACTTTCCCTGATGGTTTTAATATCAATTTTTTCTATAGCAATCGGTGATCTTAATATTTTTTCGGGAACTCTGGAGGCTGAAATTACGACATCATCAATAATCGTATTCTGAGGGTTAAGACCTATCGTTATTTTGTTGGAAGGAGAAAGAATTTCAACAGTCTGGCTGGTGAAGCCGTCTTTCTGAATAACCACCCGAAATGGAATGGTAACTCTTGTTCTGATCTTAAAATTTCCCAGTTGGTCTGTGATAGCATTATCCTGTGTATTTTCGATGTGCACTTTTACCGAATCGAGGCCTTTGCTTGTCCCTGTATTTTTGATGCTTCCACTAAGTTCTATGAGCTGCTGCTGGGCTTCTGCCAGGTTAAAAAATAGAAATGTAAATGCGATAATACCTGCTTTAGGCAGAAAATTTCCCTGTTTTTTGTTTTTCATTTTTGCTTCATTTTTTAGGTTTGAGAATGAAGCTGTCTGAACTTTTTCATTGATTATTTTTAACCGCAAAAGACACAAAAGTTCTCATTTTAAAACACTTTAGTTCACCTAAGTAAGTTTAAAATGATGCCGTAGAAAGCTCACATTAGATGAAAGATGAAAATCAAAGATTTTCACAAAACTTAGGTATTCTTATTATGCACAAAGTTGGGCTCTTAAAAAGCTTAAGTGTTTAAAAACTTTTGTGACTTTTGTGGTTGGATTGAAAACTTCAAACAGCTTTGATTGTATTGTTATTGGAGAATCAACAACACATACACATTCGTCCGCTTAAATGAAGAGGTTTAGTTTTTTTGTTTTTTTTCATATCATAATGAAAATCAGCCATATAATTAATTTAAGGTATGTAAGTAACGGTATGAAAAATCACCAAATGTTTCTTCTGCAAGTCTTTTCTGTACGTAAATTCCGAAAAGCTCATCAAGGATTGTAAGAATTTCTTCTTCGCCAATATTTTCTTTAAATTTTGTATTCAATCGCATTCCCAGACGGTCTCCTCCGATGTGAAGGTTATATTTTCCATAAGCTGTACCCACAAATCCGATTTCAGCATTTGGAGATCTTCCACATCCATTAGGACATCCGGTCATACGAATGGTAATATCTTCGTCCCGCAGGCCATATTTTTCAAGGATAGGTTCTATTTTTGTAACCAAAGAAGGTAAATAACGTTGTGCTTCCGCCAAAGCCAGTGAACAGGTATTCAAAGCAACACAGGCAACAGAGTTTTTGCGCAGAGCACTGGCTCCGTTTGTATATTCTGAAATTCCATGTTCTTTTAAAATCTGTTCAATACCAGCTTTATCTTTTTCATCAATATCAGCCAGAATAAGGTTCTGGTTACAGGTAAAACGGAAATTGGCATTGCCAGTCTGCGCTACTTTTAATAATCCTGATTTTAAAGGATATTCTGCCGTATTAAGGATTCTTCCATGCTCTACAAATACAGTATAAAACCATTTTCCTTCATGATTTTGAATCCATCCATAGCGGTCTTTTCTCTGTTCAAATTTAAATTCTCTGGCAGTTTCAAAGCTGAATCCTGTTCTTTTTTCTACTTCGGCTCTGTACTGGTCGATACCCAATTTATCAATTGTATATTTTAATCTTGATAATTTCCGGTCGCTTCTGTTCCCGAAGTCTCTTTGAACCGTGATGATTTCGTAGACAGCCTTCAATACTTTTTCTTCGGTATCTACAAATCCAAGAATGGAGGCAAGACGTGCATAGGTTGCTTCGTTTCCATGAGTGGCACCAAGTCCTCCTCCGGCAGCAATGTTGTAACCAACGATTTTATCATTTTCGATAATAGCAATTAAGGCAATATCATTGATGAATACATCCACATCGTTATTAGGAGGAACAGCTATTCCTATTTTCAGCTTTCTCGGAAGATACCTGTCCTGATACAGAGGATCTTCTTCTGCTTTACGATCAACCAGAAGTTCATCATCAATCCAGATATCATAATAAGATTTGGTTTTTGGAAGACACATCTCACTGATTTTTCCAGCGAGTTCATAAGCTTCCTTGTGCAAAGGTGATTCTGAGGGATTGGCTGTACAGGTTACATTTCTGTTGACATCCCCACAAGCGGCGATAGAATCCAGATGCTGAAGATTGAAGCTTTGGATGGTAGGTCTTAAATGAGATTTTAAAATGCCATGCAGCTGAATCGTTTGTCTTGTGGTTACTTTAATGGTTCCGGTGGAATGATCTTCTGCTGTTTCATTCAATCCTATCCATTGTTCCGGAGTTAAAAAGCCGCCGGGAAGTCTTAATCTGATCATGTAGGAATATAGCCATTCCAGTTTTTTAGAAACACGCTCTTCCCTTCGGTCTCTGTCGTCCTGTTGGTACATTCCATGAAATTTGATCAGCGTCTGATCATCTTCCCTTATGGCTCCGGTAATAGAATCAGCAAGGCTTTCTTTTAAAGATCCCCTAAGCCCGTTACTGCTGGTTTTAATCCTTTCTACCGGTGAAAGGTTTTCTTTATCATTGTTCATAATTGTTTCCTTTAATTTTTTACGAGTAATTCTTTATTCCAATTAATAAACATCTTTGGCATATCTGCCGCTAAGCTCCATTTCTTCCAGATAAAGGGCTGCATCTTCTTTGCTTCTTTTTCCTTCATTCTGAATGATGGTGAGAAGTGTCTGTTCTACGTCACGAGCCATTGGTTCTTTGGCTCCGCATACGTATACAGATGCTCCGCCTTCCAGCCAGTAAAAAACTTCCTGTGCTTTTTGTTCCAGCCTGTGCTGAACATATATTTTTTCAGCGGTATCTCTTGAAAAAGCAAGGTCTAAATGAGTAAGGCTGCCTGTTTTAATAAAATCCTGAAGTTCTGCCTGATAAAGGAAGTCTGATACGAAGCTTCTGTCCCCGAAAAACAACCAGTTTCTTCCTTCCGCACCTGTTGCATCACGCTCCCAGAGGAATGATCTGAAAGGGGCTATTCCTGTACCGGGACCAATCATAATGATATCTTTATCAGCTTGAGGCAATTTGAAGTGTCCTGCATCCTGAATATAAAACTCAATATCTTCTCCTTCTTTGAATTCACTCAGAAAACCACTGCATAATCCATTATGTTTCTGATGGTCTATAAAGAATTCTGATTTGGCGACCGTAATATGAATTTCCGTGTCCCCATGCGCTTCTACAGAGGAAGAAATTGAATACAGACGAGGAGCCTGAGCTGTTAATATCTGAATAATCTCTTCAAATTCATCAGCATTTTTTACCGGATAAATCCTAAGCAGGTCAAGAAGACTTAGCCTGACCTCGGGAATGGAATGTCCTGTTATTTTGGCATATTGAGCAACAACAGATTTAAGCAGATAGCTGATGTTAAGATGTTTGTGTAACAGTTCTTCAGCGGTATCTGTAATTTTTGCTGTTTCTATCTTTTTTTGAGGATCAATTCCTGTAAGGGAAATGATTTCATCTACTATAGATTTTGAATTGAAAGGAATTAATCCTAACGCTGCACCCGGCTGATAGGCCAGCGATTCTTCTGTTTCAATTTCGATGTGATACGTTTCTTTTTCAGAAGTAATATCGTTCAGATTAATGATGGCCGAAACTTTTCCCTGGTATTTCTTTCTTCCGGCAGAAACCTTTGGAGCTGAAATACTTTTTGTACTCTGACCAGCATTTTTACTGACTGTCTCGAATACATGTTCTATCCAGTGTGAAGCTTCCTGTTCATAATCAATATCACATTTCTTTAGTGGGATAACACGCTGAGCTCCCAATATTTCAAAGCGTGAATCTACATCTTCTCCTGTTTTGCAGAACAGAGGGTAACTGCTGTCTCCCAACGCCAGTACTCCGAATTTAAGTCCGCTAAGATTAATTTCATTTTCATAGATATAATCATAGAACTTTTTGGCCAGCGCTGGTGGTTCACCTTCTCCCTGAGTGCTGATCACTACGAAGAAAAACTCTTCTTTTGCAAGGTCTTTAGGTTTGTACTGAGAAAGGTCAGTCAGTTTTACCTGAAGTCCTTTTTTCTTGACAATACCTGCCAAAGCTGTAGCCAATTTTTTACTGTTTCCGGTTTCTGTTCCGTAAGCCAGGGTTATTTTCTTTACAACATTCTGTGAAGTGCTATTGGTTTCCTGAGGCGGCAGTACGGCGGTCAGTGATGATCCTCCGGCAATACCGGCAAGGTATCCGCTTGCCCAAATGGCTTCATCTCTGGAAAGATCTCCGGATATTTGTTTTAATACATTTAATTTAGTTTCAGACAGCATATTCAAAGAAATTTTGAGTTGATGGGATTAGACTTCCGTTTTCCACTGATTTAAAGTAAAGACCTTCCTGTTCGGCATTTTCCAGCCATGAAAATTCTTCGTGAAGGTTGACAATTTTACCAACAACAACCAATGAAGGTGAAGCAAAGTTTTTGTCTCCGAATTTTTCATTAAAATCATCAAATGATGAGGTGTACACCTTTTGGAAAGGCGTTGTCGCCTGTTCAATGACTGCAATTTTTTTATCACCTGAAATCTCCAGCTGTTTTAGTTTTTCCACAAGAGGGGTAAGATTTCCTTTAGACATATAGAAAACAAGGGTATCATTGGTTAAAGCAAGCTCTTTCCAGTATTCTTCACTCACAATTTCTGATTTATAATACGTCAGAAAACGCACTGATGTAGAATATCCTCTTGCTGTTAAAGGCATCCCTGCAAATGCAGCTGCTCCTAATGCGGCTGTAATTCCCGGAATAATTTCGTAAGGGATATGATTCTGTTTTAAAGCCTGCAATTCATCCAGAATATTGGAGAATATAGAAACGTCTCCTCCTTTAAGCCTGACAATAGTTTTGTTCTGAAGGGCATATTCCACCATCAAAGTATTGATATGAGACTGCGGTGTGGAAGCATTTTTACTGCATTCTTTCCCTACGTAGATGATTTCGGTATTGTCATTGACGTAGGTTTCCAGAATCTCCGGACTTACAAGTCGGTCACATAAGATGACGTCTGCTTCTGCGATTGCTTTTACTGCTTTTACAGTGATCAGTTCAGGGTTGCCGGGCCCTGCACCGATAAGGAAGACCTTTGGTGATTTTATGTTTGTTTTCATTGAAGTAGGTGTTATTTAAGGATTTAGAAGAGTCCTTCTACGGACAGATACCTTTCTCCGGTATCGTAATTGATGGTGAGAATTTTAGCGTTAGGTTGTATTTCCGGTAAATGTTTTGCAATGGCTGCTAGAGCGGCTCCTGTGGAAACTCCCACAAAAAGACCTTCTTGTTTAGCGGCATTGAGGGCGTATTCATAAGCTTCTTCTTTGCCGACTGTAATGACTCCGTCTAAAAGAGTAACATCCAGAATGGAAGGAACAAACCCTGCTCCCAGTCCTTGTAATGGGTGCGGTGCGGGGCTTCCTCCGCTGAGTACGGGAGATAATTCCGGTTCTACAGCAATTACTTTTACATTAGGATACTTTTCCTTTACTGCTTTTGCAATTCCGGTGATGTGTCCTCCGGTTCCTACTCCTGTAATGATGTAATCCAGGCCATCCGGGAAATCTTTTAAAATTTCCTGTGCGGTGGTTTCTACGTGTACTTTTACATTGGCAGGATTGTCAAACTGTCTTGGAATCCATGAATTGGGGGTTTCTTCAGCAAGCTCATTGGCTTTTTCAATGGCTCCTTTCATCCCTTTTTCTCTTGGGGTAAGTACGAATTCTGCTCCATACGCTTCCATAATTTTACGGCGTTCAATGCTCATACTTTCCGGCATGACAAGGATCAGTTTGTATCCTTTTACAGCAGCTACCAAAGCGAGTCCTATCCCTGTATTTCCACTCGTGGGTTCTATAATGACACTGTCTTTATTTAATAATCCTTTCGCTTCTGCATCTTCTATCATGGCCAGACCAATTCTGTCTTTAATGCTTCCGCCAGGGTTGCTTTTTTCAAGTTTGATCCAGATTTCATGATCTGAATTGAAGAGTTTATTAATTTTTACGACGGGTGTGTTTCCAATCGTTTCTAATGCGTTCTGAAATTTCATATCAATGTACTTTTTTGTTTTTTTAAATCACAAAGGTTAATGATTCCGGTAATGAAGTATTATCCTTTATTTTTATTTCACTTTTGTGGTAGACCAGAGAGTTGGCAGGAACATCTTGGGTTACCCAGACATTTCCTCCTATGATACTTTCTCTGCCTATGGTTGTTTCGCCTCCCAGAATGGTGGCTCCCGAATAGATAATCACATCATCTTCAATATTGGGATGCCTTTTCTGATGGGCTTTTTCTTTGGAAACATTCAAGGCTCCGAGGGTTACTCCCTGATAGATTTTGACATTGTTTCCAATAATGGTTGTTTCTCCAATCACTATTCCTGTTCCGTGATCAATAAAAAAAGATTTGCCGATGGTAGCTCCGGGATGAATATCAATTCCGGTTTTACTGTGGGCATATTCTGAGATGACCCGCGGTAGAATCTTCACTTCCTGACTCCAAAGCTGGTGCGAAATACGGTAGACATAGGTGGCAAAAAAGCCCGGATATGCCAGATATACCTCTTCCAGAGAATCTGCTGCCGGATCAAATTCCAGAATAGATTTTGCATCCAGAACCAACTGATCATACAATGTCGGCAAGGCTTCAAAAAATTGATTGACTTGTTTTTCTGTAATATTTTTATCTCCTGCAACGGTATTAATTAAGTCAGATAGTGTTTCCTGCAGAGCATCGAAATTTCTTTTCAGCTGTTCTTCAGTATTGTCAGTCTGAGGCAGGAAAAGTGTTTCATACAAATCCTTAACCCATTTTTTGGTCTTTATTTTATCAAAGAATCCATGAATGCTGTTTTGCTTTGTCTGATGAATTCTTTCAATTAATTGATCGGAAATTGCCATTTTTTCTATTGAATTATACAGGCTGCTACCGTTGAATTGGACGTTTCATCTACCAAAATGGCAGAGCCCGTTGTTTTATTATTGGTAAAGCTGTCATAGACCAAAGGCTGTGCCGTTCGTAGGGTAACTTTCACAATTTCATTGAGTTTAATTTCCCCATCTGCCTGTTCTCTGATAAGAGTATTAACATTGATCTTGTAATCTACTTCTTTCACAACGGCTTTGACAAGTCTGCTATTCTGTTGCAACAGATATTTATTCCCTGGCTGCAAAGGCTTCTGATCAAGCCAGCATAACAGAATTTCAAGGTCTTTTTCAACGGTAGTAACATGTTCTTCCGTTGCAAAAATATCTCCTCTGCTGACATCTACATCATGAGCAAGGTGAATCACTGCAGGCTGACCTTCAAATGCCTCTTCTTTTTCAACGCCATTGATCTCTATCTTCGTAATTTCAGTCGTAAGATCTGCAGGAAGAATATGAATTTTGTCTCCTTTGGTGAATTTTCCACTAAGTATCTGCCCGGCATAGCCTCGGTAATCATGCAGTTCCTCCGTTTGAGGACGAATCACATACTGAACCTGAAAACGGCTTCCATTGTTTTTTTCTTCATTTAAAGTTACTTCTTCAAGATACTCAAGAAGAGAGCTTCCTTCATACCAATCTGTCTTTGATGATTTTGAAACAATATTGTCGCCCTTTAATGCAGAGATCGGAAAATAGCTTACGTCATTTAATCCCAGATTTTCTGCAATTTTTGTATATTCTGATTTTATATTTTCAAAAACATCTTCTGCATAATCCACCATATCCATTTTGTTGATGGCTACCGCAACTTTCTTCAACTGTAATAAAGAGGCGATGATGGAATGTCTTCTGGTCTGTTCTATCACACCTTTTCGGGCATCGATCAGAATGACCATCAGGTCAGAATTGGATGCTCCGGTGATCATATTACGGGTATATTGCACATGCCCGGGAGCATCAGCAATGATAAATTTTCTTTTTGCCGTTGAAAAATAACGGTAAGCAACATCAATAGTGATTCCCTGTTCTCTTTCTGCACGCAATCCGTCTGTTAGAAGAGCAAGGTCTACCCCGTCTTCATTTTTATTTTTAGAATGTTTTTCAAGGACTTCCAATTGATCCTGTAAAATACTTTTGCTATCGTAAAGCAGTCTGCCGATAAGGGTACTTTTACCGTCATCTACACTTCCTGCTGTTATAAATCTTAATATATCCATCCGATTTTTGTTATAAATGATAAGTGATAAATAATAATTGATAAAAATATTCAGTGTGATCGTTGATCAATTATCTTTTATCATTGATTAAAAATAGCCTCCTTTTTTTCTGTCTTCCATGGCGGCTTCTGTCACTCTGTCGTCAATTCTTGTTTCGCCACGTTCTGAAATTCTGGTCGCTACAATTTCTTCGATTACGGCATCTATTGTTACCGCATTGGATTCTACTGCAGCGGTACAGGTCATGTCTCCAACGGTACGGTAGCGTATTTTTTTGGTAGTGATAATATCCTCCGGCTCTAAAAAGACGTGTGAGGAATTGGCAAGCCACTGACCGTTAAAATCTACCACTTCCCTTTCATGCGAGAAATAAATGGAAGGAAGTGCAATTTTTTCTCTTCGGATATAGTTCCAGATGTCAAGCTCTGTCCAGTTGCTGATAGGGAAAACTCTTACATTTTCTCCTTTGTGAATTTTTCCATTGAAGATATTCCATAGCTCAGGACGCTGAAGTTTAGGATCCCACTGCCCGAATTCATCACGGACGGAAAATATTCTTTCCTTGGCGCGGGCTTTTTCCTCATCTCTTCTGGCTCCTCCGATACAGGCATCAAATTCAAATTCTTCAATTGTATCAAGAAGTGTATAAGTTTGCAGCCAGTTTCTGCTTGGAAACTTACCTTTGGCCTCCGTTAATTTTTTACTTTTTATCGTGTCTTCCACTTTCCTTACAGCCAGATTGACCTCTAACTGCTTTACCAGCTGATCACGAAAATCCAGAACTTCCGGAAAGTTGTGTCCGGTATCTACATGAACAAAGGTAAACGGTATTTTGCCATGGAAGAATGCTTTTCTTGCCAGATGAGCCAGCACAATACTGTCTTTTCCTCCGCTGAATAATAAGGCAGGACGTTCAAACTGACCCGCTACTTCTCTTAATATATAAATAGATTCAGCTTCTAACTGATCTAAATAATTGAACTGATGTATTGACATTTTTTTCTTTTTTTATTGATGAATATGCAGACCGCATTCTTTTTTGTTGGCATCTTCCCACCACCAACGGCCTGCTCTGAAATCTTCTCCTTCTTTGATGGCTCTGGTACAGGGCTCGCATCCTATGCTTACAAATCCTTTTTTATGAAGATGATTGTAGGGCAGATGATGATCTTTTACATATGCTGTCACCTGTTCTGTAGTCCAGTGAAGGATAGGATGAAATTTTATGATTTTATTATCCGGATCCCATTCCAGCTGGGGCATATTTTGCCTGTTGGGAGAATGTTCTGACCTCAGACCTGTAACCCATACTTTATAGCCTTCCAGTGCTTTTCTCAGAGGATGAACCTTTCGGATGGTACAGCACGCTTTTCTTTTTTCTACGGACTGATAGAATGAATCCGGTCCATTTTCGGTTACAAACTCTCTGAGTTCTTCGGTATCCGGATAGTAGGCTTTGATATTCTTTTTGTAAAAAGCCTTTGTGGAGGTCCAGGTTTCATAGGTTTGTTCAAAAAGTCTTCCGGTATCAAGCGTGAATATTTCAATAGTTAAATCTTTTATCAGATGAGTGATAACCTGATCTTCGTAACTGAAACTGGTTGAAAAGATAACTTCTCCCGGGAATCTTTCGGTCAGTATTTGCAGCCCATTTGTTTGAAAAGAAGCTTCACTAGCCTCTTTTACAAGATTTTCGTATTCATTTTCCAGACTGTTGTTCATTTTGAATTGAGATTTAAGTCTTGCAAATATATACAAAATTCTATAACTCCTATCAAAATAGTAGAATTTAAATAAAAAAATTAATTGTTATTGATAAACTTAGTCAGAGTGGCCTCCATCATGCTTGTTCTGGTCTTTTCACGAACGATCATTAATTCTTTTCTTAAGTAACAGACCGCTTCATCTACGCAATCATCGCATGCTTCATAAAAATTTAGAGATACACATGGCGTAAGAGCAATAGGCCCATCGAAAATACGGTAAATATCTGCTAATGAGACCTCGTTGGGTGATTTCAGCAAGTAATATCCTCCTACTTTGCCTTGTTTACTGTTCACCAGTTTGGCTCTTTTAAGTTCGAGAAGAATTTGTTCCAGAAATTTCTTGGGGATGTTTTCGTCTTGTGCAATAACGGAGGTTGGCAGAAAGCCCTGGTTATAATTCCTTGCTAATCTGACCATTGCTTTAAGCGCATATTTGCAACGTTTCGACATCATAATTCCTGCAAGTTATGATAAATTATTGTATAAATGAAATGTTTTTATGGTTGAAGACTTTGCATTTAACCACAAAAGTCACAAAAGATTTTAAAAACACTTAAGTTGCTTTTAAGTAAGAAATAAACTGTCGAGGAGTTCAATTAAGCTTAAAAAAATCAAACATTTTTTATTGCCTGAGATTATTTTAGTCTAAAATATGCACAAACATCTGTGGAAATCTGTGAAATCTGTGGGAAAAAGACACTCAATAAGTTTACCCTTTCTGCAATATAAAGTAAGCCAGTTCTCTATCCTCTCGTACCAGGTTTTCAATTCTGCTGAAGCCGCTTTTTAAAAGTACTTTTTGAGATCCTATATTATCAAGATCGGTAACAGCCACAATATCTTTCTGATGATTCAGTGAAGAACAATAATCAACAAGAGCTTTACACACTTCAGTTCCAAGTCCCTTACCCCAATAATCTTCTCCTAAGGTATAACCGATTTCTAGTTGTTCCGGATGGTCAAGAAAAACTCTGGCCAGACACATTCCCACAAAATCATTATTCTTTGTGTTAAATATTCCCCATCTGCTGAATGGTTCTGTTTCATAATCTGCCAGTGCTTTGTCAAACATCTCTTTATATTCTTCGGGAGTTTTGTAAGGCAGGTACCGGGTAACATTTTCATTTTCAAAAAGAGTAGAAAATAAAGGGAATTCTTCGGAAGTAAATTCGCGAATGGTGATGGTGTCGTTTTTATAATGCACTGAATATTGTTATCAAAGAATAAAATTACATAAATAAATGAAGAACTGCTCATAAATACAATAAAAAATTGGGCTTACCATGAAGCCCAATTAACTGCATATGAATACTAAACTATGATTCATATTTCTGAGAAAAGTGTTTTGTTGTTTAAAAAGCTTTAAGCCAGTCTGTAACTGCTTTGAGTTTGATTCTATTTTTTAATGAATTTTTGG
Organism: Chryseobacterium sp. PvR013; assembly: GCF_017833095.1. Lineage (NCBI taxonomy): Bacteria > Pseudomonadati > Bacteroidota > Flavobacteriia > Flavobacteriales > Weeksellaceae > Chryseobacterium > Chryseobacterium sp. PvR013. The sequence continues at coordinate 811,634 of NZ_JAFIBT010000001.1, forward strand.
GAAGATTTTCCTAAAGAGGTTTCAATATCAATTAAATAAGTTCCGCTTAGGAAGTGTTTAACATCCACCTTATCACCAATAACTTTAGCATTCATTTTTCTTCCAAACATATCGTAAACAGCAATTGATTTAATTTCCCCTTTTGTTTTAATATTCAATACATCAGAAACTGGATTTGGATAGATGGATGTTTCTGAGTTCGTTGTATCACTGTCTGCAATGGATAATGGTAATGCACAAGGCGTTGTAATACTGCCATAGGGTTGTGTGTTGTAGGCAAACTCAGTTACAGAATACCCTGAACCATTAGCCCCGGCAATCAGTTTGAAATAGCCGTTAATATTGTAGCCTTCAAATTGGTTTCTAAAACCAACATAAGCTGTTTTGCCAGACCAGGTAGTGTATGTAGGAGTGTAAACATCAAGTTGTCCGGGAGTATAAGTAGGATAACCTATATTACTTGCATTCGTTATGGTGGTGCAGGCTGGAATTAGGCTAATATTTCTTGTTCCTGCTTCACATACTAATCCTTTCCAATAGGTTTCCAATTTTAATTGATTTGCCCCATAGTACCAGGCGCCATACCCGGCATCATCACTAAGCTCTGGGTTAATGATAAAGTATTTCCAAGTTGCTCCGGAGTTGGTTGTTACTGTTGTTGGTGTTGGATTGGCATAACTTTCCAGAGGAGTTCCGGTAACTATTTTATAAGGATCTTTATATGAAAAAGTTAATGCCAAAGCGGTTGTGGATCCTAATGAAGTTACACCTCCTGTTATAGCTGGATTAAGGAATGTAATTGATGAATTGAGAATCTGGCTTTTAGGATGGCTGGTTGTTGTTCCATTTAGAGTAAGTGTAGCAGTAGTAGGACTTGTAACTGCTATAGCTGCTGTTAATCCTGCTGGTAATGAAGAAGTGAAATGTGTTCCTGAAATAAGAGTTGTTCCATTTGGTACACCAAATGTTGCTCCGTTTAGGGTAATGGCTGAGATTGGAGTAGATGCTACTGTTCCATCTAATGATACTTTACCATTATTGTTTATGTTTTCAGTAAATGTACTGTTGCTAAGACTTAATCTAGGCGGAGTATTGGCAACACCAGTTGCTGCTAAGTTTGCGGGCTGCCATAAATTTATTCTTGAAGGGTGATTTAATGCGGCTAACATTCTGTTAACCTGTCCAGTGGTAAACATTTTATAACAACCTGCAGAGCCGTTGTATCCCATATAGTTTTCAACGTTCACTTTTTGTCCAAGACAATTGTTTCCAGCTGCACATCCTAATCCATTAGAATTATTTTCTACAGGGGTGTCAGCAACTCCATCACCATCATTACTGGGATTTGCAGTTGAACAAAGAACATTGAATGTATGTTGAAGATTTAGCCAATGCCCGAATTCGTGAGTGAATGTGTCAGAAAACTCGTTTGAAGCAACAGTTCCTGCAGCATCATATATATAACGGCCATTATAAACAACTCTGGCTGTATTTACTGAAGTCATGTATGAATCCGGATACCAGGCAACTCCTGATTGATATAAATCTTTACTAGCATATAGATCATTTTGTATATACACATTCATATACTTTGTATTATCCCAGGCATCTGTGCCAATTTGTGCATCATATCCGCCACCATTGCCATATCCACCTTTGAAAGGATGAAATACCACTCCGCTTGTTGCTTTTCCGGTTGGGTCAATTTTAGCTAAGCGGAATTCAATACTTAATGTGCCCCTAATAGGCTGGAAGTAAGAATCTATAGTGTTTGAATCAGTGTTGATTCCATTGAAATTTAAGTTGATTTGTTGCAGCAAGTCAACTACTTTTTGGTAATTCACTTTTACATTACTCTGAGATTCTCCATACACATGAAAAACCACAGGAATGATGTAGGTGGGAGCATTGACCTTTTTATTCAATGGAGTTTTGTTTGATTCCATTTTTTTTACAAAATCTTTGGTGAATTTTTCAAAATTTTCATATTCAGCCTTAGATTCAGGATGCAGTTCAAAATGTTTTTTCATCATTTCATCTGCTTTACACTCATGAGGTCTGTTTTCTTGAGCAAAACCTATTATTGGAAATAGGGAAGCAAGTAGTAGTAATTTAAATTTTTTCATGATTTTTTGGATTTGGTTGTTAATAAATTATTTGAATAGTTAAATGGTTTTAGGCATAATTTTGTGTGTTTTATGTTATGTTTTTTAATTAAATCTTTCAGGGTTGAATATCTTTATCTCAACCGTTGGCTTTTGGTTATTAGCAAGTTCTGAAACTGTTTTTCCGAAAATGGGTCCAAGACTTAGTCCCATCATTCCACCGCCTCCGGCAATAATTAGATTTTTTAATTTCGAAGATTGACCTAGATACGGAAGGCCATCCGGAGCGCAGGGTCTGTAACCCAACCAGATTTCTGATTCTTTGGGTATTTCCATCTGGAAATCGGGTAAATACTTAGGAATAGACCGGACGATACCTTCTACCCTTTTCATATTAATTTTATCATGATGGGAAGCCAGTTCCATAGTTCCCCCAAAACGGATCTGCCCGTTCATAGGGGTGACAGCCACTCTTGCTTCCAGTAATAAAGCAGCATGATTCAGGGTATTGACCGGATTATCAGGGGTATGCATAAACGAATATCCTTTTCCGGGCATTAACTGAATTTTGATTCCTACCTTCTGAGCCAGTTCAGGAAGAAATGAACCTCCGGTCATAATAAATTGGTCTGCTGTAAACTTTTTATCATTGGCAATGACAGCTTTAATCATTCTTTCTGAGCTTTCAAAGCCGGTTACTTTGTGATGGGTATGAAAAATGACACCATTATTTTTAAGATAAGAGAGCATTTGCTTCATCAGCTTCATAGGATTCATATGGCCGTCACATTTATAATTGATTCCTCCAATGACATCCAGTTGTGTATGGGGTTCCAGCTCCTGAATTTCTTTTTTATCAAGAATATCAACTGATAATCCCATATTAATTGCTTTGTGGGCAAGCTCTATCTCCTCTTCTGCTACTTTCTCTGTTTTATAAAGCATCAGAATACCATTTTGATTAAGTTCAAAATCAAAACCATCTGTTTCTGCAATTTCATTATAAAGTTTGCTGCTTGCGAGATTAAGATCACGGATGGCTGCTGCTGAATGATCAACATGTTTCTGGTTGGAATGTTTCAAAAACTGTAATCCCCATGATATCAGTTTAGCGCTGAGTGAAGGTTTCACATAAAACGGACTTTTACTGTCAAACATCCAGCGTATTCCCTGGGCAACAACTCCCGGTGCAGCCAATGGGGTAAAATGACTGGGTACAATCATTCCTGCATTGCCATAAGAACAGTTGTTGGTAAGATCATTCTGCTCCAGAATTTCCACCTGCCATCCTTTCTGTAAAAGGTAATAGGCTGAGCTTAATCCGGCTATTCCTGCACCAATGATGAGTGCTTTTCCTTTATTCTGTGTCATATGCGTGTTACATTACCTGAAAACCCTGCCAATAAGGATCTTCATCATCAATAATAATATGATTATATCCGGTAATTCTTGCCCAGCCTTCTACTGATGGGATAATGGCTGATCTTCCATCTACAGCAGCAGTTTCTTCAATTCTGCCAATAAACTGAGAACCAATATAGCTTTCATGGATAAATTCTTCTCCTTTTTTGAGTTTTCCTTTAGCATGCCACTGCGCCATTCTTGCAGAAGTTCCTGTACCACATGGTGAGCGGTCCAAGGCATTTTCACCTACCAATACCGCATTTCTCCCACTTGCTTTAGGATCTGTAGGTATACCTGTCCATTGAATATGGCTTAATCCGGTAATGTGTTCAATTTCAGGATGAATAAATTCATACTTTTCATTAAGTAATTTTCTGATAAGTTTGCCATAATGAATAAGCTGGCTGGCTGTAAAATCAGAAATATCTCTATAATTTTCCTGAGGGTCTATAATAGCATAAAAGTTTCCGCCATAGGCTACATCGGCACTGATTAATCCAAGATCCGGGCATTCAACTTCCAGATTTTCAGCATACAGAAAAGACTTTACATTCGTTAGTTTTACCGATTTTACTTTTTTTCCTTCCTGTACATAATCTATGAGGATAAGTCCGGCAGGTGTTTCAAGACGTAATTTCCCGGGAATTTTAGGTACAACAAGACCTTCTTCTATGGCAATGGTTACTGTTCCTATCGTTCCGTGTCCGCACATGGGAAGACATCCGCTGGTCTCAATATATAAAACCCCGATATCATTATTTTCATCAGCAGGAGGATACAGAATACTTCCGCTCATCATATCGTGACCTCGGGGTTCAAACATTAATCCCTTTCTTATCCAGTCATATTCTTTCATGAAGTGAAGCCTGCGCTCCATCATGGAATTTCCTTTTAAAATAGGTGCTCCTCCTGCAACAAGGCGTACAGGACAGCCACAGGTATGTGAATCTATACAAAAAAATGTTCTGTTCATGTGGCCTGTGATTTTAATGATCCTGAATTCATTTCTCCATCCACCATTCTGCTGATCTGCAATGGATTGTCATTCTTTAACTCTTCGGGTAAAAATTCATCCGGCCAGTTTTGAAAAGAAATAGGACGAACAAATCGTTTTACAGCATCTGGTCCTACAGAAGTAAAACGAGAATCTGTGGTAGAAGGAAACGGACCACCATGCTGCATGGCATAAACTACTTCAACTCCGGTAGGCATTCCGTTGAATAAAAGTCTTCCGCATTTATCTTTCAGAAGGCTGACTAACGTAAGATTATCACGTAGGTCTTCATCAGTAGCGGCTATCGTAATCGTCAATTGTCCTTTTAGCTGATGGGCGATTTCTCTGATTTCATCAAGTGTTTCACATACCACAACAATACCAAATGGGCCAAAAACTTCTTCACTCAATACAGGATTATTCAGGAAGGTCTGAGCATTTGTCTTTATAACGGAAGCATGTCCTAGACCATCTTCTGTTGTGGGGTTTGCCGAAGCAATTATTTCAACATCCGGTTGTTCTATCGCAATATTTTTATGTTTTTCGAAGCTTTCCGATATTCCTTTGTGAAGCATATTCGCAGGAGCAACATTCAGAATTTCATCTTTTAATGTGTTGATAAAACGGTCAAGAGAATTCCCTTTCAATGCAATAAATACTCCCGGATTTGTACAAAACTGACCTACTCCTAACGTTAAAGAAGCAATATATTCTTTTGCTAATGTTTCAGCTTTAGTTTCAAGTAAGTTTTGAAAAGCAAATACAGGATTAATACTTCCCATTTCTGCAAATACCGGAATAGGATTTTCACGACGGTTAGCAATATCAAACAAAGCCTTTCCCCCTTGGAAAGAACCGGTAAATGCAACTGCCTGTATATCCGAATGCTGAGTCAGGTAAGCTCCTGTTTCATAAGATGTTCCGGTAATATGGCTAAAGATCCCTTCAGGCCATCCAAAAGCTGTAACAACGGCATTTATGGTATCAGCCATTATTTGTGAAGTCTGTGGGTGTGCCGGATGTGCCTTTACAATCACAGGACAGCCGGCCCCGATAGCACTTGCTGTATCTCCTCCTGCCGTAGAAAATGCAAACGGAAAATTACTGGCTCCAAAAACAACGACAGGCCCAATGCCTACATGGTATTTTCGGAGATCTCCTTTTTGTTTTTCTGGCTGGGCAAGATCAATTCTGGGTTCTGCATATATCCCGGTAGCAACAGCTTTTGCATAACTTCTCCATTGTCCTACTGTTCTGGCCTTTTCACCTGTAAGTCTTGCTAAAGGCAATGACGTTTCAGCGTGAGTAACTGCCAACAGTTCTTCTCCCAAAGCTTCAATCTGATCAGCAACAGCATTCATAAATTCTGCCCGTTCATTGATGGTGGTATTCTTCAGGAACTGGAAGGCTTCAGCTGCCCTCTGAATTCTTTTATCAATATTTTCTTTTGATGTTTCTTCAATCATAATTGTTTTTCAGGTGTTAATTGAGTACCGGACGATTAGCCCTGCCTTCATCAATGATTTTTTGAACTTTTTCAGCTTCCTCTCCATGGAGTTCAAGACGTGGAGCTCTCACATAAGGATTGCTTATTCCTTCTGATGCCGCCGCCAGTTTGATATACTGGATAAGTTTAGGATGAATATCCAGCTCCAGCAAAGGCATAAACCATCTGTAGATGGCTACAGCTTTGTCATATTCATGGGCTTTTGCGTAGTTATACATCGCCATGGTTTCATTAGGAAAGGCATCTACAAGACCTGCCACAAGACCATCAGCTCCAAGCATCAGGGTTTCCAGGCAAATTGTATCTACACCTCCAAGAATTTTGATCCTTTTTCCAAAACGGTTAATCATTCGGGTTACATTCGCCAGATCTCTCGTTGATTCTTTAACAGCCTGAATGGTTGGATATTCAATAAGCTCCTCAAACATTTCAAGGGTAACATATATTCCATAGTCTACAGGATTGTTGTAAATAAGAATAGGAAGATCTGTAGCAGAAGCCACTGCTTTGAAATACTCAACAACTTCACGGTTATCAGCTTTATAACGCATGGGCGGAAGAAGCATAAGGCCGTCTGCTCCGAATTCTTTTGCTTTCTGTGCAAAGTTCACCGCATTTTTGGTTGTATTTTCAGAAAGATTAAGAATGACAGGAATTCTTCCCTGTGTTATTTTTTTTGCGTATTTCAGCAACTCAAATTTTTCTTCCGTTTCCAAAGCACTGGCCTCCCCTAATGTTCCTGCAAGGATAATTCCGTGAACTCCTGCCTTAATCTGGGCTTCTGTATTGAGAGTGAACATTTCAAAGTCTATCTCACCTTCTTTCGTAAAAGGAGTTAATACAGCAGGATAAATTCCTTCCCAGTTTAGTTTTGTACTCATATCAAATAATATTTATTCAAAACTAGGTGAATTTTAAAACGGTAAATGTTAATATTTTAATAGATACTAACCATATTTTAACAGGTTGCTTTTACTGGTCTATGGTGACCTCTTTGTAGTGCTTAAGGTATTCTTTAGGTGAATATTTCATAATGGACTTGAAAACACGGTTAAAATTGGTAAGGCTGCTGAATCCGCTATTAAAAGCAACAGAAGAAATATTGTACATACTGCTGGCTGTCAATAGTCTGCATGCTCGCTGTACACGAAGTTCATTCAGATATTCAATATACGTAATGCGGGTACGTTTTTTAAAAGATCGGCAAAAAGCCTGAGGAGTCATACAGGCTTCTTTGGCAATAAGGTCTAGCGTAAGTTTATTCTGGGCGAAATTTTTCTTAATAAAAGTCTGGGCATCTATAATTCTTTGGTCGGTATCAGAAATAAGATCAGGCAGATTCTTTTCTGAAGATAATGGAATATGCAAATGCCTGTTTTGCATAAGATGGTTTAAAATCCTGATAAAATCAATGATCTGATCTACTCCTTTTGTCTTTTGTAATGCCGCAATGTTTTCCCCGATATTTTTTTTAAGTTTAGAAGATACCTGGAAACCTACTTCTGAATGATTGATAAAATTTTTAAGTTCCTCAAATTCAGGTAAGCCGAAAAATGCAGCGATCTTTTTATGAGGGTCAAAAAAAATAGAAATAGAATGAACCTTCTGTTTTTCATTTTTCTCAAAATTACCCCTGAAGACGTGGGATTGATTGGCTCCCAGATAGAAAATATCTCCCGCTTCAAAATTAAAGAGATTCTGTTCTATAGCCAGTGTTCCATGTCCTTTAAGAATCCACATGATCTGTGTTTCTGTATGACGGTGGAAATAAGGATAGAAATTAGGCATTATATCTTCCTGGATGCGAAGACTCTTGTTGGTATCAGCAGGAACAGAAAATTGCAGACTCTTCATAATATCATGGCTTTATTAGAATAACATTTTCTTAAAGGTTAAAATATTGCTGAAGGTAAGCAAAATATGAACATTGATTATCATATTAAAATCCAAATTTTACATATTCTTAATTTTAACGAATAAAGGGCTATCAATAGTACAAAATCGTAACTTTAACCTTTTAAAATAAAAAGTATTCATAATATATGTTTTCAGCACAAACTTATCAAGACAGAAGAGCAGTATTACAAAGAGGTGTATCTGGGGGAATCCTGTTATTTCTAGGAAATATAGAGAATCCCGTGAATTTTGAGCACAATCCTTATTATTTCCGTCAGGACAGTACTTATTTATATTATTTCGGAATTCAGGAACCCCGTATTGCAGCCATCATGGATATCGATGAAAATAAAACCATTGTTTTCGGAGATGAACTCAGTATAGATGATATCGTATGGATGGGCAGACAGGAAACCCTGAAAGAAAAATGTCAGAAGTCCGGTGTACAGGAAACGCTGCCTTATGCTGAGCTTTCTCAATACATTGCAAAAGCACAGGCTTCCGGAAGAAAGGTTCATTATCTTCCTCCCTATCAATCTTCGAATAAAATTTTACTGGGAGATCTTCTTGGGACTCCAATTGCAGAATTACTGCCTTCTGCAGAAATGATTAAAGCGATTGTAAAACAGCGTTCTATCAAAGAACCTCAGGAAATTGTACAGATAGAACAGGCCGTGAATGTATCTAATGATATGCATTTATTGGCCATGCGAATAGCAAAACCCGGAATTAAAGAATATGAAATTGCAAATGCAATTCAATATCTTGCGGCCAACAAAGAATGCCAGATGTCTTATCCCCCGATTGTGACGATAAATGGAGGGATTCTGCATAATCATTACCGTCTCAATACCTTAAAAGAAGGAGATCTTTTCCTCAATGATTCCGGAGCAGAAACAGCGATGGGATATGCAGGGGATCTTACGAGAACCTTTCCTGCAGGCAAAACTTTTACAACCCAACAAAAGGAAATGTATGAAGTTGTTCTGAATGCTTTTAATCAGGCTCAAAATCTTCTGAAACCGGGAGTACGATTTAAAGATATTCACCTGAAAGCAGCACAATATCTGGTAGAAGGGCTTACCGATCTCGGACTGATGAAAGGAAATCCTGAAGAGGCTGTTAAAAACCATGCTCATACTCTGTTTTTCCAGTGTGGACTGGGACATATGATGGGACTTGATGTTCATGATATGGAAGACCTTGGAGAACAGTATATTGGCTATACGGAGGAAGAACCAAAAGATACCCAAACATTCGGGTTAAAATCTTTACGTTTGGGAAAAGCCCTGGAATCTGGTTTTGTCGTTACGGTGGAACCTGGTATTTACATGATTCCGGATCTGATTGATATGTGGCAGTCTGAAAACAAAAACGTAGACTTTATTAATTATGATAAAGTAAATGAATACCGTGATTTCGGAGGAATCCGTGTGGAAGATGATTTCCTGATAACAGATAACGGTTACAGACTTTTAGGCAACGGACTGATCAAAACGGTTGAAGAAATTGAAAATTACAGAGCTGAACATTTAGCTTAATTTAAATCATATTTATGAAGAACATAAAAAAACTAACAGCTATTGCATTGTATTTCCTGTGTTTGTCCCCATTGGCAGCACAGAAAACTCAATGGACTCCTGATGGTAATGCGTATTATTCATTTACTAAAAAAGGGGTTGAAATTGTTGATGTACTGCATCCGGGGAAAGATCAGACGCTTTTAAACAGTAGTGAGCTGGTTCCAGCCGGAAGTTCTGATGCTCTGCAGGTTCAGAGTTTTCAGGTATCCCCTGATGGTAAAAGTTTATTGCTTTTTGCCGACACCAAAAAAGTATGGAGGGACAATACCCGCGGAGATTACTGGATCTTCGACAAAAACACCAAAAAGCTTACCCAGCTTGGAAAAGATTTGCCTGCTTCATCGCTAATGTTTGCAAAATATTCACCGGATGGAAAAAAAGTAGCCTTTGTTTCTAAGCATAATATCTATATTGAAGACCTTTCAAATAATCAGCTCAGCAAAATTACGAATGATGGTACAGACAGAATGATCAATGGTACTTTTGACTGGGCATATGAAGAAGAGTTTGGAACTCAGGATGGTTTCAGATGGTCTCCGGATGGAAGTAAAATAGCGTATTGGAAAATGGATGCACGGGGAACTAAGAATTTTCTGATGATCAATAATACGGATAGCCTGTATTCTTTTACCGTTCCTGTAGAATATCCAAAAGTAGGAGAAAATCCTTCAGGATGCAGTATCTGGTTTTATGATCTTGCCTCCAAAGCATCAAAGAAAGCCAATATTGCAGGTGATGAAGTACAAAACTATATTCCGAGAATGGAATGGGTGCTGGATTCTAAATCCGTAATCCTGCAGCAGCTGAACAGAAAACAGAATCAAAGTAAAATCATCATAGCAGATGCCAATTCCGGAAGCAGTAAAACCATTCATACGGAAACAGATGCTGCATGGATTGATATCAAATCCCGTTGGAACGATAATGATCCGAGCGGCTGGGATTGGATTGAAAATGGTAAAGAATTCTTATGGCTTTCTGAAAAAGACGGCTGGAGACATATTTATAAAATAGATATGAACGGTAAAGAAACATTACTTACGAAAGATAATTTTGATGTTATAAAACCTGAGTTTTTTGATGTTCCTAATCAACTGATTTACTTTTTGGCTTCTCCTGATAATGCCACTCAGAAATACCTGTATAAAGTAAGTATGAAAGGAGGAAAAGCGCAAAAAGTAACTCCGGCATCTTATACAGGATCTAATAACTATACCATATCCCCTAACGGAAAGATTGCGATGTTTACCAATAACAGCATCAATTCAATTTCCATAGGCTCTGTAATCTCTCTTCCGGAACATAAAGAACTGGTTGCAGCCAAAAGATCTGCAAAAGCTGATCCTGCAAAATCTAAAGCAGAGTTTTTCCAGATTACCACACAAGATGGTGTTACACTGGACGGATGGGTGGTAAAGCCTAAAAATTTTGATCCTAATAAAAAGTATCCTATTGTTTTTACCGTTTATGGAGAACCGGGATCACAAACCGTAACCGATAATTTCTATACCGGCTGGAATTATCTATATACAGGGAATATGGCTGAGGACGGTTATTTATACGTTTCCCTTGAAAACCGTGGAACTCCATCCCCAAGAGGACGCGAATGGAGAAAATCCATTTATCGCAAAATAGGACAGCTTAATATCCGCGATCAGGCAATGGGAGCCAAAGCTTTATTCGCAAAATGGCCTTATGCAGATACTTCAAGAGTTGCTGTTTGGGGATGGAGCGGTGGCGGTTCTTCTACCCTGAACCTTTTGGGACAATATCCTGATATTTACCAGACAGGAATTGCCATTGCTCCGGTTGCCAATCAGTTGTTCTATGACAATATTTATCAGGAACGCTATATGGGGCTTCCACAGGAGAACAGGGAAGATTTTGTCAATGGTTCTCCACTGGCTTATGCTAAAAACCTAAAAGGAAATCTTCTGCTGGTTCACGGAACAGGTGATGACAATGTACATTACCAGAATACAGAAGTATACATCAACGAATTAGTAAAATATAACAAACAGTTTCAGCTAATGTCTTATCCTAACCGTACTCATTCTATTAATGAAGGGGAAGGAACATCACTGCATCTTGCCACTATGTTTACAAAATACCTGAAAGAACACTGTCCTCCGGGAGCAAGATAACTAATGAAGCCTCACAGTAATGTGGGGCTTTTATTATGTAAAACCATTACAGCATTAAACAAAAATTCCCCGGATTGCTCCAGGGAAAAATAAGTGTCAAAACCTATAATTTTTTATAGTGGTGTGGAATGATGTTACATTAAACGCAACAATGGATGTGCCAAATTACTCACTATTTTATGAAATGTGATTTTTTGTGGTACCTTTTGTTTTCTTTCTTGCTTAGTGTTTCTATTTTACATGATTATCACTAAATTTGAGTGAATCATTTCTAACATTATTCATGAAACTACCACGCTCCTATTATTCCAATCAGGATGTTCTTTTTCTGGCTCAGGATCTTTTGGGAAAAATACTTTTTACGGAACTCAATGGTGAAACTACAGCCGGAATCATTGTAGAAACGGAAGCCTATTTTGGAGTTAAAGATAAAGCTTCCCATGCCTATGGAGGCAGGCGTACAGACCGTACGGAAACCCTGTATCATCATGGCGGAATTTCTTATGTGTATTTATGCTATGGAATTCATCATCTTTTCAATATCGTCACTTCTGTGGAAGATGATCCTCACGCAGTGTTGGTGAGAGCTGTTGAACCTTTGATTGGTAAAGAAATCATGGAGTTGAGAAGAAATATGCCGGCTTCTAAACCAGCCATTTCCGCAGGTCCGGGATCAGCCTCCAAAGCATTGGGAATTGACCGTTCTTTTAATAAAAAAGATCTGAACGGTCAGGAGATTTGGATTGAAGATCACGGTATTTCGTATACTTCTGATGAAATTGTCACGGGACCTCGTATAGGTGTAGCTTACGCTCAGGAAGATGCGCTTCTGCCCTGGCGGTTTTTTGTCAAGGGAAACAAATATGTGAGTAAACCCAATAAAGTATAAAGATCAGGATGTACTGATTGAATCATAAAATTCTTTATAGTGTATAACCAGACTGTCAAGAGAAAAGCCACGGTTTAAGCCGCTCGTATTGGGTAAAACCCAGACTTTTGCTTCACAGAAATCTTCAGACTGTTCTCCCCAAAGAATTTCTTTCTTTTTAGAAAACGATTTGTAGGCTGCTTTACCCAGAAAAGCAATATATTTCGGTCGGTATTTTATTATTTTTGATGTAAAACTTTCAAGAGATTCATCAAATTCTTCCTTTGAAAGCTCATCCGCACGGGACGTTGCTCTAGCCACAGCAGTGGTCAGCCCATATCCGAAATCCAGTAGTGAAGTATCATGTACGGCTTCTATTTCATATGGTGTAAACCCCGACTGATGGAGCACTTTCCAAAATCGATTGCTCTTTCCTGAAAAATGATGACCCTCGTTTGATGATTTTAAACCGGGATTGATTCCGCAAAAAATAACATTGAGATCGGTTGAAATAATATCTGTCAGCATATGGATAATAAAAGACTTTAAAGGTATTGATATTTGAATTGTTCAAAGATAAATTTTATCTCAAGATACAGAACGTTTCATCTTCTTTAAAATACGTTTTATCTAGCTCTTTTGCGGTGTCACTCAGATTATAATACTGAATACGAATTGATAGCGGTAATTTTGCCAGGTAAATTAGATGAAATTGTTTACGGTAAAGACCTCATTTTAATGGTACTCTTTCAATCAACAGCAAAACATCTTAAAAACGAATGGTATGAATTGGATTGCATTAATTATCGCAGGAATTTTTGAAATCGGATGGCCTTTGGGGCTTAAACTATCTCAACAACCGGAAAATAGTAAATGGAGCTGGATCATCTTTTCGGTCTTATGTATGACGGTTAGTGGAGGATTTCTCTGGTATGCCCAGAAAAGCATCCCTATTGGAACGGCTTATGCGGTCTGGACAGGAATCGGAGCGGTAGGAACTCTATTGGTTGGAATTCTCTTTTTTCAGGATTCTGCAAGTATTTTAAGACTATTGTCTGCTTTACTGATTGTTGTCGGTATCGTTGGTCTCAAATTATTTTAAAGTAAAAATTGGCTTAAGACTATCAGAAGTCTTAAGCCAAAACATTATTCAACATTCGAATAATAAACTAACCACATTCATTTTTCCTGGTTTTAATATTCTTTTATGTATTATATTTTTTATAAAGCAAATGTGAACAAACCAATAGAAATGCGGAAAAAATATCTATCAACAGAGATTCAGGATCTACAAAACTTATAATTATGAGGTAGTTTTAAACAATTTTATTCCCGCTATTATAGCTCCAACAACGCCTTATACGTTCTCCCTACCGGAAGTTTTTTCCCATTAATCTGGATCATATTGGCTGACTTGACTTCTATTTTTGATCGTGATATAATATATGATTTATGAATGCGGGTAAACATTGCAGGATGTAAAGTCTCTTCTATTTTGCTGATGGGCATTTTAAAAGTGAAGCACCCTGTTTTGGTATGAATATGAATGTATTCTCTTAAACTTTCGATGTAAAAAATATCGTGGAGAATAATTTTCACCTGCTTTTTACCACTGCTGATGAATATAAAATCGCGCTCAGAGACTTCAAGTAAAGCATCTTCTGCTTCCATCAAATGTTTGAATTTGCCAACAGCAGTCTGAAAACGCTCATACGGAATAGGTTTCATCAGATAGTCTGCAATATCAAGTTCATAACCTTCTACAGCATACTGATGAAACGCTGTGGTAACAATTACAAAGGGAGGATTTTTTACCTTTCTGAGAAAATCAAAACCTTTTACCACCGGAAGATGAAGATCAAGAAACATCAGATCCACATCATGGATACTTAAAAGACTGCTGGCATATACTGCATCTGTACATTTTCCTATAAGATTCAGTTCCGGGTCTCTGGAGATGAAATTTTCCAGAATTTCGGCGGCAATGGGTTCATCTTCTACAATAATGCAGTTGTATTTTTTATAGGCTGATGGTATCATGGAAATTGATGGTTAAAGTTATAGTATAATGGTTATTCTTGTCTTCTACGGAAAGCGTATGTTGAGGATAAAGCAGTTCAAGCTGCCTGTGGATATTTTTTAGTCCTATTTTTGTGGAATGTTCATGAGGTTTTTCCTGTTTGGAATTTTCTATGCAGTAAGTAAGAATTCCGTTCTTTAACTTGATATCAACGGTAATAAATGCTTTTCCCAGACTTTCAGAAACACCATGTTTAAACGCATTTTCCACAAACTGTATCAAGATCAGAGGTGAAATTTCCTGTGAAGGATTATCAATTTCCTGCGTAAAATTAATGGTAAGCTGGTGATGACGGATTTTCTGGATCTGTATGAAGTCTTTAATATTTTCAATATCCTTGGCTATAGAAATACTTTTTTCGGAGGATTCATAGATATTATACCGCATTATCTTGGAAAGCTGCAGGATTACATCCGGGGTTTCATCTGCTTTTTTCAGAGCCATGCCGTAGATGTTATTGAGCGTATTGAAAAGAAAATGAGGATTGATCTGTGCCTTCAACATGGTCAGTTCCTGATCCAGCTTTTCTGATTTTAATTGAGCTATTTGCTCTTTCAGAAGATTCTTCTGCCTGGTAATTTCAACCCCGAAAATAAGGCCCACCATAAAAATAAGATCCATAAAAGAATTGAATGCTACATAGCCATTCATAAAACCAGAAACCTCTTCCCCATCCAGTGTTTCTGTAACTCCGTAGAGGTGAGGGTAAATGATAAAATGAGTCACAAACCGATGCCCGAAAACAGCAGCAATTACAATGAAAATAGAGATAAAGTATTTATAAAAACCTTTAAAATGAACCTTCTCATAGACATATAGCAAGGCATAGGCTAGTGGAATTTTGATAAAAAGATAGCCAAGCTCCAGAATAAGTGTATTCTGAAGTCTTATGGACCATTTGAAATCCGGGAATTGATATCTGGACCAGTAAAAGTCAAGGTAAACTTCCAGAATATAATACAATATCCAAAAAAGCAAATGAATCCGCCATTTAGAGGAACGATCTGATTTCAAATTTGTGATGATTTAAAAGTACAAAGTACCATTTGTTAACTCAAATATAAAAATATAAGTCTATCAAATGAAGATAACGATCTACAAACTATTGATTTTGAACGATGCCGGATCATCAGGATTTGAGAAAACAGAAGGTTTGGGAAGTTCTAAGCCCTTTTTTTATTGGTGAATTTTAAAGAAACTTCAGGATACATAAGATTGAAAAAGCTGAAGATCAGCAGAATATTAAATTCAATCCCGTTATTTCCGCCTCCTACTACAAACCAGCCATTTTGCCAGTGTACATAATAAATTCCGAAAATGAAAATGAGAATATTACAAACAGCTACCGGTTTAATGCACCTGTCGATCCAGATCAATACTACAGAAAACAAATGGATAAGTTTGATCATCCACGCAACATAAATTCCTATTGGACTGAAACCTATACTATCCAGATAAACATGTCCGAAATCATTCACATCTCCACTGAAAATGGAAATTACACTATGCATCAGCAATATTGTTGACAAGGCTAAGCGAAGAAAGAAACTCTTTTTCATGTAACCAAAAGTAATACATGAAGAACAGGCCTCTTTTATTTTGTATATCAACAACTTGGAAATAGGTATAAAAATTTTACTTTTTAAAAGTATGTGAACTGTATTTTAATAAGATAGTGGCAATAATAATTTTCTTTCACATATATCATTATATAGTGATTTAAATAAAATAAATTATTATATTTACATTCAAATCAGGCGCGAATACCAAAATAAAATAATGATACAAAAAAATGCAGGATATCAGGATGAGAACTTAGGAAACATCCGGAAGGTCTTACAGAGCAGACACCATGATTAATTCCCTCATGATCATGAATCTGTTTTTGTTCTTTAAATTATTAGGGTAAGATTCTAAAACACAAATGCTTCTTTTTCAATCAAAAAAAGAGTGGTTAAATACCACTCTTTTTATATTAAATTCAAAAAAATTGTCAGTTTTAATTCTGTGTCAGACTTTTCTTAATAAACTCTTCCAGTTCTTTGCCATGAAGGTTTTTAGCTAGAATAGTTCCCTCTCCGTCAATAATCACATTAAAAGGCAGTTCATCAACTTCGTAAAGCTTTGCTACGGGGCTTTTCCAGAATTTTAAATCGCTGATTTGTATCCAGTTGATAGTAAACCTGTCAATTGCTTTCTGCCAGCTTTCCTTATTCTTGTCCAAAGAAACTCCAAGTATTTCAAACTGATTGTTCTTTACCTGTTCTGAGTAGGTTTCATACATCGCTTTAAGTTGAGGCTGTTCTTCTACACATGGAGCACACCATGTTGCCCAGAAATCAATCAGAACAAGTTTTCCCTTCAGTGTTGAAAGAGAAAATGAAGTTCCGTCTGCTTTGGTCATTATTATCTCAGGAGCTTTCTTTCCAATTTCTATTTTGTTTTGAGCAGCAATAAATCCTGAGAAAACTATTAAAAATATTATGGTAAAACCGGTCTTCATATTAATCATTTGTAGGATAATCTTTATCTAACCAGTCTGTTTTAATGTTTTTGGGAAGATTTAAAAGTTTCGCATTTTTGAAACCCATTTCCATCAGTAATGCAAAAGCAGGGCGAATATTAGGACACTTCACAAAAGGGCAGCATCCGCAGTAAATCACAATTTCTCTGTTCTTAGGAATATCTTTGAGATAATTTTTCAGCTTTTCAAGGTTTTCAGGCTCATGGGTAGGACCAATGTCTACCGAACCTTTAATGATGGCTTCCGGTCCGACTGAAATGATTACAAGGTCTTTTGTCTTATGCTTTTCAATTCTGGAAGCCAGTAACGCGGGATCCATCAGCTGACTGTCTTTCCATGGATCCTGTTTTTGCTGTGCCTGGCTGAAAATGGAGCAGACAAAGCACGCAATGATTAACAAATACTTCATACTTTTATTTTTCACAAAGATAAAAATGTTTTATTGAGGGATCTGTTCAGAAGACAGGAAAATTAGCTGTTTTCGTACATTTTACTTCAATCAGAGTTTTTTGGGAGTAATATGAATCACATTGGATGCTCCGGGCTCTATGACCAATTGAGTTCCTCCTCCCCTTTCATTTTCCCGACCCTGAATTGCGGATCCGGTAACCAGAGTTAATTTCCCCTGAAAAACGGGATGAATTGACGACAGCGGAATTTCAATTTCCTCTTCTTCAAGCTGTATAATAATAGATTCTGCATCAATGGGTTGACGGGTTCCGTCTTTTAGGACAGCAAATGCCTGGTATTTATGATTTTCGTTCATTCTTCTGTTTTTTATCAGTAATAAAAGTATCAAGAATATTTTAGACCAGAAATAGTAAAATATTTTAATGTAAATGTTGATATTTTAAAGGTTAATATCTGTTTGATTTTAAATATTTAATACATTTATATCAAGTATCATTCAATCTAAAAAAATGAAGATGGAAGAAAGATTCCAGCCTGATGCAATCATCATAGGAGCCGGACTGGCAGGGCTTACTGCTGCCATGGAAATTACCAATACCGGGAAAAAAGTTCTGCTTTTGGATCAGGAAACAGAACAGAATATTGGCGGGCAGGCATTCTGGTCATTTGGTGGATTATTTTTGATCAATTCTCCTCAGCAAAGGAGAATGGGAATTAAAGATTCTTATGAACTGGCATTGCAGGACTGGAAAGGAACAGCCGGATTTGACCGTCCTGAAGACTATTGGCCTCGTCAATGGGCAGAAGCCTATCTGAAATTTGCTGCCGGGGAAAAATATGAATACATTTCTAAGCTGGGTATCAAGCTGATGTTTATGGTAGGCTGGGCAGAACGTGGTGATGGTTTGGCAACAGGTCATGGAAATTCTGTGCCCCGTTTCCATGTCAGCTGGGGAACGGGAACAGGTGTCGTAAAACCGTTTGTGGAAAAAGCTTATCAAGCTCAGAAAAAAGGACTGCTTCAGATGAAGTTCAGACATCGGGTGACAGAACTTATCACCGAAAACGGAAAGATAAAAGGTGTTAAAGGAGATATTCTGGAAAATGATACCCAGGAAAGAGGTGCTGCTACAAACAGAAACGTTATCTCAACATTTGAATATACAGCTCCGAATATCATCATCGCTTCCGGAGGAATTGGTGCCAACCATGAGCTGGTAAGGAAAAACTGGCCGGAAAGATTGGGAAAAGCCCCTGAAAATATGGTATGTGGTGTGCCAGCCTATGTGGATGGCAAAATGATTGGCATTGCAGAAAATACAGGTGCTCATATCATTAATCCGGACAGAATGTGGCATTATACGGAAGGATTACAAAACTGGAATCCTATCTGGCCAAATCACGGAATCCGTATACTTCCAGGTCCATCATCTTTATGGTTTGATGCCAAAGGTAAACGCCTCCCCGCTCCTTTCCTTCCGGGATTTGATACGTTAGGGACTTTACAATATATACAGGAAACAGGATTTTCCTATTCCTGGTTTATTCTTACCCAGAAAATTATTAAGAAGGAGTTTGCTCTTTCAGGCTCAGAACAGAATCCGGATATTACCAATAAAGACTATTCTCTTTTTCTGAAAAGAATTTTTGGTAAAAAAGCTCCCGGACCCGTAGAAGCTTTTAAAGAACATGGAAAAGATTTTATTGTATCAGATAATCTGAAAGATCTGGTTAACAGGATGAATGAACTGGCTGGAAATAACCTGTTGAATTATGAAGACATACACTCGCAGATTGAAGCCAGAGACAGGGAATTAGACAATAAATTTTCAAAAGATACTCAGGTTAATTATATCCGGAATACACGGAACTATTTGGGTGATAAATTGGGACGTGTTGCTGCTCCCCATAAGATTTTAGACCCTGAAAATGGTCCTTTGATTGCTGTACGTCTTAATATTTTAACCCGTAAAACTTTAGGCGGAATAAAAACCAATCTGAACGGACAGGTATTAAAAAATGATGACAGTATCATTGAAGGATTGTATGCTGCCGGAGAAGCTGCTGGATTTGGCGGTGGCGGAATGCACGGCTACAGAGCTCTGGAAGGAACATTTCTGGGAGGCTGTATTTTTTCAGGGATGAAAGCCGGAAAATATATTGCCAGACTTTAAAATTAAATAGTAGGATGAGTCATTATTTCGATCATAAAGTCATTTGGATTACAGGAGCATCATCAGGAATTGGTGAAGCGCTGGTAAAAGAGATTGCAAAGAACAGCAATGCGAAAGTCATTCTTTCATCCAGAAAAGAAGAACAGCTGCATAAAGTTGCAGAAAAAGCAGGTTTGAATACTGACCGGTATTCAATAATTCCTTTAGACCTTAAAAATTATAAAGAAATGCCAGCCATTGCAGCGAAAGCATCTGAACAGTTTGGAAAAATTGATATTCTGATCAATAATGCCGGACTCTCACAACGTTCTTTAGCCATGGAAACAGATATTGAAGTGGATAAACAGCTGATAGATATTGATTATATCGGAACAGTAGCTCTTACAAAAGCAGTTCTGCCTTATATGATCAGGAATAAAGGCGGACAAATTGCTGTGGTATCAAGCCTTATGGGAATATTCGGGGCTCCTATGCGAAGCGGATACGCAGGGGCAAAACATGCCTTACACGGTTTTTTTGACGCGTTGAGGGCAGAATTATTCAATCAGAATATTCTGATTACGATCATTTGTCCGGGCTTTATACAAACCGATATTTCTGTGAATGCCGTTACCGGAGACGGTTCATTACAGGGAACAATGGATGATGCCACGAAAAACGGAATGCCTGCAGATGTTTTTGCAAAAAAAATGCTGTATGCGATTGAAAAACAGAAAAAACAAAAAGCCATAGGAGGTAAAGAAGTAATGGCCGTCTATCTGAAAAGATTCTTTCCGAATTTACTGGCAAAAATAATCCGTAAGGCAAAAGTGGTATAAAAAAGCACCATTCCCTATTGAACAGTGCTTTTATAGTAAATAAACGAATGGGGTTGTATTAAAAGGTCTTCACCAATCCAATTCCTACTGTTTTATTTTGATAAAATGGCATTACCATGGTGGATGACAGTGCATTTTTACTTTTATTTTTTTCCCTTAATAAATCGATCTGAAGTTCATTTTGTTTTGCCACATTGGAGCTTCTGAACTGTTTCCTCCGGATAATAGAATACACTCTTGTCATAAGCTCAGAAAGATAAAAAGGTTTGGTAAGGTAATCATCGGCACCCAATTTTAAGCCTTCAATCTTATCATCAAGAGCATTATTAAATTTAGAAGAAATTTTGAATTTAAAGTAAAAAGAGAAAAACTTATTTACCTTCCCGGAATCTGTGCCTTCTCATAGATCAGTCCTTCATTTTTCAATTCCTTCCAGAATTCAGCAGGAATCTCAGTATGGAGAGCCTGTATATTGTCTTTCACCTGTTCAGGCTGGCTGGCTCCGGGGATAATGGAGGCAAATTCATCAGAAGCCAATACAAAATGAAGGGCAGCATCAATAAGACTGATATTGTATTTTTCTGCAATGGAAGTCATTCTTTTCCGTTTTTCATGCATTCCTTTTGGAATTACATCTTTATAATTATAACGCTCTCTTCCTGCTATATATCCTGAATTATATCCGGCTCCCGAAACCAGTTTTACACCTGCTTTTCTAACCGCAGGAAGAAGACGGTCCACAGCATCTTCATGTTCCAGAATAGAATATTGTGTTGCCGAAAGACAGATATCCGGATCAGCAGATTCAATACAATCTAAAATAGGTTCTATTTTATTAACCCCCATTCCCCATGCTTTTATGACTCCCTGATCACGAAGTTCAGAAAGAATTTTGAAAGCTCCTTTCTGAGCTTGTTTCAAAAAATAGGGATAACGGTCTCCTACCTGATCTTCAGATAAATCATGAATATAAACAATATCGATGTGACTCAAGCCCGTTCTTTCCAGGCTGTCTTCTATAGATCTTTGTACAGCATCGGCAGTGTAATCATGGAAAAAATCAAAGTTAAGCGGATTTTTCCACATGGTTGGAGGAACGTCAGATTTAGGAACCTGATGAAAAAGTCTTCCTACTTTGGTTGAGAAAATAAAATCATCCCTGTCTTTATCTGTAAGAAAATGTCCAAATCTCCGTTCACTTTTGGTTAATCCATACCATGGGGAAGTATCATAATAACGGATTCCATTATCCCAGGCGGTCTGTAGAATTTCATGAGCCTGCTCATCTGTAATATTTTCAAAAGCTGTTCCTATAGCTACACCCCCTATTCCCAGTTGGTGCTTTTCTGTTAAAATGTGTGATTTCATATATGAATATTTAAAGTGTTGGATGATCAGTAACGTACAAACATCGTGCTGGCACCGGATAAAACGTTAAAAAGAGAATGTGTGTTGAAACCTGAAATTCTTAATGAGAACTTATATTAAGGCTGTTTGCTTACTTTATACACTATGTTAAATATTTGTATTATAGTTTCTTTGGTCTTGTTATTGAATGAAATATAGTACACCATTTGAAATAATCACATACTATGAAAAAGCATATTCTAATCGTAGGAGGAGGATTTGCGGGCATCAATCTTATCAAATCTCTCAAGAATGATAAAAGGTTCAGAATAACTCTTGTTGACAAAAACAATTATCATTTTTTTCCACCGCTTATTTATCAGGTAGCTACTTCCTTTATAGAAGCTTCTAATATCAGCTATCCTTTCAGAAAGCTGTTTTCGGAAAATAAAAATGTGAAATTTCACATGGGAAGCCTGATTAAGGTGAATCCTGAAAACAAAACTATAGAAACTGATACCGGAAATCTCAGCTATGATTATCTCGTACTTGCATTAGGAACAGAATCTAATTTCTTCGGAATGGAAAACGTAAAAAAATGTGCCCTTCCGATGAAAAATATTGAAGAAGCACTTTATCTGAGAAATCATATTCTGCTGACGCTGGAAGAAGCAGCCAGAAATAAAAATATTAAAGAAGCAGAAAAACTTCAGAACATCGTTATTGCCGGAGGCGGGCCAACAGGAGTAGAACTGGCGGGGATGCTTGCCGAAATGGGAAAATATATTGCCCAGAAAGAATACCCCGAAATCAAACTGGGGCTTTCTAATCTTTATCTCATTGATGCTCTCCCTACTCTGCTTTCACCCATGAGCCAACTCGCTCAGAAAACAGCTTATGAGAAGCTTAAAGAATTAGGAGTGAAAATCATTCTGGATGTTTCTGTAAAGGATTATACAGACAATAAAGTCATTTTAAGTGACGGGAGTTCAATAGAAACAGAAACCCTCATCTGGACTTCCGGGGTCATTGGAAGAGAAATCCCCGGATTACCGGAAGATACTATTGGAAAAGGCAGAAGAATACTTGTAGATGATTATAATAAAGTAGAGGGTACAACCAATATTTATGCATTGGGAGATATATGCCTGATGCTTTCCGAAGAAAAATATCCTAAAGGACATCCTCAGCTCGCTCAGGTTGCCATTCAGCAGGGAAAGAATCTCGCTGCCAATTTTAAACGGATAGAAGACGGGAAAGTCCTGGAGCAGTTCCGCTACAATGATAAAGGCAGTATGGCCATTATATCCAAGTACAATGCAGTAGTGGATCTTCCAAAGCAATCTTTTAACGGATTTATAGCCTGGCTTACCTGGCTTTTCATCCACATCATTCCGCTGGTAGGATTTAAAAATAAAATTCAGCTTGCAATGGATTGGTTTCGGTTATTTATCACCAATAATCCATCTATCAGGCTTATCCTCTTTCCAAAAAGAAATACAGAAAACGGATCATGATAAAAAAATAAGAACACTTAAATCTATCATATTATGAAAAATCAAAAAAGGCCTCCTTTTTTTGGGGAAACAGTTGTCATCACAGGTGTTTCAAGCGGAATTGGTAAGGCAGTGGCAGAAGCTTTTGCAGAACAGGGAGCAGACCTTGTGTTAGCAGCAAGAGGTGAAGAAGCGCTTATGGAAACCGTAGAATTATGCAGAAAGCTGGGAGCTACAGTTATTGCTGTTCCTACAGATACTTCTGTAGCTGAAGATGTTCAGAACCTTGTAAAGGAAACCCTTGAATTCACCGGGAAAATTGATTATTGGGTAAATAATGCGGGAGTACTGGCATTTGGTAAATTTGAAGAAATTCCGATGGATGTCAGTGATCAGATTGTAAAAACAAATCTTTTGGGATATATGCATTCGGCACATGCCGTACTTCCTGTCTTTAAAAAGCAGAAAAGGGGCGTATTGCTTAATAATATCTCTATTGGAGGCTGGATGCCTGCACCATACGGAACAGCCTATACAGCCTCAAAATTTGGAGTCCGCGGAATGGTAGAAACATTACAGGGTGAGGTTTCAGACTTTCCTGATATTCATATCTGTGCGCTTTACCCAGGGTTTCAGAAATCTTCCGGGATTGAACATGCCGCCAATTATTCAGGGATAAAACTCAGTACACCGCCTCCAGCGTTTGATCCACGTAAACTGGCAGCTTCTATTGTAAAAACAGCCAAAAATCCAACGGAAGCTTCTTATCCGGATTGGTCAGCAGTAGTTTTTAAAAATTTATATGAAATGTTTCCCGGAATAGTCCGCTATGTATCTTCCGCAGGAGTGAGAATGCTAATGAAAAAAGCCGGTAAAGATGAAAATACTGCGGGAAATGTACAAAATCCTTCCGCAGGGAATATGAGAATTGATGGGAAAACATTATTTTCCATTCCAAAGAAACCCTTAATCTTAGCAGGTGCAGGAATCATTGGAGCATTGGCATTTGGACTCATTTTTTCAGGAAAATCTAAAGAAATAAGATAAGATTGATAGAAATAAACAGTCATCAATATATTTTGAAAAAGGTTCTTTTGTATGTTTTTTTGTGATATATTTCATAAATTTACGCAGCTGTATCAAATCTGATGGCAGCATAAAATGTTTCGGCGGTGAAAATTCACAACAAAAAAAAATACCTCAGTTTCCTTAAATTTAAAAGAGATTTCCAAAAATACGGATTAGAAAAAGCACGCAGCTATGAGCTTATTCTGCATTGGCTGAACAACAGGCTGAGCAGAAATCAGTTTCTTGTTCTTTCCGGGATTTTGGTAGGCTGTACCGCTGGTCTGGCAGGAGTTATCCTGAAAACTCTGGTACACAATATTCATTATTTCATTACCAATAAAGTTCATTTTGAATATCAGATATTATTCTATATCGTTTTTCCTTTTTTAGGAATTGTTTTGACTACCATGATTGTTCTGACGCTGTTCAAAGGTCAGGACCGTAAAGGGATCGGAGCTATTTTGTACGAAATTGCACAGAATTCCAGTATTGTAGCTTCCGTTAAAATGTATTCTCAGGTGATCCAAAGTGCGGTTACCGTAGGATTGGGAGGATCTGCAGGATTGGAAAGTCCTATTGCGGTTACCGGAGCTGCCATTGGCTCCAATTATGCACAGACCTACAGACTGAGCTACAAAGAACGTACTTTATTGCTTGCCGCGGGTGCTACAGCCGGAATTGCATCAGCATTCAACGCTCCTATTGCGGGGATTATGTTTGCTTTTGAGATTCTTTTAACCGGAGTGGTTTTTACAGATTTCATTCCCTTGGTCGTTGCTGCAGTTTGCGGAAGTCTTTTGTCAAGAATTTTGCTTCAGGAAGATGTCCTTTTCAGATTTTATACCAGGGAGGCATTCAATTATAAAAACGTTCCATACTATTTGATTTTAGGATTGGTTACAGGATTATATGCCCGTTATTTTGTCATTATTTCTCAAAAAGTGGAACATTTTATAAAAGGACTACAGCTTTCCAGAATGCGTAAAGCGATGTTTGGAGGAGCAGTACTTTCCCTGTTATGTGTTCTTTTTCCTCCTCTGTTTGGAGAAGGTTATGAAACTGTAAAGGCTTTTACGAACGGGAACACCTACACTATTATTGAAAACAGTTTTTTCAGATACTTTGAGATCGGAGACTGGACGATTATTATATTTTTGGTGCTGGTATTACTTTTAAAAGCATTTGCAACCTCATTTACCATATTCAGTGGCGGAAACGGAGGTAATTTTGCACCTTCTCTTTTTGCCGGAGGAACTTTAGGGTATTTATTCGCTTTGGTTTGCCAGCATTTAGGTTTTACAGATGTTCCGGTGACCAATCTTGTTTTGGTAGGAATGGCCGGAGCGATGAGTGGCGTATTGTACGCTCCGCTTACCGCAATATTTCTGATTGCAGAATCAAGTTTCGGATATGATTTGTTTATCCCGCTGATGATTGTTTCCATCATGTCTTATCTCATTGCCAAATGGTTCTCCCCGATTTCCCCGGAGCTGAAATCGTTAGCAGATGAAGGAAAAATATTCACGAATAAACATGATAAAAACCTCCTCTTTGCTTTAAGAACCGAAGATTTTATTGATAAATATTCACAAACTATAAATGAAAATGCATCTGTGACAGAACTGTTTGAAATGGTAAAGAATGGGGATAAAAATATTTTTGCCGTTGTGGATGAAAGCAGAAAACTGAAAGGAGTTCTTACTTTGGATGATATAAGACCTTATCTTTTTAATAAAGAAATTGAAACCTCCCAGGGTGTTGCCCAGATCATGAAAACTCCACCAGCCGTTCTTCACCGAGAAAATAAACCATTGGATATTCTCCAGACCTTTGATGATACCGGAGTATGGAATCTTCCGGTAGTGACTGAAAATAATGATTTTATAGGATTTATTTCAAAATCTTCAATACTGATGAGCTACAGACAGCTTCTGAAAGAATATTCTGATTAATATTGATAGTAGAATATAACAGCTAAAGAACTCCATTCCCCTCTTCTGGAGGGTGTCAAATCAACAGATTTGACGGGGTGGTATACAAAAAATCCGTTCAGCAATGAACGGATTTAATTTTAGTCTATAATGAAAGTTGAAAAAATTAGTTGCTTGCGCTATTCAACAGAGCAATATCTTCCTGATCCAGAATAAGTTTCGGAGCATTGAATACAGTCTCCAGCTGTGAAGCACTGGTGGCACTTACGATAGGTGCTGTGATTAAAGGATTGGATAGCAGCCATGCCAGAGAAACCGTTCCCTGAGTGGTATTATGCTTTGCACTTACCTGATCCAAAGCTTTTAATACTTCAAGCCCTTTAGGATTCAAATATTTTCTTACGCCCTCACCTCTCGCACTTTTTGCAAGATCTGCTTCATCACGATATTTACCGGTTAAAAAACCAGCTGCCAGAGACCAATAAGGAAATACACTTAAGTCAAACTGTTCTGCCAGAGGAGCATAGTTTGTTTCAAAACCTTCTCTTTCCATTAAATTGTAATGAGGCTGTAATGCTACATATTTGGGAAGGTTATTCTTCTCAGCGGCATCAAATGAAGCTTTCAAACGTTCTGGTGATAAATTGGAAGCGGCAATATAACGTACTTTTCCTGCCTTAATGATCTCATCATAAGCAGAAAGCGTTTCTTCTACCAGAGTGATGTTATCATCAAAATGAGTATAATAAAGATCAATATGATCGGTCTGCAGCCTTTGCAGAGACTCGTCTACAGATTTTAGAATATGCTTTTTGCTGATGTCATAGCCATGTTCTTTTGTCTCTGAGCCAACTTTCGTTGCTAACACGATGTCGTTGCGGTTTGATCTGCTTTTCATCCACTTTCCGATAATCTCCTCAGACTGTCCGCCTTTTCCGTTCACCCACCATGAATAGGTGTCTGCAGTATCTATAAAATTGAATCCGGCTTCCGTAAAGCGGTCCAGTATATTGAAAGACTGTTTCTCGTCCAGAGTCCATCCAAAAACATTTCCTCCGAAATTGATTGGGGCAATCATTAAATCGGTGTTTTTGATATTTCTTTTTTCCATAAAAATAATTTTACTACGTGAGCTCTAAGGTAAGGAATATTAAGGGCGGAAACTATTCAAAATGACCATTCTCTTTATAGTTATTATAAATGAAAATGCTGATCTTTCCTCAGTTTTTTTGATTATTATTTTTGTTGCGAAATCGCAAAGGCGCAAATGAATTAAACACCAGCTGCTTCAAGGCGCAAAGATATTATCTCTGATAAAATTGAGTGTCTCTTGCAAAAACAGCTAAAAAAAATAAAAACAGCCCGTTTGAAAAGCTGTTTTTATTATCTATCAATTAAAAATACGGCTATTTTTCAACCTGAGGAATCTCAATAGCAATAAGCTGTAGTTTGTATTCCTGCAATTGCTGGTTGATGGTCGATAAACCGTTGCTGAAGAATGAAGATGCTGTAAAAAGCTCATGATAATATGCGATCCCTTCAAGAATATTTTTCCTGAAGGCATTCCATTTTTTTGTCTGGGAATGGGTAATCTGTACGGTTGATTCTGCAATTTCCTTTCTCAGATAATCCACATACATTTTCAATTCATTGATGAACATGTTCGGACGTTGATTGTTAGAAAGAATGTTGGTATTTCCGTAGATATGTTTTACCATTTCCGAAAGAGAAACTTCCTTATCAAAAAAAGCAATATTGGGTCCGGGACATATCACTACCACTTGTTTTTCACCTTTTATTTCAAGGTTTTGTTCCATATATGCCGCATTTACAAGTCCTACGCACAGGCAGGCTTTATCGGTAATTTCAGACTTTCTTTTATTGAATTCCTGCTCTGTTAATGTTTCCTGTTCTGCATACAATGCTTTCAGTTTGATATCCTGATATTTTTTAGATGCGGTACAGGTTCCTTCCGGAGAAAATTCTTTGCTTAATGCCAGAAGTTTTTTAGGGCACGAACTTCCGTATTTTCCTTTCGCTTCTTTTTCATACTTCAATGTCTCGTTGGATGTTCCTTTCACTGTATTGAAAGGAACTCCCAATGGTGAGATATTACTCAGATAAAAATCCTGTTCTTTCGATTGTAAAAGTAAATTTCTGGTTTCAGTATCTACAGAGGTTGCTTCGGGCACCAATAAAAACGGAGAACCCCATCCTACGCTGTCTACACTATAATTCGCCAATAAAAACTCATGTTCTTCAGAAGTACCTACTCCACCTTGTACCGTAATTTTCATTTCTAAAGGTTCTGAAACTACAGGTTTTCCTTTTTGTTCTAAAGCAGCAGTCATTAAAGTGTGAGCCGATTGTATCAGATCATTTTTTTTCTGCTTAAACTCTTCCATGATAGGTCCAAGAAGCATTCCTTCAGTGGCAAATGCATGGCCTCCGCAATTCAATCCGGATTCTATTCTGTATTCTGAAACCCATAACCCTTTTTTAGCCAGAAAATTCCCCTGGATCATCGCAGAGCGGAAATCACTTACTTTAAGAATGATTTTCTTTTTGATTTTTCCGTTTTCATCCGGGAAAAAGTCTTCAAACTCTTCCATATAGCTGTACAAACGGGGATTCATGCCTGCAGAAAGAACCATTGATGATGACAGTTTACTTTTGGCAAAACCCCGCAGTGAAGCATGGGCATCGTTATACATTACAGGAAGCTGCTCATTTTTATGATAATTGTCTTTATCTACTTTCGTCATGATATTGACATCAATACTTCCCGGTTTTAAATTGGATTCTATGAAGTTTTTGATATTGGAACTCCAGTTGTCTTTTTGATTGATAAGGGTTTGGAGGCTGTTTTTAAGATCCGAAGTATTCGGAAGCATGGCCATAAAGTCCTTTAAAGCTTCTTTGTTTTTGCTGATTTCCTGTTTGAAAGATTCAAATTTTTCATTCACAATATCATCCACCATATCCAGATAGGCTGTCACTCTTCTGGCTCTGTAGTCTTCTGTTTTTGCTGAAATTCCGAAATAGTCAAGATTGAACTTTTTATTGTAAAAGTTCTTCATTTTTTCCAGGATTTCATCATCAATGATGGAGATCACAGAAGAAATTCCATATTGGGCAACACGAATCGGGCTGTCTATAGTATAAGCCAGACCCATTACCGGAATATGGAAATTGTGCAAAGGTTTTTTTGTCATAAAGTTTTGATAAAAGTTCTTTTATTATTTATCTAAAAATCCTTTACAACTATTCACTGCCTAAAAATATTATTTTAAAATGAATTATGCGGTAAATAATATTTTGTTTTGTAAGAAATATGTCAAATGTCATTTTTTTGTGGCTGATCTTTTTATTTTACCAGTATGTTTTAAAGTTATTCAGCTTTATTTTTAAGCATCATCAGAAGACTATAAGCACCTTTCTGGACAATTTTCTTATCTTTTAAAAAGTCTGATTTTATTATCTCTGTAAACTGGTCATCAGAAATTCCGGTTACTACGGGAATCATTTTATAATTGGATTTTCCAAGATCTTCAAAAACGTAATTTTTATTTTCATAAGAAACCACTGCTTCATTGGGAAGACCATGTGTATAACGGCTGCTGATTTTGACTTCAGCATTGATATACATTCCTTTTACAAATTCAGCATTTACCGAAGACAGTTTAGCAATTGCAGTGGCAGATCCTCCGTTTTCAATACTTGGCACTACGCTGACAATTTTGGCATTGGATTTCAGCTCCGGATTCTGATTGTTATACACTAAAATTTCCTGTCCTGTTTGAATATCATTCACATCATTTTCAAAAACCTTTAATTCTAAAAGTAATCCTGCAGGATTGATCAATTCAAATAAAGTATCTGCCGGATTGATGTATTGTCCGTTATTCACAAGAATTTTGCTTACAAAACCTGTAAACGGAGCATGGATACTGATCCTGCTTCTGATATTTCCGGTATGTAAACCTTTGGTATTGATTCCAATAATTCTCAGTTTTTCTTCAAGTCCTTTCAGCGTAGCATTCAGTGTAGCGTAATCAGCCTGTGCGGTCTGCATCGTCTTATCACTGCTGGCTTTGCTTGTATTGAGGTCTTTCTGGCGGTTGAAATTCAGTCTTGCGGCTTCAAGCTGAGCCTTTGTCACCAGATAATCCTGTTGCAGCTGTATAAACTGCGGATCTTCTACTACAGCGAGCACTTGTCCTTTGTTGAAGTGGCTTCCATTAATCACGTTAATAGATTTTATATGTCCTCCCATAATACTGGAAACGGAATTAATATGTGATGGTGCAATTTCTGCTTTCCCGTTCAGTCTTACCAGTTTTTCCATATTTCTGTTCTGGATACTGGTTGTTGTTAACCCTATAGACTGAATCTGCTTGTCTGTAAGATGAACTGAGTTTTTATTGTTTTCAGTAAATTTCGTGTTTTCATACACTGTTTTTTCTTCTTCTTTTTTTCCTGAACATGAAGATAAAGTAAGGATTAAAGTAAGGCTGTATAAAGATATATTCTTGAAATGCATGATGATATTATTTTGAAATTAAGAATTGAAGTTCTGCCCCAATCTGATTAAGTTTTTCCAGCTGATCAGTATAATCTGCTTTGGTTTTTACGGCCTGGTTCACCAGTATTACCCAATCCAGATAATCAATTTCTCCCGCTTCCATCTGTTTTTGTGCGGTTTTTAAAATGGTTTCAGATTTTGGGAGCTGTTTTTGTTCGTAATTTTCGATGATCCGCTGCTGGTTCATATAATTGTTCAGCTGCTGATTTAATCTGTTTTGAAGCTCGATTTCTTTTCTTTGGTATTGATTCTCGGAGATTGCAATTTTAGCCTGTGCTGCTTTTGCCAAAGCTCTTTGACCTTTTGTAAACAATGGAATTCCCACTCCTACCTGCACTGAATTGAAGCGGTTGTTATTGATGTTTTTCATACTCTGGTTAGTATATCCGATAAGAAGATCCGGAAGCAGTCTGCTTTTCTCAAGTTGTGCTTCGGCCTCTCCTATTTTGACCTGTTGCTGCAGATACTGAAGTTCGGGGTGTTGCTTTACCATTTCCCCGGAAATCTGCATCCCTATACTCATGGTGGGCTTTTCAGCAATAGGCTGGTAAGGAATTTCGGACTGAAGTAATAGTTGAAGCTGAAGTTTGGCCATGTTCAGATCATTTTCAAGAATATTCAACTGTACTTTTACCTGTTCTTTCTGAATTTCAGCGGTGGATTCCTCTAAAATATTGGCTTCACCCTTTCTTAACCGTAATGCGGCTTTATCTGCAAAGTTATTATACAACTGACTGATGTATTCCAGGACTTTTTTCTTCTCCTGAAGCACGAGTATTCTGTAGAAAACATCCGTCACTTCTCTGGTAAGCTGTGTTTTTGTAAGGTTTTGATTAATGACACTTGCAGACCATTCGGCATCCAGCATCTGCTTCCTTTTTGAATAGACCGTTGGAAAGCTGAATCTCTGGGAAATCCCGAATGAATTATCTGTTTCTTCTCCCTGAATCTGCCCAAATCCTCCGGTAACTTCCATCTGGGGAATATCCAGATAACTGGCTTTTAGCTTTTCCTGATAATCTGATAATAATTTTGAGTTTTTAAGAATACCATTTTGTTGGTATGCTTTTTCCAAAGCCTGGTCATAGGTAATATTTTCCTGAGCCTGGAAACTTCCAAAGGAAATTAACAACAAGAAAACAGAAAGTTTTTTATAGTTGGTTTTTTTTGCGAATTTCATTTTATCTTTATTAATATGTTCAAACAGGACGTATAATATGGGAAGTACAAATAGGGTTAAAAAGGTTGCAAGCATCAGACCTCCGATTACGACAGTTGCCAAAGGTCTCTGTACTTCAGCTCCTGCACCGTTGCTTATGGCCATGGGAAGGAATCCCAAAGAAGCTACAAAAGCCGTCATCAAAACCGGACGGAGCCTGATTTTTGTGCCTATGAGTACAATTCTGCTAGTGTTTGATATTCCGCTGTTTTTCAATCGGTTAAATTCTGATATCAAAACAATTCCATTAAGTACAGCTACTCCAAACAAAGCAATGAATCCTACTCCTGCACTAATACTGAAAGGCATTCCTCTCAACGCCAGAAAATAAACGCCTCCTATTGCAGACAACGGAATGGCAGTGTAGATGAGCAGACTGTGTTTTACAGAACCGAAAGCAAAGAATAAGAGAAGGAAAATCATCACCAACGAAATGGGAACAGCAATTCCCAGCCTGGCTTTAGCTTCATTTAAGTTTTCAAAAGCACCTCCATAAGAAACAGTGTAGCCTGGTGACAGCTTGAGGTTTTTACCAGCTTTTTGCTGAAGTTCCTCCACAATACTCTGAACATCTCTTCCTCTTACGTTAAAGCCTACAATAATCCTTCTTTTGGTATCTTCTCTCTGAATCTGGTTCGGGCTGTTTTTAAGTTCTACTTTAGCCAATTGTGACAATGGAATCTGCTCTCCGGAAGCCGTAGGAATCAAAAGATTCTGGATGCTGGTAATATCTTTTTTCTGTTCATTATCCATTCGGACAACGATGTCAAACTTCTTCTCGCCTTCGTATAATGCTCCTGCTGTCTGACCTGCAAAAGCCATGTTGATCACCCTGTTGATATCTGCCACCGAAATATGATAACGGGACAGTTCGGAACGGTTATAATCAATCACAACCTGCGGAGCACCTACAACAGGTTCAATATAAAGATCCTGAGCTCCTTTTACGGTATTGATGACACTTCCCATCTTTTTCGCATAGGCAGCTAAGCTATCAAGATCTTCACCATAAATTTTGCATACCACATCCTGCCTTGCTCCGGTCATCAGTTCATTGAAACGCATTTGTACAGGGAACTGGAAGCTGGTGGTGAGGCCTGGGATAATGCTTAATGCTTTGCTCATTTTATCAGAAAGTTCAGGAAATGTTGTTGCGGAAGTCCATTTCTTTTTAGGCTTTAAAACGACGATCATATCTCCGGAATCCATAGGCATAGGTTCTGTGGGAATTTCTGCACTACCAATTTTCATGACTACTTTTTCTACTTCAGGAAACTGTGTTAAAAGGATATGTGCTGCCTGAGTGGTTGCTTTCTTTGTTTCATTGATATTACTTCCCTGCAGGATTCTCATCTCCACGGCAAAGTCACCTTCCTCCAAAGAAGGAATAAATTCTCCTCCCATTCTGGAAAGGGTAAAAACAGCACCAACAAACAGGATGAATACGCCAACAATAATGGTTTTTCTGAATTTAAGAGCCTTCATCAGGAGTTTCTGATGTCCTGTTTCCACTTTACCCATCACACGGTCTGAAATGTTTTCTTTTTCCTTTTTCTTTCTGCTTAATACCAAAGAGCTCATCATAGGAATATAAGTCAGAGAAAGAATAAAGGCACCAATCAGGGCAAAGGCAACCGTCTGAGCCATAGGTTTGAACATTTTTCCTTCAATTCCCTGAAGGGTAAAGATAGGAAGGTATACAATCAGAATAATAATCTGTCCGAAAACCGCACTGTTAACCATTTTAGTTGCAGAGCTGGAAACCTGGTCGTCCATTTCCTTTTTGCTGAGCATATTGTCTTTTCCAAAATGCTTTTTATGAGCGAGCTGATGCAGTACTGCTTCAACGATGATAACGGCACCATCTACAATAAGCCCAAAATCAAGGGCTCCAAGGCTCATCAGATTTCCTCCCACCCCGAAAATATTCATCATGATAATCGCGAAAAGCATCGCTAAAGGAATAACGGAAGCAACCAATAATCCCGCTCTGAAATTTCCTAAGAATAAAACAAGGATAAAAACAACAATCAAAGCGCCTTCCATAAGATTGGTTTTTACCGTACTGATGGTATTGTTCACCATTTTAGCACGGTCAAGAAAAGGCTCGATGACCACTCCTTCAGGTAATGATTCCTGGATTTTTTCCAGTCTTTCTTTGATATTTCCGATCACCACATTGGCATTCTCTCCTTTCAGCATCAAGACAATTGCTCCGGATACTTCTCCGGTATCATTATAAGTCATGGCGCCATATCTTGTGGCATACCCGATCTTTACAGAAGCCACATCTTTAATATGTACAGGAATCCCTTCTTTGGTTTCCGCTACCTGGATGCTTCCGATATCTTCTGTGCTTCCCAGAAGCCCTTCACTTCGGATAAATAAGACCGTTTCTTTCTTTTCAATATAAGCACCTCCTGTATTCTGATTATTCTTTTCAAGAGCCGCAAAAACATCGTTGATATTGATATTAAATGCCTGAAGTTTATTCGGATTAATGGCAATTTCATATTGTTTCAATTTCCCCCCGAAACTACTGACATCAGCCACACCTTTTGTTCCCAGAAGCTGTCTTCTGACTACCCAGTCCTGAATAGTTCTGAGTTCAGTTTCATCATACACATTTTCGTATCCTTTTTTGGGTCTTACCACATATTGGAAAATCTCTCCCAATCCGGTTGAAATAGGCCCTAATTCCGGCTTCCCGATTCCGTCAGGGATATTGTCCTGAACGAGCTGTAAACGTTCCTGAACCTGTTGACGAGCCCAATACACATCGGTATTATCATCAAAAACTACAGTCACCAATGAAAGCCCGAAACGGGAGAAGCTTCTCAGCTCTGTAATTCCGCTGATATTGCTGGTAGCCTGTTCAATAGGAAATGTAACAAGACGTTCTATATCTGCTGCACCATAAGAAGGAGCTGTTGTAATGATCTGAACCTGATTATTAGTGATATCCGGCTGTGCATCAATAGGAAGTTTGGTGGTTTCATAGACTCCAAAAAGCACAAGCCCCACTGTAAACAGAGCAATGATGAGTTTATTCTTTACAGAAAACTCAATAATTTTATTTAACATGGAAAAACGATTAATTAGTAACCCGGGAATGCGTTATAAAAACTGTTGGACTTTTCCATTGCAGAAATTGCTTAGGGTAACAACAAAGTTATAATGACATCGTAAACAGAGTTATAATGCACAACAGGTTAAATTGATATGGAATAATTAATGGATTGCTTTAAGGATAAAGCAATTTCAGGATAAAATCAATTAAGAAAGCCGCGGAGGCTGAAAAATCTGAGAAAGATATTGATTGGAGAAATCTTTTTCTTTGTAGATAGTGGTTTTCTTTGAAACCGTAATTTCTTTAGGTTTTTTAAATTCGAATGTCAACTCCGGAAGCTGAGCATGTACAGTTAGTACAATTGGTGGATTGATAAACGGCAGTTTCTGATCAGTGTCCCAGTCAGAATCCTGTTTATGGTTATCATAATGCTCCATTACAAATTCTGAAAAGCTACCGTGATATTCCATGAAATGCTCAACAAACATAGGTACTTTCAATACTTCCCCCGCATTGGTGGTAGCCAGTACATACATCATTGAACATAATATGGAGAACCATTTTAACATGGATGCAAATATAGGGCTTAAATTTTTCCTGAGAGCGCACCAGTATTAATTTTTTGAGAATTTTATCTAGTTTAAAAATGGTTTAAATAAATAATAGCGATTCAAAATAATGTTAGATTCACCAAACAAAAATTAAAGTCTGGATTTCAGCCGGCTTAGTGTTTCCTGTGAAATGTTAAGATAAGAAGCCACCATTTTATTGGAAAGCCTTCTTACAACAACCGGATTTTCATCCAGAAGCTGACGGTATTTTTCAAGAGCATCCTGAACAAGGAAAGACATCAGTCTTTTAGTATTATTCACATACGCTGTTTCCAGATAGATTCTGTAAAACTTTTCCCACTGCGGGATAATTTCCAGGAGGTGGTAAAAATTCTTATGGCTGATATAATATACTTCTGAATCCTCTACGGCCTCAATAAATTCCTCAGAGGGTTCAGAAGTAATGAAACTGGTAAGTGCAGTGGCAAACTGGTTTTCAAATGCAAAATATCGGGTGGAATCCTGTCCTTCTTCATTGATGAAAAATATACGTAGGCATCCATTCACTACAAAGAAGGTTCTCTGACTGTTTTGCCCGTTAGATAGCAGCATTTCATTCTTTTTTAACCGGATCGGTCTGAAATAAGAGAGAATCGTTTCCAATTCTGTATCCGTTACTGCTATTCTATTTTTAATATATGACGTTAAAAGTTCCTGCATGTAAGCAAAAATAAGGATAAATGGCTTTGCTTACCTCTTTTATTCCGTACTGTCTATGGATTTTCTGCCTGCCCGGCTTTCCAGTATGAACAGATGTACATCCCATGTGGATCCCAGTCCAGCGTTGTTTTGAAATAAGTACGAAGCTCATGTACAGTAGTGTATTCCGCAGCGATGTAAGCATATTCTTTTAAAACTCCGGATGGAAACTGAACAGATTTCACCATTTCAGCAAGCATACTTCCCTTCTCAGGATGAGGATTGTGCAGCCATTCAACCGAAATATCGGCTGCAGAACACAGAATAAGCTCGTCCTCTTTGCCGGATATCTCCAATAGGATCTTTGCGGATACATAAGACGGGAACTGTTCTGCAATGGCAAAGATAACAGGAAGCGCTGTTGCATCTCCTGCCAGCAGGTAAAAATCAGCATCAGGAATTAATGGTCTTGTACTTTCTTTCATTCCTACTTCTAATACATCGCCTGTGCAGGCCTTTAGTGCCCAGGCAGAAGCCGGACCATTATCACCATGAACAACAAAATCAATAGTTAATTCCCGATTTTCAAGATCAATTTTCCTGTTGGTATAGGTTCTGACGAGAGAAACGCCGTCCTCTTCAGTCGGGATAAAAATTTTATTGTTAGAACCGGAACCGACATTCGCCAACAACTCAGCCTGTTTGTCATCGATTTCAAATATCACACGGATAAGATGCGGAGTAAGATATTGCTTGTTTTTAACAATAAATGCAGAACGTATTTTTTTTGTTTTCTCTGCCTGAACTATT
Organism: Chryseobacterium sp. PvR013; assembly: GCF_017833095.1. Lineage (NCBI taxonomy): Bacteria > Pseudomonadati > Bacteroidota > Flavobacteriia > Flavobacteriales > Weeksellaceae > Chryseobacterium > Chryseobacterium sp. PvR013. The sequence continues at coordinate 848,918 of NZ_JAFIBT010000001.1, forward strand.
ATAGAATTTTCCATTTTTTATTTTTTATTGAATAGTAAAATGATCATAGATAAAACACAGCTGATGCCTCCGAACAGATACACTGTCTGATAATCAAACCAGCCTGCAATCAATCCGGCAATAGGTCCTGCCAATCCTAATGACAGGTCAACGAAAGCTACATAAGCTCCCAATGCTGTTCCTCTCATCTGAGGTTTTACTTTTTGAATGGCAAGAACTCCCAAAGCCGGAAAAACCAGTGAGAATCCTACACCTGTTAATCCACATCCAAGTAAGGCTAATGTTTTGGAAGGAGATGTCCAGATGAGCATCTGTCCCGCTACTTCGATAATCAAAGAGATCAATGCTATTTTAAAACCTCCGTATTTATCCGGAAAAGAAGCGAATAAAATTCTGGTGAGGACATAGCAGGCTCCAAAAATCATAAAAGCAAGTGAGGCGTCACCCCAATTTTTTTGTGTGAAAAATAAGGCAATAAAAGAAGCGATACATCCAAAAGCCATTGATGAAAAAGCAAGACTCAACCCCTGACCGGATATTGCACCAATTACTTTGTAGAAAGGAGTTCGCACATGATCTTTATCTACCGGAATAGAAGGAAGTTTTGCGGTGGAAAGCCAGCTTACCAGCGGAAGTAAGGCAATCAGCATAAAAGCAGGCAGGATATGGTATTCTTTACTTAGCCAGATACTGATGGGAGCTCCAATGGCAATGCCTGCATACATGGCAATACCATTCCATGTCATTACTTTTCCGGAATTGGAGTGCCCTACGAGACCTATTCCCCACGTTAAAGCTCCGGTAACCAGGAAACTTTCACCAACTCCATGGATAATTCTTGCGATTAAAAGAAAGACCAGTGCCAGCAATGGATGAGCCTGAAATACGACAGCCAATACATAAACTATTCCGGCAATCACTGCCAGTATCACACCGGACATTTTGCTTTTCCTGGCTCCTTTTGTATCAGTGATTTTTCCGGAATAAGCACGGGTTAAAAGGGTTGACAACGACTGCAGACCAATGACAAGTCCTACAATAATACTGTCAAAACCTAAACTGTCCTGGACAAACCTTGGAAGTACTCCCAGGGCAATTCCTATTGTGAGATAAACCCCGAATACCGAAATGATAATCGGAGCAGTCGCCTGATAGAAATTAATAGTCTGTCCTTTTTCTAATGTTGTACTCATAAATTTTGTTTAAAATATTCGGGTGCAAAGGTCCCTGTACAACAAATAAAAAACTTTGATCTAGATCAAAAACGGTACATTAAATTAATCAAAATCGAGGAAGCTATCAGTAAGTTGTTTCCATTGTATTTTAGCAATTCCCATCATTCCACCTGCAGCCGTTGCAAGATTTCTAATCACATCAAGGAATTGAGCATTCCAGTTAGGCCTTTCATTTCGTCCGTATACTGCTGCTTTTACATGAGCTATATTTCTGGAAATCATAAAGGTTGAACTTGCTGCAGAACTGTAAAAATGAGCAATATGATGACTTTCTTTGTTTTGGGGATCTCTTGATGGCCTGCATGTCATCGATATACTTTCAGAAAAACTGTCCTGATAGAAACAGATATCTGTAATCTCTACCCAGTCGTACCCTTTTGCCTCAGGCTCTCCCGGACCCGGAATATCAATTCGGATGAAATCTCCTTTTTGAGGTTCGCGATCTACGGGATTCCCATCAAAATCATACAATTTAAATGCGGCAAATGCCTTACCACTATAACTTTCCCATTTATTAACTGAAAAAAATCTTTCTTTCAATGTTTTATACTTCAGCGGAATCAAATCCTGCTCAAATGCTTTTCGGCTTTCTGTATCATGGGAACCTCCGAATTTTTGTGCAGGAACTCCCTTGAATTTCTTTAGACTCATAGGATCGGTTTTAAGCAAAATAGGATAAAAACATTACAAAATTTTATGACTGGGGTCACAAAAGAGTTAAACAATTGTTTGAATATCGATTGATATAGACCTTGTTTTGATAATAATTCACTTTTTGTCAATTATCTATTTTTGGCGAAAATCATACGTACAATTCTTCAGATGGCGAATTATATTTAATTGGATATGATTTTCTACTCCTAATTTCGGAATCCTGAATAAAATGAAACACATTTAGTAAATAATTATTTTCACTTGAAATAAATAATTTTTAAAAAAAATGAGCTTATGATGTTTTGCATACCATGATTTTTGCTTATATTTGTGAATCGAAATAATTTTTTTTCATCATTTGTGTTTTTTTAAGGTCTTCATTCGTGGAGACCTTTTTGTTTTCAATAGCATCATAATTGAATATTGTCTATTGAAGTGGAAAAAAGAGTGAAATGTGAAATATTACCTTTTTAAATCTTTCCAATTTCTTTTCTATAAAGGAATGTATGATGTTTTAAGATGTCAATAACTCTCCTTTTTGATAAATTTCAACCCCCTTTGTACAGGTTTATAAGCCTATTGAATTGTTTTCATAAAATCTGTTGGTCTGAACTGCATTACAGACTGAAAGCTTCTGGTATATGCCTGAACACTCTTATACCCTACTTCATAAGCAGTTTCTGAAATCGTAAGATTACCCGAACTCAAATACTCCAGACTCTTGATAATACGAAGCATTTGCTGGTATTTGCTTAAAGTAAGCCCGGTTTCTTTTTTGAAAATACGTTCCAGGGTACGGAAAGATAAATGTGCCGTATCACTAAGATCTTCCATTTTGATTTCATTCCGGTAATGATTGTGCAGATGCTGTATAACTTTAGCAAGACGTTTATCTTTGGGAAGGCTGATGTGAAAGGTCAGTGAATGCTCTACAAATTGTGGCAGTTCGTTGAAAAGTGCCTTCAGGAATAGGTTTTCATTATGATCCACAGTCATCTGTTTAGACCACTTTTCTGCGTATTTTATCATTTCTTTCAATACAGGAGGAACAGAAAATACATTCACTTCATGATAGAAAGATTCTTGGGTACTGATATCGGCAAACATGATCATCAGCTTGATCTTTTCAGAATGAGAATTGGTTTTGTGAACAGCATTTGGAGGAATCCATACGGCATGATTCTGAGGAAGAAGATAGATTTTTTCTTCGATAGTAATATATTGAAACCCACTTTCTACATAAACAAGCTGCCCTTTCTGATGGTGATGAAGAACATCATCATGAATCCAGTTTTCTTCAAACCATACAAAATAAGGTTTCTTCAGTTCATCTATTTTTATGGTGCCGTTGATGTCCATGTCGTTTTAGGTTAAAACTTTGGCAAAATTAAACAAAATTACTGTACTAATTTTGTACAAAAGTTTTTATTATGATGAAGAATGAAGTAAAAAAGAATGCTTCGTATGTTTTATTACTTATTAATGTTCTGGTGGTTATACTCATTTCCAGTAACCTCCGTTCACCTATTGTGGCGGTTGCGCCTGTATTGGGAGAGATAAGAGATGTTTTGAAGCTGGACAATTTTCAGGTGAGCCTTTTAACCTCTATTCCACTGTTTATGTTTGCTGCCTGTTCGGTGCTGGTTAGCAGATTTTCCAATAAGTTCGGTATCAGCAAACTTCTGATGTACTCACTGATTATTCTGAGTTTCGGGTTGTTTTTACGAATCAGCGGATCTCTATGGCTTTTGTTTGTAGGGTCTATATTCATTGGGTTGGGTATCTGCATTGGAAATGTGGTTACTCCAGGATATGTTAAGAATAATTTCCCGAAACAGATTGGTCTCATGACCGGAATTTTTGCGGTATCTATGAACCTTACTGCTGCTTTAGCTTCAGGGTTCAGTGTAAAAATCGGGGAACTGACAGGGTTTGGATGGAAAGGTTCTCTGGGGATCTGGCTGGTGATTGCTGCATTGGGTTTTCTTGTTTTATCATTGGAGTTCATATTTAATAAAAGAAATCCGGTTCAATCTCAAACCGCACTCAGTACTTCAGATTTTAATATGTTTAAATCTCCTCAGGCATGGAATATCAGCATTTTTATGGGGCTTCAGTCATTGTTTTACTATTGCCTTGTAGCGTGGCTTCCTTCATTTCTTTCAGATTTTCATATGCAGGGAGAAAGTTCCGGCTGGGTTTTCTTTGTGATTCAGATTACCATGATTCCTGTAACATTCTGTTGCCCGATTATTGCCAGTAAAATGAAAGATCAGAGACTCATGATACTTTTTATCTGTGCTTTGATGTTTGGAAGTACCATGATGTTTGTCTTCCTAAAATCTCAATGGATCTATGTGAATGCAGTGATCATAGGGATTTCTAATGGATTATCTTTCAGTCTTTCGATTCTGTTTTTTTCTACAAGAACGAAAAGCAGTATCAATGCTGTTAAAATATCAGGAATGGCACAGTCTGTAGGATATCTGATTGCGGCATTCGGACCTCCGTTGTTTGGAAAGCTTCATGATTGGGATATTTCCTGGAACAGCTCGTTTTATTTATTAAGTGGTGCTGTACTGCTGATGTTGTATTTTGGAATGAAAGCGGCGAGAAATAAGTTTGTAGAAGATTAAGATAGTCAAGGTCAGGTAACACGTCTTTTATTGTGGGATGCTACCCATTCTTCTTTTTGGCATTTTGGGCAGCTTCCTGCATTACCTGCTTTTTTATGCTCTGTATACCCACAGAATATACAAGAGTAATATCTTTCCTCATGAATATATTGTAACGGATTATGTAATGAGTCTGGCATAATAGGAAGCCCGTATCTTACAGATTCATCTTCGAAAAAGAATACACTGATCTCTCCTGATATTTCTTCTATAGCCATTTCAACCTGCCCAAGTTGCGAAACTCCTTTTAGCCTCAACTCTGCAAAGAATTCGTCACTCCCAAGGTTTTCTTTTTGAAAGTTTTTAATTGAAAATTCACCATTTTCTACCAGGCAGATAGATTTTCCTTCGACTAGATTTTCAAATTTTTTACTTTTTCCGATAAAATAGGTCACAATAGAATATAGAAGAATAATAACAATAAAAACAATAAGGGATGAAATAATTCCGACATCCTTGTTAAACATAGGATCTCCTGCGGCCGATCCCAGGCCAATAATCACTACCAACTCAAAGATTGAGAGTTGTTTTACTCCTCTTTTTCCTAAAATTCTAAGTCCGATGATAATAGCAAGGAACATAATCATGGTACGAAGAATGATCTCTAAAAGAAAAGACCATTCTTCGTGTCCCAGTAATAATTCTTTCCAATCAAGATTTAAGAGAAAAACTGACAGCATACAAATTATTTATCAGGAAATATTCAAAAAACAAGCCATAGCTTCTGTTATTTATTTCATTTCTGTTTCAGGCTTACCTCTTCTCCATCTTTCAGTATGAAACATTGGTTTTCGAGCCCTTTTTCTGTTATTTTTCCCTGAATAAATTTTCGGTCTTCTCTGCAATGGCTCACTGCTTCCAGATGGGTTATCCAAACCGTAGACTCCGGTGCATGTTCACAGACTTTTACAATGTCTTCACTGGTCATAATAATAGGATCTCCTACAGAAAAAGTGGCGGCTCCTCCTGCCACAATGATATGTTGAGGATTATGTTTATCAATTTCCTGGGCAATTTCATCATACCAAATAGTATCTCCTGCGATGTAAACTGATGTATGCTCTGTTTTAAAAACAAAACCATTTACAATTCCCATTTTCTCTCCTATTTCTCCGGTTCCATGCTGGCCTTTGGTGGTAGATATCTCAATATTTTTCCATTGAAGCTGATCATTCACAGCGATCACGTTGGTAAATCCCTGTTTTGAAATTTGGTCTGAAATAATCCCTGAACAAATAATCGGAATATTTTTATCAAGAAGTTCTATGGCTGCAGCATCCCAATGATCAGGATGAAGATGGGTGACGGCAACGGCATCTATTCCTTGTAATTTTTTTAATAATTCATCTTTACTGAAAGGCAGATTTACGAGAGGATTCAGTAATTCACTATCTGTCATGGGCATTTTTCCCATAGATCCTTTTTCTCCCAACATAGGATCTATCAGGATGGAAATTCCATCAATATTCAATAGCAATGTTGCATTGCGCCATAATTGTAATTTCATTTTGACTAAGTTTGTAGAGCAAAGCTATTGCCTGATCAAGGTAAAACAATCGAAGGTTACCAAAAGGTTAACTATAAATATTCAATTGATGTATGAATTTTGAAGAATTTAAAAACTGTGGATTAAGACGAAGCCTGAATATTCTTTCGGGCAAATGGAAACCGCTGATTCTACATAACCTTTTTGAAGAAGATCAGGTACGGTTTGTGGAACTTTGGCGAAGTATGCCCAGAGTTTCCAAGAAAGTACTTGCCGAGCAATTGAAACAGCTGGAAGAAGATCTTATTATTGAACGGATTGAAGTGTATAATTTTCCACCGGAAGTGTATTACAAGCTTACTGAAAAAGGAAAAAAGCTAGGGCCTATCCTTTCTCAATTACATCTGTGGGGAAATGAGCTCAAATAGCAGTGTTTATTTAATATTTTATATATTGGCGAAAGTTACCATGTAATTTTGGTATAAAAACTAATAACAATTTTTACCAATGAAAAGAATCATTATTTTGATCTCCTGTGTATCATGTATATGGGCTGCTGCTCAAATAGCACCGCCACCTACTATCCAAAGATCAACGACATCCCGGGGACTTACCGTCAACTCAAGAAAAGGGACATTAATTGAGAAGAAAATCAGCACTCTGGGTACGTTTAAAAACCTTAATATTCAAAAGATTGTAACGAAAGATGTTTCTGATAATTCATCAGATCGTTTTCTGGGAATCATGTATGAATATGAAACCTTTGATGAGATATCAAAAAAGACATTGACTATTGATAAAAATGAATTGGGAAAACTGATTCAGGCTCTTCAGATGGTAGAACAGAAAGAAAATGAAAAGACAAACCAGGAAACCAAATATAAGTTTGTTACAATGAGCAATATTGAGTTTGGAAGTGTTTATCGGGAAAAACTTTCTTCGTGGGTTAATTATATAAAAATTCCTTCTCACTATTCTAATCAGAGCTTACAGGAATTCAATAAAGATGACCTGAAAGAATTGATTGCTCTTTTGAAGAAAGCTGAACAGGAACTTTAAAAAATCCTGAGCTGCAATCGTTGTCAATAGGTAAACATAAAAACCTTATAGGTGTACAAAACCTATAAGGTACATTTAAAAAAATTAAAAATAATTATTACCGGAGCAGGATCAATTTAATCTTTAAACTGATCCAGAACTTCCATAATATTCTGATATACAAAATCCAATTCTTCGGATGTAATGCAATATGGCGGAACCAGATATATTACATTTCCCAACGGCCTCATGATAATCCCTCTCTGTAAGAATTCATTGTAAAGCTTCTTCCCTATTTCATTGAAATAAGAAGTACCATTCCCGGTTTTGAAATCGAAAGCTAAAATAGTTCCAATCTGTCGAACCTTTTCTACATGAGGATGCAAAGCAAGTGCTTTCACAAACTCTGAATGCTGATAAGTGATGCGGTTGATATTCATTTGAGTTTCATTTGTCAACAAGAGTTCCATACTGGCCAAAGCCGCTGTACAGGCTAAAGGATTGGCTGTAAACGAGTGCCCGTGAAATAAGGTTTTATAACGATCATCAGAAAGGAAAGCATCATAGATTTCATTGGAACAGGTGGTAATTCCCATTGGCATTGTTCCTCCTGTAAGCCCTTTTGAAAAACACATGATATCCGGTTTCTGTGTAAGATAATCTGCTGCGAAAAGCTTACCCGTTCTACCAAATCCTGTAAAAACTTCATCCTGAATCATAAGAACACCTTCTTCCCTGCAGCATTTCATCAGCTGGCTAAGGTCCTCAGCTTTATACATCAGCATTCCGGCCGCTCCCTGCACTAATGGTTCGTAGATAAAGCAAGCCACTTCATCAGCCAGTTCTTTAATCTGTTTCTGAAGGCTTTCCAGATTTTCTGTATTGGGTGTATCGATAAAAACAACTTCAAACAGCATGCTTTCAAAAGGCCTTGTCCAGAAACTTTTTTCACTTACAGACATGGCACCGAAGGTATCTCCGTGATAAGCATTTTTAAAAGCTAAAATCTTCGTTTTCTTTTTTTCCTTATTGTATGCATATTGAATACACATTTTTAAAGCCACTTCCACTGCAGTAGAGCCATTATCAGAGTAAAAAACCTTCGCCTGGCCAGCCGGAAGAATTTTCAGTAGATTTTCTGAAAGTTGTATGGCAGGTTCATGGGTAAATCCTGCAAAAATAACTTGCTCAAGGGTGTTTAACTGTTCAAAAACACGCTGTGCGATATAAGGATGAGAATGCCCGTGCAGCGTCACCCACCATGATGAAACAACATCCAGATATTTTTTTCCTTCGTTATCATAAAGGTAAATTCCTTTTCCTTTTACAATGGGAATGGCATCATCAGCTGTTTTCATCTGCGTATACGGATGCCAGTTGACGGCTTTATCTTTTTGCTGCAGGCTGATTTCTTTTTTTATTGTATTCATATATTGATGTAAAAAAGATAATGAGTGATGGAGATGGATTTAACAATAGTTTAGTTGGATTTGATCGCAAAGGCGCAAAATTTATCATAGAGAGTGATTATTTTAAGAAGCAAGAAAATCAAAGATTTTCAGCAAGTTCAACGTTTATTAAGTCGTTGACGCATATCATTTGTACATAATCAATTTTATCGGAGATAAAATCCTTGCGCCTTAGAACATTATTTACCTTAAAAATATTTGCGTCTTTGCGTTTTCCAACCTATATCAGATTAACACAGGTTATAAAAATTCAAAAACCAATTTTGCAATAAACTCTATAATACTCATAATCCAGCTCATCACTCATAATTTATCATTCATAATTTATAATTACCTAGCAGCATGTTTCTTTTTTCATCATAGGTTTCAGTCCCAATGTCTGAAGCATCTGCATATCTTCAGAAACTCCAGGATTAGGGGTTACCAATAATGTTTCTCTTTCTCCTGTAAAAATGGAATTGGCACCTGCCATAAAACACCATGCCTGTTCTGTTTCTGACATTTCTATACGGCCGGCACTTAATCTCACCATAGAAGAAGGCATTACAATTCTTGCTGTAGCGATCATTCTTACCATTTCCCAGGTATGTACTTTTTCATTATCTTCTAATGGAGTTCCTGCTACTCTTGCTAAAGCATTGATTGGAACAGATTCCGGGTGTTTTGGCATTGTTGCCAACGTGAGAAGCATTGAAATTCTGTCTCTGTGCGTTTCACCCAGTCCGATAATTCCTCCGGAGCACACGGTGATTCCTGCATTTCTTACATTGTTGATGGTATTGATCCTGTTGTCAAATGTTCTGGTAGAAATGATCTCTTCATAATATTGCTCAGAGGTATCAAGATTATGATTGTAGGCATATAATCCTGCTTCCTGAAGTCTGATAGCCTGTTCTTCGGTAAGCATTCCCAAAGTGCAGCAAACTTCTAATCCAAGTTCATTCACTCCTTTTACCATGTCAATAACTCTGTCAAAATCACGGTTATTACGAACTTCACGCCATGCTGCTGCCATACAGAATCTTGAAGATCCGGAATCTTTTGCTTTCTGAGCATGGGCAATTACTGTTTCCGTAGGCAATAAAGCCTGTACTTTGATATTCGTGTGATAACGGGCCGCCTGTCCGCAGTATGAACAGTCTTCAGGACATCCGCCGGTTTTGATGGATAATAAAGTAGAGATCTGTACTTCAGAAGGGTCATGCCATTCGCGGTGTACGGTGGCTGCCTTGTAGATCAGTTCCATCAGAGGAAGGTGATAAATTTCCTCAATCTCTTCTTTAGTCCAGGTGTTTCTCAATGTTGTTTTTGTATCCATTATCCTATTTTTGTTATTGTTAATTGCTTTGCAGCATGTTGTATAGATTCCTTATCAGTACTTTTGACTTCTGGAATCTTGATAATTTTTGTTTCTTTTTCGATAAAACTGCAGATCACTCTTTCCGTATCTTCCGGGAAATCTCCGTTAAGAATTAAATATTCCAATGGGATCTCTCTCTGTTGTAATGCGATGATTGATAATAAACTGTGATTAATACATCCCAAATAATTTCTTACTACCAATGCAGCCGGAAGGTTTAATTCTTCTATCAGATCGATCATGAATGTAGAGTCAGATAAGGGTACCATAAGGCCTCCTGCTCCTTCTACAATCAATGGATTTCCGGTTTTTGGGAGTTGAAAATCATTCAGGTTTATGGTGATATTTTCTTCTCTTGCGGACTGATGTGGTGATGCAGCCCGCTGTAAACGATAGGTTTCCGGGTAGCATATTGTATGATCTGTCCAGGCTTCAATTTTATGGCTGTCTGTGTAATCCAGATCGCCTGACTGTATGGGTTTCCAGTATTCTGTTTTAAAATGCTGAACCAAAACAGCCGAGCAGACTGTTTTTCCGATTTCGGTTCCTATTCCTGTTATAAATAATTTCATGTTTTCGGGATTCGAGATTCGTGTTGCGAGGTTTGAAAGCTTATTTTTTGTTTTAAATAAATTCTCTAATAATTTCTGTCAGTTTTACAATTTCCTCTTCTGTATTAAAGCTGTGAAGGCAAATCCGCAGTCGTTCACTTCCTTCTTTTACGGTGGGACTGTAGATTGCGTAGGTTAAAAATCCTTCCTCAGATAAAGTGTCCTGTAATTGTTTCAGTTTTTGATTATCCGGAATTACAATGGCCTGAATGGGGCTTGTTTCCGCTGATGGAGAGTCTGAATTTCTGCTTCGGAAAACTCTGATATTGTGCTGAAGTTTTTTTGCGAGATCCTGATGCTGATCTAAAAATTCATACCCGATTTTTATACTCATCCACTGGAAATCCTGTGCGGAAGTAGTGTAAATAAATGGGCTTGCAAAATTGATCAGGTAAGATTTCACTGTTTCATTGCATAGGATTGCTGCTCCATGGGCTCCGAGAGCTTTTCCATAGGTTACAACTGCTGCAGAAACCTGGTTCTGTAATTGATATTTTTCAACCAATCCATATCCGAAAATACCAAAAGAATGGGCTTCATCAACAATCAGAGACGCATTATACTGATCAGCAAGCTCAGCAATTTTCTGAATAGGAGCAAAATCTCCTTCCATAGAGTACAAACTTTCTATTGCGATATAACAGTGTCTATTTTGTTTCTTTAAAACATTTTCAAGATCTTCAATATCATTGTGCTTGAATTTCAGCTTTTTTGCATTTGATAATCTGCAGGCATCATGTACCGACCGATGAATCTGTTCGTCTACAATTATTATATCATGACGGCTGGGAAGCGTAGAAAATAAGGCCAGATTTGCATTGTATCCGGATGGAAAAAGTAATGCAGATTCAAACTGATGTTTCTGAGCAATATCATTTTCTACAGAGACCGCAATATCACTGTTTCCACTAATAAGCCTTGAGCCTGTACTTCCTGAAAGCAATTGAGGGTTGTCTGTAATCTTTTGCAGTAGTACATGTTGAAGTTCTTCACTTTTTGCCAACCCCAAGTAATCATTAGAATAAAAATCAATTCCATCAGATTGAAGCCGCAAACGTCTTAATGTTCCTTCCTCTTTTCTTTTGTTAAGAGATTCCTGAAAATGAGTGCTATTACTAAGCATAATTCAACTGAGCTACTTCTTCTGTAACAGCATTAATCCATTCTTCGTGCAGGGCTTTTTCTATTGTTAAAACATGGTCCGCATGCTCTTTCCAATCTGGTGAAAATTCATTAAGCTGGTTGATCATTTCTTCAAGATGGCCTTCTTCCTCAAGAATAATAGATTTTACCATAATTCTGGAAGAAGCTTCGGTAAGAACCTGCTGGTAAACAGGATAAAGTTCATCAGCACGAACCTCAATAGCATAGGTTACAAAAAGGTATGCGGCATATTTAATATCTGTTTTATTAAGATTGAAAGCTTTCTGAAGATAACGGCAGGCTTTAATATCCAATGAGTGAAGATATTGGCTTGTTGCTATCGGAGCCAGAAGTTCCATACTTTCGTAGGTTTTGCATAACTCAGGATCTATTTTCCCGATCTGTTTTTTTAGATAATAAGCATGGCGGTGCTCTTCGGCAGCATGTTTCAGCTGGATCTGAGAAACCAATGTAGGATGTTCACATTTTGATATTTTTCTTGCACCGGCATTTTCCATAAAAGAAAGTGTATTCAGCCATTTGGCGTGGGTACTTCCTTCCTGTACAATTTTTTTTAACAGATGATGAAATTCCATAGATTTTTATTTTGATGTCAAAAGTAGTATATTGCCGGATGGTTGTATTGTGCCAGTTTTGATGTTATGGATAGTCCGGTTAAGATTCCTTATGAAAGTTTTATAAAGATTGATAGAAAATCAGAGACTTCTATCTATTTGCAGATTGCGAATCAATTAGTCAATGCGATCCAAAGAGGTTTTCTTCCTTTTGGAACAAAGCTTCCCGGAACAAGAACGTTCAGTGAAATGCTGGAAATCCATAGAAATACTGCTGTTGCTGTGTACGATGAATTATCGGCTCAGGGCTGGACAGAGAGTTTTCCGAATAAAGGAACCTTTGTGATTGGAAAGGATCAGGAGAAACCTGTAAAAGTGAACGATTTTGAGCAAAATAACCTTCAAAACTACCCAATATCAACCGGTTTTTCATTTAAAACATCCAATATTTTAGATAATCCTTTTGAACATTCGGATTGTGAATATGTCTTTAATGATGGAGTGCCGGATATCCGTTTGACGCAAATCGGACAACATTCCCGGTTTTACAGCTCTATTTTGAAGCGTAAATCCAACCAGAAGACTTTGGGACATTATAATCATGACGGAAGTGAGTTTTTTAAAGAACATTTATCTCAATATCTGAATCTCTCCCGTGGACTTCCTATTTCTAAGAACAACCTACTCATAACCCGAAGTACGGAAATGAGTATTTATATTGTTTCCGAAATTCTTCTTTCGGCTGGTGATACTGTGTTAGTAGGAGCCTTAAGCTATTTTTCTGTCAATATGATCTTTATGAAAGCGGGTGTTGATATTGTCTCTATTCCCATTGATGAGGAAGGAATTATTGTAGAAAGTGTAAGAGAAGCCTGTAAAAAGCAGAAAATACGGATGCTTTACCTGACACCCCATCACCACTATCCTACTACCGTTGCTTTGAGTGCTCAGAGAAGATTTGAGTTATTAGAGCTAGCGAATGAATACGGATTTATTATTCTGGAAGACGATTATGATTATGAATTTCATTATGATAAAAGCCCTATTCTTCCGTTAGCCAGCGCCGATACCAACGGAATGGTAATTTATATTGGTTCATTCGGAAAGTCTTTAGCTCCGGGATTCAGGACTGGATTTATTGTAGCTCCGGAAAATCTGATGACCGAAATGCGTAAATATCTGGGAATTATCGACAGACAGGGTGATATCCTGATGGAAAGGGCACTTGGAGAAATGATTGCAGAGGGAGAAATCAACCGTTATCTGAAGAAGTCTTTAAAAGTATATCAGGAAAGACGTGATCATTTTACTTTGTTACTGGAAGAAAATCTGGGTAATTTGATCTCCTTCCAAAAGCCTTCCGGAGGTCTTGCGATTTGGCTGGAATGGAATATCCATTTGAACCTGATGCAGCTAAGCCGGAACTGTGCTAAGGATAACCTTTTCATTCCCAAAACGCTTTTGTATCAGAACAAAGGGCTTACCGCCATGCGACTGGGATTTGGGGATCTTAATTTTGAAGAAATGAACAAAGGAATTGAGGTTTTTTCAAAAAATGTGAAGGGACTGATTGGGTGATTAGAATAGATAATTGTACCGTTTTATGGATCTGCAGGAAAATTATGAGGTATCACTTGCTGAAAATCTTTGATTTTCTTACGCCTTAAAAAGTTATAAGATTAAAAAACTTTGCGCCTTTGCGATTTCAAAAAAAATACTTTATCAAAAGAATATTTTAGTTTTGAACGCAAAGGCGCAAATGAAATCAAAAATAACTTGTTTTTAAGGCGCAAGGATTTTATCTGCGATAAAATTGATACTGGATATTTAAAAATAAGAAGTTATCTAACTTTTAGATTTATTTTAATCACAAAAGACACAAAAGTTTTAACCACTTAAGTTTTTTAAAGTTAAATTTCATGCATAATAAAGTACACCTAAGTTTTGAAAATCTTTGATTTTCTTCTTATGTAAACTTATTGTGCGGTATCATTTTAAACTTATTAACGGTTAAATGTTCAAAATAAAATCTTTTGTGACTTTTGTGGTTTAAAAAAAAGCAAAAGTCCCTTTACAGAGGCTTTTATTAATGTTGAGAAGGGAAAATTACTTTGTTTTTCTTATGTTTTGGTTTCTTCTTTTTCTTATTCAAATAGATGACAAAACCTGTAATCGGGAGTGATAGTGCGATAACAGCGGCCAGAAAATAAATAATTCTGGTGGTCAGCCCAAGGATACTTCCGGTGTGAAGATCATAATTTCTTTCTCTTAATGCGGTTCCATATCCGATATTTTTGTTTTTATAAGATTGAGATTTTACAATATCTCCTGAATACTGATCCAAATTAAAATGTTCATTTCTATATTGCCTTCCGTCATAGGTCAGTTCAGCATAATATGTTCCTTCTTCCGATCTTGGAAAATTGACAAGCGCTGATTTCTTATCTTTCAATCCTTTTTCCATGGTATTTCCGATGAGATTGAGAATATTTTCACGGTTTGAAGATTCTCCGGAAGGAATGGTACTTTTGGCTTTCTTTTCTGTAATGTTTCCGTTCAGTGTATTCTTTACCCATTTGTCTACATCTTCAAAGCTCCATATCAATGCGGAATAAGAGATTAAGAGTAAAGGAATCACAGCATAAAACCCCAGCACATTATGAGCGTCATAGTTAATCCTTTTCCAATTAGCAGATGTTTTAATGAAAAACATTCCTTTCAACATGGCTTTACTCATTTTTCGGGGATACCATATCACAAGTCCCGATAAAAGGATTACAGCAAAAATCAATGTGGAATAACCGGTAATTGTTTTTCCAATTTTTTCTCCCAGCAGAAGTCTTCTGTGAAGATCCAGTACAATTTCAAAGAAATCTTTTTTGGCATCTTCTACTTCCTGTACTTTTCCCGTGTAAGGATCTACATAAATCCGGTAATAATAAAGATAAGTTCCCCAATACGTCCATGCTTCCTCATCCATTTTGAGCGTGCGGAAGACATAGGTTCGTGAGGGATCGGAAGACATTACCACTCTTTTGACTTTCAAACCTTCAGGAAGTGCTTTTTCTGCTTTTTCCGTAAGTTCTGATAATGAAAGTTTTTTTCTTCCGATATTTTCAACGAAATATCTGTTAGGATGAACAATATGTTTTAATTCTTCTTCAAAAGCCAGGATGCATCCTGTAGCGGCCATGATAACAACTATAAGCCCGGACGTTAGTCCGAGCCATAGATGTAACTGATATGCAATTTTTCTAAACTTTAACTTCATTCTTAAAATTTAAAGCTAACCTCAGCAACAAAGTTACGAGGCATCTGAGCTACTACCACTCCCTGCCCTGCAAAATATTGCACATTGCCCAGATTATTCATTTTAAATCCTAATCTGTATCTTTCTTTTTCAAGGGAAATGGAAGCATTCACCAACGTATAAGCTGGGAATGCAAACTGTCCGGTAAGTACTTTGTTTCCGGTAAGCTGTTTTCCTACACGGTTTACCCCAAAGCCAACTCCAAGTCCCTGAAGTCCTCTGATAGGAAGAATATAACTGATCCATGAATTGAATACATTCGCAGGACCTGCAGATTCCGGACGACGGCCATCTACAGCGGGATCTGCTTTTTCATATCTGCTGTGGTTGTAGGCATATCCGGCCATAATATTTAATCCCTGAACAGGATTCATAATGGTTTCTATTTCAATTCCTTTACTTCTCTGTTGTCCATCCTGAATCACAATATTGTATTCTTTTCCGTCTCGGATCACTCCGGTTCCTCTCTGGATATTGTCAACAAGGATATCATAATATGAAACGGTAAAGTTAACCTTGTTTCTCCAAAGGTTTCCTTTGATTCCTACTTCCCACTGATTGGCCATCTGTGGTTTCATATCTCCGCTATAATCTGCCAATTGCTGGGTAATAGGTGCTGTATAGCTGAAACCATTCATATAGTTACCATAAGCAGATAGTTGATCTTTAAGGATTTGGTATACAACGCCTACTTTTGGAGACCATGCTGTTTGTTTGAATTCTCCAGCGCGTTTGTTGTCATTCAAATTAAGTTGTCCTTTACTTTCATAATGGTCCATACGCAAACTGATCAAGGTAGTTAAACGGTCGGTAATATGGGTTACATTTGAGATATAAGCTCCATAAAGATTGGATGCTGTGGTATTTCTTACCAATGGAGATTTACCCGCCAGGATTGCAGCCTGGGTAACCGCCTGAATTTTTTGCAGCGCCAGATCTTTGGATATGTTACCATATATTCCAGTCACTGGTGCTACCACTGGCCCTGAAGGATTTGTCCCATCGATATAGTCATATACCACAATCGGGGAATGGTTATTGTTGATGGTCTGATTAAGATAATCTAACCCAATCAGCACTTTATTTTTAATTTTACCGATGTTAAATTCTCCGTTAAAGTTCTGCTGGACACTTGTAGAAGAAGCTTCCGAGTTCTGCCACTGTACATTACGTTCCAACAGAGCATCACTGGTTGTCCCTCTGATAAACTGATATTGATATAATCCTTCCGTTTTTCTGAAGTTTCTTGAAAGTAAAGTTTGCGAAGTCCATTTGTCTGAAATTTTGTAGTTAACCTCAGCTTTTACATTGATGGATGGAGCTTTTAGGGTCATATCATTGTTGGAGTATGACCTTTTCCAATCGAAGCCAAGTTCATCAGGGTTGTGAGCAACATAAGGCCTTGTTCTGGTCAGGAAAATAATCGGAGTATTTGTTCCTTCATAATTGTAAATCTGAGCTCCCAGGTTGAACTTAAGTCTGTCATTCACCTGATAACTTATCGTAGGAGCTACAAAAAATGATTTTCTGAATTCGGAATCCCTGAATCCATTTTGGTACTGATAAGCAGCATTTAAACGAAACAGCATATTTCGTGATTCTGTAATGGGACCATAAACATCAGCGGTTACACGGTTCAGGTTGTAGCTTCCCATCAGATAAGAAGCTTCTCCTCCGAAATAATCTTTAGGTTTTTTGGTGACCGCATTAATCAAACCTCCAAAAGAAGTTACAGCACCTCCGTACAATGTTCCGGAAGGTCCTTTGATTACTTCCAGACGCTCAAGATCGGCAGGATCTATCTCACCATTGGTAGTTGCCGGAACACCATCTACCATAGATACTTTGGTTGGAAAACCTCTAAGGCTGTAGTAGAAACTTCCATCTCCTGAACCTCTTCCCGGACTTCCCTGCATTTTTACCATTCCCGGAACATTTTTCAATACTTCCGAAATATCATAAGTAATCTGCTCTTTCATGATCTGTTGGTTGATGCTTGTATAAGCCTGTGGATTTTCAAGAGCTTTTAAAGGCATTTTGCCCACTGAAGTACTGTCTTTATCCAAAAATTTATTTCTGCTCACTGCGTATACGGTGATTCCCTCAATCACATTATTGTGTAACGGGGCGTAGATCGCAGGAATTTCGTGGACATCTTTCTGAATGTAGATTTGCTCTCTCATCAGTTCAATGTCATTTAAAACCACCTGAAGCGTATATTCTCCAGGTGGCACATTTTCAAAGTAATATTCTCCTAAATTATTTGTTTTTGCCTGATAAGACGTGTTGACAAGTCTTAAAATTGCATTTTTTACCGGCGACTTTTCAGACAGCATGATCTTGCCATGAACTCTGTCGCCCTGCTGTGCAGAAAGCGAGTTTGAAGATAAAGCAAGACCAAGAAGTAATATAAGGGTTTTAGATGTTTTCATGCTGTAAGTTTTGTAACAGGGGATAGTTTATTTTACCGTTTTGTGATAATGGGAATGATTCTATAAGTTCGACACGTACATATTGTGGATTGATACGCAGTTTATTTTTGATGGTCTCGGTGATGATCTGAGGATCAATGTCCGGATTGTCATACAGCACAACGATTTTTTTATCATTGGCATTCAGACATACGAAGGTATTGCCCTGCATTTCATTTTTAAGAATAAATTCTACCTCATCCAGATTCAGACGTATTCCGAAAAGCTTCATGATACGCTTTATTCTTCCTGTGATATAATAGATTCCGTTCTCCCCTTTTCTGGCGGTATCTCCGGTATGTAGTACGGAAGGTTGCTCATAAGTGGCAAGATCCTCCAGTTTGTTGGCATAACCTCCAAAAATACTGACATGTGAAAAAAGAAGTTCATCCGTGTCAGGATCAATCTTGAAGTTTCCTCTCTCTACAACAGTTCCAATAGAGGTTTCTTCTTCAAGGAGTCCTTCCGTCGTAAGATAAGCCATTCTTCCTCCAGCTTCCGTCTGACCATATTGAGCAAAAAAATCTTTTTTAAATTCATGACAATACGTGAAAATTGTTTTTCTCAATTCAGCATTAATCACGCCTCCGGTATGGGTAAAATACCTCAGACTTGGAGAATCTTTTCTGAAAAATCCTATTCTGTTCAGGTTCTCATAAAGAAAAGGAACTCCACCTAAAGTACTGTAGCCGTACTCTTCCATTTCGTCCCAGAATGCTTTCTGCATAATGTCTTTATCTGTACATACAATTCTTCCTGCGCGTATACAGTTCGTAGTGAAAATAGAGAATCCGTATACGAAGTTGATAGGAACGTTTAAAGGAACCACATCGGATTCCTTAACGGGCATATACTGAAGGATGCTCAAAGCATTCTGGTAAAGGCTTTCATCGGATAATTTCACCAACTTCGGAACACCCGTAGTACCGGAAGTACTCAAAAGGATCTTGATTTCGGAATGAATGGTAATTTCACTCTTATAATCATCCTTTGCAAAGATTCTGATGTTGTCCGAGAATTCTTTCAGGCTGTATCCTTCAATGGTTTCTCTTTGCGGATCAAAGATATATTTTGGACGGTATTCTGCCTCAATACGTGCTTTGAATTCCTCATGCAGTTTCTGTCCCAATACCGCAATCGTATGAGCTGTTCCATAAAAATTGAGGAGAACCTCAATACTGGGCAGCTGATTGTCATTGTACAAAAAGAGGAGCCCTTTTTCTACGGGGTTTAAGCCTAGAGACCGGTACAGTGTTCCCACCGGTATTGTTGTACCGGTGGAAGCATCTGTAAACTCCAAGTTCTTATTGGCAATTACATTTTCTAAAATTTTCATATGCTTAGTTTTCTACGAATACTTCGTATTTTTTCATTTTTTCGCGAATCTTTCCGACGGTTCCCATCTCCAGAATATCGTTAAAATCAAATTTGATCTGATAAAACTGTTCAAGCGCTTCTACGATAAGAAGATGAGACATAGAATCCCATTCCGGGATTTCCTGATAGGTTAGTTTTTCATCTACCAATTCTTTCTTGATTGCAATGGCAGAGGCAATAATTTCATAAAATTCTTCTGTAGTGTTCATTTTAAATTTTTATAGTTTTCCATTTTCCATTTCTAAAAATCATCAGGAATAGTACGGCCAATACAATTTCCGAAGAAACGATGGCGGTAAATATTCCTCTCAGTTCCCAATGAAGTCTTACTCCTAACAGATAAGCCATAGGAAGCTGAATCACATAAAACATGACGAGATACAACAACGTTACCTGTAATATGTTTCCGGCTGCATTCAAAGCACGGCTGATTACCATGGTGAATCCTAACAGCAGATAAGCCATAGATACCACATGAATATACTGAACTGCATATCTTGCGACCTCAGGTTCTGTAGTGAAAAATTTCACCACATATTCCGCTGCAATCTGCCAGAATAAGGCTACAATAACCAGATAGGTCATGTTGATGGTTCCCGCTCTCCATACTGTTTTTTCTGCGCGTTCAGGCTCTCCGGCACCCAGATTCTGTCCTGTAAGAACGCCTGCTGCATTTCCTATTCCCCAGGCAGGCATTGTAGCTACTGAAGCAATACGCTGAGCTATAATATATCCTGCAAGAGCAGTTGTTCCGAAAGTAGATATGATCTTCACCATAATCAGCCAGCTGGATGTGGGGATGATATATTGAACCAGTCCTCCAAAGGCTATTTTCAGAATCTTCTGCAGTAATGGTACATCAAGCTGAAAAGGAACTCTGATGCTGATACTGGTTTTACCGGACAGAAATATAAAAGCCTGGTATAAGACTCCTAACAATCTTGATAAAACGGTAGCATAAGCCAATCCCATTAATCCAAAAGCAGGAATAAATCCTACTCCGAAAACAAGGATTACCGCCAATATGATATTGGAAATATGACAGATCCAAAGTGATTTCATCGCAATATCTGCATCACCCGCACCTCTGAAAAGTCCATTTATTGAAAGTCGCAGAATGACAAGTCCGATACTCAGAAATACCAGTCTTGAAAAAGAAACGCCTTCAGTTACTGCCTTGGCATTAACTCCCAGGAAATCCACAATTTCTGTTGCAAAATAGCTGGAAACCCCACCAATAAGCACCGCAAAAAGTAAAGCAAGAAGGATGATATACTGAGCTGTTCTGCCCATTCCTTCCTGATCTTTTTCACCTGCTCTTCTGGCTGTGAGAGTAGCTGCAGCAATGCCTAACCCTACTGCGATGGCATAAGCAAAGTTGATGTAGTTATCTGTAATTCCCACAAGGCCCAGAACTTTGTCTCCTAATTTTGCAATAATCAATAGATTGACGCTCACAAAAACAGATTCCATGACAAGTTCCATTACCATGGGAATGGCAAGGCTAAAAATGGAACGGTTGATACTTCCGGAAGTCAATTCAACTTTTTTCCCGGCTATGGCTCCATACGTAAAAACCGCTCCTTCTTTTAGTATATGCAGGAATTTCCTCATACTGCTGCTACTGAATTTTTATTGGCAATCTGGTACAGAGGATTTGGCAACGCTCCATCTTTTCTCGGAATGGCAAATGCTTTATTTTCACTGTAACCATTGTTTTTCAGTCGCAGACTGTTGATATAGAATCTTTTGAATGCAGGAACATACAGGTCATACTTTTCGTATCGTTCCTGAAGATGCGTGTTCTCAGCTTTATAGTTTTCTACACAGTTGTGAACCAGTTCCCAGAATTTTTCTTCTTTAAAGTCTGAATACGTATGCAGTGCATTTGAAAGATATCTGAAGAAAGCATCGAAAACTCCCAGCAAAATAAACAACGGGATATTTTCTTTGTTAGAAGACTGTATCAGGCCATCTGCAAGGTGTGCAGGAAGCTTTTCTCTGGCTTCGGTTGTTAAAACGATATCATCCACAAAATCTTTAATTACAATTCTCTGTGGAACTCCGTTTTTCAAAACAACCATAATGTTTTCTCCATGAGGAGTGACACATAATGAATGCGTGTAATAGATGTGCAGTAATGGCGTAAGATAAGCATCAAGATAGCTTTCAATCCACTTTTCAATACTCAGGCCTGCTTTTTCTGCAAATGCCTGAACCAATGGAACCCCACTTTCGTCTACATAAAGTAAAGAAGCCATGGTAACCATTTGCTCATCCTCTTTCAGATAATTTTCGGCACTTTCTCTCCATAATGCTCCAAGGAATTCATTATATTGATAAGGTACGCTGGCAATAGCTCCATATTGTGGATGCAGATAAGTGATAGCAGCTTCTTCTCCTAAGAAAATGGTTTCTTTATTTTCCAGGTATGCATCATCTTTTATTAATCCTTTTACCCAATCGGTAATAGCCGGAGCAATTTTCATCTGTTTAGGAGATAGTCCTCTGATATTTCCTGTACTCAGAATAGAAACAGCTGTTTTTAAATATCTTTTCTTCGGATGATCTACATTGAATAAAGTACGGATACTCTGCTGTGGACTGTAAGTATCACTACCCTCACCCATTGGGATTAAAAGCCCTGAAGCAAGATCGCCTGCAAAATGAATCTGAAGTTTATGTTCCCACTGCCATGGATGTACCGGGATAAAATGATAGTCTTCAACAATTTTTCCTTTACTGATCAGCTGCTGCTGAAAATCATTATACAGCAAATCTCCTATTTCAGAACGATAAAACTGCTCTCTGTCAATATGTTCCAAAGATTGGAATGATGATCTGCTTTTATGGGAAGCCAACCAGATTACTTTTAAATTTTCATCAGCTTCAGGCGCAAATGTTTTCAGATCGCGTGGAGAAAAACCTAATCGGCTTTTGTTCACAATGACCCACGGATGTCCGGTCATATTGTGCTCTACCGTTTGATAATCTGCATCAGCAAGATCTTTTGAAGACATTACTCCTTTAGATAAAATCAAAGCATCACAATACAGTGTATGCAGTAATTCTTCTGTATATCTTGCAATGGTATAAGGATCCAGGTCAAATACAGTCTGCATTTCCAGGAAGAAAGCCGCTACGTCTATAGCAGATAGATCTTCACCATTTTCGGTTTTAGTAATGCTGTCTTTATCAATATGCCAGTAATCCATCATTCTCTCCTGCCCACGGAAGTTGTAGGCAATATTTTCAAGTCCGGTTTCAAGTTTAAAAACTGTATATCCGTCTTTATCTTCAAAAGTTACCACAGGTTTTAGAAGCTCTTCGTGCATCAGTTCTGCGATGGTTTTGGCCATTAATTTTCTGTTAGCCTGATTCCAGTTTTCCTGGCTTACTGTATTTTTTAAGTTGGTGTTCATTTTTTAATTAAATTTTGGCAGTTGGTAAATCAGCGTATTTTTCCACATCAAAGTCTTGGAAAGCAATTTTCTTTTCAATTTTATAATGCTCTCTTCCCAGAATATCATTGATAATGTAGGAATTACGGTAAGCCGCCATTCCCAGATCGGTAGAAATATAGCTGTGGGTATGTACTTCAGCGTGGAGAACATAGATCTCGCCTTCGTTATGATCTATTGAATAATTCCTGTTGACATCAAACAATCCGCTTGAATCTCTCTTGATTCTGGATTGAATATTCTTTAAGAATGCAGGCTCATGATAACGATATCCAGTTCCCAGAATCAGATAATCGGCTTCCTGATCATAGGGTACTTCCTGTTCCAGCTGGGTGAATTCGAGATTGATGAAATCCGGATTGCTGTTGTCTACTCTATTCAGCTGACTGTTAGGAATAATTTTAAGATTAGGATCAGCATTGTCGATATTCAGATCATAAATAAAATCATAGATATCATTGATCAGATCGTAATTGATCCCTTTAAACTGAGCTTGCTGCTTGCTTAAAATGGTTTTCCTTGCAGATTCACTTCTGTTGTAGAAATATTCAACATAATCCGGAGAAGTAAGTTCCAGTGTCAGTTTAGAATATTCCATAGGGAAAAATCTGTCCGGACGGGAATACCAGCCCAGTTGTGTTTCTTCATTTCTATTTTGAAGAAGGTCATAAAATACTTCTGCAGAACTTTGTCCCGAACCGATAATGGCAATTTTCTTTCCTTGAGACAGCAATTCCTCTTTTCTATATAGATAAGAACTGGTATGAATAACACGGGAATCATCTTTCGGAATGAAAGAAGGAATATGAGGCTGTGTTCCTGTTCCTAAAATCAGTCTTTCTGTTTTGAAAACTGTAGTTTCTTTGGTTTTGGTGTGAACTGTCGTTACATGATATAATCCATCTTCATAAATAATATCAACTACCTGTGTTGAAAAGCGACACTGAGGAAGCTGTTCAATCACCCATTGGCAGTAACGGTTGTATTCTTTTCTCGGAATGAAAAAATCTTCTCTGATAAAAAACTTATACAGTCTTCCGGTTTCCTTTAAATAATTCAAAAGGCTCAAAGGATTGGTTGGATCAGCCATGGATACACAGTCACACAAAAATGGAGTCTGCAGGGTTACATGGTCAATCATCAATCCCGGATGCCAGTCGAAACCATCTCTCTGGTCCAGGAAAAGGGTCTTCAGTTCCGAAATCGGATTAGATAATGCGGCAAGTCCCAGATTAAAAGGGCCAATACCTATGCCTATTACATTGTATACGGCTTCGTTAGTCATTTTTTGTGATGTTTGTGGTGATTTGTACCTCTTTATTTTGCGGGAATTTTTCCCAGTACCATTCTCTGTAACAGAAGTTCAGATTGGCTTTTTTATGAGGCATTTCAATTACTTTGTCTACTTTGAAGCCTACATGGGCTTTATTCATCATCGAAGCAAGAGAGTCTACAGATCCTTCTCCTACCATTTTTCCTACCTGTGGCTGTGCAAAAACATAGTCAACCATAGATTGTGTAGATGGAGATACAAATTTCTTTTTAGGATCTGTAGGTGCTATAAACTGGTGCGTTCCGTAATCTGTAGGCAATACATCATAGTAATCTCCTACGATATCTCTGCACGCCCAATACACCTCTATATTACAGGAAGGTTCATCATTCCCTGCAATAATATAGCTGTGGGCTTCATCACTTGGAAGCATCAGTCTGTAATACGTTTCCAGTTCGTCAATCGGCCAGTTCATCTGCCAGATTTTTACAGCATGCTCGCGGTTGAACCATTCATGAAGCATTTCAAGGTCATTTTCAAGATCTATAGGACGCATACTCATGGTTACATCCTCTTTCTGGAAGTATCTTTTGAAGAAAACTTCTTTTCCTTGTGGGTGAATCAGTTGATCTGAGAAGAAATGTTTGTGAAGAAGATTCGGAACTTTCGCATAAGCAATAGATGCTGCATTCACGCTTCCGTCTACATCAGCTACCGCCGATTGTAAGTTAGATTTTACCGCCCAATATCTTTGATTCAGTACGTAATCTGTTAAAGATGATGGTTCAGATTCATGAAGCTGTTCAAATTCTCTATACAGAATATTGATTAATCTTCTTTCTTTAACCAGTCCCGTTTTGCCTATTGAAGCAATCAGTGCGCTCAGGTTACTTACCAAAAGATGGTGGGAAACAATATCCAGAAGACGCTCATCTCTAATGAAAAGATCTTCCACTTCAGGATAATCTTTGATCAGAGATTCATATTTTCCTTTGAAACTGTCTTTTATAAGATATCCCTGTCCGTCTCTTACGTAAATAGACTGCGGTAAAAGCTGATTGTCAAGCTGAACAAGAAGGTTTTGCTGATGAACTTCCGGAGCCATACCTAATTGATTGTACAATCTGTTTAAAGGTGAAAGCAAAAGATTCACATACTTTTCAAACCAGATAATAGCTGCTTTTTCAACATCTACACCCAGCTGATTCGCCACATTCTTAAAGAAATGAGTCGTAAAATTGAATCCATCTGTAGATTCATCCTGACAAAGCCTTGCCAGTAAAATAACTTTATCTTCATTTGAAAAAGGATTTTCACGGAGCAGTATATTCAGACTGTCCATATTCTTTCCTTCGTAATGAACACTTACTGTGGAAGGTTCCAGCAATAATTTAAAATTCGGGAAATCTTGTTCAAATGAAGCTTTTTGATGCTGCCACCAGATTGCAGAAGCATACCCTCTGTTGAGATCTTTTAAACTGTTTGTTCTCACAGAACCGGTCATTAAAACATGCAGAGAGAATTTCAACATCCAGCTAAAGTCCGGATTGTATACCGTTCTGATAGAAGATGTTGCATAAAAATCTTCACCCAGTGGTCCGATATGAATAATTTTCCCGGATCCAAGCATTTCAGGGTATTCTTCGGTTGATAGAAGATACTTTGCTTCCCATGGATGGCATGGAACGATATAAAAATCATTTGTGTTTTCAAAATCGTAGCTTTCCGGTAAGGAAGTCCATTTTTCAAAGATTTCTTTTGCTGAAATCCCTGGAAGAGATTTTTCCGTGATGCAGTCTTTGTGAATCAGAAAATAATCCAGCTGAAATCCTTTACCGAATTCAGGGCCATATAAAAACTGTTCTTCTTCAGAGAAGCCCATTCTTGATTTGGTGAAAGGATGCAGATTGTGTCCTGCAGGAAGCATTTGTTCAGATTCAAGAAAAGAATATGTTAAAAGCTGATCGTCCTGAAGGCATGCTTCTGTTGTTAATTCAAGATTTCTTAAGCTGCTCTGAATTCTTTCCACAAATTGCCTGAATCCACTTTCGTTAGTCGTCTCAGAAAACTCTTTGTAAACCAGTTCAGTCAGTTTTTCATCATTAACTTCAAAAACCTCTTGATTTTTGTGGTCTACAGCCCATAAAACAGGTTCGTATTCATGAAAAAGGGTCTCAGAACGATAAGAAACCGGAGCAAATAAAAATAGTCCGCTTTTCTTCATTTCAAACATCATATACAGCGGATAATTGCTGTTCTGAAGAGCTTTTGCTGTAAGAAGATCATATTTCGGAACTCCCTGATAGAATTTTCCGTTTCCCAGTTCTCTCAGCATTCCGTTAAGAAGAATTCTGAAGGTAATTTCCCGGGCTCCCGTTTTATTTTTCTGGATTAAAGTCTTTTCCATGTTTTTTGATTGTGGTGAGAATTTGATGAATGTCTTCAGTCGTCGTAATCGGATTCAGGAATGTAAACTTCAGATAGAAGTTACCATCCACTTTTGTACTTGCTACAAGGATTTCTCCGCTGTAGAAAAGTTTCATCTTGATGTATTGATTCAGGGCGTTCAGATCACTGATTTCCGGATTTACATATCTGAAAACAAGAACACTTAAATCCGAATCTGAAAGAAGTTCAAAATCTGCATCTTCAGTAATCATTGCGGCTGCATCCTTGGTAAGATCAATAACGGTATCTGTATATTCTGCCAGCTGCTCTCTACCCATCATTCTTATGGTAAACCAAAGTTTTAAAGCATCAAATCTTCGGGTACTCTGCGTAATAGATTTATTGATCTGTGCTGGAATTTCTTCTTCATCCATTTCTTTCGGATTCAGATAATCGGCGTGATGTTTAAGAATCAGCAGTTCTTTTTTATTTTTAACAATAAAGGCACTGCTACTGATGGGTTGGAAGAATGATTTGTGGTAATCAATCGTTACAGAGTCTGCTCTTTCAATACCATTAATCAGGTTACGGTATTTATCACTTAATAATAAAGCACAACCATAAGCTGCATCCACGTGCATCCAGATGTTATAATGCTCTGCAATATTTGCGATATCTTCTAATGGATCGATATTTCCAAAGTCTGTTGTTCCTGCGGTAGCCACGATTCCAATTGGAATATTTCCTAATTGTTCTTCTCTTTTAATGTATTTTTTCAAAAGAGAAATGTCCATACGGAATCTGTCATCGGTAGGAACTTTAACAATGCTTTTCTCACCCAATCCCATAATGGAAGCATTTTTTAAATTGCTGAAGTGAGATTTATCTGAAACAAATATTCTGAAGCGGCTTGCCTCTGCCGGCAGGCCATCCATTTTAATATTGTGGTTGTATCTTTTCTGGGAAAAACAGTCACGCATCATAACCAATCCCATTAAATTGCTCTGTGAGCCGCCTGCTGTGAAAACGCCATCGCTTTCATTGGTATTATATCCGATCTGACCCGCTGTCCAGTCGATCAGTTTTCTTTCCATAAAAGTTCCACCGGCACTCTGATCATAAGTATCCTGTGAAGAATTGATAGCACTAACAAGGATTTCTCCTGCCAATGCCGGAATAACTACCGGGCAGTTAAGGTGTGCAACATATTGTGGAAGGTGAAAAGCTGTAGCGTGTTTTACATAAATTTCATCTACTTCCGCAAGAAGTTCATTGTAATTGGAAAGTTTTTGATTAAGATCGATCTGTTGTACCATCCCTTTCATTGTTTTGGCTTCTATACCACTGAAAGGTTTGTTGTTTCTGTAAAGAAATTCCTGAACCAGGTCTAAAGTACTATTGACTGCATTACGATAATGATCATAATTGTCTGGATGGAAAATATTCCCGAAATTCCCCGAAATGTGAGGTGAAGTTGTGCTTGCGAGCTCTTCTAGGGAAATTAAATTGTTGTTCATAAAAGTTTTGTAATGTGATTTTTTAAATCTGTGAGTTGTTGTGGTTTTTTTGATATACGATTATATATATCTGATAGTCAGGTTTTTATTTTTTACATTTTTTTAAGATTTTGTTTGGTGGTTGAGTAATTATTCATAAATTTGACTCGGTTATTGTTATTTAGAATAATTAAAAACAAATATAAAAATTATTAGTTAACACCAAATTTTTTTTTAATGAATTCTACAGAAATTTTAGATAAAGACTGTTCTACAGCGGTAAAACTGCTTCCTACGGTCATAGAGGTCACCTCACAGGAGAGAAGAATGATAAAAGATGCTGCACTACATCTTCAGAAAAAGTATGACACTTATGAAAACCGTGATTTTATTAAGCATGTACATCAGCTGGCGTCTTATTTTTTACCGGAGAGAATTTTAAATATAGCAGCTGATTTTGCAAGTGACTTTTCAAAAAATCAGTATGGTGCACTGATCTTTACCGGATTAATGGATATAGATCAGGAGAATATAGGTTCAACCCCTTCCAATTGGCAGGCTGCAGATTATTCAAAATTTAATTTATATGGTTTTGCATGTGCACTTATTCATGGAGCGCTGCCATCAAAACCTGTACAATATTATTCACAGCGTAAAGGAGGCGGATTGATTCATGCCATCATTCCGGATGAGAAAATGAAAGAAACGCAGACAGGATCAGGATCTTCAACAGATTTGTATGTACATACCGAAGATGCCTTCCTGAAACATCAGGCAGATTATTTAAGCTTTATGTATGTAAGAAATGAAGAACAGGTTCCTTCTACTCTTTACTCCATCCGTTCTCATGAGTCTATCGGTGAAAACTACAGACCTCTTTTTGAGCGTATTTATAAAATCCCAAAAGATGCGAATCTGGAAACAGGAGATACTGAGGAAGAAACATTAGATTCTGTATTGTATGGGAATTTAAGCCTTCCTTTTATGAGGTTTGATGCTGCTGAGCAGCTTTTCAATTCGAGTATAAGACAATCTGAGGAAGCTCAAAGTACGCTGCATGAGTTCTGGGAAGAAGCCAGACATTTGATTTATTCAGGGTTTACACCTCAGGCGGGAGATGTCATTCTGGTTAATAATCATTTATGTGCTCACGGAAGATCAGCTTTCCGTGCAGGAGTGAGAAAAATTGACGGTATTGAACAGCCTTGTGAGAGAAGAATTATGCTTCGTATGATGAGTAAAGTAAGTCTTATCGATATGAGAGCACACACGCTTACAGAAGATCCGTTCTTTGTAATAGAAGAGCATTTGGGTAAAAACTTTCAACAATTTTAATATGCTGGTTAGTTAGCATTTTGAACATCAATCAATCGTAAATCCTTTTTAAGCAGTGCTTAAAAAGGATTTTTTATTTGATTTTCATTTGATTAATCCGTGTCAAGGTTCAAAACCTTGACACGGATCAATGGGGTAAAGCTAAAGCCAGTATTGCATCAACAATAAAAACAAACGGGCTTTAGCCCGCTTCTATTAATATAAAAACTAATCGAAATTCAATGGGAACGGGCTTTAGCCCGTTTTAATAATTAAATATAAATTCCAACGGCTTTAGCCAAAACTTAAAAAACAGGTTTATTGTTTAAAAAATCTATCAAATAAAGACAATTGTTCAGACAGTGATCTGCTCCAGTATTCGGGAACATGCCCACCCAACGATTCTGTATAGAGATGCTGGATTTTCATTTCTGTCAGTTTTTTATGAAAATTCCTGTTCATCGTGATCATTTGAGTATCTTCCGTACCACAATCGAAGATATATTGCTGTCCGGCTCCAGCCATCAGCTTCACTTTACTGTCGGTAAGAAAATTAGGATTAATGGATTCCAGTGGTCCCAGAACTTTATTTACCATATATTTTTGATATCCTTCTCCAAATGAGTTGAAATCCAACGCACCACATGAACTTCCTACAATACCAAACGTTTTATTATAAGTAACCCCGATATTGGTTGCTCCATAGCCACCCATACTCCATCCCATAATGCCACGGAATTTTTTATCAGCTTTCACAGGATAATTTTTATCGATAAATTCTACCAGTTCTTTTCCAATAAAGGTTTGATATTGTGAATCTTTAACGATCGGACTGTCTACATACCATGAACTGTAATTTCCATCCGGAAGCACATAGATTGTTTTAAGTTCCTGTGCTTTTTTAACAAGATCAGGAATATCCTGTTTCATGATTCTGTCCGGATTACCACTGAAACCATGAAGAATATACACAGACGGATAGGTTGTATTAGGCTGAAGGTTTGGGGTAATAATAACTGTTTTGATTTTTTTATTCATTTTCGGACTGAAAATTTCCTGATGAATAATTTTTTGTGCTGATAATGGGGCAAATGCAGCCAGCACAACTACAATTTTGATAAGTTTCTTCATGTTTAAAAATGTTTAATGAATAATAATCACAGGTTTTTATGATAAAACATATAATGTACCAATGACTGTATGATGAAGCAAAATTGCAGCATAAAAAGAAAAAAAACCTCAACATATGTTGAAGATTTTATTAGTTTATTTTACTCAGATTTC
Source organism: Chryseobacterium sp. PvR013 (assembly GCF_017833095.1). Lineage (NCBI taxonomy): Bacteria > Pseudomonadati > Bacteroidota > Flavobacteriia > Flavobacteriales > Weeksellaceae > Chryseobacterium > Chryseobacterium sp. PvR013. The sequence continues at coordinate 879,538 of NZ_JAFIBT010000001.1, forward strand.
GAATTTCATTTTAATGAAGTCAGAAAGCTGGAGAGCGAAGTTATTGAAGTTCAAGAATAAAATTCCAAGAGGATTATTAATCTTTATAAAAAAGTTATCTAAACTTTACCAACCACAAAAGTCACCAAAGCTATTATTTTAAAACATTTTAGTTCACTTAAGTAAGTTTAAAATGATACAGTATAAAAGTTCACATAAGATGAAAATCAAAGATTTTCACAAAACTTAGGTGTACTGATTATACATAAAGCTTAGCATAAAAAAAACTTCAGTATTTAAAACTTTTGTGTCTTTTGTGGTTAAAAAATCAATATAAAGATCAGACAGCTTCAGTCCAGAAAACTGAATTTTCTTAAACCGAACTCAGGGTAATTTATTCCACTCAGAATTAGGAATATCAGTTTATTTCCTTTTTGATCCGGCTTAGCTGTGTAGGAGTAATTCCAAGGAAAGAAGCGATATGATGTTGCTTTAATCTGTTGTACAAAGATTGATTTTCAAGTAACTGTAAATACCGTTTTTTTGCAGTTTCATATTTCAGAGATACTTCCAGAGGTTCTTTTTTCACTACCCAGTTTTTTTCCAGATAATACATATGGAAAAGAGCCAGATCATGATGCTTTTCCAACAATTCTCTATACTGTTTTGCAGGATATTGGATAACTGCACAGTCTTCCAGTGCAATAATATTGAAATCGCTAGGTACATTTTTAATAATGGCGGCTGTAGATGCTACAAAACTGTTTTCTTCAAAGAAGATTTTATAAATATTATTTCCTTGTTCATCTACTGTATAATACCCTATCAATCCTGATTTGATAAAATAATAATACCTTGCCATGGAGCCGGATTCCAGCAGAAGATCATTTTTGTGATAGTACTCTTCCGTACAGATATCCAGTAAATCTTGAATTGTTTCTTCAGATAAAAGATAATACTGATTGATATGTTTTACAAATTCTGAGTGGTTCATTTGAAAATTTTTAGTCTAAATATAATCACCTTGATTTTTGAATCACAAAATTTTCAACAAGAAAAATTGAGCAACCAGTTTTTTTCTTAGATAAAACCATGATCATCTGTGAAAATCTGTGCTATCTGTGGGCAAAAAAAAATTAAACCAACATTTTCTTCATCATCAGATCGGTCTGCTCTTCTTCCCCAAGTCTGAAAATGTGTTTATCAAACTCAACAAATCCGTTTTTTCTGTAAAATTGTAAAGCCCTCAGGTTTTCTTCCCAGACACCCAGCCATAAGTATGATTTATCAAGCTGTCTGGCGGTATCTAAAGCCTGATCATAAAGGAGTTGTCCTACTTTTCTCCCATGATGGCTTTTCTTGACATAAATTCGTTCAATTTCAAGGCTGGTCTCATCCTGAAGTTCTGTCTGTGCGTTTCCTGTATTCACTTTCAGATAGCCTACCGGATTGTCTTCTTCCCAGGCAATATAGAAAAGAGAATCAGGATTATTCAGCTCTGATTTTATCTTTTCTGTGTTGAAGCTCTTATCAAGATATATTTTCATAGCCTCTTCTGTGTTATCTTCAGCAAATGTTTCTGAAAATGTCTGAATTCCTAGGCTTTGTAGAACGTCTAAGTCTTCAGCAGTTGCTTTGTTTATAATAATTGAACTCATGATTGTAAGAGTAATTGTTATGAGAAAAGAATTTTCTTAAATGCTTCAGAAGCCAGGTGTACCTGTACACTCCAATCGTCTGCAGCATCACTTCCTGCATCATCAGAAATATATTTCAGGCATAGAAACGGGATATTTTCCTGTTGGGCAATCAGTGCCAGTGGATAGGCTTCCATGTCTACAATATTATAATCCGTTTCAGAATGGTTCATTTCAAAACTGTCGCCACTTCCGCAGATTCCTTCCTGCAAAGTTTCCATTTTAAGGCCATATTCCAATACGGGCGGAACTCCGGATAGAGGGGTTTCATATAATTTAAATCCTAATCCTCTTACATCCATATCTCTTTGGATGAATTTTGTACAGCATACCACTTCTCCTTTGTGAAATCCTTTACTTCCTGCAGAACCTAAATTCACGATCAGTTTAGGTTTTCTTGTATGAATTTCTTTGGTTAATTCTATCGCTGCATTCACCTTTCCAATACCTGTAATTAATTTGTTTTTATCATCAAAAACAGTTCCTGCTTCGGAATCTAAGGCAAAAACAAAAAGGGTGTCATCAATTGAATAATGGGTTTCGTTGTTAATTTTTATCATTGAGGAATTAGATTTATGCAGTTGTTGTGACTGTATTACAAAGATACGAGAGTTTTCTTCTAATCTTTTAAAATAAAAACCCCAAAATAAAACTATTTTGGGGTTCTGATATCTTAAATACTGCATCCATCTGCATCACAGGAAGCTCCGCTGCCTCCTGAGAGATCTTTAAACGGACTCACAGTTTCTTTATAAGTCTGCTGAAGTGCATTTTCAAATACTTCTACCGGCTGAGCTCCGGAAACAGCATATTTACCGTTCAGAACAAAGAACGGAACTCCGGAAACCCCATTATTTCTTGCTTCCTGAATATCCTGATTCACTTCATAATCCAGCTGATCTGTTGTAACCGCCTGGATTGCCTCGTCTTTATCAATTCCTAAGTGTTCAGCAAGACCCACTAAAACATCTCTATCGCCTACGTTTTTACCGTCGATAAAATGAGCGATAAATAATGCCTCTTCCATTTCATTAGCTTTATTATGCTTTTTGGCTAAATGAAGCAATTTATGAGCGCTGAAAGTATTGGTGATCAATGTTTTTCCAAAATTAAAATCAATTCCTGCACCTTTACCCATTTGCCTTACCTGACCAAGCATTTGCGTAGCCTGAGCTTCTGCAACCCCCTTTTTTTCTCTAAAATACTGAATGGTGTCCTGCGTTTCCTTCGGATCTAAAGTAGGATCCAACTGAAAACTCTTCCACTCTACTTCTACTTCATCTTTAAAAGGAAGTTTACTTAAAGCCTGCTCAAAATTATTCTTTCCAATATAGCAAAACGGACACATTACATCCGACCAGATTTCTATTTTCATTGTATTTAATTTTAAATCAAGAAACTATTTAAACTTATTAAAACCATTAAGGAGAATGTAAGAAATAAAGCATAGTTAAGATGAATCATTCTGATTTTTAAGCTTAAAGCGAAGCCTATCTTAATATTCTCAACATCTTAATATAATCTTAATGTTTCAAAAATAAAAATTTAAACAAGTTTCAAATTAATAATACAAAGATACTGTATTTTATTTAATGTAACAAATATTATTACAGTTTAATTCTGACACGTGGAAACTACCTGGCTGCGCTTTTCAACGATCCCTTTTAAGACCATCATCAGAAAAGCTAGAAGCCCGAAGATCACGCCTATCCAGGGAATATACTCTACTCCTTTTGTCACGATAACCCATCCTCCAATGGTGGTTCCCAGCGTCACCCCTAAATTTCCGAATGATGTGGCAAGACTGTTGGCAAACTCCAGTGAATCCGGTGCGGAAGAAATCATATAGGTGGATGCATTCAAAAAGCTTGGTGAATACAAAAATCCCCAGATTCCAATGACCGCAATTGTTGCTAAGAGATTCCCATCAGAAAAATATAAAAGAACAGGTACTAAAATAGTTCCGGAAAGAAAAATAGCCGTTGTAGCTGCCACATTTTTATTGAGCATTTTTCCGGCTACTCCATTGGCTGCCACTCCTATAATTCCGAATAACAGGAGCATATAGCTTACCATTGACGTATCCATTCCTTTGGCTTTGTTCAGGTAATCCGCAAAATAACTATAGGTAGAAAACCAGGCTGTAATCATGAAAAAATTAGTCAACGTACTCAGAACGAATGGAGGCTGTTTCAATATCCGGACCTGATTTCCATAAGATTTTTTCTCCGTCACAGGCATCGGAGGAAGAAGGAAATAAATGACAACCAGAGCAATCAAACTGACTATAGTTTGTATCATGAATGAATATTCCCAGGACCACAGGCCGGCAATCCATGTTGCAAAAGGAACTGTAGTGACCATGGCAATGGCTACTCCATTAAAAACAATCCCCATGAGTTCATTCTTTTTACGATCATCCGCCTGAGAAACGGCCACAGATAATGCAGTCGCAATATATACAGGCTGAAGAAAGGCAGGTAAAATTCTTACCAACATCAGCAGCCAGAAAGGTGGTGAAAAAGAAGACACAAATCCTGTCACCAGAAACATAAAAATGGCCGTGAGCATTATTTTTTTACGGTCAAAACCTGAGGTAAGTAGGGTCATAAAAGGTCCTGTAAGAGCAATAATTAATGCAAAAGCGCTTAACAGATACCCTGCTTTGTCTATACTCATCTGATAATGTTCTGCAATTTGCGGAAGAATTCCGATAACTCCAAATTCTGTTGTAATAACAGCTATAAATCCCAGACATCCAATGTATGCATACTTCTTCATAATCCTGTTTATTCGTCAGATTTTAAATTTTGATGGGCAAAATCTGCCATTTCATTCACCGCCAGTTGCACTTCCTCCAACAGGTCTCCCATATGCATAAACCCATGAACCATATCTTTATAAAGGCTTGTTTTAAGGGTTACTCCTGCATTTTCCATGTTCAGAGAAAGCTGTTTTCCATCATCCAGCAAAGGATCATGTTCCGCCAGAATGATTAATGTAGGCGGAGTTTCTTTAAAATCTTTTATCAAAACAGGAATCGCCAGCGGATTACCTTTCTCTTCTTCGGGAAGATAGCCTGCCCAGGCATCAATTCCTCCCTGTTTGTTAAGAACCGGACCATTTTCATATGTTTCCCATGATTTTGAGTTCAATTGATTGTCAGCGGCAGGATAAATCAGGACCTGAAATTTCAACTGTTTTCCTAACTGAGTGGAAACTGCCGTTGCCAGAGCACCTCCGGCACTGTCACCTATGATGCCAATTTTATCAGGATCAATCCCTAAAGATTCTGCATTTTTGAACACCCAGTTTATCCCATCAATACAGTCATTTAAGCCTGCCGGGAAAGGATGTTCCGGAGCAAGGCGATAATCTATAAAAATAACTACAGATCCGGTTTTATTAGCCAGTTTTCGAACTACAGCATCATGGGTTTCATATCCTCCTGCTATAAACCATCCTCCATGAATATAAATAATAGCTGATGACTGTTGTATTTCTTTTCCATGAGGACGGTAAATACGAACAGGAATCTGATGATTGTCCTGCTGAATACTCAGTTCTTCAATCATCGCTACTGATTCTTTTTTACCACTTAACTGCAGCGACATCGTCTCAAGATATTTACGGGCTCCGTCTAAAGAATCTTTTGGATTGAAAGGTTGTATTATTTCTAAATGATTTAAAATCTGTGTTATTTTAGGAGTTAATTGCATTTCTATTTTGATTTAAGTTATTGTTTCTGCTGCGAACATGAGCGCTATTGTTCTTTATTGCAGTATATTTTCTGGTTTGAGCAACAAAATTAAATCTCAACCCTTACATTTGCATTGTATACAGCTAAATGTATGGTACTAACAAATTTGTAAGTAATGGGTAAGATAAAAGAAAATTCAACGAATAATATCAACAGACAGTATATACAGGGTTGTGATCTGAGTTACGCCGTATGTAAAATCGGGGGCCGATGGAAACTGATTATTTTAAATAAATTAAAAGATGGGAAGTTACGTTTCAGTGAACTTAGAAACTCTATCTCAGGGATAACAGAAAGAATGCTGACGCTTCAGTTAAGAGAACTGGAGAAAGAAAGTTTGGTGAAGAGAACCGTACATGCGGAAGTTCCTCCAAGGGTAGATTATGAACTTACAGCTATTGCCAGAGAGTTGATTCCGATCTGGAAACAGCTCGATGAATGGGGCGGAAAGCATAGAGAATTGATGCAGGTACAAGAGAATGCAGAAGAGTATAAATAAAAAAGTTTCGGGGATTTTATCGTAGATAAAATCCCCGAAACTTAAAAGGATCAGAAATGTAAAATAAATTCTGATTTATGCTTTATTCACTTTTTTACAAAATAGAACATGTGCTATGAGTGCCAATATTCCAAATGTTGTCCCTACAAAACAAACTCCTGTCCATTGAGCCTTTTGCCAGGCGATAGAAGCCAGCCATGTTCCAAGTGATCCTCCAATGAAATAAGATACCATATAAACAGTATTGAGCCTGTTGACAGCATTAGATTTGATAAGGAAATAATTGGTCTGATTCATGATATGGCTCGACTGTACTCCCAGGTCAACAAGAATTACTCCTACAATCAATCCCCAATAAGTTTCCCCCGCAAAATAGGTAAAACCCCAGCTTCCAATAACGATCAATAAAGAATACAATATAATTCGGTTAAGATCCAGATACTTTTGAAGCTTTCCTACTTTTGCAGCCGCTAAAGCTCCTACCGCTCCTGCCAATCCAAAACTTCCTACTACAGATGATCCGGCGTTAAAAGGCGGTTTCTCCATGTGAAAAACCAATGTTGTAAACAGTGCACACATTGATCCAAATGCCATTGCTCCACGGAAAGATGCAAGCTGAAGTACAGGCTGTGTTTTGGCAAGCTGAGCAACAGAATGCATCAGTTCTTTGTAAGTTCCTTTAAAATTAGGAGATAGCTCAGGTAGCATTTTATAAACTGCCAGCCAAACCAGAATCATCAATCCGGCAGCAATACCAAACATGGCTCTCCAGCCCCATACTTCCCCTACTATTCCCCCTATAAAACGGGAAAGAAGGATTCCCAGCAGTAATCCGGACATGACCAATCCAATATTGGCTGATTTCTCTTTATCGGATGAAAGCTCTGCAGCAATAGGAACAAACAATTGCGGAATCACGGATGTAGCACCAATCAGTAAGCTGGCAGCATACAACATCCACAATTGAGTAGCAAAAGTCATCCATAAGAGCGACCCGAAAACCAGAAACAAATCGATTAGAATTAATTTCTTGCGAAAGAATTTATCTCCTAACGGAACAATTAGCAACAGCCCTAAGGCATAACCAATCTGGGTAAGCACAGATATTTTACTCGCCGCACTCTCAGAAACCTGAAGTTCTTCAGAAATAAGCGCCAATAAAGGCTGATTATAATAATTATTAGCGACCACAAGTCCGGAAATAATGGCCATAAGCCAGATAACAGTCCGGGAAATACCATGGGAAGAACTCTCCTGCATTGCGTATAAGATTTTATTTGGATTGAAAGCTGTCCGACGGCAGATCATGATAGAGTCCGTCAGATTTTTAAGAGATCAAAGGTAATCATAAAAAAAAGAAATGATCAGTCTCTCTTCTTTACATTTTTATGAATGATGGATGATTCTGTGATAAGTAGAATGATTCCAGCGTTCTGCTTCTATGATTGTTTTTATTGATAATTTATATCGATGAAAAACCTTTTGAATATTAGAAATATTAAAGAAATTTGCAGCATGAAAATCATTCCACTTAAAGAAGGTAATTTTTCGGCAAGCAAAACCAAAGACTTCACGCTTTTAACAGAAGACAATTTTGATAAAGTTGGAGGAATAAAAATGTCTGTACAACCGTTTCTTATCATTACTGAAAATGATTATATCCTTCTGGATGCAGGAATTGGCTGGAAAAATGAGTCCGGATCCACCGTTGTTTCAGAAATTCTGGAAAAGGAAAATATCCGGCCTGATCAAATTACAAAGTTATTACTGTCTCACCTTCATAAAGATCATATTGAAGGTGCTGTAAAGCTTACAGAGAATGGTTTTGAAGCTGCTTTCCCAAATGCCCGGATTTATATTCAGAAACGCGAACTGGATTTTGCAATGGAAAAGAAAGGAAATCCTTCTTTTGATTTTGATATGCTGGAAAAACTGATTCAGCTCCCGAATATTACCTGGATGAATGATGATCAGGGACAAATCACAGAAGAGATTTCTTATGAAGTGGTTGGTGGACACACTCCTTTTATGCAGGTGTTCTGGATCAGAGAAAATGGGGAAACTGTTTTTTATGGTGCTGATGATCTTCCACAGGCTTCTTATTTAAAATATCATTTAGCCTATAAAAGTGATTTCGATGGCAGAAAAGCCATGGAATTAAGACTTACATGGGAAAAGGAAGCAAGAGAGAACAACTGGAAAATTCTTTTGTACCATGACCTGGAGAAATCTGTAGTAGAAATTTAAATAAAAAAAATGGTTTAAATTTCATTAAACCATTTATAGATATCAAATTCAGAAGGAATATTAAGTTTTTTTCTGATTCTGTTTTTCCTGTTTTGTATTGCTTTTGGGGTAACAAAAATACAGGTTGCAATTTCCTTGGTAGTCATATTGAGCTTAAGGTAAATACAAAAGATCAGTTCAGAATTTTTAAGGGAAGGCTGTATATCAGATAACTTTTTAAAAAAATCGGGATAAACCAATCTGAATTTATTTAAGAGACGAGGGGAATTTGCTTTGGCCAATGCCATTATTTCGTCTTGTACAAGAATCTTTTGGGTTAAATCCTCTAAGTTAGTTTCAGGTTTTCTATTTTTCATAATACTTTTTCATCTCTTATTTCAGATACCACATCTCTTGGGAATCTGTACAAAGTCTTTTTTTCACTGTTCAATTTGTGTTTTGCCAAATCAACATTGGGAACAAAATAATTTTTATGTATTCAAAATTCTATAGCTTTTAATTAATATAATGTAACTATTAATGATGTATGGCCCCCATTTATTGAATGATTATGTTAAAAAAATTACACATATGAATTTCTTTCCATTTTTACACAGGCAAAGAAAGAAAAAATGATTAAAATTTTATTAAATATGTGTACCACATAGATACCACGTTATATATTGAGTCAAAATATCATAATTGCTTTTATCAGCTTGTTTCCCATTCTTTGCGTTCCTGTTTTGATAGGAAGTAAATGTAGTGTGTTATTCCCTTAACTTTTTATGATCTCGATCAATGTTTTCAACCTATTTATCGGAAAAAACTCAATATATGTGGTATATGAATGGTACCACATCATAGGAAAAACAAATAAAATGGATGTTCCTTTATCATTATAAAATTTTGAAGCATTAGCAGTCTTTAAAAGAGGTATTTAAAATTTTATATGAAATTTAAATGAAAACCATGATCAGTGAAAATTTGCTTATCTCATTTGGAGCCGAAATTAAAGACTATAAAGCGGAAGATATTATTTTTCGTGAAGAAGAGTTACCAATACAGTATTACCAGATTCAAAAAGGTAAAATTAAACTCAATAATTATACAGAAAACGGGAAAGAGTTTATCCAAAATATATTCTCAGATGGTCATAGCTTTGGAGAATCCTTACTTTTTGTCAACAGACCTTATCCTATGAATGCTGTTGCAATGGTAGATTCAAGTATTTTTATAATGCCGGGACAGAACTTTCTGGAGCTGCTCCAGAATCACCCTGAAACTTCATTAAATGTCTATCAATGTCTTGCTGAAAGAATGTATTATAAATATATCATGCTTTATAATCTTTCATTCCAAAACCCCGTTTCCAAACTAAAACTCCTGATGGATTATCTGAAAAGCTATCATGACGATAAAACCCCTTATTCTTTCCAGATTCCGCTTACCCGCCAACAGCTTGCTTCACTTACCGGATTGTGTGTAGAAACAGTTATAAGAACCATAAAACATATGGAAAAGGATCAGGTTCTGAAAATAGAACGCGGGAAAATTTATTATTAAAAGTAAAAGCAGGATTGAAGCCGGCTTTTGTTACAATTGTTTTTTTAAATATGATCTTCGTTACTGATCCAGCTGTTTCTGAAACTCTTCCAGATATTGGGCAAGATGAATTCCGTCTGCCAGTCCATGATGCGCTTCAATCGAAACCGGAAGATATTTTCTACCTTCCCTGATAGTAAATTTTCCAAAAGCAATCTTAGGAACTGATTCTGTGGTATTAAAATCTGTAGGATGCAATATAGCACTGAATGAATTCCATGGAATAGCAGTATGTCTTATATGATCTTTTCCAAGTCTCTCATTGCTCAATCTCAATCCTGAAGTCTGATGTACACCTTTTATTTCCTCCTGCAGGGCAGTGTTGAAAGTTTCAAAATCCTCTGAATAAGGAGTAAATGAAAAACCAAAAGTACCATCAGGTCTTCCAATTGTACTGCCGGCATGAACCGTATCAAACTGTATTACCTGACCATCAATTATTCTTAGTTTTAATTCATCCACTGTATTGATGGCTACCATAGACTTGTGAAAATAATAGGCAAAAAATGAATATCCTTTTTCTTTCGCTGTGTCATATGCTCTTGTACAGTCTACCTCTGTGGTAAATCCAAAATAAGGGCTTGCCATATTAGAGAAAAATTCGAAATGCTCTTTCCTGTTCCAGTTGTCTATATCTACAATCTTCATTGATTCTTATTTGCTGCAAATTTCTGAAAGTTTCTCCGGTTTTAAAAGGTTACGATTAAAAATATAATTAAAACTTAATTTTGTGAAGCAGCTATTTGGTAGATATTTTGCTGCAAAATACACGTATTTTAGAATCTTATTTGTAGATCGTCAGATAACTCCTTTTCATTCAGGAGTTAAAAATTTAATTAACAACAACATAAAAAATATCATAATGGAAAGAATCGGATTTATCGGATTGGGAAATATGGGGCATCCTATGGCTAAAAATCTTGAAAAAGCAGGATTTCCGCTATCTGTTTACAACAGAACTTCAGAAAAAGCCAAAGATTTCGAAGAAAAAGCTGCTGTCTGTACCCACATTAAAGACCTGATACAAAACAGCGATATCATATTCACCATGTTGACCAACGACAGTGCTGTAAAAGCAGTGTATGAGGAAATTCTTCCTTTAGATATTCAAGGGAAACTCTTTGTGGACATGAGTACTATTTCTCCGGAAGTTTCCAAAGAAACGGCAGCAGCTCTGAAAATAAAAGAAGCTTCATTTATTGATGCTCCTGTAGCAGGCAGTACCCAACCCGCTCAGGAAGGTACATTAATCATTATGGCTGGAGGTGAAGATGATGACATCCAGCGTGCCATGCCTTATCTGTTGAAAATGGGAAAATCCGTAAAACATCTGGGTGAAAACGGAAAAGGTATTGCCGGAAAGTTATCGATTAACTATTTTCTTTCCACAATTTATCAGGGATTGGCAGAAACTGTTTTATTGGCTGGAAAATTAGGAATTGAAAGATCTGATATGCTTGAGATAATTAATGAAAGTGCCAGTGGAAGCGGTGCTACCAAAGTAAAAACACCGATGTTGATTGCAGATCAGTATGCTCCGGCATTTGCTCTTGATTTAATGTTGAAAGACATCCTTCTTGCTAAAAATGCAGGCGCTGATTTTCCTTTATCCGAAACATTGATTCAAACCTATCAAAATGCCCATGATGAAGGCTTTGGTCAGGATGATGTTATAGGAATTATCAACTATTTAAAACAAAAATAATATGGAAATCATCAATTATAACGGTAAACAATGGTCAGCAAAAAAGGTAGATCACATCTATATCGTCAGCCTTGACAACCAGTCTAATATTGTGGAATCTTTAACGGATTTTATTCAAAACCAAAATATCCAGGCAGGAGAAGTGACAGGAATCGGTGCCGTGAGTGAGGCAACACTTCGTTTCTTTAATCCTGCAACAAAAAAATATGTGGATAAAACCTTTAAAGAACAGATGGAAGTTACCAATATTTCCGGAAATGTCTCTGAAATAGAAGGAAAACCGACTCTTCATCTTCACATTACGTTGGGAAGAGAAGATTACACTGCGCTGGCAGGGCATCTTTTGGAAGCAAAAATTCAGGGAGCTGCAGAATTTATTTTCTATCCACTGAATACCAGAGTGGTAAAAATTAAAAATGAAGAAATAGGAATCAATCTCTATGATTTTGAGAAATAAAACCTTGATTGCTGTTGAAAGTAGTATTTTTGATGAAATATTTATTGGATGTTTGAGATTCTGCTTTCCCATATCGAGAATAAGGTTGATATCACCGACGAACAGAAAAATCAGGTTAAATCTTTCTTTACCTTAAAAAAGCTTCGTAAAAAACAATATCTGCTTCAGGAAGGAGATATCTGTAAATCATTGTCTTTTGTAAGTAAAGGGTTGTTAAAATCTTATTTTCTGGATGAAAAAGGAAATGAACACATCAATATGTTTGCCTTTGAAGGTTGGTGGATCTCAGACTTCAACAGTTTTATCAATCAGGAAAAATCAGTTCTGAATATTGATGCTATTGAAGAAACCGAAGTTCTGATGATCACCTTGGAAAATTATGAAAAAATGATGCTGGAAATTCCTGTAATGGACAGATATTTCAGGATTTTATATCAGAATAGTCTTGTTACAAAAGATTACAGACTTATTGTTTCCAATAGCTATACTGCTGAAGAAAAGTATCTTCAACTGGCACAAAAGAGTCCGGAAATGATTAAAAGAGTGCCTCACAATCTTATTGCCTCCTATCTTGGTCTTGCCCCTGAAACCGTGAGCAGAATCCGTAAAAAGAATTCTTTGAACAATACTTGATCCAGATCAACTCAAACGCATGATCCACATCAAGGATAAAAGCTTCTATCCACCCATAATTTTGTACAAAAAATTTTACAATACTTATGGAAAAAATTGCATTGGTAGTAGGTGCTACCGGAATTACAGGAAGCAATCTTGCTGAAGAACTGATCACGCAGGGCTGGACAACATACGGATTATCAAGAAATCCAAATACCGGTATTCCAGGTCTTCTTCCCATTAAAGCAGATCTTACGAATGAACAGAATCTTGCGGAAGCCTTAGAAGGGATCTCTCCTACTCATATTTACTTTACCACTTGGATGCGTAATGACACTGAGGAAGAAAATATCCGGGTCAACAGTATGCTGGTAAGAAACCTGTTGAACATTTTATCTCCTAAAAAATCGGTTCAGCATGTAGCTCTGGTTACAGGGCTTAAACATTATCTGGGACCATTTGAGGCCTATGCTAAAGAAGGAATTTTACCTGAAACCCCTGTCAGAGAAGAACATCCAAGACTTCCACTTCCCAATTTTTATTATGCACAGGAAGACGAAGTGTATAAAGCTTCAGAAAGAGAGGGCTTCACATGGAGTATTCACAGGCCTCACACCGTGGTTGGATATGCAGTTGGAAACCTCATGAATATTGGAGTAACATTGGCTGTATACGCCAGCATCTGTAAAGAAACCGGAAGGAAATTTATCTGGCCGGGATCAGAAGCACAATGGAATGGAGTTTCGGATGTAACGGACGCCAGAATATTAGCTCAGCAACTCGTTTGGGCATCTACTACAGAATCAGCAAAAAATCAGGCATTCAATATTACGAATGGAGATGTTTTCAGATGGAAATGGCTGTGGAAAAGACTGGCAGATTGGTTCGGTATAGAAGCTGTAGGTTTTGAAGGAACCATACAACCTCTTGAAAAAGAACTGGAAAACGACCACCAGACCTGGACAGCTATTGCCGAAAAATATAATCTGAAAGAAAAAGATCTTAACCGTTTATCCTCAGCATGGCATACAGATCTTGATCTTGGAAGACCGCTGGAAGTCATGTGTGATATGTCAAAAAGCAGAAAACTGGGTTTCACAGCTTATGTAAGCACAGAAGATTCTTTTATAAATGTTTTTGAAAGACTTAGAGCAGAAAATATGATTCCTTAATGGAAAAGGAAATACAAAGACACAAGATTTATTTCCTGTGTCTTTGTGCTTTCAACAAACAAGCAATGCTTATAGTATAATTTGTGTTTTTTTAATGACTTCCATTAAACTTCTGTAGTGGTAACCCCAAATTTCTTTTTAAAAGAAGAATAAAAATGGGATAAATTCTCGAAACCCAGATCAAGATAGATATCCGAAGGTTTTTTATCCCTGTTTTTAATTAAATAATACGCTTCCTTTAGTCTTTTTTCTTTCAGCCATTGTTTTGGAGTCATCTCAAATATTTTGTTGAAATCACGCTTAAAACCTGAAAGACTACGGCCTGTAAGCTTTGCAAAAGCCTCCACCGATACATTGAACATAAAATTCTTGTTCATAAACTCCTTAAGGTCAATTTTATGGGGTTCAGAAAAATCAAAAAGAAGATTTTTAAGATCAGGATTACTCAATAAAATAAGCTCGATGGCTTCTTTTACCTTTAAAGCAGCCAATGTTGGAGGCACTTCTTTCGTTTTATGAATATAAGGAATGAGTGAAGCAAAATAACTCTTAAAAAAATCATCAGGCTCAAAAAACAAACGCTGGTTTTCCGGAAAATTAACATGTACAGTTATTTTGTTTTCTGTGGCATATTGTCTCAGGGTTTCATCGTCAAGAGTGATAGAAACAAACTGATATTTTTCATTGCCTGAAGGATATTTAATCGTTCTGATCAGTTGATTTTTCCTTACCAGAACCACCGTATTCTCTTTGATCACCGTTTTACCCTGCTCATGAAAAGCATGCGTTTCACCGGATATCTGAAATCCCAGAAAATGGTCCGGAATAAATTCCTCATGGCCTCTGTAAGATTCAAAAGCACATGAATAAACCAGTTTATCAAATATAATCTCAGAAGTATTTTCCATCATACAAATATCTGAAATTTAAGCAATAGCATGAGCTCCCGCTTCTGCAATTTCTTTATCCTGCTCGGGTGTTCCCCCTGAAGAGCCTATAGCGCCAATGGTCTTTCCTTCTGCATCCTTAAGAACAACACCGCCTGCAATAGTCAGCAGTCCTTCGTTTGAATTCAGCATTCCATAGCCATGAAAGCCGGCTTCTGAAATAATACTTCCCATCACATCACTATTTACTCCGAACATAGCAGCTGTTTTTGCTTTTTTAACAGCAAAATCAATCACTCCATACACACTATCTAATCTTGCAAGTGCAACAAGATGACCTCCGGCATCCACCACGGCAATGCTCCCGGGAATATTCATGGATAATGCCTTTTCTTTTGCTGCATTTAAAACCTTTTCCGCAGCTTTATAATTCAGTTCCATACTATTAACTTTTTGCTGTCCACGCCTCTGCCTGAAGCTGTTTCACAAAATCTTCGGTTTCCTTTGGATGTACATTTCTAAAATGACTGTCCTCATCTAAAGCCACATTTACAATCACTTCAGCCATAGACTGTGGATCAAGCTGATGGGCTAAAGATTCTGCGGCTCCGTCAAAAGCGGATTTCGGAGTGAAGTTGATTTTCGGATCATACCAATGGAAAATAGAATCTACTCCCCTGTCATTAAATCCTGTTCCAAATACCCCTGGATTGCAAGTTGCAATTTTGATATTAAATGGAGCAAGCTCAGTCCTCAGCCCTTCAGCAATAGATTCCAACGCATGCTTGGAGGAACAGTAGGCAGCCACATAAGGAACTGTCCATAAACCTCCCATTGATGAAGTGAAAACAATCTTACCACTTCTTTTTTCAACAAACTTTTTGATGAAACCCTGGGCAAGATTCAATGCACCAAATACATTGACTTCGAACATAGAGCGGATAATGTCCACCGGCTGTTCAGCAATTGGACCGCCTTCCATAATTCCGGCATTGCTGATTAAAATATCTATTTCATATTTCTTTAAGATATAATCAATATCCCTTTGGCTGGTAACGTCCAATTTATCCACTATAAGATCAATTCCCTGTTCTTTAGCTTCCCGGATTACATCACTCATCTGAGGATAAATCTGTGTAGTGGCAATTACCTTATGTCCTTTTTTCGCAAGCTCAAAAGCAGCAATCTTTCCGAATCCACTTGCTGCACCTGTAATTAAAATTGTTTTACTCATTGTATTCTTTTTTAATGTTGGTACAAATTTCAAAGATTTCCAGAAGGATAATATTGCCTGGAAGTTCATTTTTATATTGCTGAAAAGTTCAAAAAAACTATTATCAAAGAACCATGAAAGTCAGATTTCAGATTTGAATGATAATAAAAAATAAACAGTTTATTGTAAATTGGTTAAGTTTTTGAAGCTTATCTCATAAAACCAGTCACACCATTGAAATTAATCACATTTACAAAAAAAGGAATTTATTGTCCACAGGGAAAATTCTATATTGATCCCTGGCGACCTGTAGATATGGCGGTTATCACCCATGGCCATGCCGATCATGCCCGCTGGGGAATGAAAAAATACCTTTGTCATCATTTTACAAAACCCATTCTCCATCAAAGAATAGGAACAGATATCGAATGCCAAAGTGTAGAATATGGAGAAGTTATTACCATCAATGGAGTAAAACTCTCCCTTCACCCCGCCGGACATATTATTGGTTCTGCACAGATAAAACTCGAATATAAAGGATATGTGACCGTAATTTCAGGAGATTACAAAGTTCAGAATGATGGACTGAGCACTCCTTTTGAGCTGGTAAAATGCAATGAATTTGTAACAGAAAGTACCTTTGGCCTGCCTATTTATAACTGGCTTGAAGTTCCGGATTTAAATAATAAACTCCAAAACTGGGTACTGAAGAATAAAGAAAATCATAAAACCTCTGTTTTTATAGGCTATTCTTTAGGGAAAGCCCAGCGTATTATGAAAGCAGTGGAAGAATTGGGGAAAATATATGTACACTACTCCATCGGAAAACTGAATGAAGCTTTTGAAACTGTAGGAATTGACCTTCCGGACTATACCATTGCAGACTTCAGAGAACGTCCAAAGGAAATGGAGCATGAAATTGTTATTGTTCCTCCTGCTTTACTCGACAGCAATATCATCAAAAAAATACCTGATCCTGCTACTGCAATATGCTCAGGCTGGATGCAGGTTCGTGGTGCCAGAAGATGGCGGAGTGCAGATGCAGGATTCGCGATGAGTGATCATGCAGATTGGAAAGGTTTATTGCAGACTGTAAAAGCTACGGAAGCCGAAATTGTGCATGTTACCCACGGACAGACGGAAGTATTTTCAAAATATTTGAATGAAATAGGCATAAAAGCTGATGTTGTAGAAACATTATTTGGCGAAGATGAAGAGGAATCTGAAAAAGAAATCACTGAAAACCCTGAATCATGAGACATTTCGCAGACCTTATCAATGCTTTGGAAACCACCAACAAAACCAATGCTAAAATTGATGCTATCATTGATTATCTGGAACGCGCTCCCGATGAAGATAAAGTATGGTTTATCGCCTTATTTACCGGAAAAAGACCTAAGAGAAATGTTAATACCAATTACATGAAAGAATGGGCACTGGAAATCACGAAACTTCCCTACTGGCTATTTCAGGAATCGTATTCTTCTGTAGGAGATCTTGGGGAAACATTATCATTAATTCTTCCACCTCCGGAAGAAAAAATAGAGCGCCCCTTATCAGAATGGATGAACGACATTGTCAATCTCAAAGGCAAAACAGATACAGAAAAGAAAGAATTTGTATTACAGTCATGGAACGGTCTGGATTATACAGAGCGTTTGATTTTCAACAAATTAATTGGTGGAAGCTTCAGAATCGGGGTTTCAGATAAAACATTAATCAATGCGCTGACAAAATTTTCCGGGCAGGAATCGAGTGCTCTCATGCACAGTTTAATGGGAAAATGGCTGCCTGATGAAGTTTCTTTCAAAGAACTTATTGATGCTGAAAATGTGAATCCTGACAATTCAAAACCTTATCCTTTCTGTCTTGCTTATCCTTTGGAAAAAGAAACTCAGGAACTGGGAAATCCGGACGAATGGCTGGTAGAATATAAATGGGACGGAATACGCGGACAAATCATTCGTAGAAACGATGAAGTCTTCATCTGGTCAAGAGGAGAAGAACTCATTACCGAGCAATTTCCTGAGATTACAGAGGTCGTAAAAGCGATGAAAGGCAACTTTGTTATAGATGGAGAAATACTTGCGGTAAAGGATGGTAAGGTTTTAAATTTTAATGAATTACAAAAAAGATTAAACAGAAAAACTTTAACTAAAAAAATGCTGTCGGAAATCCCGATAGAAGTCTTTGCCTATGACTTATTGGAACTTGAAGATAATGATTTGAGGGAAAAACCAATCTCTGCAAGAAGAGCTTTGCTTGAAGAATTATTATTGAATGAGAATCCTCAGAATATCAGTCTCTCTAAAAGTCTGGACTTTGAACAGTGGGAAGAACTGGATTCGCTTCGTGAAAATTCAAGGACAGTAAACAGTGAAGGATTGATGTTAAAACAAAAAAACTCACCCTACCATTCCGGCCGGAAAAAAGGCGACTGGTGGAAGTGGAAAATCAATCCGTTTACGATTGATGCAGCCCTGATCTACGCCCAAAAAGGCAGTGGCAGACGAAGCGCTTATTATACGGATTATACTTTTGCTGTGAAAAACGGAGATACTTTGGTCACCATAGCCAAAGCATATTCAGGATTAACGGATAAAGAAATTATGGAAGTGAGCAGGTTTGTTACTAAAAATGCCATTGAGAAATTCGGACCTGTGAGAACCGTAAAAGCAGAACTGGTCTTTGAAATCGCATTTGAAGGTATAGGTTTCAGCAACCGTCATAAAAGTGGTGTTGCGCTCCGGTTTCCCAGAATTGTAAGATGGCGGAAAGACAAAACCGTGGATGAAATTGATTCTCTTGAAGAAATAAAAAAATTAATACAATAATATTTTAACGCAATGACGCAAGGATTTTTGACTGATTAGTAATATTTTTTCGTTCGCAAAGACACTCCGTTCAGCGATAGTAAGAATTGTCTTTGCTGAGTAAAACGCCCTTGCGAACGAAGATTAAAAAATATCATATAAAATCTTAGCGCCTTTTGCGTTAAAAATTTAAATCAAAATAAATTTGGCAGCTTTTGAACATACCGACGGATTTAAGATCATTCAGCAATGGATGACCGATAAAGGTATTGAACCTTTTAAATTTCAGATAGAAACCTGGAAGAAATTTGAAAATGGATACAGCGGAATGGTAGTTGCTCCTACCGGTTTTGGAAAAACGTTCTCTGTTTTTTTAGCATTAATTTCTAACTTCCTGAATCATCCCGATCAATATAAAAAAGGACTGAAAATGATCTGGATAACACCGCTTCGTTCTCTATCCAAAGACATCGCTAAAGCCATGCAGGAAGCAATTGATGAAATAGGGCTCGACTGGGCTGTAGGAGTAAGAAACGGCGATACTGATCCAAAAGTAAGACAGCAACAGGTTAAAAAAATGCCTGAAATTCTGGTGGTAACTCCCGAAAGTCTCCATTTGCTACTGGCTCAGAAAAATAATGAAGCTTTTTTCAGGGATATGAAATGTATTGCTGTGGACGAATGGCATGAATTACTCGGTTCAAAACGAGGTGTGATGGTAGAACTCGGCATTTCACAGCTTAGAAAATATGTCCCGAAAGTTAAAATCTGGGGAATTACAGCCACCATCGGAAATCTGGATGAAGCTATGGAAGTACTCATCCCTTATGATATTAAAAAGACAAAAATCACAGCTAAAGAGCATAAAAAGATAGATATTCTTCCTGTTTTTCCTAATGAAATCGAAATATTACCCTGGGCAGGACATCTTGGAAATAAGCTTGCAGATAAAGTAGTCCCTATTATTTTGGATTCAAAATCTACCATTGTATTTACGAATACCAGAAGCCAGAGCGAAATGTGGTATCAGCTTCTGCTGGATGCTCATCCTGATTTTGCAGGACAAATTGCAATCCATCATAGTTCTATTGATGCCCATTTGAGAATCTGGATTGAGGAAAATCTAAGTTCCGGTAAATTAAAAGCTGTGGTATCCACATCATCCCTCGATCTTGGTATTGACTTTAAACCAGTTGACACCGTTATTCAGATAGGATCCGCAAAAGGTGTCGCACGTTTCCTCCAAAGAGCCGGACGGAGCGGTCACTCCCCTTTTGAAACTTCCAGAATTTATTGTGTCCCTACCCATTCTTTGGAACTGATTGAAGTTTCAGCCTTAAAAGAAGCCGTAAAACAAAAAGTAGTGGAGCCCAGAGAACCACAGGTTTTATGTTTTGATGTATTGGTTCAGTTTCTGATGACATTGGCTGTTGGTGATGGCTTTTATCCTGATGAACTCTATGAAAGAATCAAAAAAGTATATGCTTTTCAGGAAATGTTGGATGAAGAGTGGCGAAGCATCCTGGAATTTCTTACCATTGGCGGCAGTGTGTTGAAAAACTATGAAGAATTCCATAAAATAGTCATTATGGAAGACGGCCTTTATAAAGTCACTTCAAGAAAAATAGCGATGCTTCACAGGATGAATATGGGTGTTATTGTAAGTGATGCGATGCTAAAGGTGAAATTTATTTCCGGAGGTTATATCGGAATGATTGAAGAATATTTTATTTCAAAACTAAAGAAAGAGGAAAAATTCATTTTAGCCGGACGTACCCTTGAAGTTGCAATGATCAAAGATATGACCGTGTATGTAAGAGCAGCTAAAGGAAGGGCTTTAGTACCCAGTTATCTGGGAGGAAGATTGCCACTAAGCTCTAATTTAGGACATTTTTTAAGAGAAAAACTTTCACACGCTTTAAATCCAAAAGCTTCAGAAAAAGAACTCAAATTTCTGCATCCACTTCTGATCAATCAGGAAGCAAATTCTCATATTCCCAAAGAAAATGAATTTCTTGTTGAAATGATTAAAAACCGTGAAGGATATCACTTGTTTATGTATCCTTTTGAAGGACGTTTAGTTCATGAAGTAATGGCCGCCCTGATTGCCTACAGGATTTCAAAGCTTGCACCTATTTCCTTTTCTATGGCGATGAATGATTACGGATTCGAATTGTTCAGTGACAAAGAGATCCCGCTAAATGAAGAAAACCTGAAACAGATTCTTACCCGGGACAATCTGATGAACGATGTGATTGCAAGCATTAATTCTGCAGAAATGGCAAGACGAAAATTTCGTGATATTGCTGTAATTTCAGGAATGGTGATTCAAAATTATGCAGGACAGCAGCGCTCCAACAAATCATTACAAAGCTCTGCCGGACTTATTTTCAAAGTTCTGGAAGACCATGATCCCAATCATTTTTTAATAAAGCAGGCCTATACAGAAGTTTTTAACATGCAGCTTCAGGAACAACGGCTTGTAGAAGCTTTTAAAAGGATTGAAAAATCTGAAATTATTCTAAAACATTCCCGTTCTTTTACCCCGCTCAGCTTCCCCATCAAAGTAGACAGTCTGAGACAAACTCTTTCGAGTGAAGGATTGGATGCAAGGATTAAAAGAATGTTGAAACTATCTAATATAAGTGATATTTCATAAGGCTTTTCTGATAAATTCTTCTGCAATTTTAATCTTATTCTTAGCCTAATATTCTAAGTTAATTTTCTTGATAAGTTTAAATAATCATCGTAACTTAGAGTATACCTTCTTAGAAGTTTAAAATAAAATGTAAATAATGGAAAAATTATTCCTGGTCCGTCACGGACAGTCACTCTGGAATCTGGAAAACAGATTTACAGGCTGGAAAGATATTGATATAACTGAAGCCGGAATTGAAGAAGCAAAAAAAGCAGGTCTTGCGCTAAAAGGAGAAAGAATAGATATTGCATTTACTTCTGCCTTGGTACGGGCACAGCATACTCTCTCTATCATCCTTAACGAAATTGGAAATCCCAATATTCCGGTCATCAAAGATAAAGCATTAAACGAACGTTCTTACGGAAATCTGGAAGGATTAAACAAAGCAGAAACCGCACTGAAATATGGTGATGAGCAGGTTCATATCTGGCGCAGATCATTTGATGTAGTTCCTCCGGGCGGAGAAAGCCTTAAAGATACTTACAGCAGAGTAATTCCTTATTTTGAAAGTCAGATAAGACCCTTATTAAAACAGGGTGAGAATGTATTGATTGTGGCCCATGGAAACAGTCTCCGTGCACTTATTATGTATCTGGAGCATCTTTCTCCTGAAGAAATTTTAGAACGGGAAATTGCTACCGGTATTCCTCTGACTTATGTTTTTGATGAAAAATTTCATGTAAGCCGGAGAGTCAGTTAATCCGATTTAAATAGTTTACCTTTAAGCATTAAATTTTCAATCCATCAAGTGTTTATAGCAACAAAAAAAATTTCCATCCAAAATGAAACTTTAATTCTGACCAATCAGCGGGCAGCATTCCGGGAAAAAGATAAAGCATTGATCCTTTCCGATCTTCATATCGGGAAAACTGCTCATTTCCGTAAAAATGGTATTGCATTGGCCAATCATATTATGAAAAGCGACCTGGAAAGATTATCCGCACTGATTGAGTTTTTTCAGCCTGAAAAATTCATTGTGGTTGGTGATCTACTTCACGCCGGAGACAATTCTGATGTGGATGAATTCTGTGTATGGAAAAAGCAATATCCCGACTTGCAGTTTTATCTTATTGAAGGAAATCATGACAGAATTTCCAAAGCTTTAGAGGAAAAATTATGTTTTGATTACAAAGCTGAATGGCTTGAAACTGATGACATTACTTTTATTCATGATTTTGATCCGGCCAGATCCGGATTTCAGATTACCGGACATATTCACCCCGGAATTGTGCTGAGTTCTGCGGTAAAGAATATCAGGCTTCCCTGCTTTGCGCTCAGCAGCAATCAATTGTTACTTCCTGCTTTTAGTGAATTCACAGGATTGGATACCAAAAATCTGCCTAAGAAAAGTACATTTTTTGTGTTTACAGACGCGGAAATTTATGAGATTTAATACTTTGGTTTTATATCCTTGTCAAGGTTCTGAACCTTGACAAGGATTGATAAGTCTGATAAAAATTATTTGTGAAATCTTAATTTTTCCTGCTTAAACGGATACTGTAGATCGTTATCAATACGGTAACCAGCAGGAACAAAGCCCCGATCCAGGGTGTACTTTCCAGCCCTAAAGAAGATGTCACAATCATTCCTCCTGCATAAGATCCGATTGCAATACCCATATTAAAGGCTGCAATATTGATCCCTGAGGCAACGTCTTCCGTTCCCGGAAGTTCTTTTTCAGCAATTTGTACCACCAATAGCTGAAGTCCCGGAACAGAAGCAAATGATAATGCTCCTAAAAGGAAAAGGGTAATTATACTTAGCACCGGACTGCTTACAGTAAAATAAAAGGCAAGCAATACCAGTCCCTGTGCGGCAAACATCCATAGAAGAGCTTTCAAAGGGTTTTTATTTGCTACTTTTCCTCCAATCAGATTGCCTAGTGCAATGGCAATTCCATAAATCAAAAGGATAAAAGTAACGGTAGATTCCTGAAATCCTGTGATCTTCTGTAAAATAGGTGACAGATAAGTAAAAACAACAAATGTTCCTCCATATCCCATTGCAGTCATTAAAAAAGCAAAGATCAGACGTTTATTTCCCAATACCTTAAACTGGCTTTTTAATGAAGCTGTTTTCCCATTTTTCAGCGTATTGGGAACCAGTAATAAACTGGCCACTAACCCAATCATTCCAAGGATGGAAACACCAATGAAAGTCGCTCTCCATCCGAAGTGCTGTCCTATAAAAGTTCCCAGCGGAACTCCTGTTACAATGGCCAGTGTAAGCCCGGCAAACATAATAGAAATTGCTGTAGCTCTTTTTTCTTCAGGTACCAATGAAGCGGCAATGGTAGAACCGATGGAAAAATAAACTCCATGGGCAAAACCCGTTAAAATTCTTGCCAGCACTAAAGTTATAAATCCGGGAGCAATCGATGCCAGGCCATTTCCGATAACAAACAGGAGCATAATGGAAACCAGCAGCATTTTACGTGGAATTTTCCCCGTTAATGCCGTTAATATAGGAGCTCCGATAGCTACTCCAATCGCATAAAGACTCACCAGTAAACCTGCTGACGGAATGGTAATCCCGAGATCAGATGCTACAGTGGGCAGCAGTCCCACAATTACAAATTCAGTAGTTCCTATTCCGAAGGCACTAATCGTTAATGCCCATAAAGCTGCAGGAAGACCTTTTTTAACCGTCTGTGTTGCAGTATTGATTTCTATTTCTTTTTGAAAATTCATTGTCTTATAATTTGTTGATATTGATAAGGCAAATTTCCGACGAATATTTGTATTATAAAAATTATTTAAATTGTATAAAAGTATCAGAATAATGATAGTTTTATTTTAAGTTTAAAATTTGTTCCTTTGTACAATAATCAGCAGTTTTAATGAAGAAATCAGAAGCAACCCGACTTACTATTCTCCAGAAAGCGTTCGAATTAATCTATGTAAAAGGTTTCCAGACAACAAGCATTGATGAAATTATCGCAACGACTCAGGTGACGAAAGGTGCTTTTTACTATCATTTTAAAACTAAAGATGAGATGGGACTGGCTATTATCAACGAACTGATGAAGCCCAACTTCAGACGCAACTTTATTGAATCCCTTGAAAACAACAAAAATCCTCTGGACAATATTTATGAGATCATCCACAATCTCCTGATGGAAAATGATTTTCTAAAAGTTGAGTATGGCTGCCCTACTTCGAATTTTGTGCAGCAAATGGCACCTTGGCACACTGTCTTTACCCAGGCTTTACATGAGCTTTCGAAAGAATGGGAAGAAGCTTTTACTGAAAGTATTGAAAAAGGAAAAAAGGAAGGAATCATTAAAAAGGAAGTCAGCGCAAGAGAAGTCAGTGTTTTTGTTATTTCCGGGTATTGGGGTGTCAGAAATTTGGGGAAGGTTGAAAATTCAAAAGAAGTATATCTTATTTATTTAAAGGGACTTAAGTCTTACTTCAAAACTCTTCAATAATTTTTTTACTCAAAAACATACTAATTAGTATGTTTTTATTATACCTTTGTCCTGTTCTAAAAAATAACCCATGTACCAAACCCTTACTTTTTTACATTCATTAACCCGATGGTTGGTCTTAATAAGCTTACTCTATGCTATTTACCGTTCTTTCAAAGGATTTATGTCGGAAAGAAAATTTACAGGAACTGATAATGCTGTCAGGCATTGGACCGCTACTATCGCTCATATCCAACTGATCATAGGAATGGTTTTTTATTTGAAAAGCCCAGTAATTCAATACTTCTGGAAGAATCTGAATGCAGCCAAAGAATCTTTTGAACATCTGTTTTTTGGTTTGATTCATATTTCATTGATGATTACCGCCATTATTATCATTACAGTTGGTTCTGCTTTAACCAAAAGAAAATCTTCAGATAAAGAAAAATTCAAAACTATGGGCATCTGGTTTTCTATTGCGCTGATTATTATTTTCATTGCCATTCCATGGCCCTTTTCTCCTTTTGCAAACAGACCTTATTTCAGATAATTATGATAGATTTATTTAAAACAAAAATCGGACGGCTGAGAATTCTGGCTATTTTAGAAGGGATCTCATTACTGACCCTGACAGGCATTGCCGTTCCTATGAAGTATTGGATGGGAAATCCTTTATTGGTAAGACTCATCGGCCCGGTACACGGAACATTATTCCTGCTTTTCCTATTCAATACATTGAGTGTGGGTGTGGAACAGAACTGGAAATTCAAAGAAATAACATGGAAAGTAATTCTTGCCTGCTTTATTCCGTTTGGAACATTTTATATTGACAAAAAAATACTGAGCAAGCTATGAAAAGCCTTTTTATATTCTGTGGAATTGCCCTTATTCTTTATGTTGCCTACAGAATATACCGATTCCAGACTTTAGATAACGGATTACCGCAGCTGCTCAAAAAAGGAGCGATAATTCTCGATGTAAGAACTGAAAAAGAATATGAAACGGGACATATAGAAGGTTCTGTAAATATTTCATTAGGAACAATCAGAGAGCGGTATGTAGAATTGGATCCTGAAAAAACATACATTACAGTATGCTCTCATGGGCTTCGAAGTGTAAAAGCTGAAAATATTCTCAAAGAAAGAGGCTTCAGCCATATTCATAACGGAGGTGCCTGGACAGACCTTCAGAAAACAATGAGTCAATAAATATAAATCTCTCCTGCATATCATTTACAGGAGAGATTTATTTTTTAAATGGTTTTATCGTCAAGCCATACAACTTTTTGTTGCGGTGAATGCTCCTGCCCTATGATGTCTCGGTACAATTCAGGTCTTCGGGCTTTAATATACCTGTACCCTCCTGCCTGAGTAAGCTTTTCTGGGGTAATGACAGCCGATTCAAAGCTATCTTCCCACGAATGACATTCTGCAATAATATCTCCGAAAGGATCAATAATCATGGAACATCCATTTTTCAGCTGATCATCATCCATTCCTACAGGGTTTGAAAAAACAATATAAGCACCATTATCATAAGCTCTTGACGGAAGCCATTTCATCAGCCAGTCTCTGCCTTTCATTCCCTTAAATTCCAACCGCAAAGAGGTAGGATCAGCGACCCTGTTTTCCCACAGCTGAGGATCAACAAACCCAGCTCCCGGCCTTGTAGAAGGGGTGCACATGGTAACGTGTGGCATAAAAATAATCTCGGCTCCCAGAAGTCTTGTTGCTCTTACATTTTCAATGACGTTGTTATCATAGCAGATCAAAATTCCACACTTCCAGCCCATAATATCAAATACACAATACTCATTTCCGGGTATAAGATTCGGATTGATAAAAGGATGAAGTTTTCTGTATTTTGCCTTCAGCCCTGTTTTATCAACACATACATATGCTTTGAAAAGATTATTATATTGATCTTTTTCAAACAAACCTGCTAATAGAGTAATATTATATTTTGTGGCAATCTCCTGTAATTTTTGGATGCTCTCCCCTTCCGGAATACGTTCAGCAACGTCGAGGAGTTGTTCTTTGGAAAGTTTCCTTGCAAAAGTATAACCTGTGATTGAACATTCATGAAAAACAATCACATGAGAGCCTTTGGATGCCGCTTCAGCAGCTAATTTCTCGATAATGGACAGGTTATAAGCTTTATCCCCGCTTTTGTTTTCAAATTGTGCGGTTGAAATTTTAATATTCATTGATTTTTTTAAGCAAAACTAGATAGATCCGCCGCTGAAAAATTGTATAAAACCGACATGTCCGGTTTACAGCTCAATGAAATTAACAGCCATCTTATTTTCTGTATTCAGATACTGCT
This sequence comes from Chryseobacterium sp. PvR013, assembly GCF_017833095.1. NCBI lineage: Bacteria > Pseudomonadati > Bacteroidota > Flavobacteriia > Flavobacteriales > Weeksellaceae > Chryseobacterium > Chryseobacterium sp. PvR013. Next base: position 906,595 of record NZ_JAFIBT010000001.1, read on the forward strand.
TGGGAGTAAGCCCGATATTATTTTTAAATTCTCTGATAAGATGTGACTGGTCGGAATATCCCGCTTCATATGAAAGCATCGTCATATTTTCATGATCAAATCCTTTATTCATAAGGCTTAAAAAGTAATGAAGACGGATAATATTTCCATATTTTTTTGGAGATATTCCCATATGATATTCAAACTTTCTTTCCAGATGCCGTTCAGAATACCCAGTGAAACTTTGTAAATTTTTGGAGGATACAGAGCCTTTATTCTGAAGAATATATTGCTGTGTTGCAGCTATCATATGATGTTCAGCATGCATGCTTTCTGATAAAAAATCAGTAAAAAATGTATTCAGATCATGAATAACAGCTAAAGGGTTTGTCTTATTAAACAGTTTTTCCTGAAATACTTCCAGCTTATTTTTCAATACGTCTTCCACAGAAACAATCTGATTACTGATTTCCTTAGCAGAAGTTTTTAAAAGAATATTCAGAAAATAAGGCTGGAATACAACAGCAATCAGAGAAAATCTCCCTTTTGAAGAAAAGTCTTTGTATCCGTTTAAAGCTCCGTAAAAAAAGGAAAGTGGCATATGGTCTTCTGAAATACCGGAATACAGATTCATATCCCCGGATAGAATAAGTCCGGAACTCCCATCAGTAAAGAGCCTTAGGTGCCTTATATCGCTTTCGGGATTTTCCAGAAAGATATAATGCCTGATATAAAGCGCTAAATGTTTAGGAGGCGAAATCTGCATCCATCAAATGTACGTAAAACATATTTATTGAAAAGAAATCAACGGAAGGTACCACACTTTATTCCTTTTTGGTCAGGTATTTGAATATTTTAATGAATACCAATCACTAAAATATTATATCATGTCAACACAAAATCTTACCCATCTCGAAGCGATCAAAAAAATCAAAGAACTTTCGGAAAAAGCCAGAATATGTATGTTTTGTACAGAACTGGAAACCGTTCCGGTTAATTCAAGACCCATGAGCTTACAGGAAACGGATGACAGCGGAAACCTTTGGTTTATCAGCAGTGGTACCAGCAATAAAAATTTTGAAATTAAAGAAGACCGGAGAGTTCAACTGTTTTTTATGAATAACAGTGATTCCCAATATCTTTCTGTGTACGGAGAAGCGTCTGTTTATAAGGACAAAGCCACTATTGAAGATAAATGGTCTCCTCTGGCTAAAGCATGGTTTGACGGAAAAGATGATCCCAATGTAACCATTATTCGTGTAGAACCTAGAGAAACCTATTACTGGGATACCAAAGCGGGAAAACTGGTAAGCCTGTTTAGTTTTGTAGCGGCTGCAATCACAGGTCATAAAACCAATAATTCTGACGGTGTAGAAGGAAATGCAACGATTTAGAAAATTCTGAATAAGCAGTAAATTCTCTAATAAGAAAAAAAACGGCTCAAGAAATTGAGCCGTTTATACAAGATTAATAATGCTAATTTTTCACATCTTCTATAGATGCTCCAAAATTAATATGAAGGACGTTCCCGTTTGGTGTTACTAAAGCGGGTACAGACATCACGCCTGCTTTTTCTGCGTCTTCAATTTTGTTTTTGTCATTACCCAAATGGATAATTTCAACATTTTCCAACCCTATAAGGCTGATAATATCATGTTCTGCGCTGATACATACAGGACATCCTGCATGATAAAAAATGGATTTTTTCATAAGATTGTATTAATTAATAAGGGTTTTAATAATATTTTTTAATTCTTCTGTTTCTTTTTCATGTAAAGGTTTTAAAGGACTTCTCAAGTTCCCGCCATCTTCACCCAGAATATTCAGACCTGACTTCACCGCTCTTGGTAATCCTTTATTGACAATAAATTTTAAAAGGTCAAACTGCTGATAGAAAATTGTTTTTGCTTTTTCAAGATTTCCTTCTTCAACAGCATTGTAAAGGCTGATATTAAGTTCAGGAATAAGATTGGGTGCAGCCGTACACCAGCCTCTTGCTCCTGCAGAAAATGCGGCCAGAGCCAAAGGATTGGAACCATTATAGAAAGCAACCTCTTCTCCCAGTTCTCTTCTCAGATGATGCATTCTTTGAATATCTCCCGTACTTTCTTTGATCATGGTTACGTTAGGAATTTCAAGCAGCCTTTTCAACAGGATTGGTGACATATCTACTCCGCTTGTTGCCGGATTATTATAAGCCATAATCGGGATAGAAATTTTACGGGCAACGGCATCATAATGGGCAACAATCTCATCATCCGTAAGCTTCCAGTAGCTCATCGGAATGATCATCACGGCATCAGCCCCTGCTTTCTCTGCAAATTGAGCATGGTGGATCGTTTTCTCTGTGGTAAGATTGGAAACCCCTACCAGTGTTGGAATTCTTCCCTTTACCTGTTGTAAGGTAGCTTCTGTAACCTCTTCCTTTTCTTCATCAGACAGGTATGGCATTACCCCTGTACTTCCCAATGGAGCAATACCATGACTTCCGGAAGTGATCAGCCTTTCTACCAAATGTTTGAAAAGAGGAATATCTACTTTTTCATTTTCATCAAAAGGTGTTATGGGATAGGCAATAATCCCTTTAAATGGCACATTTTTCATGTTTTTTGGTTTAAATGTTTAAGATTATTTTAAACCATTAAGAAAATAGTAAGTTGTTAAGAATATTCAATTGAGCTTTCCTTTGAAAAGGAAAATCATATCCAGTATCAATAAAAGTAACGAAAACAGTTTCTCAATGGTTTACCTCTCAGATCCTAAAGGTCTCTGCCTTCTTCTTCTCTCAAAGCCACTCCTAAGTTTTGCAGTTGAGGAGCGTTTTCGCAGGCAATATATTTGGCAGGTTCCGTATCACTTAAATTTTGGTGTTTATGCCAGGCCCATGAAGGAATATAAACGGCATCTCCAGCTTCCCAGTGTACTCTTTCATCCTCTACTTCTGTCCAGCCTTTTCCTTCGATTACAAATAATACCGTTTCATAAGTATGACGGTGTCTGTTCGTTTGCTGTCCGGGAGTTAATCCTCCAATGGTCATGCTTACATTTTTACTCGGAAGATCAACAAAGAAAACCGGATGCTTTCTCTCAGTTGAAAACTGGTTGTGTTCCCCCGCATTCTCTACATTTTTATGAATTAAATGGCTTGGTTTTACATACTTTGGTCTTGCAAAAGTTTCGTGGAAATCTTTAGAACTGAATTGTTTCTTGTCCATGATTTTAAAATTATTATGGTTTTGTGCTTTATTGCATGACAAAATTATTCTATATTTGGACTGTTTAAATGATTCAGTTTTCACATAAATAGATAGTCCAGATGTTACGTCCTTGGAAATTAGAATTAGAAATTGATAAAAATCTTGATAAAGCCGTTTATCTACAGATTGCAGATACTATTATCACGGATATCCGCTCAGGAAGATTAAAAGCAGGAGATGCACTGCCCGGAAGCAGAAATCTTGCCCAAACCTTAAAAATTAACCGAAATACTGTGGTGGAAGCCTACCAGGTCCTGATTAATGAAGAATGGGTAATTTCAAGAGAAAGGAAAGGTATTTTTGTATCAGAAAAGCTTCCTCTGTTACATGGAAAAAATGCAGATGCAATGCATGATTCTCAAAATCAACGGACAATGCCTAACGGAGTTCTGATCAATTTTGATGATGGTCATCCTGATAGTAAAATTGCGCCTGTCAATGAACTGGCACGAGCTTACAGGCAAATCTTCAGTATCAAAGCCAAATGGCAAATGATGGGTTATGGAGATGAACATGGCGATATAGAGTTCAGGAAAATGATCTCCCAGATGCTTAATCATCAGCGCGGAATGCATATTCATGAAAATGAAATTTCTATTACCCGTGGCAGCCAGATGGGAATGTTTCTTACCGCTCAGACTCTTTTAACTTCCGGAGACCAGGTTATTGTAGAAGATCCCGGATATCAGCCTGCATGGCAAGCTTTTCAATATGCCGGAGCTCAGCTTTTGCGTGTGCCTGTGGATAGAGAAGGAATCAATATAGAAGCTATTGAGAGACTTTTGACAGAGCATCAGAATGTCAAAGCCATATACATTACTCCTCACAGACAATATCCTACGACGGTTACGCTGAGCCTGTCAAGAAGATTGAGATTGATTGAATTATCAAACCAATATAATGTAACGATTATTGAAGATGATTATGATAATGAATTTCATTTTGGATATCGCCCTATTCTGCCCATTTCGAGTTTTCCGGAACTTCACAATTATGTGTATATCGGAACATTGAGCAAAGTGGTGGCACCAGCTTTGAGAATTGGTTATCTGGTCACTAAAAACCAGGAATTGCTGAAAAAAATTGGTGATCTGAGAAAGATTATTGATGTTCATGGAGATGTCATCATGGAACAGGCTGTTCTTCAGCTGATCAAAGAAGGAGCTGTGAAAAAGCATATCAGAAAAGCAACCGTTCATTATAAAAATAAAAGAGATTTTGTTTTTGAGCTGTTAAAAAAATGTATGATCGATATTGCAGATTTTACTTTGCCTGAAGGTGGTCTCGCCTTTTGGATTGTTCCTAAAAAACAACTGGATTGGGATATGGTAACTCAATTATTACTGGATAAAAATATTAAGATTATCCATCCGAAACAATACAGCCAAAATCATGTAAATGGATTTAGATTAAGCTATGGAGCACTTTCTGAGGAACAGCTGGCACAAAGTATCCCTTTGATTGCTGAGGTTATTTCTAAATTTTAAACAGATTACGCAGAGCATTAGAAACTCTGCGTAATCTGTTGGATCGGATATGTTTTAGATCATAAACTTTAAACTACTCTACTTCAAAAACCGCCTGAATTTCTACGGAAGAGCCCACAGGAATAGATGAAGCTCCCAAAGTAGCTCTGGCATGTTTTCCTTTTTCTCCGAAAACTTCAACCGCCAGATCAGAAGCAACGTTCATCAGATCTGCATGTTTTGTATAATCATCTTTGGTATTGAAAATTCCTGTAAGTTGTACACACTGCTTCACTCTGCTTAAATCTCCTCCTACCGCTTCATTCAATACAGAAATAACATTCAGCATCGTTACTTTTGTTGCCTCTTTTACCTGCTGTTCATTAACTTCCACTCCTAACTTTCCGGGATTGAAAATTTTGCCGTCTTTCAAAGCAACCTGATTGATAAATACCAGATTTCCGGAACGCACAAACGGCTGATAATTCCCTGCCGGTTTAGGAACCTGAGGAAGGGTAATATTTTTTTTCTTCAGTATTTCACTGAAATTCTGGTGATTTTCAACAGCAGCTACTGTTTTTTTAGGATGCGTATCCTTTAGTGCCCATACTACTTTTGCAAAATTTCTTCCCTGAAGTTCGGCAATATTTCGTTCTCCTTTCGTAGGCCTTTCCACATCTTTTAAAGAAGCCATGCTCGTAACTCCCAGTACTGTATTCCCCTGTGGAATCGCTTTATTCAATTCTTCTGTTCCGCGGATTCCATTAGACACCAATACCATTCCGTGCACAGCAAGACTGTTCCAGAATGCCTGAAGTGCCAGTTCTTTTCCTGCTCCACTTCCCGCAGACATGAAGACGGTAGCCGGAATTCCTTCCAAAGCATGGCTGGTCCACAACTGAACAGTTTTTGATAAGAATTCGCTCATTCCTGTACTGATGTTCCCGAAATAAACCGGTGATCCAAAGGCAATTCCATCATAATTTGTAAGTTCATCTACTGTTGCCACTGGTATATTCTTCAGGTTGGGATTTTCTGAAGTTTTGACCAATTTAATATAAGGAACTGCAATGTTTTCACTTTCAATTCCTTTGGCTATTTCTTTAGCCAGGTTGTAAGTTCCTCCGTTATCTGAATGGATGAGAACTAATATTTTAGCTTTATTTTGTGCCATAATGTTGGTGGTATTAGATAATAAAATTAAAATAAAAAAAAGACATAGTTTTTTCATTCTGAATAAGATATAGATTATATGTTGGATTAATTATTTGATAGTACAAAATTACTACTGTCGTTTTTATTAAATTTGCCAAAATACACATACAAAACGACAACATGAAATGTGGACTGATTGAAAAAACGGAAAACCAGTTTGTAGATTCCATCAACAAAGAAGCTTATGTATGGTGCGAAAAAGGCTGGAAGCATGACGATTATGAGCATATGCACAACCGTGCCCAGCTTACTTTTGTAGAGGAAGGCTATCAGTATTTCCATATTGACCGGAAAATTTATCTTGTCCCACAACATCATGTCATCTGGATTCCTTCAGAAAAAGCTCACAAAATAACCTCGGAAGCCCAAACAGTCAATCTGATGGTATTCCTGTTCAAATCGGTTTTTGAAGAAGAATTTTACCAGCATGTTCAGGTATTTGCTGTTCTGCCTGTTTTAAAGGAAATGCTTTTGTATGCCTCAAAATGGAATCAATTATTGGAAGATAATGAAGAACAGGACATTTTTTTTAAAGCCATTTTAAAGAGCCTTCCCAACTTCTGTAAGGAAAGCAGCGGTCTGGAAATTCCTGTACCTACTGATGTAAGACTGATCCCGGTGTGTAATGAGATCAATTCTCATTTTAAATATAATCTGGATATTGATGCCTTGGCTGAAAAAGCACAAATGTCTGTGCGAAGCCTGCAGAGAATTTTTAAAAACGAAACAGGAATTACCTTACAGAAATATCTTCAGCTGACAAGGATTTTAAAAAGTATTGAACTAATCGATACCAGACAATACACTTTGAGTGAAGTAGCTTATAAAGTGGGTTACCAAAGTCTATCAGCATTCACGTCATCCTATTTTGCCATCATGCAGACCAAGCCAAAGGTGAATAAGAATTAAGGGGTTTCGTCATGAGGCATATCAACAGGTTTTGATTCGGGAGAGCCTTTTTCACGAAGCCAGATCGATAAAAGAACCAAGGAAGCTACCGCCAGAAATTCACTCTGCCAGTTCTGAAAAGATTCAAACCAGAACCTTGATTCTGAAATATACTGCATTGCTGTAACGGAAGGTTTACTTTTCATCATCTGTTCATCATTAAAATCCGTTAAGCTTCCATAGAAATGCAAAATAAAGCTTGCCAGGAAGAGAATTGCAAAAGCAAGTGATAAAGAGTGTTTGTAGAGTTTCAGCCATATGCCGCCTTTTTTAACTGGCCATGGCGCTTTGGGATGTGCAACAGGTTCTTTGTCAACATCTTCCTCTTCTGTCATAGATTTTGATTCACTGGAGCCTTTTTGCCGCAGAGAAATCGTTAGTAAAACATAGAGCATCATCTGAAGAAATTCGCTCTCCCAGTTTTCAAAGGTAGCCTGGATAAAATGACCGCTATGAATGTATTCAGTAATCTTTAACGCAGATTTGCCGTTTTCAATAAGTTCTTTGTTTTCAGTTCTCCAACCCATAAAAAACTGCCCTGCAAGAAATATAATCATCAGAGTAATCAGAACAATACTTAAGCTGTTGCGATACAGGAAACTGGTGCGTGACATAACTTTTAATTTAAATGTTTAAGGTTCAAGGTTTAAAGTTCAAGGTTTAAAGTTTAAGGTTTATGAATCACGTTTTTGATAAGGAAATACTTTCTGCAGATTCTTTGTGGTGGGTCCGGTAAGGATTTTCCCATTGACATTGAACCTGGATCCATGGCATGGGCAGTCCCAGCTCAGCTCTGCACTGTTCCACCGGACTTCACATCCGGCATGCGGACAGGTACTTCTGAGAAGGTGCAGTGTGCCGTCATTTTCTTTATAAAGGGCGTAAGATTCGGATTCATACTTAATGACTTTTGCCTCTCCTTCTCCGACTTCTGAGAAGGAATCAATTTTCTCAGTTAAAATTTTATCTTTTATAAAATCAAATGCAATGGTTGCAGTTTCTTTCACAAAATCTGAAAATCCTGCAATAGGTTTTATTCTTGAAGGATTGAATAGTTCTCCGTATTTACTTTTTCCGGTACTAATCAGATCATGCAGGATCTGTGAAGAAAGGGTCCCGAATATCATTCCATTTCCTCTGAAACCGGTAGCTGTAAAAATTCGTTCCTTACTTCCGGGAAGTTTTCCAATGTACGGAAGTCCATCTATAGGTTCATAATATTGGCTGGACCAGCTGTAAAATACAGTTTCCACATCAAAGTATTTTCTGACATAATTTTCAAGAATTGAAAAACATTCTCCGGTATCGTCTGCATGCCCAGTTTTGTGATCTTCGCCCCCAGCAATCAATAGATTTTCACCATCAATATTCTGAATACGATAATAATGATAAGGTTCACAGAGATCATAGCCAAGTTCCCACGGATATTTATCATTTTTCATAGTAAATGCCATAGCATAGCTTCTGTAAGGCGCATTCGTAAAATGAAGCAGATTCACTCCAGGCGGAATATGAGTGGCATACACTACATGCTTGGCTTTTATTTCTCCCTGAGAAGTTTTTAAAATAACATAGTCTTTCTGCTCATCATGTTCTTTAACAAGACAATTTTCCAGAATAGAACCTCCCCGTTTTATAAAGGCTTCGCAAAGTCCTTTAATATATTTTACAGGATGAAAATGCCCTTGCCCCGGAATAAGCACCGCTTCTTTAAATGGTATAGGAAAAGGAATCTCATTTACATAATTCATTTCATGACCTACCTTAGCTGCTCCTTCTGCAATATCTTTTAACCGTTCTTCCTGTTTTTCGTCCAAAGCAAAAAGGTAAGCTGACTTCCTTGTGAAATCACAGCTGATCTGATATTTCTGAATATTATCTTCAATAATGCTGATGGCATCAGTTCCGGACTGTGCATACAGTTTAGCATGATCCAGTCCAAAATCACGGATAACCTGATTAAAAGTTGTATCAAAAAAATCATTTAAATGAGCAGTTGTACCTCCGGTTGTTCCGAATCCAATATTCACAGCTTCCAGGATAATACATCTTTTTCCGGATTCCTGGAGCTTCACTGCTGTTGAAACTCCGGTAATTCCGCCGCCTACTATGGCAACATCAAATAATGAATTGAGATCAGTTTCTGTAGAAAATTTTCTGACCTCTTCCTGCCATATGCTTTTTCTTGCTCCGTCTCTGTACATAACCAAATATTTTAATGTTAAACTTATCTGACACTCAATATATCACTTTCAGGAAGCCCTGTTTTATCGGTATTGGAATGATTTTTTTTGGTCTCTTTTTCTATTTTCATCTTCGTCAATATTACATCTGCACTATGCAAAAGCAAATAGATTGATAACGCCTAAAATAAGTGCTGTAGATTTCATATTTTAACTATTTAATGTTAACCGTTTACAATCAGCCCTCCATTGGGATGTAGTACCTGGCCTGTAATCTGTGAAGCATCTTTACTGGCCAGAAACAAAAAGCTAAAAGCAATTTCTTCCGGTGTGGCATTTCTCTCCAGAGGAGGTTTTTGGGGATTTTCTTTCTCTTGATCAAAAGTTTCTTCGGTAAGCGGTGTAGCCACAGGTCCCGGAGCAACGGCATTCACACGGATTCCTTTTGGTTTAGCCTGAAGTGCCAACGAGCGCGTGAAGGAAACAATAGCTCCTTTGGTTGCAGAATAATCAAGGAGTTCAGCATGCCCCTGATACGCTGAAACCGAGGTAGTGTTGATAATACTTCCACCTTCTTTCAGATATGGAAATACTACTTTCGTTAACAAAATCATTCCTACGATATTGGAATCAAAAGTCTGTCTGATGTTTTTTTCTTCAAGTTGTTCAATGCTTTCTGCCGGAAACTGAACACCAGCATTATTAATGAGAATATCAATTTTTCCGAATGATGAAATAACTTCTTTTACCGTTTCTTCACAGAATTCATAATCATTGATATCTCCCTTGAAAATGATACATTTTTTATTCAGTTTTTCAATTTCCGCCTTTGTTTTTCCGGCATCGTTGTCACTTGAATGGTATATAATAGCAATATCAGCACCTTCCAGGGCAAAAAGAAGAGCTACAGCCTTTCCTATACCGCTGTCTGCTCCGGTAATTAAAACAGATTTATTTTCTAATTTTCCTGTCATACCAATCTTTTTATTCTTCTGCTGAGGGTTTCTGCATTTCAGACATTCTATGAGCTGCCATGCTATCACTGGCTATATTGGCCATTGCTACGGAAAGTTTGTTTTTTAACCCTGATATTATTTTATCATCACCGCTCATCAGGGCATGATAACCATCAGCAGCCACCTCTTCTGGTGAAGCCAGATTATCTCTGTCTTCCAGTATTTTACTTCTGTTCATATCTGCTTTATTGAAGAAATCCGTGTCTGTAGGACCTGGCAATAGAGCCGTTACTGTAATTCCTGAATCTTTCAGCTCTTCACGAATGGCTTCAGACCATGATAATATAAATGCTTTAGTACCATGATATACCGAATGCCACGGACCAGGAGCTTTACTGGCAACAGAGGCCAGATTTAAAATTTTCCCTGATCCCTTGGGCAGACGGTCCTTTAAAAACAGTTTGGTCAATATGATGACTGAAATGATATTTAACTGGACAATGTCTACTTCCTTGTGAATATCCGTATCCTGAAATTTCCCATACACTCCTTGTCCGGCATCATTCACCAATATTTCAGGGCTTATTCCATTCATTTTTAATTCGGAATAAAGAGAATAGACCTCTTCCTGTAAGAATAAATTTTTGGAGATGCTGATCACATTCACTCCGTAATTTTTGAATTCACCGGCTTTTCTTTTCAGTTCTTCATGATCTCTGGCCACAATCACAAGGTCATAACCGTTCTTTGCAAACAGTTTTGCCAGTTCATAACCTATACCACTGGTAGCCCCTGTAATAAGGGCATATTGATTCTTGCGTTCCATAGATTTATTTTAAGATTAAAAGCCTGTTAAGTTCACTTTTAAAACATCCCAAAATAAATTCTGTGTAATACAGCTGGGCATTCAGGGCTTGTGTTTTCGGATGTAATTCCAGTTTTTTAGTCAGAACAATCTCACCTTTATAAGAGAATGAGAAATAGGCAAAAATTTTATAGCCGGAATTCCTGATTGGCGTACAATAGCCCGTTGTAGCGATAGACCAGTCGGAGTCGTACAATTTTGCAACATTTAATGCCATTGTTTCGGCAATATTTTCGGATACGCAATCACATTCTTCGGCTTCCTGTCTGTCCACTTTTAGTAATTTTACTTTTTCTGACAAAGAATAGGTTGTCATTCCTCCTTTGTAGAACATAGAAGCATTAGGCATCTGTGAGAAAGCCAGCTGCAAACATCCTGAAGTAACACTTTCTGCAATAGAAATGCTCTCATCGATGGTCATCAGGGATTGGCTTATATATTCAAGAAGATTTTTTTGAAAATCCATAATAATATTTTTTGTGAGGTTAAAAAAAGGCTATAAAAAGCTGCTGAATGAATAGACAGCAGCTTTGCTTTCATATTAAAATATTTAAAATGATGGGTGTGAAGGGTGTTTTATGATTATGCGTTTCTCTCCTTTTCAAGATCCCAGACTCTGTGCTGAGCAATAGCCTTGATGAATTTATCTGTTGGATCTCCGTCCTCCCATGTAATGATTGCAGGATCCTCATGCTGTTTCGCTGATACATTGGAATTATGATAAAGTACCTCTGTATCCTTTCCAAAGTAAATTGCTTTACAGTGTTTATATGCTTCATTGATAAAATGCAGAACCAGATGTTTGTTTTCAGCCATCATCAGTTCTTTTACGGAATCTTCTCCCGGACAGATGACAAGAGCATCAAAACAGACACTTACCGTACTGTTAAGAGAATGTTTGGGAGTCAGTTCTGAACCGTCATTCAATTTTACAGGAGCTACACTTGTTGCAATCAGTTCTACTCTGGCACCTTCTGCTTCGAGTTTTGTTTTAAGATCATTGACGATTTTGCCATCGGCGCCATTCGCCAGAATAAAACCTATTTTCCGGGTTTTAATGGTATTTTTAATGGTATTCTTCATGCTTAAAGCATCAGAAGTTTTTGTACGAGGCTCTTTTTCTTCGCTTTGAAGGTCTATGATATTACTATCCGCTGGCAGACTTTGATTGGGCCATTCCAGTTTTTTAACTTCCACTCCTAACTTTTCTGCTACTTTTCCGGCAAGATCTGTATCAATATAGGCAAGCTGACCTACCAGTCTTTCTCTGATCTCAGGACGGGTGACTTTTGACAATTCAAAAATCAATGCATTTTGAAGGTGCGTCTTCTCCGGTGTTGACTGACTGTTGTAAAATAGTTTAGCCTGTGAATAATGATCTACAAAACTTTTACTTCTTTCTCTTATTTTCTCTCCGGAAACCCTTTCCTGCTGAGAGGTAAAGCCGCCTTCAGACATCATGGCCTGAAAAGGACATCCGCCACCTATGGAATTGGGCTCATAGCTGCTTTTTCCTTTAACGATCTGCTGTCTCATATGACCATCTCTTTGGTTGTTATGAACGGTGTTGATGGATCTGTTGATTGGTATTTCATGGAAATTGGGAGATCCCAGTCTTGAGAGTTGAGTATCGGTATAGGAAAATAATCTTCCCTGCAGCAACGGATCATTGGTGAAATCAATCCCTGGAATGATATGTCCCGGGTGAAAGGCAACCTGCTCAGTTTCTGCAAAGAAATTATCCGGATTTCTGTTTAATGTCAAAGTTCCTACAATCTCTACCGGAACTTCTTCTTCGGGAACCAGTTTTGTAGGGTCAAGAAGGTCAAAATCAAATTTGTGTTCATCTTCTTCAGGAATCAACTGTACTCCGAAATCCCATTCTGGATAATCCCCATTTTCAATAGCTTCCCAAAGGTCTCTTTTATGAAAATCAGAATCTACTCCGGAAATCATCTGTGCTTCATTCCAGGCTACGGAATGAACTCCTAATCTGGGTTTGAAATGGAATTTTACAAAATGAACTTTTCCTTCTTCATTGATAAATTTGAAAGAATGTACCCCAAATCCTTCCATCATTCTCAAACTTCTCGGGATGGCTCTGTCACTCATTACCCACATAATCATATGCATACTTTCGGGCATCAGTGAAATAAAATCCCAAAATGTATCATGAGCAGATGCGGCCTGCGGAATTTCATTATCCGGTTCCGGCTTTACAGCATGTATCAGATCCGGAAATTTGATGGCATCCTGAATAAAAAATACAGGAATATTATTGGCTACAAGATCATAATTTCCTTCTTCTGTATAAAATTTCACAGCAAATCCACGGGCATCTCTCGCAAGATCGGTACTTCCTTTACTTCCTGCAACGGTTGAGAATCTTACAAATACCGGAGTTTCTTTTCCCAGTTCTGTTAAAAATTTTGCTTTGGTGTATGCTGCAAGACTTTTGTTAAGTTTGAAAACGCCATGAGCACCGGATCCCCGTGCATGAACTACCCTTTCAGGAATTCTTTCATGATCAAAATGGGTAATCTTTTCTCTCAGAATAAAATCTTCCAGCAATGAAGGGCCACGCTCTCCGGCTTTTAAAGAATCCTGATTGTTATTGATCTTTAAACCCTGATTGGTAGTCAGTTTTTCATTTTCGTTAGAAGTACTGTGTACATCCAGTTGTTCTGCTTTCTTGTTGTGTTCGTTGGTGTTCATATTCATAATCTTTTTGTAGTTGGTGTATTTTCTTTCAAAAGCAGTTAAATAATGGGGCGCAGAAATTACTCTGTCTTATTTCCCAGAATTTCAAGAAGCCTGTTGATATATTCTTCCTCCTTCAGGACTTTATAATAAGCTGTTTTAGCATACAAGGTAAATGCAGGTGATTCAAATCTTATTTCAGCATCCATATCTGTAGTTTTCGTTGTGTTGTTAGAATGAAACTCCTGGATATTGAGGATATATTCTTCGAGATAAGTATCTATAACTCCTTTCAGAACTTCACAGGTAGCATTGTTTTTAATCTTTTCTAAAGACTTAATCAGAAAAGCTGTTACTCCGTAAGAATTCATAATAGACGGAAATAATGACTCATTTTCTATTGCATTATTTTTGTTATTCAATTCGGAATGTTGCAAAGTGTCGTTTTCAAATGTCATAGTCAAAAAATGGTATTAGTTATTGGAAACTTTCAAATATTGTTCAAAATAATGAAGGTCATTTTTATCTTTTATGGATAAATAAAACATGATCTGTTCCGGTTCTTTTAATCCGATACTGCCGAAACAGTCGAAATGAGCAATTAACGCCTGTATATTTTCAATATCAATATCTTTCAGAATGATAAATAGCAGGAAGATATTTTCTCTGATCTCTTTTGCATAAATTGCGGCTCCGTCCTCGAAGCACTTTCCTGTATGGGACACTTTTACAAAATCTTTGTGTCTCAGTGTTTTTATAATTTTCTGACAGTCCATATATTTTGATTTCATGATTAAATAAGCCATAAAGCTACATGGCTTATTGTATAGTTTAGTCTTCTTGTTCTGCATCAAAGTTGATGGATGTTTCTGCAATATCTGTAAGATAAGAATCAGTGTCTTCTTCTTCCTGAAGGGTTCTTTCAAGAAGATCCGCAGCTTTATCATGTCCCATGGTTATAGCTAGCTGAGCCAATCCGCCATAAGTGGCAATTTCGTAATGTTCTACTTTCTGTGCGGCAATAATTAATGCTACATCTCTTGTTGCAGTACCGTCTTCTGTAGCTTTGATAACTTCTTCCCCTTCTTCAATAATCCCTTTGATAGCCTTACATTCTTTCTTTTCAGGCTTTTCATCAATGAGCTGGAATACTTTTTCCAGTCGTTCAACATGTTTTAGGGTCTGAAGATGATGGTCTTCAAAAGCATCTTTCAATTCCTCTGCAGTAGCAGCTTCCTGCATTTTTTCCAATGCGTCCAGAATGGCATTTTCAGCAAAATAAATATCCTTTAGGGCACTTACAAAGAACTTATGAAGCGGTGAATTTTTCATTTCATCCTTGTTGACTGTTTCTTTATCTGCCGTTCCTTTTTTGGTGGCAGGAACTGCACTATTAGTTTCTAATATTTTATTGGGCATGGTGTGAATGGTGTTTGTTATTAAAGGATTACCTCTTTTTACTTGATTAAAGAAACAATCCTGGAAAAAGAATTATGAATTACGTCTCACTCCAAATAATGAGACTTTATTGTCCGTAGTTTCCTGAATTTCTAGTGTTCATAACTGATTTTTTTATATTAATATTAGTGATACGTATTACAGCCCGTAGCTAGTATTAGACGGCAACAGTTAGGTATCGGTAATTTTAAACGATAACAAAAGCAAAGTGCTTTTTGCGTGCCTTTTACTAAGGTCTTAAGAATTATATGG
The DNA here is from genome assembly GCF_017833095.1 of Chryseobacterium sp. PvR013. Taxonomy (NCBI): domain Bacteria; kingdom Pseudomonadati; phylum Bacteroidota; class Flavobacteriia; order Flavobacteriales; family Weeksellaceae; genus Chryseobacterium; species Chryseobacterium sp. PvR013. Next base: position 921,874 of record NZ_JAFIBT010000001.1, read on the forward strand.
AAAGAATGAATGTCAAATGTACGACAGAATAACTCACTATTTTATGATCTGAGTCATCAAAATGAATATTAATATAAAATTTTTCGATCTTTTAAAGAAAGCATTCCTTCTTTTTCCATCTTTTTTAAGTTTCTGATCACTGTTTCTACACGCAGACCCGTAAGATTGGCAATCTGCTGCCGCGTAAATGCAATATGGTAACACTGATGACAGTCTTCATCGTGATAGCTTTTAAGATAATCAAGTAAGCCTTTCAGCCTCTGCATAGGGTTTTGCGATGCCAGACTCTGCATCATTTTCAATTTATAAAAAATTTCCTGGGAGAGGCAGGCATTCATTTCGAGAGAAAGATCAGGATTCTGCGTGATCATTTCAAAGAAATTATTTTTGGGAAGTCTTATAATCCGCGAATCCTCAAGACATATGGCATTGATTGGATAATTCTGATTAAGGAAAAGCATGGCTTCTCCAAAGCTTTGTTTTTTGCCAAGAATATTATGAATGAATTCTTTTCCGTTTTCATTATAATTATTCAGTTTTACTTTTCCTTCGCTGATCTGAAAATAATAAAGCGCATGATCCTCTTCTCTAAAAACCGACTCCCGTTTTTTATAATCCCTGTTTTCTGCACCAAAAGAGTACAGAAGGCTTTCATCAATATTCATGCAGCTTATTGTTTTCATATTTTACTAGGTTTTTCAATGAAAAAAATTACAAATAATATGCCTAAGTTAATACAAAATTTTACGATTTTCAATTCTTACAATTTTATCTCTTTCCATATGTTTGATAGTCCTTATAGCAGTTTCCACACAAAGACCTGTAAGGCTTGCCATTTGCTGCCTTGTTAGCGGAACCAGAAAAGAATAAGGGCTCAGATCCTTTTGAGAACTTTTAAGATAATCCATCAATCCTCTCAAGCGTATGGAAGGGTTTTGTGAGGAGAGACTCTGCATCATAATGAATTTATAATAAAGGCGTTCTGAAAGAAAGCTGTTTACCTCCATATATAATTCCGGAGATTGATTCAACAGATTAAAAAAAGAAGATTTATGAAGTCTGAGAACACTACATTCTGTAATAGTTTCTGCATTCATAGGATAAGGTTTTTCTATAAATAGAATGGATTCTCCACAGCTTTCCCCGTCAGATAAAATGTTCTGAATAAATTCTTTCCCTTCCTCATTGTAATTGTTGAGTTTTACTTCCCCTTTAACAATCTGATAATAATAATTAGGAATATCCCCTTCACAGAATATAATTTCTGAAGGGTTATAATATCTCGTTTCTGCTCCCGCTGAAATCAAAATGTTTTCGTCGATAACCATAATAGCCTTTTTTGGAATTGTTTTCTTCTTCCTATCCTCTTAGTCTCAGTAAAAATAGTATTGGCAATCGATTGTAAGTTGCATGCAAAAACCGCACCTTAATTATTGATCAGAATGTTAAATAAAGTTAAATAAATTGTTAATTCCAATCACTTTCAAGCTTATTGCTCTAAACTTATCAAAGAATCCGCTTTATATGCATTTTTTTGCAATTAAAAAAAGTCCGATATTCATCGCAACATTTTGATTATTAAAGCAAAAGCCCGGTTTCTGTATGAAACCAGGCTTTCTATAAGGAGTTCCCAAAGGATTATTGGGGTATTATTCTTAATATATTTTAATTATTTCGCAAATTTCTTAGTTCCTGCAACACATAAGATCACGCCTACCGTTACCCCCAGCATTCCCATACTCACCTGCTCATGAAGAAGCCAGGCAGCCAATGCCAGACCAAAGAAAGGCTGAAGCAGCTGCAGCTGTCCCACAGTAGCAATTCCTCCTTGTGCCAATCCTTTATACCAGAATATAAATCCAATAAACATACTGAAAAGAGAAATATAGCCCAATCCAAACCATCCCTGGAAACTAACATGGCCAATATCCTCAGGAAAATAAATAAAGAATAAAGGAATCATCACAGGCAATGCCAGTACCAAAGCCCAGGAAATCACCTGCCAGCCACCTAATGTTTTGGATAATTTTGCGCCTTCAGCATAGCCCATACCGCATAAAATAACTGCCAACAACATCAGAATATCGCCAATTGGTGACGCTGATATTCCTTGTGAAACAGCATATCCAATCACTAAAAGACTTCCTACAATTGAAAAAAACCAAAATATAGGATGAGGCCTCTCACCCCCACGGAAAACTCCAAATATAGCGGTTGCCAAAGGCAGCATTCCCAGAAATACAATGGAGTGAGCCGAAGTAAGATACTGAAGAGCCAATGCAGAAAGAAGCGGAAATCCTACCACACAGCCAAGGGAAACCAGAAGCAAAGGAACGAATTGTTCCTTCACCGGTCGCTTTTCTTTGCCCACCCATAATACGATTAAAGCCAATACTCCGGCAACAGCTGCACGAACTACTGTTACAAAAGTTGGGCTCATTTCCATTACCGCTAATTTGGTAGCGGGCAGCCCTCCACTAAATAATACAACACCAATGAAGCCATTGATCCATCCGCTTATATTTTCATCTTTTGTTATCTGATTTGTCATCATTGTAAGAAAGGTTTTAATTGATGGTTCAAAATTAGAAAGGATAATTTGATAAACACAGTATCAGTTTTGTATATTTGCATGAGCACAGTTTGAAAATATGAGCAAAGAATTTTTATACACAGAAATTGCAGACGGAATTGCAGGGCAGATCAGAAATGGCATTTTAAAGAGCGGCGACAAGCTTCCTTCGGTAAGAATGCTATGCCAGGAACATCAGGTGAGTATGAACACCGCTAAACGTGTTTTCCTTGAACTGGAATCACAATCTTTGATAGAATCAAAACCACAGTCGGGATATTTTGTAAGCCAGCTGCTCTCTGCAAAACTTCCTTTACCCGAAGTAAGCCGTCCGTCATTGATTGCCAATAATGATGAACCGGATGAGCTGATCAGTAAAGTGTATGAAAATATGGGCAAAAAGGACCTTACTTTTTTCTCTATCGGTATTCCGTCCGGAGATCTTTTACCTCAGGCAAAACTGAAAAAAGAAATAGTGAATGCCACCAGAGAATTAAAAGACGGAGGTACTGACTATGAAGAACTTCAGGGAAATCTGAAGCTCAGAAGAATGATTGCTATACGTTCTTTGCAATGGGGAGGAAACCTGAGCGAAAATGATTTGATTACCACCAATGGCGGAATGAATGCTCTTTCTTTCTGCTTAATGGCTCTGGGAAAACCAGGAGACACCGTTGCTATTGAAAGTCCCTGTTATCCGGGTATTTTACAGCTGGCAAACGGATTAGGCCTAAAAGTACTGGAACTTCCCACCCATCCTACTACCGGAATAGAAATTGAAGCCTTAAAAAAAGTAATTCCCAAAATAGATCTGTGTCTGTTGATTCCCAACTTCAATTCTCCGCTGGGAAGCTGTATGCCTGATGAAAATAAAAAAGAAATTGTAAAAATATTGTCGGAAAACAATATTCCGCTGATAGAAGATGATGTGTATGGAGACCTTTATTTTGGTTCCAGCCGTCCAAAATGCTGCAAATCTTTCGATAAAGACGGAAATGTACTGTACTGCAGTTCAATTTCAAAAACACTAGCTCCCGGCTATCGAGTTGGCTGGATTGCTCCTGGGAAATACAAAGATAAGATCATGAAATTAAAACTCCTGCATTCCACATCTTCTATTTCTATTGTGAATGAAGCTGTTGCCAACTTTCTGAAATCCGGGAAGTACGAAAAACACCTTCAGCAGCTTCGCAGAACCTTACAGTTCAACTATCAGAATTATGTTCAGACTATTGCAGAATCATTCCCTGAAGGCACCAAAACCAGTCGTCCACAGGGAGGATTATCATTATGGGTAGAATTTGATAAAAAAATCCGGACAACAGAATTATATGATCTGGCCATCAAGCAAAACATCAGTATAGCTCCCGGAAGAATGTTTACTTTTCAGGAGCAGTTTGGAAACTGTATGAGACTTTGTATAGGGCTTCCCTGGTCGGAAAATACACAGGCAAAGCTCAGACAGGTCGGAAATCTTGCTAAAAAAATTTATTTAAAGTAAGGAGACTGGAAGATGGAAGTTATTATGGTTTTAAGAATAGATTATGCCGATTCTTATTAAGGGTGTTTGAATAATAACTGTCAAGTTCTTTTGTGTTTACCAGAGCTTCAAGCTTCCCTCTCCCATCTTCCAGCCCTCTTTATTTATTATCAGGAACGAAGTTTTTTCTTGCCAGTTCTTTTCTTACACGGCTAAGACTCTCAGGAGTAATCCCCAGATAAGAAGCAATCATCCATTGTGGAACTCTCAACAGTAAATCCGGATACATTTTAATAAATTTCATGTATCTTTCTTCTGCCGTCTCTCCCAATAAAGAATTGATCCTGTTTTGAAGACTTCTGATATGTTTCTGCAGCAGAAAATCACTTCTCTCAATACTGTTTGGGAATTGTTCCACCAATTTATTAAAGAAATCAGGATGTAAAAACAGAACCTCTGAATCTTCCACTGCTTCTATATAATAAATGGATTTTTCATTGAAATAAAGACTGCTTCGGTCAGAAATAAGCCAGCTTTCCGGGGCAAACTGTATAATATGTTCTTTTCCGTTTTTATCAATAGAATACATTTTTATCAGTCCTTTTTCTACAAAGAATATATGACGGCATATTTCGCCATACTGAAGAAGAAACTGGTTTTTAGGAATTTTCTTTACCTCATAGTGCAGGCTGCAGGTGTTCACGTTTTGAAGCGGAACATTTAAAACTTTAGCTAAATAATTATTTATATTCTTCATGATACAATCTGGCTTAAAGAAATATCCTGGTGTGAAGCATTGTTTATGGACTTTCCGTTCTCAATTACAATGAGCTGCGGGCTTTCGTGTCTGATCTCAAAATCTGCGGCTATTTTATTAGAAACAGATCGGTGAGCCAGAAGATCCAGATAATAAACATGAACCGGCTGATCTGAACTTTCCACTTCCTTTTCAAAGTTTTTCAGTACTGTCTTACTGATGAAACAGCTTGTTGAATGCTTGAATATAGCAATTTTATTCTGAAAAGAGTCTTCTATAGCCTTTGTAAGGTCTTCCTCAGACTCTATCTTTTTCCAGAATGATTTTTGATCAGGGGTTTCGCTTTTTCCACCAAATATTTTATCAAAAAAACTCATACATTAAATTGTTTTAGATGGTGATCAAGATGTTTATATTCTAAAAATGTCCAGTCTTTTTCAGTCATTTTACCGAATAGTCTGTGATGATCCGGCAGCCTGTTTTTTTCACAAGCTTCCCGGAATTCTTCCAGCGTTTTCAGCAGATTGGTTTTTGATACATCAAAATCACACTCAAAATTAACGATTAGTTTTTGAAAAGTAGGCATGTTTCTGGGAATTCCATTATTGAAAACATACATTTCTACTTTTGTAATGATTCCTATTGTCTGGAATACCACATTAATACGGGGAAGTTCAATTTTTTGCAGGGCTACCTGAAGAACTAGATCACAATGCTTTACCATTTGGCATACGCTCATTCTCCCCCATTTTCCTATGGAGTTTTCAGATAACAAAGAAATTCTCTTTACAATTTCGTTGTAGTATATGGGATTATCAAGACGCTTTCTTACCAACCTTTTTCTTTCTTCAGATTTTCAATATGAGCAAAATGATGATTACAATGCCAGGCGTACAAAGCAAGGCTTTCTCTTAAATCATAATTTTTATTGTGTTCAGGATGATGAAAAGTTCTTTCAAACTGTTTATTGGTAAGGCTTTTAAGAAGTACCACCCATCTTTGGTGTGTTCCTTTCAACATTCTCATGGCCGGCTTTACAGGCATATGGAAACTGTCCTGCAGTTCTGCCCATTTCGCTTCATCATAGGGTTTTATTGTAGGATTATCTTCCGTAAGAGCCAGTTTAAAACGGATAAAACTGTTCATATGACTGTCTGAAAGATGGTTCACAAGCTGTCTTACCGTCCAGCCACCTTCTCTGTAAGGAGTATCCAATTCGTCGTCTGTAAAATGTTCAATGAGATTTTTTAGCCTGCCGGGAAAGTCTTTAATCACTTTGATATAAGTATCCAAGGTGGTGTCACAGATGCTTTCAGGAGCTTCAAACGGTCCTATTGGAAACTTTTTTTTCTCTAAATCACTCATTGTTCAAGGGTTTTAATTTTTAAATATTGCCGATTTGTCCGATCATTTTCTTTTCAGACAATTTTTCAAATATCACTGGATGTAAATTTATCAAAAATTCAAGAATCTAAGGTGAATAAAGCATTAATTGTACAGATAATGATTTTTGTGGTACCAATTTTTCACTAAAAAAGGCTTCAAGTGTATCAACTGAAGCCTTTTTTTTATTTAAATCAAGTATTAATAACCGTGTAAATCAATACCTTCTGTTCTTTGCAGGGTTACTTTTCTTCCCATTTTCTTTTGAATCACCCTGAAATGCTGTAATTCGTCATCCGTTAGAATGCTAATTGCTGTTCCTTTTTCGTTGGCACGCCCTGTTCTACCAATGCGGTGGATATAATCTAAAGGAGAACGCGGTAATTCGTAGTTGATAACACATGGCAGAGATTCAATATGAATTCCACGGCCAATCAGATCTGTAGCCACCAGAATCTGAGCTCCATTTACTTTAAATTCTTCCAGATTATTTCTACGGGCACCCTGTGACTTTTGACTATGAATCGCCACAGCTTTAATTTTATTCTTTTTAAGCTTCTCTACCAAATTGTCTGCAGATCTTGTGGACGAGACAAAAATAAGAGCTTTTTCAACTTTCTTTTCCTTAATTAAATATCTTAAAAAAGGACCTTTATTTTCCGGAGAAACATGATAGGCCAGCTGTTCGATATTATCTATCTCAACTTCTTCTTTTTTAATTTCAATAATGGTAGGATTAATGGACAGACGTTCTTTCATCTCAGAAACTTTATCATTTAAAGTTGCTGAAAATAAAGTGGTTTGTTTGGCTACCGGCATCATTGCAAAAAGCTTATTCATCTCTTCACCAAAGCCAAGCTGAAACATTTTATCTGCCTCGTCAATCACCAGATGTTTAATTCCTGAAATACTCAGGGCATTATGATCAATTAAGTCTAATAAACGCCCCGGAGTTGCAATCAGAACTTCCACCCCAAACATTCCTTTCATTTGCGGATTGATAGAAACTCCTCCATAAACAGCCATTGTTCGGACTTCTCTTTTCAGATTTTCTGTAAAAGCTCTGAATACTTCATCAATCTGAATAGCCAGTTCACGGGTAGGAACCAATATTAAAACCTGAACATTACGGTCTTTTTTAACTTCCGAATTCTGTAGTTTTTCTAAAATCGGCATCACAAAACAAGCTGTTTTACCAGAACCTGTCTGTGCAATTCCCATCAGATCTTTCCCTTGTAAAATTACGGGAACGGCCTGCTCCTGAATTGGAAATGGTTTTAAATACCCCAATTTGTTAACAGAACGAATAATATTGTGTGATAATCCTAAAGACTCAAATGACATAAAAAATACTTATTTCCTGCAAAGATACGTTATTGATATTTGGTGTATATCCCAAAAATGCCATACTTTTCAAAGAAAATACAATTATTTTAATTGTAAACCACTCATTTCGGGAGTATTGAAAATTTACATTGCCGATTTGTCCGATAATTCTTTTTTGGACAAATTTTTGTGGTTTAGTTTTTTTAAATTTATCAAAAATTCGAGAAATCAAAATATGAAAAAAGCATTAATAATAGTCGATGTACAGAATGATTTTTGTGAAGGCGGAGCACTTGCAGTCCCTGGAGCCAACGAAATTATTCCTTATATCAATCTTCTGATGGAGGAAAATGAATATGATCAGGTGGTTTTGACGCAGGACTGGCATCCTGCAGGTCATAAAAGTTTTGCAAGCAGCAATGGCAGAAAGGTAGGAGAAAGTATTATTTTGAATGGTGTTCCACAGTTTATGTGGCCGGATCACTGTATTCAGGGAACTTTCGGAGCAGAATTTCACAAAGATCTGAACAGAGATAAAGTAACCCACATTATACAAAAAGGTAAAAATATTGAAATAGACAGCTATAGCGGATTCCAGGATAATAATCATTTTATGAAAACCGGATTGGATGACTTCTTGAAATACCACGACATTCAATTGGTTGAAATCGTAGGATTAGCATTAGATTACTGCGTTAAATTCACGGCTCAGGATGCTGTGGCCAACGGATATGTAACCTGCCTTCATTTCAACGGAACACGTGCTGTAAACGTAAAACCTGACAATGCAAGAGATGCCATCTACGACATGATTGAAAAAGGAGTAACCGTGTTAGGATAATGATGAATTATAAATGATGAGCTATGAATTAAGAAATACTTTAATGATAGGCTTCATCACCATATAAAACAAAAAGCGCAGAAAACAATTCTGCGCTTTTTTATTCTTTACACTTAAATGTACTGTTTAAAAGAATGAAATAAGTTACAAACTGAACCTGTCATTCATCATTTATAACTCATAATTCATCATTATTCTAAAGCATTTTAAGGTTATTCACTTCCAGTTCTGTAAGGATTCTCCAGTGTCCTCTCTTGATATTCTTCTTCGTTAATCCTGCAAACATCACTCTGTCTAAAGCTTCCACTTCGTATCCTAATCTTTGGAATATTCTTCTGATAACACGATTCCATCCGATATGAATCTCAATTCCGATCTCATTTTTAGGCTTTCCTTCAATGTACGAAATCTGGTCAACAACTGCTACACCTTCATCAAGACGGATTCCTTCTGCAATAAGACGTAAATCTTCACCCGTAAGTTTTTTATCTAACGTTACATGATAAATCTTTTTAGCATCAAAAGATGGATGCGTTAATTTTTTAGTCATGTGTCCGTCATTCGTCAATAAAATAACACCCGTTGTAGAACGGTCTAATCTTCCAACCGGGAAAACTCTGTAAGGAGAAGCATTCGCTACAAGATCCATTACTGTTTTTCTGGCTTTGTCATCTTTCGTTGTAGAAATGTAGCCTTTTGGTTTATTCAAAAGTACATAAACAGGTTTTTCCGGAGTAATACTTTGTCCGTCAAAAACTACTCTGTCGGTTTTCTGTACCTGATAGCCCATTTCATTGACTACCTTTCCGTTTACTTCTACAAGTCCCTGAGTAATAAGCTCATCAGCTTCTCTCCTGCTGCAGATCCCTGAATTGGCAATATACTTATTGAGACGAATCGTGTCTTTATGAACATCTTTGTCAATTTTGTTTAACCTTCTTTTTTGTACAAAAGATTTTGCTCTGTCTTCTCTTTCATCTCCATTAGAGGGTCTTCTGCCATATTTCAGACTACCTCTTTCATATTTATCTCTTGCATCAAAGCTCTTTCCTCCTCTCTTTGGTTTTCCGAAAGATTTTTTCTCATAACTCTCACTTTTGTTCGTGATGTATGGTTTTCTTTCAGATTTTGATCCCATCTCATCGCTGGAACCTTCGGAGCTGTCTGTATTTCTTTTGAAAGGTTTCTTTTCAAATCTTGAAGTGGATCCCTGATGTTCTGCCCCTTTTCTTCCCCCATCTTTAGAGAACGGTTTCTTAAAAGGCTTTGATCCTGAAGAATTTCCAGATCTGGAAGCACGAGAATCATCAGAACTTTTCTTGGTTGAAATTCTTGGTCTCTTTGGTCTGTCTGAATTATTATTATCTCTGCTCATTCTAAAAATTTCTGCAAAGATAGTAATTTAGTTACGAGTTAAAAATTAAGAATCATAACTTTGCACTATAGTTTACATTTTAACTTTACATAAATTTGAAGATGATAACAATATTAAACGATAATTTTTCACAGCTAAACGAGTTTCTTCACGAAAAATCTTTCAGTAAAATTTTCATTCTTGTAGATGAAAATACCCATGAATACTGCCTTCCTGTTCTTTTAGGAAATATGGAAACTGATCTTGGTTTTGAAATTTTAGAGATTGAAGCCGGAGAAGAAATGAAAAATATCCAGACAGCCAATCAGCTTTGGGAAATTCTTACGGAGATGCAGGCGGATAGAAAAGCATTGGTTATCAATCTTGGTGGCGGTGTAATTACGGATATGGGCGGATTTGTTGCATCTACTTATAAAAGAGGGATACAGTTTATCAACATTCCTACTACCCTTTTATCCATGTGTGATGCTTCCATAGGAGGAAAAACAGGGATTGATCTGATGCACTTTAAAAATATGGTGGGAACTTTTGCTTTTCCTGAACAGATCTTTATTTTCCCAAAATTCTTAGAAACATTACCTTTTAAAGAATTAAGAAGTGGCTTTGCTGAAATGCTGAAGCACGGATTAATTGCTGATAAAAATCATTGGGATCAGCTGATTCAGATCCGTAAGCTGGAAGTGGAAACGGTAACCCCACATATTCAGACTTCAATGAATATCAAGCAGAATGTGGTAGATCAGGACTTCCATGAGCAGAACATCAGAAAAACACTCAACTTCGGTCATACAATAGGCCATGCTGTGGAAAGTTTGTGCTTACAACAGCAAAATCCTATCCTTCATGGTGAAGCAGTTGCTATGGGAATGATTGCAGAAGCGCATCTTGCCTGGCTTGAAAATCTTATTTCTGAAGAAGACGCAAAAATGATCATTGAAAATATCCAGAGATATTATCCATACCTTGATATCAGCGATTTCAAAGATGAAGATATCACAGCACTATTATTAAATGATAAAAAGAATACAGACAGTAAAATCAACTTTTCTCTGCTTTCAGGAATAGGTTCTTGTACGTATGATCATCAATGCAGCCAGGAAAATATCCTTGAATCTTTATCTTTTTATAGAAAATTAAATGATGCTTAACGTTTTTTTTGAGAAACATATTCCCTTTAAAAGCTATTTTTGACAAAATTGTCAATTTAGATTTCTTCTAAACAAATGTTTATTTAAATTCATAATTTACTGTAAGTCAATTACATATTTCAAAAATCACTTAAACACTAAGTGATTTTTTTATTGATTTTAATCATAAAAAATATTTTTGGCAAGCAATTTGAAAGATACTCTGCGTTCAACTGAAAATGCTGAACAGTAGTAAAATTTAAAATTAAGAAAGAGTAAAATTAAAAAAATTAAAGTTATGAAAAAGTTAATTTTAGGATTAGCGTTAACTGCAGGAACATTCGCATTCGCTCAACAGACAGGAAATACATCTTCCAATCCAGTAACATTTGGGGTAAAAGGGGGAATGAACGTATCTTCACTTTCAAAAGACAGTGGTCTTGATGACCAGAAATCTAAAATAGGATTCAACGCAGGAGTATTTGCTAATATTCCATTGGCAGCATCATTCAGCGTTCAGCCGGAGGTATTATATTCTCAGTATGGTAATAAATCAGATTTCACTTCATTTGGAACAAAATATTCAGCTTCTACGAAGTTAGATTATATTGCAGTACCAGTGATGTTCCAGTATAATTTAATCCCTAATCTTTATGTAGAGGCAGGACCAGAATTTGGTTTCATGGTAAGTGCTAAAAACAAATTGAAAAATGAATCCAACGGAGATTCTACTACTTCAGACAATTACAAAGACAATTTCAATACATTCAATTTTGGTATTGGTCTTGGTGCTGGGTATTACTTCACTCCGAACCTTGGACTTACAGCAAGATATGTTGCAGGTTTAACAGATATTGCAAAAAACAGACCTAGCGGTGCTGATGCTGTCAGAAACAATGTATTCCAGGTTGGATTAGCTTATAAATTTAAATAAGCTATACATTCACTAACAAATTTTATATTCAATAGAAAAGATCAGATTAATTTTTTAATCTGGTCTTTTTTTATGTTAAAATAAGATGGAGTTAATAATTCACCATAAATATATCCCATATAGTTGATTTTTTCATTCGTTAAAAACATATAAAGTCTTTATTCATGGGGTTTAACGGCATATTGTTTGTTGCTTACCCAGCGTTAAACAATGTAAAATAAAACTAATCTATGAAAAAGATTTTTTTAGGCCTGGCACTTGTCGCAGGTACTTTTGCTTTTGCTCAAAGCACTTCCACTTCCACTGATGCAGCTACTCCATCTACATCTTCTTCCAAAATCAAATTCGGTTTAAAAGCAGGTCTGAATGTATCCGCTCTTTCTCATATGGATATGAAAGCAAAAACAGGATTCTATGGTGGTGTATTTGTAAATATTCCTGTGGCAAAAGATTTCGCTATCCAGCCGGAAGTATTATATAGTGCTGTGGGGGCAAAACAAAAAGGAGACGGTAATGCAAAACTTAATTTAGAATACATTTCCGTTCCTGTAATGTTTCAGTATAAAGCACTTCCTAATTTTTATGTAGAAGCCGGACCTCAATTTAATTTCCTTATGGGGGCAGAACTAAAAGATGATGTCGGAAGTTTGCAACTTAAAAACGCAACCAAGAGTTTCGATTTCGGAATCGGACTGGGAGCTGGGTATAATATTACCAAAAACATTGGTGTGAATGTAAGATATACTACAGGGCTATCTGATATTGTGAATGCAAAACAACAGCGATATCTTTATGGATATGGCAGACCGGGATCTGTAAGAAACAGTGTATTCCAGGTAGGAGTACATTACAAATTCTAAAGCACGATCACCTTTTTTGTTAAATTTTTATAATTAAAGTGGAGCCGGATTAATTTTAATCCGGCTTTTTTAGTTTCAATGGGAAATTATTCTTCATAATATACGTAAATAGTAGATTTACAGCATAGTTTGACTTTGGCACGCCGTTTGATTCTTAATGAAATGTTAAATAAAACTTAAAAACTATTAAAATATAAACTTATGAAAAAGATTTTTTTAGGCCTTGCGCTAGTAGCAGGTACTTTCACTTTCGCTCAGAAGACTTCAACTTCTACTGCTTCATCTTCTCCAGTTAGATTTGGGGTAAAAGCAGGTCTTAATATCTCTACTATTTCTAATAGTGATTTGAATTCAAAAGCTGGATTCTACGGTGGCGTCTTTGCAAACATTCCAGTAGCACAGGACTTCTCTGTACAACCAGAAGTATTATATAGTGGTATGGGTGGTAAAGCAAAGACTAACAGTGATATAAAACTGAATATGGATTATATCGCAGTACCAGTGATGTTACAGTACAACCTGATTCCTAATCTATATGTAGAAGCAGGTCCTCAGTTCGGGTTCCTTATCAGTGCTAAAGGAAAAGGTAATGGTGCTTCTGTAGACGTTAAAGACAATTTGAAAACTTTTGATTTCGGATTAGGTCTTGGAGCAGGATATTATTTCACGCAAAATATCGGAGTGAATCTAAGATATACTGCAGGATTATCTGATGTTCCTAAAAACAATAACGGTGATGCTGCCAGAAACGGAGTATTCCAGTTAGGTTTAGCTTATAAATTCTAAGTAAATTTTCTATTCAATACAGAGCCGGATTATATTTAATCCGGCTTTTATATTTTATTGATATTTTGGCAAGAAATTTGCGTACTGAATATTAATTGTACTTTATTCCGGAATTTCCAATTTACAGTTCCTGTTTTTACAATGAATAGGTATTGATTCAGTTGATCATTCAATTGATTTTCAAGACTGAAACTAACTATTACCATTAATTTTTAACGAGAACTTCAACAAATTGGCTGGCATTTAAAGTGCATTGCAGAATACCGGAAAGTATTTTGTTTCATAATTTAGATACATTTTGATTTCAATAGAAAAAGTCAGGTTTATTAATTTAGGCCTGACTTTTTCGCTTTTAGCATGATTTTTATCACTTCTCCCCTTTATGGCAGATATTTTGTCACAATGAAGAAAAATTAAATTAAACTTTTAAATCCATGAAAAAACTCTTTGCAGTCCTTGCAGTTGCGGGTAGCCTTTTCGCAAATGCACAAGAAAAAAATCAGTCAAAATCTTCGTCTCCTGTTACTTTTGGTGTTAAAGCCGGATTGAATGGGTCTACCCTTACCAGAGGAGACGGTTATGAATATGACAACAATGAGAAAATGAAAGTAGGTTTTCATGCAGGAGTATTCGCTAATATTCCGGTTTCTGAAAAATTCAGCATCCAGCCCGAACTTCTTTTCAGCCAGCTGGGATCAAAATCAGATTATAACTACAGAACAAGCTCTGGGAACTACAGAAGAACACAACACTATGATTATAGTACAACCTTAAATTATCTTTCTCTTCCTGTGATGGTTCAATATAATATCCTTCCTCAGCTTTATGTGGAAGCAGGTCCTGAATTTGGATATCTGCTTGGAGGAAGAACAAAAGGAGATTTAACGACTATTGAAACTACCGGAAATTCAATTACTGTTGATCATACAGATCATATTTCACAGAATATTTCAACAAGCCTTTTTAATCGTTTTAATCTGGGACTAGGAATTGGTGCCGGATATTACTTTACTAAAAGTTTTGGTGTGACCGCCAGATTTACTGCGGGCCTTACTGAGGTTTACAAATACAATGAGGGTGACAAAGTAAGAAATAATGCCATTCAGATTGGCGTTGCTTATAAGTTTAAATAGCGATATTTATTATTTTCAAAACGGATACCGGGCTTTTTAAAGTCCGGTATTTTTACTTCTACTCATAAAAATAGTCCAGATAGCTTATAAATTTTCTTAAAAACTCATTTCTGATTTTAAATTTTCATCATTTTAATTATCAACAAGAAAGCATTTTTAACATTAAACTCTTTTCAAAAATATAGAGATTGGCAATACATTTATTCATTAAAAAGGGATAAATGATTAAAAAAAACCTTTAGCGAAACCACTCGAAAACCTTTATAAATAGGCATTTTTCAAGTTTGGCAAGCAATTTGCAAAATAATTCGAGTCTGATTGGGAAATCATTCGACACAAATAGTAAAATTAAAAAATAAAATTATGAAGAAGTTATTTTTAGGATTAGCATTAACTGCTGGTGCATTAGCTTTCGCTCAGGAAACAGAGACTAAGACAGAAACAAAAACAGTAAGTGCATCACCACTAAAAAAAGATGTTCAGCCCGTTAGATTTGGGATCAAAGCAGGAGGAAACTCAGCTTATTTCAGTCAGCAAAAGTTCGGAATCAACACTCAACAACTAGGTTTCCACGCGGGTGTATTCGTTAATATTCCAATTTCAAAACAATTCAGCTTCCAGCCAGAGGTATTGTATAACCAAATGGGTGCAAAAGATGTAATGTATTCTACAGAAACTGACAATGGTGTAACGAATGTAAAAACTAAGGTACAGAGCAGAGTAAAAATGGATTACATTTCAGTTCCGCTAATGGTTCAGATGAGACCTACTGATAAGTTTTATATCGAAGCAGGACCTGAGTTCAGTTATTTCATCAACGGGAAAAATAAAGGAGAATCTACTGTAGCAAGTACTACAGGAGGTATTACAACTACCACTTCAAGTTCTCACTCTACAGATATCGACAAAGATATGATCAACAAATTCAACTTTGGTTTAGGCCTTGGTTTAGGATATGACATCACTTCCAACATCGGTATCAATGCAAGATATGTAAACAGCTTAACAAAGATTGATAAGAGCATGTCTGCAGCTGAAAACAACAACAGAGTATTTCAGTTAGGACTGAATTATAAATTCTAATCAACGACCAATTTTTTAACCCTAAGTGCAGAGTAATCTGCATGCATAAAATAGCCGGAAGTTTTTCTTCCGGCTATTTATATTGAAAAAAGGTTTTATTCGAATATTCTCGGATCATCGCTGATAACGCCGTCTATTCCCATATCTTTTAATTCTTTCAGCCTTTCTTTGGTATTCACAGTCCATGGGATTACTTTCATCCCTAATAAGTGGCATTCCTGCACCAATTTGGGCGTAACAAGGGTGTGATCCGGACTATAAATGGTTGGAGTAAAACTTAGAAACTTCATATCTCCGGCTACTCCACTCAGATGATTGGGATACATTTTGAACTTTTCTACAGGAATATTTTTAAAATAAGCCTGTTGCTGAGCCAGCTTTTTATCATCTACTTTTTCTACCAGTAAAGCAGTCATCACCTTAGGATATTCTTTATGAATAATTTCAAGAGTTCTTGGATCAAAAGACTGGATAATCACTCTGTCCTGAATCTTCTTTTCTACGATAATCTTCATCATCAGATCTACAAATTCTTGTGGTTCCGGATGGAAAATATTGTCAGAGAAAGGGCGTGTTTTTGTTTCTATATTATAAAAAGGCAGTGGCCTCTTCAATTCGCGGGCATAGGTTTCACAAGCATCTATAACATCCGAAAAAAGAGGTTTTTGAACCTTCATTTTCTTTTGGTCCGGATAGTTATTCAATTTTTTTAAGCCTGCATCAAATGTTTTGATCTTTGCGTAAGGCATTTCATAAATTTTGTAGTAAAAACCTGAGTCTTTGGGGATATAAGTTCCATCTGGCTTTGTAATGAGTTCAGGAGACAGAAAAGCATCATGAGAAAGAATAACCTTTTTGTCTTTGGTAATAGCCAAATCCATTTCAAGGGTTGTGACATTCATTTTTAAGGCATTCTTCATGGCCGGAATTGTATTTTCCGGGTAAAGTGATTTTCCTCCACGATGTGCCTGTTTATCGAATGACTGTGAAGAATAAAGTTGGGCAAATACCAGAAAAATACCCGTAAAAAATGCGTTTTTCATATCCTGACGTTTATTCTGACAAAATTAAAATTCCATTATATACTGTATAATACAGGAATATTAAGCTTTTGCTACATTTATAAAACAAAAGACCCGGGCTATTAACCCAGGTCTTCTATTTTTACTATTTCAATAAAGAGATTAATTAAATAAATCTACCTCTTCTCCTTTTCCTACAGGATATTCTTCAGTAAAGCACCCGAAACAATGATTAGCAGATCCTAAAATAGTTTTCAGATTATCAATACTTAAAAATTCTAAAGAATCTACTCCCAGATAGTTTTTAAGTTGTTCTGTAGACATATTTGCAGAGATCAGATCATCTTTAGACGGCGTATCAATCCCCAGATAACATGGTGCAATAATAGGTGGAGAAACACTTCTGAAGTGGATCTCTTTCACCCCTGCATCTTTTAAAATTTTAACCAGTCTTTTAGAGGTAGTTCCACGAACGATAGAATCATCAATGATTACCACTCTCTTATCTTTCATCTCTGAGATAATTGGGTTTAGCTTAAGGTTCACTACCCTTTCTCTCATTTCCTGTGTAGGAACGATGAAACTTCTTCCGATGTATCTGTTTTTGATTAAAACAGGACGGAAAGGTATTCCTGAAGCCTTAGAGAAACCAATGGCTGCAGGAACTCCGGAATCCGGAACTCCGATAACCAAATCAGCATCTACAGGAGCCTGTTCCCAGATTTTCTCACCCGATTTTTCTCTGATTTCATATACATTGATATTTTCTAATGTAGAGTCAGGTCTTGCAAAATAAATATATTCAAAAGAACAGATTCTCTGCTTTCCTTTCGCTTCATCCATCATATAAGAATGAAGTTTTCCAGGTTCGTTTTCATTGGTATAAATGATTTCACCAGGAAGGATATCACGTACATATTGAGCTCCTACAGCATCCAGTGCCACAGATTCTGAAGCAACCACGTAAGATCTTTCGTCGATAGCTCCTAACACCAATGGACGGATTCCGTTGAAGTCTCTGAATGCGAAGAATTTGTTTCTTGTCATCCCTACAACAGAATAAGCTCCTTCGATTTTTTCCATGGTAGCTTTGATGGCTCCACGAAGACCTAAATCAAGGTTTTTCTGGATCAGTCTCAGGATCACCTCAGAATCGGAAGTAGCTCTGAAAACTACACCTTCAGCCTCTAATTCTGTTTTTAATTCTTTTGCATTGGTAAGGTTACCGTTGTGTGCTATAGAAAGTATAATCTGGTCATATTCGTTTTTCGCGAAAAATGGCTGGAAGTTATATTTCTTTTTATCTCCTGCAGTAGTATAACGGGTATGCCCGATTGCAGAATTTCCCATAAAAGTTTCAGGTTCCTGAATGTCTTTATAAACATCTAAAACCAGTCCTTCATCTTTCATGTTTGTGATTCTTCCATCTTTTAAAACGGAAATCCCACAAGCCTCCTGACCTCTGTGCTGTAAAGCAAAAAGCCCGAATTGTGAAAGAGAGAAAGTATCCAGATCATTATCCGAATACAATCCGAAGATCCCACACTCTTCATTAGGAGCATCCAGTCTTTCCTCTTCCTGAGTTCTGAAAAGATTCCTTCCGTAAGTCTGGGTCTCAAACTGTTTTAAATATTCACTTTTATGAATGTCTAAACTTTTCATTTCTATTTTTTCTAATGATTAGAAGTTAGATATTAGATGTTAGAAATTAGTCTAAGTTAACTTCAATTATAATTTTAAACTTGCTTTTAATGAATAGATCATTTTCTGAATTTCAGATAAAAGTTCTTTTAAGGGAGCTATTTTAGTTTCCGAAATAAAATTCAAATCAATCAATAACTGAAGTTGGGTTTGAAGTTCATAGGTAGAACCAAACGCAATTCCGAGAAACTGGTAAAATTCGTTTTTATTATTTCTTCCGGCTCCTTCCACAATATTAGACGGTATTGAAACAGCACATCTTCTGATTTGAGATTGTAGTCCAAATTTTTCTTCCATGGGTAATTCAGCTGAGATCAAATAAACCTCTTTAACTAAAGCCATTGATTTGTTCCAAACCTTCAAATCCTCTATCCGGTGCGATTTCATACTAATTTCTAATATCTAACTTCTAATTTCTGAAATTATTTTGCAAGTAAGTTCTTCAATCGGTTGTAGATTTCAACATAAGCCTCAGTAACTTCTCCTAAGTCTCTTCTGAATCTGTCTTTGTCTAATTTCTTCATGGTATCTTTATCCCAAAGTCTGCAAGTATCAGGAGAGATTTCATCAGCAAGGATAATTTCACCGTCTGAAGTTTTACCCAATTCGATTTTGAAATCTACCAGGATGATATTGATTTTGTCAAACAGGTCGATAAGGATTTCGTTGATATCTGAAGTCAGCTCATACATTTCGTCAAGCTCTTCATAAGTAGCTGCTCCTAAGAAAACGGCATGGTGGTCATTGATAAGCGGATCTCCCAACTCGTCTTTTTTATAGCAGATATCGAAGATGGTTACCGGAGATTTAATTCCTTCTTCCACTCCTAATCTTTGTGCCATGCTTCCTGCAGAGTAGTTTCTTACTACCATTTCCAAAGGAATGATAGATACTTTTCTTACCAACTGCTCTCTTTCGTCCAATTGTTTGATGAAATGAGTTTTGATTCCTTTTTCATTTAAGTATTCAAAAATAAGGGTTGTGATCGCGTTGTTCATTTCACCCTTCAGATCAACCTGACCTTTCTTTTGAGCGTTAAATGCTGTAGCATCGTCTTTGAAACGTACTACTACTTCATCAGGATTATCAGTTGCAAATACCTGTTTTGCTTTCCCCTCGTACAACATTTCTTTCTTTTGACTCATAATTTTACTTTCTAAATTGTAGTTAGATTTATTGATTTATTTTATTATTATTCCTGTTAAGACAGCCAGTCCAAAACTTAGCAGTGTGCCAATTAATACATATTCTGTAAGTTTTCTCTGTTTTGCCTGTGCAAGGTCGCTGAACCTGAAAACAGATTTGGCAGCTACCATGAAACCTACGCCTTCCCAGTGATTCACCATAATAAAAGTGAAAACCAGCAGACGTTCTAAAATTCCGATATATTTTCCGGCACTTGATAAAGATTCGGTTTGAATAGTGTTGGCGCCATCCGGAGCAGGGGTCCAGGATGACAGTAAGATTTTAATAAAAATAGAAGCAGGTGTTGTCAGAAACAATGTTGCCATAATTATTTTTAAAAATTCCTGATTCTGTAAAAAGCTGAAGCTGAATTCCTGAAAATAAAAAGAAACTCCGGCAATCACCAAAACATGCAGCAGCTGATCAATAAAAAACCATCTTTTTTTAGTCTTTACATTCTGAAATGTAAGTTTTGCTGCATCAATAATGAAGTGAGTAACTCCTACTAAAACGGCGACCCACCAAAGCTGAAGATCCCAAAGAAAGAGAAGGCTTAAACCCGTGTGAATCAGAATGTGAAAGTATAAAAACTTACTTTTTAGTTTATAGTTCTCCTTATCCGCAACCCATGAATTTGGCTGAAGTATAAAATCTCCAAGTAGATGTGCCAATATGAGTTTGATAAAGATCATGCTTACAATTCTGAGATTTTCTTTCTGAAATACTGATTGGTCTCCACGATGAGCTCATAGTTGGCTCGCTTCAGTCTCTGGCTTACCGAAGACTGTGAAATAGCAAATCTCTTAGCAAGATCTTCCTGAGTAATATCCTGATTCATGATCATCTCATGAATAATCTCTGCTGTAGCCATGGTCCAGTTATCAAAGTCCTTAGACGACCATTTCAACAGAATATTAAGATCTCTGTCCACCGGGTCACTGGAGGTTTTAATGGCAACGGTATGCCCGTCATTTTTAAGATCATTAAGCAATCTTCCGGAATTTACATAAGCTGTACCATTAGATTCAGTGATTTTCTCAGAAGAGAAACTTTCTTCACCAATACCTATGGCCATCCTTACATCTAAATTTTCCAGGCTTTTAATAAGAGATTTTATGGCTAGAAAACGCCAGAAAACGTCATCAATTTTGCATTTGAACTGAAACTCATCTCCTCTGTAGATTTCCCATGTGTCAGGAGCGCTTCCCCATTTTTCGAGAAGATGTTTAAGCCTGGTAATCCAAACTTCAGTATCCGCATGCTGTGAATTTACAAT
The DNA here is from genome assembly GCF_017833095.1 of Chryseobacterium sp. PvR013. Lineage (NCBI taxonomy): Bacteria > Pseudomonadati > Bacteroidota > Flavobacteriia > Flavobacteriales > Weeksellaceae > Chryseobacterium > Chryseobacterium sp. PvR013. The sequence goes on from NZ_JAFIBT010000001.1 coordinate 942,715, forward strand.
ATCACCGGTAATGACCGCTATCATACTGCAAATATAAGCATAATTACTTATATATAAAAAATATAAGCAGAAACACTTATAGATATTGATTATTAGTGAATCAGCTTATATCAATGATGTAGTAAACATAAGGTTTTGAAGGGTTTATAGTAAACGGCAAAATTAAGAAAAAACAAAAATCAGTTGAAAATTTTATTATTACATTAAGTTTAACTCTACTTTTTTACCTTTTTTTTAGGCAAGAAGCTATTCCTGCTATCCACTCATACTCCTCGCACCAAGCTATCCCAGCCACTTAACCCTCCAACTCTTCCACCTATGCTCCGGGGTAACCGCTTCTATCAGGGCTAAAACAGTCATTGCGAGCAAAGCGAAGCAATCTCAGATCTGGTAAGAGTACTTTTTGTTCCTCTTTTAATAGTATTATCTTTTAATAAACTGATGGGCTTTTTCATCAAGTTTTAAAAAATAGATACCCGCAGGAATCCCCTGCACCGAAATATTTGTCTTATTTCTGAACGGATCTTTCTCCGAATAGATCACTTTTCCGGAAAGATCTATGATCTGAGCCATTTTTACTTTTTCCTTTTCTCCATTTACATACAGATGATCAGAAACAGGGTTCGGATAAATCGTAAACTCATTGTTTTCAGCAATCAATTTTGCAGTAGACAATGTTTCGCCCAGGTTCTGGCAGTAATTGGACGGATAAGAATCCCATTCACCTATACTAAATGTATCAGTGGGCTGATTGACGCTACTCTTTCTGTACAAAGATACATTTCCGTTATTATTGAGGGTATATTTTACCCCGATAGCATCCACAGTTACGGTCTTATTATAAGCAAGCTCTACATAATTTTCTCCTGCAAACATCAAAGGATCAGAAGCCGTTACAAATTTCGCCTGATTACTGGTAAAACATGACAAAGTACCTTTTGGATTCAAAATCACAAACGTTTCATTGTTTCCTACTTTGCCCTCTAACTCATAAGTATCTCCATTATAGATCGCTCCGGAAGTATTGTTTTTAAACTGAATATTGATTCTGTAATTATTTAAATTAACTTCATGTCCCGTTTTATTAACAATTTCCAGTGAATTATTCTTAATGAATTCCGTATTCGTTCCCGAAATATATTTTGTAATCATAAGATCCGGAGCATACGAATCAGAAGCAATCGTTGAAGTGGTAATTGTATTACTGAACGGGGATTCCAGATAGGCTTTATCAAAAGCTTTCACTGTAAACGTATAAGTTGTTGAAGGATTCAGATGGTCAATGCTTATAGAAGTTCCCTTTGTAACAGCAACAGGTGTTGTGGATCCGTTCATATAAATCCTGTATCCTAAAACATCAGCATCAGGTGCAGCAGTCCAGTTTAAATTAACAAAATAAGCATTCTGCTGTGTTGAAACCAGCGTTCCCGGAGCTGTAGGGGCAATACTATCAGGCGTTTCAGACCAGATCATATCAATCCACTCAGGATGATCGATAAATGGGTTTCTGTTTTTTTGTATTGTATAGATGGCATTATTTCTGTCGATTTCCCTTTGTGAAACCGGATCTGCCGTACTCCACTGTTTCAGCATGGCAATATAAGCAAGATCAACCGCTCTTTCTTCAGTTCCATCCAGCGGACATTGGTCTGTAGCAGGAGTAAGATTCACTGATGTGGTATATGCCGTATTGAATGAGCCTAACTTTCCTTCATATCGTACCGCAAAATATAACAAACTCCTGGCGATATCACCTTTGAATTCATTAATAGGTTCATAAACTCTTCCTATATAAGGATAATTCGGAATGGCCGCATTGGAGATCCTTGAAGTATTGCTGAAGATATAATGATTCGTGTTGTTTCCTATTCCATAAGGATAATTGCTCCTTCGTTGGTTGATAAATCCGTCAACAGGAATAATAAAGTTAAGATCCGAATACATAGGATAATCACTGATTGAAGAACTTGTACTGAAGGTACTTTGCGGCATCATATGTTCCCTGTTGTATCCCTGACCTTCCATACTCACTCCTGCTACCATCTGATCCACTGTATATTCATAAGCATCCGGTCCCAAAGGAATCTCGGAATAGATATCCAGCAGATATTGAGTATTCGATGCATCGTGATCATAATATTTATCAAGATCAGTCTGCCCATATAACACTTTAAGATCGTTATAATGCCAGTTGACCATTTTTTCTGAAATAATATCGTGGAGTTTTGATTTCAGGGCATACCCCGTAAGCCCAGCTGTTCCATTATAATATCCCGCAGGAGCCTGAGCAGAAATATAAGAGGAAATCAAAATAATAGGAAGTAGAATTTTTTTCATACCTTAAAAATTGGAACCTAAAATAGTGAAATAAAAAACGTAAAAGACTGTATATTTTATTAAGAAAGTATTAATTTTCAAAATATAAAAATTTGAAAATTAAATGTATTAGCGCTTACTGTTGTCAATAAAATAATTTTTCTTTAGCATTCCATCAATTTGGTTATCTTTGGGAACTAACTATTATTATATGAATACAGAGACTATTGACAACATCAAAATGATAGCGGAAACGGCTAGAGAATTTGCAGAAAAGAACATTAGACCGAACATTATGGAATGGGATGAAAGCCAAACATTTCCAAAAGACTTATTCCACCAATTGGGTGAGATGGGTTTTATGGGAATTGTAGTACCTGAACAATATGGAGGTTCTGGCTTAGGTTATCATGAGTATGTTACTATTCTGGATGAAATTTCTCAGGTTGACCCATCTATTGGTCTTTCTGTAGCAGCACACAACTCACTTTGCACCAACCATATTTATGAATTTGGAAATGAAGAACAAAGACACAGATGGCTTCCTCAGCTGGCATCCGGAAAAGTAATCGGAGCCTGGGGACTTACAGAACACAATACAGGTTCTGATTCAGGAGGAATGTCTACTACCGCTGTAAGAGATGGTGATGAGTGGATTATCAACGGAGCTAAAAACTTTATTACTCATGCTATTTCTGGAGACATTGCCGTAGTGATGACAAGAACAGGAGAAATAGGTGCTAAGAACAACTCTACAGCCTTTGTTTTAGAAAAAGGAATGCCTGGATTTACTTCCGGAAAAAAAGAGAATAAATTAGGAATGCGTGCTTCTGAAACAGCAGAATTAATTTTTGATAATGTACGTGTACCGGATTCTCACCGTTTAGGAGAGGTAGGTGAAGGTTTCAAGCAGGCAATGAAAGTATTGGATGGTGGTAGAATTTCTATCGCAGCCCTAAGCTTAGGTACTGCAAGAGGAGCTTACAAAGCGGCTTTAAAATATGCAAAAGAAAGACATCAGTTTGGAAAACCTATTGCAGATTTCCAGGCAATCAACTTTATGCTAGCAGATATGGCTACAGAAATTGATGCTGCTGAACTTCTTATCCAAAGAGCTTCTACTCTTAAAAATGCAAAACAAAAAATGACAAAAGAAGGAGCTATGGCAAAACTATATGCTTCTGAGGCTTGTGTAAGAATCTCGAACAATGCTGTTCAGATCTTCGGAGGATACGGTTATACAAAAGATTTCCCAGCTGAAAAGTTCTATAGAGACTCTAAGCTTTGTACAATCGGTGAAGGTACTTCTGAAATCCAGAGACTGGTTATTGGAAGAGATATTACAAAATAACCTTAATTTTAAAAACATATACAAATGATTAAACAGGCACTTTTAGGTGAGTTTCTGCACGAAGCTGAAAACACCAGAAAAATTTTACAGGCAATCCCTGACAGCGCATTAGACTGGAAACCCTCAGAAAAAAACTGGACAACCGGTCAGCTGGCTTCACACATTGCCGAAGTATACAATTGGTACGAATCCACTTTCAATCAGGATACTTTTGATATGGGAGCGTACAAGTATGATAAAGGAGATATTTCCAAAGCGGAAAATATCCTCGCGAAATTTGAAGAAAATGTTGCCAACGCACAGAAAGTTCTGGAAAACTCGGATGAAAATACTTATTTTAATGAGTGGAAAATGGAAATGAACGGAAATGTACTTTTCCCGCCATCTCCAAGAATCCAGGTGGTAAGAGGCTTTCTTTATAATCATTTGTACCATCACAGAGGTGAACTGGTGGTTTATTTAAGATCTACCGGGAACAAAGTCCCTGGACTTTACGGTCCTACTGCTGATGATAAAATGTAAGTAGGGATTATATAAATATACGAAGCTGTTTCAATATGAAACAGCTTTTTTATAGTCAGGATGCAGAGCATTTAACAACAGTTGCCAAAATTCAACTTACTAATATTATTTACACATAATTAAATAATTAGTAATTTTCATTGTCTCATTTTAATAAATTAATAAAAAAAATACCTCTATTTTATTTTTTTTGAAATTAAATTTCATTTCTTCACTTTTACTTTTCTTTTATTAATAAGCTTTTTCAATTATACTTAATGTATTGCATAACATTTTAAGGCGATATTCCAAATTTCTCTTAAAAAATTTTGTTTTTGATAATATATTTTTCATTAGCTTTGATATTCCACAATCAAATTTAATATTTAATATGAAAAAACAATTAACGCTGATTGGAATGCTCCTTATTTCGGGTATTTCTTTCGCACAGACTGACCGTCTTTGGTCTGAAGGTTCCAGAAAAACTTCATCAGAGATCTTTGAAAACAAAACCAGCATCAGCAATCCTAAGGTATACAATCTGGATATCAACGGATTGAAAAACATGCTGGCAAAAGCTCCCAAAAGACTGGCTGCAGGCGAAAAATCAGAACTCATTATTTCTTTTCCGAATTCTGAAGGCAGAATGGAAAGTTTCAAAGTGAGGGAGAATTCCAATTTTGCCCCTGAATTGGCAGCAAAATATCCGGATATCAAATCCTATGTAGGACAAGGTCTGGATGATCCTAATTCCACAGTCTATTTCAGTGTTTCTCCACTAGGACTGTCATCTATGGAAATTTACGGAGATAAATCTGCAGTATTCATCGAACCTTACACTAAAGATCTTTCTTCTTATGTAGTGTACAGAAAGTCCGACAAAAAAGATGATCTTAATAAGTTTGAATGTACAGTCGTTGACGCTGCTCAAAAAGGAGTTTCCAACTCTGCTCTTGCGGCAAGACCTAACGCTGACGATGCTAAACTAAGAACATTCAGACTGGCATTATCTTGTACCGGAGAATACACCACTTATTTTGGAGGTACAAAAGCTCAGGCTTTAGCTGCAATGAATACCACAATGACCCGTGTAAATGGTGTTTTTGAAAAAGATTTCGCAGCAAGAATGGTTTTGATCGCCAATAATGACGCTGTTATCTACACCAATGCTTCTACAGACCCTTATTCTGCAGCTTCAGGAATGAGCAGCTGGAATTCTCAATTACAAAGTACTTTAACTTCGGTAATTGGCGAAGCTAATTATGACATCGGACACTTGTTCGGAGCTTCCGGAGGTGGTGGAAATGCAGGATGTATTGGCTGTATCTGTACAAACGGATCTAAAGGAAGCGGTTATACTTCTCCGGCAGATGCTATTCCTTCAGGAGATAATTTTGATATCGACTATGTGGCTCACGAAATGGGACATCAGTTTGGTGGAAACCATACTTTCTCTATGAGCAATGAAGGAACAGGCGTCAATATGGAACCGGGATCTGGATCAACAATTATGGGATATGCCGGAATTACCAGCCAAGATATCCAACCTCATTCTGATGCCTTCTTCCATGCGGTAAGCATTCAGCAGATCACTAATAATATTAAAGCTAAAACCTGCTCTGTTAATACCAATACAGGAAATTCAATTCCTACAGCCAGCGCAGGCTTAGATTATACCATTCCAAAAGGAACTCCATTCGTACTGACAGGAACAGGAACGGATGCCGACGGAGATTCTTTAACCTATATCTGGGAACAAATGGACAATGCTTCTTCTTCTCAGACAGGAGCAAGCTCAGCGGCCAGTGCTACAAAAACTTCAGGCCCTAACTTCAGATCATGGACTCCTACCACTGCACCTGTAAGATATTTCCCAAGAATGGCTTCTGTTTTAACAGGTGCAACCACTACTGCAGGTTCTGAAATTACCGTAGAAGCTCTTTCTTCTGTTGCGAGAACATTAAATTTCAGATTTACTGTTCGTGACAATAAAGCAGGAGGTTCAGGAAACAATTCTGACGATGCGGTAATCACAGTTAATGGAACTGCAGGACCATTCAATATCACTTCACAAAATTCAGCAACGACTTACGCTGGAGGAAGTTCTCAAACTATTACATGGAACGTAGCAGGAACTACAGCAAACGGAGTGAATGCAGCCAATGTAGATATCCTTTGGTCAACAGACAGCGGAAATACCTGGACTACCCTGTTAGCAGGAACTCCAAATGATGGTTCACAAGCTGTGACAATTCCTAATTCTACTACAACTACAGGAAGAATTATGGTAAAAGGATCAAATCACATTTTCTTTGATGTCAACAATGCCAACATCTCTGTAAATGCAGGTTCCGGAACTCCTGACACGGTTGCTCCTACAGCTCCTACCCTTGCTGCTTCAGGAACTACTGCTACTACAACCAATCTTTCATGGTCAGGTGCTACAGACAATGTAGCGGTAACCGGATATGATGTATACCAAGGTGCTTCCTTAATCGGTTCTACAGCTTCTGCTACCTATACTGTAACAGGGCTTACTCCGGCAACAACTTATTCTTTCTCTGTTAAAGCAAAAGATGCTGCAGGAAATGCTTCTGTTTCCAGCAATACTGTAAGTGTTACTACTCTTTCCGGTGGAACCGTTACCTATTGTTCTTCTTCGGCTTCCAACACTGCTGATGAAAGAATTGGAAACGTAACATTTGGATCAATTAACAATACATCTACAGGAACTGCAGGGTATGAAAACTTCACTTCAGTTTCTACAAATGTTACAAGAGGAAGTGCTTATACGATTTCCATTACTCCGGTTTGGACTTCTACAAAGTATAGCGAAGCATATGCTGTTTATATTGATTACAACGGCGATGGAGACTTTACAGACAGCGGAGAATTAGCTTGGACAAAAGCAGGTTCTACAACCAGCCCGGTTACAGGATCTATTACCATCCCGGCTACTGCTACAGTTGGATCTACAAGAATGAGAGTCATGATGAAGTATAGCTCAATCCCTACTTCTTCATGTGAAGCATTCACTTATGGACAGGTTGAAGACTATACTCTTAATATTGTTTCTTCAGGAAAAGGAGATCTTCAGAATACAAAAGACCTGATTACAGATGTGAAATTGTATCCAAACCCTGTAAGAGATATCCTTTATATTTCAAATACAACTTCAGAAGACTACAGAATCTTCGATATGGGTGGAAAACTAATTGACTCAGGAAAACTTCAAAGAGGATCCGTGAATGTCAGCAACCTTATCAAAGGGGCTTATATGATTCAAATCGGAGAATCAGCTAAGAGATTCATTAAAAATTAGCAACTAATAGACTTTTAAAATTAAACGATGTGAAAAACTGTTCTGTATAGAACAGTTTTTCTTTTTTATTGAATTTTATAAAATATTTTTAACACCCCCTTCTGTTTAAGGGAATACTGACAAAAAGTATACAGATAAAATATATTTTTAGGCATTTTTTTTACTATTTTTGATAAAAATACATTTGCGTGAAAAAACAATTATTGATGATAGCGATGCTCGCATTGTCGGGTATTACATTCGCACAGACAGATCGTTTATGGACCTCGCGTTCCTCAAAAGTATCTTTACCGATTTTAGAAAGCATGTCACGTTTTGAAAATCCCCAGCTTTATCATCTGAATATAAGCGGATTAAAAAATGCATTGGCTAAAGCCCCAAAAAGATCAACACAGAAATCTGAAACAATTATCTCTTTTCCCAATTCAGCTGGGAAAATGGAAAATTTCAAGGTAGCAGAAAATTCTAATTTTGAACCTGAGCTGGCTGCTAAATATCCAGATATCAAATCTTATATAGGTGTAGGTGTGGAAGATCCTGCATCAAAGGTTTATTTCAGCATTTCTTCGCTGGGACTTTCTTCTATGGAAGTATATGGTGACAAGTCCTCTGTTTTTATTCAACCTTATACCAAAGATCTTTCAACTTATATCATTTATAGAAAGTCAGATAGTAAAGACAATCTGAATAAACTTGAATGTAAAGTTTTAGAGGGAGCTCAAAAAGGAAATCTCAAGGCCGTATCAAATAAAAATGCAGATGATGCCATATTAAGAACTTTCAGGCTTGCTCTTTCTTGCACAGGAGAATATACCTCTTATTTTGGGGGAACAAAAGCTCAGGCTTTAGCAGCTATGAACAATACAATGACCCGCGTAAATGGTATTTTTGAAAACGATTTTTCAGCAAGAATGGTTCTTATTGCCAATAATGACGATATCATTTATACAAATGCATCCACAGATCCCTACTCTCCATCTTCACAAATGAAGAATTGGAATTTGGAGCTCATGAAGAATTTAAACACTTCTATCGGAAATAATAATTTTGATATTGGTCACCTTTTCGGAAGAGATGGAGGCGGTGGCAATGCAGGTTGTATCGGATGTATTTGTGATAATGATATGTCCACTTATCAGGATCAGGGGATAACCTATCCCAGCAGCTACAAAGGAAGTGGATACACCTCTCCGGCAAACGGCAATCCTTCAGGAGATACTTTTGACATTGATTTTGTAGCTCATGAAATGGGACATCAGTTCGGAGGAAACCACACATGGTCATACGAACCACAATCTGGATTAAAACCCGTAGAACCAGGTTCAGGATCTACCATCATGGGATACGCTGGGGTCACTAATTATGATGTTCAGAAAAATTCAGATCCGTTTTTTCACGCTTTAAGTATTGAACAGATTACCGATAATATCAAAACAAAAACCTGTTCTGAAAATACCAATACAGGAAACTCAATTCCTGCAGCAAATGCAGGGCTTGATTATATTATTCCTAAAAGCACGCCTTTTATGCTTACCGGATCCGGAACTGATGCAGACGGAGATCCGCTCACCTATATCTGGGAACAAATGGATAAAGGAACTTCTTCTGAAACAGGAGCTAATTCTGCAGCAAAAGAAACAAAAATTGCAGGCCCTATATTCAGATCATGGACTCCTTCAAGTTCTCCTGTAAGATATTTTCCAATAATGTCTTCTATTTTAGCAGGCGCTCTTAAGACAACAGGGACGGAAATAGATGTTGAAGCTCTTCCCGCTGTTGCCAGAACTTTAAATTTCAGACTCACTGTTCGCGATAACAAAGCCGGAGGTGGTGGAAATAATTCGGATGACACTAAGATCACTGTTAATCCAGTAGCAGGGCCATTTGCCATAACCTCGCAAAACACAGCAGTTTCCTACGTAAAAGGGAGCTCGCAAACAGTAACATGGGATGTAGCAGGAACTACAGCCAATGGAGTGAATACAGCCAATGTAGATATTCTATGGTCAACAGATAATGGAATTACGTGGACAACATTATTGACAGCAACCCCTAATGACGGGTCAGAAGCCATTACAATCCCTGATACTTTAACCAGTTCTGGAAGAATAATGATCAAAGGAAGCAATCATATTTTCTTTGATATCAATAATGCCAATATTTCTGTAAAAACTTCTGACGACAAATCAACAGATGCAAATTCATCATCTACAGAAATCAAAATGTATCCTAATCCCGTAAAGGATATTCTTACTCTTACCAATACAAGCAATGAAGAATATAAAATCTATGACATGTCCGGAAGACTTGTCAGCGCAGGGAATCTTGAAAGCGGAACAGTAAATGTCAATAAACTAACCAATGGAACCTATGTAATCCAGGTGGGAGGATTTGCAAAACAATTCATTAAAAAGTAACAAAAATATATTTCAATCAGAAAGCTGCTCATTCGGGTAGCTTTTTTTATTTGATAAAATGTCTCGTCCTAACATAGCGTTACACAAAAAAAGTAATTTTATGGAATCATTTCACAATCAGTATGTAAAACGTAGCCAAAAGGATTACAGCGTCTCCTTTAAATTGGCGGTAGTAAAAGAAGTAGAGAGTGGCAGTATTGGCAATCGTGCAGCAATGCGTAAGTATGGTATTCAAGGTCACGGCACTATAACGGAATGGCGAAGAAAATATGGTACCTTTGATATAGACAACCGCTCCCAACATAAAGCTATGCAAACACCTGAACAAAAGATTAAAGAGCTGGAAGAGAAGTTAAAACGTCTGGAACGTCATAACGAATATCTTGAAACCCGTTTAACGGAATCGGAAGACAAAGCCGCTATTTTGGATAAATTGATAGACCTGGCGGAGGAAGAATATTTGATTCCGGTAAGAAAAAACTCCTTTCCCGATCAATCCAGCATCTCAGCAAAGAAACAAAAAAAACGATAAGTTATCTTTGTAGATTGGTCGGGATCAACCGACAGCACTATTATCGAAGCTTTTGGCTTAGAGATCAAAAACAAGCCCGGGCTGACCAAGTGATTACACTGGTCAATAACCTGCGTTTGATGATGCCTCGTGTGGGTACAAGAAAGATCTATCATATGCTGGCGGACTCTCTGCATACATTACATGTGGGACGAGATAAACTTTTCAGCATACTCAGAGCCAATCATATGCTCATAAAACCCAAAAGAAACTATCGAATAACCACCAATTCCCATCATCGATTCAGAAAGCATAAGAATCTAATAGAAAATATGCCATTGGAACAGCCGGAACAAGTATGGGTTTCAGATATCACTTATATTGGAGGGCGAGACAGGAATTGCTATCTGGCTTTGGTTACAGATGCTTATTCTAAGAAAATAATGGGATATGACCTTTCTAATAGTTTGGCAACTGAGGGATCTCTGCGGGCCCTGAATATGGCTATAAAGAGAAGAAATTATAAAAAAAGCTTAATTCATCATTCCGACAGAGGCTTACAATATTGCAGTCATGTTTATCAAAAAATATTGAAAAAGAAAAATATCAGACCCTCAATGACTGAAAGCTATGATCCTTATGCAAATGCTATTGCAGAAAGAGTAAACGGAATACTCAAGCAAGAGTTCTTATTAGAAGATTATCAGGTAAATATACAGACAATGAAGCTATTGGTAGAAGATGCAGTTCACATTTATAATACCAAAAGACCACATTGGTCGTGTTATATGAAAACACCGGAGCAGATGCACAAACAAAATAGTGTAAAAATAAGAACGTATAAAAACAAATATAGTTGTCGGGAAAACCCAACAACTATATAATAAATATTAGTATTTTTATCCTATTAATATGTAACGCTTATTTAGGACTAGTCAAAATGAAAATATAAATTCAAATACGTTTATTATTTAATTAAATTTTACAATAATGTTTTATTTAAAACAAAATAACTAATATTTAAGTTTTTTAATTTAAATTTATCACATAGCAATATTTCATTGTGCCGTTTACCCAGATTGTATTTAAGGGAGCTACAAGCCGTTTTTTGACGTCTGATGCAGTTGCTTTTTTTGACTCTATTTTGATATAAATTGGTATTTCCAGCAATTTATAGCCAGAAAAGTATATTATTAAATTAAATTCCGGCACTCAAAAAATTCTGTTATTGACTGGAAAAATAGTAATACTACCATATCAGTATTTCCATTTAAGATTTCTGTAAAAATAATGTTTCAAAAAGGTACTCCCTCTAATACCTCAATAATTTTAAAATAATTTAAAATTTTTTATATGAAACATTTATTTAAGTACATTTTTTTTTTAGCAATCACTTCTTTCTCGGTTGCCTGTAGTTCGGACAATGATGACGTAATAGATATCAATCCTGACGTTACTTCTGTCTTCTACAAAAACGCTGATGAACTGGCGGTAACATATGACCCCAATAATTCGGTAAGTCAGGCAATCAGAAATCAGGCATATGATCTTTACAAAAGAGGCAAATGGAGTGAACTGGAATCTCTTTTTAAAGCAAATAATTTAAATGGCAGCTGGCCGCCTGCAAACGGAGGGTATAATATCGTGGATGATGTTGCTTTACAGGTTGGGCAAAAGTTTGACAGATACAGCGGCGCTGTAGGCAGCTACAACGGTACCGGGGTTCCTACATTAGGAGGAAGTTTCACAAGCCCAATTATCAATGGATATACCTATACATTTACTCAAAGAGCGTTAAATCAGCCTGAAGACAAATACGATTTCTATTATGAAATTGATGTTTTGAATAACTCCATGCAGTTTAAAACCCAGACCGCAGACATCATTCCTTGGTTCGGCCAGGCAGGAAAAGGAAAACAAACCATGTGGAAAATCCCTGTTGATATCAATACAGGATACCAGAAAACTTGGAATAAGCTGGCAGAAGAAGGTTATATAAAAGTTACCATTAAGAAAAGCCCTAGTGGAAAATATCCTAACTTAGTAGGCACAGTTATTCAGCCATAAATCTACCCAGATGTATTCAATATCAGAAAAAATAAACATTACCGAAAAAGCTTCTGTTGAAAAAAACAGCTTTATCAATGATGAAGCTCTTCCATCAGCCATAATAACTTTCAGCTGCGGCCATTGCCGCCACAAAAATACAGTTGAAATCGTTCCCTATGAATCAGGATTTCCTATCTTTCAAGTATATAATGAAAATAAAGTACTTTCAAGAGAAGAATTATTAAAACACGGAATAGTAAACAAAACCTCTCAGAGAATGCTTCACTTTGGAGAATTGACCGTCAATGATCAACCAACATTATATTTTGGCACAGACTGTACTTCCTGTCATTCAAAATACATCTGTGTATTCAGCTTTGGAGAGAAACAGCCGGGATTGATGATATTAAATATATCCGGCGTTTGGAAATATGAATAACTGAAATCATTTCTACCCATACAATAAAAGTCTACAGCCTGAAAGTTGTAGACTTTTTCTTAATTTAGCGAACAAACTAATTTAACCCGTGAAGCACATCTAAAAATGAAAAAAATAACACTGTTTCTTTTTACCCTATACTTTGGCTCAGCATTTTCACAAAAAACATTAGCTCAATATCCGGACGGCCAGTTTCCATACCAAGGAGGTTCCATCCAATTATTTTCAGACATGCAGAACTATTTCCTGAAAAGCGGCTCAAAACCATGTGATCAAAATGAGATGTATTTTGTAAGCCTAAAGATTGATGAGAATGGTAAGCCTGCTTTAGTAAAGAAAAAGAGCGATGATCCTATTATAGAAAAGAACAAATGCGCTTTTACTCTTGTTGTCAAATCTTTAGGAAGCTTAAAAAACTGGCAGCCTGCAGAACAAAACGGACAGAAAGTTGCCGCTTATTTCGATTTTATGTTTCAACCCAAAGATTTTTTTGAAAATTACAAACCCGATTACGATATTGTTAAATCATATCAGTCTGCTGCCATGCCCGGAGGGATGAAAGCATTTAGAAAAGATGTTCTTGAAAGCTTAAATAATTATTTGGATTGGGAAACTTACAACCCAAAAGGAACATTTCTTATATCCTTTTCAATAGATGAAAATGGAGACATCACCAATGTAGATCTTGAGCCCAAAGTAGAAAACAATAAAATTCTTCTTGAGGATGTAAAATTTGCTCTGAAAAAAATAAAAGGGAAGTGGAGTCCAGCAAAAAAGAATGGAACACCAGTAAAATCATGGTTTAGAATGCCAATTAACTTTAATTCGCAGGAATAAAATAAAAACAATAGACAGCCTGCGCTTTTGAGTCTCATATTTTACTCGTGTACATTTCACATTTTACAAATCCTTTTCTATCTTTGTGGAAAATAAAAAAATTCATGGATAAAATTGATAGTCTGAACCAAGTAGCAGAATTCCATACTACTTTCAAAGCCCCTATTTTAGATACCCCACAAATTCCTTCTCCGGAAAGATGCAATCTTAGAGTGGAGCTTTTACAGGAAGAATTGAACGAACTGAAACAAGCCATTGCAGATAATAATATTGTAGAAATTGCAGATGCATTGTGTGATCTTCAGTATGTTTTGAGTGGAGCTGTACTGGAATTCGGACTTGGCAACAAATTTGTAGAGCTATTCAACGAAGTTCAGCGCTCCAATATGTCGAAAGCATGTGACAATGAAGAACAGGCAAAGGAAACTGTTGAATTTTACAAAGAGAAGGAAGTAGAATCTTTTTATGAAAAGTCCGGAGAAAAATTCAATGTTTACAGACAGGCAGATCATAAAGTATTAAAAAACAAATACTACTCTCCTGCTGATTTAAAATCAATTATTGAAAAATAACATATGAAAAAATTTATTACCAATATTATTGCCTTTTCAAGTTTATTTTTAGCTGCACAACAGGTTAATGCTCAAAAAGTAGTAGTAAACCGTGAAGTTGAAACTCAGAAAGATGGCAAAATGCTTTTAGGAAACCAACTGAAAGAGCAGTTTTTAAAAGCTCCTTATGCAGATTGGTATGTAAAAGAACATGATGAGTATGTTCTTGACCAAAAAGCCGTCAGTGAATTAAAAAAAGAGAAAATCGGGACTTATGATATTATTGTATTCATGGGAACCTGGTGTGAAGACAGCCACAGAGATTTTCCAAGACTGATGAAAATATTGGAAGCCGTAAGCTATCCGGAAAATAAATTGAATATCATAGCAGTAAACCGTAAGAAAGAATCTCCAACCGGAGATGAAAGTCTTTACAATCTTCAAAAAGTTCCTACCATTATCCTGAAAAGATATGGAAAAGAAGTGGGAAGAATTATAGAAATGCCTACTACAGGATATATCGAGAGGGATTTAGTTGAAATTCTTAAAAAGAATGATTCGTCTGTCATCAAAGAAATTTTTAAATAGATTTTGAGAAATTATAGAACAATATTATCCTTTGCAGCCGGTGCCGGTGCCATGTTTCTTCTGTTTTTTGGACTGAAGTCCTGCCTGAACCTTGGAAATAAAACTGAAAAGTCTGATTATTATATCCTGACCAATCAGATTTCCAAGATGAATAAAATGGTGGTGATGGAGCAGAATACTTCCAGCATGCAGAAAACCAAGATGGGCTATGAAGTATTCGGGAAGGAAGTCTCCAGCAACAGCATTATAACTTATACAAAGACCAATGCACAGGTTTCTTATGACCTTAACAAAATGAAGATCGAAGTAGATTCTATCAATAAAAAATTGATTATCACCGAGCTTCCTGATGCCGACATAAGAATTACGCCAAGCGTTGAAATTCAGTCTTTGGATGATTCTTTTATTAACAGAATTTCAGAAAAAGATATTAAAAATGTTACCCAGAAAGCTAAAGAAACAGCCGAAAAATCAATTGATCAGAATCAGCTGAGAAGTGAAGGCCGTAAACAGCTGATAGAAAATCTTAATAATATCTTTGTTTTAGCTAAGGCTTTAAATTATGAAATAGAAGATAAAACAGGAAAAATTGGTATTTTAGGACTTTAAGGTAAAATATTTCCGTTTGGCAAACCCTTTGAATGATACCATCATATTGTTGAAATTTAAAATTCAAAGTCATGAATACAAAAGGAAACACCAAAAAGAATGAATCTGCCAATACCGCAGAAACCCAAAAGCAAAACCAGGATTTCCCCAATATTCCTGCGGCATCAAAAAAGACCAATCCGCCTGATATTGATAAAGAAGATGTTCAAAAGTCTTCAAAAAATAAATCAGGAAAAACGGATAATACCAAAAAATAAGAATAATATCCCTTACAGGTTTAAAAAATTGAAAAGTTCCGTCTCATATGAGGCGGAACTTTTCTTTCTAACTATCTAACTGAACTTTTTGTTTTTATACAATGGTAGATTTTCCGATCTTGATATTTTCAAAATTGTAATATGATTTCTCGGAATATCTGATATGGTCTGCAATAAAACTTCCCACTTCACTCGTTGAATAATATTGTTTGGTATTAAGATCAATGGTAACATACTTGTTTTCAATAGCATGTTCTACAGATTGTCTCAACTTATCTGCTGCTGCCTGTAAATTCAGATGGTCCAGCATCATGGCTACACTTAAAATAGAAGCAATAGGATTCGCTATTCCTTTCCCTTTGGCCTGCGGGTAAGATCCATGGATAGGCTCAAATAAAGCATTCTTCTCTCCTACTGAAGCAGATGGCAGCAGTCCGATAGAACCGCCAATCACACTGGCTTCATCAGAAATAATATCGCCAAACATATTTTCGGTCAAAATAACATCAAAATGTTTAGGATTAAGAATCAGCTGCATGGCTGCATTATCTACAAACATATAATCAAGCTGTACATCCGGATATTCAGGGGCAATTTCCTGACATGTTTTTCTCCACAATCTTGAAGTATCCAGAACATTAGCTTTATCAATAAGGGTAAGCTTTTTCTTTCTTTTCTGAGCTTCCTGAAATGCCATATGAGTGATAGGAATAATATCTTCACGGCTGTATTTGCAGACATCATAAGCATACGCTCCTTCCGGGTCTGTAAATTTTTCACCAAAATAAATTCCACTTACCAGTTCTCTGAAAATCTGGATATCAGCTCCTTCGATAATTTCTCTTTTAAGCGGACTTTTATCAATTAATGATGCATACGTTTTCAAAGGACGGATATTAGCAAACAACCCCAATTCTTTACGTAGTTTCAATAATCCTTGTTCCGGTCTCACTTTTGCTTCCGGATTGTTATCAAAAACAGGATCCCCGATAGCTCCGAAAAGTACTGCATCAGATTCCTTACATATTTTCAACGTCTCCTCAGGTAAAGGATTTCCTGTCTTAAAAATAGCTTCTGCCCCGATCAATCCATAGTCAAAATGGAATTTACATTGAAAAGCTTCCGCAATAACATCTAATATTTTAATGCTTTCACTGATAATTTCCGGGCCAATCCCATCTCCGGGAAGAACTGCGATTTTAAAATAATTGTTACTCATTTGCTTTTTGTGTTTTTAATTCAAATTCTGTGATGGTTTGTTTTCTGCTGATTAGAAAATCAATATCGTCATAGCCGTTTAACAGGCATATTTTTTTGTAAGAATCAATTTCGAAAGTTTCAGTGGTATCTTTAAAGCTTACAGACTGCAATTCCACATCAATGGCAATTTCATTGTCTGGATTTTCATTGATTCCTTCCAGGATTTCTTTTAAAAATTCTTCGGAAACCTTTACAGGAAGAAGGCCATTATTTAAGGCATTCCCTTTAAAAATATCCGCAAAATAGCTGGAAATAATTACTTTGAAACCATAATCAGTTAATGACCATGCTGCATGTTCACGACTGCTTCCACATCCGAAATTGTTTCCTGCCACCAAAATTTCTCCACTGAATTTAGGATTATTCAAAACAAAATCAGGATTTGGTTCTCCTGTATGAATATTGAACCTCCAGTCTCTGAACAGATTTTCTCCGAAACCTTTTCTGTCTATACTTTTTAGGAATCTAGCCGGAATAATCTGGTCTGTATCTATATTTTCTGCCGGCAACGGAACTGCGCGGGATTTTAAAACAACTAATTTTTGCATGTATTCTACATTGTTAGACTTTGAACCACAAAAGTTTTTTCACTTCAGTTTACTTAAGAAAGGATAAAAAGAACCCATATAAGAAATTCGCATTACAACCTTTTGTGTCTTTGTGGCTTAAACATAATTTAAAATTACTTTTAGTTTACACTTTCAAAAGCTGAAATTTTACCTTCTATGGCTGCTTTTGCTGCAGTAAGCGGACTGGCAAGAATCGTTCTCGCACCTTGTCCCTGCCTGCCTTCAAAGTTTCTGTTGGAAGTGGAAACACAATATTCCCCTTCCGGAATTTTATCATCATTCATCGCCAGACATGCTGAACATCCCGGCTGACGAATCTGAAACCCTGCCTCATTGAATATTTTATCCAATCCTTCTTCATAAATCTGTTTAACAACCTGCTGAGATCCGGGAACAATCAGAGCTTTTACAGCCTCAGATTTGCTTTTTCCTTTGATATATTGAGCCGCAGAACGGAAATCCTCTATTCTCGCATTGGTACAGCTTCCTATGAAAACATAATTAACCTTGATGCTGTTCACAGCCTGTCCGGCTTCCAGCCCCATATATTTCAAAGCTTTCTCTTCCGATTCGTTTTGAGGAGCCGGAATCACTTCACGGATTGAAATTCCCATTCCCGGGTTGGTTCCATAAGTAATCATTGGATAGATATCTGAAGCATCAAAGCTAAGTTCCTCATCAAATGCAGCTCCTTCATCTGTTTTCAGAGTGCTCCAATAGGCTACTTTTTCATTCCAGTCTTCTCCTTTGGGAGCAAATTTTCTCCCTTTTACATATTCAAAAGTAGTTTCATCAGGCGCAATCATTCCGCCTCTGGCACCCATTTCAATACTCATATTGCAAACAGTCATTCTTCCTTCCATCGACATTTCTTCGAACACATTCCCTGCATATTCACAGAAATATCCTGTTCCGCCATCGGTTCCTATTTTTGAAATGATATAAAGAATAACATCTTTAGGCTGAACATTTTCATTCAGTGTACCATTAACGGTTATTCTCATGGATTTTGGCTTGTTAAGCAACAAACACTGGCTTGCAAATACCTGAGCAACCTGACTTGTTCCGATTCCAAAAGCAATAGATCCAAATGCTCCATGGGTAGAGGTATGGCTGTCTCCGCAGACAATACTCATTCCCGGCTGGGTAATCCCTAATTCCGGAGCGATGATATGAACAATTCCCTGGTATTGATGTCCCAATCCGAAAAGTTCAATATTGTTTTTATTACAGTTTTCTGTAAGCTGCTCTACCTGATTTCTTGAAAGTTCATCTTTAATAGGCTGTTCCTGATGCAATGTAGGTACATTGTGATCCGCAGTGGCTACAATCTGTTCCGGTCTGAAAATTTCCAGATTTCTGGATTCAAGTTCTGCAAAAGCCTGAGGGCTGGTTACCTCATGAATAAGATGTTTGTCTATATAAATGATCTGAGGCCCGTCCGGAATGGTTTCTACCACGTGAGCGTCCCATACTTTATCAAAAAGTGTCTTTTTACTGTTGTTCATTTTACTTTTATCTTGATTTAAATCAAACCTATCCTATTTTTCTGCTGAAAGAATCCATCATCATGCTCAGATCATCATTTCCTATTTCCTTTTTAAGATCTGCAATTTTTAAAAACTCCTGATACAGATAATCCAATTCATTTTTGGTAACCTCATATCCGATATGTTTGAAACGGTAAGCCAAGGCTGAACGGCCGCTTCTGGCAGTAAGGATGATTGAAGAAGCATTTACCCCTACTTCTGCAGGATCAATGATTTCATAAGTTTCTCTGTTTTTAATCACACCATCCTGATGAATTCCTGAGCTGTGAGCAAAGGCATTGGCTCCTACAATAGCTTTGTTTGGCTGTACAGACATTCCCATCAGATCAGACACCATTGTACTCATTTCATTCAGCATTCTGGAATTCACATCGGTATGAAGATGCAAATCTTTATGCTGTTTTAAAATCATAACCACTTCTTCCAAAGCCGTATTACCTGCTCTTTCTCCCAATCCATTGATCGTACATTCAATCTGGCGGGCTCCGTTAATCGCTCCCGCAATGGAATTCGCAGTAGCCAGCCCAAGGTCATTATGACAATGACAAGAAAGTACTGCTTTTTCAATCCCTTTTACATTTTCTCTCAGGTATTTTATTTTCTGACCATATTCTTCAGGCAGACAATACCCTGTTGTATCAGGAATATTTAAGACGGTTGCTCCTGCTTTGATAACGGCCTCGCAAACCTGCGCCAGATATTCATTGTCTGTTCTTCCGGCATCTTCCGCATAAAATTCTACATCTTCCACATACGTTTTGGCATATCTTACCGCTTCGGCAGCTCTTTCAATAATATCCTCTCTTGTTGAGTTGAATTTGTATTTAATATGAGAATCAGAAGTACCGATCCCGGTATGTATTCTTGGTCTCTTTGCAAACTTCAGTGCCTCTGCTGCTGTATCAATATCCTTTTTATTCGCTCTCGTCAGTCCGCAAACCTTAGCATTTCTTACCAGTTTTGAAATTTCTGAAACAGATTCAAAATCTCCAGGACTGGAAATTGGAAATCCTGCTTCAATGATATCAATTCCTAATTCATCAAGCCTTTCAGCAATAATCAGCTTTTGTTCCGTATTCAGTTTGCACCCCGGAACCTGCTCCCCATCTCTCAGTGTTGTATCAAAAATTTCAATTTTTTCGGAATTCATAAGTGAAGTTTTTTACTTAATTTTGGCTCAAAACTACAGCTTGCAATATTTTTTCATTTTCACTTTTTCTGAAAATTACAATATTCAATAGCTGAAAAAATAGCCGTATTTATTTGTTAATCAATAATTTAATTTCTAAAAATATACAATGGCAGAATTGCAGAAAGATTTTTTGTTTGTATTGGTAAAGTCATTGACCACCTCTGAAAAAAGACAGTTTAAGCTCTACGTAAACCGTCTCGGAATTAATGTAGATGCCAAATTTCTTTTATTATTTTCCGAGATGGATAAAATGAAGGAATATGATGAAAGTGTGATTATTGAGAAAAAAATTTCCACAAAACAGCAGCTTTCCAACCTTAAAGCCCATCTTTATAAACAAATCCTGGTGAGTCTCCGCATGAACCCGAGTCATCAGAACTACAGAATCCAGCTTCGGGAGCAATTAGATTTTGCCAATATCCTTTATCAGAAAGGACTTTACAAACAGGCTTTAAAAATATTAGACAAAACCAAACAATCCGCACTGGAACTGGATGAAAAAAGTATTGCTTCTGAAATTATTGACCTTGAAAAAGTAATTGAATCACAATTTATTACACGAAGTATTGAAGGCCGTGCCGAAGAATTAATCAAACAGTCTCAGGAGATTAGTAAACAAAACCGCTATACTACAAAACTATCTAATCTTTCGCTGAAATTATACAGTGAAATGCTGACTCACGGTTATGTAAAAAATGATGCAGACCGGCAGGAAGTGATGGATGTTTTTAATGCCCAGATTAAAAATATAAACCCTGAGAAACTGAATTTCACAGAAAAACTATGGTATTACAAAGCCCATGTCTGGAAAAACCAACTTTTACAGGACTACAAATACACACTGAAATATGCCTATCAATGGGTAGATCTTTTTCATAAAAAGCCAGAGATGATCTACAGTCATCCTGTCTGGTATATTAAAGGAAATACTTATCTGCTAAAGATTCTGTTTCTGTATGGAAATATTGATATTCTGGAAGAGCATTTTAAGAATTTTAATACAATGGTACATGCAGAGAATTTTGTACAGAATGAAAACCTTCAATCTCTTATTTTCCTTACCCATTATAATACGCTGATGAATATTCACTTTGTAAAAGGGGAATTTTTTACCGGAACAAAGCTTATTCCTGAGGTAGAATTAAAAATGGAAAAACTCAGAGAAAGGATTGATGAGCACCATTTCATGATTCTCTATCTGAAAATGGCCGCTATGTTCTTCGGCAGTAAAATGTTTGACAAATCGATTGAATATTCCATGAGAGTTATAGAATCTAAGGGAAATGTACAGGAAGATCTATTGTTTCATACGCGGATTCTGATTTTAATGGCCAAATATGAGTCGGGAAATGATGAAGACTATGATGAATTTATTGCTTCTACTTTAAAGTTTGCCAAGAAAATGAAAAAGCCGGAAGAGTTCCATTTTGAAAGCATTCAGTTTTTTAAGAACCTTAATAATCAGGTGCCGGATCAAAGACAGAAAGCATTTGAAAGCTTTGATAAAAAGCTGGAAGAGTTTTCCAATAATGAATATTACCGTCGTTCGTTATTCTATATTGATATCCATGGATGGATTAAATCTAAAGTACAAAATGTTGACGTGATTGAGATTATCAAGCAGAAAGTAAAGTACAAAAGAAAACATTAAATAAAAACACGTAATATACTATATTATAATATTTTAAAATGCTTTATTTAATCTAAAATAAAACGTATAAAAAACATTTTTTATCTTATCATTAGGTATTAACAGGTCACTCCTCCGGAGCTCTAATTTTAAAACCAAATACTTTCTATTAACAGTTAGCTCCTATTGGAGCTGGTTGATCCCATCGGGATCTTCTGTTAATAGACATCATGAAGCCCCGTGAAAATAAAGCTCCCGAGGAGCGACCTGTTAATTATGCTTTGATGTAATCAAACAAGAATAGTTTATTTATACATATTCTCTATAAAATTCAAAGCATTTTTATGGCTGATCTTTTTTACCAATTCGGAAGAAAAGCGCTTTTCAATTTCTCTGTTGATGGAATTGAAAGCGGATGCATCATCATATCCTTCAAAAAAGAAAGGATGACGGGATTTGTCCGGATGGTTTTTGCAAAAGAAAAAATCAGCACCATAGGCAATAAAATCTTCTCCACCTAAATCAAGGCCATGCTGAATATGTTCATATAGTACCTCAGGATTCTTCTCATCAATACAGTTACGGATAAAATTGAGGCCTATTAATCCTTTTCTTTTAATAACTTCTTTTGCCAGTTCATCAGGAAGGTTTCTTTTTTTGTCATGTATAGGTCTGTAGTTAGAATGGCTTGCCATAATAGGGATCTTATAATTCTTTTGGTCTATATAATTAAGAATTCCATAGGCAAGCTGATCACTTGTATGGGCCAGATCAATGGCAATATTTTTTTCTGAAAAGTAATCAAGCAGAACTTTTCCGTCCTCTTTCAGTCCAACATCAGAATTATTTCCTCCTCCAAAGCGGTTTTCAGTATGATGGGTTATTCCCAGATAAAGAATTCGCTGTGTTTTTTCAATGATCGCTTCCAGATTTTTAAAGCCAGATTCTAAGGTTTCATCTTCACTACAAAAGCCAGATGCGTTTTCAATAGAAGCAATAACCCCTACTTTGCCTGTATTATCGGTATTTTTATAGTTCTCCCCTTCAAACAAGAAAAAATTTTCATTTTGCAGAAGATTTGAAAATATTTCACTCTGTTTTGCGCCGTACACAGTACTATTTTCACCTGTTGCTGAGTATATAGCCATCACCTGAAGCTTCACATTTCCTTCTTTTAAATAAGGAAGTGAGCAACCAAGTTCTTTATCATCAATTACTGAGCCCGGCTCAAGTAAATAACATAATAAGTCGCAGTGCAAATCTACATTTATAGTATTCATATTGAATTGTAATTGGTTTGTTTTTAAATACTTTCGAAAAGAAAATGAGCTTTACTACTAAGAAAATAAATACCCGAAAATTCTGAAGTATTTTTCTGGGATAAAGTGAATATGGAATTCAATGAGACAAAAACCACCCTCATCTTTTTCATTTTTAATATTAATTCTCATTCTAAATATATGCTAATATAGTATTTTATCTAAAAATTCCGTATTTTTGCCTCTTAAAATTTCTTAGTAAACAATGATAAAAATTACACTTCCAGACAATAGTGTCAAAGAATTCGAAGGAGCAGTTACTGCTCTAGATGTGGCAAAATCTATAAGCGAGGGATTGGCTAGAAATACCATTTCCGCAATCGTTAATGACCAACAAGTAGAAATAACCACACCTATAACCACGGATTCTACGGTACAGCTTTTGACCTGGAATGATGATCTTGGAAAGAAGGCTTTCTGGCACTCTTCTGCCCACCTTTTGGCACAGGCAATCCTTGAGTTTTATCCTAATGCTAAGTTGACGATCGGTCCTGCCATTGAAAGCGGATTCTACTATGATGTGGATTTCGGGGATGAAAGCTTATCTGAAAAAGATTTTGAAAAGATTGAGAAAAAGATCCTTGAAAATGCAAAGAAAGGTTCTACATTCTCTTTATATCCGGTTTCAAAAGAAGATGCTTTAAAAACCTATGCCGATAACCCTTACAAAGTTGAATTGATCTCAAATCTTAATGATGGAGAAATCACTTTTGTAACGCATGATAACTTTACAGACTTATGCCGTGGTGGTCACATTCCAAATACAGGAATCGTAAAAGCGGTTAAGATATTAAATGCAGCAGGAGCTTACTGGAGAGGTAATGAAAAGAACCCTCAATTGACAAGAGTATATGGTATTTCTTTCCCTAAACAGAAAGATCTTACTGAATATCTTGAAAGATTGGAAGAAGCTAAAAGAAGAGACCACAGAAAATTAGGTAAAGAGCTTGGAATTTTCGCATTCTCTGAAAAAGTAGGTGCAGGGTTACCACTTTGGTTGCCAAAAGGTACTGCTTTAAGAAGAAAACTGGAAAATTTCCTTTCTGATGCTCAGAAAAAAGGAGGTTATGAATTTGTAATGTCTCCACACATCGGAGCGAAAGAATTATATGTCACTTCAGGACACTGGGATAAGTATGGGGAAGACAGCTTCCAGCCGATTAAAACTCCTAATGAAGGAGAAGAATTCTTGCTGAAACCAATGAACTGTCCTCACCACTGTGAAATTTACAAAACTTCACAATGGAGCTACAGAGATTTGCCTAAGAGATATGCAGAATTCGGTACTGTTTACAGATATGAGCAAAGTGGAGAGCTTCACGGATTAACCAGAGTTCGTGGATTTACTCAGGATGATGCTCACCTTTTCTGTACTCCGGATCAGCTTTCTGAAGAATTTGAAAATGTAATTGACCTTACCCTTTATGTTTTCAAATCTTTAGGTTTTGAAGATTTTGTAACTCAGGTATCCTTGAGAGATCCTGAAAACAAACAAAAATATATCGGTTCTGATGAAAACTGGGAGAAAGCAGAAAGTGCAATCATCAATGCAGCTCAGAAGAAAGGCTTAAAAACAGTAGTAGAATACGGAGAAGCAGCATTCTATGGTCCTAAACTTGACTTCATGGTGAAAGATGCTTTAGGAAGAAAATGGCAGCTGGGAACTATCCAGGTGGATTATAACTTACCGGAAAGATTTGATCTTCATTATATTGGAAATGATAATGAAAAGCACAGACCGGTAATGATTCACAGAGCTCCTTTCGGTTCTATGGAACGTTTCATTGCTATTTTGTTAGAAAATACAGCAGGAGATTTCCCATTATGGCTGAGCCCGGATCAGTTTATTATTCTACCGATCAGTGAAAAATATGTAGATTATTCAAAAAAAGTTTCACAATTTTTGGAAAATCACGATATTAGCGGTCAGATTGATGACAGAAACGAGAAGACAGGTAAAAAGATCCGTGATGCTGAATTGAATAAAATTCCTTTCATGCTTGTAGTAGGAGAAAATGAAGAAAATGAAGGCACGATTTCTGTAAGAAGACGTGGAGAAGGAGATCTTGGAGTGATGAAGCTGGAGGATTTCGTTGCTTACTTTAAAAAAGAAGCAGCCATATAAATTTAAAATTAAAAGATTGAAGGATTTAAAAATTAACAGAATCCTTCAATTTTTAAATATTTGAATCAATTAAATTAAGTAATTAACCAATAAAATTATAATACAATAGCACAAAGATTTAACAACAGGGGCCCACAGAGACGTCCGGTACAAGAGGACTTACACTTGATCAACGATAAAATTCGTGTGAGAGAGCTTCGTTTAGTGGGCGATAACGTAGAGCCAGGAATCTATCCAATTGACAAAGCAAGACAGATTGCTGCGGAACAAGAATTGGATTTAGTAGTGATTTCTGACAAGGCAGAACCATTTATTGCGAGAGTATTGGAATATAAAAAATTCTTATACGAGCAAAAGAAAAAACAAAAGGAACTTAAAGCTAAACAGGTAAAAGTGGTAGTAAAAGAGATCCGTTTCGGACCTCAGACTGATGACCACGATTACGAATTCAAGAAGAAGCATGCTGAAAAATTCCTTGAAGAAGGTTCTAAATTAAAAACCTACGTATTTTTTAAAGGACGTTCAATTATCTTTAAGGATCAGGGAGAAATTTTGCTTTTAAAACTTGCTCAGGAATTAGAGCACGTTGGTAAAGTAGACCAGCTTCCTAAACTTGAAGGAAAAAGGATGATTATGATGATGAGTCCTAAAAAACCAGCAAAATAATTAAATCATTATTTTACATATAAAACCTCAAATTACTTTGAGGTTTTTTTGTGTTCTTATTTTTAGGGGAAAATATTTAATGATTGTTGATTCAGACTACTCTACTGGCTGGATCAACAATCATTTTTAAGAAAGAAATTTACAGAGTTTTGTTATCCTTCAAAATCACCACAATCATGCTCTGTAAAAAGAGGTAAAGCTTTTTGGGTGGTAAAATATTTGGATATTCTTTTGTTTTTTAAATCCAGTTTCTGCCCTTCTACAGACAGTTCGTAAACAGGTGCTTGATCTATTTGGGTTAAAATATAAGTTCTTTCTGATGTTTTAAAAATGGCTTTATTTCCGTCCCTGGAGAATGAGAAATCATTAATTTGAAAGATATCCTTTTCATCACAAACATTGGTCCATATTATCTGCTTCTTTGTGATGGACAGGCTTGCCAAATCACATGAGTAACAGTTCCCCGAGAACTCTATACCAAATTTTTCATACACCTCTGTACTCTTGCTATTCAATACATCAATAGGAACTAATGTTGAAAAATCATTGGGAATCTCTGATTCAACGACTTTATTCTTTGCCGGATCAACTGTAGAAATCTGATGTATTTTTGCATTTGCAGAATCTGCCTTGTTCACTTTTTTTTCTGTTGAAGGTGAACAGGAAACTAACAACATCATCACCATTGAAAAGTTGGTTATTACGTTTTTCATCTTTTTTTAAAATAATTAATACTATCTGGGTTATCATTTTTGTAAAATTCTCCAAAATCTACCGTTCAATATATCCCTGTTTTCAGCCATTTATTCCCTATATCAGAAGGTTTTGTTGGCTACAGACCTGAATACAGATACATTTGCGGAAAAATATAAAATGAAAATCTTTCCAATCTTTATATCATCCGTGCTAGTTCTTGCAGGATGTAATCAACAGAATAAAAACATCGGACACAGATAAAACAATAACTGAAATTAAGCAAAAAAAATAATACTCGCTGATTTCAAAAAAATAAAAGGCGTTGATAATGTTCTGGATGTACCCTTTCAATTATTCACCAAGCTAGATTCTATACAGTTTTTTAAGTCTATCCTCTTAATTCCGCTTCAGCCAATGGTAAAAAGCAAAAAACGGCTTATATAAAAATACAGTTGAAAGCTGATCTGTTTTAGAAAATATTTTTTGAAAAACAAGAATGTAACTGAAGTTTGGAATAAGATCAAAAACCCCTGAAATCAGCCAGTGCATATGGAAATAAAGTCCGATATCTTTGCTGCAATTATTTAAAGAGATACAATGAAAAAATTAAGTTTGACCCTCCTTTTTAGTTTATTAAGTTTTATGACTTTCGCACAATCGTTAAAAGTTGTGATTAAACAGGACGGAAAAGTAATTCAGCCTGTCAATGATGTTTATGAACTGAAAAAGTCCCCTTTCCTGTTCGAGATTACCTCTAACAATCTGGAAGGTTTTTTAGTGGGAGCTACCACAAATAAAGATATTTATGCCGGAGCTCTGGGACTTTTGAACACTGAGGTTCCGTGGTTTCAGAATACAGGCATGGCGGAGGAATTGTATAATAAGGACAAAGAAATGTTTTTAATGGATTCTGCGCCTTCTTACTGGTATTATACAGATGCAAAAGACCATAGATTTGATAAAAATCCTAAAGGCAACGCAAAACAATGGACGGCTACCCGCACTATTACAAGGTTTTATGATATTATGGTGGATCAACCTATCAATCTGAAGGATTTTGACGGCAGGGTTTTCCTATTAATGTATCAGCCCGAATATAATGATGAGTATGATTTAATAGGAAAGAAAAACCTGTTCCAGGCTGCACTCAAATTCAAAGATTAATGATTACACCAATTTTAAATTTATATAAAAAAGGTCTGCTTTGCGATGTAAGCAGACCTTTTTGCTGGTTGAATATTTATTCGATAATTAAGCCGTATTCTATGGCTAATTTTATGGCTGAACTCAGGTTAGAAGTCTGAAATTTTTCAATAAGATTCTTTCTGTGGCTTTCTACGGTATGCGGACTGATGAAAAGCTTTTCCGCCATTTGATTGGTTGTTAGGCCCTTTGAGGCTTCAGCCAGAATTTCTTTTTCTCTTCGCGTTAATTTCGGAACATGGTTTAATCCATCCGTTGATTTTTTCTCCAAAACAGACTTGGTTTGAGAGCATAAAAACCTGTTCCCGGCATATACAGTAGTAATTCCTTCCAGAATTTCGGAAACTGAGGCATTCTTTTGAATATATCCCAACGCTCCTTCAGCCAGGGTACTGTTGATTACGGGCAGTTCATTATGAACACTCAGGATAATAATCTGGAGGTTGCCGTACTTTTTCTTTAAGGGTTTAATCAGTTCAATGCTGTTGGTATCTACCAGATTGATGTCCAGCAATAAAATGTCGACCTTTTGTTTTGCAAGACCTGCATTCATCTCAGAAACGTTTCTGAAGCAATCTACTACATCTATTGTATCACTATTTCCTAAAATATTCTTCAACCCTTCTAATAGAAGTGGGTGATCATCTGTTATGGCTACTTTTATCATGTTTAATAAATAGGGATTTGAAGTTCTATGCTGGTACCAATATTCAATTCAGAAGTGATATTCATGGTTCCTTTTAGAAATTGGACTCTTAGTTCTATATTATGAAAACCAGCTGTTTTTCTGGCATTTAATCCTGCAGGATCAAAACCTTTACCATTGTCTTCTACGGTAAGGTTTAATAGATTTTCTTCTTCGCTGATCTGAATAATAATTTCAGATGTATTGGCATGTTTTATAGCATTATTGACCAATTCCTGAATGATCCTGTAAATAATCAATTGCTTTTCCTTCGAAATGGAATTACTGTAATTGATAAACTCAGTGTGAATGTCTAATGCATTATTGGATATACGGGAAGCAAATTCCTTAATCGCAACTTCCAAACCATACTTCATTAATAAATCAGGCATTAAATTATGGGCAACCCTTCTTAGCTCTTCTACAGCGCCATCAATCTGATCAATTGATTTTGAAATTCCCTCCTCTATATTTTCGGACTGATGAGGATTTAAATAAGACAATTGATGTTTCGTTCCTGAAAGCAGGCCTCCTAATCCGTCATGAAGATCACGGGCAAGACGGCCACGCTCCTGTTCCTGCCCTTCAAGCAATGCGGTAAGCGTAGATATTTTTGAGTTTTGCTTCTCTTGTTCCATAGCTAAAGCATGCAGTTCATCTCTTCTCTTAATAGATTTTGCACGTTGTTTATAAGCGTACAGCAATAAGAGGATCAAAATAATAAAGAAGATGATAAAGAAGATGTAATAAGTATTGATCTTCTCTTTGAATGCCAGTAACTTTTTAAAGGTATTAATATCGTTGTTCTTCTGTTGGGTTTCCAGTTTTGCCAACCGAAGCTGCTGTTCCTTTTTCTCGGATTCAAGTTCTGAAAACTTCAGTCGTTCACGTTGGTTTTCTTCCACCAGTTTTAAGTTGTTATATACCTGCTCGCGCTGTGCACGAAGAATGTTGATCAACTTAATTTCCTGTGCTTTTTTGTCGCTTTCCAGCTGTAACTTGATATATTTCTGTTCCTGACGTTCTTTATCAAACTGGGATTCTAATCTTTTGGTAATATCCAGTTTTTCCTGGTCATAAACACTTTTGTATTTATCCACATAACTTTTATAATAAGTGAGTGCTTCCTGGTAATTCCCCTGCTCTTCACTAATTCTGGATAATGATTCAAGAATAGATAGTTCAATATTATGATCACGCACCGGACTTTTCCCAATTTCCATAGAGGCTTTTAGAAAATAAGACTTCGCTAAATCATAATTTTTATTCTGTATGGCCAGCTCTGCCAGAATCCCGAATGAAGAAGCAATATGAATAGCATCGCCAGTTTCCAGGCTCACTTTATTAGCTAACTGGGCATAATGCATTGCCTTATCACTGTCGAAACCAGTATACAGATTGGCTAAATTGATCGCTGCATAAGAAAGACTACTCCTGTTAAGCATCCTGTCTTTATTTTTATTGAAAGTCGTGATAGCCTGCAAATAATATTGTTCTGTTTTATCTCTCAGCTCCGTATTGGACGGGTTTTGTGTATATTTTTGTTCATACACATAGCCCATTCTCATATAGGCATCGAAGATAAGGTTGGGATCATTTTGTTTCGATGCTAACAACAAAAACTGTTTGCTGTATTTCTCTTCCAGCTGATACTCATTGAGGTTGGAATAAATAGTGGACAATTCTTTCGCTACATTACCAAATCTACCATATAATGTAGAGGTTGTAGGAGCATTTTCATAATATTCGATCGCTTTTAAATAAGCAGCAACGGCATCAGTTGTTTTATTATTGCGGATCAGAATCCAGCCTTTAGCGTAGTTAAAATAGCCTTTAGCCTCATTATTATTCGTTTTTAAACTATATGCCTTTGCCATGTCAAGACTTTTTGAAGACTCTGCTGTTTTATTATCCAGCCGATAGTTCATGGCTTGTACCGCGTATAAAATGGTAGCATATTTTCCATCTGCCTGCTTTGCAGCAAGGGAAATGTTGGTGGCTAAAATCTGGTAAGACTTAGGTTTGAGGTTATGAAAAAATAAGGCAGTCGCATATTTGGGAGCCAGATTAAGCTGTTCAGCCGTATTGTTTGAGGCATGGCCGTATTCCCTTTCTAACTTGCTTAAAACATCCTGTGCCTGAACAAAAAACGGAAAAACAAGTAAAGTAAATATCAATAATAACCTGTGCATCAAACCCTTATCTTTATTAAGTTGTCATATTCTAAAGAACGCAAATATAGGTAAATACGGTTAATTGGTTTCAAAGCCATTTTCTTCAGCAAAAGATTTCCATTTCTGGAATTTCTTTTCATTTTTAAAGGTGGAATCATTACCATAGTAATACAGCAAACGTTGGGTAGCATATTCGTAGGCATTGTAAGCATTGGCCTGTTCGTAGTATTTAACCGCTTTCTTCAAATCAATTTTCACTCCCATCCCGTGTTCATAGATAATCCCATAATAGATGCCTGAATAAGATTGATCATAGTCCTTCTTTAAATACTCTAAAAGATTTTTATAATCTCTTAACTGATAATAGATTTCTGAAATTTTATCGTAATTGTAGTAATACTTTTTCTCTGCCTTCTGATAAAAAGCCAAAGCTTTATCATAATCCTGTATTACATGTTCTCCAAAATAATACAAATCACCTAAATTGGTAAGAGCCATTCCATCTCCTAGTTCAGCGCCTTTTTCATATGCCTGAATGGCTTTTTTGATATTAAAAGAATATCCTATTCCATTATGATATAAGGTTCCGATATTGTTCCATGCCACAGGATGGTTGTACTGGGCAGCTTTTTCATAATACATAATGCCTTTTTGCGGATCAAACAGCATTTCAATGTCAGGATCTGTATGTAAAATGCCCAATTCTACCCAACTATCCACATCATTTTTTTGAGCAGAAAGCTGAAACAGACGCAATGCCTCCTCATAATTTTGATTTTCCTTTGCATCAAAAGCCAGTTTTTTAATGACTTCTGTCTCCAGAAATTGTTCAGAATTTCTACCTGCCTGATTTTTCCATCGATTATAAAAGGAAATAAAGTGTTCCAGATCTTTTCCTCTAAAGGAATACCTATCCAAATAAATCGTCCCATACCCGGAAGTTTCTACCTGCTGAATAGATTTATCTTCATTCATTCTCAACATGCTTTCTCCTTTATACAAAAACAAAAGACCTTCTTCTGTTCTATAATTCAAAGGATTAGAGATGTATTCATACTTTTCAGCTGATAAACCCTTTTCGAAATCATACAATTGATAACCGTTATTTTTTTGAACCGATAAAAATCCATTTTCCAAATAATGAATCTGCTTAATTTCAAATTGAGGAGCAATGAGCCAGATATCATGTTCTGCATCGAAAAGTCCTGATCCATTTTGAGTTTCCAGAGTAAAGACATTGCTTTTATATCCGACATTGGATATTGCTTTCACTTTAGTAATCCTTTCATTTTCTAATAAGAACTGGTGTTTTGAAGTGTCATAGAGCTTCCAGCTTTTATCTTTACGAACTGCCAGTGTATCAAAATTATCTATTAAAATCAACTGATCTGCTTCGTCTATTATAATATTACCATTTTCATCTATCAGTTTTCCTTTTTTATTGAATTTATTGGGTTTCACCCAGAAACAGGTGCTGGTTTTTAAAAGGCTGTCTTCCACAAAATCGCCCAGATAATTCCCTTCTTTTGTATAATATCTACGCTTACCGGTTCCTTTCTGTCTGCTAAAAAACAGCTCCGGAAAATAATCATATTCATAGGTATTTTCGCTTTCCACAGGAATAATCAATCCGTTTTCATCGCAGTAAACGCCAAATCTTCCGGCGATTTCTACACCTAAAAATCCATACGCTAGCCTTTCAACGGCATCATAATCAGGAGGAACCAACCAGGTATTTGAGTAAATTTTTAAAATACCCGACTTTCCATTCACTTTTACTTCACCAAATGGCTCCAGAGCAAAGTCAAACACATCAAAGGCCTCTTCATAAACGGGAGGAATCAGTTCTTTCCCATCACTTTGCAGGTAACCGAACAATCCGTCTTTTTGAATCACTGATATATTATGATGATAGTCCGCCTCAAAAATCTCGTCATAAACAGGTGGCGCCAAAATAACCCCCTTTGCATCCTTCAGTCCAAATTTCCCATCCTTTTCAAATATTGAAGATGCTACCTTTTTATAGGCAAGTTCTTCAAAATATCCCAGTCCGTAATTAATCCAGTCGGTTTGTAAAATCTCAAGAAATGAGGAGTAACCTGTGTATGAAAATAAAGAATCCAGCAAAGAGAGATTTTGGGTTTCAACAGCCTTCTTGTATAACTTTCTTTTCTGCTGAATCTCGACTAACCATTCTTTTGCCTGAACTTTGTGCTTTTCTTCGTTCATATAGAAAACATCTGTAGCATTCAATACGAAAGAATCGTAGGGCAGCGCTTCCAGGAACTCAAACATAGTGTTGACTGGTTCGTAGTAGGCTTTTTTGTAATGCAGCTGATAGGTGTCTGCCAGTAAATTAAAAAAATAACGCAGCTGGACGATTCCCTGTTCTTTGTCAGAAATAAACTCAACACCCTCCACTTTACTATTTTCCGCAATGAGAGGATACAGCAATAGCGGTATTTCATAGTTCCACTCTCCCAGATGAGTATTAAATGATTGATTCGTTTTCTGATCGTAATTATATAAATAAATCCGGTGTGCCATTCTTTAAAATTACTATTTGTTTTTCGTCTTTCCCATTTTTCCGCTTCAGGAATACTTCATTTTGAGACATTCATTCCTTTTACAGCTTCTCCTTCACTCCATTTTGTTATTGTTTTTACCCACGCTTTGTGATTGTAATCTTAGTTCGAAATAAGAATTTATCATTTAATTATGGGTGAAAAAGAAAGCTATAAAAGTCATAAAATCAATATCTATCTAAGAGAAATGTCTGTCAGTCATTATCATTAACTATTGTTCTCTATTGCTGATAATTCATCAATTTTTCACAATATTATTTTTAATGAATTCCGGAACGAAGGTAATAAAAGAGGTTCCATAAAAATATCCCTGATACTGGTGGTTTTTTAAATTATTTATAGTTAGGGAATATTGTATTCAACCTGTCATAAAAATATCATATAACAATAGAACACTGCCAAAGCCACTCCGATGATGCCCGAAATCAGAAATACAAAAAAATAATACCGCGCTTTTTTATTTTTCTTTAGCAATGAGTTAATTATAAAAGTAATGAGCGTAACTAAAAATCCTGCTCCGAAAAATAAAATCAAAACAGCAAGAAACAAGGCTCGTTCTATATGTAAATCTGCAGATGAAAGCATATTTTAAATTAAAACTTTAAGTGTGAATACATTAAGTGGAGATTCTCTAAGAAAGAAATTTAAAAAATCATCCATCAATAGTAGAGAGAATTGAACACTACTGCAATCCCTGTTATCAGCTATATTTCATCATATACGTCATCATTCAGAGACTGTTTAAAAGTAATGCTGAGCTTTTTTACGAGTAGCTCGTCATAAAATAAAGATTTTCAGCTCATTTGTCTTTTAATTAATGTTATTTATATCTTATTATTATTTAAAAATTATTAATCAAATATTATCTTAGATCAATGTATAATAAAGATTTTCTATCTACATTTGTGAATGCAGAAAAGACAAATTCACTAATTATTAATCATTAAAAGAGAAACAATGAGCACACTTACATTAAAAGACGGAACAGAAATTTATTACAAAGACTGGGGAAAAGGCCAACCAATTTTCTTTCACCACGGATGGCCATTATCAAGTGACGACTGGGATGCCCAAATGTTCTTCTTTTTAGAACAAGGCTACAGAGTAATTGCTCATGACAGAAGAGGACACGGAAGATCAGAACAGACTCCTTACGGACACGATATGGACACTTACGCTTCTGATGTTGCGGAAATTGTTTCAGCATTGGATTTAAAAGATGTCATCCATGTAGGACATTCTACAGGAGGTGGCGAAGTGATCCGATATGTAGCGAAACATGGTAACGGAAGAGTAGCAAAAGCTGTTCTGGTAAGTGCTGTAACTCCTATTATGGTACAAAATGAGAATAATCCGAATGGAGTTCCTATTTCTGTTTTTGATGATATCCGAAATAATACAGCGAAACACAGACAACAATTCTTCATTGATATTACCTTCCCTTTTTACGGCTACAACAGAGAGGGGGCTAAAGTATCTGAAGGAATCCAGAGAAACTGGTGGAGACAAGGAATGAGTGGTTCTATTAAAGCTCATTATGATTGTGTAAAGGCTTTCTCTGAAACAGATTTTACAGAAGATCTTAAAAGCGTGGATGTACCGGTATTGGTAATGCATGGTGAAGATGATCAGATTGTTCCTTTTGAAACCACTGGTAAAGTGGCTGCTACCCTGCTTAAAAACGGGCAACTCATCTCTTATCCAGGTTTCCCTCATGGTATGCCGACAACAGAAGCAGAAACGATCAACAGAGACCTTTTGGCATTCTTCAAATCTTAACAGATCAGGCTTATTGTAAAGCGCTTACTTATAAAAGGCAGACCTGTTTCCATGCAGGTCTGCCTTTTCAATTTACAGATCATTGTTCATCCTGTTTAAGCATATTAAAAAATCCTTTCATGTCTCACTTTTTTTTCTTAATTTTGCAGACTATTATTCCTAATGTCCTTAGGGGTAACCAAAACAGATATTGATAACAAAAACAATAAAAAAGCAAAACAATGCCAAAATTAAAAACGAAATCAGGTGCTAAAAAGCGTTTTGCTCTTACCGGTTCTGGTAAGATCAAAAGAAAAAATGCTTACAAAAGCCACATCTTAACTAAGAAAGAAACTAAGCAGAAGAGAAATCTTACTACTACTTCTTACGTAGCTAAAGTGGACGAGAAAAGCGTTCAACGTCAATTAGCAATTAAGTAGTTTTTATAAATCTATATTCGGTTTATAAGAATTCAAAACAAATTCAACAATTTAACCCTGAAACGGTGCAAATAAGAGTAACATCCGTTGCCGCCCTTTTCAAAAAAACAATTTAAATTATGCCAAGATCAGTAAATGCCGTAGCTTCAAGAGCTCGCAGAAAGAAAATTTTTAAGCAAGCTAAAGGTTTCTTCGGAAGAAGAAAGAACGTTTGGACGGTAGCTAAAAACGCGGTAGAAAAAGCAATGCAATATGCTTACCGTGGTAGAAAAGAGAAAAAGAGAAATTTCAGAGCACTTTGGATCACTCGTATCAATGCGGGAACTAGAGAGCACGGAATGTCTTACTCTCAATTTATGGGAGCTCTTAAAAAGAACAACATCGAACTTAACAGAAAAGTTTTAGCAGATTTAGCAATGAATCACCCTGAAGCTTTCAAAGCTGTTGTAGATCAAGTAAAATAATGTAGAATAGATTTTGTTATCAATATAGTCCCGGGATTTCCCGGGATTTTTTTGTTAGATACTTTTCATTTTTTTGATTGCTGTTCAAAATCCAGCTGGCAGCATATACATTTCAGGGTAATTACCATATCAACAGCCCTACTTGGTGGATAGAAATTCTCAGCGTGTAAAATATTTAAATCAAAACACGCAAAACAAACGAAAAATATAAATATATCTCATTCATTAAATGAATTTTAATATAACATAATGATAAATTACATAAAAAGACATATTTTTATCAAAAAATTAAGCAAATAAACATTGATACTTATGATTATTAATAATAAATGATGATTTATTATTATATTAGCAATCTCTAAAGAAAGTATCAAAATGAAAAAAGTTGCAGCTTTATTGCTCACTTCCATTGCCCTGCAGAATATGGGTGCACAGAGTTTTATTCAAGCGTATAAAGACCGGGCAGATATGGTTACCCAAGCCAATATTACGACCAACCTTCAGGAATTTGCAGGGTTTGGGGTAAAAAAAACAGGTACAACAGCAAACACCAATGCATTAGACTGGCTTAAAAACAAATACCTGTCCTATGGATATACTGCAAGTAATATGTCTGAAGATACTTTCACCTATGGGAGCAGCACTTCAAAAAATTTAATCATTACCAAGACAGGAACGGTATACCCCAACAAATATGTTATCATCTGCGGACATTATGATACCATTGTAGGCCCCGGAGTAAGTGACAATGGCAGCGGAACTTCCATTATTCTGGAAGCAGCAAGAATATTGAAAAATATTCCGACAGAATACTCCATCAAGTTTATTCATTTTTCCGGTGAAGAACAAGGCCTTGTGGGAAGCAGCCATTATGTAAATAATGTAGCTTATCAGAATGGCAGCCAGGTTCTGGATATAAAACTGGTTTTAAATATTGACCAGGTGGGTGGACTTCTTGGAAATAATAACAATACCATTACCTGCGAAAGAGACACAGGCGGTGTATCATCCAATAATACAGCCTCTAACGCTGTAACACAGGAACTGATGAACTGTACAACTCTTTATTCTCCTCTTCAGACTCATCTTTCTTACGCCTACAGCTCCGATTATATGCCTTTTGAAGCCAAAGGATATACCATTACCGGTTTCTATGAATACCTGAGAAGTGAAAACGAACATACGGTAAATGACACTTTTGCCAATCTGGATCCTGTATATATTTTCAATGTAGGAAAAGCAGCTGTGGGAGCTTTGCAACATTTTGCTGTTGCCTCTACAGCCAGTAACCTGTTAAGTACAAACGATACCTCTTTACAAAAATCCGGTGAAACCATCAGAATTTATCCCAATCCGGCGAAAGATCTTGTAACAGTGGAATTTCAGCAAAAAGTAAAAGAATTCAAAGTTGAAGTAAATGATATGGCGGGAAACACTGTTTTAAGTCTTGAAAATCAGGAAAAAATAAATACCTCAGCGTTAGAAAACGGACTCTATACCTTTACGATTAAAACTGATAAAGGAAATACAACCAAAAAAATAATCATTAATAAATAATGTCAGGCTGGATATTCAGAATTAGGTTTGTATTCAAGGGATATCCGATATTACTACTATAAAATGAAGAAAATCGCTACTTTTTTATTTGCCTCTGTTATCATTCAAAATATTGGAGCCCAAAGTTTTATTCAAGCTTATCAGGACAGAGCAAATATGGTGAACCAGACCAATATTACAACCTACCTTCAGGAATTTGCCAATTTAGGGGTAAAAACTACAGGCTCACCTGCTAATGCCAATGCGCTGACCTGGCTTAAAAATAAATACATTTCCTATGGATATACAGCCAGTCAAATTGTAGAAGATCCTTTTACAGCAGGCAGTTATAATTCTAAAAATCTGGTAATTACCAAAACCGGGACAGTATATCCTAATAAATATGTAATCATCTGTGGGCACTTCGATAGTATTACCGGCCTGGGAATCAATGATAACGGGAGCGGAACATCTATTATCCTTGAAGCAGCGAGGATTCTGAAAGATGTCCCTACAGAATATTCTATAAAATTCATCCATTTTTCCGGGGAAGAACAGGGACTTTTGGGAAGCAAACATTATGTAAACAATGTAGCTTATCAGAGTGGAACCCGTGTTCTGGATATTAAACTGGTCTTTAATCTGGATCAGGTAGGTGGTGTAATGGGAAACAATAATAATACGGTTTACTGTGATGAAGATCAAGGTGGACTTTCTTCAAATAATGCGGCTTCCGCTGCTGTAACCCAGGAGCTGAGAAACTGTACAGCACTTTACTCTCCTCTTTTAACCGCAGTAGATCCGGCTGCAGATACAGATTATATTCCTTTTGAACAGAAAGGTGAAGTGATCACAGGTTTCTTTGAAAGAATCAGAAGTACCTACCCACATACCGTTAATGATACTTTTGCCAATACCGATCCTGTATATATTTACAAGATAGGAAAAGCATCTGTTGGAGCGCTGCAGCATTTTGCGGTTGCTACCGGTACATTGGGAACTCATGAAACTGATGTAAAAAACACTTTGGAAACGGTAAAAATCTATCCTAACCCAGCAAAAGACATCCTCAATATTGAGCTTCCTGATTCCAGAATTAAAAATTTTACTTTTGAAATTACGGATTTTCAGGGGCGTTCTCTATTCAAGAGAACCAATGAAACAAAAATCAATGTTTCCGGGCTTGAAAACGGAGCTTATATTGGAATTTTAAAAGTTGGAGACCAAAAGGTCGTAAGAAAAGTTATGATTGAAAAATAATTTACATTATCATAAGACCTTATTGATATAAAAACCTTTGAAGCAGTTCAAAGGTTTTATTTTTCACAGCATTAAAAGAATTATAATATTTACAAAGCCCTGTAGTATATTGATATGATATTCATAATAAATTTACATTTGTTTTAAAATATTAAACACATTATTGTGATTTATTTACTACATTCGTGTTACCAAAATAATATTTTAATATGAAAAAAATCACAACACTTTTATGTGCTGCCTTTATGATGCAGTCCATTGGAGCTCAAACTTTTATTCAGGCTTACAAAGACAGAGCGGATATGGTTACTCAAACCAATATCACTGCAAATCTTCAAGAGTTTAGTAATCTGGGAGTAAAAACTACTGGTTCAGTAGCCAATACCAATACCCTGAACTGGATTAAGAATAAATATCTTTCTTACGGCTATACGGCCAGTCAGATAGAAGAAAGCCCTTTTACTTTCGGAAGCACCAGTTCCAAAAATTTAATCATTACCAAAACAGGAACCCTTTATCCTAACAAATTTGTCATTATTTGCGGGCATTTCGACACCATTTATGGTCCGGGCGTGAATGATAACGGCAGCGGAACTTCCATTATTCTTGAAGCAGCGAGAATACTTAGAAATGTTCCCACTGAATACTCTATAAAATTCATCCATTTTTCCGGGGAGGAACAGGGATTAAAAGGAAGCAGCCATTATGTAAATAATGTAGTGTATCAGGGAGGTGTCCGTAAATTGGATATCAAACTGGTCTTCAATCTGGATCAGGTGGGTGGTGTGAAAGGAAATAACAACACAACCGTATATTGTGATGAAGATCAGGGAGGAGTTTCCAGCAATAATGCAGCTTCCGCAGCGGTTACCCAGCAGTTGAGAAACTGTACAGCACTCTACTCTCCTCTTCTGACTGCCGTAGATCCTGCTGCAGATACGGATTATATCCCTTTTGAACAGAAAGGTGAAGTGATTACCGGTTTTTTTGAAAGGATAAGAAGCAGCTACCCTCACAGCTCTAAGGATACTTTCACCAATATGGATCCTGTGTATGTATACAAGATTGGAAAAGCAACTGTGGGAGCATTACAGCATTTTGCAACCGCTTCTACTACCATGAGCAAGCCTGCTTCTAAAAACGCAATGGAAGCCATAAAAATATACCCTAACCCTGCCAATAATATTCTCAATATTGATTTACCAGAGTCTAAAGAGTTGAATTTCAGTTTTGAAATCAGCAATACTATGGGAAGATCCATGCTGAAAGTGAATAATGAAAGGAAAATTAATGTTTCAGGGCTTCAGAACGGAGTGTATATTGGAGTTTTGAAAGTGGGTGAAGAGACACTTGTGAAGAATATTATGATTGAAAGATAAAAGATCAATAGATTCATAATAAGAAACAGCAGGAGTAATTTTCCTGCTGTTTTTATTTGTAGAAGATTAGCGTTTTAGCTTCCTGTAATTCATTAATCATATAATGTAAATCTGGTTCATAAAACAAGAACTTATTAGAATTGATTGGGATTTAATTTGTAATGTTCCAGCACACTTTTCTTGACATCATCTTTTATTTTAAAATAAACACCTAAATTTCCATATCTCCAGAATTCCAATCTGTTATCAGCAAATAATGTATCTTTCTTACTGATAAATGCGAATGTATAATTTCCATCATCAGGGACTATTATATGATGAGTTGAAACAATTTTTTCTTTAATTATTAATAAATTATTTTTCAGTTCTTTGTTCTGTATTAAAACACTATTCATATCATTGTCTTTC
Organism: Chryseobacterium sp. PvR013; assembly: GCF_017833095.1. NCBI lineage: Bacteria > Pseudomonadati > Bacteroidota > Flavobacteriia > Flavobacteriales > Weeksellaceae > Chryseobacterium > Chryseobacterium sp. PvR013. The sequence continues at coordinate 983,362 of NZ_JAFIBT010000001.1, forward strand.
TCAAAGAAAATATGCAGTGATGATCCCAATGTATCATTTTGATTATAATCTAAACCATTATAGTAAAATAACTTGACATTCTGATTGCTACAAGATATAGTAACAAAAAGCATTAATAGAAAGTATATAACTCTTATTCTCATAGGCATTTTAATGTTTGTTTTTAGCTGACATCATTAAATATAAAGTATTCACAGTTTAAAACAGAAAAAAAACAACAGGCAATATGATACTGATTTTCTCATACATATTTCTTTATTTTTCACAATTAGTTTTTAATACCGTACTAATTTATCATATTTACACAATATCAACCAATACTAAAAAAAACCAACATAATAACAATTGTTTATTTTTAATATCTTTCTTTGAAGTAAGCATACCTTTTAAACAAGAAGACCTTTGAATTCTTTCAAAGGTTTTATTTATTCCTGTTTTTAAGAATTTCTTCAATTTCTTCCAGCGTAAATCCTTTTGCTTTTAATAATATCAAAAAGTGGTACAGCAGGTCTGCAGCTTCATTTTTAAAAAGTTCTTCGTTATTGTCTTTTGCTTCTATCACCAATTCTACGGCTTCTTCACCTACTTTTTGAGCCATTTTATTAATTCCTCTTTGGTAGAGCGAATAAGTATAAGAATCCTCTGTTTTGTTATCTATTCTCTGAGCTATTTTCTGTTCCAGCTCATATAAAAACCCCTTGGCATTCTTTTCTCCGAAACAGCTGAAACTTCCTGTGTGGCACACCACATTTTTAGGAATAACTTTAATTAATAGCGTATCCTGATCACAGTCTATATCAATGCTTTTTACCGTTAAAAAATTACCCGATTCTTCCCCTTTTGTCCAGAGTCTGTTTTTGGAACGACTGAAAAAAGTAACGATTCCCTCCTTTTCTGTTTTTTCAAAAGCTTCTTCATTCATATAACCCAACATCAGTACCTGTAGTGTTCTGTTATCCTGAATCACCACGGGAACAAGTCCATTATCTTTATTAAAATCTATTTTCATCGTACTTCTATTTTTTGAGTTTTTAATTGTTGTTTTAAATCCTGAACGCCTATTTCATTAAAATGGAAAATACTGGCAGCCAATCCTCCTGTAGCTTTTGTTTCATTAAATACTTTAACAAAGTCATCTACCTTACCTGCTCCTCCGGAAGCAATGACCGGAATGCTTATATTTTCTGAAACCAGCTTTGTAATACGGAGATCAAAACCGTTTTTTGTGCCATCACCATCCATGGAAGTCAGCAGAATTTCTCCTGCGCCCAGAGACTCTGCTTGTTTCGCCCATTCTACGGTAAGAAGTTCAGTTGCTTCTCTTCCACCTTTAATATGGACGAGATCCAGATCTCCAACTTGTCTTGTGTCAATCGCTACCACAATACACTGACTTCCAAATTCTTTGGCCAAATCGGAAATAAGAGTGGGATTTTTCACCGCTGAAGAATTGATACTGATTTTATCTGCCCCTGCTTCCAAAAGCTTTCTCACATCTTCTACCGAAGAAATTCCTCCTCCTACAGTAAAGGGAATACTGAGTTCTTTTGCAATATCTTTTACCAGTTCTATAAACGTCTTTCTGTTTTCAATAGTGGCGGTAATATCCAGAAAAACAAGTTCATCAGCTCCTTCTTTCTCATATTTTTTAGCAAGCTCTACAGGATCTCCTGCATTTTTAAGATCTTCAAAATTGATCCCTTTCACCGTAGCTCCATCTTTAATATCCAAACATGGAATAATTCTTTTCTTAAGCATTTTCAATAAAATTTTGAAGTTGTTGTAAGCTTATTTTTCCCTCATAAATTGCCTTTCCGATGATTGTTCCTGAGCATCCTATATCTTTCATTTTATAGACATCAGCAATCCCTGAAATCCCTCCGCTTGCTACCAGCTGAACCGACGTTTTATATAAAATTTCAATATACAGTCCTGTTGATGGGCCTTCCAGCATTCCATCTTTTGCAATATCAGTACATATCGTATTTTGTATTCCTTTTTCCTGATACTGAATAATAAAGTCTATGATGTCATTATCACTTTCTTCGAGCCAGCCGGAGGTTTTAATTTTCCGGTTTTCACAGTCTGCTCCCAAAATAATTTTCTCAGGGCCATATTTGCTGATCATTTCAAAACAGAACTCAGGATTCTGAACCGCAATACTTCCTAAAGTAATCTGCTTCGCACCTGAATTAAAAGCTGTTTCAATATCTTCCTGAGTTTTTAATCCGCCACCAAAGTCAATGTGTAACGAAGTAGATGCCGCAGTGTTTTCAAGAACTTTTTGATTGACAATATGTTTTGATTTCGCTCCATCAAGATCTACCAAATGAAGAAACTGAATACCAAAGCTTTCAAATTCTTTAGCCACTTCCACAGGATCTTCATTGTATATTTTCTTTGTATTGTAATCTCCTTTTGACAAACGGACACATTTCCCGTCGATAATATCAATAGCCGGAATTATTTTCATCATTATAAATTTATAAAGTTTTTAACGATCTGGCTTCCCACGATTCCTGATTTTTCAGGGTGAAACTGTACTGCATAAAAATTATCTTTCTGCAAGGAAGCACTGAAAGGCAGTATATAATCACAAACAGACGTTGTAAAGTCTGAAAGCTCACAATAATAACTGTGAACAAAATAAACGTCACTACTCTTTTCAATTCCAGCAAACAGTGGTGAGGTCTGTCCTGAAACCGTATTCCAGCCCATATGCGGAACAATATCTCTGGATGGAAATTTTCTGACCTTAATATCAAAAATTCCCATTCCTTCAGTATCGCCCTCTTCATTTCCTTTACACATCAGCTGCATCCCCAGGCATATTCCCAAAACAGGCTGTTTTAGAGCTGGAATCAATAGATCGAGTTCTTTTTCTTTCAGCAGTTTCATGGTGGATGAGGCTTCTCCTACGCCCGGAAAGATAACTTTATCTGCTTTTAAGATCTGTTCAGGATCATCCGTAATCACAGAATCAATATTCAGCCTGTTGAGGGCATTCTGAACAGAGTTTACATTTCCTCCGTTGTATTTTATTATGGCAATCATATTTATAAACTTCCTTTTGTGGAAGGCAGGCTGAAGTTAGTATCTGTTTGGTTTACCGCCATTTTAACGGCTTTTGCAAATGCTTTAAAGATAGATTCAATTTTGTGGTGTTCATTATCTCCTTCTGCTTTGATATTCAGATTGGATTTTGAGGCATCCGTAAAGGACTTAAAAAAGTGATAAAACATTTCGGTAGGCATATCCCCTATCTTTTCTCTTTTAAACGGAGCATCCCATACTAACCAGGGTCTGCCGCCAAAGTCAATAGCCACCTGAGAAAGACAATCATCCATTGGAAGCAGGAAACCATATCTTTCAATCCCTTTTTTCTTTCCTAAAGCTTTTAAAATAGCTTCTCCCAATACAATCCCGGTATCTTCAATGGTGTGGTGTTCATCTACAGCAAGATCTCCGTTTACTTTTATGGTAAGATCCATATTTCCGTGTCTTGCAATCTGATCCAGCATGTGATCAAAAAAATGAAGTCCGGTTGAAATATCTGACCGACCGTTTCCGTCAAGATTCACTTCAATTTCTATAGCTGTTTCATTGGTTTTGCGGGAGACTTTAGCTTTCCTCATTCCGGATTTTAAAAACTGATAAATCTCTGACCAGCTTGTTGCAGAAAGCTCAGCTTCGCTATTTAAGTTTTGATTAAGATAAATAGCTTTAGACTTAAGGTTTTTAGCGAGTTGAACGTCGGTATTTCGATCACCAATTACATAGGAATTTTCCAGATCATAATTGCCATAGATGTATTTTCCCAGCATTCCGATTCCTGGTTTTCTGGTGGGAAGATTCTCAGATTCAAAACTTTTATCAATTAAAATTTCACTAAAAACGATCCCTTCATTTTCAAACGCCTGGAGCATTTTTGCGTGGGGTTTTATGAAATCTTCTTCAGGAAAACTTTCAGTCCCCAAACCATCCTGATTCGTCACCATAACCAGTTCATAATCCAGTTCATTGACAATTTTTGATAGATTTTGGAAGACTCCGGGATAAAACTCAAGTTTTTCAAGAGAATCAACCTGAAAATCAGTTGGCGGTTCAATAATAAGGGTTCCGTCACGGTCTATAAAGAGTACTTTTTTCATATGTTTTTATCAAATTGTTTTTAACCATTATGCTTTTTTTAAGTGATTAAGAAGTAGTAAGAACATAGTTGAAGCTATTAATTTAGCTTTGCATTTTATTCATCCTGATGAATCTTAACTTTGCTTATTATCTTCGTTTCTCTTAATGGTTTATATTTTAACAAGCTATATTATATTCCTTTTAAAAGGTTAATTAATTTTTCATTCTCTTCACGGTTTCCTACATTGATTCTGATGCATCCGGGAATGGCAGGATCTCTTCTGCTGGTTAAAATTTCTTCCTCGAGCATTCTTGTATACACTGAATCAACATTTTCCATTTTAATCAGAAAGAAATTGGCATCTGTTGAAAACACTTTCGAAATACATGCAATTCCTTCAAACTGCTGCTGCAGCCATGTCCTTTCTTCCAGAATTCGGCTTACATTTTCCTGAAGCCTCTTTTCATCATTCAATGTCTTTATGATCAATTCCTGGCTTAAAACATTCACATTATAAGGTGCTTTTACCGTGTTGATAAAGCCGATAATCTCTGATGATGCATATGCCATACCTACTCTTGCTCCGGCAAATCCCCAAGCTTTGGAAAAAGTTTGCAGTACAATTAAGTTAGAATATTGATCCAATAGCTCCAAACTTGATTTTTTACCCGAAAATTCAATATAAGCTTCGTCAACAACAACAATTCCATTGAAGTTCTGAAGATAAAACTCAATATCGTCAATACTGTTTCCTGTAGGGTTGTTAGGTGAGCATAAAAAGAAAACTTTCAGGGACGGATCTGCAGCAGTTTCTAAAAAATCATTTTTAATAATTTCAAAATTGTCATCCAAATCCAGTTTCAAAACCTTATTTTCATTGATTGCCGCATAGAAACCATACATGGCAAATGACGGATTCATCATCAGAATGGCATCTTTTTTAGGCTCACAGAAGATTTTAATGATAAGGTCTATCAGTTCATCACTTCCGTTTCCTATGGCAATCTGTGAGGGAGAAACATTTTTAAGTTCCGCAAGCCTTTTTCTAAGCGTTTTCTGGGTAGAATCAGGGTAACGGTTGCATTCCCCGAAAGGACTTTCATTGGCATCCAGCATTACCGGAGCATTAAATTCATTGTGATCCCTGAAACTTACATAAGGCTGTAGTTCTAATATATTTTTTCTTACTAAAGTATTGATACTGTTATTTTTCATTGTATTGATTTTCTTAAAAAATGATTCAATATAAAAATTGTTTTTAAACCATTAAGATGAATTGAGTTATTAAGAATAGTGAAGAAAATATCTTCAGATCTTCATTAAGCAGTAAGCTAAATTCAAATGAATTAAATCTTAACATTACTTAAAAGCTTCATTTTCTTAATGGTTCAAGTTTTTTGATAAACGCGAGGGCGCAAAGTTTTTTAATTCTGTAACACTTTTTTAAGGCGCAAGAAAATCGAAGATTTTCAGCAAGGGTATGGGCTTTGTTTTGTGGTTTTATCTACATTAATCAATTTTATCGGAGATAAAATCTTTGCGTCCTAAAAAATTTATTTTACAATATTATTTTGCGTCTTTGCGTTTTCCAACGTTTATTATTTTAATCTGATGGATACTGCATTTTTGTGAGCAAACAGACCTTCTGCTTCTGCCATAAGCTCTATCGTTTTTCCTAAATTCTGAAGACCTTCCTTTGAAAGATGCTGAAATGTTATTTTCTTTACAAAACTATCCAGCGATACTCCACTGTAATTCTTTGCATAAGCATTGGTAGGAAGCGTGTGATTGGTTCCGCTGGCATAATCTCCTGCGCTCTCACAGGAATAGTTTCCGAGGAAAACCGAGCCTGCATTCTGAATCTCAGGAATATATTTTTCAAAATCCTTGATCGCCAGAATAAGGTGTTCAGGAGCATAAAGGTTACTAAACTCCAGGGCTTCATCCAGGGAGTTCACTAAAATAAAAGAGCTGTTCTCCAAAGCCTGACCAGCAAACTCATTTCTGGGTAAGTCTCTGAGCTGCTGCTCAACAGCCTCTATAGTTTCGTCAAACACTTTAAGTTCTGTGGTAATAAAAACAACCTGACTGTCACTGCCGTGCTCTGCCTGTGAAAGAAGATCTGCAGCACAAAATTCAGGAACAGCCTGCTCATCTGCTATGACAAGAACTTCACTTGGTCCGGCAGGCATATCAATGGCAACTCCGTAACGTTGTGCATATTCTTTGGCTGCTACTACAAACTGATTTCCGGGGCCAAAAATCTTATTCACTCCAGGAATACTTTTTGTCCCTAAAGCCATAGCGGCAACAGCTTGTGCTCCACCAATTTTAAAGATTTCCGAAACTCCACAAAGTTTAGCAGCATACAGAATCGCAGGATTGATATTCCCATTCTTATCCGGCGGAGTACACAATACAATTTCTTTACAACCTGCCAGATTTGCAGGAACAGCAAGCATCAGTACTGTGGAAAATAAAGGAGCCGTTCCTCCGGGAATATAAATCCCAACTCTCTCTACAGCACGGTTTTCACGCCAGCAAACCACTCCTTTTGTCGTCTCTATTTTTTGAATCTCCTGCTTTTGAGAAGCGTGAAATGTAGAAATATTTTCTTTTGCCTGCTGAATTGCCTGTTTCAATTCATCATCAATCTGCTTTTCTGCCTCTTGAATTTCTACATCAGATACTTTAATACTCACCGTTTCGGCTTTATCAAATTTCCTGTTGAATTCTATTAAAGCTTTATCTCCGTTTTTTTCAACTTCCGTGAATATTTCTGTAATCAGACCTGAAATCTCTTTCTGCTCAAGAACCGGGCGTTTTACTAGCTCTTTCCAGGTATTTTTTGTGGGATATCTGTATATTTTCATTGTATTATTTTGAAAGTTTTTTTTGAACCATTAAGATTCTTTTAAGTTGTTAAGTTTCATTAAGATCATAGCTGAAGCTATATTATTCAGCTATCTTAATTGCTATTTTTTTTGATAAACGCAAAGACGCAAAGTTTTTTCTAATCTTTTACTTTTTTAGGGCGCAAGAAAATCGAAGATTTTCAGCAAGTGTTTGAATTATATTTTTTTACTTAAAGCAGCATTCAATTTTATCGGAGATAAAATCCTTGCGCCTTAAAACAGTATTAATTTCATTTTCATTGCGCCTTTGCGTTAACCAATATTAACCATCTTAATAGTCAATATATTAAATAACCATTTTATCAATCGGGATGATTAAAATATCCTGGGCTCCATTGTCTTTCAGTTCATCAATCACTTCCCAGAAACGCACTTCATCAATAACAGAATGAATACTGCTCCAGCCTTTTTCTGCAAGAGGAATAACCGTAGGGCTTTTCAACACGGGAAGAACTTCAGATACTTTTTGAATTTTTTCGTTGGGAACATTCATCAGAATGTATTTTGAATTTTTTGCTTTTAAAACTGCCTTGATTCTGAACACAAATTTCTCAAGAATAGCTTCTTTTTCAGATGATAATTGAGGAGTTTGAGCTAAAACAGCCTCTGATTTCAGCAAAGTGACAGTCTCGCGCAATCCGTTTTTGAATAAGGTACTTCCGGAACTGACAATATCACATATCCCATCTGCAAGACCGATATTAGGAGCTATTTCAACAGATCCTGAAATCACGTGAATATCTGATGTAATTCCTTCTTTTTCTAAAAAATTTTTGAGGGTATTAGGGTAAGAGGTTGCAATTTTTTTACCCTGGAAAAAAGAGAGTTCATCCGTTTCAACTTCTTTGGGAACAGCCAGTGACACACGGCATTTTGAAAACCCAAGCTTCTGAATTGTTTTGATATTTTTACTTTTTTCAATCAGAAGATTTTCGCCAACAATGGCAATATCCACCACTCCGTCTTCCAGGTATTGTGGGATATCTGAGTTCCGAAGGTACATGATTTCCATCGGAAAGTTATCTACTGGAACTTTGAGCTGGTCTTTGCCGTTATTGACATAGATTCCACAGTCTTTGAGAAGCTGAAGGGATTCTTCGTACAACCGGCCGCTTTTTTGGATTGCAATTTTTAATTTACTCATTTTGCCTTTTTTGAGGTCTGAGCAAATAAAACTGATCTAATGAAATTTCTGAGGAGAATCCTGAAAACAAAAAAACCGTCTATTTACTCAGACGGTTTTAATTATTTTTGATTTTAGCACATACTTATATCAATCAATTCCGCCTAACAGAGATGATGATGATAATGATGTAATGCTAAAAATATTGGTTTCATTGTTTGAATTATGATGCAAATGTAGGATTTATTTTTAAAATGCAAAGTTTTTTCAGATTAATTTTTGATAAAAATTCATCAGCTGCTTTGCAATAGGTTCGTCATTAAACTTCTGAACAAACTCGAAACCCCTTTCCTCACGTCGTTTTCTCTCGGATTCATTTTCCCAGAGAAATTTGATTTTGGCCCGGATATCAAGATCATTATCCGGATTGATGTAAACGGAGTCTTTTCCTCCCGCTTCCGGCAGGCAGCTTGTATTGCTGGTAACCACAACTGTTTTGGAGAAAAGCGCTTCTATGACAGGGATTCCAAAGCCTTCAAAGAAACTTGGATAAACAAAAATATCTGCCAGTTTATAAAGACAGGCCAGTTCATCCATGGAAACACCTTCAAGGAATAGCACCTGCTTTTCCATTTTGTTCTTTTTCAGAAATCTTTCTATTTTCTGGAAATATTTGGTCTTCCTTCCTACTACCACCAATGGGATTTCTGTACCATTGACTGCTTTTACAATGTTCAAAAGATTTTTTCGGTCTTCGATAGTTCCTACGTTGAGTATAAACCTTTCCGGAAGCCTGAACTTCTCTTTTACCTCCTGCATCAGTTCCGGAGACTGCTGTTCTTTAAAAGCCTGATGACATCCCTGATAAATGACTTCAATCTTAGTCTCAGGAACTTTTAAATATTGGATGATATCTCTTTTGGTCTGTTCTGAAATAGCAATGATCTTATCGGCCATTTCAGCAGCTTTTTTAAATTTCCAGAAGTGAATTCTCCTGTCAAAAAAAGAATAATACTGCGGATATCTTACAAAGATCAGATCATGAATGGTAACGACCTTTTTAATAGGTTTTGAGTCCCATTTTAAGGGAAGTTCACCGGACAATCCATGAAAAATATCAGCGTTTTGCTTCTGGGCATCTTTACCCATTTTAAGCTGACGGGAAAAGTTTCCTTTTGAAGTTTCAATAAAATGAACATTCGGGTGCTCCAGGATATCTTTTCCTCTCTCCGATTTATTTTTGTTGAGTAACAGATATTCGTTTTCCGGTTCATACTCGGAAAGTATCCTTACAAGATCTCTCGAGTAATTTCCTAATCCGGATGTATTATGGAAAAACCGTTTTGCATCAAAGGCAATCTTCATCGTTGTATCTGTTTTTGAAATTCCTGGAATGTACCGAATGTATGTCCTTTTTCTTTCAGCCAGCTTACAAACGCATCAAATCTTTCCACCATATCTTTTCCGGAGTTCTTTACCGTAAATCCAGGCAGTTTAAATGCTTCGTCTTTGATCTCTCCAAATTCCCACGGATGGAAATAAATATTCAGATATTGATCTTTTTTTAAGCAGTCCGAAGCCAGTTTTTTGTAGAAAAATAAGGGAAAATTGTGAAAGCTCAACCAAAACAAAGGAACCCTGAAATTAGGAGAAACCGAAGCCGGAACCTGGGTTACATTTCCTTCTTTAAAATAAGTTCTGGATACTTTTAAATTATTATATCTTCCCGGCAAAAATGTGGGATTAATAGATGAATTGTATGAATAGCCTGCTTTTTCCACTTCTTTGTCGTCTACAGGCATCATTCTTGGCATTCTCAACCCTGTTACCTTTGTGGAAAATAGTTCTTCCAGCTTTTCCCTTGATTCCTTCAGGTGTTTGTCTTCAAATTCTGAATGAAACCATGTATGAGAAGCCAGTTCATGACCTTCGTTTAATAACCTTTCAATAAGAGGTTTGCTGTTTTCTGCAAAAACTACTGTAGAAAAGAAAGTAGCTTTGGCATTATGTTTTTTAAGGATATCAAGAATTCTCTCTAATCCTGTTTGTGAAATTGAAATCTGCTTTTCAAAGGGAATTTCACCCTTATATTCTAATGGCATATCAAATTCTTCAATATCAAAACTCAATAAAACCATTTTAAAAATTTTTGTTTTTAATAATATAATTAGGTCTGTCTTTCACCTGTTTAAATATTTTTCCTAAATAAATCCCCATGATTCCGAGGATGATTAACTGAAGCCCTCCGAAGAAAACAATGGTCATAATTAATGATGCCCAACCTGATATCTCCGTCTTTGCAATGAAAGAATGAATCACATAGGTACCGTATCCGATTACTGAAAGTGCTGAAAATAAGAACCCAAGATATGCGGCTAAATAAAGAGGTTTTACACTGAAAGCTGTGATTCCCGTGAAGGCAAAAGTAAACATTTTCTTAAGATTGTAACTGCTTTTTCCTGAAAGCCTTTCTGCTGCTGTAAAGTCGATTCCCGTTTGTTTGAAGCCCATCCAACTCGTTAATCCTCTCAGAAACAGATCGTCTTCATTAAAATTTCTCATGACTTCAACAGCGCCTGCATCCAACAGTCTGAAATCTGAGCCACCACCTTTCGTTAAATTAACATCTGACAGGCTTGATAAAAGCTTGTAAAATAAGTCTGATGTTTTTCTTTTAAAAAAAGAAATCTCTTTGGGATACGTTCTAAAGGTAAAAACGACATCATTACCTTCTTCCCATTTCTTAATCATCTCCGGGATAAGCTCCGGCGGATGCTGAAGGTCTCCGTCCATAGAAATGACTGCATTTCCGTGGGCATTATCTATTCCTGCTTTTACAGCGGGCTGATGTCCAAAATTACGGGAGAATTCAATGAATTTTACTTCATCATACTGACTGGAAAGTTCTTCTAATTTTTGTTGCGTATTGTCTCTGCTGCCATCATTCACAAATATGATTTCAAAGTCATAGTTATTCAAACCATCAAAAACTTCTTTAATTTTCTGATGGATCATGGCAACGTTACCTTCTTCGTTATAGGCGGGAATTACAATTGAAATTTTCTTCATATTTATTAATTCAAGCTATAATTTTTCTCAAAATCTTTAGTCAGGAGTTCATAAGTTACTCTCAACCAGATCACAATACAAGGTACTGCTTTTAATGAATATTTGATGATATAATTTTCTTTTACAAATTTCGGGAATAGATCCGAAGTGGAGAAACAAGTGAAAATAATGACAAAAACTAGCAATCCAATAATAAGCGGTGTTCTTTCTTTCTGAAGGAAAAACCATATCAGCACTCCTACCACAGCAATAATGTATGTTGGAGATTCTGAACTGGAGCTGAACAGGACCAGAAACAGTAATGTTGAAGCCAGAATCATCAGTTGAAAAGCATAGTGCTTGTATTGCTTAATTCTGATATAAGGCAACGCAAAAAGCGGTAATCCGCCTGCTAAAAATACAAGATTGGAAATGGAGGCATCCCCCAAAATTCTTCTTACAAAGCCCATTAATGAGATATCCTGCATATTTCCCAGCACCTGGTTTTCATTATTTTTTTCTACGATAGACTGAAACCAGTCTGAGTAACACTGAATCACAAACTGCGGACTTGAATAGGCCATTGGAAGTACGAAAAATAGGATGGCAATGCCTACTCCTGAAAGAATAAATTTAGTCTTATTTTTAATAAAGAAAAACTGCGTTAATCCTACTATTCCGTAGATTTTTACAAATATTCCGATTAAAATGGCAGTTACCGATTTCACTTCTTTTCTTTCGTAAATGTATACTGCAGATAACAGCAAAAGTCCTGTCAGTGCTACATTGAACTGCAGACTTAAAGCTGCTGTAATATATTCCTGAAGGCAAAGCAATCCGAAAATAGCTTTCTTGCTGTCTGAAAACGGCAGTTTATAAATTCCGTAGATAAAGATAAAGGTGTTGGCAATATTCCAAAGTGAAATTCCCAGCCAATCCGGCATCATGGCAAAAGGAGCAATCAATGCACTGAAAAATACGCCATAATGATTCAGGTCAAAATAGAGATCCGGATAATGGATAAACAGATTTTTCTGATGAATGGTATTAAAGAATACGTTTTTAAAAATCAGATAATTATTGATCGCATAATCTCCTCTCAGATATTTTGAAATAGCTGTAACAACGGATATAATAAGATAAACCCCAAATATATATTTAGGGTTTAATAATATTTTAAGAAATTTTTCTTTCAAGATTGTGATATTAGCTTAAAGTATTAATCTTAAACAGCTACATTATTATCTCTCAATGCATCATTCAGAGACGTTTTCTTATCTGTAGATTCCTTTCTCTGACCAATGATCAGTGCACATGGAACCTGATATTCTCCAGCCGGATACTGTTTTGTATAGCTTCCAGGAATGACTACTGAACGGGCAGGAACTCTTCCTTTAATTTCGATAGGAGTATCTCCTGTAACATCGATAATTTTTGTAGAAGCGGTCAATACTACGTTTGCACCTAATACAGCTTCTTTTTCCACGTGAACTCCTTCTACAACGATACATCTTGAACCGATAAAGCAATCATCTTCAATGATTACCGGAGCAGCTTGTAAAGGCTCCAATACTCCACCGATACCTACACCACCACTCAGGTGAACGTTTTTACCGATCTGCGCACAGCTTCCTACGGTCGCCCAAGTATCTACCATTGTTCCGGAATCTACATAAGCTCCAATATTTACATAAGATGGCATTAAAATAACTCCCGGAGCAATATAAGCTCCTTCTCTCGCTACTGCATGTGGTACAACTCTCACCCCTTTTTCAGCATAACCTCTCTTCAAAGGCATTTTATCATGAAATTCAAACGGGCCGACTTCAATCGTTTCCATTTTTTGGATCGGGAAATACATTACGACAGCTTTTTTCACCCATTCATTTACCTGCCACCCGTTTTCAGTAGGTTCAGCAGTACGAAGTTCACCTTTATCAACTAAAGAAATAACCTCTCTGATCGCCTTCTGGCTGTCTTCATTTTGTAATAGTTCTCTATTATCCCAAATATTTTCAATAGTTTGTTGTAACGACATGTTTCTTATTTAAATTAGTTTGAAAAATTATACCAGCCAAAGATACAAAAAAGTTCAGCAAAATGGTTTTTAAGATGATGCTTTTAATGAAGGCCAAACATCCTTGCAACCCTCTTTTTATATGTAAGATATATTGGTCCATGCTGTTTTAACAGATAGTCTTCTTCAATCCGGATTTGAATCTGCATCAAAATACTTCCAATCAAAAGAAAAGAAAAAGTAATTACCGTTGGAAAAACAAGAAAAAATCCTGCAAGACTGATGGTCATCCCCAGAAATATGGGATTTCTTGAGAACCTGAATAATCCATGAGTAATAAGTTCTGTTTTTGTTGTGCTATCAACCCCGATCCGCCATGAATTTTTCATTTGCAGCTGAGCTATTATAACCCAAATCAGTGCTGAAATCATGATCACCACTCCAGTATATTGCAATGGAATATATTCCAGCATGGTAATTTTAAAAGCATTAAAAATCTTTTCTGGTAAAAAGAGTAAAAGCATTGTATAAATAAAAAGGACACACAAAGTCATCTTAAAATAGAATCCTACAAGTCCGTAGACAGAATCGTCTTTGGGAAGAACATTTGGGTTTTTACCGATCTGTTTTGCCACTTTATAACTGATTCCGACAAAGGAAATGGTAAAGAATACGATGAAATATAAAGGAATAAAGAATCTGATGAAATCTGCCATATGATAATAGTTTTGGGCAAATTTCCTGATTTTCATGATGCAATACTATTGCAATGACAGAGATTTTATCGGGATTCCAGAAATTCCCCTTCTCCGGAGGGGTGGCAAAAATTCAAAGAATTTTTGACGGGGTGGTTAATTATAAGTTTTGGCTAAAGCCGGTTGAAGTTTTTATTTTTCGATAAACGGGCTAAAGCCCGTTCCTATTGAATTTTTAATCCCAAATAATAAACTCCATTGTTCTGGCAATATGCTTTTCCTGAACAATTCCCTGTGAATACTTAATATTATGGCCGGTATTATATTTTGTCAGATACGCCTGATTAATTTCTTCAGTAAGGTCACTGATATCTTCCGGAACGAGAGCTTTTATCGCATATGTTGTTTCGCCACATAGGATTTCACCTGCTGAGTTTTCTAAAAAGGTATTATACCAACTTCTTCTGGCGAGTCCCCAGGATCTTGCAAATATTCTGTTCTGTACCACAACCATCCATATTTCCAGGAATTCAGGTCTTTGATTTCCGGCTTTTATTCCGATAATCGTATTGTTTTGAATGTAATCTAATGCAGTGTCTTTGTTCATTGTTTTAATTTTTCAGTAAAACTAAAACATGAAAAGAGGAATGAAAATTTATTTATACATGAGATCAAAAATCTGATGTCGTTGGATCATTTTCTGATGCAGACGAGTTTTTAAAGCATCATTTTACCGAGAGCGGTTTGCAGACATTCTTTATAGCTTTTGGCTACAGTAATTTTTAAGTCACCACAAATTAAGTGATTGTCTTCGAAAGATTCAATATTCATCAGATTGATAATATATGAATTATGAACCCGCATAAATTCGTCCGGCAGGCTTTCAATCAGATCTTTAAGTGTTTTGTAGTAAATATATCTCTTGTTGTCGATAGTGTGAACTTCCACATAATTTCCGAGCCCTTTGATCATACTGATATCTTTTAAGAAAATCTTAATCAGCTTCTTATCTGTTTTAATGAAGGCAAATGTAGGGTTCTCTATCATTTTACTATTTTTACAGAACCCTTTGGGCATGAAGGTAGGCCTTATTCCAGTATTTTTCGTTCAGGGAAGAAATGATTACACCTTTTGAAGTAGAAGCATGAATAAATTTCACTTCTCCGTCAGGACCAATATCATGAACTATTCCTACGTGGGATACTCTGCTTCCCCCTGCTGTTGCGAAAAATAAAAGATCTCCGGGCTTCACATCTTTGATATCAATATTCTTTCCTGCATCAGCCTGATCAGAAGATCGTCTGGGAAGACTGAAGTCATTTTCTTCGAATACTTTTACTGTAAATCCGGAACAGTCAAAACCTGAAGAAGTATTTCCTCCGAATTTATAGGGTGTCCCGATGTATTTTTCTGCATCTTTCAGAATATCATTGATTGATCTGGAAACATTCCCATTAAATTTTGAATCCAGCTTTCTGAGATTTTCAGCTTTCGCTACGTTCTTTGTATTTGATTTCTTACTGGCAGAAGCACTTTTCGAAGATCCGCAGGAAACTACAAAAGCAGATGCCATCAGTAAAACAGACAGCTGCTTTATCCTTATTCTTTGTTCAAATAATCCCAATCCCATATTCATCTGATTTATACTTAATTAACTAATTCATGACAAATATACATTTTATATTTTAATTATAATATAACTATACTACAACTATATGATAAATATATGTTAAAATTTTGTTTTCCATTATTTATTGGTATATTTGATTTCTATTTTGAAGATATGGCGACATATGAAAGTGTAATTAAGATTACAGGAGCAGTGGGCGATCTGGTATTTTATACTCTGAACGGCAAAAATGTAGTTCGGAAGAAAAGCGGGTTCAATAAAGCTGCGTTTAAAAAAAATCCGTCATATGAGAAAGTAAGACAGAACAGTTCGGAATTCGGGCACTGTTCAAAAATCGGGAAGATTATCCGGAAGAGCCTTGAGCTGTATATTAAAGAATCGGGTGATCCCCTGCTCTACCAGAAGTTTGCAAAGGTGATGACAGCCATCAAGGATTTGGATATCATTTCCGAAAGAGGAAAAAGAACGGTTGAAAACGGTTTAAAGACTGAAGAAGGAAGGAAGCTATTGAGAGCATTTCAGCTGGGTACAATCCATACTGTTTCAGATTGTATCAGAAGTCAAAACCAGGTTTTATATAAGAATAAAGGTTGTACCACAGATGAAGGAATCGTCTTAACCTTACGATTAGATTCTGAAAGTTACACCATAGAAACTCATGAAGAAATAATAAGCTGGAGCCAGCAGCAGGAAAAGTCTTTTAAAAAATATTTCTCCGAAGATGATTTTCTACTTTATTTTGTAGTATTGAAGAATGAGAAAGACGAGATTACCCATATGGGATTTGTTTAAATAAAAAAGTCTGCAGTAGATTCTGCAGACTTTCTTGTTTTTATTTCTTTTCTCCTTTCCAACTTCCTGATATCGCAGGGGTTGGAAGTGAGTTGGACCAGTTTCCGTTTCCTTTTTTCTCTGTCGTTAACGTTCCTTTGAAATCTCCTTGTGATGGAAGTCCTACTCTGGCGTTCAGATCTCCTGTCTCACTTAAATTTCCGGTAATGCTGTAATTTTCATTATTCACATCGGAATGCATTGTTCCTACTACTTTACCACTCTCGTCTACCACAAAGTTCCAAACTCCCTTATCACTCCCTTCATAAGAACCAGACCATGTTCCTACATAATCATAAATAGTATCATCATCAGAGCTGCAACCGATAAATAAAAACGCCGTTAATAAAAGTAAAAAAAGTTTCTTCATAGTTTCAGTAGTTTTATAACCTAAAATCCTGTTATTCTCATGTACTTTCCTCTTAAAAATCCAGTCACAGAGAATATTTTTTAATATGTATTATTTTTTGTTCCGTGCAAATCTACTAATTTTTTCATTCAAATTATCTGAATTTTAATTAGCACCCAATATGTTTATTAAAAAACAACATATTTCGGCTAAAATACAAATATTTTTCAAACAAATACAAGCTGTGTAAATTTTGAGTTATTTTAAAAATATACGTAAAACTTGGTATTATTAAATTCAATATTCGTTTACAATTACTTTATATCAGATTTCAGAGGTTTTTTCTCCCTATTTTAAAGTTATTTCCTATATTAGTGAAAAATTTAACCTTTTCAAATAATAACATGAAAACAAAAACATTCTTTTTGGCAGCACTTGCTATTGGCGGGAGTTTAACAGCACAGGTTGGGATTAATACAGCTACTCCTTCTCATACATTGGATGTCAATGGTCTAGTAAGAATAAGAGGACTTTCAAATGCTGAAAAAAAAATTGTTGCAGCGGATGCACAAGGAGTTTTAACGCTTATTTCTCCTGAAGAAATTTTTGCGCCGAAAGCATTATTAAACACTTCAATGTCAGCTACTGAGCAAAGGCTGACTATTTATGAAGGAAAATGTTTCCAGCCTGTTGACAATGCTTCTTCCTGCACTGTTTCCATCAATCATTACACCTCTTGCGCCGGGTTCAGCAATCCTGTAGATACTCAGATTATTGTAGGACAAGGAATTAATACCAGCAACGGACAGTTTTTAGGTACATGGACAGCCCGATATGTTGATAATAAGGGATTTGCAGGCTCGGCTCCTGTTGCTAACCAGACTGCTCCTGATTATCCCAGAATTTCTTATCCAAGTACTAATACAGTCAACTATTTAGGAAGCGGAAACTTTGCCGGTCAATGTAATACCGATTTGGTGACCACCATTAACCAAACGACCGGAGATATAAAAATAGAGTCTGTAAAGCGAAGCATGTACGCACACCTTGTGTACCTTATTAATATTGCCCGCTCCAGATCTTTATAATAGTCGATATTTGATTTCAAAAAGGCAGCCACAATTGAATTGTGGCTGTTTTTTATTTAAGAATTAAAGATTTCCATTTAACTTAAGAGTATTAACTTCTATGTTCAATCAAAGACTTTAATAATTCTTATGTTAAGCTGTAAACAACCAATCCTGTTTTTTTTGAATGAAAATGAAATACATCACTTAAAAACCGTACTATTATACTATGAAACAGATACTGACTGAAGAAATTTTTTCCTCACCACAATGGTTAAAAATAATCTGTTATTTTTTCGGTCCTCTCTTAGTTTTGACTGGATTCGGTCTTCTCATGCAGAAAGATCTTCCACAAGAGATTATTTTTTTGGTGCCATTACTTTTGCTGATTGCTGTGAGTATGCTGATGTATACCCGGCTAAAATTAATCATTTCAAATACGGAAATCCGCTTTACAGGTGGTTTGAAACAGCATCAGTTTCTCTGGACTGACATTACAGGAATAGATATGAAAATCGTTGGAAAATATTCAACCCCAGTCTGTACTGTATATTATGGCAAAAAATCACTGGAGCTCAATAGAGGTTTTTATTTAAAAGGAAATTTCAATAGAATCTTATCCTTATTGGAAATGAAGGCCGCACCGGAACTTTTCTCTAGGCAATATCAAACGATCCGCTGTCACCTCATTTAGTTAAAATGACCCAACAGAAACGCCCCCTATTCGGAGGCTAAAACTATAGGATGAATGAAAAACTTTTCCCAAATGTATGAAATATTCATCCTGAGTTTTATGAGTACAGTCATAATGAAACATTTTCCCAATTAACCGGATAAACAAAGATTAATTGATAATGTCTCCCTTACTATTTTCTAATTTTTCCCGAAACTTCTGAAGATCTTCAGGCTTGGGTCTGCTCCATTCTGTGATCTCTCCTATGATTTTCAATGGCATTTCGGAACGATAAGAACGGGTGGGATTTCCTGGAAATTTTTTATCTGTTACATTGGGATCATTTTCAAAATTCCCTGTTGGTTCTACAATATAAACCCTTTCTGCTCCATCCCCTTTTGCCAGTGCTGCGGCAAGCCCTGCCCCTTGAGTGAAAGCGGTGAAGTAAATATGATTCATTTTAAATTCTGACTTATAATTTGAGTTTCCGCCAGCGGTCAACAGATCTCCAATCTGCAAGTCAGCTTTTGTTCCGTGGTAAAAAGGACCTTTGTCAGACGGATGGTTTTTAAACAGTTCCGACAACTCAGCATTCTTTTTTGAATTTTCACGATCGCCTAAGTTCTGATAGCATTGGGAAATATTCAGATAAAGAGAAGGCAAGGCACTTTTAACAGTATCATCATTAATTTTTAAGGCAAAATCTAAAGAAATTTCAAGCCACTTTAACTTATCTTCTACCCTTTTCTGATGACGTGATGCATAATGAGCTGCCAGAAACTTTTCATGGTCATCCGAAGCTTCTTCCCAGGCTTGCAAAAATAGTTGAGCCGCTTCTTCAGGCATTTCTTTCTCTTCAAAGCTCATTCCTTGCAAACAAAGCTTAATTACTGGATTAAAAGGAGAAAATTCCATGTTTTATTTTTTTCAAATCTAGGTATTCTGTTGGAATTCTTTTGCTTAAGAGCAGATTTATATTTTAAAATCCAAAAACTGTTCTTATTATCTTTTAATTTTCACCTAATAAAATCAACAAAATATTTGCAAATATCATTTAAATACTTACTTTTGTACCGCTTTAAAATAAAAGACGGGGGATTGGCGCAGTTGGCTAGCGCGTTTGACTGGCAGTCAAAAGGTCACGGGTTCGAATCCCGTATTCTCCACTGAGTGTATTTGAAAAGTCTTCAAAATGTGCTAAAAGCTGATTAATCCTGCAAAATTTAATTTTTTGCAGGATTTTTTTTGAACGAGAAAATTCAGATTTTTTAAATAAACCCGTAAAGTTTGTGGCAAAATCGTGGCAATTGTTAAATTCTAAAAAAAGACTTGATTTTTAAATTAATCACCTGATTATCAACTAGTAAAAATCTTTAACAACTTGACTCAAAAGATCTTTAGTTCGACTTTTATAAACTTTAAAATGTTGAATTATGTTAGAGCAAAGTTATGGCCTCTTTTATTTCTTAAAGAGTGCAAAGAACAAGACAATTCGTACAGTGTATGTAAGGATTACAGTAGATGGTATACCAAAAGAAGTTTCAACAAGAAGGCAATGGGACATCAACAGATGGGATCAGAAAGAAGGTAAAGCCATTGGAACCAAGGAAGACGCAAAAACTTTAAATACTTTCCTTGAATCATTGACAACCAAAGTCAACAGTTTTAAAACAGAACTATTTAACAAAGGGATTCCTGTTTCTTCTGTAGACCTGATTAATTTTGTAAATGGTCGTTCAATAAAGCGTAATAAAGTTCTTGAAGAGTTCTTTGAACATAACGAGGAAATAAAGGCTTTAGTTAGAAAGAAAGAGTATTCCAAAGGAACTCATACTCGTTATGATACTGCAAGATCTCATGTCAGGGATTTTATAAAAGAGAAGTTCCAGCGAGAAGATATTGAATTTACTGCATTAAACTATGAATTTGCTCAGAACTACTACATGTATCTGAGAACCGTTAGAAATTGCTCAAATAATACGGCAATTAAATACATCAGTAATTTCAAAAAAATAATTCTTAGGGCTGTTGCTAAAGATCTAATCACTAAAGATCCTTTCAAACTTTTTGTTGGAAAAAAAACGAAGTTAAGAAAACAGCCATTAAGTAGATTGAAACTTAAAAAACTAGAGGAGTTTAGCTTTGATTCAGAGAGACTAGATGTTGTTAGAGATATATTTATCTTTCAATGTTATACTGGATTGGCATATATTGATGTTTACCAGCTTAAATGGGAAGATATTAAGGATGGTAATGATGGAGGTTTATGGATTATGAGCAGCAGACAGAAATCAAAATCTCAAACTGATATTCCACTGTTACCTAAGGCCGTCGAAATTATGGCAAAATATAAAAATGATCCTATTTGTATACAACGGAAAAGTGTGCTTCCCGTTAGATCAAATCAAAAAATGAATGAATACCTGAAGGAAATCGCCGAAATTTGTGAAATAACAACAAATCTCAACACTCATAAAGCCCGTAGAACATTTGCAAGTACTGTCACTCTCAATAATGGCGTTCCAATTCATGTTGTTAAAGAAATGTTAGGTCACTATTCTGTAAAGCAGACTGAAGACTATGCTATCACCGAACAGGAAGTTATAGGTAGAGAAATGAAAGAACTGGAATTTAGGCTAAGAAATGGTAAAAGTAGTGATCAAAGGGAAGAGTTGAAGAAAATGGTAGAAGAATTAGAGTCTGGACTCTACTCAATAGTTAATATAGATGCTTTAAACAAAGACAGTAATTATCAAGTTAATATAGTCAAGGTTCAATCTATTATAGATAAAATAAACTTGCTATTTAATAATAATAAACAATAAACCTCAATACGTGTATTGAGGTTTATATTATCAGCCAACTTTAAATTTCGTTATTTTGACGATACTGCGAAATCCAGGATGGTATGAGGGTTCATAGGTAATATAGTCGAGGTCTTGCAATTGTTGAAAATATTTGTGATATGTTGGAAAAGTTGCAATATGAGATAGTTTCATTAATTTGCTACGACTGACCCGTATTATTTCTCTTTCATCCTGCTTATGGGCAAGTGGACAATCGCATAAATAAGGGATATATGCCATACATTTAAACGAGGATCCTTAGTAACATTCGACATATAATGCAACCAATATTCCCTGATATTGCTATTCATCTTTAAAAAGATTTAGCAGATCCTGCTTATTGTAATAATATGAGCCCAAGATCTTTTTGTGTCTTATTTTCCCGGAAATTCTAAAATTCTGAAGCGTTGCAGGAGAAATGTCCATCAACTTTCTAATTTTCTTACTACGTATCCAATCAAAATCCTCGTCTAGTTCATTTTGATTATTCTTAGTGCTTATTAAAACTTCTATATCTTGGACTATCTGAGCTCGCAGCAAGTCAAGATCTTGTTTTGTAATTGTTTCCATAAGTCAAAAATTTATGGATCAAAAAAACGATGGATTTACTGCTGTTGGGAAAATAATAAATAAATTATCTGCAATTGTCTTATGTTATCCTAACTATGACAGAATAATTTTAATTCTATTTTAAAGATAATTTATTAAATAATAGATAAGGGAGAGGGAGGTATATGAACCAACCGCTCCCAAACGATTTGAACGTACTTGTACAGTACTTTTTTATGAGTACCCGATATGGATTTTTATCTTGTTTCAAAGAATCATCATACGAAATGATTATACAAATTACATAATTCAAATCTAATTATAGCATTTAAGTTATTTTATAATTTTATCGGCTGAACACAGAAAAAGGCGGTATTATCTATAAAATTTTACCTTATGCGGAATCCACACATATTAGAACTATTCTTCTTTACGATGTTGTGTTTTAAAGGTTCTATAATATATTTAAAATATTTTATTTCGAATTCAAAATTTATAATTTCCCCAGTCATTTTATAAAATTAAGTAATTAGGAAATTAGGAAATCGAACTTTTGCGTTTCTTCGGTGTATTTATCAGGTTTTCATGTGGTTGAAGCTTCATGTGGTCCTAACAAAGTTAATAACTCCAACAGCTGAAAGATACTTATTCCAGGATTATGAATTTTCTCTATCATTATCAATACATATAAAATCAAAGGCCTCCTGAGGAAGCCTTCGAAACACCAAATCACAAAATATTAATATGAAAAAATAACCTATAAAGCTGTTGCAGTATAAGTTACTGTTTGAGTATAAGTTCCGGCTGGTTTACCTAAAATATCAGAAGATGAGGATTTTGCCGCTGGAATAGTGTAGTCCAGGTTCAATGTTAATGCACTTCCAAGAGGAGCATTGGATACTAAAGTCTGATCCGTTGCAGATAAAACTACTGCGCTTTTTGTTCCACCCATGGTTCCAGCAGCTGTAGCTGCTTTGATCGTCAGAACATTTACAGGGATTAAGTTGGTTCCATTCATAAAATTAGCGCCTCCTGCTTTTACTTTCACATTAAAGTTCTTCGTTGAAGTAACTTTTAGGGAGTTGGCTTTAGTAATTGTTTGATCAGAGTTATAGTCTGATGCAGTAGCATAGTTAAAATCAACCGTATTACCAATGGCAGTACTTCCCGCGTCGATAGAGATGACATCGTTCAGGGTAATGTTTACCGTTGTGGTTGCTGTAGTATTTTGGGCTTGAACATTATTAGTTCCTAATATGATTGCTCCAAAAGTTAAGGCTGTGATTACAATTTGTTTTGTCATGGCAGTAATATTTTATTGTTATTTTTATTTAATTGTTATCTTTTGTATACTGCAAATTTATAGCAGCCATAAAAGTTTCTTTGTAGTGGAAAACGGAAGTTCATGTAGTAAAATCACTACACGGTTTATTGATTTGACTTAAATAGTAAAATCCTCAACACTTAGAAGTGTTAAGGGCGTATATAAATTCCTGTTATTTCTATTATAAAGCTGTCGTATATAAATTATCCGTTTATAACAGTATTCATTTCATTGAGGATTTGCAAATAGTACAATCTCATTGTCCATATTTTCTAAAGACTAGTAACTGCTTTTTTACTATGATTCTGCATATAGTCATTATTACATCGGCACTTTTAAAATAAGAAGCATTTATTGCTGGCAAACAAGTGTTCTTTTGGCATTAGCTAACTTTTCAGAGGACATACGGCGCAGTATCCATTTCGTATTTCAGTTAAACCATTCTTTCTACTCTTTCAAACTATTTTTGGCTACGCAAAAAGTTGATTTGGCTACAGAGGATTTTTTTGCAATACTGAAATTTGTTTCAATAAAAAATTTAAATAAAATGAAAATTATTGTAACAGGATCGTTAGGAAATATCAGTAGACCATTAACCGAAGAATTACTCGGTAAGGGTCATGATGTAACGGTTATCAGCAGCAGTTTTGCAAGACAAGCAGAAATCGAATCTTTAGGAGCAAAAGCAGCAATAGGAACATTGGAAGATGTAGATTTCCTTGCTGAGACTTTCGAAGGAGCAGATGTTATTTATGCAATGGAAGCCATCAATAGTAAGGCTTTTTTTAATCATGAGATTGATTTTATTGAGACTAATATTCAAATTGCTAAAAATTATAAAGAGGCCATTGAAAAATCAAATGTTAAAAATATAGTCCATCTTAGCAGTATTGGAGCCCATATGGACAAAGGAAATGGAATCCTCGCCTTCCATTATGAAGTTGAGAAAATCCTAAATACGCTGCCGGAAAATGTTTCTATCAAATTTATGCGTCCTGTCGGGTTTTATTACAATATGTTGGCATTTATTCCCACTATACATTCCGATAATGCCATCATCCAAAACTATGGCGGAGATGAAAAAGAGCCATGGGTTTCACCTTTCGATATAGCAGCCGTAATTGTGGAGGAAGTAGAGAAACCTTTTATGGGAAGGGAAATCCGCTACATTGCCAGTGAAGAGATTTCTCCTAATAAAATAGCACAGACATTAGGCGAAGCCATAGGCAAACCGGATTTACAATGGATTGTTATTTCTGATGACGATCTACTAAATAATTTAGTGAAAGCCGGGATGAATCCTGAGACTGCAAAAGGTTTTGTTGAGATGAATATGGCAAGGCGAGGAAATGTCCTGTACGAAGATTATTATAGAAACAGACCAGTTTTAGGTAAAATTAAAGTTCAGGATTTTGCGAAAGATTTCGCTGAAATTTATAAAAATAGTTAACTTTTATTCATTCTGAAAATAGAAAGCCTCTGACTTCGGTCATATTCAATCTGAGCGGAACCAGAGGCTGTTTCAGAGCAGATAAATTATTCCAGTAAAATAAGTAACTTCGTTGTATCATGAAACAGCCTGTCAGAATAAAAACCATAAGCGAATTCCATAAGTTCAGAGGGCTTCCGAAACCTCAACATCCATTGGTCAGTCTGATTGATTACGGCATGATCAATCATCAGGTAGATCAGAATGAATTGAGCTGGATTCTTGATTTTTATTCAATTTCAATCAAGCGAACTTCCGGTTCTAAGATTAAATATGGCCAACAACAATATGATTTTGACGAAGGAATGATGTTTTTTATGGCTCCCGGGCAAGTTTTTAGCGTGACTATAGATCCTGACAAAAATAAAAGGGAAAAGCATGCGGGATGGATTTTGCTGATTCATCCGGATTTTCTTTGGAATACTTCTTTAGCTAAAAACATTAAGGCCTATGATTTTTTTGACTATTCAGTGAATGAAGCTTTATTTGTATCGGAAAAGGAGGAAATAATCATTCAGCAGATCACAGAAAATATTGAACGGGAATATCATTCAAATATAGATAGATTCAGCCAAAACATCATTATTTCACAAATTGAAACTTTATTAAATTATGCTGAACGTTTTTATCAAAGACAGTTTATCACCCGAAAAATTTCAAATCACAAAATTCTTGATGCCCTGGAAGAACTTCTGAACAATTATTTTAACGACGAAAATCTCATTACCAAAGGATTACCAAGTGTACACTTTGTAGCTGAAAAGCTAAATGTCTCCCCCAGCTATTTAACCGGCTTATTAAAAATTTTAACCAAACAGAGCACTCAACAGCATATCCATGAAAAACTTATAGAAAAAGCCAAAGAAAAGCTATCAACCTCAAACCTTTCCGTAAGCGAAATTGCCTATGAGTTGGGGTTTGAGCATCCACAATCGTTCAGTAAGCTTTTTAAGTCAAAAACAACTATATCGCCTTTGGAGTTTAGACAATCTTTTAATTGACTGATCTGCGATGATTAAAAATTTTCCCTGCGCAAAATAATTAGGATGGATAATAACATAAAACCATGACACTAATCCCATATTGATAGAAAAATTAAGCAATTAAAAAGGCGATTAGTGAACTGAATTTGCAGTTTTTTTGAGACAAAATTTATATACTCTTTACGGTTAAAGTTGCAACTGATAGATCAATGGATGGATAAATACAGCTTTTCATCCATTCTCACGCTTGAAACACCCATTTGACAGTAATTTTTCGTCACCTTTTAACAGCAATACATTCAATCTCAACAGCTGCATTCCGTGGCAAAGACCTTACTTCAATTGTACTCCTAGATGGAAAACTCGTATGAAAATATTGGCTATAGATTTTATTGACGGTTTCAAACTGTTTTATATCTGCCAAAAAGATCGTTGTTTTGGTAATATGCTGAAAATCGGATTGATTATTTTCTAAAATAATCTTTAGATTTTCCATGATCTGAACCATTTGTTCTTCAATTCCATTTTTTAACGTGTTGGTTTTTTGATCCAAGCCAATTTGCCCCGAAACAAAAATCAAATTACCATAACTCGTAGAATGACTATATGGCCCTATTGCTTCTGGTAAACCGTTATGTTTTACTGCTACAATGTGTTTTGTTGTACTACAGGAAAACAATGTTAGGGTTATAAAAAATAATATAAATCTCTGCATTTCAATTGATTTAATATAAATAAAAGGAGGTTAGCTTTTTAGACTAACCTCATACTATGATTATCTATTTTTTAACGAAGTTCAATAATTCGGTATTAAATTTTTCCAATTCTTCGATAAAGAGCGCATGACCGCTTTTTTCGAAAGGAACTAAAGTTGAGTTTTTAAGCAAAATATTCATTTGTTCCGCAAGATCGTAAGAGCAGATTTTATCCAACTTACCGTGCAAGATCAAAGTAGGAATTGTTATTTTTTTCAAATCGTTACGCAAATCGCTATCTCTCAGAGTTTTCAATCCCTCAGCCATTGCATAAGGCGATGCCTGAGCCTGGATACCTCCTAACCATGCACCATGGCCTTGGGAAACGCTGGTCTCATTGGCTGGAAATATCTTACCAAATGTGGCGAATAGTTCCGGACGGTTGGTGTTGTTTAGATTGATCAGTCCATTGACATCTTCCTTGGTCCATAAACCATAATTAAAGTCTGCGCGTTTTGTCCAGATCGGTGCTGCTGCCCCAAATAAAGCCATTTTTGAAACGTGGGCCGCATTGTATTTGGCCACATAGTGAATCACTGTAGCCCCACCCATTGAAAATCCACCGATTGTAGCATTTTTAACATCCAATTTGTCCAAAACAACCTTGATATCATCTGCGAATACATCATAATTATATTTGCCTCCCGGTTTATCAGATAACCCGAATCCTCTTAAAGTGATACCAATCACACGATATCCTTTTTGAATAAAATCGGCATATTGATATTCATACATGGCGTCACTCAATGGCCACCCATGAATCAAAACAATAGGCTCTCCCTCACCAAGGTCGGTCACGTGAAGTTTCACATTTTTCTCTACTTCAATATATTCTTCTCTCCCAAAGGATGCAGGTGTTCTTTTAGTTTGTGATAAAACTGTATTTGAAATTAATGTTGTAAATAATACGACTGCTAAAATTAAATTTTTCATAATTTTTAAATATTTATTATTATTGTTTATTCTTTTTAATAGTACAAAGTTGCTCTTATTCATCAGGCCTTACAATGGACACTCTTCGCTTTGAATTGCACTTTTTGCCCAGTTATTTTTATTCTTTTATAAATGATAGAATGTCCTGGTTGATTACGTCAGCATTGATGGTAGGCATACCGTGAGAATAACCCGGATAAATGATCAGTTGGCTATTTTTAAGAAGTTCTGCAGCCTTTACTGCCGTCGTTTGATAAGGCACGATTTGATCATCATCACCGTGGAGTACCAAAACAGGTATTTCTATACTTTTTAGGTCTTCTGTAAAATCGGTTTCAGAAAAGACTTTGATACAGTCATATTGTGCCTTGATACCACCCATCATCCCCTGTCTCCACCAATTGCCCTGTATTCCTTTTTTAATGACAGCATCTTCTCTATTGTAACCGTAGAAAGGCACTGTAAGATCCTGATAGAATTGCTGTCTGTTATGAAGTGTATTATAGCGGATATCGTCAAAAACTGCAAGCGGTACCCCGTCAGGATTATTGACATCTGCAATCATATAAGGTGTAATTGCACTTATTAAAACCACTTTGGATACGCGATTTTTCCCATATTGGGCAGCATATCTTATCGCTTCGCCACCACCAGTTGAATGACCTACATGGATAACACCTTTTAGATCCAGGTACTCTACCAATTCTGCAACATCCGCTGCATACGTGTCCATGTCATTACCCTTATAGGTTTGAGTCGATCTTCCGTGCCCTCTTCTGTCATGGGAAATAACTCTAAATCCTTTTTCCAGAAAGAACATCATCTGAGCATCCCAGTCATCGGATGACAATGGCCATCCATGGTGAAAAAATATCGGTTGTCCTTCACCTAAGTCTTTGAAATAAATTTCTGTTCCATCTTTTACTGTAAACTTGTTCATGTCTTTACTATTTAATTGTTGTTGTTATTGTTTTCTTTTGTTGTTGCAAAGTTGGGGTAATTTCGAAGGCACATCAATGGATGGTTTTCGCTTTGAATTGCACTTTTTGCCCAAACCGATATTAGTAGCATTATGAACAGTATATTTTAGGATAATAAAGGTGTAAATATGAAAAAGCACAACCGATTGGGGTTGTGCTTGTATTGGATATGAGAAAGATATCTGCTCTAAAACTGCTTTCTAAAGCTGGTTGGGGACATTCCCGTGTGTTTGGTAAAAAAGCGGACAAAATAGGCGTCGTCCTCGTAATTCAATGTGTAGGCAATCTCTTTAACACTCATTGTAGTATGTGCTAAAAGACGTTTACTTTCAAGTATAATACGGTTTTTTATAATTTCATTTGGTGTGTCTTTACTAACCATACTTATTTTTTTACTTAGATTTTTTGGCGTAATACAAAGCAAATCAGCATAATCAGCTACAGTATGGAGAGTCTTGAAATGCTGTTCTACCAATTTGCTGAATTTCCGTAGAAATTGGACATCGGCCTGCTGTATATTGTCCGCCAGGTGATGATGCTGCTTCCAAATGCGCGTAGATTTAAGAATGATCAGTTTTAACAATGTCCTCAGCATTTCTTCTGTGCCAGAATCTTCATTTTTCAATTCGAACTGAATATCACTGATGATCTTTTGGATCTCAGCAGACTGTTCTTTATTTAAATTTATGAATGGAATTTCAAACACATTGTTATACAGGATACCATCGCATGCAACTTCATGATCATGAATTTCCACACAATAAAAATCCTTGTTAAAATGCATCAATTGCCCCCCAATAGTTTCACAGGGCTTTAAAATCACATGGGGATTAATAAATAGTAAGGTGTCTGTTTTCATTTCAATCTCCTCGAAATCCACTTGGATAATAGCTTTTTGTGGAATAAACAGGACTTTGATATGTTCGTTAATTTTACTGAGGGAATCGTTTTGAGCGGAGGATTTGCTAAATTCTAAATTGCCAAATTTTTTGAATGAAAATTCCTTTATCATTTTAATGATTTAAGATTGCTATGTAGATATACTTAATTAAAAGTCTACTGTAAAAATAGGGATTAATATAATAAGGCATTGTAATAATTACTTATAAATAAAAGCTATAAGTGATTTCTAAGATAGTACATTAAACTAAAACCCTCCAGCTAGATTCCGTTGTACAATACAAAATGAATTACCTTCAGGATCCAGAAGAACAACATAGTCTGCATCCTGTTCATAATTCCATCCTTTTACCTTTGAAGCACCAATACCAAGAAGCCGTTCCACCTCCTTATTCTGGTTATCGGTTATCAGATCTATATGGTGTCTCTTGGGTTCTTCAGAGCTTGTTACTTTTAATGGATAACTGGATTCCATCACCGTCTTTCGGTACTAGAATGGCAAAGTCTGCTTCGGGTTCATATTTCATTTTATAATCTAATGCCTCACTCCAAAAGGCAATTGCCCTATCCAGATCTACTACACCCCAAACGATTGATAATATTTTTAAATCCATGTCTGCATTTTTTAAAAAATTGCACAAATATTCCTGTCAAAATATTTTTTTGACCTGCTACTTTTCATCTTCTTTATAACAAAATAATTATGCTTCGTCTTTGGTATTTTTGACAAGACCTATCCCAGAAAAAAAGAATATCAGTCCGAGAACCCCGATTACACCTAATGTTGTATAAGCCGAGCTTTTATTAATCAATTCATATCCTGTATAAATTAAACCTGCGATTCCTAAAACAGTCAGTATTGTTCCAAATGTGCGTTTAACGTTCATAACAGTAATTTTTTGATGTTAAATAATAGTATTCTATAATCAGTTAATTGAGTCAATATCTTTTAGATTATCAACACAGCCTCAAAACAGTTTTCAGGTATTCAGGTAAACTGTAAGATGAGGTTCAAAAAAACTATATTCCGAACTTTGACAATAGAGATATTTCCATTCTCTATCTTTTTAATTCATTAACTACATCATATGATTAACATTCATTCGGTTAAAAAAATTGCAAAAATTAAGCCGTTTGGATAAAAATATTACTTTGACTGATTGAAAAAAACGTTTCTACGAGTGTTATAACTAAATTAGGCTTCCATAGAAGGACTGTATCCAATTTTTAAATGTAAGACTATAAGTACTTTGAGGTATAGATCTTATTGTTTTCAATCTTACTTCTCAGTAATGCAGAAACCCGGACTCTAATAGAAATTGTATCTGATTCTGAAAACAAATTATTATAGTAATAATTTCCATACGCTTCCCACCACCAAAGAGTATCTTCCCTTAAGATAAATAAGATTAACGGTTGCATTAAGTTTTAATGCATTGCTAAACAGCCTAAGTACCGATCCTGGAGAATAAATTTGATAAGTAGGTTCACTTCCCTGCATGTTCTTCTTCAAATTAAATGACATCAAAGTTATTGCTATTTTATCATATAAAAAATCACATCATACATAGTATTTAAACTATTCATTGCAACAGCATCCCACTTTTGAAACCCAATCAACCAGAAAGTTAAAATTCGTTAATTTCAACTAGTATATAATAATTATTTGTGAGATTTGTTATGAAAATAAAATATATTAATATGAAAAATTTAAAAAAGCTTAAAAAAGCAGAATTAAAAACAATCGTTGGCGGATCAGATTGTACCAGGTTATGTTTTATCAATGATAAATTAACATGCGTTCCGTACAGTTCATGTGGCGGCCCAGGACTTGAGCCATAAAAAAATTAATAACCTGTTTTTCAAATACATATTTCCAGACATTTTCAATATTTTAGTAAATTTCTGAAAAACAGGTTATTATCTTATACAAAAAACATCCCCACACTCCTAAGAATCAAGAACTAATCTAATTGTCAGATTAATCCGCTCTTTCATGGGCACTATACCCAGTCCCTCCCAGGTCTCACCTTTCCACATGTCGCTGGTAAGAAATTTCCATGTTCCTTCAAGCCCTTTTTTAAAACCACGACCTACTCCTTAGGTAAACTTTTTGTCATCCAAAAGGAAGGATATTCTCCACTAGGTGTATTTGAAAAGTCTTCAAAATGCGCTAAAAATTGATTAATCCTGCAAAATTAGATTTTTGCAGGATTTTTTTGAACGAGAAAATTCAGATTTTTCAAATAAATTCGTAAACTTTAATTTTCATTTCTGGATGAAGCTTTTGGGCCACTTGGATAGTATTGATATAGATAAAGGTTATATCTGATACATTTAAAATATATTGTCTCTATTATTAACAGAAGAAATCGAGCCCTATTTTTTTCATGAGTCCTAAATACTAATATATTTTTTGAGTACTTCAACAAGGTCTGTCTTTCTTAAAGGTTTGGGAAGGAAATCATTCATTCCGGCTTCAAGGCACTTTTCTTTTTCGCCCAGGACATTTCCTGCTGTAACGCCTATGATAGGGATATGTTCGTATCCCGGCAGCAATCTGATATTTCGGGTTGCATCAATACCACTCATTATCGGCATCTGCACATCCATCATGATAATGGAAAACTGCTTTTTCTTACATTCCTCCAAAGCCTGCAGCCCATTGACCGCTTCCGTTAAAAGTATATTGGGAGCAAGAGACTTCATCATTCTATTATTCAGAACCATATTCACTACGTTATCATCAACCAGAAGCACTTCTAATTCTGAGGCAAATGAATGCGAAACTTTCTCAGACTGATCCTTATTAATTTCTACTGCAAAACTTTGGTCTACCTTTTTTAAAGTTTTGTATAGATCATGTGATTTGATGGGTTTCAACAGTAAATGTGCATTTTCTATTTTCCTGACTGAATTAAGGATGCTAAGTTCTTCGGAAGAAGAAGAAAGTACTATAAACGGGGAAGTCTCTTTTCGCTCATTAAACAACCCTGTTATTTTATCTATTGTTTCCAATCCGGACATAAGAGGCATATGATAATCCATCAGGATCACATCGAACCGCTCACCTTTCAACAGGATCTCTAAGGCTTCCATTCCATTAGAAGCCAAGGTAGACTTTATATTTTTATAGGTAAGCATATGCTCAAGAATGATTCTGTTGGTTTCATTATCATCAACCACTAAGGCCGTTTGAATACTAATTTCCTCTTCCTCTCTCAATTGAGGGATCTCGTAAGGAATCTCAATGTCAAAGAAAAATACAGAACCTATTTCCTTTGTGCTGCTCAGCGACAAATGGCTTCCCATATATCCCAGGATATTGTTCGAGATCGTAAGGCCCAGACCTGTACCACCATATTGTTTACTGATTGAACTGTTTTCCTGAGTAAAGGCATCAAAAATATACTTTTGTTTCTCAACAGGGATACCGATCCCCGTATCTCTTACCGAGAAGCGCAAAGCAATAGTATTATCATCCATGCGCAATTTCTCCACCTTTAGCTCGATCTCTCCTTTTTCTGTGAATTTCACAGCATTCCCCAGAAGATTGATCAGGATCTGTTTTAACCTTCCTTCATCCATAAAAAGTATTTTTGGAAGACCCAGTTCGATATTGAGAAGAAGTTCGATATCTTTTTTCTGAGATTGATAAATAATAACATTGATTACCTGGCTCAACATATCATAAACATCGCATTTTTCAATTAAAAGCTCCAATTTTCCGGATTCTATTTTAGAAAAATCCAAAATATCATTGATGATGCTAAGCAGGTTTTCCCCTGACTCATTGATGTAATTCAGATATTGCTTCTGTGTTTCATTCAGTGGTGTGGTGAGGAGAAGATCTGAAAAACCAATAACTCCATTTAAAGGAGTTCTGATCTCGTGACTCATATTGGCCAGAAATTCAGATTTTGCTTTGCTGGCTGTATCTGCTGCTTCCTTGGCATTTTTCAGTTCTTCATTTATCTGCACAGCATTTGTAATATTCTGGATGGAAATAATTACACCTCCTACTTCATCTTTTGTAAGATACCAGGGACCTACTTTAAGATCGTAATGCTGAATTTCTTCTTTTCCTTCCACCTTTAGCATAAAGTCACTGTTGATGTACGTTTTTCCCAAAAGCGCATTGTCATAGATATCTTGTCGTTCTTTGGGAATACTAGGTGATATCGCAAAAAGGTTATTACCGATAAGATCTACATTATTCATACTAAATTCCTCTCTCCATCTGCTGCTTACAGCAACATAGTTAAGATCTTTATCAAACATCGCCAAAGGAACAGGCACATCAGTGGCAAAAGACTTCATTATAGCCTCCTTCCGGGTAGCCTCCAGAAACATTTTTTTGAAGGCATCAATGTCCTGAATGATTCCGAAAACCCTTTTACAGGTATCATCTTCAAATTCGGGAATGCCTTTTACTCTTACCCAAATCGTAACCCCATCATTACGCAGAAGCTGAAGCTCCTCATCAAAAGGAATTCCCTGTTGTATTGCCTTGTTAAAAAGATATTTTATTCTCTCCCTGCTTTTTCCTTTGTAAAATTCAAAGGCGCTTTCGAAAGTAGGCTGGAGATCATCTTTTAGTTTGTGAATTTCTCTTGTACTTTGAGACCAGAAGAGCTTTCCTGTCTTCATATTGGCTTCCCATCCTCCCACCTGGGCAACTGAGCTTGTTTCCTCAAGCATTTCCTTCGTATAAAACAGATCTTTTTCTAACCTGCCGCGCCGGATAAGGTCAGATTTTAGTTGTATATAAACAAAAATAGTTACACCAATAGCAGCAATGGCAGAAAAGACGATGAACAACACGGTGCTATTGGAAGACTTGTTCAAATCTTCATTTTTTATGGCAAGTTGAACTTCCTCATGTTTTACAAATTTCTGAACGAGCATACGGCATCTGTCCATAGCCTCCTTGTTTTGTACAAGTTCTTCCGGACTCATTACTATTCCCTTTTTCCGATTCTCAATAAATAAAACATATTCCTTCATCACCATTTCTGAAGTATGTAGCAATTCATTGAGGACATTAATCTGATCTTTATTTCTAAGATTCAGTCGATCTTTATCAGAAACAAGCAGCGGATATTCCTCCCTACTTTTATTGAAAGGTTCAAGAAAATCTTCCCGTCCGGTAAGCTGATATCCCCGATTTCCCGTTTCAGCATCTAGAAGAATGTTTAAAATATCTTTTGCTAAGCTTATAGATTCCTTACTTTTTAAGAAGTCTTCCCT
This sequence comes from Chryseobacterium sp. PvR013, assembly GCF_017833095.1. Classification (NCBI taxonomy): domain Bacteria; kingdom Pseudomonadati; phylum Bacteroidota; class Flavobacteriia; order Flavobacteriales; family Weeksellaceae; genus Chryseobacterium; species Chryseobacterium sp. PvR013. Next base: position 1,017,851 of record NZ_JAFIBT010000001.1, read on the forward strand.
ATTCTCCATCTGCTTATGTATGCTTATGTAAGATGCTATGGAACTAGCAATCAGAAGTATCAAAGAAATCACTACCCCTATTTGAAGATTTCTTATAATTTTTTTCGGCATTGAATAGTATTTTTGTAATAAAATACTAAAAATAGGTCATTTTATAATATTAACAAATTAATTTAAAAATTTGTCAGCAGATATTGAAAAATGGGTATAATTTAAGTCGTTTAAAGATAGAGATACCTTTCATGAATGTCTTAATTTAAATACTAAGAATCCATAAATACATACTCATCATTTACCGTATCGATAAGCTGGTCAGAATTAATATTCCTTGAAAAAATGGGATAATGAAAACGATCCAGTTTATTAAGAATACGTATAAGATCCATCTTCTCATAATAAGTGAGATTTCCTGCAACGATATTGGTAGCTTGCCGGATTTTTTCCATTTGATTTTCTAAGATCTGCAATCCTCTTCCGGTAATACGGATTAATTTACTGCGTTTGTCTAACTCAGAATCTGTCTGTTCCACAAGTCCCTGCCGTAAAAGCCTGGCTATAATAAGCATACCTACAGGCTTATCATGGATATTTCTTTTGATAAGAGCCATTTTTGTCATCTCTCCAAAAGCCTTAAGATTTATCAGATAAATAAAGTCTTCCTGCGTAGAAAATTCAGAATCTGAGATAGCTGATTTCGAGTAGGTTTTTGCATATCGGTTAAGATGAACAAGCAATGTACTTATGGCACTTTCTGCTGTTCTTCCGTTCTCTTTACCTTCCCAATAAGGTTCTTCGAAATGTTCTTCACGATGAACATTCTCCTTGTTAGAAATCCAATCCTTAAACCCCTGAATAGTTTCCGGATACAAACCGGGAGAGGTACGAATTTCTGTTTCAAATTCCTGCAGCAAGTCAATAGAATCTTTAATAAGCTTGTAATCCATTTTAATTAAAATAGTTTACAAATATACCTAATTTTAGATTATAATTGTTCCCTGATCATATAAAATAAGAACAATTTTGCAACGAATTCAGAATGATAATTTCCTTATTCTGAATTCTTAAAATCTTTTATACGGCATAAAACTTGTTGAGAATAAATAATTATAATAATTGTTATGGACCGAATAGAAAGCCAACCATTACATTTAAAAAACGATAAAAAAATAATTGATAAATATTTCAATTTGGTTATTAAAAAGGAATTGAATATTGATGTCAATGCCAGCACTGAATATGTAGTGGTTCAGAATATTGTTTCAAAAAAATTAATTCTTGTCAAAACATTTTCGGACAGCACCATAGAAAATCCATCATTGTATCTTTTATTATCTTCTTTAATTCAGCAAATCAACACCTGTTCGTTAACGAAAAGACAGATTATTACAGTACTAGAAAAAAAATAAAAAATCTCTCAACGTTTTGTTTTGAGAGATTTTATTGATGAACTATTGGGTATCTGTTATGCAGGTTCTTGTATATGTTTTGCTACCATTGCTTCAAGATCATCCAGGTTAAATGGTTTTGAAACATAATCATCGGCACGGGCTTCTGATGCCAAAGCCACAATATCATTATTCGCTGTAACATAAATTACCGGAATGTGTTTAAATGCTTCTGTACTTTTAAGAAGTTTTGTAGCTTCTACACCTCCAATTTTTGGAATCCAGTTATCCATCAAAATAACATCTGGCTGATAATCTTCTACTTTCTCAAGAATATCATGTGATGTTTCGGAAATTCTGACTTCATATCCGTTTTCTTCAAATATAATGGTGATTACTTCTAAAATAGCTGTATCATCATCAAAAATTAAAATTTTCTTTTTACTCATATTATTTATATTCTTACATTATAACTGTTTTATATAACTCGCTAAAGTATCAGGCGTGATAATTAAATCATAATCAATTTCTTCTATAGCATGTCTGGGCATATAGTCTACTTCTGCGGTTTTTGGATCCTGAATCCAGACTTTTCCGTTATGCTTTTTGATATATCCTAACCCTTCCACTCCATCAGCATTAGCCCCTGATAAAAGGATACCAATCACATTTTCGCCATAGATCTCTGCTGCAGATCTGAATGTCACATCTATAGAAGGACGGGAATAATTCATTTTTTCGGAGCTATCTAATGACATATTTTTATTATTCTCAAACAATAAATGATAATCAGCAGGAACAATATATACTTTATTTTCTTCCAGTTCTGTTTTATCTTCAACCTCCACAACAGCTATTCTGGTAAACTGCTGCAGTAATGTCCTAAGAATATCTCCAGATTGTGCCTTACGGTGAATCACCAATATTATGGGAATATGAATTTTATTATCCAGATTTTTAATCATTTCAATAATAACCTGCAGACTTCCCGCAGATCCTCCGATAACAATTAATTTCATATTGGTTTGTGAGTTCATCGCAGTAAATTAATGGTGGTCAATTTTCTTCCAGATCTTCTGGTCTTCCATCTGATGATAATTTTTGTCAATAGTAGAAAACCGAAGGGTCTCTTTTGCTCCCAGCGCAAGAAAGCCCAAATTCTCCAGGCTATTATCAAAAAGCCTGAATACTCTTTCCTGAAGATCTCTGTCAAAATAAATCAGGACATTTCTGCATACAATCAGTTGAAAGCTATTAAAAGAACTGTCTGATACAAGATTGTGAGTTGATAAAATTAATTTTTCCTGCAGGCTTTTATCAAACCTTACGCTATCGTAATTGGCTGTATAATAATCGGAAAAATCTTTTATACCTCCGGAAAGCATATAGTTTTCCGAATAAAGTTTCATTTGCTGTAAAGGAAAAATACCTGCTCTTGCTGTTTCAAGAACTGCGGGATTAAGGTCAGTACCATAAATCAAAGACTTATTATAAAGACCTGCTTCTTTGAGCAGAATAGCAATAGAATAAGCCTCCTCTCCAGTTGAGCAGCCTGCAATCCAGATTCTGATTAACGGATAAGTGCCTAACTGAGGTAATATTTTCTCCCGTAAGGTTTTAAAAAAAGAGGGATCTCTGAACATTTCCGTAACATTCACTGTAACTTCCTCTACAAAGCGTTTTAAATATTCAACATCATTTATAATGGTGTATCTGAGCTCTGCAAAGCTTGTAAACCTGTCCAAGAGGCATATACGGTTAACTCTTCTTTTAAAAGAAGCTCTGCTGTAGCCAGAAAAGTCATAGCCATACAGATCATAAACATCTCTGATGAGATATTCTATTTCTTCATCTTTTACGATACTTGGTTCCAGCATCTATGAAATTTTTTCTATTGCCATTATTAAAAGATCTACATCAATCGGTTTTGAAATATAATCATCTGCTCCTGCTTCCAAGCATTTCTGACGGTCTTCAGGCATTGCCTGTGCAGTGACCGCAATTACAGGGACATGTTTGATTTCTGAAGTATTTCTTATCATCCTGACTGCTTCATAGCCATCTATTCCCGGCATCATCATGTCCATCAGAACAATATAAGACTGGGGACCAGATTTCAGGGTTTCTAAAGCCTCCTGAGCCATTGTACAGGATTCAACTGTATACCCACGCGCTTTAAGAGTTAATTTCAATGCAAATATATTGCGTGGATCATCATCCACGATTAAGATTTTCTTATTCATCAGAATTTTATCTGTTTAACTTTCATACAACCAAACACGAAGAAGTGATAATAACTGATCAATATCTACTGGTTTTGAGATATAGTCTGAAGCTCCTGCTGTAATGCATTTTTCACGTTCTCCAATCATAGATTTGGCAGTAATGGCTATAATAGGCAGCTTTTTAAATGCCTGCATTTTTCTTAATTCCTTAATGGTTTCATAACCATCCATTTCCGGCATCATCATATCCATCAAAACCACATCTACATCTGGATTCTGGTTTATTTGTTCCAGAGCGTGTTTCCCATCCATCGCCACAATTACTTCAACTTTATACTTTTCCAGGGCTTTGGTTAAAGAAAAAATATTGCGTACATCATCATCAGTAATCAATATTTTTTTACCACTCAAAACTTCCGTTAAAGAACCCAGCATTCGGCCTCTGTTATTTTCAGCTGAACCATTTTTCTCTTCTACCAGATGTAAGAATAACCCTACTTCATCCAACACTCTCTGATAAGAATGTGCTGTTTTTACGACAATGGAATCGGCATACTGTTTTATTTTAAGCTCTTCTTCTTTAGATAAATGGTGTTCAGTAAAGATAATGATCGGAAGATTCTCCAGTCCTTCATAACTTTTAATGGACTCAATGATATGGTAATCATTTCCTTTTGCACTTCCAACATCCAGAATTACACAATCAACCAGGTTTGAAGTCAATGCTTTTACACTATCTTCAACAGTATGTTCCACGGATAAAGAAATATTAAAATTACTCAGAAAATAGGATAATGCATTGGCATGTTTGGCATTTTCTTCAACAATCAAAACTTTTTGAGGCCCTTTTTGTAATGCTTCTTCAATTTTCCTGAACACATCTGTCATTCTATCAATCGCTACCGGCTTATTGATAAAATCAACAGCTCCTTTCATAAGACTTTCTTTTTTCACATGCAGGGCAGACATCATGTGGACCGGAATATGCTTCACATAAGGATCCGACTTCAATTCATCCATTACTGCCCAACCATCTTTTACAGGAAGCTGAACATCCAATAAAATGGCATGAGGGTGATATTGCTGAGCTGCTGAAAGAGCATAATCTCCTCTTACCACCACAATACCTTTATAGTCTTGTAAATGAGCATATTTTAATAAAGCTTTTGCAAAATTAGTATCATCTTCAATAATAAGGATAACCTTATCCCCATCCTGAATATTCTCTCTGTCATCCTCTACATCATCAGGAATTTTCAGCGTGTTCAACGGAACAACTTCCCCCTCATCAAGAATGTTCTGAATTTCTTCAACATCTTCACGGATAATCTCTACCAGATCCTGATCGGTTTCGGAATGAGCAATTTCCGTTACTGGAAGTACAGGAATAGTAAAACTGAATTCACTGCCTTTATTCACTTCACTTTTCAGAGCCAATTCACCTCCTAAAAGCCTTGCAATTTCACGACTTATTGAAAGTCCGAGTCCGGTACCTCCAAATTTCCTTTTTGTAGATCCATCAGCCTGCTGAAAAGCTTCAAAGATAATTTTTTGTTTATCTTCTGCAATTCCGATACCTGTATCTTTTACTGAAAATATAATAAATTCAGGCTTTTCCAAATGCTTTTTGATATGAAGATCGATGCTTCCTTTTGTTGTAAATTTTAAAGCATTAGACAATAGATTTCTTAAAACCTGATCAATTCGGAGACGGTCACTTTCAATCACTTTCTGAACGTTCGAATCTATCTGAATATTGAATGGCAGCATTTTCTCCTGAAATACGGGACTGAAAAGGTTTTTCAGGTCTTTTACGATGTCTTCAACAACCACCTCCTGATATTCCAGGGTCATTTTGCCGGATTCTATTTTTGCGAGGTCAAGAATTTCATCTATTAACGTCAATAAACTTGTTCCTGAACTTTGAATAACTTTAGCAGATTCCACCTGATCTTCATTAAGGTTTTCCTCCGGATTTTCTGCCATTAACCTTGATAAAAGAAGGATTGAATTAAGAGGGGTACGTAATTCATGGGACATATTGGCCAGAAATTCAGATTTGTACTTGGTGCTGAGTGCCAGCTCTTCTACTTTTTTCTGAATCTCATTATTCCGTTCTGCAATTAAATGATTTTTTTCTTCCAGCAATCGTGAACGTTCTTCCAGTTCCGCATTGGCCTGCATTAATTCTTCCTGCTGTACTTTTAATTCTTCTTCAGAGGCCTGAAGTTTTTGGGTCTGAGCTTCCAGTTCAGTATTGAGATTTTCAAGTTCAGAGTGCTGTACCTGTAATTCTTCAGACTGTGCCTGGGTTTCTTCCAGGAGCTGTTGTTCTTTTTCTCTTCCTTTCGCAGAATTCAGAGCAATTCCTATATTCACAGAACAATCTTCAAAATAGCTGATTCGGTCTTCATCAAAATTAGAGGTAGATCCCAGTTCAATAACTCCTATTGCATGTCCGTCTGCGAAAACCGGTATCAGAACTATTCCATAGATCTTAATGGTACTGCTGGCAAAAGTTACTACAAAATCATCTTCATGAAGATTATTGTATACCTGCGTTTTAGCATTCATGAAAGCCTGCCCTACCATTCCCTCTCCGGGATCAAAGGTTCTTTTCATATTGGCTTCTAACCCAAATGCTTTATTAAGCCTTAGAACACCTTCATCAAAAAGATATAATGAACCATTGATGCAATTTCCATATTCAATCAACTGATGTAAAGCTTTATCAGAAACTTCCTTTACCGATTTATTTCCTACAAGGGATTCATTCATTAAAGCAAGTCCTTTCTGACGCCAGTCGCTTTTATTAATTTTATCAAAAGATATTTTAAGGGATTCGGTCATGTGATTAAGAGATTCCACAAGGTCTCCGAGATCATCCTCTGCATTATCTACTGCTTTTTCACTATAATCACCATTGGCCACTCTGTTTGCTATTTTTTGAATAGCACTTACACGCCTTGTCATTTCCTGATCTTTATCTCTCAGCATTTTCTCAAGTTCATCTCTCCGGATGAGATCTGCACGCATTTTAAAATAGAAGAATGCAGTTACCACCACTGCTGCCAGTGCAGAAAAAACAATGAACAAGACTGTTGTTTCTGATGAACGTGCTAAATCTTTATTTTTGATTTCAACCTGATTCTCTTCATATTGTACAAAATCTCTTACAATTTTACGGCACTCGTCCATATAAGCTTTACCTGTAACAATCTGCTGCTGGGTCATCACAATTCCTCTTCGTCTGTTTTCCACCAAATTTTCCAGATTATCAATCACTTGGCCGACTGCTATTTTTAATCCTGTCAGTCTTTCCTGTTGGTTCTTATCCTTTACTACAAGTGATTCTGCCAGGACCAAAGCTTTAGAATATTCTCTTAGTCCACGCTTGTATGGCTCCAGAAAGTCTTCCCTCCCGGTAAGCTGATACCCTCTGTTTCCTGTTTCCGCATCCAGCAGGGCTACCAGGACATCTTTAACTGCTGTTACAGAACGTCTGCTTTGGGAAAGGCTTTCACGATGGCTCATCTGATTCTGAATACTCCAGTATGAGGCCACTGAGCTGGCTATTAAAATCAGAAGTGAAAGACCTATTCCAAATTGAAGATTTCGTATAATTTTTTTCGGCATGAAAATTAATTTAAAGGTAGGGTAAAATAAAATGTAGATCCCTCATCTACAATACTTGAAACGCCAACATTTCCATGATGCTGCTTAATGATTTCAGCGCAAATAAACAGGCCGATTCCCATTCCCTGGAACTGCAATGAAGATTCTTCTACACGATAGAATTTTTTGAATACTGCATCCTGTTTAAAATCGGGGATTCCAATTCCAAAATCAGTCACATTTACTCTTACTTCCTGGGCTTCATCATCTACAAAGGTGGTCACAATCACCTGGTTATTCTTCGGGGAATATTTAATAGCATTCGTGAGAAAGTTAATCAGTACCTGCTCGATACGGATCTCATCCAACGGAATTAAAATATCTGGTTTTGTTCCGTGACGATCAATTCTAACCTCACGTTCATCATGGGTCTGTAATATTGTTTCAACCGCATTACTGATTACACTTTCAAGATTAACCGGCTTTTTATTAATCTTCAGTTTTCCATTTTCAATCTTCGATACGTCCAGGAGATCAGTGATAAGGGTATTTAACTTTTCAATCTGGCCCTGAACTTTTGTAACAAATCCTGCTTCCGGACTTTCTTTATCTAATTTCAGCTTTCTTTCCAATAGCTGAACGTACGCTTTAATACTGGTTAAAGGAGTTTTTAATTCATGGCTTGCAATGCTTAAAAATTCATCTTTTTCCTTTTCCACTTTTTTCTGATCATCAATATCAGTAAAGGTTCCTACCCAGTTTTTGATACGATTTTCATCATATACCGGAGTTATTCTCAGCAAATGATAACGGTAATTACCTGAAAATATATTTTTAATTCTGATCTCTAATTCGAGAGCTTTTCCTTTTTTTCTACATCGCTGCAATTCTTCTATGATATCATGATCATCAGGATGCGTTTCAGGAAAAACCTTTTCCTCTTCAGAATACTGATACCATTTACCATTAACAAAATCAACGATTCCGTCTTCATTAAGTGTAAATGCAATCTGAGGAAGTGACTCCAGCATCAGATGAAAATGATCTATCTGAGATTTCATAGTAACCTGAGATTCGCGTCTTCCTTTCACTTCAAGTTCAAGATTCTGCTGTGTTTTTTTCATCTCAAGATTTTTCTCCTGAAGATTATAGAATGTTTTTACTTTAAGCAAAAGAATTTCAGGATCTACCGGCTTGGTTACATAATCTTTACCCCCCGAAGCGTAACCCTGGGTTATAAATTTTTTATCTGTATTGACAGCGGATAAAAATATAATAGGAACATCTTTAGTTTTGCTGTAATCTGCAAGTGTTTCCGCAACTTCAAAGCCATCCATATCCGGCATCTGAACATCTAAAATAATTAAGGCATAGTCATTCTTCAGTGCTTTACCAAGAGCCTCTTCACCAGAGCCGGCTGTTTCTACCTGAAAATCTTTAGATTCAAGTAATTTTTGAAGTGAATAAAGGTTACTTTGGTTGTCATCAACAATTAAAATCATAGGAATTAAAATCAATAATTAGTTACGGATACTTTAGCTTCAAAAATACTCACAATATTTCGAAAAGCAGTAATTTTTAAAGGATAATCCTTAAGAATTCCATACCACATTTTACATGAAAAAAAATCCCTTGCACAGGGATTGGGATTGTTGATCATATTTTAGGAAAAACGTTCAAAATTTCAGAAAAAACACCCTGTAAAAAACAATATACCGGATGAATACCGATGAAAACATTCTCTATTCATTCTGATATGAACATTATCTATGTAAAATCAACCATATAGAATATTAGTAAACCAAAATCCATTTGTGATCATAAAAAAATGACCAGAACTTTAAAAGGTCTGGTCATTTTTTAAACTAACTTTAATTGGTTTTCTTTTTCCATTCTGCTTTCACATCTTCAGCGGCATCTTTCGTCTTCTCCCAAGCTTCATCAGCCTTATCTTTAATATCTTCCCAAGCATCGGAAACATTAGATTTTACTCGATCCAGCCAGTCTTCATGAGTTGCTTCCTGATCGTTATCTCTTTTTTCATTGATATAATCTTTAGCTTTATCCGCTAAGTCGCTGATCTTCCATTTTGCCTCATCAGCTGCATTTTTTAAAGAATTTTTTGTTTGGTCTACTGCATTTTCCGCTTTGTTGTAATCTGAATTGTTCATAATATAATATTTTAGTAATTGGTATATAAATAAACAATCACCATGCCTAAAAAACAATTATTCTGTTAAAAAAATCTTAAAAAAAATACTTCAATACATAGATCCCTGTTTTACAGCTATTAAGCCTGTTATATTTTTTCAAAGAGATGGCCGAAATAGTTCTTTTTCTTAACGAGATAACTTTCATTCACTTCATTAGAATCAATTTCCAAAGGAATTCTGCTGTTGAGAATGATATCGCTATTCTCTACAGATTTGATTTTATCGGGATTATTCGTTAATAAGTTGATCTCTTTTATATGTAAGATATCCAACATTTCAACTGCGATATCAAAGTTTCTTCCGTCAGCAGGAAACCCCAGTTTTAAATTAGCTTCAACGGTATCCCAGCCCTGTTCCTGAAGCTCATAAGCCCTCAGTTTGTTGATGATTCCGATATTTCTTCCTTCCTGACGCAGATAGACAATTACTCCTCCATTTTTAGAGATATATTTCATGGCAGTATCCAGCTGTTGTCCACATTCACATTTTCTGGAGTGAAAAATTTCTCCTGTAATACATTCTGAATGAAAACGTACGTTTACGACTTTCGTAAAATTTGTATTCTCTGCCACCCAAACCAAATGAGGAGACCAGTCTTCTTCACTTTCCGAAAATGCATATACATTGAAGATTCCGTAGTCTGTGGGGATTTTTGATTGCGCCTGTATTTTAAGCATAAGTTTAATTTAAAATTAATTGATCATCTATTTATCAAACGGGCTTTTTTTATCCTGTTTTACCCATATGAGCTTTGAGGTATCGTAACCGATCTCCTGAGCCTTGCTGATGAAACGTTGTTTGATATTTTCAGGAATATTTTTTTCGCGGGAAAGAATCCACAGATAGTCTAAATTTTTTCCGGCAACCAATGCATATTTATAATCCTCAAGGGCAACTACATTATATCCGGCATAAAAAGGCCAGAAAAAACTCACTTTCAGAGCTGCGATATTTTTTTCTCCTCTAAATTTAGCTTTACCATTTACTGAAACCCATTTATTCTTTTTAAAATTATACCCGCTGTTCATGACATTCACGCTTCCGTCCTCATTAAGACTGTACTGAGCCATTGCATTATCAAGATCTTTTTCAAACCGATAATCAAATCTTGCTATTTCATACCATGTTCCTAAATATCTGTTGACATCAAACTGATTGACAGGCTGAGTATTTTCAGGCATAGACGTACAAGAGGACAGACTATTTAATAATCCGAAGCTCATTAACAAGATAAAAGTTATTCTATTTTTCATTTTTAGTTATTTTTTTAAAGAAATAAATATTTAATAAAAACTGACTGTATCCATAAACAGCATCCTCAATAGGAATTGTTCCCATTCTTACTCCTAAAAATTCATCAGGATTGTAGTTAACAACCGGCGAAGGAATTAAAGATCCTGTCAGGATTCCATTTACTGCAAAAAAGCCCGGCATCAGAATCAGATATACAAAACTAGCCTTGGCTATCCAGTCTTTTTTAGCGATAAAATGCAGATAGCAAAGCGTGAGGATCGTTACCACTACTGTTAATAAAGTATATATTTTCTCATAATAAAGAAGCCCTGCCACACTAAGAACAATAACTGCTGTAAAAACAATAAGATTATTAAAAACACCCACCCATTCCATCTTAAAAAACTTTTCCAGACAGTAGTAAGTAAAAACACAGGCAAATGGAATACAGTAAAAAAACAGCCATTCTTCAATGGGAAGTTCTGCAATTTTAATCCCAAGGGTATAATGAAGATCAAACCACCATACTCCTTTTGCCGTAAACCATATATCCCAGAGAATAAATGGAATGGCTACAATAGTAGATGACAACAAAAATTTTCCGAAAAGCTTATTGAATTGTATCCTTCTGTCAAAAGAAGCCAAAAAGCAGATAATGACAGTGAAAAAATTAATCAGTAAATAAGTGTAGTGCATCATTTTTTATTGAAATACATTTTAAAATATTTTACAGGAACCCATAGAAATCCAAAACATTCTCCATCTTCTTTCCCCAAATACTTATGATGTTGTTTATGTGCTCGTCTTATTGCAAGTAAATACGGATTATTTGTTTTGGTAAAAACTTTCGCTCTTTGATGGATAAAAATATCATGAACAAAGAAATAAGCCATTCCGTAAAGACTTATTCCCAGACCGATAAAAAACCAATAACTAAAATTCTGCTTTACTCCCAGATATAATAAAGCAATAGCCGGGCTGGCAAAAATGAAAAAGAACCAATCATTCCTTTCAAGCTTGCCATCATTGCTATGATCATGATGATCCCGGTGCAGGAACCACAGAAAGCCGTGCATAATATACCGATGGATCAGCCATGTTGCTCCTTCCATTGAAATAAATACTCCCAAAACGATCAGAATATTCATTTTAATTATGTTTATTGTTAAAAAGATCATTGAGAACCCTGTATCTGAAATCAAAAATGCTTCTGAGCTTTTCTTTTACAAATAACTGATGGGCTATTTTACCTAAAACTCCCATTGGAAGTTCATAATCTACAGTATCTTTCATAAGTACTCCGGAACCGTTGGGAATAAATTCATGAAAATGATTCCAGTATTTATACGGACCTTCTTTTTGAAAATCAGTGAAGCTTTTATAGCTTTCTACCTGATTGATCACTGTTTTCCACTTCATTGGAATTCCCAATACGGGAGAAACTGTGTAATCAATCTCCATTCCTTCGAAGATAGGTTCATCATTAATCTCTGAAAGAACCACAAAATTCATACTTTTAGGGGTTATTTCAGATAAGTTATGAGGAGATGAAAAAAAATTCCACGCTGCCTCAATATTGCAATTAAGCTGTTGCTCTCTGTATAATCTGTACATTATTTATTCTTTTTTGAATAGTTTCACAACCTTAAAAAAATTAATCACTACTACAATTTAAGCATTAGAAATAAGCAGATTTGTAGCGTATATAACTCTTGAATGCTACCAACAGTTTTTGCGAGTTTGCAATTCTTATCCTTTGCTGCAGCATTTTTTGAGAACTTGTTTTTTTTATTTTTTCAAACAGCGACAAGTAGTATCTGTATGCCAGATAAACTCCGAAAATAGATGAATTCGGTAATTTTTTAATTCCCAGTAATGCTTCTTTAAACTCTTCTTCAATCTCTTTTTCAATACAGGCTTTTAATGTATTATCAAATACTGACATATTCATAGACGGGAAATAGGTTCTGCCCAGAATCTGAAAGTCATCTTTGAGATCTCTCAAAAAATTAACTTTCTGAAAAGCAGATCCCAGTTTCATAGCGAAGGGTTTCAGTTTTTCATATTGCTGTTTATTACCTTCAGTAAATATCTGCAGACACATAAGACCTACCACTTCAGCAGACCCATAGATATATTCTTTATATAATTCCGAGTTATAATCAATGGTATGAAGATCCATCTCCATACTGTACAAAAACTGACTGATCAATTGTATATCAATATTATACTGACGCACTGTTTCCTGAAATGATTGTAAAATGGGATTGAGTGATATACCATCTTCCAGCGCCTCATAGGTTTCTGTTTTTAATCTATTCAAGAGCTTTTCTTTATCATAACCATGAAAGCTGTCTACAATTTCATCCGCCAGGCGTACATAACCATAAACAGCGTAAACAGCAGGTCTGATGGAAGGCTTCAGTGCCAGTATCCCCAATGAAAAACTGGTGCTGTATTTTTGTGTCGTGTACTTACTGACTTCGTAAGACAATTCATCAAACAATTTTTTCATATTATTTTATTTTTAGTTTACTGACTTCAGTTGCTACTATTTTCCCGGAAATTATTGAAGGAGGAACACCCGGTCCCGGAACAGTTAGCTGTCCCGTATAAAAAAGGTTTTTGATTTGTTTATTTTTGATTTTAGGTTTCAGGACAGCTGTTTGTGACAAAGTGTTAGACAATCCATAAGCATTACCCTGATAAGCATTATAGTCTGAAATAAAATCACTTACACAATAACTCTTTTTATACTCAATTCTTGAAACAAGATCGCTTTCTCCTGTGTGCATTTCAATTCTATGAAGCATTTTTATAAGGTATTCTTCCCTTACCGCTTCTTCATCATGTATTCCAGGCGCAAGAGGCAGCAACAGAAAAAGATTCTCACAGCCTTCCGGAGCAACATCCGAATCTGTTTTTGAAGGACAACACGTATAAAAAAGAGGTTTTGAAGGCCATTTCTTATTTTTATAAATACAATCTATATGATTGTCAAGTTCATTTTCGAAAAAAAGGGTATGATGTTTTAAATGCGGAATTCTTCCCTTGATTCCAAGATAATAAATAAGGCACGAGGGCGCAAAGGTTCTTGTTTTCCAATATTCTTCCTTGTAATTTCTGAGTGATTTAGGGAGTAATGTTTCTGTATGATGATAATCTGATGAAGCAATTATGGCATCAAATTCATAATTTTCACCGTCTATTGTGATTGAAACTACTCTTCCTTTTTCTGTATTTATTTTCTGTACTTCACGGCTAAAATGAAAAGTTACCCCTTGTTTCTCTGCAACTTCTTTCATGGCGAGAACCAGCTGATAAAACCCTCCCATTGGGTACTTTGTTCCCAAAACATAACCTCCATAATTCATGAGACTATATAGAGCAGGAATATTTTGAGGAGAAGCACCAAGAAATATAACCGGAAATTCCATTAGCGATCTGAGTTTTGAATCAGAAAAATAGCCAGAAACATATTTCCTGAAATCACTCAAAAGATTAAGTTTCATTGCGCTGCCTGCTATTTTTAAAGAAGCAAATTCTAACCAGTTATAACAAGGCTTTGTCACAAAATCTTTCATTCCTACCTCATATTTAAACTGAGCTGATTTCATAAACTGATCATACCTATTACCCGCTCCCGGCTCTGTTTTTTCAAATAACTCCCGGATTTCATCATTGTTTTCAGGTATTGAAACTTTTTCTTTTGCAAAAACCATTTCAAACTGTGGGTCTAAGGAAATCAGTGTAAAGAAATCAGATGCTTTATACCCAAAGTCATTGAAAAAGCCTTCGATAATATCAGGCATCCAGTACCAGCTGGGTCCCATATCAAAAACAAATCCTTCCTCTGTTTTAAATTGCCTTGCACGTCCTCCGGGCTGATCATGCTTTTCAAATACATGTACTTCATGTCCTGACTTTGCAGCATATGCAGCTGCAGAAAGCCCGGAAAAGCCGGAACCTATTACCGCAATTCTCTTTCTTATGTTATCGGCATTCATTGTTATTGAGTCGTTTTATTCAACACTTTTTACGATTTATTCAATTCAGTTTTTTATACGCAGCATCCAAAAGATCTCTTGCATCGAGATTCATCCGGTAAAAAGAATGATGAAATTCATCCAGTTTAGAAAGTATAGCAATGAGCAACATCTGTTCAGAATGAGTAAGGTTTCCTGCCACCACCTTTGAAGCCATACGGATCTCTTCCATGCTATCAGCTAATACAGCCAGTCCTTTCTCTGTTATTTGAATCATCTTACTTCTTTTGTCTTTTTGAACAACAGTCTGTTCAGCCCAGCCATTACGAAGTAAACGGTTAATGATAAGTATCCCCGAAGATTTTTCATGAAGATTGCGTTTGATCAGTTCCATTTTAGACATGGTTCCCAATACCTTAAGGTTTATAAGATATATGAAATCATCCTGACTTGAAAAGGTAGAATGGCTAATTACAGAGCGTGAGTAAGATTTTGCATATCTATTCATTCTTATCAATAAAGTAGTGATAACACTATCAGAACTTCGTCCCAATTCTTTTCCTATCCAATCAGGGTCTTGAGATTCAAAACCATCTTTACAGGACACATTAATCCATTTTATAAATCCTTTAAGGTCATTACTATAGAAGGATTTACCCTCATTTTGTTTCATGAATTGCTGAACAAGTTCTATAACCGATTTTATAAGATCAAAATTCATATAAAACATTTAGTACACAAATGTACTAATTTTAGAATATAAATATACCTTTATTTTGTTTTTATTTGATAATTAAACCGAAATGATAAAAAAGTGCTTTAAAAGAGGTAGAAAATCAATATGATCTTTAAATAAACAGTAATAAGTAAACTATTAAATAGTAAATTAATAAACCAAAATGATTTTTATAAATTGTTTGTTGATGGCAGAATGACCATAAAGACTTCTACTTTTTAATTGTTATGATTAACAGGGTAGTCAAAATAAAAGATATTAATATCCTTTGCAGAAGACCATATCGTCAGGAACATGAATAAAACTACCTAAGCAAGATCATCCAATTAAAAGTCCATACATTGAAAAAACATGTAAATGATTATTCTGGTAATTTAGGCGGAGTTATCCTTTGATTTTTAGTATTGAGTGTTCCCAGGAATGCTTCCAGTTGAGCTATTTCTTCATTGGTAAGATCCAATGGTTTCAACATTGAAGATTTCTGAGAATCTAATTGTATATTTCCATGTATTATTATTTTTTGAATAATCCAACCCTACCCGGTAAGTGAAATATTGTCCACCACCACTGGTGGTAAAATTGGTCCTGTAAAAATCACCATTCCTGTTCATTACATCAAACCAGTTGACATCTACGCCATTCCATGGATAAGCTACAGGCTTGGGAAGGTTTTTAGAATAATCATTATAAAGCTGAGCATACTGCTGTCCGCTCAGATATTTAATTTTATTAATACTCTGAGAAACTCCATATTGGGTAGTAAATGAATAAGTCGGTTTTCCTTTATGTCCTTTTTTAGTGGTAATCAGGATCACTCCATTGGCAGATTCAGCTCCGTAAAGTGCTACTGCTGCTGCATCTTTCAGAATATTAATACTTTCAATATTATCTGTATTGAGCCTTGCCAGTGGATTAATGTTCATCTCGGAATTGGATTCTGCACCATTAAAGTAAGTCTGAGCAAAGGGATTGTCTTCTCTCATGATGACACCATCTATATGATGAGTGGCTGTGTAGAAGTTCCGAAAACTGCTGAAAGCGGAACCAGAGAGCCTAGTCCTCTAATATTTATATTTACAGGCTTTCCCAGTTCTGTATTATTTACAATCTGTACTCCGGGAGCCATCCCTGCAATCATCTTATCTATACTTTCATAAGCTTGGGAAACATTAATATCTTTTTCTATAAGTGTTACGATGGATCCCACAACTTCTTCTTTAAGCTTTTTGGTTCCATAGGAAGAAGTCACAACAACTTCCGCAATCGATTGCACATTTGTAGAGTCTTTTTTTTCGGCTGATGAAGTTTGGCCATTGATGAGAACAGCTCCGCAAATCATCAGAATACTTGCGACAGATTTATTCATTACTGTTGAAATAGGAATAATTTACAATAAAGAGAGGAGGTTTACAAACTATATTCTTAAAAGAAAACCTGATCGATACAGAAAGAATAAAAAGCTGACAAATGCCATTGCATACCGTCCAAACTCATGAAGTTTTAATTAGAATTAATAAAAATTAATTGAAAATTTAAGTAATTAAAATAGAAAAAAAGAATATGCCTTTTAATTTTTTCCGAAAAAGTAATCCCTTTAATCAGCTATGTGTAAAAGTTCTATTGAGGACATTGTAATAAATCATTACTGTTTAAAATCTTTTTTAAGTCTCAAATGTAGTTTGAAACGGCAAGATAGCTATAATAAAAAATGATATAAGATACCTTTATTACCTTATAAATTTAAAGTTTTTCCGCACCTCCAAAAAAGGTAATTAATATAAAAACAACAATTTAAGGGGATTCAAAACAAATTATTTAATTAATATCTTCATAAATAATGTAAAACACAGTCATTTTACTTTTAAATAGCTATAATTTGATTAAATTTACGTCAATAACGTCTGTTTATTCAGGCATCTTAAAAAACGCTCAGAAAAAAAGGTATGAATAAAAAAAATGCCACTATTTATGACATTTCCAATAAGCTCAACGTAAGTGTGGCAACTGTTTCGAGAGCATTGAATGACCACCCGCGAATAAGTGAAGCTACCAAAGAGCTGGTTCGTAAAACGGCCAAGGAAATGAATTACAAGCAAAATAACCTTGCCAAAGCTTTAAAAAGCGGTGAAACCAAAAATGTAGGTATCATTGTTCCGTATATCAATACCAACTTTTTCTCGTCAGTAATCCGAGGAATTGAGGAAGAGCTTTCCCCACTGGGTTATCATGTGATTATCTGCCAGAGCCACGAAGATGTGAATATTGAAAAAAGACAGCTGAACACGTTGCTGAATGCTCAGGTAGACGGTATTTTTATGTCTGTTTCCAAAACAACAACGGATATCAGTCATATCCAAAGCATTATAGATACTTCGAATACACCGGTTATTTTCTTTGACCGTAAAAAAGATATCTCAGGAATCAGCACGGTGACTATTGATGATTATCGTGGTGGTTACATGGCTACGAAACATCTTATCAAAGAGGGATATAAGAATATCTGCCATTTTGCAGGAGATCTTAATCTTGAAATTTACCAGAACCGTCTTAATGGCTATAAACAAGCTTTGGCAGATCATCACCTTCCTGTAAAAGAGGACAATATTATCTTTACGGGCAGTTCTATTGAAGAAGGAACAGAAGCCATCAAAAAGCTTTGGAGCAAAAAATCTGTTCCGGATGCTATATTTTCATCCAGTGACTTTGCTGCTTTAGGTGCCTGCCAGGAATTAAAAAAGAGAAAAATAAAAATTCCTGAGGAAGTTGCCATTATCGGTTTTTCCAATGAACCATTCACTCAGTTTATGGAGCTTCCGATTAGTTCGGTAGATCAGACTCCTGTATTGATGGGGAAAATGGCAGGACAGGTATTTTTAGAAAGTGTAAAAGAAAACGGTTCCGGGGTTTCTATTGAGAAAAAGGTGGTGCTTACGCCGCAACTTTATATCAGGAAGTCGTCAAAGAAAAAATAGTTTTTCTCTTGAGATTACTACGTGACAGAAGTCATCAAAAGCCTGTTTGTCATTCTGAAGAAGGACAAATCTAAATTACACTCTATTTATAAGTTTTGGCTAAAGCCAATGATCGTATCTCTGTTTTATTAAACGGGCTAAAGCCTGTTTCAATTGAATCACATTTTTACTATTACTTGATCATTTTACTCGTGAGAAAGTTTCACTTCTCTAAATATTCCTCGCTCTGATATTTCATTATTATAAAAAGAAAATGCCTCCTACAAAGTAGAAAGCATTTTCATCCCTAATTAATATTTATAGTCAAAAAACATTTTATAAACTAACGCCTCTTCTCCAGGCAATAAAGTCGTTTTGATTTAAAATGGCAGCTTTTGTTTTTACTTCTCCACTGGCTATTTTAATAATAAACTCCAGCAGTTCTTCTGCTTTCTCATCAATTGTCTTTTCTCCTGTAATCACGTCTCCGGTATTGAAGTCGATGATATCAGGCATTCTCTCGGAAAGTGAAGTATTGGAGGATATTTTTACCACAGGAACGACAGGATTTCCAGTAGGAGTTCCAAGACCCGTTGTAAACAACACGACATTAGAGCCTGAACCTACCAAAGCAGTGGTGCATTCTACATCGTTTCCGGGAGTACATAGTAAGTTCAATCCGGGTTTCTGAATATATTCGGTGAAATCAAGGACGTCATTAATGGGAGATGAGCCTCCTTTTTTAGCCGCTCCTGCAGATTTCATGGCATCAGTGATCAACCCATCTTTAATATTCCCCGGTGACGGATTCATATCAAAGCCAGATCCTGCAGCAACGACTGATTCTTCAAAATCTTTCATCAATTGTAAAAATCGTTCTGCATCTTTCTCGTTTACACAACGGTTTACCAGTTCCTGCTCTACGCCGCATAATTCCGGGAATTCGGAAAGAATTGTAGCACCACCAATTCCGGCCATTAAATCTGACAGACGGCCTAAAACCGGATTGGCAGAAATTCCGGAAAAACCGTCTGAGCCACCACATTCCAATCCTAATATAAGCTTTGAAATAGATGCCGGTTTTCTTTGGATTTCGTTGGCTTTTTTAATGGCTTCATAGGAATCCTTAATGATCCCGCTCAGCATTTCATCCACGGTTCCCGATTTTTGCTGTTCATAAACGATAATCGGTTTTTTATTGTTGGGACTGATCTTTTCAAGGGCATCTTTAAAAATCTGAACCTGCAAATTCTGACAACCAAGGCTCAAAACGGTTGCTCCAGCCACATTTGAATTATTAACGTAGCCTGCCAGCAAACGTCCCAATGCTTCTGCATCCTGACGAATTCCGCCACAACCACCCTGATGGGTTATAAATTTAACGTCAATATTTTTAAAAACCCTGGAGTCCTGATCTTCTTCTGCGATAACTTCTTCCTCTGAATTATTGATAAGAGATCTCAACAACAGCTGATGTTTTGTTACTTTTTCAAATAAAAGTTCTTTCTCAAAAACCTCTTTTAAAATCTCTACATTTCTGTTTTCACAAAAAACCAAAGGAAAAAACAGCCATACATTTTCTGTTCCTACCTGCCCGTCTTCCCTATGATAGCCCATGAAAGTTTTATCCTTCCATTCCTCCACATCCGGAGCTGTCCAGGAAATAGTTTCTGTTTTGCCTTCTACTTTTGCGCTCTGATGTTTTACATTTTCCGTGGTAATCACCTCTCCTTTTTGGATGGGTTGACTGGCTTTTCCCACCAAAACCCCATACATGATAATGGAATCTCCAGCAGAGAGATCTTCTGTAACGAACTTATGTTTAGCCTTTGTATCTTTTATCATCTCATAAGTAAGATCATCCAGTGTAACCGTTTCACCCTGTGCAAGATCAACCAGCGCAACTGCTACATTATCATCAGGATTTACCTTCAGTACTTTCTTTTGCATAATATTTAAGAGTAAGATTGAATAAAGTTTTGATACGCTGTTTCCACATCATGATTATCAATTTCCCACAATGCTTTTGCCACCGCCTCTTTCAAACCTTTAACTTGGGTAAGATCAGTATCCCAGAAAGCATTTTCACTTAGTGCCAGTGTTGCTACCTTTTCATAATCGTTTGTTGTCCAGATATCTTTGAATCGGTTGATAATTGCCTCTTCATCATTCAACGGAAGGGCTGCCCCATTAAAACTTCCCTGGTAGAATCTTATTAAACTTGCCAGAGAGAAGGTTAAATTAAGCGGTAATTTATGATTAATTTCAACATACCCTAACAGGCTCGGAAGAATTCTTACTTTAAATTTAGAAACAAAATACAAGGCGATACTTGCCAGATAGTGCTTAATAAAAGGATTTCTAAACCTGTCAAACACTTCTTCAGCAAAATCTTTCAACTCGTTCTCATCAAATCCTAAGGTTGGGTTGACTTCATTGAAAACCGCATCACGTAAAAACTTCCCGATAAATGGATTGTCAATGGATTCTTTTACCGTTTCTTTTCCTGATAAAAGTGCCGGAGCCAGCATTAAAGTGTGGCCGCCATTCAAAATTCTTACTTTTCTCAGGCGATAAGGCTGAATATCATCCACTACCAGAATCTGTTCATTGATCTGATCGAAGGGAATTCTTTCTTTCAGATTTTTAGCATCCTGAATGACAAAAAGTAAAAATACCTCAGAAACAACCATCATCTGGTCTTCATAATCCAACTGTTCTTCATAAGATTCTGCATCATCTTTAGGATATCCCGGAACAATCCTGTCTACCAATGTATTGTGGAAATAATTACACTGTTCAATCCATTGCACAAAATCCTCTTTTAAATTCCATAATCTGGCATATTGAATAATGATATCTTTTAAGACAAAGGCATTATCTTCAATGAGTTCACAAGGGATAATTCTTAATCCTTTTTCTGGTGCTCCTTTGAAATATTTAAATCTTTCATATAATAAAACTGTCACTTTCGCCGGAAAGTTTTTGTGCGGTCCGGAATACTGATCTTCAGTTTCGTCATACGTAATTCCTGTTTCTGTGGTATTGGAGAAAACAAATTCCAACTCTTCTTCTTTTGCTAAAGCCAAAAATTCGTCATATTGTGTATAAGGATTGATGGACTTCTGAATGGAAGAAATCACCTGTTTTTCATCAATAATTTCACCTTTTTTTATTCCTCTTGTAAAAAGGGTGTATAGATTATCCTGCTCTTCCAGTTTATGAACAGAACCACCCTGTGTAGGCTGAACATTGACAATTCCAGCGTTGAAACCTGCTTTTTTATTTAATTGATCTATAATATAATCTGTAAATCCCCGCATGAAATTTCCTCCTCCAAACTGTACGATTTTGATCGGAAGCTTTTCGTGAGAACCATTGAATTCACGATTTAATTTTTGTTTTATCTGATTTTCCATTTTTTCTAATTTGAATGAAACTATCTTTGGATCTGATAGCTTTTGTTTCTATTTAATCACTTTGTATTTAGGAACCAAAGTCTTCATGACACTCCAGGCAATCAGGTAAGCCACTGCACATACTGAGAAAATGATCATGTAGCCTTTATCAATTCCATCGGAAATAATAGCTCCGGATTTTTCCAGATCATGAACAAAATTTTCAGGAAGACGTTCATTAATGTATTGAGGATATTTTTCCAATAAAGGAATTCCGTCCACAGTAGTCCATGCTTTATGAGCATGATCAAACAGAACTCCAGAAGATTTATTAATTAAAAATGAGCCGATTCCACCTGCCATCCCTCCGATTCCGGTAATGGTTGCGATGGCTTTTTTAGGAAACATATCGCCCACCGTAGAGAAAATATTGGCAGACCATGCCTGATGTGCTGCTCCCGCAATTCCGATAATCAGAACCGGAATCCAATAGGAAACAGAACCTAATGGTTGTGCCAACAAAGCCAGCAGAGGGAAGAATGCGAAGATTAACATCGCTTTCATCCTTCCGGAATAAGCATTCATCCCTTTTTTCTCTACAAAATATTTTGGAAGCCATCCTCCAATAATCGACAATAAAGTGATCATATAAAGAACAAATAGCGGTAAGGCACTTTGGGTAGAATCCATTTTATAAACAGAACTCAGATAAGCTGGTGTCCAGAACAGGAAAAACCACCAGATTCCATCTGTCATAAACTTTCCAAAGGCAAAAGCCCAGGTTTGTCTGTGACTGAAACATTCCCTGAAAGAGAATTTCTTTTCCGGCAGCGATGCATCTTCTGCAGGCAAATCATCCTGATCCTGCTGAATATAGATAAGCTCATGCTCATTAACCTTGTGATGTTCGTGAGGTTTTTTGTAATAGAATACCCAAAGGCCCATCCATACAAAACCTAATGCTCCGATGATGATAAATGCCCATTCCCAGCCCATCGATTTTGCGATAAAAGGAATGGTAACCGGCGCAGCTAAAGCTCCAACCGTTGCTCCGGCATTAAAGATACTGGTTGCTAACGCTCTGTCTTTCTTTGGGAAATACTCTGCAGTCGTTTTTATCGCAGCAGGAAAATTCCCAGCTTCCCCAACAGCCAGAACGAAACGGGCAAAAATGAACAATGTGACACTGGTACTGATGATAGCCCCAACATTATCTACTCTTCCGATAATCTCTTTAGATTCTTCAAAACCTACCCACCAGTGTCCGGTCAGAACCCCTGAAGTAGCAATTCCGCAGAAAGCATGGAGTACCGCTCCTATCGACCAGATTCCGATCGCCCAGAGAAATCCTTTTTTGGTATCCATCCAGTCTACGAATTTCCCGGCAAAAAGCATACTTATTGCGTAGAAAATAGAAAATAATGCAGTGATATTTCCGTAATCATTATTGTTCCAGTGAAATTCCGGAGCGATGAAATCTTTCCAGGTGAGAGACAGCACCTGCCGATCCATATAATTGATGGTCGTTGCAATAAAAAGGAGCAGGCAGATTGTCCATCTGAAGGTACTCGGTTTCGGAGATATTTCTTTTTTCATATCAATCGTTAATAGTATTGATTTTTATTGATTTTAACAATAGAATAAGACAAAAACTATCCTTTCCATGCTATATAAGCACAGAATCTATTAATTTTTTAAACCATTATTATTTAATTAAAGAATTGAAAACAGTTAAGTTGAGCTTCAATGGTTACCCTCTTGAAAGTATTTACTTAGTTTTTACTTTTCTTGCTGGCTTAAAACAAAATGAAAGGATCTCGTTATCTTAATTCATTAATAACCTGAATCGAATGGGCAACTGCTTCTGTAATCTTTTCATAGTCATATTCTCCTTCCTCATTTTTTACAAACAGCTGGGAACCTAATCCTACACAATAGGCTCCTGCAGAAATCCATTCGGTAATATTTTCTTTAACAGGGATTACTCCTCCTGTAGGCATGATGTTTGACCATGGCAGCGGACCTTTCACTGCTTTGATGAATTCCGGACCTCCTACCTGTGTTGCCGGGAATATTTTTACAATTTCAGCACCCAGTTCTTCGGCGTAAGAAATTTCAGAAACAGAACCACAGCCGGGCATCCAGGCAATTTTTCTTCGATTGCAAACTTTTGCGACTTCAGGATTTAAAATGGGAGCTACAATAAAATTCGCACCATTCTGAATGTATAATGAAGCCGTTGCCGGATCAAGGATAGAACCAATCCCCAGGATCAGTTCAGGAATTTCTTTGGCAACATATTTTACCAGCTCAGCAAAAACTTCATGGGCAAAATCTCCCCTGTTGGTAAATTCAAAAACACGGGCGCCACCATCAAAACAAGCTTTCACAATTTTTTTGCAAACATCAAGATCTGTATGATAAAATACTGGTACAATCCCTGTCTGCTTTGCCATCAAGGCAACTTCTATTCTATTAAATCTTGCCATAATTATCTTTTTATTCTTCCTCCTGAATTTCCGTTCATCACTTCCAGGATGTCTTCTGCACTTGAATAGTTAATATCCCCCGGAATAGTATGTTTTAAAGCACAGGCTGCGTTTGCAAAATTCAATGCTTTTTCGTCATCAAAATTCTTTAAACCATAGATTAACCCTGCGGCAAAAGCGTCTCCCGTCCCGATTCTGTCAACGACAGGATTGATTTCAAGGAGATTGGTTTCAAAATAGGTTTCATCTACCCATGCTCTTCCCTGGGTTTGCTGAGTGCTGGCTGTGACCCCAATTCTTACTTTATCAAAAATCCTTTGAACGGAAGGAATCTGTTGTTTTAATTCTTTACAGGCTTCAATAAAACCTTCTTTGTCTGAGGAAAACTGAGTTTCGAAAATTTCATTGATTTCGTTTACTCCTCCGATAAAAATGGTGGAATAAGAAACCAGTTCTTTCAGTACTTCATTTCCTTTTTTGCCATATTTCCAGAGATTTGAACGGTAAGCAGGATCGGTTGTCACTTCAATCCCCATCTGCTGAGCGATTTTCAACCCCTCTTTTAAAGCTTCATAGGCTGATTCCGAAATACCGGGACTGATTCCTGTCCAGTGGAAGTATCCACATCCTTCAAGCACATTTTTCCAGTCTATTTTTTCAGGTTGAATATTTGCAAAGGAACCGTTCAGCCTGTTATAAGCAATTCTGCTGGCACGAACTGATGATCCTACCTCAAGAAAATACAGGCCCAGAGGATGTTCATTTTTGTTGATAAAAGTGGTATCAATACCAAAACTCTGAATGAAAGAAACCGCAGATTCTCCAACAAAATCATCGGATACACAGCTGATATGCTGTACTTCACAACCCATTGTTGCCAATGAAGCAGCGACATTCAACTCTGTTCCTCCAAAAAAGAACTCCATTTCATGACTTTGTTTCATGGTTCTGTTTCCGGGTGGAGAAAGCCTCATAATGACTTCACCGAATGTGACTATTTTGCTCATGATATTCAATTAAAAATCAAAATAGTTTTTTGCGTTATGATAACAGATATCTGAAATAGTTTTCCCAATCAGTTCAATGTCATCCGGCAGTTCGCCATTCTTCATTTCTTCTCCGAAAAGATTACACAATACTCTTCTGAAATATTCATGTCTTGGATAAGAAAGGAAACTTCTGGAATCTGTGAGCATTCCTACAAAGCAGCTAATCAATCCCATATTGGAAAGGGCATTCATTTGTTTGATCATCCCATCTTTCTGGTCGAGAAACCACCATCCTGAACCAAACTGTACTTTTCCTTTGATGCTTCCATCATTGAAATTTCCGATCATTGTCGCGAAAATTTCGTTATCAGCTGGGTTTAAATTGTATAAAATGGTTTTTGTAAGTTTATCTTTTCCGTCTAAAGTGTTCAAAAATCGGGACAACGTTTCCGCCTGCACAAAGTCGCCAATGGAATCCCAGCCGGTATCAGGTCCCAGAACTCTATGCATTCTTTCATTATTATTTCTCAAAGCTCCCAAATGGAATTGCTGCACCCATCCGTATTGGTGATAAGCCTCCCCTAAGAATAATAAAATGGCTGTTTTAAATTGGTTCACCTGCTTTTCGGCAATCACTTTTCCGGCTAATTTATCATTGAAAATAGTATTCACTTCGACTTCTGAAGCTTCTTCAAAAGAAATATTGTTTAAACCATGGTCACAGAGTCTGCATCCGTTTTCGTGGAAATACTCAATTCTTTTAAGCAAAGCATCACATAAAGTCTGGTAAGAATTGATTTCAATACCTGCTGAAGCCCCCAGTTTTGCGATATAATCTGCAAAATTGTGATTTTCAATCAAAATGGCTTTATCCGGACGGAACGCCGTGCTTACTTTTATACTGAAATCGCTTTTCGCCAGATCCTGATGGTAATTCAAAATATCTGTAGGATCTTCTGTGGTACATAGAGATTCCACATTCATCATTTTCAAAAGACCTCTGGTAGATTTTTCCGGTGTCTGAAGCTGAGCGGTGATATTCTCATAGATCTCTGATGCGTTATCTTCACTTAATAATTCATCAATTCCGAAATATCTCTTTAATTCCAGATGAGTCCAGTGATACAGAGGATTTCTCAATGTATAAGGAACCGTTTTTGCCCATGCTTCAAATTTCTCTTTGTCAGTAGAATCTCCCGTGATGAATTTTTCATTCACTCCCATGGTACGCATGGCTCTCCATTTGTAATGATCACCGGCAATCCATACTTTAGAGATATTTTCAAAAACAGTGTCTTCTGCAATATCTTTAGGGATCAGATGATTATGATAATCAATGATAGGTTGTTTTTCTGCGAATCTGAAGTAAAGTTCTTCAGCGTATTTATTTTGTAATAAAAATTGATCTGTTATAAAAGGTTTCATTCTAGTCTAATCTGTAGTTATTCATTAGCAGGTTTTCCAATGGTGGCGAGAATTCCTCCGTCAACGTAAATAATCTGTCCGTTGATGAATCTGCTTGCATCAGAAGCAAGGAAAATAGCTGTTCCTGCAAGGTCTTCCGGATTTCCCCATCTTCCTTCCGGAGTTCTGCTGATGATAAAATCATTGAAAGGATTTCCATCCACACGGATGGGTTCTGTCTGGGAAGTAGCAAAATATCCGGGACCGATTCCGTTCACCTGAATATTATGTTTTGCCCATTCTGTTGCCAGATTTTTAGTAAGCATTTTAAGGCCGCCTTTTGCAGAAGCATACGCCACTACATTATCGCGTCCCAGCTCACTCATCATCGAGCAGATATTGATAATTTTCCCGGATTTTCTTTTAATCATATATTTCCCGATTAATTTCGACATGATAAAAGGTCCGGTAAGGTCTACATCAATTACTTTTCTAAAGTCTTCCACTTCCATATCAATAGCCGGAATACGTTTGATAATTCCTGCATTGTTGACAAGGATATCTATTTTTCCATGGGTGGCTTCCATTAACGCTACTTTTTGGGCAGCTTCCAGTTCATCCGTCACATCAAAAATATAGCCTGTTGCTTTATACCCTTTTTCGTGGTAGTAATTCAATGCTTCTTCCAGTTTTGATGGCGTTGTACTGGTGATTGCCAGTTCGGCACCAGCAGCAGCAAGGCCTTCTGCCATTGCCATTCCTAATCCGTGAGTACCGCCGGTAACGACTGCTACCTTACCGGATAAATCAAATAAATTCATTGGGAAAATTACTTTAGTTCGTTTGTTTTAATACCGTCCATATCACCGTAGTCCATATTTTCTCCAGCCATACCCCAGATAAAAGTATAATGGGAAGTTCCTACTCCAGAGTGAATAGACCATTCGGGAGACAATACTGCCTGCCTGTTCTTCATGAACAGGTGACGGGTTTCATGAGGCTGTCCCATAAAATGACTTACCGTCTGCCCTTCTTCGAGGTCAAAATAGAAGTACGCTTCCATTCTTCTGGCATGAGTATGGGCCGGCATTGTATTCCACACACTTCCGGGGTGTAGTTCCGTCATACCCATCTGAAGCTGGCAGGTTTCTACAACAGAATTAACAATCAGTTTATTTATCGTACGTTTGTTGGCGTACTTTTCTTCACCCAATTCCACAATTTCTGCTTCATCTTTCGTGATTTTCTTTGTGGGATATGAATGGTGTGCCGGTGCTGAATTGATGTAGAAATAGGTTTGCTCTTCGCCATCTTTTTCAAAAAATACTTCTTTAGCTCCTTTTCCAACGTATAAAGCTTCTTTATTCCCAAGGTTATATACCGTTCCATCTACCGTTACTTTTCCGGCACCACCTACGTTGATGATTCCCAGCTCTCTTCTGTCCAGAAAGTTTTCTGCTTTCAGGTCGTCTGTAGGTTCCAGTTTCAAAGCTTTGGACGAAGGCATTACCCCTCCTACAATAAGCCTGTCATACATAGAATAGACAACTTTTATTTTATCCTCATTGAATAAATCATTGATCAGAAACTCACTCCTAAGATCTTCTGTAGTATACTTTTTAACATCTTCCGGATGATGGGCGTAACGAAATTCTGACTGTATCATACTCCTATTTTTACTTTTCTTTTTTGCGGTTTTCTCAAACCCGTTAAATTAAATGTAATCGATTGCATAAAATTACACTAAAATTGACAGAAATACTTGTGGGATAAATATAGAATTATTCTTTAATTAGTTAACAAAAAATTAATTTAATTTTTAAAGTGATTGATTTTCAAATATATAAAATTAAAAACAATGCTTGTTTTAATTAAAATAAAAACTTTTCATCCGAAAAAAATTAACCAAAAACAGAACCAGGAACCTTCAAAAATATAAAATCATGCCAAAATAAAACGATATTTTTAAGATATCAAATTGATAAAAATTAAACACTTTTACAAAATATACTATATACATTATGATATATCATTAAAAACAACAAAATACAGATGCAAAATCCTGTGAAAAAAGATGACAAAAATCAGAAAATATCACAAAATTTTGTTTCAAGATAATAATTCAGGGATTTTTTTGATGCAAAAACATATGAATTTTAAGTTATTTTTAAGTTTTCTAAATCTTAAACATTAAAAAACCGAAAAATTTCTATCCCCTCCCATGACATTCAGAACGAACAAATACCAGCCTTATTTACAACATGTTAGATAATCAAAACTCACAACATCCGATTAGAATATTTTTATTTACACCATCAAATTAATAAAAAAATAACATTTTTTTCTTTGCATATTGAAAAATAATATTAGTTTAGGAGCCAGAATAATGTTTTATAAAAAATTACGCAATCGATTGCACAAAAGCGTAAAAAATATTAAAAGCTTCATGACCACTAAAGTCCGCAGAATACTTAACAGTCCTAAACAAGAAAGATTGAAAAAACTTTCAAGCAAGAATTAAAACTATAAGGATATACAATGGATAAAAGAGTACAATCAATAAAGTGGTTATATTTAACTGTTTTTCTGCTTCCTGTCCTTGCAATGGCTCAAGAAAAAGAAACAAAAAAAGATAAAGAAACCAAACTGGATGATGTGGTTTTAGTGGGATATACAAAGGTTTCTAAAAAAGATGTTACCAACGCTGTTTCTTCAGTGAAAGGCGAAGCGCTTAAAGATATGCCGTCTACCAATGCTGCTGAAGCTATCCAGGGAAGACTGGCCGGAGTACAGGTTTCCCTGAGTGAAGGATCTCCCGGCGCTGATGTGGATATTGTAATCCGCGGTGGAAATTCCATTACCCAAAGCAATGCCCCACTCTATATTGTAGATGGTGTACAGATGGATAATGCCCTGACGATCTTATCACCAAAGGAAATAGAATCAATTGAGGTTTTAAAAGATGCTTCATCAACCTCTATATTCGGTTCAAGAGGAGCCAACGGTGTGGTTCTGATCACAACAAAAGGAGGCCGTAAAAAGGGAAAGACAACGATCAATTATAATGGTTTTGTAGGGGTAAGAAGCATTCAGAATAAGCTTAATGTTCTGGATCCTTATGAGTATGTACTCTATCAGTATGAACAATATTATAAGAACGGAGACCTGAAAGATATTGAAACTTTTAACACCCGTTACGGAACATTTGACCAGCTGGATAAATATAAATCTGTCAAGAATGTAAACTGGCAGGATAAACTCTTCGGAAGAGAAGCCTTCAACTTTACCCATAATGTATCTCTATCCGGAGGAAATGAAAATTCGGCATTCTCTTTAACTCTGAATAATGTAGAAGAAGACGGGATTATGATTGGTTCGGGATTTAAAAGAAATATGGCCAACTTCAGGTATGATTATGATATTTCAAAAAAACTGAGCATTGGTCTTAATGCCCGTTACAGCCGCCAAATGATTTATGGCGCGGGAACTTCTGCTTCCGGTTCGCAAACGACCAACAGATTGAGAAATGCTATAAGATATCAGCCTTTTGAAGGAGGTTCAGCGGTAGATGTTGATGAATTTGATCCGTTATTCGCAGATCAGACCAATCTTGTCAATCCAATTCTCCTGGCCAATGATGAAGTAAAAGAAAGCGGAAGAAATGATTTATTGCTTAATGCAACGCTTGATTATAAAATCAGTAAAGATTTCACTTTTCGAAGTGTAATCGGATATGTGCAGAGAGATCAGATTGTCAACCAGTTTTCCGGTCCGGTAACCAACCTTGCAAGACAGAATAATGATCAGCCTGTCGTATTTTTAAGCAACGCTCAAACCAGAAGGATTACCAATACCAATACCCTGAATTATAGAAGAACCTTTGGAAATCACAAGCTGGATTTGCTAGCGGGTCAGGAAACGGTAAGAACAGACGGAGAATCAACATCTATTAATATAAAATGGTTCCCGAAATCTTCTTCGGCACAGGAAGCATTTGCCAATTCACAGCTGGCTTCACCTCCGTCAGGAATGGTTCAGGATGCTCCTAAAACCGCAAGAGAAGTAGACCGTCTGGCATCTTTCTTTGGAAGAGTAAATTATATCTATCATAATAAATATATCGCAACGGTATCCATGAGAGCTGACGGCTCAAGCGTTTTCAAGCCAGGTCCCAACCAGTGGGGATATTTCCCAGCGGCTTCTTTAGCATGGAAAATCAAAGAAGAAAATTTCTTAAAACAAAGCAATTTTGTCAATGAACTGAAACTTCGTTTAGGATATGGAAAATCGGGAAATAACAGAATCGGAGCTTTTTTATATGATACCTTCTTCACCTCTTCTTCAGACTACGGATATGCTTTTGGAACCAGCGTTACACCAGGTGCCACAACAGGAAATATCATGGCAAACCCTAACGTGAAATGGGAGACTGCAACTTCTTATAATGCAGGTCTTGATTTTGGTTTATTTAAAGGAAGACTTTATGGTACTATTGATGTCTATAAAACGCATACAAAGGACCTTTTATTACTGGCCAAAATACCCCAGACTTCGGGGTATGAGTTTCAATATCAGAACTCAGGAAGCAGTGAAAATAAAGGGATAGAATTATCAATGGGAAGTACCATAATCAGTAAAGAAAATTTTTCATGGAAGATTGATGCCAATATCTCATCCAACAGAAATACGATCAAAAGCTTAGGAAACAATGCTTCTGCAAGTTCCAATTCTTACTACTACCCTTCCGGATGGCAGAATAACCTGTTTGATTTCCTTGTACAGGTTGGAAAACCGGTAGGAACTTATTGGGGATATGTTACGGCCGGAAGATATGAAGTGAGTGATTTTAATTATGATGCAGCCACTCAGATCTATACTTTAAAAAACGGAATTGCAAGCTCTGCCGCTGTGGCTAACGGGGCAAAAGCTGTACAGCCGGGAGATCTTAAACTTCAGGATCTCAATGGTGACGGAGTGATTGATAATAAAGACATGACCGATCTTGGAAGCGCACAACCTAAATTCTATGGTGGTTTTACGCAAACATTCCGTTATAAGAACTGGGATATGAGCTTACTTTTCAATTTCTCAATAGGAAATAAAGTATACAATGCCAACAAAATAGAATACACTACTCAGTATCTGTATAAGGATAATAACATGCTGGCAGAAGTAGCGGACCGCTGGAGATGGTTTGATAACGCCGGAAATAAGGTGACAGACCCAACAGCTCTTGCTGCCCTTAATGCCAATACAACCATGTGGACTCCGCCTGCAGGTGCTTACTTCCTGCATTCCTATGCCATTGAAGATGGTTCTTTCTTAAGACTGAATAATCTGACCATCGGATATAGTCTTCCAAAAGGATCTTTAGAAGCCATCGGAGTGAAAAACCTGAGACTGTATGCTACTGTGAATAATTTATTTACAATTACCGGCTATTCAGGATTTGATCCGGAAGCCAATACAAGAAGAAATCCATTAACTCCGGGAGTTGATTATTCAGCTTATCCAAGAAGCCGATTTATCTTATCAGGAGTAGATATCACTTTCTAAAACGAACGCTATGAACAAAAATAAATTTTCAAGCCTTTTTCTATCTCTTGCCTTTGTATTAACCCTGAACTCATGCAGCGACTATTTAGAGGTAGAAAACCTTTCCAACACTGCAGAAAAACAGCAATTTGATTCAGCACCGGATACTTTTGCTGCTCTTGTAGGAGTTTACAACAGTGCTATGGGTGACAATACCTATGGACAGAGAATGAACCTTATTCTTTCCCAGTCAGGAGACGATTTCAGGACGTCAGGAGATTACAATGCCAATGACAGAAGAGGAGTCAGCTGTTTTGGAGCAATTCCTACCAATACAGAATTATTAAGACCTTTCCTGGATACTTACACGGGTATTGAAAGAGCCAATCTGGTTATTAAAAACATTCCACTTTCTCCTGTATATCAAACAGGATCCGCAGCTGATAAAAAGCTGATGGACCGTTATCTTGGAGAAGCGTTGACATTAAGAGCAATGTTCTACTTTGATCTTATTAAAAACTGGGGAGATGTTCCGTTTCAGGACAAACCTTCAGCTGATCTTCCTTCGGTATATTTACCTAAAACAGATCGTGACATCATTTATGATCAGATACTGGAGGATCTTGCTCAAGCTTCAACTTTAGTTCCATGGAAATCTGAAGGAGGAACTACAGCACAAAGACTTTCAAAAGCTGCTGTAAAAGGATTAAGAGCGAGAATCGCCCTGGCAAGAGCAGGATATTCTCTGAGGAGAAGCCCCCAATTAATGGTACAAGGCACCAATCCTCAGAAGTATTATCAGATCGCTTATGATGAGTGTAAAGAAATCATCAATTCCGGACAGCATAAGCTAAATCCTAGTTATGAAGGCCTTTTCAGATCACTGCATACCAACAGCCCGGATACAACGAATGAAATTATTTTCGCTATCGGAGCATTTGGAGGAAACTCACGAACAGATTCTAAAATCGGATATTATAATGGGTTAAGACATGATGACTCAGACTGGAAATCAGCAGGAGGAATCAGTGCTATTCCTACTTATTTCTATGAGTTTAGCAAATATGATCTGAGAAGAGATGTCAATATTGCTATTTTTAGAGTAAGTACAGGCAAACAGGAAGATCTTCAGACTTCTATTAACTGGAATGACGGGAAATTCAGAAAATCCTGGACGAGTATTACCGGAACATCACAGAACCTGGGAATCGACTGGCCGCTTTTGAGATATGCAGATATTTTATTAATGTTTGCAGAGGCAGATAATCAAATTCACAGTGCTCCTTCTCAGGAAGCTATCGATGCCGTAATGGCTGTCAGACAAAGAGCTTATGCCGGAAATATTGGCCAGGTAGGAACCATTCCAACTTCTAAAAATGACTTTTTCAAATATATTGTTCAGGAAAGATTATTGGAATTCGGAGGCGAAGGTTTAAGAAAATATGATCTGATCCGCTGGAATCTTCTGGAAACAAAGATCAATGAAACCAGACAAAAGCTTACAGATTTCATGAACGGTACCGGAGCTTATGCGAATGTTCCCGAGTATATTTTTTATAAAAAACCAGCTTCCACTGTTGTTAATTATGTGCCTGCAAAAACGGCTCAGCAAAATGTACTGGATATGGATATTTATGTCAATGGAATCAATAAAGCCGATGTTTTCTACAATCCTAACCAAAGTGTTGCCACACCTTCAGGATATACGAAAATCAACTGGAGACTTGCCATGACACAGCCTTACATCAACGGAGATCCTGTGAAAAGTTATGCTTATTATTTCCAGCCTAATAAAAAGGAACTTCTTCCTATAGCACTGGACGTAATCAATTCAAATTATAATCTTACTCAGGATTACGGATACTAGACAGTTTAAGTTTACATTCATATCAAAAATACAGGTTGCTCTCTTTGGGGACACAGCCTGTATTTTAAACCAAAATTGCTTTATGAAATATTCCATTTTTTTAAAAAACACGGCTCTGTTTTCTGTTGCTTTGATTGCTTTATTTAGCCTTCTTTCTTTCAAAACAAAGGATAAAACCATCGTTGTTTCGAAAGACGGAAAAGGTGATTTCACAACCATCCAGCAGGCGATTAATGCTATTGAAAACAGTTCTTTAGTAAGAACAAAAGTTTTTATTAAAAACGGAATTTATAAAGAAAAGATTACCATCCCGGAAACAAAAGGAGCCATACTGCTGGAAGGTGAAAATCCAGAAACAACGATCATTACTCACGATGATTATGCCTCCAAAAAGAATCCTGAAGGAAAAGAGATCGGAACTACAGGTTCGTCTACAATATTTATTTATTCAAATGATTTTACGGCAAAGAATATTTCATTTGAAAACAGTTCCGGCAAAGTAGGACAAGCCGTTGCCGTATTAACTTCCGGCGACAGGATTGCGTTTGAAAACTGCAGATTCCTGGGAAATCAGGATACTCTATATTTAAAAGGAGCACAGGATCTTGAAGACAAGACAAAACCATCAAGAAATTATTTTAAAAACTGTTATATAGAAGGAACAACGGATTATATTTTTGGAGCAGGAACAGCCGTTTTTGAAAATTGTATGATCTACTCCAAAGAAACAGCAAGTTATATTACAGCCGCTTCTACTCCACAGGGAAATGAATTTGGGTTCGTTTTTATCAATTCAAAGATTATTGGAAATGCAAAAGACCATTCCGTCTATCTGGGAAGACCATGGAGACCTTTTGCCAGGACGGTTTATATTGACTGTGAGCTTAACACAACTATAAAGCCAGAAGGATGGCATAACTGGAACAAAACGGAAGCCGAAAAGACCGCATTGTATGCAGAAAGCAACTCAAAAGGAGCTGGAGCTACTATTGCTCAAAGAGTTTCGTGGTCGCATCAATTAAATAAAGAAGAAAGAAAAAAATATACTCCGGAGAATATTCTTAAAGGAAATGATCAATGGAATATAAAAAAGAGCCTACAATAATTTAACCTACTCCTAAAGAGAATTTTAAAATCATGGCAAAGAGCTTAATCAAACTATTCGTTACCGGAATTGTATGCAGTGTTTCCACGCTGTCTAATGCGCAGGAAACATTGAGTTTTCCTGGTGCTGAAGGTTTTGGAAGATTCACAACAGGCGGACGTGGCGGAAAAGTATATTTCGTAACGCATCTGAGAGACGATAGCTCTGAAGGAAGTTTAAGATACGCTTTAGATCAAAAAGGTCCGAGATATATTGTATTTAAAACCAGTGGAACAATTTACCTGCAGTCTCCTTTAAAAATAAAAGAAGGTGATGTCACCATTGCCGGACAAACCGCTCCCGGAGACGGAATTACCGTTGCCAACTACGAAACATTTGTAGCGGCTGACAACGTTATTATCCGTTATCTGAGATTCAGAATGGGAGATCAGAAAAAATTTGAAGGCGATGCTTTGGGAGCCAGATTTATCAAAAATCTGATGGTGGATCATTGCTCAATGAGCTGGTCTACAGACGAAACCGTTTCCATCTATGCCAACGAAAACACAACCCTTCAGTGGTGTATCATTGCGGAAAGCCTTAGAAACAGCTTCCATCAGAAAGGTGCTCATGGTTATGGCGGAATTGCCGGAGGTAAACGGGCATCATTCCATCATAATATCTATGCTCATCACGACAGCAGAAATCCAAGACTGGGTGAATATGCAGGAAGTAAATTTGCACTGACAGACCTTACTGATTTCAGGAATAATCTGATCTACAACTGGGGCCACAACAGTATCTATGGAGGTGAAGGAATGAACGTGAATCTCGTTAATAATTATTACAAACCGGGCCCTTCAACGTTAACCAGACAACGGATTGCCGCCATCGATAAAAATGAAAACCCAAAAACCGAAGTCTATAATATCTGGGGAAAATACTACATCCACGGAAATGTGATGGAAGGAAATCCGGAAGTTACCAAAGATAACTGGACAGAAGGTGTTTTCAGTCAGATGAAGCCAGGCTACAACTTAGTAGAAAAGGATAGAAATTCTATTAAAATCAATCAGCCTCATGATATTGAAAATAACATCAAAACCCATTCTGCGGAGCAAGCTTACAAGAAAGTGATTAAATTCAGCGGAGCAAGCCTGGTAAGAGATGCTGTAGATCTTCATGTTGTAAAAGACATTGAAACCGGAAGTTTTACTTACAAAGGTTCAAAAGGAAGTAAAAAAGGAATCATTGATTCCCAAAATGACACAGGTGGATTTCCTCTGTTAAAACAGGCAAATCCTCTCCCAGATTCCGACAATGACGGAATCCCGGATGAATGGGAAATTAAACATCATTTAAACCCAAAATCTGCCAATGCCAACGGCAGAGATCTGGATCATAACTATGACAATATAGAAGTGTATATGAATGATATTGTCCGCAAAATAACCGATGGGCAAAACTAATAACCATGAAAGCTCATCAACAGAAATCGGTAACCCAACAGGAAAAAGTATGAAACTCAGTTTATTTAAAATAGTCATAGCAGGCGCTTTTATCAGCACAAACCTTTCAGCACAGACTTCTGTGATTGAAACCATTAAGAAAAACCCAAAAGTACCTTTTTCTTACGCTGAACTGTCTGTAAAAGAAGGCGGAAAATGGGAAGGCAATCAATACATTGGAGGAACTTTCAAAAATGTTCAGGAACTTACCCTGCCGGAAGCCCATACGGATCACTCCTCGTATATCAGATATGAAGGAATTGGTCTGGAAAACAATCAGGTTGGCTACAGACTCTATCTGGACTGGAGAAATGCTACGGATATTTTCGGTAAAAAGGTAACAGGACTCGTATTACCTGAAGTTGGCCAGGACGGTTTTGAATCTTATCATCATGATGCTCCCTGGGGACAGGATATTCTGAAATCCGGCCGCACCATCGGAATCGGATCTTACGGAAGATATGATGAACAGAATGATTATGTGGAAACTTTTAAAATCGTAAAAAAGACTACCGCAAAAGTGGTTAATGAAAAAGACCAGTCTTATGCTACGATCGATTACAAAGGTTGGAAAACATGGGGAAATCCGGTAGATCTACAGTCAAAACTGACGATTTTCCCCAAAGACCGTTTCGTAAAAGTAGACCTTACCCTAAGCAACAGCCTTTCAGGTTTATGTACAGGAATCGTTGCTTTTAAAAACATTCCCTTAAAACAAGGAATCAGTAAAAATAAAAAATGGGGTTATATTGCGAGTTATGGACCGCAAACTTTAGCCAAAAAAGAAGACAATCTGGGAATGGCAGTCTTCTACCCTCTTGAAAGCTTTGATCAATATCTAAAGACAAAATCTACCCATACCATCGTTTTCAAAAAAACTAAAAATGTATCCTATTATTTTATGGGAGCATGGTCTCAGGAAGCTAACGGCTTAATCACCGAAGATGCTTTCTACAAGGATCTGGATCAAAAACTGGATATTCTGGATAAAACTCAACAACTTTAAAGTTTAAACTTATGAACTTTATTAATAATTCTATAACAATCTATGCATTGGCAGCAGTATGTTCAGGACTCTTTTTTTCCTGCGCACAACAACCGTTGCAAAATTCTTCATCTGAAATACAATCACAAGTAAACGGAAAAGTTTCAGCCAAACTTCCATGGTCGGAAAGAATGCTTCTTTCTGAAATACAACGCTTTCCTCAGGCATGGATGCTGGATTACAACAAAGCTCCGAAATGGAGCTATCCCACAGCCATCGTTCTGGAAGGTGCCGAAAGATTATACGAAAAAACCGGAAACAAAGAATATTACAGGTATATAACAACCTTCGGTGATACGATGGTGAAAGAAGATGGAAGCATCGTTTCTTACGATCTTTCCAAATACAATATAGATATGCTGAATTGCGGAAATGTTCTTCTTTACCTCTATCAGCAGGAAAAAAAAGATAAATATTTAAAAGCTTTACAAACCCTGCGTTCTCAGATAGACGGCCAGCCAAGAACTTCAGAGGGTGGATTCTGGCATAAGAAAATTTATCCCAACCAGATGTGGCTGGATGGATTATATATGGGTGAACCATTTTATGCACACTACACTCATTATTTTTCAAAAGGAGAAGAAGCTGAAAAGGCATACAGTGATATCATCAATCAGTTTGAACTGATTCAGAAGCATCTTTTAGACAAAAAAACAGGCCTGCTCTATCACGCCTGGGACGAAAGCCGTCAACAGCAATGGGCCAACAAAGAAACAGGTCTTTCACCCAATTTCTGGTCAAGAGCAATGGGTTGGTACGGAATGGCTATCGTAGATGTTTTAGACTATTTGCCTCAGAATCATCCCGGAAGAGCAAAACTACTTTCCTATTTAAAATCATATTGTGATGCGGTCATCAAAGTACAGGATTCCAAAACAGGACTTTGGTATCAGGTATTGGATAAAGGCGGAGAAAAAGGAAATTATCTGGAAGCTACTGGCTCATCTATGTTTGTATACACCATGATAAAGTCCGTTAACAAAGGATATTTACCCAAATCGTATAAAACATATGCGAAAAAAGGATACGATGGCATTATCAAAAACCTGATAACAGTAGATGAAAACGGCGTTGTCAGCTTAAATAAATGCTGCGCTGTGGCAGGATTGGGTGGAACACCTTACAGAAGTGGTTCTTACGAATATTACGTGAATGAAGAAGTCCGTTCCAATGATCCGAAAGGAACTGGTCCGTTTATTCTTGCCAGTTTAGAATTTGAAAAGTAAAAAATTGAGAAATTCTCAAAAAAAGTCAAGATAACTTTAATGTTTAATTGATTCTATGAAGACAAAAAGTATTGTAAATATCATTGCCGTCACAGCATGTTCAGTAGCATCAGCATACCTTCAGGCACAGGAGAAAAACTATGTTTCCGAAGTATGGACTGCTGATCAGGGAAAAAACTACAGAAATCCTGTTTTATATGCAGACTACTCCGATCCAGATGTGATCCGTGTGGGCAGCGATTATTATATGACGGCATCCAGCTTTAATGAAACTCCGGGACTTCCTGTCCTTCATTCCAAAGATATGATCAACTGGAAATTGGTTAATTATGCCATTCAGGACATCCTTCCTCAGGAACATTTCTCAACCCCGAAAAGAGGTGACGGAGTTTGGGCACCCAGTATCAGATTTCATAAAGGAGAATTTTATATTTATTGGGGAGATCCGGATTTTGGAATTTATATGGTGAAAACCAAAGATCCATTAGGAACCTGGGAAAAACCGGTTTTGGTAATGGATGGAAAAGGATTAATAGATTCCTGTCCGTTCTGGGATGAAGACGGCAATGCCTACCTGATTCATGGCTGGGCGGGAAGCCGTGCAGGAGTAAAAAGTATTCTAACTCTTAACAGAATGAATCCTGAAGGGACAAAAGTTCTGGATAAAGGTATTCATGTATTTGACGGTCATGATGCTCATCCTACCGTGGAAGGGCCTAAACTATATAAAAGAAACGGCTATTATTATATTTTTGCTCCGGCAGGCGGTGTAGCAACAGGTTGGCAGCTTGCGCTGAGATCAAAAAATATCTATGGCCCTTATGAAGAAAAAATAGTATTGGAACAGGGCTCAACAACCATTAACGGACCTCATCAGGGAGCGTGGGTAAATACTCCTTCCGGTGAAGACTGGTTTTATCATTTTCAGGATGTGGATACCGGCGGAAGAATTGTTCATCTACAGCCTATGAAATGGGAAAAAGATTGGCCTGTAATGGGAGTAGATTATAATAAAAATGGAATAGGCGAACCTGTTTCAACCCATAAAAAACCGGATGTTGGACAACTCTACCCTGTTTCAACTCCTCCGGAAACTGATGAATTTGACGGTGAAAAATTAGGATTACAGTGGCAATGGAGCGCGAATGAAAATATTGTATGGTCTTCCAAACTTCCCGGACAACAATTTTTAAGACTCTTCTCTATAAAAGTTCCGGAAGGTGAAAAAAATCTGTGGAATGTACCGAATCTGTTAACCCAAAAATTCCCGGCTCCGAATTTTACTGCCACAACAAAGGTAAAATTAGTTCCCGAAGAAGCTAAGGAAGGCAAGACCGCGGGATTATTGATCATGGGACTAGACCATGCATCATTGGTTATCACCAACAAACCTGACGGTTATTATGTACAACTAAGAAAGGCTGAAAAAGCAGAAAAAGGAGGTGAAGAAAAAATACTATTTGAAACTCTATTAAAAAGTAATGAAGTTTATTTGAAAGTCAATGTAAATGAGCCTAATGGTCTATGCCAGTTCAGTTATAGTGAAAATGGTAAAAATTTCATCAAAGCAGGTGAAGTTTTCCAGGCAAAACCGGGAAAATGGATTGGAGCAAAAGTAGGGCTTTATAGCATCAGTACGGCAAAAGCACCAAGAGGAGGATATGCCGATTTTGACTGGTTCAGAGTTACTAAGAAATAAAGTAGAGAATAAAAAATGATGCCTTTCCGATTATCCAACAAAAAGAGTCATGAAGAAAAGAATATATAAACCCGTTTTGTTTTTAGTAAGTGCCCTGGTTCTGTCAGCCTGTCAGTCACAGGATAAAGCACAAAAAACGGCAATAAAAACAGATAGAAAAGTAACCCATATTTACCTCATCGGAGATTCCACAATGGCTGATTATACAGGAAATTATGATCCAGGAAAAGACTATATGAAAGTGCGGTATCCCATTACAGGTTGGGGACAGGTTTTTCAGCCATTTTTTGTGAAAGACAGTATACAATCTCTGAAGCCCATTATTAAAACTGATTCTGTGGCGGTTATTGACAGGGCTCATGGCGGAAGAAGCACACGAACTTTTTTCCAGGAAGGAAGATGGCGTTATGTGTATGAGCATCTTCAGCCTAATGATTATGTGATCATGCAGTTCGGACATAACGATAGTTCTGAAAAGCATCCTGAACGTTATGTGAATATTCAGGGATATAAGGAATTTTTACGGTTATTCGTTTCTCAGACGATACAGAAAGGAGGAAATCCAGTTATTGTAACTCCGGTAGCCAGAAATTACCCCTGGAAAGACGGAAAACTTGAAAATGTACACGGTGAATACTGGCAGGCTCCTATGGATGTCGCTAAAGAAATGAACGTTCCTTATATTGATTTAAACAAGCTATCCATGGAGTATTTTACTAAAAAAGGACAGGATTTTACAACGAATCATTATTTTATGAATCTTCCGGAAAATACATATGAAGCTTATCCAAAAGGACAGAAAGACAATACCCACTTTCAGCCTGAAGGAGCAAAAGCAGTCGCCTCTTTGGTCTATCAGGAATTTAAAAAAATAATTAAAACTCAAAAAAAATAACATGAAGAAGTCACTTACAATTATAGGTTTAGCCACAGCAATGATGTTTTCCGGGCAGGCTTTTGCCCAGAACCTGGATATTTACAAAAACATTGAGTTTACAATGCCTCAGGTTGCAGAAACCTCTTTTCCTGCCCAAACAGTTTCCATCACACAATTTGGAGGAATCTCAGGTGGAAATGTAAAAAATACGGCCGCTTTCAAAAAAGCCATTGAAGACCTTAGTAAAAAAGGAGGCGGAAAACTGGTAGTTCCCAGAGGAATGTGGCTCACGGGACCTATTGAATTAAAAAGCAACATCAATCTTCATGTGGAAGAAGGCGCTTTCATTATTTTCAGTAAAGATAAAAATGATTATCCTTTGGTAGATGTAAGTTTTGAAGGGCTCAATACCATTCGATGCCAGTCTCCTATCTCCGCAAAAAATGCTACGAATATTGCCATTACAGGGAAAGGAGTCATTGATGGAAGTGGTGACGCATGGAGAGCCATCAAAAAAAGTAAAGTTGCAGAATCTGAATGGAAAGAAATCATAAAATCAGGGGGAATTCTATCTTCCGATGGCAAAACATGGTATCCTTCAGAAAGTTATAAAAAAGGATTTGAAAGCAGCTCAAGCTTCAATGTTCCTGATAAGATCTCAAAAGACGAACTCAACACAGTAAAAGACTTTCTGCGTCCGGTGATGGTGAGTCTGGTGGGTTGTGACAAAGTATTGTTAGATGGTCCTACCTTCCAGAATTCCCCGGCGTGGAATCTTCATCCATTAATGTGCTCCAATGTAATCCTAAGAAATCTTACCGTAAGAAATCCATGGTTCTCTCAAAATGGTGACGGTGTAGATCTGGAATCCTGCAAAAATGTTCTGATCTATGATAATACATTTGATGTAGGTGATGATGCTATCTGTATCAAATCCGGGAAAAATGAGGATGGCAGAAAAAGAGGAATGCCTACTGAAAATGTTATCATCAAAAACAATGTAGTGTATCATGGCCATGGAGGATTTGTTGTGGGAAGTGAAATGTCCGGAGGTGCCAGAAATATTCATGTTTCCGACTGTACTTTCATCGGAACAGATATCGGGCTTCGTTTTAAAACAACCCGTGGAAGAGGCGGAATTGTAGAAAATATTTACATTAAAAATATTGATATGATTAATATTCCTACCCAAACGATTGGTTTCAATATGTTCTATGAGGGCTCTTCCCCTGTTTTAGAAGAGGGGCAAAAACAGGAAGGAAATAAAACCCCGGAAAAAGTTTATCCTGTAACGGAAGAAACTCCGGTTTTCAGAAATATCTTCTTTAAAAACATCAATGCCATTAATTCTTATGAAGCTATTACCCTATTTGGTCTGGCTGAAATGAACCTTAAAAATATTGTAATTGAAGATTCAAAATTTGATACCAAAAAGGCACTGACAATTGTTGATGCAGATGGAATCCAGTTAAAGAATGTAACCCTGAAATACACTGAAGGAACGGGAGCAACGGTTTATAACAGTAAAAACATTAACCTGTCTACTGTGAAATTCGAATCACCAATCAAGCCTTACATCAAAGTTTTAGGAAACAAAACCGGAGCAGTAGCTGTACCTAAAGATTTACTATCTGATAAAAGCGCTGTTTCTATAGGAACAGAGGTAGCTAAGAACTCAGTAAAATAGTTGATTATCGCAAAGACGCAAAAAATTAAATTAACAGTATTTTTAAGACGCAATGATTCTATCTTCGATAAAATTGAAAGCCTCTCATTTTGCTGAAAATCTCATATTGAGCGAAGTCGAAATATTCTTGCGCCTTATAACCAAAATAAAGAATAAAAAATTTGCGCCTTTGCGTATTCCAACATTTATAAACAATTATAAAACCATTAAGATGAATTAAATCTTTAAGAATATTAAGCTGGATTTTACACTAAAAGTTCCTCTAAAAAATCAGAAGGATTTTCTTCATTTATCTTAATAGCTTAAGATTCTTAACGGTTTCAATGTAAAAATCTGACAAAATGATTTTTAACAAAAGACATACTTATATTTCTATTTTCTTCGTAGGGACGATGGCATTCGGGCAGGTAAGCAGACCGAATGCTTCTCCTTACACCAATGAAGGAACTTTTGAAAAATTAAAGAAAAAATATCCCTCTATTACCCCTATTGATCGCCCGGTTCCTCCAAATATTAAAATCGACAAGGATATTGAATACAAAAACATCAATGGTTCATCATTAAAAGCCGATGTATACTACCCTCTTGATGATTCAAAAAAGCATGTAGGAATTGCAATGGTTCACGGTGGCGGATGGATTTCCGGAAGTAAGGACAATGAAAAATATATGGCAATGGAGCTGGCATCAAAAGGTTTTGTAGTCATAGCTGTTGGTTATCGCCTTGCTGATATTGCCAAATATCCTGCAGGTATTCAAGATATCGAAACGGCTATTCAATGGATCAGAAAAAATCACAGAAAATATTCTTTAAATAAAGATAAAATGGTGGTTTTTGGTGAATCTGCCGGTGCACAGATGGCAACCCTGGTAGGCGTAAAAGCCAAAAACAAAATAAAGTCAATCATCAATGTTGATGGAATTGTTTCGTTCATCCATCCTGAAGCTGAGGAAAGTACCTACGCTTCCTATTGGCTGGATGGAGACCGGAATACCAATCTCAAAAACTGGACAGAAGCTTCACCGCTGGAATATGTTGATAAAAATACTCCGCCTACTCTTTTTATCAACAGCTCTCAACCCAGGTTTCATGCCGGAAGAGATGATATGATGAAAAAACTAAAGGCTTACAACATCCCTACTGAATTTCATGAAATTAAAGATTCTCCACATTCATTCTGGTCGGCAGAACCATGGTTCACTCAAACATTGAACTATACTGTTGATTTTTTAAATAAAGTGTTGAAATAATTTTTAACCGGATCTTATGAAAAAATTATTTGTAATTCTGTTCCTGCCAATCGTTCAGTTTCTATGGGCACAGAGCAAACCTTACATCAGCGTTACAGTGGCTCAGGATGGAAGCGGAGATTTTACCACCATTCAGAAAGCAATCAATTCAGTAAGAGATCTTGGTCCGGCAGAAGCTTTAATTAAAATCAAAGCTGGGATTTATCATGAAAAAGTGGTTATTCCTTCTTCGAAGCATAAGATCACACTGGAAGGGGAAAACAGAAACAATACGATAATTACCAACAATGATTTCTCCGGAAAACCAGATGCTTTTCCTGAAAAGATGACGACTTTCAACTCCTATACTCTTCTGGTAATGGGTGATGATATCAAAATCAGCAATCTGACCGTTCAAAACAGTTCATGCAATGAAGGACAGGCTGTTTCGCTTCATGTAGAAGGCGACCGTTTTGTAATGAAAAACGCTGATATTATTGGTTGTCAGGACACTTTTTATGCTGCAACCAACCATAGCAGA
This sequence comes from Chryseobacterium sp. PvR013, assembly GCF_017833095.1. Taxonomy (NCBI): domain Bacteria; kingdom Pseudomonadati; phylum Bacteroidota; class Flavobacteriia; order Flavobacteriales; family Weeksellaceae; genus Chryseobacterium; species Chryseobacterium sp. PvR013. The sequence continues at coordinate 1,062,773 of NZ_JAFIBT010000001.1, forward strand.
CAGTATTTTGAAAACTGTTATATAGAAGGAACTACCGATTTTATTTTCGGACAGGCAACCGTTGTTTTTAAAAACTGTACGATTAAAAGTTTAGCCGATTCTTACATCACTGCTGCCGCCACGGAAATTGACAGAAAATATGGATTTGTTTTTTTCGATTGTAAGCTTGTTGCTAAAGATGAGGTATCTAAAGTTTATCTCGGAAGGCCGTGGAGACCTTATGCTAAAACAGTTTTTATCAATACGGAAATGGGAAAACACATTCTGCCCGAAGGCTGGAATCCCTGGAAAGGAGATAAAATGTTTCCCGATAAAGAAAAAACAACTTATTACGCAGAATCCGGCAGTAAAGGCGAGGGAGGAAATTCTTCAAAACGGGTAAGCTGGTCTCATCAGCTAACCAAAAAAGACCTGAAAAATTACACTCTGGAAAAAATATTTGATGGCTGGAACCCTAACATAAATAATAAGCAATAGGTAATAAGTAATATCCAATATACAGAAGATATTTAAATAAAAAAGCAAATGAAAAATAATGACCAATTTTTCTATCCCATTGACATTGGAATATGAAGCGTTAAAAAAATTATTTCTGTGAACGTTAAGAAAATTCTATTGTTTGAGTGCGACACCAGTAATGACCCGAAGAAGAAAAATCGAATTCGCACGAGTTTAGAATTTTTAGAGAATAGAATTAATTTTTAGCGGAAGATTCCCAGTCTTGAATTTTTGATTCTTTTGTTTCAATACAAAAGAATTATACTAAATAAAATAAACATGAAAAAAAAACTTACCCTTCTTATCTTCTTCCTTTCCATCATCACCTATGCACAGCAACCTACTCTATTTCTGATTGGTGATTCAACAATGGCCAATAAAGAAAATCCGGATAAAAACCCGGAACATGGCTGGGGGCAGATGCTTCCCTCTCTTTTTACCTCCGGAATTTCTATTCAGAATCATGCAACTAACGGGAGAAGTTCAAAAAGCTTCAGAACGGAAGGAAGATGGAATAAAGTGATGAATCAGCTTAAAAAGGGGGATTTTGTGATCATCCAGTTTGGACATAATGACCAGAAAATCAATGACTCGGTACGATTTACCAATCCATATACTCAATACAGAGCCAATCTTGAAAGATACGTAACTGAAGCGAGATCAAAAGGTGCTATTCCTATTCTGATGACGTCTATTGTCAGAAGAAACTTTAATGAGAACGGTGTTTTGGTGGATACACATAAAGAATATCCTTTGGTGGTCAGAATGGTTGCCAATGATCTTAAAGTTCCTTTTGTGGATTTACAATTATTGTCAGAGCAGCTGGAAATTTCTTATGGTCCGGAAAATTCAAAAAAACTGCATCTGCATTATAAAAAAGGTGATGAACCTTATTATCCGGAAGGAAAAGATGACGATACCCATTTATCAAAGCTAGGGGCAGCATCTATTGCAAAACTGGCTGTAACTTCTTTGAAAGATCTGAAAATAGGCTTAGAGAAGTATATTAAATAATACGAATTGTACAGATTGCACAAAATTTTAATTAAAAAGATAAAATGGATTTCAAAAAAGAACCTTTCTTCGATAGGAACACGGCATGGGAAGATTTAGGAAATGGTATTTCCAGGCAGTTTGTTGGATATAATTCCCAGATAATGATGGCGATTGTAAAATTTGAAAAAAATGCTGTAGGAACTTTGCATCAGCATTTTCATTCCCAGATCACATATGTGGCTTCCGGAAAGTTTGAAGTTACAGTAGATGATGAAACAAAAATCTTACAGGAAGGAGATGGATTTTTTGCACAGCCCAATATTTTCCATGGGGTGAAATGTATTGAAGAAGGAAAGCTCATTGATTCATTTACACCTTTTCGGGAAGATTTTCTTGTTTAATAAGGTAAATAGAGATTGGAAAGACGCAAAGGAGTAAGGTTTTTTTGAAATACTATCCGTTTTTAAGACGCAAAGATCTTATCTCCGATAAAATTGAACAACAAATATTTTATGAGTTTCTTCAGGTTTTGCAAGTTGAGCCGATCATCATGAAAAGATCCGCGAAATCTGTAAAATCTATGAGAAAAAAAAATAACACTCATTTGCCTGATATTTCACATTGTGCAAATCCTAAATATCCCTGCGCCTTTGCGATAATCCTACAAAAACAAAGCATTAAAAATATAAAATACTGTCATTTTTAGCTACCAGTTTAAAACAATAAACAAATTTTTAAATAAAATATAAAATGCAACCGATTGATCAAATAAAATATTTAACATTATAATTATATAAATATTAATATAGTAAAATATAAAATAATTTAATATTAATACTATAATTTTACACCAGAACAAATCACAAAATATAAACTATGAAAACAACGTTCAAAGCGGCTCTGTTATCAGCCGCTCTAAGCTCTGCTTTTGCCTTAACCGGATGTGGTCAGGAAGAAATCAACAACGACCTTACACAAAGCGAACTCAACATTAAAAACGCTCTGACACAAAAGATTGTTCCTCTGGCCAATTGCGTAGCTCCGGGATGGGCTTCTCAAAACGGTGGAACAACCGGTGGTGGAACAGCAGCCGAAACAACCGTTTCCAACTACGCTCAGTTAAAAGCTGCTATTGAAAATACAGCTGTGAAAGTGATCAAAGTAACCGGAACCATTACCATCACTACCCGTTTATCGCTTCAGGATCAAACAGGAAAAACAATTTATGGAACAAGCGGAGCCAAACTGGTTTCTACAAACCAGACCAAAGATGGTTCAGGCATTATCAATATTAAAAGGTGCAACAATATTATTATCCGAAACCTGATTTTTGAAGGTCCGGGTGCTTATGACACCGATGGTTGGGATAACGCTATTCTGGATGACTGCCGAAATGTATGGATAGACCACTGCGAATTCAGAGATGGTGTAGATGGAAATTTCGACATTAAAAACAAATCCGACTATATTACGGTTTCCTATACCAAATTTCATTATCTGAAAGCTCCAAAACCTGGAGGTTCGGGAGGAACGGATGACCACAGATTCTCGAACCTTATCGGATCCAGCGACGGAGCAACTGCTGATGCCGGAAAACTGAATGTAACTTTTGTCAGATGCTGGTGGGCGCCTGGATGCAGAGAGCGTATGCCGAGAGTACGATTTGGTAAAATTCATATCCTGAACAGCTATTTCAACAGTTCCGTAAGCAACAAATGTATTGCTGCCGGAGTACAGGCGAATATTCTGGTAGAACGAAATGTTTTTGAAAATGTAAAAGAGCCTATCAATCTGATGAGTGGATTTACCGCGGTAACCCAATCCGGAAGCAGTTTCATCAATGTTACCGGAAATACAGCAGGAAGCGGAACGGCATTCACTCCACCATACAGTATCACAAAACTTAACGTGGCAGATGTGAAAGCAGATGTAACGGCTAATGCAGGTGCTACTTTAGGAGGAAATGTCTGTGATCAGTTTTAAAAGAAGGCTTAATAACAACAATAATAAAAGGAATAGGGCGTCTCAGAAATGAGATGCTCTTTTTTATTTTACAAAAAATAAGCGGGCCTAAACCCGCTTCTGTTAAGATCAATTATTCACTTAGTTTATTTTTCTCCAGCCATTTCGGGTATTCCTTGGCTAAAAGCTTTTCTGCAAAATCACCAAACCAGCTGTATCCGTTTCTTCTTTCTTCCGAAACTTCATTGTAATTATACTTTACACTGCCATCGCGGTCTCCAAACAAAGGTTTATTGGTATGAATATCATAAAATCTTGCCCAGATCACGGAATTTTTATCTTCAGCCAATACTCTAACTGCTTTACCATTCTGTTTGGTAACATTGTAGCTATATCCCTCAATTTTATTCTGCTTAAACCATGCTACTGCTGCTTTTATTGATTTTTCAATCTCAGGAGTCACGGGCTGCTGCATCAAAAACCTTATAATTCCTACCGATTCTCCGGTGGCTAGTGAAACAGGCTCGAAAGCTCTTGCCTTATCCGGCTGCAATGTAATTTCATGATACTGATCTGCCCAGATGGAAGGACTTCCCTTTTGGACTACCTGAGTTTTCAAAATACATCCAATACCTTTCTGAACAGCTATTTTTGATTTTTCTTTTAAAGAAGATGAAATCACATCAAAATTATTCGTGCCTTCCGCAGCATTGTACAAAACAGTAAGAGCATTGATCATCGCATTATCGTTATAAGTCACCTGCTTTCTATAAAGCCCCGTATTGGGATAATACTGCGGGAATCCTCCATTATCATACTGCATCAGAAGGAGATAACTGATTCCTTTTTCCGCAGCTTTTAAATAATCTGGGTTTTTGGTTGTTGCGTACGCTTTAATCAAGCTGCTGATTTCTCTGGATGTTGCATTATTATCAATAGTTGCATGATCATCCCCGGTAGATTTTATCTTTCTTAAAAGGTTTTTATCAATCGACAGACTATAGTTTACCACTGACTTATCTTCCAGCTGTTTTCCCCAGCCACCATTAGGAAGCTGATAGATCAGCATTTTCTCCGCCAGAGTATCCTTAATCTGGGCAGAATAAGTTACCGACAGCAGTCCTAATGCCAATGTGTATATTTTTAGATTCATTTTATATTATTTAAAAATTACCACTTCATTATTCTCCTACTTCCACTACTAATGGTTTTGCAATGATCCGAGCCTGCTTCTGAAGCATTTTCTCCCAGTCCTTCTCTGTATGAACCTGCCCGCTTTTCTGCCATGCAAATCCGGCGTAATACGTTAAGACTTTTGAAGGTTTGGTTACAACATACAAATTACTTTCATCAGGAATATTTGAGGTAAAAGCGATTGATTTTTCAACAATTTTCGGGTTTACAACAATTCCTTCTCCCACAAAAGCATCGTCTATTTTCTCCCAGTGAAGATAATATCCGTCTTGATCATTCAGTTGGGTTTTTCCTTCATTTTTATGCAGCGAAATTCCGATAGTATAATTAGGAACAGGTTTTTCTGATTCAAAAACAGATTCAAACTTAGAAAAGTTGGAACCCAGATCCAAAGAAACTCTTTTGGTTTCTTTCACTTCATATTCACTCCATGGCTGATAAGTCAGTTCAAAAACTGTTCTTAAAGGACCTTCAGCAATTGTTCTGGAAGTAACAAAGTTTTGGGAAACCTGAAGTTTTTCATTTTTCCAGATTCCAATTCCACCTGTTCCTCTGCTGTTTCCCACATGGTAAGGATCATAGCCTTCCCCTCTTGTATCTTTATGATAATACATGGGATCTGTAAGATAACCTTTATACCATTTGTTGATAACAGGCTGGTCTGTTCTTTTCAGCCAGATGTCCACACCGCTTGAGAGTGTACTGCTTTTTATTCCCTGCAAAGCTTCCTGCTGGCCTTTCGGACCATAAACCCTGAAAGCAATTTTATCATTTTCCCAGGCGTAATCATCTACTCTTTCCGGGACTAATCTCGAATAGGTAGAAATTCCGATTTCTGGGATTTGAACGCTCCCATCCGCAATAATAGTGTATACATTGGTTTTTCCTGCATCAATATTTACCAGAAAAAGTAATTCTTCATTTTTTCCATCACCATCATAATCTATCCATTGAATTGGTAACCATTTCCCTTTTGCATCTTTTATTCTAAGTTCCTCCTCCCTGTTTTTATGTAAAAATGACTTCAGCATAGTCCTGGGAATTGCCACTACCTCACTTCTGGAAACATCCAAAGGATTAACAATCTTTACAGATCTTTGAGCATATAAAAAACAAGAAAAAATGCAATCGATTGCGCAAATTAATTTAAAACTTACTTTATTCATACATAGAGGTCTACAGTTTCTCCAAAAATAGAAAATATTTTCAATATAAAGATGATAAACTTAGAGTTTCATCATAGGAAATGGTACTAATAGCTCATAAATAATCATACTTTTCAATTCATCCATCATAATCCTGTAAATAATTTAAAGTTCAATAAAACCAAATGACACCATTTAAAAAAAACAGTGTCATTTTTATTTCGACAGAAAATAATCAACATCAGGGATAAACAATTGATAACCAATTATTTCATAGAACCATTAGTATATGAACGAAAAATAACACCATATGAATGAAGCCTGCATAAAGCACATTCAATCCGTAATTTACCGCACAGTTTATTTTTATTAAACAAAAACGCTGCATTGAGCCACAAATTCCTCAAACTTCCGATCTCTATTTTGCATGACTGGTCCGTGACCGAAGCAGAGTATGGCAGGATTCAGTTCTGCCAGTTTCTGAAGCGATTTGATGTTACGCTGCTGATCTGAGGTGAATATGTTTGGTGGAAGCCGGAGACCCGTTGCTGTTGTGAGCAGGTTCATATTTGTCGCTGCATCTCCGATGATCAGTACACCATCTCGCTCACGGAATAAAGAAATATGACCTGCCGAATGTCCGGGAGTCTCTATTACCCGAAAGTTTCCGATCTTATCATTTTCAACGATTGTCTGATCTACTTTGTGTCCCTGCCCTGCCCAGTACTTTTGCTGAAGCTTTGCTACCCAATGCCGGGGAGTTGGATAGTCATTGGTTACCCTACCTGTTTCGGTTCTCAAAACTTCATCAGGATGACAGAGCAAAGGTATTCCGAACTCAGCGCATATCTGATCGCTGCAGCCCTGGTGGTCTGCATGGGCATGGGTTAGTACATGTTGATAAACGGGGATTTTCTGGAGAGCTTTCTTTATAGTGGTATATGAACTCCGTATTCCGGAGTCTATCAATACACCTTCGATAATATAGGAGTTGATACTATTTCGTGGCATCAGTGAAATCTGGAATACCTCGGGAGCAATTTGACGTAACATAGCTTTTTTTGTGCAAATCTACATCGCTGATCAGGGCATAATAAGGACATTTGTCCTATAATATACTGGGTCTGTGGATTTGTCCCTTCGCCCGTGTAAGTGATCGCTGCGTAAGACCCAGATACGATGCCAGATCCTGTGTTGTTACACGCTGAACGAGTATCGGTTCACTAGATAAGACATGAAGATATTTATCCACAGCCGACTTATTATTATAATTCAGCATATAACGTTCCTTTTGGATATACTCCTGCTCCATCACCAATTTTATAACTTCGTTCAAAGCGGCCAACTGACCAAGCAGATACTGATAGTCCAGGTAGCTTATCTTATAGATTATGCTATCCTCAATCGCCCTGATACTCCTTCTGGATTTTTCCTGTGCCATAAACTCAGGAAAGGAGGTGGCAAATTCATTTTCAAACTTGAAACAGGTGATATTTTCCCTTCCTTCTTTATCGGTGGCATATGCTTTTACAGAGCCACTGGCGACAAATCCTATATAACGACAGGGCTCATCCTCACGAATAAAAAAATCACCTTTTTTTAAACTGATCGGTTTGAAGAACTTCTCCGCAAAGGTAATTTCCTCAGCTGATAATCCTCCTATGGAGGATAGGTAATTTTCAAATACGTCAGTCATTTCGCACTCTTTTTATTATTTTATTTCTTCTTAACCGTCTATGGGTTACTCAACAAATCCAGGATACAAAGCTAACAATTATTGTACATTAAAAAAGGATCGATGTCCTCAAAACGAGCAATGTTTCTGCTGTAGCTTGAATCTATGATGCTACCTCTGTATCTTTCATCCCATTTTAATTATTGTATTGAAAATCTATAGGAAATGTAAAAATGGAACTATAGGATAGTTTTGGCTCTTCCTGTCTTTTTTATTATAAACAAATCACATAAAATTGCTACTTTTTCGTAGTACGAAAAGATTTTCGTTTTTAATCCATAAAAAATACTGCAAGGAATAAATCCCTGCAGTATTTTTTTATGTGTTTTTAGAATCTCCGAACCTAATTATTTCTATAAAAAAGAGGCTATATTAGTTTTGGAATTTTACAAAATCCAAGTAAAAAGAAGGATTTCCGGCATTGAATGAGGCTGGAATTATTCCGTTTGTTTTACCAGCTAACACAGTATAGGTTCCTGGTGTAGCAAAATATAATACACGGTTCTGATCCCTTGGAAACATGAACGCAGCAGTATTTGATCCACAATAGCTTCTCCAGACATCACCAATACCATTAATATAAAAAAAGTAATCATTACAGTCAGAATTGATAGCAACTCCACATCGGAAAAAATACCAGCCCTTTGCAGGAATAGTGACCTGAACTCCCGTATTCAATCCGGCAGCCCCCGTTCCTCCCGTATAAGGATTTATCAATGTTCCGGTATAGGGTGTCCAATTATTGGCAAATGCGGTAGTAACAGTGGATGACCATGTTGCTAAACCATTGGCATCACTTGTGAGTACATACCCCAGCTGCTGGGTACCATCTTTAATCTGAAGAGCTCCATTGGTAGTTCCATTATCAATAATAACTTTTGCATCTGCTGCACCCGAAGGTACTGTATTGGTTCCCATAAGGACTTTCCCTGCACCATTAATACTTAAATTGTTTCCCGCCATTGCAATATCTGTAGCTTGTGAAAGGGTTCCTCCCAGCTTTACATCTGTACCTGATAATGTAAGACCATTGCTTGCGGTAATATTGTTATTAATAATCGTTGTTCCTCCGTTACCGTTACCTCCTGCAAGTTCTGTAACAGTCATAAATCCTATTTGAGGATTCAACTGAGCTGTTCCTGCTCCTCCTAATCTTACTTTTACAGAGGTATCAACCGTAGGTCTGTAAATAGCATAGGCTTCTGGCTGGCCTCCTATTGTAGTGGCAGGATAATTATTGATTGCATCAACAACACCGGTGGTACTGGAAGGAAGAACAGAATTATTTGAAGCATCCACCCATTCATAGACAAAGAAACCTCCAGCCAGTGAGAACTCTGTAGCATGCAGTTGGCAACGGAGCACATAGGTTTTCCCGGCTTTCAAATTAAAGACACCGGCATTATAAGTAATGTTATTGGTTGCAATTACAGACCCAAACGTAACATCCGATCCGGTAGATACTGTTTGAATGGCGTTTGGTTTTACAACAATATAATCTCCTGTAGAGGAAGTTCCTTTTGAAAGTATTTCCCATGTAGAAGCAGCTCCTGTAAGCCCGGTATTGATTAATTCTACACTTTGATTTGCCGGTACAAGAACATTGGGATTTCCATTAATAGTCTCTGGAGGTGCAGAATTTACTGTAATACTAAAGTTTGTATTATTTTTAATCCTATAAATACGTCCTTTATAATTTCCAGCCCCACTGATTGCAGAAGGAAGATTAAAAACAGCATTGGAACCCCCGTTATAAGAGACATGGAAATCTGATGAGTTCAAATTATAAGAGTTTGCATTGACAGCATTATAATTTGCTGCTAATGATCCGGCGATATCCATAGTGGAACCTGGATTTGCAGTATTAATACCAACATTTCCTGCTTGGGCAAAAGCAAAAGTGGGGCTTAAAGCTAACACTGTCACAATTAATTTTGTATAAATTTTAACCATTCATTATTGTTTTACATATCTTAATTGATATTATTATGGGGTAAAGGTATCCTAATATAGATGTAAAGAATCTCCGGATGCCGTGGAAATACATTTACTGGCTTGTGGAAAAATATCCACAACTATAAATTCCCGTTCAGATACAGAAACCAATATATTTCAAATCTGGATGGTAAAGGATATGCTGCTGAAGCTTTAAAAGGAATTATTGATTTCTTTGTAATGATTTGTATAAACATAGAATTACAGGTTCCGTAGATCCTGAGAACACAGCTTTCATTCAACTGATGGAAAGAATGGATTTAAGAAAAGAAGGACACTTTGTGAAAAGTCTGTTCTGGAAAAATGAATGGGTTGAAAATAAAAATAGTTTACCAAGGCACTACTGTACCGTATATTTTTCGTAAAATGGAGGGAATTTTGTTCTTACAATAGTTAAAGCAACTAAATCATTGCAAATCAAATAGGATACAATCATGGTATGGTACCACTTTTTAATGATAACGATAATCCAATTATCATTTTCTATCAATGGATACATCTCTTTTTCAAAATGACTGATAACATAATCCTTCCTCTTTCCGTTGAGTGAAAATAAGTCTTTCATAATCTTTGGTAATCTTTAATAATTTTTAGTTTAACAAGTTTTTATGCTGGCTTATTTCATGGTTAGCTTTATTATTCCAAATATAGTGAAATACATAGCATTTGTTTTATGACACAAATCATAAAACACGTGTTAAAATATCCTAAAAAAGGCGTATTCCAGTTATTTTTTCTTAAACTTTCAATTTCCAAAGTATATTTTCCTTGAGTGTCATCATGAACAATCCATTTTAGGAAATCGCTTATACAACTACCCAATAGATAAAAAGAGCTGAAATTGATTATTTCAGCTCTTCTAATTCTTAAAAATAAAGTTTTTTACTTTTCAAATAATGGATCAGTTCTTTCGGGCGGTCAGTCTGGATAATGTTGACTCCATTATGAATATACCAGTCATATATATTGGGATGATCGAGAACCAGGTCATCATTATTTCCGGCATTATGATGGGGCCACAATGAATTTACCCAGATTTTAACCTTATTTTCTCTGAGTTTTTTAAAATCAATCAGGTTCTTTTCTGTTGTTCCGATTGTAAATTCAAAACCATAAACTTTATAGCTCTTAAGGTACTCTGAGATTTTTTTCAGATCCTCTTCTTTCCCCAGCTGGATAATCGGCATATAGTGAATTTCATTTTTTATATCACCGTATTTTTGATTGAACTCTGAGTAAGATTCATGACCTTTAAACAAAATCTGATCAAGCATATTTCGTTTTTTCACCAAAGGATATACCTGTTTTATATAATCAAAACCTTTATCCAGATTCAGAAGTATTTTTCCATCAGAAATCTCTAAAATTTCCTGTAAAGTAGGAACACTCATTTGGGTTTCCACTCCTAATCCATCTCTCAGATGGAGTTTTTTAATCTCGGCTAATGTAAAATCAGACGGCTTTCCTTTCCCTGTTGTCGTTCTGTCGATGGTATTGTCATGCATCAGGATCAAAACACTGTCTTTCGTCATGGCAAGATCTATCTCAGCCATATCGACTCCTTTTTCAATGGCTTTTTTTACTGCCCACACCGAATTTTCCGGAGCCTCTCTCCAATCACCACGGTGAGCAACTACCATGACTTTACGGTCTGGAAAAGTGGAAAGTGAGATTTTCTTTTGCTGAGCAAAACACAAAGAAGAAAAAATAAGAAAAGAAAGTGGTAATAATCTATTGTTAAGCATAATTTCAAATGTTAAATTAATATCCTGGATTTTGTTTAATGGCCGGATCAGTATTAATCTGACCTTGCGGAACCGGCATCAGAAGGTGGTATGGCTTAATCTGCGCTGTGCTGTATCCCGCATTATTGCTAAAATGAGCAGTCATCACTGAAATAGCCTTTCCCGTCCTCACGAGATCAAACCATCGGTGTCCTTCTCCTACAAATTCAAGCCTTCTTTCGCGGTCAATTTCATTCAGTAATGTCTCTTTTGTTGAGAGGTTTACAGAAGCAATACCTGCTCTGGTTTTAATTTTATTCAGATATAAATTTGCGGTTGTAAGATCATTCTGCTGCGCAAAACATTCCGCCATCATCAGGAAAACATCAGCCAATCTCAACACCACAAAATTGCTTCCTCCATCGGCAATGGTATTGGATGTTTTCACCAGTTTTTTACTGAAAGGAATTCCGTTTGACGTAAGTCCGATATGGGCAGACCTCCTTGTATCTCCCGCCAAATAAAGATTGTAGACTTCTTTGGTGGGAAGATTATGGCCTTTCGCTCCGGAAACTGATCCGGAAGGACTGAACATCTGAAATGCCGAACTTCCTTCCGAATTTCCGTTCAATCCGGAGGTGAACTGTACATCAAAAATAATTTCAGCATTATTTTTATTAGTGACATCAAAAATTTTATTGACATCGGTCAAAAGTTGATAGCCTAAAGATTCAATCTGACTTAAATAGGTCAGTGATTCTGCAAACTTGTTCTGTGTCAGAAGCACTTTACCCAAAATTCCCAAAGCCGCTCCTTTGGTTACTCTACCCTTTTGCGTTGTGGTGGTTGGTAAAAGATCAATCGCTTCTTTCAGATCTTTTTCTATTGCTGAATATACCTCTGCGACAGGCGTTCTTGGCTGTCCAAAGTAATCGTTAACATTCGTGGTTTCTTTTAATACCAATGGAACATCACCATAAATTCTTACCAGATTAAAATACATCAGCGCTCTCAGAAACTTCATTTCTCCGGTTCTCGTATTTTTCAGGGCATCGGTCATATCAGGGATTTTTCCAATCCTTGTCAGAATAATATTCGCCTGCTGAATTCCAACATAATTGTCCTTCCAGGTACTTGCAATAAGGCTGTTATTAGGTTGAATAGTGAAAAAATCCAGCTCTCCATACGTAAAAGAATCATTGGCTGGAACCTCATCATATGTGTTGTCAGAAGGCAATTCTCCCAACGCAGGCATTGCCAGCTGATACTGTCCGGTGTACTGAAGGGCTCCGTAAACTGAAACAATTCCCTGCTCAATTTCAGAAGCATTGGTATAGAATTGTGAGGAAACTTTCTGGGCTTCAGGATTTACATCCAAAAGATCAGACGAACAAGAAAACATCACAGAAAGACTGAATATTGTAAAGAATATTTTTTTCATGATTTTAAAATTTAAGGTTAAAGCCTACAGAATATATTTTAGCTACCGGATAATAAGCCTGATCAAATCCTTGGGTAAGAACATTGTCTGAAGTGGCATCGATATTCATTCCTTTATATTTTGACAGCGTGAAAAGATTGTTTCCTACCACATAGATCTGTGCGTTTTCCAACCCGATATTTCCAAGCATTGATTTTGGAAAATTGAAAGCAAGACGCAGCGATCTCAATCTCACATAATCGGCATTTTTAAAATAGAGATTTGAAGTTCTGGCTTCTTTTCTGTTGTTGGAAAAGTTCATATTCGGCATTCCGAAAAATCCATTGGGGTTGGTTGCTGCATTATAGCGGTTGTCAAAATAATACTGCGAGGCCATTCCGAAACCTTCTCCCGATTCTAAAGTAGTTACTGCATCTGCATTGTAAATTCTCTTCCCTATTTCGCTGTATAATGAGAAGCTTAATTCAAAAAGTCCATATCTGAAATTATTATTGAAACTAAGAATGTATTTGGGAACGCCGCTTCCGAAACTTCTTTTATCATTGACATCAATTTTCCCATCACCATTGAGGTCTTCCATAATATAGTCTCCAACCATTGTTCCGGTAATGTGTGGTGAATTGTTGATCTCCTCCTGAGTTTTGTAGATTCCGACAATATTGTACCCATACATTTCACCAATAGAACCGCCCACTTTTGTGACAGAGAAATTATTTTCACCCGTAATAATCTGATTCTGTCCGTTTGCCAAGGCCAAAACTTCATTTTTATTGGTTGAAAAATTAAAGCTTCCCGAATAAGTAAAATCGTTGGCAATATTGAAAGTTTTCGAAGAAATCTGTAATTCAAAACCGGAGTTTTTGATCTTTCCTATATTTTGAAGCGATGTACTGAAACCAGACTGCTGTGGAACGGGAACATCAAGTAACAAACCGTCTCTGTTCAGAATATAATAATCTGCAGAAATATTCAGGATATTTTTAAACAGAGAGAAATCAATTCCGAAGTTGTTTGATCTGGACTTTTCCCAGGAAATATTAGGATTGGGAGCCGTTGCCGTTGTATACCCTGGTGTTAGAACACCGCCAAAGTTGTAATTATCAGGATTCATCAGCGAAAGTGCCCCGAAATTAGGAATTTGATTATTTCCGTTGCTTCCAAGACTGTATCTTAGCTTTAAATCCGTTACAATAGTATTTTCAGGAAAGAAATTTTCATTACTGATCGTCCAGCCTGCAGAAAATGCATAGAAATCTCCCCATTTGGAATTCTTCCCGAAACGTGAAGAGCCGTCTCTACGATAAGAAGCCATCAGATTATATTTATTATCAAAGGTGTAATTAACTCTGGTGAAATAAGACAGCAATCTCCATTTGTATTGTGTCAGCGTGTTTTTAAATGAAGTTCCGCCTGCAATATTCCGGATGCTGTTGTCTGGAAATGCGGTAGCTTCGGTTAAAAGCTGAGTATTATCTTCCTGCTGAAAAGACTGTCCGGCAATGGCATCTATTCTATGCTCACCCCATTTTTTATCAAATGAAAGCAGGTTTTCAATCAGATAATTTTTGCGGATATATTCTGTTCTGTTCGCAAAAGTAACATCCGGAGCGGCTGCTCTGTAGGCTCCCACTGTAGAAGGATCGAAGAAATTATATTCGTAGTTGGTGTAATCTCCGCCTACTGAAAGTCTGTATTTCAAGCCTTTCAACAGCTCAAGCTCTGTGAAAATATTTCCGAATGTTTTAAATAAAGTATATTTTCTGTTCGTCATTTCCTGAATCGCAACGGGATTCTCTACCAAAGCACCGTCAGTTGCTGTATTTCCTAAGATTTGTTTGGAAATGGCCAAACTTCCGTCATCATTATAAGGTTTAAAGAAAGGATACATTGCAGTAGCCATCTGCAGTGGATTATAACTTCTCGAATTTTCTGCTGCATTGATGGTTCCCGTTGCATAAGATGGTGTCATCGTTACTCCTATTTTCCATTTATCTGTAAGTTCTGTGGAAAGATTAACGCTGGTGGAAAATTTTTCGTAGTCTGTCCCGATCACCAATCCTTTCTGGTTAAAATAGCTCATGGTAAAAGCATATTTGCTTTTATCGCTTCCTCCCGTAACATTTAATGAAGTCTGGCTTATGGGTGCCGGTTTCATTACAGTATTCAGCCAGTCGGTATCTGTTAATCCAGGCTGCTTTGCCAGGTAAGGGGCGAGATAATCAGGGATTAACTCTCTTAAAGATGCTCCCTTACTTATTCTTGTAGCATTATCATCAGAAATACTTCTGTTGCTGCCCTTGGAAAGATAGTTGTTATCTCTGGCTTCTTTCAGAAAAGTGGCCATATCGTAAGCATTCACCAATTTTACATTATCGCTTCTCATCTGCATTCCGTAATAGGAATCAAAAGAAACAGCCATTCTGCCTTTTTTCCCTTGTTTTGTTTCAATGATAATCACTCCATTGGCTCCTCTGGAACCATAAATGGCTGCGGAGGCGGCATCTTTTAAGATATCAATTTTTGCAATGGAATTAGGATCAATAGCATTCAGATTGGAACCTTCGGTGAGAGGAAGTCCGTCAACAACAATCAAGGGATTCGAACCCGCTGTTAATGTTCCGATACCTCTTACTCTGATAGAAGGTGAACCTCCCGGCGTTGCATTAGCCTGGGTAATCTGAACTCCGGTAGCTTTTCCGGCAATAATATCCCCGAAATTACTGGAGGCAACCCCTTTCATCTGTTTCTCGTCAATAGAAGAGATGGAGCCGGAATTGTTTTTCTTACTCTGTTTTCCATACCCTACCAAAACAACCTCATCAATATTTTTTTCCCTGGATGTTACTGTGTCTTTTATCGGATTTAAATATTCCGCAGACTGTTGAGCATTATTCCTCTGAATTTTTGTAATTGCTCTTGCATTGAGACGAACGGTGACTGTTTTCTGATCTACATTAAAATCCAGACCAACATTTTTCTTCAGATAGTCTAAAGACGATGATAATGACTGATAGTTAACCTGAGATTCATCCACCTGAATATCCTTAAGGTCTGAAACCGAATAAAAGAATTTTACGCCATGTTCTTTTGAAAGTTTTTCAAAGATTTTGATTAAAGGCGTTTTCCGCTGAATGACGGACTGTTGAAAACATTTGTTAGCCTCTGCGTAGGTAAACTGTGGCGCGCACAAAAGACCCAACAACATCATGCTAATTGTTGTTTTTTTCATAGCTTTGCTGAAATTAGTTGTTATTTGACTGATTTATATTCAATGCATCGGTAACCCCAATTACTGGTGCATTATTTTTCTAAAATGATATGATAATCTGATTCTTTTCTAGTATTTAAACTAAATGGAAATCCTATGGTTTTAATAACTTTATTAAGGTCTCCGGTGATATCTCCATCAATAACATTCTCTCTATACTGCTGAGGATAGCTTATCGAGATATTGTACGTCTTCTCCAACTGTGAAATGGCCTGTCCGAATTTCATCTCATTAAAATCAAATGTCCTTACAACATCCTGATCATAGAAATGTTTTTCAGTTCCGTTTTTGTCTGCCAGCCATGTTTCTTTAGGCAAAAGATAAGTGGTGTGACCCTTGTAATCAATTTTCACTTTTCCTTCTTTCAGATAGACTTTTTTATCTTCGGATCTTTGATCAAGCAGGAATTTTGTCCCCAATACTTTTACTCTAAATCCATTGGCATCAATGATAAAGGGCAACGCTTTATTTTTAGCAACACTGAAGAATGCCTTTCCTTTAAAAGAAACATTTCTGGTTTTCTTACCGAAATTATCTGTCAGTATCAATTCACTTTCTGGTTGCAGGGTAATAATACTTCCGTCCGGTAAGGTGAATTCCTTTTGCGTCGTTTCCGTTATGAAAACCATTTGCTGATGAGATGAAGAGCTTAGAGCATTTTCAGTAAAGAACAGAGTCATCACGGTAAATAAGGGCAAAAGAACAGCTGCAGCCCACAAAAACCTTTTTGTCTTGTTTCTGGATCTGATTTTATTTTCAAGTCCGTTCCAGATTCGCTGATCTGCCGAATCCTTCATTTTCCTGTTTTCTTCTTTGACTGATTTCCATTGATTTTCGAAATCCATACGCTCCTATTTGATCTTTATTAGAGAATACGCAGGAAGTGCAAAATCGTCAACCTATATTTTTTTGATTTAACGATTTGTTCATATTGGTTGACATTGAGTTAAAGTTAACTCAAGCCTAACTAATTTAAAGAAATTAGATGATGAAGGAAATTGGAATAGTAAAAGTATAATCTAAAAGAAAAAATTCAAATTCGCTCTCAGAAACTTCAACACCTTATTCACATGTTTCTCAACAGCCGTTTTGGAAATATCATTTTCCTGAGCGATGGTAAAAAGGCTGAGATTCTGGATTTTATTTTTGATGAAAAACTCACGGCTTTTTTCGGGAACCTGTTCCAGGAGATCTTCAATCTTTTTGAGCTGGTCTTCCTGCTGTATTTGTTTTTCTATTTCTGAGTTTTCTTCATCCTGACTTTCCGGGGAACTTTCAAGAGGAACGAAAATCATTTTTCTTTTACGGTAGAAATTGGAGACTTCCTGTTTGGCAGATTTAAAAATAAGCGCTTCAATTTCTGATGGAGAATAGGTTTTGGACAGATATTTCCAGACATGCATAAAAATGTCCTGTACAATTTCTTCAATATCTTCTTCTTCCGAAAGGTATTTGGCCACAAAAAAATACACCCTGTGCTTGTAACCGGAATATATTTCTTTAAAATGATCCATTCTTTAATACGTCTTTGAACTCAAAACTGGTGATACAAAAGTATCTAAAACCTATGGCAATCATATTAAATATATATTAAGTTTAAATCTTTAGCATTCACTCATCGCCGGATTTTCAAAGAAGTATTCTCTGATTATTTCTCAGAAAGAAAAGTCTACATTATCCGCAGAAGGTCTGAAATTGGAATGCATTGCTGCAGTAAAATAGTCACAGAATACCTGATACACTGCCGAACGGGTATCCGTAGCCCGGATTCCCAGCTGTGTATAAACGGTAATGATCTGATGGGATAATTTTTGAACCAGTTCTACTCCATATTGGTGAATCTCGTGTTCTTTATCTTCTGAAATTCCTTTGTGATCACCGAGTATATTTTCTACTTCTCTGGCTATGTTTAAAACTTTTCCCAAATGCTTTTCAACAGATTCTGCAAAACTTTTGAAATTGATTTCAGGACGAATGCCTTCTGCTTCTTCAATAAAATGATAGGCCATTCCCAAATAATTGACCAAGAGCGTCAAATCCGCAAAAACCCGAAACGGAATGCTGTCCAGAATATCATTCGTGAAAAAATGATCGTATACAAAACTGTAGTCTTCGCTTACCATAACATTTTCAATGGTAAAGGAATAGGTACCGCTTGCTTTCATTCCCATAGATTTCCAGTTGGGGATAATTTCAGCATGTTCTTTCGGAATGATGAATGAGCGAATCACCTCATTGCCGTCTTTATCCGTTATAGGTTTCCCGTTTTCTGTAATCCTGGCATTCAGTGTAAAATGGGTCAGATGAGGTGCTCCCGTTGCAAAATTCCATGAACCGCTGATCAGATAGGTATTATCATCCTGCTTTTCTGCGGTGCCGCCAACCATTCCGCTTCCGCCAAAACAGGTTTTGGTATGGGTGAAGAGTAATTGGGCAACTTCGGGTTTACTATTTCTGGAAAAATAGTTGGCTCCGGCACAAAGTGTCAGCATCCAGCCAAAGCTTCCATCAGTTTGCGCCCAGCCAAATAATGCTTTAAGCCCTTCTTCAAAACGATAGCCGAGTCCTCCATATTTTTTGGGAACCCAGATTTTAAGCAATCCTTCTTCGTGAATATGCAGCATCACTTTATCAGAAATTACAGAAGCTCCCTGAAGTTCTTTTCTGATGTCCTTAGTACTGAGCATGAGCTTTGGATTTAATGATTTTTTGCCATTCTATATAACCGGAGATTGCCACTAAAAATAAGAATGATGTTAAAACAGCATAGAGATATAATTCCTTGTGAATCATTAAAGGAATGGAAATAATATTACTGATATTGAGGATCACCCAGTTTTCAATTTTCCGTCTTGCCATCAGCCACATTCCTGCCCAGGCAAAAGCACTTACCAGAGAATCCCAAACAGGAACATCCGAATCGGTAAAATGAGTGAGAAAAGACCAGAATAAGATAAAAGTTCCCAAAACAATTCCTCCGGTAATCCATTTTTCAGTGGTGGTGGTCACGGAGATTTCCATTTCGGATTTCTGTTTCCCGAATTTCCAGTACAACCATCCGTAGATGCTCATAATCAGATAATAAAGATTTAAGGTAAATTCAGCATAAAGCTTTGATGTAAGCATTACGTACAACGTCAGCAGAATACCTGCAATTCCGAAAAGATAGTTGTTGACATTGTTTTTACGGGCCAGTAAAACCTGAATCACTGAAAATAAGACTCCGAACCATTCCGGTAAGGTAATTTGTTTTAAAATGTCCTGCATCATATTAATTGTTAGAAATCAAATGATGAGATGATAAGTAAGCAATCCCTACGCCGGCATTGTCCGGATCAGGTGTGGAAATACATTCCTGGGTATCATCTCAGCCACCGTTATCTGTAGCACCCCATTGTGGAGCAAAGGTGCAGCTTTTTTGTGGAAAAAGAAATACATCGGACTAACTTTTTAACGTATATGACCAGGATTATAAAAGATCTGAGTGTTAAATTATAATTTAGTAGATCATTATGTTTAATTTAAAAATTTATATTATGGACAAACAGAAAGAAATCTCGGTACTTAATGACTTACTTCACATTACAAATGACAGAATGGAAGGCTTCGAAAAAGTAGAAGGAAAAGTCTGGGAAATGTATCCGGATGTAAAGGATGAGTATGATCATATGATTTCACAATCGAAAATCATGAAGAATGAACTTATAAACCTCATCACAGAAAAACAGGGTAATCCGGAAAATTCAACTTCCATTGCAGGAGCCATTCACAGGACATGGATTGATATTAAAAATTCTTTCACCATGGGTAATTTGGTAGAATCTACATTAGGAAATGTAGTGTTTGGGGAAAAAGCAGCTATAGAGGCATATCAAAATGCTATGGACAGTGGAGATCTTAGTGAAAAAGGAATTAAAACCGTCTCAGAACAGCTTCGTAAGCTGAAAGATTCTTATCAGCAGTTTAAAAAAATTGAAGAATACAAAAAGAAAGAAGAATAAAAAACTCCCCTTAAAAAAGAGGAGCGTAATAATCAAGAACAAAATAATATTTAATCATTCAAAAGTATCGAATACATTCTGTTTGTCTTATGATGCAAGTCATATTAACCGTAAATTATCTGACAGCATTTTTCGCCTTTTCGGATTCCTTCAAATGATGTTCAAGTGTCGGAAGGGTCTTCGCTGCGAAAGATTTTAATGAGGCTTCTGTTCCTTCTGATGCCTCTTTTTTGAATGCTTCTACATCTTCTTTGTGATCACTTACCATTAGATCCGTATACTTTTTGTCGAAATCTTTTCCTTTCTTATCTTTCAGATCATTATACATCTTTTGCTTCTCTGCGTCCAAAGTTGTGGGAAGTGTATAGCCATTAGTGGAGGCCCATTTTTTGAGTTCGTCATTCGCTTTGGTATGATCTGTTACCATCATGGAACCCAGAGATTTTACAACAGGATTTTCAGCATTTGTTTCTGCTAGTTTTCCCATCATAACTTCCATCAGTCCTCCAATGGCTGCAGCATCTGCAAATTTTTTGTCCTGATCACTGAGCATACTTTTCTGATCTTTGGTGTCTGACATTTTGGTGGAGTCGCTTACCGTCATCCCGGATTCCGCAGGGGCAGACATTGTTGTACTTTCCTCAGATTGACTCGTTGTTGTCGGTTCGTTTTTTTTGCAGGCCGTTAAAGCAGCTACTGCAAAAATTGTTGCTACAAAATTTTTCATAATAATAAATTTTAAGTGGTGATAGGTGTGAAATCTATGAGACTTCTTTATAATAGCAACAATTTATCGGCCAAATAATATTTTCAGCAAATCATTTATTTTCATAAAATATTATGAATAAACATTTTATAATTATCGAACCAGCCGGAATGTAAGATTAATACGCTCTTTCATAGAAGTTACAGACTTAGCAATCCGATGTTCCCAGTTTTCCTGAAGATCTCCTTTCATAATCAATAATGACCCATGAGGAAGTGGCAGACTATATTTACTTTGATGATGGTCTTTTTTCCTGAAATCAAAGTTTCTGGTCTGCCCCAGACTTACTGATGCAATCACAGGACGCTTTCCGTATCTGCTTTCCTTATCTCTGTGCCAGGCAACAGAATCATTATGATCCCGGTAAAGATTCAGCAATACAGAATTGAACTGATAACCGAATGTTTCTTCTATCCTTTGTTTTAAAGAAAACAATTCAGGGGTCCAGAGGTTATTCTCCACTTCACCATTTCCTAATGGATAATCCGTTTTCGGATCCCCATACCATGCGGTTAAGCGTGGGGTCAGAACCGTTTTATCATACATTTTCTGGGTACGCTGTTTCCAGGGTGCTGTTTCGAGCAGATGATTCTTTAGTTTATCTGCTTCATGCTGACTCAGGAAATGCTCACTGTATTCCAGAAGGTCTTTTGGAAATTCATATAATTCTTCTGAGTCGAACAAGCTGAGCTGAGTCATATTTTTTTTTTAATAGGAGAAAAGCTTATGGTATTTAAGCAAATAAATTTGATACAAATAATATCTGCAAATATATTAAAAATGATACAAAAATAACCAAAATCAAAATGTTCCATTTTTGAATCTAATGATATTTCAACAATAAAAAAGAGACCAAGAATAAACCCGGTCTCCTTTTTTATAATGAATACATACTTATACTGCTTTGCTGTTAAGATTGGTATCAGCCACTTTCGTTAGCAGCTCGTCACATTTTTTCTCTTCTTTTAATGTGCTCAAAAGATTTTTAAGACAATCCTTCTCTTTCAATACTTTTGCAAAGGCTGCTAGTGTACCATATGTGGCAATTTCGTAATGTTCAACTTTTTGTGCCGCAGCAATGATTCCTGCATCTCTTACTGCTCCGGGTTCTGTCTCTTCCAAAATACTTTTTCCTTCATCCAATAATCCCTGCATGGCATCGCATTTCTTTGCCTGGGCTTTTTTTCCTAATGCTTTAAAACACTCTTCGAGTCTTTTAACATGGCCTTCCGTTTCAGTAATGTGCTTGTCAATAGCTGTTTTAAGCTTTTCACTGGTCGCATTTTTCATCATTGCCGGCAGCGCTTTCAACAGTGCTTTTTCAGCCCAATAAATGTCTTTAAGTGAATCTTCAAAAAGATCTTCCAAACCTTTGGCCGCATTTTTTTTGGCCGGTGTTTTTGCAGATGCTTTCGCTGTTGTCTTTCTTTTTGCGGGTGATTTTTTGGTTGCTGTTTTAGTTTCCATAATATAATAATTTAGTGTTTGATTGGTGATGAATCTGCAACTATAAGACCATTTCTGCCTGAAATGCTGAGATGTGGTATCTAAAATCATTGAAAAATTTAGTTATTATAAGACTTATGTTTCTTTATCCACACCTTCGCAGATAACAGGTTGAGAAGGTTTGAAATTGCGATTATTTATATCGGTGCTGCTGTCCTGCAGAATCTGAGGCGGGCTTTGATTCATTGGAAAGCTTCCCTAATTTTTCATAATACTTATGAAACTGATCAAGTTCTTATAATCACGGTTTTTAAATAAATAATAATACAATGTATGAAAACGATACTATAAAAATTATGACCCAAGTCACTTACCCCTTTTATTAGTTAGCTATTATTATAGTATATTTTCCAACATATTTTAGTTTTATTTAAAAATATGGAGAGCCACATAATTATTTATATCGCTTAAAAACAAACTATTTATTTCATCATTTTCTTTTATAACAAATTGTAAACGAAAGATGTATAATAATTAACATATTCAA
Source organism: Chryseobacterium sp. PvR013 (assembly GCF_017833095.1). NCBI lineage: Bacteria > Pseudomonadati > Bacteroidota > Flavobacteriia > Flavobacteriales > Weeksellaceae > Chryseobacterium > Chryseobacterium sp. PvR013. The sequence goes on from NZ_JAFIBT010000001.1 coordinate 1,085,491, forward strand.
AAAATTAAGAAATAGAGCATATTCCAAAAACTGAATAAAATCACATCGCTAAGATTTAATACTCAATTCAAAAATAATTATTCATCTTTGCAGCCTTAAATTCAAAAACGCTAGTTTATTTCATGAGCATTACTTTTAAAAAGCGACTTATTATAGCGCTTGTATTACCTACGGCAGCCATATATTATGGACAGAGTACGAAGGATTCTTTAGAGAAATCTAAATCTATTGATGAGGTTATGTTGGTAGGTAGAAACCTTTCCCAAACAGCCAAAGAGAGAAAAACCCCTGTTGCGGTTTCCAACATTAAGGCGGCAGAAATTCAGGAGAAGCTGGGAAACAGAGAATTCCCTGAGATTATGAAGTCTACTCCATCCGTTTATGTAACCAAAGTAGGTGGAGGATTCGGAGACAGCAGAATCAACATGAGAGGTTTTGACGGAGCCAACATTGCGGTCATTATCAACGGACAACCGGTGAATGATATGCAGGGAGGTACGGTGTACTGGTCCAACTGGACCGGGCTGGCTGATATTGCAAGCAATATTCAGATCCAAAGAGGTTTGGGAGCGTCTAAATTCGTGGTCCCTTCTGTAGGAGGAACCATCAATATTGTAACCAAAGCTACCGATTCTGAGCAAAAAGCAATGATTAAAGGAGAAGTTGGAAATGATAACTACTCCAGAATATCAGCAATGTACTCTTCAGGATTAAAAAACAAATGGGGAACAACCGTATTGCTTTCCCGCTGGCAAGGTGACGGATACATCAACGGAACAAAAGGAGAAGGCTACTCATGGTTTTTCTCTACAGGATTTAAGCCTAATGAAAAGCATGCATTCAATTTAATTGCTACCGGAGCACCTCAGGTACACGATACGAGAAGATCTTCTGCAACCGGAGCTAATGTGGCAACGCTGCAGCAGCTTGAAACTTACGGAAGAAGATACAATCCACAAACAGGAATGCTGAACGGTTCTCAATTCAACCTGGCTCCTAACTTCTATCATAAACCTATTGCATCTTTGAACTGGGACTGGACTATGAATGACAACCTGAAGTTATCTACCGTTCTTTATGGTTCATGGGGACGTGGCGGCGGTGGTACCGGATTGAACGGTTCTATCAAAAATGCAGGCGGACAAACCATGAATTTCATGAATTATGGTGCAGGCGGAGACGGTACCATCAACTGGGATATGATTTATCGCTATAACAGAGGTGGTATGGTAACAGATTATAATGGAAATACCTTCCAGAAATCAACCTTTACTGCTCCTGCAGGTTCTCCAGGTGATTACAACGGGCAATATGTAGCAACGCTGAACGGAACCAGTGGTATCGTAAGAAAGCAAAGTATCAATGCTCATGACTGGTATGGTGTGATTGCAGACCTTAATTATAAAAAAAATAACTGGACTTTTAACGGAGGTATTGACCTTAAAACATACAAAGGAGCATTATATGATATTGTAACTGATATGTTAGGATCAGATGCATTATTTGTTCCTGGTACAGCCAACGCTCCAAAAGGATATTATATTAACCAAACCGTAAAGCCGGAACCGCTTACCAAGCTTAAAGATGCTCAGAAAGTTTCTATTCACAACGAAGGGCTGGTAAAATGGGCTGGAATCTATGGAATGGTTGAATACAGCTCTGAAAAACTAAGTGCATCTGTTCAGGGATCTGTTTCTGAGCAGTATTACAAGAGAAGAGACTATATGCTGTATACTCCGGGAAATCAGGAGACAAAATGGTATCACAAAACAGGTTATATTGTAAAAGGAGGTGCGAATTATAATATAGATGATCACCATAATGTATTTTTCAATACAGGAGTTATTTCAAGACAGCCGTTATTCAACGCTTTATTCCCTTCAAACCAGAATATTTATAACGATGCGAAGAATGAAAGAATCTTCTCTGTAGAGTTAGGATACGGTTTCAAATCGCGTTATATCGATGTGAATATCAACGCTTACAGAACACAGTGGGATGACCGATTCATTTCCAGAACATTCAATGCTACTGCTGCGGATATTGCAAAATTCCCTCAGTTAAGCCTTGGAAACGCCTATTTCTACAATGCCCTGAATGTTGGTCAGCTGCACCAGGGAATTGAACTGGAAGCAAAGGCAAGACCTTTTACCAACCTTAGACTGAGAGGAATGGTATCAATGGGTAACTGGAAATATAAAGGAAACGCCAACTTCAATATTCTTGATGTTCAGAACAACCAAGAAATAGCCGGGGCAACTGGAACAATCAATATAAAAGACCTGAAGGTTGGAGATGCCGCTCAAACAACTGCAAGTATTGGAGCAGATTATAATATCACCAAAGCTTTCAGTATTGATGCTAACTGGGAATATTATGACAAACTTTATGCTCAGTTCAACCCGATCAACTTCCTTACTGAAGCGGCAAGAGAAAAAGGAATTGTAAAATTGCCAAGCTATCATTTATTTGATGTAGGTGCTTCTTACAAGTTCACTATTGATGCAAAAAAATCTTTAACATTGAGAGCGAATGTATACAACTTATTCAACAAATATTATATTTCTGAATTAAGCTCCAATATCTTCGCCGGAGATAAAATTGCCAATGGTCCAGATGCCGGAAAAACATATCAGGAAACTGGCAGAGTGTATCAGGGTGTTGCAGACGGGAACACAGGATTCCTAGGTTTTGGAAGAACATGGTCTGTTTCAGCAACTTTGAGATTCTAAGATAATATCATTTCAATAATGAGTCAAATCAATAGGCTGTCCTTTTTGGGACAGCCTATTTTTATCTTAATCATAAGTTCTACAGTAATATCTAATTTTTTACAGTCTAAAAATTCTTAGGTTTCTTATTCTGAGCTGCCTGTCTTGCAATTTCATCAATACGATTTTTTCTGGTTTCGGGTCTTTTGGCAAGTACAATCCATTGCAGCAACTTTTTTTTATAGATTTACTCAGGCTTAGAAAATAGATTTCGGAGCCTTCATGAATTTTAAATGCTTCATTCAGATCCTCCGGAATCTCCAGCTCTTCCACACTGTCTAAAATATTCCAGGAACCATTCTCTTTTGCAATGCTGATCGTCTCAAATCCTGCCTTAGTCATCAGATTATTTTCTATCAGCTTCTGAACCTTATCCTTATTAATTTTTGACCAGGTACTCTTCGGCTTCCGTCTACTGAATAACTGCATAAACGAACCTTCATCAATCGTCTTCCTTGTACTGTCAATCCAGCCAAAGCAAAGGGCTTCATCCACCAGCTCAGTCCAGTGAACAATGGGTAAATTTGATTTTCTGGTATTACAAATAAGCCATACAGACTGTTCTATATGGTGATTCTCTTCCAGCCATTGCCGCCACTCTTCCTTTGTATTGACATAAAAGGTTTTTTTCTCTGCAATTGTACCCATAGTTTTTTATTGATACTGTAAAATTAAAAGACTTTAGTGACAATAGTTTGTCAGTATTAAAATTTCAATTTCTTAATTATGACATTCCATGAGGTAAGCCTATCTCAAATAAATGGTAAATTAGGCAAAACAAATTACTAAAAAACATTCTACCTTTTTCAATCGGATATGGACAGAGAAACTATAGATTATATTATCAGATATTTTGGGAAATTAATGACCGCAAACGAAGCATTAGCCCTGAATAATCATATGTACTCTTCAAAGAGTTCCGAAAATGCCTATTTGAGAAATCTGATGATGGAGCGTGGCTGGATAAAGTCTGATCCTGAAATAACAAAGCTATTAGAAAATGGATATGAGACCTTTCAGCAAAACGTTGTAATGCGGATATTGACTGAAACTCCTGAGAAAGTTTTTTTCAATAATTGCCCAAAGTGTAATAAGCTTGCCCGTACTCCCTATGCAAAGCAGTGCAGACATTGTGGATACAGCTGGCATGATGTTACTGCTAAATTTAAGATTGACAGTGTTTTTCAGCTTACCAACAGAAGCTTTTATCTGCTTGGGGAAATTATAGAAGGAGAAATACATCCAGGTCAATTGATGGATTTAACGGTATTAGGGCTTCATAAAAAAATTACAATTGGATCTATTGAATTAGCTGATAGAACGAATAACGGAAAACCATGGAACGGGATCGGCCTTGGAACCCATGAACTAACGGAAGAAGAAAAACAGCATTTAAAACAAAAATCTTTTCTCAATCCTATCATCAATATTTCCCGATCATAGTGTATAGCTCTTGATAGGGTTTATTGTTAGCACTGTTTGTTTAAAACTAATTATTTACTATTTAAATCCATATCCATTAAATAAGCCAGATGTTCATGCATTTTTTCTACAAAATGAAGTTCAGCGTTCAGGATCTTAGCTGTTGATTTTTCAAAATTGTATTTGGTTTTGATACTGAATTCAAACTGGTCAGTAGAAAAATCTTTCTCCTTTTCATAAAGTTTTTTGATATGGCTTTTCATAAGTTCGTCCTGGTTGTTCAGTACGGAATGAAACTCTACAAAAAGATTGTCGTTTTCCTCTTCAAGTTTTACCAGTTTCAACTGATAGTGATATTCTACCCCATCAATCATCCTGGAATGAATATTTGACGGACTGAATAGAAAACTGTAATATTCATTAGGAGGAAATATAAGGTTATAAACTTCCGGCAGTAAAAGAATGTATTGCAGATTCTTCTTCAATTCAACATCAAAGTTTTTCAATCCCTTTTCATAATTTGTAATCAACTTATTTTGATCCTTTTCCTCCGGGAAAGCACTCGCCAGCTTATTCTCCTTCCATTCTTCCCAATTTTTCCAAAGATCAGGTTTATTCTCAATAGAAAGTATTTTCCCGCTAAGATTTCTTTTCAACTGAATATTGCGGGAAATATCTGCAAGGGTAAGACTTTGCAACAAAAAAGGCTTCATCAAAGTATCATCAGTATCACCCGTGATTTCCTGTAGCTTTATGGTGTTGTTGATATCATGATCTCTTTTTTCCTGTTCAATAATAATATCTGATGAGGTTTTTAATGAGATTGGTTTGTTCTCTTTACCCATCATAAAAGTATTCTCTACCTTCAGGGTGTATTCCTGTGAGAACTTTTCCAGTTGAAAAAGAGGAATATTTTCCCCGAATAAAAAATTTGAAATACTCATTTCATTACTATTGTATACTCTGAATGCCTTTTGCTGAAAATGAATTTTATATATTTTATGATTCTAACTCCAGTTTCTGATTGATAGTCAGATCATCATTTTAAGCTGGTATTGATGGAAGCTGATTAAAAAGATTCTGATAATCTAACAATGCTTCATAATCTAAATAATTTTTAGGAGTATCGAACCAATGTTTGGATAAGTCTGCAGTTCCAAATTGTTCGATGAGTACTGTTTTTTCATTTTCCTTTACAAATTCCTTCAAAAAAACATTGTCTTTCTTCTTATTTGAATAGAATAATAGTGTTTTTCCAAGATCACCATACCAGGAAATTTGTTTTAAAAAAATTTTATTGTTACTATATCCCTTAAAATCTCCTTTAACGATGTCACCTTTGGAAAAGACTATCATTAAATTATGCTTAAGTATATTGTTATCGTAAAAATTTAATATTATACTCATAGAATCAATGGTAACCTGGCAATAAGGTTTTTCTTCTTTATAAAAGTTAATACTATATTCGAGTTCATTTTCAAAAGCATATCTGGCCCATTCATCAGGGGTATATTTTAAAAACTTCTTTGGAACATTTTGGCTAAATTCCGTTGATAAATGAACTTCTAATGTAGTTTGTTCATCCATTATCTTTTCCATAAGTCCATTATACTTCGAAAACTCTGTTTTATACATTTTTATAATAAATTTTTAATTAAATTAATCCGGAAAGATTATCCACTATTTCTACTCCTTTTTTTCTTGCATGCTCAAGAACTTCTTTACTTAGGTTACCAACTTTTTCAACATGTAATATTACTTTATCTCCAGCTGAGTTTATTACCTGCCCTGTCTGTGTCATAGGTTTACCATTATATTTTGCTGCATCATCAATATAACTTTTGATTGTTTTATCTGAAATTTTACTTAGATCACTGGCTTTACGTTCAATAATTTTAAAAGTCCCGTCAGCATTTTCTATTAATCCATCTATTTTTCCAACTTTCCCTTTCTTTAATAAGACTTCAACTTCATGAGAATATTTAAATCCTTTTTCTAATGCTTGCTTTCTTAATTCGCTATTCCATACTAAATTAAAAAAATATCCACGTCTAACTTTTTGAAACCATTTCTGAGATTCCAACATCATCTGAGACAAGCATCTACCAGAATTATGTACCAGTAAGGCTAAAAGGCCTACAAAATAGGTATGAAAATGAGCTACCGTAAAGTTATAAACTTTTTTAGGTTCATAGCTAAATTCAGTTTTTTCAATGGTGACTTTAGTGTCATCTTTGGTCCAAATCTTTTCGCCAATTTCTAATTCTGAAGCATCTTTCCAACCTTCTTCAGTATAAAAAGGATGTATTGCCGTTGTTTCAATCACTTCAGCTTCAGTATAAATACTAATGGTATGATCACTTTCATTGACGATAAGATCAATAACCGGCTGAAGGGCTACAGTATCTGTATCTTCATCATAAGCCCACACTTGATCTCCTATGCGGATGTCTTCAATATTTTATTTATTTTTTTTACTTTCCGCTATCATCTGATCTAATAAATCATCAAACTCATTTCTTTCCGGATTGACATCCATATAATTGAGTGTAAAATTTTTTTTCAGATAATTAAGAAGTTCTTCATCAACTAATAGCGACTTTTCTGGGCCAATAATGATATCGTCAAAATCCTGCTTTCCAATAATCTTCATCCAGTAAAATTCAGGTAATGATTTATTTAATTGGTAGTTATCGTTGAAGTACTCATCTTTAGTTACGATCATTTCTGAAAACTCAAATCCTGTGAATTTTGTTGTCTGTAATCCGGTTTTGAGCTTTTCAGTAACAATATAACAAGGATGGCATTCCATTAGGTCATCACCTAACCAGTCTTCAAGTTGGATATGTAATTTTATGACTGTTAAAAATGGAGCTTCTTTCTCCAGAAATTCAGTTTTTTCGCCTAGCCCAACAATAACTTCTGGCTGGATTGTTTGATATGTTTTCATATAATTGATATTTCTTATTTTAAATTGGTGGATCAAAAAGGTGTCCGAATTTTTTGTCTATTGCATTTGCATAATTTAATACTTGTTCTTTTGTTGGTATTATACCTGCATCATCGAATTTTTTATAAAATTTATTCCATTCTTTTCTAATAGTACTTAAATGTAGTGTATTATTTACGCTTTTGGGAATACCTCGTAAATTGTCTAAGGAATGCATAAATTCCTTATCAAATAGTCCTGGCCATTTTTTTAACACTTGTTGCTCTACGGCATGGTGTACAACTACTTTTCCTTTTAATAATGGATTTGCTTTAAAGAAAGTCGTATGATAACAAGCATTTAGAACTAATAAGCCTTCTGTGCCAACAAAATAGCAATGATCATCCTCTACTTCAAAGTTATAAACTTTAGCAATATTAGGAATATAATTTAGTGAAATTACTTTGGCTATTGTTTGATTGTATGTAAATAATGTTTCGCTTGCTTCTATCTGTTCTGCGTCTTTAAATTGCCCATTTATAAAGAAAGGATGAGTACGTGTTGTTTTAATTATCTCCTTTTCGGTTTCAAGTTCAAGTGTTTCTGTAACATTTTCTTCATGTAAATGGATGACTCGTCTAATTGTTATTATTTTTTTTTGTAGATCATAGCTAAAAACCTCATCATTTATTTTAATGTCTTTTATTTGTCTTAAACCATTAGGAGTATGAATTAAAGTATCTCCTGTAAAACAAGCTTTTACAAAAAAACAGCCTATTTTTCCAGCTAAATTTTGCATACTTTTTTCTAAAGCTTCTTTGCTCAGCTTTTTTAGTGCTGCTTTCCCCATCTGTTGCAGGGCTTCTTTAGATATGGCTTTTGCTCCTGCTTTTATAGCTCCTTTTACTCCTGCTTTTGCTCCCTGCATGGCTACGGTTCCGGTTCCGAAAGAAACCACACCTACAGCTATGGAAGCGACATCCCAGATTAAAAATCCGGCATTCATAAGGCCACCGCCTACATCTCCGGTTTGTATATCATTGATGAGGTCACGACCGCTTCCCCAAACCGGGATCATACCTTCTACAAAACCTGCCTCTCCTACACTATCGCCATGTCCACTGTCGTCAAGCTCACGCTGTGCCTGATCCTGCATATCTTTTACCTCCTTGGCCGCATCATCCGGAAGTGGAACCTGTCCACTGGTCATAAACTCTATCTTCCCGCCTATAGGACATTGACAGGTACTTTTTCCTATTAAAGACCGGATCCCGTTAATTTTTACCTGCCAGGTATCCTGCCATGTCATAGGAACAGTAGTAGGGGTACAAGGTCCTCCGCTGATTTTACACACCTTAAAGGAAGGGATATTAATAAGAGGAGTAGCATCCTGGTTGGTCGCCACAAGACAGCCATGGATTTTCACCTTCGTATTGAACGTAGGTTTGAAGAAATCCGGAGCTGCCCCTTGGTCACACATCATCAGGGCATTGAGGGTTATGTATTCTAACTCATCCATGATTTCGGTTTTAGAATTACATAATATTGGTATCTCCTGAAGACATCACAGCGCTTGGTCCGCCGGTAATGGTAAGTGGCGAATCTGTGCTGATATCCATAGGACCGCCTTTACTTGACAATCCCAGAGCTCCGGTAAGTGCAGTGATATCAATCATTCCTTTTCCTGCCGAAGCCATAATACCTGCTTCGGATATGGTGATAGAATTATCTCCTACCTGTAGGGTAATACTTGTTTTTCCGTCAAGGGTAATATTTCCGCCTGCATCCATTTTCAACAATGATTGTGGCGGAGCATCTTTTTTACCTCCCACATTGATGACATTGGAGCTTCCTGCATTCACAGTATGGTTGCTATTTGCATTGGTAGTAGCGTTTCCGGTTCCGTCAAAATTCATATTGGCACCGCCCTGATCTTTAAGATTCATAGATCCTGCTCCATTGTCATATTTCAATTCGGCACCGCTTCGCCCACTGAAACTCATAATATTATTTCCAGTGCCGCCACCTGCTCCAATTCCGCCATGATACATTCCCCCCATCACAAAAGGACGGTCGGGATGAAGATGTACAAAATTGATAATGACCTGATCTCCCACTTCAGGAATAGACATAAATCCTCTGTTTTTACCTACCTTTTCACTGCTTCCGGCATCAGGAGACATTACACGGATAAATTCTGTGGTATCCTGGCCAGTTTGCCAGTCAAGCTGAACCTGCACACGACCCTGATTTTCAGGATCGGTATTGGAAACTACTTTTCCAAACTGGGGTTCCGCCACCGGAACAGTAAATTCGGGTCTTGGAATAAATCCGGTATCAGAAGCTATGGCCTGGAAAGATCCGTCATAGTAACCGCGGGCATCCACCCGATGGGTTACCTCTATAAGCATTAATTTAGTGAAATAAGAGGTCTCGTTAGTATCTGTTTTACGCATCTGGATATCCGCAATACACCCTGGATAAAGAAAAGGAACGGTTGTATTACCGGAAGTTACAAAAACTTCTGAGGCTTTACTTCCTGCAGTTCCCTTTTGAGAAGCATCAATATCCATAAAAGATGATGCTTTGATAGGAGCCACTCTTAAAGATGGGGTTTGAAAAGTTTTTTCTGAAATTTCATAAGCCCTCTTCGCAATATCTGAGGTATGCGTTATTTTTGAGCTTCCGCCTTTAAATTTTTCGTTTTTACTACTGTTATATCCATAAAATGTAGGATTCACATGTTGAGCTTTCATTTTAATTTTAACATCCGTCAGATTACTGCCATAGGTTAGCAACACAGGCTTTTCCTGCGGCGGCAATTGTCCGAAATGTAAAACTTCTCCATCATAGAAAAATTGTTCTCCATAAGCTTCAGCAATTCTGGCCAGATAGTTATAATGGGTTTCTCCGTATTGAGAACTGTAAGATACATTGCCATGGCGGGCATCTATTCTGAAGTCAAATTTCCCCTGCCCTAATCCTTCTTTAATCACTTCATTGGCGATGCTGTTCAGACTAATGGGTTGGGCTCCGCCGAAACTTTGAATATGAGGGGCAGCATCTAACAAAATTGTTGGGCTGAAACCTGACAGCACAAGATTACCCAGGCTTCCTTTTTCCTGGCTGAATCCAACTTCCGTGATCACTCCTACAAAATTTCGCTCAGCTCCGCCTTCCACATCTTTATATTTGAAAACGACAGTAATCCTTTTTCCCAGGAAATTCTGTATTTCTTCAAGATTATGATTTTCTGCACTTCCTAACGTATCATGAGCAAGAATGAGCTCAAACTGGTGATGTTTGGTAGCACTTTGAGTAAGGCTAAAATGTTTGAAATATTTTATAGGTTTACCTTCCACATGGATATCAAGCTTTACTACCCGGTTGATTCCTACGATGGCACTCTCCGGAATACTGTCAGCATTGAATATTTTAGAAGTAGGCTGTTTAACCCAGAGCTTATCCTTAATTATGGAGGGTTCATTGGGCAGTAAAGGCTGGTTTAGGAATTGTTTTCCTGTATTCACCATATTGACTGCATTATTCACTTTTGAAGCAGCTTTCTTTACTTCTTTAACTTTTTTATTGTCTTTGATTTTGCTTACAAAATCAGTCTTGTCTGAATCTATTTCCGGCTTGGGAAGATTATTCTGTTCCTTAAACATGACATCTTTTTTTTAGTGTATGGCTTAATTGAATAAGGTGAGACCCTTCGGTTCAAGGAATCAATCTACAAGCATGTAACGGTCTCTTGAACAAGCTCTTCAATGATTGACCTGAGATGGGTGCAGTGGGAATTTTCAGAAAAATAATTCCGCTTTAGATACTTGGTAACACTTTAAAAAGTGGTTGATTTCGGTATTTTTTCATAAGTTTTTTTAGTGATTTTGGTATTGCAATATATAACCTTAAATATTCACTCCAAAATGAATTACCGATTATTTGGAAAATTGTCGTAGTTCTACGACAATGAGTTTTTCAATAAAGCTTTTTCACATTATTGAACAAAAAGGCCTATTATCATTAGATGACCAGTAAGAAGGAATTAATTTTTTTTATTTTTTATACATTACTATTTACTAAAGTACATAGAGGAAATACTCCGATATTTACTTGGAATTTTTACGTTGCAGCGCCCTCTGATAAAAAGACTGGCTGGCAATTTTCTCTTCTGCTTCATCAATCGCAGTCAGCAGATTGTTTTTATTATCTGCAATATCTCCTAAAATCTGAGACATCAGTTCCCAAACAGGCTTCATTTTTTCAATAAGTTCTTGCCCTTTGGAAGTCAGCATAAACAGCCTTTTTCTTTCATCCTGTTTATCTTTCTGCCATTGAATCAGTTCCTGTTTTTCGAGTTCTTTAAGCAGCGTTATGGTGGATGGATGGGTATACCCTATTTCATTGGCTATTTCTACCACACTCGCTATTTCTTTTTTATAAATCGTAAAAATAACCGGAAACCATTTCAGTTCAAAATCAATTCCGAATGCTTTATAGATAAGCGCTCCATCTTTCCTCAATTGTTCACTGAGGCGGTGAAGTCTGGTTGATATGGCAAGAATGCCTGCTTCGTTGATCACATTCATATTCAGTCAATATTTAAATGGTAAAAAATATCATCAGCGCTCATTAAAGGGAATTTCACAGGAAGATCGCTTTTTCCAGTCTTCAAAAATTCATTCCTCTCATAGAAACGCTGTGCTGCTTTCAGTACCGTTATGGTTCCCAAATATAGATCGTTAATTCCGTTTTTGCGACAGAAAGAAATTAAAACATCCAACAATTCCTGTGCAATGTTCAGTTCTTTTCCTCTGAACTCTTTTTTAACAAACATTTTTCTGATTGCTCCTGCTTTTTCATCAAACTTCACCAGTGCAATGGAACCTACCAGTTCGCCATCCACAAAAGCACCCCAAAAATTTCCCCCGGCTTCCTTATAAAAACTTTCAATCCGCAATAAATCAGGTTGATCCTCTATCGTAATCGGAATATTGAATTCTTTCTGCTGAATTGTCAAAATCAAGTCAATGACCTGTTCTGAATAAGAATTTCCTATGGATTGTATTTCTAATTTCATAGAGTGTGTATTTTAAAGTACAAAACTACGTAGTTAAATACATATATACAAATTGATTTTTATTTTTAAAGAAATTTAACACGGGCTATCCGAGACTGTAAGTTCTACATGTAATGATATGTATCCATTTTTTTTACATAAACATTGATATCTACTCACAAAAATAGAAAGCCTGAAGCGGCAACACTATGAGACAACAATCACAGTAAAACTATTACAGCAAGCGGGAATTGAACTTTCCGAACCTATACTTCCATCTCTTTGAATAGAAAAACAATGAACTTTCCATTCATCGAAAACCAGGTAAAAACTCTCCTGTAACGGATCACGGGATCCTCTTTTATAATTTTACATTAAAATGCATGAAATAATGAATAATATCAACAATGACAAACAAAACTAATAAATAAAACAAATAAACACATAAAAAAAGTTAAAACATTAGATAATATTTAAAATATATTTTAAATATTTAAAAATAACACATACTTTCGCATGATAAATTTTAAATAATACATTTATGAAAAATCTAAAATTATTAGCTATCGTATTGGGAATGCTATCTCTGTCTTCATGTAACAGAAATGAAGAAGAGCAAAATACTCAGCAACCTAATAAAGAAAATCAAGCAATGCGTTCATTAGGCGCTGTATTAGTAGATGAGAAAACCTACGATTCATTTGCTAAAGCTGATATAGAAGCATTAACAATGAAATTTAAAGGCAAATCTGCAATTGCAGCAGCAGCTACGATTCCATCAAGTTACAGCATACCAAACACCCCTCCAATACTAAATCAGGGACAGGAAGGCTCATGCGTTGCTTTTGCTACAGCGTATGCTGCCGCAAGTACTCTGGAACATAATTTTAAGGGGATAACTAATCCAAGAAGTCCAGAATACGTATATAATCAAATAAAATTAAGTGGCTGCCCTAATGGAACTTATATATCCCGTGGATTAAATTTAATAAAAGATCAAGGAGTCTGCAGCTGGAATGAAATGCCCTATACAGATGTTGAGTGTTCTACACAGCCTAATACTACTCAAAAAAGTGCAGCAAGTACGCATAAATTTACAACATGGGCTACTATAGATAAAACAAATATCAATAATGTAAAGACCCTTCTAAGTATGAATTTACCAATTATCATTGCCGTTACGGTAGATGGAAGCTTTGATAATTTAAGTTCAGCAAACAATTGGATATGGAAAAGCCATTCTGGTGCTGTAAGAGGTGGGCATGCCATTTGCGTAGTGGGCTATGACGATGCTAAACAAGCCTTTAAAGTACAAAATTCCTGGGGCACATCATGGGGAGACCATGGATTTTTCTGGATAAATTATGCATTCTTTGCTAAGACTACCAATGGAGCTATTAATGAGTCTTATGTAGCATACGTACAATAGAAAAAGAGTATAAAATTAATCGTGGCCGGGGATTTTATTCCGGCCATTTTTTATGGTCTTTTACACCTGAAAATTTAACTTTATAAGTAAATTCTGATCCACTCTAACTTTTGGATGTTTGTAAATAAAAAAACGTATGCCATTACTGACATACGTTTTTATGCTATTATATTACAAAACACGGTTACTTCCAGCCTCCGCCTAAAGCCTGATAAAGCTCTACGGCAGCTTTCATTTTACTGTATCTTGCATTGGAAATGTTCAATTCTGCATTCAATGAATTTACACTGGCGTTCAACACTTCAAGATAGTTGGCCATACCATAGTTTACCAATTCCTGAGAATAGTCAACCGATTTTTTGTAGGCATCCAGTTCGTGCTGTTTTAATTCAATAAATGAATCCTGTACAGAGAAAACTCTGATAGCATCTGAAACTTCTTTTCCGGCAGTAAGTACTGTTTTTCTGAAGTTCAGGTAAGCCGTTTCCTGATTGGCAAGACTTACGTCATAGTTAGTCTGGATCTGTCTCTTGTTCAGAATTGGCTGGGCAAGTCCTGCTACTACATTCGCAAACAATGAATTAACACTGAATAAGTGGTCAATATCCACAGACTGAAGCCCTCCACTCCCTGTTAATTTTAAAGTAGGATAAAACTGTGCTTTGGCTGCATTCGTCATTTGGAAAGCATTCATTAAGTTAAATTCTGCTCTCATTACATCGGGACGATTAGCCAGAAGCTGGGTCGGATATCCCAGTTTTAAATCAATCGGAAGTTTTTGTCCTTCCAGGGTAGATCTTTCAATAGAATGAGAAGGCTCACCCATTAAAAGGCTCATCGTATTTTCAAGCAGCTGGATCTGTGTATCAATATCAATCAATAATGATTTGGCATTGAAAACAAGCGCCTCGCTTTGTTGTACGGCTACTTCTGTTACTGTTCCGGAAATCTTCAGCGCTTTTGTAGTCTCTAAGTTTTTCTCACGTACAGCGATGGTTTCCGTGATAATTTTCTTCTGGGCATCAAAAGTAAGCAACTGATAATAGGCAGAAGCAATGGATGAAACAAGGCTGCTTTTTACTGCTTTATGGGCAGCAACAGTACCTAAATAAGTCGCTAACTGCGCTTTCTCCTGCGCTTTTAATTTTCCCCAGATATCAGCTTCCCATCCGATACTGGCTGTAATGTCAAACTGGTTCACATAACGTCTTGATCCGATAATCTGTCCAAACTGCGTATTAATAGACTGGGTCTGAAACGTATAGTTGGGTCCTACAGAAAGTGTCGGCTGATATGCCGCTTTGCTTTGCTTCAGATAAGCTTCTGCAGAATTAATACTTTCCAGGGCAATTCTGATATCAAGATTGTTTTCCAGCGCCTTAGAAATATGCCCCTGCAATATCGGATCAGTAAATATTTCTTTCCATGAAATATCTGCGATACTGGCACTGTCTGAAGGAAGCATATCTGTACGGAACAGCTTTTCGTCTACAACGTTCTTCGGTCTTTCATATTCTTTTCTTGCCATACAAGATGAGATGGCTCCGAGTATGAACACTGAAAAAGTGATTCCTTTTATGATGTTTAATAAACTCTTCATTATTTTTAATTAGAAGTTAGAGTTTAGAAGTTAGAAGTTAGTTTTTAGATGCATCTCTAATGTCTAACTTCTAATTTCTTAAATCTTAATTTTATTCTGCTAAATTGATATCTTCTTTTTTGATAGGCTTAATTTTTTCCTGCAATGTTTCAAAGATGACATACAATACCGGAATAACAAATAATCCTAAAACCGTTCCTATCAATAGTCCAATTGCTGCACCTGTTGCAATAGATCTGTTACCTACTGCACCAATTCCACTGGCCAATACTAACGGTAATAAACCGAAGATAAAGGCAAACGATGTCATTAGAATTGGTCTCACTCTGGCTTTCGCTGCATTGATAGCTGACATGACAATCGTTTCGCCATGATGCCTTCTCTGAACAGCGAATTCAACAATAAGGATTGCATTTTTCGCCAGTAGCCCAACGAGCATGATCAGGGCAATCTGGAAATAAATATTATTTTCCAAGCCCATTATCTTCTGCCCGAAATAAGCTCCCATTACCCCAAGAGGAAGGGAAATTACAACAATCAGCGGAAGAATATAACTTTCATACTGTGCAGAAAGAATAAAGTAAACAAAGACCAAACTCAACCCGAAGATCAGAAGAGTCTGAGATCCTGAATTTAATTCTTCCCTGGTCAACCCGGTAAATTCTACCGCATAGTTTTGATTCAGCGTTTCTTCAGCAACCTGCTGTACAGCGGCAATAGCATCACCGGAACTGTATCCGTCAGAGTTGGCTCCTGTCACTTTCACTGAAGTAAACAGGTTATAACGGCTTACAGATTGTGGTCCGTAGGCTTTTTTCAATGTTACAAACTGTGAAATCGGAGACATGATCCCTGAACCTGTTCTTATATAAAGTTCGTTCAGATTTTCAATATTCTTTCTGTTTTCAGGAAGAGCCTGTACCATTACTCTGAACTGTTTCCCATACTTGGTAAAGTCAGCGGTATAAACACCTCCGATATACCCTTGCATGGTTGCCAGAATATCATTTACAGAAACTCCAAGCTGCTTGCTCAGAGGAACATTAATTTCCATCTGATACTGAGGATATTTTGTATTGAAAGAGGTCTGTGCAAACTGAATTTCCGGTCTCTGCATCAGCTTACCGATGAATTCATTGGTTTTATTATCCAGATCAGCATATTCTCCACCTGATTTATCCAGCAATACCATTTCAAAACCGGCACTGTTACCAAATCCTGGTACACTTGGAGGTTGGAAGAATACCACTTTTGCATCAGGTACAGATCCTACAATTCCAAATAATTTTTTGGTAATATCTTCAGAAGTCTGACCATCTTTTTTTCTTTCTTCGAATGGTTTTAGCTTTACAAAGGCAAGACCGTTGTTACTTCCGTTTCCGGACAAGAATCCTCTCCCTGTAGAAATCGTTACATTCTGAACTCCCGGAACTTTCAATGCTTTAGCCTGAAGCGTTTTCAATGCATTATAAGTTCTTTCCATAGAGGCTCCCGGAGGAAGCTGAACATCGGTAAAGATAATTCCTCTGTCTTCCGTAGGTACAAACCCTTTCTTCATACTGCTGCTTGCCCAGAATAAAATACCTCCGGTAATAGCGAAAATAATAAGGGTTACCCATTTATGTCTTAACAGAAATACAAACCCTCTTCCGTAACGCTCAGTTGTAGTTTTAAAAGCTATATTGAACTTATAGAAAAATTTCTGTAGAATGTTTAAGTTCTTGTACTCTGCATGATGCGCTTCGTGAGGTTTCAGGAATAATGAACATAAAACCGGGCTCAACGTTAATGCATTAATTGCTGAGATAATGATTGCAATGATCAGCGTAATACCAAACTGTTGGTAGAATACCCCAGTAGGACCCGTAATAAACGTCACAGGGATAAATACCGCTGCCATTACCAGGGTAATAGAGATAATTGCTCCTGTGATTTCATCCATTGCTTCCACCGTAGCTTTTTTCGCATCGGAAATACCGTGCTCCATCTTCGCATGGACGGCCTCGACGACCACAATGGCGTCATCCACCACAATACCAATGGCAAGTACCAATGCAAAAAGGGTCAATAGGTTTAATGAGTATCCGAAAAGATTCAGGAAGAAGAACGCCCCTACAATAGATACCGGAACTGCAATAGCCGGGATCAGGGTAGATCTGAAGTCCTGAAGGAAAATATATACAACAATAAATACTAAGATGAATGCTTCGATCAGGGTATGAACTACCTTTTCAATAGAAGCTTCCAGGAATTCATTGGTATCAAAGTTAAAGGTATATTTAATTCCTTTCGGGAAAGTACCTTCTGCCGATTTCAGATAAGTTTTGATATTTTTAATAATCTCCTGTGCATTAGATCCCGGAGTCTGGAAAATCCCCATACTGATGGAAGGATTGTTTCCGTTTTCCCCGATTCCCGTGTAAGACTGACCTGCGAGTTCTACCTTAGCAACGTCTTTCAGCATCAGGTTTTGTCCGTTTGCAAGAGATTTAATGATGATATTATCATACTGTTCTTTATCGTTGAATTTACCTACATATTTGATGATATATTCAAAAGAACTTCCACTGTTCTGGCCGATTGAACCTGCAGCCGCTTCTCTACTCTGCTCGTTGATAGCATTGGTAACATCCGTAGGAGTCACACTGTAGGCTGCCATTTTTGCCGGGTCCAGCCAGATTCTCATCGAGTAGTTTTTACCTCCGAAAACGTTGGCATCCCCTACACCATTTACCCTTTTCAGGTTTGGAATAATATTAATATTCAAAAAGTTCTGAAGATATACGTCATCCAGATCTTTATTTTCAGAATAGAAAGACATATACATCAAGGCACTTGTCTGCTGCTTCTGGGTAACAACTCCCGATCTCGTTACTTCGGATGGAAGAAGTGGTGTTGCTCTTGCGACACGGTTCTGTACGTTTACCGCTGCAATATCCGGATCAATTCCTTGTTTAAAGAAAACCTGGATTTGGGCAGAACCGTCATTTCCGGCACTGGAAGTAATATAATCCATTCCTTCCACCCCGTTGATCTGCTCTTCCAAAGGCACCACTACACTTTTCATCACCGTCTCAGCGTTGGCTCCCGTATAGTTTGCGGAAACACTCACCGTAGGAGGTGCAATGTCCGGATACTGTGTAACCGGTAACGAGATCAGTCCTAGCACACCGAGAATCACAATCAAAATTGAGATTACGGTAGATAAAACCGGCCTGTTAATAAAGTTTTTTATCATTAGAATTTCGGTTTTATTGATTGAACAAGACTATCCATTTTGATGGGCTTCGGCTTCACTGCTGTTCCCGGTTTCAGACCTCCGATACCAGCTGCAACGACGGTTTCGCCTTTATTAACTCCTGATTTGATCAGAGCCATATTGTCGATTCTGTCAATAACGTTGATTACAACGTTTCTTGCAGTATCTCCTTTTTCTACTTTGTATACATAAACAATACCTTGTTGTTCGTAAGTAGCACTTTCAGGAACTACCAAAACATTGTCATAACGTTGAGGGAATCTGATGGTTCCGCTGTTACCGTTGCTCAATAATTTCTGAGCATTGGAGAACGCAACTCTGAACTGAATGGTTCCTGTAGTAGGATCAATCTGACCGGTAATGGCTTCAATTTTTCCTTTTTCAGGATATAGGCTTCCGTTTGCTAACTGCAGTTCAACCATTGGTAAGTTTTTGATTTTCTCAGACATAGAAGCCCCAGGAGCTTTTTCAAGGAAATCAAAATAAGCCTTTTCATTCATTGCGAAATAAGCAAAAATCTCAGAAGTATCAGAAATCGTTGTCAGAGGAGTCTGATCAGATGGTCCTACCAAACTTCCGACTTTTAAAGGAAGTCTTCCGATCACCCCTGAAATAGGTGCACGAATGATGGAATATTCGATATTGGCTTCTACTCCTTTATAATTGGCTTCAGCCTGTCTTTTGGCAGCATTGGCCTGCTGTAACTGAGCCTGAGCCTGAGCCAACTGAGCCTGAGCAGTCTGTAATTGTACGTTACTGATGATATTTTTCTGAACCAGAGGTTTTAGTTTGTTTACTTCAACCTGCGCAGCATTTACAGAAGCCTGAGCAGCAGCAACACTGGATGCAGCAGCACCGATTCCGGCTTTGGAAGCTGCGGCGTTTTCATTCAGAATATTGGTTTCCAGACGGAACAAAGGCTGCCCTTTGGTAACATATTGTCCTTCATCTACCAATACCTGGGTAATATACCCCTGTATTTTTGCACGTACATCATTGTTTACCCTACCCTGAATGGTAGCCGGAAACGTCTGATAACCCACTATATTTTTCGACTCCACGGAAACAACCGGATAGGGCTTGGCACCATCCTGCTTCGGAGCTTCTTTTTTGCAGGCAGTTAGTGAAAACGCTGCAAGGGAAAGTATAACTAGCTTATTATTCATTTTATAGTTTATTAAGAGATTCCTGTATATTTTCTATGTTTTTATTTAAGAGTGCTTTGTAAACTTCTATTCTTTCATTGTATCCATCGTCTTTACTTTTTTTAAAATTGTTTAAATCATCTAATAGTTTTAGTTCGTCCTGCATTTTTTGGACAATTTTCTCGAATCGTATTTTTTTGTATTCATCATTGATGAAAAAATATCGTTTGCGCTCATCCATCTTATTATGATCAACAATAAGCTGGGCGTTCAACAGCAAAGAAATACTGGTGGAAACAGAGCTTTTGCTGGCGGATAATACTTCAACAAACTCGTCAAAAGTAATTCCTACTTTCTCATAGTCAAAAAGAAGGTAGGAATAAATTTTCGATGCTAAAGGGGGTAAGCTGAACACGGTGCCATAGAATTTTACGGCATCCTGAAAAATTTTCTCATCAATTTCTATACTTTGGTGCATAATATAAAAATTTTGAACAAAAGTAGAAATTAGTTCAGAACCAAACGAACAAACCTGATAGAGTTTATAAATACAGGGCGTTTTAAAAATTCAATGAAATAGGATTTAACTTTTGGCTTAAAATATAATCTTCTCAAAAGCTTTTCTCATTCCGTCTCTTAAAAGAACTTCTCCACAATAAGAATAACCTCTGCCTTCAAGGATTTTCAACATAGCAATATTGTCATGGTTCGTATCTACTTTAATACTCTGAATTCCATGGGATTTTGTAAATTCTTCGATATGGTCAAAAAACTTTTTCACCATGCCCTGTCCTGCAAATTTTTCATCTACAGCAACTCTGTGAACCACTACAAATTCACCATCGCTCAGCCATGCGCCTTCAATAGTACTGTAAGCAGGTTCATCATTTAAAATCAAAGCTGCATACACAGCAATCTCTCCATCTACCGTCAGAACATGTCCGAATCCTTTGGCAATATCACTTTCTACGGTTCCAAGATTAGGGTATCCGTTCTGCCATTGGGTGCTTCCATCCTGTCTTCTTCTTTCGATAGATTGCTGGATGATTTCCCAAATAATGTTTCTTTCTTCAATTTCCGCTTTTCTTAGCTTAATCTCTGGATTCATGTGGTAAAATTTGATTTAAAAATTTAAAAATTAGAATAACTAATAATTGCAAGAATAATTTTTTTTAATCGTTTGTAATTAATTAAAAAACCGAAAACTAATAAGATTAATTTTCGGTTTGAAGTAGTAAAATTTAAAATTATGAAATTGTTTATTGATTTTCACTTTGTTGAAGGTAAGCATCAATAATTTCAAATGCTTTTTTTTCATCTTCCAAATCTACCATTACCTTCAGCGAAGTAGCTGTTGGGGTTGTAGTAAATGTAAGATAGTTATTTTCAACGGTATTTGTAATTTGAGCGTCATCCAATTTAGACTTAACCAACTGAATTTCTGAAGGATTATCACTTACATAAACTGATACTCTCGTACTTCTTTCCATATTCTAACTGTTTAAGTATCTAAATATACGATATATTTTTTAAAATTACAAATACCGGGTTTTAAATTTTATTAATCTTGTTTTCAATTTTATCTAAAGCAAGTTGGATTTCTTCTTTAGTAACATTCAGATGAGGTCTGAAACGAAGAGACTGATCTCCACAAGGAAGAATAATCAATCCATCGTTAAAAAGCTCATTCATCAGGTGATTTCTCTGCTCTGCAGTTGGAAGATCAATAGCACACATTAAACCTCTTCCTCTTGCATTTGAAATTTTTTCAGGATACTTTTCAGCCATGGCTTTTAAGCTTTCTAATAAGAAATCTCCAACTACTCTTGCATTCTCCACAAGGTTTTCTTTTTCGATAACTTCCATTACCAGTTGGAAACGAAGCATATCAATAAAGTTTCCTCCAAATGTAGAATTGATTCTTGAACTTTCTCTGAAAACATTGTTTGGAACTTCATCAAACTTCTCTTTGTTGGCCAAAACACCACAAACCTGAGCTTTTTTCCCGAAAGAAATGATATCCGGTTTTGCTGTAAAATGCTGGAAAGCCCACATTTTCCCTGTAATGGCAATACCTGTCTGAACTTCATCAAAAATAAGTAAGATTTCGTTGTCATCACAGATTCTTCTTAATCCTAATAAGAATTCATCTCTGAAATGATTGTCACCTCCTTCAGCCTGAATAGGTTCAATGATGATACAAGCCACTTTATCAGGGTTCATCAGAATAGCCTCTTCAATCTGAAGCAGCGCAAGGTTTTCATTTTTGATGGTTTCTTCAAGGTTCTCTTCTGTAATCGGGAATTTTAATTTTGGATTTAAAATTCTCGGCCAGTTGAACATTGGGAAATATTGGTATTTTCTTGGGTCAGAAGTATTGGTTAAGCTTAAAGTATAACCGCTTCTTCCATGGAAAGCCTGTTTGAAATGGATACAGATTCCTGCTTCCGTTTCCAGTCCTTTTGCAAAGTTTTTGCGGGTTTTCCAGTCGAAGCATGCCTTCATAGCATTTTCAACGCCCATAGTTCCGCCTTCGATAAAGAACGCATATTGTAATTCTTCCGGGATAACCACTCTTTCGAATACTTCAAGGAAATGAGCGTATTCTTCTGAGTAAACGTCAGCCAAAGTAGGTTTGTTTACAGCCATTCTTCCTAACCATTCTGATCTTTCTACAAGATAAGGGTGATTGTATCCGATGGATGCTGATGCAAACATAGAGAACATATCCAGGTATTCTCTGTCTGTCAATTTATCATAAAGCCATGATCCGTGTGATTTTTCAATGTCCATCACAAAATCGAAACCGTCTGCAAGAACATGTCTTCCTACTGTTTCTTTTACTTTATTTGCTTTTATATCTAATGTGTGTTCCATAATAAATTTGTAGTGTGATTTAATAAGTGAATGTTCAAATGGCTCAAAGAATGAAACATGTAACCATTCAGGTTATTAATTTTTTTGTTTTTTAAGTGCTTTAAGTAAAGCTTTTATAAATCGAATTTAATACCTTGCGCTAAAGGAAGTTGCGCGGTATAATTTATAGTATTGGTTTGTCTTCTCATATAATACTTCCAGGCATCAGATCCTGATTCTCTTCCTCCTCCGGTTTCTTTTTCACCCCCGAAAGCTCCACCAATTTCAGCACCGGAAGTTCCGATATTTACGTTGGCAATACCACAGTCTGAACCAGCATGGGAAAGGAATAACTCTGCTTCTCTCAGGTTCTGAGTCATGATAGCAGAAGATAATCCCTGAGGAACATCATTCTGAATAGCGATAGCTTCTTCTAATGTTTTGTATTTGATAAGATATAAGATAGGTGCGAAAGTTTCGTGCTGAACAATCTCATAAGAGTTTTTCACTTCTGCTACACAAGGCTTTACATAGCATCCGGATTCGTAATCTTTTCCTGTTAAAACGCCACCTTCAACAACGAATTTCCCGCCTTCTTTTTTACATTTTTTGATCGCTTCTTCGTACTGGTTTACAGCATCCGTATCAATAAGTGGTCCTACATGGTTGTTTTCATCCAATGGATTTCCGATTTTCAGCTGCCCGTAAGCTTTTGTTAATCTTGTTTTCACTTCATTGTAAACACTTTCGTGGATGATCAGTCTTCTTGTTGAAGTACATCTCTGTCCTGCAGTTCCTACCGCTCCGAAAACAGCTCCGATGATTGACATGTCGATATCAGCTTCTTTAGTAATGATAATCGCATTGTTTCCTCCTAATTCAAGAATAGACTTCCCGAATCTTTCTGCTACTTTCGAAGAAACCATTCTTCCTACTCTTGTAGATCCTGTGAAAGATACCAGCGCTACTCTTTTATCATCTACTAATTTCTGTCCGATTTCGTGGTCTGATACCAATACACTTGAAATACCTTCAGGAAGGTTATTTTCCTTCAGAACTTCCATCATGATATTCTGGCATGCAATAGCACAAAGTGGTGTTTTTTCAGACGGCTTCCAGATGGTAACATTACCACAGATCCATGCTAAAGCTGTATTCCAAGACCATACAGCCACCGGAAAATTGAATGCAGTAATGATTCCTACTACTCCAAGCGGGTGGTATTGCTCATACATTCTGTGTCCTGGTCTTTCAGAGTGCATGGTGTACCCCTGAAGCTGTCTTGAAAGTCCTACCGCAAAGTCACAGATGTCAATCATCTCCTGAACTTCACCAAGTCCTTCCTGCAATGATTTACCCATTTCATAAGAAACAAGTTTACCAAGGTCATCTTTATATTCTCTTAATTTTAAGCCCAGCTGTCTTACGATCTCTCCTCTTTTGGGAGCCGGGATCAGCCTGAATTCCTGAAATGCCTTTTGAGCAGTTTCAATTACTTTGTCATAATCACTTTCTCCGGAAGTTTTTACTTTAGCGATCAACTTTCCGTCCACAGGAGAAATGCTTTCTATCACCTTTCCTGAAGCGAAATATTTCCCGCCTGTTGAGGTACCTTTGTTCTCTTCTTTAATACCTAAATTTTTCAGCGTTTTTTCGATTCCGAAATCCTTTACTTTTTTTGACATAAAATCTTACTTTTCGTTCTCTCTAAAGATAAAAATATTATGTGAACCTCAAAACTTTAATTTTTAATACGCTTTTTATTTGGACTAATTATAAACATGCTTATCTTTGTAGCGTAATCTTTTTGATAATCACCAATGGAAAATTCACAAGAAAACAACTCAAAGCTTAAAAAGTGGTTCAAGCGTGTGGGATGGGCAGGATTAGCTTTCTTTACCATTAAAGGCTTGATTTGGCTCGTTATATTCTACGTTGGAGCAGATAGTCTCCAGAGTTGTATACAATAAAAAAGCAGAGAAAATTTCTCTGCTTTCTTTTTTAGGCGAAGGTTAACTGAATTGTTATTTCTTTATTGAAAAGCTAAAAAAGGAGGTCTTTTTTATACTTTCTGTAATTTTAAAAAGGGGAAAAATATTCGATTTCTGTGCGAGTATTTCCCAAAAAGGTTATTTTCCCTGTTTGATCCACCCTTTTAAACTACTCTTTCTTCTTCCTCCCTGCGTTGACAAGGCTCTGATGCAACAGGAATTCTATCTGTCCGTTCACACTTCTGAATTCATCATTGGCCCACTTTTCAAGAAGTTTATAAGTAGACTCATCTATCCTTATCACAAAGGATTTTTTACCTTTGCTTTCCGAAGAGTTCTGAGCTTTTTCTGATTTCATTTTCTAAATTCTCTAACATTATTTCTAACTATTTTAGCGCAGAAATATCTTCACTAAAATCTAACTGTTAATTTTTCACTTTTAATTGTAAAGTGTTCCTGCATTTAATATTGGAGTTGCCGCTTTTTCACCGCAAAGAACTACCATTAAATTGCTTACCATTGCAGCTTTTCTTTCATCATCCAATTCAACGATATTATCTTCTGAAAGTTTTTTCAATGCAAGGTCTACCATTCCCACAGCTCCTTCTACAATTTTGGTTCTTGCAGCAACGATTGCTGTAGCCTGTTGTCTCTGAAGCATTGCTCCCGCAATTTCCGAAGCATAAGCCAGGTGCGAAATTCTTGCTTCCTGAATTACAATTCCTGCTTTGGAAAGACGATCTGTAAGCTCCTGTTCCAAAATAGAATTGATTTTATCACCTCCCTCTCTCAATGTAATCGGAGCATGATCATCTTCTAAATTATCATAAGGAAAGCTCATCGCTAAATGTCTCACAGCTGCTTCACTCTGCATTTTTACAAAGTCTGAATAACGCTCTACATCAAAAGCAGCTTTGTAAGTATCTCCCACTTTCCATACGATTACAACGGCAATTTCAATAGGGTTACCCATTTTATCATTGACTTTCAAAGTCTGACCTTGTAAATTTTCAGAACGTAAAGATATTTTCTGTGATGAATACAAAGGATTGATAAAGAATAACCCATTCTCTTTTACACTCCCTACATACTTTCCAAAAAAGTTTAACACTCTTGAATGGTTAGGCTGAATAATCATTAACCCTTTTAAGAAAAAGCACGAAAGAAGAAAACAAAGCATAGCGATAGCCACATAGACGATACTTTGATCTACTCCACTAACAAAGAAGTAAACTGCTGCAACAAACAGAGCAAGGCAGATGACCAGTGTAAGATAACCCGACATGGGTTTTAATGTTTTTTCCATGATTGAATTTTTAATTTGATATTATTTTGATATCATAAAGATACTAATGAATTTTGAATTATGAATGATAAATTTTGAGTTTTTTGAATGAGCTGCAGATTTCGGGATTCGGGTATTTTTAACTGACGCAAAGTTCACGAGGTTAATTTATTAGGATGCATTATATTTTTGTTCGCAAAGCCACTTCGTTTAGCTGCGACCAGTAGTTTCTTTGCTTAGTGAAACGCCTTTGCGAACGACAACTCATCAACAAAATCATTGCGAACCATAGCGTTTATAAGAACACAAGTTCTTTACATTTTACAACACTTTCAGCTTAAATAAACACTTCTTCTCTTGCTGAGTGAAACGCCTTTGCGAACGTTCTTTCATCATAATATACATCATTGCGAACATAGCGTTAAAACAACTCATCCCAAAGTCAGAAACAACAGAAATAAAAAAATCCCGGAAAGTAAATTCCGGGATTTTAATTGATATGTTCAATCTTTTATTTCTTCGTTAAAGCTTTAAACTTGATATAAGAAACCGCTGATAAAAGGATCATTGTACCTACTCCAATGTATACCCATGCCGGTACTGGTACCGGATCTCCTGCTGCATACGAGTGAAGTCCGCTTAGGTAATAGTTTACCCCAAAGTAAGTCATTACCATTGAGCAGAACGCAAACATCGTTGCTACGTGGAATGCCCATCTGCTTCTCAATCCAGGTACTAATCTCATGTGCAATACAAACGCGTACACCATGATAGAGATGAAAGCCCATGTTTCTTTCGGGTCCCAGCTCCAGTATCTTCCCCATGATTCGTTTGCCCAGATTCCTCCTAAGAAGTTTCCTACAGTTAAAGCAAACAATCCTATGGTTAATGACATTTCAGAAACGATTACCAATTCCTTCAATGTAGTATCATGGTGAATTTTATAAGTTTCTTTATTGGATATAATATAGAATACCAATGAGATCACTGCAATGATCATCGACAGTGCGAAGAATCCATAACTGGAGGTAATAATTGCTACGTGAACAATTAACCAATATGATTTCAATACCGGAACAAGCGGTGTAATCTGCGGATCAAGAGCTGAACCTCCGTGAGCAAATCCCATCATAATCACTGCTACCATAAATCCGGCTGCAGGAATTAATGCGTTTGAGTTTCTATATAGTAATAAACCAGCAGTAATACCTACCCATGAGATAAAGATAATCGCTTCGTATCCGTTACTCCACGGTGCGTGTCCTGAGATATACCATCTTGCGACAAGTCCTAAGAAATGACACAGATATCCTACTAAACCAACCGCGATGATTACTTTAATTACTTTATTTAATACTTTATTAGATTTAAACAGCTCAACAAATCCTAAGATTAAAAGAAGTCCTCCAATAATAGTATAGAAAATCAACAGTTTAAAGTTAATATCTGCTTTATTCATGAAAACCTCAAGATCAACTTTAGATTTAGCAGGAACAACAGCTTTACCCCATTTCTGCTGGTATTCTGAAAGCTTCGCCAATTCTGTATCTGCTTTGCTCCAGTCCCCTGTTTTCTGTGCTGTAAGAGCTTCTGCAAAATAAGGACCCATTACCTGCTGAGATTCCATATCCGGTTCGAATTTCTGGTCTAACCATGAATGCCACGTGTGATTAGCATCATTCTTTACAGGAACAATTCTCATAAACTGACCACTGAAGAATTCGTTGAAGATCTGCACTCTTTCGTTTACAGCAATTACTTCTTTATCATAATTCGTTTGTTCAGCTGGTTTTTTACGGAATGCAGTATTGTAATCGTGCTCCAGAATATAAGTAAGATTACCGTTTGCATCTGCCG
This sequence comes from Chryseobacterium sp. PvR013, assembly GCF_017833095.1. Taxonomy (NCBI): domain Bacteria; kingdom Pseudomonadati; phylum Bacteroidota; class Flavobacteriia; order Flavobacteriales; family Weeksellaceae; genus Chryseobacterium; species Chryseobacterium sp. PvR013. The sequence continues at coordinate 1,113,097 of NZ_JAFIBT010000001.1, forward strand.
GGAAAAGGTTCATTAATGAAGTATACCCGTCTTCGTTTGCTTTGGTTTTATTTTTCAGTTCATCACCACCTTTAGGTCCCACTTTGATCATAGGAACCATCGTCCAGCTTGGTGTGTCTGTATTGATAGAAAGGAACCACTGGTTAGCTGTAAGAGACTTTCCGTCTGTTCCTTTGAATTCGTCTTTTTTGTATAATTTTCTTAAAACATCTAATGCTTCTGTGTTGATAGGAACAATTCTTCCTTCAAAACTTTGTACCAGAAGGTATCCGAATTTATCCGCATGCTCTTTGCTGATTTTGTTTCTTGCAATGATCTCATCCGGAGAAATAGATCTCATTTTACCCATTGGCGTTGCCAAAGAGTTCTGCTTTGGAGCAGCACCGTCAAGCGGCTGGGCAGACGGAGCTGGAGCATGAGAATGGTTGTCTCCTTCTACATGAATGTGTTCTCTGCTTCCATCAGTTGTTCCATGAGTTTCAATTTTTTGAGCATTTAACCCTAAACTTAAGAATAGTAAAAGTACTGCTGCTGCTTTCTTTTTGTTAACATCAGTCAGCATTTTATTCAGTTTCCAGAAGTGAGTTCCTTTCCAGAAGAAGATCACAAACATTCCTAAGAATAAAAGTCCGTATCCGATATAGGAAATCAGAGTTCCCCAGTAATCGTGGTTTACAGAAAGAACAGTTCCCATTCTGTCCGGATCAAAACTCGACTGGAAGAAACGGTAACCTTTATGGTTAAGAACGTGGTTCATATAAATTTTATAAGGAGTTTCTTTACCTTCATCAATGATTTTCACATGGCTTTCATAAGCACTTGGAGATGAACTTCCAGGATAAGTTTCCATTACGAAATCATCTAATTTCAGAGCGAAAGGTGTGTTGTATACTTTTGGTCCGAAACCTACCATAATGTTTAATCCATCCATAGTCACCTGCTTGTAAGCATTTGGGTTTCCTTTTTCAACAGAAAGGTCTACAATTTGTTTTGTTTTTGGTCCCTGAAGCTCAATCTGAAGCATATCCGGAACATTAGCATCTTTCTTTCTGTCCCCTTCAATAGCCATCAGTCTTCCTTTTTTAAGACCTTCAGGAACTACCAGTTTCAGTTCGTTGATCGTATATAAACTTCTTAGTGCCAAAGGCTGGAATTGATCTTTCGCTGTACTTCCTGTAGCCTGAGTCGCCATGGTCATATAGCTTGCATCAACAGGAGTTTTAATGAATAATTTTCCTCCTTCGTTTTTGAATTCCACTGCGCCTTCAATCGCTCTGTTGAATGTCACCAAAGTTCCGTTGATGGATTTTGTTTCCCCCGGTTTGATGTAAATATTTTGTCTTCCTGTATTTCCGGTAGAAACCAAATGAAGATACTCAGCACCGTTTGGCTCAGCGACAAGGCTGTCTTTTTTTCTTTGAATGTATTCCTTTGCAGACACTTTCACTTCTTTTCCGTGGAAGTCATAGGTTGCATTGAAATCTTTGTGTAACGGAGACATCAGATAAGGAACATCCTGATAGTTCAGCACATCACCTTTTTCTTCGATCTGAATTTTAAAGAAATTTTTATCGGTTACGATTTCGTTGGATGTTTCACCTTCTCTGATGTGCATTTGTCCTTCAAAACTGATATATCTGGTGATGGCACCACCGATAAAAATAAAAATAAAGGCAAGGTGGAAAACAAGAACCGGCCACTTATCTTTCTTCCACAACCTGTATCTTCCGATATTTCCTATGAAATTGAGAATCAGTAAGACCATGATCAGTTCGAACCATTTAGCCTCATAAATTAATGCTTTTGCTGTAGGAGTTCCGTAGTCGTTTTCTAAGAACGTTGCATAAGCCATCGCGAATGCGTACACCAGCAACAATACAGCCATTGTCCTGGTTGAGATAAGAATATCTTGGAGCTTCTTCATGATTTATTGTACTTGACATGCAAAAATAAGCATGATAAACTACAAAGAGCTTAAAAAAAGCTGTTTTTTATCACTTTGGCCTCGGTTTTGCTTATTTTGAAACATTCTTAATAAGCCTGAAAACATTGGGAAAAATTCAATTCCGGAAATCAACTGAATACAGATTTATAATACCTATCTCAATGATTGAAGACTTCTATTCAAAAATAGAACAATAACGACTAATCATCTGATTATCAAACAACAAATGTCAATTGTGTTTTTCAGAAAAAGAAAAGACAATAAAACAATTTCTACACTGGTACTTTTTTTCTGATTTTGCTTAAAAATTCATGAGTAATTCCCAGATAAGAAGCAACCTGCTGCTGGGTAAGCTTCTGTTCGAGTCCCGGATATTTTTCAAGGAATTCAAGATACCGTTTATCTGCTGTTTTGCCAGTTAATGAAAGAATTCTTCTTTGCAGGGCTACCGAAGATTTTTGATTCATGATCCTGAAAAGCTTTTCTATCTGTGGCATTGTTTCGTACAGATATTCTTTATCTTTTTTAGCAATCATCAAAACTTCACTGTCTTCCAGGGCTTCAATATTCAAAATGCTCGGAACATTATTGATAAGGCTGTCTATATCGGTAATCCACCAGCCTTCCACAGCAAAATATAAAGTCTGCTCAAATCCTTTTTCATTCAGGTAATAGATTTTGAAACAACCATTCAGAACAAATCCTTCGAAGAGGCAGCAATCTCCTTCTTTGAGAACAACTTCTTTCTTTTTAAACTTTTTGTATTCAAATGGCTTTACAAACTGTTTAAAATCCTCTTCCGAAAGGTTGATATATTGACTGATATTTTTAAGAAGTAAATCGGACATTATTTTGTTTAAGTCAAATAAAGGTATCAAAATTATTGACACCTTTATAAAATTAAGTTATGTTAAGTTATTGTTGTACTAAGCAGTAGAGCTCCAATTTTTATTGGGTAAACGCAAAGGCGCAAAAAGCTCATAATACATTGTAATTATCTTTTAGGCGCAAGAAAATCGAAGATTTTCAGCAAGTTGAACTGTTTTAAATTTTATCGGAGATAAAATCTTTGCGACCTAAAAACCGCTTATATTTCAAAAAAAATCTTTGCGTCTTTGCGTTTTTAATATTTTATTTTCTCACAGATTGAGCTGATTTTTCAAATGATTACCTATAAGATTATCAAAAAATCTTTGTGCCTTTCCATTTCCCCGATAGCTTATTTTAAAAGTTCATGAGTATTTATGACCCGTGCATAAAGATTTCCAAGAGCAGATATTCCGGCCAAAGTAGCCCTTTGTACTTCTGCCGCCTTCACCACTTCCCCATTCAACTCCCGGTTTCTGGTTGCTGTTGCATCTCCGATAATTGTATTCGTAAACCCAAAATCAAAAGCAGCTCTGGTAGTTGCCTCTACACAAACATCCGTCATCATCCCTGTGATCACCAGATTTTTGATTTCCTTTGACCGAAGATAATCCATCAGATCCGTTTCTCTGAAGCTGTTGGGGAAATGTTTAATAATTATTTTTTCATCTTCGCGAGGTAAAACCCTAGGATTGATTTTAGCACCCTCCGTATCCGGAAGAAAAAAAGTAGCTCCATCATTGGTAGAAATATGCTGAATATGAATAACAGGAAGATTATTTTTCCTGAAATACTCTAAAACTTTCCGGGTGTTTTCTCCAGCCTGTTCGGCATTTTCCAACATCATTTTTCCTCCCGGGAAATAATCGTTTTGTACATCGATAATTAATAGTGCTGTGTTTTCCATTTTTTGTTTTTGTGCGTTCATTGTAATCAGTGAAATTATTATCAGACCTAGAGTCAGAATAGTTTTGAATGTATTTTTCATGTCTCAAATTTTATAGGTCAAAATTACACAGGCTTCTCCTCCTGACCTTTGAACTAGTTCAAAAAAACACCACTGATATATTATAATATCCATCAAATTTTGAATATTGCTACTTTTTTTCATTTACATCAATTTAAATAAGAAATTTTATTATCTTTTTTAAAGAATATAAATATTAATCCGTTAATATAATTTAACGGTATCAGATTTGGATAAGCAAAAAAAATAGCCTTATTTTATTGTACTGTAAAAGAAAATATTTTTAAGGGGAAAAATTTAAATAACCTTTATAAAAGCGGGATTACCAAAATGTTTTTTGGATAAAAAAGATTCATTTAGTGTTGAATAAAACATTAAATTTGCGACATTGATATTATGGATAAAAAGACACAAAAAAAACCGACTGAATCGCCTGAAAAAGGCAGAATCTTATCTAAGCCACGTATTTTTTTCGGGCTTACTTTTATACTTTTATCGGCTGTTCTTGCATTCTCATTCGTCTCTTATCTGATGAACTGGAAGGCAGATCAAAGCCAGGCTGGAACGATGCTTGACAAGAGTATAAAATCTTCAAATATCTTTGGCAAGGTAGGTGATTGGCTTGGGAATATTTTTATTTTTGAAAGTATTGGGATTGCTTCATTTATCATCGCTTTTTTACTTCTTGTTGTGGGTACACTGATCCTGAAAAAGAAGATCTTTAAGCCCTGGAAAACTATTGGTCATTCTTTATTTTTTATCTGCTGGCTTCCTATCTTTATGGGAGCACTTACTAAAGGACAAGGGGTTTTAGGAGGTGTGTACGGATATCAGATCATGGATTACCTTAACTCTATTATCGGAACGGTAGGTTTGTGGACCGTTCTCGTGGCCAGTATCCTTTTATATTTTATTCTTGAATTTAATCTTCGTCCAAGTTCTATCAAAGCAAAACTGGATAAGATCAATGAAAATACTATTGGAAAAGTAAAATCTATGATGCCGGACTCTAATGATGATTTCGAGGCCGATGAGGAATTGAAAGAAGAAGCAGAGGAAACAGCAGAGGAAACGGCATCCAGAGTTACAGTAACTGATGTTACAAACCACTCTCCCAATAATCCGATTAATACAATGAAAGAACCAGAACCGGTAAGCACTCCGAAAGGATTTCCTGAAGTTCCGGTTTCAAGTGAGATAGAAACGATTACTACTCCCAACCATACTTCTTTTGAAGCAGAACCGAGGGATGTTTCTCAACCGGTAAGTTTAAACCTTTCTGCAAAACCCATTGTTCCGGTTTCCAGTCCGGAGGAAGCATTTGACATCAGACCCTCTGCTCCGTCTCCAGTGGCAACTCCCACACCTGCACAGGAAAACATTAAATTCAATGTAGAAGTAGCCCAGGTGATTGATGTTTTGGACGATTCTGATAAAAAGTCTCAGGAACTTGTAGAAAAGCACGGATTGTATGACCATAAGCTTGATCTGCCCAATTTCCAGATGCCGCCTGTAGAATTACTGAAAGATTATGGAAATGAAGAAATTTCTATCAATAAGGAAGAATTAGAAGAAAATAAAAATAAGATTGTTGGACTTCTTAAGAATTTCAACGTTGGAATTGCAGAGATCAAGGCAACAATTGGTCCTACTGTTACGCTGTACGAAATTGTTCCTGAAGCAGGAATCAGAGTAGCAGCCATTAAAAAACTACAGGATGATATCGCACTGAACCTTTCTGCATTAGGGATCAGAATTATTGCTCCAATGCCTGGAAAAGGAACTATTGGTATTGAAGTGCCAAGAAAAAATCCTACCATGGTTTCCATGCGTTCTGTGATTGCTTCTCAGAAATTCCAGAATACGGATATGGATCTTCCGGTAGTTTTCGGAAAGACTATTTCCAACGAAATCTTCATGGCTGACCTTTCAAAAATGCCTCACTTATTGATGGCGGGAGCTACAGGTCAGGGTAAATCTGTTGGTATTAATGCAATTCTTACTTCTCTTCTTTACAAAAAACACCCAAGCGAACTGAAGTTCGTCATGGTAGATCCTAAGAAAGTGGAACTTTCATTATACTCAAAAATTGAAAGACACTATCTGGCAAAATTACCGGATGCTGAAGAAGCAATCATTACGGATACCAATAAAGTAATCAATACACTGAACTCTCTTTGTATTGAAATGGATACACGATATGATCTTCTTAAAAATGCTTTCTGTAAAAACTTAAAAGAATACAATAAGAAATTTACCGAGAGAAAATTAAATCCTGAAAACGGTCACCGTTACTTACCTTATATTGTATTGGTAGTAGATGAGTTTGCAGATTTGATCATGACCGCAGGAAAAGAAGTTGAATTACCCATTGCCAGACTTGCTCAGCTTGCAAGAGCCGTAGGGATTCACCTTATTGTTGCCACACAAAGACCATCCGTGAACGTAATTACGGGTATGATCAAGGCCAACTTCCCGGCGAGAGCTGCCTTCAGGGTAATTTCCAGTGTAGACTCCAGAACCATTCTAGATTCGCCAGGTGCAGATCAGCTGATTGGTAAAGGGGATATGCTTTATTTCAACGGAAACGAGATCTTAAGACTTCAGTGTGCTTTCGTAGATACTCCGGAAGTGGAAAGACTGGCAGAATTTATCGGAGAGCAGAAAGGCTATGCTTCAGCGTTATTGCTTCCTGAATATGTTTCTGAAGACTCTACAAGTACAGTAGGTACTTTTGACCCGAACGAAAAGGATGCTTTATTTGAAGAAGCAGCAAGGATCATCGTTTCTACACAGCAGGGATCTACATCGATGCTTCAGAGACAATTGAAACTGGGATATAACAGAGCCGGAAGAATTATGGATCAGCTTGAAGCAAGTGGTATTGTAGGCGGTTTCAACGGAGCTAAGGCAAGAGAGGTTCTGATCAGTGACTTGCATTCTTTGGAACAGTTTTTGGAAGATCTGCGTAGTTAAAGGAAAAAATTGAATGATTTAACCTTTCAAAATTAAAAATGTCTAAAGATTATTAAATAAAAAAATGAAAAATATTATTTCAAAAGTTATATTAGGAAGTTTTGTTGTAAGTGCAGTAGGTATGGCGAACGCTCAGAAGATTGATGCTAAAGCTAAAAAGATATTGGATGATATTACAGCCAACTACAATTCTAAAAAGAATTCTTACTTCAAATTTTCTTTTGGAAGCGGTCTTAACGGGCAGGTGGCAAAAACAGAACCTGGTATTTATTATGTTGCCGGAGAAAAATACAAACTGAAGATCATGGATACAGAACAGATCTTCGACGGAAACAAAATTTATAATATCAACGCGGATGATATGGAAGTAACCATTGCAAAACCTAACGGAAACAGCACCATGTTCTCCCCTATCAACTACCTGACGACCTATAGAAACGATTATAATGTAACCTACAACGGTAAGAAAATGGTCAATGGGGTTAATTCCGATTTTATTAAACTGACTCCGGTAAAAGCAAACGGAATAAAGTATGTATACCTTTTTGTAGACTCTGCGAAAAAACAAATGGTAAAACTTGAGCAGCATGGCAACAACAAAGATGTTGCGGTAATCGCTATTAAAGAATACAAAGAAAACCAGGAGTTGGATCCTAATATGTTTGTTTTCGACAAAAATAAGTTCAAAAACTACATCATTACAGAACTTTAAAAAGCTGAAAGTGAATTCGCAACCACGCAAATTTCCTTTTTAAGTTAAAAAAATAACAAAATATAAAAAGCCACAAGTAAACTTTGTGGCTTTTTGATTAATTTTGGCGCATGTTAAAAATACTAGACCGATATATCATAAAAACCTTCTTTGGACCGTTTTTCTTTATATTCAGCGTATTGTTTTTCATTTTTATTGTAAACATTATCTGGGTTCAGTTAGGACAATTTATGGGAAAAGGATTAAGCTACTGGCAAATCCTTAAACTACTCTTTTATCTGGGGGTAAACGTAATCAGTATGGTTCTTCCCCTTACGATCCTTCTGGCGAGCATTATGTCATTCGGTGAATTTGGAGAACGTTATGAGCTTGCAGCAATGAAAGCCGCGGGAATTCCTCTGACCCGAGTAATGATTCCCCTTCTTGGAATTTCAACGGCACTTGCCATCATGTTGTTTTTCTTCTCCAATAATATTATCCCGGATTTTCAGAAAAAGGCAAAAAACATGCTTTTCAATATTGCCCAGACAAAACCGGCCATCAACTTTACTCCCGGACAGTTTATTGATCAGATTCCCGGGTATATGGTGAAGTTTGACAAAATATACGGAGAAAACGGAGAGAATATTGAAGGTGTTTTTGTGCATAAGAAAGCAAACGCTTACGAAAATCAGCAATCTGTGGTAGCAGAAAAAGGAAAATTTGTTCCGGCTGCCAACAAGAACTTCCTAAAGCTTGTCCTTTATAACGGATATGTTTTTGAAGATGCTTTTGCCGGAAAAGGTGATAATGTAAGACTAAAACAGCCTGATCAAGCCATTAAATTTGATACATTGGTTTCTCACTTTGACATCAGTGAAATCATCAATAAAGCCATCGAAAAAGAACAGATTACGGATGACTATCGTTTCCAGACCTATAACCAGCTTGACGGAACGATTGCCAAAAACAAGAAAGATAACAAACAGTTCTTTGATAATATCGGGGCGGAAGTTCTTAACCAGACCAATTCTGTCATTACCTATATGGATAAGGGCAACAAGCATAAAGTAGCGCCCAAAACCCAGATCAAACTGGATACCGTGAAAGGAGAAAAAAAGCTGGAAATTATTTACAATTCCTACAGCAGGCTTGATAATCTGAAATCAACACTGGAATCTAAAAAGAATGAATACAGTTCCAATGTGAAGTACTTCAGTAAAGTGGTGATTTACCAGCAGAGAATTGTGGCCTATTCCGTAACCTGTATTATCTTTTTCCTGATTGGGGCAAGTTTAGGTTCCATTATCAGAAAAGGAGGAATGGGACTTCCGGTCATCATCGCCATTGTTATTTTCATTGTCTTTTATGTCATGAATGTTGGGGTGGAAAATATGTCCTGGAGCGGGAAAATGAACCCTTATCTTGCGGCGTGGCTTCCCAACCTGATCCTTCTGCCTTTTGGAGTCTGGATGACGTATAAAGCCCTTACAGATTCACAGTTATTTGATGCAGAGAAATACAAAGCATTATTCAAACCGATTACGAAAAGGTTTACAAAAAGTAAAGAACATCAGAGATACCAATAAATCTGATATTGAAATAAAAGAAAGCTCCGGAGAAATTCCGGAGCTTTTTTATACGATTTTATATTGATAATTCATGCTTTTAATTTTTTTGTATTTTTATCAGCCATCAAAGTATCTATCATATGAAAACCTTATTTCTGGCAGCAGGTCTGCTTCTTATTGTTTCCTGTAAAAATGAAAAAGAGAAAACTTCTTATAAAGAATCCGTTTCCAGGGATAGTCTTGTCATAAAAAAGGATTCAATGCAGAGCAGCACTGAAGAAGACCCTATTGCTGAGATCAAAAAAGAATATGCTGCCCTTCAGGCTCAGTTGGAAACTAAAAAGCTGAGTTCTTCAAAATTCAATTATGATTGTAATGACGAACCTTCAGGGGAAGTTACTTTCTATTCTGACAAGGATGGAATTAAAGTGATAGAACATTTTTATGCAGAACACAGTCATTTTTCCGGATCTGAAAAGTATTTTATTAAAGATGGAAAGCCATTTTTTATTTTCAGACAAGAGACCGTGTGGAGTTTTGATGGCGGCACTCCCGAAAAACCAGTGACCAAAGATGACATTACAGAAACCCGTATCTACCTTCAGAATAATCAGCCGCTGAAATGTCTTGAAAAGAAATACAGCATAAAATCCGATCAGAAAGAAAAAACAGCTCCTGATACTATTCCGGGAAAAGAAATTCAGTGTAGTGTGGATGAAATCCTTAAGAGCTACCTATCTCTATTAAAACATAAAGACCAGAAAGGCTCCATACAATGTTTATAAAAACAAAAGAGATTGACCTTTGAGCCAATCTCTTTTTTATATTTTAAAACTGATAAACAAAAGCATTAATATTCATTCCTGCTCCTACAGAAGCAAATAAAACCACATCATTTTTGCTGATTTGATGATGTTCCAGCTCATCCTTCAGAATCATTGTCAGCAAAGAAGGAATAGTAGCCACGCTGCTGTTTCCCAGTTTATGAATAACCATAGGCATAATGTTTTCCGGAACCGGTTTTCCATACAATTGATAGAACCTGCTCACGATGGCTTCATCCATTTTTTCGTTCGCCTGATGAATAATAATCTTATTTAACTGATCAATAGAATATCCACTGTTGTCAAGACATTTTTTCATGGCATCGGGAACATTGACAAGGGCAAATTCATATATTTTTCGGCCATCCATTTTAATGTATCGGGTATCCGGACATCTCTCATTGTTATAAGATTTTCCAAAATACAGATAATCTTTTTCTTCCAATGTATAAGAAGCTGATAAATGAGCTTTAATCCCGGAATCATCATTCTGATTCACTTCCAGAACCGCTGCTCCTGCGCCGTCAGCATAGATCATACTATCTCTGTCATGAATATCCGCCACACGGGAAAGGGTTTCTGCTCCAATCACCAAACATCGTTTCGCTATACCGGACTTAATAAATGCATGAGCCTGTATTACCCCTTCAATCCATCCCGGACATCCAAAAACAACATCATAGGCAACACAGAAATTATTTCTGATTCCTAATAAATGTTTTACCCTGGCGGCAAGGCTGGGCACCATATCCGACTGAACTGTTCCGAAACGAACATCCCCGAAATTATGGGCAAATATAATATAGTCTAATGTTTCAGGATCTATTCCTGCATTTTCTATTGCTGAACGCGCTGCAATCAATCCCAGATCTGAGGTGACCTGTGTACTGTGCGCATATCTTCTTTCTTCAATGCCTGTAATCTTTTTTAGCTTATCCGTAATGGAGGCATTATCCTCTTTTAACAATATCCCTTCTTCATTAAGAAAAACATGGTTATCAAAAAATAAATTAGTTATTGTTTCCGATGGGATATAATTTCCTACCCCGATAATTTTTGTCATCATTTTAGTATTCGTCTCCTGTTTTTTTAATTAGACACCAGGAATAATTTTATTAAATATAATGAATGAACGTAAATACTTCACAATATAGTATGGAATAAGAATGCATTGCATTATAAAAAGTTAAATAAAATAGCAAAAAAACAAAAAAAGAGGTCTCCCATTGGAAACCTCTTTAGTATTTTCAACAGCTGGAAATTATACTTTCATAATTTCAGCTTCTTTTGTCTTAAGATGCTCTTCGCAAAGCTTAACGTATTTATCAGTGTAAGTCTGAATTTCTTCTTCTACTCCTTTCAATACATCTTCAGAAACTCCATCCAGCTTTTTAAGTTCTTTCAAACCATCCTGTCTTGCGTTTCTTACCGTTACTTTAGTGTTCTCAGATTCTACTTTAGCCTGCTTTGCAAGTTCCTTTCTTCTTTCCTCAGTTAAAGGCGGAACATTAAGGATAATGTTTTCTCCATTGTTAGAAGGTGCAAAACCTAAGTTTGAGTTGATGATCGCTTTTTCAATCGCATTGATTGCAGTTCTGTCCCAAGGTTGAATAGAGATTGTCATTGCATCCGGAACAGAAACATTCGCAACCTGGTTGATAGGAGTCATTGCTCCATAGTATTCTACCATTACATCCTGAACCATTGATGTAGAAGCACGTCCTGCTCTAATTCTTTGAAATGCGTGATCCAGGTGCTTTACCGCTGCATCCATGTCTTGTTTTACAGATTCTAATATAAGATCTAATTCTTCCATTATTATATTAAAGTTTGATAAATTACACATCTATTAATTCAACTGAATATCAACTAATTAAATCCAAAAACACTGTAAACATCAGGGTTTTCTTACTGTTTTAAATTATTTTTTACTATTCAGTGCTGCAAAAATAATGATTGTTTTCGAATAATAGCTATTTCCAACATGATTTTGTGTACTTGCCTTTTCTTTGAAACAAGAAATTTGTTTTTACCTAAAAACTCAACAAAAGCAAAAACTTCGGGTACAAACACCTACCGAATATTTTGGTTATTTCTACTTAGTGTGATTTCATTTTTTCTAGCTTCCTTTACTATGTCTTTTAAACAGAACATTAGCAGGTATTTGAGTATAATATCTGGAAGGCAAACAGAAAGTCTCAAAGAAGACATTTTCTTATGAACTAAAAATTTAAAACTAATTTAAACCCATCACATCATGACAAATCCATCATTAGATGCCTATCAACAAGTTTTCGGTATGGCAGGTCTTGCCAACCGTGCCGGAGGCTACAACGGTTTTGGTATCCAGCTGCAGCAACAGCTTCAGTATGATTTATCCTATTATTTTAACAATGTTCCTCCGGTTAAAATAATGGATCAGAAAACACCTTCCATAGCTAATCCTTCAGCCGTATCGGAATTAGGAAGCTGGGATTTGGTCTGGGGGCCAGCCCTGATCGAAGAGAAAAATGAAAAGGGAGTTCCTACCGGAGTTGCAGATAATGCATTATATGTCGTTAAGTCTAATGCTGTCGCATTTCCCGGAGGACCTACATTGCCTACTTATGTTGTAGCTATTGCTGCTACCAATCCTTCATCACTTTACGATTGGGAAACAGAAGATTTTTCAGTTTCAGAAGTGGTCAACTGGACCACTTATAACCCTTCCAATTTCGCTCCGTCACCTTATAATGGTACAGATCCATATATTTCAAAAGGAACTGCTACTGGAATAGGTATACTGCTGGGGCTTACAAGTCCTCAATCTGCCGCTTCACCTAATACCACACTGCAACAGTTTATTGCCAGCTTAAATCCTGACCCGAATACAGCCATTATATTTTGTGGACATAGCCTTGCCGGAGCATTATCTCCTACCCTTGCCCTTTATCTGAAAGAGAATAAAGATCTGGATGCTTTCGGGGTAACGCTTGTATATCCTACTGCCGGACCAACTCCCGGTGAGGCTGCATTTGCCAATCTGTTCAACAGTAAATTCCCGCCATTGCCTTCAGGGTGGCAGCAACAGACAGGCACCTACCAAAGCTGGAATACCATGCACTGGAATGATCTGGATGTAGTGCCTCATGCATGGCCGGTATCGGAACTGGCAAAAATCGCAACTATTTATGGCCAGGCCCCTACTTATATGACGGCTGCTTTATTAAACGCTTTACAAAAGATGGCAATTAGTGATTCTTCAAATTCAGGAGCCAGCTATACAAGAATACAGAACCAATCGCTTCCGGGGCAACTTCAACACTCAAGTGCCTCCTCGATTAGCATCAAAACACCGCCTGAGTCTTTGCAAGACTATATGCTTCAGCTATCCGTACAGCATGTGGGAATGTATAATGGTATTCCTGCGGAAGGGTCTAATCCACAAGTGAATGGTCTTATTTTAACACAGCCATTACCAAAACCAGATCTGAAACTGGTACCGGGAGTAACTGCTGTTACAGAATTGGAGATGATTCTTAAAATAATAGATCAGATCATTGGGTGGATTTCTTCCCGTTATGTTTTGGTTGAAAAAGAAAATGCCACGCAAAATGCCAGTGTGGATAAATAATTAAGATTAGTGTTAAAAAGAAAACACCTGTCACAATAACTATTGCAACAGGTGTTTTTATATTTTCAGGGGTTACATTGATTATAAATCAACCAAAGTACCTACATTTTCTCCGTCTACGATTTTTTCTAAATTTCCATCCTTATTCATATCGAATACAATGATTGGCAACTTATTTTCGTGGCTTAAAGTAAATGCAGTCATATCCATTACTTTAAGATTTTTCTCGAATACTTCATCAAACGATAATGAATTGTATTTTACTGCATTAACATTCTTTTCAGGATCACTGTCATAGATTCCGTCTACTCTTGTTCCTTTCAGAATGACATCAGCTCCAATTTCGATGGCTCTTAATGTAGCAGCGGTATCTGTAGTAAAATAAGGGTTTCCTGTTCCCGCTCCGAAGATTACTACTCTACCTTTTTCAAGGTGTCTTACAGCTCTTCTTTTGATGAAAGGTTCAGCCACTTTATCCATTTCGATAGCAGACTGAAGTCTGGTCTTGATTCCTGCATCTTCCAATGCTCCCTGCAAGGCCATCCCATTGATAACAGTTGCCAGCATTCCCATATAGTCTCCCTGCACTCTGTCCATTCCTTTGGCAGCTCCTGCTACACCACGGAAAATATTTCCTCCTCCAATTACGATGGCAACTTCACATCCTTTATCAACTACTTTTTTGATCTCAGCAGCATATTCCTGCAGTCTGTCGTTGTCAATACCGTATTGTCTGTTCCCCATTAATGCCTCACCGCTTAGTTTCAGAAGGATTCTTTTATATTTCATCTTTTATTTTTAGTAACTTTTTATTAGTACTGGTTTCCCCAGAATTTGATTTTGCAAATATAATCATTAAAAATATTGATAAAAGAAAAATATTTAAATAGAAATAATGTAAGAAATATTTTGAAAAGTACGAAAAAGGATTATTTTTGCATTAATTATAAATTGAGTTGAAGAAAATTATCATTTTTTCATTATTTCTATCAGGAATTGTTTCTTATGCGCAAACAGGAACAAATGTTTATCCGTTCTTAAATGTGCCTGTATCTGCAAGACAGGCTGCTTTGGGTGGCGATGCAATTTCGATAAGAGATTATGATGTTTCCTTTGCTATTGCAAACCCTGCCCTGTTAAACAAAGATTCTGATAAACAGCTTTCTGTAAACGCAACGGCTTACCTTGCCGATTCGAAATACGGAACTATCGCTTATGCCAAAGACTTTGAGAATGGCCACATGGCTACCATCAATGCTAGGTATATGAGCTATGGAAGTATTCCGAGGACTGACGAAAGCGGTTTCGAAAACGGAGAATTCAAAGCTTCAGATGTAGCCATTGGCGCAGGCTATGCTTACCAGTTTGAAGAAGACTGGACGATTGGTGGAGGTCTTAATTTCGTTACCTCAAAAATTGACAACTATACTTCTTCCGCCATCTCAGGAACAGCGGGAGTTACCTATCATAATAAAAAGACCAAAGAAGTACTTTCCCTGGTGATGAGAAACTTTGGTTTCCAGCTGAAATCATTCAACGGAACAAGAGAAAACCTTCCGTTCAGAGTTGATCTGGGATATACCAAAATTATCAAGAACTTCCCTCTTGCAATCACCATTACAGCACATGATCTTCAGAAATTTGATATTTCTTCAGAATATAATCTGGATGGACAGGAAGTAAAAACCGGAAGAAAAATTGCAGACCACTTTTCATTGGGAGCAGAATTGTTTCCGGAAAAGAACTTCAATATCCGATTGGGTTATAATGTGAAAAGAGGAAATGAGCTGGCTGTTGCAGATCAGAGAAACTTTTCAGGACTTTCTGCAGGATTTGGAATTAAAATTTCCAGATTCCGTATTGATTATGCCCACGTAAGGTATCACAACTCTTCAAATGTCAACCAGATAGGAATTTCCATGGATCTTTCCAGCCACAGAGGAGAGTAATCTTTTCAACTGATTTTTTTAATTATTCCGAAAATTTCTTACTTCCTCTTGATTTTTTAAAAAAAATCTTGAAATTTGCAGTATGAAAAAACCTGTAATTGCTATCGATGGGTACTCGTCTACCGGAAAAAGTTCTATCTCTAAAATCATTGCTGATAAATTGGGACTTATTCATATGGATACAGGAGCACTTTACAGAGGAGTTACCTGGTACGCTCTGCAGCGCTGTCTGAATGAAAATGGTGAAATTGATCTGAATACATTATTTTCTTCTTTTGATCAGATCAGACTTGAATTTAAAAACAACAACGGAACCCTTATTCTTTTCCTGAATGACACAGATATCTCTAAAGAAATCCGTACTAATATCGTATCTGACCACGTAAGCCTTGTTGCCAAACAGAAAGAAGTAAGAGACTTTTTGCTGCAGTCACAGCGCACTTTGGCAGAGAAAGGCGGCGTAATTATGGACGGACGTGACATTGGGACAGTAGTTCTGCCAAATGCGGACTATAAATTCTTCCTGACTGCCAGTATTGATGAAAGAACCAACAGAAGGTTTTTAGAACTGAAAGGCCTGGGAATAGAAGCCGATAAAGAACAGGTAAAGCAAAACCTTATAGAACGCGACAAGATCGACAGTGAGCGTGAAATAGCCCCATTAAAGCAGGCTGACGATGCTATCGTGATTGACAATTCTGAATTAACCAAAGAAGAAACCATAGAACTTATTTTATCTCACATCGAAAAGATTTAACAATTTTTAATAGGCATCAGGCCTCCTTTGGTATACAAATTGCAAGTTTTATTACTGTAAAAACTAATCTATTATTAATTATTAAAAAACTTAAAATGTCTAGAAAAGGAAATAATACAGCAGGTATATTGGCAGGACTTCTTGCAGGTGCTGCGGCAGGTGTAATCTTAGGAATGTTATACGCACCGGAAGAAGGTAAAGAAACCAGAAAAAAAATTAAAAATAAAGCAAATGATCTTAAAGATCAGGCTAAAGATAAATACGGAGAGGTTTCTGAAAAAATGAAAGACCAGTACAGCAATATTTCTTCTACTTTCAAAGAAACTGCAAACAGCGTAGCACATACTGTGAAAGACGGATATGATAAATACAAAGATCAGATTGTTTCCAAAACTGCAGATTTGGCAAAAGATGTAGAAGCGGAACTGAATGATCTGAAAAAATAAAATAAGTAATTTATCTTTTTAAGTAAATTACGGAAAGGAACTTTTGTGCGAAAGTTCCTTTTTTTGTAACTTTAAAAAAAAACAATGATAGAAACTATTAAAGAATACGCCTCCAAGAGAATAGATCTTCTGAAAATTGAAGCGACTGAAAAGTCGTCTCTTTCTGCTGGGCTCATTACTTACTTTGTAGTATTACTTGTTGCTTTTGCTTTTTTTATTATCCTTTTCAATTTTGGAATTGCTTTCCTTATTGGAAAAGCACTGGATAATTACTCATATGGATTCTTAATTGTTGCTGGATTTTATGCGTTGGTAATGGCATTCGTTATTGCCTTCAAAGGTAAAATTGTCAACACTGTTGCAGATCAGGTTATTAAATTTTTAAATCATTAAACTATGGGCAGAAAATACGAGAGCATAGAAGAATTAAGAAGAAAGAAAAAACTGCTTCAAGGTGAAATAAGTGATCTGGAGAATCTTCTTACCTTCAAAAACACGAAGGAAAGCCTAAGTGCATTTACCAATGGCTTAAGTGACCAGTATCTTCAGGAAAAAGTAGATGAAGACGGTGATGAAAAAGTAGTTCTGAGAAAGGATGTCATTGCGAAACAACTTACCTCAGAGGTAAAAGATTTACTGATTAATAAAAATACGGCTGTAGGAATTGCCAGCTCTGCTTTCAAGGGGGGAAATATTACAGACAGCCTTGTTAAGCTTGGTGTTACTGCGATCGTAGGAAACTATGCCAAAAAGAATATGAAAAGCTCCAACTGGAAGAAAAAACTGATTGGCGCAGCATTGATCTACCTTGCTCCTATTGCGCTGAAATATGTCAGAAAAAAAATGGAGGTCTATCAGAAAAACAAAAGTGTTTCAAGTATGGAACAACTTATATAAATGTTAGAGGCTAGAAACTAGAAGTTAGCGTATACTCATCAGTAGTTTATACTCAATTCTAACCTCTAGTTTCTAGCTTCTTATTTTGAAAATAACTGCCCTAAAATAATCCCGGCCGCCATAGATACATTCAGGCTTTCTGTAGACTGGGATTTTCCAAACCTCGGAATGCTTATACTTTTTTGTAACAGTTTTTCCGTTTCCGGTCTCATTCCGTTTCCTTCATTCCCCAAAATAAGATTCATCTTTTCCGGTTTCTCAAAAGTATAGATGTTCTCCCCTTCCATATCTGTTCCTATGTTTACATTTTCTGTTGAAGAAAGATATTCCACAAGATCAGTATAAACCACATTCACTCTGGTAAAAGAACCCATTGTCGCCTGAATTACTTTCGGATTGTATACATCTACCGTATCTTCACTACAAATAATCTGTTCAATTCCGAACCAGTCTGCCAGACGTATAATCGTTCCTAAATTTCCGGGATCCTGTATTCCATCCAAAACCAGCTGTATCTTCTTATCTTCCCATTTTTCTTCCTCGGCAAGATAACATACCGCTACAGAATCTTTTGGTGTTTTAAGAAAACTAATTTTTTTTAATTCATTTTCAGAGATATGGGTCACAAGAGTATCAGTACGGTCCAATTTTTGTGGATCGGTTGACAATATTTCTTTAACTTTAATGTTAGAATTAAAAAGTTCACAAATGATTTTATTACCTTCAACCAAAAACAAATTGTATTTTTGTCTGAACTTCTTTTTATCTAAAGATTGTAAAACTTTTATTGTATGAGCTGTAAGCATTATAAGAATTCTCCTCAAAAATATTATAAAATTATCTCATTTGCAACATTTGTTGGTCTCCTTTATGCTTGTAGTACAACAAAAAAAGTTCCGGAAGGCGAATATCTGCTTACCAAGAACAGTTTAGAGTTCCAGGATAAGAGAGAATTTTTCGATGAAGAACTGAAAGATTACATTCAGCAAAAGCCTAACAAGAAGCAATTTCTTTTCATGCCATTGAGTTTACTGCTCTACAATATGGCGGATACGAAATACGATACAATACTTAATGAATATATGACCTATCCCGGTGAGATGAGAAATCAGAAACTGAGAGACTCTTTATTCCTTAAATATAATATGAAAAGCAGTGTCGGAAAAAGTCTTCTTTTCGATCGTTTACTGCACAATTGGGGAACACCACCGGTAATTCTTGATCAGACAAGAAGTGAAAAAAGTGCGGAGTCTATTAAGAAAAGGCTTACCTACAGAGGATTTTGGGATGCTGATGTAAACTTTAAACACACATTGGATTCCGCGTCCAAAAAGGCATCTGTTAATTATTCTATCAAACATAACGAGCCTACACGCATTAAGGATTATTTCTATAATATTCCGGATCAGGGAATCAAAGGATATTACAACTATAACCTAAACAGAAGCCTTGTGAGATCAGGACAGATTCTTGATCAGACTGTTCTGGAAAGAGAAGTAACCAGAATTACCGACCTGATGAGAGAATTTGGTTTCTATAGATTCAATGCCTCCAATGATGAGGTTTATTTTGTGGCCGATTCTCTTAAAAGCAGAAAACAGGTTCCTTTAACCCTGGAAATTCATAAAGACTCTCTGGATACTCCTTATAAGATAGCCACTTTTGGAAATATTGACGTTGCTATTGTGGATGAACCGGGCGATTATCCTAAAAATACAAATAAAGACAGCTTAAGGAGAATAAGATTCCATACGATGAATGATAAATACAAACTGTCATCGATATGGAGGGCTATTATTCCGGACAGTAAAAAAGTTTTTGACCAAACGAAACTGGATGTAACCAAGAGAAACATTTTAGCGATGAATAACTTTAGCATCGTTAAAGCAAGAGATTCTCTGAGACAAGGTGGAATGACTTCTCCTAACGACAGTATTGTTGATGTGCTATATGTACTGAAACCCCTTCCGAAGTATGAGCTTAAAGTGGGGACAGATATCAATTATTCTCAGGTTTTAAATCTGGGGATCTCTCCTTCTGTTGACCTTACCACCCGAAATGTCTTCAGAGGAGCAGAAAACCTTTCTACCAGCCTTTCAGGGACATTTGGTTCTATCAGAAGTACAAAAGATATCAGTAAAAGAGTTGCGGCATACGAAATATCAGCTCAGGCATCGCTGAACTTCCCCAGACTGCTGCTTCCTTTTAATTATTATAAGTTTATTCCAAAACGATATACGCCTACATCATCTATTTTGCTTGGGGCATCCATACAGAACAATATCGGTTTGGGAAGATTGATTTTTAACACGGGATTAAACTACCAGGCAAGTGTTAATGATCAGGTATATCATAAGCTTACTTTATTCAATACTCAGGTCAGCCTGACAAAAAACAAAGATGCTTACTATGACTACTTTGTGAATGACGGAAGAGTAAAAGATGAGGTTTTCGGGAATTATTTTATGTTTAACCCAGAAACCGCGCAAACCGGACAAGATTATAGAGATGGAAAGCTGAGTGTAGATGAGGTTTCTAAAAAAATCATTGAAAATGACGCTTACCGTGGAAGTCTTAATCAACAGGGAAGAGATCTTTTAACCGCATTTACCGGAACATTGGTGAACAAAGACAGACAGACGCAGGATGTTCTTATTTCTTCCATGATCTACAATTTTGTTTATAGTGAAATTGGAAAGAAAGAATATCCAAATGCCTTTTATTTTAACGGAAAAGTGGAGCTTGCGGGTAACATCTTAAGTATATTCAATAAAAAAGATAACGGCGGAGGTATTGTTACAGGTCCGCAAGGAACTATTTTCGGACTGCCCTATGCACAGTTTGTAAAATTTGATATTGATACAAGAAAATATTTCAAGTTTAACGGAAACCAGACATTGGTATTACGTCAGTTTATCGGGGTCGGAATACCGTACGGAAACTCTCAGGATATGCCAATCATCAAGTCTTATTTCAATGGAGGTTCCAATGATATCAGGGCATGGGTAGCCTTTGGAGGGTTAGGTCCTGCTGATTCTCAGGTGGATGAGAGAGTACGTACCTATATGACCGATAACTTAAAGCTTACAACCAATATTGAATACAGAATTCCATTCAATAAAACGTATGAAGGAGCATTATTTACTGATATCGGAAATACATGGAGTCTTCGTAATTATAATGATGGGTATGGAGATGAATTTAAATTCGGTAAGTTCTGGAAACAGGTGGGTATCGGAAGTGGTTTCGGACTAAGGTTAAATATTGCCTATGTAACAGCAAGAATTGACCTTGCATACAAGATCTATGACCCGAATAAACCTGAAGGTGACCGATGGAGGTTCAAAAACATCCAGCCTTTCAAACCAACAGTTAATATAGCGTTCGGATATCCTTTCTAGTCCGGAGAAACACCCAAAATAAAATACACTACAGCAATCACACGGGCGAGGATTTCCCTCGTCTGGTTTCTGTAGAAGCTCTCAGGTTTTGTGACATCCTGCGCATCAAATCCCAACGCATTCATATCATTATTTCTGGCAAAAAACAATGCCCTTAGATTGTGGTATCCCTGGGAGACGATAATGACATTTTTCTTTTTATAAACATCCTTACAACGGAGAATACTTTTATAGGTATTAAAGCCTTTCGGATCTTCTACAATAATATCTTCCGGAACGCCTTCCTGATTAACCAGATAATTCTTCAT
This sequence comes from Chryseobacterium sp. PvR013, assembly GCF_017833095.1. Taxonomy (NCBI): domain Bacteria; kingdom Pseudomonadati; phylum Bacteroidota; class Flavobacteriia; order Flavobacteriales; family Weeksellaceae; genus Chryseobacterium; species Chryseobacterium sp. PvR013. Next base: position 1,134,309 of record NZ_JAFIBT010000001.1, read on the forward strand.
GGCACCCGGCTCATTATACCCCTTACTCTTCTCTCCACTCACGATAATCTTTTTGATTTTCCCGTGATGATAAAGAAGTGCTGCGGCATCCATTCTTTTCGTAAAATAAGGATTCGATTTTCCGGATCTCATTTTTGGAGATGTGCCCAGAACGAGTGCTATTTCTCTTGGGGGAATTTTTGAGATTTTAGTATAGGTTCTCCCGTTGGTAAGCCCGAAAACCCACACATTACAGAAACATATCATCAGAATTCCTAATTCCAATGATATAAAACCCAGGTTAAATATGTTCCTAATGACTCTCAACTAAGATCAAAGTTAAGCTTTATTTTTTTACTTTTCACTATAGACATGCAAGCCAATATATGCCCCTGCTCTTCTTCTTTTTCGGTAAGATACTCATTTTCCAACAGTTCCACTTCTCCTTCCTCTAAAGAACATTCACAACTTCCACAGATTCCAGACTTACATGAATAAGGTACCGGAAATTTCTGAATAAGAAGCTGCTGAAGGATTTTATCCTTATTATCAGCAAGATGTGTCGTATATTTTTTTCCCAGCATGGTAAATTCCACTTCTATATTTTCAATCAGAGGAAATTCTTTTTCTACAGGATAAATATCATCATTAAATTCTTCAAAAAGTTCAAAATGAATATTCTTTTTCGGAATTCCGTGGTGGTAGCATGCGTTGGCCAATGTCTTGATCATTTCTCCTTTTCCACAGATCAATACTTCATCTACAGCATCCCAAATGGTAGATTCTTCATCTGTATCATCCAAATGAAGGATCTGATTGATGATAAGATGTAATTTTTTTTCGTCCAGCCTGCCGTAGAAAAACTGATCTGCAGTTTTTTCCTGTGAGAAAAAATAAAATATCTGAAGTCTGTCACCACATGTTCTGGCAAGATTATCCAACTGCTCACGATAAACCAGATCTTCTGAACTTTTATTTCCAAAAAATAAAAACAATCTTGTTCGGGGTTCGTTGTGAAGAATATTTTTAAAGTGGCTCAAAATAGGAGTAATTCCTATCCCAGCAGCAAAAGCTACAATAGTCCTGAATTCACTGGGTTTAGATACAATGGTAAACCTTCCTGCAGGTTCACTCACCCACAGTTCATCACCTGTATTATAGTTTTGAAATAACTGAGAAGTCGCGCCTTCAGCAGAATTTATTTTGATCCCCAGACAGATTTTACCTTCATAAGGAGCTGAAGTCATTGAATAATCATTAATAACCTCTTCCCCATGTGATTGAAATCGTATGCTGACGAACTGCCCTGCTTCAAACCTGAAATTTTCCTTTAAATTCTCAGGAATATCAAACTCCAGAGAAAAAGTATTTTTGGTCAGCTCTTCCTTTTTCGCTATTTTTAACGGATGAAACTGTATCAGTTTCCCTTTATAGATTTGTTGTTCCATAACTTCAATTCAAAAATAGATAAAAAATAATTTATGAAGAAGATAATTTTATCCACGTTACTTCTTACTGCATTGTACAGCTGTAAAAAAGAAGGTCAGAAAACTGAAAACACTGTAACTGCAGACTCTGTTTCCGTATCTCAAAATACAGGAAATGAAGGAAGTGCAGCCATTCCCAAAGAATTTTCTCCTGAAAATGTAAGCCAGCATTTAGCAAAAAACAATGATACTCTATATGTAACCAATTTTTTTGCCACCTGGTGCGGTCCATGTATGAGAGAGATTCCAAGTTTTAAAAGTAAAATGGAAGAATTAAAAGGAAAACCTGTAAAGTTCACTTTCGTAAATCTTGATGAAAAGGCAGATTGGGAAGGTGCTGTTAAAAACTTTGCTACTGAAAACAAATTGGGAGGCAGCATTATCTTACTGGATGGACAAAAATTGGATCAAAACTTTTTCCATAACAACTTCAAGCAATGGGATGGAGGTTCTATTCCTTTTACTTTCATGAGAAAAGGAGATAAAACCGATGAATATCTGGGAATGATGACAGAAGATGTATTGAATTCAAAAATCGATTCTTTCCTAAAATAAAATAGACTGAACTCTTTCTGAATCATGTCAAAAAGATTTAAAATCCTGTGTTTATTATTCGTGATTGCCATTATTGCAAGCGCTGTCATTAATCTGAACACAGGATTTTTACATTTAAGCTTCCAGGATTTCTTTCAGGACTCTGCCCATAATCAAATTGCAGAAATCCGTATCAACCGTGTTCTGGTTATGATGCTGGCCGGAATTTCAATTCCTACCTCTGGTTTTCTGATGCAGGAATATTTTCAAAATCCGCTGGCAGGACCTGATATATTAGGAATCACTTCGGTTGCCAGCTTATCGGTTGCCTTTTACATTTTCTTTTCCCATAACATTTTCCTTCCTGAATTTTTACAAAATAGTTTTCTCAGCTTATCAGCTATTGGAGGAAGCTTACTGTTAATGTTGATACTGCTTTCAATGTCTAATAGATTTCAGGACAAATCGTATCTTATTATTTTCGGATTTCTGGTTTCTGCTTTTGCCGGAGCTATTGTATCACTACTTCAGTTTTACGCAGAAAATCAAAGCCTGAAAAACTATATTTTATGGTCTTTCGGAGCGAATAATATGGTAACGAGAAATCAGATTTATGTACTGCTTATATTGGTTTTAATGGGAATGTTTATTTGTTTCAGGGCTATAAAACCTCTCATTGGAAACTCACTTGGCAATTCCTATGCACAAAGTTTAGGAGTAAACCTGAAGCAACTGAAACTCTTAATAATAGTAGCCTCTTCCCTACTTTCAGCTTCTGTTACAGCATTTTTAGGCCCTATTTTATTTATCGGAATTATTGTTCCTCACTTTTGCAGACTCGTTTATAATCCTTCAAAATTATGGCAGCAATGGATTCTTAATATGTTTCTGGGAATGCTGATTATGCTGTTTTTCTCAGTTATTGCAGAAAAAACACAGATTCCCCTGAATGTAATAAGCTCCGTATTTGGAATTCCTGTGATTCTGATGATGCTTTTGAAACAGAATAAGGTGTAATAATCCATATATAAATTGTTACCTTTAAATTCATTGTGGATCAAAATAATAACTCAGATATTTGAGGATAATTTCATAGCTTTCCTCTGTAAGTAAAAAGAGAGACCTATTTATAATGTATCATTCCGAAGGAATCTAAACTATCTTTGTAGAGATGCTTTCAGCATGACCTACTAAACACAATTTATCTAACTATAAACAAAGTAATGAACATCAGAATAACACAAAAACAACTAATTACTGCACACATCATTTTGTTTGTAATCAGTTTTGTATTTTTGGAGTATTCAAAAATGTTTCGAATGAACCAGAAACTACATTGGATTTATTCCTGGGGACATAATTGGTGGATTATGCTTGCGTTGCCATGTGCCTTTTGGGGTTCTCTTATTTTAGGCGGGTACACTTTATGGAAAGTTAAAAAAAATAAATTCTTATATCTATTTTTAAGTTTTCTACCTATCCTTTTATTTCTAATCCTTTTCTTTTAAACATGCACCTACAGATCAAACAGGCTCATATCGGCTACAATACTCCATTAATCTCTAATGCCAATGCAGATTTAAAGCTCGGTGATGTAGGTCTGCTGATTGGTAATAATGGGGTGGGAAAAACAACATTAATCAAATCTATTCTCCATCAGCTCCCATTACTCAATGGGGAGATTTCTATTGGCGGAAAAAATATAAAGCATCTTTCTGTAAAAGAAGTGGCGGAAAATATTGCCATTGTCTTTTCAAAATCGGTTATTCCACAGCATTATACGGTTGAGGATCTAATTTCTCTGGGAAAATATATCTACTACCCTTTTTATTTTGAATTAAAAAAAGAAGACCGTGAAGAAGTTGCTCACATTATTGAGGAACTGGATTTAAATCAATATAGATACACCCTTCTGAAAAACCTGTCAGACGGAAATCTTCAAAAAGCATTTATCGGGCGTGCGATTACCCAGAATTCTCCTATCATCATTCTGGATGAACCGACTACCCATCTGGATGAAAAAAATAAAATCATTATTCTAAAAACCTTAAGAAAACTGGCTAAAGAACAGAACAAACTTATCCTGTTTTCTTCCCATGACTGGCGGCTGGCCAAAGAGTTTGCCGATAAAATATGGTATGTAAAGGAAAACCATTTGTATTCAGGGATTGTGGAGGATATTTTGCTTCAGCATGATGAACTCACCAACGCCTCGTTATTTCAATTCAACGAGACCTTTATTCCACCTTTTATCTCAGCACCGCAATTTCACAAGGAAATGCTGTATTCTCTGCTTCAAAAAAACTTCCAAAAAGACCTCTCTGACCTTAATTTCGAGTTCCAGAACACTTTTTGGGTAATTACTAAAGATTCCGCCACTTACCAATGTGAATCTTTTGAAGAAATCATCAATTTAATCCAAAACATTCATTAATACTACGTTTTCTTTGACTATTCCACATACTATGCATGCATAGTATTATGCTAATCATACAATTTAATCGCTTTATTTCCAGGTTATTAACAAAATTTAACGTTAATAAATATTATGCATGCATAATATTTATTAAATTTGGGTAAAACCATTGGCGCAAAAATGATGGATAATAATAAGGAAAAAATAGAAAACGTAGATTTAATTTTAAAGCAGACCTGGTTGGCTGTTTCTAAAATGTACACAGAATTAGCCCAGGAACATGATTCCACAGCGGTGCAAGCCCTTACTCTTCTTAAAATTGATCCCAAAGAAGGAACCCGAAGTACTAACCTGGGTCCAAAAATGGCTATTGAGCCTACTTCTTTAACCAGAATTATCAAACTTCTGGAAGATAACGGATATATCTATAAGGAAAAAACAACCACTGATAAAAGAGAGGTTATCATCAAACTTACGGATAAAGGACTCAACTCAAGAAACATGTCTAAGGAAGTTGTTGTGAATTTCAACAAAAAGGTAATGGAAAAAATTGCCCCCGAAAAGCTGGATGCTTTTAAAGATGTGATGACTGAAATCATGAAAATAGCAAACGAATTATTAAATAACAGAAAATAAATTATGATGAAACCTTCGGGTTCATATAATCTTATACAAATAAAAATTTACATATGAAAAGAAGAATCAAACATGTAACGGTTCTTGGTTCAGGGATTATGGGAAGCGGTATCGCTGCTCACTTCGCCAATATCGGCGTTGAAGTATCACTCTTGGATATTGTTCCTTTCGAACTTACTGAAGCTGAACAAAAAAAAGGTTTGACCAAAGATGACAAGGTAGTAAGAAACAGAATTGCTTCCGAAAACTTTGAAAAACTTAAAAAAGCAAGTCCTGCACTTCTTTATTCACCAAAGTTTGCAGACAGAATTACCATCGGAAACTTCGATGATGATTTGCCGAAAATAAAAAACACTGACTGGATCATTGAAGTAGTAGTAGAAAGACTTGATATCAAAAAGTCCGTATATGAAAAAATTGAACAGTTCAGAAAACCGGGAACATTAATTTCTTCTAATACATCCGGTATTCCTATTCATTTCCTTACAGAAGGAAGAAGCGAGGATTTCAAAAAATACTTTGCAGGAACGCACTTCTTTAATCCGGTAAGATATCTTCCTCTTTTGGAGATTATTCCAACCAATGATACCGCTCCGGAAATCATCGATTTCTATATGAACTATGGAGCAAAATTCTTAGGTAAAACAACAGTTTTAGCTAAAGATACTCCAGCTTTCATCGCCAATAGAATCGGTGTATTCTCTATGATGGATCTTCTTCATAATGTACAGAAACTAGGACTTACCGTTTCTGATGTTGATAAATTAACAGGTCCGGTGATCGGCCGTCCAAAATCAGCAACATTCAGAACAGCTGATGTTGTAGGTCTTGATACTCTGGTAATGGTAGCTAACGGCGTTCGTCAAAGTGGTGCTGAAGCGAATGATTTCAATGACGTATTTGCTCTTCCAGGGTATATCCAGAAAATGATGGATAATAAATGGCTGGGTTCAAAAACAGAACAGGGATTCTATAAAAAAGTGAAAAATGCAGAAGGAAAATCTGAAATTCACGGATTAAACCTTGATACTTTGGAATATGAACTTCAAGGAAAATCATCATTCCCTACTCTGGAATTAACAAAAGCTATCGATAAACCAATTGACAGATTCAAAGTTCTGATCGGCGGTAAAGATAAAGCCGGCGAATTATACAGAAAATCTTTAGGAGCATTATTCGCTTATGTGTCTCATAAAGTTCCTGAAATTTCTGATGAAGTTTATAAAATTGACGATGCCATGAGAGCAGGTTTCGGATGGGAAAACGGACCATTTGAGATCTGGGATGCTGTAGGCGTTCAAAAAGGTATAGAACTGGCAAAAGATGCTGGATATGAAGTTTCAGACTGGGTGAAAAATGTAGAGACTTTCTATAAAGTTAATGACGAAGGACAAAGTATTTACGTGGATAAAAATTCAGGAGAATACAACAAAATCCCAGGTCAGGATGCATTCATCATCTTAGATAACATCAGAAAAAACAAAACCCTTTGGAGTAATTCAGGGGCTGCTATTGAAGATTTAGGAGATGGTATCATCAACTTCGAGATCCGTTCAAAAATGAACTCTCTTGGAGGCGAAGTTCTTGACGGATTAAACAGAGCAATTGATTTAGCAGAAAAAGAATACGATGGATTGGTTGTAGGAAACCAGGGAGCTAACTTCTCCGTAGGTGCCAACCTTGCTATGATCCTTATGATGGCTATCGAGCAGGATTGGGATGATTTGAATATGGCCATCGCTTACTTCCAGAAATCAATGATGAGAGTACGCTACTCTTCTATCCCTGTAGTCGTTGCTCCTCACGGAATGACTCTAGGTGGAGGATGTGAAATGACAATGCATGCAGACCGAGTGGTTGCAGCCGCAGAAACCTATATCGGACTTGTTGAAACAGGAGTTGGAGTAATTCCTGGCGGTGGTGGTACTAAAGAATTGACTTTAAGAACTTCCAGAGAATTCCACAACGATGATGTTAAAAATAACAGACTTCGTGATGCTTTCATGAATATCGCAATGGGTAAAGTAGCAACTTCAGCTTATGAAGCCTACGATATGGGAATCCTTGAAAAAGGGAAAGACATTGTTTCCGTAAGCAAAAACAGACAGATAGCGGAAGCTAAAAAAGTAGCAAAATTATTAGCAGAACAAGGATATACCCAACCTATCGAACAAAAAGTAAAAGTTCTTGGTAAAGATGCATTAGGAATGTTCTACGTAGGAACAGACCAGATGTTAACCGGAAATTTCATTTCTGCACACGATAAGAAAATTGCTGATAAACTAGCCAACGTAATGGTAGGTGGAAATCTATCTGAACCCACAGTGGTAACAGAACAGTATCTGTTGAACCTTGAAAGAGAAACCTTCCTTCAGCTTTGTGGGGAGAGAAAAACTCTTGAGAGAATCCAGTACATGCTACAGAACGGAAAACCATTAAGAAATTAATTTGTACAATGTCGGATGTAAAATGTAAAAAGTATTGGCATGCATAACTTTAGGGATTTAGAAGTCTGGAAGAAATCAATTCTGCTTTGTAAGCATTATTATGTAATATCCAAAGATTTTCCTAAAGATGAGTTATTTGGGTTGACCTCACAATCAAGGAGGAGTTTATATTCTATCCCATCTAATATTGCTGAAGGAGCAGGAAGAGATACCAACCCTCAATTTTGTCAATTCTTGAACATTGCATTAGGTTCTTCATTTGAATTTGAAACTCAAATCATAATTGCTAATGATTTGGAATTTATACAGAAAAATGATTTTGATTTACTAATGACAGAAATCAGACATATTCAAAATATGATAATTAAATTAAAACAAAATTATTCAAAATAGAATCGTACAAGGTATTATGCAGTACTACTGAATAAGGTACAACTGACATTTTACATTATACATTTTACAAAAAATTACAAAAAATGAAAACAGCATACATAGTAAAAGGTTTCAGAACTGCCGTTGGAAAAGCTCCAAAAGGAAGTTTAAGATTTACAAGACCTGATGTCATGGCGGCTACCGTAATTGAAAAATTAATGGCTGAGCTTCCACAATTAGATAAAAACAGAATTGATGACCTTATCGTAGGAAATGCAATGCCGGAAGCTGAACAAGGGCTGAATGTTGCACGTCTGATCTCTTTGATGGGATTAAATACTGATAAAGTTCCGGGAGTAACCGTAAACAGATACTGTGCTTCAGGAAGTGAGGCGATTGCGATTGCTTCTGCAAAAATTCAGGCTGGAATGGCAGATTGTATCATCGCGGGTGGTACAGAATCCATGTCATACATCCCAATGGGAGGTTACAAACCGGTTCCTGAAACAGATATCGCAAAAACCAACCCTGATTACTATTGGGGAATGGGTTACACAGCGGAAGAAGTTGCAAAACAGTATAACATTACAAGAGAAGAGCAGGATCAGTTTGCTTTTGAATCTCACATGAAGGCTTTAAAAGCTAATCAGGAAGGAAAATTTGCCAACCAGATTGTTCCGATTCCTGTAGAATATAACTTTCTGGATGAAAATCAGAAAATACAAACTAAAAAGTTTGATTTTTCAATAGATGAAGGGCCTAGAGCCGACACTTCTTTAGCTGGTTTAGCAAAATTAAGACCCGTATTTGCCAACGGAGGAAGCGTAACTGCCGGAAACTCTTCTCAAATGAGTGACGGAGCCGCTTTTGTAATGGTAATGAGTGAGGAAATGGTAAAAGAATTAGGATTGGAGCCTGAAGCAAGATTAGTTGCTTATGCTGCAGCCGGATTAGAGCCAAGAATCATGGGAATGGGACCTATCTACGCTATTCCAAAAGCATTGAAACAGGCAGGTTTAGAATTAAAAGATATTGAATTAATTGAATTAAACGAAGCATTCGCATCTCAATCTGTTGCCATTAAGAAAGAATTAGGCTTAAATCCTGATATCTTAAACGTAAACGGAGGAGCCATCGCTTTGGGTCACCCTCTTGGATGTACAGGAACGAAATTAACAGTTCAACTTCTTGATGAAATGAGAAAGCGTGGAAACAAATACGGAATGGTTTCTATGTGCGTTGGAACGGGGCAAGGCGCGGCTTCAATCTTTGAACTTCTTTAATTATAGATTTTAAATTATAAATTTTAGATGCAATGGGTTTCAAAGAAGACAATTTGATCCAAATAAAAACTTTTGATTTTGCCTTAAGAATAATTAAATTTTATACTGAGTGCAAATCTCAAAACGAGTTTATTTTATCAAAACAAATTCTTCGTTCTGGGACTTCCATTGGAGCAAATGTAGAAGAAGCTATAGCGGCTCAATCTAAAAAAGATTTTATATCAAAGCTCTCTATTGCAAATAAAGAAGCGAGAGAAACAAGATACTGGCTGAAACTTTATGATTCTTCAAATCTCGTTCAAATTGAGATCAATTCATATTTAAAAGACATTGAAATGATCATTAATATTTTAACTAAAATCATTAAAACATCATCTGAAAATTTATAACAACAAAATCTAATTTAAAATTTATAATCTAAAATTTAAAATAATAACAAATGAGCAATATACTTAAAGGTGGGGAATTCCTAATTAAACAAATTCCAGCTAATGAAATTTTCTCTTTGGAAGAACTTTCTGAAGAACAAAAAATGCTTCGTGATTCTGCGAAAGAATTTATTGACAGAGAAGTTATTCCACAACACGATCGTTTTGAGAAAAAAGATTATGCATTGACTGAAGAAACAATGCGTAAATTAGGAGAAATGGGACTGTTAGGAATCACTGTTCCTGAAGAATATGGAGGTTTGGGAATGGGATTTGTGAGCACAATGTTGGCTTGCGATTATGTTTCAGGTGGAAATGGATCATTAGCAACAGCTTATGGAGCACACACGGGAATTGGAACTCTTCCTACTTTGCTTTACGGAAGTGAAGAATTGAAAAAGAAATACCTTCCGGATTTAGCTACAGGAACAAAATTCGGAGCCTATTGTTTGACTGAGCCGGATGCAGGATCTGATGCCAATTCAGGGAAAACAAGAGCAAAATTGTCTGAAGATGGAAAACATTACATTATCAATGGACAAAAAATGTGGATTTCCAATGCAGGTTTTGCAGATACTTTCACATTATTTGCAAAAATTGATGATGATAAAAATATTACAGGTTTTGTAATCAACCGTTCAGAATTAGAAAATCCGGAAAGTTTAACATTTGGTGAAGAAGAACATAAATTAGGTATTCGTTCCTCTTCTACCCGTCAGGTTTTCTTCAATGATATGAAAGTTCCTGTTGAAAATATGTTGGGTGAAAGAAACAACGGTTTTAAAATCGCTTTGAATGCATTAAATGTTGGTAGAATTAAATTAGCTGCTGCAAACCTTGACGGACAAAGAAGAATTTTAAACCATGCTATTCAATATTCCAATGAAAGAAAGCAATTTGGTGTTTCTATTTCTACTTTCGGAGCTATCAGAAAGAAAATTGCAGAAATGTCAACCGGAGTTTTTGTGAGTGAAGCAGGTTCTTACCGTTTAGCAAAAAATGTTGAAGATAAAATTGCAGAATTAGTTGCTGGCGGAATGGATCATCAACAAGCGGAATTAAAAGGGGTTGAAGAATTTGCAGTAGAAGCTTCTATCCTTAAAGTTTTCGTTTCTGACCTTACTCAAAATACTGCGGATGAAGGAATCCAGATTTATGGAGGAATGGGATTCTCAGAAGATACCCCAATGGAATCTGCATGGAGAGATGCCAGAATTGGTAGAATCTATGAAGGTACCAACGAAATCAACAGATTATTAGCGGTAGGAATGCTTATTAAGAGAGCAATGAAAGGTGAATTAGATCTTTTATCTCCTGCAATGGCAATCAGCAAAGAATTGATGGGTATCCCTTCATTTGAAGTTCCTGACTATTCAGAATTCATGAGTGAAGAAAAAGCAATTATTGCTAATCTTAAGAAAGTATTCTTAATGGTTTCCGGAGCAGCACTACAGAAATTCATGATGGATATTGAGAAACAACAACATTTATTATTGAATGCTTCTGAAATCCTTAACCAGATCTATATGGCAGAATCTGCAATATTAAGAGCAGAGAAACATTTCTCTCCTGAATCTGTGGAAGCAGCTATGGCTCAGCTGAACCTTTACAAAGCTGTTGAGAAAATCATTACTTCTGCTAAAGAAGGAATCGTTTCTTTTGCTGAAGGAGATGAGCAGAGAATGATGCTTTCAGGATTAAGAAGATTCACAAAGTATACCAATCATCCGAATGTGGTAGCTCTTACTGAAAAAGTAGCAGCTCACTATATCGGGAAAGGAGCTTATTAGTCTTTAATAACATAAATTTGATTTAGCGTCTCATTTTTTGAGGCGCTTTTTTTTCACCCGTATTCCCAATATCCATCGTTGAATTTCAGGGTATTATATAAAGTTATTCAAAAAAAATTATTATTTTTATTATAAATTAATAAACACATGAGAATTCTATTATTTCCCCTTCTTCTTATTTCAGCAGCTTTTTCAGCCCAAAAAAAAGACAATATAGTTCCTGTTTCTAAGATTGATACCACAAAAATTGTTTCTAAAGGGAAGTTTCCAGGATCTTTTGCCCTTAAATCAGATCATTCTCAAAAAGAACTTTACAAGATATTGACCATTAAACCCAATGATACAATTCTTTACATGGCTTTAAAAGAGCCTTCAAAAGATTATTCACAATATAAAATTTTAAACGCGATTACACCCGATAAACTTCAGGTGGATCGGAAAAAGATAACGCCATCCAAATAAACACAACACAAACTAAAAAACTATTACCATGGGAAAATTTATTATCTCTAAAAGAATAAACGGAGACTTTCAGTTTAACCTCAAAGCGGGAAACGGACAGGTAATTTTAACCAGTCAGGGATACAGCACCAAGCCATCCTGCGAAAACGGAATCGGAACTGTAAAAACCAACTCACAGGAAGATGCCAAATTTGAAAGAAATACAGCCAATGATGGCAGATATTATTTCAACCTTAAAGCCGGAAACGGACAGATCATAGGAACCAGCCAAATGTATGAATCTGACAACGGCATGGAAAACGGAATCGAATCTGTAAAAAACAATGCGCCACATGCTCATATAGAGGATGAAACCAATGTCTAAAAATCATCTGAAATATTCTTGATAAAAATGCTTTATTTTTTAAGGCATTTTTTATTTTTGTAGTCTATTTTTCATTAGAAATGACAAAAGAAGAATTACTGAATAAAGCAATCAAAATTGCCGATAAGGCTCATAAAGGACAAACTGATAAATACCATGCTCCATACATCGCTCACGTGATGCGTGTGATGAACTATGGTAAAACATTGGATGAAAAAATTGTTGGAGTACTGCATGATGTAGTAGAAGATCATCCTCTGGAGTTCAGCCTGGATTATTTAAGATCGGAAGGATTTCCCGAATATATTATTTTTGCCATCAGCTGTCTTACGAAGCTTGATCCGGAAGAAGATTACGATGAATTTATCAAAAGAACAGAAAGATCTCTCCTTTCTGTTGCGGTAAAACTGAATGACCTTCGTGATAATATGGATCTTAGAAGAGTAAACAGAGAGCTTACTCCCAAAGACATCAAAAGGTTCAATAAATATCTGAAAGCTTACCGTTATCTGATAGAGAAATATTAATCCGCACCCGGGAAATCGTAAGTTTTCGTGTGATGGTCTGTTCCGTCGATATTAATGTTTAACGCAAGGTAAACGAAATGTAAATTTTTATTTCCTTTTGCTTCGAATTCACGCTGCCACAGATATCCGCTCACAATTCCAAAATAATCATCGATCTGATAGCCGAAACCGCCGTAAACTCTGTTTCTGGCAAAAGTAGGCTTCATCGGAGAGACAAAGAAAACTTCATCATAGGCATTGGCAAAAACAGTTCCTTTTTTGATGGTTTTCGCATTTAAAGGAACACTTACATTCAAACGGTATCTGTAACGCATTCTCTGGGAAGTCTGATCTGTTTTAGGCTCATAGAACCAGCTTTTTTCAGCACGAAAACGGTTTTCGAACTTCACGATACCTTTTTTAATATCGATAACATCCTGAAGCCATACCCTGAACTCCTCTCTGCTTAGGCTATGCTCTTTATAGTTCACATATCTTCCCAATCCTACGAAAGGTTTGTGATTCTTGGTAAGATTATACCCTAATCCCCCTTTTATTTCATAATAATCAGGGTAGGTATAATCTTCGTTACCACGCATCTGCCCTTCAGCATAAAGGAAAAATTTTGGATGAAACTTATACGTCAGAGTCACTGCATTGAAGCTGGAAATATGTTCCTGTGCTTTAAAAAAAGAAATTCCAAGTAATAAACCTAAGCCTATAAGACGTTTCATAAAAAATTTTTGCAAATGTATATTTTTTAACAATTTGTTAATATTAACTTTTATTCATTTCAAATTAACATTTACTTAATATTAATTGTATAAGAAAACCCAATGTGGAACCATCTTTGCGGCATTGCCACTCCAAATGCTTCCGTATATTTTGTATTGGTAATATTATTAATCAACACATACACTGAGTAGTCTTTTTTAGCAAAGCTTAGCTTCTCATCTACAAGATTATAGGTTCCCAGATTTACCCTTTCATTGTAACGGTAAACAAGCTCATTGGTGAAATTTTTCAGGAATTTTACTTCTAATTTGGAAACAAACTGGTGTCTCAGATTATCCAGAATATATCTTGAAACAAGGCCATCTTTTTCTTCATATTTGCTGTCAATATAAGTATATCCAACCGTATATTTTAACCAATCTACAGGTCTATGGCTCCACTCTGCTTCAATCCCTTTGGTTTTAATATCTCCTACATTCTGGGCATACCATACTTTATCATTCAGGTCTTTTTTCACCCAATCAATAGAATTGCTGGAGTTTCTTAAAAATCCACTGACTTTCGCTAAGATTTTACTATCCTGATACTGATATCCTACCTCTGATGAAACAGCATTTTCAGGTCGTAAATCAGGATTTCCCTGTTCCGTTTTACTGATATAATAAAGATCGGTAAAAGTAGGAATACGGTGTACTTTTGCGATATTTCCGTAGATTTTATTATTGGTATTAAAGTTATATCCTACGTCAAGCCCCGGATAGAAAAAATTACCTTCCTTAGAATAGTTAGCCCACGAAATTCCCGGACTGATGTTCAGTTTTTTATCCAGTAATGAAAAATGATGTTCAAAGAAAACCTGAGAGACAAAACGGTTTCTGTTCCCTAAATTACTGCTTGCAAGAAACTCCTTTCTTAATTCCACACCAATTCCGGTTGTTCCCAATCCCCATTGATAGCTGGAATTGACTTCTCCTCCTACATTATTTCCGATGTGCATATTTCTGTAAAATTCCGGATTCCATCTGTCATAAAGGTACATATCCTGTCCTCTTCTCCAATATACATTTGAATTAAGCTTTAGCTTTCCAAAAGTCTGCTGATGGGCTACACTTACTATAGAAGCCTGTGTTTCCTCATACTGTTTTGTGGCAGCACTGGAAGCATAAAAACCATTGGCTCCGAATTTCTTTTCTGAAAAACCAGCCTGTACTTTTACATCTCCGTTTTTGATATTCAGTTTTCCCTGATAAAATACATTTCTGATTTCATAATCAGTATTGAACATGTAGCCTTCTGAAGAAGCAGAATTGGCCTGAAGAGAGTTCGTAAACTTCTCATTTCCAATCTGCGCATTGAATCCAAGACCATAGGTGCTGTAGTCTCCTCCATCTGCACTTATCTTCACTCTTTTTCCAGGAGTGGCTTTGGTAATGATATTGATAACACCGGCATAAGCATTCTGACCAAAACGTCTGGCTGCCGGCCCTTTTATAATTTCTATCCTTTCTACGTCATCCAGATCTACCGGAATATTCATATTATTATGTCCGGTCTGGGAATCATTCATCCTGATTCCATTCAGCATCAGCAAAACCTGTTCAAAAGAGCTTCCACGAAAACCGATATCACTTTGCACCCCATTGGCTCCTCTCCTTCTGATATCCATGCCCGGTACCTGCTGAAGAATTTCGTCTATACTTTTAGCAGGCGAATTTACAATGTCTTCTCTGGTGATAACACTGATATTCTGATTAGCACTTTTATAAGGTGTAGAGATAAATTTCCCCTGAAATTCAATGCTTTCAATATCTGTTGTCTTTTCCTGTGCATGTACCCAAAGTAAAGATCCCAGAAAAAAAGCACTTCCTATCTTTTTGATCATAATCGTTTCCGTAGTTTTTTTAACAGAGTCCAAAAGTAAGGGAGTTCACCAAGACAGGCAAATGATAGTTGTCATAAAAAAAGATGCAACATAATGCTGCATCTGTGTGAGGGAGTAATTTTATCTTTTTCTCATTAAATGTGTAACTAGATCTCTGAATAATTTTCTCATTTCTATATTACATATTTACGGGTACAATTTTAAATAATTTTACAACATAAAACAATACTTAAATAAAAAAACACAACATATTTTTAAAATTTATAAAAACCACTGTAAAATAAATAGTAAAATAAAAATAAGTCCACAAAATATATTCATTTCTATCATTTTTTGAATGAAATATTTTGATTTCATCCCTCTCATTTAACGTTTACAATAATAATTTTTAACAATAAGATAAGCATAAAATTTTCACTAAAATTTCGTAATTTTGTGGGTCTTAATTTTACAATGAAAGTATTCTTTTTTTCAATATTTTTTATAGGCATTTTTGTAAATGCTCAGTTCACCTATCCGGATCCTAAAATATCTAGTCCTGAAGAAGATATAGAAGAAAAGGATGAGCTTATCAATTTAATTATTGGTGGGCAAAAAATTAAAGAATCCTATCAAAAAACAAGAGGAATAGAAAATGAGTTTAATATAGAGATTAGAAAGTATGATCTTCTTGGAAACATACTTTTTGCAAGTGACATAACACAAATACCATCTGATAAACCAACAAGAAAAGATGAGTATAAAATTCTTGTATCAGAAGGCAAAATTGCTTCATTTGAAGAAACGTCTCTTGATTTTCCAACCCATAAAAATGAGATATTCTATGACTCAAAAAATAATATTTCGAAAATAATCGGTAAAGGAAAAGAATTTGAATACCTATATGAAAATGGAAGATTGATAAAAAAAATTGAAAAATATTCTGGGGGAAAGACAATTAGTATTTATCAATATAATACTGCAGGAAAAGTGACTAGAATATCCAGTGAATATATTTCTTCCAAAGAAAAGCCATCAACAAGCTTTCATACTTTTGCATATGATATGAAGGGCAATATCATATCAAATTTGCTGAAAGATGAAGAATCCATTATAGAAAAAAAGTATTCTTATACGGATAATCTCCTTACAAAATATACGCTTACTTTTAATGGTAATAAAGCAGAAGATCAGCAATATGATTATGATGAAAATCGTAGGATAAAAAAAATGATAAAAGCATCATATAATCCAGATAAGAATACTTCTACAAGTACCAGCTCACTTGTTTTTAACTACAATTATAAAAATGACTTACTTGCTGAAAGAAGTACATTATTTGATGGTAAAGAGCCCGCCTATGTTGAAACATTTTCCTATGATGACCAGAAAAGAATAGTTAGAGTCAACACTCAATCAGAAAATAAAGTTGTGGCCAATGTAAATATTAGCTACGGAAATAAAACAATCACGCTGACTGGTGATACCTACCAGGCAGAATATACTTTATATGAATAAACAAAATATGGCTAACACAACAGAAATAGATATAAAAAAACAGATTTTCGTTAAGAACGCACATCTTAACAATCTGAAACATATAGACGTCCTGATTCCGAAAAACAAACTGATTGTTATTACAGGAGTTTCAGGAAGCGGTAAATCCTCTTTGGCTTTTGATACTATTTATGCTGAAGGACAGAGAAGGTATGTTGAAAGTTTAAGTTCTTATGCCCGTCAGTTTTTGGGAAAATTAGAAAAACCCAAGGTTGATGATATCAAAGGACTTGCCCCTTCCATTGCCATCCAGCAGAAAGTAATTTCTTCCAATCCGCGTTCTACTGTGGGAACTTCTACAGAGATCTACGATTATATGAAGCTTTTATTTGCCAGAATCGGGAAAACCTTTTCACCGGTTTCCGGAGAAGAAGTGAAAAAAGATTCGGTTTCTGATGTAGTAGACTTCATTAAAGCTTCCAAAAAAGATACTTCTTTTCTGTTAACGGCTCCTTTGGAATATGATGCAGACAATTTTAAAGAAACGCTGAATGTTTTAAAACTGGCAGGTTTCACAAGACTGGAAATCAATGGAAATGTAGCGGGTATTGAAGATCTGGAAAGCTTTGGATTTGCTCCTGAAAAAGGAATGGCAATCAATCTTGTTATTGACCGTTTCTCTTATGAAGAAGACGAAAGTTTTTTACAGAGGCTTGCCGATTCTATTCAAATGGCATTCTATGAAGGACGTGGCTATTGTTCATTAAAGAATACAGATACTGAAAAAGTAAAAGAATTCTCCAATAAATTTGAGCTGGACGGAATGGAGTTCCTTGAACCGAATGTTCATTTTTTCAGCTTTAATAATCCATACGGAGCATGTCCGGCATGTGAAGGATACGGAAAAGTAATTGGAATTGATGAAGATCTTGTGGTTCCCAACAAAACGCTGTCCATCTACGAAGATGCAGTCGTATGCTGGAGAGGAGAAACAATGAGCGAATGGAAAAAGGATTTCATCAAAAAAGCAGGTGACTTCCCTATCCACAAACCTTACCATCAGCTAACAAAAGAGCAGAAAAACTTCCTTTGGAAAGGTGACGGAAAAAGTAATTTCCCATGCATTAATAATTTCTTCAAAATGCTTGAAGAAAACCTCTATAAAATCCAGTACAGAGTGATGCTTTCCCGTTACAGAGGAAAAACCCTTTGTCCTACCTGTGAAGGATTGAGACTTCGCGAAGAAACCAGCTGGGTAAAAGTAGACGGACACAATATCCAGTCGATGATTGAGCTTCCTCTGGACGAACTTTCTCCATTAATCAACGGATTAAAGCTTTCAGATCATGACAAAGAAGTTGCCAAAAGGCTGATCTATGAAATCACAACTCGCCTTGAATTTTTATTAAAAGTAGGATTAGGATATTTAACATTAAACAGAACTTCCAATACCCTTTCGGGAGGAGAAAGTCAGAGAATCAATCTTGCCACAAGCTTAGGAAGTTCTTTGGTAGGTTCTATTTATATTCTGGATGAACCTTCTATCGGGCTTCACTCCAAAGACACGGAAAACCTGATTGAAGTACTGAAAAACCTTCGTGACCTTGGAAACACCGTAATTGTGGTAGAACACGATGAAGATGTTATGAGAGCCGCTGATTATATTATTGATATTGGTCCGGAAGCAGGCTATCTTGGTGGTGAACTGGTATTTGCCGGAGATTATAAAGATCTGAAAAAAGCCAACACACTTACCTCAGAATACCTTACCGGAAGACTGGAAATTGAGGTTCCGAAGAAGCGAAGAAAAGGCAAAGAATGGATTCACATTAAAGGTGCCCGCCAGAACAATCTTAAAAATATAGATGTAGATGTTCCCCTTGAAAGTCTGGTGGTGATTTCCGGAGTTTCAGGAAGTGGAAAATCTACTTTAATGAAAGAAATTCTTACCAATGACATTCAGATTCAGTTAGGAATGGGTGGTAAAAAAGGAGATTACGATTCCGTAGAATTTCCAAAAAAGCTGATCAAAAATATTGAACTGATTGATCAGAACCCGATTGGAAAATCATCCCGTTCAAACCCGGTAACTTATCTGAAAGCCTATGATGACATCCGTGATCTTTTCGCGAAACAGAAAGTAGCCAAAATGATGGGATACAAGCCTAAACATTTCTCTTTCAACGTAGACGGCGGAAGATGTGATGAATGTAAAGGTGAAGGTGTCATCAATGTTTCCATGCAGTTTATGGCAGATATCGAGCTTGAATGTGAGGTTTGTAAAGGAACAAGATTCAAGAATGAAATCCTTGAGGTAAGATTCGATGAGAAAAACATCTCTGACATTCTTCATATGACCGTAGATGAAGCGTTGGCATTCTTTAAAGACAATAATGAAGAGAAGATCGTAACAAAGCTGAGACCGCTGCAGGAAGTAGGTTTAGGTTATCTTCAGCTGGGACAAAGCTCTTCTACCCTTTCCGGCGGTGAGGCACAGCGTGTGAAGCTGGCTTCATTCCTTGTAAAAGGGGTAACAACGGATAAGACGTTATTTATTTTTGATGAACCTTCTACAGGACTTCACTTCCATGATATTCAGAAATTATTGAAATCATTGCAGGCATTGATTGACCTTGGACATTCAGTGATTGTTATTGAGCACCAGCCTGATATTATCAAATGTGCCGACTATATTATTGATATCGGCCCGGAAGCAGGAAAACATGGCGGAGAAGTTGTATTTACAGGAACTCCTGAAGATCTGACAAAAAATAAAAAGTCACACACCGCAAAATATATCAAGGAAAAATTGGAACAATAAAATACAATCGGCTGTTTTTAAAAACAGCCGATTTTTTATTTAGATTCTCTATCTTTATTAAAATTAACCCATTACAAAATTATTTTTTATGCCCTGGAATCCCGAATTATATGATCAATACAAAGATGTGCGTTACAAACCCTTTTATGATTTAGCAGCATTAATCAAGCCTGAAAACAATATAAAAGCGATTGACCTAGGCTGTGGCACCGGAGAGCAAACCTCCATTCTGACAGAAAAACTGGACGGCTCTACATTTTTAGGAATTGATTCATCAGCAGAAATGCTTGAGAAATCGAAAAAATTTGAAAATGACAACTTGCACTTTAAACTGCAGACCATTGAAGAAACAGCGCAGTCTGACCAAAAATGGGATCTTGTCTTCAGCAATGCCGCTTTACAGTGGGCAGATGATCACGAAACGTTATTTCCTAAAATCATTGGATTACTTTCACAGAATGGGCAGTTAGCTATTCAGATGCCTGTTCAGAAAGAAAATATCCTGAATCAGATTCTTACGGAAATGGCAGACGAAGAACCTTATGCTTCACAGCTCAATCATTTCAACCGTGATTCGCCTGTACTTTCAATGGATGATTATGCTCAAATTTTGTTTGACAACGGAATTCAGGATATTGAAATATTCCAGAAAGTTTATCCGATTATTGCAGATGATCATGAAGCGCTCTATGAATTTATTTCAGGAACTGCCCTGCTGCCTTATCTTGAGCGTTTGGAAAAAGAACAAAAAGAAAATTTCATTTCCGAATTTAAATCACGTATCGCTCAAAGATTTACAAAATATCCGGCAATCTATGCATTTAAGCGTATTCTGATGTATGGTCGAAAAAAATAAAAACTCTTATAAGAATTAAAAGAAGCTGTCTCAAAATTGTCATTCTGAATGAAATGAAGTATCCCATATCGTTGATTATTAACGGGATTCTTCCTTCGTCAGAATGACAAAAATCCACTAGCCAGATTATTGAGACAACTTCTTCTTTAAATATTCTTTATCCTTTCAGATTGTACAAAAACGGACTCTTCTGTATATATTCAGCAGCATCAATCTGAGAAACCAGAAATTCCGCAAGATCCGCAGCACTGATACTTTCGCCTTTACAATCTGTAAGACTTGTTTCAGTTGTAAACCTTTCTTCGGTAAGATGAATCAGTGGCAATCTTACCAAAGTCCAGTCCAGTGTACTTTCCACAAGAGATTCATACTCTTTTTGTTTGTCTTCCGTTGTTTCAGGATAATTCTGATACATCCATTCAGTAGCCATTTTAACGCTTTCATTTTTATGATCAGACAGAGTATTTACACTCAAACCGGTAGTTACTATATAGCGCTTCATTCCAAAATGGTTCATCGCTCTGATGATATTTTTTGCAGCATCACTGAATATAGACTTCTCTCCTTTTGACTGTCCTAAAGTGCTTATTACAAGATCAGTTCCTTCAAGCAATCTATGAACTGAGGTTTCATCTCTCGCATCTCCTTTTACAACTTCAATTAATGGATTTTGAAAGGTAACGTTTTCAGGGTTTCTGACTAAAAGTTTAAGAGAATACCCTTTCTCAAGGAGGTTTTGCACCAGATATTTTCCGGATTTTCCTGTTCCGCCGATTACGGCA
This sequence comes from Chryseobacterium sp. PvR013, assembly GCF_017833095.1. NCBI lineage: Bacteria > Pseudomonadati > Bacteroidota > Flavobacteriia > Flavobacteriales > Weeksellaceae > Chryseobacterium > Chryseobacterium sp. PvR013. Next base: position 1,155,565 of record NZ_JAFIBT010000001.1, read on the forward strand.
ATTTTATAGGTTTTCATATTGATTTTCTTTAAATATTACATATCAATAATCAATAGCTAATTCTACGCTAACGACCACTGATAAGGCAAATAACATATTGTCTTTGCTTTAGTTATGATATAATGAAGGTATTGGGTTCAGAAAATTGAACCTAAGATGTTCAGGTTAAAAAATAGCCTGACTCATAGTAATATGTATTACGAGATTTTAATGAATTAAAGTTACACTTTTTTCACCAGGTAAAAAATCAAAAATTTATGATTTCGACAACACTTTTGAAAAGAGAAAGTTTTTAACTTTGATAACCTTCTTACTATCAGTATATTCCAAAAAAAGCATTTACACCAATAAAATATATAAATATGGAACCATTTACTGTTAACATTCCTGAATCGGTGATCACCGATCTTAAAAACCGTCTGCAAAACGCCCGCTGGCCCGGAGAACCCGAAGGTTCTGATTGGAATTATGGTACCAACGAAAAATACCTGAAAGAACTTACCCACTATTGGATCAATGATTACAACTGGAGAATGCACGAACAGCAGTTGAATCAACATCCTCAATACACCGCTGAAATAGATGGAATTCTGATTCATTTTCAATACATAAGAGGAAAAGGAATTCATCCAAAACCCCTTATTCTTACCCATGGCTGGCCGGACAGCTATTATCGTTTTCATAAAATTATTCCATTGCTTACAGAAGGTGAACAGAGTTTTGATCTGGTTATTCCTTCTATTCCCGGATTTGGTTTTTCTGATAAAACAGCTGTTAGCAGTGCCAGAGTAGCTGATCTTTGGAAAAAACTGATGACAGAAGTCCTTGGATATGAAAAATTTTATGCTGCCGGAGGGGATATTGGCATGAATGTCGTAAAAGCACTGACTTCAAAATATCCTGATGCCTTGGAAGCTGTTCATCTTACCGATGTAGGATATCCTATGGGACAGGAAGATCCGGCAACGATGAGTGAAGAGGAAAAAGCATTCGCACAGTTTGTACAACAATGGTGGTATAGTGAAGGAGCCTATGCCATGGTTCAGTCTACCAAACCCCAGTCTCTTGCCTATGGTCTGAATGACTCTCCTGTTGGACTTGCAGGCTGGATTATAAGTTTTACCAATGCAGGAGCGCCCCCGGAATTAATAGAAACAGCCTTTGGAGGGAAAGATGAAATGCTTACCAATATTATGATTTACTGGGTAACGCAAACCATAGGGCCTTCTGCCAGAATGTACAAAGAAGATGCAGCAGCTTTATGGAGCGGAGCACACGTTCATCAAAAAAGCAATGTTCCGGCCGGAGTACTCGTATTTCCCCGTGAAGCTCAGTTTCCCAAAGAATGGGCAGAACGTTTCGTAAATGTGACCAGCTTTAAAAAGATGAACGAAGGTGGCCATTTTGCCGCACTGGAATTACCTCATATATTTGCAGATGAACTAAGATCATTCTTTTATTCTGTCAAATAAAAACAATCCATGAAGTACTCCTTTTCTATTCTTTTTGCCATTCCTCTTTTTATAACCAGCTGTACTGTACAAAAGAAAAATACTAAAAGTTATGATTATGAAGTAAAAGTTGTTACTTTGACCTTTTTAGATCAGAGCAGAAACCGTAAAGTCCCTGTTGCTTTTTATTATCCAGAAACAGATAAGAAAATTCTCAACCCACAGGTTATTATTTTCAATCATGGATATGGTCTCAATAAAGGCGGAGATTACCTTGTGTACTCTTATTTAACGGAAAAACTGGCTTCAAAAGGCTATTTCACAGTAAGCATTCAACATGAACTGGCTACAGACAGTCTGCTCCCCACAGAAGGAAATTTGCAGATGGTGAGAAGACCTTTCTGGCAAAATGGTTCGGATAACATTCTGTTTGTGCTCAATGAACTTAAAAAGACAAAACCGGAACTTGATTATAAACATCTGACCTTAATAGGACACTCCAATGGTGGTGATATGGCAGCGCTATTCGGTAATCAGCATCCTAATCTGGTGTATAAACTCATCACAATGGACAACCGGAGAATGTTTCTTCCGAGAACTTCGGTTCCTAAAATTTATTCTTTACGTTCCAACGATTATCCGGCTGATGAAGGTGTGCTTCCCAATGAAACAGAACAAAAAAAATATTCTATAACAATACAACCCACTCTGATTAATCATGGTCATATGGACAATAAAGGCAGTGATGAAGAGAAAAAAATCTTAAATGATTTTGTTTTAAAATATCTTTCTGAACAATAGTTCCAAAGAATCCCATAAGTTATCCACAACAAATTGTGGATAACTTGTGAATTTTAACATTAAATTCATATTTCGTATTAAAATTATTACTACATTTACTATGTAATAAAAATCGAAGTGGAAACTTTATTTGCTTTTCTTACTACTATTGAAATTGCAATTAAATTTGAAATAAAAATTTAAGCACAGCATTGTCGGCTGTGCTTTTTATTGTTGTCTAATTAAAAAAATGAGATGTATTTATCTACTGGATCTGCCTCTAAAGGGCAGATTCTTTTATCCATATACCCTTTTTAAATAAAGCTTTCTGAAGATTTTCGACTCGGTTAATATCTGAAAAAAGTATGTATGCAGCTTAAACTTTTACGCAAAGGTTAATTATATAAAATTTATATTCTAAAGGGCACAAAGATGTAATCAACTTTTGATTCTCAATAAGCAAACGTATAGCTTCATCAGAGACATTGCCGCTTTCCCGGCCTCCTTATTAATAAAGGAATTGAATCTTGTCTTTGCGTTTAAGAGAATCAAGTTTAGAGAAGTAAAGGCAGTGCTCCTTTTAAAAACTGGCCTCATAGTTCAATGGATAGAATAAAAGTTTCCTAAACTTTAGATTCAGGTTCGATTCCTGGTGGGGCTACAAATAGCCAAACGGCGCCAACTGGTGTATTCGATTTCAAGCCCCAATCATCAGTATATTAACGATAATATGCCCTGTGAATTATTTTGTCCCCTAAGAAGTAATTCGTTCTTACTCCTAAAGGAATTTTAAAGCATTTATCCGGCAAAGCTTCCTGATGAACCGAATTATTATCGAAGTAAACCCTGTGGAAAGGCAAACTTAAATACCCTGTCTGCTGACCGCCGTCTCACTAAAAATTTAAATCCCCACATAACAATACTGTATTTAATAGGGAGATTTTGCTCACATAACTCCACACAAGACATTCAACAATAATTCATTATTACTTAAAATTATCAATCTTTACAACAAAATAATTCATAATATGATGAAAATTCATTATTTTAGTAAGAGACTTAAAAACTAAAACCGGCGCAAATGTGTAAAATATTTATAGTTGATGAGAATATTTTCTTAGGAGAAATATTAGAATATCATCTTCAGCTAAATCCTGATTATGAAGTTCTCCCAAACAACAGCACAAAACTACATTTCAAACCTTTACAGCGAAGCTAATAGACTTATGCAAATCAAACATTGGCGTCCCCATTAATAACCTTGAAACAGAAAATAGTGAGATGAAAGTTGCCAAATTACTTTTTATAAACGAAAACCTCAAATCAGAAAGGAATGATGAAAATCTTGAATATTACGAAGTTCAGCTCGTCATAGGATTTGGAACCAGAAGTATTATTGAAAAGGAGAGCTTTTTTATTCTTTTAAAAGAAAAGTTCCCGAATGCAGAGATTGCCCTCTCTTCTTCGTCAGGAGAAATTTTCTGTAATGAAGTATATGACGGGGCAGTTGTTTTAACCGCAATCAGTTTTTCAAGATCTTCCTTAAAAACATCGCAGATTGACATTGAAGATTTTTCAGACAGTTATGATGCAGGAAAAAAATTAATTGAAAATCTGCCTTCAGAAGGACTTAGATGGGTATTCATCATGTCAGATGGCAATAAAGTAAATGGTAGCCAGCTGGTAAGTGGGCTTAACAGCAGCCGCCCCGAAAAAGTTCTGATCTCAGGAGGTCTGGCCGGAGATGGGGATAAATTTGAAAAAACAGTGGTTGGACTTAATCAGGTTCCCCAGCCCAATAAAATTCTTGCTGTTGGATTTTATGGAGAACATCTTGAATTATCACATTCTTCAATAGGAGGCTGGGAAAGTTTTGGACTTGAAAGGATAGTTACAAAATCACAAGATAATGTTCTTTACGAGATTGATAATAAAAATGCGTTGGATCTTTATAAAAAGTATTTGGGAAAATATGCTGAAGAGCTTCCCGGCTCTGCTCTGCTTTTTCCATTATCTCTTAAGTTGCCCAGGGATCTGTCACCAGTAGTGAGAACGATTCTATCAATTAAAGATAACACAATGATTTTTGCGGGAGATTTACCGGAAGGAAGTCAGGTAAGATTTATGAAAGCCAATATGGATAAGCTTATTGATGCAGCAAATGACGCAGCAAACGAATGTCTTCAGATGACCCAACATAAAATTAAGCTAGGAATCATTATCAGCTGTGTTGGGAGAAAAATAGTATTGGCTGACAGAGTGTATGAAGAAGTAGATATTGTACGGGATGTTTTTAAATCAAATACGTCACTGATAGGTTTTTACTCATATGGAGAATTATCTCCTTTAAGCCCATTTGGCAATTGTGCTCTACACAACCAAACTATTACCATTACCACCGTTAATGAAATTGAATAAATATGGAAACCAAATTTCACAATTTACTCGAGAGACAGATAAATAAATATCTTACGGCAGATTGCAAAAATCATCCGCAATTTAAAAATTTTATTCACGCAGTTAATGAATCATACAAATCATTTGAAAGAGATAAAGAACTCATGGACCACGCTTTTAAACAAAGTGAAGAAGAATATCAGGAACTTTATCAAAATCTTAAAAATGAAAATACTCTTAAACAGGAATCTGTCAGCAATCTATATGAGTCATTAAAGATTATTGACTCCGATATTGAAATAAAAAAATCAGACGATCTTAAAGAACTATCACTATATCTCTCTGAACAGCTGAAAAAAAGAAAAAGAGCAGAAGATTATATAAAGCAGCAAGAGGAAAAATACCGGAATATTATTGCTAATATGAATTTAGGGCTCATTGAAGTTGATAATCATGAGATTATCCGTTACGCTAATCAGAGCTTTTGTGATGTTTCAGGTTTTGAACTTGATGAAGTAATTGGTAAAAACCCCAGTGAACTTTTCCTGTATGGAGAAAATAATATTCGTTTTTTACAGGATCAGATAGAATTAAGAAAAAAAGGAGTCTCCAGTGTATATCAGCTTTCTGTTAGGAATAAAAGAGGTGAAATAAGATGGTGGGCAATAAGTGGAGCTCCCAGTTATGATGACCAAGGAAACTTATTAGGTTCTATAGGGATTCATCTTGACATTACCGACCAAAAAAAACTGGAAGACGAATTAAAACTGGAAAAATCAAAAGCCTTGGAGGCATCAAAGGCAAAGGAGGTTTTTCTGGCCAATATGAGCCATGAAATCCGAACACCTCTTAATGGAATCATTGGTTTTTTGCGTGAACTTAAGAGAAGCAGCCTATCGGAAAACCAGCAAGAATTTGTAGAAAACAGCTATAATGCTTCACAGCATTTATTATCAATTATCAATAACATACTTGATATCTCTAAAATTGAATCCGGAGAAATGTCTCTGGAAAACAAAAGTTTTTCGTTAAAAGATAGCATTCAAAAGGTTATTTCTATTCTCAAACCAAAAGCAGATGAAAAAAAGCTCCAACTGATTACCCATTTTTCCTCTGATATTTTTTATGTTTTGAAAGGAGATTCTTTAAGACTTGAGCAGGTTCTATATAACATCATTGGGAATTCCTTAAAATTTACCAATGAGGGCCAGATCTATGTTGAATCCAAGGTCCTGAAAAGTTCTCTCAACCAACAAACTATTTCAATTAGCATTACTGACACGGGTATTGGAATGAGCGAAGAATATGTACGCGATATATTCAAAAAATTTAATCAGGAAGATAGCTCAATTTCAAGAAAATATGGGGGCACAGGTCTTGGAATGTCTATTACACGAGAACTTATTCATCTTATGGAAGGTGAAATTAATGTAAAAAGTGAAAAAAACGCAGGTACATGCATTGAAATAACTTTACTTCTGGACAGAGGTAATGAAGAAGATCTGGAAAAAAATGACTGGCAAAATGAACATCTTTCCATTGCAGGTACAAGAGTTCTGCTGGTAGAAGATAATGCCCTTAATCAGCTGGTTGCCGAAAAGTCACTAAAACATTTTAAATGCAGCATCGCCAAAGCTGAAAATGGTAAGATAGCCTTAGAAATGTTAAGAAGAGAAAAATTTGACATTATTTTGATGGACATGCAAATGCCGGAAATGGATGGTATCGAAGCAACTAAAATATTAAGAAAGGAACTTGCGATTAAAACTCCTGTGATAGCACTCACGGCAAACGCTTTTAAAACAGAAATAGATCATTGCATTAATGCAGGAATGAATGATTATATCACAAAGCCTTTTAATGAAGAAAATTTGCTGAATACAATTTATAAGTATGTCAAAATTCATGAAAAAACAGCAAAGACAGTGTCTGATACGCATGAAAGACTCTACAATCTGAAAAGCATACAAACCCTCAGCAGAGGTGATAAGGAATTTATGCGGAAAATGATCTCAGTATTTATTGCGCAGACTGAAACGACAATTCTATTGGTTGAAAAAGCATTTCAAGAAAAAAACTATAGCGAAATTGCAAAACTTATGAATAAAATAAGACCAGGAATACAGTCTATAGAAATAACTTCTATAGTGAACATTGTAAAACAGCTTGAAGTACTTGCAATGGAGCAAAATAAAAAATTCCCTGAATTATATTCCTTATTTGAAAAAATAAAAAAGACCCTTGAAAAAGTTGTGATTCAATTAAAAAGTGAGATTCAATAAATTTAAATTTAAAACTCTTTATTGTTGATGATGACAAATTTTTATTCACATGTTTTCAGCAGTATCTGAAATTAGCTGTAAGCCCTGTCATCCATAGGTTTAAACCACTATAAATCAATTTATTATAATTTTTTGATATTAATTATTTATAAGGCTATAAGTTTTTAATTATACCAAATTACACTGATCTAATGATTGTTTGTACATTCATAATTAGAAAAATAAAATGCCATCTAAGTGCCCCCGTCAGATATAGATTTAAAATACTTTTATAAAAGACTGAAAAATAGTAGTAGAACTTAATACTTATGTTGATCAGTCCATATGGCAGCAATCGCTTACCCTGCTCAGGAGCTGGCGGAAGGAAGTCTTGCCTTTTAAAAAGACTCCTTTACAGCTAATCAATTTCTGTTACAGTATTCTGAAACTTCATTAGTACGTACCCGAAAGCTGAACTTATCCGTTTTTCACCGATTGATTCTGCCCGTTCGCCGAAAATACAGATCGTTTTATAGGATTATAACTGACCTTTACATCAGGAAAAAAGCAATAATGCCAACTAAAATCTTATTATTATGAAAACAAAAATCGGAATTACAGAAAAAAATACAGAAGCTGTTGCAGAACAATTAGCAAAATTATTAGCAGACGAAACGCTTCTTTACATCAAAACAAGAAACGCTCACTGGAATGTAACCGGAGACAACTTCCACGCCAACCACATTTTCTTTGAGGAACAATACAGACAACTGGATGGAATGATTGACAGCGTTGCTGAACGCATGCGTAAAATCGGACATTATGCACCGGCAACTATGAAAATCTACCTGGAACTGACTCATTTAACGGAGTACAGCGAAAGAACAAATGACGGGCTCGGATACATGAAAGATTTATTAAGTGATCATGAAAGCATCATCGAATTCCTTCGGGGAAATATCACTCCATTTGCTGAAACTTATAAAGATTACGGCACCAGCGATTTTATTACAGGTCTGATGGAAACCCATGAAGAAATGGCATGGATGATCCGCTCTTATTTCAGATAACACAAAATAAAAAAGTTATAATTATATTTGTGTAAATCATAAACAACTATACCAATGAAAGCCTTAATCGTTGATGATAATGATATTGCAAGAACAACATTAGCACACCTCGCCAAACAGGTTCCAGATCTTTCCATTGTCAGCGAGTTTTCCAATGCCATAGAAGCTTATCATTATCTTCAGTCCAATTCCATCGATCTGATATTTCTCGATATAGAAATGCCGGAAATGACAGGGATTGAGCTTACGAAAACGCTTTCTGGTAAAGATACTATCATCATTTTCACCACCTCAAAAAAGGAATATGCGCTGGAAGCCTTTGAGCTTAATATTGCAGATTATCTTCTGAAGCCAATTATGCCGGTAAGATTTCTGCAGGCAGTAAGCAAGGCACAAACTATTCTTGAAAGCAGAAAAGAAAATGTAGAAATCACAAGGGATGAGTTTCTTTTCGTGAGGGACTCCAATATTACTAGGCGTTTAAAGCTGGATGATATTTTCTATGCGGAAGCCATGGGTGACTATGTAAAGTTTTATACCAAAGAAAAGATGTTTGCCATTCACGGTAAAATGAAAACAGCAGAAGAACGTCTTCCTAAGGATCATTTTATAAGAGTTCACCGCTCCTATATTGTTTCTGTCGGTAAAATTGACACCCTTCAGGATGGAGGTATTATGATCAACGGTAAATTCATTCCTGTGGCAGACGCATACAGGAAAGCTCTCAATATACGAATGAATGTCTTTTAGCCGTTACTGGCCATCAGAAATTCGATTCCTTTTTTGATCTCAATTCCCGAACATTTGAAGGTTAATCAACCTTTATCGGTATTTTATTTTAAATCAGACCGTTAATTATGAAAAATAGATCTTCAGTAATGGATAACAAACGATTCAGCTATTTTATTATCCTGACCTTTATTTCGGGCTCACTCCTATTGATAGCTGTTCAGCTCAATTCTGCAGGAAATACCAAGGCACTGATTCAGAATAACAATACCTTGCTGAGCGAATTGCGTTCAAGCAATCATTTACGGGAGATTGATCGTGATATTCTTGGAGTGGAAAGCAGAATCAGAGCTTCTATTGCAACGAATGATACCACCCACCTTGAAGGCATTGACAAAAAAATCAGCCAGATTGAAAATTTTCTGGATTCTCTTTCCAAAGACAATGTAAACGCTGAAGAAGAAAAGCTGATCCACAGGTTAAGTGTTCTTGCCATGGAAAAGAAAACAACCAAAGATAAACTCCTGCACCGTTATCTTTCTGTTGGAAACATGGACGATAATACCTCCATTGCCAATCCGCGTGCGAGAAAAATTTCTAATGAAATCACCAGCATTACGGCTAAAATATATGAAAGCAGAAAACTGAATATGGTTGAACTCAGCCAGAAAAGTGAAGAAATGGGACAAAAAGCAAGATTCTACGACATCTCATTGCTGATCTTACTTATACTGAGCGGTTCTGTTGTTGGATATCACATCCTCAGACAGTTTAAACGCCAGAGGTTACTCATAAACGAACTTGATATTGCGGAGAAAAAAGCATTGGTGGCGGCACAAACCAAAGAAAATTTCCTTGCCAATATGAGCCATGAAATCAGAACTCCTTTAAGCGGAATTCTCGGTTTCACCAATTTACTTCAGAAGCGCCCGCTGGATGAAACTTCAGCAGAATTTGTCTCTTCAATACAACGTTCCGGAGAAAACCTGATGTCCATCATCAATGACATTCTTGATTTATCTAAAATAGAAGCCGGAATGATGCGCATTACCCCTGGAATCTTCAGTATCAACGGGTTGGTCAATTCCGTAGAAACATTTTTTACTGAACGGGCCAGAGAGAAAGGTCTTACCCTCTCAAGTACAATTGATCCTTCCATTCCCGACACTTTGGTGGGAGATGCCACAAGACTGACCCAGATTTTAGTCAACCTCATCGGAAACGCGATAAAATTTACCCACCAGGGAAATATTGCTGTTGAAATCTACAGTAAACAGCAAACGGAGAAGGAAGCCGTTCTGGGATTTAAGATTTCAGATACAGGAATTGGAATTGACAAAGAAAAGCTCACCGAAATCTTCGAAAGATTCAACCAGGGAGAAGATTCAACCACAAGAAATTACGGAGGAACAGGATTGGGCTTATCCATCGTGAAAAGCTTAATCATACTGCAGAACGGAAACATAGAAGTGAGCAGTGAACAAGGCAAAGGAACTACATTTCACTTCTACATTCCTTACGGAATTGCTGAAGAACAGCTTACAGTACTTCCAGCTGTTGATCCTCAATATTTTAAAGATAAATCCAACACGCCCCTGAAGGTTCTGGTGGTTGATGATAATGTCATTAATCAAAGCCTGATGAAACATCTTCTTTCTCAATGGAATATTAATTTTCATATTGCATCGAACGGCCTTGAAGCAGTAAGCTATCTCAAAAACAATGCGTGTGACCTGGTCTTAATGGATATACAAATGCCGAAAATGGACGGATATGCAGCTACGCAGAAAATGCGGGAAGAACTCAGACTGGATATTCCGGTCATCGCAATGACCGCCCATGCGCTGGCAGGAGAAAGAGAAAGATGCCTGAGCCGTGGGATGAATGAATATATTCCTAAACCTGTTAATGAAGAAGAGTTGTTTATGCTGATTTCGAAACTCGGGTTTAAAGAAAAGAATAAAAACGAAAAGAAAACCGAAAATCCATCTTCAGGTTATCAATATATTGATCTCACTTATATGCAGACGGTAAGCGGTGGCGACAAAAGCTTCGAACAAATGGTTACCCAACAGTTTATTGAAAACATTCCCAATCATATACAGAAACTGACAACGGCTTACGAAAACAAAGATTTTCAGGAGGTAAAACTGTGGGCTCACGATCTGAAATCCAGCATTACCATCATGGGATTACATCCTCTGTTAAAGGAAAAAATTGATATTCTTGAAACAGCATCAGCAGAAAGCTCTGATCTCCAAAAAATACTGGCAGAAGTACAGAACGTTTTGCTGGAAGCCGTTTCTGAAGCTGAAGCATTTTCAAAAACAATTTAAAAATAAGAAAAAATGAATTTATTTTCACCCATACACATTCGCAGTCTTACATTAAAGAACAGGATTGCATTATCTCCTATGCAGCAATACAGTGCAAAAAACGGAGTTCCAAGCAACTGGCATCTCGTTCACCTCGGAAGCCGTGCTGTTGGTGGCGCGGGATTGATCCTTACCGAATGTACAGCCGTTTCAGAAGAAGGTCTGGCTACATTATCCGATGTTGGAATCTGGAACGAAGAACAGAAAGATGCATGGAGTAACATCGTGAATTTTGTACATGAACAGGATGCAAAAATAGGAATTCAGTTGTGGCATGCAGGGGGAAAAGGAAGCCTTAAGCACCCGAATGAAAGAATGAAGCCTCTCACTCCGGAAGAAGGTGCCTGGGCTGTAAAATCATCCTCTGCTCATGAGTTCAATGGAGTTTTTGCGGAAGAACTCACGATGGATGAGATCCGAGAAGTACAAACAAAATTTGTTAAAGCAGCCCTTCGTGCTGTTGAAGCAGGTTTTGATATCATAGAACTTCATGCGGCACATGGTTACCTATTCCATCAGTTTTATTCCGCAGTGATCAATAAAAGACAGGATGAATATGGCGGAAGTTTTGAAAACAGAATCCGTTTTCTTGTGGAAACAGTCCAGGAAATCAGGAAAACTATTCCTGCTGAAATGCCTCTTTTCGTAAGAATTTCTTCTACTGATTATATAGAAACAGAGGAAGCCTGGACTCTGGAAGACAGTATCAGACTTTCGGAAATCCTTAAAGAAAAAGGTGTAGATTTCATTACGGCATCCGGCGGCGGATTTACCAATGTAAGCAAGGATAAGGTATTTCCGGGATATCAGGTTCCTTTTGCAAAAACGATTAAAGAGCAAACCGGGATTTTAACAGGAGCTGTCGGAATGATTACGGAAGCAGAACAGGCCAATGATATTATTGCCAATGGAGATGCAGATCTGGTGATTATCGCCCGGGAACATCTTAGAGATCCTTATTTTGCGATTCATTCAGCCAGAACATTAGGGGTTGAAACAGAGATTCCGTGGCAGTATAAAAGGGCCTATTAAATTAACCAATAAAAAATCAGTTATGGAAAATCAAGGTGCCTCCGTAGTGATTACCCATCATATTCTGAATGGAAAACAATCACAGTATGAAAAATGGCTGGACGAAATTGTACCTGTTACTAAACATTCTGAAGGCTTTATTGATCTTCAGATTATTCGTCCGATTCCTGATCTGACTTTTGTGTACACTGTCATTATCCGTTTTGATACCATTAACCATCTTAAAAGCTGGATGGAGTCAGATAACCGGAAAAAACTTATTGAGAAAGCCAATCCACTGTTCAGAAAAAATGACCACTACCAGATCAGATCCGGGTTGGATTTTCTTTTTACTATAGAACATGAAGGGAATAAAGTTCCGGTACGCTGGAAACAGTTTCTGGCCACCTGGTCAGCCATTTATCCGCTGTCCGTACTTATTCCTGCTTTGGTAATTCCTTTTTTACGGTTTTTACATATTCCGGCCAATCATTACTCTGATGGATTCATCAATTCGGGAATCATTGTTTTTCTGATTGTATTTATCGTAATGCCCAATTATACCAGACTGATCAAAAAATGGCTGTATAAATAACCACATTTAAAAATTAACCACTATCAATCACTGTAATCCACAGTGATTTTTTGTTTTCAGGAACGTTCGCCCTGTTACTATTTAAACATCACCAGCTTATTCAACGACACTTTCCGCCTGTTTACCGAACAGCAGTCAAAATTAAAATGACCGGGTTATAGCTTTACATCATCAATAAGATAAACAATCAAAAATAAATTATTATGGAAATCTTACAAAATCCCGAAAACGCACTATCTCATTCAAGCGTAAACGCCATCATCAATGCACCCATTGAAAAAGTAAATATTGCAGACTGGCTGCTTAATCTGCCGGACGCCGAATACCAACGCTGCTCTACCCAGCATATCGGAGCTGCTATTTCTGTTACTTTCGATGGCAAACCAGTCTCTTTAAATGTGGAAACTATTGGGGATGCACTGATGGTTCAGCATTATGTTGCAGATGTTCACCGTCCTGATTACTGCCGCATGCTTTCTATATCTGATTCAATTACAAAAAACGGACGTACAAAAGTTCAGGTCTTATGGGAACTGAAGGTGACAAAGATTGATAAAAATACCTGTCTTTACACCAATGAAATTCATGCGACAGCCACACCTGAAATGTTTGAGTATCTGAAAGAACACGGGATCAACCTTGCAGATGCTGCTGCATCCAGACAAACAGCTTCTGATGCTCATAATCATGAGGAAACTCCAAACTTTGCAAAAAGTATTGAAAATAAAGCACTGACAGGTCAATATAACCAGCCTTTTTAAAAAGAGCCAAACCCTCTATATCTTCAACGACTCATTTTGCCTTTTCACCGAATGACATCAAGAAAAAGTAAAATTCAGGAGTAGCTTTACAATAGCAAAACAAAGAGAATTAATCACAAAAAAAATAATACTATGAATCCATCATCATTAAGTTTCAGATACGAATTAGAAAAAAAAGAACCGCGTACCAATGACGGCGGTACAACAAGAGGTGCTTCCGTAAAAGAATTCCCTGCTTCTGTAGGTATTGCCGGAGTTTCCATGAGATTACAGCCCGGAAGTATGAGAGAGCTTCACTGGCATGCCAATGCCGCAGAATGGGCTTATGTGATTTCGGGAACGGCACGTACAACCATTATTCATCCGGACGGACAGAGTTATACCGATAATTTTGAACCCGGCGATGTGTGGTATTTTCCGAAAGGTTATGGGCATTCTATCCAGGCTACCGGAACAGAGGAATGTCATTTCATTCTGATTTTTGACAACGGTAATTTTTCGGAAGACCATACCTTCAGCGTTACAGATTTTGTGGCAAGTATGCCTCCTGAAGTTGTTGCCCAAAATTTAGAACTGAGCCTTGAAGAAGTAGCAGAACTTCCTCAGAAAGAAGTTTACTTTGCAGCAGGAGTTGTTCCGGACGAATTATCTGTGAATGCCACAGCCCGTCCTGAGGAATCAGATATTGAACTGACAAGTCTTCACCGCTATCCTCTGCATTCCCAGCAGCCAAGAATCATTCCCGGTGGAGGGCTGCAGAGACTGGTTACCCGTAAAGAATTTCCTATCAGCACCACAATGGCCGGTTCTGTACTGGAGTTGCAGCCTGGTGCTTTAAGAGAAATGCACTGGCATCCGAATGCGGATGAGTGGCAGTATTTTATATCCGGACAGGCAGAAATGTCTGTATTTCTGGCAGAGGGAGTTTCTGTTACAGAACGGTTCAATGCAGGTGATGTAGGGTATGTGCCTATGGGAGCCGGACATTATATCAAAAATACAGGAGATACAGTCTGTAAAGTGTTGATCGGATTTAATAACGGCACCTACGAATCCATTGATCTCAGCGAATGGCTGGCAGGAAACCCAAAAGATGTGGTCATCACCAATTTTGGACTGAAAGAGGGAGAAATAGAAAAATTTCCGGAAAAGAAAGTATTTATCAAACCTGGAAAATAACTTCTGTGCTTCCGGAAACAAAAATCCTGCTCCCTGACAAGACCGTCAGAACGCAGGAGAAACTGGCAGTATTCCTGGCCTTTATCGCAGGATATACCGATGCTACAGGACTGATACAATGGAAAACCTACGTTTCTTTTATGAGCGGCAATACAACACAGTTAGGAGCAGCAGTTTTCAGTGAAAAATATGATATTATCATCAGTTCTGCCATGGTAATCAGTTTTTTTCTGGCAGGGATTTATACAGGAACTTGCCTATCATTATCAAAGAAGTTCAGAAGCACAAAGATAATCTTCTACACAGTTTCCGGAATCATGATCCTTTATAGTATCACTGATTATTATGAGCATATTACCAATGGAGTGTCCATAGCTGTTATCGGTTTCTCAATGGGTCTTATGAATACCATTGTCACTTCAGTAGGTAACCAGAAGATCAATACCGATTTTGTGACAGGAACTTTAAGCAGCCTGGCAAGAACAGCTGCTCTTTTTGTAATGAGTGATCAGGCAGAGGAGCGGAAGGAATACAAAATAAATCTTTTTCATTTGTTATTCTTATGGATGGGCTTTCTCTCTGTGCTTCAGCTGCTCCTTTCCTGATCTTTTATTCAGGAAACTGGACACTGATCTTTCCGGCAGCCTTACTCCTCATCTGTGCATTAACAATACCAATTCCAACATTTAAAAACTAATCCTATGCTAGAAAAAAATACGGTTGCCCCTGATTTTACATTATTTGCAACCCCAGATCAGAAAATTACCTTATCCGAATTCAGAGGACGAAACGTTATCCTTGCATTTTATCCGGCAGACTGGAGCCCGGTGTGTAGTGACCAGATGGCATTATACAACGAAATGCTAAAGTATTTCAAAAAATATGATGCAGAGATTTTCGGGATTTCCGTAGACAGCAAATGGTGTCACCTTGCATTTTCACAATCAAGAAACCTGCACTTTCCGCTGCTTGCAGATTTTGAAGCCAAAGGAGAAACAGCCAAGAAATATGGTGTTTACAATGACGAAGAAGGAGAATGCAACAGAGCCCTTTTTGTCATCAATAAAGACGGCATCATCGAATGGAGCTACCTCTCACCCACCGCCATCAACCCCGGAGCAGACGGAATTTTGGAAGCATTGGAAAACCTTAATACAAAATAATTATGTCACTAAAACCATCAGTCAGTAATGCTGACCACACTCAGGGCAACTCAAATGCCAGCTTAGTCATTGTAGAATATGGAGATTATCAATGTCCTTTCTGCGGAGCTGCCTATCCGGTTCTTAAAGGGTTAATGAAAGAATTCGGAGATCAGATCAGATTTGTATTCAGAAATTTCCCGCTGTCAGAAATGCATCAGTATGCAAGACAGGCGGCTCTGGCAGCAGAAGCGGCAGCTTTGCAGGGAAAATTCTGGGAAATGCACGATGCCATTTATGAAAATCAGGAATTCCTGAATGACAGTCTCCCGTTAAAACTTGCAGAAAAACTGGATTTAAATATCCCTCAGTTCAAAGCGGATATCCATAAACAGGAATTAGCAGAAAAAGTAGATACAGACTTTGAAAGCGGTATCGTCAGCGGAGTGAACGGAACTCCTTCTTTTTTCATTAACGGAAACAAGTTCAACGGCGGTGCCGAAGACCTTATTCAGCTGGTACGTGAAAATACTGCCTATTAATCAGAAAAATATGTAAACAAAATCAATCATAACATTAAAAATAAACAACATGAGCACACTAACATTAAAAGACGGAACAGAAATTTTTTACAAAGACCAGGGAGAAGGACCTGTACTGATGTTTCACCACGGATGGCCATTGTCCTCAGACGATTGGGATGCACAGGTGATTTTCTTCCTGCAGAAAGGTTACAGAGTGGTTACCCACGACAGAAGAGGTCACGGACGTTCCAGCCAGAATATCTACAATCATACTATTGAGCAATACGCTTCTGATGCTGCAGAATTGGTTGAATTTTTAGATCTGAAGGATGTTGTACACATCGGTCACTCCACAGGCGGTGGTGAAGTGATCCGTTATGTTAACAAATATGCAAACGGAAGAGCTAAGAAAGCGGTTCTAATCAGCGCCATTCCACCGGTAATGGTTAAGAGTGAGAACAATCCTGACGGCGTTCCTATGGAAGTTTTCGACAATATCAGAGAACAGACCTTAAACAACAGAAACCAGTTTTACTATGATCTGACTTTCCCTTTCTATGGCTACAACAGAGAAGGCGCCAATATAAAAGACGGTGTTCAGAGAAACTGGTGGAGACAGGGACTGATGGGCGGAATTGTCGCACATTATGATGGAATCAAAGCCTTTTCAGAAACAGATTTAACTGAAGATCTTAAAGCTGTGGATATTCCTGTTTTGGTGATGCATGGTGAAGATGACCAAATCGTTCCTATTGCCAATGCGGCATTAAAATCAATTAAATTATTAAAGAACGGAAAGCTGATCACGTATCCTGGCTTTCCGCATGGTATGCCAACAACGGAACACCCTACCATTAATAAAGATCTGTTAGAATTTATCAGATCATAAGTACCAATTCTTTTCTAAACAACAAAGATGAACCTTTCAAGGGTTCATCTTTTTATTATTCAGCATGGCATAATACATTGAAAAGTGATTCTTATTCAGTTTTTATTTTCGAAAGGTCAATCCCTAGTTTTGTAAATTCCTCTGTTCCTTTATCTGTAATGTAATATTGCCGTTCGGCAGGATTATCCTTGGCAATCCAGCCCTTCTCTACAAATTGTTCCAGCAGAAGCTGCCCTAATTTCCCTCCAATATGCTCATAGCAGGGTTTGGCGGGTTTTCTTGCGGTTGACTTGTTCATATCCTTATATTTAATAGTGTTTCTGGTAGTATAGTTTTAGGAAATATCAATTCAAATGCAGATAATCCTTAATGGTTTTCAGAACCCCGAAGCTGTCATTGGTACATGCTTCAAAATTAGCGACTTCTTTTACATTCGGGTGGGCATTTTTCATGGCGTAAGAATATTTGGCATTCTTCAGCATTTCTATATCATTCATATAATCCCCGAAAGCCATTGTATTTTCAGGAGAAATGTTTAACGATTTCTGAAGGATTTTCAGAGCGTTTCCTTTATTGATATCCTTATTCATCACATCCAGCCAGTGCGCTCCTGAAACAACTATTTCCAGACCAAATTCTTCAAATCTTTTAAGAGCCGGATACAGGTATTTTTCTGAACCATCAGCATGATAGACTGCTATTTTAAAAGCTGTATCATCAACTTTTTTCGTAAGATCATCTGTTTTCATATTTTCGGTATAATACTTTGAGAAAAAATCTACAAACTGCTGATCTTCGGTTTCATAATAAGCCATTTTTTTAGCGGATAATACAGCTTTGGCACCTGGTATTTCACGAACAGCTTTGATGATCTCAACAATATATTTGTATTCCAGCGTATCGGCAAAAAGCTCCTGATCTTTATAGATAACATACCCTCCGTTTTCGGCAATAAAACCAATCTCACTTTCTATTTCTCCGAAGTAATGGGTAATTCCCGGCATCTGTCTTCCGCTTGCGGGTACAAATACAATATTTCTTTTTTTCAGTTCTTTATAAACTTCTGAAAACTCAGGGCTCATTTCATGGCTGGAGTTGAGAAACGTTCCATCCATGTCCGTCACAATTAATTTAATCTGTTCCATAATTTTATTGGGAAAAGCGAAATTCTGTACCTGGCAGAATCATAATTTGCTTATTCTTTTCAAAGATATTGATTTATTATTTTTTCTTGTAATGAATGGTGGAAAGGTTTCTTAATATTGCGGCACTTTGTTCCGGGGTGATATCCCGTTGAGGCTCAGCCAGCATTTCGTATCCTACCATAAATTTTTTAACTTCCGCACTTCTGAGAAGTGGAGGATAAAAATGCATATGAAAATGCCATTCCGGATGTTCTTTTCCATCTGTTGGCGATTGGTGAATCCCCGCAGAATAAGGAAATGAGGTTTCAAAAAGGTTGTCATATATCGTAGTCAAATCCTTGAGCACAGCGGCAAAAGATTCTTTTTCCTCTTCAGAAAATTCCGCAATATTTTCTCTTTTCTGTTTGCTGATAATCATTGTTTCGTAAGGCCACGACGCCCAAAACGGTACCAATGCGGCAAAGCATTCATTTTCTATGACAATGCGCTCACCAGCCGTCATTTCCTGCTCAAGATAATCTTCCAATAATGTTCTTTTATTTTTTTCAAAATAAGATTTCAGCTGATCCTGGGTTTTCTGAACCATTGCCGGAACGGACGACTGTGCCCATATCTGGCCGTGCGGATGTGGGTTGCTGCAGCCCATAATGCTTCCTTTATTTTCAAAAATCTGCACATAATTGATATGGTCCAGAGCAGCCAGTTCATTGAACTGCTCCTGCCATACATCCACCACATTTCTGATGTGTTCCACAGGCATTTCCGGCAAGGTAAGGCTGTGATTTTCAGAAAAACAAACTACCCTGTTGATCCCGCGTTCCGGAAAAAGGGTGAAAAATCCGGAATGATTTTCAGAAAACTCAACTTCTTCATTCAGTAATGCTCCAAAGTCATTGTTAAAGACATAGGTTCCTTTATATTCAGGGTTTCGGTCTCCGTTAGCACGAATATTTCCTGAACAGAGATAGCAGTCCCGGTCATATTCAGGACGGTTTTCTTCTGCTGTTTCTTCTCTCTGCCCCTGCCATGGTCTGTTTGCCCGCTGTGGGGAAACCAGTATCCATTCGTCCAAAAGAGGATTGTATCTTCTGTGGGGATGTTTTTTACGGTCAAATGATGTATTCATTGGTGTATTCCTTTATCCCATCTGAAATTTTAACCTGATAAACTTTCATTTGGATATTAAAACTTTCCTGATATCTTTTACTGATATTTTTAATTACTTCCTCAGCTTTATCTTCCTGAATAAGGTTGATGCTGCAGCCTCCGAAACCGCCTCCCATGATTCTTGCTCCCAGCACCCCTTCCTGCTGTAATGTATTGTCCACCAAAAAGTCAAGTTCATTGCAGCTGACTTCAAATTCAGTGGACAGCCCGGCATGGGTCTCTGTGAGAAGTGTTCCCACATATTCAATATTTCCTTCCGAAATTGCTTTGGCCGCCATTTCTACCCGTTTAATCTCATTCAGTAAGTAAAGACATCTTTTGTATGAAACATTTCCCATCTCCTCTTTTACACTGTTAAGCATAGTTGTAGTAAAATCCCGGAACTTCTCTACTTCGGGGAATTTTTCCCATAAAACTTTTTTTCCATGCTCAACGTCTTTACGCCTTTCATTATAGCCTGATGTAAGATGAGTATGCTTCACGCAGCTGTCGAAAAGCAAAAGGCTGTATCCCTTAAGATCAGCATCAAAATATTGATGTTCCAGAGTATGACAGTCGAGCATAATGACCTTATTTTCCTTTCCGAAAACGGAGGCAAACTGATCCATAATTCCGCACTGAACCCCTGCAAAAGTATGTTCGGATTTTTGCCCGATCACTGCAATCTCTTTTTTTGATAACTGAAGATCAAAAAGCTCATTAAGGATATACGCAAAACCGCATTCAAGGGCTGCCGAAGAAGAAAGTCCGGATCCCATCGGGATGGTACTGCTGAAAACAATTTCCATTCCGCAAAATTGATTTCCCGGCTTCTGCAACTGGCTGAAAACGCCCAGAATATAGTTTGCCCACATTTGCCGTACCGGTTTTATTTCTGTTGTGACATCAAATGTATATTCTTCTCCGAGATCCTTGGCTATGATGGTACAAAGGTTTGTCTGGGGGAGTTTACGGACAGCAAAACAGATGTATTTGTCTATGGCAGCAGGAAGTACAAATCCATCGCTATAGTCTACATGCTCTCCGATAATATTAATTCTGCCGGGAGAAAGGAAAATGTGTTCAGGCTCTTCTTTGAATTCGGCTCTAAACTTTTCTAGGGTTGGGTTAATTAACTGTTCATGCATATCAATCTTATCTGATCAAACAGATCATGGTGATCTTAAGTATAAACTGCTGAATTTATAACAGAGAAATTATACTTTTTATAAATACTGTTTATAAGTGTTGAATATACACATATATTTTAACATATTCCAACATAGTGATTGATTTTAAAGCCCGAATGTAAATTACTCTATAAAATAGTTGAATTCTTTTCTGTACTGAGAAGGACTTTTTTGGATATATTCTTTGAAAGTCCTGTTAAAATAGCTGAAGTTATTAAACCCGGATTCAAAACTGACCTCAGTAATGCTCAAAGGTTGTTCTGCCAGAAGCTTGAGGGCATGGGTAATCCTATATTCGTTGACAAACTGTGTAAAGGTCTTGTTGGTAATTTTTTTAAAGTAGCGACAAAAAGACGGTACTTTCATATTGGCAAGATCAGCCATCTCTTCGAGGGTTATGGCTTCTTTGAAGTGATCTTTAACGTAATTGAATATAAGATTGATTCTATCATTGTCTTCAATCTGTGTCTGAAGATAATATTTCCCTGCATTTAAAATCCTGTAATCCTGTGTAACAGACAGTTCATCCAAAATTTTCAGAAATCTGCACAGTTTGTCCAGTGAGGAAGTTTCATGCATCTCAGTAATCTCATTCCCGATTCTTTTCTTCACCTCTTCCCCGAACACGATTCCTGCTTTTGATTTTTCAAGCAGCGCTGAAATTCTTTGCATCTCCGGAATATTCCAGATAGGTTCTCCTAAAAAATCAGGCTTAAACTGGATCACCATTTCATACTCATTATGGGTACTTTCATTGGTCAGTCCGCAATGCGGAAGATTGCTTCCTATCAGTGCAAGATCTCCTTCTGAAAAATAAGTGATACTGCTTCCGATCTGTCTTTTCCCGGAACCTTTACATACAAAAATCAACTCAATCTCAGGATGGTAATGCCAGACATGTGATTTTATATTCTCATTAGTCAGAAATTTAAGGCTGGTAAAACTGCTTCCTATAGTAGGTCTTACCGCCTCAAAAGAAGGATTTACATGTTTCATAAGCCAAATACAAATAATTTCATATGCAAAATTAACAAATAATACAGTAATATCATTAAACAAGGTTAATATAGTACATCAATATGAAAATTTAATTATAGCCTGAGAATTATTGCTGCCATAGCTTTGCAATAATAATCCTAAAAACCTTAACCCATGAGCACATTATTAAAAGCCGTATTTTTTACAGGAGCTTTATTGGTTTCAGCAAATGTAATGAGTAAGGACAGAGATTTTTCCCTTTCCTTTGGAAACGTACAAGACAAAACCTTGAATTTTGAGCTTTCAAATGCTAAAAGTGTTTCTGTTTTTGTTTATAACACTGCACATGACGAACTATTTTTCGAAAATCTTGCAGATGGAGATCATGTGATCAGGACTTATGACTTCCAGAACTTTACGCCTGGAACGTATTATCTGGTAGCAGAATCAGAAGCAAAGATTGAAAAATACAAGATAAAAATTAATGCTGAGAATGTAATGGAGGTGGAAAAAACACCTGTGAACGCTGTGCATAAGCCTGAATATAAGATTTCCGGTCATATGGCCCAGCTTCACATGTCTGATGTAAAAGGACCTGTAAGCATTTCAGTATATGACCTTTCCAATACAACATATTATACTTCTAATAAAAAATATGCTGACGGCAAAGTGGATATCACTTTTGATCTTGATCCTAAAACAGCAGATCAGTATATCATTCAGGTTGAAGAAAACGGAAATGTTTTTAATAAGATAATTTCTCTCCGATAAAACGGAATATATAAAGATAGATTGACATATCGATCATTCCAAATTATTTTGGATTAAAATTTTACTTACAGTTTATTGTTTTGAGGCAGCTCCATTTCCTAACAGAAAAAGAGCTGCCTCATTTTTTAATTGTGATGGCCCATGTTCAGTTTAATCTTTTTCAGATCTTCCAGTTCGTGAACAGGACGTTCTATATCATAAGGAATAGGTTTTTGGGAAAAAGTCTGGAAATACAGCAGGCAGGCATCTTTCCACCATACCGCATCTTTTGACTGAATTCTGAGCCTTGACTGAACATCAGAAAATCGCTCTTTGTCTAAGTAAGGTTCCATTCTATCCCAAATTTTCTGATAATCCCTTACTTTTTTCACCCCTGAATCATACGTATAGCACAGCTCATCCCATAGGTTTTTTCCATCTTTCATTGTATAATCCCACGGAACATGATGAAACCAAAGAATAAGATTCTCCGGACAGGTTGAGATATTCCCGTATCTTTCATTCAGTGGTGGAAAATACTGTGAAACAGCATTACTTCCTGTTTTTGTCCTGTCAAAACCTAACCCTTCAGCATCAGCCTGATGGTAATAGACTGGTGACCAGTCCGGTCTTCCGCCTTTATAATCTCCCCATGGTTCAGGGCCGTAGTGATGACCTCCTGCAAAGATATGATGCAGTCCTAAAGGCATCATGTAATCCACAGCGGTTTCTCTGGAAGAAAGCATCATTTCTTTTACCGGATTCAGGAAGTTATGATCGTCTGTGAAGGTCATTTTAATCCATTCATCTGCAATCTGCTCTGAACTCAGCTCGTGATTCCATGCTAATCTGCCGAATGCATACCAGTTGGCCTGTGCAAAATGATGCCCGGTCCAGTTGGTATCTTCCCCGACATTGGCAACGGCTGAAATAGCTGAAATTTTTGCAGGTCTTAAGGTGCCGTCTGTAATTTTAGCAATCGTGGATCCCTGTCCGTCAGAATAAGTATCACTATCAAGTGTTTCCTTGAATAAAGGAGCCAGAAAAACAAGATGGTTTGAAAAGCCCAGATATTCCTGGGTGATCTGAAACTCTACCATTTCAGAAGTTTTTCTCAAAGCTCCGAAGAGTGGATTGAATGCTTCGCGCGGCTGGAAATCCACCGGACCGTTTTTGATCTGAATAATTACATTATCCCTGAATTTACCGTCCAGAGGAACAAATTCCTGGTAAGCCTGTTTGGCTCTGTCGTCTTTACTTGGACTGTAGACAAATGCTCTCCACATAACGATTCCGTTGTAAGGCTTCAGGGCATCGGCCATCATATTGGCTCCGTCCGCATGAGTTCTTCCGTAATCCTGAGGGCCAGGCTGGCCTTCGGAGTTGGCTTTCACCAAAAATCCACCGAAATCGGGAATCATCTTGTAAATTTCAGCTGCTTTATCTCTCCACCATTTTTGTACATTTTTGTTTAAAGGGTCTGAATCTGGTAATCCTCCCAGAACTTTCGGCGAAGAGAAATTCACCGAAAGATATACTTTAATGCCGTAAGGTCTGAAAATATCCGCCAGAACTTTTATCTTTTTTAAATAGTCTTCCCTAAGCATATTGGGAGAGGCATTCACATTATTTAAAACAACGGAATTGATCCCCACCGAAGCATTGGCTCTGGCATATTCTTCGTAACGCGGAGAAATTTTGCCCGGCAAATCTTCCCATTTCCAAAATGATCTTCCGGCATAGCCTCTTTCAATACTTCCGTCCAGATTATCCCAATGGTTCAAAACCCTTACATCGTATGAAGGTTTTTCAATAATATTTAAATGAGACAGATCTGCCTTTGTTTGCTGCAATCGTAAAATATGATATACTGCGTACAACAGCCCTATTTCCTTCCCTGCAGAAATAACGATTTTTTCGGACGTGGAAACAATTCTGTAGCCGTCCTTCAGATTTTTGTCTTTGTTTTCTGTACGTAGTTCTACAGTCTGCCCCTGCCAGTGGCTGCTCAGCTCTTTTCCGGCAATATTCAGGGTTGGACTGTTGCCTTTGGAAATAATTTTATCTGCCGATATTCCGTTTTTCGCAGGAAACCGAAGCCAAAGCTGACTCCCGTCCTCAGCAAAAACCAGTAACGGAAATATCAGAAAAAATAGAATGTTGAGTCTCAGATATCGCATTGAAAAATTTTAAATTATTAAAGATGATTATGACTGGTCTTCCAAACCTTCAATCGTCTTGATTTTACCTTCCTGATCATATTCCAGTTCAATCACTTTCATGCTTCTCAGCCATGTTTTACCGCCACTCGGAACGGAATCATGGAAAAACAGATACCATTTTCCTTTGAATTCCACAATGCTGTGATGGGTAGTCCACCCTACCACCGGAGTAAGAATTTTTCCCTGGAAAGTAAATGGTCCGTAAGGATTATCCCCGGTTGCATAGCAAATCAGATGGGTATCTCCGGTAGAATAAGAAAAATAATATGTACCATTGTACTGATGCATCCATGACGCTTCGAAAAAGCGGTGTTTGTCACCATGAAGCATAGGCTTTCCGTTTTCATCAATGAGGACAACGTCTTTAGGAGCTTCCGCAAATTCAAGCATATCATCGCTCAGCAGAGCCACCTTTGAATGGATTGCTGGTTCATCATTTTCAGGAATTACGGCAGATTCAAGTGCTTTATTATCTCTGTATCGCTGCAATTGTCCGCCCCAGATTCCTCCGAAATACATATAATATTTTCCATTATCCTCAAAAATGCAGGGATCGATGCTGTAGCTTCCCATCATCGGATGTTTTTCAGGGATGAAAGGTCCGTAAGGTTTGTCGCTCACAGCAAGACCGATTCTGAAGATATCATTCTGATCTTTCAGGGGAAAATACATATAATATTTCCCATCTTTGAAAGCTACATCGCAATCCCACAGCTGTCTTCCCGCCCATGGAATATCTTTTACTGAAAGAACTACACCATGGTCTTTTATGTCTCCGCTGTCTACATCATCCATTGAGAAGACATGGTAATCATTCATGTCAAAATGGTCTCCGTTATCGTTTTCTTCAATTCCACTTTCGCGGTCGTGAGAAGGATAGATATAGATTTTATTTTCAAAAACATGAACGGAAGGATCTGCCATATAATCTTCCGGGAATAAATATTTTGATTTTTTCATTAAGTAAAAATTCTATTGATTTTAATTTTTCTCTGCCAATTTTATTATTTTTTGTACTACAGGTTTTTCCTGGTCTTTTCTGTCAAACAGTAATGGGTAATCTGTTCTTCCCTTCACCGGGAAATCGTTTTTCCAAGACTGCTTATCGGTAACTCCCCATAAAGTTACCCTTCTTATTTTATCTTTATGTTGTAAGAACAAGCCAAAGAAATCAAGGTAACGCTTTTCCCATTTCATTTCTACTTCTTTAGGAAGTCCTTTGGTGTAAGGATTCATTTCTTTCTGATAGGCAACGGTATCTGAAACATTGGCAGAACTTCCCCATGGAGAAGGCAGCGCACTAATTTCCAGCTCTGTAATATTAACTTTAACTCCCGCATTGGAATAAGCCAGAATTGCTTTCCCATATTCATCGATAGAAGGGGTATCCATTCCCACATGGGCCTGCATTCCCACTCCATCAATACGGATTCCTCTTGATTTAAGTTTTTCAACCATTGTGATGACTGTTTTTACCTTTTCAGGATACCATTCATTATAATCGTTGTAATATAATTCAGCATTAGGATCTGCTTCCTGCGCATACTGAAATGCCAAAGGAATAAAATCTTCACCCAGGATTTCGTAAAATTTACTTTTTCTGTAGGATCCGTCTTCAAGAATGGCTTCATTGACCACATCCCATCCTTTTACTTTTCCTTTGTACCGGGAAACTACTGTTGTAATATGATTTTTCATCCGTTGTTTCAATACTTCCGGAGAAACATCCTTTCCGTTGCTGTCTGTAAAAAACCATTTTGGAAGCTGGGAATGCCAGATTAACGTATGACCGATGATGAACATACTGTTTTTCATCCCGAAAGCAACAAATTTATCGGCATCATCAAAGAAGAACTTCCCTTCCTGAGACTGCAGAAACATAGATTTCATGCAATTTTCAGCAACAACAGAACTGAATTGTTTTTTGATAATCGCTACTGTTTTCTTATCTGTACCATCAATCTGGGGAAGACTCATAGCGATCCCGATATAGAATTTATCCTGAAATGCTTTTTTTAAAGTACCGTCGGATTTCTGCGCCGACAGCCCGGAAGCGGTAATAACCGCCAAACCAATTAAAATACGTTTCATAGTAATCGTTTTATTTTCTTCTTTCAGCCAGATCTTTTTCAATCTGAACTTCCATTTTTTTGTTGATTTTATAAAATAAAAGCAGTCCGCAGGCAATGAAAAACGGTATGGACGGGAAAATACTCACAAGCATTTTGGCCCCTGCTGCCACTGTTTCAGGTTGAATAACCTGCTCATTTCCATGTACAGAAATGTATCCATATTTTCCGATGATCAAAGCGACCAGAGAGCTTCCGATGCTAAGACCAACTTTCAATCCTACCATCATGGCAGAGAAAATAATAGCGGTAGCCCTGCGGTTGTTTTTCCATTCTGAATAGTCGGCCACATCAGCAATCATAGCCCACAAAAGCGGTGTGCTGATTCCGTAAAAGAATCCATGTACAATCTGTGATAAAAACATAATCCCCACTGCTTTTGGAGGGTAGAATATAAAAGCAAGGATAAACAAGGTAGAAATGAATAATGACGCAATAAAAGTGTCCCGTTTTCCAAAGCGGTCTGCCAGTTTTTTAGAGAAGGTAATCCCTACGATCATCATCACAATTCCTCCTGCGTTAAATAATCCGAATCCTGCAGACTTTGGGTCTTCCCCAAAGAAATTCATCCCTGCAGAATTAAAAAATGCTGTAATGGGTGATATAAAGTTCTTCAAGGCATTTTCATCCACATAGTTGTTAAAATAATATACGTAAGATCCACCTTTCATGGCCAGCGTGATGAATATAAATGCGGTCACGATAAGCATAATAATCCATGGCCTGTTTTGAAATAAGTCTTTTAAATCTTCTTTCAGACTTGATTTCTGCTCCGGCTTGGGAATGATTCTTTCTTTGGTCGTAAAAAAGGTAATCAAAAGCATGATGGATCCGATCACTGCCAGCCATGTCATAACAGTTTCAATTCCCTGTGCCTTGTCTCCATGTCCTACATATAGAATGATAGGCAACATAAATACCTGTACAAAGAACTGTGCAAACATTACTGCTACAAAACGATATGAAGAAATACTGTTTCTTTCTCCCATATCTCCCGTGATAACGCCGCTCAAAGCAGCATATGGCAGGTTATTGGATGCATATAATAACAATAATAATGAATAGGTAACCGCAGCATAGATCATTTTACCCTGATAGGAAAAGTGAGGCGTGCTAAAAGCTAATAGTGCTGCAATACCAAGCGGTACAGCGGTACATAAAATCCATGGACGGAATTTCCCCCATCGTGAGCTTGTACGGTCCGCCAGCGCTCCGATGAGCGGGTTAAAACCAAACCCGGCAATTAAACCTACCGTAAGGGTGATAACAGAAGCATCTTCTGCTTTGAGTCCGTAAATATCTGTATAAAAATAGGTCAGGTAGGTGACTAAGGTCTGAAAAACAAGGTTGGCTGCCAGATCACCCAAGCTATACCCTACTTTTTCGATTACCGATATTTTTTGTGGCTGATTATCCATTGAATTTGATATGGTTTTCTATGTTAAATTATTTTTTTTCTGTTGTAAAAGGTGAAGCAGGAAGCCCGCTTTTATTTTTAAGATTGCCGTCAGGATTATCTGCCCAGTCGTAGCGTACATTAACAGGACTGCTGACCTGATCATTCCATACCCTGACTTTATTTCCTTTTGCTTCTGCTTTTGCCCATTGGTAGCTGCCATCTTTCTGCTGTATGGCAAAACCTTTAAGGCTTCCCTGTACCAGATCATCTGTACCAGGTTTAAAAGATAAAACAATGGTATTCCTTTCTGTTTTCATCGACTGATAAACGGGTCCGTCAGCTACGATTTTTTTGCCTTCACCAACTTTCAGGGCCTGTAAAGCAAGCCTGTCACCCACTGTTTTTTTATTCAAGGGATGAATATCATTCCATTCTCCCAAATCAATCGTTACCGCAAGTCCTGAATAAGGAACATTAAGAGAAACCTGTCTCTGCTGTTCTCTCAGTTCTGCCCAACCACTATCCAGAGGTTCATCTTTTTTCTCCATGAAATTGGCCAGCTGTACAATCAGGAATGGCATATCTTTTTTGTTCCATTTTGAACGCCAGTCTGAGATCATTGTCGACAGCAAATCACTGTATTCTTTTGGAACTCCTGTATTGCTTTCGCCCTGATACCAGATAAATCCTTTGATTTTATAATTGATCAGCGGATTAATCATGGCATTGTAAAGCCCTACCGGTTTCCAGCGGATAAATGTCTGTCCGGGAGCCATTTTTTCCATTTTTGCTCCTATTTTATATTTCCACTCGCCTTTAAGGTCTGTTTTTTGTCCGTCGATTTCCAGATAATACGGCTTATCAGCGATAAACTGTCCTTTTCCGCTGCCATTGATAATTCTTACCATAATGATATTCTTTCCTTCTTTTAAAATACCTTTCGGAATGTCATACCAGCGTGGCGGATATTCATAGGTTACATTTCCTACTTTGATTCCGTTGATGTAAGTAATATCAGCATCTTTTATCCTTCCCAGATTGAGAAATGCTGTTTTCTGATCCACTCCTTTGGGCAGCATAATTTCCTTACGGAACCATACCGAACCCTTAAACGAGCCTTCCTGATCTTCCCACGATCCCGGAACCATCATGGTTTTCCATCCGGAATCATTAGCGTTATCTTTTTCCCAGTGCTGGTTGAAACCAATGTCACTCTGATCCAGCTCTGCATACCATGCTTTGCTCAATGATCTTTCCTGGGATTCTGTAGATTGTATCAGATCATCATTTTTCCATTTTTCTGCTTCAGCGAGATATTCCGGATATTTTTTCAGTGATTTTTCATCCATCCAGGCCTGAACCGGAGAGCCTCCCAGACTGGTATGAATGATTCCTACAGGAACTTTGTTTTTTTCATTCAGTTCTTTCGCAAAAAAATAAGCAACCCCCGAAAAATCAAGAATAGTCTGAGGATTGGTACTTTCCCACTTTCCTCCGTCAAGATCATTTTGCGGAGCTTTAAAATTATATTTCTGCGGAACTGTGAAGAATCTTATATTCTGATTATTGGCGTTTTTAATTTCATTTTCATACAAAGGTGTCAGCCTACGCATCGGAAGCTCCATATTGGATTGTCCTGAGGCCACCCACACATCACCAATAAGAATATCTTTAAGGGTAATTTCATTAATCATCATGGTATATGGACCTCCGGCATTAAGCTTTGGAAGCATAAGAGACCAGTTTCCACTTTGGTCTGCTGTGGCATTATACGTTTTATTGATAAACTTAATTGTAATTTTTTCTCCTGCATCTGCATATCCCCAGATCTTCAAATCCTGATTTCTCTGAAGGATCATTCCGTCTGAAACCAATGCGGGAAGCCTTACCTTTGCATGAAAACTGCAAATAGCTGCGAGAAAAAATAATAAATATAGAGTTCTGTTTTTCATGGGAAAAATCTGTTTTTAATGTTGGTTCAGCTTTATTTCTTTTCGTAATTTTCTGTCAGTAAACGGACTTCGATGACTTTAGCGGTCATGAGTTTTTCATCTGCAAGGAATTTTACAGTAAAATTTTCTTTATTCTTTTCTGAATCCGGAATCGGAACAATCAGATATTGGGGTAAACTTCCGGACTTTCCTTCCAGATTTTGGGTAATGATTTTTTTACCGTTGATCTCAATATTCAGCGTACGGCTGGTATTCGCATCAAAATAAAGCAGATAAAGGTATAAAGCTTTTTTTTCGTTATTTTTCATCTGGTAACTGAACCAGCCTTTAGCATCTCGGAAATGACGGTCTTCCAAATATCCTGTACCGGAATCTTTACTTTCTATAAAATGATCTGATTCCGGCTGCTGTTCTCCCAGCTGGATCTTATCTGTAGTAATCATATCCAGTTTTCTGGTTTCTACTTCTTCATTTGCCCTTTGCTTCAATGTATTTTCTATTCCGTTTTTATCAGCCTGAGGCCAGTACAAAATATATCTTTCTGCCTGAATACTGTAAAACGGTACAAGATCTAAACCTTTCCCAAATTTTTCAGATGGATAAAGACCTGTAACGGTAAAGTTGAGCGGTTTATTATTCGAAGGCGCAACATGACTGACAACTTCTGAAGAATTTCCAAGGATAACGGGAATTTCGCTTAAAGGGATCTGAGGACCATGAGCAATATGGCCTCCTCTGCTGTCATCCGCAAGAAGCCCCTGCTGATTTTCTGTTCCGTATTTTGCGGCAAGCACCACAGGCCCGTATTTAAATGCATAATAATGGGAATGGTCAGGCAGCTGTTCTGCGAAAAGATGCATCGGTAAAATCATTTTCACGACATCTCCTTTTTTCCATTTTTTATTCAGTGTAAAATAGCCGTCGGAACCACGCTGTACTTTCTGCTGTTTTCCGTTGATCAGAATTTTTACTTCCGAAGGTGTAGTCCATGCCGGGCATCTCAGTTTTACGTCAAATTCTGATTTTCCTGCAGCATCGAAAATCAATGTTGTTTCGGGAACTTCCGGAAAGTTATTGACCTGGCGGAGTACTACTTTTTGCTTTTTCCATGTCAATGTGGAAGGAATAAACAGGTTCACATATAAATCCTTACCCGACCGGGCATAAATCATTTCTCCATATTTGGCATGATTTTCCATTCCGGACCCTACACAGCACCAGAAGCTGGTCTGAGGCTGTGAATACACACGGTAATGTCCGGGACGCATTGGTGTAAAGTACACGAAACCTCCCTGATCATGATTTTCTGTGGAAAGAATATGATTATATAATGCTTTTTCGTAATAATCTATATAATATGATTCGGGCTGCGTTGCATAAAGCTCTTTAGTAAGCTTGAGCATATTGTAGGTATTGCAGGTTTCCGGACCTTCAATACTTTTTATCATACTGCTGAAATCATTAACAGGATTAAAGTGCTCACTGACACTGTTACCTCCAATAACTGAAGATCTTTTCTCTGTAATATTATGCCAGAAAAAATCAGCGGCATTACTCCAGGACGTATTATTCTCAAGATCGGCAATACGTTTATAGCCGATTACTTTTGGAATCTGTGTATTGGCATGAAGTCCTGTAAGCTTATCTTCTCCCGATAAAAGCGGTGTAAGAATAGCCTGATGGGAAAATCGGTGAGCCAGTTTCAGATACTTTTTATCATGAGTAATGTCATAAACATCTGCAAAAACTTCGTTGAGCCCTCCATGTTCACTGCGCAGCATATCCTGTATCTGCTCATCAGAAAGGTCTGAAACTTCATTTGCCATCCAATCCGTAAGCTTTATAAGCATTGCCTTTGCTTTTTCGTTTTTGGCATACCAATACGCATCGCGCAGCCCTGAGTACAGTTTGTGAATATTATATAAAGGTACCCACCGGTCATTCAAACCGAAGCCTGAAGCACGAATATTTCCCTGTTTTATTTCTTTCCATATATTTTTCCCGTTGGGAATCCCTGAAATGTATCCGTCCGGAGAGGTATTTTGGCAGTGTTCCAGTTCATTGATCATATAATCAATTCTCTGTTGTATTGCAGTATCTCCTGTAGAAGCGTACATCAGGGATAATGCTGAAATGTAATGTCCTCCTATGTGCCCATCCAACCCTGTATTTTCCCAATTGGGATAATTATCTGCCTTAGGTTTCAGCCCGGCTTCTTTAAGATAAGGAGCCAGCAATCTGTCCGGTTCCATGGCCATGAGATATTGACGGTCTGCCATCATAGCTTTATTGAAAATACTTTCTGATAATTTTACAGTTTCCAAAGGGAAATAATGAATTTTCTTCTTCACCTGTGCAGAGGTGAATGCAGCAAAACATAATAAAATAACTGAAAGTTTTGGAGTCATGAATAAATGTTAATTCAACATTTCTAAAATAATGGAAAGAATCTATATACGAAACATTTTCTGAGTCTGAATCCATTATTTTTTCATTTAAAACTTCCGGTAAAGCCCTAAAAATAACAGAAAACACATTACCTTATCATAAAAAATAAGATAATCAGATCACAAAAAATCAAAGCGCTGAAATTATACGATTCCCTATGAAAATGACTTCAGGATATGTTTTGGTAGAAATTTCAACAATACAGCAAATACCTTATCGTATTTTTAACGTTAAGTCCTGTTTATTAATTATTATCAATATAAATTTATATTTTAACATAATTTTAACATTCAATTCATGTATGATTAACCTCATTTTAGTGATAATTTTCAGTTTTGCTGACTGTTTTAGTTCCCAAAATATCCTTTAGGAATAATTTTAATGAAATAAATCATTCAGATTAAAAAGTGTATGAATCACATTTATATAATATCATATCCATAAAAGATTTACCTTTGTAGTAAAATATAAAAGATGACTGAGGATTACTCCCAATATCCCAAACACCTTGTTGCCGTTGACTGTATCATTTTCGGTTTTGATGGCGAAAATCTAAAAATCCTTTTGGTAAAAAGAAATTTTGAACCGCAGATGGGCGAATGGTCCCTGATGGGTGGTTTCGTTGGCAGTGAGGAAACCTCTGATGAAGCCGCTAACAGAGTTCTGTGTACATTAACCGGTCTTGAAAATATTTATCTTGAACAGCTGAAATGCTATACGGAAATTAAGCGGGAGCCAACAGCCAGAATCATGTCTATCTCCTATTATGCACTGATCAATATTGAGAAAGATATTCAGATCAATGAGCAGTACAGTGCAGAATGGGTAGAACTGCAGAAAGCACCTGATCTTATCTTCGATCATAATGAAATGGTAAAGGATGCTGTAGCCAGGCTAAGGAGAAGAGCTTCCACAGGACCTATCGGGTTTGAGCTTCTTCCTGAAAAATTCACAATGAAGGATCTTCAGAATCTCTACGAAGCCATTTTTGATGAAAAATTTGATAAACGGAATTTTACCAGTAAGATCAACAGTATGGATATTCTTTTGAATACCAACAAAAAGGATATGACTTCGTCCAGAAAGGGATCTTTTCTTTACCGCTTTGACGAAAAAAAATACAACAAAAAAATCTCCCGCGGATTTATGTTTAAGATCTAATAAACAACTTTATAATTTTAGAAGAGAATTTGTAGAAAGTTAACAGTTTAGAGTGATATAAAATTCCACATACCCTTATTAAAAATCTCACTTTTGCGAGATTTTTTTTGTGTACTTACCGACAATTTCAAGCAAGCCAAACAGTTATTCCTGCTTTTTCAGAATGATCGTAATAAAAATTTATGATAAGGTTTTTTATTTTCTCCTACCACACGATAGATTATAATTAAATGGTTTATAATCGTATTTATGATATGTAATTTTTTGTTAATTTTTGATAAAATATTAATTTATAATTAATATTTTGTTTATTTTTATACAAAACTAATAACCATATTTGACAACAACTTAGATTTTCACAAACCTACCCTCACCTTCATGGGAAACCAGAAAAAGAGAGAAAAAGATTTTCAAATCAGAAACTGAGTAGAAATGATTCTATTGTTCTGTTAAAACCATTGTTGAAGAACCGGAAACAAGCAGTTGAGTAGTTTTAATAGAAAAATATAGCATCAATCCTCATTCACATCCAGCGTCAATAAATCAGAAAGTTTTACTTATCTGCGCAATACTCCTGTGCAGGATGGGAAACAAGTTATTGAAAGCTAAAAAATAAGACCAAACCTTTAAATATATCAATTATGAAAACAAACAAAATGTGGCTTTTTCTGGCCTTTCTGTTAATCATTCTTTCCAGCTGTTCTACGATGGATGAAAAAAATTTACTAGAAGAACCTGAAACCAACTTAAGTACCAGCATTAGTGCAAGAGCATTGGCAGCAACACCAATGCTGCATGTTGGAGGCAGATACCTTAAAGATCCCTGTGACAATAATGTTATCTTACATGGTGTTGCCATAACTCCCAGCCCATGGTTCAATGGCTGTCAGTATGGTGCCAATTCCGGCTACTGTACCTGGGATAATTACAATGTACAGGGTGCTCTGAACTATAATAAAGCTGTCATGAACAAGCTCAGCAGCGCTGCTGATGGCTGGTATCTCAATTACATCCGCCTTCATATTGATCCGTATTGGACCAATGATCCCGGACCGGCTATCCCTGAGAATGATATCTCAAGATTCAATTATAACCGTCTGGTTACTTATACAGATCAGGTGATAATCCCACTGATCAACCATGCCCGAAGCCTGGGAATGTATGTCATCCTACGTCCACCAGGCGTATGCCCAAGTCGTATTGCAGTCAATGATGCGTACCATAGCTATCTCAAGACCGTATGGACTTTTCTGTCTCAGCATCCCGGATTAAAGAATGCTGACAATGTGATGTTTGAATTAGCCAATGAACCTGTTGAAATCCTGGGAACAAATGGTACTTGGGGCAGTACAGGAAATGAACATTTTGCAGCACTCAAAAACTTCTTTCAGCCATTAGTGAACATCATTCGCAACAACGGGGCTAATAATGTTTGCTGGATACCAGGTACGGGCTGGCAATCACATTATCAAGGCTATGTCAATAACCAAATCACCGGTGGCAATATTGGATATGCTGTTCACATCTATCCTGGTTATTGGGGCGGCCTCACCAACTATCAATCCTTTCAGAGCGCATGGAATATCAATGTTAAACCAATTGCAGATATAGCACCAATCGCCATTACTGAAACCGACTGGGCACCTCAGGGATATGGTACCTTCGGCATCGGTACAACTGGTACGGCAGGCGGAAGCGGATTTGGCGCCAATTTAAAATATATTGTTGATCAGTCAGGCAATGTAAGCTGGAATGTTCTTGCCCCGGATAATCTTCTCCACAAAGGCGATGTTAATACAGGAACCGCCTACAACAACGATTGGGAAGCATGCGCCGCACCAGTTAAACAGTGGTTCCAGCAATATGCATCCTCCAATTATCCTGTTGGAAACTGTAATACAAACAGCAGCCTGGTCAATAATGGTATTTATGAGATCGAGTTTCAGACCGATACGAACAAAGTACTTGATTTGAAATCCGGAGAGGACGCCAATGGCGCAGTATTAAGACCATGGACAAGGAATGGTGCTGCGGCACAGCGATGGGTCGCTATTGACGCAGGTAATGGCTATTGGCGTTTTGTATCCAAAGCGAGTACATCCAATCGCTGCATTGATCTTGCCAGTAACAGCAATACACTGGGAACTGCAATCCGGCTTTGGCAAAGCTATAGTAATGATGCACAGAGCTGGCAGGTAGTTGCCGCCTCCAACGGTTATTACAAAATCCTGTCCAAGGTGGATCCTACACGTGGCTGGGATATCCCCAACTGTACCATGGATGGCAATTCAAACCTACATCTTTGGGACTATTACGGTACTTCGTGTCAATTGTTCAAGTTCAAATATATTGGGATGAACTGATACCAATAAAAAAACAGGATGCTTTTTAAGCATCCTGTTTTTTTATTGTATATGAAAAGTCAATTTTGCTTCGCAAGTCAATGGTGAATTTATAAAATTGACAGTGAAACGAATTCACTATTGACTATTCACTTTTGTCATGTAATAAATTTTAAATCTTATGTGAAAAGTCAATTTTGCTTCGCACGTCAATGGTGAATTTTTAAAATTGACAGTGAAACGAATTCACTATTGACTATTCACTTTTGTCATGTAATAAATTTTAAATCTTATGTGAAAAGTCAATTTTGCTCCGCAAGTTAATGGGGAATTTTTAAAATTGACAAGTGAAACGAATTCACTATTGACTATTTACTTTTACCAAAACTTTACATATAAGGCAGTCAGTAAAAGTAGTGTCATCACAATTAAAACCAAAGTTCTGTTATCTACTTTAAACATTGTTGCATCAATGGCAAAGGCTTTAGGATTCACCTTGGGACCTGCAAGGCTGATCAGTATCATGGCAATTATCGTGATAAAAAACGACCATCCCATATTGATCAGAAAAGGAATTTCGGTAATGGTATGAACGATTCCGTTTTCAAGCTTTTCATAGGTAAATGCTGTATACATCCAGGTTTCTTTGCCAAAAATATCCACAGCAAAGCTGTTGAAGAAGATTGCCAGAACAAAACCTAAGATAACACCTACTAAAGCAGCCGTTCCAGTTGTCCTTTTCCAGAACATTCCTAAGATAAACATGGCAAAAACTCCGGGGCTGATAAATCCTGTATATTTCTGAATAAACGTAAAGCCCCCTTCTCCCCCTATTCCCAAAACATCCGTCCATGTAAATGCTAGGGCGGTCATCATCGCAATAATAATTACCCATCTTCCTGTTCTTACCATCTGGATCTCAGTGGCATCTGTTTTAAGATATTTTTTATAGATATCCAGTGTAAAAATCGTTGAGATACTATTCACTTTTCCAGCCAGTGAAGCTACGATTGCTGCCGTCAATGCTGCAATAGCCAACCCTTTAAGGCCTGCAGGTAAAAATCCTAATATTGCAGAGTATGCTCCATCTTTCACTCCGTTGAATCCCGGAAGATGTCCCTTGGAATATAAAACATAAGCAGCAATTCCCGGAAGCATTACGATCACAGGCATGAATAATTTCAGAAATCCGGCAAATAAAATTCCTGTTCTTGCTGTTTTCAGATCTGCACCCAAAGCTCTCTGGGTGATGTATTGATTACAGCCCCAATAGTTCAGGTTAACGATCCATTGACCGGCAAAATACATGGCCAAACCTGGTAACACGACATACTTCTGTACATCAAGGTTCTGAGGCATTGCCAAGGTAGTGGTTGTAGTTGTCGGTTTTTGAAGAATAAGCTTAAAGTGCTGCGGAGCTTCATTGATCAGGGTATTGAATCCTGCCAGCGCATTTCCTACAGCCGCTCCGTTGATTCTCTGGTCTACAATCTGCAAAGCCATATACACCGTTGCAAAACCTCCGATAATAAGGACAGCCACCTGGATAACGTCTGTATATCCTATCACTTTCATTCCTCCGAGACCTATCAGAAGGGCCATCAACAAAAGAGCGATCATAATACCGTGAAGATGTTCTCCTCCTAGTAAAGTATCGATAGCTAGAGCTCCAAGGTAAAGAATGGAAGTAAGATTCACGATAACATATAGAAACAGCCAGAAGACTGCCATGATCAATGAAACCGATTTGTTATACCTTCTTTCCAGAAACTGGGGCATGGTATAGATCTTATTTTTAAGATAAATCGGAATAAACCAGACCGCAATAATGATCAGCGCAAGGGCAGCAATCCACTCGTAAGCGGCAACAGCAATCCCGACAAAGAAACCTTCACCACTCATTCCGATAAACTGTTCAGCAGAAATATTGGAAGCGATTAAGCTGGCTCCGATCGCCCACCAGGTCAAAGATCCTTCCGCCAGGAAATAATCTTTACTTCCTGTAGATTCAGATTTTTTCTTTTTATAAATCCATAGTCCGTAGGAAGCT
Organism: Chryseobacterium sp. PvR013; assembly: GCF_017833095.1. NCBI lineage: Bacteria > Pseudomonadati > Bacteroidota > Flavobacteriia > Flavobacteriales > Weeksellaceae > Chryseobacterium > Chryseobacterium sp. PvR013. Next base: position 1,193,641 of record NZ_JAFIBT010000001.1, read on the forward strand.
ACCACTACGAAATAGATCAGGAATATGATAATATCAATAGTTGCTAATTTTCCCATGGTTTAGTTTTTAACGGAGAATTTATAGATGGTTTTCGACTGGTATTTCTGCCCGGGTTTCAATTCTGTGGAAGGAAAAGAAGGCTGGTTCGGTGAATCCGGGAAATGCTGTGTCTCTAAGCAGAATCCTGTTCTGAATTCATTTTTACCGCCGGTTTTGGTATCAAACTTTCCGTCAAGAAAATTACCGGAATAAAACTGTACTCCAGGTTCATCTGTGAAGACTTCCATCAGCCTTCCTGTTCCCTTGTGATATACCTTGGCGATACTTCTCAGACCTTTTCCGTTCGGTATCCAGTTGTGGTCATATCCTTTCCCTTTTTTCAGCTGATCGTCTTCTGCACTAATATCTTTTCCGATCGGTTTTGAAACCGTGAAATCAAAAGGAGTCCCTTTTACGGCTTTCTGCTCACCGGTAGGAATCAAAGTTTCATTGACCGGAAGAAAATGATCTGCATTAATCTGCAGTTCATGATCAGTGATCGTTTTAGTAAAATTTCCTGACAGGTTAAAATAAGAATGTTGGGTAAGATTTACCACTGTATGCTTATCGGTTTCTGCTTCATAGGAAATTTCCAAAGCATTGTCGTCTGTAAGGGTGTAGAAAACGGTTGTTGTCAGCTTTCCCGGATATCCCTCTTCACCGTCTGCACTGGTGTAAGACAATTTCAATGTCGGAAATTTTGCATCCTTTACCTCTTCAATATTCCAGAATCTGGTATGAAATCCCTCTTTTCCTCCGTGAAGGCTGTTGGGGCCATCATTTTTATCGATTTCGTATGCTTTACCTTCCAGTGAGAATTTTGCGTTGGCAATTCTATTGCCATATCTTCCGATCAATGCCCCGAAATAATACGGGTTGCCATTGAAATATCCTTCAGGTTTTGTAAAGCCAAGCACTACATCCTCGTATTTTCCGGTTCTATCCGGAGCGGTTAAGGAAGTGATAATTCCTCCGAAGTTGATGACCTCAACTTTCATCCCGTTTTTATTGGTCAGCGTATATTTTTTAATAGAATCGCCTTTTGGCGTCACTCCATAGTCTGAAGTATGCACATTCTCCATTTTTCCTGAAATATCCTGTTTGTTATTTTCTTTTCTGCAGCCGAAAATAATTAAAAATAATAAAATAAAAATGCCATTATGTGTTGCTTTTTTCATAATTATTTACATATTTTTTAAAATTAATTAACGATAATACATTTCATTCCAACGAAGTGTATTTTTAAAGTCACGCATTTTGGTATCTTCATCAATGACTAATGATTCAATCCCTGCTATCTCAGCAAAATCCTCCAGCTGCTCCGCTGAAATATTTTCACTATAACATGTATGGTGTGCACCTCCAGCCAGTATCCAGGCTTCTGCGGCGGTATATAAATCAGGAAGAGGTTTCCATAAAACCCTTGCTACTGGAAGTTTTGGCAGCTCTTCTGTAATTTCCAATGCTCTGGTTTTGTTGATCAGCAGCCTGAAATGGTTTCCAAAGTCCATCAGGGCAGCGTTCAGAGAATCAATATTTCCTCTGGAGTTAAAAACGAGACGCACCGGATCTGCTTTTCCTCCGATTCCCAGCGGATGAATCTCGCATGAAGGTTTTCCGGCGGCCAACACAGGGTCTACTTCCAGCATATGGGAGCCTAAAATAGAAGGATTGGACGGATCCAGATGATACGTATAATCTTCCATAAAGGCATTTCCTCCTTCAAGGCCCTGCCCCATTGTTTTCATTGCACGTACGAGTGCTGCTGTTTTCCAGTCTCCTTCGCCTGCAAATCCGTATCCTTTCTGCATCAGTCGCTGTACGGCAATTCCCGGCAGCTGCTCCAGTCCGTGAAGGTCTTCAAAGGTATCTGAAAATCCTTTAAATCCTCCGTCTTTTAAAAATTTTTCAAGTCCCAATTCAATTTTTGCAGCGGTATGAAGTGAACTTCTGTTGGATCCTCCTGCCAAAAGAGATGCTGCCATGTGATAAGAAGATTCATATTCTTCCATCAGGCTTTTTATTTCTCCTTCACTTACAGAGTTGATAACTCCGACAAGATCACCGATTCCCCAGGTATTGACTGAAAAGCCAAATTGGGTTTCAGCTTCCACTTTGTCACCATCTGTAACGGCTACAAATCTCATATTATCTCCGAAACGGGCAAATTTAGCTCCCTGCCAGTCGTCCCAACCTGCAGCAACACGGCTCCAGTCACCAATCTGCTTCTGAACTCTTTCTTCTGACCAGTGTCCTACCACTACTTTTCTGCTCTTTCGCAGTCTGCTTACCATAAAACCAAATTCACGGTCTCCGTGAGCTGCCTGGTTAAGATTCATAAAATCCATATCCATGGTAGACCACGGAATATCTCTGTTGAACTGGGTATGCAGATGCAGAAGAGGTTTCTGTAAAATTTTTAATCCTCTGATCCACATTTTGGCGGGTGAAAAAGTATGCATCCATGTGATGATTCCTATACAGTTTTCTGCCTGATTGACTGCTGCAATGGTTTCAAATATTTCTTCGGTAGTTTTTACCGTTGGCTTTACAATAACTTTTACCGGAATGAAAGAAGATTTTTCAAGTTCTGCCACAATTTTTTGTGAGTGGTCTGCTACCTGAGCAAGTGTTTCAGGACCGTATAAATGCTGACTTCCTGTGATGAACCAGACTTCTTTGGTATTGAGGGGTGTTAACATAATTTTGTTGATCGTTAATAGTTGTTTATGTTGAAGTGTTTAGTGTTTAAATTCCTGTCCGTAGTAGGCATTCTTGCCGTGCTTACGTTCGTAGTGTTTTTTGATGAGCGAATCCTTCAGACGTTCTGCATCAGGATTGATCTGCCTGGTGAGATAAGCCATTTCGGCAATGGTTTCCAGTACTTTGCTGTTGTAGACTGCTTTCTCAGCATTTTTTCCCCAGGTAAACGGACCGTGATTGCCGATCAGAACCATTTCTACCTCTTCCGGAGAGAGCTTCTTTTCTTTAAAGCATTCCAGAATCTGGATTCCTGTATTGTATTCGTAGTTTCCTTCAATCAGCTCATCCCGCATGGGTGGAGCGCAGGGAATATCTGTTGTTAAATGGTCTGCATGGGTGGTCCCGAAAACAGGAATATCCATTTGTGCCTGTGCCCACGCCACGGAATAGATGGCATGAGTGTGTGAAATTCCACCGATATTTCCCCAGTTCTTATATAGGTAAGCATGAGTTTTGGTGTCGGAAGAAGGTCTGAGTCTGCCTTCAATGACATTGGCATCAAAGTCCAGAATCACCATATCTTCCGGCTTTAAAATGTCGTAAGGGACACCGCTTGGTTTAATGGCAAAAATTCCTTTATCACGGTCTACAGCACTCACATTCCCGAAAGTATACACCACCAGCTTCAGCGCATCCAGCTGCATATTCGCTTCATAACATTCTCTTTGGAGTTCTTTATAAGTATTCATTTTGAGTATCATTCAAAAGGTTAATATTCAGGAGTTCTGAAGTTCTTTCCTGTTGTTTTTCAGTTGGGTATTGTATTCTACAAAATCAGCGAGCTTCTGGTATTGCTTCATTAGTTTTCTGTAGTGCTGTACTTCTTCGGCTTTGGGTTGGTATTCCGCTTCAAATCCGGAGCCCATTTTTATACTTGCTTCCTGTACAGTCGGATAAATTCCTGCTGATACGGCTGCATAAACAGCAGCCCCTAACGCGGGAGTCTGGTCCGAAGCGGCAACAACAATCGGCATATCCAGGACATTAGCTAGTGTCTGCATGATAAACGGCGATTTCCTTGCTACTCCTCCGATCCCGATCACTTTATTGATTTTCACACCTTCCTCTTCAAAACGGTCAACAATTTTTTTAGCTCCAAAGCAAATAGCATTCACCAAAGCTTTGAAAATATGAGGTGCTTTTGTTCCCAAAGAAAGCTGGCTGATGGCCGCTTTAAGCTCCTGATCTGCATCCGGTGTTCTTCTTCCATTGATCCAGTCTAATGCAATCGGAACACTGTCTGAAAGAGGAATTTTTTCTGCTTCAAGAGTTAATTTCCTGATAAGTCCGGTCTCCATTTCAGCAACGAGCTTTGCCTTCTGTGCGTCTGAAATACTTTCGGAATACATCATAACCTGTTGAACAGGCCACATCAGAATATCTTTATACCATGCTAAAACATCTCCAAAGGCGGATTGCCCTGCTTCAAGCCCTATCAAGCCAGGAATTACGGAGCCGTCAACCTGTCCGCAGATTCCCTTTACGGTTCTATCCCCAATGGCTTCCCGTGAGGCCACCATAATATCACAGGTAGAAGTTCCCATGATCCTGATGAGCGTATTTTCTTCCACTTTTGCTCCCACAGCTCCTGAGTGGGCATCAAAAGTTCCTACGGCAATAATCGTTTTGGTGGAAAGACCTGTTTTTGCCGCCCATTCTTCATTCAGATAGCCTGCAATTTCATCTGAAGTATAGGTTTCCCTGTATAATCTTCTTCTAAGCTCTCCCAGAGAAGGGTCAAGCCTGTTAAGAAATTCTTCAGAAGGCAGGCCATCCCATGACTGGTGCCACATTGCTTTGTGACCTGCTGCACAACGGCTTCTTTTAAAGGTGGTAAGATCTTTATGATCTGATAAAAGATAGGTAAGATAATCACAATGTTCCATCCAGGTAAAAGCAGTATTCTTTACCTCTTCGTCTATTCTATTGATGTGTAATATTTTCGCCCAAAACCATTCTGAAGAGTAGATTCCACCTTCAAATTTTGTATAATCTTCACCACCCCATGTTCTTGCAAGAGTGTTGATTTCTTCGGCTTCCGGGATAGCGGTATGGTCTTTCCATAAAATCATCATGGCATTGGGATTTTCTTCAAATCCGGGAACCAGTGCTAAGGCAATACCATCACTGTTTACAGGTAACGGTGAAGAGCCTGTGGTATCAATACAAATACTAACGATGTGCTCAGGTGGTATCCCGCTTTCTCTTACTACTTCTGAAATAGTCTTCTCCAGACCTTCCATATGATCTGAAGGATGCTGCCTGAAACTATTTGCTGAGGGATTACAAAATCTACCTTCTTTCCATCTCTGATAATAGCTGACTGAAGAAGTTATTTCAGATCCGTTTTCTGTATCGCTAAGAACCGCCCGTACGGAATCTGTGCCATAGTCCAGCCCGATAACATATTTTTTCATGGTTGTAAAACGTTTTTGATTGTTGAGATTTCAATTCTCCTGATGAGATAAAAACAAATATAAGATTCTATTTTAAATAAATGTAAAAAACACACTTATTTTTTATAAACACATATATTACAATAAATTAAATTGTTTTCACTTTTAAAACCACTAAAGAATTGGCAGGAATTTCCGTTGAAATTTCACCATTTTTGGTTTCAGAAATCTCTTCTTTAGGTTTTATCGGTTCAGCATCGAAATTATTTTCAGTAGAAAGCTGTGGTGCAGACAGAAGGATCTTAGTTATTTTCTTACCCATTTTCAGAATTCCAGAATTGACACTAACCGTTTTAGCATGATTATCAGCATTAACCATTTTAATAATGATCTCATTATTTTTAGCATCCCTCACTGCGGTAGCGTATAATTTTTCCTTGCCGGATACAGCTTTTCCGTTACTTTCTATTTTGAGTAGATCCGTTCCTTTATTGTTGGAAAATAATTTCTGCACATAATAATTGGGAGTGGCATAAGATTTCAGGTTATTGAACCAGATGAGATCAGGTGTCCACTGCCAGCCATCAGCATGTGCTAAAAGTGGTGCATAGGAAGTCATATAAACAACATCTGCGTTTCTCTCAAGACCAGTCATAAAAGTGGCTTCTGAAAGTGCAGTTAACCAGTTATTTTTATTATCAGGTTTTACCACAGCTACAGATTGGGCTGCATATTCTCCGGCAAAAACTTTAGGTCCGGAACGGTCATATTCGTCATATCTTCCGGCATTTTTCATGAACCATTCGGGTGAGTTATAATAATGTTCATCGACAATCTGTGCATTAAGCTGTTTTAGTTCTCTCCAGCCATATTCAAAGAATTCGCCATCGGGTGACGGGCCGCTTCCGGAGATAATCTTAATGTCAGGATATTTTGCATGAATGGCTTTTTCAAATACTTTATAGCGTTCGATATAATCTGCTCCCCACTGCTCATTTCCCACTCCGATAAATTTTAAATTAAAAGGCTTTGGATGTCCCAGTTCAATACGGATTCTCCCCCATTTTGTTCCGGAATCTCCGTTGGCAAATTCAATAAGGTCCAGAGCATCCTGAACATAAGAATCCAAATCTTCCATTTTTACCAGCTCGGCGGTATTGAACTGACATGCCATTCCACAGCTCAGAATAGGAACAGGTTCTGCGCCGAGATCTTCGGAAAGCTGGAAATATTCAAAAAATCCCAATCCGAAAGACTGCCCGTAATCCGGTGTAAGCCTGTGCGGAAATCCTGTACTCCATTTATTGATGAGATATTCGCGGTCTGCAACATTTTCTATTGTTTTTTTCCACTGATAGCGTTCCGCCAATGTTCTTCCTTCTACAATACAGCCTCCCGGAAATCTCAAAAATCCGGGCTGCAAATCATATAACTTCTGAACGAGATCTTTTCGCAAGCCTCCTTTTCTGCCTTTCCAGGTATCCCGTGGGAAAAGAGAAATCATATCCATGTTCACAATACCATTTCCTGTAAATGTGATCCGAAGTTTTGCTTTTTCAATGGTTTGCGATGCTTTGAAAACGGCTGTATACTTCTGCCATCCCTTTCCTTTGATGAGTGTGGAAACTGAAGAAATTTCCTTACCGTTTTCATCAACAAGACTTGCATTTACTGCAGCAATATTTCCAGAAACATTCTCCAGATTAAAGCTGAAATCATATTGTTCTCCCTGATGAAGGCCTATTCCTCTGAATCCTTCATTCTCCAGAATATAATTTTTATCATTGAGAACGGTAATTCTTGCGTAATTTTTATTCGTTTTGGCAGGATCAGAATAAATGGTCAAAAATCCGGAATCCAGATTAGGAGAAAGTGTTTTTGTATTAGGTTGTTTCCATCCTGTGAAAGGTTCGTCAAATTCAAAGCTGCGGTTTTTAATCAGTTCCGCATACAATCCGCCATCTGCCGCAAAATTGATGTCTTCAAAGAAAATCCCGTACATGGTGGGCTGTATTTTAATAGGTGCAGAGGTTTCTTTCAGATCCAGATTAAAAGTACGGACCGTATTATTCTGAGCCGAAAAAAAAGCAGCACTGAGGGAAATAGCAATGGAAAATATTTTATTTTTTGTTGTCATAGATCGTATATTTTGAAAGCTACAGTAGGGTTGCAATGGTTTCAATTGTTCCGGATCAGTTTTATTTTACTTTTATCGGAATACTTTTCAACCCTGCATCATCAGAAGTTCCGCCATAAAAAATGGTATAGTCGCCAGGTTTTGAAACCAGATCATCTGCTTTTTCATCATAGAAGGCAAATGAGTCTTTAGAGAGCGTCAGCTGAATATTTTTTGTTTCTTTAGATCTGATTAAAGTCCTTTCAAAAGCTCTTAACGTTTTTACCGGTGCCTGGGTATCATTATTTCTTTTGATATAGACCTGAATGACTTCTTCGCCATCCCTTTCTGAAACATTGGTTACCGGAATTGTGATCGTTACATTTTCGTTAGTACTGATTGTATTTTTGCCCAGCTTTGAATCTCCGTAAACAAATTTTGAATAGCTCAGGCCATGTCCGAATTCGTAAAGAGACTTTTCTGTCATATAACGGTACGTTCTCCCCTGCATATCATAATTTTCAAAACCTTCATGTTTGCTTGTCTTTGAAAGAGCGTTGTCCAGCTGTTCAAGGTTTTTATAAAAAGTAATGGGTAATTTTCCGGAAGGATTATAATCCCCTGCCAAAACATCTGCCACAGCAGTTCCTCCGGACTGTCCGCCATACCAGGCGTTCAACAATACATCGTAATTTTTCTCATCCTGTTCCAATCCCAGAGCGCTTCCGGTACAAAGAACAAAGACAACAGGTTTTCCCGTTTTTCTCAGTTCTGCCAAAAGTTCCCGCTGCACTTTGGGAAGGGCGATCGAAGTTTTGTCCCCTCCTCTGAAGCCTTCTGCATTCACCATCATCTCTTCACCTTCCAGACTTGGAGAAAGTCCGCCTGCAAAGACAATGACGTCTGCATTTTTTACCTTTTCTCTTACTTGAGCAAAATTCACGGGGTCTTTTCTGTACACTTCAAAGGTGATGCTCACATATTTTCCTTTTTGTGTATGACGCAGCTCTATCCGGTATTCTTTTCCTTTTTCCATTTTTACAGGAAACTCTGAAGGATGTCTTGCGTCAGGTCCTTTTCTTGTAGCAATTTCTTTCCCATCCACGAAAAGTGTATAGATATCAGAAGTGGAAGCAGAAAACACAACATCACCTGTATAAGTGCTTTTGAAAATGCCTGAAATAATAGCTGAAGTATTTTCTCTTCCTACATTGGGTGCAAGCTGGGTTCCTCCAAAGCTGTTGTAGCTGATAGCAGTGGAATTTACGGAAGTATTGGCCGGTTGACCCTTAAATTCATTGTTATTGAAAAACGCTACTTTCATTCCTTTCGAGCCGTTTTTCTGACTGATAAAATTCTGATAGAGTGAAGTTCTGGACGAAGGATCTGTTACTTCACTTCCTTTTTCGTAAATAATTTCAGCATTCGGGAATTTGGTTTTGACTCCATCTAAAATGGTTACCATGGAAGAAGGAGTTCCGTTATAGTTTCCCAGCTGCATCAATCCATCATCAGCATTCGGGCCTACAACTGCAATTTTTTTAATACTTCTGCTGAGAGGCAGAATATTTTTTTCGTTTTTCATCAGCACAATTGATTTTTGTGCCATTTTTAATGCCTGTTTTTTATGCTCTTCAGAATCTACTACAGAATATGGAATGGTATTCCAGTGAACGGAAGATTTCGGATCAAGCATACCCAGTTCCAACCAGCCTTTCAGGATTCGGCGCATCGATGCATCGATATCATTTTCGGTGATCAGGCCGCTTGCAAGAGATTTGTTCAGATTGTTATATGTATCTCCGCATTCAAGATCTGTAGAATGTTTCAAGGCATCTGCTGCGGTTGTTTTCTCGTCAGGATGGGTGCCATGGTATTTTTTCTGAAAGAAATCGGCCAGTGCCCAGCAATCTGAGACCACCATTCCGTCATACTTCCATTTTCCACGGAGAATTTCAGTAAGTAAAGTATTGTTTGCACAACATGGCTGCCCGTCAAAAGCATTGTACGCACACATCACTTCTCTTACATTTCCTTCCTGAACCAATGCTTTGAAAGCGGGCAGGTAGGTCTCATACAGATCTCTTTTTGAAATTTCTGCATTGTAAGAGTGGCGATTCCATTCTGGTCCGCTATGTACCGCAAAATGTTTGGCGCAAGCATGGGTTTTAAAATATTTCGGGTCGTTTCCCTGCAAACCTTTGACGGCTGCCACCCCGAGAGCAGAGGTAAGATAAGGATCTTCGCCGTATGTTTCCTGGCCTCTTCCCCATCTTGGATCACGGAAAATATTGATATTGGGTGTCCAGAAGGTGAGCCCTTCGTATCGTCCTGTTTTTTGAGCATCATCAAAAGACCTGTTGTATTTCGCCCGTGCTTCATCAGAAATCATTTCAAAAGTTTTAAAATGTTCCGGAACATCCCATGTGGCTGCCATCCCGATCGCCTGAGGAAAAACAGTAGCTGTTCCTGCTCTTGCCACTCCATGCAGCGCTTCATTCCACCATCCATAAGCAGGGATTTCCAAACGGGGAACTGCCTGGGAATTATCCATCATCATTCCTATTTTTTCTTCTGTTGTCAGTAAACTAAGAAGGTTTTCTATTCTTTCATTCACCGGAAGATCCGGGTTCCTGAACGGGTATCTATAATGATCTTGTGCAAACAATAAAGGCACTGCCAGTATTGCACATAGGGTTAATACAATTCTTTTCATAAATAGTATGGTTTCAATAAAGTCCCGAAAACTCTTATGATATTTGCGGCTAATTTTCCAACCACAGATTTCAAAGATTTTCAAAGATGACTGTATGTATGTTTTTAATGCTTCTCTGTTTCAATCTTCATTTTTATTTCATCATTGTATGGATATTGATAAAGCCATCATAACAATAGCTTATGATGGCTTTGGATTCCATTTACTCTTTGACAAATTTTTGTTTTACCACCGTATTATTTTTTTGAGTAACCTCAATAAAGTAAATGCCAGCCGGGAAATCTCCCATATTAATCTGGTTTTTTCCCTGGTTTATTTTCAGTCCGGATCTGATGACGCTTCCTTTTGCATCAAAAATGGTGGCAGCAGCTTCTGAAAAATCAGAATCAATGAAAAGATCTGTTTTTACAGGATTAGGATATATTTTTACACCCTCTTTTTTAGTTTCCATAGAAATATTTCTGGTGCTTAATGATCCGAAATTTAAAGGAAGAACGTTGGAAGAATAGGTATTCTCTTCTGTAAGATATGCTTTGAAAGAACCTATTGAAGGCTCACTTCCGGCTGTTACTTTATAGAAACCTGTTACTCCGTTTTCTGTTTTCAGCACATAAGCATTAGCCGGAACTTTGATACTCTGATAGACTCCGTTTATCTGATTGAACGTGATTGCTTTGGGTGTGGAAACATTTCCTGAACCGTTGAACGTAATATTTCCTGTTGCATTGATGATTACCGGAGTATTTGCAGGAATGATTCCGTTTGAAATTGTGGTACAGTTGATATTACTGGCATCGGGAGACATCATATAGGCAGTAACTCCGGATGGTATATTAGCCTGAAATGGTAAGATCAATACGTCATAACCATTAAAAGTACGGCTGTAAGAAGCGGTATTGGCGGTAAAATTAAAAGGTACCTGAAAATCCGTGTTCTGACCGGAAAGGACAAGATTTGAACAAGTTGTACCTGCAATCACATTATTGGCAGATGAGCTTACATTCGAATTTACATAATAAATGCTGTTGGTATTAGTACTCATAGGCTGCCAGTTATTGGAGGAAGTAACTCCTGATGTATTTCTGAAATCTACAGAAGTGTAATAGCCATTTTCAAGGGCATCCATCAGATAACTATCACTTGCGGAATAAGTTCCTCCGAATTTAGAAGCAATTTCATTACCTACATTGAAATAAACATCTCCCAGATTAAAGGTAAGCACAGAGCTGTAGTTGGAATTTCTCAATCCTAAAATTCCTTTGCATCCATCTGTAAGAACCTGTCTGGAAATATCGAATGTGATATCAAAATTTCCTCCCTGGGGAAAATTAATCTTTCCATAATTATACGATTTCGTTACACCCTGGCTATTGATATAATATAACGTTGTATTGTCTGAATAGCTTTGTCCTGCTGTTGTATAGCTGTTTACATGCAGGATTAGCTTATTATACCTGTCATTAAGCTGAAGATATCCGTTAGCCGCAGTCATATTATTGCTGATAAGAGGGCTTGGATTGGAGAATGTTACGGTTGTATTACTTATATTGAATCCTGTACCAAAGGCTGTACTGGTAGCAGTCTGGGTTTCAATTTTATTATAATGAATATCGCCGCCTGTCATCAGAGAAGCAGGTCTGTCACCGCTTTTATTAAAAACAAAAGTCATGACACTGGAAGGACTGATGTCAGCTGTAGGTCTGAATGTTGCCGTACCCATTGAAATCGGTGTGCTTACCATATTGGATTGCATATTGGTAAGAACTTTTGTTCCTGAAGTCGTGTAAAAAGGCAGATCTACCTTTAAACTATACGTGTTCTGAGAAGGATTAATGACCATAAGAACCACCTGATTTCCATCCTGGGAAATATAGGATGAGCCTTGTAAAACACCGGTTTTGTCATCCCATTTGGCTTCTATTCTCGTTTTCCCTATTGTATATTTGGCATAATGTGAAAGTATATAGCCTCTTTTGGTCATTACGCCTGCGGAGGTTCCGTAAGCTCCGTCACCCATTAACCCATAATACCTTTTGGAAGAGTAATGGATCCATGCATTGATATTCCCTAATAATGCATTGTTGACACTGCTTGCGAAAGTAAAAGCATCTGTATTCCAGCTGAAATCCCGGGCCGGCTGGGTGGCTGAAGAGTTCCAGTTGATCAGATATTCTGTCTGCCAGATTTCTTTGTTATAATTCTGGAATTGTTTATAGGTAGACTGAATAAGACCATACTGATGTCCTCCGTATACTTCAAAATTGGCCATTGCAATAGGATCCAGCAAAGCACTGGCAAAATTATCCGTAAATCCTACACTTTCCGGAGCAATCACTTTGCAGTTGATGAGTTGTCCGTAATTTTTGATAAAATTAGTAATCTGTGCAGGCGTCCAGATACATCCCTGATACTGAGCCATTTCATCCGGCTCATTTTGAATAGAAATATAATCAAGATCTACCCCATTATTTTGAAGATAGGTGACAAAACTGTTAAGATAAAGCGCATAATCTTGGTAATTTTCCGGCTTTAAATATCCAATCTGCTGTACTCCATTGGCATCGGTATAGACAGCATTTACATGGTTATTGGTTTTCCAGGCTGCGGGCATTGTCCACGGTGAAGCAAAAATAGTAAGCCCCATAGATTTGGCGAGCTGTGCTGTAGCCAGTACGGAACTCCAGTTACTGCTGTTCTCGGGAATATATAATCTCATAATGTTATAACCGCCTTCACTGGAAGCACCCCAAAGCGTTTGAATTTCTGATGTAGACATATGGTTATAGGCAAACTGTGGACTGCAGACAAATCCTCCAAACCCTCTAATTTTCTGATAAGCAGTATTCTTGTCAATTTTTACCGTAGTAAGCTGTCCCTGCAGCATCAGACTGCAAAACAGAGCGATAGAATGAATGGTAACAAGACTTAAAATTTTTTTCATAATGTTTTGGTTTAAATATTTTGTGATTTTGTGTGTTCCCGGTGAGACAGTTAATTTCAATAACTATCAGAATCCGGCTTGGAATATGAATGTTTCATGGTTAAAGTATTGTTTGTGATAAGTACCTTGCACTAGTGAAGCATTTCGCTTTCGGGAGCGCCCAGGTAAGAAGGTTTTAACCCTCCGGTATTGATCAGGAGTTTTTCCAGGACAATGCCTGGCTCCAGCACTTTGAAGCGTAATGTGTGTTTTCCTGCCTGCAGAATTGAATGTTTGGTAACGGATTTAATGATATGTTCAGACTGCCATCTCCCCAATTCTCCTTTATAATGACCATTGAAGTTGACAACCTGTGGAGTTTCGTTGTCAAAAGAAATCTCATAACGGAGACCTTTGTTGTGGTTAAAATTTAAAGTAGGAGCTAAAAGAAGTTCAACCTCAAACTCACCTTTGGATTCAAAATTAATCTCATATTCCAGCCAGATATTTTCTTCAGCTTTAGGATAGGTATTTTGTGGAAATGTGGTCACCCCGGATTTTGTTTTTCCGAAATCAGGAATCACTTCCCAGTGGATTCGGTCAGAATTGCTCATTCTTGCAAAATTTTCTGCCTCAATGGAAACATATCCGTTTTTCTCCTGAAATACCTTTTCTTTGGAAACCTCAGCGTCAGAAACATAGATTACTTCAGGCATTATATTTTCTTTTCCGTCTGCCCAGTTTTTATATCCTATCCTCATCTGATCCATCATATGCTTCCATTTTCCTCCGGCAATCACATTATTGTATTGCTTATCCAGATAAACGTTTCTTTCAAAGCATACTTTCACTTTATCTGCGTAGAAATTGGCTTCCGGATCTTTTTTCGCTGCCAGTTCTCTGTTTTTTGCTACCGCATAGTACATTTCATATAAATTACTGCATGCGTCAATCGGATACAAAACCAACTGATAATAGGCATCCTGGTATTCAGCAGGAATCTGTTCTTTTAATCGTAAGGCTTCTACTGCCAGAGCCCTGTAATCATTTAAAACAACTTCAAATTCATGATAATTTTCAAGGCTGTACGTTTTGCTGTCAAGGGTTTCAGGGGTTACTCTCCTGTTGTATTTGGCATACAGATTAATCATCCCGGCAATTTCTTTTGCGTGTTTTTCACCAAACTGCTGAGCAGCCCATTTTTCAGTATATTCCAAAAGGTTTTTAGCATTAAACTGCTTTGGATTCCAGGCCATTTCCAGAAAAAAACTAATCGGAAATTCCATGGGTTTTAAATCTCCCACATTCACGACCCAAAGCTTATCTACCTTATGTTCATAAGAAAGATTCATCTGTTCCCAGACTCTCTGGATGGGACTTATGTTGATCCATTTGGAGTTTCTCGGTCCGCCCACATAATCGAAGTGGTAATAGATTCCATATCCTCCTTTATGCAAAGGTTTTGAAAGGTCCGGAAGCTTTCTTACATTTCCCCAGTTATCATCACAGAACAGCAGGATCACATCATCCGGAACCCGCATTCCTTTATCATAATAATCCTGAACTTCTTTATATAATGCCCAGACCTGAGGGGTTTTCTCTGCTTTTTTCCCCGTAACATCTACAATGATTTTACGCTGATCTTTTACAATTTTCTCCAGCAGGGAAATATTGGTTCCCTCTCCCATCGCTTCGTCACCGTCACCCCGCATTCCCACTGTAACGAGCTTTTCCCAGTTTTTGCTTCTTTCGAGTCCGGATTTCCAGAATTTTTGCAGTACTTCTGCATTTTTAGCGTAATCCCAGACATTCGGGAGGTTATTTTTTTTAATATACCTGTGCCAGTCGGTCTGTGCCAAAGCCATAGGTTCATGGTGCGAAGTTCCCATAACAATACCCATTTCATTCGCTAACGGCCCGCTCAGAGCATCATCGTCATAGAATGCTTTTCCCCACATTGCCGGCCAGATGTAATTTCCTTTTAGTCGCAGGATCAGCTCAAAAACTTTTTCGTAAAACTTGCTGTTTACTCCGCCAAATGTAGATCTTGCCCAACCTCCGAGTGAAGGTTCCTCATCATTAAGGAAAATTCCTCGGTATTCTACAGCAGGCTCACCATCAGTATAGATCCCTTTTTTGAAATATAAATTTTCTTTTTTCTCAACCGGAACATCTGCCCAGTAATACCATGGTGAAACACCTATTTGCTGAGACATTTCATAAATCCCGTAAATGGTTCCCCTTTTATCACTTCCTGCAATCACAATGGCCTCAGAAACTCCCGGAAAAGGATTGCTGACATTCTGAATGATATATTTTTCTCTTTTTCCGATTAATCCCCTACCGTCCAGTTTTTTTTGCCTGATTAAATCATCAATGACCGATTTTGTCCCGACCGTTCCGATAATGAGTAAAGGCGACTGCAATCCTGAAATACGGTTAAGAATCACAGGCTGCTCTCCTGTCACTTTCTCAAAGTCGGTCTGCAGATTTTTCACAGCCCTCATAATCCCCTGATCTGTTCCGGAATTAGTAAAAATCGAAAGATGGAATGTTTTTTCTTTTAAAGCGATACTTCCGGAGGTTTTCTCAGTGGTGATGAACGGTTCTGCTGCATGAATTTGTATACAAAACCCAAATAATACAGTGAGAAAAAATATTTTTAAATGATTCATAATCAGTTCTTTTAATTTTCAAAAGCTTTATAGTCTTTTTACTCAATTCAAACCTTACAGGTTTTAAAAACCTGTAAGGTTTACTTCTTTAATTTTTCAGTACAAAACCTCCTTGTGGCTGCATTTCAATGGTAAAATCTCCTTTAGCATTCATTTTCACTTCTTTCTCTGATGAATTTCCTGCTACATCATCATTGATAAGTTTCAAATTTTTCCCGGCGAACATCGGAAGTTTTATTTTCAGTTTTTGGGATTGTTTCTCAGCATTTACACCAGCTACATACCATTGATTCTGATGCCTTCTCGCTAACACAGCATATTTCCCGGGATAGCCGTCTATGAAAACCGTTTCATCCCAAAGGGTCGGAACTTCTTTCATAAAGCGGAGCTGAAATTCCGGAGCATCAGTAAGATTGTTCGGCATGATCCCAAACATCTGAACCGGATTCTGAAACAGCACTGCTGTAGCCAGCTGAAAGCTGTCGGTGGTATATCTTTTATTTTTATCCCTGTTAGATTCCGTTAAATATGTATTGAGAAAAGTTCCTCCGAATTCCATACTTCCCACGGTATTTCTGATAAAAGGATGAAGTGTGGCAAAAAAAGCTTCCTGCTTACGGACATCTTCTGAGAAATAGAGCATTTCTGAGGCAAGAACGGCTTCGCTTCCTGCATAATTCGGGTACATTACTTCCCAGCCTCTTGGTACAGTGGCTCCGTGAAAAATAATGGTTAATCCATAATCATTGGCATCTGATAAAATATCTTCGTAAAGACGC
The DNA here is from genome assembly GCF_017833095.1 of Chryseobacterium sp. PvR013. Taxonomy (NCBI): domain Bacteria; kingdom Pseudomonadati; phylum Bacteroidota; class Flavobacteriia; order Flavobacteriales; family Weeksellaceae; genus Chryseobacterium; species Chryseobacterium sp. PvR013. The sequence goes on from NZ_JAFIBT010000001.1 coordinate 1,210,045, forward strand.
ATAGTTTCCTGTTTGTCTCCTCCGAAGAAATCGACTTTGAGTCCTTTTACACCGACATCTTTCAGCCATTTCATTTCTTTTTTACGCTCAACGGATGAGCTCATTTTGTTTCTAGGTCCCATCGGTGCATCATTGGCTGCTCCGTTGGAATTGTACCAGAGCAATACGCCTACATTTTTTGATTTTGCATATTGAATGAGGGTTTTCATTCGTTCTTTGCCTATATTTTTATCCCAAAGTGCATCCATAAGAATAAACTGATATTTCAGCGCAGCGGCAAGGTCTATGAATTTTACCTGATCATCATAGTTCATACTTTTGTCCTGCCAAAGAATCCAGCTCCAGGTGGATTTCCCAAACTGATACTCCTGTGAAGGCTCATACATGGCATCTACCACATCAAAAGGAATGGTGGTTTCTACAATGGGTTTCAGAGAGCGGCCCAATGTAATTGTTCTCCAAGGCGTTTTTCCAGGAAGAGAAACAGCAGCTCCGGTGCTTCCGAAACCGTTATTTTCTGCGATATTCGGATAGGCTACTTTATAAAGGCTTTTTTCTGCTGTGTTTTCAAGGTGTGAAGCACAATATGTACTGTTCACTCCTGTCTCAGAAAGCAATACCCAACCCTCATTTCCGATATGAAACAGACCAGGAAAAACATACCCGTAATCAGATGGGATTCCCAGTTCAGCATCTGCTTTATAGCCACTTTCATAACTGGGTGCTGTGCGGGCAAATCCTGTCATAGGCTTCATCATGGGTGATAGAAAAGTAGTGGTTTGTGACGGGAATCTGTAACCTGTAGTTTCTGACTTAACGATGGCGCTTAACCGATCTTTCATCGGTGGAATATTATAGCGGAAAGCAATATTATTGTTACTTACCTGAAATTCAACAACGATCTGATGCTGGTCTGCATTAGTGAAATTAACAGTTAAAGTATTCGCATTATAATTAACCTCAGATTTCTTGATTTTTTCGTTCGTGTATTTTTTAGAAACGATATCTTTTTTGCTGTCGATAAATTTCAGATTCTTTGAAAAATCAGACTCACTGGTTACTAAGCCCAACGGGGATTTTTCAAGCATTGTTTTTCCCTGAAGGATCACATCATATAAGGCTTTTCCGTCTTCTGAAAAAACATGAAGCTTCAGTTGTCCGTCAGGGCTTGAAATTTCTGCTACCTGGGCAAAGCTTTTGCTGATCAGAAACAAGCTGAATACAAAATACAAAATTTTTTTTCTCATAACTCATTATTTTCAAGAAAGGTCCAGTAATCGAAATACATAATGTCTGTTGAAGCTTTTCCATGGAATACAAAATACAAATCATGAATGCCGGTAATCTTTTCAGTAAGCTGAACTTTTACGGTTTCCCAGCGGTCATCTCCACCCGTCAGCGGAACCTTTACTGTTGCGGCAACCGGACCGTTCACAGCATCCAGATGAACACTCATTGTTACATCACTGTTATGGGTAGTTCCCACCCTGGCAGAGAAACCAGCGGCTCCTTTTTTCCGGAAATCCACATTCTTTACACTCGTATAAGCTCCATTTTTCTTTGCTTTAATGAAAACACCAGCCTCTTTATTCTGATAGGATTTTACATTTTCGGACCATGCTATCATTTCCGCCTGATTGAATGAGTAAGGATTAACGGTTGCAATAGCTTTTGTAATTCCATTGGTCATTTTAAACGGTGAAATAGAACCATCTTTATTGATGGTAAGTTCTTCCAGACTTACCGATCTTGTAAAACCGCTTCCGCCTGGCAATGCACCATTATGATAAAAGAAATAGGTTTTCCCCCGAAAATCAATAACACCGGGATGATTGGTGAATGACTTCCCTTCCGTAGGCATTACAATTCCCCCGTATTTCCATGGTCCCTGTGCTGTTTTTCCTGTAGAATAACCTATGAATTCAGGAAGCGGACCACCCGGCCAGAAAAGATAGTACAGATTTTTCCTTTTGTACAGCCAAGGTCCTTCCTCATATTTTGTGGGTCTTTCCGGATTGGGTTGCCCATCTCTTTTGCCAAATGATTCTTCGGTCATCGGAACTTCTACAATATTCCCTGAATAAGAAATCATATCTTCATTCAGCTTTACATATTTAAGCTTAGGATTTCCCCAATACATATGCGCCTGCCCATTATCGTCAATGAAAACAGTAGGATCAATATCTCCCCATTCGCTCTGAACAAGAGGTTTTCCCAGTGGATCATGAAAAGGACCAAACGGACTGTCACCCACAGCAACACCTATAGCACCTTTATTATTGGTTTTAGACCACATGGGAGCATATATGAAAAACTTTCCGTTTCTTTCTACACATTGTGCAGCCCAGGCATCGCGTTTTGCCCAGTCGAACTCTTTATACGAGAGAATTGTTCCGTGATCTGTCCAGTTCACCATATCATTGGTGGAATATACTTTCCAGTCATTCATGGTAAACCAGGTAGAATCGTCTTCATCGTGTGTGGTATACACATACAGCCTGTCATTGTAGACCATCGGTGCAGGGTCTGCAGTATAATTGGTCTGAACGATAGGATTCTGCGCAGATCCCATCGAAAATAAACCTGTCAGCGCAATGAAACTTATATGTATTGTACGGATATTCATAGAAATTTGGATTTAAAACTTTAATCCTGTATTTATTGTGACTTCAGAATACGATTAACTTCTTCCTGATTGACGGGTTTGAAAAGCAGTTGCGAGAACAGGTACAGATCATTTTTCCACACTTTGAAATCGTGGCCACCCGGTTCTAAATAAAAAATATGGGGAACGTTATTTTCTGTAAGATAGTCGCTTGTTCTTTTGCTGAAAGGCATTAGTCTGTCCTGATCTCCGCATGAGATCCAGAGAAGTTTTAATTCTTTAGCTTTGGATGGATCCGGAAGAAGAAGTTGAGGTTCTTTGGTATTTGGGGCTGCGGAAAAGGCTCCCACCCATGCGAACTTGTCGATATTTTCCAGTCCGAAATTCAGGGTCTGTCCGCCTCCCATGGAAAGTCCGGCAATAGCTCTGTTATTTCGGTCTTTTTTTACCGGATATTTTTTTTCTACAAAGGGAATCAGATCATTCAGCAGGTCTTTTTCAAAAGTTGCAAAAGCCTCTACTTTATCTTTTGCCATGATATCTCCGGTTGCCCTGTCGTCTTTCATTGCCCGGCCGTTGGGAAGTACAACGATCATAGGAGTAAGTTTTCCTTTGGCATACAGATTATCTAAAATAATTTGGGGAGTTCCATTTCTAAACCATTCTTTTTCATCCCCACCAATACCGTGAAGCAGATATAAAACAGGATATTGAGTGTCTTTTTTAAATCCGGGAGGTGTGTATACCAATGCTTTTCGGGTAGTTCCAACCGTTACCGAATAATACTGTATGGTGTCTATTTTTCCGTGTGGAATTTCTTTTTTCTCAGTATCAAAATCCTGGGGTACTTTTTTCTCAAAAGCCTGTGCAGAAATAAAAACTCCTGACAGCATGAAACCTAATGCCAATACAACTGATTTATTCATGATTTTTATTTGTAGTTTTAACACTTATTATTTCAGATAAAAAAATAATATCCAAGCTGCTTAAAGTTTTATACTGATTATTTTAAACCACAAAAGGTTTAACACTTAAGTTTTTTTAGAGACAAGCTTTATGCATAATAAGTACACCTAAGTGTTGCGAAAATCTTTGATTTTCATCTTATGTGAACTTTCTGCGAAATCATTTCAAACTTACTTAAGTGAACTCAAGTGTTTTTAAAATAAAAGCTTCTGTGACTTTTGTGGTTTAATACAGTTTAAACATCTGAATACTTATTTATTTATCTGTTTATGGCAGACTTTTCTCTGCTAATTTTTGTTATTTTTCATTCTCTGGCTTTATTGACTCTGAAAAAATCTACATCTACGAAACCTCCGGTATTTTTAGTAGCATAATTAAAAACAGCGAATTTTGATCCCATAAAAAATCTCCGGTAATCGAAGATCATTTTGTAATCTTTTGCCATTTCCGTCCAGTTCTTCTGATCGGTGCTGTAATAAAAATCTGCAAGATCTTTCCCAAGGTTAAAATTGGCATCAATCCGGAGGAAAATCTTATCCGAATTGAGAGGAATCCGTTTTTTTTCTTCTTTTTTCACTCCTGTAATCGCTTTGGTTTTACTATCTAAGCTTACTTCATTGGTTGAAAAAACAATGAATTTTTCTTTACCTTCCATTACTATTGATAAAATCCCGGAATCCCCGTTGAAAGCACTGAAACCTGCAACATCTCCATCTTTCATTCCTTTAAGATCCATTGCAACAATTGCTGAAGAAGTCGGGCCTTCCATTCTCTGGGTCAAAGTATTGGGTGCTGCGTACAAATTGTCTACTACTCTGTTTGTTTTCAGTCTCAGAAAGCCTTTTCTTTCGGATAAAGACCATGCTTCATTCACAGGATTATGATTCCATTGCCACTGGATTTTCATTTTTTTATCAGAGAATTCATCGCTTTCCACCAGATGATTTTTGGCTTTGAATGGCGGAAGCGGAACCTCACCTTTCAAAGGAGCTTTTCCGTTATCTCCCAATACGGGCCAGTCATTTTCCCATTGTACGGGAAGCAGCAGCGGAACACGTCCTACTCCATTTCTGTCCTGAAAAATAAGAGAATACCAGTTTCCGTTTTTATCATCTATCAAAGCGCCCTGACCTGCGTAGGAAAACCCTAAAAAATTATCTTCCAGGATTACTTTTTTCTCGTAAGGACCTGTCACTTTATCTGCTCTGTAGACGACCTGACGGCGTTTCCCGTTTTTCGGCCAGGAAATCATCATCATATAATATTTTCCGTTTCTTTTGATGATCTGGTTTCCTTCAAGAAGTCCGGTTTCCGAAGCATCTTTCTGAAACACCTCACTTCCATCCTGATTTCCGATTACCTGCTTAAAATCAGAACTCAGTTCAAAAACTTTGTTGGAAGTGAAAACATATACTCTGTCATCATCATCGAAAAACAATGAAGCATCGTGAAAATGCCTTGTTCTTGTGATCAGTTTCCATTTTCCTTTTTCAGGATTATCAGTCACATAGAAATAGGATTTGAAAGGTTCATCATTCGGAGAGAATAAAACGTAATATTTCCCTTTGTGATAGCGGATTGAAGAAGCCCATTGACCTCTTCCGTAAACGGTTCCGTTCAATAAATCATATTTCGGGTTGTCATTCAAAGTATCGAAAACATACCCGGACATTTCCCAATTTACCAGATCTCTTGAATGCATCACCGGAGCTCCCGGCATTAAATGCATAGTGGTACTGATCAGGTAAAAATCGTTTCCGTTTCCGGTAATGGATAAATCCGGTGCATCTGCCCATATGATTGGGTTTGTAAATGTCGTACTTTGTTTTCCGGAAGGATTTACCTGGGCTGAAAGAAGATTCAGCCCGATAAACCCCAATAAAGAAACTATATAAGATTTTTTGATTTTCAAAATGTACAGTGATGTTTGGTTTTACTTTTTTCAATTTTAAAAGGAAACACTTCGACAAGCTCAGTGTGACATTGCTGATACTAACTTAATTCGGGATAATATCATTAGAAGAGGTACTGTAGAGTCCGATAAGGCTTCCTGTAAAACCTCCCGCAACATCCGTAGAAAGTATATCTCCTGAAACCGGTCCTCCAAGATTTTTATAGTTTTTACCGTCTATTGAGTAATTAAAACTATGTTCATCTTTATCAGCAACCACCTGTAATTTAACTGGCTTGGATAACGATATTTTCTCGCTGGCAATCAGTTTTGATACTCCTTTTTCAGTTCTTTCCAATACGATGTAGAAATCTTTATCTTTTTTCGTGATTCCGAAAACATAATTGAATGTTTCGCTTTGATAACAGGTAATTCCTGCCAGCTCTTTTTCTGATTTAGGCTTAAAATCCAGGGTTACAGAAGTTTCAAATGATTCATGCTGCAATCTGTGGAACAGTGCCGAAACCGGAGCCAATGCCTTGATACTGGTTGCAAAAGGGTTTACTTTTACGCCGTTTTTTGTAACCGTAATAAAGCTTTCACGAGGTCCACGCATGGCAATCCATCGGAAGTCAAGATTTTTATCGGTCAGCTTATCAGCATAGATAAAGTTTCCGTTCGGAAAAAATCCGTTTTGCCCATTTTGATTCTGAGTTCCTGAAGGTAGCTTTAATTTTGGTTTCATTGGAACCAGTCCATTTTGGAAAACAGGATATTTTCCGCTCCAGTCAACCGGAAGTATAAAGGTTTCACGACCTTTGTTGACTCTGTTTTTCTCATTCGGGCGTATCGCCAGAAATACTCCGTAATATTGGCCATCCGGTGTTTCTACCAAATCTGCATGGCCGGCCCAGTCTACCTTTTCTTTCCTTTCTTTCGGGAAATAACGCTGTGTCAGAATCGGGTTATTACCAGCCGGAACGTAAGGACCTTTCGGAGAATCAGACATAAAGATAACTTCACTGTGATTACCGCCAGTTCCTCCTTCAGCACACATCAAATAGTATTTACCGTTCTTTTTATAAATATGGGGGCCTTCAATCCAGATGGGCTTTTGAGAAAGATCCACGCCGCCGTTTACAATAATCTTATCCGAACCCGCAACTACCTGATCTTTTTCGAGATCATAGTCCCACATCTTAATAACACGGTGGCCGTTGTACTGTTCGGTACCTTGTGGCGGAGCATCGTTATGAACAATATATGCTTTCCCGTCATCATCAAAGAAAATAGCCGGATCAATACCTTCAAAATTCAGTTTCTGAACTTCGCTCCATCCTTTTGCCGGATCTTTTGTTTTTACGATCATATTTCCAATACCACCTGCAAACTGGGTAGTAATCATATAAAAAGTATCGTTGTGCTTATTGTATTTGATATCCGGGGCATAAATTCCATGGGAAACGCCTGATTTTTCAACTTTAAGCTGCGAAGGTCTGTCCAGGACATGTCCTACCTGTTTCCAGTTCACGAGATCTTTAGAAGTAAATATCGGGACTCCCGGAAACATTGAAAATGAAGAGTTTACGAGATAGTAATCTTCTCCCTTTCTGGTAATGCTGGGATCGGGATAACAGCCCTGTAAAATCGGGGAATAGAACTCGTCCGGCTTAAGAGGGTTGTCATTATATATTTTATCGTTTCCACGGTAGTTGAAGTCTGAGAATGTCTGTGCAGAAATAGAAGTCACTGATAGCAAAGCTGCTGCTGCAAGTATATTCGTTTTATTCCTGAAAAAAGCTAAATTCATTATATTCTGTTTCATTGTTATTCTTTTTTATAGTTTTTAAAATGTATATTTTTTGAATAGGTGTTATTGTTCTTTTAACGCTGAGTCCGCAAGTTTTTTAACTATTATCTTTTGAGGTTCGCAAAGGCGTTATACTCAGCAAAGGGTATCATATTTTATCATTATAATCGTTTACCGAGCGTTATATATTTTAAACGGTTTTCTTTCTGTTGATTATTTTAATTAATCCCCAGGCTGTAACATAGGATATTCCGGCTATGAAGAATATAATGTTGTAGCCTCCGTTGATATTTCCTGATTTTTTAAAAGCATCGAGAACAATTCCGATAAAAAGCGGAAAAATAATTCCTGCCGCTGAGCCGAGCATTCCGCCAAAACCAATGACAGAACTGACATAATTGTTAGGTAATTGATCTCCGACCGTGGTCATAAGATTGGCTCCCCAACCTTGGTGTGCAGCTGTTGCAAAGGCAATGATGATTGTGATCATCCACATATTGTCTACATATTTTGAGAACATGACCGGAACCACCATTAATGCAAACACTAACATCGTAATGCTTCTGGCTCTTCCGATGGCCCAGCCTTTTTTAATCAGAAATGATGAAATATAGCCTCCGCCAATACTTCCGATCGTAGTTCCGCTGTAAATAATAATCAACGGAAGCGATGGTTTTGTTAAATCCATTTTGAATACATCCGAAAAATACGCCGGCAGCCAGAACATGAAAAAATACCAGATAGGGTCGGTTAATATTTTACCGATGGCAAATGACCATGTTACTTTATATTTAAGTAATTCAGATAAAGGAATTTTCGTTTTCTCTTCTTCTTTTTCAGCCTGATCACTTTTAATGTATTGCAGTTCTTCCTTGCTGAGATTTTTTGTTTTTTCCGGTACGGTATAAAATTTCCACCAAAGGACAATCCAAACCATACCCAAAGCGCCGATCCACACAAAAGTCTGTCTCCAGCCGTAATATCCAAGAATGAACGGAACCAGCAGCGGTGCTAAAATAGCTCCCACCGTAGCTCCTGAATTAAAAATTCCGGTTGCCAGCGCTCTTTCTTTTTTAGGAAACCATTCAGCCACAGATTTGATGGCAGCAGGGAAATTTCCTGCTTCGCTGATTCCCAAAGTACTTCTCGCAATGATAAACCCGATGGTACTTTTCACAAAACCATGTCCTATAGAGGCAAGGCTCCATACAATAAGAGAAACTGCATACCCGATTTTGGTTCCCACCTTGTCTATAAATCTTCCCATCGCCATATAACCAATGGCATAAGTCGTAGTAAAGGCCATGACGATATAGCTGTAATCTTTTTCGTCCCAGCTGAATTCCTTTTCCAGTACAGGTTTCAGCAAGCCCATTACCTGACGGTCAAGATAATTGATCGTAGTGGCGAGAAAGACAAGGGACAGCATCCACCATCTTATATTGCGGTTTTGAGGAGCCTGCATTTAGTTATGATTAAGTTGTTGTAATAAATTTCTTGTTTTCAGAATCAGTTCTTCTTCATTAAAATCCTTTCCGATAAGAGAACTTCCCAACCCCGCAGCTACAGCTCCGCCATTAAGCCATTCTATAATATCTTCAAATTCAGCATGGATCCCTCCGGTGGGCATGAAATTCATTCCCGGGAAAACAGGCTGTACCGATTTGATATAGTTCTTCCCTAAAGCATCAGCAGGGAATATTTTAACCAGTTTTAAACCATTCTGATAGGCAATATTGATATCGGAAGGAGTAAAACAACCCGGAATCAGAAGGATATTTTTTTCAAGAGTATGTTGTACCAATGCTTCACTGATAACCGGTGTAATGATGAAATCTGCTTTTGCATGAGCATAATCATCCATTTCCTGTAGGTTTTTTACGGTTCCAATTCCTAATAGAAGTTCAGGAAATTCTGTACGGGAAATTTCTTTCAGCTTAGTGAAATTTTCCAGTGCCTGATGACCCCGGTTGGTATATTCTATCACACGGATTCCTGCTTCGTATAAAGCTTTTATGATATTTTTTGAGACTTCAAATGATTCGTTATAGAATAAAGGAACTATTTTCTGGTCTTTTATTTTTTGTAGTATTTCACTCATAATGTTTCAATATTAATGCTTTCATCAATGGTATCTCCTTTTACGAAAAGCTTTTTAAAAGCAACTTTTGTCGCATCCTCAAGAATCTGCTGATCAGGATTTCCTTTTAAAATTCCATGAATTAAGGCGGCCATAAAAGAATCACCGCTTCCTACCCTTTCTTCGATTTTATCTGAACTATATTTTTCTGCAGCCAAAAGTTTCCCATCAGTAAATAAGGTGGCAAAATAATTGACCTGTTCGCCGTTTGTAAAGCGGAAGGTATTTGCAATTTTTTCCACAGACGGGAATTGTTTCCGGATTTCCAACGCTGTTTTTTCAGCCTGTTTCAGAAGATTTTCATCATCAAATTTCCCGTTAAGCTCATATTCAACAGGAATATTCAGAAACTGCTCAACAGACCAGATATTTCCCATAAGAACATTCACAAAAGGCATCAGCTCTTTAATTTTGTGAGGATCCTGGTTTTGCCAAAGCAATGCCCTGTAATTCAGATCGAGAGAAACTGTAATATTTTTGGTTCTGGCTTCTTTCATGATATGCAGACATTTACGGAATGTATGGTCACTCAAGGCCGGTGTGATGGTACTGATATGCAACCATTTTACTTCTGAAAATATTTCATCATTACTGAAAGTTTCAAAATCCGATTGGGTAAAAACAGACGGAAAGCGGTCGTACACCACTGAAGCGTTCTGCATATCTCCATCAGAAGAAAGGTAAAATGTTCCTATTCTCCCTTGAGTTTTTTCTGCAAGGACTTCTATTCCTTTATTGTTAAGCTGGGACTCCAGCTGATTTCCAACGAAATTCTCCGGTAAAGCTGATAATAATTTCACAGGATTCTTCCACTGGGAAAGCGCTGCAGCCACATTATATTCAGCACCGCCAACATACATTTTCAGAGACTGCTCATTCAGCCAGTTTCCTTCGGAATCCGGTGCAAAGTGGAGAAGCAATTCTCCAAAACATAGTATTTTCGTCAAGTCCTGCATGGTATTAGATTTCAAAATAGTTTTTCGTATTGTGATAACAGATATCCTGGATGATCTTTCCTACCCATTTTTCATCATCGGGCAGAAGACCTCTTTCCATCTCATTTCCGAACAGATTGCACAAAAGCCTTCTGAAATAATCGTGTCTTGAGAATGATAACAGGCTTCGGGAATCGGTCAGCATACCGACAAAAGTGCTGATCAGACCAATATTGGAAAGCGTGTTCATTTGTTTTGTCATCCCGTCGAGCTGATCGAGAAACCACCAGGCTGCTCCAAACTGTACTTTGGATTTGATTCCTCCTTCATTGAAATTTCCGGCAAGGGCTGCAAGAACTTCATTGAATGCAGGATTCAGATTGTATATAATTGTTTTGGTCAGTTTTCCTTCTGTATTCAGTGCATCCAGCAAAACGCTCAATCTCTGTGCATAATAGGGTTCTCCAATAGCATCATATCCTGCATTAGCGCCCATTTTTCTGAACATTTCTGAATTGTTATTTCGGGTTGCCCCTACATGAAACTGCTGTACCCAGCCTTTTTCTGCGTACATTTTGCAAAGCTCTTTCAGCATATAGCCACACAATGCTTCCGGATCAGAAAAAGTTGAAAGATTACCTTTTAAGAATTCGGAAAACTCTTTTTCAAGGCTATAGTTCCATTTTGTAGTATCTGGGAAATATTCAAAGCCATGATCGGCCACTTTTGCCCCTGCTTCCGCAAAATAGTTGATTCTGGACTGAAGTGCATTCAACAGGTCAGAGACTGATGTGATTGAAAATCCACAGACTTTTTCAAGCTTTTTGATTCCTGTAAGATATTGTTCAGAATTAATGATATTAATATAGGTATCAGGACGGAAAGCCGGAAGAACGGCTGTGCTAAATCCACTGTTTTTTAAAGCCTTGTGATGAACCAGATCATCAGCAGGATCATCTGTAGTGCACAACGCTTCTACCTTAAAATTCTGAATGATGGATTGTGGTAAAAAGCCGGATGTCTGCAGACTTTCATTCATCTGATGATATACAGTATCTGCATTATTGGGTGATAAATATTCACTGATTCCAAAAGGATTTTTCAACTCCAGATGAGTCCAGTGAAATAGTGGATTTCGAAGGGTATATGGCACCACTTCTGCCCATTTCATGAATTTTTCATGATCTGAAGCATTTCCGGAAATAAACTGTTCATCAATACCAAAATTTCTCATGGCTCTCCATTTGTAATGGTCACCATCCAGCCAGATAGCAGTTGGAGAAAGGAAATTCTTATTGGCAGCAATAACATCCGGCTCAAGATGATTGTGATAATCAATCACCGGCATATCTTTGGCATATCCAAAATAGAGATTCTCTGCCTTTGCTGATTCAAGCAGAAACATTTCTCCGAAAACATCTTTATTTTTAATGGAATTACTCATTATTTATTGTTACAATCCAGGATTTTAATTGTCTTTAAGTTCTGACTTCATAAAAGTCAGCAGTTTAAAAACAAGACCTTGCATGAAACCATTAAGGTCCTGTTCCAACTATTATATATGAAGAAATTAGTTTTTTATACTCCACTGAATGCGCTGAAACCTCCGTCAACAGGAATTAAGGCTCCTGTGATAAAACTTGCAGCATCTGAACATAGAAACTGTACAACACCATTCAGTTCTTCTACTTCTCCAAATCTCTGCATGGGTGTTTTGGCCATTACTTTTTTACTTCTCTCGGTTAAGCTTCCGTCGGGATTCAGAAGAATGGCCCGGTTCTGATCACCAATGAAAAATCCTGGAGCTACGGCATTCACGCGTATTTTATCTCCGAATTTCAATGCCAGATCACAGGCCAGCCATTGGGTAAAATTGGTAATTGCCGATTTGGCTGCAGAATATCCGGCTACTCTCGTAATCGCTGAATAGGCAGCCATTGAAGAAATATTAATAATGTTGCCGCTCCCCTGTTCTGCCATTGCTTTTCCGAAAACATAGCTCGGATAAACAGTTCCGTTGATATTGAGATCGGTAACCTCAGCCCATCCTTTCATATCCATATCAAAAAATGACTGTTCCGGGGATAAAGTTGCTGCCGGAATATTTCCACCCGCTATATTAAGCAGAATATCAATGCTGCCATACTTTTCTTTTATTTTCACAGAAGCAGCTTCAAGGCTTTCAATATCCATCACATTGGCTTCTACAGCAAGTGCATCTCCGCCCAAATCTGTAAGTTCTTTCACGCGAGCATCCAGTGTTTCCTGGTTTCTTCCCAATACCACAACTTTTGCTCCGGCCGCTATAAAACTTTTGGCAAGGCTGCCTCCCAAAACACCTGAAGCCCCCGTGATGACTGCTACTTTGTTTTTAATACTAAACAGGTCTTTCATTTACTTTTTATTATTTTATTACAAACACAGTTTAATTTTTCTGTAATTTTGACTGAACGGCTGCCATTACTCCTTCAATCTGGCCTAATGCCAGCATTCTTCCTAAAAATGAATAACCGGGATTATAACCTTTGTCAATATCTTCTATTAAAAGTCTTCCGTGGTCTATTCTCATAGGAAGATCAGGATTTTCTTTTTCGAATACACGGATCACTTCAATGAGCTTTCCTCTTCCTCCCAGGTGATGAGCCTCGATGAAGTCACCGTTTTCAAAGACATTTGTACTTCTCAGGTGAACGAATTTGGTTCTGTGGGCAAATTTCTGCGCCAGTTTTGGAACATCATTCTGAAGGTTGGCACTTAGAGATCCGGCACAGAACGTTAAACCGTTGTGAGGGTTATCAACGGTTTTCAGAAGCCAGTCAATATCCTCTTCATTGGTTACTATTCTGGGTAAGCCCAGTAGTGAAAAAGGAGGATCATCAGGGTGTACACACATCTGGATATTCCATTTTTCACAGACAGGCATTATTTTTTCGAGGAAATATTTCATGTTCTGACGAAGTCTGTCTTTATCGATTCCATCATACAATGCCAATAAACTTTTGAACTTTTCTACGGGATTCAATTCGCCTTCTTTGATATTTCCATTCACGAATCCCTGTGTTTTTACAATGACTGAGTCTATCAGGTCATGATTATCTTTTTCCGTTAAGGTATTTTTTAATTCTTCTACCTTTTGAAGGATTTCTGAGCTGTAATCCCTTTCTGCTCCTTGTCTTTGAAGGATATGAATTTCGAAGTAGGCAAACTTGGCTTTGTCAAAATAAAGTGATGATGAACCGTCTTCCCATTCGTGGAAAAGATCGGTTCTTGCCCAGTCGAGAACAGGCATAAAGTTGTAGCAAACTGTTGTAATGCCTGCTTTACCCAGATTTTCTAGGCTAGTGATATAATTTTCTATTAAAGAGTCACGGTCTTCACCTCCATATTTGATGGCTTCGCTTACGGGAAGACTTTCCACAACAGACCAGCGAAGTCCGTGGCTTTCTATATAGTTTTTATAATCAATAATGGCCTCTGAATTCCAGATTTCTCCGTTTGGGATATCATGCAGAGCAGAAACAATTCCTTCTACTCCTATTTGACGAAGTGTGCTCAGTGCTATTTTGTCTTTTTTGCCAAACCAACGCCATGTTTTTTCCATAGTTTTAAATTTTAATTCAGATAAACAAAGCAGGTGCTTGCACACCCACTCTGTTGCTGATATGAATGTAGAATGAAATTAATTGTATCCTGGATTCTGATATTTTGCCTTAATATCTGCCGATACTTCCATTGCATCAATCTGGTTCTGAGGAATAGGTCTCAGATAGTGAAATGGTTTTATCGTTCTAGTAACCGTTTGCGGATTGTGATCTCCATAAGAAGCTCCTCCGATCTGATAAGTAGCTGCATAATCTCCCCACTTCTGAGTACGTACCAGATCATACCATCTGTAGAATTCTCCGTAATATTCACGGGATCTTTCTGCAAGAATATAATCAATGGTAATTACAGATGGTGTGGCAGCAGTCATTGCAGCACTGTTATCTGCTATATAAGCGGTATTCTGAGCATTGTTGAACTTCCATTTTCCGGCACGGGCACGGATAACATTGATAAGGTCTCTGGCTGTCATAGCGCCTGAAGCTCCTTTTACGGCTGCTTCCGCTGCAATAAAGTAGAATTCTGAGAATTTGGCAACGCTGAAAGGACGGGTTAATCCTGCATTCGGATATCCTAAACCGTTTGGATCATCAGTACGGTAAGTTCCGATTTTCCATAAGCCAGGATATACAATTCTGCTGATACCGTTCGGTGAAATTACCCAGTCTGCTCTTCCTGAAAGAGTTCCGGCTCCCACGCCGCTTTGTCCGGCTCCTGTAGGATAAGAAGGAGTCTGGCTGTCATCATTCAGGAAGCTTAGGATAGCGCCTCCCGGCTGTACAGGTAAATTATTGGCATTATAAAGTACAGGTACTGACGTTAATCCCGTTCCATTCTTGTTCCAGTTTCCTCTATAGGTGGTTACAAAAGTTCCGTCATAGCGGGAATCATTGGTTTTATCTGCAAAAGTATTTTTAATAACTCCTAAGGTAGGACACATACGAACCCATGGACGCCCCAGAGACTGAGCGGCTTCACGCTGCACACCACTTACTACATCTGCTCCCGCCCATGCTGTAGTTTTACTGCTTTTGATAGCAGTATAGTTCCAGGTTTGCATCCATGCTGCAAAATTATCCGGAGCCCAGCCTGAACCAAATCCTACGGGATCACTTTCATTATAGTAAGTACTAGACTGGGTATGGTCTGCATATAACATAGATTCGATATTTCTGTCATTTGAACCTACATTCACATCATAGAAAGTAGGCTGAAGTGCATAGGGTCCTGGGTTGTTGATTCCTTCCATCGCGATATCATAAGCCTGCTGGAAATACCACTGGGCATTGTGTCCGTCAGGATCATTTCTTGTCACTTCAGGATAAGTTGGAATGCTGTTTGGATTCTGCAGCCACCATCCATAAGTAAGATAAGCTTTGGCAAGCATCAATCTTGCTACATTTTTGGTGACACCTCCGGTTACTCTTGGTGAGGCAGGTAGATTTTCTACTGCTTTTTTAAGGTCAGCAAAAACAGTTTTTGTGTATACTTCCGGAACGGTATTTCTGGCAGAAGAGGTTGACGGCACAGTGTTGTATTTCAATTCTCCGGCCCCTAAATCCATGGGAACTCCTCCATAGGTCTGCACCAGCATGAAGTAGTAAAATCCACGAAAAAAACGGGCTTCAGAAACCATAGATTCGGCAATTCCGAATCCTGGACCTTTTTCAATAATACCATTGGCTGTATTGATATAGGGGAACACGGAATTCCAAACCATACTTGTAGGAAAAGTATTGGAATTGATAATACCGTTTCCGGACATATCCAATTCTTTAAAGTTACCATCTGCACTTTGTGCCCAGGTAGATTCGTCAGTTCCATTCTGGCAATTGCTCATAAAGTAGCCATTACCATATAATAACCTCATCTGTCTGTATAAGGCTGTAAACCCCTGATTAACTCCATCCGGTGTATTAAAATAATCAGCTGTATATATTGCTCTTGGCTGTTCATCAAGAATTTCACTACAACCTGTAAATGTTAAGGATAAAAAGATTGCTCCTAATAGTAGTTTTTTGTTAAAATTTATCATGACAGTACAGTTTTAAAAGGTTAAGTTAAGTCCCATTAAGTAATTTCTTGTGGAAGGGTTATTGGTTCCTATAACAAGCTGTCGGTTTTGATATCCGCTTACTGCCTGATTTTCATTTCCGAAAGAGTTTGGCTCCGGATCCATTCCTGAGAACTTATGATAAGGAGAAAATAATACAACGGGATTGGTTACCGTAAAGTAAATTCTTAAGCTGGTAATTTTCAGATCCTTTAAAAAGTCTTTATTGACATTATAACCTAATGTAATGGTACGAAGCTTAAGGTAAGAAGCATCAAACATGGCTAAAGTAGAAGAATATTTTGGATTGTCACCACTCAGATGGCGTCCCGGACGAGGAAAATAAGCCCCAGTATTATCTTCTGTCCAATAATCAACATCTACGTTATTTCCTCTTCCCGTTAATCTGTTAAGATAACTTGCAGATCCATAGATGGTACTTACCAGAATTCCCCCGTGCTGAAAAGCTCCTACTGTGCTTAGCTCAAAATTTTTGTAGGCAAAGCGCATATTGAATCCTCCCTGGAATTTCGGAGCAGTATCAAAGATCTGTCTGTCATCCGGACCAATTGCTCTTACCGGTGTTCCGTCAGCATTGTAACCTCCGGTGTAAAGAACTTTGATAGATCCTACAACATCTGCAGCAGTTCCCGGCTCAAGAATGTTCTGATAAGGATCGCCAGCCTGCCAAAGACCGATGTATTGATAATCATATAATGAATTAATATTATGCCCTACAAACCATAAGTTATTGACGTCACGTTCTGTTCCTGAAGCAAGCGATAAAATTTTGTTTTTATTGGTATAGAAATTAACTCCTGCTTCCCAGGTAAATCCATCCGGATTATCAAAAATAACCCCGTTTAAAGAAACTTCAACTCCTTTATTTTCTGTTTCTGCTACATTGGAAACAATGGATGACCATCCGCTTGTCGCAGGAAGACTTTTCTGTGTCAACAAATCATAGGTATGGGTTTTGTAATATTCCACACTCCCCGTAAGGCGGTTGTTCAAAATCCCGAAATCTACTCCATAGTTTTGTGTTTTTGAATACTCCCAACCAAGACTTGGATTAGGTGGTTGATTTCCATAGATCCCTGTACTTCCTGCACTTCCGTAGTTATAAGGAGCAACGTTAAATCTTCCCATTGTAGAATATGGATCTACTGCCTGATTGGAAGTCTGTCCCCATCCGGCTCTGAATTTAAGGAGATTGATGACTTTGACATTCTGCATGAAGGATTCATTGGTGACATTCCATCCTAATGATAATGCAGGATAAGTATGCCATTTGTTGCCCGGAGCAAGCCTTGATGATCCGTCAGCCCGAAGTGTTGCGGTTAGCATATACTTGTTATCATACGTATACATAATTCTTCCCATGGCTGAAAGCAGGCCGGTTTTCCAATAAATTTGGTCTTCTGGTCTTACAGTAATATCAGCCTGAGGCGACTGCCCTAGGTTGTAATACTGGAAAAAGTCTGCAGGGACATTCTTTGCACTCATGTATGAGCTTGTATACTTATTCTGTTCTGCCGAATATAATGCTACAGCATTTACTTTATGCTTACCAAATGTACGGTCATAGGTTAAAAGGTTTTCCAATACCCAATGATACGTCTGATTATTTCCTCTTCCTGCCGCTGAAGGCCCCAAAGGGTTTGTGTTAAAGACTCCTACACCTGAGTAATTTCCACTGTTTGAGGTACGGTAATCCAACCCTACATTTAATCTGTATTTGAGTCCTTTGATCGGAAGGCTGGCTTCCCCATAAAGATTGTTATAGGATGCAAATGCCTTGGTCTCGTCGATATATTTATCTCCCAGGCTTCCCAAGCTTCCCCTTGTATAAATCCATGTCTGATCGATACCGCCCGCTGTGCTCATGACTCTTTTCGGAGTTCCGTCCGGATTGTAAGGGTTAGCAATAGGAGAATAACCTAAAACAGCTCCCGGATTTACTCCGTTTCCTTCCGAAACTGAATAATTGGTATTGGTTGTAAAACCGAACTTAAAGATAGATCCTACCTGCTGGTCAATGGCCATTCGCAGAGCAAATCTTTCATAACTTTGAATTGGGATTAAAGCATTTTGTTTGAAGTATGACAGCCCCACATTATAATTTCCCCCATCTGTCCCGCCTGAAACCCCAATATCATGACTGGTCATCATCGCCGGCTTATAGTACAGGCTTTGCCAGTCTGTATTGACGCCGTTATTTTCATCAGCTCCGTTAGAATACAAAGGGGTTGTATTTCCTGCAGGAATTGCATAAGAACGTAACTTTGCAAACTGAGGACCATCCATCATCGGATATTTTGAAAATAAGGTCTGAACTCCCGTAAAGGTGTTGTAACTGAATTTGGGTCTCTGCCCTTTTGCTCCTCTGTTGGTAGTAACAAGGATAACACCGTTTGCTCCTCTGGATCCGTAAATTGCTGTAGCAGAAGCATCTTTCAGGATGTCAATACTTTTGATATCACTTGAGCTTATATCTCCCAGTGATCCCACAAAAGGAATACCATCCAATACGATCAACGGGTTGTTATCGCCTGTAAGAGATCGTGTTCCCCTGATACGGATCTGCATAGCAGCACCCGGTTTAGTGGAGGTTTGCGAGATATCTACCCCCGCCGTTCTTCCCTGTAATGCCTGGGTAATGTTGGCAGAGGGTACTTCACGCAGGGCATCTCCTTTTACAGTGGCTACAGAACCTGTCACAGCTTCTTTTCTCTGGGTTCCATATCCTATCACAACAACTTCATCTATTTTATTTTCTTTAGCTACTGTATCTTTCTTAACCTGTGAATATGCTATGCCGCAAGGCAATAAAGTCATTGCAAAAAACAGTGCAGCTCTATTGCTTTTATTGAAATAAAATCGGTTCATAATTATTATTTTAGTATTAGTTGTTGAATAAAAGGCTCTTTAATAATTATTGTGTATAAAAATCCTTAGTGTTGATAAGCCTTTTATTTTTAATTATATATACATATTCACGATCGCTTCAAACAATTCCTGTTTTCCGCTTTTTGGCTGTGGTTCGCCGATTTCGTGAGCGATTCTCTGAAGATCTTCCAATGTAAGTGAACCTTCCTCAAATGCTTTTCCATTTCCATTATCAAAAGAAGCATAGCGGTTTGTTTTCAGCTTTTTGTAATCTGAATTTTCAAGAATATCAGCCGCTGCAAGAAGACCTTTAGCGAAAACATCCATTCCGGAAATGTGAGAAATGAATAAATCTTCGGCATCAATAGAATTTCTTCTGATTTTAGCATCAAAGTTCACCCCTCCTGTTCCCAGACCTCCTGCAGGAAGCAGAACAAGCCATGCCTGAACCATATCATAATAATCAATCGGGAACTGATCCGTATCCCAGCCGTTCTGATAATCTCCTCTGTTGGCATCAATACTTCCTAAAAGTCCTGCATCTACTGCAACCTGAAGCTCATGTTCGAATGTATGTCCTGCCAATGTAGCGTGATTCACTTCGATATTCAATTTGAAATCTTTATCTAACCCATAATGTCTCAGAAAGCCTATTACGGTTTCAGAATCATAATCATACTGATGCTTGGTAGGTTCCATAGGCTTAGGCTCAATCAGGAAAGTTCCTTTAAAACCTTGTTGGCGTGCATAGTCTCTTGACATGGAAAGGAAACGAGCAAGGTGATCCTTTTCACGCTTCATATCGGTATTTAAAAGGCTCATATATCCTTCTCTTCCACCCCAGAAGACATAGTTTTCACCACCAAGCGCTATCGTAGCATCTATTGAATTTTTCACCTGAGTTCCTGCGCAAGCTACTACATCAAAGTTGGGATTGGTAGAGGCTCCATTCATGTATCTTTCATGAGTGAAAACGTTGGCTGTTCCCCATAAAAGCTTAATTCCTGTTTCCTGCTGCTTTTGTTTTGCGTATTCCACTATAGTCTGCATATTTTTCTCGTAGTCTTTCCAGTTACTGGCAGGATCTACCAGATCGATATCATGGAAGCAGTAGTAGCTAAAGCCCATTTTAGACATAAATTCAAAGCCTGCATCCATTTTGTGCATTGCTCTTGTTACCGGATCATTTCCGATATCCCAAGGGTGGTGAATGGTAGGTCCTCCGAATGGATCGCTTCCGTTTGCACATAGGGTATGCCACCATGCCATCGCAAATCTGGTCCAGTCTTTCATCGGTTTTCCCAGCACGATCTTTTCAGCATCATAATAGCGGAATGCCAACGGGTTCTTGCTTTCCTTCCCTTCAAACTTAATTTTTTCAATACCTGTAAAAAACTCTTTTGTACCTGTTAAAGTGTTCATATTTATTTGATTATTTTTAATTTATTTTTTTAATTTTTGCGTAGAGATTCCCTTCTCACTGATTCCTAAAAGTCAGTAAGAGGATGAAAAATGCTGTTGAATTTGTTCTAGATTATTTCGTTAAGATGATGTTTCCATCTGCCATAGGCTTCTAAATATTGTTCTTGTTTTTCGTGTTCAGGTTCTATTACTGCTATCTGTTCAAGTGAAGAAAATGCTTCTCTGGAATCTGCATAAAATCCTATTCCCATTCCGGCAGCTCTTGCCGCTCCTACCGCTCCATCGGTATCATAAAGTTCAATGACCGCATTGCTGACACTGGACAGTGACTGGCGAAAGATTGAACTTAAAAACATGTTGGCATTTCCTGCACGGATCACCTGGATATCCATACCTATATTTCTCATGATATCCATTCCGTATTCGTACGAGAATACAATACCTTCCTGTGCTGCGCGAAGAATATCACCTTTTGAATGAATATTGAAGTTAATTCCGTGAATTGAACAGCTAGTATCCTTATTTTCCAGCACTCTTTCAGCTCCGTTTCCAAAAGGAATAATGCTTAACCCTTTTGAGCCAATAGGTGAAAGTGAAGCCATATCATTCATATCACCATAAGAAGAAAGTGAGGTAGCGAAATTATGTTTCAGCCAGGAGTTTAAAATTCCTGTTCCGTTGATACAAAGTAAAACTCCCAGTCTGATCTGTTCCGGTGTGTAATTGACATGGGCAAATGTATTGACCCTTGATAATTTATCATATTCAAGCTGGTCCAGAACTCCATAAACCACTCCTGAAGTTCCTGCTGTGGAGGCAATTTCTCCCGGGTTAAAGACATTCAGGGAAAGCGCATTGTTGGGCTGGTCTCCTGCTCTGTATGAAATAGGGGTACCTTCTTTCAGACCTAATTCTTCAGCTGCTACCCTTGAAACTGTTGCCTGGATGCCAAAAGTGGGTACAATTTCCGGGAAAAAGCTTTTCGGGATCTCATAGTGGTTGATAATATCTTCCGAAATACAGTTGTTTTTAAAATCCCAGAAGATTCCTTCTGACAGTCCCTCAATTGTTATTCCTATCTGTCCGGAAAGTCTCATGGCAATATAGTCTCCCGGAAGCATGATTTTATCTATCTTTTCAAAAATTTCAGGCTCGTTTTCTTTTACCCAGGCAAGCTTTGATGCGGTAAAATTTCCCGGTGAGTTTAAAAGATGAGAAAGACATTTCTCTTCTCCTATTGTTTTGAAAGCCTTTTCACCGTAAGGAACAGCACGGCTGTCACACCAGATAATCGATGGTCTTAAAAGATTCTGATCTTTGTCTACCAGAATCAGCCCATGCATCTGCCAGGTAATTCCGATTCCTTTTATATCTTCAGCATGTACTCCGGATTCATGCATAACAGCTTCATGCGCTAATTTCAGATTAGTCCACCAGTCTACCGGATTTTGTTCTGCCCATCCTGGATTTATAGCAGTGATTTTCATCTCTTTTTTGGGAGAAAATTCAGAAGCAATCACTTTTCCGCTGGACGCCTCAATGAGACACACTTTCACAGAAGAACTGCCAATGTCATAGCCTAGTAAGTACATAATTTTTAAAAGGGTTATTTTATAAGTTTTGTATTGTTTTTCTTGTAGATCTTTGCATCAAATCTGTAATACCTTGCTGCACGGTGAGATACATCTTTCTGAATTTCGTCCAGAGGAACGATATAGGGGAATGAAGATATTTTTTTATGAAAATTCTTAATATCAATATTTTTTTCATTCAAAGCACTGTAAAGCTGATAGAGCTGTCTTATGGTGAATCTTTTTGGCAGCAGCTCAAATATGATGGAGAAATCAGATTCAATCCATTTTCTGATCTCCATTAAAGATTCAGTGATAATTTTGTTATGATCAAAAGGCAATACCGGAACTTCATCAACAGGATACCAGTCTACGGTTTCATATTTTGTACTGTTGATCTTGTGATCTATTTTACAAAGAGAAAGATAAGCCACTGTAATAATCCTGTCTATATGATGTTTATATTCCTGATCCATCCATTTGATATCATGCGCATTGCTTGCTCTCATCGGATCTGCAAAACACTTAAATTGTTTGAGCACCATTTTTTTTATCCCTGTCAGTTCATGAAGTACTCTTTGTGCAGCATCATCTACATCCTCGTCGCTGAAAATTAAACTTCCGGGAAGTTTGATCTGTTTTTCCAACGGTACATCATCAACATGGCGTTGTACCAGTAATATATTCAACCGGTTTTCATGGTCGAATCCAAAGACAACACAATCTACAGAGACATAGGTATGGATAAAGTTCTGATTCATTAGTTTGTTAACATTTTGGTAACATTACAAATATAAAAATTCATCTGAATAAAAAAAATAAATCCACCATTATCTACTGCTTATCAACCAATTACATATCGAATTTTTATGATATCAATTGTATAAAAAATATGATAAGGTTATCATTAATTTTACACTTAGTAATTTCATAAAACATGAATTCACAATCAATTGCAATTTTACAATACGTCTAAAAAGATTATTTTTTTTTGAATAAATATTATGATAAGAAGAATTAATTTTTTTTTCATTTTGCACGAAAAAAAAATGTAAAAAGCACACTTTTTATTATTAAAAAAGAAGCAAATCATTGTTTTCTATTACCATTTTTTACACTCTAACTGCAAATAATTACGAAACGATCAACTTAAACAGGAATATGATATCATAATGTAAACATGAAAACCGGAATATAATCAACGGCTTATTTGAAAATTTCATGAATACATTCTCAATAATATAAATTTTAAACTACAATCGCAGATAAAGAGGTTAGAGATAGTCTTGGATATTTTTATAACATAAAAAAACCTCCCGTGTCAATAGGGAGGTAAAAGTTCAAAATGAATTATAAGTAGAGTGATGTGGTGTTAAACAAGTTTTCTCTTCAAAACTTCTTTTAACATTAACAATGCCTGTGCCATATACATCACCGTTTAAAGAAATTTCGATTTTTGTGGTACATTTTGAGATCGCTAAGTTGAATTAAATTTTATAGTATTTTTATCTTCTTCACTACCTATCTATTTTTCTAAAACAGCCTGTTATGCAGTGATCTCAAAGCTTCTACCTTAAAGACTGAAGGAACTAATAATGAAATATTATTTTCACTTCCTCCGTAGGAAATCATTCGTATTGGAATATGCTTCACTGCTTCAGAGACAATAGTTGCATATCCGTGATTATTTTTCCTGAAATCACCTACAATACATATAATAGATTGCTCACTATCAATTTCAACAGCTGAAAAGGTGTTTAGTTCTCTTATAATTTCAGAAAGATTATCCGTGTGATCAATAGTAAGAGAAACAGCTACTTCAGAAGTTGTTATCATATCTATAGGTGTTTTGTATCGTTCAAAAATTTCAAAAACCTTTCTCAAAAAACCATAGGCCATCAGCATACGTGAAGATTGAATACGGATAGCCGTGATTCCATCTTTAGCAGCGATTGCCACAATTTGATTTTGATTGGTAGCCTCCCCAGAAATCAATGTTCCAACGGCAGATGGATTCATGGTATCTAATAACCTTACAGGAACATTATATTTTCTGGCAGGAAACACACTTTGGGGATGAAGAATTTTAGCCCCAAAATACGATAGTTCAGCTGCTTCATCAAAGCTAAGTCTGGCTATAGATTTTGTATTCTGTACATATCTCGGATCGTTATTATGAAAACCATCAATATCTGTCCAGATTTGAATTTCTTCTGTCTGCAATGCTGCTCCCAGCAAGGAAGCAGTATAATCAGAACCTCCCCTTTGCAGATTATCAATTTCACCCTGAGCATTTCTGCATATATACCCTTGGGTAATAAATAAAGTATCTTCCTGATATTTTGCAATTTCAACAGCTGCCTGTTTTCTTATTTTATCAATATTGGGTTCCTTATCTTCATCAATTACCATAAAATCTAATGCTGATAATAATACAGAAGAAACTTCTTTTTCCTTTAAGTATAAATGAAAAAGGGTGGTTGAAATAATCTCACCTTGTGCAAGAATAATACGTTCCGCTGTAGAAGAAAAATTTTTATGTTTGAACTGATAAAAAAGATCAAAAACCTTGTCAATAAAAGCTAAAGCTTCCAAAATTCCTTTTTCAGTTTTAAACAACTCATTTACAAATTTTATATATTTTTGCTCCAGTCCATCAATATGCTTGTAGGCTGCTTCAATATCTTTGTTTTCATATAGCTCAGATAATTTCACCAAATCATTTGTCGTACCTGAAACAGCTGACAAAACCACCAGATGTTTATCTGATTGCTGAGATCTGATTATTGGTAATAATTGTTCGATACGTTCCGGACTTCCTACTGAGGTCCCTCCAAATTTCAATACTTTCATAATAAGATTAATTGTTAATTTTTATCAATAAAAAAAAGAGCCTGTCGTGATGACAAGCTCCTTTTTTATTTAATTTCTAACCAATAGGAAAATGACTCACGACGTTGGACGTAAGTACTGTTTCTTTCCTTTTTTTAAGTTAGATAATATCATTTTCTTTTTTTGCTGGGCAAATATACATTTTTTTGTTAATCTTTATAAAAAAGTACGAGTTAAATTTAAGATTCTCATCATGAGTTTTCAGATGGGAACAATAAAACGCAAGCAATTTCATTATGTTGTATTTTTAACCAGAAACGCTGTAGTTCTCTACAAATTTTTCAAACTCCCGATCAGTATTTCGCATAACGGGGCCATGAACAAAGCAGATAATAGCAGGATTAAGTTTTGCTAACTTCTCGAGCGATTGGATATTTTGCTTTTGATCTGATGGAAATATACCGGGTGGAAGCCTCAAACCAACTGCTGTGGTAAGCAAATTGATATTTGTTGCCACATGTATAAAGATGTGAGGCAAATTTCTTTAAATGAATACGAAAAAATATCTAAAGAAAGCGACTTAGAAATATATAGAAAAAAAGCTTTTACAGGTGATAATCTTTAAGACTAATGAAGAACAGCAAAAATTTCTAAAAGATTTAGATATTAAAATCAAAGAAAGTAAAATTCATGATAATAATCCAATTGAGTTTATTCATAGATAGTGTTTCTCTGTTATTATCATTATTTTATTACAATAGGAATTACGAACTTTATTGATAAGCTATTCCCCACCTAATAGTGGGGAATTATTTATTTAGAAAAAAACAAATCAGCCTCCGCCTTTCTTCTCCGGATTAATCCATTTAAAACTTTCCCTCCAGCAGTAATATATCGTTTTATAAACCAATCTTTAATTTCAGAATCCGCTGCTTTTCTATTAATTAAAGAAAACAAAGTGTCAGATCCTCCGGTATTGTAAGTGTGAGATACAAGAGCATCAAATTGATTCTGCGTTAAATCCACTTTTACTTTTGAATTCACAATTTTTTCATAAGTTGGTAAGACTGCCACAAATAATTCAGCGCCTTTTTCTTTTGTGATTTCAGGATCTTTCATGGTTACTTTCTTTCCTCCAGAATAGTAAGTATTGCCATATCCTATTGTCGGAATTCCTGCAGAATCCAGATAGGGCTTAGCGCTGAAGCCTTCAAATGATACAATCAGATTGATTCCTTTTTGTGATGTTTTCATTTATTTCGTTTTTTTGTTCAGCAAAATTAAAATTGTAAATCCCAAGACAGTGAGGAAAAACACCCATTTTTAATTCTGGTATTATAAATCTCTTTTTAAGTAGATTATAGCGAACATTTTGTTGAATTTGCTCATTATCGGAACTTATTGAGGCTGCACTTATAAACTGAATATAAAAACAAAAAAACCTCCCGAATCACCGGAAGGTATACTGTAATTTGTCAGAAATATGAAATTTTCAATGCCCAAATATAATAAGTGTTTATATGCCGAAGTATGATCTGAATCATATCGCTGATAAAAACCATCATTGAGATTGTCATGGATCTGCGTATCCTTAAAATCAATATATGTTAGGAAAATAGTTGCTGCTTTTCACTCATCATTCCATTTATATCAAATTAAATTGTACATTTGCTTTTCTATTATGCAAAAATTTCTCAGAGTCTTTTTTGTTTTCTCTTTACTTCTGATATTTGTTTCGAATGTCAGCGGGGTAAGTACATGTCTTGATCATGCTCAACACGCCAAGAGTAAAGTGATCTATAAAAAAGGTTCAAAAGAAGAGAAAATCCTTACTTTTTCCCAGGACGACGAATGTCAGTGTGCTCTACATATGCACATGAATAATATTCTTCTCCCTGAGCCTTTGGATATGGATTTTGCTATTGATACAACCAATGATAACGAAATGCCACAACCTAAAGCCATTTCATATCGTTGTCTTCTTGACTTCTTCAGCTCCAGAGCTCCCCCATCTGCATTTTTCGCGGTAGCTTAATATACGCTGCCTTCATTTCCCGTATACAGATTCTATAAGTCTGTACTGTTATTCCGTGGATACCTGTGTCTTCACACAATTAAGGATATCCTTTTATTAATGGGCATTTTCATCGCCCGTACATCCCTTTTCATGACTACCAATAATTGTAATTATTTGGGAATAATTCATTGTATTTCCCTGAATTCTGTGAAACTTTTCAGCGTAAGTTTCCTCACCTCATCATCATTTTTGTATGCCCAGTCGCATTCTGAAGATTCTTTATCTACAGTGGTACAAACCGTTGAGATCATCGGAAGAAAGTCTAAAGATTATACTTCCGACTACTCTTTTGCCGCCACTAAGATTGCTATGAAAAATAAAGATCTGCCTTTAACGCTTAATACCGTTACCAAAGAACTGATCACCGACCGCCAGGCCTTCCAGCTTGGAGATGTTATGAAAAATGTGAACGGAGTTTCTCCTTCCAGCTATTATAACCAATATAACATTCGGGGAATCAGCCAAAATGAAGAAGGACAGATCATCAATGGAATGCGGACAAGGCAATATTACTTTTTGCAGCCGATGACTTCCAATATAGAACGTGTAGAAATTTTCAAAGGTCCGGCAAGTATTACCATGTCCAGTGTGGATCCCGGAGGAACCATCAATATGGTCACGAAAAAACCCTTGTCTAATCCTCGTCATGAGATCAGTTTATCAGGAGGCAGCTTTGATACTTACCGTGTCACAACAGATCTTACAGGCCCTTTGAATAAGAGTAAGACCTTATTATATCGTTTTAACGGAGCTTACCAGAATGCCCATTCATTCAGGGATTATGTCAAGAACAGCGGTATTCTGATCTCTCCTTCAATCACCTTTGTTCCCAATGAAAAAACATCAGTGAATGTAGAAATGATTTTCAATGATCTTTATGGAAATCTGGACAGAGGTCAGCCTATTTTCGGGGCGGTTGCAGGAAAAACAGATTTATACAGTACTCCAAGAACATTAAACCTTGGAGCACCCGATGATTTCTTTAAAACCAGAGAACTTATTATAATGGGAAGTGTTGCCCATCATTTTAACCCATCCATCAGCTTCAACGCTTCTTATATGAAGCAATACTGGAGAGAAAACCTTCAGGAACACAGAACTACCAATTCTTTTGTTCCCGATATGGATAACAAACCGGTTTCCAGCCTTGCCATGATGCAGTTTGTGCAAAGAAAACAAAATTGGGCAACAGACAATATTAATGCTTATTTTAATTTTAAATTCAAAACAGGTTCTGTTCAGCATCAGGCTTTAATTGGCTATGACAGTCAGATTTGGGAAAAACGTAAAGGCGGGCAGCAGAATACAGCAAGAGGTTTTCTTTTAAAGAATGGCTCTGTGGTTTCATCCTACAATCCTGCAAAAGCTTCAGAGTATCAGACTGTCAATTACAATGGGACACTCATTCCTAAACCGAATGTCACTCCGTTTGATCTGAACCCGGGAGCGGAAAATTATCAGGGTACGGATTTTAATACCCTTAATGTGATTACGCCTCTGCCTTCTGCTCTTACCACTACTCATGCGGCTTATATCCAGCATCTTTTTACCTGGAAGAAGTTTAAAATATTATCAGGGATACGCCATGAATGGTTTCAGGACATCACTAATTTCAAAGAATCCAACGAATCTTCATTTCAAAACAACAAACTTCTGTACAGGTTCGGTATTACCTACAGCATAACGGATAACATCAATCTGTATGGGACTTTCCTTACCGGATATCAACCTCAGTCCAATACGGTAACATTGATGCCTAATACCTCCGGTCTTACAGGATCTGCAGCGAGATTTAAACCTTTAACCTCAGATCTTAAAGAACTGGGAATCAAAACACAGCTTTTTGGCAGAATCTCTCTGAATCTTGCAGTGTATGAGATCAACCAAAGAAATCTTATCATCAATGCCAATAATCCTTCAGAACCTGATGAGCTTATACAGCGTGGTGCCGACCAAAGCCGCGGATTTGAAGCCGAGTTTTCCGGACATATTCTCCCTCAATGGCATATTTACGGAGGCTACAGTTATATTGATGCAAAAATATTGGATGATACCCATCTGGACCTTGTGGGAAAAAGAAAAGAAAATACTTCTAAAAATTCCGTCAATATCTGGACACGCTACAATTTTTCAAATATTGAACTGATAAAAGACTTTGGAATTGGAGCAGGAATGCTTTACCAGAGTTCTAAAGTTCCATGGTTCACAAGAAGTTTTGAACTTCCCGAATATACTACGATAGATGCTGCATTGTATTACACTCCGGCAAAGACTGTTCAGCTTGTTTTTAATCTGAATAATATCACCAACAAAGTCTACTGGATCGGAGCTCAGAACTATCTAAGGCTATTTCCGGGAACTCCAAGAAATTATTTACTAACCGCTACTTACAAATTTTAATATATGGCAATTTCAAACTTACAATTGATGGTGAGAAAAACCTGGCAGGATTTGTTTAAAGGAAAACAAAGCCTCCTCACCATGATTACTGTTCTCCTATTCTGTCTGTTGAGCATCAGCATAGGATATGCAAAATACACTGATTCCTTTTCAAAAATAAAAGAATACCGGAAAGAAGTACGGGAAAGCTGGGAACACAGACCTGATAAGCATCCGCACCGTATGGCTCATTATGGCTATCTGGTTTTCAGAATTGGGCATCCTTTGAATATTTTTGATAATGGATTGGACGATTATCTTGGGAATGTCATATTCCTGGAAGCCCATAAACAGAATACAGCGAACCTTTCAGAAGCCGGAAGTTCAGGAACTTTGGTCAGATTTGGAGCTTTCAGCAGTGCTTTTATTCTGCAGAGCATTGTTCCTTTGATTATCCTTTTCTTAGGATTTGGATTAATTGTACAGGAACGTGAAAATGCCACATTAAAAATCATCAGCGTACAGGGAGCTTCAGGAAGAGATATTGTCTGGGGGAAAGTCATAGGACTGTGGCTTTTTTCTTTATGTTTCCTGATTCCGGTAATTCCTGTTGTTTTGGCAGCTACACTTCTGTCAGAAACTACTGATTCTGCTGATATTGTAATAAGGCTTGCATTGATATTGCCTGCTTATATGATCTATTATTTTTTTATCAGCGCTTTGACTATTATTGTTTCGGCGAACCATAAAAGTACTTCTTCAGCATTGATCAGCCTTATAGGTTTCTGGCTTCTTTTCATTATTGTTTTGCCTAAGGGAATTCAGTTTGCCGCACAGAACCTTTATCCCGCACCTTCCCGTATTGCTTTTGAAACTACGCTGGAAAAGGATATTTTAAAATCAGGAGACAGCCACAATCCTGATGATCCGCACTTTAAGAAGATCAAAGATTCTTTATTGGCAAAGTATAAGGTAAAAACAACCAATGAGCTTCCTTTCAACTATGGCGGATTTGTCATGAAGGAAGGGGAAAAAATAAGTTCACAGATTTATATCAGACATCAGAAAGAACTGCAGACCATTTATAACAAACAACAAAACCTTACGGATATTTCAGGACTGATTAATCCGGCCATTGCTATTAAAAACTTTTCCATGATTGCTACAGGTACGGATTTCTTCTCTTATACCCAATTTCAAAAGCAGGCAGAAGAATACCGCTATCAGATGGCTCAGCATTTAAATGACCTGCAAATTGAACATATCAGCAATGTAAAGCCTGAAAATGGAGGGCCACCCGCTGTAATCGACAAAGACAACTGGGAAAAATTTCCGGATTTTGAATATCAATATACTCCTGTTTTGTACAGTCTGAAAGAACAGCCAATTCCTGCTGCTGCATTGGTTCTATGGCTGGCTGTATGTGTTATTGCAATTGAAATAAGTGGAAGAAAATTAAAACTCATCTAAATGAATCGTTATTTATATACTCAATTTTACCGTAACAAGGCTTATATCATTGCATTGTTGTTTTTATTCATGGCTGGGATCATGGCCATTTATACCGGAAAAAAATTTCTGGATCGGAACGAGGATATCATTTCCAAAAGTGAAACATTTCAAAAAGAAAGCATTCAACGGAATATAAAATTCCATAAAGATGATCTGGGACTGGTTCTTTACTACATCAAATTTAATTTAGTGAATGAAACTCCCAGAATTGCCGCTTTAAATATCGGAATGCGGGATTTAAACCCATCTATCCAGGGAGTGACCATCCGAAATCTGGAGGAACAACGCTACAATTCTGATTTTTATAATCCTGCCAATGCGGCTGTCGGAAATTTTGACTTTAGTTTTGTCATTGTTTTCCTTTTTCCTCTGGTGATTGTGGCGTTCTGTTATAATCTGATTTCTGAGGAAGAAGAAAGAGGAACCTGGAAATTGCTTTCGGTACAAAGCGGAAATTTACAAAAGCTTCTGGATCATAAGATGCTTATCCGTCTTTTGGCTGTTACTGCGGTATATCTGGCATTAATGATCATCGCCTCAGTTTGGATAAAAATACCTTTGGATCTGTATTATATTGCTTTTCTTATCAGCGGATGGCTTTATCTTCTGTTCTGGTTTGCCTTATGCAGGTGGGTTATTTCTTTCCGAAAATCATCAGCTCAGAATGCGTTAATCCTTCTGATCGTATGGGTGGGCATTAACTTTATTATTCCGATGAGCAGTAATATTCTGATACAAAAGATATACCCTGTTAACGAATCTCTTAAAGCAGTGATGGAACAGAGAGAAGGCTATCACAATAAATGGGATGAAGCTAAGCTCCCTACCATGGAAAAATTTTACAAAGCATATCCTCAATACAGAAATTTCACCGTAGAAGAAAATGATACGTTCACCTGGACATGGTATTACGCCATGCAGCATATGGGAGATCTTGAATCTGCAGCATCTTCTGAACAGTATACAGAAAAAATGCAAAAACGAAATCAGGCTGCAGTTTATTTAGGTTATTTCCTTCCCAACCTTCATACCCAGCTTGTAGAAAGCCATCTGGCAAAAACGGATATGAATAATAATCTGCAGTATGCCTCTTCACTCAAAAAATTCCATGAGAAAAAACGATTGTACTTCTACCCTCTTATTTTTTCAGGACAGACGGCAGAACCTATCAACTGGGGACAGCAAACCATACAGGTATTCAAATTATCTGCACCTATCCAATGGATACAGATCCTTCTGCCATACCTCATCTTCATCACACTATTCATTATCCTTTCACAATACAAATACAGAAAACTATGTTAAAAACGATCAACCTACATAAAAAATATAATGATTTTACAGCACTTCATTCTCTTAATCTGGAAGTAAAGAAAGGGGAAATCTTTGCGCTACTCGGGCAAAACGGAGCAGGTAAAAGTACAACCATCAATATTCTTCTTGGGCTTATAAAAGCCACTTCCGGAGATGCCTTCATTCATGATATTTCAGTAAAAGATCAGCCTCAGAAAATAAAAAAACATCTGGCATATATTCCTGAAACAGTGCTTTTATATCCTCATCTTACCGGATTGGAGAATCTCGATTTTTTCTCCAAAATTGCTGGATTTAATTATGAAAAAGAAGAGCTTTCCGCATTACTCATGCGTACAGGATTACAGGAGACAGCTCACCACAAAGCCCTGGGAGGATATTCAAAAGGGATGCGGCAAAAGGTAGGTATTGCTATTGCCCTTGCCAAAGATGCAAAAGTACTTCTTCTGGATGAGCCTACCAGCGGACTGGATCCAATAGCAACAGCCGAATTCACTGAAATTGTTCGCCAGCTGGGGAAAGAAGGCAGAACTATTTTAATGGCTACTCATGATATTTTCAATGCAGTAAGTGTAGCCACCAATATCGGAATTATGAAACAGGGAGAGCTGGTGCAAAATCTGCCTTCCAAAGCTTTTACCGCTCAGGAATTACAGGAGCTGTATCTGAAAACGATTTAATTTTCATATTAAATATCAATTGGTTGATGCCCGGTGACATTTTTGTTACCGGGCATTTTTTGGTATTGTCTATTTATGTTAATCCTTTTTTGTATTCGGATAAGGCTCTTTCACGGGCAAAAGTGTGTTCGACGATTGGGGAAGGATATGCTGAGGTATTCCATTCCGGAAGCCACTTTTTGATATACAATAAGTCTTTATCAAACTTTTCAACCTGAGCTGTCGGATTAAAAACCCTGAAATAAGGAGCCGCATCACAGCCGGAACCTGCTGCCCACTGCCAGTTTCCGTTGTTTGCAGACAAATCATAATCATTAAGTTTTAAAGCAAAATACGCTTCTCCCCAACGCCAGTCGATCAGCAGATGTTTACATAAGAAACTCGCCACAATCATTCGTACACGGTTATGCATATAACCAGTCTGATTTAATTCTCTCATTCCGGCATCTACAATTGGGTAGCCTGTAGTTCCTTCACACCAATGTTTAAATTCTTCTTCGTTATTCCGCCAGTTAATATTATCATACTGCTTTTTAAAAGACTGATGAACCACTTGCGGAAAATGATATAAAATCTGCATAAAAAACTCACGCCAGATCAATTCTGAAAGCCATACAGCATTATGTTTCAGGGCAAAGGCCACACATTTCCTGATGCTGATGGTTCCAAAACGTAAAGCAATTCCCAATTGGGTTGTATGCTGTAAGGCCGGATAATCACGAAATTGATCATAATGATCTATAATTGAAGCATTCAGAACAGGATGGGTAAAATTAATTTCCGTTTTTCTGAAACCAATCTCCTTTAGGGTAAGAATGTCTGTATATTCCTGTGGGAAAAGGTTTGTAAAGCTGGGCTCTACAGATTTATAATGTTCAGGAGTTAAGGTTTCCCTCCATTTCTTTGCAAAAGGGGTGTAAACAGTATAGGGTGTGCCATCCTTTTTAATAATCTGATCCTTATCAAAAATTACCTGATCTTTGTAGGCTTTGAAGGGGATATTCTTTTCCTTGAAAAAATAATAGACTTCCTTATCTCGTTCAATGGCCTGAGGTTCATAATCTCTGTTGCAAAAAACACCTTCAATAGTATATTCTTCGCATAATTTTTTAAATATTTCTATAGGTTTGCCATAGTAAGTATTCACTTTTGAATGGTATTTTTCCAAGGAAATATTGATAGCCGTCAAAGCCTGATGAATATAATCCACCCTGCGGTCTTCTTTATCTTCCAGTTTTTCGAGAATATCACTATCAAAGATAAATACAGGCATTACAGGAGCATCAGATTGGAGTGCATGGTGAAGTCCGATATTGTCTTCCAATCTCAAATCACGTCTGAACCAAAAGAGGGTGATTGTATTTTTCATAGAAGTTCTTTTCAATTTCATTGATCATTTCTGTTTTAGAATTGCTTTCGTAAATACGGATAAATATACAGATTTTAACCTATAAATAATTTTAGTGATTTGTATTATTTGGCTTTATCATTATAATTTGTATGATAATATGAATTAAAATTTTCCGACATTTGTCTGGATTTTAAATGAATAGAAACTTACAGTAATGGAAGAATTTGAAGTACCGGTAACTTATAAAGGTAAAGAACTGCTTTTCAACGGAAAGCTTGCAACATTTTCTTACGGATACAAATTATATGTGGATGTGGAGGGCACTGAAGTCGTTATTGAACGTGATGATCACGGTGATTTGCGGGCTCTTTTGCCGGATACTACTGCGGAAAAGTCTATAGATAAAGGACTTATTGAAGCCATTATTGAGGTATTTAAAGAACTTCAGGTTTTATAATTCGTATTCTGAATAAAAAAGAGACCTTTCAAAAGTCTCTTTTCATTCAAATATATTTTATTTTGTTTATTCAAACACAACATAGTTCACCTTATCTACACCCGTATTTCCGGTTTTCTCATGATAGGCATACAGGACGAGTTCATAATTTCCCGGAGAATT
This sequence comes from Chryseobacterium sp. PvR013, assembly GCF_017833095.1. NCBI lineage: Bacteria > Pseudomonadati > Bacteroidota > Flavobacteriia > Flavobacteriales > Weeksellaceae > Chryseobacterium > Chryseobacterium sp. PvR013. The sequence continues at coordinate 1,244,694 of NZ_JAFIBT010000001.1, forward strand.
GATTAAATGACTTCCTTCAAACAGATTGGTTGATACCCAGGACATCTCTATATTCTTCACAAACTTTCCGTCTTTCTTAAGGATTCCTTTTACTTCAATTTCATTGGAATTCCATACTCCATCTTTATCAATGACACATCCGCACATCATGACAATATTAGCCTGAAACTGGAAAGGCTTGTCTTTAATACTGTTCAATGCGATATACTGATGGGTTCTGGGTTTCAGAATATCAATAATATAGCCGGGAATTTCAAGGATTATTCCTTCTCCCAAAATATGTTTCCCGGGAATAAGCCATAGTTCTGTGCTTACAACGGCCTGAGCCTGTTTACTGTTCAGAGGAGAGATAACTTCTATATTCACAAATGTAGGTTCGTCAATATCCACAGCAGCCATAAAACCTCCCGTTTGTGCATCGACAATTGAGCTCCCTCTGGTTTTAGGCGTTTTCATAATCAGATCAGTATTCCCGGTGCTTCCGGTTGTATTTCCTTCTGCCAGAATTCTCTGATTAAGTTTATTTCTAATGATAACATGAGCTCCACCTAATGAAGTTCCGATAAATTTTGCATCTCTTGCCTTAGCTCTTATCATGATTTTTGTTTCTGTTGCAGAAATCATAAGATTGGAAAAAAGAAATGCTGTGAGGAGAATGAATGCTTTCATGATTGAGTTGATTTTAAATATTCTTGTTTAAAACGATGATGAAAAGATTCGTTTTTCAGTTCCTGATCAATATGATCCAGATAAGTAAAAATTGCCAGATCTTCAGATAAAACCTTCAGGATTGCTTTTTCACAACTGTCCCAGATCTGCTCCAGCTGTGGGAGCTTTTCAATGGCTTTGGGAGACAATGAAATGATCTGCTTCCGTTTATCCACACTGTCTTTTCTGATCATGAGATAACCATTTTCATTCATTTTTTTAACGATCACCACAACGGACGGATGAGAATACCCTAGGGGTTCAGCAATATCAGTAATTGAAATTTCACCCTTCCTTTTCAGCAGCATAAACACCAGATACCAATTCGGTTCCACATCGATCTCAAATTCTTTATAAAATTTCCTCACATCATGAGACATTCTGTCACTGATTCTTTTCAACCGACTATCTAAAGCCTTATACCCTAGTTCTCTAATAAAGTCAAAATCCATCTGAAATTTTTTTGCTGTAAATATATAAAAATATAAAGTCAACTATATAGTTAGCTTTATATTTTTTTGAATTAAGAATTTAAGATAAAAGTTATTTGAAGTTCTTCCTGTATTCACCAGGCGTTACTCCTCTGTATTTTTTAAAAAGTTTGGAAAGATGGCTTTCATCACTGAACTGAAGTTCATAAGCAATTTCACTTAGACGGACACTGCTGTATTTCAAATAGGTTTCCACCAGCTTTAGTCTGTAATCCAACAGATAATCCTGATAGGAAGTCCCTGTTTGTTGTTTAAAATATTCTCCGAAATAATTCCCTGAAATTCCAAAATGTTCAGCAATCTTCTGAATTCCTGTCTTCTCACGATCCTTTATGTTCTGCTGAATATACGCGATGATCTTCATGATGGAAAAAGCTTTCCGGTTTTCCTGGAGATCAGAAGTTTCACTCTGAATAATATTCCTTGCAATCAGATTGAGAAGGATTGACATACAGTTGCGGATAATAAGATAATCATCTGCTTTATTGTTAAATTCATTGACGATCTGCAGAATAAGAGTTTCTGCAAAATGTTCATCGTTTTTATTTCTGAAAACACATCCTGCCCTTGCGTGATAATTATTACTGATATACTGCAGCTTATACAAATTCTCACAGCTTTCAATACGATCTGCTTCCAACCGGATTTTATCAATAAATTCAACCGGACATTGAATACTGATAAGCCGGGCAGCTTTGCTTTCAAAACGATACACTTCCTGCTCCGGAATAATGAAAAGCTTACCCTCAGAGAAATTAATATTCCGCTCATCATACATAAGCGTTCCTTCTCCTTTGACAATATAAACGAATGAAAGAAAAGTCTTTGTCCTGAACAACATCTCTTCTTTCAGTTGTATCTCCCTTACTTCAATCCCTTCAAGATGCATTCCTTTCATTACACACTCAATTTTCCTCCAAAAGTACAATTTTAACAGGATACAAAGCGGGTAATTTTGCATAAAAAAATATGAACACATATCCGAAACGGTGGCAGGCACTAAATTTTCTGATCGCAGGAGCATTTCTTTCACCCCTGGATTATTTTATTGTTAATATGGCATTACCTTCTATTAAAAAAGCCTTCAATGCCAGTGATCATGAGCTTCAAATGGTCATTGCCATTTACGGACTCACCTATGCTGCACTTGTTGTTTGCGGCGGACGGCTGGGTGATATTTACGGACGTAAGAAGATATTTATTGCGGGATTATATACTTTCCTTTTTTCATCTCTAGCCTGCGCTTTTTCTCCGGATGTTACAGGGCTCATTATCTTCAGAATGTTCCAGGGCGTTGGAGCATCACTTTTGGCTCCTCAGGTATTAGCTTCCATAAAAGATCTTTTCAGCAGTCAGGAACAACCTAAAGCTGTAAGTCTTTTCAGTTCTGTATTTGGTCTTGCATCAGTGGTTGGGCAATTGTTTGGCGGAGTTCTTTTAAGCATGCAATGGGGACATTTTTCCTGGGAAATGGTATTTCTTGTGAATGTACCTATTACCGTTATCTGTATTCTGGGAATTCATTTTACGATGGACGACCTTAATAAAAAAGAACAGACAGGTATTGATTTTATGGGAGCTTTATTGTTGATTCTGGCATTGCTTATGCTCATCTGCCCTCTTATTTTCGGACAGAAATTCGAATGGGCATGGTGGATTTTCGGGGTTCTTCTTGCAGGAATTTTATTATTAATTTCATTTCTACGCTATGAGAAGAAACAACTGCAAAAAAACCGTCCGATACTTATAGATCCTGCATTGCTGCAACAGAAACCCTTTGCATTAAGTCTTCTGATTATTTTCTTTTACAATTTCACAGCAGGTTTATTTATTTGTTACCCTTATTATCTTCAGCAGTTTCTTCATCAAAACTCCATGCAGACAGGTCTGGCAATAGTTCCTTATGGACTTGCCTTTTTCCTGGGACCTCTGGTGACTTCAAAAATAAAACTGACAACTTACAAAATGATGTATACAGGATTGGGATTGTTGATGACAGGTTTTGTGATAAGTGCAGCAGCATTTTATGTTCAGCAAAAACCATCTTTCATTACTCATATTACCTTATTTATTGCAGGGTTTGGACATGGTACTATTATGCCGGTCATGATGCGGACAGCCATTTCATTGGTTTCTAAAGAAAAAGCCGGGCAGGCTTCAGGACTGATAAGCATAGGCATTCAGATTGGAAGTGTCACCGGAGGAGCTATCATTGGAACACTATTTTTTAATCTGATAAAAATTCTGGGATTCAATGAAGCATTTGTAGTCGCTGTAGGAATGATTGGTGTTTTTCAACTCATTGGAATATGGGCAGGAAGCAGATTAAGAAAAATCATTGATTAAAAAGACCATTTAAAATCAAAAAAATACTATACATTTAAATATGAACAATACAGAAAAAATCATTTGGGAAATAGAAGAATTTCATAAGAATATTGAAAAGTGGTTTCAGGGAAAATCAGAACATCAGGAAAGTCTTTATAAAGCGTTATTATCCGGATTTTCACCGGATTTCAAAATGATCACTGGAAATGGAGACCCTGTTACTTTATCCATGTTTGGAGACTGGCTTCCCACCGTATTTGGAAAATTTCCGGAACGTACTATTCACGTTGAAAATATTGAAGTAAGCCATTCTGACCATCATGGCCTTGCCACTTATACTGAAACCCAGATTACAGGCCAAATCACGACCAAAAGAGCATCATCAGCCGTTTTTCTTTTGAATGAAGAAAAAGCACTTTGGCTCCACCTTATAGAGCATTGGATATAAACAATATCGATATAGTGAAAGTTAACAGCCCGGATATATATAATATTCGGGCTGGCTGACAAGTTTATTCAGACCAAGGAGAATGCAAAATACAGTCACAGAAATTTTTCCTTTCAAAATTCGGGATCATGAAGGCACAGACATCTGCTTTTATATTTCCAAAAGTGGTTTCTGTTTTATGTTCAAAGCCTCCGAAAAAAGTGGGAATAATTTTCTTTTTAAAATCATTTCTCGGAAAAGCTTTTATAATCTCTTCACGATGTTCTGTACTCAGGTTTTCATACCCTTCTCCCATCACGTCCAGTCCTACTCCTGAATACATTAAGGCAACTTCATTCTCTTTATGTTCTGCAATACCGATGGTGGTGTGAAGAGCAATGGTATCCCAAACGAGCTGAAGTTTATCCTGAGCAATCCCATGTCCTTTCAAAAAGTCTCGTGCCGCATTGGCACCATCTACCTCAAATCTCAGATCAGGACTGCTGTAATGAGAAACAAGCCCCAGATCATGAAATACTGAGGCTACATACAACAGCTCAGAATCATGAACTTTGTTTTCACGTTTTGCATTTAATGAGGAAAACAGGAAAACACGAAGAGAATGATTGTAGATAAATTCTGTTCCGTGTTCTAACAGAAGTTCTGTGGCTTCTGTTGCAATTTTACTGTCCGGGATCATAATTCCGGCTACTTCTTTCATACGATTTACTGACATATCTTTACTTAATTTTATCCAAAGGTATCATGATTACAGATGCCTGAGAATATCAATAAATACCGATAACATGTCAAAATTTCGATTCCGTTTACATTCCAATATGAATGAAATGACTGCGATAGTTAGCCGGAGATATTTCTGTATTTTTTTTAAAGAAATGACTGAACTGTTCCGATGTACTGAAATTAAGCTGATAGGCAATGTCTTTTACAGAATGAGCGCTGAACTGAAGGAGTCTTTTGGCTTCCGCAATAATCTGTCCGTTGATGATTTCTTTTGCGCTTTTATGGCAACACCGCTTACACAGTTCACTAAGTCTTCTCGGGGTAATATTCAACAGCTCTGAATATTCACTGACTGCATGAAGACTGTGATACTGACTGCTCAGCAGATCCATAAACTTGCGGTAAATAATATAAGCCTGGCTGTCAAAAGTTTCTTCCGATACAATTTTTACATTCGCCAGTTTTATCATAATGATTTTTAAATAGGCCGCCAGTACATCCATTTGGTTGGTATAAGCCTCCGTTTGGTATTCTGCCAGTAAATTTTTAAACAAGCTTACAAATTCATCTGTTTCAGCCTGATCCGGTTTCAGTTTTTGATTTGCAGCAGCATTATTAAACAGCACAGCCTTGCAATTGCTGGCACTGGAAGGTACTTTTTCCCAAAAACAGTCCCCAAAGGAAATATAATAACCACGGATATCCGTATTATTTTCAAACCTGCAGATCTGACCTTTAGACAGTAAAAAAATTTCCTGATCTTCTATATCAAAAGAATGTTCGTCTACAGTCAGTATTCCTCTACCCTTTTCGATCATCAAAATATGGTGATAATTAAGTCTCACAAAACCTCTTGAATACGGTATATCATCCTCCAGCCGTTTTACAGAAAAAGAATGATCAATAACAGATTCGGTTAAAATTGCTGAGACCGGTTTCATGAAAGTAAATTTTAAATAAAGATAAACAGTATTTTGAAATGCAACATTAGTCAATGACAACAAGCCGGAACATGTCAAAAAATACTTAACAGATGTCAGAATTCCCTTGAAAAGAGAGTACGTATTACTTTCTGAAAACTTTCATCTGCCCGGCCATAATTGCCAGTAAAATCCCAAAACAGGCAAAAAGTCCATAGGAATATCTGAGATCAAAGCTTTCTGCAATATATCCGATAAGAGGCGGGCCCATCAAAAATCCTAAAAATGAGATGCTGGATACAAAAGACAAAGCAATACTTGGAGCTACCGTACTCACTTTCCCCACCGTACTATAAACGGATGGCACACTCAGAGAACTTCCAAGGCCAATAATCATAAAAGCGATGATGCAGATCCATAATTCCGGGAAGAAAACACTTAGAAAAAGTCCTCCGCTCATCAGGATTCCACAACACTGCAAAACAATCTTTTTCCCATACTTCTCAATAATTCTGTTCCCGATGAAACGACCTAAAGTCATCATTAAAATAAAACTCGTATATCCCAGTATAACAAGATTCTCCGGTGCTTTAACTATCGTTTGAAAATACACTCCGCTCCAGTCGAACATTGCCCCTTCAATCGCCATACTCAGGAATCCAATAACGCCCAGTCCCAACAATGTTGGATTCACAAATTTGAATATTGACCGGGTTTGCGGCTCTGCTTTATGGATAATATTAGTCAGATTTCCCTTGCTATAGAACCAAAGTATCCCAACAAGGATAAAAGTAAAAACAAAATGGTAAAAAGTTCCTATATGGAGATTGATCATTAATAAACCCACTACCGCTCCCGTAAGGCCTGCAAAACACCAGGCTCCGTGATACGAAGAAAGAAGTGTTCTTTTTGTTATAGATTCTATTTCAATAGCCTGTGTATTGATCGCTATATTGCACATATTTCCGGAAACGCCAAAGAAGAACAGAACAACGGCCAGCGTCCAGTAAGAAGAAGCTAACCCGATTAACAAAAGAAAAAAAGGATACAATAAAAAGCATCTTTTAATAATCCAGCTGCTTCCGTAGACACTGATCAATTTTCCGGCTAAAACCATTGTAGAAAGCTGTCCTATTGGCATGAGAAGCAAAAGGGTTCCCAATTCTGCTTCATTGATCGAAAGAGCATTTTTTATGATGGGAATCCGGCTCGCCCAGGAAGAAAAAACAAGCCCATGGGCAAAAAAAAGTAAGAAGCAGGCTGTCGGCATTTTTGCATTAAAAGATTCTCTCTCGTTCATTATAACAGGGTAATAAAATTCCTTTTGCAAAGTTAGATACGGACATGCATTAAAATCTAGTTCATTTTTGTCATTTTTATGTTCCATTTTAACCAATAAGTAGGAAAGCAGACTTCAATATGGTAGAAAATCACTGTGTTTTTGGAACACTGATCTTCATTTTTCATTAATTTCGTTCTATAAAAATAAACCATGAAAGAAAAATGGATTTCCTATCCAACAATTTTAGAAGGAGAAACGGTTGAGTTAATTCCTCTTGAAAAAGAACATCTTGAAGAATTATTTACTGCCGCTTCAGATAAAGAACTCTGGGCACTGATTCCTACAGACTGCTCAGATAAAGATCTGTTTTATAAAAGCTATGAATTTGCCTTGTCAGAAAGGGAAACCGGAAATCAATATCCCTTTGTAATCCGTCATAAAGAAACCGGAAAACTGATCGGCTCCACCCGTTTTTTTGAAATATACCCTGCAGACAGAAAGCTGGAAATCGGATGGACATGGATTATCAAGGAATTCTGGGGAACAGCCATTAATCTTGAATGCAAATTACTGCTTCTCACCTTCTGTTTTGATATTTTGAAAACAAACAGAGTACAATTAAAAACGAAAGACAATAACTTCAGATCGAGAAAAGCCATTGAAAAAATCGGCGGTGTATTTGAAGGTATTTTACGCAAAGACAAGGTTCTCAGTGACGGCAGTACAAGAAATGCTGCTTATTACAGTATTTTAGATGATGAATGGAATGCCGCAAAGCTTAAGATCGAAACTCTGATAAAAGAAAAACAGTCCACTTTATAAACAACAAAAGACAGTATAAAATCAATTCCGGATGGGAAAAGATATTATACTGTCAACTTTGTTAAGGTTTAAACCTGAATTCAGTTTATTTTTTTATAATTTTTCTTTGAAACAAATTCTTCTTTCTTCCATGCTCACTGAAGCATACCTATTCCTTTAGAAAATCCCGATCTGTCTCTAATTAAAAGACTGTCTGTAACTCAGCGGTGTTTTATCGGTTTTCTTTTTAAAAAGTTTATTGAATGACTGTGGGTGCTCAAATCCCAGAGCATAGGCAACTTCAGATACAGAGAACCCTGTAGTGGTAAGATATTCTTTCGCTTTTTCAATCAGTTTTTCATGAATATGCTGCTGGGCATTCAGTCCGGTAAGATTACGAAGCATATCACTCAGATAATGAGGAGACAGATGGAGTGTGGAAGCCAGAAATTCTACGGTTGGAAGCCCTTTATTTAAGGTCTCCTGTTGGTTAAAATAATTTTCAAGCACATGATCCAGTTTGGTCAGCAAATCATTATTGACTGTTTTTCTGGTAATAAATTGTCTTTTATAAAAACGGTTGCTGTAATTGAGAAGAACATCAATATAAGAAACGATAACATCCTGACTTACTTCATCAATGGCTGTATTGAGCTCATTTTCAATATTATTCAGCAATCCTGTTACCGTAGTTTTTTCCTGATCAGACAAATGCAGTGCCTCATTGGTATCGTAAGAAAAGAAACCGAAATTCTTAATATTCTTTGCTAAAGGATAGCTTCTGATGAAATCCGGATGCACCAGTAATGTATACCCGGAATATTGTGCATTTTCATCGGTAGAAAGAACCTGTCCTGGTGCCGTGAACATCATTCCTCCTTCATTGAAATCATAATATCCCTGTCCATAGCCCATTTTCCCGGTAGTAGAATATTTATAAGAAATTTTATAAAAATTCAGGATAAAACTTCTCTTCAGCATATCCTTTTTGATACTCATTTTCGTATTATCCACAAGGCTTACCAATGGATGAAGCGGTTTAGGGAGCTGCAGCATACTGTGCAGTTCTGATATGGATGAAATTTTCAAAGGAACATTATCTTTCTTTTCCATGATATAAAATTATAAATTATTTGTTGGAAAAGACAGTATAAATGAGATTTACTTTATACTGTCTTTCAAAAACCTGATTAAATAAACTGTTTCCCAAACTGCTCTCTAAACACTTCATCACCTAGTTCAAGGCGCTGTGCATAAATAGCCTTAGCATCTTCTCCGGCCACATATCGAAGCTGTTTTTTACCATCCGTAGCAGCCTCATACACTACTTCTGCAATCTGTTCCGGTGTAGAAGCAGCCTCCATCATTCCATCCATTTTAGAAAATAGAGAATTAGTCATCTCTTCATAAGCAGGACTGGATGCTGAATCCAATGAACGGCTTACAAAATCAGTCTTGATTCCTCCCGGAGATACCGTTTTAATATCAATTCCCAATGTATTAAGCTCAAAAGCCAAGCTTTCGCTCCACCCTTCAAGTGCCCATTTGGTAGCGTGATACGTAGAACCTAACGGGAAAGCAACCAGTCCTCCTATAGACGTTGTAGAAATGAACATTCCTTTTTTCTGTTCCCTGAAGTAAGGAATAAATGCCTGTGTAATGCGTATAACCCCTAATAAATTAGTATCCAGCTGTTTTACGATCTGATCATCAGAAAGAGCCTCCAAAGGTCCTATAAGGCCATATCCTGCGTTATTGTAAACGACATCAATATCTCCAAGCTCAAGAGCCTGCTTCACGGTGGATTGTATCTGTGCCGGATTGGTAACATCCAGTGGAAGTACAGTTACATTCTCCAAAGCTGTAAGATCGGCCGCTGCTTCCGGGTTTCTCATCGTAGCGATTACTTTCCATCCTCTGTTTTGAAATAATTGTGCAGTTGCTTTTCCTAATCCTGTAGAAGCACCTGTTATAAAAATTGTTTTCATTTTTCTTGGTTTAAAATTACAGGACAAAGTTCAGCATTAGAAGAAACGCCGGAGTTGCCAAAATGCGGTAAGCTGTAGCCAAAACGGATGCTGAAATACATTTGTTTTTTGTAAGTTTGTCTTCATCAATTTTTATGGCAGAATATATTCTTGATAACATCAATATCAGTACACTTTCCGTATATGATCTGCTGAAACATACTTCAGACAGTTCGTTTATCGGAATCAGGGATTTCCGTGAGATCTACCCGGTTGCTATTGAAAACAATACAGGAATATTTACCAAGCAATCTTCACTACAGGATTTTCCGGTGGTCAGTATCAGCAAAATAGGCAGTTCGCTGCTTTGCACCTGTACGTGTGACCATCCAAAAGAACAGCTTTGTTCCCATCAGGCAGAGATTATCCACTGTATTATAGAGGATAAAAATTACCGCCTGTTTTTTGATGATATGCTCCGTAAAAAGATGTTTCTCCCTAAAGCCAAGGGATATGGTCTTGAAAATGAACCCGATCTGGATCACTATTTTCAGCTTGAATATACTGACGGGAAAATTGAAATACTACCCAGAATCAAGGAAATGCTTCCCATAGATGATGTGATGCTTACCAGAGATCTTCTCCCACAGCTTCCTTCTAAACTGGATGAGCTGGCAGTACTGGAAACCGGAAAAAAACAAATATTAGTCATCGGGAAGCACCGTTATTACAATCATATGACCTTCTCTCTGATGGAGGCAGAAATAACACAGACGGGAAAAATCAAGAATCCCGTAACTCCTGTAGATGCCATGCAGTTGATATGGAAAGCAGAGAAGCCTGTGGACATCAAATTTTTTACAGCCATTACCTCTTTCCAGAATAATTACAATGAAGATTATAATCCATCAGAACTGGAAGCTTTAAAGCTCATTGTACAAAACCCCCGGGAACTGGAAGTGTATTATCACGACCGGGAAATTGCAGAAACCGTTTCGGCAAAGTCCCTTTCCCGAACTGAATTAAATACTTTAGATGCGGAGATTCAATTATCTGTATTTAAGAAAGATCCATTTTTTGAAATAACCGGAGAATTGCTGTTCAACGACATTTCTGTTCCTTTCAAAAATATTGTTCTCAGAAATGAATATTTTGTATATAACCGCAACACTTTCAGCTTTGTAGATGACCCTGACATGCTCAGAATCATCCGGTTTTTCAAGGCTAATAATGAAATTTTACTGGTTCATTCTTCGAAATATGATGCATTTATGCAGAACATTCTCTCTACGATAGAAGAACGTATTCATATTAATTACAGCTATATACAGCCTGCAACAAAAGTACAGCTTGAAGATAAAAATTATCAGACCGAAAGGGTTATTTATCTTCGTCAGCAGGAAAATTATATAGGAATTACTCCCGTTATGAAATACGGAAATGTAGAAGTTCCGGTGTATTCCAGGAAGCAGCTTTTTGATACAGATCAGAATGGAAATCCATTCAAAATAGAAAGAAATGAATCTGCTGAAGCCCGCTTTACTTCTTTGGTTATGCAGCAGCATCCTGATTTTGAAGAACAGATGGACGGATATCAGTATTTTTATCTTCACAGAGATAAGTTTCTGGATAACAACTGGTTTCTTGATGCATTTGAGACCTGGAGAAATGAAGGAATAATCATACTAGGCTTTAACGAATTAAAAAACAATAAATTAAACGCTCACCGGGCTAAAATCAATATTCAGATTACCAGTGGGCTGGACTGGTTTAATGCCAAATTAAAAGTAGGATTTGGTCCGAAAGAAGCTTCCCTGAAACAGCTTCACCGTGCGATCCGAAACAAGAGTAAATTTGTTCAGCTGGATGATGGCAGCATGGGAATTCTTCCTGAAGAATGGATAGACAAAATATCCGCTTATTTTCATGCAGGAGAAATTGATGAAGAACTTTTAAAGATTCCGAAAATCAATTTTACGGAAGTTACCGCATTGTTTGAGAAAGAAGTCCTGAGTAAAGAGGTTCAGGAAGAACTTACTTCATATTCCACGAAATTTTCAAAAGTAAAAGACATTCCGGAAGTGGCTGTTCCTGCTGAACTGAATGCTGAACTGAGGGATTATCAGCATGATGGACTGAACTGGCTTAATTTTCTTGATGAGTTTAACTTCGGAGGATGTCTTGCAGACGATATGGGATTGGGAAAAACCATCCAGATTATCGCTTTTATCCTGTCGCAGAGGGAAAAGCGAGGCTATACCACTCATCTTGTTGTAGTTCCTACTTCCCTGCTTTTCAACTGGCAGGAAGAAATAAGCAGATTTGCTCCTTCTATAAAAGTTCTGCTGCATTATGGAGCTGACAGACCAAAGACAACGGCTCATATGCCAGACTATGAAGTGGTTCTTACGACCTATGGAATGCTTCTTTCAGATATCCGGTTTCTGAAAAACTTCAACTTCAACTATATTTTTCTGGATGAATCACAGATTATTAAGAATCCGAATTCAGAAAGATACAAAGCAGCACGCCTGCTTCAGTCCAGAAATAGAATTGTACTGACTGGTACACCTGTCGAAAACAGCACATTTGATCTTTATAGCCAGCTTTCATTCGCCTGTCCCGGATTGTTGGGAAGCAAACAATATTTTAAAGATATTTATGCCATTCCTATTGATAAATTTGAGTACAGCAAACGGGCGGTGGAACTTCAGCAAAAGATCAAACCTTTTATCCTCAGAAGAACGAAGAAACAGGTTGCAAAGGAACTTCCTGAAAAGACAGAAACAGTAATTTACTGTGAAATGAATACAGAACAACGTAAGATCTACGATGCCTATGAAAAGGAACTTCGTGAATTTATTGCAGCCAATGATGACGATGACCTGAACAAAAACAGTATGCACGTTCTTACAGGGCTTACAAGACTCAGACAGATCTGTAATTCTCCTGTTTTGATGAAGGAGGGATATTCCGGTGAAAATGCCGTTAAAATCGAAATTCTGATGGAGCAGATCCTTGGCAAATCCAAAGATCATAAAATCCTTGTTTTCTCTCAGTTTGTTGGAATGCTGGATCTGATTAAGGCTGAACTTGAAAAGCACAACATTCAGTTTGAATATTTAACGGGACAAAGTAAGAACAGAGGGGAAAAAGTAGCGAATTTCCAGAACAATGAAAATATCCGTGTGTTTCTGATCAGCTTGAAGGCTGGTGGTGTAGGTCTCAACCTTACCGAGGCAGATTATATCTATCTTGTAGATCCCTGGTGGAATCCTGCTTCTGAAAACCAGGCTATTGACCGTAGTTATCGTATAGGGCAAACTAAAAATGTAATTGCTGTAAGAATGATTTGTTCCAATACTGTAGAGGAAAAAATACTTACGCTTCAGAAAAAGAAAAAACAACTGGCTCAGAATCTGCTTGCAACTGATGGGAAAAAGCTTCAAGGACTATCTAAGCAGGATCTTATGGATTTACTGGAATCCGGTTCATAATACCGCTAAAAGCGACTCAAATACAGGAGTTCTATTGTTCCTAACATAAAAAAAACCGACAGGTCGTTGCCTGTCGATTAAAAAACAAAAATTGATATGGATATGATTTAGATATGATGTGTCTATTTCTTGATAATCTTTTCTGTGATGAGTTTTTGATTTTTTGTCTGAATTTTAATCAGATAAGTTCCCGGAACAAAACTGTCCATAGAAACCGTTACTGAATTTCCTTCCAGCAGTTTTTGCCCGGACATGTTGTAGATTTCGTATTTTTCCAGTCCTTCTTTCATCTTAATTGTTACAGAATTTGGGGTAGGATTTGGATATATTTTTACATAGGCTGAAGCTTCTTTAGAAACTTCAATGGTTGAAAGACTCTCAGGCTGAATATTTAAAGTATAATCCTCTGCCTGACCAATAAACCAACCTGAAGGACACGGAAGATTCTTCAAAGCTCCCATCCATGAATTGGATTCATAAGCTTTTACCAGTCTGAAACGGGTTTCTCCCAGTTGTGCTCCTGCCGGAATGGTTATATTACCTGTTGTAACCCCGGATTGCTGACCAGAAACCGGATTGGAGTTATCCAGGTATCCAAGATTAAATTGTTCATCAGCATCAAACTGATTATTATGGTTAAAATCAATATAAGCATAGGCTGATACGGTACTTTGCCCATGTGTTCCTCCTGTAACTGTTATCGGATAGGTATTTCCACGATTAACATTGAAAACTGTTGCTGTAAAGTTTTCAAGAACATCAGAATTCCCGTTGAGCGCACTGTTTCTAACAACTCCGGCAAATTCTACTGTACTGATCTCACTCACGGTCAAACTTGTAATATTTTCAGTACCGCAATAAGGAGCCGGGAAATTGGCGGTCTGCCCTATAATATTAACCGTATAATCCTCTGTCTGTCCCGCTCTTAAACTGCTATCACAAGCAGAACTAATAGAATTTGGGGCTGCAGTGTTAGAATACGCCTGAACATTTGTATTTTTAAGAACCCTCATTCTTGTACTTCCGTTGGCTGCAGTGGCAGGAATCGTTATTGTATTGTTGATGGTAAACGCATTGGCTGGATTGGCTGCTTCAAGTCTTCCAATATAGAAGCTTTCTCCTGCATCATCAAGATTACCATTCTGATTAAAGTCTATAAAAACAACTACATCACTTGGAAATGTGCTGGAAGGCCCAGTCACAGATATATTGTAATTACTTCCGGATTGTAAATCAGTAGACATTGAGGTAAAATTCTCATAGACTTGTGCGTTCCCGGACTGAACAGGAGATGAATTATTAATGTTCCCGAAAGTTACATGGCTAATCATATTGCTGTCAGCTCCATACTGAAAGGCCGGCATACAATACTGCGCCTGTGCATTCATCAGTGAGGCAAGTACAATACCAGAAAGAGTAGTTATTTTTTTCATTTTCTTTGTAAAATTTCTTGAGACAAATTTATATTTATTTAGAATGAATAAAAATAACATAGCAATGATATTTATCAGTTTAATAAAAATAACCAGTCAGCGCTCCGCCTGTACACATTTAATAATTTGATTTATTAATGGATAATCAATCTGTTACCTATGCAAAAAGATCTTTCTCAATTTTACTTCAAGAAAGATCTTTTTTAATAATAAGGATAAAAATTTAGGGTATTTACTGCTTTAGTCTATATTTTCAATAAGAATTGCGGAAGCACCTCCTCCTCCATTACAGATGGCAGCAATCCCATATCTTCCTTTTTCCTGACGTAAAACATTCACCAAAGTGGTTACAATTCTTGCGCCTGAAGCCCCAATCGGATGTCCTAATGCAACTGCTCCTCCATATATGTTTACTTTGCTCAGATCATAGCCCAGGATTTTCTGATTGGATAAAATCACTGAGGAATAAGCTTCATTAATTTCGAAAAAGTCGATATCAGACAAACGAAGACCTGTTTGCTTTAGCAACTTTTCAATAGCTACAGAAGGCGAAGTGGTAAACCATTCCGGCGACTGAGCTGCGTCTGCATAGGCTACTATCCTTGCCAGTGGCTTCAGATTATGATGTTCTACAGCTTCGGAAGACCCTAATATTATAGCTGCGGCACCATCATTCAGATTACTGGAATTGGCAGCGGTAAGAGTACCGTCAGTTTCAAATGCAGGCTTCAGAAGAGCTATTTTCTCAGGGATCAGTTTATCGATATCTTCGTCTTTATCAACGATTATAGTCCCTTTTTTTCCTTCAATGGATATTGAGATCAATTCATTACTGAACTTGCCGTTTTTAGCCGCTTCCTGAGCTCTCTGATATGAAAACAGAGCATATTCATCCAGTTCCTGTCTGGTCAGACCATATTTTTTCACGCCTAATTCTGCTGCACTTCCCATGTGAAAATCATTGTATACATCCCACAGCCCATCTTTGATCAGTCCATCAATAAGGCTGGTATCTCCCAACTTTGTTCCCTGACGGAGCTTTACATAATGCGGAACATTACTCATGCTTTCCATTCCTCCCGTCATGACAATATTGTCCAGACCAAGCTGGATCTGCTGAGCACCCATCATTACTGATTTCATTCCTGAAGCACAGACTTTATTAATCGTTGTCGCATCCTTATCTACAGGAATTCCGGCAAAAATAGCAGCCTGTCTCGCTGGAGACTGACCTACTCCGGCACTGAGCACATTTCCCATATACACACTGTCTACATGTTCAGGAGTAAGTCCAATGTTTTCGTAGGCATCCCGAATCGCTATAGCTCCTAGCTGAGTTGCTGTAAATCCAGACAAACTTCCCATAAAACCACCCACAGGAGTACGTTTTGCTGATAATATAAATACTTCTTTCATTGATTTATTTTTAATACCGATCGGTATATTTATAATTAAAAAAAATCCCTCTTTATTTTAGTAAGGAAATTATAACAAAGATAGCAAATATACCGATTGGTATATTCAAAATTTTAAAAAAGTCTTACTTCAATGGTAAGACTTTTTTATTTATGCTCTGCTCAGCTGATCCAGTTTTTTCAGCAGTGTAGGTATTCTGTAAGCACCATGCATCTGTTCTACTTTTACCTGAACATCATCAACGTCAATTCCTCTGGCAGTCACAAAAAGCGGTGTTTTACTTTCCCCACGGAATACACTTCTTCGCTGGGAATCCGGGGTTGTAAATTCATTTTTTGCAATTCCAACAACAGGGGTTTTATCGTCCAATACTTCATAAAGGTGTCCTCCTAAGCCAATTTTTCCCTCATTATCCAGTGTAACATATCCATCCACAATGATAATATCTTCGGGTCTTAATGTTATTTTCTTTAAAAGGCTTACAATGCAGGGTAATTCTCTTTTGTAAAAGGCTCCACTTTCATATTCAGAGCTCACAGGGATCTGTTCTATAAAAGTTTCCACTTCTTTTTCAGATGACCAGTCTTCAAATGCAATACAGACCGTATTGGCATAATCTTCATAGTAGTAGGTATCGAATGCGTAAATCATATTTCTTTTCCTTAAAAAAACTCTCCGAAATGCCACAATATTCCTGAAGGATCATGTACAAAACACTCTTTTCCCCAATCCATCGTTCTTACAGGAGTAAGTCTTACATTTTCATATTGATCCGGAAGTCCTAAAGACACCAGTTCTTTCCAGAATTCATCAGTATCGGTTACTTCCATAAAGACCATTGTATTGTCAACCCATTCTTTGGCATAATAATCCTGAAGATAAAAGCCAAGCTCTTCACGTATAAACAGTGATAATTTCGGTTCCAGAACAACTTCTTCAAATCCCAGGTCTCTGTAAAAGTTTCTGCTGACTTCAAAATTTTGTGCCCCGATAAAAGGTCTGATAGATTTCAGTTTTGGTGTCATATTTCTTTATTTTTCCAGTCTTTATGGGTAAATTCAAACTTAATCTCATCTTTGCCATGCTTTCCTGTTTCCTTCCAGCCAGATTTTCTGTAGAAGTTTTCGGCTCTTGTTCCCGGTGAAGTACCCAGCCATACAAAGTCTTTATTCTGCTCAAAATACCAGTCCAGCATGATGTCATGAAGTTTTCTGCCAATTCCCTGATTTTCAAAATCCGGATGTACAAAGAGTGCCCATATATTATTCTCTTTAAGGTCTGCAATAGAAAAACCAACAATCTGATTTTTCATCTCACATACCCAGCCTTTTCCTCTTTGAAACAAAAATTCTTCACAGTCTTTATCAGTAACCAATCCCGGATCTGAGAGTATATTTTCTTTCACAGAATTTCTTACCCACTGAATCTGTGAAATGTCTTCTGGCTTTGCTTCCCGGATCATTATATTCATGGTAGTTTGTTAGTAAACGCAAAGGCGTTAAATATTTTTTTGATTATTTTTTATCAACAACAATTCTTTCTTCTCTGTTCGCGATATCCCAGGCTGTTGTAAAAATAAGCTGAGTTCTTTTCTCCAATAACTGATAATCAATCTTTTCAGGATCATCACCTGGTTTGTGATAATCTTCATGAATACCATCAAAGAAGAATGCTACAGGAATATTGTGTTTGGCGAAATTATAGTGATCTGAACGGTAATACAATTGTTCGGGGTCATTCAAATCATCGTATTTATAATTCAGTTCCAGATTATTGGTTCTTTTGTTGGCTGCCTCATTAATGACTTTAAGCTGAGAACTTAACATTTCAGAACCAATCACGTACACATATTGCTTTCCTCTGTTGGCAGGATCGTCACGTCCGATCATATCAATATTAAGGTCAACAACCGTATTGGCTAATGGGAAAACAGGGTTTTCGGAATAATATTCTGAACCAAACAGTCCGTGTTCTTCACCTGTAACATGCAGAAACAGGATTGATCTTTTAGGTCCTTTTCCTGCTTTTTTTGCCTGCTGGAATGCTTTAGCGATTTCCATTACGGCTACAGTTCCGCTTCCGTCATCATCTGCCCCATTGTAAACGACTCCATTTTTGGTTCCTACGTGATCATAATGTGCAGAAACCACCACAATTTCGTCTGGTTTTTCAGTTCCTTCGATAAAAGCTAAAATATTTTCAGAATCAGGAAGATTGCCTCCTCCTCTCTTTTTCATAAATTCAGACGGTACTTTCTGATAGTATGAGCCTAATGCTTTAGGCGCTGAAATACCCAGGGTTTTATAATAATTAATCATATACTCACCCGCTTTTTTCTGTCCTTTGCTTCCGGTATCACGTCCTTCCATATCATCTGCAGCAATGACATACAGGTTTTTCTTTAAATCCTCAGCATTGATCACTTTGTATGCATTATTAAATGCTTTGTTATGTTTTGTAGAAACAGGATTTAAAGCATTCCCGTCAGATATTTTTGCCGTTCCACAACTGGTTACCACAGCCATTGCAAATAACGGAATAAGTATTTTTTTCATAAAGAATAAATTTCTTAAAAATAACAAATTTTATTGAATCCTAATAGGATTAATCCATACGACAAAATAATATGCAACTCATTATAAATTTAACAACACCTTAATTTTAAATACAATATGATATTAAAATTTTATTATATTTGATTAAAATACAAAATAGATGGATAAAATTTACGGATTTACTCATTATTCCTTTTTCACAGAAATGTCCGAGCTTGCCATCAGGAACGGAAGTTTTGATCTTTCTCTGGGACTTCCCGATTTTGATATAGACGAGCGCCTTACAATATTTTTAAAAGAAGCTGCTGAAAAAGATACTCATCATTATGAGCCTCTTGCCGGCAATCCTATGCTCATTGAAAGTATCATCCGTTTCAATATCCAACGAACCCATAGTATCAGCATTACGAATAAGGAAATTACGATTGTTCCTTGTGCAACTTTTGCTTTATATACTTCCCTTAAATCCATTCTGAATCAGAATGATGAAGTCATTATTATCCAGCCTTCCTATTATACCTACGGACCTGCTGTTGTTATGAATGGCGGACTCCCTGTCTATTACGATCTTGATGGTGATTTTACCATCAACTGGGATCGGTTTAAAAGCTGTATTACTGAAAAAACCAGAGCAGTCATTGTGAACTCTCCCCAGAATCCAACCGGGAAGATCTGGAAAAAGGAAGACTGGAATCAACTGTATGAACTGATTAAAGACCGCAATATCTATTTAATTTCGGAAGAAATATATGACACTTATTGTTATGACGGGAATGAACATTACAGTTCTTTTATTCATCCTGAACTCAGGGAAAAGACGTTCTGTATTTTTTCTTTTGGGAAAATGTTTCATACTTCTGGGTGGAAAGTCAGTTATATGCTTGCTTCCGAAGCTTTAACGGCAAAATTTCAATGTCATCAGCAGTATATTTCTTACAGTGCCAATGCTCCGGCTCAATATGCAATAGCCAGATATCTTGATGTATTTGATTCAGCTGTTAATAAAAGACTCATGCAGAAAAAACGGGATACATTTAATGAACTGATTAAAGAAACTCCTCTTCAGGTTGAACAAATGGCGGAAGGAAGTGTTTTCCAGATTGTTAATTTCAGGAATATTTCTAAAAGCATGACAGATGTAGAATTTTCAAAGTGGCTGACCATTGAGAAAAAGGTTTCCTGCCTTCCGCTTTCTGCTTTTTACAACTCAAGACAGAATTCGGATTATATAAGATTCAGCTTTGCTAAAAAAGACGAGTTGATTATTCAGGCGTTGGAGCACTTGAAAAGAAATCTTTGATATTTCCCACAGATTACACAGATTTTCGCTGATGATTGGGGATATTTTACTTATAAGATATTTATTTACTTTGTATACCAAGTTTATACAGCAAGTAAAAAAGCACCGCCAGAGCGATGCTTTCATTATTTTAAAATCGGTTTTTAAAGAGCCAAAACCCTTACATCAATTCTTCTGTTTTTCGCTTTGCATTCATCAGTGTCATTAGCTTCACATACAGGATGCTGTGATCCATATCCTTCTGCTTCTATTCTGTCTGCCGAAATACCTAACTCAAGCAGTTTAAGTTTTGCTGTTTGTGCCCGTAAATTAGATAACTTGAGATTACTATCCTCATTACCACTGTTATCTGTATAACCCCCTAATTTTATTTTCAGAGCCGGGTAAGCATTTAGAATTTCAGCTAAAGTATTCAGCTGGAGCACAGATTCTGCTTTCAGATCACTTGACCCTGTCTCAAAATAAAGGTTTTCAATGGTATACCATTTATTAGGATCTAATGCCGATTTATCTTTTTGTTTAACCACTTTATAGAACTGGTAAAGCTGGCTTCCATCTCCGATGGCTATCGTTTTTCCTCCATCCAGTTTTATTTTCTGAATATTTCCTGTTTCGTAAACAAAATCTCCACTTTCATTAAGATATCCTTTAATTTCTCCCGGAATAACCGTAATTATTTTAGCATCTCCATTTACAGCCGTTGTAGCACTCGGAACTCCGGTAAGACTTTCAATTTTCGCTTTTCTGTTCGCCTCAATTTTATCTTTATGTAAAACAGCCAAAGTAGGTGCAATAACCAAAGAAACAATAGACATTAATTTGATCACGATATTCATAGATGGTCCTGAAGTATCTTTAAATGGGTCTCCTACAGTATCACCTGTTACAGATGCCTTATGAGGTTCTGAACCTTTATAATAAGTCTGACCGTTGATATCTACCCCTTTTTCAAATGATTTTTTTGCATTATCCCACGCTCCTCCAGCATTATTCTGGAACATTCCCATCAAAACACCGCAAACCGTAGCTCCAGCCAGAAATCCTCCTAATACTTCAGGTCCGAAAATAAACCCGATTAAGAGTGGAGAAATAATAGCAATAGCGCCCGGCAACATCATTTTTCTGATGGATGCATCCGTAGAAATAGCTACACATTTTTCATATTCAGGCTGTGCTTTTCCTTCCAGAATTCCCGGTATTTCGCGGAACTGTCGTCTTACTTCTTCTACCATCGCCATTGCTGCCTGTCCTACCGCTGTAATTGCTAATGATGAAAAGATAAACGGAATCATTCCTCCTACAAATAGCCCTGCAAGGACATCTGCTCTGTAAATATCAATCCCGTCAATTCCCGCTATCCCTACAAAAGCTGCAAATAAGGCCAATGCTGTCAATGCTGCTGAAGCAATGGCAAATCCTTTTCCTGTAGCCGCCGTTGTATTTCCTACCGCATCAAGAATATCTGTTTTTTCACGGACTTCTTTAGGAAGCTCACTCATTTCGGCAATCCCTCCGGCATTATCTGCAATAGGTCCAAAAGCATCGATAGCAAGCTGCATAGCTGTAGTAGCCATCATTCCTGCTGCTGCAATAGCCACTCCGTAAAGTCCGGCACACAGGTAAGAGCCATAGATTCCTCCTGCCAGCACAATAATCGGAAGCAAAGTAGATTCCATACCCACGGAAAGCCCACCGATAATATTGGTTGCATGTCCTGTAGAAGACTGTCTCACAATACTGGAAACCGGTCTTTTCCCCATTGCTGTATAATATTCTGTAATAATACTCATTAAAGTTCCTACTACCAGACCTACCATAATGGCTCCGAATACTCCCATTTTAGTAAATTCATGACCTCTGAGAACCATTTTTTCAGGAAGGATATAGGTTACCAGGAAGTAAGATGCAATAGCAGTAATCACGATACTTCCCCAGTTTCCAAGGTTTAAAGCATTCTGAACGCTGGAAGTGGATGAGCCTTCATTATCATTAATTTTCACGAATAAAGTCCCGATCATGGAAAAGATAATTCCTGTCCCCGCAATCAGCATGGGTAAAAGAATTGGTGCAAAACCTCCGAAAGCATCATCAGAAACAGTTTCCCTGCCTAATACCATCGTGGCCAGAACTGTTGCAACATAAGACCCGAAAAGGTCAGCACCCATTCCTGCAACATCTCCTACATTATCTCCTACGTTATCTGCAATGGTTGCAGGGTTTCGGGGATCATCTTCCGGAATTCCGGCTTCTACTTTACCTACAAGATCAGCGCCCACATCAGCTGCTTTTGTATAAATACCTCCTCCTACTCTTGCAAAAAGGGCAATGGATTCAGCTCCAAGAGAAAATCCTGTGAGAATTTCAATGGTCTTTTCCATTTCATGAGAATCAACAGTTGCTTCAGGCGCAAAGATCTGTTTAATAATCAGGAATAAAGCTCCTAAGCCCAGCACAGCCAGTCCGGCAACTCCCATTCCCATTACTGATCCTCCGGTAAAAGATACTTTAAGGGCTTTTGACAGTGAAGTTCTTGCAGCTTCAGCAGTTCTCACATTCGCTTTGGTGGCGATTTTCATACCGATAAAACCGGCTGATGCAGAGAATATCGCTCCTACCGCAAAGGCAACTCCGATACTCCAGTGTGAATTGGCATTGCTTGAGCCCATCACAGCCAAAAGAATGGCGACTACAACAACAAAGTACGTTAAGATTTTATATTCAGCCTTTAGAAAAGCCATTGCACCGTCTGCAATATGGCCGCTGATTATTTTCATTTTTTCATTTCCCGCATTCTGTTTATTAACCCAGTTGCTCTGAAGAAATGTATAAAGCAAAGCTATGACACCAAAAATTGGCACTAACATAAATAGATCCATAGTTTATTATTTTATATTAAAAAATTGAGATTAGTCTTATAAATATAATGAAATTATAAACACATAATAAAATTCACTAATAATAATCTATTATTTTGTAAATTTGTTTCTCACCATGATTTGAATTAATTATTTATGAAAAGGATATTATACACTCTTCTTTTACCTGCAGTTATAAGCAGTTGTCAAAATAAGATTCCCCAAGAAAAAGCAGAAATACTCTATTTCGGAGGTCCTATTATAACAATGGAGGATACTCCTGCTCAAGTGGAAGCAGTAGCCGTCAAAGATGGGAAAATACTTTTTGCCGGAACAAAATCGGATGCTGAACATTTTTCAGAACCAGCCACTAAAATCATTAATCTAAATGGTAAAACACTTCTTCCCGGTTTTATAGATGTTCATGGACATCTTACTTCAAGAGCCGGGATGATGGATGTTGTAGATTTATCTCCTGAGCCTTATGGCACTGTAAATTCAATTAAAGATTTACAGGCTACAATTAAAAACTACATCAAAGACAAAAAAATCACAGATAATATACCTGTTATTGGAAATGGGTATGATGATGCGATTATCACAGAACATCGTCATCCTACAAAAACAGAACTGGATGTCATCAGTAAAACCAATCCTATTATAGTTATTCATGCTTCAGGTCATGCCAGCGTAGCAAACAGTGCCATGCTAAAACTTCTGGGAATAACAGAATCATCAAAAGATCCTGAAGGAGGGCATATTGGCAGGGATAAAAAAACAGGGAAACTGAATGGAAAATTAGAAGAGAATGCAAGTTTCACTGCGTTGTTGGCAATAACGGAAAAAATGAATAAGGGCAAAGATACTCAAGCTCATGCCATGGAAAATCTGATGAAAGCTCAGGATGAATGGCTCAGCTATGGACAGACGACTATTTGTGACGGAAGGACTATGGGAGAAAGTGTTGCTTTGTTAGAAAAAGCTGCATCTCAACATCTTCTTAAAGCTGATGTTGTTTACTTTCCGGATTATGAGTATTTCAAAAAGGATTTCACCAGTTTCAAGCCAAAATATATGAAGTATGAAAATCGTTTGAAGCTAGCCGGGTTCAAATTTTCTGATGATGGTTCTCCACAAGGTAAAACAGCCTGGCTTACTCAGCCTTATTTAATTCCCCCTGAAGGTCAGTCTAAAGATTACAAAGGGTTTCCCATCTTTACGGATGAAACATTATATAACGATCTAAAAATACTTTTCCAAAACCATATAACTGCACAGCTTCACGTCAATGGAGACGCAGCAATAGATCAGGCTATACGCGTTATTAAAAGGTTAAAAGATGAAAATATTTACCAACCGGAATTACGGGCAACATTCATTCACGTCCAGAACAGCCGCCCTGATCATATTCAAAAGATAAAAGAATTAGGTGTAATTCCATCTTACTTTTCTACGCATGCTTATTTGTGGGGAGATTGGCATTATTCAAGTGTTTTTGGTCCTGAAAGAGCTTCTTTTATAAGTCCGGCCCATTCAGCATTAAAAGCAGGAATTACGTTTACCATTCATCATGATGCTCCGGTTACCCCACCAGATCTGATTACCGCAGTATATGCAGCAGTGAACAGAAAGACACGGTCAGGAATGATCTTAGGATCCAATGAAAGAATCTCTCCTATTGAAGCGTTAAAAGCCATTACCATTAACGGAGCCTATCAGCTGCAGGAAGAAAATACAAAAGGTTCTATTAAAGCAGGTAAAATAGCCGACTTTGTTATTCTGGATCAGAATCCTTTGACCATAGCTCCTGAAAATCTCAGAAGTATTAAGGTTCTGGAAACAATAAAAGATGGAATTTCCGTATATAAAAGAAAGTAAATCTGTTTTACCTGCATTATAATATCCATTAAGACTTATACTGAAAATAAAAAAGCAGATGAAAATTCATCTGCTTTTTTTATGTTTGGAAAGAAAATCTTATCCCCCGAATTTATCTGCGTAGTCTGTTTGAGAAGCTTTGATCACTTTTCTAGCGTGCTCAGCTCCGTATACCTCCTGAATTCTACATTTTGCAGGCTCATCCGGTAGGTTTTTATACGTAAGGAAATAGTGCATTAATCTTCTTACTTCAGCTTCCGGTAATTCAGCAATATCTCTGAAGTGTCCGAAAGCGTGGTCATTAATCATTACTGCAACAATTTTATCATCTGCTTCACCTCCATCAATCATTTTGAAACCTCCGATTGGAATAGCTTCCATCAATAAACCTCCGGCATGGATATTGTGAGAACTTAAAACACAAATATCAAGAGGGTCATGATCTCCCATTGTAACATCCGTAGCTCCTGCTTCTACAGCAAGTTTCATCACTTCATTATCACAGTATGTTCTTGGAACAAAACCATATAAAGCAGGGATAATGTTAGAGAATTTCTGCGGTCTGTCTACCTTTAAGTATCCTGTTTCTTTATCTACTTCATATTTAATAGTATCTGAAGGAACAATTTCCACAAATACGTTTACAACATTTGGCGCATCTTCTCCTGCAGAAATTCCGTGCCATGGATGTGCTTTAAAATTTGGAATCATTATTTATCTGTTATTTTTTAAGTTATTATTAAAATTTCTTTTCTTAAGTCTTCTATTGTTTCAGCAATATAATCGTTGCCTTCCATATAATTCATGATGAAAATCGTTTTGAATTCATCCAGCTGAACATCACCTTTCAATCCGTCATACGTTTTGTGAAGCAGTTCTATAATTGCATTTTTTGAGTCTACGATATTCTTCCATGAATTTTTTGTGATATATAACTGCTGTGACGAGTTATATTCAAATTCTTCATTGATTGTTTTTTCTGTCAGGAAAATAAATTCATGAGCAGCCAATCCACTATCAAACCTTTGAATAAGATTTGACGGCTTCATTCTGTCCAGAAACAAAGTCATTCTTTCATAGGAATGCGCTTTATTCTCTGAATTTGATTTCACGCTGAGCAGTTTGATTTCCTGGTTCTTAAGAGTAATATATGAGTGTACAAATTGTCTGAGCAAAACCAGAAAAGGAATTGCAATAATCAATGCAAATGCATAGGGTAAATATCCTGAAAGACTTGTCATAATTTTAGACTGCAAAATTACTAATTATTTTCCGTCTTCTAAAGAGTTTTTAAAGATATCCACTTTAGAAATTTGTATATAGATCAACGCGAGTATAATTATGAGATAAAAGCCAAGCATCATCCTGTTTACCAGCGACGGAAAAACCAAAAATCTCAGCATTACAGTTATATAAATAATGGCAAAAAACAAAAGTTGAGCCTGATTTTTTTTATTACGGAATGTAAAACGGTTAGCCAATATGATCACAATAAAAATCAGTAACAGAGGAAAATAAGAAGCGTTAAACTCAAGCATGATATTACTTTTAATAAAGTGAAAATAATCGGCAAAGGAAAACGGATCAGGTTGTGACACAGGATAAATCTGAACTTTAGTAAACTGATTCATAAAAAGTGTAGACCACGACACCTGATTAAAAGCCTGTACTAAAAAGAAGGAAAGAAACAGATACCCATATGATAACACTAATGGAACTGTGTTAATCTGAAGCCTGTTTCTGTAAAGGGAGATGAAAGCATACAGGAAAGTATAAAAAATAAAATATTCCGGTCTTGTTAAAACACATAACATGGCCAATATCCCTGCAATAAATAAATTCCTTCTCACTAAAAATACATAGAAACTTAAAAGAAGTAACAGACATGATAAAGAATCTGCAGAAACATGTCTGGCTGATTCCGACAGAGGTTTAAACAGTGAAATTAAAACAGTAAGGATAAAGGCAAGAGGATAATTTTTCAGAATTTTTATCAAAAAGCTGAATATCAAAATAAGAATCAGCGCATAAGAAATAATGGAAACCAAAGAGACGGAAGCAGAAGCACTGAAACCAAGCTTAAATAATGACCAGTTCATAAAATTATAAAAAGGTTTTACCACAAAAAGCTGTAATTCTTCTTCGTAGGCCTTAGGATTTTGTGAGATGATTTTATAATAAGTACTCTCTCCTTCTGCCACTTCTTCCACCATAGGATTTACAGAAGCAAATCCTGCAAAATCGGGGGCTTTTTCCCGCAATTCATCATATACTTTCTGATGAATTTCTTCAATTTTCATTTCAGGATATTCCGTTTTATAAATCAGCCCCATATAAGCTTCCATATCAGTGTTGTAATAGTGGTTGGTATACAGGTAGTATGACATGAAGCATACATAGATTGAAAATATAAAAACAAGAATATTCTTCTTTTTTTCCATACACTGATATTATAAGAATACAAATGTAAAAAAACTATCTTTTTAAATCCGCATTCCTATCAAAAGGTTTATGAAGAGGATTATCCTGTACTAAAGCTCAAACAAAGCCGGCCTTTGTGTTACTTCATGGTAGCAAACACTGTTTTCATCAAAAAAATGGTAGACTAAACTTTTTCTGGTCCTGTTTTTATCCGTGTGAGGTTCTCCGCCGTGAAGAATATTGGCATGCCAGATTAATAAATCACCTTTTTTTGCTTTAAAGATTTCTTTCTTTAATCCTAATTCTTTTACTTTCTCTTCAAGGAAAGTTTCATAGGCTCTGTAGCTTTTCTTACCGATTCTCAAGTCTGTACCTTCATTATCGTAATCAGAATTCAGGAAGTAAGGTAATTTATGGCTCTTAGGAATATAGTGCAGAGCTCCATTGGTCTCATCTACATCTTCCAGGGCAATCCATACTCCCAATAGTCCACCCAAAGGATAAGTAGTCATGTGAATACTGTCTGAGTGTGTTTTCTGCTGGCTTCCGTTAATGAAGTTGATACTTTGAAAAAGCTTGGATTTCCCGTCCAGTAAAACCGATAAAAAGTCTAATAAATCCTTATCGCTTCCAATATTTTTAATGATTTCTGAATGATGAATGGCAAACATCAGTTTTCCTCCGTAAATGAACTTCAATGTTCCGTCTTCCATCAGTTTATCAATTTCAGTATTGATCTGATCCGCTGTTTCCGGAGTGAGGAAATTTCTAAGAATCAGATACCCGTTATCATCATACTGAAGAACACTTTCTTTATTTTCCTCCGTAAGTTTCTTAAAAAAGGAAGTTTCCGTAAGCTTTGAATAATCTACGGCTCTTTCCCTCGAAGGTAGATGGGCAAAATCTTTACTCGAAATACTTGAAAAATAGTTCTTATTGATTCCGTATTTTTTATACAATGGAATATTATGCTTTAATTTACTCTTTTTAAATAAGTTATAAAGCATATATGATAATTTGTACTGACGAATCTGTTGTAACATAACTGTTTTACTAAGGATTTTATAAAGTTACGGAATATTACTTAATTAGAACCAATCTAAACAATGCTTTTCATCATAAAAAAGACTTTCTTCTCAACATAAGATACCCTAACTTTTTAAAAAGGTTCTTTTTTGAATTTTCAATAATTCCGTATGGCCTTAATTCCGGTCGGAATCCTCTGAAAAACTCTTCAATATTGGGAAGTTCGCCTCCTTCAAAATCAAAAACACAGGTTTCAATATTTTCTTTAATAACATGATCAATCAAAACAGAAGCTCCTGATAATTTGACATAATCCTTATCATTGAAATTACCTAAAAGCGCTACCATATTACCGTCCGAATAAGTAGCAATCATATTAACGATCTTATGCTGATAGTAAAAAGCGGTGAACTTCAGATAGCCCAATTGGTAAAAATTTTCAAAAATCCTCATGAATTCAGACAGATCATGATCTTTGTTCAGCCCTATCGTATTGGCTTCAATAAAAGTTTTTGCTTTGTCATAAGGGATCGTTTTGATTTCCGATTCTTTTAATACAGCTTCATCTAACCGAAGTTTTCGTTTTCGTTTAGGCGAATATCCGGCGTATACTTTTTCATAAGTATTAGGGTATAACAAAAAATTTTTCTTGATTCTCATCTTTGAGCGAAGCTGATTGAGATCATTGAACGGATAAGCTCTGATCATGTAATTCTTTTCCAGATATTCTAAAAAAGCTTCATTGAGATCCACATTGTCTTTACCAGAAAAAACACCAAGCTGCTGACAAAGTTTTGGATTGTGTACAATTTTCATCCCATATTTTCTTATAAAGGGCACTGGCATTACTGCTTCGTAGTCTTTATAAACCAGAATTTCCCAGGGCATTGTAGAAGTAGTGTCTAAAAAATCTTTTGTAGCAGAATATTTTCTCTGTTCGGAATTTTCTAAACATTGAGTATATTTTACAAAATCAATTTCATGGTATTTCAATCTTCTAATCATAATAATCCTGCGTCCGAGAAACTAAAATAAGAATCCTGCGTGACAATAATATGGTCTAAAAGCTGAATACTTAATGTATCTCCTGCTTCTTTTATTTTTTGTGTGATATTGATATCTTCCCTGCTTGGTTTTAAGCTTCCTGAAGGATGATTGTGGGCAATGATAATCCCTGTTGAAAAATGATCCAGTGCTGCTTTATAGAGTGTTCTTACGTCTACAATAGATTGGCTGATCCCTCCCTGTGTGAGCTGAGATACATGAATCACTTTATTACTGTTGTTAAGGAAAATTGCCCAGAACTCTTCTGTTCTTAAATCAGAGAGCTGGTTTCTAAGAACGGCATAAGCATCATGACTGTTGCCTATAATTACTTTTTCAGGAATTTCCTGCACAGCTCTTCTCCTTCCTATTTCCAACGCTGAAATAATTGAAATAGCCTTTGCGTCACCAATCCCTTTGAATTTCATCAGATCTTTAACAGAAAGCAAGCTCAGCTGATGCCAGCTGTTATCGACAGAGGTTAAAATCTTTCTTGCCAGCTCTATGGCATTTTCATTCTTATTCCCGCTTCCCATAATAATGGCTAACAATTCAGAATCAGAAAGTGAGCTTTTGCCTTTCTGCAAAAACTTTTCTCTGGGTCTGTCATCTTCTGCAAGAAATTTTATAGCCATGGAAAGAAGATTATATTATGAATTAATAGAATGCATATAATATGATCGGTTTCTTTGACTGATCAATATATTTAGCCGTTTCATTAAATGCATTTACCGAAAGCATGGGACATCCTAAGCTTAAACATGCCGGAGCCTGAGATTCAGTATCAGGAATACATCCGTAAGAATGGAGAACAATGGCTCGTTGCATTGCATTGCTGTTTGTAGAATCAAGACCGCTTAAGCGATATGCTTTTCCAAACTTTCCCACATAGCTTTCTCCAATGGCATATTTTCCAAGAGATGACTGATAGGAACCTTCAACATTACTGAATTTTAAAGCTTCTGATCGTGGAATAACGGAGCCTGAACCATGAGACACTACCGCCTGCTGTACAATGGTGTTATTTTTCAGATTATAAATGAAATAACGGTATTTCCCGGAAGGAATCTTAAAATTGATAAAAACAGCCAGTTCCTGATTATACTCTTTCCCTTTAATATAGCTTCTAACTTCCGAAATCCTTGCCTGAGGAATTCTCAATGAATTCAACTGCTGGGATTCAGTTTTTGAACAGGAAATCAGGGTTAAAAAAAGGAAAATAAAGTGTTTCATCATCTGGTGCGGTATACTTTTATTCTATGATCATTCCGTCTTTCATAACGAGCTTACGGTCTGTAATTTCTGCAAGATTCGGATTATGGGTTACAATCACAAAAGTCTGATCATACTTGTCTCTAAGATCAAAAAACAGTCTGTGAAGATCATCCGCGTTCTTGGAATCCAGGTTTCCGGTAGGCTCATCTGCAAAAATGATTTTTGGTGAATTGATTAAAGCCCTCGCTACAGCTACCCTTTGTGCTTCTCCACCTGAAAGCTGGTTGGGTTTATGCTGCAGTCTTTGTTCTATTTTTAAATCTTCAAATAAAGCATAAGCCTTTTCAAGTGCTTCTTTTTCATTGGCTCCGGCTATTTTGGTGGGAAGCAATACATTCTCCAGTGCTGTAAACTCCGGAAGAAGCTGATGAAACTGAAATACGAAACCGATATTCTGATTTCTGAATTTTGACAACTGCTTATCATTCATATTAATAAATGATTCTCCTGCTATTTCAATTTCAGTATCATATTTGTTGAATTGAGTCGGATGATCCAGCGTTCCTAAAATCTGCAGTAATGTAGATTTACCAGCTCCTGATTCTCCCACAATAGAAACCACCTCTCCTGTTTTGATGTGAATATCAACTCCTTTCAGTACTTCTAAATTCCCATAAGACTTATGGATATTTCTTGCTTTAATCATGATTCAAAAATAGTAATTTGATTTTGAAATTCCACCAAAAAAAACAGTGATAATTTTCAATTCTCAAATGGGCATAACAAAAAAACCTCCCGTTCTGGGAGGCTTTATTATTTTCAATTCAGAAAATTACAGTAACAATGCTAATGGACTTTCTAAATATGTTCTTAACGTTTGTAAGAATTGAGCACCTGTAGCACCGTCTACCACTCTGTGGTCACATGCCAATGAAAGTTTCATGGTGTTTCCAACTACGATCTGACCATCTTTAACGATTGGTTTCTCGATAATTGCTCCTACTGAAAGGATGGCAGAGTTTGGCTGGTTGATGATACTTGTGAATGTTTCAATTCCGAACATTCCTAAGTTAGAAATAGAGAAGGTAGATCCTTCCATTTCATTAGCTTTAAGACCTTTACTCTTCGCTCTTGAAGCCATATCTTTTACCGATGCAGAGATCTGAGTATACGTCATCTGATCTGTATTTTTCAATACAGGAACTACCAATCCGTCAGGAATAGCTACTGCCACACCAATATTGATATTTCCTCTGTGGATGATCTTATCACCTGCCCAGCTTGAATTTACCTGAGGATGTTTTCTTAAAGCAATTGCAGTTGCCTTAATGATCATATCGTTGAAAGAGATTTTCGTATCAGGTAAAGAATTGATTTCTTTTCTAGCTTCAATTGCTTTATCCATGTTGATTTCCACCATCAGATAGTAGTGAGGCGCAGAGAATTTACTTTCAGAAAGACGTTTTGCAATAATATTTCTTACCTGAGAATTTGGAGTCTCTGTATCTTCACCTTGTACAAAGTTTACTGCAACAGGAGCAGCGCTTGCTGCAGGAGCTGAAGCAGCTGGTTTCGCAGCTGGCTGATAATTTTCAATATCTTTTTTAACGATTCTTCCGTTTTCACCAGATCCCTGAACACTATTGATGTCAACCCCTTTATCCTGAGCCATTTTCTTAGCCAGTGGAGAGATTGCAACTCTGTCAGAAGATGAAGAACTTACAGCCGGAGCAGCTTTTTCTTCTGTTTTAGCTTCTGCTTTTTGTTCAGCTGGTTTTTCAGTTGATACAGCGGCTGCTTTCGGTGCTCCTACAGATGAAACATCAGTTCCTGCAGGGCCGATAATTGCTAATACTGAATCAACCGGTGCAGCACCACCTTCTTCTACACCCTGCTTCAATAGTACTCCATTGAATTCAGATTCGAAGTCCTGTACTGCTTTATCTGTTTCGATCTCAGCAAGAAGATCACCTTCTTTTACTGTGTCGCCTACATTTTTGTGCCATTTAGCTACTTTACCTTCTGTCATTGTATCAGAAAGTCTTGGCATTGTAATAACTTCTACTCCTGCCGGAACTTCTGCAGCAGCAACAGGTTCAGCAGCTTCTGTTTTAGGTTGTTCTTCTGATTTTTTTTCTTCAGAACCTGCACTGGGAGCAGCAGCTCCTCCTGTCAACCCTGAAATATCTTCTCCTTCATTCCCAATAATAGCTAAAACAGAATCTACAGCAGCAGCAGCTCCTTCTTCTACACCTACGTATAAAAGAGTCCCTTCTATTTCAGATTCGAAATCCTGAACTGCTTTATCAGTTTCAATTTCAGCTAAAATATCTCCTTCTTTTATTTTATCTCCTACTTTTTTATGCCATTTTGCCACCTTACCTTCCGTCATAGTGTCGGATAGGCGGGGCATCGTAATTACTTCTGCCATAATTTATTTTAATTTGAAAATTTAGCAATCTGAAAATTTGAAAATTAAAAAAGGACATATTCTATCACATTTTCAAATTCTCAAATTCTCAAATTAACTCATTATCTTTTAGTTTTCTAATTTGTCTAAGAATGGATAGTCTTCCTGAGCATATACATATTCATAAACCTTCTCAGCATCCGGATATGGAGAATTTTCCATAAATTCAATACACTCTTCAACAAAGTCTCTTGACTTGTTATCCATAACTTCCAATTCTGCTTCTGTAGCCCATCCGTTTTCTAAAATTCTGTGCTTTAAAAGTTCGATTGGGTCATCATTTTTATGAAGAGCTACTTCTTCTTTAGATCTGTATGGCTCAGCATCAGACATAGAGTGTCCTCTGTAACGGTAAGTTCTTGCTTCAATGAATGTAGGTCCGTCTCCTCTTCTTGCTCTTTCAATAGCTTCATAAGCAGCTTCTGCTACTTTTTCAGGATCCATAGCATCTACAGCAAGGCAAGGCATTTCATATCCTAATCCTAATTTATAGATATCTTCGTGGTTGGCAGTTCTTTTTACAGAAGTTCCCATTGCATATTGGTTGTTTTCTACAACAAATACTACAGGAAGCTTCCAGTTCATTGCCATGTTGAAAGTTTCATGTAAAGAACCTTGTCTTGCAGCACCGTCTCCGAAGAAACAGATGTTCACTGCTTTTCTGTCGAAATATTTATCAGCAAAAGCAATCCCAGCACCTAATGGAATTTGTCCTCCAACGATACCGTGTCCTCCATAAAAACGGTGTTCTTTACTGAAAATGTGCATAGATCCACCCATACCTCCGGATGTCCCTGTAGCTTTACCACAAAGTTCCGCCATGATTCTTTTAGGATCTACTCCCATCGCCATTGGATGGATGTGACATCTGTAAGCAGTAATCATACTATCCTTTGTCAGATCCATTGCATGTGTAAACCCGGCAGGGATAGCTTCCTGACCGTTATACAAATGTAAAAATCCTCTGATCTTTTGTTTTAGGTAAAGAGAACGGCATTTGTCTTCAAACCTTCTCCACATTGTCATATCTTCATACCACTTCAGGTATACCTCTTTAGAAAATTCTTTCATGTGTTAGCTCTTGCTTTTTTATGATGAAATAGTTGAGCAAAATTATGAAAAAAACTTTGTTTTTATTCTATACATAGATAACTTTTCGATTTTTCTGTAAAATCTATTTGCGGGCTGAATGGATTATTCTTAATTTTCGAGCCCCTGATGTCTCAATAAAACCACGTTCACTCCACCATTTTCCAACGACAGTATGTATAAAAAATCCCTATTTATCTGAGTTTTATAAAATAATAAATAAGAATAAAACATCAGGATTTCTTTATACCTGCTTGCTGGCAACTTTCATTTTTAATTATTGTTAACATACCTTTTGGTTATTTCAACAGCTTCTTTTCCGTAGAAAAATCGGTAAGTCTCAGAGTTCTGTCTTCAATTTCATTAACGAAGTTACCATATTGCTTTGCTGTTCTTGCTTTGATCTCCTTCCATTCCTTATCCGCCATAAATCCTTCCCAGGCTGTTTTCATCGTTGCTTCATCTTTCCATTCCAGCAGGTAAACAAATTCTGTTTTATCTGCGAACTCCGATTCCCAAATGGTTACAATGGTAAAGTCATATTTTTTCATTATTCTCAGGGCATGATCTCTGAAACGGTCCAGAAAAACCTGTTTATTTTCTTTTGGAACTTCATAGATTCTTAATTGATGTACAGGTTGTAGTGCAGAAGTATTTCCTTCGGAAACCTTTTGACCAAAAGCGATGTGGACTGATATGATAAATAATAATAATGTGATGAGATGTTTCATTATAATAATGATTAAAACTGATGAATTAAAATTAAATATTTTCTGCAAAATTTAATATGAATATAAAGAGATAAAAAACATTTTTACATCAAAACCTCCTGATATTAAATCACTTTCCTCATTGTTTCATTCTTCCTGTTCCACCGCCTGCCCTTGTTTTTTGAGGTGATAATGGTATATTTGATTTTTAAACCTGATTATGGAAGAAAAACAGTCTTCATTACTACACAAAATTTCAAAAGTCATTTCTGATTTTTTTAATCCATTGGTCTCTCTGATCATTTTCTTTGTATACATGAGCGTTAGGGAATACACCTTTAAAGATTCTATGCTGTATTTTCTTCCTATATTATTAATGATCATCATTCCGGTGATCATCTGGCTGGTATGGAATGTGAAAACAGGAAGATACACCAATATGGATGTCTCCAACAGGGTTCAAAGGAAAACACTCTACATATTTATTGCCGTGTGTGTGATTGCTTATCTTATTTTCCATTATATCAAAACCGGGTATATTGACCTTGTCATGCTTTTTATTTTGGTGCTGCTTTTCGCCCTTCAGATCAGCAATCTTTTTATCAAAAGCTCGATGCATACAGCGTTTAATATATTTGTAGCAGCTCTATTTTTCTCGCTTAACTGGAAAATGGGTCTGGCATGGCTGGGAATCGCTATTTTGGTCGGAATTACCCGGATCATTTTAAAGAGACACACCGTACAAGAAGTATTTATGGGCGCTGGAATAGCTTTTCTGGTATCTTTTATCTATCTTTATTGCAATATTCAATTTCAACATTAGAATACTCTATGAAAATAAATCATCTTACTGCCGCAGAAGAAAACTTTATGAAGCTGTTTTGGAGAATGGAATCTTTCTATCTGAAGGACGTTATGGAGCAGCATCCGGAACCGAAACCACACCAGAACACGGTTTCCACTTATTTGAAAATATTAGTTGAAAAGGGTTATCTCTCCACTGTAAAAGAAGGACGAATCTTCAAATACAGCGTACTTGTCCCTTTGGAAGAGTATAAAAAATTTCTATTGAAAGAGCTTTCACATAACTTTTTTAATAATTCAGGGAAGGAAATTCTGGAACTTTTATTAAGCGAAAAATTAATCTCCCAGGAAGACATGAAAGGGTATTTTGATCTTAAAATCGAAATTAAACCCGCAAAAATTGAAGAACCGAAGTTTGAATTTGCTGAAGAAATTTTAAGTCCGAAAAAAGAGAAGAAAACCAAAGCAAAGGAAAAAGAAAAGGATAAGGATAAAGACAAAAAGAAGAAAAAGAAGAAAGATTAATATAAAAATTTCAAAAACACCAAATCATGAAAACAAAATTCCAGGAAACCATAAGCCGGGCCAATGAAGTCATTTTCCGATATCCCATGATTTTGACAATGGCTTTATTAGCTTCTATTGGCGCCATATACCTTGTTGAAACAGAGCTCAATGAAATTGCCTCTTATATAAAATTCACTATTTGCGCCTGTCTGGGGATTTCCCTGATGTTTGCCCTAAAAATGCTGTCCCAAAGGATAGGAAAAGAAATCATACTGAATGTACTCGGCATCCTTTTTCTGATAGGTTTTTATTTTATTCTGCCTGATAAAAAGAACCGTTTTACAGAAGTCTACGCTTATATCATTGCTATTATCGCTCTTCTCTCCCATTTACTGGTATCTTTTGTTCCGTTTCTGGAAAAAGACAAGGAGCTCAGATTCTGGCAGTACAATAAAAATCTTTTTATCAATACCTTTCTAACAGCTGTATTTACAGGAGTTTTAACGGGCGGAGTTGAATTAGCCATTTTAGCGGTTGATAAACTTTTTGATTTTAACTTTCATGACAGAATTTACAGGGATACCTTCTTTGTGCTTGCTATTTTTGGAAGCAGTTTTATTTTCCTTTTATTTAATGATAAAGGCTTAAATAACCTTGAGAAAGATGGTACTTATCCTGTTGTTTTAAAGTTTTTCACTCAGTTTATTTTAATTCCATTACTCCTTATATATGTAACTATTCTTTATTTCTATTCTGTTAAAATATTAATCAACTGGCAGCTTCCCAGAGGCTGGGTGTCTTACCTTGTTCTAGCATATAGTACCGTTGGCATTCTGGCACTGCTCCTGGTTCATCCGTTGAAAGAAGAAAATGCAAAATCCTGGGTTAGGATATTTTCAAAAGCATTTTATTATACCATTGCCCCTTTGATCGTATTGCTTTTCACTGCTATTTTCACCAGAATTTTAGAATATGGTTACACAGAACCAAGGTATTTCGTTCTCCTGCTTGCCCTATGGCTCTTAAGCATTGTCATTTACTTTATTTTCAGCAAAAAGGCTACGATAAAGTTTATTCCGGTCAGCTTATTTTTATTTGGGGCTTTTGCATTGATTTTCCCTTATCTTAATGCTTTTAGTGTTGCTAAAAGAAGTCAGAAAGCGGAATTAATGGATATTTTAAACAAGCACCAGCTGATTAGTGCGGGCAAAATTAATTTTCAGAAAAAAGTTACAGATACAATCCGTAATGAAATTGCTGATAAATTTGAATTTCTGGCCGAAAGAAAGCAAGTTGAATTTTTATCCACTCTACTGAACGAAAAAGACCAGGCTGAATTATCGGATAACATTAACGATGGTACATTTTACAGTATAAATTACAGCATTCAGAACAAATTTTCAGACGTGAATATTACGGTAAATAAAAGGCCTTATGAAATGAACAGACTCGTTCTTGTTCCTGAAAAACAGGTGGTAGAAATCGGAAATTATCAATATTTAATTTCTTTCCACCGTTATAGCAGAGATCCCCAAAAACTGAATGACGACCAGTTTGAACTGGTAGATCAACTGACCGAAAACTCCTCATTAAAATTGAAATTAAATTCAAAAGAAGAAATAGATTTTGAACCACAGATCATTCGACTGTTTGAGGAAAATAAAAATAAAAACGGAAATGTAAAAGTTCCTGAGATCGCTATGGAATCTGATTTGGGCAAGTATCATGTCAAACTGATTTTCAGTGAAATGACAAGAGAAAAATACGCTGATGATGACAAAGCCAGCATGTATTACGAAAACGTTTACCTCTTGGTAAGATTGAAATAAATAAGTTTTAAAATAAAAAAAGCTATCCTGCGGATAGCCTTTTTTATTGATATAAATCGTTTTTTATCTATTGGTACCTGAACTCCATACTGGGGAATTTCTTCCGTAAATCACCAGGTTTCCGTCATTTTGAACTGTTAGTTTTACAGCTCCTCTGTTGTTTGTATTTGAGCTCCACACTGGTCTGTTATAAGAATCATATACTACCAGGTTTCCATCACCCTGGAATTCCGCTTTACTTCCTCTGTTATCAGTAGCTGTAGCCCAGATAGCATTTCCATTTCTATTAGCTAAAACAAGATTACCATCATCCTGGAAAACCAAATAATAACGTCCATCTGAAGAATATAATTTGGCATCTTTACGAAATCTGTATCCGGTGGATACATAATCCCTGTTACCATAACGATCGCCATTACCCCAGCCATTATTATTTTTGACACCTCCCTGTGAAGCCCATAAAGGATTGGATCCATTATAGATAACAAGATTACCATCATCCTGAACTGATAATTTATCAGCTCCCTTGCCATCAGTATTTGAACTGAAAGCAACACCATTACCCCTTGTATACACTACCAGATTACCATCTCTTTGGAAAATCGCTTTCACTCCTCTGTTGGTAGTTTTTGACTCCCATGCAGGAGCGCCGGATCTGTTATAAAATACAAGATTTCCATCATTCTGAAAGATCAGATAGTACTCATTATTATCCGCCCAATATTTTTTGTCCTGTCTTAAGGTCTGTCCCGCATAAATGCTTTGTGCGTTGACAAGCAACCCACCAAACACCATCATAAATGCTAATAAATGTTTTTTCATTATAATTACTTTTTGATTGATTGATAATTTTCTAAAATTATGCCAAAACATCATAATATTTCAACCCAAGTTATAATTAAATGATTATCTGGAAATTAAATTCCATAAAAAAAGCGGCTAAAAAGCCGCTTCATATTTTTACCAACGATTTCCGCCGCCTCCGCCACGGTTGTTGTTACCACCATAGCCTCCGCCTCTGTTGTTGTTATTACCATAACCTCCGCCTCTGTTGTTGTCGAAGCTTCTTCTTGGCTTCTCCTCTCTTGGCTTAGCTTCAGATACGTTTAACGTTTTTCCGTTGAATTCTTTTTGGTTAAGAGCTTCAATAGCTTGCTGTCCTTCTTCATCACCCATCTCTACGAAACCGAAACCTCTGGAACGACCAGTTTCTCTGTCTGTAACGATTTTAGCTGATGATACATCTCCAAATTCTGCGAATAGATCGTGCAACTCATACTCTTTAGTTGCGTAATTGATGTTTGAAACAAAAATGTTCATTTTAAATAAATTAAAAAATTAATAAAAATTTGGTATATAAAAGAAAAACAACATAA
Organism: Chryseobacterium sp. PvR013; assembly: GCF_017833095.1. Classification (NCBI taxonomy): domain Bacteria; kingdom Pseudomonadati; phylum Bacteroidota; class Flavobacteriia; order Flavobacteriales; family Weeksellaceae; genus Chryseobacterium; species Chryseobacterium sp. PvR013. Next base: position 1,283,787 of record NZ_JAFIBT010000001.1, read on the forward strand.
ATTAATGAACAAATATTGATTCCAAATATAAACGTATGCAAGATACAATTAAAAATTTCAAATCAAAGCTTTTTTTAAATATTTCTCACATTATGTTGAGTACAGGCTATTAAAACCACCAATAAAACAGTTTAAGTAATTGAAATACAGCAATTTATATCAAAAATAAAATTACGTTAAATTATTTAACATTTAACGTAAAAAAATGGCATTTATTCAGCTTAATCCTGTTTTTACATTTGCAAACCCACTCTATTATTCAAGTTTTTAAAATTTAACATTAAAAAGATGAAACAATATACAACCAATTACACCAATACTTTTATTGAAATTGCTGAAGACTGCCCGGTTTCCATGGCACAGATTCCTCCTGAAAAAAAAGTAAAAACGCTCGCCAACCTTCAATATGAAGCGCTCATACAACACCCTTACCAATATTCTTCAGACGATATTATTTTTGGGTGTCATGCTATTAAAAATGATATTTCAGATAACGAGATGCAAGAAGAAAGAGAAAAATTCTTTTCCAAAGGACAGCCATGCCTCCGCTGTTCTCCTTTAGCCAAAAAATACGGATTTGGGTTCCATCATAACTCTGAGGGAAAAGTCGCTCTGATTCCTGTAGAAAACAAAGAATATCAGATATTACTGAATGATACTTCTATAACTAAAACCAAAGCAATGCGCTCCAAAAGAAAATGATTGAGAAAATGAATGATTCTTTTCAGATCAATAAATACTATTCTTTTGAAAAGATCAGCTTTTAACACTAAATTTGTACTGCAAATTATTAAAAGACATGAACTACCATACCAGAAAATGGGTAAAACCCGAAGATTTAAATCCCAACCATTCGCTTTTCGGAGGAAGACTCCTTCAATGGATTGATGAAGAAGCTGCCCTTTACGCTATTATCCAGCTGGAAAATACAAAAGTAGTAACGAAATTCATCTCTGAAATCAACTTTGTAAGTTCAGCCAAACAGGGAGACATTATAGAAATAGGAATTGAAGCTACCCATTTCGGATCTTCTTCTATTACTTTAAGATGTGATGTAAGAAACAAAATGACTCATCAAACGATTATTACGGTAGAAAGAATTGTCATGGTAAACCTTGACGCAGATGGCAATCCCGCTCCTCACGGCAAAACCCAGATTGAATTCGTAAAAGACAGATTAAACAGCGGTCTATGAAGATATTCATAAAAAATATGGTCTGCAACAGATGCATTGCGGCGGTGGAAAACATTTTCCGCAATGCAGAGGTAAAAACAACTGCCGTTTTATTAGGTGAAGCAGAAACAGAATTTGAAATTTCTCCTGAAAAAATGCAGATCATAGAAAAAGCACTGCTTGATACGGGTTTTGAAAGAATCATGGATTCCGCACATCAGGTTGTTGAAAAAATCAAAAACCTGATTATTGCAAAAATCAGTGACCTTGATATTGCTGAAGACTTTCTGCTTTCGGAATTTCTAAGCTCAAAATTTCATAAAGACTACAGTTTTCTTTCAAAAACGTTTTCACAAAACGAAAATATCACCTTAGAGCAGTTCTTCATCCTTCAAAAAATTGAAAAGGTAAAAGAACTTCTTCTATATAATGAATTCAACCTTACCGAAATTGCGGGAAAACTTGGTTATAAAAGTGTGCAGCATCTTTCTACCCAATTCCGTAATGTAACAGGATTCACTCCCACAGAGTTTAAAAAACTTAAAGAACACCATCGCAAAGCGCTTGACAATCTTTAATACGTTTGAGAGTTTGAGCGTTTACGGGTAAGGGAGTTAAATATTCCAATCACACTTACAAACACTCAAACCCTCAAACCCTTATACTCTCCCACCCTTTCACTCTCCCACTCTCCCACCCTCAAACTCTTTCACTCCACCTAATTTTATAACTATTATCCTTAAATTTATAACAGACTTAGTTTTCCATTTTGGAAATTTGTACTATAAATTTAAGAATCATGGACCAACAGTATAAAATACTCGGAATGACCTGTTCCGGCTGCCAGAAAAAAATTTCAAATCAACTGAACAGTGTTGATGGGGTTACCGCCGATGTAAATCTGGAAACCAATACCGCAACAATCACTTCTGAGCATGGAGTAAAACTTTCAGTTTTAAATGATGCTTTGGCAGAAATAGGAAAATACAGACTTGAAGATCCCAATCATCCTGAGACAACCTTTGTAAAACCTCAGGACCGCGTATCACCGTCTTCAGTATACTATTGTCCAATGGAGTGCGAAGGAGATAAAGTATATTTCAAACAGGGTGAAAGATGTCCTGTCTGCAAAATGTATCTGGTTCCTATTGAAGAAAAACTGGCCAAAGACCCTAATCACAAACCGACCTATTCCTCAACCCATCTTCCGGAAAACTTTAAAGACAGTATCGGAAAACACTATTGTCCTATGTTTTGTGAAGGAAATAAAGTGTACGATGAAAAAGGAGATTGCCCGGTTTGCCACATGCATTTAGAACCCATCACGGAAGAGCTTGTACAAAAAGCCGGTTCGCATCAACATCATTCTCATTCCCACTCTCATCATGATCATAATCATAGTCACAATCATGAAGCTCCGAAAGTAACTGATGAAATGGCAGGCAGATATTACTGCCCGATGTATTGTGAAGGTGACAAAACCTACGACTCCAATGTAGGATGCCCAGTTTGCGGAATGGATCTTGTAAAGTATCCCGAAAAGAAAACTGCAAAATACACTTGTCCTATGCACCCGGAAATCATCCGTGATGAACCCGGAGACTGCCCGATCTGTGGGATGGATCTCGTAAGAATGCCAGATAGTGGTGAAGATGAAGAAGATGAAACTTATACTCTATTAAAAAGGAAATTCATTACTTCATTAGCATTTACGATTCCCGTTTTCATTCTTTCCATGGGTGGAATGTTTATCAATTTCCCTTTTTCCCATCAGATCCAGGGATTTATTGAACTTGCTTTAACGCTTCCGGTGATGTTTTATTCAGGCTGGTTTCTGTTAAAAAGAGGTTGGGTTTCTTTTAAAACCTGGAATCTTAACATGTTCAGTCTTATTGCTCTGGGTGTAGCTGCAGCATTTATTTTCAGTATTGTAGCATTAATTTTCCCAGATATCATTCCACATGAAATTCGTGGCCATAATCATGAAATTCCTTTATATTTTGAAGCGGTCTGTGTAATTTTAACCCTTGTTATTTTAGGGCAATTGATGGAGGCAGCAGCTCATAAAAAAACGGGAAATGCCATTAAAGAATTGATGAATCTTTCTCCCGATGAAGCCAATCTTATCGTAAATGGTGAAGAAAAGAAAGTTCTGCTTTCTCAGGTAAAAATAGGAGATTTATTAAAAGTAAAACCTGGTGAAAAAATTCCGGTAGACGGAAAAATCATTGAAGGTAATTCTATTGTTGACGAAAGTATGATCACGGGAGAACCTATTCCTGTTGAAAAAAATGTAGATGATAAAGTGTCTTCCGGAACCATAAACGGCAATCAGGTATTCGTTATGAAGGCGGAAAAAGTAGGTGATGAAACCCTGCTTTCACAAATCATTAAAATGGTCAATGAAGCGAGCCGCAGCAAAGCTCCAATCCAGAAGCTTACTGACAAAGTTTCAAAAGTTTTTGTTCCTGTGGTCATCCTTATCGCTGCCCTTACTTTTATTCTGTGGCAGTTTTTCGGTCCGGAAGGAAAAAGAAGTTTATTTGCCTTTGTGAATGCTGTGGCAGTTTTAATTGTAGCATGTCCCTGTGCCCTTGGGCTCGCCACTCCCATGTCTTTAATGGTAGGAATCGGGAAAGGTGCTAAAAACGGAATCCTGATCAAGAATGCAGAAGCCCTTGAACAAATGAATAAAGTGAATGTCCTGATCACTGATAAAACAGGAACCTTAACGGAAGGAAAACCTTCAGTAGAACACATTGAAACCGTAAATGGTGATCAGCATCAGATTTTACAGCTTGCTTTTTCTTTGAATCAGAATTCTGAACATCCACTTTCCAATGCCGTTATAAAAAGAGCAAAGGAAGAGAATCTTACTGCTGAAAAGGTAGATCAGTTTGAAAACATTTCCGGAAAAGGAGTAAAAGGAAAAATCAATAATAAGACTGCTTACTTAGGAAATGAAAGCCTGTTGACCTCCCATCAGATTACAATTCCCGAAAACGTAAAAAGGAAAGCTGTAGAAGTACAGTCAAAGGCACATACAATTTCTTACATCGCACAGGATCAGCAGGTGCTTGGATTCATAAGCTTTACAGATAAAATCAAAGAAAGTTCTAAAAAAGCAGTGAAACAGCTGATGAGTGAAGGAATAGACGTCATCATGATGACAGGAGACAACGAACATACTGCAAAAGCTGTTGCAGATGAATTAGGAATTAAACATTTCAAAGCCAACTGCCTTCCTGAAGATAAACTCAACGAGGTAAAAAAACTACAACAACAGGGTAAAATAGTAGCCATGACCGGAGATGGCATCAATGACTCTCCTGCCCTGGCCCAATCCGATGTGGGAATTGCTATGGGAACAGGAACAGATGTTGCCATTGAAAGTGCTGAGATCACTTTATTAAAAGGAGATATCTTAGGCGTTGCAAAAGCAAAGTTACTGAGTGAAAAGCTTCTCAAAAACATTAAAGAAAACCTGTTCTTTGCATTCATTTATAATGTTTTGGGAGTTCCGGTTGCGGCAGGATTATTGTATCCATTCTTTGGAATTCTTTTATCACCCATGATAGCAGCTGCAGCAATGAGCTTCAGTTCCTTGTCTGTGATACTGAATTCATTGAGGCTCAACTCCGTGAATCTGGATATAAAATAACATTATGACAAAAGAAAATCTTTACATAGGATGTTCGGGATTTTATAATAATGACTGGAAAGGGTCTTTATATCCTGAAAATGCCCAAAGTAAAGATTTTCTTTCTTTATATTCAACAACGTTCAATGCTGTAGAAATCAATTCTACATTTTATAGAAAACCAACTTCAAAAACATTATTGAAATGGTATGATGAAACCCCTGATGATTTCAGATTCTTCATTAAAATCCCAAAAGCCATCACCCATCAAAACCGGCTTGAAAATTCCAAAGATGAGATTGCTCTATTCTGCGACCATATTCAGAACGGTCTGAAGGATAAACTTTCCGGATTCCTATATCAACTTCCTCCTTCCTTTAAAAACACAGCAGAAAATACAGAGCGGATCATGGACAATATGGATCATAGATTCCTGAACGTCATTGAATTCCGACACAACTCATGGTGGCAAAAAGAAGTATTTGATCTTTTAAAAAAACATAATATTATTTTCTCAGGTGTAAGTTTTCCCGGCAATCTTCCCGAAGACCTTATTATTAATCATTCGGAGATACTTTATTACAGACTTCACGGGAAACCTGTTCTTTACAAATCAGAATATACTAAAGATTTTATGGATGCACTGGCTGAAAAGATTAAAAATACCACGCAAACCTCATTTATTTTCTTCAATAATACCTGGGGAATAGCAGCTATTAAAAATTCCCTGTATTTAAAAAGCATCTTAAAATAAAGACGCTATAAAAATTATCTTTTTTTTTGTTAAAATAAAATAATTCTCCATTCAATGAAGAATATTAAAACATCAACATATATAGAGAAAAACTATTAGTTTCACATTTATAAATGTTAAAAAATAAGGAAAACAAAATCATAAGGTTACAATTCAATTCTTATTGGAAATCGCCTTTAAAATAAAGTTCTTAAAATAAACTTAAAAAGAAAATAAACTGCACAGCATGGCATATAATTTGTTAACTTTCAATTGTTATTTTTAACGATTTTTAACAATTGAAATTCCATTATCTTTATGAGAAAAATTTTTGCGGGAAAGTCAAAAAATGCGACTTTTCTCGGGATGTTTGCATTGATGAGTGCAACTTCGGCTTTATTGTATAGCTGTAATTTTAAAAATGAAGTGAATAACGACCCCGTCGTCAGTTCACAGGAACATCCTTCCGCAGAAATAGTCCCTAAAATGGATGATGAAAGTGTAGACCCGGATAAAAGAGTGATCTACCTTACCTTCGATGACGGCCCCAATCAGGGGACCGAAAATCTTTTAAAAATCCTGGACAAAAGAAATGTTTGTGCAACCGCCTTTCTGGTAGGAAAACATGCCTACGGAAGCAAAAAACAGAAAGATGATCTGCTGCTGCTGAAGCAAAACCCTCTTGTAGAACTTGCCAACCATAGCTTTAGTCATGCCCACAACAAATACACAGATTTTTATAAAAATGCTGAATCAGTAGTCCATGATTTTGATATCGCCAAAGACAGTCTGAAGCTTACTGATAAAATAGCAAGAACTCCCGGAAGAAATATCTGGAGACTCAACAATATTAACGTAACTGATATCAAAAGTTCTACTGCAGCAGCAGATGGCCTTAAGAAAGCAGGTTATAAAGTCATCGGCTGGGATCTCGAATGGAGACCTTCCCAGAAAATGACTTTGAAAGGAAGCCATGAAGCCATGATCAAGAAAGTGGACAGTATTTTCTTAAACGACCTTGAGAAAACTTCCAGACACCTTGTTTTCCTTACCCATGACCAATATCTGAGAGATGCGGACTCTATCAACGAGCTGGATCTGTTTATTGAAAAGCTACAGAGAAGCAACAAGTTTGTTTTCAGAAAAATTTCTCAGTATCCTAAAATTAATGAGGTTTTGAATTAATTTCACTGTAAAAGTATAAGGGAAATGTATTCATGACTGGGAACTGTCAGGGAAATTTCGGAAATTTGCATCTATGAGTATTAAAGAAAATTACAACGCTATAAAAGATCAGCTGCCATCCGGTGTTCAGCTGGTTGCTGTTTCGAAAACACATCCGGCTTCTGCAGTTCAGGAAGTGTATGATCTCGGACAAAAAGTTTTTGGAGAGAATAAAGTACAGGAACTGATGGAGAAAGCACCGCTGCTTCCTCAGGATATCCAATGGCACCTGATTGGTCATTTACAAACCAATAAAGTAAAATACATAGCTCCTTTCATAGATACCGTACAAAGTGTGGATTCCGAAAAATTATTGACAGAAATCAACAAAGAAGCAGGAAAGAACAACAGAGTCATTAAAGTTCTTTTACAGGTAAAAATTGCCGCAGAAGAAAGTAAATTCGGTCTTGAAATTTCTGAGGCTAAAGATGCTTACCAGCAATATCTTGAAGGTAAGTTTCCCCATGTTGAAATTACCGGCTTAATGGGAATGGCAACATTCACGGATGATGAGCAGCAGGTAAAAAATGAATTTTTAACCTTGAAGAGTCTTTTTGACGAATTAAATCAATTAAAAACTGCAAACACCTTATCAATGGGAATGAGTGATGATTTCCCTATAGCGATCGAGTGTGGTGCTAACTCTGTGAGGGTTGGATCTGCGATTTTTGGGAGAAGAGACTACTCAAAATAGAATATTTAGGTACAGTTTTTGCTAATAATTGAAACAAAAAATTTAAATTTGCAACTATGCAAAAAATCCTTATAGTAGAAGACGAAAAAGCAATCTCGGGAGTACTTCACAGTATTCTTTCGGATGAACTAACCGATTATGAATTTGTTATCGCCGAAGACGGCCTTGAAGGTTACAAACAGGTAGAAAAAGAAGATTTCGCTTTGGTGATTTCTGATATCAAGATGCCTAAACTTTCAGGAACCGAACTGTTGAAGCAAAGTCTTGCATTAAAACCAGAAACTACTTTTATCATGATTTCAGGCCACGCAGATATTGATTCTGCTGTTTCCTGTTTGAAGGACGGTGCATACGATTTTATTTCCAAACCAATTGATATCAACAGACTTATTACAAGTGTGAAAAATGCATTGGTTAAAGAAACTCTGAAGAAAGAAAACAAAAATCTTCAGACTGAAAATAAAACCTTAAAGAAAAAAGTAAGTAAAAAATACCAGATGATTGGTACCTCTCCTGCTCTCCAAAAGATTCAGGATATGATCGAAAAAGTAGCAGTTTCTGACGCCAGAGTTCTAATCACCGGGCCTAACGGTGCCGGAAAGGAATTGGTAGCCCATGCAATTCATAATCAAAGTGAGCGTGCAAGAGGTCCTATGGTAGAGGTAAACTGTGCGGCTATTCCATCTGAACTTATCGAGTCTGAACTTTTCGGACACGTAAAAGGATCTTTTACAGGTGCTATTAAAGATAAGCAGGGAAAATTTGAACAGGCTAATAATGGTACGATCTTCCTTGACGAGATTGGAGACATGAGTCTTATCGCTCAGGCTAAGGTATTGAGAGCCCTTCAGGAAAGCAAAGTTTCTCCTGTAGGAAGTGATAAAGAAATTAAAGTTGACGTAAGAGTAATTGCGGCAACCAATAAGAATATGCAGAAAGAAATTGAGGAAGGAAAATTCAGAGAAGACCTTTACCACAGACTTTCTGTAATTGAAATTTATGTTCCGCCTTTGGATGAAAGAAAAGAGGATATCAAATTGCTGGTTGAACATTTTTCAGGTATGATTGCTGATGAGCATGGTACAGCTACGAAAAAATTTGACGATAAAGCTATTGATGCTTTAAAAGCTCTTTCATGGACTGGAAATATCAGGGAATTAAGAAATGTTGTGGAAAGATTGATTATTCTTGGTGGAAACACTGTTTCTGAAGGTGACGTTGCAAGTTTTGTAAGGAAATAATAAAGTTATTATTTACCATATATAAAAATTTGCAGTGTTACCACTGCAAATTTTTTTTTGCCCCTATTTGAATTATAAACTATATGAATCTTAAAATATTATGAACTTTTTAAATAAAAACTATACAAAAGAATGCCTGACTTTGGCTCTGCCTGTGATGCTTACCCAGGTAGGGCAGGTTTCAGTAAATTTATTCGATAATATTATTGTCGGAAAACTTTTGGGTGCCGATGCACTGGCATCCGTTTCATTGGGTAACGCTGTGTTTTTCTCCATATTTGTATTAGCCCTGGGCTTTTCATTTGCAATCCCGCCATTGGTTTCGGAAGCACACTCAAAAGAGGATCATGCTACGATTAATTCCGTATTCAGCCACGGTTTCATTATCAATATGTCTGTTGGGATTATCCTTATGGTGGTTCTACTTTTGGGAATGCCACTACTCTATCACTCCGGACAACCCGCCAAGATCATTCCTGATACCGTAGGATTTTTAAGTATAATGGTGATCAGTATGATTCCGTTCATGGCATTCCAGACACTTCGTGAAGTTTCTGAAGGACTGTCTTATACCATTGGTGTTACGAAAGCTACCATTATTGCCAATATCATCAATATTGCATTAAACTATGTCTTTATCAAAGGACTTTGGGGAATACCTGCAATGGGTGTACAAGGATCTGCTTTAGCAACCTTGATTTCCAGAGTTTTCATGGTGGTTTTCCTGTATTTTGTATTGCTTAAAGAAAAAAGAACAAGACGCTATATCAAGGATTTTTCTTTAAAAATTCAGGATTTCTCAAAGCAAATGTTTGATAAAATGGTAAGACTTGGTTTGCCTACAGCTTTACAGATGTTCTTTGAAGTAACAGCATTTGCCGGGGCTGCATTTATCTGCGGGCTGATTTCTGCTCATGATATTGCTTCTCACCAGATCGCTTTAAGTATGGCTTCCTTCACCTTCAACCTATGCGTTGGGTTTAGTGTTGCTTCTACAGTAATGATCGGAAGAAAAGTGGGTGAACAGAACTTTGTGGAACTGAGAAAAGTAGGAGTCAACAACCTGAAGATTGCTTTTATTTTCATGTGTATCTGTGGATTGGTATTTATTCTAGGAAGAAATATACTCCCTACATTCTTCACGAAAAAAGAAGAAGTGGAAGTTATTATGCTGGCATCAAAACTAATGATCATTGCAGCTTTATTCCAACTTTCTGACGGAATTCAGGTGACGGCATTAGGAATGCTGAGAGGGCTTCAGGATGTGAAAATTCCATCTATCTATACCTTTATTGCTTATTGGGTAATTACCATTCCTTTGGGGTATTTCTTCTGTGTAACCTTGGAAATGGGAGCTTTCGGAATGTGGATCGCACTTGGATTAGGACTGACCGTATCAGCCGTTTTCCTGGTAAAACGATTCCTGAATATGTCTGCGAAAAGAATTAAGCAGAATTCATAAAAAAGAAAATAGCTGTTTCAAATTTGAGACAGCTATTTTTTTATTCTTTCTATTGGATTATTGAATACAATTAATTCCTTTAAATTTAATCTATTCTCTTCCCTAAAATCTTCAGACTTCTCTCCACACCATCCAGGATTGCTACATTAGGAAGGCTTCCCCAATCCTCAAAGCCGAAGTATCTGAACAGCTTCAAACTGGGCTCATTATGAAGAAAAATAAGAGCTACAAGGTTTTTTACCCCAAACTTTCCAGCGTTATCAATACAATACTGAAGAATAGTTTTTCCATATCCTTTTCCTCTGCAGGTTTCATCCAGATAAATGCTTACTTCTACCGTTCCATTGTATGCCGTTCTTTCATGGAATGAACTGAAGCTCACCCACCCTACGGTTTCATTCTGCTCATCTTCAACTACCCAAAGTGGTCTTGTCTGAGGATTGTGTTCCTCAAACCATTTTAGTTTGCTTTCTACAGAAACTTCTTCCATATCTGCAGTCACCATCCTGGAGGCTATTGTTGAATTATAAATGGCTACAATTCTATTTAAATCTGCCAATTCAGCATTTCTGAACTTTAATTTTTCCATTTGACGAATATTCGACTTAATTTTACACAAAAATACTAAATTTCAAAAAACACCCCATCAAAATCAATACTTAAATTATTAAATATTAATATTTAAAATAAAATACCCCTTAAAAACACATCAAAACATCATTAGTTAAAAAAAAAAAAAAACGAAACTTTTTTGATATACGCAAAGACGCAATGGAATTTGAAGATCAAATATTTTAAGGCACAAAGATTTTATCTTCGATAAAATTGAATACTGGTTATTTTTTAATCACTTGAAGATTCTTTTAATTAAGCAAATTCTAATTAAAAAAGGGCTAGCACAGTTTCCGCAACTTGCAGAAAAATTCATAGTCATCGCTTGCTGAAAATCTTTGATCTTCTTGTGCCTTAAAATTATAAATAAGGATTAAAAAAACTTTGCATCTTTTGCGATTTTCCAACAAAAGAATGATGTTTAAAATTATAAATAAGCATTGAGAAAATCTTTACATCTTTTTGCTTGTCAACGAAATTATTTCAAATCCTTTAAGATTCTATTCAAACTTCTCACTGTAATACCAAGATAGGCAGCCATATCTTCTTTAGAAATCTGAATACCTTGCTTTGACTGCATGTTCAGTAATTGTGTTACAGTATGTTCTACCGTATACAGCTGTTGATAAGATGCCCTGCTGGAAGTATTGATAATTCTTTCCGCAAACGAATCCAATAATAAATGGTTAAGAGCAAGATCATTTTTAATCAAAGATTTGAAATAGAAAACATTGACTTCGTAAACGGTCACTTCAGAGACTGCTTTTACCCCACATAAACAGCTGATATTCTTCATCAATTCTACTTCTCCAAGGATTTCCCCATTTCCCAGAAATTCGACAATATATTCTTTTCCGTTTTCTTCAGTAAGATAACATTTGGCAACACCTTCTTTAATCAACATAACCTTTGACAGTGGCTGATGCTGTATCAATATATTTTCTTCCCGGGAGAAATCCTTTACTACCACCTCTTCTCTACCCTCCTGCTTCATGTAAAGTTCTTCGAAATACTTTAGAAATTCCTGATTTGTTCGTAACATAGGTGTTCGGGACAAATGTCCTTTGTTTATTGAGTTTTTATACTGAATTTTGACACCAGAAAATTACAAAACAAAAATGAATAATCATATTACCACGATTGCCTTTGATGCTGATGATACCCTTTGGATCAACGAACCTTATTTTCAGGAGGCAGAAAAAGAATTCTGTATGCTGCTTGAAGATTATCTTCCGCAACATTCTGTGTCACAGGAACTGTTTAAAACGGAAATGCAGAATCTTCATTTGTATGGGTATGGAGTAAAAGGATTTATGCTTTGCATGATTGAAACTATTGGCAGAGTTTCCAATAATACGGCGTCATTAGAATTAGTGAATAAAGCGATTCAGCTGGGTCAGGATCTTCTTCAGAAACCAATTGAATTGTTGGATGGGGTCACGGAAACCCTTGAAAGCTTAAAGGGAAAATACCGACTGGTTGTCGCGACAAAGGGAGATCTTCTGGATCAGGAGCGTAAATTAAAAAATTCAGGCTTACAGGACTATTTCCATCACATTGAAATCATGAGTGATAAAAAAGAAAATGATTATAAAAAGCTTCTGAAACATCTGGATTGTCAACCTGAAAACTTCCTTATGCTTGGCAATTCTATAAAATCAGATATTTTACCGGTTCTGGAAATTGGAGGTCCTGCCGCCCATATTCCTTACCATGTCACATGGACTCATGAACAGCATGAAGTTAACCTGGAGCATCCGAATTTTATGGAGCTTAAGAGTGTTGATGAAATCTTAAAGCATCTTTAATATTTAAACCATTAAGGTCTGTTAAGAAAGTAAGATTATTAAGATGAGCTTCGCTTTAAGGAAAAGCCTAGTGCTATATTCTATAAAGTTTTATTTACTATCTTTTATTTCCTTATTATATTTTTTAATCAAAAAAAAAGACTGCTTATTACAAGCAGTCTCTTTTGTTATTTATTTCTTCAAACATTTTTCAAGGAACTGATCCTGCTCCCATAAAAGATGTAAGATATTTTCTTTCGCCTGGTATCCGTGGGCTTCTTTTGGAAGAAGAACCATTTTTACCGGAGCTCCAAGGTTTTTCAATGCCTGGAAGTATCTTTCAGTCTGCAAAGTAAATGTTCCCGGATTGTTATCCGCATCACCATGAATCAGAAGAAGAGGCGTTTTCATTTTGTCTGCATGCATGAATGGAGACATTGTATTGTAAATCTCCGGAACATCCCAATAGTTTCTCTGCTCGCTCTGGAATCCGAATGGCGTCAACGTTCTGTTGTAAGCACCACTTCTTGCAATTCCACATGCAAAAAGGTTAGAATGTGTCAAAAGGTTTGCAGTCATAAATGCACCATAAGAATGCCCGCCTACGGCTACTTTCTTTTTGTCGATGTATCCCAGATGATCAACAGCATCAATGGCAGCAGCAGCATTGGCTACCAACTGTGGAATAAAAGAGTCATTAGGCTCTGTTTTTCCTTCACCAATAATCGGGAAAGCGGCATCATCAAGAACAGCGTACCCTTTTGTTGTCCAGTATACAAAAGATCCGTAGTATGGGAATGTAAAATCGTTCGGGTTCTGAGTGTTCTGCCCTGCTGTATTTTTATCTTTATACTCTGTAGGATAAGCCCAAATTAGCAAAGGAAGCTTTTCTTTCTTCGTTTTTCTGTCATAATTAGCAGGAAGATAAAGGGTTCCGGTTAAGGTAACACCATCATTTCTCTTGTACGTAATCACTTCTTTATAAACGTCTTTAATACTTTCAAAAGGGTTTGCAAAGGTGGTTACAGCTTCTGCTTTATTAGATTTAATATTCTTTTTGAAGTAATTAGGATAAATGCTCGGCGATTGTTGAATGGTAAGAATTTCTCCTTTTGAAGCATTAAGAATATCAATAATTTCTTCTTTACCATTCTTTATATTCGAAGTGTAAAGTCTTTTCTTTTTCAGGGATTTTACATCCATTTCATCGATAAAAGGATGCTGTCCGTCTTTGGTGAATCCAGCTCCAATCAGGTAGGCTTTTCCTCCTTTCATGTCGATAACATATCTTCCGTACTGATTTTTTGTTGTATTAAAATTCCCCGGATCACTGTAAACATCCTGATAATTTCTATCATCGAAAACTTTAGATTCCCCGTTATTAGTATCTATCAGGTAAGATTTTGTATTTCTGGTATCATACCAGCCTTCAGAAACAATAGCATAATGATCATTAGTCCAAACTACATCATCATATCTTTGTCTTGTTTTGAAGAAAGATTTAGGAGCTGCTGTAAACGGAGCTTCCCAAGTAAATACCTCGTCTCTGTATTCTGCTGTTTTAGACTGGTCTCCTCCATCTAAAGCTTCGGCATAAGTAAGAGTTGCAGGCGCATCACTTCTCCATGCCATATCTCTTTTTCCGGTTCTTACCGATGAGAATCCTTTCGGCATGATTTCATTCAAAGGAACATCATTTACTGTTTTCACGGTATTTCCTTTCATATCATACACTACTGTTGTGGATGGAAATCGGTTAAGTGGAACGATATAGGAAAATGGTTTTTTGATCAGTGTAGCCATCAGATAATTTCCATCCGGAGAAAAACTTAAGCCGGCATACATATCCTGATCTTTCAGTTTCTTAAGATTACCGGTAAGATCTACAGTATAAATTTCAGAAGCCGTAAGGGTTTCAAAGTTTTTTTCATCCTGAGGATTTTTCAAAAGATCCTGGTAGGTTCTGTTCTGGGAAACTTTACCATCTGCTGTTGAAACAATAGGTCCTGTAGGAAGATCTTTGCTTGCATCGATAAGCGCAGCTCTGTTTTGTGGAATTGCTCTGATCAATAAGCTTTGAGAATCATTATACCACACATAAGGCATTCCTAAATTGGCATTCAGATTATCCGCTGTAATTTTTTTGGCAGAAGCCGTTTCCATATCTACAATCCAAAGCTCTACACCTTTATTGGTAGTATTGGTAAAAGCCAGTTTCTTTTCATCCGGAGAAAATGAAACATAGCCAATTTTTGGATTGGAAGGCAGGTTTTTTACCTGAATTTCATTTTTATCGTTAATTTTTCTGATCTTCAGATCATTAGAATAAGTGATACTGCTTGAAATATTAGTAACCGGATTGATTCTAAGTCCACCAAGCTTCATTTCATTCTGACTGAGATCTTCGAGTGTTTTATATGTTGGACGGTACGTAAAAACCACCCAGTCTTTTTTGCTGTTCATCAGAACACTTGGAGGTCTTTGATAATCTGCCAGTTTTAAAATCTCAGCAGAAGGTTTCTGATACGTAATATTTTCCTGTGCATCATAAAAATTGAGAAATGCCAAAAGGCAAATAGTCAGTTTTATCTTCATATAAATTCATTTTTTACGAATGTAGTGAATTTAAAAGAATTTTAACATTAAAAAATAAGACTCTTTTTAGTGTCATATTTATTTTTTCATTACATTTATCTTACAAATTAAAATAATATGAAAAATTTAAGAAAATTAACGAAGAAAAATCTAAAGACCGTTATGGGAGGGAGTGCTCCATTATGTGATCCGGGATTTATGGCTTGCAGAGTAAGAGACGAAAACGGAAATCTGATCTGGGAATGCTTACCTAACTGTAATTATTAATAAAGAAAGGCACTTCAAAAATGAAGTGCCTTTCTTTTATATTGTATTGTTCTTATTGTAAAATTACCAGTCTGAAGCTCTTTTTCTTCTTTCAATCATATGATCTACCGAAACTTTTCCAGCTCCGATCACGATGAGCAAAAGATAAACAGAAAGATAAATAAGGCTCATTTCTCTTTTTTCAAAAGGGTCTGCACCATGTACAACAAAGCCGGCAATGATCATTGTAAAGATCAGAAATCCTAAAGAAACTCTTGTGAAAAGTCCTAATATAAGGAGTATTGAACACACAAATTCAGCA
Source organism: Chryseobacterium sp. PvR013 (assembly GCF_017833095.1). Taxonomy (NCBI): domain Bacteria; kingdom Pseudomonadati; phylum Bacteroidota; class Flavobacteriia; order Flavobacteriales; family Weeksellaceae; genus Chryseobacterium; species Chryseobacterium sp. PvR013. The sequence goes on from NZ_JAFIBT010000001.1 coordinate 1,299,517, forward strand.
AAAACGGTAAGAATCAGTGATATCTGAGGACCAAGACCCATAAAATCGAAAAACTCGATTTTACCTCCTGCCAACAGCATCTGAAGCTTTGGAAAACCATGAGAAAGCATTGCAAAACCTACAAACACTCTCACAACTAATAAAATAATATCTTTAAGTATTGAGCTTGAATTTGAATTATTATAGTTCATTTACTAAAAAATTTATACTAAGGTAATAAAAATCTTTTAATACAACGGGATTCCGGCTGTTTTAGTTTATCGGTAACCGAAATTTTTAAGATCTCTGTCGTTCTTTCTCCAATCTTTTTTCACTTTTACAAATAAGTTTAAATGAATTTTTTTGGTAAAGAATTTCTCAAGATCCAATCTTGCTTCAGTTCCTACTTTTTTGATGGCTTCTCCTTTGTGCCCGATAATAATTCCCTTTTGAGTATCTCTTTCTACATAAATAATAGAGTCTATAAAGATAATCCCTTCTTTTTCCTTGAACTGTTCAGTCACCACTTCCACAGAGTATGGAATTTCTTTATCATAATTCAGAAGGATTTTCTCACGAATTGCCTCGTTTACAAAAAATCTTTCAGGCTTATCAGTGTACTGATCTTTATCGTAGTAAGGTGGGTTTTCAGGAAGTAAAGATTTTATTTTTGGTAAAATAACTTCTGTATTGAAAGCATTTAACGCAGAGATAGGCAGAATTTCAGCCTTTGGAATTCTATTGTGCCAGTCTTCTACTAATTTTTCAAGACCTGCCTGATCAGTCTGGTCTACTTTATTTAATAAAAGAAGAACGGGTACAGGAATTTTATTCAATTTATCAATTAAAAATTCTGAAGGTTCTGCTTTATCGGTAACATCTACAATAAACAGGAACACATCGGCATCCTGCAGAGAGTCCTTTACAAAATCCATCATTTTTTCCTGCAATCCGTATTTTGGATCCAATACTCCGGGAGTATCAGAAAATACGATCTGAAGATCATCTTCATTATAAATACCAAAAATTCTGTGACGGGTTGTCTGAGCTTTCTGCGTTACAATCGCCAATTTCTCACCCATTAATTGGTTTAGCAAGGTCGATTTTCCCGCATTGGGCTTTCCAACTATATTTACAAATCCAGCTTTGTGCATAAAAATAATATTACGAACTGCAAAGTTAGTAAAACAAAATTGGTCTTTACGGTTAATCTCAATATTTAAAAGAAAAAAGAGAGTTATACAGTCTTAAATGGCTGTAATAAAAGAAAATTAAAAGCTGTTACCATGCTCATGTCATTACAAGATTGCAAAAAAACATAGGATTATTTTGTATTGCATTACCTAAAACTGATATTTTTGAATATTAGAATTCATCTTTATGAATATAGACCAGATTCTTGACCAGGTTTACCTTCTTCCTGAAACATCAAAAAACAGTTTAAAAGAACACATCACTGAAGTTTCGCACCCTAAAGGCTTTTGCCTGATGGAAGCCGATAAAGTGATTCCTTATCTTTATTTTATAAGAAAAGGGATTGCGCGCGCCTATTCTTCAACTTCTGATAATGATATTACCTTCTGGTTCGGGAGTGAAGGACAATGTATTCTTTCCATGAAAAGCTATGTAGAAGACAAACCAGGCTATGAAAGCATCGAATTACTGGAAGACTGCGATCTTTACAGAATGGAAACAGAAAGTCTCAGAAAACTGTTTAATGAAGATATTCATATTGCTAATTGGGGAAGAAAACTGGCAGAAGCTGAGATGATAAAATCTGAAGAACTCATTATTTCCAGACAGTTCAAAACTTCTCTGGAGCGTTACAAAGACATCATCACTTACCAGCCGGACTTGCTTAAAAGAGTTCAGCTCGGTTATATTGCGTCTTATCTTGGGATTACGCAGGTGAGTTTAAGCAGGATACGGGCGGAAATCAAGTAGATTTTAATTGAAAGATTTAAGGATTGAAAGATTTAAAAATTCTATGATTTCCTAGTTTATGTTTTGGCTAAAACCAATGGAATGATTACTCATATTGAAAGCGGACTAAAGTCCGCTCCTATTGATATGACCGTTGTCTTTTCTTCCATCTTCCAGTCTCCATCTTCATTCTTCCTGCTCCCCTCTTCCTTTCTTTAATTTCATTTTTTAACAATTGTAAAATTTTTTCTCCCGTTAAATGCTGAAATTTGCTGGAGAAAAATTTAAGAAATGAATTGGATCATATTAGTTATTGCAGGATTATTTGAAGTTGCCTTTGCATCATGCCTGGGAAAGGCAAAAGAAACATCAGGAACTGAAATGTACCTGTGGTATACCGGTTTCCTGATCACCATGACCATCAGTATGCTTTTGCTAATTAAAGCGACTCAAACCTTGCCTATCGGTACGGCTTATGCAGTATGGACAGGAATCGGAGCAGTAGGAACTGCCTTAATGGGAATTATTTTCTTTAAGGATCCAGTAAGCTTTTGGAGAGTTTTCTTTATTGTAACCCTTATTGGTTCTGTGGTAGGATTAAAGGCTGTCTCTTCCTCCCATTAAAAAGCGCATAAACTTCTATCTATATTTAAAAATGGAACCGTCTTCGTATTGAAGGCGGTTTTTGCATTTCTATTTTTATTTAATCTGATGGAATTGAGAAGGACGAAATTCTTTTATCTTTACGGAAAACTTTTTAACCTATGAAAAAAATTTTACTCCTTTTAGCAAGCAGTTTATTAACTGCCCAGCAAACCTCCGAATTACTTTCCAACAACTGGTATATTTCTAAAATGGTGACCAGCGGCGGCCAAACAACCAATACTCCTGTGATTGACAATGGAGTTCCTGCAACGACCTTTAATTCTGCTGGAGGAACAAGCTATGTGATTAATTCCAGGTATTACAACACCTCTATGATGAGTTTCGGGGTCATACCCGGAGGTAATAATCTCATCAAAACAGCAAGCTCGTGTACTCTTTTGTTTTATAACGGAGGAAATGCGGCACCTGTTCGTGCCTACGATCAGAAAAACTGTGATGCGTATGTTTTAGGAGCTTACGGATCTATATACAGCTATCAGATCACAAACAATGGCAATATTAAAACACTTGCGATCACAGATCCTTCAGGGAACAAAATATACTATAACAATACTCCACAACTGAGCACTAAAGAAGTTCAAGCAGCCGCGAAAACCTTTAAAGCGTATCCAAACCCGGTAAAAGAGGTTTTACATCTTGAAAACATTGAGAGAAATCTTTCCCTTAAGATCTACGATTTATCAGGGAAACTGGTATTTGAAACTACAACCCATAGCAACAAAACCTCGATTGATACAAGCAGTCTGCAGAAAGGGCAGTACATGATAACGATAGAAAATTATAAGCCCTATGCTTTTGTCAAAGAATAAAAGAGAACATTTCATCATATAAAAACCCGCTTCAATGTTGAAACGGGTTTTATTTTATTTTTTATAGACTACAGGTAAAATTTCATTATGCCTTAGTCCGTATTTTTTAATTTCTTCTTCAGAGAATTTCTGGGAATAAAAGTTGGGTTCTATTTCAAAGCCTGCTTTTCTCAGGCGGTCAAAATAATCCATTCCGTACCAACGAACGTGATCATACTGACCGAAGTGTTTCTGACGTTCTTTTGGATCTTTAATGGTAAAATCTTCATAGGTTTTCTCCAATGAATTTTTCATCGGAACCTGAAGAATTCCCCATCCACCGGGTTTCATTACCCTGTAGAGCTCGCTCATTGCTTTTGCATCGTCTTCAATATGTTCCAGAACATGGTTACAGAAAACAATATCAAAGCTTTCATTTTCAAAAGGTAAATCCAGGATATCTGCTTTCACATCTACAATGGGAGAATATAAGTCTGCCGAAATATAATTCAGGTTACTCATTCTCTTGAATTTTCTTAAAAATTCCTGTTCGGGAGCGATATGCAGTACTTTATAATTTTTAATGAAAAAATCAGTTTCATTCTGAAGATAGAGCCACATCTGACGGTGTCTCTCCAAGCTTAAAGTTCCTGGCGAAAGAGCATTTTCTCTTTGTTTTCCATATCCATAGGGAAGGAATTTCCTGTAAGATCTTCCATCAATGGGATCCAAAAATTGATCTCCTTTGAAAAACTGATAAATAAGCGGTCTTGCCCAGATGCTCATTTTGATAAGCATCGGACGTGGAATTTTATTCAGTAAAAGCTTAGTTACCTTTTTCATTAAAAATCCAGTTGGAACTGCTTCTCTTCATCACTTACAATCCCTAAAGCTTCGTATACATAATCAAATGTAGAAAGCAATACCGGCTTACCGTTGATTACTGCTACATCATGTTCGAAGTGAGCAGATGGCATATTATCTAAAGTAGTTACCGTCCAGCCGTCATTATGGAACTTTACTTTTTCAGTACCCATATTCACCATTGGTTCAATAGCAATTGCCAAACCGTCTTTAATTACTTTTCCGCTTCCTTGTCTTCCGTAGTTAGGAACCTGTGGGTCTTCGTGCATTTTTCTTCCCAATCCGTGTCCTACAAGCTCTCTTACCACTCCATATCCTTCTTTTTCACAATGTGCCTGGATTGCATGGGAGATATCTCCTATTCTCTTTCCTCTGACAACCTGCTCAATTCCTTTGTATAAAGATTCTTTGGTAACCTGCAGTAATTTTTTAACCTCAGGTTTTACTTCCCCGATTTCAAAAGTGTAGGCATGATCTCCTACGAAACCATTAAGGATCACTCCACAGTCAACAGAAAGAACATCTCCTTCTTTCACTACATCGTTGTTAGGAAAACCATGAACTACCTGCTCATTCGGAGAGATACAAAGAGAATTTGGAAATCCTCCATACCCTAAGAATGCAGGTTCAGCACCGTGATCTTTAATAAAATCATGAGCCAGTTTATCTAAATATAAAGTAGTAATCCCTGGTTTAATTTCTTTTGCCAACATTCCCAATGTTTTAGAAACCAATCGGGCACTCTCCTTCATGAGACGTAATTCGTCTATCGTTTTTAATTGAATCATTGTATATAGATATTAGATGTTAGATGTTAGAAGCTAAATTACAGCGTTATGCTTATTTTTACTTCCCAACATCTACAGAACTTTCTATTATAAATTATAAAAGACCAAAAGCATTTGATATTAAAAAACTAACCTCTAATATCTAGCTTCTAACTTCTATATCTTACCAGAAAAGTCCTTTTTTCTTTTCTTTTTTAAGTTTTGAATAAGCAAGAACTTCTTTTCCTTCTACACGGAATTCTATTCTTTCCTGAATAATATTGTAGATCTCACCCCATCCTGGAAATCCTCCTAAATTTCTGTCATCAATAAACCAGTCTGCATCTAATTTTCTGGACTGACTTTCAGGATCAAAAACTTCTCCTTCGAAGCTTGAGTTCACAGAATAAAATTCTATTCCGTTTTTTTTACAGAATTCTACCGCTTCATCTAAAGTTTTTCCGTGTCTGTATGTCCAAAGTATCAATCTGAATCCTTCAGCCTGAAGTCTCTTCAACGTTTCGAATGCAAAAGTTTTCGGTTTACCAATTGCCGGGTAAGCATCATCAACAATAGTCCCGTCAAAGTCAACAGCGATCTTTTTATTATTTAACATTTTGTCTTTTTTTAGCTTTGCAAAGATAAGAAATAAAAAGAGTGCCCAAAAGAAAGGCACTCAATTACTTTTATATTTTAAATAATAATATAGATCTTATTAGCTTTTCACCCAGCTAAACTGGAACTGAAGATCCGGAGTAGAAACCCGGTCTGTGATCTTCTGAAGTCTTGCAGGAAGCTTCATCAGATATTCCTGAGCTTTTTCCGCTTTTTCTGTAAGTCCTTTTACATGCTCAATTTTCCATTCATCTAAAAGGTCCTTCATAATATTGATATAATCCTGACCTGTATACACCATACATCTTTGTGCTGCATCTGAGAAATGTCCCCAAAGTTCACCAGCTTTTTGTCCGGACTGTCTCATTAAGTGAGCAGGCATTACAATTTTCTTACGCATCATATCTTCGAATGCAAGGATCATTTCTGAAGGGTCTACTTCAAGAATTTTTGCTACGAAATGTTTGTATGCTTTAGCATGTCTTGCTTCATCTGCAGCAATTACTCCACACATTTTTGCTAATTTTCCGTTTCCGGATTGTTTAGCCAATGTACCTACTCTTCTGTGAGAAATATTGGTAGCTGTTTCCTGGAAGCTTGTATAAATGAAGTTTCTGTACGGGTCCATACTTGTTCCCAAATCGAATCCGTCATTGATAAGATATTGAGTAGTGATCTCAACTTCTCTCATGTTTACTCTTCCGCACAGATAAAGATATTTGTTTAATAAATCTCCGTGTCTGTTTTCCTCAGCAGTCCATGCTCTTACCCAATTGGACCAGCCTAATCTTTCTTCCTGATTAATTCCGTCAACTCCCATCAACCAAGACTCATACGAAGGAAGAGCTTCCTCTGTGATACAGTCTCCGATTAGTGTTACAAAAAGGTCATAAGGCATTTCACGGGCAAAAGTCTGAATTTCTTCTAAGTCGTGTTTAAATTCATCGCTTGAAGGATCTGGTAAATAATCGGAAGGCTGCCAGATTTTTTCAATTGGCGTTAAAAATTTATCAAGAAAAGAACCTACTTCCTTTTCCAATAATCCCATTACTTCTTTCCTAACAAGCTTTTGATACATTTTACTATTCAGTTTTAATTTACAAAGATATGATTTATTTATTATTTAGCGCATAATAAAGTATGCAAGTCATACCTTATCTGACATAAATCATAAAAAGAATGCCGCTATAGAGATATAACGGCATTCTTTTAACAATATTATTGCATATTAATTAACCAAAACATCTCCTGTCATTGCATCTGGTATTTCCACTCCCATTACTTTAAGAATGGTAGGTGCCACATCTCCCAGTTTTCCGGGTTTTAAGTTCCAGGTTTGGTCTTTATCCATAACGATAAAAGGAACCAGATTTGTAGAATGCTGGGTATTAGGAGTTCCGTCCGGATTCATCATGACATCAGAGTTTCCATGGTCGGCAAGAATAAAAACAGCATATCCGTTTTCATAAGCAGCGGTAGCTACTTTTTCGATACACAGATCTACCACCTCAGCGGCTTTTACAGCTGCTTCAAAAACACCTGTATGCCCTACCATGTCTGTATTGGCAAAATTTAAACAAACAAAATCAGCTGTTCCCTGTTCCAGTTCCGGCACAATAGCATTGGTAATATCATATGCTGACATTTCCGGCTTCAGATCGTAAGTAGGAACATCTTTCGGGCTTGGGCACAATAATCTTCTTTCGCCTTTAAACTCTTCCTCTCTTCCTCCTGAAAAGAAGAAAGTAACGTGCGGATATTTCTCAGTTTCTGCGATTCTGATCTGGGTTCTTCCATTTTTCTCAAGAATTTCACCCATGGTTTCCGTTAATACGTTTTCATCAAAAACAACCTGTACATTCTGGAATGTTTTATCATAATTCGTTAATGTGATATAATAAAGATTTAGCTTTTTCATATCATATTCCGGGAAATCTTTCTGAGAAAGTACTTCTGTAATTTCTCTCCCTCTGTCTGTACGGAAGTTGAAACAGATCACCACATCATTATCAATGATTTTTGCCACCGGTACTACATTTCCTGTAGCAGTAGTGTTCATTAGAATGATTGGTTTCAGGAATTCATCGGTAATATTATTATCATAAGAAGCTTTAATAGCTGCCAATGCATCTGTTGTAGGCTCTCCTACTCCTTCTACAAGGGCATCATAAGCCAGTTTTACACGCTCCCATCTTTTATCTCTGTCCATGGCATAATATCTTCCTACCACTGTTGCCAGCTTTCCTGTAGTTGCTTCCATATGTTTTTGAAGCTCATCGATAAATCCAAATCCAGAGTGTGGATCACAGTCTCTACCATCGGTAAATGCATGAACAAAAACGTTCTCATTCAATCCAAATTCTTTTGCAGCAGTCAGTAATCCTTTTAAGTGATTGATATGTGAGTGTACTCCTCCATTAGAAACCAATCCGATAAAGTGTATTTTTTTATTTTCTCTTTTGGCATATTCAAAAGCATCCTGAATCACTTTTTCCTGACCCAGTGTTCCGTTTTCCACTGCCATATTCAGTTTCACCAGATTTTGGTATACTACTCTTCCGGCTCCCAGGTTCATGTGTCCTACTTCAGAATTCCCCATCTGTCCGGCAGGCAGACCAACAGCCAACCCACTTGCTTCAAGCGTAGTATGTGGAAATTTTTGGTAACAGCTGTCTATGAATGGAGTATTTGCTTTATCTATTGCAGAAACGTCAGGGTTTGTTCCCAATCCCCATCCGTCAAGAATGGCCAGTATTGCTTTTTTTGACATTTTGTAAAACTTTTGTAAGACAAATTTACCTAATTTCCTATGAATAGAAGAATTTGAAGACTTGAATTTTATGGACTGATGATGATAAGTCATCCAACCGTGTCATGGTTTTGAACCTTGACACGGTTTAAAAATTGAAATTTCGTTGATTATTTCCCTTCATTAATCGGTAAATCTTTTTAATTTTGCAGTATGGATTTACGAGATCAATTGAAGAATCTTTTTCCTGAGCATGAAGAGCAGGATTTTGAGATGCCTGAAGAGCAATTCAAGCAGAAAGAGCCTTTGGTATGCAAATTTGAGAAAAAAGGAAGAAATGGTAAGCCTGTAACAATTGTTGAAGGTTGGGAAGGCAGTGAGGAAGACCTCAAAAAAATCTCAAAGAAAATAAAAACCACCCTGGGTATAGGCGGCTCTGAAAAGGATGGAACGATTATCATTCAAGGGGATAACCGTGATAAAATAATGAATATCCTTAAAGAAATGGGATATAAAACCAAACGTGTTGGCGGATAGATTTAGAAATAGATCTGGGTTTCCGGCAGTAAGGTTTTTAAGTTTTCAATTTTAGATTTTTCTATAGGATTTCCTGTAAGAATCAACGTTTTCAGGTTTTTAAGCTGTTTGATTTCTTCAGGAATATCTTTCAGATTGTTGTTGGCCAGATTCATACTGACGATATCTTTCAACCCTTTTACTTTGGGTGAAATTTCTGTGATATTATTTCCACTGACATTTAAAAATTCAAGATGTTTGGCTTTGAAAAGGTTCTCAGGAAGCCTGATAATAGCATTCTGCTGCAGTTCAAGATATTTTAAATTTTCAGGAAAAGATAAATTTCCAAGGTCATTGATCTGATTATCTGAAAGGTTCAGGAATTTCAGGTTTTTGATCTGCTTAAGTCTGTCTGCAATGAAGCTGATCTGATTCCCCTGCAGGTTAATTTCTTCCAGGGTCGGAATTTCCATTAAGGCTTCCGGAAAGGTATTCAGATTGTTGGCATCAAAATGTACTACTTTTAGGTTCTGAAGTTGTGCAAGATTAGGATTAATGCTTGTCAGACTATTCAGATTCATTGAAAAAGTGGTTAGTTTCTTAAGCTTGCTTACCTCATCGGGAATATATTTAATGCTGTTTTCATTCACATTTAAAATTTCCAGTCCTTTTAATTCAAAGAGTTCCTGATCCATTTTCTCAAGCTTATTGGCCATGATATTCAGAAAGAATAATGAATCCAGTTTCACGATCTGAGGGGGAAGGTTGAACAATCCCTTTTCTCTGAAACTCATACTGTACACGGCTTTTTTACTGCTTAAAGCATCTTCAATATTGGTAAAAGTAGGATATTTCACCGGATCAATCTGTGCTTTGATCTGAGAAAGTGATAATATGGAAATAAGTAAGAAAAGCTTTTTCATAAACATAAAAGAGCCTGCCAGCAACAGAAGTCACTGACAGACAAGAATTATAAATAATTTATTTCTTTAAAAGTTTAACTGTTTTCTGGAAACCTCCTTCAGCTTCAATATTTAAAACTAAAACACGAGATCCTTCCAACTGTTGTGTGAAGTCAAGGTCCAATACTTTGTTTGTACCGTTGAACTTCTTTGTATAAACGATTTTTCCGTCCATGCTATAAGCTGTTACAGAAATATCTTTCAATCCTTTTGCAGAATTGATTTTTACGATTCCTGAAGTTGGATTTGGAGCTACTGTTACTGTATTTTCTTCAATTTTACTATCAATAGTTCCTAAAGTTCCTTCAATTCCCAGGTTGCTTTTAAGGGCAATAACAATTGTTGCTGATTTTCCTTTATAATCAATTGTATTCCCTGTTGCATCCACATCTGTAGAAATGGTTGAATCCGGATGCTGAATAGAGAAGAAACCGAATTTGTGATCAGGGGTAAATGTAAGTCCTGTAGGCTCTGAACCTGCCGGCATGGAAGCAAACAGTCTTACTTTAGGGTTTGCCTGTGTATGATCCGGAGCAATTACCCAGATATAGTTTTTACCACCATCCTGAAGTACCCAAAGGTTTCCAAGTTCATCAAAAGTAAGGTTGTCATTTCCGTCTCCCCAAGCTTCAGATTTCATTCCCTGAGCAGTATTGAAAGAATATACAGAAGAACCTCCTCCTACAAATGTTTCCACCTGAGAAGCGGTAGTTCCGTTATCCTGTAAACGGTATACTCTGTCTAATCCTTTTGCAGTAAAATAGATTCTTCCATCCAAAGGGCTGATATCAACATCTTCCACTCCATTGAATTTTGTACCTCCCACAGTCAGAGCATTATTATTGGTATTATTCTGATCTGCTTTTGTTTTGTTCGGAACCTGAATCCATGTCGCTGTAGTTCCTACCGGATCTCCTGCAGTTGTTAATCCCTGATCCAGTTTCAACACATAAAGGTTTCCTGAGGAAAGATCATTTGGAGTATCCATTACATATTTGTATACCATGTGAGTTCCACCGTCTTCTCCATAATACGCTACAGTTCCTGCATTATTGATTACTACGTTTTCGTGGTTCATGATTCCCATCTGCCACAGTTTCCCTTTGGTACCGTCAGCATTTTTAGAAATAACCTGTGCTGTTGCAGGATCAATTTCTACTAACCAACCATAATCTTTGTATCCATCATTATTCACATCATTGGAAGTAACAGATTCTTCAGCCGTCACCACAGTTCCCCAAGGCGTAATTCCTCCTGAACAGTTTCTGATGGTTTGTACTAAACTCGGATCTGAGAAACTTACCGCTCTTGATTTTGTCAACTGCCAAAGTTTTGAAGTCGCGTTATAGTTAATTTCAGCCATAGTAACTCCTCCAGGATTAGTTTCATGGTTTACAGAAAGATATCCGTTGGTACTGCTTCCTGTTTTGGGAACATAAGCGGTAAAGTCGTTCTGACCACCTACCAGTCCGCCTCCTTCGGTATAGCTGTCTCCTTCTTTTAGAATAAGCTGATATTTGTGTTCAGCAGGAATGATCAGTTTATTGGTCTGTGCTGTAGGAACAATGGAAGTAAAACAGCTGATATGTGTTCCGTTACAAGTTACAGGAGTTGTTGTATTGGTTGTTGTTTTCAGGTAAGCATCAATTCTTAAATCTGAACTGGTTGTACTTCTGTTATGCAGCTCAATAGAAAATCTGTTGACCCCGTTCACAAATTTTGACTTTGGAATAGAGAAAATATTATAAACGCTCTCTGCTGCCCCATCAATAGTAGTACTGGAGAAAGTATTGAATGTTACAGCACCCGCAGGCATATTATCTCTTACCACTTCTTCTCCGTTAAGGTATACAATGATACCGTCATCCCTCATTACTCCAAGTTCCATAGTATCGGAAAGCGTTGAAAGATCTACCGTAAAATCCTTAGCAAAATAAGCGGTAGTAAGCCCTGAATTGATTGTCGTTGTTACAGGATCTCCGTATCCTAGCGGACCGTTTCCTACTGCCCATGTTGAAATATCAAAGGTCTGTGCATTCCAACCGGCTGGCTGCGCCTGATTGTTATCTTTATAGCTCCATGACGCATTCTTGTTGAATACAAGAGTCTGTGCCTGAATACCAGAACTGGCCAGTATAGCCAAAGCTCCCACTGTTAGTAGTTTTTTCTTCATTTTTTATTTGATTTATTAGACCTTGCAAAACTATTTTTTTAGAACTTCTCCTCTGTTAATAGGATTTTAAATCTAAATCGCTAAATATTAACTTATCAAAAACCTAATGTTAAGGGGATTAATTTTTTGTTAAATAAGGCGGAAATTCTAGGGTTTGAGGGTGGGAGTATTTTAGTGTTGGAGTGTTGAAGTTGCGAGATTCGGGATACGCACCGAAAGTATAGGATAAAAATAGTTTAAAATCATATTGATGAATAAAAGTAATCCATCTCCAACTATCCATCATAAAGCTCGAATCACATTTGCCCCTAACTCGAAACCCGAATCCCAAATCTCTACCCTCTCACTCTAAAACCCTCCCACACTAAAACTCTCCAACTCCACTTACTTCGCTTTACTCACATCTGTAAGTGCATTCAGGAAGGCTATGATCTGTTTTTTTTCTGTTTCGGTAAGGTTTAATTTATCCGGGGCAAGGGTTTGGTTTTTCATTTTTAATCCTAATCCTTCTCCGCCTCCTTCGTTATAAAAATCAAGGACTTCTTCTAATGTGTTGAAAGCACCATTGTGAAAATAAGGTTTAGTAAGAGCAATATTTCTCACGGTTACTGTTTTGAAAGAGTAATCATAAATCCATGATTTTTCTTTTTTTACCGGGCTGTTTCCTCTTCCAAGATCCTGATCAAGCTCCACAGGAAGCTGGTTGATGGGCCTTGTGGGTATTCCCAGTACTTCAGATTCATTTTCATTAAAAAACGGAGGTACCAATCCTGAAAAATGGGGCGCAAAGTGACAGGTTGCACAGTTGGCTTTTCCCATAAACAGATTGAAACCTTTTTTCACATCATCAGAAACATCCTTTTCATTCCTCATGAAACGGTCAAAATCACTGTCAAATGAATATAATGAAGCTACATAAGAACTTAATGCTTTTGAAAAATTCTCTTTACTAATCTTTCCATCTTTGAAAGCTGCACGGAAAGCCTTTTTATATTCAGGTTTTGTTTTTAGTTTCTGAATAATATTTTCATAGCTCGTATTGAATTCCTGTTCATTATAAATAACGTGTTCTGCCTGCTGTTCAAGGTAAAAAGCACGAAGATCATAGAAAAACCTCTTGGCAAAAACAGCATTATATAAAGACGGAGAGTTTCTCAGAACCGTTTTCCCTTCCACATTGCTTTGTGATTTGGTGGTAAGGTCGGTAAAAGCATTTTCCTGAAGATGGCAGGTAGCACAACTCATCTTCCCGTTTCCACTTAAGTTCTGATCATAGAAAATAGATTTTCCAAGATTATGGAGTTCAGGATTATCTTCTGAAGATTTCAATAAAGTATAAAAATACGGATCTAAAAAATCACTGCTGAAAAAGTTCTTGTTTCCCACATTCCATCCTGAGAATTCTTTAAGATCATCAGGCCTTCCATCCCATTTTCCCAGCTCTTCATATAAAGGCTGTACATATTTTTTATAAAACTCGATCCTGTCGAAAGTTTCAAAATCTGTATTTTTTGAAAGGTAATGAATTGCTTCTGTTAAAATCTGATCAGCCTTCTGCGTATTATAATTTTTAAAATAAAGATCATCACTAATGTATTTCTGCATTCCGGAAAGAGCATGGCTTGTTTCTTCGGAAATATTCAGTGAACCCGGTGTATCAAAACCTGATACGCCAAGTGAATAGATCCTTATCAGTTCTATACGTAACGGTAATGTCTTATTATTCCCTTTACTCAGTCCATTTTTTAATGCACTTAAATAGAACCCTGAATAGCTGTTATACAAAAAAGTAGTAATGGTTTTAATCTTTTCCTTTTCATTTCCTGCTTCGTCAGAAAATATAAGTTCATCCAATACCTGCAATCCTTCAGGTGGAAGGGTGTATGATGATGTCCCTGCAGCTTCAATATGAAATAAAGGGGCTGCATTCAGATGGGTTTTCGTAAATTCAGGATAATGGTAGGCAACATAGAATTCTATTTCCTTGAATGAGTTTCTTGTACTGCTTAGTGATTTCTGTAATTCGGCCAGGGAAATACGGTCTTCGGAGAACTTATCGGCGTCTGATTTCAGCTGCTCAAGTTTGGTTTTAAAGTTGGACAATCCTTTATTGACAAATGTATTTTCGCTTTCTTTTCCTTTATAAACAGGATTAAAAGACATTACTGCAAATCCTATCAGAAGGACGATTACAAGCAGTGGATAAGATCTCATGAATTTTTAGCGGCAAAACTATTAATCTGATGTTATCTCAGTTTTAATAGCAGATTAAATAATGTTTATATTTCTGCTATTATATTTTTCACTAATTTTAAACCCCGAAATCAAATTCATTATTCTAAAGAAACGGTTCTTCGAAATACCGGTAAAAATAATGGCGGAAGATTATTGGGAGAGGATTTTTTAAACTAAATTCAACACATCAAAAAAACTAAATAGGAGTATGAAAACAAAACTATGGTTTGCTGTTATGGCAAGTTTCCTTTCGCTTACCGCATTTTCACAGAAAAAAAAGCAACCGGAAAAACAATCCGGAAAGCAGCAGGAAATGGCTGTATATGCAGAGAAAAGAGGTTCTGATTATTATTTAATCCGCCTGGAAAAGGATAAAAATATACCTAATGTTTATCTGTATTCCAACGGAGTTACCAAGCGCTATAAAGATTATACTGATCTGAAGGATATTGTGATGGAATTCCCGGGAATGATGACTTCCAACAATTCAACGAAGGAAGAACTGATTTCTATTCTTAAAAAAGATGATCACTTCTACGAAATCACTTCCCAGAGGAAAGATCCTAAAAACATTGAAAAAACTGTTGTTACCGTATACGAGGTAATGAACGGCCAGAAAAGGATTGTAGAAGAATACAATGACATCTACGAGGTTATGGCTTCTCCTTATAAAGAAGCGATTATGATTAATTAAAAAACTTAAAAAAAATATATACCTATTATGCTAAACAAACTTGCAGCCTCAGAACTTGTTCTGAATGAAGACGGAAGTGTATATCACCTGAATCTTTTACCCGAAGACATTGCTGACAAAATCATCCTTGTAGGAGATCCTGACAGAGTGGCAAAAGTTTCAAAATACTTTGATACCGTAGAGATCAAAAAAAATAAAAGAGAATTCTATACACATACAGGAACGCTTCGCGGGGAAAGAATCACAGTAATGTCTACCGGTATCGGAACAGAAAACATCGATATCGTAATGAACGAACTGGATGCCCTGGTGAACATCGATCTTAAAAATAAAGAATTTAAAACTGAGCATAAAGCTCTTGAGCTTTTCCGTATGGGAACTTGTGGAAGTGTAAACCCTGATGTACAGGTTGACAATATGCTGGTAACCCAGAATGTAGTAGGTTTAGACGGTCTGATGCATTTCTATCAGGACTACAACTTCGAAAATGAGTTTTCTAAAAGCTTTTTAGAAAAATTCCCTTACGAAAAAATCAAGCCTATGCTTTATTTCTCAGACTGGGAAGCAGAAATGGGTGACTATTACAAAGATGCCAAATACCATGGAAATACCGCAACTTTCCCGGGATTCTATGCACCACAGGGAAGACAGCTTCGTTTAAAAGCAGTGGATGATCAATTCCTGGAAACGTTAAATGATCTTGGAATCACCAATTTTGAGATGGAAACATCAGCAATCTATGCCCTTTCAAAATTATTAGGACATAAAGCCATTACCGTAAATAACGTTATTGCCAACAGAAGACGTGGAGAATTCTCTGCAGACCACCATGCTTCTGAAAAAAACCTTATTGAATGGGTATTGGAAAGAATTATTAAGTAATCAATTCTGTTTACGATAAAATAAAAACCTCCGGAAGCTTTTCCGGAGGTTTTTTATAGGTTTTGGCTAAAGCCTATGGAATTTGATTTATTCTGAAAACAGGATAAAACCCGTTCCTATTGAATTTATACTATTGAATTTTGTTCCTTTCACCATGAATGTAGCTCATCACTCACCTTGTCATTCCGTAGGAATTTAAATACAAAACTTTAAAAATAACGTAGAGATTCCTGCGGAATGACAAAGGTGTTAAAAGAAATTTCGTAAACAAAAATGGGTTAAAAACCGGTGGTCAATAATTACAAATGAAACGTTCTCGGATCCGGATACTGAAATACATAATCCAGCTCTGAAACCAGTTTTGAAGATAAGACCTTCTTACCTTTTACTTCGAAAACTTCTTCATCAGGTATATTTTTCTGTGCATTAATCACGTGGCTTTTTGCAGGATGAATCGGGGCAGTAACATTATAAAGTTTAGCTTCAGCTTTCTTTTCAATCATTTCCGAAATAATCCCACTGATATCAGCATAATGAATATGATTCACTGCATGATCAAGATTCCCTACATTATAGTTTTTTAAAAGTCTGTTGTCTCCCATCAGGCCTCCAAGCCTCAGAATATTAAGCTGCGGATATCTATTTCTCAGCATTCTTTCCCCTGATACTTTCTCCAAAGGAATATCTTTTTCTGTAAATTCTTTGGGAAGATCGGGATAAACCCCTGTGGAACTCATCAGGAACATCTGTCCTTTAAAATCTCCGATAAACGATGACAAATTCTGAATCCTGTTATATAGAGAACTTACACAACAGCTTTTTTCATTGACAGGAATGGTAATAATTAAAACATCAGCATTTTTAATCTCGGACCATTCATTATACGGTTCTGCCAGCTGATAGTCCGGGAAAGAAGCAAGTACAGCATGAATTCCTTTACTGTTGAGATCCTTTACTTTATTTTCTGTTGTAGTGGTTGCTGCTATATCGTATTTTCCGGATAAGGAAGAGGCTATTCTTTCTCCCAACCAGCCACAGCCTATAATTCCTATTTTCTTCATATGCCAGAAACAGATTGTATTGTTAATATATTATCTAAAGAAGCCATTAGTTGAGTCTTTACATCCTCACTCAGATTCATACACTGCTGAACAGCTTTGGGAATATGTTTCGCTTTTTCTTTAAGGTTTGTTCCATTTTCGGTAAGATTAATCAATACAACTCTTTCATCTTCTGCACTGCGGGTTCGGATGATCAATCCGTTTTTTTCCATACGTTTCAATAACGGCGTTAATGTTCCGTTATCCAGATGAAGATGTTCACCGATCTTTCCGATATTCATTCCGCCATGCTCCCATAAAACTGTCATCACAAGATACTGAGGATACGTTAATGAAATTTCATCCAGATAAGGCTTATATAAACCTGTAATATATCTGGAAACAGCATACGTTTTAAAGCATAAATGTTCTGATAAAGGGATCATCGTTTTTTTAGGAACAAATATAGTCTATTTATTTTGTGCACAATATTTTTGTTTAAAATATTTATTTTTTAATGAATTGGTAAAAATGAAATACCTGTCAGATTCAGGTTGTGGTTATTTTATTATTTTAGCCCAACTAAAAACAATAAACTAACCGTGAACATGAAAAACGATAATCAACCTGAAGACAATAAGCTTTCGGAACTCTCTATTGAAGAACTTACAAAAGAAGAAAAAAAACGTTCCGCTGCTCATATTTCCTTTTGTATTATTATGGGAATGTTGGTAGTAGCCTGCATCTATATGACAATTAAGAAAGGTTTCAATGGTATAACGCCGCTTCCACTGGCTTTTTTTCCACTCTATCTTATTATCAGGAAAAGCTGGCAAAATGCACGTAAGGAACTTCAGTCCCGTAAGTCTAGTTAAAATGGATAATCTATAAAAAAGGACTTCCAATCCGGAAGTCCTTTACACCATATCAACTATAATAAAAAACCTATTATTTAAAATTCATTGATCATCACATAAAAATGTCCGGAGTACAGGCTGTTGGCACTTCCCGAAATATTAGTGAGATTAATTGTAATACTGGAAGCAGAAGCCATTCTTGGATTCGAGATGGAAAATGAGGAATTTCCCGGAAAGTCTCCTGCCGGAGAAACTACCACCACAGCTCTTGTAGAACCGGGCTGATATCCTGCCGGAACAGGAATATCAATTGTTGTCGATTTTCCCGGAGGCAAATTATTGATGGATATTCCCGGCCATACTTCAAAACTGATCTGATTTTTCTGCACACTGCCCTTCTCGCCCAATTTAAACTGGCCGTTTACATCAAGTTTTGCGGAGACATTCGGAGTACCAGTACCAATACCTACATTTGCATTATTATTTCCAAGAATAACAGCATTGGCCTGTGAAGTAACCGCTCCATATCCTACTGCTGTGGAATATTGTCCCAACGCATTGGCTTCTGAGCCTAGAGCCGTTGAGTTTTGGCTATTTGTTACCGCATTATATCCTAAAGCCGTTTCGCTATTTGTATTTGTTTTCGCATTGTATCCTAATGCTATGGACTGAAATCCATCCGCTGAGGAGCTATTTCCTATAGCTACAGATTCATTACTGCTGGTCTGGGCATGAAATCCTATGGCTGTAGATCTGAATCCTGCTGCTGTAGTTTTATTTCCTACCGCTAAAGCTTCATTTCCGGAAACAACTGTTGCGCTTCCAATAGCTATTCCCATAAATGCAGAGCTCGCGCTTCCTATAGCAATCCCATTCTGTCCGGCATTTGATCCTATTCCAAAGCTTACAGAATTATCAACTCCCAGTTTTCCGGTTGTTAAGGCATTTACTTTAAAAATCAGGTCATCATATGTTTTTGTTCCTAAAGCCAGGGTTGTATTTGCTCCTCCATAATTTCCTACATTCGTACCTGTAAGGTTCCAGTTGGTTCCATCCTCTGTTTTAGTGGTATTCCCGCCGTTTGCTAAAATTTTATTCCATTTTGATTCGAACCAGTAATAGAAACCAATTTCTTTCAGAGTAGAGTTTCCATTGTTCCAAACAATAAGTCCGTCTGCCGGAGAAGGTACTGTAATATTATCTGTTGTAGTGGTAAGCGCAATACTTGGAAGGAGTACCCCTTTATTATTGGCGTTAATATGAAGCATCGCAGAAGGGTCCGGATTCGGTAAACCAATCCCAACCTGAGCAAATGTGAAAATACTTATAAAGAATAAGAGAAGTGTATATTGATGTTTATAGTCTTTTTGCATTACTTGCATTTTTTGCAGTTGCAAATATACAAATTTTCAACAAAATAACAATTATACTGAAAATATCATAATTAAAAACACAACAAAGTGAATAATACAAAACTTACTCACGAAACAATGAAAAATGTTTAATATCAATCATTTACCAAAAGTAACATCCATTAGACTTTGCAGATATCTCCCATTTTGTGTTTAATTCTTTACATTGTATAATTGACAATAAACTTCACTAAATTTTGAATAAAAGCTAACTAAATTTTTCTGGTAAAGCAGTTTTTTAAGTGATCATTGATCATTCCGGTAGCCTGCATATGGGCATAAATTACTGTAGAACCTACGAATTTAAAACCTCTCTTTTTAAGTTCTTTGGATATAAGATCCGAAATTTCTGTAGTGGCAGGAACAACAGATAATGTTTCGGGACTGTTGTCAATGGGTTTTCCATCTATAAAGCCCCAGATATATTTGGAGAAACTTCCAAATTCCTTCTGAACTTCTATAAATTTCTGAGCATTGGTGACAGCTGAAAGAATTTTAAGCCTGTTTCTGATAATTCCGGAATTATTCATCAATTCTTCAATCTTTTCGTCCGAATACGCTGCTACTTTTCTATAATCAAAATGATCAAAAGCTTTTCTGAAGTTTTCTCTTTTAGATAAAATAGTATACCAGCTCAGCCCGGCCTGAAAACTCTCCAGAATCAGAAACTCAAATATAGTCTCATCATCGTAAACAGGTCTTCCCCACTCTTCATCATGATACTTTCGGTAGAGATCATCTTTTTCACACCAGCCACAACGTATTTTTTCCATAGCTATCAATTTTTGCTAGTTAAAGTTACTACTGATTTTGAAAAAGACAACAAAAGATTATGAAAAGTTTAACAGAGAGGTTTAGTTTTAGGAATGGTTATTGTTTAATTACTGATACCAAACTAAAATTTATACTATTATGAACAATTCAGAGTACAACAAAGCGGAAAATGCAGTAAACAATGTAGAAAATTCTTTACAAAATGCAACGGACAAAGCCAAATGGAAAATCAATGAATTGGCAGACAAGGCTAAAGATTATATTAATGAGAAAAGGGATAATGATCAGGAAGCCAGCCAGGAAGACTGGCTAGATAGGGTAAAAGCTAATGTATCCGATGCTTGGGAGGATATCAAAGATAAAGCAGATGAAGCATGGGAAAAAACCAAAGATGCGGCAGAGGATGTAAAGGCAGAATGGAATAAGAAAACCAATTAGTATTTCAGTCATATAAATATTTTCAATAAAATGGAGTCTTAAATTGATAAGGCTCCATTTTTTATTATGCCATAAGCACAATTATTGTTACATTTGTATTATAATAAACATTAAAAAATTATGTCATACGGTTTACTTAAAGGCAAAAAGGGAATTATTTTTGGAGCCCTTAATGAACAATCTATCGCATGGAAAGTTGCTGAAAGATGTCATGAAGAAGGTGCTGAATTTATCTTATCCAATGCTCCTATTGCTTTGAGAATGGGGGAACTTAATGGTTTAGCAGAAAAAACAGGTTCTGAAGTAATAGGTGCTGATGCAACTTCTATAGAAGATCTTGAAAAACTTTTTGATGCCGCTGTTGCAAAATTTGGAAAAATCGACTTTATCCTTCATTCTATCGGAATGTCTATCAACGTAAGAAAAGGAAAACATTATACAGAAATGAACTACGACTGGTTGGAAAAAGGCTGGGATATTTCCGCTGTTTCTTTCCATAAAGTAATGCGTGTGGCTTGGGAAAAAGACTGTATGAATGAATGGGGAAGTATTTTGGCACTTACTTATATTGCTGCTCAAAGAACATTCCCGGACTATAATGATATGTCTGATAATAAAGCTTATCTGGAAAGTATTGCAAGAACTTTCGGAAACTATTGGGGTGAAAGAAAAGTACGTGTTAATACAGTTTCTCAGTCTCCTACCATGACAACTGCCGGTAGCGGAGTGAAAGGTTTCGGAGGATTCCTTGGATATGCAGAAGATATGTCTCCACTAGGAAATGCTACGGCTCTTGAATGTGCAGACTATTGTGTAACATTATTCTCTGATCTTACGAAGAAAGTAACGATGCAGAATCTTTTCCATGATGGTGGTTTCAGCAGTTCAGGGGTTACTCAGAAAGTAATCAGCAAGTATGATGCTGAATAATTCATCTAAAAAATAACGAGCTACAGTTTCGTTTACAATAAATAAAACCCATGAAAAGATTTCATGGGTTTTCTGTTTTTATCATCGTTCACAAATAAATCCGGCGGCCTCTTCGAGGCCGCCGGATTCGTCAAAAATAATATTAATATGAAATTATAAAATAACAGTCTGAATAGAATGCGCAGGTGCATTCAATTTTGCTGCTTTTCCTTCTATCCATAGATTGGTTTCGATATCATTGTCTGAGTCGTTCATAATAACGGTTACCAGCTGTCCGTTTTCGTTCATAAATGCAGAAGAGGTCAGGGCTGCTCTGTTGGAAGAACTTCCGATTCTCTGGGCATTCGGTTTGATATATTTTGAGACGTGTCCTATATAATAGTACTCATAGGTATAGAAAACTTCACCGGTTTTGGTGCCTGCAATAATCGGGGCAAAGCAGAAATTTCCTTTGTGATTAGGTCCGCCGGTTTCATCCAACAGAATATTCCAGTCGGTCCATAATGCATTTCCTTTGTTGAAATCATTCAGCATATTTTTGCTGTAGAGTTCTCCCAGGCTTACATCGTAGATTTTATCCATATTGAATTGTTCTTTGCATCCTTCAGTAAAGGCAAGGAATTTATCCGGGAAGGCTCTGTGGGTTTCCGCTAAATTGTCAAAAAGCTGGGTTTTATTGTTCCATGTTTCATACCAGTGATAACCGATACCATGTGCATATTTTGATGTTTCAGGATCGCTTAATGTGGTGGTTGCTCTTTGGTAGATAAGATCTCTGTTATGATCCCAGATCATTACTTTTTTATCTTTATATCCGTTTTTCCAAAGGGTTGGTCCGAGATTGTTTTTCAGAAATTCTCCTTCTTCTTCAGCGGTATAGATGCAAGATTCCCAGCTTTGGGTAGCCATAGGCTCGTTCTGAACGGTTAAACCCCAGATATTGATCCCTCTCTTTTCATATTCTTTAATGAATTTGATATAATAATCTGCCCACGTTTGATAGTACTGATTTTCCAATCTTCCCCCTTTATACAAACTTTTATTTGATTTCATCCAGGCTGGCGGGCTCCATGGGGAGAAATAAAACGTAAAATTATTTCCTATAGCCTTTTGAGCTTCTTTGATCATTGGAATTTTATATTTCTCATCGTGAGCAATATTAAAAGTCTTCAGAGAAGTATCATTATCCTCTACATAGGTATATGAATCACTGGAAAAGTCACAGGAATTCATATTGGTACGAACAACGGTATATCCCAATCCGTTTTTCCCAAAATAGGCATCAAGAATTTCCTTTTGCTTATTCTTTGGCATCTTATAAAAAGTCTCTGCTGAAGCATCTGTAATAGCACCTCCTATTCCTATCAGTTTCTGATATTTAAAATTGGGCGCCACAAAAATACAGGCATCCGTTTCTTTAGGCTGCCCGAACTGCTCAAATTTGACGGCTCCTTTATCCGCCATCTTCTCATTTGCTTTCGAGTTGGTAAGGATTACTTTAGCTGTTTTTCCTGCATTTTTATTCCAATAATTCTGAGCATTAACATTGATAACAACGCCCACTACAAAACAACTTACAATTAGTTTTCTCATGATTTTTTCTGTTTCCGGATCTATCTGATCCTCATTTTCATTATTTATTTTGATAGACTCTTACATAATCTATATAATACTTCTGCGGAAAGACAGCATCATCAATGCCTTCTTTTCCACCCCAGAATCCTCCTACGGCAAGGTTTAAAATGATAAAGTAAGGTCTGTCAAAAGGCCATGCTTCATTATTTTTCTCTTTATTTTCATAGGTGAAAAATTTATGGTCATCGATATAAACCTCTATCTTTTCCGGTGTCCAGTCTGCTTTATAGACATGAAACTTTTCGCTGGCATCTTTTACAAACAGGGTATCGGTCTTTTGTGTTCCCTGGATATGATTATATTTTTTAGTATGCACAGAAGCATGGATATATCCCTGGTTATACCCCACATGTTCCATGATATCCAGCTCACCATCATCCGGCCATTTCTTCATGTTCTCACTCATCATCCAGATTGCCGGCCAGGTTCCCCGACCTTTAGGAAGTTTCGCCCTGACTTCAATTGATCCATATTGGAAAGCAAATTTCCCTTTGGTTAAAAGCCTTGCAGAAGTGTATTTATTATTTTCCCAATTTTCTTTTTTAGCCTCAATGATGAGGTTTCCTTTTTCCATTCTGGCATTCTCAAGCCTGTTTTTGGTATAAAACTGTGCTTCTTCATTTCCGAAACCGCTTCCTCCGGTATCATAATTCCATTTTAATGAATCCGGAAGCCCTTTGCCATTAAATTCATCACTCCAAATCAATGTCCTGCGGGAATCAGGTTTGTGTGAGGCACAGTTGAGAACAGAAAGGAAGAAAGCTCCAGCTGCACAAATTCTGATGAGATTTTTAGCTTTGAGATTCATATATATCAGGTTTTAAGTTTTGGCTAAAGCCATTTTTGACGTTTTAATGAGCGGATTAAAACCCACTCCAATTGAATTGAATTGAATTGAATTGAATTGAATTTATTTCGTCCAGTTGATTCTTTTGGTCTGCACATGTTGAGAATTGGTTCCCACCATAATATCAAACGCTCCACCTTCCCAGTCAAAATTCAAATCGTCATCAAAGAATTTCAGATCTTCCGGTGTCAGTTTAAAATCTACTTTTTTGCTTTCTCCTTTTTTGATGAATACTTTCTGGAAGCCTTTCAGCTCTTTTACGGGTCTCACTACTTTTCCGAAAAGATCTCTGATATAAAGCTGTACAACCTCTTCCCCATCATATTTTCCCGTATTGGAAACAGTAACACTGATGTTCAGGGTCTGATTTCCTGTAAGGGCTGCAGAATTTAAAACGATATCAGAATAGGTAAAATCAGTATAGCTTAGGCCATATCCAAACGGATATTTCGGATCATTATCAAGGTCTATATAGGCTGAAACATAGTTTCTGTCCGTATTATTTTTGGCTGGTCTTCCCGTATTGTAATGATTGTAGTACACAGGAATCTGGCCTTCTGTTCTCGGAAAACTCATGGGAAGTTTCCCACCAGGATTTACAGTACCAAACAGAACATCTGCAATAGAATTTCCAGCTTCTGTTCCCAGCCACCATGTGTACATAATGGCAGGAATATTGTCTGATGCCCAGTTGAAAATCAAAGGTCTTCCGGCATTAATCATCAGAATAATCGGCTTACCTGTTTTGGCAATTTCTTTCAGTAAATCTTCCTGAACTCCTGTAAATCCGATATTGCTTCTACTTTTCGCCTCTCCACTCATCGCATGGCCTTCTCCCAATGTCATAATGACAACATCTGATTTTTTTGCCGTTTCTATTGCTTCTGCAAACTGACTTTTATCCTGATCATCAACATTACAGCCTTTAGCATATAATAAAGTGGCATTTTTATCCAGTTGATTTTTAATTCCATCGAATTGTGAAACGATTCTTTGGTTATCATCTTTGAAAGCAATAGACCAGAAACCGTGGTTCGCTACAGTCTCTTTACCGAAAGGACCAATCAGAGCCACCGTTTTTACTGTTTTGGAAAGTGGAAGAATATTTCCCTGATTTTTAAGAAGAACAATACTTTTTGATCCGAATTCTCTTCCGAATTTTCTGTTATCCTGATTATCGGTCTGTTCTTTTTGTCTTTTCTCATTACTGAATCTGTAAGGATCATCGAAAAGTCCCATTTCGAATTTCTTTGTTAAAATTCGTCCTGTTGCGTCATCTACCAGTTTGGGATCTACTTTTCCTTCTTTCACCAGTTTTGGCAACTCTGCCATATAAACACGGCTTTCCATATCCATATCACTTCCGCCTTGTATAGCTCTTTCTGCCGCTTCGCTGGCATCTTTGGCATAACCGTGTGGAACCATTTCCCCAATACTTCCCCAGTCTGAAACCACAAAACCTTTATAATTCCATTTTCCTTTTAAAAGGTTTCTCTGGATATATTTATTAGCAGTAGCCGGAATTCCGTTAATATCATTGAAGGAATTCATGAAAGTAGCAACACCTGCTTCTGCCACAGCTTTGAATGGTGGAAGATACGTTTCATTCAGCTGTCTGAGACTCATATCTACGGAATTATAATCTCTTCCGCCCACAGCTGCTCCATAGGCTGCAAAGTGTTTTGCACAGGCCATCACAGCATCAAGACTTCCCAAACCTCTGCCTTGGAATCCTTTGATTCTTGCCAGTCCGATTTTTGTTCCCAGATAGGTATCTTCTCCGGAACCTTCCATTACTCTTCCCCATCTCGGATCTCTGGCGATATCCACCATTGGAGCAAACGTCCAGTGAATACCGTAAGCGGCAGCTTCTGTAGCGGCTATTCTTTCTGATTTTTCTATCATTCCAAGATCCCAGCTTGCTGCCTGTCCCAGGTTCACAGGGAATGTGGTACGGTAACCATGAATAACATCCTGCCCGAACAATAAAGGAATTTTCAGTCTCGACTGCATCGCCAGTTTCTGAAATACTCTGGTTTCTTCTGACCCTGCAACGTTCAGCATTGAACCCACTTTTCCTTTTTTTATTTCTTCCAAAACAGCAGCTGAATTGGAATGCTGAGGCCCTGTAGCGTATTCAAACCCGCTGTACTGAACCATTTGCCCTACTTTTTCTTCCAGGGTCATTTTAGACAGCAGCTCTGCTACTTTCTGATCAGTTGTCTTTTGTCCGTAGGCATTCAGTCCAAAAGCAGAAAATGCCAGTAAGAAATACACTCTTTTCATAGTATCAAATTAAAAAATATAAGTTGCTGTAGAACGTCCAGAAATTGTTACAGCAGCGGTTTTACCGGCAAATTTAATATTAAAATTTTCATCTGCTTCATTATCGTTCTGCACAATTAACACTATTTTCCCAAATTGAGTCTTAAAAGCAACAGTAGACAATTTATCAGTCTGTGTAGAAGTGATACGCTGAGATCCGGCAGGAACAAATTTTGAAGCGTGGGCTATAATATAATAGGCAACATTTCTTGTAAAATTTTCACTGTCAGAAACAGTAACTGCTCCTTTACATTCCGTGCATCCACCTTCTGTATGGGGAGCAAATTTCGGATCGTTGGCAAGGTTCCATTCCAGCGCAATTTTACTCCAGTTTCTCATCGAGCCGATGATTACATTTTTCGAATGCCAGTTCAGGTCTTCAGTAAAGGTTCCTTTTGAACCTGTCCATTGTTCGGTAAAGTATAGATTTTTGTCTGGAAAAGCATTATGTACGGTACTTAGAGCAGAAATATCTCCTTCGTACAAATGAAAAGCAGATCCGTCTATATATTTATTTGCTTCAGAATCTTTTAAAATATCAATAGCATATTCAGGTTTGTTGCAGTTATGATCGTACACCACAATTTTAGTGGTAATTCCATTGGTTTTAAAAGCTGGCCCCAGATGATTTTTGATAAAATTCCCCTGCTGCTCAGACGGCATATACAGACTAGGATTATTTCCCGGATGGAGTGGTTCATTCTGAGGCGTTACAGCATCAATGGTGATGCCTTCTTTTTTCATTCCCTGAATGTATTTTACAAAATATTGCGCATATGTTCCGTAGAATTCAGGTTTCAGACTTCCTCCTTTTGATTTGCCGTTGTCTTTCATCCAAACCGGAGCAGACCACGGGGCAGCAATGATTTTAATGGAAGGATTGATCATCAGAATCTCTTTCAACATAGCAATTAACGCTTTATCTTTTGCAAGACTGAAATTTGAAAGAGAAGAATCAGTCTGTCCTTCAGGCAGATCATCGTAAGAAAAAACTTCACCATCAAGATCTGAAGCGCCTATACTCAATCTTAAATAGCTGATGGAAATTGAATTTTTGTCATTCCCGAAAAGTTCGTGAAGCAATGCTTTTCTTTTGGCAGATGACAATCGGTTGATTACCTCAACACTTCCTCCTGTTAATGTATATCCAAAGCCATCAACATATTGAAACTTTTGAGAGTCATCAATTTCAATATTCTGAAAGCTGTTGGAAGTATTTACAAATTTAACCGGAGTCTGCTGCTGTAATTTTACGCTTTCATCACCTTTTGTCAGCCAGTACTGTACTTCATTTCCTTTATGGGATGCAAGTGATGTACAGGATAAAGGAAAAAGGGCCACACCACTAAGTAGTGCGGCACCTCTAAAGAAACTATATAAGTTGTGAAACTTCATGTGTTAGTATCCAGGATTTTGTTTTAAAGCTGTATTCGGCAATTCATTGAAAGGAATTGGAAGAATTTCATTTTTATTGGCTTTAAATCCTTTGAAGGCAAGCTTAGAAGGAGCATCACCCCATCTGACAAGGTCAAACCATCTGTGTCCTTCTCCTGCAAGCTCTCTTCTTCTTTCATCTTTAACAGCCTGTAAAGAAACAGGAACTGATGATAAGCCAACTCTTGCTCTTACTGCATCTAACAAAGCCTGAGCTCTTGCTCCTGAAGCTCCTAATGCTTCAGCTTCCATCAGATAAGTATCTGCTAATCTTATTGCAATATAATTCTGTCTGAAATTAAGCTCGGGAGGCCCTGGAAGTGATGTTTTTAAAGCATTGGTAGGTAAATATTTATTAAGAAAATATCCAGTATCTGCAAAAGCAGGAGCATAAGTAACCTTACCTTCTGTCACCAATTTTTTTGCATTGAAAACGGTAACGTCCAGTCTTGGATCTCCCTGCATAAAATTGACATAATTCTCTGTCACAGTATTAAATGCCCAACCGGAATAAATATCCGGAGCATTATTATTTGGAATATTTTTTAATGAATAAGAACGAGGTCCTACCATCACATTGATAGAGTTTCCTTCGTCTTTTCCCTGCCCCCAGAATCCCCAGTCAGAGCTTCCTTTATTGGTATGCATTACTTCAAGGATAGATTCTGATAAGAATTTATATTTATTTGGATCCTGGTCAGTTTCCAAGGCAACTTTAAATAAATCAGCATAATTTGCCACAAGTTTGTAGCCATACTGGCTGGTTCCTCCTGGCGTACCATTTACTTCAGCAAATTGTGCGGCGGCCTGGGGCATTTTTTTATCATAAAGATAAATTTTACCTAATATAGCTCTGGCTGTTCCCTGCGTGATTCTCCCTTTATCACTGATACTCGGCGTCATCATAAGGTCTGGAATAGCAGCAACAATATCGCTTTCTATCTGTGTATAAACATCACTTGGCTTGGCCTGTGGAACGTTCCAATAATTATCATCAAACTTTATGGTATTAAGAATCAAAGGAATATTTCCAAACATTCTTAGTAATTCAAAATAATATAAAGAACGAAGAACTTTAGCTTCTGCAATATATCTTTTTTTAAGATCCTCATTCATATTTGCCCCGGGAACTCTTTCTATCAAAAGATTAGCACGGGCAACTCCCTGATAGTAATCCCTCCAATAGCTGGCTGGCATTGTATTGGGATTGATCATATAGTTGTTCATTCCCTGGATACCCGCTCCGTCATTGGAATTTCCCCCGCCGGAATAAAAATCATCAGACCCTGCATTAAAGAAAGTAACGGTATTTTCAAATCCAGCCGAATACTTTCTTAAAGGATCATATACGGAAATCAATGCACTGAAAGACTGCTGCTCATTCTGAAAATACAAATCTGTATTAAAAGATCCTGAATTCTTTACATCATCCAGATAGGAATCACTACAACCGATATTGGTAAAACTCAGACCTGTCAGCAACGCTACGGCAAGTCCTTTATATATTAAATTATTATTTTTCATTTTATTGGTCATTAAAATTGAATATTAGCTCCTATAAGGAATGTTCTGGCTTGTGGATAGTAAGCTCTGTCTACACCGATAATGTCCTGCTCAGAATTATTTCTGCCTGCAATTTCAGGGTCATATCCTGTATACTTTGTGAAAGTAAGCAGGTTTTCTCCCGTGATATACAGTCTTACTTTACTCATTCCAAAACGTTGGGTAACATCCTTTGGAATGGTATACCCTAACTGAACAATTTTCAGACGCACATAATCTCCTTTCTGAAGGTAGTAGTTAGACATCCATGAATAGTTGTGGTTAGAATCATTACGGGTAAGTCTTGGATTGTCATTGGTAGATCCTTCACCTGTCCATCTGTCCAAGATTCTTGTCTGGTAATTCGCATCAGGAATATCTAATCTTCTTAACCCCTGAAAAATCTTGTTACCAGCCTGTCCTTGTGCAAACATCATCAGATCAAAATTCTTATAGCTCATATTCACGGTAAGTCCAAAAGTATATTTTGGTATAGAGCTTCCTAAGTTTACTTTATCATTGTCATCAATTTTACCGTCTCCATTATTATCCTGCCAGATAAAGTCCCCAGGTTTTGCATCCGGTAATAATTTAACACCATTGGCATTTACGTAATTGTCAATTTGTGCCTGATTCTGGAAAACTCCACTATAGGTCTGACCATAAAATGATCCATAGGGCTGCCCTACTGCTACTCTGGATACCGCTCCCATGGTCTGGAAAGAAGCCAGGTTGAAGTATTCAATATCATCCTCTAGTCTAAGTACTTTGTTTTTTATGGTTGCAAAGTTACCGTTAACTGAAATGCTGAAATCATCCCAATTTTTCTTGTAGCCTAATTCAAGTTCAACACCTGAGTTTTCCATATCTCCTACATTTGCCCACGGTGAAACAGGAACTCCTACATAACCGGGAATATTAATTTGTCTGAGAATATCAGTAGTTTTCTTTTTGTACCAGTCTGCTGTTAAGGTAAAGTTGTTGAACAATTTCAGATCTGCAGCAATATTCAGCTGGCTGGTCTGTTCCCATTTCAGATTAGGGTTTTCCAGGGTACTTTTCGCATATCCAATGATAATATTATTACTGGAGTTGGTATAATTACTACCGGAAACCATGAAACTTGCAAATCTGAAGTTATCCATTTCGTCATTCCCTAACACTCCGTAACCTCCTCTTAATTTTAAGTTATTAACGACATTGTTCTCCGGCCAGAAGTTTTCTTTATGAACATTCCATCCCAGTGACATAGATGGGAAAGTTCCCCAATGCTGATTGGTAGCAAATTTTGAAGAACCATCTCTACGGATCGTTCCTGTAAATAAATATTTATCTGCGTAATCATAAATGATTCTACCAAAATAAGATGCTTTACGGGTCTCGATACCGTCCCACCCTTTTGCTGTGATATTTTCCCTGGGAATATCAAAGTTGAAGGAAGCATCCTGCCAGTTATCAATAGGAAGATTACTGTAAGTCAAACTGGCACCTCCCGCAATGTTGTATCGGTAAACACCCTGCCCAACCATAATATTGATGTTGTGATCACCAAACTTATTCTGATAGGTCAATGTATTTTCCATGCTCCATTCGAACTTATTTTCATCCACCTTATTCAAACTGTTAAAACCGGTATTGTTAAAATTTGGACTTAAATAATATTTCGGTGTAAAGGAGCGGCTTCCCCAATAGGATTTCTTACCATTTAAACTTGTTTTGAATGTAAAATGATCAAGAAACTTGAGTTCTGCAAAAACATTCCCCACAAAATCATCAGACCAGTTATAATTGCCTTGTTGTATGTGACGGAAAGCCTGTGGATTGGTCATTTCGTTATTTACATATGGGGAAATTCCGTAAGGACGTCCCTCAGAATCCCGGATGATATAAGGATTGCTATAACCGTTCGAATCTACCATTGACCAATCTGTCACGACAACCGGAGTGATAGGGTCCAGGTTAACTGCTGAAGCCAACGGTCCTCCAAATTCTTCATTCGCGCTTATCCCCTGAGACTTCACATGGGTATAAGCAAAGGTTTGACCTATCGTCAGGTAGTCTGTAACTTTATGGGTTGAATTAAATCTGGCATTGATTCTCTTATAATTGGAAATATCACTCATTACGATACCAGACTGATCAAAATATCCGAATGATGTATAGTAGGTTGATTTCTCATTACCTCCTGTAATGCTCACTTCATGAGACGATTTTTCACCTGTCCCGAAAATAGCATCCTGCCAGTTGGTTCCTTTTCCAAATGATTCAGGATTGGCAAATCTGGGAGCTTGTCCATCATTGACAAAACCTTCATTGATAATTTTTGCATATTGTGTGGCATCTAAGAGATCCAGTTTTTTAGAAGCATTGGAAAAACCATAGAATCCATTATACGAAAGAGTCAGTTTTCCTTTTTTACCTTTTTTAGTAGTAACCAATATTACTCCTTTTGCCGCAGAGACTCCGTAGATTGCAGATGAAGCTCCATCTTTTAAAACTTCTATACTTTCTATATCCGATTGGTTAAGCCATCCGATATTATCTACAACAATACCGTCTACCACCCACAAAGGACTGTTACTTCCCGCTCCAAAACTGGTAATACCTCTTACACGCACGGTGGCAGCAGCTCCAGGTTGTCCTGAATTCGTAACAACAGAAACACCGGCTGCTCTTCCCTGTAAAACCTGTTCCGGCTTACCAGATGGAATGTTTTCTATGTCACTGGCTTTAATACTCGCTATAGCTCCTGTTACATTACTCTTTTTCTGAGTACCGTACCCAATGACTACCACTTCGTCTATTTTGTTTTCTTTCGCAAGTGTGTCCTTCGCCTTGCTGGTCTGGGCACTGAAGTTGGCCGTAAAATAGAGGACGGCAACCACTCCTACGCTTCTTGATATTCTTACATTCATATACAGTTATTGTTTAATTCTCAAATTGAGACAATAAAAATATATTTTTTTTTAATTAATTAACATTCTATTCATAAATATTTTAATTTTTCTTTTATTTTTCAGGGTTAGAAGCCCTATCTTCGCATCAATATTTCATAAAATTTCATAAAAAATTAATAAAGTTATCTCCCAAAATGATCGTCAAGCCATCCAAAATTTCTCTTCCACTAAAACTTACCTTTCTCATTTTTTCAATGGTTTTAAACTGTATGGGATTGGTGATTCTGCAGTTGTCAGAAGAGAAAATCACCTATGGGGAACTGGGGCTTTTAGAATCTTTTAAAGATTTACCCATTGCTTTTATTTCGCTTTTTGCCGTGAGCTTTATCAATAAAACCGGACCTAAAAAAGCATTGATTCTGGCCCTGGCTATTGTTGGATTCTGTTCCTGCCTTCTTCCTTTTGTAAAAGTTTTCTGGTTTTATAAATTGTGGTTTGCTATTATAGGAGCCTGTTTCGCTATTGGCAAGATCTGTGTTTTCGGAATTATCAGGAATAATATTTCGGATGAAAAATCTCTGGCAAAGACCATGAATAATGTAGAAGCCTCTTTTATGATCGGAATTTTCGTAGTAAATACAGGTTTTGGATGGGTGATTTCCAGCCAGTATTCAGAATTCTGGAAGTTTGGTTTCTTGCTGATTGCTTTATTATCTGTATTGACTATTTTTCTGCTTTCGAAGATAGAAATAGTAGAGTCCAGGCCTATGGAAAGCAAAAGTATTCTCTCAGAACTGTCAGGGTTTACCACCCCTACAGTAGCTTTGTTTTTAGGAGTAGTCTTTTTTATCGTCTTCGTAGAGCAAGGATTCAATTCATGGCTTCCTTCTTTTTATAAAAACCATCTGAAAGTCAATTCATTTTTTGCGCTTCAGGCCACTTCTTTTCTATCCATTTTTTCATATGCCGGGCGAACGGTTACTGCCAATATTATCAAAAGGTTTTCATTACCCAGATATTATATTACTTGTATGACTCTTATTGTCACCTTACTGGTCATTATACTGGGGATACAATATTTTGATTCTGAAGATTCCAGATTCTTACTTTTTTTATTTCCGGTTATTGGATTATTCCTTTCACCCCTCTATCCTGTGATCAACTCAAGAATGATTGCACAGGTGGATAAAGATAAAATTAATCTTTTCACCTCTCTTATTGTTATTTTTTCTTCTCTGGGTAGCTCTGTAAGCTCTATTATTATGGCTGTTTTGTTTGAAAAGCAATTGTTGAATTATTATCCATTATACATCTTATCTTCTGTAATTCTGCTTTTTGTGATTAGTTTTATATATTTTACTTTCACAAATAGAAAATAGTTTTATTTTTACTGCCATGAAAATCAAAGACACAAAAAGTAAAGAAACGCTACGGGAACTCATTGACACAAAAGATTTCGTAGCACATATTTCTGTAGACTGCACCATATTCGGCTTTCATAATAACATTCTGAAAGTTCTGCTTTTAAAATATCATGATCTGGATCTATGGTCACTTCCTGGTGGTTTTGTTTTCAATGATGAAGACCTTAGAGAAGCTGCTGAAAGGGTTTTGTTTGAAAGAACCCATCTGAAAGGATTATTTTTAAAACAGTTTCACACCTTTGGAAGGATAGACCGTACAGAGAACAACGTTCATCAGATTCTCCTTAAAAATAAAGGAATAACCGTTCCTGAAGATCACTGGATTTTCCAGCGGTTCGTTACAGTAGGATACTGCAGCCTTATCGATTTTTCACTAACTGACACTTTCCCTGATGCTTTCAATGAAAGCTGCGAATGGTTTGAAGTAAACAATCTTCCTAAAATGGCATTCGACCATGACAGAATTATAGAGACAGGTCTTGAATATCTGAGAATGAATATCAATACAGAGGTTGCAGCAAGTAACCTGCTTCCTGAAAAATTTACAATGAAGGACCTTCAGGCTCTTTATGAAACTATTTTAGGACAGAAATTCAGAAGAAATAATTTTCAGCGAAAAATTCTAAGTTTAAATATTCTGGACAGAATGGAAAAACTGTATGACGGTTCAGCGAATAAAGCCCCTTATCTGTATAAATTTAAAAGTGAGGTTCACAACTCTACCAATCAGTATCCTATCTCGAATGATGAGGGGTCATAAAATAAAGAATTTATCTTATAAACAAAGAAAAAGAGCATTATCTGTCTGAAAACCAACTGAAATATAAGTTTTCAAAAAAATTTTCAAGACACCACGAAAAATGTTACTTTTAACCAAATCAAAAAATCATGTCATATTATCCTCTTACAAGCATCCCTGATTATTATGGAATTGATGCTTTACTTACCGAAGAACACAAACTAATCCGCCAATCTGTAAGAGACTGGGTTGAAAGTTTTGTAATGCCGCAGATAGATCAGGCCGCTCAAAATCATACAGATATCCCTAATCTTATGAGAGAATTGGGGAAAATCGGAGCGCTGGGACCTTATATCCCGGTTCAGTATGGCGGTTCAGGATTAGACCAGATTTCTTATGGTCTGATTATGCAGGAATTGGAAAGAGGAGATTCTGCAGTACGTTCTGCTGCTTCGGTACAGAGCTCATTGGTGATGTTTCCTATCAATGAATTCGGTTCTGAGGAACAGAAAATGAAATATCTTCCTAAGCTTGCTGCCGGAGAAATGATCGGGTCTTTTGGATTAACAGAGCCCAACCACGGTTCTGATCCAGGTTCTATGGAAACGTATTTTAAAGATATGGGCGACCATTATCTTTTAAATGGGGCTAAAATGTGGATCACCAACTCTCCTCTATGCGATATCGCTGTGGTATGGGCAAAAAATGAGGAAGGAAAAGTACAGGGATTAATCGTTGAAAGAGGAATGGAAGGTTTCACCACTCCTGAAACTCACAATAAATGGAGCTTAAGAGCTTCCAAAACCGGAGAACTGGTATTCAATAATGTAAAAGTACCGAAAGAAAACCTTCTTCCGGGAGTAACCGGGCTGAAAGGACCTTTATCTTGTCTGAATTCTGCGAGATACGGAATTTCATGGGGTGTAATTGGTGCTGCTATTGACTGCCACTGTACTGCTGTTCAATACTCTAAAGAAAGAAAACAGTTTGGGAAACCAATCGGTTCTTACCAGCTTCAGCAGAAAAAACTGGCTGAATTCTTAACAGAGATTACAAAAGCTCAGTTATTATGCCTTCAGTTAGGAAATCTTAAGAATGCTCACAAGGCAACTCCGGCTCAGATTTCTATGGCTAAACGTAACAACGTACACATGGCTATTGAAATTGCCAGAGAATCAAGACAGATTCTTGGCGGTATGGGAATCATGGGTGAATTCCCGATGATGAGACACGCTGCTAACCTGGAGTCTGTGATTACTTACGAGGGAACACATGATGTTCATTTACTGATCACTGGTTTAGATATTACAGGAATCAACGCTTTCTAAAAAAGATAAAAATAGAAATAAAGAGTCTGGCCAATGGTCAGACTCTTTTATTTTACTCACTTTGCAGAGAATTGATATTCATTGAATAATTATTGATACTCTAAAGTTTTTGTTGTTTTATTGAAATTATTACCTTAATACCAGACAAAAACAAACAATATGAAAAAAATCACAACTTTTTTACTAAGTCTTACAGCACCATTTTATTTTGCCCAGCAGGCTGGTGATGTTGTAAGTACCGAACAGAAACTGGATTTAACCCCACAGGGAGTCGTCAATTTTATAGCCAATAATCTTGGAGACCAGAATACCCCGGAATTTTCCAACTATCTCAATAGTTTTAATATCGGCCTAAAAGGTTATAAGATTACCTATTACACCAAAAACGAAAATAATGTTCTGGTAAAAGCCACCGGATTGCTTATGTACCCAAATGTACCCTTCAAGCTCTCAACAGTTGTGTCAGATCATGGAACCACAGACAGCAGAAATAATGTACCATCTAATTTTAAAGGAGCTTTAACCGCTGGATTTGTGGTTGAGCTGTCTTACGTACTTAATGGATATATTTTAATGGCACCCGACTATGTAGGGATGGGTACTGGAGAAGGAACTCAGCCTTATGTAGATTATGCCACAGAAGCTGGAGCTACCATTGATTTTATCACGGCAGCAAATAAAGTATTGGCACAACTGAACATTAAACGTTATGATGAATATTTCTTAGCCGGATATTCCCAAGGCGCTCATGCTGCAATGTCAACATTAAAAAGATTAAGTATTTCGAATCCCAATAATATCAAATTCAAATATGCCTATATGGGAGACGGGCCTTATGATTTCTCCGGAGTTACTTTAAATAAAGGAGTTTTGGAGAAGGATATTTACCCATTTACCTCATTCCTGGCCAATGTTCTTCATACCTGCAACAATACAGGATATAAAACCTATAATAATGACATTTCAGAAGTTATTTCTGCGGAATATCTCGATAAGTACAACTACCATGTTATTCAGGATAATGGCGGACTTCTGTGGGGCCCGTTTTTATGGAGAAAACTATTTACCTCCAGCTTTGTTAATGATGTTACCAATAATCCCAATAATAAGCTCAGACTCTGTATGAAACCAAAGGATGTGTATGATTGGTACAATAAAACTCCCATGACATTAGGACATTCTACGATAGATCTTGCTATTCCGCCTGAAAATACTTCTAAAACCATTGAGGTTCAACGTGGATATTATCCATGGTGGGATCTGAATAAGTACAAACTGGATTCTTTTTACTGGGGGCCACTCGGGCATGTAGGGGGAATTCTGCCATTTACATTAGCCTCCAATGCTAAGTTCAATACGCTGAGAAGCGGCGGTCTTCTTAATGAGTGGGCTATTGCAGGATCAATTTTCGGCAAACAGTCGGTAGAAACAACCACTGAAAAACCTTCCTTCCTGTCTTCGCAAATCAAACCGGAGCTGGGAACCATGCAGCTGGTAGAAATTACAGATTTCAATAAAGAAAAAGCACAAAGCAGAATGGCTGGTGACTACAGCAGTTTATCAAGTCTAAAAG
Organism: Chryseobacterium sp. PvR013; assembly: GCF_017833095.1. Classification (NCBI taxonomy): domain Bacteria; kingdom Pseudomonadati; phylum Bacteroidota; class Flavobacteriia; order Flavobacteriales; family Weeksellaceae; genus Chryseobacterium; species Chryseobacterium sp. PvR013. Next base: position 1,336,525 of record NZ_JAFIBT010000001.1, read on the forward strand.
ACGGAGTCTATCTGCTTAAAGTATCGGAAAACAATGAAAATACCATAATTCCATACATCAAAAATACTCCTAAAGAAGTTGCTGAAAACGAGATCGTACAATCTATGAATGCATCGGTTTTACAATTAAAAGTAAATCAGGATGAACTTACTGCTGTGAATATTTTTGATGAAAATAAAACTCTTGTCAAAAGTATTTCTCAAAAACAATATCAGGAAGCCGGAGGAATCAACATTCAGGATATGGAAAACAAAAATTATGTATTTGAAGTTGTTACCCCATACTATAATCTTCAGTTCAGTAAAGCGGTTGGAGGTACATTATCACCGGAAAACAGTACTGATATTTATACTCAAAGGCAACAAATTGTAGCTAAATCCAGCAATGATATTAAAAACATCAGCATCTATAGTATTTCCGGTACTCTGATCATTCAGCAGGAAGTTAATAAACAGGTATTTGAATCCAGAAATCTTGATCCTGGCGTATACCTGGTACAAATCACGCTTTCCAATGGAAAAGTCATTAATAAAAAAGTAAAACTGTAAAATCAATCACTCTTCTATATCTCATTTCAAGTTAATTTTTAGCACTTCAGCAATGAAGTGCTTTTTTATATCATACAATCCCGATAACTCCACAAAAAATAATTGGAGATAAAGCAGTTTCAAAATAACATACAATTATGTAATTCGTTATTAACAATCATTTTACATTATCCAATTTTAATTTTTCGCAAAAAACTTCTTACAATAGCATAAATGATTCTTGTCATTTATTTTAAATTATTCTAAATAAAATTAGTAATCTTATACTGAGCCTGCTACTTTTGCCGAAAGAATAATGCCAGATGGTACATAATGACTCCCGATTCCCTTTGAGGCTCCGATTTTTCAGTTTTCTTATTTTTATCATTACGATTACAGCAGTTAAGTCCCAAAATCTACAGTTCCCAATCAATTTTGAAATAAAAAGCAAGGATCAGCCTTTAAAAAAAGGTTCTGAAATCAAGATTTTCGCTCATAAAAATACCTATTCAATAGCTACTGACGAAAAAGGAACAGCCTCAATCCTTCTTTTTCCTGGAAAATATCAAGTTGAAATATGGAAAAATGGGGTTCTGGGACATTCGGGTAAAATATCTGTGACAAAGGCTGAGACCTTCACGCTGCCATTTCTGGAGAAAGTCAATACCATTGAAGAAGTAGTGATTACTGCTAAAGAAGGGAAAGGACTTACCTCCTCCTCTATTATCAGCCAGCGGGCAATGCAGCATTTGCAGCCGTCAAGCTTTTCTGATCTTCTGGAACTTATTCCCGGTGGAAGATCAAACGATCCGCTTCTTAATCAGGTCAATAGCATCAGCCTCCGTGAAACCGGAAGACCTGGTACAGATTACAACACGTCCTCAATGGGAACTACTTTTTTGGTTAATGGAGCTCCTTTAAATTCCAATGCCAATCTTCAGTATTCTTATGATTTTTTAGACAAAACCAATAACGGACTCAAGCGAAGGCTTACGATAAACAGCGGTGTAGATATGCGAACGATTTCTACAGATCAGATTGAAAGTGTGGAGATTCTTCGTGGAATCCCATCTGTAATCTATGGAAACCTGACTTCAGGAATTGTAAAAATCACGAATAAATCCGGATATACACAGTGGAAAGCCAGATTTAAAGCAGACGGCTACAGTAAACTTTTTGCAGTGAGTAAAGGTTTTGAAAATAAAGAAAGTGACCTGAAAATCAATGCAGGCCTGGACTATCTGAATGCAAAAACCGACCCAAGAGACCGCCTTGAAAGCTATAAAAGGATAACCGCTCATCTCGCTGTCATAAAAGAGAAAAAATGGGATCACGGAATTGCTAAGTGGCAAAGCAACCTTAGTTATACAGGTTCACTGGATGGTTCAAAGTCGGATCCTGATATAGACTTGTCTGAACTCAATTCTTATGAGGTGAATAACCACTTTTTGAGTCTTTCCAACTTATTCACTTACACTAAAAATGAGCCGTCATTTTACCGTTCAACAGAAATTCAGGCAACTGCCAACCAAAGATTCGACAAAATAAAGCAGACCAAATTTATTCAGCTGGAAAACGCAATGGCCTTTCCTTTATCCACACACGAAGGAGAATACGATGGTTACTACCCTGAGCCCCGTTACATCTCAAATTATACAGTAGACGGGAAACCTCTCGATCTGTTTGTTAAAATGGTTAATAACTTCCAGATTAATTATAAATCGGTAACGCATGAGTTTAATGCAGGATTTGACTGGCAAATGAGTAAAAACTGGGGCAAAGGACAGTTATTTGATATCTACAGACCGATTGATCCCAAAGCCTCATTCAGACCGCGGGCTTACCACGATATTCCGGCCTATATGACTTCTGCATTGTTTCTGGAATCTGTAAACTCATTACATGCGGGCCAACATACCCTTATACTGGCACTGGGATTAAGAGGAAATACAATGATGAACCTGCCTTCCTACTTCAAAATGAACGGAAAATTATATGCAGACCCAAGAGCTAACTTCCAGTGGGAGCTTCCCTCTTTTGATTGGATGGATAAAAAAGCAACCTTAGCGTTAACATTAGGATATGGTAAGCAGAGTCTCTTCCCTGATCTTAATCTCCTGTATCCTGAACTTATTTACAAAGATATCCAGCAGCTGAATTATTTTCACAATAATCCTGACTACAGAAGAATTAATTATAAAACCCTGATTTACAACCCTCAGAACCCGGACATAGAACCTGCTGTAAATGAAAAATTTGAAGCAAGAGTTGATTTCAGTCTGGGAGCACATCAGCTGTCTGTTACGGTGTTTAAGGAAAATATGCGCAATGCATTCCGTTCCATGAATGAATATGCTTTGTATCAGTATAAAAAATATGACACTTCAGGACTGAATCATGAGGCTATAACTTCTCCGCCGGATGTGAATACCCTTCCTTACCAGACAGTGAATGAAAACTTTCTTTATGCCACCCAACGAAATGGAAGCAAAGTAGACAAAGAAGGTGTTGAATTTCAATATTCCTCCAACCGAATCCCCGTGATCAACACACGGTTTACTTTAAACGGAGCCTGGTTCCGCACAAAATATGGAAACAGTCAGCCCGTATACAGAGGAAGAAACTTATTGATCAATGGAAGACCTTATCCTTATCTTGGATTATACGAAGGAATGGAACCAAATTCGGTGAATGAAGTTTTGAATACCAATCTGATGATGGATACCTATATTCCACGTCTGGATCTTGTTTTTTCTTCTTCATTCCAGTTTTCATGGTATTCTATGAGGAAAGTACTTTCTATGAACGGAGTTCCCAGTCATTATGTGGATCAGAATGGTACTGTTCTCCCCTATAACCCGGATTCTGTAAAAGGAACAATTCTGGAAAGCCTGATTATCGCACAGAATGAGGATCTATACAACACTTCCAGAAGACCTATGGAAATGAACCTCAATCTGAAAGTCACCAAAAGCTTCAGAAATAAAACGGTTGTGGTCTCCATGTTTGCGAACAGATTATTCAGTTATTATACCCCTTACAATATCAATGGATTTACCATTAACAGAAAAGGAGCATACGATCCTTACTTCGGAATGGAAATCAATTTCAATTTATAAACAATTTCAATTCAATAAATTATGTTAAAACATGTATTAAAAACACTGTTCATATTGTGTACAGTGATGGCTATTACAGCCTGTTCTTCAGATTCGAATGAAGCTCTTGAAGCAAAAACTTCATTAAAACTGGAACTTAAAGTAATTCCCGAAAATATTCAGGTTAAAGAATACAAAAACCTTACGATAAGTTTCAAAGAGTTAAATTCAGGGTTTACCATCACTCAGGAACTTAAAAATACCAACGTTTTGCAGGTTGTTCTTCCTTCAGGAACGTACAATATTACTGCAGAAGGAAGCATAGTATATGGTGACAACTCCGGATCGGTAGAAGCTAAAGTTGCCGGCGTACAGAACGGAATGGTCATCAATGGCAGTGAAACCAGTAAAACTTTAGAACTTGCCTTAAAATCTGGCAACAGCAGTGATCTTATTCTTGAAGAAATCTTCTTTACCGGAACCAAAACCCCGCAGGGAGCGATGTACTTTGGTGACCAGTATTTTAAAATCACCAATAATACAGATAAAACGTTGTATGCAGATGGTATGCTTCTGATACAATCCAGCTTCATGACCAATGAAAAACAGGATTACAGCCCGAATATCATGGCAACTACTCTATCTGCAGGTGCTATCATCAGAATTCCGGGAAATGGAACAATGTATCCTGTAAAAGCAGGAGAATCTATTATTATCGCTGAAGATGCCATTAATCATAAAAATTTTAATCCTTCATCCATTAATCTTTCCAATGCCAATTTCCAGATTTTCAAGGAAGACTCTGATGACATTGACAATCCTGCCGTTCCGAAAATGATGAATGTTTTTGATAAAATGGTGATTCATACGCAAGGATATTATGCTTATGCCTTGGCACGTATGCCACAGGGAATGACTCATGAAGCATTAGTTGCCCAAAATACCTATACGTATACCTACAACCTTACCATCAACGGTGATGTATATCCTATGGACGGAACCGCAGTTAAAATCCCTAATGAATGGATCACAGATGCTGTTAATTTAAGCGTACAGGATTCATTCCAATGGCAGGTAACTTCCCCTTCTTTAGATATGGGATGGACTTCCGTAACCACTTTTGACGGTGATAAAAATCGTTTCGGAAAAGCTGTGCGCAGAAAAGTAACAGGGAAAACAATGGAGGGTAAAAATATTCTTAAAGATACCAACAACTCCACAACAGACTTTGAACATGGTGTAAAGCCATCTTTATTTAATTAAAATGAAATATTTTCTTTCCATATCCATCCTGCTTATTACCTTTTCAGGTGTAAAACTGCATGCTCAGATCAATGATACCATCATAGAGAAAGTACGCGAAGAATATAGCTTTAAAAGGCTTATTAAAAACAGTATTACTCTCAATCCAGCCAGCTATAATGCAGCAAGGAAGCACAGCATCACAACGTTTAATGTATTTACTGAAAAAAGCAATACTCCCAGTCAGCTGCAACAAAAAGGGAGAGGTAAAAACCTATGGGGCGCAGAAGTTTACAGCTTACAGAAGCTTGATGATAAAACAGCTGTATGGGGCAATGCTTCCTATACACAGGGGAAAAATAAGCAGGTGGTATGGAACGAAAATTCAGATTATGACCTTATTTATCCTTATGTAGCGGCGGACAGTGTAGGCGGAGATATGAAATTTGAAAACTATAGTTTTTCAGGAGGCTATTCCAAAAAAATCAATACCTATACTTTGGGGATTACAGGAAGCTATCAGGCAACATTGAGCTATCGGGATATTGATCCTAGACCGAAAAATACAGCAGCTCATTTGTCTTTGGCAATGGGAGCTGATAAACTGGTATTCGGGAAATTCAGAGTTGGAGCCTATGCAAATGCTGAAAAATATACTCAAAAACATTATCTGAGCTTTGTCAGCAATCAGGGATATCCTATGATCTATAATATGAGCGGGCTCGGAAATTATAATGAGCTGCTTTCCGGAAAACTTCGCCAGGCTTATTACGAAGGCTGGTCTTATGGAGGAGGTTTACAAATTTTTGAAGCTGACAGCAGAAACTGGTACTTGAATATGGGTATTAAAAAGTTTAATCTTGATAAACTCTTGACTGAATATGCAGATCTCAATGCCTCAAAAATTAATGAACAGCAATTTACCTTTTCAGCCGGAAAATTCTTTAACTCGGGAAAAACAGTCTGGGGAATTTCCGCTGAAGGAAACAGCACAGAAAGAAAAGGAACTGAAAACCTGTTCCTGAATGAGAACTCAAGAAATTATATCCAGATTGGAAGTGTGGAAAAATACAATCACAAGATCAACAGTATAATTTTTAAAGGTCTCATCCAAATGGGCAATGAAAAAACAAAATCGTCTTTAATTCCCTTTTTTGGATGGATTCAGGAAAAAGAAAAATATAGCAGTCCGGCATCAAGAATAGAATTAAGTAAACTTATGTATGGAGCAGATTATCAATGGCTGAAAACCTTCAACCATCAACAGACACTCTCTGTAATAGCAGGGCTTTCAGCAACCAATGTTTATCAAAAGAATGCTCTGTTCAATAATTCAGTAAAACCAGCCATCAATAGTATGCTTCAGGAAAACTATGCTTTTCAGTCTTCAGATTTCTGGCAGGCAAAACTTGATGTTCATTTTCATTTCAGCTTTCCTGTTGTTAAAAATGCTTTTGTAGGAGGCAAGATCATGTACAGTAATTTTAAAACTGGCAGCAATACTTTATTGGCAGTCAGTATAGGAAGTATTTTTTAAACATATTATGATAAAATTTTCAGATCTTAAATTAGTCGCAGTTCTCGGGGGAATTTCCCTTTTCTTTATGCAGCATACTTTTCAAAAGTACAGGGTTGATTATGGAGAAACGGTAGAACAATATAAAAAGCCTGTAAAATTCTGGCCAAAACCCACAGTGGATACAGAAGTGAACTGGAGAGAATTTGAGGCTATAGACTGGGATTCCAACTATTATGACACACAGGAACTCCCTGAAGTAATACTGGGAAAAAAACTCTTTTTTGATCCTAAACTGTCATCATCCAGCCAGGTATCCTGCAGTAGCTGCCACAATCCTGAACTGGGTTGGGGAGACGGCCAGGAAGTAGCATTGGGAACAGACCATTTGCAGGGAAAAAGAAATACACAGTCTCTTTATAATATTGCAGACCGTCATTCTTATTTCTGGGATGGAAGAGCTAAAACATTGGAAGAACAGCTTGTAGGACCTATTTCTGCTCATAACGAGATGAATATGAAGCCGGAAAAGCTGGCCGGAAAACTATCGAAACTTAAAGAGTACAGGCAACTGTTTAAAGAAGCATATCAATCTGATAAAATTACATTTGACAAAATCGCAAAAGCTCTGGCAACTTTCCAGAGAACAATCAGAAGCCAACCCAGCAAACTGGATAAATTCCTGAAAGGTGATTATAAAGCGATGAGTGACAAGGAAATTTACGGAATGCATCTATTCCGGACTAAAGCAAGATGTATGAACTGCCACTATGGAAAAAATCTTACAGATGAATCCTTCCACAATATAGGACTTACCTACTACAAAAGGGAATATGAGGATCTTGGGCTGTATCATATCACCAAAAACTCAGATGATACAGGAAAATTTAAAACTCCTTCTCTGAGAGATCTTGATTATACCGCGCCATGGATGCATAACGGACTAATGGATGATCTGCATGGGGTTGTCAGCTTATACAACAGCGGCATGCAGATGATTAATCCTACCCCCGAAGAAAAGAAAGCTGATCCTAATTTTCCGGTAACCGATCATCTGATAAAACCTTTGGATTTAAATGAACAGGAAATGGATGCTATTGTTTCATTTTTAAAAAGTATGTCCGGAAGCTATTATAAAATGCCAAGACCGGAGATTCCCAGAAAATAGATTAAAACAGAATAAATAATTGATCTTAATAAACAAAAATCCTTTTATCTAAAGTGACGGTTTAGATAAAAGGATTTTTAATACCTTCTGGATTACTCTTAATTATTTTTTAAAACTTGAACCCGATACTGAAATAAATCCTTGAAAAATCAAGCTGGCTGTTTCTGGAAATATTCAGACTGATAGGGCCAATAAGAGATTCATATCCAAGATTCAGTCCATACCCAAACATATCGAAACTGTCATTAAAAGGAGAAAGTTCTTCACTCACTTTTCCATAACTGAAGGAAGGGGTAAGGTAAAGCTTTTTCATGATTCTGTACTGAAATGATAGCGCTGCCTTTGCAACCGAAGTCATAGGAAGCTCTTTCTGGCGAAGACCATTGAATTCAGGGCTTAGCAGGTCATAATTATATTCACTTCCTCCCAGATTATACTTTTGATTCAGGAAGAGATACGGAACCTGATCCTCTTTCTTAGCACCGAAGCTTGCCCCCAAAAACACATTGGCTTTTACCGTCAGCCTTCTTGTGATGGGATAGAAAAAATTCTCATTTAATGTGAATGAAACAAGGTTTTTAGGCTCGGAATAATAAGATTCTTTCGGGTTAAGAATCAGATAAAGAAGAGGCTGCACCGTATTGAGATCATAAAGTTCATACTGATCTCCGTAATAAAATCTTGTACTCACCTGAAGATGATTCCCTTTTGTAGTAAAATATCTTTTATTAAGATTGTTCTGTTCAAATTTCAGAAAAGTATTGAAATTACTATGGTTGTATAGTTTCTTACTGTAATTATCCACTTTCGACTGGTCTACTTTATCCAGTAAACTGTACATTCTTTCTGTACTGAATTCTGTTCCCAGCGATACATAAGCATTTGGACTGACATTATAATTCAGTGCAATCTTTCCTGTTATATTACGGTACATATGGTTGGGGAAACGATCTCCGCCATCTTCACTGATATCATAAAGCCTGAAGTTCAGATCATTACTTTTAAGATGAACCATCTTCGCTTCCAGATCCAGCCACAAACGTTCTCCGCTGTCTAAGAATTGCTGGTAAGCAAGTTTAGCTTTGAAAAGTTCGGAAATATCCACTGTTGCCAAAAATCGGGATCTGTTCAGAAGAATGTTTCTGTAAGTATAATTAACAATAATTCCTACGGATTGTTCTGTATCATAGTGCAAGGCAAGTTTAAATGCTCCTTTTTTCGCTCTTTTCACAAAAACATTCATTACAAGACCATCATTTACATTCGTGTAGGTATAATACACCTTTACATACTGGCGCATTCCGAAAACACGGTCTATGGCTTCATTAACAGTTTTTGCATCGTAATACTTCCCTTCTGTAAGTCCCATCTGCTTTTTCAGTACTTCAATCTCTGCCGCATCTGTTATAGGAGTTCCGTCTTCTTCATTAAAAGTAAATTGTGTTGTAGGCAGTTTTACCTCTTCAATCATGGTATGCTCATACTTAATACCCAATTTCCTTTGAGCTTCAGCCAAAGCCACAAATTCCGGAAGGTGCTTTCTCGCTTCAACCTCTCCTATTCTGATGATCTTTCTGAATCTGCCAAAATCCTTGGTTGTAATCTCACCCAATGGATCCACAAAGTCTACAAGGATGTTAGAGAGCTCCTTTTGATGTTTAAAATCTTCCACAGAACGGATGGCATGCGTCTGATAAATCATCTTCATTGGGTTTTCAATCTCTTTTTTCGTAAATAGTCTGAAACCGGTATACCCTCCGATCACAAAATCTGCACCCATCTCACGTACCTCATTCGCAGGATAATTACGATCCAATCCTCCATCTACCAAAAGTTTCCCATCAATATAAACAGGAGCAAAAGCTGCGGGAATAGCCAATGTGGAACGAATAGCCAGCGGTAAAGAACCCTCTTTCTGCATCACCAGACCTCCGTTTTCAATATCGGATGAAGTAAGCTGAACGGGAATTCTTAGTTTACTGAAATCGTTGATGTGTTTGGCATTAAAGGTTAGTGTATTCAGTACTTCACCCATGTACTGTCCTTCTATATAAGAACTTGGAAGAGTAGGAAATCCTTTCACTACAGGAAATTCAAGAATATATTTATCGTACTCGTCTTTTTCGCTGATATTAACTTTACTGTAAGGAATTTTATTACTCAAAATCCTGTTCCAGTCCATTTTGTAAATCGTATGCTTCAACTGGTCAGCATTATATCCCATTGCATATAAACCTCCAAGGATTCCTCCCATACTCGTTCCCGTAATGTAATCTACTTTGATTCCCAACGAGTCTATCATTTTCAGAATTCCAATGTGGGCAAATCCTTTTGCGCCGCCACCACTAAGAGCCAGACCAAACTTAGTATCTTTGGTTATACTCTGAAGAGCCGTAGTAAGGGAGTCATTTTTTTGTTGGGAGTGAATAGTAAGAGAGAAAGTAATTGCTAAAAATATTAGAATCTTTTTCATTTATATGCTTCTTCTTGTTTTTTGATTTAAACCTTAAAAGTTTCCAAGAGTTAAAGATACACAAAAAACGTACTCGTATTATTAACATTATCAGCAAAGTAAATAATTCTATTTCAGACTATCTGATTACAATAAACACAGACATTTACCACATTAGAACTAAAAATTTTTAATATGTTTTTATTGTTTCTACGAAATTAATATCTGGATTCAGGATTTCAAGAATAAGGCTTTTGACAGATTTCATGGCATCATCAATATTTCCTTTGTCAAACTGCAGGGAAACCATTCCCTTTTTAGCATCGGCAAAACTCCATATCCCCGTTTCAATCGGGAATCCCCAAAACTCAGGAAGATGTTCTACAACGTAATGGTAAATACAAAGCTGAAGCGCCTGCTTTCTTTCGCTGTTATGGAAATATTCGTCTACATTATCCTGATCAATTTTCACATTAAGATTTTTAATCTTTGCTGTTTTATAATCAATGATTCTTAAAGTACCGTTAAGTTTATCAATTCGGTCAATGAATCCGAAGAAAGAAATTTTATCATTCCCCTCGAGAGGAAAATCTATGTTTTCAAACCTTCTTTCAATATCAATTATTTCCAGTTTGTTCCCTTGTTTTATCAGCTCACGATCATGATTAAGGACATTTTCAATTACCTTTTTAGCAATGGCTTTATGAATATAGTTCATCCCTTTTTCATAGAATTCCGGCTGATGCTTAAGCTTCTCAATAGCAATATTTACATATTGATCTATCGCTTTAACTGAATTACTTAAATCACTTTCTTTTAAAACCTTACCCTTTAATACCTCATACACTTCTTGAAGTGAATAATGCACTAAATTCCCGTAATTTTTTATGGACAATTCTTCTTCTATTTCATCTGTTTCCGAAGTATTTAAAATCTTGGAAAGGTAGAAATCAATAGGATTATAGAGATAGCTTGTAAGGTGGGAAGCAGATACTTTTTCCTTCCATTTCTGAAGACGTTCCTGTACGGTCTGGGTCTTGATGATTTCGATGGGTTTGGTGGCAATAGGCTCGGAAGAATTTTCAATAATCAGGTGTTCAATATCATGAGAACTCTCCATTTCAATCTGAGTAATAAAGCGGCTTTTCTCACCGGTATTTACTCCGGAGCTTAAAGCATTATACAGCAAATGTACATTCTGCGCATCCTGAATCAATCTGTAAAAGTGATAGGCATAAATGCTGTCATTCTCAAGGAAGGTATGAAGATCAAAGAACCTTCGGATATCAAAAGGAATATAAGTATTCTGGGAGTTTCCAAGGGGAAGTTTTCCTTCGTTTACGGAAAGCAGAATAACGTTTTCAAAATTCAGGAGACGGGTTTCCAGTAATCCCATGATCTGAAGTCCTCTCAAAGGCTCTCCCTGGAAGTCAATACTTTCAGAATTGATATGCTGGTTGATCAGAATTTCCAGCGTTTCCATTTTAATTTCAATATTGTATGGAGTAAGCTGATTTTTGATAATTCTGAACGCATTTTCAAAATGAGAGACATTTTCATACTGAATATCATCTATTTCAAGCCATTTCACCTGTTGGCAGAACGCAATAAGCATATCCAGATAGATATGGGTACCGGCTGCTTTCTGAAGAAGTCCATAATAAGACAGTCCGCTCAGCAGTTCATGCAAAAGCTTATGAGAGATATACACAATATTCCTCTCTTCTACTTTGGCTTTAAACTCATTGATGATAAGCTCGTCTTCCACAGATTTTGGCAGTTCTTCCAGAATCGGAAAAACATCTCTGTAATAATAGGAGGATTTATTTTTTTCCAGCTGTTTCTGCAGATAGAAAAGACGTTTCACCGCATTGGAGAATGATAAGTTTTTCAATGGGAATCCCATTGTAATGTTCAAATTATCAACACCATGCATCACATCCAGACTTGCCGGAAGTAAATTTTCATCCAGCAGTACTACCGCAGTATTGGAATAGGTTTTATTATTGATCTCTTTAAAGATCTCAGGCAATACTTTAGTCTGGGTTACATTCCCGGACACTTCGTATACCTTAATTTTTTTAGGTTGATTAAAATCATCTTCTATCCACTGGAAAGCTCTGTTATCATCAAACTCTTTCCATGTTTTATGATTTCTAAGAAATTTTCCGGCTTCCTGTCTTTCATCATCAAAATAATAGCGGTCTGCCTGAAAGAAACATTGGGCTTTATTCCACTGCAAAAGACTCCTTACCAACTTTTCCTCTACGGGAGTAAAAGCATTGAACCCGCAAAAAATAAACTCTTCTTTGGTATTTTTGGCAAAATCAACAATCCTAGCTTTAGCAGCTTCATGAATCATTCCGGAAGTGGCCCAGTTTTTTTCCTGCAGTCTCTTCTTGAGAACAGGGAGAAAAACATTCATATTCTGCCAGAAATTAAGGAATTTCTTTCTTGGGACATCATCATCCTCACCAAGATCCTGAGCCCATTCTTTGATCCTTTCCTCATCAAACATATACTGTAATACCGCCTGATCACTGTCTGAGAATTTGAGAATATCATCCCAGTCCTTCTGCAATGTGGGAAACCATTTCAGAAAGTCTGAAAAATCATCTCTCGGAATAAGATTCAGGCTTCTATAGACATCAAAAGAGAAAAGCCACAACGGAATTCCCTGAATCGGCTGGTGATCGGCAATTGTATTGATGAGTTCCTCAATTGTAAAAAAGTTGGGAAGAAACCCTGAATAATTGTTTTCTTCCAGGATCTGTCTGATAAACACAATGGGACGTTTTCCGGGCAGAATGATGTTAAACGCAGAAAGATCCGTGTTTTGTGCCAGCAGTTCGTGGATGATTTTATTGAGGAATTTCAAAGGCTTGATAGCTTTTTAAGTTGTCTAATTGTTCAGCAATCGAATTATTATATTCGGTCTGCTTTTCTTTATCAATTCCATGACGGGTTTCTCTGTCATAGGCCATCTGGAAGTTTTTATACTCATCCGATATCCCGTCATAAATTGCTTTGAAATATTTGTTGTAGTCTCCTGAGTTTTTGATTTTTTCAGCAACTGCTTTTCTAAACTTTCTCACAAATAATTCTGCAATATCAAAATGTTTCTGCTCATGCAGCAGGATATAATCATCCATTCTTTTGGCATCCTTCCAGGATCTCTCTTCATGAAAAACGGTTTTAATCGTCATCGTAACCGGTGCCTTTGGATCAGAAGATTTTACAGAATAAAATTCCCATCCGCAATGGGTATACGCTGCTACATCCGGATTTTTTTTCTTACTGACCGGGCTCTTGAAGTTATCCCAAGTCAGTCTTTTACCTTCCTGCCATGTAATTTTCTGTCCGAATACAGTCTGAGCTGCCCATAAACACAATACAAAAGTCAACCTCATTATTCTACTACAATTGTTTTGGTAATCCAATTATTTCCTCCATTCCAGAATTTAAAAGTATAAGTACCTTTTTTCTGCGGACTGAAATTGATTTGATTCACTCCTACATAATTTCCCTGTTTACAAGGTCCGTTGGTGATATATTTATAGGAAGTAACTGTTCTTTCCAGGTTGTTGTTGTAAATATAATCATATCCGTAAAAACCCTCACAGTGAGACGGATAGGTGGAATAAGTCTTTATGCTCTGTATCGCAAAAACGTTCATGGTGTCATTAACCATCTTTACGCTGTCTATTTTGATTTTACCAATAGACTCGATGGTATGGTAATCATCATCATTACACGAAACCAGAAGCACGCCAAACACGAATACTGAAAATCCAATATTTAAAAGTTTTTTCATAACCTTTAATTTTCTGATTATTAACCAATATTTAGCAAAAATTATTCCTTATTTACATAAAAATCAGGAATTAAAATTACCTTTTGATACATAAACTACTTTTTTAGTATCAAAAAATTCTTCATCAAAATAGTGTTTAAGATTGAAAATTTCACATTTAATTCCAGCCAGTTCTTCTGCAAGATCACCACCTTTTAAATATAAAATCCCGTTATGTTTAGGGTTAAACTGTTCTTTTTCAAACTTTCCTTTCAGCCATCTTAGGAATTCCGGCATCTGGGTCACCGCTCTGCTGACAACAAAGTGGAATTTTTCTTTCAGTTTCTCAGCTCTTCCATGAATAGCCGTTACATTGGTTAATCCTACTCCATCCGCTACAGCCTGTACCACACTGATTTTCTTACCAATAGAATCAATCAAAGTGAATGTGGTCTCAGGAAACAGAATCGCTAAAGGAATTCCGGGAAAACCTCCTCCGGTTCCGATATCCAAAACTTTAGTTCCGGGAGCAAACTCCATCACTTTTGCAATTCCCAAAGAGTGCAGAATATGTTTTTCATACAGCGACTCCATATCTTTTCTGGAAATTACGTTGATCTTTTCATTCCATTCATGATACAGATTTTCCAATTGAGAAAACTGTTCTTTCTGTTTTTCAGTAAGATCCGGGAAATATTTTAATAGTAACGATGCAGACATGTGAATTATTATAAACCGCAAAAATAAGTTTTATTTCTCTTGTATTCAAATCTACTTTTCCTGATCCGGCCGTCTATTCCACTTTTCTGCAAAATCCATCATTTCGCAATTCCCGGAATTACAGGCACACCGAGGTTTCCAGACCCGCTGATGGTCTGTACAGCAAAAATATAATTATCCTTCGATAAAGGAACTTTAATAGAAAGTCCTGTTGTAAATATTTTTTTCTGCCATACCGCACTATCCGTCTCCCGGGCCAGTACATAATATCCCATTGGCGTTCCGGATGCCGGCTTTTCCCAGTGAAGCGTTGTGGAATTAGTCAATTCTTTAACATCCATTTCTACCTTCTCAGGTTTTGAAGTGGATTTTGCAAGGTTGGCCAAGACCGCTATATTGGCAGAAATATTTTTCTTCAGATATTTAAAATCTATAAATTCCGGAAGATCACCATATTGTTTATTATTTTCCACTCTGATATCCTGATGCTGATGATCATAATTTTCATAATATTCGGTAAGTCTTACAGAAGGAAATCCATTATTGACAAAGCTGGTATGATCGCCTCCACGCAAAAATCTGTCATTCCGGTAGATCAGTTTTATTTCAAGTCCTTTAACATATTGTTCTGTGATTTCTTTGATATATCTTGCCAGCTGTCTGGATTCGCTATCATTTTCAAAACCAAGATTCCTGATTGTCATTGCTTTTTTATCCAGATCTTTGTAAGGCATCCCTTCACTGAATACGCGAAGTGTCCGGGTATTGATTTCTCCTGTTTCACCCGCTTTGGGATTACCAATCATATCATTATTCAGGACAGCTTCCAGCTGCAGATTTTCTCTTTTTATTTTTTCCGCCAGCTGTCTGGAACCCAATAATGATTGCTCTTCACCGGAAAATGCCACAAAAATAATGGATGCCGGAAAAGAAGATCTGCTCAATATTCTGGCAGATTCTATAACAGCGCTTACTCCACTGCCGTCATCATTAGCTCCTGGCGCTGCTGAAGTTCTGTTCATGACATCCGTTACCCTTGAATCCAGATGTCCTCCGATCAGGAAAATTCTTTTATCGTTCGGATCGGTTCCTTTCAGAAAAGCAACTGCATTCCCAAGATTAACTGTTTGATCAATTCTCCTTCCGTCCGGCTGAATATCTTCCTGCTGAAGGTATACTTCCATTCTGCCTCCGGAATTTTTGGCGTAATCCTTGAATTTTTTAATCACCCAGTTTCTTGCAGCTCCTATCCCCTGTTTGGGATCATCTGTCGCACTTAAAGTATGCCTGGTTCCAAAACTCACCAGTTTACCGATATAAGATTTTAGGGAGTCTTCATTCACCTGAGTGACATATTTTTTCACTTCAACATCTTTTGAAAGCCGCTGAGAAAAAACAGAACATGAGATCAGTAGTAAAAAAACAGAGTATTTCATTGGATAGGTCTTAGATTGTTTAAAGATACAAAACCCAAAAGTTAAGAAGTATTTTTTTATTTTGATTATACTCTTTACCAATTAATATTTACCCAACTGCCCAAAAAGGATATAATGATTTCGAAACAGGATAAATTTGGTTAAAACCTGACAAAAATCTTCAAAGCAACCCCACTTTTATTATCCTCACAAGACGTTTTTATTATATATTTGTTAAAATTCAAAAAAATACAATGGACAAACTTTCAGATAGAGTAAAAAGATTAGGATACTCCCAGACATTTGTAATGTCAAACAAAGCCAGAGAAATGAAAGCCAGCGGAATAGATGTGATCAGTTTAACTCTTGGCGAACCGGATTTTGACGTTCCGGACAATATCAAACAGGCCGCTTTCGATGCTATCAATCAAAATTACAGCCACTATTCTCCTGTTCCCGGATTTCTGGAATTGCGTGAGGCTATTGCTTATAAATTAAAAAGAGATAATAACCTGGAATACAAACCTACGCAGATCTGTGTTTCAAATGGAGCAAAACAGGCTATTATAAATGTTCTGGCAGCCATTATCAATGATGGTGATGAAGTTCTTCTTCCCGCTCCATATTGGGTAAGCTATGATGAAATGGTAAAAATGATGGGTGGAACTTCCGTGATGCTCCCTACCTCTTATATTACTGATTTTAAAGTGACCGCAGAACAGCTGGAAGAAGCTATTACAGAAAAGACAAAAGCTGTACTTTTCAGCTCACCATGTAATCCTTCAGGAGGATACTACACGTATGACGAATTAAAATCCATTGCAAAAGTGATTGCCAAATATCCTCAGATAACGGTAATTTCCGATGAGATTTATGAATATATCAATTACGAAACTAAAACCACATCTATCGCTCAGTTTCCTGAAGTTTATGAACAGACTGCCGTAATCAACGGAATGTCAAAAGCATTTGCTATGACCGGATGGAGAATCGGATACTCTGCATGCCCGGAATGGCTGGCAAAAGCTTGTGAAAAAGTACAGGGACAGATGACCAGCGGAGCTAATACAGTGGCACAGAGAGCCTCTATTGTTGCCCTTAAAACAGACCCTTCCGAATACAGATATATGATTGATGCTTTCAAAAAAAGAAGGGATATTGTCTATGATTTAATCAAAGAAATTCCAGGATTCAAGGTGGTGCTTCCAAAGGCTGCCTTCTATTTCTTCCCGGATATTTCACATTATATTGGAAAAACCCTGGATGGAACAGAAATTAAAAACTCTGATGATTTTGCAATGTTCCTTCTGGAAAACGCTCATGTAGGCTGTGTGGGTGGATT
Organism: Chryseobacterium sp. PvR013; assembly: GCF_017833095.1. Lineage (NCBI taxonomy): Bacteria > Pseudomonadati > Bacteroidota > Flavobacteriia > Flavobacteriales > Weeksellaceae > Chryseobacterium > Chryseobacterium sp. PvR013. The sequence goes on from NZ_JAFIBT010000001.1 coordinate 1,353,798, forward strand.
CTCTTTCGGAAGCCCTGAATGTATCAGATTCTCTTACGCTGCTTCTGAGGAAGACTTAAGAGAGGCTATGAAACGAATTAAAAACTTATTGGAGAAATTCAATTAACAAACTAATAATCAAAAATAAAACACGACAGCAATGAATCTGTTAAAAAAACTAACCATCGCTACAAGCATTGCCGCTGCAAGTTTTGCAGGATACGCTTTTGGCCAGGATTTCCAGTGGAAAGAAGCTACTTCTAACGGCTACAAGTACAAATTCGTAACCAATGACCCTACTTCCGCAAGGTATTACACCTTAAAAAACGGATTAACGGTTATTTTGAGCCCTACCAATAAGGACCCGAGAATTCAAACGTATATTGCAACGAAAGCAGGAAGTAAAACTGATCCAGCAGACCACACCGGTCTTGCCCATTATCTGGAACATATGCTTTTCAAAGGAACGAATCAGTTCGGATCTAAAGACTGGGCCAAAGAAAAGCCTCTTTTGGACCAGATTGACGCTCTTTACGAAAAGTACAACCAGACTAAGGACGAAGCCAAAAGAAAAGAAATCTACAAAGAAATCGACAGGGTTTCAGGAGAAGCTGCCAAATTTGCAATTGCAAATGAATACGATAAAATGATGGCTGGTATGGGAGCTGACGGAACCAACGCCTTTACCTCTTTTGAACAAACGGTGTATACAGAAGACGTACCATCCAACGTTCTTGACAAGTTCCTTGCTGTACAGGCTGAAAGATTCAGAGAACCTGTTCTGAGACTCTTCCACACAGAGCTTGAAGCTGTATATGAAGAAAAAAACAGATCTCTTGATGACGACGGAGATAAAGTTTTTGATACCATGTTTGCCAACCTTTTCCCTAACAACAATTACGGAAAACAAACAACTATCGGAACGATAGAACATTTAAAAAATCCTTCTCTGCATGCTATCAGAGAATATTATAACAATTATTATGTTCCCAACAACATGGGAATCATTATGTCCGGAGATTTTAATCCGGATGAAGTAATTGCAAAGATTGATAAGGCTTTCTCGTACATGAAGCCTAAGACAATCCCTGAATATAAAGTAGGACAGGAAAAACCAATTACAGCTCCCATTACAAAAGAAGTGGTAGGTCCTAATCCTGAAAACGTAATGCTTGGTTTCAGATTTCCGGGAGCGTCTACCAAAGATGCAAGAATGCTGAATCTTGTTGGAAATATGTTGACCAACGGACAGGCCGGATTGATCGATCTTGATCTGGTAAAAAAACAAAAATTACTCGGTGCTTACGCAGGGTCTTATGCTTTAAAGGATTATTCAGTTTTACTTTTACAAGGAAAACCAACTGAAGGACAGTCTTTGGACGAAGTAAAGAACCTTCTTCTTCAGGAAATTGATAAATTAAGAAAAGGAGAATTTTCCGATGATCTGATTCAATCCATCGTGAACAATGAAAAGAAAGGGATTATCCAGAAAGATGAAAAATATTCGTCAAGAGCAAGTATTCTGATGGATGAATTCACTTCAGATGTTGACCACAAAGCATCGTTGGAATATGTTGATGAAATTTCAAAACTTACGAAAAAGGATATCATGGATTTCGTATCCAAATATCTGCAGAACAATAACTACGTTGCAGTTTATAAAAGAAAAGGAGAAGACAAAAGTATTGTAAAAGTGGACAAACCAACGATCACACCGGTTTCCGTTAACAGAGAAGATCAGTCTCCTTTCTTGAAAAAAATTGACGAAATGCCTGAAAACCCTATCGCTCCGGTATGGTTAAATTATGATAAAGACATCGCTAAAAACAAATTGGCTGATGTGGACGTACTTTCTGTAAAAAATACAGACAACGCCCTGTTCAGAATGTATTATCATTTTGATTCAGGAAAATGGAACAACAAAATCCTTCCATTGGCAGCAGAATATCTTCAGTATTTAGGAACCAAAGATAAATCTTCCGAAATCATCAGTAAGGAATTCTACAAACTTGCCTCAAGTTTCAATGTGAGTGCAGGAAATGAAGAAACTTATGTATCACTGGAAGGTTTAAATGAAAACTTCGGTAAAACGATTGCTTTATTTGAAGATTTGATTAAAAACTGTCAGGCAGACCAGGCTGCTCTTGATGCTTACAAAGTGAGATTGAAGAAAGCCAGAGCCAACGCAAAACAGAATAAAGGAGTAATTATGTCCGGATTGAGAAGCTACGCACAGTATGGCGCTCAGAATCCTTTCAATAATGTGTTGAGCGATGCAGAGCTTGATGCATTAAAAGCAGACGATCTGATCAATGTTCTTCATGACTTGTTTAATTTCAAACATAAAGTATTATACTATGGTCCAAAATCAGGAAACGAAGTAGTGGCAGCTCTGAAACCTGTTCACAAACTTCCTGCAACCCTGAAAAATCTTCCTAAGTCTAAAACTTTTGCCCAGATCCCGACTGATAAGAATAAAGTATTATTTGCTCATTATGACATGGTACAGGCTGAAGTGTTCTGGGTAAGAAACTCTGACTCATACAACCCTTCTACTACTCCTACCGTAAGTTTATTCAATAACTATTTCGGAGGCGGAATGGGATCGATTGTTTTCCAGACGATCAGAGAATCAAAAGCGCTGGCTTATTCTACGTATTCTTATTTTGCCCTTCCAAGCAAAAAAACAGACAAGGATATGGTAATGGCTTATGTAGGAACACAGGCAGACAAATTCAATGAGTCTACAACAGCAATGAACGAGCTTTTGACTACTCTTCCAAAATCTGAACAGTTATTCGAAACAGCGAAAAGCGGATTGAAAAAATCAATTGCTTCTGAAAGAATTACTCAGGACGGAATCATCTTCTCTTATCTGAAATCCCAAAGACTTGGAAACAATTTTGATATGAGAAAGAATGTCTATGAACAGGCACCGAAATTGTCTTTTACAGATATCAATTCTTTCCATGATAAGGAAATGAAAAACAAGAACTACACCTACTGCCTTGTTGCTTCTCAAGACAAAGTGAATGAAGCAGATATGCATAAATTAGGCGAAGTAAAAAAACTTAATTTAACTGAAATATTTGGTTATTAAAATAAACAAAAAGCCCTGATATCAGGGCTTTTTTATTTCACAACACACCAAAAACAATTATAGATTTTATTTATCGATATTTGTTTGTTCGATAGATGAATCTTTTATATATTTGCATAAGAAATTTAAATATAAAAACAGAAAATTATGTCTTTAGTAGGAAAAAAATTCCCAAATTTAACAATCGACGCAATGTCTGAAATGGGTGACGATCTAAGAATCAACATCCTTGATGAAGCAGTAAACAACCAGCAAAAAGTTCTTTTATTCTGGTACCCTAAAGATTTCACTTTCGTATGCCCTACTGAGCTTCACGCTTTCCAGGAGGCTTTAGGTGAATTCGAAAAAAGAAACACTAAAGTAATCGGTGCATCTTGTGATACTAACGAAGTACACTTCGCATGGCTGAACACACCAAAAGATAACGGAGGAATTGAAGGAGTAACTTACCCACTTTTAGCAGATACTCACAGACAATTGGCTAACACGTTAGGAATTGTTGATCAGGATTTCGAATACAATGAAGAAGGAGAAGAAGTTTTCACAGGGTCTAACGTAACTTACAGAGCGACTTACCTTATCGATGAAACTGGAAAAATCTTCCACGAAGCGGTAAACGATATGCCTCTAGGAAGAAACGTAAAAGAATTCTTAAGATTAATTGACGCTTACACGCACGTTCAAAAACACGGTGAAGTATGCCCTGCAAACTGGGAAGAAGGAAAAGACGCTATGAAAGCTGACAGAACTTCTACAGCAGAATACTTAGCAAAAAATTAATATCTTAATTTAAATACAACAATGTAACAATCTAACAGTATAACAATTTTAAAAGTCTTTTTTTGAATTGTTAGATTGGTCAATTTTTAGATTGTTACATTGTTTATTTTTTAAAAATAAACTTATGTACACAGAATTAACCGAAGATACATTACAAAATATAGTTAACGACAACGAAAAAGTAGTTGTTCAATATGGCGCAACATGGTGCGGAAACTGCAGAATCATGAAGCCAAAATTCAAAAAATTAGCCTCTGAAAATGACACTATTCCATTTTTATATGTAGATGCTGAGAAGCTTCCTGAAAGCAGAAAATTAGCAAAAGTAGACAACTTACCTACTTTCGCCATCTTTAAAAACGGAGAATTGGTCAACCAGGTTCAATCTAACCAAGCAGAAAGTTTAATTAACCTTTTTAACGAATTAGCATAATGAAATTACCCGTAATCAGACAGTTTTATCAGAATCAGACTCCTGAAAATCTTGAAAAAACATTAGAAGTACTGGAAAGCTTCTGTGAATTCAGAGGAACAAGCGAAGAAGACTTAAATGTTGCAGGAGAATTGATTACCAACATCTGCGGAGCTTTAGAAGTTCACGCTAATGTACAAAGCGGAATGAGTGAAAAAGATGCTTTAAACTCTTTTGCTCAAAAGGTTTTAGGATCAATCGACAAATAACATCTTTCAATTATCCTTAATCAAAAGACTGCAAAAACACAAACTATACAATACCTGAGGTTTTCCTCATTACTATACTTTTTTCTATTCTTTAAGAATTTTTTATTTCAACTAAAATGTACTTCAAAGGACCTTAATCCGTCACATGAGGCTGGAAGTTGTATGAAAATCCGTCAAGAATAACCAATTAAAATCCCGGTGATATTTTCATCAGGATTTTTTGGGTTTACTTCTGAAACCACTAATAATACAAATGATTTTCACAAATATCACCAATAGAATATTACCAATCCATTCATCAAAATAACATGCAATCGTTTGTGTTAATCTTTGAAATCAGCAGAATACTTATAAGTTTTGGCTAAAGCCGTTGGAAGATATCTATACAATATAAAACGGGCTGAAGCTCACTCCTATTGATCTTATTGAATTCATGTTATTCGTGAAAACATTTGCGAACTTTGTATTTGATTTTTCAAAACCACAAGTAACACAAATATTCTTTCACAAATAACAAAAATAAATATACACAAGCATCCGTGTCAATCTGTGGAATTTGTGGGATACTTATAAGTTCCGGCGAAAGCCATTGATGAGGCTTTATTTAAAGTAAAGAGACTAAAGTCCATTCCTATTAAATTTGTGTTATCCGTGAAAGCATTTGTGCCATTTGTGTTTAATCTTAAAAACCACTAATAACACTAATATCTTTGCACTAATTTCACAAATAGAAGATGTGAAATTTATCCATCAAAACATACACAATTATCAATATCAATCAGTTAAATCCGTTGTTATAAAGTTCCGGCGAAAGCCATTGATGAGGCTTTATTTAAAGTAAAGAGACTAAAGTCCATTCCTATTAAATTTGTGTTATCCGTGAAAGCATTTGTGCCATTTGTGTTTAATCTTAAAAACCACTAATAACACTAATATCTTTGCACTAATTTCACAAATAGAAGATGTGAAATTTATCCATCAAAACATACACAATTATCAATATCAATCAGTGAAATCCGTTGTTATAAAGTTCCGGCGAAAGCCATTGATGAGGCTTTATTTAAAGTAAAGAGACTAAAGCCCATTCCTATTAAATTTGTGTTATCCGTGAAATCATTTGTGCCATTTGTGTTTAATCTTAAAAACCACTAATAACACTAATATCTTTGCACTAATTTCACAAATAGAAGATGTGAAATTTATCCATCAAAACATACACAATTATCAATATCAATCAGTGAAATCCGTTGTTATAAAGTTCCGGCGAAAGCCATTGATGAGGGTTTATTTAAAGCAAAGAGACTAAAGTCCATTCCTATTAAATTTGTGTTATCCGTGAAAATCATTTGTGCCATTTGTGTTTAAAAATATCTGTATAAAAAAATCCCGATGAAAATTCACCGGGACTATTATTTAAAAGCTAAAATAACTTATCAATTAGTTTCTTCTGCTCATCAGAATATTTAGGATATACCAGAACAAAAGCATAATGGAAGCAAAAAGCTGCAAGGCTGCTCCAACATATTGGTTGGTACCATATGAATCTTTCAGTTTACTGGTCTGATATAAAATGGTAGCCGAAGCAAGGATTACCATTCCTACTGAAAACCACAGCCCAAGGTTAAAACCAAAGATCATTCCTCCAACAATCAGTCCGATTGAAATAAATCCTCCGATTACAATGATATTTCTTAAGAAAGAAAAGTCTCTTTTAGAGGTAAATGCTACTGCTGAAATACCCGCAAACATAGCAATTGTTAAGGTAGCAGCCTGGAAAATCACATTAGCTCCCCCTTCAATATTTGTTGCAATAAAAAGCAGAGGCATAAAGATAACTGCTTCCAGCAAGATATAAAATCCTAATCCCAGATACTGAGTGGATTTACTCTGTGAAAGAGACCATTTTGAAGCCAAAACAGAAGCTAACCAGAAAACTCCAATGATCAGCAACCAGATATACCTCTGACCGAACATCATTGCAATCAGTTCTGCCGGAACAGTTTTTAATAATATCGTTTCAACTCCAATAAAAGCAAGAATCGATAAAGCAACATGCAAATACGTCTTCTTGTAAAAATTCGCTTTCTCCACATCCGAAGAATGAGCGACTAAAACATCTGTCATCATAGTTAATATTTTTTATTTAATCGAAAATAAGTTTATTTCGCAGGCAATACTCCTAAAATCTTTCCATCATCTTCAAATACAGCTGTAATAGCCTCTTTGGAAGATGATTCTCCTACGTATTTATATTTAATACTCGGATGATTCAAGCCATCCATTGTCTTGTAATATCCTGCTTTTAAGATTTCAAGCTTTTTATTGGGATCAATGCCATCTTTAACTTTTTTAAGAACATTATCCGTTACAATTTCCTTCACTTTCTCAGAAAGCAATTCATCAATCGTCTTACGGTCAGAAGCCTGTAAAGCATCAATAAACTTAAGGAAGTTATCGTTATACAAACTGATCTTTTCCTTACTTATACTGGCCTGCTGCTCTTTTTTGGGACTATTTTCAACCTTTGCACCCGTTACTTTCTGTGCAAAAATCAACTGTCCACCTACAAGAGCAAGTCCGAGCAATAATTTTCTCATAGTATTCATTTTTGTTCTGGTGAAATAAGTGATGGAATATACGAAAATCAGACCAGTTCTAAAAATTTCATTGTATCTACGTTATCAGCGTAGGTATCCAGGCCTGGATTTTGTGCTTCACCAAAAGCTATTGCATTCAATCCTGCCTCTTCTTTTGCTACTACACATTGAATATTTTCTTCATTTTCTGCAATAAAAGCTTTTACATCATCCAAAGATTCATATCTGCTGAAATTAATTACAGAAAGTGGGCTGAACAGTTTATCATCTTCTTTCAGCATCACAAAATTATTATCCCAGAATTTATCCTGATTTAAAAGATAAACAGCTCGGTTATAGTCATAATTGTTGGCATATTTATTATGATTGATAATATCTTGGAAACCTAAGAAGCTTTCAAACAGTCTGTCAATCACAAAATCTTTCGGAATAAAAACTCTCGTTACATTTCTGCATCCTAGTCCAAAATACTGAAAAATATCTTTTGCTAATAACTGCAGTTCCTCATTCGTTTCATCACCCTTCAGTACAGCAACAGAAGTTCTGTTTTTGCGGATAATACTTAAATGATTTTTAAAATAATATTCAAGATATCTCGCAGTATTGTTACTTCCTGTAGCAATAACGGCATCGAAATTTTCTAATTTTTCTACAAATTCAAAAGTTACATTTTCATTAGAAAATACTCTCCATTTCTTTAATAAAAACGGAATCATATACTTATCCTTTGAAGACAGCTTAATCACAGGAATATGATTGCTCAAAACAACAGAAATCACATCGTGAAACCCTACCAAAGGGATATTTCCGGCTAAAATAAGTCCAACTCTTTTTGAAATTTTAGAGATGGAATAATTTCCAAGCCAGTTTTTGATATTCTCTTCAGTCAAAAGATCCGTCCATTGCTGTAAAGCAAATTTCTGATTATCAATGGTAAACCACGGATTCTCTATTTCAGATCTTTTTAACAATAATTCAATATCAACATCATCTTCATTGTGATCTTCCGGTTTCTTCGCTAAAAACGCTTTTATATAATCACTTAATTTAATAAGTCCTAAAACTTGATTTTCGGTATTCATAATTACTTTAAAATTGGGGAATATTTTGTAATTTTGTGCAAATTTAAAAAAAATTAGCGATGGCTATTAAAATAACTGATGAATGCATTAACTGCGGGGCTTGTGAACCGGAATGTCCAAATAATGCAATATATGAAGGAGCTGTAGATTGGAAAGCTTCTGACGGAACGGCTCTTCAAGGTACTATTACGATGCCGTCGGGACTTACTGTAGATGCCAACGCTCCACAGGAACCTGTAAGTGATGACGTATACTTCATTGTAACTGATAAATGTACAGAATGTAAAGGATTCCACGAAGAACCTCAGTGTGCTGCTGTATGTCCTGTGGACTGCTGCGTACCTGACGAGGATCACGTAGAATCAGAAGATGCTCTTCTTAATAAAAAAGCATTCTTACACGGCGAATAAAAAAATTCCGTCTCATGATCTGTGAGGCGGCTTTTTTTGACCCAAACTCTCATTTAACCAAAAATAAAGCAGAAGGAATGTAAAATCCGGAAGCATCAAAAAAAATAAAATATGAACAAAAAGCACAACTTCAGCGCAGGACCATGTATTTTACCTCAAGAGGTATTTGAAAAATCAGCACAGGCTATCCTGGACTTTAACGGTATTGGATTGTCTCTTCTTGAAATCTCCCACAGAAGCAAGGATTTCGTTGCTGTAATGGATGAAGCGCGTGCCATTGTAAAAAGATTGATGAATCTTGGTGATGATTATGAAGTACTTTATTTAGGAGGAGGTGCCAGCCTGCAGTTTGCAATGGTTCCTTACAACCTGATGAAAGTAGGTGGCAAAGCAGCTTACCTGGATACAGGAACATGGGCAGCCGGAGCCATCAAAGAAGCAAAAAAAGTAGGAACGGTAGATGTAGTAGGCTCTTCAAAAGAAGAAAACTATTCTTTTATTCCTAAAGACTATACGGTAGGTGCAGAATATGATTATTTCCACTGTACTTCCAACAACACAATCTACGGAACTCAAATGAAATCTTTCCCTGAAGTGGATACGCTGATGGTATGTGATATGAGTTCTGATATTTTCTCAAGACAACTGGATTTCTCTAAATTTGATCTGATCTATGCCGGCGCTCAAAAGAATATGGGACCTGCAGGAGTTACTTTGGTAGTGATTAAAAAAGAAATCCTTGGTAAAACAGGAAGAGAAAATATGTTTTCTATCCTGGATTATTCTCAGCACATCGCTAAAGAATCTATGTACAATACTCCACCGGTATTCCCTGTATACGCTTCTTTACTTACCCTTCAATATCTTGAAAAAAACGGAGGAATTGCTGCTGCAGAACAGAGAAACGAAGCCAAAGCCAAGCTTTTATATGATGAAATTGACAGCAATCCGTTATTTGAAACTTTCTGCGTAAAAGAAGACCGTTCATTGATGAATGTTTCTTTCAAAATTACAGATGAAAGCAAGAAAGAAGAATTTGACAATGCATGGAAAGCTGCAGGTATCAGTGGATTAAACGGACACAGAAGCTTAGGCGGATACAGAGCAAGCTTATACAATGCCTTACCTATTGAAAGTGTACAGGTTTTGGTGGATGTAATGAAGTCAATAAAATAGCTTATATTAGGCGACCGAAAAAATAAAAAGATATCAGACAACAGATGTCGGATAACAGACCTCAAAATCTAGCTTCTGACATCTTCAATCTAAAATCTGTAATAAAATAACTCATGAAAGTTTTAGCAAACGACGGAATTTCAAAAGCAGGAGAAAATGCTCTAAAAGAAGCCGGAATTGAAATTCTGGACAATAGAGTGGCTCAGGATCACGTTATTAATTTTATCAACGATAATAATGTGGATGTTCTTCTGGTAAGAAGTGCAACGAAAGTGAGACAGGATCTGATTGATGCATGCCCGAACCTTAAAATTATCGGAAGAGGCGGTATCGGAATGGACAATATTGATGTGGAATATGCCAAAAGCAAAGGCATTAAAATAATCAATACGCCTACAGCATCATCAAAATCAGTGGCAGAATTGGTTTTCGGACATTTCATTTCACTGGCAAGATTCCTTCACGAATCGAACAGACTCATGCCTTTGGAAGGAGAAACTCATTTCAACGCCATGAAAAAGTCATTCAGCAATGCGTATGAACTTTCAGGAAAAACATTAGGAGTAATCGGCTTTGGAAGTATTGGCCAGGAAGTCATCAAAATAGGAATTGCTTTAGGAATGAAAGTAACCGTTCTGACAAGAAGCCCTAAGACAGAACTTCTTACGCTGAATTTCTTCGATGGACAATCGGTAAACTTTGAAATCACTTCCACCAATGATATGGATGCATTCCTTAAAGATGCAGATTTCATCAGTATCAATACGCCGAAAACGAACGAGTATATTATAGACACCCCTCAGTTTGAAAAAATGAAAGATGGAGTCTATATTGTAAATACTGCAAGAGGAGGTGTCATCAATGAAGTGACATTGATTGATTTTATCGAGTCAGGAAAAATAGCCGGAGCCGCTTTGGATGTTTTTGAAAACGAACCCAATCCGGAACTCCCTTTACTGATGAATCCCGCATTATCACTATCTCCTCATGTAGGCGGCAACACAGTGGATGCGCAAGAAAAAATCGGTATCGAACTTGCAGAACAAATTATTAAGCTACAAAAAGAAACTATAAGATAAATATGCCTGTTTTTAAACCTTTCCGTGGAATAAGACCTCATAGAGACTTTGAGAGTACTTTCCCTACCCATCCACTGGATAATTTCACCCAGGAAGAGATTGCAGAGAAAGCTCAAGTTGAAAATACTTACATCAATATGATTAAACCCTATGTTGTAAGTAAATCTAAAGATATTGACCGGAACCTGCGAAAGATTCGTTCTACATTTGAAGAACTTCTGGACGAAAAGAAATTGGTCCAGGACAACTCTGCCTATTATCTTTATGAGCAGATCTATCCAAACAAACAGGTGTTCAGAGGACTTCTGGGATTAGCTAGCATCGAAGATTTCTGGAGTGGAAAAATCAAAAGACATGAAAGTACCATTCCTCAGAAAAAGGAGAAACTGGCGCATTACCTTGAAAAAGTAAATCTTCAGGCAGAACCTGTACTTCTTACCTACCCTGCCAATTCAAAAATTGAATTGCTGATGAACCATGAGGAAAAAAATGTTCCTATCTTCAATCATGTGGATTCTATTGGGATCAGACACAAAATATGGAGAATAGACAACCGTCTGAAGCTGCAGCAGTTTAAAGAAGTAATCGATCAGATTGATTCATTCTATATTGCAGACGGTCACCACAGAATTGGTTCCACAGCTATAAACGCCAAATACCACAAGGAGAAAAACAAAAAGCATAATGGTACAGAGCTTTACAACTTTGTATACAGCTTTATTGTCTCCAATCAGTCGATTAAGATTCATGATTATAACAGAATCTTACATGACCTGAATGGCATCGCTCCCGAAGACTTCCTGAAGGAACTTGATAAATATTTCCTTATTCACGAAAAAGGAGAAACATCATACTACCCTTCTCAGAAATTCCATATTTCAATGTATATGGATGGGAAGTTCTACTCTCTTCACGTGAAGCACGATCTTCGTTCCAAAGAAATGTCTCTTGACAATCTGGATCACCATCTTCTGGACAAATATATTTTCAAAAACATCCTGAAAATTGAAGATCCGGATAGCTCTGAGCTTATTTCTTATGTAAAAGGAACTTCCAATATCAACGGGATCAACCTTTTAAAAGAAAAAGTAGACAGCGGTGAAGGAAAAGTAGGTTTCGGAATTTATCCTGTAAGTTTTAATGATATGATTAAAATTTCAGACTTAAAATTAAGTATGCCTCCGAAATGTACATTCATTGAGCCCAAGTTGATTACAGCCCTGTTAATGTACGACATGAAACCTTAATAAATTACTAATTTTTCCCTACTTTTATCAACGGAAAAGATAAGTAAATAAAAAATGAAAAAAATATTCATTATACTTCCACTCTTTTTGAGTGGATTTTTATTTTCTCAGAAAAAGCCACAAAAAAATCCTGCAAAAAAAGGTACTGTTGCCAAATTCAATTATCATGATGAGTTCAGAAAAATTTCAGATGAAATTATGACCAATGGTAAGGCTTATGATAACCTCGGAGAACTTACCAAAGGAATAGGATCGCGTTTCAGTGCAACTCCAGGCTATGCAAAGGCTGCGGAATGGGCAGAAAAAAAATTCAAGGAAATTGGTATTAATATGATCTGGAGGCAAGAAGCCAAAGCTCCTGTCTGGATCAGAGGAAAAGAATCTTTACAGATAAAATCAGAAAACGGAGACTGGAAAAATATCAGAATGCTGTCCTTTGGAAATTCTGAAGGAACAGGCGGAAAAGATCTCGTAGGTGAAATTGTTTTAATCAATTCCACTTCAGAACTGAACGCAATGTCAATAGGCCAGTTAAAAGACAAAATAGTTTTCGTAAATGTACCTATGGATCCGAAAATTATCAATACCAGTGATTCCTATTTACTGACGGCAAAATCAAAATTAATTTCGGCTTCCGTTATTGCTAAAACAGGCGCAAAAGCATTAATTATACGATCATTAACAACCGCTAATGATGACACTCCTCATGCAAAAATGATTTACTACGAACCAGATGATAAAATTAAAATTCCGGCTTTATCAATTGGGGTAAAATCTGCAGATGAGCTGGAAAAAATAATAAAAAAACAAAAAGTCACGGCTAAAATCAACATGACCGCCGAATCAAAAGGAGATACAACAAATCCCAATATTATTGCTGAAATTGGCGGCAAAAAAGATTCTAAAGTAATCGTTTTAGGTGCTCAGCTTGATTCATGGGATTTTGGCGAAGGTGCAATTGATGATGGAACAGGCGTTGTGCAGTGTATTGAAGTGTTAAGAACGCTAAAAGCACTTGGATATGAAAATAACCATACCATCCGCGTGGTCTTGTATGCCAACAGTGAAAACGGAGGACAAGGCCGTGAAATGTATGCTGCTTATGTAAAAAAGAAAGACGAAAAACATGTATTTGCCCTAGGAACAGATGCCGGAGGTTATTCTCCACGAGGGTTTTCGTTAGACATGTCACCTCAAAGAAGAAGATTGGTTTTTCCATGGAAAGAATATTTTCTTCCTTACGGGGTTTATGATTTTGACCAAACAGAGGCTATTCAGGATATTTCACCTTTAAAAAAACTCGATATTCCTTTAGCTGAGCTTGTTGTAGACACCCAAAGATATTTCGACTACCATCATTCCGAACAGGATACTTTCGACAAAGTGAACAAAAGAGAGCTTCTTCTCGGAGCAGTGGCAATGACACAGATGATTTTTATGGTTGATAAAAACTGGTAACAATGAAAAAGATATTAGGAACCTCATTATTGCTTTTTGGAATGGCTGCTTTTGGCCAGTCTACAGAAGATTCTATCCAATTCAAAAAGATTTCCACTGAAATTCTGAACAATGGTAAAGGATACAATGAACTGAAAGAACTCACCAAAAATATCGGACATCGCCTAAGTGGTTCTGAAGCCTATGAAAAATCAGTACAATGGGCAGCTCAGAAACTTCGTGATGCCGGAGCTGATAAAGTATGGCTTCAGGAAGTGATGATTCCGGTTTGGGTAAGAGGAAAAGAATCACTGCACATTCAAACCTCTAACGGAAAATGGAAAAGTCTGAAAATGCTTTCCCTTGGAAATTCTGAAGGAACCGGAGGAAAAGATCTCTCCGGTGATATTATTATGGTGAAATCACTGGAAGAATATGATCAGCTTCCCGCAGAAAAAGTAAAGGGTAAAATTGTATTTTTCAACTATCCTTTTCATCAGGAAAATGTACAGACATTTATTTCTTACCGTGACGCAAGTCCTTACAGAAGAACAGCGGCTTCATTGACCGCTCAAAAAGGAGGTAAATTTGCCATCATCCGGTCGCTTTCTTCTGCTTTCGATGATGTTCCTCATACAGGAAACATGCGCTATGAAGAGAATACTTCAAAAATACCGGCCGTCACTATAGGAAATACCACTGCTGATGAGCTGGAAGTTCTTTTGAAAAATCAGAAAGTCACTGCTAAACTCAATTCCAATTGTGGAATGAAAGGGGAAAAACGCTCCCACTCCGTGATCGGAGAAATCACAGGCAAAAAAGATCAAGACGTAATTGTTGTCGGTGGACACCTGGATTCCTGGGATGTGGGCGAAGGCGCTCATGATGACGGTGCCGGAATTGTACAGAGTATTGAAGTATTAAGAACCTTTAAAAAATTAGGAATTCAGAATAATCATACCATCCGTGCAGTTTGTTTTGCCAATGAAGAAAATGGAACAAAAGGCGGCAAACAATATGGTAAATTTGCCAAAGAAAACAATGAGAAACATCTTTTTGCCATAGAATCAGACGCAGGAGGATTCTCACCACGAGGAATTTCTCTGGAAATGAATGAAACTCAGAGAAATCAGATCAAAAGCTGGGTCAGCCTGTTTCTACCTTATGGAGTGTACAACTTTGAAGGTAAATATTCCGGATCAGATATTGCTCCGCTCCACGAAATGGGAGTACCCACGGCTGAGCTGGTACCCGATCCACAGCGTTATTTCGATATTCACCACACGGAAGAAGACACTTTTGAAAAAGTCAACCGAAGAGAGCTTTTATTGGGTTCTGCGGTAATGACACAACTTATTTATATGATTGATAAAAATTGGTAAACAATGAAAAAGATACTAGGAACTTCATTATTGCTTTTTGGAATGGCTGCTTTTGGCCAGTCTAAAGAAGACTCCATCCAGTTCAGGAAGATCTCCACAGAAATCCTGAACAACGGAAAAGGATATACAGAGCTCAGAGAGCTTACAAAAAATATAGGCCACCGTTTAAGCGGTTCTGAAGCCTATGAAAAGTCCGTAAAATGGGCAGAACAGAAACTTCGTGATGCCGGAGCTGATAAAGTATGGCTTCAGGAAGTAATGGTTCCGGTATGGGTAAGGGGAAAAGAATCCCTGCACATCCAGGCTTCTAACGGAAAATGGAAAAGTCTGAAAATGCTTTCTCTTGGAAATTCTGAAGGAACCGGAGGAAAAGATATTTCGGGAGAAATCATTATGGTAAAATCTATGGAAGAATACGATAAACTTCCTGCTGAAAAAGTAAAAGATAAAATTGTGTTCTTCAACTACCCTTTCAGCCAGTCATTCATAGAGACTTTCAAAGGATACGGTGACGCTGCAAAATACAGAACGACAGCAGCTTCACTAACAGCAAAAAAAGGGGGAAAATTTGCCATCATCAGATCACTTTCTTCAGCCTTTGACGATGTTCCACACACCGGAGCAATGCGCTATGAAGATAAAGTTTCCAAAATACCAGCCGTAGCCATCGGAAGCACTACTGCAGATGAACTGGAAGCCTTATTGAAAGGCCAGAAAATAATGGCTAAACTTAATTCCAACTGTGGAATGAAAGGAGAAAAACTTTCCCACTCGGTAATCGGAGAAATCACAGGTAAAAAAGACCAAAGCGTTATTGTGGTAGGCGGACATCTTGATTCCTGGGATGTAGGTGAAGGAGCACATGATGACGGTGCCGGAATTGTTCAGAGCATTGAAGTATTACGAACTTTTAAAAAGTTAGGATTACAAAATAACCACACCATCAGAGTGGTATGTTTCGCCAATGAAGAAAACGGTGTAAAAGGCGGAATACAATATGGTAAAACGGTAAAAGAGAAGAATGAAAAACATCTTTTTGCCATCGAAACAGATGCCGGAGGCTTTGCACCAAGAGGTATTGCTCTGGATATGGATGATACCAAAAGAAACCAGATCAAAAGCTGGTCAAACCTATTCCTTCCTTACGGAGTTTACAATTTTGAAGAGCGCTTTTCAGGAACGGATCTCTATCCCCTTCACGACATGGGCATTCCTGCAGCTGAATTGATGCCGGATTCTCAACGCTACTTCGATATTCACCACACTGAAGAAGATACTTTTGAAAAAGTGAACCGAAGAGAGCTTTTATTGGGCGCCACAGCTTTGACACAGATTATTTATATGATTGATAAAAACTGGTAAAAACCTGAAACCGTCTGTAAAGGCGGTTTTTCTTTTTTTAATAGTACATAACTCTTAGATTCAATAGGAACGAAATTTAGTCTGTATACCTATATTTTTTATCAATAATTTTTACTTTTTCTATTTGTGAAATTAGTGTAAAGATATTAGTGTTATTAGTGGTTTTAAGATTAAACACAAATGCCACAAATGATTTCACAGATAATACAAATTTAATAGAAACGTACTTAGTCTGTTTTACTTTAAATAAACCTCCATCTTCATTTCTAAACTTTTCTGATCGTATTAGAAATATATAAAAAATTTTCACCGTAATATTTTCTACGTTTCAAATTACCAAGCAGGAAAAACGGAAAATTTTTCTTTGTTTAAGGAAATAACAGATAAAAATATGCTTCAGCACAGGTTCTATCAATCCCGTGAAACAAAGTGTTGATCGCGAATATATAACTTTGGCATGATATTAGCATGTAAAACATTGAGAAAAAATTAAAAAAACACTAAGGATGAGAAAAGAGGTTTTCTGTGGATTTTCAGTTTTTCCACTGATTCAATTTCATATCTAGTATATGAATCCTTTTTTTTCTACGATGCCGTACAAGATACGGGTTCGTGATTAATTAACCCCCGTTAGTTTTTCACAGCAATTTTGCACCCCGTATCTAACTGGTATCACAATAGCAAAGAATCTTTATTGATTCAAAAAACAAAAATTTCCCGGACTTTCAGCCCGGTATAACGATATAAATAAATGGCAAAGTCATCGTGAACCTTAGCCCAGTAAAGGAATTTATTCTTTTTACCGTGATGAGTACGCCTTTATTTTTTAATTAATTGTATAACCCTTAAAATGTTAGTAATGATGAGAGCCTTTTTTGAAATGATTTTTAAGAGAAATGAAGATGCTGCAAAATTGCATATATGGAGCCTATTGCTGGTATTAAGTTTTGCTGCATTTTCAGTGTTGGTATACGCCCTAAAGCCAAGCTTTAACAGCTTAATTATATACCTGACGGCATTTGCCGCCTATATCGGGTTTGGCCTAGTATTCATCAGTTCCTTAGCTGGAACAAGTATGAAGAAAAAATAACAAAACATATAACTTTCAATTTATTTTTACTGAAAAACTATCCTTTGGGATAGTTTTTTTTATGTCTGATCAGAATAAAATATCCCGATCCTTATTTTATTTATAGATAAGAAATATCTCACTATTCATTTCCTCTTTTCATAGGTGAAAAATCACACAAAAATTTCAGAGAAAATTAAATCCAAAGCAACTTAAATGGAGTTGTTTTCCATAAATCATAGATAAGTCAGCGTTTTTCCACCCCATGATAATCTTTGTATGATAAAACTTCCTCTCCCCTAAGAGGATATGGCATATTTCACATTCAGAAATAAATCAGATTTCTTTTACAGTCCGTAAGTAAAATTCAATCTCTGGTATTGCCATCAGAGCAGCTATATTTTCCAGGCATTTTTTTGAGATCCTTTTTAATTATAACATGAAAGGATTCTTTTATCATACTTCTTTAAAAATGAAATTTACATTTTCACAGATCTGTTTTGATGGGATTACTTATAATTTAAGGGAAGTTGAAATGTTCAATAGATGCATAAAAAAGCATTTCAATATTAAACAAGGGTTTAAAAACCTGAATTTTTAACAATATTAGCCCAAATGGCCGCTGAACAGCGAATGATGTATATTTGATGTATGTGTTTTTTTGGCCACAAACTAAAAAAACAAGGATATTTGCATATAAAAAAATAACTCTCCTATTGGAGAAAAATTAAAAACACATATTATGATTTCGAAAAAATTATTAGTAGGTTTACTATTGGTAAACCTGTCAGTCTATGCCCAAAAAGGGAATGTAGGTATTAATACATCCAATCCGGGAACAACGCTGGATATAAACGGAGCAATCACTACCCGTGAAAGTAGTTTGGCTGTGACTGGTAATGCAGCTACCATCCCAAGTAATGTGAGCCAGGTACAACTTACAGGAGCTGCTACAGCAACAGTGGCTATTTCTGCGCCTAATGCGCCTAATGCCGGCCAGCGTTTGATTGTCTATAACAATACAACAGGTGGGTTTGGGGCTACCTTAAACGGTACTACTATTCCTAATGGTAAAATACAGGAATTCGTTTTTACCAATTCATCGTGGAGATCTACTGCCAGCGACACTGGGGCTGCCTCAGCAAATATTTATACTGCAGACGGCAGCCTTACCAGAAACAGGACTGTAACACAGGGTTCAAATACTTTAACTTTTACGGGTAACAAAATCAATGCTTTTTCTGTGGATGGAAGCACTATTTCTGTGGATGCTGCTAATCACCGCTTTGGGGTAGGTACTGCCAATCCAGATACTAAACTGACTGTACAAACACCGGATAATAGCTTTGGAATCAGTCATAATAATGGATCTGTCAATCTGAAAACTTACATCGGAGGAGGATCTGCATTTATAGGGACCACTACTGCCAATACATTAAATCTGACCAGTAATAACGCTTCCAGAGTAAGTATTATTCCTAATGGAAATGTAGGGATTAATACTAATACTCCAGATCGTACCTTGGATGTAAATGGTAATGTGAGAATCCATAAAATAGATTATGTCAATAGTGCTGCTAATTACGGAATTGTAGTAGCAGATGGAGGTGGGGCTATTTCACAGATTAATCCCGATAACTTTATGGGCTCATTAAAGATTCCTGAAAGCATCTTTCATGCGGAGCAAAACTCGCCTCTTTCTGCTTCCCTGTCAGGAAATGGGGCTGATAATAAGGTTGTATTCAGTTCAGTTAATATTAATAAACCCAACGCAGGTACCTGGAATTCAGCAAATAATACATACACAGTGGCAAAAGCAGGAATATATCAGATTGTAGCAGGGGTAAAACTTGAAAATACAAATAGTAAAGCTTTATACACCTTATATATTAGCGCAGGCTCACCGACATGGGTTTTTCCAGGAACCCATCTACTTGGAGGAATGGTTTCATCTGGAGGAACCTATGTCAAATTACTCAATGCCGGAGATGTAATTTATTGCTCAACAAGAACAGGGGGTACATTCAATTATACACAAAGTGCTGCATTTATGCATATTATCTATACACCCCTATAGAAATTGTAATTAAATACATTATAATAACTTAATTGAAGTACAAAATTTTAATTTAATTAAGACACAATAAAATAGGCTGCCTGATAGGGAGCCTATTTTGTATCATCAATGGGTTATTTTACTTTTGCAAGCTCAACATCGAAAACTAACCAGAAATTTGGCGGGGATCACTCCTCCTGCTTCTCTTTCTCCGTAAGACATTGCTATCGGAATCAATAATTTACAATAAAAGTTGATGCTTATTGCTTAGCTTCTTTAAAATTTATCAAGAACTTTCTTTGGTAAGATTTTCACCAGTTCTTTTTTATATTCCTTTTCAAGAACGACAAATTTCCAAGTCTTTCTATCTTTTGAAACCGCACAGGCTTTCATAGTGGCGTTGATGAGATATGAACTTTCATTGGCTAAATATTTTACATTATTTGCGCCATACTTAGCGGTTAAAGCGCTGCTCATTTTCTTTTTCATATCATCATTTAATGAACTGACATTACATTTCAGTTTCAAAAAATAATGAGTAATAGAAAAATATTCCCCTGTAATGAGTTCAGGTTTTTCAATATTTCCGAACTTGAAATCCTGTACTTCAATTTTCATGAATGGATTATTGTAAGTCATATTCAAAATCTGTGTCATCTGCTCTTTTGAAATGATGGTAAAGAATTTTGGATATATACAGCTTACCGCCTGATCTATCTGTTTAGATTGAATACTGTTTACAAAATAAGTAAGTGACTTTTTTATCGCAGCATCGTCAGGATTTGCCTTGGTCTGCGAAAAAGTCATCATCGACAGCAGAACAAAAAGAAACAGAAGTGATTTGGTTTTCATTATCTAATAGTTGTTACAAATTTTAAGATTACTTCTCATGAGAAAAATTATTAAACTTTCCAGATATTAAAATAGGTCGCAACATATATGCAGATCGTTACAGAATATATTTAAACTAAAAAAGCCGTCCTTATCGGGACGGCTTCATATCTTAAAAAGGATTCAATTATTTTACTTTTACAAGCTCAACATCGAAAATTAACCAAGAGTTTGGCGGGATCACTCCTCCTGCCCCTCTTTCTCCGTAAGCCATCGCCGGCGGGATCAATAAAGTAGCAGTTTCACCTTCTTTCAATAACAGGATTCCTTCATCCCATCCTTTGATTACTCTTCCCATTCCGATTGGAATTTCGATAGGCTCGTTTCTCTTGAATGAAGAATCAAATTCAGTTCCGTCTACCAATTTACCTGCATAGTGTACAGATACATTGTCACCCGCTTTTGGAGCTTTACCGTCAGCAGTTTTGGTGATTTTATAGTAAAGACCTGATTCAGTTTTCTGCATACCAGCTTTTAGGTTTTCAACCAATTTCTCCTGGTTAGCTTTGAATTCTTCTTCTTTTTTCTTCTTTTCAGCTTCTTCTTTAGCGATAAAAGCTTTATTATTTTCTGCAATTTTAGCTTTTCCTTCGTTGAAAGTCTTAGCTGCATCGTAGTGCTTGTACTCGTCACCTTTGCTGAAAACAGAAACTTTTTCTAAAACGATATCTGTTTTAGGTTTATCCTGAGCTCCTTTTTCAACGTTAGCGATAGCATCAATCACATCATTTCCTTTTACCACTTTTCCGAAGATGGTGTGTCTTCCGTCTAACCAAGGTGTAGCCACCTCCGTGATGAAGAACTGAGAACCATTGGTATTCGGTCCTGAGTTTGCCATAGAAAGAATACCTTTTCCTGTATGTTTAAGGTCATTTCTTTCATCCTCGAATTTATATCCAGGATCACCAGCTCCAGTTCCTTTAGGGTCTCCCCCTTGGATCATGAAATCTTTGATCACTCTGTGGAAAATAGTTCCATCATAGTAAGGAACTCCCTTAGCCTTAGCTTTGTTGTCGATTTTCCCTTCTGCAAGACCGATAAAGTTGGCTACAGTTACTGGTGCTTTCTTGTCCTCAAACTTTACAATCAGGTTACCTTTTGTAGTTTGAAGATTGGCATAAAGTCCGTCATTAAGACCTTCGTAAGTTTCTTTGTCTACGTTCATTTTTTTATAAATTGGGGTACAACTCATCAGCGAAATACTTGTCGCTGCCAGAATTATATTCTTGTTAAACAATTTCATGTATTATAGAGCTTTTAATTTTATGATTAATGGAATATCGTTATCTATTTTCTTTTCGTCTCCGTAGGTTCCGTAAGCCAAAGAAGACGGTACCAAAAGCGTTACTTCCTCTCCATCACGTATAAAACGCAAAGCATTCTCCACCGCTCTCAGTTCATCAAAATGCCCGAATCTGGCATCTCTTCTTTCAAAAGGCTGATCGTATATTTTAGTCTGGTCAAAATCGTACAGATCATAAGAATAAGAAATTGTTGTTTCATCCTTTCTTCTTTCCCTTTGATCATAGCCCTCCACTGTCACCCAATAATTAAGCTGCGTAGGATAATACTTTACAGACTGACCACTGATCCAATCCTGAATCTGGCCCCGTTCTATAGTATTAAGATTTTTCATCCTGTTTCTAGAAACATCCAGATCTTTTTGGCTTAAAACACCCCCTACAGGAGGATGGGCCGTCTGTGCATTTCTATTGCAGCTCAACAGGCTTATGGCTGATATGAAGAGTATTTTTTTCATAAACTTTTGCGAAAATACACATTTCGCGAATCAATTACAAAACTTGGCAAAGAAATATGTGAATGTAACAATATATTATTTTCCATGCAACGATTCCTACATAACACTTGAATACATAGATACAAAAAAGCCGGGAAAAACCCGGCTTTAATATAGTTATTTATATCCTATTATACTGTTTCTAAAGCATGATCTACCGTAACTCTCCATCCGAAAGGATCTTCAGATAGGTTGTTTTGTAAATCTACCAGGTCTTTCTTAAGAAGAGCAGCATAGCTTTCTTCATCAGATAATCTTGGAAGCTCCAATTTTTCACCTTGGTACCCTAAAGCCTGGAATTGAGTGGTTACTACTGCAGTACCTACTCCCCATACTTCTTTAAGTTCTCCATTCTTTAAAGCTTCAATTACTGTTTTCACAGGAATTGGTTCTATTTTCACTTCGATTCCTCTTTTCTTAGCTAACTGAATGAAGCTGTCTCTTGTTACTCCGTCAAGGATTTTCTCAGACGTTGGAGGTGTATAGATTGTATCGTTAATTCTAACAAATACATTCATTGTACCACTCTCTTCGAAATATTCGTGAGTAGCATCATCTGTCCAGATAATTTGCTCGTAACCTTCTTCAATGGCCAGCTGTGTCGGATAGAAAGAAGCAGCGTAATTACCTGCAGCTTTTGCAGAACCTACCCCTCCGTTTGCAGCTCTTGAATAGTGATCAGAGATTTTTACAGATACCGGCTCAGAATAGTAGCTTTTCGCAGGTGTTGCAACGATTGCAAACATATATTTATTAGATACTCTTGCTTTCAAAGCTTCCTCTGTAGCAAAAATCAAAGGTCTGATATAAAGAGACATTCCTTCCCCCTGTGGAATCCACTCTCTGTCAATATCTACCAATGCCTTTAATCCGTCTAAAAACATTTCTTCAGTCACTTCAGGCATAGCAAGACGCTTAGCAGACTTATTGATACGTTCAAAATTCTTTTCAGGCCTGAAAAGGAAAACCTGTCCGTCTTTGTCTTTATAGGCTTTCATACCTTCAAAACAAGCTTGTCCATAGTTTACTCCCATCATGGCAGGTGTAAATGGAATCGGACCGTAAGGAACTAATTTTACATCTCCCCATTTTCCGTCTTCATACTCACAAATAATCATATGATCAATGAAAGTACCACCAAATGAAAAATTGTTAGGGTCAAATGTAGAAATTCTGGAGTTTTCAGTTTTTTGAATTATCATTTTTTAAAATTTTTACGATGTTCTACAAATTTAACATAATTTTCTAAATATAAAAATTTTAGAGTAAATTTGACAAAAAAATAGCTTGAAAAGAGAGATTAAGACCACAAACGACGGGAGTAAAACATTGTTTATCAATGATTTAAACGAAAACTACCATTCTCATCACGGAGCACTACAGGAAGCCGAACATGTGTTTATCAAAAATGGACTAAATTTGATAAATGATTACGAAATTAATATTTTAGAACTCGGTTTTGGAACAGGTTTGAATGTTTTGGTAACAATTAATGAATATTTAAAAACTGACAAAAATCATGTCATCAATTATTTTTCGCTTGAAAAATATCCCATAAATGAATCCGAAGTTAAGGATTTAGCTTACTTTGAACTTTTTGATAACCCAGAGTTTAAAAATATTTATCAGAAAATTCATCTGGCAGATTGGGAAAAGCCAGTAGAAATCATTAGCGGATTCAACTTAAAAAAGATAGAATGTGATTTTTTCGATCTAAAGCATATTGATCTGCCCAAAATTAATCTTGTTTACTTTGATTGTTTTGGGGCAAGAGTACAGCCTGATCTTTGGGAAAAGCCATTATTTGAACTGGTTTCTGACAAAATGTCCATTAACGGATTATTAACAACCTACTCTTCTAAAGGCAGTGTAAGAAGAATTCTCCAGGAACTCAATTTCCAGGTAGAAAAAAAGCAGGGACCTCCGGGAAAAAGAGAAATGATTAATGCAATTAAGATGTAGAAGGAAGCTTGAGGATGGAAGCTGGATGTTTACAGCCGACTGCTTAATTAATTTTATTTTTTAAATAATAATCAATATATAAGATAAGTTAATTCAACATTATTAAGGATAAATAGTGTTAAAAACTTCCAGCTTCACACTTCCAACTTCCGGCTTTTTCCAACAAAATTTCTTACATTAGCTATACAAATATTATACATTATATATATGATAGATAAGATCAACATTAGAGTGTATGCGTGTGCGGTAAAAGATAAACAAGTTCTGACTTTATTTGAGGAATATGCCGGCGAACCTTTAATGAAATTTCCGGGTGGCGGATTGGAATATGGCGAAGGTGTACTGGAATGTCTGCACCGTGAGTTTGACGAAGAACTTAATGTAAAAATCAATATTCTGGAACATTTCTATACTCAGGAGAACTTTCTGGTATCCCGTTTCAAAGAGAATGAGCAGCTTCTTACCATCTATTATATAGTAGATATCGTTAATGAAGAAGACTTTATTATTCTGGATCCCTGCATTGAAAAAACAGAATGGATTGACATTGACAGACCGGACAATCCTTTTCCTCTTCCGATAGATAAAATTGTATTCGATAAATTAAAAGAAAAATTCCTGTAAGTATTCTTACAGGAATTTATATTATTTCTTTACTTTAAAATCATTTGCTCCGGGATAAGGCTGCAGATACCCTGAATTCCAGTTGGACTGTAGTAATGATTCTATAAATTCATCACTTCTGTTGGTGTGGGGATCATAGCGCTCTTTCAGGTCAATATCAGCCATTTTTCCTTTTACATTCCACCAGAAAGCACTCCATCCGCCTCTCAATTCTTTGATAATCTCAAATACATTTTTTCCGGTAGCTCTGTTCATCAGTTTGGCAAAAACCTGTCCTTCGGTTGTAGTAAGATCTCTCAGTTGTTTTTCATATTGGTCAGCAAGCATATTCTGTCTTTCTCTTACAAACTTTCTTTTGGCTTTACTATCCATGTCATTCATATCTTTCTGAATATCTCTGTACTGTTGCAGCGCGGTGACAAACAAAGGATATACCCTGTACAGCTTTTTATTCAGGAAGTAATAGTAATTCTTATCCAGCTGATTATTGAATCGTGGTTTATTCACCAAAACCAACTCGTCTAAGACTACAACAGGCTCACCATTGATTTCATACACCTTAATCTTCTGCTGTTCGTCATAATAATACTTATTACCAAATTCATCCACTTTCAGGGATTCAGGCGGATACTGATTGAGTGGTTTTGCCACTATACCATCCTTCTGGCCGAAAACACTGACTCCAAAAAAGAAAACAAAAAGGCAGATAATCTTACTAAAATTCATTATTTTTACACTTATAAGAACAAAAATTAAACGCAAAAATCATTCCTTTTTATGAAATTTGAAAAGAAATCTTTGAAATTTTTAGAGAAATATTTAAACACATCATCTCCAACAGGTTACGAACACAAAGGACAGGAAGTCTGGATGGACTATATCCGACCTTATGTGGACAAAATAGAAGTAGACCATTATGGAACCTGCTATGGGATCATCAATCCGGAAGCTGAATTTAAGGTAGTGATTGAAGCGCATGCTGATGAAATCTCATGGTATGTAAATTATATTACAGATGACGGCTTAATTTATGTCATCAGAAACGGAGGCTCCGACCAGACTATTGCGCCTTCAAAAGTTGTGCATATCCATGGAGAAAACGGAATTGTAAAAGGAGTATTCGGATGGCCTGCCATTCATACAAGAACCAACCAAAACGAGCCTACTCCAAAAATCGAAAATATCTTTATCGACTGTGGCGCTACTTCTAAAAAAGAGGTGGAGGAAATGGGAATTTTTGTAGGATGTATGATCACTTATCCTGATGAATTCTTTGAAATGAACGACAGATATTTTGTATGCAGAGCTCTGGACAATAGAATTGGCGGTTTCATGATTGCTGAAGTTGCCAGACTTTTAAAAGAAAATAAGAAATCTATTCCTTTTGGGCTTTATATTACCAATTCTGTTCAGGAAGAAGTAGGTTTATACGGAGCAGACATGATTGCTGATACCATCAAACCGAATATCGCTATTGTAACAGATGTTACCCACGACACAACAACTCCGATGATTGAAAAGAAAAAAGAAGGAGATCAGAAATGTGGTGCCGGGCCAGTAGTATTCTTTGCTCCAAGCGTTCACCATACCATCAGAGAACTGATTATTGATACTGCGAAAACAAAGAAAATTCCTTTCCAAAGAGCCGCAGCAAGCAGAGCTACAGGAACAGACACAGATGCTTTTGCCCATTCTAACGGCGGAGTACCAAGTGCTTTAATTTCCTTACCTTTGCGTTATATGCATACTACGGTAGAAATGGTATCTAAAGAAGATGTAGGTAATGTAATTAAGCTAATCTATGAAACAGTCCTTAAGATTAAACCGGAAATGAAACTGAAATATCATTAAAAATGAACTTTATTTCTGGTTTAATTAAAAAGCCGACTTTTATCTCTATTGTATTTATTATATTGACAGGGCTTGGAATTCCAATAATTGTTTATCAATTATTTACGCTTCATCCAAGTGGAAGTTTAGGAATTACAATAGAAATAATTTTCTTTTTGGTTCTATCTGGGCTCCTTGTGGTCGACAGGTTTTTACTCAGAAATATCAACAATAAAAAGTTATCTGTCATAGAAGTGATTGTAATAACAGGATATCTTACCTATTATTATTTTACCCATGACTGTTCATTTTCAATAGGATAATAAAAGTAAAAGTATAAAAAGTAAAAATGAAAACGAAGCTTATTGCTCCATCCCTTTTATCTGCAGACTTTGGGAATCTGCAAAGAGATATTGAAATGCTGAACAATTCTCAGGCCGACTGGTTCCACATTGATGTAATGGACGGCAGATTTGTACCTAACATTTCATTTGGTTTTCCGGTAATGAAAACCGTTCAGCAGCATGCTAAAAAATTTGTAGATGTCCACCTGATGATTGTAGAGCCTGAGAAATATGTTGATGAATTCATCAACCATGGTGCAGATCTTATTTCTGTACATTATGAGGCATGTACCCACCTTCACAGAACCATCCATCACATTCAGAGTAAAGGAGCAAAAGCAGGTGTGGTTTTAAACCCTTCTACTCCGGTATTAATGCTTGAAGACATTATTGCTGATGTGGATCTTGTATTATTAATGAGTGTGAATCCAGGATTTGGAGGTCAGAAATTCATTGAAAACACATACAAAAAGATTGCTGAAACCAAAGATCTGATCTTAAGCAACAATTCCACTGCACTTATCGAGATAGATGGAGGAGTAAATCTTGACAACGCATCCAAATTATTTGAAGCGGGGGCAGATGTTCTGGTTGCAGGAAATGCTGTTTTCTCAACTGAGAGCCCTGAAAGAACAATTGAACTTTTAAAGATCTGATAGATTATTCTTATCATACACAAAAGGCAGCCATTGGCTGCCTTTTCTCTTGTTTGGGAATTTAAGTCGTCTTGGTTATAATCTTTTTTTCAAAGTATTGAAAATGTTTAAAACTGTCATACTAACAACACAAAGATCCGAATAAAACCAAACCTGCACATCCGTAGAAATACCGAATCTGATGGGTAAGTATTTTCACTTAATTCCATTATATTTTTCACACATCTCTGTTCCAGATGCAGGCACAGATCACAAAAATGATAGAAATAACAGAAAAGACTGTTCTTATATTATTCAGAAAATTCCATCTGTTTTCAAAGTTTTCCCGCATCTGCCTGATTGCTTCTGCTGTGGAATTGGAGATATCAAACTTATCTAAAGCATCATTCATGGGAACATTTCCCGCCACCGTTACTCCAAAAACTCCAATCAAATAAGCTAATGTGGCCAGCAGAAGAAAAATAAAAACAGGCTGCTGTCCACGGAATAAAAAAGTAGACATGGGAAGGAGAATTACAGTCCCCATAAAACTCATAAAGAAAACAGGATTCAGGATTTCCCGGTTGATACTCTGCATTGCCTTCAGGTATTCTGTATCAGAAAGTTTTCCCAGCCCGAGCACAACGGAGCATGAATAAGCATAGAAAAGTCCTCCTATCAAAGCAGTGAGGACAGCGGTAATGATCAATACTAGTGTTGTCATTTTCATATAATTTGATTTTGGTTACCAGAATAGAATTAATAAGGATTCCATTTTTTAATGATGTTCTGGGCGGTAAGAATCATTTCGGCATCCCAGTTTTCTGTTTTAAAATAATGAAAATCCTGATCTTTAATGGCTTTCACTTCTACATTATCAAACAGAAGCTTGGTCAGTCTGGATTGCTCCTCATATAAAACCAGGTTTTCTAAAGGTTTCTCCGAAAGTTTCATTTCCCTTTTACTCCAGCCGTTTTTTCCTTTCACTTTCCAGTCTGAAGTTTCAATAATCTTGCTTACGGTATTAAAATCATTCAGGAAATTATCTTTTTCTTCTTCTGTTTTTACCGTATCTCCAAGCCTTTCAATAATAATATATTCCAGATTTTGACATTGTGTAAGTACAGATGGCAAAACAGAAAGAATATCCTGAGGAATAACATCATCATGTGTATCTCTCCTCACCTGTTTGTCCCCATACACACTATCCTGCCAGCTCCCACCCGAAAGATGGATTTCTTTTACTTTATCCAAAGGATACAAATTAATGATTTCCTGAATCGGTACTCCAAAGTTACAGGACTGGCAGTAAATATTATGGAGATCGAGAATCAGAAAACCCTTTGTGCCTTCCGTAAGTTTATCAAGGAAAACACCCTGTTCTTTCACATCATCGATGGAAAATGAAAACGCCAGATTTTCTATACCTACAGGAATATTCACCGCTTCCTGAAGCCTGTATAATCTGTCCTGTCCTATTTCTAAAGTTTTGGGATGTAAAGATACCGGCAACGGCACTCCCTGATGAAAATTTTCAGTATTCATGAAACCAAAATGTTCCGTAATATGATTGTATTTCCGCAGACTGACTTCTTCTGTTAATTTTTTTAGCCATTCTTCCTGCCTTTCTGTCCATCTCGCATCAAACAAAGAATAGTACACTCCATGGCCTATCAAACGGTCATTTTCTGCGTAAAAATTCAGTAAATCGTGAAGCCAATCCGGTTCATGGGCATGATAAAGGGTGTCAAAAGACCACTCCATCACTTCTATGGAATTATTTTGCAACAACGGCAAAATAGCAGAAACAAAATCTGCTTCCGCCATCATTGACACTCCTAACATTGGCTTTCTCATCTCCTATCCCATTCCGCAGGCCGGACAGCCATGTCCACGAAGCACAAGCGTATCTTTTTTTACATCTGGCTTAGGAGCTCCCGGTTTTTTCTTTTCAACCGTATCCTGAGAAGTTGCTTTCTTTACTTTTCTAACAGGCTTTTTCGTTTTAGTTTCAGGTTTAGTAGTCTGTGCAGATACACCTACTGCTAATAAACTTGCCATTAATATTGCCGGAATTTTCATAATTGCTTTTTTCAGATAAATTTTACAAGAAACGTTCCATTTCCATTTTATTGTGAAAACAAAACTTCAATTGCTCAGTTTTTAAAAATACAATAAAAAAACAAACGCTTTAACAGGAATGATTAAATAGCAAGAAACTATTGCTGTAATGTTTTCTTTATCTATATTTAATGTTCAAATAAATCTATATATGAAAAGCAGTCTGATTAAAGCTGTTTTCCTTGGATTGGTATTTTCTGCATATCATACCGATGCCCAGGTTCAAACAGTTGACAACAGCAAAAAAATGGAGTGGTTTAAAAATGCCAAACTGGGTATTTTTATTCATTGGGGAATTTACTCCGTTAATGGAATCTCCGAATCCTGGTCATTCTTCAATAATTATATTAATCACGAAAATTATATGAAACAGCTGAATGGTTTTTCAGCTTCAAAATACCAGCCGGAACAATGGGTCAACCTGATTAAAGAATCCGGAGCAAAATATGCTGTCATTACCACAAAACATCATGACGGTGTTTCCTTGTGGAATTCAAAGGCAGAAAAGGCAATAAGTATTCCTCAAAATTCCCTGGCAAAAAAAGATATTCTAAGTCCTTTTATTTCCGCAATTAAAAAATCCGGATTAAAAACAGGTCTTTATTTCTCTTTACCGGATTGGAGCCATCCTTATTATGATATCAATACCCGGACAAAACTACGGTATGAAGTAAAAAATAATCCGACACTGTGGCAGAATTTCATCCGCTATTATCAGGATCAGCTTAACGAGTTGTCTACGCAATATTCACCGGATCTTATTTGGTTTGATGGAAACTGGGAACACACTTCTGAAGAATGGAAAACGATTCAAACCATAGATTTGCTCAGGAAACACAATACTGATATTATTATCAATTCCAGACTTAACAATCATGGAGATTATGATACTCCCGAACAGGGCATTCCTGTCATTCCCCCACAAAATCCTTACTGGGAGCTTTGTTACACCATGAATGATTCCTGGGGATATCAACCTTATGACAAAAATTATAAGACTCCCAATATGATTGTCAGAACCCTTGCAGACGTCATAAGCATGGGAGGAAACCTTCTGCTTGATATCGGTCCAAAATCAGACGGCACCATTCCTGAAGAACAAGTTGAAATTCTAAAAAACCTTGGACGCTGGACTTCAAAAAACCAGCAGGCCATCTATGAAACAACCCGCGGAATTCCTTTTGATAATTACAAAGGAAAATCATCTTTATCAACTTCTAAAAAGTCGTTATTCCTTTATCTTGAAGAAGCCAAAAATTTTACAAAAATCTATGGATTGGCAACCCAACCTCTTTCCGTAAAAATCATCGGAGATCCATCAGCTTCCGTTAAAGTGGATTATAACCCAGAAAAAACATTGACCTTGAATTTTTCTAAGGTGAAATTTGACAAAGATGTCACTGTGGCAGAACTTATTTTTGATGCTCCTCCCGTATTTATAAAAGATTTTAAGAAAGAAGAACACTCTCTAGTTGAAATACTGAATAAAAAGAATGCCCAGGAAGCGGCCTACGACATAGCTAATACGTTGAATTATGATAGTAATTTACTGACCCATGAAGGCTTGACCAATGACGGTCTTGACATGCAAATAAAAAAAACGCCTAACACAAATCCAGAAACCCTGGAATGGATAAGCAAACATGCAGAAGCATTATTTGAGACAGGAAAAGGTCTTCCGGCGGGTCATTATCCGGGAATGAGTGCTTTATCAAAAGACAAACAGACTCTTTATCTCTTTGTGGAAGGAACGCCTACCGGTCCTATCGCTCTGAAAGGAATAAAAAATGACATTTCCCGAATAAGAATCGTAGGCGATGGCAGTATGCTCAGCCATACTATTTACAATAAACTTTACTGGAGTGACCGGCCAGGAATTATTTATATTGATATTCCTAAAGAAAGATTAGATAAACAGATGACTGTTATTGCCGTTCTGCTTGATAAACCTCTAGAACTGTACAGAGAAAATGTAGGAGCCATTGAAAACAACCTTTAATAAGGTTTGAAATAAGAATTCATATAAAAACAAAATCCGGAGAAAATTCTCCGGATTTTTTATTTTGTAAGATGATTTTCTTAGAAAATCTCTCTTCCTGAAAAATGGAACTGAGCTTCGATTATTGCATTCTCGTTAGAATCTGAACCGTGAACAGCATTTTCTCCGATGCTTCTTGCAAACATTTTTCTGATAGTACCTTCCGCAGCTTCTGCAGGGTTAGTAGCACCGATTAATGTTCTAAAGTCTTCAACTGCATTATCTTTTTCTAAAACTGCTGCAACGATAGGACCAGAGCTCATGAATTCTACTAATTCTCCATAAAATGGTCTTTCAGCATGTACTTCATAGAATTTTTTTGCATCAGCAACTGTAAGCTGAGTTAATTTTAAAGCTTTGATTTTAAAACCTCCTTCAGCAATCTTACCCAATATAGCACCGATATGTCCGTCAGCAACTGCATCAGGCTTAATCATAGTGAATGTAATGTTAGACATAAATGTATATTTTTTTAATGGCGCAAAATTACAAAAAATATCTTTGATTTTTATTTTAATTTTTTTTTAACATAAAAATAACTTTTATTAAGAAATCTTAAAGCAATCTTTGGCACAGTAATTGTTTGTTCTATTGCGATTCTCATGTTTAATTTGAGTTTTCATGGTTATTAGTTTTTACCCAGCTTCGGCTGGGTTTTTTATTTTCAAAAAACAGGGCTGTTTTTTATTAATTATGTAATTTATAACGTAATATAGATCTATATTTAAGGTTATTTCCGATTTTATTTCAATTAATACAATTGAACGGTTTTCTAAAATATTACTTTTCTTTCCACCCAAAATATGACAAAAGTGGAGTTATCTGCCAAAAAAGCAATATTGAAAAGTAGAGTTATCTAAAAACAGATTTTTTTTCATTAAAAACTAAAAAAAAATAATCAAAAAAAATATATAGTTTAAGAAAGTATTAAATCCAATCTTTAAAGAAGCGAATTGTCAGAATATTATTCTCACATAATAAAAAACAGGAATGTACAGATTGTCCGAATCAATCTGTAATTATTAAAAAGTAAATATCTGTTGCTATTTATTTTTGAGAAGCTTCTTCTGCTTCATCCATCAATTTAATGTAAGTGGCATAGCGTGAATGTTGAATTTCTCCTGTTTCAAGGGCATCCATAACAGCACATTTAGGCTCATTCACGTGAAGGCAGTTATGAAACTTGCACTCTTCTCTTTTTTTGAAAATCTCAGGAAAGTAATGCTGCACCTCTTCTTTTTCAATATCAATCATGGCAAATTCACGAACACCAGGCGTATCAATAACATTTCCGCCAAAATCCCAGAAATGCATCTGTGCAAAAGTTGTTGTATGTTTTCCTTTCAGGTGAGTATCGGAAATTTCAGATGTTTTTAAATTCAGTCCTGGCTGTAAAGCATTCACCAAAGTAGATTTCCCACAACCTGAGTGGCCGAAAAATACTGAAGTTTTATCTTTAAGAACCTCCTGAAGCTGATCCAGATTTAATTTTGAATAGGAAGAAATTTCCAGGGTTTCGTATCTTATTTCCTGATATAAGAATTCAACGTCTTTTACAATTTCAATTTCCTCCTCGTGGAGAACATCCATTTTATTAAAAAGAATAACCGGTGTAATATTATAGGCTTCACAGCATGCCAGAAACCTGTCAAGAAATCCTAAAGATGTTTCAGGATGTTTCAATGTAAATATAAAGCAAGCCAAATCAATATTGGAAGCAATAATATGGGCTTCTTTTGAAAGGTTTACTGATTTCCTGATCAGGTAGTTGGTTCTTGGTTCAATTTTCGTGATCCATGCGATATCATCCTGTTCCAGCTGAAACTCAACAAAATCTCCTACAGCAAGTGGATTGGTAAGTCTTGTTTTTATTAATTTGAATTTTCCCCTGATTCTGGCCTCGAAAATTTTATTTGTTTCCAATTCCAAAACCTGGTACCAACTGCCTGTAGATTTAATGATTTTTCCTTTCATAGATAATGCTGGTGCAAATATACGCAATTAGGGCTTAGCATTCAGGAAATAGGTTTAAAAACACATGTTTCAATTGCACTACATCCTGATGGCTAAGCCCTAAATAATTTTTTCAGGCGAAAAATTTAGTAAAAGCTTGATAACCTCTTACCTATTATCCGCAATCTATCTCTCGATCATAATATTGTTCTGAACTTCGATAGATTCTTCGTGAATTGCTTTGAATACTTTTTCAATAAACTCCTGAGACATTCCTGTTTCTTTCGCTTTTTGAGTAGCGTATTCTGTGATTACTTTCCAACGTTCAGGCTGGAAGATTGCAATATCGTTTTCCTTTTTAAGTTTACCGATTTTTTCAGAAATTTTCATTCTTTGAGAAAGAAGTTCAATTAACTGGAAGTCAAGATCTGAGATTAAAGTTCTGTGTCTGCCCATTTCTCCTTCAAAACCTGCAAGATTAGAGTTTCTTACTTTCAGGTTACCAATAAGTTCTGCAAGAACCTCAGGAGTAATCTGCTGAGAAGCATCACTCCATGCTTCATCAGGATTGCAGTGAGATTCAATGATAGCTCCCTGGTATCCTACGTTAAGTGCTTCCTGTGTAATATCAGCAAGACCAGTTCTGTTTCCACAAATGTGAGAAGGGTCGATTAGCATTGGAATATTCGGAAACTGGCTCTTGAAATCAAGCGCAATCTGCCAGTTCGGATTATTTCTGTATTTTGTTTTCTGGTATGTTGAAAATCCTCTGTGGATTACCCCAAGATTTTTAATGTCCTGACCTAAAAGTCTTTCCAAAGCTCCGATCCATAATGCAAGATCCGGATTAACAGGGTTTTTTACGAATACAGGTTTATCAGTTCCTCTTAAAGCCATTGCGATTTCCTGTACAGTAAACGGATTCACTGTAGAACGAGCTCCGATCCAAAGAACATCCACGTCTGCTTCTAAAGCGGCAAACACGTGATGTGCATTGGCAACTTCAGTAGCTGTTTTAAAACCATACTCTTCTTTTACTTTTTTTAGCCAGTTCAAACCAATCACTCCTACTCCTTCAAAACCGTTAGGTTTGGTGCGGGGTTTCCAGATTCCTGCACGGAAAACTGACACATTGGCATTAGATTCTTTAATCCTCCTAGCCGTTTCAAGCATTTGAGCTTCACTTTCAGCACTACATGGTCCTGCAATCATTAGAGGCTGTGTAAGCCCATCGATCCACTCATTTTTCAAATCATTTAAATTCATATTCTAAATTTTATTGTTTTTGTATCTATAATTTTTTCGTTGACAGCAATAGCCCTTTGGATTATAAAATTTAATTTATAATTCTTTTCAAAAAATGCCGTTCAAAATTATTTAAAGGAATCAGGAAAATAATAGGGCTCTACTTCTCCTGTATTTTTTGGAAAGAAATTCAGTTAACAGTACCAATAAAATCGGTAATACGTTCTGAAATTTCTATAATAAGAAGCAGAAAAACTAAAATAACCGCTAAAAAAGTAATTAGCGGGTGCAAAAAAAGACAGATATGTGTTAGTCAATTTTTCCATTTTATTCTAGAAATGCCTTTGTTTTAGCTTTTCTGGTTGTACATTGTTTTTGTCAAAAACTCATTTTCGACAGAAATATTTGACAAATATATAAAAATTATGTCAAATCAAACTTCATTAAATCATCAAGATCTTTCAAAAGTGGATTTTTTTCGATGAATTTTTCAAACATCTTCCTCTTAGTTACCACCTCAATCTTCAGATTTTCAACGTCTCTGACGTATTCTATCTCAATAATATGATTTTGAATTTTTCTTTTAAAATGATTAAAAAATTCTCCACTTATTTTATCAAATTCTACTTTAGCCGAATCTGAAGGGAATAAAACTTTAATTTTATTTTCCTCAGCTTTTTCCAGTTTGAAAGTTTTTACTGCATTGAATACAAAGCTATCTTTTTTCTGGAGTTGTTTAAGCATAATTTTCCATTCCATCTGCAGATCAGTATCTGTAAAATGGTTTTGCGGAAGATTTTCAGTTCTCACCACAACGTTTTCTGTTGTTTCTACTTTATCTTCTTTATTCAGGAAAGAATTGATGCTGAAACCAGAAGAGATTCCGGGTCTAGACAATGGCTTGGTTGTTTTTGTTACTGAAGTTTCCTGAGCTGTCTGAGAAACTACAGGCTGCTGTTCTACTTGAACGTTTTTCTTTTCCTGAGTTTTTTCAGGCATTTTCACTTCCAGTTTCTCACTGAGAAACGGAGCTAGAATCAGGAACTTTTTTTTTTAGTATCGCCTAAATTAGCTGTCAGTGAAGCCAGCTGCATTAATGCAATTTCAACCGTAAGTCTTGGGTTTTTCGAATTCTTATAATTAATATCGGCATGGTTGCAGATCTCAATACCATCAATAAGCTGTTGGGCGACCCACTTTTGTCCCTGTTCTACGAATTTGGCTTTTGTCTTCTCTCCTACTTCAATAAGTTCCATAGTGGAAGCATTCTGTGCCATCATCAGGTCTCTGAAATGATTTCCTAATCCCGCTATAAAAATATGAGGATCAAAACCTTTTTTTACAATCTCATTGAATGCGAAAAGCACTTCAGGAATTTTATTTTCCTTGGCGAGATCCACAATATTCAGATATTGATCATAATCCAAAATATTCAGTACTTCAGCAGCTTTGGTAAGCGTAATGTTTTTCTGGGAAAAAGTAGAAAGCCTGTCGAAGATAGAAAGCGCATCTCGTAAAGCACCATCAGCTTTTTGAGCAATCAGATACAAGGCATCATCTTCGTACTGGATATTTTCTTTTTGGGCAATGTTTCTCAGATGACTCTGGATGTCTTCAATAATAATTCGTTTGAAGTCATAGATCTGACAACGGGATAAAATTGTTGGAATAATTTTATGTTTCTCCGTAGTTGCCAAAATAAAAATAGCATGAGCTGGCGGTTCTTCCAGCGTTTTAAGGAAAGCATTGAAAGCGGCAGAAGACAGCATATGAACCTCATCGATGATATATACTTTGTATTTACCCACCTGAGGTGCAAAACGTACCTGATCTATCAGTTCCCTGATATCATCTACAGAGTTATTGGATGCAGCATCCAGCTCATAGATATTATACGCAAAGCCATCTTCTGAAACCGAGCCATCTTTCTCATTGATCTTTCTTGCCAGAATTCTGGCGCAAGTAGTTTTACCTACACCACGAGGACCACAAAAAAGCAATGCCTGAGCTAATTGGCTTTCTTCAATTGCATGTTCTAAAGTATCCGTAATATGAGATTGCCCTACAACAGTATCAAACTCCTGAGGACGATATTTTCTTGCAGATACTATAAAATTTTCCATTGGCCAAAAGTAAGAAATATAGTTTTAATTTGAAAATTAAAAGTTTTCAAATTATCAACAAAAAATGTATTTGTGCTCAAATCGGAAAACTTTTAAGTTCTACTTTTTCTTGCTGTATGCAAAGTCGATCAACTCAACAATAGCGCTTTCTATCTCTTTTCTTCCTTCTTCAGTTTTCAGGTCAATACCACAAAATTTGTTTGCGTTGTATCCTGTATAAAGGTTAAGATAGTAAGCCCCGGAAACAATTAAGGCCATAATTGCCCTGTGTCTTGTTGCCACTCCTTCTCCAAAGTAAGGATCTGAGATGTTTCCAAATAAAACTTCTCCTACTTCTTCACGTTGTTCAACTAATTTTTTAAGGATAGGCTTGCTTTCTGAAAGCTCCCAAAGGATAATTTTCTGAAGCTCTTTATTTTTCTTCAGGTTTTCGAACTGGTTCAATACCACCATTTTGGTAAGTTCATGTCCACCGTCAGAAAAATCCATATCAACATCCTGGTTGACCTGGCTCCAGTAATCCTGAGATTTGATATATTCATCGATCAGCTTATCAGTACTTCCAAAGTACTCATAGATCAATTTTTTATCAAATCCGGCAACGGCAGCTATTTTGCTTACTTTTAATCCGGAATATCCTTTTACTCTTAAAATTTTACCAACTGCAGCAAGCAGTTTCTGTTTTGTTTTTTCTTTGTCCCTAATGGGACCCTGCACTACTTTTCTAGGCATAATTATTATTTTTTCGCAATATGCAATTTTTTATTAATATCATCAAACGCGTTAAGCGTTTTGTCGAGATGTTCTTTTTCATGTCTTGCAGTCACACTCATCCTGATACGCGCATCTTTTCTTGGTACAGCCGGGTAAAGAATCGGGTTGGTATAGATTCCTTTTTCTATTAGTAGTTTTCCGGCTTCTCCTGTTACATAAGGATCTCCAATTTTAACGGGAATAATTGCGGAACAGGTAACGCCTGTATCTAATCCTAAATCATCTAATCCTTTTTTAAAATAATTGATGTTATTCCAGAGTTTTTCTCTCCAGATAGGTTCTTCATCAATTAAATCAATGGCTTTAACGATTCCTGCGGATGATGGTGGAGCTGTAGCTGAGAAGATCTGCTGACGTGAATGGAATCTGATGAATGCTGCTATTTTTTTATCTGCAATAACATATCCTCCCAGATTTCCAAATGTTTTGCTGAATGTACCTGTGATGATATCCACTTTATTCAATAATCCAGCCTGTTCCAAAGTACCTCTTCCTGTTTCTCCAAGGATACCGACACCGTGTACGTCGTCTACCATTAGAAAGGCATTGTACTTTTTCACAAGGTCATAGATCTCATTAATACGGGAGGTATCACCATCCTGGGAATACACTCCGTCCACAATAACGAGTTTCGTACGGTACAGATTTTCAGATACCTTCAAAATGTGTTCCAAAGATTCCAAATTATTGTGTGGAAATGTTTTTTTATTGGTAAAAGCACATCCTTCGTGCACACTTGCATGTACAGCCATATCTAAAATAGCAAGATCTTCTTTCTGCATTAAGCATTGTAAACTCGCACTATTAGCAGTATAACCTGTAGTAAATACTACGGCTTCATCTTCTGTTCTTTTAAAAAAGCTTGAAATTTTCTTTTCTAAAGCATTGTGGTAATCAAAATATCCGCCGATAAGAGGAGTGGCTCCTGTACCGGTACCATATTTTTCTATTCCCTCAATTGCAGCTTGTTTTACTTTTGGGTGTTGTGTAAATCCCAAATAATCACTTGATACGAAACTAACAAACTCTCTGTTGTGGTTTGCAATGTTTACATTCAGTATTGCATTGGTTCCTGAAGTATTCTTCAGTCTGTAATTCATGTGTCCATTAGACTTTACATAGTCTAAATATTCATAAAATATTTCAGCCCTTTGAGCCATATCATTGTCTGGTATATTCTCAAAGTCTTTAATAGTTGCTGTTGTGAAATTGATGCTCATCCTTAATCTTGTTTGTTGTGGTTAAAAAAACAAATATATAACTATTTAAAGGGCCTAAGCTCCCTTATTAAGATTAAATATTATTAAAGACACAATATTTTTATCTTATTATCTGGAAACCAAAGTATTTAAATATACATCTATCTTTTTTAACGTTTTTAGCTTTTGAATTAATTAGTTTTTTCTTACCTAAATTTAATAAAAAAAGTAAATAATAAAGAAATATTAATACATAAATAATAAAAAAATGTAATTATTTTTCACAAACAACTCATTTATAAAAGATTACTTTTCTGTTATTTTAACATTTTAATTCACTAAACAGCATTAAAAAACACAATAATTCGAGCGTTCAAATCCCTATCCTGAGACAAAAAACAGCGCAAATCTCTTGCAACAACAATATTAAACAAAAAAAGTAGTCAATTTAAACTTTTTGAGAATTTCTGAAATTTCCGGGAGTAAAGCCGGTCATTTTTTTGAAAAATTTTGAAAAGTTGGACGGATCATAAGTAAAAATCCGGGCGATTTCTGCTATCGACTTATCGGTAACA
The DNA here is from genome assembly GCF_017833095.1 of Chryseobacterium sp. PvR013. Classification (NCBI taxonomy): domain Bacteria; kingdom Pseudomonadati; phylum Bacteroidota; class Flavobacteriia; order Flavobacteriales; family Weeksellaceae; genus Chryseobacterium; species Chryseobacterium sp. PvR013. The sequence continues at coordinate 1,393,347 of NZ_JAFIBT010000001.1, forward strand.
ATAAGCATCTCTTTAGCCTGCTGAATAATCTTTTCATCATAAAAAAAACAAGGATGCCGGCCGGTTTCTTTTTTTACCGTATCCGTAAGATGTTTATGTGACAGCGCAAGTTCACTGGCAATTTCATTCAGTTCCATAAATTCCGGAATCGTTCCGGAGATCACACCCTGGATATGATTATCCAGAAAAGTAAAATACTGAGAGGTAATTTCTTCACTTCTTTTCATCACGTTGGTTCTTGCTAATGTGTACTCAAGGTATAAAATTACTCATAAGATACAACATAACATGGTGAACTTTTCGGATATTGGGATCTGAATATTTAAGAAAAACTATCTTTAAAAGCCTGGGTAGAATTTTTCACTTTCAGCTTTTCCAGAATATTCTGACGGTGTCTGCTTACTGTATTAATGCTTATGGAAAGAAGATCTGCAATTTGTTTGCTTGCATATCCCTCTCCTACATATTTTAAAACTTCCAGTTCTCTGGGACTTAAAATATTTTTGTAATCAAGCTTATCTTTAACAACAACGTCACCCTTTATTGTATTAATAATCAAAAAATCAGAAACTGAAGAGGAAGAAATAGCAATATTATAAAGACAAAGCGCAAATCTTAACCTCCCATTATAGGGAGAATACATGTAAAACATGCGATGTTTCACCCAGCGGTACTCATCTCTTTTATCTTTCATTCTTATTTTTGACACCACACTGTATGCTGTACGTTCCTCCATTTCAACAGCATCCAATAATTTGAAAAAACGGAGTTCATGAATATACTTTTTCAACCGGTCGTCGGGATGTATCTTTTTCAGCATTTCTTCTTCCCAGATACTCGCTATTTCTGTAGGATTCTCTCCCATCGTAAGTCCTAATTCGGCGGCGGCATGGGATTTATAAATATAACTTTTATTCTCCTGCATATCACTCAGCACACATATCGCTCCTTCCATCTGGGAATATACAAGCGCTCTCTGTTTATAGGTTTCTATATCAAGCAGGCATTTTTTGGAGGCATTATCCAGTAATTTATCACTAAGCTGTTCACGGATTTCCATAATGGTTATTTATCAGTATTGACGCAAATGAAGTTTAATAATACTTTTGCTAAAATAATAATTTACGCTTAGAACTTATCCTAAACAGAATGAAGAAACTGATTTTCGGCTTTTGCACCTTATTCCTGATTCAAAAGTTTTCTGCCCAGACTCTGGAGAAAATGACCTGGTTTAATGAACCTGAAAAATGGGAAATTAAAAACAACAGCCTTTCCATGTTTGTAACACCGCAGAGTGATTATTGGAGGGTTTCGCACTACGGATTTACGGTAGATGACGCTCCCTTTTATTACACGACTTATGGTGGTGAATTTGAAGCAAAAGTAAAAATAACCGGCAGTTATAAAGCCAGATTTGACCAAATGGGTCTGATGCTGAGAACAGATAAAGAACATTACATCAAAGCCGGAGTAGAATTTGTAGATGGCAAATACAATCTCAGCACTGTGGTAACCCACAATAAAAGTGACTGGAGTGTCATTACTTTAGAAAAAACACCTTCTGCCCTGTGGATAAAAGCAGTGAGAAGACTGGATGCAGTAGAGATATTTTATTCTTTTGATGACAAAAATTATATCATGATGAGAAATGCGCCTTTACAGGACAACACTCCTGTAATGGTTGGCTTAATGGCTGCCTGCCCTGACGGAGAAGGATTCAATGCTGTTTTTGAAAACTTCCAGGTAAAGCATCTGCCGGACGAACGCAGGCTGAAGTGGCTTGAAACTCACAAATAACGATTGAATTACATTTCAATATACAGTTAATTTTATTCACCTCCCATCATTTCCGGGAGGTTTTTTTGTTAAAAACCCAACTAGAATGTGAAATATAAAAAAAGAGACTGTTTACTTTTAATACAGTCCCTTTTGTTTTTGAGATAAAACCGTTTGTGTTCTTAGAATCATTATTTTGACAATAAAGTTTCTTTACTTGTGATGAGAATATTTTTGCAAAAATATGAATATTCATAAGCCCTGACAAGGTTGCTATGTAGAATAAACCTCCTATTTTTTGTCAAATTTTTACTACAAAAAATCAATTAAACAAAATATCAATCGTTAGTCAATAAATTAATAAAAAAAAACATTCCAATACAACACGATTTATCATTTATAAAATTCTAAAAGAAGTCACAAATCCAGCATAATACTGGGATCTGTAAAAGAAAATTCAAAACGAATTCAATATAAATTTATCACTTATTATTGAAATATGATAATGTTTTGAATTTTTTTAAATGAATTATTGCCTACACTGCATGATAAAACTTACAGAAAACAGATCATGCAATACTAATTTATCTCCATAATTTCACTATTTTTACACGATCAAAAAATATAAAACACAAAAGACCAGAAAACTTCAATGATAAAAATTTATTTTCAATCGTTCCTGCCCATTAAAAAAACTTCGACTTGTACAAATACTATTATTAACCGTCTATTGCATTAGCAGCAGATATAGATCAGTTTTGCACATATATGAGAGTTTGGGCATTAATTTTTGCTTGCATCTATCTAAACATTTCCGGGCAGCACTATACATCTACGTGGCACAACATAGATAATGGGCTTCCACAAAGCAGTGCAAAGGCCATTGTCAAAGACAAATATGGCTTCATCTGGATTTCTACAGAAAACGGACTGGTACGGTATGACGGGAGTTCCTTTATTACTTTTGATAATTTTAGGGTAAATAATCTCCATTTTGGGGAATTTATTGGTGACCCGCTTCTTGACAGTATAACAGTTCTTAACAATTTTCAGGAAAATAAAATCATTATTAAAAACAGATTTCCAAGGCTGGCAAGACTTACCTCCGGAGATAAAATGACCTTTTCCAATGGTACGGATATCCTGTACCGTATTGCCAATAATATCATCACATCAGACTTCCATAGTGACATTCAGTATTTTATTCAGCTTAAAAATTCTGTTTATCATTTTACAGAAAAGAATGCCATCATCTATAAGGAAGGGAAAAAAGAAATAAAGATTGCCCTCCCTTTTACCAATAAAGATCTGAATTATATTTTTGTACTGAATGAACATCTTTTCATCAATGATCTGAAAAAAAGAAAAACCTATTCTATCTACAAAGGACATCTTTCCGTTTCTGATAAACCTACTCTTTTTAATCATCCTGACACTAAAATCTATTGGCAGCAGATTACCAATCAGACTTTTATTATCAATCATGATAACATTTATTTATTAGAAGGAAATGAAAAGGATCTTCGCCTGAAATTTCTTGTAAATTTTGAGGAAATCGGAAATCACTCCTACTGTTCCATGTTTTATGATAAAAATTTCAATAAATTATATCTGGGAACCCTCAATAACGGATTGAACGTACTTCAACTTTCCAATTTCTATGTTTCAAAAAAAGAGGCTGATTTTTCTAATAATGTATATTTTGCCTCTCTTCCCTTCAGCCAAAGTACAATCATTGCTGAGGACGGGACAGAATTTGGGAGAAACGGGATTGTTAAGAAACACCTTTTCGGAAGCAATGACAATTATATGATGATGTATGACAATTCCGGGAATATTCTGATCAAAAAGAGAAACAGTATTATCAGGTTTTATAAAAATTCAGGGTATAAAAAGAAGGATTCCATTTTTGTTAAAAAAGGGTTTGAAACGTTTATGAAAAGTGGAAATCTTTATGGTACCACCTTTACAGATCTTTCGGGTACCCAGCTTTATCTTCACAAAAAAGATATGTTTGCCCAACCGGATTTCACTTATACTTTTAAAAGTTTCGTGAATATTTTTTTTCAGTACAGCGACAATGAAATTCTGACCGGAAACAGCGACGGCCTTTATTCCGTAATGCTGGGAAGTAATACCATAACTCCCTTAATCAAAAACATCCATGTTAAAAGCATCATCAAAACAAAGGATAATCTGATATGGATTACTACAAATAAAAACGGATTCTATCTTTTCAGGAATCATAAGCTTATCAAGATGCCGAACGACTGTAATAATTACCTCCAGTCGGCCCATTATATTCTTGAAGACCAAAAGGGATATTATTGGATATCTTCGAATAACGGAATGTTTAAGGTTCCTAAGAAGCAGTTGCTGGACTATGCAGAAGACAAAAAAACTCCGGTTTTCTATTACCGTTTTACCAAAAAAGACGGCTTTCTGACCAATGAATTCAATGGAAGTTCTGAGCCTAACGCTTATGCTTTGGAGAATGGAGACTTTGTATTTCCTTCTATGGATGGTTTTGTATTTTTCAATCCGGAAAGTGTTCATTCTTATTATCCGGAAAGAAGTAAGATTTACATTGAAAGGGTGAAAATCGGTAATGCTGAGCCTCAGTATTTTCATCAGCTTCTTGAGTTAAAGAATGATTATAAAACAGCAGATATCTTTATTGACATTCCTTATTTTTCTAATCTTGAAAACCTTTATATTGAGGCCAAAATATCAGGAAAAGAAAATACTGAATGGGAAAAGATCGCTGCAGGAAAAGAATTAAAATATACCATCAGTAATCTTTCTCCCGGTGAATATACACTCAGTGTAAGAATCCTTATTTCTCCGGATGGAAAGTATGAAGAAAAAACAATACGTTTCAAAATTCATCCTCTTTTTTATCAGACATTACTTTTCAGAGTGTCTGCTTCCATTATTATCCTTATCATAATCATCGTTATCGTTCAGTTAACCACCAATTTTTTAAGGATAAAAAATAAAGCTTTAAAACAGATTGTTCATAATAAAAACTCTGAACTAAAGGAAACTTCTCTTCACCTGGAAGTTGTGAAAAACAATTTGCAGAAAGAAACGGAATATCAGAAAAAACTGGTGGAAACCATCAGCCATGATATTACCACTCCTATCAGGTTTATTGCCATGCTCTCCCAGAAACTTCATGAGTCTGATGATGTGGAGCTTCAGAAAAAGTATTTTGACAGTATTTATAAATCCTCAGAACAGCTTTACCAGTTTACACTGAATTTAAAAGAATACACTGAACTTTATAAGGCTGAAAATATTTTTGAAGAAAAGGAATATCCCATCAACAGAATCCTGGAAATCAAGAACAGGCTATTCTGTGAAATCGCCAAAGAAAAAGGGACAACAATTACCAACCTTACTGAGCACACCGTTTATTCTCAGGTAAATGAAAGTATTTTGACTGCTATTATTCATAACATCCTTGATAACGCCGTAAAAAATACTTTTGAAGGAAATATAACCCTAAATATTACCGAAAATCCACAAAAATCCACCATAATAATTACTGATACAGGAACAGGAATGTCCGCAGAACAGATTGACATTTACATGAACCTGTTCAGAAATCCTAAACAGGAAACCCCCAGCTTCAAAGGAAAAGGTCTTGGGCTGCATATGGTCATCCATCTGGTAAAAAAGATCAATGCCGAAATGAGTTTCAGACAAAACCAGCCTAAAGGAACTGTTGTGGAAATAACACTCAATAAAAACTAATCTCTATGAATGAAAGAATTTTAATCGCTGATGATCATTATGTAGTAAGGGCAGGCACCTCTTTGGTTCTTGAAACTGCTTATCCGGCCATCCGTATAGATTTTGCAGAAAATTATGACCAGGTGAAAAAGAAACTGGAAGGTCAACGGTATGATCTTCTTATTTTAGATATTGATATGCCAGGAACTCAGTATAAAAAAATGGTCCCGGAGCTTAAAAATATACAAAATGACCTTAAGATTCTCATATTCTCAGGATATGACAAGGATGTTGCCATCCAGTATATCAGAGAAGGTGCTGAAGGCTATCTGAATAAACAAAGCAGTGAAGAAGAAATTAAGAATGCTGTAAAAACGGTCATCGAAAAAGGATATTTCTATCCTGCAGAGCTGATTGGCCTTATTATTCAAAACAAGAGAAATAATCCGGTAGAAAAGCTATCATCGAGAGAATATGAAATTTTTAAACTTCTGGCAGACGGCAACGGTAATCTTGAAATTGCCAACAGGCTCAATATCCAGATGTCTACGGTGAGCACTTATAAAAAGAGAATTTTTCAAAAGCTTGATGTAACCAATATTGCAGAACTGATCAAGGCCTATGAAATGATGCATTAAGAAAATCGGGGCTGAAATTTCATACTATTCCAGCCCCAGAAAAAACACAAATCTCATTAGATTTTTTAAACAGCTAACCCATAGATTTTGTATATTTTTATATCATTATTGTATTTTTAGAATCATCAGGCGGCTAATTAATATAGTCTCTGTACAGAAAGAAACAGTTCCCTTGTGTTATCAGAAGTATTGGAATCTGTGGTGGTAGCATCACTGCTTCCTGTATTAGATTTGTTATCTACGCGGAATGCATAATATACTCTGTACCATCTTGGTTCCGGTTCCTGTATGGTAATATCAAATGTTACGGTCTCATTATGAGTCTGAGTAAGATAAACACCATCATCAAACTGTCGGTAAGCTCCCGGTGATAATTTAATATTTCCGTTGTCAGAATCACCGGTATGGGTAGACATTTCTGAGACCCAGATTTTCACATCTGAAGTCCCTGCATTATAAAGTCTCGGATTAAAAGTGGTAGCCGCTCCAGTTCCTGCTGAACTGCTGTTAAATTGGGCATCAAGTCTTAGGAAACCTCCCAAAACGGGTAAATCTGAAAGATAGGTACTGGCTAAAGTATTCGCTCCTGAAACTCCTGCAGGAATACTTCCGTGGTAATAAATTAAATCTCCTATGGTGATATCATCATCTTTCCCACCAAATGCAAACTTCCAGGTCGTTCCGTTAAACATATAATAACCGGCTTTATCTACTTTCGCCGTTTTTGCAGAAGGCATTGTGACCGCCTGAGTCACATATACCAATGCTCCCGTTTGTACCGTTGTGTAAACATCATCTTTCGCTTTCAGCTGATCCCCTGTTATTCTGGGAGCCATTACTCCATCAGGAACTGTTGCAACGTCCGGTTTTCCTTCTACATGCAATGTTACTTTAGGAGAGTCTGTATTGATCCCAACCTGGGAATATGCCGCTATTGAAAAACACATCATTATGCTGGCAAGAGGTAATTTTATTTTTTTCATTTTAGTATATTTGTTTAAAATTTTGTTGATTTATTTAAGAATTGAATAAATCATGCGGGGTCAATTGACATATCATCAATCAGCCTTTGTTGAGCTAGCTGGTGCAAAGTTATCCGCATTGATCAATCAACTTTATCAAGAATCAATGAAAAACCGGAAACGGCTCAATAAAACACAAATAACTAATAATCAAATGTTTAAATAAGTCATTTTCTGAAAACTGACTGAATAAAATGTATTGAATGGTTTAAAAAATTATCTCTAACCACAAATGACCACCGCAAAAGACATAAAAATTGAACAGTATAAAAGACAGCTGGTGTATTATTATAATATTCTGATGTCTGTTATTCTTGCCCTATTTGGTTTGATATTTACTTTTATCATTCCGGATAAAATAATAGCATGGTATCTTTTCGGAGGGCTTTTTTTATTGGATTATACTTACCTGATTGTTCGTAAAAACTATTCGGTGAATGTAATGGTGCATTCCTATATCATTATTGCCACACTTTATAATTTTTACATCATGCTGGCTTTCTGGAACAACTCTATAGCGAGTTTTGTCTGGCTTATTCCCATTCCACTGGCCGCCTATGTTTTCTTTCAGAGGAAGTATGTATATATTTACAGTTTATTTGCTTTACTGAATATTGTTGCAGGATACCTTATTTCCAAATCCTTCAGCTTTAACTTTCCCATACACAGGCCGGAAGATGTAAGGCTTACAGATACCATCCTGATGATCTCCAATGTAGCTGTGATTGCCCTCCTGCTCTATTTTAAGGATAAAATAAAGCGGGTTGAAATTTACCATGAGATTGAGGAGAAGGCTCAGAGTACAACAATACAGCCGGCTCCTATGGTAGAGAAAACACCTTTTGCAGATGAATTATTTGAGAAAATTGAACAGGTAATGAGAGAAAAACAGCTGTATAAAGATGTTAATTTTAATATTTCAAAGCTTTCAACGGAAATTGATATTAACAGCAGCTATATCTCCAAATCCATCCGTACAAAAGGATATCCCAACTTCAATAACTATCTGAATATGCACAGAATTGAGTGTGTAAAAAGACTGCTTAATGAAAATGATCTTGAGAAGGTAACCCTTATGTATATTTATACAGAGGCAGGATTCTCCAACCAGTCTACCTTCAACAGGGTATTCAAACAGATGGAAAGTATTACACCCTCTGAATACATCAGCAGCTTGCAGCTTCACTGATTTGTTTCACCAATCAATATCATTGAAATAATGATTTTTAAATTAGGAAAATAATCAGGAAATTTACAGAACTTAATTTTCTGTCAAACCACTGCATTTTAATTGCAAACCATAATGAATCCATCTGAAAAAGCTCTTCAGGGAAGCCAACGTCTCCGATACATCAAACTTTGTATATTCTTTTCCGGACTTTCGGTTTTTGCACAGCTTTATCTTTTCCAGCCGATGCTACCTATGGCTGCAGAACAGTTTGGGGTATCTGTAGGTGACACTTCCCTTTTGGTATCATCATCCACGATAGGTATGGCATTGGGATTACTGTTTTTTGCCTTTAAAGCCGACAGCTATTCAAGAAAAAGCCTGATGGTTTTTTCGTTGATTTCATCTGCCCTACTTACCATTATTTCGACCTGGATTCCAAGTTTAAGCCTCCTGATTGCTATCGGAGTCTTCAAAGGTTTTGTTGTTTCCGGCGTTTCTGCTGTTGCGCTAGCCTATCTTACAGAGGAAGTAAGCGCTCTGGCAGTCCCTGCAACCATCAGCATGTATCTCAGTGGAAACACTATTGGAGGAATGAGCGGAAGGATAATGGCGACTTTATTTGCCGGGGAATTCGGATGGCGTAATGCAGTATTGCTTATCGGAATAGAAAGTTTCATTCTGGCCGTTGTATTCTGGAAACTGTTTCCGGAATCAAGGTTTTTCAATCCACAGAAAACAGATTATCATCTTAAGATCAAACAGATGAAGTTTTTTCTTACCAATCCGTATATGCTTCGCTTATATTGTACTGCAGCATTACTAATGGGAGTTTTCGTAAGTGTTTATAACTATCTAACATTCAGATTAGAAGCCAAACCATTTTCATTAAGCCATTTTATTATCGCTTTTATCTTCCTGATGTATATTTTTGGAGTCTTTGGGACGATGATCGTAGGCCGCCTTTCTCAAAAGTTTCCGATGAACAGCATTCTTAAAGTTTCTATCCTGTCTATGCTCACCGGAGCAGCATTATTATTATCAGAAAATATTTATATTCTTATTTTCGGACTTGGACTTTTTACCCTCTCTTTTTTCGCAGCCCATACAATGGCCAGCCAGATGACTGCTTTGTATGCCAAACGTGGAAAATCTTCAGCCACTTCTATTTACTGGTTGTTTTATTATTTTGGTTCAAGTATTCTGGGAAGTGGTACCGGCTATCTTCTTCATGCTTATTCCTGGAATGTTTTCATTGGAGTCCTTATCATCTCCGTTATTATTGCTCTTCTTTTGGTTACTTTTAATACGTCACCCAAAGCAAGAGTAAAAAACTAGTACCACATACATACCACATTACATATTTCATGATGGCGTGACAAACCCTTTACGGACGTACTATTTTAACATATCATTAATTTTTTATAGTAAAAATTTAACCTAATATTTCCTAAAACAAGGCTTGACAATACAATGCCGGGCATACTATTTGCTTTTTATCTGAGACCATATCATCAACTAAAAACCAAAATATTATGAACGTAGCAGATCTAAAAATCAAGAACTTAGTAGAGTACAAAAATCAGATTTATACGATTACTGAGATCTTTCAGAATGTTGAGCAGGCTTATTTTGTTAAAATTGAAAATGATATTCAAAGTATTTCAGTTCCGGCAGCCTCCATCAAACCTATTAAGATAACAGAAGAATGGCTTGAAAAACTAGGATTTTCAAGAACTTACAGTTCGGAGCAGAGCATCCGATATGAAAGACCGGAATCCTTTATAAAATATGACATTGATCTGAGCTCCAGAAAAATACTGGAAGGACTAAAGATATACGGGAATGCCATAAAGTGCAGGTACATCCATGAGTTTCAGAATATTTTCTCAAGCTTATTCGGAAAAGAAACTGCTTTACATTATGGTTATTTGAAAACAGAATCGTAGTTAAAATAGTTCTTAGTTGAGAAGACCACAATTTATCCCGTAAATTGTGGTCTTCTTTTTAGCATAAAACAAACAAAACCCTCATCTTTTTCATGTAAAATAAATTTCTATTGGCCGTATTTATGGGTTTCAAGAAAGCAACCGCCATGATTTCCGGTAAACCTGAGATGGTAAAAATGTTTGGAAAATGGGGAACATTTCAGATCTACTTCAAATTCCACAAAAATGCAGAAGGTCAATTTGACAAGCTGGATATCGGACAGGACAGATAAATTCTTTTATACAAAAAAAAGTATCATGCTGGATATCATGCAGTTAAAACCCGGAATAACACTTTTGAAAAGACTATTTTATTCTTTTAAATTCAATATTAGAGAGGCTTCCTCCCGATAAAAGGAATCCCTTAATATCATTATTCTTATCATATTTAAAATCAAGCTTTCCGAAGAATGATTTGTAAGAATAAAGTTGTGAGGAACTTGAAAAGTACAATAAGATATCTGGATTCAAAGGATGTCTGGCAACCAGTTTATCATTTTCTACCACTAATTGATATATCGTGTTGAATTCTTCATTCCTGTAGAATCCGGTGTACTTACGAAGATCCATTGTATTCTCATTCAGAGGCTTTAATACTACTTTTTTGCATACAAATGTAAAATCTCCAATATTGAAAATTAACTTCTCCGGATGAAATGTGAAACTTCCTGTCGGAATAAAAGGGATATTAAACTTATCATCTCCTGCTATTTGTAAGGGAGTTTTATTATTATCCCAATAAAGGTTTTTACCGTCTGTTTTTATCTCCAGATAATTTCCCGGATTTATTTCATAAGTTCCTTCAAATGATTTTAACTCAGCCGCTGTATAAGATATTTTCTTTGGAAGATCCGGAAAAACCTGCTGGTCTTTAAGAAATACGTCTACCAGTGCATAGGCAATCACCAGTCCGTCAAAAACACTCTTATTTCCTGTGAGTACAACAGATAGATGATAGGCAGGAATATGCAGGATATAAGACCTGTAACTGGCAGTTCCTCCTCCATGAAAGACAATATCCAGCCCTTTGTACTTTCCGGTTTGCAATCCCAGCCCGTATTGTATTTTCTCACCAGTATTCAATATTGTACTCTGCTGCATCTTATTGTAGATTTCACGGCTTCCCACCAAAGGTTTCTGAAAATTAACAGCCCATATACACAGATCATTCAAAGTAGTAAAAATATTGGACGAGCCATTTTCCATCTGCCCGAGAGGAGTTTTGACAAAACCGGAATGGGTTACCTGATAAGATTCTGCTCTGTTGGGAGTGATTTTTACCGGATCATTCACCGCCATTGAGTGATTCATTTGCAATGGTTTGAAAATATATTCCTGAAGTATTTGTGTAAAATCTTTGTTATAAACCCTGTGGAGAATTTCTGCCAGCAACATAAAACCGGTATTATTGTACCTGTACTGATCGCCTGGTTTAAAATTGATGCTTTTAATGGCTAAAACTGTTTTTACAGCATCTTCGTTAGTTACCCGGACTTCATTTCCAAATCCCTGCAAGTCTTTAATACTTGTAAAATCTGGCAATCCATGGGTATGATTGGCAAGCTGTCTCAGGGTAATTTTATAGGGAAGATTCTTCAGCTCCGGAAGATAGGTCCGGATATCATCTTCCAATGATAATCGGCCTTCTTTTTCAGCCAAAAGTGTAATAAAAGCTGTAAACTGCTTTGAAACAGAAGCAATATCAAAAGCGGTAGAGTCTGACACCGGAATTCTATCTTCGAGATTTGCCAGTCCATATGTTTTTTTATAGAGTACTTTTCCGTCTTTGATAATGCCTACAGCCATTCCGGGTTCATTGGATTTGGCATAAGTATTTAGTAAGGAATCTGCTTTTCGGATTTTGTCCTGCTGAGTGAATTGTCCGAAATAAAATCCGGTGCTCAGGATAGTAAAAATAAATAACGTCAATCTGATTTGTGGTTTCATCTGTTTTACATTTTAATGATGAAGCAAATCTGAAACTTTACGATGATGTAAATATCCGACTACCGGAAATCGGACTCTTTTTATCTGAAAAATCAGTCCGACTTTAATTCGGACTCTATTTAAACAACTGATTTCCTGTAATCTGTAGGAGTAACTCCTGTTTCTTTTTTGAAAGCCGTATAAAATGAAGATTTGGAATTGAACCCCACTTCATACAAAACTTCAAGCACCGTAAGCTGGGGCTGATCCTTAAGAAGATCTTTAGCTTTATTAATTCTGAATTCATTAATAAAATCAAAAAAATGCCTGCCCGTATGCTGATTAATTAATATTGACAACTGCTTTTCCGGCATCCCCATCTGTACTGCCAATTTCTGTAAGGTAAGCTTATCATCCAGATAAGGATGTTCTACTTCCATAAAGGTCAGGAGATTTTTCAGCTGCTCCGGTTCTTCTTTTTGAGGTTCTTCAATCTCCTGCACCGGAGTCAGATCCTTGTTAATCCCAGCCAGAAGATTGGGACGGTATAAAGCATTCAATACAAACCAGCTGATCACAAATAATACAAATAACGAATTCAGAGTATATAAATATAAAAATGCAGTTTCATTATCTTTCAGAAACTCTCTTATCAATACAAATGTGTTTCCGATCAAAAAGAGAATTGTGGTCTGCAGCAGCCATCTATAGGTAAGCTGATGATTACTGGAATAGTTTTCCTGATATAGCTTTTTAAAGGTTCTCAACACCAGAAATACAGCAATGATATAGAAATAATACTGAACAGTAGAAACAAGATCAAAGGCCTGATCATTCTGCCCGGAAATACCTGTTATGCTAAACCATCCCATGAAAAACAAAAATGGCAATGCATGCAGAAGATGCTTTTTGCGGAGGGTAAAATTATAATAACAGGCGGCATTTACATACAGATAATATAGCGGCATCTGCAAAAGAACACTTGCCAATTTGAAGTCTTTAATTATTTTATGATCAGATGGAGGCAGGAAAAAACCGGAAAGATCAATGACAGAAATCAACAGAAAGGCAGCGAATAAATAATGGGGTAATTTTCTTTCAGATTTTGCAGTCAGCAGAAAAGCGCTTAACAGCAGAAACAGGAAAAAAATAATCTTACCCAAATCGTTGATAAATGACATATTCTCTATTTTCATGATATTCACAAATCTACAAATAATAGTTTCTTGTTGAGTATTTTAGCTTTCAATGAGATTCCTTTTTTCAATACTCATCATTCTTTTCAACTGAGGTTCAGCTTTTGTTATTCCTGAAATTTTTAATATTTGCGTAAATTTGTACGGTAGGCAATACCTTAGATTCATTACGGTACGCTACAATATTTTATAATGGATACCGATACAATACTGTTACAGCTGATAGAACACTTTAAGGAAATAGTCTCTTTAGAAGATAAAGATATAGACTGTGTCACGTCCAAATTAGAGATTATATCACTCAAAAAGAAAGACTTTCTGCTTCGTGAAGGACAGGTTTCCAGACACATGAGATTTATTGCCCAGGGAAGCCTGTATGCTTATCATATTGATGAAAAGGGAAAAGAAAACACCACTCAGCTGGGTATTGAAAACTGGTGGGTAAATGATCTTTACAGCTATTTGAGTGAACTGCCGTCAAGAATGTTTATTCAGGCTAATGAAGATACTATCATTGTACAGATCAGTAAAAGCAATTTAGAGCTGTTATACAAAGAAGTTCCGGCCATTTCCGAATTCTGGCGGCTGAAAATGCAGTCTGCCTATGTTACTTTGCAAGAGAGAACTTTTGAACATTCACGGGTAGATGCCTATACCAAATACCGAACATTTGTTACTGCTTACCGCAATATCGAACAGCGTTTCCCTCAATACATGATTGCTTCATACCTTGGAATCACTGTAGAATACCTGAGCTATCTGAGAAAAAAGCACCTCTCTGACGTTTCTTAAGATTTCTTAAGTTTATTCCGTTCCAGCCCGAATAATTTTGCTCACAGAATTTTAATGAGTGAAATATGAAGGCAAAAATTATCGCAGTAACAGCTCTTGCATCAGTCTCCCTGAGTCTGAATGCCCAGAAATTATCCTATACTCCCGATCTTGTTTTAGGGCATCGCTCCTATACCTATATGCACAATATCAACTATCAACTCAATGATCGGTTGAAACTGAATAATCTTACTTTATTTGATACAGAATATACCAAAGACAAAGAAAATACATTCTTCATCAGAAATACGCTGGCTTATAGCTTTACCAAAAGACTGAGTGCCAACGCTGCATTCGGAATGAAAAACCCTGGAGCATTTTTCAGTGCTTACCTGCAGTACAAGATTATCCAGTCTGATTATTCTCTCTCCTACTCTATAGGAACTACTTATCAGAAAGGATTTTCATTGGAACAGTCCATCTCATTTGAATATACTCCGTATCTGTCAGAAAATCTCAAGGGATATTTCAGTGTACTGGCTATTGGAAACCTGGATGACAGTGGGTATCCCAGAGGGCTGCAGTTTATCCGGCTGGGAGTAAAACAAGACAAGATGATGTATGGGCTGGCCTCCAATTTTGACCAGTTTAACAATGGAAAAAAGACCCTGGAAAATATCGGGGCATTTGTAAAATATAACTTTTAAAAATTATAAGAAATGAAAAAGAACATTGATTTAGGAATGCTTATCACCAGAATAGCTATTGGACTTCCCATGTCGGTTTATGGAATCAGTAAACTGGTGAATGGCGTTGGGTTTATTGAAGATATGATGACAATGCACGGTCTACCATCATTCTTTGCTTATGGGGTTTTTGCAGGAGAGATTATAGCTCCTATCCTATTGATTATTGGATTCCGGGCGCGTTTGGCAGGATTGATCTTTGCCGCCAATTGCTTCACCGCTACTATTCTTGCCCAAACAGCTAATATTTTCAAACTTAATGAATTTGGAGGCTGGGCTTTGGAACTGCTGGTAATCTATATGCTGGTAAGTCTCAGTTTTTTCTTTACCGGTGCCGGAAAATATGCCGTTTCTACCCAAAATAAATGGGATTAAAATTCCCACCCAAAAACTTTCTATTCATTGATTGATACATCAGAATCTCAGGATTCTGATGTATTTTTTACCAAATGACAATAAAAACAGACATTAGACACCGGTTTCATTCCGTATTTTTACAGTAACCTTAATCGTTAGTCATGAAAGAAGTAATCGTGTATCAAATTGATTCCTTTACCAAAGAAAAATTCAAAGGAAACCCTGCCGGAGTTGTATTAAATGCAGAAAATATGACCTCTGAAGAAATGCAGCTTGTTGCCAGAGAGCTGAACAACTCTGAAACCGCATTTGTTTTTAAATCAGATTCTCAAGAGGAAAACTTTGATTATAACGTCCGCTATTTCACTCCTACCACAGAAGTTCCTTCTTGTGGACATGCTACTATTGCAGCACTGTATGCAAAAGCTCAGGAAGACCAATTGGATTCATGCACCCTTACAATCAAAACACAAATCGGAATATTGCCGATTCATATTGAAAGAAAAAACAACGATTACCTCATCACAATGACCCAGGGAAGCTTTGAACTGAGCCCTGCTTTCGATGTTTCAACCACACAAAAAATTGTTCAGGCTTTGGGATTGACTATCGATGATCTTGATGAAAAATGCCCTGTACAGATTGCTTCCACAGGCCATTCAAAAGTAATGATTGGTATTAAAAGTAATAGGGTTTTAAATCAACTCGCTCCTGATCTTACGGTTTTGGCAAGGCTTAGCAAAGAAATCGGCTGTAACGGATACTTTGTATTTACTTTCGACACCCACGAAAAAGATATTTTAACCAATGGCAGAATGTTTGCCCCAGCCATTGGTATTGCCGAAGATCCGGTTACCGGAAATGCTAACGGTCCTTTGGGAGGCTATCTTATTCAAAACAAAATCAAAGAAACTGCTGACGGTATTTTTGAATTCACAGGAAAACAGGGTGAAGCGATCAACAGGATGGGTAAAGTAGAGGTAAAAGTTCAGGTAAAAAACAATCAACCAGAGAGGATCAGTATCACCGGAAATGCAGTCGGTGTTTTCACAACTACTATGAATCTGTATTAATGCTGATATTTAGATAAAAATACAGATAAAGCCATTCATCATTTTGAAGAAGCAATCCGAATGACGAAATCAAAATCAGAAAAACAAACTTTGCGGAAACAACTTAATCTTTTAATACCATAAAACTTCAATATAGAAAACGTCCCGATCAATGACCGGGACGCTTTTCTTTTTATTATTTATCTTCTACGGCATTGAGAAATAATTCCTCCTTTCCGACAAGATAAATATTGATTAATTCTTGCCTGTCGATCTTAATAGTATCCCCGTTTTTACATTTATATTTCTTTTGCAGAGGCTTTCCATTAAAATAAACCTTATCCGAATCAAGTAATAAATTCAGTTTAGAAGATGAAATGCCTAAACACGTCCGGATCACCGTTGAAATTCTCAGATTAAAATCAAAAGGACACTGCATTTGAAACGAAATCATCTCATCGTCCATATTTATCAGGTTCTCTACCGAAAGCTTATCATATACCATTTCATATTCTACACTTTCCCAGTCGGCTTCCACATTATTTTTTCGCTTGAGTTCCTGTGAAAAAGCATATTCCCAGGCAATTTCTGTATTATTTTCTGAAAATTTATTGAATATTTCTTTACTGATTGATTCTGTTCTGATTCTTGAAAATACAGTCATGTTATAGGTGTTGTTGCATTTTACACATCGGTAAATTAACCATATATCAATATTCTTTTTCTGAGCATTCAGCCTGAATTTATCGCTGCAATGAAATCTTTCGCTGTTACAATGGTTGCATTTCTTTTTTAGTAAGGGAGTATTTTTCGCTTTTACCTCCCATATATATTGTGTACTCATTACTTATAATTGCGCTTATTATCCTTTGTTGGATTTTTCCCTATTATTCACGCATTACAAGGATGTTACATGCATCCGGCTTTTAACTTAAAGAGTATTTCTCAAGGTATCGTTTGCCGTATATTTTGGTTCCTGATCAATAGTAATTGTCAAAACCAAAATAACAGATACAGCTACCCTTTGCGGGCAATGCAGTGAATAATATGATGAAATGAAAACCAGTTCGGGTAGAGAATTACCCAAACGAAAGAACGATCAGCCTGTGGTTACGAAGACTGATACTAAGCGATAATAAGTTTAAGAGTTGTTCTCAAAACGGGTTATTTACTTGGTTATGATAAAAGTAGTCAATTTTATCGAAGGACAGGGCATTGTGACATTTAAATTCAAAAAATAAAAATTCACAGGTTATAAAGTGAACCATACAACAAACAAAATTTGAACTATACAACAAACTCAGCCTTTTCATTTCTGCCGAACTTTGTGGTATTAAAATCATCAAAATGATACAGATAAATAAAATTTACATCAACGGCGAATTTGTTACGCCAAAAGGAACAGAAACTTTTGATCTTATAAATCCTTCTACTAATCAAAAAACCGGAGAGGTAGTTTTGGGAAATGAAGAAGACACCAGAATGGCCATCGCCGCAGCAAAAAAAGCCTTTGCTACATTTTCAAAAACAACGAAAGAAGAACGTATCTGTTTTCTTAAAAAACTGCATGAAGCAGTAAGCAAACGTGAAGATGAGCTTGTATCCGTCATGGTGAATGAATACGGAGGAACATTACAATTCTGCAGAATGAGTGTTCAGAATGCCATATCAGCTTTTACCAGCACTATTACCACTCTGGAATCTTATGACTTTGAAAAAACAGTCGGAAATTCTAAAGTACGTTTTGAATCTTTGGGCGTTGTAGGCATCATTACTCCATGGAATGCCAGCAACAGTTTCATCTGTAATAAACTGGCTACCGCCATTGCTGCAGGATGTACAGCCGTTATCAAACCTAGTGAAATGAGTGCTATGCAAACCCAGATTCTTACTGAATGTTTTCATGAAGCAGGCTTACCAGAAGGCGTATTCAATATTGTAAACGGATTAGGAAATGTAGTGGGAAATGAAATCACCCAGCATCCGGATATTGCTAAAATATCTTTCACCGGATCCACCCTTACAGGAAAAGCAATTGCCAAAGGAGCGGTTGATACCATGAAAAGAGTCACCTTAGAACTCGGCGGAAAGTCTCCTAATATTATCCTTGAAGATGCTGATTTTGATAAAGCAATTCCTATGGCTGTTTTCGGGGCGTATATGAACAATGGGCAGGCATGTATTGCTCCTACCCGATTGCTTGTTCCAAAAAATAAGCTGGATGAAGTGAATGAACTTGCTAAAAAAGCGGTACAACAGGTAAAAGTAGGAAATCCCAATGAAGAAGATACTCTTGTAGGGCCAATGGTAAGCGCTAAACAATTTGACAGAGTACAAAGTTATATCCGCCTTGGACAGGAAGAAGGTGCTACTCTTCTCGCTGGTGGTGAAGGGAAACCGGAAGGTCTTGAAAACGGTAATTTCGTAAAGGCAACCATCTTTACCAATGTTCGTAATGATATGCGTATTGCACAGGAGGAAATTTTCGGACCTGTCCTGTCTATTATTCCTTACACTAATGAAGAAGAAGCCATTGCCATTGCCAATGATACCACTTATGGCCTGGCAGCTTACATCAGTTCTGCCGACAAAGAGCATGCGGAGCGTGTGGCAGCACAGATTGATGCCGGAAGAATCTGTATTAACGGGTTTGCCCATGATCCTTATGCCCCTTTCGGAGGCTTTAAACAGAGCGGTATCGGACGTGAGTATGGTGTATTTGGGCTGGAAGCCTATTTAGAACCTAAAGCCATCCTTTCCTAATGGTATTTTCTTCACAGCAGAATGTTCTCAGGATCGTTTTGCTGTGAAGATTCTATGATCCTAAAAAAGTTTTGTAAGTTTGAAGAAGAATCCATCCAGAAATATCCGCGTGAGCTATGAGCGAAAATACTATTCCTTTACCCATCAATTATTCCTGTCATTTTTCAGAATTCAGGGAAGGTGAACAGTTTGCACGGATTCACAGTCTGGGACTTGTTCTTTCCGGGGAAATGGAACTGAATGACGGGATTACAAAGACGATATTTAAAGAAGGAGAACTCTACTCTGCAAGGAAAAACCGTTTATTAAAATTTGCAAAATATCCGCCTAAAGATGGTGAAATAAGAACTGTAACCATTTATTTTGACGAAGCCATCTTACGTGATTTCAGCCGTGAATACGGATATCAGGCAGAGAAAAAAGATAATATCCCGGCCTTCATAAAACCGGATCAAAAAGCGTTAACAGCCTTTATGTATTCTCTGCTCGCTTATGAGAATCTTTCTTCCACAGAGCTTTTGCGTCTCAAACAAAAGGAAGCCTTACTTCTCATGCTTAATCATGATCCCGGCCTTAAGGATATTTTATTCGATTTTTCTGAACCTTATAAAATAGATATCGAAGCTTTTATGAATAAGAATTTCCATTTCAATGTGAATGTAGAGCGTTTTGCTTATTTAACGGGAAGAAGCCTGTCTGCATTTAAAAGAGATTTTCAAAAGATTTTTGGAATTCCTCCAAGACAATGGCTGCAGCTTCGAAGACTGAAAGAAGCTCATTTTTTGCTTACCCAAAAAGGCAGATCAGTTTCTGACATCTATCTGGATCTGGGGTTTGAAAATTTATCCCATTTCTCCTTTGCATTTAAAAAACAGTTTGGCTATCCACCCAGTGCACTACAGGCCAAATAACTTAGATCTCTTTTAAAATATAACCGGCTGCAAAAATAGAATATAAAAATGAATGGATTCGTATCTCTCACTCCCATTTTAACCCTTTAAAAAGAAACAGATCGTGCCATAAAATCATGCCACGACCTGAATTATTGAATCTAATTATTTTAAAGTTTTTTAAAGTGCGTATTCTACTGAGGCTTCTTTAGCGGCAGCTACCATTGCTATTAAAGCTTTTTCTGTTTCTTCCCAGTGTCTTGTTTTCAGTCCGCAGTCCGGGTTTACCCAAAGCTGATTGGCAGGAATTACGTTTTGTGCTTTTCTCAACAGTTCAATCATTTCTTCTTTTGACGGAACCCTTGGTGAGTGGATATCATATACTCCGGGACCAATTTCATTCGGATATTTAAAATCTGCAAAGGCATTCAGCAGTTCCATCTGAGAACGGGAGCATTCTATGGTAATCACGTCTGCATCCATATCCGCAATATTTTCAATAATATCATTGAATTCTGAGTAACACATATGGGTATGAATTTGTGTAGCATCTTCCACTCCACTTGCTGAAATTCTGAAAGCTTCAACAGCCCATTTCAGATAATTCTGCCAGTCTGCTTTTCTTAAAGGAAGCCCTTCTCTGATAGCAGGTTCATCAATCTGAATAATTCTGATTCCGGCTTTTTCCAGATCCACTACTTCATCACGGATTGCCAGTGCAATCTGCTTACACGTTTCTGAACGAGGCTGATCATCACGTACAAAAGACCACTGTAAAATCGTCACAGGACCCGTCAACATTCCTTTTACCCATTTTTCCGTTTGAGATTGGGCATACTGAGACCAATACACCGTCATAGGAGTCGGGCGGGAAACATCACCAAAGATCACAGGAGGTTTTACACAACGGCTTCCGTAACTCTGTACCCATCCGTTTTTGGTGAACATAAATCCTTCCAGCTGTTCTCCAAAATATTCTACCATATCATTACGCTCAAATTCTCCGTGCACCAATACATCAATGCCGATGTCTTCCTGCCAGCGAATGGTTCTCTGAGTTTCTTCTTTTAATAAAATATCGTATTGCTCCGCGGTAAGTTCTCCTTTTTTGAATTTAGCTCTCCAGCTTCTTACCTCTGTTGTCTGCGGGAATGACCCGATTGTTGTAGTGGGAAACAAAGGAAGCTGCAGGACTTGCTGCTGTTCTTCTTTACGGGTTTTGAAGGCATTTATTCTTTGTGCATCTTTTTCAGTGACCGCATTTGATCTTTGTTTTACCTGATCATTGTGGATAAGAGAAGAGGTTCTTCTGCTTTCAATGGCTTTTTTATTTTCTTCAAATACTTCAAGAATGTGTTCTTTTTCCGTTCCTGAAACCAGTTCTTTAAGCGTCACCAGTTCTTCTACTTTCTGTTTAGCAAAAGCAAGCCAGTTTTTAATCTCAGGGTTAAGGTTCGTTTCAAAATCAAGATCGCAAGGAGAATGAAGCAATGAACATGACGGTGCAATCAAAATCCTTTCAGAGCCTAATTTGTCAACAGCTTTTCTGATGAAAGACAATGACTTTTCAAAATCATTTTTCCAGATATTTCTGCCATCAATTACTCCTAACGAAAGACTTAGGTTTTCCGGAATACGATTCAGAATATCATCCAATTGTTCCGGATTTCTAACCAAATCGATATGCAAAGTATTCACCGGAAGCGAAACAGCAAGCGATGCATTATCTTTTAATCCGTCGAAATAAGTGGCAACAATGAATTTCAGTTTCGGGAAACGTTTTCTTACTTCTGAATACACAGAAAGATAGGTTTCTTTTGCTTTCTCAGTTAAATCCAGAGCCAGAAAAGGTTCATCAAACTGGATCCATTCAGCACCCTGCTCCTGAAGTTTGGTTAAAATTTCCGTATATACAGAAAGAAGATTTCCAGCCAGATCCAGTTTATCAAATCCTTCTTCTTTTTCTTTTCCTAATAACAGATAAGTAACAAGCCCGATAATTACCGGTTTTGCATTGATACCCGCCTGTTTTGCTCCGGCAAATTCATTGAAAATTTTATCTGAGCTTAATTTAAATTGCTGGTTTTTATAAAATTCCGGGACAATGTAGTGATAGTTGGTATCGAACCACTTGGTCATTTCCATTGCTGTAATGTCCAGCCCTTCTTTCTGGTATCCTCTTGCCATCGCGAAATAAAGATCCAGCTCAGAGTTGTTCTTTTTAAGCACCACCTCATGGTAACGTGAAGGAATTGCTCCTACTACAAGGCTCATATCCAATACCTGATCATAATAGGAAAAATCGTTGCACGGGATAAGATCTATACCGGCTTCTTTCTGAATATTCCAGTTTTGATTACAGAGAGTTCTCCCTGTATTCAGAAGTTCTTCCAAAAGAATTTTACCTGACCAATATTGTTCGCAGGCTTTTTTGAGTTCTCTTTTGCTACCAATACGCGGATAGCCCAGAATGTGAGTTTGCATTTTTTAAACTTTTTAATTAAACTTAATAGGAAAGTGCTTTAAAATGCTTCGTTATGTTTTAGCGGAAAAAGTTTCAGGAAAGTAATGACATAGCAGACAGTGTATTTCCTTCAGAAAGAAAAATACATGAATCTGATCTATCATCTGTATGACCCAAAAGCTTCAGCCCGCGAAAGCATTGTCAATTCAGTAAAGGCAGGTCTCCTGACTTGTAACAGTTTCCGTCATCCTTCCCGCTTTTGGCAGTGGATATACCAAGACAGAAACTTTTGGTGTGTTACTTACAGTTGCGCGACAGCTCGTGATTTGCACACGATTCCCTATTAATCTACCTTCAGTAAAACCTTTCCTGTTTGATGAAGTATCTATAAAGAACTGTACTTTTACCTTTAACAATTGCTTCCAGTAAAAGTTTTTAATTTTGTGTAAAATTAGCAATACAGAATAAAAGAACAATAAATAAGGAAAAATTAAGCAAAATAAACTTTTAAAAATAAAAATAAAAGCATATAATTCTATATATTTGATTGTTTTAATCATTTAAAAGAATAATATTCTGTGGAACAACTCGATGACAAGGATTTACAGCTGCTCAGGCTGCTCCAGAAAAATGCCAAACTGACCGTTAAAGAACTTGCTAAAGAAGTGAACCTTTCTACTTCACCGGTTTTTGAAAGAGTAAAAAGGCTGGAACAGGAAGGGTTTGTTAAAAGATATGCAGCCGTTCTGGATGCTGAAAAACTCAACCGCGGATTTACCGTTTTCTGCCAAATCAAGCTTAAAATTCACGACAGATCTGTAGGCTATGACTTTGTAAAAGAAATTCTGGAGATTGAAGAAGTTGCCGAATGCTACAATATTTCCGGAGATTTTGATTTCCTTCTGAAAGTTCAGGTAAGAGATATGAAACATTACCAGGATTTCGTATTTAATAAACTGGGATCTGTAGATTCCATCGGGAGTACCCACAGTACATTTGTCATGGCTGAAGTGAAAAACAACCATGGACTTACCATTTAATTGAACAGGAAACCGGTTTTATTCTTCAATCCATTTTCTGAAAGCAGATGTATTGCTCTGGCTTGTAATAAAATGATCTTTCTGACCTTTTATCTGGGCGGAAAGTGTATTCTTATTGTAACGTTCTATTCTTTCAATATGCTTTTTCTGGACGAGTGCACTGCGGTTGATCCTGAAAAAATCTGAAGCATTGAGCTGGGTTTCAATTTCTTTCAGAGTAGATTCATTCAACAGGTGTTTTTTTCCTGTTGTATCAAAAGCAAAGACAATCCCTTCTTCCGCTTCAAAGAAAGTAATGTCTTCCGTATTGATAAAATAGATTCCCTGATGTGAGCTGACCGAAAATCGTTTCTTATAGCTTTTCTCCACAGGGCTGTTATTTAGTATTTGCTGAAGTTTTACCCAAACATCCTCCGGCTCTGATGCTGTATTTCCCAATAGAATAAATTTATCCCAAGCCTTTTGAAAACGGCTCTGCGAAAATGGTTTTAAAAGATATTCAATCCCGTTGCTTTCAAAAGCATTCATCCAGAAACTGTCATACGCGGTAGTGAAGATAACCGGACATGAAATATTCACCTGATCATAGATTTCAAAGGCATTTCCATCTAATAATTCAATATCAGAAAAAATCAGGTCAACCGTTGAGTTTTTAAGAAAAGCAATGGCTTCTTCTACAGTACTTATTTCCGAAACAATTTCCACGGGTCTTTCCAGCTCGCTGATGAAACGTTTTAATTTGTTTCTTGCCGGAATTTCGTCTTCGATGATTACAACTTTTATCATATTTTATGCTGGAATTATGGGAATGACTACTGAAAATTCTGTTTCTGTTTTTATAATTTCTACCTGCCGATCCGTTAACAGCGTATATTGCTCCTTAAGATTACTGAGTGCTCTTCCTGAAGTCTTTTTACTGTTTCGCTTGGGTATTCTGGTATTGGAAACGGTGATTTCTTTATCTATTTCTACGGTGATCAAAACAGGATTTACAGCTGTTCCCAGATTATGCTGAACGGCGTTTTCAAGCAGCAATTGCAGGGAAAGCGGAATGATCCTCCCTGATGATCTGATATGATTTATTTTTAATGAATAAGCACTTCCATATTTATACTGTATCAGATTAAAATATTTCTCTGCAAATGCCAGTTCTTCTTCTACAAACACGGTCTTTTTATCAGAAACCTCTAAAACATAACGGTATATCTCTGCAAATTCATTGAGGAAATCCGATGCTTTGTATTTGTCTTCTTCTATTAACTGATCCAGAATGTTGAGATTATTGAATAAAAAATGAGGATTAAGCTGTGTTTTCAGTTGATTAATTTTACTTTCAGACAGGGCATGATCATAAAGAGCCAATTGTTTCTGATATTCCGTATTCTTTTTGTAGTAACGGTATGCGAGGAAAAAACTTCCATAAATAAACCCTCCTATCAAATCTGAAAAGGTAGAAAGAATAACAACTTCCTGATTGAAATTTTTCTCCACTTTTCCAAAAGCAACAGCAATCAAAAAACCAATTATTTTCATCACCAAAAGGTAGGTTAATAGGGAAAAACTGAATATTTTCAGCATTTCTGCTACACTAAACGTTGATGACTTTCGCCAGTTTTTAATGAAAAAATCAATGACAAAAAACAGGATACAGGCACTAATAAGGGTAACAACTGCCGCTTCAGGAGTGAAAATATACCAGTCCAGTGTTCGTCTTATTCCTATACGGGTGTGAATAGACTGTACATAGGCAAACAACAGAATGAACAGAAGGAAGTATCTGTTTTGATGCATCTGTTTCAAAATGGTTTTCATCAGTTTTATAAAGGGATTTTTTTACAAAAATAGCCCTATATTTTTACAGGGCTGTTTTTTGTATTATTATTTTTTCTTTTCCGGAAATGATGAGGTAACATTTCCGTTGTCATCTAAAAAGTCCAGTTTTGCTTCATTATTTTTATCGACACAGAATCTGGCTCTTGGCTTCCCCTTACTGTCAAATAAGAACAGTCCGTTATGTTCATCTTTGGTTTTTCCAAGCATCATTCTTGGTGCACCTCCAATCAGTCCCTGCTGTTCATATTCTTTGTATTTTTTCTGAGCGGCATCCGGATCTTTTATCTGATTCAATTCTGCCATAATTTGTCCCGTTCTGAGTTGTGATTCTTTTGATGGACGATCATTAAAATAAAGTCCGCTAGACACCACTCGCTTATCTCCTTTCTTATAATCCTGGGTTAAAATCTGCATGACCTGATCACCATCATATTGATCATAGGTAAGAGACAATCCCGAACTGTGGCCATTCTGATTTTTCTGTCCGTCATAAATAAAGCCTCCACATTCAATTCCGTCTTCATTGAAGAAGAGCATACCTGAACGTTTTTTTCTCGTTTTATTGGTAGGACTGCCATTTATTTTATCTTCCCCTGTAGGAAATTTATCCACATTGGTAATGATCATTTTTACCGTACCGTCTTTTTCTACAATATTGATTCTTTCCACATCTATTTCGGTAAATTTCTGATTTCCGTCTGTTTTAAAAGCGGAAGCTGTTAAAAATACAATTCCAATGACCGCTGCAAAGGCAAATGTTCTTAAAAAAATTAATTCCCTGTTCATAATGTTATTTGTTACTTGTTTTGTTTTTGATAGGTCAAAGCTATGGCAACCCTGTTTACCATTCAATCAGAAAACAATGAACTAAGGAAATAAAGAAATAAATGAAGGATTTTTCCCGTTGAGTATATTTTATCAACCACTCTCCTTCCGGTAAATAAAAAAATCCGTCAAAGAATAACGGATTTACTATGATTATGATTTTCTATTCATTAATTCGCTGCCGGATCAATAAGCGCAGTTGTAAGGCCTAATGATTTGAGAAGATTTTTATTGTCAAACAGCAATGTTGCATAGTGTTTTCCTTTTTTAAAAACCAATTTTGATCCTCCAGGAAATTCACTGTCTGCTCCCAGTTTTTGCGTCTTGGCATTGTATTTACCGAACTTTGTTTTACTATCCTGCAATGTACTTTTATTCAGGATAAGACCGAAAGGCAGTCCTTCAACAACTACAGGTTTGTTGTCTGAAGTGGTAAAAAACATTTCATTAACCGCATGATCTTTACCCAGACTGCAATAGAGTTCTAATCCTGTCTTCATTGGCCATTTTGCATATTTTTCTTCATTGGCATCTTCATAAAAAACAGTTTTTATGTTCAGTGCTTTTGATATTTTATCGGGAGTCTGCGGAAATATAAATTCTGAATTCTTGTCCAATAAAGAATTTAAGGTAGCCGTTTTCTGAGAAAATACACTTACACTTACTACCAGAAAAAAGAGTGTTACAATAAAAGTGAATGGTTTCGTCTGCATGGGAATATTTTAATAATTTGATGGCTAAAGATATTAAAAATACCTTAGTTTATTTCTTTTGCTGCAAATTAAATACTGTACCCGCCGGATCTGTAATCCAGTGCATATCTTCAGGAAGTTCTTCAATTTCATCACAGGTTTCCACGCCGTTTGATTGCAAATATTGGGTTGCTGCTTCTACATCGGGAACTGTAAGCTGTAACCAGGTTTCAGAATGGGTATAGTTGTCAACACAGTCTAACCAGATGATATTATTCCCGAATTTCACTTCATGGGTTCTGGAAACGGTTGGATTATTAATGGCCTTTTCCTCCACATCAAGTTTTAAAATATCCCTGTAAAAAGAAACCGTCTTTTCATATTTATTTTTTGGAATTTTTATGGCGATATTAATTCCTGCTTCAAATTGGGTCTTCATCATCAAGCTATTTTAAAAAACCGTTCAGATAATTCAGAATCAATATCGTCTGCATCATCAGACTCACATGGGTTTGTCCCGGAGCAACAGCCAATTGAGATTTTGGCATGGGTCCCATATCTGCAAAAACATCACCTCCCAATAATTTATAGGTTTTTGAAAGTTCTGTTTTATCCAATCCGTCATTATCACCGGCTATGATTAAAACAGGTACCGGAATTTTAGAAATATTACCGTCACCAAGGTCGAAAGGCTGTCCGGCAGAAGCCATCATCTGTTCCAGAAATTTGGTCCATTTTGTTTTATCAGGAGCTACGGCATTGTAAGCTGTATGCAGAGGGCTGTTCGTAAAAAGGTCAGGTTTCATTCCTTCAAGTGCTTTATTTACTTCAGGCAGCCAGCCGCTGGTTTTATAGGTTGATGAAATGATAACCAGCTTGTTCAGTCTTTCCGGGCTTTGTATCGCCAACTGATAAGCTACTTCTCCTCCAAAACTATATCCGGCCACATCGGCTTTATCTATTTTCAGATAGTCCATTACCTTTGTAACATCACTGGCCAAAGTAGCATGGGATAATTTCCTCTCTGAAAACGGAGTATGTCCGTGGCCCTGTAATTCAAGAGCGATTACTTTTCTGTTTTTTGAGAGCTCGGGAATCAATTCTCCCCAGTTCAAATCAATTGTCATGAAGGCACCATGCAACAGCACGATAGGTTTTCCTTTACCATAGACTTCATAATAAACTTTGATACCATTTACAGGAGCATAACCACTTTCAGAGGGTTTTACTTTTTGTCCGTATAGCTGTGATATTGTAAGAGCAATAGCCAGGACTAATAATGCAGAGCATTTGAATAAACTTTTCATAATATTATCAGATTTAGTGGATTAACATTTTAATCAAAATTAGCGAGTCATTATGAAACCAGACTTGCCACAAGACAAGATTTTATATCAATGAAATCAATTCCTTATGAAATCCGGTATTGAATCCTCTCCTTACACACATTACATCTTACATTATTTCAAAAAAAAGAGGTAAAATATCAAACAATCTATTGAATAAAATAAATATTTTCAAATAATTCTACAACAGTTGATAAAAATTTATTAATTTCGGATAGAACTAAACCTAAATTATTATGAAAAATTTAAAGAAAATCGAAAGACAGGAATTGAAAACAATTAAGGGTGGAATTGACTGCAGAGGCGGCCAACTGTGCTTAATCGGTGGTAAGTGGCAATGCATGCCTTACGACGGATGCGGTGGTGGAAACCAACCTTAGTTTTACGTTTAATCCAATGACTTGACTATGAAAAATTTAAAAAAAATTTCAAGAGAGCAGTTGAAGACTACGAACGGAGGAGCATTAAGCTGTTCCGAAGCATGCTGCCCACCTCCGGGGATCAAAAGATGTCCTTGGGTGATTTGTGTAGCGCCATGTGAGATATTAAGTTAAAAAAGAGCTGTATTCTCCAAAAATAAAGCCTTGTAATTTTGAATTGCAGGGCTTTTTATATTTCTAAATATCTGATTCAGATAGAAAAAATCTAATTCCTCTCTTTCAAAAACGATAACTTATTTACTCACAAAATTTTGTATCCTATAATACTCAATTGCTTTTTGTTTCGGTGGATTTATACTCCATTCTTCCCTTTCACCAGTATAAGTACTATAACACATTTCAAAGGTTTAGATAAATCAAGGCCTTCATTGTTTATGTTTGTTTGTTCAATATAGGCTCTACAGTTGGTACAGATATAACGGAATTCACAATCTGTGAAGAATATTCTATTCATTTCATTAGTGAAGACAAGAACTAAATTGCTAGTGAATATGACATTAAAAAGAGTACATGACTTAATGGATAAATAACATTAAGAGGATTAAACAGAGAAGGAAATTATTAAATTACGGAAACCCGTAATGACCATTAAACATCAACACATAATTTAGCAGACATCTAATACCTATTAATAATTATGAAAATTGACATCCATGTCCATACAAGAAAAGTTAAGTCAGGAGATGCTGCAACCCGGAATATAGAAAAAGATGATTTTGTTGATATTATTAAGGACTCAGAAGTCAAGATCTTAGCCATTACGAATCACAATCATTTTGACAAAGACCAGTATGAAAATTTTAGAGATGGAGTTTCCACAATTTGCCAAATATGGCCAGGGATAGAACTGGATATTTTAGAAAATGGAAAAAGAGCCCATCTAATAATAATATGTAATCCTAAAAATTATGAAGAATTTAATCAACACGTAAACGAGATATTGGATGGACAAAATCCAGATAGTTTTACTATATCAATTAAGGAGATTGTAGAAAGGTTTGACTCTTTAGATTGCATATACATAGCCCATTACATGGTAAAAAAACCAAATTTAGGTGATGAGGAATTACAAATCTTAATTGATTCAGTTTCAAATTCTAAAAGAGTTTTAAAAGAAGCTACAAATGCGATTTCTGCAGGTATATATATTAGTCATGGGCATAACTCAATATATGGCTCTGATGTCCATGACTGGAGAGATTATATCAAAATTTCTAAAACATTACCAGAGCTAAGATTACCAGTTGAAAGTTTTGAACAATTTTGCTTATTGTTAGAAAAAGACGAAGCTACAATAAATACAATTTTAGATAAAAAGGTTAAAGAAAGTATTGATGTTGTACCTTTTACGGCAGCTGAGATAATTCGTTTAGATATTTATAATGATATAAATATTTTGTTTGGCTCAAAAGGAACAGGCAAAACAGAAATATTAGAAGCATTATCAAAATATTTTAACGCAAAAGGTCATAGAACGTCAGTATACAAGTCAAATGACAATCATTTAAATGACGTATTTGATATTAGGGGAAATTCATTTAATTGTGACGTTTCGGAATATGGAATTGATGAATGTGAAGATGAAATTACCTTTTTAAAAGAGGTTACAGAAGAAGAAGTTACTAGTCTAAGTAAATATTTACTTCATTTCTCTGTTGAGGAAACAAATAAAATTTCTCAGAAATTAAAGATTAAAAATATCAATCAAGAAGATGAAACAAAATCTCTTAGAAGTCTAGGTGAAATTTCAGAAATATTACAAGAGTTTCAAGAATTCAAAAACTATGTAGAAGAACATGAGAAATTGAATGAATATGTTAACAGTACTTTATTAGCTGAATTGATTGAAATATTTGAAAAAATCATCCTTCAGCTCAAGGAAAATACTGAAATCAATTTTTTTGAAAATAAGAGTATTAGATTCTTAAACAATCTAGTATCCACTTTTATTACTGAAATATCAAAAAAGACAGGACAACCTCCCAAGCCCAGCAAAACTGGTTTTTCAGATTATAGTAGTAATAGAATCAAAATAGAGTTAGCTGCAAAAAAGATACTTAGAAACATTAGTAAGAATATAAATCATATTGAAGAGTATGCTGGAAGTTTGGGAATTAAAGGAGACCTGAAATGTAATACTAATTTAAAACTGCAAGATGGAACTGTTTCAGATAGTAACTATTCTCCTGTAAAAAATGTAAGAAAAAGACCGCAAAAAGATTTTTCCAATGCGCTTAGATTAATATTAAGATTTGTTAATTCCCATGAATTATTCTCTAAAATTTCAGAATTAAATGAAATTGATGGTATAGATACCATAAATACATTAAGTGATTTACTCCTTAAGTATAGACATTTTACTTTAAATAATAATTTGTATAATCCTTCGAATGGAGAATCTTCTATGATTCTTCTCCATAAAGAACTTATGGAGGATAAAGAAATATATTTAATAGATGAACCTGAGAAAAGTTTAGGGAATGACTATATAAATGACGTAATTGTACCCTTACTAAAAGAAAAAGCGTTACTTGGGAAAAAAATAATAATAGCTACGCATGATGCAAATATAGCTGTTAGAACTTTACCTTATAATTCTATCTATAGGCTACATGATGCTAATCAATATTTTACATTAACAGGAAATCCATTCTCAAATTTATTAAAATGTATATATAATTCAAGACCTGAATTAGACTGGAAAGAAATAAGTATGAAAACATTAGAAGGAGGTAAAGAAGCCTTCGGAGAAAGAGGTAAAATATATGGAAACTAAAAAAGCTACAATTAAAAGAGAAAATTCTAACACACAATTAGTATTAGAATTAAGTACAGAGTCAGTTGAAATAGTACTAACTGATGACAATCCTAACAATATCAAATTTGCTTTTAATAAATTATTAAAAGAACTAAAAAATGGTTTATTTAAGTTTGATCTGGAAGATGAAAATCAAGACTTGTATCATCATATTTGTACTGAATATATAACACAGTTAAACTCTGAAATACAAACTGTTTATCAAGAGTTAACTGATTATCAATTAACAGCAGAGCAAATTTAGAATAAAAATTCCCCTCTTTTGGAGATAAATTATACCAAAGATTATCAGAAGTTTTGAAACTATAACAAAAGACCTGCAAAATCAATGATTTACAGGTCTTTTTGTTTTTAAATTCTGTACAAAATAAAAAAGCTACAAATCAAAAGATCTGTAGCTTTTTCTGCGGAGAGTGAGGGATTCGAACCCCCGGACCTGTTACAGTCAACAGTTTTCAAGACTGCCGCAATCGACCACTCTGCCAACTCTCCTTAAACTCCGGAAGCACCGTTGTTTTCAGTGGTGCAAATATAGAAAGTTTTTTATTACCGGCAAAATATTTTTTCAATAAATTTTGCATTTTTCCGGTTTTAAAGAAAATACGGCTTTCAAAAACAAGGAAAATGCGGGTATCAGGGACTCAACATCAGGCATTTACCTTCATGTATAAAATATTTAGCCCTTCAACCCTATTTTTCAATATTTATTTATCCGTAGTAATATTCGGTAGTGACATCTCCGCTAAAAGCCGGATGCATATCCTGTTTCTCCATATGCAGCTCAAATACTCTTTCGCCGTTTTTATTTCCTCCCCGTATTTTCAAAGCATACCATCCATTATCTAAGGATAAAGTAATGCTGTTTTCATCATTAATAGAGGTAATATCTTTTAAATAACCGATGCCAACAATTTTCACTTCATTATTAACTGTCTGAAAAACCCATCCTCTGGACTCTACCTCTACCTCATCATCATTCAAAATCTTTTCATCATTTACAGAAACCCGGAATGCATAATGGTCTTCTTCTACCCCTATTATTGGAATCGCAATTCCTGATTTTGTTATTTCATCCCCATGTTCATTTTCTACAAAATATTTTAAAATATTATTACCCGGGAGATTATGTTCCTGCAGGTATTTTGCTAAAAGCTGTGGACTAAATATCACGAAACCTTTACTTTCGGAGAATATTTTTTTCATATATAGATTGGATTTGGATTACATATTTCAACAGTATTACTGTGTTTTTGAGCTTTTATTAATTGTACCTCAAAGTAATGCTCAGGTCTTTCCTGGAATTCCAGATAAGTAATGGTCTAGTTCTATGAGAAAATCATTAATGATGACCACTACTTCTTCTACATTTTCCAAAAATATTTCCTGATATTCTCTTGGAGGCTTATTTAAATTATAAACGATTTCGGAATATTCATACTTTGATAATCCCATATAGATATAGTAGGGCTTTTCCCAATTCCGGTTGTAGGTTATATCTATAAAAAGCTTTCCTCTTGTTGCTGAAAAAATCAGTTCTCTATCATTATATCCGTCGTTGTTTCTTTTGAGGTTATTATAAATGATTGTCCAACTGGAAATTTTTAATGGAATAAGATCTTTTTGTAACGGATTGAGATATTCTGATAATAAATCGTAGAATTCATCTATATGATGACCTGTTTTTATCGTTTTATAAATATTTTCAGCATCATCATTTCGCCATTCTCCTAAAGACCTGGATAACATACATGTATCAAAAGAATATCCCACGTTGCTATTTTCATATGAAATAGAAATTGTTTTTCCTGTAATGTGATTTACGGCACTCAATAATAAAGTATTATCAAAAGGTATATCCAGTATATTGTAATTGTTGTCTATAAAGACATTTGCATCAATACTCCATCCTCCTTCAACCTGAATTCCGTTGTTTAATATTCCTTTATCTGTCATTGTTATCGGTAATTTGCTTTTTTTATATAATTAGCGGCATCTGCTGCTGAAATCGGATGACTGTGTATGGTACCGGAAGCCACTTCCACTCTCATGAATCTCGTTTTTTCGCCCATATTATATCCTATATCGGTAGGATGTTCGTAAATATAGTAAGTAAC
Organism: Chryseobacterium sp. PvR013; assembly: GCF_017833095.1. Taxonomy (NCBI): domain Bacteria; kingdom Pseudomonadati; phylum Bacteroidota; class Flavobacteriia; order Flavobacteriales; family Weeksellaceae; genus Chryseobacterium; species Chryseobacterium sp. PvR013. The sequence goes on from NZ_JAFIBT010000001.1 coordinate 1,426,950, forward strand.
CCCTCCATTGGGTACTACATTCCCTTTTCTCATTGCATCAAACGCTGCCTTTTTCTCAAAATTTTTGAAGTTATCTTTCACTACATCCGGGAAATATGATCCTTCAGGTTTACCTCCTACTCCTTTAATACTTCTGGCTTTGGCATCTTCCATAGAAGTCGCCTGAATATGTTTGGTAGCATGTATAGAAGGCGGTGTAGGTCTTTTTGCATTGATAATTGAGCCTCGTTCTGCTTTTCTTCGTGACCATCCACCATCGACCTCAATCAATCCCAGCGGATCAATTTCGGAATTGCTATCATGTGTATAAGCATACAGATTAGGATTATCTCCAAGCGGGCCTATTGGATCCTGAGAAAGATAAGTCCCGTTTTGCACATCATAATACCGGAATCTGTTGTAGTAAAGTTCAGTCTCTTCATCCTCATACTGCCCTTGCTGCCTGAAAGGAATAAAGGATTCTTCTCCCTTTACATTTTCAACTCTTCCAAAAATATCATATTCAGCGCTCCACACCAGATTTCCCTCTTCGTCATAAGCCTGAACAGGTCTCCCTATATAATCTGAAATAATGGATGCCTTTCTGTTTCCTTCTATCTTTGCAGATGGTACGTGGCTTCCTGTTTCATAAATCCAGGTTACTAAATTCTCTACAGGTTCTTGTTTGACGATAATATTTCCTTCATCATCAATTTCAGTTGCAGGAATTTCCTCAATATCATAATTCCATTCATGTAAAAGAACGTTGCCATCCCAAATATAACGAGTTATTTTCTGCCAGCCAATTTTCGAAGTTCTTCTGCCCAGTGCATCATATTCAAATTGTACTTCCTTCCCATCCGGACGTTTTACTTTAGCCAGCATTCCGTTGGCACTCCAAGAGTAACTCCAGTCTCCAGGCTCCCATTCGGGGGTTTGTACTTCTGTGGATAAATCATCATTTACATTGGGTAAAAGAGTTCCGGATGGCATTTGTGAATGGCTAAGCCAATTTGAAGCAATGGCTTTATAATAAGGATGTTCATTGTTAGGTTCTTCCGAATGTTCCGGCCTTGCATTATTGATTACCCGTTTACTCTTTAATAATAAATTTCCTTCTTCATCGTAGTGATAAAACCAGTTTTTATCCCGCATCAGCTTTCCGCCTTTGTCATAGATGCGGTCAGTACGTTTTGCACTTTCATATAAGCAGCCGGTTGCATCAGGATTTTTATGCTGAACTTTTCCGTTGGAATATTCTGCAGCGGCAAGACTTCCGAATGCATCATAATCAAATTTTGTTCTGCTTCCTTTCACTTTGTCAAGGATATTCAGTAAACGGCTTCCTTCTCCCCATATATAATCTTTATGGAAAGTAGTATTTGTTTTATTAATGGTTACTTTCTGGCTTACAGGCATTCCTGTATGATCAAATTCAAAAGTACTGTCTATACCACCTGTCATTTCCCGAGAAAGAACTTGTCCGTTCCTTCTGATTTCAACATTCATCTGCCAGGGCAAGATAACCTCTGTGGCTGCTGCGGAAATATGCTTGAGCTGTCCCAGATCCGTATAAGAATAATCAATTTTCGCTCCTAAGCTGCTTTGCAGGCCAGTGAGATTTCCCTGGTGATCATATTCATACAGAACAGAATGTTCACCCTGTTTTTCTTGAATAATCTGTCCTAACGGGTTTCTCTGAAAACTTACACTGCTATCTTCATTATCCGCTTTAATAAGCAATCCTGAAGTACCATACTGATAGGCTTCCCAAGTTCCATCCGGATAATCAACCTGCGTTATTCTTCCCGCCAGATCATATTCATAGAAAATGGTATTTCCATGAGGTGTTCTTCTTTGGATGATTAAACCGTCCTTATCACGGACAAAGAATTTTTTCTGTCCTTCAAAACCTGTTTCTCCTATGATTTTGTTATTATAATCTCTTTCAAAAGCATAGATCTCTCCTTTTTCATTGGTAATGCTCATTAAGTTTTCATAAGCATCGTATCCAAAGGCTAGTGTTTCTTCTTTTTTATTGGTAAGGGCATTCCGGCGAATCTGTTTCTTGAGACTTCCCATTGGGGTATAGCTCATGAGCCATTCTGCGCGGCCATCTGTGGCGTACACCGGAAGATCATAGGCATCGTAGCGAAGTTTTATCGGTAACTGCCCCTGTTCATTCATTTCAATTACCCTTCCCATTTTATCTCTGTTCCACAGGGTTCTGTTGAAGGGTTTCGGACTGAAAACCAGCAATCTTCCATATTCATCATATTTCCAAAACTGTTCAGTCCCGACCGTATTCGTCAGCTGAATAAGCTGGCCCCTCTTATTGTATACGTAAGATGTTGTAACATGTTCTCTGATACTTTTTTCGGGAAGCCGTTTCCCATCAGCATATTCATAACATACATTTTCTTCTGCCGCATCTGTATGGCTGATTAGTCTTCCATATTCATCATAATTCCATGTTTCAGAAACACCTGAAGGGGAAAAACGGGCAACAACCTGTCCGAATTCATTATACTGGTAATGGTATTCTTCACCATCAGGGCTGTAAAAAGTCTTGATATTTCCCATTTCATCGTAGGTATATCCCTGAACACGTCCTTCGGGGCTTCCTATCATTTTCAGTTCATTGTGCGCTGTAAAGTCATACCATGTTTCCCCACCTTCTCCATCTACTTTTTTATAGACAAGAAAATTATCATCGTAGTAATACCGTTCTGTTTTATTATGTTGTTTGGGATAGATCACTTCTGTAAAGCCTTCTTCTTCATCATAATGAAAACTTCCTTCCATATATCCGTTCAGGCCTTTAGTATATACAACTCTTCCTTCTTTATCATATTTCCAGATATAGCTCATCCCATTTCGGTTGGTTCTTCTTACAATCTGATTGTTTCCATCATATTCAAAGACCATTGCTTTTTTGTGAATATCCCAGACATGAGTAAGATTTCCCCTATCATCATAATCATAACGAACCTGCAGATCTCTTTGTTTTTTATAACAGTAATAAACTTCTGATATCTTTTTATGTTCAGGATGAATAACCGTTTCTATACTGGCTTCAGTACCAACATCTTTTATTCTTTTCAAAATAATATTTCGATCTTCATATTCGTATTCACGAATCGTTCCGTCACCATATTCAATCCGGGTTACTTTATATAACACTCCTTCTGTGGCATGATGAAAGCGTGAATAGGTATAGATATCCGTTCCTTTACGAACAATCCAGATACTGCTGCTTGGTCTGTACTGCCAGATTTTATGATCTCTGAAATACGTCATTTCATCTCCTATTTCGGGTACAGGAATAAGCATCGCCATATTTTCTTCAGGATGCATCCAGCCGGCAAATTTATTATGCTCTTCAGGAAGGATAAACAGATCATGATTATTAAAAACACCATTTCCTAAAGGACCAAAATCATAAGGTCTGTCGCTGTGCCATATATTTTTCCAGAGTAAAGGGGTATTTCCCTGGATTTCAAAATCATCCCATTCAAAAAACATAGCGCCCGTTGCAAAATTAACAGGTTCAAGTCCCCAATGGCATAGTTTTTTGGATAAGGCATTCGAAAATTTGAACTTATTGAATGGAGCTTTCTTAAGAACACTGTTATTCAGCTTCTTTAAACCATTGGCTCCCATTTTGCCTATTTTTTTGGTGAGGCTCCTCATTAAAAACATCCCTGCAAGACGCATCAGCATTTCTCCGGGGGTATACACATGAGGGACAAAAGCTCCGCCCACCAATACAGGTCCGCCCGTATTGATCTGAATATACATGCTTGAGAAGTTATTATAGAAAGCAAAATAAGCCAGTGGATTTTTCTTTGGTTTATCTGGCATTGCGGGCAGCATCGTCATTCCGAAAGGGAATCCCATGCAGGTTAATACCTGCTGAGGCTGGTTTCCGCTCATTTTACTTCCCTGTGCCAGAACGGTCTGTGAACCGTAATATACTTCTCCTTCGTGCGGAGCTTCCTGGGGAAAAGGAATGAGATATACCGGAATAAGTGAGGTGATATGTCTGAATGGGATCACCACTCCCATAACACTGGTTGTGGTGGTTGCTTTATGTCTTCCGTGAACATATATTGAACCGCCCATGGGAATACTTTCCGGAAGTGACGGCATCAGGTTTCTTGCAAATTGGGGAATGGGAATTGTGATGGTAATATAATCCATAATGTCAAAAACAATTCCTATAAACGGATGTGGCAACGGTAACGGGATCAGCATAAATGAAGGCGGCGGCGGAATAAGAGTCCAATGGATGTCAATCGCCAGTACGATATCGAAATGCTTACTTGTATGCTGAATGGCCGTGGAAGGCATTGATGGAGTATTCACTTTGATCAGTTTCACTTTGCTTTCCGGAGCTGCTATTTCAGCAGTCACAGCACTATCTCCACCACCTCCGCTACTGCTGTTTTCCTGTTTACTATGATCTCCTCCCGCGATAGACTGAACCATGGAAACAGGATTCAGGGAATCAAAATTATTTTTCATTCCGTTCTTCCATCCCTGCTTGGTTTTATCCCAGCTTACCGAAGTAACGTCTGCATTTACCTTCAGAGAGCGATCCGGATTCATGTCCGGTTTTGCCACCTTGATGGGTTTTACTGTTTTTTTATTCAGATCTGCCATGATTCTTTTAATTTGAGATTATCCTGCTTTTGGTTTTTCCACACTTACCTTCCATTCATCACCAAAATACGTCTTCATTTCGCTGTCTAATATTCTTTTTTTATCTGTATCCCCTTCATATTTGAGAATAAGCATTGAGGCTACAAACCTCAGGCTGCTCTGCTCTCTTGCTGAAGGGTTCATCAATTTTGCTATGCCGAGACATTTTTCAAAATATCTGATCATTTTATCTTTTGTCAAAACAGTATCATTCAGTGTCCCAATGATTCTGTAACACTCAATAGCCATTGCATATTCTTCTATTTTCTGAGCAGTTTCTGCAGCTTTTTCAAATATTTTTTCTGCCCTGGACTTTTTGGAATTCCCTAATAAATGACTTCCATAATTCATATACATCTGAACTTCCAATGGTGAATCCCGCTCTACTTCTTCCAATATAATCCGGTAGGTATCTTCAGCCTTATCCTTCTTTCTATCTGCTGTATAAGCCTGAGTAAGCATAAAATAGGCAGAGATCTCTCCCTGTTTGTTCTTTTGTTCTTTGGCAAGCTTCACTGCTGTTTTTAATGCATGCTCCGCTTCTCTGAATCTTTCTTTACTTAAATGATTACTCGCTATAAGGATCTGCTGTTGAAAATCCGTATCCGGGCTATTCTTTTTACGATTGGTATGAGCAGCCGTATTCTGCATTAACTGATGAATGTCTACTTCCACTCTGAAACGGTGTGCTGAAGAGATATTGGGTAAGGTTCTGTAAGTGTGATGTTCTGCCCAAACCAGTTTAATATCTTTATTTTCCGATGCTTCACAGATTCTGCACCATTCTTTCACCCACAAAGACAGCTCTTCGGTATCAGTGATCCTAAGCGGAGCAATGTAGATGTATATTTTAGAATCCTGAATAGCAGGAAAGTTTTTCTTTAGCTCCAGAAGAGGATAAAATGCCTTACAAGCATCTGTTTTAAAATTTTCTTCCGGATTTTTCAGATCCCATTGCGGAATATTTCCTTCACTTTTCTTCAGCATTTCATAAAACTCAGTCCATTCATCCAACAAGGTTTGTCCGAAAGAGTTCATTCCATTAAATTCCTGATAGTGAAGTAAAAATATATCATCTTCTTCATCTTCAGCAAGTTTTGATTTGATAAATCCATCAAAAAGATCGGTTTCATGTTTTTCTCCTATACAGATCAGCATAGGCTTTTCTTCATTCTTTGAAACAACTTTCTGCCATTGTCTTTTTAATTTTACCAACTCCAGGTCTACAGGATTCATCTGCTTTTAGTTCAGTTTTACAGTTCCACTTACAATATTTGTCTCACTTCCTCCACCAACATTTATTTTTCCTCCGCTGCTGAGATTAGCTTCCGTATCACCTCTCATAGAAAGCGTTTTGGTGCCGATATCCAATGTATCAGATTTGATTCCGATGCCTGAAGTGGGATCACCGTCTTCAGGGCCTACTCCAACACCAATACTTGATGTTCCGCCTACTCCAATATTGACTCCCTGTACAAATACTTCTTTTCCTTTAATCTGAATATTTCCGTCTTTATCCATGTAAATGGAACTGCTTCCACAATTCAGGGTGATAGAAATTTTACTGTCTATTGTTATATTTCCTGCGCCATCCAGAAAAACAGAGTTTTGATCTTTATCTTTCACTGTAATTCCACCGGCATCGTCCAGACTCATGGTATGTCCGCTTTTACTGCTTAAGCTTTTGATATTATTTCCGGAACCGCCACCACCGCCAACTCCACCATGGAACATTCCTCCCATCACAAACGGACGGTCAGGATGCTGATGGGCAAAGTTCACCACTACCTGATCACCCTCTTCCGGAATGGCCATAAATCCACGGTTCTTACTTACTTTTTCGCTGCCTCCACCATCGGGAGTCATTACCCTGATATATTCTGTAGTGGTAGAACCATTCTGCCAGTCGAACTGAACTTTCACTCTTCCCTGATTTAAAGGATCTGTATTGGAAATTACCTTGGCAAACTGAGCATCTGCTTTCGGAGTGTGAAACTCCGGACGGGGAATAAATCCTGTATCAGAAGCAATGGCTTCAAATGTTCCTGTATAATATCCTCTTGCGTCTACCTCGTGATGCATATCGGTAATCATCAGCTTGGTAAAGTAAGTGGTTTCACTGCTTTCGGCTTTTCTCATTTCAATATCAGCGATACAGCCCGGATAAAGAAAAGGTACTGTTGTAATGCCTGAAATAACAAATACTTCTGAGGCTTTACTTCCGGCTGTTCCTTTTTGAGAATTTTCCACATCCATGAAAGACACCGCTTTTATCGGAGCTACTCTTAAAGATGGAGTGGTAAACGTTTTTTCTGAAATTTCATACGCTCTTTTTGCAATATCTGAAGTATGGTTAATCTTTGAATTTCCTGCTGTCAGCTTTTCATTTTTGCTGCTGTTGTACCCATAAAATGACGGATTTACATGCTGAGCCTTCATTTTTATCTTTACATCACTCACACTGCTTCCATAGGTAAGGTTTACAGGTTTTTCCTGAGGAGGAAGTTTCCCGAAATGAAGCACCTCACCATCATAATAAAATTGTTCTCCATAGGCTTCTGCAATTCTGGCCAGATAGTTATAATGAGTTTCTTCATATTGTGAACTATACGAAACATTTCCGTGGGCTGCATCTACTCTGAAATCAAAGGAATTTTGTCCCAGGCCTTCTTTTATCACCTGATCTGCAATGCTGTTGAGACTGATTTCCTGTGCTCCGCCAAAGCTTTGAATATGAGGGGCAGCATCTAAAAGAACAGTGGGACTGAAACCTGTAAGGACAATATTTCCCAGACTTCCTTTTTCCTGGCTGAAACCTACTTCAGTGATGACGCCTACAAAGTTCCTTTCGGGGCCGTCTTCAACGTCTTTATACCTGAAAATCACGGTAATTCTTTTTCCAAGAAAGTTTTGAGCTTCTTCCAGATTATGGTTTTCTGAACCTCCTAAACTATCATGAGCCAGCATCAAATCAAATTCATGATGCTTTACAGCACTTTGTTTTAACTGAAAATGCTTGAAATGTTTAATTACTTTTCCGTCAATTACAATTTCAAGTTTTACCACACGATTGATTCCGGCTACCTGATTTCCGGGAATGGTATTGGCATTATAAATCCCTGAGGTTGGCTGTTTTGCCCATACTTTGTCTTCTACGAGTGTAGGAGGATTGGGCTGCTTAACCTGATTCATAAACATTTGAGAACCGTTTTGAACGATTCCTGTATAAGCCTGAGCCTGAGCCATTTTTTCTGTAGCTTTCTTAATGGTTCCGCTCGATTTTTCCTGCACTTCCTGAGCAGCTTTAGTGACCGCCTGATCTGTCAGTGTTTCTTTAATATTCTTTACAGCTGAAATTTTATCTTTAGAAACAGGCATTTTGGGTGAATGATCGTCCTGAAACATAATTGTAATATTTTGATTGATTGGGTGTCAAATTTTTTTAAGCCTAAAATGTATCTGTACACTACGTTCAGATATATTTTCATAATCCATATTCTATTTGTAAAAGAAAGTATGGATATTGAGGTCAAAACAGGGCATATAGTAATTGATGAAAAAGAACTTCACCTCCCTGTTGAATTCAAGATTTCTCTTGATATTATAGTTGTAATATGCAGATTTTAATCATGATTAATTTTTTGTAATTGGATTGATGGTATTACAAAGATAAAACGGTAATCGCTATTCAAAAAATTTTCGATACTCAATCTGAAATTTTGTCGTAGTTCTACGACTTTTAAGCAATAATTCTAAAGCAAATGATTAAAAAAAAAGAAATAAACAACTCTGTATCAAATAAATATTTAACAATTTTTAATAAATGAAAAAGAATAATTTATCACTTAAAATAGAAATAAATCAAAAATGAAAGAACTTTTAACAATAGAAAACCAGCTGTATGATGACAGCTGGTTTGTATTTTAAATATCCGGTTATCTTCAGTATTTTACTCCTGCAATTTCACACTGATCTCCTGCACGTTCTCTGCAGAAAGCCCATAAAGTTGTGGTGTTTTTACCTCCAGAAGATTCAGGTAGATATATAATTCTGCCCTGTGGTGGATTTCATGTTCTATCATCGCCCGAAGCCATTTCCATATAGAAATTTCACTATTGGCCGGAGTCAGGCATTTCCTCGTGAGATCTTCATCAGAAAGCCCTTTGATAATGTCCAGAGTCTGCCTGTGCATTTCGTTGAAAAACTTAACTGTATTTTCATATCCGTCGGCAAGCTCTTTTCCACATCCCGGATAAGCACTTTTTCTTCCGCTAATGGTCTCTCCATACATATACCTTTCAATGGTTGCAATATGTCTGATCTGATCACCAATGGTAAATTTTCCGGGTTTATAGGAAAAATCAATATGTTCGGGAGGAATAACTTCAATAATACGATGTGTTCTTTCTCTTATTTTTCCATAATAATCAAGGAATGATTGTACAGTTTTTATTTCCATATCTTTTTCTTTATCTGGTCTTTTTCTATAGAGTGAATATAAGAATTCTCATGATATAAGGTTTTGATTTTTATCGTAAATGATTCAGAAGATTAAAAAATCCCGCATAAGTGAGTATAAAATTTGGAAGCTTATTAAATAACCAATATTTTAGTTAAAAAATAACCGTGATGAAACTAGGAATTTGTTTGTGTATTATTCTGTTAGGCTTTAAAAATGCAGCGGCCCAATCCACAAAAATTGATACTGAAAAGCTTCTTGAATATTATGAAACACAACGTTATGCCGAGGCCGCCACATATCTTCAGGGCATCTATCCCGGAGATACACAGGATATAAAAGCGCTTTCACAAATTGCTTACTGCAATATGATGGCGGGAAAACTGCCGGAAGCAGAAAAAAATTATCAAAAAATCAATGCCATCCAACCGAACAGCATGTCTACTCTATTCAGTTTGGCCAATATCAATTCCAGAAGGGGAAATGCTTCTCATGCCAAAACTTATCTTCAACAAATCATTCAACTTGACAGCCTGAATTTCAGTGCTTACAAACAGCTTGCTACCTATACAGAAACGCCAGAAGCCAAACTCAGTTATCTGAAGAAAGCCAATGCTCTTAATACCACCGACCCTGATTTGGCTTATGATCTTTCTCTAACCTACAGTGGTCTTAAACAATATAAGTCTGCTTATGTTGTATTGAAAACAGCAATTGCTGCCGATACAGAAAACTTCACTTTACAACAGGCTCTGTTGCCAGTGGCCAACCAGTTAGCCCAATACCCGGAAGTGATTGAAACCGGTGAAAAACTCCTTAAAAACCATGCTGATGTAAATGTAATGAACGATATAGGGCAAGCTTATTTTTATGTAAAAGAATATCAGAAATGTATCAATATTTATAAAATGCTGGAAAATATGGGCGTACAAAATGAAGGAACACTCTATTTTATGGCTCTAAGCTATCGTGAACTGAAAGATTACAACAATGCAGCAATCTATGCACAAAAGACTATTGATGAAGCCATTTCAGATCATACTCCATTTTACTATGCAGCACTTGCCGGGATTTATGAATCCAAAAATCAGTATAATGATGCCTTGACAGCTTATAAAAGAGGATTGACTTTTGGTACCAGCAATATCATTTATTACCGCTTAGGACTTCTTTATGATCTTCATCTGAAACAGCCTAAAAGTGCAATAACATACTACCAGATGTACCTTAAAAACAATCCGGATCAGGAAAAAGAAAAAGAGCAGATTGCGTATGCTAAAGGAAGAATTTCCGGCTTAAAACAGTAAAAATTCAAATCATTTTGTGATTATAGTCACAGGAGAAATATATTCTTCCTCCCTAATTTTGTATTCAACAATAAAAATAACATTATGAGCAACAGAAATCAAAATACAGCGGAACAGTTTATCCAATATTTAAATGAAGAAAATTTTGAAATGGCGGAAAGCTGTCTCCATCCTGATTTTACATTTATTGGGGTATTGGGGAAAAGAGAAAATGCTTCAATATACATCAAAGACATGATGCAGATGAAGTTTAAGTATGAGATTCTAAAGGCTTTTACTGCTGGTGAAGATGTGTGTTTATGGTACATGATTGATATGGGAGAAAAAACGATAGAGGCTTCCGGATGGTACCAGATCAAGGAGGGAAAGATTCAGTCATTGAAAGTTCTGTTTGATCCCAGACCTTTATTGGATAAATAAAAACACCTTAAAAACGCTGTCCCTGTTCATTTATCTTAATCGTCATAAAAAAAAGAATATGATTATGAAAGAATTTGCATTGATCTTCAGACTGAAAGACATTTCTGATTTTAAACCTTCTCCTGAACAGATCCGGGAGCGCATGATCTGGCTTGGAAACATTGCTGCACAAAACAAACTGGTGGATGAAGGAAATACTTTATTACCCGCTCCGGGAGCTGCCAAAACTGTAAAACCAGATAATATGGTAACGGATGGCCCTTATACCGAGATCAAAGAATTCATTAGTGGATATATTATTGTACGGGCAGAATCTATTGATGAAGCCGTTGAAATAGCGAAAGGAAACCCAATTTTTAAAATTGGAGGAAATATTGAAATTCGTGAAGTCTTGAAGACCGGCAAGTAAGGTGGAATTTGGAAGGAATTACAGTTTAAGTTGAAAATTTCTTCATGCATTCAGCATTGCTTTAAATCCATCCTGTTTTTTTCCTCCAAACTGTATATTCCTCATCTTTGCTATCAATTTCCGGAATATCTTCAGGTTCCGGAATTTTATCAATCTCTGCATCTGAGAATACTGGCAGATTTACCTTTTCACGTTCTGCATTTAAGTTTTCTTTGTTTTCTACCGGATAAATTGTTCCTTCAGCGGTCAACTGTGTTCCATATTTTTGAGGTTTACTCTGAAAAACCTGAATCCGGTCGTATAAATAGGCTGTATGTATAGGATTAATATCATTATAATGCTCTTCCATCATGACATAGCATGTCTTCATAAATTCTGGTTCACCAATCGCATGCTGAATAATAAGCCACACTGCATCATTTGCTTTCTCACCTACTTTTGAGATGGTAGGATAACCAATTTGTGCTATAATCTCCCTCAGCCGTTTTGCATTGGCTCTATGAATCTCTTCCATTTCGGGATGATAGCCTCCGGAAAGCTGCCCTGCTTCCAACAGTTTTTCTCTGACCGACAGATCTTTGCCAGCCAGCTCGATCAGTTCTTTTTCAAAAGTAGGATTGTTCATATGATAAATAATAATTGATGCTTAACTGATATTCAACCTGATATAAAAATTGTATCAAGAATAAAGCGTGCCCTGTTTTCCACTGAAACTTTCGGAACTTCTATGATATTATATTCATATTCCCGATATATTTCTTTCATACACTCAAAGGTTTCCACTGCCTTTTCAAAGGTCTGTTTTCTTTCCGGATCGTTTTCATAAATCTCTTTCCATGGGGGAAGAATAAAAATAGGGTTATGATAAACCATTTCTCTTGCTTTTGCTTCCATAGATGCCGGAATGATAATATTTTCAAGCCTCATATAACCGAGGGTATCCAATATTCCACGGTCAAAGAAAACAGGCGCTGTAGAATTCATCTGACTTATTTTCAGGTAAGTTTTTACAGATTCTTCAAACATGAGCACTGCAAAAAGTTCTTTATTAAGCCATGGAAGGCCTTTCCCACCGGAATCAATCTGTTCTTTAATGATTTTCCTTCCTTCTTCAGGTACTGTTGTTAATTCATGACGGTTTAATTCATCCAGCAACGTTGTTTTTCCTGCTCCGGGACCTCCGGTAATGATATACAATGTTGAAATATTCTGCTTCATGGGTGTACATTATTGTGTAATTATAACCCCATAGCACAACAGAATTTTCATTGAGGCTGTAGGGTTAGTTATTGTTTTTAATGATGCTTTTATAAGTGTTGATACGATCTTCTTCCCGGTACATGTTACACAATATCAGGAGATCATCTGTATTGTACCTTTCCGCAACCTGATGTAATTTCTGATCTACAGATTGGGGTGTTTCTATCATAATTCTGTTTAAAACAGTAAAGAATTCTTCTTCATCTTGTGTTCCTAAAACCCTCTGCTCCACTGCTTCAGGAGAAAGAACAGCATCAGGACTGACTAGCTGTCGGGATTGTAAAAACTGATAAGCCATTCCATAGGCATTTCGTCTGGCTTCTTCAATGTTGTCTGCTACAGACAGGGCTATAGCAACCTGTAAAGAAGGTTTGGAAAAATATTGCGTTGCATCAAATTCTCTGAGATAAGCATCTGTATTTTCCTTTCCATTTTCGCTATTCATAAAAGCCGCAAATGAATATCCAATTCCATGTTTTGCCGCTTCCCGGGCAGAGGTCATTCCTGAACCCAGCCACATGATTTCCGGGATATGCTGCACATGAGTAGGCTGTGCAATAAGCCCATCATATACACCTTCTTGCTCTCGTATGAATTGAATGATCTCTTCCAGCTTTGTTTCCATATTGGATAAAACCACCGGTTTATGGCTATTCAGTGCCATGACAGCATCTTTTAATCCTCCCGGCGCTTTTCCCAGTCCGAGAATAAACCTTTCAGGATAAAGGGTTGACAGCATTTTGGACCATTCCGCAATTTTATACGCAGAATAGTTCCGCATCATAATACCGGCTGTTCCTACTTTGATACGGTTTGTTTTACTGAGAACGATAGCAGCTAATAATTCAGGGCTGGAACTTCCATAGGCTTCTACGCCATGATGTTCGGAATACATAATGCTATGAAATCCCATTTCTTCAGCCAATACAGCAAGGTTAAGACTGTTTTTCAATGCGGATGCTGCATTGCCACCCATGGTTGTAGGTGACTGATCTAATATCCCCAATTTCAGCTTCATACTATTGAATCAATTTTATGGTGAAGTTATGAAAAAAGCGTTATGTAATGGAAAAATATAATCTTATCATTCTTTAGGCGGGAAGACAATTCCTTCATCCTTAATCAGCTCATAGCCAAACTTCATAATGGTTTCAATCACCGGAATGGCTTTTTTCCCTTTTTCCGTAAGACTATATTCTACTTTTGGAGGAACTACGGGAAATACTTCCCTGTGAATCATCTCTTTAGACTCCAGTTCGCGCAGCTGACTGGTCAGCATCTTGTCGGTAATATGCGGAATGTCTTTTTTAAGCTCACTAAAACGAAGAGGTTTCTCCTGTAACCTCCACAGAATAGGCATTTTCCAGGTTCCTCCGATATGACTTAAAGCAAATTCAATAGGCGTATAATACAGTCTTTTATCATGGAAAAATTGAGGCATAGAAATCGTTTTTTATAGATAAACTTTCAAAAAGGTAAGTATAGAACTAAAAGGTAAGTATATAGCTTTTTGATAGTCTATTCTGCAAATTTGCAAAAAAATAATGATAATGAACAAAAATCTTTATGTGCTGGCACTGGGTGTTTTCGGAATTACCACTACGGAATTCGGAGTTATTGGAGTATTACCAGAAATTGCTTCAGCTTTCCACATCCCTATCGAAAAAGCAGGATGGCTGCTCAGTACCTTTGCATTAATTGTTGCCGTTTTCGGGCCTTTTATGCTGATGATATTATCTTCATTCAAAAGAAAGAATCTGCTACTTTTATCTCTATTTATTTTTGTCGCCGCCAATATCCTTTCTGCCTGTATCACCAATTTTTATCTGCTTCTTATCGTAAGAATGATTCCTGCATTTTTTCATCCGGTTTATTGGTCTATTGCACTGTCGGTCGCAGGAGAAGCTTCAAATATTAAAGAAAAATCCAGAGCTGTAAGTATTATCTTTTCCGGTCTTACGCTGGCAACGGTAATGGGAGTTCCGCTGGCTACTTTTATGTCTGATTTCTTTTCCTGGCAGTCCTCTTTCCTGCTTACTGCATTAATTAATGTAGCAGCGCTGGCAGGGGTTTGGATCTATTTGCCGGAGATTCAAAATATAAATGGCGATTCAAAGGGTTTCTCAACTAAAATATTTCACAACAAACAATTATGGATTGGGCTTTTCCTGGCATTCTTTACCATTACAGCAATGTACTCAACCTATGGTTATATGGCAGAATTTTTAAAGAGTATTACCAAAATGGACGGCAAACAAACCAGTCTTATGTTTTTCCTGTTTGGAACGGTTGGAATTGCGGGAAACAGAATTGCGGGAAAATATATGAGCAGATTTCCTTTCCAGACAACTCTACTGTTTTTAATTCTATTATCAGGAATTCATTTGTTAATAGGACATTATGGAAATCAATTTCTACCTATGATATGGATTATCGGATGTTGGGGGCTGGTTCATTCCGGAGGTTTTCTGATCAGTAATATGAATGTCACTTCTTCCATTTCCGGTTCTTCGGAGTTTATCAATAGTATTTTTACTTCCTGCGGGAATTTTGCTGTAACAGCGGGTACTTTATTTGGAGGATTCTGGATTGGCCGTTATGGGATAGAGCACATAATTTGGTCAAGCATTATAGGATTGACTCTCGCTCTTATACTGGTGCTTATCAAAAGGAAGTATACAGAAACTAAACTTTAATATGCTGATGTGAGGCAACCAGATGCTATACATTCACTGGCTGCAGGTGGGCGACCTTCTGTGATTGATTTTAAATTTTGTCTCGCAATTTTCTTTAGATTTTTCATGATCAATAAGTTGTTGGGTTGAAATAACAAAATAGTAAAAAAATGTAAACCATCTTTAATACAGATTATTAAATAGCAATACATTAAAATATAATAGGCTGGGAAAAAATGAAAAAAAAATATACCCTCACTGTTTAGCAAGGGTATATTATTGTTGTATTATTGCAAAAGTTCTATATTACTCCTGCATTATTTTTTTAACTTCATTAAACTCGCTTTCAATAACAGCATCTGGTTTATAGGTTGATAATGAAACAATCACATTAGTCAACAGAGAAAGAGTAAACCCAGGAATGATTTCGTACCAGTCTTTTAGTGGATGCTGAAGATAGACCCATGCTAAAACCGTAATTCCTCCTACCATCATCCCGGCAAAACCTCCCTGCCATGTTGCCTTTTTCCATAAAAGAGACAGCAGGATCAACGGTCCGAATGCAGAACCAAAGCCAGCCCATGCATTTCCTACAAGATTAAGAATACTATCCTTGGGATCCAGGGATAAAAGTACCGCAATGACGGCTACGAGTAAAACAGAAAGTCTGCTCGCCATTAATAATTGCCTGGAAGTTGCTTTTTTATTAAGAAAAGCTTTGTAAATATCTTCTGTTAATGAACTTGAAGTCACCAATAACTGGGAAGAAATCGTACTCATTACTGCTGCGAGAATGGCTGTAAGTAAAAATCCTGCAATAAACGGATGGAATAATATACGGGAGAAATAAATAAAAATAGTTTCTGCTTCCGTCTTTGATCCGTCAAACTTCATCATAGTATTCATATCGAACTTTTGCAGATAAGCGATTCCTACCAATCCTATGGCCAGAGCTCCTGCTACAGTAAAGATCATCCATGTAATCCCTATGCGTCTCGCTTTAATCAGATCTTTCGGTTTATCAATAGCCATAAAACGGACCAGAATATGAGGCTGACCACAATATCCTAATCCCCATGCCAATAAAGACATAATACTTACGGTGGTGGTTCCTCTGAACAGATCCAGATATTTTGGATTTTTTGCTTCAATCAGGGAAAACGTCTCTCCCACACTTCCGATTTGAGTAATCGCTACAATAGGAACAATCACCAATGCCAACACCATGATGGTGCCTTGCACAAAATCAGTAAGACTTACTGCCAGAAATCCACCTAGAAATGTATACAGCACTACTACCAGACTTGTCAGGAGCAAGCCTACAGTATAATCCATCCCGAAAGCTGATTCGAATAATTTTCCTCCGGATACCATTCCTGCAGAAGTGTACAGAGTAAAAAATACCAGAATAAAAATAGAGGATGTGATTTTCAGAAGCTGATTTTTATTTTTAAACCTGTTTTCAAAAAATACAGGTAGTGTAATGGCATTCTGTGCCACTTCTGTATAAATTCTGAGCCTTGGGGCTACAATAATATAATTGAGATAAGCTCCAATGGTTAAGCCTATCGCAATCCAGGAACTTGAAATTCCGGACAGATACATTGCTCCCGGAACGCCCATCAAAAGCCATCCGCTCATATCGGCTGCACCGGCAGACAGTGCTGTTACGGCAGCTCCCATTTTTCGGCCGCCAATTAAAAATTCTTCTGAATTACTTGTTGATTTTCTATAAGAATATATGCCTATACCTATCATTAATAACAGGTATAACCCCACAGAAATCCCTTCATATACTTGCATATCACTATTTTTACGAAGCCGAATATAACCTTTTTTTGAAAAAGGTTAAATCTTCTTCCATCCACAGAATCTTATGAAAAGGCTAAAAAAACCAGGAAATCAATACAATTTTAACACACTACCAAAAATATAATCAAGGATAAAAGAAATTCATTTTCAGATCCTCCATATTAATTATCCCTTTATGAAAAAGGCTATTTATTGCCGGTTGTAAATTTTATAAGAAGTTTCTCGTCTCTTAGAGGATGACCTTCTTTAGAAATAAAACCTTTATTGGTAAGCACAAACTCATACTCTTTATTGGGTTTAAGATCTACTAATACCAGCAAAGTTTTGTTATTGTTTTCCATCCCTGCTATTTTTGTCATTGGATTATATTCTTTTCCCTTATCAGACAGATTGAAGGAATATTTCCCGGGAACCATTTCCTGTGAAAAAGTAATCCGGAGTTCTTTTGTATCTGCATTTACATCTTCGGAACCATTGGCTGGCTCTATTTTCACTACATAAGGTAATTTACTCTGATATTCTTTGACAAGCTTATCAATTTTTTCTTTGAAAAACTTTGATTTGTCCAGAAAGTCTTCCACAGATTTATTATCACTATAGTTCAGTTCAATAATATCTTTGATGGCCTGTTTTTTATCTTTTGCATTCTGGTAGTACATTTTACTGATCACATATCCTACATAATAACCTAAATCTGCACCTTCTCCTTTTTGTCTTCCGTTATAAAACCAGTTGGCAAGATTACTGGTAAACATTTCTTTTTTAAACTGGGCTTTAACTTCAACGTCATGAGCAGTTCCGTAAGAAATATATTTTCTTTCGGGAGATTCTTTCATCGCAAGTTCGGCAATCAGATCGCATGATCCTTCCTTGATAGCCTGGTTTAAAACCCTATTTTGAGATCCCGTCTGCTGGGTATGTATATATTCGTGAATATTCAGGAAAACGATATTATCCAGAGACTGGTTTGCAAAAAGACTCTTCAACCATTCATCTTTGAATTCTGAGGTATCTGTAGACGGAAGTCCGGTGGCAAGTTCAGCCCCCACCAATACCATATCGCCACTCACTGTTCCTACTGCGTTAAGCCCACCAATTGTAAAATACATTTCAGCATCTTTAAGGGCAGGATACAGCTCCTTCAGTCTGGCAACACTAGCCTCCAGTTCTTGGGTCTTGGTTTTTATTGTTAAAGTATTCGGTCTCACTGAATTCCAGAATTTCGGATACTGGCCAATGACTTTTACATAAACGCTATCATTGTAATTTCTGGCCTTCATAAAAGCTTTCAGCCCTTTTGTTGCTTTGTCGGTATAAAGTTTTTTAATAAGATCCAGCTTTCCGGAATGATCATTTGTTTTTTGGATGCTGTCATAAGCCACCCAAAAGTTATCAATATCTGAAGTAAAAATCTTGGCTGATTTTTGCGAAAAGGCAGTGCAAAATACAAGTGAAAAAATAATGGTAGTAAAACGTCTCATGGTTATTTTAAGAGAACAATTATACATACAATTATTGTATCTCACAAATATCTTTTACATCGTAAAGACCGCAGATGTCAAAGGAACAGAGTGTAAATTCACATCATAATAACTCTAAAAAAATGAAGCCTAAATAGTAATTTGTTATTTATTTATATTAATTCCAAATAATTTTAATTCTTTCCATTTTATTGTCGCAAATATTTAATACTTTAGCTTAATAATTTGAACGAATGGGAATAATCCTTAAACCAATTGATATTGTAGATGACATTTCACAAGAAGATTTCCGTGAAAAATATCTAAAGCCATGTAAGCCAGTGGTAATCAGAAATATGGCAAGAAAGTGGCCCGCCTATCAAAAGTGGACGATGGATTACATGAAGGAAGTAGTAGGCGACGTAGAAGTTCCCCTTTATGACAGTGCCAAAGCTGATCCAGCCGCTCCCATCAATACACCGACTACGAAAATGCCTTTTCGTGATTATGTTGACCTTATTCAGAGAGAGCCTACTGATCTGAGAATTTTCTTCTTTGATCCTATAAAATTTGCGCCAAAATTGTTGGAAGACTATGTTCCGCCAAAGAATCTTATGGGTGGATTTTTAGATAAATATCCTAGTATGTTTTTCGGAGGTAAAGGTTCTGTGACTTTTCTTCATTATGATATTGATATGCCGCATATTTTCCATACTCACTTCAACGGAAGAAAGCATGTTCTTCTGTTTGAATACAAATGGAAAACACGTCTGTATAAACTTCCTTATGCCACGTATGCACTGGAAGATTATGATATCGCCAATCCGGATTTTGAAAAATTCCCGGCATTGGACGGTATTGAAGGAATTGAATGCTTCCTGGAACACGGAGATACGTTATTCATGCCTACAGGTTGGTGGCACTGGATGAAGTATCTGGACGGATCTTTCTCTATTTCCCTGCGTGCCTGGGACAAAAGCTGGGCTGTAAAAGCACATTCTCTTTGGAATCTTGCTGTTCAGCGTAATTTTGATAATTTCATGAAAGGACGATACAAAAAAAGGTATATGGACTGGAAAGAAAGAAAAGCTGTAGAAAGAGCTCATATTGCCTTGAAAAAAGGGCTTCCCAAAAAGTAATAAAACTTTTTTAAATAATTAAAGAGTGGATGATTTACCTAGAATCATCCACTCTTTTTTATTCCCCTTTAAAATCTAATTCAAAAATTAGGTAAATTGCAAAAACGTTCCCTTAATATCCGTCTATATGTTTGAAAAATTGATAGATAGTTTTGAAAAGCTATGCCTGCAGATTATTATTGAAATATTGCTGGTTCCGGTAACCATTTTCAAGTTGTTTCAGGATCCCCGCCGCTGTTATGATCTTTCTGTACATGAGATGGAAAAAGAAGAAACCGAGCGTTTTCAGGACTACCTTTCTCCCATCAAACTTTCTGTTTATACTTCTGTGATCATCTCTGTGCTTTTAATGGATTATGGAGGTGAGCATAATATTATTTCGAAGATCAAGGGATTAAGTATGGTGGAAAAGGCTCTGTTTATATTCCTCATGAATAATATTACTGCGGTCATCTTCAGTGTCGCTTTATTATGGTACAAAAAAGAGAAAGTCAATACTGTAACCTTCCGTACCTTATTATTTTCCTTCATTTATACAACTGTGTATACGTCTACTCCATTTTTTATACTCATCAGTTCGGCAATGTTTCTTGGACAAACATTGAATGTAGAATCTTATCTGGATCATATTGGGAAGGTGAATCAATATGGAACAAGAGATTATCTGTTTTTCCTGGTCTTTGTGGTTTTTATCATTATTGGAATAATCGGTATTTTCAAGCTATTCAAAGCATTACACTATATCCTGAAGAATAATTTCAGCTACCATCCTTACGTTGTTTGGTTTTTTACAGTACTCTTCTTTGCCGTTCAGCTTTATTATGCCAGAGGATTCATTTAGAAACCAACACCTACCAATCTGTTCATATTTCCTTACCTTTGTAAAAATCTTACATCATGCCCCGACCTCGAGAAAGAATATTAAGCACCGCTATGGTTCTCTTCCATCAACAAGGCTATAACAGTACGGGGATTAATCAGATTATTGACGAGGCTGAAGTCTCAAAAGCAAGCTTTTACCAGCATTTCAAATCTAAAGATGACCTTTGCATCGAATTTCTTAATAAAAGGTATGATTACTGGGTTTCTGAACTTGAAAAATTTACATCAGAAGCAGAAACATTACAGGAAAAAATACTAAAGTCATTTGATTTTTTGATAGATATGAATGAAAGAGAAGATTTCAGAGGATGCAGTTTCCTGAATATTTTATCTGAAATTCCTGCTGATAAGGAAGAAATTCACAAAGTAATCCGCCATCATAAAAATAAACTCAGAGAATGCTTCAATGAAGACATTCAAAACGATATGGTTTCAGCTCATGTTTACCTTCTTTTTGAAAGTTCAATCCTGACCAGCCAGCTGTACAGGTCTGATGAACTGATTGAAAAGTCTAAAATTATTGTAAAGGAAATACTGAGCACCTCACTTTAATCCTTTTCAGATATGCACATTCCGGATATTCATTCTTTTTTTAAATCAGATCTTCATGTATTATCTGAAGTTACGTATCCTGCTAAAACCATTCTGCTTGAAGAAGGAAAAGTTTCAGATAAGATGTTCCTGGTAAAAAACGGAGCCTTAAGAGTATTTTTCTATCAGGACGGAAAAGAACTTACATTGGAATTTATTACAGAAAATCAAGCCGTTTCATCTTTTAACAGCTTCCTGAATGGCACCCGAAGTGAATTTATCATAGAAACACTGGAATCTTCCACAGTATATGAGATGCATGTAGATGTTTTTCATAAACTCATGGAAGGTCGGGAGTTCCAGCAAACTTTTCATCCTCTTTTTTACAGGCGCTTCAGTGAAATTAATAATCGCCTGGTTTCTTTTATTAAAGATTCTCCACAGAAAAGATATGAACAGCTTTTAAAAGACAGACCAGAGCTTCTTCTCCGTTTCCCACAACATTATATAGCTTCCTATCTGGGAATTACCAGTGTTTCACTAAGCAGAATCAGAAACCGCAGATAATTTCTTTACAATTGTTATCGTTTACTGACCCATCTCTGAGATAATTTTGTTTCAAATAATAAAGTTATGAAACATTTTATCCAACAGGTTTTCAGCGAAGTTCTGGAAAACCCTGTATTTGACGAATTACTCATTGAAAAGTATTTCTCAAAAAATTACATCCAATTCGTTGACCGCCAGCAATTAAATTATGAAGAATTTGTCCTTCATATTAAAAAACTGAAAGAAAAAGTGGCAGAACAAAAGATTGAGTTCATCAGCCATGCTGAAAATAACAACATCATCTTTACCCATCATGTGGTACATTCTAAATTAAAAGACGGAAGTTTTGTTATCCATAAAGTACTGGCAGAATTTACCATTCAGAATAATAAGATCATACGATGTGATGAACTGACTGTAGTATTGGAAGGAAATCAAGCCGAGAAAAATCTGGGATCTGAAATATAGAGCATAAAACGATATTGCCTTACCGTATTAAGTTTCTATATTAACAATTCTTAAGATAATCTTAATTTTCCCTTCAACACTTTTCCCAAACAGACGTTTAATTTTGTTGCGATTTTTATCTAAAACTAAGAAAAGTGAAAAAAATTTTTACGTCTGTTTTATTTTGTGCTTCAATTTTTTTCTATGCACAAACCGGTTCTCTTTCCGGAAATATCAACGATGATTCGAAGATAGCCCTGCCAGGAGCCAAGATTTCCCTAAGTCCGGGAAATATTTATACAACTTCTGATGAACATGGAAACTTTGTATTCCTGAATGTTCCACCAGGAAGTTACACCATGAAAATTGATTATCTCGGTTATGGCGTACACGAATATAATGTCACGGTAGAATCTGAGAAAAATACCCGTCAGAATATTATTTTCGACAAGAAAGAAACGTCTATTGCAGAAGTTGTAGTCTCTGGAGCTACTTTAAAAAATCAGGCCAGAGCTTTAAACAAGCAAAAAAATAACGCCAATATTACCAACGTAATTTCTTCGGATCAGATCGGTCGTTTTCCTGATGCCAATATCGGGGATGCCCTGAAACGCGTACCGGGAATTACCATACAGAATGATCAGGGTGAAGCCAGAAATCTTATCATCAGAGGGCTTGCACCGAATCTGAACTCCGTCACCCTGAATGGGGACAGAATTCCGTCTGCTGAAGGTGATAACCGTAATGTCCAGATGGACCTGATTCCTTCCGACATGATCTCTACGATAGAAGTTAATAAAACCCTGACTCCGGATATGGATGCCGATGCCATCGGAGGGTCTGTAAACCTTATTACCAGAGCTTCCCCGAACGGACAGAGGATTTCTGCGACCGTTGCAGGAGGATACAATCCCATTCGTGAAAAAGGAAATTATACAGCGGGATTTGTGTATGGAAATAGATTTTTGGATAAAAAACTAGGAGCTGTATTCAGTTTTTCTTATAATAACAACAATTTTGGTTCAGATAATATTGAACCTGTATGGAGCCAGGCTAATGATCTTGCCCAAACAGTGTATGTCAGCAAAATGGGGGTACGTTATTATAATGAGCATCGTATCAGACACAGTTTTGATCTTAATATGGATTATGAATTTAATTCTAAAAACAAGATCTACGCTTCTGCCATGTACAATTTCAGAAATGATAAAGAAACCAGACTGGCATTAGGATATAAAATAAAACCTGTCTACAGCGACGATGAAACGGAGATTACTGATTGGAAAGGAAGTATTACAAGACAGAATAAAGGCGGTGATGCCGATAATGACAATACCCGCCTGGAAAAACAAAGAGTTCAGAACTATGCTTTAAGAGGAGAACATTTATTAGGTTCTAAAGTGGATCTTGACTGGTCTGTCAACTATGCTATTGCAAGTGAAGATAAGCCTCATCAGCGTTATATAGAGTTTGAAAACAGCAAAATGAACTTCTCTCCAGACCTTAGCAATCCTGAAAAGCCAACATTTAATCTCTTGGCAGCAGACAATCTGGGCAGCTACAAACTGAGTGATCTTTCGGATGCCAACAACTTTACACAGGAAAAAGAATTGGGAGCAAAAGTGAATGTACGTTTTCCATTTTCTGTGATTGATGGACAGAAAGGGCGTCTTCGTACCGGTTTCCGTATGCGTCTGAAGAAAAAGGAAAGGGAGAATGATTTCTATGCTTTCACTCCAGTCAGCAATATGGGAAGTCTCTTATCTGTACCAACGATCAATCTTGATGGTCAGAATTTCCAGGCCGGAAATTATGTTCCGGGAACATTTGTTGATCCTTCATTCCTTGGAAGTCTGAATTTATTCAATCCAAATTTGTTTAATGGTAAGCTGAAGCCTGAAAAGTATCTTTCCAGCAACTACAGTGCAAAAGAGCAGATCTATGCAGGTTACGTCCGTTGGGATCAGGATTTCAATGATCAATTATCCATGATTGTTGGAGCACGTATTGAAACTACCCAGATAGATTACACCGGAAATTATGTGATGAATGAAAAAGATCTTGTAGGAAAAATTAATAACACCAATACGTACACAAACGTACTTCCTAATATTTCCTTCAAATATATTCCGATGCAGGATCTTGTACTTCGTGCAGCATTCACAACAGCTCTTGCCCGCCCGAACTATTATTCACTGGTTCCTTATCTGAATGTTATTTCAGAGGATGAGATCGTTGCAGCAGGAAATCCAAACTTAAAGGCAACCTATGCTTATAATTTTGATTTCATGGCAGAAAAATATTTTAAGTCTGTGGGAATTCTTTCCGGAGGAATTTTCTATAAAAACCTGAACGACTTTATTTATACCTATTCCAAAAGAAATTATACGGCTAATGACTTTGCCAGTGATTTTGCAGGACAGTCCAACCCCATTCCGGCAGGAGAAAGCAACTGGAAGTTTACCCAGCAGCGCAATGGTGACAACGTAGACATTTATGGTTTTGAAGTGGCTTTACAAAGACAGCTTGATTTTATTCCCGGAGCTTTCTGGAAAGGACTTGGAGTGTACGTAAACTATACCTATACCAAATCCAAAGCAAAAGGAATTACCAATGAAGATGGCATTGAAAGAACAGATGTAGGACTTCCGGGAGCAGCTCCTCATATGTTTAACGGATCTCTTTCCTGGGAAAACAAACGTTTTTCAGCAAGGGTTTCCATGAACTATGCCTCACATTATATTGATGAGCTGGGTGGCAAGGCGTTTGATGACCGTTATTATGACAAACAGTTTTTCCTTGATGCCAATGCTTCCTATAAAATTACAAGCCAGCTCAGAGTTTTTGCAGAAGCCAATAATCTTACCAATCAGCCGTTAAGATACTATCAGGGGATCCAAAGCAGAACCGCTCAGGCTGAATATTACAGACCAAGGTTTACGATGGGAGTGAAATTTGATTTTTAAAATACACATGAAAAACATACATTATATAGTAGCCCTTTCAGTTCTTCCTCTTGTGATCAACTGTACCGGGCAGAAAGAAGTAATAGAAAAATTAAAACCTACAGTGATCACAGAAACAGTGGTTCATGATACGGATGATCCCGCCATATGGATTAATCCTCAGGATGCTTCAAAAAGTATCATTATCGGAACAGATAAGGATACGGACGGCGGATTATATGCCTTCGATCTTAACGGAAAAATTATTAATAAGGTTTTGGGATTGAAACGTCCCAACAACGTTGATCTGGAATATGGTTTTATGCTGAATGGTAAAAAAACAGATATTGCTGCCGTAACGGAAAGGGAAACCAACAAAGTAAAGTTATATACACTTCCTGAGTTGAAAGAAATTGGAGAAATCTCTGTATTTGACGGAGAATCAGAACGTGGACCTATGGGAGTTTCCATGTATAAAAATCCGGAAACTGGAGAAATATTTGTCATTGCCGGAAGAAAATCAGGACCAAGTGACGGCTACCTTTGGCAGTACAAGCTGACTGAAAAGAATGGTGCTATAACAGGTGAAGTTGTTCGTAAATTTGGAAAATACAGTGGTCTGAAGGAGATTGAAAGTATTGCAGTAGATGATGAAATGGGTTATATCTATTATTCCGATGAGCAGTTCGGGGTTCACAAATATTATGCAGATCCGGAGAAAGGCAATGAGGAATTAGCCGTTTTCGGGAAAGGGGATTTTAAATCTGATGTGGAAGGAATTTCCATCTACCCTACTTCTAAAGGGAAAGGATATATCCTGGTTTCGAATCAGCAGAATGACACCTTCAATGTTTATTTAAGAGAAGATCAATCAAAAGGAAGAATTGCAGAAATTCCGGTTTCTACACTGGAAAGTGATGGGTCTGAAGTGACAAATGTTAATTTGGGTTCAAAATTTCCCAAAGGAGTTTTTGTTGCGATGAGCAATGGAAGAGTATTTCACCTTTACGATTGGAGAATCGTTGAGAAAGCGATCAAATCAGCTGTAAAAGCTACTAAATAAAAAAAATAACTTTTACACCATTAAGGTGGATAAGGTTGTAAGAGTATTAAGTTGAGTTAAAGTCATGAGATTACTTCACCTGCGGCTCGCAATGACAACATAGCCCATCTTAATACTCTTCACTTTTTAATTCTTCTTAATGGTTTATTATCTTGTTTTTCAACGCAAAGATTATTTCTTATGACGTACTATTTTAAGGGAGCTAAGAAAGAGTCGATTTGCAATCGACTGATGAAGCGAGGTGTTTATCCATAAGCTTTTTAAGCAGTTTTACGGCTATACTTTCCCGTCTTAAATGAATTATTTACATTTTAAACTTTACGTTTTTAATAATAATTTAAGCTAAGCTGTTATTGCCAACTAAAGGTAAATCAATCTTGACACAATACTCTTCTTACTGAATATGTTTCTTCAGAAACTCTGCGGTATATGATATTTTGTTTTTCAGCAGCTCCATCGGAGTTCCTTCAAACAATACTTCACCACCAAATTTCCCTGCGCCGGGCCCCATATCGATAATCCAGTCTGCCTGCGAAATAATATCAAGATTGTGTTCTATAACAATCAGCGTATTATTCTGATCTACAAGACCATTAAAAAATGTCAGCAGTTTTTGGGTATCACTGGGGTGCAGTCCTGTACTGGGTTCATCAAGAATAATGATCTGATTGGTGTTTTTCAGCTCTCTTGTCAGTTTCAGACGTTGTCTTTCACCTCCGGAAAAGCTATCCAGCCTTTGTCCTAATGTCAGATAATCAAGACCTAATTGTATCAGCAGATCAAAATTTTTAAGAATAAATTCTTCTTTAAAAAAATCAACTGACTCAGAAACGGTCATATTCATCACTTCCACAATTGTTTTTCCGTTGTATCTGTATTGCAGCACATCAGGATCAAATCCCGAGCCTCCACACACTTCACAAGGCTGTTCAATATCATCCATAAAAGCAAGATCAATCTTTTCTATTCCCAATCCTTTACAATTTTTACAGGCTCCTTCACTGTTTCTGCTGAACAGTTTATCTGAAACATGATTAGACTGTGCAAAAAGCTTACGGACAATATCTGATATTCCCAGGTAAGTAAGCAGATTGGAGCGGGCACTTGCAGCAAACAAAGATTGATCAATAATGGTCACATCCGGATAAAGTTCAGGCAGAATACGGTTAATCAGGGTGCTTTTTCCAGATCCTGCAACTCCTGTTACCACTGTCATTACCCCAGTCGGAATATTTACAGTCACATTTTTAAGGTTATACCTGTTGGCATTTTTTATTTCCAGATAGCCATCAGGTTTTCTGAATTTTTGTTTGATGGAAGGTTTCTTTGTGAAATAAGAACCTGTTTTACCTGTCGAGTTTTTCAGGTTTTTAAATGTTCCGTCGTATACCACTTCTCCTCCATTTCTTCCTGAACCAGGACCTATATCAATCACCCAATCCGCCATTTTGATCAGATCCGGATCATGCTCTACGATTAAAACAGAGTTTCCTTTATCCCTGATCTGTTTTATAATAGTGATGATATTCTGCAGATCTTTGGGATGAAGACCAATACTGGGTTCATCAAATATGTATAAAAGATCTATCAGGCTGTTTCCCAGGCTCCGCACCATTTTTATACGTTGAGATTCTCCTCCGGAAAGCGTATTGGTACTTCTGTCCAGCGTCAGATACTGCAATCCTATCGTGATGATATTCTGCAGTTTTGCGGAAAGCTCTTTGATGACAACTTCATATTGCTTTGAATCCAGTGAAGTAATGAACTCAAGCAGTTCATCCACTGAAAGGGCCATACAGTCAGCAATACTTTTACCTTCGATTTTGCAGGACAATATTTTTTCATTCAACCGTTTTCCTTTGCATGACGGGCAGGTTTTGGTGATCACAATATTCTTCAGAGCATCTTTTCTTGTGATGTTTTCTTTGGAATCTTTTTTCAGAAATGCTTTTTCGATTCTTGGAACAATTCCTTCGTATTTTACCGTTTTTCCCCATTCTTTATGAGGGTGTTTCGGTTTGTGTTCCGGTGCATACAACAGAGTTTCCCATTCTTTATCGGTGAAATCCTTTAGCTTTTTATCATTATCAAAATAACCTGACAAAGTATATCTTGTTAAGCGCCATCCTCCAGGCTGAAAAGTAGGGAAACGGACAGCTCCTTCATGTAAAGACTTTTCTTGATCAATTAACGCATTCACGTTCAAAGTCTGAACAAAACCTAATCCTTCACATTCAGGACACATGCCCTGAGGATGATTAAATGAAAATACATTAGAATATCCTACAAACGGCTCTCCCATTCTTGAAAACAGCAACCGCAGGGAAGCAGACACATCTGCCGCTGTTCCCACAGTAGATCTGGCATTTCCACCCAAACGTTTTTGATTGATAATGATAGGAACATTAAGGTTTTCAATTTTATCTACATCCGGTACACCATAATGTTGCAAACGGTTTCTGATAAAACTGTTTTGAGTTTCATTAATCTGCCTCTGTGCTTCAGCCCCAATGGTTTCAAAAACCAAAGATGATTTTCCGGATCCAGATACTCCCGTAAAAACTACGATCCTGTACTTTGGAATTTTTATGGAAATATTTTTGAGATTATTCTGCCTGGCATTGGTAATTTCTATATTTTCCATGGTAAAAATGTTTAACTTTGTTAATAATTAACTAAGTTAAGTATATTTAACATGAAACCCATTGAAAAAGAATTTTTTAACACATTTACTGATTTTCAGTGCCTTATTCTGGCCCATATGAACCGGGGCGATATTAACGGAGTCACTGCAGCTCATTATAATATTATTGAATTTATCCTAAGAAAAGGAAAAATAACAGGAAAGGAAATATCAATGGCCTTCAACATCAGCCAGGCAGCCATATCAAAACAGATAAAATTTCTGATTGATCAAGATTTCATTACCCGGGAACGGGAGAAAACAGATCACAGGAAATTCAATCTTTCAGTAACGGATAAAGGAAGGTTTATTATAGATAATTCAGAAACTTTCCGTAAGGCTATCACGCACCAGACAGCTACTATACTTACCTCTGAGGAGTTAAAAAATTTTAATTATCTGCTGGATAAAGTACTGAACCATCTAAAACTGTAAAATGTATTGTTACTTATAGGTCCCAAATAATCTGTCCCAGATAGAAGTATAAAATCCGAAATTTTTGCTTTCATCCAAATGATGCTGATTGTGAAACCTCGTTGTTCCCACGAAGAAATGGTCAAAAGAAGCTGGAAAGAACTCTCTGTTCAAATGTCCTATAGTTCCCCAGATAAGGTTGATCAGAAGGTAAATTGAAACAGAAGTTACAGAAAAATCATAGCCTATGAGTAACACCAGCATCATCAATCCAAATCCTATGGTTTCAAAAGGATGCAGTACAAAAAGACTTAAAAAATTGGTACTGACATGCTCATGATGTTTTCCATGCAGCATTGTATAGATGAAAGGTAAATGAGCGGCAAAATGAAAAAAATACATCAGGAGATCCATTAAGAGAAGCAAAGCAACAACTTCCGCTATTATTCCAATTACAGATTGATTCTGTCCCAGCACAATCCATCCGGTTTTCCATAAGAAAGCTCCAAGCAGCAGTACAAAGCTATTACATACAATGGTAATCAGGCTGAGGTAAAAATCGGATCTTGCGACAGGATGATTTTTCTCCTGTAACTGGCTTTTACGGCAAGTCTTTTCAATGAAAACATATAATCCTATGGAGAACAGATACAGAAAAATATTAATGACCAGACTGAATATGATCCACTGTGGCCAGGAAAACTGCCAAAATACCTGTAAATAACCGGAAAGTTCTGTTTGATTAAAATTCATAAGCCCGTCATCCTTCAGCTTGATGTCATAAAGGTATGAATTTCATAGTAAAATCAACCGATAAAGTGCGTTTCAGAGTTTATTTCTGTCTTGCTTTTCTTCTCAATTCCCGAAGTCTTGACGTCAATTTCTTTCTTAAATCATTATGATATTCGCGGTAGTTTTTGATGCTGTTCTCCAGATTCTTTTTATTAAGCAGATATTCCTCATACAGATTTCCTAGCTCTGAAATCTGTGTAACCACATCGGAAGGCTGGCTTTCTGGATCTTCTGCAGCTTCTATCAACAGACGGTAATATTCAATACGACTGGTCAGGTTCATGTGAAGTTTTGGTTCTATTCCCTGCATGATTTTGTGATTTTATGGTGTTCCTGAATAGGAAAAAGGTTTTATCCTTTTACTATTCGATATATTATTTTTTTATTATTAAATAAATCTTTTAATTTTTCCTGAACCATTAAGATTGTATTAAGACGTTAAGATTATTAAGATCAAGCTTCGCTTTAACTTAAGATCAGAATGATTGATCTTAACTCTACTTTATTTCTTCAAACTTCTTAATGGTTTAAAATATTGACATTCATTTCCTTTGTCTTTTCAATCCAAATTATTTTTCCATCATCACCGGAGGCACATCACTCTGATATAGAATTTTAACAATTCCGTTTTTTTCCTGACCTGCAGATTTGAAATAACCTCCATTAAGAGCAGAAGAAATAAGGGTTTCATTAGGATCTCCCAAAGGTAATATCGGCAGTCCGGCAAATTCATTGACATTGACCTGAGGGGAAATTCCATTGCTGTATTCTCCGGCTTCATTCGCGTTAAATACTTTATAAATTACCGGATGGATCTGCCAGGAAATTTTTCTCGGTTTACGTTTGTCTTCTACTACAAATCCTGCCATATCTTTTCCCAGTGTAGTATCTCCAATCTGAATAACCTGCATATAAGGTTTGAGATTATTTACAACAATTTCGGCTGCCGATGCTGTACTGTTTGATGTGAGGATAAAAACTTTCTGCAACCCCAATGCATTGGCACGCAATGTATTAAAATCAAGCGCTTTGGAATCATAAGCAATCTGTTGGGCAAATGTCCTTTTTACTTCACCTCCGTTTTTATTTCCTTTAAAAATGATGAATGGCGAACCAGATGACAACCCTGAAGGAATCAGTGAACAAAGTGCTGCCGCAGATGATACAGAGCCTCCATAATTGTATCGGAGATCGAGAATGAGTTCCTGTACTCCGGCAGCCTTAAATTCTGCAAATTTCTGGTTCAGGGTTTGTGTCATTCCGTCTGGGAAATCATAGATGTACAGATATCCTGCTTTTTTACCGTTTTTCTCAAAAACTTTAGATAAAACGGGCTGCTCAAAAGAGAAACCATAGTAAACGGTAATATTTTTTTCATCGGTTACAGCTCCGTTTTGCCATTTTCCAACGGTAAGTTCTACCACAGTCTGATCTTTAATGGAGGAAGCCATTGCTTCGGCATTCGCGGCTGTCATTATCTTTCCATTGACTTTGGTAATGATCATTCCCCGTTCAAGCCCTGAGTTAAAGGCCGGAGAGTTTTGAAGAACCAGCTTAACGATTGTAACAACCTGGTTATTGGCAAGCTTGGCAACGGTATAATCAAAACCATACATATTCCTTATGGAACGTGGATAGGTAGAGGAATCTTCAGTATTCACCATGAAAGAAAACCGATCCTGAGGAGAAAGCAGACTTTTAAAAAAATCTTTTACGGGAAGCCGGTAATCTGGCTTTACAGGCATTTGGTCTGCCCAGTAATAATATCGTTTCATGCTGTCCTGAACCCAGAGATTCACAGATTCTGTACTTCCTTCCGGAAAAACAGGTGCGCTTTCATCATTATTATTCGTACACGAAATGAGAAAGACTGCGATGGCAATGCATTGAAGTTTAAAAAAATTTTTCATACGCAATTACAGATATTCTGCGACATCAATATCTCCTTTTACCACCCATTCTCCATTTTCCATTTTTTCCTGAAGGACAATCATGTTAGCCCCAGTGTGCTGTTTTAGTTTTACCTGAATCATTTTAGATCCGGAATAAGGTTCTGTAGTTCCCGGCTTGTACAATTCCAGATATACCGGAGCTGTAGAACTGAAAAAACTATAGATTTTCACTGCGGTAAAATTGTCTTTCCCAATATTGTCAAATTCTGCCAGTACTACTCCATTTTCTCTTTTCAGAATGCCTTTTACATCTTTCAGGGTAGTACCGGAAATTTCGCCCAGATTGGGGAAAATAAATTCAAAACCTACTTTCCCAAAATTAACCTGAGGTTTTACCGCATACGTCTGCAGGTAAATTCCCGGAAGATTAAAAAAGTACAGGTCTTTATAGTCTTCTATATTGTCATATGTAATATTGTATTTTGCAATTTCGGTGCCTGTTTCATGGTTATAGACAGACAGTTTATTGGTTTCTCCCTGATCCAGTACAAACTGAAGCTGAGTTTCTATTTTATTGGTATAGGACGTTTTTCCGTCAATGGATACAGGCTGTCCGTTGAATCTCAGCTGAACAGCATCCGGTTTGGAAAATCCCTTGATATTAACGTCTCCGGGTTTCTGTACCTTATCAGACAACTCCATTGTATTGCTGTCTGTGCATGAAAAAAGTACCGTAAAAAATAGGAGTAATGCAAAGATTTTATTCATCTTTCTCAATTATTTCATTGTAAAACTTAAAAATATTGCCCGGCCCTATAAGCCGGGCAATATATAATTATAAAAAAACTAGTTGGATATATTCTGAATAGCCTTCTTTCAAAGACTATCCATTATTTTATATAAAATTTCATGATATTCCTAAAATCAGATTCTAAGAGACCTGAATGCTTATTTTTTAATAAATTTCAGTCTTTCCGTTGTCTTTCCGTCTGTAACTTCTGCGATATACGCTCCTGCTATAAGACCAGCTATATGAATACCTTTGGAATACTGAGTAGTCAATACTTTTTGGCCAGCTGCATTGTAAATATTAACTACCGTTGTAGTTTCTTTCAATGACGGGTTAAGCTGCAGCTGTAAAGATTCTTTTACCGGATTTTCAGCTATTTGTGTTGTAATTTTGTTTCTTTTTATCTCCTTAGTTGTTAAAAATGAAGTAGCATAAATTCCCATTTCATCAATATTAATGTTCTGGATATTATTTCCACTTGCTTTTCTGTTCGCCCACATTCCGATATAGATTTTCTTCCCTGCGAAAGCAGAAAGATCTACAAGAGATTGTACAAACTCGGTAAGATCAGCCGGAAATGGATTGGCAGAATCTCCTACCTGAATTTTATAAAGACTCTGAATATCATTACCACCTGCATCTACCGTCATAGCCTGAAAATCAGCTAATGTAGGAACTTCTTTCTGTGGTGTACTTACATAGATAAAAAGATCTCTGGCAACAATAGTATGGGTAGTTCTCTGCCTTCCGATATTCGCAGCTAAAGTAACTGTACCTGCAGTATTAGTAAGATCAATCTGAGGAGAAATAATCCAGTCGTTTTCCGCGATAAATCCGTTAGCATTTCCACTTGGCACCAGACTGATAGAATGACGAAGAACACCTGAAGTTCCATAAGTAAGAGTAGTTCCGTTGTGGTAAATGTTTTGTCCCTGTACCCATCCATTACCATTGCTGTTCAGATCATGGAATGTCCATCCCTGAAGATCAGCAGGAGTATCAAAAGAATTTCCCCATACCAGAGACTGCGCTGCAACCAGGTGAGATAAAAACAGAACAGATGATAAAATTATTTTTTTCATAATACTGATTATTAATGTTTTTGAAGTAAAAGCAAGGAATCAGCATGTGCTGTTCCCTGCTTTTTAAAGTTTTTTATTATTCTACAATAGAGAAATTGTATTTTGTCCAAAGTCCCTGGAAGTTTCCACAGTTTCTTGGAGATACATTCCACCCCCCTTCGTTGAAGAATGGCTGGCTCATACCCCATAGAGATGCAGGCGTACCAGTCGCCAGGTTAGCTGCAGGGATTCCTGCTGTTCCTGTACCTGTAACTGAAGTAGTAAATCCGTGGATCTGGATTGTGCTGTATGCTGAAGCTGAAGAAAGTTCAGAACCTGTACCTTCTACTTTGATACCCACAGGGTAACCTGTAACCACAGCATTATTTAATGTTAATCTTCCGTGTCTTCTGATGTGGATACCGTTTTCATACAAAGCACCTTTAGTAGAGTTCTTAGAACCAACGATCGTAAGGTTGTTGATTACCGGATGAGTCAACAATGTTGTAGAAGAACCGTCTGCGTTGTTATCAAGCTCGATACCGTTAGAATCAGGGCTTGATCCGCTAAGACTGTGTGTAGAGTTGTAATCTGCCAAAGCTAATGCACAAGTGATTGTTCCTGTATATCCGTTATCGAAGTCGAAGTTATCATCATCTGCAGCAAAAGAGACAAGGTTTGAAGCGTTTACTGTACCTCCGAAGAATTCAAAAGAATCATCCTTTCCGAAAGATACCTGAATATGGTCCAAAGTAGTTCCGTTCCCTACTCCTCCTAACGTAAGACCATTGATTTCGTTTCCTGAGTTCGGCGCTAAAAGATCGTACCCAGCAAACTCAATACGTACATATTTCAATGTTCCACCGTTGTGAGAAGCATTGGTACCTCCGTAATAGAAATCAGGTCCAGATAATCCTTCAATCGTTTTTGTGAAAGGTGTGTTTGTAGGAGCGTCTCCTAAAATGATAACCCCACCGAAATCACCAGGAGCAGCAGTTGTATCTTCGTTTCCGTCTAACAATTTGTAGCTGGTGAAAATGATAGGTTGAGCTTCTGTACCCGCTGCGTTGATTTTTCCCGTTTTAGAAATTACCAAAACTCCTGTAGCTGTATTGTTTGTGCTTGGTTTAGCTTTAATGAATGTACCCGGCTGAATTGTTAATGTAGCACCATTTTTTACGGTTACAACTCCATTTAATTCAACTACACCACTCCATGTAGTATTTGAAGTAATATCACCGCTTACGCTGGTTACCGGAAGAGCAGAAGCTGTAAGGTACTCAGCAGAAGTAGATTTCATTTCGAATGGAGAAGATGAATCCGCCAGTTGATCGTTTTGACAAGCTGTAAGAGATAATGCTGCCACTGCAATTAGAGTTAGTCTTTTCATTGTTATAATTTTTAATAAATCCGGTCGTATTATTTTATACCAGATCAGTTTTTTATTCAGGAATATCTTCCTCTCTATTCCTTCGATTTGTTTTTTGGTGTTCATCCCATCGCTGCAGGAGGAACTGCATTGCGGGAGTTCCCATGGAAACCGTTAAAGCGTGGGAAAAGCTTTTAACGTCCGGTTTTTTCAGAACTGTACTGCTGTGCGCATCATCAGTTTTTTTCAGTTTTGATCAGGTTACCGAAACCTGTACGCTTCTATAATTAAGATATCTTTTTAATCTAAATTTCTATTTCCATGTTCATAAGGCTCATTTCCTTATTCTAGAATGGAGAAATTATATTTGGTCCAAAGTCCTTGAAAATTGCCACAATTCCTTGGTGATACATTCCATCCTCCTTCATTAAAAAATGGTTGATTCATTCCCCAACCGGAAGCAGAAATGCCAGTAGATAAGTTAGCCATAGGAATTCCTGATGTACCGGCCCCTGTGACGGCAGTTGTAAATCCGTGAACAAGGATGGTATTATAATTAGAGGCAGAAGCAAGCATTGAACCTGTACCTTCTACTTTGATTCCAACAGGATATCCTGTAATGGTAGCATCATTTAATGTTAATTTTCCATTTCTTCTGATATAAATTCCATTTCCGTACATAGCACCCATAGTGGATTTCCAAGGACCTATTATTGTAAGATTATTCACTACAGGATGCGTTGCTAATGGTGTAGATGTTCCATCAATATTATTATCGAGTTCAATACCGTGAGAATCATTGACAGCCCCACTGAGACTATGTGTAGAATTATAATCTGCCAAAGCAAGTGCACATGTAACAGTCCCAGTATATCCATTATTAAAATCGAAATTATCATCATCTGGTGCAAAAGAAATCAGATTGGAAGCATTTACGTTTCCTCCATAAAATTCAAAGGAATCATCTTTACCATAAGACACCTGAATATGATCGATGGTGGTACCACTACCTACTCCGGCTAAAGTAAGGCCGTTAATTTCATGGATTGTATAAGGGAATATATCTGTTCCTCCGAATTCAATACGTACATATTTCACGATTCCTGCGTTATGATTTTGGTTAGTCCCACCATAATAATAATCAGGTCCAAAAAGTCCCTCAATGGTTGTTGTAGAAGGAGTATTCGTTAAAGCATCCCCCAGCAGGATTAATCCTCCAAAGTCGCCAGGCTCTCCAATAGTATCTTCATTACCGTCCAACAGCTTATAACTTGTAAAAATAATCGGCTGATTTTCTGTTCCTACTGCATTGATCTTCCCTGTTTTTGTGATGATCAGAACTCCTGACGGAGCTGTTGTTCCTTTTGGTTTTGCTTTAATATATGTTCCTGGAAGGATTGTCAGTGTAGCTCCATCTTTTACTGTTATTATTCCATCCATTTCGATGACTCCACTCCAGATTGTATTAGTGGTAATATTACCACTTACAGTAGTTACCGGAAGTGCAGAAGCTGTAATATATTCAGATGAAGTAGCCTTTATTTCAAACGAAGATTGCTTATCCTCTAATCTGTCATGCTGACAAGCTGTAAGGAATGATAATATGACAATTGGAATTAACTTTTTCATTGTACCGCTTTAATTATTGTGTTCTATTTTATTTAGATCTATATCTTGATTGTGTTTTTAAAACATATAGTTCACACTCAGGCTGAACATTCTTCCACTGTAAGCCCGAAACATAATCTTATCAATATTCTTGTCATACCTGTCTGTTGCACCTGGTAAAAGCCCCCATGCCTCCCTTTCAGTTCCGATTGCACTACCCAGTCCCAGTGGTATTACATAGGAATTGTAATTATTATAATATTCCTTCACTCTATTGAATAAGTTTCTTGCATTGAATTTTAATTCAAGGTTTTTGTTTCGAAGAAATTTATAGGAGATCTGTGCGTCTGCCACAGCATAAGGACGCTGTATTTCTTCTCCTTTGTAAGCATACCCAACGGTGATGTACTGATCTCCTTTAGCATTATATAAAAAGCTAAGTCCCAAACGATCACCATCATAGGTCAATCCAAGATTATAGGCATAAGGAGTCTGTCCATAGAGCGGGCGTTTTACTTCATAGGTTTCATCATTCTCACCTGTTTTATAAAGATCTTTAAAGGCTACTACCTTTGTATGATTATAGGTGAAGTTTCCGCTTATAAAAAGTTTTTCCAAAAAGGTTCCGTCTGCAATAAATCCTAAATTCTTTCTTACCTCAGCCTCTACTCCCAATAATTTTGCGTTTTTCGAATTACCATTATAGAGATATAGATTTCCTTCGCTGGAAATATGTCCCTCACGTTCTATGGGTCTGTCTATATTTTTATAATACAGCCCTGCAGAAAAGATTTCTCCCAATGCGGGAAACCATTCAAATTTGAAATCATAATTATTGATGACTGAAGATGTCATTTCTGTATTATAAATCAAACCATTAGCTATAGGGTCAAAATAGGGCAAACCAGTTCTTTCATTAAATTGCGGACGAATTACAGATCTGTTGTAGGCAAGTCTGAGATTCATTTTATTCGTAGGACTGTAGGTAAAGTTCATAGAGGGCATCCATTGCCACGGTTTATCCTCAATGGCCGCTCTTTCTACATTCTTGGTATCACTTGGGTCTAGCTGCTGAGAGATGAGATTATATTTAAAATATTCTGCCCGAAGTCCCCATACCAATCTAAATTTCTTCCAACGGTTATCAAACATGACAAAAACTGCGTGCTGATTAACTTCTCCTTCATATTTATCATTTTTATACAGTGCCCGGGTTTCCCATCCAATGCCTCCCGGTACATAGTGAGATCCATTGAACCATTCTGCAAGAGCTCCATACATTGTCAAATAATTTTTTTCACTATTCGGAACATTTCTGTTCTCATCTACTCGCAGAAAGAATTTTTGTTGTTGATTGGTATTATTTTTCAATGTTCCTGCATATCCTGTCTTCACCGTATTTTTTACGTTTCCAAAATCCAGATCCCATTTAACTGAAGCGCCATAATTGTAATCAGTCTCTTTATTGGCTATATATCCTCTATAAAAATTTCCTCCTGTATTATAAATTTTATGATAGGTCAGGATCTCACTCCCAATAAAATCATATAGCGTCAGATACTGAGTATAATCTTTAGTATCAGATGTTATACCGGTTCTTGCTGCAAACCAGTTGACTTCTGCGTTTCCTATTTTATGATTCCCTTCCAGTTTATTTTGTAGCAGCATCTGAAAAATGGGATAATTCGTATTATCAGTATAAGGCCTGTCTAAGTTTTTGATCTGAGCGGGATCATTATTGGGTATAATTCCGTTATAAAAATAATTGTAGGCTAATTCTGCATTGGAAGCCATGGCACTACCCGTAGTATATTCATTCCAACCGGTAACTCTTGTTAAGGTATTATCAAAAATATGAGTATAGGAATTACGGAATGAAATTCTGTTTTTCCCTAACTGAAGTCCGAAATTAAGCATCCCCGCAACTGTAGAGTTGTAATTATAGGAAGCACCTTTATTTTTGAAGTTATAAAATGGTATAGGAGCTACTCCTTTTGTTTCCCAATCTGCAACATAAGGTCCCGTGGTATCCAGCCAGTTTCCTCTTCCTGTGTGGTCAATGTCCAGTTTATTCTGTTCATTTCTGATGACAAATGCTCCTGCAAAACCCCATTTATTATTGTTTTTCAGCGCATATGTTCTTCCTAATGCCAGCTGTATATTAGATCCCATG
This sequence comes from Chryseobacterium sp. PvR013, assembly GCF_017833095.1. Taxonomy (NCBI): domain Bacteria; kingdom Pseudomonadati; phylum Bacteroidota; class Flavobacteriia; order Flavobacteriales; family Weeksellaceae; genus Chryseobacterium; species Chryseobacterium sp. PvR013. Next base: position 1,465,773 of record NZ_JAFIBT010000001.1, read on the forward strand.
TCACCTCTGGTTTTATAGGTGCTGAAATTATCATTGGTAAACTGTCTGGACTGCTCAAAAAATCTGGGATCTGTCCAGTTCATCGGTTCAAGTCCTTTAGGAAAATCCCTGCTTCCGTCATCATATCCGAAATAATCATACTTTCCCCTCTTACGGGTTAAAAATTCTTTGAAAGCAGACTGGTCGTTATATGAAGTTCCCAGGGTTACCGTTGTAAAATTTTCATTGGGAATATCTTTGGTTCTTACTTCCACGTAGCCACCTGCAAAGCTTGCATTCATATCTGGTGTTGCAGATTTGCTTACCACCACACTTTCTACCATGGCAGTAGGAATGATATCAAATGAGAAGTTCTGATTATAAGCTTCCGTACTGGGCAGGTTGATTCCGTCCATGGCTGCAGTATTCCAACGTTCTCCCATAGATCGTACTACCACATATTTATTATCGATGGTGGTGATACCTGTTACCCTTTTCAGTGTTCCTCCCACATCGCTGTCCGGCGTTTTGGAAATCTGCTCCGCTGAAATACCATCACTCATCTGAGCTGCTTTTTTCTGTTGGGCAAGAAGTCCCGCCTGAGTATCTGCTTTACGGGCAGCTGTGATAACAACTTCTTTGATGTCTGTAATTTTATCGGAAGCTTTGTTTAAAGCAAATGAAACAGAACTGGTTTCTTTATTGGTAACAGATAGTTTTTCAACCCTCAGCGTATTATATTTGGGAGCTTTTATCGTCAGATTATATGTTCCCGAAGGAAGATCTATGGTAAAATCTCCGTTATTATCTGTGACTACGGTTTTCTGAGCAATAGTAACTTCTGCTCCGGTAATGGGGTTTCCCACCTCATCCACTATTTTACCGGAGATACGTCCGTTTCCCGGTACCGAAATGTTTGAACTTTCATATTTTATCGAAATAAGATCACCATGCAAACGGTAGATAACAGGAAGCCCGTTGGTAATATCCTTCAGGCAGTTGTTGACAGAAGTATTTTCGCATTTCACCCCTTTTACCTTCAGTTCTTTAATATCTACCTTGGAATAAGCCAGTCTCATTCCCGTTTTTCCGGCAAATTCTTCCAAAACTTCAATCAACGGTCTGTTGGCAGGTACGGAAAATGTTACTTTCTGAACCAGCTCCTGAGCTTCTGCGGCTACAGTAAAAAATAAGGCTGCTATGGTAATCCCACATTTCAAACTTTTCATACTTAATAGTGTTCTCTTGATTATGATTATTTATTTTTTTTGAATAATGATTTATTTCTTAAGGATATAAGTGTTTTCTTTTTTCTGAACTTCCAATCCAAGAATGAAGGCCAGCGATTCTATATTTTCGCTAACTGTTCCTCCGGTAAAATCAGCCGTTATCTTTTTATCTTCGGCCTCTTTAGGATACAGTACTTTAGTGTTATAATTGCTTTCCAGCACTGCTACGACTTCTTTTAAAGGAACATCGTTAAAACTCAAAGACAATATTGAAGGAATTTTGTTTGTCGGGTTTTTCACAGGTTTCAATGAAATAATCGCTGTGGTATGAGCAACCCCGAAATTGGTCCACTTCTGATTAGGTTTAAGAAAAGAAACAGGAACTCCCGGAGATGATACCGCTACCTTTCCTTCATAAAGATCAACAGCTTTTTTCTTTCCGGACTGTGTGATTTTAAACACAGTTCCCAATACTTTAGTACTGAAACCCTCAGCATGAACAATGAAAGGATGTATTTTTGACTTCGCCACAGAAAAGACAGCATCTCCTTTTAAATTCACCACTCTGGTAGAAGCAGGAAATGATTTTGCTACAGTCAGTTCAGCACCTGGCAAAAGAGTGACCACCGATCCGTCTTCAAGATAAACAACACGGTTTACCGATTTTGCGAGATATACATCAGGCTTTATGAACATGGTGTAAGTAAAAATACCTCCCAGCGACAAAAGCAAAATAATAACGGCCGCAATTTTATAGAAGGATGTTTTAAAACTTTTTACAGATTGTATATCTCTTTGAGGAAAGTAATATTCAAGCCCAGCTAATACCCTTTCTCTGGATTCTTTCAGATGAACAGTATCCAGATCTTTTTCTGTACGGATCTTCCATTGTTTTAAAAGTTCATTTTCTTTTTCCGAAATTGGGTCTTCCGAAATTTCCCGTTCCCAAAGTCTGAAAACAAAGGCTTCAATATTTTTATAAGTTAAACGTTTTTTCATAGGGTCTTTAATGGTATTCACTGATACTTCTATCTATAAGACCGTGAAAATGAAAAACTTCCCCAGCGCATTCTTAACCTTATATTCACATTACAACCAGATTGTTAATAATTTCTACCCTTTTTCACATTTACTCAACATTAATGTCATATTTGAGTGCTGTTTTTCAGAAATATTTAATCTTACTCTACCCAAAGTTCACAAAAAGTTAATTTTCCTTTAGGTAATTTTGTAACACAATATGAGCCCAACAGACTATACATTATTAAAGAAAATAAAATCAGGCGACCGCCCTGCATTTATGCTGCTGTATGACCGATACTGGGATAGTCTATATCGCTTTGTTTTTCTACGGACACGGGATAAAGAAATCTCTGAGGAAATTCTTCAGAACCTATGGATAAAGATTCTTGAGAATACAGATATGATACAAACCGATGATACGGCAAGTGCGAAAGGCTACCTTCTCCGCCACCTTCATTACAGAATCATTGATTTTTATAACAGCTACAAAAAAGCACCTCCTACTCTGAGCATTGACGAATTTGATATTCCCAATGAAATTGAAATAGCAGATACAGACTACTTTGAAATCCTTGAGGAAAATGAGATCAGTACTCTGCTATCAATGATTGATGAAGTGGTTTCTCAGCTTCCTTCAACGGAACAGCAGGTGTACGATATGAGAATCCGAAAAAATATGTCTGTGAATGAGACCGCAGAAGCACTGGGAATCAGCAACAAGACGGTAAGTAATAAATTAAGCAAAGCGTTGGGAGAAATCCGAGAACAGCTGAACCCTGAGTATCAGTCGTCAAAGAAACTGATTTCGATCCTGCTTTTGATGGAGGCTCTGACGAGGTATTAAGGATGGCGAGGTTCGGGATTCGGGGTCAAGTCAATGGTCAATTTGCTACGCAGTCAATCGTCAATTTTTATAATAGCTATCAAAATTCACAGCGAAGCGGATTCACTATTCACTATTCACTATTCACTATTCACTATTCACTAAACACTGGGAGCAAAGCCTTATTAAAGTCCAGGATTTTAAAATCGGCAAGATTTGAGTCTATGCTTTCATCATTATTCGTGAAAATTACAGTCTGCATTCCGGCCTCTTTTGCAGCCTTTAATCCTGAGTGGCTGTCTTCAATAGCAATGCAGTGTTCCGGGGAAACCCCAAGATTTTTTGCAGAAGTGAGATAAACTGCAGGATGAGGTTTTCCCTGAGTTTCAAACTCTGATGAGTGAACAGTATCAAACAATTCACGAACCTGAAGTTTTTCAAGAACAACATGTGCTACACGTAAAGGAGCATTGGTTGCCAGCCCTATTTTATATTCTTTAGTCTTAAGATTTTTAATAAACTCCTGCACACCGGACATTGTACAGTCTTTGGTCTGTATCATCTCGATCACCCTTGTTACCACTTTATGTTCCAGATCGGATGCATCAAAATTTTCCCAGGGAAATCTTTTATACCAGAATTCGGTTACTTCATGAGTGGTCATATATTTAGTTTGTGCTGCAAGATCTTCTGTAACCTGCACTCCATAAGATGAAAATACATCAAGTTCTGCCTGTGTCCAGAATTTTTCTGAATCTACCAGAACACCGTCCATATCAAATATTACTGCTTTTAAAGCCATCTTCTGAATGATAAATTATAAGTTATGAATGATCACTTACTGGCTGATTTTATATACACAGCGCTGCCCTCCGGAAATGATATGATCTATTCTTTCCACTTTGTAATCCTTACCGATCAAGGATTGAAAATTGGATAATTCGGCACGGCAGAACCCCTGACATTCTGTTGCCGCAGCACATATGGGGCAATGGTTTTCAATCAGAAAATAATCTTTGCCTTCTTTTTTCCACTCTGCCATATAGCCTTCTTCACTACGAACTTTTGCGAGAGATTCAAGGCGCTGTTCCAGAGATTTTGCGTGAGAAAGTACTTTTTCATACCGCTCATGGGTATTCTTTTCCCTATCACTGATCAGTAAGTCCAAAGCATTGTCACCCAAAAGATTTTTTACTGATTTCAGAATCTGAACCGTGACATCTGCATGTGTATCCGGAAATTGAGACAATCCTTTCTCTGTAAGGGTATAGTAAGTAGATGGACGGCCCACGCCTTCGCTCTTCACCGAAGACCGGATCAATCCTTCCTGAGCAAGGTTCAGTAAATGCTTTCTAGCCCCTTCTTTGGTGATCGAAAGCTCTTCAGCAATAAGAAGCGATGTAGCTTCACCTCTCATCTTTAAAAACATCAGAATACGATCCGCAGCCGGCTTCTTCATTTGACAATATTTAGGTTGTTTTATTTTTCAACAACAAATATAGTCATTTTCTATAACCTCAAAAATCAAAGCTTAAAACAAACATTTACAATATATTATACTTTCGAACTATAGCATTAATAAAACAACATAAAAGTTGTTTTATTCAAATATATTTCTACCTTTGTCATACATTAATCAAAAAAATAAATACGATGAACCCGTTTACATTACCCCAATTACCTTATGCTTATGATGCCTTGGCACCTTTTATAGATACAGAAACAATGACAATTCACCATCAGAAACATCATCAGGCTTATGTAGATAATCTGAATACTGCACTGGCACAAACCAATGAAATCAATCCCGACCTTGATTCACTACTTCAAAGAATTAGCGAATACAGTCCTGCTGTAAGAAATAATGGTGGCGGTCATTATAATCATTCTTTATTCTGGGAAATCCTTTCTTCTCAACCCAAGCTAAATCCAGAAGGTATGCTTCATGATGATATCACGGCAACTTTCGGCAGTCTTGAGAACCTTAAAGCAGAAATAAAAAAAACAGGTTTGGCGCAGTTCGGTTCCGGATGGGTATGGCTTTTTGTAAAATTCAACGGATCTCTGGCCATCAGCTCTACCCCTAATCAGGATAATCCGATGATGGATATTCTTTCCATGAACAGAGGTTTTCCGATTCTTGGAATAGATGTATGGGAGCACGCCTATTATCTGAACTATCAGAATAAAAGGGCCGATTATCTGGATGCTTTCTGGTCTGTACTGGATTGGTCTTCCCTAGAGAAAAAATACGAAGAAGCTTTATCAAAAGTAAGATAATCAACACAGAATAAACAAACTATGACTGAGGAAAATTTTATCAATAAAGCAAAGGCTTCCGGCATTATTGCCCTTGACCTTTCAGACTATAAACCTACTACGGAGATTGTAGAACTGGATATCAAAGAGTACCTTTTCATGGGAATGATTGTTAAGGAAAAAGAGTTTAAAGAATCAATTGCTGCGGTAGATTTTTCTGTATACAACGAAAAAGCAGTGGGTATTACCTGCTCTACCGATGCCATCATTCCGCCATGGGCTTACATGTTCATTATGGAAAAACTTTCGCCTTATGCTTCTTATGTGGATTTAAATGATGCCGAAGCAATTCTGCTCGATCTCTGGAAACGCCGTCTCATTTACGCTGATCTGAAACAGTATAAAAATCAGAAAGTGGTTGTTCGGGCCAGTACCCATCATGATCCTTCGCTTTATTTACTCGCTGCAGGATTATTGAAACCTTTGGTTAAGACACTGATGTATGGCGAGATAGGATTACCCAAAGTAATTTTTAAACAATAAAAAAAATGAAAGCAATCATATTCAACGGATCACTGGAAAGAAGAACCTTATCTACTTCCGGACTGATTTCAGAGTATTTTTCAGAACAGCTGAAAATACTGGGAATTCAAACAGATATTTTTACACTGGCTGATTCCGGCATTCCATTATTCGATGTTACTCTTACCAAAACTCCTTTGGCGGTAGAACGCATGACTCAGATGTTCACTGATGCAGATCTGCACATCTGGCTGGCTCCTCTTTATCACGGAAGTATTCCGGGAGTGATGAAAAACTGCCTGGACTGGCTGGAAGTGACCGCCAACAGGTATGAACCTTATCTTACGGATAAAACTGTGGGGTTGGTATGCTGGGCAGATGGCCTTCAGGCGATGCAGGGAATCAATGCCATGGATTCTATTGCCAAATCATTGCGTGCGTGGCCATTGCCATTCAGTGTTCCTATTGTAAGATCATCATTATTTGCCTCTGATCAATCCACTGAAATTTCAGCTCTCTACGCTGGTAAGTTTGATAAACTGATCAGCATTGCTACCTCCAAAAAAATAGAAAAAACGACTATAAACCATTCATAACATGATAGAAACAGATATACTGATCATTGGTGCCGGCCCTGCAGGGTTATTTACGGTATTTGAAGCCGGCCTTCTCAAAATGCGCTGCCATATTATAGATGCACTGCCGCAGATGGGAGGCCAGTTATCAGAGCTGTATCCCAAAAAACCTATTTTTGATATTCCCGGATTTCCCAGTGTACTGGCCGGAGAACTCATCGATAATCTTTATGAGCAGATTAAACAGTTTGAACCGGGCTTTACATTTAATGAAACAGCAATACATCTTCTCAAACTGGAAGAAAATCTTTTTGAAGTGATTACTGATAAAGGAACAAAACACAGAGCGAAAGCCGTTATTATAGCCGGAGGTCTGGGAAGTTTTGAGCCTAAAAAACCACCTATTGAAAATATTTCTGATTTTGAGGAACGCGGCGTTAGTTATTTTATCAAAAGGCCGGAGGATTATACCGGAAAACATATAATCATTGCCGGAGGTGGGGATTCCGCACTGGACTGGACGATTCATCTTGCTGAAATAGCTTCGTCCGTTACTCTTATTCACAGAAGGAATGAATTCCGCGGAGCTCTGGATTCTGTTGAAAAGGTAAAAAAATTAAAACAGGATGGAAAAATCAACCTGATTACCCCGGCAGAAGTGGTAGCTGTGGAAGGAGAAAATCAGTTAACAAGAATATTTATTGAAAAAGAAGGAACAATTCAAGCCATTGAGACAGATTATTTTATTCCTCTGTTCGGGCTGGTTCCCAAATTAGGTCCTTTGGCTGATTGGGGACTTGAACTGGAAAAGAATGCGATAAAAGTAGACAACAGCGCTGACTTTCAAACGAATATTCCAGGGGTGTATGCTGTAGGAGATATCAATACCTATCCTTATAAAATGAAACTGATTCTGTGCGGATTCCATGAAGCAGCCATTGCCTGCCAAAGTATCTATCAGCGTTTAAATCCCAATAAAAAATTTGTACTAAAATATACCACGGTAAGTGGAATTGAAGGCTTTGACGGCACCAGAAAGCAGGCAGAAAAACAGGTAGTAGCTACTATTGACTAAGGATTATGGAGAATGAAATTACTATTACTGTTATCGACCAAAGCGGTAATGCTCATACATTATTATGTCCTTTAGAAATGGGACTTACGCTTAAAGATATCTGCAAGGCTTACGAATTACCCATGGAAGCTATGTGTGGAGGAATGGCCATGTGTGCCACCTGTCATTGTTTTATTCTCAGTGAAGCCATCCCTCTTCCTGAAAAAAATGATATCGAGGAAGCTCTGTTATCAGAACTGTTTACCTCCAATACAACCAGCAGATTAGCCTGCCAGATTCATCTGACTGCCCAAATGGATGGACTGTCAGTAAAAATTGCTGCAGATTAATGAGTTAAAATTAAAAATTAGCACACTTTATGCTGCTTATTTTCAAAGAACAGTGTTGAACTGCTGTAATTAAGTTTAGCGGGGATTTCTGAATCGTCCGACGTTGAAGAAATCCCTTTTTTAAACCCTTTAAATTCATACAATATGGCTATAAAAATAACAGATGCCTGTATCAACTGTGGAGCCTGCGAACCTGAATGCCCCAACTCAGCCATTTACGAAGGTGCTATCGACTGGCGCTGGAAAGACAAAACAAAACTTTCAGGACATATCACATTTCCTGACGGCACAGAAGGTGATGCCGATGCATACCATGAAGCTGTTTCGGATGAAGTTTATTATATCGTTTCCGGAAAATGTACAGAATGCAAAGGTTTTCATGAGGAACCACAATGTAAGGCCGTGTGCCCTGTAGACTGCTGCATAGATGATCCTGATCATAGAGAAACTGAAGAAGTATTATTGGACCGGCAAAAGTTCATGCATAGTGCTTAATAAATTTCTATCTTTTATATTTAATTTTCAATAGAGGCGGGTTTTAACCCGCCTTCTTATATTTCCTATTCTTTCGGCTTTAGCCAAAACTTATTTTGCAGTAATCTCAGTGTAGATTTTCTGAGTAAAAGAAGTTTCTACACCTGTTTCAGAACCATATTTCAATACGGCACCTGCAAATAGTTCCAGTTCATTATCCTTCTTTCCCGAATGGATATCAAGCTGTAAGGAAGTAGGCGTTTCAAAAGGAAATGTAGACGCTTTTTCAAATGTTTTATCAATGATATCTTCCTGAAGATGGATTTCTTTTTTAGCAGCAATCTGTTGTATTTCTTTCATAATTTCAGTTGCTTCCATCTTCTGTTTCTCGTCCGCACATACAGTTCCGATGGATGAATTATGCTTTGCCGTTACCAATCCGAAACTGGCAATGAAAATAAATTTTGTCCAGATATCCGTTAATGAATTATCCTTGAAATCAAAGTCAATTTTACTTTCTCTCAAAAGGTCTGTAACCCATTCCACTGGAGTGGAAAAATGCTCAGGATCTCTACCAACAATCATTTTCCCGGCTTTTCCTTTATGCTCTACAATTCCTCTCTCTTTAATATGAGAAGCTACATAAATACAGGTTGGAAGAATGGTATGCTCCGGAATAACGGTACGTATTCTGTCATAGATGTCTGCTCCGTTCATCATAGGAAGCAAGATCGTATCTTTGTTGATGACCGGCACCAACTGCTTACATACATTTTCAAGGTCATATTCTTTTACACAAATTAATACCAGATCAGGATTTTCAATCTCACTGACGTTCTGTACAATGGTATCAGGATGAGTCTGCGAATTAGCATGTTCAGGAGACAGCAAAGTCAATCCGCTATCTTTTACTTTCTCATAAGTTTCTCCACGGGCAACAAAGGAAACGGTATATTTCCGGGAAGTTTCATTAGTCTGATTTATTTTAAATCCAAAATAACCGCCTACACCACCCAATCCTACTACTACAATATGTTTTTTGTTCATGAATTATTTTTAAACAAAGATCAGTGATCATTTCTGAACTATCACTTGACAAATGAAAAGAAATTACAGTTTGTGAATATCCCTTCGGATTCTGCTCAGTGAGCTGTCTTTAATTCCTAAATAAGAAGCAATTACCTTCAAAGGGACATGCTGAAAAATATCGGGATCCTTCTTCATCAGATTGAAATATCTTGTGGATGCTTTCTGACTGGCCATTTCAATCAGTCTGTCATGAATATTATAATAATTAAGGACAAAAAGAAGCCGGCTAAACTCCCTGAACTCAGGAATATTATGGAAATTATGCTGTACATTTTCCAATCCTGTTTCCCAGAAAATGCAGGCTGTAACAGTTTGATATATTTCTTTGGTAGGCTGCTGTCTGAAAAAGGATAAGAAATCATTAACGAAGCAGGGAGCTTTATAAATATTGGTGGTAATCTCCTCATTATCTTCATTCAGAATATACGAGCGGACATACCCTTTTTCAAGAAAATAGGTTTTGGTACTGATGGCATCTTTATCCAGCAAAATTGTATTGGCTTTCAATTCAAAGCAATTAAATTTTTCAGTGATCTTTTCAACCACTTCTTTTTCAATACTGAATAGAGAATGAAAGTAAGTGTTAAGTGATGATTTGTCCATTAAAGTATCTTCATAAATCTATTTTGAGACTTCTAAAATAGTGATAATTCAGATATTCGTAAAAATTTCTAGCCTTTAATGGTTTGATTTCACTGCTTTCGTTGCTATAAATGTTGGTAGATATTCATCAATTAAAAAGCGCGGATTTGGCTGCATTTCTTCTATAAAATCTGCAATTAAAAAACCTGCTCTCAATTGTCCGCCAATAAGATCTGAAAGTGTATGCCCGAAAACCAGCGCTTCACTATGTTCCAATTTTCCATTAATCTGATTCTGATCCAAATCTTTTATATCAGCATAAGGAAGTGTATATTTTGGTCTGATAATTCCATCTTTTATATCCTGAGGATTTCGGTCTGCTATAAACACAACGGGATTAAAAAAGCTGGCCAGCAATACTCCTCCTTTTTTCAAGACTCTATACGTTTCTCTCCAAACGGGATTCACATTTTCCACATAATGGTTGGATATGGGATGAAATACAATATCAAATGTTTCATCTTCAAATACACTCAGGTCTCTCATGTCCCCCTGAATGGTTTTCAGTGACAAACCGTCACGCTCAGCAACTTTTTCATCCTGTTTAAGCTGTTCACCGGAAATATCAAAAACAACTACGGAAGCTCCTGCTGCTGCCAGTACCGGAGCCTGCTGTCCTCCTGCAGATGCCAGACACAAAATTTTCTTTCCTTTCACATCTCCCAACCATTCCTTATTTAATGGTTTCGGAGTCAGATGAACCTCCCATTTTCCAGCTTTCGCATCATTAATTAAGTCTGTACTTACAGCTTTTGACCATTCATTCTCTTCTAATGCCTGTTTGTTCCAGGCCGCCTCGTTGTGCTGTATAAAATTGATTTCACTTTCCTGCATATTTTTCATTTTCCGGTCATTAACTCTTAATTTACAAAAATATCATATTCATAGGCAAATCAGCTGGTACAGATTTTCTAAAATGTACTAGCCCAGTTCAATATTCAAATTGTATTGTACTTTGTAGTTTACAACAATTTTTGTAATTTTCTTCATCTAAAAGCAGTCTGCACAGACAATAATTATGGACAATGACTTCTCTTATCATTTCATAGAACCTGACCAAGAGATCGCAGATTTTGTTGAAAATCTGGGAACTTTTCAGAACCTTTCGGATGAAGCGAAAGAAGTGGTTATCATCCCTGACGGAAGAATTGATTTATTTTTTTCACAATCGGCTTCAGAGCCTTTTCATATTACTCTTCTCGGGCTGGAAACTTATCCGGAACAAAGATACATTGCTCCCCATACCATTGCCTTTGTGATCAGTTTTAAACCTCTTGCTGTTGAATATATTTTGAATACCTCTATCGCAGATCTTTTGAATATTGGAAAAGAACTTTCTTCTGATTTCTGGGATTTTAAAACAGATGATTTAAAAGATTTTTCCTGCTGCTGTACAAAAGCAATTCAAAAAATAAAAGAACGCCTTCCCACAAAGGTAGATGAAAGAAAACGCCAACTTTTTGAGCTGGTTTATGCCTCAAAAGGAGAAATGAGTGTGCAGGAACTTTCTGAGAAAACAGGCTGGAGCAGCAGGCAGATCAACCGTTATTTTACCAAACAGCTCGGCTTGTCATTAAAAGCCTACTCTACTATTTTGCGTTTCAGGGCATCTTTGGAACATATCGCACAGGGAAGGCTTTTCCCGGAACTTAATTATACCGATCAGAATCATTTCATCAAAGAAGTGAAAAAATTTTCAGGGGTTGCTCCTAAAGAATTATCCAAAAATAAAAACGACCGATTTGTACTATTATCAGTGTTGAAAGGAAAATAAATTTGCATTGTAAAATTTAAATTAAAATGCTGATAGAAAATAAATCAATAGCAATCGTTGGTGGTGGTCCTGCAGGACTTACGCTGGCAAGACTTTTACAATTAAAAGGTGCAGATGTAAAAGTATATGAAAGAGATTTCAATAAAAATGCACGGGTACAAGGCTCTCCTCTCGATATGCATGAAGACTCAGGACTGGCAGCCCTGCGCAAAGCAGAATTATTGGAGGAATTCAAAAAGACTTTCCGTCCCGGTGCAGACAGAACACTGATCATGAATGAAAAGGCTCAAATATTTTTTAACGATCATGAAACAAAACCTGAAGAAGATTTTGGACATGAGCATTTTCGTCCAGAGATAGATCGGGGTCCATTAAGAAATATGCTGTTGGAATCCCTGCATCCTGACACCGTAGTCTGGGACAGTCATTTTCTCTCGATGGAACCTCAAAATGAAGGCTGGCTTTTGCACTTCAAAAACGGGAATTCAGTGTACGCAGACCTTGTTATTGCCGGAGACGGAGCCAATTCTAAAATACGGCCTTATCTCACTGATATCAAACCTGTTTATTCCGGAGTTATTATGTTGGAAGGAAATATTTCAAAAGAAAATGCCCCTAAGATTAATTCCATAATTAAAGGCGGAAAAATAATGGCATTCGGAAATACAAAAAATATTTTGCTGGGCCAGAAAGGGAATGGAGATCTCGGGTTTTATGCAAGCTTTAAAGCTGATGAAAACTGGCCTGCTACCAGTGGTCTTGATTTTTCTGACAATGCACAGGTGCTCAAATGGTTCAAAACAGAATACTCCGGATGGAATCCTTTATGGGAAGAATTGTTTGAAAATGCTGGAACTCCGTTTATTCCACGCCTGATTTACTCTATGCCCTTAGATCAAACATGGAAAACCAAGCCCAACCTGACACTGATTGGTGATGCTGCTCACGTAATGCCTCCATTTGCAGGAGAAGGTGCCAATATGGCCATGCTGGATGCCCTTGAATTGAGTGAATATTTAACGAATGACAGTTACAGCACATTGCAGGAAGCAATTTCCAGCTATGAACATCATATGCAGAAAAGAGCAGCCACTGCCACACAGGAATCCCTTGAAAACGGCGAACGGATGCATTCTGAAAAGTCATTGGCAACCATGCTGGACTTTTTTAATGGTCATACTTCATCATAAACAAAAGGCTGTCTCAACCAGAGACAGCCTTTTTCAGTTAAATAAATCTTTTTTCTCTCCGCGTTTTAGATCCTGATGCGGAGATTCATTTGTGTTATTTCTTGATTAACTTAGTATTATAAGTATTCTTATCATCTTTTATAGTGATCACATACATTCCTTTTACCAAAGAAGCAACATTGATCCTTCCTTCAATTTTACCTTCCTGAACTAATCTTCCGTCAGCACTGTAGATTTTGTAATCTGCTTTACCTTTAAGGTTTTTCACTTCTACAAATGTATCTGCAGGGTTAGGATAAATAGATACTTCGGATGATTTCGTGTCTACGACATCTCTCACAGCAAGGTTAGCATTTTCCGAAATCTTCACAGAAAAATCTCTGAAAGATCCTACAGAAACGATTCCACCACCATTTACAGGTACAGTAGGGCTTCCACAAGGTCCGCTGGCTGCATTAAAGAAAGTACTTGCAACTCTCATTCTCAACAATTTTTCACCAGAGTACGCCGTGTCAGGCACTGTAAATGTCACATTTCCGTCACGAAGGTAAGCCTGAGCAGCGGCAGCATAGAAAGGAAGAGCTCCACTGGTTACTACTTTTTCAGAGTTTTCAAAGACTCCGTTTCTGTTGTAATCTATCCAGATTTCAAGCCAGTCGTTATAGTTTCCTCCCGCAAGGTTTCTAAAGCTTGCTGTATATTGAGTTCCTTTTGTTAAATTAACAACTTTGGTTGCATCTTCACTAAAGTCAAGATATGTTTTGTAAACATCCAATCCGGTATATACATAAGCCAGGTTAGATAACGTCAATCTTACAAGACCACTATTAAAGCTTCCGCCATTTCCTCCTGTAGTCATTAAACAATAATCTGAACCCGTTCTCAGCCCTTTTGTTTTAAAGGCATAATTAGTAGAGAATGCTCCCGGAACACTATTTACAACGGCAGCTACCTGTACTTCATAATTGGTTTCATCTTCAAGATTTGACAACAATACAGAGTTGACAGCACTTGTTGTATTCGACCAGCTTGCAGCCCCTACTTTTCTGTAATTGACAGAGTAAGTGGCTCCCGGTACTTTATTCCACGATATTCTCGCCGTTGTTTTTAAAACTTCTGTCTCTATTGCAGAAACTCCTGTTGGAGCGACGGCAGTAGAAGTAGGAGCCGTTCCTACTGTTACAGCCGGAGATACAGCATAGAAAATATTGCCTACTGCTGATATTCTTAATTTAATAGTTCCCGTTACATTAGCCGGCATTTGTACAGCATAGCTTCCTGTATTAGGTGTAGAAGCTACCAGAACTGTCCATGTAGCCCCGTTATTGGTTGTATAATCTATTTTTACGGCAGCTACATTATAAGGAGCGTTATTGGTGTTTGCAGCATCCCATGTGATGGTATTGGATGCATCATTATATAAAACAGATGCTGTGGTAAGTCCGCTGAATTTGAAAGGTCCGTCATTACCTACTGTTACAACCGTTTCAGCAGTGGAAGTCATTGGTCTTAATGCATTCTGATCTCTTACAGTTACCGCATAGTTCAATGTTCTTGGGATATAGGAAACGGTTTCCCATACCTGTTTGTCTGTCAGTACACCATTCAATACAGTTTCCAGCTTAGGGAAATATCTTCTGCTGGTGGCTGTTCCCGGTAAAGATCTCGCAATAGCTCCTTCTGCATTATAGCCCCATCCGCTATCTCCGGAAATCGTATTCCTGTCTCCTACACTGTTGTATTGTTCCCATGTATAGGTAACAAGATCACTTTCTGCATCTACTGCTACCGCATCCAGATAATAGGCAGTTCCTTTAGGAATAGAATAATTAGCCAACGGTGTAATTACCGGTGCGGTATTGTTTATGATATCAACAGCAACACCACATCCTACTTTAGCTTCGAGGTTATTCAATACCTGAGAAATAGATTTATAATGGAAATATCCATCCATATTGGCCTGAATATTATCCTGAGTAATTCCCGGATATCCCATGATCGTTGTTCCTCCCCAAGGCTCTACATTGGCACCGGAAGCTTCAGTTCTCATAGAGAAGGTATGGTTGGCTCCCAGCTGGTGTCCCATTTCGTGTGCTGCCATTAAGTCAAATACTTCTCCTACAGGGTCAGGGCTCATTGAAAAAGCGGCACCTTTTCCTAAAGAAGTATTAGTGGCAGGATTTGTACAAACAATTCCTATTCCTCCGGCATTTCCATTTCTGCTTTGTCCTACATTGCGATGAAATACGTGTCCAATATCATAATTGGCATTTCCAACATCTGCCGTCAGCTTTTGTTGCAGCTGTAAGTTTAATGACGGATCTCCTGCTGCTGCCTGAGGGGTATAAAAATCGGTAGCAGGATCTGTATAAATAATTCCCGGAAGATCCAACACATTAAAGTGAGCTCCAAAATCTCTCTCAAAAACCCCATTGATTCTGGTCATTGTATTATTGATTGCAGCGACAGCCCCGGCAACTGTGCCTCCGTGAAATTGCGTATATTCACCGGTAACAGCCATAGCCATTCTGAGAGTTCTGTATTTTGTATTAGTAGGTCTGTTGGTAATTCCTACATTGGAAAGCATCTTTTTTCCGTTTTCCACCAGTTTACCTATCTCCTTAAGATCATGCTCCGTATCACATTCAAACCCATGCATGTCTCCTTTTTCCTTTGTTTTATAAAAAACGCCATAAGTCTGTTTATCTGCACTTATAGGTTCTATAAACTGAAATATACCGTCTTTAATAATCATAGACTGCATATCTGTAGGGGATGTACTAAATCTTAAATACTTAGAAGCATCATCCACGCCAATTCCTACATAGGATCCCAGCTGATATCTGTCTACAAGAGATTGCTCCATCACAGGATTGCTATAGACCGCAAATTTTTCAATTTTTCCTTCTGCTGTTGGTAAAGAAATAATAACAGGACGTGCATTTTTTCCCGTCTCTTCAGCATTTTTCAACATTTCTCTCAGAGACTTCAAATCAACTCGGTAAGAATGTTGTACTGCAACTCCTTCTCTTATCTGTGAAGTTTTCTGAGAAACAGATTCCCATCTCTGAGCATTGAAAGCCGTAAAACATGATGCTAACGCAAAAACGAATAAAATTCTTTTTTTCATAGATTTATATAAAATTATTTTGGTACAGATATAAGGCTGCTTATTTTTTCATCAAAAGATCATTCAGACATTGTATTTAAAACCATAGCGGAACATTATCATAAATACAACAAAACAAAACCAATCGTATAAAATTCGCAAAAAATCCCACCGCAAAGCTTGTATATTTCAAATAAAAAACAAAAAAAAATCCTACTACACAGGTACAACAAGCATGATAATTATTTAATTATCAATAAATTATATTCAAAACTCATTTCGGTCTTACATAATATAAGTTCTTTTAGGCGAGGAATCATTAAAATCTCAGGAAGAAAACTGGAGATAAAAACGTATTGAAAATCAGGACGAAAGTCATACTTAAATAGTACTTAAAAAAGATAAATTATGAAAAATTAAGGTAAAAAATAAGTCAGTTGAGAATGATCAGCTCTTTTTTTGATTAATAATTCCACAAATCAACTGAAAATATAACGACTTATATATCAAATATTTAAAAACAAAAATACAGTATGTAGTACCCATGTAGTATAGTATTTTTTCATGTTCCCAATAAAAATTTTCATATTTGACCAAAGAGACCACAAGAAAAAAACCGAGTGGTGAAAAGAGAATATTTCGAGTACTGTCTGACCTGATAAATCAGACAGTTTTTTTTTGATTATTGTAAGGTATCAAAGAAATGATAGATATCTGTTTCTCCAGGAATGTTCAGTTTTTTTCTGATTCTGTATTTTTTCTGCTGAATACTTCTATGCTGAACCATCGTATAGCTTGCTATTTCTTTAGAAGTAAAATGCAGTTTAATCATAGCACAAAAAACCAGTTCAGAATTTTCAAGACTTGGGTTAATCATTAAAAGCTGAGCTATAAACTCTGGGTAAGCTTCTTTAAAACGATCCAGAAATTCAGAGTCATTCTTTTTACCAAGTTCTATAATCTCTTCCTGCTTATTGTCATTCATCCTTATTTTCAGATTTTCAGCTTCTATAGAAAGGATTTTTTTACGTTTTCTCAAGGTAAGAACAATTCTCCAGGCATATAGTCCCAACAGGCAGAGACCTAAGAACGACAGGGAAACAATCCAATATATTTTACTTTGACGATGATCGGTATCTTGTTGGGCTACCGTAATAAAAGACTCCATATCCTGATTGATGGTAGCCAGCAAAGATGTATTGGTTTTATAAAAAGCATCCGTGTACGCCTTCAGATAAAAATAGGCCTTCTCTTTATCCCCCGTATGTTCATATAATACCCTGAGATCATTATAGATATACTTGGCGTAATAAGCATAGATACGTTTCGTTTTTTCATTGATTTTCAATGCCCTGTTAAAATACACTTCTGCTTTATCATATTCTTTATAATTAAGAAAGTACTCCCCCATAATAGTATTCGTATAGAGGGCTATTCCGTCTTCTTTACCTCCTATATTGGCTTTATTGTAGGCAATTGTTATGTACTTATAGGCAGAATCCCTGTCTCTGCGCATATAAACATAATCGCTTATAGCACAGTCTGCAAGCCCCGTATTGTCCAGTTTTTTGGCTTGATGGAAATATTCAAGCGCTTTTTCGTATTCTTTTTTTTGGGTAAGATAAATTGCCTGTCTCAAATAAATACTGAAAAGTATATCATTTTTAAGCTCTGAGTTATCACTTTTCTTTATAAAGCTCATGGCTTCATTGTTATATTGAAAAGCCTTATCAAGCCTTCGAAGTTCTACATTGAAGCGTCCGTACACGTTATAAAATCTGGCTTTGTGGATATTATCCTCTGAACCATCCAGAATCTCTTTTGCATTATCAAAAAGAATCTGCGACTTCTGAAAATTTTCCAGTGAAATATTAAGCTCAGCCAGATTGATAAAGCATAGCGCCTTCCCTTCTGCATAATTCATTTTATTAGCCTGATCATAATATTTTTTATTAAGCGTAATCAATGAATCATACGCTCCGGAAAGCCTGAATTTCTCATTCTGCTTAAGCAAAGAGACATCAAATCTCTTTTCAGCCTCTTTCTTTGAATGAGAATGGCACGAAACTAAAACAAAAAGTAAAACAGAAAGAAAAATACGCATCATAAGTTTCTCTATTTAAGCTAAATCCCTGTATTAATTATGATTAAACAATGATCTCTCAGAATAATGGTTTTCATATTTTAAAAATTTTCAATGATTTTTTCTGATAAAATCAACAATAAAATCTTTTCATAAAACAGAATCCTGCTGCTTTTATTGTGATATATTTTTTATTCTGTTAACGTTTCAAAAAAGTCATAAATATCTGTTTCTCCGGGAATATTCAGTCTTTTTCTTATCCTGTATTTTTTTTGCTGAACAGATTTGTGCTGTACAAAAGTATAATCCGCAATCTCCTTAGAAGAAAAACGTAATTTCAACATGGCGCAGAAAGCGAGCTCTGAATTTTCAAGATCCGGATTGATTTCCAAAAGGGCTTTTATAAATCCGGGATACAATTCTTTGAATTTCAACAAGAAAGAAGAGTCATTCCTTCTAGCAAGTTCAATTACTTCTTCCCGCTGCTTTGTCTGGACATGATTTTTCAATGCATCGGTTTGCTCTTTTAAAGTATTCTTCTTCTTTCGTAATCCGCCAATCATCTTCCTGACATATACTCCTGAAACGGTAAGAACGGTGATTGACAGCGCGATAAATAGCGGAAGATCATTTTTATGCCAATCTGATTCCTGTTTTACTTCTGAAATAAAATCTTCAGTCGTTTTATTCATTGCAGCGAATCGTGCAGCATCAGATCTTCCTTCCTCTTCCATATATTTCTTCAGATAAAAATAGGCCTTTCCACCATCATTTTTTTTCTTGTATAATTCTGCAAGAGCCTTATAAACCTCTTTTATATGGGAGGAGTAAGTGCGTCTTGTTTTTATATTGATTTCCAGTGCTTTTTTAAGCGCTTTTTCTGCCTGTTCACTATTATCAACATCATTATAATAATATCCCATGGTGTAATACACCCAAAGTGACTCCACATCTGTTGTTTTCTGACTAAGCATTTTTTCATCTGCCCTGGCAATATATATTCCTGCAGAATCAGGCTTATGGGTAAATAAATAATACTGTGCCATCATACAATTGGTATACGCTGAATTTTCCAGCACATTGGCTTTTGTAAAACATTTTAAAGATGTCCCAAACCATCCCTTCCATGCATAATAAATAGCCTTGTTTACATAAAGTCTTGGAAGAAGCTTATCAGTGAGTTTTGTTTTTTTTACCTGTTTAAAATAATAAAATGCTTTATTATTACACGCTATAGCCTTATCATATATTTTAAGATGAGAATAATACAGGCTGTAATCATCATAGAAAGTCGCTTTATGATATGCATTTTCAGAAGGTATCAGATCTTTTTCTGCTTTATTGAAAAAAAATCGGGCTTTATCATAATTTCCAGCTGAGACATTCACACTTGCCATATTCAGATAGCAGAGCCCTTTCCCTGCTGGATACCTCATTTTGACTGCCTTTTTCAGATATTTTTTATTAAGCTGGGCAAAGGCTTCATATCCACCAGACAACTGAAGTTCAGAACTTTGAGTCAATAAGGAAACATCAAAATCTTCTCTTTCAGTAGTATGGGATTCGCTATGACATGAAAATAGACACAGAAATAACCCCATGCAGATACTAAAGGTTATTATATTCTTTATACCCTTCGGATGTGTCTTTTTATTTTTAAAAATGAACCAGTTAATTTTTCCCATCACCACCACTTTTCCTTATATATCCAGATATCTACCTATTCATTTTCTTACAAATAAGTTGATAATTATCTACCGTTATTTCAATATTATTCCCCAATATGTGTTATAAATATACATATTTTATCATGTTCATTATGAAATAAACAGGTTATTTCGCAAAAATGTAACATTCAAATAAAACAATGTGATTTTCCCCTTAAACGAATACTTTTTTTAAATTTACAGACCACTTAGGTAAGTATTTCTGATCAAAAGTATATGTTTTGTTTTTAATAAGACTATCTAAAAAGAAATTTGTTACAGATTGATCAACAGGTTTACAAATTTTAATGAAATTAATTAAAATTCAGTGATAAATTTAAGAGGAAGCCAAAATAATCCACACCTTTGTATTGGATATAAATGAAAATGACAAATAAGATCACCATGAAAAATATTAACTTTCGAAAACTTCTTCCTGAGGAAAGTAAAATCTACAGAACCATCCGGTTGGAAAGTCTGGAAAAATTCCCCGATTCATTTGGAGCCAACTATCAGGAAGCCCTGAAAATTGAAAAATTTCCAATGGAAAGCCATATTGAAGAGCAGACCAAAGAAAGATTTGTATTTGGAGCTTTTACAGATGAAGAACTTATAGGGATCTGCAGCTTTGTGAAGGGTGAGGACAATACCGGAAATATTTATCAAATGTATGTTAAAAATGAATTTCAGGGAAAAAATATTGGACAGGGATTGCTTGAAGCAGTTATTGAGGAAGCCTCTCATACATATCATGGCATTGAAATTCTTTTAGAAGTTACTCCGGGAAATGACAAAGCTTATAAACTATATAAAAAAGCGGGATTTCTGGAAATAAAATCTTCCACCACTGAAAATATCAGCAATATCACTATGAAATATCAGGTCTGAATAAAAATTTACAACCATTCAAAAAACTTCGTTTAGAACCTAGTACGTACTGCATAGTTAAATATTATAAATGAATTCCTGCATTTGCTAAATTTAACCTGAAAAAGAGATGTAATTCTGCATTAAGACCAGATCCTTGTAAAAAATCTTAATGACAGCCCATGATTTTTAAGTTAAATACAACATGAAAACGGAAAGCTTTGAAACTATATGTGAAGACGGAATACCGCTTAAAGGAATTCTCCTTATTCCGGATCAGCCAAAAGCTGTAGTTCAGTTTAATGGTGGTACAGGAACAAAGAAAGAATTTTACCTGTCATTTCTTACCTATCTTGCTGAAAATGATTTCCTGTGCTGTCTTTGGGATTACAGGGGAAGCGGAGATTCTTTTTCCGGAAATTTAAAGACCTGTGAATTTAAGTTTTCAGATTATGGAGTAAGAGATATGCCTGCTATCAAGGACTTTCTGAACGAAAGATTTCCTGAACTTCCGTTTATCATTGTTGGGCATAGTGCTGGCGGGCAGCAAATCGGATTTATGAAAAATCTGGATAATGTAAAAGGAATGATCAATTTCGCCGTATCAGCAGGCTATTATATGAATATGCCACTGCCTTACAGAATGAAAGCTTATTTTTACTTTTACCTTTTTGCCCCTATAAGTATTTTAATGACAGGATATGTAAAAGCTAAAACCTTTGGATTAATGGAAAATCTGCCTAAAAATGTAGTGTATGAATGGCGCAGCTGGTTAGAAAAGAAAAATTACTTCTTCGATGCTAAGTTTTATGGCAAAACAGTTCCGGTTGGGCATTTCAGGAATTATACATTCCCTGTTCATTTATATTGGACCATAGACGACACTATATCAAGTCAGAAAAATACAGAATCTTATTGGGAGCATATTGACAGTAAAGAAGAAATTACTTTCACAAAGTTAGTTCCTTCAGAATTAGGACTGAAGAGAATTGACCACTTTGGTTTTTTCAAAAAAAATATGAAAGACAGGCTTTGGGAAAATGTAGTAGGTCAATTAAATGCTTTTCTTTTAAATCATTAACCTCAGACATCTCCTTGAACTTGTATTTCCATGGAGAAAAAATAATAAATTATGAACAAAAAAATGGACAAACCATTATAAAAAATGATTTGTCCATATGAAGTGACCCGGCTGGGATTCGAACCCAGGACCCATACATTAAAAGTGTATTGCTCTACCAGCTGAGCTACCGAGTCGGCCACTTACTTTTTTCAGTAAATCCCTTTGTTTAAGGGACTGCAAAGATAGAAACATTTTCACTAAATCCAAATTTTTCTCCACATTTTTATTCAAAAAAAAGGTGCAAAACAAAAAAATGGCAGACGATAGTAATGAACAAAAATTCTAATCACAATTCCCCATTTATAAATACCTGTTTATTAAACAGATTCAATAATAATTGTAATTAATAACTGAAGGTTTCTAAAATGAAAAGAGATGCAATTCTTCAATTGCACCCCTACTGCTGTAGTTCACTACATCTATAAATAAAATCAATAAACTTTCATTTGATTTAAAAAATTTTATTCATCATATAAATAATTAATATACAACATTGGTAATTTATAATTTGTTAAGACTTAATGTATAGGTGGGCGAACCATAACCAAAACTAAGATCTATTGAACTCATAGAAGATCCTTGTAGAGTACCTCCTCCATCTTTAGTCCTATAAAAGATCACTCTGATCAGATTTCCTGCATTCAAAGATTTAATTACAGGAGCCATTGTGAAAGAATAAATTCTTGTGACCCCAACTCCCACTCTGGGAAACATTGGACGGCCTCCAGTTACAGATGTCCAGGATGATCCTCCATCAGTGCTGACTTCAAGATTAACAGCCATATAAGCATATCCGTCTCCATCATTGTTTATTGTAAGAGAAGGAGCTACAGATCCGGACAACATATAATTCCCTGTTTGGCCAATAGTAACCTGCCCAATAGTGGAAACTGTAGTTCCAATAGTATTCAGTACCGCATGAGAAGATTGTATCTGAACGATTTGAGTAGCTCCGGTATTATAATTTGCTGCATTATAAGACATCGTACTGGCAGTTGTATAAAAAGCCACCTGAGATTGGGGAGTAATATTAGCTGTACCTAAAACACCATTTTGATCAGCATACAGAGCTGAAATTGTAGGACTGGTTAATAAGGTTAGATCCCGGATTCTTGTGGTACCATTAACATCGAGGGTATTAGTAGGAGTTGCGGTATTAATACCCACCTGAGAACTAGCCATAGCAGAACACAGAACATAACCTACTAAAATAATTTTTTTCATAAATATTGATTTAAATTAATTAAGGTTACAAAAGTAAATCGTACCTGTATGGCCTACAACCAGGCGGATACAACATGAATACAGCATGCAACATATGCCATACATCACACATACATCATTTATAATCAACACTAAAAGCCACTGTAGAGTTTCTAAGACAAAAAAGCTTCCGTAGTTTACTGAGTTTGTAATTAAATATCCGTCTCAATCCTACAAAATTGCCCCCAGAAAAGCAAGAACTAAGTTTTAATGCTTTAGCCAAAACACCAACTATAAAAACAAAACACACTGAATAGCAAACAATTAAAACAATCGTGAACAACAGAATAATTAAATTATAGATAAAGAAACAGATGAACAATACAATCGGAGGCCAAACCCTTTATTAGAATACTTAGCTTAGAGCTGGCAAAATGATCTTTGAAGAATCACTAGAAGATGTATATGAAGTATCTACACTAAGGTTCACCCCTAATTAATAGTCATAATTTCACCGTTAAATTAAAAGGTAAAGCTCATTGTTTATACTATGAGCTCAAGTTACAAAATAGTGTGTTTCTAATCTGCTTTGAAGTATTATATAGTCTATTAAATTCATTTTGGATCCCTTAAAGCAATGTTTATCATTTGTATTTGGGTCTTTATGAACCACAATATAGATTAACATGCAGGATCGATTCCATTCATTATCATTACCTTAAAATTGGGATATTGATCTGATGAAATAATACAAATCTGTTTCAGTATCAATGTTTAGTTTTTTACGTATTCTATATTTTTTTGTCTGTACAGATCTATGTTCCATAGAAGTACATTGTGCAATTTCTTTTGAAGAAAATCCAAGCCATATCATGGCACAAAATGATAAATCAGATTTAGTAAGTTTGGCATTAACCATCTGAAGTTTCTGGCATACTTCCGGATATGCTTCTTGAAATTTTGCTAAAAAACCAATACTATTATCCCTGGCAAGTTGAATTATAGTTTCGTGGTTTTCACTAAGTTTTCTTTTTAAATCTATTGTTTCCTCTTCTTTTTGAATAATTATCTCATTACTTTGTATAAGCTTGGCCTTCTTTTTTTTGATTTGCAGATAGAAATAAGTACATAACAGGAAAATTACTATTACAGAGATGCTTCCATATAATAAAGCATTATTTTGAGTTTTTCTCTTTTCATCAAGTTCTTTCTTTTCCATGCTATCAATGGCCAGAATAACAGCTTTATTCTGGTTATTATCCAGACTATCTTTCAATGAAGTTGCCTTATTTAAATATTCATTTTCAAGATCCAGTTCATGGATCTTTTTGTAAAGGTCGGCTAATAATTGAAAGTTATTGAGAATCAATTTAGGTCTGTCAACTTCTTTTGCCAATCTTAATGACGCTTTACAAGTATCAATGGCCTCACTATTCTTATTTTGAGTTTCCAGGAATTCTCCATAATTATGTAAAACTACTGCTCTTTGGTACTTGTTATGCTTAAATTTTTTAAATTCTAAAAGAATAAAGGATTTTTTAAAATAATAGTTTGCAGAATCCATATTTTTATTATCCCAAATATAATATCTTGCTATATGCGCTACATCCAAAGGGTTTGCTTCTATCCTGACAGCTTTCTTCAGATAAATAAGAGAAGAATCAGCCTGATAAGGTTCAGCCAAATAAGAGGCCCGGGTAGAGTATACATATCTTAAAAAAAAACGACAGTCCTGATTATCTTTTTTGAGTTTCAAAGCATACTTCATCGCTTTCAAATTATAATCCAGAGCTAATTTACTAAGCTTCATCGCACTATAAACCTGGGCAAATTCCTGATTAATCTTACCTTCAAGAAAATCATCATTAATATTCTTAGATTTTTCTACCGCTTTATTTAAATAATCCAAACTTTTTTTGAAATCTCCTATGAGCCACAACCTATTGGCAATATTGGCATATCCCCAGGCTTCTCCTTTAGGATAATTATTTTCAATTGAGATTTTTACAAGATTTTCATTCCAAAGGATCAAATCCTTGTTTGATATTTTGGTACGAAGTTCTTCATTCTTCCTGATCAAAAGAGTATCAAGCTGCCTTAAAGTATACTTCTGAGAAAATAGCCTTGTAAAACAAAAGACAAAAAGAAGACAATATAACGCTTTATTAATGTTTGCTGAACAATACATGATGAGAAATATTATTAGGAAGTTGGCGTAAGGTTTTTCGGTTTGAAAACACACATAAATAATATTACGATTACGATTCAACCTTTTTAAAAAGGACTTTGTCTATATCCTTATTTACAATAATTATCAGCTTGGGTTTCCTTTCAAAACCTTTTTGCTCTCCTATTCTTACTTTGTAAGAAAAAACTGTTTGATCCTCCTCATTTCTTTCAAGTTTTAAAGGAATGAGTTCAACGGATCTATTCGTTGCAGGATGTAGTAAGGCCATTACATTTTCTTTTGAAAAGTCAACGGAAGTTGGTTTTCCCTTTTCTCCCATAAAGGAAGCCTTATCAAAAATTTGATTGAATTCGTTTTCTGTTGATATTACCTTTTCAGTAAACTCTTTACTGTCATAATTATTTTTAACAAAATAATTGTCTGCTATTTGGTAGAATATAAGGGAAGAATGTGTAGTGAATGTATTAGTTTCTGTCTGTGCGCTGCAAGACCAAATAATATTACTGGAAATTAAAAGAATAAGTTTTTTTTTCATTAATGGCTTTTGGAGAGATTAAATTAAAAAAACGAATCCTTTAGACAATTTTTTTAACTGTTTATAAGTACTATTTTCCACAATCATTTGAGTGTATACTATTAAGATTAGCTGTATACAAATTTGCAAAAAAAATAACAATCCAACCCTTAAAAACACATACATCAAATATACATCAAAAATACACCAAACATGCAAAACTATTAAATACCAGACACATACAATAGCACTTTTTGTTAGATGTATCTTTTTAAAGTTAGTCCGCTTTACTTTATCAATAGTATAAATAACAAATAGACCTACATCAGGATAATAAATAGGAATATCATCAAAAGCAACATTGCTAACCTCATTAGAATATTCTGAACATTTGGAAAAAGCCTGAGCCTAACTTCCCCATCCACATCAAGAGTTTTAATAGGAGCTGCTATATTAACACTCAGTTGTAAACACATAAAGAAGCAAGAAAATCGATTGAGAACAATACTGTTTTTTTCATTTTTTCTATTTAAACAGTTGACAATGTTTTGACATTATTTTAATTAAAAGAGATTTTCCAGAATAAAGATTTGGGGATGGAAATGACAGTTGTTTATCAGGATAAAATACAATTAACACCCAATGAAAAACAAAACAACATACACCCAAAATACATTCTATTCAAAAATCACAACCCATCATAAATACACGGTGTTCAATCACAAACACAGACGAAACAATTGAGTTTTTTCAATATACATCAAACATACATCAAACATACATCAAGCGTATTAGACCATCTTAAAACCAAATTAACAAACACATTTACAGGTAATTAACAAAGCGCACATGTTCATAATCAAAAAACATATTACCTAATTCTTTTTTCATTATGCCTACTTTTTTTAAATCAAAACAATGAAATGATATGCCAATGATGTACTATAATTTTCTTGAAAAAAATCTTTATTATGTATTTTTACACTAGATTTTAAAGGGATAAAAACATAATTTTTCAATATAACTTAATAGTATAATGTTGATTTATCCTCAAGTAGGAATTCGTACTCATAATTCATTTTACTTAAATAGATTTAATATTTAATTTATAGAAATCAACATAAAGTTTTAATCATACCTATCCAAACATATGATGAGCTTGTTGGTTTACTATAACTATTAATTTCATAACTGGGAATATAAGAAAGGTGGAGTAACAAATTTTGAATATTTAAACCAAGAAGCCCAAATCCAGCTGATAAAGATTAAATAAATACTCTTTAAAAAGGCTATTATCCGAAATAACTTTTTTAAAGATAAGTGCAATTATTAAAAATTATTAAACAGAACCATTTTGATATGTTAAAAGCCAATATGTTCCCAACAAACTATAAATTATTTCCGACTAAAATAGCTTATGTTACATGTCTATCTTTTTTTAGCTGTATATACTCTCAAAATTATTTGCACTCAGATATAGACAGCATTTTAATCAATGAAAATGAAAAATTACGGTTACTAGGCAAGAATAAAGAACTCCTATTTTTAAACGAGAAATTTATCAACGTAAGCAAACAGCAAAATTATCTTAAAGGAGAGGTTTTAGGGTATATTAATATTGGGACTATTTATGGAACATTAGGGGCGTACAATACCAGTTTACAATATCTGCAACTAGCAGAAAAGAAAATTAAAAATAGTAACAGTTTTTATTTATACAGTAAATTATATCAGGAGTATGGACAGTTTAATTATGTTATTGGGCTTGACTCTAAAGCATTACAATATAATTCTATGGCTATATATTTTGGCAGAAAGATCACAGAACCTGCTGAGAAAAAAAATTTATCCAGCATCTATGCAAGCAGAGCTGAATTTCTTTATAACAAAACCCCTGATTCTTCTCTGATATACCTACATAAAGCGCTAAAAATAAAACCAAGCCCTGTTATCAAATGTCTTATTGCTAATTATTATTCAAAGCAAAAAACAGCACCTGATTCGTCTTCTTATTATTTTAATCAGGCTCTCCTCATGTTAGAAAAAATTGAATACTGGAATATACAAAGGGGAATGACCTATTATTATGGCGGCAATTATTACTCACAAAATAAAGAGTACGAAAAGGCCCTTGAATATTATAAAAAATCTGTTGAAATATTAGAAAAAACAAAACAAATTTATACCATACCGCTTCTTTATAAAACAATAGCAGAAACCTATGAACATTTAAAGGATAAAAATAAGGAGCGTATATACCTTCAAAAATATACTAATCTAAAAGACAGTTTAAGCCATGAATGGAATCAAAGTATAAATTTATCGGCAGAGAAGGCTATGAACAAACAAACGTTACAGGCAAAAACAAAAAAAACAGTCCATATATATAATTTAATTATTGTATGTCTTGCTGTTTCAGTCTTTTTTTTCAGTCTGTTCAAATATAGAAAAAACTTTCTTTTCACCTCCAAACATAAAGCTGTTGAAAATATAAAAGACAAACCGGAATCTATTACAACCAATGGAGTAAATAATGATCTTATTAAACTCGCTCAGGAAAATAATACGCTCTTTATCTCTAAATTTAAGGAAGTACATCCTGAGCTGGTAAAAAAAATTCGATTGCTGAATCCCAATATATCAAAATCAGAACTTTCATTGTGTGCTAAGATATGGTTAGGCCTGTCTTCAAAAGAAATAGCCTGTAATACTTTTATGCAACATCGATCCGTACAGACGAAAAAAAACCGTCTCAGAAAGAAATTAAATATCCCCTCAAATATCGATTTATATCTGTTTTTCAGAAAACTTTAATGAGTTATGGAAATCAACAACAAAGTTTAGCTAAAAGAATTGATTACCATTGAAAGCTAAAGTATTTCAGTTATCCATTCTTTTCAGAAAAGCCCTAATAACTCTCATAAATTTTATTATTATCTATGGAATGATGTATCCGTGATGTATCTATGACGTATCCATTATTTAGACAACTGTATCATTAAATAATAGTTTAGCAGAAGTAATTTCATAATTCCACTTCCACTTCAAAGAGATCAGCTTCTTACAACATATTTACTTTTCTTCAGCCAGAGCATCTCATGACCCTATTAATTAGTATTGCTTTTCTCTCTGGTTGAAGATTTTAAATAATTATATATCACCAGATCTGTTTAATAATATTCCCTCTAATTACAACATCTGTTTCCCTAAATAAAAAAAGGACAAACCATTAAGAAATGATTTGTCCATATGAAGTGACCCGGCTGGGATTCGAACCCAGGACCCATACATTAAAAGTGTATTGCTCTACCAGCTGAGCTACCGAGTCGGCCACTTACTTTTTTTCAGTAAATCCCTTTGTTTAAGGGACTGCAAAGATAGAAACATTTTTACTAAATCCAAATTTTCCTCTACATTTTTACTTAAAAAAATAGGTGCAAAACCAAAAAAATGGCAGGCCATATCCATTAATCAAAACAGAAATTATTATTTCCAGTTTATAAACATCTGTTTATTAAATAATTTGCGATCAACAAAACACCAGCAGACCTTTTAAACATATTTTAAATTAATTTTCTTAAAAATTAAAAAAATATTGAATTGGCCTATCATTATAGAATTTACCAAAGAAAAGGAGCTTTATCACCTCTTGTATTTTCAGCATAATAAAGAGAAGGAAGAACTTGTGCCAGATACGTAAATTCACAGTAGCAATGTTCCATCAATCCAAACCCTATCTCATCCGATAATAGATCATTACTTCCGGCACTTGACGCACCCAGAAAAAAGTGACTTCTCAGCGTACATCCCTGTGGCGTATCTCTTACAACATGAAACATATATCCATCCATTGGATCTCCATTGCGATCAGTAGGAGTATTTTCTCCAAAACCGATTCTGGCATATACAACTGCACTTACGTCTTTATTTGTATATGCCTGCTCCAAAATTTCAGGATTAAAAATTTCTGCAGGATGATGAAACTTAATCACTGCCGGCACAGGAGGTATTACTCCCAATGATTCTGTGGCATGTATGGTAGCCCCGATATAGTTTTCATTCTTGATCCATTTGCTGTCCCAGCCGCTATGTAGCACATGATCATGTGGATGCCATAACTTCAGGTCTGCAGTTGTTTCAAAATAGGTAAACCACCAATCCAGCATCTTCCCTTTACAGTTGGGCATCACATTTCTCATCGCTACGTGCAGCATTCCGTTTTCCAATCTTTTGATACCTGCTTCCAGGGACATAGGTTTTGGAGATAAAAGGCTGTCGATATTCTTAAACATAAGTTGTTCCACTTCTTTCGTAAGTTCCATAATTCAATTATTTTTTAGATTTATAAAATAACTCTTCAGCTGTTGGGCTTTGAATCCTGAAACAAAATTAAATCGGACACCCCTAAGTTTACTTGTATTATTTTCCAATCCAATGGCACAATCTGGAAATATGAGAAAAACATAAGCCTTTTCAATGTCACACACCCGTAATTTGATTTTTAAAATCCTCTGGTGTATGGCCTGTATGTTTTTTATAAAACCGGGAGAAATAGGCAGGATCATCAAAATTCAAATGATAGGCAATTTCTTTGATGGTCAATTCACAGGAAACAAGCATTCTTTTAGCCTCTACAATTACTCTTTCATGGAGCAGCTGTGTAAGTGTACGATTCATTTTTTCTTTCAGAATCTGATTAATCCGTTTTTCACTGATTCCCATTTTTTTAGAATAAAAGTCAGCTTTGCGTTCTGTTTTATAATGTTTATCCATCAACATAATGAATTGATAAACCCGTTTCTGATTGAGATCCTGATGCAAAAAATAATGCTGGTTGATACGGATGAGATTCAGTAAGAGAACTTTCAAGAGTGCTTTTAAAGCCAAATAGGTTCCCATCGGATTATTATATTCTTTCTCTATCAATAATGTGAGGTGCTGTAAAGTTTCTGCAGTATTACGGTCTATTGTAAAACCACTAAGCTGGCCATGCATATTGAAAAGATTGAAAACATCCAGGGCATATTCCTGGTTATCTTCCTCCAAATATTCTCTATCAAAAGCTATTATACAAGCTTTCTTATCTTCCACCGCCGGTTTTGTACTACGATACGGAGGAATAAAGTATATATAACCCCCTTCTTCATTGCTATGATCCTCTCCTCTTTTGTAATCTTTCATCCAGATAATCTCAAAAAAATGGGCTCGCTGTGAACGGTGCAGATAATTAGCCGGAGCATGAGAAAGTTCAAAAAAAATAAATTTTGACGGATCAATCTGATGAATGAATTTCATATACTCTGTAATTTGACTGTAAAGATACAGCTATACCCCACTGAAAGCTATGACAGAGGAATATTGTTTTGCCAGCAGAATTCAATTTACTCAGTATTTATGATTGTAAAAACTCTATAAAGGGATAAAAAGAACCCATGGACTATTCTATCCTTATTTCCTTAAGATTACAGAATTCTAGACCTTTTTGATCTATCTTATATTAAAAATTCAGAATTCATTCAGATTTTAATTCTAATTTTGAATAAAACAATTGTATGAAAATACTGGTCATTGAAGACGAAGCTGCACTGAGCAAAAGTATCATTACCTATTTAGGGCAGGAGAACTACCTTTGTGAAGTTGCTCCTAATATCAATACTGCTGTTGAAAAAATTTATTCTTATGACTATGACTGTATTCTTCTTGACATTTCATTACCTGACGGTAATGGACTGAGCGTTCTAAAGATATTAAAAGAGGATCATAAAACAGATGGTGTCATCATTATCTCTGCTAAAGATTCCATTGATGATAAAATAGCGGGATTACAATTGGGAGCTGATGATTATATCCCAAAACCTTTTCATTTATCTGAACTAAGTGCACGAATAGCTGCTGTAATACGCCGCCGGAGATTTAATGGTGATAATATCCTGGTATTTCATGAAATCACTATTGACACGCTTGCGAAAACGGTAACTGCCAATAATCAAAAGGTTGATCTTACGAAAACGGAATACGAATTACTGCTCTATTTTACCATTAATAAAAATAGAGTTCTTTCCAAGACAGCCATTGCAGAACACCTTTCTGGCGAAAATACAGATGTATATGATAATTATGACTTCATTTATGCTCATATAAAAAATATGAAAAAGAAACTCACAGCTGTTGGCTGCAATGATTATTTAAAATCTATTTACGGAATGGGATATAAATTTGAATATTAAATGAAATTAATTAACTACATATCCCGTCGCTATGTAATCTATGCTATTTTTATCCTATTAATAGCCATTCCCGTATTTTATTTCTCCCTGCAATACCTGATGCTGAAAAGTCTGGATGAAAACATAAATCACCAAAAGAACTGGATAGAAAAAAAATTAAAAACAACAAACCCTGATAATTTTACTTCCTTTGAAAACAGTATTCTTGTCCGCCCATCCAATACTTCTAAAACTTTCGACTCTCTATATAGCCGACCTGTTTTCATCCCTGATGATAATGAAATAGTTATGCATCGAATTTTGATTTCCAATACACTTGTTAATGGGAAACCCTATGAAATAAGGATTCAGAAATCTATGATAGAAGACGAAGATTTACTCAATAGCATTCTATTGCTTCAGCTAGGATTGGTTGTTTTGTTATTGACAGGTCTGATGGTCATTAATCTTCAGCTTTCAAAAAAATTGTGGAAACCTTTCAATGATATTGTGAGTAAACTGAAGGTATACCGGGTAGATAGTGATGATAACTATCAGTTTATGCCCACCAATATTGAAGAATTTAAAAACTTAGGAAACTCTATTAAGGAATTGACAAAACGCAATCAAAAACTTTATAAAACACAGAAAGAATTTACCGAAAATGCGTCCCATGAACTGCAAACCCCTATAGCGGTCATGCAGGGCAAAGTGGAATTACTGATGCAAACCTCTCCCATCTCCCAGGAACAGGCTGAACTGATTGAAGAAATTTCCTTAGCAGGAAACAAGATGCAGCGCCTTAACCGAACTTTACTACTGCTAACTAAAATTGAAAATAATCAGTTTCCAAACACAGAAAAACTGTTTGTAAATAATAAGGTTCAGAAATTACTTAACCAATATGAAGAGCCCGCACAACAAAAGAATCTTCAATGGGAAATCTTGTTAAACAATGAGATTGAGATTACAGCCAATCCTATTCTTATTGATATTTTAATTGGAAATATACTATCCAATGCTATAAGACACTCAGAAAATGGATATCTGATTTCTGTAAAAACAGTACAGCAATCCCTTGTTATTGCGAATCACGGTAAGAAAGAGCTGAATGAAAAAGACTTGTTTCAGAGGTTTAAAAAACAATCAGAAAACACCAATAGTATTGGACTTGGGCTTGAAATGAGCCAGAAAATATGTGATCTGTATCATTTCAAAATTCAATATCATTTTGATAAAAGCCAGCATATTTTCACCATTATTTTTAATTAATTTCTACTTATTCTAAAAAATTCAGTATCTCTTCAGAATGTCTGTTCACTTTTACATCATTAATTAAAAAATGTAATATGAGAATAACAATTTTAGCGCTTTTACTTACAACAGGATTCAGCACAATAGTATTCGCGCAGGAGAAGAAAGAAAGTAGTAAAATTCCTTTAGCTGTAGAGAAAGCTTTTCAGAAAAACCATCCCAATGTTAAAGCTAAATGGGAAAAAGAAGGAGACAAATACGAAGCTGGTTATAAGCAAAACAGAAATAAAATAAGTGAACTTTACTCATCCGCAGGAGCATTAGAGGAAACTGAAATAGCTATTGCATTAAGCCAACTACCTGCACAGGTTTCCCAATACATCAGCAAGCATCAGCTGGGAGCTATAAAGGAAGCTGCCAAGATCACAAAAGCAGATGGCTCTATTCTTTATGAAGCCGAAGTAAAATCCGGTGATGCCCTATTTGATCCTAAAGGCAATTTTATCAGACTACAAAAAGATTAACTTCTTAGAGAAATGAAATATTGATAAGAGACCGGCTGAAGACAGTCGGTTTTTTTAATGCTTATTTATTCATAAAAAAACAATTCAGTTGAAAAATTCAGAATCTCAACAGAATTGAGTTTCATCTTTGATCTAAGAATTCGAAATAGTCTTATGAACATTCCTTATACATATCCGGTTCGATGTTTTTTAGTTCTGATAACCTTATTGCTTTCTCTTTCATTAGAGGCACAGACGGGGCATGCTCTTTCCTACTTCATTACTCAGGCACAAGCCAACAGTCCTTTGCTCAATGATTACAATAATCAGGTGATGTCTAATAAAATTGACAGTCTAAAATTAAGAGCAACCTATGGCTTTATCGTTGCAGGAGAAGCTAATGCGGGATATTCACCCAACATAAGAGGTTGGGGATATGACAATGCCTTAACGAACGGGCAATCTTTATTTGCAGGAGTAAGAGTTGCTAAAGAATTTATAAGCCGAAATAATCTTGATACAAGACTAAAAGCTTATGACGCTAACATTGCACAAATTCTGGCACAGAAAAACATCAGCATTCAAACGCTGAATAAACAGATAACAGATCAATACATCGCCACCTATACCAGTCAGCAGCGCTATGAATTAAGCAAGGAAATTATCAATCTACTCAACCACGAAGATTTGCTCCTTAAAAAACTCACTCAATCTTCTGTTTTTAAACAAACTGACTATCTGACCTTTAAAGTCACCCTACAACAAAACGAACTTACTTTACAACAGCAGCAGGCCGAGTGGCAAAGTAACTATGCTTTGCTTAATTATTTATGTGGCATTATAGATACTCAATTCCCTTTTTTACCTGCTCCCAATATTGATAAAACACTGAATCCCATTGATTTTAAAGAAAGTATGTATTCCCAGGCTTTCAAAGCTGACAGTCTGAAAATTGCCAATGACAGTGAGATTATAAAATACAACTACAAGCCAAAAATCACTGCATTTTCCGATGGTGGATATCAAACCTCTTTTGCTCAAACACCTTATAAAAATTTCGGACTGGGGATTGGTTTGGGAGTTTCTATTCCAATATACGACGGTCATCAGAAGAAAATGCTTCTGCAACAGAATCAACTGGCTTTGCAGACCCGTCAAAAATATATAGAACAAACAGAAAGACAGTACCAGCAACAGATTTTTCAGATCCAAAATCAAATGGAGCAATACTATAAAATGATAGGAACCGCCAACGAGCAGATCAACTATGCCAGAACACTGGTAGAGGCCAATGCTAAGCAGCTGCCAACGGGAGATGTAAGAATGGTAGACTTTATTTTATCAATCAATAATTTACTGAGTCTTAGAAGCAATATTATCCAGTACCATACTACTTTATTCAATTTACAGAACCAAATGCAATATTTAATTATTCAATAGCCATGAAGAAGTTATTTTATCTACTATTAGTGAGTGTTTTCACATTCAGCTGTAAGAAAAACGTTACTGTGGCTGCAGAAGAGGCAAAACCGGAGATGAAACCTAAAACAGAAGTCAATGTTGCTTATCCTTCAGATACCATCAGGCTTAGCAATACTATTACGCTGAATGCCACTGCAACCTATCTGTTGAAATCAGATGCAAAAGCCAACAGCACAGGCTATATTACTCATATGACAATTAGACTTGGCGACCGGATCAGCAAAGGCTCTGTGCTATTCGGACTGCAAACCAAAGAAGCTCGTGCACTCGGAAACACCATCAACAAGCTGGACAAATCTTTTAGATTTAGCGGCACCACAACGGTTGTTAGCCCGGCAACAGGATACGTTGTCATGTTAAATCATCAAATTGGAGATTATGTACAGGATGGTGAAATTCTTGCCACTATTACGGATGCATCCAGCTTTGGATTTGTTGTGGATGTTCCTTATGAGTATCTGCAACTGATAAAAACCCAAAACTCTTTATCTGTAAAATTACCGGATGGAAATAGCCTGCCCGCAAAAGTAGCCAAAGTAATGCCTTCTGTAGACGCCGTATCACAAACGGTAAAGGTTCTTTTGCAGATTGCCAAAAGCAGTACTATTCCTGAGAATTTAATCGGAACGGTTACTTTATCAAAATCAACTGTCTATGGCTTATCAGTGCCTAAAATGGCCGTGCTGAGCGATGAAACCCAGTCTTCTTTTTGGGTGATGAAAATGATCAACGATACGACAGCCATCAAAACACCTGTTGTAAAAGGAACAGAAACAGATCAGTATATTCAGATAAAATCAGGAAACATTACCACAAAAGATAAGGTTATTACTTCCGGAAACTTCGGGTTAAGGGATACTGCTACTGTAAAAATTAAAAAGCATTAATCAGATGAAAAAGTCATTCTTTGTAACCTACAGAAGTCCTCTTCTGATCCTGATTTTTCTAATTCTTACAGGGGACGCCTATTCGTATACTAAAATACAATCTGCCTTATTTCCACAGGTTACTTTCCCCAAGATAAAAATAATTGCAGATGTGGGACAACAGCCTATTAGCCAAATGACCGTAGGAGTAACCAAGGTATTGGAAAATGCTGTAAAGAAAGTTCCTGACCTACAGATTCTCAAAAGTACAACCAGCCGGGGAAGCTGTGAAATTTCGGCATTTATGTCCTGGAATGTTAATGTAGATCTGGCAAAACAACAGGTAGAAAGCAGTATCAATGAGGTTAGAAATCAACTGCCTCCAGAAACAAACATTACTGTAGAAAAAATGAACCCTTCTATTCTTCCAGTAATAGGATATTCTTTAAATTCTGACACCAAAGATCCGATAGCCCTTAAACAGCTTGCCCTGTATACCATCAAACCATTTCTTTCTCAGGTTCCCGGAGTAAGTGAAATCAGGGTAATTGGCGGACAGGATAAGGAATTTCGGGTGCTGATGAACCAGCAGATGATGGCCCGTTTGGGTATCACCTCAGCCCATGTTGAACAGGCCATCAATAATACGAATTTCATTAAATCAAATGGTTATTCCTCGGATTTCAGATACCTTTATCTCACCCTCACCGATGCACAAATCCGAAATGAAAGCCAACTGAAAAGTCTTGTGGTCAGCAATAATGGAAACCGTATCGTTTTATTAGGTGATATTGCTGAAATTACCATTCATAATGCCAAACAATATATTAAGGTGAATGCTAACGGAAAAGAAAGCATCCTTATTGCCGTTATCCAGCAGCCCAATGCCAATGTAGTGGATCTTACCAAAGCGATGAACTCCAAAATAAGTGACCTGCAGAAAACATTGACCAAAGATGTGGTACTGAAACCTTATTATGTACAAGCCGATTTTGTAAATGACTCTATCAAAAGTGTAACAGATGCCCTATGGATAGGACTTCTATTAGCTATTATTGTCGCTATTATTTTTCTCCGTTCCTGGAAGGCAAGTGCAGTAATATTGATTACCATTCCCATTACCCTGAGCCTTACCATGCTGGCTTTATATGCTACAGGACAGACCTTCAATATCATGACCTTAGGAGCAATTGCCGCAGCCATCGGGCTTATTATAGATGATGCTATTGTGGTAGTGGAACAAATACACCGTACCCATGAAGAACATCCTGAAGAATCTTCCAAAACATTGGTACAGAAAGCAATCAGCTATCTATTAAAAGCAATGGTAGGCTCATCATTAAGTACCATTGTCATATTTCTACCTTTTATCCTGATGAGCGGAGTGGCAGGAGCATATTTCAAGGTAATGACAGCCACGATGATTATTACTTTAGTGTGTTCTTTCTTTGCCACCTGGATATTGCTGCCCGTGGTATACTTATTCCTTTCTTCAGGAAAAATAAAAGAAAAAAGTCTTCAGCATCACGATGTAAAAGAGAGAAAATGGGTAGGATTCTTTATCCGTAAACCTATCTTCAGCTATATATTTATCCTCTTGCTTATCCTGGTTACGGCTTTTATTTTACCCAATATCAGCACAGGTTTTTTACCGGAAATGGATGAAGGTAGTATCGTATTAGACTACAAATCTCCTCCAGGGACTTCACTGGAAGAGACAGACAGGGAACTCAAAATAGTGGAAAAAATAATAGTTTCCAATCCTGAAGTTACAGCCTATAGCAGAAGAACAGGCACACAGATGGGATTCTTTATTACGGAACCCAATACGGGAGATTATCTGATTCAGCTAAAAAAGGACCGCAATAAAACCACCGCCGAAGTCACAGATGAGATCCGTGCGAAGATAGAAGCTTCTGGTTTGCCTTTAACGGTAGATTTCGGACAGGTAATTTCGGATATGTTGGGTGATTTAATGAGTAGTGTACAACCTATCGAGATCAAAATTTTTGGGACTGATCAAAAGGTTATTGAAAATTATTCTAAAAAAGTAGCTGATATCGTGGGAAAGGTGAATGGTACTGCTGATGTATTCGATGGGATTGTAATTGCAGGTCCTTCAATAATTGTTACTCCTAAATTATCTGTTCTGGCTCAGTATCAAATTCCTTTACCTGATTTTCAAAGCCAGCTGCAGGCTAATCTGGATGGAAATGTTGCAGGAAATATTTTCGACCAGGTTCAGTTCACCCCTATCAGGCTATTATATAACAGTAAGACCAACCAGTCTCTAAGTGATATCAACAACAGTATGATTTCTTTACCCAATGGAACTTTAAAGCCGTTAAGTGAATTAGCCACCGTTGGAATTACCAGTGGCTCAGCAGAAGTAAACAGGGAGGATCTTCAAACTTTAGGAATCGTAACAGCCAGGCTGGACAATGGTGATCTTGGGGGAACAATCAATGAAATTCAAAAACAAATTGAACAGAAGATCAAGCTTCCGGCTGGATATTCAGTGGTATATGGAGGGGCTTATGCTGAGCAACAGCGATCATTCAGTGAACTTTTGATTATCCTGGGAATTTCCTGCTTATTGGTATTTTCTGTCATGCTTTTCTTATTCCGAAACATTACGGTGGCTTTTCTTATTCTATGTATTTCCGTATTGGGTATTTCCGGAGGAATACTGCTTTTATATATTACCAATACTCCATTGAATGTAGGAAGCTACACCGGCTTGATTATGATGGTAGGAATCATTGGAGAGAATGCAATTTTCACCTATTTACAGTTTCACGAAAGTCTTGCATCCAAAACTAAAGAGCAAGCTATTATATATGCCATCAGCACAAGACTCCGTCCCAAACTGATGACTGCTTTGGGAGCTATTATAGCCTTAATGCCTCTTGCTTTGGGAATTGGTACTGGTGCTCAGATGCACCAACCTTTAGCCATTGCTGTGATTGGTGGCTTTTTGGTTGCCCTTCCACTCCTGCTTATTGTTTTCCCTACTTTATTAAATAAAATTCAACTAAAACAAACTGAAGAATGAAATTCTTAATTTTTCTCCTATTGTCAGGTACAATACTCGCCCAAAATGACAGCCTCAATAAAGCCAAAGACAGTGCCGTCACTATGAATAATACTATCATCCGAGACAGTATTTCTGCCCCAGCTCCTTTTAAACTAAAAGCGAAGCAGTTTATTATTCCTGGAGTATTGATTACCTATGGTGCTTTGGCTACAGCAACAGAACAGTTCAAAAAAATAAACTTTGATACCCGAAATGAGATAAGAGAAGACCATCCTACTTTCCGCACCACCATAGATAATTACACACAATTTCTACCTGGCGCTACTGTTTTTGCACTGCAGGCATTTGGAATAAAAGGTGAAAGTTCTGTAAAAAAAGAATTGATTGTATATGCCATGTCCATTGGGATCTCTACTGCCATTGTTATTCCTACAAAAAAATTAACCCATCAGGAAAGACCAGACGGAAGTAACAACCAGTCTTTTCCTTCCGGGCATACTGCTCTGGCCTTTGCTTCGGCCGAATTTCTTCGCAGAGAGTACTGGAATGTTTCCCCCTGGATAGGTGTAGCAGGGTATGCTGTTGCCGCTGGAACAGGGATTCTCAGAATGTATAACAATAAGCACTGGCTCGGTGATGTTGCAGCAGGAGCTGGAATAGGGATTCTCTCTACCACTCTATCTTATTGGCTTTATGATAAGATCTGGACTGGTGAGAATCACAAACATCAGGTCTTTCTGTTTCCAGGATACAACAATAAACAGTTTACAATTGGTCTCGTAAAACAATTTTAACCGATTATTTTCAAATCAAAATAATAAAATTATGAAAGCAAAAAGCATCTCAGTAATAGCGTTCTCTCTTATATTTTCTATTGCCGCTTATGGGCAGAAGAGCTCATCAATGCAAGTTACCAACACATTTCAGATAGGAGGAGATGACAGCGGATGGGACTATTTATCCCTTAATCCTCAAAGCACCCAACTGTATATCAGCCATGGAAGCCGTGTCAATATTGTTGATCCAGCAACAGGCTCTCCCATTGCTGAAATTACAGATACCAATGGTATTCATGGCATTGCTTTTCTTCCTGATACAGGCAAAGGTTATATTTCTTGCGGCAAACTGAACAAAGTAAAAGTCTTTGATACAATCACCCATAAAATCATCGGTGAAATCTCAACCGGCCAAAACCCCGATGCTCTATTCTACGAACCATTTACAAAAAAAATAATTGTTGGGAACGGAAAAAGTAATGATTTAAGCGTTATTGATCCCTCCACTGATACTGTAATACAAACCATAAACGTTGGCGGAAAACCTGAAGCAGCCGTGAGTGATGACAAAGGCAGAATATTTGTCAATATTGAAGATAAAAATGAAATAGTAGTGATAGATGCCAAAACGTTCACTATACTCTACCATTGGGGATTAGATAAAGAAGAAGAACCTTCCGGACTGGCCATAGACCTTAAAACCAGCAGACTTTTCAGTACTTGCGATAAAATGCTGGTGATTTTAGATTCCAATACAGGGAAAATTGTTAAAAAACTGCCTATTGGTAAAGGTTGTGACGGTATGGTATTCGACACAAAAACCAATATGATTTATACGTCCAATGGTGAAGGAAATATCTCGGTCATTCGTGAAGAGAATGCTTATCAATATACCTCCTTTCCCAATATTGAAACGAAAAAGGGAGCCCGTACCATTGCGTTAAATAGAATGACTCATCGTCTATATCTTTCTACAGCCGATTTCAGTACAACAGAAAAAGACAGCAGAGGCAGAGCGAAGATATTACAGGGAACATTTAAGATACTGGAAGTAAGTATGAACAAACTCAAAAAATAAAAAAGGACAAGCCATTTTTATGGTTTGTCCTTCAAGTGACCCGGCTGGGATTCGAACCCAGGACCCATACATTAAAAGTGTATTGCTCTACCAGCTGAGCTACCGAGTCGGCCACTTACTTTTTCAGTAAATCCCTTTGTTTAAGGGACTGCAAAGATAGGAAAGCCCTCTTTAAATCCAAACTTTTTCAGACTTTTTTATTATAAAATTTACATCAAAAAAGTCAAACAGCTGTTTATAAATCAATTACAATATCTATTTTTTCAGATAAAAAGTACCGGGGTCATAAGATTTTAAACAGAAATTTGAGTCTTGGCATTCTGATATTCAAAAATTTTGATAACTGTATCTGCTGTTTCCTGACCCAGATGTTTTCCAATCAGATAGAGTGCGGCATCAATCCCAGCCGTAATTCCTGCTGTAGTTATTAGCTGTCCCTGATCAATATAGCGTACATTCCTGATGACATTAGCTTCAGGATTACATTGTTCTAAAGCGTCTAACAGCATACTATGAGTGGTAATATGATGACCATCAAGGATACCTGTTCCGGATAGCAGCATACTCCCTGTACACACTGTAAATACTACTGTTCCGGCATCGTGATGAGTTTTAATCCATTCCAGTACCGTTTCCTGAAAATCTCTATCCTGAATATATTTCATAATGTACTCGGGGTTTGCTCCGGGGACGACAATCATATCTGGCTTGGGACATGTATTTATATCATACGTAGGGACAACAGCCATTGTGTTCGCCTCCATAGGTATAGCTTCTTTTGTTTTTCCGACTGTAAAGCAATGATAACTATCCGGACATATAACATTCGCTTTAACAAAAACATCTAAAGGGCCATTTAAATCAAGTGCTTCTACTTGGTCATAAATTAAAAATGCCACATTCATTGTTTCCTTGTTTTTTACGTGCTTCATAATTCTATTATTTTAAGATTATTATTTTTAAATAAAGGCATGAGTCTTCCATCTGATCATTGACAATCATCAGTTCTACTATAAATCAGTAAGAGGAAAATATTTATTCTGTGGTTTTGAATGCTTTCCGGTATTGTGCCGGAGAAAGTGAAATATTTTTAAGGAATAGGCGGCGAAGTGAAGTTGTACTGCTAAGACCACACTTATCAGCAATCATATCGATACTCAAATCGGTGTATTCCAGCAGATTTTTGGCCTGATCCAGCCTCATTTTTTCAAGAAACTTGCCAGGAGTCATTCCGGAATCTTTAAGAAAGACCCTGGAAAAATTACGGGTACTCATATTCAAGGACTCAGCAATATACTCTACTGTTATCATTCCGCCCAGTTTATCTTTCAACAAATCACGGACTTCTTTTGTAAAAGGAGACATTATTTCATATTCCGGCAATGCATTTCCAAACTGAGACTGCATTCCGGATCTTTTCAAATGCAGGACAAGATGGCGGGCAACCTCTGTGGCCAAAGGTTTTCCAAAATCTTCTTCCAGTAGTGCCAATGCCAGATCCATCCCTGAAGAAACTCCGCCCGAAGTATAGATAGGTTTGTCCCGAATAAAAAAAGGATTAATATTCACCTCAAGTTTTGGATAGGATTTCTGTAATGTATCTGCAAATTTCCAATGAGTAGTCACCTTCTTTCCCTCCAGAAGACCTGCTTTGGCAAGAACAAATGCACCCACACAGACAGAACCCATCCTCCTCACCTTCGGGCTTATATTTTGAAGATAATGATAGACATCAGGACTGATTTCATCCAGTACACTCAAAGTTGTCCCTGCTACAAGCAAAGTATCTATAGGAAAATCAATATCATAAATGGTATGACTGCAAGATAATGGCATTCCTGAACTGGAATATATGAACTTTTCTGAAGTTCCGGACACCAGATGAACATGATAACCTGATCCTTCTCTGCCATCATTTAAAAAACGGTTGGCTGATGTAAAAACATCCAACGGTCCTGCAATATCAAGCAGCTGTACCTGTGGCAGCGCTAAAAGCACTATATTTTTCATCCCGGTATGTTGTCTTTCTTCCTTCATATCTCGCTCTGTATGAATACAAATGTAAAGAGAAAGCACTTTGTCTGCAATGACAAAAAACATACAATTCCGGCCAAAGTACTTTTTATCTTTTTTGAGATTATAAAAGAGACTGCCCTCAGGACAGTCTCAGCACTCTACTATAAAAATAGCTAATAAGCTATACTTTTTGTTATATTAAAAATTAAAATCTTCCCTTACGCAGGTGATAATCGGCGGGATTTCAAATAAAGGGCGGTACGGTTCAGATAAGGAAAAAGAAAAATCAACAACAATGAAACTGCAAGAAGCCCAGCCATCATTTCATAATAATCCATGGCAAAACGGACATGATCCTGAACATTCATTCTTCCAACCAATAGTTTATGGGCAGCTTTTACTGCTTTATCTTCTGACATTCCTCTGCTAATAAGTTTTGCGGTCTGATGATGAAGAAAGCTTTTGACTTCCGGATCAACAGCACTTAAATGATCCTGAAAAGCATTGTAATGGCGGCTTTTTTCAAACAGTTCAAAGAAATTGATCAGGGCTATACTCACGCAAAAACCCAGATACCGGATTGCTAAGGCGGTGGCAGCAGCTGAAGGACCAATAACCGCAGGAACCGATGAAATAATAAAAATAATCGTGGGAACCATAATCAGCCCGACTCCTAATCCCTGTATGAATAATGGAATATAATAATTAAATTCATCAGCCTGAATATCAAAAGAATAGTACATCAATCCATGAAAAATCAATAACATTAAAAAACCTGGACCCCAGATATATCGAATGTTTTTCTTTTGTAAAACCATGCAACAGGCGATAACTACACCGATAACCAGGCCGGTAAGATTAAATATATTGATATAGGATATATGAAACGGATCCAAATGCAGTTCCGATGCAAAATAATTATTGGTAATTCCTGATGCAAACCTGCAAATATACATCACAAAAAGGATCAGCAGACCCACTTTAAAATTTCTGTATCTGAAAACGCGCAGATCAATATAAGGTCTTTTAATGGCCTGCTGCCGAAATACAGAGATTATCCCTAAAACAACAATTCCTATTACACTTCCGAGAATCCGGTTGTCTTCCAGCCAATAATATTCCTGTCCAAAAATGGTAATGTATCCAATAAGCACCAGCATAGCGCTGAAGAGTCCAAAACTCTGCCAGTCGAGTTTATACAGATGAAACCTTGCATGTGTTCTGTAATTGCTCATTGCAAGAGTCAGGAAAATAAGTCCTGGCAGGTATGAGAATATGGCCGTTTTATAAACAATATTGAAATTATAAGAGTCAATAAGATCCGCAGTAATCAGATTATTAAACGGCAGGGCACAGATCAAAATACCGAAGAATACGGAAAAACTGATCTCACGTCCCCTCTCGCTGCTCAGCCGTGTAAAAATAAGAGTAAGCGAAAGGTTTACATTTCCTGCAAACAGCATTCCCTGAATAAAGCGAACCGGAAACAGAATATAAATCTCCCGGGTACAATAACATACCAGACACGCTAAAATCTGCAGTGTAGTGAACAGAAGAAAGTATTCCTTTGCCGCCAGAAAACTAAAAAA
Organism: Chryseobacterium sp. PvR013; assembly: GCF_017833095.1. Lineage (NCBI taxonomy): Bacteria > Pseudomonadati > Bacteroidota > Flavobacteriia > Flavobacteriales > Weeksellaceae > Chryseobacterium > Chryseobacterium sp. PvR013. Next base: position 1,510,356 of record NZ_JAFIBT010000001.1, read on the forward strand.
TCTTCTTTCCAAACTGTAAAAGCCTACATATCCTGCATAAAACAATGCTACAGAGAACTGAATATCCGCCGGCTCACTTCCATAATATCCGGCAGCAGCATTCACATTGGTCAAAGGAAGAAAAAATATGATGATCCCCGGAAGAGTCATTGAAAAAAGAATGATCTTAATAAGCCATTCCGGTGCCCATTTTTTGAAAAAAGGCATTTGTCTTTTAACCATTGGAATGTTTTTTATCCGCATATACATTTACGTTCATCCCTACTTTCAAGACATCAATATCTTTTCTCATCCCATCCACTTTGATTCTCACAGGGATACGCTGTACAATTTTCACATAATTTCCGGTAGAGTTATCAGGAGGAAGCAGTGAAAAACTTGACCCTGTGGCGGGAGAAAGTGAAATAATAGTACCTTTAAATTCCCTATCGGGATAAGAATCTGCTACAATTTTTACATGATCTCCGATGTGCATATCTTTGATCTGTGTTTCTTTATAATTGGCCACCACCCATTTATCCGTTTCATTATTCACAATAAATGCCAGTGTTTCTCCGGCATCAATCATCTGCCCTACTTCAACGGTTCTTCGTCCCATTCTTCCATCATAGGCAGCGGTGACCGCTGTATAGCTTACATCCAGTTTATGGCGGTCCAACAAAGCTTCTAGTCTTGCAATTTCTGCGCGAACAACCGTTTTTTCAGCCTGAATATCATTAATCTTAGATCTAGAAGCAGCATAATTATCCTGAGAAGATTGATAATCGCTTTCGTTGATCTCTAAAGTTGCCTTTACATCTTCAAGACGTTGTTTGGTAGCAGATTCTTCTTCATAAAGTTTTTTATATCTGTTATAATCAAGCTGTTGTTTCCAGACTTTTGCTTTACTGGCATCTACCTGAGCCATTGCAGCGGCAGCTTCTTTTTCTGTAGTACCTGTAGTACTTTCCAACACTTTCAGTTGAGCACGTGCTTTCTGAATCGCTGCCTGAGTCTGTTTTTCCTGAAGAACATATTCCCGGTTATCAATAATCAGAAGGGTATCTCCTTTTTTAACTTCCTGATTTTCTTCAAATTTTACGGCTACAATAAATCCTCCGGCTCTCGAAATAATGGGATTTACATATTCCTGAACCTGCGCATCATTGGTCTGCTCATAGGCATAGTAATTCTTTAGCGTAAAACCGCCCCAGACTGCAAGAGCAGCAACAATTAAAAGGGAAATCCATCCTGTGATCTTTGTGATGAGTCTATCGGTGGGAGTATATTTTTTTTTCATTGTATTATAAAATGCCTGTAATGTTTTGTAATAAATAATAATTGTTTTGTGCCATAATTTTGGCGGCTTCCAGTTCAAATTTTGTCTGAAGAAGCTGTATATCCGCATCCAGCAGTTCAGTAATGAGAGAGGTCTGGCTGAAATAGGTGTTCTTAATGATCCGTGCATTCTCTTTGGCCTGAATGACATTCGCTTCCGCTACCTTTATCTGCTCAAGGGCTTCCTGATACCTTAAATAAGCTTCTTTCACCTGCTGCCTTACCTGATCCTCTGTATTCTTGTGTACCTCTTCCTCTTTTTCAAACTCCAGTTGAGCTGCTTTTACTTTATGGGTATTATGATAAAGGGAAGAAATGGAAAAAGAAGCTTTAATTCCTACTATTCCTAATGAATACCAGTACGGATTATAGGGATAAAGAAAAATCTGCGGATTGGCATAATAAAACTCGCCATACATTCCAATTTTAGGTCTTACATTGGCTTTTACCTGTTTCAGTTTGAGCATACTCAGTGCTGTCTGCTGTTCAGAGACATGATAATTAAAAGAATGATCCAGTGCCAGTTTCAAATATTCTTTGTAAGTCGTATTTTCATTCCATTGATTCACTGGAACTTCAGGAATGACGATCTGTTCATCAGGAATACCCAGAATAATATTCAGCTTTTGTGTGGCAATGAGAATATCATTTTCTATAGTCACTAAAGCCATCTTCCGTTTTGAAAGTTCAAGCTCTATTCTTAAAACATCACTTTTTAAAACAACTCCGTTTTTATACAGAGCCTGTATTTCTTTAAGCTGTGTTTTCTGATCGGCTATATCCTGTTTTATAAGATCCCTGAAAATTAATGTTTTCTGGAGTTCAAGATAAAGCGCTGCAGTTTTGTAATGAATATCAGAAACAGACTGCTCTTTCTGGATATCCTTAATTTTCTGAAGGGTCTGATTCTCTTTAATCTTAAGATTCAGCTTGTTTCCATTGTAAATATTCAGATAAAAATCTGCTCCCGCCCGGTAAAGCGTGTGAATGACTTCATGCTGTGTAGGTTTGGAAAAAATTCCGTTTTCATAAATAGGGATATTAGAAGCTTTTTCTACGGAACCTTTAACATCAATTTCCGGAAGCCGTTCTCTTTTGGCATCTTTCACTTCGGCTTCGGCAATGTCTACGTTGATGGTATTGATTCTGATATGGCGGCTGTTTTCCTCAGCTTTTTGCCACGCATCTTTTAAGGAGAGTCTTATCGTATCCTTTCTTGGACTGCCAGTTTGAGCTGATAGAGTATAGGAAATTCCTAGCATCAGCAATCCGGCGACATAAATTTTCATTTGAATTTTTGAATTATTGCACTGCAAATTTATTAGCAATCCTGAAATTATATTTACCTAAAATAGTCAACTTTTACATGATTCCGGCCAAATGCTTATATTTGTATTTTCATTGGTATTTTAATTTTTTCTATGGGATTAATCGCTGCGCTTCCGGACATTGATAAAGACGACAAAAGTGTATTTGTTATGCACGAGAAATCGGAAAAACTGATTCCCTTCCACAAGCATACGAAAGGACAGCTGAGCTATGTAGAAGGCGGCATTGCTTATATTACGATCAGCAACAGGACGTATGTGGTTCCGGCCCGGCATTTCTTCTGGATTCCACAGGGAATGGAACATATTCTAGAAATCGGACACTCTGCCACAGTTCTTCGTTCTCTTTATTTCTATGCTCATGATGATATCTCAGATCCTTTCTACAGCAGGCTGGGAATATATCCGGCATCAGAACTGCTGATTCAGATGATCAAGTATACTGAAATATGGGATGAAAAACATGTTACTGCAAAAGACGAAAATTTTGAATTTCTGGTCGCTTTAAAAAAAATACTGCCAAAAACCCATCAACAGCCGTTACCCATCATTCTTCCTGCCACTCACAACAAACAGATGATGAAAATTGTATCTTACCTGGAATGGAATATCAGCGAAAAACTTACTTTGGCCAATGTAAGCACCAGATTTGGTCTGAGTGAACGCTCTATGTCCCGACTTTTCAAAGCAGATATGGACATTTCTTTTCTTCAATACCTGAAAACGTTAAGAATCATCAAAGCCATTGAATTGCTTTTAAATACAGATAAGCCCATCAATGAAATTGCTGATGATGTAGGCTACAGCTCCATTAGCGCCTTTAGTGATACTTTTCGCGAATTTACACAATCCAGACCTTCAGACTTAAGAAAGAGTAAAAAAACGACTCAAAATTCCATCGGATAGTCAGTTTATCTATGACCTTCGTCAGCTTTAAAAAAATAAAAGAGTAATTTATCTTTTATTAAAAATATCTTTCTATCTTTGTCTCATAAAACTCAGAAAAATGTTTTCAAAAACCTGTGAATATGCCTTAAGAGCTTTGATCTACATCGCCCAGCAGTCTAAAAATGGCAGCAGGGTCGGGATTAAAGACATTTCAAAAAGCATCCATTCACCGGAACACTTTATCGCCAAAATTTTGCAGGACCTGAGCAGAAAAGGATTTGTACAATCTGCCAAAGGCCCGAATGGAGGTTTTTATATGGATCAGAAAAACCTGAATACTTCCATTGCTGATATTGTAAGGGAAATTGATGGTGATAAGCTTTTCTCCGGTTGTGGACTTGGACTGGAGCAATGCTCAGAAATACATCCCTGCCCTTTGCATGAACAGTTTAAAAGCATCAGACAAGATCTCCGTATCATGCTTGAAACTTCAAAAATTCAGGCTTTTGTTGATAACCTGGATTTAAAGCTAACCCATCTGAAAGTGTAAAAAAATTTGAATAAATAAAAGACAAAAAAGTCTTTATATAATAATGAATTCAAAAAAATAATCTAATGCATACAGAAAATATTGAAAAAATGTCCGGACACTGGTTACTGGCTAAAATCGGTAAAAAAGTGTTGCGTCCGGGAGGTCTTGCGCTGACCAAAAAGATGTTATCAATGCTGGACATTACCTCAGCTGATGACATGGTGGAATTTGCTCCCGGCCTTGGGTTCACCGCGCACATGACATTTGGAAAAAAACCTGGTTCTTATATAGGAATTGATGCGGAACAAAGCGCCGTGGAATATCTTAACAGAGAATTTGAAGGGACATCAGCCCAGTTTAAACTGGGAAATGCCGCAGAGAGTTCTTTACCTGAACAATCGGCCAGTAAAGTATATGGAGAAGCAATGCTGAGCATGCATGCAGACCACCGGAAAGCAGAAATTATCCAGGAAGCCTACAGAATCCTGAAACCTAAAGGATATTATGCAATTCATGAGCTGGCTTTAAGACCGGAGAATCTCGACAGTAATGTAAAACTGCATATTCAGAAGGAACTGGTTTTGGCTATCAAAGTGAATGCACGCCCGTTAACCGTTTCTGAGTGGACCGCATTATTGGAAAAAGAAGGATTTAAGGTACTGAAAGTAGAAACTGCACCCATGCATCTTCTGGAACCTCAAAGAATTATTGATGACGAAGGAGTTTCCGGAGCCATTAAAATTGCTAAAAATATATTACTCAATCCCTCCATCAGAAAGAGAGTGCTCAAAATGAAAAAGATATTCAAGAAACATGAACAAAACATGTGTGCTGTGGTGATTATCGCAAGAAAAGAATAAGTTTTGAAGGTGAAAATAAGGTGATAAAAGTCAGAATAAATAAAAAACAATTCACTCTTTTATCCTGAAAATAGATTTTATATTTGTATAAGAAAAGAAGAAGAAAGCACCTTCAAAAACCGGTAAAAATTACAGTTCATCAGCAGTTCAGGATTACGATATCCCTACTCATGATATAAGTTTTGCTCCTATTTTTAAAATTTAAAAAACTAAATATTTATCGATCATTAAACGACATTTTCTCAGAAAACAATTTAATAAAAGATAAAAAGGTATTAATATCTCAAATAATGAAAAAATGAAACTGAATGCTAAAAACCCTCTTGTGCTAATGATGCTTTGCCTGATGACAGGTGTTTTTGTCACGGTCAGTTTTCTGGAAACCCCCATGAAGTTTCAGGTTCCGGGAATGACACTTCCCGTAGCCCTTGAGCTGGGAATGATGATGTTCGGAATATCCACTAAAATACAATGTGTTTTCCTTATCCTTATTGTAGCAGGAATGCTCGTAAGCAGAAGAAAATATACGAAAACAGACTTTATAATAATAGCCGTTTTATTAGCCATCCTGCTGTTAGAAAAATTCTGGATGCTCCCTGTCCTGGATGATCGGGCTCAACTCTTATCAGCCGGAAAACCGGTTTTATCGTCAGAAATGCATAACTATTTCATCTATGCTGAATCTGCCAAAGCAATATTTCTGTGTATAGCCATCAGCTTACAATTTATAAAACAAAAAAATGAATACTGAAGCAATTCTGCACAATGTTTACTCCAGCAGAAAAATTTAAACTATTAATTCCCTTATTATGAAAAAAACAATTGTACTCACCACAGCATTATGCACAGTAATGATATTCAATGCCTGTAAACAAAGCATTTCATCAGATGGTGCCAATACGGAGAATATAAAAACGGATGGAACAAGTGAAGAATTAATAATGCCGGCTCCACCTCATGTTCCCGCCCCTGTTGGAACCAGTGCTGCTAAAAAAATCATTGTAAAACTGGAAACGATAGAGAAAACGGGAGAACTGGCAGATGGAACACAATATAATTTCTGGACTTTCAACGGAACAGTTCCCGGAAGCTTTATCCGGGCAAGAGTTGGAGATGATATTGAACTTCATCTTAAAAACCATGAAAATAATACCTTCCCCCATAATATTGACCTTCATGCTGTAAACGGACCTGGTGGTGGTGCTGAAGCTACTTTTGTAGCTCCCGGTAAAGAAGCTGTCTTTACTTTCAAAGCACTCAACCCCGGATTATATGTCTACCATTGTGCAACAGCACCTGTAGGAATGCATATTGCCAACGGAATGTACGGTCTTATTCTTATAGAGCCTGAAGGCGGCCTTCCAAAAGTAGACAAAGAATTCTATATCATGCAGGGGGATTTTTACACGAAAGGAAAATTCGGAGATAAAGGATTGCAGGAGTTTGACATGGATAAAGCGATTGCTGAGCATCCTGAATACGTAGTCTTCAATGGAAATACAGCCTCACTTTTAGGTGATAAAGAACTTCAGGTAAAAACAGGGGAAACAGTAAGGTTCTTTGTAGGGAACGGCGGTCCTAATCTTACCTCTTCTTTCCATATTATCGGAGAAATCTTTGACAAAGTATACATCGAAGGAGGCAGCAAAATAAATGATAATGTACAGACCACTGTAATTCCTCCCGGCGGGGCATCTATTGTAGAGTTTAAAGCTACAGTTCCCGGAGAATATGTGATTGTAGATCATGCAATTTTCAGGGCATTCAACAAAGGTGCTCTAGGCAAGATTAAAGTAACCGGACCAGAAAATCCGGCAGTGTATAAAAAGAATCAGTAATGAATTAAGGTTCATTGGGATTTTAAAAGAGAAACAATGAGAACTTTTGTAATTATAGTAGGTCTGACAGTCTGTTCAGTAATGACATTTTGTTCCGAAAAAACGAAAAGTGCGAAAGTAAAAATTCCGGTCCAAAAACATTTAAGCCTGATTGTAAGTCAGAAAAAAATGATCAAAATACAAGGAGGAACATATAAGGCATTCATTGGCAAAGATTCAGGAAGGATTGTAAGAGTACAGACTTTTTACCTGGATGACAGCCCTGTTACGAACCAGGAATATCTTGAATTTCTTAAAGCAAATCCTCAATGGACACGAAGCAAAGTACTAAGACTCTATGCAGACAGCAATTACCTGAAACACTGGAAAAGTGACTATGAAATCCCGGCAGGAATAAGCCCGGAAGCACCTGTCACCAATATTTCATGGTTTGCCGCTGAAGCGTATGCAAAAAGCACAGGAAAAAGACTTCCGGCAATCGACGAATGGGAATATGCGGCACTGGCAGATCAATATACTCCGGATGCCTCCAGGGATCCCGCTTTTACAGATTATATTCTGAAAGCTTATCAAAAAAAGGATAAAAACCAACAACCTATAAAACAAGAACCACCCAATTATTACGGAATTTATAATATGTACGGAATGGTTTGGGAATGGACTTATGATTTCAATTCGGTAATGATGAGTGGAGAATCCAGAAAAGATAATACGGTGAATGACAATCTCTTTTGTGCCGGAGCAGCAGTAACTTCTTCTGATCTAAGAAATTACGCAGCCTTTATCCGATATGCATTAAGAGGAAGTATAAAAGCAGATTACTGCCTTAATAATCTAGGATTCAGATGTGCTAAAAACAAAAATTGACTCTTATGAAAAATATAACCCTCATGCTGCTGGCTTTGATGATGATATCCTGCAGCAAGAAAAATGAAGAGATAAGTACTGATTCTATCTACAACGTACAGACAAACTGGGAGAAACAGGATGGTGAGAACATTACATTCTCGGATCTGAAAGGAAAAGTACTGGTGACTGCAATGATTTTCACTTCCTGTAAAACGGCCTGCCCAAAACTGACCGCAGAAATGAGAACAATCTCCCAGAAAGTAGGAAAAACAAATCCAGAGGATATTCAGTATGTATTAATTTCCATTGATCCGGAAAATGATACTCCAAAAGTAATGAAGAGATACCTGTATGTAAACCGGTTCGATGAAAAAGAATGGACTTTCATCCGGGGTAATGAAGAAGATACCAGAGAACTGGCCAATATAATGGCTGTAAAATATAAGCAGATATCTCCTATAGAATTCTCCCACTCCAACATCGTTACAGTGTATTCAAAAAAGGGAACTCTTGCTTTTCAAAAAGAAGGTCTCGATAGTGATTACGAAGCTATTGTGAGCGAAATAAAAAAACAAATACAACTTTAAATGGATAAGATTATGAAAAAATTACTTGTAGCAGTTTCACTGTTTTCACTTGCTGTAACGTCATGTTCCGATAAAAAAGGTACAGATCCCATTCCTCAGCCACAGGAAAGCAATACAATGCTGGAAGAACCAAAACCCCAGGAAGCAGCACCAGCCGCCACTCCACTTTCAGGAGCTGATGCAGAAATTACTGAAGGAAAATCACTTGTAGAAGGAACAGACTGTTTATCATGTCATAAAATCGATTCAAAACTTGTAGGCCCCGCCTATCAGGAAGTGGCAGCAAAGTATAAAGAAGCAGATTTTGATATGCTTGCACAGAAAATTATTGACGGTGGTAAAGGCAACTGGGGAGAAATTCCCATGACTCCCCACGCAGGATTGAGTAAAGATAACGCCAAGCTGATGGTAAAATATATTCTGTCACTTAAGAAATAGAGTAAAAAAATTTAAAATAATAAAAGATAAAAAAGTATTATATTATGAATACAAGAACAGACTTTATAGGAAATATGGTTGCTGAAGATTTCAGAACAGCAGCAATTTTTAAAAGACATGGTATTGATTTTTGCTGTAAAGGCGGAAGAACCATTGAAGATGCCTGCAGTAATAAAAAACTTGATGCTGAAAGTATTTATGAAGAACTGGAAGCACTTCCAAAAAATGAAGGTACTGCCATAGATTTCAACAGCTGGCCTCTGGATCTTCTGACGGATTATATTGAGAAAACACACCATCGTTATGTAGAAGAAAAAACTCCTGTTTTGCAGGCATTTCTTGATAAGCTTTGTAAAGTTCACGGAGGAAGACATCCGGAGCTGTTCGAAATTAACACCTTATTTAATGACTCTGCACACGATCTGGCTGCTCATATGAAAAAAGAAGAATTGATTCTTTTCCCTTTTGTACGGAATATGGTAAAAGCTAAAATATCAGGTACATCCCTTCCCCAGGCTCATTTTGGAACAGTAGAAAATCCTGTCCATATGATGGAACACGAACATACAGTAGAAGGTGAACGTTTCAGAAGAATTGCAGAAATCACCAATGAATATCTTCCACCTGCAGATGCCTGCAATACCTACAAAGTAGCTTTTGCCATGCTTCAGGATTTTGAAAATGATTTACATAAACATATCCATCTTGAAAATAATATCCTTTTCCCAAAAGCTATCCGACTGGAGAAAGAATTTGCCGTTGAATCTTAAAAACTAAACAGAATGACACCTAAAAAACTTTGGATATGGCTGGCGGTAGTAATGGTTGCTTCGTTTGCTGTTCTTATCTTCTATGGAACTGAAATTTACAGAAAAATCCCTCCAATTCCTGACAAAGTAGTAAGCACAGACGGAACTGTTATTGCTACCGGACAAGATATTAAAGACGGACAAAACGTCTGGCAGTCTATCGGCGGACAAACCGTAGGAAGTATCTGGGGACATGGTGCCTATATTGCTCCGGACTGGACGGCCGATTACCTCCACCGGGAATCTGTTCTGCTGCTTGATGAACTGGCGAAAAAGGATGGAAAAATTTACAAAGAACTTCCAGATGAAGAACAGGCCAAATATCAGGTACTGCTGAAAAAAGAACTTCGTACCAACACCTTTAATGAAAGCAATAACGAAATTATTTTCTCCCCAGAACGGGCTGAAGTACAGAAAAAGCTTTCCCTGTATTATTCAAAATTATTCATGGATGATGCTTCTATGGCAAAACTTCGTGATCAGTATGCTATTCCGAAAAATACGATCAAAGATACCGGAAGAATGGCCAAAATGAATGCTTTCTTTGCATGGAGTACCTGGGTTTGTATTACGGAAAGGCCGGGAGATGATGTGACCTATACCAATAACTGGCCTCATGATGAATCGGTTGGAAATGTTCCTCCGCCTTCCCTGCATGTATGGTCTGGTTTCAGTATATTACTTTTATTAGGATGCGTAGGCCTTTTGGTGTTTTATCATGCCAGAAACAAAGAAGAAGAAATCAGTGAAGCGCTTCCACACGAAGATCCGCTGCGAAGCATGAAACCTACTCCATCCATGAAGGCGACTTTAAAGTACATATGGGTTGTTGCCCTATTAATCCTTGTTCAAATGCTTGCCGGAGTGGTGACTGCTCATTACGGAGTGGAAGGAAGCGGATTTTATGGTATTCCTTTGGATCAGTTTCTACCACAATCGGTTTCCAGAAGCTGGCATGTACAGCTGGCCATATTCTGGATTGCTACCTCATGGCTGGCAACCGGACTTTATATTGCTCCTGCCGTTTCAGGGTATGAACCAAAGTATCAGAAACTGGGCGTAAATATTTTATTTGGAGCTTTACTGATCGTTGTGCTGGGATCTTTAACCGGACAGTGGCTCGGGGTTATGCAAAAACTGGGTCTGGTAGATAATTTCCTTTGGGGACATCAGGGGTATGAATATGTAGAACTGGGAAGAGTCTGGCAGATCTTACTGCTCATCGGGCTTATTCTCTGGCTGGTTTTAATGGTTCGGGCTCTTCTTCCTGCTTTGAAGCGGAAAGATGGAGACCGTCATTTGCTGACCCTGTTTACTCTTTCATCAGTAGCCATTGCATTATTTTATGGAGCCGGACTCATGTATGGAAGACAAACCCATATGGCGATTGCAGAATATTGGCGATGGTGGGTAGTTCACCTTTGGGTAGAAGGTTTTTTTGAAGTATTCGCAACCGTAGTGGCTGCCTTTTTATTTACAAGATTAGGATTGCTGAGACTAAAATCTGCTACCAATGCCGTTTTATTCTCAACTATTATCTTTCTTGGCGGAGGTATATTGGGAACATTCCATCATCTGTATTTCAGTGCTACCCCTACAGCTGTTCTGGCATTAGGAGCTACTTTCAGTGCCCTGGAAATAGTACCGCTTGTTCTGATTGGTTATGAAGCCTATCAAAATTATCAGCTGAGTAAATCCACCCAATGGATTCAAGCCTACAAATGGCCTATCTACTGCTTCATTGCCATGTGTTTCTGGAATTTCCTCGGGGCAGGAATCTTCGGATTTGCTATCAATCCTCCTATTGCTCTTTACTATATTCAGGGATTGAATACCACTGCTGTGCATGGCCATGCAGCTTTATTTGGAGTCTATGGAATTCTGGGAATCGGATTAATGATGTTTGTTTTGCGAGGACTTTATCCTGACCGGCAGTGGAATGATAAATTAATAGGATGGGCTTTCTGGCTTATCAATATCGGGTTGCTGGTGATGGTAACGATTAGTCTTCTTCCCATAGGTATTATGCAGTCCGTAGCTTCTATAAAAGAAGGATACTGGTATGCAAGATCTGCAGAATTTATGCAGACTGATACCATGCATTTTCTGAGATGGCTGCGTGTACCCGGAGATATTTTACTGGCTGCTGGTGAACTGCTTTTCGTTATTTTCATCATGGGACTAAAATTTGGATGGTCGTTGAAAGAAAAACGTTAGTATGAATCTCGTAGGATTTTTAATCTTTACAATTTGATGATTTTTACATTACCTGAACTTAATTTTTAGCGCAAAGGAATATTATCATTATGTTTATTTAAGGAAGCGAAGAAGAGCAACTTTGTCGCGGATGAAGCGTTATGGTAATACATTCGCTTAAAAATGATCAATGAAATTGATCAAACCTCTTTGCTACCTTACAATCATAAGAATTACAGATAAAGCTTTGCGTTGATAAAATGAGATTCTATTATTTCATTCTGATTTACATAAAAAAAGCCTTTAAATCGAGTATTTAAAGGCTTTTTATTTGGTAATTTATTGTGTTGCTTTCATCATTGCATCGGTAATTTCAATTTCCTTTTTCCTGGAATAAGTAGAGTCAAAAGGTTCCATCACATTGAATAAATACTGATAAAAAGGAGCAATCTGACGTACATTTTCAGATTCCTTCACTGCTTTATTTTTGTCCATTTGCTGCAATCTTTTTATAAAAACACTGAATTTCTTATCAATAGGCTCAATAGATTTTAAAAGGTATTCATAACCTTTTTCTCTCTGTCCTAAGGTCTTGTAAGCATCCGTTACCGCTGCTACAACCAGTGCATATTCCATCGGTTTTGACCTCATCTGTCTTCTGGCCATTGCTTTAAATGACGGAGAGAGATTCTGATAGTAATCATATTCTTCAAATATTTCTTTTTTAAGGGTTTCTGCCAGCTGAAGACCTTTCTGCTCCTGCCCTGCAACAATATATCCGGTAACCATTGCACTTAATGATCGCGGATCATTGTACTTCTCCGCAGGAATTTCTTTGGCAGCAAGATCCAGTAATTCCAGCGCCTTAGCTTTTTGTCCGCTTAAAACAAGTGCCGAAACAGCCCTGCTCACAGACATTCTGTAACCCAGAATATTGGAAGTAGCCGTTTCATCATAATAAATACTGAGATCTTTAAAATTGCCCCATCTGAAGTTTTTCACCACCTGATAAAGAGAGTTGGTATCTACCCTTCCCTTATCTCCGTCCGGACTTTGAGGTGTACGAATAGGAATCAGCCTGTAGCTGAAGCCATCAAACTGAAGATAATCATCTAGATAAAAAATATTTTCACTGTCATACATTCCGCCTGAAGAGAAATTTACAGGTCGCTTCCAATCAAAATTGGCCAGCATATCAAGCATCATCAGGTTACTTTTATAAAGTGTATTTGCTTCGTAATTGATCATAATCTGATCCACAGCGTTGGGAAGATCAGCCTGATTAATGATTCCAGATTTCACGGCATTTTCTTTATTTACCGGAAGTATAAATTTACTGACCGGAAGAATATTGTATTTTTCATATTGTTTGTCCCCAAAGTACATCTTCAGCAATTCGTCTTTTTCGGATGATTTTAATTTCAGGAATTTCATAGCATCCTTCAAAGTCAAGGAATCCTGTGTCAGATATTTTCTAAAATCCTGGAAAGTGGTGTCCGGAGCTCCCTGTTCTTTAAGCATTTGGAAAAGTCCTTCCCAATCCTCTTTTTTCATCAGATATACCTGATCATTTACGCCATCCCGATACTCTTCATGAGTCAATTCACCTGGAATTCCCATTGCATTGTATGTTCTTCTTTTTACCTGATCGATATTCCATGGAGTGGCCAAAAGGGTAAAATTTACCGTTTTTACATCATCCCTGAACCTTTCTGTTTCCTGAATTGCCCATACCGGAAAAGTATCATTATCCCCATAAATAAACATGATATCATTTTTAGGAAGTGACCGTAAAAATGAATAGGCATAATCGCGGGCTGCTGTTTTTTTGCTTCTGTCGTGAGAAGTATAATTCTGGAATCCCATCATCAAAGGAATTCCTAATAAAATAACTCCCGGAAGAATATTGGAAACCTTGGATTTCACCTTAGACTGAATCATCAAAAGGATGGCTCCTGCTCCCAGACCAATCCAGATGGCAAAGGCATAAAATGAGCCTACCATGGCATAATCTCTTTCTCTTACTTCAAATGGTTTTACTCCGGTATAGAAAACAATTCCCATACTTGTCAGAATAAACAGGGAAAAAATGGCATAAAACCGTCCAAAATCTCTGTTCAGCTGGAAAAAGAAACCAATCAATCCTACAATCAATGGAAGAAAGAAAAACTTTACGGTACTTTCATTTTTAAATTGGGCAGGCATATGATCCTGATCTCCAAGCAAAGCATTATCGATAAAAGAAATCCCTGATATCCAGTTTCCTTTGGTATTTTCCATATGGCCCTGAAAATCATTCTGTCTTCCTACAAAATTCCACATCAGATATCTGACAAAATAATATCCGTTCTGGAATGAAATAAAATAATCCATATTCTGGGCAAAAGAAGGACGCTGCACCTTGATAAGATCATAAGGTTTTACTTTCAGATAATCTTCTGCTGTGATGGAATCTCCTTCATATTTCGCCCTCAGTTCTTCAAAAATACGTTTGGCCTCCGGATTGTCTGCAACATCTTCGTTATCATAATTAAAAGTAAAATCTGGAGCTCCATATAAAGAAATATAGTTTGCCGTTACCTCTTTATCTTCATTGAACATCCTTGGCATAAAACTTATGTGCGATTTATTAAACACATAGTTGAATCTTTCTCCGGTCTTTCTGTACGTTCCGGATTTTTCATCTTTTTCGTAAATATCTCCGGTGATTTCCCTTTTGTAACTTCCGTCTTCATCTTTTTCCAGTCCGTTTTTATCAAGAAATGCGGTGTAATTCTGTCCGTAAATAGTAGGCCAGTCACCATATTGTACTCTGTTATAATAATCTCTCATCCCGATCGCCGTATCTGGATCATTAAGATTCATCGGAGGATTGGCATTGGCTCTGATGGGAATTACCAGCCAGCAAGAAAATCCAATGATCATATAGACAATGGATAAAACTACAGTTTGGTATATCTTTCTTTTCGTGTTTCTGGCATATTTAATCAGTAAATAACAGATTACTGTCATGAGAATAAATGCAGCAACGGTTCCTGAATGGAAAGGAAGCCCAACACCATTCACTAAAAAAATCTCAAGCTTTCCAAACAAGGTCATGATCAAAGGGAAAATAATCTTGAACACCAAGGCCAAAATTCCCAATGTGATTCCATTAGCCAGCATAAAACTCTTCCAGGAAAAAGTATAGTTTCTGGCATAATAGACAAGGCAGATAGCAGGAATTGCCAGCATACACATCATATGTACTCCCACAGAAAGTCCTATGATAAAGAAAATAAGAATAACCCATCTTTCGTTATCAATAGCTTTGTATTCGTTTTCCCATTTGGTGATGAGCCATACCAGCAAAGCAATAAACATGGAAGCCATTGCATACACTTCTCCTTCTACTGCTGAAAACCAAAATGTATCTGAAAATGTAAAACATAAAGCTCCGATCACTCCGGAAAACAGAATCGCAATTTCCTGACGTTTTGTAAGTTCCTCAAAATCTTTATGTAAAAGTCGTCTTAAAAAATGGGTAATTGTCCAGAACAGGAACAAAATGGTAAAAGCACTGAATAACGCTGACATAGCATTGATCACAATAGAATAATTTTCAGCATTTCCCAATGCAAAAATACTTGCCACGGCTCCCATAATCTGGAATAAAGCGGCGCCCGGAGCGTGAGTTACTTCCAGTTTTACCGCTGAAGAGATATATTCTCCACAATCCCAAAAACTCAAAGAATGTTCTATCGTTGAAAGATAAGTAATAAGTGCAATAGCGAAAAGGAACCATCCCAGCACGGTGTTCCATTTTTTAAAAGGCCAGTTTTTCATATAATATTTTCCAATATTCATATGACAACCAGAGGAAAGAGTTTATTACATGAAAATTTTATTTATTTTCTTAATAATTGATTGATATCAATACGTATTATTCAAGCCTCCATCCAAAGGAATACTTGTTCCGGTAAGATAGCCTGCATATTCTGAAGCGAGAAAAGCTACAAGATGTCCATATTCTTCAGGTTTTCCGAATCTTTTCATAGGAATTTTATTTTCCCTCGCCATTCTTATTTCTTCTGCCGTAGCGCCCGTTTGCTGAGCCTCATGCGCAACCAGTTTTTGAATTCGTTCAGTATCAAAATACCCTGTTAAAACATTATTTACTGTAATATTATGTTCGGCAATCTCATTGGAAAGAGTTTTTGCCCAGGCAATTACTGCAGAGCGGATAGAATTTGATAGGGCCAGGTTTCCGATCGGTTCTTTTACTGATAAAGAAGAAACATTGATGATACGTCCATTTCCCTGTTTGATCATATGTGGCAGAGCCAATAATGTCGTTTCACAAACTGTTTTAAAAAGAATATCAAATGCTTTCTGATAATCCTCGGTATTCTTATCCTGTGCTAAACCAGGTTCCGGTCCATTGGTATTATTAACCAGAATATCTACGGAATGATCATTGAAATATCCTGCTATTATTTTCTTATACCTTTCAAAATCTGAAAAGTCAGCGACCAGATAGCCGTGTTTCTGATCAGAAGTGATGACCGGCAGTGAAGAAACAAAGTCTTTAAGTTTTGTTTCATTACGAGCCATAACGGTAACATTAGCGCCACATTTTGCCAGTTCTAAAGCAACTCCTGCTCCTATTCCCTGAGTTGCTCCTCCTACTAAAGCATTTTTTGAAAAAAGTTGAATATTCATATGATCTTTGGATATACTAATTGGTATAGGATAAATGTAAGAAAAAACCTCCAAATTATATTTTGAAGGTTTAATTTTTTAAGCTCTGTTTCTCATTTATTTTACGGCTGTAGCTTCAAGTTCCACCTTTAAAGTTTCAAACAAACCTTTTACTTCAAGCATCGTTACGGCCTGTTGAAGCTTATGCCTTGCAATCCACTCCTGAAGAATGGGAAAGTGAGGCCAGAGCTCTTCAGTAGAGGTTGTATAGATATTTAATCTTACTATATTTCCACATTCATATCCTGCGGAGGTGATCAACTCTTCCAGATTGGTAATAGCCTGTTCCAGCTGAGATTTCATATCTTTATCACTGGATATTCCATCAGGATCAATAGCTGCCTGTCCGGAGCAGTATAAAGTACTCTCCACATTTTTTACTTCTACAGCTTGTGAGTAGCTTCTCTCCTCCTGCCATTTCCAGGGATTAACTGTTCTTTTTTCCATTGTATTGAATTTGTTATCTGTTATTACCATACAAAATTGCACAACAGATACAGTAAATTCGTGTGATCCCGATCACGATTATCATGTGAGTACAATCACTTTACAGAGGCAGGCGGCTCAAAGTTTCTCTGGAAACGCCTAAGTAAGCTGCTAAAAGAGACTTCGGAACGCGCTGGACAAGAGATGGGTATTTTTTCAAAAGCTGGTCATACCGTTCTTTTATTCCCGTTGTCATCATGGAAATAGTACGCTGCTGAGCCGATATGAAACCCATATAAGCTTTTTCAAGGAAGAAATGCTCCAGTTTTGGAAGTTGGGCACAGAGTTTTTTGTAATCGGCTAACGTAAGGCATAATACTTCTGTATCTTCTATACATTCCAGAGACATGGTTGCTGTATTTTGCTGATAATAAGCGGGAAAATCTGTTTCCCACCAGTCTTCCATGGCAAACCCTACAATATGTTCTTTCCCTGTTTTGTCTGTATACACCAATTTCAGCAGGCCTTTCAATACAAAATAATTGTAAGGTACTGCTTCTCCTTCCTGCACTAAAAACTGATGCTTTTTATATTTTTTACAGGTGAAACAGGATGATATGAATTCAAATTCATCATCATTAAGAGGAGTTATTTTTTCGAAGTGATTTCGCAGCTGATCCAGCATATTCAGTTTCTTTACCCTATAAATTACACTTTAAACCTAAGGTTTCTCTTTCAGCAATTCGTCCATCTGTTTATAAAATGAATCTTTACTGTAATCTGCAAATCCTTTATGATACAAACGGATTTCCCCTTTTTTATCCAGTACAACAGTAGTAGGCAAAGAACCGCTATAAAGTACAGCAGGAATATTTCCGGCCGGCACCAGAAAAGGAACCGTAAAGCCTTCTTTCCTTAAATAAGATTTTCCTAAGGCAACATTATCATCAAGATTTACGGTAAGAAATACCATATCAGGATTGTTTTTATATTGATCATATAGTTTCTGGACAGACGGGAACTCTGCTCTGCACGGAGGACACCATGATGCCCAAAAGTTAATGAAAACTACTTTATTCCGGAAGGCAGAAATATCTATGATCTTTTCATCCTCATTTTTCAGAATAAATCCGGCATAGGAGACTCTGGTTGAATTATTTTTTGTTTCTTTTGGTTCTGATATGCTGGAATTGAGAATTCCTGTGGAAGCAACCTGTCTCATCAGCCAAACTTTTGCATCTTTATTCACTAAGATGACCATAAACAATATCGTGAGTATTGTAGTAGAAACATTTTTCCTTAGCCATGTTTTCAGATTTTCCATTTTCTTCCGCTTAATTCTTAGCCAATATAAGATTAATATTTGATCAAAAGTCCGGAAGGATTGTTTTTACAATAAAAAGCCTTCAAATATTTAGATTTAAAGGCCTTCCTCTGTGTTTTTACTTTAAGTTATGATCATGGTAAGATTCTTTAAAAGCTATATTTTATTCAACAGTTTCTTTCTGAAAATAAAAAGCAGCGAACTGAAAAATGTCAGATAGGCAATATTGAATATTGCACCTCCCACCCAACCAGAAAAAGGAAGCGGTAAGAGTCCTTTTATAGGGATAATACATAAAGTCAGTACAAATGGAGTCAGCAAAGCCATCCATCCCGGCAGCAGTGTTTTATTTAAAAGAATACATACAGCCAATGAAACCCAGCCTACCGCCAATACTCCAATAGCCATTCCCCAGGCGATATTCAGCATTTTCATAAAGCCTCTTCCTGTTTCCAGAAGATAAGGATGGGCAACAGAATCGGTATGATAAACCGCCTTATAAATCTCTCCAACATAGAAGAATCCGGCATGCCCTAAAGGCGACAAAACTGCCCCGGCCAATAAAATCCAATACACAAAGACTGCATACCATTTCTGGGTATCTTTGAAAAACTGATACACCAGCCATGTGACAGGAAGCAGCAAAGGACCAGTAAGCGCTCCGATCAAAGCTCCAAACATCAATCTGGAAGTGGAACCTTCCAACATTAAAGTGGCAAATTCAACATTTACCTGATCTGCATAGGTCTTTGAAAATAATGGATAATCTGAAGGATCCGGATCAAATCTGGCAACATAAACATCACCGATGATCCAACACACTGAAACGGCAATGGCAGCTGCAAAAGACCAGTTTATTTTGGCTGAAAATTTCATAATTTTTATATCATTAATGGTTAGCAAACTTTACATTATTCCTTTGTATAGGTTCTTCATGAGGAATTAGAAAAGCGAATTCTTATTATTAAGAACAATTCTAAATAATAATTATCTTTGCTGATCGATTTCTTATACCTGACCATAATAAAATTCAACTCATCATCGTTAATAATTTGTTTTTAACAAAATCCACTGAAAAACAACAATAAATCAATATACAATGCATAATATTATTTTTTGTGTAACAGTCTTATTTTATCCTTGCTATTACCATTTTCAAAAACATATTTTTCCAATGGATTTATTTCATAATTAAATTGTTACATGTAACAAATCCTCTGTTCATCCAACTAATCGTACATCATCAAAACATTAATTCATATACAAGAGATCTACTACTTTAAAATAAACTAATGCAAACATCCTTTCTAAAAATTACCGCTGCCACCGCTGCACTCTGTTTCAGTACCCTGGCAATGGCCCAACAAAACTATTCTGTAAGTGGAACCGTGAAAGACAAAAAAAACGGTGAATTGCTCATCGGAGTATCTGTAAAAGTAAGCGAAGATCCCACCATCAATGTTGTTGCCAATGAATATGGCTTTTATTCCCTGTCACTGCCTGAAGGGAATTATACCCTTATCATTTCTTACCCTGGATATAGAGATTTTGAACAGCAGATCAAAGTAGACCAGAATATAAAGCTTGATCTGCCTCTTCTTCCTGCGGAGACAGAAGCAAAAGCGATTGATGAAGTGGTAATAACCGGAATAAAAAAGGATAAAAACTTAACCTCAGCGCAAATGGGAGCAGAAACGCTGAGCATTAAAAATATAGAAAAACTTCCTGTTCTTTTTGGAGAAAAGGATGTCATGAAAACCATTCAGCTTTTACCGGGTATTAAAAGTAACGGTGAAGGAAGCAGCGGATTCAGTGTAAGAGGTGGTGCTACCGACCAAAACCTGATATTACTGGATGAAGCTCCGGTTTATAACGCCTCTCACCTTCTAGGGTTTTTCAGTACATTCAACAGTGATGCCCTGAAAGATGCCAGCATCATTAAAGGAAACAGTCCGGCTCAATATGGAGGTCGACTTTCTTCTGTGCTGGATGTCAAAATGAAAGACGGAAACAATAAAGATTATAACGTCAACGGAGGAATTGGTCTGATCAGCAGCAGACTGAGTGTGGAAGGTCCTATTCAAAAGGAAAAATCTTCATTCATTGTTTCAGGAAGAAGAACCTATGCCGATTTGTTTCTTAAAACCAATAAAGATTATAAAGACAACAAGTTATATTTTTATGATCTCAATCTGAAAGCCAATTATCAGATCAATGAAAACAACCGTATTTACCTTTCCGGATATTTCGGAAGAGATGTTTTGGGACTGGGAGATACTTTCAATACAGATTGGGGAAATACAACGGCTACGTTGAGATGGAACAGCATCATCAGCAGTAAATTATTCTCCAATACGTCTTTCATCTACAGTAATTATGATTATAAAATCAGTCTGAAAAATGATGATACCGTATTTGATTTAAATTCAAAAATCCGTGACTGGAATCTTAAGCAGGACTTTACCTGGTTTGCCGGAAACAAACACTCTGTACGTTTCGGTCTGCAGTCTATTTATCATACGCTAACTCCGAGCAGTGCTTCCGGAACTACGGTGAGCAGTTTTACAAGAAATCCGAGATACTCGTGGGAAAATGCCGTGTACATCAATGATGATTATAAAGCCACGGAAAAGCTTACCATCAATTATGGAGCAAGGCTTTCCATGTTCAGTGTATTGGGAGGCGATACATTCAATACCTATGAGAATGGTGTGCTTACCGACAGCCAGTTTTTAGAGAAAGGAAAATTCGGGAAAACATATGTGAATATTGAACCGCGTATTAGTGCCAACTACCGCATCAACGAAGTCAGCAGTGTAAAAGGAGGATATTCCCGAAATACCCAGAATCTTCATCTTTTAAGCAACAGCAACAGCGGAAATCCTACCGATCAGTGGATAGGAAGCAGCTATACCGTAAAACCGGAAATTGCAGATCAGATCAGCGTGGGCTACAGCAGGAATTTCAACAACAATAATTATGAGTTGAATGCTGAAGTTTATTATAAAGACATGAAAAACCAGATCGACTTCAAAAATGGGGCTCAGATTGGTTTTGACACTGGATCCGATGTAGAAAGTGAACTGTTATTTGGGAAAGGAAGAGCCTACGGTCTGGAACTTATTGCCAAAAAGAAAAGCGGAAAACTGACAGGATGGATTTCCTATACGCTCTCTAAAACAGAAAGAAAGATTAACGGAATCAATAATAATGAGTGGTATAATGCCAGAATGGATAAGACTCATGATCTTTCTATTGTTGCTACTTACCAGCTTAATCCAAAATGGAGTTTTTCAGGATTGTTTGTATATAGCACAGGGAATGCGGTTACCTTCCCTACCGGAAAATATGAGTTGAACGGGCAAACGATCTTCCAGTACAGCAACAGAAATGCTGACAGAATGCCGGCCTATCACAGAATGGATCTGAGTGCAACGTATGAACCAAGTTCCAATAAACGCTTCCGTGGTTCATGGACATTCGGTATTTACAATCTTTATGGCCGTGAAAATGCTTACACTATTAATTTCGAGGACAATCCAGACCGTCCCGGAACTACGCGTGCCATGCAGACCTCTTTATTCCGCTGGGTACCCAACATCACTTATAACTTCAAATTCTAAATCATGAAAAATACATTTTATATCATAGTATCTCTTTTTGCATTAACCTCTTGTGAAAAGGAGATCGATCTGGATCTGAATGATCAAAGCGGGAATATTGTTATTGAAGGAAATATAACCAATCAATCCGGACCTTATACGGTAAAAATAACAAAATCAGTAAGTTTCTCAGAACCGAATCAATATCCGGCGGTCACGGGAGCTCAGGTCATTCTAAGTGATGATATGGGACAAACCGAAACCCTTCAGTATGCAGGAAACGGTATGTACCAAACGACAACTTTCGCCGGAGAGCCCGGCAGAACCTATACCCTGAAGGTACAGGCCGAGGGAAAACAGTATACTGCTCAAAGTACAATGCCTGAAGTAGTCTATTTCGATGGATTGAAACAGAGTTCGTTTAAATTTGGGGATAAAATTACTTATACCCTATTGCCACTCTTTACAGATCCAATGCCACTGGGAAACCGTTATCTTTTTAGTTTTACGATCAATGATCTTCCCAAAAAATACATGAATACTTTTTCAGACAATGTAAACAACGGATTGCCTAACCAACAGCCTTTGATTCTACCTAATGACGATAATAAAGGCAGAGACCATGAAGTGGTAGTAGGTGATAAAATCCATGTGGAAATGCAGTCTATTGACACCAATATATTCACTTATTACAGTGCCTTACTTCAGATTTCCGGCGGCAATGGCGGAACCGCTACTCCGGCCAATCCTCCAAGTAACATCAGCAATGGAGCTTTGGGATACTTTTCAGCTCATACAACAGATACGGAGACTTTTGTCATCCAGCCTGTTACTCCATAAATGTAAAAAAGGATATTTCCACTACGGAATATCCTTTTTTTATTCTCTGTTCTATCTTAATCTCCTTTTTAAAGCGTAATACCTGTACAGGAGTTTATCATACCTGACCACACAAAACAGCAAACCTGCAGTTGCAATCAGTGTTTTTAAATAGATCATACTATAGACAAAACCACCCATCATACATCCCGAAAAAAAGCAGGCAATAATGACCAGTTTCAGGGTGATATTCTTTTTAAGCTGACGCTGTTCATTTTCCCGCTCCTTAAAAAACAGTTTTGAAAGTTCTATTCCCAAATCGGTAAACAATCCCGTAAGATGAGTGGTTCTCACTACAGACTGGGATACTCTTGTCACCAATGAATTCTGAACGCCCATGGCAAAAAGCAAAAGTCCGGCAATAGTATAAGGTGATATTGAAATTCCGAGTATCTTATCATCTGCTATTCCCACAAAACCCAATATCAGAATTTCGGTAATCAAAGGAATGAGATGCGGACGGAACATTCTGCGCCCGGACGAAAATTCAACCATAAAACTTGAACAGAAAGCTCCTCCCAGAAAACATAGAATGAAGATAAAGTAAGTAAAGGCTTGGCTGTAATGATCGAGAAGAATCTCTTCGGAAAAGAAGGCAAAATGGCCCGTTATATTAGTGGTAAGTACCTTAACAGATAAAACACCTACAATATTCACGATCCCGGCAACAAATGACAGAGCTGAAGCCAGTTTGAGATTGTGAAAATAAGTTCTGTTTTTCCCTCTGTGTCTGAACATTTTAAACTTCTGTAAGGGTGGTATCTCCTGCTATCTTTTATAACTTAAAAACAGCTGGATAAGATAAATAAGTAAAAAAATAAATAAGAAATGTCAGCATACAGCTGTGAAAAACATATCCGCTTAAGTATTTATCCAGTGTTCTATATAGATTTACTACATCCTTTTTACCATAAAATTCTACTTTTTTGTAATAAACAATGGGTCTGCCAATGAAGCAAAAATAGCTTTTACAGGTCGCTTCAAACTGTTCTGTACCTATTTCAGAATCAATTTTATTACTTTTGTAAAAGTAATCCGTTCAGGAAGAAAAGCTTATGATATAGATCGGCTTAAAATGTGATTTAAGTTAAAAACTGAGTGTAGATTCAACATCCTGTAAAGAAAAATTATGATCTCAAAATTTATTTTTAATAATCAGTATCTTTTTGATGAACTCCCTGAATATGATAAGAATCTTCTTACAGGAGCGATGAAAACCAAAAACTACCGTAAAAATGAACCTATATTTACAGACGGGACAAAGCCTAATGGCATTTACTATCTTAACGAAGGGAAAATAAAGAAATACAAGGTTGATAATGACGGAAGGGAACAGATTATTTACATTTACAGCTCCGGTGAATTTTTCGGGTATTCTGCTATTCTGAGCAATGAATCTTATGGAGATACCACCTCAACACTGGAAAATTCTGTTATCTCATTTATTTCAAAAGACAATTTTCTGGATATTCTAAGTCAGTCATCCGTTCTTTCAAGGCTGCTGCTGAAATCTTTAAGTCATGAATTCAGTGTGATGGCAAATCTTATTGCAGTTCTGTCTCATCGTACGGTACGGGAAAGAGCGGCTCTCAGTTTACTGATTCTTCACGATAAGTATACATCAAATGATGCTCCTGATGATGAAGTGTTTATTTCTCTTTCCCGAGTGGATCTTGCCAATATGGTGGGAACTGCCAGAGAAACTTTGGCCCGCATCATCAATGATTTTAAACAGGAAAAATTAATCCGATCTGAAGGAAGGAAAATACAGATCATCGACTCTAAGCGATTGATTCATATTGCTAATTTCTATTAATTTTATCTTCTTAAAAATGAACATTTAAAATCCTCAGTTCTCTACTGACAACCTGTTGTCATAAGTATCTGTTACCTTTGTTTCAAATTAATTCAAACAAAATACCTTATGAAACTTACCTCATTAAGACTCATCAGTAAAGACATCAAAGCAGCAGTAGAATTTTATGAACAGGCTATTGGATTATCTGCCCGATGGTATACTGAAGATTTTGCAGAACTTTCTGCTGACTCCATTACCATCGCCATTGGAAGTACCCAAACGATGAAAATGTTTTCGGAGGGTCTGACAGATTTCGCAGGAACAAAATCAATCATTATCGAATTTCTGGTTAAAAATGTAGACGAAGAATATGAAAGAATCAAAAATATAGCTTCTGAAATTATTCAGGAGCCAACAACCATGCCCTGGGGAAACCGATCACTTCTGTTCTGTGATCCGGATGGAAATATGATAAACTTTTTTACTCCTGTAAGTGCAGAGGCTGTAAAGAAGTTCAGCTAAACCATTCTTCAATAAAAAATAAAACCTCGCTGTTCATCAACGAGGTTTTTGTTCTAATTTTTAAAAGTCAACCTTATTTCCCAAGGAATTCAATGGCTTTCGCTACAAATGTATCATGATACTGATAAAAAGAAGCATGGCCTGAGTCCGGAAATATGACCAGTTCTGCATCATCTAAATGCTGAGCCATATTTTTAGCATTCTGAACCGATACCGGAAGATCATTTTCACCATGAACAATTAATACCGGCTTTTTGATTTTTTCAATTTCCGTAAGAGCATCAGCATTCGGTTGAGCCCAGCTCAAAACTGCCGTAAACTGTGCGTTGGAAGCTGCATCATTTAATGGAAGATCTCTGTCCGTAGTACGAAGCTGAACTCTTGCGAAAGATGCTTTACCTTCTGCTGTACTTTGAGCAGATTCTGTAAATCCAAATTTCAAATAGGAAGCTTCGGGGCTTAATCCGGCTGTTCCTGCAATAATATTAGGCAGATTCGATAATCCGATTGCTCCTTGCGGACCTGTTCCTGTTAAAATTACTTTGTTGATCAGTGACGGATTGGTCAGCACAATTCTCTGGGCAACAAATCCTCCCATAGAAAATCCCATGATATTCACTTGGGGCAAATGTAAAGCTTTGATAAAATCTACGGCATCATCAGCCATCGCCTGAACAGTATTCGGGGTTGTTCCTTTTGAGGAAGCTACTCCTTTATTGTCAAAGATAATTACTTTATACTTTTTTGCCAGTCCGTCTGTCACTGCAGGATCCCAGTCATCCATTGAGCCCCCTAACCCCGGCAACAGTACCAATGGAATGCCGTCTTCTTTTCCCAGCACACGATATGCAATGGCATTTCCTTTAACCGTTATGAATTGGGTCCTGGCAGTTTGGTGGTTTCTGTTTTGTACCTCCTGTGTCGTCGTGGGAGGCTCATTTTCTTCCGTGCAGGATACAGTCACTACGGTAAAAAGAGTTAAACATAATAAGCTTACGGCTGAGATTTTTCTGATTGTTTTCATTGTAGTTTATTTTTGTATGATTATGGTGCAAACATAAAACACAAAAACAGGCAGAACACTCAAAAGCTTTATCAACAGGACATTTTAATGAGTTAATTAGACATTTTTGAAGGTGAAAATTAAAATTCCTAAAACTGTTTTTAAAACTCTTTAGATTTTTTCAATGCAATAAGGGCTTCCATTGCTTTCTCAGCATCTTCTTTCGCTATAAAAATATGATCATGAAAATAAGCGGCAACCACATTGCAGCTGATATTTTCCTTTTTCAAGGCATTGGCAAAAGCTGCGGTGAGTCCTATGGCTTCCAGAGAGGAATGAATAGTGAGCGTGATCCATGAAGAAATATAACTATAGGGCATTTTCCATTCGTCGGCTATCGTTCTTTTCAGCACAATGGTAATGGCTTCATGTTCCCGGAAGAAAAACAGAATCTTTTCCATATCCGGTATTCCGTTTAAAGTTTCAACAGTACAAAACACAAATTCTCCGGTATTCAATACAGGTTCCATATTCTGAATCAAAACCGATAAGTCTTTTTCTCCTGACATCTTTTTTTTGATACAAAACTAAGGGATAGACGACAGCATTCTGTTTATCATTTGATAAAAAACACTCAAACATTCAATTTAAAAAGTGAGAAAATGATTTCTCGTTCAAAAACAAAAAGGAGACTGTCTGCCTCCTTTTTGTTTGTAATGTAACCTATCAACTGAACCTCACTATATGTGTTTGTGTTTTTTTTTGATCATTTGGCTTTTTTAAGAAGTCCGTTTAAGGTTATTCATACACTTCTTTTAATTTCATCAGTGTGTATTAATTTTCATCATTTGTGTTCTTATAACTATCCGTTTATTATTTGTATAGCTATCATCATTTGTTGTTTTTTGTGTATGAAATTGTATTCATTGAAGAGCATTTCTCAGTTGCTTTTTTCATTACTTAAATTTCATAGTACAAAGGAACAACATTACAACATAAAATCTTCTATAAACCCCATCGATACATGTCGATCGACTTATAGATATTTATCGATGAAATATTATTTTCTGACAATAAGAAGTGAATAACACCTTAAAACACTATAGCTTATGATGGGTTTTGACAAGGTCAACAAGCTCAACCATATTTTCAATCTTTAGTTTTTCAAAGATATTTTTTTTGATGGTGCTTACTGTATTTTGTTTGATATTCAGGCTGTTTGAAATTTCCAGGTTTCCATATCCTTCAGCATAAAGTTCTGCAATCTGAAGTTCTCTTTTGGTTAAACTGTTGAGTGGACTTATCAGATCCGGATTGTAAACAAACTGTACCAATAGATCCCTTAAAAGATCAGAGAAATATTCCCCTTTCTCAATAAAGGCTGTAATCGCTTCTCTTACCTCTTCCTCTTCACTCAGCTTACTCAGATAGCCGTTAGCACCGGCTTTGATAAATTTAAGGCCATGCAGTTCCTCTTCAAGTCCTGTAAAAATCAAAATTTTAAGATCTGGATTTACACTTTTCATCTGAGGTAAAATATGAAGACTGTTTCCATCCGGGAAATGAGCATCAATAACGGCCATTTCTACTCCTTTTGACTCTATCATCTCCAATACCTGATGTAAGGATGAAGTCTGATAAATCTTAGCGTGAGGAACAATATCACTGATTACAATTTCCATTCCCTGACGTACAATGCTGTGATCGTCTGCAAGCAGGAAAATAATCTCTTTATTTTGAATTGGTGTTTCCATTTTTATTACTATTTAAATTGATCCTGAATGTCACTTTCGTTCCTTTGTGCAGTTTACTTTCAACTGATATATCACCATCGAAAAGTTCAACAATTTCTTTGACCAGATTAAGTCCAAGTCCTGCTCCCAGATTATCCACCTCATCAGACACCATTCCCTGATAATAAGGATCAAAAATTTTACCAAGATCCGATTCTGATATTCCTACTCCGGTATCTCCTACCGTTGTGATCAGGGAAATTTTATTTTCTCCAATAGATTCGGTAGCCATCACCAGATCAATCTGTCCGTTTTCTGTAAACTTGTTGGCATTTCCGAGAATATTCATAAAAATCTGATTGATTCTGATGTTATCCGAAAATACATTCAGATTCTCAGGAATTCTGTCTGTTACCACAAACCTGTTATTTCTCGTTTCCAGATAAGGAGTAATCACTTTTACAATAGAACTGATCTCATCTTTAAGATTGAAAACTGAGGGTATAAGTTCTTTTTCAGCATTTTCATTTTTGGTGTATTCTAAGATCTGATTAGACTGCAGAAGCAATGTACTATTGGTAAATTTGATCGATTTAAGATAATCCTTTATCGTTTCATCTTCCGTCGTTCTGTGGATTTTATCTATGAAAATATTGATAATTTTTAACGGAGACCTCAGATCATGGCTCAGCATTCCCAGAATCCTGTTTTTAAAATTAAGGTTCTTTTTAATCTCTTTATTCGCAGCATTAAGCTTTTGTTCATAGATAAATGCTACTCTTGTAAAGTACATGATCAGAATGGATACAATAAACATCAGAATCATCAATCCCAATACCAGATAGCTTCTGATCTTGTTATTATTGGAACTCTGTTCATTGTATTCTTTTTCCAGTTGGGATTTAAAATCCCTGATGGCATTTTCGTACACTTCTATTAAGCTGTTGCTATACACCAGAAGTTTACTGAAATTGCTGTAAAACTGCAGGTTATTTTTCTGATTTTGAACGGCAAGCATCTGGACCTTCTTTACTTCAGCAGCATAATGCTTATCCATAGACTTTATGGTGTTGTCCATTTTGGATTTAACCTGAGAAAGATCCAGCGTTTTATTGTTGGTCATTGTGATTACCGTACTTTCTTTCTGAACATCCACTTTCCCTGTTACAGCGTCTTTTAAACGTCCGAAAAAGCCTTTCTTTTTAATGGTATCGGCGTAGGTACGGGTTTGAATTTTCAAATCTTCAAAATCATTTTTGTACTTGGCGGGTTCATACTGTTTATCTTCAATATTTTGAGGCGGATTCAGAGAAGTCTGGTATACCGAATCTATTAATGTTTTCAGTTTTGCAGTCTTCACTGTATCCTGACGATGAAGAGACAATGTCTTTTTCAGCCTGGGACTCGTATTTTCATATTCCCCAATTTTATCAAAATTCGTTTTAAGTTTTCTCAACGACTGGAAATATAACTGTAATTCTCCGTTATCCTGAGTCGCCATATATTTCTGAAGATGTTCCTGGGCATCCAGAAAATCTTTCCTCGAATTATCTGTCAATCCTCCCAATGCACGGCTTTCCTCCAGCTGATCTTTAATAAATTTCAGCTTTTTCCCGTTAACAAATTCGTTATAAAAAAATATGGCGATAATGACCTGTATCAGTAAAATACAAAAGATCAATGAGTAATGAACAAGTTTTCTCAATTTAAAATTTAAGAATTTATATTTCATATTTGTTTATCAGTTAAATTAATTTCCTGACTACATAAGTCCATTAGATATTAGCCTTTAACAATATACCATTATTTTCAACAATTTCATAATAGCTGTATATCATCCAATTGGCAAAGTTAAAGTAATTTTTGTCTTCTTATAATAATGAATATTTGATAAAACTCACAGAATTTAATTTTTTTCTCTATCAAAACGCCATATAAATACTCAGTTTTATCTGCGTAAATCTATTTTTTTAGATCAATTGCAAAAGTTGGGGTGCTCTAAAATATTCTGCATCTGCCTGTTTTATTATATCTGGCGAATAATATATAATCAATAACGTGTGAAAAAATCAATAGACGGCTACTCATCATTTCAGTGATTTTGAAGGGTTAGAATTTCTATTTTTTTACCATTAAGTATTTCTACTACATACCACATTTGGTCATTTACACTCTAAAAACATATACCCTCTTCTTTGTTACTTTGAAATGCTTATTAATAGTGACAATATTCAATGGAAAACCAGAATATGCACATGTACCGGCAGATTCGTCTCTATACCTAATCTATCGTAGCAGATAGAACTCAGAGCGTTTTGAAGATCAGTAATAGTGGTACATTCCTTCCTATTGATGCCTTTACGTTCTCTGTTCTCTTCAATACGATTATAAAAAATAAAACAAATAACCTATGATTACAGAAAACTACGACGTAATCGTCATTGGCGGAGGAGCAATAGGGCTGGCTACGGCTTATCATCTTGGCCAGCGCCAGGCAAAAACATTAGTATTGGAACAGTACACTTTTGTGAATCAGCTCGGCAGTTCTGCAGGAGTATCACGCCAGTTCCGGATTCCTTATCCGGATGAATATATGGTACAAATGGCTTTGGATGCATTGCCTTATTGGGATGAACTGCAAAAAAAGACGGATACGCAATTGCTTGATAAAGTAGGAACACTCTGGTTTGGTGATCCGGAAGTACATTCTACAGAAGGAAATATTGCTGAAGCTGAAAAAGCTTTAAAAGCATTAGGGGTTCCGTATACCACGTTAACGTCAAAGGAAATTGAAGAACAATATCATTTCAAAAACCTTCCGGATAATTATACAGGCTTGTTTCAGCCGGATGGTGCCAGCATTAATTTTAAAGCAACCATTGAAACTCTTTTAGGTCTTTGCCAAAAGGAAGAAACCGTTGAACTTAGAGAAAATTCTCCGGTGCTGGAGATCAAACAAAACGGTGATCTTTTTGAGCTTACCACGCCCAACGGAGTTTATATCGCCAAAAAACTGGCTATCATTCCCGGACCTTATATCAACAGCGTTATCAACCTGCTTGATTTTAAAATAGAAGCCACTTACTGGAATATGTCTTCTGCTTATTTTAAAAAGACTGATCCTGCGATACAATACCCAACCTGGTTTGTATTCCAGAATGCAACAGGAGATAACGGCAACCAGTTTTATGGTTTCCCATCTGTGGAATGGGATCATCCGGAATACATCCGCGTAGCCCCGGATTTTGTCATCAAACCTTTGGAAGAACCAAGTGACAGAACGTTAATTCCAAATCCCCAGGAGCTGGCTTACACTTCTGAATGGGTACAAAGCCATATGACCGGGCTAAGTATTGAACCGGAATATACTTCAACATGTCTTATCGCTTTAAGTACAATTCCCAATAAAGAACTGCTGATTGATTTTGCACCACCTTATGTTCCCAACCATAAAAATATTGTGGTATATGCCACCGGATGGGCTGCCAAATTCACTCCATTCTTAGGTAAAATTATGTCGGATCTTGCATTAGACGGACATACTGATTTTGATATTACTCCATTCCGATTAGGATATAAATATTTCTTAGCACTTTAAAATTATAGAACCATGAATCAAAAAAACGTTAATAAAGATACCCCGCTGTATCAGGGAATGCAGCCCGATCTGAAAGTAGAAGTAGCCATTATCGGTGCCGGAACTTCCGGATTATATACTGCTTTTCGTTTGGTAACAGACAATAAGTACAAAGGTCATGAGGTACAGATCTTCGACATGAGTAACAGGTTAGGTGGAAGACTTGAATCCGTAATCATGCCGGGAATGAATTTCTGGGGTGAACTCGGAGGGATGCGTTATCTGACTTCTCAGGAGATTGTGACCACATTAATAGAAGGTTATCCACTGAAAGAGGATCCGAGCAAAAGAATACCCGTATTAAAGGATAAGATGACTCCTGTTCTCTTTCCTATGGGTAAACCGGAAGAACTCTTCATGTATATCAGAAAAGAACGTTTCAAACAAAATGCATGGACGGAAAAGCAAGATCAGGGCAACAAACTGATTACCCGTTATTTTCTGAATAAAAATGACGAAGGTTTAAGCTCTGACCAGCTATTCAATAAAATCATTTACAATGTTTTAATGTCGGATCCGTGGGTAGTAGAAAACTATAAAGAATTAATCATTGAAGATCCTAACGGTTATGATTATACTTTCAAGCTGACCAGCAGGGATTGGGATGCCATCAAACCAAGAATGGTTTACAATTTCCCAGGTTCTCCTTATGACAAGCGTCTGGTAAATGATATTGGTTTCTGGAACTTAATCAAAGATCAGGTTTCTCAGGAAGGATATGAATTCTTAGCGAATGCCGGAGGATACTATTCCAATACCATCAACTGGAATTCCGCAGAGGCATTTCCGTATATGGTAGGAGATTTTTCTGCCAATACTACTTACAAAACGATTGAAGAAGGCTACGACAGCATCGCTTATGCAATTGCCAATGCTTATATGGAATATGAAGGAACACGCATCTGGTCTGAAAATAAACTGATTACTTTCACCAAAGACCATCATTTAATATCCACTCATAAATATGAACTTACTTTCCTGAATATTCAAAGCAATACAACGTGGAAAGTGTATGCCAATTCAATAGTATTGGGTATGCCAAGAAAATCTCTTGAACTGTTGGATCAGAATAACTTCTTTTTCGATGCTAACAGACATCAGAAACTGAATGAAAATATCCGTTCTATCATTATGGAACCTGCCTTTAAAATCCTGATGGGTTTCGAGCGCCCATGGTGGAAAGAGCTGGGAATTGATTCCGGGCACTCCATTACAGATTTACCGATGAGACAATGTTATTATTTCGGTACTGATCCTGAAAACAACAATTCAATGTTGCTGGGAAGCTACGGTGATATGGAAACAGAAACATTCTGGAAAGCGCTTTCTGATGACAAAGTTCTGTTCAAAGTTAGAGCTAACAAGTCTACATCCATGGAAGAATTACACAAATTTGATGACGTTCAGGCCACAGAATTTATGGTCAACGAATTGATCAACCAGCTGAAAGAAGTCCATGGTATAGATATCCCACAGCCTTATATAACCTATTTCAGAGACTGGACCGATGATCCTTACGGCGCTGGATATCATGCATGGAAAGCAGGTTTCTCTGTGAAAGATGTCATGCCCTATATGAGAAAACCGCTGATAGATGAGCAGATTCATATTATCGGAGAAGCTTATTCTGACCAACAAGGATGGGTGGAAGGTGCTTTCTGTGAAGCGGAAAAAATGCTTCAGACCCATTATAAATTAGACTGGCCGTACTGGCTGGATCCTGATTATTATTTAGGATGGTAATCTTGAATACATAATAGTAAGATGATGTGTATAGATAAAGCTCCGGAGTATTTCGGAGCTTTATCGCATTCTAGACAGTAGAATTTTTCTGATTTTTAATCTATATAATCTGATGAACATTATATTCTTATTCCATATCACTACCATTAGTTTTTTCTATTTATCAAAGGGAATCTTGAAGTGATATTTTCCTAACTTTTCAGTTTGAAACGAAATAAAGAATACTCCTGATAATTTTTGGATTATCAGAACTATTCAAAACCCAATAACAGCAAAACAGCTCATCATCTTATGACAGATAAAAATTTTAATCCTCATAAAGGCTTTATATTCAGCAAGCATGTACCGGAGGAATTATCACATTTTGACCGGGTCTTTGATGTTTTCAAAGATTTGCTCACCCATACCTCCGGAGATATAGAGGAAGCTTTCGAGTGGCTTGATATGCTTGATAAAGAATATGATATCTTCAATGAAGAATATACCCTTCAGGATTTTGAAGAAGATTTGAAAAAAAGAGGTTATATCAGAGAAGAAGATCCTGAAGAAGGCAATACAGGAAGTGGAAAAGGTAAAAATATATTAACGCCTAAACTGGAAGCAGCCCTTCGTGAGTATGCCTTAGACCAGATTTTTGGAAAGCTGAAGAAAAACGGAGCAGGAAATCACCGCACCAGCAAAACAGGAATCGGAGATGAAAGAGATGGCGAAAACCGCTCCTTCCAATACGGAGATGATCTTGCAGCAGTGAATATGACTGAAAGCTTAAAGAATGCACAGATCAATAACGGAATTTCAGACCTGCGCCTGACAGAGGAAGACCTTATCGTAGAAGAAACGAAACACAAGGCACAGATGAGTACCGTTCTGATGATAGACATCAGCCACTCCATGATTCTATACGGTGAAGACCGTATTACTCCGGCGAAAAAAGTAGCCATGGCACTTGTGGAACTGATTAAACGAAAATATCCCAAAGATTCTATCGACATCATTGTTTTTGGAAATGAAGCATGGCCTATCAAAATCAAAGACCTTCCCTATTTAAAAGTAGGTCCTTATCATACCAATACGGTAGCAGGTCTGGAGCTGGCAATGGATATTCTCCGCAGAAAAAGAAATACCAATAAACAGATTTTTATGATCACCGATGGAAAGCCAAGTTGCATTCAGCTTCCCAGTGGAGAGTTTTATATGAATAGTTTTGGTTTGGATGAAAAAATTGTTAACCAATGCTTCAACAGAGCAGCACAAGCCAGAAAACTGAAAATACCCATCACTACTTTTATGATTGCTCAGGATCCTTATCTGCGACAGTTTGTAGAAGAGTTTACCGCTCAGAACAAAGGAAAAGCTTTCCTGACAGGGCTTTCAGGTTTAGGACAAATGATTTTTGAAGATTACGAAAAAAACAGAATAAGAAGAATTTAAAGGTCAGATTTCAGACTTTAAAGCATTAAAATAAAATCTTACCCGATAAAGTATTACAAGAAATGAAAAACGATATCACATTTAAAGAATTAAAAGACTCCGGTTATACCCATAAAACAATTAATGAGGAAATTCAGGCCAACTTAATTGCCAGGATTAAAGCTAAAGAACCAGTATTCGAAGGACTTTGGGGCTATGAAGACACCGTGGTTCCCCAATTGAAAAAAGCAATTCTTGCCGGGCACCACATCAATTTACTTGGACTGCGCGGCCAGGCAAAAACCAGAATTGCAAGAAGTATGGTTAATCTGCTTGATGAATATATGCCTGTTGTAAAAGGTTCCGAAATCAACGACAGCCCGTTTCATCCCATTTCAAAATTTGCCAAAGACCTCATTGATGAATTGGGTGATGAAACTCCTATTTCCTGGGTACACCGCTCTCAACGTTTCTATGAAAAACTGGCCACTCCGGATGTGAATGTGGCTGATTTAATCGGTGATATAGACCCTATCAAAGCGGCCACTTTAAAACTTCCTTATTCTGATGAACGTGTTCTCCATTACGGAATGATTCCCCGTGCTAACCGTTCCATATTTGTTTTAAATGAATTGCCTGATTTACAGGCCCGAATCCAGGTTTCCCTGTTTAATATTTTACAGGAAGGAGATATTCAGATCCGGGGATTCCAGCTGAGAATGCCTCTTGATATTCAATTTGTTTTTACAGCCAATCCGGAAGATTATACCAACAGAGGAAGTATTGTAACTCCATTGAAAGACAGAATCGGATCGCAGATTTTCACCCATTATCCAAAAACAATTGCTCTTGCCCGACAGATTACCGAGCAGGAAGCCCTGATCTCTGCTGAAGATAAAGCACAGATACAGATTCCTGATCTGGCGAAAGATCTTTTGGAAGAAGTAGCTTTTGCAGCCCGAATCAGTGAATATGTAGATGCAAAAAGCGGTGTAAGTGCCCGTTTGACGATCAGTGCAATGGAAAACTTAGTTGCAGCCGCCAAATTACGTCTGATTGAATCCGGAGCAGAGAAAACCACCATCCGGCTGCTCGACTTCATGTCTATCATTCCGTCTATTACAGGAAAAATTGAACTGGTATATGAAGGAGAACAGGAAGGAGCTGATTACGTAGCCAAAATTCTGATTGACAAAGCAGTCATGACTCAATTTGAAAGTATATTCCCCCGTATTTCCAAACTGGAAAAAGAAGGCATCAAAACACCTTATACCGATCTGATCAGATGGTTCAATAAAAACCATTTAGAACTTAATTACAACGATACAGATGAAGAATTTTATGCTAAGCTTGATAAGATAGCTCCTCTGACAGCGGTAGTGGAAGAAAATACCTCTGAACTCAACGCTGAAGATCAGAATTTCTGTAAAGAATTGGTGCTATGGGCATTAACCATCAGCAACAAAATTGATAAATCTGAAAATCAAAATGTCTTTACTTTTGATTCGCCGGGAATTGGCCAGTTTTTGCGTAATTAAAATCAATATTCGATAGATTAAATATAAAAACCTTCAGAACTGATCTGAAGGTTTTTTATTTTTTCTTTACACCATATTATCATTTTTAAGTATAGCAGCACCAAAAGGATTATCAACCAGCCACAGCCATTCTCCGTCTTCATTTCTTTTCATGATACAGGAAGTATGGCCTTTCATTTCAATCAGATGCCCGTCCGGAGCTTTTCCGGTCATTTCCCAATGGTCTAGCCACATGGCAAGATCATTCACAACGGTTACATGGGGAGTTTCACCCTGAATATCCAGTTGTAAACGGCAAATCTCATTCATTGCCAATGCGATCTGATCAAGCCCTCTCAGCTCTCTCCCATCCCTATCTATATAGACCGCTTCGGGATGAAAACAGCTTAATGCACCTACAGCATCTCCGTTTTTTATACAGTAACGGAAATAAGCTACTGCTCCCGCTTCTGTTTGTCTGTTAAACCCGTGCATTTATTTCAGGTTTCTGGAGTTTAATTCTTCTTCTAATTGTTTCTTATTTTTATTCCAGCGGCTCACAATAGAACCTACAAAAAATAATGGCAAAACAGTCAGAAATCCGAAACCGCCCGTTATGGTACTATAAATAGAAATACCAACCATTACTCCCAGAAGTACAGCATTGAGAATGTTATTGGATTTGATTTCTTTTTTCTTTTCTAATAATTCATGGTCGGTTAATTGTGATAATTCTTTTTCCATGGTTTATTTCAAGTTTTTGGGTTGTTTTTGGGTTTTTAAAATGGCAAAAATTATGGTTTTACCGAAAGCTAAAATACAACATTGCTGAGACATTTTTTTATTTCTTTTATTTGTAATTTATTTCTGAAAATTTCAAAGCTTATGGAAGACAACCTGAATTGTATTTACAGAATTATCAATTTCATGGAAAAGAACTACGATCAGCCCGTCTCTGTAAAAGAACTGGAAGATATTTCCCATTACTCCTACCGAAATATCCAGCGCATTTTTAAGTACAGTTGTGGGGAAACCATTGGAGCTTTCCAGCAAAGATTAAAAGTAGAAAATGCCTATAAACGGATTCTTTATACTCAGGAAAACCTTACCTCCATTGCTATTGAAGTAGGTTTCGCCAATATCGCTTCTTTTTCCAAAGCTTTTAAACAACATTTTGGGATTTCACCCAAAGCAGCAAGACAAAGTAAAGAACAGCTCCTTTGTGGAGACGCCATCATTCCGGTCACATCAGATATTTTGCTGGAGCCCGAAATTGTATTTTTGAAACCCATGCAGGTATATTATCAGAGTATTAACACCTATTACAACAATGAAGAAATTGAAGTTCTGTGGGAAAAATTTATGGAAA
The DNA here is from genome assembly GCF_017833095.1 of Chryseobacterium sp. PvR013. NCBI lineage: Bacteria > Pseudomonadati > Bacteroidota > Flavobacteriia > Flavobacteriales > Weeksellaceae > Chryseobacterium > Chryseobacterium sp. PvR013. The sequence continues at coordinate 1,547,701 of NZ_JAFIBT010000001.1, forward strand.
ATGAGTTTCCTGATTCCGGGACAGCTTATTTTGGAGTCATCGCAGATGAACCATTGATTACCACTGAAATCAACTGTCGGTATGATGCATGTTCTTCCGTACAGTCTGCCCAAAAAAAGCTTCCTTCAAAAACAATATTGGGAGGAAAATATGCCCGCTTCACCCACGCAGGCAGCTATGACACAATTGATGAAACCTATACCAAAATCTATTCCCGCTGGATTTTTAATTCAGGTCTTGAATTCACCCACACTCCTATTATCGAAAAATATGAAAGGCATGCTGAAAATGAAGAGGACCAGGAAAAACAGCTGACTTATATTTTATTGCCCCTGAAGTAAGTTGTCAATTTGGGACAACTTTTACAGCTTTTATCGATCTAATTTTGCCCTGTTAAAAATAGATCAATTATGCAAAAAAAGAAAATCTTGTCCCTGCTCTTGCCTGCCCTTTTACTTTCCTGTTCACAGACAGATACAGTAGAGAATCCAGATACGGTGAACCCCGTGGCAGCTCTTTACAAAATGCCGGAAGAATCGGCAACACACGAAGGAACTTGGCTTCAATGGCCCCATCAGTATCAATATGGAACTACTTACCGTAACAGACTGGATGCAACATGGGTAGCGATGGCCAAAGAACTGGTACAAAGTGAAAAAGTTCACATCATTGCTTATGACGGTGTAGAAAAGGATCGTATTACAGCCCTGTTAAACAATGCCGGAGTTCCGCTTACCCATATTAATTTCAAGCTTTATCAGACAGATGATTTCTGGGTAAGAGATAACGGTCCTATCTATGTGAAGGATCAAAACGGACAGTTATTTATTCAGGATTGGGGATTTAACGGCTGGGGTAATAAAGCCGATTACAGCAAATGCAACACCATTCCTTCCAAAATAGCTACCGATACCAATATTCCAAAAATCAATCTTAACTCAGTGATGATTAATGAAGGCGGAAGTGTGGAAATTGACGGAAACGGAGTCTTGATGGCTTGTAAAAGTTCTATCCTGAATAATAACAGAAATCCGGGAATGACCCAACAGGAAGCAGAAGCCATATTTACTAAAAATCTGGGGGTAACCAAATTTATCTGGCTGAATGGAAAAGCCGGTCTTGATATCACAGATATGCACATTGATGGTTTCGCAAGATTTGCCAATTCATCCACGATTATCACTATGAATCCTGATGATCTTAAATACTGGCAGGTTCCGGATGGTGATATTAATAAGCTATATGATGCTACCACAAAAAGCGGATCTGCTTATCATTTTGTAAAAGTACCCCTCACAAGAAATGATGTAATAACAACCTATGGAAAAAATGTAGGCCGTGCTTCTTATATTAATTATTATATCGCAAATAACCGCGTATTGGTACCTAATTACAACGACCCCAATGATGCTGTGGCCAATAACATTATTCAGCAGCTGTATCCTGGCAAACAGGTAGTGGGAATAGACTGCCGTAATTTATTTGCCAATGGCGGAATGGTACACTGCGTAACCCAGCAACAGCCCCAATAAATACGATTAAAAATAAAGCCTGCTGAAAATCAGCAGGCTTTCCTGATAAAGAATGCCAGTCCCCAAAAATAGCGTAAATTTGTCTGACCATCTTGTTATAAGGTGGTTTTCTATTGTAAGTATTATGAAAAAAACAGCAGTTTCTTTATTAGCCCTACTTCTGAATATTGTTTGTCAGGCACAAAATTTTGATGTTATTCCTTTAGGGATATATGGCGGTGAGCAGGAAGATAATTTATCAGCCTATCTGGTAGGAGCACCGAAAGACAATGCATTTCTATGTCTTGATGCCGGTACCGTAAATGCCGGAATACGGAAAGCAATTCAATTAAAAAGTCTTGAAGGATCAGCGGAAACAGTGTTAAAAGATCAGATAAAAGGATATTTTGTGTCGCATGGTCATCTGGATCATTTATCAGGACTGATCATCAATTCCCCGGCCGACTCCAAAAAGGATATTTTTGCTATAGCACCTGTGATTCAGATTTTACAGAATCATTACTTCATCACAGATACCTGGATCAATTTTGCGGATCAGGGACAAAAACCTATCCTTGGAAAATACCATTATAATGAACTTCAGGAAGGCGCTGAAATCCCTGCACCTAAAACACCTTTCTTTATCACAGGTTATGAACTGAGCCATGTAAACCCTTATAAAAGCAGTGCGGCATTGGTAAGAAGAGATGAACACTATTTACTGTATCTGGGTGATACAGGTGCAGACCGCATTGAAAAATCTGACCGTCTGGATCATCTTTGGAATACCATTGCTCCTCTTGTTAAAAAAAGAAAACTGAATACCATATTAATTGAAGTTTCATTTCCTAACAGCCAGCCAGAGCATCTTCTGTTTGGCCACCTTACTCCTAATCTTCTGGTTGAAGAATTAAGTAAGCTGAAAGAAAAAACAGGTCAGAACAATCTTGAAGGGCTCAATATTGTCGTTACCCATAGAAAACCTACAGGTGATAATCCAGAACTTATCAAAAAGGAATTATTGAAAAACAATCCCCTAAACGTAAATTATATTTTCCCTGAACAAGGTAAAAAAATTAGTTTACCCTAATTATCAATCAAAAGATGAAGCTCATTTCGGCTTCATCTTTTTTTCTGCAATCATTAAACATATATAATTTAAATATTTGACATTCAATATTTTAATTCAAACTCTTTAAAATTAGAAAGTTTTTTTATTGTTATATTAATTTAACATCGTAATATTGCAATATAAAAATAAAGGTAATGGGAGTAACTAAAACAGACATTTATACTGAAGAGCAAAACAAGCTGGCTTCTTTACTTAAAGTGTTGGGTCACCCTGCAAGGATAGCTATTTTACAGCATATCATTAATCAGAAAGCATGTATAGGTAACGACCTTGTTGAAGAACTTGGTCTTGCGCAAGCTACCATTTCCCAACATTTAAAAGAATTGAAAAATATCGGTATTATCAAAGGTTCAATTGAAGGAAAGTCGGTATGCTACTGCATCAATGAAAATACCTGGAAACAGTTTCAAAATGAATTCAATCTGTTTTTTAATCAGGATGTTACTATAAAACAATGCTGCTAAAGCATTTTTTTCATCTAATATATCGTAATATTGCAATATAACAATTTAAAATAATTATTCACTAAATTTTAATCTATTATGAGACTATCAGAAATCAAAGAAATTCTGCCGTCATTGGAAAATGTTGAATTTCAATTGGAAAACGGAACGTTTGTCCCTGAGCATTTCCATGTAACGGAAGTAGGTCAGATTATCAAAAAATTCATTGATTGCGGCGGTGTAATCAGAAGTGAAAGAGTGGTCAACTTCCAGCTATGGAATGCGGATGATTATGAACATCGTCTGAAACCGGGGAAACTGCTTCATATCATTCAGCTTTCTGAAGAAAAACTGGGAATAGAAGATTCAGAAATTGAAGTAGAATATCAAGGGGAAACCATTGGTAAGTATGATTTGGAATTTAACGGGAAAAACTTTGTCCTTAAGAACAAGACTACAGCCTGCCTTGCACAGGAAGCCTGTGGCATTCCTTCGGAAAAACCAAAGAAAAACCTGTCTGAATTATCTGTAACCTCAACATCAGCATGCAATCCGGCATCAGGCTGCTGCTAATTGATCATTATATAATACTATGTACCAAGAATTATCAAATACAGTTCAGTCTTTACAATGGGAAAATATAGAGACTGATAGAAAAGAAACTCTGGAACCACTCATCAGTTTTATCCAGCAAAAGGTAGATGATGGCAAAGAAATCAATCTGAATTTTATCTGCACCCATAATTCCCGCCGCAGCCATTTGGCACAGGTCTGGGCACAGGCCGCAGCCACTTTCTTTACGATTCCGAAAGTTAACTGTTATTCCGGGGGAACGGAGACAACAGCCGTATTTCCCAAGATTGCAGAAGTCTTAGCGAAGCAGGGTTTTACAGTCTTTAGTATTGCCGATACGGCTAATCCCGTGTATGCTATAAAATACGATGACAACCATCTTCCTATCATTGGTTTTTCCAAGAAATATGACAGCCATTTCAACCCTGTATCAGGATTTGCAGCCATTATGACTTGTTCACAGGCTGATGGAGGATGTCCGTTTATTGCCGGGGCAGAAAAAAGAATCCCCATTACCTTTGAAGATCCAAAGGTTTCAGACAATACCCCGGAGCAGGAAGCAATATATACTGAAAGAAGCCTACAAATAGCAGAAGAAATGTTCTATGTTTTTTCAAAAATCAAAAAATAATTATGCAGCCAAGATTAAAGTTTCTGGATCGTTATCTTACGTTATGGATATTTCTTGCCATGGGTATTGGAATTGCTTTGGGACATTTGTTTCCGGTTATTCCTAATATCATCAATTCACAGTCTGTAGGAACTACCAATATTCCTCTGGCAATAGGCCTTATTCTTATGATGTATCCCCCATTGGCAAAGGTTGATTACTCACTTCTGCCATTGGTATTTAAGGATAAAAAAGCAATTGGAGTCTCCTTATTCCTCAACTGGATCATTGGTCCGGTTTTGATGTTCGGACTGGCGATTCTTTTTCTAAGACACGAACCTGATTATATGTCAGGGCTGATACTGATCGGGCTCGCAAGATGTATTGCCATGGTAATTGTCTGGAATGATCTTGCTAAAGGGAACAGAGAATATGCGGCTTTACTGGTTGCCTTAAACAGCATCTTTCAGGTATTTACGTACAGTTTTATGGTTTGGCTGTTTATTAATGTGCTTCCCAATCAGTTAGGTCTGGCCAGTTTTAATGTAAATGTTTCTGTGAAAGATATTACAGAAAGTGTACTGATTTACCTTGGAATTCCTTTTCTGGCAGGCTTTCTCAGTCGTTATTTCCTGATAAAATCTAAAGGAACGGAATGGTACAACAGAAAATTCATTCCTAAAATATCACCCGTTACACTGTACGCTTTATTATTTACCATTGTATTGATGTTCAGCCTGAAAGGTTCAAAAATACTGGAGCTTCCAATGGATGTAATTAAAGTATCAATCCCTTTGGTGATCTATTTTATTCTTATGTTTTTCGTGAGCTTTATCATCAACAAATCATTAAAAATTCCTTATGATAAAAATGCATCTATTGCCTTTACAGCTACAGGAAACAATTTTGAACTGGCCATTGCTGTTGCGATCTCCGTCTTCGGTATTCATTCAGCACAGGCATTTGTAGGAGTGATTGGTCCTTTGGTAGAAGTTCCGGTGTTAATATTTCTTGTAAAAGCAAGTGTATTCCTGAAAAAGAAATGGTATCATAAGTAATCTGACCGGAAGAACCATAAAAGCACCTCTATTTTCTCCTCAAGACTTATAGCAATCTGTATTGCATGATGCTCATGAACTACAGTATCAACAGCACGTCCAAGATAGATAAAGTACCAAGTTGAGAAGAAGAATAATGGCTTTGCCATATAAGCTCAACAGTATAAATTTATATTTAAATAAAGATACATGAATAAAAGCCACCCAATAAACTATAGGTTCTTATTTGTGGCATGATTATCCTCAGGCCACGCAAAACCTACTCCTCCATGTTTATATCTATTTGTTTCCAGATAAAAAGTATTAACTCCCTGAAGCCCAACTCCAGCATAAAAAACAAACTTATCAACGTATTCCTGATATTCACCAAACTCCCGATACTCTGCATGTAAAGCCATCAAATTTGCCAATTCTTCATTATGAATACGTAAAGCCTCTGCACAAGCATCCTCCAACGAAAGATTATATTCCTGCTGCAATACAAAAACCAGATTAAAAACTTCTGTTCCTTTCGCCATTTCTTTGGGCAGAGAATGAAGGTCATTTTGCCAGGCAACAACCAAAGTCATATGGGAAATCATCTTTTGTACAACTATATGTTCAAAAATATGCTCTGGCAAGACAAGCCCTGATTCAATCTCACCAAAAATCAAATAAGGACGCATTAGAACAGAATATTCCCTAATGGTCTTATAAAGATTCAGTGATGGTGGGCGGTTTGCTATTTTATAAGGGTATTCCAGTTCTATTCCATATCTGAAGGATTGATAGAAATAGTAGATAAAACGTTCCATCCACATATCAGGCATCAGCGCACGAAATTCATCACGAATCAATGCTATATGATGATAAAGAGCATTTTCCTCCGGGCTGGGTGAAGCACCTCTCAAAATATCAGTACAACGAATCCGTAACTGCTGAATCTCCTCGAGGGACGAGTGTTCTATCTGATCATCAAGAGCCACATACTGAAGCATAAACCTATTGCATGGAATAGCTTGTTCATAGGTTAAATGTGGCCACATACGTGCAGTACACATATGCAATTCCATTTTTTTATAAATTTTCCGTTGTTTTTCTGTCAAAAAAGTATAATCATTATCAATCCAAGCATCCATATCTTTCCCCATTTGTTCAGCATGTGGGTTAATAAGATCTGGCCATGGGTAAAATCCTTGTGGTAAATAATCTGCACTATTAAATTGTTCTGCTGTCATTTGATTTATATTTTAAAATTCTTTATCCTTAAATAAATACGATCCTGAGCATTCAAATTTTTATTGAATTTGATTCTGTTCCAGGGTTTCTTTTAATTCTGAAGCACTCGGAAATTCAGTTCTGTTGTAACGGTCAAGTTGGGTGGATATATTTTTCCAGCCACTCAGTACCATGCTCATATAATGAACCCAGTTAACCACAGCTTCATGCCATATCCCAAAATCCGGAAGTGATGCCTGCAGTGTTATAAACTCTTTCAGGTCTTCATTATGAAGTCTCAAATCTTCCAGACATGCCTCTTCTAATGAGACATGATATTCATTCTGGATTACTTTTACAATGTTATAGTAAATACTTCCTGTAGCCTCATCTTTCACAACAGACTGCACTTCATTGAAAAAAGTTACCAAATGACAAGCTAACGCTTGCAGGCGGCGGAGCACGGGATGATCATGAATCTCAGGAGGCAGAATAACTCCAGTTTCAACTTCAGTAAGCTGCAGGAAAGGATACAAACAGATGGAATCCTCCCTTAGTACGATACATTCTGCTATTGTTGGGAACATTTTATTTTTTTTGTATTCTTGCTCCTTTTTAAGTCCGTTAAAGTATTTGCTGATCATCTGGGTAAAACGATGCATTGACTCTTGTGGAATAAACTGCTGTAATTCCTGTTTTAGTGACGCCAACATAGGACCAAGAGGTATTCCAGATTGCTCAGCAGTAATACCTCCGTTCAATATCGCGATCGACTGGGCATGTATGAAATCTATATCTTCGGGAGCACATTCCTCATACAAATCATCATTGTACAAAGTCCATAGCATTAACCTGCAGATTGGCCTGAATCGTTCAGCAGAAGCTGTTGGAAACCATTGTGCAGCAATATGTGCCGTCTTAGTCTTTTTGTATTTTTTACGTACATCAGGATTGTTTTCATAGAGCCATAGATATTCTCCATCAATCCATTGATTTTCAGTAACCTCCTGAAGCTGTTCAGCATGTGGATTTTTTAGAGTTGGGAAAGGATATCTGAACTTCTGTTTGAGAAGCTCTAGGGGATTAAATTTTTCATTACTCATGATTGTATGTTTTAATGATTATCGTTTTTTTAATCATATATTATTTTTATTAAACAAATCAATCAATAAAAAAAGACTGAAAATATATCTAAAAACAATATAATTAAATAATAAACAATAAGATACAGTCATAATAACATATGAAAGATACAAATTAATTTCATACAAAAAACATAATATAAATAAAAAATAACTATAATTTTCTTTTCAATTAATTAAAATAAAATTTTAACAACAAAACACATACAATAAAGAATACCAACTACTTACAATTTTCACAAATCAACAAAAAAGTATCACAATACCAAGATTACATCTACCTCCAAATATGGAAAGAATACCACATTATTAAATACAAAAAAGTCTGTATAAGACAGACTTTAGCAACGTATTGAAAAATCAAAAAAATGAAAACCGAGGGATGGTTCATTAAAATGTTTCTCCTCATAAAAATAAGATAATCATTCTTATCGTGTGTTTTTAGAACCGTGGACATTTCAATCAATTCAATCCTAATTTCTTTTTGATTGTTTCCATTTCTGTTTCCAGTTTTTTAATTGTGACTTTTTGCTCTTCTATTTCATTCTGCTGATCCTGAATGGCTTTTGTAAGGGCGGGAACAAGGGAAGCATAGTCGACGGCCCAGGCTTCTTTTGTGTCATCTTTCGGTTTATAGACCGCCTCAGGAATTACTTTATAAAGATCCTGCGCCAGGAATCCGATTTTATGTTGTGTTTTCTGTACAGGATTTACAGCAGGTTTTCCCTCTTTAATCTGAGTATTAGCAGATAACTCGTATTGTTTCGGCTGCAATGCCATAATGGTACTGAGACCATACCCTATTTCTTTAATCTGAGTTTTTAAACGCATGTCCGAAGTATTGACAAAACCTCCTGCCGCACTCACTAGCCCGTTACCGTCAATAGTTACTTTCGTGCTTCCGTTATAACTGTATTTGAATCCTTCTGCGCCAAGATAGATCTGAGTAACAGAACCATTCAGCGTGTTGTATCCGCTTAAATCAAGATGCCCTTTCGTGGCTGCAACTTTATTTCCGCCAATACCACCAACTTCTGGTCTGTTCATATTGATATCACCATTCCCATCAATATCAAGCGTGCTATTGGCATTATTGCCATAATAATATCGAAAACCTGTAGTACCTACTGTTACCTGAGCAAATGCCGGACTGCTGCTGTTCCCTTTTAAAGTAAGAAGCCCATTATATGCATTAAGAGCATTCCCTGCTGCACCAAAGGCGGTAATATCACCATCTCCGTTGAAATTAAGCTTTCGGTCTGCATTATAAAAATAATCACCACCACTGGCCTGACTTAGCTTAAATTGGGCAACATTATTATTCGCTGCTATAGTAAGAGCACCGCCTATATTATTGATTGTTCCTGCATTGACTCCTCCTTCAGTGGTTTTGGTTGAAGAATTAAGGAACATATCCATAGAACTTCCCATATCATTAGTAAGCCTTAAAAGAGCTGAAGCATTGGTTCCGGAGTTTGTATTACTGATGGATGTAAGTCCTGATCCATTCACATTACTTCTGAAGTATAAAGCTTTATCTAAATAATCAATCGCTGTATTTTGCAAAAGTGTACCACCAAGTCTCACATCCTCTCCTACAGCAGTAAGTCCATTACTTGCTGTAATATTGGTATTTCCTGAGACTTCCCATGTAGAAACAGCGCCTGTAAGTCCGGTACTGATCAGCTGCAGGCTTTGGTTAGGTCCTATTGCGGCACTTGCACTTCCATTAATTGTTTCTGAAGCCGCAGGAGTTACCGTAACCGTAAAAGCGGTGTTATTCTTAACGGTATACATACGTCCTCTGAAATTGCCTGTTCCTAAAACTGCTGCCGGAAGGGTGAAAACAGCATTGGCCGTTCCGTTATACGAGATGTGAAAATCTCCCGAAGTCATGGCATAAGCTGCAGAGGTAACAGAAGTGTATTTTGCAGCCAAGGATCCGTTAACATCCAGTGTTGATCCGGGTTGGGCCTTGTTGATCCCCACACTTTGAGCAGATCCCATACTGTAAGAAAGCAAAGCGGCCGCGATTGATAATGCAGTAAAATTTTTAAACATTCTGATATGATTATGAGTTATTGATAAAGTGAATAAATCTTAGGAAATTAAACTGTATAAGGATTTTATGATACAGCAGCTATGGTAAGTTTTAGATTCTCTGTAAACAAACCGTAGGGAGTGCTAGCGGGTGCCCTGAAAAATCTGAATGAAGAAAATTATAAAAATATTTTTTCATTGTTTCCTGTTTTTAATAGTACAAAACTATAGGTTACAGAATCGTTTTTGAAGAAATAGGTGTAAAGAAATCTCCATCTGTATGTGGAAAAATTATGACAAGCTGTATAAGGAAGAAACAACTATTAATTTGTATAAGAAGATTAAATCCACAACTGTTTTTTAGCTCCAGAATTCTATAAATAACTATTTTACAGAAGTATGAATAATTAGGATCGGCTTTCTGAAAAGATTATCTTTATACAAATGAAATTTTTACCAATCATGAAGTTAGAATTATATCAAATAGATGCCTTTACAGATGAGATTTTCCGTGGAAATCCTGCGTGTGTTGTTCCATTAAAAAATTGGTTACCAGATGAAACCCTCTTAAAAATAGCCCGTGAAAATGCTGTAGCAGAAACAGCTTTTTTCATTGATAACGGCAATACGATTCACCTTAGATGGTTTACTCCTGAAATAGAGATGGATCTGTGCGGACATGCTACCCTTGCAACGGCTCATTGTTTGGCCACCATCTTAAATTATAAGAGCAATAGAATAATCTTTGACACCAAAAGCGGTGCATTGACTGTAGAGGTAAAAGATGGGATGTATTATATGGATTTTCCATCAAGAATGCCTGAAACAGCTACTCTTCCGGATATTATCACCCGATCTCTTACCATACAGCCTAAAGAAGTCTTCAAATCCAGAGATTATGTGCTGGTCTATGATGCTGAGGAGGATATCAAAAACATAAAAATTGAAAGATCTATTTTTGATCTTATCAATCTGGATCCGGGAGGTGTTATCGTGACAGCAGCAGGTACGGACAGTGATTTTGTCTCAAGATATTTTACTTCACAATCCTCCATTCTTGAAGATCCTGTTACCGGCTCTGCACACTGCTCGCTTATTCCTTTCTGGTCTGAAAGATTAGGAAAAGATAAACTTTTCGCCCGTCAGATCTCTGAAAGAGGCGGCCAGCTTTATTGTGAAAACAAGAATGAAAGAGTGATTGTGGCAGGGAAAGCTAAAACGTATTCTGCAGGACATTTTTGGACTGAATAAAAAAGATTTCAGGAGATCTTGCAGCGCAATGATCATCATGGGATATTCAGCAATAAAAAGGCCTTGAATCATTTGATTCAAGGCCTTTCTGCATAAATAATCTTATTTTTCCGATGAACGTTCTCAAGAGAGAACTATTCAGTTTATTTCTCAATGAATTTTATAATGGTCATGTTTAGCGTTTGATTACTTTTACAGTTTTTACAGTGTTATTCACTGAATGTACTATTACCTGATAAATACCCGGTAACAGAGCTGAAAAGTCAAGTGTTCCTTTAGTATCATTGATTACTTTAGTAAGTACCTCTTTTCCCGCTGTATTGTAAACTGCTGCTGAAAGAATTTTCTGATCCAATGAGAGGTTCAGAAGATTATATACAGGATTAGGATAAACTTTAAGCTGATCTGCATTGAATGAGGATTTATCCATGTTCAAACCTTTGTTTGCTGAAGTTCCATTTACCACTACATTATTTGCAGGACATCCAACAGGTGTAAAAATTGTTCTTTGAGTATCTCCTCCATCTCCCAGCTCTCCGTGGCTATTAGTACCAGAGATCACTAAAAGTCCGTTCGTGTTGATAGCCAATGTATTTTGAGCTCCTGCTGAGATGCTTTGCCAGTCGGTGGTAGTTCCGATAAGCATTGGAATAGATCTGTGTACTGTTAATCCATCTCCCAATTGTCCTGAGGCATTATATCCCCACGTCCAAAGCGTTCCATCTGTTTTTACAGCTATAGTGGAACCATTAGTGCCGCTGCTAAAATTTCGCCAGTCTGTTGCAGTTCCAACCTGTATAGGTAAGGTTTTATTCACTGTTGTACCATCTCCCAATTGTCCCCATCTATTATCTCCCCAGGCCCAGATTGTACCATCTGTTTTGAGTCCCATCGAATGAGTCCTTCCTCCTTCAATAGCTTTCCAGTTTGTAGCTGTTCCTATTTGCATAGGTAAGGTTTTATTCACTGTTGTGCCATCTCCTAATTGTCCAAACTTGTTATCTCCCCAAACCCAAAGTGTTCCATCTGTTTTGATAGCAAGCGTATGATTGCCTTTGGAGGATACACTTAGCCAGTCAGTAGCTGTTCCTATTTGTATAGGTAAGGTTTTGTTCACTGTTGTGCCATCCCCTAATTGTCCACTCTTATTATTTCCCCAGCCCCAAAGCGTTCCATCAGATTTTATGGCAGCCATATTACCATCTCCGGTTGCAATATTCACCCAGTCTGTTGCTATTCCCACTTGTATAGGTAAGGTTTTATTCACTGTAGTTCCATCCCCTAGTTGCCCGTCATAATTCCATCCCCAAGTCCAAAGTGTTCCATCTGCTTTTATTCCTGCCGAATAAGAAAGTCCGGCTACTATTTTCACCCAGTTATCAGAAGTTCCTATTTGTGCGGGTATATTTCTGTTAATGGTAGTTCCATCTCCCAGCGCACCATCAGAGTTATCTCCCCAGCCCCATAATGTTCCGTCTTTTTTTAATCCTATGGAATGATTAAGACCGGCACTCACATTTTTCCAACAGCCTGGTTCAGTTGCAGGAAGTGTAGTAAAGGATCCGCCTTCCAGCCAAACCGCCTGGCTGAATCCGCAATCAGAGGCCACCCACCAGTAATAAGTAGTTGAAGGCATCAAGTTTGTTAAATTTACGGTTGTAGAAGCAGTCGTTCCATTATTTCCACTCATCGCAGGATTTGTGCTATACATGTACAAATAGCCTTTGCTGGGAGCTTGGGTTGCTGCCGTCCAGCTAATAGTAGCTGCTGCCGAAGTAATATTATTTGTTGAAAACTGTGTCGGAGAGATGCAAACTTCAGGGCAGGCAATCTCTACAAACGAATCTCTTTCAATAGTGGTATCATCGCCTAACTGACCTGAGCTATTTAAACCACAAGATCTAAAAGTACCATCGGTTTTTTTTACAAGAACATGATTTTTTCCGACATAGATCTGAAGGTTGTCCGTAGAAGAGCCAACTTGTGTAGGGGGAAATGTGGCACTTGAAGTGTCGTTTCCATGCCCCAATTGTCCAAAAGCATTATATCCCCATGACCAAAGGGTTCCATCTGTCTTTGTTGCAAATGCAGCTCCATTTTTAGCCCCTATATAAAGCCAGTCGGTTGCTGTTCCAACTTGCTGCGGGATTTTTTTTGAAACGTTAGTGCCATTCCCTAATTGCCCGTAAACATTCTGACCCCATGCCCAGAGTGTTCCATCTGTTCTCAGACCTAATGAATAACTATCTGCAGCGTCAACATTTTTCCAATTCGTATCTGTTCCTATTTGTGTAGGGATCTTTTTTAAAATGTTAGTTCCATCTCCATGTTGCCCGGAAGTATTAGTACCCCATGCCCATAATGTCCCGTCTGTTTTGATTCCTAAGACAAACTTATATCCTGTATCAATACTTTGCCAGTTGGTATCTGTTCCAATTTGCGTTGGGGTCTTTTTTGAAATGGTAGTTCCATCTCCCAATTGTCCGGAATCATTACGTCCCCACGTCCATAGCGTTCCATCTGTTTTGATTCCTACCGAAAAGTCCTCCCCAATACTAACACTTTGCCAATTCGTATCTGTTCCAATCTGTGTTGGAATATTCTTTATACCGATAGTTCCATCTCCCAATTGCCCGTAATCGTTACGTCCCCAGCCCCATAATGTTCCATTATTTTTAATAGCGAAAGTCATGTTACCTCCGGAACTGATCGTTTTCCAGTCTGTAACTTTTCCTATCCGACGTGGTACTTTTCTGGTCATCGAGGTTCCGTCGCCTAATTCTCCTGAAAAATTAGTTCCCCATCCCCACAGTGATCCGTCTGTTTTGATTCCTGCTGAATGCTCATTTCCTGCATTAAGACTTTGCCAACATTGCGCAAAGGAGTGTATACTGATGAATACACCTAATAAAAGTATTTTTCTCATATTTTAATTTTCATGATATTTTCCTACTCGTATAGCTTTTCGGTTCCGCTTCATTTATATGGTTTCTGAACTCCATACCACAAGTAATCCGAACATCCAAAAACACCTCAAAATCAGATGAATTCATAGAGAAACAGGGATATTAATCAATGAATAAGCGTTGATTTTAAAAGAATTTTGCAGATGTCAGCTCTAGCCCTTAAGAAATTTTAAGGACTTACTGTTGTTTTAAATTACTGGGAAAAAAGAGCGTGTATTCGTAAAAACAAATACGGTGTAGTTTTGTTCATTTTCATGGTTTAATTAGTTTTAAGGTTTAGTTTTTTAAGGAAACAACATGATCAGTTATAATGCCTTTTATGCCGTTCAATGCAAAAATAGATTTTTATGATGACCCACAAAATACCATAGATCAAGATTTTCCGCAAGGCCGGAATATCATTGTTCTTTTTGCAGGAACGATTTATACATCAAAAAGTACAAGAAAGTAAGTGTTTAAGGTTCCTGAAACTTTCGCTTTTGCTGGTTCATAGATAGACAGACCGTCTATTTTTAGAAACATTGCTTATATTTGAATGATGTCATGAGTCATCTGTTAATTTAAAAACGACCATTATTCAAAATAGAAAATGAAAATCATCATTACTCTTTTACTTTTTATCTCCGGAATTTTGTTTTCTCAAAATCAAAGATTTGTCTATGAATATTCGTTCAAGATGGATACATTAAACAAGGATAAGGTGGAAAAGGAGATTATGAATCTCGATATTACCAAAAAGGGATCTTATTTTTACAGCGCTTTGCTGATTACGCGGGATTCTCTTTTCAATGCGGAACTTGAAAAAGGAAAGGTTTCAAATACCATCCATATTGACTTTAGAAAGATCCAACATCCGAAAGCCAATTTCAGGGTTTCCAAAATGTATCCAGGCTTGGAAACAGTGTACCACACTTCTCTTAATGCCAGTAATGTTGCCGTAAAAGAACTCAATAAAATCAATTGGGAGGTTCTTCCTGAAACAAAAACTTTCGAGGGTTTTAAAGCGCAGAAGGCTACCACCCATTTCGGCGGAAGAAACTGGATTGCATGGTTTACCAATGACATTCAAATTCAGGACGGACCTTATAAATTTTGTGGCCTGCCCGGCTTGATCTTACATATTGAAGATGAAGAGGGAACTCATATTTTCAATATGGTTGGAAGCCAGAAGCTCAACGACAGCCTTTCACTTATCGATTCAAAAACGGCAGAAATCTTCCTGACAAAGGAAAAATTCAATAAACTTTGGCTTGAATACATAAAAGATCCTGCTAAAAACATCAAACTAATGCACAGCTCCTCCGGAATGTCAGAAACCATAATGTTTGATTCAAATACCAAAAATCCCCTGAGCAAACAAGAATTAATCAGAAACAAAGAAACACGCGCAAAGGAATTCTTAAAACGATTCAATAATTTTATAGAAAAGGAGTTGTACAAATAATCTCAGTATTAGATCATCTTCGTGAACTACATATTCCCTACTTTTTATCTTCATTAAATTTTGGGATTATTCTTCAGGATTAATACCTCTTTTTTCTTACTCCATCTTAGCCAAGACCTATTATAAGCATGTTTACGCCTTCTGAAATAAATAATAGTTTCTGCTGTTTAATCTTTGCTGCCTCAATAGCTGACATCCCAACAGATCCTGTAAATATCAGATCGTATGTTTAAAATAATTGGATGGCATTACGCTACTACTTTATGAAAAGGTAAATTAAAATTTATCTTTTTGCCTGTATATTGCATTATGTTGTAGAACTGTTGTAGCACTGTTGTAGAATGTTGTATAATGCTGTATTACGTTGTAGCATTGTTGTACCAGCTTGTTGGTTTAAAATGTTTTTGTAGTACACGAATATACGTATGTAATACGTATGTTAATTTTATAGGATTCCCTGTTTTCTTTATCACTTTTGTAAAAATTTAAAACAAGTAATTTATTTACTAAAAAATTCTACGATGAAAAAATTTGTATTACTTACAGCATTTTTAATGGCCTTATATAGTAAAGGGCAGGTTGGTATTAATACCAGTAACCCTCAAGGTGTATTCCATATTGACGGAAATAAGGATAATGCTGCAACAGGAGTTCCAACAGCATTGCAGCAGACTAATGATGTTGTAGTCACCCCCACAGGAAGTGTAGGACTAGGAACCGTTTCTCCCAATAGCTCTGCAATATTAGACATCAGTTCCGGAAGTAAGGGGATTTTATTGCCCAGACTAAGCTTACAAAATCTTACTGATGGGACTACCGTTTCCTCTCCTGCCAACGGTCTGGTGGTTTACAATACCAACGCTGCCATTACCGGAGGTTCAGGACTCTATTATAATAATGGAACACCAGCGTCTCCCAGCTGGTTTAAGATGGCCAGTATCAATGATATCCCAACATATAACACGTATGCGCTGTCTGCTATGCAGGGGTTTAATGCAGCAAATACCTCTAACGGATCTTATACTTATGACCAGATGGTAGGCTCTTGTACGGCTACTAATGGCCTTTGTCCAGTCCCTTCCTCCACTGTTTTTAATCCTGTTTATACTATTACCTTTGATAAAAAAAGTGTGAATACAGATAAATATTTTTTACTGTCATTGGATTATAAATTTGGTTTTGCAACTATAAATAATATTGTTCCAGTTGCTTCCCATTGGGTACAATATGATATAGAGCTCATCCTGAATGGAGCTGTTATCAGAACTTTTTCTACTGAAATTAATATTGCGGCAGGAGGATCCACAGCAGTAAATTCAACCAAGCTATTTACAACAAGCCTAACAGGAACTACTCTTTTAAATACTAATAATATACTTAAGGTCAGGATTAAACCCACTCAATCTCTTATAAAATGGAATTCAGGAACAGCAGATGGTAATTATGCAACAGGAAATGCTCATTTGCTGGACATATCAGTAAAAGATATATCCTTCCAGTTATTTGAGAAATAATATATCAACCATACGGATTATCTTTTAAAGAAAATTCCCCTATTGTTAAACTTCTGTTTTGTAAACGAAACAGAAGTTTTTTCATTCCATATGGTAGCTCTTTTATTGTTCTAAGAGTACAAAATTGATGCTTTAAACATCTTATTTACCCCTTTGCAAGAATTTTAATGATAAAAATGAATTCACTTTAACTATTCTCCTTATTCTCATAGAATATACCAAAAGAAACCGCAGGGAAACGGGTTTTCATTTATCAGCGGGTTTATGGAGGATCATTCTTTCGTTTGAGCTGCTTTTTAACAGTCCTGTAAAGGATCAAAAAAATCAAGAGATTGCCATACGAATAAAGTAAGCACAATTAACTTAACAACAACTTACAGGGGAAACAGAGTATATTTCTATGTTAATTTCCGGCAATATTCTGAATCCATATATACAGATCTTCATTAGAAGGAATATTAAATTTTTTGCGAATATTATATTTGCGGGTTTGCACGGTGCGAGGAGATGTAAAAGTAAATTCTGCAATATCTTTAGTAGAAAAATTAAGAAATAAATAAGCACAAAAAGTAATCTCACTGGCTTTTGAGCGAGGGGAAATTTCCAATAATTCCCTTCTGAACTCAGGATATATCTCATTAAAACGGGTAAAAAATTCAGGTGAATTTTCTTTAGCGAGCTGTACCAATTCATCAATAGATGAAGATAATTGCTTCTTAAGAATTTCCGTTTCCTTTTCTTTCTCCATAATCAGTAGATCCTTTTGTTTCTGTCTACTTTTGTTCGTTTTATATAAAACAGCAAATAATATAATGCTTAATAAAATAACCCCTATCATGATATAATAAAAAACATTTTTTTTCTGTTTTTCATTTTCAATATTTTCATCGGTAATTCTCCTGATCGGAATATCTAAGATATTTCTTTCCACACTATTGAGACTATCATTTAATGCAGTATATTTTTCCAAATATTCATTGGCTCTTTCGATATCATTCTGTTTCTTATAGTTTTCATAAATACGTTGATAAATTACTTTCTCAGACTTTTTCAGTCCAATTTTTTTGACTACTTGTAAAGACTGGAAATAGTATTTCAATGCTTTTTCATATTCTTTCTTATAAAAATAAAGCTCTCCATAAGACAGTAAAACTCTGGATCTACTTTCGGCCGGGGCTTGACTGGATAATAAATTGGCCTTATTCAGGTAATACTCTGCTGAATCCAGCTTTTTGCTTTTAAGATTCCTTTCAGCACGAGAAACGTATAATTCAGAATTCACAGGTAATTTACGTTCCATTGAATACACGGAATCCATTAAACCTTTTTCCGCGAAAGCAATCATTTTCTGATTATATATATAATTTAGCCCTCGGTTTCTTTCTTCTTTATCAGATATATTGTAGGCAAGCCGAATAGCCTTATTAAAGCTCAAAAGAGATTCCTTATATAAGCCCAAACCATGATAGTTCTTACCATAAATTATATTCAACCTTGTAATCAAAACTGCCTCATTAAATTCTCTCAGCTTTTTCTCTGAAATCGAGAGAAAGTAAAAACTCTCTTTATTCCTGTTTAGCCCACATAAATAATCAGCTAAATTCATATATCCTCTGATCTCACCTTTGGTATAATTTAGCTCCTTAGACCGCTTCAGCAATTTCTTTTCCATAGCAATTACTCCATTATAATCACCATTTTCCATTAGCCTTTTAGTCTCTTTTATTTGCAGGCTGTCTATATCTAATTCGGAATATACCTGTCCGTTCAATTTTATCGTAAAAATCAGTAATAAAAAGAAAATTATCCACCCATTTCTATTTTTTAAAATCATAATTTTAATCTTAAATATATTTTTTATAAATACATTACTGAACATCCCCTTCTAAGAGAGTAATTTACCTGCCAAAATAGATGCAGATAAGCTATAAATGGTCACTTTTCTTTTAATTTGCAAAGATATTATATAGGAGGTAATTTTGCTCAATCCTTATTATTCAAAACATAATAAAAAGTCCGAACAGAGGAAATAAAAGCAGAATTAAATGATTTTCACAGCATTTTAAGTCTGTTTTCTGTAATAATTTTTAAGCGATTTAAAAATTGCCACACATTGCCACAAACTTTTGGAGTATTTTTGAAAATTACAGTAATTGCTACAAATAAAAAAAACCTTGAATCAAATGATTCAAGGTTTTTTTGCGGAGAGTGAGGGATTCGAACTTAGCAATAAAAACTACCTGAATATGGAATAATTAAAATAAAATTCAGACAATTGCCACGAATTTGACACAACTCTATATATTTTTATAATCTGCAAAATCTTAAATTCTTGATCAAAGAATTCTTTAGTTTGAATACACAAATATAAAACATTTTACCTTAAAGGATCAATTCACTATAATTTATTTAAATATTGTCTAAAATTTGGTCAACATTAGGAGACCGATTATAACAATAATGCTTTAATCTCATTTGAGAGATATTTTCTTTTTTTGGAAAGATCAACTAACTGACACAAATTCATATAGTAGCTATAACAATCAATTTTTTCTTTCCAGCATTTTCGAGATAATATCAACATTCCCTTTAAAATGATCGCCTAACTTTTTATTGATTGCATTAACAAGAGTTAATTTTTTATTTTCAATATCAATCTCTTTTTTTATATCGGATTTTCTCTTTTCATTTTTTTCCCTAATTAAATTATTATTTAATTCATTGATATGCGATGTTAAACTTGCAATTCTGTTCAAAAGACTCTTGTAATCATTTCTGATATTCGTCATCCCTCCATAACTGTCTTGTAAAACAATTTGACTGGCCTTATAGATTATCTTTTTGTTTTTAATTTCTACTGTATTGGTAAATGAAGGAAAGGTAGATTGGGTATCATTGTAATGCATCAGGGGCAATCGTTCATCAAAGGTTAATATACCCAGATATTGATCATCTGTATCGTTAAAGTATTGCATAGAATTGTCAGCAAGCCAGTTTTTTATTATTGGATAAATATCTTTTTTCTTTTTTGATGTACTGATTATTTTTGTATAAGTATAATCACCATTTACCAACTCCAGACTCTGAGCATTCACATATATGATAATCAGAATAAATAGTAAAGACAATTTTTTCATAGCACATGTTTTTTACTTTTTTTTACTGGTTTTTATCACTCTTATCTTTAACCGTTGAAGACAGGAAAGCAGCGTTTTTTTGCCATTTTTCCGACTGAGTTACTAAATATTCACGAGGTAGTAGTTTATGGTTATCGGAAAAAATAAGGTATCAACTTTTACATTCAATCTTGTAAATTTTCTGGCAAATGCGTAGGATTGTCTAGCTAAAAGATCTGCATTTCCTACGTTGATAAAAGCAGGAGGAAATGTAGAAGTTACATAATCAGCAACTGAATCCGTTTCCACTCCAGGATCATTTTTAAAGTTCTTGGTCCCTGTATAGACCCAGAATACGGTTCCCAAAAAATCCTTATCAAATCCATTAAGGTTCACTGCTTTAATACCATTGAGATCATAATCATCACAAAATAGTAATACAGAACGCAGCTGTTCTCTAGTTATTATTGTAAATATAAAGCTTCTACATTATAACTATTTCACAACACCCATAGTTTTAAATAGAAATTATTATAGAATAAACACTACAGTTCATAGCCGTATTTTTCATATCTAACCAGTAAAAAGACAGCTAAGGTATAGAGAACACTATCTGCTATGCCTGTCAAAAGACTACCGCATAACGGACCACTTCCCACAGGGTCCCTTCCATTATTCAGTTTCCTTTTGCCTCTTCCTTTGCTCTCTCTTCCTATCTGCTTTCTTTTTTCCGGTTTTTCTTTTGAAAAATATTGTAAATGAATGAGAATCGGAAAAAGAAATTAAGCAAATGTTTAACAACAGTATGGGTAATACAAGTCTCTGCCGTACTCAGAGCAAAAACAATGAAATTTAGTATAGTGAATGAAATCAAATTAACCTATTCAAGAAAAGGGAATAGCGAAAAAACCGTATTAAGCTCTCGGGATGCCAGTAATATTTTTAGGGAACATTTTGACGCCGATCAGATCGATTACAAAGAGTCGTTTTACTCGATGTATATTAATCAGGCCAATAAAATCTTAGGAATACAAAAAATATCAGAATCCGGAATTACCTCTTCACTGGTTGATGTCAGAATTATTATGCAGGGAGCGTTGCTATGTAATGCAGTGTCTATTATCATAGCTCATAACCATCCCTCTGGCAATCTGAGACCATCCTCTGAAGATATTAACATTACCCGAAAAATAAAGGAAGCAGGTCTATTACTTAATATTAACCTTTTGGATCATTGCATAATGACCTCAACGGAATATCTATCTTTTTCAGACGAAGGAATATTATAAATTGCCACTTCTTCAAAAAAAAAGAATCCAGAGTCAATTGATTAGTGCTCTGGATTCTTATGACGTCGCGAAAAGATGACCAGCCTTTAAAACCGGTCATCTTTTCGCAAACATTAAAATAGTGCTTTCATTTGTAAATAATCAGAATAAAAGATTAAAAGTAGTAGGTATCTGCATTAAACAAATATTTAGAAAGCTAAAGAACTGACTTCTCTATTCCCATTTTTGCTGTTAAACTGAAAGTCAATTTTCTTCTCATTTCCAAAACTGTCATAAATCCACACCGTAAATGACTGTGAAACTTCAGAAGTTGAAGTATAATATAGTCTGAATTCTCTTTCAAAAAGCCTATAGGAATCATTGGGGAAATACGGTTGAGTATTGTAGTATTGTAATTTCCCTGTTCCCTCAAACTGAAAATACCGGAGATGATATTGAGTATCTGCAAAATTACCTTCAGGAAGAATTTTAATACGAATTTCAACATATTCATCTTTGGCAATATCCTTAGGAACAGGCATAACTGAAATCTCAAAAGGGAAATTCTGCCGGATTTCAAGGTCCTGTGCACATGAAGAAAGGCCGAGCTCACTTACCAGTAAAACAAGCAGTATAAATAAAGTAGAAAGGATAGATCTTCTTATTTTTATTATAGTATTCATATTATTATTGTTTTATAAATTAAATCTTATACTTATTCCCAGAGATGGGTTTAGTAGTTTTCCAGATGTATTCCAGAGCACTTTCGCTCTTCCGGAAATAATCAGTAACCACCGATCTGACAGGTAGGTTTCAAGGCTTAATCCTCCGCCAGCACCATACATAAAAGAAGATTCACTAATTAATTGAGCACCATCATATAACGCCGTATTTCCACTGTTAATTTTTTCGTATCCAGCTATGACATATAATGAAACATTTATCACAAAATTTCTGCTTCTATCGGATATAAGATTGAAACTATATCCACCCAGTCCCATGTAAGTTTCTACGGCAATAGCTGTTTCCTTGTAATCAATTATCCGCCTATCGTACTCAAATGAGTAGGTACTGTAATGCCCCTTCCCAGAATGAACAACCATTCCTACCCCTGCAT
This sequence comes from Chryseobacterium sp. PvR013, assembly GCF_017833095.1. NCBI lineage: Bacteria > Pseudomonadati > Bacteroidota > Flavobacteriia > Flavobacteriales > Weeksellaceae > Chryseobacterium > Chryseobacterium sp. PvR013. The sequence goes on from NZ_JAFIBT010000001.1 coordinate 1,570,083, forward strand.
AATAATTTTTGGATATTTCCTGCTGCAGTAATCCGGCATTAAATTCTACTCCTATTTGATTGGGAAACATACGCTGAGCTGTCAGGCTGCTGCTGAAAATAAGCAACAGATATATAATAGTTAATATCTTTTTCATCTTACTTCATTTGTATGGGTAAATCTTTTAAAATTCTGGCTTGAATAAGATCATCATTTTCTATCTGAAGTTTCTGATGACGATTTCCGTTCTTTTCGAACATCTCGATTCTCAATACCTTCCCATCCAGCAGGCTCACCTGATCCAGCAGAAAAATCATCCTGTTTTCAGATTGATGAGAGACATTATCAATCGGCGGATATGCACGAATCGGTTTAAGCAATTTATCCTGTACAATAGTCCTCTTCAGGTTTCTCTTATCAGCTACTTTAAATTGAATAAAATCAATTTCGTAATCCATTGGACTGCTGTTTTTAATCTCAATAACAAAGTAAATTTTTCCTTCATCAACATATAGGGATCTCAACGAAAACTGAATTCCATAACTTTTCGTACTGATATGTTTAAAGATCCTTTTAGGATAATGGTATAGGTTTTCAAGAAACCTTTGCACAACCGTTCCTGATCCCAAATCTTCAAAGAAAACTTCCGTAAAATTTTCCTTTTCTTTCATTCGCTGCAAGTTCAAAAGGTCATAGCTCAACGTATTAGGATGCGAATTGTAGACAACCTCAAAGCTGTAAAATTTTCCATCTTCAGTAATTACCGAGAAATTAGTCTCCTCCTCAAAATCACGTACTGACGATTTAAGCCTTAGAACGTTCCCAATATCTTCAGCCTTACCAGCAATAAGAAAATCACTCCCAAGGTCAACATAGCGGATCAATGAAGGAAACAGGAGATGGGTAGTTTTCTGGTAGGTAACTTCAATTCGGTATGACTCTACTTTAGCCTCGTCCGGTAAACTATCTATTACTGTAGAATCCTGGGCATATATCTTACTTATGAGCAATATAAAAATGAAGATGAAAGTTTGATGACGTATTTTTGAATTCATAATGTAGTGGTTTGTGATTAATTATTTTTTGAAACAAGAAATACCTGATGCCCGGCCTTTGCCAAGACTTTAGACTGCCTCACTCTCTTTTGAAAATACCCTGATAATCCTTGAACGACTCCCCTGCTCAAATCAGCACTAACCTGCTGTCCGGCTGACTGTGTCATCATAATACTAGTTCCTGAGCTTTGACTCATATTGGCAACAATATCATTAACCGCATTTTGTTCTGGTGAATAAGAAATGTAAACACCAGGCTGACCATCATTATCATGAATATTAATCTCAACCGGATAAATATTTTCCTTATATTCTATAGACGATATTTTAAGCCGTAGTCTTCCACCTTGAAATTTTACAGAAGCAGTAAGCAGTGTTCCAACCGGTATTTCTGTTTGCCCGAGAATCATAGCTTCTGAAAGTCTGATTAATATTGTACTTTCATTGGTCAAGACTTTTGTTTCATGAATAATGCCTTTGATCACATTTTTGGAATGGAACTGCCTGTCTGAACCATTATGAATACCTTCAAACCTATTATGATAAAGTTCTGTCACAAAAGAACTGTCAGAGAGTGCCCTGTATAATGATGAAACAATATTTCTTCTGACAGGTTTTGCAGATGTTATAAAAATCTGCTTCTCTTCAGGTTTTTTATCTTCCGGAACTTTTCCTGGATGCTCTTCCACTTTAGAAGATGCAGGGAGATACTTCGCAGCCATTTGATAGGATTTTTCCATCAATGCGAGCTGATCATTGATCCCGAATGCTGCAGGTGGCTGATTATTTTGTAAAGTTTCATTTTTTAATCTTGAGATTTCTTTCTTAAGATGATTGACCTGCTGATCATCTTTTTGATAGAAAGAATGTAAGGTACTCTGGGCATCCCTATAACTATTAAGAGCATTCCGATCAGAATAGGAATGTCCATCTGTATTACCTGGCACTCTGCCTGGCTCTACATTAGAATGTACCTTATTCTGATCAGTCCAATAATCAGATAATGTTGCCATCGCATTCTTTTTTTCCTCACTTTTCTTCTCTAAAAGCTCCTGCTCATAAGCTTTCTGTTTATCAGACTGAAGCTGGTCTCCTTTTGCCTGCGGGATGCCCGTGTTAAAACCAGAATCTTCGATGATTTTACTTTCTTTGGGTTTAAAGATCAGATAGAAACAGAAAGCGCATACTATGATCATTAAAAAATAAATGACAGGCTTTTTAGCTCCCTCCCACTTTAATTTTTTAACGCTGTCGGATCCATTTTCTGACCCAGGTGACTCACCTTCCGTTATTTGAATTTTATTTGAATTTCTCATTATAAATCTTTTGTTTAATCTGACTAACAGAATCTTTATTTTCACTAATTTTCTTAAAAGCAGCATGACCTGAAATCGAACTAATATGACCGATAAACATTGTATTGGTCTTATTTCCTGTCGATGTGCATATACTGACAATCATCAGAATTGTCAGAACAGTGTACCCTGCGAAAAAAAGTCTGGTAAGTACTCTCTGCCGCTTCACGGGCAGATCCTTCCATTTTCTGTCTGCCCATAAGGCATAGCATTGTATTGTGTGGCTTATTGTTTTCATTATTTTGTTTTTTAACGTTCAACAGTTTCTACATCTTTGTTTTCAACAACAGTAAATTTTTCTATGGTAAATCCCTGAGGATTGCTGTCGGAACGGACAGAATTAACAAGAGAACACTCGGTAAACAGACTTCTGGTTGTAAGATTACTTGATCTTATAATAAACTGTTTTGCAAATGTTTTTACTTGATAAGGGTAATTATTAAAGTCGGCAATGACACTGTCAATCTCAATCCGCTGCTGTATATTACCGGAAATCATTCTGTTGTAATATCCCTTCTCAGAAAGATCCTTATAATAGTTATATGCAGACTGGTCAGCCAGATTAAATGCTCTTTTGACATTACTCTCAATAGCATTCTTATCCGGTGCTATAGTAAAGAAAAGCTCGTGAAAACGCCTTATATGCTCTCTGGCTTCTACAGGCCGGTTAATTGACATATCCTGGGATAATGCAAGCATTAAAGACTTACCGTTATCAAGTACATAAATTTTCTCACGCTGTTTTTCAGCGAACTGGTAGGATTTAAACACTACTACACCCACTACACCAAAACATAAAACAGCAAAAACAAAAGTGAACAAACGAATCTGTTTGAAACTGCTTTCAATATTTCTTAAAGTTTTAAATTCCATAGGATACTATTTTTATTTTAATAATCTGCCTGAAATATTACCGGTAGCAGAACCTGCTGCCGCTCCTGCAATATTGCTTGATTTTGTGGCAGTCTGGTTGACATTGCGCATAAAGTTTCCTCCACCTCCCGCCTGAATCACCCATCCGGTGACAGTTGGAACGGTAAAGTAGCCTATAATACCGATCACCATATAAATGATGTACACTGTATTGGAAGTATCAGGGATAAAGTCAGGATCTGCCAGCATTTCTATGTCTCTTTCTATAATGAGCGACTGAATCTTGGCAAGAATAGAACTGAATATATCTGCAACAGGCAGCCATAAATACACGCTGATGTAGCGGGTGAGCCACTGCGTTAATGTTGTCTGAAATCCATCCCAAACCGATATTGCAAATGCAATAGGTCCTAATATAGAAAGTACTATCAGAAAAAAAGTTCGTATGGTATCAATAGCCAAAGCAGCTGCCTGAAAAAGAATTTCCAGAAATTCACGGAAACCGTCTCTTATGTTTTTTTTTATCTCAAACATTTCTCTTTCAATATACATACCCGACATTGTAATCAGATCAGAAGGTGACCAGCCCATTTCTTCCAGTTTTTTATCAAACTCTTCATTGGAAATCAGATAAGCCATTTCAGGGTTCCTTAACATAGCTTCCCTCTCTAAAAGGTCTTTTTTCTGCTGCAGCTCATTGAGGTTCAACACTTGATTTTCAAGCATCGCATGGCTTCCTTGAACAATCGGGCTGAGAACACCATTAATACTGCCTAAGACCAAAGTGCTGAAAAACATAATGCAGATCCCAATAGCAAAAGGCCTGAGCATTGGAAACAGATCTATAGGTTCAGCACGGCTCAGCGACTGCCATACCTTGATGGCAACATAAAATAATGCTCCCAATCCTGCAACTCCTTTGGCAACAACGGCCATATCCGCACACAATGGCATCATCTCTTCATAAACTGAGCGCAGCACTTCATGTAAATTAGTAGGCTCCATCTTACCAGTATTTTTGGTTAGAAGTTCCATAGAGATTGAGCACCCTCTGCGTATTATTCTGCTTTTTTGCTCTGAGATAGCTTACCGAAATATTCTTATTGGTATAGTAGCGTACCAGATTATGATACTCTTTCACTTCTTTATATACTCTGTCGATAATATCCATTCTTTCTTTGTCATTTAAAGAAAGACCATTAGAGGTAATTATTTGTTTCAATTCTTTTAAAAGCTCGGTACTCTCAGTAAGCAGAGCTGAATAGCCGTTGGCAATAGCTGTCAGTTCCTGGGCATTGAAATTCGGATCATTAAGCATTTTTCCGAAGTTATTGACGTACATTTCTGAAACATCACCCACGAGCAGAACCGTCTGCTGCACCTTTCTTGCGTCTTTCACCAGATTATTGATGGCTTTCAGCTGGTCATAATACTCTTTTCCCTGTTCATAAACTTTCTTGACTTCATTAAAGTTTTTAACCACATTGGAAACTGTTGAAGAAGTTTGCACAATTTCATTAGCGGAATTAAGAATACCCGATGCTAGGTTTGCAGGATCTGTAACTACAAATTGTGCTTTCGCAAATGATGTAAAGGATATAGCAACTGCTATAACCATAGTAATAATTAGATTTTTCATTGTTCTAAATAGTAATTGGTTAATTTTCTTTGGTAGGTTTAATTCTCTTAAGAGATATTCTCCTGATGGCGTGTTGCATATTTCCATCAAGCTTATCAGCCTCATTCATGACTTCCATCTTTTCGGTTTCCTCTGTAGTATAAGCCAGATATTCCTCATTGGAAACTTCTGTGGCGTATACCGCTGAGTGAGTACCTCCCAGTCCGATCCATACCTCTTTATACAGTCTTTTGGGATCATTGTTCATATTAATGGAAAGAACCTGTGCTTTTTCTTTATCCGTCAATCCTAACATAGTCTGGATATCATCAAACTTGTTCATATATTTTCGTTGGTCAAGTAAGATCTTGCAGTCTGAATTATTAATAATACTCTCTTTAACAATAGGTGAATGAATGATATCATCCACTTCCTGAGTAACCACAATAGCTTCCCCGAAAAACTTTCTGACCGTCTTAAAAAGGTACTTGATGTATTCTGCCATACCTTCTTTAGCAATTGCCTTCCATGCTTCTTCGATGAGAATCAGTTTTCGGATCCCCTTCAGCCTTCTCATTTTATTGATAAAAACTTCCATGATGATAATGGTGACAATCGGAAATAAGATTTTGTGATCCTTAATAGCATCAATTTCAAAGACAATAAAACGTTTGGAAAGAAGATCGAGCTGCTTTTCGGAATTCAGCAGGTAGTCATATTCACCACCTTTATAATAAGGTTCTAAAACATTTAAAAAATTAGCAATATCAAAATCCTTTTCTCTTACTTTTTTCTGCTCTAGCACTTTCTGGTAATCATTGCTGACATACTCATAAAAACCATTGAAAGAAGGATGCTCTTCCCTGCTTTTAATCTTTTCAATATATCCGCTAACCGCATTGGACAGCGCCACCTCCTCGGAACGTGAGGGTGGTTCATCATCTCTTTTCCACAAGGTTAAAATCAGCGTTTTAATGCTTTCTCTTTTTTCAATGTCAAATACTCCATCATCTGTATAAAAAGGATTAAAAGCAATAGGATTGTCTTCTGTGTACGTAAAGTATACTCCATCCCCTCCTTTTGTCTTTCCCTTGATAAGTTCACACAATCCCTGATAGGAATTCCCGGTATCAACCAGTAAGACATGAGCACCCTGCTCATAATATTGTCTTACCATGTGGTTGGTAAAAAATGATTTGCCGCTCCCTGACGGTCCCAGAATAAATTTATTACGATTGGTAATAATGCCCTGTTTCATCGGAAGATCCGAAATATCCAGATGGATAGGTTTACCCGTGAGCCGGTCAGCCATCTTAATTCCAAAAGGTGATGGGGAATCCTGGTAGTTTGTTTCCTCAGTAAAAAAGCAAAGTGCAGGCGCTATGAATGTATAAAAGCTTTCTTCGCTTGGAAAATCCCCCGCATTTCCCGGAATTCCTGCCCAATACAAAGTTGCTGTATCTGTCGTATTATGTCTTGGTTTACATTCCATCAGGGCTAACGCGCTCCCGGTATCATTTTTCAGCTGCTTTAACTCCGAAGGATTATCAGACCATGACATGACATTAAAATGAGCACGAACAGACTGCAAACCAAAAGAATGAGCTTCATTAAGGTATTTTTCAATCCATTCTTTATTAATCTGATTGGCCCTGCTGTATCTAGCCAGAGAATGCATATTCCTTGCGGACTTTTCAAATTGTCTCAGATTTTCATCACTGTTATCAATGAAAATATATTGGTTGTATATATGATTACAGCTGAGTAACAATCCTACAGGAGAAGCAAATGAAAGCAGGCAGTCACTCCGGTCGGTACTGAGTTTTTCATAACGGCTGTGTGAGGACACCGTTCCCGGTAAATCATCAGTATCCGACAATGTATGCATGCTAATCCGATTGTTTCCAATACGCATTTCTTCTGATCCCAGCTTAATATCCTGTAAAGAAGGATAAGCCTCTCTCGACAAGGTTAGATATTGTTCGAGAATACCTGACTGGTAAGGTGTACCCGCTATTTCATCTTCAGTCATTCTTTCCAGATGAATATAACCACTATCATTTATAATTCTTTCAAACTGGTCTACCGCCTCCATAAACCGTATCATGACTTCTTTGCCTTCAATTTCTCTGGGAATCAATTGTCCTTTGCACAAGGATGAAAAATTACTCTGCGTACGCAGCCTCTCTTTACTTGTTTTGCTGATAAACAGATAACAGTAATGATTTAAAAAGGGTCTGTCATTGAAATGCCTTTCAAAAGATGCTGAAAGAAAGCTTTGATCTTCCTTTGACGGATCCGGACCATAGTTTTCTTTAATATACCAGTCTTGTTTATGAACAATACTGTAATCAGGAAGCGTTTTAATCGCCTTGAACCATGAGCCGTGGATGGCATCATACTCTGCAGAGGCAACTGTAAAAAGCTCAGGTAACCTTACTTTAAAACAAACCGTTACGTCTGCTTCTTTTGAAATAATGCAATTGTTTTCTATGGCAAGCAGTGGAAATTTACTCTCCAGAGTTGCTGTTTTGGAGGTATTTCTCATGAGATTTCTTTTTGATTATTTTTTCTCAGATACCGGAAAATACATTTGCGGCTAATGATATACCGGGGATGTTTTCTTTGCCCCCTTATCTTCATGAGCCCATGCTCCCCATATTTACTGTTGAGGGAGAAAGTCTGCCAGATCAGGATCCCGCTGCTGCCGCTGCCAAATATCAAACAGACGTAAGGGTTTATATCTGTTATATACATGATTATAACCAGTATCAATACTGCTAAAAGACCGCCCGCGAAAATAAAAAGATATTGCGCCTTTAACCCTTTAAACTCTACCACTCTTCCGATTCCTTTGTTGATATGATACGTATTCATAATCAATATTTTAAAGAAAGAATGAACGCAGAATGGTTGCTGCTACAATGAGGAAGATACAGGCACCAAACCAACTTGCTGCAGTCTTACTCGTGTCAGGATCGCCACTGCTGAACTTGTTGTAGACCTTAACACCTCCTATCAACCCGACAACAGCTCCAATGGCATAGATTAGTTGAGTGGCCGGCTCAAAGTATGAGGTCACCATTTGGGTAGCCTCATTGATTCCCGCACTACCATTTCCCTGTGCATACACCCCTGTTGTAAACAATAATGCTAAGCTTACATACAGCCGTTTTTTTCTTTGTTTTTCCATTTTTTACCTTTTTAGTTATATACCTGCACCCTGCAGGATTCTGAAACAAAAATGATGGAGAAAAACCGTCTGATTTTTAATTGTCTTTGAAGAGTAATATTTGGCTTCATAAGTCTCAACAGAAGCTTAAAAAGCTAAATATCAGCAATATAAAAAAGTGTAGTGAAAAATCTACAGAAGAATCATTAGACAAAATTAGGTTGATTGAAATGTAAGATCATACATTTGCAGTGTACTATAAAACCAGTACACTAAAACACATGATTACATTTAAAAATTTATCCTTCGCTTATGCGAAAAAAAAAGTACTGAATGATATTAACCTTCAGTACGAGCCTGGTAAAATATATTATTTACTTGGACCAAATGGGTTCGGAAAATCAACTCTTTTGCGATGCATTGCGGGTTTGCATCATCCACAAAATGGGAGTGTTGAGGTTAATAATTCTCCCGCCTTCGAGCGGAATTTAAAACAGCTCCAGGATATTTGCTTTATCTCAGATGGAATGTATTGCCCAGACATGCTTGTAACAAAGTTTGTGACTCTATATGGTCGTTTATACCCACGGTTCAATACAGAGTTTTTTTTCAAATATCTTCATATGTTTGAAGTAAAAGAAGATTCTCATATTTCTGAGCTGAGCTTTGGACAAAGAAAAAAACTTTTTCTGGCCTTTGCTTTTGCTACTAACGCCAGGATCATTTTGTTGGACGAACCAATCAATGGTCTTGATATTAAGAGTAAAAAGGAATTTAGGAAAATTCTTGCCGAAACGGCCAATGATGATAAAATGGTCATTATTGGGACCCACGATATTTCAGATATGGATGTATTGGCAGATGGTATTACCGTTCTGGGGCAACAAAAAGTTATATTTCATCAAAGTACCTCCGATATCCTTAACAAATTAGACTTTGATATTGTGAAAGATCCTACAGAAGCAGAACAAGCTTTATACAGTGAACAAACCTATAAGGGATTTATGACCATTAGTCCTAATCTTACACAAAAGGAAACAAATTTAAATATTGAATTGTTGTATCATGCTTTACTTAATCAACAAGAAAAAATAACGTTACTATTTAAATAAAATAAATTATGAAAGAATTTTTTTCAATCTCCCGGTTTAACAAGTTTTTAGCTATCGAATGGCAAACAAATCGTAAAAAATACATGTTTATCATCATGGCGATGTTTGCTTTTTGGCTTCTATACAGTTTAACAGCCCTCTGGCTTATTACTCAAAAAAAAGATATATTTACTAACCTTACCAGCATTAAATTAGCATTTTTTCTTCAGATGTTTGGTTTTATAAGCTTTTTGGCTTCCGGAAGTTTTGCAGATCTTGGTACCGATAATAACAAATCGATCTACATCCTGATGCTTCCTAACACAACTGCAGAAAAATATATTGCAAAGTTTATGATAACCGCAATTTTGTTTTGGATTGTATTTTTTATCAGTGCTTTTATTGGTTTATATTTTCTTTGGAATATTTTCTATCCCATGGCCTTACAGCATATTTCTGCTGATTTTGTGGCAATAAAAAAAATTGATGTCTGGACGAATATTAAAGTCATGACTGACATTAAATGTATTACCTTTGCTTTCTTCTTTCATTCAGCTTTCACTTTGGGATCCATCATTCTAGGTAAATTTAAATACATCAAAACTTTATTAGTCATTACTTTATTCTATTTTGCATTAGCTTTAGTAAATTTGCAAGTAAAAGCAGATACGCTTTATCTTTTTATTTATGGATTCTTTACCTTTAGTTTTTGGCTTATAGCGTATCGAAAACTAAAAAATTATAGTTTGTAAAAATGCAGTTCAGAGATCAAATACCAATTTATCTACAAATAGCAGATATCATTTGCGAAAATATTCTTTTAAAACAGTGGCTACCGGAACAACGTATTCCTTCTATAAGGGATTTTGCCACACAGCTCATTGTAAACCCTAACACGATTGTGCGCACCTATGAATTTCTTGAGCAAAAAAGGATCATTATGAATCAACGCGGTATTGGTTTCTCTATAACTAAGGAAGGATACGAGCTGGTACTTGCCTATAAAAAGGAAGATTTTATTAAAAAGGATCTTCCTCATTTTTTCAAACAATTATACCTGCTCAATCTAGATATACATAATCTTGAAGAAGATTTTAACAAGTTTTGCGAAAATTATAAAAAATAATTACTGTTGAAAAGCTTATATAAACTCTTCAATATCAAAATCATTGACAGTACTAAAAGGATCGGTTTCAGCTTCAGAAGGATATGTATTGTCCAATAGCCTTGCTATTTTGAGTGAGGAATTTTCTATGGAATTTTCCAACAGACTTAAGAGCTCGGTTCCATGAACTTTTTGAATAATATGTATCACATCTTTTTCCAAAGCAGGTTCTAATATCTTTTGTTGAAGTAACTTTCCTACTGTGGTCAATTCTTCAAAAGTGACCCCTGAGGCAAAGCCACTTTCGGTACCATTATTCGCTTGATAAAGCCAATCTTCCTCCTCTTTTTCCAAATCTTTCATTGTAATAAGAATTTCATTTAAATCGTTCCTCTGATCGATATTGTCAATAATTTCGTCAAAAGTTTCTGAATTTAAATTTTCTGAGAATTTTTCATTGTAGTGAATAGGTCTTTCAACAGCGCTGAATAAGTTTATATCTTTAGTGTCCTTTTTTGTATTGCCCATTATCGATGGAAAATCACGCGTACTTTTATCCTTTGATTTCTCTATATAGGTTTTGGGCTTTTTATCCAAAACAATCAATACAATGACTATAATTAAGCCTATTATAATAATGTGTTCCATAAGTTGATATATTAAAAGATAGGACGGTATTTATTGTTAAAGTCCTCTGTAATTTCTTTCTCAAACATCTCAAAATGATGCGCTAGAATATTATCAAGATATGCATACAAAGGAATTTGGTCATCCGCTATAATTTGTATTATTCTTGTTAAACGTTCGTGATATTCAGGTCGTATATAAATACTTTTATCACCGCGTTTGCTCATCGTATGATACTTCAGAAACTTCTCATCATATGTCAATTCATAGTTCTTCTTGGTCTTAACTTTATGGCTTACTGTCTCTGAAGCTTTTCCCGTTATATTTTTATGAGCATCTAATTCTTTTTTTGTTTCACCTGCCATAATAGACATCAGATACTGTTCATCAATACGATTCTCTTCATTTTTATTATTATGGTCTTCCATACTTTATAATTTGACAATCTCTAAAAATTCATTCATAAACTGATCAAATCTACATATTGCCATCAATTTTGGATCAGCTGGTAATAAGGTCGATTTGAAGACAGTTTTGGCAATCTCTCCTTCCTTACGAAATCTTTTACTGTCTGTAACCCTTGTATTCATTAACTGAAGACCTAAATCATCGATAATTTTTTCATAATTTTCATATAATAAGGTTTTTTCTCTACCGTCAACCTGATTCCAGAAAAGCTGAATACTTCTAATCTCAGTATATTTTTCCTTCATAAGCACATTGGTCAATACATCTGTAAAGCTGAGCGCACTTTCTAGTACCAGGCGATCTGCTGTGATAGGAGAAAATATATGATTAATACTTGCAAGCGCTCTTAAAACACCTGCTGTATTAACTGTTCCTGGTAAATCTAAAAATATAATATCAGGTCTTATTTCCTGATGATCTAAATATTTTTCAATTTCCTCCAAAACCGTGTCTGCTCTAGTCTGGAAAATTGGATAAGCCTTTTTATTTATGGTAGTAAACTGTTTATGAGCCATTTTTTTTAATACTTCATTTTGCATTACCGTTTTTAAGTCCCTTTCCCTCATTTGTATTAAACTGTACTGGGGAAAGTCACAGTCAAATACTGCAACATTATATCCCAGACGATAATGAAGAATACTGGCAGTAAGAGTTGTAAATGTGCTTTTTCCTACCCCACCCTTTTGAGTGGAGAATGTAATAATGGATGGTCGTTTTTTTGTCTGCATTTTATTTGATATTTAATTGTTAATATTTGATCTGTAGAGGGTCCATTTAGGTGTGATATACAGCTGATAGCCGGAAGCCCTGAGTTCTGGATAGCTTCTTAACGCAATTTCAATCAATCAATCAATCAATCAATCAATCCTGAATGAAAGGATCCAATATATTCTGCTGCATTGAAGTCCTTAATGAATCCCTTTTATCCTGCCTGAGTTTCTTGAAACGATCCTGAACGCTTGCATGCAGGGGCTCAGGATATCAAACAAGATAATTTGACAGCAATCTTGCTGAGAGTCTTGCGCAAATAAAAAGTATATAACTGCCACCTATTCTTCTACTGTTGTCTTTGGCTTGCAGTGTCTATGTTTGGCGCTTTTATTATTATCTATATTCTTTACTATTCAGAGTTACTTTGTAACAGTAAAAAACATTGGTTATTAAGGGGTTATTCTTTCACCCGAAAGGGGCAAGTTGTGTTTTGAGCATCTCGAAATGATTTCCGATGCTAAAAACAACTTGCCCTTGCAGGGGGCAGAAAAACAACCTCCGAAGTCGGTGTTTATATATTAAAGTAGAAGATTATGAATGATAAAAACAATGAACAAAAGAAAAAGGGAGGACGACATCCTAAAGTTGATCCTGCCAAGATTAGATATACTATCTCTTTGAATGAAGCTGAACATGCCCGTTTCCTTAGTTTATTCGAACAGTCCGGAATGAATGTAAAAGCCCATTTTATTACCTCCTGTATTTTTGATAAAAAGATACAAACCATCAGAATTGATAAAGGAACCATTGATTTTTACATGAGATTGACTTCATTTTACAGTCAGTTTCGCTCAGTGGGTATCAATTACAATCAGATTGTGAAGATCCTTTACAGCAACTTTTCTGAAAAAAAAGCTGCATTATTTCTGTATAAACTGGAAAAACAAACATTAGAAATGATAGAAATTTTAAAAAAAGTTATTCAGATTACCGGGGACTTTGAGCAGAAACATTTACAAAATAAATAATAAAATGATCGCAAAAATCGGAAGAAGCAGTAATCTCTTTGGAGCTTTATCATATAACAATATAAAAGTGCAGCAAGAAAAAGGTAAAATTCTTTTTACCCATAAGATAGTGGAAACAAGCTGTGGAGAGTTTACAATCCCAGAATTAATGCGTTCTTTTGAGCCCTACCTTCTCTCTAACCGAAAAACAGAAAAGCATACATTACATATTTCCATTAATCCCGACCCAAAAGATAAGGTTTCCAACGAACAATTTAAGCAAATTGCTGAGCAATACATGCAGGAAATGGGTTATGGAGACCAGCCTTTTATAGTCTTCAAACATACAGATATTGAAAGAAGTCACATTCATATTGTATCTGTCTGTATAGATGATACAGGTAAAAAGATTTCTGATTCATTCGAGAAAATAAGATCAATGAAAGCCTGCCGGAAGTTGGAAAAAAAATTTGGTTTGCTCTGTGCAGTTGATAAAGTACCCCGGAAAAATGATAAGATTTTCCAGCCAGTGGATTATGTAAAAGGTAATATAAAAAGTCAGATCTCTTCAGTTATCCGCCACCTGCCCCAATACTATCAGTTTCAGAGTTTGGGTGAATACAATGCTCTTCTCTCTCTTTTTAATATTACCACTGAAAAAGTGGAAGGTAAGCTGCATGGAAAACTAAAAAAAGGTTTGTTGTACTTTCCCTTAAATGAGTCGGGTAAAAAAACAGGAAGTCCATTGAAAGCTTCCTTAATTGGAAAAAACACCGGTATTGATTTTCTTGAAAAACATTTTGAGTATAATAGGACAAATATGAAAAATCATTGGGTCAAATCCATCCTAAAATCAAAAATCGGGGATGCTTTACACTATTCAAAAGGTGAACAAGACTTAAAAAAACAATTGGCTGACAAAGGCATTGATATGGTTGTGAGAAGAAATGAACAAGGAAGGATATATGGTATGACATTTATTGATCATCACTCTAAAACAATTTGGAACGGATCAAGGTTAGGCAAAGAGTTTTCTGCGAGTTCATTTAATGATTGCTGGAATAATACAAATGAAGATAATAAAGACCTTTCTGAAAAACAATTCTCAATTTTAAAGCTGGGAAATCTGTTCAATTTTGATGAAACAGGTGTGCACCATTTATTTGATTTTTCCAACACTCTTTCAAAACAGGATGATAATATTCTTAATGTATTAAGTGGCCTGCTTCCAGAAATACAGGAAGATGATTATGAAGAAATTGATTTTATGAAGAAAATGAAAAGAAAAAAGAATAGGTTCCGGGAAAAATGATAGATATCTGTTGGGGCAGTCTTATTGGACAATGATAGCCAAAGAGGACCAGAAAATACTTCTGGCTGCTGATAAAGCATTTGTATGAATATATTGTTTGGCAAATAATTCATATATGCAAGGGGAAGACGACTTGAGAGGCTTAGCCAAAATAATGGCTTTCATGAGAGCCGTGAGTATCATACTAATATTAATGCACCTTTATTGGTTTTGTTACCCTTTCTTTTTAGGGCGTGGTTGGACTTTAGGTATCATTAACAAAATATTAGTCAATTTCAACACAACTGCAGCTTTATTTTCACATACTATTTTCTCTAAACTTTTTGGCTTCGTATTGCTTGCAGTAAGCTGCTTAGGTACCAAGGGCGTTAAAAATGAAAAGATAAACAGGTCGAAAATCAACGGAGCATTAAGCATAGGATTCGTTTTGTTCTTTCTGAATACACCTATACTGAAGTTTTCATCACCTATTGCTTCACAACTTTATATCCTTACTACTGGCTTAGGGTATATCTCTCTTATGGCAGCAGGAATCTGGATGGGTCGTCTTTTGAAAAGTAATCTGATGAATGATGTATTCAATAGTGAAAATGAAAGTTTTCAACAGGAAACAAAATTACTATACAATGAATATTCTGTTAATATCCCAACAAAATTTTATTATCGTGGCCATTGGAACAACGGGTGGATTAATGTGGTGAATCCATTTAGGGCAACGATTGTACTAGGTACTCCAGGTTCGGGTAAATCATTTGCCATCATCAACAGTTATATCAGGCAACACATTGAAAAAGGATTTTCAATGTATATCTATGACTTTAAATTTGACGACTTGTCTACCATCGCCTATAATCATCTTCTTCTCCATTCTAATGCTTATAAAATAAAACCGAAGTTCTACATCATCAACTTTGATAATCCCCGAAAAAGCCATAGGTGTAATCCTTTACATCCGGATTTCATGACTGATATATCCGATGCCTATGAAGCTGCTTATACCATCATGCTCAACCTTAACAGAAGCTGGATACAGAAGCAAGGTGACTTTTTTGTGGAAAGCCCAATTATTCTTTTAGCAGCAGTTATTTGGTTTTTGAAAATTTATGAAAATGGTCAATACTGTACTTTCCCACATGCAATTGAACTTTTGAATAAAAAATATGAAGATATATTTACAATTTTAACCTCATATTCCGAATTAGAAAACTATCTCTCTCCTTTTATGGATGCATGGAAGGGAGGTGCGCAGGACCAGCTGCAGGGACAAATCGCTTCGGCAAAAATTCCATTATCAAGAATGATCTCCCCACAACTTTATTGGGTGATGACCGGTGATGATTTTTCGCTGGATATTAATAATCCTGAGGAACCCAAGATACTATGTATAGGTAATAATCCCGACCGCCAGAATATTTACTCCGCTGCATTAGGTCTCTACAATTCAAGAATTGTTAAATTGATCAATAAAAAAGACCGCTTGAAAAGTTCAGTAATCATTGATGAACTACCCACTATCTATTTCAGGGGTCTTGATAACCTGATTGCAACAGCGAGAAGCAATAAAGTTTCGGTTTGTTTAGGATTTCAGGATTTCTCACAATTAACAAGAGACTATGGCGACAAAGAAAGCAGAGTGATTCAGAATACTGTCGGAAATATTTTCAGCGGTCAGGTGGTAGGAGAAACAGCTAAAACGTTGTCAGAACGTTTTGGGAAGATACTGCAAAAAAGACAGAGTATATCCATTAACAGAAATGATACCTCCACCTCTATTTCAACACAATTGGACAGTCTGATCCCTGCTTCTAAAATTTCAACGTTAACACAGGGATTTTTTGTGGGCGCGGTTTCAGATAATTATGATGAAAGAATAGAACAGAAAATATTTCACTCGGAGATTGTCGTAGATCACGTTAAGCTTTCTGCAGAATTAAAAAAATATCAAAGAATACCACAGATTCGGTCTTTTGTTAGTGAGGAAGGAAATGATACTATGCAGAAAGAAATTAATAATAACTATAACCGTATTAAAGCTGATATTCTTTCCGTTATTACAAGTGAGATAGAAAGAATCAATAGTGATCCTAATCTAAAACATCTGATTCAGTAAGATAAAAAAGCCTCAGTAAGATTAGTCGTTATTGAGGCTTTACCAATTCCTAAGTCATTCTCCTTCTGCATTCATAAAATGCTGATTTAGATTATCACTGATTAACTGTAAAAATTTAGTAGGTCCTTGTTTGCGGTTCCTGATTTCAAATACGGTTTTATGAAAATTTCCAAGGTCAGTATTTAAAGATTTCTCTACAAATTTGATGACCTCGCTTAATTCAATATTTCCACCATTAAAACAACGCATATGATAAAGTGCATAAACCAGTTCAATCAAACTGACTTTTGAAGCAGACCATGTTAACGGGGATAAAGTATTCCTACTACTATGGCCCCATAGATTTTCAATCTGTTTTTTTAAATATTGACCCAATTGTTGATTGGCGATAATCCTTGAAACCACTTGATCATGTGATGTGGTAAAGCTGTTGTCAAAATTGTAAAAACCAAATGATAATTTCATTTTCAAATCATAAGAATTCCGGACAAAAATCTTATGATCAAGGTAAGTAGCATCACGCCTGTAATAGCTATAAAATTCTGATTGTGTAGAATAAAATACCTTCAGTTTTTCCTGCTCAGCTTCATAATACTTTTTTAAAACCTTATTACCTGTATTCGGTTTGTGTGACTCAATATCCAAAATAGTGGAATAATAAATAAATTTTGAAATAAACAGAGGCTTGAGATTTTTAAAAAAGTAAACTTCTTCAGCGATATTCTCGAAATGATGTTTTGAAATGATATCCTTTAAGGTCCTGATTGATGCATCAATCAGGAGTAAAGACTTTTCAGAAACCTTTACCATATCTTTGTCATCATCATATATTTCATTAATTTTTAACTCCAGATCTTCATGCAATGCGATAATTTTTCTAAAAATTGTTTTTGTTACCATGTCCTTTTTTTAGAAATTTACAAAATTTTGCGGATCACATACCTAATCAGCTGATTTCCAAATCTTGTTTACGTTTTTTTATATAATCTGCAGGACGAATCCCGTTAATTTCAAAAAAAAGATTGGAAAAATTTTGTCTGGCCGCAATTCCGCACTCATCAGCTAATGCATCAATCTTATATTGAAGATATTTAGTGTCAGTATTGAGGAGATTGGTGATATAGTTGATTCTTAGCTCAGCCATATATTTATTGAAATTCATACCTTTATTCTCATTTATATATATTGATAAATAATGGGCATTCGTTCCTAATTTACTCGCAATATTTTGCTGGGTAAGACCTTTTTTTCTAAATTGCTGTTCCTGTTCAAATTTTTCAAGTTTCTCCTTGATTTCAGACGTTAATTCTGGAGTAAGAAATGTTTTCCTTACTGAGTATTCACCAGCATGTTCTTTTATAAGATGGTTGAGCATATAAGTGCCGTCTGATATTCGTTTTTGCAGAAGATCATATTGCTTTTTAATTTTCTGATCTTTTCTGTATCTTACTATAAAAAATATCAGAATTACAGTTCCCATGAAAATGAGAACTGCCGCAAATATCATTTTATTTCTGCCGGCTTTTTGTATAGCTTCCTTTTCTTCTATCAATGTCCTGCGGTCATAATCTTTATGAAGTTTTGACGAGAGAAAAGCATAATCTTTACTGATCACACTGTCAGCTTTAAGAAGCTGATTGGTATAATAAAGCTGCTGATTAATATCCTTATTTTTATAATAATGAATCAGGAAATTATACCCTTTATAAACTTCAGGCAGGATAAACGCATGCTTTACAAAAATAGAATCTATCTTATTGTAATACTCAATTGAACTATATACATTACTTTGAGCTTCCGAAGTTTTTCCTAAATAATAATATACGACAGAAGCCCAGGCAAAATCATTTCGTTTTAGAATTGTTGGCAATGATTTTTTTAGATCTGATTCAGCCTTTGCATACTCTTTCTTCTGATATTTTGAAATTCCAATACATTTCAGAAAGTAACTGTTTTCCAAAGCAAAATCATTATCGTTTAAGGTTAGCTTATACCCTAATTCACTTAGGCTGTCACTCTTTACAAAACTTTTAAGATATCTGTTGATAACCGTCATTTGATGTAGACAATTAAAATATGCTTTACTATAATTAAATCTTTCATTCTCATGTTGCTTTTCATTCATCTTCGAACTGTAAAATGAAATACAATCATTAAAGTGCTTCAGAGCTTCATCATAATAACCAAGATGCCCTTTAACAATTCCCAGATGATAAATCACTTTATAGTGGTGGTACTCATCATTTGATCCTTTTAAGAATTGATATGCTTTAAGATATTCGTTTAAAGCCAGTTTATATTTCTTATGGTAGAAGTAATAAATAATGCCTTTGCTGAGATAATCTTTACTGATATCACCCGTTGAACCATGAACTAAACTCATACTTATGGCACTGTCAGCATATTTAATTTTGTTATGAAAGTCGAACTGCCTGCCATCCCTGTAGCCTTGAATCAGTTTGTCAGTATTATTTTCTTTCTTAGCTTTTTCAATATATAATTTGACAGCCGGCATTGCATTAATGTCGTCAATAGTCATTTTTTCATAAGTTTTTCTTATTTCATGGAATGTTCTTCCATTTTTATTGTTTGAAAATAATAACTGAGAAAAGGTAGAAAATAGGAAAATAAAATACTTTAACGTTTTCATATACTGATTATTAGAACCTCACCATCTCAAAAATAAACATTTTGTTTTGAAATAAATCATATTTCAGGGAAATGTACTAAAACCAAAGACACTGTTTTCAAAACACTGAATATTAATCAATTATAAGCATTTTAGTAAATGTCTCAATTTTTAAATTGAGACGTATCAATTTAAAAATTGCCCCGAATAACGGTTTTTTTTCACCAATCAGCCCAATAACTTTGACCTTAGAATTCTAATTCAATCCGGCCGGGATAACCCAATTAAAATTATTACCATGAAAAAGTTTATCCCAATTTTAAGTCTTATGATAGGATCAGTTTGTTTGCAAAACTGCATCCATCGCGAGGAAGATATTGATACTCATAGTACACCAAATTATGAGATTAAAGTAAAACTGATGAGGCGGGATTCTGCTAAAATACCAGAGCAGGTAAATAACCCCGAAAAGGATCCTCCTGTACGGGATGGAGACAACTGGCGTCCTTATCAAAATAATTAAACCTTACAAATAATCCATGATTCCTCATACCACCATACCAGTTTTCACCGGCTTACCATGTCCTGCAAGTGGCATCTGGGAAAGTATGGGGAATTTCAAAACTACTGTGACCTTGTTAAAAGGAGATATAATGCCTGAATATTGCGGCCTGAAAACCTATTGGAAATTATTGATTCCTGGTTAAAACTCATAAAAAATAAACCATGAGAAAATTACAAATTATCGCAGCTGAAGTAATATCATATTTCTTTATACTCCTCTTCTGTTACGCAGCCATCAGCAAAATAGCGGATTTCGAAAAATTCACGCTACAAATCTCACAATCTCCTATACTAAATGCTTTTACAAATTCTGTTTCTTATGGGATCCTTGCGATTGAACTTGTCGTCAGTATACTGTTGATTTTTGAACGGACAAGACTCATTGGCCTCTACGGCTCTTTCATACTGATGGTTTTATTCAGCATATACATTTATATTATCCTTCATTACAGCGAATCCATTCCTTGCTCTTGTGGTGGTATTCTTGAAAAAATGGATTGGCATACACATTTCATTTTTAACATTATTGCGACATGCGTAGCAGCCATAGCTATTATTTGGATCACAAGACCAAGCAGAAAATATATATTGATGACAATATTCCTGCTGTTCATTTTTTCACTGCTGAGTGCACTTGTACTTTTTTTACTCTATGAAAAGTCTGAATATATGATCCAGAAAGAAAATAATTTTACCCGTCGGTTTTGGCAGCATCCGGTTGATATGGATAAACACTTCACGCTGACATCTGATTCTTATTATTTTGCAGGAAAAACAAAAGATTCGCTTTATCTGGGAAATATAGAGCAGCCATTTGATTTATATAGCTTAGATACATCCTTTAAGAAAATAAAAGAATACCAGATCATTCCTGACCAGTATGATTTTCTGTTCAGGAGTTCAAAACTGCAGATACATACACCTTACTATTATCTTTATGATGGCACAGTTCCCATAATCTATAAAGGAGAGATAGGAAAACATTCCGCAAAAACCTTAAGTTACAAACAGACCTTCTTTACCCAGCTTCAGGCTACGGATAACAATGAATTCGTGGTGCTCACCTATTCGAAACAAAAAGATATTCAATCTTTAGCATTATTACTTCCTCATTATAACGAGTATGCTATTGTTAAACCTGAACTCCTTGAAAAAATACAAGATGGGATTTTTGATACTGATGGTAAACTATTGTATGATCCGGACTATAAGACAGTTATTTATGTCTATACTTACAAAAATCAGTTTATTGTTCTTGATACTAGCTTGGGATCTAAGAAAACCTATAAAACTATTGATGACATAAGTGCTCCGGATATTGAAGTCATAAAGCTTCCTGATGGAAGTAAAAAGATGAAAAATCCTTCCATTATCGTTAATAAAAATGCATTTGTGTATAAAGGTATTCTGTTTATAGAATCTCCACGCAAAGGAAAATTTGAAAACAAAGCCTCTCAAAATAGCTCATTAATCATTGATATGTATGCTACTGCACGGCAACAGTACTTGGGAAGCTTTTACATTCCCAAAAAAACAGGGAACCCAAAAACAGAATTCTTAATTACGGACAATACACTTTTTGCAATTATAGGAAATGAACTGATAAGATACCGTTTTGCGCAAAACATCATTCAACATTTCATTTCAGGGGAAGCCGAAAACCTGAACAAAGAGTAGGCAAAAAACAATTTTAACGTCATGAAAAGAATGAGAAAAATCGCACTGCCTTTTGCAGTATTTGTCTTAGGCATTGGAAGTGCGTACGCTACAACAGCGGAAAAAGAAACAGCAAAAACCATTGAATTCGGATACCGCTTTAATCCATTAGCGCCACCAGGTATGAAGTGTAATGTGACCACAACCCCCTGCAGTACCATACCATCTGGTGACATATGTACTTACATGGAAGGTTCACAAGAACATAACCTTTTTAAAGAAGGTTGTTTAAGTGTATTATTTAGAGTTCCATAACTAGAAGATGAAGGATGCTAAAAAGCATCCTTCATTTGTTTAATAGAATAATGTTGTCATCTTTAAAAGGATTCCCACACATCTAAAGTCATATTATCACTAACCCCATGTCACCTCTTTTTTTACTAAGGCAATAGTTAACAAAAAATAAAATAAGGAGTATACAATTGACAGTTGTTCCGTTAACGAATTTTAAATCGCAGCAGTAAAGTAGCTTTTTATAATATTAAAAGGTTGAAAATTGTTTTTCAAATGTTCAACATTTACTTATTTAATAATGAACATAGGCAAGTGAGTTAGCCAATTGACTAATCTTTGTTCTTTTTATCATCAATAGAATCATCAATAATTTCAGCTTCCACTGCACTGATTTTTACAGACTGGATCCCGTGTTCCATAGAGGACGAGGAACTGTACAGCTGACTTTGTCCGATCACCTTCCCATTGGCAGACTTTAAACAAAAATAGTTTTTGCCATTGGATGCTATTCTACGCTCATACATCTTGTCAACTTTAGAATGAATCTTGACCGATTCTATTCCCTTACGGCAAGAGGATTTTTGCAGATACCCTTCACTGGTCAGGATAATCTCTCCATTAACTGTCTTAAGATTGAACTGGTATTCTTTGTTGACTCTTCGGGTAATAATAAATTTTGCCATAATTTCAATATTTTATGTGTTTAGAAATGATCTGCATAGATCTTGGTATACAGCAGTATTATAACCAGAAAAAATCCGTATCCATTCACTTAGTGTTTATGGTGTAATTACTTTAGTAAGAAGTACTGCAAATTTCTCTACTGCACGGAATTCTAATAACCTGATTATAGTTATTAAAAAATGTGTTATAATACATTAATTCTATTTGAAAATCTGTATTAAATAGCAACTACTCTGAGATACAACGTATAGAGTATCCCATAGTACGGAATCCGAAATTCGAGCCAGAAACATTAGTCGAAAATAACGTAAAGTAGATTGAGTATACGGTAGAATCTTGGGATTCCGAACTGGACCAATAGACGCCTCTATTAGCACGTTCTTCCAATACTCCTGCGGAGTAGTTGCGTTGACCTGCAACAGGAAAAGTCAATGTACTGCCGTTATTCACAAACTTCTTGGCCACACTAAAATTAGTAGCACTACCTGGACTGGCAACAAATGTTCCTATATTACTAACAGTACTAGCGGCATTAAATCCACTCAGTTCATTTCCAGTAGGTACCCTGAAACCAGCAGGACATGGATCATTGGCTGTCTTGACAGGCGCTGCTTCCGTACCGCTGTTCCAGGCCTTATTAGCAGCATTAGTAGTATTCCATCCCGAAATAGCAGCTTCGCTCGTATACGCTGTAGCGGCAGCATTTTTCTTTCCCCATTGATAATAACTTCCCATAATAGCTTGAGTAGGAATATCAGGATCCATAGTTGGATCTGCACCCAAGTTTCGGGTCATCATCTGTCGGGTCTCTCCGTTAATAATAACGGGAACCACATCAGCGAAGTTCGTGTTTGGTTGGACCATTATGTTAAAACCACAGCTTTCTCCACCTAAATTAATATTGAAAGTAGCAGTACCAGCAGCAGCAGGAGTTCCCACAATATTGAAAATTAAATTACCACTGCCATTATTAAGCGTTCCGGAAGCAAGAACAGCATTAATTCCTGTCACACCAACAGATGGAACAATTTGTTCTGAATAAACACCTCCATTACCTCCGTTATACGGGACAGTTACACTAACACCGGAAGCAGGACTTGTTGCTTCCAAAACGCCTATATGTGTAGCTGCAGAACAGAGAAGTTGCGTTAATGCCGGTGTACTCGCTCCACTGGATAATATTTTTATCCAACGGTTACTTCCCGCATCAAAGTAGTAGAATCCAGGAGCATCCATACCCTCTACCTGACCTGTACGATTGTTAGAATCAGGAGCTGCAGTTACAAACACTAAGGTAGCATGCTGAGCAGAAGCGTATACAGCTGCTGTCTCTGCAGCTTTTAGTTGGTTACCAGTCAGACGAGGGATAAGAAGCCCTTCAGAAGTGCTTCCGTCTGTTGTTTTGCTTGCTATATCGACGGTAGATTTGGGAGTTAAGTTATTGACTCCCATCTGTCCATAGGATAACACACCCATCAGAACAATTGGTAATAAATACATTTTTTTCATTGTGATAATATTTTATTGATAATATTTTATAAAATATGTACAGGAAAACCTGACTTTTATCTTCAGCTATTTACACCTCATGCTCATTACCACTGTCGGTTAGCAACCTATCTTCCAATTCTCTTCCAAGTGATCTTTAATCTACATTTTTAATTCACTGTCATCAACCTTTAATTAAATAGTCGTAAATAAATAATAATACAAATTTAACATCTCCTTAGTAAATAAACACCTGACAATACAGTCACATTATCACTATAAGAATGTAGTTTTTTATCTATATCAATTAGGATAGCTAACATATTGGATTGAGATAATAAAAGCAACACCATAGGTGGTAAAAAAACATTTAAACATAACAAATGTATATAAATCATGGATCAAGGCTGTTAATCAGCATCTTGCAGTTGTTTATAGAGTAATGAAACTTTTATGTTTAATTTGACTCTTGTTAATTCAAATATTTTGACAAATCGGTAATATCTGGTATTTGTTAATAGCATAGTTTTTAATTCACTAGTGATAAAACTACAATACATTAGTAATAAGACGACTTATATTAGGCGGGATTTAAAAAATATCTTCTTTAAATTTGATTAGATTTTTTAAGAATACTCTATATATCATACAAATAAAGCCACAGGTATTCAGCCTAAGTTTTACATTTCATGATTAGGTATGGCGATACCTGGTCAGATCTTATTAAGCTGACCGGTAAAGATTGGCAGACATATTTGAGCTACTTGACTAAATCTTTCAATAACCAATAAAAACCAAACCTATGAAAGAAAAAAGCATGAAAAAACTATTATTGATAGGCTTTGTGGTCTTTTGTGTCAATTTAAGTATTGCACAAACAACAACAACAAAATCCCCTGAAACAAAAAAGGAAACAACATCTAGTGTTAAACTGAAAAAAGATGGCACACCAGATAAACGCTATACCTCTTCCAAAGGCTCAACAACTATTTCTGACAATGTAACTGCCATCCCAAATACAAGACTAAAAAAAGATGGTACAACTGATAAACGTTACAGTACAGCAAAAGAAAAAACAGTGGCCATATACCCACAAACTCAAACTATTAACAGACCCACTGTTTCAAACACAAACACTGCAAAGAGTTATACACCTACCGTAGACCGAACTTTAAAAGGTCCTAATGGTGAAGAAATATTGACAGGCCCTAGAGGTGGTAAATATTATATCAATAAAAACGGAAACAAAACCTATATAAAAAGATAGTAATAAAAATTCAATTGTCTGACTAGCAAGGCCTCTGGTATTTTATCAGAGGTCTTGTTATTTTTCTCATAAACATATAGAAATAATGCCATGATATTATTTGCATAAAGCCCGAAAGAAATAAAGGATCACTTGGATTACTCTTAATATTGCCATCTCATTTCTTTATTCACCCATAGAATACCTTTATAATCCAGAAAAAATATCCAAACCTGAACCGACTGTCATATTATTAAAAGTAGCTCTTACGAAGAAATCAACGTTTAAAATATGATGTTTTTACATAATTAAGATCCTTTGATTTCAAAACTTCCTCCGCAAAGAGACAAAAATATTTGCCTTTTAAAATGATATAGATATTATAATCAGGTTTAGTTGACTGTGAAAATAAAAATCCTCGGAAATTCCGAGGATTAAACTAATTACTATGATACCCCAATTTAACTTGAGAATCTGTATTAAATTTAATCAAAACAGATTTACTATCAAACGGCATACATCAGTTGTTGATTTTATAAGTTCATTTGCTCTTTAGTTATGAAGACATTTATGATTATGCTAATCAGCATCCCTTTTCATCTGTTTTTTAATCCATAGAATACTTTTATAATCTTGAAGAAAATATCCGAACCACTCAAGCATCTTAATACTGAGATCTTTGCGGGTATTCTCTTTGGTTAATGTGTGTAGTTCATCCTGATAGAAAAGAGCAATGACGTTTTTTTTATGCTTACGGAGTGCATTATAAAATGACCGGGTTTGTTCCGGGTTCACATTCTTATCTGCTGTGCCTGTCCATAATAACACAGGAGCATTAACCTGATGAGCATAATACAGCGGATTATTATCCATATACTTCTGTTTATTGCTTACAAAATCTCCGAACCTGAACTGCCCGTCTTCGTATCTCCAGTAATCGGCAGAAAAATGATTATAATTAAATGCAAAAGAGGTATTGATTACATCTGAAATGGATGCCCCTGAGATATAAGCAGCAAAACGGTCCGATTGAGAAGCAATAAAATTGGTCTCATACCCGCCAAAAGACTGTCCTACAAGACCTACCCTTTTCATATCCGCCTGTTGTATTGTTGCAAGTTGGTCGAGGGCATTGTTCACACAATGAAATGCTGAGTATCCTGGTCCTTTATCTCCCGGACTGATATCCGGGAGTAAGACCATATACCCTGATTCAAGAAAGAGTCTTTCATTAAAACCTCTGGAGTTTTTAAAAGTAGGATAAAGATATTTATTGGCATTCTGACTTTGCATTTCGTATATAGAAAGAATTACCGGATATTTTTTATCTTCCTTAAAATCGGGAGGAAAATACAGAATAGCACTCAAATTTTCATTGTTAGGACCTTTATAATATAGACGTTTCATGGTGAGTGTTTTAGTAGAAGCTAGTTCTTGAGATGCATAGAGGATGAATGCTTTTTCTCCTTCCTTTTTAATGATTATTTCAGAAGACTTGTTATAGTTTTCCCTGATCCAGGTATAAGACTTTGAAACCTGATTGTAGGAGACCTCAGTAATTCTGTCTTCTGTATTACAAGTAATGTTGGAAGACTGCCTGTTTTTCCAGCTGGCTACAGAAGATCTGGTAGAACCGTTTTCAGTGATCTTTAACAGAAGTTCTTTAGTAAGATTCACAGCAGGGCTCATAATGCTATATCCCAAGTCTGACGTTTGCTTTTCAGCATTAAGAATTTCAACATTACCAACAAAAGTATTTTTTCCGGACTCTGTAAGATTCCTTAGATTCTGAATCCATATTTCATTACCCATCACCCAAAGAACTTCGTCAGATGAACAGTAGTATGGTGTTGAAGACTCAGGAATGTCAATTTCTTTTCTCTGATTCGTCTTGGTACTGTATGAGAACCATCTTCTATCTTTTTTGTATAGCAACCATCTTCCTGAAGGACTTAGGTTAATTCCCTGAGAGATCTCATCTAAAAAGAGGTGACTTTTAATTTCAGGGTTATAAATAAAGAACCGCTCCGGATAGTCCTTTCCTTTCTTATCATAAGCATCTACCAACGTAGAATCTCTTTCTTTTGTCAGAAATAATCCTGATCTTCCTAAAGCAGTCATTTTACTAAAACGTTTGCTATCAGAAGATACTATTCTGTTTTCTAATGGATACCACAGAACATACCTATGGAAAGGCTTTTCATGGAAGTGCTGCTCAAGATCATAATCCTTTCCATACCAGATATCCACCATCCCCTTTTCTTTTTTCTTCAGGTGGCTCAGCCGCAGATAAACAGCATTGACATCTGCGGAAGGATATTGGCTCACATCATCAAAGTACTCATCTCCATCTGTTGAGAGTTCTATCAGGTGTGCACCTTCATTCACATAGTACGTTTTCAAACCATTGGGTTTCTGTAAGATTAAGGTATACCCTTTATATTCTAAACCAGACTCATAAATTCTGTACAGCTCAGCGGTACCTGACCAGATTAATTTAAGGTTACTGTCATTATAACGATATAATTCGTTATTTTCATTCTTTTTTATTAATAGTATCAGTTCGTTTTTAAGTGCAAATACCCTTTCTACATCAGATATGGTGTTAATCAGTTTTGAATCGTGATTATAGATTTTTAAAGCCTTCCTGAACTTTTCATTATGAAGTATCCAGAACAAATCCTGAGCTTCATGATATCCGAATTCTTTAACATGGTTATAAATCGTTTCTTTGTTTGTTCCCAGAGTTCTGTAAATGAGGTTGCTTCCTTTTTTCATGAGGAGGCCGTCATCCCCAACCTGCTTCCATGCTCCTACTCCTTCTTCTGTAAAGAGTGATTCAGGATGATAACTGTCAGCGATTTTCAATTGATGAGGTTTTATTTCATACGATGACTGCCATACTTTCCATCTGCCATTTCGCGAAGTGGAAAGAAAACGAATTTCTTCAGAATGCCCCGTTGCCTCATCAAGTTTCTCAAGATTAACCTGCGCGGGTAACTGCTGAGCAATAAACATCAGAATTAAAATTATGATCTGTACTATTTTATCAATTATCTTCATAGCCTTCTTCTTTTATAAATGATAGCCTGATTTCTAATATCCATGATTCTGAGGGTTAAGATTCGAATTAAGAAGCATTTCCTGCTGAGGCAAAGGCCATCTCTCATAATGAGATTTCCAGTTAGGTTTTACTGTAATCAGTTCACCTAGCATTCCCCATCTTTTCAGGTCGAAAAAGCGGATGCCGTGCTCGCTGAAAAACTCCTTTCTTTTTTCACCCATCAATTCATTCATTGCTGTAGGCTGGCTGAGAGTCTGCGGCAAAGGATCAAGACCTGCTCTTACTCTTGTTTTATTGAGGTGAGGAATCGCTTCCACTACCCTGTTCTGATGGATCAGTGTTTCCGCATACATCAAATACACTTCTTCCAGCCTGTAGATCACAGAGTATTCAGTAGAATTACTGCCTTGAAGATTCTTATACTTAACTGATTTATAATTAACCTGCCCTTGTGCTGTTTCTTTGGAGATATATGCCTGTTTTCTCAGATCGGAACTGACGAAACTGTTCACAAGGTCAGTATTAAGCATATAGGTAGTGGGAATTCCTGAGAAGTTATAGAGTGAAGCTTCTTTGGTAGCATCTCCTTCGTTTTTAGGCTTTAACTGCCAGATAATGTGGCTTCCGTTTTTTTGAAATACTTTGGTAATATCATTCTGGAATGAATAATCAGAAGACTGCATAACAGCACCTAATAATACTTCTGCTTGTGGCCATTTGCCAAGAAGCATCTTGACCTTGGCCAGAAGGATATACCCGGAAGCCTTATTGGGATAAATCCTTTCTGTACTCCGGTACGCAGAAGGCAGCAGTCCAACCGTCTCTGAAAGATCTTTCTCCAAACGGTTCAGCATATCATTTTCTGAAAGTTTAGAAAGTTTACTGTTAACCTTATAGTCGGTGGTGCCAGCAAATGGGATATCACCGTAGATTTGATAAAGGTAGAAATACAGGAGGGATCTTATGAAAAGAGCCTCTCCTGTAATACGGTTCTTCACAATCTGTGACAGTGATTTTGAATTCTTTACTCCCTCCAAAATGCTGTTAGCAGCATAGATATGCTGGTAGGCATTGGTCCAGACATTTAAAACCATAAGGTTGGTAGGGATCTGCTGATTATAATACAGATCAACAATACCATTGCTTCCAGCAGAAATTACCGTAGCGATATCATCTGTATATAGTCCTAAAAGGAGTCCCATACCGTCCTGTCCTCCTGATATCAGGGAATTGTTCCAAAGGTTAGCATACAGTCCAGCCAAAGCGGCTTCAGCAGTCTGTTCGTCTTCAAAGACCAGTTCCGTAGGAAGCTGATTGGTAGGAAAATCAGTTTCTATCCATTTTTCACAGGATATGGCAGTTAATGATAAAAGTGAAAGTACTGCTCTTATAAGTTGTTTGATTGAATTTTTCATGTTGAGATGGTTTAAGGTTGAATATTAAAAAGTAAGCTGAAATCCTACAGAATAGGTCTTTAACGGAGGAAGGTACCCTACGCTTATAAACTCGGGATCAATCCCGAAATAACGCGTAATAGTTAACAAGTTCTGCCCCTGAAAATAGATCATAGCCTCACGGATTCCAAGATTTTTTACCGGAATGCTATAGCTCAGCTGTATGTTTTTAAGGCGTATAAATGAGGTATCTCCTACTGCTGCAGTTGAGTTCTGGAAATAAGAATGCAGGGTATTTTTCTGGGCATTGGTACCAGTGGTGTACTGCATATAGCTTCCTGAAGGATTAGAAAGTGACCATGCATCCAGCACTTCCAAAGGCTGATTGTTCATTGATCCCGGAATAATCATGCTTCTGTTATAGTTCCAGTTCCTCTGCTTAACAAACTGGAACAGGAAGGAAGCTGACCATCCTTTATAACGGAAGCTGTTACTCCACCCACCAAAGAGCTGTGCTCCTACTTTTTCAATGACTTGATTGTCATCAGGTGAGGAAATCTTTCCGTCATTATTAAAATCTTTAAAACGGTATAAACCCGTTGCAGGGTCTACCCCTTCAAATTGGTACACTTTAATCAAGGACATGGGATAGCCAACCATGTACTGGCTGGCATAGGTCGAGCCTTCCAGATTCGGAAATTCTAAAAGTTTGTTTCTGGGTATGGAAAGATTAAATGAAGTCTCATATTTAAATTGAGTCGATTTGAAAGGCCGTGCAGAGACTTCAAATTCCCAGCCTGTATTCTGAACCTTGGCATTAAGGTTAGACTGAATACTTGGAAAACCTGTTGTAGCAGGAAGAGGGAGTCCTACCAGCTGATTAGAAGAGGTATTTTGATAAAAGGCAGCCGAAACGTTTAATCTGTTTTTAAGTACTCCCAATTCCAGTGCAGCCTCCCTCTTTATGGTTTTCTCCCAACTAAAATCAGAATTGTACAGTCGGGATGGTGAAAGACCGACAGTACCGTTGTATATCCCTGTTGTTACACTATAGGTATTCAGATACTGGTAGTCCCCTATCTTGTCATTTCCAGTAATACCAATACTTCCTCTTAATTTGGCAAAACTCAGCCATGACATCTTTTTCACCCAAGGTTCATTAGAGATAATCCAGGCAGCGCCTACAGCTCCGAAGTTTCCGAACCTATTATCCGGTCCGAAGCGGCTCGAACCGTCACGCCTTCCGGTTAGGTTAATAATATATCTTTTCTTATACTGATAGTTCAGTCGGGTAAAAGCAGCTGTATAATAATACTGGCTTCGGATCTGGTCCGAAACTATTTTAGTGGCAGCCGCCCCTACATTACGGATGAGTGTATTGCTTTCAAAACCAAGTCCCTGTATTGAGCCCTGTCTTGTTTCAGATTGCTGTAATGTAGTACCGATCAGTATATCAAAACGATGGTCTTTCCATTCGAAATCCGCTGAGATCTGAGGCTCCAACAGATAGGAGAAAACGGTCTGATTGTTTTGAGAAGAACTGGAATACGCACTGGTTAGTCCAAAAGCAGGATTGTAGATCGTATGAGGCTTAAGGCTCTGTTCTTCAAAATCCTGATAAGTAATTCCTCCATTGAGTTTCAAAGAAAGAAAAGGAAACAGCCTGTAGGAAAAATTCGTTCCGTTATTGATCATAACAGTAGAATTTAAATACTCACTGTTAAGCAGCGCAAGAGGATTGTTGAATGTACTGTTTTCCCAGTTAAGATTTCCTGAGCTGTCATACAATGCTGGAACATTTGGACTAAGCTGCAGACCTTTCTTAGTCAGATCATCATTCTGAACATTATTCTTCTGGAAGGAAAAGGTATTGTTCATATTCACTTCAATACGCTTATCAGGGCTTCGGAAAGTAAAGTTTCCAGTAAGTGTATTGGTTTTATACCTGAAATCAGCTGGAAATACCGTAGTCTGCTCCTGATACCCATAGCTGAGTAGGTAGGACAAATTCTCAGAACCTCCACTTAAAGAAAGCTGCACCGAATAAGCATCGGCGGTATTACCGATAATAGTTTTTTGCCAGTCTGTATACCGGGCCCCATCCCATGTTGTAAGATCATAAGCTGAAGCAGGAATATTGGTTATCCCGTCATTCTGATAAGCCTGTTGGCGCATACTTAAATACTGCTCTGTATTCATCATCTTTAACCGGTTAGCTACCTTACTTAAAGAATAGGAAGTATTAAGCTTTAGCTCAGTTTTTCCTTTCTTTCCTTTTTTGGTAGTAACAAGGATCACTCCGTTAGCTCCTCGGGAACCGTAGATAGCAGTAGCATCAGCATCTTTTAAGACTTCAAAACTTTCTATATCATCAGGATTAATAGCATTGAGGGGACTCATGGAAGACCACGGCAGTATAGTGGCGGCAAACAGGGATGAAGTTTCAGAGCTCAGAGGTATCCCATCTACAATGTAAAGTGGTTCATTTCCTTCACGGCGGATACTATTTTTACCGCGGATCTGGATGTCAAAGCCTCCTCCCGGAACTCCTGAATTCTGGGTGATGCTTACTCCTGCCATTCTTCCCTGTGCTGCAGACAGCACATTAGTGACAGGCTGGTTTTCTATATCTTTTGCTGAAACTTTGACAATACTCCCCGTTCTCTCTTTATCCCGGACTTTATAATACCCTGCGTTAAGCAGAATCTCCCCAATCCCCGTTACAGCAGGTCCAATGGTATCAGAAGGTTTATTAAGCCCACCGGACCTATCCCCAAGAACTACATTCACCAGTCCCGGTTCCCCATTGTTCCTCCCTCTAACATCTCCAACTTCCATTCTCTTTAGCGGATATCCCTCATACCTGAATACCAGCACCGGACTCTTTCCCGACACCCTAATCTGATATCTCCCCGAATCTCCCGTTAAAACGATTTGATCTTTTCCTTCTTGAAATACTGAAACCCCGCGTAAAGCACCGGATTTCCCTGTGACGGTACCTGAAATCTCACGTACCTGTCCTATTGCTGAGCAAGACACCAGCAATGCTAACCCAAAAGCCATCTGAACATGACCCGGGCTGCAAAAGTTTTTTTTCATACTTTTGAATAAGTTTAATTTAATTAAGCACCCAGCTCTTTCCTACCAAGCGGTCAACTTATAGGGAAAGGGCTTTTCTTTTTATCTTTCTATGGCTATTGTACCTTACATTTCTGTAATTTCTTACTCTGTCATTTTCTACTACCTGTTACATTCTATCCACTACTCATTACCTCCAACACTTACCCATCTTCATAAAGATGGAACCGGGACAAAGTCCAGCCGAGGACACGACAAAACCTACTGCCCCAGTCCATCAAAAAAATCAATTAATATGAAATATGAATAAAATTTGTGTTCCCATGAAAGCCCTAAAGCCGCAATAGGTTGTACATTCCTATTGTAAAGTATCAGTATACCTCTATTTTGTAAAGCGGCTTAGAATTTAAAAAGATAATTGTAGAAAAGCAGAACTACATAAAATAAAAAACGGCATGAGACTCTACATATCTACTATTGAGGCACTGGTATACCTTACATACAGATAAGAGAGCCCACGCCTAGGTCGTGAGCTTCCTGCTTATCGTCTCGTATGTTTAAAAATTACCAGTTTTTCAATAGTGAGATTCTAAGCAATAGCTTCTAATGTTTCGTTGAAGTATCGCAAAGTTACATATTATATAACTTATACTACAAATATACTAAATTATTTCCAATTTGGGGATATATCCCCAAAAGAAATTTTAGAAAAGTCAGGATTTTAGCATCAAATCATTAAAATGAATATTACTGAAGGTTTTCTGATTGAAATTGGAAGAAAAATTTCTGAACTTAGAGATAGAAATAAACAGACGTTAGATGATATTGAATTTCTAACAGGGATTGATTCTAGTGACATTAACAAATATGAACTAGGTAAAATAAACCTAACTATGAAAACGCTTATAAAACTATCAATTGCCTTAAGAGTAAAGCCTAAAGATTTGCTTGATTTTAAATTTGATCTTGAAAAATATAACAATGAAAAATCCTGACAATGTCAGGAACTTTTTATTTAAAATCGAGATGAAAAAACATTCATAACTAAAACATATTTAGTGTATAAAATATTTTATATGCAGTTATTACTTCGAAAATAGTAACTTTTAACAGGAAGATAATATTCTTATACTGTTGTCCTATCACGTGTAATAGCTATTGTATTCACTTAGAACAAATCACAATCAAGGCCTATAAGCTATTTAGTAAAATAACATTTCTAGTTAGTTTGAACTATTTTTTTTGAATATTTAAAATTTGTAAGCATCTACCCATTACCTCAATATTGCTAATTATTACCACTTTTACTTTATTTCTTGCTCTTGTTATGTTTTGATATAGCATCAATCCGGGATTATAATAACATTTCTTTGTGTATACTAAAGAGTCATTCCGATATTTAAAATCTTGATCTACAACAACTATTACCTTATCAAATTCTTGGCCTATTATACTATGAGTTTTTGTTGAAATATGTGGATTATGATAATCCTCATATTGATGTGTACCATATAATGAAGGCGTATAGTTAATCAATGTCCAATCTCCAACGATATCACTAGACATAAATGCTTTAGCTTCTTCCATATTATTTAGGTATACTAGTTCTACAGATTCATATAGATATTGTTCAATAATTCTGGATCTATCAAATAACGATTTTATAAAGGCAGTAATCTCCTTGTTAGTTCTAACTTTAGATGTTAAGGTGTATACTTTGGGGGAAGTATTAATATTAATGAGATCTGGTATTTTATTCAATTTTTCTTCAGACTGAAGAACCTGTTTTTCATCGTATGAAAAAATTATAGTAACATTATGTTTCTTTGCGTGATCAATTATTAATTTCAACTGATTTTTTCTTATTCGCTGGGTTTCATCTATGATGATAATCTCATTTTGTTCACTATCTATTTGGGAAAAATGCTTAATAGAAATAATGTTCCAATTATAATCATCAGTAAGTTTGACTTGTCCTTCATTTAGATTTGCACAGTGTATTATAACTATATTCTTTTTCCTAGTAAAATATTCTGCTAAATCATATATTAATAAAGTTTTACCAGATCCTGGTTGACCTTTGACAACAATAAATTGTTTGTTACTTATTTCTATATCTTTAATTATTTCTTTCTTAAATTGGTCTTGTTCTCCAGTTAAGAAATATTCTTTATTAATAAATTTTTCAGTTGAATTAAATGGAGAAACTAAGAAATCGGAAGGGTTAAAAATCTTTGATAAATTAATATCAGTATCTACAAATTGTCGATTTAACAATGTTATTATTTTTGAAACTTCATATAAATGTAGTTCGTCATCGTCACCTAGCTTATAAAATTTATTTTCGCTTGAAATATATGTAAATAGATAAAGCTTCAGATTTAAAAATTTGAAATAGTATTTATTTTTAATTAGCTGACTTTTAATCTTATCAAGCGTACTTTCAGATTTTAATTCAATGTTTATAATTGATCGAATTCCAAAACGTAGTAAATCGAATTCTTTACCAATTTGAGGAATTACAAAGCCAAATGAAAAGTACTCAAAGGCTCTATATCTTGCAGTTCGTGGGGCTAATAAAGCTTCAATACATTTCATCAAGTCTGAAAGTTCATTAGTTTTGATATTGATAGAATGAAATTTTAGATAATCTACAAATGTAGTTTTGTCGAAATCCGAATTAGCACGGTATAAACTGTATAAATTAGTTTTTTGTAACATTTTAATATTAAGTTTAGCTTTTTGAAAATGAGTTTAGAAGATCTTAGACCGCGTTGTATGAAACTCTTATATTCTACTACTATTTAAATTAATTATTTACTAAATTTTCAATTACTTTCCAAATTCCTCCATTTTCAATTTTTAAAGTTTCAATATGTTCCTCAATATTTTCCTTTAGAACTGCGAAACATAACAAATGTGTTGGTCTTGAAAATCCGACATACATCATTTTTATAGCTTGAATTGAGTACGAATTATGTCTTTCTCTATGTATATTATGCTCCAATCCTTTAAGAATATCAATAATCTTTTTCTTTTCTGTCTCATAATTGTGAAAATATGATTCTACATACATTGTCGCACAATGGGTTTGGCCTTTAACAGCATGAACAGAAGATAGATTTATTGGATATTCATTGGTTTCAGTTTGTTGTCTTTCATTGGTTTCTTCGAATTCAAAAAGAAAATCTTTATAAATAAATTCCCGAGAATATAAAATAGACGAAGGAGTATAATTTTGCTCATTTTTCCAATTTAATCCAATGAATGCAACGCCTTCAATGTAATCTCGAATCTCAGTATATATTTCATCATAATTTTTTTTAGAAACCAGTTCGAAACACCATTTAAAAAGCTTTTGATTAAAAGTATCATAAAACTCTTCCCCTTGATTTCTAACAAATTTTATAAGTTCTCTTTTAGTATAAGATTTATCATTTACATTTTTAATGTTTTCTAAATCTAAAATTTTAATTAAAGCATTTAAGATTGACTTTCTAATTGCTTCTAAAGTCTGTTTTTCTTTATCAAATAGAAATAAATGTTTCCTTAAACAATCAAAATCCTCTTTTTTTTGTTTTGATTCTTTAGAAAAATTAGGAAATAATTTCTTTAAAGATAAAACATCATTATTTTCTTTTTCGGTCGTCCACGAAATAATATGGAATCCTTTTTCCAAATTTTTCAAATTTGAATGCAAATTATTTTCCTCAATAATTTCTTTGAATTTAGTTTTCAACGTTTCACCATCTGTGTCACGATTAATTAAAATAAGGTGGGGTGGAATTTCTGAATGACTAAACTGGCCGATTACGCTATAATTTGTTGGTCTTTCAAGAACAAGTTTATCTACAATACTCGATATTTTAGGACTTAATCTCTTTGAATTTTGAATACTTAAATCAATGTAATTTTCCGGGTTAGTTTCTTGGCGAGTTCTCCAATCACAATTTTCTCTTATCCTATTTCCAGAATTATATATTGATTGGTTTTTATCTCCAATTCTCTGAATGATTGTTTGAGATACATCATTAATAAATATCTCATCAATTATTTTTATCTGAAAATCCTCTAAATCTTGCATCTCATCAATAAAGACAAATTTGAATCTTTTCTGGAGAATATTTTTTATTTCAGAATGTTTTTCTATAAAAGCACCTGCTAAGTCAAAAGAGTCATAAAATAAAAATGAGCCATTATTTTTTAACTCATCATATATATCTTTAAGCTCCTTACCAGCGTCTGTTGTGAATTTCAACTTATGAGAAAATCTGTTTGACGTAAAACATAAACTTTCCTCTTCATATTTTATACTTTTAATTACATCTATAAAATTTTCATCTTTTTCAGCTTCTTTTTTTAATGAAGAATTGAAATCGAACAGTACTTTTTTTTCAGAATAAGAAAGATCACAATTTTTAATTAAATTATAATTGAAAATAAATTCATTTTTTTTATTGATTATTTTAATAGCTTTAATTCTACTTATAAAATCTTGGATATCTCCCCCTAGTTTATCTGATAAATAAGTTGTCTCCAACTTATTGAATTTTGATTTTATAATATTTAGTATGTACCAATAAGCTTTTCCTTTTTTTGACTTCAGTCTATTTAAAATAATATTGAAGATTAAATCATCATCATTCTTCTTAATATAAGTTCCATATTTTTCGAAACAAGCTTGGTTAGCTAAAAATCTATTTATAAAGCTTTGAACTGTCCCAATAAAGTTTGGATATTCGAAAAGCTTAGGACAATAACTTTTTAATTTTTTTTTGATTTCTTCTATTGCATGATTAGTATGTGATAAAACTAGTACACCTGAACCATCTTCAAATGGCATATTTTGGGCAATACAATAAAGCTTTGCTAATAATGCAGTCGTTTTCCCACTTCCTGGAACAGCAAGTAAATCACAAGTTTCCAAGTTTCTAATAAAATCTTTTCTTTCATTTCTTTCATCATCAAAATTTTCTCCATTTAAAAGAATTGCTTCGGCTTGTTCTATATATCTATCTATTTCCATATTCACAAACATGTTTTATCGCATCTTTAATATAGAATATTGTGTCCTCATCTGCAATTTCTAATAATTCTTTTTTCTTTATCTCATTAGAAAGTAAATATGCGAGTTCTGTTTTATGGATACTTTTACTTAACAATAGTTTAGCAAGCGATATCTCATATTCTTCATCAGAATCACAAGCTGAAAATGTATCGGAATGAATTTTTTTAACTACTTCTTTAAAATTCTCAGTAATTGCATTTGATTTTAATAAACACCATTCCAAAGTCCATTGATTTGAAACAAAAACTTTAATTTCGTTATTATTATCTATTAATGTAGATGATTTTGCGTTTCTTTTTTGTTCGTAATCTGTTATTGTTTGCTTTATAAAGTCATATTCATAGCCACTTCTTTGTTTAATATAATTTCCTTCTCCATCCTTTTTTATTTCTCGCACATATTCTTGCTCATCTAAATCAGTGATAATAGAAATAGGAATTTTCATATTCTTATTGTCAATACGTAAAAATATTTTTGCAAAATGAAGAAACGCTGTTGAAGCAACATTAATAATTGAGATCTCACTTTTTGTCAAATCGTAACCAATTTTTTTTGCAATTTCAGATAATAAAATTTCCTCAGACCATCCTTCAACTAAGATAATTCCTTTTGCAAAAAATAGACTTGATTTGGTTACATCTAAAAATCTTTCGAGATATTCGTAACTATTTTTAAATTTACCCGTCTTTATTTCATCTCCAAGTATAGTGAAATCTTGTCCCATCGGAAATACGTCATTATTTTTACAAATTATCAAGGATTTTAAATGGACTTTAGAAGCAATATTTGGACTGTGTGTTGTAAGAATAAACTGTGTTTTATTTTCTTCACTTTCTTTTTTTAGTTTCTCAATGATTTTCATTTGAGCTTGGGGATGAAGATGCGCTTCCAATTCTTCAACAATGCACAACTTTAGTCCATTCCAATTTCTTCGCAAATGAAGTAATTCAGTAGCCATAAAAATTCTATTTAATGTCCCCAATCCTAAATAATTTTTACCTTCGATTCCAAGAGAAATTCTTTCAAGTATTTGTTTTATGTCTGTTCCTGACACATCAAATTTTGAAGAGTAATCTTTTTCAATGAATTCTTTTAAAAATTCGTCAATAATATCTTTAATTTGACTTTTGCTACTGATATCGCCATCATTGTCTTTAAAGTAGTCCTCTACACTTTTATTAGCAACTTTAAATGTTTGAACTAAAGGATGTTCATCCTTTACATTTTTAAATAATTTATGGTCACTTAGGATTTTTGTCAACCTAGAATTCTTTTTTGCTAACAACTCATTTTCAGCATCTCTTAACGGTTTCAAATATGTACATTTTAAATACTCTCTAGCTTCTGCATTCAAGATGTGACCAATCCCATCCATTCCCGCTCGTATGTCTGAAGGAATTATATTATTGTTTTTCCTTTCTACATCATATATTAAAATAAGTTTTGGTCTTTTGACAGTTTGTTCAGTAACATTTCCATCCTCACCGGCTATTTTTATTGTTTCATCTTCCCAACCAAGCCACTCAATAAAATTTCTTGCCTCATCATCCGTGATTCCTTTGAAATGTATTTCAATTCTCAAACGTTGAGAGATCTTATTTTCAGAATTGATGTGAAAATCTTTGTCTTCTGCTCTTATCCATTCATAAGCGTGAGCTTTAAGAACAACTTTTATTGCGTCAATAATGGCACTTTTACCAGAATCATTCTCTCCGATTAGTAA
The DNA here is from genome assembly GCF_017833095.1 of Chryseobacterium sp. PvR013. NCBI lineage: Bacteria > Pseudomonadati > Bacteroidota > Flavobacteriia > Flavobacteriales > Weeksellaceae > Chryseobacterium > Chryseobacterium sp. PvR013. The sequence continues at coordinate 1,609,454 of NZ_JAFIBT010000001.1, forward strand.
ATTCAGCCCTTGATTAAAAGAAAGGTTTAAATGAGGTTTATCCAATTCAAAATTTTCAGAACCATATTTTCTGAAATTCCATAGTCTGAGTTTAGATATATACATGGTTTAGTTTTATTGTGAATTTAAAAAAAATAATTCATGTCAATAGAAGGATTACTAAAAAGCTAAACATGTTGTTAAATTTTCAACATTAAAGCTATCTCAAAACTCCATTAATCCATTAAGTTATTGAAACGATCTAAATCTTCCTGATCCAGCCAATGCTTATCTGTAATTGTAACCGCTCTTTTTGATCCATCCATATAAATAATATTTACCGATACTAATTTCAATGTTTGGACAATATCAGTAAGCCATACACTATCAAAAGACCATGACCCTGAAGCTAAACTTTCAATAGGACCTATTCCTTTTCTGCTCATGTTAATTCCGACTCTGTCTTTTACAGCATTTTTACCATAAAAATTGAAAGTAACATATTTAATTGTTTTTTTGCTGAAGTTTAATATTTTAAACTCCGCCCCTGTAAAGGAATAGCCCTCTGTAGGAAATGCTGAAATGATGGCAATCCCGTTTTTCTCTTTACTGAAAATCCTGTCGTAAACCTCGTTTTTCAGTTTGTGCATATAAACCTCCGAGTATCTTTTTGACCAAGAGTCAAGACTATCTTTTTCAACAGCAGTAAGACTATTGATTTTAGCTTTTACATCGGCTAATTGTTTTTGTTCGCCCTTCATTACATAAAAAACATTTTCATTTTCCGAATTATCTTCCATGTAGTACTTCTTCCCATCAAAATAGAAACCTATCATATCTTTTGTACCTGAATACCCTTTACACTCAGCAATATCTGTTACAAAAAGCATATCCTGGGGCTGATATTTTTTATCATAATCTCCTGTTCGATAACAAGATGTACTAAATGAAGAATAAATGAGGGAGCTTTTACTACGTAAGACCGTGATAGAATCTTTACTAAGCTGACAGGAACAAAGATGTGCAAAAAAGATTACACTCAGAAACAATAGTTTTTTCATGATTAAAGTTTCCCCAAATATAAGAAAAAAACGACATGAGATTTTACGGGTATCCTCAACTCTCATACAGATAGGCATATTATAACTTCCCATAAATCCAGCAAAAAATACCACATTTTAAATATTGTATCTTTAATCTTCCTTTAGATTCCTCTTCCTCTTTTCTTCCTTATCCCCTGCTCCTCTTTCTTCTCCCCCTTCCACACATTCTTAAACGAAAACTCAAACTTTCCTATTCCCTTATCAAACCTCAAATACCCCTGATACCCCTTCCCCTTCCTATCCACCAGCCCATCCACATACGCCACCTCTCCAGCCTTTAACTTCTCCACCTGCCATTTCTTAAGCTTCTTCCCTCTGAACACCTCCGGAACCTGCCTGAAATCTTCCAATCCCATCCTCTTTACATTCTTACCGAGCAAAAACTCCACATATCTTTTATCCGCATTATATTGAACTGCTGCATTAAACAGGGTCCCCCGAGCTGACAACATATTTTCAATATACAGCGGTTTTCCTTCCCTTAAGATCCTTCTCTGCTCCTGATCCAAAGTCACTCCTTTGATCACCAGTGGAATTCTCACCCACTCAGCCCTCACCTTCACCAGCTCATTGGTCAGCCTGTCCCTGCCGATAAGAGAAGACACTGCCTCCCCTGTAATTCCATGAACCAGATCCACCATCCTTCCCATATTCCCACTTACGATCAGATTCCTTTTATCCTCTTCTGAAAATACATGCCCAAAGAAAGGCTTAGAAAAATCAGGCATTCTTCTTACCGGATGAAACCTGAGTTCCACTTCTCCCAAATCATTAGCCTGAAGAGAAAGCCTCACTTCAATCGTACCTGATACTGTCCGCAGTTCAATATGTACCGGAACAAGCATCGGGGTTTTATATCCTTTAAGCATCGGTTCCAAAGCCCCTAGCTCCTCCAATCTTTCCTTATTCCACCCCAGCTTCTCCATCATCTTCCAATCTACCTGCTCAGCCTTAAATAAATAACTATTTCCAGCATTCTCTTCCTTACCTGCTGCCTTCCCCTCTCCAGCTTTTCTATACGCCTCCACCACATCAATGGAGATCTCATACTTCTTTAATTCCTGTCTCACATCATTCGGAGCCTCATCCATATACTTCTGTAAGTTTAAAGCCGTCTTCTTTGCTTCATACTCCGTTACCTTAAAAAACGAAAACTCCGAAGGCTCCTTCAGCTGGTGATAAAACGTGGAATAAAACTCAGTAAAAGAATTCTCATTACGCTCAATACTGAGCATTTCATTAGGATTCAGCTCCTCAGGACTAGCCCTATTTACTTCCCCATTATCACTCAACCCCTTAACAATTCCTACTGTACCCGTTTCATGATGGAGCACCAGTAAGGTATCACCTGTTTTCCTAACCGTAACCCATTCATCATTTTTATTGTTATCCATGACCTAAATTATTGTGTACCGCGTAAGATATAAAATCGGACAGGTTTGTTACTATAATGGCAGAGAAAGGTCATAGTTGACATTAAGATCGGCAGGGAAAATAAAAAGATTACTTGAAAGAATAAAAAAATCCCGCTTCTGCGGGATTTTCTTATATCAATTCAAACTCAAAAACTTTCCGAGAAAGAAAAGAATTTTATAAATATGAAAAGTTAACTTTATTTTACTATTTCATATCAGGTGGAATATCTAACCTTTCCACATACTGAATGGAAGGAATATCTAAATGATCTATTTTATTGGCTCTATTAATATTTTCCAATAATAACTTATTTATCCAAGCCAGAAGCAAAGAATATTCTAGATTATTTTGGGCATTGTTTTCACGGGTAAAAACTTCATTTCTCCTTCTATCATCTTCCAAAACAATTACATTATTCAACTTAGCATCTGGAGATACTTTGTTATTTTTCCTATCTTCTAAAGAAATTTTGTAAAGCAGCTGTCCCAAAATTTTACTTGTGTGCCTATCTATTTTAAATTCATAACTTCCTTTTAGATCATAGGGATAATAAATATTTGACTTTAAAACTCCTGATTGACCTATCTGAACATCATATTCAAACAGATTATTATTGCTAAAATTTGTTTCTCCGAGTACATTAGAAACGTAAATATTATTATAATTCTCTTGCTCAGAAACAAATTTGTATGGCCTGAATTCTTTTAATTGATCTGCAAATATTACATTACTTTTGTTTCCCTCAGTTTTGGATATAAGCTCCATAGCTGAGGGTGTGCTATATGCTATCGTTGAAGGAGCTTCAATGAGAAATGAATACTGACCGTCATTCTTCAAAAATAGTACTTCCGTATTCTCCTTTTTCTCCTTGCACTGTACAACAGTACTCACTAAGGCTAAATTAATACCTAAAGCCGTCAATGCTTTTATCAATGGAATCTTTTGTAACATTTTGTTTTACAGATTTATAATATTGTTGTAAAATCGGTGATATATATTGAGTCCTTGCAGTATGATTTTGCTTTTCCTGATAGTGATCATAATATCTAACGCTCTGATATTTTTCATTTCCTGGCTTCTTTAAAAAATTAATAAGTCTATTATCATATCCGCTGCTTTGATTAAATTTTTTATCATCAGCGAAATCCTTTGCCTCGGGAAATGCATGTATAAAAGTTTCATGAGCGAATGTTTCAATCTGATTAGCCATTCTGTTCGGAGTATTGTTATTCTCTACACTTACGGTAAAATTAGTTCTCCCATTTTTGTTTTCGACAGTTGTTTCACCAGATGCTCCTTGTGAAGCTGAGGTTTTTGATATATTATTATCAAATGTCAGATCCATTCCCTTCTTATGGAATTCTCCGCTTTCCTTATACTTTACCCCTGCAATTACCTGATCTTTTTCTGCAAATTTTGATATCACAGCCTGACCTTCTTTAGATTTCGCAAAAAATTCAAATGCTTTTATCTGTTGCTGATTTCCTTTCTTATAAATCTCTGATGGATCAACATGGGCTGGACTCCTGCCATCAGGATCCGTAAACATTACCGGATTATTAAAAGCATAATTGTAAGGACTATATCTGGTCATTTTCTCTGCCAATGGATCAATTACCCCCCATCTGCCCAAATCACTCATATACATTCTCGCTCCGAAATCATGCCAGCCTGTTTCCTGCATTTCTTTTCCTCCAAACTTATAGTTATAATAACTTCCAAAGTTTGAGTAATTCGATCCTCCGATATGGTTTAACCCAAATGGATAATAATTATTGACATCCATTGTCTGAACTACCCCTGCATTGTTCTTACCAAAACTTACCCTTACATTTCCTAAATGATCTTTATATTGATAAATATAACGGTTTTCTGCGAAACTGTAAAACCCTTCTGGGGTACTTACAAAATCCAGTTTCCATGCCGCAAGAGGAGGAAGAACAGGTTTAAATGTTGAATAAGCCTGCGATTCATAGGCCGATTCCGTCTTGCATGTGATGCAGATCCCTCCATCATCTTCATATGAATACTGAAACCCATCCAGATAATCCGTCATTCGTATTGTTGGAAGCCCCATATGAGCCTGCTGACTGTATGTTTTACGAAGTTTCACTCCATCAGCACGGTATAAATGATTTATACTTGTTGTGCTTATATTCCCAACAGGATTAGTAAACTGCATACTAATTGAAACAGGCAGATTGATATGATTATAAACTATGGACTGGATTCCTTTATCCTTCATATCAGTCATATTTCCATTAAGGTCATAGCCAATAATATTGTTCCCACCTTCATATCCTGAGTTGTTAGGTGAATTTTCTATTACCTGATTCAGACGGTTTCCTATATACTTATATTCAAGATCATCCACCTGTGTGGCTGTAGTTCCTGATACAGGATAAGCATTCCTTTTCAGGGTCATAATATTTCCATTTAAATCATAGCTCAGATTTTCATTGAAATTATTATTATAGGGATTGGTAGCGCCGGGTTCTGTATAGATAGCATCTTTCAACCGGTTAAGAGGGTCATAAGTATAAGAATATCTTTTCAAGGCACCCTCCGAAGCATTTCTCCAATCTACCTCTGCGATATTTCCATTATACTTTCCTGATGCTAAATTCGTATATACAGGAGTGTTATATTTAATTTCATACCCAAAGAGCTTTCCATTTAAAACAGCCGGATCATTGATCTTAGTCAGCCAGCCTCTTATATTGTATTGGTAATCTATAGACTGTAATGGACTGGCAAGATCTGTTCCTCCTACTTTCTTATTGGTAATCTGAGAAATCTCGTTATAAGTATTTTGTGCCAGAATCTCTGTTGGGTTGCTGTCTACCTGGTGCTTATGTACCAACAGTCTGTTCTGGTTGTCATAATCAAACGTTTCTGTAATGACTCTTTCAGTATCACTATCCAGACGCTTATGTTTTGTTATAGTCTGCTTTGTTATCCCTGCAAAATCAAGTTTGGATTCTGTTTTAGTATATCCTCCTAAATGATTGATGGAATAAGTTCCTATCACTCTTCCTTTCTTATCATAATAGGTATAATCCTTTGACCAATTATCGTCATCAATATTCTTTACTAAAGTAAGGACAGGAAGGCTTTTGGTACTTAAACCTTCGGATGTAGGAGTAGCATTTAATGTGGGTTCTCCTAAAATATCCGTTGGAAAAGCAGGATTAAAAGTATATCCTGCAGGATAGGAATCATAATAATTAACACTTAAGACCTGTGCCAGACTTCCCGGAAGGGCTCTGTTAGTATAATAAATAGGCATTCCGCTTACGGTAAACGAGCCGGCACTTCTTATCTCAAAGGTATAAGCAGCTCCTGTAATAGTAGTTTGCAAAGACTGTCTTGTACTATTATTATTAGTAATAGCTGTAAACACCACTCTACCGAACTGGTCATACTTGGTTACCAACCACTTACCCTGATCTTTAAGATTTGTATCTTGGCTCATCACCAATTGATCGGCCTTATTATAAATCAGATATTCCCAGCCTTTTCCGGGAAGCTTCTTTTCTACTAACCTGTTCTTCTTATCATATTTGTACTGATAGCACAAATTGTCAAGAGTTACATCAGGGAAGAAGCCCGTTGTCAGACTTTTAACTGCATCTGAGGCAAGAGGAGGAATAACATAGGTAAGATTGCCATAAATATCATAAACATAATAGGTATCAGCTTTCTTCCCATCTACATATTTTCTTCGTAAAACAGTTCTATCTTCATTATTAATAAATTCCTCTGAAGTGTTGTTGTTTCCGTTTGCAGAGGTCCAATCCTCATTTTTGATTACTTTTTTTATTAAGCTACCTGTCCCATAAGTGGAACTGAAAGATAATTTAGGATTATAAATATCCTGAGCAACTGCCAGATCAACATTATATTTTTTTACTTCGTCAGAAACTGTATTTACATCATCAGTAAATTTTATTTCGTGTCCGCTGTTTTTCTTCCAGGCCGTTCCAGGTGCTGACTGCATCAAAACCCTGTTTAACGGAGAGGCTTCAAATACATTTTCCGAAAATGCCGGTTCACCATTGTAAACAGATGAAGCTAAACCTGAAATTGTAGCTGCATCAACTAAAAGACCATTGTTTTGCATGGTTGGAACGGGTAAAAAATCCTTCGACTTCCTTCCAAGGTTATCATACTCAAAAGGAGTCACCAAATCTTTTCCTGAAGGTGTCTCTCCTTTGGCAACAATCTGCAATTCCCTTCCTAAACCATCATAATATACGATGGATGCTTTCTTCTTTCCAGAATCTCCTTGGTCCGTAAGATAGTTTACCGACATTATCTTATTCTGCGGAGTCCAGTTAGAAAGGTACGTCGAAATGTCCGCGGGTATGGGAACTGGCGATGTTAAATTCACAGATATGGTTCCCGAAAATCCAGTTAAAGAAATGGGCGTATTATGATAAATGGCTAACTGATTATCAACAATGAAGAACCGGTATCCTTTATCAGTAAAAAAGCTTCCAGCCGGAACAGGAATTTCTGTGTTGGGTAACGTTCCTACATAATCAGTTGGCCCTATTTTTCCTTGTTTTAAAGTGGTTTCCGTAAAACCAGCACTAAAACTAAGACTGAGTACATTATTGGTGATACTCAATGTTACCCCACCGCCGCCACCATTGGAATACGTGGTAAGCAGATTCCAATTGTAATATTTGGAATAATTCGAAAATTGGGCTTTGATAGTTGAGGTACTAAATACAAGTACCAATAAAACAATTCTATATATTGACTTCATCAGATTATTAGTTTTTAATTTCATATGTAAAACTCTTTACAAGTTTTCCACTCTGATCCTTCACATTCATCAACCGTCCAATATTATCATAGTTATAATATTCAATCACACCTGATGAATTCATGATACTGCTAACCCCAAACTCATTCTTGTAAGTGTACAATGTACAAAGATGATTAGGCAGAGCATTAATGATATTCGCCTGCTGCTGGATAATTTGGGTATAGTTAGGTGAGATTACGTTAAGCAAAGGCTTAAGCGTTGCCAAATATCCTAAAACAGTACTTTCATCTGTAATCTCGACACCTTCTATCTTTAATATCGGATATTTGTTATCGTAACCGTAATAATAGTAGGTATAGTTTCCGGTTGGTAGGTGTGCCTTCAAAATATGCCCGTCAGTATCATATTTGTCAACGATCAACTTTTCGTCAAGTGCATTATTACCCTTCGCTTCCAATACTTTTTGAGGAAATATCCGGGAAGCCACAGCAGTTCCATTCGCCGCCACTGTAGGAATAAGAGCATACTCTGTTATCGTTTTACTTAACAGCTCCTGATTGGCAAGTTTGCTCGTTTCTATAGCTGGGTACTCTCTTCGATTTACCATGGTTGTGTATGGCTCAGTACCATTTTTATCAAAAGAATAGAGGTAATTCTCGGATATTGATTTCCCATTGCTATCAATGAAGGATTTATTCTTCAGAAAATTATCTCCAAAGTTTCCCTGATCGGAAAAATTGCTGTTTTCAACCATTTCAAAATACTGTCCTGCACTTCCATAAGTTCTGGTTTTTTTTGTGGTAAGGTTAAAGTCAGAATAGTACAGTTCATATGCAGTTCCGGCAATAACAAATTCTTGTGTCTGCCCATTAGATTGAGGACAAGCAAGAAAAAATTTACCACTCAGCCCCCTTGCTGCTTGGGGAGAAGTTTCACTATAGGTAAAAATTTCTTCTTTTAACAGATCATTACTTGAATTATAAAATTTTCTTTCTTTAGGAAGACCCCTTTTATAAACGAACTCCGTATGAGGATCAAAAATGGAATTATTCTGACCTAGTTTTCCACTATTAGGTAGATTTGGAAAATCTGAATAATTAGTAAAATTATTGACAATATATCCGTTATCCTCTGTTTTCTCAACCACTGTTGAATACTCAATCTGCGGTCCCATCAAGTTGGAAAGCTGTACTACAGATCCTATACTGAACTGGGTTTGATAGTAAGGAATACCATTCTCAGTAGGAATAAGAAAATTCTTTACGTAATATACATTTTTTTGAAGCAATGTTCCTGAAGATACCGTAGAGTTGGCATCAATGGTATAGCTGTAGCCTTTTACAATCTTATTTTGTGGATCACTAAAATCCGACATTTTTTTTATCCTTACCCCACCGATAATTCCATTCCCCGAAACCAGGCTACTGTTTGAATCCAGATATTTGGAATAGGTATGAGGTTCATATTCAAATGTTGTATAGCCTTTCAAAGGATATGTAATTTTCAATAAGGTTCCAAAATACACTTTTGTAGGATCTGTTTCCCTTGAAGGCTCATGAATTGTTGGTGAATTATAATCCAGAGAAAAAGGAGTAGACTTGTAATATCCGAAATGGTCTACATTAGTAGAAAGCAAGCCCGGAAGCTGATTAAAATTATTGTATTCGAAGGTATGATCAAATTGATTATCCACCGTTAATTTTTCCAGTTTCAATCTTTCAGCTGGGGTATTATTATAGCTGAATGAAACCTGTTTTAAGACATTGTTTTGGCTATCTCTTGCTACAAATCCATCTAATTTTCTCCATTTCAATGCATTGATATATGAGTCAAAGTGTCCTGATGTGACATTAGGATTTGGGGTGACTCCATTCTGTAATCTTTTGATATAATAGAACATCGCATTTTCATAATCTCCTGGTAAGGCCAGCCCCGCCAGATAACTTAAGATATTGGAGAAAGCACTATCTAGAGTAGGGTCTCCATTATTGTACCTATATTTCAGTGAATTGTTAATTGATGATGAGAAATTAATTGTTCTTGCAGATTTTGTAGTAATGGATTTCAAATAAGTAGGAATGATCAGCTGTCCAGCAGCAACGACCTGATTACTTATACTGCTTCCGCCGCTACATCCCACCCCCGGAACGAATATATTACCATCAAACTGTTTGCTATATCCGCTAAAAGAATTCGTATTATAGAAGGATGCTATATAATCTCCTCTCTCATATTCAAAGGAATAAATCTTAATTCCTTCTTTATCATATACTTCCGAAAGATACCAAGCATTAGCAATAACTGGATTCACCAATTGATTATAGAAGTCAGGAATGGTATATTCTATATTATCCTGTATACCTCCGAATATATATTTATTGCCTTGATCATCAGTCATGGTAATTTTACCAAGAACCTTTAAAAATGGTCTCTGATTGAAATTATTGGTAGCAGGAAAGTTCATTGGTGTAATCTTATCATTCATATTGATTTCCACCTTCATATTATCCTTAGAAGATACTTTCCAAACTCCATCAGAGCCCAGAAAGAATTTCCCTACATGGCCCATAAAGTTGAAAATAAAAATATCGGGTTCCAGGTCTGCTGCCGGATAAGTACTATTGGTTATACCTCCGTTTTTTAATACTGTTGTCATATTACTAACACTATTCCACTGGGCCCCATTAAGGGCAGGTGTATAGTAATAATAACCGCTCGCTATCCCCCATTGGCTGGAGCCCATAGGAACATCATTGGTGAATTTTTCGTCGAACGAAGTACCTTTAACGACTCTTGTAATCACACCTCCTGCATTGAATGTCCAGTTTTGTCCTACCCATCCAGGGGTATCACCCACTCTCACTCCTCCTGTATCATAACTTACACTTATATCTAATGGAATACCATTTTCATTAAGAGAATACAAAGGTATGCTTACATTGGCTCTTCCCGAAGAGAGATCCATTGGTACATCCCCGTATTTCCCTAAAGAAGCAGCATTGGGAGATTGTATATTTTTAGGCAGTTGTAGTGTCTGTGCCCATATCGAAACATTCGATATTAATGGCAGTGCCATTATTAAGAATATCTTTTTCATCATTATTTTTTTATCAGTTTTGCGTTTGAAGTTTTACCCGTATCAGTTTTTATCGTCACCAGATAAGCTCCCTGAACCAAAGCCTGAGTATTGATCTTTGTCACTCTGTTCTTAGTTTTTATATTTTGAAGCTGTCTTCCACTCATGTCGTACAACAAAATATCTGCATCCTTAAAATCAAAACCGATTTCTACATAAGCATAATCAGATACAGGGTTTGGATAGATCTTTATATCATACTGGGAAAGAAGCTCACTTACTTGCTTGTCTCCCAGCTTTACAATCTTCCAGTTTTCTTTACCTAACTCTTCTGCACTTGTTCCTGCAAGAATAATAGAACCATCTCTATTGAATTTCAGATCTGAAAGCCTTTCCTCCTTTTTTCTTGATTCTCCACCCACGTGTTTTCTCCACTGCTCATTACCATTTTGGTCCAGATATAGCATCCAGAAGGTTTCATCATTAGTTTGTATTCTTCCCTCAGCTTGAGTATAGCCCCCTAAAAGAATTCCTTTGGATGATTTATCGTCTGCTGAATGAATCACACTCATTCCCATCAGGATATCACGATTCTTGAAATTGTAGGATTTCTGCCACTGCTGCTCACCTCTTTCATTTAAAGCAATCAGCCAGAGGTCTGTGCCTTCTTCAATACCGACAGTTTTATTGCCTGACCTTTCTGATCTGGATTCTCCACCGACAATAAAACCATTTGAAGTTAATGCCAGTGTTCTGATATGGTCATCATCTTTCCCTCCAAAATTCTTTTCCCATTCAACTTTGCCATTTTTATCAAGCTTGATAATCCAGTAGTCGCCTTCACCAAAGTTTTCTGTCTGCTTGCCCGACTTATCTCCAATTACTGCTCCACTTCTGGAGTAAATTCCCAGCAATGCTCCGCCGTCTTTCGTTGGGATCATCTTTTCAACTTCATCAAGTCCGCGTCCTCCCAATGTTTGTTCAGATAATATTTTCCCATCTTTGTCGAGTCTTACAATCCAGACGTCCTTAGAACCATAACCTTTAGAGGAGCTTTGTACATTCCCCGCAACAAAGAATCCCTGATCTACAGTCTGGATAACTGCTTTAGCTTCTTCATTCAAAGAGGTACCTAATGTTTTCTGCCACAATTCATCACCAAATTCATTGATGCGGATTAACCAAATGTCTGAACCTCCCTTTGAGTTCTCCTTTTTATCAAGTCCTTTTTCTGAATATGAGGTCCCAGAAATCAGAAAACCACCATCCTGGGTAGTGACAGTGGAAGATAAATAGTCGTGATTATTTCCTGATAAATACTTCTCGAAAACCAGTTCTCCCTGCTGATTCAATTTTATCAAGTGAAAGTCATAACCATTGTTTTGTTTGCTGTTTTGTTGGAGTTTATCCGTTTGGATACTGCTTCCCGCGATAAGGTATTGCCCATCAATAGTAGTAGTAACCTGGCTTAAAAAATCCTGCGAACTGGACTTAATATCTTTCTGCCAGAGTACTTCCTGAGCCAATATCCCTATAGTAGTGCATAAGAGTAATGCACCCGTGTAGAGTTTTTTCATGCCTGTGCTGTAATTAATTTTAAGTAAATACTGATTTAATTATTGTGTATATTAGAAATACACAAAATGTATAGAATAATTATTGTTCATGGTTATGTTTTTGATGACTGCAAAATTAAGCTTTTTAAAGTTTCGTCCAAAGGGAATTGATTAACATTCTTTAATAATGCAAAGATATATCCTCAAAGCGGCAAAATACGACGTATTATATTTTTGCTTAAGCAAAATATGAATCTAAAATTTGCACCATAAATAATCTGGATTATCCAAGGGATCATCTACTTTAGCATATTCTCTTCCCCAGCCTTTCTATGCACCTCCACCACATCAATAGAAATCTCATATTGCTTCAGCTCTTTTTTCTCTTCATCACAAGCCTTATTCAAAATACTTCTGAAGATTTACAGCCGACTGCTTTGCTTCATATTCCGTTACCTTAAAAAAAGAAGACTCTGAAGGCTCTTTAAGCTGGCTATAAAACGTGGAATAAAACTCAGCAAAAGAATTCTCATTACGGTCAATACTGAGCATTTCATCACGGTTCAGCTCCTCAGGACTTACTCTATTTACTTCCTTATTATCATCCAATCCCTTAACATTTCCAACAGTACCGGATTCTATATGGAGTACCAGTAAGGTATCGCCTGTTTTTTCGACTGTATTCAGTTCTTCGTTTATATTGTTATCCATCGCTTTATATTTTAAGTAAGGACTTAATATATAAAGACAGATAAGTTTTTTAAAAATGATGGTAGCCGAACACCATATTTGTCATCTTAAGGAGCACAAAAAAGCAGCCTCAATGAGACTGCTTTTTGCTTATATATTTTATAAGGCATAATTTGCTCTGACAACTGTGAGTTACAAATAGTAGCCGCATAAAAAGGACCAATTATATGATGACTTAATCATTATCAAGGCCACGTACTATTCCTATTATTTTTTAATTTTTATCAAGTTGCAGTTAACGTACTTATTTGCATCAGGTATTATACTTGATCCTTTATAGATTTGCAATTGCGAACTATATATATTTTTGGATTTAATTCCCTTGCCAATCACATCTCCCTTAGAAACATTTTTATTGACCTTGATTTTTTTTGAAAAAACTGAAATATCTGAATAAATATAAAACAGATTATCACTTCTGATAATTACACTTAAAGCTCCATTGCTGTTAATTATTTTAGAAACAACTCCTTTTGACAGTGACATAATTTCAGGTTTATCTGAATTAATTATCAATGAATAATTAGGGCTATAATAGGGTCTTTGTGATAAAGAATCGATATTAAAATAACAGCTACAATTTTCCATTGGCAATTTTTTTTGAGAGTAACAGCCACTCCAAATGGTAACTGCAATAATAAATAGTATATATTTCATCATTAATCATTTTGTTTTAATTCATCTACCATTTTTTCTGCTTCTTTCTTAGCTCTATCTTTTTAAAGATTTCTTCATATACAGGTGCTAATAAAATTGCACTAACTAAATAATAATTATATCTATTAAACAGATCAAAAGTAAAATCCAAAATATCATTACTAATAAAAACTACAGCACAAGAATATAATACACTTGCTACAAAATATAAAAACATTTTTTTAAAAGAAATATTTTTATAATACTGGCATTGTATAATTATTATTTTTTCTTTTCATTATTATCTTTAATTATTTGATTTTTTATTATACCATAGTAAATGATTCAGAGCAACTTCCATTCTATAACCATCAAATGTTGACTTAGTGGATGGTCCATCGACAGCTCCAGTGGATGCTGGCCCTGCAGTAGCAGGTGGGCACTCTGAACAATAAGGAGCTATGTCTGAGCCTGAAGTGGCACCACCTACACCGTTTATGACCTTAGAAACGTCACTTTTAGGTGCAGTGAAAGGTTCTTTAATCTGATGATAAAAGGTAGAATAAAACTTAGTAAAAGAATCCCCATTGCAGTCAATAATCAACATTTCTTCCCGTTTCATCTACCTAGGGTTTATTTCTGTATACTCTACCTTTCATCAATACCCTGAACGACACCAACAATACTTGTTTCATGATGTAACACCAATAAGGTATCTCCTGTTTTTTAACTGTATTTAGTTTCTTTAACACAATGTCAGCAGAAGACCCCATTTTCAACTAACGGGTTCAAAAAAAGTAGTCTCAATAAGACTGCTTTTTCCTTTATCATTTATGATTTTTATAAAGGGCGAACAATAAATATACTTTATGGAATACAATTAAATTATTCTTCTAGCCATTTATAGAATTATTCTTCTCAGTAGTAGAACTATTATTACAATCAAATAAAGTATCAAAAGAAAAGAACTTATTTTAAAACTGGGGTAAAACCAGCTTTTATTCATTACTTGTAATACTCTAGGATCCTGTTTTGTATATTTTAAATAATACTTTATAATTTTATTTGGATAATACACACCCACTATTCCAAAAATTAAAAATAGCATCATAAAAATAATCATTAAAATATATGAAATATCCATAATTACATTTTATTAAAAATAAACTTATCAGGAATATAATTATGTGAAACCCCAAGTTGTGGTGTATACAATCCCAAGCTTTAGCATTCCCATTTCCAATATGAAAAAGAAATCTCAATAACTAACATATGACTATTATCAAATACAATATCCGCCGGTAAGTATTCTATATTAGTAGAATTTCCTAACATTATAATTTGTAATTCTTTCTAATTAAAAAAGAAAAACTGCCATTGACAGTTTTTTCAGATTATATTAAGGTTCTGAGCTCTTGCAATTTTCAAAAAATTTACTTATTTGATTTTTGTCTTCAATTAATTTTCCGTTTTTAAAGTATGCATATTCTCCATAAATTACAGATTGATTTTTTATTTCAAAGCTATCAATTCTATAGTTTGAAGGCTTTAATAATTTATTTAAAATTTCCTTTCCATAATCACTTGTTTCACTAGTAGCATCTGTAAAATAAAAAACAGGTAAACCTTTATACTGATAAGACTGATAAGCAGATAAGTCATTATTATATAACATCCTAACTATAGAAAAAACTATTTCATTATCACATTTTCTAATGAAAGTGATTCCAATATATTTTATCTTTTTCCCATCATTGATAGTTCTATCCAACACATTATAAAATCTTTGATTTACCTTTTTATTTAATTGTGCAGAATTACAACTGAATATAGAAAGTAAAGCAAAGAAAAAACTAATTTTTTTTATATTTTCCTTCATAAGCTTGTAACATTGTAGTATTATTATATATTATTGTTGTATTATGCTTAGGAACACTAATAAATGTTGTCCCATTTGGCGTTGCAGCCTTAATATCAAATTAGGACTGCTAAGGTACTAATTGAAAACATTATTCTTAATTTCCAAGAACTTTTTAGCAATTAATTAAATATTATAAATTAGCTTAAAACCAATGCAATTGCATTGGTTTTAAGCTAAAAATACAAGTAAGAAACTCTATACTTTTGATAACTTACAATTCATTTCCATGTGTAAAGACCACAAGTATTATAAGAATATTCAAAATAATCAGTTCCTGATGAACTATTCCAAGTTTCCTTACCTTCAACTTCATATACTATTTTTTTTTCTTTATAGTTATTCTGTATCAATCGAGATAACTCAAAAGTATAGATATTGTTAATTTTAATCAGTTTTCTTTTCTTAGGATAATCACAATTGTTTTTTTGCGAAAGAAATACTCCTTTTTTATTTTTATCATACTCAATATTGATGATATAAAATGATTGTGTTGAATCTATTTTTACAACTTTACCCATGATCAATTCATTTGGAATAGAATTTGATGATTGCCCATTTACCTTACAACAAGTCATTAACAATAGTTGACAGAACAGTATAATATATCCTAAATTTTTCATTTTATTTACGTTTTAGAGTTTTATAACTTCCAATCTCACGGACTTCTTTTGTTTTTACATTTTGGATTCTATAAGAATCTGTATATTCAATATACTTGCCAGATCCCACAGTATAATTTGGAGATTGTACTGACGTCCAATTAGGATTCGGATCGACATTTCTAGGATCAAGCCTGTTGGCTTCAGCATGCGCGTAGTCATAACCTTGACTATTATTAAATTCAGATGTTGCAGCTGGAGCATTTGGAAAACATTGTGCCATAACAATAGCTTCTAATGTCTCATGTAGCATTCCATATCCAGTTTGAGAACCATAATATGCTTTGTCCAAATTCCCTAACATTTCAGGATTCACTACATTTGTCGCGGTAGTTATTCCAGTAATCGGATCTGTTTTAGATCCTCTAGAAGCCCCTCCTAAATATTTGGTATTATCTCCATCAATACGCATATCGGTGTCAGTTTGAATTTCAGCTACAAAGCTATGATCATTTGTAGCATTTAGTAATTTTGTTGCGGCTTCGGACAAGGTAGCTCCTTTTACAGCAGTTGCACTAATTTTACCGTTAGAATCTTTAGATAGGTCAAGTTGACCTTCTACAGAAGATTGTAGTTGATCTAAAGCTTCCTGTGATCTGCTTCCTTTAAGCACAACATCAAAATTTTCCATCCCATCCGGATCAATGAATCTCATTGGATTATTAAAAGCATAATTGTATGGTGTAAACCTTCTTGATTTTTCCGCCAACGGATCCACCACACCCCATCTTCCTAAATCTGGCATATACATCCTTGCTCCATAATCAAAAAAGCCTGTTTCCTGTAATTCCTTACCATTATACTTGTAAGACTTATAACTTCCGAAATAAGAATTACTCAACCCTCCTGAGATATGGTTTAAACCAAATGCATAATAGTTGTTGGTATCAGTAACTTCAAGAGCACCTGTGCTGTCTTTTCCAAAACTCACCCTCGTATTTCCAAGGTGGTCTTTGTACTGATAAATATAGCGGTTTTCTGCGAAACTGTAAACTCCTTCCGCAGTATGTACAAAATCAAGCTTCCATTGCGGGGTAATTGTACCGGGATCAATAATACCTTTGTATGCCTGCTGTTCATAAGCATTCTCCGTACGGCACGTGATACAGATTCCCCCTCCCTCAAAATAATTATACTGGAAACCATCAAGATAATCCGTGATCGTAACGCTGGCCAGACCACGAGGTGGTGCACTGGAATACGTCTTACGTACTTTTACACCATCTGCACGATAAAGATAATCCAATCCAATATTCATCGCAAGCCCAAATGGATTATTCTGCGTAATGGAGTAAGAATCAGGTAAACTCAAATAGTTATACGCAATACTCCAGATGCCTTTATCCTTCATTGTGGTCATGCTTCCGTTCAGGTCATAGTCAATCACATTATTCCCACCTTCATATCCAGTATCATTCAATGCATTTTCTATCACCTGAGCCAAACGGTTGCCATTATAGACATAGTCAAGGTTATCAACCAATGTCGAAGTCTGACCCGATACAGGAATAGCCTTTCTTTTAAGATTGCTGATATTACCATTAATATCATAAGCCAGATATTCGTCACAATTACCGCTAGCTCCCGTCGAAGGCTCTTTATAAAACGCATTGGTTAGCCTGTTCAACACATCATATTCATAATTATAACGTTTCAGTAGATTGTCATCGCTGTTATTGTAACAGCACAAGGTCCTCACAAATTGTGGGGATCTTGTACTTTTAATTGTCTAAATCTATTTAATAACAGAAATCAACACATCTACAAAATTGCTGAAACACTATTTTTTCTTAAACATTACATAAAAGAACGGGCCTTATTAGTATATTCAATTTTATAATTATTTTTGACTTTCCATATATATATAAATTTATATTTTGGCAAATGCTCCCTATTTAATTTTATTTCATGTTTATTATCAAGAGTAATTGCGACTTCTTTATTATTAAAAATAACGCAAGCCCTTGTAATACCCAACATGGGCAGTGTCTTCCCTTGTTCATTAAGTACTATACTATCTCCATTTCTAACAGTTATAAAATTATCAAATCCAGATACAAAAGTTAAAAATGACTTATTTTTATCCTGTGCATCAAACTTTTCAATTAAGACTTTCGAGCGTACATTTTCAACAATCTCCATCTCTTTACCATATGTTTCGGATATTTTTACTGTTGAACAGCTTATAAAAACAAATAAGCAAAAGATTATTATATTAAGTTTTTTCATTATCTAGTTTTTTGGTTGTTGTTCTTCTACTAACTTTATAGCATTGGTTCTTTGTTCTGGAGTTATTTTTGTGCCAGGACCACCCGCACGCATTAAGTTATCTGGAGTAGATCTTAAAGTTGCTTTATCATTATGACCAATGCCTAATGTATGACCTGTTTCGTGAGCACCTGTTTTAGCGACATCAGATCTATTCTTATTATCAAAATTTAATTGATCCTTCTTTTCATCCCAACCAAGTCCGTCCGTAGTAATGACATTAATTTGAGTTCTATTTGTCTGTGTATTGTTATTGGTATCAGTCATTCCATTAGTTGAGTATTTTGCATCCGTATTCGCACCATTTTTAAAATCATCAACATTTTTAGTATCATAACCAACACTATAATCCCAAACCATTGTAGAATTGTCACTCTGACTGAAAGTAATATTAACTTGATTTCCCCCTGAATCTTTTCCTCCGAAAGATGAAATAATTTGTGCTTCACGCTCTTGAAGTAATGTAGACATTTGTGCATTAGAAAGAACTCCTGCCGTATTGTTTACAGGCTTATAGGTAAGATGCAAATTAACAGTCTTGCTTTCTAAGTTTCTACTTGCCGTCCACTCCAACCCTTCTAATTCTCTACCATCCACTACCCTGTTTTCCGAAAAATTATAATGAGATTGATAAGCATATTTTTCAGAAAGTGGATCTATGTTAAAGAACCTTCCCACATCCGGCATGTAATTTCTCCACTTAAATGAATAAAAACCGGTCTCTTGTAACTCTTGTCCTTGGTACTTATAATTCTTATAACCTCCCAATAATCCTTTATTGGCACCAATATGATTCATCCCAAATGCATAATAGTTGTTGGTATCGGTAACTTTAAGAGCGCCTGTGCTGTCTTTACCAAAGCTTACCCTTGTATTTCCAAGATGGTCTTTGTACTGATAAATATAGCGGTTTTCTGCGAAACTGTAAAAGCCTTCTGTTGTAGATACAAAATCAAGTATCCATGTGGGGTTAATCGGCTTTATGCCATTCACATCATTTTCATTTTTAAAAGCAGCCTGTTCATAAGCTACACTTGTTCTACACCAAAGACATATGGTAGTTTCTGAATAGCCATATTGAAAATCATCCAAATAGTCCGTTATATTCGTCGTAATTGTTGTAGTTCCTCTTCCTCCTCCGCTTGTATAGGTCTTACGGACTTTTGTACCATCTGCTTTGTAAAGATAATTTAATCCAAAATTATTAATCTCACCTACAGAATTGGTCTGAATAATCGAAAAGTTATCTGGTAAATTAAGATAATTATAAGTTATACCATGAATCCCTTTATCCAACATAGTGATCATATTTCCGTTCAGATCATAGTCGATAATATTATCTCCACCTTCATATCCCGTATCATTCAATGCTGATTCTATAATCTTATCTAAACGGTTACCTGTATATTGATAGCTCAGATCATCTACCTGTACAAAAGTAGTTCCTTGTGATACAGGAGATGCATTTCTTTTTAAGGTCAGGATATTCCCATTAAGATCATAACTCAGATACTCATCAAAATAGCCTGTATTTCCTGTAGATGGTTCTTTGTAAAATGCATTGGTTAACCGGTTCAAAGCATCATATTCATAATTATAACGCTTCAGCAGATTTTCCGATCCGTTATTCCAGTCAATTTCAGCAATGTTGCCATTGAACTTTCCAACGGACTGAGTATTAACAGGATTATTATATCTCACCTCATAACCAAAAAGTTTACCGTTCAGATTAGAAGGATCATTGATCCTGGTCATCCAGCCTCTGATATTATACTTATAATCCATCTGCTGCAAAGGGGAATCCGCAGCAATCCCTCCCACTTTCTTGGATTCAACCTGAGAAAGTTCATTGTATTATTTTAATATTCAATATTTAATTACATGGAGATTCTTAATATTGATCTGAAGCGCCATTTTCTATCTTTTTTTGAAAAAAAATCACTATAAAAGTTAAAATTGTTTGTATTATAAAATAAAAGCCCTTATCTTATCATAAGGGCTTTTTATTATAAAGACTATTTATTTAAATCATATTCTATTTGTAAATATTGTAGTGCATCAAAAGTAGCAAGGTCTTCTAAATAAACAAATGTTTCTTCAAAAATCGAATATGCAAATACATTTTCCGGAATTTTAGGCAATTTATTTGATTTTAATTGTTTAAATAAACCATCACAAGAAATTACTTCTTTTGTTTTAAGTTCAAAATTTTTCTTATATGATACACTTTGTGCAAAATTCTCCTCAGATTTATCAACAAAAACCACAAATTTATTATTGTTAATTTGAAAACATTTCAATTGTTTTTTATCTGTAATGGGTAACTGGTTTTGCAAAGTAATAGAAAAAGAATTTTCCTGATTCGGAACAACTAAAGTATAAATGACTGATTTATTATAATCATTTAATATAATTGTGCTAGATTTATCAATAAATAATAATGCATTATTTACTTTACGAGATACAGAATGACTCTTAAAGAAATCACTGGCATCTTTACTTTGTGCATTTATCCCTGTAAGTACCAGAAATAAAATAAATTGAAGTATTTTCATTTTATTTAAAATTAATACGATTATCTGAAAATTTTCTTGTATTCATATCTGTATAGCTAAAGCTATATTTAGGTTATTCTCAGTATTATTATCAAACGTCAGATCCATTCCCTTCTTATGAAATTCTCCGCTCCCCTTATATACTGAACATCAGCAATAACCTGCTCTTTTTTCTGAAGCTTAAATATGGGAAAAAGCTGCATTCTTCAATGTAGCTTTATTATGCTTTTGTAATTTACAAAAATTGAATCTTTGTTAAAAGAATTTTATTTGATACAAATATTCTGATCCTCTTCGGCAGTATAGTAATTGTTATACTTTATTATAGTCGAATCATTTAAAATGTATATTTTAGGTGAGTCGCCACCTTGCTGAATTAAACCACTTACAGAGGTTACTTTAAAGGAATATTTTTTCCCTAATTCAATTTTAGTACAAGTATTATTGTTAGTCGGTTTAAATATCTCTATAATATCCATGTTATCTGCTATCAGTACACTAACCATTTTATCTTGTTTAATAGAAATTATTTTCCTTGTAATATCAATTGGCTCTGAACTAATCTTAATATTATTTGTTTGACAACTGCACAGAATAGCAGGAAAAAATAAAAAAAGAATATTTTTCATAATGTTATTTTCTTAATCTTTTATCATCTTTATAAACTTTATATAAAGGTGTAGTTTGAACTTGATTATTAGGATCTATTTTTCCAGCAAAACCTTCATAGTACTTTCTTAAGCCTGTCGCGGTATTTTCAACTCTTGTTCTCGCTGAGATAATAATGTTATCATATGGCATCATTTTTCTTGTCAGATCATGCATTTCGTTAAAAATAGGATTGGAATTAGCTGAAGTACTAATAGAAACATCGCTTTTAGTTTCCAAGGATTTTTGAGCGATCAATACATTCTCTACAATTTCATGAGTTATACCAGTCCCTTTAGGAGCGTCAGAGAAACTTTCAGCTGCTCCCAATACTTCAGGGTTTGTATATTGGGTAGCTGTACTCGTTTTTGTTACAGCATCATATTTTGCCCCCCCAAAGGAGCCTCCTGGTATTAATCCTCCATCTGGTGTAACATTATTATTATCTGCATGAATTACAGATTTAGTATTAGGATTTCTAATACCATTATATAAAACTTTATCTGTATCAGATAATTTATTAAAATCTTTTTGGCTTAACTTGCCTGTGCTTAATTTACCATCAACTTCATTCCTTTCCATTTTAAGACTACTATTGGATTTTAGCTGATCAAATCCTTCTTTTGCCATACTACCTATTATATTAATATCCTGATTTTGCATTCCATCAGGATCTATGAAACGTAAAGGATTATTAAAACCATATGCATATGGAGTCCACCTCCTTGTTGTTTCTGCTAATCCATCCACCACACCCCATCTTCCTAAATCCGGCATATACATCCTTGCTCCATAATCAAAAAAGCCTGTTTCCTGTAATTCCTTACCATTATACTTGTAAGACTTATAACTTCCGAAATAAGAATTACTCAACCCTCCTGAGATATGATTTAAACCAAATGCATAATAGTTATTGGTATCAGTAATTTCAAGAGCGCCTGTGCTGTCTTTACCAAAACTCACCCTCGTATTTCCAAGGTGGTCTTTGTACTGATAAATATAGCGGTTTTCTGCGAAACTGTAAACTCCTTCTGTTGTATGTACAAAATCAAGCTTCCATTGTGGGGTAATTGTACCGGGATCAATAATACCTTTGTATGCCTGCTGTTCATAAGCATTCTCCGTACGGCACGTGATACAGATTCCCCCTCCCTCAAAATAATTATACTGGAAACCATCAAGATAATCCGTGATCGTAACGCTGGCCAGACCACGAGGTGGTGCACTGGAATACGTCTTACGTACTTTTACACCATCTGCACGATAAAGATAATCCAATCCAATATTCATCGCAAGCCCAAATGGATTATTCTGCGTAATGGAGTAAGAATCAGGTAAACTCAAATAGTTATACGCAATACTCCAGATGCCTTTATCCTTCATCGTGGTCATGCTGCCGTTCAGGTCATAGTCAATCACATTATTCCCACCTTCATATCCAGTATCATTCAATGATGATTCTATCACTTTATCTAAACGGTTGCCTGTATATTGATAGCTCAGATCATCTACCTGTACAAAAGTAGTTCCTTGTGATACAGGAGATGCATTTCTTTTTAAGGTCAGGATATTCCCATTAAGATCATAACTCAGATACTCATCAAAATAACCGGTATTTCCCGTCGAAGGCTCTTTATAAAACGCATTGGTTAGCCTGTTCAATACATCATATTCATAATTATAACGCTTCAGCAGATTTTCCGATCCGTTATTCCAGTCAATTTCAGCAATGTTGCCATTGAACTTTCCAACGGACTGAGTATTAACAGGATTATTATATCTCACCTCATAACCAAAAAGTTTACCGTTCAGATTAGAAGGATCATTGATCCTGGTCATCCAGCCTCTGATATTATACTTATAATCCATCTGCTGCAAAGGGGAATCCGCAGCAATCCCTCCCACTTTCTTGGATTCAACCTGAGAAAGTTCATTGTATTTATTCTGCGTAAGATATTCAACAGCATTATTATCTACCTGATGTTTATGAACCAGTAACCTGTTCTGACTGTCATATTCAAAATTTTCTGTAATAACCCTTTCAACATCGGTATCTAAACGCTTATGTCTGGTAACAGTCATTTTAGGCGTGCCTGAAAAATCAAGCTGACTTTCTGTTCCTGTATATCCTCCCAAATGGTTTACAGAATGAGTTCCTACTGCTCTTCCCCGGAAATCATAATAGAAATACGTTTTGGTCCAGTTATCATCCTCTACATTCTTTACATAAGAAGCCGTTGGCATTCCCTGGGTACTCACACTGCTCGCTGCATTAATCACAGGCTGGTCTAAAATAACAGAAGGTGGAAACTTCTTAGTATCACGAGGATAATTGTCATAATAATTAATGCTCAGAATAGTCTGGGAATCTGATAGAAAATTGTTCGTATAGTATACCATAATCCCAGGCCTGTTAAAACCGGTAGCTGTCTGCTCTTCTACAATATTCTGACTGCCGAGCTGGTTCTGCATCGTTTCACGGTCTCCACCAGATATAATCCCGGTGTAGGCAACACGTCCAAATTTGTCGTACTTGGTAAAAAGCCACTGACCTTTTCCTTCCATAACAGTATCACGAGTCAAAATTAGACGGTCTTGTTTGTCATACACCATATATTCCCAGCCTTTCCCAGGAAGCTTCTTTTGCGCAAGCCTGCCACGGCCGTCATAACGGTATTGGTAGCAAAGCTCATTAAGTAACGAATCCGTCATAGACACAGATACACCTTTTGGTGGTATAACAAAGGCTAACTGGTCATATTCATTATAAACATAATATGTATCTGCATTCAATGTTGGGCTGATGACCTTTCTTACCAGTATCACCTGACCTTTTCCATTTTTAAACTCCTGGGTCTCATTGCCGTCTTCATCCTTTACCGTATTCTTATACAGCTGCCCCGAAGGATAAGCAATAGCAGAAGCGGGGTCAAAAATGCTCTTGGTTGTTCCCTGATACCAGCTGGAAGAGATAAGATAATGGTAAACTTCGCCAGTTCCATTGGTCCCGTATTCATATTTTACAGGTTTGCCTGACCAGGCGGTTCCTACCTGAACCTGTTCCTGAATACGGTTTAAAGGAGAGCTTTCAAGTCTTTTCTCGGAATAAATCTTTTCATTCCCATAAATATCGGGATTAACAGCATTGGACAGAGGGGAAGCATAAATACCCCCATTTAAGGTCCCGCTCTGAGGGACAGGAAGATAATCATTTACCTGTCTCCCAAACGCATCATATTCAAATTTTGTTACAACATCCTTACCTGTAGGAGAAGCTTTTATATTAATTGATTGCTTAGGTCTTGAAAGTCCGTCAAAGTATTGGACACTTTCTGTTACTTTTAAGTTCGTATGGTCAAGATAGGTTTTAGTATAGATATAGTTCTCTGCCGGTGAAAGCTGACCTTGCAGTGAGCCAGCCACCAGGATTCCTATTGGAATTATGAGTTTCTTCATCAGTTTTAGTTTTTAAAATGGTATTGGTATTCTTTTAAGGTCTTATAGGATACGTTACCCGCTGCATCCCTGGTCTCCTGCTTTATCTCTTTAATTCTGTTTTCCGTATCATAAAAATAGAGTTCCTTTAATCCTGAAGGCTGTATGATACTTCTGACTCCTACCAAAGGATCATAAGTATAAGTCGTAATCAGCGCTCCAGGTACTGCCGTTTTCCTAAAAGTATCTAAAGCACTCAACAAAGTAGATTCATCATTATTCAATCCTGCTGATGCATCCATATTCGATGCATTGACAATAGTATCAATTAACGACTGCTGGATATCTGACTTTCTCACGCCTTCCAATTTGGCAATGGGCTGCGTTTTGTTGTAACCCCAGATAATCGTAACAGGGGTACCTTCTTTCAAGGTATACTCCTCCAGATTTCCTTTACTGTCATATCTATCATACTTTATCTTGGTTTCCATAACGTTGGTCAGGGTATTCAATCCAGTAACAGCATCAGGAAAAAGACTTGTGGTAGAGGGATCATAAATAACCTCTGTCTTGGCAACCGCTTTCTCTGCAACCACAGTATTTAGCTTTTGAGTTACGCCTGTTTCCAATGGAATACTGATCATATTGGCATTGATTAGTTTCTGGTTATTCTTCTCCGTTGCATACAGGTAATTGGTCTTTGTTACACTGCCATCAGCAAGAAGCTGTGTAGACAATGAAGGATAATCAAAAGAATTATACGTACTGTTTGTTGTGCTCGTTACCGAACTCTGGACTCCATTCTTATAAAAATAAGACGTCTCAACTTTCTTCGATGGTAAGGTGATACCATATTTTGTAAAATATTTGTAAGGGGTAGCTAAAATGACCTGAGGAAAATATTGCTGAAAGGCACTATAGTATTTATACTTGTATCTTTCAGGATTAATATTATTATAAAAATTATCCTTTGCCTTTACTCCTTCAAGTTTTTCAAATACGTAGCTCGCATATTCATTATTAACTTCTGAAAGTATCTTACCATCCATATCGTATTTTTTCTCAAAAACCATCTGTCCTCTAAGGTAATCATGATTCGTAATCGGCAAAATAGGCATGCTTGGTACAAACATTTCCGGGTTAGGAAAATCAATAGGTGATCTGAATTTATAAACCGTTTTACCGTTATCCGTAATGCTGTTATTACTGCCTCTCACAATCTGCTTTAAGGTTACATACTGATATCCAACATCTGAACCCTGTGTTTTTTCAGATGGAAT
This sequence comes from Chryseobacterium sp. PvR013, assembly GCF_017833095.1. Classification (NCBI taxonomy): domain Bacteria; kingdom Pseudomonadati; phylum Bacteroidota; class Flavobacteriia; order Flavobacteriales; family Weeksellaceae; genus Chryseobacterium; species Chryseobacterium sp. PvR013. Next base: position 1,635,513 of record NZ_JAFIBT010000001.1, read on the forward strand.
GATATTGAAATTGGTGGTTGTATCAGATGTACAGCTATAATTTAAATAGCCATCGGAAAGAGATGGGTGATACTCATATGTAATTCCTTCTTCATATCTGAAAACAGGTTCCGGGAAAACTAAAGCTCCACTGCTTTTTTGAGGATCATTAATATCAGTATAATCATATATAAATTCCTTTGCCGGATTTGTCGAAACAGGATTATCAAAATATTTAATATTATTAACCCTTAATCCACCTCCTTTTTTGGTCAGGTAACTTGTAAAGTAATGCTCTTTCGTAGTCGCTGTATAATTGTATGAGACAGGCATCTGTGTATATCCATAACTCCCTGTGAATGATGCATAATAAGTGCCGGGTTGCAGATCCACTTCTCCATCAAACTCGGTAATTGGCTGTGAGTTCTCACCGGGATTATGGCTTGGACACTGTACATTACCATTATTTAAGCAAGACTGCCATGACATTTCCCAAAAATGTAATGAAGGAGAATAGGTGTTACTTCCGGTTTTTTGGTAAATATCAAATCTCCAGTTTGAGTATATTAAACTTCCCAGATCAAGATGCAGTTTTACCTTCTGCGGTGAAAGTATCGTAAAAAATTCTTTTTTCTGCGAGGGGCTAAATGAAGGGATATCCAATGTAAAAGTACTAACTGAATCCACCCATTCTCCTGAAATAGGCTCCATTGGCTGATTAAACCCGGCAGCATGGCTATAAATATTTTCTCCAAAATCAAAAACTACTTTGCCTTTGGTTGGATAAGTAATAGAGTTGATAACATCTTGAGTAATGTAAGTCGGTTTATAAGGTTCTGGTCCTTTGTAGTATCCCCAATTGTCTTTTCCAAAAGTTTTATCAAAACTATTATAAGCAATATTATATTCATTCAAGTTATTTCCTAAACTCGATTTTGTGATTTTTTTCAGCAAAAGTTTTTGCAAAAAACCCTGAGGAGAGGGAGGGTTATAAAAGGATGTGTTTGAATAATCGTAATCAAAAGAATACTTATCGACATATTGGCTATTACTTTGTCCTGTAATATTGCTTTGAATTGATTTTAATTTATACAAATTAGAGGCGTTCAGATAATTAGAATCGGTTCTTCCTTTCTCGTAGAAAAAGTTTACTGTTCCTTTATCTGTTATTACAATACTGGTCAGAAGTTTTGTGTTAGCAGTATTATATACAGTTTGGGCCTCTATAGCTCCAGGCATTTGAGGATCGGGATTCATTGTTGTGTTAGAATAGCTGTATGTAATATTTCCCGCTAGTCTGTTTGTTCTTGTTTCCGGATCTTTATACTCTACTTGCGAAGCCTGATCATAGTTAAATGTAAGTAATACATTACTGCTTGGATCTTTAACTTTTTCCAAATGAAATGCTGTAAAATATATTCCTCCACCAAGATTAGTGGCTATATCACTGGAACCATTAAGCAATCCCACTTTTACAGTAGATACATTTTTTGAAGAAGTTTCCATTCCCCGAAATAAATATTGATTCCCTTTATCGTCTGTAATGGTAATGGTCTGCACCTCACCTCCTGAATCATGGGTACTTGTAATTTTTAAATTATTCCGATCCAGCTTCTCAGCTATAAAATTACCATTAGGATCTTTCTTAATGATAAATCTTCCTGAATAACCCATAAAATTATACTGATACAGATCATATTCAGTGTCATATGTACCAATTCCCACATAAAATGCATATTCGTTGATATTCCAGTTGGTAAGCTGGTCAAATATCAATTTGTAGGTCGGGTTATTTTCATGTCTATAGATTCCATATTTTACTGCAGGAGGAGAAGACATAAAAGTAGATTCTATTTTGCCATCAGCAACTCCTCCCCTTACTGTTCTTGTAATGGTTCCTCCTGCTAACAAATTCCAACCAAGCCCTGTTTCTCCAGCTTTATCATCTGGTTTTGCACTTAATGGATGGTATTTTAACTGGACATTTAGATTAACGTTAGAGTTACTTGTTGGAATATTAAAAAGAGGAATACTGATATCTGGAATTCCTGTATAATAACTTACCGGCACTTCTTCAAACTTCATTAAATTATTTGAAGTAGGAGCTGCTGGAAATATTTTATTAATATTATCTACATCTTTATTAAAATCATTACCTGTTTGTGCATTTAACTGACAATAAATATTTGACAGAATAGCTACAGTTAATATTTTTCTTTTCATGGTTATTTTTTTATCAGTTTAGCATTCGCTGTTTTATTGGTATCAGTTTTTATTGTCACCAGATAAGCTCCCTGAATAAGTGCCTGAGTATTAATCTTGGTTACTCTATTCTTTGTTTTAATACTCTGAAGCTGTCTTCCGCTCATGTCATACAGCAGAATATCAGCCTCTTTAAAATCAAAACCAATTTCTACATAGGCATAATCTGATACTGGGTTTGGATAAATCTTGATATCATACTTCTCGATTAACTGATCCACCTGCTTGTCTCCAAGTTTTACTATCTTCCAATTTTCTTTCCCCAATTCTTCTGCACTGGTTCCTGCCAGAATAATCGAACCATCTCTGTTCAGCTTTAAATCAGAAAGTCTTTCTTCTTTTTGTCTGGATTCTCCTTTGACATGTTTTCTCCACTGCTCAGTACCATTCTGATCTAAATACAGCATCCAGAAAGTTTCATCATCGGTTTCTATTCTTCCTTCTGCCTGGGTATAGCCTCCCAATAAAATTCCTTTGGAAGATTTATCATCTGCTGAATGAATTACATTCATGCCCATCAGGATATCACGATTCCCAAAATTGTAGGATTTCTGCCACTGCTCTTCACCTCTTTCATTTAATGATATGAGCCAAAGGTCTGATCCTTCTTCGAGGCCTGCCGTTTTATTCCCTGATCTTTCTGACCTGGATTCTCCACCAATGATAAAGCCAGTTGAAGTTAATGCCAAGGTTCTCAAATGATCATCTCCTTTCCCTCCAAAATTCTTTTCCCATTCTACCCTTCCGTTTTTGTCAAGCTTCACAATCCAGTAGTCTCCCTCACCAAAGTTTTCAGTTTTCTTTGTTCCTCCCAGTGAACTTCTGGAATAAATTCCAAGCAATGCTCCGCCATCTTTCGTTGGAATCATCTTCTCTACTTCATCCAAACCTTTCCCTCCTAAGATTATTTGGGATAGCTCTTTTCCATCTTTATCCAGCCGAGTAATGAAGACATCTTTGGAACCATATCCTTTTGAGCCATTCTGTATATTTCCGGCAACAAAAAATCCAAGGTCTGTTGTCTGTATAACAGCTCTTGCTTCTTCATCAGAAGAACTGCCTAATGTTTTCTGCCATAATTCATCACCGAATTCATTGATCCGGATCAGCCAGATATCAGATCCTCCCTTAGAATCATCTTTCTTATCCAAACCTTTCCCTGAATAAGAAGTACCTGCTAACAAACTTCCACCATCCTGTGTAGTAACAGTTGCTGACAAATAATCATGATTAGATCCTGAGAAATACTTTTCCCAGACTTCTTCTCCCTGTTGGTTTAGCTTTACCAGATGAAAATCGTAACCGTTATTTTGCTTCTGGCCGCCAGCCGCTTGTGACTGACTTTTAGACCGTATAGAACTTCCTGTGATAAGATACTGCTGATCAATAGTTGTGGTAATCTGGCTTAAAAAATCCTGGGTAGAGGATTTGATATCTTTCTGCCATACCACCTCTTGGGCAGAAGTGCCCAGAAAAGCGCATAAGGTAAGCGCTCCGAGATAGATTTTTCTCATTCCCGTATTGTTGCTTTTTTTTGAGTTAGTGATTAGTTTTATTAAAACGTTGCAAATTTAACATTTTTTAAGAAACGACAAATATTTACATTTATTATAATTAAAATATCCACAATTAGCTTCATACCATATAATTTATATTTATTTCACAAAAATATATTGCTTAAACGACAAAACATTTCGTTTAAAAAATATTCAACTTCCTTAGCAAGTATAAATTATCTTTGTAGCTATTATCTATATTACAAAATACAGGGATGTAGAATACCACATCTAAATTCTTTTTAACTGAGTTTTTTATTTTTGTCAGTATTATCTATTTTTTTTCAATTTAGCTTATGAAACCATCTCCTGAATTTGAAGTTCGATACGTAAAGAAGTTCTTTATCATACTTTTTTAAGAGATCTGCCGGATGAAGAATTGAAGCCAATTAAAAATTATTCAATTTCTAATTATAGCCAGTTGAAAAGCTATTGACGTTTCAACGCTGGCAACCGGAAGCTATCTTCTTTCAGCAAAAACTAAAAATGGAGAAATCCTGCGTCATACATTTATCAAAAAATAAATGTAATGTAAAGAATTTTAAGAGATAACAATTCAACTGATATTGTATTACTTTAGAAAACAAGCTTTTCTTAGAGCAATAATTTTATAATACAAGTAACAAACAAGGCCTGAACGTTAAAATTCGTTAATTTCATCTACTATATAATAATTATTTGTGAGATTTGTTATGAACATAAAATATATTAGTATGAAAAATTTAAAAAAGCTTAAAAAATCAGAATTAAAAACAATCGTTGGCGGATCAGATTGTACCAGACTATGTTTTATCAATGATAAACTAACATGCGTTCCGTACAGTTCATGTGGTGGCCCTAGACTTGAGCCATAAAAAAATTAATAGCCTGTTTTTCAAATACGTATTTCTATAATATTTTCAACACTCTAGTAAACTTCTGAAAAACAGGTTATCTTATACAAAAAACATCTACATACACCTAAGAATCAAGAACTAATCTAAATGTCAGATTAATCCGCTCTTTCATGGGCACTATAGATTTAGCAATCCGATGCTCCCAGTTCTCCTGCAAATAACCTTTCATAATGAGTAGCGAACCATGCGGAAGCGGTAAGCTGTACTTGCTTGCATGATGGTCTTTTTTCCTGAAATCAAAGTTTCTGGTTTGCCCAAGGCTGATAGAGGCAATCACAGGCCGTTTACCATACTGGCTCTTTCCTTGTCTCTATGCCAGGCAACAGAATCATTATGGTTTCTGTAAAGATTCAGCAAGACTCCATTAAACTGAATACCATTTTATCATACATCTTCTGGGTACGCTGTTCCCATGGAGCGGTACTGAGCAGTGTATCTTTTAACCGGTCGGCTTCCTCCTTACTTAGAAAATGTTCCCTGAATAAAAAAAAGACCATCTCATACGAGACAGCCTTTTTTTATATTCCAAATATCTGGTTAACAGAATTATCTTTTATTCAACATGAAATATTATTATTGTAAAAATACTTTAATATAAAATCGTTCGTCCATCAAGCCTAAGAACATTATCTTCCGCCATCTTTTTAATGGTGCGTATTACTGTTTCGACCCGTAAACCCGTTAAATTGGCAATTTGCTGTCTGGTGAGCGGAACTGGATAAGAATAAGGGGTTTGTTTTAATGAACTTCCTTTATAATAATCCATTAACGATTTTATTTTCGACATCGGATCAATGGCTGAATTATTAAACAGCATTACATATTTGTAGAAAAGACGATCTGAAAGATAACGGAAAATCGTAAACATCAATTCCGTATTTGTACTCAGCATACTCAGAAAATTGGATTTTGGTAATTTCAGGATCCTGCAGTCAGTTTTTGCAACAGCATTCATGGGATAGTTTTTATTCCCAAACAGTAAAGATTCTCCAAAGCTTTGACCCTCCGAGAGGATATTCAGAGTAAACTCCTTTCCATCCTCATGGTAATTATTCAGTTCTACTGTCCCCTTAACAATCTGGAAATAATAATAGGGAATACCTCCCATTTCATAAATAAATTCCTTTGCGGGATAATCCTCGTAAACTGCTCCATTTTCGAGCAAAAGACTTTCATCGATGATCATATTATCTATATTTTATTATGGTTCCGAATGAATATCTCAGTAAAAATTGGCAATATCTTTACGTACAAATTTTAGACCATCCACATGTAAAGATGATCCTCAACTTCTTGTTCCAGCAAGCAAGTACACACCTATTCTCAACTTTAAAACTACTAGTGACCATGAAAATATAGTAGCAGAAAGAGTAAATAGTATTTTGAAATACGAATTTAGATTGGTTGATATTTTAAATATTTTAAGAACCTATTAAAGTGATTGATCAATCAATTTATTTTACAATAATTTAATACCTCTTTTTTCCTAAAATTAAAATATCCAAATTGAGATGCACATGGCTTTAAAATTAACTTTCATATATCAGATATAGCATAAATTATATAGTTTTAATCCTATAGTAAAATCTATATAAAACTATACTTATTTTATTTTTTGTTTAAGATTAGCAACTTAAATTTACAATACTAAACAAAAAATAAAAACTATGAAATCATTTTTAATTTCTTTCGCGATAATATTTTCGAATATTGTACTATGTCAAACTGGAAATGTGGGTGTTAATACCCAAACCCCTACAAGAAACCTTGATGTCAATGGTAATGTAAGAATACGAGTAATTCCCAGTTCTACTTCTTCTAGTGACAACTATATGGTAACAGATACTGATGGAAATGTTTTTTCAAGGGCAGGTAATGTACTAAAAGTAACTACACTTGCAGCAAATGGTACAACAAATATGTCTACCTATACTCCTGCACAGTTATTCGATTTTTATTTTGTAGATAAAACACATACAATAACACTCCCTCCTCCAACTTCTTCATTTAGAGGTAAATTAGTACGCTTTTATTTATATGGAGGAGTTAATCCTAATCTTATTTTAGATGGTGTCTCTTCCCTTAATAGTGGAACAACTGTGCCTTCAAATTGGGTTTACAATAATACGGTGCTTACAATTACTGGAAACAATAACAGATTCAGATTTATAGACCTGATATGCGATGGCGGTTCATGGTATGTTGATAATAGATAAAAATCAATAGTTGAGATATTTATAGTTTATAAATATAAATTGATCACTAAGAATAAGATCATATGTAATAGCTATGACTTGATTTGACAGTTATCCAATATTGTCCTTACTTCCAAAAGTAAGGATTTTTTGTTATTCCAAAAGCATTTCAAACATTTCATTTCTCTTTTGTCATAAGTTTTACTATCCAAAAACGTCTGCATTGATGTTTTACCATAACAATGTTTTCCAGTATGTATTTCTTCATTGTTATAATATAGCAGCCAGCGGTTTAGGCCAGTTGCAGTTCCTCAATGCTCCTATAAATTTTTTTCTGAAAGTTGTGGCATAAAACTCTCCCTGTATCGTCCTATAGAAAGGTTCAAAGATACCCAGTGGTTTGGGAACTTTTAGCTTTAGTTTTCGGGTGATCAATATCTTCAATTGCTAAATACTGCTCTCTTATTCCACAATATTAAGTACCTTTAATAAGGTTTTCAACGACTGGAAGTGCAAAAAAGAAAGATTGATAAGCACATTGAGAGGTTGGATTAAAATTAATTAGATTAGAAACTAGTGAAGTGTAAGAAAGCTTAAGTATATCAATATCATAAACATCAGCATCAACCCAATAGAGTTTATAATAAATAATAAAGAACCTTTCAATATACTTGTTCTTTTTTTTGTTTCATATACCCTGTAGTGTGATAAAAATAAATACACCGTCATATAGATTGCAAGTGCTAAGCATACTAAACTATACAATAAGGTAAATAAATTATTGCCTGGTAAAAAACTGGTAATCTTTTCTCCTATAATAAGTATCAACACATCCAGTAACAGGAATGAGAAATAGTGAAGAGTGAAAATCCCATGATCAAAGTACCACCATTTTTTTTTGTTGTGAAACAGCCATAAAAAGAATGTGAATATGGGAAGATATACAAAAAGTGCTTTAGGAACCGTATGAATAAGATTTTCTTTATATTTTTTCCATATCTGATGTTTAGTGAATCCCTCTCCCATTAATTCAAATATTTTTTTTGAAACTGGTCTCATTACTGTATAAATTCCTGTTTTATCTTTGGCAAGAATAGAATCATACTGTTCTATTGAATAAGCATCCATGACAGATGCTTCTTTGGTATCAGATGTGCCGTCAAAAAAATCTTTTTTTTCTTCAATATCTTTTATCTTTAACGTGTCCAGCGCTTTTTGAGTGATAGTGGTATCTTTACGAGTCTGAGCTTCTTCTTTTTGCACCTCTTGTGAGATACCTATTGAGAGTTCTCTCTGCTCTACTTTTATTTGTAGATGCGGACTGGATTTTTTTGCTTCCTCCTTGGCATGTGGTAAAATATTGGGAAGGAAGAATGTAATGAAACTTATAAAAATATATAATTTTACAGGTGCTACATATAACTGCCTTTTACCTTCCAAATATTCTTTAGTAAGTATTCCCGGACGCGTAAACAGATATTGTATGGTTTTCCAGAATTGTCCGTCATAATGTGTAAAATCCTCAATAAAATGAGTAAAGAGAAAATGAAAAGATTGTCTGTTTTCAATATTTTCTTGACCGCAGTGAGGGCAAAATCTTTCTTCAACTTGATGTCCGCAATTCAGACAGGTTCTATTGTCTCTTAATTTTTTGTCTTCCATAAATTATGTACAGGATTAACATAAATATTCAATCAAATTAGGTGATAATACTTAATAAACTGCTGAGTTTTATCTCGTAATCTTGAGCTTTAATGATTAAGTTGATGATTATAAATAGAAATGTTAATAGATTAAAATGGCTGGGCTTAATTATTTTCTAACACTTTGCTGATTAGAGTTCCATATATTGTTCTTAGGATTAATATCAGGAATTTGATCAGCAGGATCTAATTTAACCTCTTTTATTTCTTTATCTGAATTAACTTTAACTGTCCATTTTGTATTCTTCTTCCAAACTTCAATAGGAATTTTAAAAATTTGTATATTTCCCGTTTTAAATTTCACCTGGATTGTCGTTGGCATAGGTAATTGCCCCAGATTTTCAACAGTAATTAAGGCCCCATTCTTAGAGTTGCCATTTATATATTCCACTCTTTGTACAGATTGATCAATCTTCCAGTTGTTAAAAAACCAGCCTCTCCAAAACCAATTAAGTTCCTCACCGGAAACATTTTCCATGGTATGGAAAAAGTCCCATGGTGTAGGGTGTTTAAATGCCCAATATCTTATATAAGCTTTAAATGCTTTATCAAATTTTTCAGGCCCTAAAATTAACTCTCTTAATATTTTCAACCCTATTCCCGGTTTATGATAAGCCAGTATTCCAACATGATCTATATTCATATTATCTTCACCAACCATTATGGGTTCTAGTGTATCATTCATGAGTACAGTACCTGTTTGGGCAATATTTTTCCTTTTATGAGATATTTCCTTATTGAAAGTTTCTGTAAATAAATCAATTAAGTAGGTATTCAATCCCTCATCCATCCATGAAAATAATCTTTCGTTCGAACCTACAGTTATCGGGAACCAATTATGTCCAAATTCATGATTCGTAATATTCTGCAGATCTTCACCCTTAGCACCCCAACTGCAAAATACTATTCCAGGATATTCCATTCCGCCTCTGGTTGCTGCTACATTTGTTGCCGAGGGATAGACATAATCATACCATTTCTGAGAATTATATTCTATAACAGATTTCGTATATTCTACAGACTTTGCCCATCCATCTTTCCCTCCACTTTCTGAAGGGTATGCAGAAACAGCTAAGACTTTTTTACCACTGGATAAATTAATCCTGGCCGCATCTATAACAAATACAGAGGAAGAGGCCCATGCAAAATCTCTGGCATTTTCAATTTTAAATTTCCATGTTTTTGTTCCTGAAGATGTGTTTTTATCAAATTCAGCTTCGGATCGTATGTTAATCGTTTTATCACTATTTTTTGCCTGTTTCCAACGTTTAATCTCTTCTCTGGTATACATTTGTTTTTCATTAAGAAGCTCGCCGGAAGCAACAACATATTGGTCAGCCGGCACAGTAATATTGGCTCTAATACTCCCATACTCTAAATAGAATTCTGAAACCCCGAGATAAGGCAAAGTATTCCAGCCTGACACATCATCATAAACGCATATCCTGGGATACCACTGTCCAATAGCAAATATTTTTCCCTTTGCTGTTTGCTGTACTCCCATTCTGTCTAATCCAAACTTGGGACAAACAAAACTATAATCAATTTTAATATTGGCAATCCCACCATTACCTTTAAGCTGCTTTGACAAATCTATTTGCATTCTTGTATCAGAAATAACATATTCTGCATCTTTACCATCAACTTTTACAGTTTGAATTTTGTATCCCCCACCAGGCTTTTCAATGGGATCCACAGTTTCTGATGGATTTACAGCATAATACCGGGATTCTTTATTGAACACGTTCTGATCCAGCTGAAGCCACAGAAAGTTTAATTGATCAGGACTGTTATTGGTATAAGTAATCTCTGTACTGGCAATGATTTCATTCTTCTCATCATTCAACGTAGCATTTAAGATGTAATCAGCTGAATTCTGCCAGTACGCAGGTCCTGGTTGTCCATCTGCAGAACGCGTTTTAGAACTGATTTGAGGATAAAAAAAAGGCTTAAATGCTTCTGTATAATCATAGATCTTTTTCTTTTGAGCATAAGAAAGTCCAATAAAATTAGTAACTGTAATTATCCAAAAAGTAATTAAAACCTTACTGTACATCTTTTAAATATGGTATTTGATTCAATTGATTTAGATAGCTCATAGTATTCCCATCATAACATCCCAATTGGAATCGGATTTAAAGCAAACCTGTCAACCTCATACTCAATGTATTTTATAAAATCTCTCTATTATATAAAACTTAAACATTATACAATGTTTGGGATATTACTTTTCTATATGTTTTTTTTATCCTTATTTTATATACAATATCATTCCTGAAAAAAAGCGTTAAAATTGTTTTTTTTCCAAGCCAGTTCGTACTCGTATGATATTCCCATCTGTTCGCCATATAGTAATTGGCTTGATTGTTCATTTCTGTGATCATTTGCTGCTTACTCATACCAATATAATGTTGGTACTCATCTTTTTTTTTCATATTTGTCATGTATTTTTTAGCAACTTCATTAATTCAAAAAAAGATTATATCTTTTCAAATGTGGGCTGGCTGCCCTTCCCAACTTCTTTACTAATGCATTTATCTTATCTTAAACACCAAAGCTTTACAAAAATAGGATACCCACTTATCGTAAAAAACAAAAACAATGTAGTTTTATATAGCGTAACATATATGATAATCACTACAGCCAGTAGGATTCACTACAAATAATTAAAATCATATAGATTAACTACTACTATATATTATAAGCTACTAATTGCGATATTGTATTGTAGCTGTAAGCGGACAAATATTCAGTTATCAAAAAGTCTTACAAAGTGGAACTGCTGCTCATCTTCTATTAGATCTATTAACTCTCTTTCATTGTAATAATAAGAGTCCCGCTTTGTCGTTTATGGGAATCCGTAAATATTACAAAAAAGTATATCTTAAATTTGAAGGACAATTATTTAGCATAATTAAAAAGTTAGGTCCATATATTGTAAAATATCTTATAAAGTTTATTATGAAAATAAAATCTATAATACTTCAGAAATTAACGGAAATTGAAGAAGAAATTTTAGAAAATGAAAAACTTTATGAAGACAAGATTATCAATGAAAAAGAATATATAAGAAAACAATTAAAATTATTAGACGAATTAAATTTATATCAAGAAAAATTAGAAAATATTCATTTACAAAGATTTAAAAATATAGTCTATTGGTTGAGAAAGATTCTAAAAATAAAACCAAAGGCAAAAAATAATCGTAGAAAGTAAATTTCAAGTATTGTATTTGAATGTAACGTTAATAACGTTTTAGATGGATGGATTTAAATAAAAATTAGGGAATTGTATTTTATCTAACTAAACTACCTTTTAAATTCAAAAGAAATATTGTAATCATCTTTTAAAACAATACAGGCATTGAACGTTTTACCGTTTTTGCTTTTCATATTTTTAATGAGTGGAGATTTTCCTTCCGTTATTAAAGAAGTAATTTCCTGTATGTTGAGTTGTATACCACATATTGTTCTGAATAACATCCAAGAGCATTGCTCACTTGGACATTGTACGGTTTTATCTTTGATGACAAGATTGGAATGTTGACATTGGGGACATTTGAGCTCAGGACCATTTTCTTGGGGAATGGATAAAGAAAGGAGCTCGTGAGTGATTTCTTTTGTATAGTTTTGGATATTCACCATAAACTGATTGGCATTAAGTTCACCTTTCTCGATTTGGTCCAAAGCCATTTCCCATTCTGCGGTCATCCGGACATCAGCTATTTTTTTGTCTTTGACAAGTTGATATACCTGAAGTCCTTTGTCTGTGGGTTGCAGTGTTTTGTTCTTTCGAATGATATAATTTCTGCTAAGTAAAGTTTCAATGATAGAAGCTCTGGTAGCTGGGGTAGCAATACCAATGTTGGCAAGCGCTTTCTTTTTCTCCTTATTTTCTGTATGTCTGCCTGCATTTTCCATAGCTGATAAAAGATCTGCTTCGGTATACAGTTGAAGAGGCATTGCTGTCTTTTCGAGTAATCTTGTTTCCGAAATTTTAAGTTCATCACCGGTCTTAAATTCGGGAAGTTCAAATAAAGGTTCTTCAATATTATTTATGTTCTCATCGTTATTCCTGTTGTGTTTGCTATAATCTGAAAGAATACCTTGGATAGAACGCCAACCCTTGTTGATAATTGTAGATCCTTTGATATGAAATTCATAGTGATGTACTTTGATGCTAATGTCACTGACCTTTTTTGAGCATGGTTCTGAAAGTGATTCCAGTAACCTGTAGGCAATCATATTATAAATTGATTTTTCTGCAGCATTCAGCGCAGAAGGTATTTTTGTGGTGATCAGCAGCCCATGGTGATCAGTCACTTTAACATTGTTTACTATTCGTTTATTGAAATTGCCGAATTTTAAGCTTGATATAGCAAGTTTGAACTGATCGGTTGTATTGAGAATTCTTAAAAGATCCGGAATGTCTGTCCATAAATCCTCAGGAATATATTTACTTCCGGTTCGAGGATAAGTTATGAACTTTTTTTCATAAAGGTGCTGAGCGGTCTGTAAAACCTCATCTGCTGAAAGTCCGAGTTTTCTGTTGCCCTCTTTTTGAAGTTCGGTAAGATCAAAAAGCAAAGGAGACTGTTCCTGTACCATTTTGATAGAGACATCCTCTACAGTAGCTCTGCCTTGCCGATCAATGGCTTTTATGATTTGCTCAATCTGCTTTTTATCTTCCCATTTTTCTGTAGACAGACTGGTAAAATCCAGATATTCTTTTCGGTGCTTTAACTGAATCTGCCAGTATTTTTGTTTTTTAAAATTTTGATGTTCTAAAAATCTTTCACAGATTATAGCCAATGTCGGAGTCTGAACCCTGCCTAAGGAATAAATTTCTCTACAAGCAGCTATAGTTAAAGCCTGAGTAGCATTGATTCCTATCAGCCAGTCAGCCTCACTTCTCGCCTTGGCCGCGGCATATAAGTTATTGAAAGCTGCACCTGATCGCAGATTTTCAAAGCCTTCTGATATAGCTTTTCCGGTCAATGAACTGATCCAAAGTCTTTCAAATGGTTTATTGCAGTTCAGATAGTCGTAGATATATCTAAAAATAAGTTCACCTTCTCTTCCTGCGTCAGTGGCCACAATAATGCTGCTGCACCGACTGATAACATTCTTTATTACTTTGAGTTGTTTCAGCGCGGAAGGATCTTTCTGATAAGTGTTTGCTTGTTTTATTTTTCTGGAAGTCAATATAAACGGTTGGGGAAAGACGGGTAAAGAGGCTATTTCAAAGCCTCTTACCCCATAATCTTCCGGCATTCCCAGTGATATCAAATGTCCCGATGCCCATGTAATGCAATACCCATTACCCATCAGATAACCGTCCTGTTTGTCGTTGGCTTGTAATAGCTGTGCAATCTCTCTTGCCACACTAGGTTTTTCTGCAATAACTGCTTTCATTTTTGTAGTTTAGATTAATTAGATTCTGCGTCCTTTAGACCTGCTAGGCTGTTCTTTCTGATTTTTCTGCTGCTTATTGGAGGGCTGCTGCAGTTTGGGTTCCAGTGCTTTTTTAGTAGTTTTAGTTGCTTCATTGGTCTTGCCATCAGAGGTAACCGCTTTTTGAGTTTTATGATCTTGTGTAAGCTGCACTCTTTCTTTGAGTCTATTGCGACTGGTAAAAGAGAAATCAGTCTTTAAAGTTTCTGCGTTAAAAGTTATATACCCTTTATATTCTTTACCTTTTCCGTCAATCAATCCGTCAATATAAACCGTCTGCCCAGCTTTGAATTTATCATATTGTAAATCATCAAGTTCTTTGCCCCTGAATGTTCTTGGTGCTTCAACATCTTTGTTTTGGGCTTGTGCACTGACCCCGCTTTGTTGTTGGGTTAGGCTTTGAGTCTGATTTGGCATATTGTTGAATAGAAATTCAACATACCGTTTATCTGCATTGAATTGTACCGTTGCATCAAAAGACTCTCCTTTTTTGGAGGTCATACCTTCCAGGTAAAGCGGCCTTCCCTCTAACAGTGTCTGTTTTTGATGTTCATCGAGTTGTATCCCTTTGATCTCATCAGGGACCTTCATATATTCTGCTCTATAAGCCACGAGTTCATTGGTAAGCATGTCTCTGCTGATGACCGATGGAATAATTTCATTGGTCTTAGGATTGACCAGCTCAACTACCCTTCCCATATTTCCGGTTTCTTTAAGGTTCTTTTTATCCTCCTCACTGAATTCATGTCCCAAGAATTTCATATTGAGGTTTGGTTCCCGACGTATGCCATGTAGTTGAACAGTAACTTGTCCCGTATCTCCAGCCTGAAGAGATAACCTGACATCCATTTTACTGACTGCAGTTCCCAGATCAATGGTGATAGGAATAAGCGTATTAGTTTTAAAACCCCTCAGAAGAGCGTCCATCACATCCAGCTTTTCAAGCTTCTCCTGATTAACTCCAAATTTCTCCATCGTTTTCCAATCGATCTGTTCCGGCTTAAAACGGTACTCTTGAGTTTCTGTGTTGTTGTCCATTGTATTTTGATTTTTTAGGTTGTTGATGTTTCTTGGTAGCAATTCATATTCTTTAAGCTTTACTTTTTCGTCAGGAGATGCCTGATCTACATATTTCTGAAGGTCCTTTGCCGTGTTCACAGCATCATATTCAGAGACTTTAAAAAAATTGAAATGACTGGGGTTTTTAAGTTGCCGGTAAAAATTGGAAAAGAAGTTAGAAAATAGGTCACCATGTTTATCTATACGGATGAACTGATCATTCTCCTTTCTATCATCAGGAGAAAGTTTCTGAAGATTTCCATTTTTATCAATTCCCTTTACCATTTCAACTTTATTGGTATGGGTATTCAGAACAAGTAATGTTTCTTTTGCTGGTTCAGCATCTTGGTCTTCCAGAGAATCTATAGTTACATCTTTCATCACATTTTTTTATTTATTATGGTGAAGATATTTGCTGAGGACAGTTGAAATGTGAAAGTGGAATTACATTGACAACTTTGGCTGCATATGTCTTCTTTTATCAGGAGCTTAAACTTTCCCGAATGAGCTGGTGTACATCCGACAGCTTATAATACAGCTTACCGCTGATGGTATAATAAGGTAATTTTTTATCACTACGGTACCTTTGAAGAGACCGTGAGCTGATTTTTAAAAGCTGTAGAACATCCTGATTATCCAACAGCTGTTCACCGTCAATTTCCATAAACTGGGTTTGATTCTTAATCATCTGCTCCCTAAGAATATCAAACCTTTCCATGATCCTTTCCATCCAGGCAGTAAATTCTGTTCTTTCAATATTCATAATATGATTTTTATTAGTTGATGTGATAAAATTGATCAATTGAAACGGCATAAAATCACTACTTTTTCATAGTACCGAAAAAAGTTATTGCTTTTAAATCGTAAGATGGACCTCATTAAGGAAAGTTTATGCTACACTAATCTATTTTTTGCATGATTTTTGCAAACAAATGATAATCAATAATTTAACAATGTCTTATTTATCAAGAATTTATCTAAAAGATGAACGACCAAAAAAATTTCCTTTTAACCTGCCTTTTCTAAAAAATGGTTTAGACATTAAATTCAAAAAAAATGTCACGTTCTTTGTTGGTGAAAACGGTATAGGCAAATCTACCTTACTAGAAGCTATTGCCGACAAATGCGATTTTAATCTATCTGGGGGCAATCGAAATCATAACTACGCTTTTTATAAAACAGAATCAGAATTGGCAGAATATCTTACATTGTCGTGGAAAATAAAAACAGGACAAGGTTTTTTTATGAGAGCAGAAAGTTTTTTCAATTTTGCAACCTATATTGATGAAGTGGCTAGAAGTGACAGACAGGTCTTGGATGCATATGGAGGGAAATCATTACATCACAGATCTCATGGTGAAGCTTTTTTATCTTTGTTTCATAATCATTTTCAAAAGGGAATTTACATTCTTGATGAACCCGAAGCGGCCTTATCACCGCAAAGACAGCTTTCGTTATTATCCATTATTAATAAATTAGAAAGAGAAGGTAAAGCCCAATTTATTATTTCTACACATTCCCCCATTCTGATGTCCTATCCTGGTGCTGACATCTTTTTATTAGATGACAATATTAAACTCACAGATTATAAAAATACTGAGCATTATCAATTGACAAAAAGTTTTTTAGAATCACCGGAACTTTATTTCCGTCATTTATTTGATGATATTTAGACTTTTTGATAAATGCTACATTCGGCTGACAAATCAAAACCATACTAAAGCAGGAGAATCCATCTATTTACAAAGATTCCCGAAATATTGATTTTGAGGAAATAGAAGCATATTAAGGAGAGATAAATTTTAGGATATATTGATATCATCTTGCAGAAACACGTAAGCACTCTGTTATCAACTCTTTTACAAGCTATTGATAAAATATAAATCCGGAGAAAACAATTCCTCCGGATAAAAATTAATCTATATTTTTTATGTTAATTATACCTCCTACACTACAATAATTGACAAATTTATTTATTAGTAAATCAATGCAATGAGTAACATACTATTGTGAAATACATCGAATAGAATTACCAGATGTACGTACAGGAGAAGCTGCCGTATAAATTTTATCCTGGTCAAATGATAACGCCATTGCCTGAATACTATTTTTGAACGGTGCTTCAGTACTGCTCCAATAAAATCCTTTTGCAGCACGCCACAATAAAGCTCCATTATTATCATATAGACGGGTTCCTGCAGCAGGCAGAGTTATGGTATTTCCGTCACTTATATATATTTTGGCAGCAGTAAAATTCGTTGCTCCATCGTAACCATTAGGTGCCCATGTTCCAATGTTATATTTAGAGGTACTGAGCTTGTCAAATGATTCCCATTCACTATGAGTTGGTATTCTAAAACCATCAGGGCATGGGTCGTTTAGTGATTTTACGGGTGAAGCTTCAGTACCGGTGTTCCATGATTTATCAGGCGCATTAGTTGCATTCCATCCTGATATACTGCCAGCATCTGTATAGGCTGTAGCCACCGCATCAGGTCTACCCCATTGATAGTAATTTCCCATGATACCCTGTTGAGGGGAATTAGGATTCATTTCAGTATTAGCTCCAAGGTTGTATACCATCATCTGGCGGACAATACCATTGATAATAACACTTACAGTTTGTGGTGGCCCAGAAGTTTTCAGGGGATTACCTGACATACTTGTGCTCTTAGATAGTTCGGAACTTCTTTCTTTTACGACAGCTCCAACTCTATTTAAAGTCGGTTTTGAGGTATTATGATGACCTCCTGTTTGTCCATAAGACAAAATACCAAAGAAAGTTATTGGTAATAGATAAAGTTTTTTCATTTGTTATAATATTTAAATTATTGTAGATGATGAATAAATTCTGCCTACATCATACTATTATTTATTGAGTCATATAAATTAAAACCCTGAAAGATTAGTCTGTACTATAAATTATACTACTATTGCTGATGATGATGGCAATCTCTTTAGTGTATGACAATTTTGTACAACAAATTTAACTGATTAACAGGCACTACCTAACTGATTATCTGTCATTTTCAATTTAATCATGTATAGTTTTTAAACTACAATACAGAAGAATATTGACATAGAAAAATTTAATAGCACCAAAATAAAGATTGATTTCCGCGCTATAAATGTAATCCTCCAAATCTTTTTTATAAAAATCCGGTATAGCTATTACAACCATACCGGATCATGTAAAACAAATAACTCAGATTTACAAATATTCCACACCATGGAATGAAATGTCAAATAATTTTTTTGAGATTACAAATCTAAAAAGATATTTTTCAGATTGACTTGGAATATCAGTCATATTATCACTAATAAGAGTATAGTTTTTAATCGAATCTTTAATAATCTGTTAAGTTTTGATCAATAATCCATATAGTTAAAACCATTCCCTAACAGCGCTATACAATATTGATCAAGCATTATTAAAAATATAAGATCATAATTCGTATAATGCTGTACTTAATTGTACTCTTCTATAAGATTGTTTAAGCAAACAATTAATAAGACGAAAATTTCCCTTACTACTATTAGCTATTATACAGGTCACCCCTTTATAAAAGCATACATTAATCACACATCAAAAAGCATATATAATTATTAAAACTACAGTAAATAACCTATATATAGTTAAAAAACTACAATAAATTAGCGAAATAACTATACAGTTTGAAATCCAACCTATACACATACTTTCTAAATTTGTATTACAATTTATAGATCATATTTCTTTCAAGGTAAATACCTGTTATATATATGAATATATATTTTGATTATTTCAAAAAATTTGTTTAACACAAACAATCATACTAATGAAAAAAAGTTTATCAGCTATTGGTTTATTAGCAGCAATAGGTTCTGTTCAGGCGCAGAACATTCTACTACATGTAGATGACACTGCTATCACTTTCGTAAGCAAAGGCACACTGCTTTATAACGGTGGAGGTTTGCAAACAAGAGGAAATGGTACTATTGAAAACCACGGAAACGTTATCGTTTCAGGTACTGCTTCCGATTCTTTTAAAACAATCACTACTGCAGGAACGGACAAAGCTGAAGGCACTGTAACAGGTAATTTTGTTAATAAACTTAATGAACCTACGGCATATGCTTCAGCTAATGAAAACAATCCTGCTGCGACACCGGTTTATACCTATGGACAGCTTTACATTTCCGGAATCCCTCAATCCAATATTACAGGTATTGTAGATCAGGAATACAGATCAATTAAACATGGTAGTTACCAGCAAATCGGAATGCCTTTTTATGACAAAACAGCTTCTACATTAAGCACGGAGCTAGGTAAGACTTTTAATAATACAAGGTATTCACAGAATGAGATTCTTTGGTCTAATAATGTTAATACGGTTTCAACTAATTTTAGCATAAGCTCTAAACTAGGAGTCACCAATCCTGGCAGTACATACTACATGCTTGGTGGAAGTGGCTTAGACCTTGGTACCAACACAAGAATTCTTTCAGGCCGACCGTTGACTGATATTGGATCTGCGGTCACATTACAAAACGCAGCTGCCAACGTTAATTTCGGTACCAATGGTTCAGCCGTGAATATGTATAATGAACCTTATAACACCTATGTACAGGATGGTTTTGAAATTGCTTCAGGGGGTACCGCATGGCAGGGTAATTTCGGTAAAAACATCTATTCATTGGCTAATCCGTTTTTAACTAATCTAGACCTATTCAACATTGCACAAAATGAACCTGCAGCCAACGGAGATGGAGTTTATCTTAGTAACATTTATGGAATCAGGTTACAGCCTGCAACAGTAGTTACTACCGCTGGAGGTACACAAAGTACAGGTGCATTTAAATTTGTAACTTATAATTCAGGAGTACCTACTGGAGATATTGATTACCTAATGGTCAGACCATTAGAAACATTTGCAATTAAACTCAATGATAATACTGCTGCTGATCAGCTTAATTTTGCCAATCTGAGAAGATTTAATTATTACAGTAGATCAGGAAATACAGACTATAGTGTAGCAGCAAATAAAAATGGTACAGGAACCGTAAAACAGCTTGGCGTTATCGGACTTGATGTGAATGGTAATGAAATATCCAGAACATATTATGTAGTTTATCCGGAAGGGGTAACAGGACATTCTCCTAATGCCAGAACTCAGATTACCAACAGTTCTGCCAACGCTATTGGTACTTTTGAAGAAGCCCTGAATGGTGGCTATGATACCAATTATATGAATCAGTACTGGCTATATATTAATGAAGCTAACGAATTTAATTTCAAGGGAAAGAATATTAAGTTAGTGAATTATGACTTAAATAAAATTAAATCTTACAAATTCGAAATCAGAGAAAATGCACAACTGGTAAGCACTGGTACCCATGCTCTTTCAACCGGTATTGGATTCTATTATAAATCACCAAGCGGCACAGCCCAACAGGCTAAACAGGGAGACATTATTCCTGTTAATGATGCCGAGTTTGATTTATATTACGGTGAGCCTAGTAATTTGGTATTGGCTACTGATGATACGAAGCGTCCTTCAAGAACAATGGTCGTATATAATCCTCAGATTACAAATTATATTGTGAGATTTGATCCAAAATGGAAAAAAGCAGATATCGAAGTTTATGATATGAGTGGAAAACTAATAATTTCTAAAAAGGCTGTTAACACATCTACAGATTTTGTAATTGAACTGGATAAACAAGTTAAAAGTACATATGTTGTAAAAGTTGTTTCAGACAATGGAGAGGTTGTTAACACAAAAATCTTAAAATAAAATATATGAAAGCTATTAATAAATTACTTTTAACTTTTTCTCTTTTTATAGCTGCATTAGTTAGTGCAGATGTAGGGCCAGTTGGCCCGGGAGGACCTCCTACTCCAGGAGACGTAGGACCGGTTGGCCCAGGAGCTCCTGCCTCACCGATTGATATGTATGTGTATGCTTTAGGTGTCATTGCAGTATTGTTCATTGTATATTTCACAAAGAAACACTCAATTAAAAAAATATAGACTTTATTATTATTTAAAAAGCTCTCTGATTATTCAGAGAGCTTTTTTTGGATAAATATTCTACAGCTGTTTCATTTTTCCAAAGTCAAAACTACAGGATTTATCAATCGGAAAAAATACTGAAATACAATTATATTTTTTGAATAGCGTTTTTTGGCAGCGGACATCATTTATTTGTTTATATTTGATACTCCATTTATGGATAAATAAAAACCGGAGTTGATCTCCGGTTACACACACAAATAAATGACAATAAAAAGTTGTATATTCAAATGTACAATACACTGTATTCATATATCTTGCAGAAAAATTAGATTATGATATAAAACTGCAAGAAAAAACCAGAGTATTTAGTTCAGGTGAAGTAATATACTATTTGAATATTAAGCTTAATGCTTGTCATACAATTTTCTGAAAAATTTTCGATAACTATTAAAATTTTAAATATATATTCAACAGTATCTATTGCAAACTTAAAGCATATACGCTAAATCATAAACGAAACTTATATAGTTTTATATAGATTAGAGTGTAAAATAATCACTACATTAACTATATCTTTGGGAATATATTGTATACATTTACTAAAGTAAGAACCAGAATTTAGCAGAATGTTGATAATTACTTTTGAATAATAAAATGCGACAAATATTCTTTGCCGCATTGATCTAAACTCTGATAATAATTTAACAAATTATATTAATTGATCACTCTCTCTATAAAAAGTAATAAACAGGAGATTCTTTTACTCTGAAATACAGCGCACTGACATTCCAACAGCTCTATTGAAATCATATGCAGGATAAATTGCACCTCCTTCAGTAAAAGTCAAATTATAAGAATTTGTACCACTAAACTCAGTACTGCTCCAATAAGAAGCACCATAACCACGACTATCAAGAGCACCAGTACCTGAGCTATGGCGTCCTGCAGCAGGAAGAGTTATGATATTTTTATTATTGATAAATCTTTTCGCCGCACTAAAATTAGAAGCTCCATCTGATTTTGTAGTAGCCCAGATCCCAATATTAGTAACAGTACTGGCTTGAGTGAATGCAGCCCACTCATTTCGGGTAGGAATTCGGAAGCCTGATGGACAAGGATCGTTTATTGTCTTAAAAGGAGCAGCTTCTGTCCCATTATTCCAGGCTTTATCAGCAGCTCTTTCGGTGCTCCATCCGGAGATGGCAGTAGCAGGAGTATAAGGCGTAGCCACTGCATTTTTTTTTCCCCATTGAAAATAATCTCCCATAATAGCCTGAGTAGGCACATCAGGATCTAACGTAGGATTGGCTCCCAGATTTCGGGTCATCATCTGACGGGTCTGACCGTTAATCGATACATTTACTACATCATCAAATCTTGTCTTCGATTGTATCTGAGCACTGAAACTGCAGGTTTTACCCATTAGATTGATGTTAAAAGTAGCTGTACCCGTAGTGAGAGGAGTTCCCGTGATGTTAAATACTAAGAAACCACCGCCAATGCTAAGATTTCCAGGATAAAGAGTTGCGTTAAGACCTGTAATTCCCGTAGAAGGAATACTAGAAGCCTGATAGGCACCTCCATTCCCTCCGTTGTATGGTACCATAACACTTACACCGGAAGCAGGACGTGTTGCTTCCATAACGCCTACATTAGAAGAAGAAGAGCATAACAACTGTGTTAAGGCTGCTGTACCAATGCTTGTAGAAATTATCCTGATCCACCTGTTACTTGATGCGTCAAAATAATAAAACCCCTTAGCATCTATACCTTCTACCTGACCGATACGATTATCAGGATCAGGAGGAGCGGTTACATAAACCAAGATAGCATCCTTGACATTAGAATATATACCTTTTGCTTCTGAGCTGTGAAGGATATTACCCGTCAGACGAGGAATGATGATACCTTCGGAAGTATCAATGAAGGTTTGTCCGCAGACTAAAGTGCCAACAAAAATCATTGGCAAGAAATACATTTTTCTCATATATTTAATATTTGATGGTTAGTTTTATTGGTTCAATTAGTATAATTTGTTTTATTCTTCTTTAGTAAGATTTAGTAAATCACAACTACCTAATTCTCTTTATGGAATAAATTGTAAGACCGACTTTAGGAAGCCGGTTGTACAAAATGGAGATAATATATAATTATAATACTGTTAACGTAAAAATGTAATTCTACAAGGCTGCAGTTATAATTTACAGCAACTGTACAAATGAACTTTAAATAGATTACTAAATAAAATAATCCATTTACATTAAATAAAACTCAAAACTATTGTTTAAAAATTCAACATCAGATATTATCTGATGATTGCCATTGCTAGAATTATTGTGAAACACAACGCACTGAACTTCCGCGCGTTCTACCAGGTAAACAATGGAAAATGCCCGAATTGGTTATGAAGCTGATTACTGCAAGGGGGGAATAATAACAATCAATTGAGTATTCTATAATGACCAGCCACAAAGACGAGAATAGGCAAGCTATAAATAGTAGGAAAAAATTGATTGAGCCTCAATGTAAATTCATCAATTTCTATTTTTTACAAGAATCCATCCTGATCTGATAAATGGTTTCCTACTAACCGGATCTTCCCATGAAATAGTATACCAATAAGAAGCTGTGGGAACAGAACTGCTCAAATATTTTCCATCCCACACCGGATTACTTTCTGTAGCTTTAAACACTTGATGACCATATCTGTCAACGATAATTGCTGAGAAATTCCTTAGTTTTGAAATTCCTGCAAAACTGATTACATCATTAATACCATCTCCGTTTGGAGTAAAGGTATTTGGTAAGAAAAAAGTATAATATTGTACAGAAGTATCACAAAGGGTTCCCACATTTCTTACCCTGATTGCATATTCTGTATTCTTATTAACATTATAAAATATCTCAGAATTCTGCCAAAGCACTCCCCCATCAATAGAGTATTCCAGTGGAAGGGTTTCATTATTTTTTGCCCTAATTTTTAAATTATCATTTTCATAAATTACTTCCAGAATATCCGGTACCTGAGTGTAAGAAACATTAGCAGAGTATTGTTTTGAACAGACGCCATTGTTGATAGTGACGGTATAAATTCCGTCCTGAGTGACTTCGATAGTCCTGGTTGTTTCTCCTGTGTTCCATAGATAAGTGTAATTAGGACCAGATCCGGCATCCAAGAGCCCTTTTTGCCCTTTACATACTTTGATATCATGAAGAATAGACTCAATGGCAGGAACCACAGTAATTATAATACTTGCCTCGGCACTACATCCGTTAAGACCTGTTCCTTCAACAGTATAAGTCGTTGTCACAGCTGGGGAAACTGTTTGGGTATTTCCGTTTCCAGGTAACCCCGCCCATGTGTAGGTTACAGCACCAGAAGCAGTCAGAATAACAGATTCTCCTTTACAGATTATTATCTGTGTTGCACTAAGCACTACAGGAGGGGGTGTCGTATCTTGCTGCACTGTAACTGAGTTCTGCTTTATACACCCCATCGGAGTAGAACTACTGATGCTTAAGGTATAAACCCCACCTTTGTCAACCACAGGAGTTAAAGTATTTCCTCCGGAAACAATATTTCCTCCGGAGGAAGCTGCCCACAGGAAAGTTGCTCCTGGTTGGTATACAGAGCCTGTACCATCCAATGTTATAGTGTGTTCAATACAAGTGATAGTCTTTGTAGGCGGGACAATACTGACAACGATCAGGGGATCCATCTTAACGGTTACAGTCTTCTGATACTGACACCCTAAAGCAGTCGTAACTGTTACAGTATAGGTTCCAGCTGCGGTCACAGTAAGTGTATTTCCAGTAGTACCGTTAGACCAAAGAAAACTATTTCCTGTTCCGTCAGCTACAGCGGTTAATAACGTGGAATCTCCTTCACAGAATACCAGATTTCCTGTAATCAGTAGATGAGGATCCTCACCCTTAAGAATGGTAACTGCTACAGAATCACTCTTACAAGATCCGTTATCATTGACAAGCGTATATACTCCTCCTGAATTTACGGTGATGGATTGCGTAGTCTCTCCTGTAGACCAAACATTTCCCATAGGTAAACTGGAAGTGAGTACAACAGGGATATCATGACAAATTACTGTAGATGAAGCAGTGATAACAGGTACAGGTTTTGCGTTTACGATAAGCTGTAACTCTGCAATACTATAGCAGAACCCAGAAGATACACGTACATAAATTGTAGTATTTGCTGATGAATAAGCTGTAGGATTTGATAACGTATTAGCATTTCCCGCATCAGCATCCGCCAGATTTTGATAATAGGAAAAGCCAACACCTGGTTCTGAAGAAATAGTGGTTTCAGCATCTTTTAAATTAAATACTGCAGTATCTGTAACTGAACATATACTAAGTGATGCGTTTTGAGCAGCCGGTGCCTTTGAAATATTGAGGTGAAGTGTAACCTGCTCACAATCCGGGAATTCAGGATCATTTCCACAAAATTTATACACAAGAGTATCTGCGCCGTTATATCCCGGATCTGCAATATAATTGATATTCCCAGTTGAAGGATCAATAGTTGCAGTGCCATGAGATGGGGGTGTAATGACCACCACACTTCCCGGAACAAGGGTTTGTGAAGATTGGGAAAACTGTGGGACAATTTGAAGATGATCTCCACAGATCGAATCATTTTTTGTTGTTTCCTTCAAACAGCTGTTAACTTTATAAACAGGAGTAAATTTAGGCTCACAGGAACCGGCTGTTATTTTTACAGTATAATTACCTCCCTGGGCAGGCATATAGGTATTCGAAGTGGCCCCAGGAATACTATTTCCATTCAAATACCATTGATATGTATCGTAGCTGTCATCAACTTCAAGAGTAATATCCGGGGCACATTCCCCTGATTTATTCATAATGACAGGTATTGAAGAAAAACCTGCAAAATATCCACCGTACCCTGCATTAGTATATCCACCGTTAATTCCCGCAGTAACTGCTTTGTCTGAAGTAATGGTTGTGTTTCCTGTAATATTCTGTATAGAGTAAGTAACCCAGTCATTGTTTCCCTGAAGAGGATAAGGCCCCTGAACCGCTGTTGGAGCATTTCCGTTGACCGTTATATTAGCGCCAACTTGCGTAAGAATATTCAATCTTACTGATAGTGATGAAATATTAGGCATTTCATTGATTTTCCCGATTTCATCAATTTTTCTGGGTAAGAAACAGTTTAAAGGAGGAATAAGGTTATATCCACCGGTGTACCCACCGTCCCCCACTCCTACAAGCTGATAGAGATAAACATTTTTTGAAGTTTTGACATACATATTAGAATGTCCGTTACCCTGGTTGACATAAGCATTAGCAAGAATTCTATAGTATTGCCCCGCATTAATGGTTACGATAGGATTTATACTATTATTGAGAAAAATCTGTGTATTATTTTCAGTAGCGATAACAATCCCCCCATCCATATTATAAGGACTCGTAGAAACACTTTTAATCATGGCAAATTCATTTCCAAGGCGTCCTACCGGGATTGACTGGTCCATAATCAGATCGGAACCATCATTTGCTGTAGTAGCATAAAAACCATTTGAATTGCCATTGGTCACAGTGATTGGTTTATCAGAAGTAATCTTTGCTCCAATAAATCCGTCCCTGTTAGGTATTGTATTGGTGATACCAGCAAGGGTATAAGACTGACCTTTGTTTAAAGTAACCGTCAGTACAGAAGGAGTTGAAGCGACGTTTAAAAAACTTATACTTGGATTATAACCTGAAATATTCACGGTTGTATTATCTTCAGTAGCAAGAATTCCAGTTGTAAAATTATAGTTATTGGCACTCACAGTTATCGGTGCTGCTGCTGCAAAAAATTCAGTTCCAATACCTGCTCTACCTTTAGAGGTAATGATCTCGGCATGAGCTCCTGCCGCTATTCGCATTGTTAAGAAATAAGGCTTATCCCCTATAGTATATATTCCTTTATTAGACTTTGAAGCAGCCTCAGAAGTTGCAGTCAATTTTATATAGCTGGGGTCGACAGTAAAAGTTGCTGGTGAGCCTTTACTGATAGTAACACTTCCGATCTGGTTATTATTACTATAAATTTTAACAGTAAATGGTGTAGCAGAATCTGTCGAAAAATAAAGCCCATGAATGTATGAACTTCCCATACTATCAAAGTAAGGGGCAACCCAGTGCTCCGTATCTCTTTGTCCGAAAAGTTCTGCCAGTGAAAAAAATAGGAAAAGAAAAAGTAATCTCTTTTTTACTGTAGAAAAAAGTGTTTTATATCTTATCATATCATGAAAGATGAATTCGATATACAAAGTTAACAACTAATACCCTGTAATACAGGAAGTAAAATATAGTATTATCTGGATTTTTATGTAGTTTGTTAGCGACAATGAAATTGTAAAAACAATATAGTTTACAATCTTTAAAACATACAATCCATCTTATCGTGTTCAAAATTGTAGACGATTTTCGAATATTCTAATTTCAATTATTTTACATGCTTTATTAATGGTAGGATTTTCAGTAAGGAGATTAAAATTTTTAAAGGATTAGTAGCAAATATTTCCATTAATGTAATAGTGATAAAATTACACAACAATAGTTAAAGTACTACATACTAACAACATATAACATCATATATATATATCTAATTTTACATAAATGCAATTAACGAATTGATTAATCAAAAAAATTGCATAGCAGCTTTATTCAACTATTTATTATTTAATAACAAAAACAATACTATGAGAAAAACGCTATTTATTACATTAGTTTCGTTAGGCTTTACTTTTACTAATGGACAAGTGGGAATTAATACGACTGCACCTAAAACAACTTTAGAAATAGACATTAATACCGCAAGTACAGGTGTCGATGGACTGTTAATTCCAAGAGTAGACAGGGAAAGAGCAGAAAATATGACATCTATCCCCCTTTCAACTATGATCTATGTGAATGATATTTCCACAGGAACACAGTCCGGTGTAGGAATTAACATTGATTCAGTTGGTTTCTATTATTTTGATGGAACATCCTGGAGACCTATTAATTCAACCAATAGCCCTACACAAGGTTCAACAGTTCAAAAGCTAAGATATTTAGGAGCACCAAATGCTACTAAAACTCTTATTATTGATGGTTTTTATGAGGTTAGGTTCAGCCCTATTACTAATGGTTTCGCTCTTCAGCTTAGACTTTTAGATCCTCCTTCTGTAAACTATACGATAAGATATAATCGCATAGGGAGTACTACCGGAACCAATAATCCTTATTCAAATTCAATTGTATTTACACCCGCAAACTACAGTACATGGCAAAATTTAGATACGCCGACAGGGGCAGGAACATCCTATATGTACACTGGAGTATTTTCATCACCAAATAGGGATAAATTACATGAATACGTTTTGAATAGCTATTTAGGCGATTTTATTAATATGGCTATTAAGACTTATTAGATTGATTAAAATAATTATTTAGCTTATCAAGTGTTTAACATTATCATGGCTTTTAAGATTACAGTTTAAGATTTTTAATTATATTATATAATCAACACAATTTTTATAAGAATAAAAAGGAGAAAAAATAGTATTTTTCTCCTTTCCTATTATTTAGTTAAATGATTACGATTTCTTAATCATTCATCAGATTTTAAACATTTTTTCTACTTAATCTTTTTTAAGATTTGTGGTATTTTTTTGATTAACAAATTCTTAGATGAATTACTTTCACTCTGCGTACGCCAAGGATCAGTCTTACATCCAATAAATAAATTGACAGCAATGATTAAAAGGGTTCTGATCAATACTTTTTTTTTCTTCATAATACGTAAATCCAACATTTTATTATATAATTATATTAGGTTATTTTCTATAGAATAATGAAGTGCAAACTTATTGTAATTCTTTTTTTAAAAGCCCTGTAATCATATAGTTTTCCATAGATAAGAATGTAATATAATCACTACATATTTTTAAACCTTATTACCTGGTCAATGCTTTAAGTGTTTGGAGATTGATAAGCCAGTTTAAAAACCGATTATTACGTTCTGAGTTGTCTGTTGGAGAAACGACTTCTTTATGACAAATCCATAACACTTTACAACGGTCATGAACTCCCTGCATGGCTACAGGTGCATGTAATATTCCATAGTATAATTCCAGATAATATGAAAGAGACAGTAGAAATTCTACATCTCCCTGCATCGAATAGGAACTAAAAAGATGATGCATTTTTTCGAGCAACCTGTCTTTCCTTACTGTTAAGGTATCTATACTGAATTGATCGAACAAATCAGCTTTATTAAACCTCCCTGGAGTAAAACTTTTGGGATGGCATTCCCGAGAGCCAGGGATTAAGTTATCTTTGTACAGATGATAGTATTTATCTTTTGCTCTTTGTGAATAATAATGGATTCCAACAGCTCCATAGACACCGTCTACTTTCTGATTTTTTAATAACTCTTTTTCAGCATCAAAACGGTTAGGAAGATAATAATTGCTGGCATCAAGAAAAGAAATAAAATCACCGGAAGCATTTTCAATTCCTAAATTTCTGGTACGTATATTATCTGCCTTATATCTGCCTTGATTATGCTGAAAAAGTTTTACCCTATCATAGTCCTCCACAAGCTTTTCACATATTGCCAGCGAATGATCAGAAGAACCGTATTCTATGAGAAATACTTCGTATACTTCCTCAAACTGTAGAGCAGACTTTGCAGCATTTGCAATAAACTTTTCTGCATTGTAAACTGATATAATTACTGAAATTTTCATTTATCGGGTATTAGTTTTTGTTCGAATGTTTTAACAAAATGAATACAATCTGTAATCTTTTCAGCAAATAACAACAGCTTCTCTGAATTTGAACAACATCAATAACCCGGTCTTATATTTATTCTTGAGAATGAAGATCTGAAAAAGGAAACCATTACAGCCTTTTCTTAACAGATACTTTAATTATGGACGTACTTCTGAAACAATTTGCCTTTAACTGTACTTAAAAATATTCTTCAGAAAAAATCCGACAAAGATTTTAATCTCGGCCGGATGAAATGATAATTCAGCAAATATCTTTAAATCATTTAGAGCCTAACAAAAATACATTTATAGAAATGATTGCTTTAAAGACAACATTGTAAAAATAAAACTATCTGTTCCTTACCACAATAAATACCAGGTAGTATTTTCACTAATAATATGTAATTTTTTAACTACCAGCATACTATTCCCATCTCATACAATAGTGGAGCCAACAACTACATTATATTTTTATCATATTCCTTCAGCTGTATAAATTAATCTTTACAATAGTTTTATAGTGATTATTCCCCTCTTGTTCTGAAAAAAAATCAAACTTTTCGGGAAAGTACTTTTCCAGAATATGGATAACCGCTGTATTACTTTGTAATCCGGATTCTGCCTCATTGAAGTTCATACTATTATTGCCATTAAAATTAACTATCTCATAAAACAAGTTAATATCATCCGTTTTACAAGTTAGCTTTATAAAGCTATCTGGGTTTTCTCCAATCTGAGAACATTGAAGAGCACTTTGAAAAAGATTGAGAAAAAGTGACGAAGGAATCTCTATGCGGTCAAATACATCTTTATTCCCAACATCAACCGCAAGATTAAGGGAATGATTATATCTTAACTGATACAACGATGCTAAAGCTTCGATGGAAGATAATTCCTGACTTACGGTTATTTTTTCTTTTTCACTGTCATATAAGAGATAATGCAGGAGTCTGCTCAACTGCAAAATGGAGTCTGAAGTTTTTGTTGAACCGCTGAAACTTGCAGTATGAATACTATTGAGAATACTGAATAAAAAATGAGGATTAAATTTTGATTTGGGTACTATAGAATAATCAGTTTCTTTTTGTTTTTCAGAATTTGTAATTTTCTTTTCCATCAGAAATTTATCTTTTGTAATCCCGAGACATGAGGCAACTAATATAACGGCTGCATGATAGATATATACGTCATACAAGAAATTAATATAAACTGCTTCTTGGTTAAAATCCAGGGCAAATAAATCCTGCTCCCACAAGATCCTAAAAAATGAGGATAATAAAAAGCAAATGAAAGAATAAAGAATAAATACCAAGTATTTTTGAGAGAGATAAAAATTAGGAACCAGGTAATAATACACCAGATAATAGATCCCGATAGTAAAAGTACTATTCAAAATGATACTCCAGATCAGTTCTGTCGTACTAAGAATATCCTTTTCTGTGAAAAAAATCATGAAAATGAAGAAAGAAAAGAAAAAGAAATGCAGAAACTTCACTATAATTTTCCAGGGAAATTTCATAAGGGATCTGAGGACTTTACTATTTAGTAAAATCCATATCATTGCAGGTATTATAATTATATTAGTTATTAAGAAAATTTTCATAACTACTGGCTATGAATTGATTAATTGATTTTTTTAGTTGCTGTTAAAGCCGGAATGAGGTAGAGGTCTGAATTTTCCAGGCATGAGCTTTCTGATTGTCAAAAGTCTGCTTTATTCCGTAATTGGCTTCAGCCCCTATCTTAAATCTTTTGTAGGGCTGGAAAATCAAGTTCAGGCTCATATGATAAAGGCTTTTTGTCATATCTACCGGAATATAATCTTTACCACCAACCCTTGAATAGCTGGCAAAAGCTACAGAGCTCCATTTTGAATTCCACCAATGCTCATAAATTCCAACGATGTTAAATAACTGAAGGGTCTCCAGAAGATTCTTATGTGCAGGATCAGGTACTGCATCATACTTCTCTCCGTTCAAGTCAGCATTATATGTGGCAATCCCATTTCCAAAAGAACTTTCAAAACTGAAGATATTGTTTTCATCATGTCTTAATTTTCCTGACATCATAGCTCCCCAGCCTACAATAGTACGGGTCTTATACTCATCTTCTATATTTTCTTTCATAGCATAGCTGATAGGCAGCAGGATAGCTCCTGCTTTGATATAGCTTTTTTCATCACCATATCTATACATAGCAGAGAATGATGGGAGTATTGCCCTTTTTCTCCACCCGGGAGAATTTGAAGGAAGCGAAATACTCGGAGTATTTGGGTCCTCCACAGATAAAGAAAGAACTTCTTTTTTAGAGATATGAGTGTAATAACTCACCTGCAGTCTACGGGAATATAGTAATCCACTAGGGCCATTGAAGTCAAAAATATTGGGGAAAATTTCAGCATCGGAAAAGTTACTTGCTGTCTGTCCGATAGTCAATCCGTTCCAGCGTAAAAACCCATGCTTGAACCTGGGGGATGTAGCTCCGTTTTTACCATAAAAATCAATTTCAAGATAGGAAGAAAAAGAATTTTCTGTAGTTGTATTTTTTTTCTTTATTTCTAATCCAATAGTGGTCTGTTTCATACTAAAATATCCTTTTAAATTATCATTCTGAGGAACTTCCATAGTTTGAGGAACAAAGCCATCTGTCGCATTCATTTTTTGAAAAGTAATTCCATAATTGGCCTGTATAAAGGGTTTCAAAGAAACCTCAAGCTCACCGTCAGTAGTTTGTGTTTTAGCTAAGGTAATTTGTGCCGGATCCTTGCCATAAATAAGCATCATAACCAGAAAGATTATAGATCTTTGTGTTTTTTTCATCGTAATATTGTGTTTCTGAATAAGTTTTCAAAAGTCTTTGTGTTTTTTTGCTTTTGCTTTAAGTGAATATTTATTTTTCGATTATTATCACTTTAAACCATATATAAAAGCAAATGTATTCTGCTATTTTTCAACAAATCATGACTGAAGTCAGTTTTTTATTAACATATTAGCAATTGATAATATCTGTACAAACCGTTCAAAGAAAAAATAGAAAAGCTTCACCCGTAGGTGAAGCTTAACAACATAAATGATCAAAAAGTCCCAATGACTGCAAGGTCAGATCATTGGGATAAAATAAATATAAAGATTAAAAAATGTGCAAAATCATGAGCTGGATCTGTGTATATATCATATTGGAAATCTGCTAATCAACATAAAAAAACCCTATACTAACATTACATACTTACATTCTTTTTCTGATACTTATCGAGTTCCAATTTAAAACATCCCAGTACAAATTCGGTATAAAATAACTTGGCATTACCTGGTTTTGTTCTTGAATGCAGATCCAGCTTTTCAGATAAGATAACCTCTCCCTTATAGACAATGGCAAAATAACAATAGAGCTTTCCTTTTGATTCATTTACCGGTAAAGCATACCCGGTTATACCAATCGACCAGTCTGTTTTGTAAAGAGCTGCAACTTTTAGTGCCATTGTTTTGGCAATTTGGCGTGATACACAATTATACTTTCGGGCCTCATCTTCATTCACAGAAAGAAGGCCAACCTTTTCCCTCAATGTATAGGCGGTGATTCCACCTTTAAAGAATCGGGAAGCTTCTTTCATCTGAGAGAAAGAAAATTGTAAAAATCCCGAGGTTACACTCTCGGCAGTGGAAACTGTTTCACCAGATGAAAGAAGATATTCCCCTATGTGCTCAAATAAATTTTCCAGTTCTATCATAAAACATATCAGAGACTGTACCGGTTCTGGTTCAGAAATTTGTAAAGATTTTAAAATCATTGAATGTTTTTATTAATAATTATCTTGTTGTGTTTTAAACAGCCAAACTATCTAAATAAAAACTTGAAAATCATGATTATAATCATCTTATCTTTTTTCGACTCCATCTGGACCTATTGAACTATAATATATATCAAAATCAATAAGGAATGCAAACTTGAATGAGTCTTTTAGATAAGGAATACATAGAAAAACATAAATGTAATTTCACTGAAATATAATAATTATCCAAATTAATTTTAATAAAATTTTATAGGATATTATTTATTATCTTTTAATGTTATAGCCAGAATAAAAATGCAGAGACTATCTCTTTTTGAAATAGTCCCTGCATGCAATTTAAGCTTATATAGAGAAATATATTATTTTACTTTGCGGGGGCTCCGTACTGCTACTGAAAGTGAAATATAAATATTTTGCTCAATTCTATATTCTATTTCAATAACAATCAGTGCAGTTACGGACTGTGCTCCCTTATAATAGTCACCACTTCTTAAGACGAGGGATTAAATTCTATATAGGAACTTTGTGCTTTTAATTCAAATAAATCATGGTTGTCTTAAGTTGTCGTAACAAATTATATTTAATAGTTAAAATTAGTTATGAGATAATTTCATATATATTGATTAACTGCTGAAGTATTGTACCATTCATGATGACATTTATTGTCAGTATACATTATTGATTTCTACCTTCTCATGATAAATTCACCAAAGAAACCAGCGATAATAATTACATTTTTTCATTTGTTAAATATTTTATTGGCTATTGAATACGTTAATGAAACCTACCTTCACTATTTGTCTAAATTTTGATATTATATACATATAATTTGTTTCCTCTTGAAAATGTTTCGCCTTACAATATTTTGTGTAAACCCTACAACTTTAATTCCTTGAGATATTCTACTCTAAATTTAACACTTCATTAGTAAATAAAACACTGAACATTAGTAATATTATCACTATTTAATTGTAGTTTTTTAACTAAAAAGTATTAATAATAAAAAAGACAGCCATTACTGCGCTGCCAAAATACATTTGCGTTCAAAATAATTGATAATAATATTTAGTCTGTAAACGAATTTATAAGAACCTTTTTATTCCAGAATTCCACGATGGAAGTATATATGTAATAATAGGTATCTGTTTCATATATTGAGATATCATTTGACCATTAGAGATTGCTAATTATGAATGTTGATGGGTTTGCTAAGTAGTAGTATCAAATTGATCATATATCAAGCCAGTTTTTAAAAGTTAAAATTACTTGGGTACCTGTACCCTTATCAATATCAATAGATAAAAAAATTTGTTCATCTTTTTGTATTGTATTGATGGTATGTATTCTTTCATGAGTAAGTGCCAACCCATAGCCAGTAACAAATGTTTTAGAATTCCATGCCCCATTATCTTCTATCATTATAATCAAATCGTTTTTCTCTTCCCTGCAGGTAATAATGAGCTGCCCCTGTTCCTTGAGAGATGATACACCATGTTTCACTGCATTTTCAACCAGAGGCTGCAATAGCAGTGTGGGAATTTCTATTTCTGCAATATGTAAAACGTCTGAAACGATGATTTCCCATTGAAAGTCAAACCGAAGGGCTTCAATTCTTAAATAGATACGCATCATGTCCAACTCCTGATCAAGACTGTTGAACAAATCTTTGTTTTTAGATAGGGATTTTCTTAAAAGCATACCAAATTCCTCAAGATAAGTATTAGCCTCGCCAGTACGTCCAGTATTCATTAATCCTTGGATACTATTAAGAGCGTTAAAAGTAAAATGCGGATTTAACATGGATTGAAGTCGCATAGCTTCCTCCTCTAGTTTATTTTGCTGAGCTTCCGAACTTTTTATTTTTTTTCTGAATTTCCATGTAATAATATAAAACCCGAACGTAGTTAAGCTTAAAAAGAATATGGAATAAATAATAATTGATTGGTACCAATGCGGCTTTATCTTGATATATTTCACTCCATTAGTTTCAGGTTGCGCAAGGTAATTGTACCTTAGTTCATATTCTGTATCTGAATTTACGTTAAGCATTTCGCCTGGCTGAAGAACTCCTGAAGATATCTTTTTTTTCGTACTCAGATCAGTCAGTCGATACTCGACATCCAGTGTATCATCCATAGCTTTCTCCAATTCCACATTAGTTACATTAGATGATAAACTTATATTTGAGTGTACATCATCTGAGAAACCCAAAGTGAAATTAAATTTTAAATCATCTGTTCGTGGTGCCAGCATTTTAATTTGCGGAACAGATCTGATACGACTTATTCTATATCTCCGCAAAAGTTTATTTGTCTTTTTATCAGACAATTCAATAACATATTCGTTTCCTACATTAAGAAAAATCTGATTGCTGAAGGGCTCAGAATTTTGTCGTCTATTTTTATTACAATCAGAGATGTAATAAGCCCGGCTTCTGATATTAGATTCGTTAAAAAGTTCTGTAGTCTTTATATTGACAAGCCCACCTATAATTACGAATTCATGTTCAGGTGTATCTTTTATTAAACCGTCTCTTACTCCAATTCCTTCGATAGTAATATAATCTGTATTTTTTACCCGAGAATTTTTTGCAGAACTGATTATACTTAAAAAAAAACAGATAAATAAAAGTAAAATTTGAGTCTTCAATTTCATTTTTCGATCATTTACTTTTTTTATATATTTAGTTTTTACCGTTAAAAATTATGGGTTACCATAACATTATGCATGGCAATTTTTATCAAGAGTATCTATACAGGCTATACATTTCATAATACTTTCCATTCAGTATATCAAATTGTTCTACGAATTTTTCGATATCCAGTTTCTATTGAAATATCCGATTTCTTTGGTTCTTTTTTCTTCTTCTTAGTAATTTTAGTAATTGCATTATCATTCTTTAGACACTGAACATGTATATTGATAAAAATTACAATCAACATTCTCAATATAGTTGTAAGTTTTACATTTTCCATTTTTTAAATATTTTAATTGTTTAATTGCATAAAAATAGATACATATGAATATAGTTAAGCATAACAATGTGTAAGCAGGTAGAATCAATGTGAATCTGAATCAATTGGTAATTTGATAGAGTAACTATCCATTAGAAAACCCCTACAATTAAAATCTTATGTGTCCAAAAAAAAGATTAAAAAGACTTTTAGCATCTGCTAAAAAAAACTTCCCTGATATAGGGAAGCTTCAAATATTAATAAATCCCCATAATTATATATTCTAATCATAAGGAATAATGTAAATATAATTTCTGAAAACATAAAATAAGATTAATTTTGTATAAGTCACATCAAAAACCAAATAATAAAGTACTTAATGGTTAAAAACACAAAATATCAATAGTATATGACCTAACTTTTCAATGCCTCTTTTACCAGGATCTTTCTTTGACGTGATATTGGGATCTTTTGATCTGTAAAAGCCAAAATTAAATATCCTGAATCTTGATTTAAAATGCTTATTACATGCCTTTTGTTGACCAGATGTGACTGATGACATCTTATAAACCCAAAAGATCTGAACATCTCCTCATATTCATAAATAGGTTTGGAAATCACATGTACCAAACCATTTATTAAATAGAAAATAGTATAGTTATTCGATGATTCACATCGCAAAATATTTTGAACAGGGACAAGTAGAGTTTCCTTTTGGGTTGGCAGAGCTATTTTTTTATTTTCAAGAGGCAGTTTGTCTTCCAATAGTTCCATAAGGTGACGAAGCCTTATATTCTCTAATTTTTTTGCAAGCGAAAATTCAATTTTTTCTACGGTAGCTTTTAGTTCATCTATATTAATGGGTTTCAACAAATAATCCAATGCAGAAAATTTAATCGCCTGTATTCCATAGAAGTCATAAGCTGTCACAAAAATAACATCGAATTGCAAGTGTTTGAAATATTTTAAAAGTTCAAACCCATTTTTCTTAGGCATTTCTATATCAAGAAATACAACATCAGGTCTTACAGCTTTAATAACAGAATATGCCTCATCTACACAGCCGGCTGTACCCTCAATATTTACCGATGGACAATGACATGTTAATAAGTATTGTAAATTGCAGACGTTTATTGGTTCATCATCAACTATTACTGCGGTAATCATTTATTAATCCAATTTTAAAAATTAAAATCCCATATAATGATAATTAAAATGTTGAACTAAAATATCAAATACATCATCACGTCTGTATGTGATGATTTGTTTCCATTATATTTTAGAGGATCCTAACTGCCACCAAAAGTGAAATATAAAGCATGGTTGTCTTAAATTGTTGTAACAAAATATATTGAGTAGTTAAGGTTACAATATGATTTTGTAAGATATTTCAGCAATAAAAACTTAAATATTGACATTCAGTCTTTTAGTTTTAAAGTGCGGCAAATTACTTTGCCGCACGAGTTTGAATGAAGAAACAAACCCTATAATAGCCTATTAATGTGCTAATAAAATTTTATTCTGAAATACAACGGACCGAATAGCCGTAGGTACGTTTATTACTACCACTGATATTTGCAGGCTCCAATATGGAAACACCAAACCAAAGAGAATATGCTGCCCCAGCACTTTCAGTACTACTCCAATAGTAAGCATTTGAAGCATGGGCGACAGATACACCAGAAGGATAATTACGGAAACCCGTTGCCGGGAAAACTAAAGTATTACCATTATTCACAAATCTCTTACCTGTGCTAAAGTCAGAAGAGTTAGCGGTCCAGGTTGTTCCTACATTACTTACAGTACTTGCAGAAACAAAACCTTGCCATTCAATACGGGTGGGTACACGAAAGCCAGCTGGACAGGGATCATTCGCCACAACTTTCACCGGAGCTGCCTCAGTAGCTCCATTCCAAGAGCCAGCAGGAGCATTAGTTGTATTCCATCCTGAAATAGTACTTGAAGTGCTATAAGCTGTAGCTACAGCAATCTTTTTCCCCCATTGATAGTAATTTCCAAAAATCCCCTGAACCATAACATTAGGATCCAAAGTTGGGTCAGCTCCCAAATTTCTAGTCATCATTTGACGTGTTTGACCATTAACCGTAACATCTACAGCATCAGGAAAGCTGCTGGAAGGTTGTACGGTCAGATTAAAACCACAGTTTTCTCCACCTAAGTCAATATTGAAAGTAGCAGTACCGGCAACGGCAGGTATTCCTATAATATTAAAGGTTAAGGTTCCGCTGCCGTTATTAAGTGTTCCTGAAGGAAGTACAGCATTTAATCCAGCTACACCGATGGAAGGAACTATCAATTCAGAATAAATACCTCCGTTCCCTCCATTATAAGGAATGGTAACACTGACACCAGCAGCAGGACTTGTTGCCTCCAATGTTCCTATATGAGTACTGGATGAACAAAGTAGCTGTGTTACTGCAGCTGTATTTGTACCACTCAAAATCACCTTTACCCATCGGTTGGTTCCGGCATCAAAATAATAAAATCCACGGGAATCCATACCCTCCACCTGACCGGTACGGCTGGCTGGATCAGGAGGAGCAGTAACAAAAACCATTGTAGCATCCTGATCGTCACCATATACTCCGGCAGTATCAGCAGCTTTAAGGGAATTGCCCGTTACCCTGGGAATGATTAGACCTTCTGCAGCACTTCCGTCTGTTGTTTTACTCTTAACATCCAAAGTAGACTTTGGAGTTATATTGTTAACTCCTACCTGCCCGTAAACTAGAGCACCAATTAAAAACATTGGTAATAAATACATTTTTCTCATTTGTTAAATATTTTAATGATTACTTAATAGTAAATACATTTAGGAAACCTAATTTTTCTTCAGCTGTATAGATCTAAATCAAATTCCACAGCCTGATAATATTCTATCTTTTAAAAATTCTTTCCTTGTAATATTTCGTTTACATTACAATATCACTACCATTAACCATTAACTAAATAATGTACAAAAGGAAACACTACAAACTTAACAATTCATTAGTAAATAAAACACTGATTATCAGTAACATTACAACTAGCAGACTGTAGTTTTTTATCTAATAAAAACAGATTGTATACAAAAATAACAGCTGTACATTTATATCAAATTCCAAATACTACTACAAACAAGAATATTGGACAACCTGGAATTACATTTATTTTTGTCCGATACATTTTAAGAATGAAAAGCATCTTATATCTTACAGACTTTTATTATCAGGCTAAAGGAAGAGCCTATTATAAAGAGGATCTTTATATAACTTCAAAGCTGAAAGATCACTTTAATATTCTGATTGGACATCCTCATCAGGCTAATTCATATCTTGAATATGCAGATATCATCATTTTCAGAAATACTGGATCCGTCATGAATTATGAACCCTACTTTAAAGAATTTGTTAACAATGTTAAAAAGAAAAATCTCTTAACATTCAACTCATTTGACGGGAAAGGTGATCAGAAAGGAAAGGATTACTTGCTATATCTCACAAAGAATAATTATCCTGTTATTCCTACCGTAGAAAACTTAAGTGAACTTAATACACTTGGAGTTTCTGAAAATTATATGGTTAAAATGAAAAATGGAGCAGATTCAATAGGCCAGGAAAAAATCAGCTATAGAGATGCTCACAACATAGAACTTAATGGTAAAATTATACAGCCCTATATTGACTTTAAATACGAAGTTTCTTTTATTTATCTCAATAACCAGTTTCAATACGCTGTTTATGCACCACAAAAAGATAAAAGATGGGAACTCATTGAATACGTTCCTTCAGCCAACGAAATTGAATTTGCAGATCAGTTTATTCAGTGGAACAGTCTTAAGAGAGGAATAACAAGAGTGGATGCTTGTTGTATTTCGGATAATTCTCTTCTTCTGGTTGAATTGGAAGACCTTAATCCTTATCTTTCTCTGGAAGTATTATCTGAAATCAAGCGGGAAACTTTCATTAAAAACTGGATAGAGATATTAGCTAACATCTAATAAGAATAAAATCCGGCAAAATAAGCCGGATCATAAAATAATATATCATTCAGACCTATAATAAAAAAATCCTAACGATCAAGATAATACTATCCAGGTCTGGCTGCAAATTTATAAAGAAGTTTTTTAAGTCCCCTGTTTTAAAGCAGTCATATTATTTCTAATTTATTGTAGTTAAATAACTACAATAAATTACCGTTGAAGTTAATATATTTTTGTTTTTTTAGTTATAAAGACACAATGATATAGGATTATTAAAATAATTTTTTGAAAGATTTCGGATTAGTTTTTCAGCAATTTCTGTCAAGTTTCTGCATTTTATAATATTGAAAATCACTTTTGTAAATATTCCTTTAATTTTCTTTATGAGTATTCTGAGCAATACCACCAGCATACATTCTGTAGAAATTTCGTACACTGTAATACAGTAATCTGATTCTAAAATATCTTTCATAGCTCTATACAATTGTCAGTGGAACAATCAGAAAATCATAACACAGTTTGATTGATTTACGGTTTATAGTTAACAATAAAAAAGTTAAATTTCAAGATTAGGTATAGCATTTGAAACAAAATTATTGAGTATCTCTTCACAATGGATATTGCGTTATATAATATAGTATTTTCTCTAATAATATATAGTTTTTTCATTACAATAAATAATCGTCCAGTTAATAAAACTTCTTGACATTAAATTCATTATTTCAAACTTTCTGAAATTCTTTACGCTTTACAATTTCCACATTTTAAAAATAAAGAAACACCGCTTTGAATGGCTATTTGTTATTTTTATGCCATAAAATGAAACAACTTTTTTTATGCAATAAAAAAGCATTCGCTGACTAGTATTTTTTTAAAAAAAATGGTGAAATTGCAAAAACCAACATGGGCACAAACACCTATTATTAAATACATTACATCCTGCAAGAAAACATAACACTCTTGTTTTTTGCATTTTTTTTAATTATTTTTGATAAACATTTATTACCCCAAATTTTAATCAATAGCGTTCTGCCATTAAGCTGATTACATGTAATCAGCCAAGAAAACTGACGTGATCCAATAACCAGTCGATTACCTATAGCTGATCATTTCTAACTTTAATTCAAAAAAAATAATCATGAATTTTAATCAGGCATTACAGCACAAAAAAGAAATTTTAAAAAGTTTGGGAGAATTAAGAAAATTTAATGATGCAGAAATTATGATTTTACCTTTTAAAGCTGAAGACTTCCAAAGATATATGGACGAATACAGGAAAGACCCTAAAAAATTTAATGATCAATCCTGTATTAAATTTTCAACCGATAATAAATATATGGTGTATAGAATGTGTAAAGATCAGATTCTCAATTGCAGGTAAGAATAATTTTTTAAAGAAAGCAGAAAGCAGAAAGCTTTTCAATTTTAATAATTGATGAGATCTTTATTAAATTGCTAGAAGAAGGAGAAATAGTCCTGGTCCTGAATCCAGTAAAATAATAAATCAAATCCCTTACAATTTAAAATATACTTACCATAACCAAACATATTGCGTCTTTCAAAGATAATTTTACAGATAGTCTGCGTAAATTTCACAATAAAGTTGAGAATATGATCTTTATAAGAAGGTGGATTCCTTCTTATTTTTAGAAAAAACAGTATCATTATTAAAAACAAAAACACGGTTT
The DNA here is from genome assembly GCF_017833095.1 of Chryseobacterium sp. PvR013. Lineage (NCBI taxonomy): Bacteria > Pseudomonadati > Bacteroidota > Flavobacteriia > Flavobacteriales > Weeksellaceae > Chryseobacterium > Chryseobacterium sp. PvR013. Next base: position 1,677,820 of record NZ_JAFIBT010000001.1, read on the forward strand.
TATAAATCTTCACAGGAATTAATGGACAAATGCACCAGATTACCACCGCCGGGGTAAATTGCAAAATACTTTGGGTTCCCCCGATTAGCATCGAAATAGATACTTAATCCATCCGGTTTTCGTGGATGCGGACTATTCTCAATGAAATATTGTTTACCGCCCAACTCAATGATAATCTTGTAAGTTGTTAAAATCGTTTCATTTCCTTCTCTGTCAAAAACAATAACTTTGTCAAATGGAACATTACTGACAAATTGATTTACATTTTTCATATATTAATATTTTAATTGAACATATATTAGGATAGAACCTAATATGGATAATAGATTCAGAGTATTATTTCAGAACAACCCTAAATTTTCCAACCTGGCTTCCGGAAGCCATTAAACTTTTTTCTATCACAAGATTGTAATCCCCTATCTGGGTTAGATTATATTCAAAGTCTTTTCCAAAAGGGCCATCAATGCTTCGCTGATTCAGCTCAATATTATTAAACCGGATATTATCCTGTCCCGAATCCGGAATGATACGGCCGGAAATTTTAGTCTTTATTGTGTTTCTCAGCTGTATTACCAATTTCTGGTTTTCATTAGTAAATTCTTCCTGAATTTCAACAGGAAACTGACGCATATCTACAACACGGGTAATAACTTCATTAGTGACAGTTCTATCAACCCATTGGTTTTCAATAGCTTTAAGCGTATCAGTTCCAAGAGAATTTTGCGTTGACGGATGAGACTTTCCTGTGATACATGATTTATTGGAACAAGATAAGGCCAGCAAACTCGATAGAAGAAGAATACATAGTTGTTGCATAAGATTGATTTTTACATTAATAAAATTGATGTCAATATCTCTGATTTTTTAAATCTGTGATTTTACCTTTCTTGAGTGTTTTTTTAATGCTGCAAATGCATGCTCCCCCTACGTATTAAATAACAGAAATAATATGTTTTTTATCTGATGTTCAATTAAAAAGAAAATAAAATCCGGTGATGGCTTTACCCAATACCAGATAATGAAAATAAACAGTTTGAGACTTAAATATTTCAAATATTTGAATATGATAAATGTTCTCCTAAGATTTATTACAAATCTAAAAAGATATTTTTCATATTTCATTCAATAACACTCGTATTATTATTAACAAACTGTAGTTTTTCAACTAAAAAACATAGTGTAATGGCGTAATGAAACTAAAACAGTGTTTTAGTTTCATTACGCCATTACAAATAATAATAGTATAAGACTCATATCTTTTCTTGAATCTTATTGTCATCCTGATTTCAATGATCTTCAGCTACTTTTCTAAAGAGTATCAGCAGATAAACTCACCATCGCAATAGTAACAGTAATAATCCGTTTTTGAAATTTCAATCGGAAATCCAAGGATTCGCCGGCTCATACCGAAAATACCACCTAGCTTTTCAATCTGGAATATATGATGAGAACCACATCGGGTACACGACGGATTTGACACTTCAGTCTTTATATTTGCATCGCCTGCATACGCTAGCTCATCATGAGTACGATCGCTCTTTAGAATATTTATAGCATCCTCAATGTCAACATCAAAAACCTGAAGTTGTATTGCACCAACTGCCTGTAAAAGCATAGAATCAGCATTAGCGAAGTTTTCACTGGCTATAAAACCATTAATTCCGTTTTTTTCCAACAACAGCTTATCTTTTTTCGCATTGTTCATTTGTCTGTAAAATCTAATACTGATCAGTCTGGACATGTTAAAATATATATTTTATGAATATCAATAAGCCATAATGCAGATAAGACCGTTGAAAATAAAAGTTTTGAAAAAAATTCCAGAAGAAACAACCTCTACATCCACAATCAAATGGTTTAGTAAAAGATTTTTCCGTTCCTGATAGTAACAATTTTATCCTTTTCCATTTTTTTTAATGTTCTGATGACTGTTTCCTCACAAAGTCCTGTTAAGCAAGCCATCTGATTTCTGGTTAACGGTATCTTGAAAGAATACAGAAACTTTTTTTTCTGGAAACTTTTTAAATAATCCAGTAATCCTCTGATTTTAACTGCAGGACTTAGTGAAGTAAGATACTTCTTAATGATGCACTCGTCATACATTCCATGAGAAAGGTTCTTTACAATAACCGATAACAACTCTGTGCTTTGTCCAACTAATTCCAAAAATGCCTGTTTGGGAAGCCTTACAATACAACTTTGAGTTACCGTCTCTGCATTCATCGGATAGGGCTTTTCAGCAAAAAGTGTATATTCCCCAAAGCTCTGTCCGTCTGAAAAAATATTATGAATAAACTCTTTTCCTTCTTCTTTATAGCTATTGAGCTTTACTTTGCCATTTATTATCTGATAGTAATAAAAAGGAAATTCATCTTCACAAAAAATCAATTCATTCGGTTTATAATACCTAATTTCACCCTTTGCTAAAAGCAAATCTTCGTCTATTATCATACTACTCCTTTTAAAAAAGTTGAATAAAATTACTTAGGTTATAGTTTTAGTATCAGCTTTGATACTGAAAGAAAGCCAGTAAAATAAAGTATATGCTTGGAAAACATGTACTATTAAACAGGCAAAGGGGATCTGCTGATAAAGCAGATCTCTTTCTTATTTCAGTATTTTCGGGGATGCCGCGTATCTGGAGGAACATACAGAATGAGAATCATTGTATCAGATACCATAATACTGCAATAAAGAATTAATAATTAGATTATTAACACAACAAATGTAAACAGTTCATTTTTAAAATTCTGTTGAATCAAGGTCGTATTATCACTAAAAAAATGTAATTTTTCAACTAATCAGACTAAGAAGCAGCTGATCATTATAAAAGGGAAAAGTCATGACAAGTCTTTTATTTTCTAAATAAAAGAAACGTATTCATTTATTCAACATCATGCTTTTCTCCATGCCCCTTATTCATAACAGAAATTTTACCACCTGTACCACAATGACATGTGCTTTTATCTGTAAGAATTTTGTGATTATTAATACATGAATCCTTCGCTGTATTCTCCCACTTGGCAATAACAGGTATGCATTTTATTTTGGTAACGGAGCACATCCCGAATGAACCAATATTGATTTCGGTCTGCTTATCCTCTTCTGTAGCAATTAGCTTACAGTCTGCATGGTAAAAGCAATTACTTGTAACCTTCAAAGATGAAGGTGCTGCTCCTTTATCACATGATAAAGTAGCTTTTTCTGTGATTATCTGTGGCATATCTCTCGGAATTTAGTTTTAATATATTGATTTGTACTTTTGATGAATTTTTAGAAATCCAATAGTACGATTACAAACTTATTCTACTTTTTTACCGTAGAATCCGTTGTTAATTTTTTATACTTGTCCACATATTCCACTCCTTTATCAACACTCGTGGGAATAATTTTGTCCAATCCAATCTCTTTTACCTTGTCCAAATCTTTTTCTTGTTTAGTTTTTTCTGGTCCTTTAGGTTTATTATCCATATTGATTTTACCACCTTTTATACCCACTGTGGATTTGCCATTGACAATAGCCTCCTTATCTGAATGCATCATTAATTTCTCTTCAGCTTTCAGTGTAAGTTCTTTAGTTTTTAGATCAAGTTTCTTTTCACCACTTGTCATAATTTCCAAGGCTGACTGTTCGATTTTTGCTATAGCTTTAGAACTGATCTGAACAGCAGTTGTTTCCAGTTTATTGGCTATCGCCTGCTCCATATTAACAGTCGCAACTGATATTTTAGCTCCGGCCACCATTTTAATTTCCGCTCCTGCCGTAAGATGAATCGTTTTAGGTGCATTTATTTCTATATTGCCTTTGCCATCCATAACAATAGTATTGTTACTGGCGTCTCTTATGGTGATACTCCCCGCTTCATCATCCATCTCAATACGATTTCCGCTCCGGGTTTGAATCACTTTTTTTGTATTATTTTCCGTCTGATACCCGCTTTTTTCTGCCCCATTATAATGGCTTCCCATAACGTAAGGTTTTTCAGCATTGTTACTCTCAAATCCTACAGAAATTTCTTCTCCTTTTTCCGGTACAAAATAAAAACCCTTTCCATCACCTCCATGAGGCTGCAACAAACGAAGCCATGGAGAAGTGGTTCCTTTGCTCTCCTGCCAAGGAAACTGAACCCTTACTCTTCCCATTCCCAAAGGATCATTATTATCTACAACCCTGGCTGATTGTTGTTCTCCAACGGGAACAGCCTCACCATCCTGATAAGGAGCAATATACAGATCCGGAGATCCACAAAATTCATTATAATAAATATTTCCATCATGATAATGAGTAATTTCAGTAATCCGGTAAGTTTCCATTGCCTTTCCATTAATATCAATTAACTGGACCCTTCCACCTATCTTTACCGCGGGGTCTTTACTTTTTCCTTTTACCCAAACCAAATTCTCTCGGGTTTCTTTCTCTTTCGTTACAGCCTCCTTAAGCTCTTTCTCAGTGACATTTCCAATACCACTATAATTGAACAACATTTGCTGTTCCTTTTTATATACTTCCTTAGAAGCATTAATAGCAATTGCCTGAAAGTAATTTTCTTTATATTGTGAACGAATGGAAGAAGATTTTGCTTTCATATTGTCCCCCTTTCTTGAATCGTACACAGTGTATTCAAACTTTTGAGGCTTGATATTTAGCTCAAATTCAACTTCAATAAGATCAATATTTTCTTCAAGAATTACAGTGGGCTGTACTTTGTTACCGAATATTAATTCTTGCCCATTATAATAAAAATATTCTCCATATCGTAGGGCAAGTCTTCTGATAAATTGATAATCTGATTCCTTATATTGTACCGTATAAGGCAAGGTATATTTAGTGTTCAGATTTTCAATAACTATTTTGATATCTGAATGTTCCTCTGTTATTTCTTTGATAATCTCATCAAGTTTTCTATTCTCAAAACTATGACAAGCTTTACCGTTTTCCAGAAGCATTGTTGGTGCACTACCAGTTATTATCAATGTACCGTACCCATTTTCTTTTCTATTTTTAATATTGGTAATAATGCCATTAAAAGACTGCCTTACATTTCCAAAACGATGAAAATAAATAGTGATGCTTTTCCCAAGGATATTTTTAGAGTTTTCCATAACATAACCATCAAAACTATCAAGTGCATCATCAGGAACAATGATGTTAAAACAATCATGATCATTAGTAACCTGATTCAGTTCCAAAGAAAAACTTGATTTATCAAGAAAAGGCTTTCCATTAAGCATTAATGTACAATATACTAAAGGACTTTCTTTTGCTTTCATGACAGAATTCAACAACTGGAAGGAAGAATTCTTTGCTGATAAGGTTTCATCTGATACATTTGATGAGTTATCAGATGATACAGGGCTGTATATATTTTTAGACATGACAAAATTGTATTGAAAATTTACTTAATACTACATATACTCAACATACTCGTTATTTCCACATTTTCTCATGGACTGCATTATTCAGATCGAATTTCCTAGCAATCATGCGCATCTCAATTTGTAAAGGCTGGCTACTGTTCGCATCAAATTTTTCTTGAAATCCGATGCAGTAAGCTTTTTCAAAAACCAATTCCTGAAGTTTACTGATAGCATCGCGACGATAATAAATAATTTTACCGTTTTTCGTCTGATCATGATCCAACATCCAGCTCAATAGTTCAGAATTTCCTGTACTCTCAATCTTAATAATAATCTCTCCACCCTGTGGTATACCTTGGGGTTTCCCCGTATTATCTGTTGCTTGGGTAAAACCATATTGACATTCAAGAATGTTATAAGTAATACCATCTAATTCTAATTTGGATAAAAATGACATAATAGATTAGCTTATGATTAAAATAATAAATGTATAGTAATAAGATAAGCAGCAGTAAACATATTACTACTGCTTATCTTCAGGGTTTATACCCATTCATTTTCATAGGCCCCCGTTCCCATTTCGATTTTTCTGGATGAAATCGTAAATGCTTCAGTCAACGGATTATCTCCCCTAGAATCAAAATCTTCATTGTGCTTTACCAGATATCCCTCTGTGAATTTCAATTCTTTGAGAGTTGCATCGCTGTCCCGCTTTGCAAATACAATACTTCCATCCTTTCTTTCAAAAGAATTGGTCATCCATTCGAAAAGATCTGTAGCACCCGTTCCTTCTATTACAATATCAATTTTTCCTCCTCTTGTAATAGTGGAAGGTCTTCCCGTTGCATCAGTTTCCTGAAATAATCCGTAGCTTACCTTAAGTATGTTATACTCTTTACCAGCTACTTTTAACTTAGCTTTAAATGACATAATGTTAAAAATTTAATGGTTAATAAATATTTGAAATACAATACTTTCCTAAACAAGCTCCTTTTGCAATAGCTTTGAAGGCCGGGAACCTTAAAGATATTTGTTGTTAAAGCAAGTTCAGGCAGTTTGTAATTTTTATTTGAGATCCAAATTACATTTGGTGTTTTGTATCAATCAGTTTAATAAATAATCTTCGGATAGAAACTCTGAAAAATCATTACTTTATAATCATGAGGCGAAAAGCTCATAATGATTACATATCATCCTACAAGACAAGTTCCGGAAGGATTCAACAATAGAAAAATGTCCTCTTAATTTTGTTTATATTCGGTATCCCATTCGTTACCCTGGTCACCTTTGTGCCCATCCATCTTGATCAAAAAGTTTTTAGCAGGGAAATAGGGCTTCATATGAATATCAAGATGAATTCTGTCCTTTTGAACCGGATCCTGTTCAAATCTCTTGATTTCAAAATTTTCTATTAATTTTCCAGGCCCGGCAATGCTGTCCAGAAAACCTACAATCTGATTCATTATCTCTTTACGGGTCACCGCTGTAAAATTTTCGAAGGCTCTTCTGTTCAAAAAATCCATCAAAACTTTAGTAACATAATCAAAAACCCGTACTACAGAATACGTTTGTAGCCCTAAATTATCTCCATTAAACAAAGTCTTTCCTGAAAAGGCCATTACCTTTCCATATTCATTGACCATAGGAATAAGACCAAGATTCTCAAGATTAGCAATTTCACTTTTCTTAAGATCAAATTTTACTCCCTCCACTTCATTAATTCCTCCGAATTTTTTCCCCGCTGTAACCTGTGACATCAGTGTTTTATAGATCTTCCCTGCTAATGCAGTAGAAGGCGGTATATACATATTTTCACGCTCCTCAATTTCTTCAAATCTTCCTCTTCCAACAAGCCAATTGCAGGTCATCAGAACATTTGATCTGAATACATCTCCTCCCGTAAGATAAGCCTGATCAAACATTTCCATTACATCATCAGGCTCATCAAGGTGTTCAAAATCAGTAACAAGCATTACTTTGTTTTCATATACCAGTTTTGCCCATTTCTCTATTACTTTGTTAGATCCCAGATACCCTGGAATAACTAAAATCCCATAATTATTTTTAAGATCAAGACGATCATAGTTATCAGTAAGCTCAGTATGTATAGTGTCGATAAAACGTGTATTATCCAGATCTTTTAATTGTTCAAGTGTTGCATTGACAATGGTAATATTTTTTACCTTAGCCGATTCCGTATTTTTGTAGAATAAGGCAACAGTCCTGTAATTAGCCTCTATTTCTCTAGTATCATCAATAGCTTTTGACAAATTATTTACCAACAGCTGTTCCGCAATTTTTTTTCTTTCTTCACAATCTGTAACCATATCGGATAAAGATTCGCTGTTAGCAAGTAAACTTTCCCATAGTTTCAGAGTTTTTTTCAAAGTCTCCCTTTCTTTTTCTTTACCTGGCTCGGTTAAAAAAATTCTTTTTCTGGCTTTTCTGTCTGGATTAATATTCTGTACTCCGTCAATGGAGATTTCCAGTAGGTCAAAACCTCCATAGCGGGCTAAGGCTGCCAGATTATCTGATACAATATATTGCTCTTTAAATCTTTCCTGACCGGTATGTTGTTGCATTTGTTGTTGCTTGTCCATAACACCTATTTTTATTTATTATTTTCCAATTCCAGAATCAACGATTGCAAAGTGCTGTATAAAGCTTTTCGGGCATCAGGATCTTCTATGGCTGCTTTTAATATTTTATTGGTTTTCAGTTGCCTGATAATCTGTTGGTATTGATTTTTTTCAGTTTCTAGTCCTGATAAGAAATCACTTTGCTTGGTAATCCCTTTTATTCCGAAATCTCCAAGATTATTAAATTTGAGCGATTCTATTTTAGAAGCGCCATTCTCATCTACAAAATCAACTTTAATTTCTGGTTTAAAATGTTCAAAGACTTTTTCTACAGTATCTAACCCTTCAACCAATTCAGGTTTAACAGGATCATGAGCTGTTAGTTTCTGAGCCAATAACGTCCTGTTCTGAGGAATTTCGAAAATGGATTCACTTACTTCTGGTGGAACTTCGTTCCCTCCAATTCCTTTGTTTAGTAACATAGTATGTATTTTTTAATTATTATATTTATAATCTTTATACAGTCACGATTAAATCTTGATCTGCCCTTCATTAACAATATCCTTAATGTTCAAAGACCCTGTAAGGAAGCATGTGAACAGAGTTGTTTTCGAGTGTGAGTAGAAAACTGTCACATAAGTATTTCCATTCATCTTCATGAATCTCTTTAAGGATGTGATTTCTAAAAAGATGAACATCAATTGTTCTGCTAAAACCTTCTTTTAAAGCAACTTCTTTTTTGGTTCCTTTCTCTATTTTAACATCTGTTATGGTATTCTTAAAATGTCTCATGGCAGATTCTTTAATATCTGCTGGAGTTACCATTCTCCCTCTACTTAGCAATGCTGTTCTGAATTCTAAAATCTTATCTTGAGGTGAGAGGCCCTTTCTTCCACCCAATGAGGTAGTAATCATAATTGAATGTCTTTCACACATCAGAGTTCCGGGTTGATCTGCAACAAACAAAGTTCCCGGCCTGATGTGATTAGCCTCTTCCGCTTGGGTATTCCAATATGAAATATTATATGAAGCTTCAGACTTTAAAGTATTGCCTGTTATGATCAGATACGGGTTATTGATGTATGAAAAATTCTTTTCCTGAGCAAGCTGATGTAAAGCCGCTATATTCTGACTGATCTGCACAAGCATCTCTCTTGCTGAATCACCTCCGATTGCTGAAAATGCAGCAGTCTCATCTTTGATTACTTCTAAAAGATATTGAAGTAGCTCCGAGGCATTACGACAGTCAAACCTGGATACTCCTCCTTTTCTAAGAACAGATGAAACACCATCCCCTTCTGAAGAATAGTTTTTTACATCAAATCTTCGCCCTGTGTCATCTGAGACATAATCCAAAGCTAAAAAATGATCTTCAGATTGAATCGGAAGAATATCAAGTCTCCCTAATGCCCTTCTGTAAGTCTTAATATTATATATGTTAATAACAGGAACACAATTAAGAATAATACTGATATTTTGAAGTACTTCATCATCAACAGCTTCCGGAAACTTAAGTCTAAGCCAAACGAGATCATCTTCCTCGGAAAGACTGCAATTAGGAAAGTATCGGGTAAAAAGCTCTTCATTCCGGTTGTTTGCTGTAGGCTTTATTTTTTGCTTTAATGTAAAAAAACGGGAATGATAATATGCATTCACATCTTGATATATATGCTCAAGCTCCAGAGAATTCTTAACAAGAATCTCTTCAAAATCAACTGCTCGATGGCCTGCATTATATCCCCTGGTAAGCTCAAATTCCTGATCACCGGAATATACCTTGACTTGTTTAATGTAATGGGAAAATAATTCTTTTTTATATTGACTGCCTATATCAATATAAAACATAAGATCTTCCAGAGGTTCCTTATCGCGGGTAAGGATGCCAATCCACATTTCACCTGCCGGAATATGTCTCTCACTTTTCTGTAATACACTCCCGGAAAAAGGATTCGTAATCTGCTTTATAACCTTACCATGAGCAATATACTTGACTCTTGCCGTAGTCAGAGTGGTTTCTATTGTAGGACAGAAATAAATATCCTTATCTGCCGTCTCATGACGGTTAGCCCCCTGTGCCCCTTTTTTATCCATTTTAAAATGATCATATAACGATATTTTAGATCCATTTTCAATAGGAAACACCTGGAGCAGAGATCTTGCAGGGACAACGCCGGAAATCTCTTCTGGAAACAACACTTCAAGGACACGTTCCGTAATACGGGCTTTTGAGCTTTCCAATTCAAACCCTAGCCTTTCAAGTTCCGAGGCCGTTGCTGATAACATGAGGCCTACAATCGGATCAAAAGAAGAATCCGATCCCAGTTCATTATATCCCCAGAGTTTTGCAGCTCTGCGAAATATTCTATCTTTTATTTTTTCTTGATTCATACGACTTAATATGAGAGAGGACCTATAAAAAATGATTTTTGAAAAAAGAAAGGTCTGTCAGTTTCTTTAACCAATCCTTTTACTGATACCATTACTTTTTTCTTTACTCTTTTTTTCTGTGTTTTTCCAATATCAGCATTCTTAACTGCTACCTCAATATCTTCCAGTAATAGCCTGTGCTCATGCTCAATAATGGATTCAGCTACAGTCCTGATGATAAATTCCTTAATGGAATTGTCACTTTTAGGAAGATCAAAGTCGACTTCAAAAATTTCAGTTCCAAACGTGTCATCAAACTTGCATCTTCCTAAAGGTGTTGTGATGATAATAAAAAGATACTGACTGATAGATTGATCAATGGATACCTTTTCAGCTCCTCTTTCATCCATTATACTGGCAAAGTCTATAGGTGTTTTATAGTAAATTCCTTTCATTGTATGATATTTTCACATGGCTTTTAAGCAATCATAAGTTTTTAGATAGCTACGTATTCATTCTACACTTTTACTAATCTGGATCATTTTCATTCCTCTTAATAATGTTTATTCTTTAGCCTACGTTGATTTCATCTTATAGGCAGCCAAACAATGAATCTGATTATTGATATCATAATTCAAGGTGCTGCTGACTAAAAACTCATAGTTTTTTTGATAGGTATATATTTTGATGGCAGTCATTTCGTTTTCACTGATTTTCTTTATTTCTTTCTGATCAAATTTTCTCACGAATATTCCATCACAATTCACGGAATGGTCATTTTTATAACTGACTTTTTCGCCATTAGTATACTGTATCTCCAGAACCTGATCCTTCTTGATACATACATTTTCATCAATAATCCTGATATACATAAAAATATTATGGCCTCTTTTTCCCAGTTTCATCACTGCATATACTAATTCCTCATTGTTCGCCCTCAGCCTCAAATCCGGAGTACTGATGAAGTTTTTATTTTGCAGTTTTTCCTTATTCTGTATTATTTTACAATCGAATTGAGCAACTTCCGAAGTAGAATCTGTAATTGTTTGCGCGTGTAAAAAGATTTCCCCAAAAGCAATACAGAATAGGGTAAAATAGATTCTAAACCAGTCCATTACTGAGCTTTATATAATTGACGACAAACGTCTAGATCAGTTTTTACCTTATCATATTCCTGTCTCAGGATTTTATTGATTGCCTGTAAACTGTCTGCTGCCTTTCCGGTTGTAGATAGCCGTCTGATCTCTTTTTTACGGTCTATCAGATCCTTGTAACCAATAATGATATTATTGTACATCACCTCATTTTTAACACTGTCTTTCGGGATCTTTTGATACATATCTGAAAGGAGCGATAACGCCAGGTTTTCATTAAAGAAATCATTTTTCCCCGGAGCTCCTATAGAGTCAATAGCAGATTTTACCTTTTCTAATTGAAAAGAAAAGTGATCCTGAATTTCCATTTCTTTTTTAAGAGTATTATTTTCAACCTTTAACAATGAGTTCTCCTTAAATGGGAAATAAGTGTTAAAAAAAAGGCCAACAACCAAGGTAAATACAGCAACTAAAAAGAACAGGATGAAAAACAGAAATGCACGCAGTCTTTCTTTTTTATTAAGAATTTCCATAATACAATAGTCATAGGATTACTAATCTGCTAAAAATGACTGGCTCCTCTTGGAATGAACAATAGCATCACGGTTGCCTGGATTTTCAGAAATAAAAATACTGCCATCTCGTTTCTTACCGATATAATCCAACTGATTAAGGATGGAAAACATCTCTTCCACTGTTTTAATAAACCGATCTATTTTCAAAATAGCTGAACCGATTTGATTATGATTATATTCGGCATTCAGCACTTCTGAAAAAATAGATTCAAAATCCCCCTGACTTATATTGCACCATTCTGTAAGGTAATTCAATAATTCTTCTTTTCCGGAGCCCGTATAAGTTTCTATACAATTCTTTATTATCCTTCCAAAAGCAATGACTGATGAAAGCATGTACATAGGAGAAGCATAAGGGGCAGACCACCGGTAGCGGTTTATTTCCGACCCAAGATACCACAGTGCCTTGTCTGCCAGATCATCAACTATTAACGATAGCAAATTATTCTGCTTTTTAGCACGGATTTTTTGTTTGATCTGGGATGCAAAGAGTTCAATCTGACTGTAAAAGCGGTCGATTTCAACATAAAGTTTTTTTAACTTTGGGTGACTTGATACACTTAAACAAGGAGGAATATAATCATCATCCATAGTACATACACCGGCACTTGCTTTTATTCTTCCAACGGTCAGGTATTCTGCTCCAAAGCCCAATCCTCCTCTCAATTCACTTTCGGGAATAAGTTCCAAAGAATATTTTGGCTGAGTATAAGGATATCTCGGAGGATTTTCATCAGGATCAGGCTCCCCAAAAGGAATCCTGTTGAAATGGTTTACAGAAACACATACCATCAGATTGATATCTTCTTCATCATTGATCAAATAGCTCGTATCAGGGTGTAAAAGTGTATGTTCAGAAAATCCAGCATAATGAGTACCGATATCAATTCGGGAGCCATTCGGTGTGATAGCCTGACACTCTTCAAGAACAACTTTTAGTAATTTGTGCTGATCTATAGACATACTGACCATTATGGTATCACCAGATGGTAAAATACCGTAATCCACAAGTGATGTCCTAATGCATGTTGAATCACGTACAGAATCACTTATAAAATTTTGAATATCTGTGAAATGTCCTTTATTAATCTTCATCCCGTCTATCCAATGCACAGGAAAATATTTTAACTTTTCTATCATTTTATTTGTTATTTTTATTCATCGTATTCCCTTTCTTTGTATTCAAAGTCTGGGAGATCATCATTTTCATTAATATTTTCTTCAATAATCATATGCTGTGCCCGTGCACAGATTACCACGCTATTTTCTTCAATGCCATTCATATAAAGAGGTAAGTCAGCGTCAACGTATTTGGTGGACTGATACCATTTAGGTCTTAAAAAAAACACCCAATCGTAAAAACCATTTTCTCCTTCCACCTTTATCTCACTTTCAGAATTTCTTTCATTATAGTCCAATATAAAGCTGTAAAAAAGCCGGCCGAAGTCAATCCTCGTAGGACCTTTGGCTTTATAAGCGCTGTAATTTTTTGCATTCCTGTCTTTATCAATAAGTAAGGTAAAAACCACCAGGTCTTTCATTTCCTCATCTGTAACTCCTGGAAGATTTTTATAATTTTCCGGAAAATGCCAGGTTCTGTAAATCTGGGGAGGAATTGCCATCGCCCTGTTAAACGTTTCATTCAGTAATGTGGGAAGAAGAAATAATACATAATGTCCTGACATTAGAAAAACAAACTGAATTCCATTGAAGAAAGTATAGATTAAAGCAAAGGGAATAATGCTGTAACCAATCATTAACAGGACAAAAAAGTATTCCAGCTCCTTTACTTCATTCCCAAATTTCATAAAAAAGGATCTGTACATATAACAATGTAAACCTCCCACAACTAAAGAACTCAACTGATAAAAAATAAACTCTAGCAGAATATGATCTGCGAAAAGTTTATTATATCCCACGAAACCAATCAATGAGCCAACAATCAAAACTCCCAAAAGATATGAATTGAATTTGGTGCCGTAAATGTTTTTAAAATCGGGTATCCTGCGTCTGAAAATTGCTGTAAGAACAATACAAACAGAAAGCAGTACAAGAATGAAAACCAAAATTTCGGGCTCCACTAAATTCATAAAATATTTCTTCAGCAGCATTATATCCTTGTGTTATATCCTAAAACAGTATCTTTTACTACATTCAGATCAAAACTTTCTGCTTCCTTTGAAAGAAGTATAGTGATCTCTATTTCAGTTTCAGCCGAAAAGAAATAACCACAAAGCAAATCCAGAAACAACTTCATTTTTCCCTCATTAAGGTAATCTGAAAAACAATTGTTTCTTAATGGGCCAACTGACAGATGGATATGGTTCATATAGTGGTCATAATTATTACCTGACACCATATCCAGGCCCAGCTTACAATCTCCCAGTAAACTATACTGCGTATCATCATAGTACTTTTTCCAACTTTTCTTGCTTATTCTGACTTCTTCCTCCAGAAGCAAAGACAACACCTCAATGGTCAAAGCAGTATTACCTACAATTTTATAAGCAAACGGCAATATCCTGATTAACCGTGAAGCCATCTCAGATGGTACATCTGTACTGATACCGAATAGTTCATAAAACAACTTGGGAAAAGTTGAACCGTGCAGCTGGCAAAAAAAGTCCTGTTCAAACGCTTCAAAACGAACCCCATAATTGAAAATTTCATTTTCAAATGGCTGAAAAAAAAGTCTTGCATTCTTTTGATCCTGCTTTTTTATCCTGTATTCCTGTATCATGACATCCACATTTTTCTCCGCAGTGTCGCTGCTGATATCATGCACTATATTTTCAGGCAACATATCGTATATGCTGTCACGGGAAAGAACAAGCTTAAAAAAAGAAGCACTTCCAAAGCTGTAATTGCTTATCCCCGAGTCAAGAATATCATAACGGTAGGCCCTTGAAAACTGCCCATCCTTTTCTATAATAAAATCTTCAGATTGCAAATCATCATTTTCCAATAAATTATTAATGATTACCTCTGCCCTTATATCATAAGGCAAAGAGTTAATCTGTCTGGCAATATTTTCAAAATGTTTCATTCTCTCAGCTTTTAGGTTTTAATCTTCCCGCAGCTATGTATCTGAGCTGGAAATACTGGTCATTAAAATCATAAATATTTAATCCACCAGCTGTACAGGCAACTATTTTGTTATTTTGAAGGTATATACCCTCATCAGAAATCGGATGCCCCTTATCATATCGGAAAAATAAAATATCCCCCTCCTGCAGAAAATTCCTGCCGGTAAATAATTCAATATCTTTTGAACGAAAGACTTTTTCAGGGATTGGAGAAATTGTCGCATGATATACCTCATTAAAAAGTAAAGATGCAAACTGAGCGCAATCTGTTCCATTTTTCTGATTAGACATTTGCTTAGCAGAAGAACCTATCCACTGATCAATAAAAGAATATAATTTATAATTAATAACTTTTTTAGGCATTACTCTCATAATAATCGAATATCTCTCCCTGATACTCATTTCTTCATCATTGAGTTTTCTGTCATCAAATTTCTCAATGGCAAAAGTAGAGTCTGTCCGTTTTTTGATCCCGTCTAATTCTTTAGTATACTGTTCCGAAGAATGCAGATAGGGAAGCTCTTCGATATACCTTCCGCTGCCACAGGACACAAGCCCTAGTATTGACAGAAGAGTTACAATAGCAATCCAATATTGTTCTAAGTACAATTTCATTTTTATTTAGGGTATTAACAAACGAGTATAGACTTCCTGTTACTGTGTAATGACACTAGACAGAAATCACCAAAATCAAAATGTTATATTATGATCTTTTTCATACTAGAGATGCACAAATGTATAGGATGAATTTTCTCATTTTCATGATTCAAATCATGAAATGGCATAGAATAAAATCTATAAAATAGCAATGTAAAATATTGATATAAAATAAGTTGCAATCACATTAATTTATATCATGCTAATAAACACAAAAACAATGAAATCTTTTTTTTCTTTCAGTCTTGATCCCAAAGTTTTTTGGAGTATCATTTTACTTTTATCGTTAGGTACAATTTTATTAGTTTATCAATACAGCCGGCATATAGATTGTGAGAATGCTAAATTTGTAGTGTACGCTAAGGAGTTTGCGACCCGGAAAGTTGTAGAATTTTATGATACTACACCCGGAGCAAAAAGCTGGGAATGGGATTTTGGAGATAGCACACAAGTGGACAAAAGACAACGTACACTGCACTCCTATAAAAAACCAGGTGATTATATTGTTACCCTAATTATTAACAAAAATTGTGTCCACCAAAAGCTGGTAACGATACACAGTACTGATGAACACAGTGAAAATCTGCCATTGATTATTGCTCCAAATGTCGTTACAGCAGGAAAAACAGTTATTTTTAATGCCATCAAAAAAGATGGTGTTTCCTGGGAATGGAATTTTGGAGAATCCAATCAGATTGATGCCGTAGGCCAGACAGCCTCGTATCAATTTAACTCAGAAGGTCCTAAAAAAATCACCCTAGTTGTTAATGGTGATGTACAGCATTCTGCAATTAAAACTATCTATGCCGCTCCCATGCCTAAACGGGAAAAGCCTAAAATTGACATCAGTTCCTATGAATTTGAAAAACCTCACTCCTCTTTTTCACTACCCATTGGGAATCCGGAGAAAGATCCACTGGTAGATGCATTAAAATATATTCCTGTCTCTCCGAAATCTACGCCTAAAAAAGATACAGTAACTTCTCACAACAAATTACCTGAAATCTCTAATGAAAAATTTCGTATATTATTACAGCAGGTAGCTGCGGAGACAAAAACCAAAGAAGATTTCGCTTCTTATCTGTGTGGGAAGTATGATATTCCTGTTGTTGTCAACAGCAAAAAAATAATTTCATTCGAACAGCTTTGCCAGCTTATCAGTGGAAAAAAAATAAAGGTTACCCATCTGAGAATAGAAAAAGATCACCAAAACTGTATTGAACATATTACCATTGAGTTCAAAGTGAAGAAATTCATGATATGGATAAAAGAGTAAAAGAGATGATTCGAAGTAAAAAAACAGAAAAAATGGGATTCTCTGATTTTTTATTATTAAAACATAAAAAAAATAGAATAAAGAAAGCTGACAATGAAACTCATCATTTTAATTGAATTTCGCTAGTGTTATTTTCTTTAGGAAATATTCATTCTTTGTTTAAACTCGCGGTTTAAGGTTCCTTCTAATTGTTCCCAGGAAATAGGAATTACAAAATCAACAGAGGAAGAAGAAACAATTTCATAAGGATTATAATGAAAATATAATCCTTTAGTATCAAAATAAAAGTTATCTATATTGGGAATCTCGCGCAGTCCATTCATCTTAAATATCCTTTCATCAAATTCATTAATTCTTACCTCGCCGGCTACATTAAAAAAGATTTTGTACATATTCTTTTTTAAGAGTGCCAAAAGCTGTTCCTTCGATATACTGGTAATATCATTGAGAATCATTTCTTTATTATTCTTAAGATCAAACATTTTATCTTTGTACAGCCACTGTTTAATCATGTCATTCTCATTACGGATATTAACATATTGAATATGCATATACTCATGAAGTAAAAACTTCACCTGCATTTCAGTTTTATATACCCATAAACCGTTAAGTCGTTTTGTTTTATAAAGTTTATTTAACTGATCATAATGCTTCAGCATATCTTTTTCTACGGAAATTTTTAATTCTTCTTTCGAAAAATGAGTGGAATCTTCAGACCTGAAATAAATACTGTTCAACAAATCTGTATTTTGTACAAACGGGAAGTAAAGCTGCTTTGAAGAATAGATCAGAGAAAGTGAATCCGCAACTTTTATTGTATCTGCGATATTAATAGAATCAATAGCAAAAATTTCTTTCTCTACCGGAGGATGAGACTCTGCTTTTTTACACGCTGTAATGAAAAAAAAAACAATACTTGGAATAACAATTAAATTTTTCATAATAATATATTTGTGTTAAAATTCCGGTGAGTTATTCATTAACCCAGTCTCTGGGTTTAAGCCATTCTTCCAGTTGGGCTTCAGGGCTTCCAGGAACAGGATGAAAATCATATTTCCATTTTGCAATGGGAGGAAGACTAATAAGAACCGATTCCATGCGGCTATGAGTTTGCAGCCCAAATAATGTTCCCCGATCATGGATAAGATTAAATTCTACATATCGCCCACGTCGGTAAGCTTGCCAGTCTTTGTGAGCAGCAGTATATGGAGTATCTTTATTCTTAATAACCAAAGGTATATAAGCCTTCAGAAAAGCATTCCCATTAGATTGGGAAAAAGCAAAAATATCTTCAATGTTTGTTTCAGCATCCGGGCGCAGATAATCATAGAATATCCCTCCAATACCCCTTGCCTCATTATTGCGATGCTTATTGACAAAATATTCATCACATTTTCTTTTAAACAAAGGATACAGCTCCATACCAAAAGGATCACAAGCTTTCTTTAACGTACGATGGAAATATCTACCGTCACACTCTTCAAGGTAATAAGGGGTTAAATCTGCTCCTCCTCCAAACCAACAGTCTTTTAACTTTTCCTTTTTATCATAAAGTTCAAAATATCTGAAATTTGCATGTATGGTGGGAACAAACGGATTAACCGGATGAATTACGACTGAAATACCGCAAGCCATAAAATGACCTCCTGACACATCTTCCCTATCTAACATTATTTCAGGAAGCTTAGCATGAACTATTGAAGTACTTACTCCACCTTTCTCAAATACATTCCCTCCATCTATAACATGTGTACGTCCTCCACCTTCAGGATGCTTCCATACATCCTGCCTAAAAACAGCTTTTCCATCTACTGTCTCCAACACATCACAAATTTGGACCTGGAGTGACTGTATAAAATTTATAAATTCGTTTTTAATATTCATCTTTAAAATAAATTAGTATCAGGCTGTAATTTTTTCTGAAATTTATATTCAATACAGAAAAACAAGAATCAGCAGAAATATTGCTATAGGATTTGATTCTGTAAATCATCATTAGCATCAATTAAATAAAACAGATGTTACTTTTCTTTTTTCAGCAATTTTAAAACTGCAACCAATAAAATCATTATAATAATAATACCTGTAATGATAAGTCCATAATGAAGCATTATTGTATACTTTAAAATAACACTGCATCCCAGCAAAAGCATTAGTAAAATGCCAACTTCATTAATCTGCTGTAATTTTATACGTGTGATTTTAAAATCATAACCTTGTAAGGCTTTTAAATGGCGTATTGTTTCTAAAAACCAATAATGGTAAGTACTCAGCATACAGAGAAAAATCAGTTTTAGATCAAACCACTGCATCTTAACAAGGTGCCTGTTAAAAAAAAACATAATTATGCCAGTTACAAGCATAATCAATCCACTGGGAACAACCAACATATTCCATGTCCTTTCAATGTTGAAAAGGTATTGTCTTCTTAAGATCTTCTTTTTTGCTCTGGTAAATTTTTCGGTATATTTATAATTTAAGAACAGTTGTCCCACGTAAAATATCCCAAAAAAATAAGATCCTACAGAAAGGATATGCACCAATTTGATTATTATAGCAAACATAACAGGTATTTATTCGTTAAAGGGTTACCCGATGTTTTATAATATATCCGACCATCAATTGGAAACTTCTGTTGTAAAGGTATTTTGTATTGACAACATTTTGTAACCCCAGCTCATACTGGCCCCTGATGTAAATCCCCAGAGGGGACTGGTAACCTAAACCGACACTTAATCCGTAATCAAAGCGTCGAACCTGATTAATATCCTTTCCAAATACAATATCATTTCTGTATTTTTCAACGTCCTTATCTGTACCGGTTATCGTCTTAAGAGTATGACCTCCACTGGCAAGTGCTGCATAGATACCTGTCGATACGAAAAGTCTTCCAACCTTTTCTCCACTAAAATAATAGACAACATTCACAGGTAATTCAAAATAGCTGATTACCCTTTTAGTATTTATTGTTGAGTTTTCCGTTGATATCGTCTTTTGAGCTCCTTTAGGTAAATAAAAGACTCCCGACTGAAACCATAATTTACGATTAAGTGGTATACGAGCCCAAATACCTGTACTAAATCCTGATGTATTTGAGATGCCGGTTGTTTCATTAGTATGCACATTAGAGAGTCCAAAACCTACTTCCGCTGCCAAATTGATTTTTTGAGCGGTCAATGCTGATGAAAGTATCAAAAGAGAAATGACAGATTGTTTTTTCATATAAATGTAGATTAAACTGATTTATTTTCGGATGTCTATAAACATCGTCCCTTGTGCTGCATAAGCATCAAGTTGAACATTAGCTCCTTTCCCATCGATCCCGTCAGCATCTACAGTACCATAAATATACGCGCTGTTCTGGTCTATGATTGTTGTCATATAGGGTGAAGATCCCTGATATGTTACCTCACCTGAATAGGATGATTGGCTAAAGTTGAGATCATCACTTGAACCACCATCATTGAAATCTATCTGTTTAAGCTTGCAACCACCGTAAGCAAAACCATTTGCTGTGTAATCCAGTGCAATGCTTTGTCCAGGCGCCAACGAAATTTTTTTATTGGAACAGTCTGTAAATTTCATAACGATATTACCTAGGGTAGCATAATTAATATTTCTTATTTTTAAAGTGCTGGGAGTATATTTATCAAATGAATGTATTTTTCCATCTGTACTAATATTTGAATTCCACCGTTTTAAATAGATATAGGAAGAATAGTCATCTTTTTTAGAAGCTTCCACGATTGCCTTACCACTGCCTCCATCTATACCATCTCTATTGGTGAAATGGTAATAAACCGCATTCTCCGGATGTGTATAATCTTTAACCAATATCATTGAACCATCAGTATCCATTGGGTCGGATACTTTGATAAAATACCGAATATCATTGGATCCCGACCAACTGAACTTCATATAATTGGTAACGTCATTTCCATTATTGAGTCCTACCTGCTGTACAATGTGACCTTTATAAGTATATTTATTTTTTTGAGGATCATAATACAACACAATTTCCTCTTCAGGATTTAAAGTCACAATACCGGGATCACTCCCCTCTAGCCTAATTTTTACCCTGACAACATTATAATCAACATTTCTCAAAATAAGTTTTTGGCTGTAATAATGATGAACAAGCATTATATCTTTTGTTGTTAGGCCTAAGACAGGACGTTCTACGATGCTTCCGTCCTTTTTTGTATAAAATGGAAGAGATTTACTTATTAAAAGATCTCTCAAAGCAATGTTATTTCTTGGATAGGAGCCATACATCATCGAGGATTGCATGTCAAATATAAAAGGATCTCCAAGGTTCGATCGTTCTATTTTTAAATTGTCAACGATAGTCTGATATACAGAAGAGTTATAATTGCTTTTTATAAAATTAAAAGTTTCCGGTTTCATGATAATATAATCATTTCTGCTTGTTTTTTGATGTTCATGGATTAAACCGGCGACATGACCTATTTCATGAATAATACTCTGCAAATCACATGTTGGGCTGACATCAACAGTACTCTTCCCTCCTTTTAGCGGGTACCCTACAGTAGCTCTGCAACCAGAATCAACTTTTTTGAAATAGACTTTTTCATTACCGGGAACCTGAACAAAAAGCAGATTGGTTTTGTCATTCCAGTGTTGGACAGCCTTATTTATTAGGACTAATTCTGAATTCGAAAAAGCAGGATCAACTTTGAAACTAATGGGTCCTTTTGGCCACAACGTTACATTAATGTCAAGAATCTGATCCCAATCTGCAGCAGCAAACTTATTTGATATATCCAAATTAGACACCTCTGTAACCTCATTGTTAAAAAGAATCATATCATCTCCGACAATGTAATCACCTTCATTATTTCGCCATGCGTTAAGCTTCCTGCCTCTGTAATCAACATTAACCAATCCTTCTCCTCTCTCATACAGCAGATTCTGTGTCCCGGTTTGAAAATCATCTTCTTTACAAGAAAACATAATAATACCTACAACTACGAATAGCAAGCGTTTCATATCTATTTATTTTTAAATGGTTTCTATGATAGACCATACATCATGAATTATTAATTTTCCAGTTATATCCATCATTAGATTTCCAGCAGCCATAATCTTACAGATAACACATGTTATTAAATCTGTTCAATACCCGGCATGTGGCTGTGATTATTAAGTTTTTATGAAAAAATTTAAAGCAGAAGATTGAATATGTAACTAAATGTACATAACAATATTTATGGCTTTTCTTTGCGGATAAAACCATTAAATTCCGCATCACACCAATCGCTATTTGCAGCTGCTTTATTTAGTATCTAAATAAAAAAATACAGGGTCCTACATTCCAGGCCCTTGTTAAGCAACATAACTTTTAAATGTTTAGCAAAAAATTAGCGTGTAAAAAATGTTCATCACAAAAGTAGAAACAAAATTTTCACAATGCGTACAAAGTATTGTAGCATTAACTAGAATTTTACGTAGTTATTTTATGACATCATAAAAATAAAGCTAATCTCGTAGATATTTATAAACGAATGAATTTGCATCTGGGTTATATAGAAATCGTATATAAACAGATAAAAAGGAACCCAGATGTTTAAACAAACTATAATCTGAATTCCTTAATTAAATGAATTATGAAAATAAAAGTTTTTATTATAGAAAAAATACAGGGCTTTAGGTATAAAACCCTGTGAGGGAACTTGATCATTTTTCTCATCACTTTGCTAAAAATGAATTAAAATCTGTTCTACAAACATAAGAACAAAATTGTGATTGCTTTCGCCAAAAGCTGTAGCATTATCTTGAATAACATATAGTTTTTTCATTACAAACGGAATTATTGTTCACAGCAAATTATAGTTTTAAATATTTTATTAAACAACTTAATATCAACATATTAAAATAAAACCATTTCCTTTTGTAAAGAAATGGCGAAACATTGATAATATAATTGTAAGTGATTGATTTAAAATCTACAAATGATTATTAAGGTTTTGCTGGACTTTTCGTAAAAACTGGTAAGCTTCTACTGAGGTTTTTGTTTCTAGTGAGAAGGAAAGAACATTTTCCTTTAGATTTCTGTAATAAATACTTTCCTTCCAATTTATAAAATGTCGTTCATTCACATTTTTGTTTAAAATAATCTGAACGCGATCTTTCTTCACCTCTATTAAACCGAAAGTCGATAGTTTATTGATAATTTCAGGCAGAAGCACACTTCGGAAGTTAATACTGACAACATGTTTTCTAAGATACTTCATATGCCTTATTTCAGGAACATACTCACCTGTTTGCCATAAACAGTACGCACTTTGCTCATAGGCGATCCAAGAAGCCCCATACTTATAAAACACTATAGTCTTCCCGTTTTCTTTTGATATAATGTTTTTAATATTCATAACTTTATCGTTGTAATTTTAAACCATAAGCCATTTCATATTAAACCTAATGTCCAGCAATTCTTTTGATTTCTGAACATATTTTTATTACATGGCTATTATTATTTTCACAATCTAAATTTACATTTATTAGAAAATTATACAATAGTATACACTATAGTTTTATCGCTATAAAAATGCAGAATTATAACTACAATACGTTTTATCTTCAATAATCTTGAATATAGTAAAGGAATAAAGCTAGCTTATAATAAAAAAACTACACTATACACATTGATATAGATCTAAATCTATACAAAATGAAACATAATACTATGCTTGTTGAAATGTAAAACTACACAACAAGATAATTCTATGACCTACATTTGTATAAATAAAGACGAGATGAGAAAATATCTACTATTCACCCTAATAACTGGAGGTGTTATACACCGTTATTCTTATCAGGAATTACAAATTATTAAATAAATCCAATCAGTAATTCAACATATTCAATTATTTTGTGAAAATTTTTAACAAAAAAAGCAATAACACTTAAAATATTCACCAAATAGAGAATTAAAATATACATAACAATATTACGAATATTATTATATTTTAATATAATATTAAGAAAATTAAATACAAATAATTTATTTTTTTAAAATATTCATAAATTCGGAGCCAAAAAATAAAATTCATCAAAAACGAATTTTATTCTACAAATACTAATAACCGCGTTAAATATTTAAATGAAAACCAAATATATTAAGTATGAAAGGTAAACTTATATTTATTTTATTACTCAATTATTTTGCCCTGTACGCTCAGACTGATCTTGTATGGCAAAACTATACTACTGAAAATGGTCTTCCACAAAATAGTGTCAAAGATATCATCACTGATAAGTATGGTTTTCTCTGGATTGCAACTGAAAACGGAATTACCCGCTTTGACGGAAGTCAATTTGTGACAACAGATGAACAATATAACAAACAGAGATATAGAAATTTTTGGGGGAATATAGAAAAAGATACTATTTTCAATGTTGACGAACAGGGAAGTACAACTTTATTAATCTCTAAACGAGTGCCTCAAGAAAAGGTCTGGTTTACAAAATACTTAAAAACCACGACCATTTATAATGGAGTAAAATATGCACTTTATAATAAAAATAATGCAATCACCCCTAGAATGGACAGAGAGTTTCTATTTATTAACATAGGTAAATATATCTACTTTATTGGGAACAATCTTATAACCATTCATGATCCATTAACCAATACTGGAAAGAAAATGAAAGCTCCCTTTAACATGAGATTATGGAAAAATATGTTCATGCATAATAACACTGTTTTTGTCTCCATTTCCGGTCAGAAAAAAATTTTAAAAATCAATAACGGGCAATTTTCACAGATTGAGTGCAGCTCTATATATACAGATCCTGAAAGTATTATCTACTGGAGCCAGGGCAATCAGAAGGTATATATCATCAATAAAGACATTATTTATAAAAGTACTTATAAAGATGATAAGCTTGGAGCGGAAAAAATTACCATAATACCTAACCTAATTAAAAAATTCAAAGCTCTCACAATCAAATCAATGGTCTATGATGAGAAAAGCCAACATTTATTCTTAGGAAGTTCAGCAAGAGGTCTTTTTGTCATTACAATTCCTCAATTCAGTTCTCCAGTCACAGAATCAGCATTTGACAGCAATGTTTTTTATTCAACGCTTCCGTTTAATAGTAACAGTGTAATGACTCCGCAAGGAAATATTTATGACAGCACATCTCAGATTATTACCCCCCGCAGACCAGATAATAAAGATATGTACCATGATTATAAAAAATATTCATTGGCGATCAATAACGCAAAAGATATATTTTTTATCAAAAATGGTATGCTTTATAAACGGCTTAGAAAATACAACTATAATAAAAGTGTAAAAGTTCCTGCACATGAGGAAATTGATGTCATATTTAACAAAGATGAACAAATATACCTTACATACATAAAAAATAACAAATACTATCTTGCTAAATACGATGATAATCTCCAAAAAACGACTCCACTCTTTTACTTTAATTATCCAATTTACGATGTGAAAAAATACAATAATCAGCAACTTCTTATTGCTGGGTTTGATGGACTTTACATAGGGGATTCATCAAAAAAAGAAATTAAAAAAATTTTAAATTATCATAGCAAAAGAATAATACAGACCTCTGATCGGAATATCTGGATTTTAACGAAAAATCATGGTTTTTATCTTCTAAGGAAAAACATGACAGTCCGTATGCCAGTAGATGAAAACTCCTATTTACTCGACCCACACACTATTTTAGAAGATCATATGCAAAATTTATGGATTTCTACAAATAATGGCCTTTTTAAAGTCAGGATTCAAAATCTCCTGCAGTTTTCTAAACACTTGAATAAGTCCGTTGGTTACTACCGATACACTGACCAAGACGGCTTACCTACTAATGAATTTAATGGAGGTGGAAATCCTAACGGGAATATTCTAAGCAATGGGCAAATGGTATTTCCATCGATGAACGGTCTTGTTTTTTTCAGACCAGACAAAGTCAAATCTTTCTACCTGAAGTCCACTGATTTTTATATTGACCGAGCTCATCTGGATGGTCATCAGATAACTATTAAAAATAATATCCTCAATATTCCCAACAACGATTTTAATGTCCTAGAGATATTTGTGGATTTTCCTTATTTCAATAATTTTAATAATGTAGATCTACATGTAGCAGTGGACAATGGTAAATGGATAGATTTGGGGGTACATAGAAAACATACAGTCGGAAAATTGACACCAGGAAACCACAAGGTCATATTTCGTTATCTGGATGCTAATAATAATTATATTTATAAGACAGTCGATGTAAAAATTGGTTTCTTTTTTTATCAAAGTCAATATTTTAAAATAGCAGTCATTGCTACTTCTCTCTTTTTAGCATTTTTAGTAGTTAAATTCAATGAAAGGCGGTTTAAATCAAAAAATGAACTTTTAGCGAAAGCCAATACAGAAATTGATGCTCAAAAAGAGGAAATTAATAGTAGTAATATCATTCGTGAGAAGCTCATAGAAGCAATCTCTCATGATATAGCAACTCCGATAAAACATCTCTCCCATCTTTCTAAAAAACTCAATGACACAGATAGTCTGGAAATCCAAAAAAAGTATTTCCATAGCATACATAAATCTTCAGAATTGCTGTATCGCTTTACCCTTGAGCTGGGTAACTATGCATTTCTCTTTACTAATACAGTAGAAGAAACTGTTTCATACCTTTTAAACGACCTCCTTATGGAGAAAAAAGTATTTTTTGAAAATATTGCACAGGACAATAATACCACTATTACATTCAACCCAAAAGATGAACTGTATATACAAACCAATAAATCGGTATTGGCGGCAATCATTCATAATATCATTGACAATGCTGTAAAAAATACCATTGACGGGCACATTCTAATTGAAATGACTTATGATAATTCATTTATTTATATTCAGATCACCGATGATGGGAACGGTATGTCACCTGAACAAATTTACTATTATAACAACCTCCATTCGATTTTGATTGAAGATGTTCAGTTACAGAAAAAAGGATCAGGCTATGGTCTTAAGTTTGTGCTTCTTTTGATTGAAAAAATTAAATCACAAATAACCTTTAACAATAATACTCCACAAGGAACTAAAATAGAAATTAAAATACCTAATTAAAAATTTGACATTATGAAAAAAAACATTCTGATAGCAGACGATCACTATGTCGTAAGAATGGGCACTGCTATAATTATTGAAGGCGTCCATCCCGATTTTAGTATTGACCATGCAGAAAGCTTTCATGAAGTTCTTGAGAAATTAAATGAAAAGGACTATGACATGTTAATTCTTGACCTCGAAATGCCAGGAAGTACTTTCGAGCATATGATAAGGGATATAAGAAAAATACAGGACGACATCAATATTCTTATTTTTACAAGTCATAAAGAAAGCCAGGCAATATCTTATCTATCTGCAGGAGCTAACGGATACTTAAATAAATCCTGTGAAGACATCAAGATTATTGAAGCAGTAAACTCTATTTTTACTTCAGGATATTACTATCCACAGGCATTACTGCATGAAGTAATAAATAATGATTTTAATCCTTCCAGCAAAGTGTCCAGACCTTTGGATATGCTTTCTGAAAGGGAAGCGGAAATCTATCATCGGCTCGTGGATGGAAACGGTATTCTCGAAATATCTAATGTTCTCAATATTCACATGTCCACGGTAAGTACCCACAAGCTAAGAATATTTAAAAAACTCAATGTCCATTCGATCGCAGAATTAGTACATCTCCACAACAAGTATTACACTTAATACAGAAAAGCCGGTTATTATTAACCGGCTTTTTTAGAGCTCTTTTCAGATAAACTTCTATTTAATTTTAATATTAAAATGACTATATATCCGTAATAATACTACGATTAATCCGGTAAATAATAAAAAACATCTTATTACATTTGTCTACTAAATTTATATACCAATTGTAAAACATCTTCTTCTCGCCCAATTGGTGTGCTGAAAAATTTTCAGTTAAAACAAACAATAATCACAAAACTCTCTGTTTATAAGACTTCAGGTAAAAATGGAGTTTGAATTAATTGACCCTCACAGCAAGAGTCTCAATGATAACCCCTTATCCATAAACCAATAATAAAACATACATTTTCTTAAAAAGATTTAGCATTATCAATGATGAAAACATTTTTTTTATTTATCTCTTTATTTGCCTTTTTTATTACAAATGCCCAAACTGATTCAAATCAGGATATGAAATCAGTAATGTGTTATCTTAAATATAATAAGTTTGATAAGGCAGAACGTATAATAGATGAAAACTTTATTCATTCCTCTGATGACTCCAAAAAGGTGATTGGTTATATAGGATTATCCTTACATTATGACGCTTTACATCAATCGCAAGAAAGAATGGAGTTATTAAAAGATGCAAATGAAATTGCCAAAAAGACAAAAAGGTCATTAGATCTGGCATATGTAGAGTATGGTTATGCAAAATATCATCTGGGTAGAAAAGAGTTTGACTTATTTTTACAGGATTATGACAACGGTTTTGCAATTCTCAAAGGTTTAAAAAATGAAAAATTTCTGATCAGTATGTTTTATAATCTTAAAGCTAAATACTTGATCAATACTAATAGTAATGAAGGAAAGAATTTAAAAGATATAAAAGAAACCTCCATAAAAGCTGTTGAATATGCTGTAGAATCAGAAATTCCACTTTTGATTGATGTAGAAAGTGATAACAAATCACTGGAAATTTTCTATCATATTAATCAGAAAAACCAACTCATCAAAGAATTGATTGCAAAAAATAAAAGAGATATAAAACAAAAATACACCTTTCTTATTATGACCTTATTTTCTGGAGCAGGAATTCTTTTTTTGATATTTACTTTACAGTACAAGCAAAAGATTAATAGACACAATACAAATCTTCTCACTACAGAAAAGGAATACCTTAAAGAACAATATCGGATATTGACGCTACAAAGTGAAAGATTGCAAAAACAGACTATCGTAACATCGCTTCAGCTCAATTCCAAAAACGTGGTACTTAACGAGCTAAAGAATAATATAGAAAACAATAACATTCATCTTAAAAAGATATTAAAAGAAGACCAGTTGAAAGATCACGATTTCAATGAGCTTCAGCTTATGGCAAAAGAAGTTCATCCTAACTTCTTCAATAGAATTCAAAAAATTTCTAAAAATAAACTTACACATTTGGATTTGAAATATGCTGCTTATATTTATCTTAATATGAACAATTTTCAGATCTCAAATATTTTAAAAGTAGATCCTAAAACCGTAAGAGTAACAAAGTACAGGTTAAAACAAAAGATTGGTCTGAATAAAGAGGATGATCTATGTGGTTTTATTCAAAGCATAGCAGAAATAATATAAGTTATATTCAAAATACATAAGTAAATAATTAATCCTAATAGGTTCGAATTAAACAATAATTAAATAAATGTGACTCAATAGGAGTTTCTAAATCAGATATTCATTCAAGTAATTAATCAAGAGTTAGCCAGAAGAAATCGCCAATTGAAATCATAAACATTAATAAATTAAAGGGAGTAATAAAAATATTACTCCCTTTATCATTAAAATATTTATTACAGTGAAATTAATTTATTTATAATCTCTAAGGCCAATAACCTGTAAGAGGATTTCCTCCAGCTCCCCCCGGTGTTTTCGGGATGTCACTACCAAATCCAGGATCGATATTGGTCACTGAAACTGAAGTATCATAAATTCCATAGAGAACCACAGCCAGATTTGTTCCGGAATTAGCATAATCTCTTGAATTAAAAATAAAACGGTATTTAAATTTTTTATTTCCAAGACCATTAAACCATTCAGTACCTGAAGTGTTATTATTTAAAGTAAATGTTACACCTACTCCACTTACTTCAGGAAGAATTAAAGGTGAAAATGCTCCTGCATGCGCACCGATTTCGCCGGTTGTAATAGGTTTGTTTGAATTTCCCTGTAAGTAACAGTCAAGAGACCCTAAAGTTTCATTAGAGTTGATAGGTCCGTTCCACTTCTTAATCTGTCCCAAATCATCATCACTTGATCTTATAAATAATGAAGCTGACATTGCAGCACCTGAAGTATTTCTTACCCAGACTTTATAAAAGTCGGTTATACCTCCCTGGAAATTGTAGTTATCCTCAATTTCAAGTCTGATCATTCCATTATTAGCACCAGTCTTAAGTGAAGTTGGTTTCCCATGAATCATCGTTTCCCATACTTTTGGTTTTACATCTATAGTAAAAGAAGAATTTATTGTTGAACCTCCTGAAATAGTATTGCTCACATAATAAGTCGATTTCTGATTATTACTTCCATTATCTCCCATGGAAACTTCCTCTGCAGTCATTGGAAACTTACCTGTTGTAGCAGTAGCAGCCTTCAAAGTAATAGTTTGGCTTCCCGCAGCTACGGTGATTTCACCGCTGTCAAAGAAGATACCGTTCTTATCTGTTGATACCAATCTTAATTTACCCGGTTGGCTAACATTGATGGGTACACTTACTTTATTGGATGTTGTAAGGTTTGTTGCTACTGTATAAGTTCCGGAAGCAGTTGCTCCTGAACTGGTAAAAATTGCCGCACTGGCAGCAGCTGCAGGGTGAGAAATTTCAATACTGCATAATGATCCGTTAGAATTGGTCATTGGTAAACTTGTACTGGCAGTAGTAGGAGTTCCACTATAGGCAATATTAATTGAAGTTGTTGCAGATGTTGCTCCAGAAATACCCGCAAATGTGTAAGAAACCCCATTGATCGTTTGATTAATTGCAGGAATATCTTTTGTTCCTGTAACTACCACAGGTACTTTAACAACTCCCGTGCCTGATACTCCCTGGATCATAGCAGGAGTAACAGTTGCCATCGTACAATTAAAATTATAAGCATCAACAACCCCTGAGGAATTTTTAGTATAATTACATACTGATATCCCATTGCTTTTGACAATAAAATTCATTGTTGATGAAGAAGGAGATCCTGTAGCATTAGCAATGGTTACATTCTGTACCCCCGTCGAGGTAAACGTCCCCCCCGCTGAATATGCAATGCCATTATCAGAGGTAATACTTATAGCATAAGGCCCTATATGAGTCACATTGACACTCACTGTTATAGTATTTCCTGAAACAGAATTACCTACCGTATACGAATTAGTATCTGCAGCTGGAAACTGACCGCAATCTATTGTAAAATCAGCAAATGATGAGGGATCACATGAACTCTGGCACAATGATACCCATTTGTTCTGTGCAATATTCCAAAAGTTATAACATCCTGTATCGGTATTATAAATCAATAACCCATCACGACTGGCATCAATAGTTCCAGGTGAAATAGCATCTCTCTGCGCCTGAGTCATCCTTGGCAGCAGCACTCCTTTTGCAGTGGAAACAACATCTAGCATGGACTTGGCATTAGGATTTGTGGTACCAATTCCCACTTGCCCAAAGCCCATGCAACTTAACAGTAACAGAATAAAATAAACTATTTTTCTCATTGTTTTTTCTTTTTTAAATTTTTAGTTTGTTGAACAAGTTTGCCATGAGGAACCGGAATCGGAGAACCTTCCATACCACACATATGCTTCCATACATTTGACATAGCATGATAGTAATTAAAACACTTTTCATCAGTGTTATAAATTAAAAGACCGTCATCTTGCGAAGAAACAGCAATAGCATCTCTTTCCAAAGTAGTAAGCCTCGGAAATAATACACCGGCATCTTCAGACCCGACATCCAAAATTGCTTTTGAATCCGGTTGGAATGAAACATCCTTACTGATTCCCACACTTCCATTTTGTTGGGAATATGTTAACCCGGAAACAAAGCAAATAATAGCAATCAAATTTTTTTTCATTTGTAATGTATTATTGGTTAATAAAAAAATTTATATTTGAACAATTCTTAAGGCTAAGAAATGAATCAATCGAATAATTGTATAATGATTTAAATCAGTGGGCAAAGATTGGATTTTAAAAACATTTCTATCTAAATTTTGACATTACAATTAGTATACAATCAGGATATTCCGTATATACAAATCGTATACACAATAGCAAACACTTGATTTACAATGTATTATAGCGTTCATTTTTTTTAAAGCAGACAATTCATCATCCAGTTCAAGAGTGTTATTAATAAAAAATCCGGTCTCAAAAGACCGGATTAATAAAAAAGACTATACACCAAAATTAGTGCTATATGAATGAAAAAAGATTGGTTATAAATATTAACAGTAAAATGAATAAAGAATCTCTGAAATTACTGTTATAAATATCTGCTCGAATTATAGTAGAATCTGTAATCATATATTTTATGATCATTCTCCACTTTTTAAAAAATGGAGCATCTCCTATACTAAAGCTATAGTACATTCTTCGGATATGTATTTTAATTTCATCGGAGATGGAGTCCTCCCTGTCAGCCCATTCATGAAGTTCCTTCCATAAAACAACCTTTTTTGAAGCAGGGTTTTCTTTATCTGGAATGATAATACTAACTCTATCAGGTTCATAAATACCCCTCATCGCTATGGGTTTGTTGATAATACCTGGATATAGATTTAGATAAAAGGAAATTCGTAGTAGGAACTCCGTATTTGCGTAAGAGGGTATCGGTTTAAAAAACTCTGTCATTTTTTTTATGAAAGGGCTTTTCCGCAAGGTAAGTGTATCAATATGCAACTTTCCAAAAAGGCTCCCTAAAGTTAACTGCCCAGCAAATACAGCCTCAGGATGACATTTTTCACAAACAGTTGTCAGGCGGTTTTGATAAAGATGATAATATTTATCTTTTGCTTTTTTTGAATGGTAATGAACCCCCAAAGCTCCATATATCCCATCTACTTTGTCATTTTTAAATATTTCTCTTTCGGCATCAAATCTGTTGGGAAGATAGTGGTCATTGGCATTCAGAAATGCTATATAATCTCCTTTTGATTTTTCAATTCCAAGATTCCGGCTCACATCTGCACCATGATTCTGCAGATCTGAATGCTGAAAAAGTTTCACTTTTTCATACTTTCGCTCAAGGTCTTTACAGACATTTAATGACTGATCGTAAGATCCATCTTCAATAAGGATAACTTCGTAAACTTCTCCAAATTGTAAAGCAGATTCAACAGCGTTTGCAATAAGTACTTCTGCATTACAGACAGGGATAATAACGGAAATTTTCATTAAATAAATTTTTAACCTCTGCTGTGTTTATCTTCAGAATAAAAACAGATCCTTTATACATTCTGTAGTTTTTATGAGGATGATAAGCAAACGGTATATATGATTAAAATAACTCCTAATTCATTAGTATAGAGCTCCTGAAAATAATGCATTTGCTATTTTATAACGTTATAATCAAAAACAAGAGCTCCACCCGCCGGATCCAAATATGCTCCAACAAAACTCTTGAATTCATCATGCATAGCATCAAAATTTCCAGGATCATTCTGGAATGGTTTTCCAACATAATAATTACGGTCTTCAATGGATAGAAAACTCACGCGGAACGCTATCTCAAAATTAAGATCTGTCGCTGACGTGTTATTCTCATAGCCATATTCAATAAACTGAATATAAGGTTTACCATTTTTCGTGGAATTTTTGAGTTTTAAAAAGCGGTCGATCACCTCTTGTTTTTCGGCTTCTGTAATGGTTTTTCGAAATTTAAACAAGACCCAATGGTCCACTCTGTATCCTTTTCGGGGAAAATCACCATTCCCTTTTTCATTACTTGCAAAATCAAAACTGAATAATTCATTATTCAAATCCAGATATGGAGCAAGGGAAGATTTAAAGTTTTCATAACTAGATACAGAGATTTCAGATCCTGATAACTTTCCGTCAAAGTAATCACGGTCTTCATAAGACCTGAAAGAAATTCTAATTCCTACATCATATCCTCCTGAAAGTCCTTCTTTACTATTTTGGAAACCATATTCAACTTTTAAATAAGATCTACCTTTCCTTAAGGAACTACCTAATTCCGCGATTTTTCGAAAAAGTTTCTGTCTTTTTTCTTCAGAAAGATCTTTTTTTAATCTGATTAAAATCAATCTCTCGATTCTCTGCCTTGACTGCGGTGCTTCAAAATTCGGATCACATGACAAAGCAGAAAATGCCAGTACCGTCAAAACTCCTACACATAAAATTCTGAAAAGTTTTGAACCATTCTTATATCTGCTCATTGTATACTGGTTAATAACTTCACAATATTCCCATAGCAAATCTTCACTCTCTGTACTTATTTGTTTTTTTTGCCTTTCTATCATAATTTTAGTGTTATGTAAATACCATGATCAAGGTTTTTGATCTTTTCATATTTCGCCCCACAGATACTTCCGCTAATAGTATACTTGCCTTTTTCAAGTACAATAAAATTTTCACCATCATGGGGAACTGCAAGATCATGTTCTTCAACTCCTTCTTTAATATGCAAAATAGTATTACAGTGGCTATGATTTTTAACAAATAATATTGCATTAGGTGAATCCCGATTATTATTGAACATTTCATTCAAAAAATCTACAGTCTTATCCTTATGGTTGATCTTATCAGATTGTAAAAGTTTTTCAAATTTATCAGAATCAACATCTTCAATAAAGCTCTTTTGTACCATTACCGGTCTGGCTTCGATGGATCTTGAATCCGCAGACCTTTTCGTCCAGGCGTTATTTTTAAGCTCTATGATCCTTTTCTTTAATAAAGAATTCTTTGGATCATCCGGATGAGCCCTGTCAAGATAATTCTGAATCTCGCTAATATCATTACTTGACAAAATATTATATGCGCTTTTTGTTCCGCTGCATTGAATCGATATCACAGACAGCATAAGCAAAAGCATAGCTTTTACTATTTCTTTCATCATTGTATTTTTTATTAATAAATAAATTTTAGATGTTAAGGTAACTAACCGACGCCAGCTGTATATTTGGTAACCCACTTATGCAGGGTAGTTTTTGGAATACCATATTCTAGAGTAACCTCATTGATTGTTTTCTGCTTACTAGTCACCAGCTCAATCATAAAATCAATAACTTCTTTAGTATATATATTTTTCCTGAATTTTGGCATTGTACTCTTATGACTGGAATTATTCTGCGCAATAGTAGATGCAGGTGCATATAAAATCAGATGTTGTGAATAAATACGAAAAAAATCATATTCTAACAGTTTACTCCACAACAGCAGATATTTCGAATCTATACTTTCTTCTTTGTACATACTAGAAACCTCTACAGGGCTTAACGATAAAAAGGAACAGATTCTGGATTCACTTATAGCTAATTCAACAACCCTTTTCTTCAAAAGGTCTCCGATATGTATGTTTTTAAATATATTAGAACTCATATTTATGTATACTTATTCACTTACTTGATTATTTATAAAAACAATTTTTTCCATTTTGTCACCGTATTCCGGCTAAGCTTGAAATATGCTGCTAACTGCAGATTGCTGCACTTATACTTTTTTTGATAGTCAAGAATTTTTAAAATTGTCACAGGATCATAAGACTTATGCTTTGCATTAAAAGATATCGCTTCAACATCATCCTTCTCGGTGATGATACTACTGATTTTCAACACATCATAACTCATCAGATGATCTTTTTCAAGAAAAAATCTACATTTTTCCATCAGGTGAGGATACTTTAAAGTGATAAGGTCCGTATATATTTTCTTATAGTCAGGCATTCTGGATGCCGGAGACTTTCTTTTTTTATTATTCTTCATATTATTCTTTTGCATTTTTATTGTTGAGGTGCTACATAAGGCCTTGGAGGCCTGCGAATTTTTCTCCATAATTCTGTTGAAGGATCGGCAAGCGCTTTTAATACTAGTTCAACTGTACTTTCCCGTGTTACAATCTTTCCCTGCTGATCAATAACAAATAATGTAGGGGTTGCCTGAACACCATAGTTTATAAAATTAGAGCCTTTCATTCCCTGAAGATCACAGGATAATAAGCCTTTCCACTGCATACTTTTGGAAGTTTCTTCAAACACCTTTTGATCACTATCAGCTGATATGGCAACGATACGTATCCCACTTTTTATAAGTTCGTCCTGCTTTGTGGAAAGCTCCTTCATTACAGCATCACAATGTCCACAATCTGATACATAAAATACAACAAGAGTCTTCTTATAACCTTTATCAGTGAAGTCGAGTATTCTTCGTGACTGCTCAGAAATTTTTTGAGAACTTATTGTAAGTTCTGGTGCTTTTCCTCCAACAGTAGCTTTTTGATATACTGCCATTACACCAGCATAAGAACTAACTTTTCCTGAGTTAAGGATAATGGGTGAAAGCTTGGTAATAATATTATCATTTCCAGATTTGGTAAGATAATAAGTTACACGTTCTGCAAAGGCTGTATAGAGTTTAACATCAGAAATCCGATCTCCAATACGTTTAAAATCTTGCATGAAAATCGTACCTCCATCTTTTTTTTCTTCCAGTGCAGTAAACATTTCGATAACACTGTCCCAGTGTCCAGAAGTAAAAAGAGCATCCCAGGAAATATCTTTAGTGATCGTGCGTACGATTTCTTTTCCATTGTCTTCTTCATTTTCTTTTAAAGCAGCTCCCAATCCATTAGTAAGATTCACAATCCTGAGAAAATTGGAAGCATAATCCTCTTTTTTCAAAAGACTTTTCTGAAAATCTGAATAGTTATTTTTCTGTAAAGTAAGTTCCTGCTGATAAAGATTATAATTTTTATTATCTTTTGGATAAGCTCTTGTGACCATTGCCATAGCTGTAAATTGATCCACAATACCTTTCTGTTGTTTGTACTGAGAATCCAGCAAACTATTTTCATCATTGTCTTTGTAAATGATATTTTTATTATCAGGTACAGCAGATACACATTCAATAGAAAAGTCGTGCCCTGGAATAATCATATCAAGACCTCCCCCTTCCTGGGTATTGGTAATAAGCCAGCGGGACATTCCTTTGTAAGGAGAAAATTCTTTTGGTACATTCAGAACGAATCTTCCGTCCTCAGGTATCGTTCCTTTTTGCACTTTGGTATCTTTTCCCACAAAAGTAATGAAGTCATAGGTCTTTCCGGCAAATTGAGGAAAATACATATTAATAGACTGTCCAGAAATACCTGTGACTGTAAATGAGAATATGATAAGCCAAATAAGTTTGTTTGTGTAATACATAAGTTTTAACAAATTATAATATGTTAATAGTTTTTTAAAAAATTACTTTCAATCAATTTTCAAGTGCAGTTTTATATATTTTATTGTTAATAGTAGTGAGGTGTCGTACTGTTATTGAAGTAGAAATTAAATGCTTGTACAATTGTTCTCACTAGCAAATACGGACTATACTCCTCCTATCTTCGGTACGTCTTTAGAATAGACATCAATCTATTAGTAAACTTTATGTTTTTTAAATATAGACTAAGAACCATTGCCACAATAGGTATCTAAATTAGTTTATACATGGTTATATTTACTCACAATAATTAGTTATCAATCATTTTATAATGACTTGATAAAATGTGCAGCAATGGTATTGCACTTGCTGCACACAGTTAAGGAAATTAAGAACTCATTATTTAAAATGGAGATTTAATAATGATTTGATTATATCAAAATTATTCTGAAATACAGCGTACTGAAAAACCACTTGCACGGCTACCAATAAAATTATGTCCTGGATTAACCGAAGTATTATTAAAGAAAAGACTGTAGGCTCCCCCTGTATACTCTGTACTGCTCCAATAATACCCACTGCTGCTTCGGTAGTATAAAGCTCCTCCAGAATAACCACGATAACCTGCAGCAGGGAAAGTTATAATACTTCCGTTATTATGGAAAACTTTCGCAGTACTATAGTTATTATTTGCTCCTGACCAGCTTCCCAAGTTGGTTGTTGTACTTGCAGAATTAAATCCTTGCCATTCATATCGACTGAGAACTCTGAATCCTGCAGGACAAGGATCATTACCAGTTTTTACAGGACTGTTTTCAGTTCCGCTATTCCAAGCCATGTTTCCTCCCGAAGTCACAGTCCACCCTGAAATTGCACCTGATCCTGTATAAGCAGTAGCTACAACATTCTTTCTACCCCATTGATAATAGTTACCCATAATAGCCTGTACAGGAGTATTAGGATCTAGTGACATATCTGCTCCTAAATTGTGAGTCATGATCTGACGAGTCTCACCATTTACAATTACAGGAACTACATCAGGAAAACTACCAGCAGGTTGAATCGTACGACTAAAACCACAAGTTTGTCCACCAAAATCAATATCAAAAATAGCTGTCCCTGCTGCAGAAGGAGTACCAGTAATATTAAAGATCAATGTACCATTTCCGTTATTTAATGTTCCAGAAGCAAGAACAGCAGTAAGACCGGTTACCCCAATTGAATTAACAGTCTGCGATGAATAAATACCTCCATTACCTCCGGTATAAGGGATACTTGTACTTACTCCAGCTGCTGGAGCATTAGCAATTACAACTCCAATATCACTAGAACCAGAACATAAAAGCTGAGTAACTGCCGCAGTGCTTGTTCCACTAGAAATCATCTTTACCCAGCGGTTACTGCCGGCATCAAAATAATAAAATCCAGGTCCATCCATTCCTTCTACCTGTCCTGTACGATTACTTGGATCAGGAGCTTCAGTAACAAATACTAGTGCAGAATTCTGAGCTTCAGCATATACACCAACAGCGTCTGCTGCTTTAAGAGAATTTCCTGTCACACGGGGAACCATAAATCCTTCTGAGGCACTTCCATCAGTTGTTTTACTTGTAACATCCAAAGTAGTTTTTGGTGTTAAACTATTGATACCTACTTGCCCGTAAGATAGAGTACAAGAGAACAATATGGGTAATAAATACTTTTTTTTCATTTGATAAATATTTTAATGATTATTTCTTTTTTTGTTAGATTTTCTATATCAATTTTACTTATAGTAATTATAATTTTAAATAATCAAGAAAAGCCCCTTACACAAATTTAACATCTACCCGTCAAATAAAATACTGATTACCAGTCGTATTATCACTAATACACTCTAGTTTTTAAACTACTAACCACTTGGAATTCTTTCTATTTAAACATGAAAAATGTGGCAAAATATATTTGCCACACAAAGGGTAAACCCAAAAAGACTAAGGATGAAAAAAAATAGTAATTAAATTACTGACTATGATGTTTAAAAAAGATATCGTAGTAGAAAAAGTCCCGGCATCTGAAACGCGAACAGTGCCGGGCACTCAGGAATAAAATAATAAGGATAGCATTATGTTTTGATATGAAAAAATATATACATCTACTGTTTTGTTATCCTGACACTATAACCGAATTTTATAAAGAAAGTTTTCTTATTTCCACGTAGTTTTATCCACAATATGGTATATAAAGGAATAGGTCTAAGAGAAAAAAGCCAAACAAACCCGAAACCAAATCTTACATAAAACAGGCATACATAGTGTCTTCTATTATTCTAATTCAAAATTTGTTTTTAATTTTCTTTATAATAAGATTCTATATCACTAACATTACCTCTAATAATAGGAGAAAGAATTAGTTCACTATCATCAACTTCTTTAATAAGGAAAGTATCAATTCCTTTGGGAACCAGATCGACAATTTCAGTACTATACCATAGATAAAGTGTATCATCAGATACATTCCATTTCTCGTACTGTAAAGTATGAATATTCACCGAAGCAGCGGTACCATTTTCCTGTAATTCAAACCCTTGAGCTTCTCTTTGCTGACCTCCAATAGGTCGCAGCCATTTTCCAGCTAGCTTCTCCCTGTTGGGGTTAAGAACAGAGGCTGTAGATGAAAATCCAATTGCCGATTTTTTTTCGGAAGATGGACTGCACGCAGTCATTACGCCAAAAAGAGTTAATAGAATTGATTTTTTCATATTTGTGTCATTAGAATTATAGTTTTTAACTAATTGTGTAAAAGATCTCACTATATAACCACCGATACTTTCATATTATAAACCCATGCGGCAATAGTTTGCTGCATAGGTTTATTCTTAAGTTCATTTTTTTAACCTATTGATAGAATGAACTAAATGTTTAAAAATCTTCAATAGAAAAAATAATTTATTCTGAGATACAACGAATCGACATTGCGGCGTTGCGATCGCTGTGATATGTGACATTAATATCACTGACAGTGAACCTAATTCCATAAGCTGCTGTAGTGTTAGTGCTCTCGGAACTAGTCCAATAATAGCCGACATTACCTCGGGAGCCCAATGCTCCCCCATTCGCATTTTGGCGGCTCCCTGCCGCAGGAAAGGTTACAATATTTCCATTATTAGTGAAAACTTTCGCAGTACCGAAGTTAGTATCTGACAAAGTCCAGCTTCCAATATTAGAGTTTGTACTGGCTGTATTAAATCCTATGAATTCATTTTGGGTAAGCACCCTGAAACCGTTTGGACATGGATCGTTAACAGTCTTTACAGGTGCAGCAGCAGTTCCGCTGTTCCAGGCCTTAGAGGGTGTGGCAGCTGTATTCCATCCCGAAATGGCAGCAGCACTCGTATACGCTGTAGCCGCTACATTCTTTTTACCCCACTGGTAATAGTTACCCATAATCGCTTGATTAGGAACATTAGGATCCTGCGATGTATCAGCTCCCAGATTATGTGTCAGCATCTGACGAATTTGCCCATTAATAATAACCGGAACTACATCAGGAAAAGAACCATTAGGCTGTACTGTTCTCGTAAAGCCACAGTTAAATCCTGAAAAATCTATATCAAACACAGCAGTTCCTGCAGCTGAGGGGGTTCCTGTTATATTAAAGATCAATGAACCGCTCCCGTTATTCAATGTTCCTGAAAGAAGTACTGCCGTCAAGCCAGTTACTCCCGTAGAAGGAATACTCATTCCCGAATAAATTCCTCCATTCCCCCCGCTATAAGGAATGGTAGTCTCAACTCCCGCAGACACTTCACCGGCCTCCAGTACACCAATATGTGTAGCAGAAGAACACAAAAGCTGGCTAACAGCTGCTGTGTTCGTACCGCTGGAAACCATTTTTACCCAACGGTTGCTGCCGGCATCAAAATAATAAAATCCAGAAGCATCCATTCCTTCTACCTGTCCGGTACGATTGTTGGGATCAGGAGCTTCAGTAACAAATACCAGTGCAGAATGCTGATCATCAGCATATACACCTGCAGCTTCAGCTGCTTTAAGGGAATTCCCTGTCACACGGGGAACCATAAATCCTTCAGAGGTACTTCCATCAGTGGTTTTACTCCTAACATCCAAAGTAATTTTTGGTGTTAGATTATTGATCCCTATTTGTCCGTAAGATAGAGCACTAAGGAAAAATACAGGTAATAAATACTTTTTTTTCATTTGATAAATATTTTAATGATTATTTCTTTTTTTGTTAGATTTTCTATATCAATTTTACTTATAGTAATTATAATTTTAAATAATCAAGAAAAGCCCCTTACACAAATTTAACATCTACCCGTCAAATAAAATACTGATTACCAGTCGTATTATCACTAATACACTCTAGTTTTTAAACTACTAACCACTTGGAATTCTTTCTATTTAAACATGAAAAATGTGGCAAAATATATTTGCCACATAAAGGGTAAACCCAAAAAGACTAAGGATGAAAAAAAATAGTAATTAAATTACTGACTATGATGTTTAAAAAAGATATCGTAGCAGAAAAAGTCCCGGCATCTGAAACGCGAACAGTGCCGGGCACTCAGGAATAAAATAATAAGGATAGCATTATGTTTTGATATGAAAAAATATATACATCTACTGTTTTGTTATCCTGACACTATAACCGAATTTTATAAAGAAAGTTTTCTTATTTCCACGTAGTTTTATCCACAATATGGTATATAAAGGAATAGGTCTAAGAGAAAAAAGCCAAACAAACCCGAAACCAAATCTTACATAAAACAGGCATACATAGTGTCTTCTATTATTCTAATTCAAAATTTGTTTTTAATTTTCTTTATAATAAGATTCTATATCACTAACATTACCTCTAATAATAGGAGAAAGAATTAGTTCACTATCATCAACTTCTTTAATAAGGAAAGTATCAATTCCTTTGGGAACCAGATCGACAATTTCAGTACTATACCATAGATAAAGTGTATCATCAGATACATTCCATTTCTCGTACTGTAAAGTATGAATATTCACCGAAGCAGCGGTACCATTTTCCTGTAATTCAAACCCTTGAGCTTCTCTTTGCTGGCCTCCAATAGGTCGCAGCCATTTTCCAGCTAGCTTCTCCCTGTTGGGGTTAAGAACAGAGGCAGTAGATGAAAATCCAATTGCCGATTTTTTTTCGGAAGATGGACTGCACGCAGTCATTACGCCAAAAAGAGTTAATAGAATTGATTTTTTCATATTTGTGTCATTTAAATTGTAAAGAGTTATAAAAAATTCATCGCCCCCATTAAATTCTACACATTAATTTATTATTGCTTTTTGACTCAATGTTATGGTACAAATGTAAAGGCTTATTGTGAAATATAACACTGAATACGAGTCATATTATAACTAATAAATTATAGTATTTTCACTAATTACATCAATACATTAGCACAATCATCTTTACTGTCATATAATAAAAAAATGCGGCAATATCTTGCCGCACGGGGGTATTTAAACCAAAACACTAAGGATGAAAAGTTAGTATTTCTAAAATGGATATGACTGTGAAGCTCTAACAAATTATTTTTACAATTAAAACACAAAAAATTGTGTCATACTTAGTGCTTACGATTCTTTAAACCCCATGATAAATTCAACCTTATCAATTTTTTGTTATCTCAGTTTTACAATAATTTTAGTTCAAGAAATCAATAATTAAAAACCTGGCAAAAGTTGTACTCTGCCAGGTACCCAAATTTAATAATATGATAGCGTGTAAATCCTTTGCATTGTTTCTACTTATATATTTTTGTACTTTTTATATACATCTTCAATACGTCAAATGTAAGGCGATGTTTTTTCAATATGAAATCATTTAAAGTCACATTATCACTAGTGTTGAGTAGTTTTTTAACTAATGTTCAGGGTTGATTCAATTGCAATCTGGAATTATTTATCTTTAGTATATGCCTCCTCTTCAGTGCTGTTGGCTCCCGCTGGAGAAATCACTAAATTATTAATATCAAGTTTTTTGATAATTAAAGTGTCTACACCGTTTGAAACTTGTTTAACACCTTCTGTATGATACCAAAGGAAAAGAGTATCCTGCGCAACCATCCACTTATCGTACTGTAAAGTATGAATATTCAGTGAAGTAGCCACTCCGTTGTCATAAAGTTCAAAGCCTTGTTTTTCACTTTCCATACCGGGTATAGGCTGAAGCCATTTCCCTAAAAGTTTGGTTCTTTGTGAACTAAAATCTTTGGCAGAGTCTGAATTTTTATTTCCTGAAGGCGAATTACATGCAGTTAATGCAACAAGGGAAATCCATAAGATGGTTTGTTTTTTCATAACATGTTAGATTTAGAGTTTTCAAAAATGATTATTTATAAAAATGATTATTACAAAGATTATTCTTTATTATATAAATACTTTCGTATAATTTTATATATTTTATCAGAATTATGTAAAATTAAATCATATCTATTTTAGCTTGAACAAAAACAATATAGATTTATATTGAGAATAGTGTAAAATTATCACTACAATATTTTTAAATATTAGTATTTTATTGATT
The DNA here is from genome assembly GCF_017833095.1 of Chryseobacterium sp. PvR013. NCBI lineage: Bacteria > Pseudomonadati > Bacteroidota > Flavobacteriia > Flavobacteriales > Weeksellaceae > Chryseobacterium > Chryseobacterium sp. PvR013. Next base: position 1,721,538 of record NZ_JAFIBT010000001.1, read on the forward strand.
ACCAACTAAATACACTTCAATTACAATGTGTATTTTGTATTTTCGCAACTTACAAATGATTCCATAATTACTTTGAAAATCATTTTTCCAAATTGTAAGTATTAATTTAAATAATCAAGCATGAAAATAGTATTAAATTCTCTTTTTGCAGTACTCAAAATATTAACTGATCCCTTTATTTTATTTATTGCGATGGCTGCAATTATTATTGTTTTAAGAAGAAAGGATAAATATAAGACTGCTTGGGTGGGAGTGGCTATAGCTATATCGTCTATGTTAATAATAATGACTGGTATTTTAGGAAAACTCACAGCAAGGTATCTGCAGGAGGAATATCCTACTCAACTGCCATCTGTTTCTTCTCCTTCCGTAATTGTGATTCTTGGGGGAGGTACTGTCCGATTAAACCAAATTCAGCAAAGTCATATTATCTCCTATTCCAGGCTTATTACAGTTTTTAAACTATATAAGAGTGCAAAACAAAATAAGCAGCCATGTAAAATACTGGCCTCAGGAAACGGAAATAACAATGGCGTTTCTGAGGCAGCACTTTATGCCAGGACTCTTACCGAAATGGGAATTCCAGAAACCGATATTATAAAAGAAGAAAAGAGTATGAACACGTTTGAAAATGCTAAATATACAAGTGCAATAATAAAAAAACTACCTGCTCCCAAAGTATATCTCGTAACTTCAGGTTTCCATGTCAAAAGATCTGCCATACTCTTTAAAACTTTTGGTGTAAATACCATACCCTGTCCTTCTGATTTAATGAATACGCATCTTACACCGGTTCCCAATTCATATAACTGTACAATGACTTCCTTAATGTTAAGTGAAATAGTAGGAATATGGCAGGTTCAGCTCTATAACAGCCTAAGGCTTAATTAACAATATTTAATATATTATCCTGTTCTGAATAAGAAAATAATGATATAAAAAGCCAGCCGTAATTATCAATTACGGCTGGCAAAAAAATAAGTGAAAACCAAAGCTTATCATCAAATCCTGATAAACTATCTTCCTGAAAAAAACTGAAAACCATCTACTTATAAACCAATATTATACTATTTTACTCGGAGATTCTGAGAAATCTATCTGCTGTATTTCAATTGTATGGTTATTTGATTAAAATGCCGGAGTGGAATGACTTCTCCGGCGATAACCACAAATTAATGATAATAGAATTTTAATTATGTTAAACTACGCTCATCCCGTTTTTTCACACCATACAATTAACTATAAAATAATGCTTACCAAAAAAAGTGTGAAATTCTTTATCTATGTTTTGTATTGTAAATGTACCATCTAAATCTCATATAACAGACTAATAATCTGTAGTTTTATCTATATTCAAATGTCAAAAAAACACTATATGCCTACTCCTGATATGTCCCGTTTATTTGTTTGGCAATAGCTTCAGCATTAGAGATAAAGTGTTCTGCTAAAAGCGTGTTAATGTTATTAAGCTTACTTTGCTTTTCATTTTCTGTTGATATTTCCTTCCTAAGATTAAATCTGTTTTTAATATTTCTTTCGTTGTTAAGCTGCTCTTTAAGCTGATTAATTGTTGACACTGAAAGAGCTATTTTTTTAAGCAGGCTTTGATAATCATTTCGCGTATTGGTCATTCCACCAAAAATATCCTGGAATACTATATGTTCCGCTCGGTATATTACCTGCTTGTTAGTAATCTCAATAATATTGGTATAAGAAGGAATAGTAGACTGAGAGTCATTGTAATGCACTAAGGGTAACCTCTCTTCAAACGAAAGAATACCCGATCTTTGGTCATTCTTATTCAGGGTATATTGAGAAGAATTATTCATAATCCATTTTTTCAGAATGATATAGAGATCTTTCTTCTGTTTACCACTAGTTATGGTTTTGGTATAGGTGTAATCACCATCCGTCAGTTCTAATGTCTGAGCTTGTGAAATTGAAAAAAGAACAATAAAGAGAAATGATAATTTTTTCATGGTATAATTTTTAGCTGGTTGGTTAAAATTCGTTACTTTTTAGCTCTAGAAGATAAAAAGGCTGAAACCTTTGTCAGAGCTTCTTTTCCTGCATCTGTTTTCAAATTAAACTGATATTCATGAGGTAATACCGGATTATAATCTTTGGGATAGAATAAAGAATCAACTTTGACATTCATTTGAGCCAGCTTACGCACCAACGAATGGGATTGATTCGCTAAAGGATCTCCATTTCCCACGCTGATAAATGCAGGTGGAAATGTGGGAGAAATATAGTTATAAACTGAAGCTGGAGCAATTTTTGGATCATTCATAAAATCCTCCGTGCCGGTGTACGCCCAAAGGATCGTCTTTAAAAAACCTTTATACTTCCCCTCAAAATCAACCTGATTGAGATCGTAAGCACCACAGAATAAAATTACACCTGAAAGCTGTGCTCTTGTTATGGAAGGAAATATTTTCATTTCCGTAGCATATGAAGGTTCAGAAATAATATTGGCTAGCTGTGCGGCAATATGAGCTCCACCTGAATCACCGGCAATTATGATGGAGTCAGGGTCTACATGAAGATTTTTGTTATTATTGATAAGATAGTCCAACGCCTGATTAGCCTGAATGACCGGTGTAGGATAAGTATGTTCTGGAGCTATGGAATAATTGATAGCAACCACTGTAAATCCTTTTGCTGCAAGAATTTTACAGTAATTAGAAACATTCTCCTTACTCCCGGAAACCCATCCCCCGCCATGAATCCACATAATAGTGGGTAGCACTTTACGAATTCTGATCAGAGATTGTGGATAATATACATCAAGATAAGCGTCTTTATCATCTTTTTGATATTGCAGATTGCTTATTGTAGCAATCCCGGCAGGTACAAAGGACTGAAGGGCCTTTGCTGTTTTTTTACCATTTTTGTTGAAAGCAAGACGGATCAGCATAGCTTCAGGCCATGGACTGATCTGACAAAACATAAAGGATCCACTGCCTAAAATGATAAGGCAGATAAAGAACTTGATTGCAATCAGTTTCGTTGCCTTGAAAGCTTTGTTCATAAATATTATTTCCATGGTTATTCAGAATTATTAGTAAGATACTTTTCTAAGTTCTTTTTGTCGTTTGGGTTCCGCTGTATGATGAAAAACAATCATATCAAGATTTCTATTTAAAAAAGTGATTTCCCCATTAATATCGGTGTATCTATATTCACTATTTTCAGCAGTATATTCCGGTAAATCTATACTTTTTGTAAGTTCATGAGTCTCTCCGTCCAGATGTATGGTTACCTTATTAGTAGTATTATTGATAATAACCTCCATTTCATCCTCTGCGAATTGATCGTCCAGATAAATGTTCTTAATAATATGATTAGAATGAGTCTGTTTTTCAGCCTTAAATAATTTTGTTTTTCCAGGCTGTTCACACGCTGTTACTGAATAGATCAGTATTGTTAAAAAGAAAAGTAAATTTTTTTTCATGGCAATACATTATATAATTTGTTATGGTTAGCAACAATGACAAAATATTCATGGGGCAGTTACCCCACCATTGTTGTTAACTGTAAAGCTTGCGATGAAAATGTAGTTCCCCTACTTATCTGTGTAAATTTAATACTTATGCAATATGAAAACTATGCGATAAATGTAGATTTATATAGAATTTAATGTAAAATTATCACTACCATAAGTGTGTTTTCATACTATAAATACTTTCAGACATCATTTCTATTTCGTGTTGAGAGTAAATAAGAAATAAATAACAGAACGGAATATGGTTACAATTATAATAAAAAAGCAACCAGGAATATATCCTGGTTGCCAACCTAACCAAATCAAAAACCTATAAAAAGTCTTCTTTAAAATATCGGAATCATTTTTTGGGGATTATAAATTAATCTTTTAATAATATCTATGATAAACTCCTCTTCTTTTATAATTTCCTGGTGTGATGCCTCAACCGGATAGACCATTAATAAGTCTGAATGAGCTGTCGTTTCATTCACATTATTGCAAGCCAACTGATGGATATGATCAAAAAGCAACTGGTTTTCTTTTTCTCCCTTAACCATGGCTTTTAATAATACCATTCTTGTAAATTTCAAACGAGTAGAAATTTTTTGTCCGACAATACAATGTTCAGCCAATGCAAACTTTTTTGATGCTAAAAAAAGATCACTATCGATAGGAGCTTTAAATTCCTCACTTATTTCTTCATCACTAGGCATGGAAGAGAGCTCCATCAATTTTGCATCTTCAGCTCTGAGTATAGTATCCAACATCAATATTGTAATATTTCTGTGTCCTCTGCTTTCTAAAATCGAAGCAATCTCCAGAGCAATCTGCCCACCTAAGCACCATCCTATTAAAATATACTCTTCCTGCTGACTGGCTTTCTGTATCACTTCAATATGGTTTAGATAATACATGGCCAAATCATTAAGATTGCTTATTTTTTCATCATTATATAAGTTATAGGAATCCACCCCATAGCACTGACAATAAGGTTTTAGCTTTTCAGCAAGTCCCTTATATACTTCACATCCTGCTCCACCCGGATGGATCATAAAAGCTCTGGGTTTATCAGTAACATGGTTTAAAGCAATGACCGCTTTATATTCAGGTTCATAGTGATTGATAACCCAACTTAATTTGTTAATCGTCTTTTCATTAAAAACATCGATAACCTTAGGTTGTATCCCTGTTCGCTGATAAATTTTATTGACCAGTTTAATAGCCATAATACTATTCCCTCCCAATCGGAAAAAATCATCATGGATACTGATATGATCTGCGTCTAAACCTAATACTTCTCCGTAAATCTCCACCAGCTGCTCCTGTAAAGGCGTCTGAGGACTTACATATTCTGTTTCACCTGTAAATAAAGGTTCTGGTAATGCCTTTCTGTCTATTTTCCCATTAATAGTAACTGGTAATGCTTTCAAATGAACATAAGCCGAAGGAACCATATAATCAGGAAGAACTTCCGATAATAACACTGAAATATCTCCGGAGTCAAGCGGATTCTCTGAAACATAATAAGCAGCAAGGTATTTTAATCCCATACTGTTCTCCCTGCACTCCACTACCGCCTGACGAATGCCATTCAACCCAAGAAGAGCTGTCTCAATCTCTCCTTGCTCAATACGGTAACCACGAATCTTGATCTGTGAGTCGTTACGCCCCAGATATTCCAGATCCCCATTTGGAAGGATACGCACAAGGTCACCGGTTTTATAAATCCGTCCATTATAACCTAATACTTGTTCTTCTTCAGTCTGAAAGGGATTAGCCAAAAAGCGCTCTGCAGTAAGCTCAGGAAGATTTAAATATCCTCTTGATACTCCAACTCCTCCTACATACAGCTCTCCGACTGCTCCAATAGGAACAGGACGTAAATAAGAGTCCAGAACATAGACCGAAACATTATCAATAGGGCGCCCGATATTAAGAGGATTACCTTCTTCATCATAATGATGAACGGTCGCACATACCGTTGTTTCTGTAGGACCATATTCATTAAGGAAAATAATATCCTTATAGCAGCTCCTGTCAATATCAGGAAAGCTCTCTCCGCCGGCGAAAATCAATTTTAATTCCGTATCAACAAGAAGATCCTTCAATAATACAGGTGGAATGAATGACACCTCGATGCCATTTGCTTTTATATAATGGTTAAGATCCGCTACAGAGGTCCTCTGTTCATTACTGAATAACCAAAGCGTATTACCGTGGCAAAGCACAGGAAATACCTCATTGACAAAAGCATCAAAAACATAATTCGAATAACAGCCCACATTTGTATATTCATTAAAGCGGTGGGACCGCGTCATAAAACTTACAAGATTCACTACCCCACTATGCTCAATCATCACACCTTTAGGCATACCTGTTGTTCCACTGGTATAAATAACATAAGCCAGATGGTTGGATCTTACTTCGGTGACAGGATTTTTTCTAAAATATTTTTGGATTCCGTCTGCTGCATCTGCATCATCCAAATTTAAAATCGCAGGTCCTTTCTTAGCGATTGCTGAAACATATTCATGCAGCTTAGACACAGTCTGCTCTTCCGCAAGAATAAGACGGGCCCCTGTATCATTCAGGATATGACCCAGCCTCTCTACAGGGTAACCAGGATCAAGAGGAACATAAGCTCCGCCTGCTTTTAAAATACCTAAAATACCTATCAGCATCTTTTCTGAACGGTTAAAACAAATAGGGATCAGTTCATCAGGACGGATATCATAATGCTGGATCAGATAATGGGCAAGCTGGTTAGCCTTTTCATTAAGATCTCGGTAAGAAAGACGTACATCTCCAGATACCAGCGCTGTAAGATCAGGAGTTCTGAAAGCCTGTTCTTCAAATAAGCCATGAAGGGTAGCCTCCCTGTCATATCCTGAATATTTTCCATGTTGACCTGATACTGCTCCATCCCCTTCTTTAATCCAGCGAAGCTCACTAAGTTTAACCTCGGAAGATCCTCGCTGGAACAAACTAGAAAATTGCTCCAGAATATACTGATATGTGTTGATCATATCCTCAATCGTAGAATCTTTGAACAGAGATTTTGAAAAGTTAAATGTTCCACACAGCTCTTCTCCCTGATTGTCAATAATTGTGGTCAGATCAAACTTAGAGGTTTCATCCTGTATCCCACTATTAAAAGGGTGGAAATAACAATCTTCACCATACCACCTTTTATTTCCCGATTCAAAAAATTTCAACCCGAACATCACCTGAAATACAGGATGACGAGAGGAATCAGGCTCAACATTAAGAGCATCTACCAATTTTTCAAAAGGCAGATCCTGATACATCTGACCTCTCAAAACACCAGCAGATACATCATTGATAAAGTCGCGAATACTTGCGTTAAAATCCAATTTTTGGCGAAGAACCAATGTATTCACAAAAAAGCCAATCATATTCTCCAGCCCCGGATAATGACGGTTAGCAACCGGAGTACCGACAATAAGATCATCCTGGCCACTATATGAAGCTAGCATCAAGTAATAACCACTGAGCATCAAACTGTATAAACTGACTCCTAAATCCTTCGACATGGATCTTAACCGTGAACTCGTTTTGGATGAAAGACTGAAATATAGATTTTTTCCTTCATAACTCGTTCGGGAAGGTCGTTGAAAATCTAATGGAAGATTCAGCGTTTCAAATTCAGAAAGCTCATCCAACCAATATTCCAGCTGCTTGTCTAAAACCTTTTCGGTTACATATTTTCGATGCCATAAGGCAAAGTCTTTATATTGAAATGGCAAAGAAGGAAGCGTAGGAAGAACACCTAAAACAAGAGATTGACAAATACTGTTTAATTCAGCTAAAAATATTTCCATTGACCAACCATCAAAAGCTATATGGTGAAACACCACAGACAAATAATAGTCGTCTTCATAATTTAGTACTTTTACTCTTATCGGCAAGTCTTCCCGAAGATTAAACCTTTCATTCATATCTTCGCTAAGCATCTCCCTAAAATCTTCAAAGCTTCCTATCTCTACCAAAGTTAATTCCAAAGACTGATCACTTACATACTGATATCCTGATCCATCAGGATCTGTCAAAATAAGAGTACGTAGAATTTCATGTCTGTCAAGAAGCATATGGAAAGTCTTCTCTAAAAAACGGAGAGTTACTCTCTTATCCAGTCGGAAAACCATAGGAATATTATAGGCATGGCTTCCTCCTTCATAGTTTTCAATAAACCATAATCTTTCCTGACCAAAGGACAAGTACTGCTCGCTAGTATGCTTTACAATAACTGGACTGATCTCTTCAACAGCAAATTCCGGCAAACCTTCAAGGGCTCGTGATAAACCTGCAATACTTTTATGATTGAAAACCATCCCTCCCGTAGCCCGTATCCCTGTTCGCTGATAAATTTTATTGACCAGTTTAATAACCATAATACTATTCCCTCCCAATCGGAAAAAATCATCATGGATACTGATATGATCTGCGTCTAAACCTAATACTTCTCCGTAAATCTCCACCAGCTGCTCCTGTAAAGGCGTTTGAGGACTTACATATTCTGTTTCACCTGTAAATAAAGGTTCAGGTAATGAATTTTTATCCAATTTTCCATTGATAGTAACAGGTAAAGTTTTCAAATGAACATAAGCTGAAGGAACCATAAAATTAGGAAGCACTTCAGATAATAACACTGAAATATCTCTGGAGTCAAGCGGATTCTCTGAAACATAGTAAGCAACAAGGTATTTTAAACCCATTTTGTTCACTCTACACACTACTACTGCCTGGCGGATACCATTCAATGCAAGAAGAGCAGCCTCAATCTCTCCTGGCTCAATCCGGTAACCACGAATCTTGATCTGTGAGTCGTTACGCCCCAGATATTCCAGATCACCGTTTGGAAGTATGCGCACAAGGTCGCCAGTTTTGTAAATCCGTCCATTATAACCTGATGCTTTTTCCTTCTCAGTCTGAAAGGGATTAGCTAAAAAACGCTCTGTAGTAAGCTCAGTAAGATTTAAATATCCCCTTGATACTCCAACTCCGCCTATATATAGCTCTCCGACAGCTCCAATAGGAACTTGACGCAAATAGGAATCCAGAACATACACTGAAGTATTACCTAGAGGTATCCCAATATTAAGAGGATTACTATCATGATGTCGTATTTGTTTATAGGTGGCATAAATAGTAGCTTCAGTAGGACCATATAAATTATATACGTTCTTATAAAGGGACCAGTACTTCACCGTTTCTTCATCCCCTGGTTCACCTGCATACATCAAAGTCTGTAAAGAAGGAAAATCACAGCGAGGCAGTAAAGAAAGCATTACGGGAGGAAGATAAGCATGGGTAATATCATGAGTTAAAAGATATTCCTTAACCAGATTAATATCTTTTTTAGTATGTTCGTCCAATAGGTGCAATTCATTGCCGTATAACAATGCACTAAAAAACTCAGAAACAGAAACATCAAATACATAAGAAGTATAGGCACTAAATTTTCCCGTTTCACAAAAGTTATATATTCCTCGTATTTCTTCTGTAAGGTTGACAACACTCGTATGCTCAATCATTACGCCTTTAGGCTTACCTGTTGTTCCACTGGTATAAATGACGTACGCTAAATTACTGGATTTTACATCAGTTTCAGGATTATCAGTTCTACAACTGCTAAGTTCTTTAATCATCTTTTCATCATCAAGACAGATAATATCCGATACCTCATATCCAAGTTTACTTACAGAAGCAGATTCAGTAATGATCAAACGAGCTCCGGTATCCGGCAGAATATGCTTCCTTCTTTCTGATGGAAAGCTGGGATCCAAAGGAACAAATGCTCCTCCTGCTTTCAGTACAGCGAGAAGACCAATGAGCATTTGCTCTGAACGACTTAAGCATAAGGGGATAAGTTCGTCAGGTTTTATTTTATATTTTTCAAGTAAATAATGAGCCAGACGATTCGACCTTTCATTAAGCTCTTGGTATGTTAATTTTATTCCCTGATAAAACAGTGCTGTTTGGTTGGGAGTTCGGCACACCTGTCTTTCAAATAAACTGTGAATGGTGGCTTCTCTATTATAAACAGAATAGGTTCCATTGCAATCAGAAAGCCAATTAAAATCTTCCGTCTCCGATAGATGAAGTTCAGAAAGCTTTATTTCCGATTCTCCGGAAAGATGTAATGCCGAGATCTGTTTTAGAAAATAAAGATAAGCAGATTTCATCCTTTCTATTGTTGATTCCGCATAAAGACAACTTGCATAGTTAAATGTTCCGGATAAAACGTCATCAGTATCATCAATCATAGTCGTAATATCAAATTTAGCCATATCATAAGAAACCCTGCCTTCAAAAGGATGAAGAAAGGAATTTCCTTTAAATACATTACCCGGAGTCTTGCTAAAGCTTTCAAAACCGAACATCACCTGAAAGATAGGATGACGTGATGAATCTTGTGCAATATCAAGTGCGTTAACGAGTTTTTCAAAAGGAAGGTCCTGATTGGCTTGTGCACCTAAAACTGAAGCAGAAACTTTTTTGATAAATGATCTGACATCTGTATTATAGTCAATTGTTTCACGAAGAACTAGTGTATTAACAAACAATCCTATCATGTTCTCAAGTCCCTGATAATGACGATTGGTAAATGGTGTTCCCACAACAATATCATCCTGTCCGGAATAAGAAGATAGCATTAGATAATATCCGCTGAGCATCACACTATATAAACTGACTCCAAGCTTTTTTGCTAAAGATCTTAAATCAGAACTGATCTGTGAAGGTATTATAAATGAAATAGTACATCCTTCATATGAGATTTCCGACGGTCGTTTAAAATCCAAAGGCAGGTTCAAAGTTTCAAAAACCTTTAGATAAGACTGCCAGTATTCAAGCTGCTTTTTTAAAGTTGTATTATTAAGATACTTTCGCTGCCATAACGCATAGTCTTTATATTGAAACTCCAATGTTGGAAGCTCATATTGATAACCTGAAAATAATGCTTGATAAATAACATAAAGCTCATGTAAGAAAATTTCTACCGACCACCCGTCAAAAGCAATATGGTGAAATACTATAGACAGATAGCAATGATCATCCATTGAAAAAACACGTATAGAAAGAGGAATTTCTTCTGACAAGCAAAATATTCTCTTTGCTTCTTTACTTAATTCCGTTTCCAGAGCATCAAAACTGCTTACCTCCTGAACAGTCAATTCTAAGTAAGGATCTGTAACCTGTTGATAACCTATCCCCTCATTGCTGGTTAAGATCAGACTTCGAAGAATTTCATGTCTTTGCATAACACTTGCCAGAGATTCAGCCAAAATGGAAATATTTACACTTTTATCTATACGGCACACAAGCGGTATATTATATGAATTGTTTCCTCCTTTGTATTGATCTATAAACCACAATCCTTCCTGAGAAAATGACAAAAGCTGATCTTCCGCGTATCGAACGTCTGCCCGATCTATGCAAATAGTTTCAGTAGTAAAGTTTTCAAGTACAGTGGCCAGTTCGACAATACTTTTATTATCAAATACGGCTGATACATTAACCTGCATATCCAAATCCTGTCGAATTTTAGCAATCAGCTTAATAGCCATAATACTGTTACCTCCTAATCGGAAAAAATCATCATAGATGCTGATATGATCAGGATCGAGATCCAGGATTTCTCCATAAATCCACACAAGTTGCTCCTCTATCCAGGTCCTGGCCGCAACATATTCCGTTTCCCCAGTAAACAAAGGTTCCGGTAATGATTTTCTGTCCAGCTTTCCATTTATTGTCAGCGGAAGTTCATTCAAATGCACATAAACCGAAGGAACCATATAATCCGGAAGTATTTCTGATAACAAAGCTGAAATATCAGCAGACTCAAACGGAACATCCGACACATAATAAGCAGTAAGATATTTTAACCCCAGACTGCTTTCCCTGCACATCACCACAGCTTTGTGGATACCACTTAACCCAACAAGAACCGCCTCAATCTCACCAGGCTCAATACGGTAGCCACGAATCTTTAACTGAGAATCGTTACGACCCATATATTCCAGATCACCATTTGGAAGAAGACGAACGAGATCTCCCGTTTTATAGATCCTCCCATTATAATTTGATGCTTTTTCCTCTTCAGTCTGAAAAGGGTTTACTAAAAAGCGTTCTGCAGTAAGCTCGGGACGATTTAGATACCCCCGGGATAGACCTACTCCACCAATATACAGCTCTCCGATTGCGCCAATGGGAACGGCACGCAAATAGAAATCAAGAACATATGCTGAAGTATTACCAATCGGACGGCCAATATTGAGAGAATTACCATCTTCGCAATAATGATGATAGGTAGCACATACTGTTGTTTCTGTAGGACCATAAGCATTAATCACGTCAATTCCATATTTTCTGTAGCATTCCATGATTTCAGAATTAGTAGTATCTCCGGCAACAATAATTTTCTCTAATGGTAAAATTGATTCTTTATCCAATAAAGCTGGAGGAATCGTAGCAACTTTAATATCATGCTGAATAATATATTTCTGCAATATCTCCAAATCTGTTCTCGATTCGTTTGGCAAAACATGCAAGATATGTCCGAGTGCAAATACCGAATATACTTCCCAAACATGTGCATCAAAGACATAATCAGCATACCAGAGTAAATTTTTCTGTTCTGATCGATATAATGTTTCCTCCAGATCCAATATTGAGGCCTGCTGTTCTATTAAATTCACAACCCCATTATGTTCAATCATTACACCTTTAGGCCTACCTGTTGTTCCACTGGTATAAATAACATAAGCCAGATGGTCGGGTCTTACTGCGGTAACAGGATCTTCTCTGAAACACCTTTGAATTCCAGCTGCTGCCTCTGCATCATCCAGATTCAAAATAACGGGTCCATTCTTAGCAATTGCTGAAACATATTCATGCAGCTTAGACACGGTCTGCTTATCCGCAAGAATAAGACGAGCCCCTGTATCATTCAGGATATGCCCCAGCCTCTCTACAGGGTAACCAGGATCAAGAGGAACATAAGCTCCGCCTGCTTTTAAAATACCTAGAATACCTATCAGCATCTTTTCTGAACGGTTAAAACAAATAGGGATCAGTTCATCAGGACGGATATCATAATGCTGGATCAGATAATGGGCAAGCTGGTTAGCCTTTTCATTAAGATCTCGGTAAGAAAGACGTACATCTCCAAATACCAGCGCTGTAAGATCAGGAGTTCTGAAAGCCTGTTCTTCAAATAAGCCATGAAGGGTAACGGCTTTGTCATAATCTGAACATATCCCATGAAGACCGGGCATTGCTGAATTAATCCAGCGTAGCTCACTAAGTTTAACCTCAGAAGATCCCCGCTGAAACAAAGTAGAAAACTGCTCTAGAATATACTGATATGTGCTGATCATATGTTTAATTGTAGAATCTTTGAACAGAGATGTTGCAAAGTTAAATGTTCCACAAAGCTCTTCTCCCTGATCATCAATCATCATAGTCAGATCAAACTTAGAAGTTTCATTCTGTATCCCTCTGTTGTAAGGATGAAAAAAACAATCTTTACCATCTGTTTCTTTCGCTCCGGAATCCCCACCCTGAAATCCGAACATCACCTGAAATACAGGATGACGAGAGGAATCAGGTTCAATGTTAAGAGCATTTACTAATTTCTCAAAAGGCAGATCCTGATGAATCTGACCTCTTAAAACACCAGCGGATACATCATTGATAAAGTCGCGAATACTTGCGTTAAAATCCAATTTTTGGCGAAGAACCAACGTATTGACAAAAAAGCCAATCATATTCTCCAGCCCCGGATAATGACGGTTAGCAACCGGAGTACCGACAATAAGATCATCCTGGCCACTATATGAAGCCAGCACCAGATAATAACCACTGAGCATCAAACTGTATAAACTAACTCCTAAATCTTTAGACATGGATCTTAGTTGGGAACTTGTTTCAGGAGAAATACTGAAATATAGGGTCTCTCCTTCGTAGCTCATTCGGGAAGGCCTTTGAAAATCTAATGGAAGATTCAATGTTTCAAATTCAGAAAGCTCACACAGCCAATATTCCAGCTGCTTGTCTAAAACCTTTTCGGTTACATATTTTCGATGCCATAAGGCAAAATCTTTATATTGAAATGGTAAAGAAGGAAGCGTAGGAAGAACACCTAAAACAAGAGATTGATAAATACTGTTCAACTCGCGTAAAAAAATTTCTATAGACCATCCATCAAACGCAATATGATGAATGACTACAGACAAATAATAGTCACCTTCATAATCCAGTACTTTTACTCTTATCGGCAAGTCTTCCTGAAGATTAAACCTTTCATTCAGTTCCCCACTGATCACCTGCATAAAATCTTCAAAGCTTCCGATCTCTACCAAAGTTAATTCCAAAGACTGATCACTCACATACTGGTATCCTCCTCCATTAGGATCAGTCAAAATAAGGGTTCGAAGAACTTCATGTCTGTCAAGAAGCATATGGAACGCCTCCTGTAAAAAATTGATATTCGTTTCATTATCCAAACGCAACACCATAGGAATATTATAGACATGGCTTCCTCCTTCATAGTTTTCAATAAACCATAATCTTTCCTGACCAAAGGACAAGTACTGCTCCCTGGTATGCTTTACAATAACTGGACTGATCTCTTCAACAGCAAATTCCGGCAAACCTTCAAGGGCTCGTGATAAACCTGCAATACTTTTATGGTTGAATACAACTCCTCCCGTAGCCTGTATCCCTGTTCGCTGATAAATTTTATTGACCAGTTTAATAGCCATAATACTATTCCCTCCCAATCGGAAAAAATCATCATGGATACTGATATGATCTGCGTCTAAACCTAATACTTCTCCGTAAATCTCCACCAGCTGCTCCTGTAAAGGCGTCTGAGGACTTACATATTCTGTTTCACCTGTAAATAAAGGTTCTGGTAATGCCTTTCTGTCTATTTTCCCATTAATAGTAACTGGTAATGCTTTCAAATGAACATAAGCCGAAGGAACCATATAATCAGGAAGAACTTCCGATAATAACACTGAAATATCTCCGGAGTCAAGCGGATTCTCTGAAACATAATAAGCAGCAAGGTATTTTAATCCCATACTGTTCTCCCTGCACTCCACTACCGCCTGACGAATGCCATTCAACCCAAGAAGAGCTGTCTCAATCTCTCCTTGCTCAATACGGTAACCACGAATCTTGATCTGTGAGTCGTTACGCCCCAGATATTCCAGATCCCCATTTGGAAGGATACGCACAAGGTCACCGGTTTTATAAATCCGTCCATTATAACCTAATACTTGTTCTTCTTCAGTCTGAAAGGGATTAGCCAAAAAGCGCTCTGCAGTAAGCTCAGGAAGATTTAAATATCCTCTTGATACTCCAACTCCTCCTACATACAGCTCTCCGACTGCTCCAATAGGAACAGGACGTAAATAAGAGTCCAGAACATAGACCGAAACATTATCAATAGGGCGCCCGATATTAAGAGGATTACCTTCTTCATCATAATGATGAACGGTCGCACATACCGTTGTTTCTGTAGGACCATATTCATTAAGGAAAATAATATCCTTATAGCAGCTCCTGTCAATATCAGGAAAGCTCTCTCCGCCGGCGAAAATCAATTTTAATTCCGTATCAACAAGAAGATCCTTCAATAATACAGGTGGAATGAATGACACCTCGATGCCATTTGCTTTTATATAATGGTTAAGATCCGCTACAGAGGTCCTCTGTTCATTACTGAATAACCAAAGCGTATTACCGTGGCAAAGCACAGGAAATACCTCATTGACAAAAGCATCAAAAACATAATTCGAATAACAGCCCACATTTGTATATTCATTAAAGCGGTGGGACCGCGTCATAAAACTTACAAGATTCACTACCCCACTATGCTCAATCATCACACCTTTAGGCATACCTGTTGTTCCACTGGTATAAATAACATAAGCCAGATGGTTGGATCTTACTTCGGTGACAGGATTTTTTCTAAAATATTTTTGGATTCCGTCTGCTGCATCTGCATCATCCAAATTTAAAATCGCAGGTCCTTTCTTAGCGATTGCTGAAACATATTCATGCAGCTTAGACACAGTCTGCTCTTCCGCAAGAATAAGACGGGCCCCTGTATCATTCAGGATATGACCCAGCCTCTCTACAGGGTAACCAGGATCAAGAGGAACATAAGCTCCGCCTGCTTTTAAAATACCTAAAATACCTATCAGCATCTTTTCTGAACGATTAAAGCAAATAGGGATCAGTTCATCAGGACGGATATCATAATGCTGGATCAGATAATGGGCAAGCTGGTTAGCCTTTTCATTAAGATCTCGGTAAGAAAGACGTACATCTCCAGATACCAATGCCGTATGCTCAGGAGTCCAAAGCGCTTGTTCCTCAAATAATCCATGAATCGTAGCCTCCTTATCATAATATTTAATCGTATCATTCTGGGAAGAAACTACTCGGTGATGCATTTCATAATTCAATAAATGGTAATCAGAAATTAATCGATTGGTTTTATTATCCAATAAATCATCCAGAATACAGATAAACAGATTTTTATAAAGCTCTATAAAGTTTATAATCAATTCGGGATTAAGTTGAGAGCTATTATATATTATCTTAAAGTAAAGTATTTCATTTTTAACTTCCTGTTCCATAGAAATCATGTCAACTGCATTTAAACTTAATTCATCATTAACTGTTATATCAGCAATTCCATGATAATCAATAAAAAGGTCCTTGAAGCTAGTCTGAGAAAAATTAAACTCCAGAATATCAGGTCTTGGAGCGTACTTCATAAGATCCAATATAGGCAAGTAATCCGCTTTGGTGTTCCATAAACTATCGAGGTACTCCATATTTTGCTTAATCAGATCCTTAAGTCTGCTATCAGAAGAAAAATAATATCCTTTAACAGTAGTATTAACATGTGAGCCTAAAATATAGTTTTGCTGTTTCTTAATACTTACCGGGTAATTAATAATCAGATGATTAACCTCTGATATTCGATGGAGTAAAATAGCAAGTACTAGCTGTCCATAGGCATAAGGAGTCAGTTTATAAGTTTCCGTTAACAAATTTGTTTTGGAAAGTATTTCTTTGGAAAATTCAAAGTTTATTTCATTGAATGAACTATAATCACTTACAGACTTATTATACACTTCTAGAAACTTGAAACCCGGATTTTCAATGCTTGTTAAATGTCTTTTCCAAAAATCAGCAATTACCTCCTTTCCATTATTCAATATAGTCCTTACCTCCTTATTCATTTCATTAAGTAAATGTGCCTGCTCGAAAAGGCTTACTGGATTGTCATAACTGCTATTATTATAATATTTACTCAATTCACTATGAAGAAAATTATCTGTCAGCCGATCAATAAGAATGCTGGAAAACACATAGATTATTCTATATTTTCCATCATCCTGTTTAATAATATAAAATCTTGACAGTAGATCATTTTCAAGGTCAAATGGCTTTAGTACAAGCTTTAAAAGCTCTTCATAATCAGTCTGATTAGGGAGAGATACGAGCAGCGGAGTCGTATCAGACAACTGCACCTTGCTTTTCCAAAACAATTCTCCATCCACCTTAACTATATTACTATTAACCAATAAATTATGATTAACAAATCTTACCAGACTTATATTGAGCCTTTCTATATCAATAGTTCCTGAGAAGGTCTGATCTAAAATAATGTGAGGATCACCTTTCAAAGGATTTAACTTCCAATTGTCATAAAAAACTTCCTGATAGGGAGTCAGTTTTAATAAAAATTCTTTCTTCATCATAATAAGAATATTAATTACATATTACCTCTCCTGAATAACAGATACTTTAATTATCTTTTGATAGCTATGTCTTAATGATTATTAGTGTAATGAAAAGAAGAATCTTTATATTTTTAGTCATGATACAAGCTTCATTTTCTTCAATATATATTTACCATTTGTTTACAAATAAGAAATAATGGTAATAAGTATTCTTTTTCAAGTGTAAAATTAACACACTCATATCATACTGATTACCAATACTGTGTAGTTTTATATTGCAATACATCAAGAAAAATATCTATAAGACATCCCCTTGAAAGCTTTTGTATGATCCCTAAAGAACGTTGTGTGCTAGTGAAAAAACTACATTTAAATAGTGATAATACGACTGTTAGTTTATAGTTACCTAAGTGATAAGAATGTAATTTTGTATATGATCACTTTCAGAGAAGCCGATCAAACTGATCAAAGAAATATTGAAATGTAAGTTAAGTATTACATTGATAGAAATCTCGATAAAATTATCTCAACATTCGGGTTGCTGTACATAGTCTAGAACATATGCTTTATGTATTCACAGTGTACCGACATGAATTTTGATAAATCGGTTTAAAATTTATATTATTTATATAACCATGAAATTAATAAACGAACATATATATTCGGAATGGTTCGCGCCATCTAATATCCTTTTTAAAGTGTTTTTTAAGTTATTTTTTTTAACTATGTGGCGGCAATGCATATCATCATTCCCATTGCCGCGCTTTTTAACTCCCTATAATTGACGTATTTATACATAAGTTTTATTTTAATTACAGATGGAGCTGTCTCAAAAATGAGACAGCTCATTTTGTTTTTAAAGCTATCTTACAATTCGTCCGTTATAGATAATTGAAAGTAAAATTTTTGCTACAAATCTAAGCGCAGGTATTTTATATTGCATAAAAATCCCGGAGAACTTCTTTCTCCGGGATTTTCTATATTTTGAAAATTATCTATTTGAATATATAATTTAAAGTTAAGGCTATCACCTGTTCTGACTTTTTACTATCATTACCTCCAATTTCATTTACAAGGCCTGGATATGTATCTGAGAATCCTAAATCGTACCTTAAAGCCAATTCAACTTGCCGCTTGTAACTATATCCTACTCCTAGTCCAAGTCCCCAGTTGAAACTCTTAGCTTTACCATTTACACCTGAAGGCTGTTTTGGATCAGTAACATCAGGATTGTAATAAGGTCTTCCTACAGGAGTATTTTTTACATTCTGATTGACTAAAAAATTAAATCTAGGACCTATTAATCCAAAGAATTCAGATTCGGATTCTGAAAAGTATCCTTTGAAATAAAGAGGTACACTTAGATAATTATTAGCATATACCGCATCATAACCATCTTTTCCTTTGGCATCTTTATCTTTCCCGGTTTCTCCCGCCCCATAATATAACACTTCCGGTTGGATAAAGAATTGATTAGTTTTACCCATCGGTATCATTGCCAAAGCTCCTCCTTGAAAAGTATATCTTGCACCGGAGGGATTATGGGCATTGGCTACCCTTGAATAGTTCGCACCTGCAGTAAGGCCAAACCTTGTGTTTTTCAATTGCACTTGAGCAAAAGACAAACCAGAAAGAATCAAAGTTGAGAATAATAAATGTTTTTTCATGTGCTGTGGTTTTATATTGTTTTGAAAATTTTCACTGTCATTTCAATATTAAGAGATAATAAATCAACATAATTGTAAGACTATATCTTAATCTGAAATACTAGCACTATTGCTATGATATAAAAGAGATCCGGCAATTGTGTGGCCATGCCGGATCATTAAAAACATAAATATCTACAGTATGAAACAATAATGTAGAAAATTCTTTAAAGAGACATGACAAATGTAAATAGATATTTCCTCATATATAACTGAATATCAATAGTATTATCACTAATATCAAGTAGTTTTATCACTACTATAAACTCAATGCATTAATTCAGTCGCTTGAATCAAGAGGTGCCAACATTAATTAAACTACAACCTGTGAAAACAAAAAAACATGTATCTCAGTCGGAAAGCTCAACCATAATTTTGATTTTACATACAAAATGTATAGTTAATTTGTTTGAAAGAGGTCAATCTTCTTAATAGGGAACAAAGCCTACAGCTAATGCTATGGAATGATATAAATTCTCATTTAAAATAAAACTGACCGACTACCTGCTTATAGGGAACACCTCAAAGATTACATTTTAAGGGGTTATTGTAGAATTAACTTCATAATAACATTTTAAAGTTGTACGTAACAGATAACCAAATAATAAACAGGAAACCAAATGCCATCTGATCCCCTGTTTTTAATACTTCAATAAATTGTCGCAATAATTTACTTATTCACTACAACCTTAAGTACAATCTCAATGCCCAATCCCTTTATAGTAATCATATAAGTACCATTTTCCCAACCCATTGTAGATATCGCCTTCTTTGTATCTGGTGGTACTTTATTTTCAGTATAGATCAATTTACCTGACATATCATAAATTTCAATACCGATCTTTCCTAATATATGGTCGGAAAAATTGATAAAGAATTCATTTTTAGCAGGATTAGGATAAAGTGTAACTTCAGCACTATTTATATTTACTTCTTTTGAATCTAATGAATTACACACAGAGGGAACAGTAAAATCCTCAGTCTGATCATTAATATCTGTTTTACTTCCTGCAGAAGCGTTGACTCCTAAACCTCTTTTAGCAAAAGCTTTCCAGATCATACACTTATCTATCCCACCTGTGGATGCCTGTTCAGCAGCAAGAATTGCATCTCTTCCATCAATAAATGTCGGATTGCAGGCCTGAAGTTTGAGAGCATCTATGACAAGCTGCATAACTTTTGTACTACCATTGGTCGTATTGGCTATAAGATCGGCTGAATATCCATATTTTTCTACATATTTCCAATGAAGATCCCAAAGCATTGTTGCCCAAACAAAACCTATGGAATGTTCATCCGCCATGCCATTGGTATCTCCATAAGTATAATTATTAATGGCAAAATCTGGAGAATATCTGGAGAGACGACCTCCATTGCCTGTAGTTGGCTCTCCGATTATATAGGTTCCTAAACCTCGTGGAATTGATTCACTGCTGTTCTGTGTATTGGTTAGCATCAAAGCAAAAAAATCTGACCATCCCTCTCCCATTTGTTCCTGACTTTCAATTGTTTCTAAACAATTATATCCCGAACCAGTTAACCTGTTTGAAACTCCATGACCAAATTCGTGAATCATGATTCCACTATCAAAGCTACCATCCGGAGCAGTGTCTCCCGGACCACTTTTTAAAGTTATATTGACGGTTGTTCCGGCTTGCAACAAATTTTTAATATACTCTCCTTCAGAGTTCCTTATTAATACTGAGGGTATTATTATTGTACTATCATTCCCTATAGGGGCCATATTCTCTAACATGGTATCTTCATATATTATGACACCTTTCGCACCTGCATTTTGTATATTTTTTACTTTAGTGGTAAATGTACAGGGAGGATTTTGCTGAAGTTCTGACATCGTTAACCCTTTTACCAATGCAATTTTATTGGTAAGTGAACCGGCAGATAATACTGTGCAAGCATTGGAAGCTCCAGTAACTAACTGAACATCCTCGGTAACTCCTGTACTATTTAAAACAGATCCAAAAGAGGCAGCTTTGGCTATCGGCTTCCTTGTTGTTGCCTGAGGAGGTGTATTATAATATAACCTTTTAATAGGAGACCATAAAAACATTTTCATAGTGGGGTTAATCCCTTCAGGAGTAGGAAAAAAAACAGCATTGTTCGTACCTTGATCATTTTGTGCTTCTGCCAATACATAGTCATTTCCAATTCCTCCATTATTAAAATTATTTTGCTGAAAATTCCTTGCTGACTCCGTAAAACCAAGCTGGTAAAAAATATCATGAACTTTATTATTGATATAAAATAAGTTAGTAATGGCAGCATCACGATTATACAAAGAAGTCCCATCTATATTAAATGGATAGTCAAAAGTTCTTAAAGTTCCTCCATCTGGCGAATAGTCAGCAATTTCATTACGAATATAAGCATACACATTGTTTCCTCTAGTAATCGTATAATGATTGGTACCATCGGAATGCCATCCTTCTGGCGAGGCAGTAGGAATCCAGGGATCATTGACCAACATTCTGTTACCAAAAGTAGGTGCCTCTACAGGTAATTTAAATACGTTATAAGAAGCATGATCTGAGGTCCATAATAAACTGGACGGCTGATATTGTGTGCCAATAAAAATAGAAGAGTTATTTTTACGGTTTGCAAAATCATGGGAATATGTATTTGTGGTGAAATTACAATAGGATGCCAAATTGACCTTACTAATGATATTACCGCTATCTGCATCCATTAATATATTCCAGTAATTAGAAGTTTCTGGCTCAGAAATTAATATTTCATGACAAACGATAAGAACATCATTATGTATTGCATACACCTGCCTTTCTCTTACTATATTACTACTACCAGAACTGGAATCATAAAAACCAAACAGGGCATAATTTCTGATTTCTGGTTTCTTAAAGAAATCAGCTAATGTTTGTAAAATAAATTTTTTGTCAGTAATTTTTCGGTGTTCAGAGACAATTCCTTGATAGTCTTTAATAAAGTTATCAGTATAATAAAGTATATTATTGTCTCTTATGAAAGCCGTTCCACCAGATCTATATACAGGAATTCCATTATAAACTTGCTGGAATTTAACAATACTTCCATTTAAGGACTCTGATCGGTCAATATTCTCAATAGTGAAGTTGGTGAGGTCAATCTTTCTAAACTCTTTAAGTTTATTTCTTGAAATATAGCTTTTTATCAGATCTTCATTATTCTGAGAAAACAAATCATTTGACAGAAATAATAAAACTGCGTATAGCAGCAGAGGTAATTTTTGCTTTTTCATATTGTACTGTATTTGCAAGAGGAGAAAAAATATTATATCTCTCTCATTAGTGATAATAGAATAAAACAACAGTATCAAAAATGATTTTTGTTGTATTGGATATTATAATTAATCTAACATAAATTAGCTTCTATGTTAAATAATTTTTCTTGCTAATACATCAGTATATTACCATAGGGGGACACTGATTGAATAGTACAGTTAATTCGTGTTACACGGATTTCTGAGATAATCTAATAATGAATGATATCTTAAATAATCTCTTGATTGTACATTACAAACATAAAGTAATTATATTTTTCCTCCCAGAAAAACAATATAGTTTTATATAGACTATAGCATAAAATTAAAACTATTTGAATCACATATTAAATAATGAGTACATCTAGTTTACTATTGAAAAAAAGCGAGAATAACTAACAGGCATAACAAACTTAGAAAATACAATAAATAATATTTGCTGCATTGGTTTCTAGAAGTTATTTAAAAAGCAATATATTATAATATTTTACTCTGAAATACAGCGTACCGACACGCCATTTGCACGGTTTCCGTTGTTCTCTGGATTAATTGTACTGCTAAAGGAAAAATTGTACGCGTTTGAATTGGCGTACTCCGTACTACTCCAATAATTGCCGTTATAAGCTCGATTTGTTAATGCTCCTGTATTATAGAATCGGTATCCTGTAGTAGGTAGAGTTAAGGTGTTTCCATTGTTGGAGAATACCATGGCAGCAGTAAAATTGTTGGCTCCATCTGTAGATGATGTAGTCCAAGTTCCAATCTGACTAGCAGTACTGCTCGCTTTAAATCCCACCCATTCATGTCGTGTAGGAATACGGAAGCCTGGTGGACAAGGATCATTCTCCGTTTTTATTGGCTCAGTTTCTGTACCATTGTTCCATGCTTTATCAGGTGCTTTTTCTTTATTCCATCCTGAAATAGCTTCAGCAGACGTATAAGATGTAGCCACTGCATCCTTTCTACCCCATTGATAATAATCCCCCATAATAGCTTGTGTAGGCAAATCAGGGTCCAGGATAGGATTAGCGCCTAGATTTCGGGACATCATTTGGCGGATCTGACCATTAATCGAGACATTTACTATATCATCAAATCTAGTCCGAGGTTGTACAGGAAGGCTGAAGCTGCAGGTTTTACCCGCCAGATTAATATTAAACGTAGCCGTTCCGGTTGTAGGAGGTGTTCCTTTGATGTTAAATATTAAAAAGCCACCACCAATACTAAGGTTTCCAGGGGAGAGATTTGCAGTAAGATTTGTAACACCAGTAGAAGGAATACTTAAAGCAGAATACGCGCCTCCATTTCCACCGCTATAGGGTAAAATTACACTTACCCCAGAAGCAGGCCGTGCTGTTTCCAAGAGTCCAACATTAGAAGAAGAAGAACATAACAACTGTGATAAGACTGTTATGGTGTTATCAGTAGAGATAATTTTGATCCATCGATTACTAGCTGCATCGAAATAGTAGAAACCTTTATCATCTATTCCTTCTACCTGGCCAGTAAGTTTATCAGGATCAGGAGGAGCTGTAACATATACCAGAATGGCATTCTTAGCATTAGAATAAATACCATTTGCTTCAGCCGTTTTAAGTATGTTACCCGCTAGACGAGGTATTATAATACCTTCTGAAGTATCAGTATAAACTTGTCCATAAAATAAGCTACCAAGAAAAAACATTGGTACTAAATACATTTTTCTCATGTGTTAAATATTTGATGATTAGTTTTATTTGGATCTATTAATACATTTTTCTATAAATAATAAGGTATGTAAACTAGTTAATCTGAAGATAATTAAAATCAAAAATTCGAATGTTAATTTTGTAATTTATCTCCTTGATAACTGATGATATTTACCATTCGAAATAATTCTAAGGAATGATTTTCTTTATTCACAAGAAAACCATACAATAACCAATGTTATTACACTGATATTAAGATACTTACACCATCAACCACTTCAACAGCCTAAGCTTATTTTTTCACCTATATAATACTAGTATCTTAAATAATGTAAACCATAAATGAAGATACTTTATAAAAATACAGAACATAATACATTATATCCACTACATCACTATCGTATTTGATCTAAGAAATTATCGTTTTTAAACTACAAATAAAAACCAGGATATAAAACCGCTAGGCATAAGAATAAAAAGGATTAGGGTATGTAAAATTTTTATAAATATTTTGATCAAAATCCATCATCTATCAAGTTTAAATAGATCCACCATTTTCACCTTCATTTTCCCATCTATTAAAAAATATTGTGTAGCCATAGAAATTAAAGTGCTGCTTGATTTGAATTGATTTGACATAGCTCTTTATATATATAATGGTAAATTATAAATAAGGCTGCTCATAGAGCAGCCCTAATAACAATATTCATAATTTTACTTACAGTATTTTAATGGCTTATCAAAGTCCATTTTTCCTTATTTATTATTTACTCTGAGATACAGCGTACAGAAAAACCATAAGGACGACTAAGTGAATAGTTGGCAGGAGCAATATCCTTAAAGAATGACATAAAATAGGCATCTGTGTTAAGTACTTCATTCTCTGTGCTGCTCCAGTAATTTCCATTATTACCACGATAACCCAATGCTCCCGTAGCATAGAAACGATTTCCGCCGCCAGGGAAAGTAATCGTATTTCCGTTATTCTTAAATACCTTGGCAACACTGAAATTGGAAGCACCATCAGTAGCGCTTAAGGCCCATGTTCCTATATTGGTTGTTGTACTGGCAGTAATAAATCCCTGCCATTCCGCTCTTGTAGGAACCCTGTATCCGCTAGGACAGGGATCATTCAGGGTATTTTTTTGAGGTATCGACTCACTGCCTTTATTCCAGGATTTGTTAGCAGCATTGGTCGTGTTGTAACCTGAAATGGCAGAAGAGGAAGTATAAGCTGTTGCTACAGGGTCTTTCCTGCCCCATTGAAAATAATCACCTATAATAGACTGACCAGGAATATCGGGATTTTCTGATGTATCAGCTCCTACATTATGCGCTTTCATCCTACGGATCTTTCCGTCAATAATCACCTCAATATCATCAGCAAAAGAGCTGCCTGCCTTCACAGTACGGCTAAAGCTGCAGGTCTGTCCGCCTAGACTAATATTAAAAGTAGCCGTCCCTGATGCTGCAGGAGTTCCCGTAATACTAAAATTAAGGGTACCGCTTCCGTTTTGAAATGAATCTGCAGTAAGTATGGCAGTAAGTCCTGTTACTCCGATGGAAGGTAAACTCAAACTGCTATACGAACCTCCATTACCTCCATTATAAGGTATCTGGGTTGTAACTCCTGAAGCAGGAGTTCCGGAAGTCAAAACTCCTGAATGGGCTGAAGATGAACACAGCAACTGTGTGATTTGACCTATATTGGTATTGCTGCTCGACACAATTTTCACCCAACGGTTAATTCCTGCATCAAAAAAATAAAACCCACGTGAATCTACTTTTTCAACCTGTCCAGTACGTTTTGATAAATCTGCTTCTTTAGTTACAAAAATCAATGTAGCATCTTGATCCGATCCATATACTCCGGCACTATCGGCCAATTTAAGGGCATTCCCTGTTTCACGTGGAATCATTAAGCCTTCTGCATGACTCCCGTCTATTGTTTTTTCTGTTACATCTAAAGTAGATCTGGGAACTTTATTGTTAATTCCCACCTGTCCATAAGACAAAACACTCATCAAACAAATCGATAATAAATATCTTTTCCTCATTTACCTAAATATTTTAATTTTTTTAATTTAATTTCCGAAAAGGTCCTGTAATTTCAAAATATGTCATTTTGAAGTCATTTTTAGATTTTACAGCATCCATGTTTCTGCTTCATTACGATTGAAATTTCAAGCTGAAGGATGGCTACAAATTTAAAATACCACACTAATAAAGGGATTGGAGATCATGTAGTTTTATATCGCATGGCTTGTATGATAATTACGACAACTTGTAGTAGGAGTATAATAATTGTAAAAGGCCATTAAACCTGGAATTTAAAAAATGATACAAATTATATCTAATAACTTGTAATAAATGATACAAAATTTATCTAATTTTGCAATATGGAAAGGGCAATTGTACATATGGATCTGGATACGTTCTTTGTTTCCTGTGAAAGGCTGAAAAATTCCGAACTGGAGAAAAAGCCTGTGATCATCGGAGGTGGAGACCGCGGTGTAGTAGCCTCCTGCTCTTATGAAACCCGTTTTTTCGGAGTTAGAAGTGCTATGCCCATTAAAATGGCTTTACGGCTTTGCCCCGAAGCAATAGTAATTAAAGGAGATATGGAAATGTATTCCAATATGTCTCATATGGTAACGGAAATTATACAGGGAAAAGTACCTGTTCTGGAAAAGGCAAGCATTGATGAATTTTATCTTGATCTCTCTGGAATGGATAAATTTTTCGGATGCTATCAGTGGACAGTTGACATAGCTGAAACTATACGGAAAAATACAGGGCTGCCCATAAGCTTTGCTTTGTCTACCAATAAAACTGTATCCAAAATTGGGACAGGAGAATCCAAACCATCCGGAAGATTCGAAGTAAAGCAACCTGATATTCGGCCATTTCTGAATCCGCTATCAGTTAAAAAAATTCCAATGGTGGGAGATGTTACCTTTCAGTTGCTTTCAAGGTTGGGCATAAGAACAATTCAAACCCTTTCTGAAATGCCCGCTGAAGTACTACAGCAATTGATTGGCAAAAATGGGAATGAGCTCTGGAAAAAAGCACATGGAATTGATGAAACTCCTGTTATTTCTTACTCAGAACGAAAGTCCATCTCTACAGAAGATACTTTTGCACAGGACACTATAGATATTCAAGGCATCAAAAGTATTTTGTCCGGAATGGTTGAAAAGCTTTGCTATCAGCTCAGAGCAGAAAAATGGCTGGTATCAGTAGTGGTTGTAAAACTCCGGTACTCCAATTTTGATACAGAAACCAAACAATGCAGGATTCCTTACACCTCGGCTGACCACACACTGCTCAAGTATGTTTTAGAACTATTCAAAAAAGTGTATACCAGACGTATGAGAATAAGGCTGGTCGGAGTCAAATTTACAGGACTGGTTCACGGATGTCATCAAATGGATCTTTTTGAAGATACAGAAGAACTGATCTCACTGTATCAGACGATGGATAAGATCAAAGATAGGTTTGGGGCCTCAAGTGTTGGAAGAGCTTCCGGTTTATTAAAATAATTACAATATGTTTCTGAACTGCCATTCCTATCATAGTCTACGTTACGGTACCATTTCTATTCAAGATTTGGTAAAGCAGGCTGTCAACTTTAATATAAAAACCCTGGCTCTTACTGATATCAATACCATTACAGGAATTTATGATTTCTACAAACTCTGCCAGGATCATCATATCAAACCGATCGTTGGAGTTGAAATACGGGTTCAGGATGAACTGTACTATATCTGTCTGACCAAAAATCAACAGAGTATTGGAGAAATCAACAGACTTTTAACGGCTTATAACTGTGATAGCACTGAAATCCCCAAAATAAATCCTGTTTTTAAAGATACTATTGTCATATATCCATTGGAGAATATTCCTGAAAAGTTATCTAATCATGAATTTATAGGCATCAGACAAGATCAGTTAAACTTTTTGATTCAGCCGGAATTGAAACTGCTGATCCATAAAATGGTTATACTCCATCCGGTTACCTTTACCACACCTGAAGAATATGAGCTCCATAAAATATTAAGAGCAATTGATCACAATACATTAATCAGCAAACTTACAGAGCATGATTACTGTAAAGCCCATGAAATGTTTGCCTGCAAAAAAAAACTTCTGGCTCAATTTCAACATGAACCTCAAATCATTGAGAATACAAAATACATTGTCAATGCCTGCAGTTTTGATTTTGATTTTTCAACGCCTAAAAACAAAAAGTATTTCACAGAAAGCAAAGAAAATGATTTTAAACTTTTAAAAAAGTTAGCTTATCAGGGACTTTCAAAAAGATATTCCAATAATAACTTACAGGCAAAAGCAAGAGTAGATAAAGAATTGGGAGTTATTGACCAGCTTAATTTCTGTGCCTATTTTCTGATTACCTGGGATATCATCCAATACAGCAATCGTATGGGATTTATGCATGTAGGAAGAGGAAGCGGTGCCAATTCCATTGTCAGCTATTGCATTGGAATAACTGATATATGTCCTCTGGAACTGGATCTGTATTTTGAGAGATTTTTAAACCTCAACCGTAAAACCCCTCCTGATTTTGACATTGACTGGAGTTGGCATACCAGAGATATTATCCTGGAATATATTTTCAACAAATATGGTAAAGACCATGTTGCTTTCTGTGGGACCAATGTCGAATTCAAATACCGATCTATTTTCCGGGAAATAGGAAAAGTATTCGGACTTCCAAAAGATGAGTTGGATACACTGGCAACAAAACCAGTACAAGAACATGATAATAACTCAATATCCAAACAGGTTCATTACTATGGAAAACTTTTAGAAAAGTTTCCTAACCAGAGAAGCATGCATTCCTGTGGAATTCTGATCTCAGAAGAGCCCATTACCAATTATTCCGCTTTGGAAATGCCCCCCAAAGGCTTTCCGATTGTTCAGTTTGATATGTATACTGCTGAGGATATTGGGCTGGAAAAATTTGACATTCTCTCACAGAGAGGTTTAGGTACTATCAATGACACTGTAAAGCTGGTTAAAGAAAAAAGAGGAATTGATATAGACATCCAGGAGACTTCTATATCAAAAGATGAAGCCAGATGCAATGAATATTTAAGTTCAGGAAAAACCATCGGCTGCTTTTATATTGAGTCCCCTGCCATGCGGGGATTACTGAGAAGACTGAAGTGTGACAATTACAAAGTGTTGGTTGCTGCCTCATCCATTATCCGGCCCGGAGTGGCCCAAAGCGGAATGATGCGGGAATATATTTTCAGACATAACAATCCTACAAAATTTGAGTACTTTCATGAGGTTTTTGAAAAAGAATTAGGAGAAACTTATGGCATTATGGTATATCAGGAGGATGTTATTAAAATTGCGCTTCACTTCGGTGGGTTATCAGCTCCTGATGGTGATGTGCTAAGGAGGGCGATGAGTGGTAAGGGCCGGTCTTTATCTGCCTTACAGAGGGTAAAAGATAATTTCTTTGAATCCTGTAAAAAACTAGGGCATTCTGAGCAGTTATCTATGGAGGTATACCGGCAGATCGAATCTTTTGCAGGATATTCCTTTTGCAAAGCTCACTCCGCATCCTATGCCGTGGAAAGCTATCAGAGTTTATATCTAAAGGTTTACTACCCTATTGAATTTATGGTTTCCGCTATCAATAATGGTGGCGGGTTCTACAGAACTGAAGTATATATTCATGAAGCCCGGATGTCAGGAGCTTCTATTCATAATCCGTGTGTCAATTTAAGTGAATACCAGACAACGGTTTATAGCACTGATGTTTATTTAGGGCTGATGCATATTGAACGATTGGAAACATCATTAGCACAGCTGATTCCTGAAGAAAGAAATCAAAATGGAAATTATACCTCCCTGGAAAACTTTGTAAAGAGGATTCCTATTGGTATAGAAGCACTGCAAATTCTAATCTTTATTGGAGCATTCAGTTTTACTAGCAAACAGAAACATGAACTGCTGATTGAATCAAGATTTCTTTTGGGAAATAATAAGATTACCTTCAGGCATCCAACTTTACTTAATGAACCTCAGAAAGATTATCAGCTTCCGAAAATTGAAAGAAACCCATTTGAAGATGCATTTGATGAAATAGAAATATTAGGTTTTCCCATTTCATTCAGCCCTTTTGATTTGTTACAAATCAGATACAGAGGTAATGTAATGGCTAAAGACCTTACCCAATATCATAAAAAACAGGTTAAAATGCTTGCTTATCTTATTTCAAGAAAGCATGTTCCCACCAAAAAAGGGACGATGTACTTTGGTACCTGGATTGATGCGGAAGGAGAATACTTTGATACCGCTCATTTTCCCAGCTGTCTTGAAGAATATCCTTTTCAGGGAGGGGGCTGCTATCTCTTATTAGGAACGGTAGAAGTAGATTTTCACTTTCCTACTGTTACTATTCATAAAATGGCCAAAATGCCTTTTATTCCAGATCCCAGATATTCTATGGATAAAGAAAAATCATTGGAAGCCCAGTGTAATCTACATGAAGATATTAGTATGACATGGCGAAGGCCTTATCCTCAGGAACATGAAATAAGATTGCCAAGACAAAAAATGCAATAATAGGATTTTGGTACTGGATTATTGATTCTCAGATGAGTGCAATTACTGTACTTTATCCTATTAACAATCTGACTTGATCACTCTTAGCAATTAAATTAAGAGTTTATTTATCAAAAAAATTAAATAAATCAGTTATTTACCTCCAAATATATTACCCAGGAAGCCGCCTAAACCACTACCGCCTTGCTGCCCGTTTCCACTTCCACCACCACCCAACACACTTCCCAGTATATCAGTTAAGGGATTTCCCGAGGATTGAGTGCTACCTCCCATAACATTTCTAAGAATATCATTGATAGGATGAGATTCTTGATCCTGAGCCTGATTTGATGCATTTCCAAGGATTCCTCCTAACAGATCTCCGAGACCGCTTGCACCTACATTATTTTGCTGTTTTTGCTGACCTATATACCCCATGACCACAGGAGCAAGCATTCCAAGGGCAGGACCTATCTTATCTGCTGAAATTCCTGTGTTTTGTGACAATTGGTTTTCAACATCACTTCTTTGTCTGCCAAAGATATGATCAAGAATAGATCCACCTTCAGCCTGTCTTGTTTCAGCCTGAGATGCATCATTTAATATACTTCCAGTATGATCTTTGTCTAAAGCGTTGTTTAAAGCTTCTGCTTCTTTAGCATCCTTGGATTTATTTCTAAGATGAGAAATAATGAGAGGAGTTGCTACCGCTAACAAGGCAATCACTTGGTTTTTGCTGATCCCGAATTTATTTCCGGCTTGTTCAGCTACCTGATTGCCTGTGTTTCCTGTAATTAAATCAATTAAACTCATTGTATATCTATTTAGGTATTAGTATATTGAAATTATTAAAAATACGCTGTTCTTCAGGAGTGTCTTAACAGTTTGAGCCTGTATTGGGTGTAGTCACATTACTTTATTTATCTCCACTGTAACGTTTATCAGGAGTTCTATCCTTTTTTATTTAATAATCCCTATATTTTAGGTTTTTGATGCCTGAGCTATTAGCTCGGCATTTGGAGCAACAGTGACTTGTAAAAATATTTAATGTCTTAAAATCTATTTTGACTTTGTTTCAATGAAAAGTTAACGTACCAGTGAGGGAAATTGGCAATAAATACATTTTTTTCATGAATTACGTATTTTAAAGATCATAAACAAATATAACCACATTTCACTGAACACCTTACAAACAAATTGTAGTATTAAATCTAACATATTGTGATTTTATTACTACAATAAATATATTACATAAGCTCAGTTAATAAAATCCAGCCTAAATTTTTAATTTACATTTTGGTATGTCTTGTCCTGAATTTACTTACAAGATTTAACATTAATTGTACTAACAATTCCAGTAAAAAAATCCTCGCAGAGCGAAGCAGCAACTTTGTTAGGACATAAGGACTTTCAAAGTTGCAAATGAGCTCCTAACTTCTCCGTGTAGTTGTAAAATCGCACGCATTTTAATAAGCAATAAATCCATTCCTAAAACATAATTTTAGAAACATAACTTTTTATAAAGCAGGCTTGGTTTTGATTAATAGTTTAAAAAACACAAAATGAAGATGGCTTCTTTTTATATTTTTAGGGTGTCCTGCTAAAAAATAAACTTCTTAAAATTGGTATATACCTAAAGCAACTACCAACAGAAAAATTTGTAAGTCCAATTATTAATATCTCCCTCAATAAAAGACTTTCTTATTTAGACTTTCATTAACAATCAAAGCCAAATAGTTCCTCACAACGCCATTGTAGAAACGTACCTCATTTTCAGATTTACTTTCCTGAAAAATGAAATATGCTACATAAAGAAACTGTCAGTAAGGAGATGTGGGAACTCTTACAAAGACTGATGAAAGATGAAATGCTAAAAGATTTCGCCCTGGTAGGCGGTACCGCTTTAGCCTTAAAATTAGGGCACAGATTATCTATAGATATTGATTTGTTTACCACAAAGGACTTCGATTCAAACGCTTTAATCAAACACTTACAAAAAAAATATAATGCTACAAATGAGATAGTTTTTAAAAATACTGTTATGACCTATATTGAAGATATAAAAGTTGATCTTTTAACTCACAAATATCCTGTTATAGCGATGGATAAAATTTCAGAAAATGTTAGAATGATTTCTAATGACGACATTGGTGCTATGAAACTTCACGCAATATTTCAAAGTGGAGAAAGATTAAAGGATTTCGTAGATATGTATTTTCTTCTTGAAGAAAAACCTTTACAGTCATATTTAAATAGCTACCAAGCGAAATACAACGGAAATTCAAATTTGGCAGCGCACTCATTAGTTTATTTTGATGGGATTAGAAAAGAATATGATGTTTCAATGGTTCACGGAAAAGAGCACAGATGGAAAACAATTCAGGAAAGACTTAAGGAAGCTGTACTAAATCCTAATGTGAAATTTGGAAATTCAGCTGAAAGAAAAGTTGTTCTAAAAAGCAAAGGAAAGGGATTTAGAAGGTGATTTTGTTGTCGTAACGAGATAAAATCACTATATTTAAAGTATGGGATTAAAGAGAAAATTCTTGCCAAAAATACATCCAAAATACTTTTGGGATACCAATTTTAGAAAACTTGATTGGGAGAAAGCATATATCCCTATTATTTCTCGAATTCTTGAGAGGGGTGGGCAAAATGAGATCGATGAAATTATAAAATACTACAGTCGTGAAAAAGTTGTCAATACAATTAGAGATGAAATTCATTTTTTGCCTAATTATGCAATTAATAGAGCTGTAGAATTTTTTCCAGAAATGAAAAAAGAAGAGATGCACTGCTATCTAAACCGAAAAAATAAAACTTATCATTGGATTTAGTTACATACTATTGATTTTGTGCTAAAACTTTAACTCCTACAATATTGTTGAGAAATTAATTCTCAAAATAAAAATTGAAAAGTACTAGGTATTGGTTGGTTAAATTAACTTCTTTTCCTTTTTGATAAAAAATGTAAGGGTCCGCTTTTAGACGGACTCTTTTCATTTTAAATAATTGCATTGGAAATGATAGAATACTAGTTAATTATAATTATGGAAAAGCCTCGCAGAATGGATTTGAAAATTCGTTAGGAGGAACGACTTTCAAAAATTGCGAATACACTCTTTACTTCTTTAGGTAATTGTGGAAAATTGATTTTTAAGAAATTTATTTGTAATACCACTTGTATGATTTTTAGTAGTGCTTGAGTATGGCATAAAATGCAGCTATTTATATATCCAATTTAATGTGTTCAACTAAGAGGCGAACTTCTTAAAAACTCTATAATTAAATTGTTATCTTATATGTTGTGAATTGCCTTCAAAATTTATTATCTTAGTGATTAATCACAGCATACCAATGTAAAGGCTGCTCTGATCACTTGTTGTGAATTGCTTTCAAAAATTATTACCTTCGTGATTAGTCACAGCTGCCGAAAGCGAAGAGAAGCCAGTACCAGCGTTGTGAATTGCTTTCAAAAATTATTACCTTCGTGATTAGTCACAGCTTATCAGGAATAGAAGACAATAACGGATGGGTTGTGAATTGCTTTCAAAAATTATTACCTTCGTGATTAGTCACAGCCGTGCCAAAACGAAAGAGAAGAGTCAACTCGTTGTGAATTGCTTTCAAAAATTATTACCTTCGTGATTAGTCACAGCATCAGTTAAAACAACATCAATTAAATCTGAGTTGTGAATTGCTTTCAAAAATTATTACCTTCGTGATTAGTCACAGCTTACTTTTATTATGATTAAGAATCTTCTATGTTGTGAATTGCTTTCAAAAATTATTACCTTCGTGATTAGTCACAGCGTATCATCAAGCAACTACAATCAATAAAGGGTTGTGAATTGCTTTCAAAAATTATTACCTTCGTGATTAGTCACAGCCATGTTCCGGAGTTCCAGTTTGAGATCTAGTTGTGAATTGCTTTCAAAAATTATTACCTTCGTGATTAGTCACAGCAACCATAAAGTTGTTTGCACCAACAGTCTTGTTGTGAATTGCTTTCAAAAATTATTACCTTCGTGATTAGTCACAGCGAGTCCTCCTCTGAATCTCTTATCAGTCTCGTTGTGAATTGCTTTCAAAAATTATTACCTTCGTGATTAGTCACAGCATTTCGTCATGAATCCTGTAAGCATTTTCTGTTGTGAATTGCTTTCAAAAATTATTACCTTCGTGATTAGTCACAGCTTTTCAGCAGACAATCCTTTTATTTTACCCGTTGTGAATTGCTTTCAAAAATTATTACCTTCGTGATTAGTCACAGCCTCAAAAAATAATCTACTGAAAACCAGTAGATTATTTTTATATTTAGAATTTAAAATTTAGAATAATTCAAGCTGCTGAAAGGTTGGAGATGGCTCTTCTTTATTCCTGGCAAAGAAGATTTCAATATCTCCAAATTGTTTGTCCGTGATACACATAATGGCAACTTTCCCGGCTTTTGGAAGCATAAACTTAACTCTTTTAATATGAACCTCAGCATTTTCCCGGCTCGGACAATGGCGTACATACATTGAGAACTGAAACAAAGTGAAACCATCATCAATGAGTGCCTTCCGAAAGCGGTTAGCATCTTTCATATTCGCATTGGTCTCAGTCGGGAGATCATATAATACTAAAATCCACATAATCCGATATGCGTTAAACCTTTCGGCATTCATAACAGTTCTGGATAAGAAATCAATCTTTTTTCTCCTGTATAGCATTTGTAAAGCGACGAAGCCGTCATTTTTACAGCAACCAGTAAGGGTCTTGTTTTATCATCAATACGCACATCTTTGGTTGCAATCTGCAGAATATGAGCCTTAAATTCTTTTGTCAGTTCTTCTGCATCAGAATGAATTTCCAGCCACTGCATTACTAGCAAATCAATAAACGGACGATAAGGTTCCATCAGATCATCGGCAAGACAGTAAGGATTATATTTATTTTTATGAAAAATTCCCAATACGGGCAATAATCCTGTTTCAACAATAGCCCTGGCGACAATACTTCTGAGAACTGCATATCCGAAATTAAAGAACTGATTGGGTGATTCTCCGAAACGCTGTCTCAAAAAATCAAGGCTGATCAGATATTTCCAGTAATGCTGAGCTGCAATACCTTCCATATTGGTTAAATCCCCAGACTTTACATTTCTGTGGTATTCAACCATTGGTTCATAATAGTTTTCCAATTTCATCAGAACATTTTTCTGATTTTCAATTTTGCATTCCACGGTTTGCTTCCAAAGCTGTTTTTTCAATGGTTCACTTGCTTCCAACTGATCTTTTACCCTGTCGGAATGTTCAGTATGACCATACAGTGGAAGCATTATTCCATGGGGCAAATGATGAGCATCACAACTGATGACCACCACGTTATTTCCCATCATTTTCTGAATGAGATTATGGGAAATAGTAATCTGATAATGATCCAACATCAGTAAGCCCAAATCTTCCACAGGAACACTCCCCTTTTCCGTTTTGGTTTCTGGACAGAGAATTTTCATCTGCTCATCTTTCAGCTTGAGATAAGCGGGATTACCGATGTAGATTGATCTGGTAATCATAATTATATCTTTGAAATGTTACCTAAACGGTCGACTTTAAGTTTTACACAGTTTTCTTTTATCATAATGGGCTTGCCGTTTTTATCATACATACAACTACCATCATAGAAATTCTGCATTCTCTCACTTTTACTATTTGTACCATTTTCATTTTTTATTATTTCTGTCGCATTTGCGTAAGGAATAAAATGCCCCTCACCTCCTGTACAACTAACAAATTTATATACCCTTTTAACTTGTTCGTCAGAAAGGCTTTCAAAATCGTTATTTGTCATATTACCCCGCTCATCATCAGATAGAATATAAACCAAATCATTCGGGCATAAATAGAAATCATTTGTACTTCTTAAATCAACCACAGGTAAACCTTGCTTTTGCCTTTCAATCACCTCATTCAAAGGAAGGGTTTCATAGCTTCTCTTGCCGTTTTTATCTTCGTGCACTGCAAAAAACAAATTGGTTCCTTTTGCGGCTTCTACGTATTTATCTTTTTTATTCCCGGCTTGTCCTATCTGAAATTTACTACCCAGTTCAAAAACCCTTACTTTATTGATGGGTTGATGAGGTTTACCATCATTGTACTTCTCAATACTTTTATTCAAATCTTCAATTCCTTCGGGTGAAAAAGCCAATTCAGGGCTTCCGTCTTTAAGAATTAAATAATTTTTGAGAATTTTCTGAATCCCTGTATCAGTAATGGAGCCTATTGATTTTAAATCGAATGAAGCATCAAGGCTTTTCCTCGTTGCTGTTAAAATTTTTCCTTTTGGAACTTTTACCCAAGGTAAATTTACTTTACCGGAAACAGTATCTTTATGCATTGGTTTTCTAATCGCCCAATTTATCCCCTTTTGCTCTACTCTTGCCTTATTTCTTGCACCATCTTTCTCTACATATTTTTCGTAGTAATTCGTAGCTTTATTAATGACCCTAAGGTTTTGCTTAAAACTTACAATAACCGTGTCCAAATTATGCTTAACATCTACAGTAAAATTTTCCCAAGGTTTTAAAAATTGTTTTGCCACTTCTCTTTCGATTTTCTCCCCTGTTTGCGTATGGAGATAAACAACTCTTTCAAACTTCATTAATTTCTTTTTCAAATCGTAGCGTTTGGTTTCCGATTTTGCAGATTGATTATTTAATAAATTTACGTGGTCCTTTGTAGCACAAGCAATTACCAAAGCGTCTAGAGCATGATGACGATGGTCGATTCTTTTTTTAGAAAAACCTTTGGAATATTCAATTGGAACAGTCGGCAAAAACTTTTGAAAATTTTCGTTCCAGGCGATAAAATCTGTCGAATTGGTCAGCTGATTCATTCTTTTAAAACGGGGTAAAATCAAGTCATTCCAAACATCATTCAACCCCCAGTCTTTTTTCAATTGGGTGGTAATTTTTCCATTTCCGGGAACAATGTTTTTAGAATTTATTCCTTCATCCGAACCATCTTCTAAGCGAACAATATTAGAAAGTATACCGGAAATATATTTACTGATATAACGAGTATCATTGATCTGACGTTCAATCATTTTTTCAGGAATATCTTCTAAGAGAAGTTTATTTCTTTTACTTCGGTTATTGGCGTAGTGCTTCTTGACAAAATCTTCGTATTCGTCAATATCAAAAACCTTTACGCTTTTACCGAAACCAAGTTCAATAATAGTTCCTCCAAACTGTTTAATAAATCCAAATCCGATATAATTATCCTTCAGTTTGTTAACCGCCGATTCACAAATAATTTTATTACTAAAACTGTCATCAAAGTATCGGCTTTGTGGAATAATGTGTTCAATTTCATATTCTGGTGTAAACAATTTATTTAGTGGAATAATTTGCCCGGTATAAGGCGATTTGTATTTCTGTTCCAGCCAAAGTTTATACCGTTTTAAATCTGAAGGAGAAGGTTGCGCCGTTTTGCTTATTTTTAAATATTCATCTTCAATTTCAATGCCTGAATTTAAAACACCGTCCTCATAAATTTTCAGAATTTCTTGTTGCTGGGGCGAAAACGGTCGAACATTTTCTACACCATGATCATTCATCATTTCAGCTAATAGAGCTTTAATGCGGAGATTCGTATTTTCGTTTTCAGTAATCTGGTTCGTGAGTTTCTTTCTATCGTCAGCTGGAAGTTTCATTTCCCTTCCCAACTCTATATGAATTTCATTGAAGAAGTCTTTTGCTCCTTTTCCATATTTTAGCCAAATATCTTTTACAACACGTAAAGTTTCTGTGATGACCTGCTCTACAATTGGATTGCGAAGCGAGTGGTGTTTAAAATCTTTCAAAAATTCTTCCAAGTCATCAGCTGAATTCCATTTCCCTGTTATTGATGCTTCCGAATGTCTTCCATATACAATATATTGAGCCAGCCACAATTGTAAACCCTGGAAATCATTTTCACTCGTAAGATGGACCGCCTTTTCTCTAACCCTATCTTTTATATTTTCATCATATTCTCCATTAATGATTTTCTGAATCCTGTCTTTTGAAAACTGATCAATATTGGCATAATCCCAATACTTACCCAATCGCATTAAGGGCAACAATTTCTTAATTGCCTTTTCCGAAAAGGAACCATATTCGCTTTTGAATGGTGGAAATTTTCTGAAAGCCTCGAAAAAAGAATTTTCGTCAAGATGATGTTTTAACGCAAAGGATTTTAAGGCTTTTTCGTATTCTATTTTATCATTCACAGAGTAGATAATATGCCAAATCTTTTGTTCGATCTCCCTCGTCAGAAAATCATCGGAAATATTCTCTACTTTCTCCAATCGAGTTGCAATCATCGTCTTTGTTTCATTGCAGGGGTATTTTTTATCCTCTACAAAATTCCAGCGATGTGTTTTCTCACTGAGCTTAAAATGTTTCAATAAAGCTTTTTGATCAATTTCTTTTCTGTTATTTAAAAACTCAAACAGATTTTCGACATCTTGGGTAGTGGTTAAAAACTCTTTGATAACGTTTTCATCATTATCTTTTTTATAGTTAAGATTAAAAATCCATTGCCAAAGACGAAATTCCTGATAATATGGATTCGATTTTGGAATGGCTTTTAAATATTGCGTATGTTCTGCTCCATTTTCATCTTTGTATTTTCTAAACTCCAAAGTACAGTTGGAAATAGAAGACTTCTGGCTTCTCAACGGTCTTTGGTAGAAAACAATATCCTCTATAAAAAGATGTACAAAATCTTTTTTGCTTAAAGTCAGTTGGTGAGCTTCATTGTTTCTGTACAACTCACGAATGCAATCATTATATAAGTCATCATTTTGTAATTCCTGATGAAACTCCTTTTGTTTCTCTAATATCTGTCTAAGCTCTTCT
Organism: Chryseobacterium sp. PvR013; assembly: GCF_017833095.1. Classification (NCBI taxonomy): domain Bacteria; kingdom Pseudomonadati; phylum Bacteroidota; class Flavobacteriia; order Flavobacteriales; family Weeksellaceae; genus Chryseobacterium; species Chryseobacterium sp. PvR013. The sequence continues at coordinate 1,760,961 of NZ_JAFIBT010000001.1, forward strand.
TTGTAAAATTTTCTTTCAATCGTACGAACTAGTTTTCCTTTGATTTTTTGTTTAGGATTAGCAAGAAGCGTTTCATATATATACATTCCAACGGTTTTATGAGACTGCTCGATTTCCTGCTCGGTTTTCTTTTTTACCAAAGTCCAATCGTTCTCACCCGGTGCCCGGAAACTTCTTTTTTCATTTCCGTCTTTGTCTGTTTTAACACTTCCATCATCGTTCAAATCAGTTGTTACAATAAAATCTCTTGTTTTATCTTTCCAATCGAACAAGGATATTTTGCTTGCTCTTCTGTAAATCCATCCATTTTCTAAAACCAAAGAATACCAAATATCTGATTTGCCTTTTTGCGGCTCATCTACAAAAACATCCACAACTTTTAAAGAATAAAGCTCAACAAGTTTATTAGGATTCTCTTCCTCTTCTTCCCCACGCAATTGATAATATCCACGTTTTTGGTTAAAATTCAAAAGGATCCAGACCAACTCCTCTTTTTCAATTTTTTGAGAAAGTGCCTTTTTACGAAGATAATAAATCGTCCAGTCGTACGGTATTCTTAAATCCTGTGCGTTCGCTTTAAAATCTTCAAGCATCTCGTTGAAAGAGTTTTGGAACAGAAATGAAAACTGTCCTTCAATATTTTTCCAGGCCAATTTTGGTTCAGTTTCAACTTTGAACTTCCCAAATCGTTTTTCAAAATCAATCTGTGAAGCATAGTGTTCTGGAAGGAAATTCAAAATATTTAAAACCCTGTGAAGCCTCTCCCTTCGTAGAAGAAATCGTTCACGTAATCTTCTTGCACTTCTGTATTTTGTACGTTCCGCAGTTTGCGAAACAGAATTCCCTTTACCAAAATCGCCCAAAATATCTTGAGACATCGGAATTATCCTGGTTCCCATTCCAAGAATTTCACCTTGTTTGTTTTTAAAATCCTGTTTTACCAAAGCCCACCCAATAGAATTTGTTCCCAGGTCCAGTCCAAGTATATTTTTCATCGCTATTAATTTGATACCACATAAAAATAGTAATAAAAAAAATATTCAAATTATGGATTCCCATAAATACAGTTATTTTTTTTCTTTTATATTTGTATTAATAATTTTGAAAGCAATTCACAATAAGGATTATTCCGTTGTGAAAACATTTAGCGCCTCGACTACCTTCGGGGCATTTTTATTAGAATTATCATCTTTAATACATCAACCCTTTAAGCTTATTTAAATCCTCAACAAAATGGTTCGAGAATTGTTCTTTCATGACTACTTAAAACTCCTTTTCCAAATTTCCTGCACAGGCAATAAGAAATACAAAGAAAAAATGTGCCTGTTACTTCCTCATTTAGGATATCTGTAAGTCTAAAGTTTAAATTTTGAATTAAATCAAAATTTATAAATATGGATACAATAACGAAAAATGATTTAACAGCATTGAGAAACCTAATAGTTTCGGATATTGAGAACCTACTAAAATCTAAGCCAGCTAATTCAAGAGAGGATGAAGAATTTGGCTGGATGCGGAGTAAGGTAATTCGCAGAAAACTAAATATTTCTGCTTCGACATTACAAAATCTCAGGATCACTGGCAAAATTAGATTCAAGAAATTATTGGGCTCGTATTATTACAACTGTGAAGACCTTCAACATCTATTTGATTATGGAAAGGAATAATATACAGCACTGGTTTGATTTCCTTGATGAAATTCAAAGTGATCCAAAATTGAATGTTTGGCATATTGCTTTGTTAACTGCAATTGCCCGCCTTGCTTGCAAGCAAAATGAAAAATGGATTATCAGAGTGAGCAGGAGAAAGCTTATGGAGTTTTCACATATTACTACAATAGCCAGTTATCATAAATATTTTAAGCAACTTCAGCAGTTTGGATACATTAAGTACATTCCATCTTATCATCCAGATTATCGCAGCACAGTAGAAATTCTGTCTATACAGAAAAGCTGAGACAGAAAAACAATCCCCTCAAAACTTTATGCATTGAGGGGATTGTTTCTATTAAATAATAGCCTTTGCCCTAATGAGCATATTTTCAAAAGCATTACATTTCTCAGCAAGAGAAATCTCTGAATAAGCGTTCTGAGTGTTTTTTAAATCATGGAATTCTTTTTCGAGCTGTTCGAGAAGTTTAACCAGCCCCCTATTGAAATTATTGTTACCTCTTAGCTTGGCTTCAAGATCTTTCATTTCTCTAGCAATTGATTCCTGTTCAGTGATTGCATAATCCTCTGTCTGTTTCACTGAATGATGACCTAGCATTTCTTTAACAACGTGTATTGATACACCGTTGTTTAAAGTAACCGTACTGGCAAAGGTACGTCGTGCTTTATGAGTGTTAAGTATTGCATTAACATTACATAAAACCGCTATCTCCTTTAGATATTCATTCATTTTCTGGTTTGAGCGACCAGGCAGTACGGAGCCTCTTTTTATGCATAATGGATTATCTTTATATTTCGATATAATTTCCAGCGCTTTAGACAGAAGTGGGATATCGGTCTCAGATTTTGATTTTTGCCTGCTAGACATAATCCAGGAACTTCCATCATTAGCCTCCTTAATATCTTCCCATTTGAGTTGGAAAGCATCTATATAGGACAATCCTGTGTAACACTGAAAAACAAAAATGTCCCGTACTACTGACAACCTTTCTGAGCTAAATTCTTTTTCTTCAATTCGTTTTAGTTCAGCTTTTGTCAGCGGCTTCTTTTTAACTTTGGTTTTCTTTCCAATAAATAGCTTAAACGGATCTTTAGGAATGATCTCTTTTGCAACAGCTCTCAGCACTATTTTCTTAAAATTGCTAATATACTTCAATGAAGTATTGTTAGAACATTTCCTTACTGTTTTTAAGTACAGATCATAATCCTTTACAAACTCGTAGTTCAGTGCTCTAAACTCTATGTCTTGTTTATTATATTGATACTTGATAAATTCTTGAACATGGGACCTTGCAGTGATATAACGGTCATGTGATCCTTTGGCATATTCTCCGGTCTCTACCAATTTACCCATCTCATCATTATGTTCCTGAAATTCTTCAAGTACCTTATTTCTAGGTTTATATTTTCCGTTTATGAAGTTTATAAGATCAATAGAGGTAATGGGAATACCATTATTCATAAGTTCAGTTCTGTGGCTGTTAATCTTACTCATTAAAGATACTAGGAAAAGGTTAATAATCTTTGCATCTTCTTTCGTTCCCACAGCTTTGCCTTCTTTCTGATCCCATCGGTTGGGATACCATTTTCTTTTCGTAGAGGTTTCTTTAGGAATGCCATCTACAGTTATCCGCACATAAATATGGCGGATCTTTTCATTTTTTGAGCTCTTTAAAAAGAAAGTGAGCCCATAGCTTTGTTCTACTAACATAATTCAACATTTTTTAAGGTTATAAATGTCAAACTAAAAGTTCCTCGAATCAAGATGTTTAGATCTGCAACATGTTCATTACACATTATTTAAATGCGTTTTTACAGCTTTTTGAGTCTGCTTTCTATGGCAATTTTCAATCAATTTAAAAATTGCCACACAATTGCCATAAACTTTTGGAGTATTTTTGAAAATTACAGCAATTGCTATAAATAAAAAAATCCTGCAAATCATTGATTTTGCAGGATTTAAATATTTTTTGATGCTTTTTGAAAACTTACGTCTTCGCATCTGGCGGAGAGTGAGGGATTCGAACCCCCGGACCTGTTACAGTCAACAGTTTTCAAGACTGCCGCAATCGACCACTCTGCCAACTCTCCCTAAACTCCGGCTATACCGTTGTTTTCAGTGGTGCAAATATAGAACGATTTTTAATTTCTGCAAAACTTTTCCCACACAAATTTTAACAAAACTTAATAATAGACTAGGAATCAGGGGAATTATTTTTTGATTAAATCTTTTTACAATTACTAACTAAGAAACTTATTATTACTGACAGGGCAAGTGCAATTGATATTCCCCAGTTACAAATCTGAAGAATACTTAATCTGTTCTCTTGTTCCAATAGCTCATCTTCTGTTTTTTTATAAGAATTATTAATCAGACTAGATAATTTTTCTAATTCTTTTTCACTTTCGAATTCTGTAGACTTAGAGTGCTTATAATTAATTTTATAATTATTCAGATTATCAGAAATTATATCTATTGCATTTTTTTGGTTTTTTATGAAGATTGAAATTATATAAGAAAAAATGAAAGTAGAAAAAATAATTAAAAAATTCTTCAATAAAAATGGCTTCGTGTAATCTATTTGAGTTACACCAAGAATAAATGCTGCGGGAATTGCAATTAATTTTGATTGCGAGTCATTAATAATTGAACGAATATTTTTTGAATACTCCAATACAGAATTATCCAATTCAAGTTGAATCTTATTAACAGAAAAATTTGACAAATAATACTCAAACGCAACATTACATTTCTCATAGAATTCTTCAAAATATAACAACAGCTCTTTGAACCTATCAATTTTAGATTTATTCTTTAAAAAATCAATTAATTGCTTTAAATATATTGTGTTTTTTTCTTTATAAGAATCAATATCTCGAACATATTGTTTTAGTAGATGTATATTTTGAATATCTAAATATTCTTCATAAACAATATTTTCAATTGGAATTTCAATGACTGAATTTTCTTGTAATAAAAAAACAGTTTTACCATTATCTTCTGAAGTAAATTTAGATTTATTTGTTAGTATATCAATTAATAATACTGTAACTTCATATTTTTCAATCTGCTCATTCCTAGAACGATTAATACTTGAATAAGTAAGGTCAAATATATAAAAATCATCTTTTGGCATTTGATAGCGATTATGGAGTATAAAATCATTAAATGAAATATAAAATCCTATCCTCCTAATCTCAGCAGTAACGAATTCTATAAATATTTTTTTTTTCAAAAATTTATCAAAATCTTCAATATTTATAATTTTACCATCACCAGTTTTTATTGTTTCTATAAAATCATCATATAAATCTTTTATAAGTATAACATCTTTATCTTCAATTTCTAATTCATATACAAAACTGTCTGAATTTATTTGTGATATGTTTCCATTTAGAATTAAAAATTCTTGTAATTTATTATCCATAAACTATTAAGTTGGAAATTGAGACTTTAATTCGTCTGGAAGATTTGAAATTGTAATAGTTGTTTTATCCTTATTAATTTTAATAGAAGCTCCTAGCAACTTTTTATTAAATTTCAGAGTTAGATCAGTACTTTGATAGTCAATAAACTTTAAGCTTCTTAGTATTTTACTATCATATTTTATTATTTCACTATTTCCAAAGTTTTCATGAGTTGCATATTCGGAGAAGTCATAAGGATTATCTGCATCAAATAGAAAAGATATATGAGAAAGTAAGATTTCTTTTCTAGATTTATTACAATCCTGACAATAATCTAATATTTTGCTTTTTAACTCTCTTGCTTCTTTTTCCGAAACACCCTTTTCTACAACATACTGATTTACTGCATTCATAAATCTAGTAGAAGATTCAGTTGCTGTAGTTTTATCTTCACATCCAATAAAATTTTGAAAATAGTCAGAGATTTGTTTTTTTCCTCTGATAAATATTAAGTATGTCTTAATTCCATTACTAGGATCTTTTGATTGTTCCCATCTAGAAATATTAATAATAGCAGCCAAATCCATCTTACTCAATTCTAAATTTTGAATTTCTTGAATTACTAAAGCTATCTCACTTAAATTATATCCTTGTTTATTATCTATTGAAAAAACTAATAAATATCGTTCATTATTATCTGTAATTTCATAATCTGCAAATATTAAAAATCCTCCTGTAGCCGGGGCTGATGTTTCTATTGTTCTCTTATAATATTCCATTGAGTCAATGGAAAATTTCATAAAATCAATCTCATTATTTTTATAATCAATTAATGCTTTTTGAAATCCATTATATGAAACTGCATCTTCGAAAACACCATGTGAAGGAATTGATCTTCTACTAAATGATTCTCTAATATCTGCTATAAATCTTCTTTCTGGTAGCCCAACTTTTATTTCTTGATTTGCTAACTTTAGGGTTGATTTTCGGTCTCCTGCTATTTTATTGATCTTATGAATTACAATATTTGTTAAGTTAACATTATGACCTTTTTCTTTTATTTTTGACATTTCTGTGGTTATTATTTTAAAAATATTGGTTAATTAATATAAAATTAACAAATTATATTATTCCACAATTACGGAAAACCATAAAAATAACAAGTAAAAATTTATTGATATAAGAATGATATATCTTATATCAGTATACTTTCAATGTAAAGCAAGTTATATTTTTCACTACATTTGTAAAAACACAGGTATCCTATGACAATGGAAAAACTAAGAACTTTAAGAAAGCAGAAAGGCTATACTCAGCAGCAGATTGCTGATCTTCTTGCCACCGATGTCTCCAACTATAGCAGAAAAGAAAATGGAGATGTCAGAATATTTGATGACGAATGGGAAAAACTGGCTAAAGCTTTGGAAGTTCCTGTAGAAGATATCAAAGAAGAGAAAACATCTCAAATACAACACAATGACAAGCCTACTCTAAATGATAATTCAAGTATTAATTACAATCAATACTGTAATATTCCAGAGTATTTATTAGAAAACCAGCAGGAATACATTAATCTTCTGAAAGAGCAGATTAAGGCTTTAAAAGAAGAAAATGAAAAATTAAAAAAGGGATAATCTCCTCTACATAAAAAACAAAACGGCTTTCAATAGAAGCCGTTTTTATTTTATACCTGTAAAAATCTCCTATTCACGGTCTACAATTGCAATGTAGCTATTTTTTAAAAGACCGGAAGGATATACAAACTGATCACCATCTTCTCCCTTTACTACAATAGCTCCCTGCTCATCGTTCAGGCATTTGTCCAGCTGGGTTTTCAGATCATTAAGTTTTCCATGAGCAGCCTCAATAATATAAGTTCCTGTAACATGTGTGATTTTGATAACTTTGGTTTCCATATACTGTTTTGATTAGGAATTAAATGTAGGAATTTTACTTTAAGTATGAAGATATTTTCAGCAAGATAGACAAACTGACAGATACAAACTGGTTATTATAATGCCTTTCAGTGGAAGCCATTTTTCATATGCTATTATCAAAACCATCCATTTACCCCCTTCTAAAGCCCCTAAAGCCACTTCAATAAGGGTCGGGAGACCGTTCACCAACCCCCTTTACCCCCTTACCCAAGGGGGTATAGCCCCTTCACTAAGGGGGCAGCACCCCTTCCGAAGTGGCTGGAGACCGTACATGGACACCCTGCAGAGGGTTATACAAGTCCCTTGAGCCCCTTGAGCAAGTCCCTCCAGACCCTTTCAAAGGGTATATACCCCGTCAGTCATCAGATTGTATTATATTTGTAAGGTTTCAATACCATAATAAAAACTAATACTACTATTATCAGATGCTTATTCAACCCTTTATTAAAAAATCGGTTATTACCGCTTCATTAGCCATTACCTCTATGGCTTTTTCCCAAAAAATGCCTTTTTCTGTTCTTCCTTCCGGCCATCTGGTAGTAGGTGCTGAAATAGATGGCAAAAAGGGAAATTTTATTTTTGATACGGGTGGAGGAATCAATCTTTTCCTGGGAAACTTTTCCAAAGGTCTGGAACCCAAAGAAACGTATAACTATTTAACCGCTTTTCGGGCAACCGGTGAGAAAATGACCATTCCTCTTTTCAAATCAAAAGAGATTATTTTTAATGGTAAAAAATTCAAAGATACCTGGTACTCCACGCATGATATGGAGATGAAAGGAATTGACGGTTTAATTTCCCTTCCAATGCTTTATGATACAGAGTTTATCATAGACTATACTACCAACGAGCTTATCTTTCCCAAAGAAAAACTGAATGGCAAGAAAGTGATGGATATCCAGCTTTCTACCAATGCAGACCAGTCGATGGATATTACAACCTATGTGCTTCTGAACAATAAATATAAGATTAACGTTCTTCTGGATTCCGGTGCCGGCAAAGATTCTTTCTGGCTGAGTGAACGCCTGATGAATACGATGGATATCAAAAAAGAAGGCCTGAATGTGGTGGAAAAGAAAAGTGAATTCAACCCTGATCTGACGACCAAGTTTTATAAAAGTGATATCGGCTCTATTTCTACCCCTTTTGCTACGGTTGAAAAGCCTAAGGTCTTTTTTGTAGACGGTCTTATTTATGAAGGTAAAACAAGCATCAACTGGCTGGGGAAAAAACTGGGATTCAATCTTAAGGAGAAGAAAATCTATATTCTGGATTAGACAGAATAATATCATAAAAAACGGTTTTCTTTAGAACCGTTTTTTATGATTTGCTGAGAAAACCACCCCGTCAAAAATTCTCTGAATTTTCGCCACCCCTCCGAGGGAGGGGAATAATTACGTCTTCAGTTGTTATGTAGTTGGTAATACGGGTTTTTCAAAAGTTCCCTGGAAAAATAACAGCTACTCTCCTGCCGGCTCGAATAATTCAATCTTATTCCATTCAGCATTCCGCAAAATGATCATTTTTTATACATAAAACCTGCATTGTTATGGTGTCATTCCGTAGGAATCTATATTGTTACTTTTTATTAAAAGACAAAAAAGATTGTTTAGATTCTTTCAAAATGACAAATGAGAACAAATGTATTTACAAACACACATTACTTTCCTGCTGGCTCGAATAATTCAATCTTATTGCCTTCAGGATCCAGGATGTGCACAAACTTTCCGTATTCATAGGCAGCAATCTCATCCAATACCGTTACCCCTTCTTTTTTCAGTTCTTCTACCAATGCTTCAATATTTTCTACATGGTAATTGATCATAAATTCTTTGGCAGAAGGTTCAAAATACTGAGTCGACTCTTTAAAAGGGCTCCACAGCGTATATCCTTCTTTCCCGGACTCTGCGTCCTTCCAGTCGAATTTCGCTCCGTAAGGGCTGGTTGGTAATCCAAGGTGGGTTTTGTACCATTCATTTACTTGTTCCGGATCTTTGCACTTAAAGAAGATTCCTCCGATAGCAGTTACTCTTTTCATTTTTTATTTGTTTTTGTTCAGTCTATAGTTTTCTGATGTAAATTTAATTTGTTTTGCAGTTTCACAAATATATTAATGTTTTGATTATCTATTTCACGAATTTCTTATTGGATATTTGATATGAAGAAATATTTTTGTTGAAAAATGCAAAGGCGCAAGTAATATTAAAAAAGCCTGCTATAAGGCGCAAAGATTTTATCTCCGATGAAATTGATAACATATACTCTTTGCTGAAAATCTTCGATTTTCCTGCGCCTTAAAAAAATTACATAAAGTAGAAAAACCTTTGCGCCTTTGCGATTACCCAACAAAAAATACTGTTGGAGAAACGCAAAGACGCAAGTAATATTAAAAAACCCTGTTATAAGGCGCAAAGATTTTATCTCCGATAAAATTGATAACGTATACTCTTTGCTGAAAATCTTCATTTTTTTTGCGCCTTAAAAAATTTACATATAGTAGAAAAACCTTTGCGTCTTTGCGATTATCCAACAAAAAATACTGTTGGAAAACGCAAAGACGCAAGTAATCTTAAAAAAGCTGTTATAAGGCGCAAAGATTTTATCTCCGATAAAATTGATAACGTATACTCTTTGCTGGAAATCTTCGATTTTCTTGCGCCTTAAAACTATATATAAAGCAGAAAAACCTTTGCGCCTTTGCGATTACCCAACAAAAAATACTGTTGGAAAACGCAAAGACGCAAGTAATCTTAAAAAAGCTGTTATAAGGCGCAAAGATTTTATCTCCGATAAAATTGATAACGTATACTCTTTGCTGAAAATCTTCGATTTTTTTGCGCCTTAAAAAATTTACATAAAGTAGAAAAATCTTTGCGCCTTTGCGATTATCCAACAAAAAATACTGTTGGAGAAACGCAAAGACGCAAGTAGTATTAAAAAAGACTGTTATAAGGCGCAAAGATTTTATCTCCGATAAAATTGATAACGTATACTCTTTGCTGAAAATCTTCGATTTTTTTGCGCCTTAAAAAATTTACATAAAGTAGAAAAATCTTTGCGCCTTTGCGATTACCCAACAAATTAAAGATGCATTTGAAAAACAAAAAAGCGCACCCATAAGGCACGCTTTGTATTGTATATACTGAATACGATTAGTGTAATTCAGCTAAATATTTTTCTGCATCCATTGCAGCCATACATCCGCTTCCTGCAGCGGTAATAGCCTGTCTGTAGATATGATCCTGAACGTCACCAGCAGCAAATACTCCCGGAAGATTTGTTCTTGTAGAACCTTTTTCAGTAAGAATATATCCGTTCTCATCAAGATCTACCTGACCTACGAAGATATCTGTATTCGGTTTGTGACCAATCGCAATAAAGATCCCTTCAACATCCACTGTAGATTTCTCCTGAGTCTGGTTATTGATGATCACAGCTCTTTCTACCAAACTGTTTTCTCCTTCAATCCCAATTAGCTCGTGGTGGAATTTCACTTCAATATTCGGAGTGCTTTCTACTCTGTGAACCATTGCTTTTGAAGCTCTGAAAACGTCTTTTCTTACCAACAGGGTTACTTTCTTACATAATTTCGCAAGATAAGTAGCCTCTTCAGCCGCAGTATCTCCCGCTCCTACTACCACTACATCTTTTCCTCTGTAGAAGAATCCGTCACAGGTAGCACAAGCCGAAACACCACCTCCTGCATATTTTTTCTCATCATCAAGACCTAAATATTTTGCTGTAGCGCCTGTAGAGATAATAACTGTTTTAGCAAGGATTTCTTTGTTTCCTGCATATAATTTGTGAACACCGCCTACTTCCTTAGAGAATTCAGCTTTAGTGATCATTTCGTAGTGAACTTTGGTTTCAAATCTTTCTGCCTGTTTTTGCAGATCCATCATCATTTCAGGACCTGTAATCCCGGCTGGATACCCTGGGAAGTTATCAACTTCTGTAGTGGTTGTTAATTGTCCGCCCGGCTCCAGACCTGTATACAATTCAGGTTTCAAGTCTGCTCTTGCTGCATAGATAGCAGCGGTGAAGCCAGAAGGCCCGGATCCAACGATCACACAATCTAAAATGTTTTGCTCCATAATTTACTTTATTCGAAAAGATTTAATTTGAATTAAGACTGCTAATTTCGGAATTTTTAATTTCTCCTTAAAGTTATTTTAATGATACTTGTCAATATCTGATATGTTGAATTTCGATAGAAGTGTTTTTGGGTTCGGGATTCGGGATTCAAGTTATGGGGTTTGATGCAAAGATTAAAAATTTCTGTTTTCATAACCCGCATCAAGCATCAAAGAATCATTTCATCACCACGTATCACGTAACTCCTTACCACGCATACCGTTTACACTTTCATCTTAATCTTATCTACATTGATAATTTTATATACCAATTCTCTGATCAGTTCCGCATCACCCATATTCACTGCTCCAAGTCCTTTTCCTTTCATATCAAATTCGCGAAGAATAGAAATAACCCTTGTAGCATGTTTTAAAGGATAAAGTCTTGCACTTTCTGCATAGTCTTTAATAAAATAAGGGTTCACTCCCATTTGTGAAGCAATCGTTTGTGGAGACTGCCCTGCCATAGTCTGATAGATGATAACGTTTGAAAAATAATTGTACAGGCTTGCCAGCATCATGACAAAAGGATTATTCTTCGGATTTTTTCCCATAAAATGGGCAATTTTAAAGGCTGCATTGGCATTTTTAGTTCCCAAAGCCTTCTGAAGTTCAAAAATATTATATTCTTTACTGATCCCGATATGGTTTTCAACGATCGATCCGTCAAGAATCTCTCCTTCTTTAAGAATGATCTTTAACTTGTTTAGTTCATTAGCAATTCTTGAAAGGTCGTTCCCTAAGTATTCTGCCAGAAGATGAGAAATATTGGGAGCCGTTTTGATAGACAGCTTTATACATTCATCTGAGATCCATTTAGGAAGATTATTTTCCTTTACAGATTCACTCAGGAAAAGAGCTTTGGCTTTGTCCAGGGCTTTCGCTGCTTTTTTTCTGCTGTCAAGTTTCTTATGTTTATGCGCAAAAACCAGTACTGTAGAAGGCACCGGATTTTCTACATAAGATTCCAGAATTCTGTTTTCCTCTTCATTGAATCTTAAATCCTGTGCTTCTTTTACAATAATCACCTGCTTATCACCCATCATCGGAAACTGTCTCGCCAGGGAAAGAACTTCCTGATAGGACGTATCTTTTCCGTAGGTAACCGTTTGGTTGAAAGCTTTTTCATCTTCTTCCAAAAAGTTGTGCTCAAGGGCTTTTACCGCAACATCAATAAAGTAAGCTTCTTCTCCGTGGAAAAAATAAATAGGTAAAACTTCTTTATTTTTAATATTTTTGAGGATTAAATCTAATTCTTTCATCTTACTAATGGAACTTCCAAAACTGAATTTTCAGGAAACTTTTGATTTTAAATTCAAGAAAGACAAAGATAAGTTTTTTATTTATGATTTGGTTCGTAAAACTTATCTTCTGCTCACTCCTGAGGAATGGGTCAGACAGCACTGGATACACTATTACCTTACCGTAAAATCCTACTCCACCTCTGCCCTGATTACCGAAAAAAAGATTGTGCTGAACGGTCTTACCAAAAGAATTGATCTCCTGATTACAGAAAAAACAGAACCTGTAATTCTGATTGAATGTAAAGCTCCTCAGATTAAATTAACAGAAAAGACTTTTGAACAGACAGCCAGATACAATTCCATTATCGGAGCCCGGGAAATCATCCTGACCAACGGACTTCAGCATATCAATGCTTACTATAAAGACGGACAGTATCAGTTTTACAGACCTGAATAGCACAAAATCATTTCCGTTTATCAATATTGATTGGAACGGTAAACAATTCCCATCCTTTGGAGGGGTGGCGAAAATTCAAAGAATTTTTGACGGGGTGGTTCACAAAAATACTACTTCACAACTATATTAATTATTATGAAAATAAAAAATATCATATTCGATTTCGGAGGGGTACTCATGGACTGGAATCCCAGATATTATTTCAAAGCGTATTTTAATGATAATGAAAAAATGGAATACTTCCTTGAAAACATCGCTCAGGATGAATGGAATGTAGAACAGGACAGAGGAAGAAGCCTTGCTGAAGGAACAGAAATTCAGGTGAAAAAATTCCCGGAATGGGAAAAAGAGATCCGCGCTTTCTATGACAACTGGACTGTGATGCTGAAAAGCGATATTCCACAGAATGTAGAGGTGCTCCGAAAGCTTAAAAATACGGATTATCATTTATTCGGACTGACCAACTGGTCTGAAGAAACCTTCCCGTATGCATTAGAAAATTATGATTTCTTCCAGATCTTCGAAGGTAAAATTGTAGTATCCGGAACAGAAAAACTGATCAAACCTGACCCTAAAATCTGGCATGTATTGCTGGAAAGATACAACATCAAAGCAGAGGAATCTGTTTTCATAGATGATAATACGAAGAATATTGAAATGGCAAAATCACTGGGATTTATTACGATTCAGGTTTTCCCGGAGACAGACTTAGCAAAGGAATTGAAGAAATTTGGAGTTGAGGTTTAGTCGTTTTAAATATTTTCTTAATTTTAATACTGCTTTTATCAATTTCTAACTCACAAACAATTAATTATGATACGTTCCATCTTATTAACCACCATGATGATCACCTCGGGAACCTTTTTCAGTCAGAAACTTAAAACGGTTTCTTATCAGGATGGTTCACAGAAACTGAATGGTCTCATTACGTCCAATGCAGGAAAAAAACTTCCGGGTGTACTGATTCTTCCCGCCTGGAAAGGTATTGATGAAGAAGCTAAAACAGCAGCTGCGGAGCTTGAAAAACAAGGCTACATTGTCTTTATCGCTGACATTTACGGAGAAGGAAAAATTCCTGCCGACAATGAATCTGCGGCAAAGAGCTCAGGGTATTATAAACAGAATTACCAGGAGTACCAGAAAAGAATTTCACTGGCATTAGAACAACTCAAGAAAAACGGAGCCATTTCTGATAAAATAGCGGTTATCGGTTATTGTTTTGGAGGTACAGGTGCGTTGGAATCTGCAAGAGGACATCTGCCTGTAGCGGGAGTTGTTTCTATCCACGGAAGCCTCACGAGAGATCAAAGCAGAAAAAATGAACCCTTAACTGCAAAAATTCTGGTTGAGAATCCGGCTGATGATAAAAGTGTGACTCCGGATGATTACAATAACCTCATCAAAGAAATGAACGATGGAAATGCCGACTGGCAGATTATTACGTATGCCCATTCCAAACATACGTTTACAGATCCGAAATCTCCGGATTATAATGCAACAATGGCTAAAAGAGCATGGAATCATACTTTGATGTTCCTGAAAGAAATACTGAAATAGAATTACTACCCAAAATAAAAAAGGCAAATCCACTGAACTGCGGATTTGCCTTTTATTTTATAATTTCCTTACAGGTAAAACACCACCAATATTCTTTGTCCTGATCTCTCAGTTTGGTCTTTGTCTGATGACCACAACGATCACAAATGCATTCATCTTTTTCATTTTCTTCAGCTTTATAATGACACTGATAACAACCCCAAACTGTTATCCCTGAATTTTCATCATCAATGTACCATGTAAAAGCTTTTTTTTTTACAGTGAGGACAAACTTGTGTAACCATTCATTTATTGTAATAAAAAAAGCAAATTTACGAATTCGTAAATTTGCTTTTCAATTTTTTATCAGAATTAATTATGGTTTAGCTTGCAGCTCAACATCATATTTCTTTGGGGAATATTTGGTCAGAGAGCCTGTAGCAGCATCAATTCCCACTCCTATTGCTCCTCCGAGAATAATATTCAGTAAAGTGACAGCATTAAAGTTTTTGGTAAGCTTAACTTCTTTCTTCTCAAAGCCTTCTTTTTCAAAGGTAACCATCTGCTTACCCAAAGCTCTTGGGATTTTAGTTGTACAAGGTGTTGTACATTTTTCTATTCCTTTGTGAAACACTTTTGCCCCTTCAGGATTTGAAGAAAAAGCTATTGAATCCTGGGTTCCTGTAAAAATGGTTGCACATGAAGTGGTAGAAAGGGCAATCCCCAGCATTAATACAATTGATAATTTGTTTTTCATAGATTTTAATTAGTTCATTTTTTTTAAGTCCGCGAACTTACAAAATAATTCAAAAACAAACGCTATCAATGGATGCAAATATCTCACAAAACATAGTAACCATAAGGATTACAGGATAATAAATCACAAAAGCGCACCTCAGTGCGCTCTTTCATCAATATTAGTTTTTACCAGTACCTATTTATTTTTTTATAATGGGTAATGACCCTGCATTTCCATTACTGGAGCGCCAGTTGACATAATAAGTTCCTGATAATCCTTTTTGAAGATCTATCGGCAGTTTATTAACCCCTGATTCTATATCTGTCTTATATCCATATAATGTTTTACCTGCAATATCAGTTACCATTACCGTAATGGTCTCTCTTCCTGAAGCGGTATACTCAAGTTCTGAAAATCCGCTGCTTGGGTTGGGATAAAGTTTCGCTTTGTTCTGCCCAGCTGAAGTTTTACTAAAAGTTGAAGTTATAGGAGTACATGGGTTGGTATCACATATGTAGCAGAGAAATTTAGTACATTGAAGAAGATATGTTGTAGAAGTAGTACGGGTAAGAGTTACTCCATATCCATAACTGCTATTTGAGCCAATATCATGAAATAATCCACGATCCATCTCAGGTGTCCAGCATCCCGGAATAATGGTTGTAGCTCCTCCAATTGCCATTGGGATTGGATAATAACGGCTTGTAAGACCCGGATTAGGAAAAGATACTTTAAAAGTACGTATTACAGGTGGGCTTCCTACGGTCGTAAAGACATCCGGAAGTAAAAAATTTTGAGTAGTAATCTGACCTTCTGGAAAACCCTTTGTTTCTACTATTGAACCTGTCTTAAACTGCAATGATACCGAAGAGGGAACATATCCTGGAGCATTTGGTAATGGGACCGGGGATTGGTCCTCTCTCTTTACACTTACTGTTGTACCTGAGGGGTCAACGGGAACAAACTGAGCACTTAAAACTGTACTGCAAAATACAGCAGCTACAAGAAGAAAACCTGCTTTTCTTCCTCTTAAAAATGATTCTGATGATCTAAAGATCGTTGTTAAAGTTTTTTTCATAAAGTAATATTTTGGTAATAGCGTTCTTTGTTATTTCGGGACGCTGCTTCCGATAAACAGGTACAAGTTGTCTCTTTTTTAAGGAAAAAAAAAGAACCAATGAGTAAGTGAGCAGGATAAAAACACAGGCGAGTATTTTGTCATTTTGAATGCGTAAAAAAGCTGTAAATATGATATTTGGAAGCATTTCTCATTCTGGGGAATTTTCTATATTAGCCTGAAAACTATGCATCATTACCTTCTCATATTATTCCTGCTGTTTCATAGCCTGCTGATGTACAGTCAGAAGCCACAGCTCCGGCACTATAGCTTAAGTGACGGATTACCCAGCAATACAGTATATTCAGTGTATCAGGACAGTAAAGGGTTTATCTGGTTCTGTACCAGCTGGGGAATTTCAAGGTTTGACGGGCATCATTTTGAGACTATCACCAGCAATCACGGACTTCCGGATAATGAAACTTTTCAGGCATGGGAAGATGAATGGCAGCGATTATGGGTAAGCACCTATAACGGAAGCCCTACCTATATATATAATGGAAAAGTGTATTCTGCACAGAATGACAAGCTATGCCGCCTCATGGAAAAAAGGAAAATCGGCTTTTATGATATTGCTCAAAGATGGAGCCCCTACGCTGATCAGCAGAAAAAATATAGTATAGGTAAAAACAACATTTCCAATCCCCAAGACAGTACAGCACAATCTCCATACATGCATTTTTTTGACCAAGGGAATGAATATTATATTTCTACCAAAAGTATCATAAGGAAAAATCATCCGGGATCAACTCTCATTTATACCTTTAAGGAAAAAGCAGTAAGACCCTATTTTTACTTCAAGGATCATATGTATGTAAAAAACGTTAATGTTCTGTATGATATTGTAATCAAAGAAAATAAAGCTGTTGTCAAAAGAATCGAAATGCCCAGTAATATCCTTGATGTTACAATAGGCAAAAATGATAAGATATGGATCTGTACCACAAGCGGAATTCTGGAATATGATCCTTATAGGAGTACGAATCAAAATCCACGGTATATTGCCATGAAAGGCATTGTAAGCTATAGCAGTTTTATAGATAAACAAGGCAATAGCTGGTATCCTACCAATGAGGGTGTTTATATGCAGCCCACCAATAAGACTCTAGTGTATACTACAGCAGACGGACTTATTGATAATAATGTTTTAATAGTAAAATACCTGCCTGGAGGAAAACTTCTGGCAGGATATAACAACAGTGCTGTTATGATAAGAGAAAAAAACAGCTTCAAACCATTATATACGCTGGGTGACGGACAATGGAACAGACTCCGGTATATCTTACCTATTGATGATCATATTTTCTTAGCCGGAACAGACAGAGGCTTATATCAATGCAGCCTAAACGGAAATCAATACACAAAACTTCTTGAATATTCTCAGAAATCGGCTGCCATCAGAAATAATACCATCCTTCTAAGCCAGACTGAAACCAAACCGAGAAATCATCTTCTTTATGATCTAAAAGAAGGAAAATTCAGTCAGTTGCCTGAACTGAAGATTTCCATTGCAGCTCCGGCAACGGCTATCGATGTAAAGGGTGTGTATTGGCTAGGTACAATACAGGGGTTATTTTATTATAATCAATCTTTAAAAAAATTTATTCAGGATCATTCTTTAGGCAAAAACCGCATCACCTCACTGAATTTTCTGAAAGGCAGACTTGTCATCAGTACTCATTCTGATGGTATTTTTATTAGGGATGGCCAAAAAGTAATAAAGCTGAATACTACAAATGGACTCATCAGTAATATTTGTGAAAAAGCTTATATAGACGAAAAGGAAAGATTATGGATCAATACAGACAAAGGGTTATCCAGAGTTACTTTCGATGACCGTATGCACTACTCTATTTATCATTTTTCGGCAGCTGACGGAGTTCCGAGCCACATGATCAATAATATTACCTTTGGAGAAGGAAAAGCTTTTCTCGCTACATCCAATGGTATTATTGTGATCAATCAGGATTATGTCAGCAAAAGCCAGCCTTACAAAGTGTATTTCCTTAAAGCATCGTTTAAAGACAGCATTGTGTACTACCCCAAAAAGATCAGCCTGAAATATAACCAGAATAATGCTCAGATCTCCTACACCGCCATTTCTTATCTGGATGAGAAAGACATTAAGTATAAATATCTTCTGTCCGGAGCAGAAAATGACACCGTAATTACAGAAGAAAGTACACTAAATCTGGGAGCTTTAAAACCTGGAAACTATCAGCTCAACGTCTGGGCTTCCGGAAAAAATAATAGCTGGAATAAAACACCTGCCGTACTGGCTATTGCTGTAAAACCACCATTTTGGGAAGAACTTTGGTTTATGGGCGGAATATTCCTGCTGCTTCTGATTTTAATTATTGTGATATACAGGCACCGCATCAATATTATCCGTAAAAAGGAAGCTGAAAAAACCGAAAGAAAAAAGATGATTGCTGAACTGGAAATGCAGGCTCTCCGTGCTCAGATCAATCCCCATTTTATCTTCAATGTGTTGAATGCTATTCAGAATTATTATGGTAAAGAGGATGAATTGAATGCCAATTATTATATGGCAGCCTTTTCAGACCTGATCCGCAAAACCCTTACCCACTCCAAAGAACACTGGAACACTATTGAGAAAGAAATGGCTATGCTGAAAACGTATATCGAACTGGAACAGATGCGTTTTAAGAATCATTTCACGTATGAAATATCTGTGGAACCAGGATTGGAGCAGTTAAAAATTCCGACTATGCTTCTTCAAACCTATACTGAAAATTCCATCAGCCATGGGTTGAGACATTTAAAAACAGGAGGAATTCTGCAAATTTCCTGCAGCAGAAGTGAAGATTCCATCATATGCATTGTGGAAGACAACGGTGTGGGATTTGAAAAAGCTCGTGAATTTGACAGCAGACCGGACGATTATAAATCCATGGGACTGAAGATTACTGCCGGCAGAATTTCCGCAATTAACGAACTGTATGGAACATCCATTTCTACAGAGATCACGGATAAAAAGAGTATAAACCCGGATGTTCAGGGAACTATTGTAAAAATAACCATTAAAAACACTCCTTTTCTATGAGCAGAATAAAGTCTATCGTTGTAGATGATGAACAGGAATCACGCGAAACTCTTCTTCGTTTTCTATCCAAATATTGTCCGGACGTTGAACTCATCGGGGAAGCCGGTTCAGTGAACGGAGCAGTGGAAGTTATCAGGGAAATGTCTCCGGAACTGGTATTTCTGGATGTCAACATGCCTGTTGAAAACGGATTTAAGTTATTTGAAAAGATATCAGACCGTAATTTTTACACTGTATTTGTGACCGCTTATGATCAGTATGCTGTGCAGGCCTTTAAACATCATGCAGTAGATTATCTGTTGAAACCTATTGTGATCCACGAACTGATCATTACCGTAAACAGGGTTGCCAGACTTTTAGAAGATAAAAACAAAATCCAGCAGTTATCTGCTTTGCTTCATCACATTAAAAGTCCTGTAGAACCGAGCAAAATTGCGCTGCCAACCCTGGAAGGCCTCGTATATGTTCACACCATTGATATTGTACGTCTTCAGGCTGATGACAATTATACTTCTATTTTTTTCAAAGGAGGAAAGAAAATGATGATCTCCCATACATTAGCCTATTTTGAAGAAGCATTGAAAGAGCAAGGCTTTGTCCGTATTCATCATCAGCACCTCATCAATCTTCAGCATGTTGAAAAATACATCAGAGGACGCGGTGGCTATATTATTATGAGCGATGAAACTTCATTACAGGTATCGCAGAGGAAAAAAGATGAGTTTCTCCGGATTATTAAGAGAATAAAATAATAGAAAAAGGCAAATTCGCTGATTCGCCAATTTGCCTTTTTATGTTTTCATTTTATTTATTCCTTATTCTTCCCTGTTTACCAACTCCATAGAGAAAGCAGGCAGGCAGATCGCAAGGTATTCACAAGGTTCTGAAAATGGGTTGCTGTAACGGATCCTCGCTCCTTTTTCAATAAGAATACTGTGTCCTTTTTCCAAAACAACAATTTCGCCATCAATTTCAAATTGCTTTTTCCCTGAAATGATATAAGTGAATTCATCAAATTCAGGAGTCTGATGAGGCTCGCTCCAATCCGGAGGTGCTACCATATGAGCGATGGAAACATTCGAATTTCCGGTAGAATTTCCCCAATGCTCTTCAATCAGCTTCCCATCTGTAGTGGGAACTACAAATGGAGATTGTTGGATTTTATATTTCTTCATGCCCAGTCATCTTTTTTAATTTCATAAACAAAATTGGTTCTTGAAGGTTCTGCGAAATACGCTACTTCTTCTTCAGCAATTTTTTGTCCTCCAAGTCTTTCCAAAGCAGTCTGTGAACGGAAGTTCTCTTTTCCAATATGGAAATGAACTTTGTCTACGAACTGAAAAATATAATCCAGCATCAGCTTCTTAACCTGAGGATTGATCCCTTTTCCCCAGGAGTTTGTTCCATAGAAAGTATATCCGATGAAAATATGATTATCCTCTTCATCAAAGTCATAATAACGGCTGCTTCCTAATACATTTCCGGTAGCTTTCTCCATAATTTTGAAAGCTCCTCTACTCTCCATAGCTCCTGTAAAAAAGTTTTCAAAAACTTCTCTCTTATAACGATCTTTGTTCGGATGTTGTTCCCAAACTTTAGGATCGGAAGCTACTTCATATAAAGATTCAAAATCCCCTTGCTGTAAGGGGATTAATTGAAATTCTTCATTCTCTAAAACAGGCTGAACAGAAAAATTCATTGTTTAACTCTTTTTAGAAGAATCTGATTCTATTTTCTTGATTTCTTTCAGTTTGTCAGAAATCTTGATCACTGTATCTAATTTTGATGGCTTCAACGGTACCTCTGCCTGAGCCATATCCCATTTGATGACTAAGTTTCCTGTATTTTCGTCTGTAGGATTCAGGGTAATTTCAAACCACTCCTGTTTGTCTGTCAATTTATTAACGGGTACAGTAACATCTACTACATCCTGTTTAGGATCATAAGTATAAGCACCCCATTGCTGGAAGTCTTTATTCAGGATTACTTTCCATTCTTTTTCTGTAGGAACGATGAATAATCCGTAGGTTCCTGCAGGTACTGTTTTTCCACCGAAGTTAACGGCTTGTCCGAAAGTAATTTTTGTTGATGAGTTAGCTCCTGCTCTCCAAACCTGGCCATAAGGAACCAATTCTCCGAAAATCTTACGCCCTTTCACTCCCGGTCTTCCATAGTCGATAGAGATCTTAGACATTGAAAACTGCTGCTCAACCTTCTGACGCGGACTTGCTGCCGGCACAGAATAATCCTGAGCAAAACTGAATGCTGAAACTGAAATGCAAACTGCTATTATTAAATTTTTCACGTGTAAATTTTTGCTTAAAATTACAAAAATCAAAACAAAATAGCTTTCACAAACTTCGTTAATTTTTGTTTTACCGATATTTTTCTATGAAGATGTTTTTAATCAAATTCTTGTAAAAAGTAAATGATTAACTGTTGAACAATTTATTTTTCTTAATCGTTTTCCCCTTTCTAAGCAGTATGGCATGATAAACGGAAGGAACATCATTGGTCCATGTTTTCAGCAGTAAAAGAATCGCTATAATTTCTGCTCTCGTAAGGAGCCCAACCCAGAAACAAAGGTTAAATAAAACAATGGACTGGCATTGTAAAATAACCTGAATCAGTGTTCCAAAAAGTAATAAGGTCCAGATCTTGGCTCCAATAGAGTGTGTGGCTACTTCTTTTCGGAATCTTAAAAAGCTTACCAGATAAATCAGGATTTCAGCACCTGCAAGAATTATGATTTTATAAGCATTGGTTTTGAAAAAATCAGGGCATTGTATATAAGCGGCAACGCCTACTGAGATGAAAAAAATCTGATCAACAGTAGAATCCAGACGTCTGAGTTTTTGTGTTGAAATATTAAGATGTCTGGCGATAATTCCATCAAAAATATCGGTTAATAATCCTAAAGATAAAAGAACAACAGCGATTGTCTGATAAAACTCTACTTTAATAAGGCTTAAAGAAATAATAACAAACCCAATGATAAGTCTTGAGAAAATTAAAATAATCGGAATTTTTGATGTCATAAAATGGTAAAATAGGATTCTAATAAATAAAATCTATGCCACAAATTCTTTTGAGAAGATTTCTAAAACAAAATAGCCTTTTCAAGCTCCAATAGCTTTTGTTTTCTCCAGATTCCTCCCCCATATCCGGTTAACTGCCCATTACTTCCAATCACACGGTGACAGGGAATTAAAATTGAAATTTTATTTAACCCGTTTGCATTAGCCATCGCTCTTACAGACTTAGGGTTTCCCAGGATATCAGCCTGTTCCTGATAACTTCTTGTTGCTCCGTAAGGAATTTCTCTGAGAATATTCCAGACTTCTTTCTGGAAAGCCGTTCCTACCAAAGAAAGAGGAACTGTAAATTGAGTTCTTTTTCCTTCAAAATATTCTTTGAGTTCTTCTTCCAGCGTAGTAAAATGAGGATTTTCCCCCTGGATAATATTCGCTTTACAATATTCTGAGATACTTTTAAGTTCTGTAGGAAGCGCTTTTCTATCGGAAAATTCCAGAAGGCAGATTCCCGATTCATCAGCACAGGCTATCATCGTTCCCAGCATGGTCTCAATTCTCTTCAGGTCAATCACTTTTTCCATGCTATTCTTTTTAGGAGAAACCCCAAAAATATTTTTAAAACTCTCATTAAAACCACTCAGACTTTCATATCCTGTATCAAATGCAACTTCTGTAACTGATTCTCCCTGCTGAAGCTTTTTAAAAGCAGTATTGAGTTTCGACATCCTCTGAAAGGCATGAAAAGTTATTCCATGGTGTTTCAGAAACCATCTACGGATTGTTGCCGGTTCCAACCCTCTTTTTACGAGATCATAATCTTTAAACTTCAAGGTGGGATCATCAGCAATTTCTTTCAGTAATTCCTTGATATAGGAAGGAGTTGCGTTGAGGTTTTCCAAAGGTCTGCATACTTTACACGGACGATAGCCTTTCAACATCGCCTCTTTAGTATTGGAAAAAAACTCTACGTTTTCAAATTTAGGTTTCCTTGCCGTACAGGTGGGTCTGCAGAATATCCCTGTAGTCTTTACGCCCATCCAGAATATTCCCTCGAATGAAACATCTTTCATATAAGATGCCTCGTACATTATTTTTTCTGTGAGTTCCATGATTCAATAAAAAGGGGTGAAAATCTTCCTGCTGTTGTCATCGTCTTACTTGTTTTTTCAAGCTCTCTGTACATAAAACAGCCTGGCTTTTCATGTACTTTTGCACTTTCTCCATTCCCAAAGAGTAATGGTTCTTTACCATGAGGTAATTGCTTAAAACCAATCATAATTTTTTTATTCAAAAGTAGAAAGATCATTGAGCTCTATACAACCGAAAAATGAACAACTATTTTTTAAGTTATCATGTAAAACTGAAGTTCGGGGTTAAAATAAAATTGCTTTTTCAAGTTCCAGCAGCTTTTGCTTTCTCCAAATACCACCGGCATAGCCTACCAATTCACCATTAGAACCTATTACGCGATGACAGGGAATTAAAATGGCAATTTTATTGATTCCGTTGGCTGTTCCTACGGCACGTATCGCCTTCGGATTTCCTAAAATTTCTGATTGCTGCTTATACGTTCTTATTTCTCCCATGGGAATTTCACGGAGCAATTGCCATACTTTTTCCTGAAACTCAGTTCCTGTGGTCCATAAAGGCGTTTCAAAATGGCTTCTTTTTCCTTCAAAATATTCTTCCAGTTCTTTTTCCAGCTGTGTGAAATGCAGATGTTCTTTCTCTACAATCTCAGCTTTCAGAACCTTTGCCAAAGCCTTCAGTTGTTTATCAATATTCTTCCGGTCTGTGAATTCAAGCAGACATATTCCCTGATCTACAGCACAGGCAATCATTTCTCCCAGTGGAGTTGGTATGTTTTTTTGGTGTATTTCCATTTCATGACAATAAAAAACCTCATAAGCTTTCTTACGAGGTTTAAATTTATATAAAAAAATAATTTAATATCCATAAACAGCAGATACTCTTACATAATCATTTGAAATATTACCGGTCTTCTCCTGATAATACATTGTGAAAGGGAGATCATTATTTTGATATTGAGAAACTATTTCAAATTCTTTTTTCGGACTATCAGGTAACGAACCGAAATAATACTTTATCTTTTTACTTACATTATTCCTTGAAATTTGTGAATAATCCTGAAGTATAAAAACATTATAAGCATATTCAGGCAGTGCTAATATCCTGTTCCTGTCAATCAAAAAATCAGGATTTGTATTCTGATCGTATTCATACGTCATCACATCTCTCAGCTTAGATAAATTTCCCTCTTCATACCTTTCAATCTTTGTTATATTCTTATTATTTATAAAGATTTTCAACATGTCTGTATTGAATGGTACTCCGGAATAACTATCAATATAGTTTTTCACAATAATGATATCTGCAGAGGGATACTCAAAGGTTCTGTAATTATTTACGTAGCCTGGATCTAAATTTTCTACCTTTATAAGTCTTTGATTATTATCATAAATAAGCTTTCTTTTTTCGCTGAATGGAGAGGCATCAGAAAGTCCGGGATAAGTGTTTCCTTCAATAGAAATTGAGGTGAGTAATCCGTTGGTATAGCTAAGATTTTCAGTATAATTTCCATTAATATCCCAAACCTTAACCAATTTATCATTGTCGTACTCAAATTTAAAATCTAGTTTCTCAATCATGGAAAGTACACCATTTACCTGCTCTTCATCTTTAATAGTAAGCGTTTTAATTTTACCTAATGGTGGATCGTTATTGGGGGTTTGATTGTCTAAATCATCTGAACTTCCGCATGATAGAATTGAGAAGAATAAAATTCCTAATAAATATTTTTTCATAAAAGGTTTTTAGCTCCGCAAAACTATGAAAAGTTCATAAATAACTCCAACATTATGAACTGACTATTTTCTGAATCTGCCTCATATGCCTCACGTTGTGATAGATAACAAAACGGAAAGTATCCCCCAGTTTCAGTTTGATCAGCTTTGAAATACTGATGCTGGTTTTGGTTTTTTGCAGATCAACATTATGGGCTTTATCTAATAATTCAAGGAACTGCTGTTGCTGGAGAATAAATTCATTCACAACATTCTTATTCAAATGGCTGTGTATAGGATTCATTTCCTTAAGGGTTTTCATCTTATTCAGTTTCTCTTTGGGAAGCATACTTTTCGCAAAATAATTTCCTAGAATTCCTGGTTTGAAAATAGTTTTCGGAGAAGTTTTGGATGCAGCTATTCTGTTGGTAATTTCAGGAATATAAAAGTCTCCGTATCGATTGAGATGTTCCAGACATTCCAGCGTACTCCAGGTATTTTCTGTAACTCTGAAGTTCAGCTCTTCTTCCGTTTTTTGCATAAGCATTTGCGCATATTGAATATGCTGGCTGGTTCTTCCTTTTAATTCATCCAATAATGCTGAGGTTGAAATTTTCATTATATTTTTTATACAAATATCCTGATCTGATTATTCTTAAATCTTGACTGAACTCAAGATTTTTTAAGTCGGGATAAAGTTTCCGGGGACATCCTCAGATAATTGGCAATATATTTATTGGGAACTTCCTGAAACAGCTTTGGACTTCGTTTCAAAACTCTCTCAAATCGTTCTCCCGGAGCGTTGATCAGTAAATCTTTTTCTCTTTCCAGCTGCTGCAATACCAGATCTTCGAGGATACTGATCCAGAATTTCATGTATTCATCATCTGATTGTACAAACTCATAAAAATCCTTTCTTGAAGCCGTTTTTACGATTGTTTTTTTTATCGCCTGAATATAAAGATCCGAAGGTTTTTCCGATAAAAATGAATCAAGGCAGACCATAATATTTCCGGTATATCCGAAACGAATGATTCTTTCTTCATTTTCATCCATCATAAAAATCCGGACACTTCCTTTTTCAATATAATAAATAGAGGTATCTGTACTCCCCGAAATCTTAAGAAATTCATTTCTCCTGAATTCGTTCTTTTTCCAATGGATTCCGCTTTGAAGTAATTTTTCAACCATTTCATTTTATTATTTGCTTTTCCAAAGATAATAGGTAATTTTAAAGTTTTAAAACACTAATCACTGATAATGCTCAAAAAAACAGCCTTTTTCATGCTGCTTTCCATCGGATTTTCCGGAATGAAAGCACAGCAAACCATTCCTTTCCGGATCACCAAACATCATAATATCATTGTTAAAACTCTGGTCAACAAAAAAGATTCACTGAATCTGATGTTCCAGATTGCCATGAAGGATTATTCAATCTCTCCCGAACACAAGCTGAAAGCAGGTCATATTATTTTCAATAAAGACGAAATAAGTGATCATAATACCGTAGAAATTGGAAAAATTACCCAGAAAAATGTACGTTTTTTTGATAACCAATTAACAGGTTATGAGGCCGACGGAAAAATTGGGACCGGAATTTTTGATGGCAAAGCTTTTAAAATTGATTATGACAACAATCAATTTGTGATGTATGATAAAATGCCCGATCTGAAAGGTTTCCAGCCTATTAATATCATCTTAGATCATGATGGATTCTACCTTGCCGGAGATAATATCATTGATGGAGATCACCAGCAGGAAGCCTATTTTGTCTTACAATCCGGATTTTCAGGAACAATTTTGTACAGCAACACCTTCGCAGAAGAAAAGGAACTGGACAAAAAACTAAAAGTAACCGGAGAAAAAACTTTGAAAAATTCTGAAGGGAAAAGCTTAATTACCAAACAGGCAGTTCTTCCTTATTTTAAATTGGGAAATCAGGTTTTTAAAGATGTTTCTGTAGGATTTTTCTCAGGAGAGCTGAAAACACAAAATGTAAGCTACCTCGGTGCCGATATGCTCCGCAGATTCATCTGGATATTTGATGCAGAGAGAAAAATGGCTTATATCAAACCCAGCAAATACTTTTCGGAACCTTATTACAAAATGAATTAGAATATGATAAACACCTTAATGCCAAGAAAGATAATGAAGATCAAAACTGCCGCAGCACTTTTGTTTTTTCAACTGGTTATAGTGAGCTGTCAGAAAGAAGAAAAAAAAACCGTTGTCACAGAAACAAAAACTACGATTGATTCTGTAAAAACAACAAAAACTGAAGAGAAAATAGATTATACCAACTTTAATATTTTCAGTCTTTCTATTATTTCATCAGCCGAAAAAGATTCTGATATGGATATTTTTATTTCTGTCTCGGATATCTATAAAGGAGAGCAGCCTATTCCTGCAGCAATTCTTAAAAATCAGAAGCAAATGACGTATGAAGAACGCCAGCATTTTGAACTGGATGCTCCCAGCAGAAAAAAACTCCTGAACGGAATTCATCTTACGGAAAATGACTCACTGTATATTTATGAGTATGGATCTAACAAGCTGCAAAAAATGGCTGTCAGTAAGTTAAAAGCAGTAGCTTACCTAAGTCCTTATAGTGATAGTGAAGATTTGGATCCAGACTCTTATATGATGGGATTTCAGGTTGCCACTCACCAAAAGACAACAGACTACGACCGATACAATAATGCCATCGCTTATTTCGGGAATAAAAATCCTTTTGTAGAAAATAAAATGAAAGCTGTAAAATGGCAAAAAGCAAATGCAGATATTTCTAAAAAATATTTTAGTCCATCAAAGCTAGCTCCAGGAAAATCCTATCAGGCACAGTATGAAAATATGACTTACTATCTTCAGGATTATCTTGAAGAGGGAAATACCGTAGAACGTAAGCTGGCTGTTATCAATGATCATAAAGAAAAGATTGCTGAGAAAACATTCAGCCTTGCAGGAAGTGATGGCGGAGAATTTCTTCCTCTTTATGGAATAGATGCTGATGAAGCCAATATTTTCCAATTTACAGGTCATCTTTTCAAAGGAAAACCTCCGGTTATTTTTGGATTTATTGCGCAGTCATTTGGCTGTCCTTCCATTAGTTTTTTAGATAAAAAAGAGAAGGATTTCCCGATTAATTGTGATAACAGGCATTAGGAAAGGCTTTTGGAGAAAATCGGCATAGATTCTTACGGAATGACAAACTGTGTGGATAGGCTTTTCAGCAAAATCTGCGAGAAAAATTAAATAGGAACGGGCTTTAGCCCGTTTTATTTTTTATGAATATTCCATTGGCTTTAGCCAAAACTTATTTTTAGAATCGTTATAGATCAAAAAAAGCCAATCTGTTGATCAACAGATTGGCTTTATTATGTTCAGTTTATTATTTCTTAGGATAATATCTGTCTTTCAGATGGATAAAATAGGTTTCAGATTCTTTGAAGCCATTGCTCTTCATAAACTTGATCACTACATTCAAATAGTTTTCTGAAGGAGTAAAATCTGTTCCCATTTTTTCGGAAAACTTTTTATAATCATCTTCAAGCAACTTTGGATTTTTGGCAAGCTGTTTTATATCGGATCTGAATCCTTTAAATATG
Source organism: Chryseobacterium sp. PvR013 (assembly GCF_017833095.1). NCBI lineage: Bacteria > Pseudomonadati > Bacteroidota > Flavobacteriia > Flavobacteriales > Weeksellaceae > Chryseobacterium > Chryseobacterium sp. PvR013. The sequence goes on from NZ_JAFIBT010000001.1 coordinate 1,789,713, forward strand.
AATTTTAAAGCCTCATAATTTCCGGGATAGGAAACCGTTCCGTGGGTCTCACCTTCGAAGAAACTATGTTTATAGTTTAAAGATCCGTTCTTTTGTATGATTTCTTTAAATTCTTCGATGGCCTGGGTCATATCGGAATTCCAGTTTTTCTGCTGTTCTTCATTATCAGCCTGAGAAACATACAAAGATTTTTTGACCGGAAATTTGTTATTCTTTTCCAGATATTCTTTTGTTTTTGCAATCATTACTTTATTATCCCACCATAAGCTAGGATCATTGGCAACATAAGCATTGAAATAATCGGGATTGGTAAGAAATGTATTAATGGCAAATAATCCTCCGAAAGAATGTCCAACCAACACCGAATAATCCTGAGTTCTGTAATTTTTACGGATGAATGGTTTCAGTTCTTCCTGTATAAACTTTACAAATTTTTCACTTCCTCCACTGTCTGCAAAAAGAATAACGTTGGGGTTTACAGGACTTTTCTTCTGTGCTTTAGTGGGCGTAAGATCTCTTGTTCGTTCTGTATTTTTAATACCTACCACAATACATTCCGGAATATCGGCATAAGGAGTTCGGGCAATAAAATCTGTTAATCCTGTGTAATATTCGAAATTGATTTCTCCGTCTAAAAGATAGATCACCGGATATTTTGCAGGGCTAATGGTATTATCATTATATGTTTTAGGCAGGTGAACCCAGATTTCTCTGTTTTCATTTAAAACTTTTGAAAATAAGTTTTGCTTCTCTCCAATGGTCAGTGTTTCCTGGGCTTTACCCAATGTAAACAGTAAAAATAATGGGAGGTATACAATTTTAAACCAGTTGTTCATGGTGTGAATCTTTTCTGTGTTGATGAATATTTTTAATTTCTTTACTCTTTTTAGGGGACTTATTCCTTCTTCCCCACCAGATCAGGAATCCGGTAATCGGGAGGCTGGTACAAATAATCCCGATAATGAATGTGAATATTTTACCAAACATTCCACCCCAATAGCCTACATGCAGGTCAAAATTCATATGCTCAATCACTTCATGCATCTGAACTTCTTTGGGATAATCTATTTCATTCCCGGTATATTTATTCGTTTCTATACTTTTGCCATTGACAAGGCTTTTTAAACCAATAAACTGAGCTATGCCTACGTGATAAACTGTAGTTGAATCATTTCTGGGAATACTCATTCTGAATTGCTTTGCTTCAGGAAACTCTTTAAATTTTTTCTCTACAAAATCCGTATAGGATAATGCCTTTTTATCAGGATCAAATTTAGGTTCATACTTTTCTGCAATACTATGGGCATCAACAGCACCTCCGAAAGCCTGCTGGGTAAGATTCGTTAAAACCTCATACGCCATAATCAGTCCTGTAATGGTAATAAACACTGCCGGCAGCAATGAATAAAACCCAAAGACATTATGAAAATCGTAGTTTTTCCTGCGCCATTTTGTTCCTGATTTGATTTTAAAAGCTGTTGTTCTTGTGGTTTTATTCCATTTTTTAGGCCACCAGAGAATCAGTCCACCAATTAACTGGATAAAAAATATGACAGAAGCAATTCCCACCACAGTTTTTCCAAACTTTCCTGCCAGCAGCTGGGCATGGATATGCGCTACAATATAGAAAAATTCATAGCTTTTTGTGGAACCCATTACTTTTCCGGTGTAAGGGTTAAGATAATGATAAGCAAATATACCTCTTGGACCACGGCCTTTCTTTTTGGGCTTTTCTGCCTTGTCAGCATTTTTATCTTTAGGCGGTTTAGTGGCTGATGCTACTCTGAAGCTCCTGTCCGCTTCTTTATAGGTATCAAAATAGAATGCTTTTCTATCCGGAACCTGCTGGTGGAATTGGGTCAGTAATTCTTCGGGAGTCATTTTTCTGGTATTCGCCGGAGCCTGAACATATTTGGCGCTTCCTCCGCACAGATCAATAATTTCGTCACAAAAGACAAATACGGTTCCTGAAAGAGTAACCGTCAGCACAATGATTCCGGAAACCAGCCCGAGCCAGAGATGCAGCCAGCCGGTGATCCTTTTGGTAAGGGATTTTCCCTGTTTTTTTTTAGGATTAGTTTTTTTATTTTCCATATCTGTTTTCATTCTCAAAAAAATGTAAGTGTAGAAAATGCAAGGGCGCAATTGTATTTATAATGCGTGTTTGTAAAGTGAAAAGAGTTATTCCTGCTGCCATTTACTTTAGCATACTTGAAAGCATCAGAAATAGGTATGTATTATAAATCAAAGTTTTGCGCCCTTGCGGTTTTCATCCTTATATTGTATTTGTTGAGATTATTTTTTGTTTTTTATTAAAATTTGAAGGCAAAATTGGCAAGAATTTCTCTTGGCTTTTGGGGTTGTCCGTAGAAGTTCCAATAGGTTTCATTCAGGGCATTATTCATTTTCAGACCAATTCTGTACTTTTTCTTGTCATAGAAAATTGTAGCACCAACAGTGGTATAAGAAGGCGCAAGAAAATGATTAATAATATTGATATAGGTTTTATCCACGAAATTAAACCCTGCCCCAAAGCCAAGTCCTTCATAAGCACCCTCCATAATTTTGTAGCTCGTCCATAGATTGGCTACATGTTTTGGCGTCCATGCGATTCTTTTTCCGCTGTCTTTGCTACGGTCATCATATTTATTGTCGTTATAACCATATCCGGCAACGATATTCCATCCTTTGAAAGGGTTGGCAATAATTCCTATTTCCAGTCCCTGACTTTTAATATTACCATCCTGAATACTTCCTATTCCGCCTGGATCTGCAACCAGTCTGTTTTTAACATTAATATTATAATAACTTACGGTTGTCAGTAATTTTTTATGGAAAAGATCTACTTTAAAACCTGTTTCAATCTGATTTCCCTGCTCCGGATCCCATTTTGTTAAAACACCTACTTCATTTAATGATGGAGCATAATTTTTAAATCCGTTTACGTAATTAGCAAAAAATGAAATCTCATCTTTTACAATTTCATAGACCAATCCGAATTTTGGTGAAAACTGCGTCTGGCTGTACCCTGTAACTTTATTTTCGGGATATCCGTTTTTCGTAGAGATTTCTACACCGTTTACAACCGTATCATCATTTTTATAGCTGTCTACTCTCAAACTTGCCATTACCAGCAAATTATCCGTGATATTCAAAACATCAGAGATATAACCGCTGATTGTTCTGAATGTTGTAATATCAGATTCTGTAGATTTTCTCTCCTTATTCATGAATTTATTTCTTGAGATAGGGTCCCATGCTGAAGAGCTGTCGAGATTCACTTTGTCATAAGGCATGAACACATTGCTGTATCCGTTGGCTTCATAATAAGGAAACTGATATTTTGTTCTTTGCTGGAAATAATCAATTCCCACCACCAATCGGTTTCTTAAGTTTCCAATTTTAAAATCTCCTGTAAAGTTCTGCTGGATATTATCTGTTGTTACTTTAAAGCTGTCAAAAGGGCGGATCATTCTTTCTACCTGATTGTTATTCAAATATCGAAGGACTAAAAAGATAGACTCATTCTCATTGGCTTCCCCTCTTTGGTAAGATGTTCTGGAAGTCCATTGATCATTGAATTGATGCGTAACCTCAGCCATCGTTACAAAATTGGTTCTTTTGGAACCGATATCATTGCTTGTAAACGCCCTTTTATAGGCAACTTCCAGGTCTTTCATTGAGTGCAGCGTCAGTTTTTCTGAGTTTCTTACATACGCATTCAATGTTTTATCCGGTGCATGAAACTCAGTATCCAATGTTACTGTTGTTTTGTCACTTACTTTATATAAAACACTTCCGGAAAAGAATAATCCTTTGTTGTAACCCGCATCCTGAAATGAATCCTGTGAATAGGCTGCTACATTGAATCTTGCTAATGCCGTTTTTTCCTTATTAAAAGGGGTATTCACATCTGCTGTGATTCTGTTCATTCCCCAGCTTCCGGTGGTATAATTGATAATTCCCCCGAAGTTTTCCTGGGGTTTTTTAGTGACGATATTTACCACTCCGCCGTAGTTGGCTAAGGTTCCTCCGAATAAGGTTCCGGATGGTCCTTTAATTACTTCTACTCTTTCAATATTAGCAATTTCAGACTGTACTCTTGGGTTTTGGGTCAGTCCGTTTCTGAAACTGGCATTGGAGCTGAATCCTCTCATGAAAATATCATTCCCGCTGTCGTTCACACTGTTGCTTACTACTACTCCCGGGGCAGAGGCCATGGCTGTATTGAAGTCCATTGCTCCCATTTCACTGATGATTTCTTTAGGAACAAGATTGTAAACAGTAGGATTTTCCAGATTTTCCAGAGGAAGTCGTGCGATGGATTCAGATTTTTTGGTTCTGTAATTATGAGTTCCCTGTAGTGATACGGACTGGATTTCAGCCACTTTAATGGTATCCGTTTCCTGGGCACTCAACATCGTTACGGCTAATAGAGCTGCAGAAATAATTGTTTTTTTCATGTTTATAATTAAGTTAGTTCCACAAAATTATCTTATTTTTATTAATTCTAAATAAAAACATGACACAAATCATAAAATTACAGCTGTGAAATAGCCCACCAATAAAGGGTTTAGCGAAAAGGAAAAAAGCATTAAATAATTTGTGATATAGGATCAATACTATAATTCTCTATTTTTAAATTTTTCTTATCTTAATGTGATTTTATATAAATCTCATTATTCATTATAATTTTCAGAAATGAACAACAATATCCAAGAGACCATTCAGCACTTTCTTCAATTTCTTTCGGAAAGAAAACTAACCGAATTAACGAACTTATTTTCTGATACCGTAGACTGGTATATCCCTGGGGATGAACAAAAAGCGGCCTGGCTTGGAGTAAGAAACAATAAACAGGAGGTATCCGATTTTTTTGAATTATTATGGAAAAATACAGAACCAGTTTCTGCAAAAATCGACCATATTTTCAACGATGATGAAAATGTTGTTATAACGGGAGAATTTGTGACGAAAATGCTTGAAACAGGCAGAATTGTAGAGTCTTTATTCTGTATCCAGATGCGTATTCAGAACAATAAGATTGTCCGTTACAGACTGTTGGAAGACAGTTTAGCGGTGTCAAGAGCTTTAACCAAGTAATTGAAGATTCTCATTTTTATTGATATCAAACGAGATTATTAATGAGGTTCTTCCTTCGTCAGAATGACAAAAGTAGAATTCTTCGACTTTTGAGGCGATCTATTTGATAAAAATTAGGAATTATTTCTGTTGAAATCTAAGATGATCTTTTTATATCACAGCAGAAGCCATCATAGACATATAGTAATTGGCACAGTGTAGAGCATTAATTAAAACGATTTCTTTCTCCGGAAAAGTTTCAAAAGCATCAGAAGTTGTGATCTGATATTCGTAATTCAGGGAAGTCCACTTCAGATGTGGCTTTATGATCATCAGCTCTACCCCTTCCTGATCTGTAAGGACAAATGATTCTTTAAAAATCCCTCTGTGTTTAAAAAGGTAACCATTCTTTATGCCATCAAAATAAGTCTGTACCACAATTTCACCATTCCAGTTCATCCTGAATTTCAGAAGTACTCTTTCGTGGTCTTTCAGTTCAATGGTGGTTCCCCAAAAACCTTTCGGCTCTACCTGATAGCTCTGACCCTCTGCAATTTCAATGACAGCATTAAATTTAAACCAGCTTGTATAAGTAAGTTTTCCAATTAATGTCTCTTCTTTTGTGACTTCAAAAGATAAAGAATTGCTTGATTTCGCGTAATATTCTGCCATGGTTATATCTGGATTTGGTGAAGTTTTTATTAGTTTTTAGATCGCATTAACAGCTTGAATTTTAACGCTCTAATTTATAAATAATTCTTCAAACATAATCTACTTTTAAGATGATAGAATAAAAACTATTGTGAATTAATTCTGAAAATGTTTTTTATATTGAAATTTTGCTTTCAAATATGTATCTGTACAACCTACAACTTATTATTGCTTCCAAACCAGTACTCCCACTTTTCATTATCAATCCCAAATTTTCCCTGCCACCATCTCGCGGGATAACCAACATCATCATTCCTTACAGGTCTGTGTTCTCTTTCAGGATAGGTAACGTAGTGATCTGCATATCCAAAATGCTCATCATCATGTAAAATTCCAATGATTCCTAAAATTTCCAAGACTCCTGATCGCTCTTCATCATTTGATTTAAAGGTTTTAGAAATTTTCTTTTTGAGTTGAGAAATTCTGTCGCTTGGATCTGCTGTCTCCATGATTTTTTTCAGTTCATTGAGTATCCGGTAATCATTTTCATCGGGTTTGACAGCCGGAAGCTTTGGGAACTGTTCTACATCAAATAAAACCTGAATTACATTATCAAAACAGGCTCCATCTTTATACTTGAAATAATTGATTGTATTGAATTCGATAGGATCTTCAAATTCATAAGTATGAATGCCACACACCGCGCAGCTACCTTCATTAGGTTGTGGGCTTGGTGTAAAGCTATGCTCAGTCAGACTTTGGGCAATACAGTAGCTGGACAAGAATGAACGGTATTCCAACTGCCTTGTACTCAGGCTGTAAATAAAGGCATCCACAACGTCCTGCTTCGTAATATTAGCAACGGCTTTTTTAATTCTACGGCAAATTTCATCATGGCTTATTTCCTCCCGATCATACATGACAGATTGTTTCTTTGCGTACTCAAAATCATCTTCGGTGATGTATTGCATATAGGTTTCCCAATAAAACCAGTCGCTTAAACTTTCGTCCTGGGAAGTTTTTATTGTATTGAGTAAAATCTTTATTGCTTTTTTATCCATTCTGGCTTTTTCCTTTATTCAATTTTATAAACATAATCATTACGGATAAATTTGCTTTTATCTTTTAATGCTGCAGGATAAAATATCTTTCCATCAATCTCAACACTTTTAATCATGCATCTCCAGCTTCCATTATGGCTTTTGTAAATTTTTGTTGTTGAATTCGGATAAAGCTCAATAACAATGGAAGAATCTCTCACTTGTATTTTTTCAAGAGCCTTTGGATTTTTAATTTTATAGAAAGAGCGCGGTGACAATATTCCATTTTCGTAATTAAATGCAAAGCTGCCGGATTCATCATCAATTGCTTTCGATACAGGATAATTATAATTGATCTTGATTATTTTTTTGGTTCCGGTGAGATTTTGAATATAAAAATCAGTCAGCCAGGAACATCCTGAAAGAACCGTTATAAAAATAAAACTTAAGAATCCTATCATCATTGATTTTATACTCATTGTATTTAAATTTAGAGGGCTTTTGTAAAAATAATCAGATTACTTTAATTTATTAGTTTTTCTGATAAAAAAATCCCACAAGAAAATTTGTGGGATTTTGAATATTTATTGGATTCGAAATTACATGGTCTCCATTTTGAAGCTCATGCTTTCGATTACTTTTAAGATCGCTTCTACCGTATCCATTGAAGTTAAACAAGGAACTCCGTTTTCCACACTCATTCTTCTGATCTGGAATCCGTCTCTTTCTGCTTGCTTACCTTTTGTAGTGGTATTCACAACATACTGAACTTTTCCTTTCTGAATCAGGTCGATAAGATTTACACTTTCTTCTCCGATTTTGTATCCTATTTTGCAAGGAATTCCTTTTTCTTCAAAGAACTTCGCAGTACCTTCCGTAGCCCAGATTCTGAATCCTACTTCATGGAATCTTGCTGCAAGAGCTGCTGCTTCGTCTTTATGTTTATCTGCTACTGTGAACAGGATAGATCCGTGCATAGGAACTTTTCTTCCTGCTGCAACCAATCCTTTGTACAATGCTTTTTCAAGGGTTGTATCTTTCCCCATTACCTCTCCTGTAGACTTCATTTCAGGGCCTAAAGAGATATCAACTTTCGTTAGTTTGGAGAAAGAGAATACCGGAACTTTTACAAATACTCCTTCTTTGTTTGGAACCAATCCGTTTTCGTATCCTAAGTCTTTCAGTTTTTGTCCTAAGATTGCCTTTGTTGCAAGGTTAGCCATAGGAACTTCTGTAATTTTAGATAAGAAAGGAACTGTTCTTGAAGAACGAGGGTTTACTTCGATTACATAGACGTTTCCTTCGAAAAGAACGTACTGGATGTTCATTAATCCGATCACCTTTAATCCTTTTGCCAATCTTTGTGTATAATCTACCAAAGTATCAATCTCACTTTGAGAGATATTTTGTGGTGGATATACTGCGATTGAGTCTCCGGAGTGAACTCCCGCTCTTTCAATGTGCTCCATAATCCCTGGAATCACTACAGTTTCACCGTCACAGATGGCATCAACTTCGATTTCCTTTCCTACCATGTATTTGTCAACCAATACAGGGTGTTCAGGGCTGGCTTCTACTGCATTTTCCATGTAGTGGGCCAATTCTGCTTCTGCGTATACAATTTCCATCGCTCTCCCTCCAAGAACGTAGCTTGGACGTACTAATACCGGATATCCGATTTCGTTAGCAATTTTTATCGCTTCTTCTTTCGAAGTTGAAGTTCTTCCTTTTGGCTGAGGAATTCCCAGTTCCTGAAGTGCTTTTTCAAATTTATCTCTGTTTTCAGCTCTGTCAAGATCTTCTAATGAAGTTCCTAAGATCTGCACTCCGTGAGAGGCTAATTTATCTGCAAGGTTAATCGCAGTCTGCCCTCCGAACTGTACCACTACTCCTTTAGGTTTTTCAAGATCGATGATGTTCATTACATCTTCTTCTGTAAGCGGCTCGAAGTATAGTTTATCAGAGATGGAGAAGTCTGTAGAAACTGTTTCTGGGTTGTTGTTGATGATAATTGCTTCGTAACCCATTTCTTTGATTGCCCATACCGAGTGAACTGTTGCGTAATCAAACTCAACTCCCTGTCCGATTCTGATAGGTCCTGAACCTAGTACGATGATTTTTTCTTTGTCAGAAACAACACTTTCGTTTTCTTCTTCGTAAGTTCCGTAGAAATAAGGGGTTTCAGATTCAAATTCAGCAGCACAAGTGTCTACCATTTTGTACACCGGCATTACTCCGTTTTCTTTTCTGAAGTTGAAAACCTCACGTTCTTTTACATCCCAAAGAACAGCAATATTGATATCTGCGAAACCTAATCTCTTAGCTTCAATTAAAGTTTCTTTATCGAATTTGTTTTCAGCGATTACTTTTTCGAAGTCAACTAGTTTTTTCAGTTTCCAGATGAAGAACTTGTCGATTTTACTCCATTCTACAATCTGTTCCCAGTCGTATCCTCTTCTTAAAGCATCTCCGATAATGAACAATCTTTCATCATCACATACTCTGATTCTTCTTTCGATTTCCTCAGCAGTAAGCGCTTCCGCCTGCTTGGTTTTTAATCCTAAATGTTTGATTCCTGTTTCTAATGAACGGATCGCTTTCTGTAAAGATTCTTCCAGATTTCTTCCGATCGCCATTACTTCACCAGTTGCTTTCATCTGAGTAGAAAGTCTTCTGTCTGCCGTTTCGAATTTATCGAATGGGAATCTTGGGAACTTCGTTACCACATAGTCAAGAGCAGGTTCAAAACATGCGTATGTTTTTCCTGTTACCGGATTCATGATTTCATCCAGCGTTAATCCTACAGCAATCTTTGCAGCAATTTTTGCAATCGGATATCCTGTTGCTTTACTTGCTAGCGCTGATGAACGGGAAACTCTTGGGTTTACTTCGATAATATAATACTCGAAAGAGTGTGGATCTAAGGCCAGCTGTACGTTACATCCTCCTTCGATTCCTAAGGCTCTGATGATTTTTAATGAAGCATTTCTCAGTAACTGATACTCTCTGTCTGAAAGTGTCTGAGAAGGTGCTACTACGATAGAATCTCCTGTGTGAACTCCTACCGGATCTATATTTTCCATGTTACAAACCACAATGGCGTTGTCGTTTGCATCACGCATTACTTCGTACTCAATTTCTTTGAAACCTGCGATTGATTTTTCAATAAGACACTGAGTAACCGGGCTGTGCTTCAGTCCCAATTCAGCAATCTCTTTCAATTCAGCTTCTGTAGAAGCGATACCTCCTCCGGTACCTCCCATTGTAAAGGCAGGACGAACAATTACAGGGTAACCGATTTCATTGGCGAAAGCAAGTGCTCCTTCTACCGTATTTACGATATCAGATTCCGGAACCGGCTCGTTCAATTCTCTCATCAACTCACGGAAAAGATCTCTGTCTTCAGCTCTGTTGATGGCAGAAAGCTTTGTTCCCAATACTTCCACTTTGCACTCTTCAAGAATTCCTGATTTTTCCAATTCTACCGCCATGTTCAGTCCTGTCTGACCTCCCAATGTTGGTAACAATGCATCCGGACGTTCTTTTCTGATGATGTGGCTTACAAACTGTAATGAAATCGGCTCGATATATACTTTATCAGCGATTTCCACATCCGTCATGATTGTTGCAGGGTTTGAGTTGATCAAAATTACCTTGTAGCCTTCTTCTTTCAGAGACAGACAAGCCTGCGTTCCTGCGTAATCAAATTCAGCTGCCTGACCAATAATGATAGGTCCTGAACCGATTACTAAAATTGTTTTTATATCTGTACGTTTTGCCATTTTTCTTTTTTTAGATACAAGATGTTAGATGTCAGATTCCAGACATCCAACAGGATGTTTTACTTTTTTAAATTAGATTTGAATGTATAAATCATTCTTTGAATTTCATTCAGATTTGATATTAAACAGTTGACTTTTTCTACATCAAGTAAATTTAATTCTCTAGTTAATATTAATTGTGTCTGCAATTCAAAAGAGGAAGCATTTGCTATACCAAGAAAATGATAAAACTCATTATCATTATTTCTTCCTGCGCCTTCTGCTATATTTGAAGGAATGGAGATTGCGGATCTTTTAATCTGAGAAATCAAACCAAACTTTTCATCTTTAGGTAATTCTGAACAAATGATATAAACCTGTTTTGCAAGTTCAATTGATTTTTGCCAAAAAACTAATTTTCCAAATTATGCATGATAAAGTCTGTTATCTGATGTCTAATATCTGAAAATTTTTCTTACTTCTTAAAGTCCTCCATCATTTGAATGAACTCATCAAACAGGTAGTTTGCATCTTCAGGGCCAGGGCTCGCTTCAGGGTGATACTGAACAGAGAAACAAGGGTGGATTTTGTGTTTCAATCCTTCGTTTGTTCTGTCATTCAATGCGATGTGTGTTTCGATAAGGTCTGTTCCTTTTAAACTTTCCTGATCTACAGCATATCCATGGTTTTGAGAAGTGATTGCTACCGTGTTCTTCTCCAGATCCAATACCGGGTGGTTTCCTCCTCTGTGTCCGAATTTAAGCTTGAAAGTTTTCGCTCCACAAGCAAGACCAATTAACTGGTGTCCTAAACAGATTCCGAAGATGGGAACTTTCCCTAATAATCCTCTGATCATCTCTAAAGCGTGTGGTACATCTTCCGGGTCACCAGGGCCGTTTGATAACATAATTCCGTCAGGATTCATCAATAGGATCTCTTCTGCCGTAGTATCCTGAGAAACCACGATGATATCACAGTTTCTTTGAGATAATTCTCTGATAATTCCCAGTTTTGCACCGAAGTCTACCAATACTACTTTGAAACCTCTGTTAGGGTTTGCGTAAGGTGTTTTTGTAGAAACTTCTTCTACCTGATTGGTAGGGAAATTTGTTGATTTTAACTCGGAAGCTACTGCAGCGTCATCTGCATCAACGTTTACAATTTTTCCTTTTACAACCCCATGGTTACGAAGAACTCTTGTCAGTCTTCTGGTGTCGATTCCTGAAATTCCTGAAAGATTTTTCTTTTTAAATAATTCATCTAAAGTAATCTGAGTACGGAAATTGGAAGGAAGATCGCAAAGTTCTTTTACGATAAGCCCTTTGATTGCCGGCTCAATACTTTCATAATCATCACGGTTAATACCATAATTTCCGATAAGCGGATAGGTCATACAAACTATCTGACCGCAATACGATGGGTCAGAAATCAATTCCTGATACCCTGTCATTCCGGTATTGAAAACTACTTCTCCTGCAGTTTCCAATTCTGCTCCGAAACCTTCTCCATGAAACACTTCACCGGACTCCAGTATTAATTTTTTCTTCATTTTTAAAAATTAGATTTTCTATTATTTTCTTTTTGTACAATGTCAGATGTAAAAGGTATAATGTATCCTTTACATTTTACTTTGTACATTTTACTTTTTACAATTTACTTAAAGGTATACCCTTTGCTTTCCAATGCTTCTTTCAAAATGGCCATTCTGGCGAAGACACCGTTTTCCATTTGTCTAAAGATTCTTGATCTCTTGCATTCTACAAGGTCTGAATCTATTTCCACTCCTCTGTTGATAGGAGCCGGATGCATGATGATTGCTTCTTTTTTCATCGCCTGCTCTCTTTCTTTGGTCAGACCATATCTTTTATGATATTCCGAAGCAGTAAAACTCATCGCGGCATCATGTCTTTCGTGCTGGATTCTTAATAACATTAATACATCCACTTCGGTGATCAATTCATCTACAGACATATAAGTCCCGTTGATCAGTGCTCCTTCATCAAACCATTGTTCCGGTCCTGAGAAGTATACTTTTGCTCCCAATCTTCTTAATGCCTCAGCATTTGAATTGGCAACACGGCTATGTTTTACATCACCTACAATTCCTACTTTTAAACCTTCAAACTTTCCGAACTCCTGATAAATGGTCATCAGATCCAGCATACACTGTGAAGGGTGGTTTCCTGTTCCGTCTCCTCCGTTGATCACAGGAATCTTAATATTTTTCAGTTCTTCGAAGTATCTGTCTTTCTTATCTCGTATTACCACAAGGTTTACTCCTATACTTTCAATCGTCTTTACAGTGTCATAAAGGCTTTCCCCTTTGTTTACCGAACTGTGTGATGCATCAAAAGGAACTACCTGCAATCCCAGTTTTCTTTCTGCAAGGTCAAAACTTGTTTTCGTTCTTGTACTGTCTTCGAAGAAAAGGTTTGAGCAAAAAACTTCTCCTTCAATTTTAGCAGTTTTACCGTTCGCAAAAGCCAGTGCTTCTGTCAGTATACTGTTGATTCTCTCGGTGCTTAGTTCTGTAATCGTAAACATAATTCTAATTTTTGGGCATAAAAAAAGCGAAGACAACTATCTTCGCTTAATAACAATAAATATCGTAAAGGGCGCTTTCGCCCGGTAAATCTAATGATATAAATGCTTTTTTATTCATTAGGTGCAAAGATACAACAATTTTATGAACCTACAAAAATTATGTTTAAAATAAATTAAAAACTTCAGTCCTTCCTTATTCTCATTTAAAATTAATATTTTTGTTAAAACTCAAATTTATTCTATGGATTTAAAAGACAAAATGATTCTCAGTATTATTCAGGAAGACTCTACATTATCGGTTAAAGAAATTTCCGAAAAGATAGGTCTTACCTTTACTCCTACGTATGAGCGAATCAAGCAATTGGAGAAGCAAGGAATCATTCAGAAGTATGTAGGACTTTTAAACCGTGAAAAACTGGGTTTAAATATTGTAGTTTACTGTAATGTCCGCCTTAAGGAACAATCCAAGAAAGTATTGGAAACTTTTGAAAATCACATTGGAAAATATGATGAAGTACAGGAAATCATCAGTCTTTCCGGAGAATATGACTATATGTTGAAGATTATTGCCAAAGACATCAATTCTTATAACGAATTTGCTGTTAATGTTATTTCAAACATTCCTAATATCGGGCAATACCACAGTTCAATTGTGCTTCATGAGGTAAAAAAATCTACCAAATTTAAAATTGATCTGGAATAATCATTCTATTTTTAAACCAAAACTGATTTAAACTTCTTGCTGAAAATCTCTGATTTTCTTGCGCCTTAAAAAAATAACTCAAATAATTATCTTTGCGCCTTTGCGTACACCAACTTCTTTTATAAACTTGTATTTTGTTAGAAAACGCAAAGACGCAAAAGAAATTCATAAACTTCATGTTGTAGGGCGCAAAGATTTTATCTCCGATAAAATTTTATGCAGTAGATTTTCTTAACTTACCTTAAATCTTCATCTTCCTTTATGGTTCAAGATAATCAATCATCAAATTCAAAGAGCGGAATTACAATCCAGCCATTAAGATCACTTAAGCAGATAAGATTTAAGATTAAGGCTTTCACAACGAAAAGACAGCAGGCTATAAAATAATTTTAGAGATTCCACTGATTTTTGCTTAAGTTTTTGCTGACCTTAATGGCTTAGATTCTAACCCAATAATTTATTTTTCAGTTTATTGAACTGATATTCTATTTTATCCAGACAAAGATTACCGATGCTTCCCTGATGGGTATGTTCAAGGTTTCCAGGCTCAAACTCAAACGCATTGTTTTCAATCTCCTGTCCTACTTTTACATAAGCATCACGGAAAGAACTGCCATTCTTTACCTCTTCATTGATCTTTTCTACGCTGAAAAGATACTTGTACTTTTCATCTTCCAGAATCCCGTCTTTCACCTTAATATTAGGCAAAGTATAGCTTAAAATTTCCAGACACTCCTTTAAAGAGTCTATGGCAGGGAAAAGTATTTCCTTTGTAAGCTGTACATCTCTGTGGTATCCGGAAGGAAGATTCGTCGTTAAAAGGATCAGTTCATTTGGAAGTGACTGAATTCTGTTGCATCGTGCACGAACCAGTTCAAAGATATCCGGATTCTTTTTATGCGGCATAATGCTGCTTCCTGTGGTAAACTCTTTTGGAAAGCTGATAAAGTCAAAATTCTGACTCAGATACAGACATACATCATAAGCAAACTTCCCAAGAGTTCCCGCTAAGGTTGCCATGGCCATTGCCAGCATCTTTTCCGACTTTCCACGAGTCATCTGCGCATATACAGAGTTATAATTCATCGACTGGAAGCCTAAATTATACGTGGTACTTTCACGGTTGATCGGAAACGAAGAACCATAACCTGCTGCAGATCCCAGCGGGTTTTTATTAATGATATTCTTTACTGAAAATAACATTTCCACATCATCCAAAAGTGCTTCCGCATAAGCCCCGAACCACAATCCGAATGATGAAGGCATCGCAATCTGCAAATGGGTATATCCAGGAAGTAAAACATCTTTATGCTGATTCGCCAGTTGAATTAAAATCTGGAAGAACTCGTCTGTAAGAGCTGTTATCTCACGGATTTCATCCAATAAGTACAATTTTATATCCAATAAAACCTGATCATTTCTGGATCGTGCCGTATGAATTTTCTTTCCAGTGTCTCCTAATTCTTCAATGAGAATAGCTTCTATCTGAGAATGGATATCCTCAGCATCTTTATCAATTTCAAAACTACCGTCTTCAATTTTATCTAAAATACTATTTAAAACAGATAACATCTGCTCTGATTCTTCCTGAGAAATAATCCCGGTTTCTGCTAACATTTTGCAGTGCGCCATAGAACCTTTAGCATCATATTTTGCTAAACGCTCGTCAAAGTCAAGATCTTTTCCAACGGTAAAATTATTGACTAATATATTGGTGGCAAGGTCATCCTTCTGCCATATTTTTTTCATATGATTTATTTAAAATATTGATTGGTTTTGACATGCCCAGCTAGGCAATCCTTATTACTATTAACTATAAAAAAACATTTCCTTATGTAAAGCCTTCATTTCTAATTTTCTTTTTGCATAAATCTTATTAAAAACTAAACTTCTAGTGCCTGCCGGGCGGAGTCAAAACATATATTTCAGAGATTAGAAATTAGATGTTAGAAGTGAGTTATAACCTTTACGTGGTCTTTTTCTACTAATTTCTAGTCTCTAGCTTCTAGTTTCTCTTTTATAACACTTTTTCTAAAATTCTGATGTAGATTTCTATTCCTTCTTCTATTTCATGGATATAGATAAATTCATCTGCTGTGTGAGAGCGCCTACTGTCACCCGGGCCTATTTTCACTGATGTACATGGAATAATCGCCTGATCCGAAGAGGTTGGAGATCCATAAGTGGTTCTTCCGATTTCAAGACCTGCTTTCACAAACGGATGGTCCATTTCAATCTTTGAAGAATTCAGTCTGAACGATCTTGCCGTCAATGTAGATTTCATCTGAGACTGGATAATTTCAAACGCTTCCTCGTTGGAATATTCATCTGTAACCCTCACATCCAGTGTGAAATTACATGACTCCGGAACAACATTATGCTGTACTCCAGCATGAATTCCAGATAAGGTAACCTTAACTTCGCCCAGATATTCTGAAACTTTTGGAAATTTAAAGGCTAAAATATTCTGGAGATCCTCCATACATTTTACAATCGAGTTATCATCATTAGGATGAGCGGCATGAGAAGGAGTTCCTTTCATTTCTCCATCAATTACAAGAAGTCCTTTTTCTGCAATCGCCAGATTCATCTGCGTGGGTTCTCCTACAATAGCGAGTTCTACATTGGGTAGCTGCGGAAATAAGGCTTCAATTCCATCAAATCCTGAAATCTCCTCCTCTGCCGTCAAAGCAATAACTAAATTATATTTTAAATCTTCTTTATCATAAAAATGTAAAAAAACCTGGGCCATAGAAACCAAAGAAGCTCCTGCATCATTACTTCCCAAACCAAACAGCTTACCTTCTTTTTCAATAGGAATAAACGGATCCAGCGTATAGGCTTTATTGGGTTTTACCGTATCATGGTGGGTATTCAGTAAAACGGAAGGCTTAAATACATCAAAGTGTTTATTCACCGCCCAGATGTTGTTTTTAAAACGTTTAGTAGGAATCTGATGTTTTTTGAAAAAATTCTCAATTTCTATTGATGTATTAAACTCATCTTTACTGAATGAAGGAATCTCAATCAAATTTTTAAGCAATCCGACTGCATTATTCAATAGCTCTTCTTTATTATAAACAGATCTCAGTTCCTGCATGATGATTTTCTATATGATTTTTCAATTGCGTCTCTTTAATCAGAAACACTTTATCTACATTATTTTTTATTGCTCCAAGAGCATTTTCAAGTTTAGGTAAAATCCCTTTGTGAAGTTTTCCTTCTTCTTTTAGTACCGTAAACTCTTCCTCATTTACACTTTTAATCACTGATTCAGGATCGTTTACATCTTCTAAAACACCTTCTTTATCAAAACAATACAACAATTCAACTTCATATTTTTCTGACAAAGCCTGTGCAATCACAGAAGCAATGGTATCTGCGTTGGTATTGAAAAGATTCCCTTTTCTGTCATGGGTAATCGCAGAAAATACAGGTACAAGATCCAGCTTGATGAGTTTTGAAACCAACTTTCTGTTCACGCTTTTCTTAGTGATATCCCCCACAAATCCAAAGTCGATTTCAGGATGTTCTCTTTTTTTAGCTTTAATCAGATTTCCGTCTGCACCGGAAAATCCTATGGCATTACATTTTTTCTGCTGCAGCTTTTCAACAATATTTTTATTGATTCCTCCTGCATATACCATGGTTACAATATCCAACGTTTCTTTATCCGTAATCCTTCTTCCGTTGATCATTTTCTGTTCGATACCCAGTTTGTCAGCCAATGTTGTAGCCAACTTTCCTCCACCATGAACAAGGATCTTTTTTTCCTGAATTTCAGAAAATTGGGCTAAGAATTGGGCTAGCAATTCTTCATCATCAATTAAAGCTCCGCCAATTTTTATGATGTATAACTTTTCTTTCATTGTAAACGTTTTGTGATCCTTACTTCAATCCTTGTCAAGGTTTTGAACCTTGACAAGGATCAGTAATCAAGATTCCAGATTGAAAAAATTATCCGGCATTCAGTTCATCTAAAATCTCACTGAAAACAGCCTGTGCAGAGAAAATACGGTTTTTCGCCTGTTGATAGATGATAGAATTACCTCCATCCATCACCTCATCACTCAGCTCAACATTACGACGAACCGGAAGACAGTGCATTACCTTCGCTTCATTGGTATGGGCTAATTTTTCATTGGTAAGCATCCAATCCCCTTTTACTTCAGGCATTGCTGCATAATCATCAAAAGAAGACCAGTTTTTTACATAAATAAAATCAGCATCCTTTAAAGCTTCATCCTGATCATGAATTACTTTCACATCTTTTGTGAATTTTTTATCCAAATCATAGCCTTCAGGATTAGCAATCACCAATTCCACATCCATTTCCTGCATCCATTCTGCAAAAGAATTTCCAACGGCATGGGCAATAGGTTTGATATGTGGTGCCCAGGTTAGTACCACTTTAGGTTTGTGGTCTTTTTTCCAGTTTTCTGTAATGGTAATACAATCTGCCAGACTTTGCAGCGGATGGCGCGTTGCAGATTCCAATGAAACAACAGGAACTTTTGCATGTTTTTCAAACTGGCTTAAGATACTTTCATTTACATCATCTTCTTTGCTCTTCATCCCTGCGAAACAACGCACTGCAATGATATCGCAATATTGATTTAAAACTTCAATAGCATCTTTGATATGTTCTACGGTGTCACCGTTCATTACAGCTCCATCAGCAAACTCTAGATTCCAGGCTTCCTGTGCTGCATTTAATGTCAAAACATTCAACCCTAGATTTTGCGCTGCAATCTGACTGCTCAGACGGGTTCTTAAGCTTGAATTTAAAAATACAAGTCCAATTGTTTTTCCCTTTCCTTTTTCTGTTTCAGTAAGGGGATCTGCTTTTATTTGTAAAGCTTTTTTTATGATTTCCTGTAAGTTTTCTACATCACTTACAGAGGTAAATTTTTTCATTTTGAATTAATTTTAAAGATTTTGTTTACATATTAATTGTTGATCTAACCACAAAAGGCACAAAAGTTTTTATTAAAACACTTTAGAACACTTAAGTGCACTTCTTAAGCCTTTAGTATTTTCTTAAAATCACTTAGTGTTTAAATTCTTTTGTGACTTTTGTGGTTTAAATTTTCCCAAGCACTTCTTTCAAAGCATTGATGAAAAGATCCGTTTCCTCTTGTTTGATATTCAGTGCCGGAAGAATCCTTAAGACACTTTTATCATTAGAGTTTCCTGTGAAAATATGATGATCGAACAATAAGCTTTTCCTTATTTCTGAACAATCTCTGTCGAGTTCTATTCCGATCATCAATCCTTTCCTTCGGATGGATTTAATATGTGGTAAATCTTTAATTTCATTTTCAATATACTCACCCATTTTCTGAGCATTTTCAATAAGATTTTCATCTTTCATGACATCCAGAACAGCAATTGAAGCGGCACAAGCCAGATGATTTCCTCCGAATGTAGTTCCCAGCAAACCATTGCTTGCCTGAAATTTAGGATGAATTAAAACTCCACCCACAGGGAAACCATTCCCCATTCCTTTTGCGGTTGTAATAATATCCGCTTCTACCCCAAACTCCTGATGAGCAAAGAAATATCCGCTTCTTCCATATCCTGACTGTACTTCATCCAAAATAAGAACAACATCATATTTTTCGCACAGTTCTTTAATTTTAGATAAAAATTCCGGGGTAGGAATCATAATGCCGCCTACTCCTTGAATTCCTTCAATGATAACGGAAGAAATTTCACTTCCCTGTTTCTCAAAAATTTCCTCAAGCTGCTGCACATCATTCCAGTCTGATTTGATGAATCTTTCTGAAAAATTAACCGGAGCCACAATTTTCGGATTATCTGTTACGGAAACCGCCGCAGAAGTTCTTCCATGGAATGAACCGGAAAAATAAAGCACTTTACTTTTTCCATTATGAAACGATGCAAGCTTTAAAGCATTTTCATTGGCTTCAGCTCCTGAATTACATAAGAACAGATTATAATCTTCATATCCTGAAAGTTTTCCCAACTTTTCTGCCAGTTCAGTCTGCAATTCATTCTGAACCGAATTGGAATAAAAGGAGATCTTTTCCAATTGATCTTTTAACTTATTCTGATAATGCGGATGGTTATGACCAATGGAAATTACAGCATGACCTCCGTAAAAATCAAGATACTGCTCTCCTTTGTCATCCCAAAGAAAAGATCCCTGAGCTTTAACCGGATTTATATTGAATAATGGATATACGTTGAATAAATTCATGTCTTTTAATAAATGATAATTGATAAATAATAAATGATACAGGATTCGGGTTCCGAGTTCCCATACATTTTACTTTGTACATTCTACATCAGAATGCTATTGGTTTCAGGTTCAATCCTGCATTTTCTTCCCAGTTCATTGCCAGATTCATATTCTGTATGGCCTGTCCTGAAGCACCTTTTAACAAATTGTCAATCGCTGAGTGAATAACGACAACATTTCCACTCTTTTCGATCTGAATCACACAGCGATTGGTATTGACAACCTGCTTTAAATCAATTGCCCTGTTACTTACCGTAACAAAAGGCTCCTCCGCATAAAAATCCTGATACAATTGTTCTATTTCCTCCAGCTCCAAGTTCGTCTTCATGGTGGAACTTGTAAAAATTCCTCTTGCAAAATCTCCTCTCCATGGAACAAAATTCAGGGTTACTTCTTTATTATTAAATGCAACCAGCTGCTGTAAAATCTCATCTACATGCTGATGCGTTAAAGTTTTATACGCTGAAACATTATCATTTCTCCAGGTAAAATGAGTGGTTGCCTGCAAAGACTGCCCAGCTCCGGTAGAACCTGTAATCCCTGTAGTAAAAACTTCATTTAACGCTCTTTTTTCTGCTAATGGCAGTAAAGCCAATTGAATCGCTGTAGCAAAACATCCCGGGTTCGCAATACTTTTTGCCCCCGACAGTTGTTTTTTATTGATTTCCGGTAATCCGTAGATGAAATTTCTGTTCTCAAAGTTTCCTTCTAAACGGAAATCGTTTCCGAGATCAATCACCAGCGTTTCATCTTTTACAGGATTTTGAGTTAACCAGTTTTGACTTTCTTTATGGGGAAGACACAGAAAAAGAATATCTACATCTTCAGGTGTATCTGTCAAAACCATTTCACAAACGGTCGTTAAATCCGGGTACAGATCTGAAATTCTTGTTCCCGAATTCGAACGACTATATAAAAAACTCAATGTCACATGGGGATGAAAAGCCAGTAAGCGTATCAGCTCACTTCCTGTATAACCGTTAGCACCAATTATTCCTACTGTTTTCTTCATTTTGATTCTTACAGAATGTTATTCTGCCTTACATTACGTTCTTTCGGAACTAATTGATATTCTGGTTAATCTGGTGGTATATATTTAAAGAATTGCTTACAATCTTTGTATATCCTTTCACATCGTCGCCTGTCCACGCTCTGTTAGCTTCTCCATAACTTCCGAATTTATCAGACATCAGATCGTGATTAGACTCAATTCCATTTAAAATAAATCTATAAGGATGAAGAGTTACAAATACTTTTCCGCTTACTGTTTTCTGAGAATCTACTAAGAAAGACTCAATATTTCTCATGACAGGATCCAGGAAAAGCGCCTCGTGAAGCCAGTTTCCATACCAGTCGGATAACTGAGACTTCATCATTTGCTGATATTTTGAAAGTGTATGTTTCTCCAATAAATGATGCGCTTTGATAATCACTGATGCTGCTGCTGCTTCAAATCCCACACGTCCTTTAATTCCAACAATGGTATCACCTACGTGAATATCACGACCAATTCCATACGCTGAAGCTAATTCTTCTATTTTTTGAATGGCATATACAGAATGTTCAAAGCTTTCTCCGTTCACTCCAATCACTTCTCCGTTTTTAAACTCGATCTCCAGTTCTGAAGGCTGAGTTTCTTTAATCTGAGAGGGAAAAGCTTCTTCCGGCAGATAATTTCTTGAAGTCAAAGTTTCTTTTCCTCCTACCGAAGTTCCCCAAAGTCCTTTATTCACTGAATATTGTGCCTTATGAAATTCCATTTCATATCCGTGCTCCTTCAAAAATTCAATCTCTTCCTCACGGGACAGTGCCATATCGCGAATGGGAGTAATGATTTCAATATTCGGGCACATCACCTGAAAGATTAAATCAAAACGAACCTGATCATTTCCTGCTCCTGTACTTCCATGAGCAATCGCATCAGCTTTTACTTCTATGGCATATTTTGCAATTTCCTGCGCCTGAATCGTACGCTCAGCACTTACTGAAAGAGGATACGTATTATTTTTCAATACATTCCCAAAAATCAGATATTTCACACATGAATTATAGTAATCTTCCTGAGCGTCTACACACCTGTATTCCTTTACTCCCAGCTTTAAAGCTTTCCTTTCCAGTTCTTTTTCCTCTTCTTTTGAAAAACCTCCGGTATTTACAGTAACGGCATACACGTCATACCCTAGTGTTTCACTAAGATATTTTGCACAGTAGGAAGTATCTAAACCTCCACTAAACGCTAAGATGACTTTCTTTTTCATCTGGACTCTTTTTATTTTTTTTAGTTGTCAAATGGAACTCACCAAGAGATTTTTGTACAGAATACTCAAAATCCATCTGGCTTACTTCATTATATTTATTTTCAGGCTGGTTATTCACCACCTCTTTTTTTTTATCATTTTCAGGAACAAATAACATCGCTGTACACAGGCAGTTTTTGCGTTCCTTCATCATTAAAATTTCATAGTTCACACAGTTTTTGCAGCCACTCCAGAATTCTTCATCCTGAGTCAGTTCAGAGTAGATTACCGGTTTATAACCTAAATCACTATTGATTTTCATTACTGCCAGCCCTGTCGTTAATCCAAATACTTTAGCATCCGGATATTTATCTCTAGATAATTGGAAAACCTTCTGCTTGATCTGAGTAGCCACTCCTCCGTTCCTGAATTTCGGCGACACAATCAGTCCCGAATTGGCAACAAACTTCCCATGTGACCAGGTCTCTATATAACAGAAACCTACCCACTCACCGTTTTCAGTGGCTACCACAGCATTGCCTTCTGAAATCTTCTTACTCAAATATTCTATAGAACGTTTTGCGATTCCCGTTCCTCTACGCTGTGCAGAATCATACATTTCCTGCTGTATTTCACTCACATACATTAGATGTTCGCATGAGGAAATTTCTATTTCCATTTATTTATCTAAATTTTTTGGCAAATTTAAAATATAATTTCTTTTAAATCCAAATAAAAAAGATATTTTTTTTGTTTTAAAATTTTAAACAGGTAAAATTATCTTTATTGAAAAATATACATTTGCTAATTTATTATATATTTGCTAAAATAATATAGTTATGGAAAATACCTGTCCTAAATGCAACAGCACTAAAGTGGTAAAAAGCGGCATCATCAATGAGAAACAACGCTTCCACTGCAAAGACTGTAATTATTATTTTACCGTTAAAAAACTGGGGAAACAAATTGATGATTACTACGTAACCAAAGCCCTGCAGCTCTATTTAGAAGGTTTGAGCTATCGCGAAATTGAAAGAATTATCGGAGTTTCACATGTTACCATCAGCTCATGGATTAAAAAGTATAATATTACAAGACCTCCTCATTCTGAATTTCATCCCGTTTATAAGATTCTAAAACAGAACGAGTTGATCGACTATATCGCTCAGGAAGAAAACATTAAAAACTCAGGAATTATTATCACTCAGTTTGCAGATAAATATATGCTCATCAAGTGGGAACGATTTAAGAAGTAGTCGGGAGGCGAGGTTTCGGGTTACGAGGTACAGAATGCGAGATACGAGTTAAGAGATCTAATTAAACTTTCAATATCAAACACTTACAAATCGATTAGATTAAAAACACGGATCACGAAACCCGAAATGTATAACATTAAACAATTCACAGCTATACTATTACCACTAATATATATTAAATTTTCATAAACAAATTATTAATTACAATTTGGCATTCACAAAAAACAACGCCAAAAATTGATAATTTATGAAGAAATTACTTACATTCATTGGATTAGCTTTAATCAGCAGTTCCGTATACTCACAAGGTTCTCCTGATTATGGCAATGGCTTAAAAATTAACCTCAACCAGAACGGTGATAAATTCATCCGATTTATTTTATGGGATCAGTTTTGGGTAAGAAATACTTCCATGAACCCGGGAAGTATGGTAGGAGGCGAACCTACGGACAACTCCTGGAGCTTAGGAAACAGACGTTTACGTGCTCTGACCTATGCACAAATCTCTAAAAGATATATGATTCTCCTTCACTTCGGAATCAACAACCAGACCTTTATCAATGGCGGAGCTTCAGGAACTTCAGGGACAGGAGGTTATGGAAATGGAAAGAAAACCCAGTTATTTTTTCATGACGCATGGAATGAATATGCAGTTATTTTACCTGGAGAAGCAGGAAAATTCAGTTTATCTTTAGGAGCAGGTCTTCATTACTACATGGGGCTTTCCCGTATGACCATGGCTTCTACCCTTAATTTCCTCACATTAGACTCGCCCGTTTTTTCATGGCCACTGATTGATAATTCAGACCAGTTCGCAAGACAGCTGGGAATGTTTGCCAAAGGTAAATACGGAAAACTGGAATATCGTTTCAGTTTAAATAAACCTTTCGCTACTGATCTTACGCCTGTGAATGTAACAGATCCTTCAAAGGCTATCGCAGTAGACAACAACGGAAATCCCAGTTTTTCAAAAGCAGGATATGTTGAATATCAATTTCTTGACGAAGAATCCAACGCATTACCTTTCAAAGTAGGCTCTTACCTTGGGACAAAAAAGGTTTTCAATGTAGGCGCAGGTTTTTATCATCAGGCCGACGGAACAAGAACTTCCGTGAATTCAAACATTGAGAAACACGACATTACTCTTTTTGCAGTAGATGCTTTCGCAGATATTCCCTTGGGAGAAGCAAAAAACAAAATGGCCGTTTCTGCATATGCCGGATATTACAACTACAATTTCGGACCTAATTATGTAAGAAATCTGGGAACAATGAATATCGCAGCTTCCAATCCTAATTTTATCGGAAATAAAGCCATCGCAGGACCAGGAAATCTACAGCCCACTATCGGAACAGGTAATATTATCTACGCACAGGCTGGTTTACTTTTACCAAGCCAAGCAGAAAAGCCCAAAATCAGAATACAGCCTTTTGCAGCTTATACCCACAAAAGTTTCGAGGCCTTCGATAAATCTTCGTCTCAGTTTGATGTGGGAGCCAACTGGTTCATAGACGGACATCATGCCAAGATAACAACACAATATTCAACAAGACCGGTTTATACCAGTCCTACGGAAAGCCCTTCTTCAAAAGGGGAATTTATTGTCCAGTTTCAGATCTACTTATAAAATTAGAACCATTAAGAATAGTAAAGAAATTAAGATAAGTTAAGCACCATCAAAGATGATATAAAAAGATTATCGCTTAATAAAAATCTTAAATATTCTTATCAACTTAAAATCTCTTAATGGTTTAAAAGCAATTTCAAATTAACATCCTATTCCAATAACATCAAAAACTAATCAATATGAGCGAAAATCATCACGAAAGCTACGAAAATATGACCGACAGGCAGAAAAACCGCACGATATGGAGCGTGATCACTGCCTCTTCTCTAGGCACATTGATAGAATGGTATGACTTCTACATCTTTGGAAGTTTAGCCGTTGTTTTAGCTACGAAATTTTTCCCTGCTGATAATCCTACCGCAGCATTTTTATCCACGCTGGCTACTTTTGCAGCAGGATTTGTTGTACGACCTTTCGGAGCATTATTTTTCGGGAGACTGGGAGATATTATCGGAAGAAAATATACCTTCCTTGTCACTTTACTGATTATGGGATTTTCCACTTTCCTGATCGGATGTATTCCAAGTTATGAAACTATTGGATTTATGGCTCCTGTTTTGGTTTTAATTTTAAGATTACTGCAGGGACTTGCTCTGGGAGGAGAATATGGAGGTGCCGCCACCTATGTTGCAGAATACGCCCAACCTCACCGAAGAGGTTACTGGACATCATGGATCCAAACTACTGCAACTGCCGGACTTTTCATTTCATTAATTGTTATTTTAATCACGAAGACGACTCTTTCTGCGGAAGAATTTGACACCTGGGGATGGAGAGTTCCTTTCTGGATCTCGATTTTAATGGTTGCCGTTTCTTATGTCATCAGAAAAAACATGAAGGAATCTCCGCTTTTTGCCAAGGCCAAAAGTGAGGGGAAAACTTCCAAAAATCCTTTAAAAGAAAGTTTTGGAAATAAATACAATTTCAAATTTGTATTGCTGGCTTTATTCGGAGCAGCCATGGGACAAGGTGTTATCTGGTACACAGGACAGTTTTATGCAATGAGTTTCCTTCAAAAAGTAATGAATGTAGAATCCGCACAGGTTGATTCATTAATGGCCACCGCTTTATTTTTAGGAACTCCGTTTTTTGTATTCTTCGGATGGCTGTCCGATAAAATCGGGAGAAAAGCAGTAATGATGACCGGAATGCTGGTTGCTATTTTAGCCTACAGACCTATATACGACAGCATGTTCAAGAGTGTGAATCTGGAAAGTAAAACTGTTGCCGCTAATGGAATTACAGAAAAAAGAACCGCCAAAATTCATAAAGACATCGCAACAGACAGCCTGGTTACTTTTCACAAAGAAACTCTTTATACAGATGGTACCTTGATCAAAAAAGACAGTGTCGTTCACTGGTCACCTTCGGGAGTTGTCATGAAAGATGGGAAAGCGGAAGAACCTAAAGTTTCTCAAAGTTTAAAACTCAGTGATGACACGAAATGGTATCTGATCTTCCTGGTATTTATTCAGGTTCTATTTGTAACAATGGTGTATGGTCCTATTGCAGCTTTCCTTGTTGAAATGTTCCCTGTGAGAATCCGCTACACTTCAATGTCATTGCCTTATCATATTGGAAACGGAGTATTCGGAGGTCTTCTTCCGGCAGTGGCAACTTATCTGGTCACCACAGGAAAAGAAGCAGGACATGCAACATGGTACTTAGAAGGGCTTTGGTATCCGATTGGGGTTGCCACAGTATGTTTGGTTATCGGATTGTTTTATCTTAAAAATAAGAACAATAATCTTCACGATTAGGTACTGAATCACTCAAATTTTTATTAATTTTAAAACTACTAAAATGAACGGACTAAAAAAAATATTAGGCATTCTCTGGATCGCTATTGCGGTGATTGTAGGATATTTCGGAATTACGGTATTGGGAATCCCAAAAATTGCTTCCGGAAAACAGGAAGATCTGGTTTTTGGCATTATCATCCTTTTTGTACTGATGCCGATTATCTCAGGCGGAATGGCCATTTTCGGGTATTATGCCTTAAAAGGAGAATATTCTGACGATAAAATTTAAAAACAAAAAAGATAATTGATGGACTTGTTATCCATCAATTATCTTTTATCAAAAATCATGTATGAAAAAGAGACACGAACAAAAACTTATCATCCTGAGTGTAGGACTTATGATCGCTTTCAGCATTCCTATTTCATTGCTTTTTAACAGTGACAGGGAAGTTTTAGGCTATCCTATGATTCTGATCTACCTGTTCGTGATCTGGATGATCTCCATTGTGATTTCTTTTGTAATTGTAAAAAGACATGATGAATAGTTTCGCATTATTTTTTGTAGTTCTGTTTTACCTCGCTCTTCTTTTCTTAGTTGCCCATTTAGCAGAGAAGAGAAGAAGTAAACGCTGGATCAACAATCCTTACATCTACGCCTTATCTCTTGCTGTATATTGTACTGCCTGGACGTATTATGGGAGTATTGGAGTGGCAGCTACAAGCGGATTAAATTATCTTCCGATTTACATTGGCCCTATCATGATTATTCCGGCATGGATCTATATCAACACCCGGATTGTAAGAATTTCAAGAGTCAACAAAATAAGCAGCCTTGCCGATTTTATTTCATTGAGATATGGGAACAGCAGAAGCCTGAGCGCCATTATTACCATAGTCTGCCTTCTGGCAATAGTTCCTTATATCGGACTGCAGATCAAAGCCATTTCGGAAACCTTTCATCTGGTAACGGAAACTCCGATGTCTAAAGATATCCTAACCGATAACGCCACTTTTGTAGTGGTTTTAATTGCCTTGTTTTCCTCTTATTATGGAACACGATATGTAGATGCTTCAGAAAAACGTCTGGGAATCATCTCAGCTATTGCACTGGAGAGCTTTTTAAAACTGTTTTTTATTATCATTCTTGGGTTTTTCGTGATTTATTTTGCTTTTGATGGCTTCTCAGACATTTATGAGAAAGCCAGCAAATTTGAAGATTTTAAAGAAAAAAACACCTTCAACGGAATTGAAGGTGCAATGAACTGGATGGTTCTGTGTATGATTTCAGCAACAGCCATCTGTATTCTTCCCAGACAGTTTCACACAGCTATTGTTGAAAACAGACAGGAAAAACATATCAGAACCGCCATCTGGTTTTTCCCGCTTTATCTTTTAATATTCACTGTATTTATCTTCCCGATTGCGTGGGGAGGAAGGTTGATTTTTGACGGACAAAAAGTAAATCCGGAGTTCTACTCTATTCTGATTCCTCAGCATTTTGACAATACCTTGATCACGGTACTGGTTTTTCTTGGCGGATTAAGCTCATGCATTTCAATGATTATCATCTCTGCTATTACTTTATCGATCATGCTTTCCAACAACCTCATCATTCCCTATGGATTATTAGGAAAACTAAAATCTGAAAGCGAGGAGCAAAACACGAGAAGCATTACCAATATCAGAAAATTCAGCATTTTCGCCCTGATCATCATGGCTTTTGCCTTTTACAAGTATTTCATCCTGAAGACTTCACTGGATTCCGTAGGGCTAATATCATTTGTTGTTATTGCCCAACTTGCACCCGCCTTTTTCGGAGCCTTATTCTGGAGAAGAGGAAGTTATAAAGGTGCTGTAACAGGGCTTATAGCCGGATTAGTGATTTGTTATTTCGGATTGATTATTCCACAGTATTATTTTTCCTATAACCAGGAGTTTAAAGGCGTAATCAGGGATATGTATGACGCTTTCGGCTTTTTCACCATTCCTTATCTGGGAAGAATTTCGCAGATCTTTTTCTGGTCAATGCTGGTGAATACAAGCCTGTTTACGATTGTTTCCGTAAGTTCAAAAGGAAATTACCGCGAAAGAAACTTTGCTGAACTGTATGTTGACATTGACAAATACATTCAAAACCATGAAAATGCTTTCATCTGGCGGGGAACAGCCTATATTTCAGATATTCAGAATATCCTGGAACGTTTTTTAGGTAAAAGCAAAACAGAACAGGCTTTAAGAATTTTTAATTTAAAATATAATATAGATTCCAACACTGAAACTGCCGATTCAAGGTTTATTAAATTTTCAGAAAATCTTTTGGCGGGAAGAATCGGTACCGCTTCGGCCAAAATATTAATCGAAGGAGTGACGAAGGAAGATAAAATATCGTTAAAAGAAGTTTTAAATATCCTCGAAGAATCTCAGGAAAATATCAGTTTAAATAAAAAACTTACCGAACAGTCTGAAGAACTGCAGAAACTTTCCGATGACCTCAGAACAGCTAACGAAAGCCTGATCATCAAAGACCGTCAAAAAGACGACTTTCTGGATTCTGTTGCCCATGAATTAAGAACTCCGATTACGGCAATCCGTTCTGCAGGAGAAATCCTGGCTGATGATGACGAGATTCCCTTTGACATTAAGCAGGAATTTCTGAACAATATCGTCACAGAATCCGACAGATTAAGTGAAATCATCAACGATATTTTGTATCTGGACAAATTACAGCATGGTGAAATCTCTTTACATATTCAGGAAAATAACATTATTGAAACCTATAAAAAAGCATTAAATCCGCTCCTTCATCTGATACAGCAGAAAAACATTCATTTAAGTGAGGTTAATCTTCTGAATCAATTTATATTTGAATATGATGAAGCAAGAATGATTCAGCTGTTTCAGAACATTTGGGGCAATGCCTTAA
Organism: Chryseobacterium sp. PvR013; assembly: GCF_017833095.1. Classification (NCBI taxonomy): domain Bacteria; kingdom Pseudomonadati; phylum Bacteroidota; class Flavobacteriia; order Flavobacteriales; family Weeksellaceae; genus Chryseobacterium; species Chryseobacterium sp. PvR013. The sequence continues at coordinate 1,819,544 of NZ_JAFIBT010000001.1, forward strand.
AATTCACTGAAGAACAGGGAACAATTCAAACCAAATTATTTGAAAAAGATCAAAAGCTGATCATTACCATTTTCAATACCGGGAAACATATTCCGGAAGAGGATCTGGAAATGATTTTTGACAAGTTTTATCAGTCGAAAAACCAAAATATTTTAAAACCTACGGGAAGCGGACTGGGACTGGCCATTTCCAAAAAAATTGTACAGGCACACGGAGGAAGTATAAAAGCCGAAAACAGCGGATTAGGAGTAACTTTCACCATAAGCATTCCCGGAAAAATAAAAAAAGAGAATACCCATGAAGTTGAACATCATTAAACCACTTTTATGAAAAAGATAATCATTGCAGATGACGAACACAAAATATTAATGTCGCTCGAATACAGTTTTAAGAAAAACGGATATGATGTCTATATTGCCCGTGACGGAATGGAAGTCCTGGACTTTTTGAAAACAATGGTTCCGGACGTGATTCTTCTCGATATTATGATGCCTAATCTTGATGGTTACAGCACCCTGGATCTCATTAAGCAGGATGAGAAACTGAAAGACACCAAAGTCATCTTTCTGAGTGCTAAAAACAATCCCAGAGATATTGAAAAAGGATTAGAAATGGGAGCAGATGCTTATGTCACAAAGCCCTACTCGATTAAGAAACTGATGCAGCAGATTGAGGAAATGTTTTAAAAAAGAATCTAGAGCCAAGAATCAAGATATAAGACTTCAGACAACGACTTAGTAAAAAATCTTATGTCTTCGCCTTCGGGCCGCAAGCAAAAAACAAACACACGATTATTGATATGGATACTGATATATTATTTAAACAAAGCATAGAAAATAAAGAAGACTTCTGGAGAGAACAGGCCGGACAAATACAATGGTTTGATTTTCCCCACCAGATTCTTTCCAAAGACGAAAATGATTATCCACAATGGTTTTCCGACGGGAAGCTCAACATGTGCTATTTATGTATTGATAAACATATTGAAGACGGTTTTGGAGATCAGACTGCGATCGTTTATGATTCTCCTGTAACCCATCAGAAGAAAACTTATACATTCAGTCAGGCGAAAGAGGAAATTACAAAATTAGCGGGAGGATTGGTTTCTTTGGGATTAAAAAAAGGAGATACCGCTGTCATTTATATGCCTATGATTCCACAAACACTTTTTGCAATGCTGGCATGTGCAAGAATCGGGGTTATTCACAATGTCGTTTTCGGAGGTTTCGCTCCTCATGAGCTTGTTGTGAGAATTGATGACTGCAAACCTAAAGTTTTAATCACCGCTACTGCCGGAGTAGAAATTGCCAAAAGAATCCCCTACCTTCCGTTAGTGGAAAAGGCCATTGAACTGGCACAGGATAAAGTAGACAATATCGTTGTATACAATAGAAAACTGGTAGATAATCAGGACGAAATGTTTGATGGGTTAATTGATTATGAAGAGTTAGTAGAAAAATCAGAACCGGCAGATTGCATTTATGTAGAATCCACTCATCCGCTTTACCTCCTCTACACCTCAGGAACTACCGGAAAACCCAAAGGCATCGTTCGCGATACCGGAGGATATGCTACTGCATTACAATTCTCAATGACTTATGTTTATGGAGTAGAACCCGGTGAAACCTATTGGGCGGCTTCAGACTTCGGATGGGCTGTAGGACATAGTTTTTCAGTATACGGGCCATTAATCAACAGAAACACAACTATTATTTTTGAAGGAAAACCCATTATGACTCCCGATGCCGGTACTTTCTGGAGAATTATTTCAGAATATAAAGTTTCGGTAATGTTTACCGCACCTACTGCTATCAGAGCTATTAAGAAAGAAGACCCCAACGGAGAACTGGTCAAAAAATATGATCTGTCCCATTTCAAAAAACAGTTTCTGGCTGGTGAAAGATGTGATGTAGCCACTCTGGACTGGTTTGCAGAGCATATTGGTGTTCCGGCAATAGATCATTGGTGGCAGACAGAATCTGGCTGGCCTATGCTTGGATTACTCACTCACGATGAAAACTATCAGATCAAAAGAGCGTCTGCAGGAAAACCAGTTCCGGGATATGACATTAAAATCTTTGATGAAAACGGATTGGAGCTTGATCCTCATCACGAAGGTTATCTGGTAATCAAACTTCCTCTCCCGCCCGGTGCCATGCTAGGAATCTGGAAAGATTATGCACGTTTTGACAGCAGTTACCTGTCTCAGTATAAAGGTTACTATTTTTCAGGAGACGGCGCTATTCAGGATGAAGACGGCTATATTTTCATTACGGGAAGAGTGGATGACGTGATCAACGTGGCAGGCCACAGACTTTCTACTTCTGAAATGGAAGAAATTGTTTCTTCACATCCCGATGTTGCCGAATGCGCTGTGGTAGGTATTGATGATGATTTAAAAGGACAGGTTCCTTTTGCCACGGTGGTTTTGAAGAATGGTTCAGCGATTTCTGAAACAGACATTGAAAAAGATATCATTCAGATGGTCCGCGACAAAATCGGGCCCGTAGCTTTTCTGAAAAACGTAATGGTTGTCAAACGCTTACCCAAAACAAGATCCGGGAAAATTTTGAGAAAATTAATAAGAACGTTACTTGACGGTAAAGATTTCCAGATTCCATCTACGATTGATGACGAGAAAATCATTGATGAAATCCAGGAAAAAATCAAGGAATATAGGGCTTAAACGGGAAATTAAACATAAATTTAAAATATAATAAATTCAAATTTCAAAAAAACGAAAGGGATATGAGAAATTACTTAATAGAAGATTTACCACAATATTTTGAAGACTATAAAAAGTCTATCAAAAACCCTAAAAAATTCTGGGATAAGGTAGCGGATCAAAACTTCGTGTGGTATCAAAGATGGAGCAAGGTTGTTAAGTACGATATGAATGAAGCTAAGATCACCTGGTTCAAAAATGCAAAACTCAATATTACCAAAAACTGTATCGACAGACATCTTACGATAAGAGGAGAAAAAACAGCAATTATTTGGGAACCCAACGATCCTAAGGAAGAAGCTCAACACATTTCTTATAATGAATTATACAAACGCGTTAATAAAACAGCCAATGTTTTACGTGATATGGGTATTGAAAAAGGAGACAGAGTCTGCATTTATCTTCCCATGATTCCTGAGCTGGCCGTTACGATGCTTGCCTGTGCAAAACTGGGAGCTGTTCATTCCGTGATCTTTGCCGGATTTTCAGCTTCAGCAGTGGCTTCAAGGGTAAATGACTGCGAGGCAAAAATGGTCATCACCTCAGATGGCAGCTACAGAGGAAATAAGGTTCTTGACCTGAAAAGTATTGTTGACGATGCTTTGGAGAAAACACCAACGGTTGAAAACGTTCTTGTAGTCAAGAGGACTCACAACGAAATTAAAATGAAAGAAGGAAGAGATTACTGGATGTCTGACCTGTATGAAAAGGCTTCTCCTGATTTTGTCACCGTCATTATGGATTCTGAAGATCCACTTTTCATTTTATACACTTCCGGATCTACCGGAAAACCTAAAGGAATGCTTCACACCTGCGCCGGTTATATGGTTTACACAGCCTATACCTTTAAAAATGTCTTTAATTATAAAGAAAATGATATTTATTGGTGTACTGCAGATATCGGCTGGATCACAGGACACTCTTATATCCTTTACGGACCATTATTGAACGGGGCTACCACTGTAATTTTTGAAGGAGTTCCTACTTATCCTGAACCGGATCGCTTCTGGGAAGTGATTGAAAAACATAAAATCACTCAGTTTTACACGGCTCCTACTGCCATCCGTTCTTTGGCCAAAGAAAGTGCCGAATGGGTAGACAAACATGATCTTAGCTCCCTTAAAGTGATTGGTTCTGTAGGTGAACCTATCAACGATGAAGCATGGCACTGGTTCAACGATCATGTTGGAAAGAAAAAATGTCCTATCGTAGATACATGGTGGCAAACAGAAACAGGAGGAATCATGATTTCACCACTTCCTTTTGTGACCCCTACAAAACCTACTTATGCTACGCTCCCATTGCCAGGTGTACAGCCCGTTTTAATGGACGATAAACGAAATGAAATTACAGGAAACCAGGTGACCGGAAATCTTTGTATCCGCTTTCCATGGCCGGGAATTGCAAGAACCATCTGGGGTGATCATCAAAGATATAAAGAAACTTATTTCACAGCCTTCCCCGGAAAATATTTTACCGGAGATGGAGCTTTAAGGGATGAAGTAGGCTATTATAGAATCACAGGTCGTGTAGATGATGTGATTATTGTTTCAGGACATAATCTAGGCACTGCACCTATCGAAGACAGCATCAACCAGCACCCGGCTGTAGCAGAATCTGCTATTGTGGGTTATCCTCATGATATCAAAGGAAATGCACTCTATGGTTATGTTATGCTTAAAGAAACCGGAGAAGGGCGTGATAAAGAAAATCTGAAAAAAGAGATCAACCAGCTTATTTCAGATCAGATAGGACCGATTGCCAAGCTGGATAAAATTCAGTTTGTCTCAGGGCTTCCAAAAACGCGTTCAGGAAAGATTATGCGTAGGATCTTAAGAAAAATTGCAGAAGGTGATTTCAGTAATTTCGGAGATATCAGTACGCTTTTAAATCCTGAAATTGTAGAGGAGATCAAAAACGAAAGAATTTAATTAATCATTATTTAACCGATGATGAGCCCCCGAGATGTATTTTCGGGGCATTTTTATTTATAGATAAAAAACACTATAAATTGGAATTAAGTTAAAGTATTCTTTTCAGAAGCCTAAAAGCTTATATTCTATAAACCATAGACATTATTCAATTGTTAAAATTAAACACCCGTTCAATAATTATTCTTAAACATTGCCTCACTCTATTGAAAGCAGAATATTAATTAACAAATTTTATTGCCTTAAACGCAATGATAATCAGAAAATTATTACTAACTTTAATGAGAACTTTAAAACCAATTAACTATGTCACATATATTAGCTGGAGTATTTGGTCATCACAGCGACTACAAAAAACTGGAAAGTGATCTGGAAAATTCAGGATTCGGAACTTCAGATTACATCGTATACCTTAATGACGGTTCCGGTAATTCCCAATATTTGGCAAGTGTTACCGTTAATGATCTTAATCAGATTGACCTTGCACGGAATGCATTTGTTCAGAATGCAGCATTGAAATCCTATTTATTTGAAAACATGAACATCAATGAAACCAATTATGATACTATCAAAAGGTATATTGATGCAAGAAACAGAGCTGAAATACACGCCAGCCCTGAAATTAAGATCAAAACATCAAGCGATGGTATGAATTCTGAAGTGAAATTCTAATCGATATAAAATCTAATAGCCGAAGATCCGCAGTGTATGCTGCGGATCTTTTATCTTTGAAAAAACTAAAAAATTTCGTATTTTCGTCTTATTATAGGCATGTGCACAAATGAGCTACGATTTAGAACAAGAGAATAAAGAGATCCTTGCAAGATATAAGGACCTGATTTCTAATACATACAGAACATTGGATGAGGAAAATAATAAACTCATCCGAAAGGCATTCGATATCGCGCTGGATGCCCACAAGGATCAAAGGAGAAAATCCGGAGAACCTTACATCTACCACCCTATTGCTGTTGCTAAAATTGTAGCAACAGAGATTGGTCTGGGAGCAACTTCTATTGCCTGTGCCCTGTTGCATGATGTGATTGAAGATTCTGATTATACCTACGAAGACCTGAAAAAAATCTTCGGAGAAAAGATTGCCAATATCGTGAATGGACTGACCAAAATCTCCATCATGAACCATCAGAATATTTCTGTACAGTCTGAAAATTACAGGAAACTGTTATTGACATTATCTGAGGATTTCAGAGTAATTCTGATTAAAATTGCTGACCGTCTTCATAATATGAGGACTCTGGAAAGCATGGCTCCGGATAAGCAGAAAAAAATTGCTTCAGAAACAGTTTATATCTATGCTCCGATGGCTCACCGTCTTGGATTGTATAACATCAAATCTGAGCTGGAAGATCTTTCCTTAAAATACAACAGCCCCGAAGTATACAACGAGATCACGGAAAAATTGGAATTGGCCAAGGAAAGTCGTGAAAGATATATCGAAGAATTTAAAAAAGAAGTTTCAGAAAGGCTTCATGAAGAAGGCTTGAACTTTAAAATCAAAGGCCGTGCAAAAGCCATCTCTTCCATTTACAGAAAAATGCTGAAGCAGGGAGTTTCCTTTGAAGAGGTTTTTGACAACTATGCCATCAGGATTATTTATAAATCAGATGCAAAAAATGAAAAATTTCTCGCCTGGAAAATCTACTCTATCGTTACGGATGTTTACCACAGTAACCCTTCAAGAATGCGTGACTGGATTACGCAGCCCCGCTCTACAGGGTATGAAAGTTTACATTTAACGGTTTTAGGCCCGGACAGAAAATGGATTGAAGTACAGATCCGTTCCGAAAGAATGGACGAAATTGCCGAAAAAGGAGTTGCCGCTCACTACAAATACAAAGAAGGTTACAAACAGAGTTCTGATGACAGAAATTTTGAAAAGTGGGTAACCGAGATCCGTGAAGTACTGGAACAACAGCAGAACCTTTCTACTTCGGAGCTTTTGGATAATATTAAACTAAACTTATATTCCAAAGAAGTATTTGTCTTTACCCCGAAAGGAGAAATTAAAATTCTGCCAACCAATGCTACGGCTCTGGATTTCGCATTCTCTGTTCACTCCGATTTGGGAATGAAATGTTTAGGAGCAAAAATCAACGGAAAGCTGGTTCCTATTTCCTATATTCTTCAAAATGGAGATCAGGTAGATATTCTTTCTTCACAGAATCAGAAACCCAAATCTGACTGGCTGGAATTCGTAGTGACTTCAAAAGCCAAATCAAAGATTAAAAGTTATCTGAACTCTCAGAAAAACCAGTTGGTAGAAGAAGGAAAAGAAATCCTGCAAAGAAAACTTCGTCATGCAAAAATTAATTTCAATGATGACGAAATTAATAAACTTCAGAAATTCTTTAATTTAAAATCATCTCAGGAGCTCTTCCTTAAATTCCAAAGTAATGAACTAGATGTAAGCAGCCTGAGAAAATATATAGAAAGTAAAAACGTATTCAACAACTTACTTTCAAGATTCAGAAAATCACCTTCAAAAAACCAGCACTTCGAGGAGCCGAAAGAGGAAAACCTTGACATGATTGTCTTTGGGAAGGACGAAGAGAAGCTTAACTACACCTATGCAAAATGCTGTACAGTAATTCCGGGGGATAAAATCTTTGGATTCATTACCATTTCAGATGGAATCAAGGTGCATAGTGACAGCTGTCCGAATGCCATCAATCTGAGAGCACAGTATGATTACCGTGTCATCCCGGCCAAATGGGTGAATGCGGAAAGCTTCAAAAACAGAGTGAAAATTGAAATTGAGGGACTTGACAGAATGGGAATGATCAATGATATTACAACGGTCATCAGTGGAAGTATGGGAATGGATATGAAAAGTATGTCTATTGAATCCAACAATGGTGTTTTCACAGGAAATATCAACCTCGAAGTCAAAAATAAAGGTCAGTTAGAAGAGACCTTTAAAAAACTTAAAAATATTAATGGTGTTTCCAGAGTGAGACGAGTACAATCATAAACATGAATTTATCTCTTTATTTTAAAAAATTTTTCAACAACAGCCAGTCCTCAGGAATTATTCTTATTTTCTGTGTACTTGTTTCATTACTTATTGCCAATTCATCCGCTGCAGAAAACTTTCAGCATTTTTTAGACAAGGAAGTAGGCACTCATCTTTTTGGATTGGAATATCCTGTCAGTATCTGGATCAATGACGGACTGATGGCTGTATTTTTTCTTTTGGTGGGACTTGAAATAAAACGTGAACTTGTAGAAGGTGAACTTTCGTCCTTTAAAAATGCCTCTCTCCCAATTTTTGCAGCCGTAGGCGGAATGCTTATTCCCGCTGTAATCTACAGCATTTTCAATACAGGAGCGGAATACAGCAATGGCTGGGGAATCCCGATGGCTACAGATATAGCCTTTTCTCTGGCGATCATTTCCATGCTGGGTAAAAAGATTCCTAATTCTATCAAGATATTTTTAGCCGCATTAGCTATTGTAGATGATCTGGGAGCCATTCTGGTGATTGCCGTGTTCTATACAGACCAGATTCACTGGATCTACCTTCTCTTATCTTTTGGAGTAACAGCCCTGCTTTTTATTTTAAACTTCTTAAAAGTAACCAAAACTATATTTTATATCATTCCGGGACTGTTTTTATGGTATTTCCTTCATCATTCCGGAATCCATGCTACGATAGCAGGTGTTTTGCTTGCATTTTCCATTCCTACCAATGCTTCCAATGTAGAAATTTCACCGTTGGAAAAACTGGAACATCAGCTTCATATTCCGGTAAGTTTTCTGATTATGCCGATATTTGCTTTAACGAATACCAATATCACTTTTTCCAGCGAAATGGTGGCCGGAGTTACGAGTACATTAGGATTGGGAATTATCTGCGGATTGGTATTGGGTAAGCTTATTGGAATCAATTTATTCTCATGGATTGCCATCAAATTAAAGCTGAGTTCCCTTCCGCAAAACAGTAACTGGCTTCAGATGATCGGAGTAGGTTTATTGGCAGGAATCGGGTTTACCATGTCCATATTTATTGCACTCCTTTCCTTTAAAGGGGAAATTCCTATTCAGGATGAAGCGAAGTTTGCCATTTTAATTGCCTCTTTTATTGCTGCAATTGCAGGATTTACCATTCTAAGTGTAAGCTCAAAAGAAAACCCTGAACTGGAAGAGAATTAATCTTTCTTCTGGTTCTCCAGCTTTCTTTTATGTTCCTCATCACCCTCAAAATCAGGTTCAGCAATCTGGGCATGATATCCTGAGGTTTCTTTCTGGATCTCATCAGACAGCAGCTTTTCTATTCTGAGTTTTCTGATCGCCATATTCAGTTCGTTTCCGAATAAGAGGAGATATACGTTTACATTCACCCAAACCATCAGCAGGATCATACTTCCTATGGATCCGTACAGAACGTTATATCGTGCAATATCCTTTACATAAATGGCAAAAATATAAGTGGTAACCACAAACAGAACAGTTGTTAAAATAGCGCCGGGAACCGCTTGTCGGAATCTGGTAATTTTCACAGTACCCAGCCAGTAAAATAACGTTAAAAGTATAAAGTAAAAAAGCGGGAAAGAAACGAATCCAATAATGCTGGAAAGGTTATCTACAAGCCACGAAACATCATAAGCCGGTGTAAAAAGCTTCATTACAACCTCTACATAATATACTCCAAAAAGCGCTAAAAAAACAATGGTGATAAAGCCTATCGTAATAAAGAATGAGAGAATAAATTCCTTTACATCACTCAGCTTCTCATCAGAATTCTCATTGAAACCATTAATGAGAGAAAAAGTACCATTGGTTGCAAAGACAAGTGCAAGAACGATTGTCAGATTACTGATCCCTTTCATATTCGGGATAATATTATTCTCTATATAGCCTCTTACATCACCTTCCATATTCGAAGGAAAAACATTATGCATCAGTACGTCAAAAATATAGAATTGCAGTTTATCATAATGCGGCATATAAGGTAAAACAGAAAGTAAAAACAGAATAAACGGAAACAAACTTATGGTAAAGCTCCAGGAAATTGCCGCCGCTTTTCGTCCTATTTTTCCTTTGAAAATCCCGGAGATATAAATCTGAAACATCTGCCAAAGCGATATTCCCAAAACAGGAATATGGATGCTGTCAAAAAACTCTTGAATCTTCAAAATAAATTTAGGAACCTTTACACTCATCGATCTGTTTGTCTTTATACAAATGTAGGGGAATTAAATTAAATAGGGAAAAGATAGGGGTAGATGTTAGGTAGCAGGTGGCAGGTTTTAGGGATTAGGAGTTTGAGTTTGAGTTTGAGTTTGAGAGTTTGAGAGTCGGAGGGCTTTAAAGTTCAAGGTTCAAGGTAACCCGCAACTAATATAACTTGCAGTTTGAACCCCGAAACTCACAACCAAACAACCAGCAACAAAATATACTCGCAACTCTCAACAAATAATCTCGCAACCCGCAACCAAAAAACCAGCAACAAATTAACCACGAAACCCTATCTTTGCGGTCTGAAACTTCTTACAATGCGAATCAGTTTACTTTGTATCGGCAAAACAGACGATAAGGAAATTACCTCTTTAATCAATTATTATCTTAACCGTTTACCCAAGCACTGGAATTTTGAAATTACTGAAATTCCGGATGTTAAAAATGCCAGAAACCTATCTCCAGACCTTCTTAAAAAAGAAGAAGCTAAGCTATTTTTAAATCATATTGATAAAAACGATCTGGTGGTCATTCTTGATGAAAAAGGAAAACAGTTTACCAGCCGTGAATTCTCACAGAAAATTGATACCTGGATGAATTCTTCAGTAAAGAAAGTACATATTCTGATTGGAGGAGCTTATGGATTTTCTGAAGAAATCTACAGCAGAGCAAATGAGAAAATGTCTTTATCCAAAATGACTTTTACCCACCAGATGATCCGTCTGTTTATTGTAGAGCAGCTTTACCGTGCTGATCAGATTTTACAGGGTAAACCTTATCATAACGATTAATAAAAAACCCTTCCGATTCAATTCAGAAGGGTTCATATTTCTTTTTTTTGTCTATTGAAATCTGTTATTTCAGACCAATCTGTCTCTTTGCTTCTCCCACCACAAAAGCAACGGAATTAGCAATATTAAAACTCCTGATTAATTTAGACATAGGAATAGTCAGATGATTTTCAAAACGATCCAGAACCTCTTTGCTCAGCCCCACACTCTCTTTTCCGAAAACCAACCAATCTCCATCCTGAAAATCAGTTTCCAGGTATGACTTTTCAGCATGTGAGCTCATTAAAAAAACGCGCGACTGATCAGGAATCGTTTTAACCCATTCATCAACATCCGCATATTCAGAAACATTGAGATGTATCCAATAATCTAATCCCGAACGCTTCAGATTTTTATCATTAATTACAAATCCAAACGGATGAATCAGGTGTAATCTGCTTTCGGTTCCTACACACAATCTTCCGATATTTCCTGTATTATTAGGTATTTCAGGTTCTACAAGAACAATATTCAACATCTCTCTATCTCTTTATTCGTTTTTTAAACTGTTAGGTAAGGATTTATTTAAATGATTGGGTGCTTTTATTTATTTCTTGATACATTTAGCGTAAACATCCGTCAATACCGCTTTTTCATACCCAAGAGTTACTGCTTTATCGAAATTTTCGCAGGCTTCTTTAAGTTTGGAGGTATCCATCAGAATCATAGCTTTGCTCACATAAGACTGAGCAAATTTCGGATCTATAGAAATCGCTTTGTTGGCATCTGCAAGAGCTTCCTTATATTTTTTCATTTTAAAATAAACATCTGCCCTCCCGTTATAAAGCAATGATTCCGGTTTTTCGGCAAGAAGCTTATTATAATCTTTTAAAGCGCCATCCAGATCGCCATTATTTTTTTTCAGATTGGCAAGTCCTGTTTTTGCAAAAAGATTATCAGGAGCAAAGGTCAGAATCTGATTAAGGTCTTTGATGGCCAGATCTTTTTTTCCCTGACTGTCATAAATTTTGGAACGCGTAAGATATAAATCCGGAGTTTCAGCATTCACCTGAAGTCCCTTTTCTATATATTCCAATGCTTTTATCTTATTTCCTTTCTGACTGTAAAGTGATGAGAGATTTACATATACAGAAACCGACATAGGATTTGCTTTCAGTGCAGATTCGTAGGATTTAAAAGCCTGAGTCGTTTTTCCAAGCCTTCTCTGAGCTGTACCAAGGTAGTCGTAATATTCCGATTGAAATTTTTGAATCTGTTCTTTCTCTGCCAGTTTTAAATACTGCTCTTCAGCACATTTATAGTCGGCTTTGTTAAAACATTCTTCAGCCAGTTTTTTATCCTGGGCATAAGAACTAATGAAGAAACAGAGGGAAGTTACTGCTAATAAAGTTTTTTTCATGAAGTTATAGTTTGTTTGTTGATGACTTTTTTGGCGAGTGCACCAAATATCACTCCCAATAAAGATCCAACAAACGCCCCCACCAAAATATCTATCGGGAAATGCACTCCTAAATATATACGGCTGTAGGAAACTACTATAGCCCACACAAATATAGCATATGGAAACCATTTAAGCTTATTTTTTAATAAAATACTTAAAAAGGAAGCCAAAAAGAATGTATTGGAAGCATGAGCAGAATAAAAGCCAAACTGTCCGCCACATTTCACAATTCTCATGTGATGTTCCAGTGTAGGATCATGACAGGGTCTCAGCCTCGCCACACCATACTTGAAAACACTGGCCAACTGGTCAGAAACCGTTGCCCCGATAGCCAAAAATATAAGGATAAAAACTAAAGATCTTAGTTTATAATTTTTGTATAAAAAATAAAGAAATATAATGTAAAGAGGCACCCAGATCCAGGTACTTGAAATCAACATCCAAAACTGATCGAAAGATGAATCTCCTAGATTATTAAGGTAAAGAAATACCTTCTTATCTTCCTGAATAATTTCCTCCATAGATTATCTGCTTACAGGTCCTTCATAAGTCTCATCATCTGCCGGCTTCGGTTTTGGAGGTTCATTAGAAGCTACAGAAGTAGGTTCTGTCAGAATATCTTTCTTGATATCATTCATCGGGTTGAAATCCTTTGCAGCATCTTTTACTTTTTCAATCTCACGTTTGATTTCAGAAACAGGATTATCTGTTTCCTTCATGATTTCTGTTTTAATATCTTCCACTGCTCCACGCATTTTTCTAACGCCTGCACCTAGGTCACGCGCAATCTGAGGCAGTTTATCCGGACCGAATAATACAACGATTGCAATGGCAATGAGTGCCATTTCTCCAATGCTTAATTCCATGGCGTAAAATTACAAAAGATTATTGCATTTATGGACTGTAAACTAAAAATTTAAACAAATTTTAAGATTTTATAAAGTTCTGGGCGTTCGGGTAACGAGGTTTATTTTGTTGCTGGTTGCTGGGTGGCGAGTTTTTGATGTTGGTCCGGGTTTCAAATTTATTTTGTTACGAGATAAGAGTTGCGTGATTGAGCGTTATTTTGTTGCTGGTTGTTTTTGTTGCTCGTTAACTCAAAACCTTAAACCCTGAACTTTAAACTCTCTAATCCCTAATCCCTATAACCTATAACCTGCTACCTAACATCTGCCACCTCCTACCTACGAATTAACAAATATTTAATTCAAAACAATGAGAATTACACAACAATTATGTATATTTATAACACACAACCAAATACATATTAATTATGAAAAAACTAGTGACTACCTTTAAAGTTTTCGTCGTCTTATCGGTATTGGCACTCAACAGCTGCCAGAATGAAAACAACGAAATGAGCCAGCAGGAAATAGTTCAGGCTAAGGTAACGGTAGATGACCTGAAAAAAGAGATCACTTCTCTTCCTTCACAGGCTGTTCCTGAAGCGGTACAAATTCAATTGGATGAATCCGGCAAAAATCTTGAAACCTATTTAAAAAATGATTTACAGATTGTTGGTGTAACTGTCCTTGGAAAAATTTCAGACCAGAAAGGTATTGAGCTTTCCAAAAGCCTGATTACAGATAAAGATCAGTTCATTGCATCCGGAAACATACTGGATCCATCTTCTGTAAAAATCGGAAAAATTGGAGATTTATATAGCAGAGATGATCTGACAACCGCCCAGCAGGGATTAAAAGAGGTTATCTCTGAAGAAGTAAAACCAGGCATCAATGTGATGGAAGTAACATGGAACAGCAAAAGCGGGAAATTTACCACATTATGTTTCTATGGTGATTCGGGAATTATCTGGGATAATATCTTTGGAGGTCTTGTGATGATGGATACCCGTGGGCATTCTGAAGCATCCGACGAAGCTTCTAAAGTAGCATCTAAATGGTATAAACAATGGTGGACAGCCAACTGGCTATGGGGCTCTAAGAGAGGTGAAGCCGGGTATCAGATTACCATTTATTACTCCGGTTCTACAGTTTCCAATGCAGATGTAAGTGATTGGGGATATATCAGTTTAGGAAAAGCAAAAAGCGAAAGTAAGATTACCAAAAAAACAGGCGCTTACGGGCAATGTCGTTATGCGTTAGGACTTTGTACGCCTACAGGTTCTTTGAGCTTTAATTCTACTAATTTTTCTGTATCATTCTCTGGATTAGGCAGTAATATTGTAAGTAACGGGACAAAATCCCTTTATCCATAATTTTTCATAAAAATCAGATTTCAAAAAAACGGGAAGCTCGCTGAGTTTCCCGTTTTATTTTATACAAAGGCTGTATCACATCCTGCTAAACTCCGGCTTTTGATTTTAAAGCCTCTATTGCATTTTCTTTTAGTCCAAAAGTATTAGTCAGTATTTCATACAACTGCATATCATTTTCTATCGATATGGATTCTTTTTCACCATGATCAGACCGGATGTTCAACACATGGTCTGTATACGTATAACGGACATTCTCGTCTACTTTTGAAAGGATCAGTTTGTTCTTAAAATGAGAATCCGGATGAGTAGATAAATACCAGTTGGAGATCTCAAGATCAATAGGCTCTACATGCTCAGGAATGAAGCGGTATACCGGAAACCATTGTTCTTTTAACATCCAGAGGGTATAGGTTTCTTCTCGATGGGAAACTTTAAATATTCCGTTGGGAGTTTGCTGCTGTTTTTCTTCATTTAAAAGAATCGGTGCCGTAAGGGTAGCCGTTCCAAATCCGCAGTCTATGATATACTTTTCTCCTTCAAAATCAACAATAAGTAACAAATGGGTTTGTGCAGCAACACTGTCTTCCTGTCTGCCCCATACTACCCTTCCCAGCTGAAGCTTTACGTTGAATCCTAAATATTTTAAAACTTCGCTTAAAAGCAGATTTTGTTCATAGCAATATCCACCGCGAGATTCTATAACCAGTTTTTTGAAAATATCATCTAAATTCAGAGAAGGAACTTTTCCTGTATAAGAATCAATATTCTCAAAAGGAATATACTTAGGATGAAGCTGATGTATTTTTTTCAATACCTCCATATTCAACTCCGGAATTCCGGTGAAATGAATCCGTTCAAAATATTTTTCCAGGTCTACTATATTCATAATTTGTTTTTTTGTTTCAAAAGTGAGCAAAACTGTTTCTGTAAAATTATTGAATAGATTAACCCAAAGCTGTAGACATATTCAGAATAGAACAAATCTATTGTTAATGAAAATCTTTTTTCGATGCTAAATCAACTCCATCTTTCCCTTTTTTCTGAAAAGCAGAATACGTAATCACTACACTGGCAGCCATTAAAATAAATGCTAAAAAGAAAGGTGCTCCGGAAAACTTGAATGGTGCTTCATCGTGGGTGAAATAGTAAAACAGATTCGTCATCATCGGAGGTCCGATAATAGAGGTAGCACTCATCAAACTCGTCAATGCTCCCTGAAGCTCTCCCTGTTCATTGGAAGGAACACTTTTTGTGATGACAGACTGTAAAGCCGGTCCACAAATTCCTCCTAAACAATAAGGCACCAAAAATACAAACATCATCCAGCCTTCTGATGCAAAAGCAAACAACAACATTCCTACCGCATAGAAAGCCAATCCGTAATAAATACTTTTCTGTTCTCCCAGCCTTGGTGTTGTCCACCGGATAAGACCACCTTGTACAAGGCCTACCAATAATCCTACAACTCCTAATGAGATTCCCACCATTCTTTCCGTCCAGCCGAACTTATACATGGTAAAGAAACTCCAGTTACTTTGTACAGCGTGACCTGCAATATAAATTAATATCAATGAAACGATCATTCCGGAAATTTCAGGGTGTTTCCCTAAAAACTTAAATGAACCTATAGGATTGGCTCGCTTCCAGTCAAATTCTCTTCTTTTATCTTTATCCAAACTTTCAGGAAGGATGAAATACCCATAAAGGAAATTAAGTAAACATAAACCTGCTGCAGCATAGAAAGGAACTCTGGCACCATAATGTCCAAGAACTCCGCCCAGAACAGGTCCTATAATAAATCCAAGACCAAAAGCTGCCCCTATCAGTCCAAAGTTTTTGGCTCTGTCTTCATCAGTGGAAATATCTGCGATATAGGCACTGGCCGTTGTGACACTGGCACCCGTAATTCCGGCAATAACCCTTCCTAAAAACAGCCACCAGATGGTAGGAGCTAAGGCAAGGAAGATATAATCTACCGCAAATCCAAAAAGAGAAATCAGAATAATAGGTCTTCGTCCGTATTTATCACTCAGGTTTCCGACAAGCGGAGAGAAAATAAATTGGGTAAATGCATAGGCAAATCCCAGCCAGCCACCATATTTTGCAGCTTCGCTGATATCTGCATGAATGAGTTCCTCAATCAATTTAGGAACAACAGGAATGATGATTCCCCATCCTGTAATATCTATCAGTAAAGTAATAAATATGAAGCCTATAGCTGCTTTTTTCTTTGAATTTTCCATGATGGTGCAAAATTAATCAAATCTGGAAAATAATGATTCTAAATTGCATCGTATTAAAGAAGTATAATAGTAAAAGTAAGCCGATATATTTGATAAGAACAAAATACCTGCTTCAGACTCATTGCTGAAACAGGTATTTATCCATTAGAAACCAGAGGTATTAATTACTGTTCAGCTTTGTATAGAGCACTCTGTTGGTGATGATACATTTGATCAGACAGCTTTGTTTTAAAGTTACCTTAACCACATTACTGTATTGATAAGCCGTTGTATTTCCGCTCAGTACAGACCTCACTCCTCTACGGTAATAGGTGGTCTGTGTAACCGGTGGAGCATCATAGGCAGCAGATGTTGCATTCGTAATATTTGAGAATGTTATATTATCTGCGGAACTTTGCCACTGATATTCTGCAGCACCACTCACCTGTGCAGCAATAGTCTGGCTAAATACTGCAGGATCATTACTGATATCCATACACACGGTTTGGTCTGCTGCAATAGTTCCGGGAATATTTACGGAGTTTACAAAAAGCCGGCCAACAGTAGAAATTGCCTGGAAAGAGCATGTATGAAAACTTGAGTTGGCCACCACTCTGTATTGATTATTATTAAAACCTACCGGAACATTGTTAATGGTAAGGGTTGATGAATTAACATTAGCATAGTTTGGTCCATTGGTCAGATTAGTCCATGTACTTCCGATAAGGACCTGCCATTGGTAATTAATAGTATCCGGTGTTTCATCTGTAGGTGTATTATTAATCACAGCAGTCATTGTTGTAGATCCGCCAACGGCTACCGTTTTATCAGTAGGCTGAGACAGAAAGGTCATCGGGGCAAGATAATACTCAGAAAGGATATTGTACACCCTCATCTGGCTGAATGAGAATCCAATGCCTATAGCTTCACCAAAAGCCAGCTGTACTTCATCCCAGGCTGCCGTAGGAATTACTTTAATGATTCTTCGTTCCTGGTTATCACCAAAATCAAAGAAAAAATGTCCGTTAATCCCTGTACGATAGACTTCCTGTCCATTGTTATAGAAAACAAAGTTTCCACCGTTAAAACTTGGGTTAAAATTGAACCCATCAGAAGCAAAGTCAATATAAACCGGCTTATTTGCCTGAAAATCGGCTCCGCTGGTTCCTACTCCTACGTACATACTGCAGAAAAGACCAGCGCCTGTACCCGGCTTCAAAGAGGCAAATGAATTAACATCAGTATCCGTCATATTATTAGGATTAGCGGCTTCTTTTCCCAATCTGAAACAAAGAAAACCACCATCACTTGAACTGGAGGTATTAGTATCCAATATTCTCCCACATCCGCCATTGGGAAGGGTTACCATCTCCTGAGATGTCATTTTACCTGATACCAGAAGACCTATTGTTATAAGCAAATATTGCAATATTAAATTTGTTTTCATCATCAAAATTTTTTAAAGTTAATTATACACGGAGAATACTCATCCCTGGATAAGGATGATGATAATGACTGCATGTCACTTCAAACTATTTGATTACAAATACAATATTGACAAAAGAGCAGGACGTTGCCGTTCCTACCACATCATATTTCAATATGCCGTTGGTATCAATACTTACATTGCTCAATACGGTATTGTCAAAATCGGTTACATAATAATAGAGATCTGAGGCATTGGCAAAGAAAGGTATTGCGCCCGGAGCTCCTGTACTTGAGACTTTTGGGGTAGAAAATTGTGTCTTATAAAGCTGGAACAAGTCTTTTGTTCTTCCCGTCCCTAAAGCAGATGTATCAATGCTGATGGACGGCATATAGAAGAATTTAACAATATTACCGCTGATCGGAATCCAGTTGGGACTGGAAGGTGTTCCGATATTCTGGGTTAATGCCTGTCTTTGGAGATCATAAACCAGCAAACCGTTTGCCGGAGCTGCTATTGTTGACAGATTGGAAATTCTTGGGATCAGTACCCCCTTAGTGGTATTGGCAACATCTAATGCTGCGCTTTTATCAGGATCAGAAATCCCAATTCCTACCTGTGCAAAAAGGAAACTACCGGCACATAATGCCGCAGCAACGAATAATTTTTCTACTTTCATTTTTGTTTTGTTTTATGTAAATATAAAATAATTTACTACATAAAACTCTTATTTTTTAATAATTTTTAAAAAGAACGATAATTTTGATATAAACTCGCAAATATCCTTTATTATTCAATGATTACACATAATCAAATTACTCTCTAAAATTAGACTTAATGTATATAATTCTAATTTATCTAAACTTTAAAAATCAACTTTCAATAAAAAAAATAACAAAAATAAAATGAAAAAACACCAATAACCAATTACCAATAGAAAAGAGATAAAATAATTAAAAACTAAATAAAAATTCAACCATTAAAATAAAAACATGCAAATAGTTATAGTGAAATACGATATTTAATGATCATTAATTAAAAAAGAAATGGGGCAAAAAAAAGACCGTTTCAAAAGAAACGGTCTTTACTAATTTATTGTAGTTTGTATTACTTTGAAGCTAGCTCTTCTTTTGCAGAAGTAGACTTTCCATGTACCTCTTCTTCTTTTCCTGTTTTCAGGAAGTCGTAAGCAATTGCAGACGCAACAAAGATAGATGAGTAAGTACCGAATCCAATACCAATTAACATTGCAAACATGAATCCTCTCAGGTTATCACCACCGAAAATGAAGATCGCAAGGATAACCAAAATCGTAGTAAATGAGGTGTTGAATGTTCTACCTAATGTACTTGAAATAGAGTCATCAAAAAGACCTGCTAATGTTAAAGATTTTTTCTCTCTCAGGTATTCTCTAATTCTGTCGAAGATAATTACCGTATCGTTGATTGAGTATCCCAATACCGTAAGAATCGCAGCGATGAAATCCTGATTGATCTCCATGTTGAATGGCATATATTTGTGAAGCAATGAATATGCTCCTAAAATAATTACCGCATCATGGAATAGAGCAGCAACCGCTCCAAGGGAGAACTGCCATTTTCTAAATCTTACCAAGATATAGACAAAGATCATTGCTAATGCAGCTAATACCGCATAGATACCGTGAGTCTGAATATCATCAGCTACAGAAGGTCCTACTTTCTCAGAAGAAACAATTCCTGCGTGGTCTTTATCAGCAGATTTGAAATCTTTCAATGTAGTTCCTGCCGGTAAGTTTGATTTTAAACCTTCAAATAATTTCTGTTCAATAATCTGGTCAGCTTTTAAAGATTCATCTTCGATAAGGTAATCTGTAGAAATCTTTAATTGTTTGTTGTTTCCAAAAGTTTTAGCTTCTACAGAAGAGTTTTTACCATCTTCTGTTTTGAATAATGCTACTAATTTGTCTTCAACATCTTCAGCTTTTACATCTTTATCAAATCTTACCACATAGTTTCTACCACCGGTAAAGTCGATACCGTATTTGAAACCGTGAGTTGCAATTGAAATGATACAAATAACTGTAAGAACAGCAGAAACAATGTATGCATATTTTCTCTTTCCAATGAAATCGATCCATGTATTTCTGAATAGATTCTTCGTAGCCGGAGTCCAAACAGAAAGTCCTTTCCCTTTATTTAATCTTGAGAAGATCATTACTCTTGAAAGCAATACGGACGTAAACAAGGTCATTAAAATACCGATCATTAACGTCAATGCAAAACCTTTGATAGGTCCTGTTCCGAAGAAGAACAATACAACCGCCGTTAAGAATGTTGTCGTGTGACCGTCAATAATCGCATTCAATGCATGTTTGAAACCATCTTTATAGGCTTCAAGAATACTTTTTCCTGCAAATAATTCTTCTTTGGTTCTTTCATAAATGATAACGTTCGTATCGACCGCAACTGCCATCGTAAGAACGATACCCGCGATACCTGGAAGCGTAAGGGTAAAGTCACCCGAATCCATAATACCGAAAATATAGAATAAGTTGATTACCATTGCAATTACCGCATAAACACCAGCTCCACCGTAGTAGAAAATGATATAAACAATAATAATTGCGAATGCAATAATAAACGACATTAAACCAGAGTCAATAGCCTCCTGCCCTAAAGATGGACCTACAACGGTAGCCTGAACTACTTTTGCTCCTGCAGGCAATTTACCAGCCCCTAAAACATCTACTAATTCTTTAGCTTCTTCCTGAGAGAAGTTACCAGAGATCTGAGTTCTACCGTTAGGGATAGCATTTACAACGTTAGGAGCGGTGTATACTCTGTTATCAAGAGTTACTGCAACAGGTTTCCCTACGTTTTTCTCCGTTAATGTTTTCCATTCTTTTGCTCCTTTGGAGTCCATCTGCATGTCTACCACTACTCTGCTTAGTTCGTCGTAGCTGATATTTGCAGTTTCTACAGCACCGTCTACCGGAGCTTTTTGGTTAATGTTACCTCTGATTGCATACAATACTAAGCTTTCAGCATCTGTAGCTTCAGGTTTGTAACCCCACATGAACTGTGTATATTTAATGTTAGCCGGACGTAAAGACTGACCTACTTTGCTGTTTAAAATTTTATTTACAACTGCAGTATCAGATAATTTTACGTTAGCAACACCATTCGTTCTTAATTTGTCAAGCTGTAAAAGGCTCATGAAGTTCACATTTTTTGCTACTCCCATAGAATCTCCTTTTGCAGCAACCATAGTGGTCAACGTTTGGAAATAAGGTGCAATTTCAGGAACCTGCTGTACTTCCCAGAACTGAAGTTTTGCGGAAGTCTGAAGCATTTTCTTCACTTTGTCGATATCCTTCATACCAGGCATCTCCACAGAAATCCTTGCCGTACCAGGTACTCTTTGAACGTTTGGCTGGATGGCTCCAAGCTTATCAATTCTCGTTCTGATAACCTCAAAAGCTGTTCCTACAGACGCATCAATTTTTCTTTTAACAATGCTTTTCACCTGCTCATCAGGAGTGTTGTACTTCACCTCAGTAAGGGTTGTGTTTCCGAAAATTTCCGGATCTGCCAACTTAAGGTTTGTTCCTTTAGCTTTGTTAATTACATCGAACTGTTCGAAGAAATTGTCGATGTAAGGTCTTGTAGAATTCTTCTGTGCTTCATCAGTTTTGTTTAAAGCCTCAATCAGAACAGGATTTGTAGAATAATTGGTTAAATCATTCACAAGATCTCTTTGGTTAATCTCCAAAAGAACGTTGATCCCTCCTTTCAAGTCAAGACCAAGTTTCATTTCCTTGTCTTTGGCTTTAGTGTAATAAAGTTTTGTGAATCCTAAATTCAAAGTATCCTTAGAAAGTCTTGCGATTTCTTTTTGATACTTCTCCGGATTGTCTCCTGCAATAGCAGTTGCCTGCTTTTCAATTTTGCTGGCGTACCATGTTGGTAATAGCTCGTTTAAGCAAATCAACCCTAGTACAATAGCGACAATTGTAATAAGTCCTTTTCCTTGCATTTTGTTATAACTACGTTAAATTAAGTCGGCAAATATAATGATTTTCTTGTATTTTATGAATTTTTAACAACAGAAATGGTTTATTTCCAGATATATTGGTATTGTGATTTCTATTTAAGATTTAACAATTTTTTCATGCTATCATAATGAAGTTTTCAAAATATGATTGGTATAAAATTTTCATTCACTTCACCAACACACTAACTATCACAATATTATGAGAAAACTACTTTTTTGCATCAGTACTTTTTCTTCCTTAATTGTTAATTCTCAAAGCCTTAATTTGGAAGAATTTGCCACGGGACTTACCAGTCCTGTAGAGATTACGAACGCCAATGACAGCCGGCTTTTTGTTGTACAACAGAACGGTATCATTAAAATTATTCAACCCAATGGGACAATTAATCCCATTAATTTCCTGAATATCGGAACGAAAATTGTTTTTGGTGGCGAAAGAGGCCTTCTTGGCCTTGCATTTCATCCTCAATATCCTGCTAACGGATATTTTTTTGTGTATTATAACAATCCTTCAGGAAATATTATCGTCGCAAGGTACAGTGTAAGTTCAACAGATCCCAATGTTGCCGATCCCGATTCAGAAAAAATCCTTCTGAATATTCCCAAACCATTCGACAATCACAACGGAGGAAGCATTCATTTTGCTCCTGACGGAAAACTATGGATCATTACCGGAGACGGAGGAAGTGGTGGCGACCCCAACAATAATGCTCAAAACAAAAATGTTCTGCTTGGAAAAATGTTGAGAATAGATGTAGATGCTACTGGTCCTTACAATATTCCGCCAGACAATCCTTTTGCAGGAGCCGGAGTAGCTGGTGCCGATGAAATATGGGCATATGGCCTCAGAAATGCATGGAAATTCTCTTTTGATCTGACTACCGGAAATGCAATGATTGCCGATGTAGGACAAGGAGCTATTGAGGAAATCAACAAAATGCCGATTACTCAGGCTGGCCTGAACTATGGATGGCGCTGTTATGAAGGAAATGATTCTTACAATCCAGCAGGATGCGCTGCACAGTCTACCATGACCTTTCCTATTGCAGTTTATGATCATTCCGGAGGAAAATGTTCTATAACGGGCGGTTATGTCTACAGAGGAACTCAATATCCTTCACTTCAGGGAAAATATTTCTTCGCAGATTACTGTTCTACCCAAATTGGAATGTTGGATAGCAATAATGCCATCACCTGGACGACTCCTTATTCCGGAAATAACTTTTCTACTTTCGGAGAAGACTATCAAAAAGGATTATATGTAGCCGCCGTGAACAGTGGAAAAATCTTTAAAATATCAACGGGAACTCTGGCTACTCAGGAAAATACGTTAGCCAGCATTAAAATCTATCCTAATCCTGCTTCAAAAGAGATTTTTGTTGAGGGTATGAAAGATAAAAAAGCAACCCTGGAAATCATCAGTGCGGAAGGAAGAAAAGTACTGGAAACCAATCAGATTACGAATGGTAAAAGTATTAATATCTCCCATATCCCTGCCGGAGTATATTATATCAATCTAAAATCCGGAGAACTGAAGTCTTACAGTCAGAAATTGATTATTAAATAGTAATACCTGGCTGTAAACGCAAACGGAACGCAAAGGTTTTTAAAATTCTATGAAAAAGGATCGCCAAGGTGTTTCACTAAGCAAAAAATTTCACTAAACACAATGGGCTTGCGGACAAAAAGATAAATCAAATTATAAAATCTTTTCGAACTTTGTGTTTAAATAAAATAAGCCCATAGGTCAATAAAAAAGCGGTTCAGATCTGAACCGCTTTTGTTTTATATTGTCATTGAGAAAATTCTTGTTTCCGGCTTATTCCTCATCATTCTCAGGTCAAAAACCATTGCCACATTTCTTGTGAATGCTCTCCCGGCTTCTGTAATTTTAACTTCAGTTCCGTTGATCTCAACCAACCCGTCATTTTCCATTTCTTTCAACATTTCCAGTGCATTTTCAAGCTCAGGGAAAGAGTTGTTGATATCAAAAGTGGTTTCAAGCTGACACATCAGATTCAGAATATGTCTTCTTACGATCAGATCTTCTTTACTCAGAACGTGTCCTTTTACAACAGGAATTTCACCTTCTTCAACCATCTTCTGATATTCTTCCACAGTTTTTACATTCTGTGCAAAGGCATACCATGAATCTGATATCGCAGACATACCAAGCCCTACCATCAGCTGGGTTTTGCTTGAAGTATAGCCCATGAAATTTCTGTGAAGTGTTTTATGAATCAAAGACTGGTACAGATCATCATGTTCAAGAGAAAAATGATCCATCCCTACTTCAATATATCCTAAATCCTGAAGAAGTTTTTTACCATCTTCATACAAACGGCGTTTTTCTTCACCGCTTGGCAGGTCATTTTCATCAAAACCTCTCTGTCCCACTCCTTTTACCCATGGAACGTGTGCATAAGAATAAAAAGCTAATCTATCAGGTTTCAATTCCATTGTCTTTCTGATCGTGTGTTCCATAGCCTCCCAATTCTGGTGTGGCAATCCGAAAACCAGATCATGGCTGATTCCTCTATACCCGATTTCCTTGGCCCATTCAGTAACGTTTTTTACGTTTTCGAACGGCTGGATTCTGTTGATTGCTTTCTGAACTTTAGGATCATAATCCTGAACCCCAAAACTTACTCTTCTGAAACCAAGATCATACAATCTCTGAAGATGTTCTTTTGTGGTATTGTTAGGATGTCCTTCAAAAGAAAATTCCGGGTGTTCTGCAATGTCTACTGTTGAGAAGATTCCTTCTAACAATGTTCTTAAGTTTTCAGGAGAGAAAAACGTAGGAGTACCGCCTCCCAAGTGTAATTCTTTCAGTTTAGGTCTTTCGTTGAAAAGATCAAGATATAATTTCCATTCTTTTAAAACACTTTCCAGATAAGGAACTTCAACACTATGTTGTTTTGTAATACGCTTATGGCATGCACAGAACGTACACAAAGCCTCACAGAAAGGTAAATGGATATAAATAGAAATTCCCTCCTCTGCATTGCTCTCATGAAAAGACCTGATTACGGTTTCCTTCCATTTTTCCGGTGAAAATGTTGATTCATCCCAATATGGAACGGTAGGATAAGAAGTGTAACGCGGTCCGGGAATATTATACTTATCTATTAAAGAGTTCATTTTGAAAATTAAAATTTTATAAGGGTATGAAATTTTACCTCATTAAAATTTCATCTTACAAAATTAACCATAAGTTATGAATTTTAACCTATGAATTATATTAGGTTCTATTTTATAATGAGTCTAAATACGTATGATCAGGCTTTTGACCAATAGTGATAAATTCTATCTCTGCTATTTAAAATTTTAATTTCATAACAGCAATTTTATTATTTCCGGCAAGAACAACCTTGTTACCATCAATCCATTGGCAGACAAAGAAGCCTTTCTCATCAGAAATTTTCTTCCATGTCTTCCCAAAATCAGAGGAATAGCTGATATGTTTGTCTCCCACTGCAACAATCTCTTTCCCTTTGGAACCCGGTTTTATTTTCACACAGGTTGTATAGCCTGCATTCTGCCCTGAAGCCTGAATCTGCCAGGTTTCACCACCATCATTCGTGGTGGCAATATTATTGATATTGGCATCTTGCTTTGTATAATCACCTCCTACAGCAATCCCGAAATGGTCTTCAAAAAAATCGATGGAATACATTCCCTGTGAAGACTCTCCCTGAATGAAAGGGGTTTCAATAATCTTCCAGTCCAATACTTTCTGCTTAAAGATCCTGGAAGCCTTCCCACCTGTTGCAATCCAGAGGATGTCCTTGTAGGAAGCAATATTGGTATTGCTGGCGGCAAATGCGGCTTCACCTTCCTTTAGTTTTACTTTCTCGTGATTACCCATTGGAGGATTCCATGTCTCGTACATTTTCTTATGAGGGAATAACAATGCCAGCTTCATCAAAAGATTTTTATCAGGATCACTGAACGTTATCCCGTATCCATCCTTTACAAAATGTAAAGCGTCATAAAAAGCAGTTTTAGCAGTATCTTTAAAGACAATCTGTGATTTCAGATCTTTTTTATCAATTTTAAAGAAGTAAGCAGGACTTTCAATGTTGATGGCATAGAAAGAGGTTTTATCCTGTGCCAACGTCCTGAACTGAAGTTTATCTTCGGAAAGTTTTATCTGCTTCTGATTTTTATAATCTTTCAGATCTACAAACCCGAATTTAGAATCTGTACCGCTATACCAGACCTTATTCTCATATAACTCAAGTGCTCTGATACTGATTTTATCAGTAAGAATTGTTTCAATGCTTTCCACCTGTTGGGAAAATGCAGTAAGTCCTAAGGACAGAAATAAAAGGGTGAAAATATTTTTCATATTATAATCTTTGGGACAAAAAAAACCGCCGAAGCGGTTTATATTATTATTAATCTTGGTTCTGATATTTTTCAGGATTGTTCAATTTACTGTTTGATTTTCCGTAAAGGAAGTATACTAAACCTCCTAAGAACAACCATACTGCGGAAAGTTCCAATGCATGAGCACTTAGGTTAAAGATCAAGTAAATATTGATGAATACACCCAATGCTACTACTATTTTATAAGCAGGAACTTTGAAAGGTCTGATCAAATTAGGTTCTTTTTTTCTCATTACCCAAACAGCAATACAAACCAGTGTAAATGCAAAGAGGGTTCCGAAACTTGTCATATCTGCCAATGTCGAAATTGGTGTAAATGCAGCAATCAATGCGACTACAACTCCTAGCAAAATGATCCCTTTATAAGGGGTTTTTGTTTTTGGATGAAGATCACCAAAGAATCTAGGAATCAATCCGTCTTTTGCCATTCCGATGAATATTCTTGACTGTCCCATCATCATTACCATTACTACAGAAATTAATCCTACAGTAGCTGCAATTGTGACAACATTACTCGCCCAGTGTTTTCCGGCAATTTCGAAAGCATACGCTACAGGAGCTTTAATAGCATCAGGATATTTCCCTTCAGGATTAAAGTCTGTATAATGCATCATCCCTGTCAATACAAGAGATACGCAGATATACAAAGCCGTACACACTAATAATGAAGCAATAATTGCAAAAGGAACATCTTTTTTAGGATTAATAGCCTCTCCAGCCTGTGTAGAAACAGCATCAAAACCAATATAAGCAAAGAAAATAGCAGCTGCTCCGGAAATAATACCTTTAATACCATAAGCGGAGACCAGATCACCTTCAGAGTTTTTAATCTGTATTGGATCTGGAATAAAAGGCTTCCAGTTTTTAACACCATCTACAGCGTTATAAAGATCAGTATTAGAGAAAATAATATACACCCCAGCGATAATTACAAAAATAACGGCAGAAGTTTTCATTAATACGATCAGGTTATTAGCTCCTGCTGCTTCTTTAGTCCCTTTTACCAATAATGCTGTAATTAAAAGAACAAGAATGAATGCAGGCAGGTTCATTGAAAAACCATCTCCGGTATAACTTGAAGGATCTGATGTCAGATAGGCAGGTAAATGAATATTAAAAATTTTCAAAAACTTGTTAAAATATCCGGACCAACTCACGGAGACGGCCATACTCGCCATGGCATACTCGAGGATGAGGCACCACCCCATGGCCCATGCAAAAATTTCTCCTACAGTTCCATACGCATAAGCATAAGCTGAACCTTCTACAGGAATAATGGATGCGAACTCTGCATAACATAATGCAGCAAAAACACAGGCAATACCTGCAATGATAAAGGAAATGGCAAGTGCTGGTCCTGCATGATAATAGGCTCCCGTTCCCGTAAGAACAAAGATTCCACCACCGATGATAGCACCCACTCCAATTGCTGTTAAACTCCATTTTCCAAGGACTTTTTTCAGCTCACTTTTCTTCATATCTGCCTCATAGGCACTTAGTGGCTTTTTAACCCAAATTTTCGACATGTTTTTTTATTTATTAAGGATTTACGAAAATATAAAAAATTTAGAAACTCTCACGTTAATCGTTAAAATTTCATCATTTATTTTACATTAAAGACTTTAAAAACCTGACCAGCACCTTATTCATAGTATTTCACCAACATGAAGTTTTCCCGTTCTGATTCTCAACCACAGAACCAGGAAGTCAGTAATAATACAAATATGCCGTAATCTATATTCTTACAAAAAAAAAGAATGTAGAGATATATCATGATGGTTGTAGTTTGAAAACGTCGGTAATGTCATTATAATCTTACAACCTCTTTACCGTCCTAAATAAACAGAATTTCTGAGTAATCATCACTTCCCCATTGAATTTTCACAAATCGGAAAACTTTGCAGGAACGATATTATATTTGATAACCTGTAAGGAACTTCTAAAAAAAGTAAAATTTCTTTATTTTTGAGGGTATGAATTTATATGATCTTTTCATAAAGCCTTATGAAGGCTATGATACTTTACAGATTATGTTGGAAACTTCGGGAGCCATCTTAGGAACTCTGAGTGTGTATTTTTCGATAAAAAAGAACATCTGGGTATATCCTACCGGCATTATTTCTACGCTGATCTATGTTTATATTCTTTTCAATTTCGGTCTGCTAGGAGACTGCCTGATCAACGTTTATTATACTGTAATGAGTATCTACGGATGGATTTTATGGGCCAGGAATTCAGAAGATCATATTCATGTTGATGTCACCTGGGCTCTCAAAAAAGAATGGATCTATGCCGGCTTGCTTTTTATACTGAGTCTGGCACTTGTTACCCTTATTTACTATTACAAACCTTATATTGATAATCAATTTTCTATGGAAGGAACCAGTCTCGGATTGTATCATCTGGACTGGGCAAACTGGATGGATGTTTTCACAACCTCAATATTTTTGGTAGGAATGTGGTTGATGGCCAAACAGCGCATTGAGAGCTGGATTTTCTGGATTATCGGGGATCTAATTTGCATTCCTATGATGATTTTTAAGGGACTTGGAATCACTTCGGTGCAATATTTGGTATTTACTATAATGGCTATCTTAGGATACGTCAATTGGAAAAAAAGTTTTAAAGAAAAAAAAGTACAATAAAGTCATGAAAAATTTATTTAAAATAGCAGTCAGTATTTTTGCTATTGCCAGTTTAACATCTTGTTTAGCATATACCGACGGATACGGAAGCAATAATGGAGGTTATGGTTATGGTGATCCTTACTATAACAATGGGTATTATTATGCTCCTTCCGGATATTACGGAAATGGAGGATATTATGGTAATGACGGCTATTATTACAGAAACAACGTTAATTACTACTATGATAATGGAATTCCTTATTACTATGACAATTATAATAACTCCAGAAGAAAAGTCTATGTAGAAAGAAGATCTTCTTCTTCTTCAAGACCTCAAAACGGATTCCAGAATACACGTACAACGAACAGTAACGGTTCATATAATAATAGCGGAGGATTCAATAATAATAGAAACTCCAACAGCAACAGTGGATTCAGAAACCAAAATAGTGGTTCTCAAAACAATCAGGGTAATCAAAACAACAGCGGATTCAGAAACTCCAACAGTAACAGCGGATTCAGAAATCAAAGCAGCGGCAATCAGAGCAACCAGGGAAGCCAGAATAACAGTGGTTTCAGAAATTCCGGAAGCAGCAGCAGATCAGAATCTTCAGGTGGTGGATTCAGAAACAGCTCAGGCAGCCAAAGCAGCAGTTCCAACAGTTCCAGCAGACAGCAAAGCAGTGGCGGAGGCTTTAGATAAAACGATTATAAATAACAAAACGAACAGTTAACACTGTTCGTTTTTCATTTAAAATATAGTAATTTTGCTGCTTCATTTAACAAAAAAATATGGAATTTTATAAATATCAGGGAACAGGAAATGATTTTGTAATGGTAGACAACCGTGATCTGCAGTTTACTAAAGATAAAGGCCTTATTGAAAAATTATGTGACAGACGCTTCGGAATTGGTGCTGACGGTCTTATTCTATTGGAAAACGATCCTGACTATGATTTCAAAATGGTGTACTACAATTCTGACGGAGGAGAAAGTACTATGTGCGGAAACGGAGGAAGATGTCTTGTTGCTTTTGCTTTTTTCCTGGACATTTTTGAAGATAAATGCAAATTCATTGCAACAGACGGCGAACATGAAGCTGAAATCCATAACGGGATCATTAAATTAAAAATGATCAATGTAGATACCGTTTCACATGACGGAAATGACTTCGTTCTGAATACCGGATCTCCCCATTATGTAAAATATGTAGAAAACCTGAAGGATTATCCCGTGTATGACGAAGGATATGGCATCAGAAATTCTGAAAAATATAAAGAAAAAGGAATCAATGTGAACTTTATAGAAAAAATTTCCGATAATGAGATTTTTGTAAGAACCTATGAACGAGGCGTTGAGGACGAAACTTACAGTTGTGGAACAGGAGTTACAGCTTCTGCTTTAACTTTTCTGCAAAAACATAATCTAACCTCTGTAAAAGTTAAAACTTTAGGCGGAAATCTTAAAGTATATGCTGAAAAAAGCGGTGATGCTTTCCAGAACATTTGGCTGGAAGGTCCTGCAAAGCAAGTTTTTAGAGGTAAGACTGATCTTCTTTAAAAACAAAAAACTTTTAATCAACATTTATAAGAATGAAAAAAGCAATTCTCATTGTCATTCTGCTGATTTTTGTAGTCGCAGGATTTTTTGGTTTGAGATTTTATAATAAATATTTAGGGAATAATGTAGAAAAGGACGGTTATGTCCTGATTCCTCACAGAGCAGGCTTTAAACAGATCCTAGACTCTATTGCTCCTTATATTAAAGACAGGGAGTCATTTGAAGCGGTAGCTAAAGAGAAAGGTCTTGATACCAATTTTAAAGCAGGGCGTTATCATATCGAACGGGGAACAGGCAACAAGAACCTTGTCAATATGATCAAAGCAGGTAACCAAGCCGCA
The DNA here is from genome assembly GCF_017833095.1 of Chryseobacterium sp. PvR013. Lineage (NCBI taxonomy): Bacteria > Pseudomonadati > Bacteroidota > Flavobacteriia > Flavobacteriales > Weeksellaceae > Chryseobacterium > Chryseobacterium sp. PvR013. The sequence goes on from NZ_JAFIBT010000001.1 coordinate 1,850,455, forward strand.
AATTCTTACAGAATCGGTGATTTTGGGGATATGTATCAAATGATCGGTAAGGTGACTAAAAAAACAGAAATTGATTCACTGCATTTTGTGAATGATCTGGATGCCGTTGCGCAGGAGAAAGGCTATAAAAATGTTGAAGATTTAAAAAAATACTTTTTCATTGATACTTATAATTTTTTCTGGACGGTAAGCCCAAGAGAATTTTTTTCCAAGTTCGAGAATCAGTATAATGATTTCTGGACGAGCGAAAGAAAAAACAAAGAACAGCAGTCTGGCCTTACAAGAGATCAGATTTATGCCTTGGCTTCTATTGTTTATAAGGAGTCCGGAGGAAAAAAGGATGAAATGAAAACGATTGCCGGATTATATTTAAACCGTTACAGAAAAGGAATGAAGCTTCAGTCTGATCCTACGGTAATCTATGCAATCAATAAGCAGACTAATTTTAAAGAACCTATAAAAAGGGTATTATATAAGCATTTATCTACACCATCACCTTATAACACGTATGCCAATGCTGGGATTCCTCCGGGGCCTATCTGCGTAGTGGATAAAAATTCAGTAGATGCTGTTTTAAATGCTGAAAACAACAATTATATATTTATGTGTGCTGACCCAGCAAGATTTGGATACCATAAGTTTACAGCAAGTGCAGAAGAGCACGCGGTGAATGCAAAAGCTTATCAGGACTGGCTCAACTCAAAAAATATAAAATAAGTTTAGAAAGCACCTCAAAATTTATACAGTTAGAAAAAAACATAAAACCATAATGTTTTGAAGATCAAATTGATATGGACATTCAAAATATTAAGGGTTATTCTTTCACGATCTTATACAAAAAAATAACCTATGAAGAATAAGACAGAAATTGTCAATATTTTCACCAGAAAAACGTTAGGACTTACATTAGTACTTTCAGCAGCAGCGATGGCTTTTGCACAGGAGAAGGCTGGAGTTTCAGGAATCATTGTCAACAAAAAAAATCAGCCGGTTCCTTACGCTTCTGTAACTTTCAGTAATAAAGCGAACAAAACGTTAAGTGATGCTGTACTGACTGATGAAAAGGGACAGTATCAGCTTCAGCTTATGCCGGGAGATTATGATATTACCGTAGAAGCGATTGATTACAAAAAAAGTGTAGTCAGCAAAAATATTGCTGCAGCAGGGAATATCGGGGCGCTATCTATTGAAGCAGAGCCTACCTCTACTGTGGATGGTAAAACAAAAGAAATACAAGGTGTTGTTATTACCGCTTCAGCAGCCAAACCTTATAAAGTAGAACTTGACAAAAAAACATATGATCCTTCACAGGACATCGTGAGCAAAGGAGGAAACCTTCAGGATGTTTTAACGAATGTTCCTTCAGTTTCTGTAGATACAGACGGAACCGTTTCTATGAGAGGAAGTACCAATGTAAAATTTCTGATCAATGGTAAACCTTCTGCCCTATTGGGAATTGACGATGGAGCCAATGCATTACAAAGTATTCCTGCTGACCAGATTGAAAGAATTGAGGTAATTACCAACCCTTCTTCTAAATTTGAAGCGAGTGGAACATCCGGTATTCTGAATATCATCCTTAAAAAAAGCAAAAAAGTTGGATTTAACGGAAGCGTGGTAGGATCGTTAGGATATTTTCCAAGAACTTCTCTTAATACCAACCTAAGCTGGAGAAAAAACAACTGGACCTGGTTTCTGAACGGTGGCGGTGGCTACACAGAAAATAAAACCAAGAATAATTCGGAAACGACTTATCATAACCTTACATTCCCTAAAATCCTTCCTTTTCAGCAGCCCAACGATGTTCTTGCACATCAGTTGCAGAACTCAACCAATAAAACTTATAATAAAAATTATAATGTAAGTGCCGGTTTTGTACATGACTTATCTGATAAGACATCAATCAATTTCACAGGATTGGTGAGAACATTTGAAGGAGACGGAAATGAACTTCTGGATACTTATGACAGCTTTTACAGGTTCTTCAGAGATTCCCCGGACCCAAGCACTATTGCAGGGCAATGGAATTTATTAAACCCTACCGGAAGAAGAGATTCTAAAAGTGTATTCAATAATCTTGCTTTCCAGGGAGATTTGGGATTGGATCACAAATTTGATGATAAAGGACAGAATTTAGCCGTATCATTGAGCTTGCAAAAGAACAGAAGTAATAATAATGCAGACATTCTTGAAACCTATGACCTTCGTCCTGATGTGCAAGATGTTACACGAAGACATTCATCAAGCAAAACAATCATTGGTAAGGCTGATTATGAACTACCAATAGGAGAAAAATCAAAGCTTGAAGCAGGATACAGATTGGATGTTAATGATAATACGTATGATAACTTTGTAAGCAGTACTTCCAACAATCCATATATTCCTAGCTATAACAACAATACCGACTATAAGGAAGTTTTCAATGCTTTCTATTTGCAGTTTAAAAGTAAAATCGGAGAAAAATTTGCTTATCAGCTGGGATTAAGAGATGAGCTTTCAAATGTAAGCATCAATTATATCAATCAAAATCCTAATGACAAAAGGATCGATAAAACTAAAAACTACAATAATTTATTTCCGAGTGTATTCTTAAGCTATGATGTTTCTAAAAACAATCAGATTTTGCTTAATTATTCCCGCAGAATAGACAGACCAAGATCATTCTTCATGGTTCCTTTCCCAAATTACAGCAACAGCCAGAATATTTTTGAAGGAAACATAGATTTGAACCCATCGTATGTAGATTCATTTGAAGTAGGATATAATATTACGAGAAAAAAGTTTACCATTAATCCTACCCTATACTACAGACATGCCACTGATGATACTAAAATGCTAGTATACAGACCTGATGAAAGCCTGGGAGTATTCTATACAAAACCGATCAACTTAGGAAGTGATGATCGTTACGGTTTGGACCTGAACTTCACCTACGATCCTTTCGCCTGGTTGAAAATAATGGGAAGTCTTGACATGTTCGGATATAAAACCAGCGGAATTGCTTATTATGATGCTATTGATAAAAATAAGCAGCAGCAAACCCGTAATATGGATTTTACAGGAAACGGATTTTCTACCAGAGCACGTCTGAATACAACATTCAGGCTTGACAAAACGTTAAGCGTACAATTGCAAGGATTCTATAGAGGGGCGCAGAAATCGGCCAACCAAAATACTCAGGATATGTATGCGCTGAACCTTGGTGCTTCTAAAACAATATGGAAAGGAGACGGAACAATTTCCTTCAATATTCAGGATATATTCAACACAAGAAGCAGAGAAGTATTCAGTTTCAATGAGGATTATACACGAAGAAACTATATGCAATGGCAGCCAAGACAGTTTGCTATATCATTAACTTACAGATTCAAGCAGGGAGAGAAAATTGAACAGCCTAAAAAGAAAAAGGATATCAATTCCAATGCAGCAGGAGACGACCAGCAAGGCGGTCCAATGTAATACAACAAAAAATCCCGAAAGTTACTTTCGGGATTTTTTTATTCCTGTTATTTTACAGGTTCTGCTTTCGAGTATTTTTCTTTTTCAGCTTCGTAGATTCTTCTTCTCAGATCACTGGTGGAAAACCTATGGTCTCTTTTGTTGTAAAAAAGCTCAATTCCCTTTTCTTCACAGTATTTTTTACCTGTAAAATCTCTGTCCATATAATCATCTCCGATAATTCTTACATCAATTACAAATGATTTAAGAATATCCAAAAGATCTTCTTCTGTATAATAAGGAATGATCTCATCTACAGCATTCACTGCTTTCAGTTGAATATATCTTTCAACAATAGTCTGGCTTGGCTTATTTTTGTTGGGACGATCGTGTGACGGGTCGATTTGAAGCCCCACGATTAAATAATCACATACTGTTTTAGCTTCTTCAAGCATTTTGATGTGACCTGCGTGTAATAAGTCAAATGATGAAAATGTAATACCTATTCTCTGTGTCTTCATATTAATTGTAAATTAAAGCTTCGCTGAAATACATGTTCTTAAAAAATAAAGCACTGAATTTCAGGGAAGGTGTTTTGTAATTTGTTTTATTATCTTTTAAATTATTGTTTCATACAACATTACGATTTCTCAATACGTATGTTTATGAATTTCTACTGTTTAAATATTTCTGCCATTCCCAAACGGTTCTTAAAGATTCTTCCAGAGACGTTTCAGACTTCCAGTTAAGTTCTTTCTCCGCTTTTTCAGGATTGGCATATGCGATAGTAATATCCCCTTCTCTTCTTGCGCAGATCTGATAAGGCACTTCTACATTATTGGCCTTTTCAAATGCCTTTACCACCTCCAGCACAGATGATCCATTTCCTGTTCCCAGGTTGTAGATATCAATCACAGCATCCGTTGATGGATCTTTCATCAGTTTTTTTAATGCTGCAACATGTGCCTTCGCCAGGTCTACAACATAGATATAATCACGAACGGCTGTTCCGTCCTCTGTAGTATAATCGTCACCCCAGATGTTCAGTTTTTCACGTACTCCTGAAGCCGTCTGCATCACATAAGGTACTAAATTATTAGGAATTCCGATCGGCAACTCTCCCAGTTTTCCGGAAGGATGCGCTCCGATTGGATTAAAATATCTTAATAATGATACTTTACTTTGATAGGCTTTGGCAAAATCAATCAGGATCTGCTCTCCCATTTGCTTTGTCTTCCCATATACACTTTCAGGTACTTTCAACGGAGTGTTTTCATGTATCGGCATTTCATCTGCCTGTCCGTATACTGTACAAGATGAACTGAAAATAAAATTAGAAATCTCTCTTTCCTTAAATTCCTTAAGGATATTAATCAAAGAGAACAAATTATTCTCATAATAGTCCACAGGTTTTACCTGACTCTCACCCACCGCTTTGGAAGCAGCAAAATTGATACATCCATCAATCTGATGAGCATCAAAAACCTGAGTGAGAAGTTCTTTTCTTCTCAAATCAAAAGGATAAAAAACCGGCTTCTTACCTGTAATTTCCTCAATATTTTTTAAAATAAACCTCTCCGAATTGGATAAATCATCTACAATAACTACTTCAAAGCCGTTATTAAGAAGTTCTACTACAGTGTGAGAACCAATATATCCAAGTCCGCCGGTAACAAGTATTGCCATTTTTATTTTTTAATCTTTGTGTTTCCCTATATCTTATATTTCGCTTTTTGCCGGATTATGTTTTAAATAATTAATTAAAATTGCGGGTCCGATAACCAATACTGCTATTGTTATTAAAAGTGAATAAATAGACTTTGCTGAAGTCTCTCCCAACTTGGCATAAAAAGTAACCAACCCTGCAATCATTATTAAAAACATAGAGATATTAAGATACAAGAACATTTTATTTGATTCTTTAAAAATACTTATAAAGGTCATAATTAATAATGTAAATATTATAAATGTTAATGAATAATAGGGTATTTCAAATCCAGTATATTCATCTTTTACTCTGTATCCTTTAAGCAGAATATTAATAACTACTGCTCCATAATAAATAATCCAAGCAAGAACGAAAATAATTGTAAAAAAATAAGCGAACTTATGCTTCAATATTCTTTCTTCGTGAAGCATATCTATTTCATAAACTCAAGAACAGCATCTGTAATATATTTCAGCTGCTCTTCATCTAATTCTGTATGCATAGGTAAAGAAATTACCTGATCCAAAAGTTTATCAGTATTCACAAAATCTGCATCATTACTTTCCTGATAGTAAGCTTTTTGTTTTCTTAATGCTACCGGATAGTAGATCATTGCAGGAATTTCTTTTTCCGTCAAAAACTTCTGAAGCTCATTACGTTTTCCATTCAGAATTCTTAAAGTATACTGGTGGAATACATGTGTAGAATTTTCTGCTCTTTTTGGAGTAAGAATATTTGGATTTCCTCCAAATGCTTCATCATAAAAGTCTGCAGCTCTTCTTCTTGCTTCGTTGTAAGAATCCAGGTGAGGAAGTTTCTTTCTTAAAACCGCAGCCTGAATACTATCCAAACGGGAGTTTACTCCTACCTCATCATGGTAATATCTTTCATACATACCATGGTTAACGATCCCTCTCAAACGGTGAGCAAGCTCATCATTATTGGTAAAAATAGCACCTCCGTCTCCGTAGCATCCAAGATTCTTTGAAGGGAAGAAAGATGTTGTTCCTACTGTAGACATTGTTCCTGCCTGCTTTACGGTTCCATCAGAGAATGTATATTCTGAACCGATTGCCTGAGCATTGTCTTCGATAACATATAGGTTGTGCTCTTCAGCAATTTTCAATATCTCTTCCATATTGGCACACTGTCCGAAAATATGTACCGGAATAATTGCTTTTGTTCTTGGGGTAATTGCTTTTTTAATCTGTTCTGTAGAAATCGTGAATGTATCATAATCCACATCCACCAATACAGATTTTAATTTAAGCAGGTGAATTACTTCTACTGTTGCAGCAAAAGTAAAATCAGCTGTAATAATTTCGTCTCCTTCTTTCAGATCTAAAGCCATCAGGGCAATCTGTAATGCATCTGTACCATTGGCACACGGGATCACATGTTTTACTTCTAAATAAGACTCCAATTCATTCTGGAAAGACTTTACTTCAGGACCGTTAATAAATGCCGCAGAATCCATTACATTCAACACTGCATTGTCTACATCATTCTTTATTTTGTAATACTGACTTTGCAAGTCAACCATCTGAATTTTTTTCATATAATAAATATTTCTGTAAAAATAAGGAATTTAAAATCCTATCAAAAATTTTATTGATTTTGTTTTTATCTTTATACAAATAAATTTTATGAAAAAACTTTTACTCTTTTGTTTCCTAACAGGTTACCTAACCGTTTCAGCACAAACGGAGCTCGTTTTTGTTTACTTCACGGATAAGCCTAATAAAGCAGCTTTTTACGCAAATCCGCTGTCAGAACTCAGCCAGAAATCACTCAACAGGCGTACCGCACTGGGAATACCGCTCAATGATCAGGATGCCCCTATTGAACAGTCTTATCTCCAGAATCTTCAAAATTTAGGATTTACGGTTACAGATTATTCAAAATGGCTTAACGGAGCTGCAGTAAATGCCACTCCAGCTCAAAAAACGTTGTTGCAGTCTCAAACCTTTGTTTTGTCTGTAGAAAGTTTTGCAAGAAACAGTTCAACAACCGTAAAAACAGCACCTGGAAAATGGAAAGATGATGCCAGTGTCAATAAAACACTCACGAACTTTAATTATGGTTCCGGTTCTGCACAAATTGACCAGGTTAATATTCGGCCGCTTCATCTGGCAGGTTACACCGGAACAGGGATTTCTATAGCGGTGATTGATGCCGGATTTCCCACAGTGAATACGGGAACTGCTTTTGCAAGATTGTGGACAAATAATCATATCAAAGCATCTTATGATTTTGTTACCAAAACCGGAGATATTTACAATACGGCTCTAAGTCCTCATGGTTCTGTTGTTTTAGGAGTTATCGGCGGATATCTGCAAGATGTTTTTGTAGGAGCAGCCCCTGATGCTGATTTTTATCTTTACCGCAGTGAAAATGCTGCTGTAGAAATTCCTGAAGAAGAACTCTACTGGATTGAGGCTGCTGAAGAAGCGGACAGAAAAGGGGTGGAAATTATTACGTCATCATTAGGTTACAATGTTTTTGATGAAAGCCGTTACAATTATACGTATGCCGATATGAACGGAAATACTTCTTTCATTGCACGCGGAGCAGGCATTGCTGCTGAGAAAGGGATTTTTGTACTTGCTGCTGCAGGTAATTCCGGACAACAGCCATGGCATTACCTTTTGACACCTTCTGACAATTCAAAAGTATTCTCTATTGGAAATGTAGATGCTGCCGGAAATGCCTCTCCTTCTTCTTCTTATGGGCCTAATGCTCTCGGGATCGTAAAACCTGATGGAAGCACTCTAGGAACTGGAACTACAACAGTTTATGATAATGCTACCTTAATCGTGAACGGAACTTCTATTGCAACGCCTATTGCTGCCGGAGGAGTAGCCTGTCTTATTCAGGCATTTCCAACGATGAACAGGGAACAGATCAGAACAAGACTGAGACAGACCGCTTCACTGTATCCTGCCCATTCAGATCAGATAGGATATGGTATTCTTAATTTCGGAAACTTATACAACCTCGTTCTGAATACCTCTGAACTTGTAAAGAAAGAAAAATGCTCTATATTTCCGAATCCTGCTAAAAATATTCTGAACATTGCTTCAGAACAGGAAATACTGTCTTTAGAAATTTATGATAACCTGGGAAGACTCGTCAGAAAAAATTATAATCAGAAATCTATAAAAGTGGAGGATTTTCCCAAAGGAACCTATTATCTGAAAATTCAGACGAAGGATAAGGTTTTGTATGAAAAATTCTTAAAGGAATAGCTATTTTATCTCTCGCAAATTAAACAGATTAAGCAGATTCTGATACTGCATGTAATGTTGAATAGGCGAGAGATATTCTTCTACAACCACATATATATTTTGGCTAAAGCCGATGGATTGGTTAATAAAAAAAAGAATGGGCTAAAGCCCATTCCTATTGATATATTATTGTACAATATGTACAAAACATTTGTATAAAATAACTTAAGCTGAGTTTCTGCTTGCATTGATATTCCCGAATAAAGAACGGGTTACCAGCTTTTCATAAGCTTCTTTATTTCCTTCTCCTTTTTGAATTTTCATTAAAGCGTACTGCTGAATACTCAATAATGGCAGAACAATCTTTTCACGGATTTTCACAGACTTTCTGGACAAAGGATCTTCTTCCTGAAGCATTTTAAATCCTGTCAACTCGAGCATGATATCTCTGGAAAGTTCATATTCATTGAAAAGAACATTCCAGAATGCTCCGAATTTCGGATTGTTTTTAATGTAATACGTCAAAGGGAAATAAGATTTATTCATACTCATCATCGAGTTCAAAACCAAGGTTTTAAAGAAATCCGAACCTTTGTACAGTTCTCTTACTTCTTCAAATCTACCCTGCTCTTTCATCTTTTGCATAGCATATCCAAACCCAAAGAATCCAGGCACATTCTGTTTTAGCTGTGACCATGAACCTACAAATGGTATGGCTCTCAGGTCTTCAAATTTCAATTCGCTGCCATTTCCTCTTTTTGAAGGACGGCTTCCTATATTGGTTTTTCCATAGTATTCAAGCGTACTCATTTCCTGAAGGTAAGGAACAAACATTGGATGTGCTTTTAAGTCTGAATATTTTTGGTAACTGATATCTGCCAGTTCTATGATCAAAGCCCTTTCCTTTTCAGTAAGGTCTTTTTTTGCGTTTTTGAACACGTCATTTTCCACTCCGGCTGTCAGAAGTTGTTCAAAATTGTATTTTGCCTGTTCTTTATTTCCAAAAATACTGGTAATAGTTTGCCCCTGGATCGTAAGTTCAATTTTATTATTGGCAATCGTTTTTCCTTGAGAAGCATAGAAATCGTGGGTTTTCCCTCCTCCTCTTGCAGGCGGACCTCCTCTACCATCAAAAAACACAACTTTGATATTATTCTCCTCGGAGAGTTTAGTCAATACTTCTTTCGCTTTATAAATTTCCCAGTTGGCTTTTAAATATCCACCGTCTTTCGTTCCATCTGAGAATCCAAGCATAATCGTCTGCTGGTTCCCTCTTTTTTCAAGGTGTTTTTTATAGACAGGATTATGATACAGTTCGTTCATTACGTGCTCTGCGTTGGCAAGACCTTCCATAGTTTCAAAAAGCGGAACAATATCCATATTGATTGCTTCATCTTTATAACCACAGATTTTAAAGAATGCATAAACATTCATCACATCCTTTACGGCATCAGAATTGGAAATAATATAGCGGTTCATTCCCCGAAGCCCGTTTAACTTCTGGATTTCTGAGACCTGTGAAACCGTTAACAGGGTATCTTTTACAATATCTTCAAAATCTTCAGTATTTACCGTTTCTGAAACCTGAATCAGTTTATTGAATTTCTCTTCATATTCAGCCTTTTCATTTCCGTACACTTTTGCGTATACCTCATCAATAACTTTCTGATGAATTCTACTATCCTGGCGTATATCCAATGTTGCAAAGTGAGTTCCGAAGATCATCACACGGTCTCTGAAATTTACCAAAAGATCTAAAAACAAAGAGTTATGTTCGTTGATTAATATTTTTTCCGCTTCATTAGCTTTCGTTAAAATATCTTCTGCTTGAATGCTTTTTCCATCAAAAATTGCAGCATATAACTCTTCACTTAACTGTGTTAAAACTTCAGCCACCCCACGGAAACTTAATCTTCTTCTGATAAATTTCAAATGGCTGTAATAAGATTTGAGGATTGCTGAACGAAGTTCTTCAGCTACTCTTTTCGTTACATCCGCAGTGACAAAAGGGTTACCATCCCTATCTCCTCCAGGCCAGAAGCCCAGTTGGATAATATCTTCATGAAGGTGAAAATGCCCGTTCCCGAAAGTCTTTTTGATTTTCGTAAACAGTTCACCAATGGTATCATAATACACATATCTCAGGTAGGAAATAATACTCAGCGCTTCATCTATCGGAGTAGGTTTTTCTTTATTGACAAAAGGAGTCTTCCCCAGCTGCTGCAGAAGCATATCAATCTGTGTCACCGAATCACCGGTAATGGCTCCTCTTAAATCCTGGATAATCCTTTGTACTGAACTCGGATAAAACTGAGTAGGGTGCGCTGTAAATACAACCTTTACACTAAAATCCTTTAATTTTTCACGTACTTTTTCAATTTTATGATCCTGAAAAGAACGTTCAAAGAGGTTCGTCACCGTCCCATTATCACTTTCAGAATGCAGGTTTGGAAATGCTGCATCTTCAATACTGTCAAACAAAACAACCTGTCTTTCTATATATTGGATGATCTTAAAAAGCAGTTCCAATTTCTGCTCTTCATTCTGAAGATCGGTATGATTTTTAAAGAATTCTTCGACGATATCTTCAGGAGTTTTCCCTGCTTCATATCCAGTTCTGCTTTCTTCATAGAGAAACGGAAGCAGCATCCCGATGTTCGTCATTTTATCATAAGGCAGGCTCATAAATAATGAATTGTAGATCTGGAACTTATTTTCCACAATCTGCCTGAATTTTTCTGCGCGTTGGTCGTGTATCATAGTAACAAATGTAAGTGATTTTGAAATTAATTTAATTGACAAATGACAAAAATTGAGACCAAAATGCAAAAAAATAATAGTAATTTTACTCTTCACACCATCCATCATCCATGAAAAAAATATTTACCTTTCTACTCATAGCCCTTCTTTTCATCTCATGTGAAAAAGATTGTTATAACGCACCTCTTCCAGTCCTTTTTAAGTTTGTGGATTCTAATGATGAAAATCTTATTGCCAATGGAACATTGACCACTTATTCAGTTCAGGACGAAGATAACAATAGCATCCAACTGTCCAAAACATCCGACAATATGATCATTGTAGAAAATGTAGGTGCTTATAATGGAACAAAAAAATATAAATTCTTTTCTAATATTAAAGACTTAGACTTTTCAATACAATCATCGGAATTTAATGGAGGGTGTGATGGCTATCAAATTAATAAATTAACGTTTACAGGTATAGATATTGATGTAACTGCTGAAAAAGGATATTATAAAATTGTATTGGAATAATTCTCTTTCTTACATTTGCACCGGAAACACATTCTCTATGAAACTCATCATCGCATTTTCCTTGATTCTCTCTAATCTGCTTTACAGTCAGGCCAAGGTTCCCGATGATTATAAAAAAATTCCCGATATTCTTGACACCGTAGAATATCTCTATCCCTTCATTGTGCCGGATAAAGACTATGCTTACTGGCGCGTTCTCAGCAATGACTTGGATTATGAAAAAGCCATAATTTATGAAAGTCAGGCTCCTGATTTCATGACCATCAATGAACCTGTTCCGGAAAGAGGTTTTTTCCAGAAATGTATAGGGAACAACTGTTTTTCATACGTTCTTGCATGCAAAAACGAAAGATCGGTTTATTTTTCCAATGAGCAGCAGCTGAGAGATTTTATCGGAACGGTAGACAATCTTCCTGAAGCTATTTTACTGGCAAAAACATATGGCTACTCCGTTGATACCACCAACAGATTTACCGGAGCTTATAAGATAGAAGACCGTCATATTTCTATGTATCTTATGCAGTCTAAGGGTTGTCCGGCTGTAAAAGAATCTTTTTTGGTAAAAATCAACAGAAGGACCGGAAAAATTGAAGCGAAGAGCAACGGTATTTATGCAAAAGATGAAAACTGTTCTTCTTTGTAATGATTTTTGGGAAAAATAATAAGGCATAAATAGTTTTCATAAAATTGAATAATAGCAATTTTAAAATTTCATTAACTCACATTTCCTTTTTCATTCCGTAAATTTGACTTAAAATAAATTTAGAACAATGCTTAATTTCGAGTTTAAAAACCCAACAAAAATACTTTTCGGGAAAGGCGAAATCGCTAAAATTTCCAACGAAATTCCTAAAGACGCAAGAATATTAATGATTTATGGTGGTGGAAGCATCAAAAACAATGGTGTTTATGACCAGGTAAAAGAGGCTTTGAAAGATCATGAAGTGTATGAGTTTGGCGGAGTTCCTGCCAATCCTGAATACGAAGTTTTAATCAATGCTCTGAGCTTTATCAAAGAAAAAAACATTACTTACCTTCTTGCTGTAGGCGGTGGATCTGTGATTGACGGAACGAAGTTTATCTCTGCAGCTGCGAATTATGATGGTGAGCCATGGGATATTCTGAGAAAGTCGGTAAGAACATTTGAAGGTCAGGGAATGCCTTTCGGAAGTATTTTAACACTGCCGGCAACGGGGTCAGAAATGAATTCCGGTTACGTAATATCCAGAAGGGAAACCAATGAAAAATTATCTTCAGGAGGACCCGGACTTTTCCCTCAGTTTTCTGTATTGGATCCGGAAGTTATCCGATCTATCCCAAAAAATCAGATCGTGAACGGAATTACTGATGCTTATACCCATGTTTTGGAACAATATATGACCGCTCCTTCTTCTGCTGATCTTCAAGAAAGAATTGCAGAAAGCATTCTGATCAGTCTGCAGGATACCGCTCCAAAAGTATTGGCCGATGATTTCAATTATGATGCTGCAGGAAACTTTATGTGGTGCTGTACCATGGCTTTGAACGGATTGATCCAGAAAGGAGTCATTACGGACTGGGCAGTACACGCTATGGGACATGAACTGACTGCTTATTTCGGTATTGATCATGCAAGAACACTAGCTATTATTGCGCCTTCACATTACCGTTACAACTTTGAAGATAAAAAGGGCAAACTGGCTCAGTACGCTGAAAGAGTTTGGGGAATCAAAGACGGAACTGTAGAAGAGAAAGCTGAACTGGGGATCAAAAAAATGGAAGAATTTTTCCACAGCCTTCATATCAAAACCAAACTTTCTGAATATACAGAAGACTTCAAAGGAACTGCTGAAAAGGTTGAAAAAGCCTTTACAGACAGAAACTGGTTAGGGCTTGGAGAATACAAAAAACTGACTCCAAAAGATGCTTATAAAATTGTAGAAATGAGCTACTAAAGATTTTAAATTCAAGGTTTAAAGTTCAAGGTTTAAAGTTTGAAGTTAATATAGCAATTTATGATTCGGCCAAAGCCGGATCAGCCATTAATTTATATAGAAAGCGGGTTTCCACCCGCTTCTTTTGATTTTAGCAGCTACTATACTCTCTTTACCTTTTTAAAATCAATTTTTCATTTCCTGAGTGATTTATATCAGTTAAAATACCGATAACCTTCTCAAAATTATTTAATTTACAAACATTTGTTTAAAAAATCATTATTTCATTATAGATATTTCAAATTTATTTATATTTTAGCATATTCTTAAATTTGTGAAAATGAAAAAACAGCTACTTTTATTTGCCTTTTCTGCCCTGGCACTTACTTCTTGTAAAGATGACAATCTCGAAGCTTACGACATGGATATCATGAAGGGAGATTGGAAGGAAGTTAAAAGGGAAGTAATTTCCGGAAAAGATAATAAAACAGTGCTTTATACTGAAACTTTAACAGGATGTGCAGCTAAAAATACTCTTTTCTTAAGAACAGACTATTATGTAAGCTACACAGCATATACGGGAACAGGTGCAGATTGTACCCCATCGGAAAAAACTGAAGGAAGATATACCTACGATGCTGATTCAAAAGTGATTGGAATTAAACTTGGTGACGAAGGTTCTGTAAACTACAGAATTGATGTTTTGACAGGCAAAGAACTTAAACTTGCCCAGCAATCAGGGATCTTTGATATGGATGGAGATAAAATTCCTGACATTCCTTACGTTACTTACAAAAGATAAATCATATACTCCCGCTAATCGGGAGTTTTTTATTACTTTTATATCTAATTTAAAACTGAATATAATGAAGAAGATTCTATCAGCATTTCTATTGCTGTATTTTGCTATTGCCTTTTCTCAGGAAAAAAAACCGATGTTCTGGCAGGATATCCAGGAGTTTAAAAAACTGGATCAGCAAAACCCGCCTCAAAAGGATGCAATCCTGTTTCTGGGAAGTTCATCATTTACAAAATGGACTGATATAGCAGATTATTTTCCAGGCAAAACAATTATCAACAGAGGATTCGGAGGTTCAAGGCTTACTGATCTTAATGATTTTGCAAATGATCTTTTAGCTCCTTATCAGCCCAAACAGATCATCATTTACTGTGGGGAAAATGATTTTGCAGACAATCATCAGCTGAAAGCAAAAGTAGTGGTAAACCGCTATAAAGCTTTTTATAAAAAAATACGTGAAAGATTTCCTAATATTCAGGTGGATTATATCTCCATTAAATATTCTCCGAGCAGAGAAGTGATCTGGCCACAGATGAAAATTGCCAACAAAAAAATTGCTGCTTTTATGAAGAAAGAGCCCAATGCTGAATTCATTGACGTAACGAAAGCAATGGAAGATGCTGACGGAAATGTAAGAAAAGATATTTTTGTAGAAGATATGCTTCATTTTAAGCCTGAAGGATACAGAATCTGGACGAAGATAATCACTCCTTATCTGAAATAAACTACAACCCATGATAAAAAAACCAATAACCACTTTATTTTTTATTTTACTGTATTCTCTTTCATTTTCTCAGAAGAAAACTAATGAAAAAACGATTCTTCAGGAACTCTCAGAAAAAGCCTGTAAATGTGCTGATTCTATTGCTCTGTCAAACCGAAAGAAGGAAGATATCATAAAAGATGTTCATGAATGTATTGACAAATATACAGGAGCACTTCAGATATCAACCCTTTTGAAAGGAGCAGAAAAACAGGCAGAAAATACAACGGAAGTGAATGGAAAAAAAGAGATTAACCTGACTTTTAATACGAATAAGAATTCACAACAGTATAAGGACAGCTATAATGAGCTTGAGCGTTATCTGATGCAAAACTGCGAAAGCGTACAAAAAGCTACCCAAACTACTGAAACCAGCTATGACAAGTTCTCAAAGAATGATACAGCACTTAATTTCTACCAGAAAGCCGTTGACGCATCCAAGCAAGAAAACTGGAAGGAGGCCATTCAGAATTATGAGCAGGCCGTAAAGATTGATCCAAAATTCATTTATGCATGGGATAACCTGGGAATCTGTTATAGAAGAGTTGGAGAATATGATAAAGCTCTTAATGCTTATAAACAGTCATTGGCTGCCGATCCAAAAGGTAAAATGCCTTTGCAGAACATAGCAATAACGTATGTTTATAAGAAGGAATACCAGAAAGCTATTGATGCCTATAACAATTTTGATAAAGTATATCCCGGTGATCCGGAAGTTTATTATGGAATGGGACAGGTCTATTTTACTCATCTGAAGAATAATGAGAAAGGTCTTGACAATATTTGTAAAGCCTACAGGCTCTATTCCGAACAGAAATCTCCTTACCGATCAGATGCCGAAAAAATGATCGGATATATTTACAAAATTATGAAAGAAGAAGGCAAAACAGATAAGTTTAAGGAAATTTTAAAGAACAATAACATTCAATTTGATTAAAAAATAAAAACTCCCACTCTAGATTAGGTTGGGAGTTTTTATTTTATTTCTTTCTTTTCGATTTCGATATTGCTTTTTGCTGAGATCTGTTCGCTCCAAACTTCTTAGGTGCTTTTCTTTTGGAAGGACCGCCCCAGTTTTCTTTTGTATTTTTAGCCTTCTTCTCATGGAATGCGCCTCCTCCATCATTCAGTTTTACCTGAGCAGGATTCTTCATGACAATCTGGTCTTCTTCAGCTGCAATCTTTTTAGGATTGATCTTAACGTCTTCCGGGAATTCATTATACTTCAGCTCCTTATCCATCAGTAGTTCAATATCAAGAATCAAAGGTTCTTCTTTTTTAGTAACAAAAGTAATTGCCTTTCCGTCTTTGTCTGCTCTACCCGTTCTACCAATTCTGTGGATATATTGCTCCGGAATATCTGGCGTTTCAAAGTTGATCACATGGGTAATGCTTGAAATATCAAGACCTCTTGCCATTACGTCCGTAGTAATCAAACCTCTTACTTCTTCGTTCTCAAAGCTTTTCATAGCCTTAAGTCTGTAGTTTTGAGATTTGTTGGAATGAATTACATCAAACTGACCAGGGAAAAGCTCATCAATCTTAGTAAAGAGCAGGTCGGCATGCCTTTTATTATTATTAAAAATCAATACTTTAGACATATCTGCATTATTTTTCAGCAAATGTTCAAGTAAATTGATTTTGGTATTAAAGTTTTCAACCTTATAGGCAGTCTGTTCGATTTTTTCAAGCGGAGTTCCTGATTTTGCCAATGAAATTTCTATTGGATTTGCAAAATATACATCCAACATTTCATCTACAGCTTCCGTCATCGTTGCAGAGAAAAGAATATTCTGTCTCTTCTCTTTCATCATTTCAAAAATGTGTGTAAGCTGTGGTCTGAAACCTAGGTTAAGCATCTCATCAAATTCGTCGATGATCAGTTTCTGTACTTCTTTCAGAGAGATGGCGTTGTCTATGGAAAGGTCCATCACTCTTCCCGGTGTTCCTACCAAAATATCACAACCATTGTTGAACAATAGCTTTTGCGTGTTGATATTTTTCCCACCATATATTCCGATTACTCTTGCCGTAATGTTTTCTGTCAGTTTTTCAAGAATTTCAGTTACCTGAACCACCAATTCTCTTGTAGGAACAAGCACCAAAACAGTTGGATTTCCTGTCTTGCTGTATTTCCATGTTTTCAGAACGGGTAAAAGATAAGCTAATGTTTTCCCGGTTCCTGTTTGGGCAATTCCCATAACATCTCTTCCTGAAAGAATAGGTTTTATGCTCTTCTCCTGAATCGGGGTAGGTTCAAATAATTCCAAATCCGCTAAAACATCAAGAATTTTAACCGGAAGGTCAAAATCCGCAAAAGTGAGTTTTTCCATTTTGCAAAGATAGGCATTTAATTAGAAGTTGAAAATTAGGAGTAAGGAATTGGTCAATAGTGAATTTTGCTTCGCAAGTGAATTGTTAATTTGCTCCAAGATAAAAAACAAAAAACTTGAGTTATCAGGAAAAATAACTGATTAACTAGCAACCAGCAACAAATCAACTCCTTAATTTACTTTTACACTATTGACCTTGATTTTAATGTCATCATCTTCCCATTTGCTCGAGGTAACAATAACATAACCTTTCTTTTTCGGATCTTTTTTGATGGGAAACTTATCCTCTTCCCACTGATTACAATGTGTTGAAATAGGTGATAATAATGGTTTCCAGCTTGCTTTACTTAAAGTATACACGTAGAATGGATGCCAGCAACTGGTACACCAATTGGGATAAAAACCAATCTCATCTTTCCCGTCACCATTAAGGTCTCCCAAATTGTACAAACTTCCCTGATTGGCTGGCGAAACAATTATAGAGGCTATACTTTTATCGCTGAAGTAAATAGTGGTCTCACATTTTCCTTCACATTCATCACCGCAGTCACTTACTTTTGTATAGGCATATTCTTTTGTTCCGTTTCCGTCAAAATCTCCCTGGACTTTTTCTTCATTTCCTTGCTGAGCAAAACAATACGAACTGAAGAAGGTTATTGCAGTTATAATAAGTGTTTTCATTGTAGGTTTTGGTTTTTATATGCGGCTTACTTTCTTGTAACTCTTAGCAAAAGTATCAGAACTAATATCATTGAGAAAATAAAGCCCAGAACTGCCACCAAAGACAACTCCCCAATTCTTGGTCCGGATTCTGAAGAAAAAACAATAGCTGTTGCAATGATATTGGCTCCTAAAACCATAGCCAGAATCAGATTGACAACACTTGATTTGATCAGCTGGTTGGTTTTGTCTATATTTTTGATCTCACTGGATACTGTAAATTTGTTTTCATCTAGCTTTTGAAGAACAGAACGAAGCTCTTTCGGGATTTCATCTACATTATCCGTAAAATTCATCATCCGGTCCATCCCTGTTTTTAAAAGATTCTTAGGGTTTATTTTCTTGGTGAAAATCTTTTTCGTGTAAGGATGAAGACTTTTCACGATATCCAGATCAGGATTAATACTCCTTCCAACTCCTTCTATCAGGCTTATCCCTTTGAATAAAAGATAGAAATAATCCGGCATATAAAGTCTGTTGTCCTTCAAAATATCTTTCATCTTGTTAATGATCACCTGCACATTAATATCCTGTAATGATGAGCTGTGTACAAAATTCAGGATTTCTTCCACATCATTTTCAAACCGTCTTTCATCGGGGATCTCATAACTGATGGCCATTTTTTTGAGGGAACGAACTATTTTATGTGAATTTTTGGCTACAAAACTTACGATAAGACTTTCAAGAATTTCTTTATCATTAGGCTGAATTTTCCCAACCGCCCCGAAATCAATAAAAACGATTTTACCATCTTTCTTTACCAGAATATTCCCGGCATGAGGATCGGCATGGAAAAATCCGTAATCTAAGATCTGAGAAACAAACAACCTTAATCCTGCTTCAGAAACTTTTACAGGATCAATACCATTGGCTAATAGAAGGGATTTATCTGTAACCTTGATCCCATCAATGAATTCCATACAAAGAATATTATTGTTGGAAAACTCTTCGTAGACTTTTGGAACATAGGTTTCTTTATTATTTTTAAAATTCAGTCGGAACTGCAGGATATTGTTCCTTTCATTAGTCAAGGAAACTTCTTCCAGTAAAGATCTTTCAAAGGTAGAAATAGCCTGCTTCAGATTCAGTTTTTCTCCTATTTCCGAATAGGCAGATATCAGCTTTTCAATGTCTTTGATCAAAAGTAGGTCGTCTTCAATAACAGATTGTACGTCGGGTTTTCTCAATTTTAAAATTACCGGGCTGCCATCATTCAAAACAGCTTTATACACCTGGGCAATGGAAGCTGTAGCGATAGGTTCTTTCTGGATTTCACGAAAATAATCTTTCACGGAAATATTGAATTCACTTTCGAGCGCTTCTTCTACGTCCATATCTACTGTTTCCACTTTATCCTGAAGCTTCTGCAGCTCCTGGATCAGTTCCGGCGGTAAAAGATCTTCCCTGTTACTGAATGTCTGGCCAAGCTTTACAAAGGTAGGGCCCAGTTCCTCAAGAGCCAGTCTTATTCTTTCATAAACGGTTCCTTTAGAAATAATTTCATCCGAATTGGCAGTTTCGTCCTGCTTGTTTCCTCCATTCATCCTTGCCAGCATATCTTTGAATCCATATTTACTCAGTACGGAAATCAGTCTTGCGGATCTTTTCAGTTTTCTTTGCGGCTTGTCAAACATAGTCTATCAATAGTAAGTGCAATTTACTCCAAAAATTGTTCCTTTATGAAAAGAATCGTGATAACAACATTACGTCACAAAATTAAAAATTAAAACACATAATCAACATTTTACAGATAAAACAACAATCATAATATCAAAATTCAATAATTAGTGATAAAATTTAATATAATTATCTATATTTACAACGTACAAATAAAACAAACCAAAAGTATTAGAACATGAAAAATTTACGTAACAACAAACTTTCAAGAGAACAATTAAAAGGGATTGCAGGAAGCGGAATCATTATTGGAAACTGCTCATACCAATGCTGCCCTACAGACGGAAGACCAAAATGTCCAGGATTGATTTGCCCTGCTGTAGTATGCCCTCAGTATATGTAAAATCAGATTTTATACAGAATTATACACTACCCGAAGAAATATTCTTTGGGTATTTTTTTTGCTCCAAAAAATGCCTATGTGACAAAATTTATGGCATGTTATTTCTATCTAAAACAACAAAAAACACAAACCCAAACATTTAATTATCAAACAATTACATAAAAACCCTTTAAAACGAGAATTAAATTCATAATCATATTCAATTAATAACAAACCATTAATCTAATTACAACACTATGTTAAAAAAAATTATTTCAGCTGGTCTTATACTATCAGCAGTCGTGTTTACAACACAAGTAAAAGCTCAGGTAGCATCAGCTCATTCTATTGCCGAAGTAGCTACAAAAGAAATGAGTTATTTAGGCCTTACAGAATCGCAGATGGGTAAAATTGAAGAAATCAATAAAACTACCGCAGATGCGCTTATTGCTCTTGACAGCAAAGCCGGCGATAATAGCAGTTCCCAAAACAACAAAGTAATTGCTGATGAGTTTGTAGGTATCATTGCCCAGCGTCATCAGGCATTGGGACAAATCCTTACCCCGGAACAGATGGCAGTGGTAAAACAGGACAGGGCAGAAAAAATTGCGCTTTTCAGAACATTGCTGATGGTCCCGATTCTGGATCTTACTGAAAGACAAGTTGAGCAGGCCTATGAAATCAACTTCAAAGGAGTTCAGGAAGTTCAGAAAGATTTTGGAAAGCGTCTTAATAAGAAAAATGCAGGTCCTGCAGATGCAGACAGCAATAAGGCAAAAAAGGTTATTATCAGTGATTTTAAAGCACTGGATAAAGATTTTAAAAAGATCTTAAGTCCTGAACAATTTGAGGTTTATAAAAACAATCAGGATTTAATTAGAGAATCAGCTAAGAAAGGATAGTTTAATCTGTTTAAATAATTAAAATTCCGGGGCAGCTAGCTGCCCCGGAATTGTTTTATTTAAGGTAAGTTTCATAAAGATCTTTTCTTCGGTCTTTCATTACCTGAACAGAACCGTTGTGATGAAGATCTTTCAGTAAATTCAGATCAACATCAACAATCAGAGTCATTTCTGTATTCGGAGTCGCTTCTCCTTTCACTGCATTGGACGGAAACGCGAAATCAGAAGGGGTAAATACCGCAGCCTGCCCGAACTGAATATCCATATTATTTACCTTGGGAAGGTTTCCTACACAACCTGCAATGGCTACATAACATTCATTTTCTATGGCTCTCGCAGCAGCACAGTGACGCACTCTCATGTAGGCATTCTGGGTATCCGTAAGATAAGGAACGAATAAGATTTTCATGCCCTGGTCAGCTAAAATCCTTGGTAATTCCGGGAATTCTACATCATAACAGATGACAAGACCTATTTTACCACAGTCAGTATCAAAAACTTTAATTTCATTTCCTCCTTTCATCCCATAGTATCTTTTTTCGTTCGGGGTAATGTGAATCTTTCTGTATTCATCCATACGGCCATCGCGGTGAAGAAGATAACTTACATTATATAAATCATTATTCTCATTATCAAAAACAGGCATGCTTCCTGAAATAATATTCACATTATAGCTGATCGCTAATTCTGAAATTTTATTCTTGATCTGTTCGGTAAGCTTAGCCAGTTCTATCATACTGTCCCTTTCGGAAAGATTATTGAAAGGAGCCAGTAAAGGGGTATTGAACAGTTCCGGGAAAAGAACAAAATCTGATTTGTAATCTCCCATCACATTCACAAAGAATTCTACCTGTTCATAAAAAGCATCAATATCTTTGAAGGTTCTCATTTGCCACTGTACCAACCCAAGACGGATAATACTGTCCTGCATGGTATTCGGTTTTCGGCTGTAATAGATATTGTTCCACTGCAAAAGAACTGCATTTTCTCTCGATGCTTCATCTTCAGGAAGGTATTTTTTCAGGATTCTTATCGGAAGAAAATTATTGGAAAGCTGGAAAGACAATACCGGATCATAGATCTCTTTATCTCTTACTTTTCGGATATATTCTCGTGGAGAAAACTCGTGGCTGTATTTGTGATAATTCGGGATTCTTCCGCCCAGAACAATAGACTTGAGGTTTAGTAATTCACAAAGTTCTTTTCTTGCATCATACAACCTTCTTCCCAGACGGAGTTCACGAAATTCCGGATCTACAAAAACTTCTATTCCGTAAAGGACATTTCCCGTTGAAGTATGGGTATTGAATGTATAATTTCCGGTGATATCGCTATAGGTATGATCATCCCCGAATTCTTCGTAATTAACGATAATAGAAAGTGCTACAGCAGCTAGTTTACCGTCTACCGTAATACAAATCTGTCCGTTGGGGAACATTTTTGTCAGTTTATCAATACTTTTTTTGGACCAAATGGACTCCGACATTTGCGGGTAGGCCCTTTTCATCGTTTCCGCCAGTTCATCATAATCCTGAAGAGTCAGGTTTCTTGTTTCTATTTGCATTTGATGTAATTTTACTTAAATTTAGGAAAAATATTTTATTTAAATCCTTATATAAAAGTACTTTCCAACCATTTATATAAAAATTAACAGTGGATATTACCGAAACTTTACAAACAGCAGTTCACTCAAATAATTACTGGAAACATTCTGATTTCAGCTCTGTAGTGGAGGTACTTTCATTTCATTATGACATTCATATAGAAATGGATACAGAAAAAATTACGGCTCTGCACTTAGGAAATAAGCCCATAGGATATATCTGTTTGAATTATCCTCTGATTTTCATAGAGAGTCAATATGCTTTACAAGTAAAAAATCTTCTTCATACATTTCATGATATAGAATACATTGTGGTCAATACTCTATCTCATCCATATCTGTCTGTAAATCCTGATATTTATAATGCTTATTTTGATTTTATGGAAAACTTGAATACTTTTTCTGCTGAAGATTTTTATTTTTACAATGTAAATTAAAAATCATTCTTGTCCGATTAAATTAAAGCATAATTAGCAGGCCGCTCCTCTGGAGCTTTATTTTTATGGGAACTTCTTTTTTTCTACTAACAGCAGATCCCAACGGGATCAAATCCAGCTCCACTAGGAGCTAAGCTGTTAATAGGACATATTTGTTTTAAAATTATAGCTCCGGAGGAGCGGCCTGTTAATTCATGCTGTAAATATTGATATTCTCAATATATTTATACCTTTTATCGGAGAGTAATGATTATATTAAATTTTTATTAGCTGATGAAACCATACGCAGTAACTTTACTCATAAGCATCACCATTATTTTTATTCTAAGAATTTTTTATTCAAATTCAATAGTCAATCTCTCCCATAACGTAAACCTATTTTCGGCATCTGAAATAAAAGCTCAGGAAGTTAAAACCCTTGTTTATTTATATTTAGCCGGATTAGTATTTTTAAATTATCTTATCTTCCACAAGCATATACTCTTCAAATTGGTATATTGCTTGTTAATTGCTTTAAATATTTTACTGATCATTTCTTCATTAAAACAGTTTTAACAAAAAAAATCCCACCCAAAGCGGGTAGGATTTGTATTTAAAATTCAAGTCAAAAATTATTCCCACTCAATAGTTGCAGGTGGTTTGCTTGAAATATCGTAAGCTACTCTGTTGATTCCTCTTACTTCGTTGATGATTCTGCTGGAAACAGTATCTAAGAACTCGTAAGGAAGTCTGCTCCACGTTGCTGTCATAAAGTCGATGGTATTGGCAGAACGAACTACAGCTGTGTATTCGTAAGTTCTTTCGTCTCCCATTACTCCTACAGATTTTACCGGAAGAAGAACTACAAATGCCTGAGATACTTTTTCGTAAAGGTCATTTTTATATAATTCTTCGATGAAGATATCATCAGCTTCCTGAAGGATTCTTACTTTTTCAGCATCTACAGCGCCCAATACTCTGATTCCTAATCCAGGACCTGGGAAAGGGTGTCTGTACACCATGTGATGAGGAATACCCAATTCTTCTCCTACTCTTCTTACTTCGTCCTTGAAAAGCTCTCTCAGAGGCTCTAATAATTCGAACTCCATATCTTCAGGAAGTCCTCCAACGTTATGGTGAGACTTGATTACTGCAGAGGGTCCGTTTACAGACTGGCTTTCGATAACATCCGGATAAATAGTCCCTTGTGCAAGGAATTTAGCGCCTTCAATTTTGTGAGATTCTTCATCAAAAACATGGATAAATTCGTTTCCGATGATTTTTCTTTTTGCTTCAGGATCGTCAACACCAGCTAATTTTGTAAGGAATCTTTCCTGAGCATCTACCATTTTAATGTTCATATGGAAATGCTCTCCATACTGATCCATTACTTTCTTCCCTTCATCCTTTCTCAATAATCCCGTATCTACGAAGATACAAGTCAACTGATCACCGATAGCCTTGTGGATCAAAACAGCGGCTACAGAAGAGTCTACTCCTCCTGAAAGACCAAGGATTACTTTGTTGTCTCCTACTTTCTCACGGATTTCCTCAACTGTTTTTTCGATATAGTTCGTCAGTTTCCAGTTTTTCTCTGAGTTACAGATTCCGAAAACGAAATTTTCAAGCATTTTCCCTCCTTCTTCAGTATGAGAAACTTCAGGGTGGAACTGAACGCAGTAGATTTTACTTTCTTCATTAGAAATGGAAGCAATTACTCCTGATTTTGCGTTTAATTCAAAACCTGCAGGCAATTCTCCTACTTCATCAAAATGGCTCATCCAAACAACAGAGTTCTGAGTCACTCCTTTTAATAAAGAGCTTTCTTTAACGATCTCAAGGTTGGCTTTACCATATTCTCCTTTTTCTCCTTTATTTACTTTTCCTCCTAAAAGGTGAGCAGTCATCTGCATTCCATAGCAGATTCCCAAAACAGGAACTCCCTGTTCGTATAATTCTTTTTCAACCAGGTGAGCATTTTCTGCATTCACAGAACTTGGTCCACCGGAAAGGATAATTCCTTTTGGCTGTTTTGCTAAAATATCTTGTAATGGTGTATTGTAAGGTAAGATTTCAGAGTACACGCCCATCTCACGGATTCTTCTTCCGATAAGTTGGTTGTACTGGGATCCGAAATCTAAAATAATAATACCGTTGTTCATTTTGATAATTGATAAATGATGATTGATAAATGATAGAGCTAATGGCATTGACTAATGGCTTCTGGCTTGGAAAAAACTTCCCAATTTCACTTTCAGCAACTAATTTCTAACCTCTAGCGTCTAACTTCTAATTATTAACTGTTTTACAAAAAAAGACTTGGAATGTATCCAAATCTTTTTTCATGATTTTATTAAAACTTTCCGATGTCGTCTCTGTAGAAGCCGTAATCGAAATGTACATGACCTGCATCTTCGTAAACTTTTTTGCGGGCATCTTCGTAGGTAGCTCCTGTAGCCACAATGTTCAGTACTCTACCGCCATTGGAAACCACTTTATCTCCTTTACTAACTGCTCCGGCGTATAATAGTTTACTATGTTTCAGCTTCTCTTCTCCTGTAATTTCGAAACCAATTTCGATGTTTCTCGGATAACCTCCTGAACACATTACAAGACAAACGGCTTTTTCATCTTTAAATTTAAGTTCAATGTCTTTTCCTTCCATACAGTCCTGGATCACATCAAGAAGATTGTTTTCCATCAATGCCATCAATACCTGAGTTTCAGGATCTCCAAATCTCATGTTGTATTCAAGAAGGTAAGTTCCGTTTTTCGTTACCATCAATCCGAAGAAGATGATTCCTTTAAATCCGAAACCTTCAGCTTTAAGACCTGTAATGGTAGGTTCTAAGATATTTTTCTCAAAATCTGCATAATGTTCCTGAGTAAATTCCGGGCTTGGTGCTACCGAACCCATACCTCCTGTATTGGGTCCTGTATCTCCGTTTCCAGCTTTTTTATAATCTTTTGCTGCTACACACGGGAATAATTTATCACCGTTAGAGAAAGCAATGATAGAAGCTTCAAAACCTTGTAAATATTCTTCAATAACTAAACGAATACCAGCATCTCCATAGATTCTTCTGATCATGAAATCATGGATGGTAGCTTCAGCTTCTTCAAGGGTGTCACAAATAACCACACCTTTACCACCAGCTAAACCACTAGCCTTGATTACCAAAGGATACTGCTGTGTCTGCACATATTCTTTAGCTTCGTTATATGAATCAAATACCACAGCCTTCGCTGTTTTGATATCATAGGTCTGCATAAATTTCTTAGAGAAAGCTTTACTTCCTTCCAGGCTTGCTACTTTTTGAGTAGGCCCGAAAACCTTAAGATCATGCTTTTTAAATTCGTCCTTGATACCCGCTACAAGAGGAGCTTCCGGACCTACGATCGTAAGATCAATCTTTTCTTTAATAGCGAAATCTCTAAGTTCTTTGATTTCTGATAAATGAACATTTTTCCCTATTACATCGGTAGTAGCATTCCCGTTGGCAAAAAACATTTTAGAAATTCTTGAGTCATTCTGAAGCTTTGCCGCTAAAGCAGATTCTCTACCGCCTTCACCTATGATTAATATTCTCATACTTTATTTATTATCTAGTCTTATTTTACAAATATATAATTTTGAATGCTAAAAATACAATCCCTAATTATTTTTTAATTCTATTTTAATTAGTGGAAAAAGTGTCTAACCCCTGTAAACATCATTGGAATACCGTGCTCATTTGCAGCTTCTACGCTATCCTGATCTTTTACACTTCCACCTGGCTGAATAATCGCCTTGATACCTTCCTGAGCGCAGAAATCTACCACATCACGGAAAGGGAAAAATGCATCTGAAGCCAATACTAAATCTCCGGAGAATTTCTCTTTTGCTCTTTCGATAGCCTGCTGAGTCGCCCAGATTCTGTTTACCTGTCCGCCACCGATACCGAATGCCTGAATTCCGTTGGAAACTACAATTGCGTTAGACTTCACATATTTTACTACTCTCTGAGAGAAAAGTAATGCTTTTTTCTGCTCTTCTGTAGGCTGTACTTCTGTAACAACTTTAATATCGTCAGAGAAGTGAGTATCATTATCCTGAACCAGGATACCACCGTCTACTTTCACCCAAGTCTGTTTGTCAGAAACAGGGTTTACGATTTTGATGATTCTCAGGTTTTTCTTTTTTCTTAAAATTTCAAGAGCTTCTTCATCGAATTCAGGAGCCATTACAATTTCAAGGAAAGTTTTGTTTAATTCTTCCGCTGTTGCTGCATCAATTTTATAGTTCATTGCAACAATTCCGCCAAAGATAGAAACCGGATCACATTCGAATGTTTTCTGGTACGTCTCCAATGCTGAAGTTCCGATAGCCACTCCACAAGGGGTAGAGTGTTTTACGGCACAACAAGCCATTTCTTCTTTGAACTCAGTCACTACTTTCCAGCAAAGGTCCATATCACGAAGATTGTTGAAAGAAAGTTCTTTACCACCCAGCTGTTCAAAGTCTTTCATCGCGCCATTCTCGAAAGTAGAAACGTAGTAAGCAGCTGTCTGATGAGGGTTTTCTCCGTATCTTAAGTCAGCAACTTTTTTATAAGAAGCATTTAAATACGTAGGATATTCTTCATCTAAAAGCATTCTTGAAATTGCGGCATCATATGCAGAGGTAAGGTTGAATACTTTTCCTGCCAGTTTTTTACGGGTTTCAATGTAAGTATCCCCGTTTTGCTCCATTTCGATTTTCACTGCTGCATAATCTTCAACATCAGTGATTACCGTTACAGAATCAAAGTTTTTAGCTGCAGAACGAAGCATTGAAGGGCCTCCGATATCGATAAACTCTACTTTTTCATGTAAAGAAATGTCTTTGTTTACATTTTCAAAGAAAGGGTAAAGGTTTACGATTACCATGTCAATCAGACCAATTCCGTGTTCCTGAACGGTTTTCATGTGCTCTTCGTTGCTACGAACAGCCAACAATCCTCCGTGAACTTTTGGGTGTAAAGTTTTCACTCTTCCATCCAACATTTCAGGGAAATTGGTTACCTCATCAATCTGAATAGGATTTAAACCAGCGTCTTTCAAATGTTTGAACGTTCCTCCTGTAGAGATCAACTCATAATTCTGAGCTTCCAAAAACTGCGCGAATTCAATTAATCCACCTTTGTCAGAAACACTGATTAAAACTCTCTTTTTACTCATTTTACTTTCAATTTTTTACTTTTTACAGCTATTTCAAACTGTGTCCGGGTCTTTCACCTCCGAACTTACTTTTATTTTTACTTAGATTTCTTTTTATTAATGTAACAATGTATCAGTTTAGCAATATAACAATACCTTTAACATTGCTAAACTGGTAAACTGGTAAATTGTTATATTATTTATTTCCCAGGACCTTATTGATCGCTATAGGAAATATCTCATATTCAATCTGGTGGACTTTCTGAGCCAGTGTTTCAGGAGTATCATCAGCAGTCACTTCAAAAGACTTCTGAAGAATAGGTTCTCCTTCATCAATGCCCGACGTTACAAAATGTACAGTCGCCCCACTCTCTACTTCTTTAGCTTCAATCACAGCGTTATGAACATGATGTCCCCACATTCCTTTTCCTCCAAATTTCGGAAGTAATGCCGGATGAATGTTGATAATTTTTCCGTTCCAGTTTTCACAAAACTCAGGTTTCAGAATGGATAAAAACCCTGCCAATACAATTAAATCTGTATTTTCCGGGATGATTTTACTCAATTCGCTGCTGAAGTTTTTCCCTCTCGGAATCAGAACGTTTTCTATGTTATGGTTTTTTGCTCTTTCCAATCCGAAACATTCTCTGTCGGCAATCACTAAAGATACTTTTGCATTCTGGATTTCTCCATTATCAATGGTATCAATGATTCTCTGCAGATTGGTTCCTGAACCGGATACGAGTACAACGATGTTCTTCATTATTCAGATGTTAGATGTCAGATTTAAGATTACAGACTTACAGCCTGATGTCTAGAGTCTGAAATCTGATGTCATTTAAAATTTCAAATCTATCTTTTCTGCTCCTTCTGTGATTTCTCCGATTTCGTAAGCATCATCTAAAAGGTGTAATACTTTTTCAGCATGTTCAGCATCTACAACGATTACCATCCCTACACCCATATTGAATGTTCCGTACATTTCCTCACGGGCTACTCCACCTCTTTTTTCCAACTCAAGCATTACGCTAGGAATTCTGATTTTTGATTCGTCAATAGAAGCACAAAGTCCTTCAGGAATAATTCTTGGAACGTTTTCATAAAGACCACCTCCTGTAATGTGAGCAATTCCGCTTACTTTTACTTCTTCCAATACTTTATGAATATCTTTATAGTATAATCTTGTAGGAACAAGAAGTGTTTCATATAAAGGTTTTCCTTCAAACTCTTCTTCAAAGTTCGGGAATACTTTTCTTACTAAAGAGAATCCGTTTGAGTGGAATCCTGAGCTTGGCAATGCAATAATTTTGTTACCTGCTTTGATGGTAGAACCGTCAATGATCTGGTCTTTTTCTACGATTCCTACACAGAATCCGGCAACATCATAATCTCCAGGCTGGTACATTCCCGGCATTTCAGCAGTTTCTCCACCAATCAGTGCACAGTTGTTATCCTTACACGCTTCCACCATTCCTAAAACGATTTCTGCAGCGATTTCTGAATCAAGTTTTCCACAAGCCAGATAATCTAAGAAGAATAAAGGTTTTGCTCCGTGGCAAAGAATATCATTGGCACACATTGCGAAGCAATCTACCCCGATAGAATCATATTTTTTGGTATCTAAAGCTACTTTCAGCTTTGTTCCTACTCCATCTGTTCCTGATACAAGAACCGGATTTTTATATCCACCGATTTCATAGAAAGCACCAAAACTTCCCAAATGATTCAATACATTGGAATTGTGGGTTTCACCGACCGCTTTTTTGATCTTGTCAACCGTTTTGTATCCTTCTTCTTTGTCTACTCCTGCTGATTTGTAAGTGTTGCTCATGTCTGCTTAGATTTTTAGATTTCAGATTTCAGATTTCATACTATTTATGATCTAGTAACGGCTTCTGGAGTCTTCTTATCTTTTAATATTTCAATTACTTTTATACTCGATTTTAGAAAACAAAAAAGCCGACAATCTTTTCAGATTATCGGCCGTTATTTTATCTCAGAATTTCAGAGCCCACAACTTTCCCTTTATGAGAAAAACATTGTTTATAGGAGGTCTGAATTTTCATCTCTTTTCTTTTTGCAAAAATAGTAATTTTAAATGAATATTCAAATTCTATTTTTCAAGGATGGTTTCAATGGCCGCAATCTTCTTTATTTTTTCTTTCAACTCATTGATTTTCTCTTCATTAGAAATCTGTTGAGTGGTTTTATCAAAGTTATCATTAAAGAAAGGAAGTGAAAAAGTTTCCACCACATTTCCTCCGTGGAAAGGAAAACGCTTTGATGCAGCATCTAAAACTCCTGCTCCACCTCTACCTCCCGGAGATGTAGACATCAATAACATGGGCACTTCATTCCAAACTGTTCTGTCTTTGATTCTTGATACCCAGTCGAACACATTTTTGAATGCTGTAGAATAGGTTCCATTGTGTTCTGCCAAAGCGACCAACAATACATTCGCACCATCAATTTTAGCTGCAAAATCATGAGCTTCCTGAGGAACTCCACCTGCTAATTCTCTTTCATGTTTATAGATTGGCATTTCGAAAGGATTCAGATCCACTACTTCTACTTCTGCATTTTCAAATAATGTAGATGCATAGGCAACCAACTGTTTGTTCATTGAAACGTCTGAGTTGCTTCCTGCTATTGCTAAAATTTTCATATGTGAGGTTTATTTTTAAGATTACAAATTTAGTTTTTTATTTAAGATAAGACGGCAGTTCCATTGGAACTTCCATTAATAATACTTCAGTATCTTCCACGGCTTCGATATTAAAACTCTGAGTATCCCAGATTCCTAATCCGTCTCTTTCATTCAGAACGCGGTCTCCCATTTTTGCACTTCCTTTCAACACAAATGCATAGACTCCGTTTCCTTTTTTGTTCAGCATATAATTTTTACCGCTTCCTTTTTTAAAGTTGGCGAGATTAAACCATGCATCCTGATGAATCCAAACTCCGTCATCATTTTTATTTGGAGATAAAATCTGTTGAAATCCATTGATTTTTTCACCTTCTTTGATGCTTTTCTGATCGTATCGTGGTTCAACATTCTGTTCTTTTGGAAAAACCCAGATCTGAAGGAATTTCACCTCCTCATCTTTATTTTTATTGTATTCGCTGTGCATAACACCGGTTCCTGCACTCATCACCTGAATTTCTCCTTTTCTGATCACCGCTGTAGTTCCCATTGAATCTTTATGTTCCAGGTCTCCTTCCAAGGGAATTGAAATAATTTCCATATCCCTGTGTGGGTGTGTTCCGAAGCCCATTCCCTGAGAAACGGTGTCATCATTCAATACTCTTAAAACTCCAAAGTTCGTTCTGTCTCTGTTTTGATAGTTGGCAAAACTGAATGTATGGTAAGAATTTAACCATCCGTGGTTGGCATGGCCTCTTGAATCTGCTTTATGATATACTGTTTTCATTTTCTGTGATTATTTATAGTACAAATGTACGGGATGTAGGTGTTTAAAAAGTTGATGTAGGTTAAGAAAGGAAATTAGAACAGTAAAAGGTTGAGAAAGCCTGGGAAAATAGAGGTCATTTATAGGTTAGATTACGCAAAATGACGCGATTTTCATATTCTATAATATTTTTAAGGCGCAAAGATTTTATCTGCGATAAAATTTTATACGGGATATTTCTTACTCCATGATTAAATCTATTATAAATTAATACAAAGATCCGTGCTATCTGTGAAAATCTGTGGGAGATTATTATATTCTGAAGATCAAAAAACCGAATAAATATGAATGATAGATTTTAAGTTATGGCTAAAGCCAATGGAAAGACATCTATAGAAAAGCAGGCTAAAGCCCACTCTTATTGAATTTGTTGTTCTTATTTTTTAAAAAGAATTGTGGTATAATCTGTATTATAAGTTCTTGTTTCAATATTGAGTTTATTTAGAAGCATTTCGGCTTCAAGTCTTATATTTTTCCAAGTTTCATGATGGTCTAAAAAGTCCCAGTCCCAAATTTCCACAGGGATATCATCCACTTTCTTTTTAAAATTCAGCAGGTCTTTCTTAAAAGAATCGTCAATGAGTTTATTTCTGAAAATGGTATTAAATAAAACAGGGAGGAATGCATAATCAAGCTCTTCATACAGTTCTGCCAGTGGATCTATTAAAATGGGAGCCATTTCATCCAATTGGTCTACATTATAGGTATAAAGAATCAGTGAATTAATCATATAAGTATAATAGAGATGTACGTGCTTATCGTATTCAAGTAACTCTTCCTGAGTGAAGCCGTTATCTTCTAAATTTTCAGTGATATCTTTAATTCCAGCAACATTTTCATTTTCAGCCTTATCCTTTTGTTTTATAGACGAAAAAAACTTAGTCAAAAAATTAAGCTTCATGATAAACAATTTTAGTTTTAAAAAAATTACAAAAAAAAGATAGGTTTTGGCTAAAGCCAATCAATAAATATTGAAAGAGAAAACGGGCTAAAGCCCGTTTCTATTGAATTTTGCTATATTTTTTTATATTTAAATTAAAGTTTTCAGCGCAACTAACTTCTAACTTCTAACTTCTAACTTCTAACTTCTAACTTCTAACTTCTAACTTCTAGTTTCTAATTTAAAAATGCACCTGCTTGATTTCTTCTTCAATTTCCTTAGGGGTTTCATCTTCAGATTTAACAAAAATCATGGTTACTACAGCTCCTATCAGCATACAAACGCCTCCCACGACCACATAATCCATCGCCTGTTTTCCGAAAATACCACTCACCACAGGACCTCCGAATAAACCATTGATAATCTGCGGAATAACAATAAAGAAATTGAATATTCCCATATAAACTCCCATTTTTCTTTGTGGAATTACTTCAATAAGCATTGCATAAGGCATCGCCAGAATACTTGCCCAGGCAAAACCTAATCCGATCATTGAGATCCATAGATTGCTGACATCCTTAATGAAATACATTGAAACAAGTCCCAATCCTCCACACAACAAGGCTAAAGCATGGGTTTGTTTTTTACCAATCAGTTTAGCAATAGGGGTCAACAGAAAAGCAAACGGAATTGCCCAAAGGTTATACATTCCGAAAAGTTTTCCGGTAAGATCTCCCGCGTCATTAAATGCCTTGGAATGGGTATCTTCCGGGGAAAGTCCAAAATGATGGGTTGCCAGGGCACTGGTCGTAAATACCCACATGGTAAATAGTGCAAACCATGAGAAAAACTGAACAATTCCCAACTTTTTCATTTGTGCAGGAATCGCTGCAAAATCTTTGAAAATATCTGAAAACTTGGATTCCTGCTTTTCAACTTCTTTTCCATCTTCAAAATCAGCAAATTCCTGTGGAGAATATTCTCTGGTTGTCATGATGGTGTACAAAATTGAGATGATCAGCAGTCCTGCACCTATATAAAAAGAATAAATTACGTTATCCGCTACAAATCCAGCCGGTGCTTCATTGGAAATTCCCATTTTTGTAAGCCAATCCGGCAGATAAGAACCCAGTACTGCCCCAATTCCAATCAGAATGGTCTGTACTGAGAATCCTATCGTTCCCTGATGTTTCGGGAGCATATCTCCTACCAACGCTCTGAAAGGTTCCATAGCAATATTCACCGATGCATCCATCATGGCGAGGAATATTACAGCTAACAAAAGCGCATTGGCGGCAAACATCTGGGTAACGGAAGCTGCATTAGGAAGTAAAACCAATCCTATTGCACACAAAACAGCTCCAATCAGGAAATAAGGTTTCCTTCTTCCCAACGGACTCCAGGTATTGTCTCCCATATGCCCGATAATGGGCTGAACAATCAAACCTGTAACGGGAGCAACGAGCCAGAACCATGACAATTCGTGAACATCTGCCCCTAAATTACCCAGAATACGGCTTGCATTTCCATTTTGTAATCCGAACGCCATTTGAATTCCAAGGAATCCCATACTCATGTTAATAATCTGGAGCATGGATAAGTTTGGCTTTTTTCTTTTTCCAAATGGCCCCGAATCATATCGCCCTACCATTTCTGCCATTACGACTTCAGTTTTTGAATTAGTGCATCTTCGATAGGGGCTTTTTCAGTCACCACTTTATCTACCACCTCATTAGGAACCGTCACAGAAAGAACATACTGTTTAACCTTCCAGTTTCCGTTAATTTTCTCTACCACTCCGGAACCTCTACAAATTTTCATTTGAGTATCCAATAATTCATCAAACCATGCCAGTTTCCCATCTTTACTGAAATAAATATTTCTTTTAAGGGCTTTAAAATTCCAGGTTTTCTTTTTGTCGAAATAAGGTTTTGCCCAGACCATAAATGCTTTTTTATCCCAGATTTCTGTAGCATCTGTTCCAATGAAGGTAGATTCATCTGCAAATAGATTAAAATAAGCATTGTAATCTGCTTTTGCAGCAGCTGCGTTGAATGCATCAAGCATGGTACTTATTTCCGATTTTTCTTTTTCAAATCCGGTCTTCGACTGTGCGGTAAATGAAGAAAATCCCAGTAAAAAAAGGATCAATGTATAAGCAGTCGTTAGTTTTTTCATAGGTAATTATTATTTTTCTAGTTCAATAATCAATGGTGTTTTCGCAGGAATATTCATGCTGTTTTGTAATAAAATGTCTTTTCCTGAAATAATGTCTTTTCCTTTTGTAAATCCATTAAGTGATTCTGCAAAACGTTTCAGATCTAACGGCTGATCTTTTTCATTATTGTTGATCACTACCATTACACTTTCTTTTTCATTATATCTGAAATACACAAAAACCCCGTCCTGAGGAACGAAATTTTTAGTTTTCCCGGTATGAATCACCTCTTTACCCTTTCTCCAGTTCAGAAGTTTCTGAGTAAAATGGAAAAATTCTTTTTGCTCCGGGGTTTGAGAGGATGAATTGAAAGCATTTTGTTTATCAGACTTCCAGCCTCCCGGAAAATCTCTTCGGATATCTGCATCACCTCCCTTCTTCTTATCTCCTCTCATTCCTATTTCTGATCCGTAATAGATCTGTGGAATTCCTCTTACTGTGGAGATCATAGCAAGTCCTATTTTATAAGCATCGGGACTTGCATTGAAGATTTCATTCCATCTTTCGGTATCATGATTTTCAAAGAAAACCAAAATATTATTGATATCCGGATAAAGGAAATCGCTGGTAAAAGAATCGTAAATGCGGATCATTCCTTTATCCCAGCCTTCTTTTTCTTTAAGAGCTTTGGGCATATTTTCAAAGAGCATAAAATCCATTACCGAGGGTAAATTTGAATTGTATCCTTCTATCTCTCCTATTTTAGAATTTTTCTGCCAAGCTGCAATTTGTGCAGCTGTATACAACCAGGTTTCTCCTACAATATTGAATTTGGGATATTCATCGGTGATCGCCTTAGCCCATTTTGCCATGGCCTCTTTATCATTGTAAGGATAAGTATCTACACGAAATCCTCCCAGTTCAGCATATTCAATCCACCAGATTGCATTTTGGATTAAATACTTCAGGACTAATGGATTTTTTTGATTGATATCAGGCATGGTCGTATCAAACCATCCGTCCAGTGCATATTTTTTATCAATGTCTGAAGCATTGGTATCAAATTGCGTTGTTGTTTTATAATTAGAACGTTTAAATCCTTTTTCTCCTTCATCAAACCAGTGTATCCAGTCTTTGGAAGGAAGATCTTTAATCATCCAGTGTGAGCCTCCCCAGTGATTGGTCACATAATCCATCACCAGTTTCATATTTCGTTTATTCAGCTCCTGAGATAGAGTTTTATAGTCTTCATTCGTTCCGTAACGGCCATCTATTTTATACAGATCGGTCTGGGCATAGCCGTGATAGGAATACACTTTTTCGTTGTCTTCATTCACAGGAGTAAGCCAGACAGCGGTAGCTCCCAGATTCTGAATATAATCAAGGTTGTTAAGGATTCCACGGAGATCTCCACCATGTCTGCCATTGGGCAGGCTTCGATCTGCTTTTTCAGTCAGTTCCGGTTTTGAATCATTCTTCTCATCCCCATTGGCAAAACGATCCGGCATGATCAGATACATGAAGTCTTTTGAAGTAAAAGACCCGCGGTTTGCAGATCCCGGATTTCTTTGTTTCAGTTCATAGAAATATGAGCCAACATTCTTTTTACCTTTTTTAATATTGATGGTAAACTTCGGAACGTTTATTTCGTTGGTATTGACTGTAATAAAAACATAATTGGGATTATCCACTTTCCGGATATCTTTGATCTGAATTCCATCTGAAAGCGTAATCTCATTATTCCCCACTTCTTTTCCGTAAACAAGAATCTGAAGCTCAGGGTTTTTCATCCCTTTCCACCAGAAAGCCGGTTCTACTCTTTCCAGATTTTTCTGGGAAAAAGCAACGGAAGCTATCGAAAGGGCGAATGCTGCATATATTGTCTTCATATTAGTGTTCAATTTAGCATTAAATTTTCATATATACGTTCAAAAATACAAGAGAAAGTCTCTTTTTTGATCTTCATTCATGCAAAATTTCAAGATTAAATATCCTTATTTTAATTTTTATAAAGAATAATTAACTTTTTCACAAAAAATTCATGTGAAAAATTAACTTTTCATGCTTTTTATCTTTAGTTTTATAGAAAAAATGTTGGATTTCAGCAATATATTTAAAACGGAAGGACCGGATGTTGTTTACACATGGACAATTCCTGTGTTTGCTACAATTATTTTCTTAGAAATGGCCTACAGCCACTTTAATAAAGAGAAAATTTATGAGACTAAAGATGTAGCAACAAACGTTCTTTTTGCTTTGCTTAATTATGGGTTAGACATCATCATGAAAGGCTTTTCGTTATTTGTTATGATGT
Organism: Chryseobacterium sp. PvR013; assembly: GCF_017833095.1. Taxonomy (NCBI): domain Bacteria; kingdom Pseudomonadati; phylum Bacteroidota; class Flavobacteriia; order Flavobacteriales; family Weeksellaceae; genus Chryseobacterium; species Chryseobacterium sp. PvR013. The sequence continues at coordinate 1,887,551 of NZ_JAFIBT010000001.1, forward strand.
TTTTTTACCAGCATCGTCTTTTCGACTGGCAGGAGGGAATATGGTATTGGATTGCGGTATTCCTTGCCCAGGATTTCGCCTATTATGTTCATCATTATGTGGATCATCATTCCCGTGTTTTCTGGGCAGTACATATTACCCATCATAATTCTGATTATTTCAATATCAGTACGGGATTCAGAAGTCCTGTATTTCAGCCATTATACAGGTATTTATTTTTCTCTCCATTAGCTTTCATGGGTTTTCATCCATGGCATATTCTGGTAGCCTACTCTTCTATACAGATCTACGGCACATTTGTACATACCCAATCTATTAAAAGTATGGGATTTTTAGAATACATTCTGGTTACTCCTTCCCATCACAGGGTGCATCATGCCTGCAACATCAAATATCTGGATCGCAATATGGGAATGGGACTGATTATCTGGGATAAAATTTTCGGAACTTTTGAAAAAGAAGATCCTGAAGTTCCTGTGAAATATGGAGTTTATCCCAAAATAAAATCCAAAGATCCTGCTACCATGCTTTTCTATGAGTGGAGAAGAATAGGAAAAGACATCAGACAGCCGGGAATTTCCTTCAAAAACCGGATAAAATATCTTTTTTATTCACCGGGATGGAGGCATGACGGCACTGGAAAAACTGTGAAACAGTATCAGAAAGAATATAAAGAGAAAATAAAAAGCAGAACACCTCTGAAAGTAAAAGAACAGATTTCAGAATCTGAAAATCAATATTCCCAACTCATTCAACAGACAGAGGATAAATAAAAAATACCCCGGAACATTAGAAATTAATGAACCAGGGCACCTTAGTGTATCTTTAAAATTATTTTACTGGTTTAATTGAAACTGCGAAACCACCGCTTCTTACCATTTTAAAATTAATTTTTGACTTGCTTGTAATCTCTTTTTTATAGATGTTATAGCTTTGAGGATTATCAATATAATCAGCATCCTTTCCATCTTCATAGATGGTTGCCTCATATTTTTTTCCTTTGTCTAAGAAAGAGAAATCTACTGTGTATTCACGTTTGTTTTCATCGGTAATACCTCCTACAAACCAGTTTTCAGTACCCTTTGCTTTTCTCGCTGTAACTACATAATCACCAGGTTCTGCTGATAAAATTTTGGTATCATCCCAATCTGCTGCCACATCCTTGATAAACTGGAATGCGTCCATATGCTTTTTGTAGTTTTCAGGAAGATCTGCAGCCATCTGAAGCGGCATGTACATTGTTACATACAGAGCCAGCTGTTTTACCAGCGTAGTTTTTACAAAACGGTTATCTCCAGGGAAATAGTAGTCTAGCTTCGTCTGGAAAATTCCCGGTGTATAATCCATAGAACCTCCCATCCATCTTGTAAACGGAAGAACCGTCTGGTGATCAGGCTTATTTCCTCCGAATGCTTCATACTCTGTACCACGGGCTGCCTCTGCAGAGATATAGTTCGGATAAGTACGGCTTTCTCCTGTAGGACGTACAGATTCATGAGAATTAACCATAATTTTATAGTCATTTGCTTTTTCTGCAATTCTATAGTAGTGGTTGATAGTCCATTGAGAATAGTGATGTTCTCCTCTAGGAATAATATCTCCTACATATCCGGTTTTCACAGCATCATATCCATATTTGTTCATCGTTTGGAATGCTTTGTCTGCCCATCTTTCGTAGTTCGTTGCAGAACCTGAAGTTTCATGGTGCATGATCAGTTTAATTCCTTTTGAATGCGCATATTCATTCAACATTTTGATATCAAAATCCGGGTAAGGAGTAATAAAATCGAAAACAAATTCTTTTGAGTGTCCGAACCAGTCTTCCCAACCTACATTCCAACCTTCAATCAATAAGCCCTGGAACCCGTTTTCTGCAGCAAAGTCAATATATTCTTTAACTTTTGTATTGTTGGCTGCATGTTTTCCGTTGGGAGTCAATTTCGCAAAATCAGTCTTCCCTAAATGAACGTTTTCAGCAGTAGAATAAGCCCATTGTGATTTTCCGATAATCATTTCCCACCAAACTCCCATGTATTTTGTAGGATGAATGTAAGAGGTATCCGTATATTTTGTAGGCTCGTTAAGGTTAAAGATCATTTTAGAATCCATTACCTGCTCTGCTTTCGGAGCTACAATAATGGTTCTCCATGGGGTTACTGACGGAGTCTGAATATATCCTTTCGCTCCTTGTCTGTCGGCAGTTAAATGCGTTTTGAATTTAAAATTCTGTGCATCTACTTCCAGGTGTGAAGCCGGATAATCCAGCACTGCAGCTTCTGCAACATTGATATACAAAGGTTCTTTTCCTTCTTTTTTAAGCATTAAAGGAGACTGAACTGCATTTTTCACCAAAGACTGGGAAGCATTGGCATCAAAAGCTTTATCCCATTTTGCCGGAATTTCAGAAACTTTAGTTTCCTGATACTGATATTCCTGAGAGTCATAATCTGCTACCATCCACCAAGCCTTCATATCGGTAGGGAAATCAATTTCAGAATCTTCTTCTCTGATCACAAAATAATTAAGGTTCTTTTGCTGCGGGAATTCATATCGGAACCCTAAACCATCATTAAACAATCTGAATTTCACTACAATACTTCTGTCTGTAGAAGCCTGATTCAGGGTAACTGCCAGTTCATTGTAATGGTTGATATAATTTTTCTTTTCTCCTAAAACCGGTTGCCAGGTTTCATTTTTGGAGTCTCTTTTTTCATCTGTCTTCGCAAAACCGTTGTTCAGATCGTATTTTGCATCTTCTGGTTTGGCAATCTCAGAAGCGAATTTTATGGCTGTGTCTTTAAATAATCTCAATCCCAATTTAGAATCTTCTACTACTACTGCACCGTTGTACTTCAGGTTATAGTAAGGAACTCCTTCCTTCAGCTGAAAATTCATTTCGAACTTCCCGTCCGGAGATTTTAAAGATTGGGCTTTCACACCTGTAAACATCATTGAGAGCAAAAGGGCTCCAACTGTAATTTTCTTCATAATGACTATTTATTAACTTAAAAAATAGATAAAGTGCCGCGGTAAAGCAGCACTTTGCTTTATTCTAGTTTGATTTACAATTTTGTAATGGTTAACTTATAATATGCTGAATTGTGCAAATCCAGTTCAATTTTATAATTTCCTGCCTGCGAAACTTTATAGGCAGGATCTCCTGTTACCGTGTTCTCTGCACTTAAATAAGATTGAACAGCAGTTCCGGAAACCAGAGTCTGATCTGCATCTTTTGGCTGAAATTTCATTGCCCAATCATCATTGGCTCTGAATTTAAATACTCCGGTACTTGATAATGCAATAGAATTGATCACAAAAGTTTTGGTTGCAGGATTATATACAAAATCTGTATCTGATCCCCATCCCGTAGGCGTTGCATCACCAATAACTCCGAAGTTTGCCAACACGGAAGAATAAGTATTTGCGGCCCAATTTACCTTAATGTAATAAGCTCCTACTGCAGGTGCTTTTACGTTCGCTCCATCTAGCTTCAATTTTCCGGTATTGGTTCCATCGTCTCCTTTATTTCCAGGCCAATCCTCGTTGATAGAGAATTTATATTTACCATCATCATCACCAGAAACAGTATTGATCCAGATAAACCCTCTGTATTCATCATTTTTTCCTGGAGAAAACAAGTTCGGTGAATTAGCAGGAGTCCAGTTTGCATACCCTGCTGCTCCGGCATAACTACCCGGAACATTAATTTTAGGATATACCAAATCCGGATTTGGAGTATAAGGAGTTACTTTAAGTGCAATGACATTGGAATAAAAAACTGCTGATCCTACAGAAGTCTTTAATCTTACCTCGATATCATTTACAACATCCGGTGTAGCTCCAATAGCAAACATAGCGGCATTCATTGCTGCATGAGTAACAGAGCCTGAAGTCATATCATTGGAAAAGTCCACAGCAGCACTTTTCTTGAAACTGTTCCCCTTGATTCCGAATTCTACTTTCTGATTGGGAACTACGGCAATATTAAAGGTTGGCTTTGTCCATGTAAAACTGATTACTGCAGTATTGGCATTAAGCTCATTCAGGACAATTGCACTTTTATCGGCAGCTATTTTACCTGCAGATGTTTCATTAATAATGGCCTGATCCTCGTCTTTTTCACAGGAAAAAACTAAAAGTCCGGTAAAAACCAGGGCTAATATTTTGAATAGATTTTTCATTTTTAACAGGATTTTAAATTAATATCCAGGATTCTGAATCAGATTAGGATTTGCTACGATGTCTTTAGCAGGGATCGGGAAAAGGTTTCTATAACTTTCCACTGCTTTACCATCTTTTACATTTCCTTTCCATGGCCATAGATAATCTCCCGTTGTATACTTGTTGAAACGGATAAGATCACTTCTTCTGGTCATTTCCCAAGATAACTCTCTTCCTCTCTCATCTAAAATAAAGTTGAGATTGATAGAAGATACATCTCCACTTGTATTTCCATAGGCACGTTCTCTCAACTGGTTAATATAACCGATTGCTGTAGCCTGGTTTCCGCCAGCTCCTCCTCTCAATACAGCTTCAGCATACATCAGATAGATATCTGCTAAACGGTATAATGGGATATCAGCTTCAACCCAGTTGGTATGAGCTCCAACAGATCCGTTACTTTTAACATTTTTAAATTTGATAAAAGCATAACCATCTGTAAATGAACCTAAATCATTAATTTCCAAATTCTGTCCTGAAGTAAAGAATCTTCCTCTTTTATCACTTCCATTCGTTGGAAACAGGCCTACAAATGCTTTTGTAGTTCTTAAACCACTCCATCCACCATTCACTCCAAAATCAGCAGCTTTCATATCTCCGCCTATTGCAGCATGTACCAGATAAGTAGTTCCTCCATTGGTCTGTGTATTGATTCCGTCAAAATTGACACTTAAAATCTGTTCAGGATTGTTGATATTATTATCCGCAAGGAATAAATCGTCATATTTTGGTTTTAAAGAATATCCAGCTGCAATTACTTTGTTACAATAGGTGATACAGTCTGTATTTCTTTGAGTTCCTGTATAGACTTCAGCATTTAAGTATAGTTTTGCCAATAATGACCATACGGCTGCTTTGTCAGCTCTTCCATATTCATTGGTTTTAGGATCTTTTAATTCTCCTGCGATAGCAAGTAATTCAGATTCAATATAATTAAATAATGCTTTTCTCTCTATTCTTTGTGGCGGATTGATAGAACCCGGTAAATAGGATTCATCTACAAAAGGAACATTCCCGAACATATCTATGGCATGGAAATACGACTGCGCTCTCAGGAAACGGGCTTCCGCTCTCATTAATTTTGCCTGAGCAAGATTATCTCCTGTAATATTATTGGAAGCCAATTTTTCATCTGTTACGTTTCTTAGAAATTCATTACAAAATGCAATTTCTGTATATACTCTATAGTACATCGCCGCAATAAATTCGTTGGAAGCATCCCAGGTCATTTTATGAAGGGTATGAAGGTTTCCGTCATTCCATCCAATCACAGCTTCATCGGTTGTAACAACGTTCAGGGTGTACATTAATCTGGTATATTGGGAAAAACCACCATTAATTCCGTTAATATCACTATCCGGCTGATCACCATCTCCACTTACCTGACCTCCCATAGCAAGTCCTCCGTAAAGTTTTGCCAGAACATTTTTATAATTGGCAAAATCTTTATAAATACTGGCTGAAGTAACATCTGTGATAGGTTCTCTTTCAAGATCTTTCACACAAGAAGCTGCCGTCAATAAAAATACTGCCGAAAGAGGCAATACTATATTTTTAAGTTTAATTCTATTTAGTTTCATTGAATTCTTATTTAAAATTGGAAGTTAAGACCTAAAGAGTAAATTTTAGGCATTTGATAGTAACCGTTATCTATTCCGCCAAAAACTTCAGGATCTACGCCTGAGTATTTAGTGATCACAAAAACATTCTGAGCCATCGCATATATTTTCAGATTGCTTCCTTTCGAGAAAATTTCCCCGAAATTGTATCCTACATTGATATTATCCAGCCTCAGGAATGAAGCATTCTCAACATAAATATCAGACTTGTACTGAGGAACAGCAAACTGATACTGAGGTGCTGTAGAGAATACGTTTTGAAGATATTCGTTGGTAGATGCTGATTGGAGTGAACTATTTGAAGCAGCATTATTATAGACATAATTTCCTAATACAGCTCTTGCGCTTAATGCAAAATCCCAGTTCTTATGAGATACTTTGGTAGAGAAACCTAAAATGGCATCAGGTGTAGTAGATTTGTAATAATACATATCTTTCGTATTGATTGCTCCATCTCCGTTTCTGTCTACAAAGGCTCCATCAACAGGTTTTCCATTGTTATCATATACCTGCTGGTATACCCAGAATGAATTGGGTGCATATCCTACAGCATGAGCCTGAATTCTGTTCCCTGAACCTCCTTCAATACCTCCTACTTCCATATTAAATGATTCATCAGCTCTGTCTTTAAGCTTAGTGACCACCGGTTTATAGTGAGTAGCATTAAAGCTTACTTCCCAGGTTGTATTTTGGTTTTTAACCGGGATTACGGTAATACTTCCTTCAATCCCTTCATTTTTCATATCACCAACATTCTGCCAGCTTGCATTGCTTAAGCCTCCCGCAGGTTCGTCAGCATATACCAAAAGATCTTTGGTATCTTTTCTGAAGACATCTATTGATCCTGTAATTCTGTTTTTATTAAAACCAAAATCTAATCCTAAGTTCTTGGTAGTAGTTGTTTCCCAGGTAAGATTCGGGTTATAGTTAGCAGGTCTGAACATGAAATAGAATTCATTTCCAAACTGATATCCTGCTCCCTGATAACTTGGATTGTACGCTGCAAAGGCCGGGTAATTGTTCGGCTTGTTACCATTAAGTGCAGGTAATTCCTGCTGACCTGTTTTACCCCATCCTGCTCTCAGCTTTAATGTACTGATAGATGATATATTTTTGATGAAGTTTTCTTCATTAAGCTTCCATGCCAGGGAAACTCCCGGGAAAACACCCCATACATTATCTCTGGTTCCGTTAAAGAATCTTGAAGAACCATCTTTACGAACTGATCCTGAAATAACATATTTATTATCTATGGTAAAAATGGCTCTTCCATAGAATGAAATCAATGTATTTTGAGTTTCAAAGTTCAAGTCTTGTGAATTGATCCCTGTTCCTCTATACGTTATAGCTCCGGGAAGTAAAATATTGAAATCCTGATAAGCATAACCCGCGGTAATATCCACCCCTGTTTTGATGGCACTGATGTTTTTCACATAATTAAAATAGGTTTCCAAAAGCTTATTTTTCTTTTCCATAGAATAGAAATTTGAGCTTCCTTTATCTTCGAAACCTGGTCTCAGGCGGGCATCTTTAAATTTATGTCCGTCACTTTTGGTATAATCATATCCGGCGTTCACATTGAAATGCAGGTCCGGAAGAAAGTGAAACTTATAATCTAACTGAATATTACCCAATCCTCTGAGTACAGAAGACACATCTCTAATCCCATTGATCAGTCCAAGCGGGTTGGAGTTGGCGTTTACATTATATCCTGTTGCAGATCCGGAATCCAGCCATTCATAATAACCGCCATAATTAGAGTTTCCTGAATATACCGGTTGAGTAGGATCAAAATAAGTAGCGGACTTAATTACTCCTCCGTCTACAAATCTGTTATCGGTAAATGTTCCTTTTGCGTTTACGTTTACTGATAGATGGTTATCAAAGAACTTAGGATTTAAGTTCAATCCTACGGATGTTCTGCGGAAAGAATTTGATTTTACGATACCGTTCTGCTCATTATACCCTAATGATAAACGGTATGGCAAACCTTTAATACCTCCTGAAAGGGCTACGTTATTATCTGTACCCCATGCTGCCTGGTAAATTTGATCCTGCCAGTCGGTATTGGCATTTCCAAGTTTTGTTTTGTACCCTGCAGGTGCATAAGTATTAACAAAATCTCTGAACTTCTGAGCATTTAATACATCTACTTTACCCATTTTAGTAGAAACGGAAGTCACTGTTGAGAAATTTACTTTGAACTTCCCTGCTGTTCCTTTCTTAGTGGTAATGAGAATAACCCCATTCGAAGCCCTGTTACCATAGATGGCAGTTGCAGAAGCATCTTTCAGGATATCAAATGTTTCAATATCATTAGGGTTAATTAAAGATAGAGGATCCGAAACACCATTCATTCCTACGAAATCCTGAGGAACACCATCAATGACGATCAACGGAGAGTTTTCTCCACTTAAAGAAGAAGTCCCTCTGATTCTGATTTTTGTTCCGGAACCTGGCGCTCCACTGTTATTGGTAATCTGTACCCCTGGAGTTTTCCCCTGGATCAGCTGCCCGGCGGAAGTAGCTCCCCCGTTGAAGTCTTTAGCAGTGACGGAAGTTATAGAACCGGTAAGGTCAGATTTTTTCTGTTTTCCATATCCGATCAAAACCACTTCTTCAATTTTCTTCTCCTGAGGAAGAGAATCCGTTTTCTGCGCATGCATTACTGTACTTGCCAGTAAAAAAGCAGGTGCGATTTTTAATACTGTTGCAAAATTCTTCACAATCTTATTTTTTTTATAGTTTCGTTTTCAGTCTTATTTTAGCCTAAAGCCAGACTCGCAATTTAAAAAAAAATTAGAATTATTATAAATTTAATATAATTTTAGTTAAAATTATGTATATTACGAAACCGATTTTAGTTAGTTTTTTAAAATCCAATAATTTAGAACGTCCTATGCATTACATAATATTTGTTTTAAATTAAGAAAAGGTTAAACAACCGTTTAACTTAATTTCATATTCAGCCTTTGAAAATTGCTTTCTTCGGCATAATAATACCTTCAATAGCGGTATTCAACAGATATTCCTTATCTTTGCAGTCAAAACTTTACTATAAATGTCAAACAGAAAGATGATTACGGCAGCTTTGCCTTATGCAAACGGTCCGGTTCATATAGGACATTTGGCAGGTGTTTATATTCCTGCGGATGTTTACGCAAGATTTCAGAGAAGATTAGGAAAAGATGTAGCGTTTATCTGTGGTTCAGATGAGCACGGAATTCCTATTACCATAAGAGCCAAAAAAGAAGGAGTTACTCCTCAGGATATCGTTGACAAATATCACGAGATCATTAAAAAATCTTTTTCTGACCTTGGAATTTCATTTGATGAATATTCAAGAACAACGTCTAAAAACCATTATGAAACCAGTCAGGATTTCTTCAAGGTTTTATACGAGAAAGGAAAATTCACGGAAGAAATTTCTGAGCAGTATTTTGATGAGCAGGCAGGAGAATTCCTTGCTGACCGTTATATTGTAGGAACTTGTCCTAATTGTGGTAACGAAAATGCTTACGGGGATCAGTGTGAGAAATGTGGTTCTACCCTTTCTCCTTCTGAGCTGATCAATCCGAAATCAATGCTTAGCGGAAATGTTCCTATCCTTAAAGAAACAAAAAACTGGTATCTTCCATTAAACGAATACGAAGATTTCCTCAATGAATGGATCATTGAAGGTCATAAAGACGACTGGAAACCTAACGTATACGGACAGGTTAAATCATGGTTGAATGACGGCCTTAAACCTCGTGCCATGACCAGAGACCTTAACTGGGGTGTTCCGGTTCCACTTCCGAATGCTGAAGGAAAAGTATTGTACGTATGGTTTGATGCTCCCATCGGTTATATTTCTTTCACTAAAGAATGGGCAGAGAAAAACGGAAAAGACTGGAAAGATTACTGGCAGAGTGAAAACAGTGACCTGGTACATTTTATCGGAAAAGATAATATTGTATTCCACTGTATTATTTTCCCTTCAATGATGAAAGCTCACGGAGATTATATCATGCCTAAAAATGTTCCTGCTTTTGAATTCCTGAACCTTGAGAACGATAAAATCTCAACGTCAAGAAACTGGGCAGTATGGGCTCATGAGTATGTGGAAGACTTCCCGGGACAACAGGATGTTTTAAGATATGCTCTTCTTTCATCAGCTCCGGAAACAAAGGATAATAACTTTACATGGAAGGATTTCCAGACTAAGAATAATTCTGAATTGGTAGGAATCTTCGGAAACTTCATCAACAGAGTTGCCGTTCTTATTCACAAATATTATGATGGTGTTATTCCACAAGGTGATATCAACAGCCCTGAATTGCAGGAAATAAGTAAGTCTGCAAAAGAGATTTCAGGATTCCTTGAAAATTATGAGTTCAGAAATTCATTAACGGCATTAATGAATCTTGCTCGTTTTGGAAACCAGTATCTTCAAACAGAAGAACCTTGGAAAACCATTAAAGATAACCCGGAAAAAGCGGCTCAATCTTTATTCGTGGGGGCACAAATAGCAGTTGCATTAGCTCAGCTATCTGAACCTTTCATGCCTTTCAGTTCTGAAAAGCTATTGAACATGTTCAATGTTGAAAAGAAAGACTGGAATACGATTGAAAATCAATCCGTATTAATTGAAACTGGTCATAAAATCAACGAATCCTCTCTCCTTTTCTCAAAAATTGAAGATGATGTTATTGAAGCTCAGATCCAGAAACTGGAAGACACCAAACAAAACAATAAAAAAACAAACTCTAACGCAAACCCTATGAAAGAAGAAATCACATTTGATGACTTTACTAAAATAGATCTTAGAACAGCAACCATTACAGAAGCTGAAAAAGTAGAAAAAGCAGATAAATTATTAAAACTTACTGTAGATACAGGAGTAGATGTAAGAACTGTTGTTTCTGGTATTGCAGAAAGCTTCACTCCGGAAGAAGTAATCGGGAAGCAGGTAATGATTCTTCTGAACCTTGCTCCAAGAAAGATCAGAGGAATTGAATCTCAGGGAATGTTATTATTAACAACAAAACCAGACGGAAAATTATCTTTCGTAACACCGGACGACAGCAATGTTGAAAACGGTATTGAGATCGGATAATTTACTTCACAATAAAGATCAAAGGCTGTTTCATTAGAAGCAGCCTTTCTTTTATATACAGTTTATGGTCAGTAAAAATGTTTTAAGAAAGCTTTCCAGTCAGGAATTAGAAGGATATTTAAAAGAAGGCAACCGCTTTGTTCCGGAAGCCGTTCAGATGGCTTTTGAAATTCTGGAAGAAAGAGGGCGCGTTTTCAGTGAACAGGAAAAAACAGCCGTTCTGCAATTGATTCAGCGTAAAAAAGACGCAGAAGAAGCGAAACGTACAGAAGAGGCAGAAGTCTGGAGAGATCATATTACAGAAGATCCTGATGCCATTAAGCTTTATTCAAGATCAACTATTCTCGTGAGCAGTATTTTGTTTAGTCCGATTCCCGGAGCGATTTTATTATCTCTGAATTTAATCAAACTCAAAAAATACCTTGCCGCCTTTTTTACGCTGGTATTTGGTTTTCTTTTTTTTGTATTTCAAAAATACGTTCTGATTTCCCATTTTGATTTCGGAATAACATCCAGATACAGTCCGGAAATAGGAGTTCTTTCAGTGGGAGCTCTAGGTTTACTTCTCATAAGCGTTTTAGCCACTCCCAAAAAACTTCCTTATCGTGCAGAATCTTATGTCTTTCCCGTAATTTTATGTGCTGCAACTGCTGTTCTGATGTATTTCAATTTTCAGGAATGGTTTTCTTATTTTCCGTTATCAACGGTTATTCGCTTATTCAGATCATAATCAGAAGCTGATTCCCGCTATCCACTTTTACTCCTCGCGCCCGCGCTGCCACCCTGAGCTTAACCAAAGATTTCCAATCCTTGCTGTGGGGTAACCGTTTCTATCGGGGCTAGGAAAGAAGCACAAAAAAAGTCATCCCGGTTTACAGAATGACTCTATTATTTTGAGATTGCTTCGCTTTCAGCTTGCAATGGCTTCTTGTAAATTATTTCTTAGTCAGTTTTGCCAAATAAGAATCTTCATCTTTCAAAACTCTTTCTATTTTGAAGCCGTTATTTTGAGCCGCATTTTTCAATGTATTGAAGTCAAGATACAGCCAGGTAATCGGTTCTTCAGACTCTCCTTTATAATGAACCACATACTCCAGTTCTCCGTAGTAGCCTCCTGCTGGAATATACACTCCGCCATCCTTATCACGGTCGAACATATAAAGGATATCCGTACTGTCGATCAGGACTTGCCCTTTATCATCTAACAAGGTGTACAGTTTCTGAAGATAAGTATCAATTTTCGCCAGGCTTTCAAAAACTCCGGTACCGTTCATCAACAATAAAATGGTATCAAAATTTTCTCCGGAAAAATCAAGCATATTTTCACAAACGACCTTTTTAATTCCTCTCAGTTTACAAACCTCAACAGATTTTGGTGAAATATCCAATGCAGTCACATCAAGGTTTCTTTCGTTTTGAAGGAATAAAGAATGAGAACCGGCTCCTGCTCCGATATCCAGAACTTTTCCTTCGGATAACTCCAGTGCTTTCTGTTCAATATCATTCATTTCGTCAAACTCTCTGAATAAATAATCCACCGGAAGTTCATCCAGCTCAGAAATTGACGTTTCAGTCTGCAGATCCTCCGGATTTTCATTGTGATAATAATCCCAGATCGCTCTGCCCATTAAATCTTTCATAGTGCAAAGATACAGCTTCAGAAACTAAAGTTCAAAGTTTGTGATTCAGGTTTTCGAGTTACCGGTTCTTGTTGTTTTTCATAATAGCGGTTGGGTGCTATTATTATAACGCAATAGATCGCAATTTTTTAAGGATGCGCGTATTCTTTAAGATCGCTAAGGCGTTTCACTCAGCAATGAAACAGTAATATCTTAGCTAAATGAAATGCCTTTGCGAACGAAATTATTTTCAGGTCGGATTAAAAAACTTTGCAGTCTCAGCGTTAAAAGAAATTTACGTTATGCCATTGATTCCTACCCTGTTGAAATTTTAGCCATAACTGATTTTTTTAATTAAAATCCGGTTTCCGATCAATATCAGAAACCGGATTTGAAATACAATATGTTTTCAGATCAAGGCATTTTTACCTTCATCTTATTTTCTAGAATTCAAAAGTGTAAGAAAGGTTGAATGTTCTTCCTCTTCCTTTGTAATTAAACAGTTCCGGAAGTCCGTACGTAGAATACAATACCTGGGAACGCTTGCTCCAGATGGTTTGATAATCGGTATTAAACAGGTTCTGGATTCCCAGATTGAATTTTCCCCAGTTGAATCGGTATCCCATCATCAGGTCTGAAGTATTATAACCTTCCACAACATTATTAAGCTCGTCTTTCTGTTTGAAATTCTGCAAAGACTGGAATCTGAATGACCAGTTTTTAATGTTATATCCGATATACGTTACCAATTTTGAAGGAGAGGCATTGTAAATTTCCTGTTTCTGCCATTCTCCTTTATTATCTCCTTCAGATTTGATCAAAAGTCCGCTTGCTCCAAAATAAACTCCATTGTTTAGAGCGTAAGAAACCTCAGCTTCTATTCCCATGTTTCTTAATTTCAAATCATTCACAAGAATCTGGAAGGTCTTTTTATCAACGGCAACCGTTTTATCAGAATTACTCAGGAATCCCGCAATCTGAGCCTTTAATCCACCTCTGTTGATACGATACCCAACTTCAAACTGATTGGTTTTGATCGCCTGCAGAGGCTGCTCTTTTACATTGATGCTGGATACCACATCCCAATTTGTTCCCACCAGTTTATATTGCCCGATTCCATAAAACTTGGCTGGATCAGCTAAGCTTGCTCCCTGAGAAAATGTTCCCCAAATCTGATGCTGTTCATTGAATTTATACAACAATCCGGCATTGGCTAAGGTTACATTATAAGAACTTTCACCTCCCGGAATTGCAGATGCTGAGCTTCCATACCCCATCGCCATCTGTGTCTGCTGTTCTGAACCGACAAACTCATCCATTTTTACATTGATATGCTGATAACGGATTCCTGCATTCAGTTGTAATTTCGGCAGGATATTATATTTTGCCTGAACATATCCGGCATAACTCTGTGAGTGATTGGTTGGGTATCTTCCCAAACTATATTTGGTCTCGTTGACTAAGCCTCCGCTAGACATTGTTTTTCCAATATCATAAACAGATTGTGTTCCTTCAAACTTTTCAAAATCGAAATCGGCTCCATAGGTAACATTCAGTCCTCGCCATGATTTGGATAGTAAAGCTTTAATCCCAGAATAATAGGTATCCTGCTGCGAAGAGGACATATAAGGTATTTTTCCTGTCTGAAGGGTAACATTTCCAGGAAATGGGTAGAATCCTAATTTTTCACCACGGGTAGCCAATTGTACATACAAATCCTGCCCGCCTAAGATTCCGTTTGCATTATAAGCTACAGTTGCCATATAACGTTCTGTTCCTACATTTTTATCGGAAGAAAAGCCATCTCTCATTTCCAGCAATGAAGCATTTTTTGTAGTAAATGCACTCAGGTTTTCCCCTAAAAATAAACTTCGGTCACCATTAAATTTAGAATTGTAATACTGAAGGGAAGCTGTTATTTTATGTTTATTATTAAACTGATATCCTCCTGTAGCCAAAATGTCAATCGACTGGTTATACTGAAGGTCAGTCTGGGTAATATCTGTGAAGAGCTGTTTCTGATCGGCGCCATAGACACCACCATTCTGCTGATAAGCTACTCCCAATCTTCCGAAGAACTTATCCCCTTTGGCCGCAATAGACTGAGCTGCACGGAAATCATGGTCGTCTTTGCCCATAAATCCGGTACGCACTCCCAGTTCTGTCTCTCCACTGATTCCTTTTTTGGAAGGGATTTTTGTAATAATATTGATGATCCCACCAGTCGCATTACCTCCATAAATTGAGCTTGCTCCTGAAAGCACCTCTATTCTTTCAATATTAAAGGGATCAATAGCATCCAGCTGGCGGCTGATGGCACGGATGCTGTTCAGAGAAACACCATCGATCATCACAAGCGCAGAACGTCCTCTCATATTCTGCCCGTAATTGGTTCTTCCCTGTGGACCAATATCCATAGAAGGAATAAGAATCGACAACATTTCTTTGATGGGAACTCCGCTTTTAGCCTGTTCCTGAATCTTTTCTTTCTGTACTACCCACACTGTTCCCGGAACTTCAGAGATTTTTGTAGGTTTTCTGGAGGCTACAATCACCACATCTTCAATACCTTTAGAGGCAATAGAATCTTTAGCGGTCTGGGAAATCATCACTCCCGAAACCAAAAGACCTATGAATGCATACTGCTTTTTCATTCTTTCTACTTCAAAGTTTTATAATCTCACAAAGATAATCCTTATTTAGAAAGAATAAAAATAACAAAATGTATAATTTTAATTTTTTAAAGATGGAAGCTGGAAGAAGGGAGCTGGAAGTTATTGATGATCTGTAATCAATACAAGTTATAATAAATTCTTTTGGAGTAAAGGTTTGAAATAAAACAAATAGCTATAAACCGTCTTTCACTACGTCCCTCTTCCAGCATCCCTCTTCCCTACTAAAATGTAAAATCCCAGCCCAATGAAGGACCAGGATTTTACTAGTGAAAAACAAGGTATCTTTTATACTGCAGGCCCTGCAGCATCTTTTATGTCTTCTAATAATTTTTTTCTTTCTCGAAGTCTTCTTCTTGCAATGACAGATTTACCTCCAAGAACTCTTACAAATCTGAAATACTGAAAACGTTTGGCTCCAAAGTGATGGGTAGTAATATAAATCATCACTCCAAATCCAACTAAAATGATATATCCGAATATTTTTTTGGTCGCTACAATAATGGCATTCAACTGAATTGTTTTCATATTGGCAGCTACATTCTGAGGAGTAACGGTCATTCCATCCATATAAACGGCAAGATCTCCAATTGCTGTCACCTGAAATCGGTACTGAAACCAAGAATAGAGGGTTGAAAAAATTCCTACCGCAAGGAAAGTTCTCCAAACCAATACAAGTCCGATGGCAGCCAGCATCTCATCCATTTCAAGCTTATCCAGTGTATAAAACCATACGGAGATGAACAGAGAACACATTCCGTAACCTTTTAAAAACATAGGCAGATACCAGTTGTCATAACTGAACTCCAATACCATAGAAAAGTACATAATAATGGCATATCCAATCATTGCGGCAAAACCGGAAAGAATATACATTTTCAAAGGTTTTTCTTTTTTAAACCAGAAAATTGCAAGAATTCCGGCCAGAATAATTCCGGGAATCATAAGTAAACTCAGTCTGGTATTGGTCAATTGATCATATCCCAAAACTCCCACCGCAAAACTATTCTGTATAGAGGCTGTTCCAAGAAACATTCCCAACCAGAAAAGCATAAATAAACCGTGCTGTACGTTATTCTTTTTAAAAATTTTGAAAGAAATATACGGTCGTTTTAAGGTTAGCTGGCGGATAGAAAGCAATGCAAAACTTACAAAAGCAGCAATACTGGCATTCATGATATTCTTCGAATTGAACCAGTCCTGCTGTCTTCCAAAAGAATAAACGTATGCTGAAAACATGAACGTTGAAATGAAAAGCAAAATACTCAACCAGTCAATATAATGAAGAGGAACTTTTAACGCAAAATATTTATTGTGCATAAAAATCCAGTGTATCAATGCTAAAATAAAGCATAAAACTGCTGTAAACAGATAAAACTGCTGCCAGTTATAAACCAGGGCAAACTCTGCGGCATAATAAGTAGCCACCTGATTCATCACAAGAACGAATGTATAGAAAGCGCCATAAAACATACCACGGTTTCCAATCATAACCATGAGTGGCAGGAACAGCTCTATGGTGACCATCATCTTCATAAAACCAATGAGTAAAGAAGTAAATATGAAGATCAATGGCTGTAAAGTAGTTCCGTTCACATAGCTAAGCAGCCCTAAAAGTACCAGAAGCAAAACCATCTTATCCCTTACTTTGAATCTCATTTTGATTCTGAGGACAACAGGCATACAGGCTCCCATACCAATGGTGGTAGCATAATTGGCCCACATAAAATATTCTGTCATGGCGCCGGTACCACTTACCAGAGAACTGATATTCCCCGTATACACTCCACCGATAGGCATTACCACAGCAAGCAGTAATACAATCAGCAGCAGCTGTATGGGTTTCGGTACCCAATTGTTATATAATCCTTTATTGTACATGTTTTTTTAGGTAATAGATTTCAGATATCAGATAGCAGACTTTCAACATTCAACCTAGGTTTTCCATACGAACATGGTCTGAAATCTGATATCTTCCGTCTTTTAGTCTTTATTAGTATTCACATTCATATTCATTCCGGCGCTCAGTTTATCCAGATCTTCTTTTTTATTGGAAGCTGTAAACTCTATTCTCACCGGTATTCTCTGCTGTACTTTAATAAAATTTCCGGTAGAGTTATCCGTTGGTACACTTGAATATCTTGATCCGGTAGCCGCAGAAACCGCTGTTACCACACCTTCGAATTGTTTACCTCCTAAAGCATCTGCTGTCATCGAAATTTTTTCTCCAATTTTGATATTGGGCATCTGGCTTTCCAGGAAGTTGGCCGTTACCCATTTCTGACCATTCAGTACGATGGTTGCCACCTGTTGCCCCGGCTGGATCAACTGACCTTCGGAGATGGTTCTTCTTCCCATTACTCCATCATAAGGTGCGGTGATCACCGTATACGAAAGGTTGATTTTTGCCATATCCAGAGCAGATTTTGTTCTTTTAATTTCAGCATCATTGATTCCCAGCTTACTTTTCACTTCAGTTGTAGAAAGGTTTGCAGATTGTTTTTGATTTACCAGGGTTTCATAAGCCGCCTTTTGAGCATCATATTCTGTTTTTACCTGATCATATTGCTGTCTTGTTACTGCCTCGGCCGTCAAAAGATTTTTATATCGGTTTAAATTCTGTTCAGCATTCCATAATCTGGCTTTTGCTCCCGCAATATTAGACTGCATCACATTGATATTGTTGGAAACAGTATTCACGGAAGAACTTGTTGCTGTTTTTTGAGCCATCGCATTCTGATATGCTGCTTCTGCCTGTCCCAGCTGGGTAAGAATTTCACGTTCGTCAAGGATAACCAGTGTATCTCCTTTTTTTACATGCTGATGTTCAATAAACTTAATTTCTTTGATATAAGCAGAAACCCTTGTATTAACAGGATTGATAAATTCTTCTACCTGTGCAGCTTCTGTATAGGTTTTGCTGCCAATATGGAAATATTCACGTATTAACCAGAACAATCCGAAACCGATCACCAAAAAAACGATGATATTGGAAATAATAGCTCTGATTTTATTGGTTTTATTTTTCTTTTTCTTGTTTTCTACAGCAGATGCTGCTTGAGTTGATGTAGTATCTTGAGTAGTTTGTCCCTTGTTTTCCATTGTGTTGATTTTCAGTGTTAAAAATTAAAGTGTTCCTGTAGATTTCAAAAGGTTGTAATACTGATACAAAACATTGATCTCAGCATTGGCATAATCGAGTTCTGACTGCAGTTTCTGGTTCTGTGCATCAATCATTTCTGCCTGTACAGCCAGTTGATTCAGATACTTGGCTTCTGTAATCTTGTAGTTTTCTTCTGCCAGCCTTTTGGAATCATTAAGAATATCTGCCTGCTGAATGGCTTCCTGATATTTTGTATAGGCTGCATTCACTCCCATATCTACATTCTGCTGTACCAGAGTCATTGCATCATTCGCCTGGTTCTTTTGCAGCTCTCCTAATTTTACTTTTTCTTTCGTTTTATACAGCGTATCTATGTTATAACTCAAAGAAACCCCTGTCTGCCATCCTCCTGAATACATATCCAACACAGGATTTCTGGTTGTAATCGGTCTTTGCAGCGTATATCCTCCAAATCCAGCCAGTGTAGGTGCATTATCCGTTTTGATGATCTCAATATTTTTATCTGCAACCGCAATATTTTTTTGGGCAGACTTCAACAATGGATTGCTTTCATGGGCAAGATCTGTATAGTATTCCATGCCTATTCCGGATTCTTTGTTTTCTAAACTTTCTGTAGGAATAATTTCCGTGTCAGAAGATAGACCTAAAGCAATATTCAGGTTATAATTAAGGATTTTTTTATTGTTTGAAAGAGTAAGAATCCCCTGATCCAGATTTTTGATGGCCAATTCTCCACGAATCACTTCGTTTCTGGTTACCATTCCCTGCTGATAGAATTTCTGGATATTTTTAAGACGTTCCTGAGCCAGCTTCTTATTATTCTGAAATACCTCTTCCTGATTGATGATCTTATAGACATCCAGATAATTGGAAATTACTAAAAATTTCACATCCTGCTTATTTTTCTCAAGATCCAGTTCAGAAAGCTGCTCACGAAGTCCTGCCATTTCGATAGACTTATTCACCAATCCCCCCTTAAAGATCAGCTGTGTAGCCTGTACCGCATAGGAACTTCCATAATGTGGCATCGGAACATTTGTAGAATTTGAAAAATCTTTATCGATGGCAACTGCATCTCCTAGATAGAACTGGCTTGTAGAAGCCGTAATCGTAGGAAGTTTCTGAAGTTTAACAACATTCGTGTTTTGCTTTGCAATACCGATGTTCTGTGCAGACACTTTGAGCTGCTGATGGTTCTGAACAGCGAGTTCCGCTACCTCACCTGCGGTCATCTGCTTAATCTGTTGTGAAAAAAACAGCGCAGGAAAAGCTGCTATCAATACAGATAGTGCTGTTTTTATTTTCTTTGTCATTTTACCTTGTTTTACAGATGCAAAGTTAGGTCAACAACAAAATCAATCAAATGTTTGATTTTTGGAAAAAGATGTTCAAATGTAAGATTTTAGTTTTCAAACTGATGTCTGTACTGTGTAGGGCTAACCTCCAGATGCTTCTTAAAAAAGTGAGAAAATGAGTATTGATCGCTAAATCCGAGAATAGAAGAAACCTCTGAAACCGGTTTACTGGAAGAGTTTAAGAGTACCTTTGCCTCATTGATCACAATTAAAGCAATGATTTGGCTTGCAGACTTTCCTGTAATTGTCTTCACTACTGCAGAAAGATGTCTGGTTGTAATTGATTGTCGTTCGGCATAAAACTCAACAGTTCTTTCTGTAAGATGATGTTCCGAAAGATCGGTGAGAAATACAAATACAATTTCTTCCTGTCTGGACATCTGGTTCATAGAACTGTTATCTTCCTTGGAAATGATTCCTGCCATCTGGTAGCAAAAAACAGAGAAAAGATGCTCTACCATTTCTTTCTTGTAAAGCATTTCCGTATCAGAATCCAGGATATATTTCAGGAAATTAACACTTTTCCAGACCACTTCCATTTCGTCTTCAGGGAAAGGAACTCCTTTATTCATCTGCTGCCTGAAATACCGGTAAGTAATCAAACGGTTAAACTTCAATGATAAGGCCGAAATAAATCCTCTTTTATAAGAAACCATCCTAGACTGAAAATCGTCTGTCACAGAAACCACTTCATAAATAGTTTGCGGATCGGTTACCATAAACATATTGGCGGAAACTTCAAGATCACTGAAATGCTGACGCAGTTTTATCGTTCCTGATTTAATAAATATAAATGCAGGATTATCAGGACGGAAAGGCTTGTCGACAGCAATTCTCTCGAAAATATTTTTTTCCGTAAAAATATCAACTCCGAATTTTTCTAGGGCAGACATAAGACAAATGTAAGCAATCTTACCAGTGATTACAAAATTTTATTATTTTAGCATTCATCCAATTTCCCTTCAGCATGAGAAAGGTCGATTTATTATTTGCCGAATACAGTAAAAGTCACAGAAATGCGACCAACAAGCTTATTCACTGGATTTGTGTACCCTTAATTTTCTGGACAATTCTAGGTTTTGCATCCCTGATTCCCTCCCCTCATTTCTGCGCTTCCTACTTCGGATGTGCCAGTATCATAAGCATTATTGCTATTATTCTGATCACGCTGTTCTATATAAGACTGTCTTTTCGGATCGCCATTGTGATGATTGTAGTAATGCTTATTATGGAGCATTTTATCTATCTCACCAATATCAATGTCGGAAGACAATCATGGATGGTTTACCTTAGTGTATTTATTATCACCTGGATTTTTCAGTTTATAGGTCATAAAATTGAAGGAAAAAAACCTTCTTTCCTTAAAGATCTGCAGTTTCTTCTGATAGGACCAATATGGCTTCTAGGTTTTATTCTGAAAAAAACAGGAATCAAATATTAATCCTCCAGAGCATATACAGCAAAACTTGCCAGCCAGTGGTCTCCTCCATAATTTCCCTGGAAAAGCAAAGGCAGTCCATTGGCAAGAAATACGTCAGCCGTTTTCCTGAAATCCTTTTTCAAGGGATGATTGGCAGGAAGAGCATTTGAAATTCCTTTCATACACCATGCTTTGGAAAAAGAAAGTCCTACCAGGTGAACCGTCTGATAATCGCTAAGATCACTTACTACAGGAATTTTTTCAACATTCTCCAGGCTTCTTTTTTCATAAAAAGCATTCAGCCACTGTACAAATTCTTTTTGAGGGAGAACTCTTCGCATCAAATCTGCAATTTCAAGACTTGGCGAAAAGAAATCTGACCCGTCCGGTTCAAGATAAGCAGGTGTTTTCTGATCTTTTAAGAAAAAGTATTTCGCCTTTTCCATCAGCTGTTTTTCAAACTCTTTATCTTTATTGGCTCTTGCCCAATCTATGGCAAATGCCATTGCAAATGCCGTATTAGGATGAACTCCGGTTCTGTTCGGATAGGTTTGTTTTGGAAGATATGTTTTCCATGACTTCAGAATCTGATCAGTGAGCGGTTTCAGGTTTTCATGCCATATTTTAGCTTTTGGATGATCCCAGTTGGTCAGTTCTTCGTCCAGTTTTAAGATCCATGCCCAGCCGTAAGTTCTCTCAAAAGTTCCTGTAAGCTGATATTTTGTAAAATAATCTGCTTCTGTCTGCAGTTTTTCCTTCTGAAAAGATTCATCTAAAATTTTTTCAATCTCTCTAGCACGAGAAAGATTAGGTTTTGTTTTCAAAAGTCTTGTCAGCATCCAATGTCCATGAACAGAGCTATGCCAATCAAAACACCCATAAAAACTAGGGTGAAGATCTTTGGGAGTCAGAGGAACTTCGCCAGCATTATTGATAATATGGGCTGTTTTATTTGGATATTCCTGATTGATACAGTGAAGAGGCTTGTCGGACAATTTCATGGCCATTTCGTCTGTAAGTTTTGGAGCTTCCTGGGCATACATCAGAAATGGTGAAAATACAAATGCTAAAAGACTTTTTTTCATGAATTAAAAATAGAGATAATTTATCAGTCTCAGCAATTTTTCAGCCCGGTTTTAAAGCCATCTTATTATTTTTTGATCTGCTCTTACGTTTTATTTCATTTTAATTTTTTAACAATTTTAAAATATGAACATTTTTAAGCACACTTTTTGATCATATCCACAAAAAACTAACCCATGAAAAATATTATTCTCATTTTATCAGGACTTATTCTTATTAATTGTAATAAATCAGGAGTGGCAAAACAGGAAGTTAAAGCTGATCTGATGGAAGTTATCACTGAAGATCATGCATCTGCTGCTGTGGCTGTACCTCCACCTCCACCCCTTGCTGTTTCAGAGAAACTGCTTCCCGATGAAAATATATCTAACAAAGATCTGTACAACACAAAGAAAACAGATACCATCTCCAAAAAAATCATCAAAAACGGAGATATGAAAATTCAGGTTGGTGATATTAAAAAAGCACAGAGTCAGGTCAATGAAATCATAAAGAAAAATAATGCCTATATCCAGAAAGAAGAGTTTCAAAATACGGACATGGATGATAACCTTACCCTGATCATCAGAGTTCCTCATAAAAATTTCGATGCTCTTGTCAGTTCATTTTCAGACGGAGTAGGCTCGGTTTTATCCAAAAATATTTCATCCAATGATGTCACGGAAGAGTACACTGATATATCGATAAAACTGGCCAATAAAAAAATCTATCTTGAAAAGTATCGTAATATGCTCAAAAGTGCTGCTACCACAAAGGATATGCTGGAAATTCAGGAAAATATCCGAGAGCTGGAAGATGAGATTGATGTTGCTGAAGGCAGACTTCGTTTTATTGATGACCGTGTAAATTACAGCACTTTAACGCTCAACTTATACAAAGAGAAAGTAAGAA
Source organism: Chryseobacterium sp. PvR013 (assembly GCF_017833095.1). Classification (NCBI taxonomy): domain Bacteria; kingdom Pseudomonadati; phylum Bacteroidota; class Flavobacteriia; order Flavobacteriales; family Weeksellaceae; genus Chryseobacterium; species Chryseobacterium sp. PvR013. The sequence goes on from NZ_JAFIBT010000001.1 coordinate 1,910,653, forward strand.
GCTCAGCCACCTCAAAAATCGGTTTTGGAAGTCGGTTTATGGATTCTCTGACAGAAGGCTGGAACAGTTTTGTAAGCTTCCTCCTGGGATTGGTTTCGCTATGGCCGTTCTTTTTGCTTATTCCCGTTATGGTTTTCCTTTGGAGAAAATGGAAATCAGGAAAAAAAAATAAAAATTAATCTGTTAAAAATCCGGGCATCTCTGATGCCCGGATTTTCACTGCATTATCAACAATTTATACTGTTTCCAGTATAGGCTTTAATAACAAGAATAGTGCAATAATCTTGTTAAGAGCTGTTAAATATTTTTGAAAAAAGAAATTGTCTCAAAAGTCAAACAATTTGTATTTTGTCATTCTGACGAAGGAAGAACTTTATTTGTAATTTGTAATATGAGATTCTTCACTCCATTTCATTCAGAATGATACTTTTGAGACCACCTTTTTGTTTATTATTTTCTGATTGTTTTAATGATACTGCGTCCATCTTTGTAAAGAATTTTTACAAAATATATTCCAGACTGAAGGCGGCTGATATTCATATTGTTCTGCCCAGGATTCATGAAAGTCATGATCTGAAGTCCCTGAGGAGTAATGACATCTACTCTGCTTATTTTACTGTAAGCGCTTTCAGGTATGAAACTGATCAGATGGTCAGATACAACTATTGAAAAACCAGCTTCTTTATTGGTAAGCCCGGCAGTACAGCCTGTTCCTTCATTACAGTCACTTACCACCTTCCAGACCGCATTACTTCCCGGTGCTTCTCCCGGATTTGCATACCATTTGTTTTCCCAGATTTTACAGGCATGAAAAACCTTTGTTCCTGCTGCTGGATAAGTTTTTACCGGATTATATTCCTGTGCTCCACAATAGGTCACCGGCCCGCCCGATTCACAGCCAGGACCTTCGGCACAAGCACTTACTTCCTCCCATACCATATTTGTTCCTGGCAGTTCTCCCGGATTCGCATACCAATTATTTTTCCAGATTTTACAGGAGTAAAAAACTTTCACTCCAGCTGTAGGATATGCATTAGCAGCATTGTACTGCTCTGCTCCACAATACAACTGACCATTACCAGGTGTTACTTTCTTTGTTCTGACTTTTAATTCATTACTCATATCAGAAAGCTGATCATTCACAGCAACAGATCTTACCGTATAACGATATTCTGTATCTTGTGCCAAACCTGTCCTTGAAAAGCTTGTTTGAACAGTTTCTCCTACTTTAATCCCATTTTCAAATACATGATAATTTTTAACGCCTTGGGTATGGGTTGAGGCCACCCACATCAGGGAAACAGAATTTTCAGTAACTCCCATTGAATGAAGATTTGATGGCGCTGTGGGTTTTTCAGGAATACCTTCACTGTTCGTTTTCACACTGAGCGGAGCACTCTTCCCTGATGTAAGTCCTGAAGAACCTTTGGCCTGTATTTCATAAGTATAAACTGTATTAGCCGTTAACCCCGTATCTTCAAACTGAGCTCCATTCACTTGCTGCAGACTTTGTCCGTTGCGGAACACAATATAAGATACGGCATCTGACTGTGGCGTCCAGCTAATTTTAGCAGAGGAACCGGTAACTCCCAACTGCGTTAACCCTGTAGGAGTGGCTGGTGCCGAAACTCCTGTTCCTGAGGTTACGTTCACATCAATAACATTATAAAATGCATTGGTAGTATCTGCTACATCCCAGACTGCTAAAATAATATGATAGCCTGTACGATTAGCAGGAACTGTAATCTGATGAGAAACATTATCCTGTGGTGGGGTTCCATTATGCATAACTGTACCAATGAGCTCAAGATTCTGACGGGTAAGCGGCTGATTGGGATTCCAACCCTGCTTGGTCATATAATAATGCCATTTTGCCGTCGCATGATAAGCTGTATATTTCCAGATAAACGCATTTATACCGGTAGTGATATTGGTTTTCTTCCACCGGTTAGCATTTTGGATATCCAGGGTAGTATCTCCTCCTATACTTCCATTAGCGGACGCAATCTTTCCATCCGCAGGCCCAAACGCAGGAAAGCCTTTTGGAGCTTCCAGAGAAGCGGGTTCATTAATTACAGATCCATAGATTCCAAATGCGGCAGAATAACCCAATGCAGCCTTATCCAGGCTTCCCTGATATCCTCGTGAGGCAGGACTCATTACATATCCATGTGCGGATACATGAATTAAAGAAGGTACCAGTATGGCCAGCATCAGCAATACCGGAAAAAAAATTTTACGTGTCATCATATTTTAATATTTTGGTGTTGATTGGGCTGAATTGATTGTAAGCAAAACGGAACTTACATCATCAATAATTCAAAAAATACAAGCGATATTTACCTGCAGCGTTTAAAACAATTCAATTATAATATGTATAATAAAAAGCCAAACTATATAAAACGACATCATGAATATTATTAATTACATTAAAATTGTAAAATTCATAATGCGTTATATTTAAATATAAAATTAGGGTATTTTATATTACAAAAATATATAAATCCCATGATAATTATCACTAACAGTTGAAATATTTTTAGTTAAAATTATTCATGAATAAATGAAAGGACAAAAAAAAGAGGAGTTTACAAATCCTATTTATAATATTCCAGACGATTTTAAATAAAAAAGAAAAGGCCATGAAATATTCACAGCCTTTTTCTATTTTCTCAATGTCTCGTCCTAACATAGCGTTACACAAAAAAAGTAATTTTATGGAATCATTTCACAATCAGTATGTAAAACGTAGCCAAAAGGATTACAGCGTCTCCTTTAAATTGGCGGTAGTAAAAGAAGTAGAGAGTGGCAGTATTGGCAATCGTGCAGCAATGCGTAAGTATGGTATTCAAGGTCACGGCACTATAACGGAATGGCGAAGAAAATATGGTACCTTTGATATAGACAACCGCTCCCAACATAAAGCTATGCAAACACCTGAACAAAAGATTAAAGAGCTGGAAGAGAAGTTAAAACGTCTGGAACGTCATAACGAATATCTTGAAACCCGTTTAATGGAATCGGAAGACAAAGCCGCTATTTTGGATAAATTGATAGACCTGGCGGAGGAAGAATATTTGATTTCGGTAAGAAAAAACTCCTTTCCCGATCAATCCAGCATCTCAGCAAAGAAACAAAAAAAACGATAAGTTATCTTTGTAGATTGGTCGGGATCAACCGACAGCACTATTATCGAAGCTTTTGGCTTAGAGATCAAAAACAAGCCCGGGCTGACCAAGTGATTACACTGGTCAATAACCTGCGTTTGATGATGCCTCGTGTGGGTACAAGAAAGATCTATCATATGCTGGCGGACTCTCTGCATACATTACATGTGGGACGAGATAAACTTTTCAGCATACTCAGAGCCAATCATATGCTCATAAAACCCAAAAGAAACTATCGAATAACCACCAATTCCCATCATCGATTCAGAAAGCATAAGAATCTAATAGAAAATATGCCATTGGAACAGCCGGAACAAGTATGGGTTTCAGATATCACTTATATTGGAGGGCGAGACAGGAATTGCTATCTGGCTTTGGTTACAGATGCTTATTCTAAGAAAATAATGGGATATGATCTTTCTAATAGTTTGGCAACTGAGGGATCTCTGCGGGCCCTGAATATGGCTATAAAGAGAAGAAATTATAAAAAAAGCTTAATTCATCATTCCGACAGAGGGTTACAATATTGCAGTCATGTTTATCAAAAAATATTGAAAAAGAAAAATATCAGACCCTCAATGACTGAAAGCTATGATCCTTATGCAAATGCTATTGCAGAAAGAGTAAACGGAATACTCAAGCAAGAGTTCTTATTAGAAGATTATCAGGTAAATATACAGACAATGAAGCTATTGGTAGAAGATGCAGTTCACATTTATAATACCAAAAGACCACATTGGTCGTGTTATATGAAAACACCGGAGCAGATGCACAAACAAAATAGTGTAAAAATAAGAACGTATAAAAACAAATATAGTTGTCGGGAAAACCCAACAACTATATAATAAATATTAGTATTTTTATCCTATTAATATGTAACGCTTATTTAGGACTAGTCACAACAGCTCTCATACTTATTATCAAGCTACAGGAGTATAGTTTATTTCCCCAGTACAAATACCGCAGGAATTTTATGCAGTTCCGGCTTTTGTTTTTGCCAGTCTTTTATTGATTTTGTTTTGATGAACTCATGTTCCGGATCGTTGATATTGGCAGCGATACAAAGCTTTGTATTCGGCGATAAAAATTTACACAGATCTTCAAAAAGCTGATTATTCCTGTACGGTGTTTCCATGAAAATCTGTGAATATCCGGTTTTCTGAACAAGCCCTTCAAGGTTCATGATCTGTTTCTTTTTCTCTCCTTTATCAATTGGAAGATAACCATGAAAAGTAAATTCCTGCCCGTTGAATCCACTGGAAATTAAAGCCAGAATAATGGATGAAGGCCCTGAAATTGGGATCACTCTGATGTTTTTCTCATGACACCATTTTACAATCAGGTTTCCGGGATCTGCAATACAAGGCAATCCGGCTTCCGACAGCAATCCGAAGTCCTGCCCTTTCATCATCAGTTCCTGAGCTTCCTTGATATCTGCATTTTCAGTGTATTTATCCAATAAGAACAACTTCAGATCGGCCTGTTTTTTTTCAGGAGCAAAAAATTTCACAACCTTTCGCGCTGTTTTCTCATTTTCCACAAAGAAATAATCTGTTTGCATGATATAATCCTTCAAAACAGGCGAAAAATGATTGATAGAGGTATTTTCTGATAAGTAAGCAGGGAGTAAAAAAAGCATTGTATTATTTTTTAGTTCTTTCGTTAAGTGTAGGTTGAGGGAAGTATTTTGTAAGGTCCATGGAAAAAGTAACAGAAGTAATTTTCCAGGTTCCGTTGATCTTCATAAGTGTCCAGATTTCTTTTCCCCAGTTTTCCATTTTGCCATCGTACCAAAAGCTGTAATCGAAATTGGCAGAAGCAACAGCTCCATCTTCCACTATCTTAATATTGTCAAATTTTTCTTCAGATTTATCATCTTTAAAACTTTTGATAAAAGCTTTATAATCATCTGCAAAATAGTAATCAGCCTTAGGATTTTTCTCCAGACGCTTAGCCTGTGTTCGGTCTTTGTATATGCCGGTCCAAAGCACAGGTTCCTGGAATAAAGAAAGATATTTGACCTCGTCTCTGGATTTAATACATCCCATAAAGTCATCCATAACTTTACGGATTTCTGTTTCATCTTTGGTTTGAGCGAAAGACAAACTATAGCTAAAAACAAACAGTAACAGCAGTTTCTTCATGGTTATTATTTTGATATTTGGTTTCTGATTGCGTTGCATCCTTTATCCAAAAGCTGGTAAACCATTTCAAAATCTTTTATATCTCCCCAATAAGGATCCGGAACCTCAGCATTTTTGTGGTCTCCCAATACTTCTAAAAACAATGATACTTTCTGCCGTTCTTCTTCATTTTTAGTTTTAGAAACTACATCCCCGAGTACATCAATATCCATGCAGTAGATTTTATCAAAGGTTTCAAAATCTTTTCTGGTGATAGGTCTTGATCTCTGTTTTGATATATCAATATCGTGATTAGCAGCAGTTTTAATGGCTCTTTTGTCAGGATGTTCTCCTTCATGCATGGAAATGGTTCCGGCTGAATCTACCGTATAATGATCCGGCAGTTTTGCTTTCATAATTCCTTCTGCCAGTGGGCTTCTGCATATATTCCCCAGACAAACCATTAATATTTTCATATTCTATGTATTTAAAAAGAGTCTTTTATCACGACAAAACTAAATAAAAAATGAAGAATAAAACTATCCTTCATTTTAATTTATTTAAGCTCAATGCTATTTATTGTTTGATTCTTTCCGTAAGATCTTTTACGTACTTCTTGATTTCTTTATCAATTTTAGAAACATCTTTGATGGTATCACAAGCATACATTACTGTAGAGTGATCTTTTCCTCCCATTTCTTCACCAATTTTGGTAAATGTAGAATTAGTGAATTCTTTCGAGAAGTACATCGCAAGCTGTCTTGGCAAAGCAATTTCTCTTTTTCTTGTTTTAGAAAGCAACTGCTCTTTTTTGATTCCGAAATAATCACATACCACTTCCTGAATGTAAGGAATATTGATGATCTTTTTCTGGTTGGCTGCAATTCTGTTGATAGTCTCCTTAAGCAATTCAAGACTAAGGTCTCTCTTATATACTGTAGAGTAAGCGATTACCGAGTTAATTACTCCGATAAGTTCTCTTACATTGGTTTTCGTTTCCACAGCAAGGAAGTCAAGCATATCTCCCGGAAGAACAATTCCGTCTCTGCTTAATTTATCTTCGATAATCTGTCTTCTTGTGGACAGATCCGGTGATTTGATTTCTGCAGAAAGTCCCCATTTGAAACGGGAAACAATCCTGTCCTGAATATCCATAATATCTGCCGGTGCTTTATCGGAAGTAAGGATAATCTGTTTTCCATTCTGATGCAGGTGATCAAAAATATGGAAGAAACTGTCCTGAGTAGCTGATTTTCCAGACAGGAACTGAATATCATCAATAATCAGTACATCTACCATTTGATAGAAATTCGCAAACTCAGTTTGTTTATGTGCTTTGGCAGCAGAGATAAACTGCTGGATAAATTTTTCAGAAGACAGATAAAGAACTACTTTATCCGGAAACTGGTTTTTTACTTCAAGACCAACCGCTTGTCCTAAGTGTGTTTTTCCAACTCCATAACCTCCATATAAAAATAATGGGTTGAAAGCTGTTGCACCAGGTCTTTTTGCAATAGATCTTGCCACAGTTGCTGCAAATTTATTGCTTTCACCTTCTACATAACTATCAAAAGAATAGTCAGGCTTCAGGTTAGAATCTATATTTACTTTTCTAATTCCAGGAACTACAAACGGGTTTACAATATTAGCAGAAAAACCTTGTGGCATTGTTTCCTGTGTTTTCGGAGTAGGAACGCTTTGTCCCTTGATGTTCATGGTAACAGGTTTTTCTTCACCTTTTGGTCTGTTTTCCATTACAGAATACCATAATTTCACTCCTTTTCCAATATTTTTCTTCAGGGCAGCGGAAAGCAAGGACAGATAATTGTCCTCTATATATTCCTTGTAAAAATCGCTCGGTACGATCAACGTAAGGTTGTTGGCCACCAATGAAAGCGGCTGAACCTTATCGAATAGCATATCGAAAGATTTTTCAAGTTTTTTAAGGTCAGAATTGTCTTCAGCAGCGTTGAGGTTATCGCGCATAAACTGAAGGCATTTCTGCCATATCATCATTAAATTGTCATCCATTTTTTAAGCCCCGATTATTCTTTGTTTGTACTGTGTTTAGAAGGAAGACAAAGGTCCAATTTTTTCTTTTCAAAAAAAAATATTGCAGGTATTGATTATTTAAAAATATATTTGTATGTATAATTTAACACGTAAAATGATACACACAACACACTCAATACGAGTACGTTACGCAGAAACAGACCCAATGAAATATGTATACTACGGAAACTATGCAACGTACTTCGAAGTAGCGAGAGTTGAACTCTTCAGAAGCATAGGAATTTCATACGATGAAATTGAAAACCAAGGAATTTGGCTGCCCGTTTCCGACTATAAAATTAAATATATCCGCCCAGCTTTATATGATCAAAAATTAGAAATTCATACGTATGTAAAAAAAATTCCGGGTGTAAGAATTGAATTTGAATATGAAATTTACAATGAAGAGCATATTAAAATAACAGAAGCTTCCACTACTCTATTCTTTTTGGATGCAAAAACCAACAAAGTCATCAAGTGTCCGGAATTCCTGATGGAAATGATTGAGAAGAGTTGGAAGGAGGGGTGATAGGTAGTAGATATCAGGTAGCAGGAATTAGGGATTAGGGAGATATCCTGTAAAATATTGATGAAAGGCCATTGATGCCAATGGTGAATTTTGCTTCGCAGGTGAAAGGTGAATTTTTTAACGCAATTAAGATATTTATCTCTACTTACCCAATAACAAAAGAAACCAGCAACAAAAAGAAACTAGCAACAAAAGAAACCAGCAACTCTCAACCCGTTAACAAAACAAACCCGCAACACGCACTCTATTTATGAATTAATTCGCACCTTTGTACCTTTATTTTAATCATCCCTTATATTATATATTATGAAGATTGCATTTTTGGGACCTCATGCCAGTTTTACACAGCTTGCCGCTGCCCAACTATTTCCCAATGAAGAGTTATTACCACAAGCCAGTATTCTGGATTGTTTTAATGCTGTTGAAAACGGAGAAGCGGTAAAAGCGGTTGTACCTTTGGAAAACTCTATTGAAGGAACCGTATCTATGACGCTGGACTATTTATATAAGACTCCGTCCATTAAAATAGAAGCAGAAGCAGTAATGCCTATTGCCCATCACCTGATGATTCATCCGGAAAACGCCATAGAGAATATTGAAAAAATATACTCTCACCCGCAGGCGCTTGCACAGAGCTTTCATTTTCTGGATACTCACTATAAAGAGATTCCGAAACAGGATTTCTCTTCAACTGCCGCTGCCGCTAAATTTGTTTCTGAGAATCCTGACACTCCTATTGCAGCAGTAGCCAATCAGTTTGCCGCCAATTTGTATGGTTTAAAAATCATCAACCGTAATATTCAGGATTTTGAACAGAACCACACCCGATTTATCATCATTTCCAAGGAACAGAATACATATCAGAATGATCAACTGGAAACACTGGGCGAAAAATCAGGAATGCTGATCACCCTTCCTGAAGACCATCCTGGTGGACTGCATCAGGTTTTATCTGTTTTTGCGTGGAGAAAAATGAATCTCAGTAAAATTGAATCCAGAACTTTAAAGACCGGATTGGGAAATTATTTCTTCTTCATCAATGTTGAAGGTCCATGGAAAGAGGTCTTGCATGAAAACGCACTAAAAGAACTGGAATCCCTCAATGCCAATGTTGATTTTCTTGGTAATTATAAAGAATTTCTTCTGGAGAGCTAGAAAAAATCAATAAACCTATACAAAAAACACCGCCGTTTAGGCGGTGTTTTTTCGTTTCTGCTCTTAAAAACACAAAATTCAAAAAAAAATCTACCTAAATAACCACACAACAATTCCCTTTGTTTAAACAAAAAATAACCCACACTACAGAGAGAATTATCTTTTTATAAAGCACTAATAAACAACACGTTAAATAAAAAGTAAATATAATAAGTCGTAATTAAATTATGCATAAATATCAATCAAAATATAAACATATGTTTAAATATATTACATCATATTAACGTTAAAATTGCAAATATCACAATGTGGAGTATAATTTTTATTGTATATTTGCTTAGCAACTAATTAAAAATCTTGATCATGAAAACTAAACTTTACAGCTTAATGTTAGCCTGTGCAACGTTACCATTATTCTCACAAGTCGGTATCAATACAGCTACTCCATCTGCAACTTTAGATGTTAACGGAACGATGAAAGTTCGTGATACCCCTGCAGCTACAGCGCTACCCGGATATCAAGTTTTAGCAATTAACCAGGGAACCACTCAGGTTTATAGTGTTGATCCAGCGCTATTAATAGCAGCATCAGGAACGAATACTTCTGTATATGCCGCGAAAAAAACAACGGGCATCAGTCTTCTGAGCGTAGGAGCTTTCCCAGCATCTTTCCAGCCTGTCAACTTTTTAGCAGCCGACCGAAACATTGGTAGCTCCGCTTTATTTTCAGATAGCGATGGTGCTTATAATATCCCATCAACCGGTGTATATGCTGTGGGATTTGCATTCAGATATGGAACAGGATTGCAGGCATCCCTATTATCAGGAACTCCGGGAATCGGTATCGCAAGAACCAGAACAGGAGTATCAACAATAATAGACAGCCGCCCTTTCAGTGGGGTTAACCTTGCATTGGCAGTTAACTTAACACTTTCTGATTCCAGCATCCACTCTTTGTATTCATTCCAGGCAGGTGACAAAGTATCATTCGGACTTACCGATGCCGGTGTTTTCACTGTAGGATTATTGGGATCCAGTATTGCATCATTCTACATTTACAAAGTATCAAACTAGTAAAAACATATTGTTAGTTATCTATACCATTTAACCCATCGCTTATACCGTGATGGGTTAATTTTTTAAATGAGCATATCAAACATTTCTTTATATTTGATAAAAACTAATGAAATGAATGAATTTGTTGCTGTCATACTCCTTATAATCATCTTCATTATTTTCAACAACCTGAACACCAAAATCAGAAAGCTTGAAAAGGAGATCTCTGATCTTAATAATAAAATCAATAATACTTCTCCGGCTCCAACTGAAGCCACTCATAAGAAAACACCAACGGAAGAAGCACCTACACCACAGCAGGTACAAACTCAACAGGTTTATCATGAAGAGGCAAAGCATCATGAAGATAATGAAAAGACCTCAACACCAGTTCAAAAAGACTGGCATACTCCTGTTCTTGATTTTTTAAAACAAAATGCACTTACCATCATTGGTATTTTCACCCTCGTTCTTGGAATTGGTTATTTTGTGAAATATGCTATCGATAAAAACTGGATTGGAGAAACCGCAAGAGCAGGAATCGGTTTCTGTACCGGAGCAGGAATTATCATAACCGGACATTTTCTGAGAAAAAATTACCAAGCCTTCTCTTCCATCATTACAGGAGGTGGAATTACCGTCTTATATTTTACAGCCACCATTGCCTTTCGTGAATATCATCTGTTTACCCAAAACACCGCCTTTGTCATAACTGCGCTGATTACCGCAGCCTCTATCATCTTATCCTATTATTATAAGAGTGAAGTATTGATTATTTTTTCCCTTATAGGCGGTTTTACAGCTCCTCTGATGATCAGTACAGGACAAAGCAATTATGTTTTCCTTTTTATTTATATTACTCTTTTAAATACCGGAATGCTGGCAGCCTCTTTTCTGAAGCACTGGAAAAGTGTGGGATGGACCGCTTATATTTTTACAACAGGCTATCTTTTCTTCTGGACCGATGAAAGTCCCGAACTTTTAAGCATTACTTTTTATCTGATCAGCTATGTGATTTTCTACATTTTTGCCCTGCACGACTATTTCAGAAAAAGCATACTTTCAACCTCTGATATTTTAATACTCGCCCTCTCAAATTTATCGAGTATTTTAGGACTGCTTTATATTTTTGATACCCTAAAATATGAACCTCCGATTATTTTTCCTCTTATTTTTGCTGCTTTAAATTCCATCCTTCTGTTTAGGGAATATACCCGCAAAAACTTTGGGGTTGCTTATTCTGTATTCGCAGGGCTTGTTACCAGTCTTATAACCATTGCGATTGCTATTCAGTTTAAAACCCATCTCATCACCAGTATTTGGGCAATAGAAGCTACTCTCCTTCTTTTTATATGGAAAAAAACAGGTCATAGGATTTTTAAAATTTTCTTTTACATTCTGTTTCCATTAGTTATGATCGCACAACTTGTAACCTGGACAGAGTATTTTGGGACAAAAGATTTCAATATTATATTCAATCCTCCGTTTATTACCAGTTCGTTTACCATAGTTTCCATCATGATTAATTTATATTTATTAAGGAATACGGCAAAAGAACTACAAGGGAAAGCCAATAACATTGTTGAAGATCTTATTACGGTCATCAGCTACGGAGTTATTTATATTACTTTCCTTCTTGAAATCACGTATCACATTTCGGAAATGCCATGGTCCGCGATTACCAGCGTGGGACTTTTATTCAGTATTTATTATATTTTCATCTTATTACTTTTCAGAAAACCGCTGAATATCAGAAATGACATTCAGACTCTCCTGATTTATTTGTTTTTTTTCCTGCTGATTATTAATACATCCGTTTCTACACCTCCCGTCATCACAGCTATTTTAACAAAAAAATTACATATAAGCTTTTATTTTTTACATCTGATACAATGGATACCTTTTATCTATATAGGTTATAAAATCATTCCTTCTTCTGTGTTTCACAAACAACAGATTTCATACTGGATACTGTCTTTGACACTTATCATCTCTGTAAGTTATGAACTGCACCATTCTTATATTGTAATGGTTTCCCATAGCCTTGCCCAGTCTTATGAAGCAAGTGAACATTTTAATATTCTTTATCTTCCTATTATATGGACAATTCTTGCCAGTATTTTTATTTATAATGGTTTGAAAAAAGATATTCAGGAATATAACAAAATTGGTTTTGCACTGATAGGGCTCATGGTATTAAAACTTTATGGTTATGATGTATGGCAAATGGACAATATTTCAAGAATCAGCGCATTCATTGTACTCGGAATTATTTTATTATTGAGTTCTTTCACTTTCCAGCGCCTGAAAAATATGATCAAAAATATGATGGATAAAAAAGACAAAACTGAAGAAAGCGCAGACTGATAATCAGGGTAAAAGTTTTTATTTCTAAATAAAATTTAAAACAATTCAAGATTTTATTCAAATTTTATAAAAAATAACTATATTTATCACGTTTTTAACAGTTACATATTCTGATTATGAAAAAATTACTCTATTCTTTTTTAATACTATCCTCCGCTACTTTATTTGCACAGCAAAAAAATCCTGCTGTGAAGTTTGCAGTGGCTGACAACGCTATTGGAACAGTAGAATTGTTCAATACAAGAAAGAACGTATTGCAGGTTTCAAAAGTATACAATACTCCGGCAAGCCTTCCGCAAAGTTTTAAAAAATACAGTTCTGTTTTTACAAAAGGGTTAACTGAATATAAATTCAAAAACGGAGAAAATATATTTGACAGAATGCCATTATCTGACATCAATGTACAATATAATATCCCGGCAAATAATCCTGTATTTATTGATGGGTATGAATTTACAGACACAAGTACCGTAATTTATCCTGAAATCAAGAAAAGAACGGAAACAAAAGATTACAATGGTAAGAAAACATTATTTATTTACACTACCGAAAATTAATACCATAAAAAAGGATGCTTACAACAGCATCCTTTTAATTTTAATATTTATTGTTCCACTTTTTCTTAAGCTCTTCATAAATTTTCTTTTCTGTAGAATTATTACCAGGTTCATACAGTTTCACATTCCTGATTTCTTCCGGAAGGAAATCCTGTTCTACAAAGTTCCCTTCATAAGAATGGGCATATTTATATTCTTTTCCGTAATCCAGATCTTTCATGAGTTTTGTTGGGGCATTCCTCAAATGAAGTGGCACAGGCAGATTTCCTGTTTGTTTCACTAAAGCCAGCGCTTCATTGATAGCCATATATGCTGAATTACTTTTGGGAGAAACCGCCAGATATACGGCCGTTTCACTTAATATAATCCTTGCTTCAGGGTTCCCGATTACATTAATCGCCTGAAAACAATTATTGGCAACCACCAAAGCGTTTGGATTAGCCAGCCCCACATCCTCAGCTGCCAGAATAAGCATTCTTCTTGCAATAAACTTGATATCTTCACCTCCTGCTATCATTCTCGCCAGCCAGTACACCGCTCCGTTCGGATCACCACCACGCATCGATTTGATAAAGGCTGAAATAATATCATAATGCTGCTCTCCGTTTTTATCATACAGTGCCATAGTCTCCTGAAGGACTTCAAGAACATCTGAATTAAGAATTTCCTTTGTATCAGAGTTTTTAAATTGATTCAAAACCAATTCTACAGAATTAATAAGTTTTCTGGCGTCCCCACCGGAATATTGAATGAAAGCTTCTTTTTCAAGGATGGTAAAATCTGTTCCTTCATCTTTATTGTATCTTTCAGAAGCAATATCGATCAATTCTTCAAGCTTTTCGTAACTCAAAGCCTTTAAAATATACACCTGACTTCTTGAAAGCAAAGCCGAAACCACTTCAAAGCTTGGATTCTCTGTAGTGGCTCCAATCAAAACAATCCAGCCTTTTTCTACTGCATGCAGTAATGAATCCTGCTGAGACTTATTAAACCTGTGAATTTCATCAATAAATAGAATCGGTGATTTTCCTGAAAACAGATTCTGCTTTTTGGCATCCTCGATCACATCACGCACCTCTTTCACCCCTGAAGAAACCGCAGACAGTTTATAGAATTTTCTCCCCGACTGCTCCGAGACAATTTCAGCCAGCGTAGTTTTCCCGGTTCCCGGAGGTCCCCAGAATATCAGTGAATTCAAGGTGTTGTTTTCAATCATTTTTCGGATTGTTCCCTTGTCTCCGGTAAGGTGCTCCTGCCCCAATACATCATTCAGGGTTTTGGGTCTTAATTTTTCAGCTAATGGAATATTTTGGTTCAAAGTAATTCTATTTTTTAAGATCAAAGTTCCGGATTTCTGATCTCCGAAACTTATAACAAATTTAAACTAATTTTCATTTTTTTACCCTATTTTTGCATTGTTTTGAAACTTACATTCCATAAAATCATTACATTTCCACTGGTAATTCTGATCAAATTTTACCAATGGTTCATCTCGCCCTTACTTCCCAAAAACTGCCGCTACGAACCTACCTGCTCTCACTATATGATTGAGTCGCTCCAGGTACATGGTGTCTTTAAAGGCTTCTGGCTGGGATTTAAAAGGATTTTAAGATGCCACCCATGGGGAGGAAGCGGTTATGACCCTGTTCCACCCAAACATAAATGTTAATAATCAAACTATTAAATCAATAGAAAAATGAATACTATCTTTTTCAGAATCTATCTTGTGCTGTTTGCGTTTACAACGCAGCTTTTTTTTGCACAGGAATACCCTGGAGGTTTATCTGACGGGACTTTAGATATCAATGGAAGCAATGTTCCTGTAAAAATCTATTCTACTACGGAAATGGGAGATCTTACGGCTTTTCCGGACAGAGAATCAGACAAGAGCCAATCTTTTGTTGTGATCCTTAATGAATCCAATTTTGAACCTGCTTATTATAACTATGGTGCTTCCACTTTAGCGAAGTATAAAGATTCAAAGTACCAGTTTTTTGATAAAAACTTCAAACTTATTGATACTGCAGTTACCCAAGAAAACATTACCACTTTCAAATATGCAGTAAAATCTGTAAAACCCATCACTGATGCTGATAAAGTAGAACTTAAAACTTCATTTAAAATATGGGATCCTTCGAAAGGTATTCATATCGGATCATTTACCCTTCATTTTTATAGTTTAATGTTTGTATTTGCCTTTGGTTTCGGATATATCTTAATGACAAGAATCTTTAAGATTGATCATGTTAACCAAAAATACCTGGAACCTTTGTTCACCTGGACATTAATCGGAACTATACTTGGAGCAAGATTAGGACATGTTATCTTTTATCAGCCGGAATTATTTAAAGAGGATTTCTGGAGTGTATTTTTACCAATAAGCACAAAAAATGGTTTAAAATTCACAGGGTTTTCAGGTCTGGCGAGCCATGGTGCAACAATCGCTTTGATTTTCACCACGCTTTATTATTCATTCAAAATCATCAGAAAAAATCCATTCTGGGTATATGACAGATTGGGTATTGTAGTCGCTTTAGGAGGCGCATTTGTAAGAATGGGGAACTTTTTCAATTCTGAAATTGTAGGTAAACCAGCTGATCCAAATTCTCCGTTTGCTTTGCTTTTCCCACAACAGAGCAGTGAGTATGGTCTTACTGTACCACGTTATCCAAGCCAGTTATTTGAGGCGGTAGGATATGTTCTACTATTCATTTTATTATGGATACTTTACAGAAAAACAGATAAAAAATATCAACAGGGATGGTTATTCGGGCTGTTCTTTATTATTCTTTGGGCCATCAGATTCTTCGTTGAGTTCCTTAAAGAGCCACAAGGCGATGAATTCATCCAGATAGGCGGGCTTAATACAGGCCAGGTTCTTTCTATTCCATTTATGATTGCAGGAGTTGTCATTATGATTGTTTCCAAGAAATTTAAGATCACTCAGGCTGAAAACGAGAAGCCGGAATAATCGTAATCAAAAAGACCAACATATAAAAAGGCAAATTTGTAGAAATACAGATTTGCCTTTTTTAATATCTTAAAAATTATTTCGCTGTTGTCTCATTACAGGTTCTTCTCCACCCTTCTGTTCAGTTCTTCAAAAACAGCACCCAATGCATCAATGACATCAGTAGGCAGCATAGATTCTTTTGAATGTTTTTCAGAAGCAATATCGGCTGATCTTCCATGTAACCAAACACCCAGAATACAGGCTTGCTCCGGAGAATATTTCTGGGCTAAAAGCGAGGTCAGAATTCCGGTAAGAATGTCTCCACTTCCTCCTTTTGCAAGACCGGCATTTCCCGTTATATTATAGAAGACATTTCTTTGTGGAGTAATGACTTGTGTGTGATGATCCTTTAATACAATATAAATATCCAGTTCCTTTGCTTTTTCCCTGGCTAATTCAAGTCTTTTAAAAGAATGATCTGTACTTCCAAAAAGCCTTTCAAACTCTTTCGGGTGAGGAGTAATAATAGATTTCTTAGGAATTAATTCTAAATATTTTGGATCTTTTGAAAGGATATTCAAGGCATCGGCATCCAATATCAAAGGTTGGGAATAGTTTTTCAGAAAATTCAGAAAGCTTTTATCAGTATCGGGATGAGTTCCCAGACCAGGCCCTATGCCACAGGTAAAATCCTTGTCAAACTCAAAATTTGTCATGATCTGCTCTCCTCCTTTTATAAACATAGCTTCAGGACATGAAATCTGTAAAATTTCGTAGCCGCACTCTGGAGCCAGCGTAAAAGTAAGTCCTGCTCCGGTTCTTAAAGCCGATTGTGTTGCCAACACTGCGGCACCTATTTTTCCATAGCTTCCTCCTATGATAACAGCCTTACCATAGCTGCCTTTATGGGAAAATTCCTGTCTCGGAATGAATATGGATCCTACCTGCTGATCATCAATAACTGAATATTCAGAATCAGTTGTATCAGCGTATATCTGACTTAAATCAATATCCAATACTTCTACTTTTCCGGTATACTTTCCTGTTTCCGGATGTAAAAAAGTGCGTTTCCAGCATTGAAGGGTGAGCGTGTAATCGGCTTTCAGAATAACAGGATCATTATCAAATATTTCATCTGCAGACAACCCGGAAGGAATATCTATGGATATTTTAATATTCTTTTTGGTATTCAACTGTTCAACAAGCGTTTTGTATTCTCCTTCCAACGGTCTGGACAATCCTGTTCCGAAAAGAGCATCTACAATAATTGTTTTATCATCAAAATTATAATATTCATTTTGATCAAACTTCCTGACTGAAATTCCTGACAAATCCCGGAGTCTTTTCAGATTAACAGAAGCATCTTCTGAAAATTTTATTTTAGAATCGCTTATAAATACATCTACATCAAAACCTTTCAGATAAAGTATTCTTGCAACAGCCAATCCATCACCTCCATTATTTCCTTTGCCGCAAAATACGGCCAGTTTTTTATGGTTTTTACAATGTTCTGAGATCCAATGAGCCAAAACCATTGAAGCCCTTTCCATTAATTGAATGGAAGAAACCGGCTCCTGAGAAATCGTAAACTGATCCCAGCTGCGTATCTGTGCTGCAGTGAAAACTTTCATAGGCAAATCAACTTTTAAGCAAATTACAAAAGATTTTTCATTATGATATCACGTCATTAATAAAAATAAAAAGTCATCATTAATGAAATAAGATATTGATACAAAGCCAAAATATTCATTAAAACAGATCATAGAAATTCGGCATAAAATTCAATATTTTGGGAATAAAAAACTATAAAACGTAGTGTCCTTTACATTTTTTAATTATATTTTTGTGTATATACTAATTAAAAAAAATATAAATTATGGGATTTGTAAAGGAATTTAAAGAGTTTGCCTTTAAGGGTAATGTTCTCGATCTTGCTGTCGGTGTGATCATTGGGGCAGCATTTGGAAAAATTGTTTCGTCTTTGGTAGAAGATGTAATCACGCCTCTGATATTAAATCCGGCATTGAAAGCAGCCGGTGCAGAAAACATCGCAAAACTTACATGGAATGGTGTTGCTTACGGGAATTTCCTTTCAGCAGTAATCAGTTTCCTTTGTATTGCAATGGTTCTTTTCTGGATCATTAAACTGGCTAACAAAGTAAACAAAAAAGATGCTCCGGCTCCCGCAGGACCTACAGAAGATCAAAAATTACTGACTGAGATCAGAGACTTATTGAAAAGTAAAAATATATAAGCTGTATAAACAGTTTTACAATAAAAAGCACCTCGATTGAGGTGCTTTTATTAGATTATATCATTTCAAATTATTGAATCTGTAAGATACTTGAAATCTGCTCTGCAAGAGAAAGCCCGATTCTATCCTGTGCTTCAAGGGTAGAAGCTCCAGTGTGAGGGGTAAGAGAGATTTTAGAATGAGTAAGAATTTCCTTAGAAGGAGTTGGCTCATTAATGAAAACATCTAATCCGGCAAATCTTACTTTACCTGAATCTAAAGCCTGAATTAAAGCTGTCTCATCAATAACTCCACCTCTTGAACAGTTGACAATAGCCACACCGTCTTTCATTATTTCAAATTCATTCTGACCAATCATATAACCGTCTTTCTGTGCCGGGACATGCAGCGTAATAAAGTCTGAATGTTTTAAAACTTCCTGTAACGGTTCTGTTTCTATGTCAACATTGATGAACTGGTTGTTGTAAAATTTCACCTTAATACTTGCTTTCCCAACATTATTATCGGCTGCTACAACTCTCATTCCAAGTCCTAAAGCAATTCTTGCCACTTCCTGTCCGATTCTTCCCATTCCAACAATACCAATTGTTTTTCCTCTTAATTCAATACCGGCTGCATAAGCTTTTTTAAGGCCTCCAAATTCAGTATCTCCTACCAAAGGCATTTTTCTGTTGGAATCCTGAAGGAATCTTGCTCCTGAAAACAAATGAGCAAAAACAAGTTCAGCCACCGATTCTGAAGAAGCTGAAGGCGTATTGATCACATGAATCCCTTTTTCTCTTGCATAATCTACATCAATATTATCCATACCAACACCTCCTCTACCAATAATGTCTATGGATGGGCATCCGTCAATAATATCTTTTCTTACCTGTGTAGCACTTCTCACCAGCAGGGTGCGGATTTTGTGCTCGTTAATATAATCTACTAAAAACTCCTGTGGAACTTTTGTAGTGATAACCTCAAAGCCTTTTTCTGTCAATGCATCTATTCCAGATTGATCAAGGCCGTCATTTGCTAAAACTTTCATAAAATATCAAGTATATTAAAAAATGAAAGATTTAAAAATTAAAGGAACTGATTTCCATTTAATTTTTAAATCTTTAAATTATATTTTTATTCGCCGTCTTCTTTGAATACTTCAATGGTTACTTGCTTTTCAACCAAATCCGTAAATCTTCCTTTATATCTTGTAGCTCTTACCAGGTGGTTGTCTATCCAGTGATAATTTCCGCCTCTTGGTTTTCCGCAAAGCACGCTATGGTATTTGAAGCCATGCTTATCCAGCCAGTCGATAGTGATTTGTTTTAGATTCTCGGTTCTTGAAGTAAAAAAGCAGATCTGATGTCCTTCGTCATACCATCTGTTGATTGTTTCCAGAGCATCAGGATAAGGTTCGCAGGTCACCATTCTTTCCGGCTCTTCGTTGGGAACATCATCAGTAATGGTTCCGTCGATATCTATTAAGTAATTTTTTATTCCATCCTTTAGAATAGGACTAATGTGTTCAATGTATTCTAATTCCATTACTAAATATTAAGTAACAAAGTTAGCGTTTTTACAACTATCAGGCACGTTAATCTTAGTTTATGTTAATATTATACTACAAAAACTACTATTTAAAGAATAATATCAATATTTTATTAATTATTTCCTTCGAAATAGTTAAAATTTTTCGTTTTGCGTTTTCTTTTTAAGCTGAGAAAGCTGAGATTGTAAAAAACAGATCAGCCAATTGATCAATTTATCGGCAAGCTTTCTTTACTTTATTACCATTATTATAAAAAGCATGATGTTTATCTAAAAATTTCCAAAATACATTTATTACTCTTACATTTGTAGGAATGGAAGAATATGTTGTTTTAGTAAATCCTGAAGATGAAGTTTTAGGACTGATGGAAAAACAGCAGGCTCACATCAATGGCCTGTTACACCGTGCTTTTTCTGTATTTCTTTTTAACAGTAAAGGAGAAATGCTTCTTCAGAAAAGAGCCTCAGGAAAATATCATTCTCCTAGCCA
This sequence comes from Chryseobacterium sp. PvR013, assembly GCF_017833095.1. Classification (NCBI taxonomy): domain Bacteria; kingdom Pseudomonadati; phylum Bacteroidota; class Flavobacteriia; order Flavobacteriales; family Weeksellaceae; genus Chryseobacterium; species Chryseobacterium sp. PvR013. Next base: position 1,930,886 of record NZ_JAFIBT010000001.1, read on the forward strand.
ATGGACCAATGCTGTGTGCTCGCACCCACGAGAAGGGGAAACTTATCAGGAAGGAGCTGTGCGCAGATTAAGAGAAGAACTGGGAATTGAGGCGGAACTTTTAGAAAAATTCAATTTTATTTACAAAGCAGATGTGGGTGGCGGCCTTTGGGAGCACGAGCTGGATCATGTATTTGTAGGAAATCATGAAGCGGATTTCAATTTAAATAAAGAAGAAGTGGAAGAAGTACGATTCATTACTCCTGAAAATCTGGATAAAGAAATTGCTGAACATCCTGAAAACTTTACTGAGTGGTTCAAAATTATTCTGGAAGAATATAAACACCATTTTTAATAATGAAAAAAATATTGTTTTTTTCTGCGCTTTTAACGGGAAGTCTGTTTTTTGCCCAAAAAGCAAAAGTATATGAAAATTCCAATTACTCCATTACGATTCCGGAGGGCTGGAAATCTACGAATGACAGTGAGATTATTAATATTTTCCCTACCAGCCAGATAGGTGCTGTTACCATTTCGGAATATCATGATCTTCCCCTTCCAAAAGATGAAGTGAAAAAATTCATCCTTGCCCTTTATCAGTCGAAAGATGAAGAGAAAAAAGTAAAAGAAAAAAAGAGCCAGAAAGGATATACAGAATATCTGTATGAACACTTTGATGAAAAGGAAAAGCTTTTCTGGATCACCAAGGCTTTTCAAAAAGACAAAAACTTATATTTAGTTTCCATCAACTGTGGCCAGAAATTCTGGAACGGAAACTATATGACCCTATTCAATGAGACTTTTAACAGTTTTAAAATAAAGAAATAAAATTAAATATGAAGAAAACAGCCTTGTACGACAAACATGTTTCTTTGGGAGCTAAGATCGTACCTTTCGCAGGTTTTGAAATGCCTGTTCAATATTCAGGGGTTACAGAAGAGCACTTTGCAGTAAGAGAAAAAGCAGGATTATTTGATGTTTCCCACATGGGACAGTTTTTCATCGAAGGGCCAGGATCAAAAGATCTTTTACAGTTTGTAACTACCAATAATGTAGATGCACTAGAAAACGGAAAAGCTCAGTATTCTTGTCTTCCTAACGAAAACGGCGGAATTGTAGATGACCTTATCGTTTACAAAATGGAAGATGACAAATATTTTGTAGTAGTTAATGCATCTAACATCGACAAAGACTGGAATCATATTTCAAAATACAATACTTTCGGGGCTAAAATGACCAATGCTTCTGATGAAATGTCATTATTAGCAGTTCAGGGACCTAAAGCTACTGAAATTCTTCAGAAACTTACGGAAGTAAACCTTTCGGAAATTCCTTACTATCATTTCACAGTAGGAAGTGTTGCCGGAGAAAACAATGTGATCATTTCAAACACAGGATACACAGGAAGCGGTGGTTTTGAGATTTATTTCAATAACGAAAGTGCTGAAAAACTTTGGGATGCTGTAATGGAAGCAGGTAAAGAAGAAGGAATTATCCCATGTGGATTAGCTTCCAGAGATACTTTAAGACTGGAAAAAGGATTCTGTCTTTACGGAAATGATATCGATGATACTACCTCTCCTATTGAAGCTGGTTTAGGATGGATCACTAAGTTTGATAAAGACTTCGTTTCTAAAGATGTTTTTGCAAAACAGAAAGAAGAAGGTGTTATAAGAAAATTAGTAGGTTTTGAACTTACAGATAAAGGAGTTCCAAGACATGATTATCCTGTAGTAGATGCTGAAGGGAATGTAATCGGGAAAGTGACTTCCGGAACACAGTCTCCAATGAAGAAAGTTGGTTTAGGTCTTGCTTATGTAGACAAACCTCATTTCAAATTAGGTTCTGAAATCTTCATTCAGGTAAGAAACAAAAACATTCCTGCAAAAGTGGTGAAAGCTCCTTTTGTATAAGTGTTTTAAATATAAGAACAAAAAAAGAGTCCGTGATAATCATGGACTCTTTTTAATTTAATAGCAGATACAGCAGATCTTTCTATCCGGTGAACAGGCGTCACCTACTCCGGGTGTACTCGAAATTACTCCACCAGCAGGCCCGCATAACGTAAAGCAGTTTACCAGAGGAGGTCTTAGTCCTCCGTTGATTTCCTTTAAGGCTGATCTGTTAAGGTTCTTTGTTTTTGAAAAGTTTGTTTTCATGATGTAATTTTTGGCAATTATAAAGTTAAGTATTTAATAATTAACCAATTGAAATAAATCACAAATTACAGATAAAATTTATTTTGGAACATGTTGAAAGCGATAGTCATTACCAATGCTGGTATAGTGCTTACATCTGGTTCCTTTTTTGGTTGTTCCCAAGCATTGATTTCCTTTATTGATACCATTCACTTTTTTAGGGCTGGAAACCATTCCATATCCTGATGTTTGACCAGGATTGCAGATCTTACAAGGTTGAAGTCCAAGTTCCAGAGCTTTATTTACAGACAGGCTGAAAGAAACATTTTTCACCATTCTGCACGATGATGTATGAAACTTTGTACCCGAAGGAGTTCTGTAAACCGTCTGTCCTTTTACACTGACGGCAAGACAAAGCAATATGGAAATCAGATATTTCATTCATGTACACCAAAGAACTTCTGAAGTTCTTCAACATTTTTCTTATCATTTCCTACGAAAATCTCTTTATCTGTAATAAAGACAGGTCTTTTCAAAAAGGTATAATGATCCAGAAGCAATTCTTTAAAGTCTTTTTCTGTCAAAGATTTTACATCCAAACCTCTCAATTTGATCTGAGTAGATTTTTTGCTGAATAAAGCTTCGTATGATTTTGTTTTTTTATGCATTTCTGCCAATTCTTCTTTCGTGATCGGCTCTTTTTTAATTTCGCGAAGCTCCCACTCTGTAAGGTCAAATTGCGCTAAAATTTTTCTGCAGGTATCACATGTGTTGAGATAAAATACTTTCTTCATTACGGTTTCTAAATCTGTTATTGTTAAAATTCTCTTTCATTGAAAGTTTCGTCTTTCAAAAGTAGGATTTAATCTAAAACTTTGGAAATTATTAAATAACTTTATTCAAATTTTATAAAGATGCAGAACAAGCCTATTACTTTTCAGTTTATTTCGGAGCCTTCAGATGTTAATTACGGAGGAAATGTACATGGAGGAAGTGTTATGAAATGGATTGACCAGGCCGGTTATGCATGTGCGACGACCTGGAGTGGGAATTATTCTGTCACCGTGTATGTGGGCGGAATCCGTTTTTATGATCCTATTAAAATCGGTGAAGTGGTAAAAGTTGATGCTCAGGTAATTTATACAGGAACTTCGAGCATGCATATTGCCATTAATGTCTTTTCAAGAAACCTGAAGCAGCCGAACTTTGAGAAAAAAACACATTGTATCATTGTTTTTGTTGCCGTAGACGAAAATGGAAAAAAACTACCTGTACCGAAATGGATCCCAACAACCGAAGAGGAAAAACAGCAGGAAATATATGCCAAACGCCTGATGGAACTGAGAACACAGATTGAGGATGAGATGAAACCGTTTTTATAATGGAAAGAAAAGATTTCATCAGACTTTCTTCACTGGGATTTTTGGGGTTGTATTCTTGTGGGGTTTCAAATTTAAATATGAATAAAAAACCATTTGCCATTCAACTGTACACTGTTCGTGATTCCATGTCTCACAATCTCGAAAAGACTTTTGAAAAACTGGCAGAACTTGGTTTTACAGCATTGGAAATCTATGGTTATGACGGAAATTTTTTCGGAAAAACAGCAAAAGAATTTAAACATATTTTGTCTGCTCATGGTTTAAAGGTGATCAGTTCACATCATCAAACCGGAATTACAGATCTGAAAGACGGAACTCTTTTGAAAAACTGGAATACAACGTTGGAGGATCTCAGCATTATTGGTTCAACATATGCAGTTTGCTCCTACCTTCCCGAAGCGGAAAGAACACTTGAAAATTATAAAAAACTTCCTGAGATTCTTGAAAATGCAGGAAATTACTCCAAACAAAACGGAATTCAGCTGGCTTATCATAATCACGATTTTGAATTTTTAAAGATGGATGAAAAGAATAATTTTTATGATTTCATTTTAGAAAATACTTCATCAGGTGCAGTTAAGATGGAGCTGGATTTATATTGGATTTCAAAAGCAGGTTTAGATCCGTTGCTTTATTTTGAAAAATATCCGAAAAGATTTCCATTATGGCATGTGAAAGATATGAAAGCAGGAACAAAAGATTTTGCAGAAATCGGAAACGGCACCCTTGATTTTAAAAAAATTTTCGAAGCCAGAGAAAAAGCAGGATTGAAACATTGGTTTCTGGAACAGGATTCCAGTGATAAAGATATTTTTGACAGTATAAAGATGAGTAAAAAGTATATACTTAAACATTCTTACTTTAATGAAACTTGAATCTAAAGATATTTAATCATGAAAAAAAATTTACAACTCTTTTGCTTACTGATTATTATTTCTTTGAACTCACAAACCCATCGATTTATTTATGAGCTTCAATTAAAAATGGATTCTACAGAATCTGAATATCAGAAATTCAACATGATTTTAGATATTAATGCGAAAGAGGTAAAATTTTACGGAAGAAATCTTCTTATCGCAGATTCTTTGAATAAAAAATTCGGAAACATGGACAACAAACACGTTGATATGTCCGGACAAGTGGTAAAAAGAAAGATAAACACTACTGAAAATGAAAATTTTATCAATATAAAATTTGGATATTACTCTTTTAAAACCAATGATAAAATAAAGTGGAATATTTCCAGCGAAACCAGACAGGTTCAGCAATATACATTACAAAAAGCAACGGCTAAGTTTGGTGGAAGAAGCTGGATTGCCTGGTTCAATAAAGAGATCCCATTTAATGAAGGTCCTTTTAAATTTTCAGGGCTTCCAGGTTTGGTATTTGAAATCTACGATACAAAGAAAAATTTCATTTATCATCTTATTAAAAGTCAGGAACTGGCAGAGACATATGCTACCGATAGTTTTCTTGAATCCAATTTCGGAAATAAAGCTATTTCCATCAATGAAAAACAGAAACATAAGCTGGCCATGGAGTTTTACAATGATCCTTTTGCTTTTGAAAGAAACAATTTCAGCAAATCCAACAACGACCTGAAAATAAATATTAACGGAAAAGAGATCCACAACGTAGATGAGCTGAACACTCAGACCAAAAGCATGCAGGAGGTGATAAGAAAATACAACAATCCGCTTGAGATTGATAAGGCCATACATTATTAAAAACATAGAAGTTGTTTAGCGACAATATCTTTTATCTTTTATCTTTTATCTTTTATCTTTTATCTTTTATCTTTTATCTTTTATCTTTTATCTTTATTCATATATTTGCATGAACAAAAGGAAATGGTGTTCTTCCTTACCCAACCGCTTTACAAAAGCTGATGACGCCTGATTAAAAGATTATTAACAAATAACTAATCAGGATTATCATGTCAAAAAACCAAAGAACATTAGGTAAAAAAGCAGTTTTTCACACTCATTTTTTCTTCAGAAAGTTTCCGGCTCTGCCCTATATTTTAAAATGGCTGTGCATCAGTACAATTATTGGAACTTTAGTGGGAACAGCTTCTGCAGGGTTTCTTCAATCCTTAGAATGGGCAACGAACTTCAGGGAAAATCATCTGTGGCTGATTGCTTTGCTGCCAGCAGCGGGATTCCTGATTGGGCTTCTTTATTATTATTTCGGGAAAGATGTTGAGGCTGGAAACAATCTGCTCATTGATACCATCCATGAACCAAAGGGAATTATTCCGTTTAAGATGGCGCCTTTTGTTTATCTCGGAACCATTGTCACCCATTTCTTCGGAGGCTCTGCAGGCCGTGAAGGTACGGCACTTCAAATGGCAGGGGCTATCGCGGATCAGCTTACCAGACCTTTTAAGTTGGACAGAAATGAAAGAAAAATATTAATTATTGCAGCTATTGCGGCCGGATTTGGCTCTGTATTTGGAACTCCACTGGCAGGTGCCGTTTTTGGACTTGAGGTTTTTCTGATCGGAAGAATTCGTTACAATGCCATCTTTCCTGCCTTCGTTTCTGCAATTCTGGCCGACTGGGCTACCAATCTCTGGAATGTAAAGCATACCCATTATCATATTGATTTTATTCCAAAGCTTGAGTTTTTGCCAGTTCTCTACAGTATTCTGGCCGGAATAGCTTTCGGAATATGTGCCGCAGCTTTCAGCAAAATGATCCACTGGATGAGCTCTGTTTTCAAATCAAAAATCAAATATCCTCCGTTTCGCCCTGTTGTGGGAGGAATTATTATTGCGCTTGCTGTTTTTGCGATGGGCACAACCCGTTATATAGGGCTGGGAGTTCCTGTGATTGTGGAATCTTTTGAGAAACAGCTTCCTTTATATGATTTTGCATTAAAAATGATTTTTACCATTGTTACCCTTTCAGCCGGATTTAAAGGTGGAGAAGTTACCCCTTTGTTCTTCATCGGCGCTACTTTAGGGAGTGCTTTATCTCTTTTTATTCCGCTTCCGTTCGGATTATTGGCAGGAATGGGTTTTGTAGCGGTATTTGCCGGAGCTACCAATACTCCTTTAGCGTGTATGCTGATGGGAATTGAATTATTCGGAGCAGAATGTGGTGTCTATGTAGCTATTGCCTGTGTTGTTTCTTATCTCCTTTCCGGTCACAACAGTATTTATACGAAACAGAAAATCGGAGAAGCAAAAAACAGACGATTTGAAAGTCAGCAGGATAAGTCTGTTTCGGATTTTTTATAAGTTGGTTTTGGTTTGCTGGTTGTTTTGGTTGCTTGTTTCTAGTTTCTAGTTGTTTTTGTTGATAGTTACTGGTTACCTACAAATTTAAACCCTCGAATCCGGTATCTCAAAACACAAACCCAGCTACACTCAAGCTCTCCCACTCTCAAACTCACTAACATCTCCTTCGCCGTTTCCAACTATAATTCGTAATTTTACCCCATGTTCGATTACAGATTAAAAGTTTTCCATACAGTAGCTTCCCGATTAAGTTTCACGAAAGCTTCAGAAGAGCTTCATATTTCCCAGCCCGCTGTTACCAAACATATTAAAGAGATTGAAACTCAGATAGGTGCTAAGTTATTTGACCGAAAAGGAACTTCTATTCAGCTGACTCAAAGCGGGAAAATCCTGTTTGAACATGCAGAGAAGATCAGAAATATCTACCGTGATATGGAGTTTGAGATCAGCCAAATCAATCAGCAGCATAAAGGAAAACTGATTATTGGAGCCAGTACAACCGTTGCACAGTACATTTTACCTGAAATTTTAGCCAAATTCAATTCTTATTATAAAGATATCAAGATTGAGCTTCTTACGGGAAATACAGAAACAATCTCAACACTTTTAAAAGAAGAAAAAATTGATCTGGGTATTATTGAAGGCGAATCTCAGTCTTCTTACTTTGAATACAGGACTTTTAAGCCTGATGAAATTGTTTTGGCGGCAAAATCCGACCACGCTCTAGCCCATAAAACCCTAAATTTAAAAGATCTCTATCAGCTGGATCTGATTTTCAGGGAACAAGGTTCAGGTACTCTTGAGTTTATACACAACAGACTCAAAGAAAAGGAAATCAATATCCATGAACTGAATACCGTTATGCAACTTGGAAGCAGTGAAAGCATTAAAAATTATCTTCTCCATTCTGAATGCATGGCATTTCTTTCTATCAGCACCATACTGAATGAGCTGAAAAATAATATTCTGACGGTTATTGATATTAAAAATTTCAGTATTGAAAGGGATTTTCATTTTATCCTTCCTAAAGGCGAGCAATCTGAACTGATCAGCCTTTTCCTGAGATTTGCAGAGTAAATCATTTGTATAATGTACAAAGTATTCATGTAAAAAGTATTAATAATTTGCCAGCTACTATAGTTGCTTATCCGAAATACTTTTTACTTTTTACTTTTTACTTTTTACTTTTTACTTTTTACTTTTTACTTTTTACTTTTTACTTTATAACTTTTGGTTATTCGTTATAACAAAATACGATTTACTTTGTAATACTAAATTCCGGAATTTTGATGCAGATTTTAAAAGTTCGCATTATGAAAGATTTCATTCAAAATGAAATGACACGGAAAGTATTTTTTATTGTTTTAGCAGTAGTATGTCTTACTCCGCTTATCTCTTCTCCTATAGCTCTTGTATTGGGATTTGGGCTGGCTGTTTTTATCGGAAATCCTTTTGAAAAACATCTTCATCATTATATTCATTTGCTATTACAGATATCAATTGTAGGTTTAGGATTCGGGCTGAAGCTGGACGAAGCTCTTCACGCCGGAAAAACAGGTTTACTCTTAACGGTTGTAAGTATTGTTACAGTAATGGTTTTGGGATATTTTCTGGGAAAAGTATTTAAACTGGAAAGGCCTTTAGCTTATTTGCTCTCTGCAGGAACAGCTATTTGTGGAGGGAGTGCCATTGCAGCCGTATCCCCTATTATTAAACCCAGTACGAAACAGATTTCCCTTGCGTTAGCTATTGTTTTCACGTTAAACTCTATTGCATTGTTTGTCTATCCCGCCATAGGACATTTTCTGAATCTGTCACAGGAACAGTTTGGACTTTGGTGTGCGGTAGGAATTCACGATACAAGCTCAGTAGTAGGTGCTGCCAGTAAATATGGTGATGAAGCGTTGAAAATAGCAACTACTGTAAAACTGGCGCGTGCTTTATGGATCATCCCGGTTTCATTGATCACCATGTTCATTTTTAAAAGCAAAGATTCCAAAATAAAGATTCCCTGGTTTATCGGGTATTTTATTGTGGCGATTCTGTTGAATACCTATTTTCCTTTTATGGATCGTTTCAGTGCTTCTATCACTGTTTTGGCAAAATCCGGACTGAATCTGACTTTATTTTTCATTGGTTCCACCCTTTCTCTCCAAACACTGAAATCAATCGGATTAAAACCTTTAGCTATGGCAGTTATCCTGTGGATAACCATAAGTGTTGGTAGTCTTCTTTACATAATCCATTAAAAAGAGCAGCACCCTTTTGATATCAAAAGGGTGCTGCATATTAAATGTGGAAATGTTTATTTCTAATTGAAATAATTTTCTTTAGATTGCGGCTTCACCACAAGTATATACCTGCGGACAAGCGATATACTGTACACAATACCAAGGTCCTGTTACAGATCCTGAGCAGCTGCATCCGCAAAGAGATAAATCCGGATTACCGCTTATTCCTCCTGTAATATTTTTCAAGTCTTGTTTTCTCAGTTTTTTAGCGTTTTTCATAATGTTCGTGAGATTTAGTTTTAATTAAATAATTTAGTTTTAGTTACCTTCCAAAGTTAAACAAATATTAAATACTCGCAACAAAAAACGACACAAAAGTTAATAATTTATTGATTATAACTTAATTATTATATTCAAAATAAGGAATCCTCTATGTATTTTTTTTAAACAGTTTAAATTATTCTGTAAATTCAAGGTCTCTGTCATGGGTTTCAGAAATCGTAAGTGAAGAATAAAAAGCAAGTCCGAATACTACTACTCCTACTATTGCAGCACTTTCCACAACAGGGAAATGTCCTTTAAGGGAATCAAAAGCAAATATCATAACCGGCACCAGTCCTCTTACCATATTCGGAACTGTTGTGGTTGCGGTATTTCTGATATTGGTTCCGAACTGTTCGGCTGCCAGTGTTACAAACATAGCCCAATATCCTGTTCCAAAGCCAAGCCATACACAGAATAAATAGTATTTTGTTTCTGTATTGGTATTCCCGAACAACATGATAGCAACACCGATGAGAGTAAAGATCAGCATATAGAAGATAGCCATTTTACGTGATTTTAAAGCATGGGAAATAAAACCACTCAGTAAATCACCTACAGAAATACCTACATAGGCCCACATAATTGCTTTTCCGGGGTTGATCTCTGTAATACCTAATTCAGGAGCAAATTGATTGGCTAAAACGGCCAGAATCCCAATGCAATACCATGTGGGTAATCCTACTGCGATGCATTTTAGATATCTGATCAATCGGTCTTTATTGGTAAAAAAGGATAAAAAATCTCCTTTTGAAACATCTTTATGCTCTATATTCTTATAAATTCCGGATTCTGATACGCTTATTCTTAGTATCAATAACATAATTCCCATGATCCCACCGATGATGTAAGAAATGTTCCAGCCTCCGGCCAGTTCTACGGTAAGTTGAGCCACTACGGCACCCATTAATCCAAAACCAGCTACCACCGAGGTTCCGATTGCCCTTAAATTCTTCGGCAGACTCTCAGAAACCAGTGTAATTCCCGCTCCGAGCTCTCCGGCAAGCCCAATACCCGCTATGAACCTTAAACCGGCATATTGATACACTAAATGCTCTTTCGGAAAATATGGAAGAAAACCACAAGCAATATTAGCTAATGAATAAACCAAAATAGATCCAAACAGCACAGAAAGTCTCCCTTTTTTATCTCCGAAAATCCCCCAGAATACGCCTCCGATGAGAAGGCCTACCATCTGACAGTTCAGAATAAAGGTTCCGTCTGCATCAGGATTAAGTCCCAATGCCTTTAAACTGGGAATTCTTACAATCCCAAATAGAAGGAGGTCATAAATATCTACAAAATAGCCTAAGGCAGAAATAATAACGGGAATAGAGAAAATGTACTTCAGTTTTGAAGACAGAGACAGTTCTTGCATTTTTAAGTTTTGATAAAAATAAAAAACCTTTCAATTTCTTGAAAGGTTTTTATTAAATATCTTTTTACGATTATTATCTGGCAATATTCACAGCCCTCGTTTCTCTGATTACTGTTACTTTTACCTGTCCCGGATAAGTAAGTTCGTTCTGTATTTTCTCAGAGATGTCGTAAGAAAGCTGAGAAGCTACTTCATCATTTACTTTTCCACTCTCTACCATTACTCTTAGCTCTCTACCCGCCTGAATTGCATAAGCACTGGATACACCATCAAAGCTTAACGCTGCAGATTCAAGATCTTTCAATCGCTGGATGTAAGATTCCAATACCTGTCTTCTTGCTCCCGGTCTTGCGCCTGAGATTGCATCGGCTACCTGAATGATCGGAGATAATAATGACTTCATTTCAATTTCGTCGTGGTGAGCTCCAATTGCATTTACTACTTCTGGGTTTTCACCGTATTTCTCTGCCCACTGCATACCTAAAAGGGCGTGTGGCAATTCTGATTCCTGCTCAGGAACTTTACCGATATCATGTAAAAGACCTGCTCTTTTTGCTAATTTTACGTTTAATCCTAACTCAGCAGCCATTGTCGCAGCAATATTTGCTACTTCTCTCGAGTGCTGTAGTAAGTTTTGTCCATAAGAAGAACGGTACTTCATTCTTCCTACAATTTTGATCAATTCAGGGTGTAATCCGTGGATTCCTAAATCAATGATGGTTCTCTTACCTACTTCAATGATTTCCTCCTCGATCTGTTTTCTTGTTTTTTCTACTACTTCTTCAATTCTTGCCGGGTGAATTCTACCATCGGTTACCAATCTGTGAAGGGATAATCTTGCAATCTCTCTTCTTACAGGGTCAAAGCATGAAAGAAGAATGGCTTCCGGAGTATCATCAACAATAATTTCTACTCCTGTTACCGCTTCTAAAGCACGGATATTTCTACCTTCTCTACCGATAATTCTACCTTTTACCTCATCAGATTCGATATTGAAAACGGATACTGAATTTTCGATAGCCTGCTCAGTTCCGATTCTCTGAATTGTTTGGATAACGATTTTTCTCGCTTCATTTTTAGCATTCATCTGAGCTTCTTCCATGATGCTCTGAACGTGCGCCTGAGCTCTTGTTTTAGCTTCAGCTCTCATGGTTTCTACCAATTCTGCTTTCGCTTCATCTGCTGTATAATTCGAGATTTTTTCAAGTATTTCTACTTTCTTAGCAGTAGCTGTATCTAACTCCTGCTGTTTTCTTTCCAGAATTTCATTCTTCTTAGCGTAATCTGCAATTTGCTTGTCTAGATCTTTTTCAAGCTTTCCAGTCTTGCTAAGTTCATCATTCAGCTTATGCTCTTTGTCTTTCGTTCTCTTTTCAACTTCCTGCATTTTCTTTTCACGGGACTGAATATCTGCATCATGCTGTGATTTCAGTTCCAGGAACTTTTCTTTAGCCTGAAGGTTCTTTTCTTTCTTTATGGATTCAGCCTGTACGTTAGCTTTTTCTATAAGGTTTTCGGCATTTTTCTTGGCATCATCTATGATGAATTTTGCTTTAGTATTCAGAGAACTTCTGGAAAAAAACATTCCTACCACGGCTCCGATTACTAAACAAACAACACCGACTATAACTTCTATCATAATATATATTGAGTTTTAATTGTATTCATATTCTTTACATAAAAAAAGCCTACAATAATCCAGAGATTGAGAGTAAACTCCTAATCAACACGATTTGAACTGATTTCCACTGTCTGTAATCCGGAAGTCCGGCACGCCATTCGATGGACATTTGTTCGGTAATTGTTTAGCGTTGAGTTTACCTTTAATGTGTTAGAATTATTGTAGGCAGTAATTTTTCAGGAAAAAAAATCTATTTCCCGATTTCATTCAACGACTGATTAATCTGCGTTAACCTCTCGTTGGTTGAATTAATATTTTTCTCGTAGTTAAGAGAAACTACTTCTGCATTGGTTCCCAGTTTAAGGGCACACATAGCCAAAGCATCCTGTTTATCTCTTACATCGAAGTTTTGTTCAAAATCTTTAATCATATTCTCGATCTGCTTCCCTACTTTACGCAAAGTTTCTTCCTCTGCTGCCGGTACGTTCAGCGGATACACTCTTCCTGCAATGTTGACGGTTATTCTCCTTACCTCCATTATAATCCACTGTTTTGAAGCTGAGCAATACAGAAATCAATTTCTTTCACCAATCTGTTGATATGGTTCTTCATTAATCTATTGTGTTCAGGATTTCCTGATATTGCTGAATAAAGTTTTATATTTTTTTGTTCTTCTGCTAATACCTGATTCTTTCTTCTTTCCTCATCATACTTCTTCTTCAAGTCTTCATGCTCAATATTTAATTCTCTTAAATTTTCCGTAAGATTTTTATAGTTCTTTTGCAGAGTCGAAATCTTTCTCTCTAATTCTGAAAAATTGTTTTCTAAATCTTGAAGCATTTCAGGTTTGTATATTCTAACTAAAAGCAAAAATAAAAAAATAATAGCACTAACAAAAATAAAACGCTCTATATTTTGAAATACAAACAAAAAAGGAGGCGCCAGCGCACCTCCTGTGTATTTTTCAATGAAATATTTTTTTATTCAAATTTCAGAACGAACATTACCGCTCTTGTCTGCAATGTAGAAATAGCAGATGACCAGTAAGGAGGTGTAGTAGCGTTATCTGCCACCTTCTCATTGTTCATGAAGAATGTTCCTCTTACGGCAGGAGTCAGTTTAAATTTGTTGAAATAAAACTGAATTCCCATTTCTGCAGACCATGCGAAGTTGTGAGTGGTAGATCTGTAAATCCCCTGCATGTTATCATCTGTAGAAGTTGCGTTAGACTGAAGGTTCACCACATAGTTTACCCCTGCTGCCACATAAGGTCTTGAATTGTACCATCTTTGTCCGTGAAGTTCCAAAAGTACCGGAATATCGATCAATGTAGATTTAATTTCTCTTACTTTATCCTTTTCCTGTAAAGGGAATGGCATAAAAGGAGGATTCGTTAAAGATCCACCTGCATAAATGTCATTGGATTGAGTATTAAAAGTCAACTGTCTTTGTGCAAACTGTAAACCTGGTTCTATTCTTACATCAAGATAGTCATTCAGTCTCCATTTTGCAATAAGCCCGGCACCGAAACTATAACTTTCCTTGGAGGTAACAAGGTTTTCATTATCATTCATCCCATATTTCGGATGCAAAACAATGCGGTAATCCAGTCTGTTCCCGTTCAAATAAAACCCCCAACTGAATTTCTGCTCGTCGAAATCTTCCAACTTATCCATTTTGTTTCGGGTTCTGAATTGCGCGTTTGCAAAAACGGCAACATTTACTGAGGTTAAAACCAGTGCTTTTAATAGAAATTTATTCATAGGTTACTTTGTTGCTTTATAAATTGTGGCTATACCTAAACTTAATTTTTTATATTCAACTTTCTTAAATCCCGTATCTAAAAGAATTTGCTTCATCTTCTCCCCGAAAGGAAAAGCATTTACAGAATCCGGAAGGTATGTATACGCCCTATTATCCTTAGAAACCAGTCTGCCAATGGCAGGTAATATATTTTTAAAGTAAAACATATAAAATGGTCCCATGAAACCCTCAACCTTTGAAAACTCCAGTATATAAACACTTTTGTTATCTTTAACTACTCTTCTTAACTCTGCCAAACCTTTGGTAAGGTTTTCAAAATTCCTTACTCCAAATGCAACGGAAACAGCATCAAATCTATTATCCTCGAAAGGTAAATTTTCAGCATCTCCTTTTTGCATGGAAATTTTGCCGTCTAATTTAAGTTTTTTTATTTTAATAACGCCAACATTCAGCATTTGTTGTGATAAATCTAATCCAACTACTTTAGAACCGGTTCCTTTTTCAATCGTAATTGCCAGGTCTCCCGTTCCTGTAGCCACATCCAGCACTTCCTGCGGATTATCATTTTTCATCCATTTTACCAGTTTATTTCTCCACAAAATATCAATTTTCATGGATAAAACACGGTTCAGAAGGTCATACTTCGGCGCAATATTGTCGAACATATCCTCTACCTGGCTTTTTTTTGTAGCCTCTGAATTGTAGGGAGTAACTTTGGTGATATCTTTTGTCAAAACTTAAAACTTGTAATATTCTTTATAATAATTTAGGTAATCCTGCTTTCTGAAGATTTTAGATCGTGATTCCACTTTCTGGATATTTTTGATCACTTTGTCATAGTCTTCATCTACATTGTAATAAAAATCTTCTGTGTAAAGCTTATTGAAGCGTTTCGCTCCTCCGTAATAATCCTTTCCGTCAATAACTGTTTTATCAAGGTTTGCCAGTAACGAATCTTTTTTAAGATTATATCCGTAATACTGATCATTTACGTAGTAATCCTGATGAGTGATATTAATCAGACCCCGAATTTTATTCACTTCAAATGCAGAATCATAAAGCATTTTTTTGTTCTGATCAAAAACCTGAATAGAGTTTTTCCCCTTATTCAAATCCACATGCACAAACTGTCCCGCAGAAATAATGCCTTCAGACCCGTTATTGATCTTAAAGTAATACGTATTCGGGGTAGGATTATCTACAACATAATAATTCTTCTTGGCTAAAAAAAGGAAGTAGATCCCAAAGGCAACGATAAACGCCACAGCTGCAATAAGTAAGCCTTTTAAGGATGAATTGTTTTTCATAGATTGTAAAGTACAATTTTTGCAAATTTAATAATATTTTTAATTCTCCGTTATTAATATTAATTATTAACTTTGCATCTTTAAAAAAATCATATAAACGAATGCCTAATACGATCATTATTGGCTCTGGATCTTATATTCCGAACAGAGTTATTGGTAGAGATTACTTTATGAATTCCGAGTTCTATACTGAAGACGGAGTAAAGATTGAAAAGCCTGTGGAAGAGACCATTGCGAAATTTGTAGAAATTACAGAAATCGAAAACAGGAGATTCATTGAGGATGATCTTTCCAACTCTCAAATCGGTTATGAAGCTGCAAAAATTGCCCTTGAGGATGCCAAAGTAGACGGCGAAGAATTGGATTATATCATCTATGCAAGCAATTTCGGGGAAGTTACCGAAAACGGATATGCTGATTTTATGCCAACAATGGCAGCCAGAGTAAAGAATAAACTGGGGATCAAAAACAGAAAATGCGTAACCTATGACATGGTTTTCGGATGTCCGGGATGGGTAGAAGCAATGATTTTATCTGATAATTTAATTAAAGCTAAAGTAGCAAAAACAATTCTTGTCATCGGAGCTGAAACATTAAGCAGAGTGACTGATCCATATGACAGAAACAGAATGATTTTTGCCGATGGTGCCGGAGCGGTAGTGGTAAAAGCAACTGACGAAGAGAATGTAGGAATTATTGCCCACAACACGATCTGTGATAATGGACCGGAATTAAACTACCTTGAAAATCAACCTTCTATCAATAAAGAAGCAGATCAAAAGCGTCTTTATGTAAGAATGTTAGGAAGAAAGATTTACGAATACGCTCTTAAAAACGTACCGGATGCTATCAAGGACACCATTACTGATGCAGGTCTTTCTATTGAAGATATAGATAAAATCTTAATTCACCAGGCCAATGCTAAAATGGATTACGCCATGATTGAAAGACTTCACAGGCTTTATGACGTAAAAGAATACGATCATGCGATCTCTCCTATGACGATCCAGGATCTTGGAAATACTTCAGTAGCAACAATTCCTACCATGTATGATATAATAATTAAAGGAAAAATGGAGGGTCAATCGTTTAAAGAAAAAGGTAACATTGTGATGACTTCGGTAGGAGCCGGAATGAACATCAATGCTATCGTTTACAGATTTCCTTAAAAATATTTAATAAACAAAAAATATAAAGCACAGGGAAGTTATTCTTTGTGCTTTTTTTGATCAGAACATGCAAAAGAACCTTTTAATCATCGCCGGAATCTTCCTTTTTTTGGAAGTGTATATTTATCAGGCTGTCAGAACGCTTACCGATAATTTCTGGATCAGAACCGGATATTGGGTAATATCGTTAGCCGTATATGGAATTTTCGCCTATGAAGTCAATCATTACCAACGATCAGACCGAAGTATGGTAAGGACTCAGATCATGATTTCATTATTTTTAATTTTCATCCTTCCTAAAATTTTCGTGGTCCTGTTTTTATTAATTGATGATATCATCAGAACCGGAGGCTATCTGATTGGCTTTGCCAAACCCACTGAAAATTTCTTCCCGGAAAGAAGGAAGTTCCTGAGTCTGGTAGGACTGGGAATGAGCGGGGTACTTTCAGCTCTTTTCATTGACGGAATTACGTTTGGGAAATACAGGCATACAGTAAGAAGGGTAAGAGTAAATTTTGCCAATCTCCCAAAAAGTTTCAAAGGCTACAAAATCATTCAAATTTCTGACGTTCACAGCGGAAGCTTCTCAGACCCAAACAAATTACAACATGCTATCGACCTGATCAATGAACAGAAGCCCGACCTTGTATTATTTACCGGAGACATGGTAAATAATGTTGCGGATGAATTCAAGCCATTCATTCCTTTGTTTTCAAAAATTCAGGCTAAAGATGGCAAATTTGCCGTTTTAGGAAACCACGATTACGGAGATTATGTAACCTGGGAATCCCGTGCTGCTAAAAAAGAAAACCTTGAGACATTGATTGGCTATGAAAAGCAGGCTGGTTTTGACATGCTGAGAAATGAGCATAGAGTCATTGAGAAAAATGGAGATAAACTCTATATTCTGGGGGTTGAGAACTGGGGACTGAAACCATTCCCTCAATTCGGAAGAATAGATGATGCGTTAAAAGGCGTACCGGAATCTGCCACTAAAATATTAATGAGCCACGACCCTACCCATTTTGATTACGTGGTAAAAAAACACCCTGGAAACATCCATTTAACCCTTTCAGGACATACCCATGGAATGCAGTTTGGACTGGATCTTAAAAACGTAAAATGGTCTCCGGTACAATACAAATACCCAAAATGGGCCGACTTATATGAAAGCGAAGGAAAATTACTGTACGTAAACAGAGGATTTGGCGTATTAGGATATCCGGGAAGAGTGGGTGTATTGCCAGAAATCACTCTTTTTGAGCTAAGCTAGAGTATGGGTTTCGGGATGCGAGTTATTAGTTGCTCGTTGTTTGGTTGCTGGTTGTTTTGGTTACGAGTTGTGGGTTTCTTTTGTTTCAAGTTTACTAGTTGCTGGCTACACAACCTTAAACTTTAAACTTTGAACTTTAAACTTTGAACCTTGAATTCTCCCTAATCCCTGCAACCTATCACCTGCAACCTAAAAAATATAATCTTTCATACGGGAAGTAGCCATTTCCCTGTCATTGAGAAAAGTAAGGAGGGCATCTAATTTGTCCTCCATTTTTTTGCCCGAAAATAAGCTTCGGTAAAAAGGAATAGCAAAACGGTATTTCTTGAAATCTGTAAACTGCCATGTATTGAGATAAATCAAAACAAACTCTTCGTTCTGCAAAGTTTCCAGCACCATATTCTGATAATACTTCATTGGCAAAATCTGAAATACAAAATCATTATAGGGCAGCTGGCTGTAAGGAGAGATACTTTCCGGAACAATACTCAATCCGTCCTCTTCTGTAATTACCGTATCTCTTTTGAGTCTTTTGAAAGGAAAAAGAATATTGGCATTATCGATATTGGAAACATAATTAAATTCCATCAGCTTCAAAATTTCCTGTGAAACTTTTACATCTTTCTGACGAATTCCTCTAATCTGTTTTTCCAGAAGATCCTGAATATTCTTCTTGGCATTTTCAATTTCTTCCGGATTTGATCCTTTATTATAAAAAGCAATTTCATGCCCTTTGGATGAAATTGCTTTTATTAAATTCTGAAGTTTTTCGATGAGAGAAACCTCTACAAAAAAACTTGATTTGATATCATGAATATCTAAAATTCTAAGAATTGCTCTGGTATTATTTTCTATGATTTTCAATCTCTCATCATCGGTAATAGAAGAGCCTTTTTTTACTTCAGCCTCAATACAAGTGATGTTAAAAGTCAATAATACCATTTAAATTAAAGTTTATATAAATTCTATAAAATATTAAAAATCAGATGTTAAAAATAAAACTAATTAAAGTATTACTTTATATAATTAATTCTTTCCTAATTTTACTTTCAAATTCTTAATCATGTCCTTTGTCATTTCAGAAATTCCGAAATCATACGTCAGACCCCAGTCTTTTTTAGCGACTGAATCATCAATAGAAGCAGGCCAAGAATCTGCAATTGCCTGTCTGAAATCCGGGTTATAATCAATTGCAAAATCCGGAATTTCTTTCTTGATTTCTTCTGCCAGTTCTTTTGGAGTAAATGACATTCCGCCCAAATTATAAGAAGAACGAACTGTTAAACTTTCTTTTGGAGCATCCATTAATTTCAGAGTAGCATTGATGGCATCATCCATATACAACATCGGCATTCCGGTATTTTCAGAAATGAAACTTGTATATTTTCCTTCTTCAATAGCTTTGTAAAAAATCTCAACGGCATAATCGGTAGTTCCACCTCCCGCTGGAGTTTTCCAGGAGATCAATCCAGGATATCTGATACTTCTTACATCTACCCCATATTTATCGAAATAGTATTCGCACCACTTCTCCCCTGCCATTTTAGAGATTCCGTAAACAGTTGTAGGGTTCAACACGACATCCTGTCCTACCTCATGCTTTGGAATTCCTTTTCCAAAAACAGCGATAGAACTTGGCCAGAAGATCTTTTTAAGAAGCCCTTCTTTCGCCATTTCACAAAAATGAAGCAATGGTTCAAGATTCAGTTTCCACGCAAAAATAGGCTGCTTTTCAGAAGTTCCGGATAAAAGTGAAGCCAGGTGATACACTGTAGTGATTTCATAATCATGAATTACCTGTCTTACCAATTGTGTATTGGTAACATCCATTCTTTCATAGTGTCCGGCAGAAGTAATTCCTTCCTGCCATCTGTCCAATCCTGAAGCAACAACGTTTTCCGCTCCGTGGATTTCAACAAGTCTGTTCGTAAGTTCGGTACCAATTTGTCCCAAGGCACCTGTAATCAGTATTCTTTCCGTATAGGATTCCATTTTCAGATTTTTTTAGAATTGTACAAAAGTAAAAAAAACATGCCAACCATAATAAAAAAGGTGGATTTAAAAACATTTCTCAGGGAGAAGGTACTGATAGCCAGTCAAAATTCTCCTCAACAATAGAAATAATCAAATACAATCATCAAAAGCTGACATTAACTTAAAATTCAATAATTTTGTTGTAAGAAAAAACAATCATATGAAGAAGATTTTAATTGCTTCGATGCTTTTGGCGGCACAGCTTAGCTGGGCTCAATTTACAGATATCAATATTATTAAAGAAGTACAGGTAAAAAATAAAGGTGTTGTAGTGTCTGCACACCCATTAGCCAGTGAAGCGGGAGCTAAAATCTTAAAGATGGGCGGAAATGCCTACGATGCTGTAACAGCTACACAATACGCTCTTGCTGTTGTGTATCCTCAGGCAGGAAACATTGGTGGTGGTGGTTTCCTGGTGGGTGTAAAAAGTAATGGGGAAAAATTCACATTGGATTACAGAGAAACAGCTCCGAAAAAGGCTTCCAGAGACATGTACATCGACAAAAAAGGAAAAGCAGATACTGACCTCTCCCAAAACGGAAGACTGGCGGTAGGTATTCCCGGAAGTGTGGCAGGATTCTTTGCTACCCTGAAATACTGTAAGCTTCCTATGGAAAAAATTATCCAACCCGCAATTGATCTGGCGGAAAAAGGATTTGCCATTACGGATAAGGAAGCAGAAATGCTGAATAACCAAAGAGAAAAATTCCAGAAACACAATAAATCTTCCATCATTTTTGTAAAGGATGCTCCATGGAAAGCTGGAGATCTTTTGGTTCAAAAAGACTTAGCTGAAACATTGAAACTGATCCAGAAATTGGGAGCTAAAGGCTTTTATGAAGGAAAAACTGCTGATCTTTTGATTGCCGAAATGAAAAGAGGAAATGGAATTATCACACTGGAAGATCTTAAAAATTACAAGGTTGCTGAAAGAAAAGCCCTGGAATTTGATTATAAAGGAAACAATGTCGTTACGATGCCTTTACCTTCGAGTGGTGGGGTTCTTCTTGCCCAGATGCTAAGAATGGCAAGTTTTGAAAATCTTGAAAAATACCAGCAAAACTCTACAAAAGCGGTCCAGATTATGACTGAAGCAGAACGCCGGGCTTATGCAGACAGAGCAGAATATATGGGAGACCCTGATTTTATTCAGGATAAAACGTCTTATCTGATCTCTGACGAATACCTGAAAGGCAGATGGAAAAGCTTTAGTTTTGATAAAGCAACTCCAAGTGCAGAAGTGGGTAAAATCATAGAACAACCTAAAGAATCTATGCAGACTACTCATATTTCCGTATTGGACAAGGATGGAAATGCTGCTTCTGTAACCACAACTCTTAACGGTTATTATGGAAGTAAAGTACTTGTTTCAGGGGCAGGATTCTTTTTAAATAACGAAATGGATGATTTCTCCATCAAACCGGGTGTACCGAATATGTTCGGAGCTGTAGGGGGTGAAGCCAATTCAATACAGCCCAACAAGAGAATGCTTTCTTCTATGACCCCAACGATTATTCTTAAAAACGGAAAACCTTATATGGTTGTGGGAACACCAGGAGGAACTACAATCCCAACTTCAGTGTATCAATCTATTGTGAATGTGGTGGATTTTAAACTGAATGCCAATATTTCAGTGAATGCTCCAAAGTTTCACCATCAGTGGCTGCCGGAAACCATCACTGTGGAAAATAATTTCCCCGAAAGTACCATTTCTGAGCTGAAAAGTAAGAATTACATCATTGAAAAGACAAAATACATTGGTAAAACAGAAATGATTGTTCTTGATGACAACGGAAATATTCACGCAGTGGCAGACGGTCGTGGCGATGATTCTGTAGCAATAGAATAATTATCATTTTACAATCCGTTAAAACTAAATAGGGCTCCGGCTTCATTTCTAAAGGGATAATTGTCTTTTAGAAATGAAGCCGGAGTTTTTTGCCTATAAAGCCTGCTCAGAAGATTCTTTTCAATGACTTTTGTCATGTTTTCAGATAAATTTTCTTAATTTTCGCCCTTAAAAAAACAAAACGACTGTTCTTTGAAAGCAAAAAAAATACACAATCAGCTTTATTTCCAAGTAATTATAGCCATTGTTGCGGGTATTCTTCTGGGAAAATTTTATCCTGAATTGGGAGAAAAGATGAAACCTTTAGGAGACGGATTCATCAAATTGGTAAAAATGATTATCGCTCCGGTAATTTTCATTACCCTTACTTTGGGAATTGCCCACATGACCGATTTGAAAAAAGTGGGAAGAATTGCTATCAAAGCAATGATTTATTTTTTCACATTTTCAACCCTTGCTCTTATCATCGGATTATTGGTAGGAAATATTTTACAACCTGGTCATGGTTTGAATATTGATCCATCTACACTCTCAGGTGATGTTTCGCAATACCAAACACAAGCTCATGAGTCAACGCTCACAGGGTTTATTATGAATATTATTCCGGAGACTTTATTCAGTCCATTGGTAGGTGAAAATATTCTCCAGGTTCTTTTGGTTGCTATTTTAATGGGGGTCGCTTTGGTTCTGACAAAAGAAAAAAGCCAGAAAGTAACCGATTTTCTACAAGATTTATCGACTCCAGTATTTAAAATTGTCCACATGCTTATGAAACTTGCCCCAATAGGCGCTTTCGGAGCAATGGCTTTCACGATTGGAAAATACGGACTTCATTCTGTACTCAACCTTATATTTCTGGTGGGTACATTCTATATCACGTCTATTCTTTTTGTTGTTCTGGTATTAGGAGCAGTAGCATGGTATAACGGATTTAATATTTTCAAACTCCTTTTCTACCTTAAAGAGGAACTTCTTCTCGTTTTAGGGACAAGTTCATCAGAATCTGCCTTGCCGGGTATTATGGAAAAACTTGAAAAAGCAGGCTGCTCGCGGGCAATTGTAGGTCTTGTGGTTCCTACCGGTTATTCTTTCAATCTTGATGGAACCAATATCTACATGACGCTTGCCTCTCTCTTTATTGCCCAGGCATTAAATATTCATCTTCCTATTGAAAAACAGCTGATGCTTCTTTTGGTCGCTATGTTAAGTTCAAAAGGTGCAGCAGGAGTTACAGGTGCAGGATTTGTTACTCTGGCAGCAACTCTGGCAGTTGTTCCTGAAATTCCGATTGCAGGAATGACTTTAATTCTTGGAATCGACAAATTCATGAGTGAATGCAGGGCTTTAACAAATGTTATCGGAAATTCTGTAGCCACCGTAGTGGTTGCCAACTGGGAAAAACAGCTCGACAAAGAACAGCTTCAGTACTGCCTGGATCATCCGGCTGAAGTTGAGAAAAAACTGGAGATGTAAGAAGGTAGCAGATGTTAGGTAATAGGGATTAGGTGGCAGGGATTAGAAATGATGTCAATAGTGAATTTTGCTTTGCAAGTGAATGGTGAATTTTGATACAGAACCAAGATTCAAGAGCCAAGAGCCAAGATAATGACAACCTAATAGAACCAGCAACAAAAATAACCAGCAACCTGTACCCTACAACAAAATATTCAAACTCGCAGGCTGTAATTAGGCAGATGTTAGGTAATAGGGATTAGGTGGTAAGGATTAGAAATGATGTCAATAGTGAATTTTGCTTCGCAAGTGAATGGTGAATTTTGATACAGAACCAAGATTCAAGAGCCAAGATAATGACAACCTAATAGAACCAGCAACAAAAATAACTAGCAACAAAAATAACCAGCACCTGTACCTTACACCAAAATATTCAAACTCGCTGGCTGTACTTTAACATGAACCGGTGATTTGATTTTATTAAATTCACCATCCAGATGCCAGTTCTTGGTATTCACTTTAAATGTTATTTCAGAGACTGGAAGGTAGGTCACATATTCATCATCTTTCAGTCTTTTGGTAAACATTCTGAAAGCAAACAGTGCAGAATAGGTCAGTGGAAATTTTTTCACCAAAACCATATCCACCAAACCGTCACTTTTACTGGCTTTTGGTGCAATGTAAGCATTGTTCCCAAACTGACGCGTATTGGCAATGTTCATCATCAGATAACGGCCGTTGTACTGTTGATATTTTTCATCATCAAACTTTACTTTGATGGGCTTATAATTGAAGAATGTTTTCAGGGAAACCTTAATATAGTTTTTGAATCCACGGCTTGTTTTTTCAAACTCTTTCACCACTTTACCGTCAAATCCAGTTCCTGAAACATTGATGGAAAGCCTGTCGTTTACAGTAAAAGTATCAATCTTTCTGGAGTTTTTAACTTTTATTTTCTCTAACAGTTCATCAAGATTTTTACTGAATCGTGTTTCATTGGAAAATCCGTTTCCAGAACCTGCCGGAAAAATAGCCAGAATTTTGTTTG
The DNA here is from genome assembly GCF_017833095.1 of Chryseobacterium sp. PvR013. Classification (NCBI taxonomy): domain Bacteria; kingdom Pseudomonadati; phylum Bacteroidota; class Flavobacteriia; order Flavobacteriales; family Weeksellaceae; genus Chryseobacterium; species Chryseobacterium sp. PvR013. The sequence goes on from NZ_JAFIBT010000001.1 coordinate 1,955,076, forward strand.
TATTAATAAGGTTTTTGGCTACTGTAGAAATGGTACCATCTCCTCCTATCGCCACAAAAATATCTACCTGTTCGAAATGAGCCTGAATAAATTCATCGGTTCCGACAATAGATTCTGAAACATAATACAAAGGATCATTAACCTTTGCTTTAAGTTCGTTCAAAAACGGCTGATAATTTTTTTTGGCCGAAAAAGGATTGATAATAAAAGCTACTTTGTCCATTGCCACAAAATTAAAAAATGCTTCCAGAACTGGAAGCATTAATTTACTTAATTTTCATTCTTTCTTTAAATTCTGCATTTAAAGTGCCTTTCAGGTCTTCCCATGAAACAGGAATTGTAATGTCTCCGGCGGCAAAAGCGGCAATTTCATAGGGACTATAGTGAAAATACAGGTTTTTATCATCAAAATAAAAATTATCAGAGGCCGGAATTTTATCCACTAAAAGCATTTCTGAGTTTTTCACTTCTCCATCTCCATCCATTGTTCCGCTGTTAATTTTATCAATATTTTTCATCAGAATGGTTTCAATCTTATTTTTAGGCAATGAAGTAATATCTTTTAATTCTAATTTTTTGCTGTTTTTAAGATCAAAAACCCTTTCGGAAAATCCGTAGTTATCATGCGCTCCTCCTTCATATCCGCTTCCTACATATTGGATATGCATATAGCCGTTTATATTAGAAATAAGATTCATATGGGAGCTTGAATACCAGTTTTGAGCATAAGTAACGTCTGAAGCCCAGTCTTTATTATCTTTTTTGACAGAGTTGAAATAACTATTCTTTTCACTATCCAGATAAGCCTGAAGACCGGTTTTGGAGAAATCTTTAATTTTTTCATTCTGGAAATAGATGCTGTCCAGTAGCTTTTTATCTTTTAAAGTAGGAAAAACCAACAGCTTTGAAGTGTAGCTCACTTTTAAAGAGTCTGTAATTTTTGTAGAGTCACTTACTTTTACAGAGTCTACTACAAATTCTTCACTTTTTTTGTTTTCTATATTCTCTGCTTTTGCCGCCGTTTCATTTTTTTTACAGGCGGCAACTGCTAAGAAAGAAGATAATGCTATAACAGCAATCGTATTTTTCATAATTTTATTTTTGGGGTATCAAATACAAAAACCATTCAAAAGATGAATGGTTTTTGAAAAAATTTTATTTTTTTGTTTAACTCCTGCCAAACATTACTTTTTAACAAGGCTGATCACCTGATTTTCAAATTTTGAAGCGACTCCCCAGATTTGTTTAAATGCAGGATAATATTCTTTCGGATAATCTGAACTGCTAATTTTTGAGGTAGTGGTAACCTCCAGTTTATTTCCTATTTGTTTTACAGAATAGTTGTATTCTATTTCTTTATCTTCTGTAACAATTTTTTTCTCTTTAGGCATTTCCTCAATCACATATCCTTCAGGGATTTCAAGAATCACCTTTTTTATTTTGGTACTAGGTGCCCCAAAATCGATAGGAAATTGTCTGGCTTCTGTCTGATCAAATTCATTGGAATTCTTATTTAAAAACAACATTGGATTAATGATCATTTTCTTTCCTACCTTGTCAATAAGATTCGTTGAAGAAAACTTCATGCTGCTTTCAAACTCGCCGTTCTCCAATACTTTTGAATCGATATCCGTGAAATCCATTGAGAAATTCTCTTTATACTGTTTTTTATATTTTTCAGGGTTTTCATCATAATCATCCTTCACATACATTGCAAACACACCGGTATCTCTGTCAGAATAAGCACCGGAAACGCTGCCATCTTCATTAATTTTCGCATTTACGGTAAGGTAAGTATTTCCAGGTTTAGTATTTACCATCTGAAGTTGAACAGCTTTCTCCTTACCCAGCAAAATACCAAATTGGTTCCAGTCTCTCAGAGGAAGTTCATTCATGGAAGATTGTTTTGAAGTAGCATCAAAGATTTGAATACCTCCTGCAGTTTCTACAGCTGCTAAAACAAAATTTGTGTTGGTAACGTTGGGAGATACAATATTAATCAGACCGTTCTCTACGGTTGAAATAAGTAATGGATCTGCTTTAATATTTGCTTCACGAAGAAGCATTATTAAGAACAGGTTAATTTCTGCAGCATTACCTGTTTTGCTTTCAATCAGTTTTTTGATACCGTCTTCCGTATAGATTCCTTTATCTTTATTCCATGTAAATGTTTTCTGAACATATCTGAATATGGCATTTGCTTTTTCAAGGTCAGTTTTCATATCAGCTATTCCCGCCGGCATATTTTCTTTCGCCAGTTTTGTTTTTTTAAGCTCACCTCCGAAATCATTATTATCATAGAGTCTTTTCTTAATCTGTTCCCAGGAAGATGAGTATAATTTAAGTTCCCCAAAATTGGTGGAATTAAGCTCAGCACTGATTTTTGTACGAAAGTTTCTGCTATTTCTCACGAACTTCTCCGCTTTAAAACCTTTCAAATTTTCAAAACCAAATCTGTATGTTCTATATTGGGCACCATATAATGTTCTGTCAGAAACTTCATTATATTTAGGAGTAAGACTTCCGGTATAGTTAATATTATAAGAAATACTCACGGGAGTATCCATAACATATTCTGTGTAAAGTGAGGGAGTATCCAGCTCAATAACGATTTCAGGAATCGTATAAAGAAACGCAAACGGTGTGATCACTTCATACTGATATTCTAATACCGATCCGTCTTTCACATTAGGAAAAGCAAATTTGTTAACCGTAGTATTTTTATTTTCCTTGCTTTTATATTTAGAGCTTTTTTCAACCTTTACCGGTACAGCCTTTCCACCTTCCAGATTATAGGTAAATGCCTTGAATTTAGTTAATGATTCATGTTCATTAACTCCTGTATAAAGAGGAACTTCTACATTTAATAAGTCTTCTGCATTATCTTTTTTGTAAATTTTTACTCTGTAAATATATTCTCTGTGTAGATCGCCTGTAGAGGCATCTACTCTGAAATGTATAGATCTGTACAAAACTTCAGCGGGTGCATTTTCATCCAGTAAAGATTTAACTTTGGATAAATCTGCTTCTGAAAATTTTGGAGCCTCTAAAAATTCATGCTTTTGTGCTTTAATACATATAAGGTTTGTAGAACAAACCAATAACAATACTATTTTTTTCATCATTATGCCTTTGTAATTAAAATTTTTGAATTGTCCATGTTTATTGTTTTCTTTATGAAGTTTACATATTCGTTATATTTTTCTTTGGGATAAGCTCCTTTATTGATTTGTATTTTTCTTTTCACGATGATTCCCTCTCCATTCTTTACAAAATTTAAGGTATAGAAACCATATTCAGATTTAAGGTTGATATTTTCAGGAGTCTCTTCTACTTTATATCCATTGGGAAGGCTGAAACTGATTTCATATTCATCCTCATAAGATTGTCCGATTTCAAAAGGAAGTTCACGGCTTTCGTCCGTTTTATGGATGGCATCATTGTATATAGGAACCGCTCTGAATAGTAAACTGTTTCCTACTTTTTTAGCATAATGGCTGGCTTTAAAATCAATATCATAGGTTATGAAAGCATTGTCTCTATTATTGACAAAATTTTTCATTTCTACTTTTTCAAAGTTCAAAATATCCAAAGATCTTTTTAAAGCATCATTTCTTTCTTTGGGACTTAAACCGGTAAATGCTAAATTATAATCATACTGGTATCCTGTGTAATGAAAACTTCCTTCACCCTGAATACTGTTATCCTCTCCTACTTTGATTTTCAGGGTCTGTTTTTCTTTATTCTGTTCGGCAGAATATACAGGAGTATTGATGAGTTCTATCCCCGTTTTCTTTACTGAAAGTACATTTCGGTCTGTTGTGCTGTACCCCAGGTGGTTGAATGCAATTTGTTGGGATGTATTCTCAAGCCAGATATTCCCTTTTTCTGTAGGTACCATTAAAATAGCATGGTTCCCTCCCATTCTTGGGAAATCCGGATCAAAAGATATCTGGGAAGCTCCGGAATTAATAACACAATAATAAGAAGGCACTCCTGCTTCATCAAGAAGAGTTTTCATATAATTGGTAAGTCCTTTACAGTCTCCGTAGCCTTTTTTGTCCACTTCATCAGGAAGCATTGGAAGCCATCCGCCAATTCCCAACCCTACGTAGATGTATCTGGTCTTATTCTGCATATACTGATAAATCGTCTTTACTTTATCTTCTACAGATCCTTGTAAGTTCAGCGATGCTATCTCAGATTTGATAGCCGGAGTAGAAACGGCAACAGGTTCTATAAGGTTATTGTAGTACCATGTTCCAAAATCTGTCCAGTTCGTCAAAGTACCCTGTTTTCCTGCAAGATTAAATTTCGCCAGAGAGAAACTTACTTTCGGTAAAATTTTGGCAGGTTGTGGAATTAAAGAAATATCATCAATGGCGGGAACGTTTTTGTAGGTAAATACTTTTTCATTGGCACTCCCACTTTCTGCAACTGATGCATAATTGAACTTTGACGGATACGTTTTCGTTCTAAGCTCTATCCCGGAGGTGTTGATAATTTTAAATTCCGCTTCTTCCAAAGAGGTATTGGTAGAAAAGAAAGGTACAAAATCAGGAATAAAAACCGTATTTTTATCTGATATCTGATAAGAGAAATCTACTGTATAAGGATATTCCGTTGGAGTATAGTTAAAAACCATAATTCTGCTGTCAGAATAAAAAATTCCGTGACGGTTATTGGCAAAATCACCAAAATCTGATTTTGAAAAACTTTTTATTTTCTTTCCTGCTTCATTATAGATGGTAACTTTCACATCAGAGATACTGTTTCCTTTATCATAGGGGATATAGGCAACTGCTTTATCATCACCATCTTTATTTAAAACAGTTTTTACCGTATTAATCTGATATTTTATATCATCAATCTTATGAATGTTCACAGTGGTCAGATCTTTTCTGACTACCAGATTAGCATTTTTCTTTAAATTTTCAGGAATTGCAGAGGCAGGATAGCTCTGTGCAAAATAGAATGAGGCGGCAGATAAAGCCCCCAAGACTAGTATTTTCATCATTACTGCTAATTTTAAATAAATTATTAAAATTTTGTATTATTTTTTTACCAAACTAATGACCTGATTTTCCGTTTCAGAAATCGTTTTCCAGATTTGTTTAAAAAACGGATAGTATTCTTTAGGGTAATTTTGACTGGCAATACCTATTTTTGAGGTAATTATTATTTTATTACCAAGTGTTTCAACCTTGTATAAAAAAGATATTTCCTGATCATCCGTAGCCATCTTTTTATCTTTCGGAAGGCTTAACACTTTATAATTTTCAGGAATTTCAAGTTCTATTCTTTTTTCTTTATTAAAAGCCGAAATAAAATCAATCTGATATTTCCTTTCATGGGACTGATCAAACAATTCTTTTTCAGCATTTAAAAACATGATTGGATTGATAACGATTTTGTCTCCTATTACATCCATCAGGTTAGAATCGGAAAATGCCATCTGAGTTTCAAAATCACCATTGTCCAGGAGTTTTGGTTCCACATTTTTCCCATCTATATTATATCGCGACGGAAACACCTGTTTATATTTATCTTTGTTTCTATCAAATTCATCATAAGAGTTAATTGCATACATGCCGCTATCCTTTTGTGTGAAAATTCCTTTTACTAAAGAATTTCCCAGGTCTAAGCTGGCTTTGATATTCATCTCTTTTTTACTGATATTGGTATTAGAGAATGACAGAGATGTTCCTTTTTTTCCTTCCAATAAAATTCCGAAATCATTCCAATCCCTCTCTGGTAGCATATTTACCTTAGAATTAAATGAAGTTGCATCATAAAAATAAATTTGATTATTAATTTTAACGGATGTCAAAACAAAATTTAAATTATTGATATTAGGTGAAATAACATTCAGAATACCATTATCAACAGTAGAAATCAGAAGAGGATTAGCTTCAATTCCGGCATCTCTCAAAAGCATAGTCAAAAGAAGATTTATATCTGCACTATTTCCAGATTTTGTTTTGATAAGCTGTCTTAAATTCTGGGAAGCCATTATTCCTGTCTTCTCGTTCCATCTATAATTTTCCTTGACAAAATTGAAAATTTTATCTGCTCTTCCTAAAGGGTCATAATAGGTTTTAATATTCTCAGGAAGAATATCTTTCACATTACCTTTTAAAAAACTTCCAAAGTCATCAAAGCTATAAAGCTTGTCTGCAAGGTTGTTCCAGTCTTTGAACTCACTATACGTAAAATATTTGGTTGAAAATCTTTTAAGTTCAGGTTTAATTTTCCCTCTGAATCTATTCAGGTCTTTTACATATTTTTCCTTCTGAATAGATTTCATATCCTCATATCCAAATCTGAAAACATTATATAAAGCTCCTAAACGATCCTCAGTAGTGGAAATATGGTATTTTGGTTTAAAAATACTTCCTGTGCTGTTAAAAGAATACGTAATAGGCTCATCAGGATATTCCAAATTATACTCCTGATAAACAACCGGAATATTGTATTCCAGAAAATATACCGGATTGGAGATATTATTACTCGTCACTTTATAACTGTATTCTATTACAGATCCGTCTGAAATATTAGGTAAAGCAAGTTTATAAATATTTACCCCTTCAGTAAAATTCTCTTTTAACTGTTCTTTTTTATCAATTATTATTTTTTCGACTTTATTATTGGAGAGGTTATATATTCTCACTTCAAACTTACTCAACGATTCATCGGTAAGAAGAGGGATGTTTATATTAAGCCAATCTTCTGAGCGCTTTTTGTCGTAGATTTTAATTTTTGAATACCACTCTTTTTCCAAAGAATTATCATTCATGATATTATATCGAACACTATTGTAGAGAATCTCAGCAGGGGCGTCCTTTTCTATAAGTGAATTCGTTTTTTTTAGATCAGCTTCATCAAATAAAGGTGGAGAGAGGAATTTATGCTGTGCAAAAAATGTATTAAATACAAGGCAGCTCACCGCTACTGTAAGTTTAGCATTAATTTTCATCGGTTTTTATTGATTTTGAGAATTCGTAGAAATTGCAGAAGCAGGGTCGCTCTGCCCGAAATAGAATGAGGCGGTAGATAAAGCCTCCAAGACTAATATTTTCATCATAGTTATTAAAGTTATACAAAAATAATAAAATCTTAATAACTGTTAAAAAAAATATAAAAGGCTTCAACATATGAAGCCTTCAACCTAATACTTAAAAAGTACAATTTCATATGTACTTATAAGGATATGAACACATTATCAACTTTTCATTTTCTATTTCTGAAAAGTTAGAACAGAATATTTATAATCATTCTATTTTGGAGAAGGAATATTTATTCTGTTTTTATGAAGGGTAAAACTTCATATTGTCTGCATTTCAAAAATAGAATAAAATATGATTCATGTATTTCAAATATTGTAGAATTAATAACAAGAAGAAGTACAATTAATTCTACAATCCTGAAATTTGCTCATAAAAAAAAGACTCCAATACTGAAGTCTTTTAGTTTTTTTTCTTTCTTTTTAATCATTCGGAACCAGTTTACTATCAAATTGATCGCTTCCAAGCCCCAGTACAGGAATAAAGATAAATCCAAAAAGAAGAATCAAAATTGTGTACAGAGGCGTTTCCTTGGAAAACCCTTTAGCAAGTCTGTCATACACTACCCAGCATGCAAAAATGTTTACCAGTGGAATAAAGAAAAGAATGATCCACCAAATGGGTTTTTTCACGATTTCTAATAGTACAATTGTATTATAAATAGGAATAAAGGCTGCCCAGGCATCTTGTCTTCCTGCTTTCTGGAAGATTTTGTACATGCAATATCCATAGAATATATAGCATAACAGGCCGAAGAACATTGTTCCGAGTCCTAATCCTGCAGCGGCTGCACCAGACACTGCATCTGTCCCATTATAAGGGTCTGTCTGTAAAAGAGTTAACATATTATTGTTTTTTTGGTTTATCCAAATATAAAAAAAGCTTCTAAATAATTAGAAGCTTTTTTTATTATATTTTTAAAAACGTTTATGCATCAATTTTTGCATATTTCGCATTTTTCTCGATAAACTCTCTTCTTGGAGGTACCTCATCCCCCATCAACATAGAGAATACACTGTCTGCTTCTACTGCGTTATCAATAGTTACCTGCTTCAGAATTCTGTGTTCAGGGTTCAGTGTTGTTTCCCAAAGCTGTTCAGGATTCATTTCTCCAAGACCTTTGTAACGCTGTACTTCTACACCTTTACCATCCGGAGCCATTTCTAAAGTAAACTCTTCACGTTCTTTTTCGTTATAAGCATACACTTTTTTGTTCCCTTTCTTTAATAAGTATAAAGGAGGTTGAGCAATATAGATATATCCATTCTCAATAAGTTCCTTCATATATCTGAAGAAGAAAGTAAGGATCAATGTAGAAATGTGAGATCCATCAATATCGGCATCGGTCATGATAACAATTTTATGGTATCTTAATTTTGCCATATTTAAAGCTTTGCTATCTTCTTCTGTTCCTACAGAAACTCCAAGTGCAGTATAAATATTTCTGATTTCCTCGTTATCATACACTTTATGAAGCATAGACTTCTCTACGTTCAAAATCTTACCTCTTAATGGTAGAATAGCCTGGAAGTGTCTGTCTCTACCCTGCTTCGCTGTTCCACCTGCGGAATCTCCCTCTACAAGGAAAAGTTCAGATTCAGCTGGGTCTTTGGATGAACAGTCAGATAGTTTTCCTGGAAGACCTGAACCTCCCATTGGAGATTTTCTCTGAACCATTTCTCTAGCCTTTTTAGCTGCTTGTCTTGCTTTAGCTGCTAAAACAACTTTCTGAACAATGATTTTAGCTTCGTTAGGGTTTTCTTCCAAGAAGTTGGTAAGCATTTCTCCTACAATCTTATCAACAGCACCGGAAACTTCAGAGTTTCCTAATTTTGTTTTGGTTTGTCCTTCAAACTGAGGTTCCATTACTTTTACAGAAACTACAGCTGTAAGTCCTTCACGGAAGTCATCACCGGTAATTTCTACTTTTTCTTTTGCCGGAAGTCCTAATTCATCAGCATATTTCTTTAAAGTTCTTGTTAAAGCTCTTCTGAAACCTGCAAGGTGAGTACCTCCTTCGTGCGTATTGATATTATTAACGTAAGAGTGAAGATTTTCGTTAAATGATGTATTATAACGCATTGCCACCTCAACAGGAATATCATCTCTTTCGCCTTCCATGAAGATCACATGCTCCATAATAGATTCACGGCTACCATCGATGTAGGCAACAAATTCTTTCAAACCACCTTCAGAATGAAAAACTTCTGAACGGAAAGAACCGTCTTCCAATTTTTCTCTTTCATCGGTAAGCGTAATCGTAATTCCCTTATTTAGGTAAGAAAGCTCTCTTAAACGGCTTGCTAATGTATCGTAATTATAGATTAATTCTGTAAATATAGTATCATCCGGCTGGAAAAACTGTTTAGTTCCTCTTGTATCACTGTGACCGATTTCTTCAACCTGAGTCTGTGCTTTTCCTTTAGAATATATCTGTTGATAAATATTCCCATCTCTGTAAACGGTAGTTACCATTTCGTTAGAAAGTGCATTCACACACGAAACCCCTACCCCGTGAAGACCTCCTGAAACCTTATAAGAGTCTTTATCAAACTTACCTCCGGCTCCAATTTTTGTCATTACCACTTCAAGGGCAGATTTCTGCTCTTTTTCGTGGAAATCAACCGGGATACCTCTACCGTTATCACTTACTTCAATTCCGTTTCCTTCCTTGATGCTAACGAAGATCGTGTCACAGTACCCTGCCAATGCCTCGTCAATAGAGTTATCTACTACTTCATAAACCAAATGGTGAAGACCTCTTGTTCCTACATCACCAATGTACATTGAAGGACGCATACGAACGTGCTCCATTCCTTCCAATGCCTGAATACTACTAGCTGTATATTGTTTTTGACTCATATTAAATATTAAAAATCTTGCTCTATGCAAAGACTTACAAATATCGTGATTTTTTTCGAGGTATGAAAGTTAAAAAGTGTCAAAAAAATGTAGAGTTTTCTTAGTGAAAACATAAGGAAAAGTATTCCAATAAAAGATTCAAAATTAAAATGTATGGGTGAAATATCAACTGTTGTAAATCATATTCAACATCAATAATTTATGCGTAAATTTATTTACTGAAAAGTTGATATTATGGATGATTTTATAGCAGCACGCGCCCAGATGGCACTATCTCTGGGTTTTCACATTATATTCTCCTGTGTGGGTATGGTGATGCCTTTTCTCATGGCTTTTGCCCATTGGAAATACTTAAAAACAAATAATGAAGTATATAAAGGACTGACAAAAGCATGGAGCAAAGGAGTCGCTATTCTTTTTGCTACCGGAGCTGTTTCCGGAACAATGCTATCCTTTGAACTTGGGCTTTTGTGGCCCGGTTTTATGAAACATGCAGGCCCTATTTTCGGAATGCCTTTTTCATTGGAAGGAACAGCCTTTTTCATCGAGGCTATTGCCATCGGATTCTTCTTATATGGCTGGGAAAGATTCAATAAATGGTTTCATTGGTTCTGCGGATTTCTTGTAGGAGTAAGCGGCCTGGCTTCCGGTATTTTGGTGGTTGCGGCCAACTCATGGATGAATTCTCCTACCGGTTTTGATTATATTAATGGTCAGTATCTTAATATAGATCCTATTAAAGCGATGTTTAATGACGCATGGTTTCCACAGGCTCTTCATATGACGGTTGCTGCATTTTGTGCCACAGGATTTGCTGTAGCCGGAGTGCATGCCTTTATGATTATGCGCAAAAGAAACATTGAATTTCATACCAAAGCTTTTAGAATTGCTGTAGGATTTGCTTTGATTGGAGCATTTGGTGCCCCTTTAAGTGGTGATATTGCAGCAAAATCAGTAGCAGAAAGACAACCTATTAAACTGGCTGCAATGGAAGCTCATTTTGAAACTGAGAAAGGCGCTTCTTTTGTGATTGGGGGAATTCCTGATGAGGAAAAGGAAGAAATAAAATATGCTATAAAAATCCCAAAAGTTTTAAGTTTTCTGGTAAGCAATGATTTCAATTCTGAAGTAAAAGGTCTTAAAGATTTCCCGAGAGATGAATGGCCTCCGATTGCGGTTGTTCATTACGCTTTTCAGATTATGATTTTCTTCGGAATGGTGATGATTGGTATTGGAGCTATTTATTTATATGCTTTCTTCTTCAAAAAAGAATGGCTGAGTAAAAATTGGTTATTAAAGACCTTTTTAATAGCCACCCCTTTCGGATATATTGCTCTGGAAGCAGGATGGACAGTGACGGAAGTCGGAAGACAGCCCTGGATTATTTACGGAATTATGAGAACGGTAGATGCGGTAACACCAATGCCTGGAATACAGTATTCATTCTACTTCTTTACTGCTATTTTCGTCTCATTATCATTGATTCTTATCTTCCTTTTAAAAAGACAGATCCAAATGGTACCGAAGCTTTACGACCCTACCGACTCTCAGTTTAACGATAAAAACAACAAATCATGATCTACATTGTAATAGGTTTTCTCTGGCTATCTATCTGTCTTTATATTATTCTGGGAGGTGCTGATTTCGGAGCGGGAATTGTAGAGCTTTTCACTCATAAAAAAGCCAGAAATAAGACTCAGGAAATCATGTATGAGTCTATTGCACCTGTATGGGAAGCCAATCATATGTGGCTGATCATCGCCATTGTAATTCTCTTTGTAGGGTTTCCCGAAATCTATACGACGATGTCTACCTATCTTCACATTCCTTTGGTTTTGATGCTCCTGGGGATTATCGCGAGAGGAACAGCATTTACGTTCAGACATTATGATGCAGTAAAGGATAACTGGCAGGTTCTGTACACCCAGATCTTCTACTATGCAAGTCTTTTAACGCCTTTCTTTTTGGGATTAATTGCTGCAGCAACTGTTTCACATTCTATCAATCCTGACGCTGTAGGCTTTCTGGATTTGTATGTTTTCAGCTGGCTGAACTGGTTTGGAGTTTCTGTAGGTTTGTTTACTGTAGCGCTTTGTGCCTATCTTGCTTCCATCTTTTCATTAAGAGAAACCCGTGATAAAGCTGATCTTTTATTAATGATCAGAAAATCCAAACAGACGATGATCTTCGTTGTGATTACAGGAATTCTGGTATTTGTAACTGCTTATATTTCAGATATTCCTCTTTTGATGTGGGTATTTTCCAAACCTTTGGGGATTATGGCAATTGCCTTTGCAACGATTGCATTATTGCTTATTTTAAGAGCCATGAACCGTCAGAAATTACTTCCTGTACGTGCTTTGGCAGGATTTCAAATGGTGATGATTTTAGTAGCTGCTACTTATCAGCACAATCCGGATATTATTTTATTAGGAAACGGACAGCATCTTTCATTATTGGAGCATATGGCTCCGCCAAAAACTATTGCAGCATTGGGATGGGCTTTGATGCTAGGTTCATTATTTATCCTGCCGTTTTTATTTTATCTGATGGCTTCTTTCAGTAAGTTGAGAAAATAGATTTACGATGCAGAGCTATCAGGATAGAACAGAGCTTATTGAGGAAATCAAGAAAAGATATGATCTTTACGATCAGGAATTTAATACCATCAAGGAAGATGAAAAAGATCTTCTTCAGCAGGGAGTTGACAAAACTCCATCACAAAATATTTCCTATCAGCTAGGATGGACCCATCTGCTTTTACAATGGGAAAATGATGAAAGAAAAGGCCTGGAAGTAAAAACTCCTACACCTGAATACAAATGGAATAACCTGAAAGGATTATATCAATCTTTTTATGATCAATATGGCTCTCATAGCTTACAACAGCAAAGAGAACTGCTGCGAACTCAGGTTAATGAAATTATCATCTGGATAGAAAGCCTTGATCACGACACTTTATTCACTCCCGGACAGAGAAAATGGGCAACAACACCCGCTCAGTGGCCGGCCTGGAAATGGATTCATATCAATACCGTAGCTCCTTTTAAAAATTTCAGGACACAGCTTCGGAAATGGAAAAAAGAAAAAGGTACAGAATAGTTCTGTACCTTTTATATTTGTATTTTCTGAGGAATCTTAAGCTAATTTCATCAAAAGATTTTCGTCAATCTTCTCTACTTTCACAATATTATTCTTTGTCAGAGTTTTGGAAGCTTTATCCCATTTTTTACCGGATAACTGGCTTCTTTCCTTTACTTCAGCTAAAGACATTGCTTCTTCCTGAGAATTAAGGATTTCAAGGATTACTTTTTCATCTTCACCTAATTCAATCTGCGGAACTGCTTTTTCAGGTCTCATCTGCGGGAAGAATAATACTTCCTGGATGGAGGCATTGTTCGTTAAGAACATGATTAATCTGTCCATACCGATTCCTAATCCTGAAGTTGGCGGCATACCGTATTCCAATGCTCTTAAGAAGTCCTGATCGATGAACATTGCTTCATCATCTCCTCTTTCAGATAAAGCCATCTGTGCTTCAAAACGCTCTCTCTGATCAATAGGATCATTAAGCTCTGAATAGGCGTTTGCGATTTCTTTACCGCATACCATTAATTCAAAACGTTCTGTTAAGCCTTCTTTGCTTCTGTGTTTCTTTGTCAGTGGAGACATTTCGATGGGATAATCTGTAATGAAAGTCGGCTGAATGAAGTTTCCTTCACATTTCTCACCGAAAATCTCATCAATTAATTTTCCTTTCCCCATTGTCTCGTTTACTTCAATACCGATAGACTTGGCAAAATCGTATAGTTCCTTCTCAGTTTTTCCTGTAATATCAAATCCTGTATATTTCAGGATCGCTTCTGTCATGGAAACTCTTGGATAAGGAGCTTTCCAATTGATGGTATGTTCACCAAAAGTAGATTCTGAATTTCCGTTCACCTGAGTGGCACAGAATTCCAATAATTTCTCAGTAAAATCCATCATCCAGTTGTAATCTTTGTAAGCTACATAGATTTCCATAGCCGTAAACTCTGGATTGTGAGTTCTGTCCATTCCTTCATTTCTGAAGTTTTTAGAGAACTCATATACTCCGTCAAAACCACCTACGATCAATCTTTTAAGATATAATTCGTTGGCAATTCTTAAATATAATGGAATATCCAATGCATTGTGGTGCGTGATAAACGGTTTTGCTGCAGCTCCACCAGGGATCGACTGTAGAATAGGCGTTTCCACCTCAAAATATCCTGCATCATTAAAGAAGGTTCTCATGGCATTGAACATTTTTGTTCTCTTCACGAAAATTTCTTTAACCTGCGGATTTACCGTCAAATCTACATAACGCTGTCTGTATCTTAATTCAGGATCTGTAAATCCGTCGTGTACAACACCATTTTCATCAGTTTTAGCCTGAGGCAGAGGACGTAATGCCTTCGTAAGAAGAACGAAATTTTTCACTAAAACCGTCTTCTCTCCTACCTGAGTCGTAAACAATTCTCCTTCAATACCGATAATATCTCCGATATCCAAAAGGTGTTTGTATACTTCATTATATAGTTCCTTATCTTCACCCGGACAGATTTCGTCTCTGTTGAAGTAAACTTGGATTTTTCCTTTAGAATCCTGCAATTCAGCAAAAGAAGCCTTACCTTGAATTCTGCGGGACATCAATCTACCAGCGATCTTCACCTGTTTACTTTCAGAAAATTCCTGTTTTATAGATTCTGTAGTATCTGTAATGGTATACTCATCCGCAGGGAACGCATTAATCCCCATTTCAGTAAGCTTATTCAGCTTTTCTCTTCTAATGATTTCTTGTTCTGATAATTGCATTTCTTATTTTTCTAAAAGCGTACAAATTTAGGCATTTTTGACCTGACCATCAATGCCTTTTTTCAGAAATTTTAAAATGTGAAGAGGAATGGTGCTGAGATACGAGATTCGGGATATTGGGATATAAGATTCGGGATGCTGTCAATAGTGAATTTTGCTTCGCAAGTGAATGGTGAATTTTTTAATAGAGCTAGAACGTCTATCCTTAATTTTAAGCATCAACGAAATAAACTTGCAACAAAAAAAAACCAGCAACCAGTAACTTAACTAAAAACTTTGAACTTTAAACTTTACACAAGCCACCCTCTTCTATCCTTCTGAGGAATAAATGTCCAGGCCAGCATTCTGCTTATCTTTTGTCCCTGAGCCATATCAATCGTTTTCACTTCTACGGCTTTTACTTTCTTTAAAAGACGAGTCAGTTTATCGAGATTGTCCTTTTTAGACACCAGGCACGTGAACCAAAGAACCTGAGATGAAAACAATGTACTTTCATTAATCATCTTCGTGATAAAAGCCAATTCACCTCCTTCACACCATAGCTCAGATTGCTGACCGCCAAAGTTTAGCAAAGGCTTTACTTTCTTTGATTTATTAAGATTTTTTGTTTTCCTGATGTTCCCTTTCATTGCTGACTCTTCAGAATCATGAAAAGGAGGATTGCACATCGTAAAGGTAAACCTATCTTCAGAACCAATGATATTTTTAAAGATATGATTAGCATTTGGCTGACGTTTTAATTGAATAACAGAGGAAAGATCCGGATTTTGATCCAAAATATCCTGAGCATTTTTCAAAGAATCCTGATTAATATCTGTTCCCAGCATCGTCCAGCCATAAGACCTGCAACTGATTAAAGGATACACAAGATTGGCTCCGGTTCCTATATCCAACCCTTTTACAGAGTTTCCTGCAGGAATTTTATCTGATTGTTCCGCAAGAAGATCAGCAACATAATGTACATAATCTGCACGTCCGGGAATGGGAGGACAAAGATTGGTATCGGGAATATCCCAGCCTTTGATGTTATAGAAATGTAAGAGTAACGCTTTATTGAGCAGTTTTACAGCTTTTGGAATGCTGAAATTAATGGTTACCGTCTGATAAGCATTTTCGAAAACATAGTGTTTCAGTTCCGGCACACAAGAAATAAGCTGATCAAAATCATAGGGATTACGATGCAGATTTCTTGTGTGCAGACTGGATTTTTCAGCGGACATATTTTACTTCTTCTGACTTAAAATATATTCCACCATTTTTTTGGCATCTTCCTTAGATACCTGTGGATGGGCAGCCATAGGCACACTTCCCCAAACTCCACTTCCGCCTTCAATAATTTTGGAAGCCAGCAATTCAGTATCCTTTTCAGAATACTTTCCTGCAATTTCCTTATAAGAAGGTCCTATCATTCTCTCATTCACAGAGTGGCATCCCGAGCAATCCAATGTTTCCATGATCTGATCACCTGAAAGATTGGTTTTTGCCGGCTCTGAAACAGCAGCTGTCTCAGAAGAAGCCGCCACTTCTGCTGTATTTTCTTTTTTAGAACAGGAAATGATCATAAGACCAAGAGCTCCTGCTAAAAGTATTTTTTTCATTATTTCTTAGCTGTAGAATCTGTTTTAGCAGCTTCTGGTGCAGGAGCAGCCGGAGTTGCAGCAGCTGGAGCAGCAGTTTTAGCCGTAGAATCTACAACAGTAGTTACTTCTGGCTCTTCAAGCATCGTGTTGCTATCCTGTAAAGAATGATCTGGCTTTTTCTTGCAGCTTGCTAATAATAAACCTCCGATAAATGCGATTGCTAATACTTTTTTCATTTTATTCTAATTTGGAAGCAAAAGTATAAAAAATAAACTTTTAAACTTATGACAAATGTTTTCTTTAAGAAATATTTTTACGGACTGGATTTTAATCTGATGATTAAAAAATAATTCAAACAGTAGGGAAATTTAAATTAGGTTGCTATTTTTGTATAACAAATTACCAAAATCAATCTAAAAATATGAAACTTATGACCAAAAAAAATGTATTAAGTACAGCGTTTGTTGCTCTACTTTCTTCCCTCCTTCTTTCCTGTGATAACTCATCAAACGATCCTCATTCAGAATATTCTGATAAAATTGAATCAGTAACGCTTTTAAAAACAACAAAGTCATGGGACGGAACAGTGTATCCAGCCTACCCTACAACGCAGCCGGAAATTTCGGTTCTTAAAATTGCTGTCCCTCCCAATTCGGCTCTGAACTGGCATAAACACTCAGTCATCAATGCAGCTTATGTAGAAAAAGGAGAAATCCAGATAGAAAGAAAAGAAGATGGCAAAACACAATGGGTGAGAAAAGGTCAGGTACTTCCTGAAATGGTTAATGTTGGCCACAGAGGCAAAACCGGAGATCAGGGAGCCACCTTAATTGTTTTCTATAGCGGAACTCCTGATATTCCTTTGTCTGAACCAGTAAAATAGTTGTTTTAAACGCTATGTTTGCAAAGCAATAATGATAAAACTCTATCTTTTGTTCGCAAGGGCACTTCGTTTAGCTAATGACTTTATGATTATTTTTCCCAGTCGCATTAATACCTGCGAATCAATACTCCTTAATCATAATGTACCTTACTGAGTGAAACACCTTTGCGACCTTTTTACATTCATATTAATAACATCTTTGCGAACATAGCGTTTAAATAATAGTTGTTTTAAACGCTATGTTTGTAAAGCAATTATGATAAAACTCTATTTTTTTGTTCGCAAGGGAACTTCGTTTAGCTAATGACTTTATGATTATTTTTCCCAGTCGCATTAATACCTGCGAATCAATACTCCTTAATCATAATGTACCTTGCTGAGTGAAACACCTTTGCGACCTTTTTACATTCATATTAATAACATCTTTGCGAACATAGCGTTTACATAAAAGATTATAATAGTATATTTAACGTATGGTTTTAATTTCAAAAATTCTGTTTTTTACCAGCCATCATGGTTTTTATACTGTGGTGCTGTTATTTGTGTTCTTTGGACTTCTCTCCTATCTGACTAAAAAAGCATTGTTTTTGATTCCGATCATTCCATTGGCTATCTTAAACGGATTTGGAGGACAATTTTTGAACGCCTGGTTCTTAAACAAATACGGAGTTGAAAGTACCGCTATCATTACTTCAGATGTAGAAACCAATTCTACACTGAATGATATGTATATCCATGATTACGAAGCCATTGTAAAAAAGCAGGATGGAAAATACACCACTACTTTCTTCTCCACTACCAGTGCAGCCATCTATCCTATCAGCAATTCAATCAGAATACCTGATGACAAGGATATTCCGGTAAAATACATTCCCGGATACGAAAAAAACATAGTTATCCTGTATGATCAGTCCAGGGAAGGACAAATTTTATTGCAATATGAAAAGCAAGCTCCTGTCAACTCTGCAAAAACCAAATATGAGGCAGACAAAACGAATAAGGAATTCATTGAAGAATACATTTCTGCCATGGAAAATTATTTAGAATATTATAATGATGAAACTTATAAAGAAAAAATCAAGGAATTGAAACAAGAGCTCAAACAGCTTAAATAAAGGATTTTTATATTAAGTTTTTGTATTTCTTTAGTTTTTTTAGTCTTTGTATTAAAAAAATTTCTACATTTGTCCTATGTTAAAAATGAACAACAATATTTGGTGGTGGCTTTCAAACTCTTCGTCGGGTCTGAAGGTATTGTCATGTTGTTAATTGCAGCAGAAATAATCAAAAAACAATATATAGGCTTTGACGGATACCGTTAAAGCCTTTTTTTATTCCTCAACTTTAAAAAAACAACAAGATGTTTACTGATACAATTACAATAAAAACTGTTTCGAAAAAAACACTGGGAGACCTTCATACTCCCATGAACATTTATCTTAAAATCAGAGATAAATTCAGGGATACCATTCTTCTGGAAAGCTCAGATTCAAAAAGTATTGACAATAATTTTTCCTTTATTGCAGTGAATGCCATTGCCGGAATTGAAGTGAAGAACCTCAACGAATTTGAAATTAAGCTTCCTGCTTCTGCTCCCGTAAAGCAATTGATTAATGAGCGAAATATCACGGATATATTTGAAGACTTCCGTAATATTTTTAAATGTGAAGAAACCCATGACCCTATAGAACAGACTGCACAGAGCCTTTTTGGATACACAAGCTTCGAAGCAGTACAGTTTTTTGAAAACATTCATCTTAAAGAGCAAAGCAAGGAAGTTGAAATTCCTGTTTTGAGATACAGATTATACCAATATGTAATTGCGATCAACCATTTCAATGATGAAATGTATATCATTGAAAATTTTATTAAGGATGTAAAATCTGAACTTCATCTTTTGGAAAACCTTATTAAAAATCAGAATACTCCGGTTTATCCTTTTGAAAAAACGAGTGAGGAAACCTCTAATATTACAGACGAAGATTATCTTGAACTGGTAAAAACAGCCCAGAAACACTGTATGCGCGGTGATGTCTTCCAGCTGGTTCTGAGCAGAAGATTTGAGCAGAAATTCAAAGGAGATGAATTCAATGTATACCGTGCCTTGAGAAACATCAATCCTTCTCCTTACCTCTTCTATTTTGATTACGGAAATTATAAACTATTCGGATCAAGCCCTGAAAGCCAATTAATTATCAAAAACAACAAAGCTATTATCCACCCTATTGCCGGAACCTCTAAAAGAACAGGAAATCTGGAAACGGATCTTGAAGCTATCGAGGTTTTAAAAGCTGATCCTAAAGAAAATGCAGAACACACCATGCTGGTTGACCTGGCAAGAAATGATCTTGGTAAACTTGGAAAAAATGTTACAGTGACTAAGCTTAAAGAGATCCAGCTATTCTCTCACGTTATTCATATGGTAAGTGAAGTGACCGCAGATGTGACGGATGGTATCAATCCTCTTGAAATGGTTTCTGCCACCTTCCCACAGGGAACACTTAGCGGAGCACCAAAACATAAAGCGCTCCAGCTGATCAATGAATATGAGAAAGATTCCCGTGGATATTACGGAGGCTGTATTGGAATCATCGGATTGAATGGTACCTGCAACCAGGCTATTATGATCAGAACATTTTTAAGCAAAAACAACACTTTATTTTATCAGGCTGGTGCCGGTCTTGTCGCAAAATCAGTTCCTGAAAATGAACTGCAGGAGGTTAATAATAAACTGAATGCACTCAAAAAAGCAGTGGAAAAAGCAGAAAAAATAGTTGAAAAATAAAATAAGCCTCACCAACCAGCAACTAGCAACTAGCAACTAGCAACTAGCAACTAGCAAAACAACCTAACAAAAAAACAATGAACAACAATATAAACACTCAGCAGCCATCGCTTAAAGTTCTCGTTTTCGACAACTATGACAGCTTTACCTATAACCTTGTCCAGATTATTGAAAGAATTCTGGATCAAAAAGTAGACGTGGTGAGAAATGATGAAATAACCCTTGCAGAGATTGATCAATATGACAAAATCATTCTTTCTCCAGGACCCGGAATTCCTGAAGAAGCAGGCATTTTATTAGAGCTGATTAAAGAATATGCTCCTACAAAAAGTATTCTTGGCGTATGTCTCGGACAACAGGCTATTGCGGAAGCTTTCGGAGGAAGTTTAATCAACCTGTCTGAAATCTTCCATGGAGTGGCTACAACTACTGAGCTGACAAAAGAAGACACCAAACTTTTCAAAGGTTTAAGTTCCGGATTGGAAGTAGGTAGATATCACAGCTGGGCCGTCAATCCGTCAGATTTCCCGGAAGAACTGGAAGTTACTGCTGTAGATAAAGACGGAATGATCATGGCTTTGCAGCACAAAACATATGATGTACATGGAGTACAGTTTCACCCTGAAAGCATTTTAACGCCCGAAGGAGAAGTAATCATTAAAAATTTCCTTGTATAATGGAAACATTAGAAACCCCTGCAACAACAATAAAAACACCGCAAATGAAAGAAATACTGCAATACCTGTTCAACCATAATACCCTGTCAAAATCAGAAGCCAAAGCGATGATGATTGAGATTGCACAGAATAAATTCAATGCTGCAGAAGTAACTGCATTCATAAGTGTTTTCTTAATGCGAAATATCACATTGAAAGAACTGGAAGGTTTTAGAGAAGCTTTGTTACAAATGGCTGTTCCAGTAAATATTGATGCACCTGATGCCATTGATATTGTAGGAACCGGAGGTGACGGAAAAGACACCATCAATATATCAACATTAGCAAGTTTTGTAGTGGCCGGAGCCGAACAGAAAGTAACCAAACATGGAAATTACGGAGCTTCTACCATTACAGGTTCATCCAATGTACTGGAGGAACTTGGATACCAGTTCAAAAACACTTCAGAACAATTGAATGAGGATCTTGAAAGAGCTAACATCTGTTTTTTACATGCTCCTTATTTTCACCCTGCATTACAATCAGTAGGACTGTTGAGAAAATCTCTGGGACTAAGAACATTCTTTAATCTTTTAGGCCCGTTAGTGAATCCTGCAAAACCAAAGTATTCCATGATTGGGGTTTATAATCTGGAAATTGCAAGGATTTATCAATATCTCCTTCAAAAAGAAGAACGTGAGTTTATCCTGGTACATGGTCTTGACGGATATGATGAAATAAGCCTTACAGACGACAGTAAAATCATTACAAAAAACGGGGAAGAAATTTATTCTGCAGAAGATTTAGGCTTTCATCCTGTAACGCTGGAAGATATTAAAGCTGGAAGTTCTACTCAGGAAACGGCAAAAATATTTATGAATATTCTGGAAGGAAAAGGTACAGAACAGCAGAACTCTGTGATTCTTGCCAATGCGTCAGTAGCCCTATACAACACGCATAAATTTGGAACTTATGAAGACTGTCTTCTTTTAGCGAAGGAAAGTCTTCAAAGTGGAAAAGCCTTGAATAGTTTTAATCTTTTAGTTAAAAAATAAAATATTTTAAGCACAAAAAATGACGATACTGGATAAAATTATTGAACGAAAAAAGGAGGAAATTGCAGCCGCAAAATCACACATTTCTCTTGACCAATTAAAAGACACTCAATCCTTTGGAAGAGCAACCTATTCTCTGAAAGACTCTATCAAAAATAAAAGTGGAATTATTGCTGAATTTAAAAGACAATCTCCATCAAAAGGGATCATTAACAATAGTGTAGAGCCTTTGGAAGTGGTTTCAGCTTACGAAAATTTTGGAGCCAGCGGAATTTCCATCCTGACTGACCATGATTTTTTTGGAGGAAACTTCAATGATATTGTTAGCGTAAGGAATGATATTAAAATTCCAATCCTGCGAAAAGATTTTATGATTGATGAATACCAGTTCTATGAAGCCAAAAGTATAGGTGCAGATGTTATTTTACTGATTGCATCCTGCCTTTCACCTGCTCAGGTAGAAGAATTCACAGCACTTGCCCATGAGCTGAAAATGGAAGTTTTACTGGAAATTCATACCGAAGATGAGCTAAAACATTTCCACTCAAAAATTGATCTGGTAGGCATAAACAATCGAAACCTTAAGGATTTCAAAGTTGATCTTCAACATTCCGTTCAGCTAAAAAATCAGCTTCCAAAAGAAGCATTATCGGTGGCAGAAAGCGGTATTTACAACCTTGAAGATTTTAAATTTTTAAAAGAAAAAGGATTTGACGGCTTCCTGATGGGAGAATATTTCATGAAAAATACAGATCCAGCCAAAGCTTTTGAAGAATTTGCTTCTCAAATTTAAAATAAATAACAATGAACCTGCAACCTATAAACTCAAACCTGTTGCCAAAACTCAAAGTCTGTGGTCTCACAAAACCGGAACAGATTCAGGAATTGATTTCTATGAGGGTAGATTTCCTTGGTTTTATCTTCTATGAAAAATCTCCAAGATATGTTTTGAACCACCTGAGCCTGGAAGAGATCTCAACCATTAATCATCAGGGAAAAGTGGGCGTTTTTGTCAATGAAGAATTAGATATCATTGTAAAGATCGTTCAGCACGCAGATTTAAATTTTGTACAGCTTCATGGTGATGAAAGCAATGATTTCATCCTGGGATTAAGACAAAAACTGAATCCTAAGGTTGGAATCATTAAAGTAATTAGAATAGGAAATATTGATTCTGACAACAAAGATAAAATAGCACAAACTCTTTCCTCCAACCTGCAACCTGTTACCTACTACCTGTTCGATACAGACAGCAAAGCTTTTGGCGGAACGGGAAAACAATTCGACTGGAATATTCTGAATGACTTTACCATTCCTCTACCCTACTTTTTAAGCGGCGGGATTTCAGAAGAAAATATCCGGAATACAGAAACATTGAAAAAGAGGCCTTTTGCTTTAGATATCAATTCAAAATTTGAAACAGAACCTGGAAATAAAGATATTGACAGAATAAAAAAATTCAAAAATCTGTATCAACAGAATAGATAATTAAAAAACACATACAATGATGAACATACATTTGCTAAAGAAGACATTTTACAAAACGTTATTTCCCCCTAAATTCGGAAATAAAAAGTTCCAGAACCTGTATCATTTTGTTGCTCAGAATGACAGCAATGTGGAACACTGGGAAGTTGGCGGATTGTTGTCTGAATTCATTAGCATTATTAAAGATTTTGAGGAAGGAGATATCCAGTATTTCTTTGAGAGAATCAGCTTATGGAACAGCTATTATCTGGTGATTATTTCGGATAAATTTTTAGATAACCATGTCAGAACAGTGATAAAATATGACTTGGGATTGATTTATGCTAAAATATTTCTGTTGTATGAAGATTCTGACCCTTATTATCTGATTGATAACCTGGAAATTGCCATCACCATGTATCAATCCAAAATAGATAAGGCAACCTTAATTGATTTAATGCATAAAATAGAATTATTACATTATAAAAAACTGATTACCAAACAACAACATGACTACCATCTTACTTTTATTAATAGTTTAAACCCATGAAGCATCAGATAAAAGAAACAAAAGATTTAACAGAAAATGAGATAGAACATATCTTGAAACTTTGGGATGTTTCTGCCTGGAACTCCATGAAATCAGCCTATTTCCGGATGTTTTTCAAAGATTCGGAATTTCATTTTCTGATGGATAAAGATGAAAATATATTGGCAGTTTTGAGGGTAAATTTTGATTTTACCTTACAAATAGCAGACACAGAATATGTTTTTGCAGAAGCTGTAGGACTTGTAGCCACTCATAAAAAGAAAGGATATGGTGCAGCTTTAGTGAGCCGTTTCAAGGAAAATGTTATTCATAGAAATAAAGAAACTATTGGTTTTTGCCACTCAGATCTTCGTCCTTTTTATGAAAAATGTGACATAGAAATACTCTATGACAAAGCCAAAATGATCAAAGAAAGTATAGGCTCAGATTGGGTAAATTCTGAAGATGATGATATTTTAATTTTTCATACATCACAGGAAAGAAAAGAACTGCTGAATCAGTTAAGCTCACAAAACAACGCTTATTTAATTATTAAAGAATAAAAAAATGAATTATAAAAACCCCGATGAAAACGGATATTATGGAGAATTTGGAGGAGCTTTCATCCCCGAAATGCTGTATCCTAATGTAGAAGAACTGCAAAAAAACTATCTTGAAATCATAGAATCTGAAGGTTTTCAGACGGAGTATCAGGATTTGCTTAAAAACTATGTAGGACGGGCTACACCACTCTATTTTGCTAAAAACTTAAGCGATAAATACCAGACTAAGATTTATTTAAAACGTGAGGATCTTAACCATACGGGAGCTCATAAGATCAATAATGCGCTGGGACAGGTTCTATTGGCAAAACGCCTTGGAAAAACAAGGATTATTGCTGAGACCGGAGCAGGGCAACATGGCGTTGCTACCGCTACAGCATGTGCTTTACTGGGTCTGGAGTGTATTGTTTATATGGGAGAAATTGATATTCAGAGACAAGCCCCGAATGTAGCAAGAATGAAAATGCTGGGTGCAGAAGTTGTGGCAGCTACTTCAGGTTCAAAAACCCTTAAAGATGCGGTGAATGAAGCATTACGAGACTGGATCAACAATCCTGTGACTACTCATTATGTGATTGGAAGTGTTGTGGGACCTCATCCTTTTCCGGATCTGGTGGCAAGATTTCAAAGTATTATTTCAAAAGAAATTAAAGAACAGCTTAAAGAAAAAATAGGAAGGGAAAATCCTGATTACGTAATTGCCTGTGTAGGCGGAGGAAGTAATGCAGCAGGAACTTTTTATCATTTTGTAGAAGAAAAAGAGGTGAAAATTATCGCTGCTGAAGCCGGAGGATTGGGAGTCAATTCAGGGAAATCTGCAGCGACTACCCTTTTAGGAACGCTTGGAGTACTTCACGGAAGCAAAAGCCTTGTGATGCAGACAGAAGATGGACAGGTTATAGAACCCCATTCAATTTCCGCAGGACTGGATTATCCTGGAATCGGGCCATTTCACGCAAATTTATTTAAAGAGAAAAGAGCAGAATTCTTTAGTATTAATGATGATGAAGCCCTAAAATGTGCTTTTGAGCTGACCCGACTGGAAGGAATTATTCCGGCACTGGAAAGTTCTCATGCGCTTGCAGTTCTGGACAAGAAAAAATTTAACGAAAATGATGTTGTCGTTATTTGTCTGAGCGGCCGTGGAGATAAGGATATGGAAACGTATCTTAAAAATCTGTAAAATGTCGGATGTAAAATGTACAATGTATTTCCCCGGCTAGTATTCATTACTTTATACTTTGTACATTATACTTTAATACAATAAAAAATGAAAAAACTAAATATATACTTCACAGCAGGAATTCCTCATTTGGAAGATACCGCTGATATTATAAAACTGATTCAGGATTCCGGAGCAGATATGATCGAAATCGGAATGCCATATTCTGATCCTGTGGCAGATGGACCTGTAATTCAGAAAGCGCACGAACTCGCTTTACAAAACGGAATGACGATTGAAAAACTGCTGTCTCAGTTGAAAGCCATCAAAGATGAAATCAAAATTCCGATTATCCTGATGGGATACATCAATCCCGTTCTAAGCTTCGGATTTGAAAAATTCTGTGCGGCATGCTCTGAAAGTGGTGTTTCAGGACTGATTCTTCCTGACCTTCCTCCTATTGAATTTGAGAAAAACTACCAGCAGATTTTACAACAATATAACCTTAATTTCACCTTTCTGGTAACTCCGGAAACTTCGGATGAGAGAATGATTTATCTGGATTCTTTAAGTTCAGGTTTTCTGTATGCAGTAAGCTCTTCTTCTACAACAGGTAATGAAAATGCAGTGGTAAAAAATGAAAACTACCTTTCCAGGGTAGCTTCTCTTCCACTCAAAAATCCGGTAATGATCGGATTTGGGATCAAATCGAAAGAAGATTTTGAAAATGTTACAGAAAAAGCGGACGGTGGTATTATCGGAACAGCCTTTGTAAATATCCTGCTTCAGGATAAAGACTGGAAGAAAACGGCTATAGATTTTATCCATTCCATAAAAGGGTAAAAATCACTAAATTTGTATATCAAAAATTGAAATGAATACAAATCTAAATAAAGCAGTAGAATTTGAAGATTTAGGAGTCAAAGAATATCAGCCAGCCTGGGATTATCAGGAACAGCTGATGAAAAATATCATTGACACCAAAATAAAAAACAGGGATCTTCCTGCAGAGGAGCATAGTACGACGCCCAATCACCTTCTTTTTGTAGAACACCCTCACGTGTATACTTTGGGAAAAAGCGGGCACGAGGAAAATATGTTGGCCGGTATTGATAAGTTGAAAGAAATTGATGCTACTTTCGTAAAAGTAAACCGTGGCGGAGATATTACGTATCATGGGTACGGACAGGTTGTAGGCTACCCTATTCTGGATCTTGAAAACTTTTTTACAGATATTCATTTATATATGAGAAATCTGGAAGAAGTAATCATCAGAACCATTGCCGAATATGGGATTAAAGGAGAACGCTCTCCGGGAGAAACAGGAGTATGGCTGGATGTAGGAAAACCTTATGCAAGAAAGATGTGTGCCATGGGAGTGAAAGCTTCCCGTTGGGTTACCCTGCACGGTTTTGCACTGAATGTAAATACGGATATGCGTTATTTTGAATACATCATTCCGTGTGGAATCAAAGACAAACAGGTTACTTCTTTAAAAAGAGAACTTGAAAGAGAATTAACTCCTGAAGAAATGGAGGAACTCAAGGCTAAGATCAGAAAACATTTTGCAGAGGTATTTCAGGCAGAACTGATTTACAAATAGTCAAGTCTACTTACAATATAATAAGCCCGGTTTCAATAGTTGAAACCGGGCTTGTTTTATGATATTGTTATTTTTATTCGCTTAGACTATCCACAACGTTTGTCATTCCGCAGGAATCCAGATACAGAAAGCTTGTGATAATGAATGAAGATAAAATAGGAGTTTAGATTCCTACGAAATGACAAAGCGAGTAAAGAAAAGATACCTACTAAAAACATCCGTATTCTAGTGATAAATTATCCATCCAAATTGTCTATTCTGTAGGAATCCAGACTGCAAGAATCAAAAAAATATTATTTTAAAAATTTTCTATTCCTCCTGAACATCTCTATAAAAATCAGCATTTTTAATATCATAAAATCAAAAAAGCAACAAAATAATTTATTTTTTTCTAAAAAAATATTGCTCATATTTTAAATTTTATTACTTTTAATGTCACAAAATAGTGAACTATCACCATTATAAAGTTCACTGAAAATTAACCACCAAAATATAAAAACTATGAAAAAATTTCTGTTATCCATGATGGTATTCGTGACGATGCTGTCATTCAATGCCTGTTCAGATTCAGGTGCCAATCAGGATCCCAATCTTGTTGCTAAAGAGTCTAATGAAATCGCGATGAAAGATTTCGGTAAAACTGTTCCGGTAGGGATTGAAAAAGAAGAGGGAAAATTTAAAGTCTCTTTTATGGTGAGTGCTCAGCCATACCACATTAAAGACAGTAAAGAAAATGCAGGTTATATTTCTATGATCAGACAAGCCGTTGAAAACGAAACTCCTGTTCATATCTTACTGAAAACCAACTCCAATGAAATTGCAAAAGTAGATAAACCTACTGATGATGATATCCGTTATTTCAAATCTGTTTTCAATAAAGAAGAGAGAGGAGACAGCAAAAAAGCAGTGAGTGTTATTCCTAACCTGGCAACACTGAACAGCTTATTTACGCAGATTAAAAACCAGGCTTGCGGTACTTCTACAGCATCTTCTCCATGTATCACTTTCAGATATCCGGTGGATGGATGCTATGCAAGAGCTCACAAAATGAGACAGATCCTCCTTAATGCAGGCTACGACTGTGAAAAGCAGTTCGTTTACGGAAACCTGAGAGCTTCTACAGGAACTTGCTGCGTATCATGGGTATATCACGTAGCCATATTGGTAAGCTTCAAAAATGCTTCCGGAATTGTTGAGAAAAGAATCATCGATCCTTCATTATTCTCCAGCGGACCTGTAACTGACGCAGCATGGAGAGCCGCTTGTACCAACACAAGTTGTGGATCTGCTTCTGTATCTTCTTATGCCAATACAGCAGGAAATGTATATTACAGAAGTCCATCAGGATCTTTACTGTATGATAACAATTATGTAAATACCAATTGTGTATTGAATATATTCTCATCCCTTTCAGGATGTTCTCCTTCTCCTGCACCAAGTGTAGCGAGCTGCGGATTTTAACTAATTTATATAGAGCTCCTGCATTTATTTTGATACATTGCAGGAGCTTTTTACTTAATACTTTT
This sequence comes from Chryseobacterium sp. PvR013, assembly GCF_017833095.1. Lineage (NCBI taxonomy): Bacteria > Pseudomonadati > Bacteroidota > Flavobacteriia > Flavobacteriales > Weeksellaceae > Chryseobacterium > Chryseobacterium sp. PvR013. The sequence continues at coordinate 1,983,647 of NZ_JAFIBT010000001.1, forward strand.
TGCTATGAAAGCCTGGTCCTATTTATTATTACTTTTTATTATGATTACATCTTGTTCCGGTAATTCCAGTTCACAAAACTTAACATGGTATAACAATTCCACCATCACAGATATTACGGAAGACCCGGACAAACCTAATGAAGTTGTTCGTGTGGCCATCGGAATAAGTGCTCAGGTTTTTTATATTTCAAAGAAATCACCGGATTACAAGAGTCTTATAGAAAAAGCTACACTGAGCTTTAAAAAAAGTAAAACCTATGATATAGGGATTGAAAATAAAACCAATATCATCAAACAAATTAAAGAGGTCAAATAATCCTGACTATCTGATCACAGAAATTCCGGCATCCACTTTTACTTCAGCTCCATGGATGTATGAAGCTTCCTCTGAAGCAAGAAACAGAACTACATTCGCTATTTCTGACGGTTCTCCCTGTCTTTTAAAAGGGATGGTAGGAATAATATCATCAATGGCACTTTCAATCTGCTCTCCGGTTAAACCCGTATTACTAAAAATATTGGTTTTAATATGCCCTGGACTCACTCCGTTGACGCGGATGCCACGTTCTGTAAGTTCCACTGCAAAAGTTTTAATGAACGACTGTACTGCTGATTTGGCTGCAGAATAGACCGAAAAATTAGGCATGGCAATTTCCGTAGCTACTGATGTATTGAAAATAACGGAACTTCCGCTTTTCATCAATGGTAATACCTGCTGTACTGTAAAAAAAGGGCCTTTTACCAGCATATTAAAAAGTTCATCAAACTGGTTTTCATCTACATATTCCACCGGAGCAAATCTCCCGTATCCTGCATTGGCAAAGACCAGATCAATATGTTCTGTATATTTTCTGACTTCCTGTTGAAGGTTCATCAGATCTTTTATGCTTCCGGCATTAGAGACAATTCCAAAAGCCTTTTTTCCTAGCTTTTCCAGAGCAGTATTCACTGTGTCTTCACTTCTCCCTGTGATAATCACTGATCCTCCTTCCTCAATAAATTTCTGAGCGGCAGCCAATCCCATACCGTTAGTTCCACCCGTAATTAATGCTGTTTTGTTTTTAAATCTCTGCATTGTTTTTTAGTTTAAATTTCTATTGCAAAGATTGGAATACAGAGCCTTTGAAAAAATCCGAATCATGCGGAATTGGATAACTAGTTTTTATCTTTTTTAGTTTCATCAATAATTGACATCAATAAAATCTTTCAAAATTAAATTGTACACAATTAAATTGACTGTATATTTGCAATGTTAATTTACTTCAATAAAAAAAAAGAAGTTTAATAATCACCAAGTAGTTTAATTTAAAACAATAAAAAAATGTCATTAATAGAAAATCTAAACTGGAGACATGCCGTAAAAGCTTATGATCCCACCAAAAAAATTTCACAGGAAGATCTTACTACTATTTTAGAATCCGCAAGACTGGCTCCTACTTCATCCGGATTGCAGCCTTTCCGAATCATTGTAGTGGAAAATCAGGAACTGAAAGAAAAAATGGTAGCAGGAGCTTTAAACCCTGAAGTGATGAGAGATTCTTCTCATGTTTTGGTTTTTGCAGCATGGGACAGCTATTCTAATGAAAAGATTGACAAAGTTTACGATTATCATACCGATGTAAGAGATCTTCCAAGAGGTCGTTTCGGAAGCTATACCGATAAAATTAAAGAAATGTATGGAGCACAGACTCCTGAAGAACATTTTGCACATACTGCACGCCAGACTTATATTGCCTTAGGAATTGCTCTTGCACAGGCTGCAGAACTTAAAATCGACAGTACTCCGGCGGAAGGATTCAGCAATGCTGTAGTAGATGAAGTATTGGGATTAAAAGAATTAGGATTAAAAAGTGTAAGTCTTTTATACCTTGGATACCGTGATGAAGCCAATGACTGGCTGTCTTCTATGAAAAAAGTCAGAATTCCAATGGATGAATTTATCATAAAAAAGTAATACCTTCATCGAATCTTTCGTACTCAATATTATGGAAAATCCGAATACACCCAAATTAGAAAACCAGATTTGCTTTCCGCTGTATGTCATTGCTAAAGAGATTACAGGGCTTTACCGTCCTTTTCTTGATGAACTGGGCATTACGTATCCGCAGTATCTTGTGATGATGATATTATGGGATGGCGACGGACTTACGGTAACCCATATCGGGGAAAAACTGTATCTGGACAGTGGAACGTTAACGCCTCTTCTTAAAAGGCTGGAGTCTAAAGGATTTATTAGCAGAAAAAGAAAAAAAGAGGACGAAAGAGTGGTTGAAGTATTTTTAGACGAAGCTGGAAAACAGCTTCAGAAAAAGGCATGTGAAATTCCGGGAAAAATTCAGGAAAAACTGGGAATACAGCCGGAAGAACTGCTGCATCTTAAAGACACAGTCCTAAAAATATTAAACAAAATAGAAAAATAAATGAAAACGTTATATACAACTCAGGTTACCGCTAAAGGTGGCAGAAACGGACATGTAAAAAGTGAAAACGGAGTGTTGGATCTTGAGGTAAGAATGCCAAAAAATCTGGGAGGAGCCAATGATGATTTTGCCAATCCTGAAATGCTTTTTGCAGCCGGATATTCTGCATGTTTCGACAGTGCTTTGAACAGAGTAATCAGTCTGTCTAAAGTGAAAACCGGAGAAACAACTGTTACCGCACAAGTGAGCATAGGACAGATTGAAAACGGGGGTTTTGGACTGGCAGCAGAACTTGATGTGAATATCCCCGGAGTTTCTATTGAAGAAGCACAGGCATTGACTGAAAAGGCTCACCAAATTTGTCCTTATTCTAATGCAACCCGAAACAATATGGAGGTGAAACTATCAGTAACCAACAACGATTAATCCAATTTTTTTAAGCATAGTTATAACGAAAGGAGCTGTTTCCATGGAAACAGCTCCTTTTTATTTTATTTTCCCACAGATTTCTCAGATGAGCACAGATGATTGCGTATATTGTAAATGATGGAAAAATTTCACATTCATCATTCATCATTTATAATTTATAATTTATAATTTATAATTCATCATCACCTCCTGTCTTTATTTACATCACTTTTCTGATAGGCATCTACCTTTTTATAAGAATCGTTTTTTTCTTTTTCTTTTTTATCGGAAATCAGAATTCCGAAAAGATGGTCGATTTCATGCTGGAAAATAACAGCCGTAAAACCTTCTACAATTTCTGAATATTTTTGTCCTTTCAGATCTACATACTCCAGCTGAATGACTTTGCTTCTGTAGAACTGATCCCTGAATTCAGGAATAGATAAATCTCCCTCAGGACCGAGGTTCTGAAGATCAGATCGCCATACAATTACCGGATTGATAAAGTATTCCAACGGAGTTCCTTCTTTGTCAAAACGCTGTACCCAGATTATTTTTCTGTTGATTCCTACCTGAGGAGCAGCGATTCCTACTCCACCATCTGTTGACAGAAGGGATTCTTTCATTCTTTTTACCAGAACTGCCGTATTCGGATCAAGGGGATCTGCTTCTGAAGAAATGTTCAGCAATGTTTTGTGCTGACTGGCATCCGTGGTCTGATAGATCGGTAATGCTGCATTTACATCACCCTGATTAATAATGGAAATCTCATTGGAGGTAAGTTTCTGAGCATTGAACAGTCCGATAAAAAAGATCAGCAGGATGGGTAATTTCTTCATATTTTTGAGTATTGTACAAAGGTAAATATTGTGGAGTAAAAATGGTCATTAAAGATTAATCAATCATTATGTTTTGGCTAAAGCCGATGGAATTTTGATATAAAAATGAACGGGCTAAAGCCCGTTCCTATTGAATTTAATGTAAGTCATTGATTTTTGTCATTCTGCAAGGGATGCAATGCAGTCTCATAATTAATAGTAAGATTCTTCCTTCGTCAGAATGACACTTTTGTAAAAAAATTAAAAAGTCTTCGTCATATCACCCGGGATAATCAGATTGAAATCTGTCGGGATATAGTCTTTGGCTGGAACTTTCAGTTCAGGATCGTCTGATTCAAAAACAGAAATTACTGCCATTTTCAGGTTAGGATTTTTCTGTTTGATGTACCAATAGATTCCCCCAAATTCTTTGCTGTGATAGTTTCCGTTGTAATGGATGAATGTTTTTCCGGCCTGGAAGCTTTTCAGAATAGACTCAGCCATGGTTGCATCTTTTGTAGCCTGGGCTGAGATAAAATTCATCACTCTTGTTCCTTCAGCATGGTCTCCCATCATCTTTTTCATCTCCGGATAACCTGGGGTGTCCAGCGTAACTTTGATAGGCAGCTGAGCAATGTATGTTTTCTCTTTTCCGCTTAATTTATTTAAAGATTCAAGACCTTCTTTAGCCGTCTGAGAGGCATATCTTCTTGGGATATTGGTGGCCACAAAATTCAGTTTTTTATCTTTGGCAAAATCTACCAAAGGCTTGTAATCTGTTGCATAATTGTTCCATAAACGGGCTGAGTCTTTCAATGTTTTCGCATCAAATTTTCCATTTAAATATTGATCCAGCTGCGCCTGATTATCTCTTTCAAACATTTCTGCTCCTAAAATAAGCTGACCGTTCTTTTTTGCAAACAGAGCTTCTGTAATTTTAAGCTGAAGCCAGTGATTGATAGAACTGTTATGATTTTCTCCAAAAAAGACCACATCATAATCTGCCAGTTCTTTCACCAGTTTTTCGGTCTTTATTTCCTTTCCTTTTTTATCATAAAATTGATACGCCTTAAATTCCTGCGCTTTCAATGAACAGAAACCGGCAAGCAGTATTGCTATGAAAATGTTTTTCATTTTATATTGTATTTAATCACAAATTAAACAAATATTTTGTCATTTACTGCACAGTACTTGTCAATCTGCTTATATGAAAATTTGCTTTTTTACTTCTTTGCAATAAAAAAGACCGCTTTGAATTTTACAAACAAAACGGTCCCATTCAAATCATCTAATTATTATTTCTCTAATGTTGCTACAAGATCCTTCCACTCCTGAAGTTCAGGAATTCCAGGTTTTCTTTTCCCGAAGAACTGAACAATAAAGTCACCTTCATTGTTGAATACTTCGATAGCAGTTACTTCTCCGTCTTCAGTTGGTTTTTTAACAATCCAGGCTTCTGCAATTTTCGTTACATCAAGATGCAGATTGAAATCCGGATCCATTACATTGAACCACTGCTGGTGCCAAAGAGTTTTCTTAACGTTTCCTGTGTGGATCTGGATGATTCCTCTGTTTCCAACGAAAACCATAATGGGTGTATTCTTTTCAGAAGCATTTTCAAGGATGTTGACCACTTTAGCATTATCAATTTTCTTAGCAAATCCTTCTGGAGCCAATCGTAAAGCTTGTGTTCTGCTTACTCCATATTTTCTTGTCATCATGAAAAAATCATGGGTGTCTTTCAACTCTGTCCATGCTTTTTTGAAACCTTCCACATCAATTTCAGAATCTGCTTTTTCAGCCTGTTTTGGAGCTACTGCTTCAAAAGTCAATGCCTGATTCTGATCTTCAGTTTTGAATTTTTCAACAATTGCATCGAAAGCAGCTTCATTACTGTTTTTAGTCAGATAAATTTTGTGAAGTGCCAAACCGTCTTTTCCGAAAAACTGCAGACTTTTTTTATCTCCTTCCAATACGGCAAAAGCAAATTTCCAGTGGTTAAGGAAAATTCTAAGATCGATATCTTCACCCACAAAAAGCTGTGCATGAGGACTGCTGAAATCTCCGTTCAGGTAAGTTCCTTTTCTTTCATGAACACATTCATCATTACGGGTAAGAGCCATTACTTTTCCTAATTGCTCAGCTTCTGTAAGAATTCCCTGGAAATCCGGGTTCAGGACAGTTACTCCTTCTCCAATGCTTGTTGCCAGCAATTCTGCTTCACTTACCGCTAACTGTGCTGCTGCATTTCTTATTCTGATATGTGGATTTTCTGCTTTCAGAGCTTCCCATTTTTCCTTTAAATCATTAACTAATGTGCTCATTACTTTACTTTTTTATGGTTAAAATTGTATAAATTCTTTGTATTGTTTCGTTTCCTGTTTTACTTTTTATTTCTTCTTCTTTTTCAGAAGTTTTCATTCTTTTAAAATGGCTTTTGGAGATCAGTTCTTCCATTTCACTGTTGCTGTACAGCCTGAAGTTATATTCCGTAAACGGCAGTTTTTCCATGAATTCTCTTTGTCCGAATGTAAGGACGAATGTTCCGTCATCTTTTAAGACTCTGTAGATCTCGTTTAAGAATTCCACCGGATTTTCCCAGAAATAAACGGTGTTTACAGTGAATATTTTATCGAAGGTTTCATTCTGAAAGGGAAGATTTTTGCCTTCATACAAAACAAAATCTGCCTGGTTTTCAAATTCTTTATTGAGTCTTTTGGCTTCATTGTGCATGGTTTCAGAAATATCAATCCCGGTATATCTGAGGTTTTTGGCAAGACTCATTATACTTTTCAGGTGTGCGGCATTTCCGTGTCCTATTTCAAGGATTTGCTGACCGTCATCTATCACAAGTGTTTTGATGCTTTCCAACGTCATACTGATGTTGGTAGCATTCATCATTTCACCAATCTCGATTCCTTTTTCCCCCTGAGGGTTGGCAAGATTCTGTGCGAGGATTTTTAATTCGTCTTTTTCCATGGTTATCCAAAAATGATCATTGGGTTATTGGTAATAGGATGTCCGCAGATGGTACAGGGAAAGTTATAAGCATTGCTGATATTTTCTTCAGTAAAAACTTCCTGTGGCGTTCCATAGGCGGAAACCTGTCCTGATTTCATTAATAAAATCTTATCTGCAAATTGTGCAGCAAGGTTCAGATCATGTAAAACAACAATGGCACTGTTGGCTTTTTTTGTGAAATTTTTGATAATTTCCAATGCTTTATATTGATGTTTTATATCTAAATTGTTCAAAGGTTCATCCAGAAAAACCAGTTTATGGGTGATGTTATTTTCAAGCTGTGCCATTACTCTTGAAAGATGTACACGTTGCTTTTCTCCTCCTGAAAGTGTATTGTATTCTCTTTCTTTGAGATGAAAAATATCAGTTTCGTACATCATATTATTCATGGCTTCCAGATCTTCTTTTCCGGGCTGGGCATCAAAATACGGGTATCTTCCCATCATGATTACATCCTTCACCTCCAGCGGAATATCATTGCTGTTATGTTGTGAGAACTTTGCCTTGTGTTTGGAAAGCTCTCTGATATTCCATTCTCTGATCGGTTTATCTTTAAATAAAACTTTGTTATTGCCGGATTTCACTTCATCTGCCAGAACACTCAGAAGACTTGATTTTCCTGCTCCGTTGGGCCCTACAATGGCGAGAAATTCACCGTATTCCAGAGAGACATCTACCCCATCCAAGATACGGAATTCTTTATGTTTATAATTAATCTGGTGTGCCTTGATCATTACAGTGATTTTTTAAATTTAACCAAAATAGCGACAAAAATAGGTCCTCCCATTAAGGCTGTTAAAATTCCGATCGGCAATTCTGATGGTGCTACAATGCTTCTGCTGAATGTATCTGCCGTCAATAACAAGATACTTCCACACATGGCCGACAATGGCAGAATAAAAGCATAATTGGATTTGAATAAAAGTCTTAAAATATAAGGTACAATAAGACCTACAAAACCAATGGTTCCTGAAAATGCCACACAGCTACCCACCATTAAAGCCACAATGATAATAATCTGCTTTTTCAGCCTTTCCACATTGATTCCCAAATGCTGTGCATCTTTTTCTCCGAGCATCATTGCGTTCAATGCTTTTCCTTTAGGCAATAAAATAATGTAAGCAATAATCGTAACAATGGCCAGAATGATATTCTTCGTCCATGTTGCTGCTGCCAAACTTCCTAAATTCCAAAAAGTAAGATCTCTAAGCTGCTCATCTTTTGATATATAGATTAAAAATCCTGTTATCGAAAAGCCGATCGCTGTTATTGCAACTCCGGTAAGCAGCATCATCACCACATTGGTTTTTCCTCCGCTTGTTGAAATTCTGTACACCAACATCATAGATAAAAAAGAACCTATAAAAGCTGCGATGCCTACCAGTGAAAATTGTACAGCTTCAGGAAGATATTCTTTGAAATGTCCTCCTAAAACAATCGCAATTGCTGCCAGCAGGGTTGCTCCTGATGTAAGTCCGATTAAATCTCCCGTTGCCAAAGGATTCTTGAAAAGCCCCTGAAGGCTTGTTCCTGAAACCGACAACATACTTCCTACTAAAATAGCCATGATAATTCTGGCTGCTCTTACGTCCCAAATCACATATTTATCACTCAATGATAAATGGGGATCTCCTTTTATAAATTGCCACAGTGCCCTGAACGGAGAGTTTTCTCCGAAATCATAAACTCCTGTATTAAGTGACAGTACTGCTATAATGACAAGCAGTACTGCACTTATAATAAGATAAAAGTATAGTTTACTTTGTGCTTTCAATTAAAAGTTTGTTTAATCCTACTGCTGCTTCTCCTACTCTTGGTCCGAAACCAGATACTAAACCTCCGTCCATTGCGATGATCTTCTTGTTCTTACCTGCATTGGTTTGGGATACTCCCGGCATTTTAAGTGCTCCTTCATTACCTCCTGCACCCTGTAAACCAGTTTCAAAGAAGAACAATACATCAGGATTAGCTTTTACAACAGCCTCCGGTGTTAATGGTTTGAAATCTTCAAAATCCGTTACTGCATTTTCTCCGCCTGCAAGGGTGATTAATGAAGCCATGGGTGTATTTTTACCGCTCACCATCAGCATATTTCCTCTGGCATAGATGAATAATACTTTTGGTTTTTTAGCGATTGGCTGTACCTGTTTCAGATCTGCATCAATCTTGTCATTCAGTTTCTGATAGTCTGTATTTCCGATCGCTTTTGCTACTTGTTCGATCAGTTTTTTAGTTCCTTCCACAGTGTATTCCTGTTTGAATACTTCAGTTTTAATTCCGGAAGATTTGATTTTCCCCATTAATTCAGGGTTGATATCTTTATCAGAAGCTAAAATTAAGGTAGGAGATACCGCCATAATCGGCTCAATGGTCATAGATCTCATGTGCCCTAAATCTTTAGCGGCAGCTTTTAAACTTGCTGGATAAGTACTGGTAACATCTGTTGCAACGATTTCTTTTTCGTGGCCTAAAGCAGCTACGATTTCAGTAATTCCTCCGTTTAGCGTTACTATTTTATTGTTAGTTTTTGGTGCTTCAGAAGTAGCTTCTGTAGTATTTTCTTTTGCTCCTGCTTCTGCTTTTTTGCAAGAGTATACTGCTACAAGAACAGAAGCTGCAAGGATGAATTTTTTCATGATATACTATTATTTGATTATTTATAAAGGTTCGAATTCAAAATTGGTGTATCCTCTTTCTCCTTTCGTGTTTTTCATGGTATTGAATCTCAGTTTGAAATAAAAACCTTCGGCATCTTTCAATACAAAGAAACGGTCTGCATACACAAAAGGAACCGGATTGGATGCAGTACCGGTAGTGGTTCTCCATTTATCTCCAATCGCTCTCTGGTCATTGAATACAAATTTTGCAGGCTCCACATCTTTTAATTTAAATGAATTGTAAGCCGCATCAAGACTTCCTGTAACACTTACCTGATAAGCTCCTACTCCATTAAGCGTATTCGTTGCTACAAAGTCAGCATAAAAATAACTTCCTGCACTGGTTGTAGGTCCCATGAATACTTCATTGGTAAATGTTGTGAAGACCAGATCCCATTTTTTCTTCTTAGGCTGAATTTTTACCGGAGTTCCTGTTTTCAGATTGAAAAATGAGAAGTTGTATTCTGTATCTTTGGTAATAAGATATTCTTTGATATCTGTTCCTATTGCATTCACATCGGCATAACGGATTTTGTATCCATTCTGAGCTCTCAGGATCTGAATCTTTTTCCATCCTCTCGGATCACCGGACAATGAAACTGAACCTGCCCCGATATTGGCTGCAGAAGGTATTTCTCTCCCCAGATTGATCAGATAAACAGGATTTTCAGCATCATTTTCTTTGATGGCATCTATTCCGGAAGTCTGATTAAGAAAATCTCCGTTCGGGTTGTCAACATATTGCATGTTCGCTGCATCAAATGTTCCCACCTGAGCAATGTCTTTCAAGCTGGATATATCAGATTCTTTTACTTTACTGATGTCTGAAGCGTTCGGTATTTTAATCACCGTCATGGCAAGAGATCCGTTCATAATCACTCTATAGGCATCGCCACTATAAAAACCAAGATCCCAGTCTGTTCTGCTGTTAACCGCCGGATTGGTATTGTCACTCAAATCAATCCAAACCTGATTAGGTTCTGTAGGACCGCCAATTTGCACACTTACTTCAGACCCTGTCATAGGAGGAACCGGAACCGGATCTTCGTCTGCAGAAAGGCAAGACTGTGTGGCAGCCATGATAGAAAGAACAGATAATATTTTTAAATACTTCATAATCGTAACTTATTATTTAAAATTGAAACATTAATCGGGCAAAATAGCTTCTGCCATAGTATAAATTAACAAACCCATTCGCCGCGGTATGAGCAGAACCTGCCACTGCGGTAGAATTTAATCTCGTTACATCAAATATATTTTTTACCCCGGCAGAAATTTCAAAATGTTTATTCCAGAAGGGCTGGCTCACAATGAAATCCATCATATGAAAGCTATCTATTTTTCCAAGCCGGAACCCCTCTGTTGGGTCTGATACATAAAGTCTGTCCGGACCTGTGAATTTGTAATAAAGGGCAAAATTGGTATCTGTATTTTTCAGTTTATAGGTTGCTGTAGCTCCTGCCTGTACCAAATACTGGAAATCTGTAGGGGACGAAGATTTTAAATCAACCAACGATACTGATGTTCCGCTTACAGATCCTCTTAATGTTAAGGCAAACTGATCTTTTCTGAAATCAACATTCGCTGAAATCAATAAGTTTTTATACGTATTAAGATTCATGTATTTGTAGGTAGAAGGTTCTTTTACCATTACCATTTCAATTCTGTCACGAACATCCAGATACAATGCATCTGCTCCGTAAGCAATTCTCCAGTCATTATGAGTTACAAAATTCTGATCCCAGAAAAGTCCTGCTGAGAACCCTTTTTCAGGATTTAAATCAGGATTTCCCTGTACATCGTGATTGATGTTTACAAAATAGGTATATAACTCATCATATTTAGGAAAACGGTTGGCAGATCCTACAACTGCTCTAAGATTTGAATTCTCAGAAGTCTTATACCTAGCTGACAGAGAGTAATTATATTGATTGTTAAAGTTCTCACTCAAAGAAAGTCTTACGCCCGGTCTTAAAGAGAATTTATCTGAAACATTCCATTCTGCTGAAAGGAAATTGGAATAGGTAAATATCTTTCTTTTTACTGCTTGCCCCAAGAAGTCTCCTGCAATCAGTGCAGCATATCCATTGGTATAATCTAATTCATATCCTAACTGGAAATCAAAGACTTTACTATCCAGAAAGTTACTAAACATCCCTCTTGAATAGATGACATCTGTTTTATAATAAGACTGTTTTTCCTGTTTGCTTTTTACAGCTCTGTTCGGGATATCGTAATTGTAGTCGAAATATTGTCTATCCTGATTCTGGTAGGAGAAATCTCCCATGTAACGGATATGTCCCAGATTGGTTTGGATATTGAATTGGTGAACCCAACGGTTGGTATTATATTCTCTGTCTCTACTTTCGTAGGCTACTCCACCCAACCCGTCATTAAGAGGATTTCTGTTTACCTCAGGGTTGTAAAAATTAAACTTTTCATTCAGGAAAGACAGTTTATAAAAGAATGTTGTTTTGTTTTTGCTGTATCTCAACAATGCGGAAGCATCATACTGATCTTTAGGATTCCACTCATATCCTCTTTGGTTATCCTGTCCGAAATATTTATAGCCTTTGCTTTCTCCTGCAAATCCCATAAACTGGTTATGGTTGAAGTTGATACTTGCAAACCATTCATTACTGATATTATAATCTACATTCAGATTCTGAATATGTCTTCCGTTTCCTCTTTTCTTAAGATCATACTGGTCTCTTACTGTTTCTTCCTGTAAAGAACCTCTTACACTGATCTTTTTTGTACTGGTTTTTTTTGTAATAATATTGATTACACCGGCAACGGCACCATTTCCGTACTCAACCCCCATACTTCCTTTTACAATTTCGATTCTCTCTATATTGCTTAAAGTAATTTTAGTAAGGTCGATATTACTGCCTAATCCTGTATCCCCTACTACCGGAATATTGTCTATAAGAATTTTCACATAATCCCCATTAAGTCCCATAATTCTTGCTGTGGAGTTTCCTGAGCGTGTATCTGGGGTAATCTGTATGTTAAGACTTTGATTCAAAACTTCCGCAACATTCGTGGCTGCCATATTTTTAATCTGCTCTGCATCAATAACATCAACCTTATAGATGGACTTGTTAATGGACTGCTGCATATACTGTCCTGTAATAACAACTTCTTCAATTTTCTTTTGATTAAGAGAATCCTTTTCTTGTGCATTTACCCATAAGGTCACGGATAACGATAGAACGGAAAGCACTTTCTTCTTCATAAGGGTACAAATTTTCGACAAATATAAAACTTTATTTAGACTCATTAAAAATAATTGTATATTTTTGTGGAATAATTCTAAATAAAAATAATCTCATGAAATTAAAATTACTTTTAGGAGCTCTGATGTTTACAGCCTTAACGGCGAATGCTCAGGTGTCTAACATCAATGAAAATTTCAACAATTTTACAGCTGGGAATACCACTTTCCCACAATTTGGATGGTCTGCCATCGTTGCACCCATCACAGGTGAGTTTCCTCCTGTACCTCCAAGAATGATTGTAGCGGGAGATTCTAACAGATTCGTTCAGTCATATGCAGGAAACAATGCTACAGGTTCTTCTTATCTGATTACTCCACAGATTGAAACTCCAACAGGAAATAAAACTTTGACTTTTGATACTACATTGGTGTCCCCATCTCCCGGACCTGGAAGCATTCAGATAGGAGTGGCATCCAACCCTGCAGATATGTCAACATTCGTTCCTGTAGGAAGCCCTATTAATGTATCGGTTATTGGTACAGTACAGAATATCAGTGTGAATATTCCGGCATCAACTGGTTCATATATTGTATTTAAATTCACTCCTACAGCGACTCACGTAGCGATTCAGGTAGATAATGTAGTGTACAATACTACGGCTTCTTTAGGAGTGTCAGACCATATCAAATCAACAGAAAATTTCAGGTTTGCCCTAAATTCTGATCAGTCAGCATTAGAATTTATCGTAAAAAAAGATCCTAAAAACATCCAAATCTATTCAGCAGCAGGACAAAAAGCAGCGGAAGGAAAACTGAACGGACAAAGATTTGATATCAGCGCTCTTCAGTCAGGAGTATATTTTATGAATATTGAAACTGCAGAAGGAAAAACGATCCAATCAAAATTCATCAAAAAATAAGGTTTATTAGACTATTATTTGCCTTTTTAAAGCCGGCGGGATCACTCCTTCCGGCTTTATTCGTGTCTGCTTTTTTCTTAGGTATGAGAATGTTTAAAGTAAAAACACGATAAAAATCATGTTTTTATTTAGACTGATTAAAAATAATTATATATTTTTGTGGAATCATTCTAAATAAGGATTTAAAAAATAAATTATGAAAACAAAACTATTATTGGCTTCAGTACTGGCAATGTCTGTTCAGCAGACTGTTTTAGCACAGACTGATGCGTTGGGATACTCACTGGTAAATATGACAATGGGAAGCGGATACCAAAACCGTGTGTTTGTAAACCTTGCAGACGGTAATATGGTTTCTCAGCCAGCCAATACGTGGGATATTGCTTTTTATAGAAACTCAAACTATGCATTCGGTTCAAGAGTAAATGATGCTAAAGATATTGAAGTATTCACTGCTTCAACCAATTTAGCTGACTGGGATAATATCAGCATCAGTAATGAAGCTTCATGGGGAGCACCGCTTTACAATCCGGATCAGACAACAGACTGGAGCCAGGGAGCCTTTGAACAGGGACCTGTGACCTCTCCAAACCCTAATATCCCTTCCACAGGTTGGGGAGTTTACAACCCGGTAAATCACCATATTCAGGGGAAAGCTATTTTTGTGTTAAAATATGCTTCAGGAACTTATATTAAGTTTGCTATTGAGGATGCCTTCGCGGGATACACCTTCAAATATTCAAAATGGAACGGTACATCATGGGGAGCTACAGAAACAAGAACCCTGGCGAATGGTACGGATGATTCTTATTTCAATTATTTCTCTTTTGATACCGGAGCAAAAGTACCAAGTCTGGAGCCGTCCAGAACTGCATGGGATTTTGTATTTACCAAATACTATACATTCTATATGGGAATGCAGATGTACCCGCTTTCCGGAGCCATCCAAAGCCCGAATGTTAAAGTAGCAATGACACAACCGGAAACTCAGCAAACAACGGCTTATACTATTCCTGCCAATGCAAGTTTCTCATCAGCGATTACTACTGTAGGACACTCATGGAAAGGTATCGGAACGGTAAAAAATGATGTTGTATACTACGTTAAAAAAGGAAATGATTACTACAGAATGTATTTCACAACCAATGGTGGAGCCAGTACAGGAAATATGTATTTCAAATACAAAAAGATCACGGAAACGTTGGGAATTACTGAAGTAGGAAAAAAAGCTTCTTTCGGTATTTATCCTAACCCGGCAACAGCAGATAAAAAGGTAACTGTTCTTTTTGATGTTAAAGAAAAAGCAGGGAATAAAGGGAATGTGGAAGTTTATGATCTTACCGGGAAAAAGGTATATTCTGCGGAACTTACCAATCAGGCAGGATTCTATAAGCAGGATCTGAACCTTTCTACCCTTACATCAGGAAATTATCTTGTAAAAATTACTTACGGTGGCCATTCAGAAACGAAAAAGCTTATCGTGAAATAAAATATTTTATTTTAATACTTTCTATTTTTTCTAATAAAAAGGGCGGTTTCATAGTATTGGAACCGCCTTTTATTCTTTAAGGAAACTAAAAACATTTAAATCTTTAAATTCTCAAATTCTTAAATTCTTAAATTCTTAAATCTTTAAATATTAAAAGATTAATATATCTTAAATCCTTTATAAACCTCTGCTGAGCTTTCCATAATTTTGGAAGCATCTTTACGGAAATCTAAAAGGTGATCCTGACCGTTATGTCTGTTGTGGTGCTCAACGCTTTCCCAAAGCTCAATCAGGAAAAAAGTTCCTTTATTATCTTTATCCTCAATAAGGTCATACTGCAGGCAGCCTTCTTCTTTTCTTGTTTCTTTCACAAGGTTCTGAAACAGCTCTACAGCATCCATCAGATAATTTTCATTAAACTTAAAAAGTGCAATGATATGTAAATTCATGTTCTAATATTTAGTGATGTAAAAGTAAAATATTTTCAAAACCGAATATCCTTTTAAGCCCTTTATTTTTCAACACAATGCATAATTTTTAATTAAAAACTGATTTATAAATAGTTATAGAACTCATCACAATCACCAATGTTCCGATAATCACAAACATTTTCTTTACAGGAAGCTTAGCAGTGAGCATCGCTGAAAAAGGAGCAGTAATAATTCCTCCGATCAAAAGCCCGAGAATGATATTCCAGTGCTGGATTCCCAGAGTAAAGAAAAAGGTAACGGCTGCTGTGATGGTAAGGATGAATTTGGCCACTGTAGAACTTCCCACTGCAAATCTTGGAGTAAATGCATTTTTGATCAATGTTCCCGTTACCAAAGGGCCCCAGCCTCCTCCGGCAAAAGAATCTATAAAACCACCTATAACTCCCAGCCTGGTCAGATTGGTTTTTCTTTTCAGAGCCTTACTTTGCTTTTCTTTAAATGCATTCGATAGAATCTGAATCCCAAGATATAAAGTATAAAAAGCAATCAGTGTTTTGGTGATTTTCGCATAATATTCTCCAAGGTAAGTAAGACTGACTGCACCAATAACAGCCCCGATAACTGCCGGCACTGCAAGTTTCTTCACTAAACTCTTACTGACGTTTTTCAATCTGATATGGCTGATACTTCCCGCTGCCGTTGTAAAACTTTCCGCCGAGTGAATACTTGCACTTACAATATGTGGCGGAATATTCAAAAGCATAAGTGTGGTGGTACAAATGACTCCATATCCCATTCCCATGGATCCTGCAACAATTTCTGCAAAAACACCTACCAAAAGCATCCAATAAAAAATATAATGATCTTTGGCCAGAATGGTTTGCAGCTCTTCAAGATATCCCAGTTCATACATTGAAAAAACAGCAATGGATATCATAACAGCGGTCACAAAAAGGACATTAAGCCTTACCTGAATTTTTCTTGAGATCACCATATTACAAAACCGTTTTAATCCATACTCCTTCATCATCAGCAGCACTGACCATAAAGACATGTAACGATGATCTGTTTTGTACAGACCTGTTTTCAGATATAACACGTGCAGCAGCCGAATGTACTGCAGGAATAGAAGGTGTAAGTTTTTGTAACTGGTTTGCCTCTTCTTTTGAAATCATAATTTATTCATTTGAAGTAGTGCAAATATCTGATAAAATATTTATCCTACAAAACAAGTAGACTATTAATTCAAAAAAAAGGATCAGGTTAATCTACCAGATCCATTAAAGTTTTTTTCTCCAGAATGTTCAGGGAAGCATCCCGAACCTCTATCAGTACATCGTGAAGCCCGCAGTGATCTTCATTGCAGTCAGCACATTTTTCGTAAAAATTCAGACTTACGCAGGGAAGCATCGCAATAGGACCGTTTACAAGACGAATAATCTTCGCCAGCGTCACATCTTCAGGATTTTCTTTGAAAAAGTAACCTCCACCCTTTCCTTTTTTACTGTCAAGGATGTCTGATTTTTTCAATTCAAGAAGGATATTTTCCAAAAACTTTAAGGGAATTTTTTTATGTTCCGCAATTTCAGAAATAAGAATCGGGCCTTCATTTCTTTTTTCTACAAGATATGAAAGCGCCTTAAACGCATATTGAGATTTTTTTGAAAGCATTACAGCAAAAATAAGAAAATTGTTTAATATTTGAAGAAGGAGAGAAAAACGAAATGGTAAAAGAGTAAAAAGATAAATTTTTCTCTCCGTAATTTTACGGTTTTAGGTACCACACTTTTGCCTTTCTCCCATTAAATCATTATGTTTGCCATATGTTCAGTAAACAAGAGGCACAGCAATTAAAAAAGGAATTTTGGACAGCTTTTGGAAGATCATTTCCCAGAAAATGGATTCTTTATGACACCAAAATCAAGGACATGGCATTTAAATTTTCTGCCGACAATAAAAAAGTAGAAGTTTCTCTGGATATTGAAATGAAAGATGAGATCTTTCGGAATGCTTACTACGAAAAGATCTGGTCATTGGAAGATATTTTAAAAGATTTCATCGGAGATTTTCAGAAAGAAGAGCATTTCACCCTTGATAACGGTAAGATAATCAGTAGAATATGGATTGAAAAACATAATGTTTCCATTTTTAACAAAAATACATGGCAGGAAATTTTTGAATTTTTTGTAGACAAAATGGACGGTTTTGAACGCTTTTACTACGAATATGAGGATTTTATAAAGGACATATAGAATACTTACGAAATAAATACTATTTTACACTTCAGGTTAAGATAAAAAAGAAAACTTATCTTTGCCACACCACTTAAACTAATAGATGAAACAAACTAACATGATTAAAAATGAGAAAAGTGTACAAAAACATTTTTGGAGAGATTATTTCCAAAAGTAATGCTGTGAAGCTGAGCGAATATCATCTGTATTATTATAAAGAAGGTTCCGATTTCCTGAAAGAAATTGAATTTATCAACGAAGATAATATTTACAACATCAATTATTTTTTAAGTGACGAAGAAGACGAGGCGCAGGTAGTGGATTATCTTAAAGAAAAATCTGACTTTTTTGATATAGAAAAAAGGGAAGCTGCAGACGGCTTTATTATTTCCACCAATAAATTATATTCCTTATCTGTAGACGATCTGCCCTTAATTTCTAAAACTGTTTTCAAAACGGATGACCCGGAAAACTTTATCTGTTCACAGGTTATCGACAATGAAACTCATCAGCCTCAACTTGAAAGGACCATTAAATGCTGGTATACCCATGATGAAAAAGGGGAAAAATATGCCGCCATTGAATGCAGCTATCAGGAAGACGGGAAACTTGAGCTGGCAGTAGATAAAACCCCTGATCCTGATCATGAAGAAAACTGGATACATTATGATTATGACACTTTCCAGGATCTTCAGGCACAGATCACTACTGACATCAGTTATTACAGAACAGCAGCTCTACTTCCAAAAGAAACGTATCAGCAATAACTTAGATTCTTCTTTTACCTCAAAATTATGAAATGAAACAGACTTCATTTTTTTTAACCTAAAAGTACAAATACCAATCTGTTCGATATCTCTAATATCCTTGGATATCCAGATTGATAATACTGAAATTTCTTTACATAATTTCAGTCATCAGCCTGATAAATGATTACATCTTATAGCTATAAAATAAAAAAGAGAAACCTTCAGGTTTCTTTTTTTGTGATCCGGAAGTAATTTCTACTGTTTTTGATCCGAAAAATACTCTGGGAGAATTTTTTAATCCGAATTTTCAAACAAAAAAGGGAATGATGCTTTTTATGGGATCTGGAATATATTGGAAAAGTATCAGAATCATTTCCAAAAATACGTTTAAAATTTTGTTCCATTTTATTATATTTGTACAAAGGCACAAATATAAAATTCATTATGGAAAAGCTAAGAAATCTAAGAAAGCAAAGAGGCTACACACAAGAATATATGTCTAATATTATATCAACAGACGTATCCAATTATTCCCGAAAAGAGAATGATGAAGTAAGAATATTTGATGATGAATGGGAAAAACTTGCTAAAGCGCTTGATGTTCCTGTAGAAGAGATCAAAGAGGAAAGAAAAACAGCTATTGTCCATAATAATCATGACAATACTACTTTTAATGATAATGCAGGCAGCTATTTCAATAACTTCCATAGTATTCCGGATTCTATTGTAGAAAATTTACAGAGCTATATTAAAGTTTTGGAAGAACAGGTGGAAGCTTTAAAGGAAGAGAATAAAAAATTTAAGTCCAGATAAAGCTTTATAATTAATTTTTCTATGGAAGATGAAGAGCACATTTTTGAAATAGAGAACAGTATAGTTTTAACTATTCCCACTGATATTAAACAAATAACAGAAGGTGTTCGTGAATCATTTTATTATTTGGAAGGTTTAATCAATCTAGATTCAATATATAGAGGAATAAATCAAAATGACAGTTTAAATATTAAAGATAAAAATGTAGAATTTAAAAAAAATCTACAAGAACTAGAGGAAGGTTTATATTTTTCAGATCCTGAAAACAGTTTAGCAACGTTTTCAGATTATGATCAATTAAAAAAACTAATAAAATCATATATACTTTTGAAAGAAAAAGTAGATAAATTTCAGTTAGATATTTTAGAAAAAGTAATGGATTCTTCATATAAAACTCTAAAGTCAATTACAGAAAAGAAGCCATATTTAGAAAGCTATAGTGCACAAATATATTCTTCATTTCTAATAAAGTCTGCATTTTTACACTCATCTGCTGAAAATAAAAATATAACATATTTTTTAATTCAGCATGAGGAAAAATTTGAAAAAAATGTCAATCCATATGACAAGTATGAAAATATTACAGTAAATGATTATTCATACAATTTATATAGGGAGAGAGTAAAATTTGAAAGTATTTCTGAACAATTATTTAAACTGATTTTTTCTGTTCAAGAAATTGAAGAGAAAAGAGCCTTAGATAGTTTAGTTAATAAACAATATAGTTTTAATAAACAAATAGTAATATTAACATATGTGATTGCATTCTTGACAATTGTAATGACACTGGTTGCTATTTATCCAATTTACAAAAAATAGAAAATATCTAATAATATATTAAAATCTGATATTTTTATCAATAAAAATTCCGGAAGAAAATCTTCCGGAATTTTTTATATTTTATCCAAATTTCTTTTTCCTTAACCAGAAGAACAATCCTCCGATAAGGCCGATAATGACCAATGGAAGCAGTAAATTTAGCCACTGCCAGTTGGTTTTCTCTTCAGTAATTCTTTGTCTGTCAAGAAGTCTTTCTTCGATATTTCGATTTCTAAGCTCCATCAGATTGCTGTCATCCAGCAAATAATCTAAAGCATTTCTCAGGAACTGTTCGTTTCCAAACTGTTCGTTCGTTAACAAATCAACTCCCAATGGAAGCGGTTTTCCTTTGATCACTTTATTCCTGCCGACATCTCCGTCTGCAATAACGATCATTTTATTTTCAGGGCTTGATGTTTTGAAGCCAGGGTAAGATTTTCTTTCAATTCTTGAAGCATATGCAGAATTAAATTTCCCTTCCAATGCTACAGCAAAGATCTTCGGTGTACTTGGTTTTTCCATTTGTCCAAGACTGTCTACGCTTGCAACCTCTTTTAAATCCACATAGTTCGGAACCTGTTTCAGCAATGTTCTTTCACTGGATTCGAAAAGAACTTTTGTTTTTATATTCTTTCTTCCTCCTAAAGTATCAATGGAAGTTGGAAATTCAAACTTTACAGGGTTAATATTTTTGGTGATCGGATTATTATTTTCTGCAATTCCCAGGGGAAAATATGGCCAGGGTAAGCTTGTGTACTGAGGATTTCCACTTACTTCTCCTGTCACCAGCCTTAACAGGGCAAACTTCTTAACATCTTTTACCAAAGCAGGATTGATTCTCAACCCATAATTGAAAAAGAAGTCTGTCATGTTGATATCTACAGGGAAAGGCATTACTTTTTTGGATCTTGTTAAGGTATCCATTTCAGCATTTACGGCATCAATCATCCAAAGGGTTTTCCCTCCGTTCATGATATACTGGTCAAGAATTACTTTTTCATTATCTGTAAATGCTTTTCTTGGTTTTGCGATCACCAAAGCACTCATCTGCTTCAATAGCGGAATATCTTCTATGGAAAGCTCAGTCTGATTTTTAGGAATAATAGGTCCTGCATCGTAGTTTTCCATGGCCAGCTGTACAAATCCCTGAAATTCGTCCGGACTTAATTCATCCTGATTAACCAGAATCCCGATTTTCTTTCTCTTAGCCGCTGCAATATTTTTGATATTGGAAACAAGGTTGTATTCCAGCCCTTCAATAGATCTTGTCAACTGCTGATCTGCATCAATTCCTGCCTGTTGTACTACCAATGGTATAGAAACCCCATCATTTCCATGCTTGATCACAGCATAAGGGAAAAGCGTGATCTGTGAGATTTTCCCATCTTTTACATCTGGAAGAATAGATGGCTGCATACCCATTGCCATCAGGGTATCCTGAGACATTTTTGTTTTAATAGGGTCTATAAATTTAAAATCAATCTTTGGATTAATTTTTCTGAACTCTTCCAGCATAAATTTCGTTTCGCTCTGAAGCTGTTTGAAACTTGCCGGAAAATCACCTTCAAGATACACTTCTACAGTCAGAGGTTTTTTAACAGACTCCAGTACTTTGATAGTGTTATCGGAAAGGGTATATCTTTTTTCTTTTGTTAAGTCTAATCTTATCCCTGAATAGGTAAGGATAATTACCAATGGAACAATGGCAATTAGGAAAATTCCCAGTGGAGATTTAGCATTGAACTTCTTCATGATTCTACTTCTTTTTGTTAATAAAATGATTAGACAATACTAATGAAGCACCGATGACAAGTACAAAATAGGCTACATCTTTAAAATCAATAAGGCCTCTTGTAAAGCCTAAGAAATGCTGATAAAAGCCAATATTCTGAAGGATAAAATCTGCGCCTCCCAATAGTTTATAACTTGCCAGCTGTTCGATTCCAAAATACATAATGAAGCACATGAAAACACCCAGCAGATAAGCCATAATCTGATTCTGTGATAATGAAGATGCTAAAATTCCTACGGCTGAAAATGCTGCGATTAAAATAATCAAACCAATGTAACTTCCGAAGGTCATTCCAAGATCAATATTTCCTGCTGGCACTCCCAACACGTATACCGTATAAAGGTAAATCAATGAAGGAATAAGGCATAAAATTCCAACGATCCATACAGAAAGGAATTTTCCGGTTACTAGTTCTGAAACTCTTAACGGCTGCGAGAAAAGCCAGTTTAAGGTACCGGTTTGCTGTTCTTCTGCAAAAGTTTTCATGGAAAGTGCCGGAATGATAAACATCAACAGCCATGGAACCAATACAAAATAGCTCTGCAACGAGGCCATTCCGATCTCAAAAATATTAGAATCGTTGTCGAAAAAGAACAGGAAAAGGGTTGCTATCAAACTGAAAGCAGCGATGATCACCCATGCACTCCAGTTTCCAAAGTAACTCCAAAGTTCTTTCTTTAAAATTGCAATCATAGTTTTTTTGTAAGATGTAAAAAGGATGAATGTTTCAAAACATACGCCCTACTCTACAATTATTTGTTTTTTTTATTTTTATTTTTATTAACCAGTTTAACGGTCATCATGATCAGAAATACAAGAACGAAAAATCCTGTGATTAATTGCCACCAGTATTCAATCACCATCGATTTTAAAATGACGGTAAATACCACCAGAAACAGAATGAATGTTGCAATTTCATTCGCCTGTCTCAGTTTGATATTGGCAATAGGCAGTGTATCTCCATGTAGTTCTTTTAAATGAAGAACTTTTTTCCAGCACCAGTAATGATAAATGGCAAGCCCGATAAGGAAAGTCAATTTCAAATGAAACCACGGCATTTTCATCAGCCCGGTATTTAAAAAGATCATGACCAATCCGCATACTGCCATGATTACTCCGGCAGGAACTGTGATAATATTCCACAGTCTTCTGGCCATAAAAGTGTACTGCTCTCTCAGAATTTTCTTTTTTTCTTCAGAAAATTCATCGGTGTCTTTATAATAAACGAAAATCCTCACGAGATAAAAAATTCCCGCAAAGTAGCTTACCATAAAAATAATGTGCAGCGCTTTGATTATTGTGTAAAGCATTCAGAAAAAATTAACAGCAAAGATAAGCTTATTATATAATTGTTAAAAATAATTTTCTTTTGATCAAGAAAATATAAGTAAAAATAGATTTATATAAAAAATAGTTCGGCTCGGGGTAGCAAAGCTGCCCGAGCCGAACATTATATTTTCATTATTGTAACCAATTTAACGATTAAGAGATCACTCCTAATTCTTTTCCAACCTTTTCAAAAGCAGCAATGGCTTTATCCAAATGTTCTCTTGTGTGAGCCGCAGATAACTGTACTCTGATTCTCGCTTTTCCTTTTGGTACTACAGGATAGAAGAATCCGATTACGTAGATTCCTTCATCCATAAGCTTTTCAGCCATTTTCTGAGAAAGAGGTGCATCATAAAGCATTACCGGAACAATTGCAGCATCTCCTTCAGGAATATCAAAGCCTTTCGCTTTCATTTCCGTTCTGAAATATTCTGCATTTTCCATTACTTTATCACGAAGAGAAGTATCATCAGAGATCATATCCAATACTTTCAAAGCAGCTCCTACAATTCCCGGGGCTAAAGAGTTAGAGAACAGATAAGGTCTTGAACGCTGTCTCAACATATCAATGATCTCCTTCTTACCGGAAGTAAAACCTCCTAAAGCACCTCCTAAAGCTTTTCCTAAAGTAGAAGTGATGATATCTACTCTACCCATTACTTCATTAGCTTCATGAGTTCCACGGCCTGTTTTCCCAATGAAACCTGTAGCGTGGGAATCATCTACCATTACCAAAGCATCATATTTGTCTGCAAGGTCACAAACACCTTTTAAATCTGCAACAATACCGTCCATTGAGAATACTCCGTCTGTTACAATAATTTTGAAACGGTGATTTTTTTCAGAAGCTGCAATCAGTTGCGCTTCCAGATCAGCCATATTATTGTTTTTATATCTGTATCTCGCAGCTTTACAAAGACGAACACCATCAATGATTGATGCATGGTTCAGTTCATCTGAAATAATAGCATCTTCTTCTGTAAATAATGGTTCGAAAACTCCTCCGTTTGCATCAAATGCAGCAGCATAAAGGATGGTATCTTCAAGACCTAAGAAATCAGCAATTTTTTTCTCCAGATCTTTGTGAATATCCTGTGTTCCACAGATGAAACGTACAGAAGACATTCCATACCCGTGAGACTGAATCATCTCCTGAGAAGCTTTCATCACTTCCGGATTGTTGGATAATCCCAGATAATTGTTCGCACAGAAGTTCAAAAGCTTTTTCCCGTTCGCTTCTATTTCTGCACTCTGCTGAGACGTGATGATTCTTTCTCTTTTGTAAAGTCCGTCATTCTCAATATTCTGAAGTTCGTTCTGTAAATGTTGAAGGTATTTTTCAGAGATCATTTTTAGTAATTTTTTAGATGTGCTAATTTACTAAAAAGGCATTAAAATAAAACCTTTTATAAGCTTAATTCTAAAAAATCAATTCAGGAATCAGTTTTAACACTATTAGTCTATAAATTTAGTAGGATAATATTTATATTTGTTTAAATTTTTAATGCATGAGATTAAAGCCGGTACAAAAAATAAAGACAATCAGTTCAGAAACCTTTATCAACAGCCATATGAAGCCGAGAGTTCCCATTATTCTTGAAAACTTTATCCATCCGGAAAGTCCAGCTTTCAAAAAGTGGAACTATGAATACTTCAAGGAAATTGCAGGAGATCACAGGGTGAATATATATGGCAGTGAGCTTGATTCCCTGGACAGAGTAGCCAGTGATCCTATAGCTCAGTCTACTTTTTCAGAATACCTTGATCTGATACAGTCTACCCCAACTGAACACAGACTTTTCTTATTTAATCTCTTAAAAATAAAACCCGAACTTAAGAATGATCTTATTTACAATGATGTGACCCATGGTAAAATACTAAAATGGCTGCCTTTTATGTTTTTTGGAGGCGAAGGTTCTGTCACCAGAAACCATATTGATATCGACATGTCGCACGTTTTCATTACACAGTTTCAGGGAATCAAAAGGATTTGGCTCTTCCCGTGGGAACAGTCTGATTTTATGTATAAACTGCCTTATAACTTCCACAGCCTGGCTCAGATCAAAAACCCTGACTACCGAAAATATCCGGCTCTTCTTTATTTAAATGGCTACGAAGCCATCATTCATCCCGGAGAAACCCTTTATATTCCTTCCGGATGGTGGCATTATATTCAATATGATACAGAAGGATATTCTATATCGGTAAGAGCACTTCCATCAAGTTCTCTCGAAAAATGGAGGGGTTTTAAAAACCTGGTCATCACCAGGCATTTTGATAATCTTATGCGTAAAATATTCAAAGAAAAATGGTTCTCTTACAAGGTCAGGCTAGCCAGAAAAAGAGGAGCCAGAGCAGCCAGAAAACAAAGAAGCTTTCAAATTTGAAAGCTTCTTTGTTTTGTTATATTGATTTCGAAAAAGTAAGGATTCCTACTTTAGTCTCTTCCTTGTTACTGTTTGATAAATTTAATACTCTTTTCGTCAATAGTAATAACATAAGCTCCGGGAATCAATTCTGAAATTCCAATTGCTTTGCCGGGCTGATAGGTTCCTTTTCCTACCAGTTTTCCATCGATAGCATGAATCGTAAAATCCACAGCTCTGTTAATTCCTTTCAGATTAATTTCATTTTTTGCGGGGTTCGGATATAAGCCAAAACCTTCCTTCTCAACGGAAGAAACACTTAAAGTATTATCCTGAGTAACCGTAGAGTTTTTCTCAATAATCTGATATTCATAATTAAACTGAACACTTGCAATAGGGAATGTTACCGACTGCAAAAAGCTTTGGTTATTGGATGTATTATTAAGAACAAAGTAAGCCGTCTGCCCCGAAGTTCCTGTCACTTTAATAGGTAAAGGCATTTCAAAAAAACTAACTGTAGGACTGCTTTGCGTCTGGGAAACTTTAAACAAAGCCTGATTACCGCCCTGCATCCATTTGATAGTATAAGTAGGATATCCTTCTCCATATACCCAGTCATTAAAAAATTCTGTAAAATCTGTTCCGGTAGACTGAAGCAAAGAAGCATTAAAATCAGCTGTACGCACATAGTTGTATGCCAGATTTGGTCTTGCATGATAGTCTTTAAGTGCCTGATAAAATGCAGCATCTCCTAAAATCCACTTCAGCATTCTCAGCACATATCCTCCTTTGGAATAGGATAATCTGCTGTCAAATATTCTGTTGATGCTTGAAAGTCCGTTATCCGGTACATATACACTTCCTGTTGTACTTGCAGTAATGTAATTGGATTGCCCCTGTAGATAATTCAGAAATTCGCTATTGGTCATAAGCAGTTTTTCATTGGCAAGGTGTTCACCAAAAGTTGCAAAACCTTCATTCAGCCAGATATCATTCCAGGCACCACAAGTTACTTTGTCTCCAAACCACTGGTGAGTAAGCTCATGGGCAATCAGCTGCTTGCTCCATCCACCCATGGAAGACATCGTCTGATGCTCCATTCCTCCACCATACATGAATTCCATGTGTCCGTATTTTTCATTACGGAAAGGATAAGCCCCAAAATAGGTTTCAAAAGTACCCATGACCTGCTTCGTCCATTGAATATTATTCAGACTGGTCTGGTTTGAATTCGTGGACGGATAAATATAGTTGACAAAAGGAAACGGAGGATTTCCGATGGTATCTGTAAGCTTCACAAAATTAGTAATGGACAATGCAATCAGATACGCTGGTGTAGGATACATTGTTCTCCAGAAAGTAAGCTTTGTAGATCCTGTAGGAAATGTTTCAGACATCAGTTTTCCATTGGCTGCCACACTGTAATTGGATGGCGTAGTAATTTTAAAATCAAATCTTTCGATCTTATCATTTAAGCTTTGTTTGGTAGGAAACCAATCCTGTGCACCGTAAGGTTCATTCAACGTAGAAAGAACCGGAGTTCCGCTCTGAAGAGCAGTTTTGAAAGCATCATTAGCTGTAGAGGGTGCTCCTGCATAATAGATGGTAAGAGAATCCAGTGTATTGGCCGGAATAGAAGCCGGAAAATCAATCTTAAGTTCTTTGGAAGGAAGCTGCTGGAAACTTGTAATATTGGTTCCGTGATATTTCACCTGAGAAACCGTTAAGGAGTTGGAAAGATCGAAATAAATACTTCCCATACTTTGTGTTGGTTTAAAATGAGAAGTCACTGATCCGGAGATATTATATACCGCAGGATCCAGGCTAACATCCATTCTTTGATACTGTAAATCGTAATTGAGTGTATTGGGATTGATATTCCCGATATTCATTTTTTGAGTAAAGGATTTTTTCTCTTTTTCGATCAATCCTTTCATATCCGTATTTTGCCGTTGCTTCTGGCTATAGAATTGCTGGGATAATAAAAATCCCAACACCAAAAGGTACAATTTTGTCATGTTTAGAAAAATTTAATCAAATATAAAAAAAAACCTTTTAATCAATGATTAAAAGGCTGTTATAATATATAAAATAAAAAATTTTTAAAGATCCAATGCAGGTTCAAGAATTTTCTCCATCCTTTTCTTCACCATATCTACAGATCCTGAATAGTTATTTACCATTAAAGAAAACACTAATGTTTTCCCGGAATTTGTTTTCAGATATCCTGCTAATGTTTTTACTTTATTTAAAGTTCCTGTTTTAGCAAAAACCTGTCCGTTCCCTCCTACATTAAACATTCTTTTTAGTGTTCCGGATTGTCCTCCGATTGGCAGAGAAGTCAGATAAGATCTGTAATATTTCTGATCCATTAAAGAAGTAAGAAACTTCACCTGAGAAATTGGGGTTACATTATTACTTCTTGAAAGCCCACTTCCATCGATATAATTAAGACCAATCATATCAAATCCTGCCTCTTTCAAGTGATTAGTTACTACAATTTTCCCTGATTCTGAAGTCTGGTCACCCATTCTCTGATATCCTACCGTTCTAAGCAAAGCTTCTGCCAATGAGTTATCACTGTGCTGATTGGTATAATAAATAATATCATTCAAAGTAGGTGATTTATACGCTGAAAGCATTTTTCTTCCTTCCGGAGCTGCATCTGTCATTTTCGGGGTTACTTTTCCGGTAACAGAAATTCCGCTTTTTACCAATGTTGTTCTGAAAGAATTGGCAAGGTAAGCCGGAGCATCAGGAAGTTTGGTTGTTAAAGTGCCGTTTCCTTCATATTTATCAGCATATACCATCTGATGATTATAAGGAGAAACATAGAAAAACTTCTTTTCTGTAGAGAAACCTCCTTTTTTAACAATCAGTTTTTCGTTGGCCGGATTGATATCGCGGGTACTTCCTACCGGCAAATAGTAATTATTGTTTTCCAACCATACAACATTTTCCGGAAGCACTGAAATATTGCCTTTGAAAAGCGCTGTCTGAATGATAATATCACCATTTACCTTTTTAATTCCCTCTCTTGAAACTCCGCCTACGAAATCTGAAATAATATCTCTATAAGAGGCAGCTCCTGCTTTGTTTGTTCCCAAAGACGGGTCACCACTTCCTATCACATAAAGATTTCCATTCAAAACTCCATTTTCATCTATAGTTCCTGAGTACTCCAGTTGCGTCATCCAACGGTAGTTTTCCCCCAGCATATTTAATGCGGTTTCCGTTGTAAGGAGCTTTGTTGTAGAAGCAGGTACTAAAGGAGTATTTTCATTGTACGAAGAGATTACCTTCTTCGTTTTCGGATCGTACACTACGAATCCCCAGGTTGCATTTTTCAGCACAGGGTCCGCCATCATTGTGTTTACATTAATGTCTACCAGTTCTTTTGCTGACAAAACAGTTTTCTCCACCATCGTACTTACGGGTGATGGCAGGTTTAAACTGCTTTTCTGATTGTCATAATTCTGAGAATAAAGAACGGTAGAAACGGTAGATTGAGCCAGGAAAAGACCAGAAGCCAACACCGCCGCACTTGAAATATATTTTCTGAAATTTACCATCTATCTTCTTTTTGTTCTATAGTTTTGACTCTATAAAAAATGACAGGTTAAATCATCCAATAAAAGAGCCAAACACTTAATCAACGTCCAAAAGTAGAAATTATTGTCATATAACGGACCACCGACCTGTTATAAAAGAGTGTAAAGTTTGTTAAAAATTGTTAAAAATCTACAAAAACATCTTTTTTAATGCTTTGATAAGCAGTGATTTCATCAAATTCTTTCAAACTAATCAAAACCATGTTTTTAAATTTCTCATAGTTTTTTCCACGGGGAAGCTTAAGCATAATCTGGAACTGATACAGATTATTGAGCTTTGCAATCTGAGCTCTTTCCGGACCTAACACACAATCTTCCGGAAGGTATTTTCTGAGGATTGAACCCAGAAACTGAGACGCCCGATCTACTTTATCTTCCCTTCTGTGCTTCATTTCAATCATAATCAGCTTGGTAAATGGCGGATAATGAAATTTCTGACGTTCTGTAAGGATATATTTATAGATTTTCGCAGGATTGTTCATCTTGATCAGCTGAAATACAGAATGATCAGGATTAAAGGTCTGAATAAGGATCCTCCCTTTTCCGGAAACCCTTCCCGCTCTTCCTGAAACCTGGGTGATCAATTGGTAAGCTCTTTCTTCTGCTCTGAAATCCTGTACATATAATAAGGAATCCGCTTTAGGAATAGTAACCAGTTCAATATGATCAAAATCCAGCCCTTTGGAAATCATCTGTGTTCCTACAATGATATCTGTTTCTCCATCTTCAATCTTCTCATAAAGCTTTTCGTAGGCAAATTTTTTACGCATAGAATCTACATCCATTCTGTCTACTTCATTTTCAGGAAACAGTTGGGTAACTTCCTCATGGATTTGTTCTACTCCAACTCCTCTTTCATTCAGCTTTTCAGAATTGCATTTCGGGCAGGTTCTCGGTTTTGAGGCTCTTTGTCCGCAATAATGACACTTCATTTCATTAGCCGCTTTGTGATAAGTCATTACCACATCACAATTGGAACAATAATTTACGTAACCACAGCTCTCGCATTCTATGACATTTGAATAGCCACGACGATTGTGCAGGACGATCGCCTGATTCTTTTCATCTACAGTTTTCTTGATCTCTTCAATAAGCTTCAGGGAGAAATTTCCTGAAACCTTTTTTGATTCCAGAGCTTCTTTAAAGTTGATCAGTTCATATTCCGGCAGATTGACATTCCCGAATCTTTCATTCAGGAAAACATATTTCATTTTATCTTTCCGGGCTCTGTAATAACTTTCAACAGAAGGTGTTGCAGAGCCTAAAATCACTCCTGCATTGTAAAATCCGCCTAAAACCAATGATGCATCCTTAGCATTAAAATAAGGAGAAACTTCTCTTGGTCTGTACGCAGAATCATGCTCTTCATCCACAACAATGAGCCCAAGGTTCTGATAAGGTAAAAACAGAGCATTACGGGTTCCTATCAGAATACGGATATCATTCTGCCTGATTCTTCGCCACACTTCTACTCTTTCAAAATCAGTCAGTTTCTGGTGATAAAAACCAAGTTGTCGGCCATATTTTTTTTCTAATCTCTGGGTAATCTGTTTGGTGAGAGAAATTTCAGGAAGCAAGAACAGAACATTTTTTCCGTCACGTATGCATTCATCAATTTTCTCTAAATAAATATGAGTTTTCCCTGAGGAAGTCACTCCGTGAAGCAAAACATTCTTCCCTTCTTCAAACGCTTCATCAATCTCAGATTTTGCTGTTTTCTGCTGTTCTGAAAGTTCTTCGAGTTCTTCAATTTCTCCTTCATAGCTTTCAATTCTGTCTTTCTGCATGTAATATTCCTCCACAAGACCTTTATCTGCCAAAGGTTTGAAGTGAGAGCTTCCGAAATAACCATCTTCAAACAGTTCCGATTTTTTAATAGGAACATTCGGATTTTCTGTCTGCTTTTCCAAAATAAGAAGGAAAAGATCTTTCTGTTTTTGAGCCCTGTTCAGCTTTAAAAGAATGTCTGTAAGATTCTGATTGGCCAAAACCTCATCATTGATTCTTACATAAGCAACTTCCTTCGCTTTATACTTTTCAGCAACTTTCTCATCAATCTCAATGTACTGAAGGTCAATCAATGAATTGATTGTTTTAATAATATCCTTTTTAGGAATAAAAGCTTCAATATCCGTGAGATTAATCAGCTGTCGTACTTCCAGTGACTGAATCAGGTACATTTCGTTGACATCCAGATTTTCAAAATCTACAACGACTCCTGGTTTTAATTTTAAATAGGTTTCACTCTCCAGTTTTAATGAAGAAGGAAATGAAAACCTGTAGATTTCTCCCAGACTGCACATGTAATATTCCGATAGCCAATTCCAGAAATCAATCTGCTCTTGAGGCATAATGGGTTTATCATCCAACATGCTGATGACTTCCTTTGCTACAAAGTTTTCCGGTGCGTTATCATGAAGCTCAAATACAATTCCCGTATAAATCTTCTTTCCGCCAAAAGGTACCAGAACACGCATTCCAGGTTGGATTTCAGACATCATTTCTTCAGGAACTTTATAGGTAAAAGATCCTTTCAGGTTCAGGGGTAAAACAATTTGAGCGTATTGCAAGGGAAATATTTAAAGTGTAAAATTAGATTTTTCCTGAGAGAACTGCAACTTTACAGTAGTTCTTTCGCACTATTTAACAGTGCCAGCAACCCTTGTCAGAAAAAATTCAATAGGAACGGACTTTAGTCCGTTTAATTAATCATCAAAATCTCAATCGGCTTTAGCCAAAACATGGTCTAAACGCAATGTTTGCAAAGATATGATGAATCGTTTTAATTCGTTCGCAAGGGCGTTCCACTCAGCAAAGGTATTCTTACAAAATAACAAAGAATGCACATAAAGCGTTGTTAAAAAACCGGCCTTATTAATAAATGATGACTAATCATTAAAAAAGCAGTTCAGTCATCTCATACCAAAATGCAGAAGTAAAAAATCCGACAATAATACTGACTCCAATGATCAGGTTGGTGAGTTTTGTATTCAGCCTGAACTGTTCTGCAATGATGCTTGAAGTAACAAGTGTAGGCATAGCCGCTTCAAAAACAGTAATTTTTGCCACATCTCCTTTTATTCCCAATAACAAAGCCATTCCCAACACAATTGCAGGGGCAAGAATCAATTTATAAAGCATCGACATTGACATCTGAGGAATCAGTTTTTTCCATCCATTGAATTTCAGCTGTAATCCCACTGAAAACAAAGCTAATGGGCTTACCGTAGCGGCTAATTTATCAAAAAACGGTTCTGCAACAGTAAAATCTATAAACTGCGACAATACCAAGGCGGAAATACAACCTATTAACGGAGGAAATGTCACCAGTCTTTTTAAAATAAATAAGGCACTTACTTTTCCTGATTTGCTTCCTCCTTTTACGGCAGCAATAATTCCGAGTGTGGAAAGGGCAAAAAACATGGTCTGATCGCAGATAATCGCAATACTCAATAACCCTTCCCCATAAAAAGCACTGATTAACGGGAATCCTATAAATGAAGTATTGCTGTAACCGCTTGCCAGTTCTAAAGTACTTCTGGACCGCCTGGAATACCCTCTGCTTTTGCTGTACAACATCATAAAGAAGAAACAGAACACAGAAATTAAAAATGTGGCTGCAATGGGAAACAGCATTTCTGTCGTCCATTTTACTTTAGGCAGATATTTAAACGAAACTGCCGGAAGAGCAAGATAAAGAATCCAGGTGTTGATACCTTTATGGGCATCGGGGTGGATAGATTTTGTTGCTTTGAATATCATTCCTGCAATGATACACACTGCAATCAGAACAAAATTTACCATAACTATAAGAAATATAGTGCAAATTTACGGCTGATTTTTGAGTTGGAAGGGTAAAATTTATATTTTTTTAGGTATAAAGCATGTCAAGGTTTAAAACCTTGACATGCTTTGGCTACTTCAGAACGTTAAAAAAATTAATTCTTTATCACATCCCAAAGACTCATCACTTCAACGTCTTGCAAAGGTTTTGAAAGAGTGATTCTTTTGGAGGTTCCCGGTAACAGGTCAAAGAAATTATCACTGAAGTGAGTATCTCCGATAAGGTAAACATCTTTTGCCAAGATGTCCGTTGATATTTCAATTTCGGTGGGTGAAATTTTTCTGATTGTAATCTCCGGTTTTGAAAGTTTTAAATCTTTTGGCTTATTAAAGAAGAAGTGTTTTTCAAATTTCGAATCCTTATCAGAACTTATTTTTAAAACAACTCCGGATAAATCAAACTGAGCGAGTTCTGATTTACTGATGCTTCTAATTTTCTTACTTACATCAGCATTAATATCATCTGACTGAGTGGATTTCCAAAGTGTTTTTCCTTTAAAATCAATCAATTCAAATTTTGTATTAAGCTTTAGTGTATTCATCAAATCACTGATCAGATAAACATCATAGCTTTTATCGGTCTCAGCTATTGATACCAACACAGGTTCAAAACTTCTTTTTGCCTGATAATGGAAGGCTTTCCAGTTTCCAAGATAATCAATGGAAGACCATGAAACCACTGGCCAGCAATCGTTGAGCTGCCAATACAACGTTCCCATATTGTAAGGTTTTGCGCGGCGGTGAGCTTCAATGGCAATCTGCATTCCTCTTGCCTGCAAAAGCTGTGAAACATAATTATATTGTACAAAATCCGTGGGAATCTTATAATCACGCTTCAGATATTCATTAATAATATCCCAGCCTCTTGCATGTTTTTCATGAGCTTTAATTGTTGGATTTTGAAGGTTCAACTCCGGAGTTCCTGAAAACATAGATTTTGTGGTTTCAAGGCTGGGTGTGCCCTGAAAACCATATTCCGACATGAAACGTCCTACTTTCTCGTTGTAAATCTCAAAGGGCTGTTCACCCCACCAAACACCCCAATAATGGGAATCTCCTTCTGTAAGGCTTTCTTTATGTCCCCAACCGATGGATGGAGAGCTTGGCCAATATATATTTTTATCTGATTTCAGGTTTTCTGACAATGCATTGGGAATGACATCATGGAACAACTTTTTATAGTCTTTCCAAACCTGCAATGAGTCGTCTTTTGAATATTTAAACTGTTTCTGATATCCCCAGTTGACTATAGCCTCATCAATTTCATTATTTCCACACCACAAAGCAATTGAAGGATGGTTCTGAAGTCTGTTGACCTGATCTTTTACTTCCTCTTTTACATTATTTAAAAAAGCTTCATCTGCCGGATAAAAACTTCCTGCAAACATAAAATCCTGCCATACTAAAATTCCGTTTTCATCACAGGCTTTGTAAAACTCATCATCTTCATAGATCCCTCCTCCCCAGATACGGATCATATTCATATTGGCATCTTTGGTATCTTTGATCAGCTTCTGATATTTTTCTTTGGTCATTCTTGGTGAAAAACTGTCTCCGGGAATCCAGTTGGTTCCTTTGATATACAATGGCTGCCCATTCACTTTAAAGTAGAATGACTTTCCTTTTTCATCTTTTTCCTGGACCAATTCTACCGTTCTTAGGCCTATCCTGATATTTTTACCATCAATATTTTTCTGATCCTTAGAAAGTTTTACTTCGAAATCATAGAGGTTAGCTTCCCCACGGCCGTTAGGCTGCCAAAGCTTCATTCCTTTCGTTTCATAAGGAACCGAAATTGTATTGATTCCTTTTTTTAAAGATATTTTTTGGTGGATTTTATTAAGATCTAATGTATAATCACCCGCATTTTCAGCATAAATTTCTACATCAAAACGTAAATCATTAATAGCTTTAGAAGTTGTGTTCTGAATGTCTTTAACGGTAATAATTTTGGCATTATTCCAGAATTCCAATTGAACATCTTTCCATATTCCTGCAGTAACGAGCCTTGGTCCCCAATCCCATCCAAACTGATATTGTGCTTTTCTCACAAAGCTTCTTGGTGATTCCGGCATGGTAAACGGAACTTTTTTAGCCAGTTCTTTTCCGGTATTTACGGCAGATTGAAACTTTACCTGTACGATATTATTACCTGCTTTCAGATATTTTTTCACAGGAATATTCCACTTCCTGAACATATTATCTGTTTTCTTTAAGAGCTTACCGTTAAGATAAATTTCAGAAAATGTATCCAGTCCATTAAACACCAAATCAATATTATCATTTTTCAGTTCCTGAGATGAAATCATAAATTGAGTCTGATAATCCCAATCTTCATTTTCCACCCATTGTACTTTCTTTTCATTTTCATCTTTAAAAGGATCCGGAATAATCTTGTTACTGATTAAATCCAGATGCACTGTTCCCGGAACTTTTGCGGGAAGCCAGTTTTGATCTTTTGAATTTCTGAACTGCCAGTTTTCAGAAGACAAATTTCTTTGGGAAAACTGTGCAGAAAGGATATTCTGCGTGAAAAGGAAAGCAAAAAGGATCGTTCTATTCATCAATAAATTTGTTTTGTATCATTACAATACCAGTGATTTTGTCATTCCGAGGAACGAAGGAATCTCTATCTTATTAATTTAGATTCCCGCTACGCCTGGAATGACAAGCTGAGCGTATATCATTTATTATTTACTCTTCAAAGCAACTACTTCATCCGGATTAGCAAAAGCTCCTCCATCAGTAATGGCTGAAGAATGGAAGTAACCGGCTTTTGTAGATGCTCTAATTCCTTCAATATTGGATGAACGAAGTCCGCCTCCAACAAGTATTTCTATTCTTCCATCGGAGAGCTCAACCAGTTTCTTAAGATTTTCTTTTCCTTCAGATACATTAGGTTTCTGGCCGGAAGTAAGAATGGTAGAAAAACCACATTCAATTACTTTTTCTAAAGAGTCTTCAAGACTTGCAGCACGGTCAAAAGCACGGTGAAAAGTACATGGAAGCGGGGATGCCAATGCTACCAAAGCTTTATTCTGCTCCACATTCACCTCATCATTTTCATTCAGAATACCAAATACAAAACCATCTGCATGTAAAGATTTTAAATGAACCAGATCATTTTTCATCTGTTCAAATTCTGAATCCGAATAGGTAAAATCTCCTCCTCTGGGGCGGATCATCACAAAAATCGGGATCGTAATTTTTTCACGAAGCTGTTTCATGGTCTCAAAATCCGGAGTTGTTCCGCCTTCACTGAGACCATCACATAACTCTATTCTGTCTGCTCCGTTTTCAAAAGCGATTATTGCTGACTCAGGATTAAAACACGCTATTTCTATTTTTGACATTATATGGTATCTATTTAATTTTACTTTGGCTCATCCTGCAAAACATCTGCAATCAGAAAGGAACCGTTTTCTTTAACTACTTTTATTATTGATGAATATTTCGCCTTAAAACCATCATCTTTCAATACTATATGGAAAATATATTCATCTTTTGAAGAAGATTTTAACTCACAACTTTCGACTTCAATAGTATTCCAATCCTGTGCTGAGATTAAAAAACCAACACCAATTCCTGCTTTATTGGTATCAAACTTAGACTTCCATTTATCCTGAAATTCTTTTTCGGTAAGGCTTCCGTCTACATCCATCTCTACATTTGTGGCATCCGTTTTATAATCGAAATAGTCTTTGGTTGTGATCTTCTGCATATTCTTTTCTTCACTTCCGATATCAGCTTTGAAATAATCTACAATACTCTTCTTCAGCCAAGCCTGCGCTTCTTCAGATTTATTGGATTCATAATTCAAAACTACTTTTTCCTTTATCGGTTTCGGTTCGGCAGTTGTTTTCATCTCCTTCTTCTCTTCTTTGCATGCGATCATCAGAAAGAAGGAAGCGATAATTGTTCTTTTCATATTTTGTTGTATGTTTGGGCTAAAGCCAATAGGTGTCGTTGATTTGTTTAAATGAGCTAAATTCCTATTAATTTGCTGTTTTTTGTTGGAATAACGCAAAGGCACAAAGATTTTTCCTGTAGCATTCTTTTTGGGCGCAAGGATTTTATCTCCGATAAAATTTATTTATAACTCTGGTTATTTATTGCCTTTATTATACAATTATTTCAAAGCAAATTCCGGTGTTTCAAGGCGGTTACCTTTCTGGTCATATACCGCAAAGTTGAATCCGTCCTGAATACAGTAAGATCCATATTCTCCTTTTTTATTGATAGCGATAAAACCCACCTGGATATCTTTTAGATTTTTGTTTCTTCGCTGATTGATTTTTACAATCCTTTCCACGGCTTCTTTACAGGCTTCCTGCGGATTTCTGCCCTGTCTCATCAACTCCACTACAAGATGCGTTCCCACCGTTCTTATCACTTCTTCTCCATGCCCGGTTGCTGTAGCTGCTCCTACTTCGTTATCTACAAATAAACCCGCTCCGATAATTGGAGAATCTCCTACTCTGCCATGCATTTTGAAAGCCATTCCACTCGTTGTACAGGCTCCGGAAAGGTTTCCTTGCGCATCCAAAGCAATCATTCCTATAGTATCATGGTTTTCAATATTGGCGATAGGCTTATACTGACTGGTTTTTAACCATTCTTTCCATTCTTTTTCAGATTCCGGAGTCAGAAGATTTTCTTTTTTAAAACCCTGGGAAAGGGCAAACTGCAGTGCTCCATCTCCTACGAGCATAACATGTGGTGTTTTTTCCATTACCGCTCTGGCAACAGAAATTGGATTCTTAACATGTTCCAGACAGGCAACAGAGCCGATATTGTAATTTTCATCCATGATACAGGCATCCAGCGTGACTCTTCCATCTCTGTCCGGACGGCCTCCATAGCCTACACTTCTTTCCTTAGGATCTAATTCTACGAGACGAACTCCTTTCTCTACGGCATCCAAAGCTTTTCCTCCTTTTCCAAGGATTGTCCATGCTTCTTCATTTGCCTTTAATCCAAAATTCCATGTAGAGAGTACAATAGGTTTGTTGATGATTTTTTTATTTTCAGGCAGCTCCCCGGCCATAAGATCTAAAGGATTAATGGTAAGTGCTGCGGTGGCAATTCCCAGTTTTTTAATAAAACTTCTTCGGTTATTGTTCATTGTATGTAAGAATTATTTAATACAAAGCAAATATCTAAAAAAAATTCATTGAAAGTCTTATGCCTTTTTCACTATTTTTTCTTTGTTATTTTTTATTATTTTTATAATGGTTATTTTAATTAATATGTATGTTTAAAACCTTTAGAAAAATGGATTGCTTTAAGGAATTATCGGATGAAGAGATCCAGATCCTTACAAGCATAAGTACTCCAAAACTTCTTAGAAAAAAAGAAAAACTTTTAGAACCCGGTCAGCCATTTAACCATTTATTTATAATGACCAATGGTCTTCTGAGATTTTTCTTTGACGATGAAAACGGAGTTGAAATCAATACTTTCCTGCCCTCAGAAAAAGAGGTTGCCTTTATGGAGAGC
Source organism: Chryseobacterium sp. PvR013 (assembly GCF_017833095.1). NCBI lineage: Bacteria > Pseudomonadati > Bacteroidota > Flavobacteriia > Flavobacteriales > Weeksellaceae > Chryseobacterium > Chryseobacterium sp. PvR013. The sequence continues at coordinate 2,022,086 of NZ_JAFIBT010000001.1, forward strand.
CCGGAATCATATTCCCATGAAGGCACAAAAAAGTATACCATACAAGCTGTGATTGATTCTCAAATTATTCTTTTTAATAAAAGTGAATTTGAACAGATTGCATTTCAGCACAAAGGAATTTACAAGCTGTATTTAAAATCTTTAAAACAGATTATCAGCATTTTATCTGCACGAACAGAGCAATTTTGTAAGAGTTCGCCGCTTTCCCGCTATGAAGATTTTCTAAACAGCCACCCGTTCGTCTGTCAAAATGCAAACAGAAAGTATATTGCTAATTTTTTAGGGATCACTCCCAATTCTCTTTCCCGTATTACTGCCCGAGACAATAAAAAAAAGAATCAAGGAAAAAAATAACTTAAGAATATTTTTAAGTGTTTTGTTCAGTATAATTTTGTCCGGTCAAAAAACTTGTTCTTCATCAATAAAAAAACCAAATGAAAAAAAACACAATCATCTTCAAAGCATTTCATCTTATAGAATAGTCTTTACCTCTTAACAGGATTAATATATGATCTTCCGGATATTCATCACGGATTGAATCTGTATTTTCTTAAGTCAACATTTTATTACCATTTTATATTTATGCAAAGAATAATCACCATTCTCTGCCTGTTACTGACATGCAATTTTGTTCAGGCATCTACAGGCAATATTGAAGACAAAATAGCAGACGGGGCATCCTGGTTAATCTTACTGGTATTACCTATTGCCGGAATTTACCTTTTCTGGAAAGTTCACATTTATCCGGAAAAAGTAGCGGAGGAAAAAAATCATCCTCAGCTGAAAGCCATAAAAAGTATGTGCCTCCTTTCCCTTGTTTTTGGAGGCCTTTTATGGCCGGTAGCCTTAATCTGGGCCAACTATGAATACGGAAATCAGGATCCTCCTAAAAAAGAAACGGAAAACACAGATTTTACCGAAGAAGAAGTTAAACCCATTGAAAATTAAAAAACATGCTGGAATTACTAGTTGCAATATATGCCGGAATATGCTGGCTCCTTATTAAAAAATTAAAACTGATCCCGTGGACATTTACTACACAGGTAATCGTGTATTCATTGCCTATCTTCGGATCTATAGCTTTAATATTAAGTCTGAACTACTTCTGTCCTATTACTTCAGATGTAAAGGTTGTAAACCGAAGTGTGGATATTACCACTCAGGTTTTAGGAAAGGTAAAGAAAGTATATGTGAAGACCAACCAGGAAGTAAAAAAGGGAGATACTTTATTTGTAATTGACAGAGAGCCTTATCTACAGGAAATTAAATCACTGGAAGCTAAACTGAGCAGTATGAAAGCTACGGTACATTCTTATGATGCAGACATTTCGGCTTCCAGAAAAAATATTTCTGCCTTACAGTCACAGCTTGATCTTGCCAACAAAAGAGTAGCCCAATATCAGGAGCTTGTACAGGCAGGAGCCGCCAACAAATTTGATTTTGAACAGGCTGTAACCAATGCACGTGATCTGCAATCCAGAATCAGTGCAGCACAGTCGCAGCAGCAGTCTTTGGAAACAAAATCCAATGCCTCTTATGATGGTGAAAACTCATCTGTTTCTGAGATTCATGCCAAGCTGGACCAGGCAAAATGGAATCTTTCCCAAACCGTTGTTCTGGCTCCTACCGATGGCATAATTCCCAATGTTCAGCTGAATGAAGGAGCAATTATGGCGCCTTTCAAATCTGCATTTGTTCTGATTCAAAAGCAGCAGTCAGTCATTGGATTTTTTGCCCAGAACGAGCTGGAATCGGTAAAAAACGGAAATGAAGTAGAACTGGCACTTAAAACAGAACCGGGAAAAGTGGTGAAAGCCAGACTTGAATATGTAATTGATGCTACGAGTCAGGGGATCATGAATAACGCTGGAGGAATGCTGGGCGGAAACGGTTCTACAGCCGGACTTCCTGATACGGCAAGGCAACTACCCGAGACTGATGGAAAACTTATTGCCAAGTTTGTGCTGGAAGACAACCAGAAACACCTTACAGTGGGAGCAAGAGGAGCAGCAGTGATCTATTCTGATCATGTTAAACCTCTTCATCTTATCCGAAAAGTAATGGTACGTATCAACAGTAAAATCAACTTCCTGATCCCTAAACTTCATTAACATGTATAAAAAGTTAATTTTATTAAGCACACTTGCTGTAAGTTTAAGTTCGTGTATCGGTTATAAAGAAGCTACAAAGGAAAACATAGATGAGCTGAAAGAAAAGAGTGAAATTGCTTCTCATATACAAATTCCGGATGACTGGATCTTTGACAGAAAAGCGAATTCAAAATCAATTTCCTATGACTGGATCAATGATCTTAAAACTTCTCAACTTGAAGCCTTGATTAATGAAGGAATGTTGTATAATGCTGACCTGATTATTGCCCGGGAAAAGCTGAATCAGGTTGAATTGGCGATGGAAATTGCAGGAAGTGATTTGTATCCTAGCGTAAGTGCTGTTGCCAATACTTCCAATAATCTTGTTAGTGGCAGCCAGGTTCAGCGTCTTGCCTTAAAAGCCAATTGGGAAATTGATCTTTGGGGCAAAAATAAATCTTCACAGATGGCAAGTACCAGCAGTTACTTTTCTGCAAAACATCAGAACACCTTACTGCATCAGTCTATTGCAGGGATGATCGCCAAGGCTTATTTTCTGAATATTGCAGGAAACATCCAGGAAGATAAGATTGAAAGCTACATTAAGAAGACCAAAGACCTGGAAAAGCTTTATATTATTCAAAAGAAAATAGGAACGGCAAATGCGCTGGATATTTCCAATATCTCTGCAGAAATTATTTCTCTGCAAGGCTATCTTGAAAAGATTAAAAATGCCAATATGCAGTCCAGAAGATCCCTGGAACTTCTCACCGGGAAATATCCAGAGGGAAAACTGGCTACCCAAAACTCTTTTAACCCTATAAAAAGTAGTATTCCTGAATCTTTTCCTCTCGAACTTCTGGAGAACAGATCAGACATACAAGCCAGTCATTTTCAGATCGAAAAAGTTTTCTACGAAGTACAGGAGGCTAAAGCAGCAAGGCTTCCTTCCATAAGTATAAGTTCCTCACTTGGGAGTGCGGGAAGTAATGTGGAGGCTATTAATTCTTTATTTTCCAATCCTTTGTTAAAAGTGGGTGGAGGATTAGTTTCTCCGTTATTCAATGGTGGAAAGCTTAAAAAGAATGTGGAAATAAAAAACTCTCAGCAGAAACAGGTTGTTGAAGAATATTCAAAAGCGGTTCTGAATGCATTGAACGAAGTGGAATCTTCTTTAGCCAACCTCCGTTCTATTGAAAAACAGATGAATTATACTACTAATGCTGTCAATGAACTGAAAAACAACATTAATCTCACTGAGAAACAGATAAAGGTAGGTACCAACAACAGTTTTGTACTGATCCGTAAACAAAGAGACCTTTTGAAAAATGAAATGAACCTCATCAATCTGGAACTTCAGTACAGAATAGAGCGTATAAATCTTTATATGGCTTTAGGTGCGGAGAACTTCATTTATTCATAGTTTTATACTCGAAAGGACTGCAGATTATTTTCTGCAGTCTTTTTTTGTAAAGGATTAATGAGGCAACTGATCCCTGAAATATCCATACACCCATGTTCCGGCAACGGCACTCAACAAAGTAACGGATACGGCTAAAGCTCCTGTTCCGATCTGAGCAAAAAGAGGTCCGGGACAGGCTCCTGTAATTGCCCAGCCAAAACCAAATATCAATCCGCCGTAGATCTGGCCTTTATTAAACTTTTTTGGAGTAAGCGTAATGGGTTCACCATAGATTGTTTTTATCTTGAATTTTTTAATCAGCATTACTGAAATCATTCCTACCAAAACAGCACTTCCGATAATTCCGTACATATGGAAAGACTGCAGGCGGAACATTTCCTGTATCCTGAACCAGCTGATGACTTCTGCTTTCACAAAAATAATCCCAAAAATAATCCCAGCAGCAAGGTACTTCAGGTTATGATACCATTGATGAGTAAGGGTGCTTTCGTTCACACATACCATATCCCGATTGTGTCTATCTTTTTCTTTTATCATGATATAAACTTCTCTTTTAAAATTACAGTTATAGGGAAAGTATGACTGGCAGAATAATATTAGCCATTAAAAAACCACCGATCATAAAACAGATTGTAGCTACCAAAGAAGGCCATTGTAAGTTGGAAAGTCCCATGATGGCATGTCCGCTGGTACATCCTCCCGCATACCTTGTTCCAAAGCCTACCAAAAATCCACCTGCAACCATTATGAGAAATCCTTTCAGGGTCAGTAGGTTTTCAAAACTCATGAGCTGTACCGGAACCAGATGGCTGTAATCTGTAATTCCATAGCCTGCCAATTCTGTTTTCAGGTCTGGATTAACGGTTATTTCTGCGGGATTGAGTAAAAAGTTGGCAGCAATCATCCCTCCGAAGAAGATTCCCAGCACAAAAAATAAATTCCAGGCTTCTTTTTTCCAGTCGTATTTGAAAAAATTCACATTGGCAGGTATACAGGCTGCACAGATATGCCTCAGTGAGGAACTGATTCCAAAGGATTTATTTCCCATAATCAATAAGGCAGGAACGGTAAGTCCAATCAAAGGGCCGGCAATATACCACGGCCAGGGTTCTTTTATAATCTCTAGCATTGTTTATTTTTTAATCTAATGTATTTAAAATTTTAGTCTGACACACAAAATCGCTTTTAGGTATAGCGGTAGATACAATCGCTTTAAAGCCACCTTCAATTTCTGAAAAATTTCTGTATCCTCTTGCCTGAAGAATGCTCGCGGCCATCGTACTTCTGTAGCCGCTTCCACAGTGCATGTAGAAATGTTCCGACGGCTCTATCTTATGAATCCACTCGTTGATCAATGCCAAAGGTTTGCTGTAAGCTTCATGAATATGTTCTGCATTGTACTCACTTTCTTTTCTTATATCAATTATTTTTGCTTTTTGACCTTTTATTTCGGCTTCAAACTGCTCTGCAGAAATACGGTTTACAACATCTGTTTCTTTTCCACTCTTTTCCCATGCTTCAAAACCTCCTTCCAAAAATCCTAAAATATGATCAAATCCTACTCTGCTCAAGCGGGTTACAGCTTCTTCCTCTGTTCCTTTTTCAGCAATCAGAAGGATGGGTTGATTTACATTGGCAATCAAAGCGCCCACCCATGGGGCAAAATCTCCGTTCAATCCTATATTGACAGACTGTGGAATAAAACTTTTGGCAAATTCACCGTTGGGTCTTACATCTAAAATCAAAGCTCCGGAAGCCTCTGCAGTTTCTTCAAATTGTTCCGGAGTAAGAGCATGCAAACCTTTTGAAAGAACTTCATCAAAACTGCTGTATCCTTTTTTATTCATCATCACATTCATCCCGAAATACGCTGGCGGAGGTAAAAGTCCGTCAGTCACTTCTTTTATAAAACTCTGTCTGTCCTTTTGGTTCAAAGCATAGTTGGTTCTTTTTTGATTTCCCAATGTATCTACGGTTTCCTTCTGCATATTTTTACCGCATGCTGAACCTGCTCCATGCGCTGGATAGACAGTAATCTCATCCTGTAAAGGCAAAATTTTAGTGTATAAACTATCATATAAAAGCCCTGCCAGTTCTTCCTGAGTCATATGAGCACTTTTCTGTGCGAGATCTGGGCGTCCCACATCTCCAAGGAATAAGGTATCGCCACTAAAAAGGGCTTTTTCAATTCCATTTTCATCAATCAACAGGTAACATGAGCTTTCCAACGTGTGTCCCGGGGTATGAAGAACTTTGATTGTAATATTCCCTATTTCAAAGATTTGTTGATGTGCTGCTATTACAGCATCAAATTCAGGATTCGCTGTCGGTCCATATACAATTGGAGCGCCTGTTTTATGGCTTAAATCCAGATGTCCACTGACAAAATCAGCATGGAAATGAGTTTCAAAGATGTATTTCAGTTGTACTCCATCCTCTTTCAATCTGTTGATATAAGGCTGTGTTTCTCTTAACGGATCAATAATGGCGGCTTCTCCGGCTGAAGTGATATAGTAAGCACCTTGTGCAAGGCATCCTGTATAAATCTGTTCTATTTTCATTGTATTTATTTTTGATTGTGTTAACTGATACAAATCTCCAGCTTTCTTTTTTCCTCTACAGCTACTTTTGTTACATAAGAAAATTAAAGGAAGATTTCTTTCGTAATAATATAAATCCCCATCACCAGGATAAACCATCCAAATGCTGGTTTCAGTTTTTTACCCTCTATTTTTTTTGATAATTGTGAGCCGATTACAATTCCGATAATGGCAATAGCAGTGATAGAAACCAATAGTTTCCATTCTATTTTCACATGGTTTACTGAAGAAAAAAAACCGATCAGAGAATTGACGGAGATGATAACTAAAGAAGTTCCTATAGCCGTTTTTATTGGAATTTTCAGAAGATTTACCAATGCAGGAATAATCATAAAGCCGCCTCCGGCTCCCACCAATCCGGTTAAAATACCCACTATCGAACCTTGTCCTGCTGCAAGCAAAGCATTATTCTTATGCGTCGTATGATGTAAAGATTCTTTGGAAGTACTTTTTCTTATCATTTTATAAGAAGCAAGAATCATTAACCCTGCAAAAATCAAGAGTAAAAAGATATTTTTGGTAACGGTGAAATTCTGTATTTTGAATACCTCATCAGGAATTAGGGGAAGTAAATATATTCTGGTCAGAAAAATAGAAATAACAGACGGAATTCCGAATATCAATGCCATCTTAACATTGATTAATCCTTTTTTTAAATATGAAAAAGATCCTGCCAGACTGCTTATTCCCACAATAAAAAGTGAATACTCAGTTGCCAGAAAAACTTCGATACCAAAGAGATAAACGAGAACGGGGACGGTGAGAATACTTCCTCCTCCTCCGATTAAGCCTAGAGAAACCCCTATTAAAACGGCTGCTGCATATCCTATAATTTCCATTTTGCTATTCAAATAATTCTAAGGCAAAAATGGGAATGTGAAAGAAAATCTACAGCTACTTTTGTTACATAAGCGGATTTTTTAACACAAATAGGTTCACAAAGGACACAAAGAAGTTAGAGTAATTCCTCTTCTTTGAGATTGCTTCACCTTCGGTTCGCAATGATCGTTGACCACCCCGTCAAAAATTCTTTGAATTTTCGCCACCCCTCCGAGGGAGGGGAATATGAGTACCTTTGATTGAAGTGAATGTTATGAGTTCAGGGTTTTCAGGAGAACGATTTTGTTTCTTCCCAGCTTGAGTTTTCCTTCTTCCTCCAGCTGTTTTAAAAGTCTTGATACCACTACCCTTGCTGTTCCCAACTCATTGGCAAGTTGCTCATGAGTGGTATGAATGGTTTCAGAGCCTGTAAGCTCAGATTTTTTCTGCAACAGATTAAGAAGTCTTTCGTCTACTTTTTTGAAAGCGATGGCATTGATGATATCCAGGAGTTCTTCAAATCTTTTATGATATAATCTGAAAATATAATCCAGCCATTCCGGATGTTCTTTGATGAATAAAGAGACTTTGTCTACGGGGAGAAAAAGGATTTCTGCGTCTTCTTCAATTTCAGCTTTTACGATGCTTTTTTCATTGTGCATCCCGCCCAGAAAAGACATGATACAACTTTCTCCGGCTTTGATATAATACAGTAAAATTTCACGTCCGTCTTCTTCTGTTCTGATCACTTTCAGCATTCCTTTCATCACGATAGGAATAGAACGGATGGAAGCATTTTCATCTAAAATAATATCTCCTTCATGATAATTTTTCGTTGTACCATATTGATACAGTTTTTCTACCAGTTCCGGTGATGAGGAGAATTCTGAAGAAAGTATGGTCTCGTCCTGCATTTTTTATTCTAATTTACACCAATTTCATCAACAAACAACCATGCTTTGGAATCTGCTCCGGGATTTCCGGCCGGAATAATACCTGCATTTTCAATATTTACTTTCAGGTATTTTGCATTCTGTGCTCCTACATTCACTTTGATTTTTCCGCTGGCATTCTGAATTTCTGCTGCCCCTATTTCTTTGATCAGTTTAAAATTCCTGTTATCATCAGAAACAAAAATCTTTGCCGATTTAGCAAGATGAATCCAGCTTCCTTTATTTTCAAGGGTATTGAAATAAAGTTCTGAAAAAGGTGTTTTCTGGCCAAAATCAATTGTTGCCACTACATCTTTTCCCTGAAACCCCAGCCATGTTTTACCCAGTTGTTTTACATTTCCGATAATACCATCTACTAAGGTGAAAGCTCCTCCAAAAGAATAATTTTCGCTTGGCTGTTGTTCAAGAGTTATTTTTTTTCCTGTTGTCTTTGAAATGGTAAATGGTTGTACAGACACAGCACTTTTCAGCTGACCCTCTTCAAAATAAGCTGATTTAATGGTTAAAGAATTAGGAATCTGAACAGCATTCTGATAGGTTTTAGAATTGATGGAAGGATTTGTTCCGTCCAGTGTATATCTGATTCCGTTTGTGTTTTGCGAGGTTGACAATTCGTAGGCAATTCCAGTATTGGAAGGAATTACTTTTCCGGTGATATTATAAATACTTCTGGCATAATTTACCTTCATATCATCCAGAACTTTAAACTGGTTGATCACTCTGTTTTCAAACTCTTTATAATTTTTAGGATCTGATGTTCCCCATCCCACTTCAGAAAGTGCCATTAATCTTGGAAAAATCATGTACTGTACCTGTTTGAAATCTAAAATATATTCTGTCCACAGGTTAGCCTGAACTCCCATAATGTATTTAGCCTGTTCAGCATTCAGTTCGGAAGGAATAGGATTATAAGAATATACTTTTTCTAAAGGAGTAAAACCACCAAAAGCATTAGGTTCAGATTGTGGATCTCCCTGATAGTGATCAAAATAGCAATAGGCTCCGGGTGTCATTACGGCAAAATGTTTTGATTTTGCAGCTTCAATACCTCCGTTCACCCCTGTCCAGCTCATTACCGCAGCATTAGGAGCTAATCCACCTTCTAAAATTTCATCCCAGCCAATAATTTTTCGTCCTTTGCTGTTGACATATTTTTCAATTCGATGAATAAAGTAGCTTTGTAAACCATGTTCATCTTTTAAATTATTTTTCTTAATCAATTCCTGGCAGTGTGTGCATTCTTTCCATCGTGTTTTCGGGCATTCGTCACCACCAATGTGAATGTATTGGGATGGGAATAATTTGATTACCTCATCCAAAACGTTTTCCAGAAAAGTAAAGGTCTCATCTTTCGGACAGAAAACATCATCAAAAACACCCCATTTTGTAGCAGATTCAAAAGGACCTTTGGTACATGCCAGTTCAGGATATGCTGATAAAGCTGCCAATGCATGTCCTGGCATTTCAATTTCCGGGACCACTGTAATATGTCTGTCCTGAGCGTATTTTACCACTTCTTTTATTTGTTCCTGAGTATAAAAATAAGGTCCGTAAGATTTTCCGTCAAACGTATTGTCAACATAAGCCCCAATCATTGATTCTTTACGTTTTGAGCCAATCTGAGTAAGCTTTGGATATTTTTTGATTTCAATTCTCCATCCCTGATCATCTGTCAAATGCCAGTGGAATGTGTTTAATTTATACATCGCCAGATAATCAATGTACTGTTTCACTTCATTTACGGTGAAAAAGTGGCGGCAAACATCCAGGTGCATTCCACGCCAGGCAAATTTTGGCTGGTCTTCAATCTTCATTGCCGGAATTTTCTTACTCTCTTTATATTGTTCGAAAATCTGAACCAGTGTCTGTAGCGCCAGGAAATATCCCTGTTTCGTATAAGATTTTACATGAATTTGGTTGGGAGAAATTTCTATAGAATAATATTCTTTTTTCTGTTCAGCATCAGCTGGAGAAGACGCAGGAATTATAGAACTTGTTAAATGAATACCACCACTCTTTTGAGCATATTGAAATTTTAACTGAGGTTCTATCCGTTTTTTGAAATATTCTGTTTCCTCTTTTGGCAGATCACCACTTAATACCAATGTTTCTGGAAGTATAAATTCTCCCTGTAAAAGTTGAACTTTTTGAGGATAAGGGATTAGATTTAATTTATTCTGGGCTAAAATCACGTTAGAAATCAATACAAAAAACACTAAAAAAGTCCGTATCATTGAATGTGGTTAAGGTTTGAGCTAAGATAATTATTTTTCAAAACTCTTTGAGTCTTTTTAAAAACAAAATTTACCCCTCATTGTTTAGAGGATTACGAAACGGATAATTTACCGTTATTAAAACACAATTATAGAAATTATTCTATTATATCTAGTGCATCATGGTTTGTTTTTTGATAAACCTACACCACTTAAAAAAATTAAAAGGGTTAAATTTGTAAAAAAATACGATGAAAAAAAACATTTTTCTGGCAGCAGCATTATTATTCTCAATGTCAACACAGGCACAAATTTTTGATATCATAAAATCTGCCGTTAAAGATAAAACAGGAGTAGATCTTAATGTTCCGGTAAAAAATACGGGTACTGCAACTTCTCCTAAGACATCCACTACGGTATCCGGTTCCAACAATTCATCTGCAGGCCTTGGAAACCTTACTTCTACCCAGATTTCCTCAGGATTAAAAGAGGCTTTAAGTATGGGAGTAACAGATGGAGTAAAAAAACTGGCCGTAACGGATGGTTTTTTCAAAAATGAAGCTGTAAAGATTTTAATGCCTGAAAAATTAAGAAAGATCGACACCACTTTACGTTCTATAGGAATGGGAAGTCTTGCTGACGAAGGAGTAAAATTACTTAACAGAGCTGCTGAAGATGCCGTAACTGAAGCTGCACCTATTTTTACAAATGCTATTACTTCCATGACGATTACGGATGCCAAAAATATTTTATTAGGCAGTAATAATGCTGCAACAAGCTACCTTCAGGGAAAGACTCAAACTCAGCTTTTCGATGCTTTTCAGCCTAAGGTAAAAGCTTCTTTAGGAAAAGTAGGAGCTGATACGCTTTGGAAAAATCTGATTTCAAAATACAATACTTTTACAGGGCAGGCTGTAACAACGGATCTTAACGAATATGTTACCACAGAAACCATCAACGGAGTATTTAAAATGGTAGCAGATAAAGAGAGCGGAATCAGAAATACCCCTGCAATGAGAACAACAAGTATTCTGCAGAAGGTATTTGGAGCTCAGGATGGGAAATAAATAAGAAGTTAGATATTAGAGGTTAGAAGTTAGTTTGACATGCTAACCGTTAAGATATAAAAGCTGTTTCATGATGAAACAGCTTTTTTTTGATTGTAATTTCTTTTGTCTTGAAATCGAAGATTCGACGTAGTCAAACAAAAGAAACAAAAATTCAAGACTGAGAGGTCTCCGCTAAAAATAAATCCTGTTCTCTAAAAATTCTAAACTTGCGCGAAATCATTATTTCTTAATCAGTTCTGAATTGGTCTCGCGCTTCGCACAGGAGAATTTTCTTAACGTTCACAGAATTTATTTTTTTAACGCTGCGATCTCCTATGTTGCTTTTAGAGGCAGCTAAAGGCAGCTATAGAAAGATTTGTCAGATTTTAAATGATAGTTCCCTATATTGTAAAAAGTTTCGGCCTCACTTTGTGAGGCCGAAACTTTTTATTTATTATCAGATTAGAATTGCATTTCAGGAATTTCTCCTTCAATAATCAGATCTGCCTCTGTAGCTTTGATAATATCTTCTACTGAAACTCCCGGTGCTCTTTCCACCAGTTTAAATCCTGTCGGAGTTACATCCAGAACAGCTAATTCAGTAACCACTTTTTTCACACAGTTTACGCCTGTTAAAGGAAGTGTACATTTTTTAAGGATTTTACTTTCTCCTGCTTTGTTTACGTGCATCATTGCAACGATAATATTTTCTGCAGAAGCTACAAGATCCATTGCTCCTCCCATTCCTTTCACCATTTTTCCAGGAATTTTCCAGTTGGCAATATCTCCGTTTTCTGAAACTTCCATAGCTCCAAGGATGGTAAGATCTACTTTCTGACCACGAATCATCCCGAAACTAAAGGCTGAATCAAAGAATGAACCTCCTTCCAGAATAGTAATGGTCTGTTTTCCGGCATTGATGATATCCGCATCTTCTTCTCCTTCGAAAGGGAAAGGTCCCATCCCCAAAACTCCATTTTCACTCTGGAATTCTACGGAAATACCTTCCGGAACATAGTTGGCAACCAAAGTAGGAATCCCAATTCCCAGGTTTACATAATAACGATCTTTCAGTTCTTTTGAAATTCTTTTGGCAATTTGTTCTTTTGTAAGCATAATAAAAACTTAGACTGCAATTTAATTATTTTCACTTGAATACAAAAGAGCTTTGTTGTGTTCAATAATTAACACTGTTAGTTAAAATAATATCTGTAATTTTGTTCCATTATTTTTTAATAGAATGAAAATACTTTTTAGATATCTTAAACCTTATCAGTGGCTGATCATTATCTCTTTATTCTTAGCTACTGTTAACCAGGTTTTCTCTTTGTTTGCCCCGGCTATCACAGGAAATATCCTTGACCAGCTGGTTACCCATCCTAACTTTTTTGATAAAGAAAAGCTATTGCCCAGAAACCTGAATGAGTATTTGTACGGAAGTTCTGTATATCATGGAGCTTTTTACTTTTTAGGATTACTTATCGGAACGGCAATGGTGAGTAGAATTGCCAAAGCTTTCCAGGATTATGTGGTAAGTGTGATTACCCAAAAGTTTGGCGCAAAAATATTTACCGATGGTTTGAAGCATTCTATGGCGCTTCCTTATCAGGAATTTGAGGATCAGAGAAGTGGTGAAACCCTGTCAATTTTAACAAAAGTAAGAGAAGATACGGTAAAATTCATCACTAATTTCATCAATATTTTCTTCGGAATTCTGGTAAGTATTATTTTCGTTTCCGTGTATGCCATCCGTTTGCACTGGTCAATTATGCCGGTTTATATCTGTGGAATTTTCTTTATTGCCATTGTTACCAATTTACTGAGTAAAAGGATAAAGGTTATTCAGAAAAATATTGTTACAGAAACCACAGCTCTTGCCGGAAGTACTACGGAAAGTTTAAGAAATATTGAAATTGTTAAAAGTTTAGGATTGACTAATCAGGAAGTAATCCGTTTAAACAACAATACTTACAAGATTCTGGGTCTTGAACTGAGAAAAGTGAAAAGCATCCGTTCTTTAAGTTTTATTCAGGGAACGATGGTCAATTTTCTTCAGCAGATGATTACTCTGACGTTATTGTATCTGATTTTTAAAAATATTGTTACACCAGGTCAGTATCTGTCACTGATGTTTTATGGTTTCTTTATTTTCGGCCCCATGCAGGAGATCGGAAATATTATAATTTCTTATCGTGAGGCAGAAGCGTCTCTTCAGAATTTTGACCGTTTGATGAAAAAAGAGGTGGAAGAAAAGCCTCTTCATCCAAAGCAAATTGGTGCTATTGAGGAACTTGAATTTAAGCATGTTTCTTTCAAACATCAGTCTGCCCAATATAAAGCTTTAAATAATATTTCTTTTGATCTCAAAAATGGGGAGACCATTGCTTTTGTAGGACCAAGCGGCTCCGGAAAAAGTACATTGGTGAAATTACTGGTGGGATTGTACAGACCTCAGGAAGGGAATATTTTGTATAACGGAATCAATGGAAAGGAATTTGATTTTGATGAGCTGAGAAATCAGATTGGTTTTGTAACACAGGATACTCAATTATTTGCAGGAACAATCAAGGAAAACCTTCTTTTCGTTAATCCTTCGGCTACTGAAGAGGAACTGGCGATGGCTTTACAGAAATCAAGCTGTACGGCATTGCTGGAAAGAGCAGAAAAAGGAATTGAAACGGTGATTGGTGAAGGCGGTCTGAAGCTGAGTGGCGGTGAAAAACAAAGGATTGCTATTGCCAGAGCTCTTTTAAGAAAACCTCATTTGCTGATTTTTGATGAAGCTACTTCTGCACTGGACAGCATTACTGAAGAAGAAATTACCACTACGATCAAGGATATTTCAAAAGAAAGAGAACAGATTACTGTACTGATCGCCCACCGTTTAAGTACGATCATGCATGCGGATAAAATTTATGTTCTTGAACGCGGACAAGTTGTAGAAACAGGCTCCCACGCCAATCTCATTGCTGAAAAAGGACTTTACTACGCCATGTGGAGACAACAGATCGGAGAAAGAAAAACACTGACTCCTCAAGCATAAAAAAAAGCGCTGAAAATATTTTCAGCGCTTTTTTGTTTTTATGATTCGAGCTTATTCTTTAGTTCTCACTGTTCGTTGCTCAATTCTTTTTTCAAATTTTTCTCCCTGGAAAATTCTCTGAATCATGATTCCCGGAATATGAATTTCATTTGGATCTAATTGTCCTGGTTCTACCAGTTCTTCTACTTCAGCAATGGTAATTTTTGCAGCTCCTGCCATCGGATGGTTGAAGTTTCTTGCCGAACCTTTGAAAATAAGGTTTCCGGCATGGTCTCCTTTCCATGCTTTTACGATAGAAAAGTCTGCCTCGTAAGCGTGCTCCAGGATATGAGGTTTTCCTTTGAATTCCTTCACTTCTTTTCCTTCTGCTACTTCAGTTCCATACCCTGCAGGGGTATAAAAAGCTGGAATTCCTGCCTGAGCAGCTCTGCATTTTTCAGCCAAAGTTCCTTGTGGAGTAAGCTCTACATCCAATTCACCTGAAAGCATCTGTCTTTCAAATTCAGCATTTTCACCTACGTAAGAAGAGATCATTTTCTTAATCTGTCTTTTGTGAAGCAGTAATCCTAATCCGAAATCATCTACTCCCGCATTGTTTGAAATACAAGTCAGATCTTTCACATCACTTTCTACCAAAGCATTGATTGAGTTTTCAGGGATCCCGCAAAGTCCGAATCCGCCAAGCATCAGTGTCATTCCATCCTGAATTCCTTCGATGGCCTCCTTTGCATTTTTTACTCTTTTATCTATCATGAAATATTAGATTTTTCTGTTGGCTAAATTTAATAAATTTTCTTGTATATCCGATGAACGGAAACCCTCCTGAATTTCGTGCTTTTAGAAATATCTTTTTTTTCAACATTTAAAACACTTATAACCAAAATATTACCCTCAAAACCGAACAAGTCTGTTCGGTTTTTGCCTTATTTTTCATCAAATTGATTTATATTTGAAGTCTCAAAAGCCGGAAATACAGTATATTTTATTGCTTTTGGATTTAAATTAAACACAATTTCAATGTAAAAATTATTCTATAGTAAATACTTACTACTTCTTTCCGGTATTTAATTTTCTACAGATACCATCACATTAATCATATATAAAATCAAACCTTAAACAAAAACATGAAAAAATTATTTACCTCAGCATTACTGGCATTGGTACTCAGTGTCAATGTATATGCACAGGAAAAAACTTACTTCGATGAAAACTGGGAAAAAACCACCCAGGAGAACATGGAATATTACCGTGAAACAACTCCTAAAGGAAAATTAACCCTTATCAAAGACTTTTACAAGGACGGAAAACTTCAAATGGAAGGATTGGCTTCTGACACCACTCCCAACAGTGAAATTTTTGATGGAAAAGTAACCTGGTATACCCCTGAAGGAAAAGTATTGAATTTTGCCACGTATTCTAATGGCCTGCAGGTGGGTCCAGCTCAGACTTATGATATAAAAGGCAGACTGACAGAAGATGTGGTATATAAAGCAGACGGAAATTTCTCAGGAAAGATGTTCAGCTATAAAGATGCCGAAGATGGAATGGATTTTAATATTCTGGTTGATTACGAAAACTCAACGCCTGTAAAAACAACCGTTTATGATGATGATATTAAAGGGATCAGAAATGAAACCATCATTGATAAGGACAGCAACACTGAAACAAAATATTACGGTGAAAAAGGAAAATATCTTGGCAGCAGTACTACTTCCGGTTCGGGTGAAAATATGATGGTCGATTATTATTCCAGTCCAATGAGGATTTCTAAGATAGAAAAATACAGAAAGGACGGCAGTGTAAAGGAAAGTGTTATCTATAGCAAAACAGGAAAGATCTTACAGGAGCAGAAAATGAATAAAAAAGATGGCTATAAAACCACTTACGATGAGTCGGGTAAAAAAATAGGCCATCTGGTATACCAATATGATAAGGAAAATGATATTTATACTCCAATGGATGGGGATGACTATCAGCTGGCTTATGAATATTCACAGATTTCCTCTGTTGATACATATGAAAAGGGTTCAATAGTAACAAGTAAATCCTTTGATGAAAACGGAAAATTATCTTCTGAAAAGTTTTTAAAAGATGACATCGCACAGGAAATTAAATATTATTCACCGGATGGAAAGCTGAAATCTACATTAACATACAAAGATGGTATCCCTTATAATGGTACTACTTATGAAGGTTTTAGTAAAACAGTTTATAAGGAAGGTATCATCGTAAATATCAAAAACTTTTTTGAAGGTGATACTACGAAGCTGAGTTTTGAAAAAAAGCTGAACGCTAAACAAACAGGCTATGATGCAACTGTTTATGATACCAAAGGTACTCTTTTATATACATTCGCACAACCGATCAGTGAAGATGGGGAAGATTATTCCTTCACAGCACAAATCACACAGTATGTAAAAGGGAAGCCTGCGAATAAGTCTTCTGTAAAAGCAGGTGTTATTCAAAGTGGAAAAATCAGAATAAAAACATGGGATGGAGCTAAAGAACTTGAACGCAGCGGGAAATGGATCTTGTTAAAACTTTATAATATGGATGGGAAACTCATTCAGGAAACTAAAACACTGGCCGATGCTCAGGATGAAAATGCTTCTGCTGAAAACCAGACACTGATTAGTGAAGATGATCTGCACTATCTGTTTGACTAATTACCACATCTCTATATCAAAATATCAAAGGCGGTTTCAATCTTTTGGAACCGCTTTTTTATTTCTGACCCTCTACTTGAATAAGCAGATTTATTTTTAACTGCCGGATTTATAAATAATAAAAAAAAGAGACTACTATTTCTAGCAGTCTCTACAATTATAATTGTGTTTCGTTTACTTATTACTGAATAATCAGTTTTAAAGTAAATAGTTTTCTTCCGTGTACTTTTACAAAATAAACGCCAGCAGGAAGATTTTCATTCACCAAAGAAAAGCGTTGGTTATTGATATTTTTCGATACATACAGCAGCTCTCCTGAAGCTGAGACCAATTCAATTTTTTCAATCGGGTAATCACTCTTTATGAAAGTAGGCTGTCCCGGTTTGGTTGGGTTTGGATACAGCACTACATTTTTCTCTGTACTTCTGGTTTCTTCAGTTCCTAAAGTGGGTGAAGCCACCTGGAACTGTACTCTGTTGGAAACCTCTGTATAGGAATCATTGGTAAACATTACCATATAATAGTTTCCTGGTGTTGCAGGCACAGCTGTTCCCTGGATTGTTTTTGTTCCCTGTGTTACTCCATCAAAATAAGTATAAGAAACAAAGTTGTCATCCGGTGTCTGAACACTTTGCGGATAAATTCCTAACCAGTCTTTGATGATTCCCGGAGAATCTGTCCATGAAGCAGTGATATTTTCTCCTAAAGTATACACTGGTTTATTGATCCATAGATCAGTAACAATATCTCCTACTTTAAAAAATACCTTCTCCCCGATTCCGTTATATCCGTCTTCCAGTAAATATTGTGCATAATAATATCCTTTCGGAAGTCCTGTAAAATTCAAAGTTCCTGCTGCAGTGGTTACATAGCTCCATTTAATGGCAGCTGTAGTTCCCGGAGTCTGCCCCATTTTATAAATTCCGATCCAGTCTTTCTGTAAATTAGGTCCATTTGTAAAATTGATGACAACTGTTCCTCCTACAGGATAAGTATCAGCAGTAGCCTGAAGCTGTACTTTCGGTCCTACATAGAAATTTTTTCTTGCAGTGATTTCTGTATACCCTCCATTGGCGAAGAATCCTGCAAAATACTGACCTTTATTAGCTAAACCATTGTTGAAAGTAACGGTTCCTGCAGTCTGTCCATTCGTATAAATATATCCTTGTGAAGTGGTAGAAGCCGGAGTTTGCCCTTTTTTATAAATTCCTACCCAATCCTGTTGGTTACCAAGGCCACCGGTATAAGTAGCCGTAATAGATTCATTTTGAGCATATTCTGTTTTGTTTAACGTAAAAGTAGGATTTGAAACTACACTTCCTGTAATTTCGAACTGCTTCACATCACTCCAGTCGCTCCACTCAAGGTTTCTGTCTCTGTAACGGGTTTTCACATAATAGATACCGTTTGGAATAGAGTTCGCAGCTAATGTTGCTTTTGTGATATCTACTCCGTCATTCAGGTTTTTGGTTTTATCCGGAGTTCCGTTTCCGTCTTTTCCGAACCAGTTTTCAAAATCACGGTAGAACTCTTTTTCAATCACAGAAAAATTCGAGGTTTTACTGATCAGGAACTGTGTGGTGTTTAACAGTTCTCCGTTTGAAGATGAGAATGCACTTCCATTCAATGTCAATGGTAAAGTAGTAGTACCCGTGAAATTGTTTGTAATGGATGGTTTTGCCGGTTTAGGCTGGTTTTTATATCTATGGAAAGAATCTACCAGTACATTGTTCTTCTTATTGTATACTCCACCGATAGAATAACATTCTATATCTACCTTTCCTGTCGGAATATCTACTTCCACGATCTGGTATGTCCAGTCTGTTAATGTTTTCTGAACATCATCAAAATCCTGCTCATTAGACATTCCCCAATATTGATCCCAGGCTGTTCCCCCTGAAATAATCTGATAATTTGGTGTATTTTTAAGCTGACCTCTGTGATATAAATGATGGTGAGCTCCTACATGCATTAAATATTTATCAGAAGTTACCAGAAGTGGTACTGCATTATCTCTTACCCATGTAGAAATATCTCCCACATATTGCTCAGCCTGGTAAGGTCTGTGGCTCAAAGAAATAATCCAGTCTACTGTAGAATCATTGTTTGCTGCCGTTAAGATTTGCTGAAGCCATGTCTGCTGAGCTGATCCTGTATGCTCAGAACTTAAACTCACAAACAAAACGTTACCAGCCTGCTGGGCATAATAATTTTCATTTCCTGAGCTTATCCCTTTATAACTAATTTCATCGATATAAAAGTGAGCATAATAAGAGTTCATTCCTAAAGAACCGTACGTCTCATGGTTTCCTACCGTGGTCTGAATAGGAAGGTAAGGTGATAATTTGATATTCTTTTTAAAGTGAACATTTTCATAGTGATCCAATGTCCCTACGTCTACCTGATCACCCACCATAAAAGTAAGCGCAATATTATCAGAAGGATCTGAACTAGCTCCAAACTTTTCTTTTAATTTCTTATAAGCATTCAAAGTAAGCGTGTCGTACCTGGGTTCTGCTTTAATCTGGTTATCTCCCATGATAAGGAAGCGTATCTTTCCATTGGTCGTTACCGCCTGCCCTGGCAAAGGAAGTGTTCTGAAATTGTAAACAGCAGACTCACTGGTTCCCGTTTTTATCTTATAATAGTATTTAGTATTCGGCTGAAGATTGGTGATCTTTGCCGTGTGGTAATAGTAATTGTTGTTGTATCCCGTATCTGAAAAGATATTGGTAGTTCCTGTTACCGTTACATTCAGATTTGCCGGAGAATCTCCGTAGATCACTGTTGTTTCATTATTGGAGGCTGTTTTCCAATTGACGATCATAGAATTCGGAGTCGGGTTTTGTAAATAAGGAAACAAAACCTGCCCGAAAGCCATCTGGACCGCGAAACAAAAAAAGAAGAAATAATGTTTCATAATAGCTTTAGTTTTAAAATTAACATATAGTTTTAAGTTGTGAATCAGGAATTTAAAAAATCACTGTTCGGATTTTTTACTTCGGGCAAAAGTAGAATTCCCATATAAACTCTGTCTGATGGTACTTTAAAGAAACCGTTAACTTTTTAGCAAAACCGGAACGAAAAAATTATAGTTTTTAGCACATCAAATATTTGGCGTATTCAAAAACTATTTTGTACATTTGCAACCTGTTATTCAACCTCTGACGAAGAACGTGTAAGTTGCTTAGCTTTAACATTTTATTTTATTAATAATGGATTTATTAAAGTACGTACAAGACAAGTACATTGCGAAAAAAGAATTCCCTGAATTCAAAGCAGGTGATACAATTACTGTGTATTACGAAATTAAAGAAGGACAAAAGACAAGAACTCAGTTCTTCAAAGGAACAGTTATCCAATTAAGAGGTACTGGTTCTACAAAAACTTTCACTATCAGAAAAATGAGTGGTGATGTAGGTGTAGAAAGAGTATTCCCTATTAACATGCCTGCACTTCAAAAAATCGAAGTTGATAGAAGAGGTAGAGTTAGAAGAGCTAGAATTTACTACTTCAGAGACCTTAGAGGTAAAAAAGCAAGAATCAAAGACGCTGCTTACAAGAAGAAATAATTCAGACAACAATACATACAAAAAGAGGCTGTTTACTTATAGACAGTCTCTTTTTTTGTTTAAATATTTTTTTACTTTCTGTATGGAGTTCCTTCTCCGGTTTCCAGAAACTTTGTCAAACTGCCGAGAAACTGCCGCCAGCCATTTGAGCAGATCTCATAACATTCAATATTCGGATTCAGTCCGATATGGGTAAGCATCAGTACACTACTGTTTTCCTTTTGTTCCATTTCCCAGACGATCGTTGTACCAATCCATTCTGTCTGATTTTTTAATTCAGGAAGAGCAATCAGTGAATCTTCAACCCACCACACAATTTTTGTATTGTGAATCAATTCCTTTACCCGCATTGTTTTGTGAATTTGGTCTCCAAATCTTATGGTGAAAAGATTTCCAGCCTCCGAAGATGAACCTTCAAACAATTCAGTCCACCACAGAGGAATTTCCTGGGTCAGCGCATGATAAATTCTATCTGCAGTACTGTTGACCTCAATTTCATGTATATAATCCTCAACATTATTGGTATTAATTGTTTTCATAAAATATTGTATTAGGTAGTACAATTTTATGACATTTACTGTAAATCAGGCTTTTCATAGGACAAGAAATAGAGTATCACATCAAGACAAGGTTTAAAATCTTGACAGGGTTCACAATCGTACTTTTTATCAGCTGCAAAAAAACTACTCATTCTTCATAAGATACTGCAAAGGGGTTGAGCCTGTATGTTTTTTGAAAAATTCAATAAAAGCGCTGTCAGATGAAAAGTCTAAAATATGCGACACCTCTCCTATTGAATTACCTTCCACCAAAAGCTCAATCGATCGCTGCAGCCGCCATTGCTGCCTCCATTTCTGATAAGACAGTCCGGTTTCCTTTTTAAAGATACGGCTGATTGTTTTCTCTACTGCTCCTGTTTTTTCTGCAAGATCTTTCAACATGGGTGGTATAGACTTGCGCAGTGTCCATTCTTCAACTGTTTTTTTAAAGCGTCTGTCCTGAGGCATTTTAAGTTCCAGTTTTTCTTCCGGAGCCATACTCATTTCGTCCCAGAATACTTTTAAAAGATTCATTTGATTATTACCCAAATCCGACCACTCCCAAAAACAAATTCTTTCTATAATCTCTTTTAGCAAAGCGTTTACATGAAGAACCTTCAGATCAGATGTCATATATTTTTTTGAATAATTTTCATCAAAATAAATTGATCTATAGGCTACAACATTCCGAAAATTGACCCGATGAACCTCATTGGAAGGAATCCATAGCATACGGAACGGAGGAAGAACCAACTGTTTATCAGAAGTAGTAACCGTCATACAGCCAGAGGGAGCATACAACAGCTGAGCCTTCGTTTTATGATAATGAAAGCCAGAATCATGCATCACCATATCAGAGGCTATTCCTATTACTTTCTCCTGAATAGAATCAGCATTAAATTCTTCATTTTGCTTCAGTATAGCCATGTCCTATTTTTGATACTTTTTGTTTTTATATCATTATAAATATACCTTGTTTTTTTGGAAACTTTGCAGAAAAAAATGAAAAAGACAAATCCTATCTGGCTATTGACATTGCTTGTAATGCTTCCACAATTTGTAGAAACCATTTACAGCCCTGTTTTACCGATGGTACAGCAACAGTTCGGAGTAAAAGAAGAAGCTGCTACTCTGACGATCAGCCTGTATTTTATAGCATTTGCCCTGGGCGTGGCATTTTGGGGTGTACAGTGTGACAGAATTGGAAGAAAAAGGTCATTGGAATATGGTCTCATCACCTATGGAATCGGCACCTTGGCTGCAGTTTTTGCTCCTAACTTTATGATTCTTCTTGGTGCCAGAATTATTTCAGCATTTGGAATTTCCGTAGGGTCTATTGTGACACAAACTATTTTAAGAGACAGCTACAACAAAGATAATATCAGCAAAGTATTTTCCTGGATTGGAATTGGTTTATCCATAAGCCCTGTAGTGGGAATGATTACCGGTTCTGTATTGGCTTCTTCTGTGGGACATCAGGGAGTATTTATAACATTATGTTTGCTGGGAATATTATTCTTCGCTCTTTCAAAACAAAAAATTTCCGAAACCCATCATTCGGTAAAAGAAATTAATGCAGGTACTTTAATCAATTTATTAAGAAGAATGCTTCATGATAAAGCCATTATCAGATGTTGCTTATTAATCATGAGTTTTAATGTCCTGTTGTTTTCATACTATTCACTGGCTCCTTTTATCTTTAAGAAATACCATTATTCCTCTTATGTTTTTGGATATAGCAGTGTTATACTGGCATGTGGAACATTCGCCGGAGCAAAACTCAACAGATCTCTGATATTAAAGAATATACAACCTAAATATTTAGTTAAAGCAAGTACATTTTCAGCATTTGTCGCTTCTATTTTCGTATGGATTCTGTCAAGCACAGGAATTTATTTTTTAATTCCTTATTTTTTCATTGTAATGGCCTTTAGCATTGCGATTCCAAACATCCTGAGTACAGCCTTAATGAATTATAAAAATGAAACAGGAAGTGCAGGTGCTTTATTAGGACTGATTTATTATGTTCTGATAGGCTCCGGGCTCGTAAGTATTGGCTTTATACAGAATCTTGGAATTTCATGTATACTGTTTTCAGGTATAGGAGTTTGTACCTTATTGTTCTTTGAAAATAAGAAACATTAAGTTTAACTATTTTTTATTAAACTTAATGTTTCAACTATTTTTATTCTTCTACTGTATAAAACTGTACAATGCTTCAAAAAATTTCGGATATACTTCTATATGAGGAAGATGACCTACATGATCAATCTCTACCAACTTTGAATCTGTAATTTCACGCTGGGTTTTCTTTCCCAATTCCTGATATTGCCCCATTTTCGGTTGAAGCTCCTTTGGTGCTCTGTCTTTTCCTATAGCTGTTCTGTCTCTTGTTCCAATGATAAGCAATGTAGGAACGCTGATATTTTTAAATTCATAACATACCGGCTGGTTGTAAATCATATCTGAAGTAAGTGCTGCATCCCAGGCTACCTGAGGATACTCTTTATGAAGTGTCCATCCGGCAATTAAATCAAGCCAGGGTTGATATTCTTCTTTCCATTTGTTGTCATAATAGAATTTCAGCTGATAGTTTTTATAAGTGTCAGCTGTATTTTTCAGTTCAGCCTGATATGCCTGATCAATGGTCTGATAGGCTGCAAAAGTCTTATAATCTTCCAGTCCAATCGGATTCTCAAGAATCAGTTTTTGTACTTTCTCAGGATACAGTAATGTAAATCGGGTCGCCACCATTCCTCCCATGGAATGCCCCAAAACGATAGCTTTATCTATTTTCAATTCATCGAGAATTCCTTTTGTATTTTCCGCCAGCTGTGAAAAGGAAAACTGGTAATCATGAGGTTTCGAAGACTTTCCAAATCCTATCTGATCAGGAATTACCACTCTGAATCCTTTAGCAGAAAGGTCTTTAGCTGTTCTTTCCCAATAAGCCCCGTTAAAATTTTTCCCATGAAGAAGCATGATTACTTTTCCATTGGATTTCTGTGGCTGTACATCCATATATGCCATTTTCAAATCTTGCCCCTGAGATTTGAGCGTAAGAAAATGAACTTCATAAGGATATTGATAATCGGAAAGCATTGCATCCAGAGGTTTTACCTGCGAAAACATAAAACCGGAGACCGTAAAAGTAAAAACAGTCATTATATTTCTGAAATATTTCATGAAACTTTTATTTAAAGATTAAAATTAAAAAAACCGCTCCAAAAGGAACGGTTTCAACTGTTATTTTTAGTTAAATATTTTTTAGATAATTATGCCATTGAGATATTTTTTCCTTTTTTTGAAGGCAAATTCATCAAAACAATCGCAAAAAGAATCAGGACAATTCCTACCCATTGGATGAAAAATACTTTCTCTCCCAGTAACACAAAAGCCATGGTTACGGAAACCGGAAGCTCCAGTGATGAAACGATACTTCCCAACCCTAATCCTGCATTTGGAAATCCAACATTGAACAGAATTGGCGGGATAATTGTTCCAAAAAGAGCCAGTACCAATCCATACGTGGGAAATATTGAATAATTAAATGAGTGGATATGTTCTGTATTATCAGTAAAATTCAGGTATAATGATTTTAAACCATCAAAATACATGGGTCCTATCTGGGCAAAGAATAAAAATGCAAATACCACTACTGAACCTCCTGCCAGCATAATAATACTCTTCCTGAAAACCGGAAGATGGGTTGCCAGCGTATTGGATGTAAACATTGTCAGGGTGTATGAAGCAGCTGCCATCAGTCCCCAGAAAACTCCATGCCAGTCCAGTTCTATTTCCATATTGATAAGATTCGTTGCCAGAACGGTTCCCAGCAATACAATAACTACAGAAACAACTTTCTTCGCGTTGGGCAGTTTTCTTGTGATCATACTTTCCACCACTACACTGAACCATACCGACTGCATCAATAATACAATAGCAATCGATACATTGATATATTGTACCGCAATATAATAGAACAAACTTGTTCCTCCCAAAGAAGTTCCTGCAAGCAAGAGCATTCTTACTTCTTTAGAATTGGGCATCGATAATTTCTGTTTTGAGGTTAGGGTTTGAATAAGATTAAGGATCAAAAGCCCTGTCAAACCTAATACGAATTGGGAAGTAGTTACTTCTGAGGTTGTAAAACCATCATGGTAAGCCATTTTCACAAAAGTGGCCAACATACCGTATATACTAGCTCCAATCCCTACAAATAAAACACCTTTTAGTATATTTTTCTTCTTCATAATTTTTTTAACAGCCTGCAAAGGTACGACATATAAATTAAACCATTCTGAAGTGTACTACTGATAGATAAATAAAATCGCCACAAGCAAGCTTGTGGCGATTTTTTAAATTGATTATAAAAGTAAATTATTTTTTAACCATTACTTTCGAAGCAGCTTCGAAACCTAGTCCTTTGATTTTAACCATATAAGTTCCGTTAACAAGATTGCTTGTTGAAATTGCTTTTTTAGCATCTGGTGAGATTTTATCTTCTGTAGAAACCAGTTTACCAGACATATCATAAAGTTCTACACTTACTTTTCCAAGGGTATTGCTTGGGAATTTAATATAAAACTCGTCCTTAGCAGGGTTTGGATAGATAGAAATATCCTTGTTCTTATTTGCATTTACATCATTGGTAGCCAATAAACATGCTTCCGGTACATTAAAGTCCTGAACCTGATCATTAATATTATTCTTCACTCCTGCTGAAGCATTCACTCCTAAACCTCTTCTTGCGAAAACGCCCCAGATCATACATTTATCAACCCCCGCAGTTGTTGCCAACTCTGCAGCCAATATTGCATTTCTTCCTTCAATAAAGCTAGGATTACAACCCTGAAGTTTCAGAGCGTCTGTTACCAACTGTAATACTTTTGTACTTCCGTTTGGAGTTGTAGATAATACATCTGAAGAATAACCATATTTTTCAACATATTTCCAGTGAAGATCCCATAGCATCGTTGCCCAGACAAAACCGATAGAGTGTACATCCGGAACCACTGCTGATCCGTTATTGTATTCCATTCCGTTAGTATCTCCGTAGGTAAATCCGTTAACAGCAAGGCTTGTAGAATATTTTGCAGGTCTGATACCAGCTCCTGTTATTGCCTGGCCTAATGCATAAGTACCTGTACCTCTTGCTACCGTAGCATTATCGCCTGCTTTATTAGTTAACATTAACGCGAAGAAATCAGACCAGCCTTCTCCCATTTGTTCTTTGCTCACTCCTGAATTCAGACAGTTGTATCCTGTACCTGTCATTCTGTTGGATATTCCGTGACCATATTCGTGAGTTACGATTCCGTTATCAAAACTTCCGTCAGGAGTCATATTTCCTTTTAAGGTAACGTTTACTGTAGTACTTGCTGCAAGCTGAGTTTTGATATATTCCCCTTCTGCATTGTTAATAAGTACTGAAGAAATCGTAATTGTAGGATCATTACCCGCCATATTTCCTATCGTAGCACCATTTGCAACGTTATTATATACAATAGCCGCTTTAGCACCTGCATCCTGAAGGTTTTTCACTTTAACAGCAAAGGAACATGTTCCTCTTTCAACCAGTCCTATTTTATTAGTCAATGAACTTGCAGGCAATGCTGTACAACCATCCAAAACTGATGAAAGTGCTACATCTCCTGTTATTCCGTTCATAGGTAATGGAGCTCCAAACTGTGCAGTTCCGGCTCCCGGTGTACGGGAAACAGCCGCAGTAGGTGCATTATAATAAAATACTCTTCCCACCGGAGACCAAAGATACATCTGCATTTTGCCATTATAACCATCCTGTCCTGACGAGAAATTCGCGTTATTTAATCCGCTTCCATCCTGCGCTTCAGCATATACAGAGTCATCATCTCCTCCTACAGGCCCATTACCAAAGTTGTTCTGCTGGAAATTTCTTGCAGATTCTGTAAATCCGAATTTATAGAAAACATCATGAATTCTATTATTCAGATAAAATAAATTCGTAATAGCAGCATTCCTGTTGTTTAATGGAGTTTCATTGATATTAAAAGGGAAATCAAAATTTCTTGTTGCTCCACCATCTGCCGGAGCTCCTGTAAGATAATCAGGTGCTGTTAAAGCTGTTCCTGCAGCATCTTCATAGGCAAAAACATTATTTCCTCTGGTAACAGTATAATGATTAGTTCCGTCAGAATGCCATCCTTCAGGGGAAGCACTCAGAATCCAAGGATTCGTAATGACCGATCTTGAACCAAAAGTAGGTGCTTCAATAGGCAATGGAAATACATTATATGATGCATTATCCGGTAAAAGCAATGGAATATTATTCTGTGCTAGGTTATTTTGAGGACCAACTAATGTATTTTCAAAATGATCAGCATGGCTGTATTCAGTATCGGAACCATAAGCATCATGATGGAAATTACAAGACAATGTCAGGTTACTTTTCAAAAGGATATTTCCATTGTTGGCATCTACCAAAATATTCCAGAAATTCGGAGATTTAGGCTCATTTAAAGTATATTCATATGCCAGACGAAGGTTTCCGCTCTCATCATTCATATACACCAGTCTTTGATTGGCTGATGTAGCTTTCTTTTGCGTCTTTTCAAGATATTCAAGAATGGTGAAGTTTGCAATATCAGGGTTTTTAAGATCTTCAGCAATTTTTTGAAGCGCTGTATTTTTATTAATTGCAGCTGTACCAGATGTAGAGGTAGTATAATCTTTTACAAAATTATCTGTGTAGTAAACAATTTTATTGTCCTGAATCAATGCTGTTCCTACAGAACTGTATACAGGTAAACCTTTATACGTCTGTAAAAATTTAACAACATTACCATTCAATGATTTTGAAGGATCTACATTATCAACAATGATATTATTCAGATCAGACTTTTTATATTCCCTTATTTTATTTTGAGAAATATAATCCTTAATCAGTTTTTCATTATCCTGTCCGAACAATATTGTCGGAAACGCAGAAAATACTGCAAATAAAAGTGGTAAAGCTTTGTTTTTCATATCCATTATTAAAGGCGCTAATCTACAAATAATTCACATAACTTCATTACTTTTTTTGACAAAAATAAAAATATAAATAAATACCAATAGAAAGGATAAATTCAAAACTGTTTTACATATTTCTCAATCAAGAGAACCCTATATTATATTTGTGTTTGTCTGATTATGTTTACCTCGTTTTTTGCTTTTTAAAGTTTAAATATTTCGTTAAACCTATCAGGTAATTTATATAAACTCCCGATCTACAACTCATCCAATTTTAATGTTTTTTTAATATTTCATAAAAAAAACTTCTTTACTTTCAATGCATTAAAAGATATATGATAATCATACAATATAGACCCATAAAAAAAGCCGCTCAAATGAGCGGCTCCTTATCTATAAATGGTTCAAAGATTATTTACCTTCTTCCATTTTTCTTTTCAACTCTGCTAATGCATCGATGTCTCCAAGAGTAGATCTTTCTTCGTTGTTAGAAGAAGAAGATACGTTTCTAGAAGAAGATTCTTTAACGTTTTTCTTTTCTTCGTCTCTGAAGATACCTGTGTGAGATACTACTACTCTCTTGAATTCTTTGTTGAATTCGATTACTTTGAATTGAGCATCTTCACCTTTTTTGATTTTAGATCCATCTTCTTTCTCTAATAATCTTGAAGGACAGAAAGCTTCAACCTCAGCATCTTCGAATTGAACAGAAGCTCCTTTATCGTGAACTTCTACAGCTTTACCAGCGTGGATAGTTCCTTCAGCATATTTAGTTTCGAATTTATCCCATGGGTTTTCAGTCAATTGCTTGTGACCTAGAGATAATCTTCTAGCTTGGATATCTAATTCAAGAACTACAACGTCTAATTTATCACCTACTGCGCAGAACTCAGATGGGTGCTTGATTTTCTTAGTCCAAGAAAGATCAGAGATGTAGATTAATCCGTCGATACCTTCTTCTAACTCTACGAATACACCAAAGTTAGTGAAGTTTCTTACCGTTCCTACATGCTGAGATCCTACAGGATACTTAGCTTCGATGTTTTCCCATGGATCTTTAGACAATTGCTTGATACCAAGAGAAATTTTTCTTTCTTCTCTATCTAAAGTTAATACTTCAGCTTCTACTTCATCACCTACTTTTACGAAATCTCCAGCAGATCTTAAGTGAGTAGACCAAGACATTTCAGAAACGTGGATTAATCCTTCAACACCTGGAGCGATTTCTACGAATGCACCATAGTCAGCAAGAACTACTACTTTTCCTTTTACTTTGTCACCTACTTTCAAGTCAGCAGAAAGAGCATCCCAAGGATGAGCTTCTAATTGCTTCATACCTAATTGGATTCTTGTTTTCTCATCATCGAAATCAAGGATTACAACTTTCACAGTTTGTCCGTCTTCCAGGATTTCAGATGGGTGGTTCACTCTAGACCAAGAAAGGTCTGTAATGTGGATCAATCCATCAACACCTCCTAAGTCAATGAATACACCGTAAGAAGTGATATTCTTAACAGTACCTTCAAGAACCTGACCTTTTTCAAGCTGAGCGATGATTTCTTTTTTCTGACCTTCGATATCTGCTTCGATCAATGCTTTGTGAGATACAACTACGTTTTTGAACTCAGGGTTGATTTTCACAACTTTGAACTCCATAGTTTTTCCTACGAACTGATCGTAATCTTTAATTGGCTTAACGTCAATTTGAGAACCAGGTAAGAATGCTTCGATTCCGTGAACGTCAACGATCATACCACCTTTAGTTCTAGATTTAACAAAACCGTTAACGATTTCCCCAGTTTCGTGAAGTTCGTTTACTTTATCCCAAGCTTTAAGCGTTCTAGCTTTTCTGTGAGATAACTGTAATTGCCCAGTTTTGTCTTCTCTCTTGTCAACCATTACTTCTACCTCGTCACCTACTTTAAGGCCTTGGTTGTAACGGAATTCGTTTAGAGAGATAACACCTTCAGATTTGAAGTTGATGTCTACGATAGCTTCTTTATCAGTTAATCTTACAACTTTACCAACTAAAACGTCGTTATCGTCTAGGTTGTTTAAAGATCCGTTGTAGATTTCTTCTAAATCGCTTTTTTCTTTTCTCGCATCTGCATCAAGACCTGATTCGAATGAATCCCAATCAAATTGTTCTGGTGCTACGTTTTGGTTTAATAAAACCTCTGCTGAATTTGTCTCTTTTGACATTTTCTAATAAAATTTGTATTCCTTCTTTTTTAATGGTTTGAATAAATGCGGATTAAAAAATACGGAAGTAATTAATTGTAAGTAATTTACCTATCAAACCTTTTCGCCACAAAAGTGGGTGCAAAGATATGAATTTTATTTAAAATAAGCAATAGATTTCAGCACGCTAATATTTAACTTATGTATTTAAAAATCAACACCTTCATTAAAAGAATGCTTCAACTGCGCTCAGCATGACATTCTAATATTAACGGTCCTAAATTTAGAATGAAGCAATATATGTTGTCTTGTGAGCATACACTGAAAGTTTACGAACGCAGTTCACGAATCATCTACAATAGATAGAAGATAAAATGAGATTCTTCATTTCGCTACGCTTCATTCAGGATGACAGTAACACCGAATTAAAGAGCAACGTTTTTCTATTCCTCTCAAACTCTTCTACAATAAAATGTTACTACTCCAGAACTCTCAAATCCTCAAACTCTCCCACATATCCCCCGCTTAAATTCATTACCTTTGCAGCATGGAATTACAGCCGATCTATCAAAAACTGCAGATTCAGGATATGAATCAGATGCAGAAATCTACTTATAAAGCGTCCGAAAACAATACAGACATTGTTTTACTCTCTCCTACAGGATCCGGGAAAACGCTTGCCTTTTTATTTCCTGTTTTGAGGAATCTGAAAAAAAATGTTCAGGGAGTTCAGGCATTGATATTGGTTCCTGCCAGAGAACTTGCTTTGCAGATTGAACAGGTTTTTAAATCGATGGGAACAGATTTTAAAGTTTCTGTCTGCTATGGAGGGCATGATAAAAAAATCGAGGTTAATAATTTAATTGAAGCTCCTGCTGTATTGATTGGAACTCCCGGAAGAGTTGTTTACCACTTAAGGAATAATAACTTTGATCCGAAAACAATTAAAACCTTAGTTCTTGATGAATTCGACAAAGCTCTGGAACTGGGTTTCCATGATGATATGGAATTTATTTCCCATTCTTTACAAGGACTTTCTCAAAGAATTTTAACTTCCGCCACCGCCATGGATGAAATTCCGGCCTTTACGGGATTAAAAGATGAAAAAGTAATCAGTTTCCTTAAAGAAAATGATATAAAACCAGATCTTCAGCTGAGAAAGGTAATGACTATTTCTGAGGAAAAACTGGATACCCTTTTTAATCTGGTTTGTAAAATCGGAAATAAGAGAACTTTAATTTTCTGTAATCACCGTGATGCTGTAGACCGTATCTCTGAGCTTCTTCACCAGATGGGAATTGACAGGGAGACCTTTCATGGTGGTATGGAACAGGATGAAAGAGAACGTGCTTTGCTAAAATTCAGAAATGATTCTGCAAGGATTCTTATTACCACAGATCTGGCTGCCCGCGGACTTGATATTCCTGAAGTAGAATCTATCGTTCATTATCAACTTCCGCCAAAAGAAGATGCCTTCATCCACAGAAACGGACGTACAGCAAGAATGAACGCCAAAGGTTTTGTATATCTGATTATGACTGAGGAGGAAAATTTCCCATTCATTAAAAGTAATACTCCCGAAGAAAGTGTTGCCGGATTTACTAAAGTTCCACAAAAAACACCTTTCCAGACCGTTTACATCAGTGCAGGGAAAAAGGATAAGGTGAATAAAGTGGATATTGTAGGGTATTTACTCAAGAAAGGAGAACTGCAGAAAGAAGAT
Organism: Chryseobacterium sp. PvR013; assembly: GCF_017833095.1. Taxonomy (NCBI): domain Bacteria; kingdom Pseudomonadati; phylum Bacteroidota; class Flavobacteriia; order Flavobacteriales; family Weeksellaceae; genus Chryseobacterium; species Chryseobacterium sp. PvR013. Next base: position 2,053,950 of record NZ_JAFIBT010000001.1, read on the forward strand.
GTGGGAATTATTGAAGTAAAAGATACTACTTCTTATGTTGCTGTTTCCAGAAATAAAGTAAATGCTCTTTTAAGAAAACTTCAGAATGAAAAACTGAAAGGAAAGAAAGTGAAAATGGAAGTTGCTTATTAAACCACAAAAGTCACAAAAGTTTTTTTAAGTTGATACTTTGTGCATATAAAGTTCACATAAGTTTGTGAAGATTTTCAATTTTCAAAGATAAAGTAATTACCCGTGTGAGAATTCCCCTCCTCCGGAGGGGTGGCAAAAATTCTCTGAATTTTTGCCGGGGTGGTTTCAACAAACATAAAAAGAGCTCTGAAATTTCAGAGCTCTTTTATTATAAAGATATCACAATCTTATTTTATTCCTCTCACCCTTGTCGGAAAAGTATATACAGATTTTGAAGCAGTAATGAAGAGTATGTTATTATTTTTCCCACCGAAAGTGACATTGGAAGTCCATTTTTCAGGGATAGAAATATGATAAATCTTCTTTCCTAAACGGCTGAAAACATGAACACCATCTCCTGTCAGATAAAGATTCCCGTGTTTATCCAGCTCCATTCCGTCTGATCCCATTTCGCAGAACAGTTTTTTCTCAGACAATTTCCCTTCACCAAGTATATCATACACATACGTTTTACCGGCATCAATATCAGAAATATACAATTTCTTTAATTTTTCACTTCCTACAATTCCGTTGGGTTGTGTGAAAGTATCCAGCTTAGTAACCTTTCCTGTTTTATCTCTGTAATAAAGGCTCTTATGCTGAATTTCCTGTTTAAACCCAATCCAATAGTCTCTTTCGTACAAAGGATCGGTAAAGTACATTCCTCCCAATTCATCATTCCAGACATCATTAGGGCCGTTCAGTCTTTTTCCTTCAAACCCTTTAAGCAGCACTTCTACTTTTTTATCTTTTGAAATTTTCCAGATTTCCCCCTGATCGTCAGAACAGGTAATCAAATACCCGTCTTTGTCAAAGTGGGTTCCGTTTGCTCTTCCTGTTTTATCTAAGAATTCTATCACCTGATTGCTTTTCCAGTCCCAATAATAGATCTTATCATTAGGCTGATCGGTAAAGTAAACATTTCCCTCTTTATCTGCTGATGGTCCTTCAGTGAAACTGAACTTATCGGAAATCATTTCCGGCTGTACTCCTTCATAAAACATTTTACTATAATTTACTGATTGGCAGTTTACCAATGCGAAAACCAAACCAATCATACTTATTTTAAAGATATTCTTCATACTTCATTTTTAAGACTGCAATTTACGATATGAGCAAAAGGTTTCAAAATATTTTCTCACTTTGATACAATAAAAATCACAAATATAAAATGTCTCAATTGTCCTATTTTTGAAGTAGATCATATTAGTAATAAAAAGATATATTCCAGAGCTTTGCAGTAAGAGAATTGATCACTTTTTTCAGGGAAATAATCAATGGAAAATAGGGTCGATCAGGATGAAAATTGTACCAAAATACTTTATAGCATACAACAATGAGCGCAGAGTCCAACAATATCAAGTCTTTGGAAATTGAAAATGAAGATTTCAGAAATTCAGTGGGAACTATGGATGAATCCGGAAAAAGAAAGTGGATTTTTCCCAGAAAGCCAAAAGGAAAATATACCAATTACAGGAATTACACCAGCTATCTTCTTCTTGCTTTATTTTTCGGGTTGCCATTTGTAAAGATTAACAATAATCCTTTTCTTCTCATTAACGTCATCGACAGAAAGTTTTTTATCCTTGGACAGCCTTTCTACCTGCAGGACTTTTTTATTCTTGCTTTGGGAGCGGTAACTTCAGTGATTTTTGTGATGTTGTTTACTGTTGTTTTCGGAAGAATATTTTGTGGGTGGCTGTGTCCCCAGACTCTTTTTATGGAAATGGTTTTCCGTAAAATCGAATACTGGATTGAAGGTGACCGAAATAAACAGATGAAGCTCGACAGACAGGAATGGGATGCTGAAAAAATCCGAAAAAGAGTGACGAAATGGTCCATATTTATTTTTATTTCCCTACTCTGCTCTACTTTCATGTTCATGTATATTGTAGGCTATGAACAGGTTTTCCAGATTATGCTGGATGGACCTTCAGAACATCCATTAAAGTTTATTACGATGATCTTTTTCACGATGACATTCTATTTTGTTTTTGCATGGCTTCGTGAGCAGGTTTGTACACTGGTTTGTCCTTACGGAAGACTGCAAGGGGTATTGATTGATAAACAAACCATCAATGTCTATTATGACTTTAAAAGAGGTGAAGGCCGCGCAAAATGGAGAAATAACGAGGACAGAAAAGCAGCAGGAAAAGGAGACTGTATCGACTGTAACCAATGTGTTGTGGTATGTCCTACAGGAATTGATATCAGAAACGGACAACAATTGGAATGTGTGAACTGTACAGCATGTATCGATGCCTGTGATGAAGTGATGGAAAAGGTAGGTCTGCCTAAAGGATTGGTACGCTATGCCACAGAAGCTGAGATTGAAAATCAGGATAAATTCCGATTCACTCCAAGAATGAAAGCCACCACCGTTATTTTAGCGCTGCTTATCGGATTCCTTGGATTTTTGATGTACGACCGTGGTTCTATGGAAGCCAAATTCATTAAGCCGGCAGGTTCTACGTTTTTCATTAAAAATGGTAAAATCACCAATACTTTTATTTATACCCTTCTGAATAAATCAAATGAGAAAAAGACGCTTACCATCAAAGTTATCACTCCAAACCATGCAGAAATCACTTACTTCGGTTCTGAAAAAATCATTTTGAAAGGAGATCAGATCCTGAAAGGAAACATCAACATTTCCTTCCCTGAAGAAGAAATTAAGTTCTCAAAACAAAATATGGTCATCGGAGTTTTTGATGAAAAAGGGAAACTGATAGATTCGTTTGAAACAACGTTTGAAGGACCATTTAAATTAGCTTTATAGGTGGCAGGTGATAGGTGTTAGGTTGCAGGGATTAGGGATTAGAGATACTACTCAACAGATATCAATGGTGAGTTTTGCTTCACAAGTGAATCGTGAATTTGGATGGGAAGTCATAAACAAGATAATAATAGTCTAAACAAAACGAGTACCCCCCAACTCGCAACAAAAACAACCAGCAACATTAAACTTTAAACCTTGAACCTTGAACTTTAAACCTTGAACTTTAAACTCATTAAGCCTTATATTTCCTCATGAACTGAGTAGGAGTCATTCCGGAGCTTTTCCGGAATACTCTTACAAAGTAGGAATATTCTTCGTATCCTAATCGAAAAGCTATCTCCACAAGACTTTCGTCCAGGTACATCAACATTCTTTTAGCCTCCAGCACTACCCTTTCTGTAATCACATCCGTGGCTGTTTTCTGAACAACAGTCTGTACAATCCTGTTTAAATGTTTAGATGAAATACCCATTAAGGAAGAATAATAAGTAATTGATTTATGCTCTGCAAAATGCTGTTCAATCAAATTTTCAAAATCCTGATAGTGTTTAAAATAGGAAAGCCCGGCAGCGGAATCCATGGTATCAAAGTCTCTTGAAAATATTCGGGTGGCATTAATAAAAATCTGGGACATCAATGACAAAATAAGGCCTTCTTTCATTATATTTTTAGCCCGATGTTCTTTTCCCAGTTCCTGAAATAAGCTGCTGTTTTTCTTCAATTCCAAAGCATCCAACTGAAGTTTTCTTGGAAAAGATACAGATCCGAAAAAGGGAAAATTTCTGAGCTTCTGATTTACATAATGCATTTCGTAAAACTCCTGAGAACAAAAGAAAATATAGCCATCAATATCCTCCGAAAGTTCCCAGCTGTGAATCTGCCCCGGTGAAAGAAAGAAAAGACTGCCCTCAGAAACTTCATATTTCTGAAAATCAATTTCATGTACTCCTGATCCTTTGGTAAAAAGAACCGCAGCATAAAAATCATGTCTGTGTGGTTTTTCAATATGGCGATGTCCCACCACCAAATGATTCTTCATCGTGTTAAAATAAAAATCTGAAGTATTTTTACCCACCTGGAAAAGATCGATATGAAGAACGGAGATCGGATTCATTATTATATAGGTATCGTAATAATTCACAAATTTAGATAAAAAAGAACTGGTATATGGTGATTCTTCCTATCTGTTAACACAAATACCTGCTATTTTATAGCAATTTCACTCTTATAAATTTTCTTTGAAACAAAGTCTGACTGTACTTTTTACAATATATTTTGGATGAAACTTTAAAAAATTTTTATCTTTGAGGTTTAGGAGTCGTAAAATGAAAATAAATTTACCTGATAAACTGTATTATTCTATAGGAGAAGTTGCGAAAGCATTTGATGTAAACACTTCATTAATACGTTACTGGGAACAGGAATTCCCTATTATCAAGCCTAAAAAAAACAGAAAAGGAAACCGTTATTTCACTCCTGAAGACATCAAAAACCTTCAGATGATCTACCATCTGGTAAAAGAAAAAGGATATACCCTGGACGGAGCCCGTATCGCCTTAACCACAAACAGCAAAATTTCCGAAACCATCACCCTGATTGACCGCCTGGAATTCGTAAAAGCCGAATTGATTAAGCTGAAAGAATCTTTGGGAGAAAGGGATGGTGAATAAATTTTTTTGAACATACAATAACCTCCGCTGCAATTCATTGCAGCGGAGGTTTTATTTACATCTATCAGGAAATACGATCACCAGCTATTTTCACAACATACTATACCCCCTTACCTAACCCCCTCTACCCCCTTAGGTAAGGGGGTATACCCAGTTGCACAAGGGGCTGAAGGGAGTTACATAACGGTCTCTAACCCCTTTGATAAAGGGTATAGGGGCTTATGGAACGGGCTAGAGACAGTTGACTAAGAGGCTGGAGCGACTTCTGAACTGGCTAGAGACCCTTGATGAAGTGGGTGGAGAGGCTTGTTAAAGTGGTGAGAGGGACTTATCTAACGGGCTGGAGGGTGTTTATAAATGGTTCATGGTATTTTGATAAGGATGTACGAGGACTTTTTAAAACAAAAACCACTGTATAAACAGTGGTTTTTGTTTTATTCGTGAACACGAGCGAAACTCTCGGACCAGCGGGGATTACAATCTATACTATCAAAGATTACTTATAAACAATTCATTGCTGGAAAAAATTCTGAAAATGTGACACTCCATTTATTATCAAAGTCACCATTAATTATTATAAAATCAATTTTTTTTCTTAAACTAAAAGCGATGCTTTCTTTTTTCTTAGATGTAATCTTAATCTGTCCGTTTCCTCTAGGAAGTCTAATTTGTCTATATCCACAGGTATAGTTTTCAAAATTATAGCTTTTACCATTTATATTAACAACATCATCAATAAAAGCAGCATTATTAAAAAATAATAAGACTTCATTATCTTTTTTAAGAAATTCTTTTGGGATATTTTCCAAATAAGATTTGTATGCAGCACTATCTGTTGCTGTTGCTTTCGTTTTATCCTGATAATAAAAATCAATATTATTTTGCGCAAAGCAACTATTGTTGGTCAGTAAAACTATTATTAAAAAAAATATTATTTTCATTCTTTTTTATTTTTAGGTAATCTAAATGAGTTGGCTTTAACAGTTTCTTCCATCTTCTGTATCTGATTTTTATTAAATTCCGTACCTAATCCTTTCATTGAAGAAGTTGGGTTTTCATATGAATTCATCCTATTGTTAACATTGGCAGGAGTAGCTTCAACTCCTGAATTTGGCTCCCATATATGTTCTAGACCAAAAGTATGACCAATTTCATGCGTAATCGTATCTGTATCTCCATTCTTTGCATTAACAGTTGCAGTAATTGGATTTCCAAGTGGTGCATCTCCAAGAACTGTCCCAGCAGTAATCGTACCATCATTGTTTTGTATCACTACAGATTTCCCCGGAAAAGTCATATCAATTTTATACGTAGCATTATTGTCTTGAATAATCGTAAGATTCATTCCATATTTTTTAAAATTATTTTCTACAGTTGAAAGCTTTTGTTCTATTTGTTTATTGGTAAAAGATCCTTGCACAATATTAGCATTTAATTGAATTGTTGCAGGGGTACTTATAGGAAGTCCAGAAATATCATTAGATATAGATTTGGTCATAGTAGATTTATTTATTAATTCAGCTTCAAGACCTTCCAACTCTCTAGCATCGATTACACGATTTTCAGAAAAATTATAATGTGACTGGTAAACATACTTTTCAGAAAGTGGATCTATATTAAAGAATCTTCCTACATCTGGCATATAATTTCTCCACTTAAATGAGTAAAAACCTGTCTCTTGTAACTCTTGTCCTTGGTACTTATAATTCTTATAACTTCCCGATCCAAAGAATGCATTTCCTGTCTTCAGATGATTCATCCCAAAAGGGTAATAATCATTAGCATCTGTGATTTCAAGAGCGCCTTCGCTGTTTTTTGCAAAGCTTACTCTGGCATTGTCAAGGTGATCTCTGTACTGGTAAATATAGCCGGTTTTGCAGGATAAAAGAACAAAAACCAACGCAATTGCAGTGGGTTTATTTTTATCTACCACACGAAAGGATTTGTGCGGTAGCCGGGGTCACTTACATTATTGAAATAACTTAATCGCACATTTTTAAGTGACCTACATAATTATATCGAAACTATTTTTGCGGTTGAGTATAGACAATTACTCCATTTTCTGTTATTTGATAAAGTTTTAAATTAGAAAATTTCTTTAAAAAACATTTAAAATCCTTGGGATTAGCAATTTCAGCATTAATTAATTTCCCGCCTACTTTTACAATTTTATAATCTTCATTAAAAAAAAATGTCCAAGGTCTTATTTCTCCATCCAATTCATTGGAAATAGTACTTTCATCAAACAAAATTGTATTATCATCGTTTGATTCATCAAAACTCAACTTTTCAAAATATCTATCACAAATATATGAGGAATTTAAATCACAAAATATAATAATCTTTATTCCATGAGATTTAAACCATCTGTAGTTCGATGTTTTTTTGTTAAGTTTATAATCTTTATCCAATGTTTCTATAGACATTCCTAATCCATTAGAAATAGAATCTGAATAAACATAAATTCCAATATAATCTCCATCTTTAAATGATGTTTTTAAAGTATCCTTTAGGTAAAGCTTTACAATATTACTTGTTACTTTGCTTAATCTATCTAATTTTTGCGAATATAGAATAGAACAAAACAAGCATAATAAAATAATAATTAATTTTTTCATTTTTTTGAACTTTTGTGGTAACCATTTTTAATTGAAGTTACTCTTTCTTGGTTGTAATAAACTGTTTTAGATCCCGTAAAAAATTTTGGATTATACATAAACAAAGTTGCTGAATTAGGAAATAGTTTGCTTGTGTTGTAATCACCATTCTTTAATTGCTTTCCTACATTTATATTTTTAAAATCAGTATAATCATGATTTTTCCAGCCTGTTAATTCTACTTCATATCCACTCGGCGAAATTTGATATTCCATGTCTGGATGATTATGTCCAAATAAAGAGATTGAATTTTGGTCAAAATAATTAATATATGGAGTAATTGAGACACTACCGTCATTAGCAGATTCATTTAAAGCTCCATTTTTTCCTACAATAGATTGTTGCTGCCCATCTTTAATTCCCGAACCTACAACAAATTCAGTATCTACATTATTTGAAATATATTCATGCAAACCAAGTGCAGTATCCTCATTTTGAAAAGTTATCATACTATATTGTTGCTCCTTACCTTTTGAATCTTTATAACTGCCTGATGCAGTATTGCTAGAAATATATCCCTGTTCCCCAACAATAAATCCTTTTGCATTCTTTATCAATGAATTATCCTTGTTAAATTGATTAGCAGCATATATTTGATCTTCTTTAGAACTAGAAACCCATTTTATAGAACCATCACTATCCAATCTATATACATCCATTCCAAATGGATCAATATAATTAACAGGGCTATTAAGGGTATAATTAAATGGTGATTCACTAAAATATTTTTCCGCCATCGGATCCACCACACCCCATCTTCCCAAATCCGGCATATAAAATCTCGCTCCATAATCATACATTCCAGACTCTTGAAGTTCCTTTCCGTTGTACTTGTAATTCTTATAACTTCCCGATCCAAAGAATGCATTTCCGGTTTTCAGATGATTCATCCCAAAAGGGTAATAATCATTAGCATCTGTGATTTCAAGAGCACCTGCGCTGTTTCTTGCAAAACTTATCCTTGCATTTCCAAGATGATCTTTATACTGGTAAATATACTGATCTTTCCCGTAATCATAAAATCCTTCTGCTGTAGGAAAGAACATGAGTTGGGGAGTCTTAACAGTAGTTATTCCCAATGGAGCGGCCTGTGCTATCGCAATTCCACTTTCACTGCTATAAGCCTGCTGTTCATAGGCATATTTTAATTTTTCGGAGTTCATGCTGAGTTCTTCAAGGCCACCACTGCCACCTCCATTATTATCGGATTCATTATGATAATATTGAAAACCATCCAGATAGTCTGTAATATCAGTTACCGTATAACAGTTGATGATACCACATTCACTTTTGGGAAGTTTTTTCTGAATCTTAACTCCATCTGCTCTGTACAGGTAATTATGTAGTCCAGAAAGCCCCAAAGTCCCATACTCTATTTTATTGGGAAGATTCAGATGGTTGTATGTAATTTTAGTGATATTTTTATCCGGCATCTGCCACATATTTCCATTGCTGTCATACTGAATCGTTCCTCCTCCACCTTCATATCCTGAAGGGTTATTCTTGTGGTCTTTAATCACAGATACCTGATTGGTTTTGTTATTGGATCCATAAATATATTCCAGCTCATCGATAACGGTAGCAGCTGTATTATTTCCTTCTACCGCAGAGGTTCTGTAAAGGTTTGTAATATTTCCATTCAGATCATAGGCCAAGGATTCTGTATGCTCTTTACTATAACGATTCACAGGGTTTTGATAATATCCTGCTGTCAATCTGTTCAAGGCATCATAGGCATAACCATATCTTTTCGGTTCTATAGGAGGATTGGCTCCTATAGATTCTACAGCTCTCCAGTCAACTTCTGCAATATTCCCGTTGTACTTTGGCTTTACGTTTTTACCAGAAAATAAAGCCGAATCGGGATTTTCTATTCCCGTCATTTCATTGTATTTGATTTTATAGGAAAATAATTTTCCACCTAAATCAGGAACTGACATCTGTGCTTTATTAATATCCGTCATCCAACCTCTTATATTATAGGTATAATCAATACTTTGCAGATTATTCCCTACTTTTTTGTTGGTAAGCTGGGCGAGTTCATTATAACTGTTTTCTGTAAGAATCTGTTCTGGTTTATCATCTACCTGATGCTTATGAACCAGTAATCTGTTCTGATTATCGTATTCAAAGCGTTCCGTTATAGTAACTCCCGGCTCATTGGCTAACCTCTTATGAAGCGTAATTGTTTTCTTAGGTGTTCCCGTAAAATCCAGCTCAGATTCTGTTCTGGTATATCCTCCTAAATGATTGATAGAATGGTTTCCAATAGCTCTTCCCTTTTGATCATAATAAGTGTAGTTTTTTGTCCAGTTATCATCTTCAATATTCTTTACAAAACTCATTACAGGAAATCCTTTGGTGCTCCTTCCATCAGTCGTAGCACTTGCAGTCAGTACGGGTGCTCCCTGAATAGTTGAAGGAAATGCAGGATTGAAACTATAGGCAGGATAGCTGTCATAATAATTAACACTTAATATCTGGCTAACATTGGAAGGGGTGGAAAGCTTCGTATAGTATACCGCCATACCGTTTAAGGTAAATCCCACCGCAGCCGTTCTGGTTTCATATAAAACGGTATTGACATTGGCACTGTTTTGTATTGAAGCCCTGTTGGCAGTATTATTTGTGATTCCGGTGTACAAGGTCCTTCCCAACTGATCATATTTGGTAAAGAGCCACTGTCCTTTTCCTTTAAGAACTGTATCCTGGGTCAGAATAAGCTGATCTGCTTTATTGTACACCATATACTCCCAGCCTTTGCCGGGTAGTTTCTTTTCTACCAGACGGTTTCTGCTGTCATATTTATACTGGTAACATAAATCGTTAAGCACCGTATTGGGATCTGATTCTAAAGCCGCTTTGGGAGGGATGACAAAAGCCAGTTGGTTATAGTCATTATAAACATAATAGGTATCGGCATTTTCTGTGGCATTGATGACTTTTCTGACCAGCAAAACCTGTCCCTGAGCATTTTTAAATTCAATAGTTAGGTTGCCGTCTTCATCGGTAACTGTATTTTTATACAACTCTCCTGTTCCATAGGAGCCTGGTGCGAGTAATTTGGATTCAAAATTGGTATAGTTAAAAGTAGCTGTATATTTTTTAACGTCTCCAGTGACATTAACCTGATATCCAAATTGTACAGGTTTGTTAACCCACGCATTTCCCACCTGTTTTTGTCCTAAAACACGGTTTAACGGAGAGCTTTCCAGAATTTTCTCTGAATAGATTTTCTCCGTACTATATGGGGTACTGCTTACATTCGCTAAGGGATTGGCAACAATGCCGCCACTGAGCGTTCCTCCCTGAGGCACGGGCAGATAATCAAGAACCTGTCTCCCGAAACCATCATATACAATAGGGGTTACAACATCTTTTCCTAATGGAGAGGCTTTGACATTGACAATTTGTTTGGGTCTTCCCAACCCGTCAAAATACTGAACAGTTTCTGAGCTTTTAACATTCGCAAGCGTAGGATCTGACAAATACGTCTTTGAGTACACATAGTTTTCTGTATTGGTAAGCTGCGCATGGACAGTTCCCATAATGAGTATTCCTATGGGAATTAATATCTTTTTCATCGGTTTTAGTTTTTATAGTTGTATTTCATCTCCTTCAACACTTTTCCGTCTGCATTCATCACTTTTTCAAGTCGGCCTGCTAAATCATAGATATAGTTTTCTCTGATTCCTGAAGAAGGCGTAATGCTTCTTACGCCAATCAAGGAATCGTAGGTATAGGTGGTCACCTGATAAGCAGATAATGAAGCGTTCATTCTGAAGGTATTCAATGCAGATAAAAATGCGGCTTCATCATTATTGGCTCCCGCCGCAGCATCTGTGTTGGAAGCCGCAACAATAGCATCAATTAAGGACTGCTGGATATCTGTTAATTTCGCGCCTTCTATTTTCGCAATAAGCTTAGTTTGATTGTAACCCCAGACAATTACTGTTGAGATCCCATTTTTTGCAGTATATTGTTGTAAATTTCCTTTGGAATCATATTGATCGTAAGTAACCTCTGTAGAGGGATTATTCTGAAAATCATATGACAATACTGAGCTAGGAAGTAAGTTCGATGGATTTTCATATTTCGTTTCCGTTTTGGAAAGGGTTTGGGTGGCAGCTCCAATAGTTTGAGTGGTTTCCGTTTCTAAAGGAATTCCTATCATATTAGCATTGATCAGCTTTTGGTTGTTTTTTTCATGGGCATAGCGGTAAGCCGTTTTTTGTGTTGAATGATCAGAAAAATCCACATTTACAATTGCCGGATTGGTATGCCTATAACTACTGTCATAAGTATAACTGGTAATTTGACTAGTGTTATTATTATCAAAATAATCAGTAGTTGTCATCGTTTTCTTTTTTACCCAGGCAGATGATATTTCAAAACGGTCAACCGTAAAAGTATAATTACGTCCTATACAAACCCCGTTGGCATTATGAATTGCACAGGCAACAGATTTCACACCGATATAATAAGGTCTTATGGTAAGACTAGGGAATCCTGTACTATAATCATTCGAAAGATTATTGAAATGATTGTCAAATTCGTAGGTGTATGAATCCCTCTTAACGAGTCTATGTTGAGAGTCATAATATTTTCTATCAGTTAATACCCCACGCGCAAACTGATTATTGGCATAGGTAAAGATTGGATTTCTTGCATTTTTAGGATTGGTATGGGACAGATTCATATATTCATCTATTATCTCATAGCTTTCCGCATTGTTGTTTACATTTTTATTCCGGGTAATGACCTTATCATAAATCGTAGGCTTCCCGTTGATCGTACTAATATTAAAGTTTCCCGAATTACTGATGACCATTTGTTCACAGGTATATCCCATATCCTGATCCTCTGCGATCTCCTGGATATAAGAATATTCAATATCATCTGCCATATATCTTCCTGTAGATCTATTGTTTTCATCCCTGTAAATAAATTCTGTTTCATTCGTCAGCATCCCTGCCTCATTTTTCGTTATTTTCTGAATTCGTATTCCCCCAACAGATTTATTGTACTGCTTGGTTTCTGAAACTTTTTCGTACCATTGGGCATTCAGGGTGGCATAGTGGCTGCTGCTGACATTTCCTACCTTTCTGATTCTGATTTTATAGGAAGGTTTTATGTTTTCCATAAATTCATATTCTTTATTGATCAGAAATGTTCTTAGAACGGTATTGTTATTATCCAGAAGTTCTCCTACAAAATGTGGTCCCTCAGGTAAAGAGCCTTCCGGACCTTCATTTGGATTGGCTGTACTTTGAAAGGTAATTTTGAAGTCAACGGTATTTCCATTGGTATTAACATTAAATATTCCGCCCAGCGTTTCAAGATTTGAAATAAGAAAGTCTTTTTTTCCTATTTGGGTTTCAGCCCCTTCAAAATAAAAGTCATCCAGTTCGTATTGCAGTCCCATTTTACCACCTGTAGGATATTGTATTTCTTTTAAACTTCCGGAAACAGCATAGTTAATATCAGGATTTTTATCATCTCCAAAACCGTAAATTTTATCGCCATATGCAACAAAAGGGATTCCATGATTGGTTAATTTACCATTATAAAAACCTACAAAATCCGTCTGATCTGATAATCTGTTAGGGAGTGGATTATTTTCATAATACTGAAGTTTATATTTTGAATTATCTTTCAGATTTACCACTTCTTTTAACTTCAGTCTTTTCATCAGATATGGAATTTCAGAATCATATCCAGGAGCTGATGGAGAGTCCGTACTTGTAAAATACTCTTTTACCAGATTATACTCTGATACCAGTGCCTGCTGGGGATTTCTAACTTCTATTTTATTTAGAGAAAGTCCATTATTGATATCCTCACGATTACCATACACGAACTTTACTTCATTGCCTTCAAATTGAATACTCTGTAATACACTTTCAGAAAGTACATTCGTTTTGGTTACAAATTCTTCATAGGTTGTACCATTCTGGTATACACATGCTCTTGGAATTTTAAGTCCTTTGTAAAAGTTATTCAAATAACTATAGTTACTTGCCTGATAATTAAACTTTATTTCTTTCCCTGTTGGCAAAAGGATTCGGGTAATAATAAAATCAGTATTACTAAAATCATTAGGGGCAGGAGCACTTCCCCCCACAGTTTGGGTTTGATTTCCTGCTTTGAAATAATACTTGATGCCCTGATCATCAGTGAAAACGAAGGAATCTTCTATTTTTATAGTACTGTAGGGAATCTGAATAATTTTCCCTGAACTGTCATAATAAAACTCTCCTGAAGCACTTCCCAAAGAGAAGGAATAAATATCAGGCTGGGTATCAAGTGTTGAGAATTCCTCTTTGATACTTTTTGCCAGATCATAATCGTTAAGATTGCTTTGAACAGGATTGAAACTATCCGGGTTGATATACTGAATTTTACCTTTATCTTCACGCCCTAAAACCTGTTTAGAAAGCGACATTCCGCCCACAGATAAAGACCAGCCAAGACCTACCTTAGAAGCGGTTTCTTTTACCTTGACTCCTGAGGCGTGATATTTCAAAGAAATCGGAAGACTAAAATCTCCCACTTGTATGGTATATATTGGAATATCAATACCAATAGTTCCGGTATGCGTAGATGTCGGAATATCCGTATGCTTTGATAGCTGGCTGGCATCAGGTGATTTTATAGTCAGATTGTATTTACTCTCCTTTGGATCTACAGATTGGGAATAGCCCAAAGCACACCCGCAGATAATCAGAGAAGCTGCAATTATTTTTTTCATCGTGTTATTATTTTTTAATCAGTTTAGCATTCGCCGTTTTGTTGGTATCCGTTTTTATCGTCACCAGATAGGCTCCCTGAATTAAAGCCTGGGTATTGATTTTCGTTACTCTGTTCTTGGTTTTTATACTCTGAAGTTGTCTGCCACTCATGTCATATAAAAGAATATCAGCTTCCTTGAAATCAAAACCAATTTCTACGTAGGCATAATCTGATACAGGGTTTGGATAGATTTTGATATCATATTTTTCAATGAGCTGATCCACCTGTCTATCACCCAGTTTTACGATCTTCCAGTTTTCTTTCCCCAATTCTTCTGCACTGGTTCCGGCCAAAATAATAGAGCCATCTCTGTTCAGTTTTAAGTCGGAAAGCCTTTCCTCTTTTTGTCTGGATTCTCCTTTCACGTGTTTTCTCCACTGCTCATTTCCGTTCTGATCGAGGTATAGCATCCAGAAGGTTTCATCATCGGTCTGTATTCTTCCTTCAGCCTGGGTATAACCTCCCAACAATATTCCTTTTGTAAAGTCTTGATTCTTGGTTCTTGTATCTTGGCTCTGAATCACACTCATACCCATCAGAATATCCCGGTTCTTGAAATTGTAGGATTTCTGCCACTGTTCATCCCCTCTTTCATTTAAAGCAATCAGCCAAAGGTCTGTTCCTTCTTCCAGACCTACCGTTTTATTGCCTGATCTTTCTGATCTGGATTCTCCACCAATGATAAAGCCAGTTGAAGTTAAGGCCAGGGTTCTGATGTGGTCATCACCTTTGCCTCCAAAGTTCTTTTCCCATTCTACTTTTCCGTTTTTGTCTAACTTGACAATCCAGTAATCGCCTTCACCGAAGTTGTCGCTTTGCTTTGAGGTTGCAGATAACAGGTTATGGGTTGCAGTTCTGTCAGACGGAATATTAGTGTTGGTTGTTGATTGCTGATTATTTGTTTTAACAGATGTGCTTCTTGAATAAATTCCAAGCAATGCGCCGCCGTCTTTCGTGGGAATCATCTTTTCGACTTCATCTAAGCCTTTTCCACCTAAGATTAATTGGGATAATTCTTTTCCGTTTTTATCCAATTTTGTGATCCAGACATCTTTGGAGCCGTAGCCTTTTGATGAGCTCTGTACATTCCCGGCTACAAAGAATCCTAGGTCTGTAGTTTGAATGACTGCTCTGGCTTCTTCATCGGAAGTGCTTCCTAAAGTTTTCTGCCATAATTCATCGCCAAATTCATTGATTCGGATCAGCCAGATATCGGAGCCTCCTTTGGAATCTTCTTTTTTATCTAATCCTTTACCGGAATAAGAAGTTCCAGCCAGTAAAAATCCGCCATCCTGAGTGGTGACGGTTGCAGATAAATAATCATGATTGGATCCTGAAAAATATTTCTCCCAGACTTCCTGTCCCTGCTGGTTGAGTTTTACCAGATGGAAATCGTAACCGTTGTTTTGCTTACTGCCTAAAGCTTGCTGCTTATCGCTTTGAATAGAACTTCCCGTGATCAGATATTGCTGATCGATGGTGGTGGTGATCTGGCTTAAGAAATCCTGGGTAGAGGATTTGATGTCTTTCTGCCACACCACTTCCTGAGCAGATACGCCCAGGATTGTGCATAGAGTGAATGCACCGAGATAAAGTTTTCTCATTCCCGTGTTGTCGTTTTTTGAGTTAGTAATTAGTTTTTTAAAACTTCGCGAATTTAATACTTTTTAAGACACAAAAATTACTTTAATGTGGTATCCTGTAAATCATACTATTTATTATTTACTTTTCTTTATTTATAGTAAATTCAGCCTTATTCTGATGTAAAATTATTTATATGGAGCGACAAAACCTGTCGTATTAAAAAACAATAATTTAATATGAACATGCAGTATCAATTACGAAATTATATTGCATAAAAAACAATATCCCTATTAGCTTTTACATCATAAAACACTTTCTCTATATCATATTTAACCATTTCAGGATCAGCTATTGTCATGTTTTATTTTTATGTATAAGTTTACTCCATGATGAGAAAAAACTATTACCAGAAATTAGCATTTATGGTCACATTGCTGACTGTTTTATTTGCGTATCAAAACTATACCAGCCGGGAAAAAGAACCTTTCCCTAAGGTTACATTCATTGCAGATGCTTCAATAGCGGCAAATTTATCCGATTTTGATCCCAATACGCTTGATAAAGATCAATGGCAGAAACTTGGATTTTCAGAGAAACAGACTATTACCATTCTTAAGTATAAAGATATTGTAGGCGGAAAATTTACTTCAAAAGAACAATTGAAAAAATGTTATGCTATTTCCGAAGAGAAATTCAGTGAGTTAGCATCTTTCATTTTACTTCCTGAAATGACAAAAAAGGAAAATTCAAAAGGATTCAAAACTTTTGGAAAGAAAGAAATTATGATATCAGGGAAATTCAACCCTGATCAGTTTTCTGCCAATGACTGGCTTAAGATGGGCTTCAGTGAAAGACAGGCAGAGGCTATTATTAAATATCGAAATTATCTCGGAGGAAGTTTTATCAGCAAAGAAAAGTTTAAAGAATGCTTTATCATCTCTACAGAAAATTACAGCAAACTTGAGCCTTATCTGTTACTGCCGACAAAAACCCCGGAAAACTTCAGGAATATGGCAAAGAATAATCCTATAAAATCCAAGATTCAATATCATATGTTTAATCCCAATCAGCTGGACTTAGAAGGTTGGATAGCTCTTGGATTCTCAGAAAAACAAGCAAACACCATTATCAATTATCGGGACAGAAATTTACATGGAAGTTTTAAAAACCTGGATGATCTGCAGAAATGTTTTGTGATTTCTGCAGAGAAATTTCAGGAAATGAAACCTTATATCAAACTTCAGGAAAAGCAGCAGGAAAAAACAGATTTTTCAAAAACAGATCTCAATACCATTACTTTTAGACAACTTATAGAATTCGGACTGGATGAAAAAAGTGCAGGTTCAATAATTGGTTTCAGAAAAAAACTGGGAGGTTTTATGAATAAGCAACAGATTTTAAGTACGTACAATATTGATCAGGATCTTGTTCAAAAACTGATTTCAACAGCACCATTGAGCACCACCAAAGTACCTCGGTATTCATTAGTAGATGCACCGGAGGAATGGCTTAAAAATCATCCTTATTTCAAGTATTCAGCAGACAAAATACTCTTCTACCGAATCAGTAACCCTGATGATAAAACAATATGGAAACTTTTAAAACTGAAACCTGAATATGAGGAAAGAATGAAATTATATATAAAATAATAGGTGGACAAATAAAAAACTGACATAAACTCTTCCAAAAATACGATCCCGGAAGAGTTTGCGCTCTTACATACTCTTTTAAATTTTAGTGATGCATATAATTGCTGGGACCATTGGTTCCTTCAATGGATTCGGGTAGCATTCCATATTGGTTACGTAAATCTACTGTCCCTAATTTTTTTCCGGAATTAATATCAATGATACTGATTGTTCCTGAATTTAAGTTAGGGAGATCCAATAAATTATTTTGTACTGCTACAACTTCTTTCCCTGATTTGGTTTTAAAGAAAGCCATATGATGCGCTCCTTTATCCGCATCAAAAGTCTTCAAAAGCTTTAATTGAGGAAGATTATTGATATCAAATACGAGTACTTTTCCAGGTTCTGCAAAACTTACATAGAGTTTGTTTGAATCATCAATATACATTTCGAGTGCCCAGCCTAATCCTTTTGTACTACCATCAAAAACCTTAGTAAAAGCATCATATTTTTTGGTCGTAGTATTGTATGGAGCCATCCAGATATCCCCTCCAAGCATGGTGGTAGCAAGGGCATATTGTGGAAATTTCCCACGAAGCAGTAAAACTTCAACAGGAGCGGACATATCAGTTGGTGAGTCTGCTACCTGATAGGTCTCCTTTATTTCATAGGTATTCAGATCTAATAAAGTACAGGTATTGCCCATTCCGGTAGTAAGATCAGGGTGAATGGTGGACGATACCATCATTAATCCCTTTTCTTCATTAATGGAAATACCATGCGGATACATTATAAATTGGTTGGGATTAGTTTGAATTGGAGCTTTAATCGTTTTGATAAGCTGATTATTACTGGCATTAAAGACCCCAATACTACCATCTTTTGGACCTCCTGCTCCCCCCATAAAGGTCATAAAATTTCTGCCGTCATTCGTGAAAAATAAATTTTCGCCTACTGTATTCTCACCGGTATCAATAGGAGTGGCACTGATTAATTGGGGTTGTCCATTTTGATCTTCTCCCGTTTTTATCTCATAAAGATAGCTGCCACCTAAAGCAGTTGTGTACATTTTTTTTGCATTCTGATTGTAATAGATATGGTGTGGCAATACACCTATACCTAATTCAAGTCTGTTGCTGATATTTCCAAAATTAGGAGCTTCAGGATCGAGTTCAATGACGGCAATTCCATCTGGCAATCCTTTCAGACTTCTGTAATCAATGTAAAACGAAGAATCATGCGGGTAATTCTGATTATGATTATCATTTTGACAACTCATAAATATTACTAAAGTAACAAATAATAGAACTGAATTTAATCTTAGTTTCATGATTTTCTGATTATGGTTATTAGTATTATAAATATAATATATTTCCAATGAAATATAAAACATATTACACTAATATGTGAGAAATAATTAATTGCTCCTCAAATTGTTTTATATCAGAAAAAATAAAATTGCTAAAGTATATTAGATATTTTAATCAAATGTTTTGCTGGAATCTGTCAGCAAAGAGTTTAGAGTATTAAGTTCTTCATCCGTCATATCTCTCCATTTTCCAATGGGTAAATCGAGTTTGATATTCATGATACGGATTCTTTTCAGTTTTTTCACTTCGTATCCAAGGTATTCGCACATTCTTCGGATCTGTCTGTTCAGTCCCTGAGTAAGGACAATTCTGAAATTCATATCATCAATCTTCTCTACCTCACATTTTTTGGTCACTGTATCAAGGATGGGAACTCCGTTTCTCATTTTTTCCAGGAACTTTGGAGTGAGCGGTTTATCCACCCGAACAATATATTCTTTCTCGTGGTTATTTCTCGCTCTCAGAATTTTATTGACAATATCACCGTCACTTGTCAGGAGAATAAGTCCTTCACTTGGTTTATCCAATCTTCCGATAGGAAAGATTCTTTTTGGATGGTTGATATAGTCTACGATATTATTTTTTTCGCGTTTTGTATCTGTGGTACAAACAATCCCTACCGGTTTATTAAAAACAATATATATAGGTTTTTCCTGAGGTTCTCTGATAGGTTTTCCGTCTACCTCTACCAGATCTTCGTCAGAAACTTTTGTTCCCAACTCAGGAATTTTCCCGTTTATTGTAATCCTTCCCTCTTCCAAAAGCTTATCTGCTGCTCTTCTCGAACAGTATCCAACTTCTGATAAATATTTATTGATACGCGTTTTTTCCATTAGTCTTTTCCGTAGCCGGTATAATTTTTATTACTAAAAATGGTAATTCCATAGCTTAGGCCTATAAAAAAACCATCAGCTCCATCTTTAAGTTTGTGTGATTCAAAAACGATTCCTCCTTCCTGACTCAATCTTTTTGAATAGGAAACCTGCATTCCCAGTCTTCCACCCCAGAATTCGGTATCTGAA
Organism: Chryseobacterium sp. PvR013; assembly: GCF_017833095.1. Taxonomy (NCBI): domain Bacteria; kingdom Pseudomonadati; phylum Bacteroidota; class Flavobacteriia; order Flavobacteriales; family Weeksellaceae; genus Chryseobacterium; species Chryseobacterium sp. PvR013. The sequence continues at coordinate 2,073,623 of NZ_JAFIBT010000001.1, forward strand.
ATAGCAGAGTGATTAAGCTGTTTTCCGTAATTAATATCTATATAAAAAAGTCTTTCTCCAGGAGAAAAAATAATCTTTGGCTGGATAACCCAATAAATCAGGTGATCATTATCCTGTATAAAGCTATATTTAAATCCTGTTCCCAATGCAAAGTTAGGAAGAAAATTGTAACCTCCTACAGCAGTAATACCATACGTTAGATTTCCTAATGAAGACCTGTTGTCGATATACTGCGAATTGTTAGGTTGATTTTTCTTATTAATATTAAACCCTATATTCAGAGAAGGATTGAAATAGAAGTCCATTTTGGATTTTCCGGTTTCCGTATCCTGAGAAAATGCTTTAACAAGAGCAAATATGAATAATAAAAGGGATAATTTTATTTTCATAGGCCCTCAAACCTGTATTCATTGTTCAGAAACTGATCGGTAGCATCTTCAATGGCATAATCTCCGATTTTAGTACGTCTTAATTGTGTCAGATAAGCTCCAACCCCCAATTCCTGCCCGATATCATGAGCAAGACTTCTGATATATGTTCCTTTTGAACAACCTACCATAAAGCTCACCAAAGGGAAATCTATTTTAATATCCTGAATGTAATGAATGGTTGTCTTCCTCGCCTTCATTTCCACTTCTTCGCCAGCTCTTGCAAGGTTATAGGCTCTTTCCCCATCAATCTTAATGGCCGAATAAACCGGTGGTTTCTGTTCGATTTCTCCAACAAATTTTTCCAGGATGTTTTTTACCTGTTCTTCAGTAATATGTGAGATGTCATGATGAAGGATTTCAGGTTTTTCGGTATCATAAGATTCTGTCTGTACTCCAATTTTAATCTCTGTCCAGTATTCTTTGGGAGCATCCTGAATTTCAGGAATCTTCTTTGTAAATTTTCCACAGCAGACAATAAGAAGCCCGGTTGCTCTGGGATCTAAAGTTCCGGCATGTCCGATTTTAAATTTTTTAGGAAGATCAAATTCCCTTTTAAGTTTGTATTTCATTTTATTGACAGCCTGGAAGGAAGTCCAGTCCAAAGGCTTATCCAATAAAAATATGTATCCTGATTTCAGTTCTTCAGCAGTCATGAATGGGTATAATGTAATTCCTATTTAAAGAAATAAAAATAGATCAAAAGAGCAATTCCAACGAAAATACGGTACCAGCCCCATGGTTTGAATCCATATTTATTAAGCACTCCAATAAAGGCTTTGATCGCAATAAGTGCTACAATAAAGGCTACAATATTGCCGATTACAAAGATCATAATGTGATCCTGTGAAGCCATGATCATTTCATATCCTTTCTGTGGATGGGCTGTTTCTTTTCCCCAGGTTTTCACAAAAACTGAGTATACTGTTACAGCAAGCATGGTAGGTACAGCAAGGAAGAAAGAGAATTCTGCGGCGGCTTTTCTGGTAAGTCCCTGTGCCATTCCTCCAATGATGGAAGCCGCACTACGGCTTGTTCCCGGCATCATCGCAAGACATTGCCAAAAACCGATGGTAACGGCATTTCTTATCGTAATTCCTTTTTCATCATCAATCTTAGGATTCTTAAACCATTTATCTGCAAACAGCAAAATAACACCTCCTAAAACCAATACGGAAGAAATAGCAATCTGATTTCCAAGAATGGCTTCAATTTTATCATCGAATAAGTATCCCAGCACCAAAGCCGGAACCACCGCAAAAGCCAATTTGAAATAGAACTGAATATTGTTTAAATCAAAAAACTTTTTCCAATATGCTACTACTACAGATAAAATGGCTCCAAACTGAATGGACACCTGAAACATTTTTAAAAATTCTGTTTCCTCCAGCCCCATAAGATTTGCAGTAAACCCCATATGTGCTGTAGAAGAAATCGGAAGATATTCTGTCAACCCTTCTATAATGGCAATAATAATTGCTTTGATTAAATCCATATTCTTTTAAAAAATTAAAAAGATTAAAAGATTTAAGAATTTAAAAAGATGGGCCTATTAGCTTCATATCTTTAAATTCTTAAATTTTTTAATCCTTAAATAAAGTGTATTTTATTTATTTTCTTTTTAAGATCGCGTACACTTCTATGACAAATCCTATAACAACAAACAGAGGTGCTATTCTGATTCTTCTGATAGAAAAGATACCGTCATTCCATGAGTTCGGATCAAACTTTCCATCTACCGTATTGGCATCGGGACCCATCATCAGTAGAAACCCAACTACAATAAATGCTAATCCTATCAACATCCATTTGAAATTCTGCTGTCCGAAATAGAAAGCACTTTCCTGTGGTACTTCTGCTTCATGTACAAAGTCTGAAGCGGAAAATTTATTTGTTTTTTTGCTCATTGTTAAGAGTAATATAAATCGTCAACGTTTGATTTTAAGAATCTCCATGTCGCGAAAATTGTACTTAAGACAGAAATAAAAATTCCAACTCCAAGTACTAAGATAACTAACCAGAAGTATTGGTTGTTGTCCTGTACGAAAGCAGAGCCAATCTGACTTGTGAAATAATACCATACCCCTCCTAAAGCAATAAGACCTATTACAGAACCGATAGCTCCTAAAATAATAGCTTCTACAATAAAAGGTTTAAGGATAAATCTTCTTTTCGCCCCTACCAGCTGCATCGTTTTAATAATAAATCTCTTCGAGAATATTTTCAGACGGATAGAGTTGTTGATCAATACAACTGCCAATATCAGGAACAGCACTGAAAATCCTAAGATCCACTTCAGAATTCTGCTCAGGTTATTGTAAACATCTACCATCAAAGTACTGTCATTTTTAACATCAATAATCCCCGGAACGGATTTAATCTCTTTAATGGCTTCATCAATTTTTGCAGGATCTACAAATTCCGGTTTTAAAGCAACTTCAATAGAAGAAGGGAAAATATTTTCTTCGAACAATGCATCACTGTCGATTCCCATAGTTTTCTTGGCTTCTTTTGCCGCCATATCTCTTGAAATATAAGTCGCTTTTTTTACAGGAGCTAATAACTGTACCTTTTTAAAAGTTTCTTCCTCAAGTTTTGCAATTTTTACAGAATCTTTAGCGTCATAGTTTTCATCAAAGTAGGCGTTCACCACCAACTGTTCTTTGATATAGTCAGAATACTTCTGGGCATTAATCAGAATAAGCCCCATTAATCCTAACAAAAATAACACTAAGGCAATACTTATCACTACTGTAATATTGCTGGACCGAAGCCTTTTCTTATTAAATTCATCTACAGATTTAGCCATTAATATTAAAATTTTTGGCTAAAATAGAAAAAATCTTCCGAAATTTGGGACGAAATAAAGAAAATCATTGTTAATAAAATCATAAAAAACTTTGAGTGTAAAAGCAAAAAAACATCTGGGTCAGCACTTTCTGACAGATGAAAATATCGCAAGAAAAATCGTAGAAGGTCTTAGTTTTGAGAACTATAATAATATTATGGAAGTGGGTCCCGGAATGGGAGTTCTTACCAAATATCTTCTTGAAAAGGAGCAGAAGATTTACCTTGCAGAAATCGATACAGAATCTATCGAATACCTGAAAAAGAATTATGCGAAAGTAACTGAAGAAACTTTTGTAGGAGATTTCCTGAAGCAGGATTTCAGTTTTATCAAAGACGATGAGATTGCGATCATTGGTAATTTTCCGTACAATATCTCATCTCAGATCTTGTTTCAGATTGTAGATCATTACCAATTGATTCCGGAAATGGTAGGAATGTTCCAGAAGGAGGTAGCTGAAAGAACGGCTGCTGTTCCGAGAACTAAAGATTACGGTATTCTTTCTGTCCTGATACAGGCTTATTATGATGTATCTTATATGTTTACGGTACATGAAAACGTCTTCAATCCTCCGCCGAAAGTAAAATCGGGAGTAATCAGGCTTACAAGAAACCCTAAGGAAGGGCTTTCGGGAAATGAAGTTTTGTTTAAACAAATTGTAAAAACAGGATTCAATCAAAGAAGGAAAAAACTTTCTAATGCATTGAAATCATTAAATATTCCTGAAGCTTTAAAAGGACACGAATTTTTAGATAAGAGAGCAGAAGAACTTAGTGTTGCAGATTTTATACACTTTGCTAACCTCTGGAAAGAAAATCAATAAAGAAATCATTAAAAAAGCTTCTTTGCCGGGAGCTTTTTGTTGAACAAAATACAGTAACATTCTTTGTTAAAAAAAGCCTTTCAAAAATACATTTGAAAGGCTTTCTTTTATATTACATTATCAATTTTAGTTTCTGTTCTTCAGCATAATCCATCCTGACCAGTTCATCTGAGCTTTTGATTTTGGATACTCAAAATTAAACTTATACCAGTAGGTAGCTGTAGGCAGTCTCTTACCTCCCACTGTTCCGTCCCAGATAGGATTTTCTTTTGAGAATCTGAACATTTCTACTCCATATCTGTCATATATAGAACCTTTAAAGTTTTTAAAGTCTCCAAGAGCTTTAAGATCCAGTACATCGTTGATTCCGTCTTCGTTCGGAGTAATAATATTGTTGATCTGAAGGGTAAAGAATTCAAGAGATCCCACACAATGTGTTCCTACTCTTCTTACTAAAACAGTATAGTTTGTATTGTCTAAAAGATTAGTAAATACATTGGATTCCTGCCAGCTGATTCCGTTGTCTATAGAATACTCTAACGTACTTGGTGTATTATTCATCGGAGGGTTTTCTGCAGTAATTGTAACTGTTTTCTTGATGCTTTCATAATTTAAAGCAGTAACAAAAGGAGTAGCAGCTCCCATTACTTTAGCTTCGAAAACCTTCTTACAGATACCATTATCAATTTCTACTGAATAAATCCCCCATTGGTCTACATTAATTTTCTGTGTTGTAGCCCCTGTACTCCAAAGATACTTGAAGCCTTGTCCTGCTCCTGCATCAAGGGTTACTATGTCACCAATACACATTTCAACATCTTTTAATGGTGATGTGATTTCCGGTGTAACTTCAATTCTTATGGTTGCAGGATTCAGAGATTTACATCCTTTTTGTCCGATGGCATATACTGTAAATGTTGTCGTCTGATATAAAGTAACCGTCTGCATATTACCTGTTCCCATGAAATTACTCCATAGATAAGTATCTCCTCCTTCAGCAGTAAGGGTTACAGACTCTCCAGGACATATTTTTATTCTGGAAGCTTTTACTTTAGCCGTTGGCGTTACTTCCTTCAGTAATTTCAGTTCAACCATTTTACTACAGAATGCTCCGTTGGAAACAACAACATAAAGAATCTGACCATCATTACCATTATAGTTTAATGGAGTCTGAATATAATTATCATTCTGAGCAATTGCATCAGCCTGATTAACGTAGAATTTAAAAATCGCTCCCGGTGTAGGGCTGATAGTAGATGTAATAGTACTTAAATCAAAAGTAGTAATATCCGGTGTAGTACAAAGCAGCAAGGTTGCATCCTGAGCCAGTGGTGTTGTACCTCCGTGAATCTGTATGGAGGCTTTACCCGGACATGGATTACCAGGAACGCTTACTTCGATAGTATAGGTACCAGGCTGGATAGCGGTAATTGTATTGGTAGTGGCATTAGGTACCGGAGCACCATTATAGTACCATTGGTATACAAGATTAGGGTCATTTACAGAAGCTGTAATTACCTGAGGTACATTATCACATACATTGATATCTGAAGGTAATTTCGTTCCTGCAGGATCTAAAAGGTCTACCCCGATGTTGAAAGATCCTCCTTCAAGAAATACCGCAGAGTCATAACTATGGTCACTGTAATCGGCAATTACCATTTTGAAATGGTATTCCTGTCCTGCTACTACTGTTGCTGTAGCAGTTAATGGAATTGTTCTTCCATTAAAGTTGGTTTCAACGTTACCCGTGTTATATCCTCCGAAATATTGTTCGTTTACAGCACCACAACTCCCTGGTATTTCAGGGTGAATATTCGTAATACTTACTGGTCCGGCTCCTCCAGGAAGCACAGCCATATTTACATAAGGTCCACCTGAAGTAGGTCTCAATAAGATTGCAAAGGCATCTGCAAAGGTACAAGGGAATGAGCCTGTATATTCTTCTGAGGCAATCAGATAATTAAATTTAATCTGAGAGGTTGTTGGAACGAAGTCAAACTCCAAAAGAACAGCATCATTCAATCTACTTTCCACTACCCCAATCACCTGTGCAAGATCAGCATCTGATCCTCCACCGTTGACATCACTAAGGCCGCCTTCAAAAGTGTTACCTGCTCTTCTCGCATAACCTGTGGAAAGAATAAGACCGTCTTTAAAAGGGAAATTGGTTGTAGCTTTATGAAAATATCCCCATGCTCTGTCTGCATTACTTGCAGCATGGTTAGGAGTAATCTTCACATTGGTTACATTGGGAGTAAGACAGGTATTGGTTCCGGATGAGATCAATACATCTTTAACCATTTTCTCAATAGTGTAAGCGGTTTCAGGATACTGCGGAGCGTTCACATCAATAAAAGCTCCAGCTCTTCTGGATAGATTGGAAGGAATTTCTTTTGCCTGTTTTCGAGGTGGCAGGTTTTGTGAAAATAAAAAAGTCGAGATGACTAAAAAAAATAAACAAAGCGGTAGATATCTTCTCATAATATTTTTGTTTCAACAAATTTAATTTTTTTTTAAATATCTCATATACATATTTATATTTTTTACTACAAAAAAACAAAATAAGAACCTTTTACAGTAAATTTTCGTTAATCAATCCCTACCCGAAGAAACCATAAATGATGTGGTAGCATTGAATTACAAATTATTTTAACATATTTCCTTCTCATTTCAAATAATTCACAAATCATGATAACACTTACCCCTAAAAACAAGAAAATCTTTCATTGCTGAAAGATTTTCTTGTTACTATTTTATTTTTAATAAATGTCTAGTTTCTGTTCTTCAGAAGTATCCATCCGGAACGTTGTTCCAGTTTCTTGCTGGCCGGGTTTTCCCATTGTACCCTGTACCAGTAAGTAGCAGTAGGAAGATTGATCCCTTTTAAAGATCCTGTCCATATCACATCACCTTTAGCCGCTTTGAATACCTCTGCTCCATACCTGTCGAAGATAGAAGCTGCAAAATCTTTGTACCCGCTGATTCCGGAGAAATCTATAGTATCATTAATACCATCCATATTAGGGGTAATAGCATTGCTGATAACGAATGTAAAATAATCCAGTGAAGTACCGCATTTAGCACCTTTCACTCTTACCATTACAGAATACATGGTATTATTTAAAACTCCTGTAAATACGTTTGATGACTGCCATGTCAATCCTCCGTCTATGGAGAATTCTAAAGTTCCACCAGTAGGATTGCTTGCCGTAAGGGTAAGGATATGGTTATCATAAACAATATTCGTAAACTGTGGTAAATCAGGATTGATCAGCTGTGCAGAGAAAGTTTTTGAACAAACTCCGTTACTGATGATCACAGAATACGTTCCGGGAATATTAGTTGTTATCGTTTGAGTGGTTGCTCCTGTACTCCATACATAAGTATAGTTTGGTCCTGCCCCGGCATCCAGCGTTCCTTTATCTCCGGCGCAGACAAATACGTCTTTTAATGTAGAAACAATTGCAGGAACTACTTCAATGGTAACTTTAGCCGGATTCACAGAACTACATCCGTTTCCTCCCAATGCAAATACCGAATATTCTGTTGTTACTGTTGGAGTAACAACCTGTGTATTTCCATTACCGGTAAGCCCTATCCAGTTATAAGTAATTCCTCCTGTAGCTGTTAATGTTACAGATTCTCCTTCACAAATTTTTAATTTTGATGCGGTAAGTCCTGCTATAGGTGGACCTACCTGAACTGTTACTGTTGCTGGTGTTGCAGAAATACATCCGTTAGCTCCAACAGCAAATACGGTATACACAGTTGTTGTTGTAGGTGAAACAACCTGAGTATTTCCATTTCCGGTAAGGCCATTGCCCCAGTTATAGGTTACTCCTCCAGAAGCTGTCAATGTTACAGATTCTCCAACACAAATACGGGGTTGTGATGAAACAAGTGCAGCTATCGGCTGTACTTTATCTTCCTGTACTGTTACTGTTGCAGTATATGTACAACTTAAGTTTCCTGGTTGTGATATATTAGTAACCGTTAAAGTATATGTTCCCCCGGCGCTTACAACTGGTGTAAGTGTATTGCCTCCTGATACGATAGTTCCTCCGGTTGTGGTCCATGCAATAGTAGATCCCGCAGGAACTACAGATGTTGAAGCATTGAGTGTAATCTGTGGAGTTGTACAGGTAATTGTTTGCGGTGCAGCAATGGTAAGAGTCGTTTGAGCTGTACTTAATAATTGCAGAGACACTACATAGCTACAACCTCCATTACTTGCTAATACATAAATAGTCTGGCTTCCTCCCGGAGGTGTATATGTTGTAGGGGTTACAATAAAGTTTCCGTTAGCAGCATTAGCATCAGCCTGATTGATATAGTAAGTAAAAGTAACTCCTGCAGCAGTTGTAATCTGAGGCTGAGCTTCAGTAAGATTATAAGTTAATCCCGGCTGATAACACTTATGTAATGTTGCGTTTTGGGCTGTAAAAGGTTCTGACACTTCAATTGTTAAAGTGGCAGGGTTTTGAGACACACAACCATTCGCTCCCACTGCTGTTACAGTGTAGGTTGTTGTAACAGTAGGTGAAACAACCTGTGTGCTTCCGTTTCCGGTAAGGCCATTCCCCCAGTTATAGGTAGCACCTCCTGAAGCAGTAAGGGTTGCAGAATCTCCTTTACAGATTTTTATTTTGTTTGCCGTAAGCCCGGTAACTGGCGGAGCGCTGTTTCCTGTTACGGTTACAGTTCCTATAGCTGTACAGCTGATATTGCCAGGCTGATAAACTTTTGTAATGGTTAAAGTATAGGTTCCCGCAGCATTGATCACAGGATTTAAGGTAGTTCCTCCTGAAACAATATTTCCTCCGGTAGTCGTCCAGTTGAATGTAGCCCCAGCCGGATAAACAGAAGCTGAAGCATCCAGTGTCGTCTGAGAGCTAGCGCAGGTAAGCACTATCGGTGGAGCAATAGTAGGTACCATTTGTGGGGCTTTTACTAATTGCAGCTGCGCTACTTTTGCACAGAAACCATTTGCGACTCTTACATACACTGTTCCGCCTGCACTCTGATGAGCTGTTGGATTAGGAACTGTATTTGCATTTCCAGCATTAGCATCTGCCAATGTGGTATAATATGAAAACACAGCTCCCGGAGTAGTGCTTATTGAGGCTTGTGCTGATGTTAAATTAAAAGTTGCATTCCCAGCGGCATAGCAGGCCGTCAGTGTAGCATTCTGTACTGTAGGAGATGTTCCGCCAACCACAGTAATGGTAGCTTCTCCCGGACAGCTATTTCCCTGGATAAAAACCTTAACGGTATATACACCAGGCTGTGTTGCAGTATAACTTGCATTAGTAGCTCCTGGAATTGCATTGGTTCCCAAATACCACTGATAGGTTATGTTAGGTCCCTGAACCGAAGCTGTAAAAGTCTGTGGCGTATTATCACACATATTTACAGATGCAGGAAGTTGTACACCTGCCGGATCCAGGATTTTCACCCCGATATCGAATGATCCGGCTTCAAGAAATACGGCTGAATCAAAGTTGGGATCCTGATAATCTGCAAGCACAATTTTAAAATGGTAGGTTTGCCCAGGAATTACCGTTGCTTTTGCAGTAAGCGGAATAGTACGTCCATTGAAATTGGTTTCAACCTGAGCAGTATTGGTACCTCCGTAATAGGCTTCATTTTTAGGCCCACAGTTTTGATATTGCGGGTGGATATTCGTTACACTTACAGGCCCTGCTCCTCCCGGAAGCACTGCAAGATTGGTATAAGTAGGATCAGATGCTTTTTTTAACAGTAAGGCAAAACCGTCTGTAATAGTACATGGAAAGTTTTGCTGATATTCTTTGGAAGCAAATAAATATCTGAAAGTAATTTCAGTAGAAGCAGCTACAAAGTCAAACTCTATAGATGTTGCATTGGTCAGGTTATTGTTAGCAATCCCTAAGGCATTCGCCAGATCTACATCTCCACCGGTTCCAAGGTCATCACTTAAAGTTCCCTGGAAAGTATTCCCGGCTTTATTGGCATATCCTGTTGAAAGTATAATCCCTTTACTGAAAGGAAAGTTTGTATTTGATTTATTAAAATATCCCCAGCTACGGTTCTGATTGGTGGCAGACAAGTTTGGAGATACTGTCACATTGCTTACCGTTGAACTGGTACAAGTGGTACCGCCCGATATAAGAACATCGTTTATCAGCTGAGTTATAGGATAGCCGGATTCCGGGTAGCTTGGTGCGTTTACATCGATAAAAACACCTGCTCTCAAGGAAGCAGCTTTAGGTTTTGCAGCAATTTCTACCCTTCCTTTATTTTGAGCCAAAACAAAGTTCCCCATGAAAGCTAAAAATAACGCTAAAAATAAATTTCCTCTCCTCCTATTTAACATTTTATATTATTTTGAACAAAAATACTATTTTTTTTGATTGAAATTCAAGTTAACACAATTTACATTATTACTAACGCAAATTTATTTATATTAGAATATCAACTCTGTTTATTTTAAAATAATAAAAAAAGACTGACAAAATAGTCAGTCTTTCAGTTAAAGTTTAAATTATTCTATATTTTTAAGTAATATCCATCCTGTTTTTACAGTAAGTTCTTTACTTGCAGGATCTTCGAAGGTTACCTGATACCAGTAGGTAGAAGTAGGAAGCTTTTTGCCCTGAAAATATCCGTCCCAATATGGATTGATCTTCGCAGCTTTGAACACTTCTCTTCCATATCGGTCGAAAACCTGTCCACTGAAATCTTTATAATTAACCACCCCGCTGAAATCAATGATATCATTAATATTATCACCGTTTGGAGTAATTACATTTTTCATCACGAATGTAAAGAATTCAAGGAAACCTACACAGCTTGTAAATTTAACCCTAACTCTGATCGAAATGATTTTATTTTTAGGGACATTATTAAATATATTCGAAGACTGCCATGTAACCCCGTTATCTACTGAATATTCAAGGATACCATTACTTGGATTACTTGCTGTGACAATCATTGTTCCGCTCTCATTATAATCCACTTTTATCACTTCAGGAATCACGGCTTTAATAACCTGAGTCTTGAACTCTTTTGAACAAACTCCGTTACTGATCATTACCGTATATTCTCCAGGAGTAGCTACTGTAATGCTCTGACTTGTTTCACCAGAACTCCACTGATAGGTATATCCAGGGCCTGAGCCTGCATCCAGAACAATTTTATCACCCTGACAGATGTGGCCACCTTTTAAGTTTGAAACAATAGCCGGTACTACTTCAATGGTAATACGTGCCGGCTGAAGAGATTTACATCCCTGTGCTCCGATAGCATATACCGTATAGGTGGTAGTCTGAGTGGGGCTTACCGTTCTTATTCCTCCGGTAGTACTTGCAGAATCACTCCATTCATAGGTAACACCGCCAGAAGCTGTTAATAAAACAGATTCACCGGCACAAATTTTCAATCTCGGAGCGGTAAGTAAAGCTGTTGGTGTTTCTTCTTTTCTTAAGGTTAATGTTGCAATCTTGCTACAGAAAGCTCCATTGGAAACCAGAACATATAATATTTGTCCATCTGTTCCAGCATAGTTGGTCAGATTGGTGATATAACTGTTATTTTGAGCCTGTGCATCAGCCTGGTTGGCATAAAAACGGAATACTGCACCTGGTGTTGTACTGATCAATGGTTTTGCTGTTTCCAAGTTAAAACTGGTAATTGCAGGGGTTGTACAGAGTTTAAGTTCAGCATTCTGTACAGTAGGGCTCGTTCCTCCGACGATCGTAATGGTTGCCTCACTAGGACATTGATTTCCCGGAACCATTACTTTTACAGTATAAACTCCCGCCTGGGTAGCAATATAAATAGCGCTTGTTGCCCCAGGAATAGCGACTCCATCTTTATACCATTGATAAGTCATTCCCGGAATTGCTGCTACCTGAGCTTTCAACTGCCTTGGAGTATTATCACACATATTGATACTTCCCGGTAAAACCACTCCGGTTTCGTCTACAATTTTAATCCCCACATCAAAAGATCCTCCTTCTAAGAAAACCGCAGAGTCGTGGGAAGGGTCTTTTGCATCAGCCAATACCATTTTAAAATGATACGTCTGCCCTGGAATTACATCTGCAACAGCTGTTAGAGGTGTTGTTCTTCCAAAATAATTAATAACCAGATGCGGGTTTGCTAAAGCTCCAAAAAAGGTTGCATTGATAGGTCCGCAGCTGAATCCATTTCCTGCAGGAACAATATTGGTTGCACTTACAGGTCCTGCACCTCCGGGCAATACTGCCAGGTTCGTATAGGTAGGATCTCCAACTTTCTTTAATAAAAGGGCAAAGGCATCGGAATAGCCTAAGCAAGGATAATTGGAAGTATATTCATCAGAAACGAATATGTAATTAAATTTTACCTGGTTTGAATTCGGAACGAAATCAAATTCAAGGGCCACGGCATCCGTTAAGCTCACATTAGCTCCGGTAGCTGCTACAAGATCTGCATCACTTCCTGTTCCTACTGATTGTCCAACCGCTGATACATAATTATTACCTGCTTCGGAAGCATATCCAGTAGTCAGAACAATCCCGTCTGTAAAAGGAAAATTCGTTGTTCCTTTATGAAAATATCCCCAGAATCTGTTGCTGTTTGTCACTTCATGATCAGGAGATACCGTAACGTTGGTAACATTGGCTGTTGTACAGTTCGTACCTCCATTGATCAAAATATTCTTTACCAACTGCTCCGGCGTATAGTTTGAAGGTGTATAGGGAGGTACATTCACATCAATGAATGCTCCAGCTCTAAGACTTGCCGCAGAAGGTTTTATCTTTTCTGATTTTCTGACAGGTCTCGTTTGAGAGAATACAGAAGCAGAAATCAATAAAAAAGAAAAAAGGAAAAAATAGTTTTTTAGTCTATAAATTAACATTTTGTTTTCATTTGTTCAAATGTAGCAAAAATAATTATACTAATTCACCATTGTATATTACTATTTTCTTATTCCACATCCACATTCACAATAATTTTTTCTTATCGTTACATTTTCCGTAAATTATTGAATATTAAAATTCAAGCATAAAAAAACAGACCAATAGCATTGATCTGTTTTATATTTTTATTCTCAGTATTTCTGTTATTTATCCTCGTTTTTCAACTGATCAATTTCATTCTGCAGCTGAGAGATAATGTCTTTTAAAGCTTTTATCTCGTTCTTGTTCGAGCTTACATTACTCTTCAGTATTACATTTTTTGCTCTTTCATTGTGATCTTCTTCATCTTCCTCTTCATTAATTTCTTCAATATCCTCACTGATCTCCTCAATATCTTCCTGGATATCTTCTATATCTTCATTGATCTCTTCAATGTCTTCGCTGATTTCTTCAAGATCTTCCTGAATATCCTCAATGTCTTCACTGATCTCTTCAATATCTTCCTGAATATCTTCAATTTTCTCGTGGCTTTTATTCACTGACATCTGAATGAAGATGGCCAGATAAATAGCTTCCAGAGAAAGTACCGTAGTAAGAATAAGAAGCATTTTGTCAAAATCAACGATATTCAGCATTGGCAGCAAAAACGAGGTAAGGAACAGCAGCGTATGAACAATCAGGGACTGAATAGATCCAATCCATGAAGTAATACTGTCTGCTATTTTTTCAAGAACTTCTTTTTTTTCGTTATATTTTTTCATCCTTTATATTTTTACAACAGTTCTTTGGTTACCCCTAATCCAAACAAGGCAAAGTCATATTTTGCAGGATCTTTTTCATCAAATTTTCTAATGGCAACATCCAGCTCCTCTACCGTTTTCCAGTCATTCTGTGTTCTGGAAACCAATCCCAGTTTTCTGGAAATATTTCCAGTGTGTACATCCAGAGGAATGGAAAGATGCTTCTGATCTATTTTTTCCCAAATCCCAAAGTCTACTCCCCTTTTGTCTTGACGTACCATCCATCTCAAAAACATAATAATCCTTTTTGCAGAGGAGTTTTTGTAAGGAGAACTGACGTGTTTATGGCTTCTGTGTTTTTCTGTTTCCAGAAATCCGTTTCTGAATCGTTCTATGGCATGGAGAAAGTTATGCTCCGTTTTTTTTACGTCAAATAGACTTTCCAGGCTTTCATTTTCTTTATAAATTCTGTTGAACTGTCTTATAAAATAGGAAAAGTCCTGTCCGTTGAAAGTTCTGTGAATACTTTTATCCTGAATCTCCTTCAGATCCTTTTCAGAATAGTTCATCACAAAATCATAGGGAGAATTTCCCATAATATCAAGCATTTTATCCGCAGAATTAATGATTGATTTTCTGTTTCCCCAGGAGATTGTAGCCGCCAGAAATCCTGCGATTTCAATATCCTGTTTTAAAGAAAAACGGTGTGGGATCTGGATGGGATCATTTTCAATAAAATCGGGAGCGTTATACTGATCTGCCTTTTCGTTGAGAAAGTCTCTAAGTTCTTCAAATTTCAGCATATTCATTCTAAATCTTTACACTTTCCAATGCTTTGGGCAAAAATGTATTAGGGAAAATTTCTCTGGCTTGATCGGTAAATACAGTCAAATCTCCATACCTGTTTGAAAAATGTCCTAAGATCAATTTTCCCACCTGAGCTTTCTGAGCAATTGTTGCTGCTTCCAATGCTGTGGTATGTCCTGTATAATCTGCCATTTCCTTCAAATCATGTAAAAATGTGGATTCATGATAGAGCACCGTTACATTTTTAATAATCGGAATAACACTTTCAAGATAACGGGTATCACTGCAAAATGCATACGACACTGACGGAGCAGGCTCAAGAGTCAGAATTTCATTTTTAAGAACATAACCGTCACTCAGTACAAAATCTTTTCCTGCTTTTATATTATGATAATCACAGGTTTCAATTTCACTGTATTTGGCAATTTCTTTCATGTTAAGATGCCTGTCTTTCTGCTTTTCTTTAAAAAGATAGCCATTACAGTAAATCCTGTGATCCAACGGAATAGTATATACCTCTATCCTGTTGTCCTCATATATTTTTTCAGAATAATCTTTGTCCAGTTCATGATAAACCACTTCAAAACCACGATGGGTTTCTGTAATCTGGAAAATAGTTTCCAGCATCTTTTTTATTCCTTTCGGCCCGTAGACATGCAGCGGTGTATCTCTTCCCAGAAGACGGAAAGAAGCAATAAGTCCCGGAAGTCCGAAACAATGATCTCCGTGAAGATGAGAGATAAAAATATGATTGATCTTTGAAAATCTTGCTTTTGCTTTCCTAAGCTGTACTTGTGTACCTTCTCCACAATCAATCAGGAAGAGTCTTTCTTCCATTTCCAGCAGCTGTGCTGTAGGCGATGTGTTGATGGTTGGGATAGCAGAATTAAAACCTAATATTGTTAAATACGTACTCAAATCAATAATTTATGATAACAAATGTACAACAGAAAATCTAAATGGGTGGTTTGCCCTGATATTTAAACTTAATCAGTTACTTTTAAAAAATCCATAAATAGGTCTAATGCCTGTTTACGGTGACTGATTTTATTTTTGTCTTCAGGATTCATTTCAGCAAAGGTTCTTTCATAACCTTCAGGAACAAAAATCGGATCATATCCGAATCCTTTGAAACCTTTATTTTCAGTCAGTAAATTCCCATGAACTCTGCCTTCAAAATATTGAGCCCCATTTTCATCATAATAGCACAGAACTGTCACAAAATAAGCTTTTCTATTTTCGATACCCTGCATTTCTTCCAATACCTTTTCGATATTTTTGGCAAAATCATGATCTCCGGCGTAACGTGCAGAAAAAATTCCAGGTCTTCCATCCAACGATTCCACTACCAGACCACTGTCATCTCCCAAACTTGGAATTCCGGTTTTCTCAAAACAGTATTTGGCTTTAATGAGAGCATTGGCATGAAAAGAATCTCCGTCTTCTACAATTTCTTCGTGAATGTTGTAATCGGTAAGACTTTTCACAACACAATCACTTCCCAGGATCTGTTGGATTTCTTCTTTTTTATGTTCGTTGTGTGTAGCTACTAATAATTCCATTTCTATATTCATTTTCAATTTTACTTTTTAATCGGGTTTCTTACATTTCAGCATAATGTACTTTATACTTTTTCATAAAAAGATAATAGAACAAAGAGAAAAGTACAATTCCAGCAGCCAGAATAAGCCATTCTGAAACATGCAGAACCTTTGCAAAACTCTCATCTTTACCGTAAAGCACCAATAGTGATAGGGTTAAATTATTAAATGCATGCAGCAATATCGGCATCAGTAAAGATTTTGTTTTATGATATACCAATCCCAGTACACAGCCCAGCATCACTGCACTGATAAACTGCCATGGATTTCCGTGAACCACCCCAAAAATAATGGAAGCATATAAAATTGCTTTCCATGGTTCTACTCCTTTATTAATCAATCCTTTCTGAATAATTCCCCTGAATATAATCTCCTCAAAAATGGGAGCCATAATTACCGTCATGATAATCATTACAACAGGATTATCCGTTAGTTGACTCATTAATTGGGTAAAATATTCATAAAAATCACCAAAAAAAGGCCCGGTAGTCGGAATCTGAGCGGCAATAAATTCAGAAATAAACATCATTCCTGCCATCATGGGAAAGATCAGGAGATAGGTAGAGAAATTAACCGATGACAAATTGAAGTTAAGCCTCTTTTGAGTGGTGCGCCTTACGATGAAAAAGTCGAAAAAGGCAATAGCCGTAAGGAATCCTACAGAATTCGCTAGCATCAGAAACCAGTCTTTCAGTTCAAGATTTTCCCGGAAAACAACTTTCCAAAAAGTGCTGAATAAGGAAACAGCCATTGTTCCCACGAATAATCCAACCACCAAAACGACACCGCCAAACCATGTAAACGTAAACTTTGGATATTTGCTATTTTCCATCCTTTCTCTGTAAAAGTTTATGAGAAACAAAGATAATTTTTTTGACTGCTACAGGCAACTAAAAAAGGATTTTCTTATTTTCGTTCCTTTATCCATGAACAACACAAAATGAATACAGAATCTCCGTTTCAAAGAATTGAGTCTACAACCAACAAATTAATGACTGCTGTTCTGAATGGGCTTTTCTTTGTGATCTTTATTCCTTTCACTATACTTTTCGTTCTGGGGCCTGTTTACGGAATTTATAAAAGAGGATTTGAGGCAATGATTTTTCCCGCATTGGTAGGTTGGGGAATTTCGGCACTTATTTTAATCCCCACAGTCCATCATTATAGTAGAAAAAGAAAGAAAATAGAAAGTAAAATTGTAGTTGATGAAACCGGACTTTTATTTTATAATGCAAAAGATGAAATTGCAGACCAGATTCTCTATACAGATCTTCGCCCTTCAAAACAAAACTTTGATATTTATACTGTAAATCCTGTAGGATCGGGTATTTCTCCTTTACTAGAACTTACGATCCAATCAGAGAAAAAAGAAGAAATTACAAAACGTATTGATATGAATCTCCCTTTAAAGGTGGTAAAAAATAAATATACTTTGTATGCACATTTCCTGCACGGCATTGTGACTTTCCGCCCTGACTTAACAGTAGATCCTTTTGTTTTTCGTAACTATTCTATTGATACAGAAACATGGAAGGTGAATAGCAAAGGGGTTTCTTTGGGAGGCTGGCTTTTAATTCTGGCCACTCTTAGTATTACAGCACTTATATGCGGACTTGTTTTTTTATTATCTGAAACTCACAATTAATATGACAGAAAAATTCCAGACCATAGAATCCAAAATCAATAAACCCATTACTTATTTTTTAATGGGGATTATCTGGATAGCTGTCATTTTGATTATGGTAGTAATCGGGGTCGTTTTCGATCTTATGTACAATAATTTCAGACAATATTTAGAGAATGATCCTGGTATTTTTTTCACACTTCTTATTGCCCAGCTTCTTCTTATATTTTGCTGTATAGCCTTGATAGTGGCTTTAACGTACCGAAAAAAAGAAAAAGCAAGAAAAGTTCTTGTAGATGAAAGAGGAATTACTTTCTACAACAATCAAAATACCATTATTGAAGCCATTCTATACATCGATCTTCAGCCAGCCAAAAATCCATCTGACGATGTATATGTCCGAAACACTCAGACTGTAAAATACGGCAAAACAACATTACAGATCTATCTGAAAAATAAAACAGGAGAAATTGTGTCTTCAAGTGTAGACTTTAATTTTGAATTGGTAATTCTACGCAACCAATATGATTTGTACCGTCATTTTCTAAAAGGAATCCAACATTTTCGTCCTGATCTGAAAATAAGTCTGCAGACTATTGAGCAGTATAACCTTAGTTCAGCACCGCAAAAAACTGAATTTGGAATATTTGAATACGTTATGTCTGCCTTTTTTATAATGATTGCTGCCGGATTGATCTACGTCTTCATATTATTAATAAAAATGCTTGTTTGACAGATAAGCCCAACTATTCATGGGTTCGCAACCGCATGTATTATTATCAAACGTGACTATCCATCTATTCTTCTGCTTAATTAACATTGTCTTAATTAAAATTTGAAAACCTCGCAAAAAATCCCGATTTTTGCAACTTCAAAATACGATATGTCAGACTTAATCAAAGAAATACAAAAAAGAAAGACCTTCGGGATCATTTCCCACCCGGATGCCGGAAAAACAACCCTTACAGAAAAGTTACTTCTTTTCGGGGGTGCGATTCAGGAAGCAGGTGCGGTAAAATCCAACAAAATAAAAAAAGGAGCTACCTCCGACTTTATGGAAATTGAAAGACAGAGAGGAATCTCTGTAGCGACTTCCGTATTGGCTTTTGAATATAGAGACCACAAAATCAACATTCTCGATACTCCGGGTCACAAAGACTTTGCTGAAGATACCTACAGAACATTAACGGCTGTAGATTCAGTAATCGTTGTGATTGACGTTGCAAAAGGGGTTGAGGAACAAACTGAAAAACTGGTTAAGGTTTGCAGAATGAGAAACATCCCAATGTTGGTTTTCATCAATAAACTTGACCGTGAAGGTAAAGATGCCTTCGATCTGTTAGACGAAGTAGAACAAAAATTAGGGTTAACAGTCTGCCCACTTTCTTTGCCAATTGGTATGGGAAGTGACTTTCAGGGAATTTACAATATCTGGGAAAACAATATTCAGCTATTCTTAGAAGAGAAAAAACAGAAAGTTGGGGATTCTATTAAGTTTGACGACATTAATGATACTTCTATTGATGATGTTATTGGTGAAAAAGCAGCAAAAACTTTACGAGAAGAGCTTGATCTGATCCAGTCTGTTTACCCTGAGTTTAATCGTGAGGATTATATGAAAGGTGATCTTCAACCGGTATTCTTCGGTTCGGCTTTAAATAACTTTGGAGTTCGTGAGTTACTGGATGCTTTCATTGATATTGCACCAATGCCACAGCCAAAAGAAAGTGATACCCGTCTGGTAAAGCCTGAAGAAAACACTTTCACAGGATTCGTTTTCAAAATCCATGCGAATATGGATCCTAAACACAGAGACAGACTTGCCTTTGTAAAGATTGTTTCCGGAACCTTCAAAAGAAACGAAAATTATTTATTGGTAAGAGAAGGTAAAAAAATGAAATTCTCCTCTCCTAACGCATTCTTTGCTGACAAAAAAGAAGTAGTGGAAGAAAGTTTCCCTGGTGATATCGTGGGCTTACATGATACCGGAAGTTTCAGAATTGGGGATACATTAACTGGTGGAGAAAAATTAAGCTTCAAAGGAATTCCAAGCTTCTCTCCTGAACATTTCCGTTATATCAACAACAATGATCCGTTAAAAGCTAAGCAATTGGCAAAAGGTATTGATCAGTTGATGGATGAAGGGGTTGCACAGCTATTTACGCTTGAGATGAACGGAAGAAAGATCATCGGAACTGTGGGAGCGCTTCAGTACGAGGTTATTCAATACCGTCTGGAACATGAATATGGGGCAAAATGTACGTATGAACCTCTATCCATGCACAAAGCATGTTGGGTAGAAGCTGATGAAAAGTCTGAAGAATTCAAAGAATTTGCAAGATTAAAACAGAGATTCCTGGCAAGAGATAAATACAATCAATTGGTATTCCTTGCAGATTCTTCTTTCACGATTCATATGACCCAGGAAAAATTCCCGAATGTGAAGCTACACTTCATTAGTGAGTTCAGAGAAAATTAATCTGAAATAAAAGAGCAAAATCGCAAAAAGCCGAAATTGTTTTAAATATAGATCCGCAGAAATTTTCTGCGGATTTTTTTATGATAGGGTTTGAAACCACCCCGTCAAAAATTCGTTGAATTTTCGCCACCCCTCCGGAGGATGGGAATCTTCAGTTTCCCAAACTCCTATTGAGTAAAAAGACAAAGCTTTAAAATCATTTCAATACTGCAAACTCAGAAAAACTCTTTGTAAATCTTTTGTAAATCAAATACAAAATACTGAAAATATAACAGTTACTATTTTACCAGTACAATACATTTCATTTACAATCTTTACAAGAACTTCCCTTCTAATTTTACTTCATCAAAAAAATTAAACTTATGAAAAAGTTCATCTTACTCGTTGCTATATCAAGCACTTTCATTATGTGTAAAAAAGGAGAAGTTGCACAGGATACAATACATGAAGCGATCCACTCAGCTGACAGCGCTGCAACAGTTGCAACGGAAGCTATTGATAATGCCAATAAAACAGCGGATAAAGTTCTGGACTCTGCCAGTATCAGAATAAAAGATTTTGAAAATACTAAGAACGATATTCAGCAAAAAATAGAAAATACCTCAAAGATGGTAGATTCTTTATCTGAAAAAATAGCAACAACAAAACTGGAATCCAAAATAGAGAAAAGGGATTCCACGGAGAAGAAACCTGAAAAAGTGGCTGCAAAAGCTCCGGCTCCAAAGATTATTAAGGAAACCAAGATCATCTATAAAGACAAACCTAAAAATGACAGTTATGAGCTGAATATGCCTAAAGATAATATGGTAAAATCAGGATACCTTACCATACAAGCAGAAAATACAGAAACAGTGAAGGAAATTATCAGAGAAGAAGCCCATAAAAATAATGGCTATATCAAAAGTGAAAATCTTTCTTACGTGGAATCTGCAAGTCCTCACGGAGAAGATCAAAAAGTCTACAGCCTGGATATCAAAGTTCCTCTCCAGCATTTTGATGGTTTAATGGATGCTATCAGCAGTAATATCGGGGATATTGATACGAAAGACATTCAGGTTTCAGGGCGAAACTATGCCGAAAATACCATCTGTACGATCAATATAAATATCCGTGATCAAGAGAAAACAGAAACAGAACCTAAAACTTTCGGTGGAAAATCGTTAGCAGCCATCGAATCAGGCTGGGATGTGATTACTTCTATCTTCCTGTTTATTCTTCCGTTATGGCCTTTGTT
Organism: Chryseobacterium sp. PvR013; assembly: GCF_017833095.1. NCBI lineage: Bacteria > Pseudomonadati > Bacteroidota > Flavobacteriia > Flavobacteriales > Weeksellaceae > Chryseobacterium > Chryseobacterium sp. PvR013. The sequence continues at coordinate 2,095,095 of NZ_JAFIBT010000001.1, forward strand.
TCTCATTGCCGGTATTGGATATTATTTTTATAAAAAGAGAAATAAAAACATTCCGAATAACGACTCTCATTAGATTTCAATCCGTCTTTGGATAGATTTTTTAATATTTTTTTAATGAGGTTTAGAATTAAAGTTCGATTCTTATTTTTAATTTTATCAAACATTCAACGGAAGTATTTGTTTATTACAAAAATTCCTCTTAACTTTAAGTATAAGCAAAAGAGAATGAATCTTCGTTATCAAACAGGGTTCAAAAATAAAATTGGAAATTTTATTTCATATATTAATATTTTGTGATTTGGTGTAAAATAAGGCCCTCAGATTGAGAGCCTTATTTGTTTTTATTTCATATTCACTACTTTGTCTACGACAAACTTTGTGTTTCCTCTCCACGGAAGAGCACCATTGTACTCTTTGTAATGCAGATCAAAGGTTTTTCCACTGTTCGTTTCCAGTTGTTTGAAAACTTCAGGGTCATCTACAGAAAATTCAAACTCATAGCTTGTAATGGTTCCTGTTTTTCCACTTCCGAAGCCTTCCTGAATCAGCTTACCTTCATATGTTTTGAAGACATAGCCTTTTTTCATAGCGTAGTTCAGATATCCGGATTTCACTCCTTCTCCGAAAACGAAATAGTATTTATACCAGACAAATACGCCCAGTAACAGCAGTACAACACCAAGGGTGATCCACAAAGATTTTTTCATAGGTAATGTGTTTTATAAAATGTTATTTTGCGATGCTTCTTGAGATCACGATTTTCTGAATTTCAGAAGTTCCTTCGTAGATCTGAGTGATTTTTGCATCTCTCATTAATCTTTCTACGTGGTATTCTTTCACGTATCCATATCCACCGTGGATCTGTACTGCTTCAATAGTAGTATCCATTGCTACCTGAGAAGAGTATAATTTTGCCATAGCTCCGCTTTCAGAAATATCTTTTCCTGCATCTTTTTCACAAGCTGCTTTGAAACACAGCATTCTTGCCGCAGTGATCTGAGTAGCCATATCAGCTAATTTGAATGCAATAGCCTGGTGGTTGATGATTTCAGTTTTGAAAGCTTTTCTTGTTTTAGCATATTTCAAAGCCAGTTCGTAAGCCCCTGAAGCAATCCCTAAAGCCTGGGAAGCAATACCAATTCTTCCTCCGTTCAATACGGCCATTGCAAAGTTGAAACCGAATCCGTCAGCACCGATTCTGTTTTCTTTTGGAACTTTTACGTTATTAAAGATCAAAGAATGTGTATCACTTCCTCTGATTCCCAATTTGTCTTCTTTCAATCCGATTTCAAAACCTTCCCATCCTCTTTCTACGATGAAAGCATTGATCCCTTTGTGTTTTTTCTCAGGATCTGTCTGTGCAATTACAATATAATAAGTAGCTGTACCACCATTGGTGATCCAGTTTTTGATCCCGTTTAAAAGGTAGTAATCTCCTTTATCTTCAGCAGTTGTTTTCTGAGAAGTAGCATCAGAACCTGCTTCCGGCTCAGATAATGCAAATGCTCCGATTACCTGTCCGCTTGCCAATGGGGTAAGATATTTTACTTTTTGCTCTTCAGAAGCAAATTTTTCAAGACCGGCACAAACCAATGAGTTGTTTACAGACATTACAACAGCTGCAGAAGCATCTATTTTTGCAATCTCCTCCATCGCAAGCACGTAAGAAACGCTGTCCATACCTGCACCTCCGTATTTTGGATCTACCATCATTCCTAAAAGTCCCATTTCTCCCATTTTCTTCACCTGTTCTGTAGGGAATTTCTGGTCACGGTCTCTTTCAATCACTCCAGGTAATAGTTCATTTTGTGCAAAATCTCTTGCTGCCTGCTGAATCATCAGCTGTTCTTCCGATAAATTAAAGTCCATAAAAAAAATAATTAGATAGCCGTAAATTTACACTTTTTAAGCAAATCTGAAAAAATTAAATTGAAAGCAGAAAAAAGGCACAGAAAATGGAAGTTAGAGCGAGTTTAATGCCAGTGAATGCGTGTTTTGGGATTCGAAATGGTGAGAGATAAAAACAATACCGGATACCTTCAGAACCATAAACATTCACAAATGATCAGTTCAAAATATAAAATCCCTTTTTCAGGGCTTCCGGCCTCCTTTTTGATTCCATATATTATGGTAAGCATTTAACTAATTCCTAATTATTACATTGAAATGTTTTCAATTAAAAAAAATGCTTATATTTAAATTTCTTTATAAATTACGTAAAAAATCATGACGATCAAGAGATTATTCGATATTCCACACTACGCTTTAGAAAAATATCCTAAAACGGATATGTTTGTAACGAAATATCATGGTGAGTGGAAAAAAACTTCTACCCAGGAGTTTATTAATGAGGGAAATAAGATATCCAGAGGATTATTGAAGCTTGGTATAAAACCAGGTGATAAAATCGCTTTGATTACCACCAATTCCCGTACAGAATGGGCTATAATGGATTTCGGACTTTCTCAGATCGGAGTTGTTTCAGTACCTGTTTATCCAAGTATTTCTCCGGAAGATTACGAATTCATCTTCAATAATGCTGAAATTCAATACTGTTTTGTTTCTGATAAAGAACTGTTGAATAAAGTAATGAAAGTAAAACACAATATCCCGAGTTTACAGGGCATTTTTACTTTTGATAATATTAGTGGCGCTGCCAACTGGAGAGAAATTCTTGATCTGGGTAAAGATGAATCTACACAAATTGAAGTGGATGACCTTTCTAACGCGATCAATACGGAAGATCTTGCAACCATTATTTATACTTCCGGAACTACCGGAAGACCGAAAGGAGTAATGCTTACTCATAATAATATTGTTTCCAACGTATTGGGAGCCATTCCGAGAATTCCCAAGAAAAGAAGTCTGGATTATAAGGAAACAAGAGCATTAAGCTTCCTTCCTATCTGCCATATTTTTGAAAGAATGCTGTTTTATCTGTATCAGTACAACGGTTTTTCTCTTTATTTTGCGGAAAGCATTGAGAAAATGGGTGAAAACGTAAAAGAAGTGAAGCCTCATTATATGACGGTAGTACCAAGGCTGGTAGAAAAAGTATATGACAAAATTTACAATACAGGATCTTCTGCAGGAGGATTAAAATCAAAAATATTCTTCTGGGCACTGAACTTAATCAGTAAGAAGAAAACCATTTCAAAGCCATCCGGACTTCAGGAAATCATTGCAGATAAATTGGTATTTTCCAAATGGAGAGAAGGTTTAGGAGGTGAGATTGTGACATTGGTTTCAGGATCTGCGGCATTGTCTACCAGGCTCAACTTAATGTTCCAGAATGCAGGAATTCCTATTTTGGAAGGGTATGGTTTAACAGAAACCTCTCCGGTAATTTCTGTCAACAGCTTTGATAAGATGAAAGTGGGAACCGTAGGGATTCCATTGGATAATTTAAAAGTTAAAATTCAGGAAGACGGTGAAATTACGGTAAAAGGACCCTCCGTATTCAAAGGATATTTCCAAAATGAAGAAATGACAAAAGAAGCCTTCACAGAAGATGGTTTCTTCAAAACCGGAGATATCGGACATTTGGATGGTGACGGATTTTTACAGATCACGGACCGTAAGAAAGAAATGTTCAAGACATCGGGTGGGAAATATATTGCTCCTCAAACGATTGAAAATTTAGCAAAAGCCTCCAAATTCATAGAGCAGATCATGGTTGTGGGTGATGGTGAAAAGATGCCGTGTGCTTTGGTACAGCCTGATTTTGAATTTGCAAAAAGCTGGGCTATGAGAAACAACCTGAATATCGGTTCCACACCGGAAGAGATTGCGAAAAGCCCAGAACTTAAGCAAAGGATTGAAAAAGAGATTGACGGCATCAACGAGCATCTTGGAAACTGGGAGAAAATCAAAAAAATTGAGCTTACTCCTGAAATATGGAGCATTGAAAGCGGCTTGCTTACTCCAACGTTAAAACTGAAAAGAAAAGCGGTAAAAGAGAAATTTATTGCTTTGTATAATAAGATGTACGATCATCAGGATTAAAATACGATCAGCCGCTTCATTTTGAAGCGGTTTTTTTTATGTTTTGGCTAAAGCCGATAAGGAAAGTTTGTTTTTGATTAAACGGGCTGAAGCCCGTTTCTATGGATGACTCTTCATTAAGTTTTTTAATCCAATTACAACACAACCTTTGTCATTCCGAAGGAATCTTTATCATGTTAAAAGAATGTGCAGAGATTCCTACGGAATGACAAAGCCCCTATTAAAGTTGCTTTACTCCAAGAGAGGCAGATTTATATTCAGATCAAATAAAAAAAGCTGTCTCATCTCTGAAACAGCTTTTATATTTTTAAAAATCAATAATTAGAATTTAATTACAGATTTCATTTTTTCGTTTTCCTCGATTACCAATTCGTCATCAACAAGGATTTTCCCAGAGTGCTCATCAATAATGATTTTCTTTCTCTGAGCAATTTCCATCTGCTTTTGAGGAGGGATTGTGAAGAAAGATCCTTTTGGAGCTCCTCTTTCTAATCCTACTACAGCAAGACCGTTGATAGAGTTTGTTCTGATTCTGTTGTAAGAAGCTAATAATCTCTCATCGATTTTACCTGCGAATTCTTTAGACTGCTCTATAAGATATTCTTCTTCTTTCTGAGTTTCAGAGATCAAACCATCCAATTCTTCTTTCTTGAATTTCAAGTGGCTTTTCAAATCGTCGATCTTAGCATTCAGTTCGCTTAAAGTTTCGTTTTTGTGAGCAATTTTAGCTCCGAATTCTTTAATTCTTTTTTCAGCAAGCTGAATTTCCAGATCCTGGAATTCCATTTCCTTCCCTAATGCTTCAAACTCTTTATTGTTTCTTACATTATCCTGCTGAGATTTGTATTTCTCAATTAAAGTTTTAGCATGGTTAATTACTTCATGCTTTGTTTTGATCTGATCGTCCTGATCTTTGATATCAGCATGAAATTTTTCAGCTCTTTTTTCAAGACCTTCAATCTCGATTTCAAGATCTTCAACTTCAATTGGCAATTCTCCTCTAGTATTTCGGATTTCATCCAATCTTGAATCAATGATCTGTAAATCGTATAAAGCTCTTAATTTTTCTTCAACTGAAATATCGTTGGTTTTTGCCATATTTAAATGAAATAATTTACTGGGTTTGTTTTTTCAATAGATTTTGAAATTGCAAATGTACTAAATTTTTGTGATAAAATTTCAAATAATTGTTGAGTAACAAATTGTTCTGACTCGTAATGTCCTATATCACAGATCAACATTTTAGACTCCGCTAAAAAATAGTCGTGATATTTAAGATCTCCGGTAAGATAAGCATCACATTTCTTGGCTGCTGCCGATCGTATTCCACTGGCTCCGGAGCCTCCCAAAACCCCTACTCTTCTAATTTTTTTATTATTGAAGGAGGAATGTTTTATCACTTCCAGCCCAAATTTTTCTTTTACCAATCCAAGGAAATCCTTTTCATCCATTTCCACTTCCAGATCACCATACATTCCCAATCCGGCATGATGATTTTTATTATCAAGACTATACACCTGATGCGCTACTTCTTCATAAGGGTGTGCAGCCTTCATGGCACCTACAATCTGTCCCTGTTTAAAGCTTTCAAAAATCACAGAAATCATATCTTCATCTGCATTTTCACGAATTCCCTGCTGTCCGGAAAATGGATTTGAACCTTCTACCGGCCTGAAGGTTCCGTTCCCATTCACTGTAAAACTGCATTCATCATAAAATCCGATATTTCCTGCTCCGGCAGAGAACATGGCTTCTTTTACCTTTTCCGAATATTCTTTAGGAACAAAAACCGTTAACTGTTTTAAATTATTTTCTTTAGGCTGAAGAATCTTCATATTGCTGAGTCCTAATTGACTGCATATTCCGTGGTTTACCCCAAAGAAATCATTATCAAATGCGGTATGGATGGCATAGATGGCTATTTTATTTTCAATAGCTTTTAAAACAGCTCTCTCTACATAGTTTTTTCCCGTTAAAGATTTTAGTCCGGAAAATATAATGGGATGAAAACAAACAATCAGATTACAATTTCTCTCAATGGCCTCTTCTACTACATTTTCCAGAGCATCATGACAAACCAGAATTCCGGATACATCGCGGTCATAAACACCACACAACAATCCTACATTATCAAAATCTTCAGCCTGTCTGATACTGATCTCTTCTTCAATTTTTGCAATTACAGTTTTTAGCTTCATTAATTTATATTTTACGGTTACAGCGAAGATATTAATTTTACTAAAAATCCGGAAAAATTTCTACAGCAATAAAAAAACCGGCTTTCTCCGGCCGGCTTAATTTGATATTAGAAAGAATTAAATAAGACTGTTAATCTTTGAACAGTGATACCCTTGTAAAGGAATCTATCACCACACTACAGCTTATATCGGATTCCATAAAGAGCTGATACCCTTTCCCCGGATCAAGACTTGCAGGGTCTGCAATGGTATAGAAATAAAAAGTAAGAATGTTACCTGTTCCACTTGATCCACTTGGAACCAACTGGATGGAGTTAACTTCAAAACCGGAATCAGGATTTTTAAAAGTAGCTTTTACTGATCCTGAAGAGTTGGAGCCAGGAGTGATCGTAGAGATTACTCTCCAGACATGGACCTGACCGTTAATTTCATTTTCTCTCCATTTACCCGTAGCCGAAATATAAATATTGGAGGTTACTCCAGGAAAGGGAACAGTTGTTTCCGGCCAGCTTGTCGTAGGGCTTGCAGCAAAGACTAATGGTACAGCATAGAGAACTTGTTGTCTTGGGCCGTAACCGCTACCTGCAGCACTTAAACTGAATGAGGGTTTTACATTTGCGTTTCCAGAATTTATTTTAACGACACCGTCGTTACCAGCCTGAGAAGATGTGGGAACAAAAAGCTGTCTCCAGAGGGTACCATCCCAATACTGGAAGTTATTCGTTGTCGTATTAAAAATAAGGGTTCCTGCGGTAAGGTTAGCGTTTACGACACCTGCAGGAGGTACTGTGGAAACGTCATTATCAGCCAGGTTGGTATCCCGGTCAGTATCTGTAAGGCGAGGAATGAGGATTCCTTTCTGGTTGGAAACTATATCCAACACTGCAGCACCATTCGGTGATGAAGTATTGATCCCAACCTGAGCATGCACAAAACTGCTTATGAAAAACAGAATAAACAAGGTTAAAATTTTTCTCATGATATAAAGCTTTTGTAGAATAAAATTACGAATACAGCTTATAAGAATGTTAAAAAAAACATTTTTATATGTCATATTTTATTCGTATTTTGTTAAATATAACAACCTGAAATACATACAATTAAGTCGCAATAATTCACTTTTCGATGACGAATTTTATTTTAACATTTGCAGGATTCTTTTAACAGTCATATATTTACCCTATACTTTATAGAAATTATTAACTTCGCTGTGAAATAACCTTATATAAATGGAAAGAGAACATAATCTTGTTCCTGAGGACACTCTTTGGAAAAGATTCCTTTACCGGATAATTTATCGCTCTGATACGAAGCTTGGAAAACTGTTCGACATCATATTATTGTCTTTAATTATGGCAAGTACTGCTATTATTATGATGGAAAGTGTCCCAAAGCTTGATAAAAGATTCCATTATACTTTTTTGATTCTTGAATGGGTAATCTCTGTTTTCTTCACCCTGGAATATTCTATGCGGATTGCGGTGGTAAAGAATAAACGGAGTTATATATTCAGTTTTTTCGGAGTTATTGATTTTCTGGCGCTGGTTCCTTTTTTCCTTAGCTTTTTCTTCCCTATTACCAAATACTTTCTGATTTTCAGAATGTTGAGAATGCTGAGGATTTTCAGGATTTTCAATTTGCTGGATTTCATGAATGATGGCTATTTAATTGTAAGGGCTTTAAAAAACAGTTCCAGAAAAATTTATATCTTCCTTTTGTTCCTGATTATTTTTTCAGTCATTGTAGGCTCCCTTATGTTTATGGTAGAAGGCGGAAGACAAGGTTTTGAAACAATCCCCCAATCCATTTACTGGGCAGTGGTTACGGTAACCACTGTAGGATATGGTGATGTATCGCCTATTACGCCTTTAGGGAAGTTTTTTGCGGTTGTTCTGATGCTGGCCGGTTATTCCATCATCGCAGTTCCCACTGGTATTGTAACCGCAGAAATGAGAAACAAAAGACAAAACCTTGAACTGGTGTGCGAACGCTGCGGGAATGAAGATATTGATGATGATGCAAGGTATTGTAAGAAATGTGGCAAGAAATTAGCTTAATATTAGTATAAATAAAATTTATTCACCAAATACCACAAAATCATGGAACCGAAACAGAAAAACAAACCCAATAGCTTAGTGATTATTCTTTTTGCACTGATTGTGCTGATGATCATCATCTACTTTATATTAGTCATGTTCTTCCCTACTGTTTTTGATCTTATGAATAAGGGAGATATACAACCGGTACCCAATAAATAAAGAACAATGGGTAATACTCCATCATCAGTGATGGCCACAGGATAAAATATAAAAGAAGAGCAGAATATTCTGTTCTTCTTTTTTTATAAATACTTTCAAAGTCAAAATCCCAACTCCCATAAAAAAGACGGATCATAATGACCCGTCCCCTTCTTTTTATTTAAATGATGAATTATTTTTTAATTGCCTTGATCGTCTGTTTAGATCCATCTTTCATTTCCAGTGTTATTAAATAAACACCCTGCATTAGATCTCTTAAATGAATCACAGATTCAGGGTTTGCAATTGTTTTTACCAATCTTCCTGTAGCATCTGTTACTGATACATTTTTCACTTTTTTAATATCTGAGATATTCAATACATCTGTAAACGGATTAGGATAAACCTGAATAGTGTTTTTCGCTACAGCCGTTTCAGCTGTTGCCAGATTCGCGTTGTTAATACTAATATCATCTATATACAGATTATACTGATCCGGATCTGAATAAGCATTAAATCCAAAGAAATATATTCCTGTTGTAGGAACTGTAAATGTTATAGATTCTGTATGAGCCATTTCATCATTAATTGAAGGATAATCTGCTATAGATCCTGTCATCGCTGATGCATCAGGTGATGTTCCATAGGCAACTTTCAATTTTTCAACATAAGTTGAAGAGTTATTACCATACTTATAACTGATTGTATACTGCACTCCTGCTGTCAGATTCAACCCTTGGGTAAAGAACCATGCATTTCCGGAATTGGAAGAGTTATAATGATAATTTAACACATTGGTAGTGAATCCTTGACTATCAGAAGGAGGATCCATTGTTTCCCAGTTATTTCCTGTTCCTGCATTAACATTGATTGTACAGCCAGGAAGAGCTGGAACGGTAACGTTTTCAAAATCTACCGTATAAGGAAGGTTCACACTTGAACACAATGTCATAAATGTAGCAGAATCACTCCATACACTTTTGCTTGTTGCACTACATGCAGATCTTACCCACACATAATAAGCAGTGGAAGGCGCTAAGCCAGGAATATTATAAGTAGCCGCCGTAATTCCTGTAAAATTAGGTGTACTTGTAGCTGTAGGCGCTGTATTGGTTGTGCTGTAATAAATATCATATCCGTTTGCAGGTACAGGAGTAGCTGCCGTCCATGAAACTGTAGCTCCTCCGGCCGTAATATTTGAAACAACTAAGGCATTAGGTTCACTACAAGCTGGTGCTACATCTATATTAATATCATCCACATACAATTGATTCATATTCGCATCAGAATATGCCTGGAATCCAAAATAATAAACTCCCGTGGTAGTGGGTGTGAAGTTTGCAAAAGCACTTGTTGCTGTACTGGAAACAATATTTGAGTGATCTGCTAATGTATTGGTCATTCCTGCGCCTGTAGCTGAAGTTCCGTAGGCTACCTTTAGCTTTTCTACGTATACCATTCCTTCTGCATTTGCATATTTATATTTAATTCTATAGGTTACTCCTGCAGTAAGGTTAATACCGTTGGTAAAAAACCAGGTATCAGCATTATCGGCATAGTCATAAGAATATTGAAGGACATTTCCTGTAAATCCTTGAGCATCCAGATCACCTGTCTCCCACAGATTTCCTGAACCGTCATTCACTACTGAAGTACAGCTCGGCATATCAGGTGGAGTTATACTTTCGAAGTCCAATGCATATGGCACCCCTACAGAAACACAGGATGTCATAAATGTTGCCATTTGAGACCACGCGCTCTTATTTGAAGTACTGCATACAGAACGCACCCACACATGGTAAGTAGTGGCTGCTGCAAGTGAAGGCAGATCGGCAGTTAATCCACTGCTTGTCCCGGAAACCACTACGGAAGCAGCAGGATATGTACTGGAGGTTGAATAATAATATTCGTATCCGCTGCCCGGAGCAGAAGACGGAGCAGTCCATCCCACCTGAGCAGAATTTGCTGTAACTGCGGATACCGTTAATGCAGATGGTGCAAAACAAGTTGGAACCGCACCAATAACTACTGTATAATCATGAGCTTCTCCATATCCATCAGTATTACAAGGAATAGGATCACTGGAGAACCTGTCTCCCACTCTCATTCTGTAAGTACCAGGAGTAACGGTAGAAGGAATTGTGATAAGCCCTGAGGTAATATTGTTTGCCCCTACAAGAGTACTACTCGCAGAAGCTACAAGTTCCGGAGCTGCATCATCAAAAGTTCCGTCGTTATTAAAATCTATCCAAACACGTACATTCTGATCACTGTAGCCATGTTTAACACTAAAATCATAACTTAAACCTGCACTAAGGTTAATTGTCATAGAAGTGTAATCTCCATATGCATCAGTAGAACAGCCTGTATCAGGATGATCAAATCCGGCACCCGGAATTGCAAAAGAATCTATCACATCTCCTCCACTACACCCACTAGCAAACGCTGGCGTACAGTATGTCTGTGCGGAGGATAAAAAGCCGGCCATTAAGAAACCAACAAGTAAAAAATTTCTCATATAAAAAACAGTATTAGTTAATCAAATCTAGTGAAAATCAGCAATAAAAAAAATATTTTTTTAATTATCTCATAACGAATTAAACTTTTCCTTTAACAAAAGATAATTTCACCTATAAAAAAAGAGACTACTCAAATTGAGCAGCCTCTTCTTCTTATTTTTAAGAAATTATTTTTATCTCTTAATTGCTTTAACGGTTTGTTTAGATCCGTCTTTCATATTCAAAACGACTAAATACAATCCTTCTTTAAGATCTCTCAATTGAAGTTCAGAAGAAGGTTTTTCAATAGTTTTAATCAATCTTCCGGAAACATCAATGATTGAAACAGATTTCACTTTAGACACATCCGAGATCGTTAATGTATCAATAAATGGATTAGGATATACGTTAATCTTATCTGCTTTCACAGAAGTTTCAGAAGTCGCTAAATTAGGATTTTGTTTGATTTCAACATTATCCAAAAGAAGATCATCATAGTAATATCCGTTACCACTTACATTTTTATCAACAGTAAATCTCACCTGAATAGTAGCTCCGATATAAGAAGCAGCTAAAGGAACACTCACTGTTCTCCATTGATTTAAGTTTGTGTTATCTGTAAAAATAACTACCCAACCGTTCCCATCGTTTACCTCTACGGTAAGTTTATTATTATCATAACTTGAAGGCGAAACTGTAGTAGTAGATACTGTAGAATGATTTTTAAACCAATCAAAAGAAACAAGCGGTGCTGTTAAACCTGTTAAATTTACAGAAGGAGTAACCAATTGTACAGTATTTGTACCAGCTCCTGCATAAGGTGAGCTAGCATCTACCCATGCATAGGTACCTGCAGCTTTTCCGTTATTAGCAGGGCTTGCACCATAGTCTGCAGATCCTGCAAATTTCCAGAAAAGGGTTGCATCAGTAGTTGTTGCTGTAGGATTTACATTATTCCAACAGTTTGGTGCTGCTCCATTATCAAAGGTTTGAGTAAAAGGTGCCATAGCAGTTCCACAAAGTGTATTAAATGTAGCAGCAATGCTCCATGCACTCTTATCAGAACCACTACATACTGATCTTACCCATACATAATATGTAGTAGAAGGAGACAGCCCGGCTAAAGGAGCTGAGGTGGTAGTACTTGTTCCTGAAGCTGTAGTAGAGGCAGTAGGAGCCGTACTGTTTGGCGAATAATAATATTCATATCCGTTTCCAGGAGCAGCAGCTGGTGCAGTCCATGAAATACTTGCTCCATTGGTAGTAATTGCAGATACCGTAACTCCTGATGGTTCTGAACAAGTAGGAGTAACATCTATATTAATATCATCAACATAGATTTGATTCATATTAGCAGCAGAATACGCCTGGAATCCAAAATAGTAAACCCCGGTTGCACTTGGTGTAAAGTCTACAAAAGTAATTACAGCAGTTCCTCCGATAATATTCGCATGATCCGCTAAAGTATTTGTCATTCCAGCACTTGTAGCTGAAGATCCGTAAGCAACTTTTACTTTTTCTGGGTACTGTGTTGTTCCGGTTGCATTAGCATATTTATATTTGATTCTGTAGCTAACTCCGGAAGTAAGATTTAAACCTTGTGTAAAGAACCATGTATTGGCAGCATTACTACTGTTATATGAATAGTTAAGCACTTTCCCTGTAAAGCCAGTTGGAGCCGTTGCAGTTTTCCATACATTTCCTGAACCACTATTAATAGCAGTTGTACAATTTGGTAAAGCTGGTGTTGTAACACTATCAAAATCTAAAGCATATGGTAAATTAGATGATGTACACGCTGTTTGGAAAGATCTCACTGTACACGCTGTAGCAGGCCCTGTAATATTAGCTGTATAGGCTGTTACAGAATAATAGTAGGTACTGGAATAATTCAAAGGTGTAGAGAAAACATAAGAGCTGCTAGTTCCACCAGCAATATCCATATCTAAAACATCATTTGCTCCTGAAGTTGTTCCTACTTTTAATTTATAACCTGAAGCCCCATTTATTGCAGTCCAAGTTATGGTAGGCGTTACACTTACTCCTGTAGCACTGGATGCAGGCGCTGTAACTGTAGGACAAAGACCTAATGTTGTGAAGTTTGCTGAACTTGACCATATCCCTTTATCTGTTCCGTTACAATTTCCTCTTACCCAATAATAATACTGAGTTGAAGGAGTCAAACCGGATAAATCTGCAGTTGTTACTCCTGCACCTACAGAACCTGAAGGCGTCACCGTTGCATTAGGGGTAGTTGAAGATGTAGAATAATAATACTCATATCCATTCCCTGGAGGCGTTGTTGAAGCTGTCCAGCTAATCGTTGCAAACTCAGGAGTTAAAGCTGAGGAAGAAAGACCGGTTACTGTACTTGCACAGTTTGGTGTAGTGGTAAAAGATCCTGCGGATGCATATCCACTTCCTGATCCGGCAGCATTTGGAATATGAGAGTAAATAGATTGAGCTGCCCCATTTAAAGCCTGAACCTGAACCTGATAAGTTGTATTCTGAGTCAGTCCATTAATGGTAGCAGTAGCAGCGGATACCGGGTTACCACTGTAATTAGTCCAGTCGCAGCTTCCAATCGCTCTATATTGAACATTATAAGTCGTTGCATCTGTCGGAGCAGTCCAATTGATCGTTGCTGCATTATTGGTTATTGCGGTTGCAGCAGCAAAAGTTCTTACCGGAGCTTGCGTACCAGGCGCCCATGAATATTGCAGCCCAGCCGGGATTTTAACACTTGCATTGGTTGTGCTTGAGAAAATCATAGTACTGTTATTAGCACTCGCTGTAACAGCTTTAGACCAATCGCAGGTAGTTCCAGATGGTACATTTCCAATCATCAGGGAATTTACATTGGATGCATAAGTAGTACTGTTTCCTCTTATCCCTACCTGTGGTGTACTGCCTGAAGTACTGGTACCCGGATCTGTACAGTTTCCGTAGATCACCTTTATTTCACCTGTAGCGTAAACCAACCTGATCTGAAAATTTAATTTTTCAGTAGATCTGTTATGGTAGTTAGCATGATCCTGCCACTGTACCACGAATTCAGTTCCAAGATCCTCATATCTCACCTCATGGTTTCCTGCTGGCTGCGGTGAATCTGTTGATAAAAATCCTCCATCCTGTCCAAAAGCAGAAATTGCTCCTGTAGTTGATCCCAAACTTGACATTGGAGTATAGTTTGTTCCTGAAGGTGCCGCTCCAAATGTTATAAATCCATTGGCGCTCACATAGCATGTTGTCATGGCAACACCGCCAAAGTTAAAAGGCGATGATAGAGGAATTGCGGCAGATACCTCATTGTCATACGTTGTATTAGTTCCGGTAGGGAATAATTTTGTACCTCCCGTAATTGAGGTATAAGCCACCCCGGTACTTTTCGAAAAAGTATAGTTGGCGACATTAGTTTGTGCAAAAACTCCCATACTTAAGGAAGCCAAGCACGATAGTAGTAATTTCTTCATAAAATAGTAATAATAAAAGTTAGGGCGGTAAATTTATAAATATTAATTTAAATTTTAAATGAAAAATTAAAAAATATCATAAAATTTTAAACAAAAACAATTAAAATCAACAGTAAAACCCAATAAAACCAAACGTTTATTTAATTTTAATAACTATTTCATAATTCATGGAAAAATAACAAAACACTGAAAATCAAATATTTAAATTAGCATATAATTAAAATAGACTTCAGAAAATTTTTCTATTTAACATAAAAAATTATTTAAAATTTTTCATCAATATTGAAAATATACAAACAAAAAAAAAAGAGTGACATAAGCCACTCTTTTTTGTATAGGTAATTTTTTCTAGTTTAAATAAAACTCATACTTATTAAGAAGTTGAATTTCCTTAATCAGATCTCCATTCAGGTCCACTGAATGTTTCATAGACTGTACTTCGATATGGGAATCATCCTCAAGGTTTTTAATAAAGAATTTCAGTTTCTGATTTCCTTTATTTCTGTCGAGAACCGTTCGGAAGAAGTCGAGATCTTCCGGTCTTACATCCATCACATCCATGACTAACGAGATACTTTTTGCAAATCTTTCGAAAGCTTCCTGAAGCTCTATCACATCATTTACATTCACAAAGACTCTTCCATCTTTAACCTGAGCAAATTTTATTTTAAAAATAACAAATCTCTGAACCTCCAGCTTCTCTTTCAACCTCATATAATCTCTGTCACCCAATCTGAATGAATAAGATCCGGAATAATCTTCCAGCGTAACAAAAGCCACTTTTTCACCACTTCTGAAACCATCTTTTACTACATATTCCGTAATCAGACCAGCAACAGTATATTCTTTTCCGCCGCCACCGTTTTCTCTTTCTTTCTGCATGGTTTTCCAGTCTTTCTTTTTCTCTTCAAACAGCTCTTCCTGCTTATTTGCAAAAGCCTGCTCTTTGTAAGCATCCACCTCATCCAGATTCAGGAACATGAAGTTACCTTTAGGCTCAGCCTTTTTAGTCACTTCTTCCACTACTTCCTCTTCACCTGCCACAACATCATCGGATATAATTTCTGTAAGATCTACAGCGTCATCCTGAGCATCCTGCTCCAAGACAGGCGCTTCATCTGTCACGACTTTCTCTTCCTCATTTTTTTCAAGAACAGATTTTTTGGAAAGCTGCCCCTGCATAAACTTGAACTGGTACTTGAACTCATCCAGCGGATGCGCAGAAAGATAGAAGCCAATGATTTCCTTTTCTTTGTTAAGCTTATGCATATTCGGCCATTCCGGGCAAGGTGGCAGTTTAGGCTGTTCAATCTGAACTTCTTCCGCAAAATCAGCAAATAATGAATGTTCCATCTCATTTTTACTTTCCTGAAAGCTTTGTCCATATCTGATCAACCGTTCAAGATTGGTTTTTCCGGCCATGTCAATATCAAAATACTGTCCTCTGTGAAAAGAGTCCAGTTCATCAAAACCACCGGCAAGCACCAAACTTTCCGCTACTCTCTTATTCATCTGTGAAGGCAATATTCTTTCAAAGAAATCATAAATATTTTTAAACCTTCCGTTTGCTCTTTCTCTTGTAATTGCTTCACTTGGTCCTTCCCCAATTCCTTTGATAGCTCCCAATCCGAAACGGATCTGCCCTTTTTCGTTTACTGAGAATTTATATTGGGATTCATTCACATCCGGACCTAATACATCCACGCCCATACTTTTACAATCCTCCATGAACATGGTAATTGAATCCGTATTGTTAATGTTATTACTCATCACACTCGCCATATATTCAGCCGGATAATTTGCTTTTAAATAAGCCGTTTGATAAGCAATAAATGCATAACACGTGGAGTGAGATTTGTTGAAGGCATATTCTGCAAAGGCCTTCCAGTCATTCCAGATTTTCTCAAGTCTTTCTTCATTCAGGTTGTTTTTTCTACCTCCTTCAATGAATTTCGGGTACATTTTATTAAGAACGTCAATCTGCTTTTTACCCATCGCTTTTCTCAACGTATCGGCTTCACCTTTGGTAAAATTGGCCAATTTCTGGGACAAAAGCATTACCTGCTCCTGATAAACGGTAATCCCGTATGTTTCTTTTAAATATTCTTCTGTTTCCGGTAAATCATAAACAATCTCTTCAATCCCATGCTTCCTGTTAATAAAGTTTGGAATATATTTAATCGGACCCGGACGATACAAGGCGTTCATGGCAATAAGGTCAGCAAAAACAGTGGGTTTAAGTTCCCTCATGTATTTTTGCATCCCGGGACTTTCATACTGGAAAATCCCTACTGTTCTTCCTTCTTTAAATAGCTGATATGTTTTGGTATCATCAAGCGGAATAAGATCCGGATCAATATCTACATTATATCTTGCCTTCACAAGCTTCAATGCATCTTTAATGATAGTCAGAGTTCTCAACCCCAGGAAGTCCATCTTCAAGAGACCGGCACTCTCCGCCACGGAGTTGTCAAACTGTGACACTAAGATATCAGCATCTTTTGCTGCAATGGTTACCGGAACCAGATTACTCACATCTTCCGGCGTAATGATTACCCCACAGGCGTGAATTCCCGTATTTCTGATACAGCCTTCCATCTTTTTAGCACTTGCCAAAACTCCATGCCGTGCATCATCAGGACTGTTAAGAACATACCTCATCTCATCAACGAGCATCTGTTCTTCCGGTTTTAATTTATCATATTTTGCTAAAGCTTTCGCGATATTCATCCCCGGACTCGGAGGAATCAGCTTAGCAATATTGTTTGTATCAGGAATTGGAACATCCAGTACTCTTCCGGCATCTTTAATAGCAGATTTCCCACCCAAAACCGAGTACGTAATAATCTGTGCTACCTGAGTTTTTCCGTATTTCTCAACTACCCATTTGATAATTTTATCTCTTCCTTCATCATCAAAGTCAATATCAATATCGGGCATGGATACCCTTTCCGGATTAAGGAATCTCTCAAAAAGCAGGTCATATTTAATAGGGTCTACATTGGTAATTCCAATACAGTAAGCTACAGCAGAACCTGCAGCAGAACCCCTTCCCGGACCTACCCAAACCCCCATTTTACGGGCTTCATTACAGAAATCCTGTACAATAAGGAAGTACCCCGGATAACCGGTATTGGCAATTACTTCAAGCTCGAAGTCAAGACGTTCTTTAATATCCTCTGTAATACCATCTACACCATATCTTTTCTTTGCTCCTTCATACGTAAGATAGGTAAGATATGCCATTTCTCCTCTTTTTCCTCCGTCTACCTCATCTTCAGCATGGATAAATTCTTCCGGAATATCAAACTTCGGAAGGAGAACATCTCTTTTTAAGGTATAGGGTTTAAACTTTGCTGTAAATTCTTCATACGCATCAAATGCATCAGGATATGCTAAAAAGGCCTCTTTTATTTCATCGGAATTCTTGATATAATATTCACCTGTTGCCAGCCCTCTTCTTTTACCAAACCCTTTCCCAATAGGCGTTGTCAGCTTTTCACCATCTTTGATACAGCTTACAATATCCTGGATATTGGCATCATCTTTATTGGTATAAAAAGTCTCATTCTGCGCTAAAATTTTAACATTATATTTATCCGCGAAATGGAGTAAAACATCATTTAAATGCTCTTCTTCAGGCAGTTTATGATTTTGGATCTGAACATAAAAATCATCTTCAAAAGTATCTTTCCACCATTTGAAAAGCTCCTCTCCTTTCTGTTCACCGGTATTTAAGATGGCATCAGGAATATCACCCATAATTCCGGAGGTGAGTGCAATCACTCCTTCTTTATATTGTGCTATCAGTTCTCTGCTCACCCTCGGAACCCCAAAATAGAATCCTTTCAGAAAACCGATACTGGAAAGTTTTGCCAGGTTTTTGTACCCGTTAAAATCTTTTGCCAAAAGTACTACCTGTGTTCTCCTGTCGGGATCATCTTTGGTAAACTGCTTTTGTTCATAACGTTCCGAAATATAGAATTCACAGCCAACCACAGGAATAAGCGGTTCAGAAACAGGCTCTTCTTCATTGAACTCCGTTCCGTTTTCTTCTGCTTCCTGTTTTTTTGCTAAATATTCTTTATGCTTCTTTGCCCTGTCCCCATTGGCACCTTCCACTGCTGATACGAACTTAAAAGCTCCCATCATATTTCCAAGGTCCACCATACCGACAGCCGGGAAATTTTCGTCAGAAGCTTTTTTAATCAAATCATTGATACTCGATGTAGCCGTCAATGTCGAGAAAACACTGTGACTATTAAAATTGAAATATTTCCCTAAATCAATTTCATCAATACTCCCGAAATCCTGTTGCTTTTTCTTATTATGAAAATCTGCAACCTGCCTTCTGATAACAATATTAAAAGGCTTAATCGGATCAGGATAAAGACTTCTGAAATAAGCAAGCTGATCTTCTGAAATCTTTAAGGTTTCAGCAGGCACAACTCCGATTCTTACCATCTCAAAGAAAGCTCTGGCTGTAGCATTTACATCGGCAGCAGCATTATGGGCTTCATCAAATTTATTCCCATAAAGTTTTTCATAAAGCTCTTCCAATTTCGGAGGTTTGAATCTTCCTCCCCGACCTCCGCCAAGCTGACAGTAGTCGGTTCCCAAAATCATGGTATCTGCTTTGGGTTTTTCCTGAAGATTATCTTTCAGGTTTTTTCTGTAAAATTCTGCTCCTACAATATTATAGTCGAATTCTACATTATGCCCGGAAACCACTCTTACCCTTTCAAGGACTTTAGAGAACTCTTCAAGAATCTCCTGGAGATCTCGTCCTTCTTCATTGGCAATCTTGGTGGTAATTCCGTGAATACGTGCGGCATTGAAGGGAATATCATACCCTTCAGGTTTTATTATATAATCCTGGTTTTCAATTAAGTTCCCATCATCATCGTGCACTTGCCATGCAATCTGAACCATTCTTGGCCAGTTATCCGAGTCTGAAAGCGGAGCGTTGAAATTTTTTGGTAAACCGGTTGTTTCTGTGTCAAAAATTAAATACATATAATGTTCTAACTTTTTTATAAAAGAGAATGTAAAGTTACTTCATTTTTTCCAATTTCATATCAAAAACACAAAGAATCAACCCTAGCCCCAACAACAAAATAACGTGATTTTATTAAAAAAATAAACAATTCAAACAATCATGAAATAAAATATTAAAATTTCATTAAAAAAATTAGAATTATATACTAAAACCAACTAGGTATCAGTTTTTTACCATAGATTTGATCAACTGTATTTTTAACAATTTATTACTCAAAATGAAGAAACAATTACTTTTACTCAGTGTTTTAGCTATTACGCTAATAAATGCACAAAACAATGAAGAATTAAACCGATCATTTGAACGTCAGAGAATAGACAACAATGAAAAATTTGAGGCTTATATATCTAAACGATATAACGCTAACAGAACTCCTGAAGTTTTAAAAGAGATTGAACAGCAAAGAACCAATCTGGCAGGTTTTTTACCTGGCAACAAACCGTATTTTTTCAAGGCTCATGATATGGACCAGATTAAAAATTCCAATGCTGATTTTTTACAGGGAGGAAACATTACGGGCTTAACAGGTTCATTCAATGGAGAAGGTATTAAATTTACTATTTTTGACGGCAGTACTTCCTCCAGTGTTGCGAGAGTATTTGCCGGACACGTTTTTTTTAACAACCTTCCTAACAGAATCACAAACAAAGAAAGCAGCACCGTTAATTATGGAGACCACGCAACAGCCGTTTCCAGCTTTATTGGAGCGAAAGACTATCCATACACCGTAACCTTTACGAACGGAACAACCAGACAAGTCAATTTCAAAGGTATTGCACCTAACTCTACCATTGTAGCCTATGCTTTTGGAACCTCTGTTCTGGATGGAGAAACTACCCAAAGCACGGTATTTCAAAAAATCATCAAGGCACAACCTAATATTTCAAATCACTCCTATGGAAGTAACCAGGGATGGGCAGATCCTCAGCTGATTAACAACGAACCGTCATGGGTCTGGAATGGAGCTTTTACCAGCCCAGGCACTTCTTTTGACGCTCAGGGAACTTATCACACAAATGATCGTGATTATGATCAAATTGTATACAATAACCCTTCTTACATTATTATAAAATCTGCTGGAAACTCTTTTGGCGATGGACCTAGCGCTGCTACAAGTACTTATAAAAAATATTATACAGATAACACTGGAAATTTAGTAGAATTTGCAGCAACAGATACACTTCCTCCCAGCAATTGCGCACAGGGATACGACTGTATCGGGATTGGTTCTCTTGGAAAGAATATCATTGTGGTAGGTGCTGCAGACAGAATTACAACTAATGATGGAAGATATACAGCTTCTTCAGATGTTATCCATTCCAGTTACAGCAGCGCAGGACCAAGGGATGACGGAGGTATAAAACCGGATATTACTGCTGTAGGAACAAGTGTTGCGAGTGCATGGACTGATAATAACGCAACAGGAGGCAGTAAAATTACTATTGGAGACGGGACTTCTTATTCTGCCCCTGTCGTAACAGGTATTGTGGGACTTTGGACACAGATCAATAAACAGTTGTTTGGAGGAAATGTTTTAAATGCTGCATCAGCAAAAACCTTAATGGTTCACTCAGCTAAAGAAGCAGGAAACATAGGCCCTGACCCACAGTTTGGATGGGGCTTTATTGACTCGAAAAAGGGAGCGGAACTTCTTGTAGGAAAATCAAATAACACTATTATTTTCAATGATGAAACTTTAAACAGCGGAGTTGCCAATGTAAAAACAGTAAAAGCATCAGGTTCAGAGCCGTTAAAAGTGACCATATCCTGGATAGATCCTGAGTTCACCAACTTCACCAATCAATGGAGCAATATTTACAATAACAGAAGCTCCAAGCTGATTAATGATCTGGATCTGAAAATTACAGATACAACTACCAACACCGTGTATTATCCGTGGAAACTGGATGCCAACAATCCTATGACTCCTGCCACAAAAGGAGATAATACTGTAGACAACGTAGAACAGGTTGTAATTGATGCTCCGGTTGCCGGAAGAACTTATAAAATTGAGATCACCAACAAAGGCATATTGAAAAATAACTCAGGAGGCAATGCTCCTCAGAACTATTCTGTCATCGTAACAGGATTTACCGAGCTATTAGGAACTAAAGACCTTTCAAATCCTCTTAACAATCTCGCTATCTCCCCAACGATCACAAAAGATGTTACAAACATTCTAAAAGCACCTAAGAAATCTACCTTCAATGTGTATGACCTTACAGGTAAAAAACTGCAAAGCGGCACTATAAATAATGATAAAGAAACGATAGATTTATCTGCTTACACAAAAGGAATCTACATCATTGAAGTAAAAACAGACAAAGATGTTATTTCTAAAAAAGTGATCAAGGAATAACCTATATAAACAAAGATTTTTCACAAAATACTAACAGTTGTTAGTATTTTGTTTTTTTATGTATATTTGCTTCCTATGGAAAATGCACTTCACGAAAAAGTTTCTCAGGATATATTACTCAAAGCGTATAATCATATGATGCTGGCCAAGGCAATGGCTGATATTTATGAAGAAAACAGAAACATATGCAAATATGTTCATAGTACTTCAAGAGGCCATGAAGCCATTCAGCTGGCAACAGCCTATCAGCTAAAGAAAGAAGACTGGGTTTCTCCTTATTACAGAGACGAAAGTATTCTTTTAGGAATTGGTTTTGAACCTTACCAATTAATGCTTCAATTACTGGCTAAAGCTGACGACCCTTTTTCAGGAGGAAGATCTTATTATTCTCACCCTTCAAGTAGGGATGAAAACAAACCGAAGATCGTTCATCAGAGCTCCGCAACCGGAATGCAAACCATCCCTACTACAGGAGTAGCACAGGGAATTAAATATATTCAGGATTTCAATCTTCAGAATTTTGAAAATAACCCTGTGGTTGTATGCAGCCTTGGAGACAATTCGGTTACAGAAGGTGAAGTGAGTGAAGCGCTACAATTTGCAGCATTACACCAACTTCCTATCATATTTTTGGTTCAGGATAATGAATGGGGAATTTCCGTAACGAAGGATGAAGCAAGAACCTGTGATGCTTATGATTTTGTAGCAGGATTCACGGGATTAAGCAGAATGAGAGTAGACGGGACTGATTTCGTGGAAAGTTTCGAAGCCATGAAAAAAGCTGTAGATTTTGTAAGAACAGAAAGAAAACCTTTGGTTGTCTGTGCAAAAACAGTACTGATTGGCCACCATACTTCAGGAGTAAGAAGAGAATTCTATAGAGACGAAGAAGATTTAACAAAACATAGAGCTAAAGATCCGGGAGAAATCCTTAGAAAACATTTACTGGAAACAGGTGTTGATGAGGATCTTTTAAAGCAAATCACCAAAAAGGCCCGTCTTGAGGCAGAAGAGGCTTTCGAAAAAGCTAAAAATGCAGAAGATCCAAAGCCTGAAACTGTAATGCAGCACATTTTTGCTCCTACTCCAATTACTGAGGAAACAGGAACACGTGAGCCTGCTAACGGAGAAAAAATTGTAATGGTAGATGCAGCCATCCATGCTATACAGGAATTGATGTGGAAACATCCTGAAGCTCTGCTTTACGGACAGGATGTGGGGGAAAGAATCGGTGGTGTTTTCCGTGAAACGGTTACTTTAGGAAAAAAATTCGGAAGCAAAAGAGTTTTCAATACAGCCATTCAGGAGGCTTATATTATTGGATCTACAGCCGGAATGAGCGCTGTGGGATTGAAACCCATCGTTGAGGTTCAGTTTGCAGACTATATCTATCCGGGAATCAACCAGTTAATCACAGAGATTTCAAAATCCAGCTATTTAAGTGGGGGAAAATTCCCTGTAAGCAATATCATCCGTGTTCCTATCGGAGCCTATGGCGGCGGCGGTCCTTACCACAGTGGAAGTGTTGAAAGTATACTCGCCAATATCAAAGGAATCAAAATAGCTTACCCAAGTAATGCTGCAGACTTTAAAGGTTTATTAAAAGCAGCTTATTATGACCCGAATCCGGTAGTAATGCTGGAACACAAAGGGTTATACTGGAGTAAAGTTCCGGGAACTGAAGATGCTAAAACAATAGAGCCTGCTGAAGACTATGTGCTTCCATTTGGAAAAGGTAAAGTAATCATTGAGGCTGATAAAGATGAAACTGAAAAAGGCAGAACTTTATTAGTGGTTACTTATGGTATGGGAGTTTACTGGGCTAAAGAAGCCGCTAAGAATTTCAATGGAAGAGTTGAGGTGATTGATCTGAGAACATTAATTCCTCTTGATGAAGAACTTGTTTATGAAAGAGTAAAAGCGCATGGAAAGTGTATTGTTCTTACGGAAGAGCAGCTTAACAACTCTTTTGCAGAAGCTTTTGCCCACCGTATTTCTAAGAACTGCTTCAAATATCTTGATGCGCCTGTAGAGACAATGGGATCACTGGATGTACCAGCCGTTCCTATCAATCTGGTTCTGGAAAAAGAAATGCTTCCCAATGCTGAAAAGCTCAGCAATAAGATCGAAGAAATGCTGAAATATTAATTTTATATCAACTTAAAACCTCTAAAAATTTTTAGAGGTTTTTTTATGCATTTTTTTCACTACTTTTAATTAAGATTATCAATCTCAATTCTAGCTCATTATAAACTAAAAAAACTTGACTACCCATTATCTGACAGGCATTACAAATTAAAATCTATTATAGTTTGGTATTTATTTTGTCTGTACACGCAAAACACATCCATCTTTATGATCACAACCAAATACGTCAATTATAAACAGGTTCTCAATCTGGCCGGTGTACATCTTATCTTTATATCAATCTGGTGTACCTTAATTGCTGTTTTCTTTTATTTCTTCAACTGGCACTGGATGACGATTCCCTGGGTTCCTGTTGCACTGATTGGTACAGCAGAAGCTTTCCTTGTGGGTTTCAAAAACAACCAGGCTTATGACAGACTTTGGGAAGCCAGAAAAATCTGGGGTGGCATTGTGAATTCAAGCCGCTCATTTGCTTCTATGGTATATGCTTTTGATACTAAAAATGAAGAAATTGGTGTTTTTGATCTTGAAGACCGTAAAAGAAGAATTGTTTATCGTCATATTGCATGGTTATATACTTTCCGTGAGCAGCTTCTGGTACCTACTGAATGGGAACACATCAGCACAGAAAAAAAATTCGGGAATATCAACCTGAGAAGAAACAGACTGATTAAAGCGGGATTCCCGGACTACGGCAGAGCCCCTATTTTCCTTCACAAATACCTTTCGGAGGAAGAATATGAGCTTAAGGATGATTATAAAAACTTTGCCACTTATCTGGTTTCCCAACAGGCAAAAGATATCAATGAGCTGAAAAATATGAATGCGATTACCGATTTCAACCAGACTCAGCTTCAGAATAGTTTAAATGAATTCTATAATTTTCAGGGCCAGGCAGAAAGAATCAAAAAATTCCCTTCTCCAAGACAGTTT
The DNA here is from genome assembly GCF_017833095.1 of Chryseobacterium sp. PvR013. Classification (NCBI taxonomy): domain Bacteria; kingdom Pseudomonadati; phylum Bacteroidota; class Flavobacteriia; order Flavobacteriales; family Weeksellaceae; genus Chryseobacterium; species Chryseobacterium sp. PvR013. Next base: position 2,120,005 of record NZ_JAFIBT010000001.1, read on the forward strand.
GCCAGCACAGCCTTTGTTTTTAACATCCTGTTTATTATGCTTCTTCCACTGGGATTGGTAAATGAATTTGCAAAGCTTGGTGATTGGGGAATATGGACTTCTATTCCTTTCTGTATCATCATTGGATGGATCTATATCATCATGGAACTGGTGGGAGATTATTCTGAAAACCCTTTTGCAGGATTAATGTTTGATGTTCCTATGCTTTCTATCTGCAGAGCGATTGAAATTGATCTTCTTCAGATGAGCGGAGAAACAGATCTTCCGGATCCTATTTCTTCTAAAAACGGGGTTCTCGTATAACATCACCTGATATCAGAATTACATCAAAAAATATTCGGTAAAATAATTTTAACATCTCATTGTTTTTCATAATTTAGAGGTATTGAAAGTATAAGCTAAGTCACTCCATACTGGTTCGGTTGAGCTTATATTTTTGATCAACTAATAATTTATCCCTTCTTTTTTAAACAATGAGATCCAAGCAAGTACTGCAGGTTTTGACAATGCTATGTCTTACCCTATTCTGCCCTACAGTGAAATCACAGGCAGCATTCAATAAAGAACTGCCCAAAGAATTTACAGACCAGTTCACCAAAGAAATCAATGACAGTATTCCCTCTCTGGGATCTTTTATTGTTTCCCAAAACGACAGGCTTCTGTACCAACAGTATTTTCATGGAGCCAACAAAGAATCTGTTTTCAGCATAAAATCTGTTACCAAAAGCATTGTCTCTGTTCTGGCAGGAATTGCAAAAGATAAAAACCTGCTTCCCAATCTCAATACTCCGGTTTTAAAAATCCTTCCGGAATACAATGTCTCAAGGACCAGTTTTAAAAATATTTCCAATATTGAAGGAAAAGTGGTTCATGATTCCATCAGAAATACCTTAACGTTAAAAAATATCCTGACCATGCAGGGTGGTTTTGATTGGGTTGAAAATTCAAAAATCTCAACGGCAATGTCATTTTCCAGCGACCCTGTGAAGTTTGTTCTGGATTTGCCATTCGAAGAATATCCGGGTACTGTTTTCAATTATAATAGTGGTGAATCCCATCTTTTTGGGGCTGCATTGGCAAAAATTGTAAAGACAAACCTGAAACAGTTCGCGACAGAAAATCTTTTCAGACCTTTAAAGATGAATGTTACCCGATGGGATACGGATTCCATGAACAGAAATCTGGCAGGCTCAGAGATGTTCATGAAACCTGAAGATATGCTGAAATTTGGTTCCATGATCCTTAACAATGGAAAATTGGGCAGCAAACAGATTGTCTCACAGAAATGGGTTCAGGAATCTACAGCTGAACATGTAAAACTGGATTCCTGGGATGTCATGCCGGATGCCAACGGATATGGCTACTACTGGTGGCGAAGAAAAACCAACGGTCATCAGGCTTTCGTAGCAACCGGTTATGGAGGTCAGCTTATCTGTGTGATTCCTGATTTAAAAATGGTAATTGTAACCACTTGCTTTTTGAATGATAAAAACAAAGGGAGATCCGATATTAAAAGGCTTCATTATTTCATTGATAAAATAACAAAGGAAGATCACATCAAATAACCCAATCCGGAATTTTTTAATACGCTACAATACAATCGCCGTGGTGTTTTTCACTTCGGAAATCATAAATGAGCTGTGCGTACTTGCGATGTGCTGAAGCGTCGTCAATTTCGTCAGCATAAAGCTGCGGTAGTCTTCAATATCTTTAACGCCTATTTTAAGAATATAATCATAATCTCCGCTTACATGGAAACATTCTGTAACCTCCTGAAGATCCATCACCTCTTTTTCAAACTGCAATACAAATTCTTTTTTATGCTGGCTCAGTTTTACGTGGCACAGGACAATGAAATTTTTCTTAACTTTACTTTTGTCAAGCAAGGCTACATATTTTGAAATAACCCCTGCATTTTCAAGCTTTTTTACACGCTCATAAACAGCTGTAACAGACAATCCAAGTTTGCCGGACAGTTCTTTGGTGGTTTGCTTACAGTCTTCCTGTAAAAAAAATAAGAGTTTCTTATCAGTTTCGTCAAGTTCCATAGATAATTTTTTGGTAAAAATTTAGCAATCCCGAAGATACTAAATAAATTTTCTAAATAAACAATATTTTACAGTTTTATTTTCTATAAATTCAAATTTATATTGTAATAATTAGCAAATTAATGCAAATTGGGACGATAAAATAAAAACAATATTTATGGAAAACTTTAACGCAGCCAACGAGATCCAGGATCTTCAGTATTTTGGTGAATTCGGAGGAGTGAATCCTTCTATCTCCGATAGCTCTACGTATACATTCCTTTCTGCAAAGACCATGTTTGATACTTTCGAAGGAAATGCCGAAGGATGCTACCTGTACTCCAGACACTCATCTCCAATGAATCTGTATCTGGCTCAGGCCCTTGCCAAGATGGAAAATACAGAGTCTGCCAATGTTACAGCATCCGGAATGGGAGCTATTACTTCCGTTTTGATGCAGGTGTGCAAAAGTGGAGACCATATTATTTCAAGCAGAACCATTTACGGAGGAACCTATGCTTTTCTTAAAAACTTCATGCCTCAGTTTAATGTTGCAACGACTTTTGTTGATATCAACAATTTTGAATCGATCGAAAAAGCCATTACACCTCACACTAAAGTTATTTACTGCGAAAGTGTGAGCAACCCGCTTCTTGAAGTGGCAGATCTTAGAAAGCTTTCTGAAATCTGTAAAAAACACAATCTGAAGCTTATTGTAGACAATACATTCTCCCCCCTTTCTATCTCTCCTACTTTATTCGGAGCAGATGTGGTGATTCATAGCCTCACGAAGTTTATCAACGGAAGCAGTGATACGGTTGGAGGAGTATATTGTGCAACTCAGGCATTTATTGATGACACCAAAAATGTCAATTCCGGAGCATGTATGCTTCTGGGACCTACGATGGACAGCCTAAGATCATCAAGTATCTTAAAAAACCTGAGAACATTGCACATCAGAATCAAACAACACAGCCACAATGCGATGTATCTGGCTGAAAGATTCGAAAAAGACGGATTAAAAATATCTTATCCGGGATTGCCGTCTCATAAAAACCATGAACTCATGAAGAGCATGCTTCATGAAGAATACGGATACGGCGGGCTCCTGACGCTGGATGCCGGAACCACAGAAAAAGCAAACGAACTGATGGAATTAATGCAGACAGAAAACCTGGGTTATCTTGCAGTAAGCTTAGGATTTTATAAAACCTTATTCTCATGCTCAGGAAAATCTACCTCATCTGAGATCCCGGAAGAAGAAAGAGCTTCCATCGGTATTTCAGACGGACTGATCAGATTCTCCATCGGTCTTGACCACGATATCAAAAGAACTTACCATAAAATGAAAGAGTGTATGCTGAAAGTTGGAGTTCTTAACCACCATGAAAACATTTCTATCATCTAAATTTATTGTAAAAAGGCTGTTTCATTTGGAACAGCCTTTTTTCTTAAGTTATCAAAGGGGTTGTTAAGATTCATACGGAATGACAACTATGTGGGTAAGATAAATGCATCGTTAGAATTATAAATGTTGAATAATTAATGCAGATTATATATATGGTGTCTTTGTCATTCCGTAGGAATCCAGACTGCCACTTTGATCTGCAGTAAGAATTTGAGAGGAATAAGATGGGTTTGTTGTAAGGATTAATGTGGACACGAGCAGCATGCTCGCGCCAGCAGTTTTTTTTATATTGAAAAACCACTATCATCATAAGATAATATTTCTATTACTCTGTTGTGAGTTTTTTCAAACTCTTCATTTTCTTCTTGGGTATAATCATCACTATAAATATAAGGAGCAAATGTTTTCTCAAATTTGCATTTCTGTGCTTCTTTAATATTAATTAAAGCCATTGCACTATCACTGGCATCAGTAATAACAATAAAATTTTTATACACTACAATATCTTTAAACATTTTATCAAAGTGAATTTCATCAGGTTTTGTTTTTATCACAATTCCTTTGGTTAATTCTTTTTTAGTTGAAATTTGATTGATTGTCGCTATTAACTGAAAATAATTTGTAGTAAATTCGCATTTCAAAACAACTTCTATATCAATTTCTTTAAAACGTTTCTTTTTGTGCACCCATTCATTTTTACAACCTCCTTTTTTAAATTCAGTAATTAAGCTTAGAAGATCTTCGAGAGGTATTGGTTTAAATACAGCCGCTTTTTTAAATCCTTCTTCTAGTACTTCTAAATAATAATTACAGTCTTCAGTTCCCTTAGTTTTTTCATAACGGTTTTGATCAAATGGAAGATAAGTTTCAAGTACATCTATGGCAGTTATTTTAGTTGGCTCTAATTTATTTTCAGGCAGTAACGCAATAGAAACCATATTAAAAGTACCATCTGTATCAAATTTATACTTTCTGATAGCTTTTGAAAAGTAATTACTAATAAAACGAGTATGGTATAGAAAATGTGAAGAATATATTTTTCCTGCTACTTCATTTTCAAGCAATAATAATACGTATCTTAATTTCATATTTATGGTCTTTTATGATATTTTTTATCGTTTAACTGTCCTTGGTCTCTCAAATTATCGGCATTTTCTCTTTCTGCTCTCAAAGCCTTTTGTCTTGCGCCTGTTCCTCCTGATTGTATACCCGTTACAACCCCTTTATATTTCCCCGGAGAATTCTCATTTTTATTCCATTTGTTAGCCTGAGAGTTGGCTCTTCTTGAAGTTCCGTTTTGGTTGAGTTTACTACCGCTAATACCTGTTTTTACAACATCATTATTAGAATGTGTATTGACTATGTCATAAGTATGCTGCGGCTTTGTACTTAGCTTAGAATTTCCATGAACCGACTTTACCGCATCTTTTACCTCTTCAAACCCTTTTACAGCAGGTGATCTCCCTCCTTGAGCGGTTAACATTCCTTCAGGTCCGCCACCTACTGATAGAAGTATAGTACCCCAATCAAGAGCACCGTTTGCTACCTTTTCTTTAAAGGATTCTTTAGGAACTCCAGTTAACAGAGTTAAACCACCATCCTCACCAACTACAAGTTTATTTTTTACCGCATCATTCGAGAAAAAATTAGCTGTTCTTGCAACATTATTGGCTACTGCAGCTCTTAGACTGTTAATTCCGCCACCAATCATTTCTGCAAATTCTGCAGGATCACCAGGAAGATCTTGTTCTCTTTTTGTGCTTTGCCATTCTAAGCCTTCCAGCTCTCTTCCATCAACAACTCTATTCTCTGAGAAGTTATAATGTGATTGATATGCGTATTTTTCACTTAAAGGATCAACATTAAAGAACCTTCCTATCGCAGGGTCATAGTTCCTCCATCGGTAAGAACTCCAGCCTGTTTCTGTTTGTTTTTCCTGCCCTTGTGTAGAGTATTTGTAATTTGGAGATATTGAAGTCGCAGTAACTAGCTCTCCTCCAAACTCTAGCCCGAAAGGATAATAATGAGTAGCTCTGTCTATTTTAGGATTTCCGGAAACATCTTTGTAATACGCTAATCTGATGTTTCCTACATGATCTGTATAGTATGGTTTTTAAAATTTAGGATATTGTTTTCAATATCCTAAATTTAATGACTTAGTAACATTACCACTGATCAATTATTCAATGAATACATTCTATAAGCATCAGAAGCCAGTAGTCTCACTTTATTTTGATTTACAATCTGCTTATTTTCTTTTAAGATGATTTCTGCCTTTTGAAACCATACTCTAGGGACATTATCGACTTCCTTTAAGGGTGTGAATTGAAATTCTAAATCTTCATTATCTTTTTTCTCCTTTATCTTAGTAATCACTTTACTAGCCAATTCATAAAGATTTGTAACATCAGAGCTTTTTTCGATATCTTGAATTAATTCAGGCGTTATAAAATTTATTTCGGCAACTTGCACAGCATTTATAAAGTTATCAAATGCGTTTGGAGAAGTAGCATTCCACCAATTATCCTCCACAACTTCATAATCAGCACCCAACAAACTAGTTTTCTTTCTGTCATTTAATAGAAATCCTATTCTTTGATATGAATTCTTCGGAATATCTCCCCATGTACATGACCAACATGTGGTTTTTGATAAATAAAAACTTCCAGTAAAATTTTCCTTTTCAAACCTTGAGATTACCAACCCAAGGCTTAAATATAAATTAGGTTGAATTTTTTTAACAAAAAAACCATCAGCTCCTAAAAATGTTTCTTTAAACTCAACAAATCCTTGTTTGGTTAATCCACGTTCTAGCTCATTTATTAATTTCTTTTTATTTAAATTCATTTCTATTATTTTCTTGGTCCAATATATGTTGGAGAATTCGGTAAATATTTAGGATCTTTTGGATTGTACAAAATAGTTTCAGATTTTTCCCCATTTCTTTTTAAAAGGTTTTCTCTTTTCGTTGCAGACTTAATTCCTGAAGGCGTATTAGATTTAATAATAATGTTAGTTCCATCTTTTCGTACCCCGTCTTTTCGTACTCGAGTACCATCCTTAAGTATTTTAGGTACTTCTATAGCTACTCCTTCACTTTTAAGCCCTTTTTGTATTTGACGATGCGCTTCTTGGCCTATTCTTGCAGAAGAATGTAGTTTCTGTACACTGCTTTTCACTTCTTCTACGCCCTTAAGAATAGGCGATCTCCCTCCTTGAACAGTTAATATTCCTTCAGGTCCACTAGCGACAGATAGAACCATAGTACCCCAATCAAGAGCACCGTTTGCTACCTTTTCTTTGAAAGATTCTTTAGGAACTCCTGTAAGCAAAGTCAGCCCGCCATCTTCACCAACTACAAGTTTATTTCTTACCGCATCATTCGAGAAAAAATTGGCTGTTCTCCCTACATTATTGGCGACTGCAGCTCTTAGACTGTTAATCCCTCCGCCAATCATTTCCGCAAACTCTATAGGATCATCCGGGAGACTAACTTCATTTACTTTTTTAGGCTCAAATCCTTCCAGTTCCCTCGCATCTACAACTCTGTTTCCGCTGAAGGCATACGTTGACCAGGAGTGATAGGTTTCTGCTAATGGATCAACATTAAAGAACCTTCCTATCGAAGGATCATAGTTCCTCCATCGGTAAGAACTCCAGCCTGTTTCTGTCTGTTTTTCCTGCCCCTGAGAAGAGTATTTGTAATTTGGAGATATTGAATTGGCAGTAACTAGCTCTCCTCCAAACTCTAGCCCGAAAGGATAATAATGAGTAGCTCTGTCTATTGTAGGATTTCCGGAGGCATCTTTGTAATACGCAAGCCTGATGTTTCCTACCTGATCGGAAAGTGCTTTGTTAAAATCTAGGGTATTGATTTCAATATCCTAGATTAAGATTCTTAGAAATTAGCCATTTTATGGTTGTTTTGGTAATTTTTGTGGATTTATTACTGATTTCTAAACTCTTCAATTCTATGATTATAGTTTTTATTATCTTTAAAACTAACATACTGAATACCAAAACAAGGGTTTACATTCCCGTCCATTAATTTTGTATTATAAAAAGAAAAATGCTTTAATTTCTTCAACAGTTTGATCCATTTTAAGTCAGGAATATCTCCGCAGTCTCCTAAAATTAATTTTTCCAGATTTAAACAATTTTTCAATTCATTATATTGAATTAATTTCCTACAATAGTCTAATATCAAAATTTCCAAATTTTCACAAATATTCTCAAGTCCCTTTAAAGTACTTAATTGACTACAATAATGTCCTTCGAAAATTTTTAACTTTGAGAGTTTTAATCCCTCAAAATTTTGAATATTACTTTCTGTAATATGTATTTTTTCTAGTGAGCCAGGGAGCTTAATGAATGAAAAGGATTTATTTTTAGGTTTAAACTTCCAAATGACTAATGTTTTCAGATGTATATTTTCTGACAAATCAATTTGTTCATTGTACCAATCAATTGAAAGGTGCTCTAACTCCTTAAATTGAGAATAGTCTATACTTGGTTTAGATTGGGAGTCATGAATATTAACTGTAATTTTTTTAAGATTATTTAATTCATATAAGCCTGAACAATCAATATCAAATTTGTTTAAGTAAATTTCTTCAATAAAAGTTATGTCTTTTAAGAAAGATAAATCTTTAATAGAATCTGAATTGATAGAAATAGAACGAATTTTTTTTGATTTAATGTATTTTATTTCTTCAGACAAACTACGGTTGCCTCTCCCTATGGCCAAAGTTTTACCATCTTCTGCGATAGCATATCCATTATTTATCATAATTTCTTGTTATTATATTTCTTTGTGTCTTGCTCTCTATATCTGTCACCAGGAGACCTTCTTTGATTATAATTATTTTCACTTTTGTGACCAGGAGTCCCCTGATCCTTATCAGCATCTGTTTCCATTCTTTCAGATTCCTGTTTAAATGCTTCTCTATCATTTTTTGCTTCTGTCCAATCTGTCTTTTCTAAAGGATCATCATTCTTCTCTGCCTTTTCTTTACCAGATTTTGCAGCTCTTTTCTCATCTCCTTTTCCATGATATTTTTTACCGCTTTGATGAGTATTTGTGTATGATCCTGTTTTCTTTTTCCCACTAGAAGAATCACCATCTTTACTCTTTCTTTTATTATCTCCCTCACTATTTAAGACACGATTGGCAAGGTTTATTCCGGTATAGGAAACCGCCACAAGAACATTAATTTGGGTACCTAAGCCCCGCATTAAGCCATTATAATTATTAATGGCATTACTTTTCATCTGCTCATACACTGCTGATCCTGCTCCCGGTTTTGCAGCGTATAGAGGCGGAGGTGTTAAAGCACTAGGAGCAAATATCGGTAGTGGTACAAATTCTAGCCCTTCCAGTTCTCTCCCATCAACAACTCTATTTTCTGAGAAGTTATAATGTGATTGATATGCGTATTTTTCACTTAATGGATCAACATTAAAGAACCTTCCTATCGCAGGGTCATAGTTCCTCCATCGGTAAGAACTCCAGCCTGTTTCTGTTTGTTTTTCCTGCCCTTGTGTAGAGTATTTGTAATTTGGAGATATTGAAGTCGCAGTAACTAGCTCTCCTCCAAACTCTAGCCCGAAAGGATAATAATGAGTAGCTCTGTCTATTGTAGGATTTCCGGAGGCATCTTTGTAATACGCAAGCCTGATGTTTCCTACCTGATCGGTATAGTTGTAAAAATACTTATTCTGAACGAAGTCATAATAGCCCTCTGAAGTAGGTACAAAGCTTAATACATTATTGGTATATTGAAATCCATCCAGATAGTCTGTAGCAGAGGTGGTTTCGATATTCGTTTTGCCGGAACCGAAGGTATAGATCTTTTTAAGCTTGGTTCCATCTGCTTTGTATACATATTTTGTATTGACATTGAAAAGCAGATTGTAATAATCCCGTGATTTATATAAAGAATTGAATTCTATTTGATTGGGAAGATTCAGAAAATTGTAATTGATCTTTAATATCCCTTTATCCAAATGGGTAGTCATATTCCCATTACCATCATAGGGAATCTCATTTCCTGAAACGTCGGGGTAGCCAGCATAATTTCCGGAAGTATCATTCACCTTGGCAAGTCTGTTCCCGGTGTATGTATACCCCAAATTATCCATCACTACAGCTCCTCCGTTGGAGAGCAGGTTTCTTTTTAAGGTTTGGATATTCCCGTTGAGATCATAAGTGAGGGATTCGTTGTAATAATTGTTCTGAGGTACAGTGGCATTGGGTTCAGAATAGATTCCGCTTTTGAGCCTGTCTAATGCATCATACTGATAATTATACCTTCTGAATGTTCCGGTATCTGCGCTTGACCAGTCTATTTCTGCAATATTCCCATTGTATTTCCCTGTAGACACCGTAGAATACGCGGGATTATGGTATTTCAGCTCATAGGCAAAGAGCTTTCCGTTCAGGTTGGCAGGATCATTCACTTTCGTAATCCATCCACGGGTATTGTAGGTTTGATCTATCGACTGTAAAGGAGTACCCGTGGTATTCCCTGTTTTTTTATTGATAAGCTGTCCCAGGTCATTGTAGGTGTTTTCTGCCAGCAGTTCTTCTATTTGGCTGTTCACCTTATGGTAGTGTTTCAGCAGTCTTTTCTGATCATCATATACAAATCTTTCCTGGATGGTAACCTCAGCATCAGAAGCCCCTTTTTTGTGATAGGTATAGCTTTCATCCACAGCACCGGAAAAATCAAGCCTGAATTCCTTTTTTGTATATCCACCCAGGTGATTCCAGCTTTTCTCTGCTACTTTTTCCCCTTTGGTATTATAATAGAAATAGGTTTTGGTCCAGTTATCATCCTCAATGTTTTTTACATAAGATGCCGTGGGCAGCCCTTGGGTACTGGCTCCTCCGTTAAGCGATTTGTCTTCGTTAATTACATATTGATCGAGGATTTTTGCAGGGGGAAATTCTTTGGTATCTCTTGGATAGGAATCATAGTAATGAACAGACAAAAGCGTCTGGAAATTGGTAAAAAGCGTATTGGTATAATACACGATAATCCCGTTTTTGCTAAAACCTGCAGCTGTCGGGGTTTCGCTGATAACAAGATTGGTAATCTGTCCCTGTAGATCTGCGCGGCTTCCTCCGTCAATAAGTCCGGTATAGGCAACACGTCCCAGAGCATCATACTTGGTCAGCAGCCATTGTCCTTTATTTTTCAGGTTGACATCCTGGGTAAGCACCGGACGGTCAGAAGCATCATATACTACAGATTCCCAATCATCCCTTCCGGGCAGTCTTTTTTCCACCTGCCTGTACTGGCCGTCGTAGCGGTATTGGTAGCAAAGGCTGTTTAGAATATCGGTGGAAACAACATTGTTATTCTGCTCAATTTTCTTTATTGCCAGGGCAGGGATTACGAATGCCTTTTGCCCGTATTCATTGTAGACATAGTAGGTATCAATATTTTGGGTTCCATCAGTCCGGCGTACAAGAACAGTTTCACCACGCCCGTTCTGAAACTCTATGACGGGAGTTCCATCTTCATCGGTAACCGTATTCTTGTATAAAGTTCCCGGGGCATAAAACTCACTGCCTGGTACTATGGATACGGAAGAAATGGTTTTGTTATCTGCTCCAGATGTAGCCGTGGTTGTACTCGTGATAAATTTCTTTACCTCTGAACCAAGGTTCACTTCATATTTAAGCTTTTGTGTATGTCCGCCCGCCATTTTCCAGGGGTCACCAGGCTGAGCCACTTGCTTTAGCCTGTCTAATGGAGAATTCTCCATCTCCTTTTCCGTATAGGCATTGGCTGTTCCGTAGTAAGAATTAGCCGCAGTTTCATCGATAATCCCGGTATGAATGCCTGAATTGAGGGTATTGGCAGGAACTGGAAGAATATCCTTTACCTGTCTTCCGAAGGCATCGTAAATAATAGGAGTCACCAGGTCTTTTCCTGTTGTGGTCGCTTTTACGCTGACAATTTGCTTGGGTCTTCCCAGTCCATCAAAATAGGTAAGGGTTTCTGTCTTTTTGCTGCAGTCTCCGCTCAGGCAGGTTTGGGACTGTATATAGTTTTCTGTGGTACTTTGTGCAGAGGTCAGCATGGCGATCAACAGCAGCCCTAATAGGTGTATTTTTTTCATGGGTGTTTTTTTATGGGTGCTTACTGTTTATAGTGATACCTGAATTCTTTCACCACCTTATAGCTGTTGGTTCCGGCATTATCTCTTTCCCTTACCTGAACCTGTTTTAATCGGTTAGCGCTGTCATAAACATAGAGTTCCCTGATTCCTGACGGTGGAGTTATGGTGGTTACTCCTACCAAAGGGTCGTAAGTATACTTGGTGGTCATTCCCACAGGCTGAAAGGCATCAAGAGCTTGTAATAACTCAGCTTCTTTGGTGGGATCTGCTGCATCTTCATTGGATTGGGTTACAATGGTGGCCATTTGGGTGTCTTTCCGCCACACTACTTCCTGAGCGGATACGCCGAGGACTGTGCATAGAGTGAATGCACGGAGATCATTTTTTTTCATTCTCGTGTTGTTTTAAGTTAACATAGTTTATCTTGATAGATCATGGTTAATCCAATTCCTTTTTATACTCTGCTTTTGAGAATCAGATGCTTTTATAGGCTCAGAAATATTTCAAAACTATTTATAATAAAATTCTTTAGGGGTGAAAAATATTGTAATTTATGTGCATAAAATCGGGCTTCAATGTGTACACATTAAACTGATATTGAATAATTTAAAAGCCGTTAAAGAATATCCACCGAATGGGTATAACCGAATAAAAATTTCATAGTTATTGCTTTTTAGCCCTAATTGCCGGATGGTAAAAATCTGATCTATTTGTACGAATGTTACTTTGATGTATGCAAAAATATTCTCGTGAAGCAGCAGAATAAAATAACAAAAGATCCGGAGTAATGTTCCGGATCTTTTGTTATTTTATTCTGCTGAAAAAGTATATAACCTGTCTTTTGCGGTTGGGAAATCCTCCGCTGACGTTCTGAACTTCTCCGTATATGTTTTTAATCTCAATGATGGGGTTATACAACCGGAAATCTGATATAACAGACCTTAACGGAAAGCAAGTAGACCCCGAAATAGTATGCTGAAACCTCAAATTATAACCTTACCTCCCCGATTTACATATTAATACCCCATACAATGTATTATTTAGGCAGCAGTGAATGAATCGTAAATGGTGTATATACTTTTTTATAGGTTTTGGCTAAAGCCGTTAGAAGATGTTATTTATGGTTAAATGGGCTAAAGCCCGTTCCTACTGCATTTTCTTTTGCAGACAATATCCCTGTTACTTTTTATAGTAGTGATGGGGAAAAGCATCCTCAGGTTTCATTCTGAAAACATTCAGCAAAATCCAGGATTTCAGGAATCCATACCCGTAAGAAAACATTTGAATATAGGTGGAAACAACTGCCATACCGGCAATACTGATATTTTTAGTCAGTAATAAAGCATGAAACAGCACCAAAAAGGTATATAATCCATAGAACGCAAGGATGATTCCTCTATGCATAATAAAATACTCCAGAAAGCCCATCACATATCCCAACATAAATAAAGTAGGAAACGCAAAAGAAATCTTCACATAATTAGGGTGTCTCTGGTTAAGAATAGGTCTTGCACAACCAAACTGATAGACCTGCTTGGAAAATTTCCCAAAATCAACTCTGCGCTTATGATATACTGCAATATCATCAAAAAAAACAGTGGTAAAACCGTTTTCCCAAAGTGTCATAGACAAATCCGGATCCTCTCCTATTCTCATTTCAGAAAATCCGCCTACTTTTTGAAAAACAGCCTTTTTCACGCCCATATTAAAACTTCTGGGCTGAAATTTAGAAACGGCTTTCTTACTTCCCCTGATTCCTCCTGTAGTAAAAACAGAAGTCATGGAATAGGAAATAGCCTTCTGCATCAGATTGAATCCTTTATGAGCCTTATCTGCTCCTCCAAACGCATCACAGGGAATCGTCAGGATATCGTTTTTAATATGTTCAATATAATCTTTTTCAACAATGACATCACTGTCTACAAAAACCAGCCATTCATGGGCTGCTCTTGCTGCACCATAATTTCTTGTCAGTCCAGGTCCTGAATTATCCTTTCTGAAATATTTAATATCCAGCCCTTGTTCAAAGTTTTTGATGGTTGGCTTCAGGTCGATCAGAGAACCGTCATCTACAATAATGATCTCAAACTCCTTATCCGTCTGTTGGGTAAGAGAAGTCAGCAGCTCAAAAAGTTCGTCTTTTCGGTTGTAAATGGCAACGACAATGGAAATAGTAGGCTTCAAATTGAAAATTTTTCAAAATTACTTATTCGCAGAACAACCTACAAACAGTTTAACAGCTTATTCAGAGAAATTAACGAAGTTCTATTTTATCCTTCTCATTGTATGGGTTTTACTGATGAAATTCTGAGCCAACAAATTTGACATTTTAAACAAAATGAACACAGGAAATCCATCCTAATTTTGCTATAGAAATTTAAAACAATAAAAAATGGAATTTACAATCAATGCATTGCAACAGCCTGTTCAATCAGGATTCAATGCGTATTCAACAGCACAGGAGGTTATTAAAGGAATCGATCTTACCGGAAAAACAGTGATCATCACCGGCGGTTATGCAGGAATTGGTCTTGAAACCACAAAAGTATTGATCTCAGCCGGAGCACAGGTTATTATTCCAGCAAGGGATATTGAAAAGGCAAGAAAAAATCTCTCAGAGATTGAAAATTTTGAACTTGAAGAAATGGATCTGATGAATCCATCTTCTATTGATGCTTTTGCAGAACGATTTACAGCATCAGGAAAAAGCCTGGATCTGCTTATTAATAATGCAGGAATTATGTGGGTTCCTCTTCGCAGAGACAGCAGAGGTTTTGAATCTCAGTTGGCGACCAATTACTTTGGGCAGTTTCACCTTACCGCAAAATTATGGCCGGCTCTGAAAAAAGCTAACGGCGCAAGGGTGATCAGTGTTTCTTCTTATGGACATCAGATGTCGCCTTTTGATTTTGAAGACCCTAATTTTGAGAGAAGAGACTATGATACCCTATCCGGATACGGACAATCCAAAACAGCCTGTAATCTGTTTGCTGTAGCACTGGATGAAAGAGGAAAAGAATTCAATATCAGAGCCTATTCTCTTCATCCCGGTTCTGTATATGGAACTGATCTGGGCAGAGAAGAGCCTATTGAACTTTTTAAACAGCTTGGAACCCATGATGAAAACGGAAATATCAAACCAGAGGTTGAGGCAAGATTAAAAACTGTTCCCCAAGGGGCTGCCACTACAATCTGGTGTGCTATAAGCCCACAGCTTAACGAAATTGGCGGTGTGTACTGTGAAAACTGTGATATTGCAGAAATAGACCATGGACAAATAGAGCATCGGTTTGATGAACCGGCAACCATCCGGGGAGTACAGTCCTATTCCATTGATAAAAAAAATGCTGAGCGTTTATGGAAATTAAGTGAAGAAATGCTGGGTTTCCGGTTTGATGCCTAATAATTGTTTTTTTAAATACATTTGTAATGCAAAACTTCTGACAATGGATTTCCAGATACAATACCTCACACCGGATATCAAGCTTTCCAGTTATGATGATAAGCTGTTCAAAACCGAAACAGTGTTTGAATACCATATGCTGGTTTGGTTCATATCAGGAGAAACGAAGATTATTCAGGCCGATAAAACCTATATTTTCAAAGCAGGAGATATTTTTCTGATCCCAAGGAATCATCTGGCCACGATTATTAATTATCCTAAAGACGGACTTCCTCATAAAGCAGTAGCCATGCATCTTACCACAGAACGTCTGAAAGATTTTTACCGTTCGGTTGGGGAGCAAAGAAAGACAGGATATCGGGAAGCCAGCATTCACAGCTTTGACAGTCATCCGCTTTTGAACAGCTGTCTTGCTTCTCTAATCCCCTATTTTGAGATGGAAGGGCCGTTTCCTGAAAATATTGCTCATTTAAAGATTACTGAGGCGATCAGTATTGTAAGGGAAATTGATCCGGATATAGATTCTGTACTCGCCGATTTCGATGAGCCTGGGAAAGTGGATCTGATTCATTTTATGGAAAAGAATTATATGTTCAATATGCCTTTGGAACGGTTCGGATATCTTACGGGAAGGAGTTTATCTACTTTCAACCGTGATTTCAGAAAGATTTTTCAAACGACACCGCAGCGTTGGCTAACCCAAAAGCGTCTTGAACTCGCCTTTTATCATTTGTCTGAAAAGAATAAAAAGCCTTCTGATGTTTTCCTTGAAGTAGGTTTTGAAGATCTGTCGCATTTTTCGCACGCATTTAAAAAGCAGTATGGCTTTGCGCCTTCACTGGCACGATAAAATAAAATAGGTTGTACTTATGGGTACAACCTATTTTTTATTTTAATTACTACTGGAATTATTTTTTCTGTGAACTATCCGGATTTTTCGGATCCTTCTTTTGAGATATCACATTATGATTTAAAGCCTTTCTTTCAGGTTTTGAACGTGACGATTTTGATCCAGAACTAAACAGTCCAAACGCATCCAAAACTATATCAAATACATCTAAAAAATTCCAGGACATTTTTAACCTCAGAGTTTATTAATGATTACCTCGTTTTGTTTTGTTAAATAAACCAGCCAGATCTGAAATAGATATACATTACCACAGAAATAAAGAAACCCATTACTGAACAGCTGAATAAAAGCAGTTTAAAGATACTTTTAAAATAATAAAGCCCCATCACATGCAGGATAAAAAATACAACAAAAGAAATTCCTACTCCTATTAAGGAAGTTACAACTAAAGTTTGTGTATAATTTTCTACGGGCAACGGATCTTTAAAAACAATAAAAAAAGAAAATGCAGCCAATACAATAAGTACTGCACTTACTTTCTCTGTGAAATATCCGGATCTCTTTGATTCTTTTTTCCCGGGTTTCTCATCATAATTCAGACCCTTTCTGTCCGAAGTTGAACGTGAACCGGAGCCCAACAGTTCTAATCCATTCAAAACTACATCAAATACATCTAAAAAATTCCAGGACATTTTAATCTCAAAGTTTATTAATTATTACCTTCCAGTTTATGTACTTTCTTCGTTCCCTCATACATTTCGTACTGTAAAAATCTCGTTTCCAGTTTTCCGTTGAAAAGTTTGATCTTTCTTGAAGGACGTAAACCGATTTTCTTCACCGCTTCAAGATCAGAAGAGATCAGCCATGCTAAGGTATTCGGATAATTGGTTTTAAAAGTATCTCCGATTTTCTTGTAGAAATCATCATCATTGATGGAAATTCTCTCATCATACGGAGGGTTGAAGACCATTAATAATGGGAACAATTCTTTTTTAGAATCAAAGAAATTCTGTTTTTTGATCTCAATTACATCTTCCATCTCTGCAGCCTCTACGTTCATTCTTGCAGCATTCAGCATTCTTGCATCGATGTCATACCCAACAATTTTTCCATCAAACTGTCTGACTCTGTTAATTCTGAATTCTTTGATTTTTGCAAACAGGTCTGCATCATAATTATTCCAGTTCTGGAATCCGAATCTTTTTCTGAAGATCTGAGCCGGAAGATCCATCGCAATCATTGCTGCTTCAATCAATAGTGTTCCGGAACCGCACATTGGATCCAGGAAATTTCCTTTTCCGTCCCAGCCTGCCAGCTGAAGCATTCCGCTTGCCAACACTTCATTAATAGGGGCTTCTCCCTGTTCTGTTCTATATCCTCTTTTAAATAAAGGGTCTCCTGATGAATCCATTGAAATCATCACCAGCTCCCTGTCAATATGAAGGTGGAATTTGATATCCGGATTTCTTGTTTCTACATTCGGACGTCTTTTAAATTTGTCCTGAAAATAATCCACAATGGCATCCTTCATTTTTAAAGTAACAAACTGAGAATGTTTGAACGTTTCAGAATTTACTGTAGCATCAATAGAGAAAGACTGGTCAACATCCATGAAGTTTTCCCATTCAAATTTGAACAGTCTGTCATAAAACTGATGTTGATTAAAAGCCTTGAACTCATGAATCGGAACCAGAATCTTCAATGCTGTTCTCGCAGAGTAATTGATTTTATAAAGAAAACCAAGATCTCCTTCACAATTTACTGCTCTGTTTTTGATTTCAACATTTCTTCCCCCCAATTTTTTGATTTCTTCTGCCAGAATTTGCTCCAATCCGAAGAATGTCTTTATCTGTATTTTAATATTTTCTGTATCCATAAGTATGAATTAAAAGATTTAAAGTTTTAAAAATTAAAAGATTAGCTATCCAACTTCTTGTCCAATTGAAATTTTCAATCTCTTAATGTTGTAAAATACTTTGCTTTTAACCGCACAAATTTAGTTATTTTTTACCTTTACATATAATGTGCGTATTTTCAGTATTTTATGAATGTTTTATTTTTCGTATAGTAAAAAATAGTAAATTAACACTCTAATATTAAATCATGAAAAAGATAGAAGTTCGTATTTTTTCTTCTCAAAACCTTAATGAAAAATGGTATGTTTATTTATATACCGATGGCAAAATTATTAAAAAAATATATAAAGGATTGAATTCAGGCGAAACATTTGAAGAAAGAATGTTTAAGGCCGAAGTTCTGAAGGCAACATTAGAAAAAGAAATACATAGTGGATGGAATCCAAAAGCAAAAAAAAATATTGTTAGATATAGCCTTCCTGAAGCATTAGACTTTGGTCTTGAAAAGAAAAAATCCACACTCAGTACAGGGTCTTATAAAGAGTATTCATTTACCGTTGGTCTTTTGAAGCCATATTGTACAACTCTTGGATATGATAAATTAAACATAAATGATTGTGATCGTTTTCATATAAAAACACTTTTAGATGCTGCTAAAAATAAAAGAGAATGGTCTGCTAGAAATTACAATAAGGTACTTAGAAATTTAAGCTCCATATTTACAGAACTTGTTGAGTGGGAAATAATCACTTCGTCTCCGGTAAGAGATATTAGAGCAATCAAAGAGTCTGACAATGGTCAATATGATCTGATGACAGATAACGAACATCAGAAAGTATTTTCATACTTAAGGGATATGCATCTTAATTATTATATTTTCTGTTCTGTTGTTTATTACATGGGTATTCGTCCAGGCGAATTGATAAAGCTAAAATGTAGTGATGTTATATTAGAAAAAGAAGTAATTATAGTTAGTTCTAAAAATTCTAAAAATAATAAAACCCGTGTAGTCCCTATAATTGGCACCATTAAAACACTTATTAAAAATTTTGATTTGTCTAATACTGATCACTATTTATTTGGCGCTAATACTGATAGTAGAACTCCTGGACTCGTTGAAAATTACTTTTGTCCAAATCCGTTTCAGGTAAAAAGAAAATACCCCACTGACTTATGGAGGCGAATCGTTATTAAGGACTTAAAAGTGAATAAAAAATTATATTCTTTAAAGCACAAAGGAGGTAGTGACAAGTTAAAAGCAGGGCTTGGTTTAAAAGCTGTAAGCTCAATATTTGGGCATTCTTCCGAAAAAATAACAGAGATTTACGCAAACTTCATCAATGATATTAGATTTGATGAAGCGAAAAAAATTAATCTGAAAGAATACTAAGGCGTATCTAAAAAGTTACGCCCTTTTATTTTTTATTTTGTCGTTCTTGACTAGAGTCTTTACGTATCCATTCTATATCTGGGAAAGGGTGATCTTTAGTAAGTATTAGATCCGGCTTAATAGGCTTTAATAAAACTATTTGTGTTTCTTGTTTTTTTCCTATAGGAACACCCCTTAAAATTACTTCAAAAGTAACCTGTTCACTTATTTTAAGGAATCCGGCCCTAAACGATAATTTATTGTAACAATATATATCCAGAACTTGATTTTTCTCAAACGAGTTTATTCGGATAATTCTTTCAATGAAATCATCTTTTTCTGTTTCCTCGAAAATTTTCAACACTACTCCGGATATTTGCATACTTAAAATTACAATTTTCCGGCAAAGCAAAATACTTAAAGCGACAAAACTTGACGCATTAAAAAGTTATCCACAAAATTTTATTCTAGAATAAAGAAGTGAAATCTTCAGTATTTAAATTCCCTAAATAGAATTGATAAGCAAGACATACAATGGAAGCACACATCATAATTACCGGATAAATGTAAAACTTATCATTGATAAGCTTTTCTTCAGAATATTTATTCCTTTCATTGCTTAATGCAATTTGGAGCAGCCAGAAAAAGCCTATGATAAAAACTATCACAAGGCCAGGTGGATACATTGGTATTTTATCTATAAAAGACATGCTGTAAATTTATGATAATTATACTAAATGTGATTATGGGTTTCCGTAAACAAAAAATCCCCAGATCTCTCCGAGGATAAAAACTAATAACCATGAAAACTCAAATCAATGAGTTGTATTTTTATATACGACGAATCCTAAAGTTCAAACTATTACCGATCCGTCTTTTCTATAAGAAGGTGTTTTTTTATCTTCAAAATAACCATTATCATTAAAAAACATTTGCCAGGCAAGTTGACCGTTATCGAAGTATTTAGTCCAAATGCCTAATCTACATATATGTTTACCTTCGTATCCTTTCCACTGTTCTCTTACGTCATATAAATGTTTCCATAAGTCAGCCACAACTCCAATTTTTCCATCAATCCAAAGTTGACCGTTAGGATGATATTCTTTCCAATCTATAATTTCTAAAATCATAATACTATCTTCTTATATTTTGTGGAGACTACTCCGTGGGGTTAATTTTTTTAAGTTCAATTGAGAATTTTAACGTAGTAATATCGTACCCTCTTTTTTCCAATTCATCTTTAAAATTTTCTTTTATCCAATTATAAGGATAGCATGTGTCATCATCAGGAATCTTATATCTTAAAATATCGCCAACAATATGATTTAGTGCTAATGCTCCATCACATCTTCTAGGATAAGCGACTACAAAATCATTTTGTGCTTTATTATATGATAAAGTAAGTTTGTCTTTTCTATAATTTCCCATACTCTACTCTTTTATTCCTATAGCCTCTAAAGCGGAAGGGGTTAATTCAATTCCTAAATCTGCATGAGCTAAGGCCTCGATTGTGCTTCCAATAAGATCACCGCCTCCCAATCCATTTTCGTGAACATTCATGAACTGAAACATCTCTAAATAAATTGTCAATTTTAATGAATCATTAAAAACCTCATTGATAGCAGGTTTAGATCGGAATCCATTAAACAAAACTTTATCCTCTGCTTGGTAATACTCGTCTATCTCTTCCTGAGAACTTACATTTACAGGCATTCCCATACATCCACAATCTGAACCAGTACAGCAAAATTGTAAGGGTTCTAAAACTACTCCGTGTTTATCCATGGGTAAAAACATACCAAGCTTCAATGGCTGTTTTAGGAATTTTGCATAATCAATTATCTTAGATAAAGCTGATGTCGTTTTAATTATCGGAAGTCTTTCGGTAAGTATATTTTCCAATTTCTTTTCTTGTTCCAGAACGAAGTCTGAAAGGGGGATTAGTTTCATGACTATTATTGGTTATGTTTCTTTTACAAATATACTACATTTATAGTATATTAAAAAATAAAATATACTATATTTATATAATATTTTTTTATTGTACTTTTGTTATATGAATTTGAAAGAGCTTATCGAAGGGAATCCTATATTAAATCAGGCGCAAATTGCAAAAGCAATGTTCCCCAACGACAAATATGCACCACAAACTCTTTCTGCGAAATTGAGAGAGGTTAAGCAAAAGACAGGAGCACAAAGGATAACCGAAGAAGATACCAAAAACGCAGTAGAAGTTTTGGATAAGCTCGTAAAGAATATCGAAGCCTATAAAAAAGATAATCCCACCAAATAAAAAACCTCCCTTAGGGCATCAGGAGGTTAAAGTGTAAAATGAATTATGAGTTAAGATTTGGTGTTAAATAAGCTTTCATGATCACATCAACCAATATGCCACATTAATCACCAATTTATGAAATCTTTATTTTTGTGGTATATTTTACTTATTCTACATTTACGACAATAATAAATAGAAACATATGATCGCAAGCATATAAATGAAATTCATTCACGCATACATTTACTAACTAATAATAAATGTTGTACAATCTTACAGTACACTCAGCTCTCCCCTAATAAGGAGAGTTTTTATTTCTGCAAAAAAATCCTCCACAAGGGAGGATACTTAAAAAAACTTGACTTGTTCTTGTCTCTTAAAAAAAACTCCGTAAATATACGGAGAGGCTGTAGTTTTAACTCTACGGGAAACCGTAAGGTTGTTTAAATCTTATTCTGTAGTTTCACCAAAAATTAACAAAAACAACAAATTTTGTCATATTTAAATACTAGTTTCGCTCCAGATAAGAAATATAAAACAATACATATATTTCAAAAATGTGACGAAATATGTTTAAAGTCAATAGATATAGTAATGTAATAGAAAAAATCAATAAC
Organism: Chryseobacterium sp. PvR013; assembly: GCF_017833095.1. NCBI lineage: Bacteria > Pseudomonadati > Bacteroidota > Flavobacteriia > Flavobacteriales > Weeksellaceae > Chryseobacterium > Chryseobacterium sp. PvR013. Next base: position 2,141,940 of record NZ_JAFIBT010000001.1, read on the forward strand.
CGTGTAAGATATGCCACAGTATTGAATTTTTTAGTTGTTGTTTTGTTGCGACTAACAATGTTGTAATATTTTTAACTAAATGAATTAACCATCGGAACGAAAATTGCGTATTTTTGCTAACAAGAATAAGTATGCATAAACAAAATTATTAACATGTGCAAATTTTATTTTGTAAAAACTAATTAACTAAAATATTGATGCCACATTCTTATCTTAAAAAATCACAAGATACTTATGATTCAGGAGAGGTGTTACGTAAAGAAAAGAAGTTCAACTCTAGTATTCATTGCTATTATTATTCTTGTATACAACTATGCAATCATTTTTTCAACATAAAAGAAGGATTGACAGATAGTCAGATCAGAGATTTATTTAAAACCAATGAGTCTCATAAAGACACAATAAAAAAACTTATATCTTTATTAGGAAGAGGGTCTCATAAAGCCTTCACAACTGATTTATCAATATTAAAAGACAATAGAGTTAAAGCTGATTATAGGAATTTTTCGCTGGGGGAAGCTGACAGCGAAGAATCAAAAGATCTATGTGATAATGTTGTGTCACAATTAAAAAAAGCATTATGAAAAAACAAATTCAATTTTTAATCGACAAGTTCAAATACATTACTGACTGCTATAATGTGTTTATAAAATATGAATTTAATTCTGACATCGAAATTCATTTTGTTCAATTATATTCTAACTCTCTTGAAGAAAATTTCATTGAGCAAATAACAGATACTCTTTATAATGATTTTATTGCTGCATTCCCAAATGAGTTGGTGGCAATTATGGATGAAAAAGCTAAATATAAATTTAGATTCGATGTTTTATTTGATAATACAAAAAACGATTTTGCAGTTATAATTGAGAATACAACTTATGAATCAGTTCAAAACAGTGATTTTGAATATTTTGATTTTATGTCAGATGGTTTTGACTCAGATTTTTACTTAGAAGATTTTACTCATAATCATAAAAACATTGACAAAGATAACCTTTACACCTATACCTTAACGGATAATGAAGAATATTGTCTTAGGGCTGGAAATAATGAATTTGCATTAGCAGCATAAATTACGTATGGATTCAAGAATATCAAGTATAATATTAGTAAAAAGCGAATTTGAGAGATCTAATAAAATCGATTTAGATTCCTCCAAAGCTGATGGTGGAGTTTCTATAGAGGTAGATACTATTTTAACAGATAAACTACCTGGAATAATTGTTACCTTAGATCTCAACTACACTCTAAAATCAAACAAAACAAACGATACAATAGTAAGATACTATTCAAAACACGTAGCCCAAGTAGAAGTAAAAAATTACGAAGCACTAGATCCTTTAAAGATAAAAAGATTTGGAGGAGTTAATATTGCTGCAATGATTTTTCCATTTGTTAGGGAAGACTTATCTAGTAGGGTTTTGAAAAGCGGATTAAGACCTATAATCTTACCCCCTTTTAATTTTGTTAAATTGTATGATGAAAAGAATCCACCCACTAAAGGGCCGGTTAGAGATAAAAAAAAGACTACTTAATTAAGTAGTCTTTTTTTTGCAAAGAACAAATCAGCTTCCGCCTTTCTTCTCCGGATGAGTCCGTTTAATGTTTTTCCGGCGGCGGTAATGTATTTCGTAGTGAACCAATTCCGGATTTCTGAATCTGAAGCTCTTTTGTTGATCAATGAAAATAACCCATCAGAGCCTCCGGTATTATAAGTATGCGATACGAGAGCATCAAACTGATTCTGCGTTAAAGCGACTTTTATTTTTGAATTGACAATCTTTTCATAAGTTGGTAAGACTGCGGCAAATAATTCAGCGCCTTTTTCTTTGCTGATCGCTGGATCTTTCATGGTTACTTTTTTCCCTCCGGGATAGTAAGTGTTGCCATATCCAATTGTGGGAATTCCGGCAGAATCCAGATAAGGCTTACCACTGAAGCCTTCAAATGATACAATCAGATTTATTCCTTTTTGTGATGTTTTCATAGCTTTAAATTGGTCTTATGAATATTCCTAAATCAGCTTCCTTTTTCTCAAAATCCTGAATATACATCCTAGAATACAGATTACTTTTTTCACCTGTGTCATTATAGTCTTTATCCCAATCGGAATAGTTTTCTTCCAAAATAGGAGCCCAGTTTTCTGTTAACCAACCATCATTATCAATATGATCTGCGAAAGCATTAAATAATTCTTCGCCCCATAGTTCTTTTAAATCTTGTTTTTTCATTACTTAAAGTATTTATAAATTCCAAATATTACGATTCCAACGACTCCCAAAAGAGCCAGGACAATCCATAAGCCGGCCTGAAAGCCTGTTACTTTTATTTCTTTAGTTTTCTGTTTTCTTTCCTGAACTCTTTTTTTTACGTTATTTTCTTCAATAATTTTTTCAGAGAAATCCTTAAACTTTTCTATGACAGATTCCGAATTATTCTCTTTTCTTACATGATCTGACTGAGAAGCTTTGGTTCGTATGTGAACATTTGCATTGCCATTAACTCTAATGGCTTGCAAGGTGTCACCGTTTTCAATATTGTAGATTTCAATCGGCTTACCTGTCTCAGCTTTTCCTTTTACCTCAAAATCAGTCAGATTATCTTTTTTTTGTTCCAGGATCTCAGTCTTTTTTAACTGCTGTTTATCTTCAGCTTTTTCAACTTTACTTTCTACTTTTGCGGTGGACATTTGTTGAATTTGCTCAATTTCAGTGCTTTTTGATGTGATTATTTTTTTTGTCCTACACCCCGTCAGAAGTATCAATATTAGTATCAGTATTATTTTTTTCATTTTCGTTTTGTTTTTTGTAATTCGACAATAAATCATGAAGTACATCTTCTCGCTTTTCCAGAATTTCAAGAACCTGGAGCATTGAAGCATTCGTTTTTCTTCGTAGTTTATTTTCTGCTTTTTCCTGTACTGATTTCGCTTCTGTGAATACAAGAACAACAGCTGCCAATAGCGACACAATTGGTATTGCAGATATGGGAAATTCAAAAAAGTAAGTAATTGGAACTATTGCATCAAAAATGAAAGCATAGAGCAACATTCCAAAATAATGATTAAACTTTCCAACGCTTCTTTTATAGCCTTCAGAAGTCCTCATTTCTCCTATCTGTTTAGCTTTCCTTATGCCAAAATAAAAATCAATTATCATGGCTATTAAAACAGCACTCCACAAAATACCAACAACGATTAACTTCATAATAATTGCGCTGTAGTCTTCTTTTATAAATTCTAATATCATAGTTATAATGATTGTTTTTGTTTATTTACCCTATGAAAAGTCCATTCTGGAAATAACAAATTGTTCCTCCAATTGTTTTTTGTCCTGAAAAACCCTCAAATAATTGCCCTCCTAAAGCTGTCACATATACTTTGAACCCTTTGAATCCATTACCACCGATGTTATTTAAAAAGATAAACCCATCATTAACCGTTAATGCGTTGTTATTTCCTTGTGGCCCTGTTGCTGAAAGTTCTAATGCAGTATTTCCAACGTTGTTTCCTGATGCCGAAATCGACGCTCCTGTGTTTATTACATTACCGGCATCTTTTGATGAATTAATAATGAAATTACCTATGTACTGACTGTTTGGGTGTACATCATTAGAGATCATTAGACCATCTACCAGGTCGCCATTACTATTTACGGTACCGAAAAGAATTTTACCGGTAGTACTTGTTAAGGTTGATGTTGTTATATACCAACCGTTTACACCTCCAATTGTCCCGGTATTTGCATCGATATTACCTTTTATTTCAGCATTTTTAGAAATCATTTTACCATTCTGAAGAACTTGAAACACCGCATCATTTTTATGCGCATAATCTGCTCCAGCTCCAAATCTGATACTTTCACCACCTGCATCTGTAACGGAAGAGATAAAAGCATTTCTTTCCGTTTCATTTCCAACTTCAATTACCTGAGACATCAGTAGGCCATTGTCAATGGACGTAAAGCCGTCTGAACCGTCCGTGAACTTAATTTTACCTTTGATTTCTTGCGTATCCAGGTTGATTGTCATTTGGCCATCAAGAGAGGAAATTATGCCGGTTCTGATCAATCCACCGTTTATGGTTGTTGTTCCAACGGTAATAGAAAGTACACGCACGTTTTCAACAACTGAATGAAGAATTCCGATCAGGAAGTAATAATCATTCGCATCAGCATCAAACTTAATTTGTTCCTGGCTGAAAACAATTGCGCCGCTTTGATCAGTTTTTGAACATTTCCCATATACGTATCGGAACTGATCGTCTGGAATAGTTTCAACATTCTCCGGAATAGTCCACTCTTTGTCGAATGTCTGAGAGTAGATGATTCCAGGATTAACCTTGATCTTATTCTTGTTGTTTTCATACATCACATAGAACACAACACTGCAGCTGATCTGTTGAGATCGGGCGCCAACGGAAATCATATTCGTTTCAATGCTATTCGGACGTATGTTCTCTGGATTGAAATAATCATCCGTATCAAAGACAAGATTCTTAAGCTCTTCAGTGGTTTTTAATCCGAGTTTTGAATAATTGATCTGTCCTAAATTGGTGATCGACATTACATTCTTGATCTGTTTGATGTCAAGGATAACCTGTGATGCGTAGTTGATCTCATATGAGTCTGCAATAACGATTTTTGTACGATATGGATTATAATCTCCACTTTGGATGAAATCAATAGTAGTTTGATTTACACGAAGAACCTTATCGATACCCAACACCGGATCATAAACCTGAATGTAATCACCAATATCAAACTTCCCTACTCCTATTTTTTCCATGTAAGCCGGATCAACGTTTAAGTCATAGGAAACTTTAGCTTTTAATTTAAGATTGAACTGCTTAGATCCTTCAATAAATAATTCATTTTCAGCATTACTCTCATATGCTTTTGGCATTACGATGTCAATTAGAACATATTCGTCACCTATCGCGAACTGAAAGGCAGTTGAACTTTCATCTGGAAAGCCTTGCCCCTGATCATTTTTGAAAGGAATTATCTCAAAAGTCTTAGTAGTATGATTGTAGCCTCCTTTTTTGATTTCAAATTCATATCCTGCCAAATTACCGGTATTGAAATGAACCTTGGCAGATGTCCCAGCAACAAGATATTTAGTCGTTACCCCGTCGGCTTCTTTCTCATTCAGATCAAAGTCCATTGTGGAATCTGAGAACTTGAATTTCGTATCTCCTAAGGACGTTATCTTTCCGGTTCTGTGTGGGTAAATTTCATCAAAAGTGATTGATCCCTCCTTTAGTCCGAAAGCTGCTATTGATCCGGCATCTTCCAAATAATCTGCCCCTGGTAATTTTAATCGTTTACTAAAATTCCGGTATTCATTTGGAATGTTGTTTGTGCCTCCAAATACATAGAGCCGGTTTACAATATCATTATCATCAACATTATTCCTAGATAAAGAATAAAGCCCCTTCCCTTTTCCGTACTCAAATTTCAGGGGGACTTTCTTACCGTAGTCTCCGGTATGAATAACATATTTGCCGTTTTCATACTTAATCCAGAAATCAGTTTTGAATTCATTACAGATCTTCTGCATTGCTGATAGGCAAGTATCATCACCAAAAGTAATGGTCTTAGTTTCGCCATTAGTGAAATTCCCCAGCTCCCAGTTGCCAGCAAAACGCTTCATGTTGTTTTTTAAAGCAAGCAAGAAAACCTCAATAGTGCCAATCAAAGGAAATTCCAGATCAGGACCAAATCCGGTTGCGTCTGCATTGAAATACTTGCATCGTTGCATATCAAACATTAAGCCCTGAGCTGTAATACTGTACTCATATGAGGTATTGCTATTTTTCACCAATACCGGCAATGAATTGATACGATACACAGAGTCAAAGAGCACGAAGTAATCATTGATCAAAATATCCAGCTTTTCCCTCGAATTAAGTTTTATCGAAACCGAATCATCCGAAAGCATAACCCGGTTAAGTGTTGCAGACTCCACAGAACGTTTCCCTCGCTCAATCAAATTGAACAAAGGAGATCCGTTTCTGTATAGTGTTATGTTATTCATTAATTCAAAATATTGTTTTGAGGGAAGTCAAATCTTATTCTGTTATCCCATGCGTACTTACAAATCGCCTCAATCATTTCTTTTCCTTCTACTGATGATTCTCTCCCCTCATGGTAAAACATTTCGAATACATTCTTAGTGTTAAAGTTGTTATTTTCAGTTTTTAATAGAGCAATAACAGCTGTCGCATTAACTGCATCTAAACGCGGTGAAGTCCTTACAAAGTAAAAGCCCATTTCGTAGTTAAAATAGTCGTCAGCTGCGTTAACTGCTGTTATTTCTTTTGCTGTTAAGGAAGAATTATCTGTACGTGCATCGTCAGCAGTTACCACTCCCACTAATCCATACTTCTTCAATTCTGTGTACAGGGCTTTATTTCCTTTGAATTGTGAGAATCTCGGCATGTTATCAATTGTAGAATATCCGGCGAAACGATTGATTTCGTTGATAATCCGGGTATAATGTTCTACACCATCCGCTAAGGCTATTGATGTGTAATCAGTCGTTGCGTCAACACCGTGGAAACCTATCTTAAGCCAATGAGAATTTGCAATGAATTCTACCTTCCAAGTCGCAGGCATCTGGGATAGATTAAAAGTGTTTCCAGAATTCTGATAAAAAGCAAATAGGGAGAAACAAGCACCGTACTTATCATGCATTTCCTTGTAAACCGCAAGCCTGGCATTATCAAAAATAGATGCTGGGTTTGTAGTTGATAACTCTCTAAACACATTTATAGAGTCGTCAACTGAAATATGTAAATATGGAGATCTTCTCTTTTTAAGTTTAACCTGGTCCGCCTGCCAATATTGAGTATTGTCTCTGAACCCTACAATTCCCTTAAGAATACCACTTAAAGATCCCTGTGATTGCAAGTCTGTACTACCAACAAAAACATTGTTTAGATATGCATTGATATTTAATCCACTTCTGAATAATCTTAATTTATCCCCTACTTTAAGAATCGTGGCGGTACCAATTGAAAGAGTCCCCACGCTCGTCACCCCATATCGGTTCATGACATATACGTCAAATACAGAACTGGAAGCTGCAGTTTTTATTAATTGGAAACAAGCATTTGCATCACCAAACCCTAGCCGGGCACTTCCATTTGATGCAATATCTTTAACTGTCGCTTCAATGATGCTAATGTCCGATTCATTACTTGTTGCAAAATTTAAATGTGTTACTGAACTATTGCCGGTCATAGCAATTGACTTATAATCAATAACACCTACCTGATTAGTAAAGGAAAACTTTTCAGAGAATTCATTGCTATCAGTAGCTTTTGCAGTTTCAATTTTTTGAATTTGCGGAGTTATCATTGTTCCAAATACTTTTTCCGCCTTGATGTAATCTCCTGATGAAGAACCCTGAGTAATCTTCAATGAAGTATTGTATGGAGATGTTGATGGCGATAAACCAACGTCTGTACCGCTGGCCACTTGGACCATGTAATTATTACAAGTCGGAGGAGTTGTGAATGGAAATGTTGTTGCTGATCCACTCGCTACGTAGGATAAAAATGTACTCCCGTTGTAGAAGAATACTCGCATGCCAGATGAATTAGAATCCATACCATATCCTGTAGCTTCATAAGCCGTTGAGCCTGTGCAAGTAATAGGTAATGTTCTAATCCAGTTCTGCGATGTATTTGGTACGCCTGTAGTAGTATTAATACCTCCCGCTGCTAAAGTGAAAGGTATGTTAGTTGAGCCCAAATTAATTAGACTTTTATATCTGTCATAAACAGAACCACCGCTAACAGCATTTGGATTACTTGCCTCTACAACTCCATTCACTGCAACTTCTGGCATTTTCGTTTCTGACCTAGTCCAAACGGAACCTTTCTTATAAAACATAGTGTTGTATCCAGTCTTAGCCCTAAGATTCCCCGCATTTGGGTATACTTTACCCCAATCCGCAGTGCTGTTAGGATCTGTTGGTTTGTCGTCATTCGAAGAAATTTCAGGCTTGTAACTTCCATCTTCTGTTGGAGCTGGATCAGTAGGCTTAATTGTTCCTTTGAAATCCGTCTCAATACGCTGCTCAACTTCAGCTATTTTTGTATTAAATTCTTCGGTAATAGAGGCTGTTTTATCATCTACCTGTATTTTAGTATACGCATTCCCTTGCATTGACGTGTTGTCAATAGTAGCAATATTTGCAGGTGGAATTAAGTCCGTTACTGTAATATTAACTTGATCTGCCATTTTTATATTTTTTCCCAAATTATTTCTGCTGGTGTTTGAAGGTTTTTCACGTCTTCAATATTTCCAGCAATGATTATTATTTTTTCTTTCCCTAACATGTTCTGCCACTCTCCCACAACCTCAGCTGTTTCAATACGTGGATTAACGTATTCTATTCCAGGAATCTCATTTCCGTCTGAATCCAAAACTTTATAAATGAATTTGCCATAGTCATCCATATTAACCGCCTTTAGTACCGATATTAAATTTTTACCGGTTATTCCTTCGTTAATTGTACTTACAGCAACAGCTTCATATGTGTTGTCGAGCTTTCGACCGATTACATACAACTTTATATTTTTAGGTAACTCTAAATCCACCTCTACAGAAAACTGATAAACGGTTGAATCTTCATTTGTATAGTTCACCTCAAAGTATTGATTGTTTACTCCACTTGCGCTTATAATTGAGAGTCCTGAATTCTCATATGATGGCATTGAATAGTCTTTCGTAAGGCTGACATTTCCACGGCCGGTCTGCTTGGTTCCGTCTCCAAAGAAAATCCCTGTTTCAGAATCTATTTCGTAGGAAAGCTTGAAGGTGTCAAGAGTAGTTTTTAGAATCTTTTTGATAGGATTAGGCTCAATTAATTTTAGTGTGAAAGAACCATACATTATTCCGTCCCTGAATTCTTTTGTAAGTTCTGCAGGACCATTGAGTAATACTTCATAAGCATACTCTTTATTCCCAAAAGGCTCAATTGTAAAACGTTTTGTTGACCTTGTATCAAATAGGCTTATAAATGAATTGAAGTTTTCTGTTAATCTGTTAGAATCTGAAGCCCTTAACCAGCACTGAAGTTCCAGTTCACGTGCTTCATAGAAAGGTTTCGATAAGTCGTATTGTTTCCCGTGGTATTCAGCCCAGGTATATGAATTTCTCTCACGTGGTTTTAATCCATCAAGAACACCTTTAGAATCCTGAACATTAATTCCGAATTCTGAAAAATCCCTACCATTAATTGACCACTTTAATCCCATACTTTTTGTTTTACCACACAATCTCCATTAACCACTCCTCCATATTGGTAAACAAATACCTCAGCATTTTCATTTCTTTCAATATTCACTTCCGAATCATCTAAAACTGTCACAAATATTTTAGAATATCCAGCAGCTTTTATTGTAATTTTAGAGTTTCCACGAATAAAAATCTCTGAAACATCAAATCCTATGAATTCTATTTCGGATTCACTATCAAAGATAGCCAAATTAACAGCCTTGTTTATAGTACTTTGCCTATAGTAAACCCCGTATTTTTCATAATAACCACGGTATTTTTCAAGTACTTCATTTGACGGGAAATTTTGTCTTAAAGCCCAGTCTGAATTAGTAAAAAATAACTCGCAAAGGTTTTTTATTGAAGTATCTTTATAAGCTTTTTCAAAGCCCTCTTTACAAGGGCTGAAAGCTTTCATTTCTTTTAAAATATATTCTGTATTCATTATGGTATTCCGGCTAGGCTGTTTTTAACTTTTGAATTCAATGATTTTATTTCGTCGTATATGCCTTTAAGTGGTCTAGTATTCATTTCAATTTGACTTTGAACGAGTAATTGACTGCGCATTACTTCCAGATTGTCTTTTGACCGTTTTAAAGCTTCAGCCTGCATAATTCGCATAGCATTAATCTGCCCCTCCAACGCTCCGGCTGTTTTCTCAGTGATTCCTTTAATGTCTCCTTTTAAGCCTTGGGCGGCAGCGGTTGTGTTTTCAAATACATTATCGATCGCCTTTATACTCTCTAAAAAAGCTAAATATCTAGGATCATTTTTGTAATCCTTTAATTTGTCTATTTCTTCTTGCGTTAAGCCGTCAAAACTACCTGCGATATTAGTATTCGCAATTTCTGCCTTCAGTTTATCTATTAATTGTAGATATTTTTTCTTTTCATTTTCAAACTGTCCGCTTGTTAGATTTCCAAAAATGCTATTTTTGATCTTCTCGTCAAGTTTCCTTATTTCTTCCTCATACTGTTTTATTTGAGCTTCTTTTTCCGATGTGTCACCTTTTCCAAATCCCATTGAAGCATATAGTTTGTTGACCATTTCTTGAACCACCGGCTCCAAATATTTAATCCGTAAAGCATTTACTACCGCATTTTTCATTACATCTTCGACAACCTTATCAAAAGCCTTGGCTGCATCTTCACCCTGTCCAAATGCGGAAACTAATGCATCAGCTAATTTTTGCGAAAGCTCTTTAAAATCAGTAGTGGTTACAGATTTTTGGAAACTGTCTACTATTTCCTGAATCTTAACATTTACATCATTGATCTGTTGATTATATGCAGCAATTTTATCTAGATCCCTCTTTTTCTTTTGAGTCTCTTTATCCCTCATTTGGACTAAAAGATTCTGTTGCTCTTTTAGATTGGAAATAAGCTCTCTTTGCTTTGATAACTGCGCCTCGCCAGCCGTCTTCTCAATAACACGTTGTAACTCTTCGTATGAGGATTTCAATTCATCAACAGCCCGTTTCCATGATCTTATACTTTTTTCTTTTTTACCATCTCCTGCGGTAGATAACATTTTAACTATACCAACAACCATCTGTGCAATTCCACCGACCATTTGTTGAATGTTACCAGAAAAATAACCTACTAACGCATTAATTAACCCTTCGATTGTCTGTGTTAAATCCTTGGCGAATTTTTCAAATGGTCCGCCTTTCCCATCTATTCCAAGAGCCTCACTTAATTCCTTTGCTGAATTAATTGCTAAGTCAGTGTAGAATTTGGTTTCTTGTATATGTTGATTAAGTCGATTAAAATCTTCTTGTGTTGCTGTCCCATCTTTAATCTTCTTTCGCAGTTCTTTAAAACTATCAATTAGCTTTCTTATTGGACCAGATTCCTTTGATGCATTTTTGAGCTTTTCAAGTACTCCTATAAACTTTTCAACTTCTTGAGTTGGCGCGCCTAGATTTATTAATTCATTGATTTTAGCTTCAAGTTCCGGTATATATTTAGATATTTCTTTCTTGGTAAGAGCGTCAATATTTCCAAAAACCTTTTCAAACATATCTGACTTCTCTAAGACAGATACAAAGGCATCACGGTATTCTTTCGCTTCGGATTTCCCCGCAGCGTCAAGTAATCTCAATCTCTCTCCATCAGATATGCTTGTATTTTCACCCAGCTGAGATCGTATGTTATTGTACTTTCTTTCTATCTGAAGTTTTTTTTCTTCAAAGGTTTCTTGCCCTGCTATAAATTGAGTATATAAATCTTTTTGTTGCTGTAGTACCCCTCTTTTTGTTTCTTCCAGGTATTTTTTTTGAGACAAATAAAGCCCCATATTGCTTCCCCCAGACTTTCTGTAAATTTCATCAATCGCGTTATCAATCGCGCCTAACTGGTCAACGTACGACGGCATTAGCTTCAAAGTGTTTTCGAATTCACGTTTAAACGCTTCGATTGGTTCTTCAAAACCGTTCAAAGAATCCATTTCCTTTCTCAGCATAACTAAATACTCCTGATCAGATTTGGAGAGTTTTTCACCAGTTTCCAATCTAGTTTCTAGAAGTTTTACCTCGCCATCAACATATTTAAGATAATTTTTTGATTTACTAATTAGAGGAGCATATTGTTTATCAGCTATTTCTTTCCCGTAATAAGATGCAATGGAATAGTAATTTTCGAATTGAGTTTTAGTCTCATCAAGTCTATCTTTATTCGACTTGTATCTTTTTGAATCTATCTCGTCCTGTAGTTGCTGAAGTCTCTTATATGCATCTTCTGTTGAAATTGTCTCTCCGGTAAAATATGGGTTACCTTTTTTATCCTTATCATGTCCGAACTTATCAAGCTTCCTAAGTTTAACTTGACCGTTTACAGCAGTATCTATAGCATCATTTAATAATTGAGCCCTCCTTTCCAGTTCTTTAATAGAACCTTCAGGTAAAATTTCTGCTAATTGGTTCTCTTGTTTAGGCTTTTTTGGATTTAAAAGTTCGTTTAATTTGTCTATTTTATTTCGTATCGCTTGATATGCTGCTTGATTTGGTGCTTTCTGCGCCTCTGCTTCTAACTCTTCAATTTGCTTTTTAATTCTTTCCGCCCAACCTTCTGCTCCTTTAATTTCTTCGGGAGTTTGGATAATTTGTGGTTTAAAACCATTAAGCTCATATGTTAATTTTTCAATTTGCTTTTTTTTAAGCGTTAATTGTTCACCACTAAGCTTACCAAGCTTTACTTCTCGCTCTAATTGATTTAAAACTTTTGTTTTTTGTGAAATTTCTTGTTGATTACTACGAATGATAGCATTAGAAATGCCTGTTTTCTCATTGGCAACTTTTCTTTGTTTTTCTAACTGTTCTAAAATTTTATCTCTTCTTTTCTCAGCATCATAGGCGTTTCTTAAATACTCTAGACTAGCTTTTCCAGCTTTCCTTGCATCTTCGTCCATTTTTCGCCATTTATCTGCTTCCTTTTGAGCTGAATCCGCCTGCACCTTTAAGGCATCACGTTTAAATTGCTCTCCAAATGATTCTTCAAGGATTTTTCTGGAAGCGGCAGCCTTAGCCTGCGCCATTGCAAATGCATCAATCTTTGAAGTAACAAATTCTAAAGCCTGCCCAAGTCTGTTGGTAGCTTTGTATTGCCCGTCTAATACTCCGATAAACGTCTGGTCAATTTTGATTAGCTTCTCGTAAGCAGCCTTACGCATTTCCATGGTGGAAGACTCATTTTTGATAATGCCGATTAGCTCAGAAATATTAGCTTTGGTTTCGTTTACACCTTTGGCGAAATTCCTGTGATATTCAGACATTACTTCCTCCTGAGCTCTTTGTGAATTCGTTTGCTCTTCGATAATTCCGGTAAGTTCTCCAAGTTCCTGGCGATAATTGTAAGTTATTGCTAATAAAGCGCCTATTACAGTAATTATAAGAGTATAAGGATTAGCTCTTGCGGTAAGGTTAAATAAAGCTTGTGCATCTGCTGCAGTTCTAATACTTCTGGCTAATGAAATCCATGTTTTAATCGCTTCTGCAGCAATTGAGGCTTTTTGAATAGCTGTTGTTACAAGTAAAGCTGTTCTATAAATACCATATATTTCAATGAGTGTAAGAAGCACTCGGCCTACCTCTTGATAATTTTCAATTAAGTGAGTAACAGCATCAATACCACCTTTAAGAATATTCTCATTATTAGTTCCTATTTCGTTAAGCATTAATTCAAATTCGTGCTTAAGTCTATTTACTGAACCCGTTAATGTTGTGGCTTGCTTGCCAATAAGATTATTGAATTTACCTCCTTCAGTAGTCAGTCTATTCATAGCCTTTTCAACTTCCGGGAAACCAACTTTTCCAGCTTCAATTAGCCCTTTAAGTTCAGAAACATTTACGTTCATGACTTTCGCTAACTCATCCATTAATGGAATACCACGCATTGTGAATTGTAGAATATCTCTAGTATATGCTCTTCCCTGTGTTTTTAAGGTTCCATAAACATAAGCAATATCACCGATTGGCGCTGATACCCCGGAAGCCACATTGGCAAGCATTTCAATGTCATGCGTCACCTTATTTACATCGATTCCATATGCAAGCAACTGCTTACCTGCTTGACCGATTTCGGATAAACGGAAAGGTGATCTTAAAGTAAGTTCCTTCCATTCATCCATTAATTTATTCATTTGAGAAGTTGATCCAGTAATGGTTTCAATAGCGTTTTCCATTTGTTGGAATTCGCCACGAACTGTAATTAGCTCATTAATGAAATCTCTTACAACATGCACAGAAAAGTAACTTGCAACCCCTATTGATAGATTCCGGAAAGCAGAATCCATTTGTGATGTTTGTTGCTGAGTCTGCCTGTTTAATCCCAGAATATCCCTGCGGATCTCATTCACGCTCCTCCTCCATTCGTTTAAATTCAACGTAGCATTGAAATTTAAAGCTCCTCCTACATTATTCATTCTTCATTATTTATATTGCTCCAACTGCGATAAAAAATCCTCCTGGGTTAACTCTGAATAATTGAAGGTTTTTCCTTTTTTGGATTCTTTTTTCACATCTTCATCTTTATCGTAATCATATGAAGGGGCATCAATAAGCATTCTTTGTAAAAAAGCATAGTCCACCTCTTCTAGTAAATAATCGAGTGTCCATCCAAAGTGGTGACATAGTTGACCACATAGGCCGTAAATAGTTTTTAGGCCGTTTTCTCTACCTTCATCGGATTCGTCACTCTTACTGCGCTTAGTAATGTGGTAGAGATCGTAAAAGACTGGTAATCGTTCAGTGAAAGAACGTTTTGTGTAAATTCAAGTAATTCTCTTGAATTGATGTTGCTGAAAATATGTTCAGTTAAAAGCTTTCGGAAAAGCCAGTTGTTCCATTTCGTTCCAAGAATTGTAATTGCAATGATTTCAGCGCATAGTTTTGCGTTATCTGCAACTGAATTAAACTGTGAATTCAGTATTTCTTGGAAATCATCATTTTCCTGTTTCTCCTGGCTTATTTTCAGCTTAAAAAACCTATAGCTTTGAGCAAACATTACTTTCAATGGGATTTTATTTACCTTCCAGATCAACTCTTTGCCCCAAAACTTGGTTTTAACAGTAAATCCAACGCTATTTAAAACCTTCAGCTCCTTTTCTTCTGCAATTATCCTTTCCTCTTCGCTTAATATTCTCTCTTCTTCCATAATTGTAAATTTTGTAGTTAAAAAAAGCGCACCCACCTAAGCAAGTGCGCTGAAAAGAAAAATATTAAGGTGTCGGAATCGGGTATTTCACCAATTCAAACGAAGGTGTATTTTCTTTAGTAGGTCTGAGAACCTTTGCATTTACTGAAACACCCAGCAAGTTGTCTTTACCCATATCAGTGGTGAATTTGTAAGTAATAAGTGTTCTTACCACATCAAACCCAAACCCTATTTCTGGCGTAATTTTTAAAGATCTTTCTACGGTAACATTTCCGATTGGTGGAATGTAGTTTCCGTCAGCATCTTTTGTTCCGGCTCCAACCTCAACCAAGGTGTCGGCATCCGGATTGGCAACATCAAAATCAAATGACATTGCTCCTTTAGTAGTCCTTGTAAAAATTGGATCATCATATTCTTCAACATTGAAATCGGTAGTAGTACCATCTTCCATATTGATTTTTAATGTCCCAAGCATGGTTTCCCCTAATTTTTTAAAGACGGTGCCCATTCCCCCGTCTGATGCAACTGGTGCTAATTCAATTTTCGCTACACCATTGTTAATCTGTCCTGCCATTTTATTGAATTTTAATTATTATTAAATGCGTTTAATTTTAGTCTGAAATTGATATAGCAATCGTTACCATCCATAATGGTTTGCTCAAACTCTATATCAACATTGTATTTGTCAGTGAATTTTCTTTCCAGAATTGGTTTTACTTTGTCGGAAACAGCTTTTAGACGAATTTCGTTTGGAACGTTTTGATCTATGGCGTTGATCTTTACTTTTAGGTAAGGCACATAGCAATTCACGTTGAATGCACCGGTCTGGAAAAAAGTACTGTTGAGAATGATTGCATTCACGACAATATCCTCCTTGGTACTTCCGGCCGGTCTAAAGTCTTTATATAGATCTCCTGTGATAATAGAACCAACACCTCCATTTTTCAACTCATTATAAATCCACTGTTTGGCCTCTATTACTGAATTTCTCACCGTATACTATTTAGAAATTGATTGAGTTTTAATTTAGCTTTGAGTTCTGCACTGGTAAGGACATTACGCCCTCTACTTTCAACTGTTGATGCATAGTTCAT
Organism: Chryseobacterium sp. PvR013; assembly: GCF_017833095.1. Taxonomy (NCBI): domain Bacteria; kingdom Pseudomonadati; phylum Bacteroidota; class Flavobacteriia; order Flavobacteriales; family Weeksellaceae; genus Chryseobacterium; species Chryseobacterium sp. PvR013. Next base: position 2,157,975 of record NZ_JAFIBT010000001.1, read on the forward strand.
TCCCGCAACAATAACCAATGCTATTTCCGGAAGAGCTTTAGCAATATCAATCGCCAAATCATAACCTATTTTTTTACCATCTTTTGTTGTTGGTTGCGGACCCTGAATTTTTTCAAAGTCTTGTCCTACTATACTACCATTCAGAGTGATAACATATCCGATAGATGATCTTAGATTTCCACTGACGTCTTGCCAGTCATTCTGTTTTGCATAAGACCTGGCTTCGTTAACAGCATCTTCACCAACAACCCGCATAATTCTAATGATGTTCTGAATTTTTGCATCCAAAGCATCATTGATATATTGGTTTAGACCAGGCATGTTGAAATTTGCTCTTACACCCATATTCTGCTGTGAAATTGATCGTATTTTACTCTTAAAACTTCTCCTTCAAGCCTTGTTTCTCCTTTTGATCCTATTACCCTTATGCTTGAACCTACATCAATAGGTTTTAGTTTTTTAGGACACTGAATCAACCAGGTATATTCATACTTAATCTGATCATTTGAAATAGTTTTGGTACTTGAAAGGCTATCTTCATCACGACACTTACCGAAGTCCTTCCATTCTTCAGATCCGGGAATCCAGTTTCCGTTTTCGTCTTTAACAGCATCTGTTTTGACAAATACTTCTAGTTTATATGGATATTGAATTGCCATTTACCAAAGATTTGAACGATCACGAATTCTGTTTCTTTCCAGGTTGTTTGGAAGCCCTAACTGGTCAGCAATCATACGGTAATATGCAAGCATTACATCTTTATCATATTCGATTGTAAACTGCCCTTCTGAAACTCTTTTTGGAGATAATAAAAGCTTAGGGATTAAATTGTAAAACAACGTATTAGTTTTTACTTCTAATTCGGGTTCGTATTCAGAGTCGCCATTCAATCCTACATTAATCAATTCTGCATCAATAAGCGAATCGGACACTTCAACCGACCATAACTCAAGATTTGCTGACAAATAATCCCTAACTTTCATTTATCTTAGGCTGTTTTAAGTTTCAAATGATAAACAGCATCAATTGCAGTTAAAGAAGGAATAGCAAGCAATTCTCCTCTTGTAAATTCGTTGAATGGTTCCGTTTCTGACCATTTAGCAATCTTAACTTTATCAACATTTGCATAAGAATGCCCACTTACTTTTGTAAGATCACCTTCTACAACAAGCGCATTCTTCACCTTTCCTAAATTTCCTGCCGGTACGAATACAATTACATCATCCGCAAAAGCTCTGAATGCTCTTGTGACCCCATCTTCTTCAATGTTAAATAATGATGTTTGCAATTCAATCACAGGAAGGCCATTTGATTTTAGATACTCATTTAGATTATCTAACGTCACTAGTACTGGAACCTTACCAACAGTATTTTTGAAAATATTCTGAATTTGAGTACTGTTTTTCAGCTTATTGAAAGTTGTACGGGTCATTATCATTTTTTCAAACGCATCATTACCTTTACTTTGCGCAGCGTCTGTGACAGCCTCAAAATCATCAAGAGGCGTTGCTGTAGAATCAGACCACACTTTAGATGTTTCAATTACGTTCTCAGTAGGAAGACCTACCGGAATTTGTCCATAAGCAACGCCGTCTGGATTCCCTGTTGCGGAAAGATCAATCATACCAGTAGAAAGACCTTGTAAAAACATTACATCAAGTCTTCCTGTACAACCATTAGCTGCAAATTGAATATCATTAAAAATAAGATCAATGATTTGCTTTTTTTTGGAATCATCATCTACATTTCCCATATTTTGAAGAGTGACGTAATTTCTATAGTCAGATTTCTTCATTAAGTATTTATGAGAAATAGTAGGTATAGCTCCCTGGAAAGTTCCAAGCCCCGCACGACTTCTAACTGGTGAAGTAGAATCTTCTCCTACTACAGATGCAATTGTATCAAATTTGGTGCTGCCGATAACATCTTTGAATGATAGGTCAACCTGCGGAGTATCCCATGTCAGATACTTGGTAAATTCTCTAGTTTTGAATTTATCCATTCTTTTATCGATGATTAATTGTAATGCCCCATCTGTTGCATACTCACCGAATACTGATTTTATTACGCTCATACTTTGTTAATTATTTAGATTGAGAGAAAATGATTTGAGCCATCTTAGCTTTTAAAGCATCTGTAAGAGCCGGAATTCTCCTAGCATAAACAGTTCCTCTTAAAACAATATCAACAGAAGTATTATCGTCAATAACAACATCTTCATACAGTAACCCTTTGGGGTTTACGGAGTCCGGTTTTGCAAGTCTTGTAGCTTCATCATATGAAAAAGCCGTCCCTGCAACAATTTTATCTCCTTTTGTAAGCCCGGTAATATCTAAAGCGAATCCACCTAAAGCGGTTTCCAAAACGTGAGCAAAGATTGTTTTATCCCCTGCTACTTCCGTTCTCTTAAATCCTAATTTGCTCATTTTTTGTCTGTTTGTTTTTAAGCTAACCTTTCAATGTCTTTCAACGCTTGGCCCTGCTGTTCCGTTCCTCCGGTTCCGATAGGTGGATTACCTCCTTTAGCCCCTTCTGTTGCAAAAGCTTGTTTGAATTCCTCAAATTCAGTCTCCATAGATTTTACTGTGTCTTCTTCAGAGTAGCCTTCTCCATAATCGACGGTTGTCAAAAACTTGTTGTAGTACTTTTCCGGAATGTTTTTCGCAGCAAGTGCTTTTACAAGATTTCCTTTTTTGTCGTCGGTGGCTGTTTTGGTTACTAAGGCCTGAACTGACTGCGTAAGTGCCTTAACCTGCTCAGCCAAAGTTTGATCTGGATTACCTGGTTTAGGTTCTGGATTCGGGTTTGGCTGCGTAACTGGTTTAGGCTTTTCAGGATCCGGCTTTTGCCTCGCCTTATCCAAGCTTGATTGAATAGATTTTAATAATCCCCCTACGCCATCGACTACTCCATCAATTGTTTCATCAGTTGGACTTCCGGTTAAAATTAAATCTGCTTGCGACCCTAAAATATCGTCACCAAGACCCAAGTTTGCATACTTGTTTCTCAGCTTTTCAATTATAGTTTCTCTTGTCATATTAAAAGGTTTATTATTAATTACCGTAAATTTCGTCCGTAAAACGTTTATTTTCAATAGCATTTGTTGGTTTTCTATACACTATTCCGTAATTTTACTATTATAACCACGGTATTATTTTTATGAGGGGAGATTTGGGAAGTATGAGAACGTCGGATATGACACTTAACGAACTTTTGATAGCATTTAACAGACTATCCATGGTTCAAAAAATCACAATGGATTTATCGGAGTTTTGCGAGGTAACGGGAAAGGGACAGAAAGAAGTCTATGCGCTTCTACGCTGTCAATATTATCCTGATGAACTTATCATAGGAGGCTATGAAGGAAGGAAACGAAAAAAGAAATTATTATTTGACACTCAAAAGGTTTTGGAATGGATGAGAAGGTGAGAAACGTTATTAGCAACTCAATTGCTTTGGATCCAATTATGGGTTATTGCCCAGGATTATTGGAACAAATTAAAAAAGCTGATAAAATTGATGTTCAAAAACAAAAGCTAATAAAGTTAGCTGGTGAAGAAAAAGCTTCTGAAATTTTTGATAAAATAAAGAATGAAGCTTATGCTCAGGTAGGAGATAATGGGTACTACATCTACTATGAACTCGTAAAAATTAATAGTGAACTAGAGTATGGAAATGGATGATGGGGCAAGCGAAAGATTCGATGGGTTAAACCAAGATCAAAGAGATAAGATGGCAGCGATTGGGAAGAAAGCTATGGATGATTATAGAGAAGCACTGCAAGCATATAAGGCAATTGGCTACTTATGGATAATTATAAATAGGCATATACTTGACAAAACGATTATTCTTTATTATGTTATAAATTTGAATTAATTATGAGCCAACAAATGGAAGAAGCACTTAGTAAGTTATTTATTGTAAAATCATATAATTTACCATTTGAAAGAGAATATAGTATATATAACAATTGGGTATCATCTGATAAATTAGCTTTGATTGAAAAAATAAGAATTGATTTAGAGGAAGAGGTTTTGCTTGAGCCAGTTCAATTAAAATTAAAAAATGACTGGTTATTAGTGAATGATTCTCCTCAAAAATGGCTTAAAATAGTTGAACTTAATGTCATTTAAAATGAATGAATATGAACTTAACGGAAGACTGATGGAAATTTCGCTTGCTTTGGGATGTGAATTCCTAGAACTGATTCAAGTGAAAGAGCAGATTAAGAAAAACGGATTAGGGCCTGATGACATAATGCGTTTAAAACAATTGGGGTTTCCGGGAAAAATTGAGAACTTCGAAAAGACGGTATTTGATTTTAGTGAAAAGATTGGTTTTATGTCTTCGCATAAAGTTAATACCCTTGGTTATAAAATGAAAGATCTTTCCGATAGAATTATGTTAAAAAAAGTGCAAAGGAATTAATATGGAAGCAAGTGAACTGAGAATTGGAAATTTTGTTGAATACAATGGATTTGTAAGAAATATAGTAAGTCTCAATCTAGGTACTGAGGTAAACGCATTACCCATCCCATTAACTGAGGAATGGCTGCTGAAGTTTGGCTTTATAAAAGTACTTGACTATCCATGTTTTAGACTTGAAGGACTACAAATAGAGTTTAACGGATTTGATTCACAATGGGGATCTGGTTTACTTGATGAAAAAACTGTGATTAAATACGTCCACCAACTCCAAAACCTATTTTTCGCACTTAAAGGAAAAGAGTTAACAATTAAAAACTAAAATATGGAAAAGAAAATCTATATGCTTATAATTGGCGATTTTGCCGATAGAGATACAGAGGCTGTATTTGATAACGAAGAAGACCTTCAAGAGTATTTGAATAATTTTGATGTGACTGATATTCCGATGCATATTGAGGTAAAATATTTAAACCCAAAACCAGGAGGAAAAACAGAGCCAGATTACAACGATGAACGCTATCCGGTTTTTAACAAGAAAAAAAGTTAACTTTGAAATAAATAATAAATATGAATAAAGACTATTTTATCATTATAAAAGATGGCGCAAGTACAACGATGTTAGATGTTAGAGAGATTTCATCAATAACTTCTGATTATCTGGCAAGCATCGATGAAATGTATTTTACAGTTTCAATGAAAAACGGAGACAAGATAAAAACAAAAGAAAACGTACTAGATATATTGGATGAACACAATAAGTTTTTGCAGTCTAAAATAAATAATTGATACTTGCAGCTGTTTTATTTATTGCTTTTAGAGTGTCCGAAAAAATATCCAAGTATTAGAAGAAAAGCACTTTCCACAATTTTAATTGGCTCTATTTGAAGAAACATCATAACTAGTAAACATATTCCCATCAATAAAAGCAAGAGTGAACCTACAATCGACGCCATTGACTCCCTATCAATAAATTTTAGAAATACATTAGAGCGTTTCTCAAACATTTCAGCTTTATGCTTGTCAAACTCGATCTCCTCCTGAACCCTCTCCCTCTCAAGAGCTCTATTATTCTGTAGTTCTGCATTCTTTGTTTGCAGTTCTTCAATCTCTGTCTTAATGTTGCTTTTAATTTCATTTTCAGGCAACTCTTCTACTAGATCCTTAATGGTCTCGACTGCTGACGCCTGCTCCAATTGATTAATTCGTTCTATTATAAATTGCTTGTGCGCATTTAAGTAACTAGTAATACTATAATTAAGAGTAGTTGGACTTATTTGCTCGTCAATAATTTCAAAGTCTTCCCAAGAGCTAAATTCAAATGTTTTGCTTTTTATAAAATCTTTATCATCTAATAATAAATTAATTTCATCTAATTTAGACTTTAATGTATTTATATCGTCATGCTTTATTGTGTCAACATCCAGACTTTTTCTTCTTAATGTATTACTAAATGTTTGTGAAGTTTTGACTCTATAAAAATCTTTAACCTCATTAAATGATTTAAATTTAATTCTATTCATTGGTTAATTTTAGCAAATATAAAAAAACCTTCAATTTAAGAAGGTTATAATTGTTAAATATTAAAGAAGAAAATTGTATCTTTTGTAACCCTCGCCCGAAGGTCATAATCTCTTGCTTTTTTTGCCAAGCTTTGAAATTGTTTAAAATTAAAATGAAACATATTTTCAATTTCATCATATGGAAAGCTCTCTCTCCCTTCCGCATCGATTATATCCTTTATATAATCATAAATCAATTTTTCCATTTACTAGATATTTATTTCGAGACAAAATCGTCACTAGCTCTAATATAATAAATTTCTTTTACTTACGGAAGCATTTGTTAAATAATTTTAACCCAAATATTTAATAAATTCTGATCTAAATCTTATTTCAGGAGTGTTTTCCACGATGTCTTTCCAGTAAGCGATGTTTTTAGCTTCGTATTCTAGCTGTCCCGAATGCGCTAACGGTTCACGTAGAACGATTAATGTATTTGCCACGTTATCTGATAACATTTTATGCTGCTGAACTTTATTAAGCAATTTCACATGAAAATTACATAGCATTTCATATTGATGCTTCGTGTATGAATACGAATGAAAATGATAGCAGATAAACGGGAATTCCGGGTGAATTACTCCCGTAAGGTTGCAGTTTTCAACCATTGTTAAAAGCTTGTCCGGAAGTGGCATAAAATTACATCCTTCCGTTAATTCATCATATAGTTTGTGTTCATGGTGTGAGATCATCTACTTAAAATATATTTTAGATGATTCTAATGTTCTTAAATGTGTGTTGTCGATGTCAGCGATATTTTTCTTATAGAATTCCTGAAGTCTAGTAAAGTTTCTTTTTGTGATTTCATCACTTTCAACACTTAATTCTTCTTTAAGCCCTTCAGCGTATTCTTTTTTGAGTCTAATAAATTCATCTTTGAATTTACTATAATCTTCTATTGAATAATTCATTCTAGAAGCGGAAATTATTTTGTGAACTAAATCAGCAATTTCTTCTCTGGCTTTATCTAATTTTGTTTCGTAAACAGAATACATTATTTATATTTTTGAACTTAATAGTAAAGGTACGTAAATCAATTAAAAAAGTGACCACAACTTAATGTAATCACTTTATTCATTTTTTACTGAAGCAAGTAGAAAACCACCTGCAACGACAGTGCAAATTTAACACTTCTATTTGATATAAGCTTTATTATCCACCATAAAAGACGGCTGAGTTTTCCAACCTTCCATTTTTGCCTTATTTTCTTCCATGTATGTTTTGAATTGTTCTGGAACATCAGAAATATAATTCTCAGATCTTTCCGGCGGTAAATTAAGCCCTTTATTTATTTCATCAATGATTTCCTTGTCTGTTTTTCGGACCGTGAACCGCTGACACATGCATCCGATATGCCAGCCTTTCCAAATGAAGCTTTTAGGATAGAAACCTTTAAGATCGTCACAGATGTCTACGATTTTATGAGCATTGCTCAGCTGAATTTGATAGCCCACTATATCATTGTTCTGCATAATACGTAACTGATCAGATTCTCGATAAGCAAGATTGTTTTCCTCTTTGGTCAAACGGACGGCATTAGCCATGCTACTACGATATACGCCTTGTCCCGGCTTGTAGGCCTTAGCGTTTTTACTCAAAGTCAGGTTTCCATGCTTATCCCGGACCCTTCTATATAGCCTGTCAGGTTCTCTCAGGTACTTTTTAATTTCCCTGGCTAATTGCTGAGCGCTCTTACCCTCTGACAGTCCCAAATCAAGTGCAAATTCCAGTTCTTTCTTTGTGTTCTGGGTAATTGACCATACTCTGTCCGAAATGGTAAATTTACCGATCTTACGCTCTTGAAACGCCTTTAAAGCTTCAGCATTACGAGGCATAGGAGCTTCTTTGAGTTTATTTAGTATGTTCGCAGGAATTTTACCAGAAATACTATTGAGTGTCGCAAGTTTTAAAGCGTCATTCTTCAAATCTCCAATATTCCAAGAGTAAGCTGTTGAAACCGTTATCAATTCACGCAAATCCGAGTTGAACTGATTAAAAACATCTTCGATATACTTTGTAATCTTTGGATATTTACGAAACTGAAAAAGCCCCTCCTTTAAAGTTGATGGAAGGGATGAAAAAACAATACTTTCTACAAGGTCATTAAAAAGCTTTTCAACTCGTCTTAAGTACTGCTCTACTCTTTTTCTATGTTGTTTGTCGAAGTCCATTATCTACGTCAACTATAAACCCAATACTTGTTAACCAATCGATCATTGTTTGGACAAAAGATTTATCCTTGGTTAGTCCCACTTTATTTCTGCAAAGTATAACTTGCTCAACCTCGCTCGTCGCTTCAAACAATTGAAATTCATAGTCTAATTCACTGTATACTATTGATCCCGATTTGCCATTTCCGAATTGAACTTCGTAGCAGTTGGTTGAAGATTCTTTAATAATTATTATCGTATCTATAATGCTACCAGACATTATGGTATGATTATTATATTCATCAATCCATTCTTTCGGCACCTCATGATACTGATTAAGCAGATCTATTATTGCTGATCTCAATTGCTTTTTTCTTCGAGCAATCCAAATATTTTTCGGTTCAAAACCTGATTTATTACTTTCCATTTTCAATATTGTTAAAGAATTTTTCTATTTGATCAAAAAACCATCCTGTTAAATAAGCCTGTGTTTCATCATTGTACATATCAAGAATCAATCCTCTATCTTGGAAAACATGATTAACCAGATGAACACATTCATGAGCTATAGTTGATCCTTTTGGAATTCTCTTAAAAGCTGCGACATATTGAGTATATCCACTTTTGTAATGTGCTGGAAATACACATGCTTCGTAACCATTGTCAAGAGGTGAAGACCAATCACTTTGTTTTTCATATTTCTTATTAACTTCCTCCCATCCATCAGAATGAATAATGGTTAAATCACCAAAGTAAATCGGAATTTTTATAGTTTTCTTTTTCATACCCCGAACGTATTAGAATTCTCTGTTTCCGCTGAATACTGGTTTTCGTCACGAATTCTCTTCATTTCTTCAACCGGATCATCAATACCAAGATTTCGCATTGCTGTTTCAACTGACATAATAGCCTGTCCACCCGTCGCATCCATTAAATAGCTGATCTTTTCTTTCATGTCATTTATCATGTAAGGGTTGTAAACAATATCAACTTCAAGTTCTTGCAGTTTTTTAGCATCTTTGGTACTAAGTACATTTACAAGAAAAGCTTTGATGATATTAATACGTCTCGCCAGATAATCATCCCATATTTCCCGCTTCATTTCAACTTTCAAGTGAATATCCATGAAGTAATATTGTGCAGCAACACCTGAAATAGCACCCATTGATTTAAGCTTGTCGAAAGAAATGTCAGGGGTTTGAGTAAGTTTGAATATAATATTCCAAAGGTTATCGAATTCAAGTTTATAAGAGTCGGTATTATTGTTCCAGGTCATATAGTCAAGTTCGCCGTCTTTCTCCATTTCGAAAATTGCTCCTTTCTCACCTTTTTTAGCAAATCCATTTATCTCTCCTTTGGCCTTGATCTTTGGCGCAACATGGTAATCGTTAATTTCAGCGTGACCGGAAGCAAGTTCTTCGAGACGTTCGATCAGAGGCTGGACAATATCCCATTCGGTTTTCTTTTGGGAGCCGTATACAACGGGAATTTTACCAATGATGTTTCTATCTCGGCTTTCTTCAATCCATTGCGATTCCTTTTTTAGGACAATCTTTTCTTCAGCTGTATAAATCTCTCGATATTCAACTTCCTTATCGTTTTCATCTTTAACAGTAATCTCACGAACAAAGGCAACCATGTCTCCGTTTTCATAAACAGGGTAAAACACATCGCCTTCTGTCGGTTTTAATAGCTTATACCTCAACCTATCAGCTTCAGGCGTTAAGTACCAAATCTCAGCTGTTTTTGTAGCGCCATAAACTTCTCGTGCTGCATTGCGATTGAGTGAAATACTTTTATTCTGATCTAAAACCGACTGAACCAAACTCCAGACGGTTGTATCAGTCGGCACATAAGTAACAGGCTTACCAAAACCAAAAGCAACGATCTTATCAACAATCATCTGCTGGATAGCAAAACCAATTCTGTTAATAGGCTGTGAGACTGTTCCTTCTCCGGTTTCAATCAGCTTATCCGGGTATTTTGTTTTGTTGGTGAAAATCTCATGGGTTTCCACATTGTACTGCAGAACAGCTTTAGATAAATAATCCGTGTTTGGTCTTAATTTATCCAGCTTCTTTACTATTTCCTCTGCATCTAATCCATTCAAATCCATATATAGTAATTTTTATTATCCTAACATTCTGCCGAGCTTTTTAAGATCGACATTTCGTGTTGTTTTTAATTCTTTGTAACAGGCATACCGACAAGCGTCAATAAGATGGTTATATGCATCAACTGGAACTCCTGATTTTTTATCACTCCAAACATAGTTGTTCAGTTCTTTGATAAGGTTTATACTTCCGGGATCAATGACCAATTGAAAGTCTTGCATTAAAGCTATTCCAGCGGACACACTCCCTGGTCCTTTCTCTACAGCTTCGATATTATTCCCTCGTTTTCTAAGCTCTTCTATCAATCTAGGTTCTGCAGAATCAGCGTAGACTTTCCGTGTACCAGCGACTCTTTTATTTGCTTCGTAAATATCCGTAGTGGTTAGATGTGTTTTATACAATTCCTCCCGTAGATAAATCTTTTTCCGTACCTTATCAATCGAGGCACTAACCAAGGTTGTAGGATCAACTGAAAAACCGAAATCCTGGCCGTGAAGCGTTGAATTAATCTCTTGATATGGACCAATAACCCAATCAGTAAATACAACACCTTCCGCTTTGTCAAGCCAGCCACCAAGTACAGAATGCGCAAAGTAGTTATACCATTTCTTTATTTTTTCTGGTAATGCATCTCTTTCTTTAATAGGAGTCGATAAATATTGATGATACGCCTCTTCTGTTTTCTCGAAGTCTTCCATTATGTGATCAGCCGTCCAATCTCTTTGCCCATCCTTATAGGTTGTATGGATATAGCAAACACCATCTTTAATACCATTCCATCCATCAGGAATACCTCTCTCTTCAAAAAATTCTTTATGTACCCAATGCTCCTTAGTAGTAGGGTTTAGAATCAGAATACAAAGATTGAAAACGTCTTTAGCCCTAATGGACTTCCGGATCTTATCCCATTCTGAAAAAGATGGCATCTCCTCAGCCTCTTCCAATACAAATATTGAAAATCCTTTTAGAGATTTAAGATTTGCAGTTTGATTTCCGGCAGAAGTCTTGATACCTTTAAATACTACCTTTGGCGTAGTTTCTGACTCTTCCTTTTCTTCTTCTTTATAAATAATCCGGTCTTTGTTAATGTTGAAACGATTACCATAATTGAGAAGATCAAGCTTTTCCTTGAATTCTGGAATTACCGAGTCTTCTGTAGATGTCATCGTGTACCTGGTATACAGTATTCTATGGCTATATGATGATACTGCTTCAGCAAGCATGACAGACGCCGTAAAGGATTTGAAAGAGTTCCTTCCACCGGTAAGTATAGCGACGGAAAAAGGCGGTTTAGTTTCATCCTTACCACCTCTTTTATATTGCAACCATTCGAATAATGGCTCAAACTTATTTGGAATCTCCAAAACCACGTGTAAAAATGATTTTTGTCTGTTCTTTTATTTCAATTGGATTATCTGAATCGCCAGTAAGTTTGGTTTCTGACTTATCCGTCCACCCCATATTTTTAAGAGCAAAAACAGGTCCCACAACCTTACCATCCCACAAGCCTTTTTCGTATGTATTCTCAACATGCAGAAGAGCTTTTTTTATGTAGTAAGAAAACTCCGGCTTTTCTAAGTAGTCATAAAGCGATTGTCGGCTTTCAAATCCTAGATATATAGCTAATCCGGTAATGCTTGGTTTTTCAGGCCATCGAACCCAAATTTGGACAGGTTCACTTTCTGTTGTTGTTACCTGGGTCTTTCCTTTACCTGTTGTTTTTGAAGTTACTTTATGCTCAATAATGAATTCGCCTTTACACCATTCAAAATATTCTAAAGTCTTTTCTTCAAGCAATGCTGGTTCAGTAAACAACGCAGGCCTTCCCCCTTCGTTTCCGACTGAGATCTGATTCCCTTCAGTAAACTTTCCTTTATCGTCTCTTCCCTCCATCATTCGGTTTAAAACTAGTTAATATTTCCCCTCTCAACATACACACGCCAACACGGCACCACGTGCTTTCTATCCTCTTCATTTTTTCCAGGTTTTTAATTGCTCGAATTCGGCTTTCGTACTCTCTTTCCGAAACCTCCAATTCATTCACCGCACTCCCTGTCACCCCCTCTGCCATAGAAAATTAGTTTATTTTAACCCACAAATAATCAACTTGTTGCTCAACTGTAAGTCCTTTGTAAGGAACTGCATAGCCATTTGATCGCAAGTAGTCTAATACTTCAAAATATTCATTTGGAGAAATATTTGTTGAATGATAATCCAAATAAGAATCAATAAAGTTTTTAACTTGCTTGATCTTGCCTTCATCAGTGTAATGATTCCATTTTAGTATTCCAGCGATTTTTAATGAATCTTTATCTGTTAAATCAGGAAGGCGCTTAAGCTCCAAATATCCGTTCATTAACAAATGTTGAATATGAAAGCACATCCCATCTATCTTACCTAAACCTTTTTGCTCTGGAAAATAACTTCTAAGCACATTCTGTCCGTAATACTGAGCCATAAAGGCAATTTTATTTTCTATACTATTCTCCATACTCCCTAAATTAAAAACCCCGCTACCTCATCAGCAGCGGGACACCAAATCACAAAATATTAATATGAAAAATTCCTACTGCATTAAATCTATCTAAAAAGAACAATGGGATATATAGTAAATGTTAGTTCACACCATTAAATGGGATAAGTCTTAATATTTTCATTTACCTTTCAGGACCGTACTATCTTCGAGTTATTTACTGAACTTCTATTCCAACATAGTGTTATACACGATCCTATCCTTATCGACTTCATAAGCGGAATACCCGCCACTGTTCTTTATTGTGGTTATTGAGAGAATCGAACTCCCGACATTCACGTTATGAGCGTGACACTCTACCAACTGAGTTAAATAACCGTTTGCCCGTCTTTCCGGGCTGTCTGTCGATAATGTAAAAGCCTATAAAGTCATTTTGCTGTTGCCCCCTGTTTCGCTCAGTAACTCTTAACTATTGCTAAGGTTGTATATCTCATATACTAGCAACACTTGTATTTTACTTATCGGAGATAATTAGATTATAATCCATTCCATCGCATTCATATGGTAATTTCAAACTTGACAAACTCTCCTCAATATCAACCTGACACAAGCAAGCATCCATAACTAATGTAGAATGCATTTCAGCTTTTACAGGCTCTTTGTGAAAATAATCAACAAACTCCTGAGGTGTTTCGATTTCAACTTCACCGTTATTAACAACTATCGTATTACACATAATATTTACAATTTGAATTTAAAAACACCAAGCACCCTCCTTCATCAACCAACGATCCACCCCTTCTGCACTCATCATCTGTGCTTGGTAATTCAACAACATCAATCATATCACACAACCGCTTTCTTCTTCATTTCCCTAATCTTTGAGCGGTAATACCCAATCTTTTCTTTTATCTCTGGAATTGACAATTTCAAAACTCCATTTCGAGCTCTAAACTCCAAAGCCTCGAATCTTTCAATACCTATTTTTTCAATAAGCCTCGGACGATATTCGTTAATGTTTCCTGACTTTTTAAAGTTGCAATTGTTACTACATTGCTTGTGAACATTATCTTCATCAAATCTAACATTTGGAAATCCCCCTGTAGTCCAAAAATGTCCCGCGTCATACTTAATATCCGTTCTCGTAGTTCCACAGCTTATACAAGGCTGATCTCTATCTCTTAATCGAATAAATGTATTGAAGTCTTTTTGCAGGTCTTGCAACCAGTCGCTTTGAGTCTTTAGCTTCTCCTTCCTGATCTTCTTCTCTTTCTGCCAAGCTTTAGCGTTTTGCTTTTGAATATTTGTTTTGCCTAAAGAAATTGCGCAGTTCCAATCACATACTTTTTGAGTAGTCTTACTCGGTATAAATTCCCCACCACACACCGCGCACTTCTTTGGCTTTATCTCCTTCATTACCAACTGCTTTACAGTAAATTTACTCAAATAAGTAAAGGAAAACAATAGTTGTCTAACTTTTTTTAAAAATATTTACTAACAATTTTTATTTAGTAATCTAACATCAAAATTTTGGACAAAAAAACACCCCTGTTAATGCAGGGGCTTTATTTTGGCAGCGTAATTGTCCATTTGTTGAGTGGTTTTAGATAAACTACTTTTTTCTCTTCAAGAAGTTTCTTAACTAATTCACTTACCACTTCAACGCTAGTTCCTAATATTTCGTTAACTCCATAAAGATCAAGTCCGTTTGCTCCACCGGTTCGTTTGAATTGCTCTTTTACAAGGTTCATGAATTTAGCTTCTATTTCTTCCATGTTTTCCATTAAAAATTATATGTTTCTTTAAGTAACTCATAAGCTTGTTTTAAAGTACACCCTACCGTTACTAAATTAATAAATTCTTTATTGTACTCATCAGGTGTTTTGAAAAAATAATCTTCATTTTCTTCTAAATCTAAAGATTTGCAAACTTTTTTAAGTTCGTTATAATCAATACTCAACCCTTTGTACAGTTCTTTATGAAAAGCAGTGAAGGCTTTTGCTGCATCGCTTGCTGATTTACCTAAGTTTTCCATGGAGTAAAGATACTACATATTGATTGCCCACCAAATAAGATACACTACACAAGCAATCCAAAACCACATAAGCGCTCCGATAATTCTCAATTCTTTGTCCTTGCTTTTAAAAAACATGCATTCGTTAATAAATTCTTTCATAGTTCTAATTTAGTTTAGTTATTTGGTTATGGGTTGTGGGTTTCCGTAATTACCACTTTTGTTTATTAGGATTAGGACGACATTCAACTTTGGAATTATCAATTGTATAATCAAATAACTTCTCTATTTTTACAAAGCTGGACGTTTTGTGGTGAGTCCCTTCTAGTGTTTTGATAAGATATTGATTGTTGTAATCATCGAAATACAGAAATCCACAACCATTAGAAGTATTCGATTTTACCATATCACCTATAAGTAAAGGCTCTTTGGTTAAACAGTCTTTAATCGGTGTATATTTACTATTTTGAAATTCTGAATATCCAATATGAACGCCAAAAATATCAATAAGGGTTAAAATTTCTCTGATAATTGATTTTTCGTTTTCTAAAAATAAGTTAAGCATTGGGTCTTCGTTATTAGAACTTTCTATGCACTCAATCCTAAATTGTAATTCATCTTTTAAATTATCTTTTGTCGGCTTCATATTTATAGTATTTCGAATATTATACATTTATCAGGGTTGAAGGTCCTGGATTCGGCTTCCTGCCATTTTTCATAATCAAACGATTCCTCAATCCTTTCAACACCAACATAACGTTTATGATAAAACCATTCTTTAAGAGGTTTATCCCAATAGTATCCATTATTTATAATTGCTGTTTTGAATAGATTTAACGCTGTATCTCCTAATATTGGTACTGTATCTTGGTAATATTGATAAGCTTCAAAAATGTGATCATATTCAACTAATCCCTTCGCAATATCCTCAGTAAGCTCAGAGCCTTTGCAGATGAATTTTATTGGATGCGGGCCTTCTTCATCGACTCTATAATCATATGCATAATTACCGGACTCTGATTCAATAATTAGGATATTCTTTTTAAGTTTTAATTCAATTTGCTTCATTTCGTTTCTTTTATTGTTAGTTCTTCCCCAGTAAGGGCGAAAAATATGTTTTGTAATTCGTGAACATACTTTACATATTTGATGGCTATTTTATCATCACAAAATATATAGGGGCCTTTAACGGATTGGAAAACATTAAACCTATCATGTCCGGATATTGAGTACTCATTTTTGTTACACTCATAACCCAATTTGAACAGCCAGTCTTCGTTTAGCTCTATGGGCTCTAAATCATCATATGAGGTTGAGCTCCACCACTCTTTTCTTATCGTGTACACCCTCGCATAACTTTCTAGTAACTCCAAAACAGTTAATATTTTACCTCTGGAATCTTTAGTTAAATTTCCTAAGCGGAGTTCTTGTGGTGCTATCATAATATTTCTCTATTTATAATATCAAATTCACTCCCACTTACAGAACACTCAAAATAACCTCTGTTGATCAGCGTTAAAGCTATTCCGTCTGTTTCAACATCTTCTAATGTTATTTCTTCTTCTACAGTTTCTCCTCCTCTAGGACCTGTAAAGATTTCTATTGTATATTTTATTATTATTATTTCTTCCATAATTCTTGTTTTAAGTGCCACCCTAAGATGGCACGGGGTTAATCCATCCACAGAAACGCTGTGCCTTGTTTTGTCGTTAGCAAATAATCATCTTGAACGAATTCTTCTCCATACAGGTCTTTTAATTCGTCCAATGTTCCACAATCTTCATAGTCTTCTTTATTTACGTAAATATCACCGACCGAAAAGAAAGGTTCATTAAGATCTCTTGCCGGAGACTCATCACCAACAATGATTGAAACATTATTTTTTAATTGTTCTTCTGGAATTGAATTCACAAATTCTTTTAATTCTTTCCAGGTAATAGCCTTTGGTTTTTCCATTTTATAATTTATTTATTGGTTGTTAAAGTTTGCTTTGTTGATCATAAAATCTTTTTTAATTTTTTCTCCAGTAAAGCCTTCTCTTGTTTATATGAATTATTTTTAGCTACTTGTAAATTATGATCAAATTCATCAATTATCTTAAACAAATCTTCTCTTTCTTTATCTGAATATCTGTATAAATACAAAGTAACTTGCCCTTTACTTAAATCATTTGATGAAGACGGTGATTCATTCATAAGATCAATGTTATCATTTAAGTATTTTAATCTTTCAATAATTTCGGCTTTATTCATTGTTTTGTTTTTTAGTGGTTAATCTCCCAGGTTAGTTCTTCTAGTGTTTTCACGGCTTTGGTTTTCTTTCAATTGTTTTAATTTCAACTATTACTTTCTTATTAAATTTAACCGCATCTGATCCTGACATGCTTTTACTAAAAATAGTCTCTACATTTTCCTGTTTTAAAAGATTGTCCACCAAAATTGTCCAAAGAATTTCATAGTCAATTGTACACCCTTTTTCAAAAGATATACTATTTTCACTTATTGCATAATTATCATTTATCTTCATAGTTAATTGATTTTGTTTTCGGGGTTAATGATTGATTTTTTATTTATGTAACTTACAGGATAGTCACATCTTCCCATACAACCACAGGTCATTGAATCACCGCATGACTCCTTTTGAATTTTCGCATTCTCAGCAATACGTATCTGCTGTTCCTCCTGTACGAGATCGCAGGCAGCGAAAATGTGCTCTTTTAATTCAGATACACTCATATTTTCATCACATACAGCTTTTTGTAATAAATGCCTCCAGTTGTCATATTTTTGATTCTTCGCATATTGATCAAAGATCTCTTGTTTCTCTTGGTGACTCATGCCTATAAATAATTAAGTGATTTTGCTTTTTCTTGAATTGCTTTCATGTCTGATTCCGAATAACCCCAATGAGGACAGAATAATCCTCCATAACCATTTTCTCCGTTAGACTTTTCGCCAGTTTGAATAAACTGCTTAAAATCTTTTGTCAATCCCCATAGCGTTCCACCTTGTGGCCAACCTTTGGGCTTGTAACCAAACTTAGTACTCAAACTCATTTCTGATCCATTGTATTCATTCTTCATATAAAGCCTACCATTCTTTAGAAATATTTCAGAAACGCCATACTTACCAGAGAAAAACTTCCTGCCACGAGAAGCAATTTCTTTGATAATTTCATTTACTATTTGAATTCTTTGATCTTTATCCATTGTTGTAATTTTTTAAAATTTGACATAAGCATGGTGCGTTCGCTGTTTTTTACGAACTGTTTTTGCACTTTAAATTGTTGTTGTTTTCCCCGGAAGAATACGGCCGGGGTTCCGTTTATTTGAGTTTTATTTTCAAACGCTCAGTTTGATAATCTCTTTCTCCAATTATTTTAGCATTATAGTAAACTCTTTGCTCATTATCGCAAACTTGAAATAATCTATAGTGTGGCTTAATACTATAATGAGCTCGCAATGCCATAACTGGAAAATCTTTAGTTTCTTCTATCATAGCAACATGATACATGTAATAGATCTTACCCTTTGTTCTAAAATGGAAAACTTGTAATAAATCACCTTCTAAGATCTGTTTCCCTGTTTTATCAAAGTAAATATTACTTTTACGCCCTTCCAGGTTCATGATTATTGTTTTATTTTGGTTAGTAAAGATTTAACTTCTGTAGCAAGAGAATTATCTGTTTTGTATAATTCGGTGCAAACTATTTCCAGCATTGCCAGTATCTCATCCTCATAGTCGGGGACTTCCTGAAGCCAGTATTTAGGTTTCATTTGCCAACCGTCTATATTAAAAAAATAATTCAGCGCGAGTGAGAACTTAAGAACTCCCATATTAGTTATATACTCTTTAGTTTGAGAAGGGTTTCGCTCTGATACGGATACTTTAATGTATTTAGTTTTTGACATTTTATAATTATTATTTTATTTTTTCTACAGTTACTTTTTTAAAGCCTAATCTTTCTTTTAAAAATTCTTCCTTATCTTTTATTGAAGTGTTAGAGTCAATTTTCAATTCAATATTTTTAAAAGGCTTTCTAGTAAAAGAAAATATGCAGTACCTATGGTCGATTGTGTCTTGAAATGGATACTTGCACCAAACTTCAATAACTTTATAATAAATTTTCATTTTGTAAAAATTGAGGGTTTGAAATAAAACCGGGCGACATGATGGTTCAAAACGCCACCCGGAAAAACTAACCATGTGAATTTATACTGACTTTTTAAGTGCAATTTCAGACTGCCAAAAAAAATTAATTCCATTTAACTTATCCTGAATTTTTTCTGCAATATCTGTGAAGTCAATTTCTTTAATCGCATCGAAAACACAATCTGTATCACATCCAGTTTCACTTGCATGATTATCGGAAATAACATCTGCCAAATGATCCCTTAATTCTTCCGCATTCATTCCGGCAGGATGCTGTGGTTCTTTATTGCAAAGTGTAGGATTATTTTCCCAATTGATTTCATTTTCCGCGTAATCAGATAAAGATTTTAACGCTTGATAACCATCTGCTGGATAAACGAAATATTCATATCCTTGATCGATTGCTTGTTGTATTGTAAGTCTTGACATGACGTTGTAATTTTAATTGTTAAAAACCCCGACCCGTAAGCCGGGGAAAACTAATAACCATGATGGCCGTTATAGGTGGCCAGCCTTGTTAAACACTTCTATATTTCGTCGTCTGCTACTTTAATGAGCAATTCAGCGTTTTCAACTATTTTTTTTAAATCATCTAAGGTTAATGCGCCCTGAGCATCTAACCAGAAATATTCTTTCGTTCTCTTAGCACCCTTTTCTCCTAATCTTTTAAACTCTAATTTTATAGGAATTTTTCTGCTTTTATCGGTTGATAAAAATTCCGTTTCTGATTGTGCACTTGTTTTTGCCATGTTATTAATGATATTTAATTGTTGATTTTTCCCCAGCTCCGTGTTTTACTCCTACCGCATCAATTCCCACAAAGTTTTTTGATTTAATTTCTGTTTTAGCAGGATTTAAAATTGCTGCAGTTGCCAAGCCTCCGATTAATAATAGAGTGTAAGCGATAATAATGATTGTTGTTTTCATATTGTTTGTTTTTGTTGATACAAATGTACAATTATTTTTGTACAGTGCAAATTATTTTGTACATTTTTTTTTATATCTTTGCTGTATGACAGTTGAAGATTATTTAAAAAATCATTGTAAGGTTGACCTTTCGCACATTGCAAGCAGAATGTGGCCAACAAATAAGAACGCTGCTGCATATTTAAGCAGAAAGCTGAATAATTCTGATGGAAGATCTTTTTCTAAGAAAGATGCGGTTAAGGCTTTGGAAGTATTAAAAGAGCTTTCCATTGAACTTAATGCTTTAACTGTTGACTAACCCTTCCTCAAAACTGACTCCTGGAATTTAATAACTCGCTGCTGCTGTTCTTCAGTAGAAGTTAAAAACGTGAATACAAAATCCTCAATACCGATTTCTTTTTGATCAAAGTTTTCATTTCCGGTGAAGTGCTTATTCAACTGTTTAAAGGCTGTGATCAAATCAAAAACTCCATCACGCGAATGAATCAAACCTTTATTTTTTAACATCTTAGTTCCGGTGTCAATTATCGTTGTTCCGATAGCGCAGAAGCTTAACCATTTTTCGACATCATCCCTGTCTTTTTCGCTGTAGTTTTGCGGACCCGCTAAAGGTTTTATTAATTGCTTTTGTTGAACTTGCGCCGTGTTAATGAAAGAAACTGATACCGGCACATTACCTGTTCTGTTTTTTAAAAGTTTTGAGTAATTCATTTTCTTGATAAAATTCTCTTCGTTGAAATTTTTGATTCTATTTTTAAATTCCTGATTGAACTTTGAAAGCCCTTCATACTTTCGTATGTGATACAATACCGTTGAGTGATCCTTTTTGACAATGTGGGCAATATTCATCAGTGTATAACCTGCATTACGTAAATTGTAAATGAATATCGAAAGATCATCCAGTAAATCCGTTGGCGTTCGGTTAACTTTTGTTTTCATGGCTCTTTGATTTTACTTGTTCAGAAACCCACTCATAAACCTTATCGTTTTTAACGTGAGTTATAGCCATTGCATGTAGTCTATCGAAAGAAAAAGCGATTTCATTTGTCATAGCTTTTTTCTTATCCTCAAAATACTCTGAAAGCTGTTTTAATTCAAAAGCGTTAAATAGGATCGAATTTGGCTTCTTTTTTTCTTTCGCGAGTATTTGTGTCATTTTCTCTTTTATCGCGATTTTTTGACTATCTGTGTCGCTTACAAAGGCAACCAATCCTCCTTTCTTAATTGCGAATTCATAAAACAGAAAAGCATGATCACATTTTTCGCCTCTTTTAACAGCTTCCACCAAAGCATCCCAATTCTTTTTCTTTTCGGCTTTGATTTCTTCTGGAGTTATTTCCGGTTCTGGGTTTAAGATTTTCTTAAGCTGTTCCCTTCCGGCTTCCAGTTGCTTATCGTTTTGTTTGTATCGCTCGTAAGCTTTCAAAATCTTTCCGGTGGTATTGGTTGACAACATTGGCAAACACTCAATCTCATTTCCGTTCTGATCTAACAGCTCGCGCTTCAATGCCATCCTGTGCGCTTGAAAAATTTCCGAAGCAGTAAGGCGGTAATCCATGATGAACAACAACCAAGTATCTTTCATTTCGTCCTTTTCCCTTTGTCGTTCCCTAACCTGGAAAAGTGTAAGAATATCATTAACAAGCTTTTCCTTTATTTCGGCAGATGATTTAGCGATAGACTCCAGGAATATTTCCCTTTGCAAAATCTTCGGCAAGTCTTCCAGCTGCCTCTTGGATATTGTAAGTTGCTTGTTGCGCAGGTGTATTATTTCCTGTGGCTCCTGTTTGATTATTTGATTTTCCATTGTTTATGTCTTTGTCTTTGTAGTTTCCTTCAAGGATCTTAACAAAATTCGTAGGTTTTAAAATCCAGTCAAAATCTGCTGTCCATTCGTTCCGGTTATTTCCCGCAAGGAATTTAGACTCACCAGCAAGCTTAATGACTTCTTTTACTTTTTCAATTCCGTAATCACTTATTCTGGCGTTTATTGATTTTTTCCTCAGTTTGGTAAGTATTTGCACTTTTGGCAACCCTGAACAATTCTCATGAAAACAATCAATAATTTCTTTTTCTTTTTTGGCGGAACTTTTTTCTTTTTCTTCAGATCCAGTATTTACCTGTTCTGATAATTCATCTTTTTTTTCTTCTGGAAATAAATTTTCTATAGATTCAAAATTTTGGGTGGGGGCTCCTTTTTTTTCTCCTTCCCCTTCAGTTTCTACTTCTACTTCTACTTCTTCTTCAGGCTGACAACTCGCCAGCGACTTGCCCGCGACTTGCTGACAATTTTCAATTATCACGTTTTCAGGTATTTGCGGAAAACATCTTTTCATACTTCGCAATCTTTGGTTAAAATTCAAAATATTTAGAAATGGCTTGTTTTCGGCATCGTAGAGGACGATCAAACCGGATGAAGCTAACTCTTGTAACCATCGGGTAATGTCGGTTTCTCTAATATTCTTCAGCGGGAAACAAAACGCATTTAATAGTTTGGGATTTGCGTGATATGATCCGAAATCATCGGCTTTCATAATTAAACGTGTTAAAAGAACTTCTGCCTGAAAAGAAAGATTATCTACTGGCTCACTGTCTGTCCAGTCTCGTAAAATTCTTTGTGGCATATCTTCATTTTAATTCTTATAATTCAATTTGGTAACCATGCTAAAACATCACTAATGCATGGTAGTTTTTTTAGATCTTATCAATAGCTCTTTGGATTCTTAGTCGTTCAACTTCTTCCGGCTTGAAGAAATATCTACCGCCTATCTTTTCAGCTTCTACTTTTCCGGCGATTCTCATAGTGCTAAGACTTGTTGGATGAACTTCTAAAATTTTAGCAGCCGCCAATGTAGATAGTAATCCGTCATCAGGTTTTGAAGCTTTGGGCATTCTTTCTTTTTCCAGCTCCATTGTGTACTGACATTCTCCGGGTCTTGCAAATCTGGCTTTACGATTAAGAGTTTTGGCGTAAATTAATGTCGCGGTAGCATCCAGCATTCCAAGAGCTTTTGAAACTGTGCTGTTTGGAATTTTATCACCTGGCAAGTAACCTAATTCTTTACATAGGCTTGATTTAATTGCCTCAATTTCGGGGTTTAGTTTTGGATTTTTCATTGGTTTTCTTTTTGTCGTTGTCTAATCTGATTAAGCTTTTTTCATTCCATTTGAAGAGACCGTTGCTGTCACGGCCTGACCAGTATCCGTCTTTTTCTTTCATTAGGAAAGTTTTTGGATTTTCCAGGCAACTATTGAGTTGAAGTATTTAATTTCACCCTGAGGAGAAATCCATTCTCTCCCTTGTATGTTAATTCCTACATTAACATTATCTCCTTCCTTAAATGTATCTAGTATGTCTATTTTATTCCCCATAATTTCAATGCTTACAGGCTGTGGGTATTGTTCCTGAGTCAGTAGAATGAACTCTCTTTTTTGAAATCCAGAAGCAAATGTTTCAGTGTTTCCGATCTTTTTAATTGTTCCTTGTAGTTCCATTATTTAAATTTTTCTGTTAGTAAGTTTTCATTGATCCAATCAAATGCATTAGATTTCCATGTATTTGTCTTACGAATGAGAAGTCTTTGTTTGTTTGGATAAATATCAATCCATCCATGCTTTTCATGGTACAATCCATAACTTCCGTTTTTCCGCATAAATACGCTATACTCAAACCCTAAGAATTGCAATACAACTTTTTTGAAGAAAACTTGATTTGATTGGCCCATTTTAAATTAATTGTAAGTGTGTTGCTAATGTTGTGTTAAGTGAGTTTAGATATTCTCTTGCCATGATAATCATGTCTTTCATTTGAGCAATTACCTTTTCGTCTCGGTAAATGATAAATTCTTTTATTCTTGCTTCTTTGGGAATATCAGCATAAGTCATGTTGTTGGTTATTTCCTGATCTAAATCTTCCGGAAGACCATCAATGAATCCCAACTTCCACCCGGTTTTTCTTTTTTCATCAATGATTAATTCGTCTGGAGTATCAACAAGGCCATAAACTAATTTTGCTTTTTTTACGTTTGGCCTTAGATCCATGTAAGCCTGTAGCTGATACTCATAATCTTCATTTGGCACGTCATCTTTAAAAAGAGGAAATGTTTCATAATCCCATGAGCTTTTAAAATCTATTATTTCATCATCTTCCTCAATATCCATTTCTCCTGAAAAGAATTCATTTTCATATCGAACCTCGTTCTTAATTAGAAAAGTCCCTTTTACTTCATTGTACTGATTGATATTTTCCTCTTCAACAGCTATTCCTTTTATTAGGTATTTGCTCTGTATATCTTTTTTCCTATTGAAAACCTTTTCCTTAAAAATTGTGTCCAGATATGTTTTTGCTCCATCGGATAATTCAGGTTTCGCATCTCTCTTTTTAATCAAGTCCCCCAGCGTAACTATTTGCTTATCTGTAATTTTTCCAGAATAAATTTTTTCCATTAATCCCACCAACGTTTCTGACTGATTTTGCGTTAAAGGCTTTGGAAGTCCTTTCATTATTTTGCCAATAGCATGAGGGCGGAATTTGTAATTTGAAAAATCATGCACTCTTAACATTTTCTAATTCTTTTTTACGTTCTGTTACTAATACTTTGTATCTCTGTTGTTGCTCTTTTGACATTTTTCCGAATAACCTGCCAAGCTCTGAAACCTCCTTGCAAGCATTAATTTCATTGGTGAGATCAGTGTCAATTATTGGCTGTTTCTTTACGATTCTAACACCTCCTACAACATCACCTTTCATTTTCACCGTGCTATCAATAAATAGCTCAATTAGTAATCCTTTCCAGTCTTCTACGAATGATGAACCAGAGAACCCTTTTAATACCGAAGCGTTTGTTGCATTTAGAACTAATGGCTTAATGTTTTCTTCAAAATATGCGATATTGAAGTTTCCTTTTTTTCCCGCTACACTTACTCCTAACTCCTGTTTAACTTCCCGTATTTTGAAAACAAGCCTTCTACCCTCTTCAAGATAGTCTTCAAGATCTGCCACCCCAAGGTGATCAGACTTGTACACTTTTCTGAAGTGCGTTTTAGATTGTTTTTCCATTTTAATTAATTGTTTTAGTATAGACAGCGTAAGAAGTACGCCCGATCTTTTTTGATGATGTTTGAAATATCTTTTGCTTTGCTTTTAGTTCGCTGAAACGTCCAGAAATTGTGTGAATCGGAACTCCCAGTATATTTGCGATCTCTATTGTTGATTTAATCCCGTCTACTTCATTTAAAACCCTATCCTGCATTTTAGGAATTGTCACCTTTACCTGTTTGAATGCCAGTTTGGAATTTGCGTTGTTCCGCCCCCGGCTGTAGTCTTGAATATCCATATCTTCATTTTTGCTTTGGTTATTACTTTATTATAAATCCATCTCCAAAATATTTTTTTGATTTAGTATCTGTTCGCTGAAACCACGACCTCTTAGATCTTCCACTTAATCCATTATCCATTTGGCGATAAAAAGGCATATTGTGTGAACTTTCCGCATATAAAAAACCATTTTCATCTAGCTTTAAAATTCCCGTTGTAATCTTGCTTGTTAAATAAATTTGTTTTCCAATTAGATTGTTACAGGTAAAGTCCAATGTTATTTCATCTCCAACTTTTAGATTATTCAGCTTTAAAAATTGATCCCTGTACTTCAATAAATATTCTTTTTGGAGACTTTTTTTATCGGGAAACAGCAACTGTGATTTTTCCATTATTATTGATTTGATTGTTTAAACTCTTTGATGAACTCGTTTAAGACCTGCATTTCCATTTCGGTTAATGTATCGTGGCCTAGTCTTTTGCCATTTATGTAGAAGATCCCGCCTTCATTAGCAATTGTAATTCTTACAGATAGCGTCATGATTATGATTTTTTAAGTGTCCAGTATTCATCTACTAATGTTTTATGCAGCGAAACAGCCAGCGGATTAGAAAATTTAAAAGCAGTCTTTAGTCGTTCAAGCCAAAACTGATCTTTAATCCCTACCGGTTCAGTTACAATTTGTTTTCTATCGGCAATTGGAAGTTGTAGGTAGTCTGTAATTGTCATAATTATTGTTTTTTAAGTAAGTATTCTAATAAGTAAACACACTGCTGTAGAAACCAGCATTTGAGTAGAAATAAAGCTTTCATGATGCTAGTCTTAAAAAGTTAGACCTGTTTTCTGAAAAGCTTATCCCGGAGTTCTTGAAAAGATTGATATTGTGCATTCCATCAACCGCTCTACTTCTCCAATAAGCAACATGATGCATTTGACCACCTTTACTCCCGTTTCTATAAGTTGTAAACCAGCGAGCGATCATTCTCTTTATTCTCTTGTAACCAGGATTCGTTTTTAAAACCATTCCCGAAACCTCTCCCAATTGATTTAATATCTTAAACTCATTAAACCTAACATGGATCATCTCACCTCCTTCCAACCTCACAAGCCCAATCACTCGCATTCTGTTAAATCTGTAATCAAGCTTCTTGCAAAAACTAAAGCTCTTGATCTCTTTTCCTAAAATTGTTTTTTGTACTTTTGCCATGATGTGGTAATTTTTTAATTACTTCGTTTTTGCCGAGTCACCTTTGCCGAGGTGGCTCATTTTTTTGCAAAATATTTTTCTTTGAAATCCTTGAATGATTTAGAGTTTTTTAAGAAGCTTGAATATTCCTGCTCAATTTCCCGCTTCGTCTTTTTCCTATTTTTTAAACCACTCAAAATCTTTTTACATAATTCCTCTCTTGTCTCAGAAGGAAGCTTTAGTAAATAATCTTCTGCTATTTGGTAGTCTAGGTTCATTATTGTAGAATTAAACTAAGTTCCTTTTTGCATCGTAAGGCTTCTTTTCTTTTAGCTTCTGCATTGTTGTAAGCTTTTTTAGCCAGAGAAATGATTCCCTTTTTGTTATCTTCGGTTACATTGCCAACTCTTCTTTTTAAATAGTTCAATGTTGACACGCTAATTCCAGTTTCAGCATTAACATCTGCTATATCCTGAGCTGTTGTAAACTCCTTTAGAAAATGAGACACTTCCGCTCTAATTGTCTTCCCTACTTCTAAATTTTCCATATGTTATTTATTTTAATTAAAAATTAGTTTTATCACTGTTTTTTCACATCCAACAAAAACTCTATCTTTGCGTTGTTGTTTTGTTGAGACAAATATATAACAAGTTACATCACAAACCAAACTTTTTATATAATTTATTACATATATTATATAACTAGTTGATTTTCAATAATATTATTTTTATGGATAAAAGAGATGAATTGCTAGAAGAGGCCCTAAAACTGATAAACAAGTACTCAATAACCGCTTACGATATTTCGCAAGGGACAGGCATCTCAGCAGTTGGTATACAAAAAATTATAAATGGGGAGTCGAAACGTCCACTAGAAAGAACATTAGAAACAATAACTAGTTATATAAAACAAAAATATATTTCTGATGCTAATAGTCACGATAAGAATGAAGGTAGTGAAATAAAAAATAAGCCACATGACGAGCAAATGGCTATACTTCATAAAGATATATTAGAATTAAGAAAAGAAAACAATAATTTGTCAGATAAACTAGATGACACTATAGCATTAATAGAGCTTTACCTTTCCCCAATAGCAATGAAGATGGGAATAAGTATAGATCAAGATTTAAAGAAAAAACTACTTGAACATCTTAATTAGAGCTTGTTCTAAGCATAGAAATACAAAAGTTAAATTTACACAAATCTAAATCCGATAAACATATATTAAATAAAACAAATGACTGCTCGTCTGAGAAAATACTTTTCCTTAGCTTAAGCAATAATGTATGATTATTACTAATATAATCTTCAAAAGTAATTAGACCGCATTTGTAAAGCTCCTCATTTCTAAAATGGAGAGTCATTATTTTTTTCCTGTTTTCTTTTTTACCCTCCATTATTTTTCGTTGCTATTTGTTCAATCGTGTTAAACTGAATCTCATCTAGGCGGATAAGATCCTTAATGTGTTCATTTAATCGATATATAACGTAAAACACTGGAATAAGCATTATCAAGAACCCAAGCCTGTGCCACCAATCCGGATCTATTTCATAACCAAACCTCATTAATTCGTACATTGTTAACGAATACAATGATGCATATATTGGCAAAATATAACAATGTATATATGCTCGCATGTATCTTCCTAAACAACATAGCGCTATAGCAACATAAAGACTTTCAATCCATATATCTGATCTTAGTTTTACTCCCCTACCATCAAGCATATCATTGAAACTTGGATCAATCCAAGACCATATATTATCAGTAAAAGGCACAAAGCCCGATAATATTACTATTACCGAGCCTAAAACTTTCAAGTAAGTTAATTTGTGCTTACTTACTTTATATTTTATGTAATTAATGACTCTATTACCTCCTAGGCGGGATAGGAACGTCTTTCGGATCTCCTCCATCAATTGGATCTGTATTGGTTACTGGATCTTCTGCCAAACCATTTCGAATAATGATTGTATCATTCGTTACGGCATCTTCGCCTTCACGGCTTTGAAGTCCAGAATTGTTTAACTTAAAGTTTTGGTTACTGTTTTTGACCTTTTCTATAGCTTCCTGTCTCGCTTCATCATCACGGTCAGAACATGAATAAAGTAAAACTGCAGCTGCAGCAGTCAAAATAATTAGTTTTGTCTTCATAGATAACTGTTTTTTAATTCATTGCAAAAATAACAATTCTAAAACGACAACTACTACACTATATCACTTTTTCATGAAATGCTAATATAATATTTTATTTAACACATTGTTTAGTGTGTTATAAATATTTTCAAATATTATAAATTTTCTTGATAATACATTACGGGTTTCCGTAAAATGTGAAATCTTTTTAATTTTTATATTTGCAAAAAATTTAATCATGAAAAAAAATTTATGTATTTTTTTATTATTGACTTTTAGTTTATTTTCAAGTCAGATGACAGAAGTTAAGAGTAATAGGAAAGAGATTGGGAGTATACAGTCTGGAATGTCCAAAACTAAAATTACATTAGAAAAAATAAATGATGATTATTATGTTTTTTCATTCATTGATAACTCTTATGAGCAATTAAAAATTCCTGAAGCTGTAATATTAAATGAAAAGCCAGAAACAATGTATGCCTTTTATAAAAGTGTATTTGATGATTATGAAAATGCAGATGTAAAAGAAAAAATATTTAAATCAGGCGATTATAAAATAACAGTTAATTTTTTAGGTAAAATACCAGAAAGACACACTGCAATATTTTTTCAAAAAGTTAATTCTACCAAAGTTGTTGTTACTCCTTTTTTAAGTATTTTAGAATGGTTTGCTTTACTTTCAGATGTTGACAAAAAATAAATATATGAAATTTATATATAGTTTAATTTTATTAACAAGTTCAATTTTTAGTTTCTCTCAAGAACTAAAATATGAAGAAGTTGTAAAAGTCGATTCTTTAACAACTAAAGATGAACTATACAATAGGGCTAGAAGCTGGTACGCAGACACATTTCATAGTGAAAAGGATGTAATGAGTATTGACGATAAAAATTTGGGAGAGATTTCCGGGAATGGAGCTATCAGATATGAGCCTAGAGGTTTCTATTTTGGAGCCTTATGTGCAACAGGATATATATCTTATAAAATAAATATATATGTAAAGGATGGAAGATATAAGTATAACTTCCATTCATTTATCCATGAAGGAACAAGATGTCCCGGAGGCGGTGGATTAGTTTCATATGGCCTTTTAACACAAGATAAAGAGCATCCAAAACAACCTAAT
The DNA here is from genome assembly GCF_017833095.1 of Chryseobacterium sp. PvR013. NCBI lineage: Bacteria > Pseudomonadati > Bacteroidota > Flavobacteriia > Flavobacteriales > Weeksellaceae > Chryseobacterium > Chryseobacterium sp. PvR013. The sequence goes on from NZ_JAFIBT010000001.1 coordinate 2,187,560, forward strand.
AAAGGATGGAGAGAAGTTAAAGATTTAGCAAACACAACTGCTGAAAGATTGATTTCTTCATTAAATGAAGCTATGAACAAAAAACACGAAACAACCAACAACTGGTAAAAATAAAGCCCCAAACGGGGCCTTTTTTATGCAGATAAGTAAAACTTTGAAAATATAATTAGCATACAATAATTGCTGTATAAAATACAAATGTTTAAATTTGCTTCTTAATGTAGAAGCGATCAATGAAGTCGAGACAATTGCACCGTATGGTAAAGAAAAATGGATGGCTTCACATTAGAACTGATGGAAGTCACTACATTTATGCGAAGAATGGAAAAACTTACCCTGTACCATTTCATGGTTCAAAGGAAGTCGGTAAAGGTCTTGAAAGAAAGATCATCAAGGAGATGGGGCTTTAATTAGCCCCTTGTTTTAAAACTTGATTATTAAAAATCAAAATTTATGCTTATGTGTACTATAAAAGTTATAATTGAAAAAACCCCGGATTGGTATAACTCTTATGCAGAAAATGTAGAAGGATTATATGGTGGCGGCAAAACAATAGAGGACGCAAAGAATTCTATAATAAAGTCCATCAAACTGCTTAAAAAATATAACGACGAAGAAAATGTTCCGAATATTTTGAAAGGTAAATATGATATTGTCTTTTACCTGGATAATGATATAATAAATTAAAAAAAATTGTCCGACTAGATCTTATACATTATTAAATAAGCCACTCTTTAAAGAGTGGCTTTATTCTATATTAAATTTTATCCACAATTTTGTTATGAATTTATCAAGGTGCTCTATCAATATGGTGTGGTTTTCATTTCTCTTTTTCTATATTTGCAATATAATTGTAGTAAAAAAATAGTAAAAAACTCAGTAAAAACACTACAAATCAACCTTATACAAAAATCATAACTTACTGTAATACAACATCATCTAAAATGTAGTAAAATTTAGTTATTTTTGCATTATGGAATGGTTTGAATCTTGGTTTGATACCCCTTATTATCATTTGCTTTATAGCAACAGAGACTATACTGAAGCTGAAAACTTCATTACAAAGCTTACTGCGGACCTTCAGCTTCCGCCTCAGTCGAAAATCATAGATCTTGCCTGTGGAAAGGGAAGACACTCTGTTTTCCTCAATAAATTAGGGTATGATGTTTTGGGTCTTGACCTATCAAGACAAAGTATTGAATCTGATAAACAGTATGAAAATCAAACACTGATTTTTGAAGTTCATGATATGAGAAACCCAATTGATGCAGATCCTATGGATGCTGTATTCAACTTATTTACGAGTTTTGGGTACTTTGATAATGAAAATGATGATAAAAAAGTATTTCAATCGGTTTATAATGCATTGAAGCCCGGAGGATATTTTGTCCTTGATTATCTGAATGAAGCGTATGTAAGAAATACACTGATCCCTGAAACAACAGTCACACGCAGTGATATTGATTTCAGGATCCTGAAAAAAATCGAAAGCAGGCATGTCATCAAAGATATCCGTTTTGAAGCTGACGGTAAACCGTTTCATTTTTTTGAAAAGGTAAAGCTTCATACATTAGAAGCCATTCACAACTATGCCTCTGAATGTGGCTTTGAAAGAATAAAAATCTGGGGAGACTATCAGCTGAATGAATTTAATAAAGAAAATTCCCCACGTTGTATCAATTTATTTAAGAAAAAATAATGACAACAGTACTTTTACTGATTTTAAGTGTCGTAACAGGCGTATTTCTGGGAAAACACTTTGGTAAAAAAGAAAAACTGGCTAAAAATCTTTTGATATTGAGTGCCGGTTTTTTAATTACGATCTGTCTCAATGAAGTTTTCCCTCAGGTGTATACCTCTGCCGGAAGCAGTAATCTTGGGATATTCGTCATCGGAGGAGTTCTTCTTCAGATGATTCTGGAAGCACTTACCAAAGGTTTTGAACACGGACACTTCCATCATCATAGTGAACATAATATCCTTCCCGTTGCCTTAATGGTAGGTTTATTCATCCATGCTTTCATTGAAGGAATTCCTCTTGCCAATGAAACGCACGAGATGTCTCCTTATCTTTGGGGGATTGTATTTCACAATCTGCCTATTTCATTTATTCTGGGGGCATTTTTATTTAACAGAAAGGGAGAATCAAAAAGTTCGTCCTCTTATCCTTCTATTCTCATTGTAGCCTTATTTGCCCTGGCTTCTCCAATGGGAATGTTATTAGGAAACTATTTCAATCCTGATCTTCAGCCCTATTTTCTGGCTATTGTAGGAGGAATATTTCTTCATATTTCCTCTGTAATCATTTTTGAAAGTAATAAAAATCATAATATAGACTGGGTAAAAATCGGACTGGTAGTTTTAGGAGTTTCACTTGCATTGATGATGCATGTTTTCCATCAGCATCCTACCGCTGTTCATTCTCATTAAAAAGTAAAAAAGCTCCGGAATCCGGAGCTTTTTATGGTATAACGCTTTAATTATCAAAGCTTAGAATTTCCATCCTAATGTAAGGAAGAAATTATTTCTGTTACTTTTTACATCACTTACTGCATAAGCATCACTTTGGAAGCTGTTTTTAGCAGAATAATAAGATGAATCAAAATTACCATCCATATATCCTCTCATGAAAGGATTACTATATTTGGATGAGATATTCTGATAAGAAGCATCCACATAGAATGATTTGAAATCATATCCGATACCCAGTGAAAGTGTATTTCTGTCACTTAGCATAAGATTGCTGTAAGACTGATCACCTACAGTACCAGCATCATTAAATCTGCTGATGGTAAGCGCATCAAAAGGACTTGACTGGTAAGAATAACCACCTCTCAATCTGAACTGCTGTACTCTGTACTCAGCTCCTACTCTTACTTCTGAAAGATTCTTGTAATTATCTTTAAAGAAATCATTCAACTCTCTTTCTGCTCCTCCATATACTTTATAATCAGGTTTTGTAAGTCCAAGCGTATAGTCTACGTTCAAAGAGAAGTTTTTACTTGCTACAAAGGCAGCACTCACAGTTGCTTTAAGCGGTGAAGTAAACTTTCTGTTCTCAGCTCCCATATCATCCCCGTAAACAGGATCATTATAGAAATAATAATTTCTGTCTATTGTCCAGAATGTAGGCGTTTCAAGAGATGCTCCCACTCTGAAATTAGGACTTAGCTTTCCGATTACCCCTAATGAAGCTGAAAAACCAGAAGATCTTTCTGAATAAGGAGTATCTTGTTTACTGAATCCTTCTGTGGAATTATTGGTCAGATTTCTGTAAAACAAGCTGTCATACTGATCCAGTGAAGCATTGAAAAAATTGAAACCTGCTCCTAAATATAAATTATGATTATAGTTGGCACCTACCCCAAAACTCATCTTTGACAAGTTTCCATATCTTTCATACAGATGACCCGCCAATGCTGCATCTTTGGTAATATCATCTTTATCAAAAGCATAAACGATATTATTATTTCCCGGGGACTGGATGACATTGTCCAGAGTCTGGTTAGAAAAATTAATACCAATATTGATAAACTTCCATCCAGTTTCTGTCATTAAAGGAAAAGCAATTACTCCTCCTGCATTCCCAAGATCTCCTTTGGTTTTGCTATAATCTATTGTAGATCCTCCTAAAGAACTGGTGTTTTTATTTCCTAAAATAGATAAAGTTCCTGAAACCTCTCCTGAAATAGCGACTCCTAAACCTGCCGGGTTAGTAAGCAAAGAGTTTGCATCACCACCTAGCGCACCATTAGCTCCAGCCATCGCATTAAACTTAGCTGATCCCACCATAGGAGTACTTGAGTAAACCTCTACAGTATTTCTTATGACAGAAACATCCTGAGCCTGCGCATAAAATGCAGCAGAAATACTCATTAATACTAAAGATTTTTTTAACATTATTTTTTTATAGTTTATTAATTTGAAAATTATCTGAAGCCACCTCTGCCGCCGCCACCGGATCTCATTCCGCCGCCGCCTGAAGAACCGCCTCTGAAGCCGCCTCCACCAGAGTTGAAGCCACCACTGGATCTGAAACCTCCTGAATCATTAGATCTGAAGCCTCCATTATTGTTGTTATATCTTGGCTGTGGTTGCTGATAATTATAATTAGGTCTTGTTTGTGGTGCAGAATTACGGAATCCACCATTGGAATTCGTATTTCTGAAACCACCCGAATTGGTATTTCTGAAGCCGCCCGAATTGGTGCCATTACTGTTTCTGAAGCCACCATTTGAGTTTGCATCTCTGAAACCACCATTATTATTGGTATTTCTGAAACCACCGTTACTATTTCTGAAACCTGAATTAGCGGTATTGGTTCTGTACACTGCATTACCTACCCCTGTATTCTGGAATCCGCCTCCGCTGATACCACTTCTTCTGTAAACAGGTCTGTTGTAGTAGCCACCACCCCAGTAACCTCCTCCGTATCCCCAATATGGGTTTCCATAGTATCCGCCCCAGAATGGATCATAGTATCCTCCATAACCATATCCCCAGTATGGACTTCCCCATCCGATAGAGCCTCCCCAGCCCCAGCCGAATGATCCGCCCCAACCCCAGGACATACTTGCACCCCAGCCCCAGCCACGGTTCATACCCCAGCCCCAATACGGGCTATAACCACCATACCATCCCCAAGGAGATCCCCATCCCCATGAGTTGTTGTCATAATAGTTGGTTTGAGAACCTGCATAAAGTCCCCAATCTGAATCTGTAGCATTGGAGTTCCAGTTTGTATTGGTATTACTCCAGTCATTATATCTGTTTTGCTGCTCTCTGGAATTCGTTTGTGCATTTTGAATTACATTGGAATCCTGATAGTAGTCATAATATTCTCCTACTCTGTTTCCGCTATCATTAATGATAACTCCTTCAGGTAGCGTATCCTTATTGGGGTCGTAATACACCCCATCGGTCTCGCTATACCCTCCCATCTGAGCACCACAAGACACAAGTAATAATCCGCCTGATATAGCCAATACCCCTTTGGATCTTAGCAGACCAAGCAAATTTTTATGTATATTTCTTTTCATGATAACGTAAAAATTTTTAATTTAAATTATATTTGCAATCTGTACCAAAAATGTACCAAAATACTGGTAAAAAAATCTATCAAAAATAGATTTTTATTTTTAGATAACAATAATGTACAAAAGTTAAAAAAATTTTAAAAAATAATGGCAAAATTAACCTCAAGAAGCGAAGATTACAGCAAATGGTATAATGAGCTGGTTGTAAAAGCTGATTTAGCTGAAAACTCAGGCGTGCGTGGATGTATGGTGATCAAACCGTATGGCTATGCGATCTGGGAAAAAATGCGTGATGAAATGGATAAAAAATTCAAAGAAACAGGTCACGTTAACGCATACTTCCCGCTTTTTGTGCCCAAGAGCTTATTTGAGGCTGAGGAAAAAAATGCAGAAGGTTTTGCAAAAGAATGTGCTGTTGTTACCCACTACAGATTAAAAACCGACCCGGACAATCCTTCCAAACTGATTGTAGATCCGGATGCAAAACTGGAAGAAGAACTTATTGTTCGTCCTACTTCAGAAGCAATTATCTGGAATACTTACAAAAACTGGATTCAGTCTTACAGAGACTTACCAATATTGATCAACCAATGGGCGAATGTTGTTCGTTGGGAAATGAGAACACGTCTTTTCTTAAGAACCGCAGAGTTTTTATGGCAGGAAGGTCACACCGCTCACGCTACAAAAGATGAAGCTGTGGAAGAAGCAGAAAAGATGAATAAAGTATATGCAGATTTTGCAGAAAACTTTATGGCAATGCCGGTAATTCAAGGATTAAAAACTCCATCTGAAAGATTTGCAGGAGCTGATGAAACCTATTGTATTGAAGCATTAATGCAGGACGGAAAAGCTTTACAGGCAGGAACATCTCACTTCTTAGGTCAGAATTTCGCAAAAGCATTTGACGTAAAATTCACCAATAAAGAAGGAAAGATAGAACATGCATGGGCTACCTCATGGGGAACATCCACTCGTTTGATGGGAGCTTTGATTATGACACACTCTGATGATTTCGGATTGGTACTGCCTCCTACGCTGGCACCAATTCAGGTGGTGATTGTTCCGATCTTTAAAGGAGAAGAGCAGTTAGAACAAATCAGTGAAGTAGCTTTGGACATTCAGGCTAAACTGAGAGCTAAAGGTATTTCTGTGAAATTTGATAATGATACTCAGAACAAACCAGGATGGAAATTTGCAGAATATGAATTGAAAGGAGTTCCTGTTAGAATTGCAATGGGACCAAGAGATCTGGAAAATAAATCTGTGGAAATCGCGAGAAGAGATAATCTGACGAAAGAAGTTCGTTCTATTGAAGGGCTTGATTCGTACATTGAAGAGCTATTGAAAACAATTCAACAGGACCTTTACAATAAAGCATCTGAATTCAGAAAAGATAATATGACGAAAGTTGATACTTATGAAGAGTTCAAAAAAGTTCTCGAAGAGAAAGGTGGATTCATCTATGCTCACTGGGATGGTACAGCTGAAGAAGAGGAACAAATCAAGGATGAAACGAAGGCTACGATCCGATGTATTCCTTTGGATGACGATGTAGAAGAAGGAATTTCATTAATTTCCGGAAAACCTTCTAAGAGACGTGTATTATTCGCAAAAGCTTATTAATAATTTTAATGATTTAGAAAAAAATCGTTAATTTTTAAAGAAATATTCAAAAAAAAGTGACATTTGGACGGATTTTTGTTTAATTTTATCTCAACATTAATCAAAAAAATTTATTATTATGTCTTTAAATGTCATTGATTTAATTAAAGGACAATTAGGTCCCGCTTTAGTTTCACAGGCTGCATCGCAGTTTGGAGAAAGTGAATCCGGTATTTCTAAAGCAATTGGCGGATTATTACCTGCTGTAGTAGGTGGATTAGCCAATAACGCAGATAAGCCTGGCGTTGTGGATGCTATTACACAAGCCTCTTCAAGTGGAATTTTAGGAAATTTATTAGGTGGCTCGTCCAGCAATCCTATTATTTCGAACTTGTTGTCTTCAATTTTTGGAGATAAAGTAAGTGCATTAGTTAATTCCATTGCCAGTTTTTCAGGAGTCAGCAATACCTCTGCAGGTTCTTTGTTAAACCTGGTGACTGGAGCTACAGTAGGCACTGTTGGAAAATATGCAGCAGACAATAATTTGGGTGCTTCAGGTATTTCCAGCTTACTGAATGATCAGAAAGGCGTTATTTCTTCTTTATTACCAGCAGGTCTTTCTTTGGCTTCCTTTGGATTAGGAGCTGAAAATTGGTTTGGTCAGGCGAAAGAAACAGTTTCTTCAGTAACTTCTACTGCTAAAGATAACCTTGCAGAAGGTGTTGCTACAGCAAGAGAAAATGTTTCCGAAGGAGCTAGAGAAGTAAGAGAAAGATTTGAAAATAATAACAATAATAATCAAGGCGGAGGTTCAATCTGGAAATGGTTGCTTCCGCTTTTATTATTGATAGCCGCTGCTTATTTCTTATGGAAACAGTGTGAGAAAAAACAGACGACTACAACTACGACCACTACGTCTGATTCTGCAGCTACCAGCTCCACTACAGATACAGCAGCTACTACAGGAACAGTAACTCCTGCTCCTGCAACAGCTAAAACGGATGAAAACATTGATCTTAACGGAGTGATGTTAAAAGGTTACAAAGGAGGAATGGAAGATCAGATGATTACTTTCCTGAAATCCGGAGCTTACAAAAACGCCGCTGATGATTCAGCATTGAAAGATAAGTGGTACGATTTCGATCACGTAAATTTCAAAATGGGAAGTTCTTCTGAACTTGAAGCAGGTTCACAAGGACAGCTGGATAACTTAGTGGCTATCCTTAAAGCTTTCCCTGATGCAAAAATCAAAATCGGAGGTTATACTGACAAAACAGGAAATGAGGCTAGCAACGTAAAACTGTCAAAAGCCAGAGCTGAATTCATCAAAGCTGCTTTAGCAAAAGCAGGAGTTGGTGCTCAGGTTCTGGAAGCAGAAGGCTATGGAAGTCAATTTGCAAAAGTAGATGCAAAAGCTTCTGATGCTGAAAGAGCTGCTGACAGAAAAATGTCTGTAAGATTTGCAAAATAGTCTTTAGATTTAATAAAAATTAGATCCCGGGAATCAATTTCCGGGATTTTTTTATGCTATGATTTTTCTGTTTACATTTATTTAATTAAATTTGTTAGTCATTTCTAACATTTATGAATTTCAATATAAAAAGCGCCTGGCGAAAAGATAAAACAAACCATTCCTTATCAGAGGTTTATTCATCTATCAAAGTACCTAAAAATGCCACTTTCTGGAGAAAATATCTGGCATTTGCAGGACCAGGACTGATGATTGCTGTAGGCTATATGGACCCCGGAAACTGGGCTACCGATATTGCCGGAGGCGCTCAGTTTGGATATACACTCCTTTCAGTAATTCTTATCTCCAATATTTTTGCGATGGTTTTACAGCACTTATCTGTAAAGCTGGGAGTTGTTGCAGAAAGAGATCTTGCACAGGCATGCAGAGACCACTTTAGCCCTACGACCAATTTTATTCTGTGGGTATTCTGTGAAATCGCGATTGCCGCCTGTGATCTCGCCGAGGTTATTGGTTCAGCCATTGCACTGAACCTGCTATTCCATATCCCGTTAACCTGGGGAATTGTCATTACAACAGTAGATGTTTTGATTATTCTTTTACTTCAGGCCAAAGGCTTCCGATGGATTGAAAGTATTGTAGGTGGCCTTATATTTATCATTCTGGCTTGTTTCGTGTATGAAATTGTCATTTCACAGCCTGCTTTCAATGAGATTCTGGGAGGCTTGGTTCCACAAAAAGAAATTATTCAGAATCCGGCTATGCTTTATATTGCCATCGGAATTTTAGGAGCCACGGTAATGCCTCACAATTTGTATCTTCATAGCAGTATTGTACAGACCAGAGATTATACCCGTGACGCTGAAGGAAAAAAAGAAGCGATAAAATTTGCCACCCTAGACAGCACAGTTTCATTAATGCTTGCTTTCTTCATCAATGCAGCAATCCTTATTCTGGCAGCCGCTACATTCCATACTACAGGAAACGAACATGTGGCTGATATTCATGATGCCTATAAAATGCTGACTCCTATTCTGGGAGCTTCTATGGCAAGTATTGCGTTTGCCATTGCTTTATTAGCATCCGGACAAAACTCTACATTGACTGGAACGCTTGCCGGACAGATCGTCATGGAAGGATTCCTGAACATCAGATTAAAACCGTGGCTGAGAAGGCTTATCACCAGACTTATTGCTGTAATTCCTGCACTTATTGTTGCCATTCTTTACGGAGAACAGGGAACTACTGAATTATTGGTTTTAAGCCAGGTAATTCTATCCATGCAGTTGAGTTTCGCCGTTGTTCCATTGGTGATGTTTACCAATGATAAAGCCAAAATGGGTGAATTTGTCAATAAGCCTTTCCTTAAAATCTGTGTATGGATTATTTCCATCATTATCATTGTTTTAAACCTGTACCTGCTATACCAGACTTTTACAGGAGAATAGAAAATACAAACTATAGTTTTTAAATTGACTATTGGCCATTATTAAGTGAATGGTCAATAGTCAATTTTTGCTTCGCAAAGTCAATTTTAATTTCACACTACAACAAATTCACAAGCGTAGCGGATTGACTTATTCACAATTGACAAGTGAATGGTCAATGGTCAATTTTTGTTTTGCAAAGTCAATTTTTAATCTCACACTACGACAAATTCACAACCGTAACGGATTGACATATTCACAATTGACAAGTGAATGGTCAATAGTCAATTTTAATTTCACACTACGACAAATTCACTAGCGTAGCGGATTGACTTATTCACCATTGACAAGTGAATGGTCAATAGTCAATTTTTGCTTCGCAAAGTCAATTTTTAATCTCACACTACAAAAAATTCACTAGCGAAGCGGATTGATATATTCACTATTCACCGCTACTCATTTTTCTGCCTTAATGTCCAGATTTTGGATTTGGCAGGCTCTTTGTCAAACAATCAGTAAATAAATATTGAATTATGGAAAACCAGGATATTAACGAAGAAAGCATCAATAATCACGAAGAAAACACTGTTCAGAATGACGCAACGTCTCAGGACAATGTGACAGCTGCTCCTTCGCCAGAGGAACTTTTGGCAGAGGAAAAAGACCGTTACATCAGATTGTATGCTGAATTCGAAAACTATAAAAAAAGAACGAGCAAAGAGAAGATGGAATTCTTCCAATATGCCAACCAGGAAATGATGGTTTCAATGTTAGGAGTTTTGGATGATTTTGAAAGAGCTTTAAAAGAAATCGCTAAAAACGGAAATCCGGCTGACCTGCAAGGTGTAGAGCTTATCTATCAGAAATTCAAGAATAAACTTACTGAAAAAGGCTTACAAACAATGGAAGTAAAGGCTGGTGACAGCTTTAATGTTGATTTCCATGAAGCGATTACTCAGATCCCTGCTCCATCAGAAGATTTGAAGGGAAAAATCGTAGACGTTATTGAAACTGGATATACTTTAGGAGATAAAGTAATCCGTTTTGCAAAAGTAGTAACAGGAAATTAGAATTCATAAATGATAAATGATGAGTGATAATTGATAAATGTTTCACTTATTAGCTTTACAATATCTTTTATCATCTATCAACAATCAATTATAAAATTGTCATGTCAAAAAGAGATTATTACGAGGTTCTTGAGATCAGCAAATCTGCATCCGCCGACGAAATAAAAAAAGCATACCGTAAAATGGCCATCAAGTTTCACCCGGACAAAAATCCCGGTGATAAAGAGGCTGAAGAAAAATTTAAAGAAGCTGCTGAGGCTTATGAAGTTCTGAGCGATGATCAGAAACGTGCAAGATACGATCAGTTCGGTCATGCCGGAGTAGGTGGAAATGGCGGTTTCGGAGGCGGTGGCTTCGGAGGCGGAATGAACATGGAAGATATTTTCAGCCAGTTTGGAGATATTTTCGGTGGAGGTTTCGGAGGATTCGGCGGTGGCGGCGGAGGCCGTCAGCAGGTAAAAGGTTCTAATTTAAGAATCAGAATCAGGCTGAATCTTGAGGAAATGGTAAACGGTACTCAGAAAACCATTAAAGTAAAGAAAATGAAGATGGCAGAAGGCGCCACTTCAAAAACATGTCCTACCTGTAACGGTTCTGGTGTTCAGTTAAAAGTAATGAATACCATGTTTGGCCAGATGCAGACTCAAACAACGTGTAGTACTTGCCAGGGAATTGGAAAAGTTGCTGACAAAATTCCGGCAGGAGCTAATGCCCAAGGCCTTATTAAAGATGAAGAGGAAATTACCATCAATATTCCGGCAGGAGCAAGAGACGGTATCCAGCTTAATGTAAGAGGAAAAGGAAATGATGCCCCATTTGGTGGAATTCCGGGAGATTTATTGGTGATTATTGAAGAGGAAGTAGATCAGGTGATCAAGAGAGAAGGTGATAATCTTCATCAGGAACTGTATGTTTCATTTGCTGAAGCCGCTTTAGGAACTAAAAAAGAAATTCCTACAGTAGGTGGAAAAGTAAAAATTACCGTTGATCCGGGCACTCAATCCGGAAAGATCTTAAGATTGGCTGGAAAAGGACTTCCAAGTATCGACAGCTATGGTAAAGGAGACATGTTCATCCACATCAATGTATGGACGCCGCAAAAGCTTACTAAGGAACAGAAAGACTTCTTTGAAAAGCAGATGTCCAGCGGAGAAATGGTTGCAGAACCCTCCGGAAAGGAAAAAACTTTTTTTGATAAAGTAAAAGATTTATTCAATTAATATAAGAGAGGCTTTTTAAGCCTCTTTTTTTATGCTCTTTAATTTTTTATATTTTTGTCCATTATTTGATTGACTCAAAAGACTTCTGGAAATCCATGGATACAAGAACAATATTTTTAAATGCCTGTAACGAAATCGCCACTCAGCTTGATGGCTTCAAAACACTTGAAAAAGGACAAAGGCTTAAGAAAGTATCTCTTGATAAAGATATCTATTTTGAAATTTATTTTCAGTCGAGTTTTAGGAATGATTCTTCATCCATTCAGCTCCTTCCTCATATTACTATCTATTCTAAAATTTTAAAGAAATGGCAGATAGAGCAAACTAAAAATGAATATGCTCAGGGATTAATTTTTGGAAATCAGATAGGGTATTTAATGCCCTATAATAATTGGAAAGAATGGAATTTAGCAGGATTGTCTTATGAAAAATCAATTCTTGAAATCACAGAAAATATAGAGAAATATATACTTCCAATTTTCGAAATTTTTAATTCTAAGAAAATCGCCATCGAGTTTTTAAAGAACAAGGGAACAAAGTTTAATCAATGGTCAAAAGATTCAATTTCTCCTTTAGATTTCCTTCTATGTTTTTCAGAAAAAGAGACCTCTGAAGTTTTTCTAAATAATTTTGTAAACAGCTGTCCATATAAAGGGAAAATTCTTAAACTTTACGAGAGTCTAAAAACGGAAAATGAAATTGATCTCAATTATTCTGAATTTCATGGAGCTCAAACCATTAAATTAGCCTACATGAATGGGTTGAAAATAAAATAAGGTTAGTACAAAACTATATCTTAATAAAGGATAAAAATCTCAGAAATGCCTATGCAAAAAATGCGATTATAACTTTTAATATATCAACCGATAAATTCTCTACATGTATTAATAAAAAATCCTGCACTCTCACGAATACAGGATTTTTTGGTTATTTAATTCTAATTCTGTTTTATTTTTTGGTTGCCAGAGCGTAAATCCCTTTTCCTAAAGTAAATATGGCAACCGCTACCAATCCGCCAACAACGCCAAGCGTAAGCTCTTTTAAAACATCCGGCCAGGTTGGAAGTATACCATGAAGAAATTCTACTCTGTGTAGAAAAATTCCACCAGCAACCATTATTAAAGCAATTGTTCCGACAACTCCTAATATTTTAATAACAATAGGTAAAGCCTTCACTAATAAATGCCCAAGCCTCCCGAAAAAACCTTTATCATTACTTTTCTTTATTAATTTAAACCCTGCATCATCCATTCTTACGATCAAAGCTACAATTCCATAAACTCCAACAGTCGCAATAAATGCAACCAAGCTCGTTACTAAAATCTGCGTAATGAAGGGATGACTTTCTTCCAATACGGTTCCTAAAGCAATAATAACGATCTCGATGGATAAAATAAAATCCGTTGTAATGGCCGATTTTACTTTCTCTTTTTCTATTTCTTCAGAACTTTTTTTATCTTCTTCAATTTCCTCTATAACTTCATGACCCTTTTTGTCACGGTGAAAAAGAAATTCTATTACTTTTTCAACCCCTTCAAAGGCCAGATAGAATCCTCCAAGGATCAATACATAATTAATAGCCGGAGCATACAACCAATTAAGTAAAAAAACGATGGGAAGAATGATCAGTTTATTGATAAAAGAACCTTTTGTAATTGCCCATAAAACCGGAATTTCTCTTGAGGAAAGAAAGCCTGTGGCTTTTTCTGCATTTACAGCCAGGTCGTCTCCTAAAATTCCTGCTGTCTTTTGGGTAGCGACCTTACTGGTAACCGCTACATCATCCATCAATGCTGCAATATCATCCAAAATAGCAAAAAAGCCTGATGCCATATTTTAATAATTTTTTAATCTTTGTTAAGTTCAGCAAAAATAAATATTTAATTCCGTTTTTGGATTCATAATATGACAATAATTTTGAAAATTATGAGAAAGATTAAGCAATGCTCCATTTTCAATATTTTATATCTTTGTTTAAAATCTATTCCATGGATGAAAACTGGGAAACCCAGCTACAAAGTATCTGGCTAAAACTTGGAACAATAAGCAGTGAAGCGTTTATTCAACAAATTAAAAATCATGTAGAATTACTTACAGTGGCAGATTCCCGGGCTATTGCAGATTTTGAAAGAGCCTGCGCTTTTGACTCTACCGGACATGAAAAAGAGGCTGAACCTTTGTACAGATCTGCGCTAGATAAAGGACTCACCGGTTTACGAAGAAGAAGAGCAAGAATTCAGCTGGCAAGTACCTTACGAAATAATGGGAAAATAGAAGAAAGCATCCATATTTTAAGGGAAGAAAAAGCTAATGAGTCTGATGAACTGAATGATGCGGTAGATTCTTTCTTAGCACTGTCTCTTTCCTCAGCAGGAGAGCACAAAGAAGCACTATCTATCGCTTTAAAAGCACTATCAAAACATTTGCCCAGATACAATAATTCTTTAAGCCGCTATGCTGAAAACCTTTAATTCTAAACTATATTCCGGCGTTTCAACCAGATATGACATTCAAGTCCAGTCCTTACAGACACAGAATTGTACACGATCAATATTAAGCTTAATTTTAACCGTTTTTTAAAACCTGATACTATGCGACGTCAATTTCAATCTTTAGCTTTAGGATGTTTATTTTGTCTGTTCAGTACCATCTGCCCAACTTTAAAAGCTCAGACAGAAACTTATCCCAATACTATTAATCAGGAAAAGAAAAAACAGGAAATAGACAGCATTATACAAGCATACGCTGCCATTAATAAGTTTAATGGAACCGCCCTAATCCATTATGAGAACAAAAATATTTTCGAAAAGTCATACGGCTGGCAGGATGCAGAGAAAAAGATATCCAACCAGAACAAAAGTGTATATCAGATTGCATCTTTAACCAAATCATTCACAGCCCTGGTTATTGTAAAACTAAGTGAGGAAGGGAAACTTTCTTTTAAAGATCCGGTTTCAAAGTTTATTCCCGATTATCCGAGAGGAAATGAAATTACGATTGAACACCTGCTCACCCACACGTCGGGTATTTATGAAGTACTGCGAAATAAAGAATATGTCAGCCTGCTTCACACCGGAAAATCAATAGCCAAAAATAAAGAACTCTCCTTTTTTAAAAATGAACCCCTGGATTTTGAGCCCGGCACTCAATTTTCGTATACCAATTCAGGATATATTGTATTGGGACTCATTATTGAAAAGCTCACAGGACTTTCCTATGAAAATGCTGTAAAAAAAATCATCTTAAATCCTCTGAAGATGAATCATACCGGATTTAATTACATGGCTTTGAAAAGTACTTACAAAACAGTTCCTTATTCTTATATTTCAAAGACAAGACAGGAAAAAACTGAAGTATGGAATTCCACATTAACCGGTTCTGCAGGCCAAATCTATAGTACTGCCGAAGACCTGTACAATTACTATATCGGATTGAGAGATTATAAAATTGTATCCAAAGAAGTTTTTAAAAAAGCTATCACACCTTATTTAAGCGGTTATGGCTACGGTTGGTTTATTGATGATCTTTACGGGAAAAAACTTATTAACCATGGTGGAAATATAGAAGGCTCTACAAGCTATTTTGCCATGCTTCCTGAAGATGACCTCTGCATTATCCTTTTGAATAATATCACAAGTAAAAAACTGGAGAAAGCAGGAAATACTATTTTAGCAGCCCTGTTAGGACAGCCTTATACCCTTCCACAGCCCAAGAAAGACATCACTCTGGGATCTGATATTCTTAAAAAATATGTTGGTGACTATGCTCTTTCTGATAATAATGTTATTCATATTCTGGACGAAAACGGTCAGCTTTTTATACAGAACAATAAAGATCCTAAAGTAAGAATGCTGGCTGAAAAAGAGGATGTATTTTTCCTGCAGGATGATGACACCGAAATTACTTTTATTTTCAAAAAAGGAGAAAAGGATGTTATTACGATCAAAAAAGGGCTTTCATCAAAGACCGCAGAACGACTTTAAGTCAACATTAATCATTTCATAATCAATAGAATTTTTCGTAAATTTAAGTAATGAAAAAGCTCATTCTCAGGTATCATTTTTTTGTCATGGGATGCATTGGTTTCCTCTTGCAGTCCTGCAATACCAAATTCAGAGTATGGGTTGGTCCCGGAGGTCAGCAGAAGATTTACAATTTGAAATATGGTGAGCATAAAAGACAGAAAATGGATGTCTTTCTTCCCAAAGATTATGCTGAAGATTCTCCTGTAGTTCTTATTGTTCACGGCGGAGCATGGACGTTAGGTAAAAAAGAGCATATGATTCAGGTTCAGAAAATGCTTTTTGAAAACCGGATTCCGAGTATCAATATGAATTATAGATTGGTTTCTACCAAAGAAAAAATCACTTATAAACAACAGCTTGAAGATATTGCCCTGGCTATTGAAAAATTCAATTCTCTAGCAGAAAAGGCGGAACTTCAACCCAACAATTATATTCTTTTGGGAGAAAGTGCAGGTGGGCATCTGGCCTTACTTTACGGATATCAGTATCCCGAACAGATCAAAAAAATCATCTCTTTAAGCGGCCCTACGGATTTTTATAGCCCGGAATATCTTAAATCTTTTTATTCCAAATACACCTCTCCTACTTTTCAAAAGGTAGTAGGAACTAAATTTGACCGGAAAAATATATCCGAAGCTTTCAAAGAAGCCAGTCCCATCGCCAATATTACCAATGTACCTACCCTGATATTTCAGGGAAATAATGATATACTGGTTAATCAGCACCAGGGAATTGCTATGGATTCAGCGCTTACAAAAATGAAAGTTCCACACAAATTCATTTTCATGAAGGGCGCCGGGCATGCTCCAAGGTTTTTCAGCAAAAGAAAAAGAGACAGCATTATCTATCCGAATATTCTGGAATGGATTAAAGAATAGTTATCTATTTAAATAATTAAACAACTATTCTAACCACTTCGTTCATAAGAATCTTTTAAATATTCAGTATAAAAAAAACAATTTTTGCCTGGTAGATGTATTTAAAAACGCTATGGGCGCAAAAGAATTTTAATGCTTATATCTCTCGGTCGCAAAGACACTTCGTTCAGCTAGGCAGGTGACTTAGCTAAGTGAAACGCCTCTGCGAACGAAAAAATAACAGATCATCATAATAATCTTGCGAGCTTTGCGGGGTAAAAAAAAAATTCTTATGCATAAAAAAGCCATCTCATTGCTGAGACGGCTCTGTATATTTTGATTGAATTATTAATTATTCAAAGTCCTGATCTTCATATTTTTTAGAAAGATCTTCTTTTTTTCCAAAAACAAATTTAAAGATCACCGGAAGTGTAGTGACTAACACGATGACAATAATGATGTATTCCAGCTTTTGTTTTAAGTTGATTCCAAACTGTTCCATAAAAAGTTTGTCCAGATAATGCCCTGCAAAGATCAGAATGAATGACCATAATACGGCACCAATGATGTTATCTCTTAAAAACTCCTTTTTATCCATTTTTACAATACCTGCTACAATAGGGGTAAAAGTTCTCACAACAGGTAAGAATCTTGCCATAATAACAGCTAATGCGCCGTGTTTTTCAAAGAAATCGTGTGCCTGATAAAGGTATTTTTTCTTGAAAAGCATTGAGTCTGGCCTTTTATATAAAGCAGGTCCTGCCTTTCTTCCAAAATAATATCCTACCTCATTTCCGATAATAGCTGCAAGAGCTACCCCTGAAGCTAACAATGTGGTATCTAAGAAATCGCTTCCTGTAGACCCAAAAGTCTCTTTGATGATTTCAACGGCATAAATCCCCGAAACGAAGAGTAGTGAGTCCCCAGGTAGAAAAAATCCTACAAAAAGACCTGTTTCAGCAAAAACAATAAACAAAATCAGCCAAAACCCTCCCATTTTTATATAAAACTCCGGGTTTAATAAATCCTTCCAGCTATTGAAATCTTCCATAAATATCGATGAACAACAAAAGTAAGCCTAAAATGTCTGAAACAAAAATTAATTATAAGATTTTAACTAAAATTCAAACATGATTTTTATAAGTCCAGATCATCATCGGAAACTGCCGTTCCATCGGCCATTAAGAATGCTTTTAAGAAAGGAGTGATATTTCCGTTCATTACGGCATCCACATCAGACGTTTCATGACCTGAGCGTACATCTTTCACCAATTTGTAAGGGTGCATTACGTAGTTTCGGATCTGGCTTCCCCACTCGATCTTCATTTTGTTGGCTTCTATCTCATTTCTGGCCTTCATACGCTCTTCCAATTCCATTTCGTAGAGTCTTGAACGAAGGAGCTGCATTGCTTTTTCTTTATTCTGAAGCTGAGAACGGGATTCTGAGTTTTCAATAATAATCCCTGTTGGGGCGTGACGAAGACGTACGGCAGTTTCTACCTTGTTTACGTTCTGTCCTCCTGCGCCGGAAGCTCTCATGGTTTCAAAACTGATGTCTGCAGGATTAATATTAATTTCAATAGTATCATCCACCAAAGGATATACGTAAACAGAAACAAAACTTGTATGGCGTTTTGCATTACTGTCAAAAGGAGAAATTCTTACCAATCGATGTACTCCATTTTCGCCTCTTAAATATCCAAAAGCAAATTCCCCTTCAATTTCCAGGGTAACAGTCTTCACACCTGCCACGTCTCCTTCCTGAAAGTTCAGTTCACGGATTTTATAGCCCTGCTTTTCGGCCCACATCGTATACATTCTCATCAGCATGGCTGCCCAGTCACAACTTTCCGTTCCTCCTGCACCTGCTGTAATCTGAAGAACAGCCGAAAGCCCATCTCCTTCATTGGAAAGCATATTTTTGAATTCAAGATCCTCAATTTTCTCTACCAACTGCGGGAATGTTTCATCCAGTTCTTTTTCAGAATCCGGATCTTCTTTCGCAAAGTCAGCTAAAACCTGCAGATCTTCAAACTGTGTCTGAATTTCATCATAGCCTTCTACCCATTTTTTCTTGGAACGAAGCTGTTTTAGAAATGCTTCAGCAGTTTTTGGATTATCCCAAAATTCGGGTGCCGCCGTTTTTTCATCATCATTGGCAATTTCAATCTTCTTTTTTTCAATCTGAAGGTATCTGTGTAAGTCTTCAATTCTGGATTGAACTTCTTTTATCTGGTCGTTGTTAATCACGAATTTTTCTTTTTGCAAAAATAAGGAATTCTTTTAGAGTGGAGCATTCTGAATTTAAAGTTCCAGGTTTAAAGTTTTGGGTTCGGATTGGAGCTTTATTAAGGCTTCAGAAGATGATTAGAAGTTACGATTATTTGATAATTTCAGCTTCAAAGCTTCTCCTAAGGAATTCTTTTGATTGTTTACTTTCAGATTTGAAACCTACCATAGTTAAAGCATAGACAAACAAAAGCATACCTAAAGGAAGAAAAAGTTCTACCGATATTTCTTTTTCTCTTATAGCTCTTATGGAAACACCTATGAAGAAAATCAGGGCAAATGAACACCAGACTATTAAAAAAAATAATACAAATGCATGTAATGATAGAGCCACGTGTATTTTTACTCCATCATTTTCCTTTTGAATTCTACCATTTATCTGAGGAAGAAAAGAATTCCTGTATTGTATCACTTTGCTGATTTCAAAGCTGTTATTATGGATAGATCCTTCATATTCTTTCATATAATTTCTCCCTAAACCGAATTTTTTAGGTTCTACAAAACCGGAGAGTCTTGTTAAAACTTCCTGTTCGGATAAATGGGTTCTGTAAGTAATGCGTTCAAAAGGCAAATATTTCATGTATAATGCACGTATATTTATATCATTTTTATATCATTTCTGCTATCATTTCTCCAATCTTCGGAGCTAAGGCAACTCCCATTCCTGAAAGTCTTACGGCACAAAACTGTCTTTCTGAAAGTTGTTTTACAATAGGTGTTTTTTCATCACCCATGGCCATAATTCCTGACCAGCGAAGTGCTATTTTAAAATCTGTATAAGGAAGTATGACTTCTTTTAAAAAATTTTCCAAATGATTTTGCAGAAATTCTGTCGTTCCAAAAGCCGTCGTTTCTTCTGTCTTAAAATCCTGATTTCTTCCACCACCCAGCAATATTCTGTTTCCTACATTTCTGAAATAATAGTAGCCTTCGTCATAATGAAACGTTCCTTTAAGTTTTAAATCTTCTATAGGCTCAGTCAGAAGAATTTGTCCGCGGGCAGGAATAATATTTTCATCTTCCAGAAACTTTGAAGTGAATGCATTGGTACAATAGATGAGTTGATTGGCTTTTACACAAAGATCAGTGGAAAGGTAAACCTCAACTTCATCTGTTTTTTCTTCAATATTCTGAACTTCTGTTCCGAATAAAAATTCAATTTTCAGTTCATGGCATTTTTCCAGCAATTTCTGTAACAGCTTTCCTGAATGCAGGCTTCCTTCACAAGGATTCTCCACCAGAAATGCAGATTTTTCTAATCCGAATTCCTGTATTTTATTCTGTTTCAGAATATATGTTTGATTCACGCCGGTTATTGCTTTCAGCTTTTCATTCACGAAATCGATATGAGATAAAGGTTCTTCGTTATTGAGAATTTCATAGCCTGCATTCAACTCAAAATCAATTTCTTCATGGGTAAAATAATGTCTTATTTTCTGCAATCCGTCAAATCTCATTTTAACAAGTGCCAGCGTTTTCTCCCAACCCATTTTATGAGCATCTGCAATGACCTCAGTAAGGCTTCCAAAACAGGCAAACCCGGCATTTCTCGTGGAAGCACCCAATGGAATGGCATTCCGTTCAATAATCAAAACGGATTTCTCAGGATATTTTTCCTTGATGGATATTGCTGTCCATAGTCCGGAAAACCCCGCACCTATAATGATGATGTCTCTTTTTCTGTAGAAAGTGTCCAGTTCCCAGATGCTGTTCATGAGTAATTTTTTGTAAAATGTATAATGTAAAAAGTATTAATGTACGATGCAGCGCAACCTTAAACCTTAAACCTTAAACCTTAAACCTTGAATATCTTACCCTTTGTCTTTCTCTTCCTCATTATGCTGGAATCCGATTGCTCTTACCGGTTCTTCAACAACTCTGTAGGTTTCCAGCTCGCTCTTCAATGCCTGAATTCTGAATTGGAAGTCATCAAAATTATTGATAATGGCATCAGCAAGAAATCTCGCTACCTGATCAAGATATTCTTCCGTAAGCTTTGATCCGGCATCTCTTAATGCGCTGTCTAAAAGTTTCTGATCAATTTTCAGCTTTTCGTTTCTGGTTCTTTGGTAAAGGTTTTTAATTCTTTTCTTGAGGCTTTGGGTAAAATCTATCAGCATCGTATTGCTGAATGCTTTCATTTTTGAAGAGATTTCATGCCAGAAAGGAATTTTATCCGCTTTGTTATTTTTAAGTATTTTATAGAGTAAAGAATCTTCCTCAAGTCCTCTGGTCATGGCGTAAAGAATAATTTCTGAACGCTCTGAAGCATTAGGTGGAAAGATCGGTATCATCACATCAAATCTTCCCGGAGCAAGAATTTCCTCGTCAATTTCTGAAACAGAATTGGCAGAACCTACCATCAAAACACCTTCTTTTTCAAATTTCCCGATGTAATGAAGAATCAGCTCCTGAGCTTCCAGGTTGCATGATGCAATATCGTTTTCAGCTCTTCTCTGCATCATAATTTCATCAAAATCATCCATGAAAAGCAGCATTTTATTTTCCTTCATCATACTCAACAGGAAATCACTGAAGTTGATTTCATTCCCGTCAATCAATGAAGTTCCTAAATAGTGCTTTTTGACTTCTTTAAACTGATAGCCAATGATTTCAGCAATTTTATTAGCCCAGAATATTTTCCCGCTTCCCGGAGGTCCGTAGAGAATAATTCCTGCAGGTTTATTAATGCCCCAGTCTTTGATCTGTTGTGGATTCAGAAAAGGTTCCAAAACCGTAGAGGTATAAAAGAACAAGTCTCTGTATCCTATAAAATCTCTTTGTTTAAGGCTTGTTTTATGCCCAAAATAATCATAGACAAACTGATAGTTTCCCCCCAGTTTGTTATCAATCCCATAGCTTGATATAGAAGATTTGAAAAAGCCATTATCGAAAATATTAAGATTATTATCCTTGATTACTTTTTCCACCTTGTCTTTTGGCTGCTTAATTACTTCGGCAATCTGCTCCAGGGTTTTATTTTTATCAAGATCTTTTTCGTACAGCCTTAAAAAATCTAAATTTTCGCGGGCAAATTTTTCAAAATCTTCTTTTACTTCAAAATTGGTACTGATGCATTCTACCAATTCAAGATCGAAATCCTGTATAAATTGTTTTATGGCTTCTGCAGAAACATTAAGTTCTTCTGCCAGTTCAATTAGCTTCATAAGTCTTGATTAATTCTATCAAATTTAATGTATTTACATTTAAACTTATATTGATTTATGATAATTCTGTAACATTATCTAATTTATATAGACTACTACTATGTAAAACAAATTACATGGAAAAGATTTTATCAGTAAAAAATTTGACAAAGAAATTCAAAAGAGTTGTAGTCAACAATATTTCTTTTGATGTTGAAAAAGGAAACGTTTATGGGCTATTGGGCCCGAATGGAAGTGGAAAATCCACCACTTTCGGGATGTTGCTTTCCACCATTAATCCTACCAGTGGAGATTGGTTTTGGTTTGGGAAAAAGGGAACAGACCCGGAAACCTTAAAGAAGATTGGAGCTATTATTGAACAGCCTAACTTTTATCCGTATTTAAGTGCGGAAACCAATCTTAAGATTGTGGCAGAAATCAAAAAAACACCCTATTCCAGGATTGATGAAGTTCTAAAAACCGTTAATCTGTATGAAAGGAGAAAAGATACTTTCAAAACTTTTTCTTTGGGAATGAAACAGCGTCTTGCTATTGCTTCAGCGATGTTAAATAATCCTGAGGTAATGATATTGGACGAACCCACCAACGGATTGGATCCTGAAGGAATTATTCAGATCAGAGAAATCATCAGCAATATTGCCAAGCAGGGAATCACCATTATTATTGCCAGCCACCTTTTGGATGAAATTGAAAAAATCTGCAGCCATGTTATTGTATTGAAAGAAGGAAATTCTATTTACTGTGGAAGAGTAGACGAAATGACTTCCAACAACGGATATTTTGAACTGAAAGCTGATAATAACATATTACTTTTCAATACATTGAACGAATTACCGTGGTTTAGCTTCGTCAATCAGGACAGGGATTATATTAAAGCCCAGATCCGTGATGATGTGTCAATTTCAGCTTCAGCACTGAATCAGAAGCTGGCGGAAAAAGGGATTTTCTTATCTCATTTGGCCAAGAAAAAACTATCTCTTGAATCACAATTCCTTGAACTTGTAAAAAACACCAATTAGTCATGATAAAATTATTAAAACTGGAATACTACAAAAACCTGAACTATAAGCCGTTTAAGGTTTTTACGATACTTTATTTTGCCATTCTTGTCGCTTTGCTTTTCATCGGATTGGTTGATTTTGATCTTTTCGGAAGTACCATCAATTTAAAAGAACAGGGCATTTATAATTTCCCCGAAATCTGGAATTTCACGACATGGATTGTTGCTTTATTAAAAATTTTCCTGGGACTGATTATTGTTTTTTCCATTTCGCAGGAATTCAGCAACCGAATGTTCAAGCAAAATACGATTGACGGATTAAGCAGAAAGGAATTTATCACTTCAAAATTGCTGACCATAAGTATCTTCACCATTGTGTCAACGGCAATTGTATTGGGTCTTACGATATTGCTTGGATATCAGTATTCTAATACAACCGAATCTACAAAGGTTTTTGCGGAGATTTTCTTTATCGGAAATTACCTGGTAAAATTATTTACGTTCTTCTGTTTCTTAATGTTCCTTTCTATTTTATTGAGAAAATCGGTATTTGTATTTCTTGCCCTATTTGTTTTCTGGATTGGTGAGGGAATTTTAACAGCTGTTGAAGTTTTCACCAAAGTAAAAGGACTGCAGGGAGCACAAAGAAACGAAGTTCTTCAGAATGACTTTTTTATCACACATCTTTTGCCGTTGGAAAGTATGTCCAGCCTTATTCCTAATCCTATGATGAGATTGAATATGGTGAAAATGATGGGCGTAAAATATGAATTCCACTACCCTACGGAAAGCCTTATTGCCTGTCTGGCTTGGTCTGCCGTTTTCATCTTCGGATCCTACTGGATTCTGAGAAAAAGGGATTGGTAGAGGTCAATATTAAGAATTTAAAGATTTAATCATTAAAATATTTAAAGATTCTTTTTAAGTGGTTCGGTTTCGGATCACTTTTTTTGGCTTAATATTTTCATTCTGCTTTTTCAAAAACTAACCATGAAAAAAATATTCTACGTACCCGGATTAATCAGTGCCGTGCTGATTCCTATTTTATTCTGGTATTATGGAAATCAAAAGTTTGAAGACATTAACGTTTCTGTTATGGATATCGGACTTCCTGCTAAAGAAAGAGAGGGAGATAAAAATACTTTTGCCAGTTTTGAACCTTACAGAAGCTGGGATTACAGGAAAATAAAAGTTGTTCCCGGAACAGCTGAGCAAAATTCAAAATTATATGTTTCCGAACTGAAAAATCTTCAAAAAAGAAATGAGAAAAAATCTGGTATTGAGTTTATTTTAGATCAAAAAAATAGCTATGGTGATTTTATCTCAGTTTTGAATGATCTGGCAATAGCTCAACAAGAACAGTATGCGGTTGACTTGGAGAAAACAGGACATATTTTTGCGGTTTATAACTATATTACCCCCAATGTCCAGGCTCCCGAATATGAATGTTTACTTTGTTATGATGTTATCAGACCGGAATATAAACCTGATTTTTTTGAAAAAATACAGTTGTTTCTCACAAAACTTCCAAAAGATACCTATTACTTTATTTTTGGATTTCTCATATTTCTGCATATCTGTATGCTCAGCATTAAAGAACGATTTCAGCTACATCATTAGTTTTAAAAATAAAAGGCTGCCATTGGGCAGCCTTCCTTTCACATTACTTTTTATCTAACAACGGAAGATATTTTCCGTATCCTTTACTTTCCATTTCTGCCTTCGGAATAAATTTCAGAGAAGCACTGTTGATACAGTAGCGGAGTCCTCCTTTATCCTGTGGTCCATCTGTAAAGACATGTCCCAAATGGGCATCACCTGTTTTACTTCTTACTTCTACTCTATCCATACCATGGGTACGATCCAGCTTTTCGTCAATCAAAGCCTTTGTAATAGGTTTTGAGAAACTTGGCCAACCACATCCGGATTCAAATTTATCGGTAGAAATAAACAAAGGCTCTCCGGTGGTAATATCTACATAAATTCCTTCACGGGTTTCGTTCCAGTATTCATTTTGAAAAGGTCTTTCTGTACCGTTTTCCTGAGTGACATTATATTGCTCTGCAGTCAGCTTTTCTTTTAAAACTTTTTTATCCTGCTTTTGATAAGCTGGTTTTGGAAGTGGATTGGCTTTTTTCGCCATTTCAAAAAGTCCCGGTTCAATGTGGCAATATCCGCCTGGATTTTTATCCAGATAATCCTGATGATAATCTTCTGCTTTGTAGAAATTTTTCAATGGAATTGTTTCTACAAGCAATGGCTTGTTATAATTTTTTGCCAGTTTCAGAACTTCATCTTTTACCACAGCTTCATCTGTTTTATTGGTGAAATAGATTCCCGTTCTGTACTGATTTCCTCTGTCATTTCCCTGCTGATCTTTACTTGTAGGATCAATGGTTTTGAAATATAAATCAATCAACAGTTTCAGATCCACTTGTTCCGGATCATATTTTACTTTTACCGTTTCTGCAAAACCTGTTGTATGACTTACCACCTCTTCATAAGTAGGATTTTGAGTATTCCCGTTGGCATAGCCCACTTCTGTTCCTACCACTCCTCGAATCTGTTGAAAAAAATGTTCTGTTCCCCAGAAACATCCACCTGCAAAATAAATCTCTCTAACGTTTTTGTTATCCATAATTTTCTCATTTTCTTTTTTAATTTCCACTACATTAGGCTTGTTTTTCTTAAAAAGTCCTGATCCCGCAGCAAATACTGCTATACCCAGAATGATTCCGAGTACAATGAATATATTTTTCATATTTACCTTTTTATTCATTACTATTATTTTTGAACAATCATGAATCCGAATCCTAAAAGCATAAGGTCTTTTAAAATAAAGAAATCCGTCACAGGCACTCCATCTACTATTTTCCACATTCCCGGTGTTGTAAATAAATAGCTTAATGTTACCAGAAAAGTTACCATCATTCCTATCCCTGCATACTTTTTCAATACAGCAAATTTCGCACTAAATATCAGGAGTAATGCAATGATAATTTCTATCGTTCCGATAAGATTTGACACTGCCTGGACACTCATAATCTTATATACGAAAAAAGTTAAGAAATGGTTTTCCACCAAAGGTTTTATGGCAGCAGCTTCTGTAGGGGTAAATTTGAAGATACCAATCCACAGCAATATAAGCGCTGCTCCGAAAAGCGAAATGTAATACCCGGTTCGGGGTAATTGATTTTTAGATTCCTGTACTGTTCCGACCATATTTTTAAGATTTTAATTGAATACTTTATTGTTTTCAAAAGTATAGTCGGAGCATTTTTAAAATCCTGACAGAAATTTTCTTAGAAATTTAATTTATCGATCATTTTATTTTTAAAGTCCTGAATTTCAGAATCATTTATTTCAGTTTTCTCTTCAGAAAATTTCTTTTTAAACACTTTATCCAGAAGTGCCAGCTTTTCATTGTACATTCTGCACCATTTGCAGATCATCAGGTGCATGCTCAGCATCCTGTTTTCTCTGGCAGAAATGGATTGGGCATTCCTTTTTTCCATCAGTAAAGTAGCTTCACTGCATGGTAAAAATAATATATGTAGTATTCTTCTTATCATTTTTCTTATGATTTTGAAAACCAGTTAAACTCCAGACATTCTCTCAACTGCATTCGGCTTCTTTGCAAAATCTTCCAAAGATTAGTCGTAGAAACACTCAATTCCTGACTGACTTCCGGTGCTTTTTTTTCTTCGATATAATACATTTTCAGCAGAATCTTCCATCTGGAGGGCAATTCTTCGATACATTCCTCCAATGTTTTATTAAAATCTGCACTGTCTAAAAGTTCATCTCCTTCCCTTGAGACATTCCAGTCATTCAAAACATCATTATTTTTCCAGGATCCTGTTTCGTCAAAAAAATGATCGAGTCTGACATTGGGTTCGGATTTGTATTTTTTTCGGTAAAAATCTGCCACTTTCCTGTTCAGAATAGCCATCAGCCAGGTTAGAGGATTACTTTTCCCTTCAAAAGAATCATGGGCTGAATAGGCTGCAAGAAAAACTTCCTGAACAACATCCTGAGCGTCTTCTTTATTCGAAAGTACATACAGTGCCCGCTTCAAAAGCGGCCCGGAATACTGCTCTATCCAGCTTTTCAACTCTTCATCTTTTGTCATGGGAAGGATTTTTATCTTATCTCAGATCACAGCGAAGGTAATAAGTTAAACGGAAAATTGCAAAATTAATAGATAATCATTGGTTACAGACTCTGCAAATTGTACATGCTTTGAAACCCTATACAATTGATGGAAAGCCATTAAAAATTCTGATGTACATTTATTATCAAAACCCATCACCATTCAAAACATAGTATAAAATTATTACAAATCGCTTAAAAATCTTAAATTTGCATCTTATCAAAATTTGATACTAAAAAAAGCAAAAGCAATACTATGACATCACAAGAGATACGTCAAAAATTTTTAGATTATTTTAAAAGTAAGGAGCACTTAATCGTTCCTTCAGCTCCTATTGTGCTGAAAGACGACCCTACCCTTATGTTTTCCAACTCCGGAATGACGCAGTTCAAGGATTTTTTCCTTGGCTACAAAACCCCTACCGCCCCTAGAATTGCCGATACACAAAAGTGTCTGAGAGTTTCAGGGAAACACAATGACCTGGATGATGTAGGTAGAGATACTTACCACCACACCATGTTTGAGATGTTAGGAAACTGGTCTTTCGGGGATTACTTCAAAAAAGAGGCTATTGCTTTTGCCTGGGAATTACTGACTGAAGTATACGGAATTCCAAAAGAAAATTTATATGTAACGATTTTTGAAGGAGACGCTTCTGAAAATCTGGACAGAGACCAGGATGCTTTTGATTTCTGGAAATCACACATTTCAGAAGACAGAATCATCAACGGAAATAAAAAAGATAACTTCTGGGAAATGGGTGAAAGCGGACCATGCGGACCGTGTTCAGAAATCCATGTTGACTTAAGAACACCGGAAGAAAAAGCTAAAGTTTCAGGACTTGAGCTGGTAAATAACGACCATCCTCAAGTTGTAGAAGTATGGAACCTGGTTTTCATGGAGTTCAACAGAAAGGCAGATAAATCGTTAGAGAAACTTCCTGCACAGCATGTAGATACAGGAATGGGCTTTGAACGTCTTTGTATGGCGCTTCAAGGGAAGTCTTCCAACTATGATACAGATGTTTTCACCCCGCTTATTTCTAAAGTTGAAGAACTTTCAGGTAAAAAATATACGGGAATTTTAGAAGACGAAAAAGATATTGCTATCCGTGTTGTGGTAGACCACATCAGAGCGGTTTCTTTTGCTATTGCAGACGGACAATTGCCATCCAATGGAGGTGCAGGTTATGTAATCAGAAGGATTTTAAGAAGAGGAATTTCTTATTCTTACCGATTCTTAGGAATGAAAGAGCCTTTCCTTTACAAATTGGTTGCTGTTCTGCAGGAACAAATGGGACCTTTCTTCCCGGAACTTGAAAAACAAGGAAAACTGGTTGCTGAAGTAATCAAAAGTGAAGAAGATTCATTCTTAAAAACAATTGAAAATGGTTTGATCAGAGTTGAAAAACTGATTCAGCAGACCATTGCAGATAATCAGAAAGTATTACCAAGTGAAGAGGTTTTCGAATTGTATGATACATATGGGTTCCCTGATGATTTAACAAGAATCATTGCTGAAGAAAAAGGGTTGACTATTGACGAAGCGGGTTTCAAAGCTGAAATGGAAAAGCAAAAACTTCGTTCAAAAGCTGATTCTGCTCAGAAAGTATATGACTGGGTAAACCTTGAATCAAAACCTGAAACCTTTGTAGGATATGATCAGATAGAATCTGAAACGTATATTACCAGATACAGAAAGGTAGAAAACAAAGACGGAGAATTTTACCAGGTGGTATTAAGCAATTCTCCTTTCTATCCTGAAGGAGGTGGACAGGTTGGAGACAAAGGTGTTCTTGAAAATGCAGTCGAAAGCTTTGAAGTATTGGAAACTAAAAAAGAAAACGGATTGATTATTTCATTGATCAGTGGACTTCCAAAGGATGCAGGTGCTGTTTTCTATGCGAAAGTAAATGCTTCTGACAGAAAGAATTCTCAGGCTAACCACTCTGTGACTCACCTTCTGCATGAAGCTTTAAGAGATGTTTTAGGAACTCACGTAGAGCAGAAAGGTTCTTATGTAGGTCCTGATTATCTTCGTTTCGACTTCTCTCACTTCAACAAAATGACTGAGGAAGAACTGGCATTAATTGAAGAAAAAGTAAACAAAAAAATCAAAGAAAGTATTGCTTTGCAGGAGTTCAGAAATATTCCGATTCAGGAAGCTTTGGAAAAAGGGGCAATGGCTTTGTTTGGTGAAAAATATGGTGACAGTGTGAGAATGATTCAATTCGGAAGTTCAAAAGAACTTTGCGGAGGAACTCACGTTAAAAACACCAGCGAAATCGGTCATTTCAAAATCACTTCTGAAGGCTCTGCAGCAGCGGGAATCAGAAGAATTGAGGCTATTTCAGGAGATAAATCTGAAGAATATTTCAACAATCTTGAAAAACAGATCACTGAACTTTCTCAACTGTTAAAGTCCAAAGATGTTGTAAGATCCATCGAAAAACTGATTGAAGAAAACACTTCATTGAAAGCTGAAGTAGATGCTCTTAAAAAGGAGAAAGCAAAAGGAGAAATCGGAGAATGGAAGAATGCTTATGAGCAAAAAGGCAACAAGCAGCTTCTTGTAAAGAAAACTTCTCTGGATGCAGGTTCTGTAAAAGATATCGTATTCCAGCTAAAGAGAGAGATCCCTTCTTCCGTGACGATTATTCTTTCTGATGCAGACGGAAAACCAATGATTACTGTTGGCGTTTCTGATGATCTTGCAGCAGATTATCAGGCTGGGGCTATCGTAAAAGACCTTGCAAAAGAAATCCAAGGCGGCGGTGGCGGAAACCCAGGTTTTGCAACAGCAGGTGGTAAAAACCTTGATGGTTTGGAAAACGCTTACCAGAAAGCTTTGAATATCTAAAATAGGAAGCTCTATTATAAATTTTAGCCCCGGCTGTCTCAGAATTGAGACAGCCGGGGCTGTTTTTATTGTATATCATATTTTTCGACGCAGAGTATTTTCTATATTATTTTATATTTCAGGAGGCAAAGATTGGAATCAACTTCATTGATCCTGAAGAAGCTTGTGTACTAATCATACTCCGATCTAGTTTTCCATAAACATCTGTATAATTCGTGTAATCTGTGGGAAATTAAAATAATTTAGGAAACCAAATATATGTTTTATTTAATGCTAAGAATCGCAATAAAAGGCTCATGCTATCACAAATATTTCCGATCGCAAAGGCATTACACTCAGCTATGAAATGATTTCGTTTTTTGCTAAATAGAATGCCTTTGCGAACGAAAAAGTAGATGGACAGAAACCTTAGCGTCTCTGCGTTATAAAATCCCATTCTTTATGACTCAGATTTTCATCAAAGACTCTTTTTATTTATATCCGTTCTAATTATTGACCTTACCTTAACAAATCATCATTTAATCTTAAACTATTTGTTTTGTCTTTTTAAAACTTAGTTAACACTAGACCGTTAGTTTTGTCGTAATCGAAATTCAAAAAATATAATTATGAAAATTAACAAAACTATCGGAGCCCTACTCTTTGCTTCCCTTGTATTTCAAGGCTGCAACGATGACAATAACGGGGATTCCAATACCCCTTCCAATGACAAAATCAAGATTGAAAATTTTTCTAAAGAGCCTGCTTTCGTTTATGGAATGCAAGGTTTTGAAAATTTAAATATTACCACCCTTATTTCCAGCTCAGATGTTCTTCCAGGTTCTCCGGATTTCGTTTTCGGAGGTCAGCCGGACGGAATGGGAATTATGAAAGATCCTAACTCTGATGGTTACCTGATGATCACCAACCATGAGATCAAACAATCGGTATCCAGAGTATATTTAGACAAAACGTTTAAGCCTGTAAAAGGAGAATATATCTTAAATGGAACAGGAGGAATGACAAGGTTATGTTCCGCTACCCTGGCAACTCCTGAAATTCATGGCTTCAGTGCCTTCCTTACTGCTGGAGAATCAGGTGAAGAAAGTATGGTTCATGCTTTAAATCCTTTGGCTCCTGTATCTCAGGCAGCAGATAAAACAAGAGTAAAACCAGCTTTAGGAAAGGCGTCAATGGAAAATGCAGTTCCGCTTCCTAAAGATGTTTCTAATGGAAAATCTTATATCGTTATCGGGGAAGACCAATCTTATTCATCTTCTCATCAGTCTGCAGGACAATTGATCATGTATGTAGCCGATACCCAGGGAGATTTGGATAACGGTAAGTTGTATTCTTTAAAAAGAACAAACAACAACTATACTGAAACGGATATGACGAAAGGAAGCAGCTACGATGTAGAATTTGTTGAAATTCCGAATGCCAAAAACCTTACAGGAGCTCAGATCAATCAGAAAAATATTGATAATAATGCCATTCGTTTTTCAAGAGTGGAAGATGTTGATTACAGAAAAGGAGCAGGAAAAGGAAGAGAAATTTATTTTACCGCTACAGGAGAATCTTCTGACGGTGTGAATCCAAAAGCAGGATTAACCATGTGGGGAAGAGTTTACAAACTTTTTTTGAATGCTAACAATATGCTGACAGGAAAACTAGAGGTGGTAGCAGAAGGAGATTCCAATCCTGGAAATAACCTTATCAACCCGGACAACTTATGTGTAACTGAAAACTTTGTGTACATCCAGGAAGACGGAGATTCTTACTATAAAAATGCCAACCATGATTCTTATATATGGCAGCTGAATATCGCTACAAAACAATACAAGCCATGGCTGAATATGAGACACAACAGAAATGATTCTGCATGGCAGACGGCTTATAACCAATCCGGAGATCTTCAGAAATTCGGTTCATGGGAATTCGGTGCTATGGTTGATATTTCAGATATCATTGGAGTTCCGAATACATTCTCTGTGAATATCCATTCTCATACCTGGCAGCTGGATAAATTCAAAAATCCTGACGGTTCCGGAATCAACACCAATAAAGAAGGTGGACAGATTGTAATCATCAGAAACGTAGAAAAATAGTTTTAATTTCTTCATATCAAATTAAAGTATCAATAGAAAATCTCTGTTGATACTTTTTCATACCTATGCATAAACTTTCAAAATACCCGATACTCCTTTTCTTATACTCTGCAGCAGCACTTTTTACACTCTATTATTGTAAAAATGATAAACAGCAGCCTGTGTACGAAGATCTTGGTTCTGTAAAAAACAGGATTATCAAAACCAATACTGATTTTGAAAAACAAATCAACGAGCTTAAAACCCTGGTCACTAAAAGTTCCGATGAAAAACTTCTTCAGCAAAAGTTTCAGGATATCAGAAAAACCTACAAAAAAATGGAATGGGCTGTAGAATATTTCCTGCCTCACTCTGCAAGGTTTATCAATGGTCCTGCCCTTCCTGAAATAGAAATGGATGAACACACCGAAATAGAACCGGAAGGATTACAGGTTTTGGAAGAGATGTTTTATCCCTATGACCAAGCAAACAAAGAGGAAGTAACCCGAATGCTTAATAAACTTATCAATAAAAGCAATACGATAGCCACCAACTTTCAGGTGATTACCATCAGTAAAGATCAGGTTTTTGATGCTTTAAGACAGGAAGCTTTCAGAATTTCCAGCTTAGGAATTTCAGGTTTTGACACGCCTGTTTCTGGTGTGTTTTTGCAGGAAATGCCCTCTTCTCTGGAAGGGATTAAAGAAACGCTGAAGCAAATCTCTACGGATCGGTCAAAAGATAAAGCTTTAAAAAATATTGTGGCAGAAATCAATTCAACGATTGAAGTTCTGAAGAAAAACACATACAAGAATACATTTGATTATGTCAATTTTATCCCTGACCACCTGAATAAAATCACTGCTCTGATGCTTGATTTTAAAAATCAGGAGAATATTCCGAATGTAGAAGTAACCACTGCCTTGAACAAAAATGCCGCTACTTTTTTCTCTAAAAACGCTTTTAACCCTAATGCTTTCACGCCGGGAAAGGAATATGCCTATTCTGAAGAAAAAGCCGCTCTAGGTCATCAGCTTTTTAATGATAAAATTCTTTCCAACAGCAACAACCGGAGCTGTGCCACCTGTCATATTCCTGAGAAGGCATTTACTGACGGGCTTGCCAGATCTATGTCTCTTGGAAATTCAGAACTTGCCAGAAATGCTCCATCGCTCAATTATGCAGGATATCAGCATGGTCAGTTTTGGGATATGAGAAAAGATGATCTGGAAGGCCAAAGCTCGGATGTGATCTCCAATAAGGAAGAAATGCATGGTGATTTGAATATCATCCTTGCAAAAATCAATCAGGATAAAAATTATCAGGCAGCCTTTAAAAAGATTTATCATTCTCAGAAAACTGAGGTATGGCAGCTGCAGAATGTACTGGCAAGTTATATCCGTTCTCTGGCGAAATTTAATTCCAGCTTTGATGAATACATGAGAGGGAATAAATCAGTAATGACAGAAAATCAAAAGCGTGGTTTTAATCTTTTTGTAGGAAAAGCTCAATGTGCTATATGTCATTTCTTACCTTTATTCAATGGTACGGTTCCTCCAAATTTCAAAAAAACGGAACAGGAAGTACTGGGAGTCGCTGTGAATGGAGAAAATAAAACATTTGACAATGATCTGGGAAGAGGAAAATTCCATGAAACAGTAGCTTCATTACAGCATTCTTTCAAAACTCCAACACTTAGAAACATCAGCAAAACAGCACCTTATATGCACAACGGAGGATACAAAACGTTGAAGGAAGTCATGAATTTTTACAACAAAGGCGGAGGAAAATTTTTTGGATTTAAAATAGAAAACCAAACTCTTTCTGATGCTCCATTACAACTTACGGATAAGGAAATAGATGATCTTATCGAATTTATGAAAGCTTTGGATGATCATTAAGTCCCCGAAAAACAACAAATAATTAAAAAACTCCTGTACCTTATATGTTTAGGAGTTTTTTTATTGGAAATCTCCAGAAAATACAGAAAGACTATCTGAATGATTTTGTCATTTAATTTTATCAGAGGGAAGTCCCATGAAAACATTAGATTAAATCAATGTTATACTCTGTTAAAAACTTTTTTACCATCATAAATATTATTAATTTTGACGTAGTTTTTTTACATGAAAAGGGGTTTACTGTTATTATTTTTTATAATCAGCTTTTTGGGGTATTCACAATCAAAAATTAAGGTTGTGGATGACGCCAGTCAAAAACCTGTCTTTAATGCTAAAGTGTCATGCGACAATACAATCATTGGATACACCAATGAACAGGGCATTCTCGAGTTTAAAACGGGATGTAAAAACATTGATATTGACGCTGATTCTTACCAGAAAGAAACCATCACAGTAGAAAGCAGCATGGAGGTTTCCCTGCTCAAAAAAACTTCAAAAACCACCAACATTGAAGCGGTAGTTATTGAAGATAAAAGTGATCCCAGAGCATTGGAAATCCTTAAAAAAGTAAATAAATTATTTAAAGAGAATTCTCCAAAAAGCTTAGGTTCCTATTCCTATAAATCTTATGAAAAAATATCTCTGGATATTGATGAAGACAGTCTTTCCCAGTTTAATCAGTACTTCAATGATTTAAATATTTTCAAGAAAAAAAGAGAAAAGGACTCATTGAATAATATCAACGCAAAAAAGATATTTTCAAAAAGCAAACTTTTTCTTTGGGAAAGGGCGCAAGAGTTTTTATATTCTAAGAAATATGGTGAAAAGATCAATATCCTGGACAACAGAATCTCAGGTTTAAGACAGCCTATCTATGAAATGATCGCTCTTCAGCAAAGTAACAGAGATGTTGTTCCCGAGCAGTTGAAACCGGAAAACAGAGGATTGTACAGATTTTTCCTTTCAGATACCGTTACCCTGGACGGAAGAAAAAACTTTGTGATCCGTTTCCGTGAAGTAAACTATAAAAAGCCAGACAGGAAGCGAAAATATAATGGAGCTATTTATGTAGATACTGAAACGTACGGAGTTAAAAAAATTGAGAATTTCAGTAAAAACAAAAACGAAGGAATTATCACCAGCACCTGGGTATTTTACAATAACAAATGGTTTCTTGCCCATGAAAAAGCCAAGCTTAAAATGGGTAAAATGGCGATGGATGACAAAGAACATGCTGATGATAAGAAAGATAAAAGAAGCTTTGGAACCTATGCATTTCTGACCTCAAAATATTTTGATTTTGAAGCACCTATTGAGGAAAACCCAAAAGATTTCAAAGGCTATACCTTCTCTGTAAAAAATATTGACGGGCATTCTCTGGATCAGTACAGAACCGATCCTCTTACTGACAGGGAACAAAACACCTATAAAACCATTGACAGTTTAGGTAAAAAGTATAAAATCGACAGTAAAGCACAGATTTTATCAGGATTACTGAACGGACAGATCAGAGTGGGTTCTGTAGATTTTGCGGTAGATGAAATTGTCAATTACAACTCTTATGAAGGCTTCAGATTAGGGTTAAAAGCCAAACTTAATGAAAACTTCAATCCTTATTTTTCACCGGATTATTATTTCGCATATGGTGTGAAAGACAGAAGGTGGAAATACGGAATGGGGCTTGATATGAAAACTACCCTGGAAAAAAATTCATTTTTCAGGTTTGAGGTTTATGATGATGTAACAGCGTCGGGAGAATTCAACCGGAAGCTTTGGAATTTCAAAATGAGAATGATGAATTTCGGGAATAACTTAAACAACGACCGATATTTTCACTTTAAAGGATTTTCATTATCCTATCTGAATGATGTCACTAACGGACTTACCGTTGCCCTTGCAGTAAGACGAAATACAGAAGCGGCAGAGTTCGACTATCAGTTCAGAGACAGAGGAACTTCATACAGGAATTTTAATACATTATTTACCTTAAAATATTCTCCGAATTCTACCAATATTATGACTCCTCAAGGGAAATCACTGATTGACCAGAAATACCCTGAGCTTTATTTTAATTATGAACAGAGCTACAAAATACTGCAGGGAGACTTCAGTTATTCACGTTTTGATGCCCTTTTTGTTCATAATTTCAAAACACCCATCGGAACTACCGGTTTCAGATTGTATGGCGGAGTCGTTTTAGGAGGAGCGCCGATCTGGAAAAACTTTACCATGAACGGACTTGCCTCTCCGGGAAAAGATTTTAATTTCAACCTTACTTCTTACCTTGGTTTTGCAACACTGGAGGGCGGAAAATACTATAACGATAAATTCGTTGCCTATTACTTTACCCATAAACTGCCTTGGTATTTCAAAAGTTTCGGGCATAATGTTTCCAGCTTTGATTTTGTTCTGAGAGGGACAATCGGAGATATGAAGCATCCGGAATATCATCAGTTCAAGTTCAGAAAACTGGATCACCTGTATCAGGAAGTAGGTTTGGAATGGAATAATTTCCTTTCCAGCTATTTTAATCTGGGGCTATTCTACAGAGTGGGTTATTATGCAACACCGCATTTTAAAGAAAATTTTGCCATCCAGTTTAAACTGAAGTTTCTCGAGTTTTAATACCCCGGCAAATACAAATTCTTTATTTTTGAATCAGAATTCAGAAATATCCAACGATAATATATAAAAAAGAGCATGCAGAAAATCGAAATCAAAGCAGAACAGTTTTTTGAATTATTAAAATTAAAAGACACTCCGATGTGGGAGATTTTCTCACAGATGATTGATGGAAATGAAAAGGAAATTATCTTTTTAGACAATGAAGACAAGATCCTTTTTACTTATATTTTACCTTCTACAAAGGAAAAACTGGAAGAAGACAGAAAGGAATTTTCAAAACAGTTTTCAGAGAAACTGGCTAACTTCAATTAAGAATTCCCATGAATAAAAATTATATTTTTTCTTTACTGGGGCTTTTCTTATTTACTATAGGAAGTGCTCAGAATTATAAAAAACCATTGGTTTCAGCCATCAAAGAATCTGATCTTCGTACCGATATGTATCAGCTTGCCGCAGACCAGTTCTGGGGCCGTGAAGCAGGAACACTGGATGAATTAAAAGTTTCTATGTGGCTTGCTGACAAAGCAAAAGAAGCAGGAATGAAACCGGCCGGAGACAATGGTACTTTTTTCCAGTTTTTTGATATGTACAGACATCAGGTGATTCCTCAAAGCAGCCTGAAAATTGGGGATACAAGTTTGAAATTATGGAAAGACTTCTTGGTTGCCGAACCTGTGAATGCTTCTGTAGATGCTGAAATTGTGTATGCCGGAAATGCAGAACCTGAAGATCTGACTAAATTAAATATTAAAGGAAAAGTTCTTGCGGTGAATGCTTCAGACAAAAACATTTCAAAAGATATGACTCTTTTTGTAAGAAGATATCCCGGATTTGTAAGAAACAAATACTACAATAAAGCTGCTGAACTGGGAGCTAAGGCAATCATCTTCATTACCGATGATACTTCTGAACAAAGCTGGGTAGAAGTACTGCCTCAAATGACAAGAGGAAGCTACGGCGTGGAAGGACTAAGAGAGAAAATCACGAATAATATTCCTGTTTTATGGATTAAAAGAGAAAATGCTGCCTGGGTAAAAAATAATCCTAAAGCTTCTCTGAACCTGATCACTGAAACCTACAAATATCCGTCAGTGAATATTATCGGGAAAATAGAAGGTACAGATCCGGTTCTTAAAAATGAATATGTTTTGCTAAGCGGACATCAGGATCATGACGGAATCCGACATCCTGTAAAGAATGACACCATCTATAACGGAGCAGATGATAATGCAAGCACCTGTGTTGCAATGCTGGCTATGGCCAGAGCTTATAAAAAACAGCCGGGAAAAAGAAGTATCCTGTTTGTTTTCCATGGAGCTGAAGAAAGAGGCTTGCTGGGGTCAAGATGGCATGCAGCCCACCCTGTTGTTCCGAAAGAGAAAATTGTAGCCGTACTGAATGGCGATATGATCGGAAGAAATGATAATAACGAGGCAGCACTATTAGGAGGAAATGCTCCTCATAAAAACTCTGAAGAGCTTGTAAAAATGGCTGAAGATGCTAATAATGAGAGTACAAAATTCAAATACTTAAAGGATTGGGATGCTCCGAGTCATGCTGAGTATTTCTATTTCAGAAGTGATCATCTTCCTTATGCTAAAATTGGGATTCCTGCTATATTTTTCACCAGTGTACTGCACGACCAGTATCATACACCACAAGATGAATCTGAGAATATCAATTACAAAAAGCTTTATAAAATGACCGAATGGATGTACAGAACATCCTGGAAAGTAGCGAATGAAACTGAAAGGCCGAAAGTAATTTCCAATTTTTCGCTTGAAAGATAAACAATACTGAAAAAATTGAACCATTAAGAAGGATTTAGGCTGTAAGGAAAATTAAGATTCAAATCAATTTGAATGAAGCAATCTGCTTACTAAATATCAAAAGATATTCTTCTTCACTATTCTTAAAATTTTAATCCTTCTTAATGGTTCAAAAAAATAAAAGCTTCACAGATTGTGAAGCTTTTTTCATCATTGTGTTTTTAGAATCTGATTGTGTACGAAATAATTTAATATTTGTTATTGTTCTTTTGCCTTGAAGCAAAAGAACCAAAAATTCAAGACTTAGAAACTTCCGCTAAAAATGAAATCTGTTCTCTAAAAAATCTAAAACTCGTGCGGTAGCAATGTATGTTTAGAATCATATTATGTCCCGCACTCAGACAGTAGAGTTTTTTTAACGTTCTCAGAATTCATTTTTTTAACGCTGCAGTTTCTTATGTCATTAATATGGTTGATAAAAGAAAATTTCTGTGTTTAATAAACATTCCTTTTAAATAAGAAGATTCATCAGAGAAGGATCATTGTTCAGATAGTTGACAAAAAAATCATATTGTTTCATCTTATCAATCAAAGGGGGAAAGTCTTTGTTTTGTTTCAGAGCAATTCCTACGACTGCTATTCCTTTTTCTTTTGAGTTTTTCTGAGTATACTCGAAATAAGTAATATCGTCATCAGGACCGAGAACATCCATTACAAAAGTTTTCAATGCCCCGGGGCGCTGTGGAAATCTGACCAGAAAATAATGCTTTAATCCTGCATGCAGTAATGCTTTCTCTTTGATCTCTTCCATACGGGTAATGTCATTATTGCTTCCGCTGATAATACACACTACATTTTTACCTTTTATTTCCTCTCTGTATTTTTCCAGTACAGCCACTGAAAGGGCTCCCGCCGGCTCTACCACAATAGCATCTTTATTGTATAACGACAATATGGTTTCACAGACCAGTCCTTCATCTACAGTAGCCATATCATACAGGATATTTTTACAGCGTTCAAAAGTGAGATCTCCCACTTGTTGTACTGCTGCCCCATCTACAAAACGGCTTATCTTTTCAAGGAGAACAGGTTTTCCTTTTTCTAAAGCTTTTTTCATACTTGCAGCAGCGGAAGGCTCTACCCCAATGATCTTTGTTTGGGGAGATAAATGTTGAAACACCGTACAGATTCCTGCAGCTAATCCGCCGCCGCCAATCGGAACAAAAAGATAATCAACACTACCTTCTGTCTGCTCCAGAATCTCGAGCGCAGTTGTGGCCTGCCCTTCAATAATGGCCGGATCATCAAAAGGATGAATAAATACACTGTTATGGTCTTTGCAAAACCTCATCGCAGCATCTTTAGCATCATCAAAAGTATCTCCGTAGAGAATCACATCTATGTATTCTCCACCGAACATTTTTACCTGTTCAAGTTTTTGTCCGGGGGTTGGCAAAGGCATAAAAATAGTTCCTTTCACCTTCATTTTCTGACATGCAAACGCTACTCCCTGCGCATGGTTTCCGGCACTGGCACACACTACTCCTTTGGAGAGTTCTTCCTCAGACATCGTTGCCATCTTATTATATGCTCCTCTTATTTTATAGGATCTTACTCTCTGAAGGTCTTCTCTTTTAAAACTGATGTTCGCTTCATAAATGGCTGACAAATTATTATTGACAGCCAAAGGTGTTTTTACTACTACATTTTTTAATCGCTCCTCCGCTTTATAGACATTCTCTAAAACAGGGGAACTTACTTCCTCTTTCATCATCTGTTCAGTTATTAATTGTTTTCGGGTCTCAGACTTCGCACCGTCTTACCCGCTTTCCACATTTCACTTTCTCTTAGCTCAGTAAGCTCTAATTCTAATTTTTCACGATAATCAGGTTTACTGTTGCTGTCTATGGAACGCTGAGCTTCGTTTCCTTTAGCTACGTTGTCATACAGTTCTTCGAACAAAGGTGAAGTGGCATCTCTGAAACGCTTCCACCAATCCAGAGCCCCTCTCTGAGCTGTGGTACTACAGTTGGCGTACATCCAGTCCATTCCGTTTTCTGCCACTAAAGGCATTAATGACTGAGTCAATTCTTCTACCGTTTCATTGAACGCTTCTGAAGGGCTGTGTCCGTTTTTCCTCAATACATCGTACTGAGCGGCAAATATTCCCTGTACAGCACCCATCAATGTTCCACGCTCTCCGGCAAGGTCACTGTATACTTCTTTTTTAAAGTCGGTTTCGAACAGATATCCGCTTCCTATCGCAATCCCTAATGCTGTTACTCTTTCTCTGGCTTTTCCTGTAGCATCCTGATATACGGCAAAACTACTGTTCAAACCTCTGTCCTGCAGAAACATTCTTCTCAATGAGGTTCCTGAACCTTTAGGTGCTACCAGAAATACATCTACATCGGCAGGAGGAACAATTCCTGTACGCTCACTAAAAGTAATTCCGAAACCATGAGAGAAGTATAATGCTTTCCCTGGGGTAAGATGCTGTTTTACTTTTGGCCAGTACTCAATTTGTGCAGCATCACTCAGAAGATAGCAGATAATAGTTCCTTTTTCTAAAGCTTCTTCAATTTCAAATAAGGTTTCTCCAGGTACAAATCCGTCTGCT
Source organism: Chryseobacterium sp. PvR013 (assembly GCF_017833095.1). Classification (NCBI taxonomy): domain Bacteria; kingdom Pseudomonadati; phylum Bacteroidota; class Flavobacteriia; order Flavobacteriales; family Weeksellaceae; genus Chryseobacterium; species Chryseobacterium sp. PvR013. The sequence continues at coordinate 2,228,717 of NZ_JAFIBT010000001.1, forward strand.
ACTGCTTTATCCCATGATTTGGAGTTTTTTCTCTGTCCTACAATGACATTAATTCCGTTATCTTTTTGATTTAAAGCCTGTCCGGGGCCCTGTACTCCATATCCGATCACTGCTACGACTTCATTTTTTAATACTTCCTGAGCTTTTTCCAACGGAAATTCTTCTCTTGTTACTACGTTCTCCTCTACTCCTCCAAAATTCAATTTTGCCATTTTTTTTGATTTTATAATTATTGATTATGATGTTTAATTTTTGTGTTTAGCTTGCATATTCTACAGCCGTCAGGTATGGATTTCTATGATAATGTACTTCCAGAACATCTACCTGTTTTTCCATTTGTCTGCTGATCTTCTGAACAGAATCTTCCGTTTCTCTGATCACAATGACAAACTTTTTTACTTTTTCTATTTCGGAAGGCCCTACATTGAAGGTCACCATAGAAATTCTTCTTCTTGAAAAAATAGCATTGATCCGGCTGATCAATCCTAAGTAATCTTCTGTATACGCGGTAATGGTATATTCTTTATGATCTGTTTTCATCTTTTTTATTTTTGAGTTTTATTATTTAATACAATCTCCGAAACACTTTTCCCCTGTGGAATCATCGGAAATACATTGTGTTCTTTTCCTGTCATGACTTCAAGGAGGAAAGAGCCTTTATGATCGAGCATTTCACGGAGAGCCCATTGCAAATCTTCTCTCTCAGACACTTTATTCCCTGATATATTGTAACCTTTGGCAACCTGAACAAAATCAGGACTCTGAATGTCTACTGAAGAATATCTTTCTTCGTGAAACAATTCCTGCCACTGCCTTACCATTCCCAGATAGCAATTATTAAGAATTAAAATTTTAACCTCAGGATGATACTGCATAATGGTTCCCAGTTCCTGAATATTCATCTGAGCCCCGCCATCTCCCATCACCGCAATCACAGGACGATTGGTCCCTGCATATGATGCTCCTATTGCTGCGGGAAGACAAAACCCCATTGTTCCCAGTCCTCCGCTTGTGACATTCGTTCGGGAATGTTTAAAATGAGAATAACGGCATGTTGCCATCTGATGCTGTCCCACATCCGTTACAATCACTGCCTCACCGTCTGTCATCTCATTCAGGTGACGGATAACTTCTCCCATTGTAATCTCTCCTTCTTCAGGGTAAAGCTCAGTATTGATAAGATTGATACTTTCCACTTCATGACATTTTTTAAACCTATCATGCCAGTCATGATGTTCTCTTTTCATGATCCTTTCCGTAAGAAGAGGAAGCGTATGTTTACAGTTTCCAAGAACCGGAACATCAGCTTTCACATTTTTATTGATCTCTGCGTTATCAATATCAAAGTGAATAATTTTTGCCTGTTTTGCATACTGATCCAGCCTTCCGGTTACGCGGTCATCGAAGCGCATCCCGACAGCAATCAAAACATCGCACTCGTTGGTTAATATATTCGGTCCATAATTCCCGTGCATTCCTACCATGCCTACAGCTTGAGGATGATAAGTAGGAATGGCACTCATTCCCAGAACAGTCCATGCTACCGGAATTCCTGATTTTTCGGCAAACTGCAAAAATTCTTTTTCAGCTTTACCCAGCATAATTCCCTGTCCTGCAATGACAAATGGTCTTTCTGCATTATTGATCAATTCTGCAGCTTTTCCTATGCTTTCCTTACATGGATTAGGATCTGGTTTATAGCTTCTCAATGAATGACATGGTGAATATCCTTTATAATCAACAGACTGGAGCTGGGCATTTTTGCTAACATCTATCAATACTGGGCCGGGACGACCTGATTTTGCAATGTAAAATGCTTTTGCCAGTACTTCGGGAAGTTCATTCGCATCAGTCACCTGATAATTCCATTTGGTGACCGGGCTAGTGACGTTCATTACATCTATTTCCTGGAAAGCATCCGTTCCGAGAAGGTGTTCAAAAACCTGTCCCGTAATGCATACCAAAGGTGTATTATCCAATAAAGCATCTGCCAGTCCTGTCACAAGATTGGTTGCTCCGGGACCGCTGGTAGCCAGAACGACACCTACTTCTCCCGATACCCTTGCCAGACCCTGTGCTGCATGTACTGCTGCCTGCTCGTGACGTACAAGAATGTGTTTCAGGTTTTCTTTATAATCATAAAGAGCGTCATAGATAGGAATAATGGCACCTCCAGGATATCCGAAAACGGTTTTCACTCCTTCCTGAAGAAAAGCTTCAAGAATAATGCGGCTTCCGCTAAGTTGTATTTCTGTTGATAAATTCAGGTTTTCCATATACTTTTATTGAGTGATTTCGTCTGTTACACAGCCTTCTGCGGCTGATGATACTGTTAATGCATATTTATAAAGCAGTCCTTTCTGTACTTTAAGTGGTGGTTTTTGCCATCCTTTTTTTCTTCTTTCTATTTCTTCTTCTGAAACTTTGAGCTGTATGATATTGTTTAAAGCATCAATTTCAATCAGGTCATCATTGTTTACAAAGGCTATCAGACCTCCTTCATGAGCTTCGGGAGTGATGTGTCCTACCACAAATCCGTGGGTTCCTCCGCTAAATCTTCCATCGGTAATCAAAGCAACGCTGCTTCCCAGACCGGCTCCTATCAAAGCACTGGTAGGTTTCAACATTTCCGGCATTCCGGGAGCTCCTTTGGGACCTTCATGGCGGATTACAATGACATCACCATGCTGTACGGTTCCATCCTGAATTCCTCTGATAAGATTTTTTTCGCCGTCAAATACACGAGCTTTTCCTACAAAGCGTTCACCTTCTTTTCCTGTAATTTTGGCTACACTTCCTTTCTCTGCAAGGTTTCCGTATAGTATTCTCAGGTGTCCGGTAGCTTTTACAGGTTCTGACAGAGGTTTTATGATTTTCTGTTTATTAAAATCCAGATCGGGAACATTTTCTAAATTTTCAGCCAGTGTTTTTCCGGTTACAGTCAGGCAATCACCGTGTAATAATCCTTGTTTTAAAAGGTATTTCATTACTGATGGTATTCCTCCGTGTTCATACAAATCCTGCATCAGGTATTTTCCGCTAGGTTTCAGGTCTGCCAATACCGGAGTTACATCGCTCATCTTCTGGAAGTCATCCTGAGTAAGAGGTACTCCGACACTTTTTGCCATGGCTATAAAATGTAAAACAGCATTGGTACTTCCTCCTAGAATAACAATCATGCGAAGAGCATTTTCAAAAGCTTTGCGGGTCATGATATCTGAAGGTTTGATGTCCTTTTCCAGTAATACTTTGAGATATTTTCCTGCCTCATGGCATTCTTCATGTTTTTCCTTGCTCAAAGCGGGATTGGAAGAAGAATATGGAAGACTCATTCCTAATGCTTCTATAGCGGAAGCCATAGTATTGGCTGTATACATTCCACCACATGCTCCGGCACCGGGACAAGAATTTTTTACAACTCCATCAAAATCTTCCTCTGTGATTTCTCCAGCAATCTTTTTACCCAGCGCTTCGAATGCAGAAACGATATTGAGCTGTTCCCCTTTGTAGCAGCCGGGAGCAATAGTTCCTCCGTACACCATGATCGATGGCCTGTTGAGTCTTCCCATTGCAATAATAGTTCCCGGCATGTTTTTGTCGCAGCCTGGGAGAGCAATTAATCCATCGTAGTATTGTGCGCCGCAGATCGCTTCGATACTGTCTGCAATCACATCACGGCTTACCAGAGAATAGCGCATTCCATCTGTTCCATTGCTCATCCCGTCACTTACCCCAATGGTATTAAAAATCAATCCGGCTAATCCATGATCCCATGTTCCTTTTTTTACCATTTTAGCCAGATCATTCAGATGCATATTACAGGTATTCCCGTCGTAGCCCATACTGGCAATTCCGACCTGAGCCTTGTGCATATCTTCTTCTGTAAATCCTATCCCGTACAACATAGCTTTGGCTGCGGGTTGTTCACTGTTCTGCGTGAATGTTTTTGAATATTTATTTAACATATTTATCATGCATTTGATGTTCTTTCATCATTTAAAAATCTAGTTCTTTACTTAATTTTGCCCCAAAACTACAGCTTGTTATATTTTATTCATTTTCAAATTTCCTGAAAACTACAATATCCAATCGTTTCAAAAACAGACATATTTAATTAATAATCAATCATTTAAACTCTTTAAATTTACAATGACAAAACTCTTACCCGTTTCAAATAAGCTTGCTGTACTTTCTTACTGGCAGTCTCTTCCCAGTTTTTGCTAAAAGGAACATCATCAAGGGAATCCAGGGCAACAATCTCTGCAGCCGTACCACAGAAAAAACCTGCATCAGCACCACGCATTTCTTCCGGTTTAAAGAAGGTTTCTTTCACAGGAATGTTGAGTTCATCACAGATTTCCATAACCGTTTGTCTTGTGATTCCCGGAAGGATACTTCCTTTGCCCGGAGTAAATAAAACTCCGTCTTTTTCGTAGAAAACATTGGCACCTGAGCTCTCTGCAACATTTCCGTCCTCATCCAATACCAGCGCTTCATCATAGCCTTTGTCTTTGGCATCCTGACACGCCAGTATCGAGTTTACATAATGTCCACCTACTTTGGCTTCAACCTTAAAGGCTTTAGGATTAGGACGCTGAAAAGGCGAAGTCATGATTTTCATTTTGTCTGCCAGATATCCGTTATTCCATTCCCAGGCAAGAAGAGACAGATAAGATTTTTGTCCTTTTGAAAGTGACATATTGGGCGAACATGTAACCAATGGGCGGATATAAGCATCCGTAAAACCATTACGATCCAGAAGCTCATACGTAAGCTCTGTAAGCTGGTTCACGGAATAATCAAAGGGAATATGCATCAGTTCTGCAGATCTTTTCAGTCTTTCATAATGTTCTTTTGCTTTGAAAATTCTGGGTCCGTGATCTGTGCTATAGGATTTAATTCCTTCAAAAACAGAGTAACCATAGTGCAGAGATTGTCCGTAAAGGTCTGTTCCGGCTTCTTTGGCTTTCCTAAATTTTCCGTCAAAGTAGATGATCGTGTCGTCGTTGTAATACATGTTATAAGGTTTAAAAAATTTAAAAAATGGGAATAAAAAAAGCCCTCTCACAGTGTGAGAGGGCTCAATATATGTACAGTCATACATCTTCCTTCTCACAAACGCAAGGGAATAATAATGACGATAATAATTACTGATAATAACTGATACATATTTTTTACTATAAAAAATTAAAACAAAAAAAACCGTTTCATAATTTGAAACGGTTTTATATATAATTTAAATTAAAATCTATTTAAAATGCCGTTTCCTTACTGTTGTTAATGACAACAGCAATAATAGAAATGACAATAATATTTTTCTGATTCGTAAAATTCATATTGCAAATGTATAAACTTTTTAATTACTCACAAGTTTTTTTCACACTTTTTATTTTTTTCGTAAAAAATGAGTCAATGTTTCCTTTGCCTGAGCCACATCATGAACCCTTAGAATCTTTGCGCCCTGTTCCAAAACTTTTAGGTGCAGTTTCTGTGTTTCATCATTGATATCCAAAGAAGATTTCCCTAGCGGTTTATAGATAAATGATTTTCTGGAAATACCTATTAAAAGAGGAAATTTTCCAAATCCCAGATATTCAACTTCGTGGATCATTTTCATCTGATCTTCCACTGTTTTTCCGAACCCAAAACCGGGATCAAGAATAATATCCTTCACTCCTTTTTCTAAAAGTTCTTTTGTTTTTTTGGAAAAATACCGGTTCACTTCCAGCGTAATATCTTCGAACTTTATTTTATCGTGCATGGTTTCGTAGGAAGGATTTATATGCATCAAAATGTAAGGAAGTTTCGTTTCTGCAGCTGTATCAAACATTTCTGCATCATACTGACCGCCTGAGATATCATTAATCAGATCAATTCCTTCATTAAATCCGAATCTTACGGTTTCTGCATAAAAAGTATCCAGAGAAATCAGGGCTTCCGGAAATTCTTTTTTGATCAGAGAAATAAGATTTCCGATTCGTTTTATTTCTTCATCAGCGCTCAAAAATTCAGCATTGGGACGTGTAGACTGAGGACCGACATCTAATATTTCAGCACCTTCATTCAATAGTTTTTCCGCATGTTTTAAAGCTGAATTCTCATTATTGAATTTTCCACCATCAGAGAAAGAATCCGGCGTAAGATTGAGGATTCCCATGATTTTTGGAGTGTCGAGTTGTACTAAACGACCGTTACAGTTGATTGAATAGGTTTTAGGGTCTGAGGGTTGGAGAGTTGGAGGGTTGGAGAGCATGAGATTATTATTGATGAGTGATAAATGATAAATGATTTTGGCTATTCTGCAAAATTAGTGATTTATCAGTTTTTATGAGAAGTTAGAAGCTGGAAATTAGAAATTGCAAGCTGGAAGCATGAAGCTGGAGGCTGGAAGCTAAATGTGCACTTTCAAATCCTAAAACTCAGTAAATCGAATTTTGAAATTCTTATCTCTAACCCTAAAAACTCTCAAACTCTCCCACTCTCACCCCCTCTCACACACAAACTCAGCTCTTCAAATTCAAAAATCTAAAACCGAATTCGTATATTTGGAAGATTAAGAAAATTTATGCTAAAAACATCAGTACAGTTCGAGAAAATTATCAGTGAATGCCGTGATCTTTTCGGTAAAAAATTACAGGATTACGGTGCAGCATGGAGGGTTTTAAGACCCAGCTCTATTACAGATCAGATCTATATCAAGGTCAATAGAATCCGTACGTTGCAGATGACTGATAAAAAAATGGTGGATGAGAGTGAGGAAGGTGAGTTTATCGCAATTGTAAACTATTCTATCATTGGACTTATTCAGCTAGAGAAAGGTCTTTCCAATGATTTTAATGAAAATAAAGAAGAAATTTTAGGTCTGTATGACAAATATGCCAATGAAGCCAAAGCTTTAATGGAAAGAAAAAATCATGATTATGGTGAGGCCTGGAGAGATATGAGAATCTCTTCCATCACAGATCTTATTTATCAGAAAGTATTACGAACCAAACAGATTGAGGACAATCAGGGGAAAACAATCGTTTCAGAAGGTCTTGATGCCAACTATTTCGATATGCTGAATTACGCTGTCTTCTGTCTGATTAAGTTCTCAGAACAAGAAAATCAATTCGAACCCAAAAATATTTAATATGCTCAAAGGTTTATTACGCTTTATTATTGCTGTTATTTTTATCCTTTCAGGCTTTGTAAAAGCCGTGGATCTGGTAGGTTTTTCTTTCAAAATGGAAGAGTATTTTGCCCCTCCGGTTTTCAATATGCCGTTTTTAGAAAAGTTTGCCCTGCTGTTTTCCATCATTGTAGTGGTACTGGAGCTTTTCCTAGGATTTATGCTGCTGCTTAAATTAAAGCTTAAATTTACCTTATCCATATTAATTGCCCTGTGTATTTTCTTTGGATTCCTGACATTTTATTCAGCGTATTTCAACGTAGTAACCGATTGCGGATGTTTTGGTGATGCTATCAAATTCACGCCTTGGCAGAGCTTCCTTAAAGATGTTGTCCTTCTTGTAGGATTGATTATACTATTTGTTCTTTACAGAAAAGAATTCCGCAAAAAAGATGAGTATGGAGTTACGGAGAAAGAGCCTTCCAATACATTTAAATATATCCTTTTAACAGTCTTTTCACTGGGAATGATCTACGTGATGGCGCAAGGAATTATGCATGAACCGATCATAGATTTCCGTGATTATAAAATAGGAACAGATATTAAAGGTGAAAAAGTAAAAATCGAAAAAAATCCTTCTGAATACAAGACTTTCTATTCTCTGAAAAATCAGAAAACCGGAGCTGTTGTAAAAGTAAATCAGGATGATTATATCAAAAAAACAGAATATTGGGCAGAAGGTTCTCCATGGAAAATTGAAGAAGGCAAGAATGAATCTGTACTAACCAAAGAGGGCTACAAGTCTGAAATTGTGAAATTTAAGATTGAAGACCCTACAGGAATGGACGCTACCAATGAGATCATTAATGCTCCGAAAGCAATTTTGGTGTTCTCTTACCATCCCAAAGATGTTCCTGCAGATCTTCTTCAGAAAGTAGAAGCGAAAGTAAAAACTCAGAAAGGAGCTCTTCTCTATGGCGTTTCTACGGAACCCAATACTTTTAAAACCATCAAAAATTTAATGATGGACGGAACTGCCATCAAAACAATAGCAAGAAGCAACCCATTTGTACTGATTCTTGAAAATGGAAAAATCATTGACAAACAGCCTGCAAAGGACTACGTTAATTAATTATAAATGATGAATGATGAATTATAAATGATAGAAGGGATAATCATAGCTCAATTATCAATTATCAACTTTAAACACTAAACTTAAACATACAACTACTCATGCAAAAATCAAATAAATCAATCGCTGGTTATCACTTATCAATGATCCTTTCTTCTGTGGACGGAGAGTTTGCTCCTGAGGAGGGAATGCTTGTACAGCAGTACCTGGCAGATGAATTCCCGTTCAGAATGAATCTTGACAATGAGCTTGAGACCCTTGCTCTTTTACAGCCTGAAGAATGGAAAGATCATTTTGAATTCCATGCAAGATGTTTCCACGAAGATTCTACAGAAGAAGAACGTATAAAGTTTGTTCAGTTTGCAAAATCACTTATTAAAGCAGATAATAAAGTAACTGAAGAAGAGCATACTTTCTATGTTTTACTAAAGAACCTTTGGGGATTATAAACGCGAAAAAAGTAAATAAATCAATATAATAAATCTTATGAGAAGAAAAATAGTTGCAGGAAACTGGAAAATGAACAAAAATGTAATTGATGCACAACAATTGATGATTCAGTTACTAAGCTATAAAAACAATAATGCTACGAACTGTGAGGTTTGGATTGCACCACCAGCATTATATTTAATGATGGCAAAAGACATCTTTGAAAAGGATGAGATCGGAGTATTTTCTCAGGATATGAGTGAGCATGAAAGTGGAGCTTACACGGGAGAAATTTCTGCAGATATGCTGGAATCTATCGATGCTACCGGTTCATTAATCGGACACTCTGAAAGAAGACAGTATCACGGAGAAACAGATTCTCACTGTAACAGAAAAATCAAATTAGCTCTTGATAAAGGCCTTATTCCTGTTTACTGTAATGGAGAAACTCTTGAACAGAGAAAAGCAGGACAGCACTTTGATGTGGTAAAGAATCAGACTGAAGTGGCTCTTTTCACACTTTCTGCTGAAGAGATCAAAAAAGTAGTGATTGCTTATGAACCAGTTTGGGCTATCGGAACAGGAGAAACGGCAACACCTGAGCAGGCTCAGGAAATCCATGCACATATCAGAAGCATCATTGCTGCCAAATATGGACAGGAAGTTGCTGATGAAATTTCAATCCTTTATGGAGGATCTGTGAAGCCAGACAATGCAAAAGAAATCTTCTCTCAGCCGGATATTGACGGAGGTCTTATTGGAGGAGCTGCTTTGAAATTAGAGGATTTCTCTAAGATTATTGAAGGTTTTAACTAATATCAAAAAAAACAGGTCCCGGATTAAGTCTGCTCCTATTGATACATAAAAACGGCGGCATCTTCGATGCCGCCGTTTTCCGTTAAAAAAATCTAATTATTGAATATCGACTACATACATCGTTCCTTTATCTACCTTCCCTGTTTTAGGAAGAATCTTAGCTTTCGGATTTCCGTTTCCATCATCCACTACTCCAAAATCATCATCATTGAAAACAGCAAGTTTATTATTTCCCAAATAAACGATCCCTTCAAACTTATCATGCTCATACCCCAGTTTTGCAACAAGATCAACAGCCAATGTTTTGGTCACAGCTTTTATTCCGGCAGTGGTAATTTCATCCCATGAGCACTGTTCCAAAGCTTTTCCATTCACTTTCATACCGTCCATAGCAGTAATATCTGTTCCGTTTACATCCGTTGCATTGCTCAGATTGATTCTGTATACTTTTTTAATTCCTCCCTGGGAACCAAAATTTCCGTCTCTTTCGATCACTAAAAATTCGTTGTTACTTAACGCCGTAATATCACAAACCGAATCCGAAGCACCTCCATCCTGTTTATATAAAAACTGCTTGGTCTGCCCTGTAATAATATCAAATGTGACAATTCTCGTTAAAGTAGTATTGGTTGCCAATGCCTTGCTTGGTACCAGCATCATCGACTGTATGGTTCCTACCAGCGTTCTTCCGTCCGGAGTAATACACAATCCTTCCATCCCTCTGTTGGCCCTTCTTTTGGCTAAAACGGCAGGTAGTTTTCTGGATCCGGTATTTACACCTATCGGGCTTATTCTTTCCATTTCTACTCCCTCTGCACTGTAATGCACAATATGCGGTCCGTATTCATCGGAAACCCAGAATGTACCGTCGGCTGCTGCTACAATACTTTCACTGTCAAGACCGTACTGATCAGTACCTAAAACATTTCCGGAAGCATCATAAGCAATTTCTCCTGTACTTCCCATTCCTACAGGATTTGGAAGACCTGTAATAGGTTGTCCTGATGGATTTTTAAGCTTAATATATTTGATAACCTCTACATTCCCGTCAGCATTAATTTTAAAATGCATAATCGTTGGCGTAAAGTTAGGTGCTAAGAACTTTTTTCCATTCTGGAAGTCGGTATTTGGACCTCTGTCTGTAATGACATAAAATTCACCTTTTCTTGTAGGGTGAGCTGCAGCTCCGGAACCAAATCCGCCGTTGATAACATCCACTCCGTTAATCGTAGCCAGTTTTGTAAATGGAAACTCCTGAGGAAGTTTGGAATAATTAATATCCTGATTCATTATTGTTGTGTCATCATCACTTTTACATGAGGCCAATACTGCCAGTACTCCAACAGACCATAGTAATTTTTTCATATGCTATTTTATGGCTGCGAATGTATAAACTGATTGTAAACTGATCTTGAATATAATGATAATTGTATTTTAACATTAGAATCTACAAAATGAATTGAATATAAACAGAAAAATTCAGGATTTAAAAATAAAACAATAACAATACAATCAAATCATTAAACAATATGAAAATCAATTTTTTAAGGATATCTGAAAAAAAATAATTCACAAAACAGACTCATCAATTTATATGATATATTTGCAGCGTTTTAAGGCTGAACAATGTTCATTAATAGGGAATCAGGTGAGAATACTATTCAAATCCTGAGCTGTACCCGCAACTGTAAACTGTTTAAACTTATAGCATAATAATCCACTGGAGGGAAATCCGGGAAGGAAGCTGTAAGATGTGAGCCAGGAGACCTGCCTTAGAATACTGACTTCAGAGAAAGAATTGTTTCTCCCCGTGAAGATAAGTTTCGGGAATAAAACTTTAAATTAATATCATGAGGAAAATTTATCTTTTTTTCTTACTGCTTTGTATGCAGCTTTTGTCGGCCCAATTTACAGAAAACGACATTAAATTTTGGGTAGGAACCGGTTCTAAAAAGGCCTATTTCATTGCAGATTTTAATGACAGCAGTACTCCCAATTCTTATGCATGGGGATACCGTTTTGATGGCAATGATTTATTGATGGAAGATCTTATCAATGCAATTGTGGCAGCAGAACCCCAAATGAACGTTGATATTCCCACAGGATATCTTTCTATTCTTAATTATAACCATCATACATCCACCATTGATGACAGCTGGATAACATGGTCCGGATCCAGTACATCCGGCATGACATGGAACAACGGTGTAGGCTATACTCCTTTAGTGGACGGAAAATGGTATGGAGTTTCATATGGCCTTGATCATTATGACATCCCTCCTTCTCCTCCTGTTCCGGCTTATAGTTCTTCATGGTTTACTCCCTCTCAGGTTACTCATTGGGTGGGAACCGGAAATAATAAAAGCCTCATAGTTATTGATTTTGGGACAGACAATGCCAATGGAAATGCCAATTCTTTTGTGTTTGGAATTAAATATAACGGAAGTATAACTGCAGAGCAGGCTCTACAGCTGGTTCAGACTCAGATTTCCTATTTTAATTTTACATCAGCGAACAATCAGATTTCTAACTTATCATTAAATTCATTTACCGGGAATACTTCCGGATCGGACAGCTGGAAATTGTATAAAGGAAAAGATTTATCAAGCTGGCAAATGAAAGCAAATCTATCTCAGGTTCAGCTGAGCAATAACGATTGGTTAGGATTAAGCTTCGGACAAAGAAGACCATTTACTCCAACTGAAGCACAACTGACTTTAGGTATTTCTTCCGTTACAAAGAAAAAATTCGGCATTTATCCAAATCCGGCCAGTGATTTTATTCAGATTGAAACTGATGAGAAACTGAAAGAAGTGAATATTTATTCTGCTACAGGACAGAAAGTAATAACTTCTCAGGAGTTGAAGATTCCTATCCGATCTTTATCCTCAGGAGTTTATTTTGTTGAGATTAAAACCAATAGTGGTTCTGTGATCCATAAGATTGTTAAAAAATAAAGAAAAGTGCCTAATTGTTGTTGTTTAATGAATGCGTGTAGAAAACCACCCCGTCAAAAATTCTTTGAATTTTTGCCACCCCTCCAAAGGATGGGAATTTTTACGTCTTTAATTGAAATATCGTCTGGATTGTAATTATTTCTGAAGTATTTCTTCATGAATAATTGCGGCTGGATTCCTACGGAATGACAAACTTTATGTATAAACCATCATTTCAATTGTGTCGTTCCGCAGGAATCCACACAGTAAATACAGCTTAAATCCATAATTAATCCTACAAAAAAAACCGCACCAGATGGTGCGGTTTCTTATGATTTTACAATCAATTATTTTTTCTCTGTAGATCTTTGTAGAACCTCATCTACCATTCCGTAACCTTTTGCTTCTTCGGAAGTCATCCAATAATCTCTGTCAGAAGATTTCTCTACCCACTCATACGTTTGTCCTGAGTGATGACCGATGATTTCATAAAGCTCCTGTTTCAATTTCAACATCTCTCTTAAGTTGATCTCCATATCAGAAGCAACTCCCTGAGCACCTCCTGAAGGCTGGTGGATCATTACTCTTGAATGCTTAAGCGCAGAACGCTTTCCTTTTTCTCCGGCAACCAATAATACAGCTCCCATTGAAGCAGCCATCCCTGTACAGATTGTTGCTACATCCGGCTTAATGATCTGCATGGTGTCATAAATACCTAAACCTGCATATACGCTACCACCAGGAGAGTTGATGTAGATTTGAATATCTTTTGAAGGGTCTGCACTTTCTAAGAATAAAAGCTGTGCTGTAACGATGTTTGCTACCTGATCATCAATCCCTGTTCCCAGGAAGATAATTCTGTCCATCATCAAACGAGAGAAAACGTCCATTTGAGCAACGTTTAATCTTCTTTCTTCCATGATGTACGGAGTAAGATTCGTTGGGCCATACATTCCCATATACTGATCGGTAACCAAACCGTTGTTTCCTAAATGTTTTACAGAGAAATCTCTGAATTCTTTTTTAATGTCCATATTTCTATTATGTATTATTTTTAACTATTCTCGAAGTTTAAATTACAATATTTATTCCTAAAATTTTATAGGACTTTTTGTCACAGAATATCAAAAAAACTGACTTAAAAACTATCTTCTTCTATCTCCATAGATTCCTTTGATAGGCGAATATTCGATGATATTACTCAATCGCATTGAAGCTTGTTTCAATAAGGTGATTTTCTTGATAAGTTCATAGTACTTTACTTCATCAGTATCCCTGTACACATCCAGCTCCTTATCTGTTTCGGTGATTAAATAATCAATATATCTGTATTTATGCAATAAAACATCTCCCTTGATCTGATCTGCCACTTTATCCCCGTAATTAGGAGGATAAATATTTCGGGAAGCCCAGTTTTCAAGCTCATCCAACGGAATTAAAGCATCTACAACCTTCGTGGTAATCTCTTCATCCATAAAAGATACAAAAAAGTTGCCACTTCTCAACTCATCTTTTTGAATTCCTTCTCTCACCTGAGTGATAATGATTTCATTGCCTTTAACTAAAAATGCATACTGCTCTTCTTCAAAATGATGAAGGATTTCTTCAATTACTGTAATCTGATATTCTTCACCTTGTTCATTTCTACGTTTCAGAATAATATCCCCAAATGCCAGCATGTGTTCTACAAGCTTATTCTCCATGAACAATACATCATACAGAAAAGGATCTTCTTTTTCCTGATTCAAAGGAACAATCTCCATCTTTGGAGCGGCTGCTTTCTCCTTCTGCTGTTGCTGTACATGATGCGTCTGATTCTGCGTAATCTGCTTCTGAACATCCAGTTCATTGAAAAGACTCTGTTCGGAAAGTCCGAACTTGTTGGAAACCTCTTTAAGGTACACCTCTCTTTTCAGGGCATTCTGTACAAAAGAAACAGATTTTACAATATCTCTGATGGCTTCAGCCTTTTTGATAGGATCATTTCCGATATCCTTTAAAAGAATTTCCGCTTTAAAATCGATGAAATCCATCGCTTCATTTTCGATATACTTTTCAACGTATTCCTGCGGATGTTTTCTGGCAAAAGAATCCGGGTCATCTCCATCAGGGAAAAGTAACACACGGATATTCATTCCTTCAGTTAAAAGCATATCAATACTTCGGAAACTGGCTTTGATACCGGCATTATCACCATCAAAAAGAATGGTTACGTTTTCCGTAAGCCTCTTAATCAGTTTGATCTGCTCTGTTGTCAAAGACGTTCCTGAACTTGCCACCACATTTTCAATTCCGGACATGTGAAGTGAAATCACATCCATATATCCTTCCACCAAAAGACAGCCATTCTTTCTTGAAATAGCCTGTTTACTCTGGTTTAATCCATAAAGGACATTGGATTTATGATAGATCTCCGTTTCCGGCGAGTTGAGGTATTTTGCAGTCTTTACATTATTCTTAAGAATCCTTGCTCCAAAACCTAAAACCCTTCCTGAAAAACTATGTATCGGGAAAATAACCCTTTCCCTGAAACGGTCTATCCCTGCAGGTGTATTTTCAGGAAAAATAGAAAGTCCGGATTTTTCAAGAATTTCTTTGGTATATCCTTTTTCCAGTGCATACGCTGTGAAAGCATTCTTTTTCTCAGGAGAATATCCCAGCTGGAATTTTTTGATAATATCGTCCTTAAGCTCTCTTTCTTTAAAATAAGAAAGACCTATACTTCTCCCTTCATGATCATCCCAAAGAATTTCCTGAAAATAAGTATTGGCTACTTCATGAATCTTATACAACAGATCTTTTTCGGTCTGTGCATGTTTTGCTTCTTCAGAAATTTCACGCTGATCTTCCTCAATTTCAATTCCGTACTTCTTGGCAGCGTGGCGAAGTGCTTCAGGATAGGTAAAGTTCTCAATTTCCATAAGGAAAGAGATGGCCGTTCCTCCTTTTCCTGTTGAGAAATCTTTCCAGATCTGCTTACTTGGTGACACCACAAAACTTGGAGACTTTTCTTCATGAAACGGACTGAGTCCTTTAAAGTTAGACCCTGCTCTTTTCAACTGCACATATTCACCCACAATCTCTTCAACGCGGATTGTGGAGAATATCTTATCAATGGTCTGTTTGGAAATCATGCTGTAAAATTAAGTATTTTATGGAGAAGTTGGAAGGGTTCTAGGAAGAGAGTCGGAGGGTTTGAGAGTTTGGGAGTTTTGGGAGTCGTGTTGTGTTTGGTTTGAGAGTGTTCGAGATAAGAATTTCAACATTCGATTTGCCAAGTTTTGGGGTTTGAGAGTACGTATTGAGCTTCCAGCATCCAGCTTCTGGCTTCCAGCTTGCAACCTCTCATTTCCAGATATACGAATTCGGTTTCAGATTTGTGATGTAGGTTTCGAGTTGATGGTTTTAACATTTGAAGTAAGAGTTTCAAGATTCTATTTACCGAGTTTTGGGGTTTGAGAGTACCTATTGAGCTTCCAGCATCCAGCTTCTGGCTTCCAGCTTGCAACCTCTCATTTCCAGATATACGAATTCGGTTTCAGATTTGTGATGTAGGTTTCGAGTTGATGGTTTTAGCATTTGAAGTAAGAGTTTCAAGATTCTATTTACCGAGCTTTGTGGGTTTGAGAGTACGTATTGAGCTTCCAGCCTCCAGCTTCTGGCTTCCAGCTTGCAACCTCTCATTTCCAGATATACGAATTCGGTTTCAGATTTGTGATGTAGGTGTCGAGTTGATAGTTTTAGCATTTGAAGTAAGAGTTTCAAGATTCTATTTACCGAGCTTTGTGGGTTTGAGAGTACGAATTGAGCTTCCAGCATCCAGCTTCTGGCTTCCAGCTTATAATTTCTAATTTCTAGCTTCTAACCTCTCATTAAAGACTCATAAATCATTATTTTTGCAAAATAAATTTGGTAATATATGCAATTCACTATAGATAAAATTGAAGACTGGCAGGAAGTTGTTGACAGCATCGTTCCTCAATTAAAACATAATATTCTTTTATTAAAGGGAAATCTGGGAGCAGGCAAAACCACTTTCACACAATTTCTGCTTAAAAACATGGGCAGCAAAGATGAGGTAAACTCTCCTACCTACTCTATTGTGAATGAATACAATACGGAAAAAGGAAAAGTATACCATTTTGATCTTTACCGCTTGAAAAACATTGAAGAAGTGTATGATATCGGAATTGAAGAATACCTGGACAATTCTTTTTTATGCATCATCGAATGGCCGGAAGTGTATGAAGAGGAGCTTTACGGCCTTAACTACCACGCAATGAGTATTGTGAATACGGGTGAAAAAAGAGAAATTTCATTCGATTAAATATTATGTATCTTTGTTCATTAATTGAGTGTAAAAAACAATCTGTAAGACATAATTTAATTTAAGGATGAGTACAAATATTTTTACTCCTTTCACAGAAGAAGAATTAATGCCGAAAGAGGAAAAATTGGAGGTTATAAAAAAGGGAAAACAGTTCAGTATTGGTATTCCTAAAGAGACCTGTCTCAACGAAAGGAGAACCTGCATCACTCCTGACGCCGTACAGGTGTTGGTAGAGCACGGCCATGAGATCATTATAGAAGCCGGGGCCGGAGAAGGTTCATTTTTTACAGATTTACAGTATTCCGAATCTGGGGCGAAGATCACCAATGATCCTAAAGAAGCTTTCGGACAGGATCTTATCCTGAAGGTGAATCCACCTACAGAAGATGAGATTGAGTACATGAAACCGAATACTTATCTGGTTTCTGCACTTCAGATCAATCTCCGAGACAAGGATTATTTCTTAAAACTTGCAGAGAAAAAAATAAATGCCATCGCTTTTGAATTTATCGTTGATGAATATAAGCAGCTGGCATTGGTAAGATTAGTAGGCGAAATTGCAGGAACTGTTTCTATCTTATATGCTTCGGAATTATTGGCCTTATCAAACGGATTAATGCTTGGAGGAATTACAGGAGTAAGACCTGCTGAAGTAGTAATCCTGGGAGCTGGTATTGTAGGGGAATTTGCTACAAAAGCAGCCATTGGTTTAGGAGCCAGCGTAAAGGTTTTTGACAACTCTTTATCCAAACTGAGAAGGCTTCATACAATTGTTGACAGCCGTGTTCCTACTTCCATTATAGATCCTAAAGAACTCAGCAAAAGCTTGAGACGTGCTGATGTAGTGATTGGAGCATTACCAAGATTAAATATGACTCCTATCGTTACCGAAGATATGGTCATGAAAATGAAAAAAGGCAGTGTCATTATTGACATCACCATAGATAATGGTAAAGTGATTGAGACTTCTGAACTTACTACCATGGAAGATCCTTATATTATCAAACATGGTGTCATCCACTGCGGACTTCCCAACCTTACCTCAAGAATGCCGAGAACCACTACTAAAGCTATCTCGAATTTCTTCCTTTCCTATATTTTAAATTATGACGAAGAGGGCGGCTTTGAAAATATGCTGATCCGCAAAAACGAAATGAAGCAGAGCTTATATATGTACAAAGGAAGACATACCAAGAAAATCATCTGCGACCGTTTCGGACTTACGTACCACGATATCAATCTTTTAATTTTCTAATGAAAAAACTGAAATTTTATGCAATAGGCTTCGTTCCGGGGCTTTTACTCGTATTTTTTATTTTAAACAAAAAGGGCGCAAGCTGCAGCGGATATTTACCAAACAGCCGTGTTATTGCTGAAAGTCTTTCCAAGGAATTCAAATATTCTGAAGAGGCTAAAAATGCAATGACTGCCTATAAGATTGATGAGAAATTTATAAAAGATAGCATCATTACCAACGGAAAAGTAGATTTTGACCGCAGCCATGCACAGAAAAAACCTTGCCCAAGCTATCTTATTACCTATCCTGAAAAAAATCCGTCTTACGAGATCACTTTTGAAAAGTGTGAAGAAACTGTAACGGTAAACGGTCTTAAGAAACTTAAATAGTTTTCAGCAACTACAAGCTATGGAAGGCAATTACTACATGATTCATGATTACCTGATATTCTTCGGAGTTTTTGCCATTTTCCTTTTTCTGACCACCAGTATTTATCTCTTCAGCCAGAATCAGAAACTGAAACAGAGAAATACCAAGCTATCGGAAACCAACAAACTTATTGAACAGCGTCTGAATGAAGTACGTTTGGAACATATCGGTACAAAGCTGAATCCGCATTTGTTTAAAAACATTCTCAATTCCGTACAGTCTCATGCCTATCAGACCTATATGTCACTGGATAAGCTGGCCAATGTACTGGATTATATTTTATATGAAAGCAACAATAAGTACGTTAGCCCGAAAGAAGAGCTCAATTTTGCTTTAAGCCTTATTGAGATTAATAAAATCAAGATCAATCCCCTTTTTGACTTCAGGATCAAATCAAGGATTAATAAATCTGATGCTTTGTATGAGGAAAAAGTATTTGCTCCGCTGATTTCTGTGGATCTTATTGAAAATGCCTTTAAACATACAGATTTCCTGGCTCAGGATTCTTTTATTTCCATTTATATGGAGCTTGAAAATGGTATTTTCACCATGAAAGTAAGCAATAAAGCTTCGTTAAAAAATATTCTGGAAAAGGAAAAAAGCGGTTTTGGAAGCCAGTCTTTTGACCAAAGGCTTAAAATGATCTACAGCACGTACTACCAGCTGGAAAGAAGTACAAAAAACGGAGTCTTCACTGCAGAATTAAAAATCAATTTAGGAGAATTCTATGATAAAATGCGTTATTCTGGATGATGAATTATTGGCCATCAGCTATTTAAAACTTCTATGCGAGCAAATCGACAATGTAGAAGTGGTAAAAGCGTTCAATGATCCTAAAATCTTTCTGAATGAAATAGATAACCTTGATTGTAATCTTTGTATTCTGGATATCGAAATGCCGGGAATGACAGGACTTCAGGTAGCTGAGATTATTTCAGGTTCAAAAAAGATCATCTTTACAACCGCTTATAAAGAATATGCAGCCGAAGCTTTCGATCTGAATGTGGTGGATTATGTAAGAAAACCGATCAAAAAAGAAAGACTGATCCAGGCCTTCGAAAAAGCTAAAGAACTAGTGGAAAATGCACCTAAAAAGACTTTCATCGAATGGAACACCAATATCGGGAAAACGGTTATATTCACAGAACAAATCTCCTATATCAAAACCTCTGAGATAGACAGCAGAGATAAAGATATCATCCTCAGCGACGGCACTACGATCGTATTAAAAAACCTGAATTTTAAAAACCTTCTGGAAATGCTTCCGGCAAAAGATTTTGCCCAGGTCAACAAAAAAGAGATTATTGCTCTTTCTTCCATTAAAGTATTTTCAACCAACGAAATTATTACTACCATTCCTACAGAAGATCACACTTTCCTGAAACTTCAGATTGGTGATGCTTATAAAAATTCATTGATGGAACTCTTCGGAAAATAGGTCTTTTTCAAAGTTTTCCGGTTTCATTACAGAAATTAAGCCCTTCATTACAACTCCCCTTTTTCAGTAGGTAATCCCTTTACTTTTGCATAGAATTAATTGATTTTATAATGAAAAACTGTTTCTATGCTGCAGGAATTCTCATATCCGGCTTGTGTTTTTCCCAGGAAACCTCTTCAACACTGAAGGTCTCATTTTTCGACGGAATAGCAGTAGCCGGATATGTAGATGATGGTGCTTTTATCAACTTTACCGGCCCCAATGTAAGCCTTACCCACAAAAACGTAAAATTCGTATTGGGAATGCTTCCTTCTCTTAGAATTAAAGAAGACCATTCTTCCGGAACTAAAAACAGTCCTATTATGCCTACTTTAGGTGCGGGTCTTACTTTTGTATATAGAAAGATAGCCCTTCAGATTCCTGCTTACTACAATACCAAAACGGCTGATCAGAATGGCAGCTGGAAAATAGGAATCGGGCTCGGCTATTCTTTCAGATAGATTTTATTACATTTTTTAGAACATTCATTACATTTTAAAAAAAAGAATATTTAACATAACTATATTCTTATCAAATTTGCATAAAATATTGGAATCATGAATTTGGGGAAATACAAAAATATTATCTTTTACATCAGTACCATTGCTTTCTTTTCCTGCATTATGTACTGGTTTTTTATTCAGGGTAAAACACTGGAAATAGGAGAAAATATCACTCCGAGCAAAGCTACAGGAGCTACAATGTGGGAAAATTTCGTAGATTCTTTTCTGACAAACCTTCATCATCCTTTAGCACTTCTTCTTATCCAGATCGTGACCATTATTCTGGTAGCCAAACTTTTCGGATGGATCTGTATAAAGCTGAAACAGCCTTCTGTAATTGGTGAAATGATTGCAGGTATTGTTTTAGGACCGTCACTTTTCGGATTGTATTTCCCGGAACTTTCTGCCTTTATTTTCCCTAAAGAATCGCTTCCTAATCTACAGTTTTTAAGCCAGATCGGCTTGATTCTCTTCATGTATATTGTGGGAATGGAACTTGATTTGAGCGTTCTTAGAAAAAAAGCACATGATGCCGTGGTGATCAGCCATGCAAGTATTATTTTCCCTTTTGCATTAGGGGTTGGGCTTTCTTATTTTATTTATAAAGAATTTGCACCGGAAGGAATTCAGTTCAGTTCCTTTGCTTTATTTATAGCAATTGCAATGAGTATTACAGCATTTCCGGTTTTGGCAAGAATCGTTCAGGAACGAAATCTTCACAAAACAAAAATAGGAACTGTTGTCATTACCTGTGCCGCCGCCGATGATATTACAGCATGGTGTATTTTAGCAGCAGTAATTGCGGTGGTAAAAGCTGGATCTTTCTCCGGATCAGTATTCGTTATCTTAATGGCCATTCTGTATGTATTCATTATGATAAAGGCGGTAAGACCTTTCCTGAACAGAATTGCCGAATCACAAAAAGGAAAGGGGTTCATCAACAAATCGCTGGTTGCTATCTTTTTCCTGATTCTGATTATCTCTTCTTATGCAACAGAAGTTATTGGTATCCACGCTCTTTTCGGGGCATTCATGGCGGGAGCAATCATGCCGGAAAACGTAAAATTCAGGAATCTTTTCATAGAAAAAATAGAAGATGTTGCACTGGTTTTACTATTGCCTCTGTTCTTCGTATTTACGGGGTTAAGAACCCAGATCGGGCTATTGAATGACCCTCACCTTTGGAAAATCGGAGGACTGATTATTTTAACAGCCGTTACCGGGAAATTTGTAGGAAGTGCTCTTACCGCAAGATTTTTAAGAATAAGCTGGAAAGACAGTCTCACCATAGGTGCTTTAATGAATACCCGAGGGCTTACAGAACTAATCGTTCTCAATATCGGTTATGATTTAGGAGTGCTGGGCCCTGAGCTTTTCGCAATGCTGGTTATCATGGCGTTATTTACAACCTTTATGACAGGGCCGTGCCTGGATTTTATCAATTACCTTTTTAAAGGAAAAAAATCAATGATTGAAGAAGATGAACAAGAGGATAATGATACAAAATACAGAGTTCTTCTCTCTTTTGAGACGGCAAAATCAGGAAGTAAACTGCTGAAACTGGCAGATAACTTTACTCATAAAATGAACGGGAACAAAAGCGTAACGGCGATGAATATTGCTCCTGTAGATGAACTTCACGCCTTCGATATAGAAAATTTTGAAAAAGAGCAGTTTAAAAATGTCATTGAAACCTCTCATGAGCTTCAGCTTGAAGTAACTACCCTTTTCAAAGCTTCTACAGATGTTGAAAGTGACCTGACCAATATTACCAATAAAGGAAATTATGATCTTCTTTTGATTATGCTGGGAAAATCTATGTATGAGGGAAGTTTACTGGGAAGATTATTAGGATTTACCACCAAAATCATTAATCCTGAAAAATTATTGAACACTGTAAAAGGAAAAGGGAATATTTTCAATACCTCTCCTTTCGATGATCTGACGCTTCAGGTTTTGGATAAATCTACTATTCCTGTAGGTATTCTTGTTGATAAAGAATTTATAACAGCGGACAAGATCTTTGTTCCGATCTTTAACCTGAGTGATTTCTATCTTCTTGAATATGCAAAAAGGCTTATCAATAACAACAATTCACAGGTTATCATTCTGGATGCAGCAGGACAGATCAGGAACAATATTGAGGTGAAAGAGCTTATCAGAAGTATTGAACAGGTAGCACCCAATCATATCACCCTGTACAAAGAGAAAAAGATTGAGAAAGAATTTTTAAACTCTCAGGATCTGATGCTGATCAGCAGTAAAAGCTGGAAAAACCTGATAGACACGAAAAGTCTCTGGCTTTCTGATATCCCATCCACCTTAATAATATCAAATCCATAACACAATAGCACACCGATATTTCTATTTCTATTTGAAGCTGTAAATATTATTCGTTGTCTTTAAAGAAAAAACGGGTATATTTATAGCTTCAATTTTTTGGGACATGCTGATTAACAGTGAAAATGGAGTTATAGAGCTGGAAACCTTTGCTACCACACTTTATAAAGGAATGAGTATTGATCAGCTGAAACAGACTGATTTTTATAAAGAAAAGTATCATTCGATTTGGAATGTAAAAACCGGATATTTTTGGTATTATTTTAAGAGTATAGAAATTACAGGCTATCAGGTATCTTTCAGTGTATGTTTTTTCGGAAATCATTTGGATATCATTCATATGAATACCTGGGAAAGCAATGATGCCAAAGACTGGAAGGATTGGACAGAAGAAAAAGAAATGAAGGTATTCCACAGGAACAACACATTTCTGACACAGATTCTTGAAAGGCCGCCCACCCAAAAAAAGAAAATACCTTACCCAAGCTGCACCTTCAACTTTCCCTGGGGAAATGTATGGTCGGTCTACGATCCGAGAAGTGCCAGCAGCCTAATGGGAATCAATTGGAATGAAGAGGAAAAAACAAATAAAAAATAACTTATAACCAAAGAATAAGATAATACTATGTGCCGATACTCCATGATGGTTTACAAAGGTCATTATGCCTGTTTCAACTGCCAGAAAACATTCAAACGACGCCTCTTAGCAGATGCGAACCGAGATTCTAAAACCTCGGTAGAAGCCAAATGTCCGGAATGTGGAAACCTGATGGCCAATATGGGACTTGATTTTAAATCACCGGCAAAAAATGATGATAAACAGTGGGCTCATATCAGGGATTTGTATACTGTGGGAATCACGTTCCATTCCTGCGGATGCTCTGGCCCGGGATATATTCCTCAGGATCGCAAGGCTATTATTACTTATCTGGAAAAAATCCGTTCCGAATACATGCATGCTCTGGTATTCTGGAGATACCGTATAGAGCCTGAAAATAAAAAAGAACGGGAACTGGATTATCAAAAAAACAGCTCACACCTATGGGCAGTCAGCCGGAATGCTTTTAAAGAAACGGTGACCAATCAGGAAGGAATTAATTATTGGCTCAAAAGAATCAATGAGGTTGAAGAAAGACTTAATATTATCAAAGCTGATCAACAGAAATAAGGTAAGTATTATTCAGCCAGTTTCAGGAGTCTTTTAAAATCCTCTGTTATACTTTTCTCTTGTTCGGCCGGATAGTCTGCACTGATAGTAAATCCGCGCCCCGCAGTATTATTGATCAGAATTATATTTCCGTTTTCAAAATAATTCCGGGTTAAAGTAATTTCTGACTTCTTAAAATCAAAGGCTTCCGTATCCTTATTCTCTTTCATTGCTTTGGTATCATAAAAAAGCGGTCGGTTATACCTGTATTCTTTCTCCAAAACAAAAGATAACTGTCCATTCAACAGATAATATTCTATCAGTACCTGCCCCATTTCTCCGTAATGTCTGGCGATCACTTTTTCCAGGTTTTTATGGGTGTAATAAAATACAGCTTCCCCTCCTTCTGCTGATTCTCCTTCAATACTTCTATTTTTGACAGAAGTCCATTTTGTCATTGAGTTGATTCTTTTAAAATTGGCCTGAATAGGTTTCAACCGGTCTTTTAAATCTTCAGTTTTGGCAGTATCATTTTCGTTAAATGTTTCTTTAATTTTTACCGTATCTTTTGCTTTAGTGGTAAAAAAAACAGAAGACTGCTCTCTAAATTCCTGAGCATTTCCCAAACTTAAACCAGTCAATACAATGAAAACTCCGTATAAAAATCTATTCTTCATATTTGCTTTTTTACAGCTTTAAAATTAATAATAACTTTTGTTTGTATGGTATATCATGAAACCACAAAAATCACAAAAGTTTCTTATTTGCTTATTTTAAGTTACAACTCAAGCTTTAAAAACCATTATAAGAGCTGAGATTCCTACGGAATGACAAACTGTATGGATAAACCATCATTCCAATTATGTCATTCCGTAGGAATCCAGCCGCATTAAACCAATAAGAAAGCATCAACAAAAACTCCCATCCTGACTAGCATCACAACTGAAGACGTAAAAATCCCCCTTCTCTGGAGGGGAGCGAAAATTCAAAGAATTTTTGACGGGGTGGTTTTGCGTGTTTCTTAAAATTAAAGTCGTAATTCTACTACAATTTCTAAAATTTAACCCCTAAAATTAATTTCAAATTGAGTTTTTTAATAGCTTTATAGGATAATTCACATTGAATGGAAATTGATTTCTTACAATATCAGGTACGAAATGGAGACACGCTGACCTCTATTGCTTCCCGGCTGGGCATGACCAGTGAGGAGCTAAAACTCTTTCACAATTCTCATTGTCAAAAGATGGATACAGTCTGGTTTGAAAATCTTAATGACGTTAAAAAAATCTATGTTCCTACTGATTTCAAGACCGAAGCGCAAAAGGAAAAGAAAAGGAAAGAAAATCTTCCTGCTCAGCTATCAGATTCTTTTTTTGCTAAGACCTATACTGTTCAGGAAACGTTTGAAAGTCCGTTCGAATCTCCGGTTAACATTCATTATACGGTTCACCTTGATCTTCACAAAAACAAAAATACAGATCAGTACATCCTGAGCTATCTTCAGAAAGATTTTACCTCCAAGGGAAATACACCCGATGATAAAGTAAGCAGTCTTTCTATTGCGTGTATGCAAAGCATTATGCCTCTTGAATTTATAATGAATAAACAAGGCACAATCACAGGATTTGCAGACCATAAGAAAATGGTAGAAACATTTCCCGGAAAGCGCAAAGAACTTGAGGAATTTTACGTAGGCGAAGTTGCTCAAAACTATATGAATGTGTTTGAAAGAGGTATTCAGGATGAATTATTTTTATTGCAGCAATTCAAGAGTAAACTCTTATTTCAGACGTTATTTCCGAAAACAGACTGGTTTCAGAAGAAAACAAAGTGGAAAGAACCTTTTTATCTTTTACAAAACTCATTTCCTATACAGTGTGAAATCAATACTGATCAGGAAAATGAAGATGAAGATTCTGTTTTGACCATTTTAAAGGGTAAAATCATTGAATTATGTACGTCACAAGAGATCATGCGGGGCATTAAACTTCAGAAACAGGCTTCTGAACCTGCATCAGGAACTATTATATTAGAATACATCACTCACAAAAAAAATAAGAATCTTCTTCAGGCTAAAGCTTCGGTTGCACTCAATCATGAAGAAGAGTTGATACACCAACATCACATCAATATAACACAAGGATAATATGAAAAATTATGTCACACAAAAAGGCGATACATTCAGTTCGCTGGCCCGGCAGTTTAAGCTGAAAAATGAGGGCATTTTAAAAACCTATCATAATCTCCACTGCCCGCCGGAAGATGTTATGCAGGAACCTGTTCCCGGAAAAACGATTTATATTCCGGAAGATCCACAGCTTATGACAAACGAAACTCAGAATCAGGATATTTCAGACTCTTCACAGGAAGAAACTACAGATGAGATGAGCTCCGGTGAAGAAAATGCTCCGGAAGAGCAAACAAAAAACGAAGAGCAATCATCTGAAAAAACGGATCAGCAATCCGATAAAGAGAAAAAGAAAGATACAAAAGAAGACAGCGGCTCCACTCCTCATGAAGGAAAATATTTCATTGTGCAAAAAGGAACTGTACAGTGTAATCAGGGTTTCAAATTTCCAAAATTTAAAGTTACCAGCCACCAGAAACATTACTGGAATGATGAAGAAGGAAATGCCGATTATCTGGCAGTAACAGAGGATGATCTTCAGCTTGATCCGGCTGCACAACCGTTTGGACAATGTAAACTTAAACCGACTTCCGGAGGATATCTTCCCTGCGCCTATGCTCCTGCAGGAAAATGGCAGAAAACGTATGAGAAAGTAAAAGTCATGGGAAAAAGCTGCCTTACAGAGATTTCAGAACTCATGTGCAGCACAGGAGGGAAAATCACCATTCTCAAACATGGCCAGCAAAGTGAAACCAGCAAAAGTCAGGTTGGGAAAGCGAATACACAGGAACAGCAAGTCTACAACCCTGTTGTAGATTTTGATGCATTCAAGGAAGATACAAAAGGTACAGACGAACTTTATTACAGCTAAGCCATGACAGGAAATATTATCGGGAATCAGAATCCTATGGTAGGAAAAACCTATCCCTACGAAATACAACCTTTCGGCCTTTCATTCGGGTTGAAAGGAGAATATGAATGGCATCTTTATAAGAAACAAAAAAACGGAACCTGGAAAGACATCACCAGCCAGCCTAAAAAGGGAGAAAAAGTAACCTACAAATTTGGAGAAATAGCACTGGGAATAGAATTTCAGATGAAAGTCTATGAAAATAAAAAAGGGATTTTACCCGGACTTCCTGCTACCAAAGAACTGGTTGGTACTTTTATACTGATTCCTACCAGTGATAAAATTTCAAAAATAGATAAAGTAATCCTTTTTAACAGAGGGGCAAAAGATGTCAATAAAGCCAGCTATCGTGATACTCTTATCGCACAGGCTCACTGCATCGCCATGTTCAATAAGGAAATAGAATTTCACCTTTGGGAAGATGATGCTCCAGGCAAAGGCCATGATCCGGTCATCAATAAAAATAACCGTCATACCCGCAGCTACAAAGCACGGGTGAATGAAAAAGGGATTGCGGAAGTGTCAATTCCTCTGATGTCTGATGAAAAAATTCTTCGTCAGGTAGCCAATCAGTTTATGATGAGAGGTGATAAAAATGAAGGAGCCCATCATGAATACTATGTTACGGCAACTTACTCCGGGAAAATTCAGGGAGCCAGCCAGGTGAATGTAGGTGTGGCCAACCCGGATTATAAAGGGCAGCCTCAAAATCAGCCCAAACCTAAGCCACAACCTGAGCAACACACTCCAAAGTTCACGCCCGCACAAGGAAGAGGTCCCAAGCAGCCTGATCCTAAAGGGAATATTATAGAAGCTGTTTTCATTGATGATACAGGAAAAGAGCTTTCCAAAGTAGCTGTAGGAGATAAAGTGAGGGTAAGAATTCACTCCAAAAATATGGTGGGGAAACACATCCAGTATGTAGTTTGGGAATATGACACTACTTCCAACGATGAAGTTTACAGAAGTGGAAATATTAAAATTCCTGCCGATGTATGTGACACTTCAGGGTTTGTCATTAGCAAAGATATTTTTGGAAAAGGAATAGACTCTCGTATCGGCGATCCGGATGCAGATAAACAAAACTATTTTATAGAAATTATTTCCAAAGAACTATCCGCAGAATCTCAGAAATTTGGGGTAAATTCGGAGGGCTTGATGGAAGTGGAAAAGGTGAAGAGTGCGGCGGGGGTGCAGAAAACAAAGAAACCTGAGAAACCAGGAAGTTGTATATGCCAGGAACAATATAAAGACTTAGTTTGGGGTGAAAAAGTGAGTTGTGAGTTTAGAAAGAAAGTAGTACAAATATGTTCTGAATTATGGGGCGAAAGTAGAAAAATGGAGATGGCAAGTGGGTTAATGGCTGTAATGAATGTAGAAACAGCAAGTTCATTTAAAGCTCACCAAATAATGGGTCAAACTTTAAAGAATGTCAAGGCCATAACAAAAGATGATTTCTGGCTTATTCAAAAAGATAAAAAAACGGGAAAAGAAGTTCGTACTTCACGAGCAGTTGGGTTAATTCAATTTACACAATCTGCATTACAAGCAATTGGAGAATTTAAATCTGGTAGCGGCTTCGATAAATTACATGAAGTAAAATTACGTTTTGCAACAATGGGAGAAATTAAACAACTTGATTATGTTAAAAAATATTTTGAACCTTCAAAAAGTAAAATTAAAACCTCAGAAGACATTTATTTACATGTATTTGCTCCTAAAGGTGTAAATCAATCAGATAATTATGTTTTATATGAGAAAGGGACTATTGAATATACTCAAAATGAAAGTGTTGATAAAAAAAGTAAAGGAATAAATAAAGGAGATGGTAAGATTCAACGTTCAGAAATTTTAGAAAGATATCATGATAGCTATGACGAAGGAAGTACTCATAAAACACAAAAATTTAATTGTAATAGCTCACCTGAGAAATCAGATGAAAAGCAAACATCAAAATGCCCAGAAGATTGTTCACAATGCTTTGAATATGATGATGTAATAGAAAATCCAAAATTAAATGACCAAAGTAACAACGTAAACAAAAATAGATTTCATAGAACTCCTAGGTACAATAACAAACATCCTAAAGGATATTATCACACAGGTACAGATATCTTAGCAAATTTAGACAAGGAATTAAAATCAATGCTTTGTGGAGAAGTTGTAGAAGCCCTAGACACAAAAGGAGATTTAGGAAAGATTGTTACTATTAAATCTAAAGATAAAAATGGTAAATTTATCTGGATAAGATATTGTCATTTAAACTCATATTCTGTATCAAAAGGACAAAAGATAAAACATGGAAAAGTTTTCGGTAAATCTGGAAATACAGGGAATGCAAAAGATATTTTACCTCAATACTATCATGTTCACATTGAAGCATCAACGGATGGCGTTTTTTATGGTGGAAATACACGTGTAGATCCAGAACAATTTATGAAAACAAAATTTGATGAAACTGTAAAAGGAAATCATATTAAATAATAAGAATGAATAAAATATTTTTAATAGTAATTGCATTTGTTACCTTACAAAGTTGTAATGGACAAGAAAAAAACAAGGTTCAAAATTCTAAAAAAATCGATAATTCTCAAAAAGTTCAAATTACAAACCTAGATGAGAACTCTATCAATTTTCTAGATGCAAAATACCAAGCAACCGGTTTTTTCATTCCAGATATCTCCAATCCCTATCCAACATACACTTATTCAGATAAAAAAATGGGTGTTTTCAGTGTAGATTTTATCGGGAAAAGTAATGAAGCTCAATATTTTTGGAGCCCTAATAATTCGAAAGGTTTTTTTTCGAAATCTAATAATCCTGAAAATGATGCCCAAAATTCAAAAGCTATAAAAAACCTCATTAAAGAAAATAATTATTATGTAGTTGCTTCTTATTTACCTAGTGAATTCATCACTTATACAGGTGGAGAAGATGGAGAATTTGAACCAAAACAAAATGCAAAAACAACGTTCTATTTATATGAAAAGAATAAATGGAAACAAATAGGAGAAATTGAGACTTCAAAGATTCCAGAAGATATTTTAGCATTTGAAACCAGTCTTATTCAGAAAGAGGTTCTTAAAAATCTTAAAAACCATTCATCAACTTATGATGGTACTCATTCTACTTCAGTAGAAACAGAAGCTACAACAACAGGTATGGCTTCTATTTCATATGAATTTGACATTAAAAAGAGTAATATATTCTTATCACTAAACACATATAAGGAGTCCAACCTGTGTGAAGGTAAATATATAGGTATCGAAAAAGACAATCAATTAGAAATATATTATAGTGGTGATCAATTAAATTGTGTAGATATTGATCCGAAATTTATAATTAAAAAAGATAAAACTCAATTCTATATAAAAGGAGTTGGAGGAGAATCTACTAATAATGAATGGATATTGATGCAATAAATCTAGTTGACACAATCCCATAAACCAAATCATGAAAAACTTTTTAATTTTATTATCATTCATATCCATTTCGTGCACAGATAATCAAAAAGGAAAAGGCTGTGTATTGAAGAAAGAAAAAAAAGATGATCTTAATACTCAAGTTATTGAATCTGATTTACAGAAAATTGGAGGAAGTATTTCATCATCAAAACAACAGATTTCTATCCCATCAGGAGAATATTTTGCAACCAACGAGAAGTTGGATGATTATGGAGTTTCATTGAAAATTGAGAAAGATTCTATCGTTTATACAGAATCTGGAAACATGGGGAAAATGTATAATCAATACCTACTTAAAGAAGATAAGACTGTTGATGGAAAAATCTTTTTAAAATATTCACAAGTGATTAATGGATATACAGGTGATGCAGATAAACCACTTTATTTCAGTACTCTTCGATATGATAAAGGTAAATTATTATTTGAAAGCGAATACACGGAGAAAAGATACGGATTAAAAAATCTAATATTAAAAAAATAATTATTAAAATTTAGTCTATCTAGGGAGTGTACCATTCTAATAAGACTAAAAACTCCTAGGATTCTAAAATAAACACAAATAATGAAAAAATTTACGGCTTTACTACTTTTTATATTCTTCTTTTTCAGCTGCAAAGGCCAGGATAAAGATGAAAAAAAGAAAATAGATACAAAAGTTTATGTTGCCAACTGTAAAGGCGAATATTCTACAAAAGAAAAATTAACTGAAAGAGACAAAGCATGGTCTCTCAATAATAATGATATTGAAAAAATCATGAATTTATCAGTTCCTATTACTGAAGAAGAATGGCATTTTTCATATCCGATTACACCATGTAATATTAATATAAAAGGTTATTTATATAAAGGAAAAAAATATGACTTACAAATTAATGGAGGTTCATATATTTCTTTTTTTGATGGAAAAAAAACACAAATCTTAGGATGTGAACTACCGGAATGCAAAAAATATTTTCTCAAATCTAAAGAAAATATGGAAGAAGAAGATCTACCCTCTTCTTCTAATTCAGAATCTACACAAACTAAAAATTATAGAGTTAACTTTAATAAAAGTGATAAAAATGACATCGTTTTTATAGAAAAAAATATAAATGACTATACTTTAAAAGCACAAACTGATAATAAAGTATTTTTTACCAAAAACATTAGCTGTGATTTTATAGAAATAGATACTAATACAAAAAACAAACAAGCTTTCAATTTAATCTTGGGTTACACTGATCAATATCAAAATACGTCTCGGAAAATAGTTATACCAGTATTTTTCAAAAATAATGATTTATTTATTGAAAAATTATTCATTGCAACGTTGGGAACGAGTGCTAAAACAGGCGAGGAAGAGTGGATACAAAAAGAGATTTCTGAAAAAACATCCCTTAAACAACTTGGTTTGGATAAAATCCTATTAGAATAAATGAAAAAAATAATTCTATTATCCTTACTTTTCTTTATTAACTGCAAAGAGAATAATGTAAAAACTATCGATACAATTGAATCACAATGTGAAACATTATACTTTGATGATGATGATATTGGGGACAAAGCCGAAGCTAGGGCGAAACAAAATTCAGAACTCTCAAGTTTTATTTTATCCATCTATTTATCTTCTTTGAACAAAACGGTTGAAATCCCCATTATAAATAATAGTATTCTATATAACAATGCTGAATCAGATTATTATTTAAGTGATCCTATTATTAAAAATAAAATCATTACCATTCGAGTAGATTATGCAGATCTAGTTACAAAACCAAATATTTCTGGAGAAAGAAAAAATCTAATTGAAAAAATAAAATTTAGATATGATTCTAAAAACAAAAAAATACAGGTTATTGGATATGATCTAAACTATACAAAAGCTAGAAAAAAATACTCCAAAACATTTAATTTTATTACAGGTAAGTTTTATTCTTCATCATCCTTTGATGGTAAAAAAGAAGAGACATCTGGTTGGGCTTCAGAACTTCAAAACATATATATAGAAAATTGGAATAGTGATTTTATCGGTAAACTTTTACTATATGGAAATGAAATTGAATAAAAACACAATGATGAAACCCTTTTTAATTCTATTATCACTTATATTATTTTCATGTTCAGACAAGCAGAAAAACAAAACAGCCGAAAATATAAATAACGATATAGATTTAATAAAAAAACATATGAAGCTTCAAGAAAAAATTGAGCTTTCTGAAAATGATACAAATACATTAAATCAGTATAAGCTAACAGATAAAGACCTAGAATTAGGTGGAGAATTAACACTGCAAGGATTGAAAGAAAATGGCTATCAAGTTCCTGAAAAGAATTCTTTTTCACAGCAAATTAAAAATATTTTTGAAACCCAGGAAGATTGTTCTTGTACCTCAATAAAGGAGCATCAAAATTTCACTACCTATTTTGTCAATCCATCACAGGAACAAAATATTAAACAAACAGAATTTGATTATACTTATGACCATATATATGTTTATTCAAATCTTAAAATTTTATCTGATCTACCTCTTTTAAATGATATTGCGGAAATAAAGAATAATAATTTAAAAATAAATTTAAATCAAAATATTATTGCTAGAAACAAATATTTATTTAATAATAGTAAAGGAGACTTAGCTTGGTTATTAATTCATGATAAAGATTTCTTGAAAACATTACTTATAAATTTTGGTTTTGATAAAGAAGAAAAAATAAATGAAATAATTCTAAATGATTTATTTCAGGAATATTCCAAAGAAACACCGGAATCTTCTCAAAAAATAGGAAATATTTTATTTGTAAAAAATTGTGAAGGAAAACTAAGCATTAGAAAAAATTTACTTAAGTATATAGAAAAAAATACATCTAAAAATAATGATAAATACATCTCTGCTTTATCAAATTATGTAATTGATATACTTTATAATGATAGTATAAAATCTCCATTTTCACCTGATGAGAAGGCTGAGATTGTAGCAAATATCTCCAATATAGAAATTCCTGCATTCAATCAATACAAAGGATTAAGCACAGATTCTTGGAACTCACAAGCTACTACCCTATCCTATCTTCAAAATAAAAACACTATGAATCACCCTGAAGTACTAGAGATTTTAAAAAAACACAACTATTTTGGTTATCCATTTTTAAAAAAATATGTTGAAAGTGGTGACCTACAAAATGAGAGTACAACTCCACCCCAAGATAATGATTATCAATAACATTATTTAAATTATTAATAGGCAATTTGTACTAACAAATCAGATGATGAAAAACTTTTTAATTTTACTATCACTCATATTTCTATCATACTCATGTGAACAGAAAAAAGAGAAAGAAAGCATAACAGCAAAAGATAAGACAGAAATAAACAGAGTTAACTCTTTAATTTCTCAAAATGAAAATCAACCATCAACAGTAGTAAAAGAAACAGATTCTATAACCCTATCCAAATCCTCCATTTGGTCAACAGACTGCAATGCTGATAAATTTATTAGTATTAAGACAGATATTAACAATATACAATTTACAGTCCCAGGTAGATTTTCTATGAATGCTCAATTAAAAAAAGTAGGCAATAATAAATATGAATTTTACTTTACCGATTTTCCTCCGATTATTCCTCTTCCTGATGAAATGCAAAACTGGGAAAATTTAGATAACAAAAAGGCCGTTGGTTACATTCAAATAATTGATGAATCTAAAATAACCTTAACATGGTTTGGCTTCTATAATAAAAAAAATAAGAAAAATATACAAATTGAAAATCCTTTCAATAAGGAGCATAATGTTTCTGCAAACCTTATTAAGTGTTCTGAATAATATAAAATATTTGTAGTAAGTTATGAAACACCTTTTAGCCTTTATATTTTTCTCAATTGTACTTTTTAGTTGCGAAAAGAAAATTGAAAACACGAAACCAAAGATTCAAAATGTTCAGCAGACGCAAAAAATTTCTACAACAACGAAAAATAATTCTGATTTTTTGGACAGGAGAATATCATTTTGAAGCTTCAAATAGAGACGAAGCAAAAACTATTTTTAACATCACAATAAATTCTCTTGAAGATATTTCTGTAGATGTTACTGAAGAAGGAATAAAAAATACACATTCCCGATTAAAAGCTGAAGAAGTCAATAATCAAAAAATTAAAATAAAATATGATAATTCTTCTGAAGATATGGGAGTTATTTACATTGAAAAATCTGATAACAATTATTTTATTTCAGGAAATCCTATATATTTTATCAACCCCGTAAATAATGAAATGCCATTACAAAAAATTAAAAAATAAATAATCCTTACTGTTTCCAAATGTTTGAAAATTAAGATAAATGCACAATGATGAAATCCTTTTTAATTTTATTATCACTCATATTCATTTCATGTTCAGGCAAGCAGGAAGAGAAAATAATAGAAAAAGAAACTGAAATAATTGAAAGTTATTTCACCCATCATAAATTCAAAAATACCAAGGAAAATTTTGATAAAATAAACGTAGATCTACTTGGCATTAAATCCGATAAACTTCAAGACGGATATAATGATATTTTAATATTCAATGAAGCTACCAATTATCAGATATCAAAGGAAGGAAAATATATTAAAATAGGTAATGATATTCTACCCGATTTAGATAATGTCAAGGCAGATCTAAAAAGTAATAAGAACTATCCTTATTTCGAAGAATTACTAACCCTGAACAAAATCATTTACCAGAATGATTTGACATCCATTTTGAGCCTAGCATCTAAAAATCCTGATCTTGCAGTTGATTTGGTAGTTATGTTTAACTATGAAAAAAATGAAGCCCTTTTTAATTCAGCGGTTAAAAATATCCAAAGCTGGGATGATATCGAACAAAGTTCTAGGCTATCGTTTGTATTCTATAATAACACTATAAATTCATTTAAAATTAGAGAAAAACTATTAGAAAGTTTAAAATCTAAAGATTCTTTTCTGTATGCATTAACATCTTATTTAGCTGATAATAAAGACAATATAATAAAAACAAATGGTATTACACCTGCTTCATTAGAAAAGGCTATTGCCTATCTTTTACAACTTGGCTTTACCGGTAAGGAAAATGTTGATATTCAATCTGACAAATCATACTTATTATTAAATAATGTCTATGTTTCTCACCCAGAACTAAAGGACTCTTTTCAAAAAAACAAATATTATGGTTATCTAAATCTTGAAAAACACTCCAAAGAGTATGGACTTTTACAAGAAGATAATCAAGAAAAAACATATTCAATAATAATAGATCCTGATGGTTTCACTAACCTAAGAAAAGAAAAAAATACATCATCTCAAATTCTTCAAAAGGTCAAAACTGGAGAACAAGTCGAGGTTTTAGACCAAAATGGTGATTGGTGGTTGGTAATTTCTAAAGAAGGTAAAAAGGGATATGTTCACAAAAGCAGAATAAAATCCGAATAAATAACTTAACCAAATGATGAAAAACTGTTTAATGCTATTTTTACTAATGCTTGTTGCATGTTCAAGAAAGGAAAAAGAAGCCTCAATATCTGAAACTTCAAGCAAAGTAGAGAATATCCAAAGCTTAATTCAATTAAGTAAAATCAGTTGTAATCAAGAAAATATTGAAACAGCAAATTATTCTTTAAACTGTAAAAACTTTAATGTATCCAATACACTTATTGAAGGAAGTGATCAAAACAGGTACGAGCTTATAACTTTTGTTTTTGATGACATAGAAAAGGCAATAATTAGGAAAATCAACAATGAAGATTTGGTAACTTCTTCACCTATTGTATATTTTTCAAATACTTCTAAAAATTATATAATCTTTTTCCCGGTAAATGGTAAAAATCATTTTGGATGGAAACTATATCTATATAAAAATAAAGTCTTGTATCCGCTAGGACAAAGAGTAATGTATTGGAAACCTGATTATGAAGAATCCAATATTAATTACTCTGATATATTAACAGTTTTTGAAACTGAAGATAAAGTTTTACTTGAAATACCGAATAAATACATTATTAAAAATGATAATGACTATAAGAATTATCCAAATTATTTAGATGGAAAATATTTCGAAGAGAATGACAAAACATATTATGAATTTTCTACATCAAAAATTGAATATTACAAAAAGTATAAAAATGGACTTTTTGAAGGAGATTATAATAAAATGATAAATAATAAAATAATTGATCTTATAAAATAAATCAGTTATATCTAGCAAATTATGAAAACCTTTTTAATATTACTTTTATTTCTAACTATTTGTTCTTGTAAAGAGGCAAAAGAAAACATTTCAAACCCTCAAAAGACTACAACAGAAAATAATAAATCTTTTGTTATTAGCTGTGGTTCCGGTTGTGCGATGACTTATACTGCTGAAAATATTTTACAGAATGGGACTACTTCAATAAAAGTTAAGTTCAAAGTAGAAATGTATACCGATGAACAGTTATCAGATACCTATTATGAAACCTATTTTTTCTCCTATAATAAAAATAAAGAAATTGAAAAAATAAACCTTGAAGGAAAAAATGAAAACATTCTAAGCAATCTTATGCCCAATGCACAAGATTCTTTTAGAGAGTTTGCTACTGAAATCATTCAAACCAAATGACAAAATCCTTTTTAGTTCTAATATAATTCTACTTTTTAAAAACACCCAATACCGATTAACAATATCTATATATAATTTAGAAAAGAAATTTCGTTTCATTTGAAAAATATTTTTACCTTTGCCTTGTGAATTTTAACAACGGAACATATTATTATAGAATTTTTACCTCAGCTCTGGGATAGGGATTCTTATGAATATAATTTAAAACCTCGTCCTAGGGACGAGGTTTTTTTATTTTAAAAAATGTAAAAAGATGAAAATAAGTATTATTGGAGTAGGATTAATCGGAGGTTCGATGGCTTTGAAATTAAGAGAGAAAAACCTGGCCAGCTTCATCTACGGAATCGATAACAATACACAGCATATCAGTGACGCATTAGAGCTGAAAATAATTGATGCCGGAGTAGATCTGGAGCATGGAATTAAAAATTCGGATCTGATTATTCTTGCCATTCCTGTAGATGCTGCCAGAAAACTGTTACCAACTGTTTTAGACCTTGTGTCTGATCAGCAGACCGTAATGGATGCCGGTTCTACCAAAGCAGGAATTGTAAATGCTGTGAAAGACCATCCGAAACGCTCAAGGTTTGTAGCATTTCACCCGATGTGGGGAACAGAAAACAATGGTCCGAAATCCGCCATTGCAGAAAGTTTCTCCGGAAAAGCAGGTGTGATATGCAACAAAGAAGAATCTGCAGGCGATGCATTGAGTACTGTTGAAAAAGTAGTCAATGCCCTTGACATGCACATGATTTATATGGATGCAAAAGATCATGATGTTCACACTGCTTATATCTCTCATATCTCCCATATTACCTCTTATGCCCTGGCCAATACCGTACTGGAAAAAGAGCGTGAAGAAGAAACAATTTTCCAACTTGCAAGTTCCGGTTTTTCAAGCACCGTACGTCTTGCCAAATCGCATCCGGAAATGTGGGTTCCCATCTTTAAACAAAACAAAGAAAATGTACTGGACGTTCTGAACGAACACATTACCCAGCTCAGAAAATTCAAATCTGCTCTGGAAAAAGAAAACTATGAATACCTTGAAGAGTTGATTTCCAATGCCAACAGAATCAGAGGAATTTTAAGGTAAAATTTCCTTATACGATACTAAAAGCCCAACGGTTTTTACTTTTATTTTATTAAGAAACCCTTAGCCAGTAATGTCTAAGGGTTTTATGTTTTTAAAACTTATTATTTCTATTAACATTCCGGAACGTTGACTGCAATCGCCAATCCGCCCTCAGAAGTTTCTTTAAAACGGTCACTCATGGACTGAGCAGTTTCCCACATCGTAAGAATCACCTCATCCAATGTCACTTTTGCTTTGGTAGGATCACTTTCCAATGCAATATTGGCTGCCGTAATCGCTTTCATCGCTCCCATTGTATTTCTTTCAATACATGGAATCTGTACAAGTCCTTTGATAGGATCACAAGTTAATCCAAGATGATGTTCCATAGCAATTTCTGCCGCCATCAATACCTGCCCGACACTTCCACCCAGAATTTCTGTAAGTCCGGCTGCTGCCATTGCAGAAGATACTCCGATTTCCGCCTGACATCCTCCCATTGCTGCAGAAATGGTTGCATTTTTCTTGAATAATGTTCCGATTTCTCCCGCTACAAGTAAGAATCTCACAATATCATCTTCACTCGTAAACGGGGTAAACGCCTGAGCATACATTAATACCGCCGGAATTACTCCACTCGCTCCATTGGTAGGTGCGGTAATAATTCTTCCGAAACTTGCATTCTCCTCATTCACTGCCAGTGCAAAACAGGCAATCCATTTGTTGATATTGGTGAAATTCTCTTCAGCATCTACAACCTGTTGGAACCACTCGTCTTTGTTTTTATAGATTTTATCTCCTAACAGTTTTCTGTTGATTCCTGCAGCTCTTCGGGAAACATTCAGTCCACCCGGAAGAATTCCTTCTTTATTAACCCCTTTATAAATACACTCTTTAATCTGCTGCCAAATGTAAAGTGCTTCCTGCCGTGTTTCTTCCTGAGTTCTCCAGCTTTCTTCATTCATGAAAATTAAATCTGAAATCTTATCAAATCCAAGTTTCTCACAGTATTTTGCAATATCAGAAGCTTTATGACAAGGATATAATGTACGTACACACTGCTTTTGGATAGAGTTTTTTTCCTGGCTGGCAATAAAACCACCACCTACAGAATAAAAGTCCTGTACAAGCTCCGTTCCGTCTTCAAAAACAGCTCTGAAGATCATCCCGTTCGGGTGAAAATCAAGGCTCTTTTTCATATTTAAAATCAGATGATGCCCATAAATAAACGGAATCACCTTCTCACCTCCCAGATTAATGCTCTGAGTGCTTTTAATGTAATCTATTTTTTCATCAATTTTTGAAGTATTGATGGTCTTAAAATCTTCTCCATTCAATCCAAGCATTCCTGCAATATCAGTTCCATGCCCAATCCCCGTTTTTGCGAGTGAGCCAAAGAATTCAAGAAAAACCTCTTTAACTTCTTCTATTGATCTTTCTCTTTTTATAATCCTGATAAATGCTGCTGCTGCGTTCCAAGGTCCCATTGTATGCGAACTGGACGGGCCTATTCCTACTTTAATAATTTCAAAAACCGATATTGATTCCATAAATGATTCGTCATTTTCCTCAAAAACAAAGATACAGGATAAATCCTAATAATAGCATAGCAAAATCCCAGATTTATTTGGTTTTGGCTGCCCATAAAATAAGTATTTTTGTCAATGAACATATAGTATCAATGTCAATCAGATCCATCATTATATTGTTCTTTTTAACTATTTTTTTAAATGGAAACATTAATTAAGAGTATTCTGCAGCATGTCCCACTAACTCCGGAAGAAATAGCCTTATGTAAAGGCTTCTGGACAGAAAAAACATTGGAAAAAGGAGATTTTCTGTTGCGAAACGGAGAAATCTGCCGTCATGACAGTTATATCATTTCGGGAGTTTTAAAAGCTTTCTGCATCAATGAAGAAAATGGAAATGAAGAGATTCTCTTTTTAGCCATTGATCATTGGTGGGCAACAGATATTTCCAGTTTTTCAAAACAAAAACCTTCCATTTACAATATACAGGCTGTAGAGAAAACAAAGCTTTTGCAGATCAGCCATCAGTCTTTTCAAAAAATGCTGAAGGAAATTCCAGCTCTAGAAAAATACTTCAGGATTATTTTGGAAGGCTATCTAGGAACCCTTGAAAAAAGAGTCGTATTCAATCATATGTATAAAGCAGAACAAAAGTATTACGACTTCCTGGAAACTTACCCCGATATTTCTTCCAGAGTTCCTCAATATCTGATTGCTTCTTACCTGGGAGTATCCGCTGAATTTATAAGCAGAATTCGGAAAAAAAATAAATCCTCTTGAACTAGATCAATTTTTCAGAACTCAATAATCAGGAATTTTGCTGTTATAAATTCTTAACAAATGAAAATACTGATTATTAATGCCAGTGTAAGAAACGAAAGATCTTACAGCAGAAAACTAACCCATCTTTTCGCCGAAAACTGGAAAACAAGATATCCTCTTGATACTTTCACCTACAGGGAAGCAGGAACTGACACTATTCCCAATATTGATGAATCCTGGATTGCGGGAGCATTCAAAAAACCGGCAGACAAAACTGAGGAAAACCAAAAACCTTTACAGCTCAGTGATGAACTGGTCAAAGAACTCAGGGAACATGATGTATATGTAATCGGAACCCCTATGTATAACTGGTCTATCCCGTCCGGATTAAAAGCTTATATTGACCAGGTAATGAGGATTAACGAAACCTGGAAATTCAGATCCGGAATGCCGGATGGTGATTATGTAGGACTTCTTGAAAACAAAAAGCTTTTTATTCTCTCAACCCGTGGAGATACAGGATATGGAGAAAATGAGAAAAACGGCCATATCAATTTTCAAACGACTTATCTGAAACATATTTTCGGAATTATGGGGGTAAATGATGTTACCATTCATTCCTTAGACAATGAAGAATTTGGTGGTGAAGTTTTTGAAAATTCAAAAAATAAAATCTTTGAAACGATTCTTTCTATTCATTAGGATCGTGATTTTTTTTTAAAACTTTTACAGGTTTTCAGGGCATTA
Source organism: Chryseobacterium sp. PvR013 (assembly GCF_017833095.1). NCBI lineage: Bacteria > Pseudomonadati > Bacteroidota > Flavobacteriia > Flavobacteriales > Weeksellaceae > Chryseobacterium > Chryseobacterium sp. PvR013. The sequence goes on from NZ_JAFIBT010000001.1 coordinate 2,269,806, forward strand.
AGTTATCAATATGCCCTGTTTTTATCAACTGAAACTTTCCTCATGCTGAGACAGATCAAGCCCTTTGTTTTCAGACTCTTCAGAAACTCTTAAGGTAATTATTGAATTGGTAAGTTTATATAAAATGAATGATCCAAAAAATGTAAAAACAGAAACCAAAACCAAGGCGGCCATATGATGAAGAAAAACATCTACTCCTCCATGAAGCAGACTGGCATTTTCCCCATGAGCAAAGACAGCTGTAAGAATCATTCCCATAATCCCTCCTACTCCATGACAGGCAAAAACATCCAGTGTATCATCTATTTTCTTTAATCCTTTCCAGTTGACCATCACATTTGAAACGATAGCCGTAATAAATCCGATAAAAAGACTCTCCTGAATGCTTACAAAACCACATCCGGGAGTAATGGCCACCAGTCCTACTACAGCTCCGATACAGGCTCCCAAAGCCGAAACACTTCTCCCATTGATTCTGTCAAAAAAGATCCAGGTCATCATTGCTGAGGCAGAGGCAATAGTAGTTGTTCCAAAAGCTGTAGCAGCAGAGGCAGAAGCGCTCAAAGCAGATCCTGCATTGAATCCGAACCATCCGAACCACAACATTCCCGTTCCTAAAAGTACATACGGAATATTGGAAGGCTCATGATGCGGATTTTTTCGGTTTCCTACTACCAAAGCTCCTGCAAGTGCGGCAAAACCGGCACTCATATGCACCACCGTTCCGCCTGCAAAGTCTTTTACTCCAAAATATTTGTTTAAAAGACCATCAGGATGCCATACCATATGACAAAGCGGTGTATAAATAAAAATGCTGAAAAGAACGATGAACAGTAAATAAGAGATAAAACGAACCCTTTCCGCAAAAGACCCGGTAATAATAGCAGGAGTAATAACCGCAAACTTCATCTGAAACAAAGCAAACAGGATAAAAGGAATCGTAGGGGCCATCAACTTATGAGGTAGATTTCCTACTCCGCTAAAAAAGGGATAGCTTAACGGATTTCCGACAATCCCATAATGTTTTCCGGCAATGGTAATTCCCAGAGACTCACCGAAGGATAAAGAAAAACCGACTACTACCCAGACCATAGAGATGACTCCTAAAGCAATAAAGCTCTGCAACATCGTAGAAATCACATTTTTCTTCCCCACCATTCCCCCATAAAAAAAGGAAAGTCCGGGAGTCATCAGCAAAACAAGTCCAGCTGCAGCCAGAATCCAGGCTACATCGGCACCTACAATTTTATCTTCGCTTAAAAATTCTCCTGTATCAGGAATATTGGCAACCGGATTCCAGAACAAACCTCCAATGGCAACCAGTGTGATAACAGAGAATGAAACCATCCATTTTAATCCTATTTTCATAAAATTTATATTTAACCCTATCAAATTTAAATATAAATTCCATAAAAACTATATTTTAAAACAAAACACCCCTAAAAAAAACTCTATTTAATAAATAATATTGAGAATTTTAACAAAATACCTCTTTCAGTATTTTAGAAACTTCTTTAGATTTTGTAGCAGGAAAAAGATGGGTTCCTCCCTTCACCACATAATCCGGATGGGAATAACGGATGGGAAAAACGATGTCTTTATCACCAAGAATCTGAATCACGTCAGGATTTTCTTCAAACTTCCATTCAGAAACTTTTTCTACGGACCATTTCAGGTAATAAGGATCTCTTACTTTGAAATATTGTAACAGTTTTGGATTTTTGGGATCAAACAGCTTTCGGACAACAGCATATACATTGGCTGCTTTATCATTGAACAAACCTACAGGAAGTATCCTCGGGATTTTTGTCATCTCCCCGGTTTTTATAAATTTGGACTTTTCCTTATCGGATTTTATACTTCCAAGGATCACTACTTTCTCTGCCGGTTTTAATTGATTAATCTCCTGTACAATAATTCCTCCAAAAGAATAACCCAACAGGCAGAACGGCTCTGAGTCATCTACTTTCTCTGCCATTCTTTTAACATAGGCATCGAAAGGCTCATTTTTTTCAGGAATAAGCCAGTCTATAAAAATCAATTCACAGTGTTCGGGAAACTCTATTCTTTCAAGTACCTTGAAGTCTGCTCCCAGACCGCTTACGATATAAATTTTCATACTACTAATTTATAAAAATACCGGGAAACAGAGAATAGCTGCAAAAAAAATGAGACGTTCCCGGGAACATCTCATTTCTATATTGATCATATTGGATCTTATTTTTTCTTCTTCTGAATTCTATTTTCGTTATCCAGCATTTCAGTAGTCACTTTGAACTGAATATCCATTTCGTTCTTAATGAAATAATCTTTCAATGAAGACTGATAGAATACTTTAAAGTCTCTTCTGTTCAGAGAGAACTTTGCAGACTCAATAGATGTGGTAAACTGAGTAACGTATACATTCGCAGGGAAAGAGATTGTTTTTCTCACTCCTTTAAGGGTAAGGTCACCATATACTGTTGAATTGTATTCACTGTTTGCTAAAGGAATAATTTTAGTCAAATGGAATTTTGCAATAGGGAATTTTTTTACTTCAAAGAAGTTCGAGCTTTTCAAATCGTTAGTAAGCTTGATTTGATCTTCGTCAGAAACATCTCCCGCCATCATACTTCTCATATCTATTACAAACTCTCCATCTACCAGAACCGTATGGTCAAAGTTGAATTTTCCGCTTTTTAACTTTACTGTTCCTGAGTGGGAAGTTTCTTCGGTTTTTACCACTTTATACCCCCACCATCTGATCTCTGATGAAGTCACTTTAGCCACCTTATCAAATTTCTTTTGGGCAGAAACAAATGATATGCTTGCGCACACCATAGCAAACAATAGTAATCTTTTCATTCTTTTTTATTTACAATTCAACAAAAATAAAAAAAAGTGTAGAACTTCTACACTTTTAATAATCTTTTTTTGATTAATTTATTGAGCAGTTACCTTTACAAGCATATCAATATCATCTTTCACAAAAACATCCTGCATGGTAGACTTGTAAGCTACGTCAAATTTTTGTCTGTCAAAAGAGAATTTGTTTGATACTAAACTTACTACTCCTTTGCTATAAGAAATCTTAGCAGGGAAAGAGATTGGGCTTGTTTTTCCTTTTACAGTAAGGTTTCCTGTTACAAGAGAGTTATACACTTTATCGTTGTTTTTCTTTACTCCTGTAATTTTGAAGCTTGCAGTTGGGAATTTTTCAACTTCAAAGAAGTCACCATTCTTAAGGTGTCCGTTTAATTTTTGCTGATATTCTCCTGTAAGGTCAGTAGAGCTGATTGAAGTCATATCCAATACGAAGCTTCCGCCTACCAATTGGTTTCCTTTCATTACCATGTCTCCTGACTTTACTTTTACAGTACCATCGTGAGAGCTAGCCTCAGATTTTGCTACTTTGTATCCCCACCAGTGTACATCAGACGCTACTACTTTTTTTGACTGTCCGAAAGCTAAACCACCAGCTAAAACTGCTAATAAAAATATTTTTTTCATTGAATAGAGTTGTTTACTTATTTAACAGTACAAAGGTAGCATCTTATTCAATAGATTTCATTGATGTATATCAATAAAATTTATTATTTTCATGAATAATATCATCCCATAAAAAAACTCCGGAGAAATCCGGAGTCCTTATTTTATAGCTGATAGTAAGCGGTATAAAGCGCTATACCATTTAATGCTGTATGATTTTGCTTGACCAGATAGATGGGAGTATTTTTAAGCATCTCCTCCATTTTATCACTGATCTTGAATTTCTCATAGAATTTCGCTTTGTCTATATATTCTGCGATCATCTGTGGAATATCTCCGGCAATCAGTAGTCCTCCGGTAGCTTTTAATTTTAAAGTTAAGTTATTCGCTTCTCTTGCCAGAAACTCAAGGAAAGTATCTAAAGCGATTCTGCAGATCAGTACATTTTCCTCTACAGCAGCTTTATATAATTCCTCCACGAAATTTCCCTGTGCAAGACGTTCTCCCAGCCATTCCGGTTCAGGATGTCTTTTTACATCTCTTAAGAATCTGTAGATATTGAATAATCCTGATTTCGAAAGTACATTTTCCCAGCTTACAATACCATAGATATTATTTAAGAACTGGTAAAACTCAACTTCTACGTTGGTTCTTGGTGAAAATTCCGAATGTCCTCCTTCTGTTGCGAAAGGTCTCAGGTATTTTCCGTCAAAGAAATATCCGGCTTCCCCTAATCCGTTTCCGGGAGCAAGAACTGCCACATTTCCTTTTTCAAGATGTCCGCTGGTATAAATAGCTTCAAGATGATTATCTTCAAGAAGAGCCATTCCGTAAGCAGAGGCTTCCAGGTCATTCAGCATTTCTACTTTTTCAAACCCGAAATCACGGGCATATTCTGCTACATCTAAATTCCAGCCCAGCCTTGCAGGACTGCTTTTCCCGTCAAGTACAGGACCTGGCACTGCCATTCCCAGACGTTTTACGTTTTCCAGCTGATTATCCTGAATAAACTTCTTTAAAATATCTGAAAAAGAAGCATACTCTTTGGTTGCAAATTTATTTTCTACTTTTATCTCAAGACCTCCGTTACCGGAAACAAAATAGCCTAAGATTGTTATATCTTCACGAAGACTTGCTCCAATGATAGAAACATTATCATTATTACTGTTCTCTACTCCTGGTAAATAAAGTGGAAATTTTGGATTCAGAATCATAACCTCAAATTTTACCAAATATAATAATTGTTTTTGTAAATCCTGCACAGAACAAAAAAACCTTTCCACTTTCGTGAAAAGGTTTTGGTTAATAATTGTTTATATATTAAATCTAACTACTTTCCTAATGGAATATTGTAACCGAATCCTACACCGATATTCCCCACATTATAGTCCTGACCCGGCAAATCTCCTTTTGTCCCTACAAAAACCTTTTGGTATTGTACGAAGAAATTCCAGTCTCTGTTGTGATATCCGATCTCCGGTTTAAGGTAGAAACCTCCGCTTGCTCTTTCAACATTGGTGTTTGATGCCACTGTTTTGTCTCCAACAAGGAAACCATATCCTAAGTCTGTTCCGAAATAGAAACCTGTTTGTTTAGGATAAATTCTGATTAAAGCTGCTACAGGAACTACTCCTACATCATTATTTTTATATCCGTTGTTTTCTTTTCCAAAATAGTGAGTATATCCTGATGCAATACCTAATCCGAATCCTGGTGTAATCAGGTTCTGGTAAGCTACATCCACTCCTACTGCAGCGGAAAGATTATCTGCGGGAACTGCTAAACCAACATTTGCACCTACCTTGATCATATTATTCATTTGAGAACTTTGGGCGCTTGCGATACCTGCTGTTAAAATACCAGCCAGTACTATTGCTTGTTTAAACATTTTCATAACTCTAATTTTTTAATTTTACTAAACAAGAGGATGTAAAAATCATGCCAAGCACGGTTTTTTCTTTGGTTTTAACATTCAAAAAACTCATAAAACAATGAATATCAAATGATTATTTTTTAACAAAATTTAAATATTTGTTTAACAAAAATTATCAAAAAATGATAGCTAAAAAGTGAATTAATTAAAGGATGGAAAAAAGGAAGCTGGATGCCGGAAGAAATACAACTCCATAAAGTCAACTCTAATTCTACGATACAAAACTTTCCGACCTCAATCTTCCTGCCTCCTGCTTCCAACTTCCAGCCTTAAAAACAATATTAACAAACATTAACCCGTTATTATTTTAACCTTTTTCTTCGAAATACATCAAAAAATAAATTCTTCATGATGGCTGATTCATTATTAAAAAACAAGCATCTTCTTTGGCGTGCAGGTTTTGGTGTTGGTATTCATCAAATTGATGATTTGAAAAATAAAAACATTAAAACGTTAATGAATGAATTATTTAAAGAAGACCGCTTCAGTGAAATTACTTATGATACTCCTGATCCGGTTTCGGTGGCTGATTACATGAGCAGTACCGCTCCTGCAGATAAGAAAAAAGAGATGCAAAGGATTAACAGGGAACAGAATAATGAACTGAATCTGAACTTTCTGAATTCCATTGTTAACAGTAAGGAACAGATGAGGGAAAAGATGGCGTTCTTCTGGCATGGGCATTTCGCATCAAGAGTGATCAATCCAAGGTTCAATAAACAGCTTTTGAATACGATCAGGAAAAATGCACTGGGAAATTTCAAAGATCTGCTTTTTGAAGTAAGTCAATCACCAGCCATGCTTAATTTCCTGAATAATCAGCAGAATAAAAAGGATCATCCTAATGAAAATTTTGCCCGCGAAGTGATGGAACTGTTTACGATGGGCAGAGGAAACTACACTGAAAAAGATGTAAGAGAAGGCGCCAGAGCCTTTACAGGATGGAGTTATGATAAAGAAGGGAATTTTAAAGAAAGAAAAAATCTTCATGATGAAGACTTCAAAACTTTTTTAGGAAAAACCGGAAATTTCGATGGAAATGATGTTCTCAATATCATTCTGGAACAGAAAGCTACCGCACAGTTCATTACCACAAAGATTTATAAGTTTTTCGTCAATGAAAAACCAGATCAGGATATTGTCAATACATTGAGTGCCAATTTCTACAATTCAGGATACGATATCAAAAAACTAATGACGGAGATCTTCTCAAGCTCATGGTTTTATGATCAGAAAAATATCGGTAATCGTATAAAGTCTCCTGTAGAATTGATGGCAGGGATTATGCGGATTCTTCCTATGCACATCCAGAATCCGGAAAACCTTATTGTATATCAGAAATTATTGGGACAAATGCTGCTTTATCCACCTAATGTTGCGGGATGGCCTAGCGGAAAATCATGGATAGACAGCTCAACACTGATGTTGAGACTTCAGGTTCCGCAGATCTGGTCCGGACTTCGCCCTTTGGAATACAGTCCGCGACAGGATGATGATATTGACATGGGAATGAAATCCCGTGAAACTGCTTTAAATAAAAGTTTTAAAAATCCGAATATTACCATCGACTGGGATCGTATTGAGCAACTTTTCGCCAATAAAAACTGTGAAGACTACCTTCTCATGAGCACTCAAAGCCTTGATATGAACTCTGTAAAGAATTTTTCCGATAAGAGTATAAAAATGAATGTCATCAACCTGATGTCTACCCCGGAATACCAGTTGAGCTAGGTAGAAGATTTTTAGGTTGCAGGTAGCAGGTAATAGCTGTCGTAGTATAGCTTAATTACCATTTACTTATCTTTTACTGTTATAAAAATAAATGCCAGTAAAAATGCAGCCTAGTCCTACAACCTGCTACCTATCATCTGCCACCTTAAACCCTAAAAACAAAATTATGTTAATCAAAAGAAGAGAATTCCTCAAAATAAGTTCATTGGCTTCCGCTTCTATGCTAATGCCCAATTTCTTAAAAGCAATGGCGTTGGATGAAGCTCTGAATCCCAATCAGAACATTCTGGTGGTTCTCCAATTTACAGGAGGAAATGATGGCTTGAATACTATTATTCCAGCTAAAAATGACATTTATTTCAGGGAAAGGAAAACGTTGGCCATTCAGAACTCAATACCGCTTACCGATGAAGCAGGCATCAATCCTTCACTCTCTTATTTTAAAGAGCTTTTTGACAATGGGGAACTTTCTGTGATGAATAATGTAGGATATCCCAATCCCGACAAATCCCATTTCCGAAGTATGGATATCTGGCAGTCGGCAAGCAGAAGTGATCAGTTTCTGGAAACAGGCTGGCTTGGGCGTTTTCTGGATGAAGAGTGCTATCGTTGTGACCATCCTACCCAGGCACTGGAAGTGGATGATATGCTCAGCCTTGCTTTAAAAGGAGAAAACAATAAAGCTTTTGCCTTTAAAGATCCTAAAAGACTCTACCAGACCAGTCAGGAAAAATATTTTAAATCACTCTACAACCATCACCACGATGATGAAACGGTAACTTATCTTTATCAGACATTAGGTTCTACTATCAATAATGCCGATTATATTTTTGAAAAAAGCAAAGCTAAAAAGACGGAACAGATTTATCCCAACTCCTCATTAGGAAAAGATTTTAAGACGGTAGCTTCTTTAATAAAATCTGATATCAATACTCAGGTGTACTATCTTTCTGTAGGAAGTTTTGATACCCATGTCAATCAGAATGACCGTCAGAAAAAGTTGTTTGATGACATCAATGAAGCCGTAAAATCATTTGTTACCGATATGAAAAGTAACGGACTGTTCAAAAATATCCTGCTGATGACATTTTCAGAGTTCGGTCGCCGTGTTGCCCAGAATGCCAGCAATGGAACGGATCACGGAACTGCCAACCAGATGTTTTTTATCAGCGGAAACCTTAAAAAGAAAGGACTATTGAATGCACTTCCTGATTTACAGAACCTGAATGAAGGCGATCTGATCTATAAAGAAGATTTCAGAAAAGTATATGCAACAATTCTTAAAAACTGGCTTAAGGCAGATTCCTCCAAAGTACTGGGATGGAAAGATGGAGTCTACGATTTTGTGTAACTGTAATTGAACCACAAAAGTCACAAAGTATTTAAATGCTTATGTTTATTTAAAGATACTACTAAATGCTTAAGAACTGCGCTTAAGTTTTTAGCTTAAAACTATAATAAAACTGTTTAGATTCCTACGGAATGACACAATGGTAATCATAGTTTATCCGTACAGTTTGTCATTCCGTAGAAATCCGGTCATCTTTTTCCAAAACTACAATCCTGACCAATATTCAACTGAAGGCGTGAAAATTCCCCTCCATCATCCACAAAAAAAGAGACTGTACATCTTCATGACAATCTCTTTTCAATAATTTTAAATTTTAACTACTTTTACGTTTAAGCTGTAATCTGCTTTTTCTCGCTCTCTTTTTCTTCTTGTTTTTTATCTAATTTCTCAGATATTTTTTTAACAATATATTCTATTGCTATGGGCGCTATGATGGCAATTAATGCTTTAAATATTCTTGATTTCATAATATTATTAGGTATTGTTAGGTTATTAATACAATTTCCAAGCCAAGATAAAAATGGACAAAAAGTTTAGTTTTCATCCGGAACAATCAGGCTCTGGTAGTTTTTACTTCCGGCACTGAATTTTTCCTCCATCTTCACTCTTAATTTTCGGGGTTTATGAACAATCAGGCTATCACCAAATCCAAGCAGTAATCTTTCCAGTTCAAAATTGATCTGAACACAAATTTTAAAGAGGGTACCTTCATCGTCTTCCTTAATAATCTCCTGACTTTTATGCAGCGGCTTTGTTTTCACATAGGGTGCATTTCCCGCATCTACCCAGAAAATCACATTCCTAGGATCCATTGATTCTGAGACGGTAACTCCTACAATGTCCTTAAAGTATTCATCTCCATCCAGATCTTTATCAATATACTGAAGGCTGTCATCTGTTTCAATACGCTCCATTCTGTCCAGCGCCAGATTGTACATTTTCTGTTTGTAAAGGCAGATCAGAAACCAGCGGTTGTTGAATTCCTTCAGCAGCTGCGGATGTACCGTAAATACATTGGATTCTCTGGCCGTAAAGCTTTTGTAAAGAATCTTCAGTACTTTTTTATTGGCAATACTTTCATACAGGATATCAATATGCTCTAGCCCTTTTAACTGTTCATTTTTATCTAAATGAATGATAGATTTTTGGTTGGTAGCATGAATAGAGTCTTCCAGTTTCTGAATAACACCGTTCATTTCTTTGAACATAGAAAAGTCCTTGAACTGTTTCAGAATCTGAACCGCATTATTCATAGCCTTCAGGTCACTTTCATTCACAGAGATATTATGAATACTGTATTCCGGATCACTGTAACGGTAGTATTTTCTTTCGTAGACTTCAATAGGAGCTTCATATCCGAATTTTTCACTCCGCATATTCTGAAGATCAAGCTGAACGGTTCTTTTACTTACATAGGACTCTTTTCCCTCAAATTCAAATAATGCTTCTGAACATTCATCAATGAGATCTTCCAGCGTATATTTCCTGTATTTGTTTTTAAGACATTTATCTAATGTTTTATACCGGATCAGAGCATTTTTATTGGATGACATACCTTAGTGTTTAATGATGTGGTGTTTTTTAAATAAGAAATTTACTTTTCCCTTAAAAATTATTTTTCTTTTAAAGCGTTTTCGTCAAAAGTAATTCCTTCCCAGCCAGATTTCATGAAGTTTCGGATATTCTGGTGATCAGTTCCATCAGGATGTTTCAAAACATCATCTCTGTAATACTCACCAAAAAGCCAAAGAGTCTCCTCTTTTGTCAGATCCTGAATGCTTGCGAAGCTGAACACTTTACACGAACCATTGTTCTGCCCTGCCTGATTGGTTGTATCACCGTTCTGAAAAGCGGTAGGAGTAAATTCATAATGTTCATCAATATGAGCGATAACATCATTAAACTGGATTGTTTCCGGGAAATGTTTTAATTGTTCTAATAATACCATGAGCCTTGTTTTTTTTAAGTTATAGAGTATTTTTACGAATCCGCAAAGCTGCTTTTTCGTCTTGTTATTAAACTTTTTGTAAAAATAATTAAAATTTCTTTATCTACGCAAAACTATTGCGCAACAATGATATTACTTTGCATCATCAAAATGAAACAACATGGAATTTAATGGAAATCATTTAATCGAATTAGGATATAGACCCGCAAAATGGTTTAAAGATGCCATTAGCTATATCAACGAGAATAATCTGGGTGAACATGAGATCGCAGAATATCTGGTACAGTTCAAACAGCCGGATATTATTCCGCTTCATGAAACGGCTAAAGATTTTATGATCAACATACGGGCGGAGCATGAAAGTGAAAATGATAATGTGGAAAAAGTAATCAAAACGATGAAAGTTCTGATGAAAACCCCAACTCTGGTTGGCGGAGCTTTAATGCCTGATGCCTGCCCGACAGGTCCTGAAGGTCAGATTCCCGTAGGAGGTGTGGTAGTAGCACAAAATGCCATTCACCCGGGATTCCATAGTGCAGATATCTGTTGTTCTGTGATGCTGACAGATTTTGGAAAAACAAATCCTAAAGAGGTACTGGATGCAGCACATGCAATCACCCACTTCGGATATGGAGGAAGACCAAGAGGTGAACAGATACCGATGTCTCAGAAACTGATGGATGCTTTCAGAGAAAACGAATTCTTAAATGATGAAAAACTGATCAGCATTGCCCGTTCTCATATGGGAACTCAGGGAGATGGAAACCATTTCCTTTTCGTGGGGATTTCTAAAAATACAGGAAATACCATGATGGTGACACACCACGGATCAAGAGCTCCCGGAGCTGCTTTATACGATAAAGGAATGAAGGTTGCCAACCGTTTCAGACAGGAAATCTCCCCTGAAACATTGAAAGAAAATGCCTGGATTCCTTATGATACTGAAGAAGGTAAATCCTATTGGGAAGCCCTTCAGTTAATAAGACAATGGACAAAAGAAAACCATACTTCCCTTCATGATGCCGTGCTGAATAAGCTGGAAATGGAAAAGGAAAACAGATATTGGAATGAACATAATTTCGTTTTCAAGGATGGAGATCTTTTCTATCATGCAAAAGGAGCCACTCCACTGGATGATAAATTCATGCCTGATATTACGGGACCAAGACTGATTCCGTTGAATATGGCAGAACCGGTACTGATTGTTCAGGGAAAAACGAATGAAAGAAACTTAGGTTTTGCACCGCATGGAGCCGGAAGAAATTTCAGCAGAAGCCAGCATAAAAGATCTTTGGCTCATAAAACAACTGAGGAAATCTTCAATGAAGAAACAGAAGGATTAGATATCCGTTTCTACTCTAATGAAGTTGATATTTCTGAGCTTCCGAGCGCTTATAAAAGTGCTAAGAACGTAAGAGCACAGATTGAGGAATATGGACTTTGCGAAGTTCTGGATGAAGTAATGCCTTACGGGTGTATTATGGCCGGAGATGTTGAGAAAAATGCACCATGGAAGAGAAAGAAGAAATATAGAAAAGCATAATTCTTAATTTAATTAATAAACCTTAAAGGTTTTCAAAAAAACTAATAACCAAACCTTATGGGTATAAAAGCCAGTAAGGTTCATGAAAACTTTTTTCATAACGGCAGGGGCAGTAGCTCAGATGGTAGAGCAACAAGAATTACTTTTCGCTGCAGGCACATGAAGTTCCTATAAATCACCAGGTTTGTGGGTCACAGGTTCGAGTCCTGTCTGCTCCTCAAAACAATGAAAATGTGTATATTCACCTATCAGTCATTTTCATATGTTAAAAAATTAAAGGCAAAGAAAGTTCCTATATTTTGGACCTATTTTCCGCTTTTTCACTCATTATCAGGCAAAGGGAGTTCCTATATATTTTTTGATAAACTACTCCCCGCTTTTATAAACTATAGGTAAAAGGAGTTCCTATACCCTTCACTTTTAATGAATATACTCCTCACTTATTTTTTAAACTTAAAACAATGAAAACACTACAATTATTCAATGCTGTATTGGCTAGAAAATCTGATGAAAAGCCATTTATTTCTGATGATGGTTTTATCATTGAATCTGATGCTGTATGGGCAAAAAATGAAATCATCTCCTATTATGCAAAGGAAAAATTAAATGGAAATGATTTGAATAAAACGTTTCATAAGTCCTGGGCGAAAATAAAAAACACCTCCAGAATAGACTTATTGTTTGAACAGTTCACCCATTATATTTCAACGTATGGAAGTAATTTCCAAAGTGAAATGTATATTCCTGAAGAAATATTGAATGTTCCGGGTACAAAGTTGATTTTTAAAGTCATCAAGGCTTATACTGTGGAAGAAATGCAGGAAAAATGCCTTTCTCTTTTGAGATCAGGAATTGCTTTAAAAGAAGAAACCGTTGACGACTTGCTTTCTATTTTACATACAGAGCTGGAATACGATTTTACAGGAAAAGAAAACATCAGAAATAAAGAAGCTGTTATAAAAATAGCGGATCTCTATGATGTCTATCCTGAAAATCCTATTGAGTTTTTCCGTTATGTAATTTATAAAACAACCCATACAACGCTTTTAATCAAAAATGATGAACTGATTGATTTAATCAAGCAAAGTAAATTCAATCCAGCGTATTTATTTGAGAGTTTTGGGCAGGAGAAAATGGCAGAAATTTTCAATAGATTTAAGCCTTTATTCCTTGCTTATAAAAACAGAGCTCCGAAAGCCATTAATAAAATTTCGAAGCTGTCTAAAACACATCATAAACCACTCATTTCAAACCCATTGAATGATGCTACCAATACATTACTGGAAAACAGTGATTGGCATTGGCTGGAAAATGCAACACTGTTTGCATTATTCAAAGCATTGGCGGCATGTCATTCAAGAATGTATGGTCAGGATACTTTCGTGTATAGAGTCAGAAATGGAAAATCATGGGCTAAAAAAGGTAAGGAAACTTATGTAAACCAGTACAACTATGAATTCATTTTGGATTATCTGAAACTGAAGTATGAAAATTTATCCGGAAAGAAATTCTATTTCCCTGAGAATGTAGAATTTGCATTACCGGCATCTGAGAAAATGTTTGTCGGGAATATTCCTACCGGAACCCGTTTTTATGGTGATAGAATGGCTGTAGGTATTTACTGGGAAAACAAATGGGGAGCGAATGACCTTGACCTTTCAGGATTGAACATCGCTGGAAAAATAGGTTGGAATGCTGCTTATAATTATGGTAACGGACAATTGATGTACTCAGGAGATATGACTTCTGCTCCTAATGGTGCTGTGGAATATCTGTACGCTGATAAAGGACTGACTACCCCAACTCTTATCATGAATAACGTTTTCAGCGGTGATGCAAATTGCGGATATAAAATCATTGTCGGAAAAGGAGATCATATTTCCTACGATTATATGATGAATCCTAATCAGCTTTTTGCGGAAGCCAGATGTAATTCGGTTCAGAAACAAATGATCCTGGGAATGCTGATCCCTAAAAACGAAAAACAATGTTTCGTACTACTGAATTTCGGAGCCGGACATTCTCATGTTTCGGGGAATAGCGAAGTTTCCACCATGGCAACAACCGCATTGTATCAGCAATGGTCTGAAGCCATGTCTTTCAATGAGCTTGTAAAAGAGCTTGGTGGAGAGATTACCACAGAAAAAGCGGAAGCTGATTTTGATTTCTCACTGGAAAGTCTGGAAAAAGATAGTTTTATCAGAATTTTTAAATAAATTCCATCACGTCATCTGATTGTATCGGGTGGCGTTTTTTTTGTGGAATGCTTTAGGAAAAATGTTGGATAACCACCCCGTCAAAAATTCTTTGAATTTTTGCCACCCCTCCGAGGGAGGGGAATTTTATCGTCTTCAACTCAAACAAAGCCTTCCTCATACAGTTTGTCATTCCATAGGAATCTAAACATCATATTCTAGCTAATAAAAAAACTTTTATAACAGCTATACATTCATCTTTTTAACAGAAAATAGTCCTTCATTCCCATGAATGATCACTTTTTTTCCATAATCAATCTGGATGCTGAACATCTTTTCCAGCGGAAACTGAAGCACAGCCTGAAGGATCAGACGAATCACTCCGGCATGGGCAATGATGAGTATTTTTTCCGCTTCTTTTTTCTGAATCAGTTCGTTCCAGAAACGGAGAACACGAGTCTGCATTTCAAGCAGATTTTCTCCTCCTGAAGCATTGATATTAACAAAATCTTGATACCAGAGATTGATTTCTTCTTCCGGAATATCCGCCCATTTTTTCATTTCCCAGTTCCCGAAATTCATTTCCCGAAGTCTTTCATCTGTGTGATAATTGAAATTAAAATAGTCAGCTAAAAGGCAGCAGCGCTGGGAAGGACTTGAGATAATTAGATCATAATCATCTTCTATATCCACTGTTTTAAAATCTTCAGGATACTCTTTTCTTAAAGGCATTTCAGAAAAACCATAGCATAGGTTTTCCGGATTTTCTACAGCGGTATGACGAATTAAATGAATTTCCATACGATCATTGTTCCTAAATAAAATAAAACTTCACAAACCTGCTGTACAGATCCCAGGCAGTCTCCCGTATAGCCTCCGATATGTTTTTTAAAATACCAGCCCATATAGATTTTCCCTAAATATGCCAGCCCAAAAGCAAAAATCAGCCGCCAATCCGGAATCAGGACGAAAGCCATTAAAACACTGACGAATCCTATCAGTAAAGCCATTCCGTCTAATGGTTTATTGGCTAAAGGTTTTGATTTGCTGACATCAATATCAGTAACATACTGATGGGTATAAATCATTGTTCCTGAAATAAACCGGCTTGATGTATGAGCTAAAATAATGATCCCTAAAACTTTCAATGGATCCATAACTCCCAAAGCCTGGATGCTGTAGAATTTCAGAGCGAAAAGCAGGGTAATACCAATGGTTCCGTAGGCTCCTACCCTACTGTCTTTCATAATAGTCAGAATTTTTTCTTTCCCATATCCGCCTCCAAAACTGTCACACATATCCGTAAAACCATCTTCATGAAAAGCTCCGGTCAGCAAAACACTGGCGATCATCATTAAAACAATCCCTATTTCCAGGTTAAAAAGCATTGTGGAAAGGTAAAGAATCACTGCATTAATCAGTCCTATTACCAGCCCAATCCACGCGAAATATTTTTGAGATTTATTCATGATCTCACTGGAATAAGGAATGGTAAACGGAACCGGAATTCTTGTAAAAAACATCAATGCCGTTGCAAAGTAGATCAGTTCATTTTTGAGGACTTTCATCTGTTCGTTTTAATATAAAAACTGGATTAATCAATTTCTGTAAAAATAGGAAAGCTTTCAACAATGATAAAGGGATCGATTGAAAAAATACAAAACATGAATCTTATCATTTTAAATTTATCCTTTTATTTCCGGAGTATTTTTAGTTTTGCATCGTAATAACCATGAAAAAAATCAAATGAAAAAATCTTATTTCGTTGGATTATGTCTTATATCCATAATAAGCTGCTCAGCTCCCGGTGATGAACTGGAAACTGCAAATAAATCACAAGCCTTACATGCATCCGGCAAAAACATGCTGGCAAAAGGAGGTTTCAGAGACAACCCTGATACACCAACTCCTCCTCCTGCAGGAATCTGGTCTAAATCTTTTTACTTAACGAATCCTATTTACGGTTTCTACAGTGATCTTACCAAAAAACATCTGTACAATACCTCTCCTTTACCATCCGAACTTCCTAAATCCTATCCTGGATTAAGCTATTATTTTCAGGAAAGATTATTAGGATCTGCAGATGGGCCCGGCCCGGTAATCACAAGATGGTTTCACACAGGAAGTAATGATCTGGTATTAACAACAAATCCGAATGAGCTTGTAGGACAAAGCTACTGGGAGAAAAGAGATCTCGGAACCAGTTATAACGGTGATGAGCCGGGAAGTTTTCCTATTTACAGGTATTTTAATGGTGATAAAAAAACTCACTTTTATACCAGGGATAAGAATGAGCTGGGTGACGGGAAAGACGGCTATGTTTATGAGGGAATTGCTTTCTATTTGAAAGATTCAGAACCTAAAGCGTATCGGGTTCGTGACGGACAGTTTTTCCAGGATAATGCAACAGGAGCTTTATACATTGTATTTGAAAGTACCCTAAGACGTATTGAATCCTTTTCAGTGATCAATCATCTGTTTGCTGTTCAGGGAAAGGCTTATCTGGTTTATAAAGTGAATATAGAAGATTACACAGGGGAAAGAGGAGCTGATATCACTTCAGGAACTCAACTGGTACGAAACAGCAATACCGGAAAACTATATTTGGTAGATGATGGTTTATACAGGTATATCCCAACCATGCAGATATTTAATTCATATAAACTCAATGAAGATGCTATTCAAAATAAACCTGTAAGAATGATGTTTACAGGTAAAGATGTAGCGCATACTTACTAATTGTATTGAATGTAAGATAAAAAGGGGCTTTATTGCCCCTTTTTTATTTTATAAACTAAGATGATTTATTCGAAATATGAGCATCTTCAAAGCTTGACATTTCATTCAGGAAATTAACGGCACTTTGAATAATCGGATAAGCCAGTGCACAGCCTGTTCCTTCTCCCAGGCGCAGATTGAGATTGAGAATAGCTTTTTCTCTCATCAGTCCCAACAGCTGAGGATGGGCATTTTCATTGCTTACATGACAGAAGATACAATTGTTCAGAATTTCAGGATTCTTTTTCCAGACGGTGGCTACCGCAACAGTGGCTATAAATCCGTCTACCATGATCAGCATATTGTGATGATAAGCTTCTTCTATAGCCCCAATCATTTGTACAATTTCCAATCCACCAAAGGTTTGAGCAATTTCATCTTCACTCATTTCAGTCGGATATTTTTCAATCGCTTCCGTTAAGATACTGATCTTATTCTGCAGCTGATGGTCATTCAGTCCGGTTCCGCGTCCGATACAATTGGTAATCGGAATATCAAACAGTTTGCTCATCATCAAAGAAGAAGCTGAAGTATTCCCGATTCCCATTTCACCAAAACCAATAATATTACAGCCTTTTCTGGTGATCTCAGATACTACAGATTTTCCGTTTTCAAGAGCCTTCTGATATTCTTCTAAAGTCATGGCTGGTTCTTCCAGAATATTACGGCTGGATTTTCTGACTTTTTTATCCATCAGATCCAGTCCTTCCGGAAAATCAAAATTGACTCCGGCATCCACAATTTTTATCTTGATACCATTCTGTCTGCAAAAAACATTGATGGCAGCCCCTCCACCCAGGAAATTCATCACCATTTGGTAAGTGACTTCCTGCGGATAAGCACTTACTCCTGCAGTAGCAATCCCGTGATCGGCTGCAAAAACCACCATATGAGGATTCAATAAATGTGGTGAAGTGGTTTTCTGAACCATTCCGATTTTGTGAGCAACGTGTTCCAGATGCCCTAATGCGCCCAGCGGTTTTGTTTTAAAATCAATTTTATGCTGTAATTCTGATGATAACATGGATGTTTGTAGTTATATTAAATGGAAAAATGCAATATTAGTGAAATGAGAAGGATTTTGTATGGTGTACAATGTAAAAAGTAAAATGTATTGATGATATATGGGCTGGAAGTTGGAAGCTTGAGGCTGGAAGTTAGACTCTCACCCTCAAACTCTCCCACTCTCTTACTCTCAAACTTTCAAACACAAAAATTCTACGTAAGAACATTGCGCACCTCATCTTTTACTTTGCCTTATAAATCAATAACAATGACACCAAAAATACTTGAAAAAATAAAAGAAGTTGAGGCAAGCCGTGGCGTAGAAGTCCTCCTTGCAGTAGAATCAGGAAGCAGAGCCTGGGGTTTTGCCTCTCCCGACAGTGATTATGATATACGTTTTATATACCGCCATGAAAAAGACTGGTATCTTTCTCCCTGGAACAAGGATGAAACGATAGAATTTATGACAGAAGATGATCTTGACGGCTCCGGATGGGATCTGCGAAAAACCTTCCACCTATTGCTGAAGTCGAATGCAGCATTACTGAGCTGGTTCTATTCTCCTATCGTTTACAAAGCGGACGAAAAGTTTGTAGATCTTTTCAGGCCTCTGGCAGATGCCTGTTTTTCTCCGGTAGCCGTTTCTTACCATTATTTAAGCATGAGCAAAAAATATCTGGAAGCCTGCAGAAGTGATGAAGTAAAATTAAAAAGTTACTTCTATTGCTTACGAACGACCTTAACAGGAAAATGGATCATAGAAAAAGGAACAGTTCCGCCTGTATTGTTCAGTGATCTGCTTGTTTTAACCGATGACGAAACCAGACGGAAAATAGAAGGCCTCGTTGCCTTGAAAGCCACCAAAGGAGAATCTTATTACCATCCGAACGATTGGGAACTATTTGATTTTCTTGAAAAAACAATCGCGGAAAATGAGGAAAAATCGAAAAGTTTATCAGGTGGAAAGGCCGATAAAGGTGAGATGGAGAGGGTTTTTAGGGAGATATTAGCACTATAAATCAAACCAATATGAAACAATTATCTGAAAGAGCATTACTTTTTATTGAAAAAGCCGGAAGAAACAAGGAATATGAAATTGATTTAGGAATTTTAGAAAATCATCTTAGATTTTATCATCTTCAAAATTCTTCAGAAATTATAAATTTTCAGGAAAAATTTTCAGGATTAAATATTTATGATACTGTACTTCATATTTTTACACCCAAACAAATAAAAGAAAATAAAGGAGTAAACACCTACCATTGGAAAGGGCAAACTTTGTTTTCGATTAATGATAGCTTATATATTGCTGAAAATGGTGAAGTTTTCATAAGAGATTGCGGTTGTGAATCTTGGGATTTTTTTTCTTATTTTGAAAGATTTGAAACATTTATTGAACAACAGGCTTTTTTTGAAGAATACAGATACTATATGAAACTTCCAGGGCTTGGAAATAATTGGGTTGATCCTATTGATTTGCTTTCAGATTATTTCTCAGATTATGAATTTATTGCTGAATGTTCTGACAAGTACCATCGTATTTGGAAAAACGAAATAAATATAATTCACGCAAGATTATACCCTGAGGGATGGAGTCTTTTTATTGATGGTATATCTGAAGATGAACGGCATGAATTAATACATAAATTAAAAAAAGAGAAAAAAATCACATGAAAAATATCACTGAGAAAGCATTGGATGTAATTGTGAGCAGCTTTATTGAAATTTAAAATTATTCTTCTATAGTTCTAGTTTTTAATTTTCCAATAGCAATCCATATTTTACTTTTCAAAAAAAACAATTAAAATGACCATCCAAGATCTAAAAAATAAAAACCTCATCCTCTTCGAAGCCATTTCCGGAAGCCGTTCTTTTGGACTGGCAACGGAGAATTCTGATACAGATATCCGTGGGGTGTATTATCTGCCGAAGGAAGATTTCTTTGGTCTGAACTATATTCCGCAGATTTCCAATGAGACGAATGATATTACGTATTATGAAATCGGGAGATTTGTAGAATTGCTGCAGAAAAACAATCCTAATATTCTGGAAATTCTGGCAAGTCCAGAAGATTGTATTCAGTATAAACATCCGTTGATGGATCTATTGAAAACCGAGGATTTCCTGTCAAAATTATGCAAAGATACTTTTGCAGGATATGCTGTTTCGCAGATTAAAAAAGCGAAAGGTCTTAATAAAAAGATTCTAAACCCTATTGATAAAGAGAGAAAATCGATCCTGGATTTCTGTTTTATTTTGGAAGGACAAGGTTCTGTACCATTGAAAAAATGGCTGCATGAATTCCATTCCTCTGGAGAACGGGGTGGTTTATCACAAGAGAAATGCGGATTGGTAAATATTGATCATACAAAAGGAATGTATTCGTTATTTTATGATGAATCAGGAAGGTTGGGCTATAAAGGTGTTATTCATCATGAAGAAGCGAATCAGGTTTCCGTATCATCCATTCCTAAAAATGAAAAACCTGTTGCTTACCTGTTTTGTAACCTTGATGCATACTCTGTGTACTGCAAAGACTATAGAGAATACTGGAAATGGGTAACTGAGCGTAATGAAGACCGTTACAATGTCAATCAGACCCACGGACAGAATTATGACAGCAAGAACATGATGCACACCATCCGGCTGCTGCAGTCCTGTGAACAGATTTTTAAAACCAATTCACTGACGATCCGTATAGAAAATCGTGATGAACTCTTAGACATCAAAGCGGGAAATCAATCGTATGAAAGTGTAATGCAAAAGGCAGAAAACCTTATAGAATCAATAGAAAAACATTATTCCACATCAAATCTTCCTGAATATCCGGATTTAGAAAAAACAACAAAAGTCCTGATTGAAATAAGGAAAAAACTGTACGGAGATAATGATGAATCGTAAATGATAAATGATAAATCATGAGTGATGAATGTGGGACTGTTAAACTCCAACACTCCCACTCTCAAACTCTCTTACCCTCAAACTCTCCCACTCTCAAACCCTGCAACCCAAAACTCACTTCTTCGAAGCTTTTGCCATCGGGTTATAATCAAGGCAGATGGTTATCCAGTATTCAAAATCTTCTGCTTTTTGAAAACCAATGGGTTCTACATAACAATATCCATTTAACTGTTTCCCTTTCATGATCATCGGCAGAAAGCCTTTCTTTTCTGAAACTTCATCTTCCAGCTCAGGATTATAACGGCACATCAGATTATCGTGGCTGATGTTGATGCACATCTTCCCGTTGACAAGAAAAGACAGTCCGCTGAACATTTTCTTTTCTTCAATCTCAATATTTTTCATTATTGAAAGCCGTTCACGTACCCGGTCGGCCAGTTCAGTACTGTAAGCCATGATTTCAATTTTTTTGTTATTTAAAATTAATTAAAAACAATGATTATCACACTATTCCATTGAGATTCCTGAGAGATCTTAATCTGAAAAAATAAAATTTTATTTAAATTAATTATTGTTTTACGATAATTAATTATACATTTGCAATATCAATTATGCTTCATACCATGAACCAGACTAAAATTATTTCAAAGATTTTATTTTATATCTGCTCCTTACTTTCGGCCGGATATCTGATCACTTTTGTGTATGCTTTATTCTGTCTGAGCAGCGGATTTGCAGTTACGCCCTATAAAAACGGAAAGTTCCTTCATATCAATTATCCGTTTACGGAACAGCCGTTTCTGAATATCGAAAACAATTATCCTTATATGATTTTTTCCTTTATGTTGGTACTCATCACTTATGGAACCTTTTTCTGGTTATCAGCCAAAGTTTTCAAAGTATTTTTCCAACAGAAGCTGTTTACTCAGGAAAATATCAATCAGCTTAAGCAATTTTACCTGTATAATATTTTCATTCCCCTTCCACTGGTGATTATCGCGAGTTTCTTTGTGGAAGTAGAAAGTATGATATGGGGACTGGTGTTTATTCACTTTATGCTTGGAATTTTCTGTTTGTTTCTTGCGAATATCTTTAAGCAAGGACTACATTTGCAAAACGAACAAGACCTATTTATTTAAAATGCCAATTATAGTCAACTTAGATGTGATGCTTGCCAAAAGAAAAATGCAGAGTAAAGAATTGGCAGAAAAACTGGGTATCACGCCCGTCAACCTCTCTATTCTGAAAACCGGAAAAGCCAAAGGTGTCCGCTTCGATACCCTTGAAGCCATCTGTAAAATCCTGGAATGCCAGCCGGGAGATATTCTTGAATTTAAAGAGTAGACGGGATTCGGGTTTGAGTTTGAGCGTCGGAGGATTGGAGGGTTTGAGAGTGTGAGAGTTTGAGTGTAAGAGTGTTTGAGCATGGTATCTGAAACTTCCACTTCTCTAACTTCTAACTTCTAACTTCTAACTTCTAACTTCTAACTTCTAACTTCTAACTTCTAGCCTCCTGCTTCTAGCTTCCAGCCACTAATTTCTAACTTCTAAAATCGCTGCCGAAAGGCCGCCTGTCCTTCTATTCCCCAAACACAACGTTATGAATACACTATCCATCAACAACCTCAGCCTCACCTATAAAAATGGTTTCCAGGCTATTAAAAACATTTCACTGGACATCAAAAACGGAATGTTCGGACTTTTGGGTCCCAACGGAGCCGGAAAATCTTCTTTGATGAAAACCATTGTCGGACTTCAGAAACCGACTTCCGGAACCCTGCTTTTCAATGAAGTAGACATCATCAAAAATCCGGATTATATCAAACAGAATCTTGGATTTCTCCCACAGGATTTCGGGGTATACCCAAAAGTTTCTGCCTATGACCTGTTGGAACATATTGCCCTATTAAAAGGCATTACTGATAAAAACAAACGCAAAAATCAAATTCTGAATCTTCTTGAAAAGGTCAACCTTTCTGATTTTGCTAAAAAAGAAGTCCACACTTTTTCAGGGGGAATGAAACAGCGTTTTGGGGTTGCTCAGGCTTTATTAGGAGATCCGAAAATCATCATTGTAGATGAACCCACAGCAGGATTGGATCCGGAAGAGCGCAACCGTTTCAATACGCTGCTCAATGATATCAGCCAGGATGTAATAGTTATTCTGTCTACCCATCTTGTTGAAGATGTCAGAAACCTCTGTTCGGAAATGGCAGTGATGAATAATGGACAAATCCTCAGACAAGGAAATCCCGGAAAACTTATTGCAGAACTGGAAAACAGAATCTGGTCAAAACCCATTCACAAAGACGAACTGGAAACCTATGGTTCCAGCTATGAAATCATCAGCAGACAGCTTTTGGAAAGAGAGCTTCACATCACGGTATTCTCTGAAGAATATCCGAAAGACTTCAGTTCCGTAACTCCTTTGCTGGAACACGTTTATTTCCACACACTCACCCAAAAACCTTAATCATGAACACTTTATTTTTATTCGAAGCCAGACGCAGTACCAAGCACTGGCTCACCTATCTTGTGGCCTTACTTTTGGTGGGTCTTGGCATGTTCTGCGGCAGTCAGTTCAATCTTTCAGTAGGAGATGGAATTTACTTAAACTCACCGTATACCATTGGTTTTATGATGGGAATGCTGAGTCTTGCCGTTATTTTTTTCGCTACCGTGTATGCATTACAATTGCTTTTTAAAGATCAGGATTCAAAATTTGACAGTATTCTGTTTTCGTTTCCTTTTTCAAAATTCACTTATCTGAAAGGAAAGTTCTGCACCTATTTTCTACAGACGTTTTTAAGTTTTTCTTTCTTAATGACAGGGTTTCTCATCGGGCAAATTATGCGTACCGGAAGCGAAATGCAGGAAGGCGTGAATATCATTTACTACATCTACCCTCTATTAATTTTTGGTCTTATCAATAGCCTGTTTGCCTGTAGTTTTCTGTTTCTCATTTCTTCTGTAATAAAGAGAAAATTGCTGGTAGTAGTGGGCGGTCTGCTTTTGTATGTGTTTTATATGATTATTTTGTTGTTTTCCAATTCACCATTTATGGCGGGAAGCCTTCCCCAGCCATTGGAAACACAGCAATTTTCAGCTTTGATAGATCCGTTTGGATTGTCATCTTATTTCATGCAGGCTCGTGACCTTACGGCTCATCAGAAAAATATGCAGATTGTTCCTTTTACAGGATACCTTTTGTTCAACAGACTTTTATTTTTCATCGTATCTGCTGGGCTTCTCTTCGTTTCATACAGATTATTTTCTTTCTCCAACAC
This sequence comes from Chryseobacterium sp. PvR013, assembly GCF_017833095.1. Lineage (NCBI taxonomy): Bacteria > Pseudomonadati > Bacteroidota > Flavobacteriia > Flavobacteriales > Weeksellaceae > Chryseobacterium > Chryseobacterium sp. PvR013. The sequence goes on from NZ_JAFIBT010000001.1 coordinate 2,293,946, forward strand.
TTCCGGACGAAAAGTAAAAACACTGGGAAATACTCATCTCTTATCTGAAACAAATACCTCCGAATACTCCATTGTGACCCCAAGTTTCAATGGGCAGAGCTCATTTCGATCTGTGATCTCTTTTACGAAAACGGATCTCACCTATCTGTTCAAAAGTATTGCTGTTCCTGCTGTTTCTATTATTTTACTATTTTCTGTTGGAATGGAAATATATGCCGAAATTGAAAAGGGAATTCGTCTACCACAGAAATATGCAGGTTCGGGACTTATGTCAACAACCATCTCAGAAAATTTTCATCTGATAGGTCTCCTTATTTCAGCCTATTTTCTAAACGATATGTACTGGAAAAGTTCATCTTCAGGATTTTTTCTGATTGAAAACAGCACTTATTTTTCAAAGAACAGGTTGACTGGACATTTTATTTCAATCAGCTTGTTATTGTTTTTCTTCACTGGAATTCTAATTATTCAGGGAATAATCTTCCAGGCCGCTTATCAGTATTTTCATATAGACTGGAAGGCTTATCTGGGTGTTTTTCTTTTCAATACTTTCCCGCTGATTCTCTTTTCCGGATTTATCCTTTTGATTAATGACCGGATTCCCAATAAATTCATTGCACTGGGGATTTCCATTCTCTCAGTTTTTGTATTGTCAGGGCCGGTTTCCGGAAAGTTGATCTCCTACCCGCTTTTCAGAATATTTTCTGATTTTAAAGGGACTTACAGTGATTTTAACGGGTATGGAATCTATGAACAGGCTTTTGCACAAAGACTTTTGTCTGGAGCAGGCGTGATCAGTATTTTATGGATACTCAACAGCCTTGTAAAAATAAAAAAAGTACCAATTATCGCTTCTGGTATTGCTGTTTTTCTGTTGATCTCAGGAATCTTTGCCGGAATATTATTTATGAAAGGATATCTGCCTAACAATGAAGACCAAGCTATCTTAAGCTCCGCAGCATATGAAAAAAACTATCGGAAATATGAACATCTTCCACAGCCTGATATTGCTGATATTACCACAGAAATCAAACTCTTTCCTTCTGAAAATGCTTATCAGATCATAGGGAAATATACCCTTAAAAACCAAACCAATCAGCCTATCAGTAAGGTTCTGATCAATTTCAATGAGGATTTACAACTTGAATCTGCTGCCATAACCTCAGGAACTGAAACAACAAAGATTCATAAGAACATCACGGAAGTTTCATTAAAACAGCCTCTTCTGCCTGGTAAAACAGCTTCTCTTGATTTTAAATTATCTTATCAATGGTTTGCAGTGAATGGCCATCAGTCTTTTAATGCCATTATTGAAGACGGATCTTTTATGAGAATCAGCAGATATTATCCTGTAATTGGCTACCAGAAAGATGATGAAATTCAGGATGAAAAGCAACGTAGTGCATTCAAACTGGGAAAGCTCACTGAATTGAAGAAACCGGAAGCCCCTGAAGTGGCAAAAAAAGATTTTATCAACCTCAATATGATTGTTTCTACAGAACAGGGACAGACAGCGATAGGAACAGGAGATCTTGTTAAAAAATGGTCAAAATCCGGACGTAATTATTTTGAATATAAAGCAGATCAGATTCCGTTCCGGTTTGCAGTTTCTTCAGCAGATTATAAAAATAAGAGCTTTAATTATAAAGGAATTACCATCAATATTTTTTACCATCATAAACATGCTGAAAATGTGAATCATCTTCTTGAAAATACCAAGCTTACCCTGGATTACTGTCAGCAGAATTTTGGAAAGTATCCTTTTAAAACCATCAGTTTTGCAGAAATTTCTTCTTTTACGCGAGGTTTTGCGGCTGCAGCTTACCCATCTGCGGTCTTTATGCCGGAAGACATGGTTTTTCATGCTAATATTCACGCAGACAAAAAGCAGGATGTCATCAATGAACTGGCCGGACATGAGCTTTCACATCTCTGGTGGGGAAACAGCCAGATAAATCCTGATGACAGAGAAGGTTCTGTGATGCTCACTGAAACACTGGCGATGTACACAGAAATGATGCTCTACAAAAAAATGCATAGTAAAGAAAAAATGAGGGAAAGAATTGAAGTACACCAACAGATCTATGAAAATGAAAAAGGTTTATCCGAAAATGTCCCGATCTATAAAGCCACCGGAGATGTTCCACATATTTCATATTCCAAAGGTGCTGCAGCCATGGTGGAATTAAGCAATCTGATAGGTGAAGACAAAGTAAACAGGGCATTGAAAAATTTCCTTACCCACAATCAGTATCCCAAGAAACCTACTTCATTGGATCTGATCAATGAGTTTTACAATGTTGCCCCGGAGGTCAGAAAAGAGATCGACAGATTATTCAAAACCGTAGAAAATATAAATTTTAATTCAGGTTCTACAAGCGCCTCAGCAAAAGCAAATATCAAATAATCAGGCTGCATTTTTAATGTATTTTTGAAAATATTTTTCAGGAGTTGTAACAAAGTAAAGTAATGATTTACTAATTAGTTGATATATCAATAATTGATACATCATTTTAAATCTGAAAGTATGGAAAAATTAAATTCAATTATATTCTACAACATAGACAAAGCAATCAGAGCCTACAGAAACTATGCTCAGCGCCAGCTGAAAGCCCATGGTTTTACCATTACGATTGATCAGTGGCTCATCATCAAAGCCATTCTGGAAAACCCGGGAATTACCCAGAATGAGATTGGTGATCTTGTTTTCAAGGACAATGCTTCTGTGACAAGAATTATTGATTTAATGGTAAAATCCGAATATATCACAAGACATGTTCATCCTGAAGACCGAAGAAAAACCCATCTGGAAGTGACAGATTCGGGGGCAAAAGTAATCAAAGAGGTTCAGAATATTGTAGAGAAGAACCGTACAACTGCTTTAAAGGGAATCAGCGAAAAAGAAATGGAAGTGATGTATTCAGCTTTACTGAAAATTTCAGAAAACTGTCTCACCCCTAAAAAGTAAAACGCTATGACCAGAATATTTTTACTCTTATTGGTCTGGATGCTGATGGTATGTACCAGCAGGTTTTCCGCCCAGCAGACCACGCAGAGTTTGTCTTTGTCAGGAAATATAAAATCCGGCAATGCAGAACAGATGGAGATCAATCTCTTTGATGCAGATCAGAAATTAATCAAAACAGAAATTGCGGATAGCAATGGTAAGTTTAATTTTAATGAGTTAAAAGAAGGAACGTATCAAGTAAAAATTAATAAAAACGGTTCGGAAGTCTATCATTCGGAAAATATTTTACTGACCGAAAACAAGACTCTTACAGCCATCGATTTGAGTGTAAAATCCATTGAAGGTGTTACCATTACGAAAACCAAACCTTTGATTGAAAGACAGGACGGGAAAATGATCATGAACGTTGAAAACAGCATTGCCAGTACCGGAAATTCTGCTTTTGAAGTATTGGAAAAAGCTCCCGGAGTGAATATCGACAACAACGATAATATCAGTCTGCGAGGGAAAGGAAATCTCCTGATTCAGATAGATGGTAAAAACACGCCCATGACCGGAAGTGATCTTGCCAATTATCTAAAGGGAATTCCTTCTTCCACTATTGAAAAGATAGAGTTCATTACCAATCCGTCTTCAAAATATGATGCATCGGGATCTGCAATCATTAATATTAAACTAAAAAAAGAGCAGAGAAAAGGAACCAATGGAAGTATTTCTACGTCTTTAGGAACAGGTAAATACGTAAAAAACAACAACAGCTTCAGCATCAATCACCGGAATAAAAAAATCAATATTTTCGGAAACTACAGCTTTGCCTACAGAGAAGCTTATAACGGTCTGGTACTGGACAGGAATTTCTATGAAAACAATACTTTTAAAAAAGCCTATGTACAGGACAATTATCTGAAATTCAAGTTCAACAGCCATGTTGCCAAAGCGGGAATGGATTATTATCTGAATGATAAGAATGTGCTTGGATTTTCTGTAGGATTGGTTTCGAACAAATTCAACATCAACGGCGATAATTCCAATGTGACACTGGGCAGCAGCCATCTTCCTGAAAGCTCATTCACCACCGTCAACAGATCGAATGACCGCTGGACCAATCTTTCATTCAACCTTAATCATAAATACACAATTGATTCTTTAGGATCTGATATTTCTACGGATTTTGACTACATCAATTACGCCAATTCTTCTTTACAGAGTTTTGATACAAGGACCCATCAAATCGCCAGCGGCACAGACCATCTGGATATTATCAAAGGTGATATGGATGGAAAACTAAATATTTATTCTTTAAAATCTGACCTTACCAAAAACTTCAGCAACGACTGGAAGCTGGAAAGCGGTGTTAAAACAAGTTTTGTAAAGACAGATAATGATCTGAAATTCTTCAATGCAACTTCCGGTACTCTCATTCCTGATCTTAATAAAACCAATCATTTTATTTATGAAGAAAACATCAATGCAGTGTACGGAAATGTCTCAAAAAAATGGGAAAAACTGAAAGCTACAGCAGGTTTAAGACTTGAAAACACCAATGTAAAAGGGACTCAAATTACCACCAATCAAATCAATAAAAGAAATTATACCCAACTATTCCCAAGTGCTGTTTTTGCATATGATCTGACGGATAAAAGCAACCTTGAAATCAATTTCAGCAGAAGGATTACAAGACCTAGCTACAACCAGCTGAATCCTTTCAAATTCTATCTTGACCCGACTACTCTGAGAGCCGGAAATCCAGATCTGAACCCGCAAATCACAATGAATTATGAGCTAACTTACAGCCTGAACAATAAGTATTTTGCCACATTAAGCTACAGCAAGACTTCCGACAACATTACAGATATCTTAAAACCTGTAACAGAAAACGGACAGATAGTAACGGTACAGACGATTGAAAACCTGAGTTCTGCTTCTTATTATGGCTTAAATCTGATCGCTCCGGTAAAAGTGACGAAATGGTGGGATATGAACAACAGTGCCAATTTCTACTATGGTTCCTATACCGGAAATGTTTCCGGAACACAGATTAATAACCAGGGTAATTTTACCTTCAGTATCAACAGTATTAATTCCTTTAAATTAGGAAATGGCTTCACTGCTGAACTTACCGGAAATTATAAGGCAAGGGAAGTCTACGCTTATCTGAATGCAAGCGCGAACTGGTACCTGAATATCGGGGCGCAGAAGAAGTTCAAAAACAACAGTGTACTGAAGCTTTCTTTCACCGATGTATTCTTTACCAGTAATCTCAAAGGACAGACGGTTTATAATGATTATATCGAAAACTTTGCCGTAAAAAGAGATACCCGTGTAGCAACCCTCTCCTATACCTATAATTTTGGTTCTTCTAAAAACGGACAGCCTAGAAAAACAGGAGGAGCTGAGGATCTGAAGCAGAGAGTGGGAAGTTAATAACTATAGTCATTGCGAGCCGAAGGCGAAGCAATCTCAATTTTGAAAATTTGAATAATGAGATTGCTTCAATGCTCTGCATTTCGCAATGACAAAAAAACAAAAATCCCTCAAAATTGAGGGATTTTTTATGTTTAAGAATGAATCTTATTAAGCTTCGTTAGAAGGAGTTTCGTTTTCCACTGGTCTTTCACCTTGTGGCTTTTGTCCTTCAGGTCTTCTTTGTCCCTCAGGTCTTCCTTGTCCTTCCGGTCTTCTTTGACCTTCTGGTCTACCTTGTCCTTCTGGTCTTGGAGGTCTTGGTAAAAGAACTTTACGGGAAAGTTTCATTTTCTTACGGTCATCGTAACCCATGAACTTCACTTCTACTTCATCACCTTCTGCATAAGGAACTTTGTCCAGACGAGCCCATTCAATTTCAGAAATATGAAGAAGACCTTCTGTTCCTTTAGCAATTGCTACGAATGCACCAAAGTCCATTACCTTCACTACTTTACCTTTGTAAACTTCACCGATAACCGGTACGAAAGTAATTTCGTTAATTCTTGCAACAGCAGCATTGATTTTCTCTCTGTCTGTTCCTGCAATCTCGATACGTCCGATCTCACCTAATTCTTCAATAGCAATAACAGTATCCGTATCTTTCTGCATCTGCTGGATAATTTTTCCTCCAGGCCCGATTACAGCACCAATGAAGTCTTTTGGAATCTCCATTACCACCATTTTCGGAGCGTGAGGCTTCACGTCTGCTCTTGGTTCAGAGATTGTTTCAGTGATTTTATTTAAGATGTGTAATCTTCCGTCTCTAGCCTGCATCAAAGCTTTTTCCATGATATCCATAGAAAGTCCCTGGATTTTAATATCCATTTGACAAGCTGTAATACCATCTGCAGTACCTGTTACTTTAAAGTCCATATCTCCAAGGTGATCTTCATCTCCTAAGATATCAGAAAGTACAGTGAATTTACCTGATTTTGCATCTGTAATCAATCCCATTGCAATACCTGAAACAGGTTTTGTAATCTGTACCCCGGCATCCATTAGTGCCAGTGTTCCTGCACAAACTGTTGCCATTGAAGATGAACCGTTTGATTCAAGGATATCAGAAACAATTCTGATTGTATATGGATTTTCTTCAGGAATTACGGCCTGTAATGCTCTCTGAGCAAGGTTTCCGTGTCCTACTTCTCTTCTTGAAGTTCCTCTTAGAGGTCTTGCTTCACCTGTAGAGAATGGAGGGAAGTTATAATGTAAGAAGAATTTCTCGTCATGCTGCGTGATTACGCTGTCTACCATGTTTGCATCTTTCACAGAACCTAAAGTTACCGCTGTTAAAGACTGAGTTTCACCTCTTGTAAACACTGCAGAACCGTGAGCTCCTGGAAGGTAATCAATTTCTGACCAGATTGGACGGATCGTTTGAGGATCACGGCCATCAAGACGGATATTGTCTTCAAGAATCATCTGACGCATAGCTTCTTTCTCTACATCATGATAATATACTTTTACGAAAGGTGTTACTCTTTCCAATTCTTCTTCATTATCAGCATATTGAGCAAGGAATTCTTCACGAACCGCTTTGAATTTCTCACCTCTCTCCTCTTTTCCAGATGGAGTTCTTGCTACTTCATATACTTTATCGTAAGTCTCTTTCCACACTTTTTCACGAATTTCTTCGTCGTGAGTTTCGTGAGAGTATTCTCTCTTAGGGAAAGCTTTACCTACTTTTTCTGCTAATCTTTCCTGAGCTTCAATTTGCTTTTTAATTTCAGCATGACCAAAATTGATAGCTTCTAACATTTCCTGCTCAGAAATTTCTTTCATTTCTCCTTCTACCATTACGATGGAGTCTTTAGTAGCTCCCACCATGATGTCTAACTCAGAATTTTTCAATTCTTCGTAACTTGGGTTGATAGAAAGTACTCCGTCAAATCTTACAACTCTTACTTCAGACATTGGTCCGTTGAAAGGAATATCTGTAATAGCAATAGCTGCAGAAGCTGCTAAACCAGCTAAATCATCAGGAATTGTTTTTCCGTCATAAGAAATTAATGAAATCATCACCTGAACTTCAGCATGGAAATCTTCAGGGAAAAGCGGACGTAATACTCTGTCCACCAAACGCATCGTTAAAATTTCTTGATCGGAAGGTCTTGCTTCTCTACGGAAGAAGTTTCCAGGAATTCTTCCACCTGCATAGAATTTTTCTCTATAATCAACGGTTAATGGTAAAAAATCTACACCAGGATTTGCTTCTTTATTGGCTACAACAGTTGCTAAAAGCATTGTTCCACCCATTTTTACTACCACAGATCCATCAGCCTGTTTAGCCAACTTCCCTGTTTCAATAGTGATTTCTCTGCCATCTGCAAGAGTAATCATTTCTGTAAACGCTTGAGGTATACTCATAAATTTGTCTTCTTAATACTCCGTATTGAGTATGAATTAATATTTAAACTCTTTAAATTTTCGTCTGCAAAGGTACTATATAATAATGATATATTAAATTTTTCGATTGCATAAATAGGCTCTTAAAATACAAAAAATTGGCTATCAATTGATGAGAGTTTCAAAGTTTATATCCTTAATGTCAACTTTTCTGTCATTTATAAAAATAAAAAAGTGTTTTTTTTAAAGATAATACATTGAAAAATCCAGTCGTTTTTGTATTATTGTCTCAAAAAATGAAAATAATACTATCCTATGGAGAAAGTATACATTTCATTATAAAAATCATTAAAATTATTGCAAAGACATAGGTGGATTCCTATATTTGCCCTACTTCACCAAATACAATGCTGTAGGCAAAAAGTTAAGGGCTATTCCTTAAGATAAATAAATGTTTATGATAAATAAAGAAGTACAATCTCAAAGCAGGAATTACACGGTTCCGTTGATTACCATCACCCTGCTGTTTTTTATGTGGGGATTCATCACCTGTATGAATGACATCCTGATCCCCTATCTGAAACAACTTTTCAATCTTACCTTTTTCGAATCCATGCTGGTACAGTTCTGCTTTTTCGGAGCTTACTTTATCGGATCACTGATTTATTTTCTGATCTCTATCACGAAAGGAGATCCCATTAATAAATTAGGATATAAAAAAGGAATCCTGTTCGGAATTTTTCTGGCAGCTTTAGGCTGTGTCCTGTTTTATCCGGCAGCTACTTTTTCGTATTACCCTCTGTTTCTGGGTGCTTTGTTTATTTTAGGGCTCGGCTTTACAGTACTTCAGATTACGGCCAATGCGTATGTTTCGCTGCTGGGAAGTGAAGAATCTGCTTCCAGCCGTCTGAATATGACTCAGGCATTCAATGCATTCGGAACAACCATTGCTCCGGTGCTTGGAGGTCACCTTATTTTTGAATTTTTCTCTTCTCCGGACGGATCTTTCAGCGCTGTAGCCACAAGAATTCCTTACCTTATTTTTGCAGGGATTCTTTTATTGGTCGCCCTATTGATCTCAAGAGTTAAGCTTCCTTCATTCCAGATGGGTGAAGAAGAAATTGTAAAAGGCTGGGGAGCGCTTGAATTCAGTCACCTGAAATTTGGAGTATTCGCCATGTTCTGCTATGTAGGCGGAGAAGTTGCCGTGGGAAGTTTTATCATCAGCTTCCTGGAACAGCCACAAATTATGGGCTTTAATGAAATCATCAGTAAGAATTATCTTTCTATGTATTGGGGCGGAGCCATGATCGGACGTTTTCTTGGTGCGATTTCTCTAAACCAGTCTTTGAGCCAGAGTAAAAAAGCTGTTTATATGTTAGGAGCTGCTGCTGCTGTTTTCCTTGTTATTTTCAGCATTGTAAACCTCACTTTCTCTCAGATCAGCTTTTTCATTGTATTTATTATTCTTAATTTCATAGCTTTCTTCATTGGTAAAGCAGCACCGGCAAGAACATTATCAATCTTTGCCGCAATTAATGTTGTACTATTGATTTCCGCAATGGTGAATCATGGTGAAATGGCCATGTACAGTATTTTAGGAATCGGAATCTTCAACTCTATTATGTTCTCTAACATTTATACCCTCGCCATTTCAGGACTGGGGAAATATACCAGTCAGGGATCATCTTTAGTGGTAATGGCTATTTTGGGAGGAGCTATTGTTCCTATTTTCCAGGGATACCTTGCAGATCAGTTTGGAGTACAGCATTCATTTATTATTCCTGTATTCTGTTATCTGGTGATTCTTATTTTTGGAGCTTACTGTACCAAATATCTTGGTCATGTAGAAAGCACTGAAGCCAAATCAGGACATTAAAATAAAATCAAATCAAAATGTATAAGCGGAATATCTCAAAGGTATTCCGCTTCTTTTTGGATCTTATCATGTAACTTTTCATTGAAAAAAGGAACTTATCTTATTAATAAACACCATTACAATGAAAATACAGTTAAAGCTTGAATACGCAGCATTTCTGTTGTTAGGAGCATATGCTTTTGCCCAGACAGGATATTCCTGGTGGTGGTTTGCAGGACTTTTCTTGGCACCCGATATTTCCATGCTGGGATATACGGTTAATAATAAAGTGGGAGCTTTTTGCTATAACCTTTTCCATCATTTTGGAGTAGCCATTGTGGTGTATCTTGCCGGAACAGCTCTCTCACTGCCCTATTTACAGATGATCGGAACAATATTATTTTGCCATTCTGCTTTTGACAGAATTCTGGGATATGGATTGAAATATCCTGATAGTTTTCAGAATACCCATTTGGGGAAGATTGGGAAAAAGGTTGAGTAAATGGATGCTGCAGAGAATTAACCACCCCGTCAAAAATTCTTTGAATTTTCGCCACCCTTCCGGAGGATGGGAATTATCACACCTTCAGTTGTGCTATTGGCTTAAGTTGTAATCTTTTTATGGATAATAAAAGCTGGATTCCTACGGAATGACACAATTCAAATAGAGTTTTAATTATTCAATTTGTCATTCCGTAGGAATCTCAACAAAATTGATCAGAACCTTCTGTGACTTTTGTGGTTATATTACAACTAAAAAAGCAACCTCTTTCGAAGTTGCTTTTTATTTTGAAAATCTTTATAGATTATTTTCTTAAACCTAGTTCAGCAATAATTGCTCTATATCTTGCGATATCTTTGTTTTTAAGGTAATCTAGTAAACTTTTTCTCTTACCTACCAATTTCACTAGAGATCTCTCTGTGTTGAAATCATGACGGTTAGCCTTTAAGTGCTGAGATAAGTGGTTGATTCTGAAAGTGAAAAGAGCGATTTGTCCTTCAGCACTCCCTGTGTCTTGTGCAGATTTTCCGTGTTTTGCGAAAATTTCCTGCTTTTTGTCTGTTGTTAAGTACATTCCAATATTGTTTAATGATTATTATGTAACGGGTGCAAAATTACGACTATTTTTTGATTCTGCAAACATTATTGATTTCATATATCAAAATTGATAGAAAAAAATGTTAAAAATTTCTTAATAAATTATATGCAATCCAACGAAAAGGCAGTAATTTTGCATTCGGATTACAAATGAAAAAAATTATATTCTTTACAGCGGTTACTACTTTTTTATTCATCGGATTTACTTCGGTAAAAGCCCAGAGGAATGCTGATGATAAAATAAAAAAAGTTCTATACTTCAATCCCGAGGTAGAACCTGATATTGATGAAATAAAAGACCCTACCAACAGTGCTTTCTTTGATGCAGTTACCGATAATTTTGGTGACAGAAGGAATAAAATGCTTCGTGCAGAAGTTCAGGTTCCCTTTGACAGTATTGATAAACAGACTATCGTAGACTACTGCCATAATAATGATGCAGACTTTGCCATTGTTTCCAAAGTAAGATATTTCAAAGTAGGTTTTGGAAAATATGTATTCTCCAACCAGGTGGTGGTCAGCATGAAACTTTTTGGTTCTGACGGAAATCTTGTAACCGAAACAGATCACGATACTTACCGAAAAAATATGCGTCTGCTGGGCTCTACCGTAAATTCTGTTAAACTAGGAACTGAAGGAGCCATAAAAGGAATCATTAAGAAACTGAGAAAATTAAAACCCACGGAAGCAGAGCTTTGAGTTTCGGGTTCAAGGTTTAAAGTTTAAGGTTTAAAGTTTAAAGTTTCAAGTTGGAATATAAGACCTTTATAGTCAATGGTCAATTTTGCTTCGCAAGTCAATTGTGAATTTTTATTCCTGGGGTAAGTAATGCGTACCAGAAAAAATTCATAATTCATAATTCATAATTCTTTCATAGCCCTTTTCCGGTAGAATATCTTTGTGTTTATCAACCATTTGAAGGCTTTCATTAATTTGGTTTTATCTTAAATCTAAATTATTATGAAAAATTCAAATTTAAAAAAGTTAAGCAGAGAAAGTCAGAGAGAAATCTTAGGAAGTATCATCCGTCTTCAGAAATGCCAGTATCATTTTGAATGTCCTGGCGGATCATGCTGTCATCGGGTATGCGTTGCTTATGCATGTCCGGAATTATAAAAATTTTCATGTTATACAGAGCACTTGTTTACTTTTACAAACAGGTGCTTTTTGTTTATAAAACGCTATAAATAATTGATTAACAATTAAATATTTTCACTAAATAATGATTTATTAAATATTTTTTACTATTTTAGTTCAACATTAAAACCAAAATCTCATGAAAAATTTAAAGAAACTCAGCAGGCAGGCTGCCAAACAAATTAACGGAGGATCCATGGAAAGATGCAGCGAAAGCAATCCATGTCCTGTAGGATATTGCTGCAATGGTATTTGTTCACCCTTTATCTGCCTTGAATAAAAGTACACCTAACAATCAACTATAAAATAAACATCATGAAAAATCTAAAAAAACTCAGCCGACAAGTACAGAAAGAAATCAAAGGCAGCGGACCTTTCAAAAGATGCACAGAGCATTATGAATGTCCGGGCGGATCATGTTGCCATAACATCTGTGTCATAAATCCATGTCCCCTGGAATAATATATGATCATTACAGACACCTGCAATTGTAGGTGTTTTTTATTTAAAACTTAAATAAAACATTGATTCATAGTAAAATATTTTCACTCACGAATGAATAATATAGAAATATTTACTATTTTAGTCTAACATTAATCAAAACTATAAACTATATGAAAAATCTAAAAAAACTCAGCAGAGAAGCTGCCAAACAAATTAATGGAGGTATCGGACCATTCAGATGCAGTATAACAAGACCTTGTTCCGTTGGATACTGCTGTAATGGAGAATGCCTTGATCATGACTGTCCGATAGAGCCTTAATCTTGCTATATTTGATTGCCATGAAAAATTCAAATCTTAAGAAGCTCAACAGGCTGCAGCAAAAAAACATTAAAGGAAGCGGAATAAAAAAGTGTGGTGACAATTCAGATTGCGGACCATACCAATGTTGTACAAATGCTGTTTGTATATACATTCCTACTTCAGAATGCGAACCAATGTAAAGAATATTGGAATTTAAAATTTAATTTTTGCACATCCGTTTCGGCGGGTGTTTTTTTTGCTCTTATAGTGAAGCATTAAACTTTAATTAATCCTTAATTTTGTCAGTTTATAGCTCAGTCTTAAAAATTTGAATTATTTTTGCATATCCAAAAAATTTCACGTTTTGAATTCTAGAGACGAACTTATCTTCAACCCTGCCGATATTGCCGAAACCCTCAGCGAACTTCCTGCTGATGAGAGGCTGCTCGCATTCCTGAAGGTTCCGAAAGAATACAAAGCAGAGGTTTTCTCACATCTTGATCCTGATTTCCAGGAAGATACCATCAGAAGTATCGGAAGCGATGAAGTTTCCGAAATCCTGAATGCCATGACTCCGGATGACAGAACTGCTCTTTTCGAGGATTTCCCGGATGAGCTTATCAAGTATTCCATCAACCACCTTAACCCTCAGGAAAGAAGAATTGCTTTAAAGCTTCTTGGATACAACTCGGATTCAATTGCCCGTCTGATGACGCCCTATTATATTCAGATCCGTAAGGAATGGACGGTAAAAAGATGTCTTCAGCAAATCAAAAAGGTAGGAAAAAGAGTGGAAACCATGAACTATCTGTATGTTGTGGATGAAAGAAACCGCCTCATTGATGACCTTGCTATCGGAACTTTACTTTTGGAAGAGGAAGATACTTTGGTTTCAGATATTACAGACAATCATTTTGTAGCCATTACTACCACTACCTCTAAAGAGGATGCGGTAACCTATTTCGAAAAGTATGACCGTGGCGCTCTTCCTATTATTACGGAAGCCGGTGTTTTGGTAGGAATCGTAACGATAGATGACATCCTAGATCAGATTGAACAGCAGAACACAGAAGATATCCAGAAATTTGGGGGATTGGAAGCATTGGATCTTCCCTATACCCAAACTTCATGGACAGAGATGATTAAAAAAAGGGCAACCTGGCTGATCATTCTCTTTGTTTCGGAAATGCTGACGGCTTCAGCAATGGGATATTTTGATAAAGAAATTGAAAAAGCCGTTGTTCTGGCCCTATTTGTTCCGTTAATTATTTCCAGCGGAGGAAATTCAGGATCCCAGGCTGCCACTTTGATTATTCGTGCGATGGCTCTTCAGGAAATCAATCTCAAAGACTGGTGGTATGTCATGAAAAAAGAGATTATCTCCGGATTATGTCTGGGGGCCATCTTAGGAATCATCGGATTTATACGAATTATGCTTTGGCAGCAGATAGGTCTTTTTGATTATGGCCAATATTGGGTATATGTCGGATTAAGTGTTTCTGTTTCTTTGATTGCTATTGTGTTGTGGGGAACGTTATCCGGTTCTATGATTCCGTTTGTTTTAAAGAAATTAAATCTTGACCCTGCTACCTCTTCTGCTCCATTTGTAGCAACATTGGTGGATGTTACGGGGCTTATTATCTATTTTACCGTAGCCGGACTTTTCTTAACCGGAAAACTTTTGTAATTTTAGGCATCATCTAACATGCCAATATGAAAATCGTTTCTCTTGTACCCTCTATTACTGAGGCTTTATTTGACCTTGGACTTACCGAAAATGAAGTAATCGGCAGAACAAAATTCTGTATTCATCCTCAGGATAAAATAAAAAATGTAGCTGTAATCGGAGGAACAAAAAATATCAATATTGAGAAAATTAAAGCGCTGCAACCGGATCTTATTCTTGCCAATAAGGAAGAAAATGTAAAGGATCAGGTAGAAGCTTTAATGGACGATTATAAAGTAATGGTAACCAATATTGACACGATTGAAGATAATTATTATTTGCTTAAAAATCTCGGAAAGCTTTTCGGAAAGGAAGACAGAGCACAGCTTTTCAATCTTAAAATTTATGATGTCCTGAATCAGGCAAAACTGGAAACTCCCGTAAAAGCAGCTTATCTTATCTGGAATAATCCTTATATGACCATTGGCTCAGATACTTTCATCCACAGAATTTTATCGGAAATTGGTTTTGAGAATATTTTCAAAGATAAAACCCGCTATCCTCAAATTACTGTTGAAGACCTGGCGGATGCTGATGTCATCATGCTTTCTTCTGAACCTTTTCCATTTAAAGAAAAACATATTCAGGAACTACAGGTTTTTTATCCGGATAAAAAGATTATGATCGTAGATGGTGAGGCATTTTCCTGGTATGGAACCCATATTGCGAAATGCGAGAATTATTTTAAAGAACTGCTGGCTGAAATTCATCTGATGCAGCAAAGCTAGTTTTTCAACCATCAACTTTAAACTTTAAACCCAAAACATTAAACTCACATGTCTGATACCATTATATTATCTGAGGGAGCCGAATTTGATCACGTTATACAGGAGGTTTCGAAATACATCAATCTTTATGTAATGGCGTTTGAAAAAAATGAACGCACCATTACACGTGTCGACAAACGTGAAAATATGTATGGAGGAAACGGAACTGTTTATATGCTGCAGATGTTTGATCAGAAAGAATTAGCCAATAATCGTTTAGCAGCCTATATGGTTTTATTGAACAAAGGGGACGAGTCTGGTTTTCATACGCACAATCAAAGAAATGAACAGGAATTGTATGTTGTTGTTCATGGAACCGGAGAATATAGAGAAAGAACAGGAACAGAGGGTTTCATACGTAAGAAAGCATTACAAAAAGGGGATATTACAGCCATCAGGTCCATCGGATATCATTCTGTGGAAAACACTGGAGGTGAACCCTTAATTATGTTTGTCATTACCACTAACAATCCATAAAAAACTCCGGCTCAATCAGCCGGAGTCTATATTTTATTGTAAGTTTTCAATTACAAAATCTTAGAAACTTCATTACAAAGCCATTCTAATAATTCACGGTCTTCCTTCGTGAAAGGATCAATGGTATGAGAATCAATATCAATCTGGCCAATGTTTTTTCCGTCTTTAAAAATCGGAACTACAATTTCAGCTTTTGTATCGATAGAACAGCTAAGGTAGTTGCTCTCTTCATGTACGTCAGGAACTACAAATGTTTCATTGGAAACTGCTACCTGACCACAAATTCCTTTACCGTAAGGAATAATGGTATGATCTGTTGGTGCTCCCACATAAGGGCCTAAAATCAACTCTTCCTTATCTCCGTTTTTGAAATAGAAGCCAGTCCAGTTGAAGTAAGGAATTTCCTGATCCAACAAGTGGCAAACTTTTTCAAGTTTTTCTTCTGTATTATGTTTAGGACTTTCAAGAATTGAGGAAAGTCTTTTCTTTAATTCTGACATTGTATATATATATTTTAAGAGAATTGTTTTAGGGAAAGTTCTTCTTTATATCCGAACATTCCACGCTCTTTAATCATTTCTGCTACACCTTCCGGAACCTGAGTTTCCCAACCTTTCACACAGCAGGCAATTTTTCTCAGTATTTCTCTGGAATAAATTTCCAGAAACTCCGGATTATAATTGGTAATATCAACAATACGGTTGTTGTGTTTGAAATATTTATAGAGTTCTTTCAGGTTTTCTTCTACTTTCAGGTTTGAAGAATCCAGCAACTGGTGGGTTTCAGGATCTTTATAAGGATACAGATATACTCTCATCCCGTTTCTGAAAAATTTCCCGAATGCCTCAAGGATTCCACCCGACAAATCTTTATAGTATTTCTCATCAAATACCATTAAAAGGTTGTTTACTCCCATTGCTACACCAATATCTCCACTGGTATAAGATGCAAAATAATCGATCAGTCTGTAATATTCAGAGAAGTTAGAAATAATAACAGTGTATCCCAGTTTAGCCAGAATATCAACCCTGTCAAGGAAATCTCTTTCGTCAATATCTCCGTCTGCTCTCAGATTGGAAATAGTAATCTCAATAAGAACTTCTGTTTCTTCATGGGTACAGATGGCATCTTTGAAGAACATATCCATCCCGTTTTTAAGCATGTCAATGTTTACTTTCGTTACCGGTCTGAAACTTCCTCTTACCGCAAAAATATTTTTCTTGTACAGTACATCTGCCGGAAGCATGTTACTTCCTTGAGAATTGAAGATTACTGCATCAGTCATTCCATTCTTTACCAATTGAAGAGACATCAGTCTGTTATCAACATAGGCAAAGGCAGGTCCGCTGAAATCAATCATATCAATTTCCAGGTTGTCTTTTGCCACATCATCGTATAAAGATTCCACTAAAGTTCTTGGGTTGTCAAAATAATTGAAAGCCCCGAAAATAAGGTTCACTCCCAGATTCCCTAAGGTTTCCTGCTGAAGAGTGGCATCATTTTCTTTGAATTTTACGTGAATTACGATTTCATTGTAATCTTCATTTTCTTTGGTCTGAAAACGAATTCCTACCCAGCCGTGGCCTTTTACAGTCTTGTCAAAATTAATGGTGGTTACCGTATTGGCATAAGAAAAGAATTTTCTGTCAGGATTATTATCCCTTGAAATCCTCTCTTCAATCAAAGCTACTTCATATCGAAGCATTTTGCGAAGTCTGTTTTGGGTAACATACCTGTTTTTTACTTCCTTTCCGTAGATGGCATCACTAAAATCTTTGTCATAAGCAGACATTGCCTTAGCAATCGTACCGGAAGCTCCCCCTGCTCTAAAAAAGTGGCGAACAGTCTCCTGCCCTGCTCCAATTTCTGCGAAAGTACCATAAATAGTAGGATCTAGATTAATTGTTAATGCTTTTTGTTTAGGAGTTAGTTTCTGATACATTAGGACATGAAATTTTTTGTAAATTTACCAAAATTAAACCAACCTCAAAACAAAATGAAGTTGAAATTTTTAGGAACCGGTACTTCTCAAGGTGTACCCGTTATAGGCTGTACATGTGAAGTGTGTACTTCAGAAAATCCCAAAGACAAACGTTTACGCTCTTCCGTGATGGTTACCACGGAAGAAAATAAAAAAATACTGATCGATTGCGGTCCGGATTTCAGGCAGCAAATGCTTACCAATCATGAACATACCGTAGATATTGCGTTGATTACCCATGAACATAATGATCACGTGATCGGACTGGATGATATGCGGCCACTGATTTTTAAGAGTGGAAAAGATGTTCCGCTCTACTGCTATTCAAGAGTGGCTCATGAAATAAAAAACAGGTTTCCTTACGCTTTTGCAGATGTAAGATATCCCGGTGCGCCCGCTTTTGAACTTCACGAAATTGAAAATAAGCCTTTTCAGGTACTGGATACGGAAATCACTCCTGTGGAAGTGATTCACTATAAGATTACCGTGTTTGGATATAAGTTAAAAAAACTGGCTTATATTACAGATGCCGGATTTATTTCTGAAACGGAAAAAGAAAAATTGAAGAATCTTGATGTCCTGATTTTAAACTGCATCAGAAAGTTTGATCCCCATCCTGCCCATTTTATCCTTCCGGATGTTATTAAGCTGTTCGAAGAGCTCAAACCTGAGAAATTATTTTTAACACACATCAGTCATCATTTAGGACTGCATGATATTGAAGATAAGCAGCTTCCACCCGGAATACACCTTGCCTACGATGGTTTGGAACTTAATTTTTAAAAAAATTCTTCAAAAAGCTTTTGAACATTGAAAAAACTTCCTATATTTGCACACCAATTTGAAACAAACACCATGTTTGTACTCAACATCAAGCCCAGGTGGCGGAATTGGTAGACGCGCTGGTCTCAAACACCAGTTCTTAGGAGTACCGGTTCGATCCCGGTCCTGGGTACAAGACCGGAAAGAGGTGATAATTCACTTTCTTTCCGGTTTTTTTTCGTACCTAACTCATTGTTTATCTGGTATATATAAGAGAGCAAAACATTGGGTCGGGTGGTTCGATAATGATTTTTTGAAAATTGCAATTTTTCAGGAAATATCGAACCAATTATTTTACGTTTTACCTCGATATCCCCATCAGTATAGACTTTCGCAAGGTCTACTAGGTTCGATAATGCTTGGTCTAGTAGTTTTTGAAAATCTATTTTCTTATTATCCTTTCCTTTAGTTAATTTAGCTTCGAGCTTTTCAATTTGTCCTTTACAGCCGGTCCTAATTTCAAGATAATCTTCATCATCAATTACTTCCTCCATCAGTTTATTTCTTGCCTGTTTCAATTTACTGTTTAAACGATCTATTTCTAATAGAATTGCTTTCCTTTCTCTTTGGGGATTATTGATTAATTTTTCAAAATTTTGCCTCAACACTTTTTTCAAATAATTTTTTATAGATGCGCGCATTTCCAATGACTGCAATATTTCTAAAAATTTAGAATTAATAATCTCAGATTTGTAACGGTATGAACACGGGGATTGGCAATGATAGTAATAATATTTATTTCCAGAACGTCCCGTAGAGGCACTGCCTGTAATCAAATGACCACATTCCGGACACAGAAGGAAACCTCTTAATGGCAAATTATCGTCAGACAGTACTTTTACATTAGGTCTGGCTGGATTCACATTTCCATCCATTATACATTGAACTTTTTCGAATAGTTCTTCACTGATCAAAGGTTCATGAATACTTTTAACAAAATGAGCCTCCTCTTCATTGAATTGCTCCACGTAAATTTTCCCACAATATGCGGTATTCCGTAAACTTGCAAGAAAGGCACTTATCTTAACTGACTTTCCTTCTTTTCTGTTCATCATATCCATGATTTGGCTCGCTGAATAAATGCCTTTGGACATTTCATTAAATGCCCATTTCATATTGGAAGCTTCCGGTTCCTTCGGAATTACATACTTTTTCCCGTTTTCCGTTATTCTGTTAGCGTAGCCATAAGGTGCCCTTCCCATTAATCTGCCTTCTTTTTTAGCACGGCGCATTCCATAATAAGTATTCAGAGCGCGCCTGTCGTTTTCAACTTCCGGTGCAGCAAGATATATAGCCAGCATCATTTTATTTTCAGGAATTGAAAGATCTAAAGGTTGCTCAATGGCCTGCGGTTCAACGTTAATTTTCCTAAGTATGTTAATCATTTGATACGCATCGCCAGCGTTCCTGCTGAAGCGATCCCATTTTGTAAAAAGCAGCAGATCCGTTTTTGAGCTTTTTTTCTTTAGCGTATCCAGTAATTTAATCCACTCTGGCCTGATAAAAGTCTTGGCTGAGTAATCTTCATAAATGATTTGACCTACTTTAATGTTATTGTTTTCACAATAACGTTTTAATCGTTCCTCCTGATCTCTTTGCGAGTATCCCTTATCTGCCTGCTCATCAGTTGACACACGGATATATAAATCGGCTTTTTTCATATATAAATCTTAGAAAATATTATTGTTCTAAAAAACTCTTAATGGTAATTTTTAAGAGCATCGTCAGAAAGCTTAAAATATTTTTCGCCTCCTCAATGCTCAATTCAATTCCTTCCTCTTCTTTAAAAATCTTGATAATCTCCTCTATGGTAATGTTACTAATTTCAACTTTCTTCTCCATACCAATACATTTTTAATAAAAGTATTGGACAACTGTTCTGAAATTAAACCCAGACACTTATGCGATGTATTTGGCTTTTAAATATAAATGTCTAACGCTTGAAACATGTAAAATCAAACGAAACACTTAACGTCAACCATCAGGCGGAAAAAATTTTTATTTATAAAAGATGTGATTACGTTTAAATTTATTTTTTAGGTGCAACAAGAGAAAATTGATGCAAAGAAATTCATCATTCTTAGATTCAACTAAAATACAAATAAAATCAACATTGTTAATTTAAACATTCATTTCATATACAAAAACAGGTTATTGACTGTTATTACACGAAACATTTCCCAAAATAAACCGGTAAAAAGGCAGCTAAGGTATTGTTGCCAGCCGTCATGCTAATCCAACCAAAAGACTACGGCATAAACGGTTTCCTCCCTAAAGGTACCCTCCAATTAATCCGTTTCCTTTTGTTTTTTTTCATTGTCAACACTTCATATCTGCTTTCTTTTTTCCGGTTTTCTTTTGAAAAATATTCAGCGAAGCCTGAAAGGCTTTTAAGAAATAGAACGGAGAAGAGATTGAAAAGGCTTTTGATCCAGAAAAGATACATAACATTTCAAAGATGTTTTAAATAGTGTTTTAAATAATGTTTTAAATAAATGCTTTTTTAACTTAAGTACGGGAAACAAAAGGCTCTGCCGTACTCAGAGCAATAACAATGAAATATAATATCGTAAATGAGATCAAATTGATCTACACAAGAAAAGGAAATGCTGAAAAAAAAGTACTGAACTCCCAGGATGCTACAGATATTTTCAGGGAACATTTTGATGCAGATCAGATCGACTACAGAGAGTCATTTTACTCAATGTATATGAATCAGGCTAACAAGGTCTTAGGAATACAAAAAATATCAGAATCTGGAATTACCTCTTCTCTTGTTGACATCAGAATCATCATGCAGGGAGCTCTATTATGTAATGCCGTATCATTTATTATAGCCCATAACCATCCTTCCGGAAACCTTACACCTTCTCGCGAAGACATAGGCATCACACAAAAAATAAAGGAGGCTGGACAATTATTAAATATTAAACTGCTTGATCATTGTATAATAACTTCAATAGACTCCTTCTCTTTCTCCGATGAAGGTATTTTATAAGAAACTTAAATTTCTGAAAATAAGAATCCAGAGCCAGTTCCCGGTCTGGATTCTTGTGGCGTCGCGGAAAGATGCTTGTCCTTAGGAGGCCAACCATCTTTCCGCAAATACTAAACAATGCTTCTCAAATTAGATGGTTTTATTTGAAGTGGAAATATATATTTGTAAGCTAAAGAAATAGTATTTATCCGTTTAGCTTTTTGTTGTTGAATTGAAATTCAATTTTCTCCTCATTTCCAAAACTGTCTGAGAGCCATACCGTAAATGATTGTGAAACTTCAGAGGTTGAAGTATAATACAATCTGAACTCTTTCTCATAAAGAGGATAAATATCATTAGGAAAGTAAGGTTGAGTGTTATAATACTGCAGCTTTCCTGCTCCCTCAAACTGAAAATATCGAAGATAATATTTGGTGTCAGCAAAATTACCTTCAGGAATAATTTTGATACGGATCTCCACATACTCATCTTTAGCGATATCTTTAGGAACAGGCATAACCGACACCTTAAAAGGATAATTCTGCTGAATTTCCAAATCATCTTTCTCACATGATTGTACAAATAGTCCAATCACAAATAGTAGCAAGAAACACTTTAATTGTATTTTAGCTGTATTAATTATATTTTTCATTTTTCATTATTTTTAGAAATTATATCTTATTCCAACCCCCAGCAGAGAGTGAAAATTAGCCATTTGACTATTTTTCAAAAAGCGAAGTTGTCCGTTGACCAAGAAAACTAAATGCTCGGTCAGATAGCTTTCAATAGATAGCTTACCATTTGATCCGTAAATAAAATTATCCGTTGCTGTTAACATTGAACCGTCATATAGCAATTCATTGCCTCTATTAACCTGTTCATAACCAAAAAGACCTCCAATTCCCAGATTAAGATTGACATTTCGCATGAAGTCTCCCCATAGATAAAAACTGTAACCACCACTCAGCAGGAATGTATCTATCGGAATATCGCAGCTAGTGTATTTATAATATTTTCTGCTAAATTCTGTTAGTCCAAAGAAGTAATTACCATTCTTCGAGTAAGAAACAAGCCCCGTACTAAACATATAATTTTGCTTTTCTGGAGATTTTGGAAATACCGAATAGGTAAATTCAACACCAATTTGCTTAGGAATCATCTGTTGAGCAAATATTTTGCTACCCATTATCATCATGAAGATGACCGTTAAAAATATTTTGTGCATCTTACTCCGTTTTAATGGTTAAACTGTTTATCAATCTTGCATGAACAAGATCTTCATTTTCAAGCTGTACTTTCAGATGCCTTCCCCCATTCTTTTCCAGAATTTCAATCTCCAAAACCTGATCTTTTAAGAGTGTAAACTGATCAAGCATATAAATCCCTTTACTGTCTGAATGATTAGCTACGGTCGTTTCCGGGAAATAGGTACGAACCTGCTCTAAAATCTTATCCTGAACAACCGTTCGCTTTAAGTTCTTTTTATCAACAATTTTAAAATTGACCAGTTCAATTGCATACCCCACATTACTTTGATTCTTAACCTGCAATGTGAAATAAAACTTGCTGTCATTAACGTGCAGTGCTCTGACTGAAAACTCAATTCCATAGCTTTTCGAAGCAATATGCTTAATAGTTCTGTTGCTTTTCCTGTAAAGATTTTCTATAATAAGCTCTGTCAGAGTAGTTGAGCTTCCTTTAAGATCTTCAAATAATATATCAGTAGCATATTGCCTTTCAATACCTCTCTGAAGTTTTACCAAATCATAGCTTAATATATCGGGATAAGAACTGTAAGATGCATCAAAACTATAAAATTTTCCATCCTCAGTAATAACCGAAAAATTGGTTTCCTCTTCAAAATCTCTTACAGCCGATTTAATCCGGAGAACATTTCCGATAGGTTCCGCCTTATTGGCAACTAACAATTCACTACCCAGATCAACATATCGTATGGGTGATGGAAAAATCACATGGCTGGTTTTATTGTAGGTAACTTGTATCCTGAAAGGGTTTAATTTTGCCTGTTCCAAGGAAATATAAGTTGTCACAGAATCCTGCCCAAATGCCTTGCTTACTAATAGAAGTAATAGCATAATGAGAATATAATGACTCTTTTGTGTATTCATTTTTATTTTTTTGATTAGTTATTTTGGGGTAAGAGGAAGACCTGATGGCCAGCTTTTACAGTTACTTTCAATTGTCTGACTCTCTTCTGAAAATAACCCGACAGTCCCAGTACCACTCCCCTGCTCAGATCAGCTGCAATCTGCTGCCCTGCAGATTGGGTCATCATAATATTGGTGCCTGAAGTCTGACTCATATTAGCTACAATATCGCTTACCGCATTCTGCTCCGCTGAATAAGGAACATACAATCCCATCTGACCGTCGGTGTCATAAACATTGATTTCTACAGGATAGATATTACCTTGAGATTGAATGGAAGATATTTTTAACTGAAGCCTCCCACCCTGAAATTTGCTTACTGCAATCAGTAAACTCCCAATTGGAATTTCAGCTCGTCCGACTTTCATCGCTTCTGAAAGCCTTATAGATAATGTACTTTCATTGACCAAAGTCTTAGTTTCATAGACCACACCTCTTATTGCGTTTTTTGTTTGAACCGAGTTTTCTGAATCATTTTGACTGTCATAAAATCTATTCTGATTCAAACCTGCGATAAAAGCACTATCCGACCGGTCTCTGTATAATGAGGAAACAACATTGGAACGTACCGGTATTGCTGAAGTCAGTTTAACCTTCTTTTCCATTGGCTTTTCGACCTCTTCTTTTTCTGCTGGTTTTTCCTGCTTTGGCGTCGTTGGAAGATACTTAGCAGCCATTTGATACGATTTTTCCATGAGCTCTAACTGTTCGTTCATTCCCAGACCCGCAGGAACAGCATGATTTTGCATTGATTCATTCTTTAGCCTTGAAATTTCTTTCCTTAGGTTATTGACCTCCTGATTATCCCGATTATAGAATGAGCTTAAGGTCTGCTGTGCATTTCGATAACTGTTCAGAGCATTCTGATCGGATTGCTGAAGTACACTTTTAGTGGATGTTGAAGAAGGTGGGTTGCTATTATAGTTTACACCGTTCTGGTCATTCCAGTAATCTGATAAAGTTGTTATTGAATTTCTCTTTTCTTCATTCTTTTGCTCTAATAACTGCTGCTCATAAGCCTTTTGCTTATCAGACTGCAATTGACCGTCTTTTGCCTGTGGAATAGCTGCATTAAATCCGGCCTCTTCAATAATGGTATGATCGGTTTTGGACTTAAAAATCAGATAAAAGCAAGATGCACATACAGCAGCCATCAAAAAGTAGATGAAAGGTTTCTTTAATCTTTCCCATTGAGCCTTGGGATGATCATTCACTCCGTTAGAATTTTGGGAGAGATCATTTTCTGTCACTCTAATTTTCTCTGAATCTTTCATATTCTATTTTTTAGTGGATGAGTTTACTATTTCATTATGCTTCGATCCTTTTTCGATAGGTTTCTTAGAAATGCCATCAATATGATTGATAGAAATGGTATTACTTCTTTGACCTGTAGAAATACAGATATTGACAATGACGATGACGGTTATCAAAACATAACCACCAAAGAAAACCTTGGTCAGGAATTTTTGTCGCTCTACCGGAAGAGATTTCCAGTGTGTATCAATCTTTACAACATAATTTTCGAGTGTATCTCTTAGTTTTTTCATATCGATCTTATTAGCGTTCAACAGTTTCGACATCTCTATTTTCAAGCACGTTGAATTTTTCAATGATAAATCCCTGAGGATTGCTGTCAGACCGTACAGAATTAACCAATGAACAGTTGGTAATTAAATTCCTGATGGTAAGATTGCTGGACCTGATAATGAATTGTCTTGCATAAGTTTTTACGTCATAAGGGTAACTATCAAAGTTGGCAACGACACTGTCTACCTCAACTCTCTGCTGGATATTACCTGAAATGATTCTGTTATAGTAACCTTTTTCCTGAAGGTCTTTATAGTAATTGAATGCGGATTGATCAGCCAAATTGAAAGCCCTTTTGACATTACTTTCAATAGCATTCTTATCTGGGGCAATGGTGAAGAATAATTCGTGAAATCGTCTCACATGCTCTCTTGCTTCTACAGGTCTGTTGATCGACATATCCTGTGAAAGGGCTACCATCAATGATTTGCCGTTATCCAGCACATAGATCTTTTGACGCTGCTCTTCGGCAAACTGATAGGATTTAAATACCACAATCCCTACGACTCCAAAACACAACACCGCAAAAACGAATGTAAACAAACGGATCTGTTTGAAGCTGCTCTCAATATTTCTTAATGTTTTAAATTCCATAGAACTGTATTTTTATTTTAATAATCTTCCCGAAATATTTCCTGTTGCAGAACCTACTGCCGCTCCTGCGACATTACCTGATTTCGTAGCAGTCTGGTTCACATTACGCATAAAGTTGCCTGCACCTCCTGCCTGAATCACCCAGCCAGTTACCGTCGGTACCGTAAAATAACCGATGATGCCGATTACCATATAGATGATGTATACTGTATTGGAGGTATCAGGAATGAAAGTGGGATCTGCGAGCATCTCGATATCCCGTTCTAAAATCAGAGTCTGTATTTTGGCAAGAATGGCACTGAATATATCAGCAACAGGAAGCCATAGATAAACACTAACATATCTCGTCAACCATTGAGTTAAAGTAGTTTGGAAACCATCCCATACAGAAATGGCAAATGCGATAGGTCCTAATATTGAAAGGACAATCAGAAAGAATGTTCTGATGGTATCAATAACTAAGGCTGCCGATTGAAACAGAATTTCAAGAAACTCCCGGAAACCATCTCTGATATCTTTTTTGATGGCAAACATTTCCCGTTCAATATACATTCCGGACATCGTGACCAAATCCGATGGTGACCATCCGAGCTCTTCCAGCTTTTTATCAAATTCTTCATTTGAAATAAGGTAAGCCATCTCCGGATTCCTGAGCATCGCTTCCCGTTCTAAAAGATCTTTTTTCTGTTGCAGCTCGTTCATATCCAAGACCTGATTCTCCAACATGGAGTGGCTGCCCTGAACAATCGGGCTCATCACTCCATTAAGGCTTCCTAAAACCAATGTGGTAAAAAACATAATGCAGATGCCTATGGCAAAAGGTCTCAGCATGGGAAACAAATCAATCGATTCTGCACGACTCAATGACTGCCAGACTTTTAGTGCTACATAGAATAAAGCACCTAATCCGGCGACCCCTTTTGCCACAGCAGCCATATCAGCGCACATCGGCATCATTTCCTCATAAACAGAACGAAGTACTTCGTGTAAGTTATTCGGTTCCATCTTACCAGTATTTTTGATTGGAGGTTCCGTAAAGATCCACCACCCTTTGGGTATTGTTCTGTTTTTTTGCTCTGAGATAACTGACCGAAATATTTTTATTGGTGTAGTATCTTACCAGATTATGATACGCTTTGACCTCTTTATAAACCCGGTCAACAACATCCATCCTTTCTTTATCATTCAGAGAAAGACCGTTAGAAGTGATGATCTCTTTGAGTTCTTTCAATAGCTCCGTGCTCTCCGTAAGAAGCGCAGAATAACCATTGGCAATGGAAGCTAATTCCTGAGCATTAAAATTGGGGTCATTCAGCATTTTACCGAAATTGTTGACATACATCTCAGAAACATCACCCACTAAAAGGACGGTCTGCTGAACCTTTCTGGCATCTTTGACCAGATTATTGATGGCTTTCAGCTGGTCATAATACTCTTTACCCTGTTCATATACTTTCTTAACTTCATTGAAGTTCTTAACAACGTTAGATACCGTTGAAGAAGTCTGTACAATTTCATTGGCTGAGTTCAAAATTCCCGAAGCCAGGTTTGCAGGGTCTGTTACGACAAATTGTGCTTTTGTATAGGTTACGGTAGCAAAGAATGGTACCATTAAGGTTCTAATGATTAAATTTTTCATTGTTGTATATTTTTAAATGATTTAATGGTCTTTTCTATTCGATTTGATTCTCTTAAGAGAAATCCTCTTGATGGCATGTTCGACATTGCCGTCAAGTTCCGATGCAAGATTCATCACTTCCATCTTTTCCGTTTCTTCTGTAGTATATGCCAGATATTCTTGTGTTGAAACTTCAGTGGCATAGACTGCAGAGTGCGTTCCACCCAGTCCAATCCAAACTTCCTTGTAAAGTCTTCGTGGATCATTATTCATATTGATCGACAGCACCTGGGACTTTTCTTTATCAGTCAATCCCAGCATCGCCTGAATATCATCGAACTTGTTCATATACTTCCTTTGGTCAAGAAGAATCTTACAATCCGAATTATTAATGATACTTTCTTTCACAATCGGTGACTGAATGATATCATCGACTTCCTGAGTTACTACAATGGCTTCTCCGAAGAATTTCCTGACGGTCTTGAACAGGTACTTGATATACTCAGCCATCCCCTCCTTGGCAATGGCTTTCCAGGCTTCTTCGATAAGGATGAGTTTTCTGATTCCTTTGAGTCTTCGCATCTTATTGATAAAGACCTCCATTATGATAATGGTTACAATAGGAAATAGAATTTTATGATCTTTAATAGCATCGATTTCAAAGACAATAAAACGCTTGGATAATAAGTCCAGCTGCTTCTCTGAATTGAGCAGATAGTCATACTCTCCTCCTCTGTAGTAAGGTTCCAGCACATTGAGAAAGTTGGCAATATCAAAGTCTTTTTCCCTGACTTTCTTTTGCTCTAGTACCTTCTGATAGTCGTTTTTCACATAATCATAGAAGCCATTGAAGCAAGGATGCTGGTCTTCAGATTTTAAAATTTCGATGTATCCGCTTACAGCATTGGACAAGGCTACTTCCTCTGAACGGGTCGGTGGTTCGTCATCTCTTTTCCATAGTGTCAAAATCAAGGTTTTGATACTCTCTCTTTTTTCGATGTCAAAGATTCCGTCATCCGTATAGAATGGATTGAAAGCGATCGGATTATCCTCGGTATAGGTAAAATAGACACCATCCTCTCCTTTGGTTTTACCTTTAATGAGTTCACATAATCCCTGGTAGGAATTTCCGGTATCTACAAGAAGGACATGCGCTCCCTGCTCATAATACTGTCGCACCATATGGTTGGTGAAGAATGATTTACCACTGCCCGATGGACCAAGGATAAACTTATTTCTATTCGTAATAATCCCCTGTTTCATCGGCAAATCTGAAATATCCAAATGAATAGGCTTTCCAGTCAGGCGATCAGCCATCTTGATCCCAAAAGGTGATGGTGAATCCTGATAGTTGGTCTCTTCTGTGAAAAAACACAAAGCAGGTTCGATGAATGTGTAAAAGCTCTCTTCACTAGGAAAATCGCCTGCATTACCGGGTATTCCAGCCCAATATAAGGTAGCTGTATCTGTCGTATTATGACGGGGTTTACATTCCATTAAAGCCAAAGCACTCCCCGTATCATTTTTTAACTGCTTGAATTCAGCAGAATTGTCAGACCATGACATCACATTAAAATGAGCACGGATAGATTGAAGACCATAAGAGTGTGCTTCATTCAAATACTTTTCTATCCATTCCTTATTGATCT
Organism: Chryseobacterium sp. PvR013; assembly: GCF_017833095.1. Taxonomy (NCBI): domain Bacteria; kingdom Pseudomonadati; phylum Bacteroidota; class Flavobacteriia; order Flavobacteriales; family Weeksellaceae; genus Chryseobacterium; species Chryseobacterium sp. PvR013. The sequence goes on from NZ_JAFIBT010000001.1 coordinate 2,322,932, forward strand.
GATTGGCTCTGCTGTATCTTGCTAAAGAGTGCATATTCCTTGCTGATTTTTCAAATTGGCGAAGGTTCTCATCACTATTGTCAATGAACAGATATTGATTATAAATGTGATTACAACTTAGCAGAAGTCCCACCGGAGAAGCAAAAGACAGCAAACAGTCACTGCGGTCTGTGCTTAATTTCTCATAACGAATGTGTGATGAAACAGTGCCTGGTAAATCCTCAGTATCCGATAAGGTATGCATAGTGATCCGGTTATTACCGATTCGCATTTCTTCAGATCCCAGCTTAATATCGTGCAATGGTGGATGGGTTTCACGGGACAGAGTCAGATACTGTTCCAGTAGTCCTGATCTCTCGGAAGTTCCTGATATCTCATCTTCTGTCATCCTTTCCAGATGGATATAACCACTGTCATTCATAATCCGCTCCAGCTGATCGACAGCTTCAAGAAATCGATTCATGACTTCTTTGTCTTTAATCTCTTTCGGAATCAGTTTTCCTTTACAGAGTGATGAAAAGTTGCTCTGCATCCGCATTCTCTCCTTACTTGTTTTTGTGATAAACAGGTAGCAGTAATGATTTAAAAAAGGCCTCTCATTGAAATGCCTTTCAAATGATTTGGAAAGAAAACTCTGGTCTTCTTGTGACAAATCAGGATTGTAGTTTTCTTTCATAAACCAGTCCTGTTTGTGAACGATGGTGAAATCCGGGAGTGTTTTAATCGCTTTAAACCAAGCGGAATGCATGGCTTCATACTCAGCGGAAGCGACAGTAAAAAGTTCAGGGAGTCTGACCTTAAAGCAAACCGTAACATCAGCGTCTTTTGAAATGATACAATCATTTTCAATCGCAAGCAGTGGAAATTTACTTTCCAAGGTTGCTGCTTTGGAAGAATTTCTCATATGTTTGTTCTTTTACGGTTAATTTTCAGATACCGGTAAATACTCTTACGGCTGATGATATATTTCGGATGCTTTTTTTGAGCACTCATTTTCATCAGACCGTGCTCACCGTATTTTCTATTCAGTGCGAAAGTCTGCCAGGTAAGAAGTCCACTGCTGAATCCTCCGAGAATTAAACACAGATAGGTATTGACGCCTGCCATATACATAACCATGATACAGATCAATATTCCTAAGAGTCCTCCACTGAAGATAAAGAGGTATTGCGCTTTAAGTCCCTTGAACTCTACCGTCCGTCCTATTCCTTTATTGATATGATAGGTATTCATAGTCAATATTTTAAAGGAAGAATGAACGAAGGATTGTTGCCGCAACAATTAAGAAGATACATGCCCCAAACCAGCTTGCAGCAGTTTTACTGGTGTCAGGATCACCACTGCTGAACTTGTTGTAAACCTTGACTCCTCCAATCAATCCTACTACTGCACCTATGGCGTAAATTAATTGGGTAGCGGGTTCAAAATAAGAAGTGACCATCTGTGTAGCCTCATTGATTCCGGCTGAACCATTGCCTTGGCCGAATACCGAATTAATTGTTACGAATGTTAAAATTGCGTACAGCAATTTTTTTCTTTGTTTTTTCATAATGAATAGATTTTTGATTATGAAACCCGCACTTTACGGGCTTGATGACAAAGATGTCCGAGTCTAGGTACTCAATAACAGGAATGGCAGTGGATGGACTCTTTTGGCTGTTAAAGAACCGTGCGCCAGTCAGAATTCCTGTATAATTAATTGTAAATTTGTAAGGAATTTCAAAAAAGAGAAATCATGGATAAAAGGTTCACAGATATTATTGAGCTCATCAAACAGTCTCGTAACAATGCGATAAGAAAAGTCAATGAGGAACTCATCGATCTATACTGGAATATTGGTGAGTATATCAGCAAAAAGGTTGAGCTGAGTGAATGGGGACAATCTGTGGTTAAAGAACTTTCTCAGTTTATCCAGACTCATGAACCTGAACTAAAAGGTTTTTCGGATAAGAATCTTTGGAGAATGAAGCAGTTTTATGAGACTTACAAGGAATTTCCAAAAATCTCAACACTGTTGAGAGAAATCAGCTGGTCTCATAATCTGTCCATATTCTCCAGATGTAAATCAATCGAGGAAAGGGAATTTTATATAAAGTTGACCAAACAGGAAAATTATAGCTTCCGGGAGTTAGAGAGACAGATATCCAGCAGCCTTTTTGAAAGAACGATGATTGGAAATTCAAAACTCTCAACAGTGTTGAGAGAAACTAACGCTGATATAGTCAATACATTTAAAGACAGCTATGTATTTGACTTTTTAAATCTGCCTGAAACATTCAATGAAAATGATCTCCAAAAAGGTTTAATTGAGCAGATGAAAAATTTTATCCTGGAGTTAGGACGGGATTTTCTTTTTATCAGCGAAGAGTACAAAGTACAGGTCGGCAATTCTGATTTTTATATTGATCTTTTATTCTTCCACAGGGGGCTGCAATGCCTTGTCGCTTTCGAACTGAAAGCAGATAAATTCAAACCCGAACATCTGGGTCAGCTTAACTTTTATCTGGAAGCGCTGGATAGGGATGTTAAACGTCAGAACGAAAATCCAAGCATCGGCGTACTGCTTTGTAAAGACAAAGACAGCGAAGTAGTAGAATATGCGCTGAGTAGAAGTCTTTCTCCGACAATGGTTTCTGAATACAAAATGCAGCTTCCCGACAAAAAGGTTCTGCAGAAAAAACTGCACGAATTGTTTGATAACAGATCTTAGTTGAAACTTCTTAATAACAAAAGGGGAATTTGCTTAAACAAACTCCCCAATATCGAAACCTTCAACACCATCTTTGTAACTGGAAGATATGCCTTCAACATCATTCGAAATGCTCTGACTTAACAAATTTGAAATACGCTTCGAAGCCTCCCCCAACGAATTCTCCAAAAGATCAAAAAGCTCGGTCCCATGAATTTTTTGAATTATAGCAACTGCTTGCTGTTCTAAATCAGGTTCCAGCATTTTCCGCTGTAACAGCTGACCCGCAGTACTCAATTCCTGAAAGGTAACCCCTGTAGCAAACCCGCTTTCGATATTAGAGTCCTGATACTTCCAATCCTCTTCCTCCTGCCCCCAATTATCCTTGATTAGAATATCATCAAGGTTTTTATTCTCGGTTACATCCTCAGCTTTCCCGTCTCTGGTTTCTGATTCAAAATTATCTTCTGCTAATGAAGTAAATTCAAGGTGGCTTTCAGTGGCTTCAACTGGCCAACCTTTTCTTTTTGTTTGCTTAATATCTCCCACTATAGATGGAGAACTTTTCTTAGTATTACCCCTATCTTTCGCACGGACATTGACTGGGAATCTTCTGTCGAGAAGAATTAGAATGATAGCGATTAATAAAGCTATAATGATTATTTTTTCCATAAAATGATATTAAAAAATGGGACGGTATTTTTTATTGAAATCATCAGTAATTTCCTTTTCAAACATTTCGAAATGATACGCCAGTATATTATCCAGATAAGCATACAGAGAAATCTGGTCATCGGCAATGATTTGAATAATACGCGAGAGGCGCTCGTGATATTCAGGACGGATATAGATACTTTTATCACCCCGCTTAGTCATTGTATGATGAGTAAGAAACTGCTCAACATAACTTAAATCTGATGTTTTTTTATTCTTCAACTTATTTTTTGCTTCACCCTTCTCCTTTGGAGGATCATCAGTTTTTGAAATAACTTCCTTCTTAGGACTTCCTGCCATAATGGACATCAGATATTGTTCATCGATAATGTTATCTTCATTGTTATTGTCCTGTTCCATAATTTATAGTTTTACAATTCTTAAAAATTCTTCTATGAACTTATCCAGCCTGCATTGAGTCAGCAGCTTAAGATCCGCAGGCAGTAATGTTGACCGGAAAACCGTTTTTGATGTCGACTCCCCTTCTTTCCGAAATCTTTTACTGTCTGTAATGCTTGTTTCCATAAGCGGCAGCCCTAAATCTGAAATCACTTTACTGTAGTTTTTGTAGAGCAACGTCCGTTCTCTTCCATCCACCTGATTCCAGAAAAGATGGACTGCCCGAATTCCCGTTTGAGTTTCTTTCATCAACACATTGGTTAGAACATCGGTGAAACTTAACGTACTTTCCAATACAACACGATCCGCAGTAATGGGTGAAAAAATATAATGGACTTTCGTCAAAGTTTTTAAAATACCAGCGGTATTCACAGTTCCCGGTAGATCTAAAAATATAACATCAGGAATTGTTTCAGATCCTTCAACATAAGCATCTATATCCTCTAAAACCTGATCGGCTTTACTCTGGAAAATGGGATACGCTTTTTTATTAATACTCGTAAATTGTTTGTGAGCGATCTTTTTTAAAATCTCATTCTGCATCACCATTTTTAAATCCCGCTCTCTCATCTGGAGTAAACTGTACTGAGGAAAGTCACAGTCAAAAACGGCAACATGATACCCCATCCGATAATGAAGAATACTTGCCATAAGTGTGGTAAATGTACTTTTTCCTACCCCTCCTTTTTGAGTGGAAAATGCAATAATTGTGGGTTGGTTCTTTGTTTTCATTTTGCTTGATTTTGGTTATACATAATTGGGAAGAAAGACTGATTGACAGCCACTGGGCAATACATATATCAGGTTCCCTATACTGCTTTCAGTGCTACTGGACGGAATTCCCTAAAGCTGTATTGACTTCAATCAGTTCTGGCTGAATGCCATTCATCCTGCAATCCTGAAAAATTGCTTTCCTGAAGACTATCTTTCACAGAGACTATCTTGACGGCTGGAATTCCGGAAGGCTGGCATGCTGGATTTCCACTATTCAGGATTTCTATCAGATCTGCAGTCAGGAAATCCCGCCCTCAATCTGATACAAATGAATAGTATTTCTTTTTTAAAACATTTCTAATGGTCATTTTTGGCTTTAAGTGACTGTCTATAGCTTTGTCTAACATTCTGTTTTTCTACATCATAGAAGCTTACTTTGTTTTGTAAGAATAAGGAGTTTTTGGAGTTGGACTATATTTAATGCTTTAAAGCATTAAATATATATTCTTACTGAAATTTCCTTTCACCCGAAAGGAGCAAGTTATGTTTTGAGTGCCTCATAACTTTTTTCGTGCCTCAAAACAACTTGCCCTGGCTGGGGCTTTAAAAACCACTCCAAAGTCGTGATTTTACTAATATTAAATTAAATGCGATGGATGTAAATAAAAAAAGCAAAGGCGGGCGTAAGCCCAAGCTTAATCCAAGTAAAAACAGGCATGTATTTAGACTTACGGATGAGGAAAATATAAAGTTTTTAAATTTATATGAGGCTTCCGGAATGAGTAACAAAGCGAAATTTATTACAACAATTTTGTTGCAGAAAGAATTAAAAATTGTAAAAGTGGATATTTCAACAATAGATTATCATACCCAATTGACCAAATTCTTCTACCAATTCCAGTCGATTGGAAACAATTATAATCAGATTGTAAAAATTTTATACCGAAACTTTTCTGAGAAAAAAGCGTCTTTCTATCTCTTTAAACTGGAAAATCATACCAGAGAACTAGCTTTAATTGGTAAGCAGATTATAGAACTTGCCAAAGAATTTGAACAAAACCATATTCAAAAAAATTATGAAAAATGATCGCCAAAATTGGAAAAGGTGAAAACCTATGGGGTGCGCTTACCTACAATCAACATAAGGTGGACAACGAAAAAGGAACGGTTTTATTCACTAATAAGATTCCTGATTTGTGGGATCAACCTTATTCAGTTAAATTTTTTCATCAGTACTTTGAACCCTACTTGATTGCCAATAACAAAACTGAAAAACCGGTAAGACACATCTCACTTAATCCTGATCCTGAAGATAAGGTTAATGACAAAGATTATCGGGAAATGGCCCAGCAATATATGCAGGAAATGGGTTATGGAAATCAACCGTATGTTGTTTTTAAACATACTGATATTGACAGAACGCACATTCATATTGTGACCACCTGTGTCCAGATCGATGGAAAGAAAATATCAGATCGATATGATCATCCCCGATCAATGGAAGTCTGCAGGAAATTGGAAAAACAATACAACCTGAAAGTTGCTGGTGAGAATAGAAATTTAAATCAAAACTCTATTTTTAAACCTGTAGATTATACTAAGGGGAATATCAAAACACAATTATCCTCGATACTACGACACATTCCTCAAACCTACAGCATTCAAAGTATAGGTGCATATAACGCTTTACTCTCTCAATTTAATATTTCCTGTGAAGAGGTTACTGGAGAACTGCATGGAAAAATGAGAAAAGGAATGGTCTATTTTGCAACGGATAAAAATGGAAAAAAAGTAAGCAATCCTTTTAAATCATCCCTTTTTGGGAAGCATGTAGGAGTAGAAAATATTCAGGTGCTTATTGAAAAATCTAAAGTAAAAATGAAAAATAATCCTTCAAAATTCATTCTTAAAAGAACTATTGAAACCGCTCTCAGCACGAGTAAATCGGAAGCTTCTTTTAAGGTTCAACTTTTGGAACAGGGAATCGCTACGGTCATACGAAAGAATGATGAGGGAAGGATCTACGGAATCACATTTATAGACCATAACTCAAAATCTGTTTGGAATGGCTCACAGCTGAGTAAAGAACTATCAGCCAACTTATTCAATACACTGTGGAATGAGGTAGAAACAAAGCCTAAAACCAATTCATATAATAGTTCTAACAATGATATATCGCTTGAAAAATCTTCAGAACATTTCCTCAACAATAACAGCTACGAAGTATTTGACGGATTTTTTAGCGGGTTATTGTCTTCAGGTCCTCATGAGGATCAAGAGGAACAAATTTTTGAATCACAAATGAAAAAGAGACAAAGAAAAAGAAGATAAAAAATAATCTTCTTTTGTAAAAACGGTCTTATAACGATGCTCAAAGAGCCAAAGGCAGACAACGCATGCTTGCAACGCATCATTTATATTTGAGAATACGTAATCCTGTATTTATGCTTCTAAAAGGTAATATGCAGGGTGAAGACGATTTAAGAGGACTTGCCAAAATCATGGCGTTTATGCGAGCGGTAAGCATTATTCTAATACTAATGCATCTGTACTGGTTTTGTTATGGATTTTTTGCACATCAACAATGGACACTGGAACTCATCAATAAGATTCTTTATAATTTTAATAAGACCGCAGGCCTTTTTTCTCAACCTATTTATTCTAAGCTGTTCGCAATAGTTTTACTGGCTTTGAGTTGCCTCGGAACAAAGGGAGTCAAAAATGAAAAGATCACTTGGAAAAAAATTAGTATTGGTTTTTCTATTGGTTTTGTCTTATTCTTTTTAAACGCAATCCTCTTACAATCTGCCAACAGCTTTACTCCTGTGCTTTATATTCTATCTACCTGTTCCGGATACATCTTCCTGATGCAGGCAGGAGTCTGGATAGGCCGTTTACTCCAAACAAACTTAATGACCGATGTTTTTAACAATGAGAATGAAAGTTTTCAGCAGGAAACCCAATTACGCTATAATGAATATTCTGTTAACCTTCCTACACAATTCTATTATCAGGGGAAATGGCATCAGGGATGGATTAATGTAGTCAATCCTTTTCGAGCCACCATTGTCTTAGGAACTCCAGGCTCAGGAAAATCCTATGCTGTTGTCAACAACTATATAAGACAACATATTGAAAAAGGATTTTCCATGTATATCTATGATTTTAAATTCGATGATTTGTCTACTATTGCGTACAACCATCTTCTCAATCATTCTGATGCTTATACCGTAAAGCCGAAATTCTATATCATCAACTTTGACGACCCTAGAAAAAGCCATCGATGTAATCCTTTAAACCCCGATTTTATGACGGATATATCGGATGCATACGAAGCTGCCTACACCATTATGTTAAACCTGAACAGAAGCTGGATACAAAAACAGGGTGATTTCTTTGTTGAGAGCCCTATCATACTGCTAGCTGCCATCATATGGTTTCTTAAGATGTATAAGAACGGCAAATACTGCACTTTTCCACATGCTATTGAGCTGTTAAACAAAAAATACGAAGAGGTCTTTACAATATTAACCTCTTACTCTGAATTAGAGAACTACCTATCTCCTTTTATGGATGCATGGCAAGGAGGCGCCCAGGATCAATTGCAGGGGCAAATCGCTTCCGCAAAGATTCCTTTGTCTAGAATGATCTCACCACAATTGTATTGGGTAATGACCGGAGACGATTTTTCCTTGGATATCAATAACCCCAATGAGCCTAAAATTCTGTGTGTTGGAAATAATCCTGATCGTCAGAATATTTATTCTGCTGCTCTTGGGCTATACAATTCGAGAATTGTTAAGTTAATTAATAAAAAAGGACAGTTGAAGAGTTCGGTGATTATTGATGAGTTGCCTACCATTTATTTCAGAGGCCTGGATAATTTAATTGCTACTGCCAGAAGTAATAAAGTTTCAGTATGTCTAGGGTTCCAGGATTTTTCTCAGTTGACAAGAGACTATGGAGATAAGGAAAGTAAAGTCATTCAGAATACGGTCGGCAATATTTTCAGCGGTCAGGTGGTTGGGGAAACAGCCAAAACCTTATCCGAACGTTTTGGAAAAATACTGCAGAAAAGACAGAGTATATCCATCAATAGGAACGATACTTCCACCTCTATTTCTACCCAATTGGACAGTTTGATTCCTGCTTCCAAGATTTCTACCCTGACTCAGGGATTTTTTGTCGGTGCTGTATCTGATAACTTTGATGAAAGGATTCAGCAGAAGATTTTTCATTCCGAGATTGTGGTGGACAATATTAAGCTTTCTCAAGAAATGAAAAGCTTTCAGCAGATACCGCAGATCCGATCCTTTATTGATGAAGACGAGAATGATTGTATGACCAGGCAGATTCAAGATAATTATAGAGAAATTAAGTCAGATATTCTAAATATCATCACAGATGAAATGGATCGAATAAAAAATGATCCTGATTTGCAACATTTATTGAACTCGGATTAAAGAATGAAACCTCAAATACCATACGATTTGAGGTTTCTGTTTGTATTTATGTTACTCAGCATCACTGTTCATAAAATATTGATTCAAATTGTCACTCACCAATTGAAGGAATTTGGTTGGTCCCTGTTTTCGGTTACGGATTTCAAAGATGGTTTTATGAAAGTTGCCTAAATCGCAATCCAATGACTTTTCTGTAAATTTTATGACTTCGCTTAACTCGATATTACCACCGTTAAAACAACGCATCTGGTAAAGTGCATAGATAAGCTCTATAAGACCGACCTTTGATCCCGACCAGCTCAAAGGAGAAAATACTTTTGTGGTAAAGGTATCATTTGAATTTTCAATTTGCTTTTTTAAATACTGATCGAACTGCTCATTGGAAATAAATCTGGCAATCATGTGATCGTGGGAAGTTGTAAAACTCGGATCATAATTATAAAATCCGGATGATAACTTCATTTTTAGGTCATAGGAATTGCGAACAAATATTTTATGATCAAGATAGGTTGCTTCCCGTTTATAGTAACTGTAAAATTCAGAATGCTCCAAATAAAAGTCTTTCAATTTTTCCTGTTCTGCTTCATAATATTTTTTTAAAGTCTTATTTCCGGCAGCCGGTTTATGAGATTCAATATCCAGTACTGCAGAATAATAAATAAATTTTGAGATAAACTGCGGTTTCAGTTTTTTAAAAAAGAATACTTCTTCAGCAATATGATCAAAATGGTGGTTGGAAACCAGAAGTTTTAATTTCCTTATCGACTCATCAATAATAAGTAATGCCTTTTCTGAAATTTTGATCAGATCATTTCCGTCAGCATTGACTTCGTTAATCTTTAGGTCCAGATCCTCCAATAACTTCGAAGTTCTTTTAAAAATAGTTTTTGTTACCATGTCCTTTTTTAAGGAATTTACAAAGATTACCTAAAGCACGACTTAATCAACTAATACCCAGTTCCTTTTTCCGATTCTTTATATAATCAGTAGGTCTGATCCCATTGATATCAAAGAACAGATTTGAAAAGTTCTGGCGTGCCGCTATACCGCATTCATCAGCCAGAGCCTCGATGGTATAATTTAAATATTTACTGTTGGTATTAAGAAGATTGGTGATATAATTAATTCTCAGTTCAGCCATGTATTTATTAAAATTCATCCTTTTTTGTTCATTGATGTAAACCGAAAGATAGTGGGGATTTGTTCCCAGCTTTAAAGCAATACTTTTCTGCGTAATCCCCTTCTTTTTGAAATGTTGCTCCTGCTCAAACTTCTGAAGTTTTTCTTTTATTTCTAAAGCCATTTCCGGGGTAAGAGAAGTCTTTCTTACAGGCAGCTCTAGCATTTCTTCTCTTACAATATCATTCATATTATATTTTCCTTCAGCAATTCTCTTTTGAAGAAGCTGATATTGTTTTTTTATCTTTTGATCTCTTCGATACCGGACAACAAAAAAACCAAGAACGACACTTCCTGAAGCAATCAGTATCTGAGCCAATACTATTTTTTTACTACTGGATCTCTCGATTTCTTCTTTTGCATCCATCAGTGTACGTCGGTCAAAATCTTTATGAAGTTTCAAAGATAAATAGGGAAAATCTTTACTGATTAAACTGTCAGTTTTTAAAAGCTGATTGGTATAGTACAGTTGCTTTTCTAGGTCTTTATCTTTATAATGATCGATAAGATAGTGATAACTCTTATAGACCTCTGGAAGTATAAAATCATGTTTATTGAAAATAGAATCTATTTTGTCATAACATCCTACAGCCTTATTTACATTATCCTGTGCTTCATATGTTTTACCCAGGTAATAATATACTACAGAAGCCCAGGCGAAATCATTTCTCTTTAGAATATTGGGTAAAGATTTTTGCAAGTGATCCTGAGCACCAACATAATCTTTATGATGAAATCTGGAAATTCCGATGCATTTTAGGAAATAGCTTTTTTCAAGCACAAAATCATTATTATTGGCAGTTAGCCGATAACCTAAATTGCTTAAACTATCACTCTTGGCAAAATGATGCAGATATCTGTTGAGGACAGTCAATTGATGTAAGCAGTTGAGATACGCCTTCTCATAGTTAAACTGTTCATTTTCATGATGGTTTTCATTCAGCTTTGACCTGTAAAATGAAGTACATTCAAGAAAATGGTTCATTGCGTCATCATAATAGCCCAAATGACTTTTTACAATTCCTAAATGATAAAGGACTTTATACCTATGGTACTCATCTTTTGAGCCTTTTGAATGCGTATAGGCTTTAATGTATTCATTTAAAGCCAGCTTAAATTTTTTTTGATAAAAATAATAGATGATTCCCTTGCTTAAATATTCTTTACTGATGTCATCTTGGCTTCCATGCTGCAAACTGACAGTAAGCGCACTGTCAGCATACTTCATCTTGTTTTTATAATCAAACTGTCTTGCATCTCTATACCCTTGAATCAGCTTTGAAAAATTATTTTCGTTTTTTGCTTTCTCAATGTACAGTTTTACATAGGGCATTGCATGAATGTCATCTATTGCCATTTTTTCATAAGGCTTTCTAATTTCACTGAAAGTTTTTTCCTCTTTCTTTTGTGAAAATAAAAATTGTGAAAAAACAGGAAATAAGATGAGAAAGCAATAAAACTTTTTCATAGACTGATATTTAGAACCTCACCATCTCAAAAATAAACATTTATGTTTTAAATAAATCAAATTTCAATGAATTAAATAACAGAAACATAAAAATCCTGTAAAACATGCAAATACAGCCACTTAAACTCTGATATCCGCATGTAGTAATTTTAAAATTGAGACGTAATAATTTTAAAATAGAGCCATATAACAGTTTTTTTTAGCTCATAAGCCGGATAATTTTGACATCAGAATTCTACTATAATCCGGCCGGGATAACCCAATTAAAATTATCAAAATGAAAAAGTTTATCCCATTTTTTAGCATAATCATCGTAGCAGTTTGTCTACAAAACTGCAACCATCGAGATGAAGATATTATTTCAAATAGTGAATATATTGAAAAATCAGAGCCCACACTAAATGGCTTAGTAATGAAACAGGATTCTGCTAAATCCGTAGAAGTCATTGAAGATCCTGGAACAAAAGATCCTCCTGTCAGAGACGGTGATAATTGGCGGCTTACTCAGGATTAAAAACAAAAAAATATGATTCCTCATACCTCCATAACAGTTGTTACAGGCTTACCATGTCCAAAGAGTGGCATCTGGGAAAGTATGGGGAATTTCAAAACAACTGTAACCCTCTTTAAGGGTGAACCGATGCCTGAATATTGCGGATGGAAGATTAAATGGAGACTGGTTCAGGTCTGTTAAACATAATGACAACAAAGCATGAAAAATTTTTCCAACATATTCCCTACTATTGTAAGTTACTTTTTTATTGTATTATTTGTGTACGCGAGTGTAAGTAAACTTTTTGAATTTGAAAGATTTCAGATTCAATTAGCACAATCACCACTTCTCAGCGCATATGCAGGTTTTGTTTCTTACGGCGTCATTATAATAGAATGGATTGCTTCCATCTTACTGTTGGTACCCATCTGCAGACGATCAGGCTTATACCTCTCACTTTTTTTAATGTCAGCATTTACAGCCTATATTTTCATCATTCTCAACTATAGTGACTTTGTTCCCTGTTCCTGTGGAGGAATTCTCGAAAAACTGGGCTGGACTGAACATTTAGTTTTTAATGTAATATTTGTATTACTTATAATTATTGCCTTATTCTTAATGGAAAAAAATATTCCTGTCCGGAAATCAAAAACTACTATAACGGTATCAACATTAATCGTACTTAGCATTATTTTAATCATAGGTATGTTTCTTTCCTCCGAGCATGTCATTAAAAAAGAAAATAATTTTACAAGGCGGTTTATCAAGCACCCTGTCATCGAGCACCAATCAGTACATTTGGACAATGGTTTCTATTATTTTGCTGGGTTTGATGAACATAACATTTATCTGTCTAACCAGAAATATCCGCAGCAACTCCTCACAATCGACTCGTCAATGCATCGAACAGCGGTTACCTCTGCCCGAATAGAAACAGATCATCCTTATAAAAATATCAGGCAAATAGTATCGGACAATCATTTCTATATTTATGACGGGTCGGTACCTATCTTATTTAAAGGTAAACTTGGGACCGAATCTACCACAAGAATAAGTTATAAAGACGCTTATTTTAATGATCTCAAGGTCATTGACTCTTCCCGTTTTGCCATTAGGACACAGATACGTCCAAGCAATCATCTGGTTCTGGGACTACTTGACATTGACAGTCCTGAGAAATTACAATTAAAAACAACTGTTTTAAAGAAACAGACCGATGGCCTGTTTGACGTCGACGGAAGCATGGCATACGAATCGCATACGAAAAAACTGTTATATACCTATACTTACAGAAATCAGGCAATTGTCATGAACAGCAGTATGCAGGTGCAACAGTTTGTAAAAACCATTGATACCGTAAAAACTGTCCAGATTAAAACTACGAAGCTTTCTGACGGCACTTACAAGATGAAAGCACCGGCACTAAAGGTCAATATCAGATCCGTGGTGTACAAAAATTTACTTTTCGTCCAATCCAGCCTGATGGGCAGACACGAATCGAGAAAAGCCTGGAAAAAATCAGATGTATTGGATGTCTACGACATTGATTCCCAAAGTTATGTAGGCAGCGTCTATATTTTCAAGAAAGATGATCATACACTCAATGATATCATTGTAACGGACAAATATCTGTACACTATCCATAATAATGAACTCACCCAATATAAAATGACAAAAGCATTATCTCAATATATTAAATCGGGGAAGCCGAAAACCGATCAACAGAGTAGGCAGCACTAAATATTTCATTTTATGAAAAAAATCCTTTTCCCTGCTTTACTAGTGGTACTAGGAACAGGAACAGCATTTGCCACTAAGATGGCAAATCAGACAAACAAAGCTATTGTACCGGGATACGTAATGGTTCCGGATGGTAATGGAAATTTCACTTGTGAGCAAGCAGGTAAAAACTGTAGTGACATTCCGACAGGACCGATCTGTGAACTGTCAGACGGCACCCAGCTGAAAGAACAGGTCTCAGAAACTTTCTGCGACAATGTTTTGAGAGAAATTCCACAGTAAAAAAAGAAGAGGATGCCTTACAAGGCATCCTTTTTCATTTCTTTATCAATCCAGGGAATGTCTTTTTTATCTTTCAGAAAATAATCCCACCATTCAAGAATCCTCATATGAAGATCTATGCTCTCAGCACTGTTTTTTGCCAGATCATGATCCTGATCCTTATAATACAGTACTATCGCCTTTTTTTGATTCCGCAGCAAACCCGTATACAATTCTTCGGTATGAGTATAAGGGACGTTTCCGTCTTTCAGTCCTGTCCAGAGAAGGATCGGCTTATTCACCTTCTCTACATTGGCAATAGGACTATTGTCGTAGTAGAGCATTTTGTTCTGAGAAAAAGGCACTTTCATATCAAACTGTCCGTTTTCAAAGCGGGGATAATTAGGAAGATTTCTTTCCTGACTGAAGGAAAAATAAAATTTAACAAGATCGGTAACGGCTGCTCCAGATATATAGGCCGCAAAACGATGGGAACGGGTCGCTATAAAACTGGTTCCGAACCCGCCAAAGGAATGCCCCATGAGTCCTACTCTATTGCTGTCAATATTGGCATATCCTTTTAGGGCATCCAGTCCTGAGTGCACACAATCCAACGCAGAGAACCCAGGTCCCCGGCTATCCAAAACCACATCGGGAAGAAAAACAAAATAGCCATTATCAATGAGTGACCGGATATTAATCCCTATTCCCGAAAAATAAGGATAGGGATATACCGATGCACTTTTATTCTGAACTTCATAGACCGACACAACCAATGGATATTTCTTTCGGGCATCAAAGTTAAGGGGATAATACAATACACCTTTGATTTGTACTCCCAAACTATTCTTGTATGAAAGTGTTTCCTGCCTGGCCGTAGTGATCTCATGATCATGTCTATTGCTTTGATACACTTCTTTCTTATGACCGCTATGATATTGATAAATTGTCTGAGGGCTGTTAAAATTTTCTTCCAGACTGAAAACCGCCTGGCTCAGGAGATTTATTTTGAAATCACTTACCCTATTTTTAGTCGCTGGAAGAAGTACTTTTATTTTATCCTGAAACCATTGAGCATATGATGTTTCATTGTTGTTTTGATCATACTGCTCAAGGATAATAGGCTTCTTGGCATTAATGCTGCGGATTCTAAAGTCTGCGCCTAACGTGCCATAGATCACATCTTCTTTGACATTGAGAATAGCAATTTTTTTATTCGCTGTTAAGGGTAGTTCTTCCAAATTTTTCGTCCGTACATTAAGCCTGTATATTCCATTCTCACTCTCAAAAAAAACATAATGATTGTCATCACTAAAAGTTGGCCTCCCAATATGAGGGTTTTCAATCTTCATTTTTCCGGATAATAAAGTATTATACAGAATCCATCGCTTTTCTTCTTCACTGAATCCTACTATATATTTACCCTGTCGGCTAACTACAAGGTTGGAGATCTGAGAGAGTATCTTTTTTGAAGTTTTACTATAGCGGTCATACAAATAAATGTCAAACCAAGAAACAGAACTGACGTAGGCATTCCTTTCCCTTCGGTCAAAGCTCAGAAAATATCGTTCATGATCTATAGCAGCCATAAACGCAAAACCAGTATCTACCTTTTGAGACTGCTCTGACTTTACATCATACACCCAGTACTCATGATATTGCTCTCCCATTCTATAAAGCCATAAATCGGGATTGGTACCATATTTTATTTCCGGCTGGGCGGTAGGAGCAGGTTTTGGCCGGCTATTAAAATCCAGAAAAAAAGCAAGTCCGTTTTTGATCTCACGCACCTCAATATAATCAGACTTAATAAAACCATTGCCAACTCTTGAAACTTTGAGTGAGTGGGTATCGAGTAATACAAGCTGTAATCCATCAGAAGATTTCTCCTGCTCTGTAACTGCAAGATATTTCTGTGAGGGTGCGAGCATGATTTTTTTTATATTCTGTTCAGAGGTATAGACTTTATTAAATTCTTTGGATTGCAAAGACCAAACCGATGAGAGATTGCTTCGGTTAACCATTACATATAATTTATCCTGTTTATTAGTAACTAACTGTGTAACATCAGAAACTGAGGCAACAAGTTTGTTTTTGCTGTCAAATACTTCAAGAAAACGGCTTTTGTACCAAACAGCATAATATCCCAGAGCGGGCAGTGTTTCTATTTTGCTGACTTCCTTAAAATCTTTCTTATCTCCGTTTCGAAGATTAATAAGTTGTGCCTTTCCACGACCCAGCCAGAAAAAATGATTGTCCTTCAAAAAGTAGCTTTCAGAAACACCAGTCAAAACAGCTTTGACAGATTGCTGTTTGTCCGCACAGGCAATAACGGTGGTATCTGTGTTTTTCTTGTAAATCTTAGAAAAAGAAACCCATCGGTTATCATCTGATACTTTTAAATGAGCAATAGTATAGAATGCAGCATATCTCTGTTGTATAGAATCAATATTATATTGTCCCAACAATCCTTGGCTGCACATACAGATAATCATTATGCATAATAGCGCTTTGATTTTAATAGCCTTCATTTTGAGGTTTTAAATTGGGATTTAACAAAATATCCTGCTGGGGAATTGGCCATAGTTTATGAAAAGACTTCCAGTTAGGCTTTCCCTGTATAGATGTATCCAGCTTTCCGACTCTTTTCAAATCGAAGAAACGATGTCCCATTTCTGTAAAAAACTCTCGCCGGTTTTCCCGTGTGATCTCACTGAGTGCTTCTTCTTTTGACAAAGGCAAAGCTAATGGTACTATTCCTGCCCTCTGTCTGGTTTTATTGAGGTAAAAAAGGGCTTCATCTATTTTATTTTGCTGTACCAAAGTCTCGGCTAAAAGAAGATATACTTCTTCCAGCCGGGCAATAATTGAATACTCCGTTGTATTGGCTGTCCTGTTTTTATATTTCTCAGCCCTGTACCAGGTTGTTCCGTTAAAAGTTACCGGTGCCATCCAGTATTGTTTTCTGAGATCTGCGGGATAAAATGCATTGACAAGGCCAGTACTGAGAGCGGTCATCGAAGGTGCTGAGTTGTTAAAATAATAGATTCCGGATTCTTTAGTCCCATCGCCGGAATTTTTAGGTTTCAGTTGCCAGAGAATATGCAAGCCGGATTTGTTAAAGACCTTGGTAATATCATTCTGAAACTGGTACAGCGGACTTTGAATAATGCCCTTTAACAGAAGCTCAGCCTCTACCCAGCTTCCCTCCAGCAGATAGACTTTAGCCAATAGCAGTTCCGCCATTTTACGATTAGGGAAGATCCTTTCCGTATTTCTGTAGTTGTCCTGAAGCAGGCTGATGGATTCTTTAAGATCTTCACTGAGCTGTATAAGCACCTGGGCCTGATCAGTTTTTGAAATTGTCTGGTTAACCTGATAATCGGTCGTTGTCGGATAAGGAATATCTCCATATACCTGCTGAAGGTATAACAGCAGCATGGATCTGACCATTAATGCCTCTCCTTTGATTCGGTTGCGGTCTGCCTGGGAAATAGACTTTGAGTTTTCAATGCCTTCCAGTATGGCATTAGCCACATAGATCTGTTTATATGAGGTTGACCAGTCTGTATAAATACTGGCATTGGAATCGTTCTGAAGGTTTTGGAATATCTCCGGTAGTCCATTGGTTGCCGTAGTGGAATAAAAATCCAAATCATCGGTGTAAAGCCCTAATAGTCTGCCCGATTGATCCCCTGCAAACGGCGAGTTGTCGCGCAGTCCAGAATATAATCCAGCCAGAGCAGCATCTGCCGTCTGTACATCTACAAATACCTGATCTGAAGCAATCTGATTGGACGGCAGTTCTACTTCGATCAGTTTTTCACAGGAACTCATATTGTTTAGTATTAAAAATCCTGTTATGATATAGAATTGTTTATAAAGTTTCATTGTACTGGTTTTAAAAGTTAATCTGCATGCCGAAAGAATACGTTTTTAGAGGCGGCAGAAATCCTAAAGATGAAAACTCCGGGTCCAGCCCGAAATACTTGGTCCAGGTATAGAGGTTCTGGCCCTGAAAATAGATCTTGGCTTCTCTGATGAGTTTCCCCTGCAACGGAATCCGATAGCTGAGCTGAATATTTTTCAACCGAATGAATGACCCATCGGACACGGTGGCATCACTCATCTGAAATAAACTGTGCAGGGGTGATGCGGTAGCATGATACGGCATATACAATCCATTCGGATTGTCGGGTGACCAGACATTCAAGGCCTCTACAGGAAGGTTCCGCATCAGTCCGGGGGAAGACATCTGATAATTAAAATTGCGGCTCTGCTGTTTGACAAACTGAACAAGCATTGACAATGACCAGTTTTTATAGCTGAAATTATTGCTCCAACCCCCGAAAAACTCTACGCCTATATTTTTAATAATCTGCCTGTCATCAGGGGAACTGATCCTGCCGTCGCCGTTGTAATCCGTAAAGATATACTGACCGTTCTGAGGATTGATACCTTCCAGATGATACAATTTTGTAATATTAGCGGATTGCCCTATTGCATAAGAGTTGGCATAGGTTGATCCTTCCAGTCCCGGGAAAGACAGAAGTTTATTCTTCGGAAAGCTTACATTGGCTGATGTTTCCCATTTAAAAGCTCCGGTAAACGGACGTCCTGTGATCTCAAATTCCCAACCCGTATTTTGAATGGTGGCATCCAGATTGGCCAGCACTGAAGTAAACCCTGTTACTGATGGAAGCTGATAACCTACCAGTTGATTCGATGAACGGTTGCGGTAATGGGATGCCGTAACATGAAATCTATCCTTAAAGAATCCCATTTCGAGTGCAGCTTCTAATTTGATGGTTTTCTCCCAGCTGAAATTAGGATTGAAGAGTTTGGAAGGAACCAGTCCTGTTACATTATTATACCCTAAGGTAGAAGTGATAAACGTATCGTTATACTGGTAGTTCCCAATATTATCAGTTCCGGATGAGCCATAACTTCCTCTCAGCTTTCCAAAGGAGAGCCAGGACAGTTCTTTCATAAAGCTTTCGTTGGAGAACAGCCAGGCCGCTGCCACCGCACCGAAGTTCGCAAACTTACGGTTGGTTCCAAAACGGCTGCTTCCATCTCTTCTGCCTGTAATATTAATGATATAGCGATGGTCAAACTGATAATTAAGTCTTCCAAAGACGGCTGTATACTTATATTCTGTTTTGATCTGGTCCGAAATCAGCTTGGTAGTAGCTGCGGCAATATTTTCAATAAATGCATTACTGGTAAAACCATATCCCTGTATGGCACCCTGAGTATTCGGATCGCTCTGATAGGTACCCCCTGCCAGGACATCCAACTGATGACTACCTTTTTTAAAGCTCCAGTTCAATTGCGGTTCCAAAGTGTAGGACATTCTGCTTTTATTGCTTTGTAACGCCCTGGAATTGGCAGGGCCTATCCCTAATGACGGATTATAGATCGTGCTGGGCTGCAATGACAGTTCATCAAAGGTCTGGTAACTGATTCCTCCATTGAGTCTGATCTGTACATTTTTCATAAGTTCGTAACCCGCCGTGAAATTATTCATGAACTGAATATTGTTGTTGGAATAGGTACTGTTATAGGCAGCCAAAGGATTATCAAAGGTATTGTTCTGCCAGTTGATATTCCCTTGTGAATCGTACAGAGCCGGAGCATTAGGTGCCAGAAATAAAGCACTGCCGGTATTGTCAAGACTGATTACATTATGTTCCAGCTTGGAAAAGAGTGTTGACATGGTAAAGTTCAGCCGGTTGTCTGCTGAGCGGTGTGACAGGTTACCCAGTAAGGTATTGGTTTTATACCGGAAATCTTTGGCAAAGACCGTAGTCTGCTCATTGTGTCCGTAACTTACCAGAAAAGAGGTCTTCTCCCCGCCTCCCGATAAAGACAGCTGGACATTGGAGCTAACCGATGTATTACCGAGAAGTGTTTTGAACCAATCCGTATAACGGCCTTGGTCCCATGTTCCGTTGATATCATACGCAGTGGCCGGATATACGGTAATTCCATCATTCGCATAAGCCTGTCTTCGCATTCCCAGATATTGCTCCGTATTCATCATGGTAAGATTGGAAAGGCTGTTGCTTAAAGCATAGGATGTATTGATAGAAAGCCCTAAAGTTCCTTTCCTGGCCCGTTTAGTCGTTACCAGTACCACGCCGTTGGCTCCTCTTGAACCATAGATAGCCGTGGCATCTGCATCTTTTAAAACTTCAATGCTTTCGATATCATTGGGGCTGATATTGCTTAAAGGATTTAGGTTGGCATCTGACAAAATATTGGCACCATAAGTAGCAGTCATTCCGCTTCCCACGGGGACACCATCCACTATATATAAGGGCTGGCTGCCATCGATTTCACTGTTGGCATAAGTTCTCAGGCTGTTGCGCCCTCGGATCTGGATGCTGTAGCCGCCTCCCGGAACTCCTGAATTCTGGGTGATACTGACTCCTGCCATTCTTCCCTGTACCGTAGATAAGACATTGGTGACAGGCTGGTTTTCTATATCTTTTGCTGAAACTTTGGCGATACTACCGGTTCTTTCTTTGTCTTTTACCTTGTAGTAGCCAGCGTTGAGAATAACTTCTTCGATTCCCTTTACTTTTTGTTCTAAGCTGATATTAACGACGGTCTGATTAGTGAGTTTAAATTTTTCCTCTGCATAATCAGGGTGTCTGAACAATAGGATGGTATTTTCTGCTGAAACCTCTAATGTATAGGTTCCGTTGTTGCCAGTCATGGTTACCTGATCACTGCCTTCTTGGGAGATTATGACTCCCTGTAAAGGTTTGCTTGATGAGGTTACGGTACCGGAAATGGTGTGTACCTGAGCTTTTGTAGTAATGCTTACAGCGGTCAACATAAGCCCAAAGAAAATGCCTCCTATATTGTAATAGGAATTTTTCATAGATTTGTAAAGGTTTTTAATTTTTAAAGATTAATTACTGAACTACGCTCTTTCCTGTAAGTGTCCAAACTGCATGGGAAAGGGCTTTTTTTATTAGTTTCTGTTTCTTATTTTACTTTTTTGCTATCATTTTTCTGAATTCCTCTTTCCAACATAAGATAAGCTGCATCCAGCATCTTTGAAAGATGGATATAAGGTCTTACCAGATTGCTTTCTGGCCCGTATCTATACATCTGCTGTGAGAAATAAACAATGCCGGATATAAAATAGTCAAACTCCTGAATGCTGTATTCCTTAAAGGCTCTTTTGAAAACCAAGAGTGGGTTTTCATATTCTTTAGCAGACAGAGAACCTTTCATCATTGGTGAGCCGATGTATGACGCTGCATTTACCTTCCGTTTCTTTTTCTTTTTACTGATCATATAACCTTCACGGATGAATAGGTTCAATGATTGATGAAATTGTAAAATGACAGAAGGATCTTTCTTTAGCCAGTCTTTCCCGTTTACTGCATATTGCATGATGGAACTGAGCATCTGTTTAGCTGTTACCAGATCGTTGGTCTGAAAGAAAGTTTCAATACACTGTAGTTTTCTACGTTTCTTTCTAACTGATCCGAGAGCTGTTTTTTTATTTTTCAATGGTTGTTTTACTGTAAATAATAGTTTTTAAAGACCATGTAGGAAAAACCATAATGCTCCTCTCTACACGGTCAAATGTGAATATATGAATGAATTTGTGTTCCCGTGAAAGCTTATAAAAGCCGCAATAGGTTGTACCCTCCTATTGTATCGTGTAATCTGATACTATTTTGAAAGCGGGCTTAGATTGTAATGTAGATATAAAGCGAACTGCATTGGAAAAAAAACGGCATGGGACTCTACATTATCCGATTCGGGGCACTGGTATACCTTACATGCAGATAAGAGAGCCCACGCCTAGGTCGTGAGCTTCCTGCTTATCGTCTCGCATGTTAAAAATTACCAGTTTTCGAATCGAGATTCTAAGCAATAGCTTCTAATATTTCGTTGAAGTATCGCAAAGTTACATTTTATGAAACTTATTCTACAAATATAATTAAAAAAAAATCAAAACGAACTATAAGTCTTCATGAAAAACATTTTTAATTACAAAATTTACTGAATGTATAAATGGAACAGTGAAGAAATAAAAATTCAAATCGGGATAATTTTTAAATTATACCGATTAAGAAAAGGATTATCACAATTCCAACTTGGAAATGAGATTGACCTTTCCAAAGATTACATTGGTAGAATCGAAAGAGGAAAAACAAATTTATCGATTGAAATTATTATTAATATTTGTAATTTTCTTGAGCTTGATATAGTTCAGTTAGTTTCTAGGATGACTCAGAAACAAATTGAATCCGCTATAAATGAAATCAATCTTTTAGAAGTAAAATTTAAAAATCAAAATAAGAGAAAATCCTAACATAAGTTAGGATTTTTTATTTACTAATTTCTTAATAGTTACGGTCAGAATATTGGTGAAATAAATCTCATATAAAGAAATGTATAACATTTGCAAATTAAATGTTATGAAATACCAATAAGAATTCTGTTTCCACAAGAAAATAGATTATCATCTTTTAATAATTACTAATATATGTTTTAGAACTATTAAATTTCTTTGCTAAAAATAATATAATGCCTTGTAAACAAAAATATTAATAAAAAAATATTTTTTATATTAGATTTAACTAATAACATATTTATGAAAATAATTACTATTAATGAAAAAGACGACTTTTTTCATTTTTTAAACTATAATATTGATGTAAATGATTATAAATACAAATATCTGAGTAATGTTTTACATTATGCGTTTGTTATTGGCCAGCTGCCAGTAACAGAAAATACAAGAATTTTGAGATTAGATACATATTGGGCTATTTATATTGAAACAGATGGAAAACTATTTATCTATGGCGACACATTAAAAGAATTTACACTTGAATTGCAAAGTATCATAAATTTTGAATCTTTTCAGGGTTTTGAAATAATGGGTGATTATAACTTAGTTTACAGCATTATACGAGGAAAGAACGTAACAAATTTTACAGTTATAAAAGATCGCATTTTTTACCAACTAAATAATAAAGGTTTATTAATTTTAAATAGTGAAACACCATTACTACCAAAATTAGAAGACCATGCAGAATTAACGGAAATGATGCTAGCCTATTACGTTGAAGAATATGAAGGAAAGAGAAATAAAGAGAAAGCTTTTATAAATGCTATGATTATTGAGCATATAAAAGAAAACTCCATTTATATACTAAAGGAATCACAAACAATTGTAGCGTTTTGTACAATTTCTGATCCTGATATCGGAATAATTTTTGTGAGACCTGATTTCAGAAATAGAAATTTAGGCAAGTTATTATTGTCTCAATGTAGTAAAATTTTATTTGACAAAAATCAAAAAAGTCTTTTAATGACGGATCTAAATAATTATTCTTCTAATAAGATGTGCTTAGATATCGGATACGAAGAAATTTACAAGCATACAAATTTAGAATTAATTTAACCGCATATTTTGAGAAATTGGTCATTTATTATTACTCTTAATTCATACTCTTGGATTTTTTTTTAAAATTCCATTTTTAAAAGTCATTACTGTATGATATATTTTTATAAAATTAAAGAATTGATCATAATCTTTGATTAAATATTAGTAAGAATAATGAGTTTTAATTTTATTGTTACGGGAAGCCGTAATTAAATGTGTAAAAATATTGATACTTTTGAAAGTACCAGTACTTGTAATGGGTTCAAAATTTATTATAATTAAATGTCCAAAAAGGTAAGGAGTAATTTTGATCCTGATGGAAATGTTCTAAATTAATAATTTCACACACAAATATTTAATGTATATATCTAAAGTTTCACTCATTAACTACAGAAATTTCGCGAATGCTATTTTTCAATTTCACAAAGGTATTAATACCATTATTGGAGAAAATGGCTCTGGAAAAACAAATGTTTTTAGAGCCATAAGATTGCTTTTGGAAGACGCTTCAATGCAATTTGCTTACAAACTAAATGAAGGAGATTTTAATAGGCAGTTGGGTAAAAATAAATGGAAAGGACATTGGATAATCATTAGCATAGAATTTGACGAACTTAATAATGAAGAGGCTATACAATCTCTTTTCATTCACGGTGCCGGAATTGCGGAAGAAGATTATGTAAAAAAAGCTACTTACAATTTATTTTTTCGACCAAAAGCAGACATTAGACAAAAATTATCTGAACTGAAAGAAGGAGATAAAGCTGGTTTACAAACAATCTTGAATGATATTACCATTCAAGATAATTATGAGACTTTCTTTACAGGTAAAAGTACAGCCGATTTTAACGACCTTGAAGTTTACAAGGAGCTTGTGGGTGATTTCGAAAATGTCATTTTTCCTGCATCGATTGATGCTTCTAAATTTGGCTCAAGAATTCCACATCAATTGTCAGTTGCCAAAGAAATATCCTTTACGTTTATTCAAGCTTTGCGAGATGTTGTAAGTGATTTTCATAATAATAGAACCAACCCTTTACTTACACTATTAAAAAATAAAAGTGGAGAAATTAAAGAAGTTGATTATAAGCCAATAAGTGATTTAGTTAATGATTTAAATGAAAATATTGAAGCACTTCCCGATGTACAAAACATAAGAGCAGATATTAAATTTACCATACAAGACGCGGTTGGATTAACTTACTCACCATCGTCTTTATCCATTAAATCCAGTGTCCCAGATGAAGCAGAAAAGCTTCTACAGTCGTTAAAACTTTTTATCGGCGAACCTGAAGAAGATTATGAAGGGGGAATACACGAATTAAGTTTGGGAGGTGCAAATCTTATATTTCTTACCCTAAAACTTTTAGAATTTAAGTATAGAAAATCTAAAGATACTTTTGCAAATTTCCTGATTATAGAGGAGCCAGAAGCCCATATTCATAATCACATTCAAAAGACACTTTTTGACAAGTTAAATTATGTCGACACGCAAATTATTTATTCGACACATTCAACACAAATTTCAGAAGTCAGTAACGTTGAGAACATAAATATTCTTGCCAAGAAACTCAATTATGCTGAAGTTTATCAACCTTCAACAGGTTTATTACCTGAAAACATTAACCAAATACAACGCTATCTAGATGCGGTTAGGACTAATTTACTTTTTGCCAAAGGTGTAATTTTGGTTGAAGGAGATGCGGAAGAAATTTTGATACCGATTATGGTAAAAAAAGTCCTCGGTGTAGGACTTGATGAATTAGGAATAAGTCTAATAAATATTCGAAGCACCGGTTTTGAAAATGTGGCTCAACTTTTCCATAGTGATAGAATTAAGAGAAAATGCGCGATACTTACTGATTTAGATGACGCTATTTGTGATACAACGGAAGTTGAAGGCGATACAGATGAAATTATAAAATATAAGAAGAAAGTTGCCGGATCGCAAAAAAAAGGTTTGGAAAGAAAAGCGAAACTTGATTTGCTTGAAACAGGTAACATATGGGTTAAGGCGTTTTACGCCAAACATACTTTTGAGGTTGATTTTGTAACTGAAGGAAATAACTGGGAAATTCAAAGAATAATAAAACAAGTGTATGTAGATAAGGCTACTCGCGACCAAGCAAAGCTGGATTTGGAAAATGCTAACGTAGCTGTATCTGGTAAACGAGTACTTACAATGGCAAAGCAAGAAGGCAAAGGTTGGTTTGCAATAATGCTTGGCAAACATATTTTCTTTAAAACCATTATTCCTGAGTATATTTTGGATGCAATCTTTTTCGCTAAAGACAGCTATTCTTCACATATAATTGCAGACATTATTGAGTTTAGAATAAACGAAAATTTTAAGGATAAAAATACCTTAGATTTTGCTTCTTGCCGTGCTCAATTATTAAAATATCGTAATGCAGAAATACCTTTAGAAGATTTAGTAATCGACTTGGATTTGGTAATTCCCAATGATCAAATATTAACCATCATTGAAAAATTGAAATAATTATGTTTATTTGGGAAAAAGGTAGCATCAACGATGAACAGCAAAATGCAATTTTAGAAGATAAAAGTGTGCTTCTTATAGCCTGTCCAGGAAGTGGAAAAACCCGTACTTTAACTTTTAAAATTGCATATGAACTTAGCAGATTAAAAACAGACAAAGAGTTTGTAATTGCAATAACCTATACAAACAACGCTGCGGAAGAAATTAAAGACCGTGTAGAGCTGTTAGGAGTTGATACTACTCAATTATGGATTGGTACTATCCACTCATTTTGCATGGAGTGGATTTTAAAGCCTTACCATTTGTACTCTGATAGACTAAAAAATGGTTTTAAGGTTTGTAATTCATTTGATACTGAAAAGCTGTTGACTGAGATATGTAACAAATACAGTAATCCAAAAGTTACTTTTTATGACTTTCAGTATTATGCCACTATAAATGGAACATATAAATTTACCTCAAAAAATAGTAATCAGAATAATCATATTAAGGCTATACTTAAAGAGTATTTTTTAATATTAGAAAAAAACAATCAACTTGATTTTGAGCAAATTCTTTTTTATGCTTATGATTTAATGAAGTCAAAACCGGTAATCAGTTCTATTCTTTGCAAATTATTTCCATTTATATTAATCGACGAATATCAGGATACTAAAGAAATACAATATCACATTATTTCAAAGATATTATGTGCCAATAAGGGCTGTTCAAAAACTCTAATTGTTGGTGACCCAAATCAATCTATTTATAATTCTTTAGGTGGTTATCCAATGGCAAAAAAAGAATTAGAAAAACTGTTAGGATTTGAATTGCAGCAATTGAGCTTAGATAAAAATTACAGATCATCGGAAGCTATAATTAATTATTTTGACTATTATAAAACCTTTACAACACCAATTATATCTTTCGGAAATAATAAAGATTACAATAGTTTAATCACTTATAATTTTTCGGTTTCTGTAGGTAATTTGATTGAAGAAATTGCAAAACTAATTTTGTTTAATGTGCAAGAAGTTGGCATTAGTCCTAATGAAATTTGCATTGTAGCACCACAATGGGTACATATTGCAAGCATAACTAGAAAGTTGATGATTAGGCTTCCTGATTACAATTTCGACGGTCCTGGAATGGCACCCTTTTCTCGTGATATTGAAAATTTTTGGTTCAAAATTGCAAGAATAGTTCTAACAGAGCCATCTCCTTTTATGTATGTTCGAAGGCTCCGATGGAGTAAAGAAGTATTATATGAGTTTGAAGCCGTAGGGATTGACATAACAAAAATCTCAAATAAAGAATTTTTAAAAATTTGTAATTCTATCGAAATTGATGAAAATGATGGTTTGACATATTTACGGTTTTTCTTTAACCAAATTTGTAACAAATTAAAAATTGACATTAGTAATTTTCCATTACTGAAAGAGCACCATACTTCATTTTTTGCTAGTTCTGAAAGTCGTATACAAAGGCTTATTGATGAAGGAAATCCTTTTATTGGAGATATTGAAAATTTCAGAAAAGTATTTAGGCAAAAAGATGGCATAACAGTTTCAACTATTCATGGCGTGAAAGGGGAAGAATATGACACTGTAATTGGTTTCGCATTGCTTGATGATTACATACCTCATTTTAACGACACAAATGGTTACGAAAATTCAAAAAAACTACTTTATGTTTTAGCTTCCAGAGCGAGAAAAAATTTGCACCTGATTTCAGAAACATCAAGAGGTATAAACTATTATAATCCAGACGGAAAAAGTCCTACTCCACATTTATTAGAATATGATTATGAATATTCAATTCTTAACATAAACTGATAAAATCATTAGTAAATTAATATTAATGTATCCAATCATCTTGAATATACACTAAATATTACTTTTAAGGCCGTACAATATGTGGAATAGTTGTTATACACTTCACTCATTACTCAAATAATCTGATGAAAAAAAATAATCCTATTGACATTTTAGTAGAAAATTTAGCAAAGCAATTTTCTCAAATAAATAATTTCTCATTAACACAAGATGACCCTCTTGGTAAAAAGATGTTTAATTTTGTTGTTAAACATATTTCAGAAATAAACTCATTTAAGAACTTATTTATTCAATATTATTTACCAGCTTCACTAAGAGCATCGCAGGACTTCCAAAGGAACTTAAAATCCTCAAAATATAAACATTTAATAACTATAACCAATCAGGAACTTAAAGAAAATTATTATGAAACGATAAGATTAGGATATGTGGGCGCTTACCATAAATATGAAAGTTATCTAAAGGATCTTTTACGAGTTTTAAATGAGTTTTTTAAAGAGATTGATTTTGAAAACAATTTTTTAGACTTAAATTCATATTTAAAAAAATTAATAGATAAAGACCTATTCAAAACAATTAACTCATTTAAAATTTCTGAGAAAATAAATTGGATTTCAAATTGTGTTAAACATTATGATGGCTTTCCCGTAAAGGAACCAATTCCAGGTTATTTGCAAGATTTCGATAATTCAAAGAAAATCGAAATTGAATCTTCTGAGTTTAAAGCAGACCTTGATAATTTGGCAGAACAATGTCAGTTCATTTTAAACATTCTATTTATGGTTGGTTTTCATCAATTTTTTAGTCAAGAATTTGTGTTGATAAAAGATCAATTGAAAGAAGAAAATCAACAACCTGAAAAAATAAAAAAAATTGCGGATGATCTTTTATATGTGATTTCTGGCTTTTTTGGATATAAAAATTGAGATAGGAAAGGAACAATTATCCTTTTTGTAAAATTCCGTAGCTATAAAATTTATTTTTAATTAAATCATAAAAAATAAAAAACTATTGGATCAATTAATAGGACAACTAATTACCGAGATTATTCTTGAGAATTCTAAAGTAATCAGTATCGCTGTAAAAAGTAGAAATAAATTTGAAGGCTGGCTTAAGTTTGAATTAGCAAGCAAATTAGAAGAACAAGGATTCACGGATGTCTTTGTTGAAACTTCATATGAAATGCGGAAAGATAGATATGATTTATCATTTTCCAAAGAAAATGATTTCTACTGTGTAGAACTAAAAAACACCAAATACAAGTTGGGATATTGCTGGGGTGAAAAGTTGCAAAAAACCTATAACAAAGAATTTTGACTCTATTATTTTAGATACAAAAAAACTTAATTCGAATTTTGGACTTGTAGCATTTGTTTTATTTCCTATCCCTAAAGATTGCGATAAGTGGCATTCTTATTTTTACCGAATAAAACAGAGTTGTGATTTACAAATTGATATTGAAAAAAATTGTAATAGAGTTAATATTAACTTTGACAAAACCGATAATAGTTGTGATTTAATTGTATGTAGTTATTTTTCAAAAATTTATAACAATTTATTTTAAATTAGTAAGAGATTTGTGAGCATAAATTTTTAATTTATCTATTCAACTTTATATCTTTTCCTTAGTTTTTCTCTCATTTTATGTCTCTTCAAAAAAATATCTTCATCTACTGTAGTAGATTTCAATACTAATAAATCTATAGAAAAAGCTAAAAATGTTAAAAGCATTGGAATATTATGATATATATATTCCCACATATCATCAATATTTTCGCGAGTACTAAATATAAAATTTAAGTTTTGCTTTTCTGTTGCTGACACTGGATTTCTATCTGTATATAAGTGAATTGCATTATTCGTTATATTAAATAAGCTATCTCCAAACTCTTTATCAAAAATGTACTGATACAAGTCTTCATTATTAAATAAATCCTTAAGCAAATTGTTTGTCTTTGTTATCAAATCTTTTTTTTCATTAGGTGTAGTTTTTATTGGATCAAAGCCTTCAAGGTTGTTGAATTTATCAATAAAATCTGATTCATTTAAAATTCTCATAACAAGAATTAAAATTTCCAAAAAAGGTTTTCTAAGCAATGTAAAACATACTGTCATTCGCATCTTTAATGAGCATAAAAGACTTTCTTGTATAAAGTAACACGTTTCCATTATTAATGAAAGTATTAAGTGTGTTCTTACTACCTTTGTCAATTCATTATTAAATCCTAATTCTGACAGTCTATCAAAGAGATGTTTATCTGAAACGTCTATTTTGTTAATTACATCTTTGGAAAATTCAAATGTCTGTATTTTTAATTCAATAAATCTTTCATCCAAGATAAGTTCTTCGATTTGATTTATAACAAACTCACAATAGTTATGCTTTTTCCAATACTTTTTGGGTAAATAGTAATAATCAACTCTTTTTGTCATACTCTTATATTTTTATAAATGTAAATAACTCTAAGATAAAATAAGTAACTTAGAGTTATTTGCAATTTACATAACTCTATGAAAAAATTTACTAGCCCTGATGGTGTTTTCGAGATAGATATTCCAATAGAATGGGATTATAGAAATGAAATAATGGGTTTAGAAAATTCTCCACCATTCAGTTTTGAACCATTTAGAAACTCAATTGGGTGTTTTCAACTAAGTCATTATAAAAAGGAAAAAAATAAATATCAAAGGTTCAAAAATAAACATGAATATTTTGAAAATAATCTAAAATTCGAAAAAAGACAAATAGATGAGAATGATGGGTTTATAATTATAATATGGGCTACAACAGTAAAAGATTTTTTTTTCATGGCAAAATATGTCTACCAGAAGATCAAGGTGATTAATAATAAATTAGAAAAAGAAATTGAGAAGGTCGAGAACTCCCTGAAATCATTAATCTGTATAGAACCAAACAGTCGCACATTAGCAACTCATCTTTATCGTTACGAAAAGTTTGTAGCATCATTAGGAGCTACTTTTGATTTAAAAGCTAAAGCGATTGAAAATGAGTCAGCAATAGAGCTACTTATTATAAATGCTAATCAGATAGATGCCTATCTTAGATTATCAATTGTTTTAAAATATCAAATTTTAGATAATACCAAACTGTTCAGAATAAAATATCTTTTTCAAGATCAAGACGATAAACCAATAAATGAAAAAAATATTTATCGAGAAGCTCAAGAGATGAAAATAATAGATATCAATCTTTACAATAAATTATTTGATCTTTACAATGAAAGAAATAAAATTGTACATAGATATATTATTACAGATATCAAAACTTTTACATTATATAAAATAGCATTTGAATACGAAAAAATGACGGAAAAAATGAGATTAATACTTAGAAAAATAGAAACAGAACAGTTTACTAAAAAAGTAGGATATCATAGCATCAAAAATCCTCATCGTAATAAAGAAGAAAGTCATGTTAGGTTGCTAAAATCGATGATAAATGAAAAACATTTTTTAGATCAATTTCACAGAGATTTAGAATAGATTGATTCAAGACAATCGAATTTTGAATTAATATTATAATTATCTATATTTGTCATAATAAACAATTTAACAGGACATTTTAAAGATGCTAACTTTAAATATTGTCCATAATGGAAAATTGTTTTTTTTGCTCCGGATGGAGACCTGTTTTTGTAAGAGCTTATACTAGAATACGTTTTGGACGTCTAGAATATGTAATTCAACATTGCAGATCGAGACCTGGACAACACAGATTTAAGCAAGGTTTTTAACCTTGCTTATTTTTTATACTCTCTTTCTTATCTTTTAATTTTGGGAATATATTTTTAATTATTACTTCTTATATTTATAAGTAATTAATAATCTATGCAAAAATCTACTTCAAATAACTTGAGAACAGAAGCAATCTACATAGATAGTAAAGACAGAACTGATGAGATAGAATCTTATTCTTTTGAAGGCAGTATATGTGTAGTAATATATAAAAGAAGCGATAAAACCTATTCTTATTCTCAACACAGGATTAAGATCGTTAAATCTGCCATTCAGAGTGAGAGAGCAGGAAATATTTTTTCTTATCTAAAGGCAATTGCAGAAAGTATTGGTTTAAAGACAGAGGAAGGCAATAATATTCTTGCTAATAGCTATGGGAGTATCCGTTTTATTCCTGAGACTTCTATTCTTTACAATTATCTTAATGGGAAAGAACCCGAAAAGAATTACCACGCCTCTCCTATTGAAATCTTTCCTTTTGGATTTAATCTGAGCCAAAGAACAGGAGTTGATAATGCATTTTCAAATCCGCTAAGTGTTATAGAAGGTCCTCCCGGAACAGGTAAAACCCAGACTATTCTAAATATTATTGCCAATGCAGTGATGAATAATCAGAGTGTGGCTGTTGTTTCAAGCAATAATTCGGCAACAAAAAATGTTTTTGAGAAGCTGGAGAGTAAGGGAGTTTCTTTTATAGCGGCATTATTGGGAAGCAGTCAGAATAAAAAAGAATTTATCGATGCTCAGACTGAAATACCGGATCTATCAGATTTTAGATTAGAGGAAGAACAGGAAGAATCTCTTATGCAGTCTACTCCCCTTCTTTTCGCTGAACTTGCTGAAAAGTTAGAACTAAAGAATGAATTGGCTTTGCTTACGCTGGAAATCGATAAGATCAGAACAGAACATCAGCATTTTACGGAAGATGTCGCTTTAGCAAGCGAAATCCGTTTTAAAAAGAATATCAGTTCAGATCAGCTGCTTTCTTTATGGGTTACCTTGGAAGACTATGAGAAAACAGGCAAGAAATTTTACTGGTGGCGTAAACTGATATTTCCTTTTCTGTATGGGGTAAGAGATAAGATTTTTTATACCTTATCGTATGAAGAAATGATCAGAATTGTCCAGGCAAAATACTATGGAGTAAAAATTTCAGAGCTTGATTTCAGAAAGCAGGAACTGCAAAATACATTACAGCATTTTTCCTTCCATGATAAAATGAAACAATATACGGAAGTATCTATGCAGCTGTTTAAAAACAAACTCTACCAAAAATATAAAGGAGAAAAACGCTCAGAATATACCGAATGGGATCTTCGTTTTAAATCAGAAGAATTTATTAAAGATTATCCTGTCATTATGAGTACAACCTACTCATTAAGAAGAAGCCTTGCTGAAAATGTAGTCTACGATTATGTGATTGTTGATGAATCTTCACAGGTTGATTTGGCTACAGGTGTACTCGCATTATCCTGCGCGAAGCAAGCCGTCATTGTAGGAGATTTAAAACAGCTTCCCAATGTAGTGGATTCTGAAACAGCAGAGAATACAGATCAAATCTTTAAGAACTATGATATTCCTGAACCTTATCGGTATTCCAATCATAGTTTACTTTCTTCCATACTAGAAGTATTTCCGAAGGTGCCTAAAACACTTTTAAAAGAACATTATCGCTGCCATCCTAAAATCATTGATTTTTGTAACCGTAAGTTTTATAATGATCAATTAATCATCCTTTCGGAAGGACAGATGGAAAGAGAACCTTTATTAGTCTATAAAACAACAGAAGGCAACCATGCCCGACAAAGAGAGAATCAGCGGCAGATTGATGTGATTATTCAGGAAATCATTCCACAGCAAAAGCTGGAAGGTGTCAATCTGGGAATTGTAACGCCATACCGTAATCAGACCTTAGCCCTGCAAAGAACATTTCAGGGAACAGATATCAAAGCCGATACGGTGGATAAATTTCAGGGAAGAGAAAATGATGCAATCATTCTCTCCACCGTAGATAATGAAATCTCTGAATTCACCGACAACCCAAACCGACTGAATGTAGCCATTTCCAGGGCTAAAGACCAGCTGATTTTATTGGTGAACGGAAATGAAAATGATAATGAAACGAATATCTCAGATCTGATCCGCTATATTGATTATAACAATTTTAGCACGATCAAGAGTGAGGTACATTCTATTTTTGATTACCTGTACAAAGGGTATGAAGAAAAAAGAAGAGCTCTTTTATCAGATCAAAAAAAGAAATCTGTTTTCGACAGTGAGAATCTAATGTATGCGTTAATCAGGGAAGTATTGTCCGATGATCAATTTTCAAAATATGGCATTATTTTGCATCAGCCTTTAAGAAATTTACTTTCAGATTTTTCCAGATTAAGTTCTCAAGAAGAAAAATATGTAAGACATCACGCCACGCATCTTGATTTTCTGATCTACAACAAGCTAGGAAAAAATCCTGTATTAGCCATAGAAGTGGATGGATATGAATACCATAAACTGGAAAGTCGACAAGCCGAAAGAGATCGTATGAAGAATGAGATTTTAGATAAGTATAAGATTCCTTTAGTAAGATTTTCTACGACGGGAAGTGGGGAGAAAGAGAAGCTGATCAAAGCTTTAAGAAAGCTGCAATCGTAAGATGTAAGAGACTATTGAAAACCTTTCTTTGGTAAATTCATATCTTATCCGTCATACCTACCACCTTTTTTAAGATGTAACACCTTAAACTCTAAACTGTAATTTTTCAGATCTTTTTCATATTATTAAAGGCAAAGGGTATAAGAATCGTGTCCTAAAAAAGGTAGCAACTTAATGTTGATAATATTTCAAACTTTTAAACAAATAAATAGTTATAAAAAAATAAACCCCTCTGAAGCGAGGGGTTTATTTTTACTAATTTGCACAACAAAATGCAGAATAATATTTATATGAAAATCTCTTCTTGATTGTTAAGATAAATATCTGTAAAATCTTCAAAACTATTAGCAACTACTTTATATTCTTCTCCACAAAAAGTAAAAATGCGATTTGTCGAAGGTAAAGTATCAAATAGTTCTATTCCAAAAGAGTAAAGATTGAATTCATAATTTCCAAAAATAAAAACATTCTTAAATTTTTGAAAATCCAATCTATGATACTCTGGTACTCCGTTCCAATCTTTAAATTCATTAAATGCAGTATTGATCCTGTCAATACTATAAAATTCATATAGATTATCTAATGGACTGCCCCCGCTACCGTTTATTAATAAAAAATACTGCTTGAGATCTGAAGGTACTAATACCTTGTTATTATTTTCAAATTCTTGTATTTGAAAATTATTGGCGGTTGTAAAATTATTTACCCCTTCATGTTCAAAATGATCTCTAAATAAAATCAATCGCTTTTCTTCTTTATCTTCCATATTATTTTAAGGCTTTATTAATCATTTCTAGTCTTTGAACTTGAACTTTAAGAGCTGTTTCAGTAGCTTTACCAGCGGGAGCTCCTCCAGTCCCATTAATTATCCTCGTGGCCAATTCTTTGTAGGCTTGTAAAGCTTTTTTACTAACCATTTCTTTCCCTCCAGATTTGAAAAAAACGTTCATTTCAGTAGAATAACCTTTTACTACAACTTGTAATTCTTTAAAGCCTATTTTTTTTAAATTATGTACGAATAATTTTTCAGTCAAAATTCTTGTTCCTGCTTTTCCACCTACTCCGCCAATAAAGTATGATCCTACTTCTGCTCCGGTTTTAAGTTCATTATCTAGTACTGGATTATATTCTTTATGTTCTACAAAATAATCATCATCACCTCCTGCTAACCCATTCAACCAATTTAAAGCTACACTTCCAACATTAGTAGTATTTTTATGATACTTCTTTCCATCAATAGTGATAATTTCCTTAAGTGCGTCCTCTTCAGTCATACCCGCGGGTATAGATCCTGCCTTTCTTGCATTTTTCTTTTTAGGGTCGTCCTCACCACCTTCAAAAGTACCATTCCCATTGTTTGTCCAAGTACTGGAACCTGAAGTATTATCCCACATTTCTTGTAAAGAACTAACAGATAACATTCCATCTGGATCAATAAAGTGTATAGGATTATTATAAGCGTAATGATATGGTGTCCATTTTCTCGAAACTTCAGCAAGTGGATCAACTACACCCCATCTACCAAGGTCAGGCATATACATTCTCGCCCCGAAATCATGCCAGCCTGTTTCCTGCATTTCCTTTCCTCCAAATTTATAGTTATAATAGCTTCCAAAGTTTGAATAATTTGATCCTCCAATATGGTTTAACCCAAATGGATAATAATTATTGACATCCATTGTCTGAACTACCCCGGCATTATTCTTTCCAAAACTTACTCTTACATTCCCTAAATGATCCTTATAACTGTAAATATAACGGTTTTCTGCAAAACTGTAAAATCCTTCCGAAGTATCTACAAAATCTAACTTCCAAGCTGCACTAGGAGGAAATACAGGTTTAAATGTTGAATAAGCCTGCTCTTCATAGGCTGTTTCTGTTTTACATGTGATGCAGATCCCACCATCATCTTCATATGAATATTGAAACCCATCCAAATAATCCGTCATGCGAATTGTTGGTAGCCCCATATGAGCTTGCTGACTATATGTTTTACGAAGTTTCATTCCATCGGCACGATACAAATGACTTATATTGGTTGTGCTTATATTTCCAACAGGATTAGTAAACTGCATACTAATTGAAGCAGCCAGATTCATATGATTATAAACAATGGATTGGATTCCCTTATCCTTCATATCGGTCATATTTCCATTGAGGTCATAGCCAATAATATTGTTTCCGCCTTCATATCCTGATGGATTGGGTGAGTTTTCTACCACCTGATTCAGACGATTTCCTGTGTATTTATACTCAAGATCATCTACCTGTGTTGCTGTAGTTCCTGATACAGGATAAGCATTCCTTTTCAAGGTCATAATATTTCCATTTAAATCATAAGTCAGATTTTCATTGAAATTATTATTATATGGGTTAGTAGCTCCTGGTTCTGAATAGATGGCATCTTTCAGCCTGTTAAGAGGATCATAAGTATAAGAGTACCTTTTCAGAGCACCCTCTGAAGCGTTTCTCCAATCTACTTCTGTAATATTTCCATTATATCTTCCCGAAGACAAGTTGGTATACACAGGATTGTTATATCTGACCTCATACCCAAATAGTTTCCCATTCAAAGCCGATGGATCATTGATCTTGGTCAGCCACCCTCTAACATTGTATTGGAAATCTACAGATTGTAATGGATTGGCAAGATCCGTTCCACCTACTTTTTTATTGGTAATCTGAGAAATTTCGTTATAGGTATTTTGGGCTAAAATCTCTGTTGGGTTGCTATCTACCTGATGTTTTTGTACCAATAACCTGTTTTGGTTATCATATTCAAACATTTCTGTGATGACTCTTTCAGTATCAGTATCTAATCGTTTATGCTTTGTTACAGTCTGCTTCGTAACCCCTGCAAAATCAAGTTTGGATTCAATATGGGTATACCCCCCCAGATGATTGATAGAATGATTTCCAATTACTCTTCCTTTTTTATCATAATAGGTATAATCTTTCGACCAGCTATCGTCATCAATATTCTTTACTAAGCTAAGGACAGGTAGACTTTTTGTACTTAACCCTTCTGCGCTAGGAATAGCATTTAGTGTAGGCTCTCCTAAAATATCCGTTGGAAAAGCAGGATTAAAAGTATATCCTGCAGGATAGGAATCATAATAATTAATGCTTAATACCTGTGCCAGACTTCCCGGAAGCGCCCTATTTGTATAATAAATTGGCATTGCACTTACGGTAAAGGAGTTGGCACTTCTTATCTCAAAGGTATAAGCAGATCCTGTGATAGTGGTCTGTAGAGATTGTCTTGTACCCGTATTATTGGTTATAGCTGTAAATGCAACTCTTCCAAACTGATCATATTTGGTTACAAGCCATTTGCCCTGAGCTTTAAGATTCGCATCCTGGCTCATCACCAATTGATCGGCCTTATTATAGATCATATATTCCCATCCTTTCCCTGGAACCCTTTTTTCTACCAATCTGTTCTTCTTATCATATTTGTATTGATAACACAAATTATCAAGAGTTACATCAGGAAATAAACCGGTGGCCAAGCTTTTAACTTCATCTGAAGCTAGAGGAGGTATCACATAAGTAAGGTTTCCATAAATATCGTAAACATAATAGGTGTCAGCTTTCTTTCCATCTACATATTTTCTTTGTAAGATAGTTTTTCCCTCATTATTAATGAATTCTTCTGATGTATTGTTGTTTCCACTTGTAGGGGTCCAATTTTCATCCTTGGTCACTTTTTTTATTAAGTTTCCTGCGTTATAATTGGAACTGAATAATAATTTAGGATTATAAATATCCTGAGTAAATGTCAGTTCAACATTATATTTTTTTACTTCGTCAGATGTCAAATTTACATCATCAGTAAATTTTATTTCATGTCCACTGTTTTTCTGCCAAACTGTTCCAGGTGCTGACTGCATCAAAACTCTGTTTAACGGAGAGGCTTCAAAGACTTTTTCTGAGAATGCAGGCTCACCATTATAAAAAGATGATGCTAAACCTGACAACACCGCAGCATCAACCAAAAGACCATTATTTTGTGCAGTCGGAACAGGTAAAAAATCTTTCGATTTCCTTCCAAAGTTATCATATTCAAAAAGAGTCACCAAATCCTTCCCTAAAGGTGTTGCTTCCTTGGCAACGCTCTGCAACTCCCTTCCCAAACCATCATAGTACACAATGGAAGTCTTTTTCTTCCCGGAATCTCCCAGGTCTGTAAGATAACTTACCGACATTACCTTATTCTGTGAAGTCCAGTTAGAAAGATATGTTGAAATATCTGTAGGGATGGAAACCGGAGTCGTTAAATTCACAGATATAGTTCCCGAAAACCCTGTTAAAGAAACAGGACTGGTATGATAAATGGCCAGTTGATTATCCACAATGAAAAACCGGTACCCTTTACCAGCAAAAAAATTTCCTGCCGGAATAGGAATTTCTGTATTGGGAAGCGTTCCCGCATAATCAGTTGGTGCTATTTTACCTTGTTTTAAAGTGGTTTCCGTAAAGCCAGCACTGAAACTAAGACTAAGCACATTATTGGTGATACTCAATGTTACCCCACCACCACCACCATTGGAGTAGGTGGTAAGCAGATTCCAATTGTAAGATTTAGAATAATTCGAAAATTGAGCTTTGATTATTGAGGTACTAAAGACAAGTATCAATAATACAATTTTATATGTTGATTTCATCAGATTATCAGTTTTTAATTTCATAAGTATAACTCTTTACAAGTTTTCCATTCTGATCCTTTACATTCATCAATCGTCCAATATTATCATAGTTATAATATTCAATCACACCTGATGAATTCATAATACTGCTAACCCCAAACTCATTCTTATAAGTGTACAGCGTACAAAGATGATTAGGCAGAGCGTTGATGATATATGCTTGTTGCTGAAGTATTTGGGTATAATCAGGTGAAATTACATTAAGCAGAGGCTTAAGTGTTGCCAAATATCCTAAAACAGTACTTTCATCTGTAATTTCAACACCTTCTATCTTCAATATCGGATATTTATTATCGTAACCATAATAATAGTAGGTATAGTTTCCAGTTGGTAGGTGTGCCTTTAAAATATGTCCGTCAGTATCATATTTATCAACGATCAACTTTTCCTCAAGTGCATTATTGCCCTTAGCTTCCGATACTTTTTGAGGAAATATTCGGGAAGCCACAGCAGTTCCATTGGCAGCTACAGTAGATACAAGTGCGTAGTCTGTCTTCGTTTTGTTTAACAGCTCCTGGTTGGCAAGTTTACTGGCTTCCACAACAGGGTATTCTCGTCGACTGACCATGGCAGTATATGGATCAGTACCATTTTTATCAAAAGAATATAGATAATTATCCGATATTGATTTTCCATTAGTATCTACATATGATTTACTCTTCAGGAAATTATCTCCAAAGTTTCCATAATCTATAAAATTATTGCTTTCGGATTTCTCAAAAAACTGCCCTCCACTTCCATAAGTCCTGGTCTTTTTTGAAGTCAGGTTAAAGTCAGAATAATATAATTCATAAGCGGTTCCGGCAATAACATATTCCAGAGTCTGCCCATTAGATCCTGGACAAGCAAGAAAAAATTTACCACTTAGGCCTCTTGCTGCTTGAGGAGAGGTTTCACTATAAGTGAAAATTTCTTCTTTTAAAAGACTATTAGCTGAGTTATAATACTTCTTCTCTTTCGGAAGACCTCTTTTATAGCCAAACTCCGTATGGGGATCAAAAATGGAATTATTCTGGCCTAGTTTTCCACTATTGGGTAAATTTGGAAAGTCTGAATAATTAGTAAAATTATTAACTGTATATCCATTATTCTCTGTTTTTTCAACCACTGTTGAATACTCAATCTGGGGTCCCATCAAGTTGGAAAGCTGTACTACAGATCCTATACTGAACTGGGTTTGATAGTAAGGAATACCATTTTCAGTAGGGATAAGAAAATTCTTTACGTAATATACATTTTTTTGAAGAAGTATTCCAGAAGATATTGAGGAATTCGCATCAACGGTGTAACTGTACTCTTTTACAATCTTATTTTGTGAATCACTAAAATCAGACATTTTCTTTATCCTTACCCCTCCGATAATTCCACTTCCAGAAACCAGACTGCTGTTTGAATCAAGATACTTGGAATACGTATGAGGCTCATATTCAAACATGGTATAGCCTTTCAAAGGATACGTAATTTTTGATAATGTTCCAAAATATACTTTTGCAGGATCTGTTTCCCTTGAAGGTTCATGAATTGTTGGCGAATTATAATCCAGAGAAAAAGGAGTAGACTTGTAATATCCGAAATGGTCTACATTAGTCGAAAGCAGACCTGGAAGCTGATTAAAGTTATTGTATTCAAAGCTATGATTAAATTGATTGTCAACAGTCAGTTTTTCCAGCTTCAATCTCTCAGTGGGAATATTATTATAACTGAAAGAAACCTGTTTTAAGACATTACTTTGGCTGTCTCTTGCTACAAAACCATCTAATTTCCTCCATTTCAATGCATTGATATACGAGTCAAAGTGTCCTGATGTTACGTTGGGATTTGGGGTAACTCCATTCTGTAATCTTTTGATATAATAGAACATCGCATTTTCATGATCTCCCGGTAAAGCAAAACCAGCCAGATAGCTTAAGACATTAGAGAAAGCATTATCCAGAGTAGGATCTCCATTATTATATCTGTATTTCAATGAATTGGTAACTGATGATGCAAAATTGATCGTTGTTGAAGATTTTGTCGTAATGGATTTCAAATAGGTAGGAATGATAAGTTGTCCAGCAGCAACGACCTGATTGCTTATGCTGCTTCCACCACTACACCCCACCCCCGGGACGAATATATTACCATCAAACTGTTTACTATATCCGCTAAACGAATTCGTATTATAAAAAGATGCCATATAGTCACCTCTTTCATATTCAAAGGAATAAATCTTTGTTCCTTCTTTATCATACACTTCTGACAGATACCAGGCATTTGCAATAACCGGATTAACCAGTTGATTATAAAAATCGGGAATGGTATATTCTATATTATCCTGTATACCTCCAAATATATATTTATTGCCCTGATCATCAATCATTGTAATTTTACCAAGAACCTTTAAAAATGGCCTTTGATTGAAATTATTGGTAGCAGGAAAGTTCATTGGGGTAATCTTATCATTCATATTGATCTCCACCTTCATATTATCTTTGGATGATACTTTCCATACTCCATCAGAGCCTAAAAAGAACTTCCCAACATGTCCCATGAAATTGAAAATAAAAATATCAGGTTCCAGATCTGCTGCTGGAAAATCAGCATTGGTTGCCCCTCCATTTTTTATGACCGTTGTCATATTACTAACACTATTCCACTGGCTCCCGTTAAGTGCTGGAGTATAGTAATAATAACCGCTTGCTATTCCCCACTGGCTGGAACCCATGGGAACATCATTGGTGTATTTTTCGTCAAATGAAGTTCCTTTAACCACTCTCGCAATCACACCGCCTGCATTGAATGTCCAGTTTTGTCCAACCCATCCCGGAGTATCCCCTACTCTCACCCCACCTGTATCATAGCTTACACTTATATCTAATGGAATACCATTTTCATTTAGGGAATATAAAGGTATGTTCACATTAGCTCTCCCAGAGGAGAGATCCATTGGGATATCACCATACTTTCCTAGAGAAGCAGCATTAGGAGATTGTATATTTTTGGGTAGTTGTAATGTTTGTGCCCATATCGAAACATTGGATATCAATGGCAATGCCATTAGTAAAAATATCTTTTTCATTCTTATTTCTTAATTAACTTCGCATTCGTCGTTTTATTCGTATCAGTTTTTATAGTCACCAAATATGCTCCCTGAACCAAAGCCTGGGTATTGATTTTTGTCACTCTGTTCTTAGTTTTTATATTTTGAAGCTGTCTTCCACTCATATCATACAACAAAATATCTGCATTCTTAAAATCGAAACCGATTTCTACATAAGCATAATCAGATACAGGGTTTGGATAAATCTTGATATCATATTGAGGAAGAAGCTCAGTTACTTGCTTGTCTCCTAATTTTACAATCTTCCAGTTTTCTTTACCCAGCTCTTCTGCACTGGTTCCTGCCAGAATAATAGAACCATCTCTGTTGAGCTTTAAATCTGAAAGTCTTTCTTCCTTCTTTCTGGATTCTCCACCCACGTGTTTTCTCCACTGCTCATTTCCATTCTGATCAAGATACAGCATCCAGAAGGTTTCATCATCAGTTTCTATTCTTCCCTCAGCCTGAGTA
This sequence comes from Chryseobacterium sp. PvR013, assembly GCF_017833095.1. Classification (NCBI taxonomy): domain Bacteria; kingdom Pseudomonadati; phylum Bacteroidota; class Flavobacteriia; order Flavobacteriales; family Weeksellaceae; genus Chryseobacterium; species Chryseobacterium sp. PvR013. The sequence goes on from NZ_JAFIBT010000001.1 coordinate 2,365,457, forward strand.
TAGCCTCCTAGTAAGATTCCCTTAGAAGATTTATCATCTGTTGAATGAAGAACACTCATACTCATCAGAATGTCTCTATTTTTGAAATTGTAAGATTTCTGCCACTGCTCATCACCTTTTTCATTTAAAGAAATCAACCATAAGTCTGTACCCTCTTCTAATCCGACAGTTTTGTTTCCTGACCTTTCTGATCTGGATTCACCACCAATGATAAAGCCATTTGATGTCAAGGCTAACGTTCTGATATGATCATCATCTTTTCCTCCAAAGTTTTTCTCCCATTCTACTTTTCCGTTCTTGTCTAGTTTCACAATCCAGTAGTCGCCCTCACCAAAGTTTTCCGTCTGTTTACCCGTCTTATCTCCACTTACAACTCCACTTCTGGAGTAAATTCCCAGCAATGCCCCGTCGTCTTTCGTTGGGATCATCTTTTCAACTTCATCAAGTCCGCGTCCTCCCAATGTTTGTTCAGATAATATTTTCCCATCTTTGTCGAGTCTTACAATCCAGACGTCCTTAAAACCATAACCTTTAGAGGAATTTTGTACATTCCCCGCAACAAAGAATCCCTGATCTATAGTCTGGATAACTGCTTTAGCTTCTTCATTCGAAGAGGTACCTAATGTTTTCTGCCACAATTCATCACCAAATTCATTGATCCGAATGAGCCAAATGTCTGAGCCTCCCTTAGAATTTTCTTTTTTATCAAGTCCTTTTTGTGAATATGACGTCCCAGAAATCACAAAACCACCGTCCTGGGTAGTGACAGTTGAAGATAAATAGTCGTGATTATTTCCTGATAAATATTTCTCGAAAACCTGTTCTCCCTGCTGATTCAATTTTATCAGGCGAAAGTCATAACCATTGTTTTGCTTGCTGTTTTGTTGGAGTTTATCCGTTTGGATACTGCTTCCTGTAATAAGGTATTGCCCATCAATGGTAGTAGTAACCTGGCTTAAAAAATCCTGTGAATTGGACTTTATGTCTTTCTGCCAGAGTACCTCCTGAGCAAATATCCCCATAGTACATAAGAATAATGCACCCATGTAGAGTTTTTTCATGCTTAAATTGTAATTAACGTTAATGAATAGTGATTTATAATCGTGTATATTAGAAATACACAAACTGTATAGTATAATTATTGTTCATGGTTATGTTTTTAATGCCTGCAAAATTAAGATTTTAAAAGTTTCGCTCAAAGGAAATTTATTAACATTCTTGAATAAGACAAAGATATATCGGCAAAGCGACAAAATATGTCGTATTATATTTTTGCTAAAAAAATATATTTTAATAAGTTTTTATACCTCCTATGGAATAGGAGGTCTTTATTTGGTGGAGTTGTCTTTTTGAATTCTGAAATGATTCTGAAAGAAGGAATAATGGCTTTAAAACCAGAAGTGACAATATCAGAAATTAAAAGAACAAACGAAATTTACAATATAACTCATCGATGAGACCTGTTGCGAAAGAATATGATATGATTTAATTTTGCAACTGATTCTCATGTTTAAATTTGAGTTTTCATGGTTATTAGTTTTTTATCCTCGGTTATCCGGGGATTTTTTATATTTGTGGACTTGAATATTCAAGTTTTACTGATTTTACAAAAGAGCTTCCTTCGAGAGGTTTTATATATTAATGTAAAATCATCATGGAAACAAAAGGAATAATTATACGAAACTAACATAGGCATTCAATCATAATAACAATAAGGTAACTACAGGCTCAAAAAATGAAATTATAATGATTACAGAATAGTACTGCTTCACTTTTTACTTAAGAAACAGAAATGAAGTTCCAAAATCTCCTTTTAAAATTATAAATGCATCAAAATTTTTACCGTTTTTACTCTTCATATTTTTGATTAATGATGTTTTGTTTTGAGTTAATAGTAAAGTAAGATCTTTACTACTGAGTTGTACTCCGCATATGGTTCTAAAGAGAGTCCAGTTGCACTGCTCATCGGGACATTTTACGATTTTCTCTTTGATAATAAGATGATGCTGTTGGCATTTAGGGCATTTCAATTGTGGGGTGTTTTCTTGGGGAATATGGAGTGATAAAAGTTCGTTGGTGATTTCAGTTGTATAGTGTTGGATGTCATTGATGAATTGAGTTTTATTGAGTTCACCTTTTTCAATTCTATCCAGTGCTATTTCCCACTCTGCGGTCATTTGGACATTGGCTATTTTTTTGTCTTTGACAAGGTTGTAAACCTGTAAGCCTTTATCGGTGGGATGTAGGGTTTTACTTTTTCTGATGATGTAGTTTCTGCTGAGCAGCGTTTCGATTATCGATGCCCTGGTGGCTGGTGTTCCGATGCCGATATTGGATAGCGCTTTCTGTTCTTCTTTGTTTTCAATAGATCGGCCTGCATTTTCCATCGCCGATAAAAGGTCGGCCTCTGTATATAGCTTGGGGGGTTGCGTTACTTTTTCCAATAATTCTGTTTTTGATATTTTGAGCTCATCTCCGATTTTGAATTCCGGAAGTTCAGTAAGGGCTTCATCTTTATTATCGGAATTTTCATTCTCAGAAAGAATCCCTTTGATGGCTCGCCAGCCCGTGTTGAGTATTTTTGATCCCTTGATCTGGAATTCGTAATGATGGACTTTTATCTGGATTTGGGTGACTTGTTTTATACAGGTGTGGGATAGGGATTCCAATAAACGGCAAGCAATCATCTCGTAAATGGCTTTTTCCGTAGCGCTAAGTGCAGAAGGTGTTTTAGTGGTTATGAGTAATCCGTGATGGTCGGTAACTTTTAGATCATTAACGATACGCTTGTTGAAGTTTCCGAATTTTAAATGGGTTATGGTGGCTTTGAAGGGTTCGGTCTGATTCAGTATTCTGACCAGCTCAGGTATATCAGTCCATACATCTTCAGGAATATACTTGCTTCCGGTTCTGGGATAAGTGATGAACTGTTTCTCATAGAGGCTTTGGGCTGTTTGTAAAACCTCATCAGCAGAAAGCCCCAGTTTTCTGTTGGCTTCTTTCTGTAATTCAGTGAGGTCGAAAAGTAATGGAGATTGCTCCTGTACTCTTTTAACAGATACATCTTCTACAATAGCTCTTCCCTCCCGCTCTATAATCTTTTGGATTTGTTCTGCCTGCTTTTTTTCTTCCCATTGTAATAGCGAAAGACTGGTGAAGTCTGTATATTCTTTTCTGTGGCTCAGCTGAATTTGAAAGTATTTTTGCTTGGTGAAGTTTTGATGCTGAAGAAACCGTTGACAGATTAAAGCAAGGGTTGGTGTCTGCACTCTGCCTAATGAATAAACATCTTGGTTTCCTGCGATGGTTAATGCCTGGGTTGCATTGATTCCTACCAGCCAGTCCGCTTCACTTCTGGCTTTAGCAGCTTGATACAAACCGTCAAAGGCATCGCCTGGCTGAAGGCTTTTAAAACCATCCTGTATTGCTTTTTCTGTCAGGGAACTGATCCAGAGTCTTTCAAAAGGTTTGTTGCATTGTAGGTAATGATAGATATAACGGAAGATCAGCTCTCCTTCCCTTCCTGCATCGGTGGCGACAATAATACTGCTGCATTGCTTGATGACTTGTTGTATGGTGTTGAGTTGTTTTAAAGCGGAAGGATCAGGCTCATAGCCTTTTGCTTTCTTTAGTTTTTTGGGAGTTAGAATAAAAGGGTTGGGAAAGATAGGCAAAGAGGCTTTGTTAAAGCCTCTTATACCATAATCTTCCGGCATTCCTAACGATATCAAATGTCCCAATGCCCACGTAACACAGTATCCGTTACCGAACAGATAGCCGTCTTTCTTTTCATGGGCTCTTAATAATTGTGCGATTTCTCTTGCGACACTCGGTTTTTCTGCGATGATTGCTTTCATATGATGGATTTAGATGTTTATTATAGTTTGGGTCCTCTTGGTTTTCTAACCTTTTTTTGCTGGTCTTCCTGCTGTTGACTGGCAGGCTGCTGCTGTTTGGATTCTAAAGGCTCTTTCACATTTTTAGTAGCTTCATTGGTTTTACCCTGAGAATTAACCGCAGTTTGGGTCTTTTGATCTTCTGAAGGTTTTGCCTGCTCTTTAAGTTTATTAGGATGGGTAAAGGAGAAATCGGTTTTGGAAGTTTCTTTGTTGAAGGTAATATAGCCTTGATAGGTTTTACCTTTAGCATCGGTAAGACCGTCAACGTAAACGGTTTGCCCGGCTTTGAATTTTTCATATTGTGAATCGTCCAGTTCTTTTCCTCTGAATATTTTGGGCGCTTCTTTATCGGTAGGTTGAGTTTGTTGTTGGTTATGATGATGTTGTTGACTTTGTTGTGGTGTGTGATTATTGTTGAACATAAACTCTACATACCGCTTATCTGCATTGAACTGTACGGTGGCATCGAAAGGTTCTCCTTTTTTAGAGATCATGCCTTCAAGATACAATGGTGCTCCTTCCAGTAACGTTTGTTTCTGATGTTCATCAAGCCTAATTCCTTTGATTTCATCAGGAATTTTCATGTACTCCGCTCGATAGGCTACCAATTCATTGGTTAAACGATCACGGCTGATCACTGATGGAATAATTTCATCCGTCTTAGGATTGACCAGATCTACTACTCTGCCCATATTCCCGGTTTCCTTTAGATTCTTCTTGTCTTCATCCGTGAACTGATGACCCAGAAATTTATTATTGAAACTGGGCTCCTTTCGGATTCCATGCAGATGAACGGCAACCTGCCCTGTATCTCCTGTCTGAAGAGATAATCGAACATCCATCTTACTGACTGCTGTTCCCAGATTAATAGTGATGGGAATTAGTGTATTGGTTTTAAAACCTCTGAGTAATGCATCCATCGCATTCATTTTTTCAAGCTTTTCCTGATTAAGTCCAAACTTTTCCATCGTTTTCCAGTCGATCTGTTCCGGCTGAAAACGGTACTCCTGATTGTCTGTGTTGTTGTCCATTGTATTTTGATTTTTTGGATTGTTGTTATTCTTTGGTAACACTTCATAGTCTTTTAGCTTTTCTTTTTCTTCAGGAGATGCCTGATCGACATACTTCTGAAGATCCTTGGCAGTATTAACAGCATCGTATTCCGATACCTTGAAAAAGTTGAAATGCGTGGGATTTTTAAGCTGCCGGTAAAAATTGGAAAAGAAGTTGGAGAATAGATCGCCGTGCTTATCAACTCTGATCAGCGGCTCATTATCTTTTTTTTCTTGTGGAGGAATTTTTTGAAGATTCCCATCTTGATCAATTCCTTTGACCATTTCAACCTGATTGGTATGAATGTTCAGGACAAGGAGTGTGTCTGTTGATGGTTTGAGTTCTTTAGGTTCCTGATGGTTTATCAATTCATTTTCCATTGTATTTCATTTAATGGAACCAAGGTATAAGCTCAATTATGATGCTCTAAAAGATTGGAATGGTGGTGAATGATTTGGCTGTAGATGTCTTGTTACGATCAAGAGTTTAAGCATTCTCTGATCAATTGATGGACATCAGAAAGCTTATAATACAGCTTTCCGCTGATGGTATAGTAAGGCAGCTTTTTATCAGTCCGGTACCGCTGTAATGATCGGGAACTTATTTTTAAAAGCTGTAAAACATCCTGGTTATCCAGAAGCTGCTCCCCGTCTATTTCTATAAATCTGGATTGGTTCTTAATCATTTGTTCTTTCAGAAGATCAAATCTTTCCATGATCCTTTCCATCCAGGCTATAAATTCTGTTCTTTCGATATTCATAATGGTGATTTTTATGATTATTGGTGATGTAAAATTGAACAAGAGAAATCATATAAAATCACTAGTTTTTCGTAGTAACGAATCTTTTCATAATTTTTAGCAAAGTTTGAGCTTACATTTTGATATATTTTCACTCACACTCCCTTAGATCCGTTAAGTATTAATTTCTTGTATAAATAATTCACATATTGAAAATTGGTTGTTCTGCAAGTTCTTATATTGGATAGTAACTTAAAAGCAATAATTAAAAAGTGGTTATACATCTGACACACAAAAATTGGCCGATTTTTATAATATTTAAACTTGGAATGATTGTAAAAAAAGGAGTGGTAAACAAAGAACCTTAATCAAAAGATTATACGTAATTTTAAGCCAATACTTATGGGTAAAATTAACATGATCTTCCTTTTTTTGGTATTAAAGTTTTATCAATTGGTATTATAAAACGATCCAATGAAAACTTCTAAAATTAAATATGCATACAGGAATCTTATACAACGATATCGAATTGGGATATTCTCCAATTAGTTCTTATCATCTAGGGTTATTAACACGGAACAAAAATTTCTATAAGAATGTTATAGATAGTCATTTATATATTATTGCACAAAGAAAAGAAATCACTTTTCATAAATTATCTTACTCAAAGAAAAGTATAAAATTTGAAATCCATCAAGAACATAATAATAAGATTATCAACTGTGAGCTTCCGTTAGACCAAGATGGTTTTAGACTAGATTTAAAAAAAGATATACAGTTTCGAATACATGACAGAAGAAACACTTTAGAAAAAAAAATAGAATATCCTTTTGATGGAATGCAGGCATTTTCTATATACGAAAAAGATATGTCAACCCAAAAGAGTGAATTAGCCGTTTGGTTTTCACCAGATAAACTTTTTTACCATCATTGGAAAGGTGATCTTATCGCTAAATTTTCCGATGATTATCGTGATATGCTTCATTTCAATATACATTATGTAGGCAAATCTACAGAACAAAATATTTGTAAAAGATTGTCAAATCATTCAACTTTTCAGGAAATATTAATCAATGAAACTCCTCTTAGTTATGGTAATATTCCATCAAATGAGATTATGGTTCTTCTTATGAGGATATGTGATAATAATAGTATTGTTAGCTGGGGTAAAGAAGCCACACCGGAAGAAATGGCCGACTTTATCCTAAATTATAAACTTCCTAGTGATAAAATGGTTTCATTAGATGCTGAAAAAGCTTTAATAAAACATCTACAACCTCACTACAATAAGATTCTTTATCACTCCTTTCCTCAAAACAATGATCTTGTTAATATGGATTATCATTCTGTAATCTTATATGCTTTCCGTGATCCCATTTCTTTATTGTACAATCAAGGAGTTATGAAAGGTGGAAAATTTGGAGAAGAGCGGGACTATATTGCTGTAGAAAGAAATTAATTAAAACAACTCTTATTCCCTTGTTTGTAAATCAAATAATATTAAATCATTGAAATGAACAAAGACCTAGTAAAACTATTCCCGACCATTAATAATTCAATTCTTACCCATACCCCAATAATTATGCTGCCTATCCCTCCATCAGCTAAACCAGTTGGTTGTGGAATATATTTAAAAACACAAAAAGCCCGATATCTAATTAGTGCTGGACATCTTTTAAATATCCAGGATTGGAAAGGTTTGATAGTACCATCAGGAGGAACTAAAGTTTTAAATTTAAATGGTGTGCTAGCCACCACTTTTCAGAAAGGTAATCAATCGGATGATGTAGACTTTTCTCTATTTAAATTCTCACCACGAATGAATAAACACTTTGATGATCAACAATGGAAATTTATTACTCCTGAGCAAATCATTACAAATCACATTTTAAATGATGAGGGATATTACTTCATTGCTGGATATCCTGTAAGTGGTGTTAAGAAGATTTCTGGTAAAGCTGAATTTAAACCACAACCCGTTAAATTTATTACAGAAACTGTCGATCAAAGAGTTTATGATAAATTCGGTTTTAATAAAGATAATTTTATTCTAGTCAAATATAAAAGAAAAGTAGCACCTTTTGATTCTAATTTACCGCAGATAACAAAAGAATTAAGTGGAATTAGTGGCAGCGGTCTTTGGTATGTTCCTGACTTTAATGACAAAGATGATAATGGAGTTCCCAAATATTATCTTGTCGGGATTATGACCGAAAATCATAAAGATAAAGGTTTTTTAGTTGCAATAAAAATTGATTTTATAACCGAACTAATGATACAACTTTTTCAAGACCTCTCATTTGAACATACTAGATTCGATATCACCAAAAAGTTAAAGGAAATCATTATAGATCACGATTTATAAATATGATAAGAATTAAAATGGTAAATTTCGACTTGTAGTAACTTCATTAATCAATGTCGTAATTAAGTCGCTAATAAATGAACTCAATTGCTCGACAATAGTTTGAGTAAATACCTTAAGTTCAAGTTGTGGCGAATTACTTGAAAAAGTTTTATTACAAAAAAGCGTTATCATGTAGCCGTTAGAGTTGAATAATAAATTGGTCTTATATCCATGAATATAGGCATTTCTCAGTAAATTTATAGTTTCTAAGTACATATTAAAAAAATGCTCATAACTCTGAATGCACTGAATGAAAGGGGTAATAGTAAGATAATTTAATCTTAATAGTGAAGATAAATAATCTAGATACATTCCAAGAGGCATACTTAAAGGCTTATTTTTAGTTTTATGGATAATAACTTTTTTACCTAATATTTCAATTAATCGAACTATATTTTCAAATATTGAGGCAGTTGTAAGCACAAATGTTTGAAATTCATTATCTATTAATTCTTTATAGATTTCTGGAGATTCAAAGTTCATTATTTTAACAAACGAATTTGTGTCAAAGTAAAACTCACATGAAATCTCTAGAGGTAAAGTCGCTGCATTTCCATTTATTATCTGATCGTCTAGATCTTCAAAATAAACGTGATAAATAGTTTGTATTTTTCTTAATCTTGAATTTATACCATTCAGTAATTCCTTCAGGTTGGGCGAGGACTTTATTTCATAGATTGAATCAAAATCTGAATTTATAGAGGTGATTGTTGCTGATACCTCGTGTACATTAACTTTTTGAATTAGATGATTAATTTCTGAAGATAGATCAACTAGTTCAATTGTTTTATCTGGAGCCATACTATATCCAAGTTTCGTTGTTAAAAATATTATCATTGCTACGATCAATGCTACTTTGAATTGATTTTATTGCATTATTAAGTAGTTCATATGTGTTAGAAAACACCGAATAATTAGATATTTTTCTTTTTAAAACTTCCATCAGTATAATATCTTGTGAAAATGGTTCTCCTGGAGTTCCAATTTTAACTCCGGTATTAGTCAATGCCACATAGGCATTTGACGTAAGGTCTTCTAGACTATCATTTTCAGTTTTAACTGAGCTAGCATTTTCAAATATTCTCAAAATAAGGTCTATAAATTTTTCATCTTGGGCAATAAATTCTTGCAAAACGGTAAGTAATCTATTTTGTATTTCGTAATTCGATTTATAGTCATCTGCCAAATCGTCAATGACTTTAGCTAATGAAGGTGCTAACTCCTTAGAATCAGCCAAATATTCAAATAGTGATTTGGCAAAATACAATACTGTACTATCTTTCAAAGATAAAAACCAATCTACAGCATGTTTAAATAATACAGGTCTTAAATGTTCTAAGTCTTCAAATAATGCAGAAGAATTGTTTGCAGGAACAAAGCCATAACTATCATATACTTTTTTCGTTTTGAGAATATTTACCAATATTAAGAATCTTTCATCAAAATAATCCATAATAACTTTACATCCTTCATTTCTAAGAATTACATTCATAACCATCTCAAATTCATATGATATTGAAAATCTCAAACTATGCTGTAAAAGCAAATTTCTGGTCAAGTTATAATTAGAATCAAAACGATTCAAGTACATAAAAGTATATTCAGCATGACTTTGATGGCAGTACTCAAAAAAATCTAACGTTACGCGGGTCCCCAGTGTCGGATCATAAGCCATAAGTGTGGGTATCATTTCAGCAATTTGATAACCATTCTTTTCAGATTTTTTAATAAGTATTTTTTCTAGAAATGTAATTTCAAAATCAAAAATTTCCTTACTATATATATCTGTAGAACTAGAAAATATACTTAAAAATACATTATCCATTTGTGAGTCTTCTAATTCTAAAAGATTTGTTACAAGGCTAATATACATTTTAAGGTCAGAAGTATTATTCCTTAACTTTTGTAGAATATCTGGAGCGATTCGAGAAAATAAAAAAGTATCAACTCCGTTTTTTAAAACATCATAAAACTCCATTAAAAAATTATCATCTTTCAATATCAACTGCTGAGTAAATACATATAGATTAATAAATTTATTTCCTTTTAGTTCGTATGCTTGAATAAGTGAATTTGCAATTTCACTCGGGTTTTCTTTTGTTAATAATTCATTTATTCTTTTGCTTACTTCCTTTCTAACATCATCGTAAGACTTACTTCTATCCAAATCAAAATTTCTTGAAAGAATGTGGACAAGCTCTTCAACGATTGATGTTGCTGATAATTTGTTTTTAATATTCTGTAATTGATCTACATGTTGATGCTTTTTATCCCAAAATCTAAAAAACCTAAGCTGATCATTTAAAAAAAATTTTTCGGAGCTACTAAATTCTGTTGAATCTAACGTAAGAAAAGATAGAATTTTACTAACTTCTTTTTCTCCATCATAATGTGGTAAATTCTTATAATTACTAAAAATCTCTCTCGCTATATCAATTAAAATTTTTAGAATAGTTAGTCGATAATCAACATTCTTTTTTTGAAAAAGATTTAAAAGATTTTCAATTACCTTTTCCCGGACAAACCTAACGTTTTCATTTTCAGGAACCCTGTATGTAGTCATGCTAATTGACTTTCGGTCAATAGAAGATTCAGTAGTCATGAATTCCAGTTTCATAAATGAGCTGAAAACTTGGATCAGTAAGAAAGTTTCATTTTCATTCAATAATTTTTCTTCAAACTTCAATCGATCAAGAAAATCAATTTGTCTTTCCATCTTAAAACCATCATAATAATCTACTTTTGTAAAACTATAAATAGATCCTAATATCGAAGACATATTATATTTATCTTGTATTTCAAAAACAGCATTAAAAACAAAACTATAATTTTCTTTATTTATTAATAGGGAGGAAAGGTGATTCGAAATGTTGGTTATTATAATGCTTGATATAGCACTCTGAGAATCTTTATTTTGATTTAGTTGTTCAAGTTCTTGAAAAAAAACACTTTTTGTATCTGCTAAACGTTTAATGTATATAGTGATCAAACCTTTAGTTATTTCAGGAAAATGTCCTCCAATTTTAAAGATAGTAGAACTAATATCTAAAAAATCAAATTTATTTGATACAAAATTTACAGAATTTAAATATACATCTGATAATGCTTTTAACACCTCCTCTGTTTCATTATTTGAAATAGAACTACTAAGATTAATTAATATATTATTAATTTTGTTTTTGAAATATTCAATATATTTTGTCAGCTTTCGACTCTCTATATTAGAGACTAAAATATCACTATAAAGATCAGGTTTAATTAAAATTGATGATTTACCATCAAATACACCTCTGTTTTTTAAATAAAAAATTATTTCTTCAACTTCTTCAACATCTACTCCTGTTACTTCAGCAATTTGTTTTAACTCATCAGAATCATGAATATTTATAGGCTCAATTAGTGCTAAAATAGAAATGACATTTAGAATTTTATTTTTTGAGAAATTAAATTCTAAATTAATTTTTGATATAAAGTCATTAAAATGGTTTGTAACATATTTTTTTAGAAAGTTATCATTCCTTAATTGGGTAATTTCTTTCTTATTTTTTATAGCATTAATCATGGCAACAATTACAATAGGTTTACCATATGAGAAATGCACAAGTTCATCAATAAATGCTTTAAAAGTAGAAGTGGTTAGATAATGTAAAAAAAAGCTTTTTGTATCAGAAATACTCAACGCATTTATTTGATAGTTCCAAACGAAATCTAAGTTAAATTCTTTTAGTGGTAGATCTGTACTATTTATTCCTTTCTGTCTACTCGTCATAATAAGCTTAGCCTTATCTCTTTTTTTTGAGACCAATGAAAATAAATCATAAATGATATTATCTTCAAAAGTATGGGCATCGTCTACTAAAATGATATGATTTGTGTCTCCTGAAATCGCATAATTAACACTATCATAATTTATATTATGACTATTAAGCACAAGTAACACCCACCTTTCATTCAAAGTCTCTAAAGCTTTAAAAAATTCTAATATGGCCCTTGTTTTACCTAATCCCGCTTCACCAAATAAATTAAATACTATTTTATCTGACTTAATAAATTCAAAAAGAGCATTTTCTAAACTCTGATTCCTTACATAATAATTTGTTAGACTTATAGGAGATAATGGATCTTTATTTGCTAATTGTGAACTAAAGTAATCACGATAATTGGTTAGCTGAGCAGTATCAAATCCTTCGTCAAGCCATAATCGAAGCAATGGATATGCAATAATTTTGGTGTTTAATTTAGCACCATCCCAAATTTCAAATAAAACATTTCCATCAGTTATTTCGTTCCATAAACTCGTAAGTTCTGCTATCGAATTGGGAAGTAACTCTACATTTGTTAATAAAAAATAATGAGAGACATCCGAAGTTAATTTAGATGATTCATTTTTCAAATCACTCTTTAAACTTGATAAAGCAGTTTTGGTAGGTGTTGTTTTAAATTTATATTGAAAACGCCAATGATCGTTGTCTGTAATCATTTGCCCATCAATTCCTCCGTCCTTTCCTGGCGCACTAAATGGTACAAACTTATTTCCTAATTCAAAAGAAAGTAATACGTTACAAAAATGTGTGAAAATATCGGAATTAAACCGAGACCAATCAATAGTTTTCATTCAAGTTTTATGGCTATAATAGTACGTTAAAGATAATGATATAATATGAAAAAAAAATCTTTTAGTAAGATCGTATCAGAAAAGTTCAGAATTTAAGCAATTTGAATCAATCTAAACGTGAGATTTATTCGTTCTTTCATGGGGATAGTCGATTTGGCAATACGATGCTCCCAGTTCTCTTGTATATCTCCTTTCATAATGAGTAATGATCCGTGAGGGAGTGGCAGACTGTATTTACTCTGATGATGGTCTTTCTTTCTGAAATCAAAGTTTCTGGTTTGTCCAAGGCTGATGGATGCGATGACAGGTCGTTTTCCATATCGGCTTTCCTTATCCCGATGCCAGGCAACGGAGTCATTATGATCACGGTATAGATTTAACAGAACCCCATTGAATTGGCAGCCAAATTCCTTTTCAATTCTTTGTTTTAATGAAAACAATTCAGGAGTCCATGGATTGGTTGGCTTTTTATCTGCTTCAGAATCATTATATTTTGAATCCCCATACCAAGCGGTCAATCTTGGAGTAAGTACCATCTTATCGTACATTTTTTGAATACGCTGTTCCCAGGGAGCAGTTTCCAACAATTTGTTTTTAAGCAGATCGGCTTCTTCCCTATTCAGGAAATTCTCTCTGTATTCCAAAAGATCTTTTGGAAACTCATAGAATTCTTCGGCTTCAAATAAACTTAGTTGAGCCATTTTAATTTGTATTTAAAACATTTAACTTTGCCTCATTCCGTTTCTACGGAATAATTTTTTTTCATCAATTGTGTTTTTACTTCCCTTCGGGGAAGTTTTTTAATTATGCCGCGTACTCAAAATAAATTCAATTCTTATCTCCCATTTTTTCTTTGATCTGTTTGATATCAGTTTTAATTTCTGTTATAAAATTTTGAATATGGTGTTCTGCAAATTCATCAGGCTCATATTCTTTGGTAGTAATGCTACAGGCAAATTCCCAGATCTCTTTAATTTCAGGCAATGGAATTTTATAAGGTTCATAAAATTGATTGTCAGCCTTTACCCAGATGCCATCTGCTTCATGAAACTGAAATCTTTTGTAACTGATACCATCATTGGTGGTAATGAAAACATACGTTCTGTCCGTTTTCAGATCCGAAAGATTTTCTACATATTTTCCGACGATATAGGTTCCGTTCTTATAGGGGGGCATTGAATCTCCGTCAGCTGGAAATGCCCTGAACTTGCCCCCTTTTAAAAAAGGTAATGATATGGTCTCCAGACTTTCTATGTATTCCGGATCTCCATAGCCATTCAAGTAGCCCATAGAAGCTTTTTGGGGGATAATCTCAATCTGATTGTTTCCATCCTGATCAACCTTTATAGGCAGAACAATCCTATTTTCAGGAAGCTCCATGAGTTCATCGATAGAAAATTTTCTGACATCTACAGTTAATAGTAGGTCAATGCTGATGTTATAGAATTTTGAAATTCTAAGCAATATTTCAATAGGAGGTTCTGTTCTGCCATATTCATAGGCGACATATCTGGATCGGGTAAGAAATAATAGATCTGCCAGTTCTTGCTGAGTCATATTTTTCTTTCCTCTCAAAAACACGATGTTATCAGAGAATTTCGACATTGTTACAATTTTAGACAACAAAAATACAAAATTTGTTTCAAAACGTGACTAATTTTACCACATGGAAAGAGCAATTGTACATATGGATCTGGATACGTTCTTTGTTTCCTGTGAAAGGCTGAAAAACTCTGAATTGGAGAATAAGCCTGTGATCATCGGAGGTGGAGACCGTGGTGTAGTGGCTTCCTGCTCTTACGAAACCCGTTTTTTCGGAGTAAGGAGTGCCATGCCGATCAAAATGGCTTTGCGGCTATGTCCCGAAGCAAAAGTCATTAAGGGAGATATGGAAATGTATTCCAATATGTCCCATATGGTAACGGAGATTATTCAGGAAAAAGTACCTGTTCTTGAAAAAGCAAGTATTGATGAATTTTATCTGGATCTCTCCGGAATGGATCAGTTTTTTGGATGCTATAAATGGACCCATGAAATCGCAGAAAGCATACAGAAAAACACAGGATTACCGATAAGTTTTGCTTTATCCACCAATAAGACCGTATCCAAAATCGGAACCGGAGAATCAAAGCCAATCGGAAGATTGGAAGTGAAAAAGTCTGACATACAGCCGTTTTTAAACCCGCTTTCGGTAAAGAAGATTCCTATGGTCGGAGATGTAACCTTTCAACTGCTCTCAAGACTGGGGATCAGAACGATACAAACACTTTCTGAAATGCCTGTTGATGTGCTTGGGCAGCTGATTGGTAAAAACGGAAATGAACTCTGGAAAAAAGCACACGGAATTGATGAAACCCCTGTCGTTCCCTACTCTGAACGAAAATCCATTTCTACAGAAGATACTTTTGCTCAGGATACTATAGATATTCAGGGGATTCAAAGTATACTTTCAGGAATGGTTGAAAAACTCTGTTATCAGCTCCGGGCAGAGAAATGGCTGGTATCGGTAGTAGTGGTAAAACTCCGGTATGCCAATTTTGATACGGAAACCAAACAATGCAGGATTCCTTACACCTCAGCTGACCATACCCTGCTCAGGTATGTTTTAGAACTTTTTAAAAAAGTATATACCAGACGTATGAGAATCAGGTTAGTTGGAGTAAAGTTTACCGGACTGGTTCACGGATGCCATCAAATGGATCTCTTTGAAGATACGGAAGAGTTGATATCACTGTACCAGACAATGGATAAAATCAAGAACAGGTTTGGAACTTCAAGTGTAGGAAGAGCCTCAGGTTTATTAAAATAAGTATAAGATGTTTCTGAATTGTCATTCTTATCATAGTCTTCGGTATGGAACCATTTCTATTAAAGAACTGGTTAAGCAGGCTGTACATTTTAATATTAAAACCTTAGCTCTTACAGATATCAATACCATTACCGGGATCTATGATTTTTATAAACTTTGCCAGGAGTATAATATCAAACCGATTGTCGGAGTGGAAATACGGGTTCAGGATGAACTGTATTATATCTGCCTGTCCAGAAATCAGAGAAGTATCGGAGAGATCAACAGGCTTTTAACTGCGTTTAATTGTGAAGGCATTGAAATTCCTAAAGCAAATCCTGATTTTACAGATACTTTTGTTATTTACCCACTGGAGAATATTCCGGAACAATTAGCAGATCATGAATTTATAGGTATCAGAAAGGACCAGCTCAACCTTTTAATTCAACCTGAATTGAAACCGTTCATCCATAAAATGGTCATCCTGCATCCCATTACCTTTACAACTCCTGAAGAATATGAGCTTCATAAAATACTAAGGGCCATTGATCTCAATACCTTGATCAGTAAGCTAACAGAAGCTCATTACTGTAAAGACAATGAAATGTTTACTGATAAAAAAAAGCTTTTGGCTCAGTTTCAGCATGAGCCACAAATTATTGAAAACACAAAATATATTGTCAATACTTGTCATTTTGATTTTGACTTTTCAACCCCTAAAAACAAAAAGCATTTCACTGATAGCAGGGAAAATGATTTTGAGCTTTTAAAGAAGTTAGCGTATGAGGGCCTTTCAAAAAGATACTCCGAAGATAATCTACAGGCAAAAGCAAGAGTGGATAAAGAGTTAGGAGTCATTGACCAGCTTAATTTCTGTGCTTACTTCCTGATCACCTGGGATATTATTCAATACAGCAACCGGATGGGATTTATGCACGTAGGAAGAGGCAGCGGTGCCAATTCCATTGTCAGCTACTGTATAGGAATTACTGATATATGTCCTTTGGAACTGGATCTGTATTTTGAGAGGTTTTTAAACCTCAACCGTAAAACACCTCCGGATTTTGACATAGACTGGAGCTGGCAGGCCAGGGATATTATCCTGGAATATATTTTTGATAAATATGGTAAAGACCATGTTGCTTTCTGCGGAACCAATGTTGAATTTAAGTACCGTTCTATTTTCCGGGAAGTAGGAAAAGTTTTCGGTCTTCCGAAAGATGAATTGGATACACTTGCAACAAAACCCATCCAGGAGCATGATAATAATTCTGTATCCAGACAGGTTCATTACTACGGAAAATTGTTGGAAAAGTTTCCTAACCAGAGAAGCATGCACTCCTGTGGAATTCTGATATCAGAAGAACCCATTACCAATTATTCAGCATTGGAAATACCTCCCAAAGGTTTTCCGATTGTACAGTTCGATATGTACACTGCTGAAGAGATTGGTCTTGAAAAGTTTGATATTCTCTCACAGAGAGGATTAGGTACTATAGATGACACTGTAAAGCTGATTAAGGAAAAAAGAGGAATTGATATTGATATCCGGGATACGTCTCTATCAAAAGATGAAGCAAGATGTAATGAATTTTTAAGTTCCGGAAAAACCATCGGCTGTTTTTATATTGAATCTCCAGCCATGAGGGGGTTACTAAGAAGACTGAAATGTGACAATTACAAAGTATTGGTAGCGGCCTCTTCCATTATCCGCCCTGGAGTGGCGCAAAGCGGGATGATGCGAGAGTATATTTTCAGGCATAATAATCCCACAAAATTTGAGTACTTCCATGAGGTTTTTGAAAAAGAGCTGGGGGAAACCTACGGCATTATGGTTTACCAGGAAGATGTTATTAAAATTGCCCTGCACTTCGGAGGATTATCCGCCCCTGATGGTGACGTACTGAGAAGAGCTATGAGTGGTAAAGGCCGATCTTTATCTGCTTTACAGAAAGTAAAAGATAACTTTTTTGAATCCTGTAAAAGATTGGGACATCCTGAACAACTATCCATGGAAGTATACCGGCAGATCGAATCTTTTGCAGGATACTCATTCTGTAAAGCACATTCTGCTTCATATGCCGTGGAAAGCTATCAGAGCTTATACCTCAAGGTTTACTACCCTATCGAATTCATGGTCTCTGCTATCAATAACGGCGGAGGTTTCTACAGAACTGAAGTCTACATTCATGAAGCTCGGATGTCGGGAGCAATAATCCATAATCCTTGTGTTAATTTAAGCCTGTACCAAACAACGGTTTATGGCTCGGATGTTTATTTGGGTTTCATACATATTGAAAGACTGGAAACGAGATTAGCACAGCTCATTTCTGATGAAAGAAATCAAAATGGAGAGTATACTTCTTTAGAAAACTTTATCAAAAGAATTCCTATTGGTATTGAAACATTACAAATTTTAATCTTTATCGGAGCATTCCGCTTTACCAGAAAACAAAAACATGAACTACTGATTGAATCAAGATTTCTTTTGGGAAATAATAAAATTGCATTGAGACATCCAACATTACTGAATGAGCCTCAGAAAGATTATCAGCTTCCCGCTATAGAAAGAAACCCATTTGAAGATGCTTTTGATGAAATAGAAATAGTAGGCTTTCCTGTTTCATTCAGTCCTTTTGATTTATTACAGACCAGATACAGAGGCTCTGTTTTGGTAAAAGACTTATTGAAGTTTCATAAACATCAGGTTAAAATGCTGGCGTATCTTATTTCAAGAAAGCATGTACCCACTAAAAAAGGAACAATGTACTTCGGAACCTGGATTGATGCTGAAGGAGAATATTTTGATACCGCTCATTTTCCAAACTGTCTTGAAGAATATCCTTTTCAGGGAGGCGGCTGTTATCTTTTATTAGGAACAGTAGAAGTAGATTTCCATTTTCCTACTGTTACCATTCATAAAATGGCAAAAATGCCTTTCATTCTGGATCCAAGATATTCTATGGATAAAGAAAAATCATTGGAAGCTCAGGGTAATCTGCAAGAAGATATCAGTATGACTTGGCGAAAACCTTATCCCCAGGAAAATGAAATAGGATTGCCTCGCAATAAGATGATATAAAAAATTCTATTATTATAAGTATATTTTTCGATTACACTTATTAAGTGAACTTGTAACTATTTTTAACACAAAATTTATATACTTTTTTATTTTAGTTAAATTCCCTAAAGCTGAATGCTTTCTCTGGGTATTGTAAAATGTTTCTATATAAATTGGCAATGTCGAAGCTTCGATTTCTAAACTGTAATTTTTTCTGATTTTTTTATGCTCTTAAAGATAAAGTTTATAAGAATTGTATCCTAAAAAATGGAGCAACTCCATCCAACAGTTGATATAAAAATAACATTATCATTTTCACCCTCAACTTGAGTTTTCATACAGTCTTGCGATATAATAATTTTATTGAGTAAACTTGTTTTAGTCTTCTATTCCTGTTATCCTCAGTTCCTTTAAATCGATCTCTAATTCAGCTTTGCGAATATTAAACATATTCTATATCATTGGTAGCCTTCCCAGTTTTTGAAGACTTACCTTTTCTCAGACAATTGATAAATATAAAATATTTCTAGTTACCCAAATATTCTTTAGCATATAACCATGGGCTAAGTCCATTTAAAGATTTATGCGGATGATTGCCATTATAATCGATCTGCCACTCATAAGCAATTGCATTTACTTCCATCAAAGATCCAAACGAATAAGCATCTAAAACATCTTCTCTGAAGGTACGATTTAAACGCTCAATGTACGCGTTTTGAGCTGGTTTTCCAGGTTGTATATACTGCAGTTCAATATTATTAACTTCAAAAATCCACAAAAACTTTGGAGAGGAATTCTGGACCATTATCCGTTCTTATGCGCTTGGGCTTAGGTCTGTATGTGATTAATTCCTTTAACCTTTGTACTAACCTGCCCCCTGGAATTGAATAGAAAGCTTCGTTGATCAATGATTCTCTATTGTAATCATCAATAATATTTAACACCCTAAACCTCATGCCATTAGACAAAGCATCACTCATAAAATCAATTGACCATGTCTCATTCACTCTACCTGGAACACTCAGCTTCTCTTTAATTCGGTTTGGAATACGGCGTTTACGTTTAACCCTTAGTTTTAAATTAATATTTCGGTAAACCCGAAGCACTCTTTTTCTGTTCCAAAGCAGACCTTCCAAACGTATCTTACCATAATACGTTTCAAAACCTCTGGTGGGGTATCTTTCTGCCAAATCCAGCAATTTTGAAATAATTGCCTGGTCGTCTTTTTTATAACCATAATAATACATACTACGGCTCATACACACGATTTTACAGGCTCTATGAACACTGATTCCTGTCTCTCTGATTACCCCTTCAGCCAGCTCCTTTCGTTCACAGAGGGTTAAAGCTTTTTTTCTATAATATCTTTTAAGATACGATGGTCCAAGCTCAGATCAGCAAACATCCGCTTAAGTCGGGCATTTTCTTCCTGTAATGCTTTAAGCTCCTTAAGATGCTGTGCATCCATCCCCCCATATTTCTGCTTCCATTGGTAGAAAGTAGCTGCAGAAATTCCGTGCTCACGACAAATATCTTTTGTCGCTTTTCCAGATTCATATTCTTTCAGAATATTGATAATCTGATGTTCTGAAAATTTACTCTTTTTCATAAGGTTTAACAAACTAAATTTAATAATTTTAATTTGTCTGAAAAACTGGGAAGGCTACCTAATGCTGAATATATTTTCATTCTTTAATTAGGGACAACTCAAATTGCTGGTCTTGTTTACGATCATTTTTTGAGACTTTAATATGAAAAAGAGCCTCTAAATTATCAGAGGCTCTTATTTATTCTTGTTATAATAAATTTATTTTTAGCAAATTTATTCCTATATCATAGAAAGTTAAAAATTCCGAATATTATATCGGAGTAGTAATTTTAATTTAATTTTTTACTAGTCAGAATATTAATGATTACATAAACTAATGATAGTGATCCAATAAGTAACAATATATCGCCAAATATTTTAATATGATTGATTTTTAATATTGAACCAGCAGTTATTGTAAAAATTATTAAAATTAATAATAGAATTTTTTTATTTTTCATAATAAATTAATTAAGTAGTTGCAGTACAATATGCTATTGCAGTTAACGCTGGTAATGGACTAGTATACCATGCTGTACAGCCGATAGGCCCATCACAAATATCATCATATGCTTGATCAAAACAAACTCTAAATTTGCTTTTTCTTGCTGACATGTTTGAATTCTTTTGGTCTTTTTCAATTATATCTACCTTTACCAATTTTCCACTTTCAAATAACTTTGTCACGATTTCTTCATCAGAGGTAATAATAATCTTTCCGTTACCATTTTCATCAACATAATTTTCAAAAATTATTTGAAGATCATTAAAGTTTGAAAGTAGAAATTTTTGCTGATTATCTTTAAAAGGAATGGCATATGTTTCTTTATTATTAATTAAAAATTTATATCCATTATATTCAATAGCGTTTATTAGAGATTCATCTAATGACTTTATATTTTGTTCATCAATTGCAACATCACTATTAATTGCTATTTTGTACTTGTTTTCAAGTAATTTTACAATATCACTTTCACTCCTCTGGCTCAGATTTTTATTTTTGATGGTTAATTCTTTTTGATTATTTGCATTATTACCATTATCAAAAGAATCATCACTGTTACATGAGTTTAAGAAAGAAATAAAAGCGACTGCACTTAAAAAAAATACTTTTTTCATTGTTTAAATAAGTTTTTGGTTATTAGATTTCAAATATAATACATTAATTCTATATATCAAGAATTTAATTTAATAGTTTTTTATCACGTTCATAAATAGAACTTTAATAGATTAAAAATATATTTAAAATTTTATTATGAAATATAAACTCTGGATTTCATAAAAAATTGCAAATATTTTATTCTCACAATTTGTTCTATATAAAGTTTTTTCTTGTATTAGTTCTCATTTAGATTAGATAAACTAAAATTAATTATTATTGCAATAATGATAACAAATGGCTAAGAAAAATCAAACTTCATCTAGTATTCCAGACAATCCAAGCCAAATAATCAGCTTTACTGCCATTTTCATCTGATCTTATCCTATTACCCCTAACTTCAATGTTAATTCAATATTTAACATCATGGAAGATAGCACAAACACTCAAAATCCTGCTCCCTCTTCACTCAATACCTTATTGGTTTTCAATCCCAAAACCCAAAAGATTGAAGCAGTGAAGACGATTGATGGAAAAGGAGATCTGAAAACAGTATCCAATACTCAAAAAAATCAAAATCAGTTTTTAAAAATTGATAAAAACTGAGATATGCTCACCAACTTTTTCTCCAATTTTCTTAGCCAGCTCAAAAACCCAACTTTATTCAACTTCTTTATCTCTCCTCTTAAAGAAACTGAAAAGATTGGAAAACAGATTCAGCACCACCTAGAACATCCAAGTACGGAGGGCCAAGAATTTCTAAACACCTATAATATAGTAACCCAAAATACCAACAGTATGAGTACAAATCCATTATCAGAAAAAGAGTATCAATATTCTGCAGATCAGATTGACTGGGAAATGATGTCAAAATTTGGACTAACACAGGAAAAATTAGAAAAAGCAAATACTTTGGAACCCATGTTAAGAGGATTTAAAACAACGGTTTAGTCCCAATTAGTCTGAATCTCGGATCAGCGCTTATCCGAATAGATGCCCGTCTTTCACTGAGCAACAATGATGCAGGAGATGTAAGGATCAATCTCCATGGCATCAGAAAAGAACCCAATTTCAATTTTAAGTTTCTGGGCCACGAATTTACCCCTGAAGACAGACAGAATTTAATAGAAAACGGAAATATGGGACGTGTGGTGGATCTTATCAACCCAAAAACTGATGAAATCATTCCCTCCCTTATCAGCAGAGACCGGCTGACCAATGAATTGGTTGCCTACAAAGTTGAAAACATCAAAATTCCCAATGAAATTAAAGGAATACGGCTCAATGAACATCAGAAACAAACCCTACTGGAAGGAGGACCATTATATCTTGAAGGAATGATCTCCTCAAAAGGAGGATTTTTTAGTGCATATGTACAATTTAATGCTGATAAAAAATATGTGGAATTTATGTTTGATCATACAGAACGCCAACAACAATCACAATCTAAAGCTGAACAAGCCATCTATCTGGATGTTAATTCACAAGGTAAAACCACTGAAGCAGTTAAGAACATGAATAAACCATTATCTACTGGTCACCAATCAACTAAAAACAAAACTCAGCAGATAAAACAAAATAAACCTCAGCCTAAAACAAGAAGACAAAGTATTTAATATAAATCCCAATAATTATCGATATCAAAATGGTATTATTAGAACAATCCAATGTTGCCAGAGATAGCATTAATTTTTGAAGCAAATGAATAGGGCAATGAATATACAACAGGTAATGGCTATGTCGTTACCTGTTCTTTTGGTTATTTAGCAATATTGAATATGGCTGAAGATTACAACATTATAGTTTTTAGTAACAATCTATTTCTTATTATCACGTCTGCTTTTTTTTACCTTAAGTTTTATATTTTTGTAATGATTACCATAAATATACTTTTAATTATTTTAGTATGACATTACCCCCTGAGTTTGAAGATAAATATGTTAAAGAAGTTCTTTACAATACTTCTTTAAAAAATCTTCCGGATGAAGAATGGAAGCCGATTGAGAATTATGAAAACTATTCCATTTCTAATTATGGTCGGGTAAAGAGTCGTGCCCGCTGGACACCTCTTCCTAATGGTAAAGAATGGAAAATGCAGGAAATAATTATGAAGCTTATTTTTGTTAAATCTTCCAATAAGTATCTCCGGGATGATAGCTATAATGTCCACTGTACATTATCATTAGACGGTAAAAAGCACAGAAAATCTGTCATACGTCTTGTATATTATCACTTTAATGAAAAATTTAATTATAAGGACCGTTCTATTCTCATTACCACTAAAGATGAGAACAAATTCCATATACATTCTCGGAATTTAAAAAAAAGTTCCTCTCATGAGATACGAGTAAGGGTTTTTGAAAAAAACAGGTCAAAAAACCGTAAAATTATCTATACACAACCCGTCAGCCAATACAGTATTGATGGAATACTACTGGAAGATTTTGATAGTATGTTTGCTGTTAAAAAGAAACTGGGTATTGCTCCGGAGAGCATTATGGGTGTTATCAATAAAAAGTTTTTAACCGCGGGTGGGTTCCGATGGTTTTTAAAATATTATGTTCCAACAATAGACGATTTTGTAATAAATACTAATAAAGAGAGTTCAGACAAGCTGCTTAATAATTCTTTATGGGAAAAGTTAGGTAGGCCCGATGTTAATCAAGATACTCCACCAGCCTGCATGAATTTATCACTAAAGGATCTTCCTGAAGAATTGTGGAAAATTATTCCCGGCTTTGATAAACGATTTGCTATATCCAACAAAGGACGAGTCAAAAGGGTGGCAGGATGGACTTCTATAAGAAGAACAATTTTCCTAAAAGAACAGATCCTTTCTCAACTTGTTTCATTCAATACCAAGACAACCTATTCGCTTTATTGTTTAGTTCATCATAAGGAAAGAAAAACACGTATCACTATTACTAAATGGGTATATTATTGTTTTATAGAAGAATTTGATATCCATAGTAAGACACAATTTGTTGTTAATCAAAGTCAGCCATTATGGAATATAGATTTATCAAAACTTTCATTACAGTCAATTTATTCCGTACTTAAGGCAAAAAAGAGTTAGAATATACAGAACTAGATGGCTACCCTTATGAATTGAGATTCTTATCGATGGGTAGACAAAAAATGCTTAATCATTTCCAGATTATTATATTTTTTGAACATTCACATCTTCCCTTTTAAGCAAAACATTTATAATGGAAAGTCCATTTCCAGATATCATCGGAAATGGACACCTAGCTCTCGTGAGTTAATACCCTATACTGTAATTATATTTAACTAGAAGTTCTTTCTAAATCCAAATGTAGTACTGAAATCTTCTTTTAAAACTATATAAGCATCAAACTTTTTACCGTTTTTGCTTTTCATGTTCTTGATTAATGATGTTTTGTTTTGAGTTAATAGTAAAGTAAGATCTTTAATACTGAGTTGTATTCCGCATATGGTTCTAAAGAGAATCCAACTGCATTGTTCATCAGGACATTTTACGATTTTCTCTTTAATGATAAGATGATGCTGTTGGCATTTGGGGCATTTTAATTGTGGGATGTTTTCTTGGGGAATATGGAGTGATAAAAGTTCGCTGGTGATTTCTGCTGTGTAGGCTTGGGTGTCGTTCATGAATTGGTCTTTATTGAGTTCACCTTTTTCAATTCTATCCAGTGCTATTTCCCATTCTGCGGTCATTTGGACATTGGCTATTTTTTTGTCTTTGACCAGGTTGTAAACCTGTAAGCCTTTATCGGTGGGATGTAGGCTTTTACTTTTTCTGGTGATATAGTTCCTGCTGAGCAGGGTTTCAATAATAGAAGCTCTGGTGGCTGGGGTTCCGATGCCGATATTGGATAGCGCTTTCTGTTCTTCTTTGTTTTCAATAGATCTGCCTGCATTTTCCATCGCTGATAAGAGGTCAGCCTCTGTGTAAAGTTTGGGAGGCTGGGTTGTTTTTTCAAGTAATTCGGTTTTTGAAATCTTCAGTTCATCACCTGTTTTGAATTCCGGAAGTTCTGTAAGGACTTCATCTTTATTATTAGAATTTTCATTGTCAGAAAGAATCCCTTTGATGGCTCGCCAGCCCTGATTGAGTATTTTTGAGCATTTGACCTGGAATTCGTAATGATGGACTTTTATCTGGATCTGGGTGACTTGCTTTGTACAGGTATGGGATATGGATTCCAATAAGCGGTAAGCAATCATATCATAAATGGCTTTTTCAGTAGCAATAAGTGCGGAAGGTGTTTTGCTTGTTATGAGTAATCCGTGATGGTCGGTAACTTTTACATCATTCACAATCCGCTTGTTGAAGTTTCCGAATTTTAAATGGGTTATGGCTGTTTTGAAGGGTTCGGTCTGATTCAGTATTCTGACCAGCTCAGGAATATCAGGCCATACATCTTCAGGAATATATTTACTGCCGGTTCTGGGGTAAGTGATGAACTGTTTCTCATAGAGGCTTTGGGCTGTTTGTAAAACCTCATCAGCAGAAAGCCCCAGTTTTCTGTTGGCTTCTTTCTGTAATTCTGTGAGGTCGAAAAGTAATGGAGATTGCTCCTGTACTGTTTTAACAGATACATCTTCTACAATAGCTCTTCCCTCTCGCTCTATAATCTTTTGGATTTGTTCTGCCTGCTTTTTTTCTTCCCATTGTAATAGCGAAAGACTGGTGAAGTCTGTATATTCTTTTCTGTGGCTCAGCTGAATCTGAAAGTATTTTTGCTTGGTGAAGTTTTGATGCTGAAGAAACCGTTGACAGATTAAAGCCAGGGTTGGCGTCTGCACTCTGCCTAATGAATAAACATCTTGGTTCCCTGCGATGGTTAATGCCTGAGTAGCATTGATTCCTACCAGCCAGTCCGCTTCACTTCTGGCTTTAGCAGCTTGATACAAACCGTCAAAGGTATCGCCTGGCTGAAGGTTTTTAAAACCGTCCTGTATTGCTTTTTCCGTAAGGGAGCTGATCCAGAGTCTTTCAAAAGGTTTGTTGCATTGTAGGTAGTGGTAGATATAACGGAAGATCAGCTCTCCTTCCCTTCCTGCATCTGTTGCGACAATGATACTGCTGCATTGACTGATGACTTGTTGTATGGTGTTGAGTTGTTTTAAAGCTGAAGGATCAGGCTCATAGCCTTTTGTTTTCTTTAGTTTTTTGGGAGTTAGAATAAAGGGCTTGGGAAAGATAGGCAAAGAGGCTTTGTTAAAGCCTCTTATACCATAATCCTCCGGCATTCCTAATGCGATCAGATGTCCTAATGCCCAGGTGACACAATAGCCGTTACCGGATAAATAACCATCTTTCTTTTCATGGGCTCCTAACAATTGTGCGATTTCTCTTGCGACACTCGGTTTTTCTGTGATGATTGCTTTCATATCAAGGATTTAGATGTTTATTATAGTTTTTGTCCTCTTGGTTTTCTAACCTTTTTTTGCTGGTCTTCCTGCTGTTGACTGGCAGGCTGCTGCTGTTTGGATTCTAAAGGCTCTTTCACATTTTTAGTAGCTTCATTGGTTTTACCCTGAGAATTAACCGCAGTTTGGGTTTTATGATCTTCTGTAGGCTTTGTCTCTTCTTTGAGCTTATTAGGATGATTGAAGGAGAAATCGGTTTTGGAAGTCTCTTTATTGAAGGTAATATAACCTTGATAGGCTTTACCTTTAGCATCAGTAAGACCATCAACGTACACGGTTTGCCCGGCTTTGAATTTTTCATACTGTGAATCATCCAGTTCTTTTCCTCTGAATACTTTGGGTACTTCTTGAGCCGTAGATTGAGTTTGCTGTTGATTGTGTTGTTGTCTTTGTTGCGGTGCCTGGTTATTGTTGAACAAAAATTCCACATACCGCTTGTCTGCATTGAACTGTACGGTGGCATTGAACAATTCCCCTTTTTTAGAAGTCATGCCTTCAAGATACAATGGTCCTCCTTCCAATAGGGTTTGTTTCTGATGTTCATCAAGCCTAATTCCTTTGATTTCATCAGGGATTTTCATGTATTCTGCCCGATAGGCTACCAATTCATTGGTTAAACGATCACGGCTGATCACTGATGGAATAATTTCATCCGTCTTAGGATTGACCAGATCTACTACTCTGCCCATATTCCCGGTTTCCTTTAGATTCTTCTTGTCTTCATCCGTGAACTGATGACCCAGAAATTTATTATTGAAACTGGGCTCCTTTCGGATTCCATGCAGATGAACGGCAACCTGCCCTGTATCTCCTGTCTGAAGGGATAATCGAACATCCATCTTACTGACTGCTGTTCCCAGATTAATAGTGATGGGAATTAGTGTATTGGTTTTAAAACCTCTGAGTAATGCATCCATCGCATTCATTTTTTCAAGCTTTTCCTGATTAAGTCCAAACTTTTCCATCGTTTTCCAGTCGATCTGTTCCGGCTGAAAACGGTACTCCTGATTGTCTGTGTTGTTGTCCATTGTATTTTGATTTTTTGGATTGTTGTTATTCTTTGGTAACACTTCATAGTCTTTTAGCTTTTCTTTTTCTTCAGGAGATGCCTGATCGACATACTTCTGAAGATCCTTGGCAGTATTAACAGCATCGTATTCCGATACCTTGAAAAAGTTGAAATGCGTGGGATTTTTAAGCTGCCGGTAAAAATTGGAAAAGAAGTTGGAGAAAATATCGCCATGTTTATCAACTCTGATCAGCGGCTCATTATCTTTTTTTTCTTGTGGAGGAATTTTTTGAAGATTCCCATCTTGATCAATTCCTTTGACCATTTCAACCTGATTGGTATGAATGTTCAGGACAAGGAGTGTGTCTGTTGATGGTTTGAGTTCTTTAGGTTCCTGATGGTTTATCAATTCATTTTCCATTGTATTTCATTTAATGGAACCAAGGTATAAGCTCAATTATGATGCTCTAAAAGATTGGAATGGTGGTGAATGATTTGGCTGTAGATGTCTTGTTACGATCAAGAGTTTAAACACTCTCGGATGAGTTGATGGACATCAGAAAGCTTATAATACAGCTTTCCGCTGATGGTATAGTATGGCAGCTTTTTATAGGTACGGTAGCGCTGTAATGATCGAGAACTTATTTTTAAAAGCTGTAAAACATCCTGGTTATCCAGAAGCTGTTCCCCGTCTACTTCTATAAATCTGGACTGGTTCTTAAGCATTTGTTCTTTCAGTAGGTCAAATCTTTCCATGATTCTCTCCATCCAGGCTATAAATTCTGTTCTTTCGATATTCATAATGGTGATTTTTATGATTATTGGTGATGTAAAATTGGACAACAGAAATCATATAAAATCACTACTTTTTCGTAGTACCGAAAAGATTTATTTTTTAACAATAAATATTTAAAAAAAATGATATTTACAATAAAATATTACAAATTTATTGTAGCAAACATATTTCTATTTTATTATAAATCTCCTATACAAAATTTTATTCTCAACTCAATTTCTTTCAAGATTACTGCATTTCTCACTTTACTTTAATTTCAATTGAATGATTATTTACTTTTAAAAATAATCTCAATAAAAGACACACTCTCGTTTTAAAATACTATAAATGTGTGATACATGCAATAACTTATTATTGTTATACAAGCACGTGTTAACAAATAGAGGTAGATTTACATGATTAGAATAGTAAATTTCAATAACTACTACCATTAAAACAAATTCAGAATTACAAAGAGATGTTCAAAATGCCATTAGATGGGAACCTCTATTACACTCATCCGAAATTCGGGTTACTGCCAAAGATGGAGTTGTTTCTCTAACGGGTGTAGTGGACAACAATTATATTTCAATCTAAAATCAGAAAAAATGAAAAATAAAATTTTAAAAGTATTCGCAATTACGGTAATGTCCTTTGCGTTTACAACGATCCTTTATGGACAAAGGAATACAAAGACAGAAGATAGGACAGTAACTCAGTCGCGGATTCCAAATTTAGTGAATCAAAACTTTGTTAACGAATATCCATCAGTCGTTAATGTGGTATGGCGAGGATATCCAAAACAAGCTAATAACGCCGAATGGTATGAGTATAACCCATCAATGCAATCTTCCAGATCTTCTGAATACTACATTGCAGAATTTACAGATGCTAAATCTCATCTAAAAGCGGTATACTCTAAGGATGGAAAGAAAATTTCTGTTCGGGAAATGGTCAATTCGGATGTTCCTGACCCTATTTCATACGCTCTAAGAAATGGTGATTACAGTGACTGGAAAATTGCCAGAGAAAAAGAAGTTATCTATAGAGATACCACCATGAAACCGATGAAAGTATATAAGATTAAGGTAAAAAAAGGAGCTTCAGAACGAGAACTTTTCTATTCTACAGATGGAGAACTGTTAAAAGACAGAGTCATTAAATAACATAAACCTTAAAATCCACTAATTAGCAATGCTTTTTAGTTGGATTTTTAATTAACCTTCAATTTTAAAAATTATGAAAAAGAAAAACATAAAAATAAAAAAGAAATCCTCAGTAACCAAGCTACTGAAAGACAAACTTTTGAAAGCGGTAAACAGAGTACTCACTACTAACGATTGTGAACTGACCAACAAAATGGAAAAGATTGTAAAAAAATCACTTAGACCTATTTCAAGAAAGGTAAAAAAACAAATCAAACAAGCTGCCAAATATTAATAACCGTCCAAAACCGTATATCGCTTTAACGAATATTTATTAAAATCAATAAAAAACAGCCTGTTTTGACGTTCACACATAATAAAATAATATCATGTATTACGACCATTATCAATTCTGGGGAATGCACTTTGGATGGTGGATCATCTGGATGCTTTTTCTTTTCTGGATATTCTTTACCCCGTATAGCATTCCCGGACAAAAATCCAAAAAGGAAACACCTATTGATATTCTAAATAAACGTCTTGCTTCAGGCCAGATTGATAAAGAAGAATATGAGGAGAAGAAAAAAATGCTTGAGAAATAATCATCCTGAAAATAACAGAAAATACATCATCTCAATATGCTCAAATTCGGATATAAGTATTGGATTTTATACCCCAATAGATGAAAAGAATAGATTTATTATAAAAAATTAACATTCCATTACAAATTCTACCGCACCAGTTGAAACATATTTTTATATATTTTCCTACCAGAATATACAACATAATAGCTAAATCTAAGAAATCAACAGAGATATTATTTTATCTTTTAAAATGCTTTGGTTTAACCATACATTTTAATTGAATTCATTTTATTTTGAAATTAAATCATCATAAATTTAAGAATATAAAAAATGGAAACAAGCCATATTAGTCAACAAAAGATTCAGGATGGGGAACAAATAAAAGGAGAAGATATCAGAGAAGGAGTATATCTGCTTATCAAGAAGATTTTCTCGGACTTCAGTAAGAATGATTATATATCTATTACAGAACTTAACCATTACCGAAGATTGTATCTCACCTCTTTAATTATTGAAGAAAAAGGAGAACTCGAAAGTATAGATCTTGATGTAATAAATGCAATTAAAAACAATTCTATCCTCTCAGAAAATATACAGGAAGAAATAGAAGCTAAACTTAGTTTTGGGCAAAAACTTGCTGATAGAGTGGCTTTTTTTGGAGGAAGCTGGACGTTTATTTTAGTATTTTTTTCATTTATATTAATTTGGATTTTACTCAATATTTGGTTTTTAACATTAAAATCATTTGATCCATACCCATTTATCCTGCTGAATCTAATTCTGTCCTGTTTGGCCGCTATTCAAGCCCCTATTATAATGATGAGCCAAAACAGACAGGAACAAAAAGATCGTATAAGAGCTGAACATGACTATAAGATTAATCTAAAAGCCGAATTGGAAATAAAGCTTCTAAGTGAAAAGATAGATCACCTTCTTGTTAGCCAAAACAAAAAACTATTGGAAATACAAGAAGTACAGACCGATTATCTTGAGGATCTGACTAATGTTCTAAAGAGGAAATAATACATTTATTTGTGCTATAACAATAGATTCGCTACAAATTAAGAGAAGGTTTTCTTAGCCATAGAAGATACAGGAAATAAAAAGAGGAGACCTTTTGGGTCTACCAGACAGGGATAAACTGTTTTCTTATCATTTTTTTATTATTTAAATCACCTAACACATTGGTTACAAGAGACATACTCCTTAACACTAAATTTACTCTGGTAGTTCGATATTCAATTCCTGTAAATTCAAGATTTTTTGGATATATCGAACTAATTATTTTTCTTTTTGCTTCTACACTGCTTGATTGATATAATCGTGACAAGTTAGATATAACTGATAGGGCCTTGTTTAAGCGAGCATCAACTTTTTCGGGATTACGAGTAGCAATAAAACAAGAATGAAGTTCATTTTCAAGAATTTCAATTTTTTGTTTAGACTGTGCTTTAATAATCATCATCTTCAATCTTTTCAGCTAATAATTTTTCTCTTGCAAGAGCTATTTTAGCATTATAACTCTCTATTTCAGAAATTATTTTGTTTCTTCTGTCGTCAGCTTTGCTATTGTACTTTTTATAAGCTGTTAATAGGATATTTTGTAAGATTTTCTGAACTGAAGGAAGAAATTCATATTTCTTCAATTCCTAAACAAAAAGATTATCGGTAAGTTCAGCACATTCCTTAAATCCACAAGATGATTTACAATGATAGTAATAATATACTCTCTGATTTCCCTTTGATCCACTGTCAGTTAAATTTCTCCCACATTTAGGGTGAGTCAAAAAACCTCTTAATGGAAAAACGTCAGCAGAACTAAATTTTAAATTAATATTTGGTTAAGCGCACTTTTATAACACCCTAAAATGAATTCAGTATAATACAACTGCGAATCTAATGCATAAGTCTTATCATGAAGTTCTATACGTTTCGAAAGAACAATCTCGCCTTTATAGCTAAATGAGCAAAATGAATACACTTTAAAGCCTGAATTTCTTACAGATGACGCATACCCAGTAGAAGCAATTCCCCAATCTGTTCCAAATGACTCGGCGACCTTTACAGCCATTGTATTTGCCATTTTTTGGGTTTCAAAGCCATTTTCCTCAACTTCAATCCTGTTGATACCTAAAAAATTAACTTTTTCAGGTACCGTAAAAGTCGTTATTCCTCCTTTGTAAAACAGTTTTGCATTAGGCATCTGGGAAAAAGCCAGCTGTATTAATCCCGAGGTTACACTTTCTGCTATAGAAACCGTTTCATTCATTGTAATGAGTGAAGTACTGATATAATCAAGTAAACTTTGCTGAAATTTCATGGCATCTGATATTTAATGTTAATATAAAAAGCTTTTTACACTACTGAAATCAATGCTCAGATAACGTCATAGTCATTCATGGTCGTTACAAAATAATGCTCAATCATTTCCTTGGCATTGTTGCACATTGATAAAAGATCTTCCCTGGTCATATCCTCAAAAATAAAATCATCATGAACCTCAATAATGAACTCAGTCACTTTTTCAGTGTTCATAAGATCATAAGCCATTAAATCATTTAAATTATCTAATCTGCATTCTTCCTTAAAAAAAGGAGGTTTTCGGGAAATGGAATTCTTAAATTGAAAAAGATGTATTGTTTTCATGACTGTTAGTGTTAAGGTGATAATAAGAAAGTCTGTTTTATATATAAACATGGTGGTTACTCATGAATGTTCAAACAGATTTTTTTTTGGATTCAGTTGATGAAATGTATTATATATCAATAGGATTAAAAAGGACAGAAACCAGAGGTTCCTATCCTTAATTAATTAAAACCTTCTGAAAACAGATTTACCTATTTTATAGAGATTTTAATAAGCTCATTATTAAAGTTGAGAATCCGTAAGTCTATTAATTTTATCATGGTGTATATTCGTTTTTCCCAGTCTTTTTTACTACAATGTTTTCTAATACCGGAGACAAGCATTATGTACGATGTATACTTTCAACTGCTCGCTATATTTTCCAGTCTAAAATTTGCATTATTTATAGTGATATAAACTTTAATGGATCTGATAAATTCCTGATTATTATACTACAAAGATGGCCGTTTCAGTATAGACTACACTATATATATCTGGAATAATCTTACATATATCCCACTTTTATAAGTCTTCCAGGTTTCCAAGACGCCTTTGTTTCAACTGCTTATAAAATGAAGGAGAAAGCCCCGTGATCTTTTTAAACTGGTTAGAGAGATGAGCCACACTGCTGTAATTGAGTTTATAAGAGATTTCTGTAAGATTCAGTTCGTCATACAACAGCAGTTCTTTTACCTTTTCCACTTTATTAATAATGATAAAATGTTGCAGGGTCATTCCTTTCACTTCAGAAAAGGTGTTCGCAAGGTAGGTATAATCATATCCTAATTTTTCACTTATATAATCTGAGAAGTTTTCTTTTGGGAGTGCATCTGAATAATGAATCATTTCTATGACTACATTTTTTATTTTCTCTATCAGGATACTTTTTTTATCATCTAATATCTCAAGCCCTGTTTTAAGTAAGTTTTCTTTTAGAATTTGTCTTAGTTCAACGCTGATATCATCCAATAATTCTACAGTTCCCAAATCTACAATAGCATTTTTAATGCCCAGCCTTTCCAATTCCTGATGGACAACCATTTTGCAGCGCAAACTTACCATATATTTTATATACAACTTCATCCCCCTTACTATTTATACTGCCAATCATTTAATTAACAGACATTTACTCAAAGTTACTCTATTAAATCGGAAATATCTATGATTTATACAACAAATTAAAAGACAATTGCAAAGCTTTCCTTTTTTAATGATTGAAATTTACAGGTAACAAAAAAAATTACAATGTCAAAAGAAAAAGACGGAAAAAAGAAATCAGATAAAACTCCACCCGCAAAATCCGCAAAAGAGAAACGAGAGGATAAAATGAGTAAACGAAGAGGAAAGGAACAAGAAGCCCGAAATAACGTAAACTGAATGGTATCTGTAAAACGAGACGGAATTATACTCAGAAAAACGACTTTAGACTTTGAGAGTGAAGGTGTTTTAAACCCCGCAGTTGTTAAGGATAACGGAAAAATACATTTATTTTACAGAGCTCTTGCAAAGAATAATTTCTCCAGTATCGGATACTGTATACTATCAGATTATAAGACCATAGAAACCCGGTTGAGCAAGCCGGTTATCATCTCCGAGTTTGAATACGAAAAACATGGTGTTGAAGATCCAAGAATCGTAAAAATCGATCATTTGTTTTATCTTACCTATACCAGTTATGACGGGATTAATGCACTGGGAACACTTGCTGTATCGGAGGATCTTACGTCATGGCAAAAAAAGGGCATAATTGTTCCCAAAATTCCATACAACAAGTTTAGATTTTTATCGGAGTCACAAGGTGAAATAGCAGAAAAGTACAGACGTTTCAACAAACTCCCCCCTACTCTTACAAAGGATAAAGATGTCTTCCTGTGGGATAAAAATGTGATATTTTTCCCAAGAAGGATTAACGGTAAGCTTTATTTTCTTCATCGCATAAGACCCGATATTCAAATTGTAGGTATAAAAAACATTGAAGATCTGAATCCTGATTTCTGGAAAGATTATTTCCTTCACTTTAAAGATCATATCATATTATCTCCCCTATATGAGCATGAAGTAAGCTACATTGGCGGAGGATGTCCCCCTATAGAAACCGAGCATGGGTGGCTTTTGATATACCATGGCGTACATGATACTATTGAAGGATATGTTTACAGCGCATGTGCTGCCCTACTGGATCTTGATAATCCCGAAAAGGAAATTTCAAGACTTCCTTATCCTCTTTTCAAACCCGAAGAAGAATGGGAGCAGAAAGGAGAAGTAAACAATGTCTGCTTCCCTACCGGAGCCATCGTAGAAGGAGATACACTCCATGTTTACTATGGAGCAGCAGACAAAAGAATTGCTGTTGCTTCTTTAAGTATTTCAGAATTACTGAAAGAATTACTACGGTACACACCATAACTGACTATTCAATACAGGATGTCAGACTTTAAAACAGATATCATCATGAATAAAAATATAAAATCAGACGTGGAGGAAAAGACAAAAAGACGATCTGTACAAAGTAATAAAAACACATTTTATCATAAACCTGAAATTATCTTTATAAGTACTTTTCCTCCTAAGGTGTGCGGTATTGCAACCTATTGTCAGGATTTGATACAATCTCTTAAGTTAAAATTCAGAGAATCATTTAGCATCATTACCTGCCCGATGGAAACTGAGGATGAGCATTATCAATATGAAGCAGATCCAGCATATCGCTTAAATACATCCGATGCCATATCTTACTTGGAGCTGGCTGATAAAATCAACAAAAATGACAGGATTCAACTGGTTATGCTCCAGCATGAATTTGGATTTTTCAACGAAACCCAAGACGGATTACTCCTTTTCCTTCAAAATTTACAGAAAGACCTCATCATTACTTTTCACACTGTTCTGCCGAAACCTGATCCCAAATTAAAAGAAAAAGTAAAAGAAATCAGCAGTTTCGTAAAATCCATTATTGTCATGACCGGTATTTCTGCGGATATCCTTACCAATGATTATGATATTTCATCTGATAAAATTAAAGTGATACCCCACGGTACCCATTTGCTTCCATTTATAGATAAAATTTCACTGAAAACAAAATACGGACTTAAAGATAAAAAGGTACTTTCAACATTTGGTTTACTGGGTGCTGGGAAAAATATTGAAACCTCTTTAGAAGCTCTGCCTGCAATCATTTCCCAAAATCCGGATGTTATGTTTCTGATTATCGGAAAGACACATCCCGGAGTCATTAAATATGAAGGAGAAAAGTACCGTGATTTTTTACAGGATACTATTAGGAGGCTTCATCTGGAAAAACATACGTACTTTATCAACCAATATCTGCCTTTGAATGAGTTGCTAGATTATCTTCAGCTTACCAATATCTATCTTTTCACTACAAAAGACAGAAATCAGGCAGTAAGCGGTACTTTTTCCTATGCCATCAGCTGTGGATGCCCTATTGTTTCTACCCCTATTCCTCATGCTGTGGAAGTCTTAAATGAAGATCTGGGAATTATTATTGATTTTGAAGCTCCGGAACAGCTTGCTGCTGCCGTGAATACATTATTGAAAAATGAAACCGCACAGGAAAAATTACGATCAAATAGTCTGGAAAAAATGGCTCCCACAGCTTGGGAGAATTCATCTATTTCACACGCCTTATTATTTCAACAATACAACAATGACAAAATGACATTACACTATACATTCCCGATCATCAATCTTAGCCATATCAAAAATATGACAACGAATTTTGGAATGATCCAATTTTCTAAAATCAACAAACCTGATATCAATTCCGGGTATACTTTGGACGATAATGCCCGTGCTTTGATTGTAGCCTGCAGACATTATGAAGTAAGCAGAGATGAATCTGATCTTGACTTAATCTCAACCTACCTGAATGTAATAAGGTTTTGTCAACAACTAGATGGTAGTTTTCTCAATTATGTAAATCAAGACAAGGAATTTGCACAACAGAACTACGAAACCAACCTTGAAGATTCCAATGGTAGGGCAATCTGGGCACTGGGGTACCTTCTTTCTATAAAAGCAATCTTACCACAACTGTTTTCTGATGAAGCAGAGTCTATCATTGAAAAAAGTCTTCCGTCTATTGATAAAATTCATTCTACCCGTGCAATGGCTTTTATTATAAAGGGATTGCATTATCAAAACTCTGAAAACAATATTCCATTATTGAAAAAGCTGGCTAACAGACTGGTAAAAATGTATCAGCATGAGAAACATAAAGACTGGCATTGGTTTGAAAGCTACCTGACCTACGGAAACAGCGTACTCCCTGAAGCTTTATTGTGTGCGTGGATTACGACCCAGGACGAAATGTATAAACAGGTTGCCAATGAATCATTCAAGTTTTTGCTTTCTAAAACATTTAGTAAGGGAGGCATTAAAGTAATATCCAACAAAGGATGGCTGCAGAAAGAAACGATTAAAAGTCCTGAATCAATTGGTGGTGAACAGCCTATCGATGTTGCTTATACCATACTAACCTTATCTACATTCTACAAGGTTTTTAAGGATGAAAAATACTTGCAGATGATGAGAAATGCTTTTAGTTGGTTTTTAGGAAAGAATCATTTACATCAGATTATTTATAACCCTGCAACAGGCGGATGTTATGATGGGCTTGAAGAGAAAAATGTTAATCTCAATCAGGGAGCAGAATCAACAGTCAGTTACCTCATGGCAAGGCTCTGTTTTAAAAAGTAATAACATAATTAATGTTGTAATACATTGTAATGAAAGTAAGTATAAGATTATTGACAATAGTCTGTAAAGTATTTGTTTATTCGTAATTCCAACCAACAGTTAAACTGCTGATCAAACACAGATGTCAGTCATTTATCCGCATCTCTGTAATAAGACCTAAGGTTTATGATCTTTGAGACTTCATTCTTCTTTTTCCAGCTCTAAATTCATACGATTATGAGAAAAACACAGAATGGTTTTCTTTTTATAAAACATGAATCTGTCAGTAAAAAAAGATTGCGAACACTATACAGTGTGTGATAGCTGTAAAATAAAAACCATTTTGTAATACAACAGGTTATAAGACACCAACTTTGTACTATAGCAACTAAGTTATACTAAATTTCCACCTTAAGAACACAAATCATTAAGGCAACAAATATTTCCAAATTCCTTAAAACTGGAATTTGAAGTCATAGCAATTTATAACTTTCTTGCAGAGAAAACTAAATATTACCACAAAAATGACGCATTAAAAAGTTATTCATAAAAACCTTTCTAAGAAGAGTTAAAATAACTGTATTAATTCTACTACATATACAACAAATATAAATAGAATCGTATGACTTGCAGCATATAAATGCAATTGATTAACACATACATTTATTGTTCATAATAGTTGTACATTCTCATTAGTACAATTGACTCTCCCCTAAAAAGGAGGTTTTTTGTTATATAATCCATTATAGGGCATTAGGGAGGCTAATAAAACTTTCACAAATTTATTATATGGTGTTTTCGCGGATATGATTGCGATCATATCTCTACAACACACATAATAGCGGATTTTTTTATTATACAAAATTTGCGATTCTATTTATAATGGTCTAATGACTTTTGTATAGAAAATCGTAATTACTAACTGAAGTGGACAATTAGCAATAATTATGCAAACCCGTAGGTAGCCAAAAGAAAGCAGCCAATTTATTTATTATTATCAAGCAATCCAATTATAATAATAAAAGTATCGAATAAGAAAGTATAGGTTGTTTTGAATATTTTCGAAAGATCTCTGACCCTGCTGAATTCTTAATAAAAAGTTTAGTGCGGGATATAAAATTTTCATAATGAAGGATATGATTAAAAAATTACGTAAGGGAT
Organism: Chryseobacterium sp. PvR013; assembly: GCF_017833095.1. NCBI lineage: Bacteria > Pseudomonadati > Bacteroidota > Flavobacteriia > Flavobacteriales > Weeksellaceae > Chryseobacterium > Chryseobacterium sp. PvR013. The sequence goes on from NZ_JAFIBT010000001.1 coordinate 2,404,121, forward strand.
CTCTGCAGTGCGGCGGCAATAAATATAATATCATAGCTTTCAGAGATTATCAATGCGAAATAAAACAAGAAATTGAATTTTAACATTAAACTATAATGCGAATAATAGTAAAAGTATAACAATATTTTATGTTTTTTGAATAGCATAATTATATACTATATCTTCACTAAGATATAAATATAGTCTTGTTTTAAATATTCCGAAAAATGTTTTTTTCAAGATATAAACACGCTCTATTGTATGCAATTTTTGTAACTGATAATCAAAAAGAAAAGGTTCTATATCATCCATCTTTTTTCCAATTAACTGATCTTCTGATATAATGTTCTGACTTTTATCTTGGAAGTAATATTTTTTAGTCATATCAATAAATAATTTTTATTGCAAAATCTTTTCTTATTTTCAGAATACTTCTTTTCAAGCTTGATTTCCAATAGTGGTTAATTATAAGAACGGTCTGTTTGGTAAGGAAAAATTATTTCCCTGAGTCTTCAAAAGTTTTTTTTATGGATTCAGTTGATGAAATATATTCTATATCAACCATCACATCATATGAACTAAAGATGGCTGTTTCAGTATATATCAAGCTATATAATACACAGCTAAATAGGTTTATGGTACGATTGTGATAAAAAGATAAATTAAAAATATAGCGATCAGTACAATTCCCTGCATAATATTGGTTCTGCCCGTTGCCAGTGAAACGGTAATAATAAAAAGCGACAGGCCTAAAAGTATGGTTGATTTGATATCTATCCCTAATGTCATTCTTATACCGGTCATTACAGATATAATGGCTATGGCGGGAATACTGAGTCCGATACTTGCCAAAGCAGAACCAAAAGCCAGATTTAATGAGGTTTGGATCTGATCACTTTTTGCAGCTCTGAATGCAGCCAGTCCTTCCGGAAGAAGAACAATACCTGCAATAATGATCCCTACAAGAGATTTTGGGGCACCTGCGGAAACCACTATATGCTCAACATCCTTTGAAAGAAGCTTTGCCAGTAAAACGACTATTCCCAGGGATAATAGTAACAATATACAACTGATATACAATTGTTTTCGGGAAATCAGTTCATGATTATCTTGTACAGGCTGATTTTTGGACAGTTTATTCTCTGGAGAAATGAAAAAGCTTCGATGTCTAAACGTTTGAATCATAGTAAATCCAAGATAAAGTCCTAAAGAAATCAAGGCAATAAAAAGCAATTGAAAGGATGTATATTCACCTCCGAGATGACTTATCGTATAATTAGGCAGAATAAGCACAAAAATAATCACGGAGGTAAGCGTAATGAGTGCCGTACTTACCCCCTGCAATGTAAAGCTCTGTTCTCTGTATCTTAAGGAACCTATGACAATACAGCTCCCAATAATTCCGGTAAGGATTATCATCACTGCTGCAAAAACCGTATCTCTGGCAAGGGTAATGGTTTCTAAACCTTTTGCTCCCATCATGATAGAAATAATAAGTCCTACTTCTATAACCGTAATGGCAAATGCCAGAAGCAAAGTTCCAAATGGCTCTCCCAGGCGATGGGCAATAACTTCGGAATGATACACCGCTGCCAAAACACTCCCCATCAAAAATAAAGCAAGAATCACAGAATAATACCCTGAAGAAAAAACAGTATTCCCAACATAAGAAAGCCACGCCAGGATAGGAACTAAAAAAGTCCACGTCCATAAATATTTTTTTATATTCATAAAAACAATAATATTTCTACAATTGAATTGTCCTTTGGAGAAATCACAAGATTTATATTCCTTTTTCAAAACAGTTTCTATAAATGATTTGAAGCAGACTAGAGATGAGATATACCGGAAATATCAAATAATGAAAAAGTGAACAGGTCGGAACTTAGAGTCCTGATCATCAGTTCAATGTAGTTATTCAGCAAGATACGATTAATTAATCACTTATTTGAAATTATATAACAGTATTTTAGGTTTGTAAGCATCTCCTAAGGCTCAAAAATCTCCATTACTTCATAAATAGTCATCAAAGCCATTGTTTTTATGATCAACCGTATTCAGATGCTCAAAACAAGCCGGTATTTTATAAAAGTGTGATATGTGCAACATAAAAGAAACAATCTGTAATACAATAGATTATTAAACACCCATCTTTGTATGGTAGCAATGAAGTTACACTAAAATCCACCTTATGGACACAAACCAAAACAAAGGCAACAAATTTTTCAAAACTCCTGGAGCCTGGATTGAGCAGTCAAAACAACTGAAAGAAAAATTTTCAACATTAACGGACCACGATCTGAAGCTTGAAGAAGGTAAAGAAAGGGAAATGCTGGAAAGAATCGGAAACAGATTAAGAAAAAACCGTGAAGAAGTTCTCAATATTATCAAAGAAATCAATCTTTCATAAATTGTTTTCAAGGACAGTTAAAGCCCATGAAAAAATATATTTATCAAACGCTTTCACTGGAAAAAGGGATGGAATATTAGACTGTTCTGTCCCTTTTATTTACAATACCATCTGCTCTTTTTATTTTTAAACCCACAGTGATGAATCATAGAGAACTTGAAAAATCGAAAGTATATATTACAAGCCAGATTGTAGATTACATTCCAAATTCTGTAGTCAGTAAAAATATACTGGAAAAACTGACCGGCAATATCAGTGTTTTATCTTTTGATGACAAAGAAGGGTTATCTGAAAAGATTTCTCCTTTCGATACTGTTGCACAGATCATTGAAGGTAAAGCTGAAATCATTATAGACGGGGCTTCTTACTTTATGGAAGAGGGTGAATGCATTATCGTTCCTTCCCATAAATCTCATTCTATAAAAGGAAATAAGCGATTTAAGATGATCGTAACAATAATAAAAAGCGGCTATGAATAATCTGGATACCCTATCTATTTTAACGAAAAAGATATTAAAAAAAACAGTTGAAATTCAAAAAGAATTTCCTGAACTCTATGAGCTTTTAGACGAAACACCACTATTTTTTTCTTTTGCAGAGAAAAATATAACAATCAGAGATCTAAGACAGTATCTTATTTCCCTTATAATACAGCAAAAGGCCTTCGAAAAAAGGGCTGTCATGAAAAATGATTTACAATAAAATTCTGATGAAAAAGTTAACTAAGCATCCAAAGAGTAAATTGAGGCTCAGAAATAAAAAAAATATTTCAAGAAGATCCTATTATTCCCAGTTTACCTCGCTGTTCTATCTAAGAAATACAAACATAACCTTAGAAAGAGATGCTAAAGAGATTATAAGAATGTTAAAAGAATTACAGCAGCTTATCAACAGATCAAGATTGGTATTTAGCACATACTGTAGTTTAAGCCAGCATAACCTGTGGCAGTCTGTTTTAGAAGACCTGAGCGGGAACATACAGAATATTAAAATCCAGTTTGAATATATACTGGAAAATATTACTAAAAAAAATAAAATCAATGCATCTATATTCTGGCAGCAAAACGAAGTCTATACAGATGAAATGGAAGTAACCCATAAAAAACTCATTCTGTTGACTACTCAGATTTTACCGGAAGAAGAAAGATCATCATGGAAAGTAAATATTTATAACTTTTACAATGAAATTTTTTCTTTACTGGTTCCACTTATTGGGATGTGCAGGATTGAATTGGACTTTATAGAAAAATATTCGCCCAAAATCTTCAACCAAACTGCTATGGATATTATTAAAAATATTCCAAAAAATTACACACTACAGGAAGCAAAGGAATATGAACATGAATACTTAAAAGTATTAACCAACTACAGTCATGAATTCTATAGAAAAAATAATTTTTGGAACAATTTACTATATATACTTTCAGGCGGCCTGTACCCATTACCATCAGAACGTACCCTATCCAAAAGAGGGATCAGCAGAAAAATGAAAGATAAGCTTTTTTAATGAATCTCAACCTAAATTTTTTACTTATTAAATATTTTTATAATGAAAGCAATACACCTTTACCGGTTTAACGATTCTATTTTCCGTAAAATTCCTTTCTTCAAAGAAGAGCATAGGTTGAAAACCGATGTAATGGAAATTGATTTAATGAATATTGAAATAGTAACTGAATATATCGTGAAAACCCATGATGACTTTAGTTTTGACAATACATCAGGAAATGATCTTTTATCAATGTGCAAAAAAGCTCAAAAAACAATTGAACATTATTTTGTGATAAGACTGGATCACTATGATTTTATATGAAAAAGTTATTTAATCAAATGTTAGTATCATAATCCAAAAAGTAAGATATTGGAGGCTTCCCGTATTTTAATTTTTTTAATCTGGCTTCTTATTATAAAAAATGATATAGAAAAATTACATCCCCTGTATAGGCGGGTTTCGCATGATTCTTTATAAGAAGTTTAGCTTCCACTACTACTTTTATAGTTCCTCTAAGATCTGTCACCGATTTCACAGTGGCCTGTAGTTTTACGTCAGTCTCTACAGGAACAGCCTGGCCAAATTTAAGGTTCTCAATCCCATAATTGATTTTCATTTTTACATTTCTCAACACAGCAATTTGTTTCCAGAGATAAGGGATCAGCGATAAAAGCAAATAGCCATGAGCAATTGTAGATTTGAACGGGCCTTCTTTTTCAGCTCTTTCTTTATTAATATGGATCCTGAATAAGCTTGTCAATATCAAATAGAGGATTATCTAATTCTATTATCCTTTCTAAATTCCCACCAAATTTTTCGAGATCTCTTCGTTTATGGTTCAAGAACGAAACAGCCAAATAAACAGTTATTATTCCAACAGTAATTAATAGTTAGCTTTCAGCAGATTAAGACTTTCATTACAAAAGTGCTGATTTCAAAGAACTCATGATTCTACGATAAAACATATAACAACTGAAAATCAATTAATTAAAATTACAAACCATAGAGATTTGAAAATTTAGGATTCGATGACCTAACAGGATCCGAACATCAAAATTTAGAGAGAAAGCAGATTTTTATTCCTTTAAATTGTATGATTTATACAAAAATAAGTAAGAAGTAAGTGTATCGCAACTAGATGATGTGGGTTAAGAATCGTTTAAACGAAAACTCTTCCTGATAGAGATACAGAAAAATTTCATAAAAAAGACCGTTTTCACGAGTTGTGAGACGGCCTCTAAAATTTCTGAGAACGATGAAAAATGCCGGGTACTAAGCAAGATATTTATTAAAAAACGGAACTATCTCTTCCAATGCTCTTTTCGTAGCTTCTTCTCCATCATATAAATCATAATGGCTTGCTCCCTGAACAACCTGAATGCTCTTTTGCTTTGATGCCGACTTATTAAACAGCTCAAAACCATCCCTGTATGAACCAAAAGCGCCTACTTTATCGCCAATCACTATGTGAAGTGGCTGTGTAAGCAATAAGTCTGCTAAATGGAAAGCATCAAAAGCCATTGCTTTGTCCAAACTATCCACACGTAAATGATTGGGTGAGTTCGGATGCTGTCCTCTTGGTGTCTGATAGTAGTCTACAGCTTCAATGATGTCAACATCGTTCATTCCTGCGGCTATTCTGTCTTCCTGTGAATTTGGTCTGTAGACTGTAATAGCAGGTTCAGCTCCTCTTGCCTGAGCGGTGCGTTGCCTTGCAATTCCCTCCAGGGTTTTGATAGCTGCATCAGCTGTAAAATCTCCCTCACGAAGCAAACGCCCATAGTTCGCACCCACAACCGTTACTACGGCTTTAAAGCGTCTTTCCGTCATTGCAGCATTAACAGCATATCCGCCTCCGCCACAAACTCCCAAAACACCTATTTTTTCTTCATCTACATAATCCAATGTAGTCAGAAAGTCTGCAGCACAACGAAAATCTTCTACACGGGTAGCGGGGTCTTCTAAGAACCTTACTTCGCCACCGCTTTCTCCCTGGTTAGAGGCATCAAAAGCCAGCGTAATAAAACCTGCTTCTGCCAATGCTTTTCCATAAATGTTTCCGGCTGTCTGCTCTTTACAACTGCTGATAGGATGCGCACAAACAATCGCAGGATATTTTTTAGTTTCATCAAAGTCTTTAGGGAATTGAAGGATACCTGCTACATCCCAATTTCTGTTTTTGAATTTTATTGCTTTCATTAGAATTTATCTTTAATAAGTTATTGAACAGTACAAAGATATTCTGACTTAGAAGCTCCATCCTTAAAGTAATTACGGGAAGACTTTAACTATTTACTGATTTCGGAAAACACTTGGAGAAATGCCTGTTTCCTTTTTGAAAAACGTAGCGAAATAGGAAGGATATTCAAACCCTAAACTAAAAGCTATCTCACTGATACTTAATGAGGTTGTCCGTAATTTGTTCTTCGCAATCTGTATGAGCAGCTGATGTATATGCTCCTGTGGCGAGCGACCTGTGTAGTGCTTAATGAGGTCGCCAAAATAGTTAGAAGACAGATTAGCTATATCCGAAAAGTAGGAAACTGAGGGCATTTTCAGGGCATTCTGTTCATTGTCATAATATGCTTCGAGATTTTTGTAAAAATCAGATACAGTAGTGTTGTATAATTCCTCTCGTGTATCAAACTGCCTGCTGTAAAATTTTTGGATATAGGAAAGAATAAGCGAAGCATAAGAAATTACAATATCTTTTGAAAAATTCTCATTGCCTTCAAACTCTTTCAATGCCTTTCGAAAAAGGTCGGTAATGGTTTTCTCTTCTTCTTTCGTGATAAAAAGTCCTTCGTGATTGCCGTAATAAGTAAAACTGTATTCTTTGGCAATCTTCCTGAATAGTCCAGCATCAATCAAAATATGATACCCTGAAATTTGATGCTCTATATCCCATTGCAAAAAATCTCCGGGTTGGTCGAGATAGACAAAGGCATCCGCCTGGTCGAATATTGTCTGACCAAAATTCTTGTCTTTATCAAAGTTTAACTTGATTGCCAAAAAATAGAAGTCAAGCTCAATAGGAGCCGATTTTCTACGCATCTCCTTTTGCTTATGATATTCAACCAAATGGATGTGATTGTTCTTAAAACCGCTGATATTGGTATATTCAAGAAACTCTTTTATATTGTACCTTTTCTTCAAATGATTATCAATTGTAAAATACAAATTTAAAAATTAAGTGAGTTACAGGCTTTAAACTTTTACTGAAATATTTTTGATTTTTACAGATACATACAAATATTCAATGTGTAATAAAACAAGGCTTTTCAACGTTGGCAAAAGCACAAATGTACTTTCTGTTCTATTTTAAACTTCTTTCGGTTATATTCCGTATTACTTCCAACCTTTTTTAACAGCCATTATTAAGAGCTTAGCGAATTGACTTTGAAAATCCCTCTTGAACGTCGCCGAGTTATAAATCAGGGACATCATGATTTTTGTAATCCTTGTTTAATTTGGCTCAGTCGAACCAAATCATCAATAAAAGTGTTTGAAGATACGCTCGTCTTGGTCACATTAAAGGATTATTTAATTCTACGATTCTTTCTAAATCTTCCACTAAATGTTTCGATATCTCTTCGTTTATGGGTACAAAAAAACCTCTGAAATCTTTTGATTATCAGAGGTTTTTGTTTTTCATGAGAGTTAAATGGGGCTATTTTATATTTTTAATTTATCAATTCGGATCAACTCCAAAAGTGGATCAGTATTGCGGCCGGCCAATGAAAATTATTATTTGCCAGCCGCAGACTATAGTATTTATTTATAAAATCTAGTTTTTCTCATATACATAAATATGCACATTTCCTGGTAAAAAAGTCAGATCATTATTACCACTGGTAGTTCCATTATAGTTATTATGAGGTCCTCTTCTAGCAAATACTCCTACGTTAAAAGTCCCGACAGGCACATTTCTAAAGACATAAGATCTGAAATTGGCTTTTCTCGTATCAGTAAAATTAGTTCCATCCATTCCTATGGCTCCGCTATTAGAAAGACCAATTTCTGTACCTGCTGAATTCGTTATATTAGTTTTAAATTCGTAGCCTATTCCAGCTGAAGTGGATAAACCATAGACATAAGCATCTATGTCAACATATATCACAACAATATTATTAGGGCTGCTTACCTTTAATCCATTTTTAGCACCTAGTATGAGAGTTGGACCATTTTCCGTGCTTAAAGTGAACGTAACGTTATTCGTTACAAATTCACTAAATGATGTCAGTAAATTGACAGGCCCCGTTACAGCACTAAGATCTTTCCAGACCGCCGGGCTTCCTGCACCCTGTGATACTAAAACCTGATTGCTCAGTCCGGCTGATCCGGCTGTGGTTGCAGTCCCTCCGACTTTAATTTCCCCGGTCACCTGAACTGATCCGTTAACATGCAGCGCCTCTTGAGGGGTTGATGTGTTAACCCCAACATTTCCCCCTGGGGTAATAGACAATCTAGGAAAGTTATTGGTCATCAATCTCAGATCGTTATTAGTAGTAGTCCCAAAAGAACCAATGCCTGAACCAATATATGACGTAAGAACTGCTGTACCATTGGTATGACTGAACCCAAAATTATTATCAGGTGTACTCACCGTAAGTTTAGTATTGGGCGCGTTTGTACCAATCCCAACATCTCCCGCTGAAGTGATAGACAATCTATGAATGTTATTGGTCATCAATCTCAGATCGTTATTAGTAGTACTCCCAAAAGAAACAATGCCTGCTCCTATATGTGACTTAAGATCTACTGTACCATTGGTATGACTGAACCCATAATTACCATCAGGTGTACTCACCGTAAGTTTAGTATTGGGCGCGTTTGTACCAATCCCAACATCTCCCGCTGAGGTAATAGACAATCTATGAAAGTTATTGGTCATCAATCTCAGATCGTTATTAGTAGTACTCCCAAAAGAAACAATGCCTGCTCCTATATGTGACTTAAGATCTACTGTACCATTGGTATGACTGAACCCATAACTACCATCAGGTGTACTCACTGTAAGTTTAGTATTGGGCGTCGTTGTCCCCACTCCTATACGGTCATTGGCTGCATCTACCGAAAAGGTAGCACCATCTACCGAAAATGCATTGGCTTGGGTCCCCGTGAATGCCAGGGTGTTAGCTCCTTGAGTTACTGTTCTGTTGCCTGTAAGGGTACCATCTGTATTGTAGATATTACCCGCTGTTGCATTGGTGGGATTATGCAGCTTTACCCACGCTGTTCCGTCATAGTAGTAGTACCCTACAGCATCTATATTGACTGCTGTTCCCGCTTGTGATCCGGTAGCTATACTGTTGACATAGATTAAAGTGGAAGCAGGAACTCCTGTCATACTTTGGGCTCTCTGCCGGTCCAGCCGGGTAATCAGAACTCCGTCTACACTGGTAGAAGTGCCGGTAGCCTTTTTGGCATTGATATCCAGCGTAGCAGCAGGACTTGCCGTATTAATACCCATCTGCGAATACGCTTTGCAAAAACCCAGCAAAACTATCGCCAATGGTAATAGTTTTTTTTTCATACATAAAAAGTTTTATTGTTTACATTCATTTGATTTGACAAAATTAATCACAAACCAATAGGCAAAACAAAATCAGGATACATCATAAATACGACAGTTATACATCAAACCTGCACCGCTAATGTAGAGACAAATAAAAAATCCATAAAAGTATAAAAGAAGGAATATATGAAAAGGAATTCTCCATTACTTTTTAAAGCCCATCTGTTTAAAAATACAGCATTGAAGGTATTTGTAAAAACAAGAATAAAGCACCTGTTCCATGCTACAAAAAAACCCTGTAATCTTTTGATTATCAGAGGTTTTTATTCAAGCATTATAATAACAATATCGAAATCGATAATTCTAATTCGATTCGTCAAAACTAAACACAAAACAAGCCTTACACAAGAAAAACAATACATCAAATATGTACCCAGCATACATTACATATACACCATTAAAAATAAACAACGGAAAATCAATAAGAAAAACCAAGTCATCAAAAATTCTTGTCCAGATGAATGTATAAGCAATACGGAATTGCAACCCATACTTAATAACTGCCTAACAATTATTCATGTATAAGTAAGATTTATGCTACACTCACTCCAAAAAGCCTTCCCACTAACGCGGTAATTCCCATGGCCACTGTTCCCCAGAAACAGATCCTCAATACGGCTATTTTGATACCTGAACCTCCCGCCCTGGCTGAAATTGCTCCTAAAAGCATCAAGAATATGATGGAGAACCCATATTGGAAGTACACCATCTGTTTAATTGGAGCCAAAAGAGAAACGGTAAATGGCAATAAAGCTCCTACAGCAAATGAACCGAAAGAAGCCATTGCTGCCTGTAAAGGTTTGGCTTGTGTTATCTCATTAATCCCCAGTTCATCACGGGCATGTGCTCCCAGTGCATCGTGTTCTGTAAGTTCAATAGCTACCTGCATCGCTGTTTCTTTGGTACAGCCTCTTTTTTCATACACTTTGGCCAATTCTCTAAGTTCTACCTCCGGCATTTGTTCAAGCTCACGTTTTTCACGGATCAAATCTGCTTTCTCTGTATCTTCCTGTGAACTTACGGAAACATATTCACCGGCTGCCATAGACATTGCCCCGGCAATCATACCCGCCAGTGCTGCAAGAATAATCATATGCCGATCCGGTTCTGCTGCTGCAACTCCTATGACGATACTTGTAGTGGATAACAACCCGTCATTCGCTCCCAATACTGCTGCCCGAAGCCAGCCTACTCTGTTTACATAATGTTTCTCCAGCTGATGATGCATAACTTTTATTTTGGTGGTACACTAAAGTTACCCAATATTTCATCAAGAATCATTTTAAATTATATTGATTCTTATTTCGGATAGGGGTTCTCAAACAATTTGTAACACCTTAAAAATCAAAGTAAAAAACCACAAACCCACCCCATTCTGTCCGGAAATTCCTATTTTCTTATCTTTGCAACAATGAATTTATTATATATCAACTGGGATATCAATCCCGAAATCGTCAATATCCTAGGACTTCCTATAAAATATTACGGATTATTATTTCTTACAGGACTTGTTTTATCACTAAATATTTTAAAACGTATTTATAAAAAAGAAGGCCTCAGTACACAAGCACATGAAGCTTTATTTTCCTATGCGCTTATAGGAATTTTGGTGGGTGCGAGGCTGGGACACTGTCTTTTTTATGATTTTGATTATTATTTACAACATCCGCTTGAAGTATTTTTACCAATTCAGAAAGGACCGGACGGAGTTTATCATTTTACAGGATTTGCAGGTCTTGCCAGCCATGGTGGTGGTATCGGTCTGGTGATTATGCTTCTTTTATATGCGAGAAAATTTTCTATTCCGTTTATGACGGTTCTGGATGCTATAGCAATTGTACTTCCGTTGGGAGGAACCTTCATCAGGCTGGCTAATCTGATGAATTCTGAAATCATCGGAGTTCCTACTGATGTTCCATGGGCGTTTATCTTCCGTCAGGTAGATGATCTTCCAAGACATCCGGCACAACTGTATGAAGCCATCTCTTATGCCCTTATTTTCTTATTTATTTACCTTATTTATAGGAAAGATATTTTTAAAATCGGAAAAGGGTTTTATTTTGGGATCAGTATTCTGCTCATCTTTATTATGAGAATTCTGATTGAATTTATCAAGGTGGATCAGGTAGAATTTGAGCACGGAATGATTTTGAATATGGGGCAGCTTCTGAGCATTCCATTTGTTCTTCTTGGATTATTCTTTATCATTAAAAGTATATTGGAGAAAGGAAAGATTAAAACAACTTAATTTTTTCCTTTGTCTTACCATAAAAAACTCACTGAAAGCTATTTTTCAGTGAGTTTCTTTTTTAATAGATTCTACAATACGCTATCTCGTTGTATATCCACCGTTAGCAAATATCGTCTGTCCTGTGATCCACCAACCATCTGTTACCAGAAATTCTACCAATGGAGCAATATCCTTAATATCCGTTAGCCCTCCGAGTGCTGATGCTGATTTATGATATGCTACCGCATCATCGGTTTCCTGTCCATAGAAAAAAGGAGTATCCATGGGACCGGGTGCTACTGCGGTTACCGAAATTCCTCTGTTTCCAAATTCTTTGGAAGCTGCTCTTGTAAAATGTTCTACCGGTGCTTTTGCTCCTGCATATGTGGAATACAGTCCAGTATAAGCCGCCAGCAATGAAGTAACTATGGTACAGATCTTCCCGTGATCGTTCAGCTTTTTACCCGCTTCCTGCAAAAAGAAGTAGGCAGATTTTGAATTGACATTGAACATGGTATCATATTCTGCTTCTGTAGTCTCCGAAAATGGCTTTTTCAGTACCATTCCCACGGTATTGATTGCAATATCAATTCCTCCGAAACGGGAAATCGTTTCCTCAAAGAACTTTGTAATATGGTCTACTTTGGTAAGGTCACCCTGGAATAGAAATGCTTCAGCTCCCAATGCCTGTACTTCAGCCAGTGTTTTTTCACTTTCTGCTTTTGAGCTTTCACTGTTGTAGTGGATGGCCAGCTTTGCCCCTTTTGCTGCAAAATCCCTGCTTAATAATCCGCCTAAATTTTTACCACCTCCGGCAATTAAAACAACTTTCCCTTTTACATTTTGTGTTGACATGTTTTTTTATATTTAAATGTTAATGAGACAAAGATGAATAATAAAAATGGCCACAACATGGTGAAATTTTCGGGATTTTTTGATTTCGGATTTCCTACTGAAGGTGAAATATTTATTATTTTTTATGTAAACAATAGCTTCTCAATAGAATGCTATTTACCAGCCAGATACGCCTTGAGACCAACCTTTTTAGTTAAACACTTTTGTATAATTCCCAAAATCACATCAATTTTAGGCATAACATTTGATACGTTCCTCCCGTATCACGCACCACCACTTCATTTTTAATATATTTTTTTATAATCCTCAGTTTTCTGGGGATTTTTTATAGGATTATTACCGCTTTCCTGATACTCTTACACTCAGATCATAACATATCCTGCAAAACCATTTCTGATAATCAATCATTTAAAACCTGATTATTCATTTTATTGTTGTATATTTGTACATTATAAACCAAGTCTCTACTTTGTTTTCTGTAACGACCCGAATATTTTTATTCAGTCTTTGCCTTTTGAGCAGCCATCTTTTTAACTTTTATTCTTCTATTAAGAACAATACTTGTCGGAATTTTAAAGCTCTGTATGATTGGGATGATCCAAAACAGAAAACATAGCCAGGCTTTATAGGGTCTAAAACAGATCAGATTGAACCAATTAATTTATAGAAACTAAATACTAAAAATAATTTATGGCAGATTCTTTTTCTAAAAAGGAAAATTTCAAGAAAAAAATTCAAAAGCAAAAAGAAAAGGCGCTAAGACGCGAAGAACGTAAAACGAACAACAACAAAGGAGCGGAGGATGTCTTCATGTATGTAGACGAATTCGGAAGATTAACTTCTACTCCACCTGAACAAAGACAGGAAGTAAACCTTGATGATATTCAATTGGGTGCTGCACCTATTATTGAAGAAGATCCAAGAAAAACAGGAATTGTTACTTTCCTGAGTGAAAAAGGATATGGCTTCATTACTGAAGATAATAACAAAGAAAATATCTTCTTCCACAACAACAACTGTGCAGAGCCTGTGAAAAAAGGGAACAAAGTATCTTTCGAAAAAGAGAAATCTCCTAAAGGATTTTCTGCTGTTGAAATTCAGCTTGTTAAATAATAGGTACTTATAAAATGTTTCTGCAGGATAAGTAGATACATTTTAAACCATATACAAAGAGACTGCCCTTCAGGCAGTCTCTTTTTTTGGGGACATATAAAAAAAGTTAACTCAACTTGTAAAAGTTGGATTCTTACGCAAGATCCTGGAATTATTTCAATTATCATTACGGGAATCCGTAAAATCTGATTATACTATAAAAGAAGCTGCCTAAAAGACAGCTTCTTCATCGTAAAAAAAGTAAAAATTAATCCAGTTTCCCGCCCAGTGCTTTAAACAGCAGGACGTTATTTCTGGTATTCTGATGCTGAAACTGCAGTAAATCCAGTTCAGCCGTTAATTTGCTTTTTTGAGAATTAATCAATTCAAAATAGTTCGCGTAACCTGTCAGATACAAATCATTGGAAACCTCAACACCACGGTCAAGAAAGCCTACCTCTTCTGATTTCAGTTTCAAAACACGTTCATAGATCTTCGTCTGTTTCAAAATAGACTGAAGTTCATTAAAAGCAGTCGTAATACTTTTCTGATAATTCAAAAAAGCGATTTCCTGCTCTTTGCTCGCTACTTTAAATTCATATTTCAGCTGTCCTTTATTGAAAACCGGAACCATCAATCCTCCTAACAACTGCCCTGCCAGTGAGCTTGGTTTAAAGAATGTTTCCACAGAAAAAGAATTCAGCCCGAAACCGGCCCCCAGATCAATCTTTGGATAAAAAGCAGCTCTTGCAGCCTTCGCATCAGCCTGAGAAGCTTCTAGAACATAATAATTAGCTGCAACATCCGGTCTGGAGTGGATCACATTTTCCACATTAATGGCTTTATTCAACACTTCCATATTGGTAGGCATTAATATTTTGCCGCGCTTTACCTCTCCACCATAGCTTCCTGTCAAAGTAGTGATCGCCTGTTCTACCGTAACGATTTCTACTCTGATGTGTTCAATTTCTGCCAGCCAGTTGTTATTTTGTGCCTTGAACTGCTGCACCGCCAATTCCGTAGCTTTTCCTACTTCACGTTGTGCCAGAACAATCTCAAAAGCTCTTTGCTGAAGCTTATAATTCTTCTGATAAATGGCAAGACGGTTGTCTAAGGCTACCAACTGATAATATAGATTGGCAATATCAGTGAAAAGCTCCACCTGCAGCAGCCTTAATCCTTCTGTGGAAGCCAGATATTTCTTCTGGGCAGCGATTTTTTTATTTTTCAGTTTTCCCCAGGCATCAATTTCCCAGCTGCTTCTTGCTCCCAGCCAGTAATTCGGGGTAAAATCTCTGTTGATTTTCTGATTTTCCGTAATATTGGGTGAGAGATTCGTATCATAGTTTCCCACTCCTTCCATCGTATATTTTCCGTAGCGGTTACCAGAAGCTTCTACTCCCACCTCAAGGGAAGGCAGCAGATCCATCTTTGATCTTTGAAGGAAACTATTGGCAATTTCCACTCTCTGCTGGGCAATCTGGAAATCCGGGTTTGCCTGAACTACTTTATCAAAAAGTTCCAGCAGCTGCGGATCTGTAAAGTAAGCCTTCAGGTTAATCTGCTGAAATTCATCCGGATTTTTATTTTTATCGTTTCTGATGATTTCATTGGGGAATTCCTGAGCTTTTTTGAGCTCTGTTACTTTGGGAACAGCGCATGAAATAAGGCTTAGTGAGGCTATTCCGTATATTATATTTCTATGATTTAATCTTTTCATCTTTCTTCTTATTTTCAAGTTTTGCAAAGAATATATAGAGCCCCGGAATGACTACTAATCCGAAGATGGTTCCAATCAGCATTCCTCCTGCCGCCGCTGTACCAATGGAACGGTTTCCTATCGCACCCGCACCAGATGCAATACATAACGGAATAAGTCCTGCCACAAATGCAAAAGAAGTCATCAGAATGGGTCTCAGACGTTGTCTCGCGCCTTCAATAGCTGCCGGAATGATATCAAATCCCTGCTTATTTCTTGCCACTGCAAATTCTACAATCAGAATAGCATTTTTGGCTAAAAGACCAATCAGCATGACCAATGCTACCTGTGCATAAATATTATTATCCAATCCCATCAGTACCAAAGCGATATAAGAACCGAAGATTCCTGTCGGAAGACTTAATAATACAGGCATTGGAAGAAGGAAACTTTCGTATTGTGCCGCCAATAAAAGATAGACGAATAAAAGACAGATTGCGAAGATATAAACAGTCTGGTTTCCTGATAAAATCTCTTCTCTTGTCATCCCCGACCATTCAATATCAAATCCTCTGGGCAGTGTTTCTTTGGCCAAACGTTCTACAGCTGCAATAGCATCTCCTGAGCTGTAGCCATCTGCAGGCTCTCCATTGATCATAGCAGACATATACATATTATACCTTGTCAGTACTTCAGGTCCGTATACTTTTTCAATAGTGATGAATGTGGAGAAGGGAACCATTTCACCCTTGTCATTTTTTAAATATAAATTCAGAATACTCTCAGGAGTGTCTCTGTGTTCAGGACTTGCCTGTACCATCACCTTATACATCTGGCTGAAACGGATAAAATTCGTGGCGTAATAAGATCCCAGCATGGTCTGCAACGTGGACATCGCATTATCTACCGATACACCTTTCTTTGCAGCCATATCATAATCTACATTGATCATGTACTGTGGGAAAGTAGCATCAAAGCTGGTGAAGTTATTCTGCAGCTCCGGAGCATCATTCAGTTTTTTCACAAAATCTTTAGTGATCTTATCGGTATTTTCGATCGTTCCTCCGGTTCTGTCTAACAAACGTAATTCAAAACCGCTGGTATTACCGAAACCAGGCACAGTTGGCGGTGCAAAAATTTCAATTTGTGCATCTGCAATGCTCTTTGTTTTATCTGATAGTTCTGTAATGAGATCATTGACAGAAATATTTCTTTCTTTCCAGTCTTTAAGATTGATCATCGCCATTCCGTAGGATGAACCTGCAATTTCTGTTACAATACTGTACCCGGCAAGAGTGGTCACATTTTCTACGCCTTTAATTTTTTTGGCAATAACCGTCACTTCATCCAGCACTTTTTCTGTTCTTTCTACTGTTGCTCCCTGTGGAGTAGTCACACTTACGTATACCATTCCCTGATCTTCCATGGGAATAAATCCGGTTGGCAGGAATTTACTGGTCACAAAAGTAAGTCCGACAAATAAAAATAACAGTCCAAAAGTTACGGTAGTTCTTGTTGCGAACTTTGTTAAGATTCCCACATAGCCATTTGTCAGTCTTTCAAAGCCTGTATTGAAACTCTGGAAAGCTCTGTCGATGATTGTTTTCTTCTTATCATGATTGTGAGGTTTTAAAATAATTGCACAAAGCGCTGGAGTTAACGTCAATGCATTCACTCCGGAAATCACAATACTGATTGCCAGTGTCAATGAAAACTGACGATAAAATACGCCTACCGGACCATCAAGGAACGCCACAGGAATAAATACCGCAGACATCACAATGGTAATAGCCACTACCGCTCCTGCAATTTCTTTGGTTGCGCTGATGGTGGCATCCATGGCATTAATTCCTTCTTCCATTTTAACGTGGACGGCTTCAACGACGACAATAGCATTATCCACTACAATACCTATCGCAAGCACCAGGGCAAACAGCGTTAAAAGGTTAACCGAGAAATCCAGCATATTCATGAAAGCAAAAGTTCCTACCAATGCCACCGGAACAGCCAATACAGGAATCAATGTGGAACGCCAGTCCTGAAGGAAGATAAATACTACAATTCCTACCAGAATAAAGGCTTCAATAAGGGTTGTCAATACCGCACTGATGGAAGCATCCAGGAATCTGGAAACATCATAAGCCATGTTATATTCCATTCCCGGAGGGAAAGAGGTGACTTTTAATTCTTCCATTTTTGCCTTTACACTTTCAATCACTTCGGAAGCGTTGGAACCCGGGCGCTGCTTCATCATGATTGATGCAGAAGGTCTTCCGTCTGTTTTGGAAACCATTCCGTAGTTCATAGCACCGAATTCAACTTTCGCAATATCTTTAAGCTTTAAGATTGTTCCGTCCACATCAGATCTGATGGGAACTTCTTCATATTGTTTAGGCTCAAAAAACTTTCCTTTATATTTGATTACATACTGAAGCTGGCTGGAAGTTTTTCCAGATGTTTCACCCACTTTTCCGGGTGCTGCGGAAATATTCTGTTTTTGGAGGGAAGTGATCACTTCATCCGCAGAAATATTGTAAGCCGCCATTTTCTGTGGATCCAGCCATACTCTCATGGAGTATTCTTTCTGTCCCATAATCTCCGCACGCCCTACTCCATCAATACGTTTCAGCTCCTGAAGAACATTGATATCTGTAAAGTTATAAATGAACTGCTCATCCTGACTCGGATCAGCACTTGTGATATTGAGATACATCAGCATGCTGTTCACCTCTTTTTCAGTGGTAACACCGGCTCTGATTACCTCTTCAGGAAGCTCATCAAGAATAGTGGTCACTCTGTTCTGAACGTTTACTGCTGCTACATCAGGATCTGTTCCTACTTCAAAGAAAACCTGGATAAGGGTAAGACCGTCATTGGAAGTTACCGTTGACATATAAGTCATCCCCGGTACTCCATTGATGGCACGTTCCAGAGGAAGGGCTACCGCATTGGCAGATACTTCAGCATTCGCTCCCGTATATTTTGCAGTAACGGTTACTGAAGGGGGAACAATATCCGGAAACTGAGTGATTGGCATCTTTAGTAAAGCCATGATTCCCAGCAGAACAAATAATATGGAAATAACCAACGAAAGAACCTTTCGTCTTATAAACATTTCTACCATAGTTAATTGATTTAAAGATTATGAAAGGTTAATACTTCTTTTTGATTTTGATAATATCACCATCTTTCAAAGACTGAGTCCCTTCATAAATGATTAAATCTCCTTTTTTAAGACCACTTTCCACCATATAAGAATCTCTTAATGTAGTACCGATCTTAATATTGGTCATTTTCACTTTATTCTGCTTATCCACTACAAAAACATAAGTCTTGTCCTGAATGGAGAAGGTAGATTTTTGCGGAATAAGAATCGCGTTATTCTGTTGTTCAGAAATAATAAGTTTCCCGGAAGTTCCGTGTTTAATTAAACGGTCAGGATTTGGGAAAAGCACTTTATACCGGATGGAACCTGTGGTTCTGTCGATTTCTCCTTCTGCTGTTTTTAAAGCTCCGTTGAACTGATAATTAACCCCGTTGGGAAGAGTCAGTTCAATCTTTTGATGACTACCGATTTTATCGTTGGCCAAAAGCTCAAAATATAAGTTTTCAGGAATAGAGAAATAGGCATACACTTCATTCAATTGGGAAAGTGTGGTCAATAGGGTTCCATTTTCCACCAAACTTCCGTCTTTATGGGGAATTACGTCAATCACTCCGTCAAAAGGCGCTGTAATTTTTGTAAAGCTTATTTTCTGAAGAACGGTTCTCTTTTCTGCATCAGCAAATGCATGTTTTGCTTTGGCAGAGGACAGTTTGGCTTTCACCATTTCCAGTTCGTTATTGGCAACAAACTTTTTAGCGTGAAGACTCTGAATCTGCTTCAGCTCTACTTCTGCTATACGAACATCTGCTTCCATCTGCTTCAATGCAGCGTTTGCTTTCAGAAGTTCCATCTGTAGTTCAGCATCATTGATTTTAAATAAAGCCTGCCCCTGATGTACAAATTGTCCCTCATTTACATAAATATGCTGTATGATGCCTCCGATCCTCGAACGCATTTCTACATTTTTTTTAGCCTGGATATCAGTCACAAACTGGTTGCTCACCAATGTATCTTTTTCTTTGATTTCCAGTATGGGAACTTCTTTATCTTTCTGATTATTTTTTTCTTTGTCTTTACTGCATGACACAGCCAATAATGTTGCCATAAGGCAAATTATTACAGTTTTAAAATACATTTTTAAATGTTTAAGTTATAAAATTCCGTTAAAATGATTTGGCATTCAATAACTTAAGCCTAGTACAACTGAAGGAGATGGAGAAAGGATTTAACTCCACAAATAATAGAAATTGCGATTTCAGGAAGCGTAACTTTTGGAATAACTTTTAAAATTCCTGAAAAATCGGCTATTGCAGGATCATTTTTTTTAACTGAATGTTTTACAATTTTAGCAGCAGCAGGCAATGCATGCGTATTCATATCTGCCTCTTCGTAAACATCAAGAACATGAATATTTGTTACAGGCGGAACATGAGGAATATTCTGCAACGATTTTTCTGCCCAATTCGAATTGAAAAGGGAAAAAACCAGTATGATATAGAATAAGAAAAATGACCTCAGACTTGCCATGTCAAACAGAACACATTAGTTTTTCAGTAAAAACGATAATCCTGCAAAAATAGGGTTTTCTACCGGGAAATCCAGCCCTGGAACTGTTAAAAAAACTTAAACAATCGATTAATAATTCTATTAATTGGAATTTGGATTACTTCGAGTGACAAAGAGGATGCTAAGTCTATTCATGTGGTGTGTGATTCTATAGGAATCCAACTAGAATCGTTAAAAGTTTTAGCTAAAGCCAGATGTTTGGTTTATTATTAACGGGCTAAAGCCCGTTCCTATTGAATGATTAAAATAGTTTACTAAGTACTCTGAATCGATAATCAAAAATATGCTCCAGTTTCTTTCGGACAAAAAGGCGGTGAGCAATTTCACCTAAAAAGCCCATAGGAAGTTCATAATCTATAGTATCTCTCATCAGAACACCTTCTGCATTGGGAATAAATTCATGATGATGATTCCATAATTTGTACGGCCCTTTTTTCTGAAAATCGATGAAGCTTTTCTGAAAATCAACGTGGGTAATCTCGGTCTGCCATTTCATTTTAATCCCCAACAATGGAGAGACATAATAGTCGATGAGCATTCCTTCATAGATTTCATCATCTTCCATTTCCGTTAAAACAATAAAGCCCATATCTTTCGGGGTGATCTCTGAAAGATTATTTGCTGAGGAAAAGAATTTCCATGCAGTTTCTATATCACAGTTGAGTTGTTGTTCACGGAAAAGGGTATGTTTCATAAGACGGAATCAGTTTACATGACTGTTAAGAAACAAATGTATGACAAAGATTTAATTATAGATCCACATTAATACAGGTTTTCCGGATTTCTGAATCATAGGATCAATTTCCTTCATCGCATTATTGGAAACAGTGGGACAGCCCCATCCTTCAGGAGATCCATTCGGGAAAGTTTCATGATCGCTCATCAGATTCCAGGAATGAAAGACAATAAATCTTTTCAAAGCATTGCTATTGGTTTCTTCAAGGCCGTGCATCAGGTATTTTATATTAATTCCCCAATCACTGTACCCTCTTCCTTCAAGCTTATATTTCCCTAATGAAGACAGATGACTTCCGTCTTCATTGCTAAATCCAGGATCCGCTTTAGAATTGTCTTTACTCCATGAATTGGAACCGCAGCCATGGCCTACCAGATATTTTTTTGAGATCTTATTACTTTTAAAATCCCAAACAAAAAAACGGTTAACACCTGAATGAAGGCTCATATCAATAAGGATACAGAAATCTTTGTTTAGGTTCTTTGAAGTACAGAACGCCAACGCTTCTTCCGCTTTTATTTTTAGTTTAGAAAGATCTGCTTCAGGTTTCTTTTCTACAACTACAGGTGTTTCAACAGTTCTTATTGTATTATTTTTTCTTTCTTGTGAACATGAACCTATCCAAAAGATGATGAGAAACAGATAACCCTTCTTCATGTATTATTTATAGTGTTGAAAAATTCCAAAATCTGAAGGTGTCCAAAGTGCAGCTTTCTGTCCTGCTGCTTTTAAAGCATTATTTGACCATGTATTACAGGTGTAAAGAAAACTGTAAGTTCCTTTGGCATCATAAAAGGCATCGTTGTCACTGTACACCGCATTTGTAGGGATTAACATGAAGTTTCCGTTCTGATCTCTGTCAAATTTATCTTCTACAAATTTCACTAAGTTCTGATACTGACTTCTGCTGATCATAATCATTTTGCAGTCATCTCCTTCTTTCATTGTATTATAATAGGTACAATGCATGGCAGAATCGCTTAGCCAGAATGCGGCTTTTACGGCTGTCGAAAACTTAAGATCTGCCCAGGTTGGAGTATCAAGATAGAACCCTTTATCGCCCCATCCTATTCCGATATACTGATAATCTGTTTTTTTTGATTTTGTATTGGCAAAAGGAATTTTCTGGCTCCAGTCCTGCAGATCGTTTTTCACAGGCATTACGATATCTGTGTGTACCCCGTTGGTATAAATGTAGATGGGAATTTCCTTCTTCTGTCCGTCATCCTTTGCAGAAACAGGAATATAGGGAATCAGCAGCCCGAGGATTACATAAATAATCACAATTCCTAAAATAATTCCTATCACTTTCAGGAGATACATTAATATCGATTTCACAGTCATGTTTTTTAATAAAATTTAATCTTTAATTTTTAGTAAAAGTATTTGTTTTAATCGAAAAAATGGCTATATTTAGTTACGAAATATTCACAAATATGCGTAAAAATACTAAATCCCAAAAAAGATTTAAAGTAAGAGTAAAAACAGCTCCTAAAAGAGTACAGAAAAAACGTTGATTTTCGGTGAGATTTTAATCTCCTGGAAATCAATTTTTCTTTATAGGAAAGGTTTTTCAAGAAACTTATTGAAATAAATTTTCACCTCCTTAAAGCGAAAAATTTAAGGAATGGTCGATTATCAGCTTTAGTTTGGAACTACAAAAAATTCCAAAGGAGGGATTGTCACCGAAAGTTCAGAGAAAAATCAGTCAGAAGACTTCTGTAAAAACTCAATATTTCTTTTCAGTCCTGCAAATTTGGTGCGTTTCACAGGTGATTTTCTGAAGATTTCTGAGAAAATTTCCTGAGTGATTTCTTTCCATTCTCCTTTTTTGAAGTTTTTTAACGCTTCATTAGGCTGGAATCGGCTTTGTTTGTTAGGCGCTGAGAATCTATTCCACGGGCATACGTCCTGGCAGATATCACAACCGAACATCCAGTCCTCCATTTTATCTTTAAAATGGCTGGGAATCTCATCCTTCAGTTCTATGGTTGCATACGAGATGCAGCGGCTTCCATCAATAATTTTTTCAGAAACGATAGCATCTGTGGGACATGCTTCAATACATTTACGGCAGCTTCCGCAGTGATCTGTCGTCGCATGATCCGGGATAAGTTCCAGATCACAGATAATTTCAGCCAGAAAATAGAAAGAACCGCTTTGTTTGGTAATGAGGTTGGCATTTTTCCCTACCCAGCCTATTCCTGACTTTTTCGCCCAGGCTCTTTCCAGAACCGGTGCAGAATCTACAAAAACCCGGAATCCGAATTCTCCTATTTCTTCCTGTAACTCAGCTACCATCTCACGGAGAATTTCTTTGATTACTTCATGATAATCCTCTGCATAAGCATATTTTGAAATCTTATAGTTTTCCAGAATTGAAATTTTTTCTTCGGGAAAATAGTTATAAGAAAGTGAAATTACAGATTTTGAACCTTCTACGAGAAGGCGTGGATCAAGTCTTTTGTCGAAATGGTTTTCCATGTATTTCATTTCGCCATTAAAATTATTCTTGAGCCATTTTTCGAGGCGGGGAGCCTCTTCTTCCAGAAAATCAGCTTTGGAAATACCACAATTCTGAAACCCAAAACTTTTTGCCTTGGACTTTATCAGTTGGGAATATTTTTCAGCAGCTGCATTCATAATTTCACAGTGCAAAATTAAGATTATTTTATCAATCTTCTGATTTTGGCAGAAGTTCCCCTGATCTATAACTTCTACCCAGCTTCTTTTCTGAAAAATTATGTTTTCATTAGGATTTTTTTCAAAAAAAAATTGCGTAATTTCGTTTCTAATTTAATGTTTAAAACCAACAACTATGTCTTTAATAGAAGTAATACAATCAGGAAACTATGAATTAATTGACGTTCGCGAGCCAATGGAGCTTGAAATGGACGGTAATATAGATGGTGCTAAGAATATTCCTTTAGGTGAAGTAGAAGATAGACAAGATGAGATTCTATCTATTGAAAAGCCGGTTATCTTATTCTGCAGAAGTGGAAACAGAAGCGGAAAAGCATTGGATTATCTTACTGCTCAAGGATTAAAGGACGGTTATAACGGCGGAGGCTGGGCTGAGCTGAAGGCTGTTCTGGAAGCAAATCAGGGAACTTTTTAAAAGTTCCTTTTTTTATCCCTCTTTTTATGAATCTGAATCAGCAATTCGAACAGCTTTGTTCTTCGCTTACCAACGATCTGCAGTTGATTAACAGTCTTTGGAAGGAGATTGAAACCAGATATTCTGAAAAAGGCAGACATTATCACAATCTTTTTCATCTTGAAAATATGTTTCATGAACTTGAAGCAGTGAAGGCGAATATTTCAGATTTTACGGCCGTTTCCTTTTCTGTATTTTATCATGATATTATCTACGATGCGACATCCAAATCTAATGAAGAGAAAAGTGCTGTTAAAGCAGAGAAAAGACTTTCTGAAATTCATGTAAATAACGATAAAATCTCAATTATTTCGGAGCAGATTCTGGCGACAAAATCTCACCAGCAGTCTGATCATGCAGACACCAATTATCTTTTGGATGCTGATCTTTCCGTATTGGGTAAAGATTTTAAAACCTATATGGAATACACTCAAAATATCCGAAGAGAATATTCTATTTACCCTGATTTTTTGTATAAACCGGGACGAAAAAAAGTCCTTAAACATTTTCTTGAACTTGAAAGTATTTTTAAAACAGAATATTTTAAGGAAAAATATGAAACTCAGTCAAAAGAAAATATAAAAGCAGAAATCCTATTGCTGTAATAGTATATCTTTACATTACTTCAAGGGACAGCTACTTTCAATATCAATTTACTCTTATAACGGATAAGCCGTTTCGCTTTTTGCTTCCGAAAGTACAAAATAAGTTTGTACAGTACTCACATTGGGAAGCATAGAAAGTTTATGCCTTAGAAACTGGTGATACGCTTCCATATCTTTAGTAGCAATTCTGAGAATAAAGTCATACGAACCTGCAATCTGGTAACACTCCATTACTTCTGGAAATTTAATTACTTCTTTCTCAAATTCATTTAATACTTCACCAGTATGTTCTTTTAGGAAAACCTGTGAAAAAGAAATGAGAGAGAGCCCTATCTTGGTTCTATCTAAAATAGCTACAGTTCGTTTTATATAACCTTGAGCCTTCATTTTTTTTACTCGTTCATGAACCGCAGGAACTGATTTGTGCAGCCGAAAGGCTAATTCCTTATTACTTATAGCGCTATTGGTCTGAAGAATGCGTAAAAGCTTAATATCTGTTTCATCAAGTGGCATATTTTTTATTTTTATTGATTTCCTTCTAAAATAAGAACTTATTCTGAATAAAAACAAAACAATTCCATAAATTATATTATTTTTTCTTGGTTTTACAATAAATATTTGAAATAAAACTAAAAACAAATAATTTTGACAAAAATTTATTCAAAACAAATGAAAACAGAAAAAATTATTGTAGATCCCTGCTTATCTCCAGAGCTGAGGAATAAGTTTAATCATTTATGGCATCTTGTAGGGAATACACCTATGTTGGAACTTCATTATAAGTACAAAGGCAAACAAGACAAAATTTATGTTAAATGTGAGAATTTCAATCTTACGGGCAGTATAAAAGACCGGATGGCTCTATATATTCTTTATAAAGCTTATTTAAATGGTCATATCCTACCTGGGGATATTATCATAGAAGCAACTAGTGGCAATACCGGAATCGCATTTTCAGCAATAGGCAAAGCCTTGGGACACCAAGTTAAAATTATAATGCCTGACTGGCTGAGTAAGGAGCGTATGGACATCATAAAAAGTCTTGGAGCCGACATTCAGCTTGTAAGTAAAGGTGATGGAGGTTTTCTTAGAAGTATTCAGATCAGTGAAGAACTTGCTGCTAAAGGTGGTGTATTTTTACCAAAACAATTTGAAAATGAATTCAATGCTGAAGCACATGAACTTACCACAGGAAAAGAAATAAGCAAGCAGTTATCTTCTATTGGCTTAACAACTGATGCCTTCGTTGCAGGAGTAGGAACCGGAGGAACTGTGATGGGGGTGGGAAATCATTTACTTTCACTGAACCCCGCAACCCGTATTCATCCTCTGGAGCCCGCTGAAAGCCCAACATTATCCACTGGTTATAAAACGGGATCTCATCGTATTCAGGGTATTTCTGATGAATTTATACCTGCTATTGTAAAACTGGATCGTCTTGACAGAATTTTACAGGCATATGACGGAGATTCAATTATCGTGGCGCAAAAACTGGCAAAAGAATTGGGATTAGCAGTTGGAATTTCCTCCGGAGCAAATGTCATAGGCGCTATTATGCTAAAAGAAGAAATGGGTCAGGATGCTACAATAGTCACTCTCTTATGCGATGACAATAAAAAATATTTGAGCACCAGTTTAGTACATGAAGAACCTTCGAAAGAACATTATGTTTCTTCAAGCCTGCAATTTATAGGTTTCCAGCCTATCAGCCGCCTTACAGATCCATTATTGATCCATTAAAATTAAATCATAAAAAAGAGAATATTTACGTATTCTCTTTCTTTATTTAAAGTTGACGATTTCATCTGAAAAGTTATCAAATATTTCTGATAAATCCTTCTGATTTTTGGAGTACCAGATTCTGAACTTCTTTATGTGGTGTATGGCCTATAGCGGGAATAATATATTTTTCAGCACTTCCACTTACCTGACTAACTGTTTTTTCCATCTGATCCAACGTCCCATATTCATCAGCTTCTCCCTGAATAAATAACAATGGAGCTTTAATATCTTTCAACAGATACTCTATATTCCAGGTTCTGTAATCATCCCGTGTCCAGGTTTCTGTCCAGGCTTTGAAAAGCATTTCTACTTTATCTCCGTGATACTTCTGTAAACGTTCCGCAAGATTGGTTGTTTTGTAAGCTTCCCAGGCATCATAGACTCCTTTTAAAGTTACGTCTTCCACAAAAATATGACCTGCTTCACAGATAACGGCTTTTACTTTTTCGGGATATTTTGCAGCGGTGATCAAAGCTATTGTTCCCCCGTCACTATGCCCGAAGAGAATCACATGATCAAGATTCATTTCAATCAATACATCATTCAGCAGATCAGCTTCCAGCTCCATATAATTTACGGGTCTTTCATGAGTAGGCATTGGATATGATTTTCCATAACCTAAGCGATCGTAAGCAAGCGTATTGCATTGTGCAGCTTCAGATAATTTAGCTGGAAAGTCTCTCCAAAGCTGTACCGAACCGAGTGAATCATGCAGAAATATAATTGTAGGTCTGCCTTCAAACGGATTATAGTGTTCTATATATAATTTTTTACCCTTTACATCAATTATTCTTCCTTCCATTAGATAATTATATTTTAAAAAACAGGCATTTTCGTTTCTTCAAATTCTTTTAATAAGTGACTGAAAACAGTTTCTACCGGAAGAATGTCATCAATCAGAGCTGAAACCTGACCTATTTCCAATTCTCCATCTTCCATATCTCCTTCAAACATTCCGCGTTTTGCTCTTGCTCTTCCTAATGAAGCAATTAAGGCTTCTTTATCTCTTCCATTCAGGTAGATATCTTCCAGTTCATTGAAGAACTTATTTTTCACCATTCTTACAGGTGCCAGTTCTTTCAAGGTAAGATGAGTATCTCCTTCCTGTAGTTCTGTAATTTTCTTTTTCCAGTTTTCATGAGCACTTGCTTCTGTAGTGGCAGCAAAACGGGAACCGATCTGTACACCGTCTGCTCCAAGAATCATGGCTGCTTTGATTTGTGAGCCTAAGGCAATTCCACCTGCTGCAATTAATGGTTTAGAAATATGTTTTTTTACATTCGGAATAAGACAGAACGTTGTTGTTTCATCTCTTCCGTTGTGACCTCCTGCTTCGAAACCTTCTGCAACAATAGCATCCACTCCTGCATCTTCACATTTTACAGCAAATTTGGTAGAGGAAACTACGTGAGCTACTTTTATTCCTTCTTTCTGCAGGGTTTCTGTATAGGTTTTAGGATTCCCTGCTGACGTAAATACAATTTCCACTCTTTCTTCAAGAATAATCTGAATGATCTCTTCAATATTAGGGTATAACATCGGTACGTTTACCCCGAATGGTTTATCAGTCGCCAGTTTACATTTCCGGATATTTTCTCTTAGAATGTCAGGATACATACTTCCTGCTCCTATGATACCCAATCCGCCACAGTTAGAAACAGCAGAAGCCAGTCTCCATCCCGAGTGCCAGATCATCCCAGCCTGGATAATTGGATATTTAATATTAAAAAGGTGTGAAATTCTATTTTGTGTTGCCTCCATATCATGAAGTTTTTTTGCAGCGTTGAAATCTATAAAATTGCTCATGCGTAAAAATACTAAAAACAATGGTTTTCAGGGAAGAATATGTCAATATTTTCTATCATTCCCATTCAGGTTTTAAAGCTTTATCATAAAAAAAACCTTCAGAAATTCTGAAGGTTTTGATTTTATTTTGTCAAGGATTGTTTCTTCCAGTTAGACTTAAAGCTACAGCTGTCGTAACGTCCGTCAATGGAGATAAAAGTTGTCGGTAACTTAGAGTTGACAAACTTTTCAACCATTTCACTTTTCTTTTTATTCAGCGCCATCTGCTTGATTCTGCTGAAATCTGTTTCCAGTGTAATCTGGTGAGAAGGAATCACATCTTCAATTTTAATAATCTTGATTTGCTTTCTCTTGTTTTCTTCATCTTCAAAAGCAGTAGTGATGTCTCCCTTGTTCAATCCTGCCAATTCATAGCTGATTGTTCCAGGAATACTTTCTCTTTCGATTTTATCAGAACCATCAGCTCCAGGAACTATTCCAGCGTTGAATTTTGTTCTTTTATCTTCTGAGAATTTAAAAGCAGCGTCTTTAAATGTCATTTTGCCATTCAAAATAAGACCTCTAATACTGTCTAGTTTTGCTTTTGCTGTTTTAATTTCCTCATCAGTAGGTGTAGCTTTTAACAAGATGTGTCTTGCATCATATACTTTACCTGATCTTTTCAATAACTGAATAATATGGAAACCAAATTCAGATTCGATAGGATCTGAGATTTCATTTTCCTGAAGGTTCAATGCAGCAGCTTCGAATGGTTTAACCATCTGCCCTTTATTGATATTTTTATACAATCCTCCATTAGCAGCCGATCCTTCATCTTCAGAATAGATTCTTGCCTGGCTCTCGAAGGTTTCTCCTCCAATAATATCCTGCTTGATCTTTTTCAATCTGTTGATAAGATCTTGCTTGTGAGCTTCCGTAAGTGCCGGATAGATCATAATCTGAGCTAAAGTAACCTCATCTTTTACTTGTGGCAACTGTGTTTTATACATATTGTAGAAATCAGTAACCTCATTTGGAGTAACGTCAGCTTTATCAGTAATTCTCTGGTATTTTGCCTGTCCGTAGTACTGGTCTGTGTCTATCTTTTCGATAGCATTTTTCATCTCATAAGAGTTTCTGAACTTATAAGCGGCAAGCAATGTTTTTTCATCCGGAAATTGAGAAAGCAACTGGCGGTATTTTGCGTTAGCCTGTTCCTTAATGGCTGCAGAACGGTTTTCAATTAAGGTATCTTTTTTTGCTTCGTATACAAGAAGCTTGTTGCTGATAAGGTTTTCCAGGAACTCACATTTGTCTGTATTCGCAGCTCCCTGTTGTTTCCCATAATTCATCTGCTCGTTTACATCAGATTCCAAAACAATCTCATCCCCGATAACAGCTGCAATACCATCCACCAAATCTCCTTGTTTTAGCTGGGCATTCATCATATTTGAAGAGAATATCATGATGAAAATCCCAAGAAGAAAAGTGATTTTTAGTTTATTTGTCATTTTACTATTTTAACAAGTTGCAAATTTAGAATTCTTAACGAATTACACTCAATTTTTTATTATAAATATTTCTTAAAAAGACTTATTTACTGCAGTTCAACATCAAATGTCGTTAATTCTTTGAATTGTCTCAATCTGCTGAACATATCTGCTTCGCTTACTTCCTCTATTCTTTCAGTTCCGAACTTCTCTACAGTGAAAGAAGCCATTGCAGATCCTACAATAAGTGCAGATTTCATCGTATCGAAATCAATTTTTTCTTTTTTAGCAAGATAAGCAGCAAATCCTCCGGCAAAAGTATCTCCTGCTCCTGTTGGATCGAAAACATCTTCTAACGGAAGTGCCGGGATAGCAAATACTTTATTGTCATGGAAAAGTAAAGCTCCGTGCTCTCCTTTTTTGATGATCACATACTCAGGACCCATTGTGTGAATTTTTTTAGCCGCTTTTACCAAAGAATATTCTCCTGAAAGCTGTCTTGCTTCTTCATCATTGATGGTAATAACGTCTGTTTTTGCAATCATATCCATTAAGATATCCCATGCAGAATCCATCCAGAAGTTCATGGTATCAAGGATAACCAGCTTAGGACGGTTGTTCATTTTTTCAAGTACAGACAGCTGCACTCCAGGGTGTAGGTTTCCAAGTAATAAAATTTCGGCATCCTGCATTGAATCCGGGATTTTCGGATCGAAATTCTCAAGTACATTTACTTCTGTAGCCAAAGTATCTCTTGTATTCAGATCATTGTGGTATTTTCCAGACCAGAAAAATGTTTTTCCTTCTTTTACAATTTCAATTCCTTCGATGTTTACCTCTCTGTTTGTGAACATATCAAGATGTTCTTGTGGAAAGTCTCCTCCTACTACAGAAACAATTCCGGATTTAACGCCTAAAATTGATGAAGTGATCCCGATATAAGTGGCAGCACCTCCTAAAATTTTGTCCGTTTTACCAAATGGTGTTTCAATTGCATCAAATGCAACACTTCCTACAACTAAAAGTTTCATATATTTTTCAATGTATATTAAAAGTAATTATTTTTTCCATTCAAAAGTGTCCAGCAGGTGTTTCATATCATTTTTGATATAGTTCACTGCAGGCGCAAGAGAATCCGGTTTCGGTCTCGTATTAAAATATAAGTAAGCAGTAACGAAGTGCTTCGTACTGTCTGTAATGTAAAACTGAAGATTGGAAGCACTCTGGCCTTTCAGCTCATAGAAGTTTCCATAAACTTTCTTTTCAGGATATTCGAAGGATTTTGTATCAATGGAACTTGCTTTAATGGTATGTTCATACACCATTTTCTCAGCTTCCTTGATATGGTCTGCAAAGTCGTTCTGTATCGGGTAATAGGTAACAAAAAGCTTAGCCTTCATTTTCGGATAATTCACATAGAACCAGCAAGGTTTCTTAGCAGGTGCAATCGAAGCAAAATCGGAATATTCAAAGGTATAGGCACAATTGTTTTCAAACTTTTGGTATTTCGGTGCAGGATATTCAAGACGCAGCTCCCCATAAGGTTTTGGTGAAGCGTCTTTTCCACATGAAATTAAAAGCAGCGATACAAAAATAAAAATGACTTTTTTAATCATTTTGCAAAAGTACAAATTAGATTTCAGATTTCGGAAGACAAATTTCAGTCTTTCAGAGAGTTTTGAATGTAATTTTCCAGAGGCTTCGGAAAGGATTTTTCATGAGAACCTTCAACGTCGGTAATCAGGTACTGGTTTTCAGCAATAAAATCGTTCCAGATCTTCTCAGAAATGATTTCAACATTCAATATTTCAATAGTTAAATTCTTATGGGTCAGCTTATGGGTAACTGTTTTTGAGCCTGTAATGAAACGCTCCATATCTGTAGAAATGGCTGTCGCAAACTCAAACAATTTCTTCCATATGAAGTCATCTGTTCTCTGACGGATCAGGAACTTTCCGTTTCTATGCACAAAATAATAGGTTAAAGCAAGATCTTCTGCCTTTACTTTTTTAGTTTTCACGGGATAATCTGACATTTTTTGCATAGAAAATGCAAGACAGTCTTTATTCACAGGACATTCTTCACACAATGGATTTTTGGGTTTACAGATTTCTGACCCTATATCCATCATGGCCTGATTAAAATCGCCCACATTTTCCGGCATTACCAAAGCTGCCAGTTCAGAGAAATACGTAAATGCTCTTGAATTTGAAATATCAAAATCATCAGCAAAAAGACGGCTCAGAACACGGTAAAAATTCCCGTCAACTGCAGGCATTTTCCCTCCGAAGCATATACTCGAAACAGCTGCAGCAGTATATTTCCCTACTCCTTTTAATTTTAAAATTTCTTCATACTGATTCGGAAAAACGCCCTGATAATCATTCATGATCTGTTGGGCGGCTTTATGAATATTGATAGCTCTTGAATAATAGCCTAATCCTTTCCAATACAATAAAACTTCGTTTTCTTCAGCTTCAGCCAACGTTTTTACATTGGGAAATCTTTTAATAAAATTATTGTAATGGTTTAATCCCTGATTGATCCTTGTCTGCTGAAATACGATTTCACAGATCCAGATTTTGTACGGATCTTTTGTCTGTCTGAAAGGCAGATCTCTAGCATTATTTTTATACCATTCAAGGATTTTGCTGCCAATATGCAGAAAATCTGAATTTCGGTTATCCTTCTCCAAAAATTTTTGTTTTGCTTTTTAAAAGATGCTTTGCTTTTAAAAACCCAATGACATTTGTTTTATGTTTGAAAACACTTAGTATTAACAATGTCATGCTAAGCTAAGTGGAAGCATCTTATATTTTGCAAAGATAAAATTTATTTATCAGCTTTCACAGAATATACGGGCGCGGCTTTTAACCATTGGTATTTTAAATTCCTGTCTTTGGCAATGAAACGATACCCTTCCAGTTTTTTCAGATAAACATACATGGAATCGGTATTTTTGATCTTTAATTTATATTGGGATAAAAACATCATGGGCATTTCTACAGTAGAATCTCTTACCGTTTTTAATACTTTTCCGGATTTTACTTTATAAAGAAAGAATGATTTTCCCCGGCCTTTGGAACTGTCTGCTAATTTTACCTCTGAACTTGCAAGGACGAGTTCACTGCCATCAAAACATTCATCTCTATTCATGATGTATGCTTTTCCTTCCTGACGTTCCTGTGCGAAAAGATCATTTTCGTAAGTGCCTGGACTTTGGTATTTTTTCTCACAGCTTATCAGAAGTACCATCATTATTGCAGGTAAACCCATAATAAGCTTCTTATTCATATTAAATTTCATAGGTGTTGGTTGAAAAAAAACCGATGTAATATTGCATCGGTTTTTGTTATATAAAGTACGTTGATGTTACTCCTGAGTATATTCTGCATCCCATTCATTACCGTCATCTCCTTTGTGTCCGTCCAATTTAATAACGAAACTTTTTGTAGGGAAATAAGGGGTCATACGGATATCAAGCCACACTCTGTCTTTGTTTACTCTATCCTGCTCAAAACGAACAATTTTGAATTTCTCGATCAATTTGTCCGGTCCTTTGATGTTATCAAGGAACGTCACAATCTGTCTTCTCAAATCGTCTTCGTTTTTAGCATTCCAGTTTTCGAAAGCTCTTCTGTTCAGGAAGTCAAGCAATACTTTGGTTACATAATCGAATACACGAACTACGGAATACGTCTGAAGACCGATATTGTCTCCTGTAAATAAGGTCTTCGCTGAGAAAGCCATAATTTTTCCGTACTCGTTTACCATAGGGACAAGACCCATTTTTTCCAACTGAGAAATTTCACTTTTCTTCAATTCGAATTTTACTGCGTCTACTTCGTTGATATTACCATGTTTTTTACCTGCTGCCACCTGAGACATCAGTGTTTTGTGGATTTTTCCGGCTAATGAAGTGGAAGGTGGAAGTTCTACATTTTCTTCTTCCCCTACTTCTTCAGCTTTCCCACGTCCTACCAGCCAGTTACACGTCATAATAACGTTACTTCTGTGAAGCTCACCTCCTGTAAGGTTTGCAGAGTGGAATAAATCTACAACGTCATCCGGTTTATCAAGGTTGGCGAAGTCTGTAACCATCATAACTTTGTTTTCGTTACAGATTTTTGCCCATTTCTCGATCACCTTGTTAGATCCTAAATATCCTGGAATGGCAAGGATTGAGTAGTTATCTCTAAGGTCAAGACGGTCGTAATAATTTTTGAATTCTTCTGAGATT
Source organism: Chryseobacterium sp. PvR013 (assembly GCF_017833095.1). NCBI lineage: Bacteria > Pseudomonadati > Bacteroidota > Flavobacteriia > Flavobacteriales > Weeksellaceae > Chryseobacterium > Chryseobacterium sp. PvR013. The sequence continues at coordinate 2,437,923 of NZ_JAFIBT010000001.1, forward strand.
GCATCAATGAACAAAGGGTTATCCAAATCGGAAACCTGTTCAAGGCTTGCATTTACGATACTTACGTTATCCACTTTATCCAATTCTGTATTTTTGTAGAATTGAGCTACTGTTCTGTAGTTGGTTTCCAACAGACGAACGGCATCCAGTGTATTTTTTAAGTTTGTTTTCAGGTTTTGATCGGCCTGCTGTGCTTTAGTTTTGCAGGTATCGGCCATTTTATCCGCAGATTCACTCCCTTCTAAAAGGTTTACCCAAAGATTGATCTTCTGAAGAAGTTCTTTTCTTTCGTCTGCTTTATTGCTGTCATTCAGGAAGATTTCTTTTCTTGCCTTTCTTGTTGGGTTCATATTGGCAATACCGTCTACAACGGATTCAACAAAGCCAAATCCTCCCATTTTATTGAGCTCTGCAAGCGGGTTGCCCTTCGGCTGCCCTGCGTGTTGCTGCTGCCCCTGCTGCTGGCTTTCTTGTGCCTGTAATTTGCTATCCATGATTTAATGTTAGTCTTTAATTATTTTTCAAGTTCTTGTGCCACTTCTTTCAATACTTCTATGAACGCAGTTCTTGTCTGATCGTTCTCCAGCATGTTGCGTAGAATTTTATTGGTTTTCAGCTGACGTACTATTTTATTGTACTGCTCCTGTTCCATGCTCAGCTGCTGCAGATAATCTGACTTCTGAGTAAGGCTTTTAGGGGTAAAGTCTCCAAGGTTTTGAAAACGGAATTCTTCTTCTACCACTCCTCCGTCTTCTGTTTCGTGTTGTACCGATATTGAAGGCTGAAAATGTTTGAAAACGTCTTCCACTGTTTTTAATCCTGTTACGATTTCAGGAGTATAAGACTCTTCTGTTGTAAGCTGGCTTACTATCAGTGATTTATTTTCCTGTATTTCCTGAATAGCTTCATTAGCGTCTACTTTTACTTCGTTTCCGCCAACACCATAATTAAACATTGCCATATTATTGTTATTTTGAGATTTCTTATTCTGGTTTGGATCTGTCTTTGAGTAATTTACAGATGAATCAAATAAATTACCAATCCAGTGTTTAAATTTAAAAAAAAACTGTAACATAAAAAATTTTACTAAGATTTTTCTTGGATCATCTAAATTTATCTACATTTATTCAACATAAAATCACCATATTACGATATCACTAAGCTATGAAAAAATAAATAAAAAAATTCAAGAAAAAATAAATAAAATTTTGTCCGCTTTATTTTTTATACAAAAGTATCCAATGAATGTTAAAATAAGGATTCCTCAATTATTACAAAAAAAAATCTTTATATTTAATCAAAGTGAACAATGTCATGAAAGATGTAAAAATAGCGTTCAGAAAACCCATATTTCCAGTTTCAGAAGCATTACAGCAGTATCTGGAAAAATATAACAGAACTACCAAGATCAAGTTTCTGTATGAAGATCTGCTAAGGTTCAGTGACAGTGTGAGAATTCTGGATAAAGAAGGCAAAGATACTTTGTGGCTTGGGGTGTTATATCCTGAATTTGAGTTTAAAGAAATAGAAGCCAATTTAAATAAGATTTACACCTTGCTTCATTCTGATGGGGACATCGCTACTTTACCTTATCTGAAAGTGGATACCATTGACTTTTGTACTTTCGGGAATTCTAAACCTTTCCGGATCCGGGTAAGAAATGTACTGAACGATAATTATACTTATTTTTATATTAAACAGGCCGATGCTTCCCGAATATTCGGATTGGAACTTGAAGACCTGCTTTCTCCCAACCGGATTAACTTTCTGGTTTACAAAAATACTTTGATTGAAGAACATATTCTGGGAATTCCCGGAGATGTTTTTATTCAGAAACATTTATCCAGCTGCTCAGAACTTGAAAAAGCACAGATTTCCAAGGAATTTGTGAAATTCAATGAGCGTTGTCTTATTGGCCTGCTTGGCGACATGCGTTCTTATAATTATGTTGTTATTCCTATACATGATTTCGACCAGGTTATTTATAGAATTCGCCCCATTGATTTTGATCAGCAAACTTATGAAGGGAATTTAAAAGTTTATCTTCCGCAGTATTTCAAAGAAAACAGCCCAATGGTCAATATGGTACTGGAAAAACTGAAGCCCAGCTCTATAGAACAATACCGTAAGGAGGTACGATCACAAATCGTAAAAAGAGTGACCAGCAGCCAAAACAGATTTGATGAACTTATTTCTATTATGAAAAAAGATAATATCGCACCGGAAGCCAATGTCACAGAATTAAGGACAGCGTTACAAAAGCTCACTTATGATGTCAACTTCAAGTATTGTAAAACGATGGGAGACATTATAGAAACCGGAATAAAGTTTGTTCTCCGGAATTATAAGAAAGAATATTAAAAAGAGAATCCGCCTCAACTTAATGGGAGACGGATTCTTTCTTTTCTAACAATTTATAAGGTAAAATTACCAGATTTTTATTCTGTCCTGAGGAGCTTTATACATTTTGTCTCCAGGTTTGATATCAAATGCTTTGATGAATGAATCCTGATTTACCAGTGGTCCAAAGGCTCTGAACATGCCCGGAGAGTGCGGATCTGTTTTTACCTGATTGATCATATACTGATCGGTAGCTTTTGTTCTCCACACGGTTGCCCAGCTCATAAAGAATCTCTGATCCTGAGTGAACCCGCTGATTTTTCCTGGATTTCCTTTATCTTTTAAATACATCTGCAGCGCATCGTAAGCCACCGCTACTCCACCTAAGTCACCGATGTTTTCACCACTTGTAAACTTACCGTTCACGAAGCTTCCTTTTACTGGTTCGTAAGCACTGTACTGAGCGGCTAACTGACCTACTTTCGCATCAAAGTTTTTACGGTCAGCATCTGTCCACCAGTTATTAAGGTTACCATCACCATCGAAACGTGAACCACTGTCATCAAATCCGTGAGAAATTTCGTGACCGATAACAGCTCCGATCCCTCCGAAGTTCACCGCTGCATCCGCTAAAGGATTATAGAAAGGTGGCTGAAGAATGGCTGCAGGGAATACAATTTCGTTGTTTGATCCGCTGTAATAAGCATTTACAGTTTGAGGAGACATTCCCCATTCTGTTTTATCAACAGGCTTTCCTACTTTGTCCAGACTTCTCTGATACTGCCATGCTGCTACATTCTGAAGGTTAGAATACAGTGTTGCTCCCTGTTTTGGAGATTCTACTTTCAGTTGAGTATAATCTTTCCATTTATCCGGGTACGCAATTTTCACGGTAAACTTGGATAGTTTTTCCTGAGCTTTTACTTTGGTCTCAGGAGACATCCAGTCTATATTCGCGATGTGTGTTTTGAATGATTTTAAAAGGTAATCAATATAGGTTTCCATCTGCTTTTTAGCTTCAGGAGTGAAGTATTTGTCTACATACAGTTTTCCGAATGCTTCTCCAAGAACACCATTGACAAGGGTAAGCCCTCTTTTGTTCATTGGACGCTGTTCTTTCTGCCCCTGTAGATATTTAGCATAGAAATCGAATCTGATCTGCTCCAGGCTATCATCCAGATTACTTGCATTGCCATTGATGATGTGATATTTCAGATAATCTTTCAGTAAAGGAAGGTTTTTCTGGGTAATGAACTGATCCATATTCTGGTAGTATTTCAGTTCACCGATGATCACTCGGTCTGTATTTACGCCTGCATCTTTCAGGTATTTTGCAAGATCTACATTTTTAACAAGACCGGATAATTCTGATACATTTTTAGGGTTGTATCTTAAATTAGCATCTCTGTTTTGCTCAAGAGTCAATAAATAATTGGCTAGCTGTTTTTCAAAGTCTACCACATTCTGTGCAGCCTGTGGAGAGTTTTTATATCCTAAAACTCCAAATAGCTTTCCTACATATGCCTGGTATTCCGCCAATGTTTTCGTATTGGCTTCATTTACTTTCTGGTAGTAATCTCTTCCCAATCCCAGATCCGGACCGCCAAGATATACTGCATTCATATTGGAATTCTTCATATCAGCGCCCACTCTCCATCCGTAGAAAGAGTTGTCTCCTAATCTTGTAGCTTCCAAAAGGTATTTCTGAAGGTCATTAAGACTTTTAATAGCATCTACTTTGGCAAGATCAGCTTTAATCGGTGCGAGACCTTCTGCATTTCTCTTACTGGTATCCATAAAAGAAGCATACAGATTCTGAATCTTCTGTCCTTCTGAACCTGCAGGATATGATTCTGTAAGAATTTTGTTTAATATATCTAGTGAAGCATCATCCACATTTTCTCTCAAAGCATTGAAAGAACCCCAGTTTGCTTTATCAGAAGGAATCTGAGTCGTTTTCACCCAATTTCCGTTCACATAGCTAAAAAAGTCATCCTGTGGGCGGACACTTGTATCCATATACGATAAATTAATTCCCTCCTCTTTAGCTTCTTCTTTTACCGGTTCAGCCACTACAGCAGTAGCTTCTTTTTTGTTCTCCGTCCCTGCAGTCTTGGCTGCACCACACGAATTAAGAAATACAATACCTGAAAGGGCAAGTATTCCAATATTTAGCTTTTTCATTAAAAATAATTTTTGATTTTACACAAACTTATCAAATATACAAACTTTAATGATATGTTATGAATGATAATTGAGATATGGGTTAAAATTGAAAATTCAAGGTTTAATGTTTAATGTTTAATGTTTAATGTTTGAGGTTTTTGGGTGTCTTTTGGAATGTGGGTGGAAAGTGAGATTGTTGTAGACCACCCCGTCAAAAATTCAAAGAATTTTTGACACCCCTCCAGAGGATGGGAATAATGGAAGTCGTTATGACAAATATATATCATCCGATTCCCTAATCCCTATTCCCTATTCCCTAATCCTATTCCTGCTACCTATTATCTACCACCTGTTACCTAAAAAAATAACCGCCCATTGCTGAGCGGTTGTTATTTTTACCAGATTTTGATTCTTTCTTCCGGCGTTTTGTATAGTTTGTCTCCTTTTTTCACATCGAATGCTTTGTAGAATGCATCAACGTTAATTAGCGGACCGAAACTTCTGAAATATCCCGGAGAGTGCGGGTCAGTTTTCACCTGATTTACCATATATTTCTCACTTGATAATGTTCTCCAAACTGTTGCCCAGCTTAGGAAGAATCTCTGATCCTGAGTGAATCCACTGATTTTTCCTGGGTTTCCTTTGTCTTTCAGATACATCTGAAGAGCGTCATAAGCGATGTTTACCCCTCCTAAGTCAGCGATATTTTCTCCATTTGTGAAAGTACCGTTTACAAAAGTTCCTTTTACCGGCTCATATTTGTCATACTGAGAAGCAAGAGCTTTTGTTGCTTTTTCGAAGTTCGCTTTATCTGCCGGAGTCCACCAGTCTACCAAGTTACCGTCTGCATCGAACTGTGCTCCTGAATCATCAAATCCGTGGCTCATTTCGTGACCGATAACGGCACCGATACCTCCGAAGTTTACAGCAGCATCAGCTTTAGGGTTAAAGAATGGCGGCTGAAGGATTGCAGCTGGGAATACAATCTCATTGTTTACAGGATTGTAATAGGCATTTACAGTCTGCGGAGTCATTCCCCATTCTGTTTTATCAACCGGCTTACCAATTTTAGCTAAGTCTTTGTTGTACTGCCATTCACCGATGTTCTGAAGATTCTGATATAGATTTCCTCCTTTAGCTTCAGAAATGATATTTAATTTTGAATAATCTTTCCATTTGTCCGGATAAGCAACTTTTACCGTAAACTTGTTCAGCTTCTGCATTGCTTTTTCCTTAGTTGTAGAAGACATCCAAGCTAAATTATTGATATGAACTGCGAAACTTTTCTTTAAATAATCGATCAATTCTACCATCTGAGCTTTTGCTTCAGCAGGGAAATATTTTTCAACATACAGTTTTCCGAAAGCTTCTCCTAAAGTACCATTAATCAACTCAAAACCTCTTTTGTTAAGAGCTCTTTGTTCTTGTTGACCTCTAAGATATTTACCATAGAAAGCAAATTTCATGTTTCCTAAGTTTTCACTTAAATAAGAAGCACTTCCGTGGATCATATGGAATTTAAGATAATCTTTGATCACAGACAGATTCTGAGCATTGATTAGTTTATCAAAGTCTTTATAGTATCCTAATTCACTGATGATTACTTTGTCAGAATTTACTCCTACTTTTTTAAGGTAGCCAGGGATATCTACTCCTTTTACCAAAGTAGAAAGCTCAGCCATTGTTTTAGGGTTGTACTGAAGAGTGTTGTCACGGCTCTGCTCGTTTGTCAGATAAGTATTCGCGATGCTTTTTTCAAAATTAACGATACCTTTTGCTGCTTCATCAGCATTTTTATATCCTAATTCTTTTAACATGGAAGCTACATACTTCTGGTATTCAGCAATAGCTTCTGTATTTTTCTCGTTTACTTTCTGGTAGTAATCTCTTCCTAAACCTAAAGAAGCGTTTCCTAAATAAACAGCGTTCATTTTAGAATCTTTAAGGTCTGCATCAATTCCCCATCCGTATAAAGTGTTTTCTCCTTCTTTCGTTACAGAAATCAGATAATTCTGAAGGTCAGCCATGCTTTTAATCGCATCAATCTTATTCAGATTATTCTGAATAGGCTTAATTCCGTCAGCATTTCTCTTCTCCATATTCATATAAGTAGCATACAAATCCTGGATCTTTTTCCCTTCACTTCCGTCAGCAAATTTATCTTTCAAAAGAGAGTTCAGGATCGTCATGGAATTGTTATCCGTATCCTCAGCCAGTTTATTGAAGCTTCCCCAAGTTGGTTTATCAGATGGAATTTTGGCTGTTTTCATCCAGGTTCCACTCACATAGTTGTAAAAATCATCCTGAGGACGCACCGAAGTGTCCATCAAGCTAAGGTCTAAACCTTTATCTGTGTTATTCACTGCTACTTTAGCAGCTTTAGCTTGTGCGCTCATCGTAGTCTGAGTGCAGATCCCTGCTATTAAAAACAAAGAAAGCGTTATTTTTTTCATTATGATAACAATTTTTAGAATATGTATGATTTATTTCGAATTTGTTACTTTTCAATAAAACAAATTTAAATAAATAACATGAAAGTCTCCTAAGTGGGAAGTTGGGAGCAGGAAGCTGGAGGTTATGAACGTCATAAAACAACCTCCAGCTACATGATCCCATTTTTTTGATCCAAACCTTTACTGGAAAAATCAGACAATAGAAGGCAGAAGTTTCCCAACTTTTTAAGAAGTTGCTATCTCTTTCACATTCCCAGTCCTTTTCAGGAATCCCCAGGACTGCATTTCGCCTTTCAGTGCTTTTCTTAAACTTTTAAATAATACAATATACATCAGCCATCTATACCCGAATCTCTGCGGAATAATATACAGGAGGTTAATCAGTTTTTCCCGCTGCATAATGAATGCCACTAAAGCTAATGAGGCATCCACTAAAAGAAAGATCAGATAATAGGTAAATATTTTGTCTCCGTTTCCGGACAGAATTCCAAAGAACATGATCACGTCTGCCATTGGCGAGAAAAACGGAATAATGTATTGGAATAATAAAATATTCGGCATTGCCCAAAGTCCCAATCCTTTATATTTGGGGTTAAGGAAAGTCTGTCTCTGTTTCCAGAACATCTGCATAATTCCATAAGTCCAGCGAAAACGTTGTTTTAAAAACTGCTTTACGGTTTCAGGAGCTTCAGTAACTGCAATGGCTCTGTTTTCATTGGCCACCGTGTATCCCGCTTTTAAAATTTTCACAGTAATATCACAGTCTTCCGCTAAAGTATCAGATGAATAGCCTCCTGCTTCAATAATCACTGATCTTTTAAAGGCTCCGATAGCCCCTGGAATTACGGTAATAGCATTGATATGAGCATACGCAAGCCTGTCGAAATTCTGACTTGTTGTATATTCTATAGCCTGCCATTTGGTGAGCCAGTTTACTCTATTTCCTACTTTCACATTTCCAGCAACAGCAGCTATTTTCTCTTCAGGATTTGAATTCAAAAATCTGGCAATCATATATTTTACAGCATCCTGCTGAAGTTTGGTATCGGCATCAATACACACTACATATTCTGCATCAGTTTCTGAAATTCCAAAGTTTAAAGCGGTTGCTTTTCCGCCATTACTTTTAGTGAAAATTTTCAGGTTCGGGTGATTTGGGAATGCTTCTACTGCTTTTTCATACGTAGAATCTTTGCTTCCGTCATCTACCATGATGATATTAAAATTCGGATAAGTCTGTTTCAACAAATTCTGAAGGGAAGAAACAATATTTACTTCTTCATTATAGGCAGGCACAATAATGGAGACTTTCGGATAGGATTCCAGAACCGGAAATCCGCCCAGTTTTTTTTCTTTTCTTCTTTCTTTAAAAGCCCAATAGGCCATCAGCAGCAGTCTGATCAAACCTAATACAATGAAAATGGTAAATAATGCCACCAGAAAATGGCTTATTCCGTAAATAACGGTCGCTAACACAAGGTTCAGCTGCATGATGTAATACGACTTTGTTTTAGGAACTGCCGGCATCAGTTCACTTCTGCTTTTATGCAAGATATTCGTCAGGTTGGTAAAATGATAACCTTGTTTCTGAAGTGTTGGGATTAAAATTTTCAAAGCTTTCACCGTTTCTGCTCTCGTATCGCCGCCCGCATCATGAAGAAGAATGATATTTCCTCTCTCATGTTTGACTCCTGCCATTACACGTTTTACAATTTCATCTGCTTTTATTCCAGGCTGCCAGTCTTCAGGATCAATATTTTCACCGATATCAAGATAGTTTTGCTGTCTTGCCAAAGCCACCGGAATAATCTCTTCTGAAGTGGTAGGCTCAGAGTCTGCGTTATAGGGAGCTCTGAACAAAATTGTGCTGTGCCCTGTCACGCATTCTATCAGTAATCTTGTTAGTTTCAGTTCCAGTAAAGCTCTTTCCGGACTTACTTTCGCAACATTTTCATGGGTAAAGGTGTGGTTTCCGATCTCGTGTCCTTCTCTGTAAATTCTTTTAACAAGCGGAAGGTTCTTTTCGGCATTTAATCCTACTAAAAAGAATGCTGCCGGAACATGATATTTGGACAGTACATCTAATATCTGCGGAGTATATGTTTCGTCCGGACCGTCATCAAAAGTAAGCACCAATTCTTTTTGTGGGGCACTTCCATATTTTTTCACTTCGTAAGAGCTTGGATACGTGATATAATTTTCGTCTGTGATAATTTTCTCTTTCGGATCAATTTCCAGCGCGATTTTTCCGTCATGAGGAGTATTCAGAACATCCAGCACTTCTCCGTCTCCGATGTAATCCACCATGGTCTGCCCTTTTACATTTTCCAGTGTTTTCAAATTCAGTTTGGAAAGTCCTGCAAACGTAAGATCTTTATCATAAAAATTCCATACTCTGCTGTCTTCACTTCCCAGTCTCCAGAGTGCCGTTCCTGCCAATGGATATTCTGAGGAGAAACGCATTGTATTAAAAATGGAGGCTGCATCATTGAAAAATACGGTATGGGTGAGATTTTTAGAATCTGTGTAAGAATAATTTAAATTAAAAGTATTGTCATTAAAATCAATTACCGCTTTACTGGCGCTGGCTTTGGTAATGGCCTGCATGTAGGTAACGGAGGTATTGTCATCTTTATTGGAACTCCAGTCATAGCCATACGCTCCTAATCCCAAAATGATTTTCTGAGGAGAGGTCTGCTTCACAATTTTTCCTGTCTGTTCTTCGATCCATTTTTGTGAAGAAACCGGCCCGGCATCACTTCCTGCAGAATATTCATCGTAAGCCATCAGTACAAAGTAATCTACGTAAGGATCTAATCTTGGGATGTTATAATCATCATTATCCGTCATGATATCCATGGTAACCAATAACTGATTTTTTTTGAAGGTCTCTGACAGTTCTTTCATAAAGGCAATCAGATTTTCATCAGAGTTCAGGTTCATATCCTCAAAGTCAATATTAATTCCTTTGAAGTTATATTTTTTACATTGCTGAGTAATCTTTTGAATCAGATGCGTTCTTTTTTGCGGATCATTAAGAACTTTTACCAGTCCTTCTGAATGGAATTCCTGATTGGAATTATTGCTCAGCATCGGCATTGCAGCAACTCCCGTTCTTTTAATCACTTTATAGCCTTCCGGATCTACATTTGTTTTCAGATCTCCTGTTTTAGGATCAAGGAAAAACCATTCCGGAAAAACCAGATTGACGTGTCTGATATTTCGTTTCAGAGACATCAGAGACTGAGGATCCCATGCAACATAGAATGCAGACCGGATTCCACCTGGAAACTGAGCCCAGTTTCTGTTCTGATTTTTATATCTTTCTGCTCTCGCTTTCTGAATTTTGTCGAGGTTGGTATGGATTGTTTTTTCAGAAATAAAGCTTCTGAAACCTTTATACTCTTTGGATATTTTATTCTCCTGAAGATAGGGTTTATTGGCTGTAATGACAGCTTTATAGTCTTCTTTAAAAGGGATTTTAGGACTTCTGTCCAGGGTCATCATCAGACCCAACGCAAGCAGAAGCAGTATTCCTATAAAGATAAAAACACGGCTTCCCCATTGTACACTTTTCCAGCGTTTCTTGCTGTTGGTCTGAAAAATCTGTTTGGAATTTTCCACGATTTTGAAATTTATTGAATGGCTTTCAAAAAGTGTGAAAAACTGTATAAAAATTAATTAAAAAAAAATTAAAAAAACAGACTCATATTTAACTGTTTATAAGAAGACTTACCAAATCCTGAATCACCTTTTGGGAAACAAAATCCATAAAATCTACTCTTTCCAGATGTGGCATGTATAATTTGGAGGTCACCTCCTGATCATTGATCCTGATGGTATAAAAAACAGTTCCTATATCTTTACCATCTTCTCCTTTTCCCGGCCCTGCGACTCCAGTGGTAGAAAGGGAAATATGGGTTTCAAACAATTGCTGGCATCCTTTTGCCATTTCCTGTGCCACCTGTTCGCTCACTACCGTAAACTGATCTACCGTGTCTCTGGAAACATTTAAAATTTTAATCTTTTTCTCTGTAGCATAAGCCACCATTCCACCAAGGAAGTATTTTGAGCTGCCGGAAACTGAAGTGATCATTTTTGCCAGCTCACCTCCTGTACAGCTTTCTGCAGTAGAAATCGTCAGATTCCTTTCAGTAAGCATTTCTGCCAGAATATTCTCAATTTTATCTTCAGATACTGCAATGACATGACCTTCTACCAAAGGCAGCAATTTTTGAATTTCTTCTTCCGTTCTCTGCTTCAGCTGTTCTTCATTCTCACCGGAAGCCGTCAGACGAAGCTTCACCCGTGTTCCAACCGGAAGATAAGACAGTGCAATATTTTCCGGAAGTGCCAGTTCCCAGTCTTCGATCTTGTCTGCAAGAATACTCTCAGGAATTCCCACTACAGAAACAATTCTGGTATGAATGTAATGAAGGCTGAATCTTTGCTGCAAATAAGGAATAATCTGATCTTTAATAAGCGGTTTTACTTCGTAAGGAACCCCCGGAAGGCTGTAACATAATTTTCCGTTATGCTCCATCATCATACAGGGTGCAGTTCCATAATGGTTTTGAAAAACAATAGATTTTGTAGGTACAAAAGCCTGTTCTCTGTTTCTCTCCAGAATATCTGCCCGCCCTCTTCTTTCCATGTAGCCTTTAAGATGATTGAAAGTTACCTCATCCAAAGCAATTTCATCATTAAAATACTCTGCCAGCGCCTTTTTGGTTTTATCATCTCTGGTAGGCCCGAGTCCTCCAGTTGTAATAACTAAATCACCGGTTTCAAAAGCAATACTCAATGCATTTTTAATGGTTTCAATTTCGTCTGAGATGGTAAGAATCTGAGTAACTTTTATTCCTATGTTTTTAAGTTCGGCAGCAATAAAGTTAGAATTGGTATCTACCGTATTTCCAGAAAGGATTTCGTCACCAATGGTGATCAGAACAGCTTTTTCCATATGTTTTTTTGTTGAAAAAAATTCTCTGCAAATGACGGAAAATTCTGTGGCTGCGGCAATATAAATTGATTTTTTCTATTTTTGATGAAAATATTTAAAACTACAATACAAATTATGTCTAAATATGATGATGCTTCATGGCATTATGGCGGTGATTTTCCGGAAGGAATTCCTCAGAAAAATGGGGTAACACACACAGGAATGTTCCTGAACTGGTGCATTCACAACAATATGATTTCTGATGAACTGAAAGAAGACCATGAAGAAGAAATTGAAAAATTAAAACGAAGAGAAATTACGGGTGCGGAATTCATTATGGATTCCTGTGACGGAAAATTTTCTGAATATGATCTGAATGAACTGGGAAATCTTTTTGCAAAAGATTATTATGCGGATGAAACCGATTTTGGAAACAGACACAGTTCGTTTGCTGATGATTATGTGAACATTTTCGATGCCAAAGCAGAGGAAAGTGACTATGAATACGAAACCTTCTATCACATCGAGGATACCTACGAAAACTATGATCTGATGAAGCAGGTTATCGATCATCGTTTTGAGGAATGGAAGGAGTATATTAAAAGCTAATATCTACAAGATAAAAGTATGAAAGGGCAAAATTGTACAATTTTGCCCTTTTGTATTTTTATTATTAATTATGTTTCACCCAGATGAGTTCATTGGTATTATAACCAATTTTTCTTGCTTTCTGAAGAAAACGCTGACGGATACTTTCCGGAATATTGGTAGTACGGGAAAGAATCCATAGATATTTTAAACTGCTGCCAGCTACCAGCGCATATTGATAGTCTTCATCAATATCTATAACGTTATAACCGGCCCAGATCGGCTTAAAAAATGAAACTTTCAGACGGGCTTCTGTAGGATCTTTTACAAATTTAGCTTCCCCGATAGATTCATTCCATACTTTTTTACCGTAATCGTACCCTTTATTTCTAACCTGAACAGTACCATCCGGATTCAACGAATATTCTGCAGTGACATTATCCATATTTTTTTCGAACCTGTAATCAAAACGGGCAATCTCATACCATCTGCCAAGGTATTTTTTAAGATCAAAATTCTTTACGGCAAAGGCACCTCTGGGAATTCTTACTGAATAGGAATTGAAAATGATAAGCCCGAATGCTCCCAACGAAACGGGAAGGATAATTTTATGAATGGTTTTCATGACAGTAAGATTTTGTATGGTTATTTAGGAAAACGTCAAAAATAATGCCTTACACCTGTTAAGGAACAATAAATTCTATGAAAAAACTTTCAGAAAATTATCTTTAAAGCTTCCGGAGACTTCAATTTCCGTATCGTCAGACAACATTACGGTTCCACTTTTATGATAAGATTTTACAAAACCTGTATTGATAATATGGGAACGGTGAACCCTCACAAAAGGATTTTCCAGAAGGTCATCAAAATGTTTCAGAAAACGGCACACCATTTTTTTGGAGCCGTCGGTAAGATAAACCTGTGTAAAGTTTCCATCTGCCTGAAGCCTTACAATATCTTCAGTTTTTACCACATCAAATCCTTGTAAAGTGGGCAAGATCAACTGCTGCTTTTCAGGTTTTAATTTCAGATTTTCAAGGAGAATCTTGTTTCTGTTAAGTTCTTCTTTTTTCTCAAGGCTTTCCACCACTTTATTGACCGCCAGAATGAGTTCCTGAATATCAATGGGTTTTAAAATATAATAACTTGCCGATTTATTTAATGCCTGCAATGAATATTGTGAAAATGCCGTAATGAAAATGGTTTCATAGGATAGATCTTTGGTTGCCTCCAGAACGTCAAAAGCATTTCCAAAAGGCATTTCTACGTCCAGAAAGACCAATTGAGGCTGTTTCTCAGTGATTAAAGGCACGGCTTCTTTAATATTCTCCGCTTCACCAAGAATTTCCACCTGCGGGCAGTATTTGGTAAGATAACTTCTCAGAACTTCTCTTGCTATGATTTCATCATCTACAATGACAGCTTTTATTTTCATTTGAATAGATATTAGGTGGCAGCTACTAGGTTGCTGTTGCAAATTAGGAATATTTAGCCAACTTTACAATCTCCTCAAAGAAACGTATAGCGTTATATTCCTTTTTATGTTATCCTAAATCGTCATCAATTTATAAAGAAGATCTAGCCTGAATTCAGATCAGATCAAATTGATCTGGAGCATTACCAAAACTCCGGTATTATTTTCTTTATCTTTTACAGAGCAGGTAATATCTTTCTTATACAGATCGTTCAGAAGCTGGATTCTTTCCAGTGTATTTTTCATTCCTCTGCCCTCTCTTGTCTTTTGATGCTGGGTTTTCTGCTTTTTACTTTCTTCAATTCCTATTCCGTTGTCTTCGATAATAATTTTAAGGTGTGATTCACTTTTATCAAAGCTTAGTTTTAAAAATCCTTTTTCAGATCTGTAGCGGAGTCCATGCCAGACTGCATTTTCCAGAAACGGCTGTATAAGCATTCCCGGAACTTGCAGGTTTTGCATATTCAGGCTTTCATCTACATCAATTTCATAGTCAAATTTATCTGCAAAACGTGTTTTTTCTAAAGCAAGATAATTCTGGAGAAGATCAAGCTCCTGCTGGAAAGGAATAAAATCTTCGGCCGAGTTTTCCATCACCCCGCGCATCAGCTTTGAAAATTTAGTCAGATACTGATTGGCTTCCAGTTCATTATTGGTGGCTATAAAGTGATTAACACTATTTAAGCTGTTAAAGATAAAGTGTGGATTCATCTCTCTGCGTAATGATTGAAGGGCAATTTTTTTATTTTTCGTCTGAACTTTTTTCAGTGTTCTGAAAATAAAAATCATCAATCCTGTCAGTAGAATCAAAGCACCAATCAGACTGTAATTGAACACATTTTTCTTTCTGATAAGCTCATCTTTCAGCTCTTTTTCTTTTTCCAGCTGGGATATTCTCTGTTCGGTATCTTCCAGAATTTTATTATCGACCAGACTTCTGTCTTTGGAAACCAGGTTTGGAAGTTTTCCTAAAAAGTCTCTGTATAACTGAACTGAAGCATCCACATTTCCTGAAATTGCATAAAGGCTGTCCAGTTTTTTTACACTTTTCTGTGCTTCCAGGGTATGACCTTTATCTAAGGCAATTCCATAGGCATTTTTCAAAAGATCTACGGCTTCCTTCGGATCATTCTTTTTGATATAAATATCTGCCAGTTCCTGAATCTGATTGACTTTTTCCTGCGAATTGTCCTTCACAAAATCTTCTTTCAGTACTTTCTTTTTAGCTTCAATAGCTTTATCATAATTTTTGTTCTCAACATAGAGATCTGCTAATTTCTGATTGATTGCCAATGCCTGTTGAGGAGCTTCTTTTTTGGAAATTTTATAAGCCGTGTTCAGGTTTTCTTCAGCGCTGGAGACATCTTTTTGTTTAAGATTAACATCAGCCAGTTGGCTGTAGCTTTCTGCAAGATCGCCCTGTTCGTTTTCTTTTTTACTCAGATTGATATTATTCTGGATGGCTTCCGCCTTAAGTTCGGGTGTAGGAGAAGAAAGTCTTGTCACATCATTAGTATTTACAGCTTTACTTTTTTCACTGTACCCCATTTGTGCCGCTCTGCCATAGTTACTGATAGCAGGCGTTATTTTGTTCTGTTTTTCCTGTGACTGGGCTAATCTGCGGGTTGCTTTTTCAATATTAGGTTTGTCGTTAAGTTTTTCATACAGATTTTTAGCTTTGGTGTAATACTCTTCACTCTTCGGAAAATTCCCGTTATTAAAAAATGTTTCACCAATATTATAATATGAATCAGCCTGGGCAGGTTCATTTTTAGTATCAATTGCTTTTTTCAGCCTCTTCGTTTCTACCTGCACTTCTTCCACAGCAGCACTGCTGTTATTCGTGGTTTGGGAATGTATTGTATTTCCCCAAAGCGCCAGTAAAAAGAAGGTAAAGAGTTTAAGCATTTTCATAAAACAAAGATATACATATATATAGTCTGCTCAAAAACTATTCACCAAGTGAAGCTTCCCTTTCACCAAGTTGAGTCATTGACACTGTGACCGTAAGGCTAAGTTTGGGGCAAAATAATTCAAATTTAAAAATCATGAAAAAACAAACATCCGTATTTTTCCTCATCATGACTTCTTTTTTAAGCTTGTCAAAAGCGCAGGTAGGAGGAAACCAAATTTACAGAGACAAAAATAACAACGATTATTCCGCTCTAAAAAACCTCCCTGACTTCAACAATGCCAATAGTTATTTCACGAATGATTCCACACTTGTTGTTAATGTAAAAGTATTGATGAATAAGACTGCAGACCGATATAAACTTACTCTGGGGTTGAATGAAGAAGCTGCAACGCCTAAAATTGCCATCGAAAATATCAACAGGAGAATCAATGGTTTTATAAAAAGAATATCTTCAATGGGCATCAGAAACGAAGATATTTTTGTGGATTTTATCTCGCAGACAAAAATCTATGATTATGACATTAATAAAGACACTCAGGTAACCACTCAGAAAATAGACGGGTTCGAAACCAAGAAGAATATCATTATTACGGTAAACAAGCATTCAATGATAGAAAAGCTGATCTCTGAAGCTTCAGACTTCCAGATTTATGATGTTATTAAAGTGGATTATATCAGCAATGATATTGATAAAATCCAGGAAGACCTTCTCAAAGAGGCTTATGCTGTTTTTGACAAAAAGAAGGATAATTATTTCAAGCTCTTTAAAAAAGAAACTATTGGAAGCCCTACAGCAACTTCAGGTTTTACTTATACTTTCCCAAAAAATCAATATCAGAATTATGCAGCCTTTGAAAGCGCCAATGTCACCTATGGATATGACACCAGATATATCAAAAAGGAGGAGCGAAAATCAAAGACCTTTTATTATGACGGGACAGATTATACCGGCTTTAACAAAGTCATCAACAACTCCGATCCTGAAGTGGGCATACAATATATTATGAACCTCAGCGTAAAGTATGATCTGAAGAAAAATAAAGAGAAGTAATTCATTTCTCAAGCCTCACCAAGTGAAAGCTCCATTTCACCAAGTCTCCCGAATTCCGGTTTCTGATCGGCGTAATTTTACATCAGAATTAAAAATTTAAAACAGGAAATTATGAAATTGAAACATTTTTTATTAATCGGAATTTTAACCCTTGGAAGCTTTGTAAATGCTCAGGAAGTAAAGAAAAATGCAATTGAAGTAACAGGTGTTGCTGAAATGGAAGTAGAACCGGATGAAATTATTTTTAGCATCGGAATAAAAGCAGATAACAAAAATGATCTGGCAGATAATGAAAAGAAGTTATTTGAAATTTTAAAAAATGCAGGCGTAAAGAACGAGGATATCAAGTTCAAATCAATGTACCAGAATATCTATTCTAAAACAGCCAAGTTTACTAAAAGTTATCAGTTTAAAGCCAGCACAAAATCAAGTCTTAGTAAAATTTTTGAAGACCTGAACCAAAAATGGGTAAGCAGCCTGAACATTGCTGAGGTAAAGAGTACTAAAATTGCAGATTTCAGAAAAGCGGTAAAAATCAATGCTTTGAAGGCCGCTAAAGAAAAGGCAGATTATTTACTGGAAAGTATGGGCAAAAAGACAGGCAATGCTCTTGAAATTGTAGAAATAGAAGACTATACCAGCGATATGATCATGCCGGCCGCTTACAAAGGAAGAATGAACAGCGTACAGATGGAAATGGCGGATGCTCCGGTAGATTATTCTTTTGATAATATTGAAAACATCAAGCTGAAATACAGCATCAAAACAAAATACGAAATTCTTTAAAATAATAAGTTCAAAATAAGGCTGCCCAAAGGGTAGCTTTTTTTGTTTTTTATCATTTCGAAAGGAATCTAATTTATTGTAAAAGAGATTTTTCCTTCGTCAGAATGACAATTTTGAGACCTCTATTTTTTCTCCTATAAAAACTCACCAAGTCAAAAGGCTGCTTCACCAAGTTCCCCAATTTTCAGTCTTAAATAGAGATAATTTTACTTCAGGAATTCAAAATAATAAACAATGAAACGTTATTTTTTACTAATCATATTTTCAGTTGTCTTTATCAAAGCACAGGAAATTAAGAAAGAAATTGAAGTAAAACAGGCCACTGTATTTCTTCAGGGAGCAAAAGTTTTCGGAAGTACCAATGTAAGTCTTCAGAAAGGTAGAAATACCATAAGAATTGTCAATCTTCCCAATAATCTGGATGAAAATACCTATAAAATCAATCTTGAAAAAAATACGACACTCCTTTCCATAACGCCTCAAAATAATTTTTTGAAAAATGATGAATTGTCAGATAATGAAAAAAAACTTGAAACAGAGACAAAAAAGCTTCAAAGACAGGTAAGCCTGTTGAATATTCAAATCAAAAATCTGACGGGTGAGCAGCATATCATTAATGATAATTTAAAAATTTCTACCAATGATAAATCTACTCCGCAGGAACAGCTTATTAAACTTACTGAGTTTTACAGAAAACGAATGCTGGAAATTGATAACCAGGTATTTCTTCTGAATGAGCAGAAAACGGTTCTGGATGAAAGTATCGCAAAGCTCAGCAATCAGTCTGCTGAAGAGCAAACCCATAAAAATACCAATCGTAAAGAGCTTCTTCTTGAAATTCTTGCGGATAACGAAACCAGTCTGAATCTTGGGGTAAGCTATATTGTTTCTGATGCCGGATGGATTCCTTCTTATGATTTGCGTGCCGAATCTGTAAAGAAACCTCTGGAAATGGTTTATAAGGGTAAAATTTATCAGAAAACCGGACAGGACTGGAAAAATGTAAAGCTGTTTGTCTCTACATACAGACCATCATACAATCAGGATAGACCTATTTTATCTCCACTTTATGTAGCAGAATATACTCCTTACAATTCTCAGATGGAAATTGCAGGTTATAAATCTAAAAAAGAAATTTCAGCAGCCAATGCTTATCAGATGAGAGAAGATATTGCTGCAAAACCAAGCCAGATTCCTGTAGCTACAGTTTCTGACAGCCAGATGAATGTGATCTATGAATTAAATTACAATCAAACCATTGTAAGCCAGGAAAAAGAACAATATGTGATCCTTGATAAAAAACAGGTTGATGCCACTTACAAATACCACACAGTTCCAAAACTTAACAACCAGGTATTCCTGATGGCTTTTGTGAAGAACTGGCAGAACCTCAACCTCATCAATGGAGAAGCGAATATCTATTTTGAAGATAACTATATCGGAAAAACCAATATTACCAGCAATTATGTAAAAGATGAGTTCCCGATTTCTCTTGGAGTAGATGAAAGAATTACAGTAAAAAGAATCAAGCTTGGAGACAAGACCTCTCAAAAGGCCATGAACACAAACAAATGGGAAACAGAATCTTATCAAATCAGCATCAGAAATAATACAAAAGAAAATATTGAACTGGAAGTTCTTGATCAGCTTCCCATCAGCGAAAACTCTAAGATTCTGGTTAAAACATTAGACCTTGGCGGTGGAAGCCTTGATGATAAAACGGGAAGTATTCTGTGGAACAAAAACATAGGTTCAGGCAATTCAGAGAAGATTACCTTCTCCTATGAAGTGAAGTATCCTAAAGATATGCAGATCCAGTATTACAGCAGATAACCCATAATAAATAATGATATGACAACTTTAAAAATCTTAGCACTTGCAGCGGGTACAGCTTTTTTAAGCTCCGGTACTATTCCGGACAACCACTCTATACAAAGTAATGGTAATCGTAATTTACCGATGCAAAAAGTTACAGCGATTCCGGCTCACTCAACCTTAAAGGATAATAAAATTCAGGTCGCTCTTTTACTGGATACTTCCAATAGTATGGACGGGCTGATTGATCAGGCAAAATCCAGACTGTGGAATATTGTGAATACTTTGACCACTTTAAAATACAATGGAAAAGCGCCCCAGATTGAAATTGCCCTCTATGAATACGGAAACGACGGAATACATGATGAAAATTATATCCGCCAGGTTGCTCCTCTTACTCAGGATCTGGATCTTATTTCCGAAAAACTATTCGCCTTAAGAACCAATGGTGGCAGTGAATATTGTGGAGCTGTTATTCGTGATGCCTCTGCCAACCTGAACTGGGACAGTAATGATAAAAGTATGAAACTGATTTATATTGCAGGGAATGAAGCATTCAATCAGGGAAAAATAAATTATAAAGATGTTGTTTCAAAAGCGAAGGATAAAAATATTTATACCAACACTATTTTCTGTGGAAGCCGGGAGGAAGGAATTCAGACGTTCTGGCAAAACGGAGCGTCTTTAGGAGGTGGAAAATATTTCAATATCGACAGTGACAGGAAAGTACTATATATTGAAACGCCTTACGACATCAAAATTTCCGAATGCAATGCAAAGCTCAATGATACCTATATCTATTATGGAAACCATGGTTCGGAATATAGGCTTAAGCAGATTACACAGGATAAAAACGCAGAATCACAGTCAGCATCCAACTTAGTGGAAAGGGCTGTTGCCAAATCTAAAAAGAATGCTTACAAAAATGACCATTGGGATCTGGTGGATAAAGCTGAAAAGGATGCCGGATTTATTGCCCATGTAAAAGAAAGTGAACTTCCTGCTGAGCTGAAGGGAAAAAGCAAAGAAGAAATTCAAAAAACGATTACGGCAAAGTCTGCCGCCCGCGATAAAATCCAGAAAGAAATAGAGGAACTATCCAAAAAGCGCCAGACCTTTATTGACGGAGAGATGAAGAAAAGAGGCACTGATGATTCTGATGATCTGGGAAAAGCCATTGAAAGTTCTATTGTTGAACTGGCTAAAAAGAATGGGTATAGTTTGTAGTTTAAAAGCGGGTTTTACCCGCTTTTATATGTTATTAAATACGTGTAAACCACCCCGTCAAAAATTCTTTGAATTTTCGCAACCCCTCCAGAGGATGGGAATTAAGCATGTGCAATGGGAGTATTTGTTGGAGTATCTATTTATTACATTTTTTCAAGTAATTTAACCAGGATTCCTACGGAATAACACAATTGGAATGACGGTTTATCCAGGCAGTTTGTCATTCCGTAGGAATCTAAACAATTTTTATTATAGTTTGAAAATCATAGATTTTTTTAGCTTTTATGCGCTTCATATGCACAAAGTTTTCAACTTGAAATGAGCAAAGACTCTAAAAACTTTGTGACTTTTGTGGTAAAAACACAATCACCTTCCAAATTTAAAATACCTTGATAACGGATGTTTTTTATTTTTCATAAACAAGGAAGCCATCTTCATTCCTGTTACTGAAAAAGTAATTCCATTTCCTCCAAACCCCAGGACAAAATAAGAGTTTTTAAATTTTGGATGTTCCCCGATATAAGGAAGTCCGTCTTTTGTTTCCCCAAAAGTTCCGGCCCAGACAAAATCTGTATAAAAATGATAATCCGGTTTTATTTTTTTTAGATTTTTCAGGATCTCTTTTTCTTTTTTATTAAGGAGAGCATCCCGTTTTTCAGCATCATAAAAATCTTCATCTCCTCCTCCGATAAGAAGTCTTCCATCATCAGTTGTTCTCATGTACAGGTAAGGATCATCAGTATTCCAGACCAATGTACTGCTTATATTTTTAAATTTGTCTTTGTCTATTTCAGAAACAATGGCATAGGTACTTTTCAGATTCACAAAATTTTCTTTCAGCAAGTTTTTACTTTCGTAGCCAATACAGTAAATGATCTTTTTTGCTTTAATATTGAATCCACTGTTTACCGTAACCAAATTAAAACCTTTATGCTCCTCCACTTTTACCATTTCGGTCTTATCAAATATTTTCAACCCTTTTTTTACATTATGGATGAACAGCTCATGGGCAAACTGAAACGCATCAATACTAGCTCCCTGTCCGGACAGAATCCCACCATGTGTATTTTTAAATTCAAATTTTTTAAAAATATTTTCTGCTTCCAGCCACTTCACATCAAATCCGTTTTGTCTTCTTGCTTCGTATTCTTTCTTCAACCATTCCACATCTTTCTTTTTCGAAGCAAAATACAGTGATTTCTTTCGTTTAAAACCGGCCTTGGATTTAGTTGTTTTTGAAAGTCTTTCTATTGTATCAATAGCATCACTGCAGGCTGCATAGCTCAGAACAGCGCCTTTTTTGCCTATTTTTTCTATCAGTTCATATAAAGGAACATCTATTTCATACTGGAGCATTGAAGTGGTGGCAGAAGTACTTCCGTTACAAAGTTCTCTTTTATCAATAAGGATTGTATCATACCCGTCTTCTATCATCTGATGCGCAATCAAACTTCCTGTAATGCCACCTCCCACAATGAGAACATCACATTCTTCATTTGATTTTAAAGAAGGATAAGAAGCTAACAGTCCGTTTTTTAGAAGCCAGAAAGGTTCATTTGATTTGAGATCCATATTAATATTTTACATTGAAAGTAACAATATTTATACCTTTTTTAACAATTTTCCACCAAATTATGGTGTAATTATTGTTATTCTTTTAAACTCAAACCACCATAAAATATTTATTATGATAACAATTATTCCAGAAGCCCCGGAAAATGTTGCAGCATTCAATGCAACGGGAGAAGTAACGAAAGAGGATTTTGAAAGACTGGTAATTCCGCGCGTAAAAGAGAAGGTAGAGCAATTCGGTGAGTTGAATTACTTATTGTATTTGGATACCGATCTGGATAATTTTACCATGGGAGCATGGCTTGAAGATCTGTTGTTAGGATTGAAAAATCTTACCAACTGGAATCGCTCAGCTATTGTTACAGATAAGGAAGGAATACGTGATTTTACCAGTATCTTCAGTGTTCTGATGCCGGGAGAGTTTAAATCTTTCCCCAAAGAAAATTTATACAATGCCCTCTATTGGTGCAAAAATGGAGATGAAGTAGAGGCATAAAACTTATTTTTATACAGAAGAGCCTGTTTCTGATTGAAACAGGCTCTTTTTTATTTCATAAGAAAGAATCTTATTTATCACAGGATACACATTCTGCGGCAACTTCCTCTTCATTTTGAGCCTTTGAACCGTACAAATACATATACCTTACACTTATAACCACCCCAATAAAAGTCATTCCTACTCCAACCAGTGATGGATAGTTGAATGAATAACCGTATTCCAGAGGAATTCCCCCAAAAAAAGCTCCCATTGCATTGGCAATATTAAAACCTGCCTGCATAAAAGCAGCAGCCATCATTTCACTTTTTGGAGCGGCTTTCATCATCATAATATTGATAGGTGATGCAATAGACATTGATAAAGCGCCACACATAAACGTCAATACCAAAGCAATATTCTTATGTTCTGCAAGGAAGAAAACACCTCCAAGAGAAAGCATCATTAAAAAGATCAGAAGGGCACATGTTTTTTCGGGTCCTAATTTATCTGAAACAATCCCTCCTACCAGGTTTCCCACTACCATTCCGGCTCCTGCAAGAACCATGACATAGGCCATTTGGCTGCTTTTGATTCCTGCCACTACCGTCATTAAAGGGGTAATATAACTTAACCATGTGAAAAGCCCTCCAAATCCAATTGCTGTAATCGCCAGTACCAGCCACGATTGTTTATTTTTAAGGAATTTCAGCTCTTCCATGAAGTGGGTATTTTGATTAGATTCCATTGCAGGAAGCCACAGTTTCAAAAATAATATGGCAAAAAGACCAATAACTGCTACAATAGCAAAGTACAGTCTCCAATGGAATGTATGTCCGATATAGGTGACCAGAGGAACCATGGCCAGGTTGGCAACCGTAAGTCCCGTAAACATCATCGATATATAAAATGCTTCTTTCCCTTTTCCTGCCATTTTTGAAGCAACGACAGTTCCTACTCCGAAGAATGCTCCGTGAGGAAGCCCGGACAGAAAACGGATAACCAACATACTGTCATATCCTGGAGCAATTGCAGAAAGCCCATTAAATAGGGTAAAAAGGATCATAAAAGCGATCAACACTTTCTTAGGGGGAAACTTCACCGAGTACCCGATCAGAATCGGTGCTCCGATAACCACTCCCATCGCATAAGCAGAAATTAAATGTCCTGCCTGCGGGATTGTGATCTGTAATGTTTTTGCAATATCCGGCAACAGTCCCATTACGGTAAATTCCGTAGTTCCTATCCCTAAACCACCGATAGCCAGTGGTATTATTCTTTTATCAATCTTCATTGTATCTAAATCTTTTTTCTGAATTAATTTGGTTCAAATTAAAGGACAGCTGAGTATCTTTATTTTGAAAGTGCAAAAATCGAAAGAAAGTTTGAATTTCACACCTCTTTGAATGATAAAAATTTGCTCCATATTAACCTTTTTATTTAATTTTAAATTCAGAAACAATCAAATCAGAACAAAATGAAAATCCAGAAAGAAATTATTGAATTTGAAAAAGGAAAATCATTCAAGCTATTTGCCCCTTCTCTTAAGAACTGTTTTTTCTGGCATTATCATCCGGAAATCGAATTGGTATATGTGGAAGCAGTGAATGGAATCCGGCATGTTGGAAAGAATATTTCAGGCTTTACAGACAGTGATCTTTTACTGATTGGTTCCAATGTTCCCCACCTTAATTTTGATTATGGTATTCAGACCGAATGCAAACAACTTGTATTGCAGATGCGGGAAAACTTCCTTCAGGACATTATCCTTCCCGTTCCTGAATTTGAAAATATCAAAACCCTTTTAGAACGTTCCTATCTTGGACTTTCATTTTCTGGAGAGACCAAAAATACAGTGGTTGAAAAACTACAGATTATTAAAGATAAAAACTCTTTTGAATCTTTGGTTGGATTGATTGAAATTCTACAAATCCTTGCCAATTCCACTGAGGTAAAAGAACTGAATAAAGAAGATACCCGAATCAAATGGTTTTTGAATGATAAAATCAGAATGGGAACCATCTACGACTATATCCATGAAAATTATGACCGAAAACCCAATGTCAATGAAGTAGCCAAAGTGGTAAGCCTAAGTACTCCTGCTTTCTGTCGGTATTTTAAAAAGCAGACCAATATGACCTTTACTGATTTTGTCAACAACTACAGAATCAATCAGGCCAAAATATTCCTGCTGAAAGATCAGTCTGTGACGGAAGTCTGTTTTCAGGTAGGCTTTGAAAGTCTTTCTTATTTTAATAAATTATTCAAACAACATACAGGAGAAACACCTTCAGAATTCAAAAAGAAACATTTCAGACCTATAGAAATTAATGGCCGCATTGGGGTAATTACCAAGGAGACGGCTTGTAATAAATAGAAAGTAAGAGATGAATAGGATAAACCACCCCGTCAAAAATTCTTTGAATTTTCGCCACCCCTCCAGAGGAGGGGAATGATGGAAATCGTTATTACAAATGGAAGCCCTTTCACTCTCTAATCCCTAATCCCTAATCCCTAATCCCTACAACCTAATCTCTGCTACCTAAAAAAACAAAAACCGCTCATTTCTGAACGGTTTATATTTTAGTGAATATGTTTTTCTGCGTGGTAAGAACTTCTTACAAGAGGAGAACTTTCAACATGTCTGAACCCTAAACTTCTGGCAAAATCACCGAATTCATCAAATTCTTCCGGAGTGATGAATTTTTTTACAGGAAGGTGCTTTTTAGTCGGCTGCAGATATTGTCCCATAGTAATAACATCTACATTGGCATTTCTGATATCTTCGATAGTCTGGAACACCTCATCTTTAGTTTCTCCCAATCCGAGCATTACCCCTGTTTTGGTTCTTCTTTGGCCAGCTTCTTTCAAATATCTCAATACATCAAGGCTTCTTTCATATTTAGCCTGAATTCTCACTTCTCTGGTCAAACGTTTTACGGTTTCCATATTGTGAGAGATCACTTCCGGAGCTACTTCTACCAATCTGTCAAGGTGTTTTGTGATACCCTGGAAATCCGGAATCAGAGTTTCCATCGTAGTTCCCGGAGAAATTCTTCTCACAGCATTCACTGTTTCTCCCCAAAGAATAGATCCCATATCTTTCAGATCGTCACGGTCTACAGAGGTAAGAACGGCATGTTTGATCTTCATTAATTTGATTGATCTGGCTACTTTTTCAGGTTCATCCCAGTTTACATCAAGGGGTTTTCCTGTTTTAACGCCACAAAATCCACAGCTTCTTGTACAGATATTTCCTAAAATCATGAAAGTAGCTGTACCTTCACCCCAACATTCTCCCATGTTCGGGCAGCTTCCGCTTTGGCAAATTGTATTTAATTTATATTTATCAACCAAAGTTCTCAGCTCTCTGTAATTCTTTCCGGTAGGAAGTTTTACGCGGATCCATTTTGGTTTTTGAACGGTAGTGTCTTGAACTGAATTTTCCATTTCTAAAATTGAAGTTCAAAGTTAAGGATTTTTTAATGGAAACCATCAACCGGAAATATTGATGAAACTGATAATTCAAAATTTCATTTGTATATTTATCTCTTCAAAATATTTTTATGAGAAAAACATTCTTCCTTTTATTTGCAGTATGCGGAACATTTTGTGTTGCCCAAAAACAATTTCAGCCTTCGGGTTCTAGTATCATTGAAACGGTAGACGGAGATCTTGATGGAGATAAAATTCCTGAAAAAGTAATTATTTATAATACAAAGGACACTACAGATATGGGAAACATCCGTGAAATTCAAATTCTGAAAAAGGCAGGCGGAGCATGGACAATCCTTGAAAAATCTAGAAATGCTGTTATGGAAAGCAATGGCGGCGGTATGATGGGTGATCCTTACAGAGAAACAAAAATAGAAAAAGGCATTCTGATCATTTCCCAAAACGGAGGAAGCAGCTGGAAATGGGATGTTACAGATAAATATAGATTTCAGAACGGGCATTTTGAACTCATAGGAACCTCTTCCACTTCAGGAAGACCGGGCGATTACTGGAAAGATATTGATTTTAATCTTTCAACAGGTCAGCTGAACTATTCAAAAGAAGTGGAAAACACGGCTGAATATGGTAAATCCTTAAAGGAAACCTATATTAAAAAGGGACTCAAGATCAATCTTCAGAACAGAAATCAGGAAAAGCAGCAAAAAATAATTCTTCCGAAAACAAAAGAGGAAGTGTATTTCTAAATAAATATGATGACTTTAAGTTTTGGCTAAAGCCACTTTTGAATTTCTATTTTTCAGCAAACGGGCTAAAGCCCGTTTCTATTGAATATATTCTTTTTAATTATCGTCAAACTCGTTATTTTTCAACAATTCGGCTAAGACTTTTTTAGCACGCATTACCCGTACTTTGGTATTGGCTACTGAAATTCCCAGTTCTTCAGCAATTTCTTTGATGCTTTTTTCTTCAAAAAATCTCAATTTGATAATATCCTGATAATTGGCATCCAGGGATTCTATTGTTTTGATGATCTTCTTCTGCTCTTCTTCAGAAATCAGAAGTTCTTCCGGAGATTTTGCGTATTGATTTTTAACTTCATCCAGATTTTCCACGGCATCTTCATTATCACGGTTCTTTTTTCTCCAGAAATCAATAACCGTATTCTGGGCAATGGTAAGAATCCAGGTTTTAAACTGAAAATGAGGATCGAACATATCCAGTTTCGACAATACTTTTGAAAAAACATTTACGGTGATTTCATCCGTATCATTTTCATCTCTCACCTTTTTCATGACAAAAGAGAAAACATCCACCCAAAAAACATTAATGAGTTTAGTCTGGGCCTTCTGGTCTTTATCCTTGGCCTTCTGTATGAGCAGGAATAGCTGTTCGTCGTTCATTAATAACAAATATAGATTATTTGAGGCGAAAAAGCAAAGTGACAAAAAGTAAAATAATGGAAAGATGGATGGCTTTGTTTATAAAATTTTCAAGCTAAAAAGTTTTTATGATTTTATGATTTCACTCTCCTATTTTGAGACCATTTCACTCTTTTGCTTTTTTCCCCTTAATACTTCTGAATTTACTATCTTTGCATCTTAAAATTTTAAAGTTAAAAATCAATGAATTCCTTTATAGAAGAACTGAAATGGCGTGGTCTATTTGCCGATATGATGCCAGGAACCGATGAACAACTGAATAAAGAGGTAACTACTGCATATATTGGTTTTGATCCTACTGCCGATTCTTTACATATCGGAAGTCTTATCCAGATAAAAATTTTAGCTCACTTCCAGCTGCATGGCCACAAGCCCATTGCTTTGGTAGGAGGTGCTACAGGAATGATTGGAGATCCTTCCGGGAAATCGGCTGAAAGAAATCTTTTAGATGAAGAAACTCTTTTACATTATGTTGACTGTTTAAAGAACCAGCTTTCAAAATTCTTAAACTTTGAAGGAAATGAACCCAACAAAGCTGAACTGGTTAACAATTACGATTGGATGAAGAATATTTCTTTCCTTGATTTTGCTAAAAATGTAGGGAAGAATATCACCGTCAACTATATGATGGCTAAAGATTCTGTAAAGAAAAGACTTTCCGGAGACGCAGGGGTTGACGGAATGAGTTTTACAGAATTCACGTACCAGCTCATCCAGGGATATGATTTCCTTCACCTATACCAAAACAACAATGTAAAGCTACAGATGGGAGGTTCTGACCAGTGGGGAAATATCACTACAGGAACAGAACTGATCCGTAGAAAAGCTCAGGGTGAAGCATTTGCATTAACAGTTCCTTTGATTACAAAAGCGGATGGTTCTAAATTCGGGAAGTCTGAAAGTGGAGAAAACTATTGGCTGGATAAAAAGAAGACGTCTCCTTACAAATTCTACCAGTTCTGGCTGAATGCTACTGATGATGATGCTGAAAGATTCATCAAGTTCTATACTTTCTTAGGAAAAGAAGAAATTGAAGTTTTAATTGAAGAACATAAAACAGCGGCACACGAAAGAAAACTACAAAAGAGACTGGCTGAAGAGGTTACCGTTTGGGTACATGGAAGAGAAGAATATGAAAAAGCACTGAAAGCTTCTGAAATTCTTTTCGGGCGTTCCACAGCTGAAGATCTTGTAAGTCTTGATGAAGAAACTTTCCTTGAAGTTTTTGATGGAGTTCCTCAGAAAGAAATTGCAAAAACCGATGTTTTAGGAGTGAATATTGTTGAGCTTCTTTCTGAAAAATCAGGATTCTTAAAGTCTAAGAGTGAAGCGCAAAGAGAGATTAAAGGAAATGCAATCTCTGTAAACAAGCAAAAAGTAAATGATACTTTTACCGCCAATGAAACTGATCTTATCGACGGTAAATTTCTATTATTACAAAAAGGTAAGAAAAGCTACTTTATTGTAAAAGTAGGCTAAGCTTAAACACCATATAAAAAGCGGCGCTGAGATTTTCTCAGCGCCGCTTTTATGTCCTAAAATAATTTGATATTAAAATGTATAGCTTGTAGAAGCTGACAAATACTGTCCACTGGAAGTTCCTTCTTTCTTAAGTTCTCCGTCTACCCAGATCTGAACTTTCAAAGTAGCGGAAGCGTCCGGTCCGATAGCATTTACAGCAGCATTGGCAGTGTATGCTCCAGGTTCTGAGGTTATTTCAGGGCTGCTCCAGGTTGATCCGCTAAGACTTGATGCTGTGGTAGGGTTACCATCAATTCCGTAAACGGCCACATCAATATTACTTCCCGAAGAAGCGATGGCTTTAAAAACCACTTTATGGCTTTTCCCGGCTCCATTCACATTGTTGTCGTCATTATCTTTACTGCATGAAGCTGTAAACCCAATAAGCAATGCCGCTATTACAGCAACGAATGTGCCTCTTAGCAGCTGATTCATTTTCATTTTTTTCATAATCTTTTTGTTTAAATTTTAGTTACTATATTGAATATTCTATGATTCATGATTTGATATTTGCAAAGCTATGAGCATCCTCTTCGTCTATCAATCCTGAAAAACAAGTAATTTTTTCTACCTAAATTCAGGTATTTTTTATGCTGAAATTTTTAATTAAATTGAGCGTTTAAAAAAATATTTTACAGAACTGATCCATAATGAAGAGATTACTTGTCCTGCTAAGCCTGTTTTTGTTTTTTAAATTACAATCCCAACAAATCATTCCGCTTAATGAGAAAGCTTATATAGACAGCTTACAAACTATTACAAAAGGGCATCTTCCCGATGCTTCAAAAGCAACGGCTTCTTTACTTTTATCAAATTATTATAGAAACAGTGACTCTGTTTTGAGTAAGAAATATCTTGCAAACGGAAAATTACTGGCTCAAAGCCATCCTTTTATCTCAGCAAAATATTATTATTACGAAGGACAATATAATCTGGACAGGAATAAAAAGAAAGCTGCAGTTTCCTATCAGCAAGCCATCCGGTCTTTATCAAAATTCAAAAATGAGGAATCTGATTTTCTTCAGGCTCTTGCCTGGTACAGCTACGGAGTTTCTCAAAAGGATAAGGAAGGTTATATTCCTTTGGTGAAGATGATGCTTGAAAAAAGTATTCCTCTGGTTGAAAAATATGAAAGCAACAGAAATTTAGGTTTCCTGTATACTCAGCTTGCAGTGATTCTTACTTATAATGCCCAGTTTAAAAAAGCTGAAGATTATAATGGCAAAGCGCTAAAAATTCTGGAAAAACACTATCCGAATTCTGCTGAGCTATTTTTCACCTATCTCAATTCTGCCAACAATTTCTGTTATCAGGCTAACGGAGATGAGGCTGAAAAGTATTTAAATAAAGCTGAAAAACTCATCAGTCGTTATCCGGAATCTTCATCCAATGCGTTTTATTATTACAGCAAAACTCTTTTGTATATTACCCGTCAAAAGAATGAAGAAGCTCTTCCTGTGATAGAAAAAGGAATTTTTTATACCCAAAAGTACAATCAGAATCTTCTGGCTCAAATGTTTTATTTCAACAAATATGATATTTTAAAAAAACTCAAAAGATATAAGGAAGCCAAGGCTACTTTGGAGGATGTTTTAACAGAAAAATCTCTGACCATTGATCTTAATAACAGAAAAACCTTTTACAAACAACTTTCATTACTCAATGAAGAATTGGGAAATACCAAAGAAGCGCTTCTATGGGAGCAAAAATATTCTAAACTCAACGATAGTCTGAATACTGAGAATGTAAAGCTTGAAATCAACAAACTTGAATCTAAATTCAACACCGCTGAAAAAGAAAGAAAAATAGCAACCTTAAATGC
Source organism: Chryseobacterium sp. PvR013 (assembly GCF_017833095.1). Taxonomy (NCBI): domain Bacteria; kingdom Pseudomonadati; phylum Bacteroidota; class Flavobacteriia; order Flavobacteriales; family Weeksellaceae; genus Chryseobacterium; species Chryseobacterium sp. PvR013. The sequence goes on from NZ_JAFIBT010000001.1 coordinate 2,468,965, forward strand.
TGAAAAAAATCAAAAAGATCTGGAAGTAAACAAGAAGAATTCTTATTTATGGGGAATGGGTCTTGTTTTATTGTTAGCCTTAAGTCTTCTGCTCTTCCTGTTTATCATTTTCAGAAAAAATAAAAAGATAAATGAACAGAAACTCAATGATATCAAGCAAAAGGAGGAATTATCACTGACGAAAGCCATCCTTGATGGAGAAGAAAGAGAAAGAGAACGTATTGCAAGAGATCTTCACGATGGTTTGGGCGGAATGCTTGCAGGGGTTAAAATTAACTTTTCCACCTGGTCTTCCAGCCATCTGAATCCGGAAAAGGATAAAGAGTTTTATAAAATCTTGGGTCAGCTGGATAGTTCTGTAAGTGAGCTGCGCCACGTCGCCAGAAATTTAATGCCAGAATCATTGCTTAATTTTGGTTTGGAAACTGCCATACAGGATTTGTGTGAATTCTACAGTAGAAAAAACCTCGACATAGATTTTCAGGCTATTGATATTGAAAAGACATTACCTTTGAATATCCAGCTTAATATTTACAGGATTGTACAGGAATTACTGGCTAATGCGGTAAAACATGCTGAGGCCAACAACATTTTACTTCAATGCTCTCAATCCGGCGAAAATTTTCTGATCACCATTGAAGATAACGGAAAAGGATTTGATAAAAACAGAGAGAATACCACCAAAAGTATGGGGCTTCGTAATCTTAAAAACAGAGTCAACTACCTGAAAGGAAAAATGGAGATCACTTCTGATCATCAGGGAACAGCAATTAATATAGAACTCAACATCCATGGAGAATGAAAAGATAAATATAGTCATCGTAGATGATCACCCTATTGTGATTGAAGGATTGAGAATGATGCTGAACAGCCAGCCTTTCTTTAATGTAGCCGGAAGTTTTGCGTCCGGTACAGAAACGATAAACTTTGTCCGGTCACAAATGGCAGATATTATTCTACTGGATATTACGCTTCCTGATGCCAATGGAACAGAACTTTGCAGGGAAATAAAAAAAATATCCCCGAATACGTCAGTCATCATGTTCAGCAACCGTTCTGAAAGAAGTATCATTATGCAGTCTATACAAAACGGAGCAAGTGGTTACCTTCTCAAGAACACTTCTATTGATGAGCTGGTAATATGCATAAGAGGTGCGCTTTCCGGAGATATTGTGTTCTGCAATGAAACCAAACTGATCATCAGCCGTCCTTCTCAAAATGAAGTGCCTGCACCCAGGCTTACGAAAAGAGAAAAACAAATACTACAGATGGTAGCCCAGGGGAAAACAAGTAATATGATTGCTGAGGAACTGTTTTTAAGTCCTCTTACTGTAGATACCCATCGTAAAAATCTGCTCCAGAAATTTCATGCAAAAAATTCCACGGAACTGATCAACAGAGCTGTACAACAGCGTATGATTGAAGAATAAAAAAACCGCCTTAAGAGCGGTTTTTTTATAAATATTAAAAATAAATAATTTTTATGGTTCTAGGAAACTGTAATCAATAGAAGCAACAAGTACACCTTTACCTTTCTTCTTAACAGTTCTTACAACTTCTCCATCTATATAAAGATTGATCGTTAATTCAGAATTATCATCAGGCATTGATGCATTTGCATCAAGATTCAACTGTGCCTGGCTGGAGTTCACGAAGAATTCCCCGCTTGTCCATGGTGAAGTCACAGGTGACTGTGGTGTATTGTATATTGTGTTCTGAGCTGTACCTACCTGCGTAACAACACTTATGATGTTTCCTCCGGCAGTTGTTTTCACCTCGAATTGAACCACATGATCCTGAAACTCTTCGTCATCATCTTTTTTACAAGAATTCACAACGGTAATTACAGAAAATAATAAAACGAATAAAAAAGAAAGTCTAAGTAAACTTTTTGAATTGTAAAATTGCTTCATTTCTCCAAATAGATTTTTTAATGTTTCAAATATAAGTTTTTTATTAATATAAAAATAACTTTTATGAAAATTTTCCAATAAAGATTTCCAAATAATATCAAATCAATAAAAAGAAAAAGCCCGGGAAAAATTCAAAAATATACTCTAAAGAAATAATCATTACACATAAACCATCATGCAGCAGAAGTTCATTGTGTGAATAATAAAACTTAAGATTCTGTAGGTAATTTAATTATCTTTGCTGTATGAATTTAGATTATCTAGTAAGAGAACCGGAAAATATTACCCCAAATACCCCTATTCTTTTTATGCTTCATGGCTACGGCAGTAACGAACAGGATCTTTTCAGTTTCAGGGAAACGCTTCCCAATGACTGGATTATTGTAAGTTTCAGAGCTCCGCGTGATACTCAATTTGAAGGATACTCATGGTATGATATCAATTTTAATGATCCTGAAAACTTTATCGATGTTCCCCAGGCAAAGGAATCTTTACATGCAGTTCTGGAAAGTATGCTAAAGATTATCAATCACTATGGGCTGACGGAAAGTAAAGCTCATCTTTGCGGCTTCAGCCAGGGAGGAATACTGTGCTATGCGCTGGCCTTAAAGCACCCTGAACTTTTCAACTATGTGGCATGTCTGAGCAGTTATCCTGAAGAGAAAATTCTAGACGGCATTGTAAAAGATAAAAAGAAACTGGAAGGACTTCGTTTCTTCATTTCTCATGGTACGGATGATGCTGTGATCCCACTTGAATGGGGAAGAAAAGCAGCAGATCTTCTTTACGACCTTAGCTGTTACTTCACATTCAGAGAATATATGAGTGGTCATGGGGTCAATCAGAAGAACTATATGGATTTGATGGATTTCTTTTCAAAATAAAAAGAAAGCATTTTAAAATAAATTCAACAAAAAACACTACTTCATTGTAGTTTATATAAACATTCCAGCTTTTGGAATGTTTTTTTATTATCATATAGATAAATTCACTAAATTCAGTAAATGAAATTTAAATTGCTTTTACTGGGATTATTTCTAAGCATTTTTGTAAATGCCCAGAATTCTTTTGAACTCATCAATACTAAAAAAGCGGTTATTCCTTTTCAGTTTATCAATAATCTTATCTTTATTCCTATCAATGTTAATGGTGCTGAACTTACCTTTCTGTTGGATACCGGGGTTTCGGAAACTATTCTTTTTAGCCTGGAAAATAAAGAAGTGAAGCTAAGCAATGTTGAAAAAGTAAAATTTTCCGGACTTGGGGGAAGCTTAAGTATTGATGGACTGAAGTCTGAGCGCAATATGGGCAAAATAGGTGATGAAATTGTAAATACTTCCATGTCTCTTTATATCATTCTTGATGAAGAGTTTAACATTTCTTCCCATGTAGGAATTCCCGTAAACGGAGTGATTGGATATCAGTTTTTTAAAGACCATCCTGTTTATATCGACTATATTTCAAAAAAATTAACGGTCTATGAAAATTCTGATCTTTTAAAAAAGAAAGTCAGAAAATTTGAAGAATTCCCTATTACCATTGAAAGGGATAAGCCTTATCTTTATGCCGGAGTAGAAATGACGAATGAGAAGAAAGATTCAAAGCTTCTGATTGACCTTGGAAATAACGATGCGATCTGGCTCTTTCCCACTCTCATTAAAAACTTTGTGTACAACAGACCTAATATTGATGATTTTCTTGGCCGTGGTTTCAATGGAGATATTTTGGGCAAAAGAAGTCGTATTCATAATTTTTATTTGGGTAGCTTTAAGTTTGAAAAACCTCTTACCGCCATGCCGGATGAATACTCAATACAGCACGTTACTTTAGTGGAAAACAGAAAAGGTTCTGTAGGCAGCGAAATTATGCGGAGGTTTACAGTAGCTTTTGATTATCCCGCTAAAAAATTATATTTGAAAAAAAACCGTTTTTTTAATGATCCATTTCACTTTAATATGAGCGGGCTGGATTTCAAGCAGGACGGATTGGAATGGCAGCAGGACAAAATAACTATTGAAACTCAGAAATCAGCTACGGTAGTGAATGAAGTATATAAGGATGCCTTTCAGTATAAATTTAGTTTAAAACCTATATTTTCCATTGCTGGAGTAAGAAAGGATTCACCAGCCTATGAAGCAGGCCTTAAAAAGGATGACAGAATTCTGAGTATTAACGGAGATCTAACTTCTGAGATGACACTGGAAAAAATTGTAGAGATTATGAAGTCTAGCGAAGGCCGGAATATTACCATGATCATTCAAAGGAAAAATGAAAGGCTCACAGTAAGATTCACCCTGCAAGATCCGATTCCTTATCAAGAATAAACATATGAATACTGAAGAAACCACCTTAGACAAAATAAGAACCCGGCCCAGATTTAAAATGTTTACTCATCTTACCAAGGAAGAGTATGCTGAAAATCTGAAAAAATATATAGAAGAACATAAAGACGAGTTTTCCGGGAATATCAATAAAGAAGTTGCCACCATCTGGGTGAAAACAGAGTATGATAACTACTGGAAACCTCATCTTGCCTTACGGGTAGAAATAGAAGATGAACATACCACAATACGCGGAGTGTTCGGACCCAGTTCTGCAGTATGGACCTTCTTTATGTTCCTGTATTTTTCTTTTTCTATCCTATGGATGACTTTTTTCACTATGTATTACGTAGAAAAGCAAATAAAAAGCGCCGAATACCCTTGGGCACTGAGCGCTTCTTTTATCATGTTATTTTTTATTCTTCTTACTTATATTGCTGCCAGATTCGGACAACATAAAGGTAAAGAGGAAATGCTTAAGCTTAGATCGTTTGCTGAAGAATCTACTTTACAGTTTGAAAAAAAAATTAATTAGACACAGGTTCTATAGGTTTTTCATTCTGAATAGGTGTAGCTGCGGCTTTTGCTGCTTTGATAGAATCCGCTACTTTTTCTCTGTTGCTTTGTTCTTTAAGCATTTTCGGAACGTCCGGTTCTAAAAGTTTCGTCAGCTCTTCTACAGAAATATTATTGGCATTAGGATCATCCAAAAGGTTTCTCCATGGTTTTCTTCCGCCCCACTTATAATCTCCGAATACCATTACAGCTGTACCTCGGGCTTTGGTTGTAGCACCTCCGGGGTTCAGAATCCAGGTATCTGCATAGGAATACAGCCATTGGGCATCTCTTCTCAGCAATCGTAAACAGGAATGGGAAGCTGGATATCCAGGAAGGGTATATTCATGCCATCCGATTCCTCCTATATTGTGAATATTAAAGTTATAGGGAAGTTTCCACTCGCTGCTCACGGTAGAAATTGCGAGTTTCTTTTTCCAGTTGGCAAAAGTAAGCCCTCTTGTAGTCTGGGCAGCTTTTTTCCCCATACTCGTTGGCCCCCATTTCACAAGACTTCCATTGGAATATACGGCAAAAGCCTGTATAGGATATGAGAAGATGACAAACTTTTTCACCCCGCTCAATACATCCAGCTGCATAGGAAACGGTGAATACGCCATCAATGTTGTATCTATTTTCGCAGGAACTACCAATGTATCAGAATTCCATTTACTCTTAGAGTCCAGCCTGTTTAAAGCTAAAATAGCAGTTCGTTCTTCTACACTGTATTTCTTGCTGAATTCTGCATAAACAGAATCACGCATCTTTTTATCCTTTGGAAGAACAAAAGCATTATAAAAACCATTCTCCTGCATAACAGGCGGAACAGATTCTTTTTTTACGACAGGAACAGAATCTTTCTTTATAGAATCCTTTTCTACCTCCGCAACTTCCGAAGAAGAAACAGTGTCTTTAAAAGTATCGCTTATTTTTTCTATTTCTTTTTTACAGGAAACAAGGAAAACAGCGCAAAAACATGCATAAAGAATAGATTTTTTCACAGATATGTTTTTCATAAATAAATCGGCCATTTAGTTTGGCTACCCAGTACAAATATCAGACCTAAATTTGAATCATAAAAGACATTCTTAAAAATACCGTAAAAAAACGGAGGCTTTATCACTGTAAATGAGGAGTTATCGTTGAATAATCTAAAAAAAACATAGATTTTAAAGATATTTCAAGACATTGAGCTGGACGTTATTCATCGGTATTTTCTTTTGTAGAAATCCATTCTAAAGTTCCTTTTTTGTTAAACCGGTAAGTATCCTCATGCCATCTGGCTCCTCCCCTGCATCCTGTTGTTAAAAGTTTTTTATCCTTTTCTACTGTCACATCGCATAGACACGAGCAGCTTGAGCGGAAATAATCCGGTTCTTTAAGTTTTTCAAAGCGTCTGCTTCCGGGATTATAAAGATAGATTTCAAATGTTCTGTAAACACCCATTCCTTCATCGGGAACAGAAAATGCGATATCATCATACCCGTCAAAGTTATAATCCTCTATAATACTCTGCCTGGTAAAAGAGGGTTTATCCGGAGCCGAAAGTTCAATAGCGGTCTTTTTCCCGTCAGGATAAGCAATCGTAAAATGGTTGTTATAAAAGTGATTAAAGGTAAGGACAGCATTATGCAGAAGATATTTACTGCTTCCGTCATATTTCTTTTCATCCTCAATCATTTCCATCTTAAATATTCTGTTGTCCTTCCCTCTTGTATAGGTAATGTTTGAAGCTGTATGATGCATCATTTCGAAAGTATATACTCCCGTAATTTTGCCTCCGATGATTTCATTCCAGACATAATACTCAATATCAGGCTGCCCGTCATTTCTTCCGCTATCGTCTACTGTAAAGCTTTTTACCTGTAGAGGAATGATTTCTTTCTTCCCTGAATATTGCACAAAAGCTCCTTTGCCCTGAGCTCCATAATAAAGCGTAAGCCTGAATTCTTTTGCTTCTCCTATGGATTTTAAGATAAAAGGCTGTGCAGAAATCATTACAGAGACCATTATCATACAGAATAAAAACAGGTTTTTCATCATGATCGTTTAAAGAAAAAGGTTCACTACAAATCTTACAATCCATAAAAGGATAATAAAAAACAGTATGGCAAACTGAACTTTATTGACATTTTTATTTCCGAATTTCCATACCAGAATCCGGTCTATGATAATCACGAGTAATATGGGAATCAGACTGAACAAAATATACATTCCGAATAATCCGTCTTCGGCAGATGATCCTGTCATGAGAACAACAGAGGCAATCAATCCGGCAATGATGGCAATGATTCCTGCCAGAAAAAAGAGGGTCCAGTTTTGAAATTGTTTTTTCATGAATAATAATATCAGTGGTTGATTGTATTGAAACGGATATTGAATCTGTAATAGTAAAACATCCAAAAAGCCAGCCAGGGTAGATTCATAATCAGAAAAATAATCGTTTCCTCACCATCTATCTTTCCATCAGTAATAGTGAAAAAGGAAAAAACAGAAGCTATAACAGGTAAAAGAAACCAACATACTGCGGTTTTTAATTTTCCTTGGAACGGTTTTAAAAGAGAAAGCAGACTGCTTAAAGACAATAGACTCAAAAATACTATCCAGAAAAGGGTAAAACCATAGACCAATCCACTCATGTCACAGTTTCTCGGTGGATTTCTTACTTCTTTGGTAAGGCTTAAAAACAGAATCAAAAATACGAAGGAAACCAAAGTGGAAATCAGCCAAGTCTTAAGTATTGCAAACAAAATAAATCTTCCTTTGGACATTCGGTGTATGCTTATTAGCTAAAGTACTAATATCCGCTCAATGTACAAAACCGGAAAATCCCTGAAAAACGGATCAGGATTTACCCCTTAACTATCTGTCTGTTTTTAAGCTGATATTTAATAATTTGTTAAAGAATCCATCTCCATATTATCTATAATTTTGGTAAAATATCAGTTATCATGTTATACATCATTATGGTAGTTGTACTACAGGCACTTATCACCCTTACGCTGCTCATGTCTCTTATCAAAAACAGAGAATCTGTACTGAATATGCTGCTCCTGTATATCGGAGTGGTTACTCTGGATATGGGCTATGAATATTTCATTATCCAAAGATTTGGCTATGAATCTGTTCTGTATGAAATTCCGGGAAGCCTTCGTGTTTTTAAAGGTCTTATTTTCTTATATATCACTACGCATTTAATCCACGCAAAATGGAGAGATAAACTTAAGTACCTTATTGTTCCGCTAACTCTGGTGGTCATTCATCATGCGATTGCTATTTCTGCAAAGATGCTTGATCTTTCCTGGGCAGATCTGGCCATCACATCTTATAAGTCCTATTTCGTTTATTATAGTTATTATTGGATTGCCTGTCTTGTGCTGTGCATTTACTTACTTACAAAATACCGCAAAAATATTACTCATCCTGTAGCCGGTAATTTCCGTTATCTGGTTTGTTATGTATTGCTGGGAGTATTGATGTTCTGGACAGTTTACAAGCTGGGTTGGGATACTTTGATCTATCAGAAGATCTACAGCCTCCTGTTTCTTTTCCAGTTCGGGTGGATTTTGTACGTTTATATTTTAACGTACCAGCACAAACTACAGGTACAGCAAAATACAGCAGATTTTTCTGCGTCCAAAGAAACCTATCAGTATAAGGATCTTTCAAAAATAGATTTTGAGACTGTACTGAATGCTATCATCTCGTTCTATAAGGAGAGCCATGAATATCTGGATGAAGAGTTTACATTAGACCAGCTTTCCAGCCATTTGAAAATAAGCAAGGCAGATTTAAGTATCACTTTTAATAAACATCTTCATTCCAATTTCCATGAGTACACCAACAGAAACCGTATACAGCACTTCAAACAGATTTTGTTGGAAGACCCTTCGGTCAGTGTAACAGATCTTGCGTTTCAATGTGGTTTTAAATCCAAATCTACTTTTTATAAATATTTTAAAAAGGAATTTGACTGTCTTCCTTCCCAGCTTGTTCATTAGTTACAATTATTTAATATTAGCAACATACTGATTTACAATACAGTTCACCTCGAACTCCACAGAAAAAGTTGCATAAAATTTAAATGAACCAAAACTTTTGAAGGAGCTGACATCTTTGCACCAAACTTTTTAAGGATGTCACGAGAAAGACTTTTTTTAACAAAAGCAGCATTTTTTCTTCTTGGCCCATTGGCCTTTGCACAAACTACCGTTCACGGAACCGTAGTAGACAGTCAGGCAAACCTACCTAATGCCCTGGTTTATATTGAAAACAGCGGACAAAAGATAACTTCTGACACTGACGGTTCTTTTATTCTCAATACTGTTTATGACGGAAGTTATCGACTTGTTGTAGAATATAAAGGTTATGATAGTGTTTACATCCCTTTCACCGTTACGGATAAAAAGGAAGTAGATCTTGGATTAATTAAATTCGGAGCTAAGTTTAAAGAAAACAATCTTCAGGAAGTAGTTGTTACCAGTGTATATAAAGCATCACAAGCCAGAGCGATTACGATGAAGAAAAACTCCAATACCATCACAGAAGTACTTTCTGCTGATGCTATTGGAAAACTTCCGGACCGGAATGCCGCAGACGCCGTACAACGTATGCAGGGAGTATCAATCGAAAGGGATATGGGTGAAGGACGTTTTGTAGCAGTAAGAGGAACACCTGTTCAGTGGACAGCTTCTACTCTGAATGGAAACAGAATGCCGAGTGCCAGCGGTGATAATGCCAACCGCGGGGTACAGATGGATATTTTTCCTTCGGAACTTATTCAGAATGTGCGTTTATCTAAAGCGTTAACACCCGATCTTGATGGAGATGCCATTGGCGGAAATGTGGATTTTATCACAAAAACTTCACCCAATAAAGAAACTCTGGCTATAAGTATGGCTTCGGGCTATGTCAACATGTCCAAATCCCCTACTTACAATACTTCCATTGTCTACGGGAATAAAATTACTGATAAGCTGAAATTCATTACCTCAGCAGTGATCTGGGAGCGTTCTACAGCTATTGATCAGATGAGAAATATTTACAACTACGGTCTGAAAGATAAAACAGCCTCCTATTCTATCAATCAGCTGCAGCTTCGTGACTATCTGGCTAACCGAAGAACTTTAGGGTTCAATTTAGGATTGGATTATGAGATAGACAGCAGGAATAAATTATATGCAAAAGCATTATACAGCCAATATAAAGACGGTCAGTCGGTAAGGGAAACTTATTTTAATTTTGACAGTAAAAATGTCCTTCTGCAGGCTCGTCATGCAGATTATCTTACGGACCTGTACTCTATGCAGCTGAGTGGTAATCATCAGGTAGGACAGCGTATGGAGGTTAATTGGTCTTTATCCAAAGCACGTTCTGAGTTTAAATTCAATTCTCCGGACAATCTTGATCCTTATGAAAGAGGTTATCCTATGGTCAATTTCATACAGCCTATGACCTATGGAAACCTGTCTGCTGACGGAAGAAAATATATGGCAATGGATGCTCCGGACGGCATTGGTGACACGGGAAGATACACTCAGCCATACAACCAGCAGGCAATAGCTGCAGATAAGCTTAAATTAAATCAAATAATCTTGAGCCAAAACCGCAACAGCGAAACAGATCTCAGAGGGCAAATGGATATTAAATATAAAGTTGCCGATAATTTTGAGCTTAAATTCGGGACCAAATACAACAATAAAAACAAAATCGTCAACAGTTCTCTGCTTGTTTGGATGCCCAAATCCTCATTGGGAGTCCCCGGAACTCCGGTCACTTATCTGAATCAGCTTGAGCGCGAGAATTTTCCGTATAAAGGAGGTTTCATGAATCCATTAGGAAATCCTTACAATGCGGTAATCATTGATCAGATGACCAATGCACAGATTGATCAAATGTACAATCCGGGTACTCAAAACAGCTTAGGACTGATGCAGGTGAGCAGTAAAGACAGCAATTCTAATATTACCAGTTCCTACAGAGGTACGGAAAATGTATGGGCTGCTTATCTGATGGGAACATGGAAGATTTCAGAACAACTTCAGGTATTGGGAGGCTTCAGAAATGAATATAATGATGTTACGTTCTGGGGCAAAAAAGTAGTAGCTGATAAGGATAATAAAATGGAAGACATTAAGGACAATAAAACATACAATGTAGTTCTTCCGATGGTCAATATGAAATGGAATATCAGTAGTGACCGCATCCTGAGGCTGGCTTATACCCGCTCTTTTGCAAGGCCGGATTTTAATGATCTAAATCCCGGAACCATCGTTAATGATATCACCAACACCATCACTCAGGGAAATACCAAACTGGATCCTACATTTTCAAATAATTTTGATCTTATGTTTGAGAACTATTTCGGAAAACTTGATCTGATAACAGCCGGAGTATTCTATAAAGATATCACCAATCTCATCTATAAAGATCAGTCTGTGGTAGATCTGGCAGGAAGAACTTATACGTTTACTGCTCCTAAAAACCTGGAGGGAGCCAAGCTCTTTGGTTTTGAATTCGGGATATCTAAACGTTTTGAAAATCTCCCGGGATTTTTGAAAAACATAGGTTTTGAAGGAAACTACACTTATATTTCTTCTAAAATGAATATGCCGGTCTATGAAAACGGCAAACAGACAGGAACTATGTCTACCACAATTCCTAATCAGGCAAAGCATATTTTCAATACGATCCTGTTTTATGAAACCAGTAAGCTGATGATCCGTCTTGCCGGAAATTATAAAGGAAATTATGTAAGCGAAATCAGAGCTGCTGCCGGAGCTGACCATTATCAGTATTTTGATAAAAATTTCACGGTAGACCTTTCCACTTCTTACAGCCTTACAAAAAAAGTCCGTCTGTTTGTAGAACTCAACAATATTTTTAATGAACCCAACCGCTATTATATGGGAACAAAGGATCGCGTAGAAAATATCTCCTACTCAGGAATACGTGGGCAACTGGGATTCAATTTCAATTTTTAATCAAAGTTTTTTATTCATATGAAAAAGTATATATATGGAGCTGCATTTTGTATGACAGCGCTGGTACAGGCACAGGATAAATGCCAGAATGTAAGAATCAATCAGCTGCAGATTGTGGGAACTCACAATTCTTATGCCCAGCCGGCAGATCCAAAAGTACTGGATCTGGTAGCTCCTATCATTAACGGAATGATGCAAAAATACAGCAGTATGATGTCTGAGGAGCAAAAAGCCAAATTTAAAGAGTATCATCCTTACGGAATGGATATGAAAGAGGGATTAAACTATAATCATCCTGACTTCACAGAGCAGCTCAACGCCAATCTGAGAGGACTGGAAATAGATGTTTATTATGATCCTGAAGGCGGCAGATTCAGCCATCCTGCAACGTATGAGGTATTAAAAGCCAAAGGAATCACTGATCTGGCTCCATTGAATACCAAAGGACTCAATAAGCCGGGGTTCAAAGTACTTCATATGGCAGATATAGATTTCAGAACACACTATCCTACTTTAAAAGATGCGCTTACAACTCTTAAAACATGGTCTGATCAATATCCGGAACATACTCCAGTCTTCATGATGATTGAAGCCAAGGATTCCGGTTTTCCTATTCTTGAAAACAGTACAAAAGTACTACCCTTTGATAAAAAAGCTTATGATGAGCTGGATGAAGAAATTGTACACTATCTGGGAAAGGATAAAATCATCACCCCAAAAGAAGTTCAGGGTAAATACAGGACACTTCAAGAAGCTGTAACCCACAACAACTGGCCAAAGCTTAATGACAGTAAAGGGAAATTCATGTTTATGCTGCTTCCCGGTAGTGCCGGAACCTTATCTTCTAAAAACAATCCCTATCTCATTGATGGATCATTAAAGGAAAGGGTGATGTTTTTGAACAGTGAACCGGATGATTCTTTTGCCGGATTTATATTGAGAGATAACGCAATCGTGAGACAGAAAGAAATACAAAATCTGGTACAACAAGGTTATATGGTAAGAACACGATCTGACATTGAAACTTATGAAGCTAAAACTAATGATTTTACAAGATCTAAGGCTGCTTTCAGCAGTGGTGCCCAGGTTATTTCAACTGATTTTTTCCGATCCGGAAACACCTATGGAACGCCTTATTTTGTACAACCTCCTCAGGGGAAAGATTATATTAATAATCCTTTAAACTCACCGTGTAAATAAACAGTAAAGATCTATTTATAATTTTTTTTCTGTATAGCTATAAATAAAAAAAGTCTTCTATTTCTAGAAGACTTTTTGCGATCCGGACGGGACTCGAACCCGCGACCTCCGCCGTGACAGGGCGGCATTCTAACCAGCTGAACTACCGGATCAATTAAAAAGCGTTGTTTTTAACTGGTGCAAATATATAGCTTTTTTTAGCTTTTCCAAAGAAACCTATTCCTTTTCTTTCAAAGCTTTTGTAAGGCTCAGATTGTCAAATACAAAAAAAATAAAATACCCTACTTTAAAAGCTTTTTAAAAGATTATTCTTCAAAATTCAGGTAGTTTTAGCATTAAAAAATGATTGAACAAATACCTACTTACTCTTATGTACGAAATTCTTTCTCCTGACCATTTATTCTGTCTGTTCGATAACTTCAACAAATTTTTTGCACAAAATAGATTTGTCGTAAACTGTTTCAGCCAATTTCCTTGCATTCTGTCCCATTTTATCTACCACATCAGGGTTGTCTTTCAGATAAAGTACTTTTTGTACAAGTTCTTCCGGATGGTTTGGGTTTACATAATATCCGCAATGGTATTCTTCAGCTATATCTTTTGTCCATCCGGCAGAGTTTACAATAATTGGTTTTCCTGCAGACAAAGAATCGAAAAGTTTATTGGGAGAGTTGGTATACAAAATCGGCAGATCCAAAAAGGAAATCACAGAAACATCCGAAAAATTAACAATCTCAGATACGTCAGTCATAGGGAACTTACCGAGAAATTTCACATTTTTAAGATTGTTTTTTTCTACTTCCTCTATTAAATCATTTTCGGTAGAACCACCTCCTACAAACAAAAATTCTATATCTTCTCTATTTTTTAATAATTTGGCGGATTCAATAATTGAATGAGCTCCATTTGCTAATCCCAGAGACCCAAAATGCACTATTTTGAAGGAATCTATTTTTAAGCCTAGCTTTTCCATCAATTGATCGTTTTTTCCTCTTGGCCAGAATTCATCCATTTTAGCCATATTAGGAATCATTGATGTTTTTTCTTTTGGAATATATTTTACAACTCCATCCTGCATACCGGGAGAAAGTGCAATAACACGGGAAGCATTTTTATAAATCGTTTTTTCCAGCAGACGAGTCGTTTTTATTGTCCAACTGTTTTTTATGGCTCCCATCTGTATAGGCACCTCCGGCCATAGATCCCTTACTTCAAAAACAAAAGGTTTATTTTTAAACCATTTTAATATAAGTGCCGGAATACCTATCGTAAGAGGAGTAGATGTAGCAATCACCAAATCGATATCTTTCTGTTTCAATCCCAGCACAGACGATTTGTACATAAATTTCAAGAAAGCCTTTAACCTTCTGGAAACACTCATATTCTGGTCATAGTCTTCTTTTATATAAACGACTTCAATACCATCAACTTGTACAACTTTAATATCCTCTGAAAATTTGGATGATGAGGTGAGCATGGTGACTTTATGCCCGTTTTTAATAAGTTCCTGTGCCAGCCAATACGATCTTGTTCCTCCAGGTTCCTGAGGGGTTACAAAATATTGGTGGATATATAATATATTCATTATTTTTTATGTATATAATTGTTGGTATACTTCAGCTATTTTCTTCCAGTCATGATTTTCTAACAATTGTTCAATATCAAAACTATAATGATCTCGTTTTTGGATTAAACGTTCAAGTCCTCGTTCGATTGCAGAAACAGAAGTGTCTTCCACTTTTTCCCCGATCGTATCATCATAAAAACCGTCGATCCCTTCATTTTGCGTGTACATCACCGGTAAACCCTGCAGAAGCGCTTCTATATAGACCAAGCCAAAGGTTTCTGCTTTGGAAGGCATTGTAAAGTAGTCGCTTCGTTCGTAATAAGATTTTAAAACAGGCATACTGTCTACTTTTCCTACAAACTCAAAGGAATGATCGTTTTTAATAGAATCCATAATCCTTTTCTCGTCATTTCCACCTCCTCCAATCAGTGTTAATTTTATCCTATTCTGAATTTTGTGATTATGATTCTTAACAGCATTAATAAGGTTGAAGACATTTTTTCCCTTATTAAATTTCCCTATATAAAGCAACTGAATGCTTTTTTCATCCTCTACAGTTTTCCTTTTCTCAACTCTTGATTCTATCCAGTAAGGATCTACCCCATTTGGGATCACCATTACTTTTTGCTGTAGATCGTTCAGGATGTGAGACAGGCGGGGATCTTCCAGCATTCTTTTTTTATAGACTGCCGAAATGGTTATGATCTTATTTGCATTCAGAAGTATTTTTTTACCATAGCCTCTTTCGTGCAGAAAATATTTTAAAAACACATTAAGATCCGTATTACGTACGGCTAATATGTAGGGAATATTATATTTTTTATGAAGCTCATAGGCTACTCCACCATCGCTGTACCATGTGTGAGCATGAATAAATCTGACGGTCTTGAGGTCTATTTTTGCTTCAATGTCTTGTACTATTTTTTTTATTTTTTTCTTATACAAAACCCGATCTGCATATTTTGATAAAATATGGCTGTAGATAATCTGAGAGCGGGTATTTTTAAAATCTATTTTATTTTTCCCTATTCTGGAAACTTCCCGAAATGGATTATATACAATCTGCTCTACCCCGTTATTATCCAGTTCCCTCACTAAATTCTTATAAACTGTAGATCCTGAGTAATCGTTTGTAATGTGAAGTATCATTATGGATAAATTGAATTAAACTGCAGCTCTAAAGAAGAATTGCTAATTTTATTACTGTAATTGGTAAGATTTTTTTCGATTAATGGATATAAACTTGCATCAAAATAGATAAGTTTCATCCAGCCATCGGATATTTTCCATCCTGTATTCTGTACACTTGGATCTGTAGTGCCATCTACATTATCGGCAATACTATCTCCTTTAAGAATCTTAAGCTTCAAGGTATTGCATAGATAACTGAAATTAAAGTCAGCCCAATTGGCATTTCCCAATTCTTTTGCTTTTATTAAATATAATACGACATGATTTCCATGCGATACATCCTGTACAACCGGTTTATAATTTTTAATTTTCTGTAACGCCTTACAAAAAGTATCCGGATAGGTACTGTTCCACGTATAATACAAAACGCTACCTGTGCCTTTATTTAAAACCAATGCTTTTTTAAGCTGCTGATCAAACTGATTTACAAATGTGGCATATGAATTTTTATTGGATTGATCATACTTCATCAGATATAACGCAACAACAGCCCAATTTGCTCCTGTGTGAAGTCTCTGATGAAATAATAATGAATAATCTCCATATTGGCTGAAGCTTCTGTCTTTCCATTTATCGAAGGAGTATTTTAAACCACTTTCTATCGCCGGCTGATAATTTGTATACAGTTTATTCTTGGTTAATATATCCAAAAACTCACCGATGTATCTGAAAAAATAGCCTTCTGAAATTAAATGTTCCTTTCCGTTCTCTTTTGCATTCTGATTGCCTTTTCCTGCATTCATCACCCAACCATTTTTTTGGTATGACGTATTTGAATTGGTATCAATAAGAATGGGTTTTATGACAGAAATATTAGTATCAATGTATTTTTTATCTTTTGTCTTAAGATACATATTGTTATTTGCATTGATAAAATATCCTAATGCCATGAAATCGTAAGTATTTTTACTCACCGATGACAGTTCCATTTTCTGCACACCAAAACTTTTGGATGCCTGCATATCTGCATTATATCTGCTTACTCTGTTTTGCTGAGCAAAAGAAAAGCTAAATAATAATACTGCACTAAGCTTTATAAAATCACTTAAATATTTCATAATTATTAATATTATAATTTTGAATCAGATTCTGTAACTGCTTATCATTACCTCCATCTGCCACGTTTTCCTGGCTTAATTTAAAGAGTGAATTTTTATTTTCAATGGGAATTAAGTTTGAAAAATAACTGGATTTCACGGTCTTTGTCTTATTCAACTGAGCCATAATATTCAGCCAGACATCGTCTGCCATAAAACATAAGCTGACAAAAGCATCTTTGTTTACAACTTCTTCACTAAAAAAATCAGTCTTATACAAAGTTCCTCCCCCACTTGTGTGAAATAGATCAAATGTTGGTCCAAAATTTCCAAAGACTTTTTTCCATTTAGAATATTTGCTTATAGTATCATCATCATTTCTCACGATTTTATGCGCTCTGTGGCAACAAATTGTATCAGGAAATTTTTCATGCAAATCCATTAAATCTTTAATGATATTGGATGGATAAAAAATATCATCATCTATTGTTATGATAACATCGTTTTTATATTCCTTAAAGGCATAATAATATTTTTTATGAGACCTGAGATCTTCCTCTACAAATTTTATTTCTAATTGCTTCTTTTTATAGTACCCCAGCAAATTATCCGGTATATCTTTTAACTCATTAGGAAATTGATCTCTTGCTAAATACAATACAATTTTATTGGGAAGCAAAGTTTGTCGTAACATACATTCTATAACCATCCATAATTTGGATATTCTTCCTGGAAATGTTGTGAGTGATACGATAATATTTTCCTTATCACCTAATGGCAACCTTGAATCTTTTTTTGTAAGATTAAGGTATAGTGGTAATATCAGATTGCTTAGCTTTCTAATAATAAACCTGAATAATGACTCGATCTTATTTTCTTTAGATCTTAATGAAGAATAAACCCTATCTAAAAAATCAATTATCATTTTATATTTTTATTTTTGATCATGCTATTTTGTTTAGCAACAACATTATTAACACCTAACGCGATAAAAAACAATAACAAATAGAGGTTCAAATTCGCTAACCCTTTAAAGTTTAAAATAATTATCCAGGATAATACGATTAAACAAAATGCTTTGAAGATCCACGAAGGGCTTTTTTTTGACAGTAAATAACATAAGTATGCCTGATACATCATATAGAGTACAGTGGAGATTATCCCAAAATAGAAAATCATTCGAACATACCCTATATCTGATCCCATATAATATGAACCATTTGGGTTTTGCATTCTTCCATCTCCAATGACCCATGTTTTTAATGTCTTTGGAAATTTATACATACTTATAGAACCTTCAGTTGAAGAACTTGTAAGCTCTCCACTTTTTTGATAATTAATAAATAATTCAAAAACAAAATTAAAAACCCTGTCAATACGCTCTTGATTTCCTATTGAAATCATTATTGAATATATTACCATTGTTATTACAAGAATTGATGGGATAACCTTATATATAAGTCTAAGGGTATTTCGGGGATCAATCAAAAGGTATAAAACTAATCCCAAGCAAATAGCAACGAAAAATGTTCTTCCCGTCATCAATCCGGCAATTATGATTAACACAAAGGATATTATATAAATTGTTTTTCTTTTATATAAATCAGTTTTTAAATAGGGAAGAATAATAGCTATGAAAAAAGCAACAGCATATTTTATTACACCCGTAAAAAAAGCACTTCCAACACCTATTAATCTTTTTTCAACCTGTCCTAATCTACTTGTTAAACCCTGACTTGCATTTTGAGATAACAAAGAAGTATAGGCGTCAAATATAGATGGTACGAAAAAGAAAACCAAAGAAATAATAGCCTGTAATGCTGCAAGGATAACAATGGAATCTAATAAATTACTAACAATTTTATCCTTATTAATTTTATATAAAATATAAATGATAAGATAGGCTGGAAAAAAATACAAAAAGATATCAAAATGATCTTTAAAATAGTAAAGATCAAGTGAACTATAGTTCCAGTTCTGAACAATTAGTATTACAACTAAAATTAATAATGAAGCAAAATAAAATGAGCTGAGATTTTTAATCTTAAAAACTAATTTTCTGTATGGAATATCCACGAAAATAAACCCTAACCCCAATACCTGAATAATTCTATCGGTTGGGATAGGGAAAAATTTCATATATATAGGATATATATAGCAAAATAATAATATATATAAGAATATTTTATACTTCATTTATTTTACTGAATAATTTTTGGATTTTTCCTAATATGATTTAAGAGTATAGTTTTCTTAAGAGAATTAGGTATTCTATTATTAAAAAAATCGTGTGTTATAAAATAAAACAGACTGGAAACACTATAATTATCTAATGATAGATAATAACAAATTATAAAATTTGTAAGTTGATTTCTAAATAATAATTCACTTCTATCTTGAAAAACTTTTAATTCTTTGATTTCGTTAATTGTTATTTTAGAGGGAATTTTATAATTTCCTTTAGTATTTTTATTAATAAAAAACTCAATATGATTTTTTATTATTTTACTTTTATTTGTTCTCTGTAATTGCTTTTTATTACTAGTAATTTGATTATCTGTTATTCTATATTTTAATAATATATCTTCAAGATTACCAATCTTTCCTATCTTAATAATAGTATTCCACAACTCATAATCCTGAGTCACTAAAAAGTCCTCATTATAGCGAACTCCCATTTCAAAAAAAACTTCTCTCCTAATGATAGCAGTAGGATGTGGCAATGGAGGATAGAGTGGACTGGGAATAACGAATTTTTCCAAAATTTTTGTCGAATCAGTCTCTATTTTCAGAAGTTCACTTGTATTACCAAATTTTTCTATGCTACCGCCTGAAGCTAAAATGTCTTTATTTGAGTTCATAAAGGCTATTTGCTTTTCAAACCTATCTTTAACAGAAATATCATCAGCATCCATTCTGATAATATACTGACCGGTAGACATGCTGATCGCTTTATTTAGTGACTTTGTTAAACCTATATTGGATTCATTAATAATGAAAATAACTCTGTTATCACTTTCACAAATTGAATGTATATATTCTTTTAATTCAATATTATCCGGTTTATCTAATACTATTAAAAATTCAAAGTCTTTAAAAGTCTGATGAATAATGGATTCGATTGATTCCTTAACCCAATCAATCTTTTCATTATAGACAGACATTATTACACTTGCACTAACCATATTATTTTTTTCAATCTTTTTTGCAGGTACTCCTGCTACTATAGAATTCTCTTCTACATCAGTAAGAACTAACGAACCCGCACCGATGATGGCATTGTTTCCAATTGTCACATTACCTATTATTATACTATTAGGATATATCGTTACATTATCACCTAAGGTTGGATATTTACTGGTCTTATAGTTTGCCGTATCTTTAGATCCAATGGTAACATTTTGATATATTGTACAATTATTTCCTAAAACCACTTTCTGCCCTATCACAATTCCTATTGGGTGAGGAAAGTTTGTTTTTTGTTTTTTTATATACTTAAGGCCTACTGTAATGTGATTATTAACAAAAATTCTTACATTATTAAGGCAAAATATACTGTAAAATAAGTTGTACACATATTGGTACAGTTTTATCAAATTTCTATATAACTTCTTCATATTAAATTAGTTTTTCTTTTTTACAGATAATATATCTATATAAAGTATCAACAAAAAATGATAATAAATAAACACCAACAAACACATATATGTTGAAGTCTACTTTTAGAATAGTTTTAAGTAATAAGTAAACCAGAATATATATGAAACTTGATATGATCATACTATAAAGTACATGTCTGTCATATCCATATACATTCAAACAATTTCTTCCCAACATTGTTCCGATGGAATATATAGGAACCATCACACTCATTAAAATCAAAACAGGATATGCATTCTTTATTTGATTATTTGAAAGAAGATCAATAGCCATATTTCCAAAAGCTATATATAAAAGAGTCATGGCTATAGATATTACTGTAACGAATTTTAAAAGCTTTAAAAAGAATTTTTTATTTTTTTCCTTCGCTAGCTTTGGAAAAACCGTTTGACTAATTAAATCTATTACAGTATTTGCTATATTCAACAACTTTGAAATTAAATCAAATACAGCAACCTCATTAAAGCTAAGAACATTCTTAATTAAAATAAGATTTAAATTTGATTTCAAAGAATTAGAGCCAAGTGCCAATCCCATTATATAGGAACTTTTTATATGATAAATAGTCTCTCTAAATGAGGGCTTTATTAATCTTATTCCATCTTTATAAAGAATATAAAGTGAACAAATAATTCCTACGAGGGAACCTGCTAAATTTATGATAGGAAAAAGTACATAGTCATTTTTCGATTTGATAAAAATAAAAATACAAATAAAGAAAATCACCCTGCTGACAAGAGTAATCATCGTTATATATTTCATTTTTTCAACTCCCTGAAAATAATATATTGGAAAAAAAACTTCAAATAATCCCAGCCATAATAAAGTGTATAAAAATAAAGAAAAGTGTTGATGAATATCATTTATATATATACTCAACAAATACAAGATTAAAAGCGAAATAACAAAAAATAAAACTTTAGCAAAGTAAGTAGCTGATATTATCTCTGATATTCTTGATAAGTTATCTCTATTTTGGGAAATTTCTCTAGTTGTTGTAATACTGAATCCGAAATTTACGAAAATAACAAAATATCCAACAACCGCCTGAGAATATATTAATAATCCATAGTTACTTTGACCTAATGTTTTCAATAAATAAGGATAAGTAAAGAGCGGTAAAAACAATGTTACAATTTTGATAATTGATAAATAAGAAAAATTCTTTACCAATTTTTCGTTGTTTTTAATTATGCTGATTAGCTTATTCATTTGTATAATCACTAAACCATTCAACAAATTTTGAAACGCCTGTTTCTATAGGTACAATACACTTATATCCTAATTCATTCAACTCAGTAGTGTCTGCCCAGGTTCTTACAACGTCTCCCGCCTGCATTGGCATCATTTTTTTATTTGCTTTTAATCCTAAAGAATTTTCCATGCACTCAATAAAATATAATAATGATACAGGAGATCCGTTTCCAATATTGAATAATTGATAAAAATTACCTTTATCAGAAGGATGGTTGAGAGTAACGATAATTCCCTCTACAATATCATCGATATAGGTAAAATCTCTGCTCATTTCTCCATTATTGAAAACCTTTATTTCTCTATGATTAGTCATAGCATCAGCAAACAGCATGGGTGCCATATCTGGTCTTCCCCAAGGTCCATATACTGTAAAAAATCGCAAACCAGAGGTTGGAAGTTTATATAAATGGCTATAAGTATGTGCCATTAATTCATTTGCTTTTTTGGTTGCAGCATACAAACTTACCGGCTGATCTACTTGGTCATTTTCACCAAACGGAATTTTATCGTTTTCACCATATACAGATGAACTTGATGCATATACCAGATGTTTAATTTTGTTGTGTCGGCAGCATTCTAATACGTTTACAAAACCTACCAAATTACTGTCAACATAAGCCATCGGATTTTCTAAGCTGTATCTAACACCTGCCTGAGCAGCCAAATTAATTACATAGTCAAAATTTTGTACTTTAAAAAGATTGGGCAAATTTTCTCTATCCTCTAAATTCAAACGTATAAAACTAAATTTTGAAAATGTAAAGGATTCAACTAAATTATTTTCCTTTTCGGCTTCTGATCTATGTATACCTAATTCTTTTAAACGATCATATTTCAGGTTTATATCATAATAATCATTGATATTATCCAGACCTACAACGACATAGCCAAGATTTAAAAGTTTTTCACATAAATGAAAACCAATAAATCCAGCACAACCTGTTATTAATATTTTTTCCATTAGTTATTTCCAAATAAATCTCTAGTATATACTTTACTTTGGACATCAGATAGTTCAGTAGTGTTACGGTTAGATATAATTACGTCACACTCTTCCTTAAATTTCACTAAATCTTTTACCACTTTGGAACCGAAAAAATATTCTTCCTTAAGAGCCGGTTCAAACACTTCAACTTCAACTCCTTTAGCTTTAATCCTTTTCATTACACCTTGTATAGCAGATGCTCTGAAGTTGTCTGAACCTGATTTCATGATCAGACGGAAAACGCCTACTTTTTTTGGTTTTTTGGCAAGTACGGAATCTGCTATAAAGTCTTTACGGGTTCTGTTTGCATCTACAATGGCCTGAATAATATTATTAGGAACAGCGTTATAATTTGCCAAAAGCTGTTTGGTATCTTTAGGAAGACAATATCCTCCGTAGCCAAAAGACGGATTATTATAATGCGAACCAATTCTTGGATCCAGACCAACACCTTCTACAATCTGACGGGTATCCAGTTCATGGATCTGTGCATAGCTGTCTAATTCGTTAAAATAAGCCACACGCAATGCTAAGTAGGTATTTGAAAACAATTTAATTGCCTCTGCTTCTGTAGGATTTGTAAATAAAACTGGAATATCCTTTTTTATGGCACCTCCTTTCAGTAATTCTGCAAAAATTTTTGCGCGCTCACTCTGTTCCCCCACAATAATTCGGGAAGGATATAAATTATCATACAGGGCTTTGCCTTCTCTTAAAAATTCAGGAGAAAACACCACATTATTTGTATTTAGTCTGTTTTTTAAATCTGCAGTATAACCCACCGGAACTGTAGATTTAATGATAATTACAGCTTCGGAATTATATTCTGCAATTTCATTTATTACATTTTCTACACTGCTTGTGTCGAAGTAATTTGTTGTAGGATCATAATCTGTGGGCGTGGCAACAATAATATATTCAGCTTTATCATAAGCTTCCTTTTTATCTAAAGTAGCTTTAAAATTAAGCGGTTTTGTACTTAAAAATGTACTGATCTCTTCATCCTCAATAGGAGATTTTTTAGAATTAAGCAATTCTACTCTTTCCTGAACAATATCTAAAGCTACAACTTCATTATGCTGGGCCAATAAGACGGCATTAGACAAACCTACATATCCTGTTCCTACTACTGCTATTTTCATTTTCTAATTTCTTTTTTATAAACGATTATCGTATTTCTCTAAAATTCCTTTAACATCATATACCACCCCACCTTCTTTTAAATAACTGGAAAGATCAATATTCAGGAATTCATCATGAGAAACTGTGAGAACAACTGCATCAAACTTCTCTTTAACATCTTCCATAGAATTTGTAGATGTAATGCCATATTCATGCATTACTTCTTCCGGGTTCGCCCACGGATCATACGTTGTCACATTGATAGAATAGTCTTCCAGTGCATTAATAACATCTGCTGCTTTCGTATTTCTTACATCCGGACAGTTTTCCTTAAAGGTGATTCCAAGATTCAGCACTTTGGCATCTGTAATATTGATTCTTTTCTTGATCATTGTTTTTACCACCTCGGAAGCAACAAACTGCCCCATAGAATCATTCAGTCTTCTTGCTGTAAGGATCAGCTCAGAATAGTATCCTACATCCTGTGCTTTCTGAGCAAGGTAGAAAGGATCTACCCCAATGCAGTGCCCTCCTACCAATCCGGGCTTGAATTTCAGGAAATTCCACTTGGTTCCTGCGGCTTCTAAAACTGCATGTGTATCAATATTCAAGAGATTAAATATCTTTGCAAGCTCATTCACAAAAGCAATATTAATATCACGCTGTGAATTTTCGATCACTTTTGATGCTTCAGCAACTTTGATAGTCGGTGCCAAATGTGTACCTGCTGCAATTACAGATTTATATAATTCGTCTACTTTTTTACCAATTTCCGGTGTAGAACCTGAAGTTACCTTTAAAATCTTCTCTACGGTACGTTCTTTATCTCCCGGATTGATTCTTTCAGGAGAGTATCCTGCAAAAAAATCTTCGTTAAATTTCAATCCCGAAACTTTTTCCAGCACAGGGATACATTCTTCTTCTGTAACGCCAGGATAAACAGTAGATTCATAAATAACAATATCTCCTTTTTTCAATACCTTCCCTACTGTTTCAGATGCTTTATATAAAGGCGTGAGATCCGGACGGTTATGTTTGTCTACCGGTGTAGGAACAGTTACGATATAGATGTTTGCTTCTTTAATGTCTTCCAGATCACATGAGCAAAGCAATCCTTTTGATAAACCTGAAAATGGATTCTCTTTTACTAAAACCGGCTGCAGTACTTCATCTTCCACCTCCAAAGTAGAGTCTTTTCCACTGTTAAGTTCTACAATTCTGGTCTGATTAATATCA
This sequence comes from Chryseobacterium sp. PvR013, assembly GCF_017833095.1. Taxonomy (NCBI): domain Bacteria; kingdom Pseudomonadati; phylum Bacteroidota; class Flavobacteriia; order Flavobacteriales; family Weeksellaceae; genus Chryseobacterium; species Chryseobacterium sp. PvR013. The sequence goes on from NZ_JAFIBT010000001.1 coordinate 2,493,992, forward strand.
AAACCAACTACCGCGTATTTTGTTGCAAATAAACGGGCCAGAGGTAATCCTACATACCCCAGTCCGATTACCCCAATTTTATTCTGTATATTCATATTATATGTGATGTTCTTACTTTATTTTTATGTCTATTTTTGAAGATAATTGATTATTTATTAAAAAGTTTCTGCCACCAATTTTTCTTTTTATCCACAGTATATCCGTAACCATAGCCATAGTTGTAACCGTAGCCATATCCTCCTACATTTTTAGCAACATCATTAATTACGAAAGAGACATTCTTTATTTTTGATTCTTTTACAAGTTTATTTGCAAATTCTATTAATATTCTTCTTGATACTCCTGATCTTACAACATATATAGAAGCATCAGCTGTATCAGAAATACTCAATGTATCTGAAACCAACATCAGCGGAGCGGAATCAATTACAATATATTCGTAACGGGATGACATCTCACTGATAAGCTTCTGATAACGACCGTTAGAAAGAAGTTCCTGAGGATTTGGAGGAATAGATCCTGCATAAATGACATCACATTCAGGATTGGTATCGGAAGTATGGATAAGATCTTCCACATTTATCGTTTCATCATATAAATATTCCGTAAGACCAGTATTCTTAATACGCTCATCATCATATCTCTGTATCTGTGGATTTCTAACATCCGAACCAATTAGTAACGATCTTCCGTTTTTGCTTCCCAATGTCAGAGCAAGATTCACTGAAACCAGTGTTTTTCCTTCTCCTTTCACTGAAGAAGTTACCAATATGACTTTCGCCGAATCTTTCTTAGGAAGTACAAATTTAAGATTGGAAACCAATATTCTGAATGATTCTGCTAATTCTGAGAAATCGTTTCTCTGTACAAGGTGATTCTGATCGTCTTTCAGCGAAGGAATATCTACGAGTACCCCAAGTGATGAAATTTCTGCAATATCGGCACGATTGTAAATTTTATCATCCCACATAAAGAAAAGATAAAATATTCCTGCAGGTGCAAGCAATCCTAATATAAGTGCAGCCAACAGAATTATAATCTTCTTTGGAGAGACAGGTGCATCAATTGTATAAGCAGGATTTACAATTTTAGCTTTCGGAACATTAACAGAAAGATTGATTGCGTTCTCTTCTCTTTTCTGTAAAAGGAAAAGGAAAAGCTGTTCTTTAAGATTCTGCTGACGTTCGATACCTCTGTAAACTTTCGACTGTCCGGGAACTTTTTCAATCATTCCGTTACTGGCAGAAATCTGACTGTTTATCTGTGCAATAGATGCCTGAATTGTAGCCTTTTGCTGACTTATATTATCTCTTACAATTTCTTTCAATGATGAAATTTCCTTATTCATTTCTATCACAGCAGGGTTTTCATTGGTAGCCTGCTTCAGAGTTTTATTTCTGCTAATAACAAGAGTGTTATATTGTGAAATTGCCTGTTCCAGAGAAGGGTTTAATCCTAAATTAGAAGGCATAAGCTGATTAGAACCCTTGGAAGCTTCAGATTGAAGAGAGTTAAGGAGATCCAGCTGCGTTTGCTGCTGAAGAAGTTGTTTTGTGTTATCGGTCGTATTTTGAAGCGCCAACTGCGCCTGCGCCTGCAAGTCTACAATTCGGTTACGGTTCTGGAAGTCTTCTTTCTGATTTTCAACGCCAGAAAGATCTCGTGAAATAACTTCTAATCGTTTATCAATAAACTCCTGAGTATTTTGAGCTTGTAAGTTTTTATCTCTTAGCCCATCCAGGTTATACTGTTTGGTTACTTCATTAAGAATAGCTTCTGATTTTTCAGGAACAGTTCCTATGATGCTAATGTCCATAAGCATCGCTTTCTGATCCGGAATATCAACCTGAACCTTTTTTTCCAAAGATTTTACCTTCTCTTGAGGATTCCAGAACACAATTTTATATTTATCCTTAAAAGTAAGTCCCGGAACTTTTTGGAGAACTACAGTTCCGAAATCAAGAGCCAGATTTTTATTGAAACTACCTTTTATTTTTTTCTGATCTATACCCTCTAAAACGAAATCATTTCCATTGACTTCTTTCACAAGATATTCGGATGAAACAAATTTCTTGATATCAGTTTTATAAGATATAATTTTGGCTTCGATAGGTACTTTTATAAATAATTCAGAATCCCTTATTTCACCAGAGTTATAATATTGTACATTGAGATTAAGGTTTTCAACAACCTTCATCAAAATAGGTCTGGAACTTACTACAGCAACCTCACTTTTAAGCTCGTCTGCATTTCCCAAGCCAAGCCCAAGATTGTCAAGATCAATCAAAGCACCACTTAGATCCGATTGTTTTTTATCAAATTTTAGAGTTGTGGTAGACTGATACTGAGGTACAGCATACCGAAGATATACAAAGGCAACGATAACAAATAATAATACAGATGCTATAAACCAAGGCCATTTGCCTAAATACTTTCCAATGATCTTTCTCAGATCTAAAGACTCTTCACTTTCCTGAAATTCTATCTGCTGCATATTTTATCTACGAGTTAAAGCAATAATAAGTGTACCAGCTGTCAGTAAAGCACCAATAATCTGGAATGTAAGGGCTCTGTTCGGATTAGAGTTGGCCTGAACCTGTTTGTTTTTGTCCGGCTGTACATACAATATGTCGTTCTGCCTCATATAATAGTACGGTGAATTTACAATATCTGATCTCGTAAGATCAACATTGACAATCTGATCTGTCCCATCATCTCCGGAACGGATCAATTTTACATTGGTACGGTCTCCAAAATCTGTCATATCCCCCGCAAGACCAAGAGCCTGGAAAATATTGATCTTTTGGGAAATACTTTCTTTCTGTCCAGGATTCTTTACTTCCCCTAAGATGCTTACATTAAAATTTTTCAGGGTAATTGTAACCAAAGGGTCTGTCAGGTATCTTTTCAACCTAGTTTCCAGGTCCTGTTTAAGCTGTACCTGCGTCATTCCTTTAGTATATACATTTCCTATTACAGGAAAATAAATATTTCCTTCTTCATTTACCAAATACTCACTTGGCTGGACATATTGATTTACTCCGGTATTAGAATTGCTTCCTACTTTATTTGTTGTATTAAGATTGAAAGGTTTTACAGCAACTTCATCAAGTGCGGAAACAAGAATGAGAAGCACATCTCCTTCCTGAATATGCAAGCCCTGAAATTTTGCTTTCGCAACCTCCTCTTCCATGTTATGTTTCGACATATAAACCATATTCTGCTTCGGTCTGCATGATAACAATATAACCGATAACAGTGTTATATATGTAATAATCTTTTTATTCATATGTTATTATTCTAAGTCTACTTGTGTTATTATTTTAAATCTATCTAAATTAATTTAAGATACTTATTGTAAGAAGCTAACCATATATTTCACTATTTTACGAGTAATTTTACTGGTGTAAAGCGTATATTAATCTGTATATTTAAATTAATTCTTTCTCTAGCAATTTTCATTCCGTTTGGAAATAAAATAGCAAAATTATTATTTTATATTAGTTTTTTGTTTATTTTATTCTTTAATTTCATCAAGATACTTCATATTCAGATATCTTATCAAGAATTTCAAATTCGGAATTATTGCTTATAAATTCCGGCACAATGGTTTTTAATATTCTCACAATCTGCAAACTATCTTTATTCATTGCTGACAGAATAATTTGTTTACACAAAATTTCTATCTCTTCAAACTCCATAAGCGGATCTCTTGAGATCATAATCTTCTCATGATGGGTAGGAATAGTGGTAGAATGATCTGTTAATAGTTCCTCATACAGCTTTTCACCAGGTCTTAAACCTATAAAGTCTATTTTGATATCAATACCCGGAGTATATCCTGATAATTTTATCATTCTTTCCGCCAAATCCAGAATTTTAACCGGTTTCCCCATATCAAAAACATAAATTTCTCCTCCCTGCCCCATTGTTCCTGCCTGCAGTACCAATTCGCAAGCTTCAGGAATAGTCATGAAATAACGAATGATATCAGGATGAGTAATCGTCACCGGACCTCCTTTTTCAATTTGTTTTTTGAAATGGGGTATTACGGAACCATTGGAACCTAGTACATTTCCAAAACGGGTTGTAATAAATTTTGTTGTGTTCTGCGAAGAATTTTGCAGAGACTGCACAAAGAGTTCAGCAGTCCTTTTAGAAGCTCCCATCACGTTCGTAGGGTTTACAGCTTTATCTGTAGAGACCATCACAAAACGATTAACATTGTATTTTTTTGATAAAAGGGCTACATTTTGAGTCCCGCCAATGTTTACGAAAATAGCTTCATGAGGATTATCTTCTATTAAAGGGACATGTTTGTATGCTGCGGCATGATAAACTATTGAAAACTGATTATCATCAAACAATTTTTCCATTCTGGAATAGTTCGAAATATCCGCCAATACAAATTTGAACCTTTGATTAGGGAATCTTTCCAACAACTCAAGCTGTAACTCATATAAAGGAGATTCGGCCTGATCTACAACAACAATAAGTGAGGAATTTAACTGGGCAACCTGCCTTACAATTTCACTTCCTATAGATCCGGCTCCTCCGGTTACTAAAATATTTTTATGAACATGGTAACTCTTTACCTCATCATTTTCTATTTTAATGACCGGGCGATCAAGTAAATCTTCTATCTGAAGCGGGCGGATATTTCTTACAATATCATCTTCTTTTGTGATATTGACTACAGATGCTTTTAACACCTTCAACCCATTATCCAATGCAAGACTGGTCCATTCTTCCATCTCAGACTTTGTCATAACATCCTTGATTAAAACCGCATCAAATTGACCTTTCAGCGTATCACTTTTGAAAAATTGTTTTTTATTATAAATTTTATGACCAAGCAACATTGCCTTTTGAGAATCCGATCTTGTGCTAAGAAATCCTGCCAGACGGTAAGGATGATCGGGATTATGAATAATAGCCTTTGCTAATGAAATAGAAGTATCTTCCACCCCTACAATAACAATTCTTTCTTTGTGTGCAACCTCCTTAGGAAGCAAAATACCAAAAATCTGTTTGGTTGCCATTCTGAAAAAGAACATCAGAAAAATAGAGATAAAGAAAAATAGAAAAAGAACAGGATACAAATACACAGGCTTACCCAATATCAATTCTGACATAAAATTAAGTCCTAACATAGCAATAAGAGCACTACCCGAAGACCATAAAATTTTAAAAAAATCAAAAAAAGTAGAGTGCCTTATAATTCCCGCATACGTTTTGAATAGAAGTATACACAAAACATTCACAACAACTACGGAAAATATTTTTTCATTTTGATATTCTGCAAAATTAAATTTTACTTTTAGACTATTTAAAAGCAAATATGAAACTAAAACAGAAAAAAAAATGACAGAAATATCAATAAGAAAAACCGACCACCTGGGCATATACCTTAACTCCCTGATTTTAAATACATCCCCCATATACAAATAAACCTAAAACACCATTTTCATTAATTCAACACCTGGTGGTTTTTATTATCAAACGAAGATAATAATTATTATTATTAATTTTAATATTATATGTTAATTTTTATTCAAAATATAATCTTCCGTATCAGGAATATTTTGAGAATAAAGTTAAAAAAGTAAAACCATTGCACAGCTTACGAGAAAGGCTTTTCATACTCATTCTCCTCAAACATATAACACAAAAAAAATACTGTAAAATAGATCTATTTTACAGTATTCTGACTACTTTAATATCGCAGTTGCGATCCGGACGGGACTCGAACCCGCGACCTCCGCCGTGACAGGGCGGCATTCTAACCAGCTGAACTACCGGATCAATTTTTTTAAAAGAAATTGAGAAAACTTCTGCGATCCGGACGGGACTCGAACCCGCGACCTCCGCCGTGACAGGGCGGCATTCTAACCAGCTGAACTACCGGATCAATTTTTTTTAAAAGAAATTGAGAAAACTTCTGCGATCCGGACGGGACTCGAACCCGCGACCTCCGCCGTGACAGGGCGGCATTCTAACCAGCTGAACTACCGGATCAATTTTTTTAAAAGAAATTGAGAAAACTCTGCGATCCGGACGGGACTCGAACCCGCGACCTCCGCCGTGACAGGGCGGCATTCTAACCAGCTGAACTACCGGATCATTATTTTAAAGAACGTCGTTTCTTTTTCGTGGTTGCAAAATTACAACTTTTTTTGTTATCTGCAAATTATTTTAAAAAAAATGCCTCCCAATGCTGGAAGGCGTTCATTATCAAACTTATTTTTTTTATAAGTGAGCGCTTAATTTTTCAGCGATTACCTCTTTTGGAGCTACACCTACTAATTTATCAACTACTTCTCCATTCTTAAAAATAAGAACTGTAGGAATATTTCTAATACCATACTGCATAGAAATCTCTTGGTTGTTGTCTACATCTACTTTCCCAACTACTGCTTTACCTTCAAAATCTGATGCTACTTCTTCGATGATTGGTCCTAAAGTTCTGCAAGGTCCACACCATACTGCCCAGAAGTCTACTAATACCGGTTTATCTGATTTTAAAACCGTATCCTGAAATGAGCTGTCTGTAATTTCTAAAGCCATTTTTTGTCTCTTTTATTTTAATTAATATTATTTTTCTTTTAATCCTTTATTGGATGTTCAAAATTACGATTTTTAGAGCATAAGACTATCTATGCTCAACATTAGTTTTTTCTATAGTGTAATCGCTTGAAATTTCTTTCAAGGCATTGACTAATGTATCAATCTCCGCTTTGGTCGTCATATGGCTGAAAGAGATACGTAATGGTGTACAGTGATCCATTTCGTCCTCAGAAAGCACCATCATCATTACCATTGAAGGTTTTGATGCTCCTGATGAGCATGCACTTCCCTGAGAGATTGCAATTCCTTTCATGTCCAGTTGAAGCCCTATTAATGGATTTTTATAAGGCAATAAAGCACTTAAAACGGTATAAAGGCTGTTTTCCTTTTCAGCACTTCTTCCGTTGAATTTAATCCCATTTATTTCTGCAGAAAGTCTTTCAATTGCATAATCTTTGATATCCTGCATATGGTGGGTATAATCCTCCATATGATTTAGGGAAAGCTCTAATGCCTTACCTAACCCTACAATACCGCAAACATTTTCAGTTCCGGCTCTAAGGCTTCTTTCCTGAGGTCCTCCGGTAATAATTCCTTTTAAACCTGTTGCTTTTCTGATAAATGCAAACCCAGCTCCTTTTGGTCCGTGAAATTTGTGGGCACTGCAGGATGCAAAATCTACGGGGATATCTGAAAAGTCAAGGTTCATATGAGCCATGGTCTGTACAGTATCTGAGTGGAAAAGCGCATGATGTTCTTTGCACAGTTGGGCAACCTGTTTAAGGTTGATGATATTTCCGATTTCGTTATTGGCATGCATTAAGCTTACCAGTGTTTTTTTATCTGAAGCTTTTAAAAGCTCTTCTAATTTAGCAAGATCAATATCTCCTTTTTCATTGGGACGGATGTAGTTCACTTCTACTCCTTTTCTGCTTTTCATATCCAGAATACTTTCAGAAACGCATTTATGTTCCAGAGGAGAGCTGATGATTCTTTCTACTCCCAGATGTTCTACCGAGGATTTGATGATCATGTTGTTTGATTCGGTACCACAGGAAGTGAAAATGATTTCAGCAGGACTTACATGAAGATAGTCTGCAACCTGTCTTCTTACATTTTCAATAAGGATTTTTGCTTCCTGACCAAAACTGTGTGTTGAAGACGGGTTTCCGAAATTCATTTTCATAGTGCCAACCATTGCATCTATAACTTCTTCTGCAAGCGGAGTGGTTGCGGCATTATCTAAATATACTTTATCCATTATTATTTTGAATATTTTAATTCTACGGAGGTAAACTTGTAATCTGCAGGAACAGTAAAAATAAACCAAGGGCTGGAGATCACCTGAATTTCCATTCCGCCTGAGGGTTCTCCGGCCGGAACTTCTACATACAGAATCTGGTTTTTCACAGATATGCTTTTGATCTCTTCAATTTTATGGCTCCCTGATCTGAAGGTTCCCAAATTGTATAAAACGACTTTTTTGTTTTTCGGAAACTGCGGGTATTTGATATACGATTCATTTCCCAGGTCTGCAATTCCAAAACTTCCTTTAATAATAGTACGGAAATCTGTTTCGTCTTTAATGATTTTAAAGCCGGGCGCCTCAGCTCCTCCCTGAGATTCAGAGACAAGAAGTTCCGTATTTTCCTGTACAGCAGAAGATTTCTGAGTTGAAGTACTTGCACAGCTCATAAAAATTACTGCACATGCTATTAACAGGCTTTTCATTTTTTACAATTTTATCTCCCAAAATTAATGAAAAAATTGGTAATGTCCCTCATTTGCCCATTTCAACATTGGCCGATCTCCTGAAGTATCCCCAAATGCAATAATTTTATCGTATTTAGAATCGTTGATTTCTGCTTTAATTCTTACCAGTTTTTCTTTCCCGTTGCAGTTTTTTCCTACAAAATTTCCTGTGAAAACCCCGTTCTTAAACTCTGCCCGCGTAGAAACAAGCTCCATTTTCAGTTCATCGGCGAAAGGTTTTACCCAAATATCTAATGACGCAGTTACCAATAAACTTTGTGTATTATTCCTATCGATATTTTTTATAAAGTCTAACGCATTTTCCCTCACTATTTTAGGATAATGCTGCTCAAAAAACTGTTTAGATTTCTGTTCGATTTTTTGCTGAGTCTGTCCTCTTAAAATGGAACCGATAAAGCTTTTTTTTACTTTTTCCGTTTCGGCCAGTTTCAGTTTCAGCAGAATAAACAGAGGTACATGTCTTAAAAATTGTATACGGTATTTTGTAGAATCGTAAAATTTAAGATACATAAACATGGTATCTTTATACGTCAAGGTTCCGTCAAAATCAAAACAATACAATTTTTTCATTTTTTTAAAGCTTTAATTTTTTGAATATAAACTCAGGAATATTCCTGATAATCATCATAATAACACTCCAAACCGGCAAAACATATGCCACGTTATTCTCCTTTTTGAAGGCTTTATAAATACAGGCAGCGGCCTGTTTGGGAGTTGCTGTCAACTTCGGATTCAAAGGAAGTCCTTCTGTCATCTTAGTGGCCATAAACCCTGGTTTTATGGTAAGAACATGTACTTTTTTATCAAAAAGATAGTTTCTTAAACCACTCAGATACGCTGTAAAAGCTGCTTTTGCGCTTCCATAGATAAAATTACTCTGTCTTCCTCTGTCTCCTGCCACGGATGAAAGCCCGATGATCGTTCCGGATCTTCTGTTTTCAAACTTATGGGCAAAATAATTCATCACAGGAACCAGTTTCGAATAATTGATGTCGATGATACGTTCTGTATTTCGATTATCATACAATCCTTCTTCTGTTCCATCACCTAAATATCCTACGGCACAAAATAATACATTTGAATTGATATTATCAAATCTATTGTAATCAATTTCTTTCGTCAGATCCAGTTCAATGACTTCCGCCTGCTGCAGAAACTTTACATCAATATGTCTAGCAAAACGCTCTGTAGTTTCTTTATTTGAGGTAAAAAGATAGATTTTTTCAAACTTTTCTCCTTCCTGAAGTGCTTTTTCCACAAAAGCCTGTGCCACTTCAGATGTACTTCCCAGAACTATCATTATGAGTTATTATTTATGATTCTTTTGTGCTGTAAAGACACAAATTTAGGATTTTGAATATTTTTCAGGTAGCTGGTCAATGATGATCTGCTCATGCTGTCTTTGGTAAGATAAATTCTTCCTCCAAACTCCTGAACAATAGCATCAAGCTGATCTACCAGTTTTTTCAGTTTTGAATTGACTTTAAAATCCAGAGCCAGTGTATACCCTTCCACAGGGAATGAGTTGTAGGCCTGAGGATTGTTCTTTCCAAAAAGTTTTAAAACCGCTAAGAATGATCCGTTCCCGCTATTGGCTATCGTTTCAAGAATTCTTTTCATTCCTTCTTTTCCGGTTTCTTTAGGAATCACCATCTGGTACTGTATAAAACCGGATTTCCCGTAGATCTTATTCCAATCTGTGATGGCATCCAAAGGATAGAAAAACGTCTCATAGTCGATAAAGTTTTTCACTTCTTTTTTAGACTGTTTTTTATAGTAGAGCCAGTTGAATATTTTAACAGTGAGGGCATTCAGTACAAATCCCGGAAAATAAAAAGGAACTGTAGGCTGTAATTTTTTCTTCAACCGTAGGGGTGTTTTTGAAAAGCTCTGTGGAAGTTCATGCTGAAAAGCGTGCTCTCCTCTCATCAAAATACTTCTACCAATATTTTTCCCTTTCTGAAGACAATCAATCCAGGCCACCGTATAGGTCCAGTTTTCACTTTCTTCAAACAGTTTAAATATTTCATCCAGATTGTCTGCTTTTATACTTTCCTGACGAATGTATGCAGATTCTATATTTTTAAGTTTAAATTTCGCTGTAAGAATGATACCGGTAAGTCCCATTCCTCCAATGGTAGCCCAAAACTTTTCTGAATTTTCTTCTCTGGAACAGGTAATAATTTCCCCGTTCTCAGTCATTAGCTTAAATTCAATCACATATTCTGAAAAACATCCTTCAGCATGATGATTTTTTCCATGAACATCGGAAGCAATAGCACCTCCTACTGATACAAATTTTGTCCCAGGGGTTACATACAGAAAATATCCTTGCGGAACAGCTATTTCCAGTACATCGGAAAGCAGTACTCCGGATTCACATTCTATGATCCCGTTCAAACGGTCAAAATTGATGAACTTATTTAATTTTTTTGTTGAAAATATAGATTCTCCCAGCGAAGCATCTCCGTAACATCTTCCATTCCCTCTTGCAATAACTTCGTTGTGATTGAGTACAAATTCTTTTATTTTTCTGAAACTGTCCTCGGATCTCATTTCCTTCTCTACTATGGGAAAGTTTCCCCAGTTTGTAACTTTCTGTATGAAATTAGGCTTCATTTCTTAAAATAAATTTGAATTAAAAATGCAACTACCCAAAGCAACAGAGTAACCTGTATATAACGGTCTCTGTAAACAATTTTTGTAGGAGATTCTGTCCTGTTATAAACCAATGTCTGCTGAAGATATCTTAACAATGCGAACACAACGAAAATCACCGTATAGAAAACCCGTTCATGAAATCTTTCCTGAACTTCTGGAGACAGTGTAAACATCAGATAACAAATGATAGCTAACGTAATAGAAATGGATAAGGCAATATCTGCAAACTGAACGTTATATCCATCCAGAGCTTTTCTTGTTTTTCCTGAAACCTGAGCATTGATAAGCTCTCCTCTTCTTTTCCCGATAGCCAGTACTAATGCCAACACAAACGTTAACAGAATCGCCCATTGCGAAATACTGATTCCGGTAATATAACCTCCAGCCAGTACACGCAATACAAATCCTATGGCAATAATAAAAATATCAATGATAGGAACATGTTTAAGCCTAAAAGTATAGGCAAGATTCATTACCACATAAAACCCTATGATGATTGCAAATTTCCAGAGTAGCTCATGGAAATAAAGTTTGGTAAAGAATACAAGAGCAATATCTGCAACAATAAGACCGATAAGAATTCCTATGGCTTTTGATTTTGAAATAGCTCCACTCGCCAAAGGTCTTCTCCTTTTTTCAGGATGTTTTTTGTCTGCTTCAATATCATTATAATCATTCAGGATATACACCACACTGGCAGCAAGCGAAAATATAACAAATGCAAAAATGCTTTTGAGGAGCAGATCTATATTGGTAATATTACCTGAAAAGAACAGAGGGACAAATACAAAAAGGTTTTTCACCCATTGCTCCACACGGAGCAGCTTTAAATATTTCTTCATTTATGTTATTTCAAATACAAAAATAATAAATTCAAAGTTTCTAGCATAAAAATACAAAAAAAACCGCCGGGGCGGTCTTTTACGAAAATATTTATATATTAAATTAACTATTGGCCTTGTTTGGCGTCGTTAATCATTTTTTCATTGGCAGTAATAGCAAACTCTACTCTTCTGTTTTTAGCTCTTCCTTCATCAGTATCGTTGCTTGCTACAGGCATTGCTTCTCCTTCACCTTTTGTAAACATTCTGTTTGATGCAATTCCTTTTCCTGATAAATATGCTTTCACAGCATCAGCTCTTCTCTGAGAAAGTTTAAGATTATAAGCATCCGCACCTTTGCTGTCTGTGTAACCATAGATATTGATATTTGTATCTGGGTTATTAGCCAATACTTCAGCTAATTTATCAAGGTTTGTTTGGGCTACCGAAGTAAGGTTTGAAGAGTCAAAAGCGAAGTTAACAATACTTTCATTCATTGTTACTTTAATACCGTCTCCTACTCTTTCTACCTGAGCACCTGGTAAAGTTTCTTTAATATCTTTTGCCTGCTTATCCATTTTGTTACCGATAACGTTACCAGCAACACCTCCGATAATACCTCCTAATACAGCACCAATAGCACCGTTTCCTCCTTTACCTACATTATTACCAAGGATACCTCCCAGTACTGCTCCTGAAGCAACACCTACGGCTGTACCTCTTTGTTGGTGATTTGAATTCTGAACGGCTTCACAACTTGTCAATAATAATGCTGATGACAAGAAAAGAGCTCCTACGTATGTTTTTGTAAATTTCATTTTTTTTGATCTTTTATGTTGATAAATTATTTCATTCCTGCTCTCTGGAAGTTGTAAACTACTTTTACATTACCTCCTTCAAAAGGAACATCTTGCTCAAGCGAAAACTGATCTGTAGTCTGATTGATCAGAGTAAGGCTGTACCCCGCTGTATTTTGTTTTGCTTTTGTACCTGAAGCAATTTTTTTAAACATAAACGTATTACCGCCTTTTACTTCAAATTTGATAGGCTGTGTAATTGCCGGGCAGTCTCCACCTCCGTTTAAAGTATACGCTCCTGTCCAGTTATTAGGAATCAATCTCCAGTGGCTTCCTACGAAGCACTGTGCGTCTGCGCCTTCGTCAAAAGGTTTAATTTTATAACCTTTATCATAATCTATGCTCACAATCTGCCAGTCTCCTTTTATTTTCAGGAAATCTGCTCTTTGATTTTGAGATGTAGCTGCTTTGTTAACAGAGGAACACGAAACTGCAAAAAGTGATGTTCCCAACATCCCTGCAAGTAGTAACTTTTTCATTTTGTTGTTTATTATTTTGTTACTATAAAGTTACAAAAAACCGTGCCAAAATTTAAAATAAAAAATAAAAAGTCCGAAAAAATTCGGACTCTTTATGATTTCTCCTTAAACACAGGGAGATAAATTATTTTTTAACAGCCTTTTTTACGGATTTCGAAGGCTTGGTATTACTTGACGGCTTACTCCCTTTGTAGAAATTGGTATAAGCGTATTCTGCAGCTTTTTTCAGGTCGATCACTCCACCCGCCTGGGATTGGTCTCCAAATCCATCTGCTGTACTTGGGTTACTGCTTTTTACAAGCGCTTCAATGATCTGATAAGGCTTCAGATCTGGCATATAAGCTAATAAAACAGCTGCTCCTCCGGCAACTACAGGTGAAGCCATAGAAGTACCCTGAAGGTATTTATATTGATTTTTAGGAACGGTAGAATAGATTTCCTCTCCCGGAGCAAAAACATTTACCATTTTCTTATTATAATTAGAAAAATCGGCTCTCAAGGCATTGTTTTTATTAGTACTTGCCCCTACCACAAGAACGTTGCTTACAAATGGCTTTTCATCAGTAACGTTTTTAAAGTTGGTAGGATATGCCAAATGTTCTGCTACATCTTCATTTTCATTTCCAGCTGCTTTCACTAAAAGCACCCCTTTATCTTCAGCATATTTAAAAGCATCCCAAACAACATCCTTACCTGGAGAAACAGGTTTTCCGAAGCTCATGTTTAGAACTTTTGCTCCGTTATCAACGGCATATCTGATAGCATTAGCAACGTCTTTGTCTCTTTCATCTCCATTCGGAACAGTTCTTACAGACATGATTTTAGCAACTTTCGAGGCTACTCCGTACTGAACTTCTTTTCCTTGTGGCAATCCGGCAATGATTCCTGCTACGTGGGTTCCGTGTTCTGCGTCTGCTCCTTCATAGTGATTATTTCCGTAGATTTTTTCAGAATAGTCATCATAGTTATCACCCACAATTTCTTTTCTTGGATCATAGGAAAGGTCATATTGTTTTGCTGCAGGCGCAAAATGATCGATTGCTTCTTTCATCTCCTCCTTCATCTTCTTTTCAAATTCCTCTGCAGATTTCCCTTTAAATTCCGGACTTTGAGAGATTTGTCCCAAGAAATCCAGGGCAATAGCATCTCTCTGATCTGTTGGGGCTTTAATAGCTGAAATTGTTTCTGAAGTCACAGGCTTCCCTCCCAATAATTTTACCATATTAGGAATCAGCTCGTTTAGCATAGAATAGGTCTGAAAGCTTTGTTTTGCCTCGATACTTTTTTTATTGAACATATCTTTGGCCTTCATATACATATCAAACTCATCCTTCATTTTAGCCTGATTGGCTTTGTTCTTTGTGGAATCGTCTCCTTCGAAAACAGGCTTATATTTAGCAACAACTCTTGTTACCTCCATATTATCGATATCGATATCACCGTTTTTACCTCCTATAAAGTTCCATCCGTGTACATCATCAATATATCCGTTTCCATCATCATCTTTACCGTTTCCAGGAATTTCATTAGGGTTTGACCATAAGTTCTTTACCAATCCGGGATGATCTACCTGTACTCCACTATCCAGAACTCCTACCACAACAGTTTTAGGCTTCAATCCTTTAGATTCTAAGTATTTATAAGCATTTGCCGTATTTACTCCATATACTTTTGAAGTTGCAAAATCTTTATGATACCATGTCATCAGATCTTTATCTTCGTTTGGATCAATACTTTTAGCTTTAGACTCCTGTGCAAAAGAGAAATTAAAGCCTGCTAAAAAAACTGCAGCTAATAATACCTTTTTCATATTTTGATATTTAATTTTTTAAAGACATATCCCAATCGCCACCTTCATGTGTTCTATGCTAAATATTTCCTTAATAGCGATGGTATGCTATAATTGTTTTATATTTTTTATATACACCAGTGATTCCGGACCTTTATTACAAATAAGGTCAATAACCGAAAGGTCTTCCAAAAATCCTAATTTATCAGAAAACGTCTGGTAATAGTCTTCCATCTGAAATTCTGAAGGAAGCTTTGCCGAAAACTTTTCTCTGAAATTGATACTTTCAGGATTTTTGATATATTCTTCATTCAAAGAGTGTGCCTTTTCTGTTTTCAGTATCTGTTGGATTACTTCTATCCCTTTAAGGTTAAAGTCAAGAAGGAACTTTTCTTTAAGGTCAAATATTTTTCTGAATTTATCTTCATAATATTCGAAATACGGAGAGCTCTGATACGCTGTTTTGATTGATTTCCAATGAAGCGTTCTCCAGTCTTCACGGTAAGAGATTTCAACATCTTTGTATTCTCTTTTTCCGTTATGATTGATAGGGATTATTAATGACAATTTCCCGTTGGCTCCATAGATGTTGGCTCTGTTTCTATAAGTCTGTTTGGGAAAGTTTTCAAACTGTTCCAGTACAATTTCACTCTCAGGATTTAAAAACACTGAAAACCATGAAATTGGTGGCATATAAAATGCCGGTAATAATACGTTCTTCATATTCATAATACAAAAATGAAGTATTTTTTCAAATACTTCATTCTATTTTAAGTTTAATTTTTCTGTTAGTCGTCTTCAGTTTTTTTCTTTCCGAATAATTTCATGAAATACTCCCATCCGAAGAACAGGATCAGAATCATCGCTGCAATCCACCAGTAAGAGGTTTTATTGGCTTCTCCTGTATTGGTTGCTTTGAACATTCTTTCCCAACGGATTTTGAATGGCGCCTGATACGTAGAACTGCTGTCAGCAAAAGCACCCTGAAGGCTCATCCATGTGAACATTGGCTTTCCAACAATATTTTCTTCCGGAACAAAACCAAAGAATCTTGCATCTAGTGAAGCATCCCTGTTGTCTCCTACCATCATATAATAATCCTGTTGAATAGTATATTGGCTGGCTTCTTTTCCGTTGATGAAAACTTTTCCGTTCTTTTTCTCTAAGCTGTTGTGTTCATATTCAGAAATAATCCACTGATACATTGGAAGTGTTTCCTGATTAATGGCTACAACATCTCCTTTTTTAGGAATTCTAACCGGGCCATACCAATCCTGATTCCAAGGTTTGTTGATTGGGAAGATCGATTGTGTTGTATCAATTTTAGTTTTAGCTTCGTCTCTGTAATATACTGCAGCTTCACCTTTTGTTGAAACCTCTTCCTTCATATCAATAACATGAGGAAGTTCTTTAATTTCCTTAGCCGTTTTATCCGTTAAACCCTGAAACCCATAAAGGAAACCTCCACTATTTTGTTGAACCTCCTGAACCGGTAAAAATCCATACGCTTTATATAAAGTAGGGATATCTAATTGAGCATCTGTAGTGACAATATATCTGTGCTGTACTTCCTGATCACCTAAAACAGTTTCCGGTTTTCCATTTACAAAAAGTCTTCCGGCTCTCATTTCAAAAGTGTCACCTGCAGCAGCCACACATCTTTTTACGTAAGGATCTTTTCTATCAATTGCAGTATGTACGGAATCCTGAGGATAGTTGAAAACTACAACATCATTTTTCTGTGGTTTGTTGAATTGTAAAATTCTTGTGTAAGGAAGTTTTACTCCATCTACATAAGATTTGGGATCATCTTTCGGATTGCCTTTCTGTCCTGTATCCATAATTGTTCCCTGAAGGAAAGGTATAGCTACCGGACGCATCGGAAGTCTGTATCCGTAGCTCCATTTGTTAACAAAAAGGAAGTCACCTACCAGTAATGTTCTTTCCATAGATCCTGTAGGGATTCCGAATGGCTGTGTTACAAAAACGTGGATGATGGTTGCAAAAACTACTGCAAAGGTAATTGAACCAATGAATGTATCTTTCTTTTTATCATTTTTCTCTTCATCTGTAAGAAATAGCTCGTTGGCATTTTCATCTTCTAACTCTACATCTTTAGAATAGTTAATCACTGCCATATAAATAAATGGAAGGATTACGGTAAGAATCTGATCTTTGAAAAGTGTTTTCCCGAATTTTTTCACTAGATAAAGGTGAAAAACAGACATCATAATGGGCCCTACTATCGGAAGGTAAGAAAGAATTGCCCACCATTTCGGGTGTTTTGTTTCTTTCAGAATGATGAAATAGTTGTAAAAAGGGATAAAAGCAAATAAAGGGCTATAGCCCATTTTCTTGAACAGTTTCCAAGATGAAATCCCCATCAATACGGATAGTATGAGGACATATACTGTATAAGTTAAAAAATAATTCATAAATTTTTGTGCCTATTCTTAAGATATAAATGATAAAATGATGAGTAATAAATGATAAAAGCAGTCCGCTGTTTACAATTCACTATTCATCATTTTCTGTTTTATTGGTCTGCAATTTACAGAATTTGTTACAAATTAAAGTCCCAAAACATCTTTCATTGCGAAGTTTCCTTTTTTATCTTTAATCCATTCAGCAGCTACTACAGCTCCCAATGCAAAACCGTTTCTGTTGAAAGCAGTATGTTTGATTTCGATTTCGTCTACTTCGCTTCTGTAATACACGCTGTGAGTTCCCGGTACTTCATCTTCACGTACTGCGAAAATTCCAAGCTGTTTACCTTCTGTTTCTTCCAGTTTCCATGCATCAAATTTCGGGTTGTTTTGGATGATCCCTTCAGCAATAGAAATAGCCGTTCCACTTGGAGCATCTTTTTTATGGATATGGTGAATTTCCTCTAACTGACAAGAGTATTCATCTACATTTTTCATCAGATCGGCAAGCTTTTCGTTTAAGGCAAAAAATAAATTCACTCCTAAACTGAAGTTGGAACCATATAAGAAAGCTGTACCGTTATCTACAGCTAATTTTTCTATTTCATCTTTTTGATCCAGCCATCCTGTAGTTCCGCAAATCACCGGAATTTTATTTTCAAGACAAGCTTTGATGTTTTCAAATGCTACTTCCGGTAATGAGAATTCAATCACAACATCCGGATTATTAAGATTCTCAGCAGTTGGGGTTTCCTTCAGGCGGGCAACAACTTCATGACCTCTCTTCTGTGCGATCTCATCAATGATCTTACCCATTTTACCATAACCCACTAATGCTATTTTCATATGATCTTTTTATTTTTTTACTCCTGCATTCAATCTTCAGATCTTTCTGCAGGTATGTTATATTTTAAAATCTGTAACTTAAACTGAATCCTGTTTTTGGAGCACTATATCCATACTGATCCTGGATTACTGATGGTTTAAAAACCAAATCCGGGTCATGACGGCTTTCGTAAAGGTGAGCATCAACTACAGCATCTACAATATTCAGAATATAGATCAACCCTGTAATGGCGATGGCATAATCCCTTTGTCTTTTGGCTCTGTCCTGAGCATTTCCCAAAGCTTTTTTGTCCAGCCACGGATGACTGTCTACAAATTCATTAGGTGTACCATTCAGTTTTGCTACGTAATATTCACGATACTTTTTGTATTGGTTATCATTCCATACAGCAATACCGACTCCTGCTCCTACCGCTCCCCATACAATGGGAATTTTCCAGTACTTTTTGTTATAAAACTGTCCTAATCCGGGTAAAACAGCAGAATACAATCCTGCTCTGGTAGGATTAAGTTTTATCGTTTTCACCGTGGGGCCATTTGCTTTTTCAAGATCTTCAATGATCTTTGCCTCCGTCTTACTCGGCTTCACTAAACGTGATTCCTCTTTCGGAGGAGTCTGCATCCGAACGGTATCAATAGGTTTTACTTGTGAAAAGGCCAGTGCAGCAATACACAAGAAAAATGTGAAAAATATTTTCTTCATTTATTTAATATGGGATAAAATGTATTCCAGCTCTTCTTCGTTTTTGAAGTCCAGAACAATTTTACCTTTTTTACCATTTCCAGAAGCTTTGATTTCCACTTTTACCTCTAAGATATCAGCGATGGTCTTCTGGGCTTTTTTATAGTTATTGGAAAGTTCCACTTTTGCTTTTTTTGCAGCGGGAGACTTTGGGTTCTTCAATGCAGCAGCAGCCTGCTCTGCCTGACGAACGTTTAATTTTTCTTTGATAATCAGATCAAACAGAATCTGCTGATCTTCTTCACTTTCAAGACTGATAATAGCTCTTCCGTGTCCTGCAGAAATTTCACCACTTCTGATGGCATTCTGAATATCCGGGTTCAGCCTTAATAATCTGATGGAATTGGTGATGGTACTTCTGTCCTTCCCTACTCTCTGGCTCAGTGTTTCCTGAGTAAGACCGATCTCTTCTAAAAGCCTATGATAAGTCAAAGCAATTTCGATAGCATCAAGATCTTCTCTCTGGATATTTTCAACAAGAGCCATCTCAAGAAGCTCCTGATCATTGACTAAACGGATATAGGCAGGAATTGTAGTTAACCCTGCAATTTTCGTTGCTCTGTAACGTCTTTCCCCGGAAATAATTTCAAACCTTTCACCGTCTTTTCTCAAAGTAATCGGCTGGATTACACCCAGATTTTTGATCGACTGTGCAAGTTCGTTTAATGCTTTTTCATCAAAATAAGTTCTCGGCTGCGTCGGGTTCGGATAGATATCTTCAAGCGCAACTTCTACAATATTTCCCACAAACTTATCTGCTCCCTCATCAGTAGCGGAGTTGATCGTTGCTTTGGATTCTGCACTTAAAATGGCGCCCAAGCCGCGTCCCATAGCTCTTTTTTTATCCTTCATAGATATAATTGATAAATGATGTTTGATAAGTGATGCCTAGCATTCACCTATTGGCCATTTATTATTAATTTAATTCTTTATTAAGTTTTCATTCTTTAAAAGAACTTCTTCAGCTAACTGAATATACTGAATTGCTCCTTTACTTTCTGCATCATAATTCAGGATACTTTCTCCAAAACTTGGTGCTTCACTCAATCTTACATTTCTGCTGATAATGGTTTCAAAAACCATTTCCGGGAAGTGTAGATTCACTTCTTCCACAACCTGATTGGATAATCTCAATCGGCTGTCATACATTGTTAAAAGAAGACCTTCAATTCCAAGATCTTTATTGTGGATCTTCTGAACATTTTTAACAGTATTCAAAAGTTTCCCCAGTCCTTCTAATGCAAAATATTCACATTGAATCGGAATGATTACAGAATCTGCTGCCGTAAGCGCATTGACTGTAATAAGACCTAAACTCGGTGCACAATCGATGATAATATAGTCATAATCATCTCTTACTGTAGCTAATGCTTTCTTCAGCATATATTCACGGTCTTCCTTGTCTACCAATTCGATTTCCGCAGCTACCAGATCGATATGTGACGGAATAATATCAAGGTTTGGAGTTGCCGTTCTTTTGATACAAACTCTTGTATCTGCACTGTGCTCCAGTAGATTATATGTAGAATACTGAACATCTTCCACACCCAGGCCGGAAGTTGCATTCGCCTGAGGGTCAGCGTCAATGATTAATATTCTTTTTTCCAATACTCCTAATGCTGCTGCTAAATTTACAGCGGTGGTAGTTTTACCCACCCCTCCTTTTTGATTAGCAATACCTATGATTTTTGCCATTATTAGAACTTTAAGTTTCAAAAATACACTTTTTTCTTTGCTCTCGGTAAGTGGGGAAAATCAAAATTGAGTTAAAATATTGTTAATAAGCAATTTAACAATAAAAAAAATTATCCACAAAAAAAATTCTTTGTGGATAACTATTTGAAATTTACTTTTCCGTATTAATTATCAAATTTCATGGAGATGGGAAATTTGAAATAACTTCTTACGTATTCTCCTTTTTTGTTTTTGGCGGGAATCCATTTTCCTTTATTGGAAATCATTTTAATTGTTCTCATTGCCTCATTATTAAAATCGGCGTTGGTTCCGTTAGCTTTTACCCCTGAGATGGTTCCGTCCATTTCTACAATAAAGGTAACTGTCGTTTTTACAACATCTTCTGATTCGACTCCTGAGCCGTCGAAGCTGTTCATTACTTTATTTCTGAAGGAGTCTATTCCTCCTGCAAAGCTAGCTTCTACGCTAGGATCTCTATCAATTACTGAAGGGTCTGTTTTTTCAACTACAGGATCAGCCTTTACTGTAGGCGGCCCATCACCTCCGATAACTCTTGGAGCAATCGGAATATAGGCAGTATTTGGAGTTTCCTTACCTTCTGATGTCTGTGTACTTGCTACCGCGTTTATTTTATCCTCTACTTGTTTTTCATTGGTAACTGTTGCTTTAGGTTCCGGCAATGTGTTATCATATGTCTTTACAGCAGGAGCTGGCGGAGTGGGTTTTACAATTTGTACAGGTGGATCTTTCGGTCTTTCTACATCCTGAATATCAATCACATGCGGAAGATTATAAATGGTTCCTGTAGGAGTTTCTACAGGTTTGAATGCAGAGATCACAAATGGTGTAATGGATACTGCTGCCATTAAACTTGCTCCTATGAAAAGTGCTTTAGTTAATATTCTATCTGATTCGTTTCTTAATGCATAGGCACCATAGTCTTTATTGCGGTGCTCGAACAGGACTTCATTAAAACGAAATTCCTGATTTTGGTTATGTTGTTTCATCACTACTACTATTTAAACTGTTAAAAATTGTGATTATTAGTTTTGTTAGCTCTTATCGATAAGCACTGTTGTAATATCAAAACATTTGCCAAAATTTTACCAAAACAACACAATATTAGAAAGTTTTATGACAATGTTTAAATTTTAACATTTATAAATAGAAAATTTATAGAGATAAACCCTACAGTTTTCATAAAAATAAATAAGAACAGAAAAACAGAAATAACAGATTAATAGCCTAGTAAAGAAATCATATAAGCATTAAAAGAAGAGCAAGCGGTATCAGTAATCCAAGCGTATTAATAATAATCAAAATGATAGAGCTGATCTTTGTTTTCGAATAGCTTTTAGCGGCAAAATAGATTGCTCCTATGCTAAAAAGCAAACTGCAGACAATAAAAAAGATCAGCAAAAAATCTGAACTCACATTGAATGGTAATCCTAAATAAACAATAATTAAAACAGAATATGCCATTGTAAGATATAAACTGATCACTATATTGTTCAGAAAACGCTGGGGTATTTTATTCTCTTCCATTATTTTTCTTATTTATATTTTTCTACTAAAACAAAAGTATACAAAAATTCAAAACTGGAATCCTCTCTTAATTGATCAGCTCCCTAACATCCTTGTCAAGGTTTAAAACCTTGACAAGGATTGATTAACAAACCGGTAAAGTAAACTTTAAACAAAAAAAGAGACCATCCTATGATGATCTCTTTGTTATTTTAAGTCTAAAAATATTAGAATAATTCTTTTCTGATGATGTTCTGACTTCTTTCAGGACCTACAGAAACTAAGTATACATTGATTCCTAAATATTTCTCAATAAACTCAATGTATTTCTGAGCAGTATCAGGAAGTTCATCATAGCTTCTTGCTTTAGTAATATCTTCGCTCCAACCTGGTAAATCCTGATAGATTGGCTCGTAGTTGTATAGCTTTTCTGTTGAAGAAGTGAAATAATCGATGATTTTTCCGTCTTCAGTTTTGTAGTGTGTTACCACTTTCAGGTTTTCAATTCCTGTAAGAACGTCAAGCTTAGTGATTACAAGGTTGTTGATACCATTGATCATACAAGCATGCTTTAAAGAAACAAGGTCTAACCAACCTGTTCTTCTTGGTCTACCTGTAGTCGCTCCGAATTCACCACCGATCTGTCTGATTTTTTCACCCAGTTCGTTATCCAATTCAGAAGGGAAAGGTCCGTTTCCTACTCTTGTACAGTATGCTTTTGCCACACCAATTAAGTTCTGAAGTGCAGTTGGCGGAACACCAGCTCCTGAACAAACACCTCCTGTAGATGGAGAAGATGAAGTTACGTATGGATACGTTCCGAAGTCGATATCAAGCATTAATGCCTGTGCTCCTTCGAATAAAACGTTTTTACCGTCTCTGATTGCTTCGTTCAGCTCTAATTCAGTATCAACGATTCTGTCCTGAAGTTGTTTTCCGATTTCTAAATATTCATTGTAGATTTCTTCAACGTCTAAAGTTGGTTTTCCGTAATATTTTTCAAAAAGAGAATTTTTAACTTTTAAGTTTTTCTCGATTTTATCTCTTAAAATTTCAGGATTTAAAAGGTCTACCATTCTGATCCCGACTCTTGCAATTTTATCTTCATAACAAGGTCCGATTCCTTTTTTGGTAGTTCCGATTTGTGTTCCTCCGTGTTCCTCTTCACGGTAAGTATCCAAAAGGATGTGGTAAGGCATGATTACATGCGCTCTTCTGCTGATAAAGATATGATCTGTTCTCAAGCCTTTGCTCTCGATCTGACCAACTTCTCTAATAAAAGATTTAGGGTTTACCACTACTCCGTTCGCAATGATACATTTCCCTTTGCATTGAAGAACTCCTGAAGGAAGAAGGTGCAAAACGAATTTTTCTTCACCCACATAAACCGTGTGACCAGCGTTGTCTCCACCCTGGAAACGCACTACATAATCCGATTTTGCTGATAAAACATCCGTGATTTTTCCTTTGCCTTCATCTCCGTACTGAAGACCTACAACTACATAAGTTGACATATTTTACTTTTGTTTTTAGATTCGTGCAAAATTACTTTTAAAAAATTGGGTGAGCAAATTTGTGGTGGATTTTATTTTGGGGTAGGGTGAAAATCATGAAGTTGAATAGCTAATTAATCCCAAGGATTCCTTAATATTTATCTTTATAAAAATAACTATATTTACTTTCATGGTTATATTAAATCATAATACAGAAAACAAGTTAAATAAAATAGCAGATATTTGGAATGATTTTATACTTGAATACAAGTTTTGCAATAATAAGATCAAATTCACAGATGAAGTTAAAACAAATTATTTTGGAGATATTTTAGGATACTTTCATGATACATTTTCTTTGATTTTCGAAATACCAAAAATTCAAAATAATTCAAGTGAATTTGCCTTTTATATAAGTTTTTTACAAGCAATATATGTACAACAAGATTTTATAGAAGAATTATTATATATTTTCAACTGTAATAAAAATAAAGGTGATTTAAAAAATGATCTGACATATTCTTTAAATAGAGATATAAGAAATGAACTCGTAGGGCATCCAATTAGAAAGGTTAATGGAAAATTTATTTCTTCAACTTTATTCAGTTATAATTCAAACAGTGAGAATATTGAATATTTAAGATACCATATAGACAACAACTATAATTTTGAAAAAATTAGTATCAAAATTGAGGATATCAAAAATCGTCATATCCTTTTTTTAAATAATTATTTTGATTTAATAATAAAAAAATTAGAAAATATTTTAATAAAATTTAAAAGTCAGATAGAAATTTTAGAACAAAATATTACCATACAAAACTTTGAAACGCTACTTAGTATAATCTCAGCTTGTTTTGAAAAATTTCTAGACTCCGAATTTATTTATGACATTGATTCTTTAAAAATTATTTATTCTAAGGTAAAAGAACATGCGAGGTATAATTATTTTATTGATAAGTTTTATTTAAATCTTAAGGAATATATATCCTTTACTAAAGATAATATAGATTTACTAACAGGTAAAAAAGAAAGCTTTTTTCCAGAAATTGCATTACCAACAATAAACAATGAATTAATACCAAATAAAAATATAAATAAAAAAATTTCATATCATTATGAATTGGGAAAATTAGCAACAAAAAGAAATATCCTTGATTTCGAATTTTTCAGTTCGCTTTTAAAATCTAAATGCCCTGATAACATTGAAGTTTTGAATGAATTAGAATATATGGAAAAAAACTTAACTAATGATATTGAATATTATTCTGCTTATAAATACCTAAGACATTTATTGGAATAATTAGTCCAAGTTCGATTATGGATGACAAATAAAATCTTAATTTCATAATCTATAAAATTATTTACTCTTTGATTAGCCTATAAACAAATTCTTATGTCTACATCCAAAAAATCAAGTTATCTAGTCTCAAAAACAAACAGCAGCTCACAACTTTTCTACACCTTGTTTTCTCCGGAAACAGCAAAAGCCACCTTACTCATCGTTCACGGCATGCAGGAACACAGTGGAAGATACACAGAGATTGCAGAATATTTTGCAGCTCATGGGATTGCTGTATTGACGTATGATCATTTGGGACACGGAAAATCTGTCAAAGAGAAAAAAGATATTGGTTTTTTTCAGCTTGAAAAACCGGATGAAAGGCTTGTTGCAGACGCAGAAATGATGGCAGATCATCTTGCAGAGCAGTTTCCGGAGGTTCCTCATTTTATTATGGGACATTCTATGGGATCTTTTATCACCCGTTGTCTCCTTCAAAAGGCTAGCAATAAGTTTGCAGGAGCTGTCATTACGGGAACCGGCGGGCCTTTACCGGGAATAGATTTGTTAAGAGCTTATTTATCATTAACCAATGCCATCGCCCCACATCATCGTACTTTCTTGAATTCTGTTTTTACGAGTGTCAATAACAAGCATTTTAAAAACGATAAAGATTTCAGTGATACCAGCTGGCTCAGTATAAATCCTAACAACAGAAAAGCTTTTGAACAGGATGAGCTTTGCGGGATTCCGTTTACTCATAATGCTTTTTATACTTTATTTACTATTTATAAAAAGGCTACAGCGAGAAACTGGGCATCTTCTATTTCAAAGTCATTTCCTTTTTTATTTGTAAGTGGACAGAATGATCCGATTGGTGATTTTGGAAAAGGGGTAATGCATACCGTCAACAACTTAAAGACTGACGGTTTTCAGCATGTGGATGTGAAAATCTATCCGGAAATGCGTCATGAGATTTTGAATGAGGAAATACGGGAGCAGGTGTTAGATGAAATTAATCATTGGATTTCAAAACATTAAAAATTCCCGCAGATTTTATAAAATTAAAAACCATGAGAATACATATTTTCGGAGCTTCCGGTTCCGGAGTTACAACATTAGGGAAGGCATTGTCTGAGGAACTCCATATTGAATACTTAGACAGTGATGATTTTTTCTGGCTTACCACATCAAATCCCTTTACAGAAAGACAAAACCCGGAAATAAGAAACGCAGCTGTTTCAGATAAACTTCACTCCACAGACAGCTGGATTTTTGGAGGTTCAATCATTCATTGGGGTGAAAATGTATTTCCGGCATTCGATCTGATTATATTTCTCTATCTGCCTTCTGAACTCAGAATGGAAAGACTGAGAAAAAGAGAATACGAAAGATATGGTGATGAAATCATTACCAGTCCGGAAAGAGCCCAAAAATTCCAGGAGTTTATGGATTGGGCTAAAGATTACGATCACAACACCGGTATTGCGAACAGAACTTTAAAATCCCATTTGGAATGGCTGTCCGGGATGAATACTCCTTTAATTGAGCTTTCAGGTGATTATGAACTGCAACAGAAGATGGATATTATTTTGGATAGAATAAAACAGCCTATATAGAGATTGCTTCGCTTTGCTCACAATGACAAAGGTTATGTTACTTTCAGCAGAATTATTAATTTAGGACACTGAAAAAATCAATACCTGTGACCATAGAAGAACTTATAAAAGAAAAGATTTATCTGGATGCGATTAAGAAAACGAAGAAATGATCTTTTTTTCATATAAAAATAAAAACCTGAAAATTGATTTCCAGGTTTTTTTATGATAGGTTTTGGCTAAAGCCAATGGATTCTTATTCTATATTTAAAGGCGGGCTAAAGCCGCCCCTATTGAATACAACTACATTATTCATTCGCAGAAAACAAATAATTAGCCTTTCGCAGAAACCTCATAATATTTAGATTCCTACGGAATGACAAAGTATGAATACAGTTCTTAATCCAACAAAACCTCACTATTCACACCAATCTCTTTCAGGAAAACTTCATCATGCGAAATCACCAATAATGTTCCATGATAATCTTTAATAGAATGAGTGAGAATTTCTACATTTTGCAGATCCAGGTTATTGGTAGGTTCATCAAGAATAATCATATCTGGTGCTTTATTGCTGATGGAAAGTCCGCAAAGAAGTAACCGCAAACGTTCACCTCCACTCAGCATTCCACATTTCTTGTCCCAGGTATCTTTCCAAAACAAAAATCTTGACAATAATGTTTTCACTTCAGATTCCTGTAATGCACTGTCATTGAAGGTCTGAACAAAGTCATAAAGCGTTGAATCATGATCAATCAGAGAATACTCCTGATCGATATAGATACTGTTGAATTCTGCCCTTGTTATTTTCCCTTCCGAAGGCTTACTATTTCCCAGCAGAAGCTTGATCAGCGTAGTTTTTCCGGAGCCATTGGAGCCTTTAACTGAGATTCTATCGCCGCTTCGCAACTCAAGGCTGATATTTTCTTTCCAGAGTTTTTCCTTTCCATAATTGAAGTTAATAGCTTCAGCAGCCACAAGTATTTTTCCTGAATGCAGATTGGAATCATTAAAATTCACTTTCATCTGATCCGAATTTTTTAAAGAGTAACGCAGATCTCTCAAATCATCAGAAATACCACTGATTTTCTCAGCGTGTACACTTTTCAGTTTTGAACTGTTTTTTTCAGCATTATTACGAAGCGTATTCATCATAATCCTCGCTACTCCTGATTTTTCCTGCTTTCCTTTACCTCTTGCATCCAGCTTTTGTTTTCGTTCCAAGGTTTCTCTTTCCTTTTCTTTTGCTTTTTTCAGAGCTCTTTCTTTCGAGTGAATATCATTATGCAAAGCTTCCTCCTCCACTTCTTTTTGCTCAGCATAGAAATCGTAGTTCCCTCCATAAGATGCAATTCCCTGATTACTTAACTCAAATATGACATCAACGAGATTGAGCAATGTGCGGTCGTGGCTTACAATAACAACTGTTGCATCTGTTTTGTCAATAAGATCATACAGGAGCTTCCTTCCCTCAAGATCCAGATGGTTGGTAGGTTCATCCAATATGATACTATCAGGTTGGCTGATCTCAATTCCGGCAAGAAAGACCTTGGTTTTCTGACCGCCACTCAAGCCTTCCAGCTTTTGAGTTAATTCAAAATTATCGAGGTTCCAATGTTCCAATGCCTGCTGGCAACGCTCTTCAATATCCCAATCGTCATTGAGAATTTCAAAATAAATTTCATCCACCTCTCCTTCGGTAATTTTTTGGAGAGCGTGAAGTTTCTGATCAATTTTCAGACATTCAGCAATGCTAAGATGATTAAAGTTCCCGAACATCTGAGGAACATAAAAAATATCACCATGGATATTGATATTCCCTTTTAAAGGCTGTATTTCGCCAGCAATCATTTTCAACAGGGTTGATTTCCCCATGCCGTTGCTTCCCACCAAAGCTGATTTGGTGTGAGATTGTATTGTTAAATTGATATGATTAAATAGAAGATTTCCTCCCGGAAACCCAAAGGATATATTTTGCAGTAAAATCATGATTTCTTTCTTAATAATGGTTGAACACCAGCAACATCTTTGTTACCGTCTTATTGAATCTGAAAGAAATGATATCCTACATGTCTGTATTTTGGGTTTTGAAAGAACAAAGATAGTAATTTTTGAGAACATTCAATTTTCGTCAATAATCAGGACATTTATCATCCCTTCTTACACTCCTTTTTTAAACACGTATTTTTCTGAATCATTTTCAAAGTCCTTTTTTTGAAGCTATACCTTTCTATCTCATAAAAAAGCTTACCCTTATTATGATTTAAACAGACTTCATCTCATTATTCAATTCTACAGTCCTGAAACCACCAAACTTTTCAAACTGATAAAAACAGGAAAGTATTTTAATCAAAAATCCGTAACTTTGCCTCCTACTAAAAATTTTATGGAAAGCATTAAAGTTCACGACAAAACTTTCGTTCCTTATTTAAAGGATGCCGAAATTCAGGAAATTGTAAAAGAGACAGCGTTAAGAATTTATGAAGATTACAAAGATGAAGTACCTGTTTTCATTGGTGTTTTAAATGGGGTGGTAATGTTCTTCTCAGATCTTTTAAAATATTACCCGGGGGAATGCGAAATTGCCTTCATTCAAATGAGTTCTTATGTTGGAACTGAATCTACAGGGATTGTTTATCAGAAAATGGAGCTGACTAAAGATGTAAGAGACCGTCACATTATTCTTGTAGAAGACATCGTAGATACAGGAAATACGGTTGAAAGTCTTTTCAAATATTTTAAGGAAACACAACGTCCTAAATCTGTAAAGCTGGCTAGTTTCTTACTGAAACCTGAGATTTACAAAAAGGATTTCAAGCTGGATTATATCGGAATGGAAATTCCAAACAAATTTGTACTTGGATACGGCCTTGATTATGATGAATTGGGAAGAAACCTACCTAATTTATATCAATTGGAAGACGGACAAATCAACCATTAATTATTGTCATTAGCTACTGGCTATTGGCTGTTAGCTTTAAACTTAATCGAAATAAAAGTAAAATATTAACTTAAAAAAGCTAAAAGCCAACAGTGTATCACTAACGGCTGGAAGCGTATCAACATTATGATAAACATTGTTCTGTTCGGCCCTCCAGGAAGTGGAAAAGGAACACAAGCTCAGAATCTAATCGAAAAATTCAATTTAAAACAGGTTTCAACAGGTGATCTTTTCAGATACAATATGAAAAATGACACTGAACTTGGAAAACTGGCTAAGTCATACATCGATAAGGGAGAATTGGTTCCGGATCAGGTAACAACAGATATGCTGATCGACGAGATCAAAAAACCTACTGATACCAATGGTTTTATTTTTGACGGATACCCAAGAACAACTGCTCAGACAGAAGCTTTGGAAACCATCGTTAAAGATGTATTGAATGACGATATTGACATCTGTCTTTCATTGGTAGTAGAGGATAAAATTTTGGTTGAAAGACTTCTTAAAAGAGGAGAAACCAGCGGAAGATCAGACGACAGCAATGTAGAGATCATCGAAAACAGAATTAAAGAATATTATACTAAAACAGCAGAAGTTGCCGAGCTTTATAAGCAGCAGGGTAAATATGTAGAGGTAAACGGTGTTGGAGAAATTGATGAGATTTCCCAAAAACTTTTCGCTGAGGTAGAGAAAATTAAATAATCGGGATACGGGTGCGGGATAGAAAATTTCGTCCCGTAGCCTGCAACTCGCAACACAAACTATATGTCTAACTTTGTAGATTACGTAAAGATCCATTGTAAAAGCGGACACGGAGGTGCTGGTTCTGCCCACCTTCGCCGTGAAAAGTATATTCCTAAAGGTGGTCCTGACGGTGGCGACGGAGGTCGTGGAGGTCATGTCATCATGAGAGGAAATGCTAATGAATGGACTTTACTTCCACTTCGATACACCCGTCACATAAAAGCAGAACGAGGTGAAAACGGAGCAAAAAACCAGCTGACAGGAGCTGACGGTTCTGATATTTATATCGATGTTCCCATTGGGACTATCGCTAAAAATGAAGAAGGTGAAATTATCGGAGAAATCCTTGATGACAAGCAGGAAATAATTCTGATGCAAGGAGGTAAAGGTGGAAGAGGAAATGAATTTTTCAAATCTTCTACCAATCAGACTCCAAGATATGCTCAACCCGGAATGGATGGTGAAGAAGGCTATGTGGTCTTCGAGCTTAAAATTTTGGCCGATGTAGGACTTGTTGGATTTCCAAACGCTGGAAAATCTACACTTTTAGCATCTGTTTCTGCAGCAAAACCAAAAATTGCCAATTACGCCTTTACCACTCTGACTCCTAATCTTGGAATTGTAGATTACAGAAATTACAAATCTTTTGTAATGGCTGATATTCCGGGGATTATTGAAGGAGCAGCAGAAGGAAAAGGATTAGGACACAGATTTCTGAGACATATTGAAAGAAACTCTATCTTGCTATTTTTAATTCCTTCTGATTCTGAAAATCATTTCCAGGAGTTTAAAATTCTGGAGAATGAATTGAAAGAATACAATCCTGAACTTTTGGATAAAGACTTTATTGTTTCTGTTTCAAAATCTGATCTTTTGGATGATGAGCTGAAGAAAGAAATTGCAGCAGAGTTTCCTGAAAACAAGCAGCCTTTGTTCTTCTCAGGAGTTACCGGAGAAGGCCTTATGGAGCTTAAAGATGCTATCTGGAAGCAATTGCACGGATAGGAAAAACATTGATTCACCAGTTTTATTTTACAATGGAACTGCAACATACAAAACAGCCTTAGAAAAATCTGAGGCTGTTTTTTTATACAATTAACTCTATTTCTTTTAGACAATATTTTAAACCATTAAGAAGGTTTAAGAAATAAAGAGTAGTTAAGATGAATCATTCCGATTCTTAAGTATAAAGCGGAGCTCATCTTCATATTCTTAACACTTAATACAATCTTAATGGTTCAAATAAAAGGTTAGCAGGTTTTGCATTTTATATTTAACATAAAAACAAAAGAAGAGTTTCTCTTTTTGGAACAATTATTGAAACATCCTCTGAAATTGAAAAAAACTATGAAATATTTACTAGCCTTTTGTGCATCTATATTATTATTTTCCTGCACTTCTCAAAAAATAAACTCCAAATATTCTACCATTGAATATGAGGCTACTCCATGTTTTGGATTCTGTCCTGTCTTTAAAATGACCATCAGTGCCGACAGAACAGCCGTTTTTGAAGCGGAACATTTTAATTTCAATGACAAACCTTCAAAAGACGAGTTTTCAAAGCCACGTGAGGGAACTTTTAAAGGAACCATCAAGGAAGAAGATTACAATAAACTCATCAGTTTACTGGATGGATTGAATGTAAAAAGCTTAAACGACAAATATGGTGAACGAAATATTACCGATCTTCCAACCTCTTATTTAAGAATCAAATTCGCAGACGGAACTTCAAAAAACATTGAAGACTATGGAAAACACGGAAGTGAAAAGCTTTCAGAAGTCTATCAGTTTTTTGAAAACTTAAGAAAGAACCAACAATGGAATAAAGTGAAATAGATTCACTAAAAAATATTTAAATTATCTTTGTAACAGTAATTCCTTCATTTGGAGGAATTATTTTTTTGTAAAATTAGTAACCATTTAAAATAAACATGAAGAAAAACATTTTTTTTCTTGCAGCAATGGCTTTCTCAGCACTATTTAATGCCCAAGAAAACACAAAAGACCAGGCATCTATGAGCTTTGGTGTAAAAGGAGGATATTCCTTATCCAACATGAAGTTTTTTGGAACTGGACTGGATTCAAAATCCTATTTCTATGCAGGTATCGTAGCAGAACAACCTTTATCCTCTAAATTTGGTTTGCAGGCTGAATTACTGTATACTCAATTGGGTGGTAAAGATGCTTATCCCTGGTATGAGTTGGTGGGAAATGAAGTGGTAAACATGGGTAATATGAACTTTGATTACAAGTTCAATCAGATACAGGTTCCTATTTCAGTAAAATACTATATTATTCCGCAACTTTCTGCATCTGCAGGAATCAACTTAGGGTTTAACATATCATCCAAAGTAAAAATGGATAATCTTTTTGATGAGTCAGAAACCCACAATTACGAATCTTTAAAAACCTTGAATTTATTTCCTTTCCTGGGTGCAGAATATAAAATTAATGAAAAGTTTTTTGTGGACGCCAGATACAATTTCAATTTTATAGAAATGAATAAAAGCAATGCAGTTCCTATTAAAATTGGATTTCTGCAAGCTGGTGTAGGATATAAATTTAAATAAACTTCAGATTTTCATATCAATAAAATGGCTTCTCATATTGGGTGACCATTTCTGTTTTCGCATAGTAAATAAGTCTAAAAAAGTGGAATAAGATACTTAAAAATATTTAGACTACCTTTGCAAAATGTAATTCTTTCAGACTGAAGGAATTTTTATTTAAATTTTAAAATAATTCATTTGAATTTTACAGACTTAAACTTAATAGAACCTATTGCAAAAGCAATCCAGGAACAGGGATACACGACTCCTACTCCTATCCAGGAAAGATCTATTCCTGATATCTTAGAAGGCAGAGACTTTCTAGGTTGTGCGCAGACAGGAACAGGAAAGACAGCTGCTTTTTCCATCCCTATTCTACAGAATTTATCCAAAAATAAAATTCCCAATAAACATATAAAAGCATTAATCCTTACTCCAACCAGAGAACTGGCCATTCAGATTGAGGAAAATATTAATGCTTACGGTAAATATCTTCCATTAAAACAACTTGTTATTTTTGGAGGGGTAAAACAAGGAAACCAGGAAGCTGCTTTGAGAAAAGGAATTGATATTCTGGTAGCAACACCGGGAAGACTTCTTGACTTTATTGCTCAGGGCATCATAAGCTTAAAAAATCTTGAGATCTTTGTTCTTGATGAAGCAGACAGAATGCTGGATATGGGATTTGTACATGATGTAAAAAGAATCATTAAACTTTTACCTCAGAGAAGACAGACTTTATTCTTTTCAGCAACAATGCCGGCTGAAATCCAGAAACTGGCTAATTCTATCTTAAACAATCCTATAAAAGTAGAGGTTACTCCCGTTTCTTCTACAGCGGATACCATTAAACAATCTGTGTATTTTGTAGAAAAAGATAACAAACTGAATTTGCTTTCTCACATTCTGCAAAATGATATTTCAGATTCTGTATTGGTATTTGCAAGAACAAAACATGGTGCAGATAAGATTTCCAGAAAACTTCAGAAAGACGATATTTCTGCTGAAGCCATTCACGGTAATAAATCTCAGAATGCGAGACAAAATGCTTTGAACAACTTCAAATCCGGGAAAACAAGAGTTCTTGTTGCCACGGATATTGCAGCAAGAGGAATTGATATTGATGAATTGAAATTCGTGATCAATTTTGAGCTTTCCGATGTTTCTGAAACCTATGTACACAGAATCGGAAGAACAGGTAGAGCCGGAGCTGAAGGTAATTCTATATCTTTTGTAGACGGACTCGATCTTTTGAACTTAAAGAATACCGAAAAACTGATTGGAAAGAAAATCCCTGTCATCAAAGACCATCCGTTCCATACTGATGATCTGGTTGCCCAGAAAAGAGATTCTAACAACAAACCTTTTAATGCAGGTGGTGAGAAACCTAAAACAGGCAATAGTAATAATTCAAGGCCGAATAATAACCGTAAAAAGCCTTCTGCGGGAGCTTCAGTTGGGTTTAAAAAGCCAAAGAATAAGAATTTCACCAGAAAGAAATAAAAAACAAACCCCTTTTCAACATTGGAAAGGGGTTTTTATTTATCTTAAAACTTAATGTTTTTATTATCTGAAAAGATTTTTTGCATTCTCTGTAGTCATGCGGTCTATTTCAGAAAAATCCTTTCCGTAGACATCTACCAGCTTTCCTGCTACCAAGTCAAGATAGGAACTTTCGTTTCTTTTTCCTCTATGGGGAACCGGAGCCAGATAAGGAGAATCTGTTTCCAGAACAATTTTATCCAGAGGAATTTCGTTCAGAAACTGATCTATTTTCCCATTTTTAAAGGTTACTACTCCACCTATTCCTAAAATGAAATTAAGGTCAACAGCGTGCTGTGCCTGTTCAAGATTTCCTGAGAAACAATGGAAAATCCCTCTTAATTTAGGATGTTTCTTGCTTTCCAGTACTTCAAATGTCTCATCGAAGCTTTCTCTTGTATGAATAACAATGGGAAGGTCTTTTTCTATAGCCCAGTCAATTTGCTGTTCAAAAGCTTTTACCTGGATATCTAACGTTGTTTTATCCCAATACAGATCAATCCCGATCTCTCCTATTGCCGGAAAATGTCTCTGATCAAGGTAATTTTTTACGATTTCAAGTTCTTTTTCCCACGATTCCGGCTTTACATAACAAGGATGTAACCCCATCATTGAAAAGATCTGTCCCGGATATTCTGTTTCCAGTTGCAGCATTTTCTCGTGAGATTCAGAATCGATGGCAGGAAGGTAAAATTCTGTAATTCCTTTATCTAAAGCTCTTTGAATAGCTTCTTTTCTGTCTTCATCAAACTCTTCTGCGTATAGATGTGTATGTGTATCAATCATTTTATTTAAAATTTCAATAGATCTTCATAGGGATTTTCAAGTCCCAGCAATATTCCGAAAGCGGGTTCTGTCTTTATTCCCTGGTTTTTAAGTTCTATTATTTTTTGTTTAAATTCTTCTCCTTTTTCCTGTAATATGTTGTATTCAGCCATCATATGAAGATAAGCGTTTTGCTGTATTGTAGGTTTATTCTGTCCGAAAATTTCGATGGGAAACCCTTCCAGCATAAAATTTAAGGTAATGCATTTTTCACCGTTTATAATCGGATATTCAACGTCTGTGTCTTGAGGAATAAGCTGACAAAATAGTAAATCATCCAGAAAATCTTGTTCATATTGTAAATCCACTTCGAAAATAAGATCAAGATCACTTCCTTTGATGTCAATTTCTATAGGAACAGTTCCCGCTAAAATGGGAGAATAGTCCTTCATTTTCTCAAAAACGTGATACTTTGTCAGAATTTCGTAAGCTTTTCTCTGTCTTTCATTACCGGTTTTGAGATAATCAATTTTGGTAAAATCACGCATTTAAAATATTTTATGTTTTACCTTTTTACGCTGAATTTCGATTCTTTGATCCAGCTTTTCTCTGAATTCAATAAACTTTGGATCTTTCTTGTCACTCGTCTTATGTTCCAGCGCTTTGATAATCTTAAAATTTTCTTTGATAAAATTCTGAGTTTCTCCTGAAAAATAAGCATTCCCGAATTTTTCAAAAATATAATTAACCGCCTGTGTGCTGGGATGAATCATATCTTCTTTATAAAAACGGTAATCCCTGAGGTCATCCATTAAAATTTCGTAAACAGGCAGGTAATGACAGTCTTCGAGCATCGAAATAGATTCATGGATCGCAGTAATCAGTTTAGACTTGCTTAACTGGTTTTCTACCATTCCATCTTTTGTATGCCTTACAGGTGAAACAGTGAACAAAATCTGTACACCTTCTTTACAAATATCTTTAAGATCAAGAATTGTTTGATAAATGGAATTTGTAAGCTCCTGATGAGAAAGCAGTCTTTTTTCAAAAAACTTTTGAGGAATTTTGTGACAATTGGCCACCAGTTTTTTCTTGGGAAGAAATTCATAAATAAATGAAGATCCGTAGGTGATAATGATCCAGTCAGCTTCCTGAAGAAAGGCATTTCCCGCTTCAATGGCTCCATTAATCTTATCTAAGGTCTGATGAATATAACGGGTATCAAAACTGGTGTGATGATCCAGAGAAATATATTCTTCATTATAGGTAATCAACTCCTCTTCTTCATAAAATGCGGAATCATGTAATCTATTGACCGCATAATTGATGGAAAAAGGGTTAAAAATGGTCCCAAAAGGGTTATTTAAAGTCTGAAGTTGCCCGTCTTGCAGTAAATCCGTCATTTCAGAGGCAAAGCACGAACCTATTGAAAATATTTTATCTTCAATTTCAATTTTCTTTTCTGATGCAGGAATATCAACTTCTGTTCTGAATTTCATTGTGTAGGGGTTAGGTTGCAGGAAATAGGTTGCAGGTAAATTGCTGCTACCTGCGACCTACCCTCTACTACCTATATTAACTTTCTCTTCTCAACAAATAATTTGCCAGTTCGATAAAAGGTTTTTTCTTTTCTTCCGGAACATCTATTTTCTGAAGATAGCTTTGTCCAATTTCATTATGTTTTTCAATCAGACGTAACGCTTTTTCATCTACTTTGGTTCTTCTGAAAATCTTTTCTACTCCATACACCTTATCCACATTTTCAGTCTTCTTAGAGTACCAGTAATCCAGTTCTTTTCTTTCTTCATCCGTAGCATGTTCTCTTGCTAATAGATATAGAACAGTTTTCTTATTTTCATAAATATCTCCGGCATGCTTTTTTCCAAACTGAGCCTGATCTCCGAATACATCAAGATAATCATCCATGATCTGGAATGCAATCCCGATATGCTTTCCGAAGTTGAAAATAGCTTTGGCATCTTTAAAATCTGCTCTTGCAATCAGAGCTCCGATTTCAAATGAAGACGCACTTAGAACTCCTGTTTTGTAAGTAATCATTCTGATATAATCGTCAAAAGTAACATCCTTCTGAGTTTCAAAATTGATATCATACTGCTGTCCTTCACATAAAAGAAGTCCGGTGTGGGTAAATATTCTGATACATGCTTTGAAAATTTCAGGTTCAAGATCTTCAAAAAACTTATACGCTTTCAGCATCAGTCCGTCTCCGGAAAGAATTCCTACATTAAGACCATGTAAAGTATGAATGGTAGGTTTATTTCTTCTTAAAGGAGCTTCATCCATAATATCATCATGGATTAGGGTGAAGTTATGGAAGAATTCAATAGCCAATGCCGGTTTGATTGCCTGCTTTAGATCTCCACCGAACATATCACAAGCCATTAGCACCATAATGGGACGAAGACGCTTTCCACCATGGGAAATAATATAATTCATCGGATCATAGAGCTCCGAAGGTTTATCTTTAAAAGTATATTTAGTGATGGCATCTGCAACAATCTGCTGGTATCTGTCTAAAAATTCCATAAAATCTTATAATTTGAACAAAAATACGATTTTTCGGGGCTTTATAAAACAAAAATCCTCATCGTTTTGATGAGGATTTTTATCATTATCTACTCTTCTAAAAAATTATTAAACTTATTCTTATTTTCATTAATCCTTTTTCTATATGCAGGAGTATTAATTTTACCTTGAGAAGGATCATTACTATATTCTTTACGTTTTGCCAAGTATTGATCTTTAGTAATTAATAGTCCTTTTTTATAGGATATAGGTAAATTTATTTTAGTTATAGAAAGAAGTTCAAAATTAAAGTATTGACTTTCATCATTGACCTTCAAAATTAATCCTGGAAGACCTTTAAATTTGTAAGGACCATCATTTATGGGTACATCATAAGTAAACCATGCAATATATGTTCTCCTACCCACTTTTGCCACAGCTTTTGTACATTTATATCCTTGAATAATTTTATTTGTCAAGTTATCAATCTTCCAATGAATACCTCCTACATAGATTGTATAAAAATCTCTACCCAAATAATTCGATATATAAAGAGAATCATTATCCTTATAAACAGAATGCCTTACTTTTGATTGTAATAATTTGCCAGGCTCCACAATACTTCCTGTCTTTATTGCAGCATCTAATTGTTTTTTAAAACCATCTGAAAAGGCTTTATAATTTTCACTGTAGTAAAGAGACTTCTTACCATTAGTAAGCAGTATCATAGGCTCTGAAATAAGGTTCTTGACGTTTAAAGTATCTTCTAAATAGGAGAAGTTATATTTGACTTCTAAGATAGAGAGGTTTTTCTCTTGCTTTGGAGTCTGACTTTTAAAAAGAATTAAAAGAAAACAAAAAAATATATTGAAACTTCTTTTCATAAATAATAGTGTAAAAAGATCTCCTAAACTACTTTAGTTTAGATCATATTAAACAGGTGGATTTTCATAACTAGTATGTCCACAATCCTGCTGATTATACATTTCCCATTCATTATTTACACAATCATATGTATCAAAATCAGTGTCAAGAATAGTTTGATAAGTAGTTCCACAAATAGTTTTTAACGTTATTAAATAACGGGTAAAAGCCTTCACGTTTTCAATATGTTCTTCTACTTTTTTAATTTCTAAGCTTTTGGCACTTACCCATCCAGTAATTCCAAATGCAGCTAATAAAATAATTTTTTTCATTTTGTTTTTTAAGTTTTTAAATTAGTAATATTGTTTAATGTCAAAAAAATTCACAAAACTTTTGTTGAATTTATAAAATAATCAAAACATAAAGCAATGAAAATCATAACAATACGAAATTTATACTAAACAAAATATAAACACATTCATCATAACAATAAATATCTTGTTTTTTAATTAATGATTTAAGTTTCGATAGGATAAAAACAAAAAACTTTGCCCAAACGGACAAAGTTTATATAATTATATGATTTGTTTTTTTAGAACAGGAAGGTTACCGTAAGATAGGTAATTGCTGCTACTATTGCAGAGATTGGAATGGTTAGAACCCAAGCCCAAAGCAGGCTTACTGTAATCCCCCATCTTACTGCTGAAATTCTTTTCGTTAATCCTACCCCGATAATAGAACCTGTGATCGTATGGGTAGTAGATACAGGAATACCGAAGTGGTCTGTGATGAATAAGGTAATAGCACCTGCAGTTTCTGCACTTACGCCTTCTAATGAAGTTACTTTCGTGATCTTCGTACCCATTGTTTTGATGATCTTCCAACCACCACTCATTGTTCCTAACGCAATGGCAATAAATGATACTAAAGGAACCCAGATATAATGCTGTGCAAAATAATCAAAACGTTCCGCAGAAGGAATATTCAAATATTGTGTATCCTGAAGCATATTAACGTGGTAATAAATTACCGCTGCTCCAATGATTCCCATTACTTTCTGAGCATCGTTCAAACCGTGTCCTAAACTAAACAGTGCTGATGAAGCCAGCTGTAGTCTTTTGAAAGATTTGTCTGCTTTGTGAGGGTTTGATCTTTTATAAAGGTGTACAATAATCAATGTGATAATGATGGAGATAATCATCCCTATAATGGGTGCCATGAAAATGAACAGGAAGATAGGAATTACTTTATCAAACTTTACCACACCCTGTTGTGTTACCTGGTTGAAAGCTTCTTTAATGGTTTCCCACATTCCAAGCTCCGGTTGTGCTGCAGCTACATCATGATAATCCATCATGAAAGCGTGCATAAGAGCAGCTCCTAAGAAACCTCCGATCAGCGTATGTGATGATGATGAAGGAATTCCAAACCACCATGTTAAAAGGTTCCAGGCAATAGCAGCTATCAAACCGGAAAATATAACCTCAAGAGTGATAAAATTCTCATTAACTGTTTTGGCAATTGTATTACCAATTTTGAATTCTCCAATGATGTAAGCAGCAATAAAGAACGCTGCAAAGTTCCAAAGTGCCGCCCAAAGTACAGCCTGGAATGGAGTTAAAACTTTTGTAGAAACTATAGTTGCAATTGAGTTGGCAGCATCATGGAAACCATTGATATAATCGAAGATCAGAGCCAGCGCAATAATAACTATAAGTAAAATCGGAAATTCCATTTTTGCTATGTATTAGGCGTATTTAATCATGATGTTCTCGATTGTATTGGCAACATCTTCTGCTTTGTCCGTTACAATTTCAAGGTAGTTCAATACTGATGAAACTTTAATAATGTTGATGGCATCATTGGTTTCAAATAATTCTACCATTGAATTGGAAAGCAAATCGTCAGCAATATTCTCAATAGAGTTCACTTTAATACAAGCTTCTTTCACCTGTTCCATGTTTTTGAACCCTTTAAGGTTCTTCATCGCATTCTGAATTTCCAGACATGCCTTGTGGATCAATAAAGAGAAGTCAGAATATGCCTTCATCTCAGGTGATTTGTACAGGAAAATATATTTTGTGGATGCGTAGATATAATCAGCAATATCATCCAGTCCTGTTGCCAGTGTGTGGATATCCTCACGGTCAAAAGGTGTAATGAAGTTTTTGCCTAGTTCTACGAAGATTTCGTGAGTAAGTTCATCATTCTTGTGTTCGAAGTCGCTCATTTTCTTCAACATTGAATCGTCGTTAAGATCGAAATCCTTGATTCCTGTGTTGAATTCTTCTGACATCGCAACTAGATTTTCAGTTACTTTTTCGAAAAGTACAAAGAAGATTTTATCTTTTGGTTGAAAAGCGTGGAAAATATTACCAATTCCCATTTTTTAGTATTTATAATTCGTGTGCAAATTTCTTAAAAAAGGATTGCACGTGAAACTATATAACATTAAGTTTTGTTAACATTCGCTTACCCGTTGATTATCAAATAAAAAAACCGGCCTTGAGGCCGGTTTTGTATGGTATAAGGAAAGATTAGTTTGCTACTTCAGCTCTCATATCTTTTCCTTTGAACTTCATGGATTGAATATTGCTCAAAACATTGTCTTTGAACGATTTTTCAACTTCGAAGAAAGAGAACTTCTCCAGGATTTCAATATCACCGATTTCAGCTCTTTTCTTGCTTTTTCCGCCAGCAGTTGCTTTATTGATAATATCTAAAACATCAAGCTTCTTCAAATGGTCTTTTTTACCAAGGTTGAAGAAGAATCTTACCATGTTTTCATCTCTTCTTCTTGGCTTTCCACTACGCTCTCTGTCTCTTCCGCGTTCTCCTCTGTCTCTATCACGACCTCTGTCTCTATCTCTGTCTCTATCACGTCCACGGTCTCTTCTTGAGAAATCATCATCTCTGCTGCTTAATTTCTGCTCAGCAAGATCATGCTTATCTTTGTAGTATAAAGCAAGGTCTTTCAACTGGAACTGTAGCAACTGGTGCACCAATTCTTCTTTTGTAAAGTTGCTTAGATCCGGGATTAAGCTATCGTCAAATTCGAAAAGATCTTCGTGCTCCGTCAATAATTTTTCGAATACACCCCCTACCTGAGCTTTGATAATATCTTCACCTGTAGGAATGAATTTTTCGTTAATTTCGATTTTAGTCGCAGATTTGATCTGTTTCAGTTTTCTGCTTTCTTCAGGCTTGATTAACGCCATAGAAATACCATCTTTTCCAGCTCTACCTGTTCTTCCGCTTCTGTGAACGAATACTTCAGGATCATCTGGTAAAGAGAAGTGGATAACGTGAGTAAGGGAGTTTACATCCAATCCTCTTGCTGCCACATCTGTAGCTACAAGAATATCAATGTTTTTCAGTCTGAATTTCTTCATTACCGTATCTCTCTGCGCCTGAGAAAGATCACCATGAAGAGCATCAGCTGCATACCCGTTCTGCATTAAGAAATCTGCTACCTCCTGAGTTTCCATTCTCGTTCTACAGAAGATAATGGAGTACTGATTAGGGTTAGCATCAATTAATCTTTTTAATGCTTCTTTTTTCTGACGGTATCCTACCACATAATATTCGTGAGTAATGTTCTTCTTCACTTCGTTGATAGAACCTACTGAAATACGGTGTGGTTT
Source organism: Chryseobacterium sp. PvR013 (assembly GCF_017833095.1). Classification (NCBI taxonomy): domain Bacteria; kingdom Pseudomonadati; phylum Bacteroidota; class Flavobacteriia; order Flavobacteriales; family Weeksellaceae; genus Chryseobacterium; species Chryseobacterium sp. PvR013. The sequence goes on from NZ_JAFIBT010000001.1 coordinate 2,536,123, forward strand.
TGTAAGATAATTTTTGGAAATTCTTTCCACTTCTTTATTCATCGTTGCGGAGAATAAGAAAGTTTGTTTCGTTTCCGGAGTTTCGCTTAGGATGGTTTCCAATTCATCCTTGAATCCCATAGAAAGCATTTCATCAGCTTCGTCTAATACTAACCAATGAATGGCAGAAAAGTCTAATGCCTTTCTGTTAATAAGATCAATTACTCTACCTGGAGTTCCCACAATGATTTGTGGTTTATCCTTCAAAGATCTCATTTGCTCTACGATACTACTTCCACCATAAACCGCAGTAGTTTTGATGTCTTTCATATACTTAGAGTAATTCTTTATGTCCTTCGAAATCTGAAGACATAATTCCCGTGTCGGACAAAGCACCAATAATTGGATTTTGCGACTCGTATCGTCAATCATATCCAAAATCGGAAGCGAAAACGCTGCTGTTTTGCCTGTCCCTGTCTGCGCAAGTGCGATCAAGTCGCGAATATCTGAAAGAATAAAAGGGATAGTCTGTTTTTGGATTTCTGTTGGGCTTTCGTAGCCCAGTTCGCCAATTGCCTTAAGGATATCAGGACTTAAATTGGTTTCCGTAAATAAATTCATTAACTATTTTAAAATTTTTGCAAAGATACAATAAATATTTGATTTGTTTTTGAACAAATTTTTAAATATCCAAACTTAAATTCACAATCCTTTAATATATTTTTAATTTTTGGAAAATTTAATCTAAAAAAACAAGCCTTAGGTTAAAAAGTTGTTAAACATTATTTTTTTTTATTAAATTGGATTAATTTTTTCTGTGTTATTTATGAATTTTCAAAAATAAAACCATGAAAAGCAAATTTTTCTTTTTGATATTCTCATGCATAGTCATTGAAATATTTGCCCAAACGCCCAATTATCCCAATACTTGGACTCTGGAAAATTGCATTGCATATGCAAAGGAGAATAATATTTCTATTCATTCTCTCAGACTTTCAAAAAATTCTACCTACCAGGATCTCCTTCAGGCAAAAGAAGCAAAATACCCCAGCTTAAACGGAACTGTTTCACAAGGACTTTTTGCTCTCAACGGAAGTGACGGCCTTCACATGACGGGAGCACCCTCTCAAAGCATCGGAGCCAATTCTTCTATGACCCTTTATCATGCTGACTACATTAAAAATAACGAAACTTCAAAGAATCTCCTGGTACAGATGGCCGATCTGTCTGTACAGGAATCCGAAAACAATATCACCCTGAATATCACTCAGGCCTATCTGAATATTCTGATGAATCAGGAAAATATCATTTCTCTTGAAAATGTCTTGAAAACAACCCAAACACAATTAAAGCAAGCAGATCAGCTCTACAAAGCAGGAAGCCTTTCCAAATTAAATTATCTTCAGATTCAGTCTCAGGTAGCCCAGGATCAGTACAATCTGACAGCAGCTCAAAATAACCTGCGGACCAATACGGTGAATTTAAAACAAATCCTGCAGCTGCCTTCAAATTATGATTTCCAGATTGTAAAACCCGACAGTATTATCGTAGACAATCAATTGAAAACCCTTGAAGATGTCCAGAATCTGGCACAAAATCAGCGTCCGGAAATAAAATACAGCGAACTGAATGTTGAAAATTCCAATACCAATCTGAAAATGGCTAAGGCATCCATCCAGCCTACTTTAAGCCTGTCAGGAAATATTTCCACCAATTATTCCAACGGAAACGGAAATTATTTTAACCAGCTGGGAAACAATTTTTACATGCCTATTGGTTTAAGCCTTGGAATTCCGATTTACAATAACAGAATCTATAAAACACAGATTGAGAAATCAAAAATTGCTATAGAACAGGCCAATCTTGATTTACAAAATACCAAAACAATTCTTAATCAACAGATAGAACAATCTTATATCAATCTTCAGAATGCCCTTTCACAGTATGACTCTGCTAAAACACAAATGGACATCAGCCAACAGAGTTATGATATTGTAAATGCCCAGATGAAAATCGGAAGCATTGATTATGTGCAGCTTCAGCAACAACGACTGCTTTATATTCAGTCTGTTCAGAATTTTCTTCAGGCGAAATACACCGCAGTTCTCAATAAACAGATCTACGAATTTTACGCAGGTAACCCTATAAATCTAAAGTAAGCTATGAAAACAAAGAATAAAAAATGGTTGTACTGGGTTGTGGGTGGTATTATTACCCTTGGAGCAGTCTGGTTTTTCTTCATCAGAGAAAAAGAAGTAAAAATTCAGCTGGAAACAGTAAACCCTGAAATGGGAGAAATCTCAAATTCAATTACGGCTACCGGAACCATTCAGCCTGTAGATACAGTGGCAGTGGGTACTCAGGTATCGGGAATCATTAAAAATATTTATGTGGATTTCAATTCTACTGTGAAAAAAGGGGAATTACTGGCTACTTTAGATCCGGATTTACTTCAGTACCAGTCACAGCAGATCAAAGCCAATCTGCAAAACGCAAAAAGTAATCTGGCTTATAACGAAATCAATATCAACAGACAGTCACAACTGTACAAAGTGGGTGCAATCAGCAAAGCGGATTATGACGTTGCCACCAATCAATACAATGCTGCAAAGGCGCAGGTAGGTTCCGTAACAGCTCAGCTTTCCACAGCCAACAAAAACCTTTCTCTTACCAATATTTATTCTCCAATTGACGGAACTGTACTCAACCGGAATGTGAGTGAAGGGCAAACAGTAGCTTCAAGCTTCAGTACTCCTACCCTCTTCAGTATTGCCAAGGATCTTACCAAAATGAGGGTGCGTGCCTCAGTAGATGAGGCTGATATCGGAAATGTAAAAGTAGGCCAGAAAGCCACATTTACAGTGGATGCTTTTCCGGATGAGACTTTTGACGGTGAGGTTTCAGAAGTTCGTCTTCATCCTACCGTTTCATCGAATGTTGTGAATTACACCACCATTATCAACGCTGACAACTCCAGTTTAAAGCTAAAGCCGGGAATGACCGCCAATATTACTATTTACACTGAGGTTTTAAATAATTCCATGAAGATTCCGGTAGCTGCTACCAGTTTCAGACCGGACAGCCTGGTCATCAAAAAGTATAAAGTAAATTCTCCGTTTGCCAATGGTAAAAAACATGAAAAAGGACAAGGGAAGAAACAAAATAAAGGAAGTGAGAACAAGAACGAAGCGGCAGTTTGGATCATTGCGAAAGACAGCACAATCTCCCGTAAAAAGATAAAAACAGGAATGGATAATGACACCGAAATACAGGTTGTTTCAGGGTTAAATAAAAATGACAATATCATTACCGGCTACAAAGTTTTGTCTAAAAAATCTTCCGGAGGACAAACCAAAAGCCCATTCATGCCTCAAAGAAGAGGTAGTGGAAACAACAGAAACAGCGGCGGTGGTGGCGGACCGAGATAATCCAAATCAAACCTAAACGACTAACAACCAGCAACTAGCAACTAGCAACTAGCAACTAGCAACTAGCAAACCTAAAAACAAAAGTCATGACGGAGAAAATTCTGGAGATTACAGATCTGAAAAGAGAATTCAGGATGGGCGAAGAAATTGTTCATGCTCTGAAAGGTGTAACATTTACGGTAGAGAGAGGAGAATTTGTGACTATTATGGGAAGCAGCGGCTCCGGAAAATCTACGTTACTTAATATCATTGGCTGCCTGGATAAACCTTCTGGCGGAGATTATATTCTGGATGGGGTTAATATTAAAAATCTTGACCGTGATGAACTTGCTGTTCTCAGAAATCAAAAAATAGGTTTTGTGTTTCAGTCTTATAATCTTCTTCCCAGAACTACAGCCAAAGAAAATGTAGAACTGCCGCTTCTCTACAATTCAAAAATATCTACAGAAGAGCGCCACAAAAGAGCAATACAGGCTTTGACATCTGTAAAACTTGAGAGCAGGATTGATCACCTTCCCAATCAGATGTCCGGAGGGCAGCAGCAAAGAGTCGCTATTGCCAGAGCTTTGGTAAATGAACCTGTAATGATTCTGGCTGATGAAGCTACAGGAAATCTGGATACCAGAACTTCTTATGAAATTATGGCTCTGATGCAGGATCTGCACCATCAGGGACGAACGATCGTTTTTGTTACCCACGAACCTGACATTGCCACTTTCAGCAGCAGAACAGTAACCCTTCGGGATGGAAAAGTCATCAAAGATGTCAAAAATGATCATATAAAGTCTGCCAAAGAAGCCCTGGAAAACCTTCCCGTAAATGATGATTATAATTAGTTAACTAAAAACGTAGTACAATGAACCTCTCCAACCTCTTCAGAATTGCCTGGAAAGCCCTTTTACGGAATAAGCTTCGTGCATTTTTAACCATGCTCGGTATTATTATCGGGGTGGCTTCAGTGATTGCAATGACCGCTATTGGAGAAGGTTCAAAAAAAAGTATCAGTGACCAGCTTTCTTCTATGGGCTCGAATATGATCACCATACGCCCTTCCAGTAATATAAATGTTTCCGGTGGAGCAAGAATTGGTGCATCGGGATTACAAACCCTGAGACCTCAGGATGCAGATGCCATTTCAAAAGGAGCTCCAGATATTTCCTACGTCTCCCCTGCAGTACAAACCAACGGACAGTCTATCAACGGAGCAAACAACTGGCCGACTCAATTACAGGGAGTGAACGAAGAATATTTCAGCATCAGAGACTGGAGCATTGCAGAAGGTAATCTTTTCACCAAAAAGGATGTAACATCTTCTAACAAAGTCTGTCTTTTAGGGCAAACTGTTTATAATAATTTATTTCCCAACGGGGAAGATGCCGTAGGAAGTATCATCAGATTTAATAAAGTTCCTATGAAAGTGATCGGAATTCTGGCTTCAAAAGGTTCCAATGCATTCGGGCAGGATCAGGATGATGTGATCATCGCTCCGTTCAATACCGTTCAGAGAAGATTTTTAGGAATCACGTATGTTCAAACTATTTATGCCGCTTCTTCGAATGAAAATACTTCACAACAGGCTACAGACCAGGTTTCTGAGATTTTAAGAAAACAGCATAAACTTCCTGCTGACGGAAGCAATGATGATTTCAGTGTAAGAACCCAGGCTGAACTTATCTCTACCATGAGCTCTACCAGCCAGCTACTGACCGTACTTTTATCGGCAATCGCAGGCATTTCCCTTATTGTAGGAGGCATCGGAATCATGAATATCATGTATGTCTCAGTAACGGAACGAACCAAAGAAATAGGGCTGAGAATGTCTATTGGCGCAAGAGGAAAAGATATTTTATACCAGTTTCTTATTGAAGCGGTACTCATCAGTATCACTGGAGGAATCCTTGGAGTACTTTTAGGGATATTATCTTCAGAACTGGTCACTTTTTTCCTCTCATGGCCAACTTTTATTACAGAATCTTCAATTATAGTTTCCTTCATTGTCTGTGCGGTGACCGGTGTATTTTTCGGATATTATCCTGCGTTGAAAGCATCAAAACTTGATCCTATTGAAGCATTGAGATATGAATAGTTTTTGTACATTTGATTTGTGAGATTCGGGTTGCGAGGTTTCGGGATCTGGGGTTGAGAAGCCTTTATCAATCTCACTGAACAACCAAAAACACCTCACACAATATGTCTGCAAGCATTTCTTCAAAAACATTTGATTTTTTAAAAAAATTAACTGAAAACAATAACCGCGAATGGTTTACTGAAAACAAAAACCTGTACACAGAATCTCAGCAAAATGTGATTTCATTTTTAGATGAACTGATTAAAGAGATGTCCGGTTTTGATGAAGAACTTGCAAAAATAGACAGTAAAAAAGCCCTGTTCAGAATTTACAGAGACACCCGTTTTTCAAAAGACAAATCTCCTTATAAAACCAATTTCGGAGCTTCTCTGGGAATGGGAAAAGGCAATCAGAAAGGAGGCTATTATCTTCACATGGAACCCGGGAAATCCTTTTTAGCAGGAGGAATTTACATGCCCGAATCTTCTGTTCTGAAAGAAGTGCGTAAAGAGATTTCGTTATACGGAGATGATTTTCTTAAAATTCTCAACCATAAAGATTTTAAAAAACATTTTCCTGAGCTTGATCAGGACGATAAGCTGAAGAAAATTCCTCAAGGTTTTGAAAAGGAGGATCCTATGGGAGAATATCTTAAGCTTAAAAATTTCATTGTGGTATATTCATTGAAAGATGAGGAAATACTGGACAAAAATGCAGTGAAAAATATGAGCAAAGTTTTCAAACTCATGAAACCTTTAAATGACTTCCTGAATACTCCTTTTCTTTAATGCACAGGATCAATTTCCCCCACAGATAACATAGATTTTCACAGATGATCTATAATATTCTTTGTGCTCTGCATCTTTATTGGATGTTTTAACATGGCGTTCAGACTATAGAGATGTCTATATGACAAATTTAAAATAATTAAAAATCAACCGGTTACAAAAACAGAAACGAAGGATATTTGTTGAAAATCAGCGCATTATAATTAACATTTTTTTAAGAAAAGTTTTACATTTTTACGTATCTTTGCTGTTCGCCAAAAAGCTTACAATGTCTTTATACCAAAAAATTGCAGAGAAACTACAATACATAAGCCCGAATTTTTACAAAAAAAGATATTTTAAAACTTTAAATAATCTTAATAAAAATAATTTTTCGGAACGTAATGTAGAACCGGAACTGGTATGGATTAAACAATACCTTTCTAAAAATGCTGTAATTCTGGATATTGGTGCGAATGTAGGAACTTTCCTTTATCAGCTGGAAAATACATTGAACCACGATCATATTTATGGTTTTGAACCTAATAAAAAGCTTTACCGACGATTGAAAAGGCTGTTTCCGGCAATGCACATCTTTCCTCTGGCTCTTTCTGATGAAAACAGAATAGCAGAATTCAAAGTACCGATTATTAACGGAAAAACAATTGCTTCCCGCGGTACATTAAACACTTCTTACAAAGAAAAAGGAGAAGAGAAAAGTTACACAGAGAAAGTAAAAGTGATAAAACTGGATGAATGGGCTGCACTGGAACACTTCAACAGATTAGACTTTATCAAAATAGACGTTGAGGGAAACGAAATAAAAACCCTTGTCGGGGCGAGAGAAACCATCAGACAATTTAAGCCAACTTTAATGGTCGAAATGGAACAAAGACACCACCAAACCCCTATATGGAATGAGATTTCTGAAGTGATGAGCTGGGGATATGATCCCAAATATCTGAACAGAAACAGCTTTACCCTGGAAAATCTTACAGAAGATATCATTACACAAAATACAAACGACGAAAAAAATAAAACTCAGTACATCAACAATATTATTTTTATACCTAAAAACAATTAAAACGACTTTATGAGTGTAGTAGCGAGACAAGGCTTCAAATATTCCATTATCGGTTATATTGGTTTTTTGCTGGGCACCGTTTCCGCAATATTCATATTTCCGAATGATTTTGAATTTTACGGAAAGCTGCGCTACATTCTTCCGACGGCTGAGATGCTGGTTCCCTTTGTTGTATTGGGTATTTCCTATTCGAATGTAAAGTTTTTTCACACCGTGGAAAAGGATGGTAAAAAACAGAATATGCTGTCATTGTCACTGCTGACGGTTTTTATCAACTTTCTTATTTTCACCGTTGTATTTTTCATACTTCCTTATTTTTATCCAAAGTTCAGGCATTCTGAGGCATGGAAGATCAAAGAAATGATTCTTCCACTGATTTTAATTCTTTCATTTTGTGCCATTTTCAATAAATATACATCCAATTATAAAAGAATTGTGGTTTCCAATATTTTCGATAATCTGTTTCCGAAAATAGCCAATCTGGGAGCATTTTGTCTCTTTTTCTTTGCTTTATCGCAGAATATTACAGCTGCTACATCACAGACCATTGCATATGCTTTCTTTTTTGGAATCTTCTTTTTAATGCTTTTGGGGTATATCTATTACACGAACAAACTGGAAAAGATTCAGCTGGATTTCAATACAGATTACTTCAAAAAAAATAACTTCTGGAAAGATTTTTTCAATTACAGTTTCTTTGGATTTCTGGGAACTTTTGGAAATTATCTGGCGATCAACAGCTTTATGATTGGAGAATTTATGGGAATGGAAGAAGTAGGAATTTATTCTGTTCTGTATGCTTTGATCTCATTGATTTCTATTCCACAACTTGGATTATTTAATATTTCGGCACCTATCATCAACAAAACGCTGGCAGACGGAGATATGGTAGAGCTGGACAGATTCCACAAAAAAACATCTTTAACCCTGTATTTCCTTGGAGCCGTTTTATTCTCCTGTATCATGGTAGGATTCCCTTACCTGACGCAATTCATGCCAAAGAACGGAATCATGCTGAGAGAATATGAGCCTGTAGTCTGGATCTGGGGTTCTGCAGTATTGATAGACCTTGCAACAGGATTTAACGGGAATATTATTTCGCTTTCAAAATATTACAGATTCAATATTCTGGTCATGCTTTTACTGGCCGGACTTACTATCGGACTTAACTATTACTTCATTAAGAATACAGATCTTAAATTGATTGGAATTGCTTTATCTACAGCGATTTCCCTTACCATTTACAATGTTGTAAAAATCATTTTCAATTATATTGTATTTAAAGTTTCTCCTTTAAGTATTGAAATGATTTTTGTCTCTATTATCTGCACGCTGGCCATTACAGTAGCTATTGTCCTTCCGAACTTCGACAGTAATCTGCTGAATCTCGTTTACAAACCAGCTGTTGTCCTGATACTCATTTATGTAGGAAATTATTTCACAAAAATATTCCCGATTGAAGACTATCTGAATATGAGGTTTATTAAGAGTGTATTTAAGATTAAATAGGGCATTTTAAGGCAAAGAAGATCAGATTAGCCCCTGTAAGAATTGTTCCATTTTCTGTTGAACTTCTTTCTTGCTATAGGTTGTATAAAAATCAAACGGAGTGTCTGAAAGTGTCTTTAACTGCTCAAGAATATTTTCTTTTTCAGGAATAATAAAGTCAGTTTTTGAAGGGTAATTTTTTGGGAAAACAGCCAGTTTTCCATACGCTATGGCATCACCCAGGTTTCCCGTCATTTTAGTCTGCCCATAAGCTTCTTTCATGCTGAAAAACTCTGTATCCTGCTGAATCGGGCACCACAAAACATCTGCTTTCTGCATCCATTTCTCAAAGTCTTCAGAAGAAACTCTTTCAGAAAAATAGGTAATATCAATATTTTCAGGGCATTTTTTAGACAGATTTTCAAGTTGTTTTAATTCATGTCCGCTGGCTTTTCCCAGGAATATAAATTTACAAGATTGATCTGTATGCAGATTCTGAATTGTTTCAAAAATATAAGCATAATCTCTTCTTTTCTGTGAAACGCCACCAGGAATTACCACGACAAGATTTTCATTTTTTTTCTTGTCAAAATCTCTGGTATAGAACAGAGGTAAAAGCTGATATCTCTCTGAAATCAAAGCATCATCCAGTACGAAAAGAGATCTTGATGCCTGATAAACTTTGGTTTTGTAGAATAGTCCTTCCTTCAGCCATAATTTCAGTCTGAAAATAACATCTCCTTTGAAAACACTTTTCATCAGATCCAGCTTTGAAGCTTTTATAAAATTAAGATTATGAGCAATGACTGCCGTGTTGTACTTTCTGGTTATGGCTAAAAATGTATTGAAATAGCGATGAACTGTACCTATTACCACCAGATCATATCCCTTCCCTTTCAGCTGATCAAGAATCATAGAACTGTCTGATAAAAACACCGCTTCATCATTATGACTGATCTGATCTTTGATTCTTTTTGAAAAATAATAGTCTACCGCAAAATCCTGAGCCCCTTTCATAATATTCATGAAAGCCTGAGCAATTTCTGCGTGCGTGTCTATTTCTATGTAAGCTATTTTTTTCACAGGTTGGTGAGAGTTATATCTTAGGTTTTGGCTAAAGCCAATGGAATCTTTATTTTTTTGTTAAACGAGTTAAAAACCGTTTCTATTGATGAGCATTTACAACGTATAAAAAATCATCTTCTACATCTTCAGCCATTTCTTTTTCAACATTTTCCAACGTTGATCATTAACCGCTTTTTGTTCTTCTTTAGTAATTTTAAGCTCCAGCTTCTTTGATCTGCAACTCTCATAAGATTTGATAATATCGAAGAAAAATGAAGCAGATTTGCTTTTCATGGCTTCTTTGGAAGAGGCAATATAAGCCAGAAACCTGTTCAGTCCCAGGAAATAAAAATACCTTCCATAATAATCTGCCGGACGTATGGTGTAATCAGCTCCTTTTACTTTAATCAGTTTCACATGAAGCTCCGGAAGCACCACTTCTTTCCATCCCAGATTATCAAGTAATATGGAATCAATATTATCCCAGCCCAACGTTTCCCTTAAACCACCGATCTGAACAAAACATTCTTTTCGGTAAGCTTTCATAGGACCTCTTACGTGATGTTTATTGGAATTCCCTTCGTACACCCAGTTTCCGTCTTTTTCAATATACAGAAGTCCTCCTACCAGCCCATATTCAGGGTTCTTGGCGAAAGCAGTTTCTACTGCTGTCAGATAATTTTCCGGAAGGATGATATCGGCATCAAATTTACAGATGATATCAAACTCAGCCATAGATTGGGTCTGAAGTCCGTTTTTAAAAGCATGAACCACTTTAGATCCCGGCTGATGTTCAGATTTCTGAAGGTTAACGGTTTCAAAACGGGAATCAGTTTCGGTATATTTCCGGATGATTTCAGGTGTTTTGTCTGTAGAACCATCGTTTACCACCACTACTTTAAAATCTTTACAGCTTTGCTGTTGTAAAGAATCAAGAGTACACGGGAGGTTGTCTTCTTCGTTATGGGCAGGAATTATAATTAAAAACCTCACGGAATTATAAATGATTAATGATGAGTGATCAATGATAAGAAGCTTTTTAGGATATCCGTTATCATTGATCATTCATCGTTGATAGGATTTATTTGTTATGCGGTTTCAGCATGTTTTTCGGATCAAGGATTTCATCCAGTTTTTCCTGAGAAAGAATTCCTTTTTCAAGAACAAGGTTGTAAACGCTTTTTCCGGTTTCCAGTGCTTCTTTTGCAATCTGTGTAGACTGTTTGTACCCGATATAAGGGTTCAATGCTGTTACAATACCGATGCTGTGTTTCACCATATTCAGGCAAATTTCTTTATTGGCAGTAATTCCTACTACACACTTGTCACGAAGGGTATCTAAGGCATTGCAAAGGAAGTTGATATTTTCCATGATGGCATGAGAAAGTACCGGTTCCATTACATTCAGCTGTAATTGTCCTGCTTCTGCAGCGAAAGTTACGGTAAGATCATTTCCGAATACTTTGAAACAAACCTGGTTTACCACTTCCGGAATCACCGGATTTACTTTACCTGGCATGATAGAAGATCCAGGCTGCATTGGTGGAAGATTGATTTCAAAAAGACCTGCTCTTGGACCTGATGAAAGTAATCTTAAATCGTTGCATATTTTTGATAATTTCACGGCAAGACGTTTTGTTGCTGAAGAGTAGATAACATAAGATCCTGTATCAGGAGTAGCTTCTACTAAATCCGGAGCTGAAACAATCGGGAATCCTGTAATCTGAGCTAAGTTTTTAGCACAAAGAGTGGCATATCCTACCGGAGCGTTTAATCCTGTTCCGATAGCCGTTGCTCCCATATTCACTTCTACAAAAAGGTTTGCATTGTTATTGAGCTTGGAAATATCCTCTTCCAAAGTAGCAGCATAGGCTTCAAACTCCTGTCCCAAAGTCATTGGAACGGCATCTTGAAGCTGCGTACGTCCCATTTTGATAACATCATGAAACTCCTGTCCCTTGGCGCGGAAAGCGGTAATAATCCTTTCTAGTTTTTCTACCAGTCCGATATTCATCTGAAGCAATCCCATTTTGATTGCTGTAGGGTAAGCATCATTGGTAGACTGAGAAAGATTGATATGATCATTAGGTGAACAGAATTCGTATTCTCCTTTATTTTTTCCTAATTTTTCCAATACGATATTGGCAATCACTTCATTGGCATTCATGTTGATGGAAGTTCCTGCTCCACCCTGAATCATATCTACCGGAAACTGCTCATGATATTTCCCTTCTACAATTTCATCACATGCTTCTGCTATTTTAAAATACAGGTTTTCGTCTAGAAGCCCTAGTTCATAATTGGTTTTAGCAGCTGCTTTTTTTACAAACGCCAATCCTTTTATGAAATCCGGATAAGAAGACAAAAGCTGTCCTGAAATTTTAAAATTGTTGATAGCTCTTTGTGTCTGAACCCCATAATAAGCATCTAAAGGCACATTCAGTTCGCCTAATAAATCACTTTCTTTTCTGAAATTTTCCATTACAGATATTTTACTGTTTTTGATCGTTTAAAGATAGCAAAAACGCATCTAACCGATGCGCTTTAATTTGAATTATTTTACGGGATATTTTTGATTTAAAGCTTGCAGTGTTGCCCATGTTTCCGCATCCATGATTCCGTCATAATTTTGTGGACGGAAGTGGTACTGGAATGCTTCAATGGTTTTCTTAGTCGCATCATCCCAGGTTCCGTTAGGCTCCAATCCGTATCCAAATTTCTGCAATGAAGTCTGAATAAGGAAAATAAAGCTGGATTCATTATATCTTGCCGTGATGTCTGCCTGTGCTGCCTCAAGATAAGTTTGCTTGGCTGCTTCATCATACCACATCCCAATCTGGTATTCGTCATATAACTTTTTCCATGGGAACATAGGTCCCGGATCCTGTTTTCTTGTAGGAGCAATATCTGAATGAGCAAGTACATAATTAGGCTGAATCTGATATCTCGTTACAATATCTTTAACCAGTGCTGCCACTTTTCTTATCTGTTCATCACTAAAAGGAGCAAAAGTTCTTTTTCCTGTAGCATCTGTAGTATAGCCGGCATTTACAATTTCAATCCCAATAGAAGTATCATTAAGATTTTTGTCATTTCTCCATGAACTTACTCCTGCATGGTATGCTCTTTTGTTTTCATCTACCAACTGATAGATTTCATTATCTCCTGTATTATTTACGAGATAATGAGCGCTCACCGCCTGCTGGGTAAGAACGGTAATAGATTTATCATCCGGAATTGCGGTATAATGTAATATCAGATAACGTTGCCTGAAATTTTGAGCAACCGCAGGAAAATAAGTCTTTACCACTTTATAGCCACCTGGTTTTGCAGATACAATAGAACCATAACTTATCGTATTATCATTTTTTGTTGGGTCTGCTATATTAGTAGTAAAAAAATCTACTCCATGATCAGAAACTACTTTTGGTTTTGGAGCCACCGGAGGGGTTACCTTAACCGTTGGTTTCGCCTGTGTTATTGGGGTTTTCGGTTTGTATGTATTTTTTTTTACATTTTGTTGAGAAGTACAAGAAAAAACGAATGTGCTTAATCCGATGATATATAATGTCTTACGCATCAGTTTGGTTTTTGAATGATTTATTACTTCAAAAATACACAAAATTTTCTTGAATTTTATTTGGTAAATAAAGAAATCTGTTCTATATTTGCACTCGCAATAACGGAACAACGATCATTAAAAAATAAACAAAAAGGAGGGTTGCCAGAGTGGTTAATGGAGCAGTTTGCTAAACTGTCGACGCGAAAGTGTCGCAAGGGTTCGAATCCCTTACCCTCCGCTGTTTTTTATATATTCGGGGCGTAGCGTAGTCCGGTCATCGCGCCTGGTTTGGGACCAGGAGGTCGCAGGTTCGAATCCTGCCGCCCCGACTGTTTTAGTAGTTTTCTCAAAACTACTCAATGGGTGCGTAGCTCAGCTGGATAGAGCATCTGCCTTCTAAGCAGACGGTCAAAGGTTCGAATCCTTTCGCGCTCACTTAAAGACTTACTGGAAACAGTGAGTCTTTTTTTGTGTTTACTCTTAATCAAAAATCTTTTTATAGCTCACAAAATAGAGCATCCCGATTTTTAATCGGGACGGCAAAGGTTCGAATCCTTTCGCGCTCACAAAAAAACCTCACAATTTTTATTGTGAGGTTTTTTGTTTATTGGAGCTATCATAAAATTTATAATTCGAAATATTGCCCCAACCATTCATCAAAATGTTCTTTATGCTTATCCTGAGCAGCTTTAATCAATAAGTCAGGTTCTTCAATCTGGCTTAGCCCATAATCTCCTTTCATCCAGGCTAAATATTCACTTAATCCTTCACTCTCTTCATAATCATCTTCCTCTTTATAAAAATAAGCTTCATCAAGCCCTACTGAAATTTCATTGTCAAAAGTGAGCAGATGCAAAAACTGCAGTATATTTTCAGCCACAATGTGAACACCGCCTTCATCCCCAAAAACTACCACAGGCATTTTATTTAAAGGCTGCTCTACTCCGTTATTCCAAATGGCATAGAAGGAACCGGAACCATTCGCCTGTGCAAAAGGCAGTAAATTATTCAGAAAATTTTCGTCCTCACTCCAGCTTTTCAATCCGGATTTATCATCAATTAAAACACCAAAACCTTGTGAATAATTTTCATACGAGGAAATAGTATTCTGAAAGTAGATCAGTTTTTCCAGTTCTACCGGAATTTCCTGCAGATTCAAGTTTTGTTTAAATTTTGTAATTTCTACCATGGTCAATTATATTCGGTTAATAAGATTTGTAAAATAAAAATAGAACAGCAAATTTATTAACTATCTTTAATTTTATGGTCATGTTTTATATTAATTTAACAACACAAACAAGCTGTTCTACTCCCAAAACACAGATTACAACTAAAACATTTTCAATACATTAAATTAAAAAAACTATTGATTACATAAAATATCTTTTTCGTTATTATAAAATACTTATATTTACCACCAAGGAGTTCTTAAAACCTTCTTTATCAACCGAAACTGGTTACACTTAGCTGTGTATTAAAAGGGAATCGTGTGTAAATCACGAACTGTCGCGCAACTGTAAGTAACATACAAAAAGTTTTTATCAATTGATATCCACTGTATATTTTTTATATGGGAAGGATGATAAAAACAGTTACAAGTCAGGAGACCTGCCTATTTCGTATTGACGATGCTTTCGCGATTTGAAGCTTACAGTCAGGTATGATGCGATATGGATATAGTACGATAATTTTTTTATCAAACTGTGTTATTTTTTGAGATGAATATGAGCGTACGTTGTGTACTTCTCATGATTCTGTAGCTCATTCGTATCCCCTTTCCGTAATTTTTCTTTCTTAATAAAGCACCGCGAAGTTTACAGAGAACTTTTTATAGGATTTTAATCAATGTAAAAAGGGATAAGGTGTACCAAAGCAATTTTAATTATTCGTGGAGTTCCAACAGGTTTATTTTACAAACCTGTACAATCAGAGGTTCTCAAAATTCCCGACATCTGCACAATGGGAAGATTCCCCAACTCCTTTCCTACTTTTTACTTTTTACTCAAAAGCGATGTCTTTACAGCTCTTCCGCTTCTTTAATGACAAACAAATTTCAACTCAACAATAAATATTATAATGATCAAAAATGAAAATTGGAAGTCGCCCGGCTTAAAATTCCGGGAGGCTATGGAAAAAGAAAATCCCCTTCAGATTGTTGGAGCCATCAATGCAAACCATGCATTATTGGCACAGCAGGCTGGTTTTAATGCCATCTATCTTTCAGGAGGAGGTGTTGCTGCAGGGTCTTTAGGAATTCCTGATTTAGGAATTACAACTCTGGATGATATACTCATAGATGTTCAGCGTATTACTAATATTTGTGATTTACCACTTTTGGTAGATATTGATACAGGATTTGGACCTTCCGCTTTTAATGTTGCCCGAACGATAAAATCATTAATCAAAGCCGGAGCTGCTGCCATTCACATTGAAGATCAGGTGGGAGCAAAACGTTGCGGACACCGCCCCGGAAAAGAAATCGTAAGCAAAGAGGAAATGGTGGACCGGCTTAAAGCCGCAGCAGATGCCCGTACCGATGAAAATTTTGTGATCGGAGCCAGAACAGATGCTTTTGCCAGTGAAGGACTGGAAAAAACGCTAGAAAGAGCCATCGCTTATAAAGAAGCCGGTGCAGATTTCATTTTTGCTGAAGCAGTTCCTGATTTAAGCTTTTATCAAAAATTTGTTGATGCTACTGGGATTCTTGTACTAGCCAATATCACGGAATTTGGAATGATCAAAATGTACACTGTAGAAGAACTGAAAAATGCAGGTGTAGGACTCGTCCTCTACCCTCTTTCTGCCTTCAGAGCTGCCAATAAAGCTGCACAGAATGTATACCAACATATCCGTAAAGACGGAACACAAGCCAATGTGCTAGATACAATGCAGACAAGAGAAGAACTCTATCAAAGTATTGGCTACCACGATTATGAACAAAAATTAGATAACCTTTTTAAACAAAATACTCATGTCAACGAATAGCGAACCAACATTTAAGCCTAAAAAAAGCGTAGCACTTTCCGGAGTGACAGCAGGTAATACCGCTCTTTGCAGTGTAGGGAAAAGTGGAAATGATCTCCATTACAGAGGTTATGATATATTGGATCTTGCAGAGAGAGCACAATTTGAAGAAGTTGCTTACCTGCTTATTTATGGTCAGCTGCCCACTGAAGCTCAACTCAAAAACTATAAAGCAAAATTAAAATCATTGAGAGGCCTTCCTCACTCTGTAAGAAATATTTTAAAAAGTATTCCGGCAGCTGCCCACCCAATGGATGTCATGCGTTCAATGGTTTCAGCAATTGGAAGTATTCAGCCGGAAAAAGATGATCACAATGTAGCCGGAGCAAGAGATATTGCAGATAAATTATTAGCATCATTCAGTTCAGGGCTTTTATACTGGTATCACTATACCCACAATGGTAAAGAAATCAATGTAGAGACTGATGATGATACTATTGGCGGACATTTCCTTCACCTTTTACATGGTAAAAAAGCTCCTGATTCATGGGTGAAAGCAATGGAAATTTCCCTTAATCTGTATGCCGAACATGAGTTTAATGCTTCTACTTTTACCGCGCGTGTCATTGCCGGAACCTCATCAGACTTTTATTCATGTATCACAGGGGCTATCGGAGCTTTGAGAGGCCCTAAACATGGCGGAGCCAATGAAGTGGCTTTTGAGATCCAGAGCCGATACAATTCTCCTGATGAGGCAGAAGAAGATATCAGAAAACGTATTGCCAACAAAGAAGTAATTATAGGATTCGGACATCCTGTTTATACCCTGTCAGACCCAAGAAATGTAGTCATCAAAAAAGTAGCGAAAGAACTTTCCGAAGAAGCCGGAGATATGCTGCTGTACAATATCGCTGAAAGGCTGGAAACTGTGATGTGGGAAGAAAAGAAAATGTTCCCTAATCTGGACTGGTTCTCCGCAGTATCTTATCACCTGATGGGAGTTCCTACCCTGATGTTCACTCCGCTATTTGTGATTTCAAGAGTCACAGGATGGAGCGCACACATTATCGAACAAAGACAGGATGGGAAAATTATCCGTCCAAGTGCCAATTATACAGGTCCCGAAAATAAAGACTTTGTATCCATCGAAAACAGAAAATAAAAAAATCAATTCATAATTAAACTAAAAAATAAAGATGTCATCACACATTTCAAACGAAAGGCCACAGCCGGATCAGGTATTAACAGATATTGCAGATTATGTATTACACTATGAAATCAAAAATGATTTAGCATGGAAAACAGCCCACTACTGTTTATTAGACACGATAGGTTGTGGACTGGAAGCACTTACCTATCCTGCATGTACCAAACTTTTAGGACCCATTGTAAAAGGTACCATAGTTCCGAATGGAGCTAAAGTTCCGGGTACACAATTTCAGCTGGATCCCGTACAGGCTGCTTTCAACATCGGAGCAATTATCCGTTGGCTAGATTTCAATGATACCTGGCTGGCCGCTGAATGGGGACATCCTTCAGATAACCTGGGCGGAATTTTAGCAACAGCAGACTGGCTTTCAAGAACAAATATTGCAGAAGGAAAAGCTCCGCTTAAAATGAAACAGGTTCTGGAAGCGATGATCATTGCCCATGAAATTCAAGGAGTTATCGCATTGGAAAATTCATTCAACAAAGTAGGTTTAGACCATGTATTATTGGTAAAATTAGCCTCTACAGCCGTTGTCGGAAAACTGATCGGCTTAACCCGTGATGAACTAATCAATGCCGTTTCATTAGCATTTGTAGACGGACAGTCTTTAAGAACCTACCGCCATGCTCCCAATACCGGAAGCCGTAAATCCTGGGCTGCCGGAGATGCTACTTCAAGAGCAGTACGTTTAGCCCTTATTGCTAAAACAGGGGAAATGGGTTATCCATCCGTATTAACAGCAAAAACCTGGGGATTCTATGATGTGTCTTTTAAAGGAAATGAATTCAAATTCCAGAGAGAATACGGTTCTTATGTGATGGAAAATGTATTGTTCAAAATTTCATTCCCTGCAGAATTCCACTCTCAAACGGCTGTAGAAGCAGCTATGACCTTACATCATCAGTTAAAAAAATCAGGAAAATCTGCTGAAGACATAAAAAAAATAACAATCCGTACCCACGAAGCATGTATTCGTATCATTGATAAAAAAGGACCGTTGAACAACCCTGCTGACCGCGACCACGCTATTCAGTACATGGTAGCAGTTCCACTGATCTTCGGAAGGTTAACAGCTGCTGATTATGAAGACAATATAGCAACAGACCCAAGAATCGACATTCTTCGTGATAAAATTGAATGTGTAGAAGATGTACAGTTCACTACAGATTACCATGATCCTGAAAAACGTTCCATTGCCAATGCTTTAACGGTAGAATTAAACGACGGAACTGTTTTAGACGAAATTGTTGTAGAATATCCAATCGGCCACAAACGCAGAAGAGACGAAGGAATTCCTGAACTGATCAAGAAATATAAAGTAAACCTTGCCAGAATATTCCCGGAAAAACAACAGAGAATTGTATTAGAAAACTCTTTAGAATATGATACTCTTGTCAACTTAGATGTCAACGAATTTGTTGATTTGCTGGTAATATAATGTAATAAAAAGTTGAGAGTAAATATTCATTTCACTCTCAACTTTTCACTCTCAATCTAAACATCATGTCACAAAAAGTAAAAATATTAATCAACGGAAATTTTACAGAAAGTAAAGCGACAGAACATCTTCGCGTAGAAAATCCTGCAACACAGGAAACCCTTGCAGAAGTTCCACTCACGGAACTGGCTGAAATAGATCAAGCCATAGAAGCTGCTCAGGAAGCTTTCAAAACATGGAAAGAAGTAGCTACTCCGGAAAGAGCCAGATTATTCTTAAAATACCAGCAGCTTTTAAAAGAAAACCAAAAAGAAATTGCTGAAATCCTTTCCAAAGAAAACGGAAAAACATTCCCGGATGCCATGGGAGATGTATGGCGCGGAATTGAAGTGGTAGAACATGCCTGCAACATTCCTACCCTCATGATGGGAGAAACAGTAGAAAATGTAGCAAGAGGTGTTGACACCTACAGCTATATCCAGCCACTTGGAGTATGTGCAGGAATTACACCCTTCAATTTTCCTGCAATGATCCCTTTATGGATGTTCCCCATGGCCATTGCCTGTGGAAACACCTTTATTTTAAAACCTTCAGAACAAACTCCCATGACCTCTATGAAAATGGCTGAGCTATTTTTAGAAGCTGGTTTTCCTAAAGGAGTTCTGAACATTGTTCACGGCTCCAAAGATCAGGTGAATCATATTCTGAACCATCCGGAAATCAAAGCCATTTCATTTGTTGGTTCTGTTCCTGTAGCAGAACATGTTTACCGTACAGGAACCGATAATCTGAAAAGAGTTCAGGCTTTTGGCGGAGCAAAAAATCATATGGTAGTCATGCCGGATGCCAATAAAGAACAGGTTGTTAACAATCTTGTAGGTGCTTCCTGCGGAGCGGCCGGTCAGCGTTGTATGGCCATCAGCGTAGCTGTTTTGGTAGGTGAAGCTCAAAACTGGGTGGACGATATCAAAAAAGCTCTAAGCACCATTAAACCCGGAGTATGGTCTGATGAATCTGCTGCCTTTGGGCCTCTGATAAACCAACAATCAAAAGACAAGGTTTTAAGATTGATTAAAAGTGCCTATGATCAGGGAGCTGAGGTATTACTGGATGGCAGCGACTGTAAAGTGGAAGGCTATGAAAACGGATACTTTGTAGGAGCAACGTTATTCAATAACGTATCAACAGATATGGACATTTACAAAGAAGAAATTTTTGGCCCTGCTTTATTATTATTAAAGGCGGAAACATTGGATGAAGCCATTAAAATCATTAATGCCAATCCTTATGGGAACGGAACCTCCATCTTTACCAATTCAGGAGCAGCGGCAAGAAAATTCCAGCATGAAATTGAAGTGGGACAAATCGGTGTAAACATTCCGATTCCCGTTCCATTACCGTTTTTCTCTTTTACAGGATGGAGAAAATCATTCTTTGGCGACCTGCATTCTTACGGAAAACAAGGTATTCGTTTTTACACAGAAACCAAAACGATTACAGCACGTTGGTTTGAAGAAGATATTCCTGCAGGCGATCTGAATATGACGATCAGTTTAAAATAACCTTTCTATGGAATTCAACCTAAATGAAGATCAACGGGCATTTCAGGATGCCGCAAGAAGATTTGCCGAAAAAGAACTGGCTCCTTATGCTTCGGAATGGGATGCTCAGAAGATATTTCCGAGAGAAGCTATCGCAAAAGCCGGAGAACTGGGTTTTTGTGGCGTTTACACCAGAGAAGATGCCGGAGGTCTGGGGCTATCACGGCTGGACGCTGCCATTATATTTGAAGAACTGGCTGCAGCCTGCCCTTCCACTACTGCCTACATTACCATACACAACATGGTCTCCTGGATGATTGATGAATTTGGGAATGATGAAATCAGAAAGCAATTATGTCCGGATTTGTCATCAGGAGTATTATTAGGATCCTATTGTCTTACAGAACCTGGCTCAGGGTCAGATGCAGCAGCCTTAAAAACAACGGCAGTGAAAAAAGACAATAAATACATTATTAACGGAACAAAAGCGTTCATCTCCGGAGCAGGCGAAAGTGATATACTCATTGTAATGGCTCGTACCGGAGATTCTAGCCCAAAAGGAATCAGTGCTTTTATAGTACCGGCTAATTCTGAAGGGATCAGTTTTGGAGAAAAAGAAAAAAAACTCGGTTGGAATACCCAGCCGACCCGATTTGTTTTCTTTGATCATGTAGAAGTAGATGAAAAATATCTTTTAGGTGAGTTGGGACAAGGATTTAAAATAGCATTAAAAGGACTGGATGGCGGACGTATTAATATTGGCACCTGCTCTGTAGGAGCTGCACAGGGAGCTATCAGCCAGGCCCAAAAATATATGCATGAAAGGCTCCAGTTTGGGAAATCATTAGCACAGTTTCAATCGCTTCAGTTTAAAATCGCTGATATGGCAACAGAACTGGTGGCAGCCCGCCAGATGGTACATTTAGCAGCTTTCAAGTTGGATTCAAATGATATAAATGCTACTACTTACTGTGCCATGGCAAAACGTCTGGCAACCGACATGTGCTTTAATATATGCAATGAAGCAATACAAATATTAGGAGGTTATGGATGTACACAAGACTTTCCTGTGGAACGTCTTATGCGTGATGCCAGAGTACATCAGGTGGTGGAAGGAACCAATGAAATTATGAAACTGGTAATTTCAAGAAAGATTTTAGAAGAAGGAGCTATGATACAAATCCGTTAATTCAAAAGAGTAAAAATGAGTTTAATACTAACAGAAATAAAAAATAAAGTCGGGATCATCACCCTGAATTCCGAAAAAACACTCAATTCGCTTTCATTAGAAATGATTGAAGAACTGAAAGCTGTTCTGGAATACTGGAAGATCTCTGGTGAAGTCGCCTGTATATTTCTTCAGGGAGCAGGTGAAAAAGCGCTCTGTGCCGGAGGAGACGTAAGAAAACTACATGATGCCATTATAGAGCAGCAAAGCATTGACGGTACAAAAGTCCCTCAGCAGTGTTTCGATTTCTTTTCAAAGGAATACCAGGTAGATTACCTCATTCATACCTATCCGAAGCCTGTCATTGTTTGGGGACACGGAATTGTAATGGGTGGCGGAATCGGAATTATGGTGGGAGCCTCTCATCGTATTGTTACTGAAAGAAGCAAACTGGCAATGCCAGAAATTACTATTGGCTTATATCCCGATGTTGGCGGTACCTGGTTTTTAAATAAAATGCCTTCTGCTTATGGAATTTATCTAGGATTAACGGGGGCAAGATTAGATGGAGCCGACTGTAAGTTTTTAGGGCTGGCAGATTACTATATTTCTTCCAGTTCAAAAGTGGCTTTATTAGATGCTCTTGATCATGCCCAATGGAATGGAAATAACCATCAGACAGTTTCTGCAATTCTGGAAAATATATCTAAAGAAACCTCCACACCCGAATCACAGGCACAGATACATCATTCATTCATCGCACAGTTTGAAGGGGCAAATTCTTTAGAAGAGTTCAGAGAAATTTTGATACAGCATCCGGATAAGGACGAATGGATCAATACAGGAATAAAAAGCTTTGAAACAGGCTCTCCAAGTTCAGCACACATCATTTTCAGACAATTGAAAGAAGGTGAAAATCTAAGCCTTGAAGAAGTTTTTCAATCTGAATTAAATCTTTCCTGCCAATGCTGCATTCATCCTGATTTCGCAGAAGGTGTAAGAGCATTGCTGGTAGATAAAGACCTTTCCCCGAAATGGCAGCCTGCTACCTTACATGATATTACCAAAGAATGGGTAGACAGCTATTTTACTCCGCTTTGGGCTCATGAAAAACATCCATTAAAAAACTTAGGAAAAAAAGATTAAATATGTCAAATATAGCATTTATAGGATTAGGAAATATGGGTGGGCCTATGGCCATCAACCTTGTAAAGAAAGGTCATCACGTTATCGGATTTGATCTTTCCCATTCCGCTTTAGAAGCACTGCTTTCTGCAGGCGGACAAACCTCAGATTCAGCTATAACAGCTGCTAAGGATGCTGATGTGGTCATCTCAATGCTTCCATCAGGCAAACATGTTGCAGAACTTTATTCTGAAGAATTCATCAGCCAATTGAAACCTGATACATTAATCATTGACAGCAGTACTATTGATGCAGTGACCGCCCGTTCTGTTGCTGAGCTGGCCGCTTCAAAAGGATGTAAAATGATTGATGCTCCCGTTTCCGGCGGTACTGCAGGAGCACAGGCAGGAACATTAACCTTTATTGTAGGCGGCCAAACCAAAGACTATGAAAAGGCAAGACCTATTCTAAAATGTATGGGACAGAATATTTTTCATGCAGGAGACTCCGGTGCGGGACAGGTGGCAAAGATTTGTAACAATATGCTTTTAGCCATCCATATGATCGGTACTTCTGAAGCCATCAATTTAGGAGTCCGTCACGGTTTAGAACCTAAAATATTAAGTGAGATCATGCAGAAAAGCTCCGGTAGAAACTGGTCGCTGGAAGTATATAATCCCTATCCGGGAGTGATGGAAAATACCCCTTCATCAAGAGCCTATTCGGGAGGTTTTGCCGTAGATTTAATGACAAAAGATTTGGGATTGGCTGCAGAAGCAGGACTGGAAACCAGAACCTCAACTCCATTGGGAAACGCCGCTTTAAATCTGTATAGAATCTGGAGTGAAGCCGGAAATGGTACCAGCGATTTTTCAAGTATTATTCAATTCTTAAACAAACATCAGTAATCATGAATTTTGAAACATTATTATACCAACAGGAAGGATATATTGGTACCTTAACCATTAACCGCCCTGAAGCTTTAAATGCTTTGAATGAAACTGTTTTAAAAGAACTGAAATCATTTGCAGAACAGATCCGATCCCACAAAGACATTCGTGTTTTAATCATTACCGGATCCGGGGAAAAAGCTTTTGTTGCGGGAGCTGACATCAAAGCAATGCAAGGGATGACGCCCCAAGAAGCTACAGATTTTTCTACCATGGCTCAAGCCGCTTTCAATTCCATTGAAGCATTACCATTTGCAGTGATCGCAGCGGTCAACGGTTTTGCGTTAGGTGGCGGATGTGAACTGGCTTTGTCCTGTGACCTCATTCTGGCAAGTGAAAAAGCAAAATTCGGATTACCGGAAGTAACGCTTGGATTATTACCCTGTTTTGGAGGAACACAACGCTTACCGAGAGCAATTGGATTGTACAAAGCAAGAGAAATGGTATTTTCCGGCGAATTTTACTCAGCAGAAGCCTGTAAAGAATTAGGTTTTGTAAACCGTGTGATTGCTCCTGCAGAATTATGGAATGAAGCCCGGAAATTAGCGGCAACAATAGCCTCAAGAGGTCCGGTAGCCATAGCGAAAGCAAAACAATCGTTGAACACAGGTGTAGATTTACCTATTACAGAAGGTTTGCAACAGGAGGCAGCTTTATTCGGGGAATTATTCGACACGAAAGATCATCAGGAAGGTATTGGCGCATTTATAGAAAAAAGAAACCCTGATTTTAAAGGAGAATAAAAGATAAAATAATTTTAAAAGATATATTTGATTTTTAGGAGGCTGGTCTGTTTTTGTTACCGGTCTCCTTTTTTTACTTCCCAAAAATCCTTGTCATACAATCAAATTGTCATAATTTTGTTCTTCCTATTCAAATTCAATGAAAAATTTAAATCTCATTATCGCAAACTGTTTGTTGGCTTCAGTTATATCGTGTACAACAGCAGCACCGGTTTCAAAAAATTCCATCCAGGATACACCTTATCAAAACCTTGGACGTGACGGAAAAATATATGCAGCTTTTTACCAGCAAAGAGCTGCTGAATATGAAGCATTATGTCTTCAGGCTTATAATATTGCGACCCTCCGTTTGGATGAAGCGTTAGCGCAGAAATCCGACAAACCTTTAGCCATCGTTTCCGATATTGATGAGACCTTTTTAGACAATTCTTATTACGCTGTGGAGCGCTCAAAAATGGGAAAGAATTATGACCAGAAAACATGGGAAGAATGGACTGCAAAAGGTATTGCTACCCCACTTACAGGTTCTCAAAAATTTTATCAGTATGCAGCCAGTAAGGGAATTCAGGTTTTTTATGTGACCAACCGTGCCGAAGCGGAGCGCGAAGGAACTTTGAAGAATTTAAAAAAATATAATTTCCCGCTTCAAAGCGATGCCAGCCTTATCTTAAGATCAAAAGAAAGCAGTAAAGAAAACCGACGAAAAGATATTGCTAAAAATTACAATATTGTTTTGCTGCTAGGCGATAACCTTGCTGATTTCTCAGATATATTTGATAAAAAATCAGAAACAGATCGTTCTGCTGCCGTGAAAAATTCAGCTGATGATTTTGGTAAAAAATTCATTATTATTCCCAATGTAGGGTATGGAGACTGGGAATCCTCATTCTACCATTACAAATACGATTATACTGATCAGCAGAAAAACTCTATGATGTATGATGCAGTGAAATCTAATCCTTAAATAAAATCTAAACCTTAGATATAAATTTAAAAACCTCACAACAAAATTGTGAGGTTTTTAGTTTCATGTATTATGATTTTTTTCCTGTTTACTTCAAGACTTTCTCGTAGATTTCATTCAACAGGTTTTGTCTCATTTTAGAGTCTCTTTTATTCAGAAGGATGATAAATCCCCAATTTTTAGCTCTGTTGTAGCAGATGATTGAAGATTCTCCCATGGAATCGCCAGACTTTAAATAGATTGTATTCTGGTCATCCGTACTGATGTTAAGCCCTAAGCCCATTTCTCTTTTTTCATCTTTATAATAGATGTTTTCTGTAATTAACGCGGCATTTGAAACTGGATTTCCTTTCGTAAGAATCGCTCTCAGATACGTAACCATATTAGAAGCATTGGATTTAACCAATCCGGCGGATGCAGTAATATTCCATTTGAAAAACTCCTGAGCTCCACCATTGGGATTGTAACCTGTTGTTTTATTTTTTACATTGAATTCTTTTGTAAAGGTATTCGTCATTTTCAAAGGACCGATTATTTTTTTATGAATGATTTCATCATAGCTCTTGCCATAAACCTTTTCCAATATCTGCCCCAGTAATGTATAGCCCATTGTAGAATAGCGGTACTTGCCATAGTCAATAAGCTCACTGCAGTTATTGATCATAGAGATTAATGACTCTTCAGTAACACTACTTACCGGCTGCTGAGGATTCAGTTCTATCAACTTCCCAAAATCTATATCAGGTAAGCCTGACTGATGAGAAGCCAGATCCGAAATTTTAATTTTATTCTTAAGATTTTCATGGAGATGATACCCTTTTGGCAGGTAATTGTCAATATAATCCTCCAGTTTTAATTTCTTATCGATAACAGCTTGTGCTATTAAATTTGAAGTCAGAATTTTTGTAATAGAAGCAATTTCGAATAAGGAACTCTTGTCTATATTCATTGAACTTTCTTTGCTCAGTTTGCCATATGCTGTGTAATATTCTTTATTATTACTGATAAAACCAACACTGATTCCCACATCCGGATTTTTCTGATAATTATCTTTTATAATAGAATCTATCTTTTGCGAAAAATTCTGTCCGAAAGAAAAAGTGCTGATTAATAATAGAACCGCTAAAAGTGTGAATGAGTTTTTCATTGTATCGTTGTTTAATGTTTAACAATTATTTCGATACAAATTTGAAAAAGTAAAAAAACCTATGCGACCGAATAAACGTATTCTGTCTTATTGATCTTAAAAAATGAGTACGGATTATTCTTAAAAGAAGTACGAGTAATTACAAAACACTATAAAACAACCAATTACAACACCCAGCCAATGTTTTTCCTCTATGTTTTTTTAAGCTAAATGGAAGAAATATTTTGAATTAAAATCCTTTTCATATCGAATTTCAAGAACGGTTACTTTACTTTTTGTGTTGTCTTTTAAAAAAAACAAAGCATATTCAACTCGATAAGTTTTCACAAAATCATCCTTATCTTCCACTGAATAACTTCCAGCTTCATGACCGAATATTTACGCCACAGCTTTTGCTTTTGTTCCGGTTTTAGCAGCCTCAATTTTCTTATTATTCCTAAGCTCACGTTTCATTTTACGGTAATCCCATGGAGCAACGGCATTAATATCCTGCCAAAGACCCATCTTTTTACTTTTGGCATTTTCCTGAATTTTCCCCAATGAAGCATCTTTTGAATAGGAAAAATACCACCATCCCATCCCTGCTTTGATAAGCTCTTTGGAAAGGTATTTTCCGTCATCATAATACACTTTTGCAATGGATCTTCCATAGCGGTCCGTATTCGTTTCCACAAAACTTACCGTTTTCCCAAATACCTGAGCTGAAGTGAATTGTTTCGCATTTTTCCCGAAGGCCTGCCCACTTTCCGGACAATCAACTTCGGCCAGTCTGAGCTTTTTTTGTAGGTTTCCTTTTAACAATAAAGTAATGGTATCTCCGTCTGAAATTTTGATCACTTTTCCGGTAGTCTGTGAGAATAGAAATACAGGGAAAAGTACATACATCAACATTAATCTTTTCATGCGGCAAAGATAGGAATTAGCGGTTCTTGTTAATACAAAAACCTCACATTTTGCGAGGTTTTAGCTTTAAAAGCTTTTGTTTTATTTTTTCCGCAAAGAGCAAGACCCTGCAGCATTATTCAACATCCATGATTTTATGAACATCGCCAAAGTTATACCACCTTTCTATTTTACCGGGATAATAATAGTATAACTCATCCAAATATGTTTCCTCTTTAAGAAAAGCCGTTCCTTTATTCATTGGGATGGCATAATTATCTAAATTATTAATGAAACTAACGTATTCACTATAGTTATATTTAGTTTGTGAAGAAATGGTTTCACATATTATATTTTTATGATCAATTCTATTCACATCATCACTCATACGTCCTCTACTTGAAGCATATTCATTGATCAATTTACGATTAAAAAATGAGGCTAGTTTTTGAACATCAATGGCTACAAAGAATAAATACCCTTCTTTTTTTAACGGTTGAAATAATTCATATAAATCTTTAGTTGAATTATTAGATTTTTTTCCCAATCTAAGCTCATCAAGAGTCAAAAAATTCTCTCTGCAAAAACACTTTTTAGCAATTAAAAACTGTTGAAATGCTAAACTATCTTTTTTTAAAAAGGTTTGTAATTTTTCATATTGAGTATTTCCAATAGCCGCTTGTCCAAAAACTATTGTAATACCTAACAAAAAAAACAGAACAATAAATACTTTTTTCATCACTTACTTAGAATTAGTCATAAATATAGCTCTTATCAAATGATGATGAACATTTTTAAAGTACAAAATATTGTAAGATCAAATACTTATATAAGAAAAACTTTACCTTCACCAATTAAATGGCATCGCAACATAAGTATTTTCAAAGATAGGTAAAGGTAAAATCTCTGCTGTTTCCAAACATGCCTCATCATTTTTAACAATACAGACTTTAAGCAATTCTCCACGGTGATGATAGCCATTTAAGATTAATGCGCAGATACCATTTATATCTAAAATCCTGATTAAAGCTTTAAACGTATCCACTTTATCAGACAATTCCAGAAAACTTAAGTCGAAATCTTCAAAAGAAATATCTTCATCTGTCACAATTTGAACAAAGCGTTGTCCGATATCATACGCTGTAATGTCATTAAATTTTTCATCAGAAGTGATAAAATCGGTTTCAAGGCAGTCCAGATATACCTTTTGTCCAGATGACAAGTAGTTCCGGCTATGAAACTTAGATTCCTGTAAAATTTCAATATTATTTCTCCTGAAAGCTCTTTTCCATTCATCAATTTTCATTAAAATATCTGCATCTCCATATTCCCATAAAAAAGAATAAACTTTTTTTTGATCATGAAAAAAATCACCCAGCTGAAATCTGTCTCCACGACTATAAAACAACCAAAGATTTTCATAATGCACCTCATCGCTGCTTAAAAAATTTGACAGGTAATAGGTATTGGTATCTGTATATTTTTTCATAAAAATTTAGTGGAATTTTCGATAAATGCTTATATACTTTGGCTTTTTATATCTTCCAACGGCTAATGTGTATAGGCAATGATAAATGGGTCTTCACAAAATCATCATATTCAAAAGAGTGAAAATAATAATCTTCAATATTAATTTCAATTTTACTGATCTCAATTTTAAGATTGATGAAAAATGTAACAAACTCTTTTATAAAATCATTAATAGTAATCATCACATTCTCATCAGTATATAGACTTCCGTTTATTTGATTATCAGAACCGCCTCCACCCCAATACACCGAACGCTCTTCAAGAAAAACAATAAATTTTTCGATAATAAAAGTATCCGGCAGATTTTCATGAATCACAATTTTAAACTCAAATATATCCTTCATTATTATTTTGCTGTAGTATGTAAAGTTGAAATATCAAAAGGAAGCTTAATAGATCTGATATCCGTTTTTTTTATTTTCTTAAAAATAATATCAGAGCCAATGGATAATGATTCTGTTTTCAGTAAAAAAACATGGTCATTTTTATTATTCTTTTCAAAAATCAAATTGATAATATTCCAATCACTTGTAGTAAGTTTCTTTTTCTCTATTACATCCCGAATTTGCTGAGATGATATTTCATCTATTTTTACACAGTAATATGTTTTCTCTCCATTATTAAAATCTTTTTGAATGCAATTAAAAACATACACATCATTTTCAAATAAAGTAACTGATGTTATAATATCATCGTACCAGTCTAGTATATGTAATTGAGTAATGATCACTTTGTATTTTATTTTTTTATCAACATTAATGCTGAGCAGAATTGATTTTAATACTTTTAAAGACCTTTAAAAACAGTTCTTTATTTTCTTCACTCAAATCATTCACAATAATTGCCATTTTATTTTTGTAAATATCTACGCTGTCAAAATGGATCCCGATAAGTCCTTTATTTGCTTTTTTCGGCATCATAATTTGTGCTCTGTATTTATTGATTGTATCGTAGTAATAATAATTAACATTAAAAATACCATTTTTACTATCTCTTTCAGTATTTTTTGAGAAATAAGCTTTTAACTCTCTGTTTTTATATTTTTCATATAATTCTTTATCATCAGTAATGAAAAAAGAATCTTCCTCAAATGGCTTATAATCACCATAATAAATATAACCTATACGCTTATTATTTCCGGTATTGATACTAAATACTTTTGAGTCTTCGGCCGGTTCTTTCTTAATGATAAATGATTCAGGCAAGCTCATTGACACATTAGCAATTTCATGCTTAATAAGTTTTTGATTTTCACAGCAGGAAGATAATATGACCAAAAGGCAAACCAACAGCAAAAAATTATATTCAACTTTTACATATATATTTTTATATTTCATGATAATAGGATTCTGTTTCAATGAATCAAAAACTTTTTTTAATCTTTACCATTTCATCTACCAGGTCAGCTTTATATAAATCAATTTTAACTCCTTGCACAGAAGGAAAGTTGTG
Source organism: Chryseobacterium sp. PvR013 (assembly GCF_017833095.1). Classification (NCBI taxonomy): domain Bacteria; kingdom Pseudomonadati; phylum Bacteroidota; class Flavobacteriia; order Flavobacteriales; family Weeksellaceae; genus Chryseobacterium; species Chryseobacterium sp. PvR013. Next base: position 2,566,678 of record NZ_JAFIBT010000001.1, read on the forward strand.
AGATTTTGCATCAAAATAATAAGCAACTTTTTCAAGAAATGTATCTTCATGCTCTTCTAAGTATTGTTCAACTTTACCAGCAAGTTCATCATCCAGATAATTTTCTGGAGATTTCACATAAAAACCCAAATTAATGGAATCATTTTGAAAAGCCTTTTCCAATACGGGGATATAAATTTGATAAAATTCTTCTTTTTTCATTTCCTGTTATCTTAAAAACGAACTCCCATAAACAAACGGTTCAGGTCTTAAAAATGAAATAAAGGAGAAAAAAAATGAAAATTTTTTCATCATTTTTAAAACAAGATAAGTCAATGGTTATTAGTCTGGTAAAGGTAACAAAAAAGTTTTCACGAAAAATTAATTTAAAATTATTCTTCATTTTATTTTTTTATTTGAAAAAGTATTGTACCTTTGCAACCGCAAAAACGAAGTAAATATCGTTACTGATGACACCCTCGGGGCGTAGCGTAGTCCGGTCATCGCGCCTGGTTTGGGACCAGGAGGTCGCAGGTTCGAATCCTGCCGCCCCGACTGTTTTAGTAGTTTTCTCAAAATTACTCAATGGGTGCGTAGCTCAGCTGGATAGAGCATCTGCCTTCTAAGCAGACGGTCAAAGGTTCGAATCCTTTCGCGCTCACTTAAAGACTTACTGGAAACAGTGAGTCTTTTTTTGTGTTTACTCTTAATCAAAAATCTTTTTATAGCTCACAAAATAGAGCATCCCGATTTATAATCGGGACGGCAAAGGTTCGAATCCTTTCGCGCTCACTTAAAGACTTACTGGAAACAGTGAGTCTTTTTTGTTTTTACCCTTACGTTTATTGAAATATCCTACTATACAATTTGACAAAATTTGTTTTTTTTGTCAAAAATATTTTATTTTTGTACTCGTATTTCAGACAATTTTCAGACAATGTCATCTCACACAGAACAAGATCAGCTTTCCCAACAAATACTGGATACCGCTTCAGGGCTGTATCTGAAGTATGGTTTAAAGAAAGTGACAATGGATGACATTTCAAAAGCAGTTGGTAAAAGCAGAACATCAATTTATTACTATTATAAAAATCGTGAGGAAGTGTTCCAGGCTGTTCTGGAAAACCTGATCAAAGAAGTGATTTCTGAGATTGATTCCAGGATGAGGAAGAAAAGAACTTTCGAAGGAAAGATTCAGGAGTTTTGTCTTGCTAAAGTGAAGACCTCAGAAGAAAGATCTTCATTTTTCAGAGCTATTGAAGCAGGAATGGATCATGAAGAAAAATCAAAGCATATTACCGATGCCCACAACCGAATGATGGAAGCGGAAAGAAATCTTCTGCTCAATTTATTTTCAACAGGCATTACCAAAGGTTCAATTCCGGAAGTTGCCATTGAAGAGCAGGAAACCATAATCTTCATTCTACAGAGCAGTATCAGAGGAATAAGGCGTGAAATGAGCCTAAAAAACAATTTTGAAAGCTTACACAATACCGTGAATACTTTGACTTCTATGGTTATTAAGCATATCAGTTAAAATTTTTTATCCAAATTTTGACACTTTTACATTATTTGTCAAATAGTCTATTTCAAAAAAAATGAACAAACTAAGTAATATCAGTACATTCCGGGCTTTCAAAAGCACCAATTATACTTTGTATTTTTTCGGGCGTTCTGTCTCACAATTTGGGACATGGATGCAGCGTACAGCCGTGGTATGGGTTGTATACAGCATGACGCAGTCTGCTTTTATGCTGGGGCTCACCATTTTTGCAGAACAATTCCCTTCATTTTTATTTTCAGCTTTTGGTGGTGTGGCTGCAGACCGGTACAATCGCTATAAAATTATACAGATCACTCAAATTTTATCATTAATTCAGGCATCTTTACTGGCATTCCTGGTAATGACCGGACATCAGAATATCTGGAGCTTTATTGTACTTAGTGTTTTCCTCGGAATTATCAATGCCTATGATATTCCGGCAAGGCAGGCTATGATCAATGAAGTGGTAACAGATGATGAAGATCTTCCCAGCGCCCTTTCTCTAAGTGCAGCCATGGCAAGTATTGCAAAACTGGCAGGTCCTGCCCTGTCCGGAATTATCCTTCAAAAGTTCGGAGCCGGAACCTGTTTTCTCATTAATGCAGCCAGCTTTGCCGCAGTAATGCTTTCCATTTCGCTGATGAAAATAAAAATCATCCCTAAAAAACCGACTAAAAAAGGAACTTTCACAGAACTGGCAGAGGGTTTCAGATACCTGAAAAAAGAACCTTCTATCAGTCTGGTCATCATTATGCTGAGTATTACAGGTCTGTTGATCTTACCCTACGATACTTTAATTCCTGTTTATGCAAAGGAAATTTTTAAAGGGGATGCTAAAACATTCGGTTATATTTCAAGCTTCATTGGGATTGGAGCGGTACTCGGAACTGTATTTCTGGCTTCACTGAAGAAAGGAGCCTCTATGAGAAACATTCTGATTCTGAGTACAGCTATTCTGAGTATTGGGCTGATATGTTTTTCTTATGCTACCAATTTCTACTGGTCCATGTTCTTTGCAGCATTAACGGGATTGGGAGGTGTGGCGCAATTTACCACATGTAACATTATTGTGCAGTCTGAAGTGATTCCTGAAATGCGTTCAAGAGCAATAAGCATCTTATTGACCGCTATATTTGGAATGCTGCCTTTGGGAAGTGTACTTATTGGATTTATCTCCGAGAAAATAGGAGCACCCAAAACATTATTACTGGAAGGGATTTCAGGAATTTTAATTGTGATTGTCTTTAGACGTTTATTGTTTAAGAAAAATAAGACTGAAGCTGTCAATCCCCAGCTCTTGGAAGAATCGGAGGAACAATTCATCAATAAAGTATAATTAAAATGGAAAATACAAAAACAGCATTGTTGGTGATGGACATGCAGTCGTCAATAGTAAGCAGCTTAACTGATCCTGAACAGGTGGTCTCAAACGTTAAAAAGGTTATTAAAGCCGCAAAACACTACCAAATTCCGGTTATTTATGTTATCATCGGGTTCAGACAAGGAATGCCGGAAATAAGCGCTCATAACAAAGCATTTTCAGGTCTTAAACAACATATGGCGAATGTAATATGAAAGAATGGATGTTACTAAGGCTAATGACTGGATCGTACAGCAAAACAAAAATTAACAAAAGCAGAAAACAATTTCCCTCTTCCCTATCCGTTTCATTGGATTAAAATTCCGTTTCATGGATCTATTTCGCTGAATCAGTTTATCTTTTACGTCAATGGATGAGAAGACACGCTACTTTTACATGGTAAACGTTGCCGAAAGGTCACTTAGTTAGTTTAATTAGTAGTAAGGAACATTGATTAAGGATCAATAAAAATCTTTTTGTGCTTTAATTCCTTATAGCCATTGATGGCTCAACTATACACTTAATCATGTTTGGGTAGGATTGGATTATTCCAGTCCTATTTTTTGTTTTTAAATGATTTTTTGAATCTGTTTTTTCCCACAGATTGCACGGATTTTCACAGATGTTTGCAGATAGGATGGATTTATTTTAATATTAAATTAAAATCGGAATTCTTCAATGGACAGATCGTTAAGTAAGATTTTGGTACAAACTTCGTGTTTTCTTGCTGCTCCCTGAACACGCCAGATAATAGTGTATTTTTCTCCGCTTCTTACCTGTTTTCCTCGGATCGATTTCAGGCCATGTTCTTTGAAAATGGACTCATATTTCTCCACTACTCCATCTTCATAAGGAAGTGTAATCTGATAGGTATAACGCACACTTATTCTGTCAATAATATCCTGAACATATTTGAACATAATAAGCAACAGAAAAACAACTACAGAACCTATAATCGCTTCCTGATAATATCCGGCTCCTATTGTCATACCCAGAGAAGCACAAATCCAAATGGTAACCGCAGTTGTAAGACCAGAAACCCTGTTTTCTTCTTTAAAAATAACTCCCGCTCCAACGAATCCTATTCCTGTGATAATATTGGCAGCAATACGGTCAGGACTTCCGGGTCCGCCCAAACTCATGGATAGCATGGTAAAAATACAGGCTCCCAGTGTCACCAGAATCATGGTTCGTAATCCGGCTGACTTCAACTGGTATTCTCTTTCAATTCCAATGATACCGCCTACAAAAACTGAAAATAGAATGGGAAGTAAATCTTCAAGTATGTCCATTTGCTTTTTTATCTTCTAAATGTATTCGATTTTTTCCAACTGTAAAAGAGTCTTCCCATCTTTATACAAAAAAACCGCTGTGGATACAACGGTTTAATTTATTGGAAATACAGACTATTATTTCAGTTTATAGGAACTTCCGTTCCAAAGATAAGTTTTGGAAGCGCTTTTCTTTTTCTCTCTGTCTTTTTCATCCACTTCCATATCTTCCACTTTTAGGATAAATGCGTTGGGAATTCCTCCTTTATCATTCGGAAAAACATATTCTTCACTGTGATAAAAAGCTCCTGCGTCCCCTACGTTCGTTAATTGTGGAAGTGTAATCAGTTTTTTATCTTTAAAAAGAACATACTGATCGTAGCTTGCAATTCCGCAGGCTTCTCCAGAAACCATTGCCTTAAGAGTGAATTCTACATTTTGAAGCTTGTGATTGCTTTCAACATTGAAAGATGCTGAACTCAGTTCTTCTCCTCTTCCTGTATCAAAATACACCTCATCAATGAGTGTATTTCCTTCCATTACCTTTATTCCGGCAATATTCTGTTTTTGGATCTCATTATATTCTTTATTCTTCCTGTCTATCGTTTTGGAAAGCCCAAAAAGGAAATCATAGCCATTTTTGTTACGATATCCTACAGAAAGATTGCCACCCCAGATATATCCTTCCATTGTATTTTCTCCCTTCTGATAAGAGATTTTATACCAATTAGCAGCTCTTTCGCCCAGCTTTAAAACCCCATCTTCTTTTTTAAGAATCATGATCTGCTGGTTGGCCTGCAATGAGTCTATAATCTGAGCATTGACTCCCGGATCCAACCTCACGCGGGTCCAGTCTGTAAAGATTTTCTGCGTTTTATTTTCTTCAAAACCAAAGATTCCATCTGCATATACTTCATTTTCCTGCGCGGTAAAAAACTGCAGCATCAGTAAAAATAAAGCTGTCCATAAAGTTTTCATATTCGTATTTTGTTTTTTGTGTGTTATTTTTCAAGCAGAAGACTTACCCATTCTTCACGCTGTAATTTCTTTTTAAGTTCAAGGCCGCTTTCTTTGCATACTTCCAGAATATCATCCACATCAAAGAAACATAATCCTGAAAGCAATAGTTTTCCTCTGTTGTTCAATACTGAAACATAAGTCGGGATATCTGAAATAAGGATATTTCTGTTGATATTGGCCAGGATAATATCATAATTCTCTTTTCCTAAGTTTTCGGCAGTTCCTTGTTCAATATCCAATTCTACATTGTTTCTTGCAGCATTTTCTTTTGAATTTTCCACAGACCACTCATCAATATCAATGGCTTTTGTATCGCCTGCTCCCTGCTGTTTTGCATAAATAGCCAATACAGAAGTTCCGCATCCCATATCCAATACTTTTTTACCATTAAAATCAATATCCATCATTTGCTGGATCATCAAATGGGTGGTAGGGTGATGCCCGGTTCCAAAAGACATTTTAGGCTGAATGATAATTTCATGCATTCCTGGTACAGATTCATGGAACTCTGCTCTGATCAATACCTTATCATCAATATTGATGGGAGAAAAATTCTTTTCCCATTCTTCATTCCAATTGATATTCGGCATTTCTTCGAAAGAATATTCAATTTTTACATTTTCGTTTTCAAAGATCGGAAGTGCTTTCAACTGCTCTTCCTGAAACAAATCTGTCTGAATATATCCTAAAATTCCGTCAATTTCTTCTGTAAAGCTGTCGAAACCTATTTCTATAAGTTCCGCCATTAAAATCTCATTCCAAGGCTGTAATGGAGAAATTTTGAAATTGAATTCTAAATAATTTTGCATGTGACTAATTTGCTGCAAAAATACTAATGTTATTACGGTTAAAAAAATGAAGTTGTGATTTTTGGCTGAAACCGGGGATTTTTATTTTTTTTGAAGGGATAAGATAGGAAAGTTTTATTTGTGGAATTTTTATCCCACAGATTGCACAGATTATTGCCCATCATATATTCAATAGGGGCGGGCTTTAGCCCGTCTACAAAATTATTACAATACCATTGGCTTTAGCCAAAACCTATCATTAGAGACCTGGAAATAAATTCCCAGATTTTTTGAAATGCAAGAAATTCCAGGTTTGGGCTAAAGCCTAAATAGAAACGTAAAAAAGAAAGCGGGCTAAAGCCCGCTTCTATTAATGAATATGATATGGAAAGTTTAAGTTATGATTTTTTATCCCACGGATGGCACAGATGACACAGATTTTTGAATTTCAGAGAAATTGTAAGTTTTGGCTAAAGCCACTAAGATTGGAAAAAGAAGAAGCGGGCTAAAGCCCGCTCCTATTGAATTTTATTGTTCATGGAAGATTAACAGTTCTTTGCTGACAACTGTAAACTTTAAACCTTGAACTTTAAATTTTTAAACTCTTAAGGATTTGTAGAGAAAATAGAACCGTTTGCAATCAGCGCTCTTCTGTTCATTTTCAGGATATCTCTAACCCATTCTGCAAAGTCTTCCGGCTGTAATACTTTATCAGGATTTCCGTCTGTAAGTCCACCCTGGATGCTCATATCTGAAGCAATGGTACTTGGAGTCAAAGTGATCACACGGATATTTTGTTTTCTCCATTCTGCCATCATAGATTGAGAAAGAGATACTACAGCTGCTTTTGAAGCGGCGTATGCTGACATATTCGGACCTCCTTTAAGACCTGCTGTGGAAGCTACGTTTACAATATCACCTTCCCCTTTAGCTTTCATAAATGGATGAACTGCTTTGGCTGCATAATATACCCCAAACAGATTCGTTTTAATCACCTGCTCCCATGTTTCAGAAGGCATTTCTTCGATACTTCCGAAGTCTCCGATTCCGGCATTGTTGATCAGGATATCAATACCTCCCAATTGTTCTGCTAAAGATTCTATTCCCGCTTTTACCTGAATTTCATTGTCTACAGAAAAAACTGCGTATGCTGAGTTTACGCCCAGTTTTTTGATCTCTTCAACCGTCATTTTTAGGTTTTCCTCATTTCTTCCTGTAATGGCAACGTTTACTCCTTCATTGGCCAAAGCTAATGCTACAGCTTTTCCTAATCCTCTTCCACCACCTGTTACGATGGCATTTTTTCCGTTTATATTCATAGTAGTAATACTTTTCTTTATACAAAGTTACGAAAGAACATTTTTATGAAATGGTGAAAACACGGATTTAATAGTTTTTTAATGATTGGGAAGGGCAATTAAAACTTATATTTTCTTAAACCACAAAAGTCACAAAAGTTTTTAGACACTTAAGTTTTTTAAGCTATTAGCTTTAAGTATAAGAAGTACACTTAAGTTTTATGAAAATCGTAGATTTCATTTTATATAAACTTTTATGCAGGATCATTACACTTTTAAATTATTCTAACCATTAATAACCTTTTGTGGCTTTTGTGGTTTCCAAGAACTTCAGCAAAAATAGAAGCCGATCTGTTGGATCGGCTTCAAAATCTAAAAAAGGTATAGTAAAAAAAATAAAAAGCTTAAGGAATCTGAATTGAATTCTGCACTTCAAACTCTTCTGAAGATGAGAATTCATTTCCGTACATGTCTACAGCTTTCACCTCAACTTTGTGCTTTCCTAATGATAATTTTTTAGGAAAGTCTGCTTCCCAGATATGCTTTGACATTTCAGGATTGGAAGGTCTTCTTCCCGGAAGAATGTTCTCCGTAGAATCCCATTTGAAAACAGAAAGGGCAAAATTCGGGTCTATGGTTTCATCATATTCCATTTCTTCCCATTTACCGCCATCGATTCTGTATTCTACTTTGTCTTTTTTGCTTCCCATAAAGAAATTAGCCAATATTTTTGCTGATGTTCTTGAAGAAGGAATCACTTTTGGAATATATAATTTAATTTGATAGTCTTCCGGTTTTCCGGCTGTTTTGTATTTAACTTTATATTGATTGTCTGTAAAGCTGATGAATGAATATCCTTTGGCTGTTCCGTCTCTCATCGTTGAAGTAGGAAGTCCGGCATCATCCGGTGTTCCTGAATACCAATCGCCACAAGTAGTTCCTACGTTATATTCGTGTAATTCTTTAATACCGTTCCAGCCTGCTTTTTTTCCATAGAAAATCTGTTGTTGGATATGGGTATGTGCTGACAAAAGCAATACACTCTGGAAAGGATGTAAGAAATCAAATAATTTCTGACGGTCCGCATTTCTGAAGCTGTCTTCATTTTTATGCTCCAACGGAATATGGAAAGAAATAACGATCAGCTTATTCTTATCAACCAGTTTCAGATCGTTTTCAATGAACTGGAGTTGATCTTCACGGAATCCTCCCCAATATCCTTTTCCATCTCTCGGATCCGGATAAAGAATATCATCCAGAATGATGAAATGTACATTACCATAGTTGAAAGAGTAATTAGCAGGACCAAAATTAGACTCGAATGTTTCATCGGAAAGGTTATCTTCCTTCGCATCATAGTTCATATCATGATTTCCCATTACATTATACCAAGGCAGCCCGACTTCTTTCATCACATCTGCATAAGGCTTCTGAAGGCTTAGATTGTCTCCTACCAAATCTCCCAGACTGATTCCCAACACAGCATTTTTCTTGGTGCTCTTCACTTCATTTACAATTCCTCTTTTGAAGTAATCCAGTTCTTTTTCTGTGTAAGGCTGTGGATCACCGAAAACAAGAATATCAAAATTTTTGTTTTCATTTTGTTTATAAAGCGGAAAGCTCAATTCTTTGGGAAGATCTCCTGTAGGAGCAACGCCTTTGTATTTGAAATCCGCCGGAGAACCTTTGGGTTTATGATGGTAATAAAACTGAGGTAAGTTATTCGCATTCAAAGCGGTCTGATATCCTGAAGGTTTGATCACAAAAATAGTCTGATCTTCCTGAACCGGCAGGCTGTATCGTCCATTTTTATCCGTAAGAACTACCTGAACACCATTGGAAACGGCTACACCTTCAATTCCTTTTTCGCGGTTTTCTTTCTTTTGATTTTTATTGCTGTCTTCGTATACATATCCGGAAACAGAAGCTTGTGAAAACGCCATTGCTGAACCCAATACACAAGGCATTAAAAATTTTATATTGATACTCATGATATTTTAATTTTTAAATTATTTTAATCTTTAAATCTCAAATTATTTATTCCACCACATTTTGACATTGATATTGTCTCCTCCCATGGATTGTACAGCGGCATTATAATTATCCGTATTCATCACTTTTGTAGCGGTAGGATACATGAATCTCACAGGCATCTGCCCTCCGTTCTGAAGACCTCCGTTATTAGGAAGCACAGGCAGTTTTGTACGTCTGTATTCATACCATTGCTGATGGTCTACAAAAAACAGGGAAATGTATTTCTGAAGCATAATTTTTTCCAGAGAGCCGTCATAAGCCACTTTGGTATTACTGAAATAATTGGCAGGAACTGTTGCTCCCCATTGTTCAATAATTGACTTTACTCCGGTTTCGTAGTAGGTCTGCTGGTTTCCTGCGATGATTCCTTTGTTCACCAATTCTGCCAGAATAAACTGAACTTCAGAATAGGTCATGATTAAAATTTTTAAAGGTGCTTTTGCAAGATTTTGGTTAAGGTTAGAAGGCTGATAGTTGAAAGCGGTTCCCAAAGCATATCCCGATGGAGCTCCTTTATAACCAAGATCTTCTCCCGATGTGGCCTTCGCTTTCGTAAAAAACATGCTCAGCCTTGGGTCGTTATTATCTTTCATCGCATTTACAAAAAACTCGCCTGCTGCTCTGTAAGCAGTAAAATCCTGAGGGCGGGCAATTGGTGGTAAGTATGGGGATATTCCCGAAAGTGGCAGTACAGCACTGTCTGTATTATTCTGGAAAATAGGGTATTGAGCAGGATTATTGACAATTTCCTGAATTCTTTCATACACATTCACTTCTCCGTTTCTGCTTAGAATTCTGGTCAGTAATCTTAATGATAAGGAGTTACAGAATTTTTTCCATCCTAAGATACCGGTCTGGCTGTTGGTATTGGCATTGTAAAACAAATCTGTTTCCGCTAATGCCTGGTTGGTATTGAATAGTGAATTGGCTGTTTTCAGATCATTTAACAGCTGGATATAGATCTCTTTTTGCTTATCATATTTTGGTTTCAAAATATTTTCTTCAACTCTCACTGCTTCAGATAAAGGTATATCACCGAAAGCATCAGTAAGATTGGAGGCAATCCACGCATTCAGAACCATTGAAATAGCCAGGTAATTATTATTCTGTTCTTTGGCTGCATATTTTTTCAGGTCACTGACCTGCTTAAGCCATCTGTAAGAAGTATTCCAGTAACCATTTCCACTTTTTTCATCCATATAGTATCTGCTGTAGGAATTTCCTTCATTGGGAAAGTCTAAAGCGATCTGCATGATATCAAAAGTAAAATCATCGGCTCTGTTATAGCCATAGCTTCCCATTTCATACTGGATGGGAGCAAGAAGACTTCCTACTGACGGATTTTTAACCTTACTGGTATCTGTATTCATTTCATCGAATGTTCTGTCACAGGACTGAAGCATGAAAACAGAAGCGACCAATGTCAGATGTATGATTATTTTTTTCATTTTTAAAGATTTTAGAATTTAAGATTTAACTGAAATCCAACGGTTCTTGCGGTTGGAAGCTGCCCCATTTCCACTCCCGGAGTAATGGTTGCATTATCCAGCGTAGCGACTTCAGGATCAAAAAGCGGGAACTTTGTCCACATCCACAGGTTCTTTCCGAAAATGGCAATCGTAAGATCATCCAGACCTATAGATTTTATGGTTTCTTTCGGGAAAGAATAGGCAATTCTGGCAGCTCTCAGTTTAATAAAATCTGTACTGAAGCTGTTGGTTTCTACATTGGCTCTTCTATAATAATCTCCATAATAAGAAGATACCAGTACTCCTTTTATATTCGGGCTGAAAGATCCGTCAGGATTCTGAACAACACCGTCTCCCACAATCATTCCACCTGGATTGTCTCTTCCCGGAAGTGTGGATTTCAGCTTACCTTGCTCGGACATTTTGTGATGTGACTGTGAATAAGCGATACCACCATATTGTCCGTCAAATGAGAAACTGATGGTAAAGTTTTTAATTCTGAAATCATTCTGAAGACCAGCTCTCCATTTCGGGAAGGCATTTCCTACTTTTTCAATATCTGCAGGTCTTCCCGGAAGTCCGTTGTCTCCATAAATTACTTTTCCGTCCGGAGTTCTTAATAATTTAAATCCATACATATCTCCCAGCGAACCTCCTACTTCCATTTTATAGAATACCACATCTCCCACATTGGAAACGATACCATCAAATCCTTCAGGTAACGTCATCACTCTGTTTTCGTTGGTAGACCAGTTTCCCCCTACTTTCCAGGAGAAGTCTTTGCTTTTTACCGCTAAGATATCGGCTGAAAGTTCAAGACCTCTGTTTCGGATTTTTCCGGCATTGATTATCCTTTTGGAATATCCGGTTTCAGTGGGTAATGATACCGGGACAATCTGGTTTTCACTGAAATTCTGGTAAGCGGTAAGATTAAGGTTCAATCTGTTTTTGAAAAGGCTGAAATCCATACCGGCTTCTATATTGGTATTTTTTTCAGGTTTAAGGGAAGGATTATTAAAAGTTGTAGGCGCTATTACACTTCCAGTGATATTACTTGCTGTATAGTAGTTATCCAAAAGATAAGGATCACTGTCTATTCCTACTTTCGCCCATGAAGCTCTTAGCTTCCATAAGTTCAGGTTATTACTTTTCAGATTAAAAATGTCTGAAAGAATGAAACTGGTACTTACTGAAGGATAAAAGAAAGATCTGTTTTGTTTTGGAAGCGTAGAACTCCAGTCATTTCTTCCGGTAACGTCCACAAATATTTTATTGTCATATCCCAGCGTTAATAATCCATAAACACTGTCTACATGTTTGTCTCTTGGTGCCGGATATTTAACCGGAATAGAAAGTGCATTGGTAAGGCTGTATTCTCCGGCCGTTTTCAATCCGATTGCCTGATAATCTGTCATCAGGTATTCATTATAACGGATACTTCCTCCTGCTGAGGCAGAAATACTGAATTTATTCCAATCTCCTTTGTAAGAGAATAAAACGTCATTGTTATATTCCTGATTTTTGATGAACTGTTCTCTGTAGAAACCTTTCAGGTAATTTGCAGAACTCCATGGTCTTTTGGTTGTTCTTTTTTCATTCAGAATTTCAATACCTGACCTCAGCATTAAACTGAAATTTTTATTAAATTGATAATCTGCTGTAATGTTTCCTGTAATGGTCTTTTTTCTGACCCCATTCAACATTTCGTAAGCGATCATATAAGGATTGTCAATAAAGGAGCTGAAAGGATGGATTTGATCAACCTGTTCCTGTCCTGGTTTCCAGATCGGTTTATACCATTCCAAATCCACATTGGGATTTTGGAAGATCATGAAATAAGAAATTGACTGGTTGTTGTATCCCGTCGCAGGAAGGTTGTCACTGGAAGTAGTGTTATAGGCAAATTTTGTAGAGATTTTTAATTTTTTAGTTAGCTGATGTGCAAAAGATAAGGCGAAATTGAATCTGTCAAAGCCTGTATTCGGCATCATCCACTCGTTATTAAGGTAGGTAAGTGAAGATCTGAAGCTTGTTTTCTCGTTGGAGCTTTCTACGGAAATACTGTTGGAATAGGTAGAACCTGTTCTCCAGAAACCTTTGATATTATTTTCGTAAGGTCTCCACAATTGTCTTTCCTTACTTTGTCCCATTACATTAGGATCGTATTGGAAGTAATACTGTCCGGCAAATTTAGGTCCGAAAGCACTACTTGTACCACCCGTACTTGGGCCATCCGGGGAAAGACCATAAGAGTAGTAAAAATTTCCTGCTGTATTGGTTGCGAGAGTTCCCTGCCCGTATTCATACTGCCAGTCCGGCCACTTTAATACGGAATCAAAGCTGGAGGAAGAATTGAAGGCTACTCTCAGTTTTCCGTTTTTTGTTTTTCCGGATTTTGTGGTAATCATTAATGCTCCGTTGGCAGCACGTGATCCGTATAATGCGGCAGCAGAAGCACCTTTTAAAACCGTTACAGATTCAATATCATCGGGATTGATGCTGTTCAGTCCATTTCCAAGATCAATCGGAACATCACCTCCAGAACCCGCTCCATACGCTGCCGTACCGGAACCTGTAGTAGAATTTCCCAATGGAACACCATCCACAACGATCAGCGCGTAGTTATGATCCATCATAATGGATTTTTCACCTCTCAACGTAATTCTGGAAGTCCCAAGCGGTCCTGCACCTGCAGTCTGAATTTTAAGACCCGCCACTTTTCCTTCCATGGATTGTGCCCAGTTGTTGTTCTGGGTTTCTTCAAATGTTTTGGCATCTACTTTTTCCGCAACATATCCCAAAGCTCTGTCATGCCTTTTAATCCCCAAAGCAGTAACCACTACCTCATCAAGACCTTTAACGGTATCTTTTTTTACTTTCTGCTGAGCTGCCAGGTTGACACTGATACATCCTAACAGCGACAAAACCAGCAGTTTTTGTGTCTCTTTACGCATTTCTTTTTGTTTGCGCAAAATTAAAACGACATTACAAGGATGGTCTTAACACAATTTTAACGTTTCTTAAAAAATAATTAAACCATATATTAATCCAACCTTAATAACATTACACAAATAACTAATTATCAAGAAATTAATCAATTAATTATTTTTAATACCTGTCTCCAGCGGTATTTATGTATCTTTATTGTCTTTCCTTGAGATAATAATACAAAACAAACACAATTAACTGATTTACAATAAATAAACATCATCTTAGTGATACTCCTTCTTTTACAATCACTAAAAAGAAGAGCTTAGGCTGTAAAAAGAAACAGTCTGCCTCTTTGAAAGGGCAGACTGTGTAAATTATTGGTTATCTGTTGAGATGATTAAAAAATTTCGTTAAACCACCCCGTCAAAAATTCTTTGAATTTTTGCCACCCCTCCGGAGGAGGGGAATGTTTCATCCTTCGGTTGTACTCTTTGTGAGAAATTTCCAACGGTTATTTATTCTTTAACTGATCAGGAATATTGGTGGTTACGAATCCGATTCCCTGTTTTTTTAATTCATCATAAACAGCAACATCGTTTACTGTCCAGGCATTCGTGGTTAATCCTAATCCTTTTGCTTCAGCAATCCATGTAGGGTTTTTCTGGAAAACGCTGTAGTGGTAATCCATCCCATCCAGTCCTTCTTTTTTGATCTGCTCAGGAGACAGTTCTCCGTTCAGGTACTGAACTTTAAATGATGGAGCTAATTTTTTGATCTCTTTACAGATATTAAGGCTGAATGAAATAAACTCACTCTGAGATTCCAGCTTCATATCTTTGATCATTTTGATTGTTTTCTGCGTGATCTCATTTTCAATTTCAGGAGTCTTGGCTGGTTTGATCTCAACAATAAGCTTCAGAGATTTGTCTTTTTTTCCTTGCTTTAAATAATCTTTTAACGTAGGAAAGTTTTCTCCGTTGGATAATTTCAATGCTTCCAATTCTTTGAAGTTCATTTCTGAAATTTCCATTTTACCGTGGTGCTCATCATGGTTGATGACCAATACACCATCTTTTGTCATCCTTACATCAAATTCAGACCCATATATTTTTAATTTCTGGGCATTCTCTAATGATTGAAGTGAATTCTCCGTTGTAGGAGGCTGAGCCTGGAAATATCCTCTATGGGCAATAATCTGGGTTTGTGCTTTCATCATAACTGTACTTAAAACTGCTAACCCTAAGATAAAATTTTTCATAATATAATTTAAATTATTAAAAATAAAGTTGTGAAACTTCCTGATAAAGGTAGTTATTAATAAATAAAAACCACAAAGACATAAAAGATTTATAGACTACAGCTAAGTAAGATTTACAACAGCTGCCTCATTTTCTTTTATGTCTTCAATGGTTACACAAGATAATTGTTAGAAGGAATACTTCGCCCCAATCTGAATCTGGTATGGATTTCCAGACATTGGAACCAAACCTCCTCCACTTACGTTTTTGGTATACTCATACTGCATGGTCTCCTTATTAAACCTGGTTACTTTATACAGAGAGGTATTTCCATACGAGTTGTTTACGCCCCATTCTTTATTAAGCAGGTTCGCCACATTGAAGATATCAACAGAAAGTTCAAAAGCTCCTACTTTATCAAATTTAATTTTCTTCGCTACACGTACATCCCAAACGCCATAGAAGCCATTTTTACCTCCATTACGTTCTGCAATTTTACCATTATACTCGTTGATATAATCTTTCAGAGCCTGCCCTACCTGTGGATCATCCAGAATGGATTTGGTAAGATTCGGGAAGATGAAAGCAAGGTCGTTGGAATCTACGAAGTCACCATTGATATTTCCTCCTGTTGTTGCAGAAAAACGGGTTCCTCCGATTCCTGAATATCTGATTCCTAATGTAAATCCGGCAATGGTTGGAGAGTTACCATAGATTACTACTTTATTTCTAAATTGGTTATCAGAATAGGTCATTCTTAAATCTCTCGGATCACTTTGAATCATGGTAGATAATGTTGCAGAGTTGGCTACGTTTCCGTTGTAAGAAGTATTGTCTTTGATGTCAGACCATGTATAACTTGCAGTGATTTCTCCATCTTTCCAGTAACGGTAGCTTGTATCGATGACGAATGAGAACTGGTTTACTTTACCATCACTCACCAATTCCAGTACTCTTCCGAAATTATTATTGATTCTTCCCTGTTTCCAGTCGAAACTTACACTGTTATTGGCATTATTGGTAATGGCACCTGTAGGAATAAATACACCTCTTCCACCTTCATTAGCCAATGTAAAGAAAGGATTTGCCACCATGTTTCTGTCGTAATAATAGTAGTTGTTTCTACCTAAAGCCATGTATCCTGCAATTCCTGCTCTGAATCTTTCATTGAAGAAGTGGGTATAAGAGATATTTGCTTTATAAACGATTGGAATTTTTGCATCTTTCCCTGTATAATTGATGGTTGGAATCTGCTTCTGAGAAAGTGAAGGAACCGAATTGTAATCATCTCTATAACTGTTAAAATCCGGGAACGGAACATCTTTAGCCGTTACATCCACTGTAGCCAAATGTTTTCCATCGAATACAAGGTTGTTGATGATCATATAATTGTTGATATCGGAAGAGAAAATTCCGGCACCGAACTTCAGGAAGTCTTTATTTCCTTCATTGATATTCCAGTCAAACTGAAACCTTGGCTGGATCACAAATGATTTGATCTGATTATCAGTTCTGATTCCCATCTCATCAAACAGTTTCTGGTTGAATTCTGCTTTAGGATACCCTCCATAGTCTAATCTCAAACCAGCCATTAAGTCAAGACCTTTTGCCACTTTCGTCTGAAACTGTCCATAGACACCGAGATTCCAGATATTTGATCTTACAGAAGGATCTTCCATCAAAGGAACTTCTCTATAGAATCTGTAAGGAGTCATCGCATCAAAGTTACCCATTCCCTGGAAGTGGAATCTTCCGTTTACTTCACTTCCGTAGACCGATTTTGCAGTTGTATACATCAAATCAGCTCCGAAAGTATATTTTACCTTATCTGTATTATAGTACAAGTTATCTACAATCTGGAATACATTATTTCTAAAGCTTTCCTGAGCAAAACGGTGTCCTCCGATCTGAATATTGGTAGATCCGGCACTTGAAGCTACTCCTTCAACAATCGCTCTTGGAACAGGTTTCCCCAGCTGATTGTTCTGGTAACTGTCCTGGAAAGTATAAAGATACTGAGCCTTTAATTCATTGGTTAAATTAGGTTTCAGATTTGATCTTAAGGTTAACAATAAACTGTTATCAAGATTTTTGTCATTTCCGTAAGATTCAAAGAAATTGATATTGGTATTATCAGCCAACCCGTTTTTATTAAGGTCATAGGTGAAGTTATTTCTTAATGTTAATAAGTGCTTCTCATTGATCTGCCAGTCTAAACGTAAAAATCCTGCATCTGAGTTTCTTACTTTGTCAAAACTTCCAAACTGAGGACCGCTTCCCACTCCATATTTTGCTCTTGCAATATCCACAAACTGATTTAGCGTCTGAGTTGTTGTATTGAACCTCTTCTCATCATCAGGAGATTTGATATCGGCAATGATCAAAGGTCTTGAATCCAGCTGGTGATCCCAGGCTACGAAGAAATGTAATTTATTTTTAATGATGGGACCTCCCAATGAAAACCCGAACTGAGAAGTAGAGAAATCATTATCTCTTTTGTTTCCTCTGATATCATACGGACTGGAAAGCCAGTTGGTTCTTAAATATTCCCAGGCACTTCCTGAAAATTTATTGGTTCCTGATTTGGTAACGGCACTTACGGTTCCTCCTCCGCTTCTTCCCAATGTCACATCATATTGGTTGGTCGTAATTTTGAATTCACGTACCGCTTCAATGGAGATGGAGAATGGTGCACCACTTCGGCTGGTAGTAGCTCCTGCAGAAGTAGGGTTTTTAGCTGTCATTCCATCAATAGTAAAGTTTGTAGAAGATCCAAGCTGTCCGGAAAGGTTTCCGCCTTTTCCGCTTAATGGTGATAATTCGGCAAGATTCGCAAAGTTTCGTCCGTTTACCGGAAGTATACTGATATTTTTAGCAGAAATTGCTGTAGCAGCTCCAAGGTTTCCGATCTTGTTTTTAAGATTTCCCGTAATCTTTACTTCTTCAATTTGTTTCTCGCTGCCAAGATCCATATTTACAGTAACCTGATCTCCAAAGTTCACATTGTAACCTTCTTTTTTATCATCGTTTACAATAACTGTATAAGGGCCTCCAAGAGGAATTTCCTTAAAAATATACTCCCCTTTTGAGTTTGTTTCCGTTTCCGTTTTGAATCCTGTAGACTCATTCACAATCGTTACTTTCACTTTTTCCTGAGCCGTACTTCCCGGTCCGGTAACTTTCCCTACAATAGAAGCCTGTGTGGTCTGTGCATACGCCATTGTCCCAAGCCCTAAAAACAATAATCCCAGTACAATCTTTACTTTTTTCATTTCTTCCGAAGATCTTTATGATTAATTTTTTGATGTTCATCAGGAAACCTCTTTGATTTTCATGTTAATAGATCACGTTGAGGTTTCTTTCAATCAGATGTGCAAAGGTATTTTGACTTTAAAGGCTGGGTGTTTAAGAAAGCTTTAACATTTTTTTAATTAAATCAGAACGTTATGTTAAATTACTTTAAACAAGTGTTTTATTTACAACACAATCAACCTATTAAAGCATGTTACATATTTTTAATTTTCCTGTACTATTTTATTCTGTTATTTTTTAAATGCAATTACTTTGGTTATTTTTGCTCAAAAGATAGAAAAGCAATGTCTGAAAACATTCAACAAAAGATAGAACAGCTCCGCAAAGAGCTTCACCAGCATAACGACAACTATTATCAACTGGATACTCCCACCATTACAGATTTTGAATTCGACATGCTTCTGCAGGAACTTCAGGATCTGGAGGCCAAGTATCCGGAATTTTATGATGAGAACTCGCCTACGGTACGTGTAGGTGGTGGTGTCACTAAGGTTTTCCCTACCATTCAGCATAAATTCAGAATGTACTCTCTGGATAATTCTTATGATTTTGATGATCTTGAAGACTGGGAAAAGAGAATTATCAAAACCATTGAAGACCCTGTAGAATTTGTAGCCGAGCTGAAATATGACGGTGCTTCCATTTCTATTCTTTATGAAAACGGAAAACTGTCACAGGCTGTTACCCGTGGAGATGGTTTCCAGGGAGACGAAATTACTCCGAATGTACGTACCATTTCAGACATTCCTCTGACTTTAAAAGGTGATTTCCCTGCTCAGTTTTTTATGCGCGGAGAAATTTATCTGACCAGAAAAAACTTTGATAAACTTAATGTACTGCGCGAAGAGGAAGGTCTTGATCCTTTCATGAATCCTAGAAATACCGCCAGTGGAAGCCTGAAAATGCAGGACAGTGCTGAGGTAAGAAAGCGTGGACTTTCTTCAGTACTGTATCAGTTTATCTCTGAAGATATTCCGGCAGAAACCCATTGGGAGCTGCTTCAAAAGGCTCAAAGCTGGGGATTCAAAACTTCTCAGCAGGCAAAATTATGTAAAACGATGGCTGAGGTACAGGAATTTATTACATTCTGGGATACTGAACGCCATAATCTGCCTTTTGAAATTGACGGGATTGTATTGAAGGTTAATTCATTACAACAGCAAAGACAGCTTGGTTATACTGCCAAATCTCCCCGTTGGGCAATGGCTTATAAATTTAAAGCAGAAAAGGTAGAAACAGAGCTTCAAAGTGTATCTTATCAGGTGGGAAGAACGGGTGCTATTACTCCTGTTGCCAACCTTAAGCCTGTTTTACTGGCCGGAACGATCGTAAAAAGAGCCTCTCTCCATAATGAGGATATCATCAAGAAACTGGATCTTCATGAAAACGACTTTGTGTATGTGGAAAAAGGGGGAGAAATTATTCCGAAAATTGTAGGCGTAAATACTGATAAAAGAACAGAAGAAAGTAAAGAAATAGAATACATCAAACATTGTCCTGAATGTGGTACTGAGCTGGTAAAGATTGAAGACCAGGCTATTCATTTCTGTCCGAATGAACTTCACTGTCCGCCACAGGTAGTGGGAAGAATGATTCATTATGTTTCCAGAAAAGCTTTGAATATTGATAATCTGGGGAGCGAAACTATTGAACAGCTTTACAGAGAAAAATTAATTGAGAATCCTGCAGACTTTTATGTTTTAACGAAAGAACAGCTTCTTCCTTTGGAAAGAATGGCTGAGAAATCTGCTCAGAATATTATTACAGGAATTGAAAAATCTAAAGAAATTCCTTTTGAGAAAGTATTATACGGAATCGGGATCAAACATGTGGGAGAAACAGTTGCCAAGAAACTGGTCAAAAACTTCCCGACTATTGAGGAATTAAAGAATGCAACTGTTGAAGAGCTTTGCCAGGTAGAAGATATCGGGGGCAAGATTGCAGTAAGCATTGTTGAGTTCTTCCAGAATTCTGAAAATATACTGATGATCGAGCGTTTAAAATCCTATGGTGTGCAGCTTGTAAAAGGAGAAAGCACGAATGAAGTACTATCCAATGTTCTGGAAGGAAAAACTTTCCTTTTCACCGGAAAACTATCATTATTCACCAGAGAATCTGCTGAGGAAATGGTAGAAAAGCACGGTGGAAAAAATATTTCTGCTGTATCCAAGAACCTCAACTATCTTGTAGTAGGTGAAAAAGCCGGAAGCAAGCTGAAAAAAGCTCAGGATATCGGAACAATTACGATTTTGGATGAGCAGCAGTTTCTAGATCTGATTGAGAAATAACAATTATTTTTAATAATTATTTACTAAACCATTAAGATATTCCTCTTAATGGTTTATTTTTGTTTTCAAATCACAACAAATAACCATTAACTAATAATACATGAAAAAAATCTACCTCATCATTTCTATGATGATTTTTGCGATGTTTCAGGCACAAAATGTGAATATCCCTGATCCGGCTTTCAAAAACTTTTTATTAGCGGCTGATTACAGCAATGGCTATGCAAAAGATCAGTATGGAAGCAGTATTCCCGTTGATACCAATAATGACGGTATTATACAGCAAAGTGAAGCTAATAATATTGTAAAGCTGTCTGATCTTTATTATGGAAACAGAGTATATATTCAGTCTATCGAAGGGATTAAAAGCTTTACTAATTTAACAGATCTGTATCTATTCGGGACTTCTGTATCTGCGGTTGACGTAAGTACGATGACTAATCTCATTGCTTTAGCAATTAACTATAATTCACAATTAACTTCTCTGAATATTGCAGGTTGTACATCTTTAGCAACGATGTCTTCCGAGCATAATAATATTACGGGCTACAACCTGCAGAGCAATTCATTAAAAAGTCTGCTCATTAACAATTTGAATTCTGCTCAGCCTATCAATGCCATTAATGTAAGTCTTTGTCCTAATTTGAAATCTTTGGAGATCAATAAAACTAATGTTCAATCATTAGATTTTAGTAATATGAGTAATCTGGAATGGCTTCAAATCAGAAACAGCTCTTCAACCAATAATATAAATTTGACCGGTTGTACGAATTTGAATAATCTGGGAATTTATAGCTGCAATGCTTTAACAACACTTCAGTTACATAATTTACAAAATTTAGATACGGTATATCTTTCACAAAGTCCGATTTCCACCTTATCTCTGGTCGGTACAACGAACATAGAATCTCTCGGGTTACAGTCTACAGGTTTAACAGCTATAGATCTTTCTATTTTCCCAGCTTTAAGACAGTTTAGTACTTTAAATAATAGTCTTACAACACTGGATTTAAGTATGAATCCTTTATTGGAAAATATAACGATCTATGACAATGCACTTCTGAAAAATATTAACCTGAAAAGCGGAGGAACTGTATTGAACGTCACATCTTGGTTTCATATTAATAATAACAATCCTAATCTTAAATATATCTGTTGTGACAATGATGATTTAGCACCGATTAGTAATTATCTATCTTCGAACTTTCTCAATACTATAAACTTAAATTCTTATTGCTCATTCACACCGGGTGGTACTTATTATAAAGTTAATGGTACTACAAAATATGATATTAACAACAATGGCTGTGATCCCAATGATGTTAACAAATCTTTTCAAAAATTTTCGATTACGAGCGGCTCTGCTTCCGGAAACATGATCGCTGATTCGTCAGGAAATTATTCTATTCCTTTACAGGCAGGAACTCATACGATTACCCCGATTTTAGAGAACCCGACCTATTGGACGATATCTCCAAGTACTTTGACAGTAAACTTTCCGGCACAAATAAGCCCATTGACTCAAAATTTCTGTTTAATGGGCAACGGAACGCACAATGATCTTGAAGTCTTAATCATCCCTGTTACAGCTGCTATTCCGGGATTTGACACAAAATATAAAATTGTTTACAAAAACAAAGGAACAGTTACCCAATCAGGAAATATTGTTTTCAATTTCGATGATAACCTTATGAATTTCCTGAATGCAACAGTTTCTCCCAATACACAGTCTACAGGCATTTTAACATGGAATTTCACCAATCTTCTTCCTTCAGAGTTGAAAGAGATCACGGTAGTTTTAAAACTAAATACCCCAACACAAACTCCACCTTTACATGGTGACGATATTCTACATTACACGGCACAGATCAATGGTGCAACTGATGAAACACCTGCTGACAATAGCTTTACTTTAAACCAAACGGTTGTTAACTCTTTTGATCCCAATGATAAAACCTGTCTGGAAGGAACTTCTATCACCCAAATTCAGGTGGGAGATTATGTGCATTACCTGATCCGATTTGAAAATACAGGAACAGCTAATGCAAAGAATATTGTGGTGAAAGATGAAATCGACATTACTAAATTTGATATTTCTTCCCTGGTAGCGTTAAACGGAAGTCATAATTTTGTTACAAGAATTACCAATCCGAATACCGTAGAATTCATCTTTGAAAACATCCAACTGCCTTTTGATGATGCCAATAATGACGGATATATTTCATTTAAGATTAAAACAAAATCTACCTTAAATATTGGGAACAGCTTCAGCAATACAGCTAAAATCTATTTTGATTACAACCATCCGATTATTACCAATACTTATACGACAAGCGTTCAAAATATATTGGCAACAGCAGAAACCCATAAGGAAAACACAAGTATTTCGATTTATCCTAACCCTGTAAGGGATATTTTAAATATTCAATCTAAAAATGAAATTGTAAAAGCTGAAATCTATGATACAGCTGGAAGAATTATCCGTTCATTAAGCGTAATAGGAAACTCAATCCCTGTTTCAGAACTTTCCAAAGGAAATTATATTCTAAAAGCTTTCACGAAAGAGAATGTAATTGTACAGAAGTTTATTAAAGAGTAGACTTGTAAATGTTATAAAAAAGGGCTGCGAAAATTATTCGCAGCCTTTTTATGTTTTTCGAATCTGTCTCAAAATTCATATTTTACTTAAAAACAATAATAGTATAGGGAGAACTTTCTCCTGTCTTTGGCAGAATCAGCCTGATATGTTCTTTATCCTTGTAGTAATCTACATATGGTTCTTTGGTAATGATTTTTCCTCTCTCAGTTGGTTTATATCCGTCGGCTAAAATCAGTGTAAGGTACTGATCATATTCTTTCTTTGTTTTAAACTCAAATTCAATTCTGTCTTCTGACTTTTCTTCAGCATATTCAAATTTCCCAATTTTTGAGGTATAATCGGGGGCTTCATATTCGGTTAAAGCGAAACCAAGCCCTTCAGTTCTGTCATAAAACTTGAACTTTTGCTGTTTCATTTCCTTTTTAAACTCATCCATGCTAAGTTTATTGAAACCTTTAAACTGTTCTAAAGTGAAGGTTTGAGCAGAGATCTGAATACTCAGTACAACTGAAAATAATATAAATCCTAAAGTCTTTCTCATTTCTATTTTTATCGTAAATATAAAGAATAGGATGATATCAAGCTATTCCTACTTCTTAATTATAAACTATTCTAACAGCAATAACAACACTTCAGCTCATCAAAAATCATTTAATTCCAATGAGTATAAATTCCAGAAAAAGGAAAAAATTTTCAAAATTATAAAACGACATAATTTGTCGCAATGCAAGTTTATCTTTGTTGTATTGATAAACAAAATATAAAAGAGTTAATAAAAAAAGTTATTTTTACCACCTTTAAATAAAACAATCAAATGAAAACCAAATTTATTTTGTGGTTGTCATTATTGACAGCCTTTAATCTCATCTTTCATTCGTGTAGAACTGAAGATATGTATCAGGAGAATGAAAGACAAAAACAAGACCTTAGAGCTTCCGTATTAAGATTTCACGAAATCAGCAACAACACACCTCTCGTTCAAAAGGTCAAACAACTACAAACAGAACTATTTTCGTCCAAGAATCTACTGGGAAAAAACAATTCTATTTTGGATGGGGCTACTA
This sequence comes from Chryseobacterium sp. PvR013, assembly GCF_017833095.1. Lineage (NCBI taxonomy): Bacteria > Pseudomonadati > Bacteroidota > Flavobacteriia > Flavobacteriales > Weeksellaceae > Chryseobacterium > Chryseobacterium sp. PvR013. Next base: position 2,590,872 of record NZ_JAFIBT010000001.1, read on the forward strand.
TTTCAACTGACAAGGTTATACTTGTAGAAAACGGCACTCAGAAAACCTATACATTTCCTGTAAAGAGAGCATCTAAAAGTTTTGGACTAGAAAATCTTGTACTCAAACAAAATTCCGATGGTACTTTTTCGGGAGTATTAATTCAGTATGACATTACCCCATTAGAAAAGGACCTTTTTGTCTTAGGTGAGGAAATTGACATGAAAAATAAAATAAAAATATTTGATATCAACAACCTTAGTCTTTCTCAAAGGGTAGCCACAGAAGCTATTGGATGTTATGTTATCACTTGGGAAACAGGAGTTTGTGGTTCCAGCGACCAGCATCAGTACGGAGAAGCATGCAATATGACAGGAAGTGAGGCAGCATCAGCTCCAGGAATTATTTCAATTGTAAATACATGTTCAGGGGGAGCAGGTGGAGCAGATACAGGAATCCCTTCTTATCCCAACCCTGATTCACCAGGTGGTAATACAGGAGGGTATGGAACACTTCCTTATTCTGATGACAGTGATTTGATGCTGGCAAAATATCAACAGTTTAGTAACATTTTTCATATTAATACGTATGGCTTTACTTCAACTTTAAGAACCAAGCTGTTTTATCTGTATCTTTATCAGTACGAAGACCAATATACTGTGTCTAAACTTTTAACTTATTTTGGTACAAAACCTGATATTTTGAATAATGCAGTAGATATGTTTACTGAAAATGCAAGTCTTAGCTGGGATGATTTTTATAATCAGTTTTTGGCTACACCTTGTGAGAAAACCAGCACAATGCTTAATAGACCAAATGTACAACAAGGTATTACCAATGTAAAAGCACAGGCACAACAAACTCTCAGCAATACGAACACAGGAGAAATAGGCTTTAAAGAGAAAAAAGATGGAACAGTTGTTCCTGCAGACGTAAACTCAGCTCATCAAGTAGTATTTAATGATACAACGGACGGCTATGGAGGATACCACAATCATACAGCATCGGGAATACACATGTTGTCACCCTTTGATATTGTTGATACCTTATTTGGATTTGCAGCAGCACAAAGTGTAAATGATGGTGTGGGAAATGCATATTTTGGAATGATAGCAGCGGAATGGTGTAATACTTGCCCTGGTGGAAAAAAAGAAATACATTATGTGATACGTTTTGCAGGTACAGGTACAGAATTAGGAAATTTTGTATATTCACCTGCGAAAATGGCTCAAATTACGAGCAAATACCTCAGAAAAGCAAATGAACTAACCAATACCAATTTAAATGGAAATACTTACAGGAATAGCGCAGGCGATTTGAATGAAAAAGGATTAGAAAAATTGTTTTTTGATACATTGACAAATATAGGAATTGACAACAAAGTACTCCTTCAACGTGTAGAGCCTAACGGGACAATATATAATGTAACGAAAGATAATAACGGTTTAATTACAGCAACCCCTTGTCCATAAATTAACCTTTAAAAAATAAAAAAATGAAAATAGTATATAAAATAGCTTTTATCCTAACAATGTTGAATATTATATCTTGTAAAGCTCAGCAGATTTTACCATTATTAACGTCAATAGATGATATTCCTAATTTATCACACTTAAAAGATACAAATAATGAACTTCAATCCTTTACAGGCACATACTCAGCTTCATATAATGGAAATCAAATCACTCTCTATATTTCTAAAGAAAATGATAAGTTATTTGATTTTGGAGATAAACAAATTTATATAGATGCTCTCACCATACGCTACACTGTTAAAAATTCATTGGGGGTAATTCTCCAAGATACTAAAAATAAAGTATTTCAGGATGATTTATTACATACAATTTACAGTCAATGGGTTACTGAGAATGGGACTAAGGCATTATTTAACTTTGCTGGTACCAACTGTCATGTTGGATGGGGTAAAATAATATTAAAAAAAGTTAATACTACACAACTTTCTTGGGAATATCGTCCAAATGATATTACAACAACTGAAAGTAAATGTCCTTCCACTTTAGACACAACTATTTATCTACCTGAAACAAAAGATTTGATTTTTACTAAACAGTAAATAAAAGATTGTTTTACATTTTAAATATTTAGCCTTGACTATTTTAGCCAAGGCTTTCTTCTAGCTCATTTTCCAGCGGACTCATCATGATATTTCAACACTTGTCTGCGTAATTTATTTTGTAATAATACGATCAACAATATCAGATTTATGCTTCTTTAATCAAAGCTTTCCGAAATAGCAAAATTTCGTCCTTGTTTAATCCTTCCAAAGAAATGGTACGTTTTGTATTGGGCATCCAGTCAGGATAAAGAATCAATTCCACATAATTATCATGGATATGAAACTCTCTCAGGACTTCCGGTTTTCTTGTATTTCTGCGATCTGATCCAAATCTCAGATTAATACACTTACCGGGAACAATGTAAAAATCTTTAGGAAACAAAAATATAGAATTCTGATTCATGAAAATTTCAAAACTACACCATTGAAATTTTTTACTATAGCTAAGACTTCCTTTACTTACTGAAACAATGGTACCATGGATATTTTTAAAAATTACTGCATCCGGCTGCTGATATTTTTCAATAATTTTATTTTTCTGGGTATAAAAGAAAACTCTTGAAATGATAAAAAATGCTATACCTGCCAATGGCAAATAGAAAAAAGGATCCATGAATTTAAAAGAATAGAATTACACGTTTTTGAATAAGAAAATCAGATATTTTCTGAATCAAAGATATAACAATAATCCTTATGAAACCGGCAGTCTGAAGTAAAAAGTACTTCCATTATTCAGAGAACTCTTCACTCCTATTTCTCCGTGTTGTTTCTCAATGAAGTTTTTTGAAATGGCCAAACCTAAGCCTGTTCCATTCTGATGTTCTCCGGGAACCTGAAAATAGCGGTCAAAGATCTGGCGGTGGTATTTTTCATCAATCCCGCTTCCGGTATCAATAATACTGAACTGAATCAATGAATTCAGTTTTTCTACCACGATCTTAATATTTTCATCCTGGAAAGAATGCTTTACGGCATTGGTTAGAAAGTTATTCATCACCCAGACTGTTTTATCAAAATCTGCTGTCACAGCATCACTATCTTCCAGCAGATATTCTGTACTGATGGAGATATTTTTCTGTTCGGCAAGCTTTTCAACATTTTTTACAGCGGTCTGTACAATGTCTTTAGGAGAGCATTTTTCCACTGTTAGTCTGATATTTCCGGATTCTACCTGGGAAAGATTAAGCAGCTCACCTGTAATATCCAGTAAACGCTGTCCATCTTCATTAATGCTTTTCAACAATTCCTGCTGTTGTTCGTTCAGTTCCCCAAATTTCTGATTTCCCAGAAGCTGTACGCCCATTTTTATTGCTGAAATTGGAGTTTTTAATTCATGGGAAATCGTTGCAATGAAGTTCGTTTTAGCGAAATCCAATTCTTTAAAAGGGGTAATATTTCTCAGCAAAATTACCTTTCCAATATATTTTTTTTCCTTTTCGCCGGTTTTAACAATATTGATGGGGATAACATCCTGTTCAAAATAGTTTTCTTTATTATCACGGACAATCTTGATAGGATCTTTTACCGGATGGTCTATATTTTTCAGCAGTTCACGTATCAGATCATTGTTGATGGCTACTTCATGGGCAGTTTTTCCAATAATTTCTTCCTTGTGAAGGTTCGTAATCTTCAAAGCTTCATCATTGATCATGTAGATAAAATGATTTTCATCCAGGCCAATCACCGCATCATGCATATTGTTAACCAATGTTTCGATCCGTTTTTTATCCATTAGTTGCTTGGAAAGTGTACTGCTCTCATACTCCTGAAGTTTCTCCGCCATACTGTTGAATGATTCTGCCAGGCTGTTGAATTCCTCACTTCCTTTAAAATGAACTCTTTCACTATAATTTTTATCAGCAATTTGTTTGATACTGAAGGTTAACTGATTGATTGGCTCTGCAATCGTTTGTGGTAAATTGAAAAGCAAAATAAAAGCAATCAGAAAGCACACCGTTCCTAAACTTACGATCCAGAACGTGGCATTTTCTGCTGTAATAATGGCAATATCACTCTTCCGTTCTATCCCTTTCATATTTAAAGACATAATCTTGGCCAGATCTTCACGGATGAGTTTCTCTTTATGAATATCAGGAGCTTTCAGATAGCTGTTGAAATGCAGATTCAGATTCTGAGTGGCTTCTTTTTCTCCGAATTCAGTAAGATTTTTTTCCTGAAGTTTATTATTTTTCTGAAAATCTGCTACCGCAACGGTACTGTCTGTACTGATATTATCCAGTGCCAGAAGCATATTTTTGGAAAACTCCAGACTGTTGTAATTGGCAGTAAGGATCTTTTCAGTATCGGATTTTAATTTATTAATATATACAGAACCTATCACTGAAAGCAGAACGATCAGCAGAAATAAAAGGCCAACGCCTAAGGTAAGTTTCGTTTTAAGTTTCATTATTTTTTAAGATAAAATAATAATATCTATCTGTCTCTCATTCAATCTGTTCATCAGAGTATAGATCCAGCTGTACCCCAACATCCGCTGCCAGAAACTGGCATGAGGCTTCCCAATGCAGACCGTTGTGATATTATGAGCAATCACATATTCCAGAATTCCGTTATGAACACTGCTTTCTTTGATCCGGACTACTTTTGCCCCTAATTCCTGTGCTAAATTAAAATTATTAATTAAATACCGCTGTTTATCGAGTGCAATTTTTTCCGGATTTTCTGAAGGTTTCTGAACGTACAAAACAGTCCATGGACTGTTATAGTAACTGGCTAATCTCGCTGTTTTCCTGATAATTGTTTTGGCAATCTTCTCATTACTGCTGATACAGGCAAGGAATTTTATGGGTTTAAAATTTTCGGTTTTAATCTCAGTTTCTACCTTCCTTTCAACATGGGTAGCTACTTCTTTTAAAGCCAGCTCACGAAGCTGGAGAATATGCCCACTCTGGAAAAAATTACTGAGAGCAGTCTGAATTTTTTCCTTTTTGTAAATCTTTCCTTCTTTTAAACGGGTCAGCAGTTCATCAGCCGTAAGGTCAATATTTACCACTTCATCGGCGAGTGCCAGTATTTTATCCGGAACCCTCTCTGCTACTTCTACTCCTGTAATTTTCTTTACCTCTTCATTCAGACTTTCAATGTGCTGGATATTCATGGCACTGATGACATTGATCCCATTATCCAGGATTTCCAGTACATCCTGCCATCTTTTTTTATTTTTAGAACCTTCTACATTGGTATGAGCCAGCTCGTCAACCAAAACGACTTCAGGATGTTCATTAATGATAGCCTGAAGATCCATTTCTTCAAGATTTTTTCCTTTATAAAAAACTGATTTTCTTTCAATTTGAGGAAGCCCCTCTACCAGAGCTTCGGTTTCTTCACGGCCATGGGTTTCAATATACCCAACCTTTACATCAATGCCATTTCGCAAAAGAGAATGTGCCTCCTGAAGCATACGGAAACTCTTTCCTACACCTGCACTCATCCCGATATAAATTTTGAATTTTCCTTTACGGGATTTCTGGATAAGTTCTAAAAAATCTTTTGCTGATGACATTGATTTTATTCTTTTTAATTTTACTTTAAACACCTTTAATCGTGGTTAAACTGATTTCTAAAACCAGGCTGCAAGGCTTGTTGTAATGAAGAAATTTCCTTTTTTAAATTCATCATTTTTTGCAAAAATGGCATCTTTCGCAGTAAAACCTCTTGCCTCTGTACGGAAAACCACATTTTTAAAGATCGCATAATCTACATTGAGAGAATATCCGAAAGTCTGAAATCCATTGGGAGTTTCTGTACTGATAATCACACCGTTTTTATCATTGTAATATTCTAATCTTCCCGCCAGTGCCCATTTGTTGTCAAACTGGAATTTCATGAGAACATTCGGGCTGTACCAGATGTTATACTGCTCGCTTCCTTTTGATTTCTGCTCTGCTCCGATATCAAATCCCAATACCGCTGAAAACTGTTCTGTCAGCTGGAAACTTCCATACAAATCATGGAAATAACGCATTCTTTTATCATCCTTTGCTTTATCATTCCCGATGAACGAGCTGCTGTTCAGGGTGATTTTATCATTGGGTTTATAAGTCACCTGATGTCCGAAAGAAATACTTTGGTTTCCTTCCGGTTTAGCGATACGTTGCCAACCATTCAGGACTAATCCGCTTAAAAACCATTTCCCGTTATCTGAGGTATAAGAAATTTTAGCACCTGTTTCAAAATAAGGAGAATTTTCTGCTGCAAAACTTCTGGTCAGGTTGATATTATCCTTTCCTATAGCACTTTCCCAGCCGATATGAGAGGGCATGATCCCTGCATCAATCCACAGGTTTTTATTTTTAGAAATTTTGATTCCGATATTCGCTTCATTTACATAACGCAATGCATTTTGTTCGGCAGCCATATTATCCTGGGCATAAGTTCCGGCCATTAAAGCTACATTGGCACGGAGATTTTCACTCTGATAGTTGGCTTTAACCAATCCCAGATTGAGGTTCATTTCATTATGCCTGTTATAGGAATATAAAAAGTTTTGACGCATATGATTACCCGGCTCATTAAAATCGTAGGTATAAAAGAGTTCTGCATAAGCGGAAAATGTAACTTTATTCCCTGTTTTCAATGAATCTGATGACTGTGCTTTTGTTAAAAATAATCCTAATAGTGCACTTATAGCTAAATATTTTTTCACTTTTATTGTAAGGTATGTGAATCATGTCATGGTTTAAAACCTTGACATGATTGATTATTAAATTTATTATTTTAATTGGTCTAAAGCAATATTAAGCTTCAGAACATTTACTTTTGATGGCCCGAAAAGGCCTAACAATGGCTTTTCAGTTTGATTATTGATTAAATTTTTGATCTGCTCTTCAGAAAGGCTTCTCACTTTTGCAATTCTCTTTGCCTGATACAAAGCTCCTTCTTCAGAAATATCAGGATCCAGACCGCTTCCACTTGCTGTCACCAGTTCTACAGGAACTTTTACACCTCCCATTTCAGGATTGTTCATTTTCAAAGTGTCAATTCTTTTCTGTACCGTTTCCAGATATTCTTCATTGCTTGGACCTTTGTTGCTTCCTCCACTTCCTGCAGCATTATAATTAACTGAGGAAGGTCGGCCATGAAAGTAATTTTCAGATTTAAATTCCTGTCCGATATTGGCATAAAACTTCTGCCCTTTATCATACACAATTTCTCCGTTTCCTTTGTTGGGAAGTATTTTAGAACCTCCGTATACAACAGCCAGATAAATACCTGTAACCACCAGCATTACAAGAGTTAATCTGAATGCTGAGACAATATGATTTTTCATTTTTTAAATTTTAATAAAATAAACTGATTACCAGATCAATGATTTTGATTCCAATGAACGGAACAATTACTCCGCCCAAACCGTAGATCAAAAGATTTCTTCTTAATAAAGCACTTGCACCAATTGGTTTATAAGCCACGCCTTTCAACGCCAGCGGAATCAAAAACGGAATGATGATCGCATTGAAGATAACAGCCGATAATATGGCGGTTTCCGGACTGTGAAGGTTCATAATATTCAGCTTCTGAAGGGAAGGAATAAAAGTGATGAAGAGCGCAGGAATAATGGCAAAATACTTTGCAACGTCATTGGCAATACTGAAAGTGGTCAACGTTCCTCTTGTCATCAGCAGCTGCTTCCCGATTTCCACAATTTCGATCAGCTTTGTCGGGTCATTATCAAGGTCTACCATGTTACCGGCTTCTTTCGCTGCCTGTGTTCCGCTGTTCATTGCTACGCCTACATCGGCCTGTGCCAGTGCCGGCGCATCATTGGTACCGTCACCCATCATGGCTACCAGCTTACCTTCCTGCTGTTCTTTTTTGATGTAATTCATTTTATCTTCAGGCTTGGCTTCGGCAATAAAGTCATCTACTCCGGCTTTTTCTGCGATAAATTTGGCAGTCAGGGGATTATCTCCGGTTACCATTACCGTTTTCACGCCCATTTTTCTCAGTCTCTGGAAACGCTCCTGAATTCCTGTTTTGATGATATCCTGAAGTTCAATAACGCCCCATACTTTTTCATTAACAGCAACTACAAGAGGAGTTCCGCCATTTTCAGAAATTTTGGTTACTGCGTCCTGGGTTTCCTGAGGGAAGATATTCCCGGCTTTTTCAGTCAGTTTTTTTATGGTATCATAAGCTCCTTTACGGATTCTTGTTTCTTCAAAATCGATCCCTGAAGTTCTGGTCTCTGCTGTAAAATCAATATAAGTAGGATTAGGAACCAACAAGTCTTCAGATTTCAAAGCGCTCAGTTCAATGATTGATTTTCCTTCCGGTGTTTCATCAGCTACAGAACTTAATGCCGAAGCTTTAATGAAATCTTCAAGCTGAATTCCATTAGCTGGATGGAATTGGGTTGCCTTACGGTTTCCAATAGTGATTGTTCCGGTTTTATCCAGCAACAGAACGTCAATATCTCCTGCTGTTTCTACAGCTTTACCACTTTTGGTAATCACATTCGCTCTCAGTGCTCTGTCCATCCCCGCAATCCCGATTGCAGAAAGCAGACCTCCGATTGTTGTCGGAATAAGACAAACGAAAAGAGATATAAATGCCGCTATGGTAATCGGAGTCTGCGCGTAGTCTGCAAAAGGCTTTAAAGTGAGGGTAACAATAATAAATGTAAGCGTAAATCCTGCTAAAAGTATAGTTAATGCGATTTCGTTGGGTGTTTTCTGTCTTGATGCTCCTTCTACAAGGGCAATCATTTTATCTAAGAAGGATTCTCCGGGTCTTGTTGTCACTTTTACTTTAATTCTGTCTGAAAGTACTTTTGTACCACCTGTTACAGAGCTTTTATCTCCTCCGGCTTCACGGATTACAGGAGCACTTTCTCCGGTAATTGCAGATTCATCAATGGTAGCCAGACCTTCAATGATCTCACCATCCATTGGGATCTGATCTCCGGCTTCACAAAGGAAAATATCCCCTAATTTCATCTCAGCAGACATTTTCAGCATTGTTTCTACCTGAAATCCGGGTTTGTTATCAACCACTAATTTGGCTGGAGTTTCTTCCCTTGTTTTTCTTAGGGTATCCGCCTGTGCTTTTCCTCTTGCCTCTGCAATAGCTTCTGCAAAATTGGCAAACAGAACCGTGAAAAATAAAATAATAAATACTAAAAAGTTATAGGAAAAGCTTCCCTGGCTTTTATCACCAGTAAGGCTGAACATGCTCACGATAAACATGACAACTGTTCCGACTTCCACCAGGAACATTACTGGATTTTTAAACATAATTTTCGGATTCAGCTTTACGAAAGACTGTTTGATCGCTTCGTTTACCAAATCTCTTTGAAACAATGTTTGTGACTGATTTTTCATTTTTTTGAAAGAGTTTATATCATTGTAAATCAATAATCACCATCAAGGTCTGCCAAATAATAAGGATAGATATGGATAATATTAAGTGAACGTTTCAGTAAGTGTCAGACTAGCTTCCTCAAACTTTAGCTTCCTTAATGGTTGAATATTGATTGTAATTTTTAATGTTCACATTTATTTTGAGAAATACTGGATCTGCTCTGCGATAGGTCCTAATGTCAATGCAGGAAAGAAAGATAGTGCTGCAATCAGTAGAATCACTGCCAGTGTCATAAATCCGAAAGTAGCTGTATCTGTTTTTAGGGTTCCGGAACTTTCAGGGATGTATTTCTTCTGTGCCAATAGTCCTGCAATCGCTACCGGTCCAATAATCGGAATGAATCTGGATAGTAACAGTACAATTCCCGTTGAAATATTCCACCAAGGTGTATTATCTCCAAGTCCTTCGAATCCTGATCCGTTATTGGCTGCTGAAGAAGTAAATTCGTACAGCATTTCACTAAAACCATGGAAGCCAGGATTGTTCAGTGTTTTTGCTCCAAACTCAGGTAAGTAAGCTGTTAAAGCTGTTCCTGCAAGAATTAAGAAAGGATGGAATAAAGCCACAATCATCGCGATCTTCATCTCTTTGGCTTCAATCTTTTTACCCATAAATTCAGGAGTCCTTCCTACCATCAGACCACTGATGAATACTGCCAGAATAATAAAGATGAAATAGTTCAGAATCCCGACTCCACAGCCTCCGTAGAAACAGTTGATCATCATCGCAAGCAGTTCATTCATCCCTGAAAGCGGCATTGTACTGTCATGCATAGAATTCACAGATCCTGTGGAAATAACTGTAGTTGCAATACTCCAATAACCAGATGAAGCACTTCCGAAGCGTATTTCTTTCCCTTCCATTGCTCCCAGACTGTTGTCTGTTCCCATTTGTGTAATCAGAGGATTTCCCGCTGTTTCATTCACAACATTCGGAATGGTAAGCGCCAGGAAACCAACGGTCATTACAGTAAAAATCACCCATGAAAGTTTTCTTTTCTTCAGATAAAAACCAAGGGCAAATACCAAAGCAAAAGGAATGATCATCTGAGTAACCATCTCTGTCATATTGGTGATATAATTAGGGTTTTCAAGTGGATGTGCCGAGTTTGCTCCGAAAAATCCACCTCCATTGGTTCCCAAATGCTTGATCGCAACAAATGCGGATACAGGACCTCTGGAAACATCAGCTTTCTGACCTTCCAGTGTTATGATGTGATCTTTCCCTTCGAAAGTCATCGGGCTTCCGTTGATGGAAAGAATTAAAGCAACAATTACACTTATTGGAACCAAGATTCTGATCATTGATTTTGTGAAAAAATCATAGAAATTCCCTAATTCTGTGCTTGTTTTTTCTTTAAAAGCTTTGAAAAGAACCGCCATTGCCGCCATTCCTGTTGCTGCCGTTACAAACTGTAAAAACATCAGATAAAGCTGGCTCAGATAGCTTACTCCTGTTTCTCCTGAATAGTGCTGTAAATTACAGTTAACTAAGAATGAAATGGTAGTATTAAAAGTCAGATCGGGCGACATATTCGGGTTTCCATCTGGATTTAAAGGAAGCCAGGCCTGATTCATTAAAAGAAGAAAACCAATGATGAACCAGATCAGATTAATGGCCAGCATGGCGTACATATTCTGTTTCCAATTCATCTGACGGGTAGGATTAATACCCGATATTTTATAAATTAACTTTTCAACAGGTTCAAAAACCGGATCAAGAAAAGTTTTTTTGTATCCATAAACATTAGCTATGTATTTACCTAAAAATATTCCTATAACTAACGTGACAGCAAACATTGCTATAATGCCTAAAATTTCTGTATTCATGACCAATTAAAATTTTTCAGGTTTAATTAAAACATAACAGATATACACAAAGGCAAGTATTGAGAGGAAAAATAAACTCCACATAATTTATATTCTATCAAAAAATTCAACTGATTTATATAAAAGCCAAAACAATACTGCGAAAAGCAGAATTAAACTTATAAGCATCATATCTTAATCATTAGGGTTAAAAGAGTCAGTAATACATACGATACAATCAGCAGACTAAAAGTTGAATGCTCCCGTTTTTTAAACGTTTTTCTTGAAATTGTCATTTTTAAATATTTTATTCAGAGACTATATGCCAAAAGAAAGTCCACTTTAAAATAAAAACATTTAAACAATTGAAATAAAAACACTTACAACAAAAACACAACATCTGCTAAAACAAAAAAGCCTATCAAAATGATAGGCTCTTTATTAAAATGATAAAAGATTTATTTTAATCCGTATTCTTCCAGTTTACGGTATAATGTGGCAATACCAATCTCAAGTAGACGGGCTGCTTCTGCTTTGTTCCCTTTTGTATACTGCAAAACTTTCTGTATATGTATTTTTTCCAGTGATCTGATACTTAAAGAATCACTTTCTTTAGTATTTTTTTCAGAATAATGAGGAAGACTTTCTGCATCCAGAATATTGTTATCCATTAAAATCAAACTCCGTTCTACAGCGTTTCTCAACTCACGGATATTCCCTTTCCAATCATTTTTCTCTAAAGCTTTATAATAATCCGGATCAACCTGAACAGAAGACAGGTGAAGTTTATGTGAAAAAATATCAACAAAGTTCTTCGCAAGTGCCTTCAGATCTTCTTTTCTGTCTCTTAAAGCCGGAAGAGTGATCTCAAAGACGTTCAGTCTGAAATAAAGGTCTTCTCTAAAATTACCCTGCTTTATTTCACCTTCCAGATCCCTGTTGGTAGCTGCAATTAATCTAAAATCGGATCTTGAAACTTTTGTTTCCCCCATTTTGATGAATTCCTTGGTTTCCAAAACTCTGAGTAACTTCGCCTGAAGTTCTATAGGCATTTCACCAATTTCATCCAAAAACAAAGTCCCTCCGTTAGCTTCTTCAATCAATCCTTTTTTATCCTTTATCGCCCCTGTAAAAGCCCCCTGTTTGTGGCCAAAGAGCTCACTTTCAAGAATCTCTTTACTAAATGCAGAGCAATTGATGGCCACAAAACTATTCTTCTTTCTGTCACTGCCTTCATGAATAGCACTCGCAAAAACCTCTTTACCAGTCCCTGTTTCTCCTGTAAGAAGAACTGCTGCATCCGTTAGAGCCACTTTTTCTGCCAGTTTTTTAGCTTGTAAAATTAAAGGTGACTTACCAATAATCTGGTCAAAACCTTTCGTTACAATCTGCTGAACCATCCTTGACTTGTTGTCTTTTACCTTGTCAAGAGCCTTATACACCAATGGAATTATTTTCTCATTATCATCACCCTTCACCAGATAGTCATAGGCTCCATTCTTCATAGCTTGCACTGCATCAGTAATATTACCGAATGCTGTCATCAGGATAATTTCCAGCTGAGGATATTTGGCTTTAATAGACTTAACCAGCTCTACCCCAAAAGCATCAGGAAGGCGCACATCGCTCAGAACAACATCAAATTCATACTGCTCCAGCATCGTCATAGCAGAACGTGCAGTAGAAGCTTCTTTTACATTAAAATTTTCTTGGGAAAGGATCATTCCTAGGAGTTTAAGGAGCTTGATCTCATCATCGATGATCAGAATATTTCCTGACATTATAATTATTTTTGGAAAACTCCTACAAACTTATTGAATTTATTCCAGTAAAACTCGTTTATACAGGGAAATAGTTTGGTAAATAACAACAAGATATTTCAGGAGCTGTTTCCCGCTATTCATTCATACTCCTCGCGCCTGCACGCTCCCACGCAAGCTGCGGGGTAACCATTGCTATCGGGGCTAGGAGAAAGTCAATTATGAATTATAAGTTATAAATTATGAGTTTTGGGATCCGATTTAAGAATGATCAGTTTTATATCGTGAGTTTTAATAGTTCCGATTATGTCATTCCGTAGGAATCTAGCCACATTTATTAGAGTCTAAAGAATAATTCAAAGGATAAACTACAGAATTTTAAATGGATTGTTTAGACTTCTACGGAGTGACAATAGTGTTGGGTAGAGATGAGTAATGAGTAATAGGTAATAAGTAATGATAGCATACGTTGGATATTACTTATTACTCATTGCTGATTGCTGATTATTTATGTTGGGTTGGGATTTGTACGGTAAGCAGGTAGCTATGGGGATAGTATACAACAAAAAAAATCCTTTATCATCAGATAAAGGATTTTTAAAAATAAAATAAAAACTGGCGGCGGCCTACTCTCCCGCGTTAGCAGTACCATCGGCGCTGGTGGGCTTAACTTCTGTGTTCGGAATGGGAACAGGTGAGCCCCACCGCTAAAACCACCCTAAAGGTTGTATATAAGAGGTTAGAGATTAGTACTTAGAGATTAGTAAAAACTAACTTCTAATATCTAGATTCTAACTTCTATTTTATCGATAAAAACTTTCACAAAGAGGTAACCTTGCTGCACTTCCGTGCGCCATATCAGGCTATAAATCTACGGGTAATTAGTACTACTTGGCTATGACATTACTGTCTTTACACCTATAGCCTATCAACGTCGTCATCTCCAACGACCCTTAAAAGATGTCTCATCTTGAGGCGAGTTTCGCACTTATATGCTTTCAGTGCTTATCTCTTCCAAACGTAGCTACTCAGCAGTGCACCTGGCGGTACAACTGATACACCAGAGGTTTGTTCAATTCGGTCCTCTCGTACTAGAATCAAGCCCTCTCAAACATCTAACGCCCGCAATAGATAGAGACCGAACTGTCTCACGACGTTCTGAACCCAGCTCGCGTGCCACTTTAATGGGCGAACAGCCCAACCCTTGGGACCTTCTCCAGCCCCAGGATGTGACGAGCCGACATCGAGGTGCCGAACCTCCCCGTCGATGTGAGCTCTTGGGGGAGACTAGCCTGTTATCCCCGGAGTACCTTTTATCCTATGAGCGATGGCCCTTCCATACGGAACCACCGGATCACTATGTCCTGCTTTCGCACCTGATCGACTTGTAGGTCTCACAGTCAAGCACCCTTATGCCATTACACTCTACGCACGGTTACCAAGCGTGCTGAGGGTACCTTTGAAAGCCTCCGTTACTCTTTTGGAGGCGACCACCCCAGTCAAACTACCCACCACGCAATGTCCTTCTAAAAGAAGTTAGGCTCCAAGTAAGTAAAGGGTGGTATTTCAACGTTGGCTCCACAAACACTAGCGTGCCTGCTTCAAAGCCTCCCACCTATCCTACACATTACTTACTCAAAGTCAATACGAAGTTATAGTAAAGGTTCACAGGGTCTTTTCGTCCCATTGCGGGTAATCGGCATCTTCACCGATACTACAATTTCACAGAGCTCATGGTTGAGACAGTGCCCAGATCGTTACACCATTCGTGCAGGTCGGAACTTACCCGACAAGGAATTTCGCTACCTTAGGACCGTTATAGTTACGGCCGCCGTTTACTGGGGCTTCAGTCAATGCCTTCGGTTTAACCCTAAGCACCTTCCTTAACCTTCCAGCACCGGGCAGGTGTCAGACCCTATACTGCATCTTTCGATTTTGCAGAGTCCTGTGTTTTTGATAAACAGTCGCCTGGGCCTCTTTACTGCGGCCACCATTGCTGATGGCGTCTCTTCTCCCGAAGTTACGAGACTATTTTGCCTAGTTCCTTAACCATGATTCACTCTAGCACCTTAGGATTCTCTCCTCGACTACCTGTGTCGGTTTTGGTACGGGTTGCTTCACTTCGGCTTTTCTTGGAAGCACTTTCCCTACAGCAGCTTCGCCCGAAGGCTAGGCCTTGACTATTCCGTCAGTCTCCAGTAAGTACGGCACTCCGTCCCCTTTTTAGTGTGAGCAAGTATGGGAATATTAACCCATTGTCCATCCACTACCCCTTTCGGGTTCGCGTTAGGTCCCGACTAACCCTCAGCTGATTAGCATGGCTGAGGAAACCTTAGTCTTTCGGTGAGCGGGTTTCTCGCCCGCTTTATCGTTACTTATGCCTACATTTTCTTTTCTATCCGCTCCACAATACCTCACAGTACTGCTTCGGCGCAAATAGAATGCTCTCCTACCAGATGTATCTAAAATACAAATCCATAGCTTCGGTAATATGTTTATGCCCGATTATTATCCATGCCGGACCGCTCGACTAGTGAGCTGTTACGCACTCTTTAAATGAATGGCTGCTTCCAAGCCAACATCCTAGCTGTCAATGCAGTCCAACCGCGTTGCTTCAACTTAACATATATTTTGGGACCTTAGCTGTTGGTCTGGGTTCTTTCCCTCTCGGACATGGACCTTAGCACCCATGCCCTCACTGCCGTAGAACATTTATTAGCATTCGGAGTTTGTCAGGAATTGGTAGGCGATGAAACCCCCGCATCCAATCAGTAGCTCTACCTCTAATAAACTTATATACGACGCTGCACCTAAATGCATTTCGGAGAGTACGAGCTATCTCCCAGTTTGATTGGCCTTTCACCCCTACCCACAGGTCATCCGAAGACTTTTCAACGTCAACCGGTTCGGTCCTCCACTCTGTGTTACCAGAGCTTCAACCTGCCCATGGGTAGATCACAAGGTTTCGCGTCTAATCCTACTAACTATACGCCCTATTCAGACTCGCTTTCGCTCCGGCTCCTGTACTTAATACCTTAACCTCGCTAGTAAAATTAACTCGTAGGCTCATTATGCAAAAGGCACGCCGTCACACCATATAGGTGCTCCGACCGCTTGTAGGCGTACGGTTTCAGGTTCTATTTCACCCTTCTATTCGAAGTGCTTTTCACCTTTCCTTCACAGTACTTGTTCACTATCGGTCTTTCAGGAGTATTTAGCCTTGGAGGATGGTCCCCCCATATTCAGACAGGATTTCACGTGTCCCGCCCTACTCATTTATCATCCAAATATGCCTTTCGAGTACAGGATTATCACCTTCTATGATTGTTCTTTCCAGAACATTCCTCTAAACATATAAAGACTTTTGGGCTAATCCGCTTTCGCTCGCCACTACTTACGGAATCTCTTCGATTTCTTTTCCTCCGGGTACTTAGATGTTTCAGTTCTCCGGGTTTGCTCCTCCTAAGAGGTGACTGGTCTTCAACCAGCCGGGTTGCCCCATTCGGACATCTGCGGATCAATTCGTGTGTGCCAATCCCCGCAGCTTTTCGCAGCTTACCACGTCCTTCGTCGCCTCTGAAAGCCTAGGCATCCGCCATACGCCCTTAACGATTTCTTTCCTAATATTTAAATTAGTTCAGTATTTTTTGATAAACTCTCGTCTATCGATATTTTTATAAACTCGGCACTCGAAAGTGCTCGGTTATCTCTTTGTGATGTCTTTACCGTTAATGTCAATGATCTTAATGTCTTCTTGTCCGCTTAATGAACAGATATTGTTTTTGGCTCTATCCGTAACTTTTAAATTAAGCTTTCAAAACTGTGGAGAATAAGGGAGTCGAACCCTTGACCTCCTGCGTGCAAGGCAGGCGCTCTAGCCAGCTGAGCTAATTCCCCTCTAGTAGAAATTGTAAATTCTAGATTATAAATTTTAAATGAAACATGCGTTATAATCTAAAATCTATAATTTATAATCTATAATCCCTTCAATTAGTAGTCTCGGGCAGGCTCGAACTGCCGACCTCTACATTATCAGTGTAGCGCTCTAACCAGCTGAGCTACGAGACTTCATTATTAATTTTAAATTTTAAATTGAAAATTTTAAATGATTATTTAAATCTAAAATCTATAATTTATAATCTAAAATCTCTCTATCCCTTTACTAATTTCTAGTGGGTTTTGTATTTTTATATAGCAACCAAACAAAAAACTAAAGCTTGAACTTTAAGTAAGTACTGTATCTTACGATACTAATTTTGTTTATCGTCTAAAGACGCTCTAAAATGAGATGTTCCAGCCGCACCTTCCGGTACGGCTACCTTGTTACGACTTAGCCCTAGTTACCTGTTTTACCCTAGGCAGCTCCTGTTACGGTCACCGACTTCAGGTACCCCAGACTTCCATGGCTTGACGGGCGGTGTGTACAAGGCCCGGGAACGTATTCACCGCGCCATGGCTGATGCGCGATTACTAGCGATTCCAGCTTCATAGAGTCGAGTTGCAGACTCCAATCCGAACTGAGACCAGCTTTCGAGATTTGCATCACATCGCTGTGTAGCTGCCCTCTGTACTGGCCATTGTATTACGTGTGTGGCCCAAGGCGTAAGGGCCGTGATGATTTGACGTCATCCCCACCTTCCTCTCTACTTGCGTAGGCAGTCTCACTAGAGTCCCCAACTTAATGATGGCAACTAGTGACAGGGGTTGCGCTCGTTGCAGGACTTAACCTAACACCTCACGGCACGAGCTGACGACAACCATGCAGCACCTTGAAAAATGTCCGAAGAAAAGTCTATTTCTAAACCTGTCATTTCCCATTTAAGCCTTGGTAAGGTTCCTCGCGTATCATCGAATTAAACCACATAATCCACCGCTTGTGCGGGCCCCCGTCAATTCCTTTGAGTTTCATTCTTGCGAACGTACTCCCCAGGTGGCTAACTTATCACTTTCGCTTAGTCTCTGAGCCCAAAAGCCCAAAAACGAGTTAGCATCGTTTACGGCGTGGACTACCAGGGTATCTAATCCTGTTCGCTCCCCACGCTTTCGTCCATCAGCGTCAGTTGTTGCTTAGTAACCTGCCTTCGCAATTGGTGTTCTAAGTAATATCTATGCATTTCACCGCTACACTACTTATTCCAGCTACTTCAATAACACTCAAGACCTGCAGTATCAATGGCAGTTTCACAGTTAAGCTGTGAGATTTCACCACTGACTTACAGATCCGCCTACGGACCCTTTAAACCCAATAAATCCGGATAACGCTTGCACCCTCCGTATTACCGCGGCTGCTGGCACGGAGTTAGCCGGTGCTTATTCGTATAGTACCTTCAGCTTCCCACACGTGGAAAGGTTTATCCCTATACAAAAGAAGTTTACAACCCATAGGGCCGTCGTCCTTCACGCGGGATGGCTGGATCAGGCTCTCACCCATTGTCCAATATTCCTCACTGCTGCCTCCCGTAGGAGTCTGGTCCGTGTCTCAGTACCAGTGTGGGGGATCACCCTCTCAGGCCCCCTAAAGATCGCAGACTTGGTGAGCCGTTACCTCACCAACTATCTAATCTTGCGCGTGCCCATCTCTATCCACCGGAGTTTTCAATTTCAAATGATGCCA
The DNA here is from genome assembly GCF_017833095.1 of Chryseobacterium sp. PvR013. Lineage (NCBI taxonomy): Bacteria > Pseudomonadati > Bacteroidota > Flavobacteriia > Flavobacteriales > Weeksellaceae > Chryseobacterium > Chryseobacterium sp. PvR013. Next base: position 2,609,490 of record NZ_JAFIBT010000001.1, read on the forward strand.
TTCAAAATATTATGGGGTATTAATCTTCCTTTCGAAAGGCTATCCCCCAGATAAAGGCAGGTTGCACACGTGTTCCGCACCCGTACGCCGCTCTCAAGATCCCGAAAGATCTCTACCGCTCGGCTTGCATGTGTTAGGCCTCCCGCTAGCGTTCATCCTGAGCCAGGATCAAACTCTCCATTGTATGTTTGTCTGACTCACTCAAAGTTTTTTAACGCTTTAGTTTTTCCTTACTTGGTTGTTATATTGTATGTCAATGATCTTTATATCTTTCGCTTTGTAACGAAGCAATCTCTCTGTCAGTGTCGCTCCGTATTTGCGAGTGCAAAAGTAAAAATTTATTTCTTAATGACCAAATGTTTTTGAAGAAAATTTTAAAGTTTTTTAAGTAACCTTAATCTCTCCCAAACCCTCAATCATCCTACTCCTGCGCTCCCTGTAATTGGGACTGCAAAGATACAAACTCTTTTTAAACCCGCAACTCTTTTTAATAAAAAAATTAAAGTTTTTTGTTTGTCTCTTTTTGAAGTATCATATTGTTTCTGCTTAGCTAAAAGCTCTTCTGCGCTACTGAACTACTCTCGTTTTTCAGTGGGGCAAAGATAACAACTTATTGCAACGCAAAACAACTTTATTTAACATAAATGTTATATCCTCGTAATATTTGAACATAAGCCACTGATACAAAGTGAGAAAAATTTTAAACAAATGTTTGGGATTACGAGTGGGAGGGTTTAAGGGTGGGAGAGTTTGAGGGTTTGAGCGTGAAAGGGGGAATCATGAGTAATGAGTAATGAGTAATGGGTAATGGGTAATGGGTAATGGGTAATGGGTAATGGAAGGTATGATGTCTTTTATATACTATATATAGGTAAAGAGTAAGTTTTGGCTAAAGCCATAGGAAAGGAATATTTTTGATAAAACGGGCTAAAGCCCGTTTCTATTGAATATGATTGTAGTGGGAATGGGTACTGGTTGGGATGCATTGTGATTTTTTCCCACAGGTGGCACAGATTTGCACAGAGGATACTGGATAATATAGTATACAAAAAAAGTGTGTAATGAAAACGGGATCAAGCAACGCTAATATTGAATATGATTGTAGTGAGAATGGGTATTGGTTGGGATGCGTGGTTATTTTTTCCCACAGATGGCACGGATTTGCACAGAGGATGATGGATATAATATAGGTATACAAAAAAAGTGTGTAATGAAAACGGGATCAAGCAACGCTAATATTGAATATGATTGTAGTGAGAATGGGTATTGGTTGGGATGCGTGGTTATTTTTTCCCACAGATGGCACAGACTTGCACAGAGAACACTGGATATAATATATAATATAGGTATACAAAAAAAGTGTGTTATGAAAACTAGATAAAGCTTGTTCTTATGGAATATAAATACTGATGAGGATAATATAAAATGAGGATCGTAATAATACGAAGCCTGAAAAAACAAAACTCAAATATCAAAAAACAGAATGCGAAACTCTAAACATGTAACTCAAAACCCAAACCCCGAATTCATCATTCATCATTCATCATTCATCATTCATCATTCATCATTTATAATTTATAATTTATAATTTATAATTCACTCCCCTCTTCTCCCCTAGCCCTGATAGAAATGGTTACCCCGCAGCTTGGGTTGGAGAGTGGATGGGTCTGAGCGTGGGAGCGTGCTGGCGTGAGGAGTATGAATGGATAGCAGGAAATAGCTCCTGAAAAAATAAATGCCCATTTTCTATAGACAGTCATAAATAATAAAGGTGGTACATTATATAAGATATAAGAGGAAACGGTATTAGTAAAAACTGTTTGTGCCTCATGATTCACCTTTTCAACTGTAACAATAGATGTAATAATGATAAAAAAGAGTCAACACTTTTTTTTGATTCCTTACATTTGTAGTGCATTCCGCTTTCTAAGGAATGAAATGAGTTTTATATATGACAGACAGACAACATAAGGAAACGGTACATACGGATAAAAACCAATACGAATATATTACGGTAACACATGACGAAAATAACGTCAGAATCTATACTTTGAAAAATGGATTAAAGGTTTTTCTTGCTCAAAATTTTGATGCTCCAAGGATACAGACCTTCATTCCCGTAAGGACAGGAAGTAATAATGATCCGGCTGATAATACAGGACTGGCTCATTATCTGGAGCATATGATGTTTAAAGGAACTTCTCGTATTGGAACTCAGAACTGGGAAAAGGAAAAGGAACTCCTCGACCAGATCTCAGCATTGTATGAAGAGCATAAAGCAGAACAGGATTCTGAAAAGAAAAAGGAAATCTATAAAAAGATTGATGAAGTTTCTCAGGAAGCCAGTCAATACGCCATTGCCAATGAATATGACAAAGCGATTTCTTCTCTGGGAGCAAGTGGAACCAATGCCCACACCTGGTTTGATGAAACAGTATACAAAAATAATATTCCGAACAACGAGCTTGAAAAATGGCTGAAAATAGAAAAGGAAAGGTTTTCTGAAATTGTACTTCGTCTTTTCCATACCGAGCTGGAATCTGTATATGAGGAGTTCAACAGGGCGCAGGACAATGACACAAGGCTTGTGAGTTCTGAACTGATGGATGCTCTTTTTCCTACTCATCCTAATGGGCAGCAAACGACACTGGGAAAGCCAGAGCATTTGAAAAATCCTTCAATGAAGGCTATTCACAAATATTTCGATGAATATTATGTTCCTAATAATTATGCCATGGTATTGGTTGGGGATCTTGATTTTGATAAGACCATTCAGTTAATTGATCACTATTTCGGTACATTACCTTATAAGGAACTTCCTAAGAAGACACCAATTATTGAACAGCCCATTACAAAAGTTGTAACAAGAACAGTGAAAAGCCCTACTACTCCACGCACTCAGCTGGCATGGAGAACAGAAAGCTATGGAACAAGAGAAGCTATGCTGGCGGATGTGATAGCGAATATACTCAGCAACAGAGGGGAAGCCGGATTACTGGATCTGCATATTAATCAGACTCAGAAAATGCTTTGGGCTCAGGCTTTTTCTGTGGGATTAAGACAGTATGGATATTTTTCCATCGTTGCTGTTCCTAAGGAAACACAAACCCTGGAGGAAGCAAAGAATATGGTACTGGACGAAATTGAACTGATCAAGAAAGGAGATTTCCCGGACTGGATGCTGCCCGCCATCATTAATGATTTCAAACTTCAGAGAATGAAAGGCCTTGAAACGGCTGAAGGTCTTGCTACCACACTCTATGATTCTTATATAAAAGGAAGAACCTGGGAAGAAGAATTGAATGAAATGGATGAGTATGCTTCTTTCACTAAGGATGATATTGTGAATTTTGCCCATGATTTTTTCAAAGAAAACTATGTGGTTATCAATAAAGAAAAAGGGGTAAATGACAAATTGATCAGGGTTGACAACCCGGGAATCACTCCTGTTAAAATCAACCGTGATACACAATCTGAGTTTTTAAAAGATATTTTAGCGGATAAAACTGAAGATATTAAACCTGAGTTTATCGATTATCAGAAAGAAATCATCACGGATCAGCGTAACGGAAAGAAACTAAGCTTTGTAAAGAATAAGTATAACGATATTGCTCAGCTGCATTTTATTTTTCCTTTGGGAAGTGATAACGACAGAGATCTAGGAATTTCTACTCAACTTCTGCAGTATTTGGGAACAGATACCCATTCACCGGAAGATTTGAAAAAGGAATTTTTCAAAATAGGAATCAGCAATGATTTTAAAACAACAAACAACCAGTTGATTATATCTCTAAGCGGACTGGAAGAAAATATAGAAAAAGGAATTGCTCTTTTACAGCATTGGATGCAGGATGTAAAACCTGATCAGGAAATCTACAATCAGTTTGTGGGTACCGTACTGGAAAACCGCCAGGCGATCAAGAAAGACAAAAACCGTATTATAACTGCTTTAAACAATTACACAAAACTGGGCAGCAACTCACGTTTTACAGATGTCATTTCCAGGGAAGAGCTTGAAAGCAGCAATCCTGAAGTATTCACAGACAGAATGAAAAAGCTTTTCAAATATCCTTACCAGGTATTTTTCTACGGTAAAAATTTTGAAAACTTCAAAGAATATATCGGTCAGTATATAGAAACTGAGAGCCTTCAGATACCGGAAGCCAAGCAATATCCGGAACCTGCAACAGGAGGAAATGTCAATTTCATCAACTATGATATGGTTCAGATGGAAATGAGCAAGATTGGTAAAGGAAACGAAGTGAACCCGCTTCATTTTGGAAAGATCAATGTTTTCAATGAATATTTTGGAAGAGGATTATCTTCAATTGTTTTCCAGGAGATGCGTGAAAGTAAAAGTCTTGCCTACTCAGCCTATGTTTCTTATGCAGCCAACTCTGAGCTGAAGCACCCTGACTATGTAACCACTTATATCGGAACACAACCTGACAAACTAATGATTGCAGTGGATACCCTGAACGAACTGATGAACGAACTTCCTGAAGTACCTATTCAGTTTGAGAATGCCAAAAATGCTGCGCTGAAGCAGATTGCTTCGACAAGGGTTACCCGAAATAATATATTTTTTAATACCTTAAGACTGCAGAAGCTCAATATTCATCATGATTACAGAAAGAATATTTATGAACAGATCCAGAGCCTGGAGTTTGAAGGTATCAAACAGTTTTATCAGACAGAAGTCCAATCCATACATTTTAATACAGCCATTATCGGTAAAAAAGAGAATCTTGATATGGAAGCTGTCAATAAAATGGGAACATTTAAAGAAGTAAGCCTGAAAGATATTTTCGGACATTAAAAAAACAAACCGCCTGATAACACTATCAGGCGGTTTGTTTTTTATAAATGGTGAATGATAATTTATAATTCATGACTCATCATTTACAATTCTTTTACGTCATCATACAATCTCCGTCTCCATCCTGATAGTTTGGGTTAAAATTATCGGGGAGTAATTCCAAAAGATTTTTATGAAACAGATACTCTCTTGTGAAATTACGTTCGTAGATAGGGGAAAACCCTTTTGATTGTTGTATTTCCTTGTTCAAAACGGTTTGATAAGAGGTAAAACCTTTCACTTTGTGGGTAACAATAAAGTAATTCAGAAACCGGACAACCTCATCTGCATCACCATTCGGGAAAAAGTAAGGGATTTTAAGATATCCATCACGAAGCTGCAACAAGAGACAGGCTTTAATTTTCTGATCCTGATCAAAAATTTTAATCCAGAAATATTTAAATGTACCGGCAAAACTGGAAAAAAGGTATTTTTCATCTTTTTCACCCTCCAAAATCCAGGGATGATCTATAAAGGCATTAATTTCGTCAGCATTCCGTTGGCCAGAAAATCCATTGATAAAATCAGCACTTTCTTTGTCGATCCTATCCTGAACTTCATATTTGAAGTTGGGTTTTGGCACAATAAGGTTCTTTATTGAAATAAGTCCGTTGGCCGTAGCATCAAGGATTTGAAAAAGAGGTTTCAATGACTGGGTTTCCGGCTTTTTCTCCGGAATCATTTTAGCAGCATCTGTTCTGAAGTAATAACGCTTTCCTTCTTTGGGGAAAATGTATTCAAAAACACCCATTATATTGTAAAGCGCTTCTGCTTCTTTGGTAAATTCTGTTATGGCAATTCTCCCTTCATATTCTTCAAAAACTTTTTTAAGCAATGCTTTTGCCGGTCTTTTTTTTCTGTACTCGGGGTTTGCATACAGCGTACTGAGCCACGCATATCGGATTTCTTTTCCATCAATGATAAAACAATCCGGAAAACAGCCCACATAACCGATCAGTTTTTCTTCATAAAAAGCAAGGATAAGAAGTGTATCCTCGTCTGATGCTTTTGGATTCTGAATATGAGACAGTGCACGATGCTTTGTAATGGGAAGAAAATCATATTGCTGAAAATCTCCGGTTGATATAAAATCTTCCAGTTCTTTTCTGTTGTATGTTTTCAGGGTTATCATTTTCTTATAATCATGTTTTTATTGATGAGCTTTTTCAGTCGGAAATAAGCAATTTCCTTTTTTAATATCTGCGCTCCGCTCTCTCCCATTTCCATGGGAATTCTTTGAAAGTTTTTCTTTACACTGTCCAGTTTTATCCCAGCACATCCAAAGCTGCAGTAGATTTCCTCATTTTTATAGAGCTCATCAAAAAAGTCTTTCCTTACTTCAAAATCGGTAAACGGAAATGCAAAACTTTCGTACAGGAAGCCATTTTCTTTTAAATAAGCAAAAGTCTTATCCGTTGTTTCCATCTGTTCTTTCAGAGATAAATCTCCATATTTCGGATGATCCCAGCTGTGCGAAGAAATTCCGAAGCCTTTACGCGTAAGTTCTTTTAATTCTGCTGTGGTTAAATAAGGCTTATATTCTTGGGAATAGGTTTTAAAATCTATTTCAAATTTTTCTGCAAGCCCATCCAGAATATCTTTTTCCTGATAATTGATTGTTAAAATTTTCTTTTGTAAAATGCTCCTGTCTGCGTTTTTCAACGATAAGATAAAATAAATTTCAGGATCTATGGTTTTTATTTTTTCAGCAGCATCCGCAAGCAGGCTCGCTTTGCACCTGAACATCATCTCTTTATTGTCTATGAAAGCAGGATTGATAAAATTACAGGCATAAATTCCCTTACGCTCCAACACAGGAACCGCTACATCATAAAATTCTCTGAAGCCATCATCAAAGGTGAGCAAAGCAATCTTTTTCGCAGGTTTAAAATTTCCAGCTTTATATTCCTTGAATTCCTGCCAGTCGACAAACTGAAAATTCTTTGCCATATGATCCAGATCTTCTTCAAACTGTCTGGTATTCTTATAGCGGATCACATGTTTTAAATGAGGAAGTTCTTTATCGGAAACACTGTGATAAAGTGGCAGACAGTAATCCAGCGGAAAAGATTTTCCGATATTTTCAGATTCGAAGGCTGCCAGTACATTGATGATCCTATCTTTCATCTTATTTAAAATAAAAAAGAATCTATTTAAAACTCAGTTTAAATAGATTCTTAAAGATATAACTTTTAAAAATTATTTTATAATCTTCATTTCATCAACAAGCCACTTTGAGTCAGCGAACTTTTCGATGATGAAAAGGATATATTTCGTGTCTACCATGATGTTTCTGCTGAAACGAGGATCATAGTTGATATCACTCATTGTTCCTTCCCACTGCCTGTCGAAATTCAATCCAACAAGGTTTCCGTTAGCATCAAGAGCAGGGCTTCCTGAGTTTCCTCCGGTTGTGTGGTTGGTAGCAGTAAACCCTACAGGAACATCACCTGTTTTATCTTTATAGATTCCGAAATCTTTTTTGTTGTAAAGATCAATCAGTTTCTTTGGAACATCAAATTCATAATCTCCAGGAACATATTTTTCCATTACTCCGGCAAGGTGAGTCTGGTATCCGTAAGAAACCGCATCTCTAGGAGTAGAACCTTTTACTTTACCATAAGTTACACGAAGCGTAGAGTTGGCATCCGGGAAGAACTTTCTGTCTTTATCCGTCTGCATCTGCTGTGCCATGAACTTCTTCTGTAAAGCATCAATTTTTGCCTGAAGTGAAGTATACTGTGGATCTGCAGTTTTCATATAGGTTTCTCTCATAGAAACATACAGCTGATAAATAGGATCTTTCTTTAACGTTTTGATCAGTTTATCCTGATTAGAAAATGCTTTCTCAATATCTGCAGTCAGTGTTCCTCCGTTTACCGCAGTTCTTCCTGTGATAATAGAGTTTTTAGACATATCTTCTACTACAGGAATATTGGCATTCTCATCTTTATATTTATTGAATGCTGCCGGTAAAAACTGTGGTGCTGTTTTATTAACGTATAAAGCCAATAGTTTTGCAGTTACTTTTGCATCAAGCTCAGCACTGTAATCCTTATAGAAAGAAGTTAATTTTGATTTTAACTTTGAAAGTTCCTTTTCATCCATTCTTCCGGCTTCTACAGAAGCTACGAAATCATAATAATCACCGGCAAGCTTTAAAGTCTCCGCATTTCTGATTACTTCTGTATAGTAAGCATTGTTTAATGCATAAGGAGCCTGATCATTGTACAGTTTATTCAACTGATCCAAAGTAGTCTTGATCTCCGGGTTTTTAGCCACCAAAGAACCTTCGTACATTACTTTCTTTTCTACAGCATTAGATTTTTTCAATCCTTCTACTTCACCGATCCACTTTTTCCAATAGTTCGCTACTGAAGCATATTTTGAAGCATATTTAATACGTGTTTCATTGTCTACACGCATTTTTTCGTCTAATGTTTTCAACGCAACATCACGTACCGCAATTCTTGCAGGATCAATATCCTTCATGATTTTCTCTACCCCTACTGCAGGAAGATATTCTGTAGTTCTTCCCGGGAATCCGAATACAAAAGTAAAATCGTTCTCGTTTTTATCTTTTATAGAAACAGGTAAGTAGTGTTTTGGAACGTAAGGCACGTTGTCTTTTGAATATTCTGCAGGTCGGTTATTCTTATCTGCATAGATTCTGAACATAGAGAAATCTCCGGTATGTCTAGGCCAAACCCAGTTGTCTGTATCACTTCCGAATTTCCCGATGCTTTGAGGCGGAGCTCCTACAAGACGGATATCTTTATAAGTTTCGATGGTATACGCATAGTATTTGTTTCCGTAATACATAGGTTTTACCATGATCGACTGGTAAGATTCAATTTTCTGAGAGTTTTTGTACACCTCAATATTGTTGTTGATCTTTTTAGTAAGTTCAGGTTCTGTAAGATTATCTGTTCCTTCTAAAATATGATCAGTAACTTCTTTTATATCTACAATAAAATCCACTTTTACTCCCGGATTAGGAAGCTCTCCTTCTGTATTTTTTGCCCAGAATCCGTTCGAAAGAAGGTCATTCTGAACTGTAGAATGTGCCTGAATCTGACCGAAACCACAGTGATGGTTGGTTAAAAGCAGTCCTTTAGGCGAAATAATTTCTGCAGTACATCCGCCGTTAAACTGTACTACCGCATCCTTAATGCTTGGCTTCTGAGGATTGAAAATATCTTTTGCAGAAATTTTCATTCCTAAATCCTTCATTTCCTTTTCATTCAGCTCTGTAGGAATCCACATTCCTCCATATTGTTGCGCAAATGCCATTGCAGCCGGCAAAAGAAATACAGATAAAAGTATCTTTTTTGTCATAATCAAAATTTTGCCCCAATTTACGAAGAAAAATAAGAATAGGCTTTATAAAACGGGCGGAAAAGTTGTTAAGATCAGGTTTTTGTAAAATGTATTAATGAAGGGAAAACAGAAACTCATTTAATATATAAAGTAAACCCGAACCGTCTACCGACAACTATCAACCAGCAACATTAAACTTTAAACATTAAACTCCTACCTCCCTCTGGCTTAATTTTTGTTTATTGGAAGTAACTTTATTATTAAAAACATACTTAAATTACTTATTATGATGAAAAGCAAAATGCTCATGTTGGGAATGGTATCAACGCTGTTCTTAGCTTCATGTACTAAAAAAGAAACCACTGAAACAACGGCCAACACAGATTCTGCAACAGCAGTTCAGCCTGTAGCCGCAGACAGCATTACCAAAGCAACGCCTACAGCAGCGGGTGACACCTCTGAAAATGCACTGGACTGGGCCGGTACTTATGAAGCAACTGTTCCATGTGCTGACTGTCCGGGAATCAAGACTTCTTTAACATTGAACAATGATAAAACATTCAGCATTACTGAAGAATATCTTGACAGAAATTCAAAGAACCAGGATAAAGGTACTTTTGCATGGGATGCTACAGGAAGTATGATTACGTTAAAAGGAAAATCGGCCAATTATAAATATAAGGTTGGAGAGAATATACTGATCCAGCTGGATATGGAAGGAAAAGAGATTGATGGTCCCAACAAGGATCTTTACATTTTCAAGAAAAAATAAAAATAAAGGCTCAGGCCTTTATTTTTTTGCATATACCTCATCTAAAACTGATAGGCGGTAATCTTCGGATCATCTACCAACCGTTTGGTTAATCCTTCATGATGAGTGTTTTTTCCTGTAATCCTCCAGATCACTGTAAAACCTTCCTGTGAATACTGCTGTCTGATCATCTGAAATTTCAAATGATTTTCCTTAAAGATATTTTCGCAATATTTAATATCCCCTGAGCTGGAGACTGCTATTCTGTATTCTCTTACTTTATTATAATTATCAATAAAATTCTGCAAATAAGTCAAAGCACTTAAAATGATTAATACTAAAGCCGTTCCTAGCATGGCAATATAGACATATCCGGACCCTACAGCCATTCCTATAGAAGCTGTGGCCCAAATGGTTGTTGCGGTAGTAATTCCTTCAATTTTATTATCTCCTTTAAAAATCACGCCTGCTCCCAGAAAACCGATTCCCGTAATGATATTGGCTGCAAGACGATCGGGATTGGCAACCCCTATTTTTATAGAAAGTATCGTAAACAGGCAGGCACCGAAACATACCAGAATAAAAGTTCTGAGACCGGCAGATTTATTACGATATTCCCGTTCAGCACCAATGAACAGCCCTAAAATAACAGAAATAAGGATAAGCAGCAATTCATTTTTAATAGCATAATGATCCTGAAGAAAATCCATTTTTTTAAATTTAAACTGAGAATAAATTTACAATAAAATACCATTAAGGAACTATTTTTGCTGCGCAGATTTGTGTTGTCACCTCAAAAAATTTATTTCACGAAAAAACTTTTGTAATATTACATTTTAATAGTAACCATTCTCAATTACCAAAGACAATCAACAAAGAGACTGTAATAGAAATACCCTATGAAAAACCTTATTTTCGCCTTGTTTACGATGCTATCCGGAATAACATTTTTCCAAGCTCAAAAAGTGTTTAATGAAAACTATTCTTTTAAAAGCGATGGGTCAACGGTGGCTTTTGTACCTATTATCAACAATTTTGAAGACAATGATGTCATTACAAAGAAAATTTTAAAGGATACTCTTCAATTAAAATTTAATGATGTTGCCGTTTTGCGCGCTAATATGGATACAAAAGTGATGGATATTTTAAAGAAAGTCGCTGAGAAAGATTATAAATCTAAAGAAGTAAAAATTTTTCCCAGGCTTACCACTATTATCAGTACTGAGGAAATGAATTATATTAAAGAAAAATTCGGCAGTGCAGATTTACTGCTGCTTCCGGTTGTATTCAATGTTAACCAATCTATGGGAATGACTTTTGGAAATTCATTATTTAGGCTCTATGATCTTAATAACGGGGATTTTATTCAGCAATTTTCAGAAAAAATCAATGTTAATATAGGAGATGCAGCAGGTTTCGCTATCATGACCGGGATGCTTATCAGTGGTGAAAAATCCCATCTGCTAAAAAATATCAAAAAATAATACTTATATAAAATTATGGATAAAGAAATTTCACACTTCTGGTTAGGATATTTTAAAAATGAAGAAGATTTTTATGCTTTTGTAGAAGAGGATGAAAATTATTATATAGAAGAAGAGAGTGACGATCAGTATGTTTCCAAATTCGCGGAATCACAGAATATCAAGTGGTTTGATGATGACTTTATAGAATATGGTTTTGAGGATGAAAGCCTTAGTCTTTATGACAAATTTGCAGAATATTCCTATGCTGATCAATGGCTTCCGATTCTGGAAAACAAACTGAATGAACTCAGTCTGGACACTCCTATAAATGCGATCATTTTTGCTACAAGATTTGTTATTCCCAATCCTGTTTCTGTAGAAAATGACGATTTTGCACTGCATTATGTGGGGGAATTAGAATATGATATCTAAATATTAGAGAAAAACGGATATACAAACACTGGCAACAAATGATTTATGAAATCACTTGTTGCCATTTTTATAATATAACCAGCATGGAAATCATAAGGTGATTTCTTGAAAAATAGGAGTAATTTAGTGTCCAATGAATTTATATTCTACTCTACACATCGGGGATTATCATATTAATCACTGTGAAGATGATTTCCTCATCAAAAAAATCGGTTCAGATAAAATTGTATGTGCCATAATGGATGGCTGTTCTACTGCTATGGATAGTCATTTTGCTTCAACACTTATTAAGAAAATTCTACGTAAAGTCATTATTGAAGCTGGATACAAAGCATTATATAAAAAAGACAGCCAAGATAGTCTGGAAGAGGAACTCAGAGAAATCATAAGAGGATTATTCAAAGAACTTCTATTTGTTAAAAATCATCTGATGCTGGATGAAAAAGAGCTATTGACTACTCTTACTATCTTACTTTACGAAAACACAACAGACAATGGAATTGTTTTAACAATTGGTGATGGAATTGTTTGTATCAATGGAAGTATTACAGAATTTGACCGTAATAATAAACCTGATTATTTGGCTTATCATCTTCATGAAAATTTTGAAGATTGGTATTCTGCTCAGTCTCAGAAAATATTTTTTGATCATTTGAAGGATGTTTCAATTGCGACTGATGGTATTTTAAGCTTTTCAAAAATTAAAAAGACAGACTCCGATGAAGTTATCAACTTTATGGAATATTTAATGATTGATCAGAAAAATAATGAAACGGAAGATATGCTCAACAGAAAACTTAAACAGCTGGAACATCAGTATGGGGTAAAACCAACAGATGATTTGGCTATCATTAGAATGATAAGATAAACTATTCTAACAATCCAATTGACATTAAAAAAACAAAAACTTCCGCCCAAAAGACGGAAGTTTTTTATTTAAGGTTTGATTTACAGTATTGATTAATGAGCTTCCAGCCAGTTATCTCCTACTCCAATTTCTACCAATAGCGGAACCTGTGTTTTTAAGGCATTTTCCATTTCAGTTTTGATCAGTTTTGACGCTGATTCAATCTCATCCACCGGAGATTCGAATATCAATTCGTCATGTACCTGAAGCAGCATTTTTGTTTTTAGCTGTTGTTCTTCAAGTTCCCTGTCTATTTTAATCATGGCAAGCTTTACAACATCTGCGGCACTTCCCTGAACCGGAGCATTTACAGCATTCCTTTCTGCATGACCTCTTACCACAAAGTTGTTGGAATTGATATCTTTTAAGTGACGTTTTCTTCCTAAAATAGTTTCTACATAGCCTAACTGACGAGCTTTGTTCACCTGTTCTGCCATGTATTCCTTCAGCTTTGGATAGGTTTCGAAATAAGCTTCAATCATCTGCTTGGCTTCTGTACGCGATAATCCGGTTTGTTCTGCCAGCGCAAAAGCTCCCTGTCCATAAATAATCCCAAAGTTTACGGTTTTAGCCTGACTTCTCTGGGTTTTGGAGACTTCTTCCAATGGAATTTTAAAGAGTTTCGCTGCCGTGGAAGCGTGAATATCTTCTCCATTCTGGAAGGCTTTGATCATATTGTCCTCTCCTGAAATTTCAGCAATCAAACGAAGTTCGATCTGAGAATAATCGGCAGAAATAATTTTCTTTCCTTCTCCTGAAACAAAGGCTCCACGAATCTGCTGTCCTCTCACCGTTCGGATCGGAATATTCTGCAGGTTTGGGTTTACACTCGCCAAACGGCCTGTAGCAGCAGTAGTTTGTGAGAAATTGGTATGTACTCTGTTATCTTTTTTCTCAATCTGTGAAGGCAAAGCGTCTACATAGGTTGATTTCAGTTTCTGATACGTTCTGTATTCCAGAATATATTTGATGATCTCATGTTTTGAAGATAACTTTTGAAGAACATCTTCTGAGGTTGCATATTGTCCGGTTTTTGTTTTCTTAGCTTTTGGATCCAGCTGTAACTTTTCAAACAGAATCTCTCCCAGCTGTTTAGGCGAATTCATATTGAATTCTTCTTCTGAAAGTTCAAAAATCTTCGCTTCCAGTTGTTTCAGATCATTTTCAAGGTCAACACTTTCCTGTGCCAGCCATTTTTCATCCAGAGAAATTCCTGCCAGTTCCATTTTTGCCAGCACTTCCATCAGAGGCATTTCAATATTATAGAAAAGCTCTTCCAGGTTTTCTTTTTTCAGTTGTGGTGCAAAAAGCTCATACAACTGGAATGTTACGTCAGCATCTTCTGCGGCATAATCCGTCTGCGTTCTTACATCTGCATCTCTGAAGCTGCCTTGTTTTTTACCTTTTTTCCCAATGATTGTTTCAATAGATACCGGTTTGTAGTTCAGGTATACTTCTGAAAGGTAATCCATGCCATGTCTTCCGTCCGGATTCAGCAGATAATGGGCAATCATGGTATCAAACATAGCCCCTTTAACGGTGATATCGTATTGTTGTAAAACTTTATAATCGTATTTAAGATTATGAGCAATTTTCAACAGGTCTTCTTTTTCAAAAAATGGTCTGAAAATCTCCAAAGTCTGTAAAACCTCTTCTCTGTTTTCAGAAAGAGGAATGTAATAGGCAAGTCCTTTTTTATAGGAGAAACTCATTCCTACCAATTCAGCTTCCAGTTCGTTTAATGAAGTTGTTTCCGTATCAAAGCAAACAACTTTCTGCTGCAGCAGATTATCTACCAGTTTTTTCTGAGCTTTGGGATTATCTATAAACTGATAAAGATGATCGTTCTGTTCAATGGTAGATTTTGTGGAAGTAGCCTGTTCCAGTTCTTCGAAATTGGCAAAAAGATCAAGTTGCATAACCTGTCCTTTCAATTCTGTTCCTGCCGGAGTCTGCTTCACTTCCACTTCACTCACCACTACGGTTTCTGTAGCAGCCGGAGCAAAGGCTCTGTAAAGGTTCTCATATAGTCTTCTGAATTCTATTTCATCAAAGACTTCTTTTACTTTTTCAAAATCCGGAGTTTCCAGGTCATATTGTTCCTGATGGAATTCTACGGGAGCATCACAGATAATGGTAGCCAGTTTTTTAGATAAAATACCACGTTCTGCGGAAGCTTCTACCTTTTCTTTCAGTTTTCCTTTCAGTTTATCTGTGTTCGCCAGCAAAGTTTCGATATTTCCGAATTCTTTCAGGAATTTCATCGCCGTTTTCTCTCCTACTCCTTCCAGTCCCGGAATATTATCCGAAGAGTCACCCATCATAGCCAGGAAATCAATAACCTGCTTAGGATCTTCAATTTCATATTTAGCTTTTATCTCTTCAACACCAAGTATTTGGATTTCACCACCTTTATAACCAGGCTTATAAATTTTAATATTATCTGTAACCAGTTGTCCAAAATCTTTATCTGGAGTTACCATAAATACAGTATATCCTTCTTTTTCAGCCTTACATGCAATAGTTCCGATGACATCATCAGCTTCATATCCTTCAACTCCCAAACGTGGAACATGCATCGCTTCTAAAATTCGATGAATATATGGAACACCAATCTTGATAGCTTCAGGAGTTTCACTTCTGTTGGCCTTATAGTCTGCGTAATCGTTTGTTCGAACACTTGCCTGTCCTACATCAAAAACAACAGCTAAATGCGTTGGCTTTTCTTTTCTGATCAATTCAATCAATGAATTCATAAAACCAAAAATAGCAGTGGTTTCAATTCCTGAATTTGTAAATCGCTGGCTTTTATACATTGCGTGATAACCACGAAAGATCATCGCATAGGCATCGATGAGAAACAGCCTTTTATCTTGTGTTGCGTCCATATTTTGAATAATGAACAAATATAAGAAAATAGGAGTAAAAACTGGAAGTCTGCGGAAGGGTTTCGGAGGTGAATTTCATGAGCTGAGATATGGGATGTAGAGTATGATGATGAATAGTCAATTCGCTTCGCTTGTGAATTTTTTCTAAACTATTTGTTTATAAATGTTTTCAGTGACTGATAAAAACAAAAAACAGCATACCGATGGTATACTGTTCCTTTTTTTATTTAAGTTGATTGGATTATTTACCTGAAGAAGGCCATAGTCCTGCGTACTGAGAAGTACCGTAGTCGATAGTCTCAGCACTGATTACGAAACTGATCAGCATACTGTTGCTGTCTATTGCATCGAAATCTACTTCGTGCTGGATTACATATCCATTTTCCCATTTCAAAGTAATTAATGTTCCTTCTTCGTGAGATTTGTTGAAAGTGATTTCTCCTACTGTTGGCTTGTATTTACCGTTTAACAAGCTTTCAAGGATGTCTGACTTTTCAGTAGCTTCTACTGTAACCTTGATCAATGCGTTAGAAGGATCTGATGCTACACGTCCTGATACGTCTGTAGATCTTGATACACTGTAGTTCATTTTTAACAGTTTCTGTCCTTCACCGTTGTTGAATTTTAAGATTCCTCTTGAATTTCTTTCTGCCATGATTGTAAATTTTAATCGTTAGTAATAAATTGTAATTCAATAATTATATAACAAAGATAAAGCCCTTGGTTTTGAAAAAAAAGCAATTGAAGGGAAATCTGAAAAAGTGTCGTAATTATACGATTTGGTGTCGTAGTTCTACGATTCCATGTCGTAATTCTACGACATTAGATTTAAATAAAAATACAACACTCTATAAATAAATATTTTAAAAGCCGTTAAAAAGCATCAATCATTTATATATTATTACACCATTAAGAGAAATACAACGGTCTGATTTTACTTATTTATATAAAAAAAGACCTTTTGAAGGTCTGGTTATTTTTGTTATTTTCCGGTTGTTCTGAATGTGGTTACTTTATCTTTTCTCAATTTTAGAAAGAGATTAAACTATTGATGAATCCCTTATACACTTGTCATTTTCTTTTTGGAAAATGGTCTCTGAAATTCTTTTAAACAAAAAAACAGAACAGTATACTCGGAAGAGTGTACTGTTCTGTACCAATTTTATTTTTACTAAGATGATGAATAGGCTTATTTACCTGCTGAAGGCCATAGCCCCGCGTACTGAGAAGTACCGTAGTCAATCGTTTCAGCACTGATGACGAAGCTTACCAGCATACTGTTGCTGTCTATTGCATCGAAATCTACTTCGTGCTGGATCACATATCCATTCTCCCATTTCAAATTAATTAATGTTCCTTCTTCATGAGATTTGTTGAAAGTGATTTCTCCTACTGTTGGCTTGTATTTACCATTTAACAAGCTTTCAAGGATGTCTGATTTTTCAGTAGCTTCTACTGTAACTTTGATCAGTGCGTTAGAAGGGTCTGATGCTACACGTCCTGAAACGTCTGTAGATCTTGAAACGCTGTAATTCATTTTTAACAGCTTCTGTCCTTCTCCGTTGTTGAATTTTAAGATTCCTCTTGAATTTCTTTCGGCCATGATTGTAAATTTTGATCGTTAATATTTTGTGATTCGGTGATTGTGTTAGCAAATATAGATGCTCTTTTCTGCTAAAAAAAGCTTTTGAAGGGAAATCTGAAAATTTGTAGTAATTCTACGATTTCTTGTAGTAATTCTACGACAAAGGATTTAACGAACTCAGTCGAAAGACCATCAGTAAAGGGTTTTAACTGATTGAAAATTAACAACAAAAACAATAATTTTACACTTCAGTGAGAAATATTAAGATTTCTTTAATATAAAGTTAGGATAGCTTTAACAGATTTCTATCATAAAAAAGCAACCAGTGACACTGATTGCTTTTTTTATCTGACATTATTTTACTGTTGAGTCTTTCCTCCTTCTTTTATGGAACGAACCAGTATTTTATTTTTTCTCAGCAGAAAATCGGGCATAAGATCGATGGGAAGATAGAAAGCACTTTCTCCTTTTCTCTGGAGTTCTTCTACAATTCCCGGATTCCAGGCAAGAATTTTCTCTACATCTACATTTAATTCAGCAGCCACAATGTTCAGATTGAATCCGGCATTGATCTCTGTTTCTGAAAGCGCTGCAGCAGTCTCTTTTCGGTCTCCCTCAAAGAAAATCTTATTGATTCTCGACGAATTATAGTTATTCAATACACTTTGAAGTTCTCCCGTAGCATAGCATGCATTCAGGTATTTTTTCACGTGATTAACGGTTTCTCCGGGAAGGTATTTATAAAACTCATGGTACTGCGAGGAACCTGCGGCTTCCATTGCTTTGGCAATATTTCCTTCACCACAGTTATAAGCAGCTACTACTGTCACCCAGTTGTTATACTTTTTATAAAGATTACTCAAAGAAATGGCCGCTGTTTTGGTACTTTTATAAAGATCAGTACGGCCTTGTTCTGTAAGCCCATACTGGTTGGCATGTGCCGTCATAAATTGCCAGACTCCAACAGCTCCGGCTCCTGAGGTAATATTTCTGTCAAAATGGGACTCAATCAGAGCCAGGTTTCTCAAATGCTTGGGAAGTCCTTTCTGAAGAAGTAACTGTTCAATAAATTCTACCAGATCTTTATTGGCATTAATGATACCTTTATACTTTTTCACACTGCTTTCCGAAGTATCGGAAGCGGCAAGAAACTGTCCGTTTACAAAAACAACAGTTCCCAATAATAGTAAACCTGTAAAGATATTTCTGACAATCGTTTTCATTTTAATTTTATTTATAAGCAAGAAAGGCAAAACGCGGTTCGCAGATCTGCCTTCTTACTTTATACTTAATCTACTTTCCAGCTTAATTTTTCTTCTTCATTATTCCAGTCTGCATGAATGGTCTGTCCGGATTTTACTTCTTCTCTAACAATCATTTTGGAGATTGGCCTAGCAAGCTGTGCACGGATTACTCCTGAGATCTGTCTTGCTCCATATTTGCTGCTGAATCCTCCCAATGCAAGATTTCTTACGGCATCATCAGTAATTTTTAAAGCAATTCCTAATCTCGTTAATGAGGTATGAAGTGATTTCAACTGAATATTAAAGATTCTTTCTGCAATGGATTCTGTGATTGGTGCGAAAGGAATAATCTCTGTAATTCTTGCCAAAAACTCAGGTCTGAATCGTCCGGAGTTTGACATAATCTGCATCAGTGAAGATGATTCCGGAATTTTTCCTTCTTCAAACTGTTTTACAATTTCTTCACTTCCGATATTGGAGGTAAACAGAATCAGGGCATTACTGAAATCTCCTTCTTTCCCTAATTTGTCATGAACTTTTCCTTCGTCCATAATCTGAAGGAATACGTCAAAAACAGAATGGTGGGCTTTTTCAATTTCATCAAATAATACAACGGTATAAGGCTGTTGTCTGATTTTGTTCACCAGCATACCACCTTCCTCATATCCTACATATCCCGGAGGCGCTCCATATAATAACGCAGCGGAATGTTCTTCTTTAAATTCTGACATATCAAAGCGTACCATTGCCTTTTCATCATTGAAAAGCAGTTCCGCCATAGATTTGGCCAGCTCTGTTTTACCGGTTCCGGTAGGCCCCAGAAGGAAGAAAGACCCGATTGGCTGTCCTGGTTTATTCAATCCGCTTCGGTTTTCCACGATAGCATCAGAAAGGATTTTTAATGCATGATCCTGTCCTACCACTCTGTTCAGTAGAAGGGATTCCATATTCAGGAGTTTTTCTTTTTCCTGAGCCTGGATCTTCCCGATTGGGATATTGGTTTTAGCGGCCATTACTGCTGCCAGTTCCAGCCTGTCTACTTTTTCTCTCTTTTTGGCAGCATGCTGTAGAAGCTCTGCATACGTATCTTCAATGATTTTCTGAATCTGATCTACCGGCATAGAATTGTCAATCGCAGGCTGTTCACTTAAAGAACCCCATAGGATTGGGCTTATTTTGTCTCTTAGTAAGTTATAAGTCCAGATCAGTTCATCCGCTTTATCTTTGCTGTCTGCATATTCTTCTGTTAAAATAGCATCATAGCTTTCTTTCCAGCTGCTAAGTTCTTTTTCTGAGAGTTCATCAAGCATTTTGATGGCTGCCATTGTTCTGTCTAACAAGTCAATAGCTGCATCCGGCAATTTTTTGCCTTTTGCATATCTTTTTGCCAGACGTACACATTCGGGAATAGCTGTTTTTTCGACTTCAATACCATGATGTTTTTTATAGCCATCAAGAAGTACGTCAATCATTTTTACGCAAGTCTTTTCATCCGGTTCATGAACGGTTAACACTTCAAAACGACGGTTGAAAGCCTGTTCCGGCTCTATAATTTTTCTATATTCTTCCTGAGTAGTTGCTCCAATTACGGTAATTTCCCCTCTGGCAAGTTCAGGTTTCAGAAGATTGGCAACATTTCCGATGCTTCCTTTCGGATCTAAAAGGGTATGAATTTCGTCAATGAAAAGAATAGCTTTTTCTATTTTTTTACATTCATTGATAACTTTTTTCAGACGGTCTTCAATTTCACCTTTATAAGAAGTTCCTGCTAACAGGGCACCAGTGTCCAGTTCTAAAAGGGTACCGTTTTTAAGCATTTCAGGAACATTTCCTTTGATAATTTCAGTAGCAAAGCCTTCTACCAAAGCAGTTTTCCCTACTCCAGGCTCTCCAATGATGATCACATTCGGTTTGCTTCTTCGGCAAAGTATTTCCACCAGCATTCTCAATTCTTTATCTCTGCCGATGATATTTTCAATTTCTCCTTTTCTGGCCTGTGCTGTTCTGTCTACACAGTAGCTTTTAATGGAAGGAAATGAAGAGTCTGAATAGTCTGATGTACCATTTGAAAATAATGATGAAAAATCTCCGTCTTCTGAAACGGCAAATGGTGTATCTTTTCTGTACAGATTGAAAATTTCATGTTCTCTCAGCGGAAGTGATTTCAGCTGCTGAAGTGAAAATACCACCTGTGGTTTTACAATTGCGGTAAGAATACAGATGGGAGTAATCTCATCCAATCCTAATTTTAAACGGATATCATCTGCTTCTTCTATAAGTGTATCTATAGCATCATCCTGACCTACTTCATCCGGCAGGTGATTGGTTTTAGGATATTCTTCAATACGGACATCTGCCCATTCATAGAAATAGCCGGGATCTTTATCTATACTTTTCAGGAATTCATTAAGTCCGATATCTTTATGCATTAATGCCTGCAGAATATGCGGGCCTCCATAGGTTCCATTATAATTTTCCTTCGCTATCGACTGAGCAATATGAAATAGTTGCTTTACGGTTTCGTTGGTTACTAGTACTCCCATTTATAATTTTCTTATATTAATATATTTGTGTTCTGTTTTAGTGTTCTTCAGATTTGATGGTATTGATCTGTATTTCTTATCCCTTTTATCAGGAAGTCAAAAGTTGTTCTTTTTATGCAGCTAAAATTAAAAATTTTATTCTAAACGAGATAAAGATAGTTAATTCTTCAATTAGAGAAGTAATAACCGTATTTTTTTGTTTCCAGAGACAGTTCCGATAATAGAATTTTGTGACCAATTACTGTTGTAAACCTTCTTTTTGTTTTAAATATTCAAAAAATATAATAAAACCAGACTGAACCATTGAAGCCCTATGTAGATATAGAACAGCATGGCTGATGGCTCTGCTAATTCGTATAATTTTTCAATCAAGGTCTTTTTGATAATTTCGGAGAAGTCTGCATTGTCCTCACCGAGGTTCAATTCATCAAACTTGATTTTATGTAAGGCATAGCCTAATATCTTTTTCAAAATTCTGTTTTCAGAGCTGTTTCTGAATTCATTCAACAGTTTAACTTTTGCAATAGCAAAGTCTGCACTGGTTCGGATTACCGTAGGCTGTTTGGCTTTAAATGTACTGATGACCTTATCTATAAACGGATTTACAATTGTTTTGGAATGGTCCTGAAGCAATTTACTAATGACTACAGACATTGCATATTTTGTGGCAAAAACTATTGTAAAAAACGGGGCGATAATAATCAACAGGTAGAAAATACTTGCTGAAACAGGTTGAGCAGTAATAGTGGTTATCAAAAATCCTCCAGCACCAGTGTGCCCTAATGACGGCCCCAGCTTTTCTGATAAGATATAGATTCCCAGGACAAGTACAATAATTGTTGAAATGATTCCAATTGCATAAATTTTAAATATACTAAGGATGAATACTGCAGATAGTTTGGACAAATATTTCAGATGATCTGTGATTTTGTTCATTGATGTTTTAAGGTTATTTAGTTTATTTTCTTTATCTATATTCAATAGAATTATGGGTTATAAAATGGCACTGTCTTCTTTTGAAGCTCTTTTCCTGTTTTACTGTCCAGAATGATTTCTTCTATTTTGTCTCCTGCAATTTGATGAGAAATTCTCCATACTTTTTTGCCTTCAAAATCCTGTTTTAATACTCTAGCCCGGTAACCAGAATCATGGTAGCCTTTAGGCAGATCAATTTTATTCTTTTCACAGTATGCAATAATATCTAAAGGTTTGAAGCCGTAACCTTCATCCGTGTTTTCTTCTTTAATAAGCTTACCAGATTTATCAAAATAATATAATATTCCTACGGGAGAGCCCATGTTAAATGACAATGATTTATTTTTTATGTACCCATTTTTATAATAGAATTTATCTGATTTATAAAAAGAATTCTCATAGTAAATACTTAATCCATATCCATCTTTAGAAACAGAAAAGATTTCTTTTCTTCCTTCTGGGGTTTCAATACATCTGTCATCATCTTTTTTCTTAGAGTTCTGTATGGTAATCTTTTCAAATTCATTACTCATTTTGGGGATCATTGTCTCTTGTAATTCCTGAGATTGGAATTGAGTAAAAAAGCCCAACCCAGCTAATATTATTATTATTATTATTATTATTATATTCATAATAATTTTTTTTAGATAAATCAGTTTTTCCTCATTGTCAATACTATAATAATTTTATGTAAATTAATATAAAAGCCCGCTATCTACTACATTATTCTTTTACCTGACCTTGCATTGGTTCTGTATTTCCCGATTGCGAGTTTACTTTCAATTTATATAGTTTCCAGGATCTGTTCATCTTATCCTGGCTGGGATCAGTTGTTACACCAAATAGATAATCTTCTCCTTCACAAAAAAGAAATACCGGAGTCAATTTTATATGTTCTTTTTTTAAATATTCCAAAAATATAGCATTGGCCTCATCATATTTTATCTGGGCATTATTTTCAAAAGATGTAAACTCTTCTGTTTTATAATAAATTCTATTTGTATTATTCATATGCTTTTTTTTACATTGAGAAAAAAATAAAAACATAACAATTAAAAAAAATATTCTAAGTTTCATAACTTTTATTAATTAGGATTCCAATCAGAACTTTCAGGTTTAATTATGCTTTCATGCGCTCGTTCTAAGAAATGATTTTTTGTTGTACTTAAAACTCCTTTTAGATCTGACAACATACCACTTGGTTTTTGTGTTTCATCTGGAATATAAAATCCACCTTCCTGTAAAGCAGTTTTAACAGCTGTTGTACATTGTTCTCCTTTCCATGGCCATACACTATAAATCTTAAGGTGTTTATATCTTTCTTCCCACCATTCTATCATTTTTTCACTCTGACTTCCCTTTGCGTAAAATTCTATTTTATGCACCTCTCCGTATACATTACATATTGACCAGTGCTGTAATACAAATGATAGCACATCGTTCAACTTTACGTCTTCTGGTTGAATTCCTTTTCCTTGTGCAACCATTCTTCCCCACCAAGGTCTTCCTGGAGCATTTTCAAAACTTGGATTTCTTAATAATACATCATCATCTTTATCTCCATCACCATTAAAATCTACGTCATAATCTTTTTCAGAATATGTTCCAGGTCTATTATCAGGTCCGTAGTCAAAATATCTGTCTCCAATTGCCATTGCAGTATGTCCTCCTAATCCTTTTGCTGCCCAACCTGTTTCTTTCGAATGTGGCAATTCTACCAAAACCGTTATTTTAATTTCTTTTTCAAAAACTTTAAGATAGTTTGCACTTGAAGCAGGAAGTTTAACATTTCTTTCATTTTTATACCCACACTCAAAATAAAGCTCTATTTCATCTCCTGCATCCTCTTCTATAAAGCTTACAAGGCCTTTATTTAAAGTTAATGAATAACTTACCCTATTACCTGTAACTGTTTTTGAAGTTATTAAATCTCCTTTTATATCTTTTCCTGTTACAGGATCTTTTTTTACTTCACGTACATTTATTGGATCAGGGCTATTTCCCCAACTCCCATCATCATCATATAGTTGAATAGCTATTTCTGATGGTTTTTTAGTAATGGGATCTATATCTGGAATACTTTGCGTAATAATATTAAAATAAACAGTATCTTCAATAAACGCTTCTATAATTCTATTTTTTCCATTTGCATCGGAACTCCACCATCCTTCTACAAAATACTTCTTTTCTTCTGACTTATCTTTTTTCGGCTCCCCGATAAAAGTACCATTCTTAGCTGTAAAATGGCTGTTATTTCCTGCATACGCTTCAAAATGATCAGTAAAAACTGTCCAATTTTGTTCTATTGCTGTAATATTTTCACCTTCAGTAATTCGTATAATAGACATGATTTAATGCATTTTTGAATTTTCACCACTATTATTATTAAACTGCTTTTGTGCATGAATATCATTATTCTCCTGAGAAATAATTTCTCTTCTTTTAGAATTTTCTTTTACTTCTTTTGCTTTGGATTCTCTATTTCCTTTAACAAATTCCATTAAACTACCCACAACATTCGTCATGAAATTGGCGCCTACAGAAAGATTTTTCATCATTCCCACGCTTTCCGTATGATTCATTGAAACACTATCAAACTTATTCATCCCCACCGTGGTTGTCATATTCTCCCCTACATTAATATTCATATTCTTACAGTTCAGGGTCATGGTTTCCGGTGCTGTAATATTAATATTGCTGCCCGTTGTATCCAGATGAATCTCATTACCGCTTTTATCTGTAATAATGATGCTTTCATCTTCTGTGAAAACAATTCGGTGGCCGCTTCTCGTTTGGATAGATTTTATACGGTTGTCTGCACCGCCACCAAGGCCTATTCCTCCATGAAACATTCCTCCCATTACAAAAGGTCTGTCGGGATGACTATGGACGAAATTCACCATCACCTGATCTCCTACTTCAGGAATAGCTACATATCCTCTGTTTTGAGTGATCTGATCTGTTCCTCCTGCATCTGGGCTCATCACCCTAACAAAGTGAGTAGTATCATTCATCTGCCAGTCGAATCTTACCTGAACTCTTCCCTGTCCTTCCGGATCCGTGTTAGAAATTACTGTTGCAATTTGTGGCTGTGCAGCGGGTACAGTGAATTCAGGTTTGGGCAGAAATCCCGTGTCTGCAGCAATAGATTCAAAAGTTCCTGTATAATGACCGATGGTATCAATTTCATGAACAGCTTCCGTTACCATCACCTTGGTGAAATAGGAAGTTTCATTACTATCGGGTTTTCTCATATGAATATCCGCAACACAGCCCGGATGTAAGAAAGGAACCGTTGTAGAACCGGAAACTGAAAATACATTGACCGCTTCACTTCCTGAAGTGCTTCTTTGGGAATGTTCCACATCCAGATGGGTGGTGGCTTTAATAGGAGCAACCTGAAGTGCCGGAGTTTTAAATATTTTATCGTTATGGCTGTACGCTGTACGGGCGAGATCACCTAAATGATTTACCGGAGTTTCTCCGGAAGTCAGCTTTTCGTTTTTACTGCTGTTATAGCCATAATATTGAGGTTTTGTATGTACCGCTTTCAGTTCTACTCTGATGTTATCTGCATTGCTTCCGTAGAGCAGTTTTATAGGTTTATTCTGTGGCGGAAGTTTTCCGAAGTGCAATACTTCTCCATCGTAATAGAATTGTTCCCCATAAGCTTCTGCCATTCGTGCCAAATAATTGTAATGGGTTTCGTTATATTGGCTGCTGTAAATGATCTGAGAATAATCATTGGTATCAACTCTTATATCGAATCGTTCTTTATCTATTCCCTGTTTTATTACTTCTTTGGCTATGATTCCCATATTAACGGGCTGTCCGCCGCCAAAGCTTTGAATGTGTGGAGCACCATCCAGTAAAATGGTTGGACTGTATCCAGAGAGGACAATATTCCCAAGACTCATTTTCTCCTGGCTGAAACCTACTTTGGTAATGATTCCAATGAAATTTCTTTCCGGGCTCTTCTCTATATCTTTGTAAGACATAACAGCTGTAAGGCGTTTTCCAAGAAATTTATTGGCTTCTTCAAGAGTATGGCTCTGCCTGTCCCCCAATGCATCGTGAGCAAGGGTAAGACTGAATTCGTGATGATGATTTGCTTTTTGTTTAAGAGTGAAATGTTTATAGTACTTAATAATTTTACCCTCTATAACCAGTGACAACTTAACCAGGCGGTTGATGCCTGCATGATGATTCTCGGATATTCCGTCTGCATTCTGTGACGGACGGAAGGAAGATCCTTTTGGTTTCGATTCAGTTTTCATATGCTTTGTGTTTGTGTTTGTTTTAAAGATAATATTATTTTATATAACAAGCACTATATAAGCCTTTTATAAAATAAAATCTTTTGTATCGTTTTTTCATTCAGGCAAAAAAAGACCGTCTTAAATAGGGACAGTCTTCTTTCTTATGAATGTTGATAATGTGTGTAAATTTTAGCTGGATGGCCATAGCCCAGCGTATTGAGAAGTACCGTAGTCAATGGTTTCAGCACTGATGACGAAGCTGATCAGCATACTGTTGCTGTCAATGGCATCGAAATCTACCTGATGCTGAATTACATATCCGTTCTGCCAGTTCAGCGTAATCAGTGTTCCTTCTTCGTGAGATTTGTTGAAAGTGATCTCACCTACTGTAGGCTTGTACTTACCGTTTAACAAGCTTTCAAGGATATCTGATTTTTCAGTAGCTTCTACTGTAACCTTGATCAGTGCGTTAGAAGGATCTGATGCTACACGTCCTGAAACGTCCGTAGATCTGGAAACGCTGTAATTCATTTTTAACAGCTTTTGCCCTTCCCCGTTGTTAAATTTTAAGATTCCTCTTGAATTTCTTTCGGCCATGATTAGTAAATTTAATCGTTAGTAATATTTTGTGATGTGGTGATTGTGTTAGCAAATATAGAGGCTCTTTTCTGCTAAAAAAAACTTTTCCCTATAAATCTGCAAAATTGTAGTAGTTCTACGATTTATTGTCGTAATTCTACGACAATGGATTTACACACATCACTATAACAACCATTAATACAGCATTTTAAATTATATCTCTATTTTTAGATAAAAAATATTTTTCCACATGAAAGAGAATTAATGGAGGAAAATGTTCAAAGTTCAAAGTTTAAGGTTTAAGGTTTAATGTTCAAGGTTTAAAATTAATCAATATATACTGCCTTACTTTACAGCACAAAAAAAGCAGAAGTATATACTCCTGCTTTTGATATCATAAAATGAATTGCTTAGTGTTTCGTGTACTCCGGTTGTTCTGTCGGAATTCTTGATGGGGTAAAGTATTCATTAAGCCAGTAGAAAGTTTGCCCGTTCTGTTGAATTTTTACAGCAGGGTTATTTCTGTTGGCAAGCATTCTGTCTGCTAAATTTTTATAGTGCTGGAAATAATTTTTCACCGTCTCACTAGGAACGATTTTAGATTTTTTCCAACCTTTCAGTTTATATTTAGCCATCAGTTCTTCTTCAGAAAGATCAAATCCTGTACTCATTCCGATAGCATAAGACATTGGCAGCTCATAAAGCGCTCCTTTATCTAAGAATTTTATCGTAGGATTATATTTCTTCAACAGCTTCACATATTCTTTCACGGCTCTTGCCTGATTAAAGTCTGCACGGTCAGCCTGAGTATTTCTGTAAACTTCCGAGTAGAAAGCTTTTAAGTTATCATATTCCGATTCTGAAATAAGAATTCCTTTTTCTATTCCCGGTGTAAACTCTTTCAGCTCTTTTGGAATATACCCTTTCACAAGGAATGGACTTCCATAGTTGATCAACTGAGCGGCAATTCCGGCAGAAACAGGATTGGTAAGACCTGGATACAGATATTTATACTTTAAATCTACATCTGTTCTTCCTGCTCCTACTGATGAATGGAAATATTCATTCAATGATTTATCAACCGTCTGATTGTCTAAAGTAACCTGCGCAATAAGACTGTCAACAGATTTTTTCAGGAATCCCGGAGTGGTAATATCTCCTTTTTTAGGGAAAATGACAAAGCCCTGAGACATACTCTGTTTAGGATAAGCTAAAGAGAAGAAACCTGCATCACCTTCCACAAGGCTAAAATTATTTTTGGTAAGAACATCATATTGATTGATGATCTTTTGTTTTTTAAGTTCAGCAATATTTTTAGCCGTGTTGGTCACTACATTTTCAGCCATCAATACAAAATCATTGTATGTATCGGATGATCTTGCGCTGGTCTGGAACATAATCAACCTTGCCTGAGCCTGTGTCAGAGAGCTGATTACACTGTACATATTTCCGCTTTGGTTGGCAGAAGTTCCTACAGTGACTACAATATTGGTTTCATCAGAAACATTTGAAAGAAGGTTTCCTGCTGCAGTAAGAGCCTCTCCTACCGGCTGGTAACCATTGTTACTTGCGCAGTTCATTTCATTTGTTTTCTGATCAATAAATGACGTGATTTTGCTGTAATCTGTACTTAAGTTGGATACTGAAATATTCTCTCCACAAGGATTGTTTTTGTATAGAACCACTCCATATTTAACATTGCTAAAATAGGATGGTTTTTCAAATCTAAGCTGAAGATCCTGCAATAAAGATTTTACGATAGGGGCATAAGGTGCATTGGCAGCACTTACATCTAATGCAAAAACAATATTGATATTTTTATCTCTTTCGGTGATCTCTCTGTAACGGTCAAAATAGATGGGTTCACCCAATACATTGGAGACAAAGTTCTTACTGTAATCTAAAATATTGGTGAAATATTTTGTCTTGGAATCAGGAGTTGGGGCTTCTTCTAAAGGAAGATTTACAGGGAAGATATTTTCCAGCGGTGTTCTTTTGTTTACATCGGTAAGAAGAACGGCTGTTTTATTATCTGCATCTGAAGCAGATCCGCCAGGATGTCCTTCATGAATTCCCAGTGCCGAATCATTAATTCCGGTTGTATTTTTAAGCTTGATAGCGGAACGTTCTCCCCAGCTGGAAATTACATTTGAACTTACCCAACCGTAAAGTCCTTTACTGATACTGTCCATATCAACAGACGGTTTTTTACCTACCAGGAAACGTTTGTTGTTTTCGGCCATTTTGTATACATATACAATTTGTCCGTTAGGAATTTTCACATTGGCAGTTTCAATAAGACTCGGTGAATTAAACACCATAATAGAGTCATTTTTGTAGTATCTTTCAGCACTTCTGATGACTTCGCTGTTATTGGGTACTACTGCCACTCTTACAGGATAACCTGTTTTGTCACTTTTTAAAGCGTTATTCCAAAGAAGAAGGTCTGATTCCGGAATCCAGCCATATGTTTTGACTGATTTTGATGAAACCTTTTTCATTAAAGCATCCGGAACATACTCCGCTACTTTTACCATTCCGTCTCTATGTTTTAAAACCATTAAAGGTTCAAGGAATTTTACTTCTTTGTAAGACTTCTCATCATCTTTATCCAGATAAGCCGTATTTCTTGATCTGTCTGAAATAACAATCCATGGAACTGACTTTTTTGGATAACCGTTAACGACAGGGGAAGCATCCACCTGCCCATACTGTGAAGGCTCCGGGGTTTTCTTTGACGGCAGTTTTACCTGGCAACTCGTCAATAATACTGTTAACCCTATATAATATGCTGCTAGAGGAAATTTATTTTTCATCCTATTTAATCTTTTTATGATTGGCACATCCGTAAGACCGGACGAAATTATTTGCTTTGATTGATATCTACTTTAGTTACACAGTTCTGCGTATCATCCAGGTTTACTTTTACTGTCTGGATCACCGTATTTTTGTCAAACTGAAGTCCTGCACAATACATGTAAAAGTTATTTACTTTGCTGTCATTTACTTTTACCACTGTATTTTCATTGTTACACAGATAGGTTTTCAACAGGTAATTGTAGTGCATGTTGAAACTGTTCCCGTTAGCAATCTGCTGCAAATGATATTTAAAGTCGTTGTCTACTTTTGCATAAGAGTCTTCTACTGAAACTTCATCTTCTGCAAGAGCATCATAAGCCGGAAGAATTTTAATGCGGTGATAGATAGGATCCTGGCTTTGCTCTGTGTACAGCGTTACAAGATATTCTCCAGGTTTTTTATAGGAATAGATGGTAAATTTATCCTTAGCATCTGTATTTCCGGATTCCCCGAATTTCCATGCAAACTGTTTGGCATCAGAAATGGCACGGAATGTTACATTTTCATTTTGCATCGCCTGAGTAACGGCTTCGATAGTGGTCTTAGACATTGCCGTATCTTTTGGTTTCTGAACGCTTCTTGCGCCTACCATTACAGGGAAAGATTTCGTGTACTTATTGTCAACGATCAAAATCACCTGATAATATCCTGGTTTATTATAGAAGTGAATACCACTGTTTTTATCAGAAGTTGTCCCATCTCCGAAATTCCATCTTTTGGTTTTGGCAAACTGGGTTTTATCTTCGAATAAAAGCGTGTCTCCTACCGCCAGTGAAGACGGATAAACCACCCCAACAATATCATCGGCTGAGTGTATTACTTTTTTCTGCAACCACAGAGCAACCAGTGCCGCGATCAGCAACGTTGCAATAACACCGATAATAATGTTTTTCTTGTTCTTTTGAAAATAATTCATAGTTAATAATTGTGATGTGTTTTATATAAAATTCCTAGTATTTATTTGCTTACTGCATTCTTGCTTTCAGATCCTGCTCGCGCTGATAGAGCTTATTCTGCTTATCTTTAAATCCGATTCTGCATTCATCTACCTGCTTCTGGAAAATTTTAATGTCTTCAGAGGTTGTTGAAATGACTTTTTTGTCATCAAAGTACATTTTATAGAATTTGGCGATCTGCGGATAGGCATCTTTACGGATATCCACAACGTCCGTGTTATTAAAATAGCTGTTAAGGTCATTCACCCCCAGCTGAATATTATTTTCGATAAAAGGCTGCGGCCCGTCATTGGTCAGCTTGGTAATCATGGTATACGTACTGTCCATGATAGGAAGAACAACTTTCTGATGCTGTTCAAATTCGGCTTTCTGTTCAAGATTCTGAATTCCTCTTACATCTTCATCAGAAAAGGGAGATTCAAATCCTTTTAAAAAGATGACACCCAAAAATAACATTGCAGTCACCAGCATCAGTATTAAATAAAAAAACTGATAATGCCTTTCTTTCTTAGATAATGTGATTTGTCCTTGCATATCTTTTCTTTTTATCTTCTTCTTTTACTTCCGGTGAAATTTCTTGTGGGATCTTTTCTCAGCTCATTATTAGTCACTTTGATTTTTCCCATACACTCATCAAGATCTCTCAAAACCGTTTTCTTCTGATATTCCACTTCAATGATCTTAGCTTTTAAAGTCATCATCGGTACAATCTGCTTCATCAGTACAGCATAATGTTTAAAGCTCTGCACGCTGTCTTTACCCATAATATTTTTGGCATCTCTCACATTATCCATAATACTGGTTCTGAGAAACACCTCATTCTCCACCTTATTAATGCTAAGCTGGTTCATTTTGTCGTAAATATCATCAATGTGATCCTTAAGCACGTCACTTCGAAGCATCAGTTCTTTATAGGCTTCAGCTTCGCGGCTAATCCCCTCCCGCTGTATATCATAACTCTTAAAGAAGAGAAATAAGCAAGCAAAAGATACAACCGACAAAACGACAAATGACAGAATAAACTTCCAAATGCCCGTTCTGACGTCAGATTTGTTTAATTTTTTTTCCCTGTTAGAAGACATAATTTGCGATTTGTTTGGCCTGTGAAAATATAAAAAAAAATTTTTATGCACAATACGTAATTTCCCCAAGCCTGTTTCGTGAAAACCCTGATTAAATTAATATTAATTTTCACTTTGATAAGTTTTTCATAAATTAGACCTCTAAATTTTAAATATCATTCGCCAAATCGATATTAAGAATGAGTAAAATATTATCTAATACCGTACGTTTTTCCATTGCAGACAGTGATTTTTATTTTAAAAAAATAATGATCAAAACCCTTATGGAAAACCCTTTCTATATGCTTCTGAATGATTGTAACAATGGACATGAGCTGGTAAACAGAATCTACAGAAGACAGGAAGATGTTTTCATCATAGAACTCTTCATGCCGGTATTAAGTGGAATTGAAGCCATCAAATACATCAGGAAAAACAATACAGAAACTCCTATCATTACCTATTCCGGTACTTATCAGGAAGATATGGCCGAAATCCTTTCCAAAATTCCCAACATCTATTATTGTCAGAAAAAAAGTACGATTATAAAAGATATTATTAAAGGAAGCATAGCCTCTGAAGACTTCGACTATCAGGCGTATTCCAAAGAATGGGAGCAGCAGCCACTTGCCGTTCAGGAATATATGGACAGACAGAAGAAAGGACAGGAAGAGCTTTCACCGGCGGAGATACAGCTTATGAGGTTCTGTTATGAAGGGTTCAGCAATAAAGAAATTGCTGAAAAACTTAATCTGAGTACCAGAACAATTGATACTTACATTAACAGACTTACAGAAAAGCTGGGGCTAAAAACCAAGCTTCACCTTATCCGTTTCTGTGTAGAAAACGGATATTATAATTCCAGTTTATAAAAAATTCTGATTTCCCTTAAAAATTTCAATTTTGGATAATTTATAGGACAGATAAGGTGATCTCAAAAGTTAACGGTTAAGACATGAAAACCCTGCAGAACCTGTTATAATCAGCTTTTATTAAGTTTTGTTCGTCAAATTTTTGTACCTTTATCCGGTAACATTATTTTATTGTTAAATTATCACAAGCCTGCCTTAATATAGTGTATACATAAAAAGTCCAACTCTTTGAATAAAAATATTTTGCCACTAATTTGCTAGTATTCAATTTTTTTAACTAAATTTGCACACCTAAAATTTAAAATTAAAATAAGGAAATGACAAAGGCAGAATTGGTAAACACCATCTCAAATAAGTTGGGAACAGAAAAGAATGAAACACAGAAAGTTGTAGAAGCTTTTATGCAGGAGATCAGAACTTCTATGTATAATGGGGATAACGTTTATCTAAGAGGTTTTGGATCTTTTATCATTAAAACAAGAGCTGCTAAAACAGGAAGAAATATTTCTAAAAACACTGCAATTGAGATTCCTGCTCATAACATTCCTGCTTTCAAACCTTCAAAATCTTTTGTTGAGAAAGTAAAAACTAAAGTTGCAGTAAAATAAGAACATTAACTGAATATTAACTAGTTACTAAAAAATTAAAATTATGCCAAGCGGAAAGAAAAGAAAAAGACACAAGGTTGCTACTCACAAAAGAAAGAAAAGAAGAAGAGCAAACAGACATAAGAAAAAATAATCTCTTTTTCTCGAGATTTACAATATAATAATATAGTTGGTGGATTTAAATTTCTAAAGTTCACTAACTATATTTTTGTTTGCAACTATAAGATTCCGCGGAAAACGGAGGGTTTCAAATATTATTTTAATAAACATATAATGGTTTTCATTCAAAATCCTTATATTTAATAGATGAATTAATCAGTAAAAACATCCACTTCCTATAATCTTAACAATTTTATCTTATTAAAAAATGAAGAAAGAACTAATAGTTTCGCATGAAGATGATCTTACAAAGATTGCGCTGCTGGAAGACGGAAGACTATGTGAACTTCATGAGCAAGAAGACAAAAGCGATTTTATAGTTGGAGATCTGTTTATAGGAAAAGTAAAAAAACTAGCCCCCAATCTGAATGCAGCATTCGTCAATATCGGATATGACAAAGATGCATTTCTGCATTATCAGGATCTGGGACCTCAGTATCTTACGTACAGAAAGTTTTTAAAAGATACTATTTCTAAAAAACAAAGCACTTCGAGCTTAAAGAATTTCGAGATACAACCCGAAATAGACAAAAACGGAACTATAGACAAAGTAATTGCCAAGGATGACCTGGTTTTATTACAAATTACCAAAGAACCTATTTCTACCAAAGGTCCAAGAATTTCTACCCAGATTTCATTAACAGGACGTTTTCTGGTTTTAATTCCTTTCGACAACAAAGTTTCTATTTCCAAAAAGATCAGAAGTTCTGAGGAAAAAGAAAGACTGAGAACCCTTATCGACAGCATTAAGCCTGAAGGATTCGGAGTTATTATCAGAACGGTAGCGGAAGGAAAAAAAGTAGCCGACCTTCATAATGACATGAACCAGCTGGTTCAGAAATGGGAAAGCACTTTCAAAAACATCCAGAGAAATAAAGTTCCGTCTAAAGTTTTAAGCGAAGAAGACAAAGCTTCAGCTATTTTAAGAGACAATTTTAATCAGGATTTCGTGAATATCATCTGCGATGATGAGCAAATGGTAAACGAAATGAAAAATTACGTAGAAGTAATTGCTCCTGAAAAGAAAAATATTGTCCAGTTTTATGATTCTCATATTCCTCTTCTGGAATATTACAATGTTGAAAAACAGCTTAAACAGAGCTTCGGAAAACACGTAAACATTCCAAGTTCTAAAGGAGCCTATCTTGTTATTGAACACACAGAAGCACTTCACGTTGTGGACGTCAACTCCGGAAACAATATTACTACCGGAACTGCTGTCAACAAAGAACATGCGCTAAGAGTGAACAAAATGGCCGCTACTGAAATCGCAAGACAACTTCGCCTCCGCGATATGGGAGGAATCATCGTTATCGATTTCATAGATATGCCCAATTCTGATCACCGAAGAGATCTCTACGAGCATCTTAAAGAGGAAATGAAGCGCGATAAAGCCCGCCACAAAATCCTTCCTCCAAGTAAATTTGGGCTGATCCAGATCACCAGACAAAGAAACCGTCCGGAAAAACAGATCGACACCAAAGAAGAAAACCCGAACAAAGACGGAGAAATTGTAGCTCCTATTGTTATCGTGGAAAGAATGGGTGAAACCTTAAGAAACATTCTGCAGAAAGAAAAAGGAAAAATCTACCTGCATGTACACCCATTTGTGGAAGCCTACCTTACAAAAGGCATCAAAAGTATCCAGATGAAATGGTTTATCAAATACAAAAAATGGGTAACCATTGTTCCAAGGGATTCTTTTAAATATTTAGAATATAAAATCTACAATTCCAAAAAAGAAGAATTGATAGAATTTTCTAATTAAGACAAAATTTAAAACCTTCAGTTGTACTGGAGGTTTTTTTTATTATCTTTTCTTGTTAAATTTTGGCTAAAGCCAATGGATGTTTTTTGTTTATGTGGGCCGGGCTAAAGCCCACCCCTATTGAATTTTAACAGCAACATCTTTTATCTTTTATCTTTTATCTATGAAAAATCACCATTACAAAATCACCGTTCAATGGACAGGAAACCAGGGAACAGGAACCAGCGGTTATAGAGACTACGAAAGAAACCATACCATTTCAGCAGAAAATAAAGCTGTTATCGAAGGTTCATCAGATCCTGCTTTCCGTGGCGACAAGACAAAGCATAATCCTGAAGAGATGTTTTTATCCTCCCTTTCTTCCTGTCATATGCTTTGGTATCTTCATTTCTGTTCTGAGGCAGGTATTATTGTTACAGAGTATACTGATGAAGCAACAGGTATCATGGCAGAAACAGCCAATGGAAGTGGTCATTTTACAGAGGTAACTTTGCACCCAATGGTAACTGTTGCAGAAGAATCTATGGTAGAAAAAGCAGAACAGCTTCATCATAAAGCGAATGAATATTGTTTCATTGCCAATTCAGTTAATTTTCCGGTAAAGCATATCCCCGTGATGTTAGTTAAATCCACAAACCATTAATATTATCATTCAAAACAATGATGAACACTATGTTTTAACAGAAATAACTCTAAAAAACTCCACAAAAAGAGAATTATTTAGTAAAAAATCAATAAAAATAACATTTTACTATTAATAAAAACACAATAAATTGAAAATTTTTAACAATTTTATTCAAAATGTAAAGTTTTTTTCCTATTTTTATATAAATAAAACAGACCATGATGAAACCAAGATTGACCATTTTTGATGAACCCATGCTCTATACAGAAGGCTTATCAAGACTGCTTACACAAAGCAAAATTTTCAGCACAATAGATATTTGTAATTCTTTAGAAAACCTCTCCAAACATTTAAAAGAAGAACCTCCGGAAATGCTTGTTATGAGCTCCAACATGCTCATGCTTACGGAAATCTGCAAGTTGGTGGAAAGTATTATTACACAACATAAAAATACCAAGATTACGATTATTGGAAGCTCTTATGATGTGATTGATATCCGAAAGCTCTTCAACAAAGGTATTAAAGCTTATCTGGATAAAAACTGCACCTATGATGAGTTTCTTAAATCCATCAATGTTTTACTTCTTAATGAGATCTATATCTGTGACCATGCCAAGGAAAGAATGATCAATTTTATCAGCAGTGAACAGGGAAAACCCAATCCTCACATCAAAGAACCTCTCACCCGTCGCGAAATGGAAATTCTCAAACTCATCTGTGACGGATGCAGCAGTAAAGATATCTCTGAAAAATTATTTATTAGTATCAATACGGTAGAAACACACCGAAAAAGAATTCTTTTGAAACTCAATGCGAAAAACTCAGTCGGAATTGTAAAATATGCGATAGAAAATCACATCATCGACTGAAAGACTTCCATGAATCACACAAAAATTCCAGGCTTTGCAAAGTCTGGAATTTTTTTTGCCTCTGATTTTAATTTCAATTTTCCTTCAGAGGGAAATTTTATTATTATCTATAATCAAAGCCCATCAGTAAAAAAGTGAGGCAGAGAAATAATAGACTTAACAATGAAAAACGTATGTAATTACTTCTCAATTGATCTCTAATGGGTACAGATTGTATCTCTCACCTCACTTTACAACTAAAACCTTGGACTTTGAACTTTAAACATTGAACTTTGAACATTAAACGCTATATCTTATTCATAATCCGGCATTTCTCCATTGCTGAAAAGTGTTGCCCTTGTAAGATCCGTCATCGTACTATTGAGGTCAATGACCATTACATTTTTCTGCGAAATATTATCATTGGAGGTATTCATGAAGATAATCTGGGCATTGTTTGGTGAGAATCTTGGATCGAGATCATTGGTTCCCATTACTTTTTCGCTTTCTGCAGAAATATCACTCACGGCATCTGTAACAAGATTATAGACAAAGATATGTGAATCCAGCTGACGGTAATTTCCACTTCCGTCCAGGTATCCTGAGACATCACGGGTAAACAGAAGAAGCTGTCCATCTACAGAAAAGTTCAAACCTCCACTGGCACCTACAGTACCTGACAATACCGTTTTAAGAACGCTTCCGTTAATGTCTATCACATAAATTTTAGTATTATATCCGTTATAATCATTGGTTTTCAATGCTATTTTACTACCGTCGTAGCTCCAGTCACATTCGGAGATCATACTTCCGTCCGGAGTGGTGTATACTAAGCTCAAGCCGCTTCCATCCTTATTAATTCTATAGAGTTTATTAAAGTTGGAATAAATAAGTTCCTTACCGTTTGTACTCCATGCAAAATCCATTTCATAATTATTAAAGCCTGCAACAGCAACTGTAGTTACTTTAAAAGGATTGGATCCATCCGGATTTGCGGTATAAATATGGGTGCTTCCACCTTCTGTACGAAGGAATGCAATAAGACCTGCATTATTGTTTTTGCGGGGTCGCCAGCTGTTATAGGAAGAACTGGTAAACTGGAAATTATTTCCCTGGTCATCACTGGAAATGATCACAAAGTTTCCATTTTGTTTTTGAGTATAGTGATATCTGTTAGCGGGCACTGTATTGGTGGTGAATTTACTGATAGAGCTTAAAACTGGCTGGTGAATGCCGTCCGAAACAGACACCTGCCAGAAGTAACTTACACCAAACTTCAGATTTGAAAGCGTATAGTGGTTTGCTGTCAAATCATTAACCTGAATCACATTAGTGTCAAGATTATTTTTAATTGTCAGACTGTATCTTAATACATCTGCTGTATCGGGATCTGTTGCGCTCCAGGTTAATTCGACGCTCAAAGGCTGATTTACTGCGTTATCTATCGGACTTAGCAACTGCGGTGTAGCGGGAGGAGAATTTAATGAAGTATCATCATCCATCTCAAAAACTACCGTTACTACCTGATTTTGATTTTGTATATTGACTGACTGAAAGCTTGTAATATATCCTGAAAGTTCTGCTTTTAGAGAATAATTCCCTACCGGCATGGCAGCGATTTCAAATGAACCATCTGTACCGCTGAACACCGTTTGTGTCGTAGGATTCGTAAATATCTTCACATTAGAAAGCGGCACATTACTGCCTCTTTTTACGACTTTTCCTTTTAACATTCCTGTTTGAGCCTGTTCTACAAGGTCTTCATTACATGAAAACAGACAAAAAGCAAAGATGAATATGCTGAATATTTTAATTATAGTTTTCATAGTTCGTGTTTTTATTTGTTTCCGAAGTAAAAGTTGATTCCTATTCCAAAGCGCAAAGCCTGATCTTTTCTTTTCCCATTTACAAGGCCTTCCCAGTCGTCTTTGAAGCCAAGGTCATATTGGGCAGAGGCTCTCAGTGAGAAATTCTTGCTGATCATATATTCCAGCCCACCACCGAATTGTGCTTTGTATTGGGGTTTATATTTTGAATACATCGCTCCTGCTCCTCCATATAAGAAGGGACTGAATCTGTATTTCGGGAAAAGTATGTATTCCAGATTCACTTCAGGACCGAAGTAATTTCTTTTCACAATATTTGAGTTTTCAAGCGTAA
Organism: Chryseobacterium sp. PvR013; assembly: GCF_017833095.1. Classification (NCBI taxonomy): domain Bacteria; kingdom Pseudomonadati; phylum Bacteroidota; class Flavobacteriia; order Flavobacteriales; family Weeksellaceae; genus Chryseobacterium; species Chryseobacterium sp. PvR013. The sequence continues at coordinate 2,648,213 of NZ_JAFIBT010000001.1, forward strand.
AATAGCTTGCATTCAGTTCCATATTAAGATAGGGAGTAAGGAAGTATTTGAATCCTATTTTTCCTCCCACATTCATTTTAGAACTTACATAGTCATCTTTAACTTTCTGTCCTTCCACATTGGCAAATACGGATACTTTCTGTCTGTAATCCTGTGGATATCTGCCTCCAACCACCCGGTCATTATTTTGCTCCTGCTCTCTGTTGTATTCATTGATTAAACTTTGATAACCGCCATTGTCATCTATTGCTTTCCCCCATATTTTATCTCTGATTCCTTCTACAATGAGGGCTTTTACAGCTTTTTCGATAGCTTCTGTTACAGCGAGCTGAACGGGTTCATTCTGAGTAAGCCCTACTTCAGCCTCCAATAGTCTTTCCGTATCAATATATCTGAAAAAACTTCCGTTAACACTGGTTGAGAGAATGGTTTTAGAAGTATAAACCGTTTTAAGAATTTCTCCGTTCAGCGTAGAGACAGCGCGAAGATAGATGGTAATTCTGTCCTGGCGATACTGTGTGGAAGCTCCGATACCGAAATATCTTGCTCCAAGTCCTCCGGTCAGAATATTGCTGTCATAAGAAATAACGCCGCCTTCGAGAAGAATCCCAGCGTATAAAAGAGGAGGAAGTGATTGATTGTTTTTGTCTGCATCCTTGATATATTCCTGTCTGGTGGAACGGATGATCTGTCTTTCATTGAGAAGATTGGCGATATTTTCCCTTTCAATAGGGATAAACCAGCGGCTGTCTTCTAAGGCTTTTATGAGAATGGTAGTGGTTCCCTGAGGAACTGCCGTACTCCAGTTATTTCCATTTTCAGATGGTTTATACTGGCCGGTCTGGTCTCTGAATTTGTAGACTCCTATTACAATCTTCTCTTTGGGAAGCGGAAGATTTTTTAATTCTGCGGTAGAAGAAGTAACCTCTCCCATTGTTGGTTTTTCGGGATCCGAAGGTAAACCAAATATTGAACTACAGGCCTGCAGAATGCATAGCAGGAAGGTGCAGAAAAAGATTCTGGTATAAGTGTAGGTTGTCATGGTAAGTTTATTTTTAGTTATTTCCTATTTCGGAATTACGATCTCGGACTGATCGCCATTACTGGTATCCAAAATATTGATTAAAAGTCCCTGATTAGTATTGGTAATTTGTAGATAAAGGGATCCGAAGAGATAATTTCCGGGTTTTATGTTTCCATCACCAAACTGTTCATCAAACAGTTTTCTTGAAAGCTCACTAAGGATCTGTCTGTTAAGACTCTGGGTAAAACTATCAAGGGAATTCACACGATCCAGCAAATTGCTGTAATCATTTTTTTCATCAAATGGGTTTTGTGCATTAGCAGAGCTTAAAAGCCACTGGTAATTGAAGGTATCTCCTCCAAAAGCTGGATTTACCGGCTTATAGACGAGCTGCTGAGATTTTCCGTAGAAAATACCCGCAATAAAGGTCAAAATAATGATAAAGGTTTTCATGGCGGACATTTTTAATAGATGAATTCATTTTTTATAAGATTTTTCTTGGCATTAAATTCTTTGATATATTTTAAGCTGTAGCTCAACTGTTCTTTTAAATAATCTTCTGCCGGATTGGTCATAAAACTGTAAATAATTTTATCTTCCATCTGAATAGTAATCTGGCCGCTTGTTCCACGAAGAGGGAGCTCTGTAATAGTAATAACACTACTGCTCTTATCAGGAAGCTGGCTGTACTGCATGTAAAACATGTCATAAAAGTCTTTTCCCACCTTGGTTTTCGTCTCATCAATAGTAAGTCCTCTGAGCTCGTAAGCAGCATCTTCTTCTATCTTAGCTGTTTTTTTTTTAAAAAGGTCGCTGTTCAGTTCCAGACTGTCTTTGGCAATCAGCTTCTGGGTTTCTTCATCCCTGATATAAAGGAAGGCTTTAAGAGCATCTTTTGATTCTAGATTCACATTGATTTCCGATAATACCTTTACTTCATTGGGATTGACGGAAAATTTACCACTCTGCTGGTTGTTGGAGAGATTTCCACCATTTCCTTTTTTAATAGAAACCAAAAGGTAATTCAGTTCTTTATACATTGCAGTGTTATTAACTACAACTGCTTTTAACCTGACCTGGTTTTCAAGGAGACTGCTCTCTATCCTGGCGTTTACTTTCTTATCTTCCTGCCCATATGTCCATACAGACAGGAAGCTAAAAAAAGTACCCAAGCTAAGGGAATATAAAAGTTTCATCATCTGTGTTTTAATAATTTCTCATGAAGACTGTTTTATTATCTCCCTTTACATTAATCTGAATTCCATCCGAAATACTGTTGCTTCCTGTAACATCAGTAATATTATTGTTTCCCTGTGCAGTAATGGCAGCTTTTGTTTCTTTATCTGTAAATGAATTGATAAAATATAGGGTATTGAAATCTCCCAGCTGTTTTACTAAAATATTCGTTCGGGCGTTAAGGGAAAGTTCGGCATTGTTATAATCTCCTATCTGAATGATATAGGATCCATAAGAACTCTGATCAGTCTGCTGTCTGGCTATAAGATTAAAGATTGTAGTACTGTTTACCTTATCCCAGTCTATTTCCTGTGCATGTAGTGGCAACATGGTGAAAAGAGCCAAAACACTCCATCTCAAGTTAAACATAGCCCATTTTATTAAAATTACATGAATAACAAACCGGAGAAAATCGAAGGTGAAAAAGGAGAAACACTGCAGTTTCTCCTTTACAATTTCTAAGATTTACAGTATTTTGTTATAGGGCTTAATTCGACTGATTCACAATCATTGAGTTTCCATTACCCATCTGAGTTCCAACATGGATATGGCCATCTCCGCTTTGTGCTACCCAGGTAAAGTTACCGTTACCCATCTGAAGGTCAATAGCAGTGTTAGAATCTCCTATCTGGAATTGATAAAGCTGGTTGGCATTACCTACCTGTAATCCTACAGAGGTGTTATCATCTCCTACCTGAACTGAAGCGGCAATATTACCTGTTCCGGCTTGAGCATGAGTAGCACTGTTATCATTACCATCCTGATACTGAACAAGAACATTATTAGTACCTATCTGAAGGGCACTGGCATCATTTCTTCTTCCCAGCTGAATTTGATAAGCATCATTACCAATACCTACCTGGATAGCAGAAGCATCATTTCTTCTTCCATCCTGATATTGAAGGACAGAGTTACCTAATCCAACCTGTACAGAAGAGGCTTCATTTCTTCTTCCAATCTGAGTTTGTTCTGTAGAGTTAAGTACTCCAAGCTGCCATGTTGAAGCAGAGTTTCTGTTTCCTAACTGCATCACTTCATTTGAGTTTCCAATACCCACCTGATCCACATCTATAGAGTTTCTGTTTCCGATACTTTGTGCATTATTGACATTTAAAATTCCTACCTGGTCAATATCTGCCATATTACGATTCCCTGTTTGTGTTAGAGAATTAATGTTCAAAAGACCTGTCTGGTCTACTGTAGCAACATTTAAGTTTCCTGTTTGAGTAGTCACATCAATATTGAATTGTGCGAATCCGAAACTCATTGCGAATAGTGTAAGTACACCTGTAAGTAAATTTTTCATCTTAGTAAAAATTAATTGGTTAATAGTAAGGCAAAGGTAGGTTCCCCGACAAAATGAAAAACCACCATCAAAGTGTAAATTTTGAAAATCACGGTTTCCAGTTCGGCAGGTCATTATTTACCGTTACGGAAAAACCCCATCACAACTTGTTGATTTTCAATAAAATCCATTAGTGGTGAATATTAATTTTTCTTCAATGATGATTTTTTCTGAATAAATCCGGGATTTTACATTTTTAAAACATCACAGTACAGGGTTTTAAGCTTTGGGCAGAACTATTGCTCAAATTTATTTACACAACCAAAAATCAATTTTGAATTAAAAATTAACATTTAAAAGTTGAAATATGTTCTGTTTTATCATTAACGATATATCATTGGGTTTAAGAAGCAAAGATTTCCGCTTACAATGCCGTCTTTCTCATAGGTTAATTAATGTTAAGGCATTTATTTCTTCAAGATATATTGCTAAATTTGAGCTATGGAAAATTTTGGAAAAGATTTATTGAGAAAAATAAAAAGCGTGGAACTTCCCGGTGAACACGCACATGGAGTATTCTCGCCTCCCTACCGTCCCGTTTTCACTTATGATGAAGTATTGTCAAAAAATCCCAAATTTGCAGCTGTCAATATTGTTTTATATCTGAAAGACAACGAGTGGTATTTTCCCTTGATTCAAAGAACCATTAATGAACACGACAGACACAGCGGGCAGATATCCCTGCCTGGAGGAAAGCGTGAGGAGATGGACAGTGATTTTGCTGAAACAGCGGTTCGGGAAACCTCTGAAGAAATCGGAATAGATAAACATTATGTAAGGATTATCCGAGAAATGTCTCCTATTTATATTCCGCCAAGCAATTTCTATGTATATCCCTACATTTCTTATACAAAAAAGAACCCGGCCTTTGTTCTTCAGCAGACGGAAGCTGTGGAAACAATAGAATTTCCTATCACTTCCTTTTTAAACCTGTCGGATACCCCGGAAATTATGGCTTTACCCAGTGCTGGCGGACATGACGTTCCGGTGATTAATTTCAACGGATACATTATCTGGGGTGCTACAGCGATGATATTAAGTGAATTCAGTCAGTTGCTGAAAAAAATGTAACTTTGCACTACCGTGTTTAATTGAGAGATGGCGAAGAAAAATATTTTCACCGATGCATTCGGAACACCTTATTTTTTGAAAAGGTTTATTATTTTTATTTTAGGAGTTGTATCATACAGAAGATTCAACGGCTTTAATAAGTTAAAAATAACCGGTACAGAACACCTTGTGGATCTTCCGGACTCTAACGTACTTTTTGTATCCAACCATCAGACCTATTTTGCAGATGTGGCGGCCATGTATCATGCCTTCTGTGCTGTAAATAACGGATATTTAAATACGATAAAAAACCCGATCTATCTACTGAATCCAAAGATTGATTTTTACTATGTAGCGGCTGAAGAAACCATGAACAAAGGTATTCTTCCCAAGATATTCAAAATTGCAGGCGCTGTAACGGTAAAAAGAACATGGAGAGCTGAAGGTAAAAATGTCAACAGAATGGTAGACATGAGTGAGGTAGATAATATTATGAAAGCATTGGACAATGGCTGGGTAGCTACTTTCCCTCAAGGAACTACATCGGCTTTTGCACAGGGACGAAGAGGAACTGCCAAACTGGTAAAAAACCAACGCCCCATTGTGATTCCAATCAAAATAAATGGCTTCAGAAGAGCTTTTGATAAAAAAGGACTCCGCGTAAAGGTAACCGGTGTAAAACCTACGATGGAATTCAAAGCTCCTCTGGATATTGATTATGATAATGAAAAAGCACCGGAAATTTTATTGAAGATTATGACTGCCATTGAGCAGACAGAAGACTTCAATGTATTACACAGTTATGATGAAGAACTTAAAGCTAAAAAATTAGAACAAAAGGACTCAAATAATTAAAGTAAATTAAAAATTATGAACAAAATACTTGGAATCTTATTCGCAATCATAGTATTAGTTTCATGCAACAGCCAAAAGATATATTCGGATTTTGATATCAGCTATTCGAAAAGCGGTGGCTATGCTCCAGTTTATGAAAACCTGCTTATAAAAGGGAATACTGTACACTACTCTTTTGAAGGACAGGGAAAGAAATACAAACAGGATTTTAAAATTTCTGATGAAGATTTAAAAAAACTGGATCAGGTTCTTTCTCAGAATAATTTCAGAAGAATACAGGAAGACCGTAAAAAATTGTACGACAATATTTCCACTTCCATCAATATCAAGAAAGGTCCTAATGAAGGCAGTAAAACGGATGCCAGTATGATTATTCCGAATTACCAGACCAACTGGAACAATATTATTGAGGCTTTCCAGCAGATCATTACTACTAATGTTAAAAAACAGTAAATACAATTGAAAACCCACTTCATTGCCATTGGCGGAAGCGCCATGCATAATCTTGCGATCGCATTAAAAGACAAAGGATATCAGGTGACAGGTTCTGATGACGCTATTTTTGAACCTTCAAAATCCCGATTGGAAAAGAAAGGAATTCTGCCTCAGGAAATGGGCTGGTTCCCGGAAAAAATTACTCAGGATATTGATGCAGTTATTCTTGGAATGCATGCCCATCAGGATAATCCAGAGTTGGCAAGAGCAAAAGAACTGGGGCTGAAAATATATTCTTATCCTGAATTTCTATACGAACAGTCTAAAAACAAAACAAGAGTGGTCATTGCAGGATCACATGGTAAAACTACCATTACTTCAATGATTCTTCACGTGTTGAATTTCCATCAGAAAGATGTAGACTTTATGGTAGGAGCTCAGCTTGAAGGATTCGACTGTATGGTAAAACTGACTCAGGATAATGATTTCATGGTACTGGAAGGTGATGAATATCTATCTTCTCCCATCGATCTTCGTTCAAAATTTTTACTGTATCAGCCGAACATCGCTTTAATGAGCGGTATTGCATGGGATCACATCAATGTATTCAAGACCTTTGATGATTATATCGATCAGTTCAGAAAGTTTGTAGCAAGTATTACTGCCGGTGGAGTTCTGGTATACAACGAAGAAGATCCTGAAGTAGTAAAAGTAGTGGAAAATGCAGAGAACTATTTCAGAAAAATCCCTTACAAAACTCCTGAATACGAAATCAATAATGGTAAAGTATATTTAAAAACCGAAATGGGAGATGTTCCTCTTTCTGTTTTTGGAGCCCACAACCTATTGAACCTTGAAGGAGCAAGACATATCTGCCGTCAGCTTGGCATTATGGATGAAGATTTCTATGAGGCGATTATGAGCTTCAAAGGAGCATCCAAACGTCTTGAAAAAGTAGAAAGAGAAGATAAAGGAATATTATACAAAGACTTTGCGCATGCACCAAGTAAGGTAAAGGCTGCGGTAAAAGCATTTGCAGAGCAATTTAAAAATGATAAGAAATATGGATTTCTGGAGCTTCATACCTATTCCAGCTTAAATCCGGCTTTCCTTGAACAATATGACCACGCCATGGATGGTCTGGAAGAAGCCATTGTTTTCTATTCTGAAGATGCTTTGAAGATCAAGAGAATGGAACCTATTTCTCCTGAGTTTATCAAGGAAAAATTCAAGAATGAAAAATTAAGAGTTTTCACGAATGCTGAGGATCTTCACGCCTACTGGAATACATTAGATAAAACAAACGGTGTTTATTTAATGATGAGTTCCGGAAATTTCGGCGGTCTTGATTTAACAAAATAATAAAAAAGCTTCAGATTCTATTTCTGAAGCTTTTTTATGAAGTATGCTTTCTAATTGTCGCTTAACTTTTTATTATTGGTCAGTTCAATACTCTTTATGGAGCCCAACGGTGCTATTTTTATCGTTTTATTTCCTTTTGCCAGATAAATATAATACATGCTGTTCGATCCTATCAGATGTACCTGCTCAAAGCTATCATCACCATAGTTTAATTTATAGTCATATTTAAGCTTGTTCTCCCTTATCTTTCTGGTGAGCCCAAGCCCTTCTCCCCAACCTATTCCCACAAAGAAAGACAGTAGCATCATGGCGAGAAATTTCACAAACATATTGGTAAAATGATTCTCAATAGCCTCTTTGCTCATATTTTCATGTCCTTTGAGAGATGCCATCTGGAATGCCCAACGTTTATTTTTATTGGCCTGTTTGGATAAAAAAGAGGGAAAAGCAAATGAAAATACGACGATAACAATCAGGGCAATCAGGATAACCGGATGAGCCGTTAAAGTAGCAATCGGGCTTATCAGAATGTCCATTATTGTTGAATATTTTAGAATATTAATATTGATCTGATAGTAGAAGACACTTTCTTTTAATATTCCCATTATAACGAGAAAAAGATACCCGAATGGAAGTGATCTCTTAATTCCTTCTGAATATTTCATGGATGTTTTTTATTGGTTTTAGTTTTATATTGGGGCAGATCAATGATATTGATGTACGAAAATATAAAATTATCATCAAATTAAAACATACAGATTTATCTTTCACATTCTTTGATCAGTTTTTTCAGAATTTCTTCTGTAGAAAGTTCGCTATATGGATGGATAGACTGTCCTACCCAAATTCCTACAAACTCCGGATTTTGCAAAGATTTTGCTGCTTTACGCAAGGCATTGGTCAGTTTGTTCTGGTAAGGATAAGGTAAAATATATTCTGAATTTTCAACTGTTTCTATAAATTGATTTTTCACACCTCTGGCATACCTTCCGGAAAAACTCTTCGTCAGAACAATTTCTTCTTCTCTTACTTTTTTCAATCTTTCTTTTTCAAAAGGCTGCAAAGCACTTTCCTGAGAAGCCAGTAAAAGATTGCCCACCTGAAAACCCTGTGCTCCTAACTCTTTAACAGCCTGCAATGTCTTCGCTCCATAAATCCCTCCGGCATAAATCAAAGGAACTTTTACCTGTTCATAGATCTGTGACAGCAAAGATAATCCTCCGATCTGCGGAATATTTTCTGCTTCAAAACTTCCTCTGTGCCCTCCGGCCTCTATTCCCTGAACGCAAATGATATCAATACCGGAATTTTCAAGTAATAAAGCTTCTCTCACAGAAGTACAGGTTCCGATAAGAGTAACTCCGTTTTCTTTTAATTTCTGAATACTCTGATCATCGAGATTTCCGAAAGTAAAACTTAAAATTTTACAGTCTTCCCGAATGATGGCATCCACCTGATCATGGTAGCCGTTTACACTGATTTCTTCAAGATCCGGAAGATGTACTTCAATCGCATTTTCCTTTGCCAGCTGCTCAATAAAAAGCTTAGTTTTACCATACTTTTCTTTTAAAGCATCAGTCACTTCCGGAATGTGATGAACAAATATATTAGCAGCAAAAGGTTTATCTGTCAACTTTTTCATCTCTCTGATCAATTCAACAGACTGATCTGCAGAAAGGTCAGCCAGTGCCAGTGATCCGAGACAGCCTGCTTTTGCAGCTGCAACAGCCATCTGGACGGTGCTCACTCCAAACATCGGAGCCTGAATAACAGGATATTCTATTCCTAGTTTACTGCTGATTGTTTCCGGCCAAATCATAACAATTATTTTTTATTAAAAAGGTACAAAAAATAGGAACACTTCATTTTCAACAGGATATGATATTCCTCACCCTGAATGAAAATACAATTCCCACAGTTTTCACTATTTCACAGATTACAATCTGTGTTTTCTGTGAGATCTGTGGGAGTATTCTTACTTTTTATTTCTATTAAATATCCGCTACGGAATTTAACATTTTTTGCTCCCATTCCGGATCTTTAGGATCAAAGAATAATCTTTTTCCGGTATCTAAGGAACGTACAACATTCATCTCATCCTCTGTCAGCGCAAAATCAAATACATTAAAGTTTTCTTCGATTCTTGAAGGGGTCACAGATTTCGGAATTACAACAAAGCCTTCCTGTAAGTGCCATCTCAGAATGACCTGAGCTACAGTTTTACCATATTTTTCAGCAATCGCTTTCAGATCAGGATTGCTTAAAAGGTTGGCATTACCATTTCCTAGCGGGCTCCAGGGCTGAGTTACGATATTATTTTCTCTGTCATATACCTGTAATTCTCTCTGCTGGAATACAGGATGCAGTTCAATCTGATTGATAACGGGTAAAACGGTTGAATTAGCCTTCAATTCCTCAAGTTTCTCGACGGTAAAATTACACACCCCAATGGCTTTAATTTTCCCTTCATGATATAACTCTTCCAAAGCTTTCCACGTTCCCAGAAAATCTCCATACGGCCAGTGGATTAGATACATATCAAGATAATCCATCTGCAATCTGTCTAATGTTCTCTGGAAAGCACTTTTTGCCTTTTCATATCCATGATCCTGAACCCATACTTTTGATGTGATAAACAATTCATCTCTGTTTACACCGCTATTTTTTACGGCAGCACCTACCGCTGTTTCATTCTGATAAATAGCAGCAGTATCAATCATTCCATATCCTGTTTGAATAGCTTTGATTACTGCATTTTCACATTCTTTCAGATCTTCCATCTGCCATACTCCAAAGCCTAAAGCCGGAATATCCACTCCATTATTTAAGGTTACCACAGGTTGTCCTGTATAGGTTTTCTTTTGCATAAGTCTTTATTTTAATGATTAATATAAAGTGATAAACAAATTTGCAATAAAAAATCGGAAATTCTGCCTACCAATTTTACTGTTCCTGTTAGAAAATTGTTAGGTAATTGCAGTTTTGAGTTGCTGGTTGCTGGTTGCTGGATGATTGTTGCTAGTTGATGGTTGCTGGTTGCTGGATGCTGGATGCTGGATGCTGGATGCTGGTTGCTGGTTGCTGGTTGCTGGTTGCTGGTTGCTGGTTGCAAAATTATGTTCCTGCTGGTATACCATCGCTATTTTCTTTATTTTTGTTTAAATTAAACATCATGTCACAATACATCAGACTGGCAAATGCAGAGGATTATCCTCGAATTATGGAAATATGGGAATCAGCAGTAAAAGCCACTCATGATTTTCTTGCTGAAGAGGATTTCAATTATTTCAAAGAGGTCATTCCAAGAGACTATCTTCCTAACCTGGAAGTCTATTTAATTACTGAAGACAACGAAGCTGAAGGATTTGCATCCGTAGCAGAGGGCAATCTGGAAATGCTTTTCATTCACAATGACACTCGTGGAAAAGGCTATGGAAAAACTCTTTATCAGTTCATGAAAGAGAAAACGGGATTGACCAAAGTAGATGTGAATGAGCAAAATCCTCAGGCGATCGGGTTTTATGAAAAAATGGGCTTCAAAAAAATCGGAAGATCGGAAAAAGATGGTTCAGGAAAAGAGTATCCACTTATCCATATGAGCCTGTAAATGGAAAATTTCACCTTCAACAAGCTAAATTCGGATTCAGAAATCCCTTATCATTTACTGCTTCTGGCTGATGAAACACGAGAAGCTATCAATCAATATATTTTTAGTTCTGAGATCTATCTTTTACATGACGGTACTGAAAACATCGCTGTAATGGCGTTGTACAAGAAGCCCCATACTGAACTGGAAATTAAAAACATTGCTGTCATTGAAAGCTACAGAAATAAAGGTATTGGAACGATCCTGATAGATAAGGCAAAAGAAATTGCGAAAGAAAATCATTATAAAACACTGACTGTTGGAACATCGGATACCGGTTTCCAACAGATCAGATTTTATGAGAAAAACGGTTTCATTAAAAGTGGAATTCTGAAGAATTTCTTTATTGAAAATTATCCAGCACCTATTTATGAAAACGGTTTACAGATGATAGATATGGTTTTATTAAGCCATCACCTTGCGGAATAATCCTTTAATATGTTCTATTTCAGTTTGATAATTGGTTTTCTTGCGACAACCGAAGTAAAGCGTATTTTCAAATTTCTTCTTTCCTTCCCAAATCAACTGGATATCACCGTTTTCAATATCATTTCTGCATAGAAAATCTGGAACAACGGCTAATCCTGTTCCACCTTTCAGACAGCGGATTATTGAGTTCATGTTAGGAACGATATAATTAGGACGGAAATTGGGTTTATGACCAAAATTCAATATCCAGTACTGGAAAAGATGTTCCATGTCTCCGGTGGTTCCGTACCATTTTTCATTTTTCAGCCATTCCTCTATCTGTTCGGCATCTTTTGTTTTTAAAACCTTATTGAAAGCTGCTTTATCCACATCTTTTCCTCCTACCAGAATAATTTGTTCTGAAGAGAACGCTTCATGCTCAATATTAGGTGAAGACCCTTTTTTCGGGGTAATGATAAGATCAAGAATTCCTTTATCCAGCTGATCCAGCATTTCAGGATATTCTCCAAAACTGATAATCAGATTAAAGGGTAATGAAGAAACATATTGTTCAAGGGTAGTCTGAAAAGTCTCAAAACACATACCCACGCTGATTGTAGGAGTATGTTTCTCAGTAGACTTCTGAAAATTCTTTTCTACATCTTCCAGCTTGGTAATCGGTTCAGCTACTGCATTAAACAATACTTTCCCACGTTCTGTCGGAATCATTTTTCTACCGGTTCTGTCGAACAGCTTATAACCTACATAAGCTTCCAATGAGCTTAAATGAAGGCTTACTCCCGGCTGTGATATGAATAAAGCATCCGCAGCACCTGTCAATGTCCCGGTTTTATAGATCGCCTTAAAAGTACGATACCATTCTAAGTTAACCATGACTTAATTATTAATATTATAATGCAAAATTACAAAATAATTATAATATTAATACATTTTCATTCTTCAGAAAGGAAGCATAATAATCCGGAATCCCGCTTTCCTTTATCTGGCGGACAGTTTCATCAATCGGATAGGATAATTGGACAATTTCCGGGGTAATTTTTTCTTCATCTAAAGTCAATACTAAATAGGAAGCCAATCTGTTTTCTTCTTTAGAACGGCCTACGGAACCACAATTGACAGCCCAGGTATCATTTTCAAACTGTTTTTTAAAAGATAAATGAGTATGTCCCATTACCATCAGATCAGCATCTGCCCTTTCCAGCATTACCCTAAAAACCTCATCATTTTCTGATTCGTATAAGTAAGTGTCATTGCTTTCAAGGCTGGAATGAACCAATTGAATATTCCAGTGCTTATTCCCTGTTTTATAGTTTAATTTTAAATGAAAAGGAAGCTCAGTAAGAAATTTTTTATTCGGTTCTGAAATGTGTTTTTTAGAGTGATCTATCGCAACAAATCTGGCATTGGTTTCTTCTTCAGAATGCTTGGACAAAGGGACAACAGGAATATCAAAAGCAATCCTTTCATCGTGATTTCCCATCAGACAAGGAATGTTTAAACTTCTAATCTTCTCAATCACTTCATTTCCCCAGGGTGCAAAATCCACCAGGTCCCCCAAACAGAATTTCTGCCGGATTCCCCTCTGCTCAATATCATTCAGTACAACTTCCAGTGCAGGAAGGTTTCCATGCACATCACTAAAAACGGCTATCTGTATCATTGTCCTTCAATTTGTTAGACAAATTTACACGACAGACAGAAATTTCAGTTCAAATATGATATGACATTTTACCATCAGTGCCGTCAATAGTCAATTTTTGCTGCGTAAAGTCAATGATGAATCGGTATACTCATAAAAATTCACAAGCGAAGCGAACTGACTATTCACAATTAATGCTGTCAATAGTCAATTTTTGCTGAGCAAAGTCAATGGTGAATCGGCATACTTACAAAAATTCACAAGCGCAGCGGATTGACTATTCACCATTAATGCTGTCAATAGTCAATTTTTGCTGCGTAAAGTCAATGATGAATCGGTATACTCATAAAAATTCACAAGCGAAGCGGATTGACTATTCACAATTAATGCTGTCAATAGTCAATTTTTGCTGAGCAAAGTCAATGGTGAATCGGCATACTTACAAAAATTCACAAGCGAAGCGAACTGACTATTCACCATTAATGCTGTCAATAGTCAATTTTTGCTGCGTAAAGTCAATGATGAATCGGTATACTCATAAAAATTCACAAGCGAAGCGGATTGACTATTGACTATTCACCATTCACTCTCGATCTTCAACTTAAACTCAAAACCTTGAATCAAAAACTATAATTTAAATAATACTTTCCTATAATTTATATTATTTTTATTATACAAACATCCATTCTAACTTTGCAGAGTAAAATTTAAACAATCATAAAAAAATGAAAAAAGTACTAATCATCAACGGAGGACAGAATTTCGGACATTCCGGAGGAAAATATAATCAGACTATTACAGAAAATACATTAGCAGTTCTTAAAGAATTGGGTAACGTAGAAGTAAAGATCACCAATGTAAGCGAAAATTATGATAAAAATGAAGAAGTAGAAAAGTTTGTGTGGGCAGATTACATCATTTACCATACTCCTATCTGGTGGTTTCAGCTTCCCAACGGATTGAAAAAATACATTGACGAAGTTTTCACAGCAGGTCATGCCAAAGGAATTTATATGAGTGACGGAAGAAATGCTGAAAATCCGGAGATCAATTATGGTACAGGAGGAATGCTTGGTGGCAGAAAGTATATGCTGACTACAAGCTGGAATGCTCCTGCAACAGCCTTTACGCTTCCCGGAGAATTTTTCAGTGAAAAAAGTGTAGATGAAGGTCCTTTATTTGGTTTCCACAGAATGAATGCTTTTGTATCTTTAGAAAAAATGGAAAGTTTCCACTTCCATGATGTAGAGAAAAATGCCAATGTAGAACGTGATATGAAACGCTACAGAGACCATGTGAAAACTGTTTTTGAAAAAGAATTAAAACCAGAACTCGTATCATGAAAAAAGTACTGATCACAGGAATTACCGGCTATATTGGCGGAACTATCGCAAAGAAACTGCTGGACAAAAATTATGAAGTAACAGGGCTGGTACGTAATGAAGCGCATGTACAGGAACTGGAATCATTGGGAATCAAGGCTATTGTAGGAGATATCCATAATGAAAACCTTATAAAAACGGCTGTTGCTGATGTGGATGCAGTCATCCATAATGCCGATTCCGCAGATGATGCCTATGCTGCAGACAACTTTATCAAGGCACTGGAAGGAAGTCATAAAACTTTTATATTCACTTCAGGTTCAGCTATTTTCGGTGGTAAAGAAAATGGTAAAAGAAGTAATTTCGTTTATACGGAAGACTTTCCATTAACTCCGAGATTGGAAATGGCATCAAGAGTACTGATCAACAATTATGTACTGCAATCTATACAAAAAGATATAAGAAGTATCGTTATTGTTCCTACAATGGTTTATGGTAAAGGCTTAGGCATTAAAAAAGACAGTATTCAGATCCCGGCTCTCGTTAATTTTTCTCAGGAAAATGGACATGGCGTTTATTTTGAAGAAGGGGAAAATATCTGGTCTAATTTACATATTGAAGATTTGGCAGATTTATATGTACTCGCATTGGAAAAAGCAAAAGGAGGTTCCATTTATTATGCTGAAAATGGTTCGTCATCCATAAAAAATATTGCAGAAAACATCAGTAAAAAATACAATCTTAAACCTGCAAAATCCTTAAGCATACAGGATGCTGTTAATAAATTCGGTCCTGCAGGAGGTTATTTCGGCTTTGCATCTAACAGTATTTGCAGCGCAGACAAAGCCAGAACAGAACTGGATTGGAAACCTATCTATAACTCAATTGAAAATTTTATTTAATTATGAAAATTCATCTTACAGCCATTATAAAAGCCAAAGAAGAACATCAGACAGAAGTATTGGAAGTTCTTCAGAACATGGTAAAAGAAACAAGAAAAGAAGAAGCTTGTGAACTTTACAGCTTACATCAGGGAATTGAAGACAAAAATGAATTCGTTTTCTATGAAATCTGGAAAAATGAAGAAGGACTGGCTCAGCATAATCAGCAGCCTTACATCCAGGCTTTCGGAGCTTTGGTAGACGAAAAACTTCAGGAGAAGCCACAGATTTATCTTACAAATAGTATTAGTATTTAACCATGAAAAAATTAGCGTTGTTAGTACTGGCAATCCTTACCATAGGATTCGTTCAGGCCCAAACCAAAAAATCAAAAAATATGAAAAAGAAAATTTTATTTGTCGTAACCAGCCATGATAAAAAAGGAAGTACCAGTGAAGATACAGGATATTATCTGGGGGAAGTTTCTCATCCATGGGAAGTCCTTCACAAAGCAGGATATGAAATTGATTTTGTAAGTCCAAAAGGAGGAACTCCTCCGGTAGACGGATTTGATTTGAAAGATCCTGTAAACAAGGAGTTTTGGGAAAACAAAGAATACAAAAACAAGATGGATCATTCTATGACTCCATCTCAGGTGAATCCAAAAGACTATTCAACGGTATTTTATGCAGGAGGACACGGAGCGATGTGGGATTTTGCAGACAATAAGGAACTGGCAGATATCGCTTCAAAAATTTATGAAAACGGAGGTATTGTAGCAGGTGTATGTCATGGTCCTGCAGGGCTTGTGAATATCAAACTGAATAATGGGAAATATCTTGTGGACGGAAAGAAAATCAATGCTTTTACCAATGAAGAAGAATCTGAAGTAAAATTAACCAACGTTGTTCCTTTCTTACTGGAAGATAAACTGAAAGAAAGAGGAGCAAAATTTGAAAAATCAGGGCTTTGGCAGAATCATGTAGTGGCAGATCAAAGAGTTATTACAGGACAAAACCCACAATCAGCAAAGAGCGTTGGAGAAGCTATTTTAAAAGAATTACATAACAAATAATTTTACCACAAAAGTCGCAAAAGTTTTTTTAACCCTTAAGTAAATAAAGCTATCATATTGGCTGTTATAAGAACACTTAAGTTTTTGAAAATCTACGATTTTCGCGAATGCTGCAATTGAAACGGCGAGAATTCCCCTCATCCGGAGGGGTGGCGAAAATTCAAAGAATTTTTGACGGGGTGGTTTAATACAACAATTTTAAAACAAACAAAATGGAATATAGAAAATTAGGAAATACCGATTTAGAATTATCAACCATCACACACGGTGCTTTTGCTATTGGAGGAAACATGTGGGGCGGTAATGAAAAGCAGGATTCTATTAATTCTATTCACGCATCATTGGATCATGGCGTAACTTCTATTGACACGGCACCTTTCTATGGTTTCGGATTAAGCGAGGAAATGATTGGTGAAGCAATCAAAGGAAAAGACCGTTCAAAAATCCAGCTTTTAACAAAATTCGGATTGGTATGGGATGGAAGTAACAATGGCAAAGGAGAATTTTTCTTCGATGCAGAAGACGAAGGAAAAACAATTCCCGTTTATAAATTAGCTTCTAAAGAAAATATCATCAAAGAAGTTGAAGAAAGTTTACAAAGATTAGGAACGGATTATATTGACCTTTTGCAGCTTCACTGGCCGGATAGTACAACTCCTATCTCCGAAACCATGGAAGCCATGGAACTTTTAATTCAGCAGGGAAAAATCCGTACCGCAGGAGTAAGCAACTATAGCGTAGCTCAGATGGAAGAAGCTAACAGAACTTTACAGCTTGCCAGCAACCAGGTTTCTTACAGCATGCTGAACCGTGCTATTGAAAACGATCTTGTTCCTTATTCTTTAGAAAACAATACAGGAATTATCGTGTACAGCCCAATGGAAAGAG
The DNA here is from genome assembly GCF_017833095.1 of Chryseobacterium sp. PvR013. Taxonomy (NCBI): domain Bacteria; kingdom Pseudomonadati; phylum Bacteroidota; class Flavobacteriia; order Flavobacteriales; family Weeksellaceae; genus Chryseobacterium; species Chryseobacterium sp. PvR013. The sequence goes on from NZ_JAFIBT010000001.1 coordinate 2,665,400, forward strand.
GTCTTTTGACCGGTAAATATTTCAAAGAAACTCAATTGAAGGATAACGATCACAGAAACGGATATTTCTCTCAGTTTGATTTGAATAAAGTGAAAACTTTCTTAGAAAAAATTGAACCAATCGCTCAGGAAAAAGGAGCCAGCCTTTCTCAATTGGTATTAAGATGGACTACTCTGCAACCCGCTATTACAGTGGTACTGGCAGGCGCAAGAAATGTACAGCAAGCTATTGAGAATGCAAAAGCAATGTCGATTGACCTTTCACAGGAAGAACTGAACATTATCAATTCAGCGTTGAGCGAAATTTAATAGAGCTGGAAGCTGGAAGAAGGAGGCTGGAAGTTATTGATGCCGGATAATAAATAGATTGGTTTACAATTAACTTCAATTGTCATTCCGACGAAGGAGGAATCTCTCTGTTATCTACAGAATAGTGCAATAGAAGCCTGCTAATTATCAATACAATAATAAAACTTCCCTCTTCCAGCTTCCCACTTCCCTTCCCCAATCCCAAACCTTACAAAAAATGAAAAATAATCTGATCAAAATGTTCGGGTTAGCAACTCTGTTGACTATTAGCAGCGTTGCTTTAAGAGCTCAGACCCTGGTAAACCCGGAAGACCAGTCATGGTACCCATCTGCTTATGGAGCAAAAGACGAAATCGGAGCGGCCAATCTACTGACTCCTGAAGTGGTAAAACAAGCCCTTGGTTTAGTAAAACAAGGTAAAACATTAGCCCTTGCCGTTCCTATTGATAAAAACCTTCCCGCTTTCAGACACAGAAGCTTCAATTTATACAATATTCAGCCCGGAGAACAGGCCGGAAAAAGCATAGGTCCCAATAAATTCACCTTCAATGACGAATTGGTCAACGGATGGACCGGAGTAGGAACACAACTAAACGGTATCGGGCATATCGGGATTGATAACATGTACTACAATGGAAATAAAGCCACAGACTTTGTAACCGTAGAAGGGGTAAAAAAACTGGGTGTTGAAAAAGTACCTCCGTTCGTTACCCGTGGTGTAGTTCTTGACATGACGGCTCATTATGGAAAATCTATTGTGCCGGGAGGAACAGAATTTACCGTAGAAGATATCCAATCCGTTTTAAAGAAACAGAAACTTACCCTACGAAAAGGTGATATCGTTCTTTTTAATACCGGATGGCTTGAATTGATTGGTAAAAATAACCAGCAATTTCTTGAAACAGAACCGGGAATCGGAATGGATGCCGCAAAATGGCTTGCCGATCAGGGAATTGTTGCTTTTGGCGGTGACACCTGGGCTTCCGAAGTATATCCCAACCCAAAAAGTAAAGAAGAATTCCCTATCAATCAATTTATGCTGGCTAAAAAAGGAATCTATAACCTGGAACTGATTGACAGCCGTCCTTTGGTTAAACAAAAAATCTGGGAATTTTTATTCGTACTGGGACAGCCTTTATATGTAGGTTCTACTCAGGTGAATGTAAATCCTGTGGCTATTTATTAAATTAAATACAGTATGAGTTTGTTTAAACTTTTATACTCATTATTTTAACCGCAAAAGGCACAAAAGTTTTAAACACTTAAGTTTTTTCAGAACGAGGCCTTATGCGTAATAAGTACACCTAAGTTTTGTGAAAATCTTTGATTTTCATCTTGTGTGAACTTTTCTGCGGTATCATTTTACACTTACTTAAGTGAACTCAAGTGTTTTAAAATGAAACCTTTTGTCACTTTTGTGGTTAGGTAAAATTAAAACAACTTTTATATCCGAGAAACAAAGAGACAAGGTAATTCCGTTTAAAAAATAAAATGAACCTTAGATTTATTTTTAGAATTAATACCCAAACCGTATTACACTGTCACTTTGTATCTTACATCAAAACGGCCTTTCAAAAATTTGAAAGGCCGTTTTTTTAAATAAAGTAAACATCCGTAGATGATGCAGTCTTCATTAACATCCATCTCCCATCTCCCCGCTTCCAGACTTCACTATTTTGCAATCGGAAGATGAGTACTTACTGCAATTCTGTTCCATGCATTGATTGTTACGATAGCCATAATGATCTGAGCAATCTGGTTATCATCAAAAAATGACTTTGCTTTTTGGAAAGTTTCCTCAGTAAGCCCCTGATGGCTGATCAAAGTAATCTCCTCAGTCATTGTTAAAAGTACCTGTTCTTCTTCTGTGAAAAATTCTCTGGCTTCCGTCCATCCGTTCAGAATAAAAATTCTCTGAGGCGTTTCACCATATTTGATAGCATCCTTTGTATGCATATCAAGGCAGAAAGCACATTTATTGATCTGTGAAGCTCTGATTTTAATTAATTCCTTCTGAATATGGGTTAAAGAAGTGGTTTGTAAATATCCTTCTAATCCCATCATCGCTTTGTAAGCTGCTGAATCTACTGTTGCAATATTCAATCTTGCGCTCATAATATTATTATTTTTGGGTTAATTGATCTATACTTAAAGAATAACGTTGTTGTACTGCCAGTAAAAGCGCTGCAGCACTTCCTACCCACACGGAATAGTTAAGTGGAGCTTTTGGCCCTGATGCAATGGTCATGGATATCGCAAAAATCAAGAGTAAAATACTGCTTCCATATGCTGCTATTTTTGTTTTAAATCCTAAAACCAGCATTAAAGGGAAAAGAATTTCTAATAACGTCGCAGCATATGCTGAGACTGTACTCAAAGCTTCCGGAAGGAAATAGGTCAGCTGTCTTGTATATTCTTTAAAACTCTCCATGTTTCCCCATGACGAATTTTCTTTGCTCCATAATCCGAATCGGTCTGCCACCGCAGAAAGCATTGTAACGGCAAGAGCCAGCCTTAAAAAGAGTTGCGGAAATTGATTTTTATGATCTGTCATTGCATTAGCTTTTAATAACATGACAAATTTCCGGTTTCTTATTCGTAAAAATCTTAAACTGGTTTAAGATCGTAATTTTGCTCTGATTTCGCTCAGATATTCCGGAGTAAGATTCAAAAAGGAAGCAATCAGGTATTGAGGAATTCTTTGGATAAACCACGGATATAAAGTACTGAAATGCATATAAAGTTCTTCTCTGGACATCTCATACAAATAACGGATTCTCCGTTCCGAAGCAGCATATGCCCTTTGATAGACCATCCGGAAATACCTTTCCATCACAGGATGTTTTTTTAATAAATCTTCCTGACGCTCCAGATCAATTACCAGAATAGAAGAATGCTCTACTGCCTGTATTGAAAAATCTGTCTGTATTTGTCTTTCGTAAGCAAATGTATCTGTAATCCACCAGTTTTCAATGGCAAACTCGGTAGTTTGCTCCACTCCTTTTTCGTTGATGAAGAACTTTCTCAAACATCCTTTCAACACAAAATACATCGTTCGGCAAACCTCTCCTTCCAGCACCAGATTTTGTTTCTTTTTCACATCAAGAACCTGAAAAAAAGACATGATGGAAACAAATTCCTCATCGGTTATGGTAATAAATTTATTTAAATGCGATTTGAATGAGTCCATCTTAGAAATTAATACTCAAACTTAACTTTATTTTTTTAGTTTTACAATGAGAAAATATTTATTATGGAAATCGTTGCTAAAATTCTGATCGCAATCGTTGCACTGGAACATATTTATATTCTTTGGATGGAAATGTTTGCCTGGGAAACCAAAGGAAAGGAAGTTTTCAAAGCAGCTTTACCTGCGGAGATGTTTAAACCTACCAAAGGATTAGCAGCCAATCAGGGACTTTACAATGGCTTTCTGGCAGCCGGACTGATCTGGTCATTTTTGATTAAAGATCCGCAATGGCAAACCAATGTGGCGCTGTTCTTTTTAGGATGTGTAGCCGTAGCAGGAATATATGGAGCAATTTCGGCTACTAAAAAAATATTCTTCGTTCAGGCTTTACCCGCTATCCTTGCCATTATTGCCGTCTTATTGAAATAGTCTTACGGGTAATATCGTCAAAGTTTCTTCTCACATCAATATTCTCTTAACTAGAATGATAAGAGAAGAAATTCCTGTGAAACACAACTTTAAAACAATACTGAAAATCAATATATTACAGCCTAAAAAATCCATTTAATATAAAATTCGTAAATTTGCAGCGTCATAAAAAATTGATATACAGTTTTTTGATGCTGGCAAGCATTTTGATTAAATGTAGCCATTCAAGTTGTTCAGTACACATATCTGTAATTACCTCATCAGTAATTTAATTGTAGAATCTATGTAAAAGATTAGCTTCTTTTTACATGATACACTCTTTTTCTAGAGTATAATCTATTGAAATATTTAAAATAAACATAAGGCCGGCAGGTCTTTATGCTGTTATTTTTTTGTTTAAAGCTTTTATCACTAAAGGCTTAGCAAATTATTTTATCCTATCGTCATCAGCAGAACAACGAATGCTAAATGTATATAATAAATTGGTGTACAATATATTATATCAAATTATTAATTGAAAAATTCTGAATATGGAAAAAAATGAAAACACTCGAAAAGTAAAACTTAAAGTGGAAGACCTAACCATCATCTTTGGTAAAAACAAAGAAAAGGCACAGGAACTTCTGGACAAAGGTTTTTCCAAAAAGGAAATTCTTGAAAAAACAGGCTGTACCATCGGAATCAACAAAGCCAGTTTTGAAATCTATGAAGGAGAATTTTTTGTTATCATGGGACTTTCGGGAAGTGGAAAATCTACTCTGCTTCGTTGCCTCAACAGACTGAACGAACCCACTTCCGGAAAAGTATACATCAATGACGATGATATTACCGGTAAAAACAATAAACAACTGCTGGAAGTAAGAAGAACAGAAATGAGTATGGTATTTCAGAAATTCGGATTACTTCCCCACCATACTATTTTAGACAATGCTGGTTTCGGACTTGAAATTAGAGGGGAAAACAAAGCTTCCCGTGATAAAAAAGCACAGAAAGCCCTGGATATTGTAGGGTTGAATGGTTTTGAGAACCAGTATCCTTCCCAGCTTTCCGGAGGAATGCAGCAGAGAGTAGGATTGGCAAGAGCTTTAGCTAATGACCCGGAAGTACTGCTTATGGATGAAGCCTTCTCCGCACTGGATCCATTGATCAAATCTGAAATGCAGGATCAGATGCTTGAACTGCAGAATACATTACAAAAAACCATTGTCTTTATTACCCATGATTTGGACGAAGCCATTAAAATTGGAGACCGTATCGTCATTATGAAAGATGGGGTCATAGAACAGATAGGAACAGCTGAAGAGATCTTAACCAATCCTGCAAGTGATTATGTAAAAGCCTTTGTAGAGAAAGTAGACCGTAAAACAATTATTACAGCCAGATCTTTAATGTTCGACAAAGCTACAGTGGTACGTTTCAGAAAAGACGGTCCTGAAGGAGCTTTAAGAAAAATGAGAGCCACAGGACTGGAAAACCTACCTGTTGTAGATTTTCAGAATAAATTTCTGGGGTTTGTAACGCTTAATGACGTTGTCCGAATTGCCAAAAAGAAAGAACCTACAGTGGAATCCATTATCAACAGCAATGTTCCTTCAGTTTATCCAGAGGTAACCGTAGAAGAAATGCTGCCATTGATTTCCGGAAGTAAATCAGCCATCGCAGTAATTGATGAAGACAATAAATTCTTAGGTCTTGTTACCCAACTATCTCTCATCATAGAAGCGACCAAGTTTAACGAAGAAGAAATCATTGAATTAAAAGAAATCGCAAACAATCAATAAGATGAATAAAACTATAGATATAGGTCAATATGTAGAAACTGCTATCAATTGGCTCACAGAAAATGGAAAACCTGTATTTGATGTCATAAAACATTTGGGAAATGCCTCTATTATGGGGATTGAATGGGTTTTAACAAACACACCTTTTTATGTAATCATTCTCTTCTTTACCCTGCTGGCATTATGGAAGGCAGGAAAAGGAATTGCTGTGGTAACGGCTGCCGGATTAAGTTTAATATTTTTAATGGGACTATGGAAAGAAACCATGGAAACACTGGCCCTTATTTTTGTTTCCACCATTACAGCTCTTATTCTTTCTATTCCTTTGGGAATTTTAGCGGCTAAAAGCACAATAGCAGACAAAATCATTCGTCCTTTACTGGATTTGATGCAGACGATGCCGGCATTTGTTTACCTGATTCCTGCCGTTCTGTTTTTCAGTATCGGTAAAGTTCCGGGAGCTTTTGCAACCATCATTTTTGCCATGCCGCCCGCGGTAAGATTAACAACATTGGGAATAGAAGCTGTTCCGAAAGATATCGTGGAAGCAGCCAGAGCTTTTGGAGCTACCAACCGTCAGATCCTTTTCAAGGTAGAACTTCCTTTAGCCATGAAAACTATTTTAACAGGAATCAATCAAACCATACTATTATCTTTATCCATGGTAGTTATCGCAGGGATGATTGCCGCAGGAGGTTTAGGGGAAAAAGTATTGGAAGGTATTAATAATCTGGATATCGGATTAGGATTTGAAAGTGGATTATCCGTTGTGATTTTAGCCATTATCCTCGACCGTATTACTCAGGGATTTGTAAAGAAAAAGCAATAAGATGAAACAATTTAAATATATGTTTTTACCCGCTTTAATGTTAATATTTACAGCATTAAGTTCGTGTGAAAATATAAAAAACTCCAAATACATCACCATAGGAATGGTAGATGGCTGGGCAGAAGATGTTGCCATGACGCATGTTGCCAAAGCCATTCTGGATAAACAGGGTTATCATGTTATAATTCAAAAAGCGTCTACCGATATGATTATGGCTTCAATGAATAATGAAGATACAGATCTTTTCATGGGAGTCTGGCTTCCTTATACACATGCTAAAAAACTGGCAAAATTCCCGGGATTAACCCATATTGGCACCAATTACAACAATGGCCGTATAGGATTGGTCGTTCCGGAATACGTCCCTGTTAATTCCATTGAAGAACTTAATCAGCATCAGGAGCAATTCAGCCACAGAATCATAGGAATTGAAAAAGGAGCCGGATTAACAACCGGAACGGATAAAGCTATTATTGATTATAAGCTGGATTACCAACAGATCAACTCCTCTACCATTGCCATGATCACCGAATTGCAAAACGCCATACAACGTAAACAATGGATTGTGGTAACCGGATGGCAGCCTCACTGGATATTCGGCAAAATGAAACTTAAATTTCTTGATGATCCTAAAAAGATATTTGGTGAAGCTGAGCAGATTAAAACCTATTCCAGAAAAAGTTTTGTGAAGGATCATCCGGAGCTGGCCAGGTTCTTTTCCAGACTTCATTTTGATGATGAAAATATGTCTGATCTTTTAATGAAAATGGAACAGAGTAAAAATAAAGAAGCTACCGCTAAACAATGGGTGGAAGATCACTCTGAACTGGTAAATTTATGGTTAGATAAAAATTAATAAACAATTTGGTATTATTTAAAATCCTCAACCCTGCTTTGGGTCTGGGGATTTTTTCATCTATGCGACAGAAGAACACGCAGATTCTTTTGACTTTTTTCTATGAAGCAATATTTATTAGTAATCGCAAAGGCGCATAGAAATTTAATAATATACTGCTGTAAGGCGCAAGAAAATCTAAGATTTTCAGCAAAGGTTTTATAAAATAAATAAACAGCATTCAATTTTATCGGAGATAAAATCCTTGCGCCTTAAAACATAAGAAAAGAAAAAACTTAGCGTCTTTGCGTTTTCCAATATCTCACAACTACCCCATTGATTCTTTAATTTTTTCCCGATGAAGTATTCCCCAATTGACCAATGTTTCTGTGACAGGAAATACAGATTTCCCGTACTCGGTCACCGCATAAGTTACCGTAATAGGTTTCGTATCCTGAATGGTTCTGGTGATGAGAAGATTGGTTTCCAGTTCTTTTAATTCTTTGCTCAGCATTTTAGCAGAAATTCCCTCAATACTTCGTTCCAGCTTTTTAAAATGAATCATCTGATCCGGCCTGTTGGTCAGATACCGTAAAATCATCAGTTTCCATTTTCCTCCTAACACATCAAGGCTGTCGCGCATCGCAAACAGTTCTTCTGTACAGCTTGCCTCTCTTTCGATACCGTTTTCAATGATTTTTGCCATAATAGTTTCATGAAGGTAACTAGTTACCATTGGTTAACTAGTAGCAAATATAAACTATTCCCTCTTTACATTTGTGTATCAAATAAAAACATATGAAAGCAGTTATTTTAAATAAAAACGGAAAACTGGAGGACGGATTTACAGAACAGCCCAAACCCAAAAGCAATGAAGTTTTAATCCAGATTAAAGCAAGTGGTTTCAACCCCATCGATTATCAGATGCTGGAAAATGAATTGGAACGGAAACTGATCAGTTCCCCGATATTAGGAAGAGAATTGTCCGGAATTGTAATAGATAAAGGTTCCGAAGTTACAGAATTCAATATTGGTGATGAAGTATATTGTGGCAGCGGCTCTATGGGAAGCAATGGTACTTACGCTGAATATATTGCTGTTCCTGAAGCCATTGTTTCCTTTAAACCAAAAAATATTTCGTTTGAACAGGCAGCTGCTATTCCTTCAGCAGGACTTACTTCTTTGCAGATCTTTAAACGCTTACAATTAAATCCGGAAAATACTGTCCTTGTGACAGGTGCAGCCGGAGGTGTGGGTTCATTTCTGATTAAATTTTTACTGGCACATAATATCCGACAGGTTATTGCAACCGTTGGCAGTGAAGAAAACAGGCAGATGCTTCTCAAATTAGGTCTGAAAGATCATCAAATCATTAATTACAGAGAGGAAAATCTTATTGAAAACATATTAAAAGCCAATAACAATCAGCCTTTTGAATTTGGAATTGATCTGGTTGGAAACTCTATGTCTGAAGTGACGGCCGAAGTTTTAAAAATTAACGCAACTTATGTGGATGTGACCGCTTTAGTCACTAAAGATGCTCATGAAATGCTGTTCAACAAGGGAACTTTGATCATGAATATCTCCAATTATACCTATGGAATGATAAAAAAATATGAGTATTATAAAAACAGTTTACTAGAAATAAAAAGACTTATTGAAAACGGAACGATTCTTCCTCCTCAGCATAAACTCGTGGGAAACCTTTCTCTGGATACCGTTTTGCAGGCACATTCTATATTAAAAAATAATCAGACGCAAGGGCATAAACTTATTATGAAACATTAATCTATGAACAAAATACCAAGACGAATCGTAACTGGAATTAAAGAAGGAAAATCGATTATAATTGAAGACCAACAGGTAGAAAACGCTGTGGAACATTTTCCCGGACTTATTATTTCAGATGTATGGAATACACAGAAAATGCCGGCCAGCTTAGAACTTGAAACGAAAATTCCCAATACCGGATTTCCTCAAACTCCTAAAAACGGTACTTATTTCCGATATGTTGTTGTCCCTCCGGATAAAGATCTAGGAGTAGAATGGAAAAAGAATGAACCTCACCCCATGATGCATCAAACACCAACACTGGATTATATCATCATCCTTTCCGGTGAGCTCTATCTCATCATGGAAGAAGGAGAAACGCTTCTGAAACCGGGAGATATCGTCATACAAAGAGGCACCAATCATGCATGGAGCAACCGTACTGATGAACCTTGTATTCAGCTGGCAGTTTTGATTGATGCAGATAATTAATTAAAAGATTTAATTATTTAAAAATTGGGATCGTTCTCACAAATTTTAAAAGTTCAACAAGCCAAAAAATCTGTGGCATTTGTGTAATCTGTGGGAAATAAAAATAAGATTTTGCAAGGTTAGAAAAACGTAAAGGCGCAATAAAAATAAATAATGTTTTGTTTTTTAAAGCGTAGAAAATCAAAGATTTTCAGCAAGGAATAATCTATAAAGTATTAGGAATATACAATTTTATCGCAGATAAAATCCTTACGCCTTAAAACATAAGAAAAGAAAAAAAACTTTGCGCCTTTGCGTTTTCCAACAAAATCTCCCACCTTACAAAGCAGAAATCTCCAACAGCTTCTGCTTCATTTTTTCAGGCGTCATCTGCCCTTCCTGATAATACACTAAGTTCTGATGCTTATCCAGAAATACCCACAAAGGATAAACAGGCTGGTTTTTATTCTTTGACAACGCCAGTGCCAATTCATGAATTCCGGAATTTCCATTTTGCAGATATTCAAACTCCTGATTCTGAAAGTGGATTTTCTCCTTTGTCTTCTCTGCCTCAAAATTGACGAAATAAAAATGGTCATTGATCATATTAACCAACTCTTTATCTTTACTTAAACGGAAGGACTCAATTTTACAAACCGAACACCATTCCGTATAAAGATGGATTACAACCGGTTTAGGATTTTCTTTCTGCTGAACCTCAAGATCAGAAAAAGTGCCTGTCTTCATCTGTGACAGATAAAAACAGGGCACTAACATTAAAAATAAAGCTAATTTTTTCATTTTAAAGTATATTTTACTCCCAGAAAACCTCTTATCCCTTGCATCGGAGCATAGCCATACGCCGTATCAAAAGTATAATGATTAGGATTGTTGATAGGATCATCAACATGCTTATCAAATGGGTCAAATGGTCTCATCAAAGGATCTTTAGGCCTGAAATTGAATAAATTTTTCATCCCGCAATACACCTCAAATCCTGATTTGAAACTCTTGGACACCTGGATATTAGCCAAAGAATACAATGGTGAATATTCAGGGCGATAGTCATTCACCAGGACCGGAAGCCTCATAGGGCCGTAAAATTGTCCTGTAAAATCTATAGTCAGATTACTTGGAAACTTATATGTCAGGTTATACGTTCCACTCCACTTTGGAGCATGCAGCTGTTGTGTTTTTTGATTCTCATTATCAAATTTCTGATATACATCCAGGTAAGTCACTCCCAGATTAACACTCAGCGGAAACTGAAAACTAAAATCCACATTCAAAGAAGCACCTCTTGAAATTCCGTATCCGTGAAGATTATCATAAATAATTTTATTAGGATCTGAATCAAAATCACCCACAATTTTATTACTGAAATAAGTATAAAATGCAGATGCATCAAGATTCACCATTCGGTTTCCTACAGGGATTTTCCAGATATAGTTCAGGTTTCCGTTCACCGATCTTTCCGGTTTCAGATCAGATTTTACCACAACTTCCCTTGAGCCTGTCAGTGCAGCATGATCTTCAGTAAATAAATTCACCACTCTGAATCCTGTTCCAAAATTAAAACGTAAAGTGTGATACGGATTGGGTGAAAACTTCCATGCTAATCTCGGTGAATGTACAGAATGATGTACTTTATCATAGTCATATCGATATCCAAGCAACAAAGTATTTTTATCGTTAATCTCCCACTGATCCTGGATAAAAGCTCCCCAGATTGGAGATTTCATCGGAGCATTGGTAATTCCGTCTGAAGCTAAAGTTCCCGGAGTGTTGTCATCATAAAAAGTTCTTTTGAAAGTAAGCCCGGCCGTGATATCATGCTTTCCGAAGCTTCTGTCCCAATAGGTCTGTACAAAAGCTACCTTTTGTGTTGCATTGAAAGGATTGGATCCATAAAAAGAGTTCTGATCATGATAATTATAAGAAAACTGAGTCACGATATGCTCTTTCATTGGCCATTCATACAAACCAAAAACTTCTGCCCTGTTGGTGTAAATACTTTCTCCATACACTTCATCACTTCCACGGAAAGATTTATTCCATTGCATTTCTCCACCAAAACGGTCTTCATACAGATACCTCAAAGCAAAACTTGCCTGTCTGTTTTCTTTTCTCTTAAAGTTCCACTTGTTGAATACGGAAATTCTGCTTTGTAAAGTGGCATCCGTGAAATTATCTTTATTCTGATCTATTCTTTCCTGAAAACTGAAATAATTTAAACTTAATAATGAAGCGGCATTCTTCCCTACATTAAACTTGGTAGAAAGATCCAGATTATTTTCAAACCAGCTCGATGTCATCAGGTCCACACTTAATTTAGGAGCAGTCAAAGCATTTTTGGTGATAATATTGATCACTCCTCCCATTGCTTCAGAGCCATAAATTGACGAAGCTGGCCCTTTCACTACTTCAATCCTGTCTACCAGACTATTGGGAATCCCACTCAGGCCATACACTGTAGATAGTGAACTTACAATTGGCATTCCGTCAATCAGAATCATGGTATAAGGTCCTTCCAATCCGTTAATGTGAATATCTCCCGTATTACACACGGAACAGTTCAGCTGAGGTTTTACTCCGTTTACCATCGCAATCGCCTCAAAAATGCTGGGAGTAGGATTTTTCTGAAAGAATTTCTGGCTGTAGATCTCTACGGCAACAGGACTTTTAGACCTGCTCATCGGTTTTATGGTACCGGTAACCACTACATCCTCAATGTTACTTGTCTTGAATTCCCTCTTCATAACTTTTGCAGAATCCAGATTTTTAGTCTGTTGTAAACTCAAACTGTCTGTCTCCTGCGCAAAACAATAGGTTGATAAAAAAGTAATAGAAAATAATATTCGTTTCATGAAATTAAAATTGTTAGACAAATCTAACAATTATTTTTCAAATACAAAACTTAATCTAAAAATATAGGTTGAGCCAATTCGTGAAAAATGATTAAATTTGAGAAACTACATATCAAAGTAAAATGAGATATCATCAATTGGGAAATATCCCACCAAAAAGGCATACGATCTTTAAGTCTCCGGAAGATAAATTTTACTATGAGCAGCTTTTCGGAACAGAAGGCTTCCATGGTATTTCTTCACTGTTATATCATATCCACCGCCCTACTCAGATTAAATCTATCGGTGAACCGAAAGATGTTACTCCCAAAATCGCTGTGGAAAAAAATGTTGCTCCGAGAATGTTTAAGGGAATGAACGTCACTCCTGAAGACGATTTCATGGACAGCAGAAAGATCCTTTTGATGAACAACGATCTGAAAATGGGATTGGCAAAGCCAAGAAAATCGATGGATTATTTCTACAAAAATGCTGAGTGTGATGAGCTTTTGTATGTTCATAACGGAACTGGGATTTTAAAAACATTTGTAGGTGATCTTGAATTTGTAACCGGAGATTATCTTATTATTCCGAGAGGAACCATTTATCAGGTAGAACTGAAATCTGATGATACAGTCTTTTTTGTATTAGAAAGCCATTCTCCTATTTATACTCCGAAAAGATACAGAAATGAATTCGGGCAGCTATTGGAACATTCTCCATTCTGTGAGAGAGATATGATTGCTCCTACTTATAAAGAACCTATCGATGAAAAAGGAGAATTCCTGATTAAAGTTAAAAAAGAAAACCAGATTACCGACTTCATCTATGCTACTCACCCGTTCGATGTGGTAGGCTGGGACGGCTATTTTTATCCTTATAAATTCAATATTAAAAATTTCGAACCGATTACCGGAAGAATTCACCAACCACCACCGGTTCACCAGAATTTTGAAGGACATAATTTCGTAGTATGTTCATTCTGCGCAAGAATGTATGATTATCATCCACAGGCAATTCCGGCACCATACAACCACTCCAATATTGATTCTGATGAGGTATTGTTCTATACAGAAGGAGATTTCATGAGCCGTAACCATATTGATCTGATGGATTTCACCCTTCACCCGGGAGGAATTGTACACGGACCTCACCCTGGTGCTATGGAAAGAAGTATCGGTAAAAAATTCACGGAAGAATATGCCGTAATGGTAGACCCTTTCCGTCCTTTAAAAATTACTGAAGAAGCTTTAAAAGTAGAAGATCCTTCTTATAAAACTTCATGGTTAGAATAAAACAGTAAAATTATCAAAAAAGTATTACTGAATACATACAAAAGACGCTTTAAATCCTTTATTTAAAGCGTCTTTTTTTGTAAATTTGTAAGGTATGGTTAACATATTTAACCATCATTATTTTTCATAACGCATCCTAAGTAATGGTGGTTTAAAACAAAATCAATATTACATGTTAGAAAGAATCAGATTAGAAAGTTTACACCAAAAGGTAACCACAGCTGAAAACGCTGTAAAAATCATTAAAGACGGTATGACCATTGGGTCCAGCGGCTTTACAAAAGCAGGTGACAGCAAGGCTATTTTGCCGGCACTTGCAGAAAGAGGAAAAACAGAAGACCTGAAAGTCACTTTGATGACCGGAGCTTCACTGGGACACGGCACCGACGGGAAACTGGCAGAGGCCAATGTTCTGAAGAAAAGAATGCCGTTTCAGGTAGATCCAATCTTAAGAAACAAAATTAACAGCGGTGAGATTCTCTTCATCGACCAGCATTTAAGCGAAAGTGCCGAGCTTCTCCACACCAAAAATCTTCAGAGCATAGATGTAGCCATTATTGAAGCTGCCTATATTGAAAGAGACGGAAGCATTGTTCCGACCACTTCTGTAGGTAATTCCGTGACTTTTGCTGCTTTGGCTAAGAAAGTCATCATTGAAATCAATACAGAGGTTCCTGAAGAAGTATATGGTATCCATGATATCTACCAGGCAGAAGATTATCCGTACAGAAATGTTATTCCTATTGTTGCCTCATGGAACAAAATCGGGCGAAAAAGCATTCCTGTTGACCCTGAAAAAATTGAGGCTATTGTATTTACCAATCGTAAAGACAGCCCGGCAGATATCGCAGAACCGGATGAAAAGACAACAGCCATCGCCAAACACCTTCTTGCCTTCTTTGAAAATGAAGTTCTTTTGGGACGCCTTACAGACCGATTGCTTCCTCTTCAGGCAGGTATCGGTAAAGTAGCCAACGCGGTTCTTACAGGATTCAAAGACAGTAATTTTTATGATCTGACGATGTTTTCCGAAGTACTTCAGGACAGTACATTTGATCTGATAGATTCCGGTAAACTGAGTTTCGCCTCCGCATCATCCATTACCGTATCTCAGGAATGTTATGAAAGAGTCCTGGGAAATCTTTCAAAATATAAAGACAAATTTGTTCTAAGACCTCAGAATATTTCCAATACTCCGGGATTGATCCGAAGATTGGGAGTAATAGCCATCAATACTGCTATTGAATTCGATATTTATGGAAACGTAAACTCTACCCATATCGGAGGAACAAAAATCATGAATGGAATTGGAGGTTCCGGAGACTTCGCAAGAAATGCTTATTTAAGTATTTTTGTGACTCAGGCAGCATCAAAAGGCAATAATATTTCTCACGTTCTCCCAATGGTATCTCATACCGATCATACAGAACATGATGTGGATATTCTGGTAACAGATGTGGGATTGGCAGACTTAAGAGGTTTGGCACCGAGAGAAAGAGCACAAAATATTATCGACAATTGCGTTCATCCGGACTATAAAGAAGAATTACAATCTTATTTCGACAGAGCCTGCGAAAAAGGAGGTCATACTCCTCATTTGCTGCAGGAAGCTTTCAGCTGGCATATTCGATTTTCAGAAACCGGAAGTATGAAGCAGAAAACAGCTGTTGAAACTGCCCTTTAACCCGCTTTTAAGCAAAGTTTAAAAATAATTAACCGCCCATTTACTTTATTTAAGTTTAATGGCGGTTTTTTTAAGAATAAATAATTATTTTTTGGAATAAATTATATATTTCGGAATTAATTTTTAAATTTAAAAGATTTTAAAAGCGTACTCCGAAAAGCTATACGAGTAGGAAAAACTAAAAACAATAATAACTTATGAAAAATCTTAAAAAAATGAAGAGAAACGAGCTGAAAAATGTAAAAGGAGGAGATAATCCAACACGTGTCGTTTGTATTCAACTTATGAATCAGTTTGTAGAAGCATTTCCTGAAGATTTTTGCTATAATCCGGAAAATTCGACTCATACGGTATGCGTATGTAAAAGACTTTATGGTTTATAATACATGATAAAAATATAATTATCATACACTTAAAATATTTGTAAGATTCTTACAATAAAATGATAAACAAAAAGAACTGAATGCCAATGCATTTGGTTCTTTATTTTTTAGTTTAGTTCCATCCATCCTATATGATAAATGTCTTTCCAATATCTTTAAAATATTTGAAAATGTATTATTATAAAGATTATCTTTGAAAGAATAGAAGTATTTTTTGAGGCAGAAAAATACTCTTAACACCCTTTTAAAAAAGATAAAATATGAATAATTACATCAGTGCAGAAGAGGCAATATATACGATAAAAAGTGGAAACCGTGTATTTTTCCACGGCAGTGCTTGTACTCCCAATTATCTGATTGATGAACTGGCAAGACAGGCTGGACGATTACAAAATGTGGAAATGGTTTCTATTACCCAGCAGGGAAATGTGGAAATTGCAAAACCCCAGTACAAAGACAGCTTTTTCATCAATTCATTATTTGTTTCCACTCCTGTACGTGATGCTGTAAATTCTGACAGAGGAGACTTTGTGCCTGTCTTTCTAAGTGAAATTCCTATTTTATTCAGAAAAAATATTTTACCACTGGATGTAGCGATCGTCACAGTTTCTCCACCGGATAAACATGGTTTCTGTACACTGGGAACTTCTGTGGATATTGCAAGAGCAGCCGTGGATACAGCCAAGATTATTGTGGCCATTGTCAATCCAAGAATGCCCAGAACCCATGGTGACGGGATGCTCCATATCAGCAGAATCCACAAACTCGTTTGGCATGAAGAAGAGCTTCCAACAGTAGACTATGGCTCAAAAGTTGGGCCTGAAGAAATGCTTGTTGGAAAAAATGTTGCTGAGCTGATTGAAGACAGATCTACCCTTCAGATGGGTATTGGTACAATTCCAGATGCTGTTTTGAAATGTCTTACCAACCATAAAGACCTTGGAATCCATACAGAAATGCTGAGTGACGGTGTTATCGACCTTATTCAGGATGATGTAATCAACAATAAGCACAAAGGCTACAACGATAACAAAACCATAACAAGTTTCTGTTTCGGAACCCGAAAACTCTATGATTATGTGGATGACAATACCGTGTTTGCGTTCAGAGATGTAAGTGAAGTCAATTTCCCGATCAATATCATGAGAAACAAGAAAATGGTAGCCATCAATTCCGCCATTGAAATAGACCTTACGGGACAGGTATGTGCAGATTCTATCGGAACCATGCAATACAGCGGAATCGGAGGTCAAATGGACTTTATGCGTGGAGCCGCTTTAAGTGACGATGGAAAACCTATCATAGCCATTACCGCAAGAACGAAAAAAGGAATTTCCAGAATCGTTCCTTTTCTTAAACAGGGAGCTGGTGTAGTAACAACCAGAGGTCATATCCACTATGTCGTTACTGAATACGGAACAGCTTACCTGTATGGTAAAAATCTCCGCCAGAGAGCACAGGAGCTCATCAGTATAGCCCACCCGGATGACAGAGAAATGCTGGAGAGAGCTGCTTTTGAAAGATTTAAACATTGACAATCAATCATAAAAGACCTCAAAACGGTTTTTTAACCGGGGACTTAAAAATAAATTTTGAATTCATCACCATATAATGATCAAAAAACATTAATAATTTGGCAGTATATTTGATAAAACTCTTTCAAAAACAAGGAAATTGAAAACTATATATAATTCGATACGAGAAGAAGTGGTAAAGCATTCCAAGGTAAGGAATTCTGTTTTGGGGAATGTGAATGAATGGAAGAGAAGCCATTATATTATTCTTTCTGAAATTATTAAGGATGAGCTTTCTGAAGCAGAGGAACTGAAAGGAGGAAAGAAATTTGAAATTGGAAATACGATTTCCCATGTTACTCTTCAGCGTTTTTTTGAAAACGATTACCAGGATAAAACCCATAGTGATCTCAGGTTTCTGAAAACACTGGATAAAATATGTATTTTTTTAGGATACAAGGACCTTAACGATTATATTCTTACGATAAGATACAAGAAACAGGGCGATGAGGAAACTGATGATCAGTCCTATCTTACCCAGATGGTGTACGATTACTGTGCAGCAGCTTTTGAGTTTTACAAACTGTTTCCCACCCATAATACGGAAATCTTAAAAGGTCTGGTGTTTGATGATTCTCCTTTTTTGGAAAGGGCTTCACAATTCAGTAAAGAGCTGTGTGATAAAGATTTTCATCTGGTAACCAAAAACAACAGATCCAACTACGAAGTTTTTGATATACACGTTGTTACCGATGAGCCCGATAAAAAAATATTAGAATCCCAGGAATTCTGGAATCTTCTCTTCAAAGTGGGAGAAACAGGAGAGGAACATTTTGTGAATCAGCTGAGTACCCAAATCTATTTTATAAAAAAAATAAATAACACCTGGAAGATCTGGGATAATTATAATCCCGATGCAGGAATGCTCAACAGAAAAATTGAGACTATCTAAAATAAGAAAGCCGTAGATACTCTCTACGGCTTTCATGTTTCGAAATATTTTTTTCATTTGTCTTTTGTATAACAAATGTAGTCAGCCTATTTTAAACTTAAGAAACTTAAATATACTTAAGTAAACTCTTCTTTAACGTTATGTTAAATATATTCAATGAATCCGTGGTAATATTTTCGCGATATCTAAGAATTTTGTAATTTGCATACCAATAAAATAAAAGTAAAAGAGAAAATATGTCAACACTTACATTTGCCGAGAAAATAGCTCAAGCAGAAAATTTCTTACCGATTAACGGTACAGATTATATTGAGTTTTATGTAGGAAATGCAAAACAGGCTGCCCATTATTACAAAACCGCTTTCGGTTTTCAGTCTGTAGCTTATGCCGGTCCTGAAACAGGAGTAAGAGACCGCGCATCTTATGTGCTTCAACAGGGAAAAATCAGATTGGTATTAACTACCGGACTAAAGTCTGACTCTCTTATCAGCGAGCACGTAAAAAAACATGGTGACGGAGTAAAAATTTTGGCACTTTGGGTAGATGACGCTTATGCAGCTTTCGAAGAAACAACTAAAAGAGGAGGAAAACCTTATTTAGAGCCTGTAACGTTAACTGATGAGCATGGTGAGGTAAGAATGTCCGGTATCTACACGTATGGAGAAACCGTTCACATGTTTGTGGAAAGAAAAAATTACAACGGAGCTTTCATGCCTGGATATGAAAAGTGGGAAAGTGATTATAAGCCTGAAGAAGCAGGTTTATTATATGTAGACCACTGTGTAGGAAATGTTGACTGGAACAGAATGATCCCAACTGTAGAATGGTACGAAAAAGTAATGGGGTTTGTAAACATCCTTTCTTTTGATGACAAGCAGATCAACACAGAATATTCTGCATTGATGTCTAAAGTAATGTCAAACGGAAACGGATATGCAAAATTCCCTATCAACGAGCCCGCAGAGGGTAAAAAGAAATCTCAGGTAGAAGAATACCTTGATTTCTATGAAGGTGAAGGGGTACAGCACATTGCTGTAGCCACGAAAGATATTATCCACACCGTAACGGAATTGAAAAAACGTGGTGTTGAATTCCTTTCTGCTCCACCAGAGGCTTATTACGATATGGTTCCTGAAAGAGTAGGTCATATTGATGAAGATCTTAAAAAACTTCAGGATTTAGGTATACTTATTGATCATGATGAAGAAGGATACTTGTTACAGATTTTTACAAAACCCGTAGAAGACCGTCCTACTCTATTCTTCGAAATTATTGAAAGACACGGTGCACAGAGTTTTGGTGCCGGAAACTTCAAAGCTTTGTTCGAAGCATTAGAGAGAGAACAGGAAAGAAGAGGTAATCTTTAATTTTACATTAAAAAATATAAGTTTTGTCAGGATACAGTATTCTGGCAAAACTTTTTTATAAAACACACTATATGAGAAAACTTTTAATAGGAATTTTCCTTCTGGGAACACTGGGACTTCAAGCTCAGTATGGAACCCTGAATGAAATCCTTAATCGACTTGAGCAAAGAAAAGGCATCAATCAGCATCTTGAAAATGTAAATATTGACAACAAAAAGTTTGTTTTCATTAAAGATGAAGCCGATCATACAGAACGGGACTTTATTATAATCAAAGGGAATAATGCCACTTATGTAGAAGTTTTCGATGATAAAGCAACAGGAGAAACCAGCTCTAATGTTTTCACCGGAGATATTATCAGAAAAAAAAATATTATTTCTTTACGGGCAGATATGCTTGAAAATAAAAAAATCCCAATGCCTGTCACCAAAACCTTATTGCTGACACAACAGGATAATATTCTGTACCTCATCGATGTCAATACCAGAGACAGATGGATTGATGAAGCATCTTACTCAAAAAAGACAAAATAAATGTTCCGGGGAATTACTCTGGAGGATCTTTAATCTAACTAAAATCTAAACTTATGAAATCATTTGTAGACTATTCCTCAAATTCGGATTTTTCTATACACAATATTCCTTTCGGAGTCGCAGTTTTTAACAAAGAATATATCGGATGCTGTACAAGAATCGGAGATCAGGTAATTGATCTTGCTACGTTGTACGATCTTGGTTATTTTGAAGATATTGAAGGATTAGACGACAATGTTTTTGAAGCGTATACCATCAATGAATTTATCGAACTGGGTAAACCGGTTACCAATGCTGTTCGTACCAAAATTCAAACATTATTACAGGAAGGGTCTATTTTATCAAAAGATCAGAAAACCATTGAAGAAGCTTTCTATGATCTGGATAAAGTAAAAATGATGATGCCTGTTCACATCCCGAACTACACCGATTTCTACAGTAGCATTGAACATGCTACCAACGTAGGAAAAATGTTCCGTGACCCTGCAAATGCTCTATTGCCAAACTGGAAACATTTACCGGTAGGTTACCATGGAAGAGCCTCTTCTATCGTAGTTTCCGGAACTGAGATCAACCGTCCGAAAGGTCAGATGAAACCTGCAGATGTGGAGAAACCTGTTTTCGGACCTTGCAAACAGCTTGACTTTGAATTGGAAATGGCTTTCATCCTCAACAGAAATACAGAGATGGGAGAAAGTATCTCTACTAAAGATGCTGAAGATGCCATCTTCGGAATGGTAGTTTTCAACGACTGGTCTGCAAGAGATATCCAGTCATGGGAATATGTTCCACTAGGGCCCTTCCTTGCCAAAAACTTCGGTTCATCTATTTCTCCATGGGTAGTTACCCTTGAAGCTTTGGAACCATTCAGAACAACTTCTCCAACTCAGGATCCTGAAGTATTGGAGTATTTAAAATTCGAAGGTGATAAAAACTACGATATCAACCTTGAGGTATATATTCAGCCTGAAAACGGAGATCAGAACCTGATCTGTGAAAGCAACTACAAACACATGTACTGGAATATGACCCAGCAACTGGCACACCACACCGTAAACGGATGTAATGTAGAAGTAGGAGACCTATATGCCAGCGGTACTATTTCCGGAAGTGATCCAAAATCTTTCGGATCTATGCTTGAGCTTACATGGAGAGGACAGAATCCTTTATCATTAAGCAACGGAGAAGAAAGAAAATTCATCGAAGACAATGATACGGTTACCATGAAAGCATGGGCTGAAAAAGACGGTATAAGAGTAGGTTTCGGAGAAGTTTCCGGTAAAATTATTCCAACCCTTTAATTTTTTACCGCAAAAGTCACAAAAGGAATTATGATTACGCAGTCATATTTAACAGATCTTACCTATAAAATAAATGGTGCTTGTATAGAAGTCCACAAAGTTTTAGGGCCTGGTTTATTGGAAAGCGTATATCATAAATGTCTGGAAGAAGAATTTAGATTAAGAAATATTAATTTTAAATCCGAATTGAAAGTTCCGGTACATTATAAAGGAAAAGAAATTAACTGTGATTTCTTTTGTGATTTTTTAATTGAAGACTTAATTGTGGTAGAATTAAAGTCAGTGGCAAAGCTTAATGATATTCATAAAGCTCAACTTCTTAACTATATTAATTTAATGAAGAAACCCAAAGGCATTTTAGTCAATTTTAATGTAAAAAATCTATATTACGAAGGACAGGAAACCTTTGTGAATCAATATTATGATATGCTTTTTTAAACTTTAAAGATTAAAGCTATTTTACTTAAAACTTTTGTGCCTTTTGTGGTTAAATAAAATATGAAAACAGTAATCCCTTCCGAGATAACCTCCGTACAACTACAGACCATCATGCAGACTGCCGTTTCACCACGTCCGATTGCACTGGCTTCCACTGTAGATAAAGACGGCAATAATAACTTATCTCCGTTCAGTTTTTTTAATATGTTCAGTACTGTTCCACCTATCCTGATCTTTTCACCATCAAGGAGAGTTCGTGACAATACGACTAAACATACACTGGAAAATGTTCTTGAAGTACCCGAAGTAGTCATTGGAACAGTGAATTTCCCAATTGTACAACAGATATCTTTAGCTTCTACAGAATATGAAACCGGAGTCAATGAATTTATCAAATCCGGACTTACCATGAAGGATGCAGATTTTGTACAGCCTAAACTGATTGAAGAATGTCCTGTCAACTTTGAATGTAAAGTTTTAGAGGTAAAACCATTGGGAGATCAGGGTGGTGCCGGAAATCTGGTGATCTGTGAAGTTCAGAAAATCCACATCAGAGAAGAATATCTGAATGAAGCAGGAAATCTGGATCAGAAAAAACTGGATATGGTAGCCCGTTTAGGCAGCAACTGGTATTCCAGAAGCAATGAAAACAGCCTTTTTGAAGTACCGAAACCTTTGGTCACAAAAGGAATTGGTTTTGATCTGCTGCCTGATTCTATCAAATACAGCAAAGTATTTACAGGAAACGATCTTGGGATGCTTGCCAATACAGAGGTGTTACCTGCGGGTAACTTCCATGCTGATGAAAACATTCACATAGAGGTTCAGAAACTACTTCTGGACAGCAAAGTTGAAGAAGCGTGGGTTTTACTCACTATACAATAAAAAAGAGCCTGAAATTTCAGGCTCTTTTTTATTGTATGCGGGAAGCCAGAAGCTTGAGGCTGGAAGTCCATAGATATTTGATTTCAATAGATAGGAAAAACGTCAATAGCTCCCAGCTTCTATCTTCCAGCTTCCCAACTTATACTACTTCGCTTTCAATGCTTCGGAAACAACAATTTTTCCTTTTTCAGCAAAGTCTGTTATCTTACCATTTTTATCAATGGAAACATTCAGATTGTCATTTTTAGCATCGTAAAAAATACTTGTAGCATATCCTGGACAGTCGTGCTGCTTACATCCTGTCAGTTTATAAATTCCATTTTCCGAAGCCACAGGACTTTCTACATTGAAATTCTTTACCATTTCATCATATTGAGCTCCTACCAACTTTTTCAGTCTTTCTGTAATACTTTTATCTTCAAAAAATTTAATATCATGAGGATATTTCCCTACATTTTTAGTAATAATCCGAGCAGATGTAGCAGAAGGTGGTGGTGCAACAGAGTCATTTTTTGGAGTGGACACGGAATCTTTAGGCATTACTGTAGCCAGAGTATCTATGCTTGTTGAAGATTCTGTTTTAGTTTCTTTTTTACAGGAAACGACACACAATGTAAGCGCAAATGCGCCCGCAATAACTTTTTTCATAATTATACTGATATGGTGGTTAATTTATAATAACGGCATTTTATCTGTTTTATTTCAATTTTTCCTTGATAAAATCAATACACTTTTCGGTTACAGTATGCAGATCCTTTGGTAGATCTTTTTCTGTCCATGGTTCTTTTGCTCCGAAGGTATGGTTGGCATTTTCAATCAGAAACAGTTCAGAATTCGGGTGAAGAATATGAAGGTGTTCCGCCTGTTTCACCTCTACCGCTTCATCGTCTGTTCCATGAATAATCAACATATGAGCTTTAGCCATTTCTGTAGCCCGCTCTACATCAAAACGATGAATATTATTCTCATAATCTTCATAAAACTGATAATAATGAGGCATTTCCTGCTTCGTACGTCCGTTCAGCGCATAATATACTCCATTATTTTTCCAGTTCTCAAAAGCTTCTCCTTTTGGAAAACGATCTAGAGTATCTACACTGGCCAATGTAATCAATCCGTTGATTCTCTCGTCTTCAAAGGTTTTAATAATAGAAATCCCTCCTCCTCTGCTATGTCCTATCAAAACAATCTTTTCCCCATCCACATGAGGATTCCCACTAAAATGATCAATGACCACACCAAGATCAGAAAGCTCTTTAGAATAATTGTTATGACCAAAGGCTTCAAGATCTGCAAAGTCTAGCGGATCAGCAACCGTAGTTCCATTATGGGAAAAATTAAACTTAACGAAGAAAAAACCTGCTTCTGCAAATTTTTCAGCCATCAGATTCCAGGCTCCCCAATCTTTATACCCTTTATATCCGTGAACAAATATGATCAGGGGAAGTTTTTCTGTGGTGTCTTTATAAAAAATATCAGCAAGAAAACCTTTTGTTTCTTTATTTTCTAAGTATATATTCTTTTCAATAATCAAATTCATAATATAATTAAATTTTGTTTAATAATATTTATATTTATAACCATAATCTAAACTGAAATTTATGAAAAAAACTCTACTTTTTTTATTTTTAATTACTTTTTCTTTACTCCTCAGTCAGACCACCAAAAGGGTTTTCTTTATTGGAAACAGCTACACGTATGTTAATAATCTGCCCGGGCTTATCCAAAGTATTGCGGCTTCTAACGGAGATGTACTGGAACATCATAGCCAGACTCCGGGAGGTGCTACCCTACAGAACCATGCCAATAATCCCAATGTTGCTTCAGACATGAATCAAGGAAACTGGGATTACGTGGTATTGCAGGAACAAAGCCAGCTGCCATCATTTCCTTATTCTCAGGTTCAAAACGAGGTATATCCTTTTGCTCTTCAACTTTCAAATCTTTTTAAAAATGCAAATGCATGTGGAAATGTAATATTTTATATGACCTGGGGCCGTAAAAATGGAGATGGAACCATCTGCCCGGGCTGGCCGTCAGTCTGTACATATCAGGGAATGGATGATTTGATCTATGCACGCTACATGGAAATGGCAATGAATAATGAAGGGATTATCTCTCCCGTAGGCAAGGTTTGGAGAACGATCCGAGAACAGAATCCGACTATTGAATTGTATGATCAGGACGAATCACATCCGAGTTACATGGGTTCTATGGCTGCAGCATATACATTTTACACTATTATATTTAAAAAAGATCCCACACAAATTCCTTTTAACGGGAACCTTAGTCCGGCACATGCTCAATTGATTAAAGATATTGTTAAAACAGAGGTGTATAATCAGCCTGGTAAATGGTATGTAACGAACAATGATGTTCACAGCAGATTCACCTATCAGATGAATGGAGCAGGAACCGTTCAATTTACCAATACCACACAGAATGCAGCCAACTATTCATGGGATTTTGGTGACGGAACGACTTCTACCCTGGAAAATCCGGCACACACCTATACTACAGGCGGAAATTATAATGTAAAACTTACAACAGATGCGTGTGGAGCGACTACGACCAAAACGAAACTGGTGGTTGTAAGCACATTAAATACCACAGAAACACTAATGGAGAATGGAATTCAAATTTATCCAAATCCGGCTCTGGAACATATTGACATTGTTTCTAAAAAGAAATTTGAAGTAATTTCACTTACTGAAGCTTCAGGAAAAATCATGCCTTATCATTTGAATAAGACAGAGACTGGCTACCGTATTTCACTTCAGCATTTAACGAGTGGAGTTTATTTCCTTCAATATAAAACAGATGAAAAGGAGTTCACTAAAAAAATAATTAAAAAATAACCTTATTTTTGCTTCATGCAGAATTTAAGAACTGTAACCGTGATGCGTTACATTCTGCCACTGAGAGAGGGAGGATCTCTTCCCGCCCTGGCAGAAGCTGATGATGATTTCAAGTATGTATTAAAATTCCGTGGTGCAGGCCATGGAGTAAAAATGCTGATCTCCGAACTTATAGGCGGAAAGATTACGGAAGCTTTAGGACTTAAAATTCCTGAATTAGTTTTTGTAAATCTTGATGCTGATTTTGGGAGAACGGAAGCCGATGAAGAAATACAGGATCTTCTGAAACATTCTGAAGGCCTGAATCTCGGGCTGCATTATCTTTCCGGTTCTATTACCTATGACCCGGGAGTAAGTGTAGATCCGCTCCTGGCTTCAAAAATAGTATGGCTGGATGCATTCATTACCAACATCGACCGTACTTTTAAGAACACCAATATGCTCATGTGGCATAAAGAACTTTGGATCATTGATAATGGTGCTTCATTCTATTTCCACCACTCATGGCAGAATTTTGATGCAGCAGCAAAGACACCTTTCAAATATGTGAAAGACCATGTTCTTCTTCCTAAAGCAAAAATGCTTGACGAAGCAGATCAATTTGCTCATGGAATCCTGAATGATGCTCTTTTCAGAGAAATTGTCAATATGATTCCTGAAGACTGGTTGCATTGGAATGATGCCGATGAAACACCCGATGAAATCCGTGAGATCTATTTTCAATTTATGAAAACCAGATTAGAAAATTCTCAAATCTTTGTAAACGAAGCGAAAAATGCAAGAGGATAAAATATATGAATATGCGGTAATACGCCTGGTGCCCAAAGTTGAAAGAGAAGAGTTTTTCAATATCGGACTGGTGATGTTTTCTAAGAAAGAAAAATTCATCAAAGCGGAATTCTATTTGTGTCCGGACAAATTCAAACTGATGCACAGTAAGCTTGATTATGATGATATTATCCACAATCTGGAAAGCTTTCAGAAAATTGCGAATGGAGATAAAGATGGCGGGCCTATTGCTTTTCTGGATATTCCGGAACGCTTCCGCTGGCTTACGGCTGTAAGAAGTTCTGTGGTACAGACCTCAAGACCTCATCCGGGGAAATCTAAAGATCTGAATACTACTTTTGGTAAGCTTTTTGAGGAGTTAGTAAAATAACACATCCTTAAAAATTTATTATGAATTCATCGATAAACAACATATCAATCTACAGGTTTTTTACAAACCTGTTTTTTGTTTTATTCTTAGGTTTTTCTAGTTTATTTTTTTCCCAGAACTTTTCACAAGTACAGGTTAAAACACCTCCAGTAAAAAGTACAGTACTTCCTAATATAGCCAATCTGTCTGAGGATATTGTATATAAAACCAATAAAAAAGGAAAACCTCTTGCTCTGGATTTATATATTCCTAAAAATGTTTCCACTGAAAAAATACCTGTACTGATCTATGTTCATGGAGGCGGATGGATTGAAGGCGATAAAGTAGTTCATGCAGACAATTATCTGGAAACCACTGTTGAAAAATTATTGGCAAAGCAATATGCCGTGATCAGCATTAATTATACACTGCTGAATGACAGTACTCATTTTCCATTGCCTCTGGAAGATACCAAAGATGCTATCAGATGGGTAAGAAAAAATGCAGATAAATATCATTTCGATACCCATAATATAGGTCTGTTCGGAGCTTCAGCTGGAGCTCACCTTTCCCTGATGGCGGCTTATACTCCCGACAATACCTATCTGGGAAGTCCGGAGCTTTCGTCTTATTCTGCCAAAGTAAATTATGTAATTGATCATTATGGTCCTGCTGATCTCAACAAACTTTTCCATACAAGACTAGGAACAATTCCGGTAGGAATGATCGGGTTGATGTCAAAAAAGATTGTCGGTTTACAGGAAAATCTGGTGAAAGGAATTTCCGGATATGATATCAGAAAAGATCAGGACAGAGCTATTGATTACCTTAAAACCCTATCTCCAGTTAATTTTGTTTCGGAAGGAGTTCCAACTTTAATTGTTCAGGGCAATAATGACAAAATTGTTCCGTTAAACCAATCTAAAAAACTTCACAGAAAATTAAACAGAGCCAAAATACAGAACTCCCTGATCGTCGTTGATGGCGGAGTACATGGTTTTGGAACAACTGATAAAGCTTATCTGGACAAAATTACTGATGAAATGGTAGATTTTGTTCTTTCACAAAAGAAGTAATATACATTCACCTGTCAAATCATAATACAAACAACTACAAATCAATACAATAAAATACATTTCGACAACAAATTTGCTAGATTGATATACATATTGATATTTTTTCATTGAGAATTAATTACCTTGGCTATTATTTAAATTATTAACAACAAAAACACCAATCAATTAGTTATTTATCAATAAAAATAAGCAATATGGAATCTTTAAACAATATCAATGCGCTTACTCTCATATTTGTATCTGTTCTTATTTTTGCGATAGCTTACCGTTTCTATGGTATTTTTATTGCCAATAAAGTCCTCCGGCTTAACGACCAGAATACCACCCCTGCCGTGGAATTTGCAGATGGTAAAGATTATGTTGCAACCAATAAAAATGTACTTTTCGGACATCATTTTGCCGCTATTGCTGCTGCCGGACCTTTGGTAGGGCCTGTTCTTGCAGCACAGTTCGGATATCTTCCCGGCGCTTTATGGATACTGATAGGATGCGTACTGGGTGGCGGAGTACATGATATGATCGTACTTTTTGCTTCAGTAAGGCATAAAGGACAGAGTCTTGCGACTATCGCCTCTAAAGAAATCGGAAAAACAACAGGAACTGTAGCAGGTTTTGCCATCCTTTTTATTTTGATTCTCACATTGGCAGGATTGTCTCTGGCTTGTATCAATGCAATGCATGAGGCTTCATGGTCTCTTTTTACCGTTGTAATTACCATGCCCATTGCCATCATTATGGGACTGATTATGCGTTATAAAAAGAACAGTGTTCTGTTTGCCAGTATCCTTGGAGGAATCCTCCTGATTGCCGGAATTATCGGGGGACATACGCTCATGCAGAATCCTACGATGAATGGTTTATTTTCATGGGATATTAAAACAATTTCAATTGCAATTCCTTTGTATGGCTTTATTGCGTCTGTATTACCGGTTTGGCTTCTTTTAGTTCCTAGAGATTATCTTTCAACCTATTTAAAGATCGGAACTATTATTATGCTGGCTATCGGGGTAATTGTTATTCATCCTACGATACAGATGCCTGCGATTACAGCTTTTGTGAATGGTGGCGGCCCTATTATTGGCGGCCCTGTACTTCCTTTTATCTTCATTGTAATTGCCTGTGGTGCTATTTCCGGATTTCATGCTGTGATTGCAACAGGAACCACTCCGAAAATGCTTAACAAAGAGAGAGAAATTCTTTTCGTTGGATATGGAGCAATGCTTGTGGAAGGTTTTGTAGCCTTAATGGCACTTATTGCTGCCTGTACGCTAATGCCTGGTGATTATTTTGCCATCAATACTCCAAAAGAAGCTTATGATTCATTTCTTGCAGCCCATCCGTCACTACACGGAGTAGATATTGATTATTACTCACAGAAAATTGGGATTGATCTTTATGGCAGAACCGGAGGTGCTGTATCTCTGGCTGTAGGAATGGCTCATATTTTCAATAAAATCCCGTACATGGATCAGCTGACAGCTTATTGGTATAATTTCGCCATTATGTTTGAAGCAGTATTTATTCTTACCGCTATTGACGCGGGAACAAGGGTGGGACGCTTCTTTTTACAGGAAATGCTGGGGTCAGTAGTTCCAAAATTCAATGATAAAAACTGGATTCCGGGAATTATTATCAGCAGTATTCTTTTCACTTTTGCCTGGGGATATCTGGTGTATACCGGAAATGTAAACAGCATCTGGCCATTATTTGGAATCAGTAATCAGCTATTGGCAGCCTGCGGACTCATTGTCTGTACAACAATGCTGATCAGGATGAACAGAGGAAAATATGCTTTATGCTCGGCTATTCCCGGCGTTTTTATGGCTGGAATTACATTCTGGGCGGGCTATATTCAGGTGACCGCTATTTATATTCCAAAAGGACAGTATTTACTCGCAGTTTTAGCAGCAACAGCAATGGCTCTTATGCTTGTTGTATTTATAGGAGCTTTCATCAAGTGGTATCAGCTGCTTAAAATCAACACCACGGAAATTGATCATTATGGTGAACCCGTGAAGGAGCTGGTAGAAAGATAAAATTCAAATTTTATAAAGAAAAACTATTTAGGATGATTAAAGAAATAAGTATAGTTAAGATGAATCTTTCTGATTCTTAAGCTAAAAGCGAAGCTTATCTTAATACTCTTAAGCTCTTATTACATCTTAATGGTTCAAAAATAAAAGTTTAATTCATATTAAATAAAGAAAAACAGTTCAGGATTTCTGAACTGTTTTTTTTAAGCATTATCTTTTGTTTTTATTTAAAAATTGAAATTAAGTCTTGCGAAAACATACCTTCCATTCTGTCCAAACTGTGAAGTGGAACGTGAATAGATGAATTGGTCGTTATTAGTAGAAGCGGTAAGGTTTTTTGTTGGATAAATATCAAACAAATTATTTACCCCTAAGGTCAGTCCTACATTTTTAGTAAACTGATAAGCAGCAGATAAATCAGTGATAATCTTATCTCCGATCGGTTGGTGCTCATTAAAATCAATGATTCCGTCTCCATTCACATCAATAATATCAGCGCCTGTTACTTTTCCGAAATAGGTATTTCTCAGGTAGAAAGTTGCATTCTTCCATGACAGCGTGTGCGAAAGACTGGCTTTCACTCTCGGTACGGCTTCTTCCAGATACACTCTTGATTTTTCAGAAAAGTATACTTTCTCAAGCTGTGGCGACTGTAAAAGTCCTGCAGAATGGATATCTCCTACCTGCTTGGTTTTATTAAGGTTAATGGCAAAATTATTATCCAGTTTAAATCCTGAGAATCTTGCATTATGTGAGATTACCACATCTAAACCTTTTGTTTCAGTATCAATGGCGTTGGTAAAGAACTGTGCGGCATTGATTCCTAACTGATCATAAGCTTCCTGTGCTTTCTGAGGAACGCTTGCTCTCAGGAACTGGTCAGTAAGAATAATACGGTTATCAATTCTCGTGAAATATCCGTCTGCAGTAAAGCTAAGTCCAACAGCAGGGATTCTGTAAGTAAATCCTACACTTGCCGATTTTGAAGTCTCCTGCTTCAGTTTTGGCATATCCAGCAATCCTGCCAGCTGCGAATCATTACTGAAAGTTCCTACTTCCAGAAGTTGATTATTCGTAAACAATGTAGACGTTACGTTATAATAAATCTGGTGAATAGATGGTGCTCTGAACCCTGTAGAACCTGCAAATCTCACATTGAAATTAGGGGCTACCTTGATTCTTGAAGCCAGTTTATAATTGAAAGTCGATCCGAAATCCGAATAGTTTTCATATCTCGCTGCAGCATCTACCAGTAACCAGTTGGTAAAATTAAATTCAACATCTGCATAGGCTGCTACCGACTGTCTGTTTTTATCTACGGCATTTCCAGGTTTAAACCCGTTGAATACCTGAGATCCCCCGGGAAGCGCTGCTCCGAAGAAATCTGTAGGTCTCACGGAATTTCCGTTCCATACATTTCCGGAAACATCATAGGTTGCATAGGAAGCTTCCTCACCCTGAGTAATTTTAAAATTCTCATAACGGTGTTCAGCTCCAAATGCTACGTTGATTCCTTCCCATACATCATATTTTTTAGAGAAATCTAAATTGATGGTATTTTGAGAAAATCGCAGTCCACCCGCATTAAACTCTCTTGGTGAAGCAAAACGCAAAGAGGTATTTCCTGTATTCTGAATATTATAGGTAAAGGAATTCTGTCCGTAAGTATTACTGAAATCAATATTCCAGCCGTCCCATTTCCCTTTGATCCCGGCTGCTAATGAAATATCCTGAATATCTGTTCCGATCTGCGGAAGATAACCGTTAGGATATAACCCTGTAAAGGTTCTGCTTTCGCTTGGTCTTCTGTAAAACCCTCCGGAAGTTCCGTGTCTTAAGCTATATCCTCCAAAAGTATACACTTTCCAGTTGTCACTTACAGGAATTTCAGCATTCACAAAAAGCTGGTGATTATTAAGCTTAGACTGTCCTACCTGCATATTAAAATCCTTTCTCGTCTGTCCTCTGTAAGCCAGCTCCTGATCTGTGATATAATTAAGCTGATCTCTGGTGAAATTTGCCGATTTCAAAACATTTTGTAACGCAGAAATGGTATTGGCTCCCTGGATTGAATTTTGCAGATCCGGAGAGAAATAGCTTACATTTTGCGCATACTGATGTACATAATTTACAAGCTGTTGTGAATTGGGAGTATTGTTGATATTTGTAAAAAGAGAAGAAAGATTCACTCCGTCATTCAAAGCACGTTGTTCAATGGCGTTATAAGCATTATAAATAGGACCACTTTCAGTTCCTGCTCTGTATGTTGGGTTTCTGAACTGTGAAGACCAGGTAATATTAAAAAAACCTCCTTTAGTACCTATTTTATTACCATAGTTCAAATCCAGCTGAATATTCTGTCCGTCAAAATCTCCTGTATGGTCATTAGCCGTTGGCGTTAAATTTCCTCCATAGCTAATCTGTCCTGCCAGTTTTCCGGTGTCTCTTTTCAGATCAAGGTTAATTACTCCGGCAATAGCATCAGATCCGTATTGTGCAGAAGCACCGTCCCTTAATACTTCAATTCTGTTTAAAGCGAAAGACGGAATAGCATTCAAATCGGTTCCTACAGTACCTCTTCCGGGTGTTCCGTTTACATTCACTAATGCTGAAGTATGTCTTCTTTTCCCATTCACCAAAACCAAAACCTGATCCGGTCCTAATCCTCTCAGCTGTGCAGGATCCAAATGATCCGTTCCATCGGAATTAGTCTGAATAGTAGAAGTAAAAGAAGGCGCTACCGCATTCAGAATCTGTCCGATATTGGTTTGCGGAAGGATGATTGAAGATTCTTTCACATTGAATACATCTACAGGAACCGGGCTGTCTACTTTAGATCTGGCTCCAGCTCTTGAACCCAATACGACTACTTCTTCTACCGTATTGGTTTTTATGGTGTCTTTATTTGCTTTTATGCTGTCTTTTTCCTGTCCGTAAGTAAATACGCCGAGGAAAAATAAAACAGAGGCCGAAAGAATAGTTTTCTTATTTTTCATAGTTTAGAATTTGATAACATTTATGTTTTTACAAGGTGCAAATGTAAAATTTATTTATTAGTCTACAAAATAGATAGACTTTGTTTTTGTAAAAAACTATTATTGTTTCTTTCTATCCCTCACTTAAAGTTATGATAATTTAAGGAAACATTCATAAAAAACATTGTTTTATGGAAGGTTAACGGTAAAATAAATATTGAAAAAACGCTATGAGCGCAAAGAAATTCTTATTTAGTGATTATTTTACGATCGCAACGGCACTTCGTTCAGCAAGGAAAATCATCTCTGCTAAGTGAAACGCTTTCGTGAATGAAAAATATACATAGTGTGAGAGCAACATTGCGAACTTCACGTTTAAATAAAAAACGGATCCAAAAATTGAATCCGTTCGTTTTATATTGTTTTGTTCTGAAATTAAATCTTAGTCAGTTTCGCATATTTCAGGATCAGGTTTTTCTCTCCTTCATGGATGAAAATAACTTTTGCTTTGATATTCTGAGGATCTGTTCCATCCAGAAAACTAACTTCCCCTATCCCAAAACGGTCATGTCTCACTTTATCTCCTACTTCAATATCCTGAGAAGAAGCTCCGCTTGGATTGATAATTTTAGCAGTGCTTACGGGTTTCAACTTTCTGACTTCCGGTGCCGGTTTCGATGTATCTCCTCTGTCAATTGATTTTTTCTCAACCTTTTTGAAAGATTTCATTTCGGAAGGATGCTCATCAAAGATATTGGATCTTACTCCTGAATTATTAATAAACCTTTTTTCCAAAGCAGGATTAAGGAATTCAATATATTCATCATCAATTTCACTTAAGAATCTTGAAGGCTCTGCATCGGTAATTTTTCCCCATTGGAAACGCGAAACAGCATATGAAAAGAATACTTGTTTTTCAGCTCTTGTCAATGCTACATAAAATAATCTTCTCTCTTCTTCCAGATCTTCTCTGGTAGCAGAACTCATAAAACTAGGAAACAGGTTTTCTTCAAGCCCAACCAAATGTACTACCGGGAATTCCAACCCTTTTGAAAGGTGAATCGTCATCAAAGAAACCATATCATCTTCCAGGTTTTTATCCTGAGTATCTGCGGAAAGAGCAATGTTCTCAAGGAAATTAGAAAGGCTAGGATCTCCATCCTCCAGCTGCATCTGTTCTTCAATGAATCCCTGCATAGAGTTCATCAATTCCTGTACGTTTTCTACTCTGGAAATTCCTTCAGGAGTCTGATCATCTTTTAAAAATTTGATTAAACCGCTTCTTTTTGCCACTTCCATCGCAACACTGTAAGCCGTTTCTGTTTTCAGCAATACCTGAAAAGCCTTGATCATTGACCAAAAGTCATTCAGTTTGTTTAAAACTCCGTTGTTAAGACCTAACTGAGGTGCGTACATCGGAAGATTATCCAAAACTTTTGAAACCGCAATATTGTGAGCATCCGCAAAAACGATCAGCTTATTCTGAGTGGTTTCCCCAATTCCTCTTGCAGGATAATTGATAATCCTCATTAAAGCTTCAGAATCATTTTCATTGATCAGAAGACGAAGATAACCAATAAGGTCTTTTACTTCTTTCCTTTGGTAGAAAGAAAGTCCTCCATACACTTTATAGGGGATATTTTTACGTCTCAGCGCATCTTCAAAAGCACGGGTCTGAGAGTTCGTTCTGTATAAAATGGCAAAATCGCTGTACTTTCTCTGGTCACGGTTACGAAGTTCCCAGATATTTCCTGCTACGAAATTGGCTTCATCAGCATCGGAAAGAGATCGGTATATTTTAATCTTATCTCCTTCTTCATTATCACTGAATACATTTTTCTTAAACTGCTGTAAGTTTTTTGCAATGACTACATTAGCCGCATTTACAATATTCTGTGTAGAGCGGTAATTCTGTTCCAATGATACCGTTTTGGCATCAGTATAATCTTTTTTAAAGTTTAAGATATTATAGATATTCGCACCACGGAAGGAATAAATAGACTGTGCATCATCTCCCACCACGCAGATATTCTCAAATTTTGAAGCTAAAGCTTTTACGATAAGATACTGAGAGTGGTTGGTATCCTGGTACTCATCTACCATGATGTATCGGAATCTATCCTGATATTTTGCCAGCACTTCAGGAAAACGGGTCAATAATTCATTGGTTTTCAGCAACAGGTCATCAAAATCCATAGATCCGTTTCTGAAACACTGATCCACATATTTCTGATAAATCTGTCCGATGAATTTCATGTTCGCCTTCTCATCTGCTTCCATCAGTTCCGGATTGTTGAAGTAAGCTTTTACTGTAATAAGGTTATTCTTATACGTTGAAATTCTGGCCTGAACTTTTTTAGGTTTATAAAGATCAGCATCAATATTCATATCCTTCAATACTTTTTTGATCACATTAAGGGCATCCTGCTGATCATAAATGGTAAAGTTGGAAGGATATCCCAGATAGTGGGCTTCAATTCTTAAAATTCTGGCAAAAACGGAGTGAAAAGTTCCCATCCAAAGACTTCTTGCATTGCTGTCTCCTACTACTTTTGCGATACGGTCTTTCATTTCACGTGCCGCTTTATTGGTAAAGGTAAGCGCCAGGATATTGAAAGGGTCTATTCCATTGTGAATTAAATGGGCGATACGCATAGTCAATACACGCGTTTTCCCGGAACCTGCTCCGGCAAGCACCATCAAAGGTCCTTGTAAAGAGGTAACGGCTTCATATTGTGATTCGTTGAGTCCTTTCAAATAGTCCATACAGCAAAAAATTTTTGGGAACACAAAATTAAGGTATTCAGAGCAGAATTCAAACTTTCATAGAAAAGTTCAAAATTTTGAGTACCAGGATTGGATCGTGGGATTATTTGTCAATGGTCAATTTTGCTTCGCAAGTGAATCGTGAATGATTACCCATTGATTAAAAAATTTCTCTACAATAATTATTGGCAACCTTAAATCTCACAACCCGAATCCCGTAACAAAAAATTCACAAGCGAAGCAAATTCACCATTCACCACTCACATTTACCTATCTATTTCTATTCATTTTGTAACATTTAATTCACTTTTCATACTAATTGGTAAACAATTTCTAAATTTTATGAAAAAGCGACTTCTTTCTGCTGCTGCCGTAGCTTTCTTCGGGCTAATGCTGAATGCACAGCAAATCAAATTCGAAGAGTATGACCTTCCCAATGGTCTTCACGTAATTCTTCATCAGGATAACTCGGCGCCGGTGGTAACAACAGGTGTAATGTACCATGTAGGTGCAAAAGATGAAGTAAAAGGCAGAACTGGTTTTGCTCACTTCTTTGAACACCTTTTATTCGAAGGAACTCCTAACATCAAGAGAGGAGAATGGTTCAAAATCGTTTCTTCAAACGGAGGGCAAAACAACGCCAATACCACTAATGACAGAACGTATTATTATGAAACATTCCCTTCCAACAATGAGCAACTAGGACTTTGGATGGAGGCTGAAAGAATGCGTCAGGCTGTAATCAACCAGATTGGGGTGGATACACAGAGAGAAGTTGTAAAAGAAGAGAAAAGATTGAGAATGGATAACCAGCCTTATGGAAATCTTTTCACAACAATTCAGAAAAATTTATTTACCAATCACCCATACAACTGGCCAACAATTGGTTCTATGGAAGATTTGAACTCAGCGAAACTGGAGGAATTCCAGGCATTCTACAAAAAGTATTACGTTCCGAATAACGCAACTTTAGTTGTAGCAGGAGACATCAAACCTGAGCAGACTAAAAAATGGATTGAAACGTATTACGGAGGGATTCCAAAAGGAACACTTTATCCAAAAGATTACCCGAAAGAAACTCCTATCACACAGGAAAAAGAGGTTACTGCTACGGATCCGAATATCCAGCTTCCGGCTTATGTTTTCGCATACAGAACTCCGGCTAACAAAGAAAAAGATGTGTATGTTTTAGATATGCTTTCTTCTTATTTAAGCAGTGGTAAGTCATCCGTTTTATATAAAAAATTAGTAGACCAGGATAAAAAAGCACTTCAGGTAGCTGCTTTCAACCAGGGTCTTGAAGATTACAGTATTTTTGCCTTCTTCGCGATTCCAATGGGACAAACTACGAAACAGGCTTTACAGACTGATATTGATGCTGAAATCAAAAAGCTTCAGACTACTTTAATTTCTGAGGAAGATTACCAAAAACTTCAAAACCAATACGAAAACCAATTTGTAAATGCTAATTCAAGCATTCAGGGAATCGCTGCTTCATTGGCAACCAACCACGTATTGATGGGTGATACGAATTTGATCAACAAAGAAATCGACATTTACAGATCTATCACCAGACAGGATCTTCAAAATGCAGCTAAAAAGTATCTTAATTCCAACCAAAGAATAATCATTAATTACGTACCTGAGAAAAAGTAATTATTTCAACTTTTAGGTTACCATATGATTATCAAAAATTAAATTTTTACAAATGAAAAAGCAATTAACATATATAGCTGCAGCGTTTTTCTTTACAGGAATGGTTTCAGCACAAAAAATAGATCTTAATGCCATGCCAAAACCAGGACCTACTCCTGCGATTAACATAGCGAAGCCAAAAACTTTCCAGCTAAGCAACGGTCTTACGGTAATGGTAGTAGAGAACAACAAACTGCCAAGAGTAAGTGCAAGCCTTTCTATGGACAGACCTCCATACCATGAAGGAGCTGTAACCGGAGTAAGCGAAATTATGGCTGAACAGTTCGAAAATGGAACCACCAACATCAGCAAAGATGATTTCAACAAAAAAGTAGACTACCTTGGCGCAAATCTTAATTTTTCTTCGGGAGGAGCTTCTGCCAATTCTCTTTCAAAATATTTCCCTGAAATTTTAAATTTGATGGCTGATGCGATCATTAATCCTAAATTCTCTGCTGAAGAAATTCAAAACTCTAAAGAAAGAGCTGTTGAAGGATTAAAATCTGAAGAAAAAAATGCTTCTTCTATCGCACAAAAAGTTTCTAAAGCTTTGATGTACGGAAAAAATACTTCAAGAGGTGAGTTTGAAACCGTTGAATCAATCAATAAAATTCAGTTAGCTGACGTTCAAAATATTTATAAAAAATACTACGCTCCGGATAATGCTTACTTAGTAATCGTTGGAGATGTAAAATTTGATCAGGTAAAACCTTTGATCGAAAAAGCTTTCAGCGGCTGGAAAAAAGCAAACACTCCTATCGCTCAATTAGAGCCGGCTTCGAATGTTGCTAAAACAGAGATCAATGTAGTGGACGTTCCTTCAGCAGTACAGTCTGTTGTTTCATTAAACAACCTGAACACCCTGAAAATGAAAGATGCCAACTACTTCCCGGCTACCATTGCCAACTATATCCTTGGTGGAGGTGGTGAAGCAAGACTTTTCATGAACCTTAGAGAGAAGAACGGATTTACGTATGGGGCTTACTCCAATATGGTTGCCAGCAAATACTCTCCTGAATTTTCTGCCAGTGCAAGTGTAAGAAATGAAGTTACCGACAAAGCGGTTAAAGAGTTCATGAATGAGCTGAATGCTATTTCTACAGTAAAACCTGAAGAGCTGGCTAATGCGAAGGCTAAACTGAAAGGATCTTTCATCATGTCTTTAGAGCAGCCAGCAACCATCGCAAGATTTGCTTTAAATCAAAAAGTTCAGGATCTGCCTGCTGATTTCTATACCAATTACTTAAAATCTATTGATAAAGTAACTGCAGCAGATGTTTCCAATGCAGTAAAAGCTACTATTTTACCAAACCAAAGCAGAATTTTCATCGCTGGTAAAGCGTCTGATATTTCTGAAGGTCTTGAAAAACTAGGTTATCCTGTAAAATATTTCGATAAAGAAGCTAACCCGGCTGCAAAGCCAACAGTACAAAAAGTAGACGCAAACGTAACAGTAGCTTCTGTTGTTGACAAATACATCAATGCTATCGGAGGAAAAGCTAATCTGGCAAAAATCACTTCTTATACAACGAATGCGTCCATGTCTATGCAAGGACAAAGCATCGATTTTAAAATCGTTAGGGCACAAGGTGGAAAGGAGCTTACTACAGTAACTGCAATGGGACAGGTTGTTCAGAAACAGGTATTCGACGGAAAGACAGGCTATTCAATGCAAATGGGCCAAAAAGTGGATATCACACCGGAAGAAGTTGCTGAAAAACAAAAGAATCCTGAACTCTTCGAAGAATTAGGTTTTGCAAAATCTGCTGATTATAAATTAGGCGGAATTGAGAAAATTGCGGGTGAAGATTCTTATGCAATTAAAGGCGGAGATACTACCTATTACTACAGTGTTGCAACTGGATTAAAAACCGGGGAAACTAAAAAAGTGAAAGCTAAAGGTCAGGAAATGACTATTCCAACAACATTTTCTAATTACAAAGAGGTAAACGGTGTGAAAATGCCTTACACCATCTCTGTAAGCCAAATGGGAATGGATATGACTATGGCCGTGAAGTCTTATGAGATCAATAAGGCTACTGATGCTGATTTTAAATAATAACATCCTGTTTTTATAGAAAAAACGGCAACAATTGTTGCCGTTTTTATTTTTATCAACATTTGGCGACATCTTTCTTTGTCATTCAGTAAAAAAAGATTAAATTTGCCCATTCAAAAAGATATCAGAATTAATGGATACTATATTTACACTATTGATGGTTCTTGTTATGGTTGCCAGCGTTTTATTGGTAATTATCGTTATGGCACAAAATCCAAAAGGAGGAGGCCTTTCCAGTACATTCGGAGGTGCATCATCAGCACAGTTCGGGGTACAAAGAACCAATGATTTCATGGAAAAAGCAACATGGACTCTAGGCGGAACTATCATCGTTCTTATCCTTTTAAGCGTTGTTATTACAGGTAAGCCCTCTCAGGCACTTCCTGCACAACAGCCAGTAAAGAAAGAAGCGCCGGCAAAACAGTCAGCACCTGCTTCTTCTACAACAACTCCGGCACAGACACCTGTTGCTCCGGCAAAATAAAAAGAGTATTATCTTACATACAAAAAAGCAACTCAAATT
The DNA here is from genome assembly GCF_017833095.1 of Chryseobacterium sp. PvR013. NCBI lineage: Bacteria > Pseudomonadati > Bacteroidota > Flavobacteriia > Flavobacteriales > Weeksellaceae > Chryseobacterium > Chryseobacterium sp. PvR013. The sequence continues at coordinate 2,705,334 of NZ_JAFIBT010000001.1, forward strand.
GAGTTGCTTTTTTATTTTAACTTGATCTTTTCAATCTGATGGCGGAGCTTCAACCCAGCCTTTAAAAATGAATACTGCACAGGTTTTGATTCTTTATAATATTTATCAATAAAGATCTGCATAGCTCCATAAAATCTGTTGAGGTATACCTCATCTTTAACCGTGCTTTCGCCCTTGTGATGAAGAATAGAAACTTTCCCGTAATAGAAGTTCTTATATCCGTTTCTTAAAAATGTATAACAGAGATCAATATCTTCGCCATACATGAAGTAAGCTTCATCAAGCCCCCCTATTTTCTCATAAACTTCTTTTTTAGCCAATAAAAATGCTCCGGTAATCACTTCCACTTCTGCAACAGCATTTTCTTCTATGTCGTCTCTGTAATAGGATTTGGAGCTGTTTTTTTTAAAATTCGTAAACAGCTTTTCAAAAGAATTGAACATATCCGGAACCGAACGCTTACTTTCAGGAAGAAAATTCCTTTGTGTATCATGCATTCTCACTCCAAGACATCCGAAAGAAGGCTGTAAGTCTGCAAAATCCAGAAGTTCTTTCATATAAAACCCTTCAAATTCAGTATCAGGATTCAAAAGCAATACATATTCTCCTTTTGCCGTTTTTATAGCCTGATTATTAGCTTTTGAAAAACCACCATTCGTTTCAGAAGAGATAAAATGTACATTGGGAAATTCCGGAATAAGATCTCCCCAGGAACTATCCGTAGAAGCATTATCAATGACAATGGCTTCATATTCTATCTCCTGTACGTATTTCTGAAGAGACACGAGACAGCTTCTGAGCAATTGGGTCACATTATAATTAACAATAATAACAGACAGCTTCATATTAGTCTTTTTCGTTGTATGGCAACCTGTTGATAATAGATCTTCCTAAAGAGATTTCATCAGCATATTCCAATTCATCACCTACTGAAATTCCTCTTGCAATGCTTGAAAAATTCACATTGAAATTTTTAAATTTCTTATAAATATAATAAGCGGTGGTATCTCCTTCCATGGTGGCGCTCAATGCAAAAATAAATTCCTTTACCTTTCCATCATTCAGTTTCTTTTCTATACTTGGGATATTTAACTGGCCAGGCCCTACTCCTTCCATCGGAGAGATTTTTCCGCCAAGAATCAGATATTTCCCTGTGTACTTGCCTGTATTTTCAATAGCAATTACATCACGCACATCTTCAACGATACAGATCAGTTCACCATTTCTCTTTTCATTGCTGCATATTTCACAGATCTCAAAATCTGAGAAATTATGACATTCTTTACAGTATTTTATTTCGTTGACAAGATTAATCAGGGAGTTTCCAAGACTTACAGCTCTGGAATTGGGTTGCTTCAATAAATGTAATGCTAACCTCAAGGCCGTTTTCCTACCAATTCCGGGCAGTCCTGAAATCTCATCAACTGCCTTTGCCAACACTTTACTAGGGTAATCCATAGGTACAAAAATAAGGATTAAAGTTGATAATTAATAGTGAATCGTGAATGGTCAATTCACTTCGTTTGTGAATTTGTATAAAGTGATTATTGATAATTGACTTTGCGCAGCAAAAATTGACAATTGACCAGGAATTCAATGTCTCAATATGATATTTTAAATTTCTCCCATACCTGAGAACTCTAAAAAAACCTCTATATTTGCGGCTTAAATTAAATATGAAAAAAATAAACTAACATGGTACTTAACAATCTTAATTATCCTCTGGATTTCAAATTCAAAATCACTACTTTAGCAAGTGACTTTAACATTACTGACAAAAACGGTAATTATGTAGCGTATGTTCGTCAGAAAATGTTCAAGTTAAAAGAAGATGTTGTCGTTTTCAATGATGAAAGCAAGTCTAAAGAACTTTTCAGGATCAGAGCAAATAAATGGATTGACTTCAACGCCTCGTATTCTTTAAATGATCTTATTGACAATAAAAACTTCGGTAGATTAGCCAGAAAAGGAATGCGTTCTATCTGGAAAGCGAGTTATGATATTCTGGATGCTCACGATCAGCCTAAGTTTAAGGTTCAGGAAGACAGTGCATGGGTAAGATTCTGGGACAGCTTTGTAGGGGAACTTCCTATCATCGGAATGTTCACAGGGTATTTCCTTAATCCATCTTATACGGTAACTGGTATTGATGGGAAAGCTTATTTTAAGCTGAAAAAAATGCCTTCATTCTTTGGAAGAAGATTCCAGCTGGACAGACTGATCGATATTGATGACGAAGAAGAAAGCCTGGTAATCCTTTCTTTATTAATGATGACACTTCTTGAAAGAGCAAGAGGATAAACAAATAATAAAACCACAAACACATGAAATATTTAATCATTTTATTTTCCGCATTTCTATTGGCAGCTTGTAAAAAGGAAAAAGAAACGGTTTCAGGCTCTACTCCTGCCGATTCTTTGCATGTTACAAAAGACACTGCTTCTATTAGTCCTTCGTCAGGAAATATTCTGGTGGGAACCATTCCGTTTCCTAAAGAAATCAAAGAATGTTCCTGCTATTTTGCAGCAAGCAAAACTGATTTTGAAAATGAGAGATATATCTATGCAGATGATGCCGGAAAAACAGCTTATATGATGCTGGATGGTAAAAGGCTGGCCATGAATCTTATCTCATCAAGTGATATGGAAGTAGATGAATTGCTTACCAAAGAAATAGAAAATGATGATTATAAAATTTCTGTAAAGGGTAAAAAAATAAAAGGCGAAGAAGCTTTACTGTTCGAAGGAACTCTGACAATAGAGAAACCAGACGGAACTACATTTACTACTCCGATCTATGGAGAATGCGGATGTTAATAAAAGCGAAATCATACAACAAAAATGCTTCTGTATCTCACAGAAGCATTTTTTATTTTGTAAATTTGAGAAAAATAAATTTCAATGGAATTATCTAATATAGAACCGCAGATTATCTGGAAAAATTTCTCCAAATTAAATGCTGTTCCAAGGCCTTCAAAAAAAGAAGAGAAAGTAATCGCTTTTATCAAAGGATTTGGTGAAAATTTAGGACTGGAAACTACGGTAGATGAAGTAGGAAACGTTATTATTAAGAAACCTGCCACAGCAGGCATGGAAAATCGCAAATCTATCGTGCTTCAATCGCACCTTGATATGGTTTGTCAGAAAAACAATGACGTTAATTTCGATTTTGAAACAGAAGGAATTAAAATGGAAATCGATGGCGACTGGGTAAAGGCAAAGGGAACTACTTTAGGTGCTGATAACGGTTTAGGAGTAGCAACAATCATGTCTATCCTTGAAAGCTCGGATATTCCACACCCTGCACTGGAAGCTCTTTTTACCATTGATGAAGAGACAGGAATGACCGGTGCTTTAGGATTAAAACCAGGACAGCTGACAGGACAAATTCTATTGAACCTTGACACTGAAGAAGATGATGAAATTGATATCGGCTGTGCCGGAGGTATAGATGTGACGATCACTCAAACTTATGCCACAGAAACTTCAAAAGGACAAATTGTAAGAATTGAAGTAAAAGGACTTCAGGGTGGACACTCCGGAATGGATATTCATAAAGGTTTCGGAAACGCCAATATTATTTTGGGAAGACTTCTTTACAGCGGTTTAGAAAATCAAAATATTGAACTGATTTCTATCGACAGCGGAGGTTTAAGAAATGCTATTCCAAGAGAAGGCTCTGCTATAATTTCTGTGAGAAATGCTCAGGAATTTATAGAAAATGCCACTGTTCTTAAAAAAGATATCTTAGAAGAATTTGCTACGGTAGAGCCGGGAATTCAAATCAATATTGAGAACTCTACCTCTTCTGACAAAACGATTTCAGAAGGAGATTCTAAAAAAGTGATTCTTACTTTAAAAGCTCTTCATAACGGAGTATACAGAATGAGCCCGGATGTAGCTGACCTTGTAGAAGCTTCCAACAACATAGCCAGAGTAGAACTGAAAGGTGGAGAACTTAAGATTTTAAACCTTACAAGATCTTCTGTAGATTCTTCTAAATATTCAGTAGCAGAGCAATTAAAATCTGTAGCAGAATTAGCTGGAATGAATGTTGAATTCAAGGGATCATATCCGGGATGGAAGCCAAAACCAGGTTCTGAGATTGTACAGCTGATGGAGAAGCTTTATACTGAAAAGTTCAGTGAAAAACCTCATGTAGTAGCTTGCCATGCAGGTCTTGAATGTGGAATCATAGGAGCCAACTATCCTGAAATGGAAATGGTAAGCTTTGGACCAACCATCAGAGGAGCACACTCACCTGACGAAAGAGCCAATATCCCTTCTACACAGAAATTCTGGAGCTTCCTGAAAGATATTTTAGCAAACATTCCTCAGAAATAGAATAGTAAAATTACTATATTAAATATCCAAAGTCTTATGATTTTGGATATTTTTAGTTTTAATCTAAATATATTTATTGAAATAAAACCTTATACAATGAAAAGTATCACCGTATTCTGCGGCTCAAGTTTTGGCTCGCATGATATTTATAAAGAACAGACATTTTTACTTGGTAAGACCTTAGCCAGACAAGATATACAGCTTGTTTATGGCGGTTCGGAAACGGGCTTAATGGGAACGGTAGCCAATGGGGCTTTAAGTGAAAATGGTAAGGTAATCGGAGTTCTTCCCAAATTTTTACAAACCAAAGAAATTGCCCATAAAAATCTTACCGAGCTTATCATCGTGGAAACCATGCATGAAAGAAAAACCAAAATGAATGAACTCTGCGACGGAGTCATCGTTCTTCCTGGTGGCTACGGAACGCTGGAAGAGTTTTTCGAGATGATCACCTGGGCACAGCTCGGGCTCCACAAAAAACCGATCGGAATTCTGAATATTGATGGATTTTATGATGATCTTATCAAACTTATTCAAACCATGGTAGATAAGGGATTTTTAAAACAAGTCAATAAGGATATGGTGCTGATTAGTGAAAGTATTGATGATTTGTTGGACCAAATGAGAAATTATGAGGCTCCTACAGTTTGGAAAGTGATCAGTAAGGATGAAATATAAAGAAAAAACCCGTCCGGAAAATCCGGACGGGTTTCTTATTAAGATTAAAAAATATTTTCTAAGGATAAGGAGCAATCTCCACTTCGAGCCCTTCCATGGCATCGGCAATATGTAACTGGCATCCCAATCTGCTGTTGTCTTTCACATGGAAAGCCTCAGCCAGCATGGCATCTTCTTCATCTCCCATCGGTTCCAGACCGGGATCATTGATTACATATACCTGGCATGAAGCACACATCGCCATTCCTCCACATACTCCAATAGTACCTTCTTCTGCCAATTCATAGGAACGGATAATTTCCATTAAGTTCATGGACATATCCGTAGGAGCTACGACATCGTGGGTTACACCTTCTCTGTCGGTGATTTTAATATTAACGTCTGACATAATTCTACAAAATTAGTCAATTTTTTTCACAACTGCCTTCTCTGCTTCCTTACGGCTTCCGTCAAATCCGTCTACACCACTTACGGTTGTATATTTTAATACGAATTTTTTACCAGGATTCAATCTGTTATAAACACTCTGGCACATTAAAGTCGCTTCGTGGAAACCACAAAGAATCAACTTTAGTTTTCCAGGATATGTATTGATATCTCCAATTGCGTAGATTCCGTCAATGTTGGTTTGATAATCAAGTGCATTGTTTACAACAATTGCATTTTTCTCGATGTTCAGTCCCCAGTTTCCGATCTCACCCAATTTCGGCGTCAATCCGAATAAAGGAATGAAATAATCTGTTTCAATATCGTAAGCTTCCTGCCCTTCCACTTCTACCGTGATAGCTTCTACTTTTCCGTCACCTTTAATACCGGTAACTTCAGCAGGCGTAATTAATTTAATTTTCCCCTGGTTTTTCAGATCTTGAACTTTCTCTACAGAATCCAAAGCTCCTCTGAACTCATTTCTTCTGTGAATCAAAGTCACTTCACTGGCAACATTAGAAAGGAAAACACTCCAGTCCAGTGCAGAATCTCCTCCTCCGGCAATTACTACTTTTTTGTTTCTGAAATGCTCAGGCTCTTTCACGAAATATTCAAGACCCTTTTCTTCATAATCAGCAAGATTATCAAAAGTAGGCTTTCTAGGTTCAAAAGTTCCCAATCCACCTGCAATAGCAATTGCTTTACATCTGTGAACCGTTCCTTTATTTGTGATTACTTCAAACCACTCATCATCAACCTTTGTATAAGAAACCGCAGTTTCCCCTAAAGTAAATCCAGGTTGAAACTGTTTGATCTGCTCCATCAAATTATCCACCAATTCTCCAGCATTTACTGAAGGATAACCTGGAATATCGAAGATAGGTTTTTTAGGATAAAGTTCCGCCAACTGCCCTCCCGGCTGTGGAAGCGCATCAATAATATGACACTTCATTTTTAATAAACCAGCTTCAAAAACTGCAAAAAGTCCTGTAGGTCCCGCACCTATGATCAATATATCAGTGGTTATCATAATCTTTAAGATAATTTAATTATACATGTAACTGCAAATTTACTAATTTTAATGCGAAGCATATTTAATTGATTCTAAATAAAAACCTGAGATTTGTCAAATATCTATCATTTAAGATTTTAAATTTGGCAATGTTTTTGTAAATGTCTTGTTATGAAGAAAATTTTAAACCTTTTTGCAGTATTAATATTCTTTTTAGGCTCAGCCCAGATTGACAACATCGCAGACGGTGAATCTATCACACTTAGAATCCACTACGGCTTCCTTAATGCAGGAACAGCGAATCTTACTACCAAACAAACCAATTACAAAGGGGTACCTCATCTTTATGTAAAAGGCACAGGAGAGACTACTGGTGCCGTAAAAGCATTCTTCAAAGTGGAAGATTTATATGAAAGCTTCATCAATACGCAGACAGGATTACCAAGCTTCTATGTCAGAAATGTACGTGAAGGAAGCTATCGCCAGCATTTTGAAACCGTTTTCAATCATGATAATAACACGTTGATTTTAACAGATAAAAAAACTCCGGCCAATGGTTCTAAGGTTTTAAAATCCGTAAAAGGGGTTCAGGATATGCTTTCATGTTTTTATTATTTGAGAAGTAAAAGCCCGGACGAATTGAAGGTGGGAACCATCATCAATATGAATGTATGGATTGATGATGAAATGTTTCCTTTCCAGCTTAAAGTAGTGGGGACAGAAAATTTAAAAACAAAATTCGGTACGATTAACTGTTTGAAGATTATTCCATCTGTGAAGAGCGGAAGAGTATTTAAAGAAAAAGAAGGAGTAACGATGTGGGTTTCCAATGATGCTAACCATGTTCCTATGCTATTGAAGGCGGAACTGGCAGTAGGCGCATTGAAAGCAAGTATTGATGATTACAAGAATGTAAAATATCCTTTAAAGTTCAGTAAATAACAACGATCAGTTTTTTTAAAAGATACAAGCCTGTAACATTTACAGGCTTTTTTTTATTTCTAATGTAATAAATCCCTGACACCTGTTGTCTTTATTATAGAGGCAGCAATAATGAAGCTGCAGCATGTCAATACTTCATTGAGGTACCTAGCGGATTCGAACCGAAGTATGGGCATAAGAAACAGACACGTGTAAATTTTCAATAAGATCAGTTTTTAGTTACGTTTTGTTTCTTAGGTCAGTAATTAAAAACAAAAAACCTCCGGAGCTCCGGAGGTTTGATTTTTTATAGTGTTTTGAACTGTTCCAATGTTCTGATATCATTTTCAAAGAACATTCTGATGTCACTCATCTGGTAAAGAAGCATCGTAATTCTTTCAATTCCCATTCCGAATGCATATCCCGAATATTTCTCAGAATCGATATTCACATTTTTCAGTACAGCAGGATCTACCATTCCACATCCCATGATTTCCAGCCATCCTGTTCCTTTTGTGATTCTGTAATCCGTTTCAGAGTTTAATCCCCAATACACATCAATTTCAGCACTTGGCTCTGTGAAAGGGAAGAAAGAAGGTCTCATTCTGATTTTAGATTTTCCGAAAAGCTCTGTCGTAAAGAACTGAATGGTTTGCTTTAAGTCTGCAAAGCTTACATTCTCATCAATATATAATCCTTCAATCTGATGGAAAATACAGTGAGAACGTGAAGAGATAGCCTCATTTCTGAACACTCTTCCCGGAGATAAAATTCTGATTGGCGGCTGGTTTTCTTCCATATAACGGGTTTGTACAGAAGAAGTATGTGTTCTTAAAAGAATATCCGGATTCTGCTCAATAAAGAACGTATCCTGCATATCTCTTGCCGGGTGGTATTCCGGAAGGTTAAGTGCCGTAAAGTTATGCCAGTCATCTTCAATCTCAGGACCATCTGCTACAGCAAAGCCAATCGATTTGAAGATTTCAATAATTCTGTTTTTTACCAGATTGATCGGATGTCTGGAACCCAATTCCAATGGAAAAGCAGGTCTTGTAAGATCTTCTTTTTCTACCACCACAGAAGATGTGGAAGCATTTTTCAAATCCTCCAGTTTTACAGCCACTGCCTGTTTCAAAGTATTGATCTTCTGTCCGAATTCTTTCTTTTGGTCGTTAGGAACTTCTTTAAATTTTTCAAAAAAATCATTCAGAACCCCTTTTTTACCGTTGTACTTGATTCGGAAGTTTTCGATATCTTCCTTAGAGGTAGCATTGAAGCCGTTTACTTCGACCAGTAGTTCTTCTATCTTTTCTATCATTATTTTACCCTTTCAAAATGTTTTGCAAAAATACGACTTTTAAGTTGAATATTAAGTCCGTCATAAAAAAATCTGCCTCTTTTTCGGGAGGCAGACTTCAATCACTTATTTCACTTAAATAAAAAAATTATTTCTTTTCTAAAGCTTTAACGCTGATCTGAAGAGTTACCTCGTCTTTAATCACGCCGTTTTCAGCAGGAGCCTGGAACTTTACGCCAAACTCTTCTCTCTTGATATCTTTCGGTTCAGTAGCTACACTTACTTCTCCATCTTTTACAGAAACATTAGCTTTAAACTGAACAGGTTTTGTAATTCCTTTAATCGTTAAATTACCATCCAAAAGAGTATTATAATCACCTTCTGTAGCCGGAGTAACCTTTGTGATCTCATAAGAAGCTGTTGGGAATTTTTCAACTTCAAAGAAATCACCGCTCTTCAGGTGGCCATTTAATTTTCCTAAATCTTCCGGGCTGTCTTTTAAATCCACAGAAGTTAAAGAGTTCATATCAGCAACGAATTTTCCGCTTTCCAGTTTTCCGTCTTTCACCGTCACATCTCCACTTTCAAACCTGATGGTTCCAAAATGGCTCGTATTTTCAGATTTAAATACTTTATATCCCTTCCATTCAACCTTACTGTTTAGCGTATCCAAAGTGAACTGGCTACCTTCTTTAGTAGTCGTCACCTCATTACTCTCACTGGTAAGCGGTTTATCTTTTTTACAAGAAACCATTACAGCAGCAACAAATAATGCAGGGATAGCTATCGAAAACAGTTTTTTTCTCATTTTTGATTTATTTTTATTAGTTCCGCTAATATAATAAAAAAAATTGTGTTTTCATAAAAACCTTACATTTGTAATATGCTATTAGAAATAAACAATTTATTTTTCTCTCACAACAAAGAAAATCCCCTGTTTCAGAACCTTAACCTAAGGTTTGAAGAAAACAGAATTATAGCTCTTGCCGGAGAAAGTGGATGTGGAAAATCTACTCTTCTCAACCTGATTTATGGTCTTCTGGATTGGGAAAGCGGAGAAATTATTTTTAACGGTACAAAGCTTTCAGGCCCTAAAGGAAATCTTGTTCCCGGAGAGCCCGAAATGAAATTCGTAGCCCAGAATTTTGATCTTATGCCTTACGCTACAGTTGCTGAAAACGTAGGAAAATTCATTTCAAATATCAATTTAAAACAAAAAAAAGAAACGGTAACAGAACTTCTTGAGGTGGTAGGCCTTCAGGAATTTGCCCATGTACTTCCTAAATATTTAAGTGGCGGACAGCAGCAGCGGGTAGCTATTGCCAGAGCCCTTTCTGTACTTCCAAAGCTCCTGATTTTAGATGAACCATTCAGTAATCTGGATTTTCCGAGAAAAATTGAGCTCAGAGAAAGACTTTTCAGATATGTGAAGCAGCATGGAGTTTCTTTAATTATCTCCACGCATGAACTTCAGGATATCATGCCATGGCTGGATCAGATTGTCATTTTGCAGGATGGAAGACTCATTCAGAATGACAGTCCGGAGGAGACCTACAGAAATCCTTATAATTCTTATGTGGCAAAATTATTTGGAGAAGTGAATATTTTCAGTGAAAATGAAGCTGAAGATTTCCAGCTTTCCAAATTTTCCTACTATCCCAAAGAAATAAAAATCACCGAAATGGGTCTTGAAGCCGAAGTTCTGGAAAGCAGATTTGCAGGAAATTATTATTGGAATAAATTGAGCGTAAAAGGAAAGGAAGTTTTTATGTATACTGATGAGAAAATATCAGGATTTGTAAATATTTCGTTTACCTAAAAACTAAAGTGCAAAAGGTAAAACAGCAAGGTAAATCATCATCAAATCCGCCATTACACCTTTTCGTTATTCTACACATAACGTATACATTCACTTACACTTATCAACAAAAAAAATACAAACATAAGAATCTGTTATAAAACTTTTTCTTACATTTGTATTTCCAAAGTATAAGGAAATTTTTGGTTATTTCTCTTTCTGCCTTCCAGACGGACATTAGCAATCTTGCAATTAAGTCTTATGAAAGATTACACTGTCCAATTTTTTCCTTTTCTTATTTTTAGGCCATAAAAAAGCACAGTTTTTTTACGCTTTCTTTACAAACTCTGACTTAAGAGCCATTGCCCCGAAACCGTCAATTTTACAGTCAATATTGTGATCACTTCCTGGTCTAAGACGGATATTCTTCACTTTAGTTCCAGCCTTTACCGGTTTTGGCGCTCCTTTTACAGGAAGATCTTTTACCACCACTACAGAATCCCCATCCTGAAGTTCATTTCCATTCGAATCCAATATCTTTCCTTCGTTTGCTGCTTCAGAAGCTGCCTCTGCAGGATCCCACTCGTAGAAACACTGGGAACATACCATCAAATTATCGCTTGGGTAGGTAAACTCAGAACTGCATTTTGGACAAAGTATCGTATCACTCATATTTTTATTTTTTTGCAAAGGTAGAGCTTTTTAGAGGTTGAAGTCAAGAGATAAAGTTCAGTATAGTAGATAATAAGCATACGTTAACATTGCACAACATAGTGAATTAATATAAATTAAATAAACTTGCCGCAAAGAAAATAAAGGATAATAATGAACAGTGTATGTTTTGTCAGCAAAAATTTTTCATTAAGCAAAAACACAGGTTTATTCGTTTTAAAGTGAAAGGTTACTATCAACAAATAAAAAAATATAAATATTCTGAAAATCTTTACAAATTCAACATTAAAATTGAGTTCTATCCCTAAAAAAATCAATAAACAGATTGACCTGGGATCAATAATATCAGATCACATTACTCTTTACTCAAAAACTGCTCCAATTCCCAAACTAACAAGTCAATCTTCAACTCTCAATTAAAAGTCGTATTTTTGCAGATTCAAACAGCGAAGCAAATTTATGGAACTTATTCACAGAAACTTGGCAATCGGGATTCACGATGCCTTACACGAAACATTTTTTGAGAAAAACAAATATGCCGATAAAGTTATTGAAAGACTTTTGAAGGCAAACAGAAAATGGGGAAGCCAGGACAGAGCCGTTGTTTCTGAAATTTTTTACAATATTATCCGTTGGAAAAAACGCCTTGAATACTATATGGGTGAAGGGGTAAAACCCAACAATATTTACAAATTGATTATTGCGTATTTACTTTGGAGTAAAACCAATTATAAAAAATTTGAAGAATTTGACGGAATCAAAATTGCCGACATTCTTACCAAACTTAAAAAGAATACTGTTCCTACAAAAGCAATAGAACATTCTATTCCTGATTGGCTGGCTGAAACTCTTGAAAAAGAGCTGGGTGCCAAATGGGAAAGAGAAATGCTTGCTTTAAATGAGCAGGCTCCAACAGTTTTAAGAGCCAATTCTTTAAGAACAACCACCAAAGAACTTATTTCTGATCTTTCGGATGAAGGGGTTGTTTCTTTTCCTATTAAAAATTATCCTGATGCTGTTCAGTTGGAAGAAAAGAAAAATGTTTTCCTGACGACAGCTTTTAAAGAAGGATTATTTGAAGTTCAGGATGCCTCTTCTCAGAAGATTGGATATTTCCTTGATGTTAAAGAAGGACAAAGGGTTGTAGATGCATGTGCGGGTGCGGGAGGAAAAACTCTTCACTTAGCAGCCATCATGAAAAACAAAGGTCAGATTATAGCACTGGATATCTTTGAATGGAAATTAGCTGAATTGAAGCGCCGTGCAAAGAGAGCCGGAGCTCACAATATTGAAACCCGTATGATTTCTGACAACAAGGTGATCAAACGTCTTCATGAAAAAGCAGACAGACTTTTGATTGATGCTCCATGTTCAGGTCTTGGAGTTTTAAAAAGAAACCCGGACAGTAAATGGAAAATCGATCAGGACTTTATTGACAGAATTAAAAAGGAGCAGCAACAAATCCTTCAGGACTATTCTAAAATGCTTAAAAAAGGAGGAAAAATGGTATATGCTACATGTTCTATTCTTCCTTCTGAAAACAACCTTCAGGTAGATGAATTCATCAAAAACAATCCTGGATTCAAAATGATTAAAGATGAAAAAGTAATGCCTAGTGAAGGTTATGACGGATTCTATATGGCTTTGATTGAGAGAATTTCTTAATCCAAACCCAATTAACAATACATACAACTACTCTATTCTTTGGAGTAGTTTTTTTTTGAAATTATAAACATAGAAATAAGTATTCGTATCAAATAGAACTATTTTATCACCAAAATTATCTCTTGAAAGTTGAAACGGATACCACGAACTTTTTTCTACTTCTATTTTATCTGGTGTATTGTTATTATCACCGTCAAAATATGTAAATGTATTGGGAGTAAGAAAAATCACGAAGAAATCTGAATAAGCAGAATCTACATAATATTTGAAATCCTCAATCTCATAATTATACATTACAAAATCTGAATAAGTCTCACCTGTAGGATATTTACGGTTAATTCCAAACATGAATTTCCCGTTTTTCCATGAAATTTTAGTTCTTAAAAATCCATTGTCCAATAATTCAATATTGTTATTAATAACTTCATCGACTAATTTGGATTGCATTTTACATATTTTTCGAATAAAATCTTCAGAATTTGCTAATATCATCAACTTTTCTTCTCCATAAAAGTAGCTTTTCGTAATAAGTTTCTTATTAATTTTCTTGCGATTCAGAATAGAATATTCCACAAGTTTTAAAACATCAACAACATTTACATTTTCACTCAGCACTCTAATTGCCAGACCACTGTTATTAGTTTTCAGTAAAACTCCTTGATCCAAAACAGCAAGCTTATAGTGAGAATTATTATTTTCCAGAATAAAAAAACTTTGAGTAGGATTATGAGCATAATAAGTTGTTCTTTCAATCATAATCGTATCAGAACATCTTAATTTTTCAGCAATGATTCTGGATAGCCTACCAATAACCTGTATTTTTAGCTCTTCAGATTCAATTGTTTTCTGATTAAAATTAAACCCTGACTTAAAATAAGTCTTTATATTTCCGAAGTTTTCTATCCTTACTTTAGGTTTATGTGCTTCTACAGAATTTGACAACAATAGAAATATAAAAAGGAGAAAAAAGTTTTTCAATGGTATTATTTTTTGATTGAACGTAAGATATACCAATTTATTTCAAGCTGAGTATTGTTTAAACCCTTTTCAAAAAAATGTAACAATTTTTGTAACATTTCACCCCAATTGTCTACTAATTGTATAGATTAAAACTGTTTGATGCTGTAGAAAGTTTAAAATAACTTTGCAGTAAACTCGCTTATTTATGCATAAAAAAACTGCGCTCAATTTTCTGGCTGTTTTCTTATATTGTCTGTTTTCTGCACAGACATACGAAATTCAGTACACAAGTTCATACAACGGAAAAACAACAGGTGATCAACCCTCAACAATAGTTTGGGTCAATGAAAAAGAAAATTTCATTCTCAACAGTGCGATTAAAGAACAAAAGAGCAGCTATCCCTATGAGATCACTAAGGTAGAAAAACCATCAAACACCATTTTTTCTTATGCTTTTCTAAAACCCGGATCTATTATCTCGACATCAGATGCTGAATCAGTAGGAAAACAGGATTTTGAACTCACCAGTGAAACCAAAAAAATCCTGGGCTATACCTGTAAGAAAGCAGTTACAAAGGTCAATTCAAACACGATTGAAGTCTGGTACACTCATGATCTGAAACTGAAAGGCGGACCTTCTGTTTTGGGGCAAAATTTGGGATTGGTTCTGGAAGTGGAGAGAAATAAAAACTCTTTAATTACCGCAGGCTCCATCAAAAAAATCAAGAATAACGGCATTGAAAATATTTTAAAAGGAAACATACAGGCAACAGATCAGTTAGGATATAAAGACCTGCTTTGGAAAAGCAGATTTACCATACTGACTGTTTTTGAAAATGAAACCATCAACTTCTCTGATGCTTCAAAATCAGATGAACAGATAAAAAGATATGCCAATGGAACGATCATTCTGAAAAAAATAAAATTTCCAGCCATTACAGAAGGAGAAAATATTTTTGTAGAACTGAAACAGCAATCCAATGGAGATGCCTATGACAGAACCGGAACCGTATTCTTCATTCCGCAGGATAAAGAAAAGTCTTTTTTTGATGGATTGGAAAAAGGAGCAAAAACGCTTCCTGTCTACGAAAACGGAAACGGAAAACAATATTACGGAGTAACTTCCACTGATACCTATAGCCCTGCTATGGAAATGATGCGATTCTTTACTGCATTTGGTATTCAGAAGTTCAATCATATTCAGCTGAAAGGAAAAACCTGGCAAACCATCAGTCCTTACCGACAGGACATTACAGAATTGAAACCTTCTTTATCAGGAAAAGAACTTTGGGTTGGAACATTTATTGGCAACTATGATAAAGGCGGCCATAAAGTAAGCCTTGATATCACCATTCATAAAAGTGATCAGACCGTTCATAAAAACAATATAGCTATTCCTTTGTTCAATACTTTAAATATTATGGAAATGGCCGGACAGGACTACTCCACGATGTTCAATCAGGAGAAAGGACTTATGGTTAGTTTCACTTTAAATAAAGATCTGAAAAACGCACAGCTAAGATATACCACAACAGGACATGGCGGTTGGGAAAACGGAGATGAATTTGTTCCTAAAGCCAATTCTATTGTTGTGGATGGAAATCCGGTGTTTTCATTTGTACCCTGGAGAACAGACTGTGGTTCTTACCGCCTATACAACCCTGCTTCAGGAAATTTTCAGGACGGGCTTTCATCATCAGACCTCAGCAGATCAAACTGGTGTCCGGGAACGGTAACCAATCCTAACTTTATCCCTCTTGGAGATCTGAAGGCAGGAAAGCATACCATACAGATAAAAATTCCGCAAGGCCCTACAGAAGGAACAAGTTTCAGTTCATGGAATGTTTCGGGAGCATTACTTGGAGTTCAATAAAAACAAAACCTTCTTGCATGAGAATTGCAAGAAGGTAAAAACACAAATGATGAAAAAAAATTATTTCGAGCCACAAAGTAAGGGGTAAAATTCATATAATTAATTACCATAGATTAATAAATATGTCATTTTTATTTCGTATGTAAATTTCATCAATTCCGGCTCAACGAAAAAAATTAATCAAAAACATGTCAATTTCAACAAATAGTTAAAATTTTTAACTTCAAAATACAAATTGATTAAAAATTTTCGCTTTTAAATATTTTTCATTGTTATTTATAAACATCCCTTCTACTTTTGTTCCATAAATAATAAAAATCATGTGTGGAATTGTATGTTTATTCGACGCCAAGCAAAAAACTGAAGTATTAAGACCTCAGGTATTGGAAATGTCAAAAAAAATCCGTCACAGAGGACCGGATTGGAGTGGAGTTTTTCAGGATGAGAAAGTAATTTTTTCTCACGAAAGACTTGCCATCGTAGATCCTACCTCTGGAAAACAACCTCTATTTACAAAAGACGGAAAAGTAGTATTAGCGGTAAACGGTGAAATCTATAACCATAGAGAACTAAAAGAAGAATTTCCGGATTATGAGTTTCAGACTCAGTCTGACTGTGAAGTCATCCTTGCACTTTACAGAAAATACGGAAAGGATTTCGTTGAAAAACTGAATGGAATTTTTGCATTCGCATTATACGACACTGAAAACGACATTTATCTTATCGCCCGCGATCATATGGGAATCTGCCCACTTTACCAGGGTTGGGATAAAAACGGAAACTACTATGTTGCTTCTGAACTGAAAGCTCTGGAAGGCATCTGTAAAAAAATAGAAACCTTCCTGCCGGGGCATTTCCTTTACAGCCCAGACGGAACCGAGCTTCAGCAATGGTATACAAGAGAATGGGACAGCTTTGATCACGTAAAAGAAAACGAAACTGATATCTCAAAACTGAGAAAAGGTCTTGAAGATGCCGTACACAGACAATTGATGAGTGATGTTCCGTATGGAGTGCTCCTTTCCGGAGGTTTAGATTCATCAGTAATTTCAGCGATCACTGCAAAGTTTGCCCGTCAGAGAATTGAAAGCGGTGACACCCAGGAAGCATGGTATCCAAGACTGCATAGTTTTGCCGTAGGACTTGTGGGTTCTCCTGATCTTGCAGCCGCTCAAAAAGCTGCGGAACACATCGGATCTGTTCATCATGAAGTTAACTTTACCGTTCAGGAAGGTCTGGATGCAGTACGTGACGTGATTTACCATCTGGAAACCTATGATGTAACGACTATCAGAGCATCCACTCCAATGTATCTTCTGGCACGAGTGATTAAGTCTATGGGAATTAAAATGGTACTTTCCGGAGAAGGGTCTGATGAATTGTTCGGTGGCTATTTATACTTCCACAAAGCTCCCAATGCAAAAGAATTCCACGATGAGACGGTAAGAAAACTGGGTAAACTCCATCTTTATGACTGCTTAAGAGCCAACAAAGCGTTGATGAGCTGGGGTATCGAAGGCAGAGTACCTTTCCTTGATAAAGAATTTATGGATATTGCCATGACTCTTAATCCGCAAGATAAAATGATCAATACTGCTGAAGGGAAAATTGAAAAGTGGGTTTTAAGAAAAGCTTTTGAAGATCTTCTTCCGGATTCTATTGTATGGAGACAGAAAGAACAGTTCTCGGATGGTGTAGGATATTCATGGATTGACACCTTAAAAGAGGTTGCTGAAAAAGAAGTAACAGATGAGATGATGGCAAACGCCAGATTCAGATTCCCGCTAAATACGCCTCAGAACAAAGAAGAATACCGATACAGAACTATTTTTGAAGAGCATTTCCCAAGCGAAACAGCAGCTGCTACCGTTCCATCTGTACCGTCTGTAGCCTGCTCCACTCCTATTGCCTTAGAATGGGATGAAGCCTTCAAAAAAATGAATGATCCAAGCGGAAGAGCAGTGAAAGTGCATGAAACTTCGTACTAGAGGGGAATACTGATGAATGGTCAATTGTCAATCCGCTGCGCTTGTGAATTTTTTACATTATTAGGGATATTTTAACGCGGAGTACACTAAGATATTTCTAATATTTAAAAATGATCGCAAGGGCGTTTCACTCAGCAATAGACAAGTCGATTTCCTAGCTGAACGAAGTGCCTTTGCGAACAAAATATATAAGATCAAATATAAACCTTGCGTTCATTGCGTTTGTTTTTCAATTATTTACCATAATAATTCGCTATTGACATTTATACTTTTCTCATTCAAACATCTAACTCCCTCAGTTATAATTTATCAATCCTGTAGCAATACAGGATTTTTTCTTGAATTAACAATAACAATATGGCATAATTTAACTCACAATCCAAAATAATATCTAATAAATAATTATATTTGGAAAACGAAAATATCAATTATAAAAAAATGAGAAGAAACCTTACTGTTTTATTTGTCTTATTATCCATAAGTTTTGCTTTTGGACAAGGAAAATACGGCAAATATCTGAATTCAAAGAAGCTTGCTTTGACTTATAAGAGTGTGAAAGATCAGGATAAAGATGACTACTACCAACAATACTATTGGCTTGTAAAAGCAGAGCAGCTGAAAACTTATCCTCACCTAAAGGATATCAAACCTATCGTTTTATATGAATTTGTAAAGTACGTAAACCCTCAGAATCCGACAAAAAAACTGGATGCCAGAGGTAAGGAGCTTAGAGCAACTGCAGAATTATCTTTGAATCAGTATTTTAAAAACAAGAATTTTGAAAACAATTCTGTTTTAATGTACAACCTTGAAACCTATGTAGATCCTTCTAAAGGATTATATTACACAAAGGTAGATCCTGAAAAGATTAAAGAACTGGTACCGAAAGAATTGTTTGCTTTCAACTCATTCAACAGAAATATGGGAGAGGAAAAAACATATTATCTTTGGGTAGATAAGAAAAAAGATGATCTGAACATTGTAGACATCATCCCTAATGAAAAAGAAGACAAAGCTTTCTATGCAAGACTAAAACAATATCTTCCAAGTTATAAGTTTTCGAAATATGTTCCTTCTGTAAAAAAAGGAAACAAATCTGATAAAACAGACATCGAATATTATTACATCATGCCATTTGAGCAGAATACCGATAACATCGAATACAAAACAAAAGATTTCAAAACTTTCATTTTAAGCCAGTACAGAAAAGCTGGTGATGAATGGAAAGGAGTAGAAAAACCTAGAAAATAAATCAAAAAGTCCTGTGAAATCTCACAGGACTTTTTTAATTTTATATGGATTTCTTTATCTAAAGATTGATCCCGCTTAAAGCAGGCAGGTTCTTCAAATAAAAATAAGTCTGGAAGTTCTTCTATCCAGCCTATACCCAATGACAGAAGCAAACATACAACAGACATCCATAAAAAAAATACTACCACTTATTCTGGCTACTGCTATTTTCATGCAGATGCTGGATTCTACCATTCTGAATACTTCCCTGCCCTCTATTGCAAAAGATCTGAAAGAGTCTCCGCTTAATATGCAGAACGCCATCATCAGTTATGTTTTGACATTAGCCGTTTTTATGCCCGCCAGCGGATTTCTGGCAGACCGGTTCGGGACAAAAAAAATATTTATTTTTTCATTGGTACTGTTCAGCTTAGGTTCACTGTTTTGTTCCCTGTCTCAAAATCTTACTCATCTTGTTATTTCAAGAGTTATTCAGGGTGTTGGAGGAAGTTTGATGACTCCAGTCGGAAAATTGGCACTCATTAAAACCTTTGATAAGAATGAACTGCTTAAAGCCATGAACTTTGCCATTATTCCAGCGCTTATCGGGCCTGTACTGGGACCATTAGTCGGAGGCTATATGGTAGATTATCTTTCATGGCACTGGATATTTCTGATCAATATTCCGATCGGTGTTCTGGGAATACTTTTAGGATTAAAATTCATGCCCAATTATAAATCCGATGATGTTGATTTTGATTTAAAAGGTTTCTTAATCTTTGCAGCCGCCTCTCTCCTGCTTTCTGTTTCATTGGAACTTTTTGGAGATATGCAGAATATTACTCCTGTTTTGCTTGTATTTATCATGGGTTTCCTGTTTTTATACTATTATTACAAACATGCAAAAAGAGGAGGAAATCCTATCTTCCCGTTAAATCTGTTTCAGGTAAGAACTTTCCGTGTAGGTATTGTAGGTAATCTGGCTACAAGACTAGGAATCAGTTCTGTTCCGTTATTGCTGCCGCTGATGATTCAGATTGCCTACAAACAGTCTGCTGTAACTTCGGGCTGGATTATTGCTCCTATGGCACTCACAGCAATCTTCGGGAAATCATCCGTCATTAAAATTCTGGATAAATATGGCTATCGGCAGACTTTAATGGTTAATACATTCATTATCGGAACCTTGATATGCCTGCTTGCCATTCCTGATATACACACTTCCCTGTATTGGTTCATTCCGATTATTGCAGTACTAGGTTTTTTCAACTCGATACAGTTCACCTCCATGAACACCATTTCTATTGCTGATCTCCGGAACTTCCAGACCAGCAGCGGAAATTCTTTAATCTCCGTGAATCAACAGCTAGCCATCGGTTTTGGTATTGCATTTGGACTGATTGTTTTAAAGCTGTTTGAAAATACGGATCTTATTAATGGTGAAATCCACAATGCCTTTCGATTGACATTTCTCACAGTTGGAATATTAACTATTTTATCAGGATTTGTTTTCAGAAGACTGCATATCTCAGATGGTAAAAACATGAAATCGAAGGAAGAATAGTTAAGGACAAAAGCAAAACTGCTATTTTATCCGTTTAATTTTCCATCCATCATCCTTGCTACGAACTTAACACAGATCAATGCTTATCGTATATAAGTATGGTAATTTTGTTTACACAAATCAACAATGTGATGGCAACTAAAAAAATAGAAATCGTAGTATCTCCAAGACCTGCACACTTTGTAGGCGATGGATTCAGAGTTCACAATTTTATTCCGGGAGTACCTGGATTGGATATGAAAAGAATGGATCCGTTCATTATGCTGGATTACAATTCGAAATTTCATTTCAATGGATCAGAAAGACCAAGAGGTGTGGGCGTTCATCCACACAGAGGTTTCGAAACAGTAACCATAGCCTATAGCGGAAAAGTAGAGCATCATGACAGTGCCGGCGGTGGTGGCGTGATTGGAGAAGGTGACGTTCAGTGGATGACTGCTGCCAAAGGTGTTCTTCATAAAGAATATCATGAAACAGAGTGGGCAAAAGAAGGAGGAATTTTTCAGATGGTTCAGCTTTGGGTAAATCTTCCGGCAAAAGATAAAATGAGCTGCCCGAAATATCAGGCTATTGAAAACTCTACAATGGAAAGAGTGGATATAGGTGAAAATGGTTATGTAGAAGTAATTGCCGGAGAGTATAACGGTCATAAAGGACCTGCCAGTACTTTCACTCCGGTTCATATGATGAATGCAAAACTTAAAGCAGGAGGAACAGCGGAATTTAATTTCCCTGCCCATTTTAATACTGCTGCTTTGGTGATTGAAGGAAGCATTACCATTAATGGGGAAGAAACCGTTAAAGCAGATCATTTTGCATTATTTAAAAACGAAGGTGAAACATTCACTATCGAAGCAAAAGAAGATGCTGTTGTTTTAATCATCAGCGGTGAGCCTATCAATGAGCCAATTTACCCTCATGGTCCTTTTGTGATGAATTCCAGAGAAGAAATCATGCAGGCTTTTGAGGATTTTAATACCGGAAAATTCGGATATCTGGAAGACTAGAAGATTTAAATTTATCTTAACCTTCAATTATTCCTTTTTTTATTAACTTTATATAATGGCAAACCTTATAGGTTGTAGAAATCTGTAAGGTTTAGCTTTTCATTCTGTTTTACTGTAGAAAACAGAATCCTTTTAACACAAAATATTATGAAACCAGAATTCGAAAATATACCTCTTGTAAAAGCGGAAAAAAGATTTGAAATAGAAGTCAACGGACATTACGCACTCATTGATTACCGTGAGACAACGCATCAGATTGCTTTGGTACATACTGAAGCAGAGCCTGAACTGGCGGGAACAGGTGCCGCGGCTGCCGTAGTAGAGAAAACATTGAACTACATTGAAGAAAGCGGAAAAAGGCTTCTTCCATTCTGTCCGTATGTTTTTGCTTTTATCAAGAAGCATCCGGAATGGAAACGTATCGTGGATGAGAAATTTGAAGGATATGACAAACTTTAAATTTCAGCAGAACCACTCAATTTATTTTAAATAACTTTTAAACAGCATCACACACTATCATGTCAAATATCGGACTTATTATTGAAGAAAAAGCAGCAGATATCGGAAATTTCCTGGTAGGAAGACTCCTTCCTTTCCGTGAAAAAAGAGCAGTTGGCCCTTTCGTTTTTATTGATCACATGGGACCTTCAGAATTAAAAGATTATCAGAATCTTGATGTTCCGCCGCATCCGCATATCGGTTTATCTACATTAACTTATCTTTTGGAAGGTTCTATTTTCCATAGAGACAGTAGCGGAAGTGCTATAGAAATAAAACCGGGTGCCGTGAATTGGATGACTGCGGGAAAAGGAGTTGTACACTCAGAAAGAACCCCAGAATATTTAAGACACAGTGATAAGAGACTTCACGGATTCCAGATCTGGGTAGGACTTCCAAAACATCTTGAGCAGTCGGAGCCTACTTTTCATCATATTGAAGCTGATGATATTCCGGTTTGGGAAGAAGATGGCATTCAGTATAAATTAATTGCCGGTGAAGCATTTGGAAGAACTTCCCCGGTTCCGGTACACAGCAAATTATTTTTTCTTGAAATCAAAACAAAAGAGGCTAAGAAAATAAGTATCGGAAAAGATCTTTATGGAGAAGCTGCCATGTATGTTCTGGATGGAACCGTGAGCACAGAAGGAAATTCTTATGGTTCAAAACAGCTGATGATCGCTAAAGATACAAAGCTTTGCGAATTTGATATGAGCGAAAACGGAACAGTTTATCTTTTTGGTGGCGAGCCCTTCGATGAAGAGCGTTTTATATTCTGGAATTTCGTTAACTCTGATAAAGAATTACTTGATCAGGCCAAAGTAAACTGGAATGATCAGAATCACGAGGCCTTCCCTTTGGTTCCGGGTGATGACAAAGAATATGTTCCGCTTCCTAAGGCGATTTTAAACAGAAAATAATTTCAGTTCAGATTATCTATCATGAAAATATTAGCTTTTGCCGGAAGTACATCTTCCACTTCAATCAACAGAGAACTTGTAAAGTTTGTTCTGAAAGATTTTCAGGATGAGGAAATCAATCTGATTGACCTCAACGATTTCACCATGCCTGTTTTCTCTGTAGATCTTGAAAAGAAAGGGTTTCCGGATGAAGCCCACAAGTTTTTAAAAGTCATTGAAGAATGTGATGTCATCATCTGCTCTCTTGCAGAACACAACCGTTCTTACAGCTCGGCTTTTAAAAATGTTTTTGACTGGTCTTCAAGGATTAATGTAAAAGTATTTCAGAATAAACCCATGCTTCTGATGAGTACTTCTCCGGGAGGTTATGGCGGAGGAAATGTAATGAATACCGCGAAAACATTTTTCCCACAGTTTGCAGCAGACATTAAGGATACTTTTTCATTACCTAAATTTTATGAAAACTTTGATATGGAAAGCGGAGTCATCAATCCGGATATGCTGAATGATCTGAAAGGGAAGATACAAAACTTTAAAAATCAGGTAAAGTAAATGAATAAGGGAAGACTGGAGGCATTCAGTGACGGTGTTCTTGCTATTATCATCACCATTATGGTACTTGAGCTGAAAGTACCGGAGGGAAATAGCTGGAGCAGTCTCAAACCTCTTCTTCCTAAATTTTTAGCCTATATTTTCAGTTTTATCTATGTAGGAATCTACTGGAACAATCATCATCATTTGTTTCAGACCGTAAAGAAAGTAAATGGCAGCATTCTTTGGGCCAATCTTCACCTTTTGTTCTGGCTTTCTCTGATGCCTGTTGCAACAGAATGGATCGGGACTACAAGTTTTGCCAAAAACCCTGTTGCAGTCTATGGAATTGGCCTCATTATGTCAGCCATTGCTTACACCATTCTGGAGCATGTTATTATCCGGTGTGAAGGCGAAGAATCAAAGCTGAAAGAAGCCATTCATTCAAAATATAAAGAATATATCTCTATTGTATTTTATGTCCTGGGAATCGCTACTTCATTTTTTTATCCTTATATTGCCATAGGTTTTTATTATATCGTGGCTCTTATATGGCTGATTCCGGACAGAAGAATCGAAAAAACATTAAAAGAAAATTGATATGGAAACACACGAATATCCTAACGGAAACATTACTGTCATCTGGCAGCCTCAAAAATGTATCCACTCTGCCATATGTGTAAAAACACTTCCAAAAGTCTATAATCCTAAAGAAAGACCTTGGATAAAAGCAGAAAACGCAAGTCCTGAAGAACTTAAAAATCAGATAGATCTATGCCCATCAGGTGCATTAAGTTATAAATTCAATACAGAAAAATAATGGCGGTAACGGTAAAAGCAAGTTTAGGAAAAACAAAATATTATACAGAAGTCACTGCCGGTGAAAATAAGATCATTACGGATGAACCGATTGATAAAGGCGGACAGAACAAAGGTCTTAATCCCATGGAAATTCTGGCAACATCACTGGCAAGCTGTACAGCAGCTACATTGAGAATGTATATTGAAAGAAAAGAATGGGAGGTAGAAAACATCAATGTAGAAGTAGAGCTTGAAAATTTCCCCTTAACAAAAAGAGCAGTTTTCAAAAGAGACATCAGCTTTGAAGGTATTCTGGATGATGAGCAGCGAAAAAGACTGCACACCATCGCAGATGCATGCCCTGTTCATAAAATATTAACCAACGATATAGAAATACTAACTAAATTCTCATAACATGATCGAAGTAAAACAAAACAACGACGAAAAACACGGAAGTTTTGAAGCTTTCATAGATGGAAGTCGCGCAGGAATGATGACGTATACCTGGGCCGGAGAAGAAAGATTTATTATAGACCACACCGAGGTGGAAGAAGCTTACAACGGAAAAGGAGTAGGCAAGGAAATGCTTCTGGCTGCAGTGGATTTTGCCAGAAAAAACGAGAAGAAGATCATTCCTCTCTGTCCTTTCGCTAAGGCAAGTTTCCAGAAAAGTGAGGAACTTCAGGATGTTTTAGTAAATTAGTCACTGTTTCCACCCTTACAATACAACCCTTTCAGAGAGATTTCTGGAAGGGTTTTTATTTTGATTTAAAAATATTCAATAACCGGAATTTGCTTTGAAAATAACAGTATTTCAAATTCATGATTCCCGACTGATCTTTTTTATATATTTGCTAAAATTTAAAAATCAAGAATGAATCCAGGAACTATCCTTTTGTTATTTGTTTTCGTCTATTTTATCGGCCTTTTGGTAATTTCTTATTTTACCAGCCGGAATTCTGATAACCAGTCATTTTTTATTGGTAACAAAAAGAGTAAATGGTGGCTCGTAGCATTCGGCATGATAGGAACCAGCTTAAGCGGGGTTACTTTTATTTCAGTTCCGGGAACTGTGGGGAAGATGACCGGTTCCGAATATATTTACGGAGGCTTTGAATACTATATGATGGTGATCGGGTTTTTCATCGGATATTTTATCGTTGCCGCAATACTGCTTCCTCTTTATTATAAGATGAATCTGACTTCAATCTATACCTACCTGGGAAAAAGATTCAATGTGGAAGCCCATAAAATTGGTTCTATATTTTTTATTATTTCAAGGGCAATTGGTGCTACGGCAAGGTTATATCTGGTAGTAAACGTTTTACAGATATTCTTACTTGAAGGATTAGGAGTTCCGTTCTGGGTAACTTCACTTGTTCTTTTGCTGATGGTACTTCTATATACTTTTGAAGGCGGAGTAAAAACGATTGTCATTACCGATACCCTGCAGACTTCTTTTATGATTATCAGTCTTGTGGCCTGCATTGTTTTTATTTTATCCAACCTGAATTTATCATTTGGTGAAGCCTATACCATTCTGGAACAGAAAAACTATACTCACTTCATTAATTTTGATCCCAATTCCAAAACCTTTTTCCTGAAAACCATTCTGGGAGGAATCTTTATTACGATTGCCATGACTGGGCTGGATCAGGAAATGATGCAGAAAAATATCTCTGTAGATAATCTTAAAAATTCAAAGAAAAATATGCTGACCTTTGCAGGAACACTTCTTATTGTGAACCTTGCATTCTTGTTCCTGGGTGGATTATTATACCTTTTTGCATTGCAGCACGGTGCTGAATATGGAACGATAAAAGCTGAAACAGTAACGAATATTTTCGGATTCAAAGATGCAGCAGGAAATATTAAAAATGTAATGGGAGACGACCTTTTCCCGGCTTTATCACTTCAGGGATATTTCCCGATGGCTATTTCCGTTATTTTCATCATTGGATTAATTTCAGCATTATTCCCGTCTGCGGATGGAGCCTTAACTGCTGTAACGAGTTCGTATTGTGTAGATTTACTCAACCTTAATGAAGATAAAACCAAAACTGAAAAAGAAAAGAAACGTCTTCGTATGAAAGTACATTTGATTTTCACGGTAGTTTTCTTTATCCTGATTATGGTCTTCAAAGCGTTGAATGACAAATCTATCGTTTATCTGATCATGGAAATTGCAGGATATACTTACGGACCACTTTTAGGTCTTTTCGCCTTTGGAATTTTCACGAAGTTTCAGATTTCCAGAAAATATTCAATTCTTACCGTTACTCTTTTAGCACCTGTACTTACCTATTTCATCAATCTGGCTGTTACCACTTATACAGATTATAAAATCGGTGTAGAGCTGATTGTTCTGAACGGATTACTCACCTTCATTGGTTTGTGGCTGGTAAAAAACAAACAACATTTAAGGGTTGTTTAATCTCATAAAAAATGCTGTCCTCAAGATGAAGACAGCCTTTTTATTTTAATCAATGGAGGGAAGTAATTATTCTTTAACCCACTTGATGGTTTTCTCTGTATTCTTAAATTTAACTTTAATCAGATAATCTCCTGTAACCAGGTGAGACAAGTCAAAAGTACCTGTTTTATCATGATTCAGTTTGTTGTTAGTTTGTGTGAATACTAATTTTCCGCTTACGTCATATACGGTCATATCATATACTTCGTTTGAGTTGGTAAATTTAATATTCAGAAGTCCTTTGCTTGGATTAGGATATACTACGAATACATCTTTGTTTGCAGCCGTTTCACTCACACCCAATGTCTGGGTAATGGTAAAGTTGATAGGATTAATATTGTAAAAAACATTAGTCTCTGCTGCAACCATAATTCTAGCCTGTGTAGTACTTACGTTAGGAAGGGTAATGGTTTCAGAACCGTCGTTCGGAGTAGACCCCAGGATCAGTATAGGGTAAGTAAGGCCTCCATCTGTTGATAGGTAAATATTTACAGTAGCTGCATTCACAGGGGAAGCTGTTGTATTGGCCACATTCCAGGTTATTGTTTGATTAGAATTAGCTACCCAGGTTACCGCTGTTGTAGGTGCAGTTACATTAAAAGGTCCGGAATTTCCATCAACAGTAATGATAGCATCATCGTTGGCTACTCCTGCGCAACCTGCATTATTATCTCTTACAGTCAGCCTGAACTCCATCGTTCTTGCATAAGCCGGCCTAACTTCTCCTTTGGAAACCGTACCATTGATTACATCTGTAAGTTTCGGAAAATATCTGTAAGGAACAGCTACAGGCATAAATGATCTGAATATAGCCGCATTTCCTGTAGGTACATTCCAGTCACCCGCTGGCCCTGCATCATTCTGTTCCCAGCAATAAGTAAGTGGATTATTTTCAGTATCAGTTGCAGAACCTGTTAACTTAAATGGTGTTCCCTTTGGGATTGTATAGTCATTTCCTGCATTTACAGTAGGTGCTGTATTAGCCACTGCTGTTGTTACCTGACATGGGAGAGATTCAACTTCTGAAGTAATTGTTTGAAATGAATTCGTATGAAAAATAGGAATACTGTGAGCGTCTAAATTATTGATACTTTCACAAATACCAGCGTAAGCCATGATGGTAATTCCACTTCCCGGTTCTACAGCATCATCTGCGCTTCGGTTTCCTCCACAGCTTCCGGTAGTTGCATTAAAGGTATGTTGAGCACTAAACTGGTGTCCCATTTCATGAGCTACATAATCAATATCGTAAGGATCTCCTACAGGATTAGAAGAACCGGTAATTCCTTTTCCTTTGTATGAAGAATCACATATACCTGAATCAGCTAATCCACCACCTCCGGTACTAAAGGTATGTCCTATGTCATAATTAGCTGTTCCAATTATTGAGTCAATGACCGTTTGACTTTCATTAATTAATACACTTCCATCATCATTTCCTGTGAAAGGGTCATTAGTATCACTCACAAATATAATATTGTTTTCAGTAGGAATGAGGATCAATCTTACAGCAACCTCTTGTTCATATACTCCATTTACCCTATTTACAGTAGTTACAATAGCAGACAAAGTTTGGGCTACGGTAGGTGAAGCTGATCCTGATCCTGTTGCTGCCGATGCATACTGATGTGTGCATGCAACCGCTAACCGAAAAATACTAATTTGACTTCCTATGCTTGGAGCTACGGTTTTTTGAGCATTTTTTTTTCCTGATTTAAAATTCTCATCTTTTGATCCACAGCCTCTTTGCTTTTTATCAATTAAATCATCTTTTTTGTAAATGATATAATTATTGATATCCTGTTTTGCATAAGGATCAATATAAGTATCTCCCGATACTATTGATTTTATTTGAGCGTGGAATCCTAACTCTGTAAAATCGAGTTTTATGGTAGCATATTGATCATCTACACCCTGCCCTGTCAAAGTAATAATTTGGGGAAACTTACCGGCTAACTCCGGAGCCATTACTGAGGATTTCCAGATTCTGAATTTAGCTTTCGTTCCATCAGACATTGGTAAAACAATAATTGGGGCATTATCTTTACGTTCATTATCTCTCAGCTCCGGAACTGAGGCAAAATAGTTCTTCAAACCACTCACATCCAACTTATAAGTAAGAGATTTTTCAGGCTGTACTGTTCTGCTTTTAGATTCAGCTTTAATTGTTCGTTCACTGATTTCAGTAAAGAAATCCTGAGCTTTTCCTAGAGAAATTGATAAAATGAATATCCCTAAATAAAATAGTTGTTTAATTTTCATACAATGATGTTTTTTAAGAGTTTCAAATATAAAAATAAAAACCACAACACAATGAAAAACAGTATTTTACATCAAACAACCATCATAACCAACATAAAATAAATCAAATATTTACATTCGAAAAATAATCATCTATTAATCCATAATAATTATTAAAATTGTTTAAACTTTTATTTCCTGAGAACCGATAGAAAAAACCAAATTACCCATTGAATATTGAGATTTTCGAATTATTACAATAAAAAAATGCTGTCCTCAAGATGAAGACAGCATTTTTATTGTAATTAATGGAGCGAAGTAATTATTCTTTAACCCATTTGATGGTTTTCTCTGTATTCTTAGATTTAACTTTAATCAGATAATCTCCTGTAACCAGGTGAGACAAGTCAAAAGTACCTGTTTTATCATGATTCAATTTGTTGTTAGTCTGTGTGAATACTAATTTTCCGCTTACGTCATATACGGTCATATCATATACTTCGTTTGAGTTGGTAAATTTAATATTCAGAAGTCCTTTGCTTGGATTAGGGTATACTACAAATACATCTTTGTTTGCAGCCGTTTCACTCACACCCAATGTCTGGGTAATGGTAAAGTTGATAGGATTAATATTGTAGAAAACATTAGTCTCTGCAGCAACCATAATTCTAGCCTGTGTAGTACTTACGTTAGGAAGGGTAATGGTTTCAGAACCGTCGTTCGGAGTAGACCCCAGGATCAGTGTAGGATAAGTAAGACCTCCATCTGTTGAAAGGTAAATATTTACAGTAGCCGCATTCACAGGGAAAGCAGTTGTATTGGCCACATCCCATGTTATCGTTTGGGTAGAATTACCAGCCCAGCTTACCGCTGTTGTAGGTGCGGTTACGTTAAACGGTCCGGAATTTCCATCAACAGTAATAATAGCATCATCGTTGGCTACTCCTGCACAACCTGCATTATTATCTCTTACAGTCAATCTGAACTCCATCGTTCTTGCATAAGCCGGTCTGACTTCTCCTTTGGAAACCGTACCGTTAATTACATCGGTAAGTTTCGGAAAATATCTGTAAGGAACAGTTACCGGCACATATGATCTGAATATAGCAGCATTTCCTGTAGGTGCATTCCAGTCACTTGCCGGGCCTACATCATTTTGTTCCCAGCTGTAAGTAAGTGGATTGTTATCTATATCTGAAGCAGATCCTTCTAACCTGAACGGAGTACTCTTAGGGATGGTATAATCACCTCCTGCATTTACAGTAGGAGCGAAATTATTGGTTGGAAGGGTAACCTGGCATGTTGTTGACTGAACTTTCGTTGTGATAGACTGGTAGGATTTGGTATGGAAAGTAGGAATACTGTTAGGAGCTAAATTATTTGTGCTTCCACAAATTCCTGCATAAGCCATGATGGTAATTCCGCTTCCAGGTTCTACAGCATTGGCTGCACTGCGGTTTCCTCCGCCACAGCTTCCGGTAGTTGCATTAAAAGTATGTGGGCCTCCAAACTGATGCCCTACTTCATGCGCCACATAATCAATATCATAAGGATCTCCTACGGGGTTAGGTGAACCGGTAATTCCTCTTCCTTTATTGGAGTTGTTACAGATTACCCCTAATCCGGCTAATCCGCCACCTCCGGTACTGAAGGTATGTCCGATATCATAATTGGCA
The DNA here is from genome assembly GCF_017833095.1 of Chryseobacterium sp. PvR013. Taxonomy (NCBI): domain Bacteria; kingdom Pseudomonadati; phylum Bacteroidota; class Flavobacteriia; order Flavobacteriales; family Weeksellaceae; genus Chryseobacterium; species Chryseobacterium sp. PvR013. Next base: position 2,735,908 of record NZ_JAFIBT010000001.1, read on the forward strand.
TTTCCTATCAGTAAATCGATCTGAGTCTGGCTTTCATTGATTAATGTACTGGCGTTATTATTTCCGTTAAATGGATCTGTCGTTGCATTTGTAAAGACTACATTGGCTTCACTATCCACTAATACGAGCCTTGAAGCAACTTCCTGCTCATATACTCCATTCACTCTGTTTACAGAAGTTACAATGGCTGAAAGGGTTTGTGCCACTGTAGGAGTAGCTGTACCCGTTGCCGCTACCGCATATTCTCCAGTACATGCAACTGCAAACCTGAAAACTCTAATTTGAGTTCCTACGCTTGGAGCTGTGGTTTTTTGAGCGTTTTTTTTTCCTAGCGGAGTATCATCTTCATCCTTTACTCCGCATGATCTTGGGTTTTTATCAATCAAATCACTTTTCTTGTAAATGATATAATTGTTGATATCTAATTTTGCATAAGGATCAATATAAGTATCTCCTTCTACTACAGATTTGATCTGAGCATGGAATCCAAGTTCTGTAAAATCAAGTTTTAGGGTTGCATATTTGTCATCAATTCCCTGTCCGGTAAAAGTGACAATCTGAGGAAACTGGCTGGCTAATCCGGGAGACATCACTGAAGATTTCCAGATTCTGAATTTTGCTTTCGTACCGTCAGGCATTGGCAATACAATGATTGGAGCATTGTCTTTACGGTCACTGTCTTTTAGTTCAGGAACTGAATTAAAATAACTTTTCATTCCCGCTACATCCAGTGTATAAGTCAATGACTTTTCCGGCTGTACTGTTCTGTTTTTAGGATCTGCTTTGATGGATCTTTCACTGATTACTGTAAAAAAGTCCTGGGCTTTCCCTGAGGAAATGGATATCACAAATATCCCCAAATAAAATAATTGTTTAATTTTCATATATAATATAATGGTATGTAATTTTTATTAACTCAAACATTCAGACCAAAAACCAAAGAATAATTAGTTAAAGGTTTATAATTCAAGATTATTTGAATTATAAAATTAGTTAAATTAATCTAATTATCACATATGAAAATTCAAAAAAAATCAATGTTTGCTTACGAAAAATCAACAATCCAGCTATTACAAAGCATTCTCCTCAATAAATATTTTTCATTTTTTTTCCTTCATTAAAATAACTGATTTTATAGACTTTTCTATTTTAATTATCTTTGATCCGGACGATATTAACCAAATGCAAAATTTAACAGAATAAAAAAAACAAAATTTAAAAAACAATGAAAAAAGTTATTACAATTTTCGTACTTCTATTAACATTCAATTTTATGAATGCTCAGGAAAATTTTGAAGTATCCACATTAAGAATCGGGCCGTTTAAAGTCTTTATGCCCAAGGTTGAAGCCGAAAAAATTGCGGGAACAAAACTTACGAACTCAGGTGGAGAGAAAAAAAACAGGGTAAATTATAATGGCGAAACCATCCAGATTGATCTTTTTGACAACTACATCAATGAAGCCAATCCGAGTGTTCCCTCTATTACTTACATGACGACCACCAGTAAAAAATTTAAAACCAAAAGCGGAATCGGAGTTGGAAGTACCCGAGATGATCTTATCAATGCCTACAGAAATTATCCCAACTTCAGCGTACGTCCGGATTGGGATAAAAATGATAAAACAATTAAAGATTCCGGTTATTTCAATATTGAAGACAGCCAGGCAGGAACCTTATTAAGCTTTAAATTTGTTAACAATATCGTTACCGAAATCTCCGTTTACCTCAATGAAGGCTGTTAAAGGCAGAAAAATATTCAATTCAGTCGAAATCCGGGTTTTCATAATCCGGATTTTTGCATTTCCATAAGCCGGTAAAAAATTGTAAATTCGCATGCAAATAAATCAGATATAATGAGTAAAAGTATCGAAGAGTTAAAAACTCTTACTACGCAGATCAGAAGAGACATTTTAAGAATGGTTCACGCTGTAAATTCAGGACACCCAGGTGGGAGCTTAGGTTGTACAGAGTTCTTTACAGCACTTTATGGAAAGGTAATGAACTATAAACTTCCTTTCACCATGGAAGGCAAAAATGAAGATCATTTTTATCTATCAAACGGACACATTTCTCCGGTATTCTACTCTACTTTAGCAAGATTTGGTTTCTTCCCTGTAGAAGAACTTAAAACTTTCAGAAAATTAGATTCAAGATTACAGGGACACCCTACTACTCATGAAGGACTACCAGGAATCAGAATTGCTTCCGGTTCTCTTGGGCAAGGACTTTCTGTAGCATTAGGTGTAGCTGACGGTAAAAAACTAGATGGTGATCCATCTCTTGTTTACTCTCTTCACGGAGATGGTGAGCTTCAGGAAGGTCAGATCTGGGAAGCATTGATGTATGCTGCTGCTAAAAAAGTAGATAATATCATTTCTACTATTGATTACAACGGACGTCAGATTGACGGAGATACAGATGATGTATTAAGCTTAGGAAATCTTCATGCTAAATTGGAGGCATTCGGATGGATTGTTTTGGAAGAAAAGAACGGGAATGATCTTGAAGCTGTGATTGCAATCCTTGAGAAAGCAAAAACAGAAACTGGAAAAGGAAAACCTGTAGCTATCCTTCTTCATACAGAAATGGGGTACGGAGTTGATTATATGATGGGATCTCATGCTTGGCATGGTAAAGCTCCTAATGATGAGCAGCTAGACACAGCATTCAAGCAATTGTACCTAGAAGCTCCAGCTGATTATTAATTATAAATGATAAATTATTATTGATAAATGATGCCCGTAGAACTTTAAAATATTGTTAATCTGCTATCATCTATCAATGATCAAAAACTTTAGTAAAAATGAAATATACATATACAGAAAAAAAGGACACTCGTTCAGGATTCGGAGCAGGATTAGCGGAACTAGCTGACAAAAATCCTAATGTAGTAGCACTTTGTGCAGACCTTATCGGTTCTTTGAAGATGGAAAAATTCATTGAGAAGGCTCCTGAAAGATTCTTTCAGATTGGGATTGCAGAAGCGAACATGATGGGAATTGCTGCTGGTCTTAGTATCACAGGAAAAATACCTTTCACCGGAACTTTTGCTAACTTCTCTACTTCAAGAGTATATGACCAGATTCGTCAGTCTATCGCTTATTCTAACAAGAATGTAAAAATCTGTGCATCTCACGCAGGTCTTACTTTAGGAGAAGACGGAGCAACTCACCAGGTTCTTGAAGATATTGGGATGATGAAAATGCTTCCTGGAATGACAGTGATCAATACTTGTGATTACAACCAGACAAAAGCAGCTACATTAGCCATTGCAGATTTTGAAGGTCCTGTATATTTAAGATTCGGAAGACCTGTAGTTCCTGTATTTATCCCTGAGGATATGCCTTTCGAAATCGGAAAAGGAATTTTACTTCAGGAAGGAACTGATGTAACCATTGTTGCAACAGGACACCTTGTATGGGAATCTCTTGTGGCTGCTGATGAGCTTGAGAAGGAAGGTATTTCTTGTGAGGTAATCAATATCCACACTATCAAGCCTCTTGATGAAGAGATCATTTTAAAATCTGTTGAAAAAACAGGTAAAATTGTAACTGCTGAAGAGCACAACTACCTTGGTGGTTTAGGAGAATCTGTTGCAGGGATGCTTGCAAGAAAAAGACCTACAAGACAGGAATTTGTAGCAGTAAACGATACTTTCGGAGAGTCTGCAACTCCTGCTGAACTGATGAAGAAGTATAAAATTGATTCTACTGCAGTAAAAGAAGCTGTAAAGAGAATTTTAGCTTAATCTAAGCTATTCTATATAGATAAAATCCGGCGGTTTCTTCGAAACCGCCGGATTTTTATTTTGAAGATTAACCACCCTGTAAAAAGTACTTTGAGTTTTTAACATCTCTCCAGAGGAAGAAAATGGTTATACTTCCATTTTTCATTGTATTAGTTTTTACCCTTCATTATTATTGTTCCGATTGCTGATTCAGAGGAATTCCAACAGTGATTAAAACAGGACATAAGATTTTTTCTATATATTCATCTTCTCTTCTCTGTGAGGCTTTCGAACCAGAAAAATAATTACTGATTCTGTAGTTTTTCACAAACTGATTTCTCTTTTTAACGATGGAATAGTAATATCCACCTCTTTCATCATTGACAAAATAGGTCATTTCATCAAAATTCATCAGTTTTTTAGAGAGTAAAAGCTTTCTGTAGATACACTTCTCAGATTTATCAAAAATATATTTCACAGGAATTCTGAAGAAAAGATCAAACAGGAAATAGATCATATAAATACTCCATAATCCCATTGCAATTTTAAATGAGTCACCGGACATCTTACCCATAAAATAGTAGATAATCACAGGAAGTGCTATCACTCCCAATACCAGCCACACTATTAAGATGCGCAGGAAATTATAATTGGGCATAAAGCTTATTTCACTTCCGTTTTCTTCAAACTTATAACGGTCTCTGATGTCCATTTTCAGGATTATTAATGTTCATAATATCCTCTGTCTCATTCACCATTTTCTGTATCCCTTTTTGGGTAAGAGCCTGTCCAATCGTAAGGTGTTTTTCTTTACCATCAACTTCAAAATAAATGGACAACACCACATTAGTTGTGATAAAACCCAGATATTTTGTAGCCAGTACATGGAAATTCCTGAAGTTTTCTAAAGGATATGTTCTTGCAGGAACAAAAATCGTATGCTTGCCTGTAATAGTCATTTGATCCATATCAATAATGAATTTCTTGGTAAAGAAATTAATCATAATAAGGGCTACCACAGCAATAATGACATAACTGACAGTTCTTGCACTGTTAAAAATAAGTCCTGCAATAATTAGAAAAATAATACAAAGCACCGTTATAAATACCGGCTGATTTTTAAAAATATATTGGTTTCCTTCTTGTTTATAAAATTGATAGTTGTTCATAATTAATGTAATTGTTATTTATATTTTGGTTAAAGATCTAGTTACTATAAAAAGCAGTTATAGAGATTGCAGTTGATAAGAGGCTTCTGAGACAATTATTTTATCGGGCTTCATATGTATATATTTAAAGTGTTTTTTTAATTCGTCATACTTTTAATTGCCCCAGGTAGCCATCCAGTTCAGATATTCACTTTTGTATTCATTATCATTAAGCCTAATAATAAGATCTTTCAGGTCTTTTTCCTCAAACTCATAATCTGAAACCGTGAAAGTCAGGAAAATATCTTTGTCAGTTATTTTTGTGAAAAAGTTTTCATTTTTAAGTTTTTCCAGTACTTCAATGCAGGTGAAATATAACTTATTCTGAAAACTATCAAACCATTGATCGTCATCATCATGTTTAGTAAGTTCCTCTCTCAACTGAGTACAGATTTCACCAAATTCTTTATCGGCTCCTTCCATTTCATAGGTCCATTCTGCTGGTTCATATTTATAATAAAGAGCATCTTCTTCATCTGCATTTTCTATTGCTTTCATTGTATTGGCAGCAGGACATACCGTCATTGCTCCCTCATCACTATACAGTGCGAAACTATAAATCTCCTCTGCACCATGCTTTTCATACACTTCTAAAAAAGCTTTCTTAGCAGCGTCTTCAATCTGCTGTTTCAAAATTTCAAAATCCATACTTCTTTTCTTTTTTAAAATGGGCGGTAAAATTACCTTTATCCTGTCAAATCAGCTCATTATATTTTTAAAAGGGCTGGTCAAATTCATGATTATAGCTATCCTATTTCCATCATTTTATGATAAACTGTTTTATTATTCATGAAATATCTCTTGTTGATCCATCGTAAAAGTATTATAACCCCAGATATAGAAATCTCAAATATTATCCGATAAATGAAAATTTATCTTCAATCATTTTCCCAATCAGTGGTAAAGGTTTTTCAACATCATTGGCTGCATTAATGATTCCGATAATCATCAATACTAAAGGAATACATCCAAAGATCCCAAGAATTCCAATTTTGGTCACCATCAACAGGATATTAAGAATGATGAACAATACAATTGAAAAAATAATCAGTCCCAACGACTGCTTCAGATGATACTTTAGAAAGCTGCTCGATTTTTCTTTTCCGATGATGAAGGAAATCAGCCATCCGAAAAGCGTAATGTAAGAGACAATAGATAAGGTTTTGTTGTTCATAGCGGTAAAATTTTTAATTAATATTCTTTGATTTTTTCCGACCCAAAATTGCAGCAGAAAAATGTCCCCACAGTTATTTCTGCAACTACAAAACATCTTCAACTTAAATGGAAGACGACTACAAAACGTCTACAAAAACAAATAAAATATTGATTATCAACAAAATAAAAACAATCATTATTTCTGATTTTTTAATTCGGAAATTGACAGGTGTCTACAATTTTTGTACTTTCACCCTATGAAATTAAAGTACTCACTTTTATATTGTATACTTTTTATCTGCACCTTATATCCCGCACAGAATACATTTATTGATGGTCTTAAAATTCAATTGAGGGAAGACCATATTTCAACTGCAGAAAAGTTCAAAATTTACAATGAGCTTACAGAATATTACAGAGTCAGTGATCAATATGAGACAGCCGAAAAATATGTTCAGCAACAGCTTGAACTGGCTAAAAAGGAACAAAACTATGCTGAAGAAGTAAAAGCGCTTACCCAAAAAGGAATTATTAAGCTCAATCAGTCTCAGTATGATAAGGTTCCTCCTATCATAGATGCAGCGAATATAATTGTTCAAAAGAGTAATAATAAAACAGCAGCATTATATGCCCATTATCTGAATATCTATTACAACAATACCCTTGGCGAACCTGAAAACACCATAAAACTCATTCAGAAAGCTCTTCCACTGGTTGAAAAACAGCCTTCAGAGACCATGCTGAATGCAAAGCTTAATTATCTTCTCTATGGAGTCTATACAGAATGGAATGATGCTGAAAATGCTTCCAAATACGCCAAAAAATCCATTGAGCTTGCTGAAAAATCAGGAAATAAAAACCTGTTGAGTTCAGCCTACTCTGCTTTGGCCGTATGTTATTCTTTTCGATATGAAAAAACGGGAGATTTAAAAGATCTGAAACCTGTCATAGAAATGCGTAAAAAGGCAGCAGCCCTGTATCATCAGTTTCCGGGACATGTTTCGGCTCATGTACAGGCTATGGCATTACTGAACCTTATCAATTATTATCTGAATTATCCTGTCATGACTCCGGAAATCCGTTCGGAAATTCAGAATAATGCCAACGAAATATTGGCTCTTACTCAGCATACAACCCTTAATCAGGGCATTCAGGCAGGAGCACTTGGAGTATTGAGCAATCTTGCATCAAGGGATCAGAATGATGCTTTATCAGAACAATATCTTCTGAAAGCTGAACAGATTCTTCTTACTCAAAAACCGGTGTATTACCATGTGATGATCAATGTTGTAGAAGGTCTTGCTCAATTGTACGCAAAGCAAAAAAATTATCAGAAAGCCTATCAATACGAATCAAGAGTAACAAAATACAGTAACCTTCTCTTTGATGAAGGTCAGGCTGAAACTGCCAAAAGACTGGAAGCCCAATATCAATCTCAAAAAAAAGAATCTGAACTTAGGTCTCTTACCGAAAAAACAGCCAGTCTGAAAAAAGAAAAACTGCTATACATTGGGTTGGGAATCATTGGACTGATGGGTGCTTTTTTCATGTTCCGTTCTTATCATTTTAAACTGCGGTATTCTATAGAAAGAGAAAATACACTTGATACGGAAAAACATGAAGCAGAAATGCAGATTAAGCTTCAAAAGGAAGAACAGGCCAGATTAAAGGCTGAGCAGGAACTTCTTACGCTTCAACAGCAAAAACTTCAAAGTGAGGTATTGGCAAGCCAGCTGCATATTCAGCATAAGAATGAAGTTCTGCAACAGCTTCAGACCCAGCTTTCTGATACTGATATTAATATTCAACAGGTGGTAAAGGGAGAAAACCGTGTGGATAATGATTTTGAAAAGATAAGATTCACCATTCAGGAACTGCATCCGGATTTTTTTAAAAATATCAATGAAAGAGCCAAACAAAAATTGACCGCCCTGGATTTGAAATACTGCGCCTATATTTATCTGGGGATGGATACGAAACAGATTGCCAATCTCCTCAGCGTAGAACCCAAAAGTGTAAGAATGACCAAATACCGCCTTAAAAAGAAGTTCGGCCTGGATGAACATACCGCTTTAGAATCTTTTTTTCAGGGAGTATTCTCTGAGTAACCAGCAATTTTTAAATAAATAATAAAAGCTTTTTAACTTCAGGTTGAAAAGCTTCATTCCTATTGTCCAAATTCGTTGGTCTTGATCTTGATTTTTTTAAAATCATAGTTTTCTAATCAAAATTCACAGGATATTACGCTCTTTTATGGAGTAAAAAATAAGATTTTAATACAAACAACAACATTTGAAAGCATACAAATTTTGATTAACACCCATTAATTTCAATCTGATTTGCAATCCAATATTATATATTTTCCCATATTGTACAATAGAAAATATTCCCATACAACATCTTATTAAAGTCGGGAATTTTCTTTGGTTGATGAGGATTTACTTTATAGTTTTTCAAATTTCAAATATTTCACCAAACATCAGCCATCATCAAGAGGAAAACTTGCATTTGTGCATAAAGCAAAATACAAATCATTTACACATTTTATCCCAGTAAAGTGAACTGAATATTTATAGTTTTATCCCATCAACGTTGACGAAATACATTCTCCACATTTAAACTGCATGTGTACAGTGCATGATAAATGAACAGAATATTTCACCCTAAAGTCAGGGTTTATCTGACATCAATAATTTTCAACAACACAAAAATTACAAACATGAAAAAGTTAATTGGAATGAAGAGCAACTTCTCTTCAACAGAAAACAAAAAATTACAAAGAAAAGATTTAAAATCTATTTTAGGTGGAGATGATTACAAATACGTAGAAACAGATTGTGGTTCTACCTGTTATGATAAAGAGACATGGAAAGATGGAGTTCGTATCAATACTTTACAAATAGATACTGGTGCTAATTAAGGTTAATCAACAGATAGAGGGTTAAAATCCTCTATCTATTATTATCAATTTCTATAACATTCTTCAAGCATTTACATGAATAACCTAATCAATTACACTTTTTTACAATGTCTATGAAAAAAAATATTTGGAACTGTAGATCATATGTTTTATTGGTTTTGCTTTTTATTCATACAGCTTGTAAGAATAGAAATTTAAATTATATAAATTATTATAATAAAATCTATGATATTGACAGTATATATCGTTTAAAAAAAGATACTGTATATGCTATTAAACAATACAAAAAGATATTCAGACAATATTCTCCCAAAAACCAGGAACGAATAAATGAATATGAAAATTACATAAGATTTTCAGATCAACATCATAAAAATTTCGGTGGAAAGAAAAGTCTTTATAAACTTATTCTATTAATTGCCCCTAATTGGAAGTATAAACAAAAAGACACAAGTTTCATACAACTATATCACAAATACGGAATAGGCAAACTGGAAATAGAATTTAAAGTTGAAGAATGGAGAAAAAGCCTTAATCAAAAACTCATAGATTCTTTTGCTGTTGCATTTAAACGTGATCAAAGTAGCCGTATTGAGACAAATTATCAGGACATTACTAAAAATGATAAAAAGAATGCTGAACTTCTAAAATGGATGTTTGATAATTATGGATTTCCAAGTATGCAAAAAATAGGTTTATGGAAAGGGGACTTTTTTATGCCATCAGGGCCGCTGTTACTTCATATGGCCGATTACGAAGAATATCACCAATATTTTAAAACCAAAATATTAGAGTATGTAAAGTCTGGTGACTGTCCACCTCGTGATTATGCTGCGATGATAGATCGAAATAATTTACATAATAAAATACCTTACACTTATGCTGTTTATCAAGGATATGAAAATATAAAAGATTCTGCAAACGTAAACCGTAATCGTAAAAGGATAGGACTACCAAGTTTAAAACACGCTCAATTGATCACAAAAGATTTTTTCAAAAAAATAAAAAATAAAAATTGATACTTATCATTTCTCAAAATAACGAAATAACCACTACAGAAGTTATTAAATGGCTGCTAAAATTAGGGAAAAGCTTCATACGGGTACATGAAGATGAAATTTTTGATATTAAGATCAATGAAAAACGGATTTATATAGAAAGCCCTAGAAATTGTTTTTTTATTGATGAAATTACCAGTGTATGGTATAGAAGAGGAGGCTTGAAGTTTAATCGTCTGCATTATAAAAATGAAGCAATTCATCTTAATATGAATGAATATCAGCATTGGTTGGAAGATTATGTAATAAAGGTTTTAGAGTCAAAAAAACATATCAATAAGCAGAGCAATAGTGATATCAACAAGCTTATTGTACTTGAGGAGGCTCAAAAGGCAGGACTAGATATTCCTCCTTATTTTCTAGCTGACAACACAAATGATGTCATTTTAAAAAAAACAATCATCAAAACCATTGGTGGAAATCCAAGAATGGAAGGCATACTCAAAGATTCCAGTGGTATGATGTATACAACGGTTATCAAACAAAATGAAAATGAAAATTTTTTTATCACTTTCTTTCAAGAGAAAATTGAAAAAGATTTTGAAATAAGAAGTTTCTATCTAAATGGCAAAGTTTGGTCTATTGCTATTTTTTCACAAAATGATGACCAAACTAAGGTTGATTTCAGGAAATATAATGATGAAAAACCCAACAGAAAAGTACCTTATAATCTTCCGAAAAATATTGAGCAAAAAATACATCAACTCATGCAGTCTTTAGACCTCAATTCCGGTTCTCTTGATTTCATTAAGAGTGATAGTCAATACTATTTTTTAGAAGTCAATTCTGTAGGCCAGTTTTTGGGAATGTCAATCCTTTGTAATTATTTATTAGAAAAAGAAATAGCAGAATATTTATGAAAAAAGACTTTACCAACAAAGAAAAGAATAAACTACCACTTACCTTTAAACATATTGATATTGTAAAAAGTAAAAATCGTGAGAAAAAACATTTTAGCATCGTGATTCCTTGTAAAAAATATGATACTGATGCCTATGCAAAACTTAATCCTTACAAGTTTCTGACAAGATTGATATAAAATATCTTACTATATTATGGGTGTCTTGGTGGACAAAAATAGGCAGATTAGGAAACAATGATATTTTCATCGCCATGCCTACATTGCTAAGCCAGCAGTAAACGATACAACAACACCAGCCAAACTGATGAAGAAGTATAAAATTGCGGCTGCAGTGAAAGATGTTGTTAAGAGAATCTCAGAGAAATAATTTTTATTTTAAGAATAAAGTAAAGCATCCAGTTTAGGACATCCTGTAAAATGCAGAAATAAATACCACAAAACAATATTAAAATATAATTTATTTCAGTTACACAAGTCTAAAAAAAACAACACAATCAACTGAATACCAACAAATAAAACTACAATTCTATATAATTATTCATATTTTTGGGAAAAACAAAATGTATGAAAAAAGCTACTTATCGGGATAGAGAAAAGGCCGTTGATATATTATGTCAGGCTTTTACTGATATTCTTATCCCCAACTCTATAAACTTTGGTGTGAAGAATGTTGTATTAATTTTTAAAACAAATTTAAAATTATGTTTGTTTTTGGGGTTCATCTAAGCACAATTATCTATGTTTTAATACTTCTGATTCTTATAGTTATAGCTGCAACTAATTTACTTATTAAGTTAAATCAGAAAGATAAAGCATATTATATTAGATTTCTTCTGTTGTTAATAGCAGGTCTAATTTACAATATTGTTGAAGAATTATTTCCGGATAAAAATTCTCCACTTGATTTAATTACACAGTATATTATTTCTTATACATCAGGATTGGCATCTGCGATTTATTTTGTCTTTTATTTAATAAGAGAATATGAAGTTACATTGGTCAGAAGAGTCGATTTATTTATGCTAGGAGCAATTATTTTTTTCATTTTTATTTGTTCTTTTATTATTCCACTTACTCTCACTAAATCAATAAATATTTCTAGATATATCTTCTTATCGATCGTTTTAATCATATTATTAGTAAACATTATATCAATTCTAAAAAATCAATATTTAAAGTTTAAATCAAATAAGGAAATTTTTTCAAAAGTCCATTCAATTAATGGTGCTGTTGGATTTATAAGTATTGTATTATTTGTATTTACAATTCTTGCTTCATCTGGAAATCAATTTATAGTTCAAACTTTTTATACTTTGGGATTCTTTATTGTTTCCATAGATTATTTTCTATACCCTATTCGTAAGAAGGAAATTAAAAAGAGTATACCATTTGAAAAACTTTCAGTAAGAGAAGCTGAAGTTTTAATGATACTTTTAGAGAACCCGAATTTGAAATATCCAGAAATAAGTCAAAGATTGAATATCTCTGAAAAAACATTATCGACTCATTTATCAAATATTTATAAGAAAACTGAAATCAAAGGTAAAAAAGAAATACAGGAAATGAGTAAAGTATATAAGTATTCATCAACCTGAATATTTTTTTTAAAAATCTAATAATCAGCATATTAACAACCCTTATTTTGTACCCTTAGTAATTTAAGTAAAAGTTTAAGGGTAAAAAATGAAAGTTTTAATAGTTGTTCACTCTATGTTTACAGAAGAAAACACAAGTGATGTTTTTTGTTGATGCGCACAACAAAAAATAAAAGCTGATCAGCAAAAACCCATGTCAGGGATTATATGACAAAATTAAATTTCAAAATTTCAAAAAATTACAAACATGAAAAAATTAAATGGAATGAAGAGAGACTTCTCTTCTTTGGAAAACAAGAAACTAAATGATTTATCAAAAATCAACGGAGGTCTAATGATGGCTGAAACAACCATGCAATGGACACATGAAACTGGAAGCGGTTCTGATACAGGTGTATACAGAGACAATAAATTAGTAGCTGTTATCACAGAGCCTGCCTAAGCATTAAATTTAAACTATTAGGAGCTAAAGAGAGAATTTCTCTTTAGTTCTTTTGATTTTATACGAAATTAGAGTATCAATTAAAAATTTTTCAAAATGTATAATTGTACAAAAAAATATTTTAAAATTAGTAGCGTTTTCCTTGTTGCCAGTTACCTTATTTTAACTTCGTGTCGAAATAATAAGCTTGATTACATTGCATATTACAACCGTGTAAATTCAATTGATAGTATCTACAGAATGAAAAATGATACTCTTACTGCTATAAAAAAATTTAAAAGAGTATTCCGAAATTTTGAGCCAAGAAATGATGAAAGAATGGAAGAATACGAAAACTATATTAAGTTTTCAGATAAATACAATAAAAATTTTGGAGGAAAAAAAAGCCTATATAAACTTATACCCTTAGTTGCTCCCTATTGGAAGTTCAAACGAGAAGATACAGATTTTTTTAAACTATATAAAAAATATGGTATTGATAGTATTACAGTAGAGCAGAAGGTCCTTGAATGGAAAAATTCGTTAAACAAGCAACTTATTGATTCTTTTAGGATCGCATTTATCAGAGATCAGGCGAAGGATTCAATGACGGGTCAACAATCACTAAATAATTTTAGAAAAAATGCTGCATTGCTAAAGTGGACATTAGCAAACTATGGCTACCCATCAATGCAAAAAATAGGACTTGAAACAGAGGATGGCGTTTTTATGCCAATGTTGATTTACTTAAATCATATGGCGCAAATAGAAGACTATACATATTTCAAAACCAAACTATTAGACTATGTGAAATCTGGTGATCTACCCCCAAGAGATTATGTAGAAATGATAGAAAGACATGTTCAGGTTAATCATTTAAAACCTGTATATGGTGTAAAAAGTACTGATGAAGAAATTATAAAAGATTCTGTGAATATTAATTACAATAGAAAACTTATCGGGCTGCAAAGTCTCAAAGCTAGGAGAAAAATAACAAAAGAATTTTTAAAGAATAATTCAAAGAAAAAATGATATTAATAATTTCTGATAATAATGATATTTCAACTACAGAAGTTATCAAATGGCTTTTGGTAATGGAGAAAAAATTTATCCGAGTACATGAGGACGAAATATTTGAAATCAAAATTCGGAATAAATCTTTTTTTTTAGAAAGTGCCCGTAGCCTTTTTTTTCTTGATGATATTCATAGTGTCTGGTATAGAAGGGGAGGTTTGAATTTTAAACGTCTTCGATATAAAAATAAGGCTATAAATATCAACATGAATGAAACACAACACTGGCTAGAAGATTATGTGAAGAAAAAACTTGAATCTGTAAAGCATATCAATAAAGAAAGCAATAGTTTGGTAAATAAACTTTTGGTATTAGAAGAAGCTGAAAAAGTAGGGTTAGATGTTCCGCCATACTTTATATCTGAAAATACTGATGATGTTATTTTGGGAAAAACAATAGTAAAAACCATAGCAGGAAACCCTATGTTAGAATTTTTCTATAAAAATTCAAATGGGATGATGTTTACTTCAGTAGTTGAAGAATATGAAAAAGAAAACTTCTTTCCTACTTTCTTTCAGGAAAAAATTGAAAAGGATTTTGAGGTAAGGACTTTCTATTTAAATGGGAAATGTTGGTCCATAGGTATTTTTTCACAAAATGACGAGCAGACAAAAGTTGATTTTAGAAATTACAACTATAAAAAGCGTAATAGAAATATAAGATATAATCTTCCACTCGAGATCGAAGAAAAAGTTCATCAGCTGATGGAGCTTCTTGATCTGAATTGTGGTTCTTTGGATTTTATGAAAAGTGGAGATAAGTTTTATTTTTTAGAGGTAAATCCAATAGGGCAATTTGGATATTTATCAAATATATGTAATTACTCATTAGAAAAAGAAATAGCAGAATACTTATGAGAAATAGATTTGGAGAAAAGCATAAACTCCCATTAACATTTAAAAATATTACGAAATTTGGTAGTAAAGCTAATGCAAAACTTACCAGTAATACTGTATATTTTCTGGAATCTAAAAAATACAACTCTGATTTTTACATTCGTGAAAAACCCTTTAAACCACTTACAAGGCTACTATGAGATATTTTAATATAAAAACACAAAACAAAGACATTAATTTAACGTATATAGTTTTCCCTATTCTTTGTCTATTTATTTCTGCCTGCAAAAATCGAAACTATATTTTATATTACAATAAGGTAAATGAAATTGACAGTATTTACCGCACAACACATCAACCGGAAGAAACTATAAAACAGTACCGAAAATTATTCCGAAAATACCACCCAAAAAATCAGGAAAGAATTAAAGAATATGAGACCTATATCAAGCTGGCAGATCAGCATCATAAGAATTTCGGAGGAAAGAAAGGTCTATATAAGCTTGTCCCTTTAATTGCTCCTTATGAAGGATCATATGGAAGTTATTTCGGGTTGTTTCAAAGGTATGGTATAGATAGCACCGAGGTAAAACAGAGAATTGCAGATTGGAAAAAAGGTTTAAATAAGATACTCGTAGACTCCTTCAGTATTGCTTTCACGCGTGATCAGGCTGAAGGTAGAAGAAACTTTCAACTCATGAAAAAAAATGACAGGATAAATGCACAGTTGTTAAAATGGACCTTTGAAAACTATGGTTACCCTTCGGTACAAAAAATCGGTCTCATTGGAAATGATGGTGTATTTATGCCCATGCATCCCTTATTCAGTCATATGGCAGGTGAAAAAGAATATCCCTATTTCAAAGCAAAAATGCTGGAATATATAAAATCCGGAGACTGTATCCCAAAAGACTACGCTAATATGGTAGACCGGCACAATCTGCAAATCAGCAAGGAGGGAATCTTATATGGTATGTACCTAACCTATGATGCTATTGTGGATACTATAAAAGCCAATCAGGAAAGAAAAAAAATAGGCATACCCAGTATTCAACATTCTTCTAAAATCACAAAAGATTACTTTAAAAAATGATCCTTATTATTTCCAATAACAACGAAAGAACCACTAATAAAATTATAAAATGGCTCCTTCAAATGAACAAGAAATTTATCCGTATACATGAGGACGAAATTTTTGAAATTAAAACGGAGAACAAGAAAATATTCTTAAAAAGCGACAGAAATACTTTTTTTCTGGACGAAATCAATAGTGTATGGTACAGAAGAGGTGGATTAAACATTAAACGCCTCAGCTATACAAACCCTTCCGTAAACGCTCATATGAATGAAGTGCAGCATTGGCTGGAAGATTATGTAAGGGCAACACTTGAGTCCAAAAAGCATATTAATAAAGAAAGCAACAGTGATGTTAATAAACTTCTAGTGCTCGAAAAGGCTAAAAAAGTTGGGCTGGAAATTCCTGAATATTTTCTGGCAGATAATACGGATTTGGTCTCTTTAGATAAAACCATTGTGAAAACCATTGGTGGAAATCCCATCTTAGATAATATTGATGAAGATTTAAATGGTATAATGTATACTTCAACAATACAAAAAAGAGAAAAAGGAAAGTTCTTCACTACATTCTTTCAGAATAAGATTGATAAGGAATTTGAAATCAGAGTATTTTACCTTAATGGAAAGTGCTATTCAATGGCGATTTTTTCTCAAAATGACGAGCTGACCAAGACAGATTTCAGAAAATATAATTTAGAAAAACCTAACAGAAATATCCCTTACACACTTAGCATTGACATTGAGGAAAAAATTCATCTTCTGATGCAGACATTAGATCTTAATAGTGGTTCACTGGATTTCATCAAAGGAAAAGATGGTACTTTTTATTTCTTAGAGGTTAACACTATCGGACAGTTTTTAGGATTATCTCATGTATGCAACTATTCGATCGACAAAGAAATTGCCAATTACTTATGAAAATTAAAGTTAAAGAAAAAAACAAGCTTCCGCTTACCTTCAAGCATATTGAGCCTTTCAATGATCAGAAACTTAAAAAGCCTAATGATGTAATCTACATTTTAGAATGTGAAAAATATCAGACCAATTTCTATATCAGAGAAAGACCCATCAAATCACTGAATCGGTTATTATGAAACATTTTAATATAAAACCCCAAAAACCAGATATTAATTTTAAGTATATAACTTATTTGATTCTTTGTCTATTTCTTTATGCCTGTAAAAACCGAAATTACCTCTTATACTATAACAAGGTAAACGAGATTGACAGTATTTACCGAATGGCTAATAAACCTGAAAAAGCCATAAAAAAATTCAAAAAACTATTTCAGAAGTATGAACCAAAAAACCAAGAGCTTACTGAAGAATACAAAACTTATATTAAACTTGCTGATCAGTACCATAAAAACTTTGGCGGGAAAAAGAGCCTATACAAGCTTATTACACTAATAGCTCCCTATGGTAATGAATATAAAAAACTTTATCCTCTCTGCAAGAAATATGGAATAGACAGTCTGGAAATCAACCAAAAAGTAGCCGACTGGAAAAAAAAACTGAATAAAAGGCTTGTGGACTCCTTTACTATAGCGATGATCCGTGACCAGGAAGGGCGGCCTAAGAATATCCCCCTTGTATATAAGAACATTGAAAAAAATGCAGATCTTTTTTTCTGGACATTTGGACATTACGGATTTCCTGATGGACAAAAAATAGGTAGATTAGGAAACAATGACGTTTTCATTGCTATGCCCACATTATTAAGCCATATGATTGGTTCAAAAAAATACCCTGAATTCAGAAAAAAATTATTCGAATATGTAAAATCAGGTCATTGTTCTCCACAGGAATATGCCTTAATGTCTGATACCTATGATTACTATAGAAATACTGCTGTACGATACAGTTTACGGAACAATAATCAGGATTCTGTCCGGATTAACCGCAACCGTAAAAGTATTGGCCTACCCAGTATTAAACATTCATCTAAAATCAGAAAAGATAAAATTAAGAAAAATTGACAACCCACATGTATCAAAATAATGAAAAAAACTTTACCTAACTTATGAATTATTTCAACTTATTCTCAACCATCCTCATCACCAAAGGCGCCACCAGAATTCTTATTTCAGATCTCCAAAGGAATATATCAGAATTGTATCCACTGGAGCTGCATGAGGTTATTATGGAACTGAAAAAATATTCCATTGAAGATTTGTTGAAGAATTATGATGAGGAGTCCAGAGAAATCGTTCAGGAATATCTCAGCCTTTTGTTAGAAAAAGAGTATGGATTTATAACAGAAAATGATTGGGACAGGAATTTCCCTCCTCTCTCCTATGAATATCATGAACCTAGTACAATAACCAATCTTTTCCTGGAGATGGAAGATATTAAGATCCTAAAAAAAATAAAATCATCGGTAGAAAACCTGGGAATTAGACATTTGGTTATTTATAGTCCGAAACCTTTAACCTCAAAGGATTTTATAGAAATTGATAAAACTTTTACCACCTCAGTCTTATCAGGAATAGAAATTTTTTCTCCGTTTCATCAGAAAATTAACCTATCTTTTATACAGGCTCTCCAAAAAAATACAGTCAGAATATACAGTCTCATTTTCTACAATTGTTCGAAACCTCCTTTCAAAGCTAAAGATGAATACAGATTCTCGCTGCATTTTCTGAAAGATGATCTGCAACTCTCTGCCTGTGGAAAAGTGGAACTGAAGTACTTCAATACCAATATTCCTAAAGTTATTGAAGCGATTAACCATAATTCCTGCCTGTATAAAAAGATGGGTATTGATCGAAACGGCAATATCAAAAACTGTCCTCTTATGAAAGAAAGCTTTGGAAACATCAATACACAGAGTCTTGAAGAGGCAGTCAATCAACATGATTTCAAAAAATACTGGAACCTCACTAAAGACAGTATTGAAATCTGTAAAGACTGTGAGTTCCGTTATGTCTGCACAGACTGCCGGGCTTATACCGAAAATGCTCTAAAAAACAAAAAAGGCATCAATGTATCAAAACCTCTCAAATGTGGCTATAATCCCTATACAGGAGAATGGGAGGATTGGAACAGTAATCCTTTAAAGCAAGAAATTTTCCATTCATTGGGATCGTAGATAATGTTTTTTCCTCTTGTTAATCAAAAACCGCTTTTAAATTTGATTTAAAAGCGGTTTGTTATCTTGTTGTATTTGATTTAATCCTTATTTAAAAAACTTCCATTTCGGGATAATGGCAAGCATTCCGAATCCTGTAAACAGGAAAAGATTGGTTACATCTGTATACAGGAATGTAGACAGGTAATAATTGTGCATAAAGAAATGCAGCACCAGTAAAGCGGGGAACATAAAAATTCCTGCTTTTCTGTAGAAGAACATCAGCACCAGCCCGATTACCATCAGTACATCAATAGAAAATATCACATAAAAGTACCACCTCGGAATCTCCAGATATTCGTGCTGCAGATATTCATCCACATCTATTCCAAGTCCCATTACGGTAAACAACATCAAGGCAGCAAATGCCAGTATGAATCCCCATCCTTTCTTCGGGTCTTCGTCAAAATAGCTGTATTCTTCCATACCTACAAAAATAAAGAACTTATGAGAGATTTCATAAGTTCTTTTATAATTATTCGTTTAAAATTTGACTTACACAGAGATTGCGTTGATCAGTCTGTTTTTGTCACTTAAGAATTCCTCCATAGAGATCATACTTTCAGTTCTCATTACATCCTGAATGTCATCGATCTGGTAAATAATTCTTTTAGCATCATCCGTATTCTTAGCTCTTACTTTACAGAAAATATTATATTTCCCGGAAATAACGCTAGCTTCGATTACGTTAGGTAAAGTTGACAATTCTTTCAATACTTCCTGAGTACGGTTTGATTTTGTCAAAAGGATACCTATGAAAGCTGTAAAGTGATAATCCAGCTTACCATAATCGATGTTAAGAGATGATCCCAAAATAATACCTGCATCTTCCATCTTTTTCACTCTTACGTGAATTGTTCCAGCAGAAACATCCATCTGCTTTGCAATTTCAGTAAAAGGCATTCTTGTGTTTTCTACTAAGAAATCAAGAATCTTCTTGTCTATTTCGTCCAGTTGATAGTTCATATTAGTTAAATTACAATTTCTTTAAAAAATCTATGTATTTTTTGCAAATTTACGAAAAATAATTTAACTAAAAAATATATATCAAATATTAACAATAATTAACACAGATGATAAAAATCATTAAAATATTCTAATTATTTAGCATTTGATTTTATAGAATCTGTTTTTATTTCACCTTTTGCGTCTGAAGTTTTTTTGTCTTTTTTCTTCTTTTTAAACAAAGAATTGAAGCTTTTACTCCACACTACCCCTCCTCCATAGGCTTGATTAGCAGAACCGTTTGTACTCACCATTCCGATGTTTGTAGGCTTGGAATAAGCGCGTATAACTAAAGAACCATCATTTTTCTTAGACAAATCATATTCTACAGACCCTTCGGTGGATAGATAATTGTTTTGGGCACCATCTGTTTTTGATAAAGGAATACCTAGCCCGGTCTTGATATTAACTCTTGGGGAAAGGGCTACACTTACTCCTGCATTGGCCCTGTCTCCAAAATTGGAGTTCTGGTCTCCTTTTACATAATTAAGGTCGATCTGGAATTCATTACTCATGGTATTAAGAACAGATCCCAGCTGTTTCAGAAGCATATTATATCCCGAAGATTCCGCAACATTTCCTACGTTCACATCAAATCCACCAGAGTTCGAGACGTTGAAGGTACTCAATAGGAGTACAGATCCGAACTGAAGAACTTTTTCTCCTTCCTGGCTCATTTTCGCAGCTAAGGTCTCTCTTACCTGACTGGATACATCCATTGCCGTCACATTAAGATCAATCTGAGGATCTACCAACGACTGGGTAATATGGGCCTGCAGCAAGATACTGATAGGCTGTAGTTTCCCCATACTAAGATATTCTCCGGCATTGGAAACCATTCTTATATAATTGGCATTAATATCTAATGCAGGCTTCATAGCATCCCCATCCCATCTGATGCTGCTGTTTCTTTCAATCTGGAATGTTTTGTTAAGGATGGCTTTAGAAACAAATGTTCCGTTATCCACTTTATAGGTGCCGCTCATGGCAATATTCCCCTGTCTGTTCATGTGAAACCTCAAAGGATCAGCTGATCCTTTTACGGTAATATTACCTACATCATCTCCTACCAATACATTCACAGTAGTTCCTTTATCTACAGCCAGATTGAAATCAATATTCATGTTGGCCCCAGTTTTTTTCTTCTCTTCCAGTGTAATCAGACCGTCTTTCCCTTCTTTCAGGAACCTCAGCATTTTAAATTCTTCAACATTGGAAGTAGAACTGGAGTTAAAGGTAAAGGTACTTCCATTAAGAGCCTTCATATTAGGAGTCGTTATACTCAATCCTGAAACAGGTCCGTCTACGTACAGATCTCCCTGTCCATACACTCTTCCCCAGAACAGGTCAAAATCTTTTTGTGTGGTATTCAGCATCAATAGGTTATCCGCTCTCATTACGAGAGATACCCCCATTGAAGAAAGGGTTTCAAACTGGATTGCACCGGAAATATTCCCTTTAGAATTGGTTCTTCCGTCGTGTACTTCAATATTATTGAGAATCGCAAGTCCTTTGGTCAGCTGAATTACTGTATCATCAAATGAATAATCTACCCCGGTAAACAGAAGTTTCAATCCAAAATCTTTTAATGCAATATCTCCACTATAATCAAGGTTGCTCAGCTTTCCGTTAATTTTAAGATCTCCTGTCGCTTTCCCACGTAAATTTCCGAAAATAGTCTGCACAAACTGCTGCGTAAATGAAAGATCAAAATCACGCATTTCTGCTGTAAGATCAATGATCGGAGAAGAAGTATTATTATTAACGGTTCCTGTAAGATTAAGACTGTTATTTCCCAGTACTCCTGCAGAATGAACTTTTACATCAATATCATACACATTCAGTGAGAACCCATTGGTAGCAGAGATAGAGATATCTCCCATATCATTGCCATTCATCTTGATATCATCAATATTAAGATCTACCAGTGGCTGAAGGGTACTTTTATCCATTTTGATCTTAACACTTCCGTTGGCAAGACCTTTAATATCCATTGTATTTCCTCCGGACTGCATATCCAGAAGCTTTTCTACAGCAAAATCATTGATATCAGCGTCTACATAAAAATCTTTTGCGGATTTAAATTGTGCTTCTTTAATAAACAAAGCACTCTTATCAGAATACACTCTTAAATTCCGGATATCAAAATCTCCTGTTTTCTTCCTGTAAGTAATGGAATGATTCAGTTCAGGACTTGTATCTATAGCCCAGGTAACTTCATTGAATTTCACTTCCGTAGGTTCAAACCTGAATACATAATCACCTGCAGCATCGGTAGACTGATCTACGTTAATGGCATATTCTTTAAGCTTTTCATTCAATTCATCATCAGGACTTCCATGTTTGAATACAGTTGCTAAATGAAGGGTATTCCCATTCTCATTATTTCCTTTAAGCTCAAAATCTTTGATCACATTTTTATTATAGAGGACTCTGTTGATCTTAGCATACAATTGCTGATTAAGATCTGCCGTGTTAATTCTCACCTTAACACTATCCACCATAGCACTGTCTCTGTTGATATTCTTCCTGTCATTCACTTTGTAATCAGGACTGGAAGCAGCCAGTGCATTATCGGCATCTGTAATTTCTTCCTCCTTCGTCATCATATATTTTAAAGAAGCTGCATCAAGATTCAGGATCAGGTTATTTGAGTTTCCGTCATATTCGCCTTCCACAAGAGCTCCCTGTGGCAATCTCAATTCAGGTAGGAAATAATTAACCAATCCTTGCTGAACATCAAATTTCAGCGCAAAATTCTGTCCACGGTATAATTTTCTTGGCGGTGGCCCCACTAATATTTTCCCTAGTCCGTTTTCTACCATTCCGGCAAGATCTGCAAGACTATATTTTCCTGAAATTTTACCTGTAGCAGCTCCCGGAGCATCTACATCAATCACACGGCTGCCTGCTTCTATAAATGTTTTTAGCTTGGCATTCGGAATATTATATTTTTGGGTAGCTGTAGCAAAATAAAGATTATTAGCATTCACATCCAGCGTAAGGTCATTAATAGATGACATGGCCATCTTTCCATCCACCTGTCCACTGACTACC
Organism: Chryseobacterium sp. PvR013; assembly: GCF_017833095.1. Classification (NCBI taxonomy): domain Bacteria; kingdom Pseudomonadati; phylum Bacteroidota; class Flavobacteriia; order Flavobacteriales; family Weeksellaceae; genus Chryseobacterium; species Chryseobacterium sp. PvR013. The sequence goes on from NZ_JAFIBT010000001.1 coordinate 2,759,034, forward strand.
TGAGTACCAGGTTTATTGGTGAAATAATTCATATTCAGGTACGTGACATCTGCGTTCACGTCCATTGCTATTCTTGGAGTACTGAAATCTATTAATCCTTTGATGGTAGCTTTCGCCTGTTCATCATTAACAGTAATCAGTCCGTTATATTTTTTATGATCCAATAATCCGTCCAGATACAGATTATTGATCGTTTTATCCATAATTTCAATACTTGCAATCTGGGATTTCGTTGTCAGACGCATGGTATTCACATCAAAGCTTTGCCCGTTAAGATCAAATTTACCGGAAATCAAACCTACCGTTTTATTCTTTGTGATCACAGAGGTATTAAGATCTTTCACGTCAAGATACCCGGAATATTTTGGCATGGCAGTACTGTACCCCGTTAAGGTAAGTTTGGAAATTTTCGCCTGCCCAATTCCGGTCATTAAGTTTCCACTGTCTACATAGATCTGATCAGGATTTACTTTTGCCGTTCCATTGTATTTCAGTTTTCCAAAATCATCGGCAAAATTTTTCATCTTTTTGGAGATAAAAGAAGGCATCATTGCTTTTAAATCCTTGTAAGTAAAATCCGTGGAAAGTTCTTTCGTTTCAATAGCAAAATGTCCTTTCAGCAGGTTATCAACCTTCATTGTTTTGGTAGCAATATTGACATCAGGATTTCTGATCAGGAAGTTTTCCAGATGAAATTTGTTTAAAGGTCCTGTCATTATCCCCGAAAGATTGAACGGTTTGATATTATCCCAATTGGTTACAAAATAACTGATATCATAACCACTTAACTGACTTCCCTGTTTGATATTCATATCCCATCGTACCCTGTCAGCAAAATCTGCCCAGGATCCGTCGTGAAGGTTGAATTTAATATCTCCCTGAAGTAAAGTATGATCTGTATTAAGGGTAAGATCTTTTAATGATAAAAACTGCTTCGTTAAAGACAGTTCGGTTGAAAATGTATCTACGATATGGGCTTTTCCCCATCTTGAAGTTACAAAAGACATATTATTAATCAATGCCGAAACATTCGGGCCATTGACTTTTACATTCGGGGCTTTTAAGTTGAATTTTGTAGCAGTAAGCCATTTTCCCTGTTCACCGGGAGAATTTTCATTAACAATAGAAACTTTGGAATCAATAATCTGGATTCTGGAATTCAGCTGAAAAGGAGGTTTTTTCGGATCTCTTTTCTTTCCGTTATCAAAAAGGTCTACGAATCTTACAAAATTGGAAATACTGTCGCCTTTATAAGTAATTACCTTCACATCGGCATTAACAAGAGCAAGAGAATTGAAACTTAAAGAATTGCTGCTTCCTGAAATGGCATTTACTGCCAGAGATATCCAGTCGGAATCTGCACGAAACTCACGGGCTGTGATAAAATTAAAACCTTTGTAATCTTTTACCTTTAACCCTTTTATGGTTACATCTCCGAAATAGTTTACATCTACACTTTCAGTAGAAAAATCGGATTTAAAATCATTATTAACCAGTTTCAATGCTTGATCAGCTGCCCATTTCTTTGTCACAGGAAGATTGATCGCAATCAGTACTCCTCCAACGAGAACAATGCCCAGCCAAAAGAGAATCAAGAGCAGTTTTGCCCACCAGGTATAGCTGGTAACATCTTTCACAGCCTGCTTCCCAAACTCTTCAGCGGTTTCCACAGGATGATGCAGGGCATCTGAAGCCAGCTCAGATGCTTCCTTCACTGTCTCCCGAACTTTTCCCTCTACATTTTCGACAGTTTTCTGTACCTGATCACCTAGGTTTTCAGCTACTGATTTTTTATTCTCATTCTCGTTATTATTCTCTAACTTTGCCATTATTATGAGCGACTCTATAATTTTAGGTATTGAATCGTCCTGCGACGACACCTCAGCAGCTATCATCAAGGGAAATTCTATTCTTTCAAACATTGCCGCGAATCAGGCCATCCACAAAGAATATGGTGGTGTTGTTCCTGAATTGGCTTCACGGGCCCATCAGCAAAATATTATCCCCGTTGTTGAAAAATCTTTTTCCAAAGCAAATATACAACAAAATGCTATCTCAGCTATAGGATTTACACGCGGACCCGGACTTTTAGGATCTCTTCTTGTAGGAACATCATTTGCTAAGTCTTTGGCTATGAGCTTAAACGTTCCATTAATTGAAGTAAATCACCTTCAAGCCCACATTTTGGCCCATTTCATCGAAGATGCAAATCCTGTGCCGCCTGCCTTTCCTTTCTTATGTCTTACCGTAAGTGGCGGACATACCATGATTGTATTGGTGAAAGACTATTTCGACATGGAAATCATTGGAAAAACCATCGATGATGCCGCAGGAGAAGCTTTTGATAAAATAGGAAAAATCTTTGACCTTGATTACCCGGCAGGGCCTATCATCGACAGACTTGCCAAGGAGGGAAATCCTGATGCTTTTAAATTCAACAAACCAAAGCTGGAGAATTACGATTATTCTTTCAGCGGAATTAAAACTTCTGTGTTATACTTCATCCAGAAAGAAGTCAGAAAAAATCCGGATTTCATTAAAGAAAATCTGAATGACCTTTGTGCTTCCGTACAGAAATCTATTATTGAAATCTTAATGAATAAGCTTGAAAAAGCGGCCAAAGATCTTAAGGTGAATGAAGTGGCCATTGCAGGCGGTGTTTCTGCCAATTCTGCTCTGAGAAAAACAATGGAAGACAATAAAGAAAGACTGGGCTGGAATATCTACATTCCCAAATTTGAATATACAACAGACAATGCTGCTATGATTGCCATGGTAGCGAAGTTGAAATTTGAACGTGGAGAATTTACAGATTTAAGGACTTCTGCAACGGCAAAATACGATTTATGAAAATACTCTTAGAAGAAAAAGTACTGGGAACACATTCTAAAAAGAATTCGAAATATTACTGGATACTGGAAACAATTACAGGAAAAAATGACAACCCGGAGAATTCTTTAGATGATTTCCCATCAAGTTCTGAGACGGGATATATTCAGGACATAAAAGATGAAGTTTTAAAATTAATCAATTCTGAACATCTTTTCAGTTTCCCATACACTCCAAAGGAAGGAGATTATTTATCAATCAAAAACAATTTGAGAAAACAGGAATACCTGAATTTGATTTTCATTAATAATACCTGGATTGAAGAAATATACATGTGTTCTTACCGGGAATGTGATACAGATATTTATACAACCATCAAAACAGGAGTTGCCTTTATAAGTCAGGATATATGAAATTATTTTACGGAGAAATAACGGATCAAAAAGTTGTCATCAATGATGATGAACAGCAGCATATCGTGAAAGTTCTGCGAATGAGGGATGGCGAAGATATTCATGTGACAGACGGAAAAGGAAAGCTGGCATCCGGAAAACTGATTATAGAAGGGAAGAAAGCTGGTATTGAAGTTTCTGAGATCAAAGAAAACCTGCCAGAATTCAATCCTAAACTTCATATTGCGATTGCGCCTACTAAAAATATTGACCGAATTGAATTCTTTGTGGAAAAAGCCGTGGAGATGGGGACTTCAGAAATAAGCATTATCATCACAGAGAAAACAGAACGTAAAAACATCAATATTGATAAAATCAGAAAACAGGCTATTGCCGCATCAAAGCAAAGTTTGAGATTCCATTTTCCGGTGATTAATGACGCGGTAAAACTTACTGACTTTCTGAAAAACACTGATCCGGAACATACTTTTGTAGCCCACTGCCATGAAAATCTGGAAAGAATAGATCTTAAAAATATTCCTCAGCTGGAACAGCTTACCTTTCTCATAGGTCCGGAAGGCGATTTTTCTGAAAAGGAGATTGCATTTCTGGCAGAAAATAAAGTAAAGGCAGTATCCCTTGGAAACCAAAGACTCAGAACAGAAACTGCCGGAGTTTTTGTCGCCGCATGGAATTATTATAATATGATATAAATAACAAAAAGAGAAGCTTAAAAACTTCTCTTTTTTTATTTCCGATTCATTATTTCCAGTCAATATTATTCTCTCTCAGATATTTTTCAAAAATCTGCTGCCCGCTTCTCATAGAATTTACAGCCCAAAGGATTTTCATCCTTAAAAGCTTTTCTTCATTTAATTTATAATCAATATCAGATTTTATCAGCTTTTGTTTCAGTTCATACATACAAATTGAAGCCGCTACAGAAACATTAAAACTTCTTGTAAATCCATACATCGGAATAGCCAGTGTTTCATCCGCAAAATCTAAAATTTCCTGGGAAACACCTTCCATCTCCGTTCCAAAAACCAAAGCAATGGGTTCTGTAATTTCATATTCAGGAAGCATTTTAGCATTGTTTTCCAGCGAAACCACTACAATTTTATATCCTCTGTCTTTAATACTCTGAAAGGATTCCATATTTCTGGGAAGTTTTTCAACCTCAACCCATGTATCCGCCCCTTTGGTTACGCGAAGATTCGGTTCAAAACTATATTCTTCCTGCAAAGCCACCACTTTATGAAAGCCACAAGCCTCTACAGAGCGTACAATAGCAGCTGCATTTCTAAACTGATAGACATCTTCTACTACCGGAAGCACAAAGTCTGAACTCTCCTGAGAGAAATGTTCAATTTTTGCCAATCTTTCTTCGGTTAAAAACTGTTTTAAATATTCATAAGTCTGTGCTAAATCACTCATCTGCATTTCGTTATTTATTTCAATAGCCTGATGAAATTCCCATGATAATCCTCTTATTTTCATAAAATTTTACCCTAAGCGTTTCATTCATTTTCAAATCTTTGCAAATTAACGTAATTTTGACCTATGAACCCTCATCGGGCTCCAATTCTTAATTAAAATTAGTACATGAAGCGAAAAGTCCTGCTCATCTATACCGGTGGAACCATCGGAATGGAAAAAGATTATGAAACCGGAAGTCTCCGTGCCTTTGATTTTGGAAATATATTTGAAAAGATGCCTGAAATGAGACTCATGGAATGTGAAGTCTTTGTTCATCCTTTTGCCAAACCACTGGATTCTTCGGATATGGGACCTGAAGAATGGAGAGTAATCGCCAATTATATTCACAAAAATTATGATGATTATGACGGTTTCCTGATTCTTCACGGAACAGACACCATGTCTTACACCGCATCAGCATTAAGCTTCATGCTAAAAGGATTAAGAAAACCGGTCATCATGACGGGTTCTCAGCTTCCCATTGGTGACCTGAGAACGGATGCCAAGGAAAATCTTCTGACAAGCCTTTATTACGCAAGCCTTTATGAAAATGATGAAGCAGTGATTCAGGAGGTTGCCATTTATTTTGAATACAAATTATTAAGAGGAAACAGAACATTGAAATATTCTGCAGAGTATTTTGATGCCTATTCAAGTCCGAATTACCCAATCCTTGGACAGTCCGGAGTTCATTTAAATATTCTTAAAGACAACTTATTCCGTTGTGACCCGAAAGTAGAATTTCATGTGGATGAACATATTTCTGAAGATATTTTATTCTGGAGAATTTTTCCGGGAATGCATCTGAGCCACTTCAGAGAAATCCCTAAAATGAAGGTTCTTATTCTTCAGGTTTTCGGCTCAGGAACTATTTTCAGCAGTGCAAAAACCCAGGAAACGCTTCAGGAAATCAGAGATAACGGAACGGAAATTGTGGTGGTAAGCCAGTGTATTTCAGGAGGCATCTCATTTGGAAAATATGAAAACAGTAATATCTTCTCCAGAATCGGAGCCATCAGCGGAAGGGATATGACGGCAGAAACAGCCATTACCAAAGCCATGCATCTTATTGATAACCCAAGCTACACCGGAAGCTTTGCCGATAATTTCACCAGAAGCCTTTGTGGAGAAATTACAGATTAATTTGTAAGAATAATTTGGATATTCCAGAAAATACACTATTTTTGCAATCTCAAAAAGAAAGGTGTCCGAGTGGTTGAAGGAGCTACCCTGGAAAGGTAGTATACGGGTAACTGTATCGAGGGTTCGAATCCCTTCCTTTCTGCAAGAAATTAAAGCCTGTGCTAATGATTAGCACAGGCTTTTTTGTAATTCATATTCTATGATTATTTACCTATATTCACGATAGGTATTTCTACCCAGTCTGATAATTGGTCATTTATACGTTACCTTATGTGCTTTGCCCTTCGTTACTTTGAAGTATAATCTAATCACCTAAAAACCAAACTAATATGACATCAACAAGTGTAAATGCAAATTCTTCCGGTCAGGTAATACTTGGAAACGGAGCACAGTTCTGGGTATATCTTTCCCCACAAAATGACACCTCTAAAATGATCTCTACATGGCGAGTAACTTTTTCCCAGGGAAACTGGAGCGATACCATTTCCAGTGAAAATCCTACCCAACAGATCCAGACTCCTCATCTTTCCGGAATCTTTGAAATCAAGGTAGAATTATTAAGCGGATCTACCGGTACATGGCGTCAGATTCCTCCTCAACAAGGGAGTCATAATGAAATAGGCTGCAATTCCAACTGTGCTTCTATGGTAGGAATTGTTGCAGACAGTATAAATCCTCCTATCGGAGCTATTAATGCCCATTTCTGGACAACATGGGATGCTATGTGTAAAACAGGAGTATAACCTCAAGAGCCTTAACAAATTTATACCATTCTATTACTGCAGTATTTGCGGCTGGCAGATGAAACCCATTATTTGCCAGCCGCAAAAGATACTGTAGTATTTATTAATAAAATCTAGTTTTTCTCATATACATAAATATGTACATTTCCTGGTAAAAAAAACAGGTCACTCGTTCCATTCGGGCCTACATGAGCTAATCTTTTGGCATATATTCCTACATTAAAATTCCCGACAGGTACATTTCTAAAGACAAAAGATCTGAAATTACCTTGTCTGGCATTAGAAAAATTACTTCCATCTAATGCTAGAACTCCAGAATCAATAACACCAAATTCTCCCGATGGAATTACGATATTGGCCAAAAAGGAATAGGATATTGAAGATGTAGAGGAAAACACAGTACAATAACTATCTATATCAATATATACTACCACAATATTATTGGGGTTACTTACCGTTATTCCACTTTTAACACCCAGTACAAGAGAAGCGCCATTTTCATTACTTACATTCATTAGAACTTGATTCGTTACAAGTTCATTAAATGACCTCAATGTACTGCTGGGTCCTACTATATCTCCCAGATTTTTCCAGACCGCCGGGTTTCCGGTACCCTGTGACACTAAAATCTGATTACTGAGTCCGGATGATCCGGCTGTACTTGCAGTCCCTCCAAGGTTAATTTCCCTAGTCACCTGAAGTGATCCGTTAACATGCAGCGTCTTTTGAGGGGTTGGTGTGCTAATCCCAACATTACCAGCCTGCGAAAAGGCCGACCCGGAACAAAGCGTCAAACCTATCAACAGTAAATGTCTGATATTTCTGTAAGTAAATTTTTTTTCTTTCATCGTAAATCTTGTTAGAAGGTTAATATTCGATATTACCTTACAAAATTAATCATGACCCTTAGTTTTATTATAAAATTACATACATCTGATATACAGCATAATAAAATTTACATACACCTCATGTACATCATTTTAAAAAACATCAACTTAAAAACATCAAATGAAGCAAACAATACCACAATATCATCCATTATATGGCTTTATCACAACCCAAAAGACTATATACCATTTTTTATTTCATCATATCCTGAGTTTATTTTTTTCTAATATGGGAGTGAGTGACATTCATAAAGTATGGGAAGATTTTCAGTTAAGAAACACCACCAGGAGATACATTTACTATTTTTCAAAATACATCTATATCTTTCAATATTTTAGAATATTAGTTAGACTCATACAAATAAACATGTATATTTCCAGGTATAAACTCTAAATTCTTACTTGCATTTGGTCCTGCAGAATTTTGTCTATTACCAAAAAGATTAACATTGTAAGTCCCTACCGGCAGATTTTTGTATACAAATGATTTAAAATTAGGATTTCTACTATCAGCAAAAAGCGTTCCACTTAATATTAAAAGCTGGGAACTTTGCACGGATATTTCCGTAGCACCTTGTGTTATACTCGTTTTAAGAAAATAAGCTATAGCAGATTGATCGTAAAGCTGATAAGAGTAGGCATCTACATCCAAGTAAACAACAACAGTATTAACTGGTTTAGAGATGGTCACCCCAGCCACTGTTCCTAAAAGGACACTTACATTAACTTGACTTGAAGTCAAATAATTGTAAGTGGTTACAGCATCCTTAAATAATTTCAACGTATAAGTGTTAGATGGTATTAAATCACTCACATTCTTCCATATGACTGGATTTCCTGCTCCTTGAGATACCAAAACCTGATTAGTGAGTCCGGGTGATCCGGCTGTGCTAGCTGTACCTCCCAGATTAAATTCATTGGTCACCTGAAGTGATCCGTTAACATGCAGCGTCTTTTGAGGGGTTGGTGTATTAATTCCAACATTACCAGCCTGCGAAAAGGCAAATCCGGAACAAAACGTTAAACCTATCGACAATAAATGTCTGATACTTTTGTAAGTAAATTTTTTTTCTTTCATGGTAAATCTTGTTAGAAGGTTAATATTCTATATTACCTTACAAAATTAATCATGACCCTTAGTTTCATTATAAAACTACATACATCTGATATACAGCATAATAAAATTTACATACATCTCATATACATCATTTTTAAAAAAATCAACTTAAAAATACCAAGTAAAGCAAACAATACCACAATTCATCCGTTATACGATTTTATCTCAACTTCAATAGCCATATAACATTCTTTCTTTCAACTTATTCTGATTGTATTTTTTTCTAATATGGGCTTTCCTTTACTTCATTCCCAAATCTATCCTAAATCAAGTGTTTATTTTGTCTTGTTTTTAAACAGTATTACAAGATTTTGAATAAACATCCTATGAATAAAGCCTCTAATTTTGTGACCACGAAGTATTCTCTCTGCGTATCAACGGTATTCATTTCCATCTTATGGTTTCGCAGTCATTTGAAATTAACAGGAAAACAGTTATCCACACTATTGAGCATGAAGAAATTTTTTGCAGGATTATTTTTATTGGGATGTATAGGAACATCGGTTAAAGCACAGATCAGTCCACCTGGACTGGGAGATGCCAACAATGCATTCTGGGGAGCTTTTGGAGTGAAGCAACAGCTTGATTCTCTGGGCAAGAAGCAGGCTTTGAGCTATGTTGCCATCGGGAGAAAAAGCAATCCGGATGATCATCATTTATTTTCAAAACAAGCGATCATTGTGTTGAATCATGAAGCCTACCATTCCTTTGCTCCCCACCAGCAGTATAGTTATGCTTTGAGCTACCGCAGGCAGCCCCAGTATGAAAGTACAGCCCCTTATGATAAAGAAAATACGGAACAGGAATTCAGAGTTTACGGAAGATATGCCTACACTTTTGATCTTGGAAAAAAATGGAAGCTAAAGAATACAGTACGACAGGAATTCAGAAAGTTTTATGACGCAGGCTTTCATAAAGTAGAAGAAGATTTTCAGTTGAGAACCCGTATTAAGAGTCAGCTTACCTATAATTTATCTCCTAAAAACAATCAGAAGCTGGCTTTGAGTGCAGAAGCATTGTTTTCCATAAGCCATCTCAATGAGCCGGATGCTGAGTGGAGCTCATTTGGATATCGTGAAATGCGTATTGCCGCTTATTATATGTTTACGATTCCTAATTCTCCTTTTACCGTAGATATAGGATATATGGATGATCTGATCAGGGACAGCAGAAGTATTCATCACGGAGGTGTTCACTATCTGGCAGCAGACCTGATCTGGAATATTCCTTACAGAAAAAGATAACAAAAAGAGTCATCCCACCTCTTCAGATACAAAATCCCAGTCATTACTGACTGGGATTTTTGATTGAAAAACATAAGTTTTTCCGCAATATAATTAAGTATGAATGTTTGGTGTAAAGTTTTAGTTGCACAACGTCAAAAACTGGCGGCTCATCTGTACGCTGAATTTTGCTTCTGCTCTTGAGCGTGCATAAATCGTATTTTTAAAAGCATGTACTGTTTTCAGTTTCTGGTCTATGAATTCTGCAATTTGCACCACAGAAAAAAGAAAATCTCTGTATACCGCCATATTCACGGTCTGACCATAATAGGGAAGATATGCCTTTAAAAAAGGAATTGCTTTCTGATGGCGGTTGTAGCTGATACAATACCCCACTCCTTCCATTGAGGTAATAATCGTATAGTTATTAATATAATCCTGAATATTTTTGCTGCCATCCAGTGCCTGAGCATTTTTTGAACAAAACTTATTGATCTTATCCAGAATATGCTGGGCATACTCCATCATGGAAATGTTTTTAAATTCAAAGACCTGGTTCATTCCGTTGGACGGTGAAGTTGCGTTTTCACAATCAATGCAGAAAGAAATCCCTATTTTTTCATGATAGGGAAAAAAGCAGTCTTTCACTTCAATGGAAGCATCCGGCTTCAGCCTGTTATCTCCAAAACTGTAATAGACATACGGACTGTAAAGATCTGCTAGGGCGTTCAGATAATCTGTTTCGCTGGTATTATGATATTCTTCAAACCATTTTTCAAGGGTATCGTAATAGTTGCTTTCAAAGTCGTTAAAGTTTAAGTAAAATGGCAATTCCATAGCTCTGTAATTTTGATATGACAAAGCTATATTCGTAAAGCGACAAAACTTGACGCAATATATTTTTTTGTGAAAAAGATTTGGGAGGTGGTTAAGTCAATGGTCAATTTTTGCTTCGCAAAGTCAATCGTCAATCATTATTAGCGCTAAGCTTCGCAAGGTTTATTAGCAACGTTTTATATTTTGTTCGCAAAGGCACTTCGTTCAGCCAGGACCTTAGTGTATACATTGCTGAGTGAAACGCCTCTGCGATCGAAAGAAATTAAACATCATAAAAAACTTTGCGAACGCTGCGTTTAATAATATGCGAACTTATATTAAAATTTACAATCGAAGCAAATTCATCAGTCACTATTGACATTTATTTGTCATAATTCTTCATCACATACTCAAAGTAGTGGATCATTTTCAGATAATTTTCAATGCTAAGGTACTCATTGGTACTGTGAATACTTTGCTGTTCAGCGCTGTTGATTTTAATAGGCATAAATCTGTAGACATTCTTGCTTACAATCTCATATTTGGCAGCATCCGTCCCTGCCATGGTAAGATAAGGGGTAACAATCGCTCCGGGATGAATTTCTTTAACTCCCGCTTCTATCATTTTAAAAGCTTTTGTATTGGTGGAAGAAATAGCCGAAGCTTCTCTTGTATTGTCAATTTCTTCTACCTCAACATCAAAGCCTTCAGTCGCTTTAGCAATATGGTCACGGACATCTTTTATGGAATTTCCGGGAAGCAGTCTGAAGTTCACCACAAATTCCACTTCAGGAGAAAGTACGTTGGTACCGTCACTTCCTTTCATCATGGTTAATGCAGTAGTTGTTCTTACCAAAGCATTGGTTGTATTGTTTTTGGTGAGCTGTGAAATCAATACAGGTTTTAACAGCCATTGATTAGCGAGTGCCATTCTTGTGGTAAAAGGCATTTCACCTCCAATATTATTAAAGAATTCTTTGATTAAGGGCGTGATAACAGGTTTCATCTGATGATCTTCCAGACGCTGCATGATAACCGCTGCTTTTCCAATGGCACTTTCCATAGGAGGCATTGAGGAATGCCCACCCAGTCCTTTTACTTTTATTTTTGCAGAAAGAAATCCTTTTTCTGCACAGCCTACCACAGCTACGTCAGTATCTATTCCTGCGACATTTCCTTTTCTCATAATCAGTCCGCCCTCGTCGTAAACGGCATCAAACTTCAATCCTTTCTTCTTAAAATAATCCGCAATCTGTATCGCTCCTTTTTGCCCGCCTACTTCTTCATCAAAACCAAAAGCCAGGTAAATATCACGTTGTGGAATCTGTTTATTTTTAATCATAGAATTCATGGATTCCATTAAGGAGAACAGCATTCCTTTCATATCTATGGCACCTCTTCCATAGATTCTTCCGTTGGCAACAGCACCTGAGAAAGGTGCAAAATCCCAGTCTTCCGCAACCTTTGAAACAGGCTCCAACGGTTTGTCATTGGGACGGAATATATTTTCTTCATTATTTTTAATGTCTGCATCTCCGGGAGGCACCACATCCATATGGGAAAGGAATAAAATAGGTTCCAACGCAGGATTGCTTCCTTTAAGCCTGAATACCAATCCATATTGGTTGACTTCAACATTTTCCGTATTCTGATATACTAATGGGTAAGAGGCTCTTAAATAGGTTTTGAACTGATCAAACGGTGCATAATCAAATTCTCCCAAACTGCCTGTAGAAACGGTTGGAACTTTTATTCCTCCGGAAAGCCTCATGACTGAAGAATCATTTTTTACAGGTTTCCATCCATCACCTGTTCCGAGATTATTTTTCTTAAACGGGTAAGTATAGGTTTTGATCAATACAACAGCAGCCAAAACAACAATGATTCCCAAAAGGATTAAAAGAAATTTTTTCATAGCAGATAGTTTGTGAAGTGATTTTATTCTATAAATATAGCAAAGTATTTGGTCTTTAACAATTTTACCCAAGATACCTCCCTTCTGTGTGAAACTAAAAAGACCGTCTCTGAAGAAACGGTCCTGATCATGTCATCAAAAATTTATTCATCAATCCAGAATTATTAAAAAAACTCCTCTTCAACAATTTTTTTGTCCCCTTAAAGAAGGGATGATCGTCATGAAGACAAAATAGTTTATTATGAAAAATATTCTGCATATTATTTCCAGCGCAAGAGGAGATTTATCTTACAGCAACAGGTTGAGTTCAGCCCTTCTGGAAAAGCTTTTACAAAGGAACAAAATCAATAAAGTTGTTGTACGGGACTTGGTGAAGGATCAGCCACCGTTTGCTGATGAAGTGTCTATCCACGAGTTTTATAAACATCCAGGATTATATGATGAACACAGTAAACAGCTTCTTTCGTATGCGAATACAATTGTGGACGAAATCCGTGAAGCCGACATCATTGTCATTGGGACACCTATGTTTAATCTTGGAATTTCAACTCCCTTGAAAGCATGGCTGGATCAGCTGATCCGGGCCGGAGTTACTTATGTTTTTGATGAGCAGTGGACTCGTGTGGGACAGTTTAAAGACAAAAAAGTGTATCTCGCAATTGCTTCCGGCGGAAGAAGTGTTGAAGGGGCTCCGGATTATATTTCTGATTATCTCAAAGATGTCTTCAGAAGTTATACGGGAATTACGGATGTTGAAACGTACCGCATGGAAGGAACTATGGAGCATGGTTTTATAGCGAATTATGAAAGTGTTCTGAAAGATTTTTGATAACCGACTGTCTTAATTATTGTAAACGCAAAGTTTTTAATTATTAAATCTGAATTTAAGGGAGTAAAGAAGGAATCAACAAGTTGATTGGATGAAGCTTGTGGTTGAATGGTGCTTATGGTTTTGTTTTTAACGCAAGGGCGCAAAGATTTTTATTCTGATGTATCTTGTAAGGCGCAAGAAAATCAAAGATTTTCAGTAAGGAAATGAGGATAAAATCTTGGCGCCTTTACAATTTATCAAAGATACAATGAGCAACCTTTGGTTTAATTCAGGATTTCGTTCATTTGGGTTAAGATGATGGGTTTTCCATCGGTCACTACAATGGTATGCTCGTGCTGAGCCATATAGCCGCCCTTGTTGCCTACCATGGTCCATCCATCCTTTAATTCTACAGCAAGATGGGAAGAGGTTGCGATAAATGTTTCAATAGCAACGACAGAGTTTTTCTTAAAACGTCTCGTGTCATAACGGTTCCTGTAGTTCAGCAATTCGTCAGGCTGCTCATGTAAGCTTCGTCCTACTCCATGGCCGCCAAGATTCTTAATCACTTTTAGCCCTCGTTTCTTGGCTTCCGTCTCCATTAAATGTCCAATGTCTGCTATTTTCACACCGCCTTTGATATTATCGATGGCTTTTCTCAGAATATCTTTAGAGGCCTCTACCAGTTTCTGATGTCCGTGAATATCTTTTCCAATCACAAAAGAACCTCCGTTATCAGCCCAATATCCATCCAGTTCTGCAGAAACGTCAATATTAATCAGGTCACCTTCCTGCAAAACCCTCTGATCCGTAGGTATACCATGGCAGAATTCATTATCCACACTGATACACGTCCAACCCGGGAATCCATACGTAATATAAGGCGCTGATTTTGCTCCGAAACCCTCCAGTATTCCCGCTCCATACTCATCAAGATCTTTTGTAGTCATGCCGGGTTCAGCATACTCTATCATCTTTTTCAAAGTATAGGCAACGGCTTCACTTACTTTTTGCATTCCGATCAACTGATCTTCGTTGGTGATTGACATAGTTTTGTTTGTTATTGAGAACTACAAAGTTAGGAAATTGTAGGAGGATTATACCCATCAGCAGAATATTATCCTCATTGATGATTGAAAAAACATGATATAGACCCTTTCCTATGATCTGATACCCCCTTCACCAACCCCCTCTACCCCCTTAGGTAAGGGGGTATACCCTGTTCGACAAGGGGGTAAAGGGTGTTCAATAAGGGGCTGGGGACCGGTAAGGAACAGGCTATAGCCCCTTGATGAAGTGGGTGTAGAGGGTTATGGAAGTGGCTGAAGGGACTTCTGAAGGGTGTAGAGAGGGTTTATAAAGTGGTTCCCGACACTTGGTGAAGGGGCTCGAGATACTTACCATAGTGCCTAAAGGCAGTTTCGAAGGGGCTGGAGACGGTTTATAAAGTAGTTCGTGGTACTTTAGCCACTAGAATTATAGTGGTTTTTATTCTAGACAAGAAGAAGGCTCAGATCTCAATATATTATTTTTGAAGTCTCCCAGAAAATATAAATAATATCCAAAATAGACAACCAAAAACAATATCGAATAGGAGGTTAAATGAATTTGCTTTATGAGGGTCTAGTTTACTAAAAAGAAAATCAATTATTATTATAACTCCACAAAACTGTAATAAATATATAATTGCTCTTATAATATTTCTACTCTTCATTATGATTCTATTTTTCTCAGCATATTCATAGTGATCCTGTACTGGTAAATATAGCGGTTTTGCAGGATAAAAGAACAAAAACCACCGCCATTGCAGTGGTTTTGTTTTATTTGTGGACACGAGCGAGACGCTCGTGCCAACGTGGGAATATTTATCTACAAACAGGAATTTGTCCATACAATGTACTATTTTGTAACTCTACAACATAATCTTCATTTGAATGACAATATTTTTTCTTAAACTTCTTTTTATCTAAATTATAAATTCTAACAATTAAATACGGCGTGTCTAATATTAATCCGCCCATAATATTTATATTATAATTGTAGTCTTTATCAATATAATTTGAGTATTTAAATTTTAAAATAAATTCGTCACCTTCAATAAACTTTTCATCCAATTGAATTTCTTTACCTACAGTATATGTAAAATTTCTTACACTATTATTTTGTTTTTTATTAATAAAACTTATAGGTAATCTGTCAATAATAATATTATCATCAATGACAATTATTAAATTCATTTTACTTTGAGAAAAACATAATAATGAGCAAAACATTAATAAAAAAAACGTTACTATATTTTTTAATTCCGTCATTTTCATAATTTGATAAAATGCTATTTATTGCCTTAATATTTAAATCCATTGTTTGTTTACCTGTATTATCATAAAATACAGCTCCTTGTTTATTGTTAGGATCTACCATAGAACCATTTGAATTTAAGTTCAATGGGTTACGTTCCAAATTACCAACAATAATATTAGTTTCATAATTTGCGAATGCTTTTATATCATCAGCTGAAGGCTCTGTTGCTGTAATAGTATAAGATTTCCCTACTTCTAGCAAAATTCAATTAAACATTAAGGCTCTACAGATTGGTACAAAGCTGGTTACCATCCAAAGTTTAAAAGTAGGAAAACTTATAGTATAAACAAACCCTTGCAAGAGTGCAAGGGTTGTTATTTATTTAACTTTGGGCACGAGCGAGACGCTCGCGACAGCGGGGGCAATCGTGCGGGAGAGCTAGTCTTTTAAAATCCAGAAGTCCATAAAAGTTGATTTAATTCCACTTCATCTATAATAAAATTTTCTGAATGATCTCTAAATCCAGGTTGCTCTTTTAATTGTTCGACAATATTTTGAACCATGGCTAAATTTGAAAAAACACCTATAATTCTTTCATCATCCGTGAAAGTATCTACAGTATATACATGGCTAACATTAAAGATAGATTTTAAATTTTGCACTATATAAGTATCTTCAGTAATTAAATCTTCTTCAGGTAAATAATCTCTTCCTATTTCGCCTGCTACATTATGAAATCCTGTATTCCAATGTACTTTATTTAATTCATTTTTTTTAATTGTAAAACCATCAGGATAATCTTTGAATCCAGAAAATTTTGATGCAATATTTTTTATTCTTTCTAATTCTTTTAAATCATCAAAAAAACCTAAAAGTTTACAATTCGTATGTGATTCGTCTGTATAAATATGTTCAAGAGTGTATATAAAATTTTTCATTTAAATTTATTTTTCTTTGGTAATTCGAATCCTCTATCTCCCCATTTCTTTATTTTATTAAATTCAGAACCAGGTCCTTTACTTGCTTTACCTTTATTCCATTCTCCTTTACCATACTGACCATCTAATACTCTCTCCGCAAAAGTTTTCCCATCTTCATCCACATAGGGGGCCTCTCCTTGCTCTTTTGCCCATGATGGAACATCTTTAGCGGCTTCTTTTCCTGTTTTACCACTAGCAGGTACTTTTTTCTCCTTTGGAACATCTACGCCATTAACATCCTTATCTTCTTCTGCACTATCTTCGGTATTCATACTTCTGTAACCAGCACCGGGATCTGCAATGGTAGTATATCCTGTACTAGGCGGTGCAAATTGGTTATATGTCCACCAAACTCCAGCTCCTATTAACATTGCACCAGCTACAATATCTGCTGGACCTGGTACTGGAGAATCAGCCTGCGAAACTAGTAAAGCAGCCATAGCCAAACTACCGGGACCAGAATCACCGCTTTTAGCTTTTCCAGTAAAAGTAACTTCTTCAATTTGTATTTCTTTTACAGCGGTGTTCGTTTCAGGTTCATAAACATACATATTTTTTGGATCATTAACGTATGATTGAAATTGCGGTGTATTTGGACAAGTAGGACACGTTGCTAATTCTCCTTCCATACCTGTAGGATCGTTAAAACTAATTGGATTATTCCAAACATAACTGTAGGCTTCGTGAGTGTATTGACTTCTTGGGTCTATTGTTCCAAACCGTCCAATATCCGGCATGTAAAATCTCGCGCCATAATCATACATACCCGTTTCCTGCAACTCTTTCCCATTGTACTTATAGCTGTAATACCCTCCAAAATTAGAAGTACTAAGCATTCCTTCAATATGGTTTAAACCAAATGGATAGTAGTTGTTGGTGTCTGTAATCTCAAGAGCGCCTTCGCTGTTTTTTGCAAAGCTTACTCTGGCATTGCCAAGGTGATCTCTGTACTGGTAAATATAGCGGTTTTGCAGGATAAAAAACAAAACCACTGCAATTGCAGTGGTTTTGTTTTTATTTGTGGACACGAGCGAGACGCTCGCGCCAGCGGGGGTTTTGTTTTTATTTGGACAGCTCAAAGTCGGGAGACTTTGCGCAGCAGGGTTTTCTACTTGCAATACAATGTAATTATGCAGAAACGAGGTTGTTATTTACATCTGGCAGCATTTATATTGAGACCGCTTTTGTGAAACTCAACTACGTAAGATGCTTTTGCTTTACAATACCTCTTTCTATACTCTTTTTTATCCAAATTGTAAAGTTTTATTATTAAAAATAGTGTATCTTTTAACAAACCTGCTTCGAGAGGGATATTGTAACTGTAACGTTTAGTTAAATTCTCTCTATCTCCATATGCATCAAATTTCAATATCATATCTTCTTTTAAAATAGGATTAGCATTAATATCAATCTCTTTTCCTGGAGAATAAATGAAATCATACTTATCATTAGAAGTTTTATTATAAAATTCTAAATCCAAAGGACTTGTAAGAAGTTCATCATTTATGAAAAATATTAAATTAATTTTTTGACTGTAAACTGTAAAGGAGATAAAAAATATTAGTAAAACTATTATTTTATTAAGGCTTAATTTGACCGTTCTCATAATTGGATAATATTTTATTAACTGTACTGGATTCAATTCTCATAGTTTCAGTGCCAAGTCTATTATAGAAAACTGCACCTTGCTTGTTATTCGGGTTTTGGAAAGTACCATCTTTGTTTACTTGTATTGAATTTTGTTCTAAATTACCTACTACAAAACTTGTATCACGCTTACCAAAATCAGCAATATCAGGAGGAGAAGGTTCTGTAGCAGTTAAAGTATAAGCTTTAAAATCTCCTTCAATTTCTGTACTTTCAACTGTTGTTGCTGTAGGATGTGAATGTCCTACAATATCAGATTTTATTTCGTTTCCAATACCGTGCTGAGTTACTCTATCCAACCAATTGACCTCTGCTCCAGCAACGTTATTGCTTATAGAAGTTTTTCCTCCTACTGTATATGTAGATCTTCCTCCTGCTAAGTCTATATCTACTCTCACTTCATGATCTCCCCCTTTGGAATCAGGACTAATTCGATGGCTTGAAGGAGAATTAGTGAGTTTTAAAGTGGTAGAAATTGCTCCTAAAGTCTGAATTCCTCCAGGAACTTCTTGCTTACTTGCTGTTAAAAAATTACTTTTATTCCCTTGGCTAATGTAAACTTTACCATCTTTAACTCCGTCACTTCCCAAATATTTACCATTAGAACCAAAGAAATCTCCAAAAGGTGCTCTTCCATCAGGATCAATAAACCTGATTGGATTGTTAAAAGCATAATTATACGGAGACCATCTTCTCATCTTCTCCGCCAACGGATCAACAACTCCCCATCTTCCAATATCACTCATATACATCCTTGCTCCATAATCATACATTCCAGTTTCTTGTAATTCTTTTCCATTGTACTTATAACTATAATACCCTCCAAAATTAGAAGTACTAAACATTCCTTCAATATGGTTTAATCCAAATGGATAGTAGTTGTTGGTATCGGTTATTTCAAGAGCGCCTTCGCTATTTTTTGCAAAGCTTACTCTGGCATTGCCAAGGTGATCTCTGTACTGGTAAATATAATGGTTTTGCAGGATAAAAGAATAAAACCACCGCAATTGCAGTGGTTTTGTTTTTATTTGGCTAGCTCAAAGTCTCCCGACTTTGAGCAGCAGGGGAATCCAAGGGTTGTTTATATACTAGAGTGGACACGAACAGCATGCTCGCACCGGGGTATGCTAACAAAAATATTTACTCAAACTTAATATTTAGATTTCCAATACAGTCCATAAATTTTTTTTGATTTTCTTTTTTAAAATAAGGAATATCTTTTACACCATCTTTAATATCATTATAATTTATCTTGACAGCTCCATAGCTATTAATCTGTTTACCAATGATATAATAATTTTTGGTGAAAATAATTGGTTTTGGGGTAAGCTCATCAACTTCCAAACATTTTTTCAATTCATCTACCTTATTTTCTATTACTAATTGATATCTATAATATTCATTCAAATTGTTCTTTTTAAAGTCTT
The DNA here is from genome assembly GCF_017833095.1 of Chryseobacterium sp. PvR013. Classification (NCBI taxonomy): domain Bacteria; kingdom Pseudomonadati; phylum Bacteroidota; class Flavobacteriia; order Flavobacteriales; family Weeksellaceae; genus Chryseobacterium; species Chryseobacterium sp. PvR013. The sequence continues at coordinate 2,778,744 of NZ_JAFIBT010000001.1, forward strand.
CTATTGATTTTTTTTTCGTATAAAATATAAAATTGCCATTTTTAACTTTTTTGTACGAAAGACTATCAATTCCCAATTTGTAAGGGCTATTTGTTATCTCACAAACATCTTTATTATCGAAAATAATAATCCCGTTGTAAAATCCTTCTTCATAATGAAATCCATCTTCAATATAAATACGTGAATATTTTTTTTCAGGATTTATATTACAAGATTCTATTCCTAACAATCTAAATTTTGTTAAAGCATTTTTCATTCCCTCATTTTCTTTGGAATTTAAATAAGAACTATTAAAAGAAACATCGTTATTATTGAGTAAATTTTGATTTATTTCTTTTAACGAGCTTTTACTTTGTGATAAACAGCTAGTAAATAGCATTATGCACAATAAAATATAGTTTTTCATTGGTTATGATTTATATTAATGTGATCTATTTCTAAATCTTTGATAGTGAAAGTATGCAGCTGCTCCATAATAATTATACCTGTTTTGTAATATTTTTTTATTGGCCTTAAGCACGTTATCAACACTTGGAATAGGAGTTATTTGACTTCTATTTGAATCATAGTATATACTGCTTCCAGCGCTATCAATTAATCTACTACCTTCACTAGGAAATTTTTTCCCAACCCCATCTATAATTGTTTTATAGTGAGTTCTCAGCGGAAGCCCTGTTTCAGCTCTCACAATATTTTCGACATGTGTCCCATAAATTTCAGCAGTTGTATTTCCAAACCTTTCATCTGGGACTGCCCTTTCTCCTAAAGCAAAATATCCATAAACATGTCCCATTTCATGTGCAATAGTTGCATATAAAGGTGAATTTTCAGTATTTATTCCTGATGTTGTCCATAAACCATGTGGAGATGTATTTAGTTCAACAATATTACTAACACCATGTTTAATTTGTGATTCTCCAGTTGTATAATTAAAGTGTATATCTCTTACTTTTCCATCTGTACCTTGTGCCTGATCAAAATAATCAATCATTGTATTTCCTATAGAGGTATTTTTGTCTAAATGACTTAACCCTGCGACAGTCTGTACAACATAATCTGACAAATTTGTATTTGCATCTACATTTGTCCATTTCCCATCTACTTTATGTTGTGTTGCATTATTATGATATCTGTACTGAGTTCCATCCTGATCATTAATATATATCCATTCCCCATTTATATCAATAAATCTAACAGCGTTATTAGCTACGTAAGTATATGGAGAAATAGAAAAATACTTTTCACTGTAATTGTCTAATACACCCCACCTTCCAATATCTGGCATATACATTCTCGCACCATAATCATACATTCCAGTCTCCTGAAGCTCCTTGCCATTGTACTTATAGCTGTAATACCCTCCAAAATTAGAAGTACTAAGCATTCCTTCAATATGGTTTAAACCAAATGGATAATAGTTGTTGGTGTCTGTAATCTCAAGAGCGCCTTCGCTGTTTTTTGCAAAGCTTACTCTGGCATTGCCAAGGTGATCTCTGTACTGGTAAATATAGCGGTTTTGCAGGATAAAAGAACAAAAACCACCGCCATTGCAGTGGTTTTGTTTTATTTGTGGACACCAGTGAGACACTCGCGCCAACGGGGGCAACTTTAAACATAATATTACATCATTAAAACTCATTTGTTTTAATAATATGAGCATGCATATAATTATCAGATAATAAAAAATCCGTATACCAAATATTTGTCATTCCATCAATTAAAGAAGGCATTTCTTCTACTGCTAATTCTTGCAATAATTTTTTATTATTGTCATTAAGCTCTTTAATTATAGATATATCTAATTCACGAGTCCACACAATTAGAGCATCTTTAATTCCTTTAGCCATTACTTGACTTATATATGTTCCTCCTTGGTAATACATGATTACAGTATATAGGTTGTTATCTAGTCCCTTTTGCATTTCTACTATGATTTTCTCCTGTTTCGTCTGCTTTTCTTTTCCAGTGTTCTGCTTGCTTCTTTAATTTTTCAACCATTTTTGATTCTTCTTTTGATTTATTAGGTTTTGTTCTTAATTTTTCATATTCAGCTTTCGCTTCTTGATATTTTTCCCCAGCACTCTGCTTAGCTTTAAGATTTTTATGTTGTCCATTCTTTCCACCACCTTTTCTGTTCTCATTCCCAGAAATAGAATCATTAGGAACATCAACCCCATTTACATCTTTATCTTCATCACTACTTTCGGCATTCATACTTCCGTAACCTATACCAGGATCTGCAATTGTTGTATGAACAGGAGTATACCATTGTAAAGGAGGTTTTGTAGCCTGATCTACAATGTAAGCAAGCCCCACTACTCCGAGAATAATCAAGCCAACACCACTTTCCGAAGTCATCGCTCCAAGAGTAGTTGCTGCTGCATAGCCACTATTATTATCCTTAGATTTGCCTAATAAATTTACCTGCGAAATTAAAGATTCTCCACTATTAAAATCTTTCCATACACTATTTTTTGCGTCCCAATAAAACTCTCCATCTGAATCTTTCCAAAATTCTCCATCTTTCCTACCATCCCGATCAGGATAAGCCAATTCTCCCTGCATTCCTGTAGGATCCCAAAAACTTATCGGATTATTCCACACGTAGCTATAAGCTTCATGCGTATATTGGCTTCTTGGATCTATTACACCCCATCTACCCACATCAGGCATATACATCCTTGCCCCATAATCATACATTCCAGTTTCCTGAAGCTCCTTTCCGTTGTACTTGTAGCTGTAATACCCTCCAAAATTAGAAGTACTAAGCATTCCTTCAATATGGTTTAAACCAAATGGATAGTAGTTGTTGGTGTCTGTAATCTCAAGAGCGCCTTCGCTGTTTTTTGCAAAGCTTACTCTGGCATTGCCAAGGTGATCTCTGTACTGGTAAATATAGCGGTTTTACAGGATAAAAGAATAAAACCACCGCAATTGCAGTGGTTTTGTTTTTATTTGGCCAGCTCAAAGTCGGGAGACTTTGTGCAGCAGGAGTTACATTTCATATTATTATTCAAGTTTTGAAAAATCTGGACTTGTAATTACGACATAATATTCTTTATTATTTTTATTTCCTCCTGAATATCTCTTTTTGTAAATTTTACTACTTTTATTAAATATATTGATAATAATATATTTCTGATTTAGAAATTCTTTGGGTAAAGAAAATATATACTTTTGCGCTAGTGGAAGTTTAGGTAAAATCGTTTCAAAATTAACATCAAAATTTGATGATTTATCATTTATAAGTTTATTATAATTTTCATCAGATAGATTAATCGTACCAACAATATAATTCGCATCAAGTAAGCCCACAGAAGAAGAACTAAGTCTTAGATCATTTACTATCAAACAAGGTTTTTCATCAATCATAATTAAAAAATTAATTTTTTTAATTTGAGAAAAAAAATAACTTGAAAAGAATATAAACAATAGTAAAGTATATTTTTTAAAAAATTTATTTTGCATTTCTATTAAGGATGTTTGTAATTACTTGTTTAGTTAATGTCATTATAGGTTTAGATATATTACTTCCTCTATAAACCGCAGCTCCTACATCTCTGTAATCTTTATACGTACCATCAGAATTTTTTATCACATTAGTTCCGTCGTATTTTTGCAGTCTACCTACAATAATATTTGTTCCCTTACCTGAAAAAGTTTTATCATCAACTCCTTTTGTAGGAGTTAAAGCGTCAAAAGGATAAATCAATCCATTACTTCCAACAAAAATACCTGCAGGATGAAGATGTATTGTTGTATGAGTAGTAGCCGTAGTTGGTACTAAGGCAGGAGCTGTTCCAACATCATTTGCATCGATCGTAGGTAATGGCCCGGTTTCCCCTCTTAATATTACGTTGTCTTCCGAAATTGAAGAACTTTCTTCTCTAAACCCACCATTTGCATCTCCTCTAGCCAAAACGTTTAAAGATTCTTGTAATGCACCATCATCAGGAACAATCATATCTCCATTTAATTCATTTAATTGATTTAAAGCAATATTTCCTCCTTTTTTTTCCGCCGCCTTTATTGCTGATTTATCCTTTTTATTAGTAATCATTAAAACTCCTGGATCAGTTGTTCCATCTGTTCCAATCTTTTTTCCTTTTTCATCTACATAATCAATAGGATCTCTTCCATCTGGATCAATAAACCTAATTGGATTATTAAACGCATAATTGTAAGGACTATGACGAGTCATTTTCTCCGCCAACGGATCTACGACGCCCCATCTACCAATATCCGGCATATAGAATCTCGCTCCATAATCATACATTCCTGTTTCCTGAAGCTCCTTCCCATTGTACTTGTAACTATAATACCCTCCAAAATTAGAAGTACTAAGCATTCCTTCAATATGGTTTAATCCAAATGGATAGTAGTTGTTGGTATCGGTTATTTCAAGAGCGCCTTCGCTGTTTTTTGCAAAGCTTACTCTGGCATTGCCAAGGTGATCTCTGTACTGGTAAATATAGCGGTTTTCTGTGAAACTGTAAAATCCTTCAGCGGTGGGTACAAAATCAAGCTTCCATTCCGGTGTTATAACAATACCGGAAAGGGTATTGATATTTTTATAGGCCTGTTCTTCAAAAGCTGTTTCCGTTCGGCATTCAAGGCAGATTCCGCCACCTTCACGATAGGTATACTGGAAGCCATCCAGGTAATCGGTCATCGTAATGCTTGTCTGCCCGCGTGGCGGAGCACTGGAATAGGTTTTGCGAAGTTTTACCCCATCTGCACGGTAGAGATAATCCAGCCCGCTGTTCATAAAAAGCCCTGAAGGATTAGCCTGGGTAATGGCATAGGAATCCGGTAAATTCAAATAGTTGTACTGTATCGTCTGAATTCCTTTATCCTTCATATTAATCATATTCCCGTTCAGGTCATAATCAATGGTATTATTTCCTCCTTCATAGCCTGTATCATTTAATGAGCTTTCAATAATCTGGTTCAGACGGTTTCCTGTATATTTATAGGCAAGATCATCTACCAGCGTAGAGGTGGCCCCAAAAACAGGAATCGCATTTCTTTTTAAAAATGTAATGTTTCCGTTGACATCATAGGTCAAGCGTTCATCAAAATTCTTGTTATGCGGATTTGTTGTCTCCGGTTCTGCATATTCGGCATCAGTTAATCTATTCAGTTTATCGTAGGTATAATTGTACCTTTTCAGAATATCCTGTGAAGAATTTTTCCAATCTATTTCTGCAATATTTCCATTGTATTTCCCTGTAGAAACTGTAGAATACACAGGATTATTGTATTTTATCTCATACCCAAAAAGTTTCCCATTAAGATTCGCAGGATTATTGATCCTGGTCATCCACCCCCGGATATTGTATTGATAATCTATAGTCTGTAATGGGGATGCGGCAGCTGTTCCTCCAACTTTCTTGGATTCCAGCTGGGAAATTTCATTGTATTTATTCTGAGCCAGATATTCAACAGGATTGCTGCCCACCTGATGGGTATGGGAAAGAAGCCTGTTCTGGGAGTCATAAGTGAACTTTTCTACAATAGCCTTTTCAGGATCTGCAGCAAGTCTTTTATGATAGGTATTGGTCTGAAGGACAACTCCTGTAAAGTCAAGTTTATTGTTGACTACCGTATAACCTCCCAAATGGTTATTGCTTCTCGAACCGATATTTCTTCCTTGGGTATCATACCAGATAAAGTTACGCGTCCATTGGTCATCTTCTATATTTTTGATATAGGAAGCGGTAAGCAATCCCTTGGTGGTTCTTTCCTGAGCCGGATTATCCGTAAGAAGAGGCTGGGCAAATACATTGGTAACCGCTGAAGATCCTGGCGGATAGGTATCATAATAATTAACTGTTAAAACCTGCGCCAGACTTCCCGGAAGTGCCCTGTTCGTGTAATAAATTGGCATTCCGCTTACGGTAAAGGAGCTGGCACTTCTGATCTCAAAAGTATAGGCAGCTCCTGCAATAGTTGTCTGCAGAGATTCTCTGGTAGCCGCATTGTTGGTAATAGCCGTAAACACCACTCTTCCAAACTGGTCATATTTGGTGACAAGCCATTTACCCTGAGCCTTAAGATTGGTATCCTGGTTCATCACCAATTGATCAGCGTTGTTGTAGATCATATATTCCCAGCCTTTCCCGGGTAGTTTCTTTTCTACCAGACGATTTCTGCTGTCATATTTATACTGGTAGCATAAATTGTTAATCACGGTATTAGGATCTGATTTTACAGCTGCTTTGGGAGGGATGACAAAAGCCAGTTGGTTATAGTCATTATAAACATAATAGGTATCGGCATTTTCTGTCGCACTGATGACTTTTCTTACCAGCAAAACCTGTCCCTGTCCATTTTTAAATTCAATAGTTGGGTTGCCGTCTTCATCGGTAATCGTATTTTTATATAATTCTCCTGCTCCATAGGAGCCTGGTGCGAGTAATTTGGATTCAAAATTGGTATAGTTAAAAGTAGCCGTATATTTTTTAACTTCTCCAGTGGCATTAGCCTGATATCCAAATTGTACAGGTTTGTTAGCCCACGCATTCCCCACCTGTTTTTGTCCTAAAACACGGTTTAACGGAGAGCTTTCCAGAATTTTCTCTGAATAGATTTTCTCCGTACTATATGGGGTACTGCTTACATTGGCTAAGGGATTGGCAACAATACCGCCACTGAGCGTTCCTCCCTGAGGTACGGGCAGATAGTCCAACACCTGTCTCCCGAAACCATCATATACAATAGGGGTTACAACATCTTTTCCTAATGGAGAGGCTTTGACATTGACAATTTGTTTGGGTCTTCCCAACCCATCAAAATACTGAACGGTTTCTGAGCTTTTAGCATTAGTAAGCGTAGGATCTGACAAATACATCTTGGAATACACATAGTTTTCTGTATTGGTCAGCTGCGCCTGGGCAGTTCCTATGATGAGTATTCCTATGGGAATTAATATCTTTTTCATCGGTTTTAGTTTTTATAGTTGTATTTCATCTCCTTCAACACTTTTCCGTCTGCATTCATCACTTTTTCAAGTCGGCCTGCTAAATCATAGATATAGTTTTCTCTGATTCCTGAAGAAGGCGTAATGCTTCTTACGCCAATCAAGGAATCGTAGGTATAGGTGGTCACCTGATAAGCAGATAATGAAGCGTTCATTCTGAAGGTATTCAATGCAGATAAAAATGCGGCTTCATCATTATTGGCTCCCGCCGCAGCATCTGTGTTGGAAGCCGCAACAATAGCATCAATTAAGGACTGCTGGATATCTGTTAATTTCGCGCCTTCTATTTTCGCAATAAGCTTAGTTTGATTGTAACCCCAGACAATTACTGTTGAGATCCCATTTTTTGCAGTATATTGTTGTAAATTTCCTTTGGAATCATATTGATCGTAAGTAACCTCTGTAGAGGGATTATTCTGAAAATCATATGACAATACTGAGCTAGGAAGTAAGTTCGATGGATTTTCATATTTCGTTTCCGTTTTGGAAAGGGTTTGGGTGGCAGCTCCAATAGTTTGAGTGGTTTCCGTTTCTAAAGGAATTCCTATCATATTAGCATTGATCAGCTTTTGGTTGTTTTTTTCATGGGCATAGCGGTAAGCCGTTTTTTGTGTTGAATGATCAGAAAAATCCACATTTACAATTGCCGGATTGGTATGCCTATAACTACTGTCATAAGTATAACTGGTAATTTGACTAGTGTTATTATTATCAAAATAATCAGTAGTTGTCATCGTTTTCTTTTTTACCCAGGCAGATGATATTTCAAAACGGTCAACCGTAAAAGTATAATTACGTCCTATACAAACCCCGTTGGCATTATGAATTGCACAGGCAACAGATTTCACACCGATATAATAAGGTCTTATGGTAAGACTAGGGAATCCTGTACTATAATCATTCGAAAGATTATTGAAATGATTGTCAAATTCGTAGGTGTATGAATCCCTCTTAACGAGTCTATGTTGAGAGTCATAATATTTTCTATCAGTTAATACCCCACGCGCAAACTGATTATTGGCATAGGTAAAGATTGGATTTCTTGCATTTTTAGGATTGGTATGGGACAGATTCATATATTCATCTATTATCTCATAGCTTTCCGCATTGTTGTTTACATTTTTATTCCGGGTAATGACCTTATCATAAATCGTAGGCTTCCCGTTGATCGTACTAATATTAAAGTTTCCCGAATTACTGATGACCATTTGTTCACAGGTATATCCCATATCCTGATCCTCTGCGATCTCCTGGATATAAGAATATTCAATATCATCTGCCATATATCTTCCTGTAGATCTATTGTTTTCATCCCTGTAAATAAATTCTGTTTCATTCGTCAGCATCCCTGCCTCATTTTTCGTTATTTTCTGAATTCGTATTCCCCCAACAGATTTATTGTACTGCTTGGTTTCTGAAACTTTTTCGTACCATTGGGCATTCAGGGTGGCATAGTGGCTGCTGCTGACATTTCCTACCTTTCTGATTCTGATTTTATAGGAAGGTTTTATGTTTTCCATAAATTCATATTCTTTATTGATCAGAAATGTTCTTAGAACGGTATTGTTATTATCCAGAAGTTCTCCTACAAAATGTGGTCCCTCAGGTAAAGAGCCTTCCGGACCTTCATTTGGATTGGCTGTACTTTGAAAGGTAATTTTGAAGTCAACGGTATTTCCATTGGTATTAACATTAAATATTCCGCCCAGCGTTTCAAGATTTGAAATAAGAAAGTCTTTTTTTCCTATTTGGGTTTCAGCCCCTTCAAAATAAAAGTCATCCAGTTCGTATTGCAGTCCCATTTTACCACCTGTAGGATATTGTATTTCTTTTAAACTTCCGGAAACAGCATAGTTAATATCAGGATTTTTATCATCTCCAAAACCGTAAATTTTATCGCCATATGCAACAAAAGGGATTCCATGATTGGTTAATTTACCATTATAAAAACCTACAAAATCCGTCTGATCTGATAATCTGTTAGGGAGTGGATTATTTTCATAATACTGAAGTTTATATTTTGAATTATCTTTCAGATTTACCACTTCTTTTAACTTCAGTCTTTTCATCAGATATGGAATTTCAGAATCATATCCAGGAGCTGATGGAGAGTCCGTACTTGTAAAATACTCTTTTACCAGATTATACTCTGATACCAGTGCCTGCTGGGGATTTCTAACTTCTATTTTATTTAGAGAAAGTCCATTATTGATATCCTCACGATTACCATACACGAACTTTACTTCATTGCCTTCAAATTGAATACTCTGTAATACACTTTCAGAAAGTACATTCGTTTTGGTTACAAATTCTTCATAGGTTGTACCATTCTGGTATACACATGCTCTTGGAATTTTAAGTCCTTTGTAAAAGTTATTCAAATAACTATAGTTACTTGCCTGATAATTAAACTTTATTTCTTTCCCTGTTGGCAAAAGGATTCGGGTAATAATAAAATCAGTATTACTAAAATCATTAGGGGCAGGAGCACTTCCCCCCACAGTTTGGGTTTGATTTCCTGCTTTGAAATAATACTTGATGCCCTGATCATCAGTGAAAACGAAGGAATCTTCTATTTTTATAGTACTGTAGGGAATCTGAATAATTTTCCCTGAACTGTCATAATAAAACTCTCCTGAAGCACTTCCCAAAGAGAAGGAATAAATATCAGGCTGGGTATCAAGTGTTGAGAATTCCTCTTTGATACTTTTTGCCAGATCATAATCGTTAAGATTGCTTTGAACAGGATTGAAACTATCCGGGTTGATATACTGAATTTTACCTTTATCTTCACGCCCTAAAACCTGTTTAGAAAGCGACATTCCGCCCACAGATAAAGACCAGCCAAGACCTACCTTAGAAGCGGTTTCTTTTACCTTGACTCCTGAGGCGTGATATTTCAAAGAAATCGGAAGACTAAAATCTCCCACTTGTATGGTATATATTGGAATATCAATACCAATAGTTCCGGTATGCGTAGATGTCGGAATATCCGTATGCTTTGATAGCTGGCTGGCATCAGGTGATTTTATAGTCAGATTGTATTTACTCTCCTTTGGATCTACAGATTGGGAATAGCCCAAAGCACACCCGCAGATAATCAGAGAAGCTGCAATTATTTTTTTCATCGTGTTATTATTTTTTAATCAGTTTAGCATTCGCCGTTTTGTTGGTATCCGTTTTTATCGTCACCAGATAGGCTCCCTGAATTAAAGCCTGGGTATTGATTTTCGTTACTCTGTTCTTGGTTTTTATACTCTGAAGTTGTCTGCCACTCATGTCATATAAAAGAATATCAGCTTCCTTGAAATCAAAACCAATTTCTACGTAGGCATAATCTGATACAGGGTTTGGATAGATTTTGATATCATATTTTTCAATGAGCTGATCCACCTGTCTATCACCCAGTTTTACGATCTTCCAGTTTTCTTTCCCCCAATTCTTCTGCACTGGTTCCGGCCAAAATAATAGAGCCATCTCTGTTCAGTTTTAAGTCGGAAAGCCTTTCCTCTTTTTGTCTGGATTCTCCTTTCACGTGTTTTCTCCACTGCTCATTTCCGTTCTGATCGAGGTATAGCATCCAGAAGGTTTCATCATCGGTCTGTATTCTTCCTTCAGCCTGGGTATAACCTCCCAACAATATTCCTTTTGTAAAGTCTTGATTCTTGGTTCTTGTATCTTGGCTCTGAATCACACTCATACCCATCAGAATATCCCGGTTCTTGAAATTGTAGGATTTCTGCCACTGTTCATCCCCTCTTTCATTTAAAGCAATCAGCCAAAGGTCTGTTCCTTCTTCCAGACCTACCGTTTTATTGCCTGATCTTTCTGATCTGGATTCTCCACCAATGATAAAGCCAGTTGAAGTTAAGGCCAGGGTTCTGATGTGGTCATCACCTTTGCCTCCAAAGTTCTTTTCCCATTCTACTTTTCCGTTTTTGTCTAACTTGACAATCCAGTAATCGCCTTCACCGAAGTTGTCGCTTTGCTTTGAGGTTGCAGATAACAGGTTATGGGTTGCAGTTCTGTCAGACGGAATATTAGTGTTGGTTGTTGATTGCTGATTATTTGTTTTAACAGATGTGCTTCTTGAATAAATTCCAAGCAATGCGCCGCCGTCTTTCGTGGGAATCATCTTTTCGACTTCATCTAAGCCTTTTCCACCTAAGATTAATTGGGATAATTCTTTTCCGTTTTTATCCAATTTTGTGATCCAGACATCTTTGGAGCCGTAGCCTTTTGATGAGCTCTGTACATTCCCGGCTACAAAGAATCCTAGGTCTGTAGTTTGAATGACTGCTCTGGCTTCTTCATCGGAAGTGCTTCCTAAAGTTTTCTGCCATAATTCATCGCCAAATTCATTGATTCGGATCAGCCAGATATCGGAGCCTCCTTTGGAATCTTCTTTTTTATCTAATCCTTTACCGGAATAAGAAGTTCCAGCCAGTAAAAATCCGCCATCCTGAGTGGTGACGGTTGCAGATAAATAATCATGATTGGATCCTGAAAAATATTTCTCCCAGACTTCCTGTCCCTGCTGGTTGAGTTTTACCAGATGGAAATCGTAACCGTTGTTTTGCTTACTGCCTAAAGCTTGCTGCTTATCGCTTTGAATAGAACTTCCCGTGATCAGATATTGCTGATCGATGGTGGTGGTGATCTGGCTTAAGAAATCCTGGGTAGAGGATTTGATGTCTTTCTGCCACACCACTTCCTGAGCAGATACGCCCAGGATTGTGCATAGAGTGAATGCACCGAGATAAAGTTTTCTCATTCCCGTGTTGTCGTTTTTTGAGTTAGTAATTAGTTTTTTAAAACTTCGCGAATTTAATACTTTTTAAGACACAAAAATTACTTTAATGTGGTATCCTGTAAATCATACTATTTATTATTTACTTTTCTTTATTTATAGTAAATTCAGCCTTATTCTGATGTAAAATTATTTATATGGAGCGACAAAACCTGTCGTATTAAAAATAAAAAGGGCCAATCCTAAAAGAATTGACCCTCCAAAAAACATTAACTGTTTATTGATAGAATTATGATGTTTTATTTCCAGCCTCCACCTAAACTTTTATAGATATCGACTACGGTGCTGAGCTGTTTCTGTTTTGCTTCGATGAGCTCCATTTTAGCATCCAGAGCATCTCTCTGGTTTAAAAGAACTTCAAGATAATCCGCTCTTGAATTACGGAACAATTGATTGGCAATATCAATAGACTGATCCAGCGCTTTGGTTTCCTGCGATTTCAGTTGATAATACTGATCTATATTTTTAACTTTTGACATCAGGTTCGCAACATCCAGATAGGCATTCAAAATGGTTTTATCATATTCGTATAGTGCCTGAACCTGTTTTGCATCTGCGGTCTGGAAGTTTGCTTTTATCGCACTTTTATTAATCAGCGGCCCTGCCAGTTCACCGGCCAGATTATAAGCAATGGATTCCGGCAATTTAACAAGGTAAGAAGGTTTGAACGCCTCAAGACCTAATGTTGCAGAAATTTCAAGGGAAGGATAAAATTCTTTTCTTGCCGCTTCTACATCCAGCTTTGAAGCCTTTAATTCCAATTCTGCACGCTTGATATCAGGTCGGTTAGCCAATAACTGAGACGGAATTCCCGTATATACAGTCGGTGGAATGGTAGACATAAAGTTTTCCTTAGTTCTCACAATCGGCTGTGGATATCTTCCCAATAAAGCATTAATTTCATTTTCCTTTTCAGTGATCTGCTGGCGGATTGTATATTCTGCAGCTTTGGATTTCGCCAATTCTGCTTCAAACTTTTTCACGGCAAGTTCCGTTGCAGCAGCAGCTTCTTTCTGAATTTTGGAAATCTCCAGTGCTCTTTGCTGAAGCTTTATATATTGTTGTATAATGTCTAATTGATTATCAAGAGCCAACAATTCATAATAATTGTCTGCAACTTCTTCAATAAGATTAGATAAAACAAAGTTCTTCCCTTCCACTGTAGAAAGATAATGTGCCACTGCAGATTCCTTTTCTGTTCTGAGTTTTTTCCAGATATCAATCTCCCAGCTTGCGTTTAATCCTGCTTCAAAGTTTCCAAGCGGATCCGGCATTTCTTTTCCAGGTTCTATTTCAGTAGTAGCATCCCCTGCTCCTTCACTGGTATAACGTCCGGCTTTTTTCAGCCCAGCTCCTATTCCGGCAGAAACAGTTGGAGTAAGTCTTCCTTTTTTAGCTAAGACCCCACTTTTCGCGATTTCAATCTCCTGAAGCGTGATCAGCAGTTCCTGATTATTTTTTAAAGCTGTTTCAATCAGGGTTACCAGATTGGGATCTGTAAAGAACTGTCTCCAGGGAGTTGTTCCGCTGTTGTTATTGGCATCCTGCTGCTCTTCCTGATTAAAGTTCTGAGGAATATTTTCTTTTACCTCATCTTTTATGACAGTCGCCATTGGCGCCTTACAGCTTGCGAGTACAAGCGATAAGGCAATGGCTGTAAATATATTTTTAGTCTTCGAATTTTCCATCATGTTCATAAGGTTCAGTTTGTTCTGTTAAAGGATTTTCTTCTTCATATCTCGCCAGTCTCGACTTATCTGCAATTGTTCCGAAGATATAATACAGTCCCGGGATAATCATTAATCCGAAAATGGTTCCGATTAACATCCCTCCTGCGGCTGCAGTACCAATAGTTCTGTTACCGACAGCTCCCGGCCCTGTTGCGATGACCAATGGGATCAATCCGGCAACAAATGCAAATGATGTCATCAGGATCGGACGGAAACGGATGGCAGCTCCTTCAATAGCAGCTTTTGCCACAGGAATTCCTTCTTCAGCCTTTTTCTGCACGGCAAATTCAACAATTAACACGGCGTTTTTACCTAAAAGTCCAATAAGCATGACCATGGCCACCTGAGCATAGATATTATTTTCCAGCCCTAAAAGTTTTAAACATAAAAAGGCTCCGAAAATACCTACCGGAAGGGATAAAATTACCGGCAGCGGAAGGATAAAGCTTTCATACTGTGCAGAAAGGATCAGATAAACAAATCCTAAACATACCAGGAAGATAAATACGGCTTCATTTCCACGGCTTACTTCATCTTTTGAAATCCCCGCCCAGTCGATACCAAAACCTCTTGGAAGTGTTTTGTCTGCTACTTCCTGAATGGCCTTAATCGCCTGTCCACTACTATATCCCGGCGCAGGAGTTCCACTCACCTCTGCTGAGTTATACATATTGTGTCTTGTGATCTCTGATAATCCGTATACTTTTTCCAATCTCATGAAATCCGAGTAAGGAACCATCTGATCTTTATCGTTTTTAACATAGAGTTTCAACAGATCTGTTGGCAAAGCACGGTATTGAGGACCGGCCTGAACAATTACTTTATAAGGTCTGTCGAAACGGATGAAACTCGTCTCATAGTTGGATCCGATCAATGTAGATAAGTTATCCATTGCTTTTTCAATGGTTACCCCTTTTTGCTCTGCAAGATCGTTGTCTATTTTAAGCATGTACTGTGGGAAACTCGCAGAATAGAATGTAAATGCAGATCCAAGTTCCGGACGTTTTTTAAGCTCCTTCACAAAATCATTACTTACCTGCTCCATTTTATGATAATCTCCACTTCCTGCTTTATCCAGCAAACGAAGTTCAAAACCTCCTGCAGCTCCATATCCGGGAACGGAAGGCGGCTGGAAGAATTCAATATTGGCTCCGGGAATATTTTTGGCTTTTTCTTCGAGTTTTTCAATGATTTCAGCAGCAGATTCCTTACGTTCTTCCCAGCTTTTAAGGTTGATCAGACAGGTTCCGGAGTTGGATCCCGTACCTTCAGTCAAGATCTCATATCCTGCAAGGGAGGAAACGGACTGCACGCCATCAATATCTTCAGATTCTCTTAAAAGCTCTTTGGCAATCTGATTGGTTCTTTCCAAAGTAGATCCCGGAGGTGTCTGAATAATTGCGTAAATCATTCCCTGATCTTCCGCAGGAATAAATCCTGAAGGCAAAGAGTTACTCAGGAAGAATGTACAGGCACAAAATGCTAATAACAATGGTAATGTTATTGTCTTTTTTGTCACTGTTTTATTCAGCATCTTCTCATATTTCCCTGCTCCTTTTGTAAACAGGTTATTGAATTTATCAAGGAAGATAGTAATCGGAGTTTTCTTTTTAGCTTTTCCGTGATTATTTTTCAAGATCAGCGCACATAATGCCGGTGTCAAAGTAAGGGCAACAATTCCCGATAGGATAATGGATGAAGCCATTGTAATGGAGAACTGGCGGTAAAATACCCCAACCGGACCAGACATAAATGCAATCGGAATAAATACGGATGCCATTACCAATGTAATTGCGATAATTGCTCCACTGATCTCATGCATTGCTTCTTCTGTGGCTTTCAAAGGGGAAAGATGCTTCTCTTCCATCTTGGCGTGAACGGCTTCAATCACTACAATCGCGTCATCTACTACTACCCCGATTGCCATTACCAAAGCAAAGAGGGAAATCATATTCAGGGTAATTCCAAATGCGGACATGACGGCAAATGTTCCTACCAATGAAACCGGAACTGCCAGTGCAGGAATCAATGTAGAACGCCAGTCACCCAAGAACAGGAATACCACAATTGCTACCAGAATAAAGGCTTCAAACAAGGTATGGATTACTTTTTCCATGGATGCATCCAGGAATCTTGAAACGTCATAGCTGATATCGTAGTGCATTCCTTTCGGGAAGTTATTTTTCTCCAGATCCTTCATTAATGCTTTCACGTTTTTGATAACGTCACTTGCATTGGAACCATAGGATTGTTTTACGGTGATCGCCGCAGAAGGTTTTCCGTTCAATGTGGAATAAATATCATACATGGAACTTCCAAATTCTATATCGGCAACGTCTTTCAGCCTTACAGATTCTCCATTCGGTTTTGCCTTTAGAATAATGTTTCCGTAATCTTTTTCATTATTAAAACGTCCAGGATATTTTAATACATATTCGAAGGACTGAGAGCGCTTTCCGGAACTTTCTCCCGTTTTCCCGGGGGAAGCTTCCAAACTCTGCTCATTCAGAGATTCCATTACTTCATCAGCTGAAATATTATAAGCGGTTAATCTATCCGGTTTAAGCCAGATACGCATGGCATATTCACGGGTTCCCAGGATATCCGCAAAACCAACACCACTTACCCTTCTCAACTCAGACATCACATTGATATCTGCATAGTTGAAGAGGAATTTCTGGTCAGCTTTAGGATCATCACTGTACAGGTTAATATACATCAACATGTTAGGCTCTTCACGAGTGATCTTCACCCCTTCACGTACTACAAGAGGAGGTAACTTATTTACTACTGAAGATACACGGTTCTGAACGTTAACTGCGGCTACATTGGGATCTGTCCCCAGGTCAAATACAATCTGGATGGAAGCTTCCCCGTCATTCCCTGCATCTGAGGTCATATATTTCATTCCGGGAACACCATTTAATCCTCTTTCCAAGGGGATCACTACGGATTTAATCAACAATTCGTTGTTCGCTCCGGGATATTCTGCGGTGATATTTACTTTAGGGGGAGAAATGGATGGGAACTGGGTCACCGGAAGTTTCACCAATGACAATATTCCCATAAATACAATAATCAATGAGATTACTATAGACAGAACTGGTCTGCGAATGAATTTTTTAAACATACTGCTTCACTTTAGAGACCATTACTCTGCTTTTAATTTCAATGATTGAAGAACTTTCTTAGGATCCTGGAATTTTGTTTTCACCTTTTGGTCATCCTTCACTTTCTGAACTCCTTCCAGAAGAATCTGATCTCCTTTTGAAATTCCTGAACCTACTACATAAAGATCCTGAAGTTCATAAGCTACTTTGATATTTCTGGATTTTGCTACTCCGTTTTTATCAATAACAAATACATATTTCTGATCCTGTATTTCATAAGTGGCTTTCTGCGGAATAATCAAAGCATTATGAACAGGCATTGACATCTGTACTTTACCCGTTTCTCCGTTTCTCAGAAGTTTATCAGGATTTGGGAATTTTGCACGGAAGGCAATATTTCCTGTTTCATTATCAAATTCTCCTTCAATCGTCTGGATTTCTCCTTTCTGGGTATACGTTTCTCCATTTGCCGTAATCAGAGCGACCTGATTGCTGCCTCTGTCAGCCGCATGGGTCTGATAGCTCAAATATTCAGGTTCTGAAACATTGAAATAAGTGTAGATACTTGTATTGTCTGATAATGAAGTCAACAAATCTCCTTCATCTACAAGACTTCCCAGTTTTAAAGGAATTCTGTTAATAACACCGGAGAATGGTGCTTTAATATCTGTAAATGAAAGGTGGATCTGAGCCAGTTTCATTTCTGCATTGGCGGCATCCAGCTTGGCTTTCGCCATTGCTTTTTCGTTTTTGGAAACAATATTATTTCCTGCCAATGTACTTGCATTTTTCAGCTCGATAGAAGCCTGTTCTACCTCTGCTTTTGCTTTTAATAATTCTGCCTGATACAGTTTAGGCATAATTCGGAACAATGTTTGTCCTGCCTGTACGTATTGTCCTTCGTCTACAAAGATTTTTTCCAGGAAACCTTTTTCCTGAGCTCTCACTTCAATGTTTTTTACGGATTGAATCTGGGCTACGTATTCTTTGTTGATTACAGTATCCATTACTACAGGGGATGTCACCGGATATACGGTAACTTCTTCTTTTTCTTCTTTTTTCTTATTGCAGCCAACAGCCAACAGAAGGGCACTCAGCGCAATTCCCGAAGCAACTCTTTTTATCATAATTCTAGAGTTTATATAAATCGTTAATGTTTTGAATAGAAATAAACGGTAATAAAAGGGGTACGATGTGCTGATTACCAACATATACACAACGTAAAGTATTTCCACCCGGAAAATCAGGCAGAAAAAGAATAGATCGATAAAATTTTAAATTCTAATGGAGCGGATCAGAATAAACCTTTTTGTGGCTAATCCAAGAACAAAGCCATGAATATCCTGTCTAAAGCGTTTGTAGCTTTTTAATCCAAAAATATAGACAAGGCTGAAAACTCCGGCAAAGACAACAATAGCCTGCCATACATCAGACAGCTGAAAGTCATTTTCGGCAAGTTCTAAAGTGGAATTGTCTACATTATCGGCCATCTGCTGAACGGAGAGTTTTTCAAAAGTCTGGTTCAGGCGGTTGGCTCTTTTTGGCATATGATGAGAAACATGACCGTTGTAGTCGTTTCTTAGCGTTTTAACATCAAGTCTACTTTCTACTACAAAGAGCAGAAAAAGACCCGTTAAAAAGTATACTATAAAGTTTCTCATTTTGAAGTGGCAAATGTACACCCAGATTATGATATTATCATAGTAGATTAACAAAATTTAACTATCCTTTAAAATACCTGAATAAAAAAGTTTGAAAAATAGTGAACTTTTAGCCTATTCAAGCACAATACAAGCAATTTTGATATTCTATCTGCGCAGTTTTCAATTTTCAAAAATCAAGCCATATTTTTCAATTTAAGGAAAATTTAATGATAGTGTTGTTGCTTTTTTGAACATCATGAAGTGCACAATTGTTCTTTTTTGAAGCTTTTTATTTGAAAACTGAAAGTTAAAATAGTTCAACCTAAACTTTATCATGAATTAGAATTATTAACATTAACTTATTGTTACTCTCTTCTTTTTGAATTATTTTTGCCGAAAATTCAAACAACAAATGAGAAATGAAAAAAACACAGAGTATACTTCTGAAAATACGTTCGTTAAAAAACCTGAATTAACAACGACTCCCATCAATTTCCTACCATAATTATTACTTTCTGTTTCGTGAATAATGTTTCAAAAAACAGTGAGTTAAATTGGCTAAAATCTTAACTTTCTGTTAGTTTATGAAAAATTAACATATATTTATTAAAAATATTCGTAAATTTATAAGGCATTAACATCGTAGTTCATGAAACACTTTAAAATCACTTATCACTATGAAAAAAATATTATTACCAGTCCTTTTTGGATTGACCATTATTTCCCTAACAGCGTGTAAACATCCCGGAAAAGAAGCTGAAACCATCACTGCTGTTGTTCCCGAAAATACAGATGACATCTCAAAAGAGGTGTATGTGGACAGCTATGGAGAAAAGATAGAAGTAACCATCAACAACACCAAAAATACAGCAACAATCCATTTAAACGGCAAAACTTTTGACCTTAAAAAAAGTGATGCTTTACCTGAATATACGGCCTCCAATGAAGAGTATCAATACTCTGATATTAAAGGCAATATCACTTTCCTGAAAAAGAATGTAGATATGGTTCTGTTCCATCTTAAACAGGCAAAAAAAGAGTCTGGTCCTGCAAAAATGGCATCGTATTAGCATGGGGATTAGCATTCATCTTAAAAAAATAAACATTATGAAAAGCTTATATTATTATTTATCGGCACTTGTTATCGCAACATTTTTAGTGGTTTCTTGTAAAACACAGAATGCACAAAAGCCAACGAGTGATATTACAGGAAAAACCTGGAAACTTACGGAGCTTAACGGGAAGCCGATTGAACTGAAAAACCCTAAAAACAATCCTTATTTCAAACTTGAAATGGATGGAATGAGATACCAGGGACATGCCGGATGTAATGGTTTAGGAGGAACATTTGAGATCAAACCTGAAATGATGAGAATTAAGTTCAATCAGGGAATGTCTACCATGATGGCTTGTGAAGATCTTGATATTGAAAATCAGTTTACCAAAGCAATCCTTGCCGCAGATAATTATTCTGTAAATGGAAATACTCTTACTTTAAATAAAGCAAGAATGGCTCCTTTGGCAAAATTTGTTCTTCAGTAATTGATATCACTTACATAAAAATAAAAAGACGCCATATTCGTATGGCGTCTTTTTTATGTGCTTTATCTACTTTTTTTATTGTAGATTATATAGCATACCAGAAGGCTTATATTCACAATCACAGCAAAAGCATTTGATAAGATAATAGGCAGCTCGTCTTTTTCAAAACCATACCATACCCACAATGATAGCCCTGAAATGAGGACTAAAAGCATGAGCAGAGAAATATCTTCTACATTCTTTTCTCTGATTACTTTTACAAGCTGTGGAATCATGGAAACAGAAGTAAGAACTCCGGCAACGATGCCTAATATATTTTCATTCATAAATTTTGCAGCTTTTAATATCTATACTAAGATACATTATTGAAACCTGTTCAGGGATACTTCTTCATGCAATGGAATATCTTCTTCAATAAAACGGAACAAATCCCCGGAAAAATAGCATCCGTTAAGGATTCCACGGGCCCCAAGTCCATTAAAAACATACAGATTACGGAATGTTTCATGTCTTCCGATGATGGGTCTTCTGTCTTTTACTGTTGGGCGGAATCCAAAATGCACTTCTTCCACTTCAAAATCATAAGGATAAAATTCGGAAAGACCTTTCACCAGTTGTTCCACTGCGGATTCATCAATGTGATGATGTAGCTGTTCCCTGTCATAAGTTCCTCCATAAAAATACAGATCACTTCCGGTTGGAAATAAAAAATGTTTCTTCTTAATCGTTATGTTTTCAGAAAGAGGTTGAGAAAGTTTCACTTTGATATGGTGTCCCTTATTGGGGATTACCGCTATTTCTGAGAAGTAGGGATTATCTTTCACTCCCATTCCTTCACAAAAGATAATATTTTTGAAACTCAAATCTTTATAAGTGGATTCTGAAGGATGCAATTGGGTATAATCAAATTTTTCTTTTACCCAATGATCATTTTTTTCGAAATAACTGAATAAACCACTGAAAAATCCATTAACATTGAGTCTGGCAGACTGATTCACCTTTCCGGTAAGAAAATCATTTTTTACCACATTTAAACGATCAAATTTTTTGTTAAGAAAATGCGATAATTCTTCAATTCCCGATTTTTTCAGCCATAAATTCTGTTCATTTTCATCATGAAAGATTCTATGAATAGGAGCATCAATCAGATAGTTTTCTCCAGTATACGATTCTATTTGTTTCAAATTATCTTTAAGAAAATCTATTTGTTCCTGTGCTTTCCAGAATGTGGTAAACTTTTTTAGGACCACAGGATTAATAATCCCGGCCGACACCTGTGAAGCACTTTTTCTTCCTTCAGAAAAGATCACAAAGGACTTGTTATTCTTAATTAGCTGATGAGCCAGGAAAAGCCCTGCGTATCCATCTCCTACGATAATATAATCTACATTTCTCATAATAAAAAAACCTGAGTAAAAATACTCAGGTTTTCTATAAATATCAAGTGAAATCTAGTAATTCCACATATCATTTTCCATGTCAAGAATCTGTGCCTTGATTCTATCGCTTTCTTCCAACTGCTCATCAGCATTTTTAGGGATATAGTCCTTGATAGTACCGTCTCCTAAACCGTTTGAAGATTTATAAATGATAGAAGAGAATCTTCTTGCATTGATAACATCATCGAAAGATAGATCAGCAGAAGAATTCTTTCTGTTGAAGACAAAATTATTAGCTAAAATATCTCTTGCACTTGGATAATAGATCCAGAACAGGTCAATAAGCTCATCATTACTTGCGATAGGCTTACCATCTGGACCGATAACTCCCTGTACTGCAGGATCTGGTCCCATTGCAGCAATACCAAGAGGTCTGTATTTCATCTGTCCGTCTCTTTTATCAATAAACCACATACCCATGATCTTAAGAACTTTTACCTTGTCAGTAGTCGTCTTAAAAACGTCAGTATATTGTTTCTTTTCAGCCTCAGTTAATTGTCTTCCTGAGTTTAAGATATCAATAGCAGCATCATTGATGATTACTTTTTCTAATCTTTTCTGAATTCCTTCCGGAGAAAGTTTTACTGTAAAGTTTTCATCATCATATACCTGCTCAATCTTTCCGCTTAAGGCAGCGTCCAATAATAACTGGTATAAAGATCTTGTAGGAGTAGCAAGAAGACCATCCGGATTGTCATAGTAGAAAGGCTGGTTGATCTTATCATTCATATCAATGATCTCCCATACAAACATACTCTTCAGGATATCTTTATCTTCTACAAAACCATATTCAAGAGGCTTTACTGTTTTATCTACAATAGTATCACCAACTTTTTGTTTGTTTTCTGCTCTCATCTGTCTGAACTCTTCCGGAGAAGCTGCGTTCAGAATAGTCTGGGAAAAAGCAAATCCCGAAACTAATACTAAAAGGGTGCTAATATATTTTTTCATAATAAATTACAATTTTAGTCCTATGGAATGTTAATGATTATAGGAGTAATGTTTTTAATAACCTGACCATCTAAACCTTGAGCAGTAACTTTAATATCAAATACAGAAACTACGTCTCCGGATCTAAGATTTTTCACTAATCCAGCGGCATCATTTAATGAATTTCCGTGAACCAGTAACGCTGCTCTACCTGGTACTCTCACCATAAACTGAGTTACAGTAAATGAAACCGGGAAGTCAAAGTCAGGAATTGCTGCCTGTACCGTTTGGTTCTGGATAGAAGTTGCAGGCATAGATACTATACTCTGTCCTCTGATCTGACCTTGTGGTGGTGGAACATTCTTAATTCTATATTCAAATACCTGAGATACAGATTTTCCATAAGGATCTATTCCTGATAATGTCAACTTAACTGTATTCCCTGAAGTTGGTTTTACGATCCATTTTCCTGGGCCTGTATTTCTTACAGATGCACCTGGAGCAGATAATGAAAGTTTAGAATTGTCAGCACCTAAGATTGATCCTGAAACAGGGTTCTCAAGTCCTCTATACATTACATTCATCTTATCTGCAGAAAGTAATAATCCTTTTTCAAGTTTTACTTCTCTTGGTCCTGCGATTACATTATAAGTATGCGTCCATGGGAAAGATTGTGGCTTACCTGAAGCATCTGTTAATGTAATGGTACCTCCTAATTTATGCTCTCCAATTCCAGAACCTGAAATTGCGATTGTTCCTTTACCATTTTCAACTTTACCTACACCAGAGATGCTGATCTTATTACTGTTAGAATAAGTACCCAACATTACTTTTACTTCTGCCTGTTTTCCTGCCTGGATATCTACCGGACCTGAAACAATAGGTTCGTAGCTTGAGAATTTAATACTCGCATCTACTTTTTCCTGAAGTAATAGTGCCAATGCATCAGACTGAACGTTTCTGGCATCATTTTGGATAATTTCCAGATTAGATATTGCAGCGATTAATGGCTGGTGATAAAATTTATTCTGGAACCAAGTCTTTTCATTTGGAGATGTTCCTTTAGGGTACTCCGCAATAAGAGACTTATTTGCTCTGGCAACTAGATCTTTTAACTGCTCATTATTTCCAAAAGTAGCGTTAATGTAATTTCTTACATCATCAATTTTAGCTTTCAGATCTAATGCATTCTTCGAAGGAGTATTTTCATCACCTTCTTTAAAGAAATATTCAGTAGTTGCTTCATTATTGTTCAATGCAGCAAAATTTTCGCTTACATCAATTTCTTTTCCTGTTTGAGGATCTTTATCATGAAACTCAGATTGTTTTTTTAACAAATCTTTGATATCCTGAGAGGATTTTACCAACAGATCAATTTTGGATTTCAATACTTTGTACTGTCCCCAAGGCTGTGCGTAAGTATCCGGAACTTGTTGAGCCTTAGCTTCCAATGTTCTTTCAAAGATCTTCTCGTTCTTTCTTTCTGTTAAAGTTCTGGTTTCATTTAATGCTTTAGTAGAATCATAATATGATCTGATGATTTCTGCATCAATATTTAGGGCCATCATCGCGATGAACACCAAATACATCAGGTTGATCATCTTCTGACGAGGGGTCTGTTTTCCTTGTGCCATTCTCTTTTCTTTGTTTTTTGATTAAGTAGTTAAATTTAGAAATGGTTAGGAATTAAGACTTCATAGCAGTTAGCATACCACCATAAACTCTATTTAAGTTATTAAGATTAGATGTTAAACCTTGTAGCTCTTGATTGAATTTTTCAGATTGCTCTGCAGACTTCTGCATATCTGCCACATACTTGTTAGCAAATTCAGATTGTCTTTTACCGCTTTCAAGTTGCATTACATAAAGAGCATTCATGCTTTCCATGTGCTGAGCAGCCTTATTTAATTGGTCGTTATATTTATGTGTAGAAGCAGATACGTCAACCGTTTGATTGATCTGATCAACAGAGTTTGAAAATTTATCAATTCCTGTTCTTAGTCTTTCAAATAATTGAACATCTAGCCTAGCATCTTCAAGCATTTTATCCAATTTGGTTGAAAGAGAGTTTTCTAATTCTGCAAATTGAGCTGCTGCGTTATTATTTCTAGAAGATACATTAGAGTGTAGTGGATTTGGATTAGCATGTTTATCTAATAACTCAGGATAAACATTTTCCCAAGCATAAGACTCTTCTGATTTCGGAGGGTCAAATGCAAAAATGATAAAGATAATCGCCTCAGTAATAAGTCCTACGGTAAGAGCGATGTTACCGTTAATAGGTCCCAAGGTAATGTGAGTAATTTTAAGCCAAGCTCCAAGAATTACAATTGCAGCACCGAATGAATAAAAGAAATTCATCCAAGCATCTTTAGTCTTAAACATATTGAGTTAGTTTTTTTAATGTTAAATAAAATTGTTATTGAAAAATAATTATCTGATTAGTTATCTGTTAACTCTTCTTGGCTTAACTGCTGCTTCAGGAATGTCCTGTACAGTTCTGAATCCGATATAGCTTCTTGCGGAATCTTTTCTTTCCCAATCTCTAGCACCTGTCATTAGTGCATATCCTATATCTTTCCAAGATCCACCTCTTACAGACTTCTTAGTATCCTTTTTATCTTTAGTAGAAGGATTTAATGTAGAAGAGAATCCGTATGAAGAATTGTTGTACGCAGATAATGTCCACTCAGAAACGTTTCCAGCCATATCAAATAACCCAAACCCATTTTTCTTAAATTTCTTAACTGGAGCTGTATATGTATAAGTACCTTTTTTCTCGTCTTCCATGTAGTTACCTCTTTTAGGCTTAAAGTTAGCCAGATAACAACCTCTGTCGTCCATTAAATATGGACCACCCCAAGGGTAAGTAGCATTTTGCATACCTCCTCTTGCAGCATATTCCCATTCAGTTTCTGTTGGAAGACGGAACTCTAATGGTCTTTGTTTTTTTCTTTTTAAACTTTCGTTGTAATCAGTTTTCAATTTAGATCTAAAGTTACAATAAGCCCTTGCCTGATCCCAGGTTACCCCAACAACAGGATAGTCTTTATAAGCCTTGTGCCAGAAATACTGTTCAAACAATGGCTCATTGTAAGCAAAGTGGAAATCTTTTACCCAAACTGTAGTATCAGGATAAATCGCAATACTTTCGCTTTTTAGGTAATTAGCTCCTCTTTCGTTATCTGCAACAGCAGCGTCCATATCTCCCCAACGGTATGTATATTTCAGCTTACTTACATCTAAAATTCTTTCGTTTCCGATTCTTGAAGAAGAAGGTAGATACATAGATTCTAAAACCTCTGCGTATTCTACATCCGGATATTTTGATGTGCTCCAGTGTAAAGGAATTTTCCAATCTAATCTTTTGCTGGCATCATAGCTTCCGTCTTCTCGGCCACCCTGGCCTTCCATATATTCTTGATAAGGTGTTAAATTTTCTTCTTTTTTAGCAAGATATGCATAATCACCTATTGCTGCTCCTTTACGTCCGCCTTCATCACCACCTTCTCCGGCAGCTTCAGCTAGTAAAGTTCTCGCAATAGAGTCTCTTACATAATTGATAAATACTCTGTACTCCGAGTTGGTAGTTTCTGCTTCATCCATGAAGAAAGAAGAAACAGTAACAGTCTTCAATGATGCTTTTTCAGGAGTATTTGTTGGATCCTGGTCTGCTAAACCAGCAACAAATGAACCTGCAGGAATTGCGACCATTCCGTATGGTCTTTCCGCAACAAATGATTTAGTTTTTTCTCTTGGTATCAATTCTCCTTTTGTTCCTGGCTTCCCTACAGAAGAGCTGCCACCACCTGAACAAGATACCGATGCTACCGACGCAGACAATAATAAAAGAAATATCCTTTTCATGTTAATTTTTATAATTAAGCCGTAAATATATAATTTTTTTAAGAAACTTTTAAGATTTTTTTTGAAATAACGGAATAAATCTAAATTTATTTTATTTACAACATCTTTTTATTCCACGGTAACAGATTTTGCAAGGTTTCTCGGTTGATCTACGTTGGCTCCTCTATATACTGCAATGTAATAAGCAAGCAGTTGCAGAGGTACGGAAGCAACGATTGGAGAGAAACATTCTGAAGTTTCAGGGATTTCAATAACATAATCAGCCATTTCACTCACCTGACGGTCTCCTTTATTAACTACAGCGATAATTTTTCCTTTTCTCGCTTTAATTTCCTGAACGTTACTTACAATTTTATCATAGTGTCCTTTTTTAGGTGCTATGATTACAATTGGCATGTTTTCATCGATCAGGGCAATTGGACCGTGCTTCATTTCTGCAGCCGGGTATCCTTCTGCATGGATATAAGAAATTTCTTTTAATTTTAAGGCTCCTTCTAAGGCAGCAGGATAATTGTATCCTCTTCCTAAATAAAGGAAATTAGTAGCTTTCACAAAATCTTTTGCAATATTCTGAGTAAGCTCATGAGTGGTATTTAACACTTCTTCAATTTTCTTAGGAAGAGCATCAAGCTCAGAGATTAAGCTCATAAATTCAGCGTTTCCTAAGTTTCCGTTGTGTTTTCCTAGTTTAAATGCAATTAAAGTAAGAATTGTAAGCTGCGCTGTAAATGCTTTTGTAGAAGCAACCCCAATTTCAGGACCGGCATGTGTATATGAACCTGCATCGGTAATTCTTGCGATTGAAGAATCCACAACATTACATATACCATATATAAATGCACCTTTTTCTTTTGCTAATTTTAAAGCAGCCATTGTATCAGCTGTTTCTCCAGACTGAGAAATTGCAATCACCACATCTTTATCTGTAATGATAGGGTTTCTGTATCTGAACTCTGATGCATACTCTACTTCAACAGGAATTCTTGCATATTCTTCTATCAGATATTCTCCGATAAGACCTGCATGCCAAGAAGTACCACAGGCAATAATAATAATTCTGTTAGCATTTTTGAATCTTTCCACATGATCCCAGATTCCGGCCATTTTAATCACACCCTCATCTACAAGAAGTCTTCCTCTCATTGTATCGTGTACCGATTTAGGCTGTTCAAAGATTTCTTTAAGCATGAAATGCTCATATCCACCTTTTTCAATCTGTTCAAGGCTTAATTTAAGCTCCTGAATTTCCGGCTCAATTTTAGAGTTATCATTGATGGTTCTGATATCTACTCCATTTTCAAGAGAGATTGTTGCCATATGTCCTTCTTCAAGATAAATGGCTTCTTTTGTAAATTCTACGAAAGGAGAGGCATCAGAAGCAATAAAGTATTCTTTATCTCCGATTCCGATTGCCAGAGGAGAACCTAATCTTCCTACCACCAATACTCCAGGATAATCTTCATGAAGTACAGTGATTGCATAGGCTCCATATACTTCATTCAATGCATATCTTACCGCAGTTGGGAAATCAGTTTCAGGATTAAGATCCATAAAATACTGGATAAGGTTTACCAGTACTTCTGTATCTGTTTCTGATTTGAAAGTAAATCCTTTTTCAGTAAGCATCGTTTTAATAGTATCATAATTTTCAATGATACCGTTATGTACGATTGCGATTTTGCCGTTATTTGACAAGTGCGGGTGGGAATTTCTGTCACTAGGAACTCCGTGGGTTGCCCAACGGGTATGTCCCATTCCAATTTTAGACTTTCCTTTTAGTTCTTTCGAAATATTCACCAAATCCTCAACCTTACCTTTTGTTTTTTCTACTTCCAGCTTGTTATCTGAACCTTCTAAAACAATTCCGGCACTGTCATACCCTCTATATTCCAATCTTCTAAGACCATTAATTACGATTTCATAAGCGTCTTGAAAACCTGTATATCCTACTATTCCGCACATATTTTATTTTGTCTAGTGTTGTTTAATGTTTATTTTTTCGTCCCGTAAGTCACCATTAGCTGGATTCTTTTTGGATTCGTATTTGTTTTATCTATACCTGTCAGGATAATTCTGTTCATATCGATTGCTCTTGTCGTATTACGAACTCCTAAAAGGCTTCCTGTAGCAGTTGCGGCAAATGTTCCGGCACTGATCACCAACGGTTTATTCGTTACCGGCTGCTCAACTCCACTTACAGTTTCTTTTTTACCTTCAACAAGATCCTTGATGGTTTTTGTTACTACAAAATCATAGTACCCAGGATTTTCTTTATAATAATATAGGCCAAGTCCTGAAGTCAGATCTGATGTAAAGCCTAGCTTTGAGTAATCAATAGTACCATTACTGTTTAATGTATTGGTCAAAATTGAAAACTTACGATCTTCTGTTGAATTTTTATTTTTCCAGCTTAAAGGATCCAGATATATTCTAACTTTAGCACTTACAATACCTGCTTTTTCTTTATTGTAAACATCTTTAAGTTGTGCAATTGTTTCATCCTTAATTTTCACGACAACAGAAGGACCTCCCATTCCCTGAACAAAAAGTCTCTCATCACCTTCATTAGGATTACTTGCAGCCAATGCATTAGCTACAGATGATCCTGATCTGCTGTATTCATACAATCCGATATGAGCATTAGAACCTCCTAAGTTGAAATTAAGTGTTGTTTGTGGTCTTGTAGTTGCTCCATTCTCTGTTTTATCATATTTATAATACATGACAAGCTGTAAATCATCAGGAGAGAACTGGTAAAGGTATTTATCTGTTTCATCCACAGAAATCTTTATTCCTTTGAAATATCTGATAAAGTTTGAAGCATCCTGAAGCTCTGGTTTTCCTTTTTTATCAAGGATATGAGTCTGGAAAAAGTTTGTATTGCTCAGTTTTATTCTGAATCCTAAGTTTCCGGTAAATACAACTGAGTTATCAGATTTTTTAGTAATAGATAAAGAACTGATGTTACCGTTAAATACTCCTGAACCTAACAGTTCACCAGTACTTATATTCTTATTGGAACGTTTGAAAGTATCGTCATTCGAGTCTAAAAATGTAGTAACTTCATGTACATTGATTTTCATTGATTTTGAAGCCCCTCCTATTTTACCGTATTTACGAACAGGATACGTTTTTCTCTCAATTGAAACAGCCGTAGCAACTCCGTCTACAGGGAAATCACTTTTCTCAAATGTATTTGTTTTTAATGAATCGCTTTCAAAGAAGTAAGTATTCGTAGTTGTATTGGCTGGTGGTCTTACCACAAGGACTACAGAATCCACTTTCGGATTTGCCCCATTGAAGTCGAAATTATCTACCGGCATTCTTAGCTGGGTAACATACGATGCTCTCTGCATTCCAAATTCACCTTCAGTAAAGGCTCCCAGTACACCTACATAAGAAGCAGCACCAGATTCGCTCACCCCACTGATCAGTCTGGCAGCATCACTTCTGATGGAATCATTATTGTTGTAATTGTATGCGATAACGGGATATGAAATTTCATTACCTTGCGCAGCATCATTATTGAACAACTGCTCACCAAGAGAATCCGGATCAGGTTCACAGTTATAAAGGAATGTACTTCCAAAAATCGCCAATAGAAGCATGGCGAAGGTCTTTTTAAGATTATGAGTCATTAAAAATGTGTTTTTAATAAAGTTGATTTATAGAATCTATGTCCAGATATTCCGATTTTTGGGTTGCTGTTTCATTGAAAGCCTTATCCAGGTCTTCATCCAGAAACTCGTCTCCTTTCACAACGGCATCTACATAGTTCATACTCTCGATAACAAAACTTTTAATAGTTGGGTTATCTAACGCTTTTAATCCTGAAATATTATCAAACTGTAGTTTTTCGTCAATCTTTTTATCCAGGTCAGCATCTTTCTCATTGTAAAGAGAAAGTACAATTTTCGCGTCTTTGAAATAAGTATCTGATTCGTAATACGTTTTAAGATAAATTGGAACGAAAGAAGCCATCCATCCATTTAAATGGATAACATCCGGTACCCAGTTTAGTTTCTTAATTGTTTCAATAACTCCTCTGGCAAAGAAAATCGCTCTTTCGTCATTGTCTTCGAAAGGGTTTCCTTCATCGTCGAAATAATATTGTTTTCTTTTGAAGTATTCTTCATTGTCAATAAAGTAAACCTGAAGTCTTTCCCCCGGAAGAGACGCTACTTTAATGATTAGAGGCTGGTCCAGGTCATTGATAATAATATTCATCCCTGAAAGACGGATTACCTCATGAAGCTGAAACTTTCTCTCACTTATTTGTCCAAATCTTGGCATAAAAACTCTTACATCATTGCCTTCTTGGTGCATCTTAAGTGCCATTTTGTTTACCACTGCAGCCATATTTGTATCTTCCTGATATGGATACATCTCTGTAGTAATGTACAGTATTTTTTGATTCGGCATAAACTTTCTATCTAATTTTTGTAAAAATGCTTTAATGTGCAAAATTACAAAAAAACATCCAACATTATTTTAATTAACATTTTTTTACGAAAATTACCTTTTCCAAATTATTAAAAGTACATATTATTATGCGATATTTTTAGTATTTTTGAAATAGTATTAAAACAAACTATGGAAGTTCTAAAAAACAGAAAAGTCCTTCAGGATTTCATTGAAAGACAGAAAGAAATGGGAAAAAGAATTGGCTTTGCTCCTACTATGGGCGCCTTGCACAATGGTCATCTTTCTCTGTATGAAGAGGCAAGAAAAGAGAATGATCTTGTCATTTCTTCAATTTTTGTAAATCCAACCCAATTCAACAATCCTGAGGATCTTGAAAAATACCCAAGAGATGTCAACAGAGATATACTTATTCTTCAGAATTCAGGTCTTGTAGATGCCGTTTATATTCCTGAGGTAGCCGATATTTACCCTGAGAAAGCTGAAAGCCAGCAATATGATTTTGATGGATTGGAAAATGAGATGGAAGGAAAATCAAGACCGGGACATTTCGACGGAGTAGGAACTGTTGTAGAGGAACTTTTCAGACAGATACAGCCTGACAATGCTTATTTTGGGGAAAAAGATTTCCAGCAGCTCGCTATTATAAAAAAAATGGTAGAGAAAAAGCATCTTCCCGTTAAAATAACCGGAGTTTCTATTTACAGGGCAGAAAACGGACTGGCATTAAGTTCAAGAAACCAAAGACTTCATGAAGACCGAAAAGAAGCCTCTAAAGTAATTTATGAGACTTTAAAAAAGGTAAACGACTGGTTCAGAACCGTTACTATTCCGGAAATCAAGGAAAGAGTAGCTGATATTTTCGATGACCAGCCGGGAATGAAACTTGAATATTTCCTTATTGCTGATGAAAATACATTACAGGAAACCGATTTTTTCTATAAAGATAGAAGTTTCAGAGCGTTTATCGTAGTCGTTGTAGACGGAGTAAGATTAATTGACAATATGCATTTGGATTGATTTTTCCAAATTAAAATATAATATCCCTGACTGTTATGGTTGGGGATTTTTTTTGAATGTATAATAAAAAGAAAGGAAGTTCAGTATCAGACTTCATACAAAAATCAAAGGCCTCCTGAAGGAAGCCTTTGAAACACCAAATCACAAAATATTAATATGAAAAAAATTTACTTTTCAGTAAACTTGTGACCCGGCTGGGATTCGAACCCAGGACCCATACATTAAAAGTGTATTGCTCTACCAGCTGAGCTACCGAGTCGGCCACAATTAAAATGAAATAAATTTCAATATTAATTATAAAATTTTCTTTGCAGTGCCTGCGACTGGACTCGAACCAGCACATCCTTAGGAAACCACCCCCTCAAGATGGCGTGTCTACCAATTTCACCACGCAGGCAATAAAATCACAAAATTCGTAATATTTATTGCTAGTGACCCGGCTGGGATTCGAACCCAGGACCCATACATTAAAAGTGTATTGCTCTACCAGCTGAGCTACCGAGTCGGCCACTTATGCAACAAGTTTTCATTTAAGTAATGTCCCTTGTTTTAAGTGGTGCAAAGATATAACTTTTTTCTTTATCTCAAAACTTTTTCGCAAATTTGTTTTAAAAAAATTCATGGTAATTTCATTGATCGGATACATGGGAAGTGGCAAATCTCACATTTCCA
Source organism: Chryseobacterium sp. PvR013 (assembly GCF_017833095.1). Classification (NCBI taxonomy): domain Bacteria; kingdom Pseudomonadati; phylum Bacteroidota; class Flavobacteriia; order Flavobacteriales; family Weeksellaceae; genus Chryseobacterium; species Chryseobacterium sp. PvR013. Next base: position 2,810,911 of record NZ_JAFIBT010000001.1, read on the forward strand.
AAATATTAAGCGAAAAAATCAATTTTAAATTAATTGACCTCGATAAAGAGATTTCAAGAAGAAACAAATTAACCATCCCGGAAATTTTTGAAAAAAAGGGAGAGATTTACTTTAGAAAACTGGAAAGAGAAGCCTTGGAAGAGATATTGGCTTCGGAAGAAAATGTAGTTTTAAGCCTTGGCGGAGGAACTCCTGTGTATTATAATAACATGGAGATCATTAATCACAATTCTAAAAGTTTTTTCTTAAGAACATCGGTAGGAACATTGGTAGAAAGACTTTCAAAACAGAAAGAAAAAAGGCCATTGATTGCCAATATCTCGGATGAAGACCTTCCGGAATTCATTGCAAAACATTTATTTGAAAGAAATCAATTTTACAGCAAAGCACAGTATACTGTAGGAACAGATTCCAGAGAACCGGAGGACATTGTTAACGAAATAGTAGAAAAGCTCTATCTCTAGAGCTTTTCTATTTTATTTATTGATCTTCATCACCGGCTTCGTCACCCGTCTCACCAAAGAAATCATCCCAATCTGTAAAGTCAGAATCGATATCGTTACCTACCCCTACGTAATCGTCCATTTCTCTTCTGTCTTTTTTGGTTGGTCTTCCCTCGCCTTTATTTCTGTAATAATCTTGTGACATTTTACGAAGCTTCAACAGTTCGTACTGTTCTTTATCTGTCACATCTTTAATATGAAGAGGCACCAGCTTGGCTCCTATTCTGCTTTTAGGAATCTGAATTACTTTTATTTTATAATCAATTTGATTCTTACGGATTTTAATAGTATCTCCTTCTTTTACCTCTTTAGATGACTTTACGGCAGACGTTCCTATAGAAACTCTATTCTTTTTAATCTCCTCTGCTGCAATACTTCTCGTCTTATAAAAACGAATGCTCCATAAAAATTTATCTATTCTCATATTTTTTTATACTTTTGCCGTTATATTATTTGTAAAGTAATTAAAGTTTTTTGAAATGAAAAAAATATTTTTATATATCCTTGCAGGATCTTTGTGTTTTTCTGCTTGTAAGAAAGATGATGATGTGTCAACCTATGTAGAGCCGGAAGACATTAATACACAAAACACCTATGATGATCAGGCCATTAAGAAATTCATGGATGATAATTATCTGGATGCACAGGGTAATATAAAAGCCTTCAGTTCTACGGATACAGCAGATGATAACGAAAAAAAATTATCTGAACTGGCACCTGTAACACTTCCTTCGGGAGCTATCTATATCGTTAGAAACGGTGCTCAGCCTCCTGTTAATCCTGATCCTGTTTATGATCAGACTGTCAAAACTGATGATATTATTAAGTTCATGGTAAGAGCTTACTCTTATCTGGCAGTTAATTCTGACGGAAACACTTCATTTACATCAAAAGCTACCTTTTTAAATACGATTGACGGAAGTGGTATTCCTGCTATTGACCCTATGTTTTATTACGTAAAGAAATCAATACTGGATGCTGGTACAACTGATGCAGCAAAAAAAGCCAAGTATTATCAAATCCCTGGTTTCAGAGAAGCTTTGCAGAAATTCAAAGCATTCAATAATCTTTCCAGTGAAACACCTTATAACTTACAGGGAGTAATTATTGTTCCTTCCAGAGCTGCTTTTGCAAGAAATCCTCATTATCCGTACTTAAATGCTTCTTACAGAAACAAATCTTTTGTATTCAACTTTCAGATTTATGGCCGAGATAACAGACCAGATGATCAAAAACAAACTTCTGAACAACAACAATAAAAATAATCACATCATAAAAAACACCGTCTCAATGACGGTGTTTTTATTTTATCGTATGTTATTATGATCTTGCCTTCTGCTTTACATTTCCTAAAATATCAGGGAAGTAAAGGTCCGCAAGGTGATCAAACTCATCTCCTCTCATAAACATGGTGGCATCTACTTCTTCATAAGAGCTTCTTCCTGCAGCCGCAATCAATTCATTGCAGGTATGAAGGGTATTTTTATGAAAGTGATATACTCTTTCTGCTTTATCCGTCACCTCAAGTCCTTTGATAAGCATTTTATCCTGTGTAGCCACTCCTGTAGGGCAGTTATTTGTATTACATCTCAACGCCTGAATACATCCTAAAGAAAACATAAATCCTCTGGCATTGTTACACATATCAGCACCCATCGAAATTGCTCTCAGAATATCAAGACTGGTAAGCACTTTACCGCTGGCAATCACTCTTAATTTATCTCTTAAGTTATAATTATTAAGTGTTCTGTTGACAAATATCAAAGCTGGCTCTAACGGCATTCCTACTCCATCTGAAAATTCCGGTGGTGCTGCTCCAGTTCCTCCTTCTGCCCCATCTATGGTAATAAAGTCCGGATAAATCTTCAGAACATTCATCTGAACACAGATATCTTCAAATTCTCTGGTATCTCCGATACACAGTTTAAAACCAACAGGTTTCCCGCCTGAAAGATCTCTTAATTGCTGTACGAACCTCAACAGTCCTGCTGCATCAGAAAATGAAGTATGTGAGGGTGGTGAAATAACAGTCATACCTGGTGTTACGTGACGGATTGCTGCAATTTCAGGTGTATTTTTCACTCCCGGAAGTACTCCTCCATGTCCTGGTTTTGCTCCCTGTGACAATTTGATTTCTATCATTTTCACATTAGGAAGAGTTGAATATTTTGTGAATAATTCAGGATTAAATTTCCCTTCATCATCACGACATCCGAAATATCCTGTTCCGATTTGCCAGCATAAATCTCCTCCTTCCATATGATAAGGTGAAATTCCCCCTTCTCCGGTATTATGATAGAAATTTCCTTTTTTTGCTCCTCTGTTCAGGGAAATCTGTGCTCTGTCACTTAATGCTCCGAAACTCATTGCTGAGATATTGAATAAAGAAGCGTGGTAAGGCTGGGTACACTGTTCTCCTCCAACCCATACTCTTGGGAGCTCTTCTGATGGTGATTTTGCATAAATAGAATGCTTGATCCCTTCATATTTTCTGTGATTTACTTCCAGCTGTGTACCAAAAGCCACAGTATCACTTAAATTTTTTGCACGTCTGTATACTGCAGAACGCTGGTTTCTTGGAAACGGTTTTCCGTCTGTTTCCCTTTCAATAAAGTATTGCTGCATTTCGGGTGAGATACTCTCGAAAAAATACCTGAAGTATCCCAATACAGGAAAGTTCCTCAAAATAGCATGTTTCGATTGGTAAGCATTGTAAACACCCAATGCATAAATTGCGGATAACAGCGTAGGTATCCAATAATGCGCTCTGATCAGCAGTGCTATAATCCATGTAGCAGCTACTAATACAATTCCCCAAGATAAAAACTTATCTCTCATGAATGTAGTATTTAAAAGTTTAAAAATAAATTTAGTAGAATTTTTGCAAAGAGCCTATGCTTTTGCTAAAAAACTTTGGTAAGAAGATTGCACAGAAACCGTGCCATCTGACAGGATTTTTTCTAAATTTAGAAATTCAATTTGGTTTACGGATGCAGGATCAAAATCTTTCTGAACTCTCACATAGTTTTCTGTGAAGCCAAACATTTTCCCGTCTTTATTTTCGTGCTCCCAAAGAACAGGAAGCGTTTTACCAAGTTGTGTCTGATAAAATGCCATTTTCTTCTTTTCAGAAAGAATTCTCAGCATTTTATTACGTTTTTTTCTTTCTGCTACAGGAACTACTCCATCCATAGCAACTGCTTCCGTATTTTCTCTTTCAGAATAAGTAAATACGTGCAGGTAAGTAATAGGAAGATTATTCAGGAAATTATAGGTTTCTATGAATCTCTCTTCTGTTTCTCCAGGAAATCCTACAATAACATCCACACCAATAGCCGCATCAGGCATAACCTCGCGGATCTTATTGACTCTGTCATTGTACAGTTTGGTCAGGTAACGACGTTTCATCTTTTTCAAAAGATCATCGCTTCCGGATTGTAACGGGATATGAAAATGCGGAACAAAACTTTTACTTTTAGAAACCAGCTCTATACTTTCATCTTTTAAAAGATTGGGTTCAATAGAGGATATACGGATTCTTTCTATTCCATCTACTTTATCCAGTTCTGAAATAAGATCAAGGAAAGTATGTTCATGTCTTTTGTTTCCAAATTCTCCTTTACCATAATCACCGATATTCACCCCTGTAAGAACAATTTCTTTGATATCTCTTGCCGCAATTTCTGTAGCATTTTTGAGAACGTTTTCGATAGTATCTGAACGCGAAATTCCTCTGGCCAACGGAATCGTACAATAGGTACATTTATAGTCGCAGCCATCCTGTACTTTCAGGAAAGCTCTGGTTCTGTCTCCAATAGAATAGCTTCCGATAAAGAAATCGGTTTCTTCAATTTCACATGAATGTACTACCCCTTCGCTTTCAGATTTCTCCAAATCATCAAGGTAGCTCAGAATATTGAATTTTTCTTTTGCTCCTAAAACCAGGTCAACACCTTCAATCTGTGAAATTTCTTCAGGCTTTAGCTGTGCATAGCATCCTACAATAACGACCAGTCCTTCCGGATTGGCTTTCATTGCTCTTTTCACATGAAGTTTACATTCACGGTCAGCATTTTCAGTCACAGAACATGTATTGATAACATATACGTTTGCTTTTTCATCAAAACTTACCTTATCATAACCTGCATCTGTTAATTGACGGGCAATAGTAGATGTTTCTGCAAAGTTTAATTTGCAGCCAAGTGTATGAAACGCGGCAGTTCTGTGAAAAGTAGACATTTGTTACTCCTGAATTTTATGGGTGCAAAGATAGTAATTTTAATAAGAATCCAAGATTGATTCAATCTATTGTTTATATTCATCCCTTACTTCAGGGCTGTTTTGAAAACAGACGGGGGAAGAATTGGCTTCCGTATCTTGATTTGAAAATTGGGTTTTCATTTCTGTATTAAACTCTTGAGACCGATTCCGGGCAATAGACAGTGTGCTCCAGTCTTCATTTTTTATCATTTTAGCAATATAAACAATCTGCCCGATATGGTAAGGATAATGAGCCAATTGACGAAGTACCGCATCAATCACCGGATGTGCCTCTCCTCTGATATAGGTTATTGCATAAAGATTATCCTCATTTATTTTCTCAAGAGCATCAAAAAAGCATTTCCAGCCCTGTTCCCAAAAATCCAGAACCTGTTCTTTAGTAGTAAAGGTATTGACAAATTCTCCATCGCGGTTACGCCAGGATTTCTCTCCGTCTTCAGTCAGGAAATTTGTCCATCTTGACAGCATATTTCCGGCAAGATGTTTCACAATGATGGCAATAGAATTACTTTCTTCATTGTACTGCCAGAACATCTGCTCATCTGTCAACTGAACGAATGTCTTATCACCAAGAGATTTATAGTATTCAAAACGTTTTACAAAGAGGTCTTTCATTTTTTCTATTTTGCTATCTAATTTAATAACTTTCAAAAATAAAAACCACTTCAAATGAAGTGGTTTTATCTATGTATAAAATTTATTGTTATTCTCTGTTTTTCACCAATACCCAACCGGTAAATTTAATGGCGGTATTCTTTTTATCATTTTCATTCCAAGTAATAGAATACCAATAGGTTCCGGTAGGAACTCTTCTTCCGCCCTGGGTGCCGTCCCACTTATAGCCATTTGATCTGTCTGCCTGGAATATTTTATTTCCATATCGGTCAAAAACATTCATGATCAGATTTTGTTTGTTGGCCAATGCAGAATAATCAATTACATCATTTATTCCATCGGCATTCGGGGTAATCACATTAATCAAATTAGGGACTACAATTCCTATCTCTATCGGATCACAGTCATAGGAATCTTTTACATAGACTTTATGATCTCCTCTTGAAAGATTATTGAACACATTGGAATCCTGCCAGATAATATTATCTATTGAATATTGGTAAGCTGGAGTTCCTCCTATTACAGATACTGTGATTGTATTATTCGAAATATCAATACCGGAAACAACCGGCTGTTCGGAAGGAAGTACTTTTACTGTTTGTGTTGTAACACATTCTCCTGTTTTAAGTTTCACCCAATAGGTTCCTATTCCGGCTTTAATTGTTTGGGTAGTGGCTCCTGTACTCCACTCGTAACTTTTAAATCCAGGTCCTGCATCCAGAGTTGTCTGATCTTCTGCACAAATAGTCACATCTTTAAGTTTATCAGAATATACAGGGGGAATAACCACTAAAGTCACCTTAGCCACATTATAACATCCCTGGGAATTGGAAACTCTCACATATACAAATCCATTAGGTGCAATGTAATTATTGGCATTCAGAATTTCATTGGTCTGGCTAACAGCATCAGTGAGTGAAGGATAATATTTTTTTGTAGGATTAGTTTGACCAGTTACTGAAGCATTGACCAGATTAAAAGAAGCTGTAGACGGGCTGGCTTCGATGAAGCATGATCTCAAAGTGGTCTCATTCACAACTACAACCGGATAAAACTTCAAGGTAATCTGTGCTACTGCAGTACATCCAAACTCAGAGGTTACTTTCACATAAATAATTCCTTCTGCGGACACAAATGCCATTGGAGTGGTAATCTCATTGGTTCCGGCATTGAGATCCGCCATTGTGGGATAATATTTCTTAGTAACATTCGGGTTTCCAATAACGTCTGCCGTGGTTAAATCAAATAAAGCTGTGCCCGCATTATTATTGTTACACTGAGTTAATGTTGCATTTTTAGCGGTAATAGATCCATCTTTGAATTTGAATGTTCCGACCTGTTTGCATTTATTAAGAGGGTTAGCCGCATTAGCAGGATCGGTGTAATTGATACTGTAATAATAGACAGTGGTTGTATTTACCGTGATAGGAGCTGTAATAGGGTTATTCCCTGTAAGAGCATCATTCTGGCTCAGGTGATAGCTTACCCCAAAGTTTTGATTTCCATTAAGAATTCCTGGGGACAATGTAGAAAAATCAAATAAAGCTGTTGCAGAACATATCACCACTTCTCTTGGGTCTGCAGGATTTGCAGCCGGAATTCCGGGAGGATTAAAAGGCTGAGTCTGTATAGCCGGATCTGTAAATGGTGAAGCCAGTGTTGCAGTTCCGCCCCATGTCAAAGAAAACGGAGCTGTGGTAGAACTTGTACTGCTTACCCAGTTGTCAATAAACAAATAATAAGTTTGTCCTGGTAAAACATCAAGATATTTGCAATACGGAGTTAAAGAACCTCCGGCAGCACTTAAAAGCGTACTTGTCATGTTCAATCCTGTAGCAGGCCCAGGCCCGATAACCGTTGCAGCATTACAACGTATGGGTGACCCCAAACTTCCGCAGGTTACATTAGGACCAAAAATTGCCCAGTCATAATCGGCATCCGGATTATTGGGAACAAGATCAAAAGTAAGAGTTCCTCCTGTAGCGATTGTAATTTTATACCAAATAGAGTTGTGCTCTCCAGTAAAGTCTATACAGCTTCCCGAATTGACCAATTCTTTTATATTACCATATCCTGTAGGACTATAAGTGATATTTGAGTTTCCGCAAACAGAAAGTGCGGTAGCACAATCGGCCTGAGCATAGAAAGTATGAGAGAGACATAGAAGTATGAAAAGTAAAAGTTTTCTCATAGATTTAATGTTTTTATGGTTACATCAGTTATACATCGTATTGATATTCAATGCACATCAAATATAATCTTATTTTAATTAAAAACAATAAAATCTAAATAATTTTAAACTATTACAAATTAAAACATTAAATAATTTGAAATTATTCACATTATCTCAAATTAAAGAGTAAAATAACCAAACACAATAAAATATCAGCTTTATTTTATACTAGTAATATTTCCACAGAGATTTTCCAGATGAAATATTTTATGGAAAGGACTTTTTACTTCTTTCAAATGTTCTTTATCCTGAATGAAAGTATATCTTGAAGCAATAGAATTCATATCGGAAACAATAACCAGCCAGCATTCATCTACAGAAGTATCATAATAAGGAAACTTTTCATTCTTCTTTTCAATGAGTTCCAGAATTTTTTCCGAACAGAGTTCATCAAACAGATTCATACTGTATTCGTGGGTGATAAATACATTTCTGCGATGAAAAGATTTTCTTACACTTTTTATGCAGCCTACCGGTTTGTTTTTTTTGATGGTCTTATAAATGCTGATGATATTTTCCTGCTGTACTTCCAGGGTATCAAATTTCGTTTCCGGATGGAATTCTAAAAAATAAACACCACGATATTTCGTAGTGTCTTCCTGTTCTAATATTATTTCTGCCTGACGGAACATTTTATTCAAAGTACTTTCCACTTTCTTCATTTCCAGATGGTTGATTACTTCAGTCAGTTCTATTCCAATTTTTTTGTCGTTGAGTTTTGCGATAAAGTCTGGACTCTCACAGGTAAGATTTTCAAATTTAACTTCGGGGAAGTGATGCATAAAAGAATTAAGAAGAAGAATCTCAGATTTCTTTCTGTACTTTTCACGGTCATGCAGCGGAGATTCGTCTATGGTACGGTGATACTTCTCTATGGGCTTTTTTTTCAAATGCCGGTTCAGGTAATATAAACTCAGATTCTTTATCAGATCTTCTTCAGAAAAAGTCTTTTTCATGTGTGATTTTTTTATTTAATTAAAGAACACATGCAGCCCTGGGCTTTCATCATTAAAAGTTTTTGATAATCAAAAATTTACACTCTTAAAGGTAAGCAAAAAAACAATCCGATATTTAGTTTTTAAATTAATTTATCGATTAATTAATGTAAAATTTATTTTCATAATGTATACCTTTGCCTTTTCTAACACAAACGCACATTTATGGATTTTAGGAATTTCAAAATACCCTACACTATCAATCCTCAATATTCCAAAAAAACCGTCTATTTCTCAATGGAATTTGCTCTTGAGCAGGTACTGAAAATATATTCGGGAGGGCTGGGCTTTCTGGCAGGATCTCACATGCGAAGTGCCTATAACCTTAAGCAGGATCTTATTGGAATCGGTATCCTATGGAAGTTCGGTTATTATGACCAGGCAAGAAATCATGATCAGACCTTACAACCTGTATGGACGAGAAAAATGTACAGTTTTCTTGAAGACACCGGAATAAAATTTCAAATCGAAATCCACAGTGCTCCGGTTTGGGTAAAGGTATGGTACCTTGATCCTGAAATTTTCAATACAGCACCTATGTTTTTTCTTTCCACAGATGTTCCGGAAAATGATCACGTTTCCAAAACAATCTGTCACAAGTTGTATGATGCCAATGAATCTACAAAACTTGCACAATATATTTTACTCGGAAAAGGAGGCGCCAAGTTACTGGACGAAATGAATATTGAAAGGGAAGTTTACCATCTTAATGAGGCGCATGGACTTCCGGCGGCATTCTATCTTCTAAAAAAATACAACGGAGATCTTAATAAAGTTAAAGAAAAACTCGTTTTTACAACGCACACACCTGAAGAAGCAGGAAATGAAAAACATAGTTTCAGATTATGTTATGATATGTCCTATTTTTCAGGCTACAGTATGGAAGAGGTAAAAAAGATTGAGGGTTCTGATGATGACCGTTTTAATCATTCTCTTTGTGCATTGAGAATGGCAAGAATCGCCAATGGAGTTTCCCAGCTTCACGGTGTAGTTTCCAGGGCGATGTGGAGTAAATATCAGGGAATCTGCGAAATCACGTCAATTACCAACGCTCAGGAATTTAAATACTGGGCAGACAAACCTCTTTACAATGCAAAAGACGAGAATGATGCCACTGTTTTTGATTACCGTAAAAAGTATCTAAAGAAAAAACTGTTCAGTATTGTTGCCGATCAAACAGGTAATTTATTTAATCCTAATGTTTTTACCATGGTCTGGGCCAGAAGATTTGCGGGTTATAAAAGAGCAGAGCTTCTTTTACATGACAAAGAAAGATTCTACAAACTTCTGAACCATCCAAAATATCCGGTACAAATCATCTGGGCAGGAAAGCCTTACCCAATGGATTACTCCGCAATTTCTACCTTCAATACCTTGGTTGAAGAAAGTAAATATCATAAAAACATTGCCGTTCTTACAGGCTATGAACTGTCTTTAAGTAAATCTTTAAAACAAGGTTCCGATGTATGGCTTAATAACCCAAGAGTTCCAAGGGAAGCTTCAGGAACTTCAGGGATGACGGCTGCTATGAACGGTTCAATCAACTTATCCACAGATGACGGCTGGATTCCGGAATTTGCCAAACATGGAGAAAACTCTTTCGTTGTTCCAAAAGCCGATTATCAGAATATGAGCATCTACGAACAGGATAATTATGATTTGAACACCTTATATGAAATCCTTGAAAACGAAATTCTTCCCACCTATTATGATCACCCTGATCAATGGAGAAAAATCCAGTACAATGCCATGAATGATGTAAAAGATCATTTCAACAGCGACAGGATGGCTGATGAATATTACCGAATCCTCTATAATAATCAGAAATAGAATTAATTAATAATGTCTTGAACACACCTGAATCCGGTATGTTCAAGACTTGTATCTGGACTGCTTTTCATACGTCGGGCAACCCTGTATCCACTGCAATAGCTATCATTACATAAAAAGCTTCCTCCACGCAGGCTGCGTTTTACACTATACGGTTCCTGAGGGTCATAAGACCTGTCGGCACCCTGAGGATTTAGAACCAGTCTGCCTTCCAGCTTTTTATAGTAATCGTAGTTGTATAAATCGCTGCACCATTCCCAAACATTTCCGGCCATATCATACAGACCATATCCGTTGGCTTTAAATGATTGTACAGGCGCAAGGGTAATATATCCGTCTTTCTTATCATTAAGGTAAGGAAATTTTCCTTCCCAACTGTTCGCTTTAGGAACTCCTGTATTGATGGATTCATTTCCCCATGGGTAAATATTATTTTTTAATCCACCCCGTGCTGCAAATTCCCATTCTGCTTCTGTGGGCAAACGCTTACCGGACCATTTACAATAAGCCTGTGCATCATCCCAGCTTATGTGTACTACAGGATAGTTGTCTTTTCCTTCGATATTGCTAGCCGGCCCTTGCGGATGCTTCCAGTCAGCTCCTTTTACCCATTTCCACCATTGGCTGAAATCATTCAGATTCACAGGTTTATTTGTAGGTTTAAATACTAATGAAGCAGCTACCAATAAGCTATCCGGAGGTTTCGGAGTACCCTCAGGCAGATTTTTTCTTAATTCGTTCCAATCAGGTTTACGTTCTGCAGTTGTGATATAACCTGTAGCATCTACAAATTTACGGAACTGTGCATTTGTCACTTCTGTTATATCCATATAAAACGGAGAAACTTTTACTCTATGTTTAGGAAATTCATCTGGATCAGCCTGGCTGCTATCACCTCCCATATCAAATTCACCTCCCGGAATCAATATCATTCCTTCCAGAGAAGTATCCCCACTAAAACTAATTGAAGATGAGTCCGCAGTTCTCAACCGCGCGGGTATATTCATGCAGGTATGCCCTGGTTTCTCTTTCGGCGGTTTTGAGATTTTAGCTTTATTACAGGTACATACAACACTTAATGCACCTGTGCATATCATCATCTTTATTACAGAGAACATTATTTATCTGTTTATTTTAGGTTTTAAAACTTGGGCTTACTATACCGCCACCCTTTTTTCAACTGAAGAGAAAGCTGGTTTACCAGTTTTTTAGAAGAAACTTCTTCAGCTATATTGACATTTTCATCAGGATCTTTTTTATGATCATAAAGCTCTCTTGCAAGATAGTTTCCTGGCTTCTCGGCTTCCTTGTCCCATTCAAACCATTCCACGTAACGGTATCGGTCTGTCCTGATGGCATATCCCATTCTTTCTACATTTTGCCCTTCTTTTTTTGCTCCAAACCTCCCTAATAAAAATTGACTGTAGGCAGCTGTCTTCCACGTATGTGCAGGGTTAGTAAGCAAAGGCTTCATGCTGCTTCCCTGAAGATATTCAGGAATTTTAATACCTGCCATATCACATAAGGTAGGATAAATATCAACAAACTCTGTGAGAGCATTGCTTGTTTTTCCTTTTGCCTTTACTCCTGCTCCACTGATAATAAGCGGCACTCTGGTATCAATCTCATAGTTGCTCTGCTTGCACCAACCGTTATGCTCTCCCAGTTTCCAGCCATGATCTCCCCACAATACAATAATGGTATTTTCACTCAACCCTAATTCATCCAGTGTTTTTAACAATCTTCCTATCTGAGCGTCTATATAAGATACAGATGCATAATACGCATGAAGTAGCTCCCGCTGCTTTTTAATATCATAAGGTTCTTCCCAAGGTAAAGGTAAATCAGACCGATCATTATAAGTTCTTAATTCCGCATCACCATGTACGGCAAATTCCGGAGCATTCTCGGGCATGAATTGATTTTTAGCAAGAGGAATGTCGTTTCTGTTATATAAATCCCAGTATTTTTTTGGAGCGTTAAATGGTAAATGCGGACGATAATATCCTACTGAAAAAAAGAAAGGCTGATTTTTTTCTTTTAATTCTTTAAGTTTTTTAATAGCCATAATTGTTTGTGCACCATCATAATAAGCATCATCATCAACATCTGCCATTTCAACGGAATTAGCCTTTGTATAGACAAAACCATAGACATCCGGCTTGCCTCTTCCGCTTTTCTGAAGACTAAGTTCTTTTTCCTTCTGAATCATCTTGTTTTTCTCCAGCAGATACACTGCATCCGGATCAAAAGGATATCCGTCTACATGAAGATCTTCATTCCACGACTTCTCATCAGGAAAAATATTATGAAAGGTTTTTCCGATACCCACCGTATAATAACCATTATTCTTAAAGATCTGCGGAAGCGTTACTACATCTGGCAGGTTTTTCCTCAAATCTGTCTGAAGATCCCACACACGAACAGAGTCAGGCCTCAAACCAGTTAGAAGACTGGCTCTTGACGGATTACATACTGCCTGCTGGCAATATGTTCTTTTAAAAACAACTCCTCTTGCCGCAAGTTTGTCCATATTAGGTGTTTTAATCACCGTATTCCCATAAGAGCCCGTTTCAGGTCTTAAATCATCAATAGGAATAAATAAGATATTAGGTCTTTTTTGCTTTATACCGGATCTCACGCTTTTTTTAGGTCTGGGATTTTCTTTATGGAAACTTCCACCGTTTACCGCTATGCAATTGCAAATTGATATAATGACTAATATGGATCTTAAAATTTTGAACATATGGAATTTGTTTTTTAAAGCCTCTATCCCGTTAGAAATTCGGACCAATGGAGGCATCTTTATTATATAGGCAATGGACAATTTTTATAGTATACACTAATGATTACTCTGGTTTTTAAGTAAAAAAAAAATAAGTAATACGAATTTGCAATAAAAAAGGATAAACTCAATGGTAAAGACATACATCATATATACGTCAATAAACATAATTCACTGGCTTTAAAAACAATACATTAAAACACACTAACAAAAAGCATAGATTCGATCTGGAGGTTCATCTATTTAATTAGCAATTTTATAGGTTTATGATTTCACTTTTCAATAAAAATGCCCGGAAAAAATTTCCAGGCTCTTTTATTGAAGTTTATTTACTTTTTTTCTTTGGAGGTACCTTTAAACCTTCTTCTTTTGCTTCAGAAATGCCTATAGCAATAGCTTGTTTTCTGTTTGTCACTTTCTTTCCGGAAGAAGATTTCAGTTTTCCTTCCTTGAATTCGTGCATCACTTTTCCTACTTTGTCCTGAGCTTTTTCTGAATATTTAGTCTTGCTCATGATCAGATTTTTTTAAGATTTTGGCAGGGATACCCCTAATTCATAAACGCAGGCATGTTTCAAATATTTTGAACGCTCTCTTGATGTTACCGATTCAAAATGATCATTCTTGATCACAATAATCGGGTCTTCTATATTTTCAATTTCAAAATTGGCAAAATAACGTTCATCCGGACTGGTTTTATCATTTCTTGCTTTTATTTTCTGCAGCTCATCTGCATATTTTCTAAATCCCGGATCTGAGGAATGGATAAATTTATACTCATCGCCTGCATACACATAGTAATGAATTTTTTTCTCTATCAACCCCGCCTCATCTGTAATTTCGGGATTATCATTTCCGTCTTTAAACACCACTTCCACCAATGTTCCGCCTTTTTTACGAGCGCATTCTTCAGCGTCAGTAAAGCTGGAAAAACCTGTATAAACAATCTGGTCGTTTAATACATAACGGTTCAGTTTCTGGTTGTATGCATTCGTTTCCATAATTATTATTTGATTTGATTTGATTTGATTTGATTATAAGTAATGATATTCAATTTTTTTGCCAAAAGGCTTATTTGAAAAGCTTTTTTACACATTTTAATAAAATTATTATCTTTGAAATCCATTAATGCTAGAAATGAAAAAACTACTCTTAACTCTTACTGTAGCTGCGGTATTTCAAAATGTATCAGCACAGGAAATCACTTTAGATAAAATATATTCAGGATACTACCGTGGAAAAGGGATCGCAGGAATCACTTCCATGAAAAACGGAGAGAACTATCTTGTCATTGAACCGTCAGGAATTGCAAAATATTCTTACAAAACCTCACAAAAAGAAGGAAACCTTGTGGACGGAAGATTTGAAAGCTATATTTTTTCTGATGATGAATCTAAAATTCTTTTACAGGTTGGAAGTCAGCCTATTTACAGGCATTCTTTTCTTGGAAAATTTGAGGTAAAAGATTTAAAATCCGGGAAAACAATCAGTTTGAATGAAGGAAAACCGGTTCAGGAACCAACATTTTCGCCAGACGCTACGAAAGTAGCTTTTATTGTTGACAATAATCTTTTCTATCAGGATCTTAGTTCAGGAAAAATTACACAGATTACTACAGATGGTAAGAAAAACTCTATCCTGAATGGTTTGGCTGATTGGGTGTATGAAGAAGAATTCGGACATGCAAAACAATATGAGTGGACAAAGAATTCTGATGCCATCGTATTTGTAAAATCTGATGAAAGCCAGGTTCCGGAAATCTACATTCCCATCTATGGAAAAACTCTTTATCCGGCTGAAATGCGTTATAAATACCCGAAAGCAGGTGAAAAGAATTCTGTGGTTTCAGCACAGCTCTACCGTCTTGACAATGGAAAAACAATGCAGCTGAACTTAGGTTCTTTTAAAAATTATTACATCCCGAATGTATTCCAAACTGCAAAACCAGATGAAATTGTTTTAATTACTTCTGAAAGAATCCAGAATGCTTCAGATATTTTAAAAGTAAATACCAAAACAGGAGCTGTTCAGAAATTATTCACTGAAACTGATGATAAATGGATTGATACAGACAGCCCAACATTGGAATTCCTTGAAGATGATTCTTTCCTTTGGTCATCTGAAAGAGATGGAAACCGTCACCTTTACTGGTATGACAAGGATGGTAAGCTCAAAAAGCAGATCACAAAAGGAAACTGGGAAGTAACCGATTATTATGGATTTAATCCTAAATCTAAAGAAATTTACATTCAGACTACTGAAAAAGGGAGCATTAATAAAGTGATTTCCAAAGTGAATATCGAAAACGGAAAAACTCAGCTGATCTCCAATGCGGAAGGAAATAATTCTGCCAATTTCAGCAAGAACTATAATTATTTCATCGAAACCTCTTCTACAGCAGCAAAACCTTATACATATGTTTTAAAAGACGGTAATGGAAAAACGGTAAAAGAACTTCAGAACAATAATGATCAGCTACAGAAGCTAAAGACCGATAATTTTGTTGAAAAAGAATTCATCACCATTCCAAATGCGGTAGGCGATCAGATGAATGCCTGGATTATGAAGCCTAAAAACTTTGATCCCAATAAGAAGTATCCTCTATTTATGTTCCAATATTCCGGACCAGGATCTCAGCAGGTTGCCAATTCATGGGACAACGGAAATGCAATGTGGTTCAACCATCTTGTACAAAAAGGATATATTGTGGCTTGTGTAGACGGACGTGGAACCGGATATAAAGGAGCTAAATACAAGAAAGTAACCTATATGAATTTAGGAAAATATGAGATTGAGGATCAGATCACTGCAGCAAAGTGGTTCGGAAACCAATCTTATGTTGATAAAAGCAGAATCGGAATGTTCGGATGGAGCTTTGGAGGTTATATGACCAGTTTAGCCATGACTAAAGGCGCCGATGTTTTCAAAGTGGGAATCGCAGTAGCACCGGTAACCAACTGGAGATATTATGACTCTGTATATACCGAAAGATTTATGAGAACACCTCAGGAAAACCCTGATGGATATGATAAAAACTCTCCTACAGAATACGCAAACCTATTGAAAGGAAAATTCTTATTAATTCACGGAACGGCTGATGACAATGTTCACTTCCAAAACTCTATGCAGTTCTCTGAAGCTTTGATTCAAAACAAAAAACAGTTTGATTTCATGGCTTATCCAGATAAAAACCACGGAATTAATGGTGGACAGACAAGACCTCAGTTGTATCAGAAAATGACAGATTTTATTCTGAATAATTTATAATATTCACAATGAGAAAAATTATTTTATCCGCCTGTATTCTGTTTTCTCTTTCTGTTCAGTCTCAAATAAAGGCATTAACAGAGGATGGAAAAGAAGTTGTTCTTTTAGATAATAAGACCTGGAAATTTGTAAACGAAAGTGACGAAAAGATTCTCGAAACAATTACAACCAATGAAGAATTATTCGAAAAAACAAAGGAGTCTACTTTTCTGGTAAAAAGTAAAAATGTTGATGGAGGTTTTTATTATGATCCTAAAAAATGGAAAGTTGTAAAAGCTCCGGAAAATTCAACCTTTGTAGAATATGCGTTTAATAACACTTCAAATTCTACTGTGTATGCACTGTTTGGAAGTGAAATTATGCCTATCCAGACCCTAAAGAATCTGAAAGATATTCTGCTTCCTATTATCCAAAGAAATTCAGATTATTTTAAATTAAAAAAATCTGAGTATAGAACCGTTAACGGAATCAAGGTACTTCATTTAGAATACAGTGCCAATGTTAAAGGATTGGATTTTGAATATATTGCAAATCTTTATCTTACCAGCGGAGGTTATTGCAGTATATCCACTCATACTTATGCCAATCAGTTTGATGCTAATAAAAACGAAATGGAAAATTTTGTGAATGGCATTGTAAAATCAGAAAAAGCAAAAACAGCAACGGTAGAGGGTAAAGAGGTGCCACCTCCTCCAATGGCTCCCCAAAAAGCAAAATAATAAAAATCCCTTTCAAAATATTTTGAAAGGGATTTTTATTAAGGATATTTTACAGCCTTATCCAACTCTATTGGATTATTAAAAGACTTTATTTTTTTTCTTTCGTTAGCTTCAGCTGGTTTCAACTGTTCTTTGGTGAGAATGGTACCGTCTTCAAGTTCTAATTTTTTCCCTTCAGTTAAAACAAGTCTTCCATTCAATATATATTTAAAAGGACTATCATATAATTCCAACTTCAATTTATCCAGTTTAGCCTGATTAGTAGAGATTGCTCTGGAAACAGAATTTTCTAATGAAATCCGTTTATAGGAATCCTGGATTTTTTCACTTTTAATAACTTTAAAGTAATAGTCCTTTTTCCCATCATACAGCTCCATAATAAGTCCGGGCAGACCATTAAACTTATAAGGTCCGTAAGGAATAGGAATATCTTTGGAAAACCATGCTACCCAGTTTCTTCCTCCAAATTGAGTGGTTGCTTTTTGAACCTGATAGCCTCCAAATGTTTTGGTACTGTCTGAGATTTTCCAGTGCTGCTCTGACTTTTCGTTGATTTTATAAAAATTCACATCTCCTATATATTCATAGTTCTGATATTCATTGCTGTTATTTTTCTTTATCAGAAACGAAGTCAGCTTATAGCCTTTATATCCGTATTGATTTTTGGCAGCAAATAATGAATCATTGATATAATAGAACCTATTGTAATAGGCAATATCATCGGGCGTAGTGTCAAGATTAAAATTTTCTTTCATCAAGTTTTGAGAAGCAGAATCCTTCTTAGAAGTGACTTCATAAATAAATCTGTTACTCTGTGAAAAACAAATAAACGTTCCCAGTAATAAAAATAATAGCTTTTTCATAGTTTAATTGGGTCAATTTAAAAAAACTTATTATTTCAGTCAAAGCAATTTTATATTTATTTCATTAATCATTTAGGGCAAGTATTATTTATTTTATCAATTGAAATTAAAAACTTATTTTTGAGGAATTTGAAAATTGAAAATATGAAGACTAAACATCCTAAAGGGCTGCCCTATCTCTTTTTTACAGAAATGTGGGAGCGTTTCGGGTATTACCTGATTCTTGGAATCTTTGTTCTGTATGTTATTGAGCCTACGGGCATGAAAGGTGGACTTGGACTTCCGGATAAAACTGCTGATGACATTTTCGGAACGTATATTGCCTTAACCTATCTTACACCCTTCATTGGAGGATTCCTGGCAGACAGGGTATTAGGATATATTAAATCTATTTATCTTGGAGGTTTTTTAATGGCTGCAGGATATATAGGAATGGGTGTTTTTAAAGATTTACCTTTATTTTATACTTCTCTGGCATTAATTATAATAGGAAACGGGTTCTTTAAACCCACTATTTCAACCCTATTAGGAAATCTTTATTCTGAAGAACCTTATAAAGCTAACAAGGACTCCGGATATAATATTTTCTATATGGGAATCAATATCGGAGCATTTATCTGTAATATTATTGCCGCTTTTATGCGTAATAAATTCGGTTGGGGTGAAGCTTTCATCACTGCGGGTGTAGGAATGCTTATCGGTATGGTTATTTTCACCATAGGAAGAAAGCATTATATCCACGCTGCTCAGATGAAACCTGTACAGGAAGGAGATACGAAGCTTTCTGAAATTATGCTTAAAGTTTTCGTTCCTGCTATCGTTGCCGGAGCAATAGGTTGGTTTATTCCTAATAATATTTTTGGAAGCGACAGTACAGATGCCTTTATTTTCGCATGTGTCCCTGTAATCTACTTCTACGCATCTCTTTATTTCAAAGCTAAACCGGACGAAAAAGCACCTATTGGAGCTTTACTTTCTGTATTTCTTATCAGTATGTTCTTCTGGGCTGTTTTCAAACAAAACGGAACAGCTTTGACAAGATGGGCAAATTATTATACAGACAGAAGTGTTCCTGCCTCTCTTGAAAAGCCATTAGAAGGAATCTATATGGTAGAAGGGAAAAGTTATGAGGACAAAGAAACCCCTGTTTATGACAACCAGTTCCGTTCTCAGAAAGACGACAACGGGGAAACTAAAAAGGAAATGGGAAAAGATGTTTATTTTAAAAATATATCCCCGGAACAGCGTGCTGCCCTTGAGAAAAACCCTGAAAACAAAGTATATTTATACAATACAGAATTATTCCAGTCTATCAATCCATTCTGGGTTATTGCTCTTACGCCTGTTATCGTAGGATTCTGGGCATTATTGAGAAGAAAAGGAAAAGAACCTTTAACGCCTACCAAGATTGTTTTAGGATTATTTATTTCCGGTCTTTCCTGTCTGGTAATGGTTTTAGCGGTGATGGCCGGAGAAAATGGATCTGTAAAAGTTTCACCATTATGGCTTGTTGCCAGTTATGGAGTAATTACTATCGGGGAACTATGTTTATCTCCAATGGGACTTTCTTTTGTCTCTAAACTTTCTCCTGCAAGGATTACCGCATTGATGATGGGAGGATTCTTCCTGGCTAACTCTGTGGGAAATAAACTTTCAGGTATCCTGGCAAGTACATGGTATAATTATGAAAACAAAACGAATTATTTCCTTGTTAACTTTGCCTTGTTAATATTTGCTACACTTTTAGGTCTTTCTATGTTAAAAAGACTGAATAAAATTATGACTGAAAAAGGGCATTAAAATCCTTATTATTATAAAGATAAGTAAGCTGCGGAATCCTTCCGCAGCTTTTTTATTTAAAAATAAAATTAAAACCTTGCCAAAAACCCAAAATAAACTATATTTGTCAGTCTTAACAAAAATTAACAATAGAAATGGATAATATTGAAGCATTGAGTCCGAAGCCGGATGAATTTGTAGAGAATAAGAATTCCAGGCATCCTAAAGGATTATGGGTTCTTTTCGGAACAGAAATGTGGGAGCGTTTCAACTTTTATGGAATGAGAGCTCTTTTGACGCTCTTCATGGTAAATTCCTTATTAATAAAAGAAGCCGATGCAGCGATCATCTATGGTGGATTTCTAGCTTTATGTTATCTAACCCCTCTTTTGGGAGGATTTATTGCTGATAAATACATCGGAAACAGATATGCCATCATCATTGGTGGATCATTAATGGCGATTGGTCAGTTCCTATTATTCATCAGTGCCTCTACTTTCTCCGCAGATATCGGAAGTGCCAAACTTATTATGTGGCTGGCATTATTCGTTATTATTTTCGGTAATGGATTCTTCAAACCGAATATTTCCTCAATGGTAGGAAGCCTTTATCCAAAGCAGGAAAAATCTAAACTGGATTCTGCTTTCACCATTTTCTATATGGGGATTAACATTGGGGCGTTCTTAGGTCAGTTCATCTGTCCATACGTAGGAGACGTAAAAGATGCGACCACTGGAGTAAGAGATATTTTTGCTTTCAAATGGGGATTCTTGGCGGCTTCTATTGCCATGGTAATCGGAACGATAACATTCTTTATTCTTAAAAACAAATATGTAGTAACTCCGGAAGGAAGACCTATAGGAGGATTACCTAAAAATAATACAAGTGCAGATTTCGAAGAAGGAGAAACGCAAACAGCAAAATTCTCTGGTACATTCTTAGGAATTACGGTAGCTATATTTGTTGTTCTATTCTTTGTATTTAGATATTTACTTGTAGGAGAACTTGGGTTTAACTCAGTGGAAATGGGTCAAATGATCAAAGGAATTATTTATCCTTTTATCTATTCCGCAGGTATTTCCCTTGCCTTCCTGATTATGTCTTCTGCAGAAAATAAAATTGAAAGACAAAGAATCTGGGTAATCTATATCGTATCATTCTTTATTATTTTCTTCTGGGCAGCATTTGAACAGGCAGGATCTTCATTAACATTTATTGCAGACAACCAAACAGACAGAAACATTTTCGGATGGAATATGCCTCCTTCAATGGTTCAGATCTTCAACGGAATTTTCGTAGTTCTTTTAGCAGTTCCTTTCAGTTTATGTTGGGATAAACTGAGAGCAAAAGGAAAAGAGCCGGTATCTCCTTTCAAACAAGCAATGGGATTAGCATTGATCGCTCTTTCTTATTTCATCATTGCACACAATGTAAAGGATCTTGGAAACTCAGGTTTATTAGCAATCAAATGGTTAATGTTACTTTATTTCATTCAGACTTGTGGTGAGCTTTGTCTTTCTCCAATCGGTTTATCACTAGTAGGTAAGCTTGCTCCGAAAAGATTTGCTTCATTATTATATGGTGTTTTCTTCATTTCTAACGCTGCTGGTTATGCATTGGCAGGTTCATTGGGAGCACTTATCCCTGCAACAGGTGATAAATTTAAAAAAGCAGAAGAAATAGGAGTAAATCTTCAGGATGTACTAGATAAAAAAGTGACTTTAACTGCAGATCAGGTAGCGGCTTTTGATAAGGCTCAGCTTCCATTACACAACCCTACGTTTGTAGGATTTGAAATCCACAACTTATTTGAATTCTTCATGGTATTCGTAGTACTTTGTGGTATTGCTTCTGTCATCTTAGGTTTAATTTCACCTATCTTAAAGAAAATGATGCATGGTGTAAACTAACTGCATTAACAAAATATGAATAAAACCTCTGCTAAGTCAGAGGTTTTTTTTATTTTCGTACGATGGAAATTTCCGAAGATTCTTTATTCCAATCCGTAAAGGAAATCATTAGACAGTCGCGCGAAAAAGTTTTTCGAATAGCGAATTCTACTTTACTGCTTACCTACTGGCAAATTGGAAAACTTATTGTTGAAGATGAACAACAGGGAAAAGAACGTGCAGAATATGGAAAATATACGCTGAAAAAACTTTCTCAGAAGCTTACCTTAGAATTTGGAAAAGGGTTTGATTATACCAACTTATCCAATATGCGAAAGTTTTACACTGCATTTCCAATTGTTGACACATTGTCTCAACAATTGAGCTGGTCACATTACAGATTACTTTCAAGTCAGGATAATAAAGACAAAAGACATTATTATCTAAATGAATCCGTACAAAATAACTGGAACGTAAGAGATCTCAAAAGACAAATCAATTCGCTAGCTTACGAAAGGGTTTTAGAACATAAAAAGTCTTCTTCGGAAAGTATTCACAGTGTTTTAAAAGATCCTTATATTTTTGAATTTCTTGGGTTAAAAGCTGATGAACAATTCTCTGAAAAAGAAATTGAAACAGCCATTATTGACCATATCCAGAAGTTTTTATTGGAATTCGGGAAAGGGTTCGCTTTTGTAGCCAGGCAACAACATATCTCAACAGATACATCGGACTTCTACATTGATCTTGTTTTCTACAATTACATCTTAAAATGCTTTGTCATAATTGATTTAAAAACCGGAGAACTTTCTCATCAGGATATCGGGCAGATTGATATGTATGTAAGAATGTATGATGATCTAAAACGCGGTGAAGGAGATAACCCAACCATCGGAATTTTATTATGTTCAGAAAAGGATGAAACTATTGTAAAATATTCCATTTTGAATGATAAAAACAATTTATTTGCCAG
Source organism: Chryseobacterium sp. PvR013 (assembly GCF_017833095.1). Classification (NCBI taxonomy): domain Bacteria; kingdom Pseudomonadati; phylum Bacteroidota; class Flavobacteriia; order Flavobacteriales; family Weeksellaceae; genus Chryseobacterium; species Chryseobacterium sp. PvR013. The sequence goes on from NZ_JAFIBT010000001.1 coordinate 2,833,642, forward strand.
CAAATACCTGCTGTACCTCCCAAAAGAAGAAGAATTAAAACAAATTATTGACCAGGACAGAATCCGTTTTGAACTGGATCAGAAAGATAAAAACCCTTAATTAGAACTTAATCATATATCATTATGAGCTTAACTTTAGATGAAATACAAAATTTCAAAGGAAAGTATCCCAGACAAATCTGGAGTCTGTTTTTCTCTGAAATGTGGGAACGTTTCTGTTTCTACGGAATGCGTGGAATGTTGGTTTTCTTTATGATCTCCCAACTTAATTTCCATGAAAAAGAAGCCAACCTTCAATACGGTGCCACCCAGGCTTTCGTATATGCCTTTACTTTTATAGGTGGTCTTTTTGCCGATAAAATTTTAGGATTCCGAAAATCCCTGTTCTGGGGTGGTCTCCTGATGATCGTAGGGAGTTTAATCCTTGCTACTGATCCACACAAATTCTTTTTCTTAGGAATAGCATTTACCGTAGTAGGTACAGGTTTCTTCAAACCTAATATTTCATCTATGGTAGGACAACTTTACAAACCTAATGATTCAAGAGCCGATGCAGGATTTTCACTCTTCTATGCAGGTATTAACCTAGGTGCTTTACTGGGAGGTTATCTATGTATTGCTATTGGAAAAGGAGAATTTCTAAGTAATATTATCCCAGAAGAGATGAGATGGCATATTGCTTTTGGATTGGCTTCAATAGTAATGGTAATAAGCCTGATTAACTTTGTATTCACCCAAAGAACACTGGGAACTATTGGTCTACAGCCGGGACATCCTTTAGCAGAAGAAAAAACAGCTCCCATACCAAAATGGAAAGAATATGGAGTATATGTTTTGTCATTGGTTTTTGTACCCATTATTATGACCATGGTTGCCAAAACAGAATACACGGATTATTTTATGTGGACAATCGGGCCATTGACTTTAATCTATTTATTCTATGAAATGTCTAAAGTAACAGCTTCCGAGCGTAAAAAACTTTGGGCAGCATTGGTTTTCATTATATTCTCCATCATCTTCTGGGGAATCTATGAACAAAGTGGAGGTTCTTTAAGTATTTTTGCGGCTAAGAACCTGAACAAAGATCTTTTCGGGTTAGACCCAAATGGTGTGAATAACTCAGGTGGTGCATTCTTCATTATATTCCTTGCCCCAATAATCGGACTTCTTTGGATCTGGTTGAATAAAAGAAAAATTGAACCCAACACCATTATCAAATTCGGATTAGGATTCATTTTCCTGGGATTAGGATATTATGTCTTATTTGCTACCCGTTTATTTGCAGACCTTCAGGGAATTACTTCATTGAATTTCTTCACTCTGGCCTTATTAATCATTACTCTCGGGGAATTATGTCTCTCTCCTATCGGATTATCCATCATGACAAAGCTTTCTACCAAAAATCTTCAGGGGATGATGATGGGAATGTGGTTTCTTGCTTCAGCTTACGGACAGTATGTTGCGGGGATTATCGGAGCCAGTCTTGCCACTTCAAAAGAAGGTTCTACCAACTATGATGAATTGATCACTTATACTGATGGATATAAACAATTGGGATTATATGCGATAATTGCCGGAGTGGTATTAATTTTGATATCTCCGTACGTGAAAAAATTAATGCAAGATGTAAAATAAAAAATAAGTAATTATGCTTATTTTTACCTAAATATCACAATATGAAGAAAATTTTAAGCATAATCCTCTTACTTTTATTAAATTTCAGTTTTGCTCAAGTAAAGTGGATGACCATTGAAGAAGCCTTAAAAGCCCAAAAAGAAAATCCCAAGAAAATACTGATTGATTTTTATGCAGACTGGTGTGGCCCATGCAAAATCATGGATAAAAAAACATATGGACATCCTGTCATTGCTCAGATTCTCAATGAGAATTACTATCCGGTAAAGTTTAATGCAGAAGAAAAAAAGAGCATTGAAATCTTTGGAAGAACATTTTCCAATCCGAACAGTGAGCACAAAAAAGGAAAGAATTCCCTGCACGAGTTTACACAATACATGAATGTAGGAGCTGTTCCGAGTACTGTATTTCTGGATGAGCACGGAGATCCTATTACCATTCTTCAGGGAGAATTATCCGCTAAAGAACTGGAACCTTATCTGGAACTGATCTCAAAAGATTTGTTCAAAAAGATTAAAACCAGAGAACAGTGGGAAGACTACCAAAAAAAGTTCAAATCTAAAATCAAAGAGTAATTTAGAACTTCAAAAACCCCAATTTTCGGGTTCAATTCTAAAAATTTACTATACAGACTTCCAATTTTTTTGGAAGTCTTTTTTATTTTACCGAAATTCGAACCTTTGTTTTTTCATACAGATCTGGAGATATTGAAACCAGATATCAAATCAAAAATGACTTTAGAAACTTCCATAGAATACGTAAAAGGAATAGGTCCGGAAAGAGCCAAACTCATCAAAAGTGTGTTGGGATTATCAACTGTTGAAGACCTGTTGAACTTCTACCCTATCCGTTATCTGGATAAAAGCAAAATTTATAAAATATCCCAGCTTCAGGAAGAAAGTAGTCAGGAAATCCAGCTAAGAGGAAAAATTACTCAGGTACAGGAAATCCAAACGGGGAAAACCAAGAGGTTATCTGCAAAATTCAATGACGATACCGGCAGTATGGATCTGGTGTGGTTTCAGTATTCCAAATGGCTGAAAGAACAGCTTCCCATCAATAAAGAGGTTTATATTTTTGGAAAAATCAATGTTTTCAACCGACAGTTTTCTATGCCTCATCCGGAAATAGAAGCAGAAGAAAAAAAAGAAGGTGAAACGCGTCTTAAACCGATTTATCCAAGTTCTGAAAAATTGACTAAAAGAGGTTTAAATCAACGATTTTTTCAGAATGCTTTAAGAAATATCTGCAAAGAGATTTCGAATCTTATTGAAGAGAATTTTCCGGAGTATCTGATGAAAACCTTTAAATTTATGTCCAGACAACATGCTTTTCTGAATGTTCATTTTCCAAAAGATCAGGAACATTTTGATAAAGCGGACTACCGGTTGAAATTTGAAGAATCATTCTTCTTTCAGTTAGGATATGGTTTAAAGAAATTACATCATAAAACGCAGTCTCACGGTAATCCTTTTCCAATTATTGGAGATCATTTCAATGATTTTTATGAAAACCATCTTCCTTTTGAACTTACCAATGCACAGAAAAGAGTTTTAAAGGAAATCAGAGTGGATATGAAGAGGCCTATTCAGATGAACAGGCTTTTACAGGGTGATGTAGGATCAGGAAAAACAATGGTAGCCCTTCTTACCATGCTTATCGCTATGGACAATGGTTTTCAGAGCTGTTTGATGGCACCTACGGAAATTCTCGCCCAGCAGCATTATAATGGAATTAAAGAACTTTTAGAAAAAACAGGAATCAATATCCGTCTCCTGACAGGTTCAACCAAAGCAGCGGAAAGAAGAATTATCCATGAAGAACTGGAAAATGGTACCCTTTCTATTTTGGTGGGAACTCATGCGGTTTTAGAAGACAAGGTTAAATTTAAAAACCTGGGATTAGCCATCATTGATGAGCAGCATAGATTTGGAGTTGCTCAGCGGGCTAAACTTTGGGCTAAAAATAAAATTCCGCCGCACATTCTTGTGATGACCGCTACACCGATTCCCAGAACTCTCGCTATGAGTTTTTATTCTGATCTTGATGTTTCCGTTATTGATGAAATGCCTGTAGGAAGAAAGCCTATTATTACTGCTCACAGACGTGAAAAAGACAGATTGTATGTATATAATTTCTGCAAAGATGAAATTAAGAAAGGCAGACAGGTTTATTTCGTATATCCTCTTATTGAGGAATCTGAAACCTTAGATTATAAAAACCTGATGGAAGGCCTGGAGCATGTCATGGAATATTTTTCAGAGTACAATGTAACCATGCTGCATGGTAAGATGAAACCTGACGAAAAAGATGCTGCAATGGCTTATTTTGCTTCGGGTAAGGCAGAAATTATGGTGGCAACTACGGTCATTGAAGTGGGGGTAAATGTTCCCAATGCTTCTGTAATGGTGATTGAAAGTTCAGAAAGGTTCGGGCTATCACAGCTTCACCAGCTCAGAGGACGTGTGGGAAGAGGTGCCGAACAGAGTTACTGTATCCTGATGACTTCCGATAAATTATCCAAAGAAAGCAGAACACGTATCAAGACCATGACTGAGACCAATGATGGTTTTAAAATTTCTGAAGTAGACATGCAGCTTCGCGGTCCGGGAGATATTCTGGGTACCCAGCAAAGTGGCGTGGTAGATTTTAAAAGACTGGATCTTATTAATGATTCGGCAATCATTAAAACTACAAAAAATATAGTAGAAAGAATACTGGAAGCAGATCCAATGCTTTCCAGACAGGATAATCTGATTATTAAAAACTATTATATCAGGTACTACAAAGGGAAAAATAAATGGAGTAAAATATCATAAAAAAAACCGCAGAAAATTTTCCTGCGGCCCCCTTATAAAACTGTTATTTAGAAGAAATTACTTTTGGTCTGTTCAAAATAAATTTATTTTAATAGTTAGGCTTAATATTTTGTGATGTGGTGTGGTGTGAAAAAATATTTATATAACAATATAATAGATAAATAGTCTAAGACCTAACTATTAAAATAAATTATAAAAAACAAAATGAATTATTTTTTTCCAACTTGCTTATTATAAAAACTAACTGTTTTTCGGTGGAGATGAGGGAATGAAACGAATAAAAATACCTCCAACTACTTATTGAGTTTTCATGATTGTACCGTTTTGTTTAAAGATCTTCTATGCTTTAAAATTGGAAAATTATTATAATTCATTTTGTTAACTAACATCGTGATTTATATAATTCTTTATTTTTAGAAACAATTACCTTTCATTCATCTGTATCTTCTACTATATAATGAAATTTGTGTCTGAGTTTACTTTTACAAATGTCAGTATATTAATTCAGATGCCTTTTATATTATTTTAATTATTCGTTATAAAATTATCACTTATTTGTGAATAGTATGCAATAAATATGATTCAGGATTTCTTAATATTAAATTAGTAAATCCTTTATTCATCATACTTTCAGGATTAAATTATCTTTATTCAATCCTGAGGTGTGATACTGCCAATTGATGGTAATAACTTCCGTAAGCACCTTTTTAAGCTTATCAAAACAATCCTGTTTTTTCATAAAAATGTGAGCTCCTTTTACGAAAATATCTTCTATTTCATTTTCCGGAATCGGTTCAGAAAAAATAGCCGTCACCATATTCTTGAATTTTGAATTTGAAGTGATATCTTCCAGGCATTCCATGCTTGTCTTTCCAGGAATAGCGTAGTTGATAAAAACAATTTCCGGAACTACAGCATCATCATTATTGAGATATTCCATCAGGTTTTTTCCGTTACTGAAACATTGAACTTTTACAGAGATTTTCAACTCTTTTAGAATGTTTTTAAAAAAAATCAATGTATTGTCATCGCTATCTGCTACTATTACGTTCAGAAATTCTTTATTCATACTGCATTTTAGGGTTTATTACCATGCTTTGTACTCTTCTTCGCCTGCCAATAATCTTTTGAAACTGGGATGGAGTGATTCCTGTTGTATTTTTAAACTGGGTACTCAAATGTGCCACACTGGAGTAATTCAGCTTGTGGGCAATTTCTGTAAGGCTTTGCTTGTTTCTTATAATCAGGGCTTTTGCATGCTCTATCTTTTGCAGAATAATAAAGTTCTCTATAGAGGTATAAGCTACTTCTGAAAATAGATTGGAAAGGTATCCGTAGCTGTGATTCAGCTTCTCAGAAATATAGATCGATGCTTTTACCGGAATAATCTCATCAGAAAAGACCAGTTCTACAATGGCATCTTTTATTTTCTGTACCAAAGCAGTTTTTTGGCTTTCTATGATCTCGATACCATAATCTTCAAGATTTTTCTTAAAAAGATTGTGCTGTTCTTGGGTAAGGGGCTCATAGAATTCCACTTCACCGAAGTTCAGTAACCTGTACTTCAGCCCGTGTTCTTTTAGTTTCTCGTCCAATACCTTTTTGCAGAGGGCATTGAAATCAAATTTAACATACATTTTCATCCTAGTAGATATAAAGCCAGTTTTATTTAGTAAATATAATAATTTATTTCATTTAAAAGTGAAATAGCATTATTTTTTTTACTTTTGCGATATATACGAAAAAACTCCTGTATTATTGAATACAGGAATTTAAACACTAAGGATGAAAAAAATATACTGATAAAAAGCTGATTCAGCTCAAAACCAAGCATATGAATGTATTGTAATAAGTGATTTGGTTCTGAAGCAAAGATGAATTAAAAAAAGAAATCACTTGTTATAGAATTACAGGATAAAGTTACAAAATTTTAAGTCATTCATCTGTGAATTAGAAATTCCATCAGAAAATCATCCATTACAAACCCGTTCCCGATGTCAAAAACACCTTCATCATAAACCCTGTATCCTTGGGATTCATAGAAGTTTCTGGCAGAATTGTATTTATTGACATTTAAAATAATTCTATCGTTTTCGTTTTCATAAACCTTCTCATTGAGAAACTGGAGTGCTTCTTTCCCGAACCCTTTTCCTTTGCTCTCCGGAACCAGATAAATGCGATGCAACTTGGTGGTTTTTTCTTCATAATGATGCTCGTATCCGATAAAGCCTTCATAGCAATCATTATCTTCATCCTGAATAAGGTAATAGTGATAATGCGGATTTTGGAAATGATTGAGAATTTCAGTTTCAGAATACATTTCAGAAAGCATGAATTCCATCTGCTCCTTCGAAAGAATATCTGCATAAGCATTTTCCCATGATCTTCGCGCAAGATCCTGAATCAACGGGATATCTGCAGCTGTTGCCTGTTTTAATTTCATGATTTGTTATACTATGATGATTAAAAAAAGTGAAAAGCCTAAACTTTTCACTCTTTATATTGTTCAATGATGACTGATGAGTCTTAAAACATGATTAAAATTCATCCTGTCAGTTCATTATTAAAGGTTTGCCATTTCAGCCTTAATTTTTGCATGAAGACCTTCTGAAGCCTTTACCAAAGGAAGTCTCAGATAATTCTTAATAATCCCTTTTTCTGTCAATATTACTTTAATACCGCAAGGGTTTCCTTCTGCAAAAATCAGACGGGTAATATCTACCAGCTTATTGTGGATTTCATAAGCTTCTTTTACCTTTCCTTCAAAAGCAAGTTGTACCATAGTAGAAAATTCTTTAGGATACGCCTGCCCGATTACGGAAATTACACCATCACCTCCCGCTAATGTTACAGGTAATGTATATTCATCATCTCCGGAAACTAAGGAAAAACCTTCAGGCTTCTTTCTCAGAATATCAAAGTACTGTAAAATATTAGGTGCAGCTTCCTTAATCAAAAACAAATTAGGGAATTCTTTTGCAAGACGAATCGTGGTATCTGCTTCTACATTCTGCCCGGTTCTTGAAGGAACATTATAAATGATAATATTTTTTCCTGTGGAAGCTAACGCTTTATAATGCTGATAAAGACCTTCCTGGTTAGGTTTATTATAATATGGAGATACAGAAAGTACTGCTTCAAATGCAGAAAGGTCTGCTTCTTCAATCTGTTTCTTGACATCAAGAGTATCGTTACCGCCAATTCCCAACACTAAAGGAAGACGTTTATTATTTACCTTAATGATATGCTCAATTACCTGTTTCTTCTCCTCAGCAGAAAGCGTTGCGGCTTCTGCCGTTGTTCCCAATACAACCAAATAATTGGTCCCGTTGTCGATATTGTACTCCACAAGTTTTGTTAAACTATCGAAGTCAACGGATAAATCTTCATTAAAGGGTGTTACCAATGCAACACCTACTCCTTTTAAAATGCTCATCTGTTAGAATTATTTTTGCCAAATTTAATAATTTACAGTAAGAATTTGTAATAAATAATAATGTTTTATTATACATATAGTTATATTTGCATATACTAAAAGAGATTATGAAAAATAAATTCTTGTTACTAGGAATTGCTCTGGCGTCCCTTACAGCATGCAAAACGGCTTCTGCACCGATGCTTGTGAATGTAAAGACCCAGAAAAATATTTCTATTAATAATGAGCTAAAGAATGATGAGGAGTTTGTAAAATTTATTGAGCCTTATAAGCAGAAACTGGACAAAGAAATGAACCAGAAGATCTCACACACGAATGTGGATCTTACCAAGCAGGGTGATAACAGCAATCTGGGAAATCTTTTAGCTGACTATACGTTTGAAGGAGGTAATGAATGGATTAAAACTCATCTTAAGCAAAACGTAGATGCTGCGCTGATCAATATCGGAGGAATCCGTACCACTATCGGAAAAGGAGATATTTTACTTAAAAATGTATTTGAAGTAATGCCTTTCGAAAATGAGGTGGTCATTGTAAAAATGAAAGGAGCAGATTTACAGGGGCTTTTTGAGTATTATGCAAAAACGCAGGTCAACAATCCTGTTTCTCATTTATACATTGAAACAAATAACGGACAGGTAATCAAAACCTTAATCAACGGAAAAACAGTAGATCCGGCAAAAGATTATTATATTGCCACTTCAGACTATCTTGCGCTGGGAGGAGACAATATGAAGTTCTTCGCAAAAGGAGAATCTATTGCAACAGGGATTAAAATGAGAGATTTATTTATTGATTATTTTAAGAAATCCCCTGAAGTTGTGGCAAATTCTGAGGTTCGTTTAAATTTTATCGGGAAGAAATAATGGATAGAAAAAGTTTTTTAAAAGCAATAGGCGGTGGATCTTTAGCAATGGCTTTAGCTCCCAATATGATGATGGCGGAAGAATTAAAAATCCTAAATGTAAAATCAGCAAATAAACTGACCATTCTTCATACCAATGACCAACATAGCAGAATAGAGCCTTTTGATGCAAGCTATACAAAAAATCCCAATCAGGGAGGCTTTGCAAGAAGAGCGAATTTAATTCAACAAATCAGAAATCAGGAAAATAATGTTCTTCTTCTTGATTCGGGAGATATTTTCCAGGGAACTCCTTATTTTAATTTCTTCGGAGGAGAACTGGAGTTCAAATTAATGTCCATGATGAAATATGATGCCTCTACCATGGGAAATCATGATTTCGACAATGGTCTTGATGGGTTTTTAAAAGTGCTTCCTAATGCGAAGTTTCCTTTTATCTGTTCCAATTATGATTTTAAAAATACCGTTCTTGATGGGAAAACTTCCCCTTATCAGATCTTCAACAAGAATGGCATCAAAGTAGGAATTTTCGGAGTGGGAATCCAGCTGGATGGTCTTGTGGGCAAAAAACAGTATGGAGAAACCGTGTATTCCAATCCTATTGATGTAGCACAGCATTATTCAGATTTCCTGAAAAAAGATCAGAAATGTGATCTGGTAATTTGCCTTTCACACATTGGCTACGACTACAGAGATGAACCTAATAAAATAAGCGATAAAATTTTAGCCGCCAATACAGAAAATATTGATATTATCTTAGGAGGCCATACTCATACATTCTTACCAGAACCTCAATCTTTTACCAACAGACAGGGCAAAAATGTTCTTGTCAACCAGGTTGGATGGGCAGGACTTCTTTTGGGCAGAATAGATTTTTATTTTGATACAAACAAAAACGTACAGCATATTTCCTGGAACAATCAGGTAATAGATAGCAGCATAACCGCATAATATGAAAAAACTCTCTATAATTTCTCTTGGTATTTTAGCATCCCTGCAGCTGATAAAGGCTCAGGTTATTTCATCCAAAAAATGGGCTGATCTTTTTTCTTACAACAAGATCTTAGCAATGAAAGAAGACAATGGAAAAATCATTGCAGCTACAGAAAACGGAATATTCTATTATACCATATCAACAGGAGAAATTACGAAGTTATCCAAGGCCAATGGTCTGCACAATATCGGAATCACAGCCTTTGATTATAATCCACAGACTAAAACCGGGCTTATCGGTTATGAAAACGGATCTATGGATGTGATCACGCCACAAGAGATCAAATATATTGTTGATATTCCTATTGCTACAGGATATAACGGGAATAAAAAAATCAATCATATTTCCATAACCGGAGATCAGGCGGTAATTTCTGTAGGATATGGGCTATCCATATTTAATCTGCAGAATAAAGAATTTGGTGATTCAGCATTTTTCCTGTCTGGCGGGGTTTACCAGGCAAGTAATGAAGCCACAATATTCGGAAATAAAGTATATTCTGTAACAGATACAGGATTGAAAAGCCATCAAATGAATACTACATTTCCGGTATATTCTACCTGGACAACGGAAGCTCCCGGAGTTTTCAAACATATAGATTCAGAATCAGAACTGGTTTTCTCAACGGCTACAGCAGCTTATATTTATAATAATGGTAGCCCAACACAACTTCCTACTACTTTTGAAAAAATCAGGGATGTGGTGATTAGTTCCAATAGTATTACCGTTACCGATAACAGAGTATATACCTATGGGATTAATGGAGTATCACAAAATGCGGTAAGCCTTGGTGAAGAATGTAATACTGCACTAACAGCCGGTGGAAAAATTCTAGGTGGAACTGTATTATCGGGAATCAAGGATGAAGGTAACAATACTTATAAACCTTCCGGTCCTTACTTCAATTTGGCGTATAATATCAATCTTTTTGATAATAACCAACTCCTTGTTTCTACCGGAGCAAGAGCGAATAATTATAACGAGCCGGCTATTAATCCTAAAAAACCTGGATTTTATTATTTCAACGGTACAGAATGGATCTATCCTTCTTTTTTCATTAATAACCCACAGTCCATCAATGTACTAGATGCTACGTTAAGTCCACTTAGTAATAATGAAGTATTTTTCACCAATTATACGATGTTTGATAACGGGGTGTACAAAATGAAATATAATGCTTCCAGCAAAGATTTTGAAATGGTAAAGTATTATAATCTCGGGGCACAGCCTTATTACAGACGCCCTGTAGGTTTTGCTACAGACTCCCAGAGTAATCTTTTTGTGTCTTTTGGTTTCAATGATGGAAATCCTTCTATAGGAATCTACGATAAATTAGCTGATGATTTTCTTATCAAGAAAATAGTTCTTGCCAGTGATGGTACACAAAAACCGGTTTTCTACGAAAATATGTTATGGACTCCACTACCGAGATCTAATAATTTCTGGGTATATGACTATAAAAATGCCAATAATCTTTCTGACGACAATGATTATATCCTGGGAACAGCTAATGGATTTAACAGTTCAGGAGGGATTTTATCTGTAGCATTTGATAAGTCTGGTGATGCCTGGATTGGTACAGATGGAGGTCTAAGGGTTATGCCTAATGCAGCATCAGAAATAAAAAGCGCCCAGCCTAAAGTGGAGCCTATAGTTATAGAGCAGAATGGTTTGGGTGAAGAACTTTTCAGAGAATCAGCAATTCTGCAGATTGCAGTAGATGCCGGTGATTATAAATGGGTATCTGTTGACGGCGGTGGAGTTTATTACCTTTCTGCCGATGGTCAGAGAACCATAAAGCATTTTACAAAGGAAAATTCACCTCTTCCTACAAATAGTGTTACTGATATAAAAGTTGATAAAAAAACAGGGAAAGTATATTTTGTAACATATAATGGTATTGTAACCTATCAGGGAGATGTTGCGGATGTGACCTCTAATTTCGGGGACGTTATGGTGTACCCTAATCCTGTTGTTTATTCCAATTTCAAAGGAAAAGTTACGATTAAAGGTCTGGCAGAAAAAACCAATATAAGAATTGTGGATGCTGCAGGAAATGTAGTTCACTCTGCAGTAGCAAGAGGAGGTTATTATGAATGGGATCTTAATAACCAGAAAGGAACAAGAGTAGCATCAGGGATTTATTTTGTCCTGATGACAAATGAAGACGGGTCTGATAAAGCTACCGCCAAAATAGGAGTGGTTAATTAATGAATTCACAAAACGGTTTTTTACTTTCGTTTATAAAATATGGAGAAAATGATGCTGTATTGCATTGTTTTACAGAAGAAGAGGGTTTTCAAAGCTATTTTCTGAAAGGAATTTATTCCAAAAAGAATAAAAAGAAAGCCCTGCTTCAGCCATTGAGCCAGCTTAATTTTTCTGTAAATCCATCAAGAGGCAACGGTATACCGTCTGTTTCAAAGTTTGAACTGGTAAAAAACAATGATATTTACACCGATATAAGGGTCAATACTGTGATTTTCTTTATCTCAGATTTTCTAAGTCATATTCTGAAGTATGAGAATAAAAATATTCCGATCTATTCCGGTATCAATCATTTTATCAGTGAACTGACTCATAAAAATTATCAGGCACACCTTCTGTTTTTGCTGGCTTTTTTAAAAATACAGGGCGTTGCTCCTTTGCTGAGTGAAGGCAGGTTTTTAGATCCTGAAACGGGAACTTTTTCCCCGGGAATATGTCATCAGCTTTTCAATGAGGAAATTTCCACGCTGTGGAAAAAAGCCCTTTGTGCAGAGGATTTTTACTCCACAAAAATCCATTCGTCTTTAAGAAAAGATTTCCTTGACAGTCTTTTGGTATACTATCATTATCATATTACGGATTTCAAAACTCCCGCCTCACTGGAGGTTATACAACAGATATTTGAATAAGCCCCATTAGTCTTCTTACTTTTCTTTTGTTTTTTCAACATCATCCGGCATTTCCGTTTCGGATTCTGCCATTTCTTTTTTGGAAAACCGGGGTTGTAGAATTTTGGCAATAAGTCCTGTCCATCCTGTCTGATGGGAAGCTCCTACTCCACGACCGTTATCACCGTGAAAATATTCATAGAACAGGATATAATCTTTGAAATCCGGATCTGTCTGAAATCTTTCATACTGGCCATGAACGGGTCTTTTTCCATTTTCATCTTTCAAAAATATCTTGGCAAGCCTCTTGTTTAAAGCATCTGCAATCTGATCCAGATTTGAATAGTTTCCGCTTCCCGTAGGATATTCCACTAAAAAATCAGGGCTATAGTAAAAGAAAAAACGCTGAAGACTATCAATAATAAGAAAATTGATAGGAAACCATACCGGACCGCGCCAGTTGCTGTTCCCTCCAAAAAGTCCGCTATCACTTTCTGCAGGTGTATATTTTACACTATAATTCGTGTCATTCAGCAGTAATGTATAAGGATTGTTTTCATATTCCTTGGACAAAGCCCTCACCCCATAATCGCTTAAAAACTCATCCGGATTCAACATCCGGCTTAGCAGTCTTTTCAAACGGTGTCCCCGAAGTAAAGATAAAAGGTGTTTGGAATCCTGCCCTTTCACTTCCCATCTTGAAACCAAAGAGGCAAGTTCCGGTTTATTATCCAGTACCCATTTCATTCTTTTCTTGAAATTGGGAAGGTTTTCAATCATTTCATCATCGATAACCTCAACGGCAAACATTGGAATCAATCCTACAATGGTTCTTAACTTCAGGTACATATGTGTTCCATCATTGGAAGCTATGGCATCGTAAAAAAATTCATCCTGTTCATCCCAAAGGCTGAAATTTTCATCACCCATATTGTCCAGTGAATGGGCAATAGCCAGAAAGTGTTCGAAAAACTTCATCGCCATTTCCTCATACACATTGTTATAGAGAGCCAGTTCCAAAGCAATTCTCATCATATTCAGGGCAAACATCGCCATCCAGCTCGTACCGTCCGACTGCTCCAGCTGTTCTCCGTTTGGTAAAACAGTATTCCGGTCAAAAACACCAATATTATCAAGCCCTAAAAAGCCGCCTTCAAAGATATTGTTGCCATTAAGGTCTTTTTTGTTAACCCACCAGGTGAAATTCATCAACAGCTTCTGGAAAGCACTTTCCAAAAATTCCAGATCAGGTTTGTCTTTTAAGTATTCATCAATTTTGAATACTCTGAATACGGCCCATGCATGTACCGGAGGATTCACATCACTGAAATTCCACTCGTAAGCAGGAAGCTGTCCGTTAGGATGCATATACCATTCAAACAGGAAAAGTTTAAGCTGATGTTTTGCAAAATCCGGATCTATCAGTGAAAAACTGATGGTATGAAACGCCAGATCCCAGGTGGCATACCACGGATATTCCCATTTATCAGGCATGGAAATAATATGTTCATTATTAAGATGCTTCCAGTCGTAGTTTCTTATTTTCTCTCTGGACTTTGGAGGAGGCATTTCTGCAGGATCTCCTTTCAGCCATTTTTCAACATTATAGTGGTAAAACATTTTGTTCCACAACATTCCTGCAAAAGCTTGTCTTTGTACCAGTTTTTCATCTTCGGAAGAAATACCTTTCTGGATTTCTGCATAAAATTCATCTGCTTCTTTCTGTCTTTGTTCAAAAAGAGCATCGAAATCTTTAAAGGGTTCTCTTATATCCTTATCTGTAAGTCTGAATTCAAATATTTTAGATTCTCCGGCCTGAAAATCCTCATCAATGAAAAAAGAAGCTTTTGTTCCGGTATTCTGAGGATTGACCGACTGGGAATTTCCTGTCATCACAAAATTATTAATCCCGTCTTTACAGTATTTTGATTCATTGGAAGACTGGTAAAGCCTTTCATTATTGGTTTCATTGTTACAAAACAGGGTCTTTAAAGATTGTTTTGCATACACATTTTTTATCTCAATATCCTTATGGCTGACATTAATATGATCAGAATCTTCAGCAGACAATTGAGGCTTGTAGTCATCATATCCCCAATTCCATGTATTTCTGAACCAAACTGTCGGCAATAGTAAAAGAGGAGCTTCTTTTTCAGATTTATTGACTATTGTTATTCTGACAAGAATATCATTCTGGCTTTCCTTTGCATATTCAATAAAGATGTCAAAATATTCATTGTGATCAAAAATCCCTGTATCAATCAATTCATATTCCGGTTCTTCTTTTCCTCTTGCTGCATTTGTTTTTATCAGCTCTTCATAGGGGAAAGTATTTTGAGGATACTTATACAGCATTTTCATATAGGAATGCGTAGGAGTGGAATCTATGTAATAAAAGTATTCTTTTACATCTTCACCATGGTTTCCCTGCCCGTTCGTCAGTCCAAAGAACCGTTCTTTGACCATCTTATCCTTTTTGTTCCAGAATCCCACAGAAAATATCAGCTTCTGGAGATCATCACAGATTCCGCATATTCCTTCCTCGCCCCAGCGGTAAGTTTTGGCTTCTGCCGTATCATGACCAGTATAATTCCAGGCATCTCCGTTTTCACTATAGTCTTCACGAACAAGTCCCCATTCACGGTTACTGACATAGGGGCCCCATTTTTTCCATGAAACATCTGAAATTCTCTGTTTTTCTGACATAAGCGATAATTATAAGTAATGAATAATGAGCAATGAGTACTATACATTTGATTCAAGCTCTGAGAACAACCTCAAAACTTTAAACTTTAAATTTTGAACTTTGAACTTTGAATTCCTCTACCCTCCCGTAGAAAAACTTTCAAACGTGGTCATTCCACCATCCACAAAAATACTGGCTCCCGTTATATAATCGGCAAGATCACTGGCAAGAAATGCTGCCAGGTTTCCGATATCCTGCGGCTGTCCGATTCGGTTATAAGGAATCAGAGTAAGAAGGGAATTGAGGGCTTCCGGAGTACTCCATGCATTTTGATTAATAGGAGTCTGGATGGCACCCGGACAAATAGAATTCACACGGATTTTATCTGCTCCATATTCCTGAGCAAGGGTTTGCATGAGCATTCTTACGGCGCCTTTACTGGATGCATAATTAGCATGTCCGGCCCAAGGGATAATTTCGTGTACTGAACTGATATGAATGATTTTTCCACAAGCCACAGAACGTGAAGGATCTATTCCTCTCCTAAGAAACTCTTTAATGGCTTCTCTTGCGCATAGAAACTGTCCCGTCAGATTAACGCCTATGACAGCATTCCATTGATCCAAAGTCATTTCAGTAAATTTTGCATCTTTTTGAATCCCTGCATTATTGATCAGGATATCAACGGTTTGAAACTCAGAAACAACATCCTGAAACATTCTGACCACCTGATCTTCCTTGGATACATCACACTGATAGGTCATTCCTTTTCCTCCTGCATCCGTTATTTCTTTTAAAACGGTTTTAGCTTCTTCAGCAGATCTCTCCGAAGAATGATTAACAATGACTGTTGCCCCAGCTGATGCTAATGATTTTGCAATCCCTGAACCAATTCCACTGGAAGCTCCTGTAACTACAGCCACCTGATTTTGAAGTGATATTTCCATGTTTTGTAATTTGATGTTACTCAAAGTTATGGAAAGATATCAGCAGATAAAAAATTATGATTTTAAAATTTTATTAAAGTTTTTTGTACATCAGGTATTGGGGACCACTTCTTCCGATTCTGGTTTTGCCATCATAAATGTATCCAGCCTGAAGATAAATATGATAAGCAGAATTGTTTTTCTGGTTTACTGCCAATACAATTTCATCACAGGTATTGAAGTGCTTTCTGACAAAATCACCTACTTCCAGCATGGCAGCTTTCCCAATTCCCTTTCCCTGCATCTGAGGATTCACAGATAGAGAGCGTAATAAAACTGAATTTTTATTATCGGTAAGCTCAAGTTTATCATTCCCAAAATCAAGGACAAAAAAACCAACGGCTGCATCATTTTCAAATATGGTCACCGGAAATGCGTCTTCATCATTACGTTCACTGATGCTTTGTAAAGCCTGTTGGGCAGTTGCAGTAAAGCGCATCTGATTTTCATCCAGAGCATAGCTTATCCCAGAGAGATCTTCCTGTTTAAAGAATTCTAAGTGTATCATAATATTAGTGATGGTAGACATCTTCATACATTACCCCGGCACGGATTTCCACGGGAAGTTTATTTTCCTCAGGAACAATAGGGCAATTGTAATCGTAAGCGTTATAGGCACAGAAAGGATGATATGACTGGTTAAAATCAAGCACTATCGTATTTCCTTTCGGAATTTTTAAATCCATATATTTCCCTCCTCCATAGGTTTCTTTTTCATTGGTAGCATCACGGAAAGGAAGAAAAAGATAATCTTTGTATTTGTCCTGTTTGATCAAATCCAGACTCTGGTATAAAGTAACGGTATAAGGCTTTCCATCCAGTGTAAATGTTGCTTTTCCATATTCCTGATACGACTTTGTTTTTCCTGAAGACGTAGGAAGATCGAAGGGTTGGGTATCTTTTGATTGGACAAATTGTGCCGTAACTCTGTATTTGGCATCAAAAGGAAAGAAAGGATGTCCTTTAAAGTTTTTAAGGTTATCTTCTCTTAATGGAGTTTCTTTTGGATTGAAATATTCTGCATTCAGTTCTTTCTGAAATTTCTGTACCTCTTTTTCTTCTTTTGATATCTTTTTTTGAGAAAAAGCCCATAACGGAAGCAGTAAAAAGAGTATTATATATTTTTTCATGAATTTAAAATTATAAGTAAAACTATGAATTTCCGAAACAATAAAAGTTAAAATTGTAATAAAAAATATAATCTGTAATAAATAAAATACGAGCCTGCACCTCTAGCATACTTTTTGAAAAACAAAGCTCATGGACAGAAAAAGCTTCATTAAGACCAGTGCTTTGGCGATATCAGGATTTTATTTTCTTCAATCCGAATTACTTCACGCTAAAGCAAGAACAAACAATGAGATAAAGGAATACGATGATGTTCCGATTATCATTATTGGCAGTGGCTACGGAGGTGCTGTATCTGCCCTGCGTCTTTGTGAAGCCGGAAAAAAAGTAATCATCCTTGAAATGGGTCTTAACTGGGAAAAAGCAGGAATTCCCTTTTCCAATCTGCTGAAACCCGGGAAAAGTTCTGCATGGCTGAAAAAGAAAAGCATTGCTCCTTTTATGAATATTTTCTCTCTGACTCCTTTTACAGGAATACTGGACCGTCTGGATTTTGATCATATTAATATCTGGGTAGGAAGAGGTGTTGGCGGAGGTTCTCTGGTGAATGGAGGAATGGCCGTTACTCCCAAAGAAAGTTATTTCAAAGAAGTTTTCCCAGATCTTGATGCGGAAAAGTTTTACCATCATTACTTCCCTCTGGTACGGGAAGAACTTAAAGTAAATGTTATTGATGAACAGTTTCTGAAAGACTGTCCTTATTATAAGTTCACACGGGTAGGTGAAGAAGAGGCTCACAAGGCTGGTTTCAAGACGATAAGAGTTCCCAATGTGTATGATTTTAAGTATATGGAAAAAGAATTCAGGAATGAAGTCCCGCGTTCTGCTCTTAATACTGAAGTGATCTACGGAAACAACTATGGGAAAAACAGTTTAGATAAAACCTATCTCAGAAAAGCTCTTGAGACCGGAAATCTGGAGATTCTTGATCTTCACTGTGTGCAGACTATTCAAATGAATGATGATAAAAGCTATACATTAAATGTGCAGCAGATTGATACCTCCGGAGCTCTGGTTGCTCAGAAAGTTTTCAACTGTAAAAAACTGATTCTTTCCGCAGGAACCATGGGAACATTACAGCTTCTGTTGCAATCCCATGCAGAGAACGGATTTCCTGTCCATGAAAAGATTGGTAAAAACTGGGGAAATAACGGAAACTTTATGACGGGACGAAATTGGGTAAAACCTTTATCAGGAGGCACGGGAGCTAAGCAATCCACAATTCCTGTGGGAGGAATTGATAACTGGGATGATCCTGAGCATCCGTTTTTCACGGAAATTGCTCCTTTACCTATGGGAATGGATGTCGCTACAGCTTTGTATCTGCTGATCAACAGGGTTGATAAAAAGGGAGAAGTTGCTTACAATACAGCCAACAAATCTCTTACCTTGAACTGGAATGAAAGCAATACTGCCAAAATGAAAGAAAATGCTCAATACTTTATCAGAAAAATGAATAAGGCTAATGGAGGAACCAGAAGTCATTTACTTTTCAATAACGGCTTTGGTGCAGATATTTGTTATCATCCGCTTGGCGGGTGCGTTTTAGGTGAAGCTACCAACGAATATGGAAAACTAAAAGATCATGAGAATCTGTATGTTCTGGATGGGTCTTTAATTCCGGGAACTATTGGTGTCAATCCGTTTGTTACCATTACAGCTATTGCAGAATACTGTATTGAAAACCTTATCAGACAGAATGAATTTGCCTGAAATTAAGACTTTGTCTGTACTTCCTTAAGATAGTTTCTGATCTCATTTTCCAGCTTTTCCGGATAGATAAAATGAAACTTTTCAGCCAGTGAAGTTCCCAGCTCATGTACCAGATCTGCATATGCAGACAAGGCCTGCCAGTTTTTTTCAATATTGCTATCAGAGAAAGTAGCTTCTATCGTACTCCATAGTTCCTGAGATAAGTATTTTTTGAAAAGTCTTCCGTGTTTATTGGTTGTGATAGTATTCCAGTTATGATTTCCTGCAATAAACCATTCAATTAAAGGGACGAGATAATCTGTACGAAGAATATTTTCAGACATAAATTTAGCATAAAAAATATCTCCGCGCTTCAAACACTTTGCAACGTAGGTTGTATCCCACCAGAAGTCATTGATCAGCTGCCGGAACTCTTTTTCCGTTGGCTTCTGAATCATGACTGACTGATATGTCGGGGACTTCAGGTTTTCAGTCAGGTTATCTTTATCCAGTAAAACTTTATACCCTACATCCCAATCTTCGGGAAGAGTTTCTTGATTGATTTCTTCTATAAATTCTGCTACCTGATACAGCTTAAAGTCAACTTTCACATGATCTTTATACAAAACCATTTTCATTGCATGCTTTCCTTCAAAAACACGATCATCTTCTTCAATCATGGAAATAGGATCACCAAAAAGTTTTATCCATTCATTTCCGGATTCATAGGTTGTTCTGTTTTCAAAAACAAGTTCTATATCAAGGTCACTAAAATCATCTACAGGAGCGTAAGGGTTTACCAATGAACTGGTCAGGAGAACAACACGGATATCCGGATTGTTTTCAGCCCAATGAATAATCTGTTCTAATTTTTCTTCCCTTACTTTCATATTAATAGGATTCTGATATTTTCACACGATACACATCAGAAGAATTTCTTTTGATTGATTCTACAAAAAAGCCTCCTTCCTCATGAATAACTTCTTTCAGATCAAAACTTTTACAGTCTTTAGGAAGCCCGGAAAATATAAGGGTAAACCAAAAGTCTTTCATAAAAGGAACCGGTGTCCAGTAGGGAGAAATTGAAATATTTTCCGCATGAATCAGCTTGCTTCTATGCTCAGACTGGTTATCAAAAAGATAGGTTGAATGCCAGATCCTGATCAGGTTTCCTAAAAATGGTGATGCGGGAAAACAACAGTGTACAATAACCTGTTTCTCCTCTTCTGTTTTCGCCTGAAGAGATTCCAGGATTTCCTTTGCAATAACTGGTTTTACAATTATTTCTTCCACCTTTTTATGAGTAATAAGTAATGAGCAATGAGTAATAGCCTTTATTCCTCATTGCTCATTAGTGATGTTAATATTCTAATTCTAATTTTTCTTTTGTATAATGCCTTACTTCATGGGTCAGTTCCGGGTTTGCGGCCAGTTTTTGTCCGTAGGAAGGAATCATTTCAAGCAATTTCTCTTTCCATTCTCCATTCAGTTTTTCCGGGAAACATTTTTCCAGCACATTCAGCATGGCATATACTGCTGTAGATGCTCCCGGTGAAGCGCCTAATAAAGACGCAATCGTTCCGCTCTTATTCACAACCACTTCAGTCCCGAATTCCAGTTTACCACCATCTTTTTCATCTTTTTTGATGATCTGAACTCTTTGTCCTGCTACTTTCAATTCCCAGTCCTCTTCCTTGGCATCTTTGATAAATTCTCTTAAATGCTGCATTCTCTGAGATTTCGTCATCGCAACCTGCTGGATAAGATATTTCGTAAGAGGGATATTATGCCACCATGCTCCGAAAAGTGATTTTAAATTTTTGGTGTTCACACTTTCAGGAAGATCGAGATAGCTTCCCTCTCTTAAAAATTTGGTTGAGAACCCTGCAAAAGGTCCGAAAAGAAGAGCTTTCTTACCATCAATGATTCTAAGATCAAGGTGTGGAACTGACATTGGCGGAGCATCCACCGTAGCCTGTGTATATACTTTAGCATGGTGTTTTTCTACCAGCTCCTGATTATGACTTACCAGCCATTGCCCTGAAACCGGGAAACCTCCATATCCTTCACTTTCTTTAATATCTGAACTGTCCAGTAACGGAAGTGCATATCCTCCTGCCCCGATAAATACAAAGTCAGCAACGACCTCTTGTTTATGGCTATGAATCCTGTCTTTCACTTTCATTTCCCATTTACCACTTTCTCTGGGGCTGATGTCTTTTACTTCATGATATAAGAAAACCTCTACGTTAGAATCTTCCAGAAGGTGTCTTCCCATTTTTCTTGTCAATGTTCCGAAGTTAACATCCGTTCCCATATCCATCTTCGTTGCTGCCATTACTTCAGACTGATTTCTTTTACTCATCACCAAAGGAATCCATTCCCTCAGTTTATCATGATCTGTAGAAAATTCCATTCCTGAGAAGAGTACAGATTCTGCCATTTTATCATGACGTTTTCTAAGATATTCAGCATCTTTTTCTCCGAATACCAGGCTCATATGGGCACATGAATTGATAAACTCTTTCGGCTCATGAATATACCCTTTGGTGATCAGATAAGCCCAGAATTGTTTTGAAATTTCAAACTGTTCTGCAATGCTTTCTGCCTTGGTGATATCAATAGATCCATCCGGTTTTTCCGGCGTATAATTTAGCTCACAAAATGCGGAGTGCCCTGTTCCGGCATTGTTCCATGCTGCAGTACTTTCTTTGGCAAACCTTCCAAGTCTTTCAAAGATTGCAATTTCCAGATTTGGATCAAATTCATGAAGCAGCGTTGCTAAAGTGGCGCTCATGATTCCTCCGCCTATCAGTACAACGTCGTATTTAGGTTTCGGTGTTCTGCTTGTAAGCGATTGTGACATAATTTTAAAATTTTACTTCAAATTTCGGGAAAAGTTTTAAAAACCAGAACGCGTTTAACGATTTTAACACGTTATTTTTTCACTCAAAAATACTTCTTTAACACACAACAAAAAACAATGGAAAATTTCAATAAACTATTATTGAAATGATTGATAATGTAAAACATTTGTTTACAAAAATGTTAAATTTTTATTTTTTTTAATTCACTGAATGGTAACTAATTGATTGTTTTTTCAGGGATGAAATTTTATAAAAATTTAAGTTTATTTAAGTTCATCATATTAAACACTATAACCATAACCATTTACGCCATCACACTTTATCAACAATAAGTGATAAATCATTACATTAAATTTAAATAATCTCACTATTGATTGATAAATACATAATATTATAGATATAATTCTATACATAACATATTGCATGGCTGATTTTTTTACGTACCTTTCAATTGATTTAATACATATTCCAATAAGTATTTAATTAAAATTATTTCGTAAACATACTAAAGATGAAAATCATTAACTTCGTGAGTACACTATTCGCGACAGTGGCTTTTGCCCAAAGCGGAAGTGTAGGAATTAACACGTCCACACCAGACCCCAGTGCTATTCTGCACATTGAGAACTTCAATGGAACCCCAGCCACAGCTACAGCCACCATTTCAGGAGGAGCAGTTACCGGGATTACCATCAGCAACGGAGGCAGTGGCTATACTGCTGTACCAACAATCAATTTCTTTGGAGGAGGATCTATTGTTAACGGAGGATCAAAAGCCCGTGCTACAGCGACCATTTCCAATGGTCAGGTTACAGGTATCACCATTAACAACGGAGGCAGTGGCTACACTACAGCTCCTACAGTAACCGTTTCCGGAGGTAATAAAGGATTATTATTTCCCAACCTGAATATTGCTAACCTAAGCAGCACAACGAGTCCTGTTGCCTCTCCTGCCAATGCGCTCATTGGATTTAATGGAGGGACCAACAGCAACAACAAGGCTCTTCATTTTTTTAATGGGACAAACAATACATGGCAAAGCACCATTGATGCTCAAAATACGCCAAAGGTTGCCTATCTTGATTTTACCGGATCTTTATCTGCTCTAGACAATGCTATAGCCGGTGCCAGCACTCAGCTTATGGTTAATAATCCAGCCGTTTCCGGAGTTTCAAACATTAGCGGATTCAAAGTTCTTCCGAACACTGCCGGAGGATATTCCCTGATTCTTCCACAAGGAAATTATCTGGTAGAGGTTAACCTGAATTTAAATTCACCTCAGGAAAATCCATCGGGACAGGGAGGGACAGCTCCACTTTCAGGAAGCTCTTATTACCTGATGGGATATTTTATAGATTTTATCAACGATACCTATAATAATACAACGAATACCTTTACCGGAGGAGGGGCTACTAGAAAAGAAGTTCCTATTGTTTCTAAGATCAATACCAATCATCTTGCCACCTGGTCTTATTATTACACGGTTCCTGCTAATGCCAATGCCAATATTATAGGAGGGCTCAGATTAAACCTTGGAAGAATGCAGAACAGTACATTCTACGATCTTGTGAATGTGATCCCAACCGGTTCTTATATTAAAATATCTCAGCTTTAAAAGAATGAATATGAAAAAATATTACATGCTGCTATTATTGATTATAGCTCAGACCATATATGCACAGGTTGCTATTGGGAAATCTTCAGTGAACAGCTCTGCGGTTCTTGAAGTTTCACAATCTACCAACAAGGGAGTGCTTCTTCCAAGAGTGGATATTGTAGACATATTGAGTAATACTTCACCGGTAAATAATCCGGCAGAAGGACTGGTTGTGTACAATAAAGGAAATTCTATCAGTCCAGGTCTTTATATCTGGAAAAACAGCAGATGGACCCAGCTTTCCGATACTTATAATCTGGTAAGTTATATGATGCTTCAGCGTACTACTGATTATGCTGTATTGGGAGGCCTTGCCAACGGGACTTACAAAAATTTCAATGATGCTGCTTTTACTGTAGTATCCAATGATATCGGAGCTTTATACAATACCTCTACAGGAGTCATCACTCTTCCCGGAAACAGTGGTTATCTGGTGAATGTATGCCTGAACATCAGAACAGCTCTTGAGAGCAGTACTGCCGGAATCGGGGGAACTTCTGTTCATCTGCATCAGTATCTTGTAAAACTTATTGACCCGTCTACCGGAAATCAGTATGGGAAAACCATTAGCATTAATGCACAATCGATTGCCAGTAATAAGACTCATACGCTGAATATGAGCTTCTCCTTTGTAACTACTTCAACAGCTCCAATTCTTTTAGTTCCTGCCATTGCTCATGATGCAGGAGGAACTTATCAGAACGGATCAGGAGGAACAGCTCCTAATAACGGAGAAATAATCATTACGAATGCTAAAGTTGACATTCAAAGATCAGCACTTAATCAATAATCTATTGCACAATGAAAACATCTATTTACATAGCCTGTATGATACTGTTGAGTATTTTCTCAAATGCACAAGTTGGTATCAATACAAATACACCGAATGCCAGCAGCGTTCTGGACATTAATTCTTCCAATAAAGGGGTTCTTTTTCCGCAATATGACCTGCTTGCTCTGAACAGTACTTCAACTCCTATCGCCAATCCTGCAGATGGACTTATCATCTACAATAGCGGAGGAGCATCTACTTTTCCCAAAGGATATTATGTTTGGGTAAGAAATCAATGGCAGCGTATTATCGTTTCAGGTTCTGAACCTCAGATCATGTCTCTGCTTATCAGTTCGGGAGTACTTATCCCTACCGGAAGCACGAATAATACATTAGGGAACTTTACGGTAACTTCAAATAAAATTACAGGAGCTTCACTAGGTGCAGATAACTCCACGATTACGCTGCCCGCCGGAACTTATATTGTACGGTATTCTGTGGATTCCAGTAATGCAAATAACAACAACGGAACAGCTAATACCCAGTATCTTGGCCAGAATTTCACCTGTACAAGATCTTATCTGATTAATTCTGCTACCAGCGCAACCATCACGGAAACCAACAGAATGTGTCAGCTATCCAGTTCTTTTACATTTTATCAGGGAAGTTATTTTTTAGTCTTAGCTTCTCCAACCACTATTCGTCAGAAATTTGAATTTGATTCAGGAAACGGCTTTACAGCCAGCAATCTGAATGTGAGATCATCATTAGCACTTGTCATTACTAAGATGAGTCTATAAAAAAAACTTAAGCATGGGAAATGCTTAAGTTTAATTATTTATGTTTAACAGGACCTTAATTCTAAGGTCCTGTTTTTTAATTCAATTTTGCAGTCAGCTTTTTAAACTGCTTTTCAGCATTTTTACCTTCATACAGAATAGCATAGACTGTATCGATAATCGGGAGTTTAAGATTTTTTTGTTTCGCTGTTTGATAAATGGAATCAGCAGCGTAATATCCTTCTGCTACCATGTTCATAGACTGAATAGCAGATTTTACCGTATATCCTTTTCCAATCAGGTTTCCAAGGTTTCTGTTTCTTGAGAAAAGTGAATAGGCTGTTACCAAAAGGTCACCCAGATAAGCGCTTTCATTCACATCTCTAGGTGCTTCGTAGATTGCTTCAAGGAAAGTTTCCATTTCACGGATAGCATTGGAAACAAATACTGCTGTAAAGTTGTCCCCATACCCTAATCCACTTGCTATTCCCGCCCCGATGGCAAAAATATTCTTAAGGATTGCACTGTATTCATTTCCTAAAATATCTTTGCTTGTGTGTACCTTGATAAAGTCTGAACTGAAGATTCCTTCAAGTTTTTCAACAATCTCATCTTCTACTGTCGCAATAGTAAGATAAGAAAGTCTTTCCATAGCCACCTCTTCAGCATGACAAGGGCCTGCAATAACGGCCTGGTTTCTAAAACCAATTTTAAATTCATCACGCAGATAATGCGCTACCACATCATTTACTTTAGGAATAATCCCTTTAATTGCAGAAATAAAGATCTTATCTGAATAATCACAGGTCATCTTATCCAGTGTATCAGACAGATAGATAGACGGAGTTGCCAGCACAATAACGTCACAGGCAGAAACCAGTTCATTAATATCTGTTGTCAGTTTTAAACTTTTAAGATTAAAATGTGCTGCTGTAAGATAAGTTGGGTTATGTCCGCGAAGCTCAATGGCTCCCTTTACAAATTCACTTCTTACACACCAGTGTACTATTTTGCAGTTTTCAACAAGCATTTTTACGATAGCGGTTGCAAAACTTCCGCTCCCTACAACTCCTACAGAAATATCCTTTTTATTCTTTTTTGGATTCGAAGATTCTGAAATAATTTTCTTTTTAGCCATAATTGGAATGTGAACTGCAAAGATATTAAAACAAAGACGTAACGCGGGCTTTGAAACTATGATAAAAGCCATTTTCTGAAAAAATTAACACTTCAACACAATTAAATAGCTAATTAGCCGTTAAATACAGAAAAAACTGAATTTTAATTAAAAATAACTCACAAAGGTTATTTTTAATTAAATTTGCAGCTTCAAAACCGTTTTAACTTACTAAGAGAAGAAATATGAAAAAATTTCTAAACAGCAAGAAGAACGTAAACATTCTCCTGGGAGGACTTTTACTAGTAGTTTTTGCACAAGGTGTATTCATTGCAAAGCTCTTTTCCGAAAGAGATGACAAAACCTACGAAGTGAACCTTGTAAAAATAAACACTGAAAAAGACAGTGTAGATTATTTAAAAATGAAAACTGATCTTACCCTTGTAGATCAGACTGTTGCTCAACTCAACTCCTTCCTGAAGTCCAAAGACATTACCAATGAAAAACTGATGATGCTCAACCAGGACAGTATTTCAAATTCTATTTATCTTTCCAAACAAGCTAACCGATACAGCCAGTATCTGATGGATCTTCAGAAAAAACTGATGCAGGTTCCATTAGGAATGCCTACTGACGGATATATTTCTTCCAATTTCGGAGTGAGAAAAAATCCTATTCCATTCAAAACTGTTTTTGCTTCTGTAAAAACAAGTATTGCAACGGAAGCTAAACCGGCAGTTGCTGCAGCTCCAAAACCTGAAGTAAAAGCTGAACCTGTTGAGAAAATTATCGAGCTTACCGACAGCTATGGAAACAAAAGGGAAGTAAAAGTGATGGTTACTCCAAAAGCGGCTCCAGTGGCTGCTGCCCCAGCTTCTACTACAACAAAAGCGGTTGCCGGAGCCACAACAACCAAAACAGCGGTTGCTGAAAAAAACAATGCCCCTGCTGAAGCTGATCAGATGCAGTTCCACAAAGGATTGGACATTGCTGTTGCCTATGGCTCTGATGTAAGAGCCGCCGCCGCCGGAACCATTATTTTTTCCGGACAGAAAGGAGGTTATGGAAACTGCGTGATTGTTTCTCACGGAAATGGATTGGCTACGCTATACGGACATTTATCACAACTTGTTTCTAAGGTAAATGATAAAGTAAAAGTAGGTCAGGTAATAGCCAAATCCGGAAATTCAGGACGATCTACAGGACCTCATCTGCATTATGAAGTACACAAAAACAATACTCCGATTAATCCGAAATTGTTTATGAATTTATAAAAAGAAAGGCTGTTCACATAGAACGGCCTTTTTTGTTGATGATGAAATTTTTAAACCATTAAGGTTCTATTAAGGTTGTAAGAATATTAAGATGAGCTTCGCTTTAAGCAGAGTCTTTCTTTTATTTTCCTTAAATCAGCTTCAATCATTCAAAAAATCTTAATGGTTCAAAATCTTAAGAGTTCCTTTCGGATGGGTAAAAGTACCATCAGGACCTGCAATATTTGAATAGATAATATTTTTATTATAATCCTGAATATGGGTTACATTAAAACCAAGGTGTGGCTCATGCCAATAGACCATAAAAACATTTTTTGCTACTTCTACAGCCGTATATTCTACAGTATCAGTACTGTTTTTTGAACTTCCGGCTGTTCCTGTAAACGTCATTGTTTTGTTATCTTTAAAATCAAGAAGGAATTTTACAGCTCCAAAATCCACTTCCACTTGATGTCCGATTGCCGGATATGGAGATCTCAGATCCCAAGCCATTTCGCCAAAGAAAACTTTTGCTCCCATTCCCAACTCATCTTTTCCATGGAGATCAGGATATTTTTTAACCATAAAATCTACAACAGCAGAAGACGTTTTGTTTTCAGTGACTGCCTGTTTATAGTTTTCCAGATAGCTTTTCACAAAATCAAGAGATTTTGGTGACGTAGAAAGTTCTGCAAAGTGGGAAGGAATAACTTGCTCCGGTTTCAATGCTTTCATAGCATCAATCTGCCCGATCCATTGATCAATTGCTTTTACATTCTGTGTATCTGCCATCCAAAGATGTGAACCTACCGAAACTGAAATTCCGCCTGCAATAGTTTTAATGGAAGGAATCCAAAGAAAACTGTGTGCCGGATCTTCCGGATTTTGTCTGATTTCAATTGTATGACCTTCAAGATCAGGAATTGCAACAGCTGCTTCAGGAACAATAATTTCTGATGGAGCATCTGCTTTCAACTGTGGTTTCCACACGCCCATTTTATCATCTTTTGAAGCTGAGATCAAATAGGCTGTCTGAGCAGTTGAGATAATCTTTGCGCTAGGAAAGGCTTTTTTGATAACATCCAGTCCAAAATAAAAATCAGGATCACTGTGAGAAATAAAAATGGTTTTCAGATTTTTCCCTGTTGCCTTTATTTCTTTCACGAGCTGCTCGGCATACTGCTTCTGAAACTGAGCATCTACAAGTATGGCATCTTTATCTCCATAAATAATGGTAGAAGTAATAGGAAAAATAGCTTTGGTTCCCGGATTATAAACTTTCACTTTAAGATTCCCTGCGAAAATGCTGATAAATCCTAATAAGGCCAATAACGACCATAATTTCTTTTGTATCATTTCTGTCTTTTTATGTTAGTAAGCTGCTGTAAAACGTTCACGGATGTGATTGTTCTGCTCTAATTCATCTACCAAAACTACAGCTACATCTTCTACAGATAGACGGCTTCTTCCGTTTTCATCAAATACCGGAGTTTCCAGTGAAGTTCTGTATTTTCCTGTTCTTTCCCCTACGTTCGCCTGATTCATTTCTACAGCTGGGCTGAAAAAGGTCCAGTCCAACGTATTATTTTCTTTGATTTTGTTTAAATAATCTCTTGCTGCTGTTGCACCCGGCTTGTAAGCTTCAGGGAAATCCGGAGTATCTACAATTTGTACATGATCCGGTGTATAAAGGCTTCCTGCTCCTCCTACTACGATCAGTCTTTTTACTCCTGATTGTTCTACTGCTTTTTGAATATTTTCAGAACCATTTAAAAAATCGTTGTAAAGATTAGGATTCGTCCATCCTGCATTGAATGTACTGATTACGGCATCGCTTCCTTTCAGTGCTTCAGCCAATTCATCTACGTTGTTGACATCAATGCTTTTTGCGGTTACATTTTCCTGTGTTTTTACTTTGGATGCATCTCTTACCAATGCTTCTACAGCATATCCTCTGTCTGCTAATTCTGATACCACGTGTGCTCCTACAAATCCTGTTGCACCGATTACTGCTACTTTTTTCATAATGTTTTATTTTTAATTAAATTGTAATAAATTTTGTTACATTTAAAGATAAAAAATTTTATCCGAACTGGTCAGTGAATTCTTGTAATGACTTGTCTCCTAAAAAGTTTACCACCAAACGATCTGTTTCTTCAAATAAAGTATTTAAATGATTGTTAATCTCTTTTCCAACACTGCATGCCGGATTAGGATTCTGATTTTTTTTCCCTAATACTTCTGTATTTTTTACGGCTTTATAGATCTCAGAAATTGTAATCACATCTGCATTTTTTGCAAGCTGGCTTCCTCCCTCTTTTCCCTGTCTGCTGATAATCAGGCCTGCTTCTTTCAACACACTGATCTCCTTTCGGACGATCACCGGATTCACATTGATACTACCCGCCATCCAGTCAGAAGTAAGCCACTCCTGAGGACTTTTGGCCAATAAGGTCATAATATGTACTGCCGTAGCAAATCTTGTATTGTTCATTGTAATTACAGTGCAAATATACACATTTTTTAATTGTAACAAAATTTATTACAGTTAAATTTTTCTTAAAGGATTAATTTATCCAGATCAAGTAATAAATAATTGATGTTCTGATTGATGGTACGTGTTGCAGACTGCATCTGATTAAGCATGGCCGCACGGTTATGAAGATCATCTGCCCTGTAAAATCCGCCATCACTGAAAATAACAGATGTATCTGCCGTTTCTTTATTGTCATCAAACTGATAGTGAAGCCATCTCATTTTCATATTCCCGATAATGGAATGTTCTTCTCTGTTCGAAAATTTTTTCTCTGTGTACATATACCAGATGAAAGGAGGAAAATTGGGAGATTCTAACTTTTCTCTCCAGATATCTCTCAAAAGATTTCTCTGATGGATAAACTCCACTTTTTTCCCTTTTGGATTAAGGGTCGCCAGACCAAAACCCGCTCCCAGAACCCCTCCGCCGATGTCAATAGCATTACTCCAGCCCTCATCATGTACAATTCCTCCCGCTATGGAAGCTGCTGCTCCGGCAATAATGGAATAAAGGATCAGTTTATTATTTCTTGACGAATTTAGGTTATCCACATAATTTCCGATCTGTGCTACTCTTTCTCCTTCACAGTCAAATTCTGCGGCCACAGCATCCAATTCCGTAAGAGCAATCGTTATTTTACTGTTTATTTTTGTCTTTAGCTGTAAAACTTTAATCTGGGAAGCAAGGGACGAGTCTTTTTTAAGATCAATAATTTCATGAACCTCATCCAGGTTATCCAGTGCATTTAATATCAGGATACTCTGATCGGAAAAAATCTCTTTTAATTCTTTATTGGCCGCTAAAATGGAATCAGAATTGTGAGAGGGAACTTTATTACTGTAGTTATATTTGAACGGAGCCTTGCAGTAGCTGTCTTTCAACGTAAGAATATTCTGCTGAATAGCCTGATTCTTCCTGGAAACGCAGGAAGTAAGAAGCCCGAAAACAATCAAAAGGTAAAAAAGTTTTTTCATTCAGTCATTTTTTTGTGCAGGATTGATATATTGTATCTCCTTCATTTTCCTCTTCTTCTTTACAATTATCAATACGAATATAACACAAATAAAAAAATTTACCTGAAATCAGGTAAATTTTTAATCTATTTTTAAGAAGGATTATTTAATATCCAGCAATTCAACTTCAAAAATAAGAGTACTGTTGGGTCCGATTTCTTTGCTGATTTCCTGATCTCCATAGGCTAAATGCGGTGGAATAATCAATCTCCACTTACTTCCAACCGGCATTAACTGAAGTGCTTCTGTCCAACCTGAAATTACTCTGTTTAAAGGAAAAGATGCAGGTGTACCTCTTTTTACAGAGCTATCGAACACTTTACCGGAAATGGTAGTTCCGTGATAGTGGCATTTTACAGTAGATTTAGGACCTGGTTTTGCTCCATCACCTTCAGTAATAATTTCATATTGCAAGCCGCTTGGTAACTGCACAACGCTTTCTCTTTTACCATACTCTTCCATATATTCTTTACCATCTTTCAGGTTCTTTTCTGCTAATTCTTTTTTACGTTTAAATAACATATCTGCTACTCCCATATTATAATTTTTTACAAAGATAAGGCTTTTTTAAGCTTGGAAGATGGAAGCTCGAGGATGGAAACTCAAAAAATCAAGTCTTTCAACATCAAACAAGATCTTATTAATTCATTCTTATTAAACACTATTAATCAACAACTTAAATGAATTATCAGTTAAAATTATACAATCATATTGACTTATAATTTTTTATTAACAATCTTCTTTTCCACAAAATTCAAATAATTGTAATACTTGCTTAACACAGATTTCAAAACTTGGCGTTATAATTGAATTTTAAAAACTAAATGCCAAATCCATTAAAATATAATAAGAAGTTTGATGAACTGAATGAGGAGGAAAAAAAACTTCTGGAAATCAATAAAAAAACAATTGCGGATTTTGTTGAACAATCCTCTTCCATCAGTGATGTCAATTATGCGACCAGAAATGCCCATGCTAAAACGTATGCGGTAGCAAAGGGAACATTCTGGATAGAACCCGATATTCCGGAATCGCTGCAATATTTTTTCGATAAGGAAAAGTTTGACCTTACCATACGTTTCTCTAATGCTCAGCTGAAAATCAAAAACTCAAAGAAAGATATTCCGGCTTATGGGTTTGCTGTACAGATCAAGGATGAGAACGGTGGATTGCTTGCCAATTATCCATTGGTCAATTTTCCTTTGTTCCCTATTAATTCTGTTTCTACATTTTTGAAGTTGTTTACAGCAATTAACCAGCTTTATATGAAGCAATGGAGAAAAGTATTCCCTTTGTGTATTCAGATGGTTAAAATGATTCCTTCTTTATTCACTGGGGATATACTCCGCAATATGATAAAACTTATCGGGAAGAGAAATGATTTTATTCTGTCCTTTGATTATTATTCTGTAGGTGCCTACCGTTTGGGAGACCAGATTATCAAAATAAAGCTATGTCCTCAATCTGTGGATAAAAATTTTGGAAGAAAGCAGAAGGTCAAGGATTCTTTAAAAAATTATCTGCAAACGAATGATTTTGCAGCAGATGTTTTGATACAGATTTGCAATGATTTAAAAGACCAACCCATCAACAGGCTGAATGTTGAATGGAAAAACTCTCCATTTATCAAAATCGGCGAAGTCAGAATCAATAAAAATTCATTGTTGGATTCACATAATTGTACGACTGAGCTACTTTCATTCAATCCTTTTGAAAGTAAAATATTCTTCCAGCCTGTAGGAAAAATACAGAAACTCCGCGATGAAGCTTATAAAGTTTCCGTGCAGACGAGGAGGAAGATTAACAAACTGCTGCATGGGAAAAACAGTTAAAGTAATGATGAATTATAAATCATGAGTGATGAATTTACATGCAGATGTAAAGGTTTTGTTCTCAAATAAAAGAGGTTGTCTCAAAAGTCAAATAATTTGGTCTATGTCATTGACTACGTCGAATCTTTGATTTCTGACGAAGGAAGAATGACACTTTTAAGACAGCCTGCTCTATTTTATCTCAACTTTCGGTCTTCTTCTTTGATAGCAAGGTCATTGATGCTTGCATATCTTTTTGCCATCAGACCGTTTTCATCAAACTCCCAGTTTTCATTTCCATATGCCCTGAACCAGCTTCCATCTTTGGTTTGATATTCATACTCAAAACGAACAGCAATACGATTTTCTGTGTGAGCCCAATATTCTTTCTTAAGCTTATAATTAAACTCTCTTTCCCATTTTTTCTGGAGAAATGCTACAATATCTTCTCTTCCATTCACGAAGGTGTCTCTGTTCCTCCATTCACTGTTGATGGTATAGGCTTTGGAAACCTTTTCAGGATCCTGACTGTTCCAGGCATCTTCTGCCAATTGAATTTTTTCCAGTGCCGTTTCAAGGGTGAAAGGCGGAAGCGGATGTTTCTGTTCCATGATTTATTGTATTAAATTGGTGACTATTTTTTTTGATTTTACAATTAATTCATTTGATTTAAAAAGCTGGCTTTCTATTATACTGCTCTCAAAAAGCATATAAATATGATCTGAAAGCTCATCATCATTCAATAATTCTAAAAAGAAATTTCTCAGGTCTGCTTTATGGGATTGAATAACACTTAGGATTTTACTATTATCCATTGGGATTTCTGACAGAATATTCAGGAAGCTGCATCCCCGGAAGCTTTCCTTTTCATTCATATAAACTAAAAAATCGAAAGCTTTGATGGTTTTGGATTTTGCATCTTTTTCTTTTGCTAAAAAAATATTGAGTTCATTGAACCAATAGTCATGTCTCACATTCAGAAATTCCACACATAGGTCTTCTTTGGATTTAAAATACTGATAGAAACTTGCCTTGGCAACTTCTGCTTCGGAAATAATCTGATTGATTCCTGTAGAATTATAGCCTTGTCTTGCAAACAATTGAAATGTGGTTTCTATAATTCTTTCTCTTGGAGATTTCATATTGCTTTTCTTTTCTGGAACAAATGTATGAAAAAAAACAACATACAGACCAGTCTGTCTGTTTTTATTTTTAAAATATTTTTATTGGGAGTAAGATTGGAAAACGCAAAGGCGCTAAATTTTTATAAATATCACATATTAAAGGCGCAAGGATTTCATCTTCGATAAAATTGAATACCGCTAATAATATGGCTTTGAATAATGCAAATAATTAATATAAGTAATTATCCTTGCTGAAAATCTTTGATTTTCTTGCGTCTTAAAAAGCAGCATAATTTTTATCTTCTTTGCGCCTTTGCGTTCTTCTAACAAAAAAATTGCAAAACAAAAAAAGCCTCCGGAATTCAATTCAGGAGGCTTTCTATATATTTTTAAATAGAATTATTTTTCTTCTAATTCTTCTTTCTTCTCTTCTTCTTTTTCAGGGAAGATGATCGATAAGAGAACAGAGATCACTAATACTCCTCCTACAATTCCCAACGAAACCGGAGATGGAATGTGAATCCATGGTGCAATAAGCATTTTAACTCCAATGAAGGAAAGGATAATGGCCAATCCATATGGAAGTTTGCTGAACATGTGGATAAAGTTTGCTAACAGGAAATATAATGATCTTAATCCTAAAATAGCAAAGATATTCGATGTATAAAGGATGAATGGATCATTTGAAATTGCAAAAATAGCCGGAATAGAGTCTACCGCAAAAAGAACGTCAGTAAATTCAATAACACCTACTACCACTAAAAGAGGAGTTGCCATTTTGATTCCGTTCTGAATGGTAAAGAATTTATCTCCATCATAGTTATCGGAAACTTTCCAGAAACTCTTGATCAGTCTTGCTCCTGCTGTGTTGCTATAGTCTTCATCGTCATCATCGCCGCCATCACCCCATGATTTGATTCCCGCATAAACCAGGAACAATCCGAATAATGTCATTACAACGTTGATTTTTACGGCTTCACCGAAGATGTTCATCTCAGGAAGATAAGTCAGATTGATCAATCCAACTCCAGCAAAGATGAAAATAGCTCTGAAGATCAAAGCTCCAATGATTCCCCAGAAAAGAACTTTGTGATGAAGGTATTTCGGAACTTTAAAGAACCCGAAAACAAGGATAAATACAAATAAATTATCCACAGACAAGGCTTTTTCAATCCAATAGGCAGCCTGATACTGTGTGAATTTTTCTATTGCCAAAGCATGGCTTTCCGGGCTTCCATCGGTATTGAATACCCAATATACCACTCCTGAGAAAACCATTGAAAGCGAGATCCACACGATAGACCATATGGTAGCTTCTTTGGAAGATACTTCGTGACTTTTTTTATTAAATACCCCTAAGTCCAGGAGCAGCATGATAACGACTGTTACTGCAAATCCCCACACCAGACCTGGGTGCAGTTCTAAAATACTTTGATGTTCCACTTGAGTTATGTTATTATATGATAAAAGCAATAGATGTACAGAGTACAAATATTGCTATTTTATTTATCTTTT
Source organism: Chryseobacterium sp. PvR013 (assembly GCF_017833095.1). Taxonomy (NCBI): domain Bacteria; kingdom Pseudomonadati; phylum Bacteroidota; class Flavobacteriia; order Flavobacteriales; family Weeksellaceae; genus Chryseobacterium; species Chryseobacterium sp. PvR013. The sequence goes on from NZ_JAFIBT010000001.1 coordinate 2,869,203, forward strand.
GATTTACAATTGATTATAGATAATTCATCTGCACCGTCTGGATCGTCTGCTCCAGTTTTTTATCTGCTGTAGGATCTCCTATAGCGTTGAATTTCCATTCTCCGTTTCTCTTATAGAAAACACCCATTACCATGGCAACATGCCCGTTGAAAGAAGCATCATTGGCAATATCATATTTTGCAAAAACTTCTCTCACATTGGTAGGCGTTCCTTCATAGATACGGATAGAAGCAAAAGGAATAGTTCCGAAATCCTGACCTCTGTAGCTGTTCAAAACCATTGCCACATGTTCTACATTGGGCTCCAGCTGGCTGAAGTCTACTGTGATTACTTCGTTATCCAATCCGTCATCTCCATCTACGTCACCAGTAAGGTCGTCTCCACTGTGTTTTACAGATCCATTTCTGGATTTAAGATTTCCAAAATAGATTACTTCAGTAACGTTTTTGTTTGAATCATATAAAATACAGCTTCCATCTAAGTCTACTGCTTCTTTTTTAGTTCCAAAAAATCCTTTCTTTTCAATTGCTCCCCAGTTGATTCCTACACAAGCCTGGGAAAGTTCAGCACCATTTTCTTTTTTAAGGTTAATTCTCTGACCTTTTTGTAAGTTGATAGCCATCTTTTTATGTTTAGTTATTATTTACATTTTGCAAAAAAGTGAATCTTCTTTGCTTTTCAAATTTCGTCTTAGTTATTGTTCAAATTCAAATTAAGCATTGCCCGCAGAATATTTGTTTCTTCGTCAAAATCAAATATTTTGCTCATAATATCCATATTTTCCAGGTTTTTGATATAGTCTTTCAAAACCCCTTCCACTTCTGCCGGCAACGTACGTTTTCTTTCGTTCATACTGTGTTCCAGCAGTTCATTTTTACTTTTCAGCTGATCAATAATGGAACTCTGATTCGATTGATTTTCAGAAATATCCAGCTTGTCCAGTTCTTTGTCAAAAAGATACAATTTCTTTTCGTCAACACTGAAAATAAAATGATCATCAGACTGAAAGATTTTGAAAAGTTCATAATCATGGGTTCCAATGAGGTAACCACATACAAAACGGACTTTAAACCCTTGTATATTAAGCCTTCCTAACAGTTTTCTTTCAATAGAGTAATCTTTATACTGATATGCGGGAAATGAATCGGATTTCAACAGTGTTTCATCTGCTTCCGTTCTGTAAAATTCCTGAGCATATTTTTTATGAAAGTATAATACATTATCCCAATTGGCTGTAAAACTATCTTCCGTAAGATCTTTATACAACGTTTTCAGATGTTGGGAAAATACACCGCTGTACATTTTCCTGTCGGTCTGAAAACTGTCTACCTGTCTTTCTTCAAAACCTGAAATATATTTACTGTTGATGTTAATTTCATTGATGACCGCCAGCATATCATTTTCCTTCTGCTTTTTAATTTTAGTCAGAAGTTCTATGAGGCTGTCCGTATACTGCAGGTGGAAAAGTTCCAGTTTATTGTAATCCAAAGCCGTATTTTCCTGGAACAGATTGTGGATAATATCTGTTTTGATATAAATTGATATGATATCAATATGTTCAAAAAAATTAGCGAGAAGCTTAAGCTTTGTTAATCTTCTTTTGCTTTGCGACAATATGGTTGCTGCATCATCCCCCACCTTAGTATTCTATAAATTAACCTCTGACATTCGCTTTAAGTTCATGCTCCAATGTCTGAAGATCCTGATCCAGTTTTCTTCTGTTATCTGCTCCCTGTTTCTGGATTTGTTTCACTTCATTCAGTGTATTGATAAGCATTGACGTTGTTTCTTTCAATGTTTCTACAGATACAATAGTTTGTTCGTTTGCTCTGGCAACATTCACTGAATTCTGGCCAAGACGCTCTGCATTCTTTCTTAAGATTTCTTCTGTAGTAGAAGATACTTTCTGCTGGATCTCAATATTCTGCTGTTGTCTGTACATTGCTACAGCCAGTGAAAGCTGGTTTTTCCAAACAGGAAGTGTAGTGGTAAGAATAGTCTGTGCTTTTTCAGCAATAGAAACGTTGTTATTCTGTACCAGTCTGATCTGTGGAAGCGACTGCATCATGATCACACGCACCACTTTAAGATCGGCCATTCTTCTGTCTAATCTTGCAATGAAATCTCTCTTATCAGCAATCTGATAATCCTGAAAATTCTGAGGATTCGTTTCCATCTGTGCAAGTTCTGCAGCAGCTCTTTCCATTCTTATATTTCCTGCAATCACAAGACCTTCAATCTGCTTAATAGAATTCACATTGCTTTCAAAGATGGTCTGAAGGACAGCATTATCTTTTGTAGAAGTAATGATTCCTGCATTTACTTTATAAGAAATCTGTTCGATATTGTTGATGATCTTATCGTATTTAGCAAACAGGTTTTCTACCTGAGTCATTACCTTTTTCATGAAGGGTAATTTGCTCAGGAAACTTTTTACTTTATTTCCGTTAAGTTCTTCTACATCTACATAGTTAAGCTCCACCAAAAGATCATTGATAAGCCCTCCTACTTCTCCTGAGTTGGATCTTCTTACATTTCCTAAGAAGCTGTCACTCTGATTGGTTAATGTTTTCTGAAGTTCTGCCCCGAAATTCACGATAGAACCTGGATTGGCTTCGTCAATAGAGTTTGCAAGAACTTCATATTTCTCACGTTCTTCTGACTGCAGCTGAGTCAGATTTACATTCCCTTCTCTATCCACAAGCACTGCCGGCGCTGCATTTTGAACAGGCTGAGCCGGTGTTGGCGGAACCATTGGAGTAGGTTCAAAGGTTTTAAGAGGTTCTATTGATCCCAGCGGATCTATGGGTTGATTTTCCTGATTGTCCATGATTACTTCTGATAAATTGATACAAACTTCTCAAGGCCGTCTCTCTGTCCTGCACCTACAGCCTCAAATTTCCATTCTCCGTTTCTGTTGTAGATTCTTCCGAATTCTACAGCCGTTTCGATTGAGAAATCTTCATCTAATTCATACTTTAAGATCTCTTCATTCGTATCTGTATTGAAAATTCTGATGAAAGAATTTCTTACCTGTCCAAAGTTTTGTTTTCTTGAATCTGCTTCGTGAATAGTTACTACTACTGTAATTTCTTTAATCGCATCATCAATTTTTGTAAGATCAATTTTGATCTGCTCATCGTCACCTGCTCCTTCTCCTGTAAGGTTATCTCCTGTATGGATTACAGATTTGTCCGGAGACTCAAGGTTGTTATAGAAAATAAAGTGATTATCTGAAACTAATTTTTTGTCGTCCCCAAGCAAAAATAAAGAGGCATCAAGGTCAAACCCTGTTCCTGTAGAAGTATTATTGATATCCCATCCTAAACCTACAGTGAATTTAGGTGCGTTAATATTTTCTCTTTGTCCTTTTTGTAAGTTAATAGCCATAATATAATTCCGTTTGTGTTAAAGTATTGATGTTATTTTCGTATTCTTTTATTAAATGATAATTGTTACTGATCGCCAGCTCCAAAAGCAGGTCCATCTGTTCTCTTTTTACTTTAGACGTAAGATAATCAAAATTACTTGATTCCAGTCCTAAAATATATTTTACAATCCTTGTATTGAACTGAAAACTTTCTTTATTCATCACTTCTGCAACATGGTTCACATTTTTTACTGCATAGTAATTGAAAAAGTTTTCAATTTTAGGATCAAGGTCAAAATTCATCAGTTCAGCATAATACATGAACATAAAGTCCGCCTCCACATCATATTCATTCAAAATTCTGTTGACCGTATATTCATGACTTCCAGTGATTTTTATATCGTCTATAAAAATACAAAGTTTTCCTCTCAAAAAATCTTTATCGATGTAATAAGTATCATTTGCGATCAGATTTTTACGATCTTCAAAATTAAGATTGCCGTAATCTGTGATATACGTATGATTACGATTGATCTTAGATAAAATACTTGACTTCTTTCCTTTCTGAAACAGATAAAAATCCAGGTGTTTTTTAAAGTAAAAGCATAAAAAGTTGGATGCCGTAGGAATAGCCATATAAGGGCTTGGCAGCACAACAATCTCTTTATCGGTATTTAAAAGTTCCTCATTTTCAGAAATAAATCCATCGAATAATTCTTTGGCAAATTTTTCAGCATACGACTTATCGCCATATTTGAAATAGCTGTATTCCGCAGGGGAGAAAGTGAACTCATCCGCCGAATGAATGTGGTGTAAGCTGTATCTTTTATTCATGTTTATTTTTAGTGTTTAAGTAAATGTGCACTGAAACCGAAGTCTTTTGCTCCCTGATAGTCTGCCACCGGATTGTCTCCGATATGCAGGATCTGATGCAGCGGCAAATCCTGATCTTTAAGCTTATTCTTCACTTCCTGGAAAATAAGCGGATTCGGTTTGGAACAGTTGATTTCATCAGAATAGATATGAAAATCTATGTACTGATCCAGATTTTCATGGATCAGAAATTTCCTCATTGTTTTTCCTTTGATAAAGCCTGTATTACTCAGAATATTAATTGTCTTTCCTTGATTTTTGATATCCTCAAAAAAATCGTGGATATTTTCAAAAATTACAACCGGCTTATATTCCAGAAATAAATCTTCGCTTTTACTGTAAAACGCATTAAGTTTTTCCTTATTCAATCGTTTTACATCTACATCCAGAGCACCAAGAATCATCAGATAGATTTCAAAAGTATCTATATTCCCTCCAGTAACTTCATTGATGGTATTACAAAGATCATCATAATATTTTACGGTTTTCGCAACTTCCTCTATCGGTTTTTCTACGTTGAAAAATGAGGAGAACAGCTCAACTCTTTTTGCCTTAAATTCAGGATGAGATTTGATTAAAGTGAGCCACAGGTCAAAGGAAAAATGACAGTGGTTGTGGATGTCGATATCTGTTTTCAATAGGTTTTAAGTTAAAAGTTTTTATTTAGCTTCTTGAAAAAGATTTAAAATTTTTTAATAATCAAAAAGTGTTTACAATACTATTCTTCCCAAAGATAAAATATTTATCATAAAAGCATTACGTTACATATCTGTTTTAAGATATTTTTATGAAATCCCATGATTTTGACAGGTTCACAGAAGTTGATTGACGAAGTGTTTACTATCAATCCACAAAAAATATTTTTAAAAATTCTTTGAAAATCAAAAAAAAATTATAATTTCGCAACCGATTAACAATCAACAATGTCAACAAAAATGATAAATATTATAAACTTAAGTAATCCTGTCAGAGCTGTGTTCTTTGGCAGCACTGAATATTTATCTGAATAGTTCTATAGATCTTTTATACCCAAAAATATATTGAAGACCTGTCTATTCGGATAGGTCTTTTTTGCTGCCCTATTTTCAGACTTTAACAATTCAAAGAACTTCTGTTTTTTGTTAAGATCTCTGAAAATTTCCCTTTGATACAAAATACAAAAATGTTTTGCCGGCTTCATAAGTCCGGAGTGTATTTTGTGCTCATTTTTTTCAGAATCTTTTCTCAACACAGATCTAAAAATCAACAATTTAAATCAAACAAAATGAAATACAACACACGAAATATAGGGATCATAGCACATGTAGATGCAGGAAAAACAACTTTATCGGAACGAATTCTTTATTACACAGGACTCATTCATAAAATTGGTAATGTAGATGATGGAAATACCACCATGGATAAGGATATTCAGGAAAGAAGCAGAGGGATTACAATTTCTTCTGCTGCCATTTCTACTCAATGGAAAAAAGATAATAATGTGTATAATATCAACATTATTGATACTCCTGGACACATTGATTTTGCCGTGGAAGTGGAACGTTCTCTAAGAGTTCTGGATAGCGTTGTTGCTGTTTTCTGTGCTTCTTCAGGAGTACAGCCACAGACTGAGAATGTTTGGTTCCAGGCTGAAAAACACGGAACATCCAAAATTTGCTTCATCAATAAAATGGACAGAATTGGAGCCGATTTCTTCGCTGTTCTTCATGAGATAAGAACTAAACTGAATGCCGTTCCTCTTGCTCTTCAGATTCCGATTGGAGCTGAAGTACATTTTGAAGGGGTCATTGATTTGGTCAAAATGAAAGCATTAAACTGGACAGATGAAAACGGAGAAACCATCGTGGAAAAAGAAATCCCAGATCATTCTATTGCTGAAGCAGAGGAATACAGAACGATATTACTGGAAACTTTGGCAGAATATGATGAGACTTTTTTCGAGATCTTTATGGATGATGAACAAAGTATCACCGTTGAAATGATCTCAGGAGCTATACAAAGAGTCTGCAGATCCGGATCAGCTGTACCTGTTCTCTGTGGTTCTGCCTTTAAAAACAAAGGGATTCAGCCTCTTCTTGATGCTGTCGTAACTTATCTTCCGGCTCCTGATCAGCTTGCTGCCCTACAGGGAACGGATCCTTATACGGAAGAAACGGTAACATTGGAAAGAAATGAAGCTGCTGCTTTTTCAGGACTTGTTTTTAAAGTCGTGATCGATAAACATATGGGAAGACTGGCTATGCTTCGTGTATATTCCGGAGCGATACAATCCGGAGATACCTTACTGAATGTAAGAACGGGTGAAAGTTTCAGGATTTCCAGAATTTTACAAATGCAGTCCGATAAAACATTATCCATGGAAGAAGCTAAAGCAGGAGATATTGTTGCTTTAACAGGAATAAAGGATGCCAAAACCGGAGATTCTTTATCTTCTTCGGACCAACCGATATTACTGGAAGCGATTACGATTCCAACTCCCGTTATTAGAGTCGCTATTGAACCGAAAACCAATGGTGATGAGAAATCTTTCGGTTTGGTGCTGGCAAAAATTCAGGAAGAAGATCCTTCTTTGGTGGTTGAAAGAGATCCGCAGACCGGAGAAACTTTATTAAGTGGATTGGGAGAACTTCATCTTGAGGTTACTTTGGAGAAAATCCGTCTGAACCATGGTATTGAAATTAATCAGGGAAAACCAAAAGTTTCTTACCGTGAGGTCTTAACGGAAACCAGAATTTACAGGGAAAAGCTTTCCAAACAAAACGGAGGAAGCGGTCAGTTTGCTGATATCACTTTTGAAATAGGACCAAGGGATGATCATGAATATGGATTGGAATTCATCAACATGATCAAAGGAGGAGTTATCCCTACTGAATTTATTCCTTCTGTTGAAAAAGGATTCAGAGAAGCCATGGAACACGGGCCATTGAAGGGATATCCTCTTGAAAATATGAAGATCACTCTTCTGGACGGTTCTTTCCACGCTCAGGATTCTGCAGCATTTGATTTTGAAATTGCAGCGAGAGAAGGTTTCAAAGCAGCTGCAAAAGGATGCAGTCCTAAATTTTTGGAACCTATCATGCAGGTTGAGATCCAAAGTATTGAGGAATATACGGGAGCTGTCACAGCGGATATCAACAGAAGAAGAGGAATAATTACTTCTATTGATGAAAAATCAGGAAGAAAGATTTTTGCAGCGGAAGTTCCGTTAGCTTCAACTTTCGGATATATTTCTGATCTGAGAACGCTGACAAGCGGAAGAGCTTCCATCAGCATGAAATTGTCGCGCTATGCTTTAGTGCCTGATTTTATTGCGAATACATTAATCACCTAAACAAGCAAGGACTGTAGATTTTTTCTTACAGTCCTTGTTTGGTTTATTGGGTAATTTTGTTGTGAAAAGTCAATCGTCAATTCGCTGCGCTTGTCAATTTCTAAATACTACAACAATTCGCTATTCACTTGCGAAGCAAAATTCACTATTGACTGTGACAGGTGAATGGTCAATTGTCAATCCGCTGACGCTTGTCAATTTCTATACACTACAAAAATTCACTATTCACTTGCGAAGCAAAATTCACTATTGACTGTGACATGTGAATGGGCAATCGTCAATCCGCTGACGCTTGTCAATTTCTAAATACTACAACAATTCGCTATTCACTTGCGAAGCAAAATTCACTATTGACCGTGACATATGAATGATCAATCGTCAATCCGCTGACGCTTGTCAATATCTATACACTACAATAATTCACTATTCACTTGCGAAGCAAAATTCACATATTGACTTCTCCCCTACTTTTCCGGCATCACTTTATAGGTTGGATCTTCCTGAATGTTCACTTCTACTACAGCTTCTGCATTTTTAAGGATCTTCCGGCAGTCTTCACTGAGATGCCGCAGATGTACTGTTTTATTTTCCTGTTTATAGCGTTTGGATAGCTTGTCCAGAGCATCTATTGCACTCATATCTACAATACGGCTTTGTTTAAAATCAACAACCACCTGCTCCGGATCGTTCACCGGATCAAATTTATCTGTAAATGCTGTCACAGAACCAAAAAATAGAGGTCCGTATATTTCGTAATACTTTATTCCATTTTCATCCACATATTTTCTCGCCCTAATTCTTTTAGCATTATCCCAGGCAAAAACCAATGCTGAAATGATAACTCCTACTAAAACCGCTAAAGCCAGGTTATGCAGAATCACCGTAATCAATGCTACGGTAACTCCTACAAAAATATCAGACTTCGGCATTTTATTCACAATCCTGATGGATACCCACTGGAAAGTACTGATTGCTACCATCATCATAACTCCTACCAGAGCAGCCATGGGAATTTTTTCAATGACAGGTGCTCCACAAAGAATGATTATTAAAATAAGAAGCGATGCTATTATTCCTGACAATCTCGCTCTGGAACCTGCATTAAGATTCACCAAAGTCTGTGCTACCATCGCACATCCACCCATTCCGCCAAAGAAACCATTGGTAATATTAGCCAATCCCTGAGCTACAGATTCTTTATTGGCGCTTCCTTTGGTATTGGTAATTTCATCCACCATGGATAATGTCAGAAGAGATTCAATAAGTCCTACTCCGGCCATAATCAAGGCATAGGGAAAAATAATCTGTAAAGTTTCCAGGGAGAAAGGAATCTGGGGAATGTGAAAACTGGGAAGATTTCCACTGATATGGGCAATGTCTGCTACTGTTTTTGTTGGAATATTAAATCCAAGAACTACAGCAAATATGATGATAATAGCCACCAGAGAGGCAGGAACTGCTTTCGTTATTTTTGGAAAAAAGTAGACCACGGCAATCGTGAGAGCAGTTAAACCCGCCATGATGTACAAAGGCATTCCCTGCAGCCAGCTTACCGCTCCACTGCTGTCAGTAATTTTGAACTGTTCTACCTGAGCCATGAAAATAATAATGGCCAATCCGTTCAGGAATCCATACATAACAGGCTGCGGAATCAGTCTAACAAATTTCCCGAGTTTAAAGATTCCTACCATCATCTGAAGGATTCCGGCAAGGACTACAGTGGCAAAAAGATATTCTACTCCATGAGATTGTATCAGGGCGATTAATACAACGATCGTTGCTCCTGCTCCTCCGGAAACCATTCCCGGACGTCCTCCCAGAACCGCAGTTACAAGTCCCATCATGAAGGCCGCATACAACCCCGTAAGTGGAGACAAACCAGCAAGAATCGCAAATGACAGAGATTCCGGAATCATCGTCATAGCCACAGTAAAGCCAGCCAGCAGTTCATTTTTATAATTGATTTTTTTTGAAAAATCGAATAAGCTTATAGTATTTTTCATTGATAGGCAAAGGTATGGACTGTCCCGATGGTATACAATTTTTTCTTTTTATGATTTTTTCACTGCCCTATCTATCATCTTGAATAATTCACACATTGGTTCTTATAATATGTTAATTTTAATTAAAATAAATATATAAAGTATGATTTTTACATTTTCAACTATTTTTACGTCTTATTTTTGTTTACATTTGAAAGCGAATAAGCAATTATTTGGTACTAATTAAAAATTCATTGTGTAAAAAGCTGTATATCAATTTATCTATAGCTTTTACTCATAGAATTATGTAAAACCTTAATAGGTTATATATTATTTCACACAAATGGCAGGAAAAGAAGTTTGGAAGAGAAGAAGAAGAAACCCATTGAAAATAAAGAATATATCCAAGTAGATTAAGGTGATCCCTACCCGCCTGTTTTTTAAGATGTTTGAAGCCTATTTTAGTATTCTTAAATCATACGTTCTATCTTTTATCAATTTCAATTTCTTGTGAATTGTTTCCTGTTATTCAAAATAATATATCGCCTGTTTTCGTTTTTTTATATATAAGTTTAAACAAAAGAACAATATTCAGTAAAAATGTTATATAAAGAAATCCATATTGGGAAATTTATTAAGGAGAGGGTTGATGAAAATGAAATAACAGCAGAGAGGATATGCAAATTTTTGAGTAAAGATGAAGAGGCTGTCGAAATGATGTATGACAGCAGATCAATGGATACAGATCTTCTTTTAAGATGGAGCAAATTATTGGAATACGATTTTTTCAGACTCTACAGCTCACATTTGATTTTATATGCTCCACCGTCTGCCATCAACAAGAACCAACAGAAATCTGAAAAAACGCCTTACTTCAGAAAAAACATTTACACCCAGGAAATCAAAGACTTTATCATGAAAAGGATTCTTTCCGGTGAGATGACCCAAAGCGAAGTCATTAAAGAATATTCCATTCCGAAAAGCACCCTCCACAGATGGCTTCAGAAGGGTGACAATGCAAACGGATAAACAGATAAGACATGCGCCCGAATTACAAGAAAATATATATGGATATGCTCAGAATGGAATATCCTGAAAAGCTAAAGGATCCAAAGGTCAAAGAGCTTCTTGAAAAGCTTCATACCAGTGAGGATGTACTTAAGTTCAACGAGAAACTGTTCAAACAGTCAAGAGAAAACCAAAAGCTCAAAACGTATGACCGGCAGACGATGCTAAAATTGCTGCAGTATCAGAAAAAACACGGTCATTCCACAAGCTATATGTCCAGAAAATATAAAATAAGCAGGACTACGCTTTCGAAATGGAAAGGGATGTTTGAAGAAGAGCTTGAAGATACAATGAAAAATGCCGGTAAGTAATCTACCGGCATTTTTTAAAGGTAATAATAAGGAAAAAACCGGGCTGTACGTATGCCGGAGTCGAACCGGATAACCTTGCCGGAGTGACCGGCTTCGCTATTCCTCCCATGATTGTGTTACGATGAATTTTTTCCTAACGACACTTTACAATAGTTATAAAGAAGCTGGAAGTGGAAAGAAGAAAGATCGTAAAGTCTGAAAATTACTCTGACTTTATAGAAAATTATGATACAAAGAAATCTTTCAACGTCCCACTTCCGGCTCCTTATATTATGAAAACAAGGCAATACGCGAATAATGTAGTCGTGCTCTAACCAACTGAGCTACTCTTCCTATTATAGACTGTGTTTTTTGTTGTGGAAGAGACGGGACTCGAACCCGTGACCCCGTCGTGATGAGCGAAGTAACATTTTTCTACGGCACTTGTTTATTTTTAAAATAAAAAGAGGCAAGATTCGAAAAGACTTGTACAAGATCACTTTCATGACCTTCTGGAGTCGAACCAAATTAAACCGAAGTAGGCCTTTTCTAAGGCACTCTTTTATATCAATCAAGGTAATTTTTTTCAGAATCTTCCGTGCATTTGCTCTACCTGCTGAGCTACCTCTCCTTTTCGGGGGAAAAGGCAGGATTCGAACCTGCGACCCAATGTTTACTCAATCTCGAAGTATGATTCTAAGACGACACCTGATTATTTTGTTTTTCATTTATTAGTTTTTAGTAAGCCTTCCTTGCGACCCTCTTTTATATGATCAGGATAAAAGTGGCGGAACCTTTTCCTTTCCCTCTGCTCTATCATTTGAGCTACATTCCGTTTACAACAGGAATGGCAGGAATTGAACCTGCATCTGAAGGATTAACTCGAAGTATGATTCCAAAACGACACCTGATTTTAATTTTTCCATTGAGTTCTTCTATACTTCTTCCAGTTTCTCTGGAATTTTGTGTACTTTGCATTCACCACTTCATAACCGTGTGGAAAACAGTACGAACAACCCATTTCATTCCCGTACAAGATTCTTGAAATCTGTACCCCGGAAATTTTCTTCGGAAAGTCAGTCAATCCATATTCATTGAATCCGAATTTCTTTCTTACTTTTTTAATTTTTTTCATAAGTATTGAGTATTAACCTCAATACAGTGTTCCTTTTAGATTTGGTTTATGATGAATCATAATTATTCGTTTTATCTTTTGCAAATTTATATCGCTAGTGCGCATTCTTTTTACGCACTTATTTTTTTATTAAAAAACCAAGCAAATTAATAATAAGAGTAAATGATATTCAATTGGAAGTTGACGATGAAACTCTTATCGACGGCATTGGTTAGCTAGCGGGCAATCATGTGAAAGGCTCTGTCTGTTTTTGGAATCGAAGTAGGTCTTTCTAACGGCACCGATAGTATTAACACTGCAAAACTATATTACATGTACGCAATCTTTTTACGTAGTTTATTTTTTTATTGAAAGAATAATGATTTTATCAATTCAAACAGTTTATATATTCCGAGAATAGGAATCAAAATAATTGATCCAATGAATAAAAAAGTTCCAAGTGTACTTAGAAAACCTGTTTGACTTTCTGGATATTTTCCCTTTTCTCTTATTTTAGCTTTAAAAACAGGAATATGCTTTGTGGCTTTGAAACTATCTTGCTCAAGTTCAGCTATTACTTTCATGGCATACTCATCAAGACATTCTTTGTCTCCTCTGAAAACAATATCTTTTAGAATTGCGCTTCCTGAATTACTCAATGATTTTCTGTAAATCTCCACAGCATTTTTCATTTCATTATTCTCTGGAGTACATAGAATCCAAAATTTACCTGCTTCATCCAGAAATCCTGCATCAAAATAAATCTGTCCTAATTTTTTTCTCAGGGAAATATCATTGGGAAACTGATTGATCATATTTCTTAGCCTGTCACATGCTTTTTTCTTTCTGCCTGCTTTAAGGTCCTGTTCAATTCTATACATTAAATTACCCATCATATTTATTTTAAATTAAGCCAAGTGACCATTTGTAGGAGTTTTTTTGATTTTGTTCGTTTTGCCTTGAAGCAAAAGAACCAAAAGTTCAAGACTTGGAAACTCCGGCTAAAAATAATCTACGCTCTCTAAAAATTCTAAAACTTGCGCGAATGTAATATGAGTTCTTCGTTTCAATTTCTGTGTCGCGCTTCAAACAGTAGAATTTTCTTAACGTTCGCATAGTTTATTTTTTTAACGCCTCCGTTTCCTATGTCAGTTTCTGATCCCAGCTAAAAGTTCTGAAATTTTTTCGGCTTCTTTAATTTCCATTTTTTTGAGTATTTCTAAGATTCTGTTTTTAAAATTGATTTGTTGTTGTATTACTTTTTCAAATTCTGTCTTTAGCTGATATTCATCTACTTCAAAAATGGCTTTTATGTCTTTAAAATCTTGTAGATTTTCATCTGAATAATCAGAAAACTTAATTTTGCCATTCTCTTTTTTATAGAAAATCCAGGGATGCCCGATCCATAAATCTGACCAATCTGAAGATTCTTTTTGAAAGATTCTTTGCCATTCATCACTATTTCCGATATCACTGCAACAATTTGGAGCAATTTTAATTTCATCATCCATCATTAAAACAATTCCGCCATCAAGAGCCAGTATATGATCCAATACTTCAGGATCATCAAAATCTATATCTTTAAGCCTTGCTTGAACAATGAGTTCCAGATTGTCATCATCAATATCTTCAATATCAACCAGATAAGATCCTTTTTGAATGGTCTTAAAATTGAAATTCAATCGAGAAGCAACTTCTTCCCATTTTGTATACCACTCTTCAGGATCCGGATAATCAGAAATTTCCGGCAGTTCGAATTCTTCTTTAGCATATCTCAGTGGACTAATTTCAATGGTATTAATAAGTTTCATAGCGTATCGTTTTTTTTTAGCCCCGATTGCAACGGCATCCTTTTTCTTAATGGCTTGCAAAAAGCTTTGGCGAAAAAGATACAGTGGAAAGCGGGATTAAGCTCCTAAATATATTGATTGTTTTCGTGGTTATCTGTTTTTATGTAAAAGCAGTGCCTGTTACAGCACTACTTTTTGAATCATTTTCACTGCAGATTTTTTGTCTTCCAAAGCATTCAGTACATCGAAAATTTTGTCGGACCAACCTGCAATAAGGTATACATCATTTTTTCTGACATTGAGCGGCGGCTGACCATAACCTGCCAGGTCAAAAATATACAGTTTTGCATAAGGAGCGATGGTTTTATATCTGTTCCAAAGGTCTTCAAAAGAATTTCTGTTTCCAGTGCTATCCCACAGCTGGGTATCGGTGAAAAGCATTACTTTATCCACCTGTTCTTTTCTTTTGATCAGATCTTCGATGACCAGATAACCATTGGTAGAATATCCTACTTCACCTTCTCTCTTGTAGAATGCATCTACATTCCTTAAGATACCGTTTTTCGGCATTGGAACTCTTAACCAGCGATCACCAAAGATACCTGTCACCACGTTTTTACACTGTGACTGCAAGATCATAGACATCAGCAAACCGATATCATACAGCAATATTTTACTTTTGCTGGAAACCGCTTTCTGCATAGAGCCTGACACATCCGCGGCAATTACTACAGAAGTGTTAAAGCCAAAACCTTTGATGTTTTCAGCACTTACCACCACCGCATTTTCCAAGGCTTCCAATACTGAAGACAGATAAGGAGAATCTATTGTTTTTAATTCTCTATAGGCTGCCAGGAATCGGAACGGAAGCTGCTTTGAGTTGGATACTGCTTTTTCATCGGAAAGATATCTGCAAACTTTATTCATTGCATCAGGTGATACTCCGGCTTCCAGAATATTCCTCAGGTTTCTCATGGTTGCCATATAGCCTAATTTGTTACTGAAAATCAATTCTTCCCACTTGTTTTTGAAGGCCATTTTTCTTTCTGCATCGTTTGCAAATTTCTTCTGACCCAATACGGAAAGTTCTACTTCCCAAGTGTAAGGGGTTTCCAGTGTATTATTGGCAATTTTGTTGAAAACAGACTGCTGATTTTCATCTTTAGCTTTCGGATGAACCAGGAAGAGCGCATCTTTCAGGGTTACTTCTGCTTTTCTGTTGTATTTTGCAAACTGATATTCATCAAATTTATTGAATGATTTTACCAAACCTTTCTGAATCTGCTTTGAGAGTTTATTGAGTTTTTTGGTATCCGTTCTTTTATTCGCAAGCTGGTAATACGCCAGTAATTCTGTAATTTCATCCGCTCTCTGTACCACTCCATCTACTGTTTTGCTTACAAGGTCTGTACCGGAAGTCTGCTTTGCCAATTCGGTCGTCAAAACCAAAGGAATGGATCTTAAGTACATATCTTTTCTAGCATACACGGCAAGTTTTGCAACAAACTCAGGGTCGTTTTT
This sequence comes from Chryseobacterium sp. PvR013, assembly GCF_017833095.1. Lineage (NCBI taxonomy): Bacteria > Pseudomonadati > Bacteroidota > Flavobacteriia > Flavobacteriales > Weeksellaceae > Chryseobacterium > Chryseobacterium sp. PvR013. Next base: position 2,884,542 of record NZ_JAFIBT010000001.1, read on the forward strand.
TTTGATCAGAGACTGTATTCTTTTTAATCTGTCATTTCCCTTTTCATAGTTGGCATCGGACAGTCCTGTTGTAACAACAGCACTATACAATTCTTCTGCAGGTGTCATCGCATAAGCTTTTGCACCTTCGTAGTTCTGTACTACTTTATTTTCTTTTCTTAAAAAATTAAATTTCATGGTTACTGTTTTTTGTTAAACATTGGAGAGATTGATACTTCCTCTCTGATTTCTGATGCAAAGTAAAAACAGTATTGCGCAATCTATTTGCGTAGAAAAATTTTCTTAGATTTTTTATTTAAAATGTAATTAAATGATAATGTATGCAGAATATTTTGTGCTTAAATAACTCTTGCTGATCTTTTAGATTACACAGATTTCTAAGTTTCGGCTAAAGCCATTTGAATAGAGCTTTCTTATAAAGTGGGCTAAAGCCCACCCCTATTGAATAAAAGTTGAAAACTGATATTGATATTTAATGACAATCTAATTCCTAATTCCTAATTCCTAATTCCTAATTCCTAATTCCTAATTATAAAATCCTTCTATCATTCATTTCCATTTAAGAAATCGTTTATAGTGAGTTTTCCGGAAAGGGTTTTCTAGCTTTGTTATTATTAAAATTAAGCTATGATTAAAGGAATATATGAGACTCATGTTCAGGTGAGCAATCTGGAAAATGCGATAGGGTTTTATACAGAAGTATTAGGATTAACACTGGCTCACAGAGATGAAACCAGACCTATTGCTTTTTTATGGGTTGGCGAAGGGAAAGAGTTTATGTTAGGACTATGGGAACAGAAGGAGAATCTTCAGACCAGGCATTTTGCTTTTTCCAGCAGTAAGGAAGATATTTTAAATTATTCAGTAGAATTCCTTGAAAATAAGAATTTAAAGCCTTACAATTTTTTGAAAAACGGCAGTATTGAACCTATGGTATTTGCATGGATGCCTGCACTGGCCATTTATTTTAATGATCCTGATGGAAACCAGCTTGAGTTTATTTCTATTCTTGAAGGTGAAAGCAAACCGGAATTGGGTGTACTGAGCTATGAAGAGTGGATGAAACAGGCCGAAAACTGATAGAAGTATATTCGTTGAATGTAAATACAACGCAGAGGCGCAATAAAAATATGAGCTTACCGTAAAGCTCGTCTCAAAAAATTAAATTTTTGCGCCTGTGCGATTGTTGACAAAATAATAAAATGAGCATCAGCAATTTTTAAACATTTACCAGTTTTTTTACTGCCAATACATGTTTACAGGGTCCTCTTTCACCCTGATATTTACTGAACCATTCGCAGGTACAACGTTCTTTTTCTTCGTCAATGATTACCGTATGATGCACTCCGGTTCCTTCTACTCTGGCTTCTGTTCTTTCTTTACTATTATTTAAAATTTCTACTTTTCCGGATTCTATAAGCTTTTCAGCGTTTTTTATGCGGGGATTGAGCCCGATAATACGGCTTAACTTAAAAGGAAGCCTGCGGTAGAAAAATTCTTTTTCATCAAGATCGTAGCCGAGTAATCCCATTGCAGCAAGCCGCCTGGTAATGTTTTCAGCTTTGATAAAACTAATATTTTCTTCCAAAGCAAGTTTCTCCGGGTTGAAAGATTGATTGGCATAAGCATATTTATCCAGAACATCAATCCATTCATCAGAAACATCAGAAATCAGACTTTCCAGAATAGCTCCTTCTCCTGAAAAACCTCTCCAGCTTTCTCTCGACAAAGAAAAACTGAATCTGATATTCCCCATATAGAGCTGCCATGTTGTAGATTGTCTATTGGTATGGGAAAAAACCTTCATACAATCAATATAAGGAAGAAGAGGTTCTAAAAGGCGAAGCCTGTTAAGCCCTCCAATACAAACGGCATCTGCAGATTTTACCGGAGAAAAAATAGGTTTATTTCCTCTGACTATCAAATAATAATCTGACTTCACTATCCCTTTCGGCATTCCGCGAAACAGTTGCTGAGTTTGGATTTTATTAAAAGTATGACGTTCCTCAGATTCTGATAAATAGACCTGAACAGTTCCCAGTCCTTTAATCCATTTTGTAGGCAAAGGCACTTTTCTTTCTATTATTTTATTTTCCTCTTTATATAGACCGACTTCTTTCCGCCCTACAGAAAGCATAATCTTTTCATTCGGACGGATACTTCCCAGAGCCGTTATCATAGGCTGATTAAAATCCACATTCGTTGTTCCGTTTTCCAGAAACTCACCATCCAATCCATCAGGCAGTACATCTACTCTTGCATAAACTCCTGCACAGTGTGAGAAACCTTCAAACCTTAATCTTTCATTTCCTGCTGTCACGATAGGATCTTTAAGAAGTCCCATCTGAAACGGAGAAAGGTTAAAGCTGGATTTCACAATATTGGAAAGCGTGATAAGACATCGAGCTAAAATAAAGGGCTGCCCCACATTTCCCCAGAAAAAACAGGGAGCATCTGTATTTTTATGAATTTCACTGTATTTGGCGAGAAACAACTCTTCAAGAGCAGCTCTTCTGACTAAAGAGGATACTCCTGAATAGTTATAAATAAGCGTATCTTCCATAATCTATTTTTTCAGAAGAAGATTGCAGATTTTTTTCAGACTCGAGTTTTCTTTCCAGCTGTTTATTTTTTCTATAACTTCTTTATGGACAGATGACTGGTTCAAAGCCAATACTTCATGATAAATTTCAAGAATTCTTTTCAGATTGGTAACCGGGTCTTCCATTTGAAGCAGAATATTGGAAATCAATTCCTCAAGGGCAATATTATGATTCTTACTTACATTCAGCATGTGATGCTGCATAAGATCTGTTAATCTCTTAACCGGAGCCCACTCCAGCTTCTCGTGTAAACCAATCACTCTTCCCAGCCATGCATTATCCATCATCTGGCAAGAAACATGTTCAAGCCAAATTTCAGCAGCTGTCCCACGGATGGTTTTATCACTGTCCAGGAAAATAGTGCCTAGAAACAGATAGCCAATTTCATCCAAGGGCTTTTTGATCTGATACAGTGTACTAGCAGTATTTAAAACAAGGCTTCTTTCATACACTTCTGCAATTCCGGAATAGAAAAGGCAGTACTTGATTACCTTCGCCAGAGCGTTTGCAGGGGTATTGGGAAAGCAAAGCATGAGCGCAGGAATTTCATTAAGCTCTTTCTGTTCAGCAACAAAATATTCCATGAATAAAGGTTCTTTTCTTTTTTCAAGATGATATTTTGGAATGACAATATTCAGCTCCACAGGATAGTATGAATTTTTCTTATTATCAATTGTTTTCCATTGGTAAGCTCCTGAAAAGAATTCTGCAGGAATATTATCATATCCGAAACTTTTGAATTCCTCAAAAACAGTCTCTGGTGAACGGGTAATCCCAGCTGTCATCCACCATGAAGGATGTATAAACTTACCTTCAGGATTGGCATTTTTACCAAAGAAGAAAAGCAGCAACTCTTTATATTCACCCTTTAATCTTTTCTCAACTTCCGCGATAGCTTTTGAAGTATCATCTAAAGCACAACGCTGCAGTGCCAGCTGAATATCCAGATGATGAGGCTCTGTATTACTATTCTGATAATGCTCCAGCCTCTCTACCAAAGTAACGGGAGAAATCCAGCATGGAGCATGGGTGATAGGAAATAACAAAGGAATTTTATTTCCGGATGTTATTTTTTCAACCGCATAGATAGCAATTTCCTTAAACGCCTGCCTTGCAGGACAATCTGCCCCAACTTCTTCTATTGGACCCAATTTTTTCTGATAATTGGAATAAGACTCTCTTGTGGATTCTTCTTCCTGGGTTTTCTGGTATATTTTTTCCAGATTCTTTAGCTGAACCGGATATTCTTCCTTTAAAGCCAGCCCATAATTGATAATTGCATTGCATAACAAAACATTGAGATAAGGGACTTCCCATTTCGCAATGGTTTTACAGGCTTTCAAAAATACAGGTTCTATCAGTTTTACAGATTCAGCATCTACATCTCCGGCAAATTTGATAAACCCTGTCAAAGCAATATCACAATGATAACTATACGGATCATCCATTGCCAAAGGAAGATAGAACATCAGATCTTCAAAATTCTGAAGGATCTGTACTGCATTTTCATCTGCTGCCAGCTGTCGTTTTTCTGAAGCTATCGCCTCAAGTTCCGGCTGTTTTTCTTCAATATATTTTGCCAAAAGAGGACGCACATTGGTGAGTATATTATCTGAATAATGAGAAAGCGCCTCAATCATATTTTCTGAAGCCGGAATATATTTAAGGATAATCTTTGCTGCTTTTGACTGTATCCCGTCATCTTTACTGACAAATGCTGTACTTAAAGCCATTCCAAGCATATCAGGATCCATTTTCTTTCTCTGAAATATTTTTTCAGTAAGCCCCAGACTGGAAACCACTACTGTTTTTACCTCTGAGCTCAACAGTTTCGGGAGATAGTGTGAAAATTCCTCATTTTTAAATTCAGGAGTTCCCACTATTTTTTTCAAATGTGACAGAATCGTATTCACTGCTTTTGACTGTGAGGAAGCCAGCCCTGCGAGTAATTCATCCTGCAGATCCGACAGTTCTTCTTCAGTAGGTTTTAAAGAGGTAAATGTGTCCATAAACCAGCCTGTAACATTTTTATTAAAGTTTCTGTTAGAAGCCAAAAGACATTCTTTCAAGAATCTTTTTCTTTCAATTTTCTTCTCATTAATCAATTTTTGTACGATAGGAAACCATTCTTTACGGAAGGGCAAAGATTTGGAAGGATATTCACACAAATACCAAAAATGAGTACTGAGGGTTTCAGGATGATGGTCAAGATCCGCCGGATAATTACTTAGGTGATGTCCCAGCAGTTCCGGTTTGGGCTGTACATAGCCTTTCTCTGTCCATCCTAAAATATCTTTATAATTGAATGCCGTAAATTCAGCTTCTACCGATTCATTGATAAAGTCTGAAAACCATTCCGGACATCCCCATTCCAGTATCTGTTCGGTTTGTTCTGCATTACGGAAAAGGCTCCAGTAGTTTTTACCAAAGTTCTTTTTGTCCATGCAGACAAAAGATGCGATATCTATAATGGAGTGTTGGTTTACAGATCCTGCCGTGTGGTAGGAGTTTTTAGTCATTATAATTTTACTGATTTCACGGTCCATTTTCTTTATAGACGGTATCAGTGTTTTCCTTTCTTCAATACTAAGCTCTTTTAGAAAGGGGATAATCTCATGTATTTTTTCCTCATTAAGGATCTCATAAAGTCTTTCTTTCATGTGCTTTAATTTGATGTATAAATTTGTTTTCAGGTTATTCATTTTTTCCATTCTTCGGGCAGTCTGATAAGAACTATTTCCTGTCCATACCCATTTTGTTGTAACAGTTTATGATAAAGCCCGAGGAGCTTTTTGGCATTAAAAACCGTTTTCGTAACCGCTGAAAGAATGGGAATCAGCAGCTTTCCAAAAGCAATATTGCAACTGTTAATCAGACTGGTAAGTTTTGAAAAACCGTGGGCAAACCCCTTTACTTGATTCTGTTCAAAACTTAACTTTTTACCAATTATTATTCCCAACTTCATTTCTTTTAAATCATTCAAAACTGCCTTGTTAAATACGGCTTCAAAAGCCGTACCACAGAGTGTTTCATATTTATTAAACAGTCCGGAAAACAGGAATAAATATATCCTCTTCCGGGAAGGTAAATCCAGATTTATCCCAACATTTGGAAGCACTGTATTCTACCCAATATTAAACTGATATACAGCACTTAATAAAATTCCATTATTTTCTACTGTAAAAACAGAGCCTGAAAAAACAGGATGCTCTCTATAAAATTCTGATCATGTCATGATGATAAACACCACCATAAGAATTGAATCATTTATTAAAAAAAACAGTTTTTAAGGAAGGTCAATCTTAACAAAATCAGTCGGTATCTCATTGTATCCGGAATTTTATTCTTTATTTCTCAGTTTAAATATATTACCTCAAAAACCTCATCAATAAACATAAGTTCATTCTTGTCGGCTAAAATAAAAAAAAATGACTGACAGACAGTAAATTATCCCATTAAAGTGAATTTTTTAACAAAATATTAAGTTAATAAAACAACTGTCAGCATACTTCCAGCTCTTTATTAATAATTCTCTGTTTAAAGATATATTACTAAAAAAGGATATAAAACCCCTCTGCTTTGAGATTTACACATCATTTGGTGTCTTAATTTTAAAATTTGTAATACCTTACCATAAAATCATTTTATCATACAGATACGTTAATTTTTTTTTAAAATGGTAAAAACAGGGCTGTAATTCACTAAATTTTATATAGTTACAAAATAAAAAACTGCCTCATTATTTGAGACAGTCTTCATTTTTAAACTGAGCTGTAGTTACTTCCCTGTCATTTAATAATTCTTCAGGCACCAATGCAGAATTTTCGCAATGTTTTTGGCATCATCAACTCCTCTGTGGTGCGTACCTTCTAAAGTCATACCCAATTCACCCAAAGCACGGTTCATTCCTACACTTTTTCTGATGGTAGGATGAATTTCACCGAATAATGTCTTCACATTGATATGGTCATCGCTCATTGGATAATCGTTGTAGAATCTCCTTGCCTGGTTCTGAAGCATGTTCAGATCATAATTTCCATAACTTGCCCACGTCAGTTCTTCCGAATCATATTCTGCTCTCAGAATATCGAATGCGTCATCCAGCATGATTCCTTCATGATCCAGCATATTTTGGGTAAGAGTGGTAAGCTCCGTACAGAACGGACTTACTTTTGAATGTTGAGGCTTTATTAAAATCCCTTCATTTTTAGAGATCTTCCCGGTTTTTGCATTCATGATGCATACACCAATCTCGATGATCTCGCTTTCCTGACCTCTTGGCGGGCGGTTTTCCCAACATGTTGCTTCGAGGTCTACTATTAATATATTTTCTGTTGTTTTCACGTGTTTATAATTTAATTGTTAAAGGGCGGAAGATGGATGCAGGAAGAGGAAATTTTTTTATTATAACTAAATTTCCTTCCAGCTTCAGTCTTCCAGCTTCCTTCCTAATTACAGAATCTTAGTTAAAATTCTGGCTGTATTATAAGCATCGTCTGCTCCGCTGTGGTGGGTGCCTTCAAAGTTCATGTTCAGATAATCCAGGGCTCTTTTAAGTCCTATTTGTTTGTGTAATCCGAAATGTCTTTTAAATTCATACATCACATTGATATAGTTTTCTGAAAAAGGATTCTTTATACCGAGCCAGTCACATTGTTCTATAATCTGTTCTCCGTCGAAGTTCCCGTATCCAGCCCAGGTAAGTGGTGCAGAATGGTATTGCTCTCTGATTATTTCACAGGCTTCTTCGAAATATATTCCTTTTTCTTCTATCAGTTGCGGAGTAATTCCCGTCAGTTTTGTACAGAATCTGTTGATTTCTGATCGTTCCGGAATTACATAAATGCCTTGTTTCTGGGAAATTGCTTTTGATGTTAAGTTTAATTTGCAAATTCCTATTTCTATAATATCAACTTTCTGTCCGCTGGGAATTCTGTCGTTTTCCCAACATGTCGCTTCCAGATCGATGATTATAATCTCATTGGTTGTTTTCATTGTTATTGTAAAATGTACTTTGTAAAAAGTAAAATGTATGATAAAGGCAGTTGAATATTAAATGAATATCTTTTTCTTATATCAATCCACTACTTTTTACCAGCAATTAATTTCTGGGAGCAAATGGAGGCGTCCATTTTTTCCTTTTCATGAATTCTTTGACTTCCTCGTAGGAAACGGGATAAAAATTGTGGCAGTCTACCCCTACATCAAAACTCAAAGCCATCTCATCATCCGGCAATGTTCCGTGTGAATGACCGTATAATTGCCAGACACCTCGGTGCGAGCCATTCCAGGTGCGCATGGCATAATGGAAAAGAATGATTTTTTGTTTTCCGTTGCTGTTATCTGCTTCATCAATTTTCAGTTCGTGATAATCTCTGATGGAAGCAAACCGCTTGGGATAGGTTAAAGCTGCCCCTTCGTGATTGCCTTTGATCAGATGGATATTGCCATTTAACCTGTCTAAAATATCTTTGGTAAAATCCGGTTTTCCTAAACTCATGTCTCCTAAATGGTAGACGGCATCACCGGGTTTTATTTTCTCATTCCATCTTTTAATGAGTTCTTCATTCATATGATCCAGTGATTCAAAGGGTCTCTCTGAAAATTTTATAATATTTTCATGACCAAAATGATGGTCTGCTGTAAAAAATATATTGGGTTTCATTTTTTTAATTGTTTTTTTAACTACAAAATTTTCAACACTTTGCTGTCATTCTGAATGAAACAAAGAATCTCTTTCACTTTAAGCATATTCTTCCTTCCTCAGGATGACAACTGTATAGATTATTATTCTGTGAATACTGTAGTTTTAGTTGGTAAATATTTTTAATTAATTTTTACGAAATGCTTTATAAAAAGCAGTTTCAATTTCTTCCTGATCGCTTTCTGTGTATCTTCTCGAAAAGTGAATCGGAATGGCTTCTTTCACCTCGCATTCATTCATGATATTCCCTGATGCGGAAGCAAAGCTGTGATGATTGATCCTGGCAAATTCCTGATCAGAATCCTTATAAAATGTTTCAATATACACCAGATCTGCTCCTCCAAACACTGCTTTTATTTTCTCATAATTGCTTTTGTCTACAGCATGATCCATGATGACACCAAGCTTATAGCCTTCATTACGGGTTAACAAATGAAAAAGATCGGCTGCTTTATAAACAGTTCCTTCAATTTCAATTTCTTTGTCTCTGCTATTATTTTCAAAAGCGGTCTTCAGTTCGCTGATCCATTTTCCTTTTTTAAATCCGGACTCAACCTCATTGAAGCTTACTGTATCTTTTTCTTTAAACAAATAAGCTATAGAATCTGTTTTGTGATCAAGAATGGCAAAATCAACGTTGACATATTCGTCTTCAAAAAGGAAATTTTGGGTATTGATGAGTTCCAGATTCCAGTGTGGCGGACGAAGAGCATAGATATTAATTTCGTCTTTTGAAACAATCTCACGGATTTCATAGGCAATTGCGTTTTCTTCAATCAGATTCCAGGTGTAAGATTTCAATCTTGCCTCAACTTGTTGGTGAATATTTTTCGGTCCACTAATTACAACCTTTTCTCCGCTTCCGATCTGATGTCTGAAAATTCCATCGAAATTTGAAAAGTGATCGATATGAGTATGACTGATGAATATTGCGGATATAGACTGAACTTCTTTCACAGTCAACAAACTCGCTTCTCCACAATCACACAGATAATGCTTTCCGGAATTAGGAATTTTGATTAATATACTGATGTCTTCTTTTAAAAGACTTTTTATTTCTGCCTGTAACATAGTTTTTTCTTTTTTGAACCATAAATCTCTATAACATTTATCATTTTGAATGAATCTTAGATATATTTTCACTTTTAATTGAGATTCCTAACGGAATGACAAACTTACTGCATAATGAAAATTAAGTTTCTAAGACTTATGTTGCTTCTATGGTTTGGTTTATATATAAAAAAGTTTCGGTAAAATTTACCGAAACTACACTTTAAGAGTCATCAACTCTTCTTTTATAAAATCAATTACTAAAGAATTCAACTTTTTATTGATCCTTTTCTGCTCTTCTTTTTCAATTGCTGTAAAAGTGGCCGGAAAATCTTTCTGGAAATCTTCTAAAATATCCTGTGAAAAAAGACCAATCACTTTACCTATTATTTTAGGTTCGAATTCGCCGATTTTGCTTACCACATTATTCAATCTGTTGGCTGTAGCATATTTTTGTATTTCTTCCCAGATTTCCTGAGCTTTTTCACTGAAGTAGATCTGTTTATGAACAGTTTTTCCCTCTTTTTTAACCATTTTGGATTTCTCGATCCATTTTTCATTCTTATTTTTCAGAATGATCCTTGCCCCGTTTCCAAAATATTGGGTTTTCAAAGTTTTTACGATAGTACCTTCACACATATTGTTCTCCAATTCAGGTAATCCCAGCCAAGCCGGAATTTTTGAATTGAAAACATTGGGATACCTCAAAGCATCCTCAAGAGTCCCTTGAAACAAGATTTTAGCATAGAAAAAACCGGTCTCCTCAAAAATCTGATTGACCACTTCCGTATCTAAATAGGTAATTCCATTCAGTTTAATATCAAAGGCGTAAAATTCGTTGTAAGGTGCATACTCAATACCTTTCTGTACCTTTACCGCATCTTTTACAGGCTCCACTTCTTTATGTTTGTAACCGCCACCGAACAATTCACCGTAGATGACTACAGTTTCTACATCCGGGTAGATGGTTTTCACTTTTTGAAACACTTCTATTACATTTTTTCTGTAGCGTTCCAATATCTGATAGGCATTGAAAAATTTCTCATCTTTTTCGATGAAAGCAGTTCTCTTCGCGATTTTAATTTCCTTTCCGTCGGTAAAGAAAGAGAAATTAGCCCCGTGAACTTTTTCCTGTACAATGAAAACCTCATCCCCAAAACCCTGCATCCTGATCTGTTCGATCACACGGGCCTGGTAAGCATTTTCTATAGAGTTATATGTTTTGAAAATCATTTTGTTTTAGTTTTTAATCGTTTCTGATTCGTTTTTCTTCATCTGGGTAATATGCCTTTGGGCATGGAGTGAAAGAAAATAAATATATTCATATACATTAATTTTCCCAAGTTCATTTACTGTCATTGTCGTTTTATACAAGAAACCTTCACCATTTCCCATTACTTCCAGATATTGTAAACACTGAAGATATTGCTGAGTAATGAGGCTTCTGATTTCATCCAGACTCATTTCTCCTTTCGGTTCCATATGTTCCGGTCTTATCCATTCAAAAGCGCCATGCTCACCTACCCTGTCAAAGTTTTCTTTATTGAAACTGTAGTTTTCAATTTCAGATTCAAGGTCAAGATTCAAAGAATTTTTCATTGCTTTCTTGAAACCTTTTTCAATAAGGATCAACAGGTAAAAATTCGTAAGATAAATATGCTCTAAAATCTGTTGAATCGTCCAACCTCCGTTTGAAGGTTGATGATTCAACGTTTTTTTATCTTTTCTGAACCATTCGTCCACCTCACCAAATGTGAGTTTCAGGTGTACTTTTATATCTTGAATATATCTAAAAATGTCCATTACAGTTTTTTAAAGTTATCTAAAAGGCTAAGAATATTTTCCTTTCCTACAGGGTTCATAGAATGACAGTAGAATTTTGGAAGGTCAAGATAATGGTCCATACAATATTCTATCAGCCATTTGGCACAGTCATACCCTGTCTTTTCGACATATTCCTGAGAATGCTGATCCAAATAATGCTCATCTGCCAGATCATGGTCAAAAGAAATCATTTCCGGAAGTCCTTTTTCCAGGATTCTGTTGACAAACTGCTCGTAATTCCGAACAATATGCCAGTCATTTCTGAGGAAAATATCTTGTTTGGTATAATGATAAGCCTCAATCGGGTATCTTATATCATCCAGAAATAGTAATCTTTTTGTTTTTTCCATGATTTAATTTATATAATTTTTAAGCTTCCCGCTTTATTACACCATCATATCAGCACAATTGGAACTTGCGAAGGCATAAGGTTTTGCTTTAAACACATATCCCATTCCAAGAATATATCCCATTGCATCTTTCAATGCGACATTGGATTTAAAATCGGGATCGGTATTAATGTCTGCGTGTACCTCCATTTCCACACCATAAGTATCCAACACAGAGCAGATCGCGTATGCAATTTCTACGGATTTGTTAACCTCATTAAGCATTCGCTCCTTGATACTGATACTCTGTATTTCTCTTTCTTTTCTGATAAAGGTAAACGCTCCTTTTCCCTCACGAATAAATACTACTGCCGTAGCATAATTGATGGCATCTCCGTATACATGAGAGTCTGATCCCACACATACTTTCAGACGGTGTCCGTTTGCCTGTTCGCGGATGATGGCTTCTTCTACCAGCTGTGTGATAGAGTTTTGGAAAAATTTCCCGTTCATATTCTGCCATGTTTGTTGTTGCGTTTCCATTTTTTCTACATGTTTTAATTCATAAATGATTGTTGATAATTGATAAATGATTACTAGAAATCATAATTTCTAACTTCTAGTTTCTAATTTCTATTTTTTGCACTCCGAACCGGATTCGAACCCATACCATCAGTTTTGGAGACTGAGATGCTGCCATTACACTATCAGAGTAAATATTGTTAATTCATTAGGACTCGAACCTAAACTCCAAGAATCAAAATCTTGTGTGCTGCCTATTACACTATGAATCAGTTTTATAATTGATCAATGATGATTGATAATTGATGAATTGCTCAGCAATTATTGATCATTGATCTTTTATCATTTATATTTTGTGGAACAGACAGGAATTGAACCTGTACCTTTAGTTTTTCAGACTAACGTGCAGACCTTCTACACCACTCTTCCGATTATAATTGATCAATGATAATTGATAATTGATAATTGATAATTGATAATTGATAATTGATGGATTGCTCAGCAATCGTTTATCATTGATATTTATCATTTATGTTTTTGGTACGGAAAGAGGGATTCGAACCCCCAAAAGCTTGATCCTAAATCAAGAGTGTCTGCCATTCCACCATTCCCGCAGGTTTTTTATAAGTAATGAGTAATTGGTAATTAGTAATATTTTCTATTTTCATTATTACTTATTGCTCATATTATGTCTAGGTTTGAGAAAGCTCTGTCTGTTGATAAACTATGCCTGTTAGTGTTTGTAAAGATCTTCTGTGCTTGACAAACCTTTCTCATTTCTAATGTATTTTGTTTTAAAAAAGTAAAAGGCTGTCCATTTTTATTGACTAAAGATCTTCTGCTCTTGACAGTCCTTTTCTCTTTTCTTCATTTTCTGTGTGAATGGCAACTGGCCAATTTTTTTTAAATCTGAACTTTCATGGTATTAAATCAATTTAATATTGACCAGTTATTCACATCCAGTACTCTATAAGGGAATCGAACCCTTATTTTCTGCTCGAAAGGCAGGCGTCCTCACCGTTAGACGAATAGAGCATTACCCACTGACCAGGAATCGAACCTAAACAACAAGAGTACATTTCCTGCATGCTGCCATTACATTATCAGTGGTTGGGTGGAAGTAGTAGGATTCGAACCTACTCAGCAATGAAGCAACAGATTTTAACTCTATTACTTTCATTTTTTTAAGGAATCGTTCAATTCGTTCCTCATGTCAGTCTGCCCCGACTCTCCAACTTCGGCGTACTTCCGGATTTTTATGAGCAATTAGTAATGAATAATAAGTAATTCCTCATTTTTCCTTTGAAAAAAAGAAAAGGCTTGTCTTTATTGAATGTTTAACTAAAGATCTTCTGCGCTCGACAGCCTTTTTCTTTTATTAATAAAGGATATTCTTTGCTATAGATGATAAAAGATCATTGATAAAAGATTCTTATATCTTCTATAGTTTTTACATTGAGATGGTTATGGGATTCAAACCCACTCAGTTTACACAACGGTTTTGCAGACCGTCCCGACTCTTCCCCTTCGGCGAACCATCAGATTAAAAAATAAAGTCTGTCTTAATTTGTTTGATATAAGAACTTCTGCGCTCGACAAACTTTATTTTTACCTAAAAATTTATAAATGATATTTTTTAATTTCTAATTCATCCGGAGAGAAGAAAAGCCTGTCTGTATTTTTTGTGTTTGGCGTAAAGATCTTCTGCTCTCGACAAACTTTTACTTTTTCTCCTGAAATAATTAACAATTAGTTACCTGCGATTTTGGAAAGACTCGAACTTTCAACTTCCGGTTTAACAGACCGGTGCTCTGCCATTGAGCTACAAAATCATTGTAATTCCGGAAGGACTCGAACCTTCAACCTTCGGTGTATCAGACCGATACTCTAACCACTTGAGCTACGAAATCATTGGTATTCCATAAGGGGATCGAACCCTTGTCGTTCGGTAGAAAGCCGAATGCACTTACCACTATGCTAATGGAACAAATTGTCTGGAAAACAAGATTCGAACTTGCGACCTCCCGCGTCCAAGGCGGGTAAACAACCACCGTTATCTTTCCAGTTTTGCAGATTCACTTTAAAATCCTTTTCCGAGAGACAGTCGGAACCGAAGTTTTTTATGAATCTTTGCGGTCTATGCGAGAATCGAACTCGCAGTGCCCAAGAGACAGTCGGGCAGGTTAGCCATTACCTCAATAGACCTTTTTTTGTGATTCCGAGAGGACTCGAACCTCTAACCCTGGGTTTAGAAAACCCATGCTCTATCCAGTTGAGCTACGGAACCGTTTTTATAATCCCAGAAAGATTTGAACTTTCAACCCCCGGTTTAAAAGACCGGTGCTCTAACCCATTGAGCTATGAGATTGTTTTGGCTTGTGAATCATTAATAATCAGCTCGCTTTGTGTGCCAATTTTTAATTTCGTAATTCACATTTTTTGTAATCTCAGAAGGACTTGAACCTTCAACCTTCGGTGTTGTAAACCAACGCTCTATCCAATTGAGCCATAAGATTTTATATTGGGTATCTCCGGGGATCGAACCCTGTTCTCCGGTTCCACAGACCGGCGCTTTACCAAATAAGCTAAAGAAACCATAAAAAAAGCGCCTCTTTTCGGGAGGCGCTTCATATATTTTAACGTAAGAGATCATTAGCTGACCCACGTATATAAGCACCTTTTATCCACAATTCCACGATCAAGAATACACGCAACACCTGTCGGTTCCTGTCCGAATAGTTTTGAATATTGATTGAATATGCTGTGTAACTGTTTCATTTTATTTTTGTTTGTTTCTAAATTATTTTTAACTGAATCCTGAAAATCTGTTGCTTTCAATTTTCGGTTGCAAAGTAAATATGAATTTTTGGAATCCGCAAATAAATTTTCAAATTAAATTATTGATAATCAATTAATTACGTTTAAATTTAAGAATAGAGAATTTCTGTCCGCAATATTTTGCGGATATCTTAATTACCTAAATGACTGTCTCTCATCGGGTTGCTTATCACTCTATTTTATCGTATTAAAGTTTCATTGTTTATTAAAAAATTTTCATGTTTATGGTTATTTTTTTTCATTCTAAATAATTTCTGACCTAAAAAACAAAAAACGCCTCGGTTTTCCGAGGCGTTTCTGTTGTATTTTTTTAATTTTTTACAAGTTTATAGTAAATAATTTCCAAAGTCAGCACATTTCGCCTCATTCCATATCACCTCATCACGTCCAAATAATCCTTTATTAGAAGGACTTTTGAATAGTTCTGCATTGATATGTGCTCTTTGTATTGTCATAATTTTCTGGTGCAAAGATAAATCTTTTTGGTATCATTTTTATAATATTTACAATTTCTGGAAGGTTTTATATACGCAAAGGCGCAAAATAATATCAAAAAATTGTGCTTTAAGGCGCGAGGATTTTATCACCGATAAAACTTTGCGTCTTTGCGATTTTCCAACAAAATTGCTATTCTATCTTAAACGCAAAGCTTTTATTCCTTTAAATAATTATCTTAAGGGAGCTAAGAGAAATCAATTAACATTGATTAGATGAAGCGGATGTTCTATTTTCAGTTTTTTAATTTCTAAACATTTTATTTCTTCCTGTTTTGAATCTTGAGATATCTTTCAAAATCACTTCATCATTTGGATTAAAAAACTTCAGTTCATTCACAATTTCGGATCGGGTGCTTACTTTTTCAGCAATGATTTCATAAGCTATATTTCTTGTAACGGTGTGGAGTTTTGGATCTTTCTTGAATTCATATTTCATAACGTCCAGATACGTGATTTTTTTGTGAGCCGGAGCTTTTTCATATAAATTCTGTATTTCAGACTCCAGTTTTTTAATATCAAAAATATTGGCGAAATAATTATTCAAACAGTTGAAGGCATCTTTATCTTCTTCCCATCCTTTCAGTAAAACTTTTTGAGCCTCTTCTATTTTTTCCATTTTTCTGCGGTATACCAAAGAAGCTTTTACCATCTGACTGTTTTTCACATAATCATCAGCAACCATTTGATAATAGTGATGAGCATTTTTAAGATCGTTGATTTCTTTATAGAGATCTCCTACTTTTTCTTTCTGCTCCATTTCTTTATAAAGATCAATGGCTTTTTTATGTTGCTTTGCTTTTTCATAACAAACGGCAGCATCGGATTTATTGTTCAGCTTTTTTAGGTATACTACTGCTGCTTCATTGTAGAGCTCACCATTTTCTAATGTTTTTGCTCCTCTGTAGTTATCCTGAAGGAGATTCATATAAACTCTCGCAGCTTTTTTATAATCTTTTTCAGCAATGTATTTTTCGGCCAGCTCTTCATATTTGCTCCGGATTCTGTCAAAAAGTGAGTTTTCCAGATAGAAACTGCTGCTCCCACTGCCTTTTCGTCCTGCTGAATTTCTGTTGTTTTGTTCTTTATCTTTTAAGGAAGTGATCACAATGAGGATAATAAACGCCACAATTAAGAAAATACCCAATGTTCCTGCCACACTCCAGAAACTTTCACGGAATAGCTGGGCAACAATTCCGATAATCTTAAACATCGCCAGCAACACGAATGCCGCCATAAATTTGTCTATAAATTTCTGTCTATTCATCATCATCGGATTTTAAAATGGTTTTATCTTCTCTGAAAAGACGATAAAGAAGTAACATCACAGCCATCACAAGTACCCATACAAACCAGTTGTATCCGAACATTTTCACCAGTGGATAAAATAGATACACAAGCATAACCACAAGGATTGTTATTAAAATAAATTTAATCCATGCCGGTACATTATCTCCACCAAGATGTAATGATTTATTTTTAAAGAGAAATGAATACAATCCTACTCCGGCAATCATGAGAATAACCATGTACAGAATATCTGAAACCGGAGCCTTTTTCTCTAGAGGAGTACCTTCTGTACCCAAGCCTTTTACTTTCGATTTGTCTATGGAAGCAGAAGAAGGGTCCACGATATCCAATGTCCCGTAAAGTTTACCAAGCGAATCAGCCATTAAAGCCTTTCTTTTTTTCAGGAGATATTTTACCACATCACCGTTCACGGGTTTTCCTTTGGTATACTGTTTCAGAGAGTCTGAAATTTTGCGTTTTAGTTTTTCAGTTTTTTCTTCAATATGTTTTGTAATTTTCTTAGTGTAAATGATTTTTAATGAATCTCGGCTCTGTTTTTCTTTATTCACAAGCTTACTGATATCTCTTCCTATTTCACTTACCTCTCTGCCACCTGCTTTTTTATAGTTTTCTTTGTCTTCTTTTGTTTTGGATTCTATAATTCCCGCATGAATAAGTTCTTGGGACAATCCTTTTCTCTCCTGATGATACATTGAATCTATCTTAAGATCAATTTCCGAAGTTCCGGACTGAAAAGCAATCATATCAGAAGGAGCCTTTACGGCATTGTTTATAATAGTTCCTGATGAATTATTATGTTCTTCCTGACCTGAATTTGTTTTATCTGAAGGCAGTGCAATCTTTAAAACAATAGCTACAATAATGAGCGCCCAGAATGCTCTACGAAAATTCCTCGTTCCTGCACTTTCTGTTTTCCCACCTGAACCCCCGCCAAATAATCCTTCCAGCCAGGTAAACTTACCAAAACCATCTCCTCGGGAAGTTCCCATAACATCCAAAGAAATGCCTAACTCCACAGCTCTTTCAGGATATTTTTCAATATATTGTAAATATTTCTCTATTTCTTTTTTGTTCCCGGCCATCACTTTTTTAAGGTCAAACGGCAGGCTGTTCATCCATTCTTCTTCAGTTTGTTTTGGTTGTAATGCTTCCATGACTTTTTCGTCATCTATTTCAACCGTATAGCTTTCTATTTTTTGAGGAATTGAAACGCCCTTCAGAGGTTTTCTGATGCTTTCATCTATCGTTCCGGGCTGTTGAATCAGAGCAATCCAATCAATTTCTTCAGACAGCTTTACCAATCCGAATTCAGGATGCATAATCAGAAAACGGGAATCAAGCTGTGCCCAGTCTTCCGGATTTATTTTGGGATAAAAAGTTGTATTTTCAGGAATAAAAAGCCTGTCGTCCACATTTTGAAAGTAAGCATTTCTGCCTATTTCCTGTGGAACATGGTCATTAAAAACCAGAAAACAACCATACAGCACATTGGGAATATCCGCCGGGATCGCATAAGACCTGACCTGGTTCAAACTGATTCCAAGGATTTCCATTTCCTGAAGCCATACCACAGGTGAAGAGCCTCTGATCAAAAGTCCTTTTTTGGGAAAATTATTTTTCGGGAAAGGTTTTATTCTAAGCTCCATAATCCAAAATCTGTTCTATAAACGGTTTTAAAAACCTATCACACATATCATCCATGGTTCTTACTTTCAACAGGGCATGCTCCGGAAGATAATATTCTGATCCTCCAAATTCCGTATAAGTTGCCAGTGATAGAAAGCCTCCCAAAGTAGAGGGAATAAAGAATTCTTCAATGCTTTTATTACTGCTTCTGAACGTCAGCATTCCCCGTGAATCGGTAATAATTTCACTTCCATCCGGAAATGTAAATTTATTTTTATTCTGCTCTGCGAAAATTTTAATATCATATTTATTTTTGGAAAAATCCAGGGTGTTTTCAGAAGCACTATATAATTCATTTCCTGAAACAACAAGATTTTGAAAGGTGTTGATTCCGATCTTATTGAAATTATTAACAATTCTCAACCCGCTTCCCTGCAATTTTGCCACTTCGGCTTCTGCTTTTATGGTATTTTTTTCAAATTCTTTTTCTTTTCCGGTAATAGGTTCTATAGAAATGTTTCCATCCATATTAATTTTATAATGGGTAGCATTGTCAGGGTGATGCAGATAAAAATTTCGGCCAAAATAAATCAGTATATAAGATTCCGGAATATTCATCCCTGTAAGATTCTGCTCAGAATATTCTCCAGTATTAAGATTAAGCTTTGAAATCAGTTTCTGACCAGGTTGATACTGACACAGAATAAACTGCTGCTGTCTGTTTTTTGCAAGAGCAAACTGTCCTTTGGGTTTTATGGAAATTTGATCAAACAGTACTTCACAGCCATGATGTGTTTTATAATAATCATAGGAATGTCTGTCATAATAATTATCGGAAAGATAAGTCTTCAGCAATTGTTTTTTTGAACTCAGAATGAAAAATTCGCCTTCATATAAGAACTTAGCAATCTTATTAACGGGTGTTGGGAATAAGATCGGATAATTTTGCGGAAGATCTGTTTTCTTTCCATTAAAGTTCTGAGCAGATTGTTTTTGCTGCGGCGGATTGGCCCACATTTCCTGCAATGGAAGTTTTATTTTCTGAATATGTTTTCTTGCTCCTTTATGATGTTTATAAAAATTAATTTCACCATCTGAAGCTGTTGTCACCAAAAACTTCAGTTTATCTCTGTTCTGATATACAACCCGCTGAATTTTCTCATCATCCATATTGTCCTGATGGGTAATGAAGAAAACTTCAATATCTTTTTGTGAATGGTGTTCATTAAAAAATTTTTCCAGAACTTCTGAAACTTCCAGCACAGGACTTACCTGGTTGAGGTTTTCCACCACTTCTTCCACTTTGTTAAGCGCAATGGGTAGGTTTGTCTGGCCTAGTGCAAAGACTTTACATTCGGAATGGGCTTTCGGATGTTTAATAATGGCTATTGCAGAAGCATAAGCCAATACTTTCGGGGTCCCCCAGTTTCTGAGGGAAGTATCAATCAGGATAATTCTTTCAAAAATATTTTCTTCAGGGGGAATTTCTCTTTGAATATAAAGGGCTTCATTATTTGCCACACGATTCATGAAAACATCATCTTCATTGGCAAATTCGGTGAGAAGCATTCTGTGAAAATCACCTTTATTGGTCATATCAGAAATCCCTCCGATAGGCTGTTCACCGGGAGAGAGATGACGCATCGGAATTTTCAGCCCGCTCCATATTCTTTTAATGAGGCTTCCTACCTGGAAGGTCTTGGGTTCATCAATTAATTCTTTGATAAAATCTTTATCCGTATTGGCCGTTGTTTCTTCTTCTACCACTTCATCTTCAAGCTCTGGCTCATCAATCAAACCTTTCATAGCATCAATGATGGATTGTACGGTTGGAAACTTTTCGTTCAGATCCAAAGCACTCAGATCTTTTTTCAAAGCTAATGAATCAGCATCTTTTTTTTCTGCGCTTATGGCAAGCTCATGAGGTCTTTTATAGTAGATTTTTAGACTAACCTCTGCCTGAAGGATTGCTACTCTGTTATAACCATTATTAAATAAAGTCAGCAGCAGTACAATTCTGTTTTGTTTCTGTTTATAAATTTTGGGAAGGGATTCTATTTTTTCAAGAAATTCAATTTGTTTTTCCGCATTGAACTCAAAATCTTCTCCACTGTAGAAATCTACTGTACGTCTCAACGGGCCGGAAAAATCTGTATAACCATCCTGCATGGCATACAAAACCATAAGCAATGCTCCAAACGGAGGCCATCCCTGCGGTTGAAGTTCTTTCAGAATCTCCATTACATAAGGCCTGTAAGCAATTGCTCCCACTCCAGGGATGGAGAGGAGATTATTTTCATGATAACCCGAGTCACCGGGAACATCTTCATCCGTTTTCCATTCCCAAAAGTAGTTTTCATAGGACTGGAAATAAGTCTTTAATTCCATTCTCTTGATTTTTCGGTAAGACGGAATGAGCTTACGGACAATGGACGGAAATCAGTATCTTTTATTAAAATACTATTTCCATTTTCATGCCATAACAACCATCCTTCAAGCTCTTTATTATATTTCTGCTGCAACAGCATACTTACATTTTTAAATTCAAAATCCATACCGGCAGGCAGCAGATGTTTATCTTTGGTCCAATAGGCTTTTCCGGGAAAGCTTAATAATGGAACGCCTATAAACAGAGCTTTATCTCCCAGTAACGTCCATTGTATTTTTTCCAGTTTAAACTTAGGCAAAGTGACGATAGTTTCTTTAATATCAGCAATGTTGCTGAGCAGAGCAATTACCGTCTGTTCTTCATCACTTTCTTTCAGTTTTATCTGAATCTGTTCCTGAATTCCAAAATAGTTTTGGTTCGAAGGAGGAAGACGAAGCTGTAATGCCTTGTCTATGGGAATCCAAAGCAATGCTGTTCTCATTTTTTTACTGGGAACTAAAGCATCTTTTCTGAATAAAAGTCCATCACGAAGTTCATATAAAATAAAATCCGGCAATTGTTGTATTTCGGAAGCAACTGCCTGTTCATCCGTAAATCCTTTCAACCAGATTGTTTTATCATCTACAGCAATCTGAACGTTTTTCCAGTCTCGGATTGAGCCCAGAAAATCTTCATCTACCCGGGGAATTTCTGCCCAGAATTCTTTTAAACACTTTGAAGAATCTTCTGCCATAAGCTTTCAATTTCTTGCTGAATATATTGTTTCTGATCCGGATTTCTGATCCACTCACAACGGGTCTGCAGATATCTCAGTTTGTCTTTTATTACGTTTTGTTCTTCAAAACTCAGTATTCCTTCATTCCATTTTTCCACCAGAATCTTCACATCTTTCATCACTTCTTCCGGATTGGGAGTTTTGTTATGCATTGCCTGTGGATGGGAATCCGGATGATCATCTTTCTCGATCGTTCTGTTGATAATTCCTTCCAGAATTTCAATCTGTTCTTCTGTATCCCAGATATGTTTCAACACCCATAAATCAGAAAGTACGGCTTCTGTTCTCCCACAGATCAGGGCACTTGCGGCAATCAGGTTCTGAAGTTTTACGGCTCTACGGTCTGAAATAGCAATCCCTGTATTTCTAAGACTCATAATGGTATTCAGATATACTTCATAAATGGGTTTAAGGTCTATTGTCCGGCATAGGCTCTGGAGCTGCCTGATTTCATCGGCATGGATTTCCGGAACTTCTGTTTCTTCATCATTCTCCAGCTTTCTTCCGGCTAAAAGTACCTGTTGTAAAAGTTCGGGATTTACATAGTCTACATTAATTCTTACCAGAAAACGGTCAAATAATGCATTCAGTGCTTCATCTTCAGGAAGAACGTTACTTGCTCCTACAAACATCAATGCTGGTAAGTGTTTTGTTTCTTTTCCTCTTTTAAAGATCTTTTCGTTGAGGGCTGTCAGAAGTGAGTTCAAAATTGCAGAATTAGCATTAAAGATCTCATCCAGAAAGACCATTGAAGCTTCGGGCATCATTCCTTCCGTGTTGGTCAGAAGTTCTCCTTCTTTCAGTTTTCTGATATCAAAGGGTCCGAAAATCTCGTTCGGTTCTGTAAAACGGGTTAGCAGATATTCAAAATTTTTGCCGTCTTTTACTGTTTTAGCCAGAGTTCTGACAATCGCAGATTTTGCGGTCCCCGGAGGCCCGTATAAAAAGGCATTCTCTCTTGCCAAAAGGCATATTCCCAAAAGATCTACGACATCATTTTTACCTACAAAAGTATCTTTTACGTAGTTAAGGACTGTATTAAGCTGATTTATATTCTGATTCATTGATTTAAAAAATTAAAATTTCCACCACTTTTTCTTCTCGGATTTCTGTTCTTCTTTATTTTCTACCTCTTCATTTCTTTTGCTGAATGAAAAAGCCAGTCTCTGGTAAGGATCTTTAATATCGAAGTATAGCTGCGTTCCATCATCCAGTGTAAGGACATCCATCATCTTATTTCCCTCCTTGATCAGGCTTTGTGAAACATCGTGTTTATTAAAATGCTGCCTGATCAGATCTCTTTCATCGGAAATTCTTGTGATAATATAGGGAGAATCTTTGGTTCCGTCACCTGTTTTTTCAAGGCATTCAAAAATAAGCTGTGCTATTGTCATTTCAATATGCCTGCCTTTTTCATCACCCAATTCTTTGTAAGCAAAATACTTATAAATATGTGCCCTTGGGCTCAGCAGAATATTGACATTGGTATATTGTACAACTTCTTCAAATTTCCCTTCATTCAGTAAATCCTGCATGTTTTCAATATCTTCCGAATAGGGATCGTATTCCGGATCACTGAGTACCATTTCACGGCATTTCAGGAAAGTTTCTTTGGTTGGATCGGTTAAAAATTCAAATACTTTCTCATAGGTTTTCATTGTAGTCTTCGGTTATAGTTTTTAGTTCTCGCCAGAAGGCATCTTTGTGCATTCCGAATTCGGCTATTAGTAGTTTATTAATGAACGGAATTTCTGCCAGTTTATAATCTTTTTTTTCAACAATTCTTTCCAGATATAACTTCCGGTAGGTACTGTCTTTTAATTCTTCCTTCCAGTTAACATTCTTCAGGTTAAGATCATATCCTATTCCGGAATAGTGAAACTGGGTCAGAATATCTTCCAGCATGGCAATTAAAGGGTCTTCAGGATCTACAGAGTTTAAAGCAACAATCACCGGCGGTAAAAACCTTAATGATAAGTCTGCGGATAAAATAGAAGAAGTATCCCGGGTTCCTTTAAATCCAGGAATAAGATTTCCAATATTTTTTTCTGTATTTTCTCTGATGAGATAAAGCTGTGCACTGTGATAGAGCACTTTTGCAGCCCATACGGCAGCATCTTTGTTATAAGTCAGTTGATCGGATAGAAACTCAAGTCTTTCTTTTTCGAATTCTGTTTCAAAATAATCTCCTGCATCCGCCTCTTCCTGAGGGGAAATTTTCTGTAAGCTTGAAAAAAGAGTAATACATTCTTCCTTACGAAGCAAAAAGATCGTGTCTAAAAACGGTGACTTGGTTTCCATGATCTAACAAAAATAAAATTATTTCGTTGAGAATAAAATTTTTGTGAAGAAGATTCATGTTAAATGTGGAATTAAAGTGTTGGAAAACGCAAAGGCGCAAAATTTAATATATGTAATGTAATAAGTCGCAAAGATTTTATCTTCGATAAAATTTAATATAGTGAACTATCATTCTAATAAAGTAAATCACTAAGAAGTATCTTTGCTAAAAATCTTTGATTTTCTTGCGCCTTCGCGTTTTCCAACCCTTTCAATTATTCTGAGAAGATTGCTTCGTCGCTAAAGCTCCTCGCAATGACGGTTTAGGCTACGATTTCAATGATATTATTTTCCGGATCAAGGATTACACTTTCATAATAGCCGTCTCCCGTGGTACGTGGCTCTCCTGCAATTTGGTATCCATCATTTCTCAATATTTCTGTAAGCTCATCCACTTTTTGTTCACTGGCTACGGAAAATGCTAGATGAATGATTCCATACTGCTGGGATTTGTAAGAGTTTTCACTTTCTTTAATATCCGGTCTGGTCATGATTTCAAGACGGCAGCCATTCTCAAAACTTAAAAAGTAGGATTGAAAATTTTTAACAGGATTATGGTATTTTTCATTGGAAACCGCTCCAAAATACTTCTGATAGAACGCTCTTGATCTTTCGAGGTCTTTCACCCAAATGGCAATATGCTCTATTTTCATTTTTAAAATTTTAATTATTTAATTCCTGCAAATGTAACCGCCCTGTTTCTACAATACCTGCTCCTAATTATTCTTTTATAGTTCTGTATTTGCCAGGTTATGTTTTGGATTATACAAAAGACTTTATCTCAAATCCTATTTAAAGCATTTATTGATAACATCTTATGTATTCTATTGATATGAGAAGCCTTCATTGTTTCCATTATCGCAATCACGGAGACAATCTAAAAGTTATTATCTTTGCTCCATTCAAAATAACATTATGAGTATTCACATCAGTGCAAAAAAAGGAGAAATTGCTAAAGTAGTATTGCAGCCGGGGGATCCGCTTCGTGCACAGTATATTGCTGAAAATTATTTAGAAAATGCTAAACTGGTAAGCAAAACCAGAGGAATTTTTTATTATACAGGTCTTTATAAGGGTAAAGAAATCACTGTAGGAGCAAGTGGAATGGGATTCCCAAGTATCGGAATTTATTCTTTTGAATTGTTTACAGAGTACGAAGTAGATACGATCATCAGAATCGGGACTTGTGGTGCTTACAACACAGATCTTAAACTTTTTGATATTTTAAATATTGATAAAGCAGCCAGCGAAAGTACTTATGCCAAATATGCATGGGGAATTGAAGATGAAATCCTTTCTCACCAGGGGAATATCTTTACGACCATCAATGAAACGGCTAAAGAATTATCATTAAATGCTAAAGCCATCAATATCCACAGTAGTGATATTTTCTACAGAAAAGATCCTGCAACTCCGGAAATTGCTACAAAATACAACTGTCCTGCAGTAGAAATGGAAGCTTTCGGTTTATTCGCCAATGCTCAACATTTAGGAAAAAATGCTGCGACTATTCTTACGGTAACGGATATTATCCCAACCCATGAGAAAATTTCTGCTGACGAAAGAGAAAAAGCATTGAATCCAATGATGGAGCTGGCTTTGGAATCGGCAATCAAGAGTTTATAAGAACCGAAAAAGCAAATTCGCTATAAAAAAAGAGCTTTACTTTATCAGTAGAGCTCTTTTTTATAGTTTGAAAAAATTTCTGGCGGTTTCTGTAGTCTCATCCGCCACCTCAGAAATGCTGATCCTCTTCAGATGGGCAACCGTTTGGGCTACGTAAGGTAAAAAGGATGGTTCATTCCGTCTGTTCTGCATTCTGGGCATATTTTTCGGAAGCATAAAAGGAGCATCTGTCTCAATCATCATCCTGTTGAGAGGAATATATCTTATAACATCTTCCAGGTGTTTAAATCTTTTTTCATCACTGATTGCGCCTGTGAATCCTAAATAAAATCCTTTATCCAGATATGTTTTTGCTTCGTTCAATGTTCCGGTAAAGCAATGTACTACGGCTTCGGGTAATTGGGAAAGATATTCGTCTGTGATCTCATTAAACCTTTTAAATGCAGATCTTTCATGAAGAAAAAGCGGTTTATCAACTTCTATTGCAAGCTCCAGCTGAGCTTTGTAACATCTTTCCTGAATGGGTCTCGGAGAGAAATCCCGGTCAAAATCCAGTCCGCACTCACCTACTGAAATCACATGATCTTGTTTCAATAATTTCCTGAGTTCATTGATACTTTCATCGTTAAATGATTTGGCATCATGAGGATGAATTCCAGCTGTTGAAAATAGAATTTCCGGATATTCTTCTGCAATTTCTGCAGATTCTTTGCTACCTCTTACGCTGGTTCCAGTGAGAATCATATGTTCTACCCCCTGATCCAAAGCGCGGTTGATAATTTCTTCGTGTTCATTATAGAACTGTTTATTGGTCAGATTAATGCCAATATCAATGTATGTGTTCATTTGTTTTTAAATTTTTTATTATTTCTTTAATCATTGTCTTTAATTGTGGTAATGCCAATGTGCTGCTTTCCCGGATTGAATAGAGTGTTTTGCTTCCCTTCAGAATATAATCGAAATAAGTATCACTTTCAGGGTTGATAAGCACAATCCATTTGGCTCTTATTTTTACTGTTTCTACAATATTGACAGGGAGTGCCGTAGATCCTGAAGTTCCGATGACAAATAAAATATCTGTGTGATCAGCAATATCATAGGCGGTATCAAAATAGTAGTATTTTTCGTTATAAGACTCATCAAACCATAATGTATGAGGTCTTAGCCAGCTTCCACATTTTTTACATTTCAAACCTTCAATATCTTCTGGTGTAAGATCTTCAGTATATTCTTTCTGCTTCACATTTTCAGGAAAGTCAATAGGTTCGCTGCATTCTTTTGAACAACGTACTTTCTGTTTATTTCCATGGATTTCATAAACTTTCTGTGTACCAGCTCTTTGGTGAAGGCCATCTACATTCTGAGTGATCAGCTTACATCTCTCTCCCAGAAGGTTTTCTATTTCTGTCAGTGCAAAGTGTCCTTCGTTCGGTTGTGCTTCTTCAATAAGTTTCTTCCAGAAAAGATTGTACTGCCAGACTTCTTCTGTTTCTTGTCTGAAATATTTTAATGTTCCAAATTCTTCCGGACGATGGTACTTAGTACCTTTGATCCAGATTCCATCAATGGAGCGATATGTTGGAAGACCGCTTTCTGCAGAGATTCCCGCTCCGGTAAGAAATGTAATATATCCTTTTTTTTCTTTGATAATGGTATGTAAAATTGATTGTAATTCTTCCATAATTTTTAGTTAAAAAAAATAGAAACAGACCGGGTTCGAACCGATGACCTTCCTTTGAGTGGAATATTTTTCCAGTTAAACTACTGTTTCTTGTTTATGTTTCGGCTCTCAGAAGATTAAAGTATTCTGAAGCTGTAAGAGGTCGTATTTCTCCAATAGGAGTTACTTTTTCTTTCAATTCACAGATGAGCAAATCTCCCTGTCTCTTCAAGCATTTTATATAAGGAATCAGATTACTGTGTATTCTGAAGGTAGATGCAATGGCTGTCAAGGCATCACCTTTATATCCCTCCTCTATCCACAGCCAGTGTTCTTTTTCCGTAGACGGACACCAACATTTCACTGCATAAGAATATTCTGCCCGGCTTCCCCAGATGAATACTCCCAATTTACGGTTTTCAACTTCATGCACTTCATAACGGTTAACTTTTTGGGTTAGTTTTTCATTTCCGTTTTCATCATACTCCTGGTAGGCAATTTCAATTTCTTTTTCATTGATCTTTTTGGCTTCAAGTTTTTCCATCAGATTTCCTACGCCATAATAACTGAAGCAGAACAGTTTAAAATTCCGATCTTCTGATTTAAAGAATTCTTCATATTTCATGGGCTCCACTTCCGTCCAGAGACTTTCAATTTTATCTAAAACCTGTGTGAAAAACGGAGTAGCAAAAGACTCCCATTGTCTTTCATATTCACGGGTTTCAAAATTCTGAAAGCTGCTGTGTCTTAATTTTAAGATCGCAACCAGTTTTCTCAAAGGATAACGCTTTTCCTGGAAAATATAAGGGAAAGATGTCCGTGAGATCATGAAATCATCTTTCGTAATATGCAGGTTGTTATTTATTTTAAAATAAATATTCTTTGCAATATGTTCAAAGCCATCATAGGTACCGTACAAATAATTGTTGATACATTCCAATGCTGGAAACTTCAGGTCCTTCATCCTGGAATCTCCCCATTCTCCAAGATACTCCAACGATTTAAAATCTGTTGTAGGGTTCACATTATACAAAAACTGAATTTTCCCGTTAACTTTTTGAAGGTGTTCAAAACTATCGGTTTCATGGATAATCAGATCTCCTACTTCAGCAATGTTGGGAGCAACCGTATTATAGGTATTGAAAACGCCTTTCACATATTGAAGAGCATTCAAATTGCACTTTTCAGAACCATTATACATGAAATTTCCATTAATATCAGTCAGAACCGGAAATGATCCTCTGCTTCCTCCATTGAGCATTATATTACCTGATTTCTCAAGCGCCGGAAAAGTGACATAAGAACCATTTTCCATATGAATACTTCCGCTTGTTTCCTGAAGCACCGGAAATGAAACACCGGTATTTTCAAATTTCAGGTTACCGATCAACTTCTTCAGCACAGGAAAATGATGGGTAAATTTATGCCCAATATGATATTCACTTCTTATTCTAAGCGTACCATGCACAAATGACAGATTCGGGAATGAAACATTTCGCCCCACAATCGTAATTTTGCCACGGATTTCCTGATGAGGAATTATAATATTATCTCCAAGGATATTGATATCAAAAATACCATCTTTCAGAAGCAAATCCGCCTGAAACTGATACTGAACAGGAATAACATCTCTTGTTTTCAGCAACTTTCCATTCCTTGTATTTACCGTAGCATTCTTTACAGAAATACATCCTCCGATAGTTTCCAGGTTTTTAAAAGTAGTATCAACAATACACTTAAAATTTCCTCTGACTTGTTTAAGGTCGTTCATCACGGTATGACAATGCATGGTAAAATGACGTTCTATTGTTTCCAGTTTTGGCAATTCACAATTTTTGGCGTCAATAGAGAGGTTTCCTGTGATACGTTTCAGCTCCGGAAAACGGCATCCTTCGCCACGCAAAAGCAAGCTTCCTTGTATTTCTGTACAATGAAAGGTGATGTTTTTAGCATACACTTCTATCAGAGCATGGTCATCAAAAACAATATTCGCCCAGTCTTCTTTGGAGAATATTTTATATTTTTTTAGGGTATCAGTCGTATGCATTTTCTATCATTTGAGTTATCGGGTTATATTCCTGCTGGATATATTTTACAAAGTAATCGCTCTCTATACGGAGCATCTTATGCTCATTATGGGTTATAAAGGCATCTTCAGAAATCTGGAATGCTTCTGTAGTTCCGGCTTTAGCATAGATATGATATTCTTCTGTTTTCAACATATGCTGGTTGCTCGTTTTCTCAAGACAGTATTCTTTGTAATCCTTTGCATGTTCTGCAAGATTTTTAATTTTATTACGATAGCTTCGATTTGTTTTTCTTTCTCTCAGGGTAAGAATAGGTTCTGTCACTTTCTTTTCTCTCACTAAGCTTTCTGAGGCTTCTCTTTTTTGCTCCTGTAAAATTCTTTGTCTTTCTTTTAGCATTTCATTACTGGAAAGTTCCAACGCTTTTTCCATTGGGGTTCTTTCTTTCCATTGCATAGGTACCGGAACTTGAACTTCATCAATAATGTTCAGATAAATCAATAATTTTTTAAGCATGGTATTATATTTTAAAATGAAAGCCAAAGAGATCGGGATCGAACCGGTAACCTATCCTCCATGGATATGCTTTTCCTGATTAAGCTACTGCTCTGACTTCCTAATTAGGGAGATAAGCACGATTCGAACATGCATCGATTCCGGGCAGGGAATCGTTTTTCCGTTAAACTATTATCTCCATTGTTTATATTGGAAGTACAGCAGGATTTGAACCTGCAGCTCGTCCGTGCTGAGGACGTATTCCTTTCCTTTTGAACTATGTACTCCTGTGAACGGACAGGAATCGAACCCGCAACCTCTGGCGTGGCAGGCCAGCGCTCTTCCGTTGAGCTACCGTTTCTATGATTGGGAGATAAGCAGGAATCGAACCTGCAACTCATTTTAGCAAAATGTATTTTTCCATTTAATACTATTATCTCCGTTTGGATTTTACCAGGTGTGAACTTTATAATTTTTCAACAAAACTCCGCTGAAATAATTTCCTTTTATACCTTCTATAACAGGGTGCAGAATTCTGGCCGCTCCATCCACAGAATCCAGTGGCGGAATGTATCCCATCTCAAACTGCTTCTTTCTAAGGCTTTCCTTGGCTCCTGTAGAAATCCATCCTACATCTACGGCACTCATATAAATCTGGTCATTTTCAAATTCTCTTGCAGACGTCAGAGTCATCATATTCAGAGCTGCTTTTGTCATATTGGTATGTGGATGAAAAACCGTTTTATTTTCATAACTGAAAATTCCTTCTGATGAAGTGACATTGATGATAAATTTTTCTTTAAACGCTGAGTTTTTCATCAATGGTTTCAATTCTTTGATCAGGAAATAAGGGGCAATATGATTGATGAGGTTCACCTCTACCAGTTCATACATAGAAACTTCTTCCAGTGTAGAATTCCAGCTTGTTTTTTCTCTATCATCTACCGGCTGTCCAAAACGGGTAAGGGCCACCTGCGTTTCTTCATGATGAGCATATTCTAGTTTTGCTGTTTCATTTGAGATTTCCGTCTGATTCGGGATCAGAGTATGGACATCTTTAAATTCTACCAGTTTTTCTTTTTCACGTTTTATAATCGGAAGATAATATGCATCAGGATATTTTATGGTCTGTGCAGCATTATTGATCAGAATATCCAGCGTATCAAAATTCAATTTATAAAAGTCTATAAAATCCTGAATCGCCTTCAGATTTCTAAGATCCAAACCATATATCCAAAGTCTATCTTTCCAGTTTTCATAATCTGCCTCCTGCTGCATAAGCTCCATCGCCAGTGCCGGAAAACGGGTTGTCAAAACCAAATTGGCCCCGTTTCTCAACACCTTCAATGCAGTAGCAAAACCTACTTTCACTCTTCCTCCTGTCAGGATTACATTTCTTCCTGTAAGATTTACCGTTTCAAAACGTTTTTCATAATTTTCTCCGGCACATACAGAACATAATCTGGAATAGAAAGAATGGGCATACTGATAACTTTGATTACAGCAGTAGCAGTTTTTGGGAATCTGAAGTTTTGTAAGTTTTACTTCTTCTTTTTCATCATCATAAAAAGCAGAGACACCGGCCAATGCTTTCTGCATCAATACCGCATTGGAATTTACCACCAGATCATGAGACTTCATTTCAGAATAATTTTCATGACGGCTTTGTTTTTTGGCATTCTTATGAATCTTCGTAATCAGGCCTGAAAATATTTTATTATCAGGGTTCAGGAAAGGGTCTTCTTTCAGGGCATTCAAAACCTTAAGACATGTTTCCCATTCTTCGGTTGAAAATTTTTGTTCTGATTGATTCATAGCTTCTGTTTTATATCTGCAAAACTAGAAGCATAGTGCGCAATGTTTTTACGCAGTTAAAAAGAAGGTGAAAAAAGACGAAAAAAAGAAAAGAGAAAATAGTTTTAAGATTAAAAAATCTGATTAATCTGTCTAATTTGCAGGCTTATGTATTTTCCCACAGATTTCACAGATGACACAGATGTTTATGCTTTATTTATTCATTGATAAATTTTTCGAGAAAGCCGATCAATTTTGTTCCTCCATGGCTCCATCGGATACCGTGGCCTTCTTTTTCCCGGACTTCAAAAACCAGTTCGTGTTTGTAGTGGAAGAAAACATTCCACCAGGTTTTATGATCAAGAATATTATGGATTTTAGCCATTACTTTCTCCTGTTTCTGCTGATTATTTCCTTTGATCTCACCCCAGAAATCGTCATCCATTCTCCCGATGTGCTTCTCCCAGGCTCTCTGTGCAATAGTAATTTCATTATTAAATGGCTCCTTACAGGCATTGATCAAGATTGATTTCAACGGAGGAATTCCATTTTCATCACGAATACTTGCAGAGGTTAATCTTTGACCTAAGATATTCAGCCAATGTTCAAACGGAATGGCTTCCAGAAGTTTTGCTTTCACCTCATCGGAATGGTTACTTTCAAGAATGGTAATAAATTGTTCAAAGCTTTCCTGTCTGTTGATCTTTATTTCTTCGTTAAAATAAGGGAAGTTCCATTCCAAGGCATTTTCCTTAAATCTATATATATTTTTTTCCAGGTTTTCCAGATGTTCTTTTACTAAAACAGATTGATATTGATCTTTCCAGGCTTCGGAAAATAGGGAAATATAAGGTTCAAACAGATTCATACTTATTTCGTTTTGATGAGGTTAACAGAAATATTTTCTTCTGTAATCAAATATCCAATCAAATTAAACCATTCTTTACAGTGATCCAGAATCCAGGCATCTGAGGAAATGATGAGTTCCGAACTCTCCGCCAAAAATTTATCGGGATTGTATTGCAGGTCCGCTTCCCAATTGAGCTGGTGCTGCTCCGCAAATTCAAGAATACTCTGTTTGATTCTTCCGCTGTTGGAAACCGGTTTATCAAAGATCCATATCAATTTCTGAATCTGGTTTTTTTGATGAAAAGCAGCCACCAATTCCATTGCTTTCAAGGTTTGATTAACTCTTTTATAGGTGCCATGAACTCCGGAAAGATCACGGATACAGCCATCCAAACCTTCAAAAATATAGGCTTCCGAAAGCAGACTTTCCAGCAAGATCAGAACATTAAAACCATCAAGATAAATTGTTTTTCCATTTAAATCAGATGCTTCTAAGTGTTTCAATTCTCTGTTGTGAAGCTGTACAGCAGATGCGGATGCTCCACGCAGAGCCTGTATCTGGCGGGTTTTCAATCTATATCTGTTACCCACAAGATCAGAAGCCGCTTTTTCCGGGTACTCTCTGGTTAGCAGATACTTCATATCTTCAACAGCCAGTTTCAGCTTATTGATCTGTTTCTCCGAGCCGAAAAGGGTATCATCACCAGTATTTTTTCCGCGGTTTCTGTTATTCATACTCAAAAATAGAATTTTTGGTGAATTTTATGGCAGAAAATTTATTTTATTGGTGAAAGTCAGCAACCATAACCACCCCGTCACAAATTCTTTGAATTTTTGCTACCCCTCCAGAGGAGGGGAATTAAGTACCACTTTTAGCAGCATTTGTTTACAATATCATTTTTCTCATTCTGAATCGGAATCTGTTATGTTTTCTACAACAAAAGAGATGTTTTATACAATGTATTGATATTTATTAGGAATAAGTTTGCAAAGACTTAAAAAATACCCTTATGAATACCCTGAAAAAATTATGTTATTTGTCTGCAGCTGTTTTGTTGTCAGCATCTTTCGTTTCATGTTCAAATGATGACGATGAAATTATTATTGAACAGCAGACTCCCTCACAGACATTGTCTTCTACTCCATGGGAAACGACAGGAGCTAAAGATAAAAACGGAAATAGTGTAGCCCTTACTGATGCCAGTGTTGCCGGATATGTAGGTTTTGCTTATTTCAAAGCAGATGGGAAGTTTGCCATTTACAATCTTACGGATGTGCTGAGATCTATGGGAACATGGTCTGTAGACGCACAGGGAAAAACCAGAACTATTGCAGCATTGAATCCGGATGGAACTACTATTTTCACCCGTGATGTTGAAATTCTTGTTTTAAATAAAAATGAATTTACCTACAGAATTCGTCCCAACTCCAGCGATCCGTCTGTTTATTATGATATCATCCATACGAAAACTGCTCATGCAGAACCCACCAACGGACAGCTTACTCTGGCTTCCACTCCCTGGGAAACAACAGGTGCGAAAGATAAAAGTGGTAATAGTGTAGCGTTAACTGATGCCAGTGTATCCGGATTTGTAGGCTATTCTTATTTCAAAGCTAACGGAACTTTTAAAATTTTTGGATTGAATGATGTGTTGAGATCTGAAGGAACCTGGTCTATTTCTCCAGATGGGAAAAAAAGAACCCTTACCACTCCTACTTTTACGCGTGTTGTGGATATTCTGGTTCTGAACGAAACCACGTTTACTTATAGAATTACCCCTGATGCAGCTAACCCAGCAGTATTTTACGATATTATACATACTAAGGTAAACCATAAGGAGCCTTTGTAGTGATTATTTTTTTGATAAGAAGGAAAAACCTGCTCAGTGATGAGCAGGTTTTTTAATTTTAAATATATTCTTCCCACCACTTTTTCCAGGTGATTGTTCCCAGCTGATCTAGGTTTACTTTTTCTCCGATCACAGGAAGTGTTATTGGAATATTACTTTCTTCTGCATGTTTCGAAGCAAGCTCCAAAGGTTCATACCAGGTATGCTGCGCCAGCTTGAATTTGGAGTTGTGTACCGGAATAAAGTTTTTGGCTTTCAGTTCTTTTATTTCTGTCATCAACTGATCCGGCAAAGTATGAATGTAAGGCCATTTTTCATTGTATTGCCCGGTTTCCAAGATGGCTAAATCAAATGGTCCATATTGTTCTCCAATTTGTGTAAAGTGATTTCCATAACCGCTGTCACCACCCAAAAACAGATTTTTCGTTGGAGTTTTTAAAACAAAAGAAGTCCATAGTGAAATATTACGGTTCAGTAATCTTCCGGAAAAATGTCTTGCCGGAGTGAGGGTAACTCTGAAACCTTCTGCAATGTCTATACTTTCCCACCAGTTTTTTTCGATGATTCTGTCAAAATTCCAGCCCCAATATTCAAAGTGCTGCCCGGTTCCCAAGCCGCAAATAACTTTACCAACTTTATCTTTTAATTCCTGAACAGTTTTATAATCCAGATGGTCCCAATGGTCATGTGAAATAAGCAGGAAGTCTATATCCGGCATATGTTCCGGTTTATAATAATCGGCTCCCTGAAAAGCCTTTATAGAACCTGGCATGGGGGAAGCATTTCCACTGAAAACAGGATCTATCAGAAATTTCTTTCCATCCACCTGAATGAAATAGGAACTATGCCCAAACCACACCAGTACATTTTCATCAGGCTGAAGATTGTTGAGATCAGTTACTACAAAAGGAAGAGCTTTCTTTGGTGATGTATTTTCTACCTTGCAAAGGCTTTGCAGAAGCAGTTTGGTCATACTTTCGCCTTCTAATAATGCAGGTGTTGTCAATATATTCTGAAATCTTCCGTTGAGATAATTGGGAAGTGTATTGAAATATTCTTTTCTTTTTTCATCGGGAAACTGTCCGAGCTGTTTTTTCAAATTCTTCATTCACTTAATTTTAAATCCAGCATTAGTTTCTAAAGAAATACTCTCTATCTTATTGGCTGGCCAAACCTTAATATAAAATAAATATAAGCATAAGATTTTGAGATGGGAAAATAAAATTGAAGGGAGGTGGAAATTTTAATCCTCCATCATCTGATGAGGTCTATTCTTAAAAAAGCCATTTAACCAGTCCCAAGATAATAATTCCTAATACTGTACAGCATACGATCAATATTGCAAAAGTCTGCGCAAATGCTGTCCAATACTTTTTTTTATCAAATGTAAAATCAACAGGATTGATATAGTAGACGTCATAAACTAAGGGATCAATGTGCAAGTCCGGTCTGAAGTACACAATTCCCTGAATATATCTTCTTCGTAAGGCTTTTAAATTTCCAATATAAGAACTGTAGCCTGCTTCTATTCCATCAAAATCAACTTCTGCTACTGAGCCACCATCATTTACCCACAATACATAGATTTTGTTTCTTGGGGTAATGCTTACATCATATTCATCTGAAAAACAATATTTTTTCAGGTTCTGATAAAGGACATGATCTGTTGTTCCATCTGCTCTTTTATAATGAATTCCCTGATCATCAACCCTTATCTTTCTAACCACTCTTTTTCTGATTTTCTTCTGATGAAGAAAGAAACGATATAAACCGAATGCAAGAGCCGGATAATATAGTATTGCTATGACAACAAATAGTACCACTTTATCGCTAATCACAACAGGCAATCCCAATATCAACAGAAAGGCGGCCAACAATAAAAGCATCCCAGAAATCCTGGTCAGCCAGGTCATGAACCACCATGTTTTAGAAACTAATGGTAAAAAATCTTTTCTTATATCCTCTTGCATCTGTTCAAGATACGAAAAAAGGGAATAACATAAAAGAGCCACAGTGGCACACCATGACTCTTTTTACTTAATTGAAAATAAATATGTTTATTGAAACTATGAAATTGTATAGGTTTTTTCCGTTGTCGTATTGTAAGTATCGGAGATCACATTGTCTACAAATCTCCATTCTGCCACAGAACTGCCAGCAGTAAATTTCACATGCAGATATCCTCTTTTGTAGAGATTGGCATATTCCAGATCATCAATCAGCAATGAAAATGCCTGAGCCAGTTCTATTGCTTTTGTAGGATCTGAGCTGATTCCCAGATATCCTTCAAGACCAGGAGAAGAAACGGAACTGCAGGCTAATTCTGTTCCGATGAATTTACCCTGAGCATCGGTCAGCTTTCCTAACCATGCATTGTGGGTATCTCCAGCCAGTACCACTACATTTTTTCCCGCGAGAAGAGAATAAAGCTGTTCTCTTTCCATGAAATATCCGTCCCATGCATCTAAATTATAAGGCAGAGTTGTTGTAATTCTGGCAATTTCCTGTGCAGTTAATGTAGGATCCTGCTGTTTGTATCTTGTTTTAAGAATAATCAGTTGTGTGATGGTATTCTGAAGTGCCTGCATCGTAGCCGGCTGTGCGCTTCCATGTTGTTTTATTTCTGCTAAAATCTGATTCAAAAGCATCAATAATTCAGCTGGAACCATCATTTTAGTCATTAAAATCTGCTGTCCAAGCACTTTCCACTTTGCCGTATCACCATTGATCTGCGAGCTCAGCCATGACATCTGCTCATTTCCGATCAGTTTTCTGCTGGTGCTTAAGAAATCGGTTTTAAACTGTAGCTGATTAAAATTTCCCGTGTTATCAAGATAATCCGAATATTCCATCTGTTTGTCTCTTGCAATCACTCTCGTATCCATCATGTAAAGGGAAACGATATTTCCGAAGTTGAAACTTCTGTAAATTCTCATGTCCTTCCCTGTTTTAAGAGGAATATATTCACTGTATGCCTGGAAAGCGGCCATTTTTCTTGCCTGAAAATCTCCTTCATTAGGCTGATGGTTTTCTGCTCCTGATTTATAGGTGTCATTGGCAAATTCATGGTCATCCCAAACACAGATGAATGGCTTTTTCTGGTGAAGAAGCTGAAGATTTTTATCGCCTCTGTACTGTCTGTATCGTTCTCTGTAATCGCTGAGGTTAAGAATTTCTTTTGCTGGCTGATGGGCTCTTCCTAATGGGTTGGTGTAAGGATTCGTACCATATTGTCCCGGTGCGTATTCATAGATATAATCCCCAAGATGTACCACTACATCAGCTTCCGATTTTGCAATCGCTCCATATACATTAAAAAGCCCTGCAGGAAAATTAGAACAAGACACTACTGCCATCTTCACTTCACTTACGGCATCTGATTTTGAAGGTAAAGTAAGAGTTTCCCCTGTTACACTCACTTCTTTGGTTTTGGTATTATAGAATCTGTAATAATATTTTGTATTGGAAGAAATATTTTGTACATCCACCGCTATTGTAAAGTCATTCACTCCCGTAGCATTGGTCTGCCCTCTTCTTACTACTTCTGAAAAGTTGCTGTTTTTACTTATTTCCCATGTAATCTCTGCATCAGTTCCTTTGGAATATCGGGTCCAGATGATGATTCCTGTAGCACTGGGATCAAAACTCGCTACACCGGATTCAAAACCTCCGTTTTTAAGATCATCGGGAGCATTCCCATTTTCGGTAAAATCATCGCTGCAGCTTTCAATTAAAGGAGCAATAAAAATTCCTCCGGCAGCCAATAATGAATTTTTAAGAAATCTTCTTCTGTTGAATTGGTTGTTGTTTTCCATCATTACTTTTTTTGCAAAGCAACGGTATCTCAGGAAGAAGGCTGTTAACTGAGTTTTAAATATCTTTTATGGTTTTTTAAACAAATGTTTAATGTTGTGCATAGGAAGTTTAGTGGTATAAAATGTCTCTTTTAAAGAAAATAGGAACGGAAATTTGTATAATTGATTTTCAATTGTTTTAACTCGAAATTGATTTTTCAATCTCTTTAATATAGATAGAAGGGGTAGTTCCCGTTCTTTTCTTAAATGCAATAGAAAATGCCTGTACATTATTATAGCCAATTTCTTCTGCAATAACCGGTAATTTATAAGAACGAAATTTTTTATCTTTTACAAGTTGATCTAAAACATAATCAATCCGTAAATCATTAAGATAAGTTGTGAAATTTTTATCCTTGTGGGTATTAATAATTTCCGACAGATACGCAGTATTGGTTTTTATATTTTTTGCAAGACTTGTTAATGTAATACCATTTTTTAAAAAGTGACGCTTGTTTTCGAAAGTGTCCAGGTCCTTTAAGATAGATTGCGCTACATCTTCAGGAACAGTTTTAATCGTTTTACTTTCGCTTTCTACTTTTACCGGTTCATCAGTCTTTATCTGTTGATCATTTTTATTTTCAATGGTTTCAAGGTTTCTTTTTTCAATCAAATGAATCAGATCCTGAGCAATTTTTCGATGTCTTTTCTCAGCTTTATTCGTTTTGTAATAAAAATATATAAACATCAATAGTATTAATATTAAAATACTAACAGAAGCATATAAAAATGTCTTCTTATTTTTTAATTCGTTTATTATATCTTCTTTTTCTTGTAGAAGATTGGGAGTATCATACTTTTTGTGTAGTTCTGTTGATAAGTACCGAAACTGATCATCAAGCTTTTTGTCAACTTTTAGAAAACGGTCAATATAATAGAGCTGTTTTTCTTTATCACCAATTTCCCTATAATAATCTATTAGAAAATTATATACATCTCCTAATTCTGGAAAAGTAACCTCTGTTTCTTTTACGTGAGCATCTATTTGGGTAAAATATTTTATCGTCTCTTGTTTATTATGTAATTCTTCATAACATTTTCCCAGGCTATATAAGACAAAGTTTTGATTGTTATCATTAATGCTTGAAAAATAATTATACGCCTTGGTGAGCTCAGCAATAGCGGTTTGATAATTTTTGATTTTAAGATTCAGTTGACCCGATAAATATAAATATTGATTCATATTATATTTATTCTTTTTCACGAAGGGAGAATGTAATCCTTCCTGAATGAAAAATCTGGCAGAGTCAATTTTATTAATTTTAATATAGCAGTAAGCAAGACTTACCCGCATTTGATCATGCTGATATTCATCTGTTATATTTTGGGAGTTTAATAAATAATACCGAAATGTTTTTGCCGCTTCTTTATTGTTTCCCATATAACTATTTAAATAGGCAATATTCATATTGGCATAAGCGATCTGCTTTACATTTTTTTGCCTTTTAGAATATTCTAAACCTAAAATATAATTATCAAGGGCAGCTTTTAAGTTGTCATATTTATAGTATAAATTTCCTTTTATGATAAATGTTCTGGCCGGATATATATCTCCTTTCACATTTTTTGTAATCAAGGCCATACTATCAACATACTTTAAAGCCAATGGAAAATCTTCGGTTAAATGTATAAGGTTATAGCCTTCTGCAGTTTCAAGGATATTTTTTTCTTTTTTTGCTTTTGATAAATAATATCGAGAAATAGCTTTTGCTTCTAACTTTTTATTGGATTCATCATAAACATTAAACTTATTTTTTAACTCTTCATAATTCAATAATCTTAAACTATCAATTTTGCTTTGAGTAAAAAAGAGACTACAAAAGAAGGTAAATAAAAGTAGGAATATCTGTTTCATTAATTTTTCTATACTGTACAAAAATATTCTTTTTTTCAAGAAAATACATTATCTGTATTTTGATTTTAACTTATTGATCATTATTATTTTATTCACATTTTATAAACGTGTATTTATAAATCTATAAATGTTTTATTGGTTAGGTCAAAGAAATATTACTTTCTTTGTGAACTAATAATTTTTAACAAGAACAATCATGAAAAAAGAAAACAAAGGGCAAAAGAAATTGTCTTTAAAAAAAGTACAGATTATGAGGATTAATGATTTAAGAACAATTAAGGGAGGTCTTGGTTATCAACTGGGTCTTGATGAAAATGGTGATATTGATCCAAATACTCCCATTAGACAGACAATCAAGCCTTAAATAAATATGAAAAAATTAATATTTGTCATTATTGCAATCTTTTTTGTACTTCCTTTATATGCTCAAAAAACTAATGCAGCACCTTCAAAACCTATTACAGAAAATTATTTTGGAACTAAAATAATAGATGAATATAGAAATCTAGAGGATCTTCAAAACCCCTCTACTACAAATTGGATGCAATCCCAAACAAATTATACAAATTCTATATTAAATCAAATTCCCAAAAAAAACTATTATCTGGAAAAAAGGCTGGAATTTGACAGAAGGCAGGGCTACTCTATATCGGATTTGAAAATTACCAATAATGACAAATATTTTTATTTAAAGAAAAATGGTGATGAAAAGATCGCTAAACTATACTATCGGGATGGTTTTTTAGGTAAAGAAATATTACTATATGATCCTGTGATCTATAAAGAGAAAGATGGAAACCACTCTTTTGTTATCAATTACATCAGCCCAAGCTGGGACGCTAGTAAAATAGCAGTTTCAATGTCTGAAAAGGGAAAAGAAGTATCAGAAGTAATCATTATGGATGTAAAAACCAAATACGTTCATCCTGAAATCATTACCAACTCCGCACCTGCCACTTTCGATGGAATAAAATGGACGGATGACAATACCGGATTTATCTATGTAGAATTTTCTACAACCGACCCAACATCTCAGAATTTTTATAAAAATACGAAAACGGTCTTCTATAAAATAGGAACTGATCCCAATACTTCTATAGACGTTTTTTCGGCTAAGAATAATCCAGATTTGCATATTACCGAAGATCAGTTTCCCATAATTTTAGACTATAACATCGAGGATCAATATTATATCGGAATGTTAGTTGATTTCCAATCTTACAGAAAAACATTTATCATCAGTAAGCAGGATTTATTATCAGGTAAAAAAAATTGGAAATTATTTTCCAATCCGGACGACAAAGTAAAGAGTTTAGATTTTCAAAAAGATAAAATATTTTTTATATCAGGTTATAATACATCTCTTAATAAGTTATGTAAAACCAGTGTTATCAATCCAGACTTTAAGAATGGTGAAGTTTTGATTCCTGAAAAAAAGGATGAGATTATTAAAAGTTACAGAATTACAAAAGATGGCATTTACTATACCACTACAAAAAACGGTGTGGAAGCCAAGCTATATTTACATAAAAACGGGCAAAATCATGCTATTGAGATTCCCTATCCTTCCGGAGACATTAATTTAAGATCTAAAAGCGAAAGCTATTCTGATATTTGGATCACTTGCTCTGGCTGGGCAAATGAGGAACAAACATTTAAATATGATCTAAAAACCAATACTTTTACACCAGAAAATCTTGCACCCGTTGCAAATTATCCTGAGTTCAAGGATATTGTTGTGAGTGAAATTGTTGTAAAATCAAGAGATGGGAAAGAAATCCCTGTATCCTTACTCTATAATAAAAATATAAAAAAAGATAGTAAGAATATGACCCTCATTGATAGTTACGGTTCTTATGGAATTTCTAACAACCCCTATTTTTCAAAGACTTATTTATTATGGGTTCTTCAGGGCGGAATGGTTGCCATAGCTCACGTCAGAGGCGGAGGAGAAAAAGGAGAAGAGTGGCGTTTAGGAGGATATAAAGAGACCAAACCTAATACATGGAGGGATTTGATAGACTGTACAGAATATCTGATAAAAGAAAAATATACTTCAAAGGAAAAAGTAGCGATTTGGGGTGCCAGTGCAGGAGGAATTACTGTAGGAAGAGCCATGACAGAGAGACCAGATCTTTTTAAAGTAGTTATTGCTGAAGTAGGAGTAATGAATCCGCTAAGAGATGAAATAACTCCTAATGGCCAGCCTAAAGAATTTGGAACGGTTAAGGATCCAAAAGAGTTTAAAAATTTACTGGAAATGGATGCTTATCATCATATTAAAAAAGGAGAAAAATATCCTGCGACCTTTATAACCGGAGGAATAAATGATCAACGAGTTATTGTCTGGGAGCCCGTAAAATATGCTGCTAAATTAATGTTTAATGATATTTCTTCAAATCCTCAATTATTAAAAATAGATTTTGAAGGAGGTCATGGAAATAATGTTGCAGTGGATCAACGATATACCAACATTGATGATATATTCACTTTTGCATTCTGGCAATTAGGACATCCTGACTACCAACCCAAAGAACATACAAGAAAATAAATGTCACGTTTCCCTTATGATTTTTTTAGTGAGTATGTAGTACGTACCCCGTTATTCTCACGAAAGAGCTTTCAGGAACAGCTCAATCAAGATGAAATTTCAGATGCGAAATTAAAAGAGATTGTTAATAATCCTGTTTTTAAGGAGTCTATTTATCTTGCTTCCTTCAATTTATATGAGGAGTTTGAGAAATGGCTGAACTCAGAAAAACAATTTTCACCCAAAGAACATCACAAGCTAAAAAATACCCTACTAAAATATTATAGCCGAATGAGTACACGTTGTACCCCATTCGGCTTATTTTCTGGAATAGGGTTAGGTGAATTTTCTGTAGAAGCATCCAACTTTTCCAACCACAAAACAGGAAATCAGCTACCAGCAGACCAATTATTACGGGATACCAAATTGGATATGCATTTACTTGTTTCTCTGGCACAATATTTTACACAGCTACCAGTTGTAAAGAACAAGCTTTTATTTTCACCTAATAACACGATCTATAAAATAGGCCACAAAATCCGTTATATAGAATATCAATATACAGGAGGAAAAAGAGAATACATTATTTCCTCTGCGCCAATATCTGCAGAATTACAGCAAATAATAAATTTTTCAGAACGAGGTAAAACCATTAGCGAGATTTCGCATATCCTTATTAATGAAGAGATAACAGAAAATGATGCAAGAGAATTTGTAGAAGAATTAATTGAAAATCAGGTTCTGGTAAGTGAACTGGAACCCAATGTATCAGGAACCGATTTTTTAAACGCCATCATTACTGTTCTCAACAGATTAGGAATAAAAAACGAAACTGAAATGTTGGTTTCCTTAAAAAATAAGCTGGAGAAACTGGATTTAAATATTGGGAATCCAACTAAATTATATGATGAAATCAGAGAGATAGTACAATCCCTTACAATGGATTATGAACAAAAATATCTCTTTCAAACGGATCTCTATAATAAATCTTGTTTTTACTTATCAACAAGTTGGAAAAAGGAAATAAAAAAAGGAATAAGTTTTCTGAATAAGATTACTGTAGAACAAAAAGAAACTCAATTTTCAAAATTTAAAAAAGCTTTTACCGAAAAGTTTGATACTCAGGAAATGCCCCTACTCTATGTCTTGGACACTGAAATAGGTATTGGATATAAGCAAAATGTATCTTCAAAGGGTATCCATCCTTATATAGAAGATTTGGCACTTCCTACTCTGCAGGAAAAACAAAACAAAAAAATTGAGTTTACTCCGGTTCAGATCATACTTAATAAGAAATTACAGGAAGCTTTATTAGACAGTCAATACAGTATCAAACTAACAGATGCGGATTTTGAAGGTTTTGAAGAAAACTGGGATGATATGCCTGATACAACATCTATCATGGCTGAAATTATTTCTGAAAATCATCAGGAAAAAATATTTTTAAATGCAAGTACAGGAAGTAGTGCCGGTACCCTGTTAGGGCGATTTTGTTCCGAAAAATCGGAAGTACAGAATCTCCTCAAAAATATTGCTCAAAAAGAAGAAGAACTCAGACCTGATGAGATCCTGGCCGAAATCATCCATTTACCGGAAGCAAGAATAGGAAATATAATACGGAGGCCTACTTTGAGAGCGTATGAGATTCCTTATTTAGCTCAATCTCTATTGCCCGCAGAAAACCAGATTTCAACAGAAGATCTTTATATTTCTTTAAAGAATGATGAGATTATTTTACGTTCAAAAAAACTAAATAAGAGGATTATCCCTTATCTGACAAACGCTCATAATTATTATACAAATACATTACCTGTTTATCATTTCCTATCCGACTTGCATGCACAGTATATGAGACCTGGGCTTTATTTTAACTGGGGTGATTTAGAATATATTTATACATTTTTGCCAAGGATAGAATACCATAATATTATTCTTTCAAAAGCACGATGGAAGATTACAGAAAAAGATATTTTTTTGTTAGATCAGCTAAAGGGTAACAAAAAAGATTTTTTAGAAGAAATAAAAAGCTGGAGAAATAAAAGAAAAATTCCAAACTGGATTCAATGGTCTAAATTCGATAATACTTTAACCATGACTCTCGAAAATTATGACATGGCAAAGCTTTTTATTCAAACCGTTAAAAGTGAAAAATCAATCATTATAGAAGAATTTTTATATGATGAAAATGATCATTTTAGACGAGAGTTTATTTTTCCAATGTATAAAGCGATTAAAGATAAAAATAAGTAAGATTTAACAATGCAACGAACTTTTATCCCTGGAAGCGATTGGTTATACCTGAAAATATACACAGGTATAAAAACTTCTGATAGTATCCTTGAAGAAGTGATACAGCCTTTAATAGAATTTTTTCAGACAAACGGCTATATATCCGAGTGGTTTTTCATACGGTATTATGATCCCAGATCCCATTTGAGGATAAGATTAAA
The DNA here is from genome assembly GCF_017833095.1 of Chryseobacterium sp. PvR013. Taxonomy (NCBI): domain Bacteria; kingdom Pseudomonadati; phylum Bacteroidota; class Flavobacteriia; order Flavobacteriales; family Weeksellaceae; genus Chryseobacterium; species Chryseobacterium sp. PvR013. The sequence goes on from NZ_JAFIBT010000001.1 coordinate 2,929,337, forward strand.
ATTAAATGATCCCCAATATTACAATGAAATTCTTACTGCAGCCCATAGACTTTTTCAGCTTTATATAGACAGCGGAGAGATCTTTACCATTATGACCGATACCTATAACCGGGAAATGGAAAGGTACGGAAAAAATACAATGGAAGAAGTGGAAACACTCTTTCACAAAAACAGTGAGTTTACGCTGAAATGTCTGCATTATAGTGATGAAGAAAAGATCATGGTTAGCTTGTTTTACATTGATGAGATGTTGAATAAACTGAACCTTCCCATTCAAAAAAAACTGGAGTGGATCAAACATTATAATACTACTTTTAAACAAGAATTTAATGCAGATAAAAGACTCAATAGCCAGCTAGACAAAAAATACCGAGAGTTTAAACCTACATTTGTACACTTTATTAATTCCGAAGAGTTTTTGGAAGAAAGAAACGCTATTATTTATAATATTGAAGAAAAACACTCAGCGCTGCAAAGTATTCTTCATAAACAGAACAACCACTCTTTAGAAATGTCTCTGCAAATTTTATTTCAGAGCATTTTTCATATGAATATTAATAGATTATTTGTTTCTCAACAGAGATTATTTGAAATGGTGATTTATGATTACCTACTGAGATATTATAAAACGATGGCCTATCAATCATCTTTATAAAAAATTTTTCAAAATCACCGCTTCTACTTCTATTTTCTGATATTATTTCCCTTCCCCAAAGAAACTTTACATGAGTTTCTCATAAGTTTTTATACAGGATATTTTATCCAATATAAAAAACTAATAAACAACTACTTAAATTCTAAAAATCCCTTATCTAAATTTATAAATCCATAAGGATATTCACCCAAAATTTATAAATCCCGCTATCCTTTTCTTGTGTCCCCAAAAAAACACACGCATCTTTGCCTTGGTTAGAACAACAAATAATCTTAACCTTTTTATTTTAATATCTGCGCAATATAAAAATGAAATAACGCTGATCAGCAAAACGCCCATGCCAGGGATTATATGGCAAAATTAATTATCAAAAAAAAACAAAATTTATCATGAACAAAAAAATCAGAAACTCAGTTTTCGCAGGTGGAATGGCATTCGTATTTGCATTAAATTTCTTAGTGCCTAATGTAGTTAAAGCACAAGGTATCGCTTATGGTGACCAAGTACAGTCTTCTAACACATCACGCCAGGCACTTCCTCCAGGTTCAAGTGTATCTGCTGTTGCCGGTACCGTTCTTCTTGCAGTAATGGTTGTTTCAGCTATAGTAGATGGTCTACATGCAACAGATGAGGTTTCAGCAAGCACTCAGAACTTAGACTAATAATGATTTAATGGCTCATTAGTACAATGAGCCATTTTTTTTCCCAATAATTATGAAAAAAGCAATTAAAATACTTATAGTTACTTGTGTATCAATTTATTGGCTTTTTACATTTTTATATAATTCACCCAATAATTTTATAAAAATTGAGTACCAAAAAGAGATGAAAATATTTTCTACCTTTTTTGCTCAAAAGTGGAGTTTTTTTGCTCCTCCACCGCAATTTAACTACAAGCTTTATTTTACTTATCTGGATGAAAATAAAAATGAAATTGCCGCTTTCGAAGTTTATTCTTCAATTATAGAATCAAAACGAAATACAAGGCCATTTAATGGTAGAGCCGAAATGGTAGATTATACAATTTATGGATCTATTGAAGGTATTGTGAATACAATCGTGAAAGAAAGAACTGAAATAAACACCGAACAGCCCGGATTAGATCTTCACAATGCAAATCTTCTTGCAGTAGAAAGACTCAATAAAGTCCCTGAACATGTTCAAGGTTTTCTTTTATTGAAAGACTATGCAAAGATTGTTGGAAAAGATAAAATGTCCGTAGAGAAATTAAAGTCAGTAAAATATGTAACCATAAACATAAATTCTGAAGAAATTAAAAAGTTTGCCAATAGAGAAAGTAAAAAGCCCAATGTAGAATCTAAAGTAATTGCATTCAATCCATATCCTTTTTAAAATGAAAAAACTATTCCATTCAAATCACTATATATACCTTTCTGTTTTCAGGATATTGATATCAATACATGTGTTTAAAAAATACTTACAACTATTTTTTAATAAGGATTTAATCACTGATGCTACATTTCTGAAAGCAGCTCCGGTGAATCAGATATTTCAGCTATTTAGTATTCATCAGTCTACTATTTTTCAAAACATTAATATTATTCTTAGTGTCATATTGTTGCTAAGTATTTTATTTGCCTTTGGAATTTTCAGGTATATCACTCCATTATTGTTATATATCTCTGTGGAAATAGTTCAAAGAGCCTATCCTTTTATATTAAATGGTGGTGATAACTTGCTGAAGTTTCTTTTACTATACATGATTTTTACAGATTGTTACAGATATTTTACCTTGAATAACAGTACCGAGCAAAAAAAAGACAGTATCAGCTATTTTGTCAATCAAATATCGGTTTTATCTATAAAAATTCATTTATCTTTGATTTATTTCGTTTCTGCCATATTCAAATTCAATGCTAAAGTGTGGTTCAGTGGTGTTGCCACTTATTATACTCTGCAATTAGAAAGATTTAAAGGAACAGAAATGAATAACATCTTAGCAAAAAATGGAATTTTTGTGACGCTTTCCACCTATATTACGTTAATTTGGGAGTTAGCATTTCCTTTTCTTGCCTGGCATAAAACCGGAAAATATGTTGTATTCGCTCTTGGAATACTGATCCATCTGGGAATTTATATTTTTATGATGATTCATGATTTTGAGATTCTATTTATGATGTGTTACGGTTTTTTCATAAGTGATGAGGAATGGAAAAAAGCAGGAGTCTATTTTCAAAAAATTGCATTGCTATTCAAAAGAAAAATATTTAGTAAAGAATATGCTTAAAAGATATCTGAAACTGAGATTAAAATTATTACTTAAAGCTTCAAACCAAAGTATGGATATTGGTCTTTTAGTAAGTATAATACTTTTGTTTTTGGTCTTTTTTAAAACAAATAACACTAGTTATTATGCATTAATTTCATCAACTGTTTTATTTATCATTCATTTTACGCGAAAGGATATTAATTTTTTAAAGAATATTTTAGGAAAGCAATTTTATATAAGCCTTGCATTAGAATATTGTATAATTTGGACATTCATAAATTTATTTTTCATTTTTAAAGAAAGCAACTTTGTCTTTTTGGGAAATGTTTTTTTATGCTTCATTTTGCCCTTATTAAAGTTTAAAAAATATGTTGCAAATCCAAAATTTATCAATAAAATTCCAAATGCCTTATTAGAATGGAAAGCTTACATCCGAAAGAATATTGTAATTTTCTTTTCTTTTGGATTACTTTCTGCTTTCTTAGGATATCATCCGGCAACTTTACTAATATTAGGATTATGTTGGCTGCACATTCTCCTGCATGTATATTCACTCCAGGAAAATAAAGAAATTCTCATTCTGCAGTTTTCAAAATTGAGATTAGAAAAAAAAATCATGTCTTCTTTTTTGATTTGCTGGATGATTTCAATTCCGGCAATCATCACCTTTGCATTTTTAAATCCTTTACAAAGAGAATATATAATTTATTTCAGTCTTTATCTTTTACTTTCAAATTATATCATTGTTATTCATAAGTATATAAGTTATAATGAAAAAATAAAGACAACCCATGTCAATGATGCAGACTTTTTCAAATTTGCCCTTATTATTGGGTTGATAATTCCAGCAATAATTTATATAATAAATAATAGAAAATCAGCCTTAAAGAAAATTGCTCAATATGTTTAGGATACAAAATATTACAGTGAAGTATAACGCCAAAGAAGTTATAGATAACCTTAATTTAGAAATAAATGAAGGGTGCATATTTGGGGTTCTAGGAAGAAATGGTGCAGGAAAAACAACTTTATTTGAATCTATTTTTCAAAATACAAAATACAATGGGCAGATATTACTACAAAATCAACCTATAAGTAAAAGAGATATTTCTTATCTGGAATCTGAAAATTATTTTTATCCTTACCTATCAGTTAACGATATTTTAAGTCTGTTTATCAATGAAAACGAGGATGAAAAAATGAAAAAACTGACAAATTTCTTTAATATTCCCACAGATGCTATTGTTGAAAAGCTTTCATTAGGAACAAAAAAGAAACTTGCAATCCTTTGTAATATTTTAATTGACAGGCCAGTATATTTATTTGATGAACCATTTAACGGGCTTGATTTTGACAGTGTCGAAAAATTCTATTTTATTATTGATGAATTAAAAAAAAGGAATAAGATCGTTTTAATAAGTTCTCACATCATGGAAACTCTTACCCATTGCTGTGATTATATCGGTCATTTACAAAATGGAAAATTCGTTAAAATTTATCTTTCAGAAGAATACCATTTAATAAGGACACATCTTACAGAAGATATTCAGAAAGATTGGGTCTCTTACACAAACATTTAGCATTTAAAACTAATTTCTATGGACAATAATCTTATTTCATTGGAGTATATTTTTATTACTTCAATAGTGATCGCTTTATCCTTTACAGGATGTATTTATGGCCTTGCATACGCTCTTTCTTATGATAATTTCAGTATGACGGCCGTTGCCTTTTTCCCTGTTTTTTCATTGCTTATTGCTTTTATAATAGCCGCCATTATTTTGTTTCTATCCTTAAAGAAATATAAGAGTGTAGAAGAAATAAATCATATCGCAAATTTTTATTATATCATTTGTACGTTTATCCTAAGCAGCATTATGATTTTTTTAATTGATGTTTTCGTCTATGCTTTAGTTGATAAAACGCTGTCTTTAAAATATGCGGAAACATTGCAGATTATATCCAGACAATATGCGGTAACCTCAAAAAATATTGATTACATGAAAAGAATTCCATTTATTCTCCAAAGTGGCGTGATGATATTTACAGGTCTGTTGGCAGGATCATTTTCTTCGCTATTCATTTTATCACAATATAAAAACATAAAAAATCATTCGGACTTACAACCGAATTAAAATTTCACAAAATGAAAGTTATTATTTATGATTCTGAATGTAAGTTTTGCACCCGGTTTTCAAAATGGAGCCAATCAAACATTGAAACACTGGAAATCACGTCCGTAAGAAGCAAAGAGGCAAGAAAAATTCTTCGTGATAAAGGAATAAAATTTATAGATCTTCAAACCATATATTATGTCAATAACAATGAAGTTTGGGTAAGATCAAAGGCAATATTTGAAATATTGGCCAACTTTACTTCTCCCTGGAGGTTTATTTCTTTTTTCTCTTTTTTGCCTACTTTTTTTACAGATTTTTGTTATAAAATTTTTGCAAAATACAGATACTATTTTTAAAAATTACCCTATGAAATACTTATTAATACTACCATTATTTTTCTTAATAACGATCAAAACCAAAGCCCAGGAAATAAATCGCTTTTTTTATGAAGTACAATATAAACCTAAAAAAGATTCTTTAAGAAATGAAACAGCGATGATGGTTTTGGATATTAAAAAAGATCAATCAATCTTTAAAGATTATCAATTAATTGTTTCAGATTCGATCTCCAACGAAGTATTTAAAAAAATGCAAAAAACAGGTATCTATGAAAATCAAACAGCTCTTCCCAATGTTCGGTTTACCTATTCTGTAACAAAAAAACATCCTGATATGGAAGTTCAATATACTGAAGATATTATGAACGGATTGACTCCTATTACATTTGGCTATCAGGAAAAATTAAATTTTGATTGGAAAATTCAGAAAGAAACACAAAAAATCGGTGAATATAATGCCCAGAAAGCAACATTAAATTTTGCAGGAAGAAAATGGACTGCCTGGTTTTGTAAGGATCTCCCTTTTAATGACGGTCCCTATAAATTTAATGGTTTACCTGGATTAATTGTAAAAATAGAAGACGATCAACAACATTATTCATTTACCTTAAAAGGAAATAGAAAAGCTAAAGATAGCAGTGAAGATTCACTGGTTAAAAAATTTACCAGTGGTAATGTGAAGATCGTAGAAAAAGGAAGATTCACAAAAACATTCGAAAATTACAAACAAGATCCTTTAGCTGCCATGAGAAGTGAGCTAACCCCTCAATTATTAGGTATGACAATGCCTGGAACAGACATGAAGGTAAAAGACTTTATTGAGAAGCAAGGGAAAGAAATAAAAGAATCTTATAAGCTTAACAATAATCCTATTGAAAGAGAATAAAGTATTTAATTAAAAGTATAGGCAGGGCAGTATTGTCCTGTTTTTTTTGTCTTATTATTTCGGAAACTACAAATTCAAAATTGTTCCACATTTCAAACTTGAAAAATGAAAAAAGAGTTCAGCATTGTTGCAGTTAACAAATAAAAAAAGCACTCACATTTCTGTAAGTGCTTGATTTTATTGTGGTCCCACCTGGGCTCGAACTAATATCTTATTTTTCTATTATTTAATGGGTTTAGCAATTCATGAAATTTAAAGGAGAAAAATAGGGAACTTTTCAATCTTTATTTCAAAGATAGTTAATCACTTAATTTATGTGTTAAATCAAATTCTAATAAATAAAAAATATCCTTTTTCCTATATCCAAAAGCTCTATATTTTTGAGTAACTCTAAACTTGTAAACTACCTCATCAGATGCTAGAGAATATTTCTTAATAAAATAATCTTGATCATGATACTTCTCATAAGCAAGACCTACCTTTCCATCTCCTTTTCCTCCTTGCTTTAAAATATCAGTCCAACTTGCTTCTGAGAACATATCAAAACTATTTTGGAATTGAACCTCATCTCTATTATCCGTTATCAAATCAAAGCTATCATTAGAATTAAGTTTCGTAAAATTAAGTTTTGTTGCTGGATAATAATTTTTACAGAACGATTCAAAACTTATCTGATTATTTGTATATAAATCAAGAATCAAATCTTTTACGTTTATAAAGTTTAATAAGTCTTGGGGAGGATTTTTATCTTTTATTACTTCGATTAAAGGTTTAAGATAATCTGATGGAGAAATAGAAATTAAACTAGATTTCCTTTCGTAACATTCTGCTAATGCAGAATTGTTTACAATTAGTTTTCCGCATAAATACTTCGCCTTACTATCACACAAACTATTAGAATCCCAATAAGGATCATCAAAAATATTAAATAACTGACTTTTAAGCTTTCTCATTTCATCAGTTCTACCCATATCTCCCGAAGTCATTATTTCATGTAATGTATTAGCTCTATAAACTTCTCGAGAATAAATATCTGACTTTTTAGATAAAGAAATACAGCCCTCTTTATGCAAATTAAGAAATTTTATTATTTCTAATAAAGCCGTATTCCTAAAATCTTCAAAGGACGTAAATTGATTATGAATAGATAGTTCATTTAACAAAACTTCCATATAATTACCTCAGATTTAAAAGTTCATCCAAATCATTATCAAATTGGTCAAATAATCCCTTCTTCATGTCTAATATTCTTCCTTCTTCATTTAAACAAATAGCATTATTAGTTGATATATTATTTTCATCTAATTCAAAAAAATGAATTTCAGCTAATTCTTTGGAAATTTCTTTCTTATTAATAGATTTTCTAACTCCATTAAATATATGATCAGAATGAGTTTCAATAATAAGTTGCACTCCTTTACTAGCTACAAAACATAAAAAGGCAGCCAATTCGGATTGAGCTTTAGGATGTAAATGTATTTCAGGATTCTCTAAGACAATAGTTTCATCTTTTGAAGCACTTAAACAAAGTATAATAATTCCCACTGTATAGCTAATACCCGCACCAATATGATATGGCCTTACAGGTTTATTATCTCTATAATTATAGTTCGCAGTAATTATATTACCAGAAATAATATTATCTAAATTAATATTAGCATTTAATATTTTTTTAAGCCATAAATTTACATTATACCCCAAAGTACTACTCTGCTTATCATACATACGTTCATAATCTATTGTTCGAGTAGAGTTTCTATAAAGATAATCTATTAGAAATTCAGCATTTTCTCCTATGAAGTTTTTAGTAGAAGTTATTTTGTGATAAAAATCTTTAGGTCCAACCCTATTAGCTGAAATATAATTTAGCTTCTTATATGTTTCATTTTTTTCGCAATAAATACCATCCTCATCTATACAAAGATTATATTTAATATCATTTTGTTCAATCTCAATATTTATAGCTTCTCTTCGAACTATAAAGTTTCTTATTTCTTCAAAATATCCTAAATTCAACCACTTACTATTTAAAGAATTTTCCTCTGATAAACAATTGTCTATTAAAAGTAATGATTGAATTGCAGAAGACTTTCCCGAAGAATTAGTTCCACAGAATATATTTATATTTTTCAAAGGAATTTCGACTTTATCAAAACATTTAAAGTTATCTATAATTAATTTTTGAATCATTTTAACTTAATAATTTTATTATTTCAATGGATTTATCTATTATATCAAATCTTCTATAAACTGATTTATTACTATCAACAGTATATGTTAAGCTTCTAACAAAATTATCATCCTCATCACCCGTTTCTTTAAATTTTTCATTGTTTTTCAACCTATTATATTCTGAAATAACTAAATTTTTATTGTTCTCGAAACAGTCTTCTATTTCAATAAAAAAGTAAACAAACACCTCAAATAAAGCCATGTTAATTGGTCTTCTAATTTTTCCATCTTTTGGAAGCCTAAAGCAATCGTCACCAAATAAACTATAAGCATTTTCCATTGCTTTATTGAAACTTTTAAATAGATTATTATAAAAAATATCCTCGTTTAAAATCAGACTATCCAATTCTTCTTTTGAATATTTCTCATCTTTTATATCTGAAATATCAAAGCTTTTAGTATTCATAAATCTCATAGATTTTGCTAAAAAGTCTTCTAAATCGCTTCGATATTCAATCTTATTTTTATTAATAGATTCATGATCAACAGAGATTTTTTTTCGCCAAAGATAAAAAGATAGTGTTCTCAATATTAAATATCTATCTTTCATTCTGTAGGTAGGAATATTAGAAGTTACCAATCTAAAAGTATCTAATTTACTAAGAGTTTTGAGAAATTTTGTACAACTGCCTTGATATATTGCATTTCTCATCTCTTGATTATTTAGCCTAGTTCCTCCTCTATTAACCCTATCAAATAAATCATAAGTCAATCTTTCAGGTGTAGGTTCTTTTATAATATGTAGAACTAAATTTACATCTTCTATTTTACCTCTAATATTAGACTTGAGGAAATCTTTATGAGTATTTTCAAAATCATTTTTAGATTCTTTTTCTTCACTAAACTTAAATCCATTATATTCTTTTAAAATCGATAGATTAGATAGTGCGAATTTATTATCCATAAAATCAAATATCGTAGACAATCTTTGTCTTCCATCAATAAGAATCCAATCTCCTTCTTTATTTTCTTTTATATACAAAATTGGTAATGGAATACCTATAATAATCGATTCAATTAATTCAGATTTTTGTTTTAGATTCCATACGCCTTCCCTTTGAAATTCTGGGTCAAGCTTAATAATATTATTATTATATTTTCTATATAATTGAAATGCTGATAAAGTATCTCTAGCAATATTAATATTTTTATATGGGTAAATATCGTCCTCACTAGAGCTTGCATCTAATGTTTCTTCCCCTTCAAAATCCATAATTTGCTCATCAATAGGATTTACAATATTATTATCTTCCATTATATTTTGTTTTTTAATATTCTCCAAAATTAGTAATTCTATGTTAGCTATTATTTAATAATAAATCATAAATATCTAATTCGTTTCTTCATTAAATATATTCTCGACATTCACAGCAGGGATTTTGATACCCTTTTAAATAATTATTAGCTATAATTAGTTTCTATCTACATTAATTTATAATTACAAATCTAATACGAAGAAACGACAAAAGGTGTCGTAAAATATTTTTTGATATATATCCATATCGTAATCAGTTTTTTGAAATAATCATCAACTAATCTGAATGTTAATGGAACTCTTGGTAAATTAGCATTTCTAAGATATTTATCTAGTCCACTCCTTTCATTAATTAATTTTGAATTTAAGTCTTTATCCCCTTTCCCTATTGCTAAACCATTCTTTTTATTCCAATCTTTCAAATCTATACTTTCTCCAATTGAAATCCTCTTCTTGTTAGAATTCATAATAGCTTGAATAGAAATCGGATGTTTTACCTTTTTAGAATCTTATAAGTGCGTAAAACTGCTTTTATTGAAAATTTATCACTCATGAGATTTCTTTTTTGGGATTTATAAAATCACTTTCATTGAAATTTTGAGCTAATATAGTATAAAATATACCAAAATAAAATTAAACACCTGAAAATCAAATGTTTAAATCAAAAAAACCAATATAAATTAAAGATAGTAATAAATTTTACATTGATAATTATGGAAACACGCAAATGCAACTTTTATTTTAGGGGAGAAAAGGGGAACTTTTTTTGACGAAACATGAACAAATATGACGAACTTAAAACACTTATAATTACCAAAAAACCCCTTAAATAGGGGCTTTTTGAGTTTTTGTAGTGGTCCCACCTGGGCTCGAACCAGGGACCACCTGATTATGAGTCAGGTGCTCTAACCAACTGAGCTATAGGACCTCAAAATTTGGTTAAATTTTGTGTTTGCAAAAATAGTAAAATTTCTTTCACTACAAAATTTTTTATTGCTTTTCTTGGCAAAGTTCTACCAGTACTCCGTTGGTAGACTTTGGATGAAGGAATACAACTAATTTGTTATCAGCACCTTCTTTCGGTTCTTCAGAGATAAACTGAAATCCTTCTTTTTTTAATCTTTTTACTTCTTCCAGGATATTTTCAACCCCAAATGCCAGATGATGGATGCCCTCACCCTTTTTATCGATGAATTTTGAGATCGGGCTTTCAGGATTGCTGGCTTCCAGTAATTCGATTTTGCTCTCCCCGGTTTCATAAAAAGAAGTCACCACGCCTTCTCTCTCTACAGTTTCTTTTTTGTAAGATTCTTTTCCTAAGAGTTTCGTAAAAAGTTCATCAGAAATGCCTAAAGACTTTACAGCAATACCAATATGTTCTAGCTTCATAACTATTAATAAATATAATTAAATCGTAAATTTGATACTGCAGTTGAATTTCAAAGTATCAATTCAAACAAAAGTACTAAATTTGCAGAAATTATGGAAAGTAACAGACAAAGAAAAGTAGCACAGATCATTCAGGAAGACTTCGCAGAGCTTTTCCGCAAACAGGCTGCAGAGAGCAAACAGAGCATATTGGTATCTGTTTCAGATGTAAAAGTAACTGCCGACTTAGGAATTGCTAAGATTTATTTAAGCATTTTCCCGCAGGAATTCCGTACCGCTGTCATGAAGGAGATTGAAGAAAACAAGACTCAATACAGAAATTTTATCGGCCAGAAAATGGCAAAACAGGTACGTATCATTCCACAACTGAACTTTTACCTGGATACCGCTCTTGATGATGTTGAAAAACTGGAAAGAGAATTAAGAGGCGAAGGCGACAATCCTGTTTTATAGATCTTGAAGAATATTGCATTTTACATAGCATCCAGATACCTTTTGGCTAAAAAAGGAAGTACTGCCGTTACGTTCATTACGTGGCTGGCTGTAGGTGCCATGACGGTTGCTGTGACTGCAATGTTCGTCATCATTTCTGTTTTTTCAGGCCTCGAAGATCTGAACAAAGACCTTATTTCCAATCTTCATGCTGATCTTACTTTAAAAAGTGCTTCCGGAAAAACTATCAAAAATCTGGATAACGTCAGTAAAGTTTTGGGCAGTAATAAAGAAATCAAAAGTTTCTCCCGTGTTATTGAAGAAAAAGTGTACATCAGTTTCAATGGTAAGGGTGACATTGCTTATTTAAGAGGTGTTGATTCCGCTTATGTAAAAGTAAACCCTATTAATAAAGAGGTGTTCTATGGAACTTATCCAAGTTTCAGATATTCCAATGAAGTATTGATGGAAAACAGTCTGGATAACAGACTTTCAATCCCTGTGGATTCTTCCAATCATTATGCGACGATCTTTATGCCCAAACCGGGAACAGGGATTATCAGTAAGGAAGAAGATATCTACAACAAAAGAGATATTTTGGTAACAGGCGTTTTCCCAGGAAAAGATCAGCTGGATAACTATATCATCTCTCCTATTGAACTTACAGAGGAATTACTTAGTCTTCCAAAAAAATCGGCTTACCAGATTGTTATTAAACTGAAAAATCCGGAAAATGCAGATGCAGTAAAACAAAGCCTGCTTTCTTCGCTTGGGAAAAATATTGAGATTAAAACCAAGGAAGAAGAGAATGCTGCTTTCTGGAAAATGATCAACACGGAAAAACTTTTTATTTACCTGATTTTTGCACTCGTCATTTTTATTACCACTTTTAATCTTGCCGGAGCCATTATCATCCTTCAGCTTGATAAAAAAGAGCAGGCAAAATCATTGATATCACTTGGATTCCCTTTAAGCCATTTAAGAATGACTTATTTCTACACCGGAATCCTGATTGTTATTTCCGGAGTGATTACCGGATTGATTCTTGGAACAGCACTTTGCTACTTCCAGCTCTACACAGAGTTTTTCAGAGCTAATGAAGTTCTTCCATTCCCTGTAAAAATTGTGGGCAAAAATTACCTTATCGTAGCACTTACAGCGTCCTTATTTGGAATCACAATTTCATGGTTCTTTTCAAAGATCAGTAAAGAATATATTACTAAAAACTAATATTCTAAGTTTATATATTACATTAAGTTAATATACTTCGGTTTCATTTTTTCGTACCTTTACGCCCCAATTTTAAAGAAATGAAACGAATTTTATCTTTTTTTCTATTAAGTCTGACATTTATCAGCACTTTAGCACAAGCTCCGGCTGGATATTACAATCAACCGGCAGGATTAACAGGTGCAGCTCTTAAAACAGCTCTTAAGAACATTATCACCAATGGACATATAGATAATGGCTATGGTGGCTTATGGACAGGTTATGCGACCACTGACCGCGACTATTTTTATGAGAATGACGGAACTATTCTGGATATCTATTCTGAAAATCCAAATGGACCGGACCAATATAATTTCACCCTGGGAACCAACCAATGTGGATCTAATGGCTACTCTAATGAAGGCGACTGTTACAATAGAGAACACGTTATTCCTCAGAGTTTATTCAACAGTGCTTCTCCCATGGTAGCTGATATTCATTTTATCCGTGCTACAGATGGAAAAGTAAACGGAATGAGATCCAACTACCCTTTCGGACTCGTAGGAAATACTTCTTTTACCTCTAAAAACGGATCAAAATTAGGCACCTCCGTATCTGCAGGATACTCTGGTACTGTATTTGAACCCATTGATGCTTTTAAAGGAGATATTGCCAGAATGTTCCTTTATTTTGTAACAAGATACGAAGACAAACTTTCCACTTTCACTTCCGGCGACATGCTTGGCAATACACCATTCCCGGGACTGCAGCCTTGGGCACTCAATCAGTATTTAATATGGAATGCAATGGATCCTGTATCTGCAGAAGAAATTGCAAGAAACAATGCTTCTTATACTTACCAGGGAAACAGAAACCCTTTCATTGATCATCCTGAATATGTTTCTCAAATCTGGGGATCTCCGGTAATTGACAACCAGGCTCCTACAGCAGCAACCAACCTTGTAGCCAACAATCCTACTTCAAACTCTATCGCTCTAAGCTGGACAGCTGCTACGGATAATGTAGGAGTAACTACTTACCAGGTTTATGCAAATGGTACATTAAAAGCTACGGTTTCCGGTACAACAACATCTACAATTGTATCAGGATTAGCTCCACTTACTCAATATACGTTCTATGTAATTGCTAAAGATGCTTTCGGAAACTCTTCTCCACAAAGTACAACTGCTACAGCAACTACTCTTGACGTTCCTGCCGGAGGCGGAAGCTGTGGAACGGAGGATTTTGAAATGATTACCGGAGCAGCAAACACTTACATGACAGCAACCTGGACGAACAACGGAATCTCCTGGACAGCAACTGACGCAAGAGTTGACCAGACCATCAACAACAAAGCCATTACCATCAGAAATGGTAACTTAACAAGTTCAACCCTTTCAAGCGGAATTCAGAATTTAACTTTAACCACACAGTTGAAATTCTCTGGAACCGCTGGTAATATCAATGTTTTCGTAAACGATGTGAATGTAGGAACTATTCCTTACAGTAATGTGGCAACGACAACTACCCTTAACAATATAAATGTAAGCGGAAATGTTGTCATTAAGCTGACAAACTCTTCTACTACCAACAGAGTTGCTTTGGATGACCTTAGCTGGGCATGTTTCGGTACGCTAGCTACTGCTGAAAACCAAAAAGCTCAATCAGCATTTACCATCTACCCTAACCCGGTAAGAAATAATGAATTATTTGTAAAAGGAGACAACCTTGACAAAATTTCAAAAGCTGGTATCTATGATCTTTCAGGAAAATTAATTGAAACGATTGTTAATCCTTTCAGACATTCAAACAAAATAAATCTTAAAGGCTTGGTAAAAGGAACTTACATTCTGAAAGCAGACCATTTCTCTACTAAATTTATCGTAGATTAATTATTAAAAAATATTTCAAATCAAAGGCCGGATTTATCCGGTCTTTTTTTTATTTTTGATGTATGGATTCCAATAAAAAATTAGGATTGATAGGAAGAAATATTTCCTATTCTTTTTCTAAAAAATTCTTCGAAAACAAGTTCCAAAAGCTCATGCTGCAGAATTTCTCCTACGATATTTTTGATCTGAATGAAATCAATGAAGTGGAAAATCTTTTTGCATTTCCGGAGCTGTTAGGATTTAATGTTACCATTCCTTACAAAGAAAAAATAATCGATTATCTTGATGAATTAAGTGATGAAGCTGAGAAAATAGGCGCTGTCAACTGTGTTCTTATTCAGGATGGTAAGAAGACCGGTTATAATACAGATGCTTTCGGGTTTGAAAAGACGCTTCTTTTACACAGAAAACCTTCACACGACAAAGCTTTGATCTTAGGAAACGGAGGTGCGGCAAAGGCTGTCAAATATGCATTAGACAAACATAATATTCCTTCTGTGACCATTTCCAGAAGTACGGAAATCAATTTTGAAAACCTTGATCAGGAAACTGTTGCAGAGCATAAAATTATCATTCAGTGTACGCCGGTAGGTACTTTCCCGAATGTTAAAGACTGTCTGAACTTTCCTTTTGACGGGCTTTCTTCAGACCATCTGGTTATTGATCTGATTTACAACCCCAACTACACTCAATTCATCATCAATGCCTCTGAAAAAGGAGCAAAGACCGTGAATGGATATTATATGCTTGAACAGCAAGCAGAAAAAGCTTGGGAAATTTGGAATTTTCAAAAAAAATAACATAAATTAGTGCTTTAATTGGCCTTTCAGCTATATTTAAAGGATATTAACGCCACTCACATAAAAGATTTGCTATGACTACAGAAAACAATCTTTCTGAAAACGAAGAAAAGAAAAATCCTAACGAAGTATCTCAGGACACATCAGAAAACGCAGTTTCTCATGATGCAAACCAACATGAAGATGATGCAGCAGAACACCTGGAAGAACATGAAGAAGAAATTTCCCTTGCTGATGCTTTAAAGGAAATGGAAAAAATCATCAACACTCCCAATGCTGGTGAGAATTTCAAAAGATTCAACCAACTGAAGGAAAAAGCAAGTCATTACATCCATGATGAAGTGGAGGATAAAAAACATGAATATATAGAAGCCGGAAATCCTGCTGAAAACTTCAGCTATGAACACCCTTCTCAAACTAAGTATTCTGCATTGGTCAATATCTTCAGAGAAAAACATGAAGACTTCCAGAAAGGACAGGAAGAAGAGCAAAAGAAAAATCTTGACCATCGCCAAAGTATTATCGAAAGACTTAAAAACCTTTATACCAACTCTGAACCCGGAATCAATCTTTTCAAATCCATCCGTGAGATTAAAGAAGACTGGTCAAAAGCCGGACAGGTTGCAAAATCTGAATTCAAAATTCTTAACAATAACTATTTCCACCACCTGAATCAATTTTATCAGATGCTGGATCTGAACAAAGAGTTTTTAGAACAGGAATACAGCCACAACCTGGAAAAAAGAGAGCATATTATAGCCAGAGCTAAAGAACTGGAAAACGAACCGGTAATTCAAAAAGCTTTAAATGAGCTTCAGTACCTTCATAAATTATGGAAAGAAGAAGCTGAACCCGTAGCAGAAGAATTCCGTGAAAAAACATGGGAAGAATTCAAAGAAATTTCCAACAAAATTCACGAAAGAAAATCTGAACTTTCTGCTTCTATCGAAAAAGAACAGGCCGTTAACCTTGAAAAGAAGAACGAGATCATTGCTGAAATCAAGAAACTTTCTGAACCTTCAGAAACGCCTAACCATAACTACTGGCAGAATTCCATCAAAAGAGTGGAAGATCTGCGCTCTGACTTTTTAAAAACAGGAAGTGTTCCAAGGAAACTTTCCAACCAAAACTGGAATGATTTCAAAACGACACTAAGAGGTTTTAATACAACGAAAAACAACTACTACAAATCGTTGAAAGGCTCTCAGCAAGCTAATCTTGAAGAAAAATTAAAACTGATCCAGACTGCACAGGATAATATGAATAATGAGGAATGGGATATTGCTGTTCCGTTATTCAAAAAGCTTCAGGAAGACTGGAAAAAAATTGGTCACGTTCCTAAGAGTATGACCAATAAAATCTGGGATGAGTTCCGTGATGCCTGTAATGCATTCTTCAACAACTACAGAGAGAAAAGCAATACCTCTACTGACAACTGGAAGGAGAACTACAAGAACAAAAAAGCCCTTCTGGATGAACTTAAAGAAGTTTCCAATGAAGAAGGCAGCATCGAAAAAATTGAACAGATCAAAACTTCATGGAATAATATTGGAAAAGTTCCTAGAGATAAAATTTCAATCAACTCTGAATTCAACAAAACATTAAGAGAGAAATTGAAAATAAACAAAATCAACGAACTTGAACTGAAAGAAGAAGGCTTATCTGAAAATCAGCTTACCGACAAAGCGAGAAAGATCAAAAATCAAATCTCTGATCTTGAGGCAGAAATCGTAAAACTGGAAAACAACCTTTCTTTCTTCAACAAACCATCAAGAGAAAATCCTCTATTAAAAGACACGTACAACACGATTGATGAGAAAAAAGCTCATCTTGAAACATTAAAACAAAATCTCCACAGCATCATCAGCGGAGAATAACAGATAACAAAATAAATAAAGGCGGAGCAAAGCAATTTGTCTTCGCTTTTTCTTTTTATACTATGAACAACGACGAATTTTATATCAAAAGATGCATCGAGCTGGCTCAGAAGGCACTTGGCAACACGTATCCTAATCCACTTGTGGGAAGTGTGATTGTACATAACGGAGAAATCATTGGCGAGGGTTACCATCATAAAGCCGGAGAAAACCATGCTGAAATCAATGCTATCAATTCGGTCAGAAATAAAGATCTTATTCCGGAATCAACGATCTATGTATCTCTGGAACCTTGTGCTCATTATGGAAAAACGCCTCCTTGTGCTTTAAAGATTAAAGAATTAGGATTTAAAAAGGTGGTGATTGGAGCAATGGATTCCCATGATAAAGTGAATGGTAAAGGAAAAAAAATCATTCAGGATGCAGGAATTGAAGCCGTTTCCGGAATCCTGGAAAAAGAGTGCATTGAACTTAACAAAAGATTTTTCACTTATCACGAAAAGAAAAGACCTTATATCATTCTAAAGTGGGCAGAATCCGGTGATGGATTTTTGGATAAGGATTTTAAACCAACTGCTGTTTCCAACACCTTGGTGAATCAGTTTGTTCATCAGTTGAGAGCTGACGAGCATGCCATTCTGGTAGGAACTCAAACCGCTTTGCATGACAACCCAAGTCTCACTGTAAGAAATGCAGAAGGCGTAAATCCTGTCAGAATTCTGATTGATTTTGATTTAAAAGTTCCAGCCCATTTCAATATTTACAACAATGAAGCAAGAACATTGGTTTTAAATTCTATAAAAGAGTCTACTGAAGGACATATTCAATTCATCAAAATCAATAAGGATAATTTTCTTCAGGAATTGATGGAAGCTTTATACAAAGAACAAATACAATCTGTTATTATTGAAGGAGGCCGTTTTACGCTGCAGCAGTTTATTAATGCTGATCTTTGGGACGAAGCCATTGTTATTAAGAATGAAAATCTGAAACTGGAAAACGGAACAAAAGCCCCGGAATTCAATCATTCAAACGCTAAAACTGAAAATTTCAGAGACAATACAATCTCTTTTTTCAAAGCAAAATAAAACCTTTTTATCACCGTTAAATGAAATAATTTATTTACATTAGTTACACAAAAAAAAATTACTATGAAAAATGTAAAGAAAGTTTCACGACAGAATCTAAAAAAAGTAAACGGAGGAAATGCTCCTGAATGCTGCTCATTTTATCCACCTTCATTGCAGCATTGCTGTGCTACTCCATCCAGTATGAGTTGTCCACCACCTTGGGCAGACGGAACATTCTCATGCTAATCCAATAGTATTCAATAAAAAATAATACTATGAAAGATTTGAAAAAAATATCAAAATCCGGCTTAAAAGCAATCCAGGGAGGAGTCTTTGTAAACTGTACTCTACCTAATGGACAGCCTACGAGATGCAGAGATAAATGCCCTACAGATTTTTGTGGCCCTACAAGCTATTTATGCTTGATTCCTGAGGATTTATGCACTTAAAAAGTTTAAAAATCTTAGATAATAAGTATAAGCCGTCAAAATTGACGGCTTAATTTATGATAATGATGGAAGTTACTACAGCATTTAATACTTTTGCATAAACAAAGCAGGAACTCTAATGACGTTTGAATACAAAACCATAGAAAAACCCATAGAAAATACCCTTTTAAAAGAAAAAGGAAGCAAATTTATCGGATTTGCTTATCCGGTGACCAATGAAAAGGAATTAAAAGGTGCACTGGAAAAAATAAGGGAAGAACATCCGAAAGCTACCCATCATTGTTATGCTTTCAGAATGGGATTAAATGGTGAGAATTATCGTGCCAATGATGATGGCGAACCTTCCGGAAGTGCCGGGTTACCTATTTACAACCAGCTATTAGCGAATGAAATCACCAACATACTGGTGATTGTAGTCCGTTATTACGGAGGAACCAAGCTGGGAGTTTCAGGACTGGTAAAAGCCTATAAAGAATCTGCGAAGATTACATTGGAAGAAGCTCATATCATTACCAGAGAACTGGAAACAGAAGTTGAAATCCAGTTTAATTTCAATCAGCAGAATACAATTTTCACGTTGCTTTCTAGATTTGATGCTAAAGTTTTGAATTTCGATGCTAATGAAAACTGCATTCTTACCGCTTCATTAAAACTGGCACAAAAAGAAAGCATCTCAGAAAAACTTTCCGAGATGCAATATGTTTCATTTGAATTTAATGATTAATCCCTTCTTCCACCAAGAAGCAAAGATGCCCAGTAAAGAAGCTGTGCCAGAGAACCTAAGGCAGCTACCACGTAAGTTCTTGCAGCCCATTTCAAACTGTCCTGTACTCCTACAAATTCTTCTGCAGTTACAGTGCCTGTATCTTTAAGCCATTTCATAGCTCTGTTACTCGCGTCATATTCCACCGGAAGTGTTACAAAAGCAAAAAGCGTTGTCATTGCAAACATAGCGACTCCAATCGCAAGAACAGTTGTATTTCCATTCGGATTTTCAATCGTTCTTGATGCAGCCATTACTGCGATACCCGCAATAAGAACAAACTGCATCAGATTGGAACTTATATTCACAATAGGAACCAGTTTTGAACGTAAATTCAACATAGAATACCCTACTGCATGTTGTACTGCATGTCCGCATTCGTGAGCTGCTACTGCCGCCGATGCTGCGTTTCTCTGCATATAAACTCCTTCTGAAAGGTTAACTGTTTTATCTGCCGGATTATAGTGGTCCGTCAACTGCCCGGGTACTGATATGACCTGAACATCATTTATTCCGTTATCCCTCAACATTTTTTCCGCTACTTCTTTCCCCGAAAGTCCATTTCGAAGGTGTACATTGGAATAATATTCAAATTTCGATTTCAATCTGGACGAAACCCACCAGCTCACCAACATTGAAATACCAATAATGATATAATAACCCACCATTTTATATAAATTTTGTGTTTAATTTCACCCATAATCATATAAAAACTGTGCCAAAGTATAAGATATTATTATTTATATTTGTCCTCTAATTCATCCCCAAAAACATGTCTACAATTTCAATTATTGAAGTAAAAACAGCTGACCAGCTCAAACAATTCGTAAGGTTTCCTATGGATCTGTACAAAAATAATCCGTACTATGTTCCATCTTTTATTAAAGACGAAATGAAAATCTGGAATAAAAAAGAAAATCCAGCCCTGCAATATTCAGAATCCAGACAATTTTTGGCCTTAAAAGATAACAAAGTTGCAGGAAGAATTGCCGTGATTATTAATCATAAAGAGGAAAAGGAATTAGGCATTAAAAAGGTACGATTCGGCTGGATAGATTTTATTGATGATGCTGAAGTTTCAAAAGCTTTGATACAAACCGCTACCGACTACGCCAGGGAACATAATATCAACATGATAGAAGGTCCAATGGGATTTACCAATCTTGACAAAGCAGGGATGCTAACCATGGGATTTGATAAACTGGCGACAATGATTGGAATTTATAATCACGCATACTATCCAAAACATTTGGAAAATCTTGGATTAACCAAAGAAAAAGAATGGGTAGAGTATGAAATGAATTTTCCAAAAGTACTTCCCGAAAAAGTAGAAAAATTCAGTGGATTAATTGCTCAGAAATATAAACTGAAGGTTCTTAATTTCAAGTCGAAGGAAGAAATTCTTCCTTATGTAGAGCCTATGTTTAAGCTTTTAGATGAAACATACAAACATCTTTCCACTTACACTCCTATTTCGGATGAGCAAATCAAAACATACAGAGAAAAATATTTCCCTTTCATCAATAAAAATTATGTAATCTGCGTGGTAGATGAAAATCAGCAGCTGGTTTCATTTGCTATCACAATGCCTTCATATTCCAAAGCACTACAAAAATCAAAAGGAAAATTATTTCCATTCGGATGGTGGCATTTTTTACAAGCCGGAAAAAAGAATGACCGTGCCAATTTCTATCTTATCGGAATTCATCCGGAATACCAGAGACGTGGGGTAACTGCTATTATTTTCAAGGAAATTTTTGTACGATTTACAAGCATGGGAATTGATTTTGCTGAGACCAATCCTGAACTGGAAGAAAATAAAAGTGTGCAGCTTCTTTGGCAGGATTATAACCCTGTTAACCATAAACGAAGAAGAACCTACTCAATGGAAGTGAATAAGTAGTGTACATTTCTACAATGTAGAAGCAGTCTCACAACCTTAAACTCTAAACTCTGAACTTTATGAAACCACAACTCATTATTTTCGCTATTTTAATTGTAGGATTTATCAGTTACAACTTCTTTTTCCAGTCACCGGATGACAAAACAAATACGGTGATTAATATTCTTTTTGCCAGTATTCTTTTTGGATACATTTCCTTTATGGCCTATACTCTTTTGAAAAAAATGAAAAAATAAGATCTAAAATCAACATCAATAAGTCCTTTACCACCCTATTTTCATCCTGAATTGCGTACATTCAAAATATCCAAATTGCATGTAGTGAATGCAATTTTTCCAGAGTCACTACAAAAAAAGGGGAAAAACACAACAAAAAAATAGTCCCAAAAAGCTAATTTTTATTGATTCTAAATTACCGATTTAACTCATTTTCATCCGACTTTTAAGCTGATAAATTTCATGCTTTCTTGTTTATTCGCTAAATTTGCAAATTGAGATAATAATGCAAAAATGAATTTACCTGAAAGTTATATTCCAATCCTTATCCAGGCTGGTGTAGCAGTAGGATTTGTAGCTGTTTCTTTGCTTGGGGCACATTTCTTGGGGCCACAACAGAAAAAAGGAGACTCTGTAAAAAACCAAAGCTGGGAATGTGGAGTTCCTGTAGAAGGAAATGCAAGAACGCCGTTTTCTATCAAGTACTTCTTGACTGCGGTATTGTTCGTACTATTCGATATCGAAATCGTATTCTTTTATCCTTACGCTGTAAACTTCAGAGAATTCGGTATGGAAGGATTCCTTGCTGTACTTACATTCGTTGCCATCTTCTTCATGGCGTTTTTCTATGTTTGGAAACGCGGTGCACTGGATTGGGATAAATAAATTTTAACATTAAAAGATTGATTTTATTTAAGTAATTTAAAGATTGTAAAGGTCTTGTTTTCATCTTTAAATATTTTAATCTTTAAATATTTACTAAAAATGTCAGATAAAAAACCAGTAATAAGAACAGATGCACCTGCTCCCGAAGGATATGAAGGAGAAGGGTTTTTCGCAACAAAACTGAGCAGTGTAATCGGGATGGCAAGAAAGTTTTCACTTTGGCCGTTACCATTTGCTACCTCTTGTTGTGGTATTGAGTTTATGGCTACCCTGAACCCAACATATGATGCTTCAAGATTTGGTATGGAAAGAAACTCTTTCTCTCCAAGACAAGCAGATATGCTGATGGTTTGCGGAACTATATCAAAGAAATTAGGACCAGTACTGAAAGAAGTTTACACTCAGATGGCTGAACCGAAATGGGTAGTAGCAGTGGGAGCATGTGCTTCCAGCGGTGGTATTTTTGATACCTACTCTGTACTTCAGGGAATTGATAAAATTATTCCGGTAGACGTATATGTTCCTGGATGTCCTCCAAGACCTGAGCAGATCATTGAAGGAGTAATGCAGGTACAAGCTCTTGCAGAAAGCGAAAGCATCAGAAGAAGAGACATGCCTGAATATCAGAAGTTATTAGATTCTTACAACATAAGCAACTAAACGGAAATGACAAACGAATTTGTATTAGAAGCAATCACAAGAGAATTTCCGGAATCTGTTATTTCAAGCTCAGAACCTTACGGAATGCTGACGATTGAGGTGAAGAAAGAAGATATCAAGAAGATCATTCACTATCTTAAAGATTCATCACTGGAATTTAATTTCCTGACGGATATCTGTGGTATTCATTATCCTGAATTCCCTGAGAAGGAAATTGGTGTTGTATACCATTTGCATAATATGATGGCCAATTTCAGATTACGTCTGAAAATCTTTATGTCCAGAGAAAATATTGAAGTAGACTCTCTTGTAGAGTTGTATGCAGGAGCTAACTGGATGGAAAGAGAAACGTATGATTTCTATGGGATTAAATTTAAAGGACATCCGGATCTGAGACCTATTTTGAATATGGAAGATCTTGGATACCACCCAATGTTGAAAGAATATCGCCTTGAAGACGGTACAAGAACCGACAAGAACGATAGCATGTTCGGAAGATAAAAAATAAAATATAAATGATAAATGATGATAGATAAATGATTATCGATTATCAACTATCAATTATCAATTATAATACTTATGAAAGATAACTCATTATCTAATATACTAAACCAGTACGAGAGTAAGGAACAGATTGACGGACAATTATATACCCTGAATCTGGGACCTACCCACCCTGCTACTCACGGGATTTTCCAGAATATCTTAACGATGGACGGAGAAAGAATCCTTCACGCAGAGCAAACCGTAGGATATATCCACAGAGCATTTGAGAAAATTTCTGAAAGAAGAAACTATTCTCAGATCACTACCCTTACAGACCGTATGAATTACTGTTCTGCACCTATCAATAACTTAGGTTGGCACATGACAGTAGAGAAACTGATTGGCGTTAAAGTTCCAAAACGTGTAGACTATATGCGTGTTATCTTGATGGAGCTGGCAAGAATCGGTGACCACCTGATCTGTAACGGGGTAACCGGAATGGACTCAGGAGCAATTACAGGTCTTACGTATATGTTCATCGAAAGAGAACGTATTTATGATATGTATGAGCAGATCTGCGGAGCCAGAATGACAACCAATATGGGAAGAATCGGAGGATTTGAAAGAGATTTCACCCCTAAGTTTCATGAGTTATTAAAGGACTTCTTAAAAACTTTCCCGGCAAGATTCAAAGAATTCTGTACGCTATTAGAAAGAAACAGAATTTTCATGGACAGAACCATCGGTACAGGAGCTATTTCTGCCGAGAGAGCATTAAGCTACGGGTTCACAGGTCCGAACTTACGTGCAGCAGGAGTAGATTATGATGTAAGAGTTGCACAGCCATATTCTTCTTATGAAGATTTCGATTTCATCATTCCAGTAGGAACTTCTGGTGACACTTACGACCGTTTCATGGTTCGTCAACAGGAAATCTGGGAATCTCTAAAAATTATCAATCAAGCATACGACAATCTTCCAGAAGGACCATTCCACGCGGATGTTCCTGATTTCTATCTTCCTGAAAAGGCAGATGTTTATCAGAAAATGGAAGCATTAATTTACCATTTCAAAATTGTAATGGGAGAAACGGATGTTCCTAAAGGAGAAGTTTATCATGCTGTAGAAGGTGGAAACGGAGAATTAGGATTCTATCTTGTGAGTGACGGAGGAAGAAGTCCTTACAGACTTCACTTCAGAAGACCATGCTTCATCTACTATCAGGCATATCCTGAAATGATTACAGGTTCTGTAATTTCAGATGCCATTGTAACGATGTGTAGTATGAATATTATTGCGGGAGAATTAGACGCATAACAATTGTAAAAAGTACAATGTAGGATGTACAATGTACTTGAAAATATAAATAGTTAATAAATACTTTGTACTTTGTACAATGTACATTTTACAACAAAATAAAATGAGCGAAACAATAGCTTTTAAACCGGAAAGTTTAGCACAGGTACACAAAATTATCGCAAGATACCCTGAAGGAAGACAGAAATCTGCTCTTCTTCCTGTACTTCACCTGGCACAGAAAGAATTCGGAGGATGGTTAGATGTTCCTGTGATGGATTATGTTGCCGGACTATTAAGTATCCAACCGATCGAAGTATATGAAGTGGCTACTTTCTATACCATGTTTAATATGAAGCCGGTTGGTAAATATGTTTTGGAAGTTTGCAGAACAGGGCCTTGTATGGTTTGTGGAAGCGAAAAAATCCTTGACCATATCAGAACCAAACTGAACATTAAGGATGGAGAAACTACTGAAGATGGTATGTTCACATTAAAGCCAGCTGAATGTCTTGGAGCATGTGGATATGCACCAATGCTACAGTTAGGAAAATTCTTTCATGAAAATTTAACGATAGAAAAAGTAGATGAAATCCTTGATCTTTGCAGACAGGGACAAGTTGCTTTAGACTAATAGAAATTTTAAATTCTAAATTTTAGATTTTAAATTATTCACTTAACGTTTAATCATAATTAATGCAAGAAGCCAAAAGCCTATTGCAATAAGCAAATAACAATGAGTAAAAAACTTTTACTTAAAGACGCACATATAGAAGGTATTCGCTACTTTGAAACATACCGTAAACAGGGAGGTTACACTGCAGCTGAAAAAGCCTTGAAGATGACTCCTGACGAAATTCTTGAAGAAGTAAAAGCTTCAGGACTAAGAGGTCGTGGTGGAGCTGGATTCCCAACAGGAATGAAATGGAGCTTTTTGGCAAAGCCAGAAGGCGTTCCAAGACACCTTGTTGTTAATGCAGATGAGTCTGAGCCTGGAACATTCAAGGACAGATATCTGATGGAGTTCCTTCCTCATTTATTGATTGAAGGAATGCTAATTTCTTCTTACTGTTTAGGTTCCAATACTTCTTATATCTACATCCGTGGAGAATATTCATGGATTCCGGATATCCTTGAAGAAGCTATTGAAGAAGCCAAAGCAGCAGGATTTTTAGGTAAAAATATTTTAGGAACAGGTTTCGACTGTGAAATCTATGTACAGAGAGGTGGTGGAGCATATATCTGCGGTGAAGAAACTGCATTGCTTGAATCCCTTGAGGGAAAAAGAGGTAACCCGAGATTAAAACCGCCATTCCCGGCTGTAAAAGGTCTTTGGGAGAGACCAACCGTAGTAAACAACGTTGAGTCTATTGCTGCAATTGTTCCGATCATTGATATTACAGGTGCTGAGTATGCTAAAATCGGAGTGGGGAGATCTACAGGAACGAAATTAATTTCGGCTTGTGGAAATATCAACAAACCAGGAGTATACGAAATCGACATGACCATCACGGTAGAAGAATTCATTTACTCTGATGAATATTGCGGTGGTATTAAAGACGGTAAAAAATTAAAGGCTTGTATCCCCGGAGGAAGTTCTGTTCCGATCGTTCCCGCTAACTTATTGCTGAGAACAGTGAACGGAGAGCCAAGATATATGAACTATGAATCATTGGCAGATGGTGGTTTTGCTACCGGTACCATGATGGGTTCAGGAGGTTTCATCGTTTTGGATGAAGACCAGTGTATTGTAGATCACACGATGACTTTAGCGAGATTCTACAATCACGAAAGCTGTGGACAATGTACTCCTTGCCGTGAAGGAACGGGATGGATGTACAAGATTTTAAAGAAAATCGAGAAAGGAGAAGGAAAAATGGAAGATATCGATCTGCTTTGGGATATCCAGAGAAAAATCGAAGGAAATACGATTTGTCCGTTGGGTGATGCAGCAGCTTGGCCGGTTGCAGCAGCAATCCGTCACTTCAGAGATGAATTTGAGTGGCATGTGAAAAACCCAGAATTGTCTCAGACACAGAATTATGGATTGGCACATTATGCAGATCCTATCCCGGCCGTTGAAAAGAATGCGTAGGTAAAATGAAAAAATTATTGGTTGTCGGCTTAATGATGTCGAATCTTGTATTTGCACAGAACAAGAAGAGTGATACCGCAAATTATAACAGATCCGTAGAAGAGGATTTGTCATATGTAGTGAGTGAGAAAGAGCAGATTAAAGCTGAGAAAAAGGAAAAACCTCTACCATTAAGCAAAAAAGGTCAGGTTTTCGTATTTTATGGATGGAACAGAGCCGCTTATAGTAATTCTGACATTCATTTTACCGGAAACGGATACGATTTTCAATTGAATAACGTAACCGCACAAGACAGACCTACAAAATTCGGAATTGTCTATTTTGATCCAAGCTGGTTTACTGTAACACAGTATAATTTCAGAATAGGATATTTCATTAAAGACAATTTAGCATTGGTATTAGGGATAGACCATATGAAATATGTAATGGATCAGAACCAGACTGTTGGTTTCAAAGGACATATTTCAGATCCTGAATATGCAGCAATGGTTCAAAACGGGCAGGTGAATCTTGCAGATGAGAAGTTCCTTACTTTCGAACATACTGATGGACTTAATTATGAAAACTTAGGTCTTGAGAAATACAAAAATCTTGTTCATAAGAAAAATATAGATTTAGTATGGTCTTATGGAGCCGGAATCGGATTTATGTTTCCGAAAAGTAATGTAAAACTTTTTGGTAATGAAAGAAGTGATCGTTTTCACGTTGCAGGTATGGGAACTGATATCAGATCTAGTCTTAACTTGGTATTCTGGAAAAACTGGATGCTGAGATTAGAAGGAAAAGCCGGTTATATTAATATGTGGGATATTAAAACTACATTGAATAATAAACCAGACAAAGCACGTCAGGATTTTGTTTTCGGACAAATTCTGGGAGGAATTGGATATACATTTAATACAAAGAAATATAAATAACAAAGCCTATTGCTTAACGCATAAAGCTTAAAGCATATCATATGAGCGAAGAAGTTAAAAAATTCAAAATAACTATAGACGGACAAACTACCGAAGTGATGCCTGGGACTTCTATTCTGGAAGCTGCAAGACAAATCGGTGGTAAATCTGTACCTCCTGCAATGTGCTACTACAGCAAGCTGGAAACCAGTGGAGGAAGATGTAGAACTTGTCTGGTAGAAGTTTCTAAAGGATCTGAAGCAGACCCACGCCCTATGCCAAAATTAGTAGCAAGCTGCAGAACTAATGTAATGGACGGGATGGAAGTAAAAAATCTTACTTCTGAGAAAGCTCAGGAAGGAAGAAAAGCGGTTACCGAATTCCTATTGGTAAACCACCCGCTGGACTGCCCTATCTGCGACCAGGCAGGAGAATGTCATCTTCAGGACTTAGGATATGAGCATGGTGTGGAAAACACAAGAACAGAATTCGAAAGAAATACTTACGAAGCTGATGATCTTGGTCCGAACATCAAATTGAATATGAACCGTTGTATTCTTTGTGCAAGATGCGTATTAACAGCCAATCAGCTTACAGAAACAAGAGAACACGGTATTCTTTTCAGAGGAGATCACGCTGAAATTTCAACCTATCTAAATAAAGCGCTAGACAATGACTTCATCGGAAACGTTATCGACGTTTGCCCGGTAGGAGCATTAACAGACAGAACAGCTCGTTTTGCCAGCAGAGTATGGTTCACAAAACCTATGAATGCTACTTGTAAATGTGATAAATGTTCCGGAAAAGCTTTAGTATGGTTTAAAGGTGACGAAATTGTAAGAGTAACTGCAAGAAAAGACCAGTGGGGTGAAGTAGAAGAATTCATCTGTGACACATGTCGTTTCGAAAGAAAAGCATTATCAGACTGGAACATTGAAGGTCCTAGACATATCGACAGACATTCTGTAATTTCATTGAACCACTACGAAAAACCAAAGGATGAGCTAAGAGTTTTAGACAATCCGATGGCTAAAGAAATCAGTGAAAAAGACGAAAAATAATTTTAATAAGATTTCAGATTTCAGATATTAGATGACAGATTTTCTTCATTCTAATTTCTAACTTCTAATATCTAACATCTATAAAAATAAAAATGGATTTACTTACATTTAAACTTATACTTGTATTAGCACTTTTCCTACTATCATTAACGATTGCAGCCTACTCTACCTGGGCAGAAAGAAAAGTAGCCTCTATCATGCAGGATAGAATTGGTCCCAACAGAGCCGGACCTTTCGGATTACTGCAGCCTCTTGCTGATGGTGGAAAATTCTTCTTTAAAGAGGACTTTACACCAGCCAATGCAGAAAGATTCCTTTTCGTATTAGGCCCAGCTTTGGTAATGTTTATTTCATTGATTACAGGAGCTGTTATTCCTTGGGGTAAAAGTTTAAATATTGCAGGTACTTCTTTTGATCTTCAGGTAGCGAACATTGATGTTGGTGTACTTTTCATCATAGGAATGGCTTCCATCGGGGTTTACGGAATTATGATCGGAGGTTGGGCTTCGAACAATAAATATTCATTACTAGGTGCTATCCGTGCTTCTTCTCAGATGATTTCTTACGAATTGGCAATGGGACTAGCACTTCTTTCTATCATTATGATGACAGGAAGTTTAGATTTGAAAGAAATTACTGAAAGCCAGACTACCGGAAAATTATGGGGCGTTATTCCTTGGGGTTCCGGAATGAACTGGAATATTTTCTACCAGCCGATTGCTTTCCTTGTTTTCTTTGTAGCCGCTTTAGCAGAAACCAACAGACACCCTTTCGATTTACCTGAGTGTGAATCTGAACTGGTAACAGGATACTCTACAGAATACTCTTCCATGAAGTTAGGTTTATATATGTTCGGAGAATATGTGAACATGTTTATTTCCAATGCTTTCATGGTAGTTCTTTTCTTCGGAGGATACAACTATCCTGGTATTGAATGGGTAACTCAGAACTGGGGTGAGAATACTGCAGGAATCTTAAGTATCGTAGCATTCTTAACGAAGACGGTAATCGGAATTCTAATCTTTATGTGGATCAGATGGACGCTTCCAAGATTCAGATACGACCAGTTAATGCACTTAGGATGGAAAACATTAATCCCAATGGCATTGGTAAACCTATTAATTACAGGAGCTGTAATTTTAGCATTTGCAAACTAAGAAAATTTGAAAATGAGCTGATTTGAAAATTTGATAATGAAATCAAAGTTTTATCTTTAGCCTGTCATATTTCAATCGTCAATATTAAATAATTAAGATAGCAGACAAGATTAGTCTAAAATCTGGTGTCTAACATCTAATATCTATAATTAAATGAAACTTACAAACAGATCAAAAGTTGTTTCCAATAAAGAAATGACCCTTGCTGAAAAAATCTACCTTCCTGCCATCTTTACAGGAATGGGGATTACATTTAAGCATGCTGTAAGAACCGTGATAAAGGGTGCTCCCGCAGTATATTCGTATCCGGAAGTACAGAAACCAAGAACTACCATCTGGAGAGGTCAGCACGTCTTGAAAAGAGACGAGGAAGGCAGAGAAAGATGTACTGCTTGCGGACTTTGTGCGGTAGCTTGTCCTGCAGAAGCCATTACGATGACGGCTGCTGAAAGAACTAAAGAGGAAAGAGGTCTTTACAGAGAAGAAAAATATGCTTCAGTATATGAAATCAATATGCTAAGATGTATTTTCTGTGGTATGTGTGAAGAAGCTTGTCCTAAATCTGCCATCTATCTTACGGATAGATTAGTGGATGTAGAAACGAATAGAGGTTCTTTCATTTACGGAAAAGATAAACTAGTTGAAAAAATAAATGAAAGGATTGATATCACGACAAGACAATCCGAGAAACAAAAAAATGCGGTAAAATAATGGATCAGTTTTTATTTTTCTTGGTGGCGTTTTTAGCAGTGGCAAGTGCAGTTTACTTTGTATTTGCAAGAAATCCTCTCTATGCTATTTTGTCATTAATTGTTACAATGTTTTCAATTGCAGGAATGTACATTCTTTTAAATGCACAGTTCCTGGCAATTATCCAGATTATAGTGTACGCAGGTGCCATCATGGTACTTTTCCTTTACATCCTGATGATGCTTAACCTTAATAAAGGAGACGAAAGTAAGAAGAACAATACTTTAAAATTTGTTGGAGTTTTTACAGCATGTCTTTTATTAATTGGAGTTTTAGGAGTATTCAGAGGAGTACAAGACAAACACATTGTTGTTGAAAATGTAGACAGAGGTATTGGTCTTACGAAAAATCTGGGTAGACTTTTGTTTAATGAATATGTTTTACCGTTTGAGCTTGCTTCCATCCTAATTCTGGCAGGTATTGTAGGCGCGGTATTAATCGGTAAAAAAGATTTATAAAATTATGGGAGAAGTAAATACATTTATACAAAGCATCCCTTTGGACTACTTTATCATTCTTTCATCAGTATTGTTCTGTTTGGGAGTAATGGGAGTATTGCTTAGAAAAAATGCTATTGTGATTCTGGGCTGTGTAGAGCTTATGCTGAATTCTGTAAACCTTTTATTGGCAGCTTTTTCAGCATATAAAGGCAACGGCGACGGACAACTTTTAGTTTTCTTCATTATGGTGGTAGCTGCTGCTGAAGTAGCGGTAGGTTTGGCAATTATTGCTATGCTATATAGAAACACCCGTTCTGTAGATGTGAGTATATTTAATAAATTAAGAGGATAAGAATGGAGAATCTAGTATATGCAATAGTACTTTTACCACTTTTAGGGTTTCTTATTAACGGGTTATTCGGAAAAAATCTTCCAAAAATATTGGTAGGATCTTTGGCTACTTTGATGGTTTTTGGATCTTTCTGTATTGCAGTAAGTATTTTCATGAATTTCAATTCTGAAAGCCAGCCTGTTATTGTAAAAGCTTTTGAATGGTTTAGAGTAAATGGAGTTCAAATCAATTTTGGATTCCAGATTGATCAGCTTTCTTTAATGATGGTAATGATCATTACGGGTATCGGTTCACTGATCCACTTATACTCTATCGGATATATGAGTCATGATAAAGGGTTCTACAAGTTCTTTACTTATCTGAATCTTTTCATCTTCTCCATGTTACTTTTGGTAATGGGAAGCAACTACCTGATCCTGTTCATCGGATGGGAAGGTGTAGGTCTTTGTTCTTACCTGTTGATCGGATTCTGGTACACTAACGAAGAATACGGTAAAGCAGCAAGAAAAGCTTTCATCATGAACAGAATTGGTGACCTTGCGTTATTGATCGGTATTTTCATGATCGCTTCACAGACCAATGCTGTAGATTATCTTTCTGTAGCAGAAAACGCTTCAAAATTTGAATTAGACGGAACAGTGATTATCTTTATCACAGCGAGTTTATTCATCGGTGCTACCGGTAAATCTGCTCAGGTTCCATTATATACATGGTTACCGGATGCGATGGCCGGACCTACTCCTGTATCAGCGTTGATCCACGCGGCAACGATGGTAACAGCAGGGATCTATTTGGTAGTAAGATCAAACTTCTTATTTACTTTGGCACCTACTGTACAGGGAGGAATTTTATTCATCGGATTCTTAACAGCTGCTTTGGCAGGATTCTATGCACTACGTCAGAACGACATCAAAAAAGTATTGGCATACTCTACCGTTTCACAGCTTGGATTTATGTTCATCGCTTTAGGTCTTGGAGCCTATACAACAGCAATGTTCCATGTAATGACACACGCATTCTTTAAGGCTTTATTATTCCTGGGTGCAGGTTCTGTAATCCACGCAATGAGCAACGAACAGGATATGCGTTTCATGGGAGGTCTTAAAAAATATATTCCTCTTACACACGCTACATTCCTTATCGGAACATTAGCCATCTCAGGTTTCCCTTTATTATCAGGGATGATCTCTAAAGACGAAATTTTAGTAGCCGCTTTCGCTAAAAACCCTGTTTACTGGGTAATCTTATTTGTTTTAGCGGCAATGACTGCAACCTATATGTTCAGACTGTACTATTTGACATTCCACGGAGAATTCAGAGGTACTGAAGAACAAAAACACCACTTACATGAAAGCCCGTCTAATATGACATTACCATTGATCGTATTGGCTATTCTTTCTGTAATCGGAGGTTTCATCAACCTGCCACACTTCATCGGTCACGGGCACTATGCTAAACTGATGGAATGGTTAAAGCCAGTTCTTACAGAACAAAGCTTCAGCCAGATGGAAGCTACTCTTTCAGGAGTACCTTTTAATACTGAAATGATCTTATTAGCAGCTACAGTGCTTATGTTCTTCTCTGTATGGTTCATCGTTAGAAATACTTATGTAAGTAAGAAAAAGATGGCTGTTGCAGAGGAAAACTACACCGGATGGGAAAAGCTTTCTGCTAAGAAATTATACGTTGACGAACTTTACAACGCATTGATTGTAAAAACTGTTGAAGGATTAGGACGCGGAGGAAAAATGTTTGATAAGGGTATCTTAGACCGTTTTGTAAACTTTGTAGGTGATGGTGCTGAAGACAGCGGAAAAGCTATGAAGCGTGTACAGAACGGAAATGTAGAGACATATATCCTTATCATGTCTTTAGCGGTGGGAATTATATTAATTGTTAACTTTTTATTACAATAATAATGTCTTGTTTATTATTAACATTATTACTTTTACCTCTAGTAGGTTCGGGATTAGTTTTTGCCTGGAAGAATAATTCCAGCAAATATTTGGCGCTTGGAATTGCATTGGTACAAATGCTCCTTACGTTTTACATACTTTCGGATTTTGATTTTACTCCGACAGTAGACAGCGTATTGCAGCATGAGATCAATTATCCATGGTCACAATTTATGAAGAGCTCTCTTCACTTCGGTATCGATGGAATGAGCATGCTTCTTTTATTATTGACCAACATTCTGGCTCCAATCATTATTTTATCATCTTTCAACGAAAGTGTAAACTACAGAAATACATTCTACGGATTGATTCTGTTAATGCAGTTCGGTCTTGTAGGAGTGTTTACTTCTTTAGACGGATTGTTATTCTACATTTTCTGGGAAGTAACTTTGATTCCAATTTGGTTCATTGCCGGACTTTGGGGACAAGAGAATAAAAGGTTTGAATTCACTACGAAATTCTTCGTATATACATTCGTTGGATCGTTATTTATGTTAGCCGGATTGATCTATGTGTACAACCACTCAGCATCATTCGCTTTAACAGATTTATACAATGCTCAACTGAATGAAGTACAGCAGACGGTGGTATTCTGGTTTATTTTCTTTGCATTTGCAGTGAAATTACCGGTATTCCCTTTCCATACATGGCAGCCTGATACCTATACCTACTCTCCTACTCAGGGATCGATGTTGTTATCCGGGATCATGCTTAAGATGGCAGTATATGGGGTAATGCGTTACTTACTTCCAATCACTCCGCTTCCGATAGCAGGAATTTCAGGACAGATCGTAATTATTCTTGCTATTGTAGGAATTGTTCACGGTGCTCTGATCGCTATTATCCAGACGGATATGAAGAGAATCATTGCGTATTCATCTTTCTCTCACGTAGGATTGATGGTAGCAGGGATCTTCGCTTCTGCAGTAGTAACTCTTAGAGGAACTTTCAATGTGGAAGGAGCTGAAGGAGCATTGGTACAGACATTTGCCCACGGTATCAACGTAGTAGGATTATTCTACTGTTGTGATATTTTATACAAGAGATTTAAATCAAGAGACATCAGACAAATGGGTGGTTTAGCTAAAGTAGCTCCTAAGTTTGCTGTATTGTTCTTGATCATTATATTAGGTTCAATGGGAGTTCCATTAACGAATGGATTCATCGGGGAATTTATTTTGTTGAAATCAGTATATGATTTTAACGGAACAGCAGCAGTAATTGCTGGTCTTACGGTAATTCTTTGTGCGGTGTATTTATTGAGATTCTACGGAAAAGCAATGTTTGGAGAAGGAGATGAAGCAGTTTTAAGTACAGCAAAAGATTTATCAGGGGTAGAATTTTCTGTATTGGCAAGTTTAGCGGTTTTTGTTATTTTACTAGGTATTTTCCCACAACCGGTAATCGACATGGTGAGTAGTTCGGTGAAGTTTATCTACCAATCAATGGTAAGTTAATTTGATATTTTAAGAAATGAGTGTTTTAATTATTGTTTTCCTAACGGCAGTTATTGCGTTATTTTCAGGAGTTTTTGAACAAGGAAAATTCGCAAGATACATTGGGATTTTGGGATTAATCATCGCATTGTACGTAAGTTTTATGCCGGAATGTTCGTTTTTCGATCATTACAAGCATATGTATGAGTACAGTGACAATACTGCATTATTCACTAAAATATCAATCGTAACAACTTTATTGTTATTCTTTCTGGGAGGTTTTGCTTTCAGCAATCACAGAAGCCACCAGTCAGAATTATATGCATTGATGCTATTTGCATTATGTGGAGGGATCATCCTTTTCGGATATCAGAACTTAGTGACGATGTTCTTAGGTGTTGAAATCCTTTCTATTCCATTATATGTAATGGCAGGAGCTAACAAAACGGATCTTAGATCAAACGAAGCTTCTATTAAATATTTCCTTATGGGTGCATTCGCAACAGGTTTCTTACTGTTCGGGATTGCGTTCATCTATGGAAGTGCAGGAAGTTTTGATTTGTACAAGATTCATGACTTCGGAGTGGCAAATGCCGGGAATGTAATGTTCATCTTAGGAGTATTACTAATCCTTTGTGCATTGGCCTTCAAAGTAGCATTGGCGCCTTTCCATATGTGGAGCCCTGATGTATATGCAGGTTCTCCTTCATTAATCACCGCTTTCATGGCGAGTGTGGTAAAGATCTCAGGATTCTTTGCGCTGTTCAGATTGATGACTCTTGGTTTTGCCGGAGTTACTCACGAATGGATCAATGTTTTAGGAGTATTCTTAATCATTACTTTACTTTTGGCAAACGTTATGGGTCTTGCTCAGACGAATGCAAAAAGAATGCTGGCATACTCTTCAGTTTCCCACGCAGGATATATCGGATTGGTATTCTTCGGAATGACAAGCCTTTCTACCTATAACCTTGCCTTTTATTTATTTGCGTATTCTTTATCTACAGTAGGAGTTTTCATGTGCCTGATCTGGGTAGAGAAATTAAAAAGAGAAACCTCTTTTGGAGCATTCAAAGGATTGGCGAAAACTGAACCTTTATTAGCAACAGCAGCTACGATTTCTATGCTTTCAATGGCAGGAGTTCCGTTAACAGCTGGTTTCATGGGGAAATTTGCTTTATTCTCCCAGGCTATGAATGGTGCTGCTTTCTTAGTATTGGTAGCAGTATTGGGTTCTGCCCTATCTATCGCTTACTATTTAAGACTGATTATCGCAATGTTCTTCTTCAAAGAATCAACATTCAAGTCATCAGAAAAAGTAACACTTACCTACAACATCATTGCAGTAGTTGTTATTGCTTTGATTATCATCCTTGGGGTTTTCCCGGATCTGTTTGCAAGAATGTTCGGGTTGTAAAACGACCTTATTATAAATGATATTAAAACCTTCCATTTAATGGGAGGTTTTTTTGTTGATATAATAACTTTAAAATCTATTTATCACTTATCGTAGAATTACTACAGTTTATCTTTTCAAAATTTTATAGATTTACATTATTTGAAATAAAATTGATGATGAAAAAAGATTTTATCAAATATAAAGTAAAGCCAAGTGATAGCCTCAACTCTATTGCATTTCGTATGAATATGAACAAACACGACCTAAAAGAGTTTCATAATCAAAACTGTGGGAAGATGGATAAGTTGTGGTTTGACAGCCTGAGGGGAGTCGAGTTTATTTTGATACCTATAGCCTATATTTCAAAAGAAGAACATGAAGACCTATTACAAAAAAGACTTCCTTCAGTCCAGGATTTAGCTTCGTTTCACGCTGATGAATATAATATCAAAGAAAATATACAGCAATTCAATAAAAGTGAACTAACATTTAATTATAAAGTTAATATTGAAATAGAGCAGAAAGCAGACCAGGTTATTGCCACAACGAGACAAAAAGATGTCAAAAAAAATAACAGCACACCGGTTGACAAAATATCCTCACTTGCACTAGCTTGTATGGAAACAGTTTCTCCTATTCCCTTTATTATATCCCCTGATGGGAAAATATCTTTATTTGCTGATCATGAAACTTTAGTACAAAAATTTAAAGATAATCAAACAGCGATCGGAGATTTTTTTACAGGTGCGCCTTCAAAAGCCTATATTGATTTATTTTATGAAAATATCTCAAATGAAAAATATTTTCTAAAACAGATAAGCTCTACCTTATTAAATAAAATATTATTTCCCAATATGAATTGGTTTAGCAGAAAATCAAGGTGGGTAGAATGTTTCAAAATATACCACAATTCTTTTCCATTGAAATTTGATTTTAATGCCGAATATTTTCATGAAAATATAGAATATGTTGAAACAGTCATTAAAGGAATAATTGCAGAGAATTGCAGCCTTCAGGAATTAATAAAAGGATCTCGTTTTGAAAATGAAAAACAGGAAGAAAATATAAATGCCAGCATATATATACATTATTTCACGGATAAACTTACTAAACAATTAGTTGAAGTAAGTGCCTCAGTACTTATCTGTCATAGGAATGAATTATTTTATAAACACGATTTAAATATAAAAACACAAAAAACAAATGAAAATTTATATCACAAAGGACAATGATACTTTTGCCAATATTGCCCAAAAGTTCAATATAAAAGATGAAAACTATTTAAAAACTTTTCACAATCTTTCGTGCCCCCAAAATGCTATTATACATGGAGAGTTAAAGGCAGGGAAACAAATTTGTATTCCTGAAGACCTACAGTTTTTAACCAATGATAAAATCATCAGACCGAACGAAGATATCAATTCTGATGTGCAGAAAATCAATACTAAAACTCATCCTGATAATAATGAAAGTTCAAACGAAGATTCATCTGCGGGGGAGTTAGGCAATACTTCTTCAAAAAATCAAAAAGAGACTAAGAAGACTGAAGAGGAAAATAAGGGCACCAATGAACATGATGGAAAATATTTCGTTATTCAAAAAGGTATGTGCCAATGTAATCAGGGGTTCAAATTTCCAAGATTTAAAGTGACAAGTCATCAAAAACATTACTGGAATAATGCAGAAGATCAAGGTGATTATCTGGCTGTAACAGAAGATGATTTACAATTCGATCCTGCTGTACAACCTTTCGGTCAATGTAAACTCAAGCCGAGTTCTGGAGGATATCTACCTTGTATCTATGCTCCTGCAGGAAAATGGCAGAAAACCTATGAAAAAGTGAAGGTAATGGGGAAAAACTGTCTAACAGAAATTTCTGAATTGATGTGCACTACCGGCGGAAAAATTACGGTCCTGAAGCATGGGCAACAAAACGGAATCAGCAAAATGCAGATTGCCAATGCTGATTCTCAGGAACAGCATATTTATAATCCCGTAGTGAACATTGATGAGCTGAAAGAAGAGATTGATAATGAAAATAGTTATGCACATTAAAATTATAAGGCAATGTCAAAAAAAGGTGTAGCAAAAATAACAGGCCCCACAAATCCACAAATTGGTATTCCGGCATCCTATTCAGTTACAGAATGGTATAAGGAAACTCCTGCCAGCCAACGAAATGGGAATAATGTCACTTGGGAACTCTTCAGAAAAAGAAATAATGGAAGTTATACTTCTACCAATATCAAAAAGAAAGGGGCAACGGCGACATTTACTTTTGAAGAAAAAGCTCTTGGACAGGAATTCTTTGTAGAGGGTTATCTAAATTCTCCTGAAAAAAAGGGCAATACCATTATTTACATAAAACCCAGGAAAGGAACACCTAAAATTATATCATTAACGCTCCTTGACAGCAATAAAAATAAGATTACAATAAAACCTAAATATGGTCAGACCATAGTTGCTGAAATAAAAACGCAGAATATGTTTAAAGAAAAGCTGCTTTTACAGGTTTGGGAACGAGACACAACAGCAGACACCGGACACAACAGAGACGAAAATACACTACTTTATGAAAAAGAAATTACAGTTAATGCTAATGGAGTAAATGATGAAAATATAGTCCTTACTGAATTGATGATGAAAAAAGCTCAGGGAAGTGGAATATCTTTTATGATAGATGGAGGAGAACATGAATACTATTTGGTAGTTAAACATAATAATATTTCCACTTTCAGCCCACAAACAGTTCAGGTCCTGAATCAGATCATTGCGGTAAAAGGAAATGGCATCAATCCTCCACCAGAAAACCCCGAGACCGCCACCAATGTGGGACAGGATCCTAATCAGCAAAATTCTGAAGGGAAATGTCCGAGGTGTGAAAAAGATTTTACGTGGGATGAAATAAAAGAAATATTTGGGGAAAGTGACAAAACTTTCAGAATGGATTGTGTTAATTGGATTAATAAATATAAATTAGATTTTGGAATAAATACGTGTGCAAAAAAAGCTCATTTTCTAGCTCAAATTGCAGCAGAAACCCATTTTAGAGAAAAAGAAATGGCAGAAGGAAATGTAAAATATATTCCAAGAAATATCCGTAGTGGTACTTTTGGGGATCGCGGTAAATTATTGGATAAAAGAGGACAGATTGAAGAATTCTGTAGCGAAAGACCCGATCAAAAAAAGTTATTCAGTTTTTTATATGCAGCTGAAAACGGATTTGGTAACGGTAATGGAAATGAAGCCAGCGGAGATGGCTTTAACTTCCGGGGAAAAGGCTTGATTCAGTTAACGGGCAAAGGTAATTACAAATCTGCAATGGGCTTGATTAAAGAATATGTTCCCGCAAAAATCTACAACGAATTAATATCTTCGGAAAAAAGGATAAAGCATTTTGATAAATTTGAATTTGAAGAAAACAGAAAACAAAAAACTATAAAAGATGTAGATTTATTTGATTTTGTTACTTATTATGATATGCCCACAGAACCAAAATATGCTGTTCTCAGTGCATTAGCAGACTGGAAAGGTAAAGGGCTGAGTAATTCTGATTTAATGGTTAATGATGTAAACAAAGTTATAGATATCAGAAGGAAGATCAATGTTGGTGTTAAAAACTTAAAAGTAGCTGAGGAATATTTTAAAAAAGCAATAATAACCTTACAACTTGATTCTTGCTCTCCTCCTTCAAAAAATAACAAACAAAATAAGCTGCAAACTTATGATGGAATCTATAAAGCAACTACAAAAAATGCTTACATTGACGTTATTGTACCTTCAAATAGAAAAAAAGAAGGGTTATTAGTGTTTTTTGATGATACAAAGGTTTTACACAAGTGCTATGTACTAGGGTTAGGAACAGGAGGTGAAGACAGATACACTAATGGTGGCTATGGTAATGTCCCCAATGGACTTTGGAATACAAAACTAGAATTGGATACTCCAAATACGGGTGTATCATTTGGTAACCACGGCGTCATTAGACTGAGCCCAGAAGCAGGAGATGCACTAAAAGCAAGTTCACGATCGGGTATTCTTCTTCATTGTGGACATACTATGGGAGATGGTAAAAAAGGATTAACCGATAATGGCCCTTTAATGGTTACACATGGATGTCTAAGAGTATACAATGCGGATATGCCTAAGATAACAAAAATATATTCAGAATTAACAGCAAAAGGGAAGAAAATTCAAATCTATATTGAAGAAGTTTCTCCTGAAAAAATAAAAGATATGTTTAGTTTTTATGGTACAGTTCCTGACCCTAAAGATGCAAATACTAACCGCAAAAATAAAAAAGATG
Organism: Chryseobacterium sp. PvR013; assembly: GCF_017833095.1. Lineage (NCBI taxonomy): Bacteria > Pseudomonadati > Bacteroidota > Flavobacteriia > Flavobacteriales > Weeksellaceae > Chryseobacterium > Chryseobacterium sp. PvR013. The sequence goes on from NZ_JAFIBT010000001.1 coordinate 2,970,004, forward strand.
ATGCTCAATAAAAATAAGATATTAATACTGTTACTATCAATAAATATAGCCTGTAATGGGCAAAACGACAAAAATAATGATAAACAAACAATAATAAAATCGGAAATAATGGATGATAAAGAAATAGATTTATTCACAGAATACTTTGCCATAAAAAAATATTCCTCTCCTTCAGCCATTGATTTTGATACCAGAAATAAAACCTATTTAGGAATCAGTTCAAAAGATCTTGCCTCTAAAGGATATAGCGAAATTATTATTAATAACGAATATGCTGATTACATGATTAATAAAAATGATCGATTTATCAAGATTGGTCAAGATAATCTTCCTGATTTGGACCAATTAAAGGTCCAAATCAGGGAAAATAAAAAGCATCCTTATTTTGAAGAAGTATTAGCCTTAAACAAAATATTATACCATGATGATAAAAATGCTATAACTGATGCTACGAACTGGAAAAAAGATCTTGCCACAGATATTGTCATCCTGTTTGATTATGAGAAGGATGACCTGTTGATAAAAACAGCCGTCAAAAATATAACGTCAATAGAGGATCAGCCCAAATACTTTAATTGGAGTATTTTATTTTATAATGATAATAGTAGAAAAGAAACAATAAGAAAAGGGCTCATCTTAAAGTTATTTAATCATAATCCTGCCTTAATTTCCCAGCTTATAAGATTTATGATGAACAATAAAAGCCCTGTAAATCAATCAAAGACAGATGAAGCTTTAGCTTTTCTACTCCACACTCAGTTGAAGAAAAATGAAAATAATGACTGGAGCCAAAATGAAGGCTTTGGAATGGTATCTTATTGTTATGATAAAGACAAAGAGCTGATGAAGCGTTTTAAAAACAATGACTTTTATAATGATCCTTTGCTCAGAAATGCCACAGAAGCTTACAGTACATTTAATCAGGGGAAAACTTCAGAATCATATGCCGTTATTAATGACCCTGACGGGTATACTAATTTAAGAAAAGATAAAAATACCACTTCAGAAGTTTTACAAAAAATAAAATCTGGTGAAAAGGTAAAAGTTTTAGATCAAAGTGGAGATTGGTGGCTTGTGGAAACAAAGGATCGCAAACAAGGGTATGTACATAAAAGTAGAATAAAGAGCGAATGAATCGCTGTAAATATACTTGCAATAGTTATCATTTAGACAATTTCCTATTTTTATATTTTGAGATATAAAAATGATACATATATATAAAACCTTCCATTTAATGGGAGGTTTTTTTGTTGATATATTTACTTTAAAATTTATTTATCACTTATCGTAGAATTACTACAGTTTATCGTTTTAAAATTTTATAGATTTACATTAAAATCAAACAGTCAACAGGAAAATTATTTTAGATCAAAAATTACTAAGGAAATATTCTCATCAATATCTTGAAACCACCAACAATTTTTGAAAGGTTAGCTATCCAAAACTTTAAAAAAAGCAAATAAACTTTAATAAAAGTATTACAGATGAAAAAATGTATTTTAATATTTCTCCTATTCATTTCGCTGATTTATTGTTCTGATAAAGCACAACAAAATAAAGCTCCCTATAACCTGGTTGAAGAAGGTGATAACACTAAGTTCAATTATGATAATCTTTCACCAGATATTATTAATTATGGAGCTAAATCTTTAGAAAACTTCAATTATAAATTTCCTGATTCTGAATTATTTTCCAAAAGAATATCAGAAGTTTACGGGGTAAATATTGATGAATATACCAATAGGATTGTCTCCCTGAGAATTTCGGATTTTCCAGAAGTTGCTATAAAAAGTAAAGCATTTATATTAGTACAGGATAGCGATTCTGATGCTAAATATTCTATCACGCCAGATATTTTATATCAGTATAATAAATTTATTATTTATAAAGATAAAACGGCGTTAAAAATCCTGAAAATGAGAGATCCTTATCTTACAAAAGATCTGGTTTTATATTATGGATATAATGAAGATAAAGATCTTGTAGATTTTGCTTTCAAAGATTTCGATTTTTCAAACATAACATCCTTCCATGAATTAATTTTCGGAAGAAAAAATAAAAATCACCAATTTGTACTTAGAAAAGGTATAGTGGATGATATTGAACAAATTGTTTATAAAGGCAAAACAAAGGAATTACTCTCTGAAGCCAAAGAAGGAAACGGATATGATTCATTGGGAGAAATTCTCAATATGATGTATAAAAATCAGATCGATTATGCAGAGGGTGATAAAAGTATTGCTTTTTTATGTGAAAAATCATTAAATGTAGGTGATATTGGAGATATTCAGAGCTTTATCAATAAAAACAAAGATTTTATTAAAAAGTTAGAACACAATAGCTATTATGGCAACGAAAGATTAAAAGTCTTTTGTGAAAACTTAGAAATATTCAATGGTTCGGACGACAATAAAGTAATTAGTGATCCTGATGGATATACCAATCTAAGAAAAGATAAAAATACCACTTCAGAAGTTTTACAAAAAATAAAATCAGGTGAACAGGTAAAGCTTTTAGATCAAAATGGAGATTGGTGGCTTGTGGAAACAAAGGATGGCAAAAAAGGTTATATTCATAAAAGTAGAATAAATAATGAGTAATACATAATAAAATATATTTCGGTTAGTAACATTTAGACGATTTTTCCTTCTTTTTCGCCATTGTCCACATTTTTAACTATAAAAACTTTTCTATAGTCAATGGAAGTTTTTATTTTATTAAAACTGTATTACCATTTAAAAAGCTCAGATATTTTTATAAAAAGAAACAGAGATTCACTAAATTCAATATTCTTTTTAATAATTTCACTATAAAACAAAAATAAAGTGATAGAAAAGGCTATTTTCAACAATTAATAACAAATTTATAAATAGTGATTTTTTCATAACTTTACTTTAAATTTCTCACCTCTTGGCTAATCTCTATAAAAAAGACTCTCCCTTTCAGGTTTATATATCATTCAAAAAATATTTGGATGTTCTGGAGCATATCCGATATAATGACAGATTGGAATACAGGGTGAACTATGCAGAGTCTTTAATTGAGAGTACCAGAAATTTTAAAGAGCTAAGAGAAGGGTTTCAGGACACTGCTCTTCTTGATAAATATGAGGACCTCATCAGACTGCTTCTTGCCGATCTTTTCCCCACAGGTCTCACCAGAAATGAAATAAAAGCAGCAAGTATCCCTCTTTCCAATATCACCTTCAACTATACCGAAAGGTTTAAAGATATTCTGAAAGATGCAGGGAAAGACTTCGAAATAGAACTCAGAAATATTTCAGATAATGAATTTTATGTATTCTGCTGCTGTCTGATTCTTCAGAGCTACTTCAAAAAAGATATTAAAAGTACACTTCCGTTTTATTATGATATCCCCAACAAACAGGGAATCATGAAGCATTATAAAATTACAGTCAATTCAGATTTCACGGAAATTACACCTACAGAAGATGCCAAAATTCCATCTGATGATATTCTGGATATGCTGCTGGAAAATCTGGATGATTTTAAACTGTGGAAAAAATATTTCCCTTCGCAATCATGGATACTGAAAGGATTCACCATTATTTCACTGGTAGACTGTACCTCTGAGGTAGCCCTTTCCGATCTGAAATCAAGTATGATTGAGATTGATCCGGAAAATATGAATCCCAATGAAAATCTGACGGAAATTTTTAAATCCTATTTTGATGTTTCTGAGCTCAGTTTCGGCCTGATGACTTTTAACAAAAAGGAACAGAAACTGGATAAACTCCCGATTTATGAGAGTCTTCTCACCAATCATATCCTGGATTTCTGGATCAACGCTTTTGACGAAGATACCCGTAAGACGACTTTTAATAACTTAAATCATAATTCAAAACCTGTCGTTGTTTCCAATGTAAACAATCTGGATGAAAATGTAAAGCTGCTTCCCTCCTTTAGTATATTAAAGGATAATAATGTCAACAGCTTCATGGTAATTCCGATTATGAAAGACGGTGAGCTCCTTGCCATCATGGAGTTTACTTCTCCAATTGCAGGAAGTTTCAATGGTTTAAAGCTTAAAAAACTGGAGTTTTTCACCGATATGGTTCTTTTCTCTCTGAACAGATTCTACTTTGAAAAAAACTATCAGATAGAAGCCATTATCCAGCGTGAATATACAACCATCCACGACAGTGTGGTGTGGAAGTTCAGAAATGAAGCAGAAAAGTATTTTACAGCATCGCTCGGAAAGAAAATATATACTTTAAAGCAGATTGCCTTTAAAAATCTTACTCCTTTGTTTGGCGTTTCAGATATCCGTTCTTCTTCGGAAAAACGTTTTAATCTGATGCTGCAGGATCTCAATCAGCAGATTGAATGGCTGAATGAAATTTTAGTGTTGACCAATTCAGATTCAGAGAAATTTGTACTGGCACTGGATGTTTTTGAAAATGAAATCAACAATGAGATCAAAGCAGATACAGAACAACGTTTTCAGAGATTATTAAGAGAAGAAATTCATCCTTTTTTACAGGGCAAGCTGGAAGTAAGAACTTCAAGGGAAATAAAGACGAGGATTAAAGACTATTTTTCACACATCTTCACCTCTACGGACCTGTTTTATCATCACAGAAAAAACCTTGATGATTCTATCACTCTGGTCAACCGAAAACTGGCAGATATGCTGGACGAAAGCCAGGTGAAAGCACAGGAAATATTTCCACATTATTATGAAAGATTTAAATCTGATGGTGTAGAGCATAATCTTTACATTGGTACTACCATTGCTCCTGAGCTTCATTATACCTCAAAAGTAGTTCATAAACTGAGATACTGGCAACTGAAGACCATCTGTAAAATGGAACTTGAATTTCAGTCGTTCAAAAAATATCTTCCGGTACCGCTGGATATCGCATCACTGATCTTTGTATACAATGAAAAAATAGACATCCGTTTCAGAATGGATGAAAAACGCTTTGATGTAGACGGCGCTTACAATTCATACTACGAAATTATCAAAAAACGTCTGGATAAAGCCCATGTGAAAGATTCTTCAGAACGCATCACTGCACCCGGAAAAATCACCATCGTCTATTTCGGAATGGAAAATCAGAAGGAATATCTTGACTACATTTCTAAACTCCAGAAAAAAGGAGTTCTACAAAATGATATAGAATTTTTAAGAGTAGAAGATCTTCAGGGAATTACGGGATTGCTGGCATTAAGGGTTTCTTTTACCCTACCGCAGGAATAGAAATTATTCTAATCCACAAAATAAGTATCCGGTTTCTTCAACTCTCCTTGAGGAATTCCTGCCTGCTCAAAAATAGAAAACTCAATCGTACGGCAGATGCTGTTCAGGGCAAGATCATTTTCTTCTTCACCAAAAGGTTCACCGATTTCCTGGATAATGGCATCAAGAGCAATAAAGGTATAGCTGATCAACAAAACAATCATAGGCATCATCCATCCCAAAGAATCTACCAGTCCGAAAGGAAGCCAGAAACAATAAAGATACACCGTGCGATGCAGTAAAACACTATAAGCAAATGGTAATGGAGTATTGTAAATTCTCTCACAGCCTCCGGAAATGTTAGAAAACTGATTGAGCTGATGATCCATAGAAGTCATTACAATAGTATCTATATTTCCTTTTTTATGCTGTTCGTTGAGCCAGTCTGCAATAAATCCAAGAATAATACTGGGAATAAATTTCTTACTCTTTACCTGTTCCAGTTGTTCAGGAGAAAGAAGCCTTTCAAGGTGTTCCGTCCCGGATTTATCTCTCAGCTGAAAGTTCAGTGCCCAGGAAAATGCAGAGATCAGCTTAATAATTTTCTCTTTTTCCACTTTAGCTTTAGGTGAAGAATCGTTTACTAAGGATAAAATCTGTCTCGTCAAAGACCTGGTTTCAATCACAAGTAATCCCCAAAGCTTACGTCCTTCCCAGAAACGGTCATAGCTTGCAGAATTACAGAAACCCATAAAAATAGCCAACGCCAATCCTATCAATGTAAAAATGGTAGGATTGAGATGCACTTTATAATCAAATATTTTTCCTTTGAAAAAATAGATAGCCAAAGAAAACAGCGTGATAATGCTAAGCTGAACAACAATTTTCTTTAATACGGAACCTCTCCATATAAATAACATTTTCAGCCAATTCGTACGCTGTCTGACTATCATTCGTGTGTGTTTATTAATTAAAGACTAAGAAAAGCCATTCCGAAAGATAAAACGGAAATAATAATCCCTGCCATAAAAATCTTATAGGTAATGGATAAAAGTTTATATTTCCTATCCAGAACTTTTCCAAGATAATACAGATCCTTCACCATGGAATCATAGATATAATCCCTGTCTTTAATAAGGTCTTTCATGGCATTGTTATAATCATCAAATAACATCTGCTGAAAGTTTCCGAAGAACAGCAGGTTTACTTTTCTGTTGGCAATATCCTGAGGAGTAAACGTTGTTTTCGTCACATTAGGTTTTGTAGACAAAATAGCAAATATGATCGTAAATACACTCGATAGCAACAGAATAAAACTCGGAAGAATCAGATGTGAATTTTTAGGGGCATCCAGCTTTGGAACCAATACGGAAAGACAAACTGAAATGATAATGGCATTTACAGATAAAAGAATATTGGCTTTACTGTCTGCAATATCACTCAGCCTTGTATGGTTGTTCAGGGTTACCCTGAATAAAGTATCCACACTTCTGTCTGATTTTTCTTTTTCCTTTTTACCCTCTGCGCTATCCTTTTTATTATCTTTTTTCTCTTCTTCTTTTTCCAATTTCTTTTCTATCTTTTTGATGTTCTTCTTTTTCAGGGGCTCCCAGTTTTCTTTAGCATAATCCGTATAAAAAGTATGCTTGTTTTTCAGCATATCAAGATTTCCGGCATTCCATTCTTCATTGGAAAAACATCTTACATTGGTCAGTTCCCATTCTTTTCTCAAAGCATCGGAAATATCGCTGTAATCGTGACCCGCAAAATGACTGAAATCAGCATCCTTTACAATTTTCTCAAGCAAGTTCTGAGGTTCATAATGTATTTTCGTAGCCAGAATCAACTTTTCAACATCTGCAATATAGCTTTCCGGATAATTTTCCTGGTGTAAAAAGGCTTTCATCACCTCCACGCTCCTTTCCTCATGGTTCAGAGCACATTCTATATACCCTGTATCATGAAACCATAATGCTACAAGTACCTTCTCCTGATCCTCTTCAGAAACAGGAGTATTTTTCATGATTTCCTCCGCCTTATTGACAGTATAGGCAGTATGGATAAAATTATGATAAAAATATACCGAAGATAACTTATCTTTGAATAAGATTTCAACATAATTTTTAGCTTTGTGTAGAATGCTCATCCCTGAAATTTTGTTAATGTAAATTTATGAATTTATCCTTTAAAACTCATCTAAAAAATACTTCTATTGTTCTTAGAACAGTAATGTCCGCAGGAGTCCTTTATTCCTGTGCTACCTATAACGTACAAAAGGGCAAAAACTTATTTGAAGTAAAAGATTCCGAAATAAAATCCGAAAATGATTTTAAACTTTTTCTGATTGGAGATGCAGGAAATGCAGATGAACCTCAGGCCCAAAAAACTCTGAATTTACTGAAAAGTAAGCTGGATTCTGCCAACAGTAACTCTATGCTGATCTTTCTGGGAGATAATATCTATCCCAATGGAATGCCCAAAGAAACAGATAAAGACTATGCCCAGGCAAAACAGAAACTGGAAAACCAGCTTGCCATTACCAAAAATTTCAAAGGAAAAACACTCGTAATTCCCGGAAATCATGACTGGTACAATGGAATTGAGGGATTGAATACCCAGGAAGGACTGGTTAAAAAATATCTTGATGATAAAAAAGCTTTTCTTCCTAAAAACGGCTGTCCTATTGATGACATTAATGTTTCTAAAGATATCAAGCTTATCGCAATCGATACGGAATGGGTAATTGCCAACTGGGATAATTATCCGGGAATCAATAAAAACTGTAATATCAAAACCCGTGAAGATTTTTTTACCGAGTTTAAAGATCTCATCATTAAAAATCAGGGTAAAAGAATAATTGTTGCTTTACACCACCCTATCATCAGCAGCGGAACCCATGCAGGTTTCAATTCTGCAAAATCTCATCTCTTTCCTTTAAAGAGTAAAGTTCCCGTTCCTGTGGTGGCAAGTGTAATCAATATTTTAAGAAGTTCCTCAGGAGCCAGTCCTGAAGATATCAATAACCAACATTATGCAGATCTGGCCAACAGGCTGAAAAGCATTGTTCAGGATAAAGAAAATATTATTTTCGTTTCTGGACATGATCATAACCTGCAATATCACGAAGATGGAAACCTGAGACAGATCGTCAGTGGTGCAGGTTCTAAAACAGATCCGGCAACCATTGTAGAAAAGACAGACTTTTCCTACGGAGGCAGCGGTTTTGCTGTTTTAAATTTCAGAAAAGATGAAAGTACAGATGTTGAGTATTTTTCAACCAAAGATGCCCAGCTTCAAAAACTGACTCATGTTTCCGTGATTTCCAAGCCAGATGTATTTGTCAATAATTTCCCTAATTCTTTTCCTGCAACATTCTCTTCAACCATTTACCCGGTTCAGCTTACTGAAAAAAGAAAGTTTTACCGTTGGCTTTGGGGAGATCATTACAGAAGATATTATGGAATTCCCATTGAAGCTCCCACGGCCAACCTTTCAGAATTGAACGGAGGATATATTCCTTTTAGAGAAGGTGGAGGAAACCAATCCAACAGTTTGCGGCTGAAGTCTGCAGACGGACAGGAGTTTGTAATGCGAGGGGTGAAAAAAAGTGCAATTCGTTTCTTAAACAATATGGCTTTCCAGAAAAGTACATTAGGAGAAGAACTTGCAGATTCATATCCTGAAAAATTCCTACTGGATTTTTATACTACCAATCATCCATTTACTCCGTTTACGATTGGAAATATGTCGGAAAAGCTCAATATTTTTCATAGTAATCCAAAACTATACTATATCCCCAAACAACAAGCTTTGGGAAGATACAATGAGAATTACGGAGATGAAATGTATATGATTGAAGAACGTTTTTCTTCTGATCCTAAAACATTGGCTTCCCTTGATCATGCAAATGATATCGTTTCTACGGATGATGTATTAAAGAACCTCAACAAAAGCAATAAATATTCTGTCGACAGGGAATCTTATATCAGAGCAAGATTATTTGATATGCTTATCGGTGATTGGGACAGACACTCGGACCAGTGGAAATGGGCACAATATGAAGAGGGCGACAAAGTGGTTTACAAACCTATCCCTAAAGACAGAGATCAGGCATTCAGTAAATATGACGGTGCAGCCTTCAGGATTATTATGAATGTTCCTGCCATCCGCCACATGAAAACCTTTACAGAAGATATCAGCAGTGTGAAATGGCTTGCGATGGAGCCTTATCCTATGGATCTTGTATTTTTAAAAGGTGCTGACCAAAGTGAATGGGAAACTCAGGCAAAATACATACAGGAACATCTGACTGATGCTGACATTGATGATGCATTCCATAATCTTCCGAAAGAAGTACAGGATGACACCATTGCTGAAATCCAGAGAAAACTGAAAATAAGAAAAACAAAACTTCAGAGCTACGCTGCACAGTATTATGATGTATTGCAGAAAAAAGTTCCTCTGGCAGGAACGGTAAATCCTGATAAGTTTGTGATCACCAAAAACGGACACTCCGTACTGGTACAGCAATATAAGCTGGGTAAGAATAAAGACCAGAATGAACTGGTTTTTGAAAAGACTTACCATCATTCAAAAACTAAAGAATTATGGATCTATGGTCTGGAAGATGATGATACCTACGTAGTAACAGGTAGTGGAAATCCTAAAATGACCATCAGACTGATTGGGGGATATAACCATGATACCTATAACGTTGCGGATGGAAGAAAAGTGAAGATTTATGATTTTAAATCTCAGAAGAACACCTATAATGCAGGAAATGCAACCAAGAATATAACTGATGATTATGATATCAACAGTTATAATTATAAACACCCGAAATATAATTCCGTTGCCGGATATCCAAACCTGGATTACAACCCGGACGATGGAGTCATTGTGGGGGTTCTGGCCAATTATACGGTGAATAATTTCATTCGTGATCCTTTTACCCAAAGACATAGCTTAAAAGCTAATTTTTATACTGCAACTGCAGGATTTAGTCTTACCTACAAAGGTGTATTTAAAAAAGCCATCTCAGGTTGGGATATCAACCTTGATGCATTTTATACAACCCCCAGATTTTCTCAAAACTTCTTCGGACTTTCCAATGAAAGTGAATACGACAAGGAAGATACAGAAAGGGAATACAACAGAGCCAGAATTTCCAAGTTCAACTTTGCTCCTTCTATTTCTCAAAAGAGCTGGATGAACCTCAGCCACCAGTTTCAACTGACTTTTGAAGATAATAAAGTACAAAGAAAAGCGGACCGTTTCATCAACCAGTCACCGGATGTGAGACCAGGCGTATTCAACAGTCAGCAATTTGTGGGAGCAAATTATACATTCGGATATAAAAATGCAGATAATGCGGCCTTCCCTACTCTTGGTTTGGAATTTATGTTGAATGCAGACTGGAAAGCAACACTTTCTGATTTCAACAAAAACTTTGTGACCGTAAAAGGAAAGCTCGCCATTGACCACAGAATTGATAAGAAAGGGAAATTTGTATTTGCCAACTCCAGTAATGTCATGTGGATCAATAATAATCATTTTGAATTCTATCAGGCTGCAGCTATCGGAGGGAATAACGGCATGAGAGCTTTCAGAAATGAACGGTTCTCAGGAAGATCATATTTTACCAATAACTCAGAAATCCGCTGGGATTTTGGAAGGGTCAGAAATAATATTGTTCCGGCAAACATGGGAATTCTCATCGGATATGATATCGGCCGTGTATGGAACGACAATGAAAATTCCAGAAAATGGCATCAATCTGCCGGCGCAGGGGTATGGCTGAGTATTGTGGAAATGATGTCTGCAAGATTGAATTATTTCTATGGTTCAGACGGTGGAAGAATTTCTGCCGGAGTAGGAATGAAGTTTTAAACTTCTTCTATTAAAATGAAATCAACTCTGTGTTTGCTATTAACATTGAAATCCTAATACAACACAAGACACTGTTTAACAGTATATTAAACTACTTATAAATTGAATCCTCAAAAAATATCAATTTTAATGAAATTTAATATTTAAAATTTTCAACTCACATTTTTTACTGATAACATAAATATGGCTTTTAAATAAAAGCCATATTTTCAGCTATATAAGTCAAACTTACACATAGTCCAATATGTTTATCAATTCTTTAAAAAATAGACATTTTAAAAACATTTTATCTTTGCGGCAATTAAAAAATCAACAAATGATGAAAAAGAAGCTATTGTATATGGCATTATTTGTCATGTTCATTCACTTAAATGCACAGATAGGGATTAAAACTCCAACACCTCAAAATACATTACATGTCAACGGCTCGCTTCAGGTAGTTAAAGATCTGAATGTAGGCGGAGATGACAGAACAAAAGGAAATTCCGGAAACAGAGGTGAATTCTTAATGTCAAACGGAGCCGGAAATACTCCGGTATGGAAAACCATTGAATCAGAAAACTTTCTCAAGGTAGTGTATGTTGGAAACAAAACAGATATCAGCCCGGCAAGCGGAAGTTATACAGGCACCCATTCTACTCCGGTCAGTACTCATGAGAATTATTCACAAACCTATATTTTCAATGTGAGTAATAAAATTGATACGGCTTATTTAACCTATAATTCAACAACAGGTCTTTTCACAGTTGTAAAACCGGGATTTTATAATATTGTTCCTTATGCTACCTATGATCTCAATTTAAATCCATCAGGACAAACGGCAGGAACAGCCAATTCTTATATCCAAAAAGTATCACCTGCCCTTACAACACTTGCGGGAATATCCACCGGGCACGGAGAACGTACTACAGGATTGAATCATAATCTTTCATCCATTAATTTCTTCAATACCGGAGAAACCTTCAGAATACGCTGCCGTTATACGCAGGATTTCCGTTTATCGAGTGGTAATATTCACATTTCTTATCTTACTCCATAGTCTATAAAAAGTCAATCACTTCAATACATTCATATATTCAAAACCCTACAGATTTCTCTGTGGGGTTTTATTTATTCATTTATGGTACTGGGAAGTATAAGAGTACTTGTCCGTTGACATCATATTTATAGTTCCATGTTTTTGTTGATGCTTTTGGCGAGATATTAGTTTATTATAAAAAATTTAGTTTAGAGAAAAAGTATACACATTTCCACCTTCATTCTTCCCTTTCTCATCTGCAATCATTAATGTTTTATCATCAAAGAAAACAAGGGCTTCCTTCTGGGAATTATGACTCAACGGGACTTTCTGAATTTTTGCAGCACTGAAATCGTTGGCCGTGAATCCTGTAAGAACATGTACATTTTTATGGGTAAGCAATACAATTTTATCTTTGGTACTATTGATGGTAGCAGAGGTAATAGCAGCATCGTTATACCCTCCATCAAGCTTTAACGTCCCTATTAACTTCGCTTCAAAATCCCCTTCTTTATTAGGTACCTGGAATACAAGGAAAGTTCCGTCAAAACCTTTGCTTCTGTTTTTGGTGAATAAGTAGAAGTTACCATCCATTTCTACAAAAGCCTCACAATCATACAAAAGATTTGATTTTTTCGGAGGAAATTCCGTCTGTCCCTGATAATGGAATTTCGTAGTCTGAACAACCTTGGTGGTAATTTGTTTGCTGTCTTTCAAATCTGTTTTTAAGATAGCCAGATCCTGTCTGTTATTATCATTATTACCAAAATCCCCAATATAAATATTTCCCTGAGTATCTGATATGATGTCTTCCCAGTCTGTATTTTCAGCACTTTCCACAGGGATCTTTGCCAGCATATCACCTTTGTCACTCAGCCCGTATATTGCATTTTTATTTCCTCTGTCTTCTATTACCCAGATCGTTTTCTTATCTTTTGACAAAGTAATTCCGGAAACTTCCTTCAACTTTTTAGGTAAGGAAAACTGAACTTTTAATTCATCTTCTTTAGCAGGAGAATTTTGAGCTTTCGGATTGCAGCTCAATAAAAGCAAAGCAGGTAAAATAAGAAAACGTAACATAGGTATATTTTTATTTTTTAATTGAATGTAAGAAGCATTAATTGTTCCAATCAGAAGTTATGAAAGTTTTTTGGCCTTTTCCCAAAGAACATCCATTTCTTCCAGAGACATATCTGCTAATTTTAAATCCTGCTCTTCAGCAAGCCCTTCCATCTTTTGAAATCTTGAAATAAACTTAAGATTAGTTCTCTCCAGCGCAGAATCCGGATTGATTCCTGAAATTCTGGCATAATTGATCAGGGAGAAAAATACATCACCAAGTTCCTGTTCTTTTTTATCCAGATCAGTCTCAGCATGAAACTCCTGGATCTCCTCATCTACTTTCTTCCATGCGTCTTCTGCATCATGAAACTCAAAACCGATACCTTTCACCTTATCCTGAATTCTGTAAGCTTTAACCAGACTCGGAAGGCTTTTCGGTACTCCACCCAAAATAGATTTGTTTCCTTCTTTTAATTTTAATTTTTCCCAGTTCTGTTTCACTTCTTCTTCATCTTTCACCTCAACATCTCCATAAATATGAGGATGACGGAAAATCAGCTTTTCATTAAGGGAGTTGATAACATCTGCAATATCAAAACTCTCTTTTTCAGAACCTATTTTAGCATAAAAAACCAAGTGAAGCAAAACATCACCCAGTTCTTTTTTTATTTCCTGTAAATCATCCTGTAAAATGGCATCTGAAAGCTCATAGGTTTCTTCAAGGGTAAGATGGCGAAGCGACTGTAATGTCTGCTTCTGATCCCATGGACATTTTTCGCGCAAATCATCCATAATATCCAATAATCTTCCGAAGGCCTCTAGTTTCTCCTGTTTCGTATTCATAAGTAATGGGAAATTCAATCTTATACAAATGTAAGGGATATTTTGGGTCTTTGGTAGAGGTTTGAAGTGAAAATTTGGACGTTTATGGTTAAATAGGATACGAGATACGGAGTTAGTGAGATTCGAGGTTCAAGGTTCAAGGTTTAAGGTTTAAGGTTTAAGGTTTAAGGTTTAAAGATAAAGACGAAGCTTGAACTCTGCAGAAAATTTCACTAATACCTGCTACCTGCTTCCTAACATCTGCTTCCTGCTACCTAATAAAAAACAAAAAGCCTTGTCCGGATATTCCAGACAAGGCTTTGTATTTTTAATTCAAATGAATTATCCTTGTTTTCTGTGTGTACTCTTCGGAGCTGATTTTGCTGCTGAAGTAGCTTTTACTTTTGGAGCCGCTGGTTTTTCTGCTTTTGGAGCTGCTTTTTTAGCGTCTTTTTCAATGCTTACTTCTTCAGCCGGTTCTCCTTCTAAAGTTTCAGGCTCTGCTTTTACAAAGCTTTCCGGAGTGATGTATCCTGCTTTATGAAGGATATTATACCACTGAGCCAGTTTTTTGATATCAGAAGAATATACTCTTTCTGTATCATAGTTAGGAAGAGATTCAAGCATAAAATCTTTCAAATCTGCATCAGAAGATTTGTGAGAAATCGTTGGCTTATAGTCGTTGTTTTTAGCAATATTTTCAAATACTTCAAACAAAGGAACTTCTTTCTCAAATGTAAACATGGCAATATTGTCCAATAAACTTACTTGGCTTGAGTTTCCAATGCTTACTTTTTTCTTGTTGGTAACATCTTCAATGATGAATCCGTTTCTTAATTGAGAAACTAATTTGAAAAGTCCTGGTTTTCCAGAAATTGAAATTATTTTTTCTAACAGCATAATTTTATTTTTTGTAAATTCTGCAATCAGCACTAGCTTTTTGCTTTTTATTATTTCTTTTAATCCTTATTTAAATTACTTTGGAAATCTCATTTTGTAACCGATGTTTACATCACCCTGAGAGATTTTAGTCAGCTTACCTTTTACCAGTTTCTTCTTCAGAGCACTTAGGTGGTCAGTAAATAGAACTCCTTCAATGTGGTCATATTCATGCTGAATTACGCGGGCTCTAATATCGGAAAAAGTTTCTGTATGTTTCACAAAATTTTCGTCATAATATTCAATAACGATTGTGCCCTTTCTTTTCACGTCTTCTCTTACATCCGGGATAGAAAGACAACCTTCATTAAACTTCCATTCTTCGCCAGATTCTTCAAGAATTTGAGCATTAATAAATACCTTTTTGAAGTCTGCCAATTCATCTTTAATATCTTCATAATCCTCATCTTCTGCAAGAGGCGTTACATCTATTACAAACAGACGGATATCCAAACCAATCTGTGGCGCTGCAAGACCTATGCCATTTGCGCTGTACATGGTTTCGAACATGTTATCTATCAATTCCTGTAATTCGGGATAATTTTTGTCTATATCTTTTCCCACTTTTCTCAAAACAGGATCCCCAAAAGCTCTTATCGGTAATATCATCTTAATCTTTGTTCTAAAAAATTCTGCAATATGATTGTTGCACTTACTTTATCTATTAGTCCTTTTTCCTGCCTCTTTTTCTTATTTTTTCCGCTTTGAGAAATAAAGAATGAAGCCATTTTGGAAGTAAATCTTTCATCAAAACGGTGAACTGCAATATCCGAAAATTCTTTTTTAAATTCTTCAATGAATTTTAAAATATCGGTTTCCACCTCTGAAACATTTCCTTTCAAATCTATGGGAAGCCCAATTACTACGTCATCTACTTTATTTTCGCTGAAATATTTTTTCAAAAACTCCATTAAAGAACGGTTCTCTACAGTGTCCAGCCCACTGGCTATAATCTGCATATCATCGGTTGCAGCGATACCACAACGAGCTTTTCCGTAGTCTATTGCAAGGATTTGTCCCATAAGTCTGCAAATTTAGTAAAATTTACTGATTTTATTCATAACGCAGTTTTTTTATATAAATCATGTTTTATTCCATTATTTTTTTTATAATTTTAATCTTCCAAAAAACAATTATATGAAGAAACTCATCCTCGTAAGACATGCAAAAAGCGATTGGCCTGAGGAAACGGAGGACTTTGACAGACCTTTGGCAGACAAAGGTCTGGAGGATGCTATGCACATGTCCAGATTCCTGAAAAACAATAATATTTCCATCGATCATTTTGTGTCCAGCCCTGCGGTGCGTGCGCTGAATACCTGTAAAATTTTCAATCAGGCATATCAGCTGAACTGTTCCACTGATGAAAAATTATATAATCCTTCGGAAAGAAGTTTTGAATCTGTAATTTATGACCTGGATGACAACCTGAATTCGGTTGCTTTCTTTTCTCACAATAATGGAATTTCCAATTTTGCCAATTCTATTTCTGAGGATATTTTCCATTTCCCCACTTGCGGAGTTGCAGGCTTTGAAGTAGACTGTGAATCATGGTCCGAATTTGATGGTGCTAAAAAGAAACTTCTCTTCTTTTATGAGCCAGGGAAAATATAACTTCACCTCTTTATTTTTTTATGTACCCCTATTAATCCTTCTTTTCTCATGCCAGAAACAGAAGAAAAACTACTATGAATCTATTGCACTGAATGATATAAAGCTTTCCTCTTCTCCAAAACCCGGAAGCTGGCGGTATAATCATGATGAACATTTCCAGACATTTGAAGATTTTCAGAAATTAAAAAAGATAAAACCTGAGCCTGGAAAGAACACTATTTATCTGCAGCCGATCGGGCAATTTGATGAACTTCAGAAAAAAGAAATAGAACTTACCCAACAATATCTGAAAACCTATTTTCAGCTGGAAACAAAGGTACTTCCTGTTTTACCCAATACAATATTTCCTGAAAAGGTTAAAAGAATTTCAAAAGAAGGGCAGAAACAGGTTCTTGCTGGATATGTTTTAGACAGTATTCTAATTAAAAGGAAACCGAAAGATGCAGTGGTACTGATGGGAATCACAGAGCAAGATCTTTTCCCAAAACCGGAATGGAACTATGTTTTCGGACTGGCTTCATATGAGGATGGCGTGGGAGTAACCTCGATGTACAGATTTGCCGGAGGTCAATTAACAGATTCTAATTTTAATGAAAGTCTTTTAAGACTCATAAAAATCAGTTCACACGAGATTGGTCATATGTTTGGAATTAGTCATTGTCTGAATGCCAACTGCGTGATGAACGGAACTAATTCATTATCGGAAACAGATTATCATCTTGCCAGAGCCTGCTCACTCTGCCAGAGAAAACTGAATTCAAGTATCCATTATGACAGTAAGAAAAGACTTCTTGAGCTGAAAAATTTCTTTGAAAAGCTACATCTTAACACAGAACTTACTTTAACAAATCAGGATCTGAATCTTGTAAAATAAACCAACATTTGTTGTACCGGTTGCATATTCCCCTCCATCGGAGGGGTGTCAAAAAATTTATTTTTGGACGGGGTGGTTAGCATCGGCTAAAGCCATTATCGTGGTAAAAATGAAAAAACGGGCTTAGCCCGTTTCTATTGAATATCTTTTGCGATTTCATTTTCTATTTTCTCTTCAAATCCAGATCATCAAAATCAAAACTGAAATCCGTTACATCAGAGATTGCTTTCAATCTTGCAGATTCTGCCTTTCCGTTTTCATCATAATTGAAAATAATATAAGCATCTGCATCATAGCTTCTGTCGTCCCATTTGATAATGAAAGAATTGTTGGAATAAGGAAGTAACTCGCCTTTTAATCTTGGAGAGTTTTTGCATGAGATTCTGTAGGTATTTCCCTGTTGTGCAATTTCCACATCACCAAACCAGGCATCATTGTATGTTCCTGTAAACTGTTCTGCTTTTGGCTGAAGAGATTTTTCTTTTTTGAATGCTTCAGATTTTGCAAAGGCATCTTTCTTCTGTTTGTTGAATTCAGCCTCCATTTTAGACATTCTGTCGCCGTAAGTTTTTAGCCAGTTTCTGTCTGCTACCCCAAGGTAAGAATCTTTCACCGTATAGGTAATCGTATTGAAAGCCGCTCCTGACTGTTGATTTGTCAATACTACGATTCCCAGCTTCATATCCGGAATTAAGGTAAACTGAGTAACAGTTCCGATCAATCCTCCTGTATGCTGTACCTGCTTGTGTCCTTTAACATCACTCAGAAACCATCCTAAACCATATCCGTAGAAACTTGTATCATATGGATTTTTTGCAGCTACTCTGTCTGGAATCTGCAGGCTCCAAAGCTGTTGAGCATTCTTATCAGAAACCAGTTTTTTTCCATCTTTAGTCGTAAAGTTATTTAACAGACATTCTGCCCAGGTGGTCATATCTTTAATATTACTCATAATTCCTCCGGCAGCATTGGCTGTCTCATTCCAGTCGTGAGGAACAGCAATTGCTTTTCCGTCTACAGGAGCATGTGCATCAATTTTATTCGTTACAGCCTTCGCTCTGTTATAGCTTCCAAAACTTGAAGTCATTCCTACAGGTTTCATAATTCTTTGCTCAATAAATTCTGCCCAGCTTAATCCTGAAACTCTGTGGATTACTTCTCCGGCAATAATAAACATGATGTTATTATAGTCTAATTTCGTTCTGAAAGGATTCTCCGGTTTCAGGTATCTCACATTATGAACAATATCATTCACGGTTAAATTTCCTCCTTCCGGAAAAAACATAAGATCTCCCTGCCCTAGCCCTAATCCGGCTCTGTGCGTGATAAGATCTTTAATTGTTACATTTTGAGAAACGTAAGGATCGTACATTTGAAACTCAGGAATATATTTTGAAACTTTATCATCCCAGTTCAGTTTTCCTTCATCTGCTAAAATGGCTAGTGCCACACACGTAAAACCTTTAGAATTGGAAGCGATCCCTACCAATGTGTTATCATCCATGGGCTGCTTAGAAGTAAGTGAACGTACACCAAACCCTTTGGAATAGATCATTTTCCCATCTTTTACAATTCCAACGGACATTCCTGGTACATCAAAGGTTTTCAGGGTATTTTGGATCAGTTCATCCAGTTTTTTTTCTTCAACCTGCGCATTGGCCAATCCTACGGTCAAAAGAAAAATGAAAAAAGAAAGTTTCTGTTTCATTGTTTATTTTAATTTTCCCAAATTTACTAATTATTAAGGGATGCTAATTTCAGCATTGCTAAAACTTTACGATAAATCAGTTGTATTCATGAAAAAGCCTATTTGTATCTGTATTTTTTCTCTTTTCATTATCAGTGGCCTGAAAGCTCAGGACAGAACATCCAATCCTTTGCTTTTACAAACCTGGAATCTAAATAAAATGGACACCTATATTTATACCTATGAAAAACAGGATGGTTTTGAAGCAAGAAAAGAAGGGATCAGATTTCAAAAAAATGGAAAAATCACAGGAAACCTGATTAAATCTACATTAAGATATGATTCTTTAGAAGAACCTGTGACTAAAAATGAAAAGCCCGACCGTTATATAGGAAGCTGGAAAAAAGCTTCAGATTCCACAGTCACTATTATATTTCCGTCCAATACGAATATGACCGGAACTTTTGTTATTTCAAAGCTTACAGAAAACGGGTTGAAACTAAAAAAGGTTTTCAGTGCGGATATTGAAAAGAAACTGGATTCTATCCGCAGAACAAAAAATATTACGGATTAAGATCTCTGATCCGTTTTATTAAAGCTTCTTTATATTTGCAATCTTAAAAAATAGTAAAATGGCAGTAAACAGGTTATTCGCTTTCTTCTTACTGATGATAAGCTGTAATTTATATTTTTCCCAGGATGTAACCATTAAAGATGATAAAGTTTTATTGGATGGGAAACAAATTCTGAAAGCAGAAAAGATCAATGTAGCCCAATATTCATTTTTTTCCATGAAAGACGATGAGGAGATTCTTCTTTACCGATATATGGATAATGAAACGCCAAGGTATGTAAATGATGATTATTTTATCCTGAATTTTCTCACAGAAAAAACAAAAGTGGAATCTACTGATTTGGGTAAAATCTCCAATTTTATGAATTCCAAAAAAGGAATGGAAAAACTGGTAAGATGGTTATTAAAAGAAAGAGTGATCAATCATGACGGAGAGCTAAATCCTGATCGTGTAGCGGTATTCAAAGATAAATACAACGAAAATATTACTGAAAGAACCATTAGATAATGACCAAAGTCCTTCTCCTTTCCGACTCTCATTCTTATATTGATGACAGAATTCTGGAATATGCTTTTCAGGCCGACGAAGTATGGCATTGTGGTGATTTTGGAAGTCTGGATGTCATAGAACAGCTGGAAAAAATAAAACCTCTGAAAGGTGTTTACGGAAACATTGATGATGCTAAAATCCAGGCTGAGTTTCCGGAAGTGAACCGATTTTTTTGCGAAAAACTGGAAGTTTTGATGATCCATATCGGAGGTTATCCCGGAAAATACACTCCACTTACGAAGAAAGAAATTGCAGAAAAAGCTCCGAAATTATTTATTTCAGGGCATTCGCATATTTTGAAAGCGATGTATGATGAGAAAAACAGTCTGCTCCATCTGAATCCCGGTGCCTGTGGAAAACAAGGCTGGCATAAAGTAAGAACAATGATGCGCTTTGTAGTGGATGGTGAAGAAATCAAAGATCTGGAAGTTATAGAACTGGGACCAAGAGTTTGATGAGTGAGAATGCGTCTGAGTTGGAGAATTTGAGGGTTGGAGAGTAAAGGAGTTTGTTTTCTATACCTTTTACTTTTTACCTTTGCACCCATAATGGGTTCAGACAAGTCTTAAAAAAATATGAAGATCGGCGATAAGGTTTCGGTAGTAGATGAAGATTTAAGCGGAGTAATTACTTCCGTGAAGGGAAATATTGCCGTTTTTAAAGATGAATATGGCTTTACCCATCAATATCCTAAAGAAAAACTGGTTCCTAAAGATGCTGATCTGTATGAAAACATCAGGGTTGTGAGAAAACCAGAACCTAAAAAAGTAATTTCCAAGAAACATCAGAAAAATCATTTGGTTTTAGACCTGCATTTTCATAATTTGGTAAAGAATCCCAATGACTATGACAGCTTTGAAAGACTCTTTATACAAAAGGAAAAACTGATTGAAGTGATTGAGTTTTGCAGAAAGAACAACCTGAAAAGACTGGAAATTGTTCATGGCATTGGTGACGGGACTTTGCAGAGGATGGTTCGGGATGTGTTGGAAAGCCAGGTTAATATTGATTTTTATAATAAGGAAATACTTCACCATCAATCGGGTGCGGTAATGGTAGAATTTCACTAAATTTGCAGGAATTGAAATATGAACGTACTTAATTTACTTTTTACCAAAGACGGATTGATCTGCCAGATTGTTAAAAACAAAAACATTCTGGAGGAAAAGTCTTATTTCGTTACTGAAGAGACACCAGCTAATCTTATTGAGCAAAAGCTGGACGAAGTTCTTATTAAGCAGCGCTATGAGGAAATCCATGTGATTTCAGCATTTAATCATTTTACCCTGATGCCGGAAGGTTTTTCTGAACATGATGCAGGATTTGATCTGATTGCCTTTAATGCTCCTACTGACAGAGAAAAGGAAGAGCTGATGCTTTCTATCAACAAAAAATTCAACATTCAGTTTTATTATACCTTCCCGAAAAATTATTATAAAAAAATAAAAGAACTGGCAATACCGGCTCATTTCAATTTCTCCGGTGAAAAGTTTCTAAGTTCAGTTAATAATAAAACAGGTAAGGAAATTCACATCAATCTCTATCACAATCAGTGTGAATTTTTTGCGATTGACAATAAAAAAATCATTCTTTATAATAACCTGGATGTCAATTCAGAGGTAGATTTTCTTTACTTCATTATGTTTACATTAAGCAAAATAGGTTTCGGAATTAATGAAACCAGCTTTTATGCTTATGGAGAGACTACGGAGAATGAAACATTTATTTCAGAACTCCAGAAATTTGTTAAAAACCTGAAAATTGTTTTTGACAATATTCCCAATAAAAATTTTATACTTAATTAGGTTCCAGGCTGCAGGTAATGAGGATTAGCCTCCCAAAATAGTCACCTGCCACCTATAATCTATTACCTAAACCCTAACAAAAATATGTTCAGAATAATATCAGGCAAATGGAAAGCCAAAAAAATTGCCGCTCCTAAAAACTTTGATGTAAGGCCAACCACCGATTTTGCGAAAGAGGCTTTATTCAGTATTCTGGAAAATAAATATGACATGCAGTCGATTTCAGTACTTGATCTTTTTGCTGGAATTGGCTCTATCACCTTTGAATTCGCTTCCAGAGGATGCCAGAATGTAACTTCTGTAGAAATGAACCCTAAGCACACTGCATTTATCAATTCTACAGCTTCTGAGCTTGATATGGCTCTTCAGATCAATGTACAGCGAGGAGATGTTTTCGACTGGCTTAAAAAATTCAGAAATAATAAGTCATTTGAGATTGTTTTCTCTGATGCTCCTTTCGAAATGGAAGAGAAGAAATATTATGAATTGATTTCTCTGGTTTTAAACAATAAATACCTGAAAGAAAACGGAGTTCTTATTGTAGAGCACCAAAGCCGTATGAAGCTGGAACATCCCAACCTAATAGATACACGAAAATACGGAAACGTGAGTTTCAGTTTTTTTGAACCAAATAAAGAAAATAATCAGGAACTTTAATTCCTGATTATTTTTTTTGATATGACCGGAGATTCTTCGCCCCATTTTGTAATCGCTTCCAAAACAGGTAATAAAGTTCTTCCAAAGTCTGTCAATTCATATTCCACCACTAAAGGAGGTTTTTCTGTAAAAACTTTTCTGTCTACAATTCCGTCTTCTTCCAATTGTTTTAGTTGTAAGCTCAATGTTCTTTCTGTAATGGTAGGAATTGACTTTCTGATCTCATTATACCGCTTAGCTCCTCCAATAAGGTGGTGCAAAATTACCGCTTTCCATTTTCCACCTATAAATTTCATGGTGACACTGGTACAGCAGGGATAGGATTTATTATCTATTGTATACATTTTTATACTATCATATTTTACCGTTATTGCAAAGTTAGTAAACTTAAATTACTTTTGTAACTATAAAAATGATAGTATAAAATTATGAACTTTTTAGACAAAATGAAAAACAGGTATACTGTAAAAAAGTATAACCCACAGGGAAAAATCAATGAAGAACAAATTGCAATGCTTCAGGAGATTTTAAATTTAAGTCCATCATCTATTAACAGCCAACCATGGAATTTTATTTTCGTGAATGATCCGGAACTGAAAAAACAATTGGGTGACAAATCTTACTTTAATAAAGAAAAAGTGTTAGACAGCAGCCATATCATTGTTTTTCAGGTAATCAAAAACATAGAAAACTTTGAAAAGCAAATTGAAGAAAATCTTCCGGAAGGGTCTGTCAACTATTACCGTACCATGGTGAAACCAAAGGGAGAAGATGCCATAAAATCATGGCTTGGACACCAGGTTTATTTATCATTGGGAGTGCTTTTATCTGCCTGTGCAACCATGGGAATAGATTCTACTCCAATGGAAGGTATTGAACCTGAAGGTTATGATGCAATTCTTAAGAATGAAAAGTATGAGACATTATTTGCAGTTGCCATCGGGCAGAAAGATGATGCAGATGCCAATCAGCCTAAATTTAATCCGAAGAAAAGACTGAATGCTGAAAAAGTAATTGTGGAAGCATGATTTTCATGTTCTTTTTCACAAGAAATACGAATAAAATTGAATATTATTTCCCACGAATTTCACAGAGGACACAGATTTTTAGTTACCCTTTAATTCTAAAAGCGTTATCATCTGTGGGATTTGTGAAATCAGTGGGAATTAAATGAAGCATAAAGCATTATCGAAAATAAATCTTTGTCCCTTAAAAACATGATTTTGTAATGACAACATGTAACAAATAAAAAAGTCTGCTTCCATACGAGGCAGACTTTTTTGTTTATAATACTTTTAATTCTAAATCAATTGTTTTTCCGAAGAACTTCTTAGAGATCTTTTCAAAATTTTTGGTAAGGTCTGAAAGATAGAAGTGATAATTCGGTTTGGGATTGTTATCATTCAAAAGATTGTATTTATCCAGAATAATCTTCAGATGATTGGCTACAATATTCGGAGAGTCAATGACACGAACCCGGTTTCCATAATACTGCTTGATCTCGTCAATTAAAAGAGGATAATGAGTACATCCCAGAATCAGTGTTTCAATATTTTTTAATTTGCTGTTACTTAAATAATTATAAATAATAGCATGGGTAATCGGATGGTTTTTAAATCCTTCTTCAATAGCAGGAACCAGCAATGGCGTTGCCAATTCATCCACTTTGATCCATTTATTATGCTTTCGGATACTCTTTTTATATAATCCTGAATTCACAGTAGCTTTGGTCGCAATAACCCCTACATTATTATGGATTTCATAAGATACTTTTTCTGCCACAGGATTAATAACGTCAATTACAGGAACTTTTCCCGCAACAGACTGCATAACTTCATTTAAAGCATTAGCCGTTGCTGTATTACAGGCAATCACAATAGCTTTACAGTTCTGCTCCAACAGAAAATTGGTGATCTTTGTAGAATATTCAATAATGGCTTCCTTAGATTTTTCTCCGTAAGGAAGGTGCTTTGTATCTCCAAAGTAAATCAAATCTTCGTTAGGCAGAAGTCTTTTGATTTCTTTGGCAACGGTAAGACCTCCCACTCCGCTGTCGAAAATTCCGATAGGCTGGCTTGGTGAAAGATGTGAATAATCTTGTTTCTTCGTTTTCAAATGAAATGAAATTTTATACAAAAATAGTGAATTTTATGGCATGTCTGTATATATACAAACATTATACAATAAACAAATCTGAAGCAATTCCGTCTGCCATAAACCAATGTTTTTCAGGAATTTTTAAATGACTATTTTCAATGATTAAAATACCGTCTTCAATTTTGGACTTAATTTCTGCCTGGAAGTGCTCCAGCATTCTATCTGAAAATTTGTTCTTCAGACTTTCGAGATCTACTCCCCAGATGGTACGCAGACCTATCATAATCATTTCATTAAACTGATCTTCCTGGGAAAGAATCTCTTCCTCTTTGGCCAGCAATTTATCATTCAGTTTTTTAATGTACTGCTGATTATTGGCTACATTCCAGCTTCTGATATCAAATCCGTTATAAGAATGTGCCGAAGGTCCTATTCCAAGGTATTCCTGATATTTCCAATAGGAAGAATTATGACGCGAGTAGAAACCGGGTTTGGCAAAATTGGATACTTCATAATGCTCAAAACCATTGTCTTTTAAAAAGTCAGACAGGTAATAGAATTCTTTATTTTGCTCCTCTTCTTTAGGACTTTTTATTTTTCCTTTTGAAATCCAGTTTTCCAGAGCTGTTTTAGGCTCTACCGTTAATGCATAGGACGAAATGTGAGGAACTTCCAATGCAATTGTTTTATTCAGATTTTCTTTCCAGATCTCAAGATTGGAAGTAGGCGAACCATAAATCAAGTCAATACTCAGGTTTTCAAAACCAAAATCCTGTGCTCTTTTAATGGAACTTTCTGCCTCGGAAGCAGAGTGAGCCCTGTTCATCAGTTTTAAATCTTCTTCAAAAAAACTTTGGGTACCAATGGAAAGCCTGTTCACAGGGGTTCCGGAAAGTTGTTTTAAAAAGTTTTTATCTAAATCATCGGGATTAGCTTCCAGAGTGACTTCAATATCCTTTTCAAAACTGAAATAACGTAATACTTCATCTATTAAAGAACTGATTTCATCTACAGAAAGAATAGAGGGAGTTCCTCCTCCAAAATACAGGGACTTCAGAGTTCTGTTCTGCAGCTCATCCTTTCTCAGTGCTATTTCAGTTTTCATGGCACGAAGCATTTCATCCTTGAAATTCAGGGATGTTGAAAAATGAAAATTACAATAACTGCATTTTTGTTTACAGAACGGAATGTGAATATATATCATAAAAAAAGCTCTGAAAAATTTCAGAGCTCAAATTTATTTAAATTAAATTAATTAGTATCTAAATCCTCTAGCATTAATGAAGTTGTCGAAGTTATAACCCAGACCAATCATGAAGCTGTTTCCACCATAGCTCTGGATATCAGATAATCCAAGGTTATAAGTAGCTCCAATCATGAATTTGTTGAATCTTACTTTTACAATGGGAGAGATACTCAGGTTCTGATTGTCAAATCTGTTCTGAACCGTTCTGTAGCTTACCCCGAAAGAGAATGCGTTAATATCATTAGAGAATGTTGCCATCAAATTCCAGTCGATCATTCTCGTTGAGTTGGTATTAAGGTTGATCAATGCTGACGGTGCTAATGTAATGTTATCAGCAATGTTCCAGTTATATCCTAAGTTTAAGAAGAATTTAATTGGAGAAGGTTCGTAGTTGTTTACGATAGAAGCATCATTACTTAATGCGATATCATTTACGGAAACACCCCCGAATAAACCTCTGTAGGTAGCTGCCAAACCAAAGTTTGCATACACCATAAAGATGTTACTTTCTTCACCTCTCAATAATGGGTCACCACCTTCTTCAGTATTAATTTTTGAATAATCAAAATTCATGTTATAGAAGTTAACACTTGTACCGAAAGAGAACTGGTCTTTTCTGTCTCCTTCACTACTTAGCGGAATAAAATATGAAGCACCAGCCGTGATACCACCCGCAGAGATCGGTCCATTACTGTCTCTGAACACGGAAATACCAGCACCCACTCTATCAAAGATATTCGCATTCATCCCGATTGACTGAACATTCGGAGAATTACTGAATTTTGAAAATTGTTGTTGATAATTGGCGTTGAGCTGTACGTAATCTGTTTTTCCGTATTGAGCTGGGTTGAACAGGAACTCACCATCCAAAAGATATTGCTGATAGTATGGTAGTGATTCTTGTGCTTTGTATGCATTTGACAAAAGAGCTAAACATACGATAGCATATAGTTTTCTCATAACAAATCTTGATTTCAATTCAACAAATATAAAAAAAATCTCAATATATTTTTAGTTTTCCAAATAATTTCTCCATTTTTTTACAGCATCCGCCATATCTTTGGGCATTGGGCTCTCAAAATATAATTCCTTTTTTGTCGTTGGGTGTATAAATCCGAGGGTATGTGCATGAAGAGCATGTCTTGGCAAAATTTCAAAAACATTTTTAATAAATTGCTTGTATTTGGGAAGATTTACCCCTCTTAAAGGAGTATGCCCCTCATACCTTTCATCATTAAACAAAGTATGCCCTATATGCCTGAAATGCGCTCTGATCTGGTGTGTTCTTCCCGTCTCCAGTTTACACTCTACCCATGTCATGTATTTAAACCTTTCCAACACCTTATAATGAGTCACTGCATGTTTCCCGTGGCTGCCGTCTTCATAAACAGACATCTGCATTCTGTTTTTAGGATGCCTTCCGATATGACCTCTGATTGTACCCTCTTCATCCTGCATATTTCCCCACACAAAAGCCCAATACAGCCTTTTCGTAGTTCGGTTAAAGAATTGTTTTGCCAGGAAGCTTAATGCATATTCATTCTTAGCAATCACCAATAGTCCTGAGGTATCTTTATCAATTCTGTGAACAAGCCCTACTCTATCAAGATCGGATTTCTCACCATTCTTTTCAAAGTGGAAAGCCAGTGCGTTCACCAATGTTCCGTCCCAGTTACCAAATCCCGGATGTACCACCATTCCTGGTTCTTTATCCACAACAACAAGGTCATCATCTTCATAAACGATATTCACAGGAATATCTTGTGGAATAATGACATTCTCTCTCGGAGGATGCGTAAGCAGCACAGAAATCTGATCTCCTGGTTTTACACGATAGTTCTGCTTTACCGCAGTTCCGTTCACGATGACATTTCCGGCTCTGCAGGTTTGTGAAATTTTATTCCTTGAAGAATTCTGTCGGTATATTAACAGGAACTTATCAATTCTTAACGGTTCCTGCTTGCTGTCAACAGTGATATTAAGATGTTCATACAATCCTTTATTTTCCTCATCAATATCGATGTTTTCAATACTGTTGGAATCTAATAATTCTTCATCTAAAAAATCGTCGTTATCTTCTGACATTGTTTTATATTTTTTACACAAAAGGCCTCAACATTTTGCAGTTGAAGCCTGTATTTTTGATATTAATCTGATTTTATTCTACGACAACCTTCTTAGCTTTTGGCTTTTGCGCAGGTTGTTGTGTTGTGGCAGCCGGTTTGGCTGTACTTCCTGTAGCATGAGTACCGTTCCCTGCAGACGTTTTAGGTTTTTCAACAGTGGTAGCAACTGGTTTAGCTGCTGTAGTCTGAGTTTTAGGAGTTTCAGTTTTTGGAACTTCCGGCTTTGGAGTTTCTCTTTTAGGTGCAGGAGCAGGCACTACGGGAGCATCATAACTTGGCTCACTGTGCACTTCTTCATATCGAACCGGAGGAAGTGAAGTATCCACTTTCATACGGTAGATAGAATTCAGCTGCTCTACTTTTGCTCTTAATTCTGCCGGAGTTTTCTTACTCGCCCAAAGGTCGATCTGCATTCCCTGATCACGAACATCTCCGGAAGCAGGATCCTGATAATAGATAATATCAGACTCATCTGTACTTCCATCTTCATGTTCTACCAATCCTACTTCAAACATACTTTTGGCAATCACAGCTCTCGCTTCTTTTACCGTAAGTCCTACTACATTAGGAATAGAAATATTTCTCATGGGCCCGGATCCTACCACTACATCAATCGTAGAGAATCTTGGTAAACGAGTTCCCGGGTTTACAGCATTTCCTTTATATAATATTCTTAAAAGAGCATCTTTCTGAATACTCGGCTCATAAATGGTATCACCGATTTTAAGACCTACCTGATCCAATCTCTGGAATGCCAGTCCTGAATATTTATTGATAACATTCGGCACTGCAATAGGAGCCCATGTTCTCGGATTTACTTTAAGCGTTACCGTTCTTCCGTCTTTCACACGGGAACCTGGTGCAGGATACACCTGCAACACCTGGAATGGTCTGTACTTCGGGTCGTAATTGGCACTGTCTACTTCATATTCCAGTCCTGTATCATCTAATATTTTAACGGCATCATGTACCGATTTATTTACAATATTGGGAACAGGAATTTCCTGACCGTGATTAGTATGGTATTCCAACCAGCGAAATGTAAGCCATACAAGCCCCACGAAAACACCGATGGCTACTACTAAATTCAGTAAAACTTTCCAATTGAAAAGTGATTTAAGCATACTTAAAAATACTTTAATTATAACCGCAAATATAGCTAATAATTTTAGAATGGACTTTTTATTTAACACAATTCATTTTCGATTTTAAAATTTGCCGATTTCCCATATTGCATTGCATAAAATGATTAAATTTGCCTTAATTGATACTATATGGTTATGAATAAAAAAAGTGTTGCCGTAGTAATGGGAGGCTATTCTGATGAATATGTTGTTTCTTTAAAAAGCGGACAATTGATTTATGATTCTCTGGACAGAAATCTCTATGACGTATACAAAGTAGTAGTCCTTAAAGATGAATGGTATTTTTTAGGAGAAAATGATAAAAAATATGCCATCAACAGAGGAGATTTTTCTGTGACTTTAGATAATGGTGAAGTCTTAAAATTTGATGTTTGTTTCAATATTATCCACGGAACTCCGGGGGAAAATGGAATTCTTCAGGCATACTGGGATGCCATTGGTCAAAAATATACAGGTTGTGATTTTTACCAGAGTGCTCTTACTTTCAATAAAAAAGATACTCTTGCCGTGTTATCTAAATATGGAATTCCTTCTGCAAAAAGCATTTATTTAAGAAAAGGTGAAGACATTAATGTGGATGAGATTGTATCAGAACTCAATCTTCCTCTGTTTGTAAAACCTAATCAATCCGGATCTTCGCTGGGAATTTCCAAAGTAAAAGAAAAATCAGAACTGATTGCGGCTACTGAAATTGCATTCAAAGAAGATCATGAAATCCTGATTGAAAGTTTCCTTGATGGTATGGAAGTTTCTGTAGGCGTTATTGATTTTAAAGGAGAAACTATTGTGTTAGGAATTACAGAAATTGTTCCTACTAATGAGTTTTTCGATTATGAAGCAAAATACGAAGGAGCTTCTGAAGAAATTACACCGGCAAGAATTGACGAAGAAACTACAAAGAGAGTGGAAGAAATTGCTAAAAGAGCATACAATTCATTAGGGATGAGCGGTTTTTCAAGAAGTGAATTTATTCTGATGAACGGAATTCCTTATATGCTTGAAATGAATACCAACCCGGGATTCTCTCCTGCAAGTATCCTTCCTCAGCAGGCAAGACATTATGGAATTTCCATCATGGATCTTTGCGGAAATGAAGTTGAAAAAGCACTTAATAAATAAAATAGAAGTTAGAAATTAGAGGTTAGAAGCCAGAAGCAAAATACACTCACAGCTTATAACAGATAATTCACGATTCAAAATTATAACTCGTACAACATGAAAATTGCTGTTTTCCCAGGGTCTTTTGACCCGATTACACTAGGACATTACGACATTATAGAAAGAGCGGCACCGCTATTTGATAAATTAATCATCGCTATCGGCCAGAATTCTCAGAAAAAATATATGTTCCCTCTTGAGAAAAGAGTGGAATTTATCCAGAATTCTGTAGCAGAGTTTCCCAACGTGGAAGTAGACTCATTTGAAGGCTTAACAGTGGATTACTGTTTTGAGAAAAATGCTCAGTATATTATCAGAGGACTGAGAAACCCTGCCGATTTTGAATTTGAAAAAGCAATTGCTCATACCAACAGAACATTAGCTCACAAAAAACTGGAAACCGTATTCTTATTGACTTCTTCTGGAAAATCTTTCATCAGCAGCAGCATTGTAAGGGAAATCATTACCCACGGCGGCGAATATGAACTGATGGTTCCGGACTCAGTTAGGGTAGAAAGATAAACAAAACAATATTTGATAAGCGATAAATGATAATTGATACAATGGCCAAGAATTTGCTTAAGCAAAAAATCATTCATCAATTATCATTTATCATTCATAACTTATGCACGAACAGTTCAATTTTGCTATAGAAGTCCTGGGGACCATTGCCTTTTCCATGTCGGGAAGTTTTGCAGCAATGCAGAAACGGCTTGATCCGTTCGGAGTGCTTATTATTGCATTTGTAACTTCTGTGGGAGGAGGAACTGTAAGAGATTTACTGCTTGATATCCCTGTATTCTGGATGCATGATCTTCTGATGTGTGCTTTGATTCTCGTGACCAGCATTTTTTCAATGGTCTTCAAATCTCTTGAAAAGAACTTTAAAGTCACTTTATTTATCTTCGACAGCTTTGGTCTTGGATTATTTACCATTATCGGAGTTCAGAAAGGCTTAAATGCAGGAATCCATCCTATGATCTGTATTGCTTTAGGAACCATAACAGGTTGTTTCGGAGGGATTATCCGGGATATATTGCTCAACAGAATTCCATTAATTTTCAGAAAGGAAATTTATGCCACAGCATGTATATTGGGAGGTTCTGCATTTTTATTGATGACCAGATATACCATGCTTTCTTATACTTTTATACAAATCTTCACTATTTTACTGATTGTTGCTATAAGAACCTTTGCAGTAAAATACCATTGGCAGATGCCTAAGTTCTATGGCTACGACCAGAATTCGGAAATGTAACTTTGTGAAAAAATTACCTCTTATCATTCTATCATTTTCTTTATTCTCCTGCAAACACGAGAGTCAATTTGATCTGAATAAAGATCTTTATCATTTTTCCGAAAGAATGGAAAACGGAGATACGTTTAAGATCATGACTGATCTTTCAGCCTGCACATTCCTTGCATTTGAAACCTATACTTTTACCAAGCAGCATGACACTCTGTTTCTGGAGAAATACTCTGAAATAGCATCATATGGTAAAACGAGCCAAACATTACCTAAAAGAATCTATAAAGTAAAAGCCAGCGATCCTTTGTCTTTTGAAAATTATCTTAAATTCCTGAACAAAGAAGATAAACCGCATGAGAAAGGAGATTTCCCTCTGGTTACGGTAACCTATAAAAAACAAAGCCGGAAATTTTATGATGACGGACTCCAAGATAAGTTTATGAAGCATGATAGTTTGTTTGCCGTTAAGGAAAACATTTACCCAAAAGATACATTTTTTAAACAGGAAGCACCTCCACCGCCTCCAATCATAAAAAACAAAAAGTCCTGAAAAATCAGGACTTTTATATTATATTTTTTTATTGACTAGAAGAATTTTCCTCTGTTTCTCATATTCGGGTTATGCATATGTTTCTGCATAGTCGGCATTTTCAACTGATCTTTCATCATTTTGATCTGATCCGTCATCATGCCTGCGCTGTCTAATCTTTTTGCTTCTTCCAACAACTTCTGCCCTTCCTGTTTTCTTCCTTTGGAAATAGCTGCTGCCGCAAGATTCAACGTAGCCATTGCTCTGTCGTGTTTCATATTTAAACCATACTCCAACGCTTTCTTCATGAAAGGTTCTACTTTCGCAGGGTGATCCTGAGCTTGTGTCAATCCTGATAAATAGTGAAAATATCCGTATTGAGTTTTGTGAAGCTGGCCTTTATAATCTGTTATTTTTGATAACCATTCTCCGGCTTTTTCCATATTTTGTTTTCTCAATTGCCAGAATGCCAACAGAATATATTCGTTCTTGAAGAATAGTAAGATTGGGAATGCAGCTAAAAGAAAAACAACAATTCCCCACCCAAGGTTTCTTGTGAAAAACATCATATAAAGTCCTAACAGGATAAGAAGTGCTGCTACTGCAATTTTTATGTATTTATTCATTATTAAATTTTAAAAGTGCAAAGATAAATAAATTAGAGATTAGAAGCTAGAAGTTAGAGGTTAGAATTCCTATAACTATTCGCTCTTAATTTTTTCAAACGTCTGGAAGCAGAAATCATAGCCATTTTTTTCATCTTTTTCATGACAGGTTTCGTTTGTTTTTTTCCAGATTTTCTGATCTATTTTTGGAAAGAATGTATCTGCTTTAAGATCTGCTTTCACCAGAGTAACCTCAAGTCTGTCTACTAAATCAATAGTCTGCTCATAGATATTTCCTCCACCGATAACGAAAACTTCCTCATCAATCTTTTTAGCAAATTTCAAAGCTTCTTTAATGCTTCCCACGATAAGAATTCCTTCTTCAAACCAGTCTTTCTTTCTTGACACAACAATGTTGGTACGGTTCGGAAGAGGCTTGCCAATACTTTCGTACGTTTTTCTTCCCATTATAATCGGATGTCCTGAAGTAATATCTTTAAAATGTTTTAGATCTTTGGGAAGATGCCAAAGCAACTGGTTTTCAAAACCAATTTCGTTTTTCTCTCCCATTGCCACCACTATTGTTGTCATTCAAATAATTTTTTACAAAATTAGCACATAATTTGTATATTTGGTTAGCACAAAAAATTTAAAAAAATAAACTATGAAAAATAAAGGATGTCTGGGTGCAGGAACCATTGGTATTGCCCTTCTTATTATTGTTGCTATTCTATTCTTCTGGGGAAAAAGCGGATATAACAGCTTTGTCAACAAAGAACAGACTGTAAACGCAAAATGGTCTAATGTAGAGACCGTATATCAGAAAAGAGCAAACCTTATTCCTAACCTGGAAAGAACGGTAAAATCGTACTCAAAATTTGAGCAGGAAACTTTAACTCAAGTGGTAGAAGCTCGTTCCAAAGCGACTTCTATCAATATCGATCCTACGAATATGACCGAAGCTGATCTTGCCAAATTCCAGGCTGCACAAGGAGAATTATCGGGTGCTTTAAGCCGATTGATGGCCGTAGTAGAGTCTTATCCTAACTTAAAAGCAGACCAGCAATATATCAACTTCCAGAGAGAATATACCGCTATCGAAAACAGTATCAGAACAGAAACTGTTTATTATAACGATGCTGCAAAGGATTACAATACTTCCATCAAGACTTTCCCGAATAATATTCTGGCGAATTTCACCAACTTTAAAGAAAAACCTTATTTCAAAGCTGATGCAGGAGCTCAGAAAGCCCCTGAAGTATTCAAATAATAATGGGTAACTTCCTAACAAATCAACAGATCGCTTCCCTCGTGGAAGCGATTCAGTCTGCAGAAGATCATTCTACGGGAGAGATCAGGGTACATATTGATTCCAATACAGAAAACCGTGATGCTAAAACGGCATTTGATGTTTTCAAAAAACTCGATATGGATAAAACGGCTGACCGGAATGCTGTGCTTTTCCATGTGAATTTCGAACAAAAATATCTTACTATTATTGGAGATATCGGAATTCATGAAAAGGTAAGACAGTCTTACTGGGATCATCTTCACGATTATATCACTGCTGAATTTGCCAAAGGAAATTATTATCAGGCTCTGAAAAGTGCCATCCTGGAAACAGGACTTGAACTCAAAAAATATTTTCCTGTAGAAGGAGAAAATCCAAACCAACTCTCAAATGAAATTACATTCTCTTAAAATAGTATTTTCATTTTTACTACTCTGCTTTTACACTTTTGTATCAGCACAATACACCATTCCTGAAAAACCAGCAGTTCTCTATCCTGTTTTTGATGAAGCAGAATTGCTTTCTCAGCAGGAAAAAGATGCCCTTAATAATAAACTGATCAAGTTTGCAGATTCTACCTCAACGGAAATTGAAGTAGTCATCATCCGCTCCACCAAAGGAGAAGATGTGAATTTTCTGGCTACCATGTTCGGAGAGAAATGGAAAATCGGAAAAAAGGGTGTTGACAACGGAGTGGTTTTCCTTATCGCCACAGAAGACAGAACCATGTCTATCCAGCAGGGACGTGCCGTGGAACAATATCTTACAGCATCCGTAGCAGGACAGATCTTAGATTATATTGTCACCCCAAATTTCAAGAAAGGCCTTTGGTATGAAGGAATCAACGGTGGAACCTCAGCCATTATGGAGGCTGTTGAGGGAAAATTCAAACCTGTAGCAACCACAGCTCCTTCCGGCAACGGAAGTGCTTTTAAAGTCCTTATTATTGCTTTTGTTATTTTCATCATTATTGCTATCCTTTTTGGTAACAGAGGCGGCGGACGTGGCGGAAATAATGACGACGATGATGATGTGATTATCACAAGAAAAGGACGCAGAAATTATCCTGGCGGGTTCTTCCCATTCCCAGGCAGTTTCGGAGGCGGTGGCTTTGGCGGAGGAAGTTCCGGCGGTGGCGGCGGCGGCTTTGGAGGCTTCGGCGGTGGCGGAAGTTTTGGAGGCGGCGGTGCATCCGGAGGATGGTAAAATTCACCCTTAAAAGAACGTACATCTATCTCATCTTTTTTACATTATCATTTTAAATTCTTTTTCGAATTCATTACAATTTTTATTCAACTCAACCCATGAAATTCTTATTTAATCTTTTCTTTTTACTTTTCTCAATCAGTACATTTTCTCAGAAAATAAATTCAGAAAACTATTATAATTTTTATAACAACAATAAAGAAAATTTAAAAAGCAAAAGATTATATACGGTATGGCTGAATAAAACAGAAGCCAGCATGATCTTAAAAGAAGAAATGAAAAATGCAGGTTTTGAATGGCTGAGTGATTTTAGAATTGTCAAAATTAATGATGAAGAATTCGTTATAGCTCTTTGTTATTCGGAAAAGTCTAAGTTTGGCTTTGTGTATGAATCATCTCATTTTGCGATCCCTAAGAAGGAAAACAGAACCATAAAAAGTTTATATAAACAAGATACCGGAAATGATTATTCAGAAAAAATAGTAAGTATCAATGGAGATTCTAAATTTGTTAAAATAAAAGATCTTCCTTCCAATTTACAAATCATAAAAGAAGATATCTACTGGTATCAACGTACTGAGAATCCTGAAGATGATAAATATTTAGTCACCAAACAGGATATGATTACTATTCTTCGTGAAGACATACGCAAAACCTTAAGCAGCTTCAAAAAATAAACAATATCTTTTTACAAAGCTCATACCCGAATTAAAGAATGAATAAAGAGATTTTCAACCGATTATTCTATTCATTCCTGTCTTCATTCCCAACAACTAATACTTGTTTTTTATCTAAATGACAAAAATACCCCCTTTATTTATTTAATCTTAACATTAAATTCAATTTTCCATATTAAAAAATTAATAAAAGCGTTAAAAAACCACCTTTTATTCAATATTTTTTATTATATTTACTGAAAACAGGATTATGAAGAAGACGCTGGTAGTATTTGCACACCCTTATCTGGAGCACTCCAATTCGAATGTAGAGCTCATCAATTTCTACGTTCGCCACCAGCATTATACCCTAAGAGATCTTTACGAAGAATATCCTGATTTTCATATCGCTGCTTTCCGGGAAAGAAAACGTCTTAAGAACTATGAACGTTTTGTTTTTCAGTTTCCCCTGATATGGTTTGGAATGCCTCCACTTCTCAGATTATGGATTGATGAAGTTTTCGACAGAGACTGGCTTAAAGAAGGTGAGCATAATCCTCTGGAAGGAAAAGAAGTGTATATTCTGGTCACCACAGGTGGAAAAGAAAGATCTTTCAGCAAAACCGGAACCTATCAATACACCATAGATGAACTCATCAGCGGACTGATTGTTTCATTAAAGGTTTTCAAAGCTGATATCAGGCACATCAAAATCGTATACGAAGCTAACAAGCTTTCTAAAAAAGAAATTATTTTACATAAAAAGGAATTTACAGAACTACTCAATCAATAGCATATGGAATCCAGCTTAGCGATGAACACATTAATCTTCCTGGGTGTAGCCATTATTATGGTTCCATTAGCCAGGAAATTAGGGTTGAGCTCTGTAATCGGTTATATTTTAGGAGGAATCATTATAGGTCCTTATGTCCTTAAACTTACAGGAAATAATGTAAATGACATTATGCATGCCAGCGAGTTTGGAGTCATCATGCTTTTATTTTTGGTGGGCTTAGAGCTGGAACCCCGTAAATTCTGGGAAATGCGAAAAAAAATAATGGGTCTGGGACTTTCCCAAATGGTACTCACCATTCTTTTGCTTTTCTTAGTATTTACAAGTGTAGGCTGGAGAGTAGACAAAGCTATAGCTATTGCGATGTGTTTTGCTTTATCGTCTACCGCAATTGTCCTCCAGACCTTGCAGGAAAAGAATAACCTTAAGACGACAGCAGGAGAAGCTTCATTCTCTACCTTGTTGTTTCAGGATATTTCAGTGATTCCTATTTTGGCAATACTCCCTATTCTGGCCAATTATAAAGCCAAGCATCATGATAATGAAATTCAGATTCTGATCCAAAAACTACCGGAATGGCTTCAGGCCGGAACCGTAATTTTCGGAGTAGCTTTGCTTATTTTACTGGGCAGATATGTCTTTGTTCCATTCCTGCGCTATGTGTCAAAATCTGGAATGTCAGAATTATTGACGGCTTCTTCACTATTCCTCGTTATTGGAGTTTCTGAACTGATGGTTGTTATCGGGCTTTCTCCGGCACTGGGTGCTTTCCTCGCAGGAGTAATGCTTGCCAACAGTGAATTCCGTCATGAACTGGAAGCCCAGATTGATCCTTTCAAAGGACTGCTGTTAGCTGTTTTCTTTGTCAGTGTAGGATCAACGATCAATTTTAATATTATTCAGCAAGATCCGTTATTTATCTTCAGTACTGTTTTTGCTGTACTGGCCGTAAAATTTGTTGTTTTATATACGATTGGAAAGTTTTTCAGGATAGATACTCCTCAGAGTCTTTTTTATGCATTTGCGCTTTCTCAGGTAGGAGAATTTGCATTTGTACTGCTCAATTATGCGTCGGATCTCTATCTTTTAGGTCCTGAAATGAATGCACAAATGATGGCTGTTACGGCAATCACCATGTGTATTACTCCCATCCTTCTTATTATCAATGATAAGTTGATTACTCCGAAATTCATTAAAGAAATTCCAGAGGAAGAACATGATTATAATATTCTCGACAGTGATGTTACTCAAAAGAAAATTATTATTGTAGGTTTTGGGCATTTTGGAAGTACGGTGGGACGTCTTTTAAAAGCCAATAAAATACCCGCTACCGTTTTGGACCGTGATTCTGATCGTGTGAAATTGCTCAGAAGCTATGGTTTTAAAGTCTATTATGGTGATGCCACCCGAATACCTATTTTAAGAGCCGCAGGAATTGAAGATGCTGAAATTCTGGTTTTATGTCTGGATGATTCAGATGATAACAAATTCATTGCAGAACTTGTGCGTGAACATTATCCCAATGTGAAAATTTTTGTAAGAGCGAAAAACAGGATTGATGCTTATGATTATCTAAACAGCGGTGTTAATCATATCTACCGTGAAACATTAGGAACAGCGGTTGATATGGCTGTGGATGTACTTCATGAAACGGGAATGAGGAAATATGCTGCAAGACGTCTTGGACAAAGATTTATGGCTATTGATAAAGCTTCAGTCAGAAAACTGGCAAAAATGAAGGAAAATAATGATGACATTACACTATTTACCACAAAAGAAATCCTCCAACGGGAGGAGGAATTATTAGCTTATGACAATCTTAATTTTGATAATAAAAACTGGGAAGGTTCCTCATCCGCTGATGAAGAAGATGAGGAGGAATCCCAAGGTTAATTTATTGGATGTTTACGCTTCCACCACTGCTTTCATCTTTGATGACACTCTTAAGCTCTCCTTTTTTCGAAATGTCTACACTTCCACCGGATGAAGCGCCTGCATTCACACTGGAAACAGCACTGATCTGAATACTTGCTCCACTGGAAGCATCAGCGTCTACATTATCAGCAACAACTCCTTTAGCAGAAACACTGCTTCCTGAAGAAGCACTTACCTCTACTTTTTTTGCTTTTCCGGAAAGATCAAGTGTGGATCCAGATGAAGATTCAATATCAAGGTTGACAGCCCAGATTTTACCATCGAAACTGCTGCTGCTGCTTACATTGATATCCATATCGTTAGCCTCCAGATCTCCGGAAATACTTCCTGCACTAGATGCTTCGATCTCTGTTTTTTCCTGGGTAAATTTATCTTTTACAATAATTCTTGCAGCTGAGTCAGCAAGAAGTTTCTTAAAATCTTTTGTATAAATTTTTGCCGTCACTTTACTGATATTCATCACTCTGATCCCCGGCTTATAATGAATATGCAGTTTTCCACCATCATTATCTACAAGAATTTCATTGATGATACTCTGAGGTGCTGAGATTTCTACTTTTTCTGTTTCAGATTTTATAATTTCAGCTTCTATGGCTTGTGAAACCTGGATTTCATCAAAATCTCCGTTAAATTCTTTATGCTGTATCGGGCCACTTTCTTTCGTTACTACTTTCTCTACCCAGTTATTTCTGTCTCCTTCTCCGTCTCTGTTTCTGTTCTCATGTTTATCGTTACATGAGGCCAATGCCACTAAGGCTGAAAAAATAAATAAAGTCCTTGTTTTCATGCTTATTTCTTTTGTTGATTATTTTTTTGATTCCTTTATTAAATAACAACTAATTTATAAAAAATATTACATTACATTTAAAAATACTGCAATTGTCTGCAACACAGATTTTTCAGAAACCCTTTTCTTTACTTACCCTACCTAACTCATTCATTTAAAAACACTCCCGGAACGGTTTCAATAAATACATACGCCAAAATAGATTCTATGATACAAGTTTTTAATATCTTTATCATTTAATAACAACTATATTTATGAAGAATATTTCATCGGTATTATTAATTTCTGCCTTGGCGTTCAATCAATCTTGTACTACAATGAAACAGACCGATATTCAACAGGAGCTTCCTGCCCCTGATCCCTCTTTATCTTCAAATCCTTTTATGAAGAAAAGCAAGCTTCAGTATGAAGCTCCGGAGTTTGACAAAATCAAAAATGAACACTTCAAACCTGCTTTTAACTATGGTTTAAAGCAGCATGAAGCTGAAATTGTAAAGATTGCCAACAATCCTGCTGCTCCTACTTTTGAAAATACCATCGTTGCATTGGAAAAAAGTGGCGAAGTATTAAGAAGAGCACAAATTGTATTCTCCAATCTTACAAGTGCCAATACAAATCCTACCTTACAGGCTTTGGATGAAGAATATGCACCTATTTTTGCTGCACATTCTGATAAATTGTACCTGAATGAAAATCTATATAAAAGAATACAATCCATCAAAGAAGACGGTCTTGATTCTGAAAGCAAAAGACTTGTACAATATTATAAGCAGAATTTTGAAATCGCAGGAGCGAACCTTTCTGCAGCTGATAAAGAAAAACTAAAACAAATCAACCAGGAGCTGGCTTCCCTTTCTACTCAATATTCCAATAAATTACTGGAGGCAAGAAAGCAAGGTGGAGTTTTCTTCTCTGATGCTAAAGAGCTTGACGGCCTTTCTGCTGATGAAATTGCTGCGGCAGCATCTGATGCTAAAACAGCAGGACAACCTGGAAAATATCTTCTGGCGTTACAAAATACAACACAGCAGCCTCTTTTACAAAACTTGAAAAACAGAGCTACCAGAGAAAAGCTGTTCAAAGCATCATGGACAAGAGCTGAAAAAGGAGATGCTAATGATACAAGATCTACGATTGAGCAACTGGCTAAGCTGAGATTGAAAAAAGCTCAGATTTTAGGTAAGAAAAACTTTGCTGAGTGGAAACTTCAGGATCAGATGGCCAAAACACCTGAAGCAGCTACCCAACTGATGAATCAGATTGCAACTCCTGCAGTGGAAACAGCAAGACGTGAAGCAAAAGATATTCAGGATCTTATT
This sequence comes from Chryseobacterium sp. PvR013, assembly GCF_017833095.1. Taxonomy (NCBI): domain Bacteria; kingdom Pseudomonadati; phylum Bacteroidota; class Flavobacteriia; order Flavobacteriales; family Weeksellaceae; genus Chryseobacterium; species Chryseobacterium sp. PvR013. Next base: position 3,010,839 of record NZ_JAFIBT010000001.1, read on the forward strand.
GATCAGCAGAAAGGAGGTTTCAAAGTAGAACCTTGGGACTGGAATTTCTACGCTGAACAGGTAAGAAAAGCTAAATTTGATCTTGATGAAAGCCAAATAAAACCCTATTTTGAAATCACAACGGTTCTGGAAAAAGGAGTTTTCTTTGCCGCTGAAAAATTCTATGGACTGACTTTCAAAAAGAGAACAGATCTTCCGGTGTACCACCCTGATGTAGTAACATACGAAGTTTTCGATCATGATGGAAAATCTATCGCCATTTACTACCTGGATTTCTATACAAGAGATTCTAAAAACGGTGGAGCATGGATGAGCAATTTTGTTGAGCAGTCTTATTTATTAGGAACAAAACCTGTAATCGTTAACTGCTACAATTACCAGAAACCAGCTCCAGGAAAACCTTCATTAATCAGCTATGACGATGTTTCAACTATTTTCCATGAATTTGGACACTCCATCCACGGAATGTTTGCCAGCCAGAAATACCCTTCTCTTTCAGGAACAAATGTACCAAGAGACTTCGTAGAATTCCCGTCTCAGATCAATGAGCACTGGGCTTTGGATCCTGCTGTTCTGAAGAATTATGCTGTTCATTATGAAACAAAACAGCCTATTCCGCAGGCTTTGGTAGAAAAAATTAAAAAAGCGTCTACTTTCAACCAAGGATATATGACTACTGAATTGGTTTCTGCTGCCGAGCTTGATATGGATTGGCATACCGTAAGCAATGACAGTCAGTTCATTCCTGTTTTAGATTTTGAAAAACAATCTTTAGCCAGCCATGGATTCAACTTAGCAACAGTTCCTCCGAGATACCATACTCCTTATTTTGCACACATCTGGGGAGGTGGATATTCAGCAGGATACTATGCTTATTTATGGTCTGAAACATTGGATAACGATGCATGGGAATGGATCAGCAAAAACGGAGGCCTGACCAGAGAAAATGGTGACCGTTTCAGAAAATACATTCTGTCTGTAGGAAATTCTGTAGATCTGAATCAGGCATTCAGAGACTTTACAGGACACGATCCGGATATCAAACCTTTATTAAGAAACAGAGGTTTTATTAAATAAATTAACGGGAAGCATTCTTTAATTAGAGTGCTTCTTTTTATGTTTCGGCTAAAGCCAATGGATTTTTATTTGTTTATTTTTTAACGGGCTAAAGCCCGTTTCTATTGATATTGATTATTTTTGCATCTAAAATTTTAAATACAATATATGGACTGTCCCTGCTGTTCAGGAAAATCCTACGAAGAATGCTGCAAGCCTTATCATACCGGAGAAAAACATGCTCCAACGGCTAAAGCTCTGATGCGTTCAAGGTTCTCCGCATTTGCTATTCCCAATGGTGAATATCTGATGGAAACTACTCTTCCCGGAAAAAGAAAATACCACAATAAGAAAGACCTTCAGGAATGGGGAGAAATCAACCAGTGGACAAAGCTGGAAATCATCCGGACTCCCACTTTAAATCATGTAGAGTTTAAAGCCTATTATACAGATCAGGATGGCCATCCTCAACTTCATCATGAGTTTTCTCTTTTTCAGAAAATGCATGAACGATGGTATTATGTTTCAGGAGAATTTTTGGATTAGTAAATATAGAGTGATGCTTTGTGTGTAGAACCACCCCGTTAAAAATTTAAAGAATTTTTGACACCCCTCCGAAAGAGGGGAATGCCAAGCATTCATTAACTATTGTACCTTATAAATAAAAATAAGCCAAAGAATTATCTTTGGCTTATTTCGTATTTGGTATTTAAAAAATGTCCGAAAGTCGGTCATTTTTTTATTTTTTAGTGAGCTTCGTTTCCGTCAATTCCGTGAGCGTGACCATGTGCCAATTCCTCTTCAGTTGCCGGACGTGTGTTCAAAACTTCTACTTCAAAGTCTAACACTTTACCTGCCATTGGGTGGTTAAGATCTGCAACTACAACTTCTGGTGTTATTTCTACCACAAATGCCTGGAAATTATTCCCTTGGTTATCGGATAAAGGTAAAATAGCTCCAATAGGTGGAGTTCCCGATTCTTTGAACATCTCAATTGGCAATTGAGCGATAGCATCAGGCTGTCTTTCACCATAAGCTTCTTCAGGCTGAATAACAAAAGCAGCTTTATCACCAGCTTTTAAACCTAAGATATTTTGTTCAAACTTTGGAATCATCATTCCTACACCATACAAAAATGTAAGTGGATTTTCTGCTGTTGTTTCTTCTACAAGAACTTTAGTTCCGTCCGCTTCGATAGTGTGAAGGATGTAACGTACAGCTACAACGTGATTGTTTTCAATTGTCATATTTTTTCTTTTTTTCGTGATTTCGTTTCACGATTAATAATACAAATATACTATTTTTGAAATGATTCAATGAGCTTGGAAGCCAGGAGATAGAAGAAGGAAGCTATGAAAGGCATAAAGAAAAACAGATCTCCTTTTTACCACCTTTATTTTCTTCTACCTTCCTCTCTTTTTTTCTGTCTCAGGACGAAGAGATACAAACTTTCAACTTTTGTTCTTGCCCAGGGTGTTTTTCTTAAAAACTTCAAGGAAGAGCTTATACTTGGGTTATCTGTAAAACATTTTATATTGATCTGTTCGCCAAGCTTTTCAAAACCTTCATAGTATTCTACGAGTTCTTCAAGGATAGCATCCAGCCTTTTTCCATGTAAAGGATCTTTGGACTGTTGTTCCATCTTTTTTTTGCAAAATTAAATTATTATAAGTTTATACGGAAATCCACAACGCTTCTTCCCTTTTTGTTTCTTATTTTTGAAGAAGTTATTCTCATCCATAAAAATTATTCGTTACAAAAAAATATGAGCAAAAACAACGAAGCGAACAGGCAAAAAAATAAAAAGAAAATTGATCAGAAAAAACGCAAAATACAAAATGCAGAAGCAGAAAGGAAAGCCAAGTTAAAGAAAATCCGAGAAGATTTCAAAGCAAGGAAGAGTGATAATACACTGTAAAATCAGTCTTTGCTAAAACCTGCTCAGTTTTTGAAACAGCTAGATTTAAGGTACTAAAATAATAGCTGGCAACAGGCAAAATCGTCTGAAATTTTTATCTGAATTAAGGGAAACCTTATTTTTTAAAATTAGGTATTTTCTATATTTACATTTTAATATTTGCAGGATAATTCTCTGCATATACTCTTTTTTAATTCTCAAACTTAAATTATGAAAATCCTCCACACTGCCGACTGGCATTTGGGTAAGCGCCTCGACCGTTTTTCAAGACTAGAAGAACAGGTTTTGGTGATGAATGAAATTGTTCAGATTGCCGACGAGCAAAACGTTGATTTAGTTTTAATTGCCGGAGATTTATTCGATAATTTCAATCCGGGTGTAGAGGCCGTTGAACTTTTTTATAAAACTTTAAAACGGTTATCACTAAACGGTAAACGTCCGGTAATTGCTATTTCCGGTAATCATGATTCTCCCAGTTTAATCAATGCTCCTGATCCTCTGGCCAGGGAATGCGGAATCATTTTAATAGGCCATCCTAAAGCAGAGATCAGCCCTTTCGGTACAGAATATTTCAACATTACCCATTCAAAAGAAGGTTTTATCGAACTGAAAATAGAAGGAATAGATTTCCCGGTAAGAATTCTTCACACTCCTTATGCCAATGAAATCCGGTTAAAGGAATATTTTGGCGAAAATAAAGAGGAAGAAATCAACAGGGTTCTTTCACAAACATGGAAAAATCTTGCCGATCAGTTTTGTGATGATTCCGGAGTTAATCTTCTCACTGCCCATTTATATATGAATAAAAGAGGTTCGGAAGTTCTGGAAGAGCCTGAAGGAGAAAAACCTATTAAAATCGGAAATGCCGATCTTATTTTTTCGGATAGCATTCCTGAACAGATTCAGTATACAGCCTTGGGCCACCTGCATGGGTTTCAGAATATCGGAACGAAGGAAAAACCGGTTATTTATTCCTCTTCTCCTCTGTGCTACAGTTTCAGTGAAGCGGGACAGACCAAGTATGTTTCCATTATTGATGCAGAGCCGGGAAAACCTGTTTCTTACGAGAAGAAAATGCTTACAAAAGGAAGAATTTTAGTCAGAAAAACATTTACCTCCATTGAAGATACTGTCAACTGGTTGGGTGAAAACCCATATACATTTATAGAACTTACCCTTGAGAGTGAGACTTTTTTGACAGCTGATGAAAGAAGATTAATCTATCAGTCGCACAACGGAATTGTTCATCTTATTCCCAAAGTGAAAAACCTGGAATTATCAAAAGATCAAAGCCATGAAATCAATTTAAGTCAGGATATTGATATATTATTTAAAGACTATTTTAAATCCAAAAACGGTGGGCAGGAAGCCAATGAAGAACTGATGAATTTGTTTAACGAAATTTTAAATGCATAAGCCATGATCCCTGTTCAATTAACAATCGAAGGACTTTACTCCTATCAGGAACGCCAGACTATTGATTTCAGAAATCTTACTGAAGCAGGATTATTTGGTATTTTCGGTGCTGTGGGTTCCGGAAAATCATCCGTTTTAGAAGCGATTTCGTTTGCTCTCTATGGAGAAACGGAGCGTCTGAACATGCGTGATAAAAGGGCTTACAACATGATGAATCTGAAATCAAACAGTTCTTATATAGAATTTGATTTTGTGAATTATGAGAATAAACTTTTCCGTGCTACCCGTGATTTTAAAAGAAATTCAAAAAAATTCGAAGAAGTAAAACCTAATGCCGTTACTTTTTATGAGCATATTAATGGCAAATGGATTCCTTTAGATCATTCGAATGCCGAAATAATTATTGGTTTAAGCTATTCCAATTTTAAAAGAACCATCATTATTCCGCAGGGGCAGTTCAAAGAATTCCTTGAATTGGGTGCTGCAGAAAGAACGAATATGATGAAGGAGATTTTTAATCTTCAGAAATTTGATCTTCAGAACAACGTTTCTGCACTCCATGTAAAAAACAGATCTGAACTGGATCAGCTGGAAGGACAACTAAAAGGTTTTGAAGAAATCAATGAGGAAAAAATCCAGATACAGAAAGAACAGCTGGCCGGGGAGCAGAAGATACTCTCGGAATCGAATGCGAAACTTGAAAAGATTTCCAATAGTTATCAACAGCTGAAAAACTTAAAAAATGATTTTGACAGTTTACAGCAGAATAAGGAAAAATTCAGCAAACTTTCTGAAGAGAAACCTCAGATGGATGCGTTGGAAGCCCAGGCGGAATTATATGACCGCGTTTTCAGGCTCTTCAATCCATTGATTATTGAGAAAAATAAGCTTTCAAAAGAAATTGCTGATAAACGAAACGATAAAGAACAACAGATCAAAAGCCGGCAGGAAACTGAAAAAGCTTTTACCATCATAAAAGAGCAGCTCACAACCCTTGAACCAAAGTTTAAGGCCTTGGAGCAGTCCAGAATCCAGGAAAACGACCTGAACCTCATCATTCAGATCCTGAAATTTTCTGAAGAGATCAAAGTTCTGAATGAAAGAACACAGAAAGGTTCCGAAAAGGTAAAAGAAGTTGATATCAACAAAGAAAAGATTCAAAAGACGATTGATCAGCTTTCTGCCCTGGTTAAAAACTTAAAAGAACAGAAACTTGATTCTGCTTTGCTTTCCGATGTGGGCAACTGGTTTATTCAACAAAAAAATTTAAAAAAATCCCTGCAGGAACAAACCGAAAAGGTTAATAAACATCAAAAACAAATCGGAGAAATTGCAGAAGAATTACAACCTTTTGCCTATCACGAAAATTATAAAGATGACTTCAAAAACAGGAAAGAAACTTTAGAAACAAAGAAAAAAGAGCTTTCTCAGAAACTGGATCACCTTAAAATACAAAAAGAACTTTCCCGTTTTGCCAGTGAACTTCATGACGGTGAAAACTGCCCTCTTTGCGGGTCTAAGGAACACCCGCATATTGTGGAATTTCATGATGTGAATGCTGAGCTAACCGACATCCAGGAGAAAATAACATCCGTTGAGCAGGATGTAACCGGTCTTCAAAAGCAGGAAGCAGAAATTGATAAGATTCTCGACCGCAAAAAAATCTTTGAAGAACAGCTTCTTTCAGAGCAGAAAATTGTTCTACAGATTCAACAAAATATGGAAACCCATCTTCAGCATTTCATCTGGAAACCATTCTCTCCGGATCAGGAAGAGGATTTTGAAAAAAAACGTTCAGACTCCTTTAATCTTGAGAAAAAGATTGAAGAAACGGAACGTAATATAGCCGTTGAAATGGAAAATATTGACAAGGAAAACAAAACGCTGGAAAAGTATAAAAGTGCTCTGGAAGGTTTCCGCATGGAAGAAGTTTCAAAACAGGAACAGATTAATATCAGCCGCTCCGGTCTTAAGATCCTGGACTGGAATCTGTATGCTCAAAAGGAAATAACAGAGGTTGAAGAAGCTTATCAAAACCTGGTACAATCCAATAAAGAAACTGAAGAAAATTATCAGAAAGCATTACAGCAGGAAAAAATTCTTTCTCCAAAACTGGCGGAGCAAAGGGCAATTGTCAGCCAATCTGAAAAACAGATTACAGAGCTTGAAAAAGAAATTTCCGGAAATGAAGAAGCTATTGGTAAAGCTTTGACAGATCAAAATTTCACTGAATTCGGAGAAGTTGAGAATATCTTGCTTCAGGAAATCAATGTTCAACTGGTGAGAAGCAAAGTTCAGAACTTCAAAGTTGATTTTGAAGCTTTAAAGAAATTCATCGGAGAACTGGAATTAAAACTGAAGGGACTTTCATTCGATAACGAACAGTTTTCTTTGGCTGAACAGCAGTTCCAGGAGGCGCAAAGTGAGCAGAAAAAAATCAGTGACTCCGTAGTTACCAAAACTGCAGAAATAGACCGACTGGAAAAAGAATTCGTAAAAAAAGAAACTCTTTTAAAAGAACTGGCAAAACTCCAGAAACGTGCTGAAAATCTAAAGATCATGATGAATCTGTTTAAAGGAGCGGGTTTTGTGCAATATGTTTCATCTATTTATCTGAGACAGCTTTGTGACCATGCGAATGTGCGTTTCCACAGAATGACCAGAAACCAGCTGAGTCTGCAGCTTAATGAAAATAACGATTTTGAAATCATTGATTACCTCAACGAAGGAAAAAGCAGAAGTGTAAAAACGCTTTCGGGAGGCCAGGCCTTTCAGGTTTCTTTAAGCCTTGCTCTGGCATTGGCAGAAAGTGTTCAGGCCAACGCGCAGGCAGATAAAAATTTCTTCTTTATTGATGAAGGTTTTGGAACTCAGGATACGGAATCTGTGAATATTGTATTTGAAACCCTTACCAATCTGATGAAAGAAAACAGGATTGTGGGAATTATTTCTCACGTTGAAGAGCTGAAAGAAAAAATCCCTACAGCCCTCAATATCATTAAAGATGAGGAAAGAGGAAGCTTGATTGAGATTATTTAATTAAATATATTTTAAATTACAAAAGCCACAAGAGAATACATCTTTTGTGGCTTTTGCACCTCATAAACTTCTATTTTACAGCTCTTTTATAACAGGCTTCACTTCATTCCCAAACAATTCAATAGACTTCATCATCACTTCATGAGCAGGATCTCCCACATCCATATGTCCGATAAATCTTGTAATTCCGAAAATTTCCTTCATATAAGCAATTTTATCTGCCACCTCTGCCGGGCTTCCGATAAATAAGGCTCCATCTTTGCTTCTTCCGCCATCATACTGTGCTTTTGTGTAAGGGGCCCAACCTCTGGAAGCCCCAATCCTGTCCATCTGGGATTTATAATTATGGAAATACCCATCCACCACTTTTTGATCATCACTCACGAAAGTATGGGAGTGGATTGCGATCTGCATTTTCGAAACATCATGTCCCGCTTTTTGGTATTCCTGTTTATAGAATTCGATCAGATTTCTAAACTGGATCGGCATTCCTCCAATAATAGCTACCACCAAAGGCATTCCCAATTGAGCTGCACTTAAAACAGACTGCGGAGTTCCTCCCACAGCTCTCCAGATTGAAAGTTTTCCATCATTTTTTGCTCGTGGATAGACGGTTTGGTTTTGCATTGGAGCACGAAGTTTCCCTGACCAGCTTACGTTTTCCTCAGCATTGATTTTCAGTAATAATTCTAATTTTTCGTCAAATAGCTGCTCATAATCATTCAATGAGTATCCGTACAACGGAAATGATTCAATGAAACTTCCACGTCCCACAAAGATCTCTGCTCTTCCATCTGAAATCAAATCCAGTGTTGAAAAATCCTCATATACTTTTACCGGCTCCGAAGAACTCAAAACAGTAACGCCACTGGCCAGTTTTATATTTTTGGTAATACTTGCTGCCGCTGCCAATACTATTTCCGGAGAGGAAACAGCATAATCCGGACGGTGATGTTCTCCCATTGCAAACACATCAAGCCCTACCTCATCCATGAGTTTTACCTGATCTAATATTTCACGAATCTTAGTCCCTGCATCTCTATATTTTCCGGTGGATTGGTCAAAAGCCAGATCACCGAACATTCCTATTCCTAATTCCATATTGTTGATTTTAGTGATACAAAATTACGGCTACGAAAAATCAAAAACATTGATGTTTGGTAAGATCGACGGGTATTTTTTAAACACTAATAACACTAATTTATCACTAATAACACGGATTGCCATTGCGAGCAAAGCGAAGCAATCTCAATACAGTTATATAATAATATTAAAGGAATATTCAAGAAAAAATCCAGCCGTTCTGGCTGGATTCTATTATTATTTCTTCAGATATAAATCAAAATAATCTGTAATCTTCTGCATCAGGTGAACCCTGTCTTTTCCGATCACATTATGAGGATGTCCCGGATACGTAAAGTAATCTAACTGAACTCCGTTATCAACCGCAGACTTGATGAATTTTATAGAATGCTGCCATACTACCACATCATCCTGCGCCCCGTGAATCATCAGTAATTTACCTTTCAGATTCTGAACTTTATCTAAAAGATTAGCTGCTGCATATCCCTGTGGATTTTCCTGTGGGGTATCCATATATCTTTCTCCGTACATGATCTCGTACATGCTCCAGTCGATTACCGGTCCTCCTGCTACTCCTACTTTGAATACATCCGGCTTACGAAGCATAAAACTTGTTGTCATAAATCCTCCGAAGCTCCATCCATGGATTCCCATTTTGTCACCATCTACATAAGAAAGAGATTTTAAATACTCTACTCCTTTCATCTGATCATTCATTTCTGTAGTTCCAAGATTTCTGAATACTGCCTGCTCAAACTTCAATCCACGGTTAGAAGAACCTCTTCCGTCCATGGTGAAAATAATGTATCCATTTTGAGCCATGTATTCATACCAAAGGTTTCCTGAAGCCGGGAAGCTGTTTGTGATCAGCTGTAAGTGCGGTCCGTTGTACAGATACACAATGGTGGGATATTTTTTATTCGGATCAAAATTTGTTGGAAGAATGATTTTCCCATACAAAGGAGTTCCGTCATCTGCTTTTAGCTCAACATTTTTAATTTCCGGTCTCTGGTAATTCTTTAATGGGTTTTCAGAAGTAAGGATATTTGTAGTCTTTAAATTAGCCGTATTAATAATATTGGCAATTCTTGGTGAATTCGAGTTGCTGTAAGCATCATACAGATAATTTCCGTCACTGCTCAGTGTTCCAATATGCATACCTTCTGCATTGTCCAGTTTTTGCATTTTGAAGTTCGTCCAGTTGATTCTATACAAATGTCTTTCTAAAGGAGTTTCTTTTGTAGAAGTAAAATAGATTTCCTTTTTCTTTTCATTGAATCCTAAAATATCTGTTACCAGCCAGTCTCCTTTTGTGATCTGTGATACCAAACCTTTTTCAAGACTGTAGTGAAACAGGTGATTGTATCCTGTTCTCTGACTCTGCCAGATAAAGTCTGTATTGGAATTCGGGAAGAAAGTAAGCGGATGCTGTGGTTCAACATATTTACTGTCTGTTTCCTCGAATAAAGTTTTCACTAATTCTCCGGTTGCAGCATCATATTGATTCATTTTCATATGATTCTGACCTCTGTTCAGAACGCCTACAAAAATGTATTTTGAATCCGGACTCCATGTAACAGCAGTCAGATACTGATCTTTTTCCCCTTCAACTTTCAGGAAAGTTGTGGATTGGGTTTTAATATTGAAAACACCTAAAGTCACCTGGTGAGAAGTCTTACCAGCCATTGGGTATTTAATATTATGGTTAACGGCTGGAGTTACAGACCAATCGATAATCGGATAATCTGCTACCATGCTCTGATCCATTTTATAGAATGCTACGCTCTCAGAATTGGGAGCAGGGAAAATTCCGGTATCAATTCCGAATTCATTTCTGTGAACAGCCTGTCCACTGATGATATTTTCATTGGTTTCATTGGTTACAGCAATCGTTTTTCCATTTCTGTTTACAAATAAATTATTCTTTGCTGTGAAGGCAAAAGTCTGACCATCACCAAACATCTTTACGTTGGCTGCATCCTGATCAATTACAGCTGTACTTTTTACTTTCCAATCGTTTCCAGATTTTTCAATCCATGACATTTTGCCACCTGTCGTAAAATAACCATTGGTATTTCCTGTAAATTTGATTGCCGGAACAGCCTTCAGCTTATCATTGGAAAGATTTCTGTTCAGTTGGCTCAGCGAGATCAGAGTATCCTGTTTGTTGGTTTTCAAATCCGTAATCAGATAACCGCCTTTTACGGCCTGGATGTAAGATTTTCCGTCCGCAGCCCATGAAAATTGAGAAATATTTTTCACAGCAAGGTTGGTTCTCATCCCATTTACAGCCTCAGCCATGGTAAACTTCTGGGTCTGGGCAAATGCTGAACTGCCTAAAACCAGCATTAATAAAGAAAACTTATGTAATTTCATTGTATAAAATTGAATCCTCCAAAAATAAGAAATAAAAACCAACCGTTAAGAAATGTTAAATTAAAACATTCATAAAATGGAATTTATGCACTCATAAGAAATTATTTCTTAACTTAATAGTGGATTTTTATAGGTAGTAGAATAGGTCAATGGTGAATGGTCAATCCGCTCCGCTTGTCAATTTGATGTTGGAGTAGATTCACCATTCACTTGCGAAGCAAAATTGACGATTAATGTTAAATAAGTCAATCGTGAACTGTCAATCCGCTCCGCTTGTCAATTTGATGTTGGAATAGATTCACCATTCATTTGCGAAGCAAAATTGACGATTGATTATTAAATGAGTCAATCGTGAACTGTCAATCCGCTTTGCTTGTCAATTTGATGTTGGAATAGATTCACCATTCACTTGCGAAGCAAAATTGACGATTGATTATTAAATGAGTCAATCGTGAACTGTCAATCCGCTGCGCTTGTCAATTTGATGTTGGAATAGATTCACCATTCATTTGCGAAGCAAAATTGACTATTGATTATTAAATGAGCCAATCGTGAACTGTCAATCCGCTGCGCTTGTCAATTTGATGTTGGAATAGATTCACCATTCACTTGCGAAGCAAAATTGACGATTAATGTTAAATAAGTCAATCGTGAACTGTCAATCCGCTGCGCTTGTCAATTTGATGTTGGAGTAGATCCACCATTCACTTGCGAAGCAAAATTGACGATTGATTATTAAATGAGTCAATCGTGAACTGTCAATCCGCTGCGCTTGTCAATTTGATGTTGGAATAGATTCACCGTTCACTTGCGAAGCAAAATTGACGATTGACAAAAAAAATCTCATTTCTTATCCTATATCAATGACTTGTATAGGTACTCTGTCCTAAATTTGCATCATTAATAACAAACAAAAAATACAAAATACAATGGCAACAAAATGGATTTTAGACCCTACGCATAGTGAAATTACTTTCAAAGTAAAACACATGATGATCTCTAACGTAAAAGGAAGCTTCAGAACTTTCACTGCAGAAATTGAGTCTGAAGATGAATTCTTTGCAAATGCAAAAACTACAGCTACTATCCAAACAGATTCTGTATTCACAAACAATACAGACAGAGACAATCACTTAAAGTCTGCGGAGTTCTTCAATGCTGAAGTACATCCTACAATCACTTTTGAATCTCAGGCATTAAACAATTCTATCGTTGGAAATCTTACCATCAATGGAATTACAAAACCTGTAACTCTTGATGTAGACTTCGGAGGAATTAATGTAGATCCATGGGGAAATACAAAAGCAGGTTTCTCTTTTGAAGGGAAAATCAGCAGAAAAGATTTTGGATTAAACTGGAATGCAGCTCTTGAGGCAGGAGGTGTAATGGTAAGTGATGATGTAAAAGTAGCTGGTGAATTACAGTTTGTAAAGCAAGCATAGTAAATAACATATATTTAAAAGGGTTCAGGGATTTGTCTAAAAGCCTTGAACCTTTTTTATTTTTTATAATCTTCAATATTATGAACCTCAATGATCTTCAAAACATAAGCGACGGTTTTAAACGCACACAGAGAATGCCTGTTTTATTTCTTGGACACGGCTCACCGATGAATGCCATTGAAGAGAATCAATTTGTGCAGGGTTTCCGAAAAGCGGCTTTAGAAATTCCTAAGCCCAATTCAATTCTTTGTATTTCTGCCCATTGGTATACAGACGGAACTTTTGTAACCGCTATGGATATGCCGAAAACCATCCATGATTTTTATGGGTTTCCAAAAGCTCTTTTTGATGTGCAGTATCCTGCTCCGGGAAGTCCGGAATTAGCAAAAGAAACAGCAGAACTCCTTCTTCCTATTGATGTGGAAGAGGATCATAGCTGGGGGCTGGATCATGGGGCATGGTCAGTCATTAAGCATATGTATCCTGATGCAGATATTCCTGTGATTCAACTGAGTATTGATCATACAAAACCTCCGCAGTATCATTATGATCTGGCCAAAAGACTGAATAAGCTTCGTGAAAAAGGTATTCTGATTATAGGAAGCGGAAATATTGTTCATAATCTCCGTCTTATCGACTGGAAAAATATAAACACAGTAGGAGCTGGCTGGGACTGGGCTGTAGAAGCCAGAGAGAAAACCAACAACTGGCTTCTTGATGGTAATTTTCAGAATATCATTGATTATCAGAAACAGGGAACTTTCTTACAGTATGCTGTTCCTACCCCTGATCATTATCTTCCTTTATTGTATACTTTAGGTCTGAAAGATCAGTCTGAAGAGCTTACTTTATTCAACGATGAGCTTATCGGCGGCTCGTTGAGCATGACGAGTGTAAGGATTGGATAATCATAATTTGATATTAAAAATAAAAAAGGAAATACCTCAGCCGAGATATTTCCTTTTCTTGTATAATGATAGTATTATTTACTGTACTGCTTTTAACACATTGATATTTCCGTAGCCATAGCTTGAATTAACATTTGGATAATAGGTAGCAGCCTGTCTCATTTTATTAAGCACCTGATCTCTCGTCCATGATGGATTTTTAGCCCAAACCAAAGCTGCAATTCCTGCTGTAGCAGCCGTAGCCACAGAAGAACCACCCACATAATCAGCCTGTCCATTGTAGTAACTCAATACAGGAACGGTATTTCCTGAAGGTCTCTCCATCTGAAAGGTAAAATCAATCTGGCTTCCTGAATGGCAAACATCACATTTCTGATTGGATGTATTTTCTTTTACTCCTGTTATCGCCTGAGTTTCCGACATTGATGCAGGGAAAATCACCCCAACAAAACTGGTAAAGCTGGTAGAAGTACCTCCGGCACAGAAAATTAGTTTTCCTTTAGAGTAAGCATATTTAACACCATCTTCAATTTTTCCGACAGAAAAGATATGCCCCATTGACATTGAGATGATCTTTACATTAGTGTTGTTACCCAATTCTGTAAATGCTGTTTTTACAGCGGTCTGCTCACTGGAAGTTTCCAGAACAACATTTTCTGCTGCTCTGTAGGCGATCAGATTGGCATTATAAGCAACTCCCACTGGTAACCCTGCATTATTTCTCGGAGCAGCCATTACGGATGCCATTTTTGTTCCGTGCCCACACTGATCTCCGGATCCATCTGAGTTATACACTCCCACTTTGCTGATTGTCCTTCCTGAAGAAGCACCATTATTAAAGCTTCCTCCCAATAAAGTCTGTTCTGGAGAAACTCCTGTATCTATAAGTCCGATGGTAACACCTGCTCCTGTGCTGTAGCTCCATGCTTCAGGAATGCTATGTTTTGTGAAAGCCCAAGGAATTTTTGCACTTGGAGTGGTTGAAGTATAGTCTGCCGTACTTAATGTAGATGATGAAAATCCACATCCTGATGAGCCACTTCCTGAAGATTTTGCAGCAGCATTATATTGAGCTTCAAACTCAAAATAATGATAGTCTGCCGGTTCTACATATCGGATGTTCTTCATTTGTCGAAGAGCAGTAATGGTTTCTTCATTTTCAATCACCACATCCATCTGATTAAGATATTGATCTGAAAGAAGAAGGAAATTTCTTTCGTCTTTTCCTTCATATTTTTTGATAACAGAAAGAACTTCTTTTTCCATATCGCTGCTGTTTGGAGATTTACTTCTGTCGAAATCATCTTTAGAAGCTCCAAAACCAATAGATACCATTTTATTTCCGCGGAAAATAGCACTCCACACGAAATGATCGGATTCATTCTTCCAATTGAAAGTACCATCCGTTTTAATAGCCTGGTTAATCCTTTCGTTGATCTGTTTTGCGGTCAACGGATCTTTCTGAGCCATTTCTGTTTTTACATTTTCGTTCTGAAGTTCTTCTCTGGAACACGAGTTTAAGGCAAAAAATATTGCCAGTAGGAATACAGTTTTTTTCATATGTTATAATTTTGGTTGGATCCACAATATAACACTTTGACGGGAATTAAAAACTTAAAAAAAAAGAATTTACCATTACATGAATATTAAATTACAATCCTTTCTCGTAACAGACACTTTGCTCTATTCCAACGTATTGTCCATAATTTGGTATTCTGTAAAAACCACTTTTTTCGTATACAGAGATTGCACTTTTAAGGTCTTGAGAAGTCTCCAATACTGCTTTTTTAAAATTCAATTCGGATGCCCAGTTTTCGAGTTCTTTTACAATTGCTGAGCCCAATCCTTTTTTTCTGAATTCCGGATGGGTAAACATTCTTTTTATTTCTACCGCATCTTCTGAAAATGGTTTGAATGCACCGCAAGCTGTAGGAATACCATCTATGTAAACTACTACGCAGTTTTTAAGGGTATAAATTGTATTGAACTGAGCAAAGAAGCCATCGTTTTCACCATTATGTTTAGCTAAAACAGCATCTAGGGATTTTACTAATTTTTGAAAATCTATGTTGGTGGAATCTGTTCTTAGTATGTGCATTTTGTTTGATTAAAAGATTAAAAAATTTAATAATTAAAAGATTTGGGAAAACAAAAAGCTCCCTTTCGGAAGCCTTTATTTTTATGGAGCTGGTGGAGGTGGATCCTGAAAGTGATAATGTTTATTCAATTTTTCATTAACCCTTTTATCTAATGCTTGTGCATAATCAGTTCCAATTTTCATTGAATCATTCATTAAGTTGGGCATATTTTCAATCATTTTCTGACCTGCCGGAGTTTTATAAAATTTAATGAGCTCATCAACGTCCGAATCTGTAAAATACTTTTTATAGACAGGAATGTACAACGCAAAAATTTTCTCTAGAGACATGTCTTTTTTAAACTCATCCCAAAAACTATCCGGTAAATCTTTATACCTATTGTTATAATGATCCATAAATTGTTGAAAAGCTATAGACAACATCTTATCTGATCTTGTTAAAGTAATCAGTTCTTTCAATTTTGCTTCATTTGACTGAGAAAAAGCATTTATCCCCAGCAAAAAGAAACATAAAATAATCGCCTTTCTCATTTCTTATTTTACATCAACAATAAACTTTCTCTCATTGATCAACTCTGCAATTGCCAGCATATCTTTACCGATCAGTCGGTCGTCTTCAAGTTTTGCAACTTTAGAACGAAGAATCGTAAAGTTTTCTTCAATCACTTTAGAGCATTTCGCGGGTCTTCTGAATTCAAGTCCCTGGGCGGCAAACATCAGCTCAACAGACAGAATGTTCACAAGATTTCCAAGAACCTGATTAAATTTTCTTCCTGAAATACTTCCCATAGAAACGTGATCCTCCTGCCCTAAACTTGTAGGAATAGAGTCTGCTGATGCAGGGAAACATAATGTTTTATTTTCTGTCACCAAAGCTGCTGATGTATACTGAGGAATCATAAATCCGGAATTTAATCCTGAGCTTTCGGTCAATAATCTTGGAAGACCGTATTTTCCTTCTAACAATAAATAGCTTCTTCTATCTGAAATATTCCCTAATTCTGCTGCGGCTAATGTAGCATAATCTAAAGGCAATGCCATCAGCTGCCCGTGGAAGTTTCCACCTGAAATAGATTCTTCGGCACTTAATACAATCGGATTATCTGTTACAGAATTCAATTCTGTTTCTGCCATCCCTCTAAGGTGTTCAAAAGCATTTCTGCTGGCTCCGTGAACCTGTGGCACACATCTCATAGAGTAAGGATCCTGAACTCTCTCACAATCTTCGTGAGCTTTCATATTTTCTGATCCTTTCAGGAATTTAACCATTCTTGCCGCCACTTTTTTACTTCCTTCAAAAGGTCTGATCTCATGAAGTTCTTTTTTAAAAGGGCTTTCTGAACCTCTGTAAGCTTCAATACTCATAGCAGCTGTCATATCAGCAAGGTCTAGTAAATACTCAAATTTTTCAAGTCCTTTGATTGCATGAGCAAGGATAAACTGTGTACCGTTGATTAATCCCAACCCTTCTTTTGGGCCTAATGCTAATGGTTCAAGGTCATGTTTTTTCAGCACTTCCATTGTTTCAGAAACCTTATCTCCTTCCCAAACCTGTCCTAACCCCAATAAAGGCAATACCAGATGTGCTAACGGAGCAAGATCTCCTGAAGCTCCTACAGATCCCTGTTCAGGAACCACCGGGATGATATCTTTTTCAAGCATCAGGATCATTCTTTCAATAACTTCCAGGGAAACTCCTGAAAATCCTTTCGAAAGAGCATGTACTTTAGCAATCATCATGATCTTGGAAAGTTCTTTATCAATAGGCTTTCCTACTCCCACCGCATGGGAAATAATCAGGTTATATTGTAACTGGGCGGTTTCGTCAGCTGAAATTTTAGTATCACATAATGGTCCGAACCCGGTATTGATTCCATATACACATCTGTCTGACTCTACTATTTTCTGTACGTTTTTCTGAGATTTTAAAATTTGTTCTTTTGCTGCTTTGTTCAGCTTGGCTTTATTAGGTTTTTTACATATTTCCAGAACATCATGGAAAGTAAAAACATCTACTCCGTATATCATTTCTAAAAAAATTTCTTTAAAATTACGCATTTAACAATAATTGGAAAAGCTAAATTTTAATCTTCTATATTTTTATAAAACAAGCGAATTAATTTACTATTTTTAGCCCCGAAAATTAAAAACAATAACATGAGACTGAAAACTCTATTCCTTGCCGTATGTGTAGCAAGCACAACTGCTTTCGCCCAGAAAGTAAAATATTCTAAAGAGGATATCAAAAAAATGGAAACTTATCTTTTTAATGAAGGTTTCAATAGTCCATCTCCTAAGAAAACTTCTACGATTCTCCTGAAAGACGGAACTACCTACAAAGGATTCTGTAACAAGATCGAAACTAAAAAAGGACAGATTTACGAAGTAGCTATCAAAGACAGTGTTACCAAGAAGAATACTACATTCAATGCTGATCAGATCAACGAAATGTATGTATATCCAAGCAATGCTGAAAAAATTGCAAAAGTGGCCAAATACATGGGGAACATCAGAAACTTCGGAACTAAGAAGCTGACTAAAAACACCAATAATGACAGAATTTATTTTGTGAATCAGACGGTTTCTCTAAAGAATAAAAAAGATGATAAGGAATTCCTGATGCAGGTTATCAATCCTGGTTTTGATGATATTATTTCAGTATACCACGATCCCAGAGCTAAAGAAACAACAGGTTTTTCTGTAATGGGTTCTCCACAACTTGGAGGCGGGGTTATCAAATCTTATTATGTAAAAAAGGGCAACAAAGTAATGTGGCTGCATAAAGATGATTTTGAAGATAATTATGATTTCCTTTTTGGAGATAATCAGGATTTCATGAAAAAGTATCCTAAAAACTCTGTGGAATGGGATTACTTCAGTTTTCTTGTCAATGAGTACACTACAATGACTAACGGATAAAATCCTTTGAACCATACAATAAAGCCTGTAGATTCTCTGCAGGTTTTTCTTTTTTAAATAGGGAAAGTTTCCTTAATTTTGTTATATGAATCCTTCTTTAGAACTACAGCTCAAAACCTTACCATCCGAACCCGGCGTTTATCGTTATTATGATAAGAATGAACAGCTTTTGTATGTTGGGAAAGCTAAAAATCTTAAAAAAAGGGTTCTTTCCTACTTCAATAAAAATCTTTCCGGATACAGAATCAAAATAATGGTCAGCAAAATCCAGCGACTGGAAACAACCATTGTAAACAGTGAATATGATGCGCTTTTATTGGAAAACAACCTGATTAAGGAGCATCAGCCGTTTTATAATGTCATGCTGAAGGATGATAAAACTTATCCATGGATTTGTATTAAAAATGAAGATTTTCCAAGAATTTTCCTGACAAGAAATGTCATTAAAGACGGATCAGAATATTACGGTCCCTATGCAAAGGTGCGCCCTGCAAAGATTTTATTAGACACAATCAAACATATTTACAAACTCAGAACCTGTAACCTGAATCTTTCTCCAGCCAAGATTGCAGAAGGAAAATACAAGGTCTGCCTGGAGTATCATATTAAAAACTGTGAAGGACCATGCGAAGATCTGGAAAGTAAGGAAGAGTATGATGAAAAAATAGATGCCATCCGCGGGATTATCAAAGGAGATTTCCGGAAAGCAAAAGATTATCTGGTGAATCAGATGATGAAACTGGCTTCCAATCTTCAGTTTGAACAAGCTCAGATTATTAAGGAAAGACTGGATATCTTGGAAGATTATCAGGCTAAAAACACGGTAGTGAATCCGAATATTGATGATGTGGATGTTTTTGGGATGACCAGTGATGAAACGGCTGCTTATGTCAATTTCTTTAAAATCAGAAATGGAAATATTATCCAGAGTTTTACTACTGAGATCAAAAAGATTCTCGAAGAAACGGATGAAGATATTCTGGAAGAAGCATTAATAGAAATCCGTCAGAAATTTTCTTCTGATTCTAAAGAAGTCCTTTTACCCTTCCATTTGTCTGTAGAAATCCCGAATGTAAAATTGATTGTTCCTAAAGTAGGAGATAAGAAAAGAATTGTAGAGCTTTCTGAAAAGAATGCTAAAGAATATCGTCTGGAAAAGCTGAAACAGGTTCAGATTATAGATCCTGAAAGACATACCAACAGAATCATGGCCGAGATGCAGAAACTTCTGAGAATGCCTGTAGAGCCAAGACATATTGAAGGTTTTGATAACTCAAACATTCAGGGTACCAATCCTGTGTCAGCATGTGTTGTTTTCAAAGATGGAAGACCTAGCAAGGCAGATTACAGAATTTTCCATCCGAAAACAGTGGAAGGACCGAACGATTTTGCAACTATGGAAGAAGTGATCTACCGCCGTTATAAAAGGATGCTTGATGAAGGTGAAGATCTTCCTCAGCTGATTCTGATTGATGGAGGAAAGGGGCAGCTGTCTTCTGCTGTAAAGAGCCTGAGATTATTGGGACTTTATGGCAAGATTACCATTGTAGGTATTGCCAAAAGACTGGAAGAAATTTTCTTCCCTGAAGATTCTATTCCTTTATATCTTGATAAAAAATCTGAAACGTTGAAAATCCTTCAGCGTGTCCGTGACGAAGCTCACCGATTCGGGGTAAAACACCACAGAACAAGAAGGAAAAATTCTACTATAAAATCTGAGTTGGAAGAAATTCCCGGTGTGGGAGAAAAAACTATTGAACTGCTTCTGTCTAAGTTAAAGTCTGTAAAACGTATCAAGGAAGCCAATCTGGAAACTCTGGAGGAAATTTTAGGGAAAAGTAAGGCTAAAGTAATTTGGGAGTTTTTTAATGCTCCTTGATAATATTTGTAATCCAACAGTTAAATTTTCACAAATAAAACCTACTATTTTTACAACATTTTATATTCATTTCCCATTTTCTCATTTAGGGACAAAAACCAACAATTCCTTTAACACAAAGAAAACACAATAATAAAAAACGTTAAAAAAATAAATATTTTGCTAACAAATAGTATTATATGTGTTTTTTTCATAAATTAGTAATATCAACTAATAACAATAATACTGTGAAAATTTTTCTCTTTTTGTAAATCTTTTTCACATTCTCATTTAGCATTTGAATACTCAGGTTACCTCCCTCTTTGTAGGAGACTATGTTCAAATTTTCAAAAAATGAAAAACACATCAACATATATATTATAAAAGGCTCTTTTTCAAGAGCCTTTTACACGTATTATTTTTTTATAATCTTACCCAAATATTCTCCTTTAGCTGTTTTTAACTTAACAAAATATATTCCTGATGGAAGTTCTGCTACATTAATATTTTTATGATTATCTATAATATTCTTCACAAGCTTTCCGGAGGCATCAAAAATTTTCACGTTTTCTATTTTAGAATTTTCGTTCAGTTTTATTGAAAAATATTCTGAAACAGGATTAGGATAAATCTGCAGATCTGCATTTTCTTTTTTAATCTCTGCGCCGGATATTTCATGGGTTGCCAGATAAACAGGCAGTGAATCAGTCACTATATACAATTCACTTCCATGTTCTTTCGTATTAATGGTCAGAAATAATTTTTCACCATCTGTTCCCATTTTTTGAATATTTTCATTAACCAACAGCTGGCTATCATCGTTTGTCACAAAAATATCCATCGGAGAAGTTGAAATACCGTCACTTTTCCATACCTTTTGGGAATCCCCATTAAGAAAGTAAAGATAATTGTTGGCACACGTCATATCTTTCACTGAAGAAAAATTTTGGGACAAATCAGATGTGCCATTTGCAGTTCCATCTGTTTTCCACAACTGTGTACTATTGTTATTGGTAAAAAATAACTGATTTCCACATTTTTTAAATTTTACATCACCCAAAAAGTTTCCCGCTAATATCTGTTCTGTCCCTGCAACTGTTCCATCTGTAGAATGCAGCGCTGGGGAAGGATAACCTGCAGTGACATAAAAAAGCTTATTATTAAATATTATTGTTTCTCTCGCAATACTTGAAGAGCCATAAGGAGCAGCGTAAGATTTCAGTAATATAGCAGATGCCTGATCACCGTTTGAAATCCAAAGTTCGTTTTGCCCGGAGCTGTAATTCGTAGGAGTATTTTCCTGTTGTTTTGTAAAGAATAATTTATTATTAAAAGCATTCAGCACCTTAATATCTCCATCTGTACCATCCTGATAGGAGAACTGTAGTACCTTTTGGGTATTGGCTTCAGTAGCATCTGTTTTCCAGATCCCCAATTTTCCATTATCTTTTGCCACAAAATAAGCAAAACCATTCAGTATTGCAGTTTTTGAATCTACGGAATAAAGACTTCCCATATTATCCTGGGAAATATCTTTGACCATACTAACAGTATTGGAAGTATTATCAATCTTCCAAAGTTCAGTTCCTACCACATTATTATATCCGGCAAAAAGCAATGTATTATCATTCAAGCTGGTATACGGTACCCTGCTGGTAATATTGGGGGATGATATTGACAAAGTATTGGCTTCTGTACCATCTGTTCTGTAAGCTGCTTCGGGAGTATAAAGATAGTTTCCTACTTTAATGAAATTATCATTAAAGTCACTGCCCATACCTATAAACGAATTTCCTCCAAAGCTGGATATTCTCTCAATCTGCTGTGTGATTTTATTTCTCTTATAAATCTGGCTGTTATACTGTCTGTCTGTCGCAATGAAAATAAGATCATCATTCAGTATCTGAAATGCATGAGGCAAAGAACTTTCAAATCTACTGATGTCCGAAGCCATCGCAGTCTGATGGGTCACCGGATTTAGTGAAAATAGTTCAGTGCCATATTTTGGGGTATTTCCGGTAAGATAAATTTTAGAATTCAGGTCTACAAAACTATTATTATTTGGCATTCCAAGTCCTGTAATCTCAAAACTTTGTGAAGAATTTCCATTCACTACCCAATATCTGTTTCCATAATTAGCCATCGTAAGAATCAAATGATTACTATCTGAACTATTCCCATGAATCAAAGCTCCTGCGTGCGTATTGAAGAGAACAGTTCCGGCTTCTGTACCATCTGTTTCCCAGATATAATTACCATACGCTGCGTTAACACCGTTGGCACTACTTTCAAAGAATATTTTGTTATTATATTTTACAAATTTCTTCATTGCCATAGAACTTGTAGCTCCAGGAATTAGATTTTTCAACAGATAAGTTCCTGCCGTTGTTCCGTCAGAAACCCATGGTTCATAGCCATTTGCTACATCAAATCCTGTAAAAACAAAATAATCATCAACAGCAGCTCCTTCCAGCTGCGGATAACCTACAGATTTTATGGATACTGTTCCCGCTTCTGTTCCATCTGTTGAATATAATTCATATCCCGCTGTTCCTGTTCCAAGATTAACAACGAAGTATAGTTTATTTTTAAAAATCAGTGCTTTAAAATCGCCATTAATACTTCCACCCGCATTGGGAACAATATCCTTTAATAAAGATGTTCCGGCAATGGTTCCATCTGATTTCCATATCTCTTTTCCGTGTGTGCCATCATCTGCTGCCAGGAACAAAGTATTATTCATGGTATACATTTTTACATCACCGGAATATTGAAATGTTTTTAATAGCTGCAGGCTATCTGTAGCGGTATTGTAAGACCAAAGTTCATTGTGGTGGTAGAAAAAGATATTATTTCCAACCGCAGCATTTGCAGCTACCGAAAACTCAAAATTCAGATCTTTTACCTTGGATGTTCCTACTGGGGTTCCGTCTGTAACCCAAAGCTGATTATTGGACGAACTATTGCTTTGTACAGCAATAAAGTAAATTTTATTATTGAGCCTCATAAAAGACGGATCTCCCGCCATCCCAATACTGTATCCCGGAAAAACATTCTTCAGCAGAATTGATTTTTGAGTACCCGGATCAAAGCTCCACAGTTCCCTTCCTTCCTCTGTAGACTTGGTGGCTGTGAAAAGAATATGATTATTGAATTTTATAAAATTATCAGGATCACTGGAAGCTCCAAAATTAATTTCGTTTAATTGGGTATTAAATACACTTTGTGCGCTCGAAAATACTGACAGTATTGCCAATATAGAAATGTAAACTTTTTTCATAGCTATTAGTTAAAATAAATCCTTAATTCTAAAAAGTTATGAATTAAGGATAATATTTTTTTATTATTGATGTAAATTATTTTGCTGTAAAAACTTCTTTGGAATATCTTCCGTCAGTCTGTGGAATATCGATCACAATATTTCCATTTTCAAAATATCCAACAGTTGTATTTCCATCAGCCAGTTTTACAAGGAAAACAGAGTTCTTTGATGTTGCTTTGAAAACCGCAAACGGTACAGAACTACCAGACTTTGCTAAAATAAACTGATTGGAATCAATCTGGATTTTCTGAAGATCCATTTTCCCGTTTGAGTAATTATTGGCTTCAGGGGTTACTGTAGATGCTACAGACGCTACAGGTTCAGGAGATGTATGCTGAGCAGTATTATTAGATGCTGGTAAGAGCGCAACCGGATTGGAAACCGGTACTTTAATCAAAGCCTCTCTTAAAGCATCCTGCAATCCTTCTTCAAATTCTTTAATTCTTGACCCTCCTTTAGATTCCAGAATCATATTATTATTACAATCCTTAAACTGGAGTATTACTTTATTTTTAAATAAATTTTTATCATTAAGGAGATCAGCAGTAACCACGTTACAGAAATTACCTTTAGCTTCTGAAGGCCAGTTATCTTTAATGATAGGAAGGACTATATACTTTTTCCCGGCCAAAGCTTTGGTCAAAAAGCCTTTCAAACCATAATCTTCCCCAAATGTTTCAAATTTTTCAGGAACTGCAATGTATTTGTAATCTGAAATCTTTTGTGCGAAAGCAATTGTTGAGCATACTGCCAACATCAGCATTGATAACTTTTTCATTTTTTTAAATTTTAATCGTTTCTGAATGCTCCCATATCCAGTTTCAATGAGAAGAAGTTGGAATAGAAATTAGATCCGCCTATCCCGGAATTCGTAATCGCATAATCCAGTGTAAGCCCTCTGTATCTAATTCCAAGACCTGCACTTGGCTGGAAAGAAACTTTTCTTTTAAGATCTTCTATATCTGTAATAGACTGGAATCTGTTAATCCCTAATCTTACAAAAATCATTTTCTGATACCCTAGTTCAGCTCCGGCATACGGGCTGATACTTGCAAAATCTGTGGAAATCAATGATGCTGTCTTTGCAAAATCCACATTCAAACCTGCCTCCGGTAAGACGTACACACTGCTATTGATTTCGAATAATTTGCTGGCACCCACATTAAGTTTAGGCATGGTAAGTTCCAGTTTATCTTTCGGAGCAGGGTTGAACTCTTCTCCGTTTACAACAGTAGAAAGTTCTTTCTGGTTAATTGTCCAGAAGTTTACCGTAGTGGTAATATCTCTCACCATACCTCCGAACTTCCATCCGTTATCAGCTTTATAAGTAGCTCCCACATCAAAACCGAATCCATAACCGTTTGCAAATTTACCCACATTTCTGTAGACAATCTTTGCATTTACTCCCACATCCAGTTTAGGGTTTCCACCAGGCCTGAATGCATAAGAAAGAATGGCTGCATAATCGGATTGAGAGAATTTTGTGATTTTATCATAATCAATATTCCCTTCAGAATCGATCATTTGGGTTGTATTCAAAATATTATCTACTCCAAGTCTTACCACAGAAACACCAAAAACACCTTCTTCAAGCACTTTTGCGTATGCCAGATAATCATATTTTGCGATAGACTCAAAGTACTCAGCGTGCATTGCTGCTCCTTGCCAGTCTCTTTCAATAGACATTAAACCTGCAGGGTTCCACATGGGAGAATATACATCATCCTGATTGGTGATTACTGCCCCTCCCATTGCAAGTCCTCTTGCTCCGGCTCCGATATTTAAAAATTCATTGGAATATTTCCTGATAATCTGAGATTGAGAAAGCCCAAACAGCAGTGAAAATGCAAGTAAAAAATATTTTTTCATCATATAAATTTGATGCTTAGTTTAAGTTTTTAGTTTTTCTGGCTTTAATTAATCCATTTACAATGATTGCCAGTATCATAACACCTGAAGCCACATAAAATATAGGGCTCATATGTTCTGATTCCCCAAAGATAAAAAAAGCTAGTATAATTCCGTAAACAGGTTCTAAATTAACTGTTAAAATTAAAGTAAAGGGTGATATATATTTCATTAAATTCACCGATTCCAGCATGGGAAAAGCGGTAAAAACACTGGCTAACAAGCATATTAACGCCAAATCCCGGTAGTTTATTTCATTCATTTGAAAAATTTGCCCCGAAAGCAAATAAAATACCATTAAAATGAACCAACCACAGAATATTTCATAAAAAATAATGTTTCCTGAACTTGTTTTACCAAACATTTTACCATTAAAAACCGAAAAAATTGTTCCAAATACTGCGCAAAGAATTCCATAAATAATACCCTCTTTGAAATGAAACTCGGTCTTAAAGATTAATAATATACAGGCAACGATAACCGTTCCCATCACCACTTCCGATACATCAATTTTTCTTTTGAAAATAATAGGTTCCAGAATGGAGGCAAAAAGTGTGGATAATGAAAGACAGCTCAATGCAATGGAAACATTCGAGACCTTAATAGAGTAAAAGAAACAGTACCAATGGAGCGCCATAGCCAAACCTATTGCTGCCAGTTGAAAAAATATCTTTTTTGAAACCTTTATGCTATCCTTCTTAAAAACCCGGATAAATACAAAAAGAAAAATAGAAGCAAACAACATTCTGTAAAACACAAGAATCTGTGCATTGGCATGAATCAATTTTCCTAAAATTGCGGTGAACCCCCACAAAAATACAATTAAGTGTAACCTGAAAAGCGCCAATTTATGCATAACCTATCTCCTTAGAATTTTTAACGTGCAAATTTACAAATACGCTTTTATAAATCTTACAAAAAATATAAATTTACATTAATAAAAAGATGATAAATAAAGTTTTTAATAGTTTTTCACCTAATACAGACCCTTTTCTATTCATTTAATCAAAACATCAGAATTACAATATGATATTAAGTCCAACTATTGAAATCAAAACAAAACGTCTGGTCTTACGACCTGTTAAAGACTTATACATAGATGATATTTTAGAACATTTTACCAATGAGGTTACCAGATACATGCCTTTTGACCCGCAAGGTAGCAGACAGGATATAATCACTTTTGTTAATGAATCAAAAAGAACTTTATTACAAAACACAGATCTGGTAATGGTTGCCCTGGACTCTGATGGTGACTTTGCAGGATGTTGTGGTATCCATAATATAACAAAAGAATCTGTTGAGCTTGGTCTATGGCTAAAAAAGAGTTCTCAAGGAAAAGGATTGGGAACTGAAATCATAAAAGCCCTCATAGAGTTTCTGGAAAAGAATTTCACTTTTAAGTATATTTTATATCCTGTAGATGAAGAAAATATAGCCAGCAGAAAAATTCCGGAAAAATTAGGTTTTATTCCTGCTAAAAAATATAAAAAAAACAAGAATCATCTTATGGACCTGAATATTGTAGAATATAGAAAGTATTACTAATTATTGCACACACAGTAATAAAAAAACCCTGAAAATTTGTTAAACTTTCAGGGCCTTCAAATAATAAACTATTAAAAAAATAAACTAGGAACTTAGAGTATTTTGCAGAGAATATCACCTCTGTTACTCTAATGTAAAGTTAGAAAAAATATAAATTATTTAAAAATATTTTTTAGTTAAAAAATTCACAATTTACTAGAAACCAAATAATTAAACATCTGTTTTACTTCCAATTCATATTCCTCATAAAAATAGTATCTTTAAGCGTAAAAAATTGAAAATTTTATGGACATCGAATTCAATAAACGAGAAGATCAGAACAGATTAAAATTATCTGAAATAAATCGCTTACTCACTGAAATCAAAAAAGGAGGTGGTGAGAAGAGGCTTCAAAAGCTTCGTGATGAAGGAAAAATGACAGCAAGAGAAAGAGTGGATTATCTTCTCGATAAAGATTCAGATTCTATAGAAGTAGGTGCATTTGCAGGTTTTGAGATGTATAAAGAACATGGAGGATGTCCTAGCGGAGGAGTTGTAGTAGTGATAGGTTACGTTTCAGGGAGACAATGTATCATTGTTGCCAATGATGCTTCTGTAAAAGCCGGAGCGTGGTTTCCTATCACAGGAAAGAAAAATCTGAGAGCACAGGAAATTGCTATGGAAAACAAACTTCCTATCATTTACTTGGTAGACTCAGCTGGTGTTTACCTTCCTATGCAGGATGAGATTTTCCCGGATAAAGAGCATTTCGGAAGAATTTTCAGAAATAATGCCAAAATGAGTTCTATGGGAATCATCCAGATTTCTGCCGTTATGGGCAGCTGTGTGGCTGGAGGAGCTTATCTTCCCATTATGAGTGATGAAGCAATGATTGTGGATAAAACAGGTTCTATTTTCCTTGCCGGAAGCTATCTTGTAAAAGCAGCTATTGGAGAAAGCATCGATAATGAGACATTGGGTGGTGCTACTACGCACTGCTCTATTTCAGGAGTAACAGATTATAAAGCGAAAGATGATAAAGATGCTTTGAATAGAATCAAAAACATCATGAAATCTCTTGGAACAACTGAAAAAGCAGGTTTTGACAGAATAGAAAGTTTCCCTCCAAAAGAAAACCCTGAAAACATTTTCGGAATTATGCCGGTTTCCAGAGCTGAGCAATATGATACTTACGAAATTATCAAATGTATTGTGGATAACTCTGAATATGAAGAATACAAACCAGACTACGGTAAAAGTATTATCTGTGCAACGGCAAGAGTTGACGGGTGGTCTGTAGGGATTGTAGCCAACCAGAGAAAATTGGTTAAAAGTGGAAAAGGAGAAATGCAGTTTGGAGGCGTAATCTACTCAGATTCTGCAGATAAAGCAACACGTTTCATTGCCAACTGCAATCAAAGAAAGATCCCTTTAATTTTCTTACAGGATGTTACCGGATTCATGGTAGGTTCCAAATCAGAACATGGCGGAATCATTAAAGACGGAGCTAAAATGGTAAACGCAGTTTCCAATTCTGTAGTTCCTAAATTCACCATCATTACAGGAAACTCTTACGGAGCAGGAAACTATGCGATGTGTGGTAAAGCTTATGATCCTAGGTTAATTGTAGCATGGCCTTGGGCAGATTTAGCTGTAATGGGAGGTGCGCAGGCCGCAAAAGTGCTTGCTCAGATCCAGGAATCAACATTGAAAAAACAAGGAAAGGAAATATCTGAAGAAGAGCACAATGAGATTCTGGATACGATTTCTAAGAAATATCAGAAACAAACTGAATCTACCTATGCCGCAGCAAGATTATGGACAGATGCGATTATTAACCCTGTAGATACAAGAAAATGGATCTCCATGGGTATTGAAGCTGCCAACAATTCTCCTATCACTGAGAAATTCAACTTAGGAGTAATTCAAGTCTGATTACAATATATTTATAAAATAAACACGGCTATTTCAGTTTGAGATAGCCGTATTTTTATTTATACCTTTAAATTATAGGAATATTAGTTTCCATATTCTTCTTTACAAAATTCTATAGGGCCGCCCAGCCTCATACAGCATTGATATTTGCTCAAACAAATTCCATTAGGCCATCCCGGAGGATAACACATTCCAAATGCCGGATCATCCGGGCAACCTGGGCCACCGCTTCCTTTAAGTGATTTTAAACTCTCTCTTGAAATCTTTACCAGATTTTTCATAGTTATTTAGTTTTTGATATTTCCTACTCTATTATAGCTTTTCGGATTACGCTTTTCTAATATACCATTTTTTCAACATCCTGTGAAATTTAATGAGAAACTTCCATCTTAGATTTGAATTATACCTAATTAAGATTTATACACACGATAATATAGGAATAGCGAGAAAATACTTTAACAAATTTCAGGAGCTGTATCCCGCTATTCATTCATACTCCTCGCGCCTGCACGCTCCCACGCTCAGCCCCAACCACTCGCCAATCCAAGCTGCGGGGTAACCATTGCTATCGGGGCTAGGAGGACATTAATGATGAATGATAAGTCAAATTATGAGTTGTGGGATCCGATTTAAGAATGATTGGTTTTATATCGTGAGATTTAATAGTTCCGATGATGTCATTCCGTAGGAATCTAGCCACATTTATTAGAGTCTAAAGAATAATTCAAAGGATAAACTACAGAATTTTAAATGGATTGTTTAGACACCTGCAGAGTGACAATAGTGTTGGGTAGAGATGAGTAATGAGTAATTATAGCATACGTTGGATATTACTCATTGCTGATTGCTGATTATTTATGTTGGGTTGGGATTTGTACGGTAAGCAGGTAGCTATGGGGATAGTATACAACAAAAAAAATCCTTTATCATCAGATAAAGGATTTTTAAAAATAAAATAAAAACTGGCGGCGGCCTACTCTCCCGCGTTAGCAGTACCATCGGCGCTGGTGGGCTTAACTTCTGTGTTCGGAATGGGAACAGGTGAGCCCCACCGCTAAAACCACCCTAAAGGTTGTATATAAGAGGTTAGAGATTAGTACTTAGAGATTAGTAAAAACTAACTTCTAATATCTAGATTCTAACTTCTGTTTTTATCGATAAAAACTTTCACAAAGAGGTAACCTTGCTGCACTTCCGTGCGCCATATCAGGCTATAAATCTACGGGTAATTAGTACTACTTGGCTATGACATTACTGTCTTTACACCTATAGCCTATCAACGTCGTCATCTCCAACGACCCTTAAAAGATGTCTCATCTTGAGGCGAGTTTCGCACTTATATGCTTTCAGTGCTTATCTCTTCCAAACGTAGCTACTCAGCAGTGCACCTGGCGGTACAACTGATACACCAGAGGTTTGTTCAATTCGGTCCTCTCGTACTAGAATCAAGCCCTCTCAAACATCTAACGCCCGCAATAGATAGAGACCGAACTGTCTCACGACGTTCTGAACCCAGCTCGCGTGCCACTTTAATGGGCGAACAGCCCAACCCTTGGGACCTTCTCCAGCCCCAGGATGTGACGAGCCGACATCGAGGTGCCGAACCTCCCCGTCGATGTGAGCTCTTGGGGGAGACTAGCCTGTTATCCCCGGAGTACCTTTTATCCTATGAGCGATGGCCCTTCCATACGGAACCACCGGATCACTATGTCCTGCTTTCGCACCTGATCGACTTGTAGGTCTCACAGTCAAGCACCCTTATGCCATTACACTCTACGCACGGTTACCAAGCGTGCTGAGGGTACCTTTGAAAGCCTCCGTTACTCTTTTGGAGGCGACCACCCCAGTCAAACTACCCACCACGCAATGTCCTTCTAAAAGAAGTTAGGCTCCAAGTAAGTAAAGGGTGGTATTTCAACGTTGGCTCCACAAACACTAGCGTGCCTGCTTCAAAGCCTCCCACCTATCCTACACATTACTTACTCAAAGTCAATACGAAGTTATAGTAAAGGTTCACAGGGTCTTTTCGTCCCATTGCGGGTAATCGGCATCTTCACCGATACTACAATTTCACAGAGCTCATGGTTGAGACAGTGCCCAGATCGTTACACCATTCGTGCAGGTCGGAACTTACCCGACAAGGAATTTCGCTACCTTAGGACCGTTATAGTTACGGCCGCCGTTTACTGGGGCTTCAGTCAATGCCTTCGGTTTAACCCTAAGCACCTTCCTTAACCTTCCAGCACCGGGCAGGTGTCAGACCCTATACTGCATCTTTCGATTTTGCAGAGTCCTGTGTTTTTGATAAACAGTCGCCTGGGCCTCTTTACTGCGGCCACCATTGCTGATGGCGTCTCTTCTCCCGAAGTTACGAGACTATTTTGCCTAGTTCCTTAACCATGATTCACTCTAGCACCTTAGGATTCTCTCCTCGACTACCTGTGTCGGTTTTGGTACGGGTTGCTTCACTTCGGCTTTTCTTGGAAGCACTTTCCCTACAGCAGCTTCGCCCGAAGGCTAGGCCTTGACTATTCCGTCAGTCTCCAGTAAGTACGGCACTCCGTCCCCTTTTTAGTGTGAGCAAGTATGGGAATATTAACCCATTGTCCATCCACTACCCCTTTCGGGTTCGCGTTAGGTCCCGACTAACCCTCAGCTGATTAGCATGGCTGAGGAAACCTTAGTCTTTCGGTGAGCGGGTTTCTCGCCCGCTTTATCGTTACTTATGCCTACATTTTCTTTTCTATCCGCTCCACAATACCTCACAGTACTGCTTCGGCGCAAATAGAATGCTCTCCTACCAGATGTATCTAAAATACAAATCCATAGCTTCGGTAATATGTTTATGCCCGATTATTATCCATGCCGGACCGCTCGACTAGTGAGCTGTTACGCACTCTTTAAATGAATGGCTGCTTCCAAGCCAACATCCTAGCTGTCAATGCAGTCCAACCGCGTTGCTTCAACTTAACATATATTTTGGGACCTTAGCTGTTGGTCTGGGTTCTTTCCCTCTCGGACATGGACCTTAGCACCCATGCCCTCACTGCCGTAGAACATTTATTAGCATTCGGAGTTTGTCAGGAATTGGTAGGCGATGAAACCCCCGCATCCAATCAGTAGCTCTACCTCTAATAAACTTATATACGACGCTGCACCTAAATGCATTTCGGAGAGTACGAGCTATCTCCCAGTTTGATTGGCCTTTCACCCCTACCCACAGGTCATCCGAAGACTTTTCAACGTCAACCGGTTCGGTCCTCCACTCTGTGTTACCAGAGCTTCAACCTGCCCATGGGTAGATCACAAGGTTTCGCGTCTAATCCTACTAACTATACGCCCTATTCAGACTCGCTTTCGCTCCGGCTCCGGTACTTAATACCTTAACCTCGCTAGTAAAATTAACTCGTAGGCTCATTATGCAAAAGGCACGCCGTCACACCATATAGGTGCTCCGACCGCTTGTAGGCGTACGGTTTCAGGTTCTATTTCACCCTTCTATTCGAAGTGCTTTTCACCTTTCCTTCACAGTACTTGTTCACTATCGGTCTTTCAGGAGTATTTAGCCTTGGAGGATGGTCCCCCCATATTCAGACAGGATTTCACGTGTCCCGCCCTACTCATTTATCATCCAAATATGCCTTTCGAGTACAGGATTATCACCTTCTATGATTGTTCTTTCCAGAACATTCCTCTAAACATATAAAGACTTTTGGGCTAATCCGCTTTCGCTCGCCACTACTTACGGAATCTCTTCGATTTCTTTTCCTCCGGGTACTTAGATGTTTCAGTTCTCCGGGTTTGCTCCTCCTAAGAGGTGACTGGTCTTCAACCAGCCGGGTTGCCCCATTCGGACATCTGCGGATCAATTCGTGTGTGCCAATCCCCGCAGCTTTTCGCAGCTTACCACGTCCTTCGTCGCCTCTGAAAGCCTAGGCATCCGCCATACGCCCTTAACGATTTCTTTCCTAATATTTAAATTAGTTCAGTATTTTTTGATAAACTCTCGTCTATCGATATTTTTATAAACTCGGCACTCGAAAGTGCTCGGTTATCTCTTTGTGATGTCTTTACCGTTAATGTCAATGATCTTAATGTCTTCTTGTCCGCTTAATGAACAGATATTGTTTTTGGCTCTATCCGTAACTTTTAAATTAAGCTTTCAAAACTGTGGAGAATAAGGGAGTCGAACCCTTGACCTCCTGCGTGCAAGGCAGGCGCTCTAGCCAGCTGAGCTAATTCCCCTCTAGTAGAAATTGTAAATTCTAGATTATAAATTTTAAATGAAACATGCGTTATAATCTAAAATCTATAATTTATAATCTATAATCCCTTCAATTAGTAGTCTCGGGCAGGCTCG
Organism: Chryseobacterium sp. PvR013; assembly: GCF_017833095.1. Lineage (NCBI taxonomy): Bacteria > Pseudomonadati > Bacteroidota > Flavobacteriia > Flavobacteriales > Weeksellaceae > Chryseobacterium > Chryseobacterium sp. PvR013. Next base: position 3,044,004 of record NZ_JAFIBT010000001.1, read on the forward strand.
AACTGCCGACCTCTACATTATCAGTGTAGCGCTCTAACCAGCTGAGCTACGAGACTTCATTATTAATTTTAAATTTTAAATTGAAAATTTTAAATGATTATTTAAATCTAAAATCTATAATTTATAATCTAAAATCTCTCTATCCCTTTACTAATTTCTAGTGGGTTTTGTATTTTTATATAGCAACCAAACAAAAAACTAAAGCTTGAACTTTAAGTAAGTACTGTATCTTACGATACTAATTTTGTTTATCGTCTAAAGACGCTCTAAAATGAGATGTTCCAGCCGCACCTTCCGGTACGGCTACCTTGTTACGACTTAGCCCTAGTTACCTGTTTTACCCTAGGCAGCTCCTGTTACGGTCACCGACTTCAGGTACCCCAGACTTCCATGGCTTGACGGGCGGTGTGTACAAGGCCCGGGAACGTATTCACCGCGCCATGGCTGATGCGCGATTACTAGCGATTCCAGCTTCATAGAGTCGAGTTGCAGACTCCAATCCGAACTGAGACCAGCTTTCGAGATTTGCATCACATCGCTGTGTAGCTGCCCTCTGTACTGGCCATTGTATTACGTGTGTGGCCCAAGGCGTAAGGGCCGTGATGATTTGACGTCATCCCCACCTTCCTCTCTACTTGCGTAGGCAGTCTCACTAGAGTCCCCAACTTAATGATGGCAACTAGTGACAGGGGTTGCGCTCGTTGCAGGACTTAACCTAACACCTCACGGCACGAGCTGACGACAACCATGCAGCACCTTGAAAAATGTCCGAAGAAAAGTCTATTTCTAAACCTGTCATTTCCCATTTAAGCCTTGGTAAGGTTCCTCGCGTATCATCGAATTAAACCACATAATCCACCGCTTGTGCGGGCCCCCGTCAATTCCTTTGAGTTTCATTCTTGCGAACGTACTCCCCAGGTGGCTAACTTATCACTTTCGCTTAGTCTCTGAGCCCAAAAGCCCAAAAACGAGTTAGCATCGTTTACGGCGTGGACTACCAGGGTATCTAATCCTGTTCGCTCCCCACGCTTTCGTCCATCAGCGTCAGTTGTTGCTTAGTAACCTGCCTTCGCAATTGGTGTTCTAAGTAATATCTATGCATTTCACCGCTACACTACTTATTCCAGCTACTTCAATAACACTCAAGACCTGCAGTATCAATGGCAGTTTCACAGTTAAGCTGTGAGATTTCACCACTGACTTACAGATCCGCCTACGGACCCTTTAAACCCAATAAATCCGGATAACGCTTGCACCCTCCGTATTACCGCGGCTGCTGGCACGGAGTTAGCCGGTGCTTATTCGTATAGTACCTTCAGCTTCCCACACGTGGAAAGGTTTATCCCTATACAAAAGAAGTTTACAACCCATAGGGCCGTCGTCCTTCACGCGGGATGGCTGGATCAGGCTCTCACCCATTGTCCAATATTCCTCACTGCTGCCTCCCGTAGGAGTCTGGTCCGTGTCTCAGTACCAGTGTGGGGGATCACCCTCTCAGGCCCCCTAAAGATCGCAGACTTGGTGAGCCGTTACCTCACCAACTATCTAATCTTGCGCGTGCCCATCTCTATCCACCGGAGTTTTCAATTTTAAATGATGCCATTCAAAATATTATGGGGTATTAATCTTCCTTTCGAAAGGCTATCCCCCAGATAAAGGCAGGTTGCACACGTGTTCCGCACCCGTACGCCGCTCTCAAGATCCCGAAAGATCTCTACCGCTCGGCTTGCATGTGTTAGGCCTCCCGCTAGCGTTCATCCTGAGCCAGGATCAAACTCTCCATTGTATGTTTGTCTGACTCACTCAAAGTTTTTTAACGCTTTAGTTTTTCCTTACTTGGTTGTTATATTGTATGTCAATGATCTTTATATCTTTCGCTTTGTAACGAAGCAATCTCTCTGTCAGTGTCGCTCCGTATTTGCGAGTGCAAAAGTAAAACTTTATTTCTTAATGACCAAATGTTTTTGAAGAAAATTTTAAAGTTTTTTAAGTAACCTTAATCTCTCCCAAACCCTCAATCATCCTACTCCTGCGCTCCCTGTAATTGGGACTGCAAAGATACAAACTCTTTTTAAACCCGCAACTCTTTTTAATAAAAAAATTAAAGTTTTTTGTTTGTCTCTTTTTGAAGTATCATATTGTTTCTGCTTAGCTAAAAGCTCTTCTGCGCTACTGAACTACTCTCGTTTTTCAGTGGGGCAAAGATAGAAACTTATACCATACCCCGCAACTTTATGCAAGATAAAAATACCAAAAGTGGAAAAGTATTCACATAATAACCTAATAAACAATTCATTATACATAAAATATACTTATCCACAATATGCAAATACAGAGACACATAAAAAAATAGTATATAAAATTCAGTTTCATAAGGTGAATTTCAAGTAATAATGAATCAATAGATGGTAATCACCTAAACAGGTGTGAGGCAAGTTCTGGTAATTTATTTTTTAAATCAGCATTTGAATACTGTAGTCATACCTGCATTTAATTTGTAAGATTAAAAAAATGAGTTAGGCTTTAATCGGTAAAAGATAGATTATAAACGGTGGAGTATTGTAAAGATATTTACAGATTCGTAGAAAAGCCAGAGAAAGGAAATAGGAAAAATCTATTTTGCTTGCTTAAATTTTTCGAAATGTGAATGAGATATCATAAAGAAAATGATAATGGAAAAAACAAGCTTCTTCTTGTGGAAGAAAATTCTGAAGTTTACTAAAGGTAGAAACTCAATTAGATTTAGCTTCGAATGCAAATACCACTATGGGAGTTTGCTGAAGTTTTAAAAAGAGAAGTTTATGATGATATATTAAGTAAAGCGTATTTTATTTTGTACCGGATCATTGAGGCTCCTACGGAGTGACAAGTGTGTTGGGGTAAAGATGGGTAATGGGTAATGGGTAATGATAGCATACGTTAGATATTACTTATTACTCATTATTGATTATTTATGTTGGGTTGGGATTTGTCAGGGTAAGCAGGTAGCTATGGGGATAGTATACAACAAAAAAAATCCTTTATCATCAGATAAAGGATTTTTAAAAATAAAATAAAAACTGGCGGCGGCCTACTCTCCCGCGTTAGCAGTACCATCGGCGCTGGTGGGCTTAACTTCTGTGTTCGGAATGGGAACAGGTGAGCCCCACCGCTAAAACCACCCTAAAGGTTGTATATAAGAGGTTAGAGATTAGTACTTAGAGATTAGTAAAAACTAACTTCTAATATCTAGATTCTAACTTCTATTTTATCGATAAAAACTTTCACAAAGAGGTAACCTTGCTGCACTTCCGTGCGCCATATCAGGCTATAAATCTACGGGTAATTAGTACTACTTGGCTATGACATTACTGTCTTTACACCTATAGCCTATCAACGTCGTCATCTCCAACGACCCTTAAAAGATGTCTCATCTTGAGGCGAGTTTCGCACTTATATGCTTTCAGTGCTTATCTCTTCCAAACGTAGCTACTCAGCAGTGCACCTGGCGGTACAACTGATACACCAGAGGTTTGTTCAATTCGGTCCTCTCGTACTAGAATCAAGCCCTCTCAAACATCTAACGCCCGCAATAGATAGAGACCGAACTGTCTCACGACGTTCTGAACCCAGCTCGCGTGCCACTTTAATGGGCGAACAGCCCAACCCTTGGGACCTTCTCCAGCCCCAGGATGTGACGAGCCGACATCGAGGTGCCGAACCTCCCCGTCGATGTGAGCTCTTGGGGGAGACTAGCCTGTTATCCCCGGAGTACCTTTTATCCTATGAGCGATGGCCCTTCCATACGGAACCACCGGATCACTATGTCCTGCTTTCGCACCTGATCGACTTGTAGGTCTCACAGTCAAGCACCCTTATGCCATTACACTCTACGCACGGTTACCAAGCGTGCTGAGGGTACCTTTGAAAGCCTCCGTTACTCTTTTGGAGGCGACCACCCCAGTCAAACTACCCACCACGCAATGTCCTTCTAAAAGAAGTTAGGCTCCAAGTAAGTAAAGGGTGGTATTTCAACGTTGGCTCCACAAACACTAGCGTGCCTGCTTCAAAGCCTCCCACCTATCCTACACATTACTTACTCAAAGTCAATACGAAGTTATAGTAAAGGTTCACAGGGTCTTTTCGTCCCATTGCGGGTAATCGGCATCTTCACCGATACTACAATTTCACAGAGCTCATGGTTGAGACAGTGCCCAGATCGTTACACCATTCGTGCAGGTCGGAACTTACCCGACAAGGAATTTCGCTACCTTAGGACCGTTATAGTTACGGCCGCCGTTTACTGGGGCTTCAGTCAATGCCTTCGGTTTAACCCTAAGCACCTTCCTTAACCTTCCAGCACCGGGCAGGTGTCAGACCCTATACTGCATCTTTCGATTTTGCAGAGTCCTGTGTTTTTGATAAACAGTCGCCTGGGCCTCTTTACTGCGGCCACCATTGCTGATGGCGTCTCTTCTCCCGAAGTTACGAGACTATTTTGCCTAGTTCCTTAACCATGATTCACTCTAGCACCTTAGGATTCTCTCCTCGACTACCTGTGTCGGTTTTGGTACGGGTTGCTTCACTTCGGCTTTTCTTGGAAGCACTTTCCCTACAGCAGCTTCGCCCGAAGGCTAGGCCTTGACTATTCCGTCAGTCTCCAGTAAGTACGGCACTCCGTCCCCTTTTTAGTGTGAGCAAGTATGGGAATATTAACCCATTGTCCATCCACTACCCCTTTCGGGTTCGCGTTAGGTCCCGACTAACCCTCAGCTGATTAGCATGGCTGAGGAAACCTTAGTCTTTCGGTGAGCGGGTTTCTCGCCCGCTTTATCGTTACTTATGCCTACATTTTCTTTTCTATCCGCTCCACAATACCTCACAGTACTGCTTCGGCGCAAATAGAATGCTCTCCTACCAGATGTATCTAAAATACAAATCCATAGCTTCGGTAATATGTTTATGCCCGATTATTATCCATGCCGGACCGCTCGACTAGTGAGCTGTTACGCACTCTTTAAATGAATGGCTGCTTCCAAGCCAACATCCTAGCTGTCAATGCAGTCCAACCGCGTTGCTTCAACTTAACATATATTTTGGGACCTTAGCTGTTGGTCTGGGTTCTTTCCCTCTCGGACATGGACCTTAGCACCCATGCCCTCACTGCCGTAGAACATTTATTAGCATTCGGAGTTTGTCAGGAATTGGTAGGCGATGAAACCCCCGCATCCAATCAGTAGCTCTACCTCTAATAAACTTATATACGACGCTGCACCTAAATGCATTTCGGAGAGTACGAGCTATCTCCCAGTTTGATTGGCCTTTCACCCCTACCCACAGGTCATCCGAAGACTTTTCAACGTCAACCGGTTCGGTCCTCCACTCTGTGTTACCAGAGCTTCAACCTGCCCATGGGTAGATCACAAGGTTTCGCGTCTAATCCTACTAACTATACGCCCTATTCAGACTCGCTTTCGCTCCGGCTCCGGTACTTAATACCTTAACCTCGCTAGTAAAATTAACTCGTAGGCTCATTATGCAAAAGGCACGCCGTCACACCATATAGGTGCTCCGACCGCTTGTAGGCGTACGGTTTCAGGTTCTATTTCACCCTTCTATTCGAAGTGCTTTTCACCTTTCCTTCACAGTACTTGTTCACTATCGGTCTTTCAGGAGTATTTAGCCTTGGAGGATGGTCCCCCCATATTCAGACAGGATTTCACGTGTCCCGCCCTACTCATTTATCATCCAAATATGCCTTTCGAGTACAGGATTATCACCTTCTATGATTGTTCTTTCCAGAACATTCCTCTAAACATATAAAGACTTTTGGGCTAATCCGCTTTCGCTCGCCACTACTTACGGAATCTCTTCGATTTCTTTTCCTCCGGGTACTTAGATGTTTCAGTTCTCCGGGTTTGCTCCTCCTAAGAGGTGACTGGTCTTCAACCAGCCGGGTTGCCCCATTCGGACATCTGCGGATCAATTCGTGTGTGCCAATCCCCGCAGCTTTTCGCAGCTTACCACGTCCTTCGTCGCCTCTGAAAGCCTAGGCATCCGCCATACGCCCTTAACGATTTCTTTCCTAATATTTAAATTAGTTCAGTATTTTTTGATAAACTCTCGTCTATCGATATTTTTATAAACTCGGCACTCGAAAGTGCTCGGTTATCTCTTTGTGATGTCTTTACCGTTAATGTCAATGATCTTAATGTCTTCTTGTCCGCTTAATGAACAGATATTGTTTTTGGCTCTATCCGTAACTTTTAAATTAAGCTTTCAAAACTGTGGAGAATAAGGGAGTCGAACCCTTGACCTCCTGCGTGCAAGGCAGGCGCTCTAGCCAGCTGAGCTAATTCCCCTCTAGTAGAAATTGTAAATTCTAGATTATAAATTTTAAATGAAACATGCGTTATAATCTAAAATCTATAATTTATAATCTATAATCCCTTCAATTAGTAGTCTCGGGCAGGCTCGAACTGCCGACCTCTACATTATCAGTGTAGCGCTCTAACCAGCTGAGCTACGAGACTTCATTATTAATTTTAAATTTTAAATTGAAAATTTTAAATGATTATTTAAATCTAAAATCTATAATTTATAATCTAAAATCTCTCTATCCCTTTACTAATTTCTAGTGGGTTTTGTATTTTTATATAGCAACCAAACAAAAAACTAAAGCTTGAACTTTAAGTAAGTACTGTATCTTACGATACTAATTTTGTTTATCGTCTAAAGACGCTCTAAAATGAGATGTTCCAGCCGCACCTTCCGGTACGGCTACCTTGTTACGACTTAGCCCTAGTTACCTGTTTTACCCTAGGCAGCTCCTGTTACGGTCACCGACTTCAGGTACCCCAGACTTCCATGGCTTGACGGGCGGTGTGTACAAGGCCCGGGAACGTATTCACCGCGCCATGGCTGATGCGCGATTACTAGCGATTCCAGCTTCATAGAGTCGAGTTGCAGACTCCAATCCGAACTGAGACCAGCTTTCGAGATTTGCATCACATCGCTGTGTAGCTGCCCTCTGTACTGGCCATTGTATTACGTGTGTGGCCCAAGGCGTAAGGGCCGTGATGATTTGACGTCATCCCCACCTTCCTCTCTACTTGCGTAGGCAGTCTCACTAGAGTCCCCAACTTAATGATGGCAACTAGTGACAGGGGTTGCGCTCGTTGCAGGACTTAACCTAACACCTCACGGCACGAGCTGACGACAACCATGCAGCACCTTGAAAAATGTCCGAAGAAAAGTCTATTTCTAAACCTGTCATTTCCCATTTAAGCCTTGGTAAGGTTCCTCGCGTATCATCGAATTAAACCACATAATCCACCGCTTGTGCGGGCCCCCGTCAATTCCTTTGAGTTTCATTCTTGCGAACGTACTCCCCAGGTGGCTAACTTATCACTTTCGCTTAGTCTCTGAGCCCAAAAGCCCAAAAACGAGTTAGCATCGTTTACGGCGTGGACTACCAGGGTATCTAATCCTGTTCGCTCCCCACGCTTTCGTCCATCAGCGTCAGTTGTTGCTTAGTAACCTGCCTTCGCAATTGGTGTTCTAAGTAATATCTATGCATTTCACCGCTACACTACTTATTCCAGCTACTTCAATAACACTCAAGACCTGCAGTATCAATGGCAGTTTCACAGTTAAGCTGTGAGATTTCACCACTGACTTACAGATCCGCCTACGGACCCTTTAAACCCAATAAATCCGGATAACGCTTGCACCCTCCGTATTACCGCGGCTGCTGGCACGGAGTTAGCCGGTGCTTATTCGTATAGTACCTTCAGCTTCCCACACGTGGAAAGGTTTATCCCTATACAAAAGAAGTTTACAACCCATAGGGCCGTCGTCCTTCACGCGGGATGGCTGGATCAGGCTCTCACCCATTGTCCAATATTCCTCACTGCTGCCTCCCGTAGGAGTCTGGTCCGTGTCTCAGTACCAGTGTGGGGGATCACCCTCTCAGGCCCCCTAAAGATCGCAGACTTGGTGAGCCGTTACCTCACCAACTATCTAATCTTGCGCGTGCCCATCTCTATCCACCGGAGTTTTCAATTTCAAATGATGCCATTCAAAATATTATGGGGTATTAATCTTCCTTTCGAAAGGCTATCCCCCAGATAAAGGCAGGTTGCACACGTGTTCCGCACCCGTACGCCGCTCTCAAGATCCCGAAAGATCTCTACCGCTCGGCTTGCATGTGTTAGGCCTCCCGCTAGCGTTCATCCTGAGCCAGGATCAAACTCTCCATTGTATGTTTGTCTGACTCACTCAAAGTTTTTTAACGCTTTAGTTTTTCCTTACTTGGTTGTTATATTGTATGTCAATGATCTTTATATCTTTCGCTTTGTAACGAAGCAATCTCTCTGTCAGTGTCGCTCCGTATTTGCGAGTGCAAAAGTAAAAATTTATTTCTTAATGACCAAATGTTTTTGAAGAAAATTTTAAAGTTTTTTAAGTAACCTTAATCTCTCCCAAACCCTCAATCATCCTACTCCTGCGCTCCCTGTAATTGGGACTGCAAAGATACAAACTCTTTTTAAACCCGCAACTCTTTTTAATAAAAAAATTAAAGTTTTTTGTTTGTCTCTTTTTGAAGTATCATATTGTTTCTGCTTAGCTAAAAGCTCTTCTGCGCTACTGAACTACTCTCGTTTTTCAGTGGGGCAAAGATAACAACTTATTGCAACGCAAAACAACTTTATTTAACATAAATGTTATATCCTCGTAATATTTGAACATAAGCCACTGATACAAAGTGAGAAAAATTTTAAACAAATGTTTGGGATTACGAGTGGGAGGGTTTAAGGGTGGGAGAGTTTGAGGGTTTGAGCGTGAAAGGGGGAATCATGAGTAATGAGTAATGAGTAATGGGTAATGGGTAATGGGTAATGGGTAATGGGTAATGGAAGGTATGATGTCTTTTATATACTATATATAGGTAAAGAGTAAGTTTTGGCTAAAGCCATAGGAAAGGAATATTTTTGATAAAACGGGCTAAAGCCCGTTTCTATTGAATATGATTGTAGTGGGAATGGGTACTGGTTGGGATGCATTGTGATTTTTTCCCACAGGTGGCACAGATTTGCACAGAGGATACTGGATAATATAGTATACAAAAAAAGTGTGTAATGAAAACGGGATCAAGCAACGCTAATATTGAATATTATCGTTGCGGGAATGAATAAAGCGTGGGGTACATTGTGATTTTTCACAGAGGGCACAGATTTGCACAGAGGATGATGGATATAATATAGATATACAAAAAAAGTGTGTAATGAAAACGGGATAAAGCTTGTTCTTATGGAATATAAATACTGATGATGATATATAATAGGGATAGTAATAAACAAAAACTCAAATATTAAAAAACAGAAGGCGAAACTCGAAACACGTAACTCAAGACCCAAACACTGAATTCATCATTTATCATTCATCATTTATAATTTATAATTAACACTCTTCTCCCCTAGCCCTGATAGAAATGGTTACCCCACAGCATGCGTTGGAGAGTTGCTGGGTTGGAGCGCTAGAGAGCCGCTGGCGTGAGGAGTATGAATGGATAGCAGGAAATAGCTCCTGAATAAGTTGCAGAGTTTGAGGGTTGGAGAGTTAGAATATCAATTTTGTGTTAAGGATAGGAATATGAATCGATTAGCTCTTCCAAAGGAATAATCAGAAAAAACGTTTGACTAATAACTTATAGGTAAAGTATCCTAGCAGACATCCAATAGTATCTGCTACGATATCCAATGTTTCCATAGATCTCCCTAATCCCATTTCTTCCTGCAGGATTTCTGTAAGGAATGCATAGATAAGAATGATCTGAAAAAAGTATGAGAATTTTATTTTTGGGAATGCAGCAATAAAAGAGAACCCCAAGGCAGCAAATATACTGAGATGTAATACTTTGTCTATACCGCTGAACATAAACCAATATTCATGGTTTTCTTCTCCGGGTTTGAGAAGCATATAAGTAAGAAATGCCCAATAAATGGGCAATATCTTACTAAATATTTTTGAAATCTTATCCAATGATAGCTTTGTAATCATCTGCAGAAAGTAACTCTGACTGATCTGCCCCATCAGCAATTTCCAATTTGATGATCCATCCGTCCCCATAAGGATCTGTATTTAACAGTTCAGGCTGAGCTTCTAATTCTGAATTGAACTCAATAACCTTTCCAGCGATAGGTAAGAATAGATCTGAAACCGTTTTTACTGCTTCTACACTTCCGAAAACATCTCCTCCATTAAGATCATCATCTACAGTATCTACGTCAACGTAAACGATATCTCCAAGTTCTCCCTGAGCGAAGTCTGTAATACCAATTGTAGCAATGTTACCTTCGATCTTGATCCATTCGTGATCTTTCGTGTACTTTAATTCTGATGGTGTGTTCATTTTTTAATTTTTATTTTGTACAAATGTATTCAAAAATATAGTAGCTTCAAATATTGGATATAAAAAAAGTCCTTCAAACCTGAAGGACTTTTATGTTTGTATTATTTTTAGAATCCACCTCCGGAATCTCCGAATGTAAATGTGGCAGAAATACCTGCTCTCACTGTAGACAGTGGGAATGCTGTAGAGATCTTATACTTTGAGGTCATCTGTTCGTAGAATACTCTCAGGTTCAGGTTTTCGGAAACGTTATAGTCTGCGGAAAGTTTGATATTCATCAATCTCTGTCCTCCTGTAACCTGTGCATCATTTAACAGAATATTCATAATGGATGTTTTACTGTCTCTTAATGAAATATCTCCTCTGATGTTAAGGTCACTTCCTTTTCCTCTTGTTCCTCTTCCTCTGATATTGGCTGTTCCTAATCTGAAGTTTCTGATAATATACCCAAGTCTTACTACATATTCTGTATTGGCATCTTCGGTAAGCGTCTGGTTAACTAACCCCAATACCATCATTCTGGTTCTGTTGTACTGTATTCCGAACTGCATATTGTTTCTCATGGTAACATCTACTCCAATAAGCGGTGAGAAAGATTCTACATATCCCACCTGGGCGAATGTATACGGGTTAATTTTATCACCTCCATCTTTGACCACATTACCTGCATTATCTACTGTCTGATAATATCCGTTCGGGTTACCGTGATAATCTACGTTACTCTGAATACCTGTTGCCGTATAGGTGGCGGTATAGGCATGTAAGATATCAAACTTCGTGAACTGCCCGCTGATCATCGGGATATTTTTCAATCCGGAATAGGTAATTCTCCAGTTTGGTAACGGGAATCCTGATTTTTTAGGATTGCCCATAGGCGTCACTGATTTTCCTTCCATCGCTGCTCTAAAGGCAGGAATCAATACATAGGCATTTCCAATGCTGTAATGCTTAGCAAATCCGTTGTTATCCAATACTGCTCCCGGATCTCCCAGTTGTTGAGAAAGAGCTCTCGCATTTTCTCTGATCGCCTGGTAAACTGCCTGCCCATCTTTAAATGATGTACTAAGAAGCATTGTCGTATTGGAATAGGTAGTCAATTCGCTGGCAAATGTAAAGTCAGGATCAGAAACCCCACCATTGATATAGTTAAATCCTGTATGTGAGAAGTTACTGTTAAAAGTATGCAACACATTAAGGTCAACTCTTAAATCATTCATCGGCATCACTTGTAGGTCTGCTCTCAATTCTTTGGTCGACATTCTTACATAAGGATCTGTCATATATTTAGAATCACTCACCCATCCGTTTTCCATTACTGTTCTTCTGATGTCAGCCTGTGATCCTAAAAGGAATCCAAGAGTTGGTCCACCCAGTGTCTGTCCAGATCCATACCAGTTTGGAGCTGATATTAGTCCCGGAAGTACTGTTCCATTCGTTTCGTTATAACTTACGTTTAACTGTTTGAAAGAAGTCAGTAAGAATGCTGCACTTTGAAGTGGAGTAAGCTTATTCTTAAATTTATATTTCTTATATCTGTATCTGTTTTTCTCCCATTGCTTTGCATACACATTATTCAGAGAGTCCATTTCCTGTCTGCGTTTCTGAAGTTTGGCATTAATATTTTTGAAATAGTTAAACTGGCCAAAGAACTTCGGAAGATCAGCAGAGGCTGTTGCCTGAATCACATTGGTATTCTGTCCTATTGATCCTAAGCTTGAAGGCCTATTAGTCTCAGGATCTACAAATCCAAGCAATGACGTAGATCTTGCCGCCCAGTTATAGGTAAATCCATATCCTACTTCCGCATCAATAAAGTCCAGATAAGGCAGATACTGGAATGGTAATTTATAGTTTAACTGTGCTCTGTGGTTATACAATACCGGTCTTCCGGCTCTGAATACATTTCCGAAGATTGACTTACTATCCATCGAATTTACATCCAGATTATCATTCAGCGTTCTGGTGGCAGAGTTGATTTCCAGTTTTAATGATTTTGTGAAATTGAATCCTAATCCATACTGCCATCCAAAGAAGAAGTTTCTGTTTCTGATAGCATCAAAATTATTGTTCATGTCACCATTCAGGATAGCTTCTACATTTCTGAACTCAAGCTCATTATAATTTCTGTCGATTTCAGTTCTGAAAGATATTCTTGTAGGAATTGGGTTAATATTGAATTCCTTTACCCATCTCAGATATTTTGTAGACTTTGCCGTATCACTGATCATCTTGTTGAAAGGCTTCAATACCCACGGTTTAAACGTGTAGTTATAATCAATATATCCTCTCAGATACTGTCTGTAATTTCTCTTGGTATAAATATCTCTGAAATAATCATCGTTATAAACAGCCGTTACTGAAACGTTTTCAATATCATAAAACTTAGACTTTTTATTTGGATTTACTCTTTCTTTATGCATGTTGACAACTCCGATACTTCTCTGCTGAGTATATGTTCTCGCTACTTTTTTCAACTGCTCCTTGTTGGGTGCCTTACTGAATTCTACATCGGTATCCAGAGGATTGTACTTTGGATCTTCAATAGTCTGCGAGTAAGAATAATTTAAAGGAATCTTTACTCCGGTTTTTTCAGGAAGGAATTTATCTACATTAATGGCAGTGTTAATACTAAATGCCGATTGAGTAGACTGGGTTCTTTCCGCAGGTTTTGAATCAATATTCCCGAAACCAACTGAGGTATATGAGGCATTGGCATTCACTGTTGCCAGGTCTCCCATATTGAAGTTTAAGCTGGCATTTCCTGCATACCCTCCATCATTTTCAATTTCAGAAAGACGGATTTCGTTTACCCAAAGAACTCTTGATATAGTAGAGTTTGTTCTTGGATCTGCATTTCTTACCCCAATCATAATGGTGGTAACATTTCCTAAACTCGGTCTACCTTTGATATAAATATTTTTATACGGTTCCTGATATCCTGTATCAACTGTTCTATTCGTAATAGCAACACCAGATTTGTCTCTTCTGATTTTAGCATCTACAAAGTTCTGAACATCAAAATCAACTTCATTTTCTATTGGCCAGATCTCCATAGGAGCTGTTGCTGTTGTAGGAGTCATTCTTAAAGATGATTCATACTCATAATAGTTATCAGTAGCATCGCTTCCGAAACGGATAAAGAATTTGGTATTCTCATCCAGTCCAATTACTCTGTTCAATGGATCATGAGCGTGTACAAACAGCTTCAGCTTTTTGTATCTTCTCATATCCAACGTTGTATTTTTGAATACTCCTCTTGCCTCAGTTTTAAGATCTTTCACTTTCATGTAAAGTGAAGCTTCATTCTGTCTCTGTGCTCCTGCATTTCCACTCAATACCTGTCTGTCAATTCCCGGAGGCAATACATATGGAGGCTGATTCAATGCATTTTCTTCAATATTTACACTTCCTATTTCAAAATTAGGATCTGTCACAGTTCCTGTTCCTTCTTCTGGATTAGTAACATTTAAACTTGCAATTTTACCTGTATACTTTCTCCAGTCTGATCTTACAAGATCCATTGTTCCGAATCTCAGAGTAGAGGTCTGATCAAATCCTGCAAGCATCAATCTTGCAAATCTTACGTTATTTAATACTTCATCTTCGTGTGTTCCTTCAGCTTTATCATAATTTGCTACAGGAATTCTAAACAGGTACCATTTAACATCTGAAGACTGTCCGTTCTGGAATGTTGCTTTTACTGTTTTTACATCTACAATATTGTTCCCTCCCAGCGCTAAACTTTGCTTATCAAGTTTGATCACATACTGATTATAGTTTTCAGTCTGATCAAGGTTGTAGTCTTTATTGATATCTTCAGCATCCGGAGTTTGTGAAGCCACATTCAGAGAGTTGGCTTCTGAGTTTCCTTCAGGATTTCTGAAATATTTGTATCGTTCTACAACAGAAGCTGCCTGGCTTCCTGTAAATTTATCAGAAAGATAGAATACAAAGTCATCCACTGCAGGGTCAGCAATATTGGTTACCGGGTTTACAAAAGTATTTCCGAATCTCATAGCTTCCTGATCAGAAGTAAGACCGTCATATCCTGCATCCTGCACTTTTCTGTCCTCTCCTTCTGTAGAGAAGGCATATAAAATTGGTGGTTGTTTTGGCTGTATTCCCCAGTTTGAATTCGTTGTAGAAGATGGTGTACCAGGAGTTGGCAATCCATTTTCATACTGCATTTTCCCATCCTTCAATACATCTTCAGAAACGTTTCCTAAGTGAAGTAATAGTTTTGGATCAGTACCCAGTGTTTTACCATCTGCATAAGGGTCCATCATCCAGAATTCCACATATTCAATGTTTGAAGTAACAAAGTTGGGAACACTGATCGACCTCATGATCCCCGCCCATCTGCTTTGTGCCTGTTCTGTTAACGGGTTTACGTTGTATGGTCCTTTTTCTTTAGGGAAATATGAAATATCGAAAGTATTCGTAAAGGTTTGTTCTCCTGCTACGAAATCTCTGTTATTATAAATCTCCGAATATTGTACTCTTCTGGAAGCATGGTTGGATACAGACTGTGGGGTAACTCCTGCCGGAGCTTTTCCTCCAACGCCCCAGAACCTAGGGTCGATATTATACCATGTTAATAATCCTCTTCCATATCCACTTGTTATATCGTCATCTCCTGGTACTGTATTAAATGGCGGCAGTGTATTTTTTTCCGGTTTTGAAGCAAGGCTCCATGCTGCCGGTTCTTTTAATGATATTTTGGAAGTTGTTTGTTCAAAATCATCAATGTAAGACTGGTTGTTTGTGCCTTTATTCAATCCAGGTAACAAATACGCAGCTTCCATCTTGAAGTTTAAGTTGGATGGAGCTTCGGTTTTCACCATTGGAAGTTTGTTGGTCAATCTTGTAAGGTAAGGAGCCTGATTGTTGTACATCAAGTTGATTCCTGCCATGGTATTGTTTACCGCTTCCTGTCCGAAATTTACTTTCTGGGTTAGTGGAGACTCAGAGTAATTGATCACCGTTCCTCCTAAGATAAAGTTTTCACTAAATCTTCTTTCTAAATTTAATCCTAAGAATCTTTTTCTTTGGGTATTAAATGTCAATTGGTTTTCAAGTGAAATATTGATGGCCTGTCCGGACTGTTTTACATTTTCATTAATGATTGTAACCGTACCAAGCATATAATCTACGGTATAGTCTACACCTTCTGTAAGCTGTACTCCATTTGCAGCCACTTTTACTGATCCCTGAGGAACGTTTACTGCACCTAAAGATATACCCTGCCCCTGAACACCTTTATAACGGCCTTCCATTGTATACCTCTGTGAAAGGTTACTGGCGGACGCTTGTTGTTTTTGTTTGGTATAAAGATCCTGAAATACATATTGAGGATCACTTGTACCTAATTTTGCTTCCAGAAATTTACCGAAAGGCTGTACTTTGGTAAAAATCACTCTTCCTGTTTCCGGTCTGATGGTAATCCCATTGACAAAGTCGAAAATACCGTCTCCTTTACTTCCGTCTTTATTGTTCTGGATATCGCCGTTCATATTAAGACGGTCCCAGTTGAATAACTTCAATAAGTTCTGATCTTTTACAGGAGTGTCTGGAAGATAGTTTACTTTACCTCCTGTTTTTGGATCTCTGTAATAAACATTAAGAATAAAACCATCTGGAGATACCTGTCCTGCATCCATAGAATAAACATTCTTCATCATCAGATCCCACATCGGAGATTGAGTGTTCACTTTATTGTTTACTCTCAATACTTTGGTGATCAACACCGGGCTTTCTTCAGAGAACTCTCCTACTTTGTATACTTTATTGCTTCCGTTAACCGTATATGAGTAGGAAACGGCTAAAAGCTGCTGGTCATTAAGCTTTTGATTTAATGAAATATATCCTAGCTGAGGTTGGTAGGTAAATTCATTAGCATTCAGTTTCCTCGCTTTTGTAGCAAGAAGAAATTCTTCTCCGTTACTATAGGGAGTAGGTGTTCCCGGGAAGACATGCCCTTGAAAAAGAGCATTGTAATTTTTCCCTGCTTCTCTTGTTCCGGCTACTGCTGATACCTCATCATACAATCCGTTCAGCGAGTTATCCGGCAGAGTAACTCCTCCAGGTCCTTCTCCAAGGTCTCTGATGCCGATAATACTTTTTTGATAAGCGAGATTACTGTTCCCCTGATCTAGTACCCAGACTTCCATTCTGGTAATATTGATTGTGGAGTTGATCTGTGGGTAATTAAGTAAGGCATCATCATACTTGTTCAGGAAATAGTGCCCTAAAAAGAAGTGCTGGTTTTCTTCATAGTCAATCGCATTGACTTTAAAGTTGTTCATCACACCACCACCCTGAACTACAATATTACGAGCCTCTCCCTGTTGCTGGGAAAGGACAACCGTTCCAAATGTTTTTCCTAACTGAAACTCTGTTTTCACCCCAAACAATGATTGTGAACCACGGATAAGGCTGGTTGAAAGCGGCATATTTACGTTACCAAACTCAACTCTTTTGATGATTTTATCTTCTCCTCCTTCGTTGGGTTTATCTACATTTCCAAGACCTTTACTTTGAAGATCTTTCCAGCTTCCTTTTGCCTGCCAAACAAGATTCATTCTGTTTTCAAAAGCAAAACCACTCTGGGTATCATAATTGGCCTTTAACTGAAGGTTTTCCCCTACTTTACCCAATAAACCAAGCTGAATTCGCTGATCGATATCAAAGGTAAAACTGGTCCTGTTTTGCGGCAGGATCATCGGGTTATCTATTTTCTGGTAAAGTCCTGCAAAATCAAGGGATGCATACCCTGAAGGAATGATTTCAATTTTGTTACCTCCGAAAATTGTTTCAAAAAGCCTGTTATTAATTAACAATGAAGGGATTAGCCCCTGTTTTCTCGCATCGGATCTGTCTTTTCTGAAAAGAAGGTTATATTTATCAGATTTCTCCTTGTAATAAGCTTTTGTCTGGCTGGCAAGCATATATTCTTTATACTCTTCCGGAGACATGGCTGTAGGAGGACCTGTAATGGTATTTCCGATTTTGGGATACACATAGTACATCCCGGTTTTTATGTCGTAATAGGCTTCGTACCTCGTAGGGTCTGCCACTTCATATTGTTTTCTTATGATCGCTGTATCTTTCTGTGCCTGTGCAAAAGCACTGACAGACATACACAGGAACGACAGGAACAAAAATATGTTAAGATGCTTAATATTCGCCACCAAATGTTAAATGTTTTTTAAGATTTGTTTAACCAATTCTTCTACCGAGATGCTTGGATTTTGTTTTATAATTTTATCCGCAATCTTCTCGCTCGTTCGTTTAGGAATGCCTAAAACTTCTAATGCAGATAACGATTCTTCCTTAATTTTATTATCCGCCATTACAGAAATGTTCGCATTCGGATCACTGTATTTCTGTACTTTATCTTTAAGATCCACGATAATTCTTTCAGCAGTTTTTGCACCGATTCCTTTTGCTTTTTGGATCAATGCACTGTTTCCGGAAAGTATGGCAGAAGCAATCTCATCAAGGCTTAATGTTGACAACAGAATAAGTGCTGAAACAGCTCCTACTCCATTAACGCTTATTAACAGATTGAACATTTCTTTTTCTGAACGTGTGTTAAATCCAAAGAGAAGATGGGCATCTTCACGGATGATCTGCTGGATAAATAAAAAGGTCTGCTGATTCAAAACCAGCGTTTGTGAGGTCATCAAACTGATTCCCACATAGTAACCAACTCCTTGTACATTAATGACAGCGTAGGTAGGCGTAAGTTCTTGAACAGTGCCTTGTAAAGAAAATATCATTATTAATTTTTAAAACTCCCAAATATAGCAATTTAAACTAATTAATGTTTTCATTTGATGTACGAATGATTTTTAACTTAAATTTCAAATAAGAATTCAAGGAATTAACATAAAAACAAAAGACTCCAAAATATGGAGTCTTTTTACTATCTGAACACGGTTTAAAGTGTCATTTTTTAAATAAGAGAGATGGATTACTTATTTTCGGTAATACCATCCATTCTGTATTATTTTTTCTCTCTTCTTTGCGCATCAAGAACAGCAATGGTAGCAAGGTTTACAATCTCATCTACGCTTGAACGCATCTGAAGTACGTGTACCGGCTGCTTTAACCCCATTAAGATGGGCCCGATAACCTGTGCTACTTTCATCCCTCTTATAATTTTGTAAGAAAGATTAGCACTTTCAAGGTTAGGGAAGATGAAGGTGTTCGCTGGTGTAGTACCTAATTTTGAGAATGGGTAATCACTCAGGTGATCTGCATTCATGGCAAAATCCGGTTGAATTTCACCATCTACAACCATTTTAGGGAATTTCTCATGAAGAATACTTACTGCTTTTGCTACTTTTTTAGAAGTTTCAGAGATGGCAGCAAAGTTTTCAAATCCAAGCATGGCAATCCTTGGTTCGATGGCAAAAGATTTCACTGTAAATTCTGCCATTTTAGCAATGTTCACAAGATCTTCAGAAGTAGGATTCTGGTTGATGGAAGTATCTGCGAAGAAAATAGGTTTCTTTTCAGACAGGATCATCATCATGGCCGCTACTTTATCTACTCCTTTATCTTTTTCAATAACTTCCAAAACAGGACGTAAAACTGAAGTATAATTCTTAGAGAATCCTACGATAAGACCATCAGTATCTCCATGTCTAAGCATCAAAGGTCCGAAATAATCTCTCTGACGTACATATCTCTTTGCTTTGTATTCGTTCATTCCTTTTCTCTGACGAAGTTTCCAAAGGGTTTCTCTGTATTTTTTTCTGTTTTCTTTCTGATCGTCATCACTTGGATCAATGATCGGAACATCCAGGGTAATTCCGTAACGCTCCATCTGCTCCTTGATGTATTTTTTATCTCCTAAAAGACTTGGATAAGCAATTCCTTCTTCATAAAGAATCTGGGCAGCTTTCAATACATTGTATTCTTCAGCATTTCCAAGGGTAATTCTTTTCGGATTGGATTTTGCACGGCTCTGCATCATTCTTACCAATCTCTCATCTCTTCCCATTCTGTCTAAAAGCTGGTGCTCATATTCTTCAAAATCCGTAATGGTTTTTCTTGCAACACCACTTTCAATAGCCGCTTTTGCTACAGCACTTGATACTTTTGTGATCAGTCTGTTATCAAAAGGTTTTGGAATGAAATATTCTCTTCCGAACTGTAAGTTCTGAACGTTGTATGCTAAAATTACAGCTTCCGGCACCGGTTCTTTTGCAAGATCGGCAATGGCATGTACAGCAGCCAGTTTCATGTCTTCATTAATTCCTGTAGCCTGTACATCTAATGCTCCACGGAAAATGTAAGGGAATCCCAGTACATTGTTTACCTGGTTAGGATAATCACTTCTTCCCGTTGCCATGATTACATCTTTACGAGTATCAAGGGCAAGGTCATAAGCAATTTCCGGATCAGGGTTAGCTAAAGCGAATACAATAGGATTTTCACTCATGCTCAACAACATTTCAGGAGTCATTACGTTTCCTTTTGATAATCCCACAAAAACATCAGATCCTTTTACAGCATCTTCTAATGTTTCGATATCCGTCTGAGCAATGAAATCTAATTTTTCCGGAGTAAGGTTCTCTCTCTTATGATTGATTACCCCTTTACTGTCACACATCAGGACGTTTTCTTTTTTCAGTCCCAATGAAATATAAAGCTTGGTACATGCAATAGCTGCAGCTCCTGCACCATTCACCACCATTTTCACTTTATCAATATCTTTATTCGCAATCTGCAAAGAGTTGATCAATGCAGCTGCAGAGATAATTGCAGTTCCGTGCTGGTCATCATGCATCAAAGGAATATTTAACTCCTCTTTCAGTCTTTGTTCTATATAAAAAGCTTCAGGAGCTTTAATATCTTCCAGGTTAATCCCTCCGAAAGTAGGAGCGATACCTTTTACGATTTCAATAAATTTATCCGGATCTTTTTCATCGATCTCAATATCAAAAACGTTGATATCTGCAAAGATCTTGAATAAAAGTCCTTTCCCCTCCATTACCGGCTTTGAAGCTTCAGCACCGATATCTCCCAGTCCAAGTACGGCAGTACCGTTAGAAATTACTGCTACCAGGTTTCCTTTTCCTGTATAATCATACACAGTTTCCGGTTTATCATGAATTTCCATACAAGGAACAGCTACTCCCGGAGAATAAGCCAATGACAAGTCTCTTTGAGAAGAGTGTGGCTTTGATGGGATTACTTCAATTTTTCCTTTGGGTTCTGCTTTATGATAATCTAGCGCTGCCTGGCTAAAGTTCTTTTCGTCACGATTGTTGTTACTTGACATAAAATTTGGTTTTTTGTTAAAGTATATATTTAATGTGGTAATCTACTAAGCTTTCTATTGGTTTCTGCACAACATGTCCCACATTTAAATTAAGTTCTGTAGCTACAGAACGTAGTATATTTTCATAATAATAAGCGATAGATCCGATAAAATTGATTTCAACGTCTTTAGCTTCTTCATAGGGGATTACCTGGTATTCAAAGAAGTTTTTCATTTCTTCAAAAACCATATCCCTGAAATAAGGATGATCTTTTCTTTCGATCACAAATTTGGTAAAGTCTGCCAAATAAGCATTTGGTCTTGTCGTATGATACATATTTTGCAATGCATCCTCTACGGTAAGCAGATAGTTGGCTTCAAATTCGGCCCGAAGGTCTGAAGGCAGTTTTTTCATGAAATATCTGCGCAGCAATTGTTTTCCTATAGCACTGCCACTTCCTTCATCTCCAATAATAAATCCTAATGAAGGTAATTCTATCTTTACGTTTTCCCCGTCGAAATAACAAGAATTTGATCCTGTGCCAAGAATGCACACGATAGCAGGTTTTCCGCTGTATGCTGCATAGGCTGCAGCCATCAGATCTTCCTTCACAATAAATTCTGCTTTTACAAAAACCTTCTTCAACTCTTCCTCTATGGTTTCGCAGTTTTTTTTCACACCACATCCGGAACCATAAAAATAGACCTTGGTAATTGAATTTTTAAGGGACATCAGATTGCTATTTTTCTGCACCTCAGGAGCGATAAGTTCTCTGTTGATAAAATTCGGATTGAAACCGATTGTTTCTGTTTTCAGAAAAACCTTCTTAAAGTCATCAAGTATTACCCAATCCGATTTAGTAGAACCACTATCTACAATAGCAACCATATTTTAGATTTTAATTTAAGGGTGCTAAATTAGGAATTTATCTTCAATTAGCGTTTAAAAACAACCTGGAAGCTGTCTAAAATCATTAATGTTTGATTTGTGTTTTTTTTTCGTTGAATTGTAAGAGCCAGTCTTCTATTTCATCTTCCAGATAGGAAGTCTGTAATACCATTGCATTGATAAAATCATCAGGCACTGGTTCTCCGTTGGAGTTTTCAAGATTCCACAATTCATTTGACATATTTTCATATTCAGAATACACTCTTTTGAAGCGGGAATTTTCTTTCTCAAGAGCCTCAATATTTTTCTGTTGAAGCTGGAATTTTCTGTATTTGTTTTGACTTTTCATACAAATATTATTAATAATTGGGTCATAAAATATTGGAGTATATGCGCTTAATCGTGCACTACAAGATAGAAAAAACCATCAACACAAGGAGTTGAAAATGAATTTATTATCAGGTCATTATTACATCATTCTGAATATTAAAATTAGAAATAATTTTTATTAAAAAAAATATTTTAACAACTTTTTTCAGTGTTTAACATATAGTTATAAATTTGCATATCCATATTGTGAAGCTATGTAATTATTGGTATTTTAAAACCATTATTATGAAGAGGAATTCACTAAGGTGTTTATCTGCTGGGATATAGATCACTTCAGTACACTATCCGGTATGGACAAAGATTTTTAGTTTTATACTCATTACATGAAAGAAATACTCTTACGCCAGAAACAGGTTTTGTTCTTCATCATTGCAGGAGGACTGAGTGCCATTATAGAAATAGGCAGCTTTAAGATTTTCAGCACCTATCTTCCGCACTTCTTTGTAAAGGAAACCAACTTCTATGGGATACATTATCCTTTAAGTAATATTTTTTCTACCAGCTGCGGGATTATTACCAACTACTTCCTGAGTATCTGGTTTGTATTTGAAAGGGGAAAGCATTCGAAGAGAAAAGAGTTTGCTTATTTCATGGTTGTTTCTTTCTTTTCAACATTACTCAGCTTAGGTTTTTTCCAAATATTCTACAGTTTCATTTTTAAGGACAATATCAATTTATTTTTTTATACCTTGAGCCCGGAAATGATCAGCAAAATTGCAGCAATATTGCTGGTTTCCATTCTGAATTATTCGATAAAGAAGAAAGTAATTTTTAACGGTTAAGCTGTGACAAAAATTTTAAATTATCTCTGGAGATTCTGGCTGCTGCTGTTGGCATTTTTTCTGACAGTCATTATTGGAATCCCGGTTTATATTTTATCCTTTAATAAAAAGCATTATAAATACGGCTATAAACTTGTCAGACTATGGTGTTTCGGCATGTTTTACGGAATGGGCTTCAGATATGATCTGACGAACCTTTCGGAACAGGTAAAAGATAAGAACATCCCTTATGTCTTTATCTCCAACCATACGTCCATTATGGATATTATGCTTGTCTGCATCCTGTTTCCAGATCATCCGATTTGTTTTGTAGGAAAAAAAGAACTGGTAAAGATTCCGATTTTCGGAACCATATATAAAAGGATTTGTGTCATGGTAGACAGGGCCAGTGCAAAAAGCCGAGCCGATGTATACCGCAGATGCGCAGAGAAGATGGAGGAAGGCAACAGTATTGCTATTTTTCCTGAAGGCGGTGTACCTGACGACACTTCTGTTATCCTCGATGATTTTAAGGACGGTGCCTTCATGCTGTCTTCAAAACATCAATCTCCTATAGCTGTTTATACCTTTGTGGGACTCAAGGAAATGTTCCCGTTTGAAAACTCAAAAGGCTATCCTGGAAGAGTAAAAGTGTATTTCAATGGAATCATGGAGCCTACAGATTCGCCAAAAGACTTAAAGGCAGAGGCTTATGAGACAATAAAAAAAACCTTAATCAGGTATTCCGTTGAAAGGAAATAGTTATATTTGTTTGTGAAATCTATAATAAATATGTCAAATTATTCTAAACAAACCAATTGGGCACAATTCATTCCGTTGGTTACTGTATTCTTCTTTTGGGGATTTGTAGCAGCCAGTAATGATATTCTGATCCCAGTTTTTCAAAAAGCCTTCAATCTATCTCAAACTGAAAGTATGCTGGTGCAGATATGCTTTTATGTAGCGTATACTGTAGGTTCTTTAATTTATATGATTGTATCAAAGAGTCTGAAACAGGATTTGATCAACAAAATCGGGTACAAAAACGGCCTTATTGTAGGACTTTTGATTTCCGCATTGGGAACCTTACTGTTCTACCCTGCCGCCAATATGCATTCTTTCCCTTTAATGATCTCCGGATTATTTATTGTAGGTTTAGGATTCTCTCTTCAACAAATTGTTGCCAATCCGCTTGCGATTGAGGTAGGCCCTACAGAAACAGGATCTCAGAGATTAACAATGGCCGGGGGAATCAACAACCTAGGGACAACCATCGGGCCGCTTATCGTTGCATTTGCCATTTTTGGTTCTGCAAGTGCTGCCAATACAGAAGCAAGTATAGAAAGTGTAAAAATACCTTACCTGATATTGGGAGCAGCCTTCGCACTTGTAGCTTTAATGCTTAAATTTTCTTCTCTTCCTGCTGTAACTCCTACTAACACTGAGGATACAGATGACACAACTCCGGGAGAGCACAGAAAATCAGCATTCCAGTATCCTCAATTGGTCATGGGAATGATCGCCATCTTCGTATATGTAGGAGTAGAAGTTTCTACGGCAAGTAATCTTCCTGCCTATATGGAAAAAAATCTAGGATTTGAAACAAAAGATGTAGCTCCTTACATCTCTCTATACTGGGCATCATTAATGATTGGCCGTTGGACAGGTGCTGTAGAAGCATTTGACGTAAACGCAGGATTCAAGAAGGTCTTAAGGTTCTTAGCACCTTATCTTGCATTTGGGGTATTTTTATTTGTAAACGCACTTGCTCATCATGATCTTTCTCCGTTCTATGTATATGGATTTATCATTATTGCAATGATTATCTGTGATATTTTAAGTAAAGGAAACCCGGCAAGAATGCTTCTGATCTTCTCTTTAGCAGGGATCACAGCTTTACTTGTTGGTATGTTTACTACCGGAATGGTATCTGTATATGCATTCACCAGTGTAGGTCTTTTCTGCTCTACTCTATGGCCATGTATTTTCGCATTGGCAATTAACGGACTTGGAAAACACACCAATCAAGGTTCAGGATATCTTATTATGATGATTATGGGTGGAGGTATCGTAAGCTTTATACAAGGGTATATTGCCGATCTAACGAATATTCATTTCAGTTATATCGTAGGGGTTATTTGTTTTGCTTATCTTGCATTCTATGCAATCCGTGTAAGTGGAATTCTGAAGGCTCAGGGCATTGATCTGGATAAATTATCTAAAGGTAATGGGCATTAATATAACGACAAAAATATATAAGAAAAAGAGGTTTTGGGCAGGTGTATTACTTGCCCAATTTCTTTTGTTCTATGGATTCTCAAAATCCAAAGTGATGGTTTCTTTTTTTGAAAGCTTTTTTGAATTTCAGAAAAGAGCTCACCAGATGCTGTTCAGCTGGGCTCCGTTTTCTGTTGGAGATTTGATTTACATTATTCTGGCAGCTTTTCTTTTATATTATTTCATCACTTTATTCAAAAAGCAACGAAGAAATAATTCGATGATAAAGATACTGATCATGATGAATGTGTTTTATTTCATTTATCAGGTGTTTTGGGGAATGTTGTATTTCCAGACTCCTATTATTCAAAAACTTTCAAGCCAGGAAGAACCCAATGTGAATAAGGCAAAAAAACTGGCTCTTATCTATCTTGAAAAATGCAGACAAACCCGACAGTCTGTTCATGAGGACAATAAGGGCGTTTTTATCATCACTGACCTAACTTCTATCCAAAAGGAAATCCTGAATCAGCAGACAACATTACCTTCTTATATTTCGGATAAAAGAGCTCCTCAGATACTGGATATCAAACCCAGTTTATTCAAGAATGTAATGAATTTTACAGGTATTCTCGGATACTATAATCCCTTTACCGCAGAAGCTCAGTATAACTCTGAATTACCTCATACTTTCATTCCCTTCACAACCGCCCACGAAAGCTCTCATCAATTAGGCTTCGCAAGAGAACAGGAGGCTAATTTTGTGGGATATTTGATAGGGATTCATTCCGACAATCCGGAGTTAAAATACAGTACAGAGTTATTCACTTTAAAAAGCCTTTTGAGATTCATTGCAGAGGAAGATCCTGAATTTGTAAAGAATATTCTTCACCATTATTCTCCAGCAATGAAAAGAGATCGTGCTTATGAAAAAAGCTTCATTTTCCGTCACCAGGGTTGGCTGGATGATTTCTTTGGATTTACCAATAATCTGTTTCTGAAAAGCAATCAGCAGGAAGGTTCAGTCACGTATTCTTACTTTATAGATCTTCTTTTAAATTATGAGAAAACATAAAAAAAGAATCGTATCAGGCGATACGATTCTAAAAACACAAATGATGAAAAAAAATTTATTACCTTGACTTGTTCCCTCATTCAAGGCGATGTAAAAGTACGACATATTTTATAAATACAAAAACATTTCCATCCTTTTTTAAAACTTTATGAAAACTTTATGATTTTTTAAGTTTTTTTGAGTTCATTCCATCTTGTCACAAAACACACAAAACAACGACATCCAATGTCCAAAACAAGGTTTAAATCCATATAACCTACGAAAAATTCAAAAAACAAAACATTTACTTAGATAAAAAACATTCTATTTCTATCCTGTTTTTGCTATTTTAAAAATTGGAGTTATCTATAGTATTTGATGTGATATTTCTAAAATTTCCACCTCAAAAATTGCGAAATATCTGAATCATTTTTGAGGCTATTATTAATTCTGTTTTTACCTAAATAAAAGAGCATTTCACTCACATAAGTAAAGTTTATTGTAAACTTCATCCTGAAAATTTCAAAATACAACCTGTAAGAATATCATTTATTTCTCTTAAAACAAAACCTGCTACAGATATCAAAACACCGAATACTACAGGATTTCTAGAAAGAGATCCATCTCTACAATTTTGTGTTGTAAAACGGGTTTTTAGCTTACAATCCTATAGAATAAAATACTGAGGATCAAATAAAATCTATCAATACCCACTTATATCTCACTAATAAAGGAAAATTTTTTTTGTATATTTAAAACATCTGTGTATTTTAGATAAAAATATTAATATGATTTTTGACAAACTAATTAACCATCTAAAACTCGATAAACAGGAATTTATTTTTCAGTTCAACTCCCATCCTAATTACCCATCTGCACTGGCATTCAGTGATACTCTGAACTTTATGGGAATAAAAAATGATGCTTATGAACTTGACAAAGAATATTGGGATGAACTTCCGGAAGAATTTATTGCTATTGTTGAGAATTCATTTTCTCTGGTAAAGAAGTCAGGAAGTAATTATTCAGTATATTCAGAAAAAGCAAAGACCTTAGGCAAAGAAGAACTTTATACTAAATCAACAGATTTCGTACTCCTTTTTGAAAAAACTGAAAATGCAGAAAGCAAACTGACCTTCAATTTCAAACCGGTTCTTTACATCATTTTTGCTGCTGTTCTTGCTTATTCCTT
This sequence comes from Chryseobacterium sp. PvR013, assembly GCF_017833095.1. Taxonomy (NCBI): domain Bacteria; kingdom Pseudomonadati; phylum Bacteroidota; class Flavobacteriia; order Flavobacteriales; family Weeksellaceae; genus Chryseobacterium; species Chryseobacterium sp. PvR013. The sequence goes on from NZ_JAFIBT010000001.1 coordinate 3,071,173, forward strand.
TATTAGCCAAACCATTTATGAAGCTCTCTTTAATGTTCTTTCATTAGCAGGCGTTTATATTTCTCTGGAAATTTTCAATCAGAAATTCGGAAATACCTCTACTGTCATCGGAAGTATATGCGGAGGCGGAGGGGCTGCAGCAAGCCAGACAGCCAACTCATGTGATAAGATTATCAAACAGGATAAAACCAGTATTTTAGGGTTAAAATTTGCAGATTTTTCTCTTATCTATTTTGCAGGACTTGCCGTATTGGGTCTGTTCTTACCAGCAACAGCTTATATCGTGAAAGGATTTACATTCGTTTCTGTACTTGCCATCGGATACTCTCTATACATCCAGGCATTTGTAGAAAAAACATTCTGTAGAGTATGTCTTTTAATTATTTCAATCCTGACAGGACAAATTGTAATAAGCAGCTTATTTTTCGAGAATCTGTCATTCAGTGTGGGAACGCTTTTATTGACTGTCATTCTGTGGGCTCTTGTATTCTCTGCAGTGATCTATTTCAACACGCTACTTGAGCAAAAGGAAACACTTCAAAAATCAAATGCAAAAAACCTTAGATTCAAAAGAAATTATGAGCTGTTCAAAAACCAGATGGAACAGAATCCCAAAATAGAATTTCAGGATACTGAAACTTTTGCTGTTGGAAAAAGAGATGCTAAACTTCGTATTTCTATCGTTTCCAATCCATATTGTGGTTTCTGTAAAGATGCTCATAAACTGATAGAAGGTCTTTTGGAGAAATATCCGGATACTCTTTCTTTGCAGATGAGATTTAATTATACCCCGGACAGAGCTCCTGAAAAGTACACACAGCTTCTTTCAGACTTAACTCATATTTACCATAATAGACCTGAAAAAGAGTTTTTACATGCAGTAGAAGAATGGTTCGAAACCAAGGATGAAAGCAAAATCAATGCTCTTTCAGGAGGAACTGTAACATCAGAAAACCTTAACCCAATGGTGGAGATGACCAATGAAAACAGTAATGCAGGATTAAACTTTACTCCGATCTTTATCATCAACGGATATCAGTTCCCTGACAAATATGATCGTGAAGATATTTTATTCTTTATTGATGAATTAATAGAGGATGATGAGATATAATAAATAAATCTCATCCATTTAAAAATTTCACTATCTTAGGAAAAACAAAATAACCATCTGAAAAGATGTAAAAGAGTAGAAAACGGTGACCAATGGGACGATTTCCTGTTTACCATTTCATTGAATTATAATTGAATTAAAGTAAAAATGTCGTCATTCATTGACGGCATTTTATAATGAGTAGTAGTTTTGAAAAAAAAGTTTCCTTTTTATAAGCAACCAGATACCAAAGACTGCGGCCCTACATGTCTCAGGATCGTAAGTAAGTATTATGGTAAAAGTATATCCCTGCAACAGATCCGTAACCTTTCCGAAACAACACGTGAAGGAAGCAGCCTTCTTGGGCTGAGCGATGCCGCAGAAAACCTCGGATTCCGCTCAATGGGTGTCCAGATTGATTTCAACACCCTCACAGAAGAGGTTTCTTTCCCTTGTATAGCACACTGGAATAAAAACCATTTTGTGGTAGTATACAAAATTGACAAAAACAATAAAGTATATATTTCAGATCCCAGTTATGGGCTCATCACTTATACCAGGGAAGAATTCATCAAATCCTGGATTGGAGAAAATGCCAACGAAAATACAGAAGAAGGAATTGTCCTGATTCTTGAAACTACCCCGGCATTCTTTCAGACAGAATTTGATGCTGAAGAAAGTAAGGCAAGCTTTACATTCCTTTCCAAATATCTTCTTAAGTATAAAACGCTTGTTGTACAGCTAGCCATAGGGCTTTTAGGAGGAAGTTTACTTTCTCTGATATTCCCGTTTCTTACCCAGAGTATTGTAGACGTCGGGATACAGAACCAGGATATTAATTTTATCTATGTGGTGTTACTTGCACAGATTATGCTGTTCCTGGGAAGAATGGGAATTGAGACTATCAGAAGCTGGATCCTTCTCCATCTTTCAGCAAGAATTAATATATCGATCATCTCCGATTTCTTTATCAAATTAATGAAGCTTCCTATAAGTTTCTTCGATACAAGAATGACCGGAGATATTATGCAGAGGATTAATGACCACCACAGAATTGAACAGCTTTTAACAAGCTCTTCATTGAATACATTATTCTCATTGGTCAATCTTATTATCTTCAGTATTGTATTATTATTTTATGATTACAGGCTTTTCATTGTTTATCTTGTAGGAGCCGTATTATATGTTGGCTGGATCACTTTCTTCCTGAAAAAGAGAAAAGAACTTGACTATAAGAGATTCTCTCAGGTATCTCAGGAACAGAGTAAAGTAATCGAGCTTATCAACGGTATGCAGGAAATTAAAATGCATAATGCTGAGAAACAAAAAAGATGGGACTGGGAATTTCTTCAGGTAAAACTATTTAAAATCCGAATAAAATCACTCTCATTAGAGCAGTGGCAATCTGTTGGAGGTAACTTTATCAATCAGATGAAAGATATTCTGGTGAGTTTCCTTTCTGCAAAGCTCGTTTTAAGTGGAAATCTTACGTTGGGGATGATGCTTTCTGTTCAATACATCATTGGGCAGCTAAACAGCCCGCTTCTACAGCTTATCGATTTTATCAAGCAGACTCAGGATGCTAAAATTTCCCTTGAAAGACTAGGAGAAATTCACGATAAAGATGATGAAGAAGATAAAAATGAGCATTATGTTACAGATCTTCCCAAAAAAGATATCGAGATCAGAGATATGTCATTCAGATATATTGGTTCCGATGTTCCGGTTTTTGAAAACTTAAGCCTTACCATTCCATATCAGCAGACAACAGCTATTGTAGGAGCCAGCGGAAGCGGAAAAACAACACTGCTGAAACTGCTGATGAAGTTTTATGATCCGGATAAAGGTGAGATTAAAATCGGGAATACCAATATGAAAAATATTTCTCCCAGGTATTGGAGAGATCATTGTGGAGTGGTAATGCAGGAAGGTTATGTATTCAATGATACCATTGCCAATAACATTGCTGTTGGTGAAGATCATATTGACAAACAAAAGCTGAGACGTGCTGTAGACATTGCCAATATCAAAGAATTCATAGAAAGCCTTCCGCTAAGTTATAACACGAAAATCGGAAATGAAGGAGTTGGAGTCAGTGGAGGTCAGAAGCAGAGACTATTTATCGCAAGAGCCGTTTATAAATCTCCGGAATATATTTTATTTGATGAAGCAACATCTGCACTGGATGCCAATAACGAGAAAGTGATTATGGAAAATCTTGAGCAGTTCTTCAAAGGCAAGACAGCTGTTGTCATTGCCCACAGACTTTCCACAGTAAGACATGCCGATAAAATCATTGTACTGGATCAGGGAAAGGTGGTAGAAGAAGGAAGCCATGCTGAATTGGTAGATCTAAGAGGCGAATATTACAGACTTGTAAGAAACCAGCTTGAACTAGGAAGCTAAGTTATAATAGAATCAGAAAAGCTTAATATAAAAACATTTTGATATCCGGCAGATATTCCTCCACCATCATAGTGTGATGGAATCTGCCCAATTATTTAAATTATATTCCCCTTTAAAATGATGGGAAATTTTACCTCAGAACAATGAAAGAAGACGTTTTAGACAATATAGAACTCCGCTCTGAGAGCGTACAGGATATTCTTACCCAGCCGCCACATTGGATGATCCGCTGGGGAAATACCGTTATATTCATTATCCTCCTGCTTATTCTCTTAATGAGCTACATCATAAAATATCCGGAATTTGTACCGGCACCCATTATTGTAACTTCTCAGAATCCGCCGGAGAAAATAGAAGCAAGAACCAGCTCCAAAATTGAAAAAATATTCATAAAAGATCATCAGGAAGTTAAAAAGAATGACGTTTTAATGGTGATGCAGTCTACTGCAAACTACAAGGATATTTTAGAATTGAAAAACCTGGTAGATTCCATTACACCTGATAAATTATATACCTTCCCTATTGCTCAGGCATCGAGATTCAAACTGGGAGAATTACAAGGAGAATACAACAGCTTTGCGAAAGCATTTCAGGATGAAGCGCTTTTTACAAGACTTCAACCTTATGCACCTGAAAACCTTGCTGCCAATCAAAGTATTTCTGAATATAAAATAAGAATTGCAACGTTAAAACAGCAGAAAAACCTGGAATCCATAAAATATGATCTCACTAAGAAAAACTTCAGCAGATCTCAGGAATTATTCAACCAAGGAGTTATCTCAGCGATGGAACTTGAAAACGAGAAGATCAAATATCTTCAGGCCCAGCAAAACCTTGAGAATATTAAAATCTCCATATCACAAATGGATGAAGGAGTTTCCAATCTGAATAAAACCAAAAGCGGAACTGCCATTAATACAGAAAAAGATAGAATTACCTATTCTTCACAAACCTTACAGCTTCTTGAGCAGCTGCGAAAATCGTTAAAACAGTGGGAGCTGAACTATCTTGTTATTTCATCCACTGACGGCGTTGCCAGTTTCCAACAGTTTTTTGGAGAGAATCAGTTTGTAAAAGTAGGCGAACCCATCATTTCTATTCTTCCTAAAAATAAAGAGCAGCTAGTAGGCAGAATGTCTGTTCCTACAACCAACTCAGGAAAAATAACCCCAGGCGAGAAGGTATTAATAAAACTAGACAACTACCGATTCCAGGAATATGGTATCATCGAAGGAAAGGTGCAGAACATATCTCTGATTCCTGATGAAAAAGGAAATTACTATGTAGATGTGATTTTACCAAAAGGATTAAAAACAAGCTACAATAAAACGCTTACATTCGATAAAGAGCTTAGAGGAAGTGCAGAGATTGTAACACAGGATCTGCGACTGATTGAAAGATTCTTTTATCAGATCAGAAAGCTATTGGGATATCAGGTATGATAAAATCACCTGAACAAAAAATAAAACCCGCTTTACAGATTGTAAGGCGGGTTTTATTTTATCGTATATTTTAAAATTACAATACCAGTAATGGTTTGCAGAAAATCCCTATCTTATTTCTTCGTTTAAAACAGGAGATTACAAGCACTATTTAGTTAAGTAAAGGGTTTGGGTATAAAAAACAAGATCTTTCAAAAAAGGGCAACAATAAGACGAATACGAGAACTATAAAACCATGAGTCTGTCTTAAAAAAGAAAACTCTGATAAAAACTATAATAAATTTGAAGCAGTCATTATTTTCCCTGAATGTTTTATAGAAAGACAAAAATCCTTACAAAAGAAAATCTTTTGAGAGAATTCGAAGGTGAAGTTATGAATCTTTTAAAAGTAAAAACCGCAATCATTAAATCAATGATTGCGGTTTTTTGTAGCGAAGACGGGAATTGAACCCGTGACCTCAGGGTTATGAATCCTGCGCTCTAACCAACTGAGCTACCTCGCCGTTTTGGTGGTGCAAATATAGAAAATATTTCTTTACCTCCAAAATTATTTTACCTTAAAATATTCCAAAACATCTCCAACATGATCTGGTTTACTGATTATCTTATTGTTAGCATCTAAAATAAAATACGTAGGAGTTGCATGAATATTATATAAATCAGTGTAACTGCTGTTCCAACCTCTCAATTCTGAATCATTCACCCAAGGAAATGCAGCAATTTTTTTAGTATATGAATTCTTATCCACATCTAAAGACAACCCTACAATCTGAATATTTTTTGATTTAAGATCATTATATTTTTCCAACAGTTTTGGAAGTTCACTTTCACAGTGTGAGCATGTAGATGACCAGAATACAACCACCTTCTTATCAGCCTTTATATCGTGTAATGATTTCGCAGTGGTATTAACCGGTGACTGGAACTTATAATTAGGAAAAACAGCCCCCATTTCAATGTTCGCATTTGATTTCAATGTAGAAGCAAGTCTATCAGTGATAGTACACTTAAGATTTTTGGCAAGAGACAGATATTTGCTCTTATATTCCTCCATCTGATATACATCAAAAATATCAATCAATTCTGATAATACCGTCTGCCCTCTTGGAGTCTCTACTTTTAAACGGTCTAATAGTTTATCCACAGAAGCCGCCACATTGGTATTTCCTCCTGAATTCAGATAAGCTACCAATACTGGTCTCAATAAAGATGAGCTTTCAAGCATATCTCCGGATTTGTCCAGAAAGTTAACTATTTCTTCCTGGTCTACTTTTTTAACAGAATCAGGTGAGTTGGAAAGGAACTTGCTGTAATTCGTATTATAATAAGCTATAAATGGATGTTGCGTAGCATCAATAGAACTTGAAGCTCCGGAAAGTCTGTCAATTTCTGTTTTCAGAGCTTTTCCAAAATCCGTATTGTCTTTGTAATATTCTTTGATCTGTGCTAAAGCCGGCAAAATAAGCTCTTTCTTTTGTGAGCCTTCCTGCTGCTTACTCATCAGATTATTTGCTTCATCCAGATAAATAACATCTTTGACTTTATTATTCTGGATATCCAGTTTAAAATTCACATTCTTATTTTCAGAAATAAAACTCACCGTGTTGTTAGAACCCGGGAAATAAACTTTCATCATCCCCATATAGTTGCTTGGGTATTTAAAAGTCCATGTACTATTCTTACTCTGTTCTTTGGTAACAATAATATCTTTTGATCCGTTTAATGTATATAAGATGGCGTCCTGATCTTTAAAATCTGTAGGAGCCTGAATGGTAACAGTAAATTGAGCCTGCAAAGCAAATGCAGCCAAAACCGCAGATAGCGTGTAAATCTTTTTCATAGAGTAAAAATAAAAAAACTCCCTGACTAATCAGAGAGTTTAATATTATTTTAATAAAATTTTATGCTTTTACGCTCTTGTACTTTTTTGTAAAGTAAACAATAAATCCTATTGCTACGATACCCAGTACATATACATACATATCAATGGGTGAGGCAAGTGATCCCGATCCATTTCCTCCCCCTCCACCTCCTGATGGCGGTGGCGATGGTGGACCAGCGTTTGCTAGAGATACAACACATAGGAAAATTGCCAGTACTAGTTTATTAATAGTTTTCATGTGGTTTATTTTAAGATTTTAGTGTTAACAGTTTCTCCCTTATCAGAAACGATTTTTACAACATATGAATTTTTAACTGAGCCATCTAGCTCGATTACAAAATCTCTGGAAGTTTCAACCGCTTTTTTAGAGATTACCAGTTTACCACTCATATCATAAACTTGAATGTCTGCTTTTTTCCAGTTTGGATCAAATCTAACAATATAATTTGTAATTGATGGATCGTAAACCACAAGTGTTTTAGAAATACCTTGAGTTGTTTTACCTGTACCTAGAGTAAGATTACTTGGTTCTCCATAGTACAAGTTAGCTTCTGCATTCGTTACAGCTACAACATCTCCTTGTTTTGCTTCTATTACATTACCATTTTCTGCTTTATAGTAGAAACCAATTCCTGAAGATAACTGGTGTGCGCCAGCTGGAATTAACTCAGCATTTTCTCTGATCTCGAATTTATAAGACTTCACCTGGTCGTAATAGCTCATTAACTTAACATTCTTACCCAGGAAGTTATTTTCATTAGCTTCGTTGATATATAACCAATAGTTTTGATTATTAGTATCATACCCACCATTCAAGGCCTCTTCATAAGTACCAATAAGATTGATACCGGCTGAAGCCTGAACTGAAGTTGCAGCAGAAATCTGGTGTCCTGTTGTTAATGCTGGAGAAACAACAAAATATGTTCTGGAAAGTTCTTTTCCATTGGCATCAAGACCAATTACCCCCAACTGTTTTATTGAATTGCTTACTGTCTTGCCATTAGCCATTTTAGCAGCATTCACATTATAATCAGTACCTGAAGTTCTTGCTGTTGACTTGAATCTTCTTAGTGTATTAAAATTTAAAGTCTGAAGTGTATTATCTCTTAACTTTATTTTAAACGACTGCATAGGTTTTACCACTACCAAATCTACGTCACCAACAAGTGGAGCTACTCCATCTCCTGTTGGAACGTAAGTAACTACCTTATTTCCTGTAGCGTAAGTAGAACCATTTGAAAGAGTAACAACTGTACCTGGGTTATATTCAACACCCCAGATATTTTTCACGGCATTTCCGTCAGTTATAGTACCACCTTCAGTATATCCAATACTAGCTAAATCTATATTGGTAAGGAAAGGGTTTCCGAATTGATACCAGTTTTGTCCAAATGTTCCTGCCCACGGAGTTGTAGTAAACTCAAAACTATCATCAAGATAAGTATTGTACTTTTCATTGTACTGGTTTACAGCATTACCGTTGGTTCCAAATACTACGTTAGAAGTACCTAAATTAGATTTCCCAGCGTTCTGTAATGTTAGAGCACTGGCATAAGGAGCATATGGTTTTCCATTAATATTAAATACAGGACCAGCCGCACCTGGAGGGGTATTTATAGGAGCACCTGGATTCCAGTCATTATTGTTAACCTTTAGCATATAATAACCTGTAGCATCCCAAGTGGTTGAGGTAGGCGCTAAATTCAACGTAGTAATAGCAACAGCATTCATATTATCCCATTTCAGAATCGGGTTAGCGTTAGCTCCGTGTCTTGTGGTATTGAACGTTTTACCAAGTTCAGTAGATAATGAATTGAAAGCTTTACCTGAGAAAGGTAATGCAACTTGTTGAAAATAATTACCGGTACCATGACTTGTAGTTCTGTATTCTTTAGTTACAATACCTGTAATATTGGACTGGGATAGTCCATCGATGTACAACTGGCCATACGTGGAAGTAGCAAAAGAAGCAGGAGTGTTAAGTCTTAAGATAATATTTCCGCCGTCAGTCTTATCTGCACCGCCAGCATCAATTGTCTTAAAACCATCTGTAGCAGATCCTACAACCATGATATTTCCATGCACGTCCAAAAGGCCATTACCCTTTGTTTGTACACCTCCACCGCTATAAACTAGGGTGCCTTCGCTCACATACATATTAGCATTAGTGTCAACATGACATAGTATCTGCGCCTGAACAGAATAACTAATTGCTAAAAGACCTATAGCAAATAAACTTTTTCTCATTGTATAAATTATTTGTGTGTTAATACAATCTTCACCCGCAAAGGTATTATTATTTTTCTTAAAAAAAAAATATTTTATCTATTAATCAAAACATTATCTTCGGTTAAGACGATCTCTTTCTCCTCTCCTATTGAAAACATATAGTCTTCTAGAACTTTTTCGGTGGTCCCTCTAAGCCCTCTTGCCCCTAATCCTTTTTCAATAGTTTCCTCTACGATTTTTTCAATTGCTCCGTCTGTGATTACCAAATTTGTGCCATCCATTTTAAAAAGTTCCACAAATTGATTCACAATAGAATTTTTAGGTTCCTTCATGATTCTTACCAACGTCTCTTTCGTGAGTTTATCAAGGTAAGTGATGATTGGAAATCTTCCTAAAAGTTCCGGAATTAATCCGAAAGTACGAAGATCAATTGCATTAATATTTGTTAATATATATTCGTCTTCGCCAGTTTTATTAATTTTTTCAGAGCTGAAGCCGATTGCCTGTTTGTTCATTCTTCTTTCGATGATCTCTTTGATCCCGTCAAAAGCTCCTCCTGCAATAAACAGGATGTTCTGGGTATTTACCTGGATATATTTCTGATCCGGATGTTTTCTTCCTCCTTGTGGCGGAACATTTACGATACTTCCTTCCAATAGTTTTAATAATCCCTGCTGTACTCCTTCTCCTGAAACGTCTCTTGTAATGCTTGGATTATCTGATTTTCTGGCAATCTTATCAATTTCATCGATGAAAACAATTCCTTTTTCAGCTTTTTCCACATCATAATCTGCTACCATCAGAAGTCTTGAAAGAATACTTTCAACATCTTCTCCCACATATCCAGCTTCTGTTAAAATAGTAGCATCCACAATACAGAAAGGAACATTAAGCTCTCTGGCAATTGTTTTTGCCAAAAGAGTTTTACCTGTTCCTGTCTCCCCTATCATGATAATGTTCGATTTTTCAAGCTCTACTTCTCTGTTTTCATCCTGAGCGTGAAGCAATCTTTTATAGTGGTTATATACAGCAATGGAAAGCTGCTTTTTCGCTTGATCCTGACCAATCACATACTGATCCAGGAATTCTTTGATCTCTTTTGGTTTTTTAAGCTCCTCCATGCTGTCTGCAGGTGAATACCCTGCTTTTGATGCACCGTCTTTTACGATAGCATGTGCCTGCTCTATACAATTTTCACAAATAAAACCATTCTGGCCAGAAATCAGCATCTGCACTTCATTTCTTTTTCTGCCACAGAAAGAACATTGGTTTGAGTTCATATGATATAATATATATGTATATGTTAAAGAAAATCGTAAAAAATTACTTTTTTACGATTTTCTGGTTTGTTAAGAATTAATAATTGAGTTTTGAATCTCTGTATATTCTTTGTTCGTTAATTTTAATCTTTCATTTCTGAAATTCATGTCTTCCATCTTATTTAAAGGAATCAGATGAATGTGTGCATGAGGAACTTCAAGTCCTACCACCGCTACTCCTACTCTTACACATGGAATTGCAGTTTTGATCTTCTTGGCTACCTCTTGGGCAAATCCCCAAAGGTTTTTGTATTCTTCACTTTCAAGATCAAAAATCAAATCCACTTCTTTTTTGGGTACTACTAAAGTATGTCCCTTCACCAAAGGCATTGCGTCTAAGAATGCAATAAAGTCTTCATTTTCTGCAATCTTATAAGAGGGAATTTCGCCATTAATGATTTTTGTGAATATAGTGCTCATTTTATCAGAAGTTTGGGTTAGTATTTAGAAGTTTAGAAATAGAAAGGGGTATCAGACTATAAAGAGATATCTAATACTTCAAAAGACAGTTTGTTTCCGTTAGGTAAAGTAATTTCAGCAATTTCGCCAATAGCTTTTCCTAACAGACCTTTTGCGATAGGTGTGTTCACAGAAATTCTTCCTGTCTTCAGGTCGCTTTCATTATCCGGTACCAATGTAAATACCTGCTCTTGCTTGGTAGCATTATTTTTAAGTTTCACTGTCGTTAAGATTGAAACTTTTGAAGTATCTAATTGGCTTTCGTCTATAATTTTAGAAGTAGAGATAACATCTTTCAGCTTAGAAATTCTCATTTCCAGCATCCCCTGAGCCTCTTTAGCCGCATCGTATTCTGCATTTTCCGATAAATCTCCTTTATCTCTAGCTTCTGCGATCTGCTGAGTAATTTTTGGTCTCTCCACAGTTTCCAACTGTTCCAGCTCAGCTTTCATTTTCTCTAGGCCCTCCTTAGTTACATAGCTTGCCATAATTTTCAAAATTTAGTTTTAGTATAAAAAAATAATCCGACATTTGCCGGACAATGTTTTCGTGTTGTAATCGTTTAATTTCTACAAATATATAAAAATTTAAATTGAAATGAAAAAAACTTTTTCAATCTTATCTATTTTCATTTTATTGATTATCAGTAATTTATCCATAAACTCATGTGGAAGCAGAGAAGATACTGTGAGCTGCTTTCCCAATGTTCCTATTAATGTATCACTGAATCTAAATCTGCCTGCTTACTATGCTTTAAACAACATCAACGGCTGGATTTATGTGAACGAGCAACAGTCCGGAACCAGAGGACTTATTATTGTCCGAACAGCCAACGGCTTTAAAGTGTATGACAGGAACGCTCCTCATATATGTCCTGATAACAATACGACTCTTGAGGTAAAAGACAATATTGCCATTATATGTCCTCAGGATAATACAAGATGGATCTTAAGTACGGGACAGCCGGAGTCGGGAGCTAAAACATCTCTTCCTCCTAAAACTTACCCATACAGCTACGATGCCCCAAGCAAAACTTTAAATGTTTATTATTAGAATATATGAAGATCGTTATACAAAGAGTTTCTGAAGCCAGCGTAAAAGTAGACGGAAAAATTGTTGGTGAAATCGGAAAGGGATTAATGCTGTTGGTGGGTGTGGATGAAAATGATGAAAAAACAGATGCAGACTGGCTTGTACAAAAGGTTTTAAATCTAAGAATCTTTGGGGATGAAGATGATAAGCTCAATCTTTCTGTGAAGGACATTTCAGGAGAAATCCTTTGCATCAGTCAGTTTACATTGATTGCAGATTATAAAAAAGGGAATCGACCTTCTTTCATAAAAGCGGCAAAACCAGATAAGGCCATCCCTCTTTTTGATTATTTTAAGGAAGCAGTGGCCCAATCCGGATTAAAAACTGAAAGCGGAATCTTCGGAGCAGACATGAAGGTTTCTCTCATCAATGACGGACCTGTTACCATTGTAATGGATTCGATGACCAAAAGTTAACTCAACAGAGGCAAATACATAAAATACATATCCAAAACGTTTCATCTGAAACGTTTTTTTTGATTTAGTAAGCATAAAACTCACGTGTTTTACCCCTCGAAAGTATTAAAAACCGGTAAGCTTTACCATCCATAAACGATGGAATCCCCAATATATAAGGAAAAGTGAAAAAGTGAAAATAAATTCACAAAAATGTGATTTGTTTTTATTTTATTACTATTTTTGTTGTAAATCAAAACTGATTTACAACCATTTAACAAAATAATATGAAAACAAAAATCAACCTTTTCGCATTATTTGCGTTCTGTTCTACGCTGTCTTTTGGTCAGGACAGCCAGCCTAAAATGGCCAATGATAAAAATTCAGTTATTTATGTATGCTTTTCAAAAGGCATCAATTCAGAAAAAACAGCTTTCAGCAGAAACGCTGATCTGGAAAGATTTTCAAGAGAAAACCACATTTCGTTTAAGTATGATCTGGATTTCACAGACAACAAACTTGACGAGATGGCCAGAAACAGTAAAGCTATTGGAAATTCAACAGAGTCTGTAGAAAAGCTGAAAAGAATTTATAAGGCTGATATTCCCCTTCAAAACAAAGAAGCTTCAGAGAAAATCATCCATACTCTTGAGAGATTTCCTGAAATAGAATATGTATCTGTAATGAGTGCCGAGCCTATAGAACCTCCTCTGGTAAATACCTTTGTGGCTACTCCGGATCTGGAAAGCTTACAGACTTACCTGAATGACAATCCGGGAATCAATGCCAAATACGCATGGTCAAGAGGCATTACAGGACAGAATATTCGTGTAAGGGATGTGGAATATGGTTTTTACAAAACTCATGAAATGCTTTCCAATCAAAACTCTATACAACTTGAACCCGGATATTCCCCGAATGCAGGATTAGCGAATAATAATTACCGCGACCACGGAACTGCAGTTGTGAGTATTTTAGGTTCCATAAAAGATAATATCGGACTTACAGGTGCTGCTTACAGTGCATCTGAAATAAAAGGATATATGGAATGGACCACGGTGGGATACAACCGAGCTTCTGCAGTAAGCCGATCTATTAATGCATCTCAGGCCGGAGATATCATTTTATATGAAATGCAGACTGGCGGAAAAGACGGACAGTATTGTCCTGCAGAGTATGATAAAGTAATATGGGATCTTACAAAAGCGGCTACTGATTCGGGAATCATTATCATTGCAGCGGCAGGGAATGGCAATCAGAATCTGGATGATCCGTTTTACGCCACCTATCTTGCAAGAGGAAACAGCGGTGCAATTATTGTAGGAGCGGGATCACCCAATACCACCCATTCAAAATTAAGTTTCAGTACTTACGGAAACAGAGTGGATGTTCAGGGATGGGGAAGCAGCGTGATAGCGGCAGGTTACGGATCGTATGCAAAATATGATAATGATAACAACAGAACCTATAATTATTTCAGCGGTACCAGTTCCGCTACTCCGGTAGTATCTTCTGCAGCAATTTTGATACAGTCTTTCTATCGTCAAACTACAGGTCAATATTTAACACCTTCAGCGATGAAAAACTTATTAATTTCAACAGGAATTCCCCAAGGAGGAACTGTGACTGGTCAAAAGATCGGGCCTCTTCCTAATGTGAAGAATGCTATTCTTCAACTGGAGGGTAACTTCGCAGCACCTATTAAGACTTTACCTGCATTAGAGGTTAAAATTTATCCTAATCCATCCAGCACTTCTATTGCTATTCAAAGCAGTGAAAATAAGAAATTAGATGTTGAGATTATCAACCTTCAGGGGCGTACCGTAATGAAAAATTCGGTTTTACCTAATGAAAAAATTGACATTTCCCAGCTGCCAACGGGTCAGTATATTATCAATATCAATGAAGGCCAAAGAAGAGTTGTTGAGAAATTGACAAAACTTTAAAATAATAGATTTTTATACATTTTACTTCACACCAAACCCTCTTTCATTTTTGAAAGAGGGTTTTTTATGATAAGTTTTTATAGAATTATTTTGCGGGAACGCTGCTGAAATTAAGAGCTACTTTGATATTCATATCTGAAGAGGTCTGATTTTTCAGCTCATATACTGTTCTTACCGTCAATCCTGAACTTTTTACAATTTCATCCAAAAATCCTGTATCGTTCAGATCCAGATTTAAGCTGGAAGAATTGGTGGAGATATTAGAACGGGAAGCGATCAATCTTTCTCCTGTTCCGTTGGATGACACGTATATTTTAACGGTTTTGAAAGCACTCAGATTTCCTCCTGAAGGAGATGCTACAGAAATTTTCGCATCTGAAATTCTTACATCTTTAATTTTTGCATTGTTATTTCCTCCGAACCATGTCTGTACATTGGTAGCTGTTGCAGTGGAAGAAACTTCTTTATCTGCCGGAACTCCCGTAGAGACTAATACGTTCGTTGTGTATGGAAATGTATTCTGAACCAGCGACTGTACGGTTCCGCAACTTACGAGTACAGCTGAAGCGGCCATTGCTGTTAGAACTATATTTTTCATAATTTTAAATTTTAAACTTCAGAGTTTAGTTTGCAGAAATTGTACCAAATTGATTTGATCTTATTCCAGGCTTACCGTAAAACTTCCCTTGGTATTTCCGGAAGCCATGTTACTTTTCCCGATGATCAGCCATACTTCACCTTTTCCGGGAGTTTCATACGTAATTTCTCTTCCGAAGGGTCCGTCATAGTTCCCGTCAGGAAGTCTGATCTGATTGAAACGAATATTAAAATCTTTGTCTTTTGTTGAAATTTTTGCTTTGATCGTTGGGCGGTCGTAATGGGTCAGTTTTAAAATCAAATCCTGATCATCTTTGGTAAATTCTTCTCCCAGTGTGAAAGGAAGCTGACTTGCATCAGCAGTTCTTATGATCTGGCCTTCTTTTTCACTTCTCATGACTCCTTTACGCAAAACTTCTTTAGTGGCCGGAGCATTGTTAATAATTGAGTCTTTTTTTCTTAATGCTGCAGAATCTGCTTTTACAACGGAGTCCGGCATTTCTGTCGCCACTGTAGAATCTTTATCCGGAACGTTCGTTACGGCTGGTTCTTTTTTACAGGCCACAATAATCAAAGGAATTAACAATAAGCTTTTTTTCATAATAATTAATTTAAGAATGGATCAACATTTATTCTGTTGGGCTTATTGAAATGCTAAAACTGTTCCAATCCGTTTAATGACTTATTTTCCGGCTGCAATTCTTTTGCATCATTTGTTCCTGCCCATTTAAATGTAAAGTACATAAAGTTGAGCATTATTCCCATTAAAACTGTAACACCCCATGTTTTGGTGTATTCCATAGGATAAATGAGGCGTACCACAATATCGGAGAAGAGACCAAAAGGATTATTGAGTACATCCCAGCTGTTCCATCTCAGAAATCGGCCAAGGTAAACTCCAAAGCTGCTCATGAAAAGAAAGAGTACAATCACTCCAATGATGATATTTTTGTTGCCATAATCAGAAAGGCGTTTTTCAATATCATTAAGACTCATAAAACCACAGATCAATCCCGTCCAGGCATAAGAGAGAATGACAATCAGATCATACCAGATCGGCACAGCATTTCTGGCTCTCAGATGAAAAAGATCTGTAAGAATGTAGGGAGAATTGGGAAAGAACAGTATCCAGACTATTATAATGGCAAACAGGGAAATTTTACTTCTGATATTAAAGGCAATAATAAAAGAACTTAATAATAAAGGAATCCACGCCAGAAAAAGATTCCAGTTGAGAAACAAAAACACTTTCGTATCACTGATGTAATATCTGAAAACTGAGAGGCTGAAACAGAATATGGTCATCAATATAAGAAGCACACTGATTTTAAATCGAGATGATTCAACAAAGGTTTTCATGATCGTTTATTTTAAGGTTTGATAATAAATAATCTTTGATAGGAAAGTTTTGGAGGTTTCACTTTTCATTTTATCGTGTAATCTCTTTTTAAGCTTCTGATCATTTTTATTATCCGCGTATTCCAGCAGAGCTTTCTCACTAAAATTAATGGATGTTACATGATAATTTACCGCAAAGTCCTTCCGTTTCATATTCTGGGAAGTAATAAAGCCTCCCCAATTAAAATAGCTGCATACTAACACGGTTCCATAAAAATACCAGATCATTGTATTGACAAGGAATATGTTTCTTTTTTGCTTCTGAATTTTTATGTAAGTCAAAGCCAGACCAATCAGTGATAAAAGAAGGAATGCAAATACGCCCAATCTTTTATAGGTAAATGCATAATTAACAATGTACTCATAGTTTTTAAGGGCTGCGGAAACAACAAGAATAGCATTGAGGACAATCCATAGTTTAGCTAATATTTTCAATAAACCCGCTTTTGGATCAAAATTAAATCCGGATTTAAAGTAGAACATAATCACCAGAATAGCCATCACGATAGACATGATTACGGCATTCACTCTTTCATGGGTTTCTTCGGAAAGCTGAATCGGAGTTTTTACCGCTTCATAAAACTGTTCATAATTGTACGTAATAATGAAGAAGATCAGTAAAATATTCAGCAAGACAAAAGATATTACGCCACTTGTTCTTTCAGCATCCAGGTCAAGGAAAGAATAAGTAGCCTTGGGAATCCGGGAATCTTTGCTAAACTCATTGTCCAGAACATGATTATTTTTATAGATGAGTTTTTCCACCGCATAGTTCCAGTAATTAAAAGCAATAAAGAATCCTAAGACTGATAAACAGAACACCTGCCAAATATTAAGATCAAGTTCGTAATTTGTGAAAAGAGCGGCAAAGTGATCACTTCCGGCAGAATAAATCCCAAAGAAAACAGAAACCAGTACCAGCGGAATCAAAATAAAAGCAAAGGTCTTCTGCCACAATCCGGAAACATTTTTCTTAGGCAGCCATTCATCAAAACTGAAAAAGCGACAGAATGAAGTACAGCAATTCACAATAAAAACAGGAATTAAAAAGAGAATTTTCAATCTTCTGTTCTTCGATTTATATCCCAGCAAAAGCAGTGAACTTGCCACGGCAATAAAGGATGGAAAATCACCATACCAGGCAAATGCTGCACTGGACAGAATGCTTGTTACAAAAAGAGCGTACAGGGTTCTGGTTTTATTTTTTCCAGGCGTTCTGATTAGGGTTAATACAGCGTAAATCATTCCCAGAATTCCAAGATTTAGCCCAACATCCTGATCGTAGAATACAATGACAAACAGAATTGCTGTAAGAAATATATAATGATGTGTTTTCATGAGGTTAATTATTTAAATATTTAAAATTGAAAGGATTGAAAGATTTAAATTTTGAGAACTGCTTCCAGCCAGGGAAACTGTGTCATTATATAAAGGTATAATACCGTAACCGGGATATTAACAAGCAAGAGCAGTATGGAATTACCGGAAGGTTTCTGACCGGTAACATCTGTAAGATAAATGATCAGCTCATGCAGAAGGATAAACATATTAATGACAGCTGTTACAAGTACATAATAAAAGCCAAGCTCAATGAAAAACTCTGCTCTTATCAGCCAAAATGCAATCAATAAAAGGGTTCCCAACAGAAAAGAAATCATAAACGATCTTTTCCCCAACGGACTGAATTTTATGTTTCTCATGGCCACTAGTTTAATGAAGAACTACGGTTTCTTTCTGCTGAATAAAATCTTTCACATGTTCATAATTCTGCCAGAGCAGTTCTTCAAAATCCCAATGATGAAAAGCTCTCATGTTCTGACCTTTTTTGTAAGCCTTGATATAAATTTTCACATATTCAGGCAGGATCATTGTTCCTAAAACGATTGCCGCCAAAAGATGAGCATTGAGCTTACCATTTCCGAGAAGCAGGTACTGCATGGCAATTTCATCTTCGAAATTAGTTCCACAGCCGGTAATCAGATGGTGTACATCATGGTTTTCCATTTTGGGTATCATCGAAAAACCATGTTTCCGATAAAATTCTCCCAGTTTTCTTCCCAAAGAATCTTCCTGAAATTCCAATAGCTGTTTTTCGTTGAACTGCCATTGTCTTTTTTTCTTTTTAAAGTATTTTCTATATAGTTTCTGTGTTTTATCATACACAAAAAGCAGAAACTGAACGCGTATTTTTTTCATACTGTAATGATTTGAAAAATAGATATCTATGGATATTAATGATTAAAAAAACTAAGACCTATAATGGTATAAATATATGCGATGGGAATATTGATTGCCAAAATGAGGATGGCAATCATACACTCTTTGAATTTTGATCTATAAACTATACCATATAGTAAGAACCCAAGTACTGCTAATAAGTTTAAGGGTACCCCGAAAATAATCAGCATGTAGCCTGCAGCAGCAAATTCATCATTTTTGGATATGAGTGCTCCCAGGAGAATAAGGGTTCCTAATGAGAGAAAAAATCCAAACACAGCTTTACTTAAATTTATTATTTCTAAATCTTTCATAGTTATTTAAGATTAGTGAACCAACCCAATGTTTAGCTTCCTGCAAACGGACTCCCGAATATTCCCACGGCCAGCTCTAACCATATCAGTACAAGAGCCAGCAATATGAAAATGCAGAACAGGACTTTCTGGCTTTGGTTTTTGATTTTGTTTCTGACCAGATTGATAAGAAAGGCTGTTTCAAAGAGTAAGATTCCTGCAATCAGGAAATCTGAAGCTGACCAGTTTATTTCCTTAGAAAATAGTCCTCCAAGCAATGGAATACACAGTAAAACCAGTGGAAGAGCAAAAATTGTGACTGTTTTTTGTTTGTACGTGATCATTTTTTTAAATTTAATTAATAAAGTACTTTGCATTTCAAAGTTAATTTTCAAAAAAATATAGGACTATCGCCCCAATAATTTTTCAAGAGCATCTAAATGTTCGTTAAATGCCTGTCTACCATTCTGGGTTACACGGTAAGAAGTTTTAGGTTTTTTCCCTACAAATTCTTTTTTAACTTCGATATAACCAGCTTTTTCCAGTGCATTACTATGGCTCGCCAGATTTCCGTCTGTAATTTCGAGCAGTGCTTTCATTTCTGAAAAATCAACCCAGTCGTTGACCATAAGAACGGACATGATGCCCAGTCTTACACGGCTTTCGAATTCTTTATTGAGTTGATTTATTTTGATCATTTCTTTATATTATTTATTTTGCCCAAGACAATATCTATCGCTTCTTCTCCTGACCAGACTTTTCAACAGAAAAGCCTGCCTGTTCTCATTACTTATACTTTTTATGCATGATCAATCCATACACAATATGCAAAACTCCGAAACCTATTGCCCAGAATAATAATCCCCAACCCAAAACGAATAATGAAATAAGTCCTAAAATAATTTCAAGATATCCTAAATACTTTACATCCGTTAATGTATAGCGTTCTGCTGCCACCAAAGCCAGTCCATAAAAAATCAAAGTGGCCGGAGCAATGAAAACAAAAAGATGATGATAAAGAAGCGCAAGGCAAAAGATTCCGCCTGCAACCAAAGGCACTGCAAAGGTAATCAAAAGTCGCTTTGTAGTGGCATCCCAGATCTTCAAACCTTTCTTTTTACTTTTATGAGCAGTAAAAATATAACCGCTAAGGACAGCAACTACTAAAATGGCTGTTCCAGTCAGAACAAGTTCTTTAATTAAGGCAGTACCCAATATGTTTCTCTCTCCATCAAGATAGCTTATTCCCTCCCTCTGAAAAACAAAATACACATATATTGCTCCAATAATTGCTGTCAAACCTGCAACAACTCCGGATAAACCGCTTAAAGAAATAAATCGGGAAGATCGTTCCATCATAGAACGGATATGAGATAAGTCTTCGTGATAGTTTTTTGAATCCATAAAAAGAACTTTGAATTACAAAGTTATAATTTATTTTTAATCCACCAATTATTTATTCTCAATTTTGAAAATAATTTTTCATTGAAAACCTCATCTTCTATATAAAAAGAGAACCCCGCTATAAGCAAGGTCCTCTATCATATATTAAAATCTGTACATTTTATAACGGGTTCTGAACAATCAATGGATTGGCATTGATCTCAGCTCTTGGAATCAGGAATTCCCAACGTAAATCTGTATTTGCAACTGTCATTACATTATTGGTCACTATCGACTGATGATTCGCACCCGTTCTATCCAGCCCTTGATTTAATCTCTTAAGATCTAAGAATCTGAAGCCTTCACCCCATAGCTCAAGCCTTCTGGTATTAAGTACTTCTGTAAGATAGGCAGCTCCTGTAGCTGAAGTCCCTACATAATTTGCCTCAGCATCAGTAAATCTTTTTTTACCTAATGTATTCAATACTGCTTTTGATCCTGCCTCATCACCTAATTTTGCTAAAGCCTCTGCTTCTATAAGATACATTTCTGCAGATCTCATATAAGGTACATCTACCCGACTGTCGGCCTGACTTGCAGCTAAAAATTTCTGGCTTGTATACGGAAATTTAGAATATGTTGAAGGCAAAGCAAGAGCGGTGTGTGCTCCCGTCGGGTCAAAATTATCAATTCTAACATCTTTTTTATTGAGAAATAATTGGTACAATTTACTATTGATCGCCTTTGGAGCCTGACGAATATTAGTTGAATTAAAGTTTCTCGACATATAAGCACCAAAGTTAGAGAATGAATCTCCCTGATCTGCTATAATGGTAGCACCCCACATCCACTCACTGTTTCCTGCCAGATTGTTGAATCCTGCAGTATAAGCAGTTTTATCCATCAAATCGAATCCTGCGCGGGCAGACTGGGCAGCCGTTACAGCCGCAGCATAATTCCCTTGTGTTAATGCAATTCTGGCTTTTAATCCTAAAATTACTTTATCATTAAAGTGCGATTTTGTAGCTCTGGCAATTCCGGCAAGTCTGGTTGCTGCTTCGTTAAGATCTTTTCCGATCTGCGTATACACTTCTTCTACCGTATTTCTTGCTAAAGGTATTTCATTGGCCTCCAATCTGATCGGAACACCAAGTTGAGTGTTATTTGCACCCGGAACATATCGTTTACCATAAATCTGAACCAACATGTAATAGCAGAAAGCCCTGAAGGCATACGCTTCGCCAATAGCTGCTTTGATAGTAGTAGCATCAGCTGCAGTAGGTGCAGGAACTGAGGGACCATTCGCAATAACCAAATTTGCATTTCTGATTAATGCATAGTAAAACTGATAGGGATAAAAGGTATTAGACGCACTGTCATTTACCTGATCCTGCCATCTTACTGTAGATATATACCATCCATTTCCTGTGGATGGAAAAACAAGATCATCTGCCAAGGCATCCATCATAATCATAATTCCACCCTGACCATTCTGCCCCTGGCTGTCATTCTGTCTGGAATACATATCTCTATGCATTCCGTTGATGATTGCCATCAGATTGGATGCACTGGAATAAGCGGCTTCTTCTGAGGCTGCAGTAGTAGGATCTGTCTCCAGATAATCACTCTGGCATGAAACCATTCCTGTAAAGACTGAAAGAACAACAGCCCACTTTATATATTGCTTTGCGATATTTTTCATAATTAATTATTTAAAAAGATACATTAAATCCAATAGTCACTACTCTTGCCGGAGTATATCTGTTTGATGCGGTACCGTTAAAAGCCTGTGATGGCTCCAGCCCCTTTCTTGCCGTTTTGCTCCATAAATTCTCTCCTGAGACAAGAATTCTTAACCCTGATACACCAAGCTGAGATAAAGTTTCAGGGCTGAAGCTATAACTTAAAGTAGCCTGTCTGAATGTAATAAAATCAGAACTTACCAGCCATCTTGAAGAGTTACCAATATTGGAGCTCGTATAGGTTATAGAATTCAAAGCGGGAACATCAGTGATCTGCCCCGGAGTGGTCCATCTGTCCAAAATATCTGTACTTAAAGCTCCTCCCTGTGAGTAACTGGACATTAATGCTGCATAATTGGAATCATATGTTTTTCCCCCTAACTGATAAGTAAACAATGCTGATAGTGACCATTGCTTATAAGTAATAGATGTTCCAAAGCTTCCAAATAAATCAGGAATTGCCGTTCCTGAATAATCGAATTTGGCCTTACTGGAATTGGTTGTCACTTTGATACCATTTACCGTTCTGATATCAGCAGCTGTGGTATTGGCATACGTATCAGCTACCAGAAATAGAGGAGAACCATCTGCAGGATCTACACCATACCATTGTCTTAACCAGTAATCATATATTGAGTGTCCTACAGAAATTTTCTTGGTTCCGTTGATAATTTCCGTGATCCCATTTGAAAGTTCTGTTATTTGATTTTTAAGTGTAGATGCATTCGCAGTGATATTCCAAGTGAAATTTTGGGTTTTAATAACATCAGCATTAATAGTGAATTCAAATCCGCGGTTATACATTGTTCCAACATTCCTGCTGATTGTATTGTCTGGAACACCTGCAGAAACAGGAAGAGGAACAGGGAAGATCAGATCTTCAGTCACCCTGTTATAATATTCTACAGAGCCTGTAATTCTGTTATTTAAAAATCCAAAATCTACACCTACATCAGTTTGCTTGTTCGCTTCCCAGGTAATTGAAGGATCTGCTAAAAAGCCAAATAAAATCCCTGGCTCCTGGGCGTTATTATACCCTAAAGTATAAGTACTCTTGTACATAAAATAACTATTCGTTCCATCATTTCCAACTTCTCCGTAAGAACCTCTCAGTTTTAATTCACTGATAAGGTTAGAGTTACTTAAGAACTCTTCTCCTTTCAACCTCCATCCCGCACCAATTGACCAGAATGAATCCCATCTTACATCTTTTGCGAATCTTGATGAACCGTCCCAGCGGATAGATCCTGAAAGCAAGTATTTTGATTTATAATCATAATTTAACCTTGAGAACACCCCTTCTTTTCTGTAGTTATCCTTACGGGAAGTAAGTGATGCCGGAGTCACAAAGTTGATCAGTTCATCATTATCATCAACAATCTGCCCTTTTTTATATCCATACAAATACTCATACGTATATTTATAATTTTCATGCCCTAAAAGGAATTCAAAATTATGATCTCCAAATCTTCTTTTATAATTCAGGAGTTGGTTCCAGGTAAATGTTTGTTCTGTAAAACTGTATTTCTCTGCAGAACCTCCCGGAGCAGCGTCTCCTATAATTTTATTTCCATAGGTACTCCTTCTGTTATTTCTGATATCAAATCCTGCATTTGTGGATAAAGTAAGATAAGGATCTACCTTAATTTCAGCATAAGCTCTTGATATGATATAATAATTTTTAGAAAGATCTTTATTTAAAAGAGTTTCCTGAATTACATTTCTTCCGGCCGCTGCATCGGCTCCCCTTGCGCTTCCAGCATCATATATCACATTTCCATCATTATCATAAAGGGTTGCAAATGTAATAGGATCATGGGCATATGGGCTATAAATAGGAGCCATTGTTCTTGTCCATCTGTAAGGATTGATATAGGCTGAGTTATTATCCGCTCCATCTACGGAATTATTCCCACTAGAAGAAACCCCACTGATGCTTGTTCCCAATTTCAACCAGCTTTTAACCTGGGAATCTACTTTTAATCTTGCCGTAAATCTTTCAAAATCTGATTTGATAAGATATCCGGTTTCATTAGTGTATCCTACTGAAGAAAAATACGTTGTTGTATTGCTTCCTCCACTGTAATTCAATTCATAATTCTGTCTGAAACCTGTATTCATCAAAGGTTTCTGCCAATCTAAATCTGTATATTTAAGTTTTGCATCGGGATTTAAAACCCCATTAACAACCAACTGAGTATTAGGAACATCGAAAACATTGGTTTTCAAAACACCGGAAATTAGCTGTGCTGTTGCATAGTTATTAGCATCAGCAATTGTTATTCCAGGCATCGAAGTCATTCTACCGTTTCTTATGGATTCCCAGATAAGAGGATAATATTGATACACATCCACTCTATTGTATTCAGGAATTGATCTTCCTACCGCTCCTGTACTCATACTAAAGTTGAAGGCATCTTTTCCTTTTCTCCCTGATTTTGTCGTAATCAAAACAACACCATTGGCAGCTGCAGAGCCATACAATGAGGTGGAAGCAGCATCTTTCAGAATATTGAATGATGCAATATCATTAGGGTTAATAGCTGCCAGAGATCCGGTATATATCGTTCCGTCCACCACGTACAAAGGTGAGGTTGAAATACCATAAGACCCTATTCCCCGAATCTGAATACTTGGTGAACTTCCCGGCTGACCTGTCCCGGTACTGACCTTCACGCCGGCACTGGCACCATCCAACGCCTGCCCGATACTTGTTATGGGACGATCTGCAAATTGTTTTGCTTTCACTTCGGTATTGGAACCTACCATGGTTTCTCTTTTCTGACTTCCATAGGCTACTACAACAATTTCATCAATCTTAGTATCCTGAGGTATTGTATCATGTTTAGCCTTTTGGGCTTCTACCACGTGCCCTCCTACAAAGAATAGCACAGCAGTAGTTAATATTAACTTCATTTTCATATTTAACAAATTTTAACAGTATGAATGCAAATATATGTAACTAAAATTGATAAAAAGTCAATAAAAAAGATATTTAAATAAATTAAATACAATTGATTTATAATTTTAACTAATTATTTAATATCAATTAAAAAAATAAATCAAAACAACGTTAAATTGGCTTAAAAAAAATTAAACATTTATTTAAATTATATTAAAACAATATAAATATCTAACAAAAACAAACATTTCATTACCGAAAATAAATAACTAAACAAAATAAACCATCAATAATGCAATCTAAAAAACAGGAAATAAAAAATCCGGAAAAGCAAATGCTTCTCCGGATCCTATGTAGATTAAATCCTGTTATGTATTACCAGCTAAGAGCAGCTTATTTGGCTCTCAACCTTTCTTTAATAGACTCAATATTTTTCTTTGCAGAATCTTCAAGGATAAGGCTTGCACTCATATGGATTCTTGCAGGCATCAACTCATTGAAGTGGTCTGTACCTTCCCATGAAACTTTTTTAATTAATGCTAAAGCCTCGCTGCTTCTTGACGCTAAAGTTTGTAAAAACTGCTGTAATTTTTCATCCATCTCCTGAATATTCTCTGAAACAGAATGGTAAATATTATGCTGTTCCGCCCATTCTGCTGATCTGAAATCTGCATCAATAGCCATGGCAGAGAATTGGGATTTTCCGATTTTTCTTTCAACATAAGGTCCGATTACAAAAGGTCCGATTCCAAGATTGATTTCAGTAAGAGCCAATGCTGAGTCTTTTGTTGCAAAGCAATAGTCTGCTCCACACGCAATTCCTACTCCTCCTCCAGTTGTTTTTCCCTGAACTCTTACCACTACGATCTTTCCACAGTTTCTCATGGCATTTAAAACTTTTGCAAAGCCACCAAAAAATCGGGTAGACGCTTCAAGTTCTTCAATTGCTAAAAGCTCATCAAAACTTGCCCCTGCACAGAACGCTTTCTCACCAGAACTTTTTACCAGAATCGCTTTCACTTCATCTTTAGCTCCTTCTTCAAGGATGGTTGCTGCCAGTTTTTCTAAAATCGCTCCCGGAAGAGCATTACTTTTGGGTGTTCCGAAACTGATTTCGGCAATATTATTTTTAATTTCTGATGCTACAAATTCGCTCATTTTTATTTTTATTGGATTCTTACAAAAATACGAAATACAGCTCGTTCAGAGAAACTTAAAGTTTATATTTTCTTTTCAGATCTGTATACTTAAAGATATTATTACGTAGAAATACGGAGTTTTTAATTTGGTATTTTCTACTCTAGTCCCCACCTCATATTAATCGTTCCTTTGAACTGAGAATAATAATCAAAAGGCGGAGTCTGAAAAGCCTGTAAAAAAGAGTAAGAAATTTAACACTAAAAACATATTATCATGGACGAGTACATTGGAATTGTAAAATTATTTGCAGGAAATTTCGCACCTAGAGGCTGGATGTTTTGCGATGGAAGCTTAATCAGCATTTCGAGAAATTCTGCCCTATTTTCTATTTTAGGAACCACTTATGGTGGAGACGGGATCACTACTTTCGCTCTTCCCAACTTAAAAGGGCGTATGGCTTTAGGGGCAGGAAATGTAAATGCCAATCAGTTTTATCCTTTAGGAGTAGTATCGGGTACTACACAAAATACACTTTTAGCATCAAATCTTCCAAGTGTGGGTGCCGGATTTCAGCTTAAAGTAGCCAATAAGAATGCCAATTCATCTACTCCTACAGCCACTTCAACCATTGCGATCTCAGGAACACAAGTGGGCAGAGATTTCAATGCAGTACCTAGTTTCGTGAACGACGCCAGCCCTGATACGGTTATTAACAGTCAAAGCATTGCCTTCATCGGACAGAATCTGCCTGTGAATAATATGCCACCTTATCTTGGCCTAAATTATATTATTTGCGTTGAAGGGATTTATCCACCAAGGGATTAATACCCATACAAACACCTAACATTTAAAACAAAAATCATGAAAAGCACTACTTTTTTAGCAATCTGTAGTCTGCTCATTTCAATTTTCTCATTCGGGCAGACCAGTACAGAACAATTTGAGACAGAATCGAACGGAAGTGCAAGCTTTACCGATAATGGAGTCATTTTCAATATCATTTCCCATGTAAGTGTTTTTGATATTCAAGGAAATTTTCCTGGAACCGGCTGGAGTGGAACAGCAAATGACAACAGATACATTGATAACTCCAACGACACTCAATCTCCACCGTCATTCAGCATTAAAACCACTTCCAATCTGTTTAAAGTAAACAGGTTCTGGATGTATCTTTCTGCATTGAACCTGGATCTCAATGTAGCAGGAACACTGACTGTAACCGGAAAACTAAGCGGAGTAACCAAATTTACCCAAACAAAAACTACCGGATTTGCAACAAGCTTAGGCAGTACGAACGGATATACCTTAATTGATCTTACCAACTTAAACGGTCAAAATTACTCAAACATCGTGATTGACGAGCTGCAGATCACTGCAAACGGAGCCTTCCGATATGTAGGTTTAGATGCCTTCACCTGGGTAAAAGACAGCAATCTGGTATTAGGTATTTCCGAAGCTAAAAGCGCTCAAAAAAACTTGACTGTTTATCCCAACCCAACCAGCGGCCCCCTTTCTATCACCACTGACAAAGCCAGTGAAGCTAAAGTATACAGCCTGGATGGAAAAATGCTGAAAACGATACACACTCAGAAAGGAAATAACGAAATCAATATTTCAGAACTTCCAAAAGGAGTTTACATCATCAAAACAGCAACGGAATCTACCAAAATCATTAAAAAATAAAGTCATAAAATTTCACATAAGTTCCACATTCCCATAAAGATTCTAATTCATGAATGACAAATCCCTTTCGACGAAGGGATTTTGTCATTTTTTTAGAGCTAAAATATATTTGTCTATATAAAGCTGTTTTTCTTTTGATTTGTATTGCTGAATATATCTTGGATGCTCCAGAACAGTCAGTCTATCGAACAGTTTTGCCTCTTTGTTTAGTTTTGAAATAAATTCCGCATTCTTTTTACCAAGGACAAAAACTTCTGATGCATCGAGATTAAGACTGAGATGCTTCTTCAGAGATTCAATCATAAAGTCTTTGACAGATTTGAAGAGTTCCTTATCATCGTAATAGTTGGCATTAAGCCAGCCATTCTTTGTTCTCCTTACAATAGCCAGCGGAAACGGAGAATTGATATAAACATCTTTATAGAAAAGATCAGCGCCGCCATATTCTTCAATCATATCATACATAAAAACTGAAGAAACTTCATGGGTGTGAGCAGATTTCATTGTTATCCCGCAAACGCTTTCAAGTCTTTTGGTATCGGTAAAAGGAACTCCGGTTACTCCTGCTCCATGACGGCTCGGATTAATACCAATTATAAATTTTCTACGAACTGAATCATCATAGTATTGATGATAAAACTTCTGCATGACCATTAAGGTTTCAGGATTATCCAGATATGGATTCAGGACTTCAAACCCTTCAGGAAGATTTCCTGTATAGCTGAGGTTTTTGTTGAAATCTATGACATGGTCGGCAAAAGTTGTATTCATATCTAGTTTTTAGAAAAAATAAAATTTTCAGGTTGATCGTTCTCATCTTCATCTTCGTCACTTAAAGCTAATTCAATATCAATGAATTGAATGTATAAACCACAAATTTCATCGTTACCATCGTAAGCAAAGTAAACAGGATAAGTACCATCACCAAAACCACTGGCAAACATGGGGATCTGATAATTAGTACCTGGAACTGTCCAATTGATCCAGTCTCCGGCATCTCTCTGATTGTTGGGATTAGCCTGATAGCTTTGTGAGAAAAGCGCTGCGAAATAATCATCGTACACATTGTTAACATCTATTTCATCCACAAACTTATCTACAAAAGGAAGTACTTCTTTATCAGTAATACAACCTAAACCAGCATCCACTCCGAAACCAAAAAAATCATCTTCAGTTACATCCTCTAATTCCTCAACCCCAACTAAAGCCTCTCTGTAAATGACTGGTTCTTCTTTAGTAAATTCAACTTTTACCACAGCATATCTGTCTCCCCAATCTTCGGATTTTACGACAGCAATGGTCACCGGAAAATTTCCTATAGGTGTCTGAATAAAATAAGGGGATTGATTGGCATTTAGGGAAACCAACGGATCTCTTACCACCACTTTTCCAGAAGGAAGGGAAACATTTCCTATTTCCATGGTCTCCATTTTCTGTCCCAGAATTTCATCCGAAGTAAAATAGGTTTCCAAATCTGTAGGACAAACCAAAATATTCTTCACTTCTTCCCAGTTTTGCATCCAGCTCTGATTCATTGTATTATATTTTTTTGAATTAATTTTAAGATTGAAAATAATGAATAAATCCAAGGGTGTCAAGTAAGACTGAATTTTTAACAAAAGATTATAAAAATAAAGCTGCAAATCAAAATGAATTGGTTTAAAACCTTGACATAAGTATTGTAGATCGTTAGTATTCTAAAGGCTTGTAGTTACGAAAAGTTTTATAAAAATCTTCATCATTTCCTTTGAATGGCTTTTCTTCAATAATTATAAATTTGCCTGCAGAATCTTTTTCTTCCACAAGTATTTTATCAGAAACATCAACTCGTGCAAATTCATCCAGAGAATCTTTTTTAATTTTTAAAAATGCCGTTGTAGTGGAACCTGTTAAAATTACAGAATTGATACAGTTTAATTTTGAATTAAAACTCAAGTTTGGATAATCATCTGAATTTTTAATGTGGATAAAATTTTTATTCTCCGGATTATATACAAATAAAGTCATCACTATATTCCCTCCTCTTCCAGCGATAGCACTTTGGTAGGTTATATCATTAAATCCGTCGTTATTGAAATCACCAATTTGAACATCCAAACCAGTCACTCCATCTTTATCAAATTTGAAACTGTTTGTCAGTCGCCAGATGTCAATATCCGTTTTCTCACCTTTTACCCATTTCTTTTCCGATTTATAAAAATTAATTGACACAAATACATCTCCGTTACCTGTATGTCTGAATTTCTCAAATTCAACTTTAGTTTTACCTTTTACTCCAGCATGTAAACTGTCAACAAATTTCTCTTCAGAAAAATAGCCTTCTTTATCAGGTCTTGGACTTCCTGAACAGGAGAAAAGAAGCAAAGTTGATAGAGATAAAAAGAAATTTTTAAAGAATTTCATGATAACAAAACATATATAAATTTAACTAATTTCTACTAGATTTTAAAATAAAAATCCTCTCCAGGCTAGTACTGAAGAGGAAATTTTTATCATTATTTTAAATTAAATCAATCCAAATTGCTGGAAGTGGTGGGTAAAATGCTTTTTGTGCATCAGTTCCCACATTTCTTTATTCAGTTTTCCGAATACAAAATTCATGTGTTCTGCCTGTGGATTTTCTTTGTAATAGATTACAAATTTCTTCAGGTTATCCATGAATGACAGCTTTGCTGCTTCCAGATTTTTATGCGTCAGTTCCGGAAGCGAACCATCCTGAGGAAGGAACGGAGCTGTAAACTCCTTTGGCATTGCTCTGTGATTGTAAAGAGAATCCTGCCATTTTTCAAGATTTTCCTCCGGAGTGAAACATTTTTCGGCTTCAGGTTCTCCAAAGCTTACCAATACAGCCTGTTCAAGGTGTTCTATCATCTGCTGTGCTGACATTTTTCCCCAAAGAGAAGGAGTACTTTCCGTTAATCCATTCAGTATTTTCTGAACATTTTTCACATTCAGATCAATGAAAGGGGATTGTTTTGCGACCAATGTTAAGATTGTTGCCACACAGACCACCTCATCTCTTTGGTTCACTACTTCCACCAACCATTTTACAACACCGGAAGGAATGTTTCTTCCTTTTACGCCTCTGTTGATTTTTTCTTTTGCCGTTAAATAAACCGTGATGGTATCTCCGGCATATACAGGCTTGAAGAAACTACATTCTTCCAATCCGTAGTTAGCAATTACAGGTCCTTTTTTACCTGAAACGAATAATCCTGCCGCTGCTGAAAGAATGAAATATCCGTGAGCTACTGTTTTATCAAAGATTGTTCCTGTTAAACTTGTCGCATCCGTATGTGCATAGAAGTGATCCCATGAAACATTGGAGAAGTTTACGATATCTGCATCGGTAACTGTTCTTCCTGCCGTTTCTAAAGAGTCTCCTACTTCCACTTCTTCAAAATATTTCTGGAAAGGATGTTTGTCTGAGAATTTTTTCTCTGCTCCCTGCTGGTAGATTTTAGTAATGGCTTTAAGCACATCCGGTGATCCCTGAATGGCTGTTTTCTGTAAGAAGAAATGAAGACCGCTTAGTCCACCCATTTCCTCACCACCACCAGCTCTACCAGGTCCTCCGTGCATTAATGTTGGAAGTGGAGAACCATGACCAGTACTTTCCTTAGCGTTATCTCTGTTCAGAACAAAGATTCGTCCGTGTTGGGAAGCCATTTTCCATGAAGTTTCGGCAATAAAGTTCTCATCATGAGAAACGATAGATCCTACTAAACTTCCTTTTCCTCTTTTTGCCAGTGCCGCTGCTTCTTCAGCATCTTTATATGGCATTAACGTAGATACCGGCCCGAAAGCTTCTACATCGTGAGAGATATTTTTTTCGAAAGGCTTATCATTCAGGAATAGTTTCGGACTCATAAATGCTCCATTTTCATAGTTGGCATCTACCAGTTCGTGTTTTCCGTCATAGACAAGTTCTGTTTCTGATTTTAGAATGTTTACTTTTCTTAGAACTTCTTCATACTGCTGTCTTCCCACCAGAGATCCCATTTTGGTTTCTCTGCTTAATGGGTTTCCGATTTTTGTTTGATCCAAAGCTTTAGACAAAGCATTCTGAACGTCACCGATTAAGTGCTCAGGAACGATAATTCTTCTGATTGCCGTACATTTCTGTCCTGCTTTTGTGGTCATTTCGTTACGAACTTCTTTGATGAATAAGTCAAATTCCGGAGTTCCCGGTTTTGCTTCCAATCCAAGAATTGAACAGTTCAACGAATCTGCTTCCATATTGAAACGAACAGCATTCCCTGCAACAGAAGGAAGAGATTTTAATTTTCTTCCGGTATGGGCTGAACCTGTGAATAAAACAGAGTCGCCATCCTGTACATAATCTAAAATATTTCCCGGTTCTCCGCAGACTAACTGTACAGCACCTTCAGGCAGTACTCCACTTTCAATCATATCCTGGAATACGGCGTTGGTAAGGTAAGATCCGAAAGGCGATGGCTTCACAATAGAAGGAACACCCGCTAATAAGGAAGTGGAAAGCTTTTCTAACATTCCCCAAACCGGAAAGTTGTAAGCATTGATCTGTACAGAAACTCCTTCACTGGGTGTTAAAATATGAGTTCCTAAAAAGGTTCCGTTAGCAGAAATCTTCTGAGTGTCTCCGTCTACCCAAAATGAAGTATTAGGAAGCATTCTTTTTGCCAATCCGGAATAGGTAAAGAAAGTTCCGAAACCTCCTTCAATATCCACCCATGAATCAACGTGGGTAGCGCCTGTTTTGTATGATAAGTCGTAGTATTTTTTCTTTCTTTCCAGGAGGTAAAGTGCTACTTTTTTCAACATTTCTCCACGGTCGTAGAAAGTCATTGAAGAAAGGTTTTTATATCCTACTGTTCTTCCATAGTCAAGAGCCTGTTCAAAATTAAGCCCTTCTGTGTCGGAAACAGCTACCTGTTCTCCTGTAACGGCATTGTACAAAGGGATTCCGTTTCCGGTACCTTCTACCCATTGTCCGTAGATATAGTTTTTTAACTTTTCCATATTGAATTTAATTTAACAATGTATCAATCTAGCAGTTTACCAATAAATGCTTACTGTATTCAGCACGAAAGGAATTGTTACATTTTTACATTGGTATATTATTATATTTATAATTTATTTCGGTTCCTGATAAGGAAACATCTTTACCAGTCCTTCATATAAACTTCTATGAAGAATAGTGGCGTGATTGTCTGTTTCCATCATTTTATATTCTAATGTCCAGTTTTTCTTTCCTGCTTTTTTCAAAACATCGTAGAAAGCTTCGGCATCTTTTACCATCACCGGATGTTCTCCTTTCCCTACAGACACATAGACAAACTTTTTAGTATCCGGAGATTTTGAAAGTAATTGTGGAGCTTGTTTTAAAAGGCTTTCGTCATCCCACCACAAACTTGGGCTAATGATAAAGTAGTTGTTGAACATTTCCGGTTTTTTCAAAAGGATTTCTGTGGCCAAAAGCCCTCCTAAAGATTGACCAAAAAGGTATTCTTCTGTAGTTTTGAACTGACTTTCCACATAAGGTTTTAATTCTTTTTCAACAAATGCTATAAACTTATCTGAGTGTCCTGTTGTAGGATAATCTTTCTGTAAGTCTTTTAAATCAGTATGAAAAGTAAAATCCCTTTTTCTGTCTACATTAGCAACTCCCACCACAATGGTTTCCGGCATGGAATACATCTGATTAAAGAATTGTACTAATCCTGTCACGTGAATAAAATCTTCATTCATACTTCCATCGAGCAGATAGATTACAGGATATGATTTTGTTTTATCAAATCCCTGTGGAAGATAAATATTCAACGTTCTGTCTTCATTTAACGTTTTGGACTTAATGGTCCTCACTTCTCCGATTGTCAATGGTTTTGAAGTAACAGTCTGTGCTGATACTACACCATTCATCGCCAGCATCATGCTGCACACAAGTGCAATTTTTTTAATCATATTTAATTTTAATGGTCATTATTTGATATCATCCCAGATACTGTAATCCACAATTTTGGTTGGGATCTGCTGGACATATTCTGTAAAAGGTTCACAAGGCAGAATAGCTTCTTTTCCTTCTCTTGCCAGTTCCTGATATAGTTTTGTTCCTTCTGTTTTCCAGTGGATCATTTCGTCAGAAACATCACGGATAATTTTTGCAGGACTTCCCACAACTAATTTTCTTGGTTCACATCTGAAATTGGCAGGAACAAAAGCCAATGCTCCAACAATACTTTCATCACCGATATAGGCTTTGTCCATCACAACGGAATTCATTCCGATCAGACAGTTTTTTCCAATATGACCCGAATGAATGATTGCTCCATGCCCGATATGTGCAGATTCTTCTAAAATGGTTTCTATATTAGGGAAAACATGAAGGGTACAGTTTTCCTGTACGTTGGCTCCATCTTTAATGATAATTTTCCCCCAGTCACCACGGATTACCGCATTGGGACCGATATATACTTCTTCACCTATTTCTACATTCCCAATAATGACTGCCTGCGGATGAATGTAAGCAGAAGGTTTTATAATGGGACGAATCCCGTGGTATGAGTAGATGTTCATAAAATTTTCGTTAAAAATTTAATATAATAATATATCAATTTAACAGTTTACCAATGAGATTCTTCACTACATTATATTTCGTTCAGAATGACAAAAAACAATAATTGTTACACTGGTACACTGTTATATTACATTGAAAAAATTATACTTTTTCAATCACCATTGCATATCCCTGTCCTACACCGATACAAAGGGTACACAATGCATATTTTTTATCCTGTTTCTGAAGTTCCATTGCTGCAGAACCTACAATCCTTGCTCCGGAAACTCCAAGCGGATGACCAATGGCAATAGCTCCTCCATTTGGGTTTATTCTGGTGTCATCATCTTTTAAGCCTAAGCTTCTCGTTACAGCAAGTGCTTGTGCTGCAAACGCTTCGTTTAGTTCAATGATATCCATATCTTCCAAAGAAAGATTCAATCTCTTTAATAATTTTTGAGTAGCTTCTACCGGGCCAATTCCCATGATTCTTGGTTCAACACCTGCTACAGATGATCCCAGAATTTTTGCTTTTGGCTTTAAACCATATTTTTTTACGGCTTCTTCACTTGCTAAAATTAAAGCAGCTGCACCATCATTCATTCCTGAAGCATTTCCAGCAGTTACTGTTCCTTCTTTTCTGAAAGCCGGACGAAGTTTTGCCAGACCTTCCATAGAAGAAGAAGGCTTAATGAATTCATCTTTTTCGAAAACAATAGGATCTCCTTTTTTCTGAGGAATTTCAACTTTTACAATTTCTTCTGCCAGTCTTCCGCTTTCCTGTGCTTTAGTAGCTTTCTGCTGAGACCAAAGGGCAAATTTATCCTGATCTTCTCTTTTGATCTGGTGCATATCGGCTAAGTTTTCTGCTGTTTCTCCCATTCCGTCAACCCCATATAATTCTTTCATTTTAGGGTTGATGAAACGCCATCCGAAAGTAGTATCAAACATCTGACTGTCTCTTCCGAAAGCAGCGCCAGGTTTTGACATCACATAAGGAGAACGCGTCATATGCTCTACTCCTCCTGCAATATAAATTTCTCCTTCTCCTGCAGCAATGGAACGAAATGCATTCGCTACCGCAGACATTCCTGAAGCACATAGTCTGTTGACAGTCTCTCCACCAATTTTATAAGGAAGACCTGCCAATAAAAGTCCCATTCTTGCAACATTTCTGTTATCTTCACCCGCCTGATTGGCACATCCGAAAATAACATCCTCAATTTCCTCCACAGGAACTTCAGGATTTCTTGCGACTACTTCTTTAATAACAATAGCTGCTAAATCATCTGCTCTTACTTCTGATAATCCTCCCTGCAATTTTGAGATGGGAGTTCTGACATAGTCTATGATGTATACGTTGTTCATTTTTTTTGCTTTAGGCTTTAAGCTATATGCAGTAGGCTCTATCAGCTTCAAAAAAGCTTACTGCCTATTGCTTCAAGCTTACTGCTTATTATAATTCTGTTACTTTTTTTCCGATTTTGTAGACTGTTCCTACAAATTTTGCAATCAGTTCTTTATTTTGATTGGTAATCTGAATATCATACACCGCTGTTTTTCTGGTATCATTTACCAAAATACTTTCTGCTCTGAAAATATCGCCTTCTTTTCCTGCTTTGGTAAAGTTGATGATACAGTTCAATGCTACAGCAGCATCTCCGGTATTGTTGGAAGAAAATGCCAGCGCTGAGTCTGCAAAAGCAAACGTAACTCCGCCATGAACTGTTTTAAGCCCATTAATCATATCTTTCTTGATAGGCATTTCTATTAAACAGTAATTTTCTTTTACTTCAATCATCTTAATATTCATCCACTGGGAAAAATAATCCTGATTGAACATATAATCTGCTACTTGTCTTGGGTTCATTTCTATTAATTATATGTTTGTTATTTCTTCATACAGTTCATCAGATAATCTGTCGTAAACATTCATTGTTTTTCCCAGAATGATTTGTCCGTATGAAAGATTTTCTGAGTCTGATGAATTTTCAGAGGGATAGGATTCGTCTAAATCAATTCCATTTTCAATGGCTAATCTTTTGATCAGCTCTTTATATTTTTCATTAAACTTTCCTAAAAGCTCAAGTCTTTCCTGCTCATCAACAGAGGAAGCTTCCTGAGTTAAATATTGTTTCTCTATTGAAAGCCTTGTCTCCAGCTCTGCTCTGAATTCTTCTATATTCATAATATTAATTTGAAAATTAAATAAATTTGAGAATTTGAAAATGAAAACCCATTATACAATTTTCAAACTGACACATTTTCAAATTATTTAATTCATTTTACGAAGCAAAGGACTTTGTCTGTATCTTTCTTCCTGATATTCTTCGTAAAGGCTCTGTAAGGTTCCGGAGATTTTTGCATACCCGATTTCTTTACCCCAGCCTAATAATCCTTTTGGATAGTTTACACCTTTCTGCATTGCCAGTTCAATATCTTCATCATTGGCAACGCCTAATCTTTTGGCCTCAACCGCTTCGTTGATCAGCATGGAAATGATTCTTAAAAAAATCTGCTGATACAAAACATCATCTTTCTGAGCGACAGTTTTTTCTGCTCCTTCGCTGTAATCGTAGAAACCTTTTCCTGTTTTTCTGCCGTGAAGTTTGGCTTCAGACATTCTTTGCTGCAATAAAGATGGCTTGTATTTCGGGTCATAGAAATAGTCTTTGTAAACAGTTGTTGTTACGGCAAAGTTCACATCCACTCCGATAAGATCCATCAATTCGAAAGGACCCATTTTGAAGTTCCCTAACGTTTTCATAGCATCATCTACCTGTTCCGGGGTAGCAATATTTTCTTCAACAATTCTTAGGGCTTCTCCATAATAAGGTCTAGCAATTCTGTTGACGATAAATCCGGGAATATCTTTGGCAATAACAGGAGTTTTCCCCCACTCTTTCATGAGGTTATAGAGTTTTTCTGCTAATGTTTTTTCTGTTAATAAGGAAGGAATAACTTCCACTAAAGGCATCAACGGAGCCGGATTGAAAAAGTGAATTCCGATGAAGCGCTCCGGTTTCTTTAGTTCTGCACCGAGAGAGGTGATAGAAATAGATGAGGTATTGGAACTAAGGATACAGCTTTCTGAAACGTAATTTTCAAGTTCTGTAAATACTTTGGTTTTGATATCCTTATTTTCAATAATCGCTTCAATGATCAGTTCACAATCTTTGAAGTCTTTTAATTCTGTAGCAATGGAAATGTTAGATAAAATTTCAACCATTTTTTCTGATGAAATTTTCTGTTTATCAACCAATTTCGTTAATGTTTTTTCCAGACCTACCGTTGCCGTTTCTACTTGTTTTGGATTGGCATCATATACCCAAACCTTGCATCCGTTCGTTGCGGCTACTTGTGCAATGCCGATTCCCATTGTTCCGGCACCGATAATTCCAATATTTTTCATTTTGTACAATGTAAAATGTACAATGTAAAAAGTATTTAATTGTGTACGTTGTACATTGTACTTTCTACATTGTACAATTTTTTATTTTCCTTTATAATTAGGTTTTCTTTTCTGTAAAAAGGCATTTACTCCTTCAATGAAGTCTTCTGTGCCTGCCGCTTCCTGCTGAAGATCTCCTTCCAGCTCAAGCTGTTCTTTCAGGGTATTGGTATAAGAATTAGCGAACGCTTTTTTTGTCAGCTTAATTGCTGCGGTAGGCATGTTTGCCATTCTTTCAAGAATTTCCATAGATTTTGGAACGAATTCTTCTTCAGTGAACACTTCTGCTACAAGACCGTGAACTTTAGATTCTTCTGCTGATAATTTTTTACCTGTAAATGCTAAATAATTAGCCAACTGTCTACCTAAAAGCTTCGGTAAGAAGTACGTTCCTCCTGTATCAGGAATTAAACCGATATTTGAAAATGCCTGAGCAAAATATGCTTTCTCATTCGCCAAAACGAAATCAGAGATTAAAGCCAACATAGCTCCGGCACCTACTGCAGGTCCGTTTACTAAAGCAATAACCGGTTTTTTGCAACGGGTAACTTCCAGCACTAAGGGATTATAGTAGTCTACCACAATTTTTCTGATGATGTCATGATCATGGTGTTCTTTGCCTACCACAAATGCTTCATCCAGATTCTGACCTGAGCAAAACGCTCTTCCTCTTCCGGAAATAGCAACACATCTTACCGTTTCGTCATCGCTGCATTCTTTAACAAAATCTCTAAGATCTGATAAAGCCGGCTTGGTAAGAGCGTTCATTGTTTCCGGTTGATTAAGATATGCGATTTTAAGCTTTCCGTCAAAATGCGTTTCAATATCAAGTTGTGTATACATAGTTTTTATTAATTTATTATTTAACAACGCACTAATTTAACAATATAAATCAATGTAACCGTCTAATAATTTGACAATCTAACAATTCCTTCGTTATGCTTTGCATAGCCGTAAAGTATATTGCAGACAGATGGATAACTCATCAATGACATTTAAAATAATCAAATGGCTCCAGGCAGTCTAAGCACTGATAAGAAGCCTTACACAGGGTAGACCCAAATCTGCTGATCTGCTTGGTATGTTCGGAACCGCAACGCGGACATTTTTTTGGTTTTCCGATATGATGTTCATCTGCCCCTTTTTCCGGAGGTGTGATTCCGTAAGCACGAAGTTTTTCTCTCGCTTCATCCGTCAACCAATCTGTTGTCCAGATCGGAAACATCTTGGTTACAACTTTAGCTTCCCATCCGTTTTCTTTCATCATTTTGATAATATCCTCTTCAATGGTAAACATAGCGGGACAGGCAGAATAAGTAGGTGTAATGATCACTTCACAGGTATTTTCACCTGTAATCTGTGCCTCTCTTACAATTCCTAATTCTACAATATCAATCACGGGAATTTCCGGATCGGGAATGGTTTTTAATAAATCTAATAATTTGTTCAATTTTTTTAATCTAACAGTTTAGCAATGTA
This sequence comes from Chryseobacterium sp. PvR013, assembly GCF_017833095.1. Taxonomy (NCBI): domain Bacteria; kingdom Pseudomonadati; phylum Bacteroidota; class Flavobacteriia; order Flavobacteriales; family Weeksellaceae; genus Chryseobacterium; species Chryseobacterium sp. PvR013. Next base: position 3,110,253 of record NZ_JAFIBT010000001.1, read on the forward strand.
AAAATATACCAATAGCCTTGTCCTTATTTCGATTGTAGACTGGTACTTAAAATTTTGTAAATAATTTTAGAAATTTCCAATATTTGATTTTTCAATCGATCATCAAAGGGATAATTTTTCGAATGTTCGCATAAATACAGCCAATATTTTGTTTCCTCTGCTTCTTTTGCAGCAATTTTCATCTTATGGATAAAATCATTTTTGCTTGAAGGGTTTTGAGCTTCATGAGCATTGGCTCCTATACTTGTTCCCGAACGTAATAGTTGTTTGGATATCACATATTTTCCAGCAGTATCTAATTTTTCACAATATTCAATAATGTCCAACGAAAACTGAAGTGTCTTATTAATGATTGCATTATTATTCTGACCATCCATATTGATAGATTATTAAATTGTTTCATTGTTACATTCGAAACCTACCAAGTACATCCAGGATACGCTCTCTGCATATACTGAAGCTCGCAAAGGATAAATCCGAAATATTCCGTGTGATATCCTGTTCTTGATTTTGGCTGCATGAAAGGATTTTCAGGATATTCTAAACCGAAATCTGCAAAATCTTTTTGGGTAACTGCAAGGAATTCTTCGTAAAGAGCGTCTGCATTGGGAGCAATATTTAAAGCAACAAGATCCTCTTCGCCTTCTGTTTTAGCAAAAAGACCTTTTGTATACTCCCAGATATTTTCAATCCCTTTTACCAGACGTTCACGACTTTCTTCTGTTCCCTGAGCGAAGATTTTCATCCAGGAAGAAGCATGGGTGTAATGGTATCTAACTTCTTTTAAAGATTTTTGAGCAATCGCTGACAGCTCTTCATTCGCAGAGTTTGATAACGCTTCATACATCAGTTTCTGATATACAGCCAACACATATACTTTAAGAATAGTCTGTGCATAATCTTCATTAGGAAGTTCTACCCAATGTGCATTGACGTATTCGTGTTCGTATCTTAAAAATGCAATATCATCTTCACTTTTACCATTGTCTATCACTCTTGAAGCGTACACATAAAAGTTGTTCGCCTGCCCTAGCTCATCCAATGCAATATTTGTCAATGCAATATCTTCCTCTAAATAAGGACCTTCACCGCACCATGCAGACAAACGCTGTCCCATAATGAAACTGTCGTCTGCTAGTTTTAATAAATAATTATATAATGGGTTCATTGTTTAATTTTTTGTAAAATGTAAAATGTCGGATGTACAATATACTTTTTACAACGGACATTTTACAGAAGATTACATATTTTTTACGTCGTTGGGGATATCGTAGAACGTTGGATGACGGTATAATTTATCATCAGCCGGATCAAAGAATGCTTCTTTATCAATCCCTTCCGAAGTTACAATATATTTGCTTGGAACAACCCAAACAGAAGTACCTTCTTTTCTTCTTGTATAAACGTCTCTTGCATTTTGCAAAGCCATTTCTGCTGTTGGTGCCTGTACAATTCCAACATGTTTGTGAGATAATCCCGGTTTAGTCTGAATAAACACTTCCCACATATCTAAATTTGCCATAGTCAAATTAATTTAACAATGTATCAATGTACCAGTTTAATAATGAGATGCTTCGACAAGCTCAGCATGACAATGATTGTTACATTTCTACATTGGTATATTGTTACATTATTATATTACTTCTTTTTGTTGTTTCTCTGCAAAAGCTGCTGCTGCTTCTTTCACCCAAGAGTTTTCTCTTTGCGCTTTTCTCTTCGTTTCGATACGCTTCTTGTTGCAAGGTCCGTTTCCTTTTAAGATTTCCATGAATTCATCCCAGGGAAGTTGACCAAAATCGTAATGTTGTCTTTCCTCATTCCATTTCAAATCTTTATCCGGAATAGTTAATCCTAAGAATTCAGCCTGAGAAACGGTAACATCGATAAATCTTTGACGAAGGTTATCATTACTTTCTCTTTTTACTCTGTAATTCATAGAGATTTTAGAGTTTGGAGAGCTGTCATCGTTTGGTCCGAACATCATCAGAGCCGGCCACCAGAAACGGTTTAATGAAGCCTGAGCCATTTCTTTCTGTTGTTTTGTTCCACGGCACAGTGCCATTAAAATCTCATATCCCTGTCTTTGGTGGAAAGATTCTTCTTTACAGATTTTCACCATCGCTCTTGAATAAGGACCATAAGAATTCCCCATCAGCATTACCTGATTCATAATAGCAGCACCATCTACCAACCAGCCGATGGCACCAATATCTGCCCAGCTTAGCGTGGGATAATTGAAAATACTTGAATATTTTGCTTTTCCTTCCAGCATATCATCATAAGTAGCATCTCTGTCTGCTCTGATGCTTCCGTCTCCTAAAGTTTCAGTGGCAGAATAAAGATATAAACCATGACCTGCTTCATCCTGAACTTTTGCCAGAAGAGCCATTTTTCTTCTCAATGAAGGCGCTCTGGAAATCCAGTTAGCTTCCGGCAGCATTCCTACAATTTCAGAATGTGCGTGCTGTGAAATCTGACGAACCAATAATTTTCTGTAATCATCTGGCATTACATCTTTTGGTTCTACTTTATTTTCCTCGTGAACGTATTGAACAAATTTTTCTAAGTCCATTTTTTTGTCTTTTGTACTAAAGTAAAATGTCGGTTGTACAATGTATTTTCGATATACGTTTTACATTATACGTTTTACATTTTACAAAAAATTAAACATCATAATTAAGCATCACCACATTGGTCGTTGGGTGACATTGGCAGGTAAGAACGAAGCCTCTGGCTACTTCTTCTTCGGTAAGTGCATAGTTTTTCTCCATGAAAACTTCTCCTTCTAAAACCTGCGCTTTACACGTACAGCAAACGCCTCCTTTACATGCGAAAGGAACCGGAAGCTGATCTTTCAATGCTTTATCTAAGATACTCTCTTTTTTAGAATTAAGGTGGAACGAATATTCATCATCATCAATGATTACCGTTACCATACTTTCAATATTGGCAATGGCCTTGAATTCATCACTCATTTCCTCCGTATTTTCTTCATCCGGAGCGGTGAAATATTCAAACAAAACCTGAATAGCAGGTACTTTTTTATCTTTCTTCAGATAATCGGCAATCCCTTTGATCATTTCTGAAGGTCCGCAAATAAAGTAAGTTGCTTCTTTGATGTCAATATCTGTATATCTTTCAAATAGCTGCTCCAGCTTTTCTGATGAAATTCTTCCTTCAAAAACAGGGTCTTCATGCTTTTCACGGCTCACTAAATAAACAACTTTCAGTCTTCCGTTGAAATGCTCTACCAGTTTGTCGATCTCTGCTTTTCTTAAAACATGATTCATGCTTCTGTTGCTATAGAACAGGTAAGCAATACTTTTAGGTTCCTGATAAAGACTTTCTTTGATATTGGATAATACTGGAGTAATTCCGCTACCTGCCGCCAGACCAACATAAGTTTTTACATTTGTCGGGTGATAAGAGGTATTAAAACCACCCATCGGAGGCATCACTTCCAATACTTCATCCATATGAAGATGCTCATTGAAATACCCGGATACCTTTCCGCCTTCAAGCAATTTCACCAATACTTCCAGCGTATTGCCTTTTTCACTTGGAGCATTACAGATAGAATAAGAACGTCTTTCTTCATTTCCGTTGATGATCATACGGAAATTCAGATACTGCCCTTGCTTGAACCTGAACTTATCTTTCAGTTCTTCAGGGATTTCCACCGCTACATTCACTGCTTCGGAGGTATCTTTCTGAACCTTAACTGTTTTAAGTTTATAAAATGAATTCATTATTTTTTTAGTATTCTATTAATTTTTCCACCTTCGCACTTCGGCAAACTGTCCTGAGCATGAACTTTTACTTTCGTAGTAATCCCTACCCTCTTTTTTATTTCGTTTTCTATATTTTTTCCAAAGTTCCCGACAAAATTAAAATAATCATCGGTATTGGCACTTATTTTCTGAGATTTCACCAGTTCATCATCTATTTCAACATCAATGTCCAGAGCAATACACATATGTTCTTTTTCCACAGGGGTCAAATAGTAGTTGGGAACCACTCCTTTTACATATGAAAAGGCATCTTCAATCTGACTTGGATACACATTTACTCCTCTTACAATCAGCATATCATCTGCTCTGCCGACAATGGGTTTCATTTTCACCATTGTTCTTTTCGCATTTTCATCGTAGTAAAGGCTTGTGATATCATTTGTCCAATATCGTAAAAGCGGCATTGCTTTTTTCGTTAAAGTAGTGATCACCAATACGCCCTCTTCCCCGAAAGGAACCGGCTGTTTGGTTACAGGATCTAAAATTTCCGGATAGAAATGATCTTCCCAGATATAGCCTCCACCTTTCTCTTCGAAATCCTCCATGGAAACTCCAGGCCCGATGATTTCACTCAATCCATAGATATTGGTTGCATGAACACCTAATCTTTCTTCGATATGGCCTCTGATAATTTCCGTCCATGGTTCTGACCCTAGTACCGCATATTTAAGACTGATTTCGTCTGCAGAAATTCCTCTTCTGGCAAACTCATCGGCTATGGTTAAAGCGTATGAAGGAGAACAGCAGATCACTTCCGGCTTAAAGTCTACAATCAGATCTACCTGTCTTGCTGTCATGCCTCCGGAAATAGGAAGTACGCTCATTCCCAACATTTCTGCTCCGTAATGAAGACCTAAACCTCCTGTAAAAATCCCGTAGCCATAGGCATTATGCAACTGCATTCCTGGTCTTGCGCCTGCCGCATGTAAAGATCTTGCCACCACTTCACTAAAAAGATCTACGTCTTCTTTGGTATATCCTACCACGGTCGGTTTTCCTGTAGTTCCGCTTGAACAGTGAATGCGCTGAAGCTCATTTTTTGGAACGGTAAATAACCCGAACGGATAGTTATCTCTTAAATCCTGCTTGTAAGTAATAGGAAGTTTCGTGATATCTTCAATCGACCTTATATCCTGTGGAGATATTTGCAATTCATCAAATTTCTTTTTATAAAATTCCGACTTCTCTTCCAAATAGCTGATCAGGCTGATCAACCGGTCGGATTGAAGCTGTCTCAACTGACCCAGCTCCAGATATTCAACTGAAAAATCCATAAAACTAACTAACATTTGTTAGGTGTAAATTTAAAAAGATTTTGCTAGCTGGCAAAATTTTTATGACTTTTGTCATATTTTGAATGATTCTAAATAACAAAATAAAAGCTAAAATGCTTATTTTGTAAAACGTATAATATAAAATGTAGTAATGATTCTATTTACCAAAATTCTATGAATGCTGATTTCCAAGCAGACCAAAAAGAATTTTATCTCTGATCTCATCGGTAATTTCATCGGTAGAATCACTGCTTCTTTTGAACCAGAAGTATGAATTATTTAAAGTATGAAGAATAAATCTTGTGGTAAATGAAGGTGATTTCAGCTCCCATTTTTCTGCTTTGTAGATCTCAGAAATCAGTTCTTCAACTTCCTGCTGGTAGTTTTTTCTTAATTCTACAAATTCAGGAAGTCTTTCTTCAAGATGCCTCCACTCATTGGAATAAATATGGGTAACATCACGGTTTTTAAGAACAACCGAAAGGTGTTTATCCAAAAGCAGATTCAGTTTTTCTCTGGGTGCAATATCCGTATTTTTTACTTCCTGAAGTTCATCGAAAAACTCCTGAGCAATGCCAAAACAGATCCATTCCAAAATTTCTTCCTTTGAACGGATATGCGCGTACAGTGATGCTGCCTTGATATTGAGTTTCGTAGCCAGATCTCTTACCGAGCTTCCCATATAGCCCTTCTCTTTGAAAAGTTCTACTGCTACGTCTAGTATTTTTCTCTGTTTTTCCTTTAGTTCCATCTGGTAAAATGCAAAAGTAACTATTCTGATTTAAACTGCTTATTTTTTGATCATAAAAAGCAAAAGACTCTTCAATTTCAGTTTTATGATGTAATTATTTTACCTGATTCTGACTATTTGTTCATCAATTTCAAAGAAATAATTACGAAATCGGAAATTTTGTCAAGTTAAATTTCCGTTAAAAATACAATATCCGGAAAATTTGTCCTATTTTTTTGTAAATTTAATAATTGAACAGTTTTTGCGATACAGTCATCGAATAAATGATTAAATAATTGATGGCATTAAGAAACTGAGCCTTAAAATTTGGTTTCTTGATGTTTTTTAAAGCTAAACTTAATATTAACCATTACCAAAAATATAAAAGATATGAACTTAAACCAATATACTGTAAAATCACAGGAAGCCATCCAGGCAGCACAACAGGTTGCTATGGAGCTGGGCAATCAAAGTATTGAACCTCAACATCTCCTTGAAGGAATTTTCCAGGTGGATGAAAATATATCGCCTTTCTTATTAAAGAAATCTGAAGCAGATGCCAACTTAGTAAGAGAGCGCAACCGTGAAAATTTAGAAAAACTTCCAAAAGTACAGGGAGGCAACATTTATCTTTCACAATCAGCCAACAAAGTATTACTGGATGCACCCAATATCGCTAAAAAGATGGGTGATGAATATGTAACAATTGAACATTTATGGTTATCACTTCTGGAAACCAGTTCTGAAGTATCCAAAATGCTGAAAGATATGGGGGTAACTAAAAACCTACTGGAAGGCGCTATCAAAGAATTAAGAAAAGGAAGCAAAGCAACTTCTGCAAGCTCAGAAGAAACCTATCAGTCTTTAAATAAATATGCTAAGAACTTCAACGAGCTGGCAGCGGAAGGGAAACTGGATCCTGTAATCGGGCGAGATGAAGAAATCAGAAGGGTTTTACAGATTCTCTCCAGAAGAACTAAAAACAATCCAATCTTAATTGGGGAACCGGGTGTAGGTAAAACAGCAATTGCTGAAGGAATTGCCCATAGAATCATCAGCGGTGATGTTCCGGAAAACCTTATGGATAAAACTTTATTCTCATTGGATATGGGAGCATTGATCGCCGGAGCAAAATACAAAGGTGAGTTTGAAGAGCGTCTGAAATCTGTGGTGAATGAGGTTATCAAATCTGACGGACAGATTATTCTTTTCATTGATGAGATCCATACTTTAGTAGGAGCCGGTGGTGGTGAAGGAGCAATGGATGCTGCCAACATTTTAAAACCCGCTTTAGCAAGAGGAGAATTAAGAGCGATAGGAGCCACTACGCTGAATGAATATCAAAAATATTTTGAAAAAGATAAAGCCTTAGAAAGACGTTTCCAGAAAGTAATGGTGGAAGAACCGGATACAGAATCTGCTATTTCTATCCTTCGTGGTATTAAAGATAAATATGAAGCCCACCACAAAGTAAGAATTAAAGATGAAGCAATTATCGCTGCGGTAGAAATGTCTCAAAGATATATTTCAGACCGTTTTTTACCGGACAAAGCGATTGACCTTATTGATGAGGCTTCCGCAAAACTGAGAATGGAAATCAATTCAAAGCCGGAAGAACTGGACGTTCTGGACAGAAAACTGATGCAGCTGGAAATTGAATTAGCAGCCATTTCAAGAGAAGGGAATCAGACAAAAATTGATCACCTGAAGGAAGATATTGCAAAAATTTCTGAACAAAGAAATGAGATCAATGCCAAATGGCTGAAAGAAAAACAGAAAAGTGAAGATCTTACCCAGATCAAAAAAGATATTGAATCTCTGAAACATGAAGCAGAAAGAGCTTCCAGAGCCGGAGACTATGCCAAAGTAGCGGAAATCCAATACGGAAAACTCCGTGAAAAAGAGGAAGAACTCACCAAGATGGAGCTGGAAATGCAGAACCATCAGAATGAGCTGATCAAAGAAGAGGTTACGGCCGAAAACATCTCTGAAGTAATTGGTAAATGGACAGGTATTCCTGTAACCAAGTTACTGCAGTCTGAAAGAGATAAATTATTGAATCTTGAATCTGAGCTGCATCACAGAGTGGTAGGACAAGACGAAGCCATTCAGGCGGTTGCAGATGCTATCAGAAGAAACAGAGCCGGGTTAAGCGATGATAAGAAACCTATCGGATCCTTCTTATTCCTGGGAACAACCGGAGTAGGTAAAACCGAGCTGGCAAAAGCATTAGCAGAATTCTTATTCGATGATGAAAACAATATGACCAGAATTGATATGAGTGAATATCAGGAGCGTCACAGTGTTTCAAGATTGGTAGGAGCGCCTCCGGGATATGTAGGATATGATGAAGGCGGGCAGCTGACCGAAGCCGTGAGAAGAAGACCTTATTCCGTAGTACTTCTGGACGAGATTGAAAAAGCACATCCAGATGTTTTCAACACCTTACTTCAGGTTTTGGATGATGGACGTCTTACAGATAATAAAGGGCGCGTAGTGAATTTCAAGAATTCAATTATCATTATGACCTCGAATTTAGGTTCCCACCTTATTCAGGAAAATTTTGAGAATCTTACGGAGGAAAACCAGGATGAAATTGTGGATAAAACAAAAGATGAAGTTTTTGATCTTTTAAAACAAACCCTACGTCCGGAATTCCTGAACAGAATTGATGAAATTGTACTGTTCCAGCCTTTAAGAAAAAAAGAAATCGGAAAAATCGTTCAGTATCAGTTGAGAGGATTCAATGAAATGTTATCTAAACGAAACATCATTATGACATTCACTCAGGATGCGGTAGATTATCTGATGAATAAAGGTTATGATCCTGCTTTTGGAGCAAGACCATTGAAAAGAGTAATCCAACAGGAAGTATTAAATAAACTTTCTAAAGAAATCCTTGCAGGAAATGTAAACGATGGAGACAGAATCACGCTGGATTATTTTGTAGAAACAGGTTTGGTTTTCAGACCTACTGAGCAATAAATAGTTTTTTTCATATACATTATTTTTGTGAATAAGTGCTGTAGAATGATCTGCAGCACTTATTTTTTTTACATTTTTTCCTTTACTAGTGAAATATTATTATATTTACGATACAAATCAACTAATAACTCAAACAAAATCAGAATGAAAAAGTTAAAAAGAAACGAATTAAAGAAAATTGAAGGCGGACTCATTCAATCCATGATAGTCTGTGACGAGAACTGGAACTGCCCCATCGGCCTTTGCTGCACAGCAGGACTGATCTGCAGGGATCCAAAAGATTACGGATGCATTTAATTAATATAAACGGAGATTTTCTCCGTTTTTTTTGGCTGAATCAGCGCCTCCTTCCTGCAAAACCTCTATCCCATCCATACAATCCGTAAAAACACGGTAAAAATAACAGGGTAATTCCCAATTCATGAATACATTTTCTAGAATATTTTTTACGAGATTTGCATATTAATTGAGTTTTACCGTAAAACACTAAGCTATGAATACAGAATCAAACAACCCACTACAACCCGGGATCATGTCAAACAGTCTTATCCAGGCTCTGATCGACAATTACCGTCAAAATCATCTAAGTGCTATTAATACCACTTTGGGAATAGAAGACGCACATTCCATTTGGTTTGATCTTCCTAAATTAAAAAGCTTTATTGCAAAAATCGAAGAAGAAGCTGCGAAAGTAAATCCGGCAACCTCTCAAGAAGATCTTGGAATCAGATTTTATTATGCAACTTATCCGAAATCAGAAAACTGGTCTATGATGGATTCTCATCCTGTTCCTGAGGAATATGCGGGAAAACATACACTGGTAATGATTCCTACTCTGAAAAAAACAAATGAAACAGGGGAGTTTCACGATTATGATTTCAATCCCTTCCAGAATACTGGAGGAAGTTCTTTAGCTTTAAATTTCCTCTCTGCCAAAGGTGCCGGAGAAGATGATGATGATGATACTCTCGGAGAGAATAACGGAGTCCTTATTCCACCCAAAACACCTATAGGCGAGTCTTTCTAATTGTAATATATATACTTAACACACTGTATGACAGAGTTCCAGGAATTTGCACAAAAAAGTCTGCTTTGGGCTGAAGGACTTGCTGCAGTCATCGCTCTTTTCCACTATAACCGTTTAAAAGGACAACATTGGAAGTTTTTTGTGTTTTATCTGGTATTTATTTTTCTTGGGGAAGCGTATGGTAAATGGGGAAGTTTTGTCCATTTTACCAAAGCTCAGTATTATAACTACCTTTTAATGCCGATCCAGTTTATATTTTTTTACTGGTTATATGCTGCAAAATCTTTGGGAAAGCCCAAATTATTTTGGATAATATCCATTTTATATCTCCTTTCATTTATTCCCAATGAATTATATTTTGCCAAAAGTAAAATTGTATTTGCTTTCAACTATACGTTTGGCTGCCTTATTCTGATGCTTTTGGTAATAATGGAGTATTACAAACAAATTACTTCACAAGAGATTCTCAATTTCAATAAAAACAAAATGTTTTATATTAATCTTGGGATTACGCTATCCTATATAGGAACATTACCTTTCATGGCATTTTTATCACTTCTGGTAAAATACAAGGAAATTTGGGATATCTATTTTAGTTATTTTCTACTCTCAGTTTCAGTGATGTATATCTTATTTGCAAGTTCATTTATATGGGGAAAACAGAGCTCTTAATAGTTATCATTCTATTCAACATACTTTTTGTAATGTTTGTAACAGCCGTATTGGTATATATCCGAAGTTACAGACAGCGCAAAAAAGAATATCTGAATGAAATCGAGATGAAAAATGAAATTCATCAGAGAGAGCTCCTGGCTACCCAATTGGAAATCCAGCAGGCTACCATGCAGCAGATCGGCAGGGAACTGCATGACAACATTGGCCAAAAGCTTACCCTGGTAAGTCTCTATATACAGCAGATGCTGTATGAAAATAAAGTATCCGAAGCCAGTGAAAGAATTGATCAGGTTTCCCAGATTATTAATCAATCTCTACAGGATCTTCGAAGCCTGTCTAAAACATTAACGGATGACAATATCAACCAGAAGGAAATTGTAACGCTGATACAGGAAGAAGTAGATAACACCAATTCCTTTAAAAAATGTCATGTAAGTTTTGAGCACAATTTTAAACAACTGGATTTAGGCTTTGTTCATAAAAATGTCCTTCTGAGAATTACTCAGGAGTTTATTCAGAACAGTATAAAACATTCCCGCTGTAAAAATATTCTTATCAGCCTGAATACTTCCGAAGATATCCTTTGGGAACTTAATATTCAAGATGACGGAATCGGGTTTGATACCTCAGAAATCAAATCCAACGGAATAGGTTTGACCAATATGAAAAACAGAGCTGAAATTATAGGAGCACGTTTTCGTATGGAAAGCCAGGAAAATAAGGGAACTCAAATCAATATTATCTTAAAAAAACAGTCATGAAAAAAACTATTGTAATTGTTGACGACCACATACTTATTGCAAAAGCCCTGGAAGGGATTATTGGTAATTTCAGTGAATTTGAAGTAATCTATGTAAGTGAAAACGGAAAAGACCTCATCCAAAAATTTGAAGAAGGCAATGCAATTCCCGATATTATTCTCCTGGATATCAGTATGCCGATTATGGATGGTTTTGAAACCGCAGTCTGGCTTACAAAAAATCATCCTGATGTTAAAATTATGGCGCTCAGTATGCAGGGAGACGACAACAGTGTGATTAAGATGATCAAAAGCGGCGCAAAAGGTTATCTTCTAAAAAATACCCATCCAAGAGATCTGGAAACCGCTCTCACCCGACTCAACAGTGATGGTTTCTTTTATCCGGACTGGGCTTCCAAAATCATATTCTCTAACCTTAATAAAGAAACAGAATCTGAGATTGCCATAAAAATTTCCGACAGAGAAAAAGAATTCCTGAAATATACTGTAACGGAACTCAGCTATAAGGAAATTGCAGACAGAATGTGCTGCAGCCCAAGAACAGTGGAAAGCTACCGTGATCAGCTTTGTGAAAAACTGGATCTGAAAACACGTGTAGGACTGGCTGTTTTTGCCATTAAAAATGGTTTTGCAAATTAAGTTTTTTGCCATTAAAAAATTCTTATAAAAATAAATTTAAACGAAAAGTATCAATGTAAAACAAGTAAAATCAAAAAACACATTAGTAAATTTCGTAAAATTGATTAAAATTCAATACATTTTAAAAAATATTGAATTAAAACCACCAAACAATAACAAAAAATAAAGATTCTTTAAAGAAATTTAAAAAACACTTGCATATCAATTTCAAATAATATAATTTCACATCCTCAACCTAAATGATTTTGATATGAAAAAACTATTATTTGGAGCTTTTATGCTCAGTGTAATGGCTGCGTGTAACAATGACAGCATCACCAATCAAAACGAAAACACAACTGACGAACCCACAACTTCTGCCAGTTTAGCTCAAAGAGGCTGCGCTTCTGAGGAAATCAGACAGGAAGCATTGAAAAAAAGCCCTGAACTTCAACAAAGATTTGCTGCACTGGAAGCCAATACAGAGAAATTTGCCAATGATCTGAAATTCGGAAAAGTTCTTGCAGACGGTACGGTAGAAATTCCGGTGGTGGTAAATGTGATATACAAAACTACAGCTGAAAACGTTTCTGATGCAAGAATTGCTGAGCAAATTGCAGTATTGAATGCAGACTATACAGGCACGAACAGTGATGTTAATAAAATTCCAACCGAATTCCAACCCGTAAGTTCTGGGGATACAAAAGTAAAATTCAGACTCGTAAACACCGTTAGAAAATCCACTTCAAAAACCAGCTGGGCAACTAATGATGATATGAAAAAAGCTTCTAAAGGAGGAATTGATGCCACTAACCCTACCAATTATCTAAACTTATGGGTTGTAGGCAAAATGACCAGCCAGGGACGCACAATTCTTGGATATGCCACTTTCCCGGAATCTTCAGGATTATGGAATGATGGTGTTGTAATAGCCGCTCCATATTTTGGAAAAACAGGAGCTTCATCTCCTTTCAACCTGGGAAGAACAGCAACGCATGAAGTAGGTCATTACTTAAACTTAAGACATATCTGGGGAGATGCTAATTGCGGAAATGACCAGGTAAGCGATACTCCTACGCAAACTACTGCCAATTACGGAAAACCTTCTTATCCACTTTACAACACTTGCAGTGGTGTACAAAGATCTGTAATGTTTATGAACTACATGGATTATGTAGATGATGCAGCAATGTTTATGTTCTCTGCAGGACAAAAAACAAGAATGCAGTCTGTAGTAGCCTCTTCTGGTGCAAGATCAGGATTAAGAGTGTACTAAAATATTTTTTTTATATAATTTAAATCTATCTCAGCTTTGAGATAGATTTTTTTTATGCTTCTACTTTACTTAAACTTCAGGAATATAACAATAAAAGGTATTAAAACCACAAATCCTACAGGAGCATTGAAGAGAATACGATAATAAATCTACCGCTTTTAAAGATCATTCACAACCTGCTTTAATGTAAAAAATATTCTATAAATAATAGAAAAACAATAAAATTATTTAAATTTAAAATACACTTAAATGTGAAATATAAAACAAATAAATAAAATTAACTAAAATTCAACACAATGTTATTTTATTTGATTTTAATTCAAACAAAACAATGATAATTTAAACATTTATCAAACATTTTAAGAAAAACCTTGCATATTAATTTCAAATAATATAATTTCACACCCTCAACCAAATTATATTATAACGATATGAAAAAATTCCTATTTGGAGCCCTAGTTCTGGGCTTTATGTCGGCGTGTAACACTGACAATTTAACCAATCAAAATGAAACTCCGCCCACTCAGGAGCCTGCTACCGGAAGCGCGCTTAAAAGAAGCTGCCCTTCTGAAGAATTGAGAGCTAAAATGTTACAAAAAGATCCTTCATTACGCTTAAAAGCAGAAGAAATCGAATCGCGTACCCAAAGCTTCATCAATGACCTGAAAGTAGGAAAAGTTCTTGCAGATGGAACTGTTGAAATCCCGGTTGTTTTCAATGTAATCTATAACACTTCTACGCAAAATGTTTCTGATGCAAGAATTGCAGAGCAAATTGCCGTACTCAATGCTGACTATGGAGGAACCAATTCTGACGTTACAAAAATTCCTTCTGCATTTCAGCCTTCAGCAGCAGGCGATGTAAAAATCCGTTTCAAATTAGTGGCAACCAACCGTAAGCAGAGCACAAAAACAGGTTGGAGATCTGATCTAGAACAGATGAAAAAAGCCAGTACAGGAGGGATTGATGCTACTGATGTAACTAAAAACATGAATATTTGGGTTGTCAATTCAATACTTGACGAAAACAACCAACCTGGAACTTTAGGCTACGCTTATTACCCGGAAAATGCAGGACAATGGTATGACGGTCTTGTAATAGGTTACCAGTACATAGGAAAAACAGGTGCTTCTGCTCCGTTCAATTTAGGAAGAACAGTAACTCACGAAGTAGGACACTACCTAAACCTTCCACACCTTTGGGGATCTTCTGATGCAGGATGCCAGACAGATTACTCTAATGACACACCTACTTCTCCTGGCCCTAACTACGGTAATCCTACCTATCCTCTAAACAGAGTTTGTGGAGGAGTAAGCCGCTCTCAGATGTTCATGAACTATATGGATTATGTAGATGACAAATCTATGTTTATGTTCTCGGCTAATCAAAAAACAAGAATGCAGGCTGTAGTAGCTGCATCCGGACCTAGAGCTGGATTAAGATAATCAACAGCCTCATCCGAATATTATAAAAATATTAAAATAGTCTATCTCAATTTTTGGGATAGATTTTTTTAATATTTTTACCCGATTTAAATTTCAGCACCACTACGATGAAAAAAATAGCACTAGCATCAGGAATACTATTGCACTTACACTGTATTAAAGCGCAGGATACTATCCAGGTCCGGAATCTCAAGGAAGATCTTACATTACTTAGTTCAGTTGATCCCATCCAGCAGAAAACTCCTTTTTTCCAAAAAGAATGGGTTAAAAAATCAGTAGCTCCAGCCCTTCTTTTTACAGCGGCCGCTGCAACATGGGGAGAAAAAGAGAATATTCGTGAGGTAAGAAACCGATATCTTCCCAACTTCAAAGTTAAGTATGATGATTATCTTCAATATGCTCCGGCCGTTGCTGTTTATGGATTAAAATTAGCAGGCGTAAAAGGAAGGAATAATCTTGGAAGGGCCACCTTATCTTATGGGACGAGTTTAGCTATTATGGCTATTTTAGTCAATTCTATTAAATATACAACAAAAGTTGAACGCCCGGATGGCTCTAAAAACAATTCTTTTCCTTCAGGACATGCGGCCATGGCATTTACGAATGCTAGCTTTCTACACAAGGAATATGGAATGGTAAATCCGGCTTACAGTATTGCAGGGTATGGCTCTGCTACGATTACAGGACTCGGAAGAAATTTAAATAACAGACACTGGGTTCCTGATATTCTTGCTGGTGCCGGTATTGGAATTATATCCACAGAACTAGGATATTTTTTTATTGATAAGATTTATAAAAATAAGGGTGATAATTTAAGTATATTATCCAGGATACAAGGAAACGATTATCCTTCCTTTCTTGCTCTAAAGTCAGGGATAGCACTAGGTACAACCAACTTCCTGAGAGAATCTGAACTGGATGACAAAAAGCAAAACGGTTTTGAGGGCGGATTGGAAGGCGCTTATTTCTTTTCAAAAAAATGGGGTGTGGGTGCAGATATAACTTTCAGCAGCTTCCCAATTAAATCTCAAAGAATAACCATTGATGACGGGCAGGATTTTGGCAACCATGAATTAAAAACACAATCCATGGGCTTCCTGTCTGCAGGCATTGGCCCTTATTTCTCTCATGAGTTCTCAGACAAATGGCAGCTCATGGTAAAGCTAACCGGAGGATATGCTGCAACTGCCAGTGGAAAAGTATTTGTAAAAGGAGATGATATTGATGCTCCAAATCACGAGCTTCAGATTGCCAGATATAAACCTAAACCAGCTTTCCGCTGGAATACAGGAGCTTCTATGACCTACAAATTCAATCCGGGAGTAGGCCTTACCTTTTATACAGATTATAATCAGATCAACTCTACAATCCGTTACCAGTTCAGTGATGAGATTAAAGACAGTGATGAACTGGATCAGGAACTTAACAACATGATTGCCAAAGAAAAAATCAGCTATATCACCTTAGGTTTACGATTAACTGCTTATTTTTAAAATACAAAAGCCTTCAATTCTGAAGGCTTTTCTTTTATAATTTTTTGTAATTATCTTCCGGGGTATAATCCATAAACAGATCTCCATCCAACTGTACAGACTTTACTTTCTTTTTAATAGGAATTACCAGATCCGTAAGTTTCTGATCTTTTTCCCAGACAGAAGGTGAGAAATGCAGTTTCTCTGTAGTTCCGTCTTCATAGGCTAATATAGCATCAAACGGAATGGCAAATCCCCCAACATTAG
This sequence comes from Chryseobacterium sp. PvR013, assembly GCF_017833095.1. NCBI lineage: Bacteria > Pseudomonadati > Bacteroidota > Flavobacteriia > Flavobacteriales > Weeksellaceae > Chryseobacterium > Chryseobacterium sp. PvR013. Next base: position 3,126,573 of record NZ_JAFIBT010000001.1, read on the forward strand.
CTACGTTTATAGTAAGCATATCATTCATCTGGGAAGCTCCGGTTACTTTTAAATCAATATAATTATTGGTATAAAACCAATTCTGGAAGAACCAGTTCAGGTTTTTCCCTGAGCCGGTATTCATAGAATTGAAATAATCCCATGGAACAGGGTGCTTTCCATTCCAGTTGTCCATATAATGATGTAATGCTTTTTTGAATAATTCGTCTCCCAGATAATCTTTCAGAGCCAGATAAGACAAAGAAGATTTCACATAGGAATTGTTTCCATATCCTGCTCCACTCACCTGGGTGCTCATTGTAATAACGGGCTGATCCTGTTCTGCAGATGCATCATTAATCCATCTTTTAACACGGAAGTTTTTATAAAATTCTTTGGCAGCAGCTTCTCCGTTTTCATCAATTCCAATCAGATATTCCAGCGTGGTAGCCCATCCTTCATCCATGAATGCATATCTTGTCTCATTGATTCCCATGTAAAAAGGGAAATAGGTATGGGCAATTTCATGATCTGCAGTCAGTCTTGCATCCTGAAGGTCATCAGGAATACTGGTATCATTGATCATCATTGGATATTCCATATCTGCATATCCCTGAATTGCTGTCATTACATTGTAAGGATATTCTACGCCCGGCCAGTTTTTCGAGAACCAATCCAGATTATAGCGCATCCAGTCTACATAATGTTCAAAATCTTTAGCTCCTGATTTATATCCGGCCTGAACGCTGGCTCTTTTTGTTTTTAACTGTACGCTGGCAGCATCCCAAACATAATGGTTGCTCATCGCAAAACAAAAATCTGTAATATGACTGGCTTTAAACTTCCAGACATTCCATTTATTCTGCTTTGTTACTTTTCCGGATTTCATTTCCTGCTCTGTAGCAACATGCATCAGCTTGTCGCTTTTTAAGGAAGCTTTATATCTTTTTAAATATTCCGGCTGAAGTACAGCTTCCGGATTCAGAAAATCTCCGGTAGCCCAGACTACATAATTTTTGGGTGCCGTGATGGCAAAACTATAGTCATTAAAATCATTATAAAACTCCTGTCTGTCTGAGTGCTGAAGCATATCCCACCCATTGTAATCATCATATACGGAAATTCTTGGAAAAGAATAGGCCACGTAGAATGTTTCAGGATCAATCTGCCCTTCTCTCTCGCTCTGTACTGATAATGGATATTCCCATTCTATTTTAACCTCAGCTTTCGACTTAGATTTTAAAGCTGATTTTAATTTTACTTTTTCAACGGTACTCCAGTCGTCACTGTCGATATCATATTTTACATTGTTTACGATGAAAGATTTAATCTTTAGCCCAGACGACAGAAAATCTTTGGATACAAATCCTGATCTTGGCGACTGTGGCTTGTGAAGATTATTCACAAATCGTATAGCAAGTTCATTAAGATTATCGGGACTGTTGTTGGTATAAACAATGGTTTCTTTTCCGTAAACCACCTTTGTACCGGCATCCACTTTCACCTCTACATTATACACTCCTTTATTCTGCCAGTAGTTTTTACCTGGTGCACCGGAGATGTCACGTGTTCCTGTTTCATATGCTTTTTTGATATTCCTCGGCATATACAATTCCTGAGCTGACAATTGCAGTAAAGAAACTGCCATCAGCATTCCGGAAAAAATTTTCTTCATAGCGATCTTTTTAAAGATAGGTATCAAAAATAGCGAAAATGTAACATCAGGCGATCATTCTTTAGTAACAATATTTTGTCGCAATTAACTTTTATATTAAAATATTCTATAATCTCTCCTGTTCGGCTGTCTTCTTGATTGTTTTTGCATTTTTAACGGATTGATTTCCAAAATTGAATTTCAATGCAAACGTTATTCCCTGGGTATCTGAATAATCAAGAAAATAATTATCCTGATTCGCATATTTTGTGCTGACTTTCTGACCCGTGGATCTGAAAATATCGGTAAAAATAAGACTGGCTTCCAGTTTTTTGCTGAAAAACTTTCTGTTCATTACAAAATAGGCTGACCAGAGAGAAGAAATTCTAAAGGTTCCCTGTATACCGGGTGAATAGTAGCGGTGCCCCATTTCCATTTTCCAATCGCTGTTTTTATCCAGAGTAAAGCTTGTAGAAATACTGGACACCCAGTTCCACACCTGATTTTTATACAGCATTCCGTCCGTTCCTTTGAAGTAGTTTTCATTGTGTTCCAGATTTTCAGAGAGGATGATATTCCACCATGGCTTCACCTGAAAGTTTTTATACAGGCTCAATCCGAAAGCTTCTCCTTTTTCAATATTGGTGAAATAATAAATGAGACTGTTGGTACTTGGTTCCTGATATGAAATTTCCATAGAGGGATATATTTCTTTTCGGTAATACAAATCCAGGTTCCAGTCTTTCCAGGAATAGGTAAGATTGAGATTATGGGTAATGGTTGCTTTCAATTTTGGATCTCCCTGATAATAGGAAAACAGGTTATAATAAGATTTCGCAGGATTCAGCCATGAATAGGAAGGTCTGCTGATCCTCTTTCCATAGGAGAACCCGAATTCCTGTTTATTTTCTGTGGTATACTGTGCGTAAAAAGTAGGAAAAAGTTTCCAATAGTTACTTTTATTCATTTCGTAGGGTTCGGAAACAATTCCTTCAAGATCTGTCATTTCTGCACGGAGTCCTCCTTTGAAACTCCATTTTCCAATATCATAAGCCAATGAAGAATACAGCGCAAAATTGTGTTCTTTATAATCGAAAATACTACTCTTTTCAGGACGGTATTGCAGGATTCCATTCTCATTGTCTGAGAAATCAAGCTGACTGTTTGTCTTTACAAAACTATACTTCGCTCCGGATTCCACCTCCAGTTTATCCGCTTTCCACTGATAATCCAGCTGGGTAGAATATAACTGAACATCTGCTTTATTATGGGTAAGAAAATTATCTTCTCCTGGCGGCTGCCCTGCAAAGTTCAGATAGGTGATCACATTCTGATATTTATCTGTATTATTTCCTGTAAAATAATTAATCCACGAAAGGCTGCTTTTCTTATTAAGCTTACGGTCTATCTGAAAACTTACAGAGTTATTGATGGAACGTGAACGATGGTCATTGATCGTGGTATAATTAGATTCTACAGCATCCTGTTGGTTATAGATGAGTGTAGGAACATTATAAATTCCGAAAGATTTTGGAGAAAAATACCCTGAGTAGTTGAGGCTGATATTGGTTAAACTATCCAATTCATATTCCGCATTAAAATTCAGGGTATTCTGGTTAGTGTTTTTATCCTTCCTGTTAATTGTACTTACCCATCGGGTTTGGCTCTCGGGATAGTTTACATAATCTGTTCCTTCCCGGTAGTACGTCCCCAGCCCTCTATAATAGCTTCCCATAAAGGAAAGTTTATCTTTTTTATAATATTGGGAAAGACCAAAAACTCCTTTCGCATATTGTGTCTGTATATATTTGGAGGAGAGAATTCCACGGTAGCCTTCGATTTTATTCTTTTTCAGTACAATATTCAGTACTGCACTGCCTGAGGCTTCATATTTTGCGGGCGGATTGGTAATTACTTCTACTGATTTCACCTCATCTCCCTGTGTATTTTCCAGAAGGTTCTTGAGTTCATCACCCGTCAGCATTACTTTTTTATCATTAATTGTTACCAGAATTCCGGTGCTCCCTTTTACACTCAATACACTATTATTGATGGTGACACTTGGTGTATTTTTTAAAATTTCCCAGGCATTGAGTGATGAAATATTACTGTTTTCCACATTAAATTCCAGGCGGTCTACTTTTCTTTTCACCAGCGGTTTACGTTTCGTCATAACCACTCCTTCTATTTCCTGTGATTCCTTTTTAAGAATGATATTCAGAGGTTCTGCTTCTTTCAGATCAAGTTTTTTCTCAAATAAAGAATATCCCTGATTTTTAACAACTAGTCTTACATCCTGCTCCGCAATATTTTCCAATACAAATTTTCCGTTATCATCCGTTTTTAATTCTTTGATTAATTCATTTTGAGCATTATATACTTCCACCTTTATGGATGAGAGTTTTTCATTATCGGTATTCATAATGGTTCCTCCAGGTTTTTGTTTCTGGGCAAAAATCAAGACTGGAAAACACAGTAAAAAAAGAATCTTATACATGGCTATTTTTTTATCCTACTCAACAAAACTGTAGTTCTGTTCTGCGGGTACAAAATTCTATATTGGCTATAAGAAATACGGTTAATAGAAGGTTAATGATGGGTTAATGTATTTTCTGTTATCAATATTCCCAAATTCAGAGGAATGGATTATGCTTTGTTTTTTACGATTTGAAACGATGGTTAATGGAAGGTTAATAATAAAATAATCACTTCCGGAAAACGCCTAAAGGTTTATCTTTGTTTTAATGATAGCCAAGAGTAAAATTCTGATTTCGGTTTTTGCCGCTCTGTTCCTGCTTTTACTGGGAATTCAGGTTTATTTTATGTACAAAACCTATCAGGTAAAAGAAAGAGATATCTACAGATCCGTGAATGACGGCCTTACTCATTACACGGACAACCTTGAGGATATCCAGGAAGCCAAAGAAAGGAATGATGATTCTCTTCAGGAAATCATTATACAATATCATAATAAGGAGATCAGTAAAAAAGATTTTTTACATTATTTCATAGAAAACAGAAAGTCAGCCAGAGAAAGACTGATCCATTATATCGAAAGCCGTTACCAGAAAGATGGTTATGAGATTTCCTCAAGAATACGATACCTTTCTATTGTACATCTTCCGGACAGCACTAAAGTAATCACAGAACCTATTGTTATTTTTGAAACACAAGATAAGATTAAAAACCCACATATTGCCAGTAACGGAAGTTGGGAAACGTCTACCACCAAAAGAAATGATTCAGATAAGGGCCATGTTGAGAAAAGGAATACTTTTCTTGTTAAAACCCAAACTGATTTTGAGATCAGAAATATAAAAAGTATTGTTTTCAAAGAGCTTACTCTATTGATCATTTGCTGTATTATACTGCTTTCAGGAGTTCTTTTGCTTTATATTTTCACGATCAGAAATCTGATTAAGCAGCAAAAGCAGGTAGAATTTCTCCATACCATTGTGGATAACATTTCGCACGAATTTAAAACTCCGATCGCTACGTTAAAAATAGCATCAAAGGCATTAAAAAAAGAATGGAATCCGGAAACACTTCCTCTGGTTGACCGTCAGATTTCACGGCTTGAAAGTCTGATGTTTCAGCTTCATAAGGATGAAATACCGGATGAAATGATTAAAATACAACCTGAGGACTGGAACTTTTTCATTCAGGATCTTTCTGTTACGTATCCTGATATTGATTTTAACCTTGAAAATGCAATTTCACAAAATCTTCCTTTTGATAAAAACCTGATGGAAACAGTGATTAAAAACCTTTGTGAAAACAGTGTAAAATATGGGGCATCTGCTGTTAAAGTAAACATCAGCAGCTCTTCTCAACAATTGGAAATCAAAGTTTCGGATAACGGACAGGGCATGGAAACGAAAGAACTGAACAACATTTTTGAAAAATTCTACAGAATACAGAACAACAATATCCACAACAGCAAAGGGCTTGGACTGGGGCTTTATTTTGTGAAGAAAATCATTGCCAATTATGGTGGAAAAATACATGTTTCAAGCCAGCTTAATTTGGGTAGCACTTTTACAATATCAATTCCTTATGAAAACTAAAATCCTTCTGGCTGAAGATGATCCGGATTTCGGAATGATTCTGAAGCAGTATCTTGAATTGGAAGATTTTGAAGTCAGCTGGTTTCAGAATCCTGAAGATGTAGTCCCATTACTTCAATCTGATTTTTCTTTTCAAATGGGAATTCTGGATGTTATGATGCCAAACATTGACGGTTTTTCTCTGGCTAAAATAATTTTAAAGGAGAGGAATAATTTTCCCCTGTTATTTTTAACGGCTAAAAATCAAAAAATAGACCGCCTTACCGGATTGAAAATAGGTGCAGACGATTATATTGCCAAACCCTGTGATCCTGAAGAGCTTGTTTTACGGATTAAAAATATCCTGAAGAGAAGCCTTCCGGCTGTTACAGAAACTCAAATAAGAATTGGAGAATTTTCACTGGATACTACCAAACTTTTGCTATCACATCCTAACGGAAATAACCGGTTAACCATACGTGAACAGGAGCTGCTCCTGTATCTTCTGAAACACAATCGTACAATCATCACCAGAGATAATATTCTGGACAATCTTTGGGAAACCAATGATTATTTTACCGGAAGAAGTCTTGATGTGTTTATCAGCAGGCTTCGTAAGTATTTCAATAGTGATCCTAAAATAAAAATCCAATCCCTGAGAGGAATTGGATTTGAGATTGATTTTCCAACCAATTGATTTTTTATAACGACAGGTTCACAATCACAGGGAAATGATCTGATGGATACAAAAGATTTTCCCTTCTGTCATTGATATGTCGGTGAGATTTTATTCTAAAGCCTTGCGTAAAAATATAATCAATTCTATCCTTTGGAACTTCATTGACGTTGAAGCCTGTAAACGTTCCTACCGGGCCATAATGTTTGGTTTCGGAATGATAAAAAGTATCTTTCATATGCTGGGAAAGAATTTTAATCGGCTCCGAATCATCTGTCAGGTTAAAATCTCCGCTTAAAGCTACCGGAAGATTCTTTGGATTCAGTTCTTTGATTTTTTTCAGAATGAGTTCTGAAGATTTTACTCTGGCTACATTTCCTACATGATCAAAGTGAAGATTCATGGCAAGGAATTCTTTTTTTGATTTTTTATCTTTAAATACAGCATAAGTACAGATTCTGTTCAATGCAGCATCCCAGCCTTTTGAAGGTTTTTCCGGAGTTTCAGACAGCCAGAATGTCCCTGATTTTACCACTTCAAGTTTATTGGTATCATAAAAAATAGCAGAAAATTCGCCCTTTTCTTTACCATCATCTCTTCCTACGCCTATATAGTCATAGTTCTTTAATCCTGTTTTAATATCTTTCATCTGTTCCGGAAGCGCTTCCTGTACTCCGAAATAATCAGGATGATAATAGGTTAGTAAATCTGCAACATCCTGCTTTCTTTTAGGCCAGGCGTTGTCTTTATCAGATTCAACATTTAATCTGATATTGAAACTCATTACGGTAAGGTCCTGTGAAAATCCTAATGCAAAAAGCATCAGAAATATCATTGAAAATCTGAAATTCATCTATTATTTTATCAGTAAGAGACAAAAATAAAACTTCTCTGCGACAGAAAAGCTTTATTGATGTGATTATATTGTTAAATTATCTTTTTCTTCTTCTATAGATATAAAATACTCCTCAAATTCGGTTTCGGAAACCGGGTTGTCACTTTCAAGTTTTATAACGCCTATGGTTTTATAGTGAGCAGCCAGTTTAATCCCTTTGCTTTTCAGAAATGCTTCAAGCTTTTTTAAATTTATATCTTTCTTTAAAACTGCCAGATAGGTTATCATATGTATACTTGTATTAAACCATTTCCTATATCTCTGTATTTTATGCCTTCAATAGGCCTTGCCTTTTTTTCAATCAGTTCCCAGATTTCTTTTGCAGATTTATCAGGAAACTGTTCCATGTATAAAGCCGCTAGCCCGGAAACATGCGGTGCTGCCATGCTTGTACCACTCATGCTGTAATACAAATTATTTTTGTTCTTTGTGTTTTTGGGATATGCACTGATAATATCTACCCCGGGAGCACAGACATTGATATTTCCTCCTGTGGACGGGTTAATCCCTGCATTTGAAAATCGGGCAATCTTCATCTGACTGTCAATAGCTCCCACAGCCATAATAGATTTTGAATTGGCCGGCATTGAAACAGGCTGCGGAATCTGTGGCCTGTTGCTGTCATTTCCGGCAGCCGCTATAATAAGACAGTTATTTTCCAGCGCTCTTTCTCCAATGGTTTCAAACAGAACGGAAGGTTGGTCATCCAGCTTCACCGGAGATGCCAGCGAAAGAGACAGTATTCTGAATTTTTTACTAATAGCCCAGTCTATGGCATCAATCACACTGCTGGTAGTTCCTCTTCCGTTATCGGCGAGTACTTTTGCTATTTTCAGATTGCAATTCTTAGCTATTCCATAGCGGTTTCCGTTATCACTTCTGGTATTCCCTGTTGCCACTCCTGAACAGTGTGTACCATGTCCGTTGGGATCTCTGTTCCAGTCCTGGCCATCTATGAAAGATTTGCCTTCAATTTCTTCAGAGGAAAAATCGGGATGGGAAGTTTCAAGACCTGTATCGAGAATGCAGACATCAATTCCTTTGCCTGTATAGTTGGAATTTTCCAGCCCAACAGCCTTAAGTCCCCATTCCATTTCAACAAATGATTTTTGAGGCAAGGGTTTGCTGATGATATATTTTTCAAGTTCTGCAATTTTTTCTGCGAGTCCGGCGGATTGTTTTTTAAGTTCACTGATCAACTGCAATTCATCTGCAGGAAAAAACTCCCGTTCTTTTTCATAATAAATAATAGAATTCGATTCATTTTTTACGGCGCTTTTCAATTGATCTTCATCCATATTATCCACCACAAGAACTCCCAGGTTTTTGTAAAGTACACCGTTATCCTGATCTATAATTTCATATGAACGGTTTTCTTTGGAGAGAAATTCTGAAGAAGTAATATTCACTTCCAGTTCTTTCTCAATTTTTTTGAGTGCATTTTTCTGCTGGTCTTGCAACAGAACGATATATCTTCCGGTTTCCATAATGATCTTTTTTAAATTAATTTCAGAAATACCTTTTCCAGGATCAGAAAAATATCCTCCGGAATAATGGTCAGCCTGAGTTTTTTATTAATTCCGGATATGGCTGTATTCTGTTCAACCAGTGAAGCCCAGAAACGTTCAATTTTGGGAACAGAATTCATTTCTTTCAGCTTTTCATCATCCAGAAGACCATTTTGATATAATGACACGATGATTCCTGAAATAAGTTCTTCTGCATCATCAAGCTTTTTATTTTCCTTAGTATAGATTTCCATGAGAATACCATACATGCTTTCCATTCCATTGAATGAAAATCCTCCAAGAATTTCCCGTCTTCCGGTAATTATTTTTTCCATTTTGATAGGGTTAAAACCTCTTTTAACCGTGGAAATCATATTCATAATTTTCAGAACTTCAGATTCATGGCTGGTGTTTCCTTTGGTACGGAAATACTCTAAAACCTCATTAAGGAATACCTCAAACCGCACATCAAAGTCAAAGGATTTGGAAAGATATAAAGCCTGAACATCATTGAAGTGCTCCAGAAGTTCCTTAATTTTCTGTACTGTAAAGTGAATAAGTTCCTGCATTACTCAAAAGTTATCTGTTCTATTTCGTTACCGTCTTTATCTTTGTAAGAAACAATCCTGATTCCTTCTTCCTCCATTTCTACGTGAAGGTTGATGAATAGTTTATCTTTATCTTCCGCAGCGCTGGTATTCGGATCTATGTAAATATTGTTCAGCTTGGCATTCACCAGTGTATATTTGTTGAGTAAAACCTTTGAAAAAATCTCTTTCAGTTCCTCTGTTTCTTCTTCGGTTGTCCCATCCTGAGGTCGAAAAATCCCGGAATTAAGAAGCTGCACTTTCTTTCTGAGGTCCAGTTTAAGAACTTCGTTCGCAGGGAGTTTACCAAATTTCTGATCATTTTTCTCCAGATTACTGAACAGTGTTTTGAACTCTTCGGTCTGGAGCTGTCTTTTGCTGATTTCAGAAATATTCAGTCTTTTCTCTTTATTTGCAAGACGGATTCTCTCATTGAGTTCTGTGACAAACTGATCCTGATTCAGTTTAAAATTATATTTAGAGTCTGAATCTATATCCGTGATTTTGATCGGAATATCCATCTTTACGCTGGGCAATGCATATCTTGGAACCTTAAAATACTTAAGGTATTCATGACGGGCATATTCTTTAGCAATAAGAACCGCATTCTCGTCTGCTTTTTTACGAGCCTGAATTATCTCGTTGTTGAGATAATCCAGGTAATCTGATAATTTTATCATCTTTCGTAAAAATATTATTGTGAAAGAAGTCCAAGAACTTTTTCTAATCCTGCAGGCATTTCGTCATTGGTTGCACGTACTTTCACCCCAAGAGAATATTCTTTTTCCACTTTAATTCCTGTGCTGGAAGTTCTTTTATAAGATACATCCACTTTGAATTTTACAGGTCCCCAACCACCGGATACTCCGGCATTAATACCAAACTCATCACTTACGTCTTTCGTGTACGTAGAATTAAGCTTCACATTAAAGTCTACTTCACAGGTTTCAATTCTGAAACTTGGAACATTCAGCAGGGCAATAAAAGGCACTGAAATTTCTACATCATTCGGAATCGTTTTAGGATTGGTAGCACTTACCGGCTCATCTTCCTTAAAATCCGGATTCGGAATATTTTTTTTGTATTTGAATTCTGCCATTCTCAGTTTTTTAGGACTGGCAGCATTGGAAGGATCTGTAAGTTCGAATCCAACTTCATTGATGAAATTAACGGTTGCGATAGAGGCATTAGACTGCGCTTTTACACAAGCATCCAAAGGTCCGCCAATAATGGTAGCAAAATCGATACTTCCCAATTCTGCAGCAAAATCCGCACTGGCAGCATCGGAAGTTCTGAAAATCTCTTCATCGGCAGCCATCTTACCGGCAATCAGCTTCATAATTTCTGCAGATGTACCTGAAAAAGATTTTTCCCACTTTTCATCATAGTTCTTTTTGAATTCTTCTACAATAGCTAATAATTCTTTATTCGTCAATGAACTCAGTTCCGAAGTTTCAATTCCAGATACTTTTTCATAGACTGCAGGGGTAAGAACTTTTTCTACTCCCGATAAGAGATCAATTAACTCATTTTTTGTTTTTTTGGCGTGGCTTGCTTCAAGCACTGATTTTAATGTTTCCATGTTTTTTGTTTTTGATTAATATTGTGGGACAAAATTATATCACTGACAGTCAAAAGATTGTAGGAAAACCCCTCTACCTCACCCGGAAAAACACCCTAAAAAATAAAAGCCTGAACTTACAATGGTAAGCTCAGGCTTTTATGGCGGGTATATTTTGTTACTCTTAATCTGGTATAAAACCCAAAGATTATATGAATTCTTCTTAATTTTTAAGTAGGCTAAGAAAGCACCAATGTTGCTGATGAAGGCACATGAATATACTTACGCTTAGAAAGAATCAATTTCATTGATTCCTCCCTTTGCCTCCTTAAAATTCAACATGAGATATTAAATCTTTGCGTTACATTTAAATGAATCCCATATTTCTATGCAGGTTTTTTGCTATTGTTTTCCAGATTGATATCAGGAACTTCAGAATTCGGATCCAGTTTTACCTCATCTATTTCTTTCGTAGAATCTACTTTGAATGTCCATTCTGTATTTCTTTTCCAGACCTCAACAGGGATTTTCATAGTCTGTGCCGTTCCATCTTTGAATTTGATCTGCACGGTTGTAGGCATTGGTAGCTGACCAATATTTTCCACCGTGATCTGAACTCCGTTCTTAAAATCTCCGTTGATATATTTTACGTTTTTAACAGCCTGATCAATTTTCCATTTATTAAAGAACCATCCTCTCCAGAACCAGTTCAGTTCTTCTCCGGAAACATTTTCCATCGTATGGAAGAAATCCCATGGTGTAGGATGTTTAAAAGCCCAACGGTCTATATACGTTCTGAATGCTTTGTCAAATTTTTCAGGTCCGAGAATGGTTCCTCTTAAAACATCCAATCCTGTTCCAGGCTTATAGTAAGCCAAAGCACCGATACTTCTTTCTTTCATATTATCCGGACCTACCATTACAGGCTCAAGATTGTCAGTCAACAAATATGTTCCTGATCTTGCCAGATTGGGTTTATTATAATATTCTCCTTTATTGAAAGCCTCTGTTGAAAGTCCGTTAATGAAAGTATTAAATCCTTCATCCATCCATGCAAACAGTCTTTCGTTAGATCCTACGATCATAGGAAACCAGTTGTGTCCAAACTCGTGATCTGTAACGCCCCAAAGGTCTTCTCCTTTGGAATCCATATGACAGAATACGATTCCCGGATACTCCATTCCGCCTTCATTTCCTGCAACATTGGTAGCAGCCGGATAAGTGTATTCGTACCATTTTTTCGAATAATGTTCTATGGCAGCCTTCGTATATTCTGTAGATCTACCCCATGCTTTCTCACCGGCACTTTCTGCAGGGTAAGCAGAGATAGCCAGAGATTTTTTTCCACTAGGTAAATTGATTTTTGCAGCATCTAAAATAAATCCGGCAGAAGATGCCCACGCAAAATCTCTTGTCTGCGTAATTTTAAATTTCCAGGTTTTTGTACCGGAAGCTTTATTTTTACCGATTTCAGACTCAGGACGGATCATTACCGTTTTATCGCTGTTTCTTGCCTCGTTCCATCTGTTAATTTCTTCTTTGCTGTATACTTCTTTCTCATTCAGAAGTTCTCCGGATGCTACTACATAATGATTGGCAGGAACCGTAATATTGGCTGTAATGTTCCCATATTCCAAATAAAACTCCGAAGCTCCAATATAGGGAAGCGTATTCCATCCCATAACATCATCATACACACACATTCTGGGATACCATTGTGCCATGGTAAAAATTTTACCGTTTTTCGTATCCTGTATTCCCATTCTGTCTGAACCATAATCAGGAGAAATAAAGGAATATTCAATTTCTATTTTGGCAACTCCTCCATTGGCTTTCAGTTCTTTTGGAAGATCAATCTGCATCCTTGTATCGGTAATGGTATATTTTACTTCTTTTTTACCGTCTAGCTTTACTGATTTAATGCTATATCCACCATTAAATTCTTCACCATGCGCTCCATTTCTGCTTCCCGAAAGCGGAACGACACCATTTCCTCTGGAATCTTTTGCAAACAGATTCTGATCCAGCTGCAGCCACAGAAAACCTAATTTGTCAGGACTGTTGTTGGTATAAGTAATTTCTGCTGTACCTGTAATCTCTTTTTTATTTTCATTCAGGCTGACATTCAAATGATAATCTGCTGAATTCTGCCAATAAGCATGTCCCGGCTGTCCGCTTGCAGAACGGGTTGCCGTGCCTGTCTGTGGATAAAAGAACGGCTTAAATGCTTCTACGTAATCGTATTTCGGAGTTTGTTGTGCGTATGCAGATCCTGAGAACAGAACCACTGCAAGCGTCGAAACAAGGGTTGGAAGTTTAAAATTCATTTGAAAAAGTATTATTTAACTGTATAGGTAAAAAAAACTCCCGGATTTGTTACACATCCGGGAGTTTTTTTACTATAAGTTTTATTTAATTCGATTTTTTTGCTTTAATCATCGCTTCTAAAGCATCCCACATTTCACGAGGAATTTCTTCAAGCATATTAAATTCTCCGGCTCCCTGAAGCCATTCTCCGCCATCAATGGTCACTACTTCACCATTCATATACGCTGAATAATCAGAAACCAGATAAGCAGCAAGGTTGGCAAGCTCCTGGTGTTCTCCTACTCTTCTCAACGGAACTTTCTTTTTCATATCGAATTTTTCCTGAAGATCTCCCGGAAGAAGTCTGTCCCAAGCCCCTTTTGTAGGGAAAGGTCCCGGAGCAATAGCATTGAAACGGATTCCGTATTTTGCCCATTCTACCGCCAATGATCTGGTCATCGCCAGAACTCCGGCTTTTGCACAGGCAGATGGTACTACATAGGCAGAACCTGTCCATGCATAGGTTGTTACGATATTCAATACAGTTCCCGGAGTTTTAGAATCTATCCAGTGTTTTCCTATGGAAAGAGTACAGTTTTTTGTTCCTTTCAGAACAATATCCAGAATAGAATCAAAAGCGGAATGAGTCAGTTTTTCTGTTGGAGAAATAAAGTTTCCGGCAGCGTTATTCAACAAAATATCAATCTTCCCGAATTCTTTTAACGCAGCTTCTTTCATGGCTTCCACTTCATCCCAGTTTCTTACATCACAAGCTACACAAAGAACTTTACCACCTGTTTCGTCTTCCAGTTCCTTAGCTGTAGTTTGTAGTTTTTCCAGATTTCTGGAAGTAATGACTACTTTGGCGCCCAGTTCAAGAAAGTATTTGGTCATCGCTTTTCCAAGACCGCTTCCGCCTCCTGTTACAATTGCTACTTTATCTTTTAGTGCACCTTCGCGCAGCATAGGTTGTGTATATAGACTCATAAAATATTTTTTCTTAAAAATAATAAATATTGAAATGCAATCCCTTAAAATAGTTTGATAAATAATGCTACAAATAATTATTCTTCACATAAAAGCTCTCTCAACTTTTATATTCATGATTTTAACCCCAAAAGACATAAAAGTTTTAAGTGCTTAAGTTTTCAGAGGCCAACTTTATGTAAATAAGTACATCAAAGATTTTCATCTTATTTGAACTTTTTTCCAGCATTATTTTAAACTTACTTAAGCAGACAAAATGAAAGCTTTTGTGCCTTTTGCGGTTTTATGAAGTTTAGGCGTCTTTATAAACTATTCCAAAAGAAAATAGCCTGATAACAATTACCAGGCTATTTTTTCATTTGTTAAAACAATGTATTAAGAAGCTACCACCCCTTTGAATGAAAGTGTCTTAGGAGTTTTGCTGTCACTAGTCGTAACATTTACAGTCTTCATAAATGGTCCTACCGCTGCTGCGTTATAGCTGGCTTCTACAAATCCTTTTTTTCCTGGCTGGATAGGAGTTTTTGTATAATCAGCTGTAGTACATCCGCATGAAGGCGCTACATTCTGAATAATGATTGGCTTTGAACTTGTGTTGGTAAATTCAAATCTGATCAATTTTGGTTTTCCCTGAGGGATATTTCCCACATCTATTGATTCTGATTTCCATTTAATAGCATCAGCTACCATTTTTACAATGGATGGAGCATCTGTAGTCAGTACATTTGCATAAAAAGGAGAGCATGCTAACACTGCTAAAAGAGCTGTAATTTTTAGTTTTTTCATGAGTATAAATTTAATATTTGAAACTGATTATTTTCTTTCGATGTAACAAATGTAAAGCAGAGAATGATGATAACTTGTTAACCGCTGTCAAACATTTGTTAACGAGTTGTTAATAATAAAAGATAAATAGATATTTTTGGATAATATTGCCTCAGTAAATGAAAATAAAAAGACTCAATATTATAATAACGCTGGGATTTATTGCTATTATCGGAATTTTAATAGCACAGCTGATGTGGACCCGGCAGGCTTATAATCTTGAAGATAAAAAATTCAATCAGAAGGTCAATATTGCCTTAATGGAGGTGGCTGAAAAACTCTCCGGAGGAAAGACCTCCTATACCGAAAACCCTGTTCAGAATATTGCCAATGACTATTACGTAGTTAATATTAATAATGAATTTCATCCTGTCGTTCTGGAATATTACCTGAAAACAGAATTTACCCGTTTTCAAATCAATACAGACTATGTGTATGCATTATACAACTGCCACAGCGATAAGATGGTATATGGAAAGTATATGACTTCTCATCAGGAAAGCCCCAGTAACAAAGTGATCAATTTTCCTAAGCATAAAAATCTGATCTATTACTTTTCCATCCGTTTTCCTGATAAAACAACTTATCTGATCAGTTCATTAAGGTTCTGGTATCTTCTTACATTTGCTCTTATTATCATTCTTTTGGTATATGTTTATTCTATTTATACCATTATTCAGCAGAAGAAGTTTTCGGAGCTGCAACGTGACTTTATCAATAATATGACTCATGAGTTTAAAACGCCTTTATCTTCGATACTTTTAGCATCTGAGGCACTCAATAAGCAGGAAATGGTGATAGAAAACTCCAAACTGCAGACCTATACCTCTATTATCATCAATCAAAGCCACAAGCTTAATAGTCATATTGAGAAAATTCTGAATATTGCTAAGAATGATGCAGCAGGACTTTCGTTAAAGCCTCAGAAAATTCTCCTTCTTCCTTTTATTCAGGAGATTTCAGACACTATACAGCAAAAAAATAAAGACCTCAGCATCGAGATTGATATTGAAAACAGCACTTCAGTAATGGCCGATGAATTTCACTTTACCAACATCATCTATAACCTTTTAGATAACTCCGTAAAGTATTGCGAAACAAAGCCTGTTATTAAAATTTCAGCTCATAAAGACTCAAAAGGATTATATTTAAAGTTTAAAGACAACGGAATGGGGATTCCGGCTAAAAATATTCCTCATATTTTTGAAAAATTTTATCGGGTACATACCAAAAGAAGTGAAGAAGTGAATGGTTTCGGGTTGGGATTATTTTATGTAAAAAAAGTAGTTCAGCAGCATCACTGGAAAATTTCTGTTGAGAATAATGAAGACAAAGGAATTACCACAACCCTCTTTTGCCCGTTTTCAGTTTAATTAAATATAAGTATGGAGAAATCTAAAATTTTATATGCCGAAGATGACAAAACCATAGCTTTTCTGGTAGAGGACAGCTTGGAAAGTTATTATGATATCAGCTGTTATTCTGATGGTGAATCTGCATTGGAGGCATTTAACAGCAAAGATTTCGACATTTGCCTGCTGGATATTATGATGCCCGGAATTAACGGGTTTGAAGTGGCACAAAGGATACGCAGTAAAAATTCTGAAATTCCGATTATCTTTATTTCTGCAAAAGCTTTAAAAGAAGACAGAATCAAAGGACTTAAAATAGGCGCTGATGATTATCTGGTAAAACCATTCAGTATTGAAGAACTGATGCTGAAAATTGAGGTTTTCCTGAAACGTACCAAGAAAACAGATACCACTCCTCTAAAGTATAAAGTTGGGAAATATGATTTTGATCCTAAAAACTATACTCTGCAGGGTACAGAAAACAGTATCACGCTTACACAAAGAGAATCTGACCTGCTTTTATATTTTATCCGCCACAAGAATCTGGTAGTCAAAAGGCAGGAAATTCTAAAGGCTATCTGGGGTGATGATGATTATTTTATGGGACGAAGTCTTGATGTATTTATTTCCCGATTGCGAAAGGTACTGGCCGAAGAACAGAATATTTTAATAGAAAACCTGCATGGAATAGGTTTCCGTTTTTCTGAAAAAGAATAAATAATACCGAATCACTTAAAAACACAACAGCAAATGATGATTTTAATTAATTTTAAACTTTGAAAATTTGTCATTAATGAAAAATCACAAACCCACTGTTTTTCTATTTCTTTTATTTTTAAGTATCCAATTTAAAGCTCAAAAATTTGAAAAATTAATACAATATGTCAATCCTCTGATCGGTACCGAAAAGATGGGACATACTTATCCCGGAGCAACGGTTCCTTTTGGGGCAGTACAGCTAAGCCCTGAAACGGATTCCATTTCTTATGAGCTTAACGGGAAGTACAATGGTGAAGTTTATAAATACTGCGCCGGCTACCGTTATGAAGATAAAACCATCGTAGGGTTCAGTTCTACCCATTTCAGCGGAACGGGACATTCCGACCTCGGAGATTTTCTGATCATGCCTACTGTAGGAAAACTTCAGCTGAATCCGGGAACGGCTTCCCACCCTGAAAGTGGCTACAGAAGCAGGTTTTCTCATCAGAACGAAACGGCAGAAGCAGGATATTATAAAGTAAAACTGGATGACCACAATATTCTGGCAGAGCTTACGGCAACACCACGAGTGGGAATTCACCGCTATACTTTCCCAAAATCCGACCAGGCTCATATTATTCTGGATCTGATGGCCGGTATTTACAACTATGATGGGAAAAATGTCTGGACCTATGTTCGGGTAGAAAACGGAAATACCATCACAGGCTATCGCCAGACCAACGGTTGGGCAAGAACCAGAACGGTTTATTTTGCAATGAAGTTTTCAAAACCGTTTAAATCTTATGGCCAGAAAAATTATGATGAAAAGCAGGTTTACAAAGGGTTTTGGAGAAAATTCGACCAAAATCAGAATTTCCCTGAAATTGCAGGTAAGAACCTGAAAATGTATTTTGACTTTGATACTAATGAAAATGAAGCCATTGAAGTCAAACTTGCTATTTCTCCGGTAAGCCAGACCAATGCTTTGGAAAACCTGGAAAAAGAAGCCGGAAATATAACTTTTGATCAGGCTAAAACTCAAGCCCAGAACAACTGGAATAAAGAATTAAATAAAATTGTCATTAAAGGTTCCGATACGGAAAAAACCAACTTCTATACAGCCATGTACCATACCTTTATTAATCCTACTACGTACATGGATGTTAATGGAGAATATAAAGGTCTGGATCAGAATGTTCATCAAGCAGATGGCTTTACCAATTATACAACCTTTTCTTTATGGGATACCTACCGTACGCTACATCCTTTCTTTAATATTATCCAGCCTAAACGAAATGGGGATATGGTAAAATCTATGATGGCTCATTATCATCAGTTTTCAATGAAAATGCTGCCTATCTGGTCACATTATGCTAATGATAACTGGTGTATGAGTGGCTACCACAGTGTAAGTGTTGTTGCAGATGCCATTATTAAAGGGAATTATGAGGGTGATCCTGAAGAAGCTTTAAAAGCATGTGTAGAAACGGCTAACAAAAGAAATTACGAGGGCATTGGGCAATATATTGATCTTGGATACATTCCGGAAGAAAAAAACGGAACTTCAGTTTCCAATACATTAGAATACGCCTATGATGACTGGGCTATTGCTCAGCTGGCAAAGCATTTAAATAAAACAGAAATTTACAATCAGTTTATCAAACGATCTGAAAACTGGAAAAATAATTTTGATAAAACGATTGGGTTTATGCGTCCACGTCTGGCAGATGGAAGCTTTAAAAAAGATTTTGATGTGTTAAGCACCCATGGACAAGGCTTTATTGAAGGAAACTCATGGAACTACAGTTTCTTTGTTCCACAAAATCCGAATGAGCTGATCACCATGATGGGTGGAAAGAAAAAATTTGCATCAAAACTGGACGAACTGTTTACCATGCATTTACCTGATGAATTCTTTGCAGACACTGAAGATATTACACGGGAAGGAATTATCGGTGGATATGTTCACGGGAATGAACCTGCTCACCATGTTGCGTATTTCTATAACTGGGCAGGCCAGCCATGGAAAGCACAGGCACAGATCCGCCGTATTCTGGAAATGCAGTATAAAGCAACACCGGACGGATTGGGAGGAAATGATGATGCAGGGCAAATGAGCGCTTGGTATATTCTAAGTTCATTAGGTTTTTATCCTGTAGCTCCCGGTTCAGAAGATTATTCAATTGGAAGTCCTGCAATTGACCATGCTGTACTGAATCTGGAAAATGGAAAAACTTTTGAAATTGAAGCCATCAACCAAAGTCCGAAAAATGTATATGTTCAGAAAGTTCTTCTGAATGAAAAAGAAATAAAGAATTTTACTTTGAAACATTCTGAAATTATGAAGGGAGGAAAGCTTACTTTTTATATGGGTAACAAAACGAAAAAATAAAAAAGAAAGCGGTGTAATCACCGCTTTTATTTTTCTAAACATTTTTCTTTAAATAATTTCATTCCTTCTGTTTGTTCCAGATCTTTTAATCTTTTCAGTCCCTTACATGCTATATCTATTTTGTTTTGGGTTAAGGAAATTGAAACTATATTATACAGTGCATCAGTATTGGTATTATCATATTCATGAGCTTCATTGAAGAACTGAATGGCTTTATCAAATTTATTACTATTACTAGCATCCAGTCCTTTATCAAAGTTGTCTAAAGAAAGTTTTTTATTTTTTATAGAAACAGGAAATCCTTTGGTGTCATTTGAAACATTAAAAAATAGAATACCTATTGTGTTTATATCATTTCCTGAGTTTCCATTCTTACTGGTTATATCATAAGGAATAATAATTTTTTCAAAATTTTCAAAACCTGTTAAATCCCAAAGGTGATAATTTTTCTCAAGGGTTGTTTTGAAAAAAGCAATACCTTTTTGACTCGCTTTAGTTTGTTCTGTATTTTCAGTCTCTACTTCAATCTTTTGTTTTTTAGGAAAAATTAAAATACTCCCTTTTAGATGAAAATCGTGAGAAAAATCTTTTTGTGTATAATTATCGAATATTTCAGAAATAATATTTCTTTTTAATGCTGGGGTAAAATTTTTAGAAGCAATTATAACAGAATCTTTCTTTTTCTCTTTCACAAAATTATTCAGTACAATTGAACTCTTTATGAACCACATCTTTCTTATTTTATCTGGAGAGTCTATACCTGCAACTTTTTGTATTACAACTAAAGAATCTGAAGTTAGTTTTTCAATTTGATAAGCCGAAAGGTCTGATGTCTTCATTAATTCTTTTTCTAATTTGAAGTCCATACAACTCTTTTTATCTAAAATCAAAGCATCAGTAAATGAACAAAGGTTATTTCCTTTAATTTTCCATATTAAAAACTGTGATGGTATTTGCGATAAATCTCGACTGCCATCTAACATACTAAATTTCACTCTTGTCCATGAAGAGTTTGAAAGTAATTGGGTATTTATTTGTGAACTAAACTGTAATGAAATGGAGAGAAATAGGATTAAAAGGATTCTATACATGGTTATTATTTTTCCACGCAAAACTAGCTAAATAAAAGTTTATTGAAAACAATACGACTTACAAATAGATTAAAGTTTACCTATTATACGGAAAATAAAGTAAAAATGTAAAATATTTTCACAAATTAATCAAATTTAGTTAATAATCGGGATCAAAAAAACTGTAATCACCTTAATCTGCGAGAGTTGAATAATAAGTTTTGGCTAAAGCCAATGGAAGATTCCAAATAAAGAGAGCGGGCTAAAGCCCGCTCCTATTGAATTATCTTGACAATCTCAGATTAATCTAAGACTATTCTTCGAATATATCTTATTAATCCCTTGCTTCAAAAAGTAATCGCTCTCCGAATTTCTCTTCTGCAATTTTACCATTGTCATACACCAGATGTCCATTCACAAAGGTGTGCGTAACTTTTGAATGGAAATTCATCCCTTCTAATGGGCTCCAACCGCATTTATAGAGTAAATTATCTTTGGAAACAGTCCAGTTTTCATTTAAATCAACTAAAACAAGATCCGCTTTATATCCTTCTCTCACAAAACCTCTTTTTTCAACTTTGAAAAGAATAGCGGGATTATGACACATCTTTTCAACGATTTTCTCAAGGGATATTTTACCGTTTTTATAATTTTCCAACATCACAACTAATGAATGCTGTACCAAGGGTGCTCCTGAAGGACACTTTGTATATACATTATTCTTCTCTTCTGCTGTATGCGGAGCATGGTCTGTAGCAATCACATCAATTCTGTCATCCAGTAATGCCTCCCAAAGAGCATCTTTATCTTTTTGAGTTTTTACCGCCGGATTCCATTTGATAAGACCTCCTCTTGTGTCATAATCTTCATTGGTAAAAGTAAGGTGGTGAACACATACCTCAGCCGTGATCTTTTTATCTTTTAAAGGAATATCATTTCGGAAAAGCTCCATTTCCTTTGCTGTTGAAAGGTGGAAAACGTGAAGTCTCGCTCCTGTTTTTTTTGCAAGTTCAATCGCTTTGGATGAAGATTTATAACATGCCTCTTCACTTCTGATCAGGTGATGGAATTTTACAGGAATATCATCCCCATATTCATCCATATATTTCTGAGTATTGGCTCTGATGGTGGCTTCATCTTCACAGTGAACGGCAATCAGCATTTTTGTATTGCTGAAAATATTCTCCAGTGTTTCCGGATTATCCACCAGCATATTTCCTGTAGAGGATCCTAAGAATAATTTGATCCCCGGAACATTTCTTGGATTTGTTTTCAAAACTTCCTCAAGATTATCGTTCGTTCCTCCCATCATAAAACCATAGTTGGCATACGCTTTTTGAGAAGCAATCTCATACTTGTCTGCTAATAATTCCTGAGTAACAGCATTAGGAACCGTATTCGGCTGATCAATGAAACTCGTTGTTCCCCCTGCGATGGCAGACCTTGATTCACTTTCAATATCACCTTTATGAGTAAGCCCTGGCTCACGGAAATGCACCTGATCGTCTATTACTCCGGGAAGAAGGTACTTTCCTGAACCATCAATAATCTGATCGGCATCTTCAGAAATACCGCCGGCTATTTTAGCAATCAAATCATTTTCTATCAGGATATCGCTTTCAAAGACTTTTCCTTCGTTAACAATATTTACGTTTTTTATAAGAACTTTCATTTCAATTTATTTCCCTGTAAAATTAATATTTTAAGTTTTAATTCACCCCAAAATCGCAAAACGAATACTTAAAGTTTTACATTTGCAAAAAAATTCGACTTTGTATAAGAAACTATTAGGACAGACAATCATCTACGGAGTAGGGGCAATAGCACCAAGAATCATTCTATTCATCCTTAATCCACTTTTGATCTATAAGATTCCCAATGAAGGTTTTGCAATTTTCACACAGCTTTATGCGTGGATCTCATTTGTTAATATTATTCTTTCTTTTGGTTTTGAAACCGCCTATTTCAGATTTTCAGCTGAAGAAGATAACGAGAAAAAAACTTTCAATACCTCGTTCTGGTTTTTATTTTCTACTTCCACTCTTTTCCTTGCCTTGTGTTATTTATTTAATCAGCCAATTGCAGATTATGCCGGATATCATGATAACCCTGAGTATATCAGATGGTTTGCGCTGATTGCATTTTTTGACAATCTATTGGTTATTCCTTTTGCATGGCTGCGTTTTCATAATAAACCTATCAAATATTCTGCTGTACGAATTGTTCAGTCCATATTTCAGGCTGTTTTCACAGCTGCACTCTTCTTTTGGATCCCGGAAAGCCTATCAAAAAGTATGGGATTGGATCAAAATGTAGACTACCCGTTCTTCAGCAATCTTGCAGGAAGTGCATTGGGTTTTCTATTATTATTTCCAATTATATTAAAAGTAAGATTCCAGTTTGTCACTTCATTGTTCAGACGCATGATCAAATATTCTTTTCCTCTTATGCTGGCAGGTCTGGCTTTCATGGTCAATGAAAATTTTGATAAATCCATTCAGAGAAATCATATTTCAGACGAAGAAGCTGGTGCTTACGGTGGCTGCTATAAGCTTGCTGTATTGATGACATTGTTTGTTACCGCTTACCGAATGGGTATTGAACCTTTCTTCTTTAAGCAAATGGATAAAGGTGATGCTAAAAAGACATATGCCAAAGTAGCGGAATATTTTGCTTTTTTCGCCTGTGCTGTTGCCTTAGGAATTATTGCAAATGTATCGTGGCTGAAAGCCGTTTTTATTCCTAATAAATCGTATTGGATCGCTATAGATATCATCCCGATTATTGTTATTGCCAACCTTTGTTTTGGAATCTATTATAACTTTTCAACATGGTATAAAGTAACAGACAGAACCAGTATGGGAACGGTTATTTCATGGCTTGGGGCTGGAATCAACATTGCTCTTAACCTTTTAGCTTTAAATTACTATCACAGCATGATCGGTTCTGCATGGGCTACTTTCGGAGCGTATGTTATTATGATGATCGTCTCTTATCTGCTAGGTCAGAAATACTATCCTATTCCTTACAGAATGAAGAAAATATCCTTTTTCCTGATCCTGCTTGGCGTTTTTAGTTTCATCATTGTAAAATACCTTCACTATAATATTATAACAAGTAATCTTCTCTTTTTGGTCTTTACCGGAATGTTGATTTATTCTGAAAAAAACCTTATTCTATCGAGAATCAGAAAGAATTAAACTTTGGTCTTTATTTTGCTTGTAAACAAACCTATTTCCAATTTAAACAAATATTTAAAAAGATATTAATCATAGTCTATCAAAGATTTTAATTATTACCTTTAACCTAAATATTAAAAACAACGAATAAAACATCTTTTATACATATAATTTATGAAAATTATTGTCCCTATGGCTGGACGTGGTTCCAGATTACGTCCACATACACTGACAGTTCCAAAACCTCTTATTCCTATTGCAGGAAAACCTATCGTACAGAGGTTGGTGGAAGATATTGCTAAAGTTGCAGGAGAAAATATTGAAGAGGTAGCTTTTATCATCGGAGATTTTGGCCCTGAGATCGAAAAATCCCTTATTCAGATTGCTGAAAAGCTGGGAGCAAAAGGAAGTATATATTATCAGAACGATCCTCTTGGAACCGCTCATGCCATCAAATGTGCTGAACAGTCTATGCAGGGAGATATTGTTATTGCTTTTGCAGATACCCTTTTCCGTGCAGATTTCCAGTTGGATAAAAATTCCGACGGTGTAATCTGGGTGAAAAGTGTGGAAGATCCATCTGCTTTCGGAGTAGTAAAATTGGACAATTACGGTTTCATTACCGACTTTGTTGAAAAACCAACGACTTACGTTTCAGATCTTGCCATTATCGGTATTTATTACTTCAACAGTGCTGAAAAACTGATGGAAGAGATCAACTATATCATGGATAATGATATTAAAAACGGGGGTGAATATCAATTGACAACAGCCCTTGAAAATCTTAGAGCAAAAGGAGCTAAGTTTACGCTTGGAAAAGTAAACGACTGGATGGATTGCGGTAACAAAAATGCTACCGTAGAAACCAACAGTAAAATCCTTGAATATGAAAGAGAGGAAATGATGCATTATCCAGCTTCTGCTGTAATTGAAAATTCTCTGATTATTCAGCCTTGCTTTATTGGGGAAAATGTAAAAGTTTCTAATTCAAAAGTAGGTCCCGGTGTTTCTTTAGGAAACAATACCACTGTTATAAACTCTAATATTGAAAACTCTCTGATCCAGGAAAACACAAAAATCAATCATGGAAACCTTTCCAATTCTATGATCGGTAATTCTGCACAGTACTTCGGAGTTGCCAGAGAAATTTCTTTAGGTGATTATTCAGTTTTAGATTTTTTATCTAAATAAGAATAGAAAACATTTAACATAAACAACACATCATCAAGCCACACAATATCTTTTGTGTGGTTTGGCGTTAATATTGCACCGTATTTTTAATTAAAGATAAATACATGAAAAATTGGATCCCTTTTCTTTTATTGCTTCTTGCCTTATCGTCCTGTAAGACCCGTAACACTGCTCAAAATGATACAGATCATACACGGGACAGCATTAATACTACAAAAGATAATGGAGATCCAAAAGATGTGAATGAACCGGTGAAAGACAAATACACCTTTTATGAACATGTACTGATCCCTCCAAAATTTGAACAGATCAAAATAGACAGCAAGGTAAAAGTAGAAACAGGAAGCTATGTTCCTACACTGGATGCAACCATCTATATTGAAAATGACAAAAAGGTATGGATGAACCTCCGAGCCTTGTTCATCAATGCGGCAAGAGGTATTGCCACTCCGGAAGGAATCAAAGGGCAGGATAAAATCAATAAAACTTATATCGACTCTGATTTTGACTATCTTAATAATCTACTGAATGTTAATTTCATTGATTATAAATCTCTGGAAAAAATTTTACTGGGAAGAACCTTTGTAAAAATCAACGACAAGCAGTTTAACCTGACTCAAAATGCACAAGGGTTTAATATTGTTTCCACGATCAACCAGAAAATTGTAACCGATGAAAAAAACAGGGAATATAAGATTGCTATCCAATACGATACCAATTACGATTTACTATCTGTCAATTTAAAGGATATTCTGTCATCAGACGAACTGGATGTTTCTTATAGTGACTGGAATGAATACGAAGGAATCCGCCTTCCGAAAAATGTTAAAATAATTATAAAAGGTTCAAAATCTAGTCAGATTTTACTGGAAAACACGAAATTTGACTTTTCCAGGATGGAAACACCTTATTCTGTACCATCCAGTTATAAGAAAATTGAGATTAAATGATTAGAAAATTTAGCTTTTTAATAGGTGTTTTGATGTTCGGACTGCACCAGGGACAGCAGACCAAAGAACAGCTGCAGAAGCAGAATGCCGAACTTAAAAAACAAATTGCACAAATAAATACCGATTTAGCCAAGACCAGAAGTGAATCTAAACTTTCTGTAGCCTATCTTTCTAACGTCAACCAAAAGTTGATTTTAAGAGAAAAGGTTTATAATAATACACAGAAAGAAAAAAGATTCATCGAGGATGATATCTATTTACGTCAGCTGGAAATCAACCGTCAGAATAAAGAACTGGCTGTTTTGAGAAAAAACTATGCTGAAGTTTTGGTGAATGCTTATAAAAACAAAGGAGTACAGAACAAAGTAACTTTCATACTTTCTGCTAAAAATTTAGGAGAAGCCATACGAAGAGTTCAATATCTGAAACAATACTCAGACTACCAGGATAAAAAAGCGGCTGAAATCACAGACGCGGCCAACCTCATCAAAAAGACCATCGCACAAAAACAAAACTCTGTAAAAGCGAAGGAATCCCTTTTGGTAAATCAACAGAAAGATCTGGCAACCATCAATACTGAAAGAACTCAAAAAGAACAATTAGTAGCAGAATTTAAGAAAAACGAATCTAAGCTGACTGCTGAACTTAAACAAAAACAAGTTCAGTCTAAAGCATTGGAAGGACAGATCAGAGCTATTATTGCGGAGGAAATCAGAATTGCTAAAGCGGAAGAAGAAGCAAGGAAAAAAGCGGAAGCAGAAAAAATTCGTTTAGCGAAATTAGCTGCTGAAAGAGAAAAAGCAAGAATCGAAGCTGAAGCTAAAGCAAGAGCAGAAGCCCTTGAAAGAGAAAGAAGACTGGCAGAAGCAGAAGCTAAGAGAGCAGCAGATCTGGCAGCAAAAAGAGCTGAAGAAGAAAGAAAACGTAACGAGGAAGCAGCAAAAGCAGAAGCGAGTGCAAGAGATGAATCCAGACGATTAGCCGCTAAAAAAGCTTCAGATGAAGCTAATGTAAGAGCTAAAGAAGCAGCAGATAAATTGACAGCAGCAAGAGCCGCAGAAGCTGCCCTTACCAAGAGAAAAGAAGAAGAGAAAAAAGCTGCTGAAGCTAAAGCAATGACAAGCTACGGAGTTTCCACTGCCACAGGAAACAGTTTTGCAGATAGCAGAGGAAGACTTGGCTATCCTGCAGACAGAGCCGGACAGATCACTCACCGTTTCGGAAGACAACCACACCCTGTTTTCAAAAATATTACTGAAGAAAATAACGGTATCAAAATTTCCGTTCCTTCGGGTACACGTGCAAAATCTGTGTTCCCGGGATCAGTATCTTCGGTACTGGCCAATAATGACGGAACAAAGACCGTAATCATCAAACACGGAAGTTATTTTACCATTTATTCCAACTTAGGAAATGTAAGTGTTTCCAAAGGGCAGCAGGTTTCATCAGGAACTCCGGTAGGTACAATAGCTCAGGATTTTGATGGCGCTTATACACTTGATTTCCAAGTATGGAACGGAAGTACACCAGTTGATCCATTAGGTTGGATTTCATATTAAAAAAAGTGTAACTTTACAAAAATTTTAAGAGATGAATACACTAACAATACTTGCCTTATCTTGGCAGCACATCCTTATCGTAGCAATACTTTTAGTATTACTTTTTGGAGGAAAGAAAATTCCGGAATTAATGAGAGGAGTAGGTTCAGGAATCAAGGAATTTAAAGATGCAGTAAAAGAAGAAGATAAACCTGGTTCTGAAAATAATAAGTCGGCTTCCAATAATAACAATTCTTCCAGCAACTAAAATTCCGTAGAATTAATGAAATTTACTGAGACTGCATGGAAAGTCTTCAATCAAGCTATTGAAGACTATCACGTGTCTGATGACGTTAACACTCTAATTAATAACCCGTTCGAAAAAGATAGTTTGGAACGGATTTTGTATGCAAAGAACTGGATTGATACCGTTCAATGGCATTTGGAAGATATAATTAGAGATGAAAATATTGATCCGGCAGAGGCTCTTCAACTGAAGAGAACAATAGACGCCTCCAATCAGAAAAGAACTGATCTGGTAGAATATATTGACGGCTGGTTTCTTAATACGTTTGAAAATATAACTCCTAAACCTGAAGCAAAAATAAATACGGAAACTCCCGCTTGGGCAGTAGACAGACTATCAATTCTTGCATTAAAGGTTTATCATATGTCGTTAGAAGCTAATAGAGAATCCGCTTCTGAAGAACACAGAAACAACTGCCAGGCTAAACTGGATGTTCTGCTTACTCAGAAAGAAGACCTATCAACTTCTATAGATCAGTTGCTTACTGATATTGAAAACGGTAACGTTAAGATGAAAGTGTACAAACAAATGAAAATGTACAACGATGAAAGTCTTAACCCAATCCTTTATCAAAAAGGGCAACAGAAATGAAACGACTATTTTTCTTTGGAGTACTTATCATATTAACATCTTCCTGCGCAACGGAAAAGCTTAATCTTTCTCCGTTGTCAAATAATTTTTATAGTGATGCTAAAGGATCTGATTCAGACAGAAGCTCAAAGAAGAATTTTAATATCAATATTAAGCAGAATGTAAATGCTTCTGAAATTTCAAATATGATCTCTACTTTTCCCAAGTTTAAAAACAACGGATTAAATGATGAGATTACCAGCTTGAAATACAGCCTTCAGAATTATTTATATGCTATTGATGCCAGTAATTCTGCCGGAAAGAGCAGAGCCCTTAAAAGCTTCGAAAAATCATACAAAAAAATTCAAAAGCTAAGGCAGAATCTTGACAGAGACGACGATGAAGTTCTTAACAGATATCTTGTACGTTTAAAAACAAATATTTCTGTTATTGAAGATACTTTGCCAGGAAGTTAAAAACTAATTGAACGATCAATGATTAAAATTCAGGCGGAAGCCAATGTTCCCACAGAGCACGGCACTTTCCGAATGATAGCTTTCTCCGAAAACGAAAACGACTGGATGCCTCATATGGCCATCGTTGCTGAAAATACAGATTTCTCAAAACCAGTTAATGTTCGTTTCCATTCAGAATGTATTACCGGAGAAGTTTTCCATTCAAAAAAATGTGAATGCGGCCAACAATTGGATGCTGCAATGAAATATATCCATGAAAACGGTGGAATTATCATCTACCTTCGACAGGAAGGAAGAAACATCGGGATCATTAACAAACTGAAGGCATACTCACTACAGGAAAAAGGACTGGACACCGTACAGGCTAACCTTGAACTGGGACTTCCCGCAGATGACAGAAACTTTGGCGTAGCCATTGAAATCCTTAATCTATTGGAGGTAAAAGATATCAACCTTCTTACCAATAATCCTGAAAAGGTAAAATATGTTGTAGACAGCAATATTCACCTTAATTCAAGAGTACCATTACAGATTCCGGCTAATGAAATAAGCAAAGGATATCTGCAGACAAAAAAAGACTTCTTTGGACATCTTCTGGATGACAATGATAACTAAATAAAATAGAAAGAAAAGCTTCAGAATATTCTGAAGCTTTTCTTTTGCCGTTTATCTTGTTCATACTTTAGCCTAAAAGCTTCTGTATATAAAATACCATTCTAAATATTCTTAACAAGAAATCTTCTCGCCAGCGATACCCATGACTCAAATGATCTGATCATTATCCATAACGTTTATAAATCAAAAGCCCCGAGAGATATTTCTCCCGGAGCTTTTTTAATTATAAAAAACTGAAAAGATATTCTAAATTATTTAGTCTTGATTTTAGACTCGTCAATATTGTAATATTTAATTACGCTTTTGTAATCGTTGTAATCTACAGCAGAACCTTTAGCCGCTTTCGCACCACCTGTACCTGTTCCATTTGCAGGAAGGATAAGAACTCTGAATTTTTTATTCTGATAATACGTTGGGTTAGCTGTTAAGCTAAATGTATTGGTAGAGTTAATATTAATAGTAGCAGCATACTTGCTGAAATCAAAAATATAATCTACAGCATCATTATTGGCGTTCCCCACATACGATGTATAAGGAAGAAGTTTCCATACAGGAGAATCTCCGTCAGTCCCATTCTGCATATAAATAAGCACCATATCAGACTGTACTAATGGACTGTTAAAGTCATCACTCCATCTGTAAAGATTATCAGTAACTCTTGTAAAATTAGGGCTAATATCAAATGACTGATTTATTGTATCATAATCTTTTGCTACCACAACATCATCACTATTGTCACAGCTATAAGCGGTAAAACCTACAGCCCCCAGGAATAAAAAGAGAAGTATTTTTTTCATTTTTAGTAAAGTTTAGTTATTATTTATATTGCGTATTCAAATCATATACCAAAAATCTCAAAAACTTTGTTTTCCTCATTTTTTTAATTGTATTTTTGTTCTTATTCAAAAAGTCATGAAGAAATTATTATATACTTCACTCTTTATTGTTGCATTGATAAGCCCTACGATTAAGGCTCAGTATCAGCCAAAAAATGCATCCAAAGAAGATTTGAAAAAAGCTCAGCAATGGGTTGATAAAACCTACAAAAATCTTTCTCAGGATGAAAAACTAGGACAGCTTTTTATTGTAGCACTGTATACCAATAAAGGAGAAGATTATATCAGCCAGGTAAGAACTATTGTTGCCAATGATAAAATAGGGGGTCTTATTTTAATGCAGGATGATGCAGCAAGAGAAATCAATCTGGTGAATGAATTTCAGCAAAAATCAAAAGTTCCTTTGATGATCGGGATGGATGCAGAATGGGGATTATACCAGAGAATTGCCACGGCTCATAAATTTCCATGGGCAATGACATTAGGAGCTATCCAGGATAAAAACCTAGTCTATCAGATGGCTGCGAAAATTGCAGAGGATTGCCACAGAATGGGAATAAATTGGGATTTTGCCCCTGTAGTGGATGTAAACACCAATCCTAATAATCCGATTATCGGTAACAGAAGTTTTGGATCTGAAGTGAATAATGTAATCAGCTCTGCCCTATCCTATTCTAATGGTCTTCAGGACAATAATATACTGGCAGCTATTAAACACTTTCCAGGACATGGGGATACCAGCACAGATTCTCACCTTGATCTCCCTGTAGTTTCCCACACTATTGACAGGCTTAATACGGTCGAACTGGCACCATTTAAAGCGTTGATGAATAAAGGAATCGGCGGCGTAATGGTAGCTCATTTATATGTCCCGAGCTTAGAATCAGGAAAAGGAATTCCGGCTTCTGTTTCTAAAAATATCATTACAGGATTACTAAAAGATAAGCTGGGTTATAAAGGTTTAATCATTACTGATGCCTTAAATATGGGCGCTGTAGCGAATAAATACAAACCAGGTGAGCTGGATGCCATGGCTTTTAAAGCAGGAAATGATATTATGCTTTTCTCTCAAGGGGTTTCTGAAGGTAAAAAACTCATCCAGAAAGCTCTTGATAAAGGAGAAATTCCTCAATCAAGAGTAGAAGAAAGCGTGAAGAAAATTCTGTTGACCAAATATTTCCTTGGATTAACTCAATACACCCCAAAAAATCCTGAAAACATCAATGCTGATTTGAATAATGATTCTCACATCCAATTGGTACAAAATCTTTATTCCAATGCATTGACTTTATTAAAAGATGAAAAGAAATTACTGCCTCTTACAGGAAAACAGATATATTATGTTCCTCTTGAAGAAGCTCCTTATCAGACTTTCGCCAACAGATTAGGAAGTAATGTGGTGATCAAAAAAGCAGGAGAAATTACTACGATTCCGGCAGGTTCTACCGTTATTGTAGGTTTCCATAAAGACAACTCAACCGCTTATAAACCTTACAAAATATCTGCAGAATCGAAAAAAATACTTTCCGATCTTACAAGAAATCAAAATGTAATTCTCAATGTATTCGGAAGTGCTTATGCATTAAAAGATATTGATATTTCAAAAGTTTCAACAGTTCTTGTTTCTTATGAAAACAACGATGATTCAATGAATGCGACAGCTGATGCATTAAACGGAAAAACAAAAATATGGGGAAAACTTCCTGTACTGGTAAATGACCAGCTAAAACCGGGAATGGGTATAGAACTTACTACCAATACCTCAACAACTATCAAATAATACAACATCAAAAACAACAATAATCTAATGAAAATAGGCATACTTTGCTATCCCACTTATGGGGGAAGCGGAATTGTAGCAACAGAATTAGGAATGTCTCTTGCCAATAAAGGATATGAAGTACATTTCATCAGTTCTGCACTTCCCGCAAGATTAGATATCACCAACCCGAATATTTTCTTTCATAGAGTAAATGTTCAGACCTATCCGCTTTTCCAGTATCAGCCTTATGATATTGCGCTAAGCTCGATGATCTACAGGGTTGTCAATCTTTATAAACTGGATCTTCTTCACGCACATTATGCCATTCCTTATGCATATGCTGCTTTTACAGCCAAACAAATGCTTAAAGAAGACAATAATGATATTCCGTTGGTAACAACATTGCATGGGACAGATATTACCCTTGTTGGTCAGCACCCTAGTTATAAACATGCTGTAGAGTTTTCAATCAATCAGTCTGACGCTATTACTTCAGTTTCGGAAAGCCTGAAAAAAGATACCCTTCAGTTCTTCAACATCAAAAAGGAAATTCAGGTGATTACCAATTTTATTGACAATTCTGAATTTGATGACTGCTCTGAGTGCCAGAGAACACAGTTTGCCAATCCTGATGAAAAAATCCTGATTCACGTATCTAATCTTCGTCCTGTAAAACGTGTGGACGAGGTACTCCAGATCTTTAAAAATGTGGAGAAAAAGGTTAAATCCAAACTGATCATCATTGGTGAAGGTCCGGATATGGAAAAAGTAAATCAGTTTTTAGAAGAAAACCCGGAGCTTATTTCCAAAATACGTCTTTTAGGAAAGGTAAATGATTTGTATAAAATCTTACAGCTTTCGGATGTATTTCTTCTTCCTTCGGAGCAGGAAAGTTTTGGTCTGGCAGCACTGGAAGCGATGGCAGCATATACACCGGTGATTAGTTCCAATGCAGGAGGAATTCCTGAAGTGAACATTCAGGGAGAAACCGGATATCTTGCTGAAATCGGAAATGTAGAAGCCATGAGCAACTATACGATCAAGCTGTTGAGCAATGATGAACTTTTAGCCAAAATGAAGCAAAATGCGAAAGATCAGGCCATAAAATTCGATTTGAAAAACATTCTTCCTATCTATGAGAAAATGTATAGAACGACCATAGAAAATTTTAATAAGGAGCTGACGAAAGTATAATATTTCTATTATATTTACGTCACACTTATGACGGAAAAACTACTTCAATATCTTTGGAACTATAAGGTTTTCAAACATTTTGACTTCAAAGATATTGAAGGAAATTCCGTTGAGATCATCCATTTCGGAAAATGGAATAAAAACGCAGGTCCCGATTTTCTGGACGCCAAAATCAAAATCAACGGCTTACTTCTCGCAGGAAACATAGAACTGCATATCCGTTCCTCAGACTGGATTTTCCACCATCATTCCATAGATCCCAATTATCAGAATATCATTCTTCATGTTGTTTTTCAGCACGACATAGAAATTCATGACCTTACCGAAAAACGGGTTCCGACATTGGAGCTGCAAAACTATATCGATAAAAATATCCTTTGGAGATATGAAAAACTCAATAACGGAGATCAATTTATTGCCTGTGAAAATATTTTTGATCCAAAAAAAATACCGTTCAACTTCCATGAAGAGAATATTCTGAAAAAACTGGATGAAAAATCCTTGGAGATTGAGCAGAGTTTATATCAATACAAAAATAATTTCGAGGCTGTTTTATTTCACAGTTTTGCCTATTCATTTGGCTTAAAAGTAAATGCCCTTATTTTCCGGCAGATTGCAGAAAGTGTAGAGTACAGGATTATTAATAAAATCCGTCAGAATCCCCTTCAGCTTGAAGCCTTATTGTTCGGAATTTCGGGATGGCTGGATGATCCACAGGACGGGCAGATGAAAATATGGAAAAGAGAATTTGAATTCATTAAAGCCAAATTTCCAGTTTCTGATTTAAAGTTTCATCCTAAATTTTTAAGATTAAGACCTCCCAATTTCCCTACCATCCGATTGTCACAATTAGCAGACCTTTACAAACATCAGCATTTATTCTCAAAAATTATGGAAGCGAAAAGCACAGAGCAGCTGTATGACATTTTCAAATCTGTAAAAGCCTCTGAGTACTGGAATTTTCATTTTAATTTCG
This sequence comes from Chryseobacterium sp. PvR013, assembly GCF_017833095.1. Taxonomy (NCBI): domain Bacteria; kingdom Pseudomonadati; phylum Bacteroidota; class Flavobacteriia; order Flavobacteriales; family Weeksellaceae; genus Chryseobacterium; species Chryseobacterium sp. PvR013. The sequence continues at coordinate 3,160,705 of NZ_JAFIBT010000001.1, forward strand.
GAAGTATTTCCAAAGTACAGCCTAAAGCATTGAGTAAAGATTTTATTGATCTTCTCATTCTAAACACTGTACTTCCATTACAATATGCCTACCAAAAAGATCATCACGAAGAAATTGCCGATGAAATCATTGAACGTTACAGCACTATTTCTGCTGAAAAAAATACGGTTATTAAAAACTGGGAAAAGCTGGGTTTGAAAGTGAATAATGCTTTAGAAAGCCAAAGCCTGATTTATCATCACAAGACCTGTTGTGAGCCGAAGAACTGTTTGTCCTGCGCTATTGGATTCAAACTTTTAAAAGAATGAATGTATTGAAAAGTTCAAATCACCTAAAAATCGTTGTCAAAAAAAATCCTTAACTTGCAGTATTGGATTCAAAACTGTTAAATAACAATCTGAAAAATGCTGAGTAATATCCGTCATAAAATGGAAAGAGAATGGTTTGGTGTACTGACTAGAACAGGTGCCAAGCTGGGAATTCCTGTTTCTAAATTGAGAATTTTCTTCATCTACTCTACTTTTGCAACCGCTGGATTTTTCTTTCTGATCTATCTGGGATTGGCATTTACACTTTGGATTAAAGATATTTTTATCACCAGAAGACCCAGTGTCTTTGATTTATAAATTATGGAATTTTCACCCATTACTTCTGCTGAAGATCATAGAGTTCAGGAAATCTATACTTCTTATACCACCACTTTTCCTGTAGACGAGCAAAGAGATAAAGATCAGTTTGAAAGCTTATTTTCAAATCCCTATGTAAAATTCATGTCGGTTATCCATGAATCAGAAGCTATTGGCTACCTCATCCTTTGGGAGCTGAGTTCTTTTGTTTTTGTAGAGCATTTCGAAGTATTTGAATCATTTCGAAGTAAAAAACTGGGTTCATATATTATGAATCATCTATCAGAAAATTACCCCCGTATTATCCTGGAAATTGAGCCTACAGAATTGAGTGAAGATGCATCAAGACGTTATTCTTTTTATCAGAGAAATAATTTCACACTTATTGATACCAATCATATACAGCCTAGTTATGGTGAAGGAAAAAAATCTTTGAATTTATGGCTGCTGGCCAATTATACTCCTGAAAATGTGGAGGAAGCTAAAAAAGAGATTCTTGATATCATTTATCATTAAAATATAAAACGCCGGAATAGTTTTCCGGCGCTTTTCTTTTACTGATATTTTATATTAATTTACTTCATACTCCAGTTTGATCGTAATACTGGCTTCTTTTTCTTTGGATGAAGTATTGAAAGTTCCGCCATAAGAATAGTCTTCATTAGAATTGGGTGCTGTAATCTGAATCACTCCCATTGTAGCTTTCTTCAGATTTCCCAGATCACTTCCCGAATTTTCCGCAATTTTTTCAGCGCGTTCTTTGGCATCTTTTGTTGCACTCGCAATCATTTCCTGCTTCACGGTAGCCAATTTAGTATAAAAATAAGCCGGTGAAGAAGAAGTGAATTCAATCCTGCGGTTGATAATTTCGGTAATATTTCTGGAAAGATTTTCTATTTTGCCAACTTCTTTGCTTTCAATAGAAACTTTTTGGGTAAGATTATAACCGGAGAATTCTCCCTGCACATAGTTTCCGTTAGCATCATTATAACTTCTGAATTGTTTTTGAATATCCACGGAGGAAAATACAATCTCCTTCTGCTGTATCCCTTTTGAAAGCAGATAATCATTAATTACTTTTCTGTCTGTCGCAAGCTCATCATAAGCCGATTTCAGATCTACATTATTTTTGGAAAAACTTCCGGACCAGGTAATCAGATCTGAAGTAAATTGTTTTGTACCGAGCCCTGTTACGGAAATTGTGTTTTCAGATTTATTCCTGTTCTTTATAGCATTTCCTAAAAATGCAAGACCAATCACAAAACCTAAGGCGGCTATAGCCACTGCAAAAATATTTTTATTCATAAAACTTGTGAATTTGGGTTGTTACCATTAGACTGTATCAATTTCTATTCCAATATTTTAAGAATTTATTAACATTTAAATTACTTTTAATCTTGCTTCAGTCTCTCCATAAAAAGCGGCACTGTTTCTTCTAACCTCAACATTACGCCTGAAAGATTTTTTGCTTTCACATAGGTTCTCACCTGAGGCTTTGCTAAAAATGAAAACTGAATAAATTCTGAAATTCTGTCGGCTGGAATTCCGGCTTTTACAAAATAATCATCATCTATCCTGTCCCGAATCCAGGCAACATGTTCCTGAAGATCGTCATATCTATATTGTCTTTTCTGTCTTCTGGCTTTACCGCTTATCAGATCATAAACTCCCTGAACATTCAGATTTCCTAAGAGTATCGGCAAAAGAACACTTTTTACTTCAGCGGGTTTTTCTCTCATTTTTCCTACCGGCTGCGGAAGACCTACAGCATCTCTCACCTGTTCTCCTTTATCTACTTTTGCTACAATCCGGGAATCCGCTTCCAGATCTCCGGTAAGTTTTTTAACAATCTTCACCTCACCCACATCTTTCGGAATCTGATAAAGAGTAATAAACAGAGGTAAATTGGTACCATTGGTGAGGACCCTTCTGGATGTTCTGTTGAAATCTTCTTTTACAAATCTCAGTTCATCATTAGGCCTGGCTTCAATAGAAAATATTCCTTCTGCATCAGAATATACCTTCTTGTCAGTAGACATATTGATAACAATTACTTTACTCAAATTCTCTCCATTATCTTCCACTATTCGTCCCGTCACTGTCTGCTGAGAAAAAAAGAAAGTACTGCACAGAAGCATCAGGAAGAGAAAAATTTTTCTTTGCCCGGATGTTTCAGTATTTTCAGTGATATAGTCCAACTTCTAATTTTTATAAGTATTATCTTGACTTCCTTCTAATTTGTTCGTTTTACTGTATTCCCCGAAGGCAATTTTAAGCTCGTATTCAACGACATCGATACTAAAATCCTTACGGTATCTTTTTGCCAATGAACGGGTCTTATCGGCATACAGCAGAAATGTATCAATCTGTTCCTCATCCATTCCGTATTTTTTCAGGAAACTCAGGTTTATTTCATTTTTTACTCTGCGTAGGAAATCCTGGGTTTCATTGTAATTCGCTTTAGTAATTTTAGGCTTTGTTGCTTTCTTTACTAAACCTGATACAGCATTAAATACGCCAAACAAATTAACCTGCCCCACATTAAAATCATGTCCTGTAAAAGTTTTTGACAGCGTATTATTGGGTAAGGGTTGATTCAGCGGGCTTCTCATATATTCCTCCATATCTGATTTTAAGGACTGAAGTTTTCTGGATTCATTCAAATGCTGATTGTCTTTTGCCAGATTTCCGGTAGGTCTGTACTTAATTTTCACTTCAGGGATCTGTATCTCCATTTTTTTCAAAATGATATTTAAGGGAGAGCTGAGATCTTCATTCGTAATTTTTTTATCAACCCGGTAATATCCTTCTTTGACAAATCTGATTTCATCATTTTCTTTGGCTTCGATCTCAAATTTTCCGGACATATCACTTAATATGCTTTTGTTTCCTGAAATATTAACGATGAGTACAGGAGCAAAATCCAGTTCATCTCCTGTAATAACTTTCCCTGATATTTTCTGCTGTCCCCACAATCCTGAAGTGATACAAAAAAGCACGAGAAATAAAAATCTATTGATATATCTTTTTTCCATTTATCTTTGAGTTTGTGGAGCACGGTAAGAAGAAATCCTTGTCAGAACAAAACGTTGAAACCTGTTCAGATCCGCATCGCTGCAGAATCCGTATTTCAGAATTTTCTTTCTTTCGAAGCCGCCTGCAAAAACATAATAAATGAAATGATCTATCAGAGGTTTCTCTATTTTAAGATTGGTAAAGTAATCGTCACCCAGGCTTGCCCTGATGTATTTCATTAGATCTACATCATCCCATTTATCTTTAACTTTCCCTATAGAAAATCCTTGGCCTTTCGGCTGTACAAATTCTCCAGGTTTTGCGGCCAGTATTCTAGGATCTGATTTCTGAGCAATATACTGATCAATGTCTTTGATTAATTTTTCTACCTTTTTAGGTTTATTATAAAGTTTTGAATCAATTTTCAGGTTTCCGGTAAGCCCTTGTTTCACTTCTACTTCAGGGATCTCAATGGTTTGCCGAACCATATTTATATTCATAGGAGACTGGGTATTTTCCTGAGTAACTTTTCTTGTCAGACGTTCATAACCTGCTTTTATAAAACGTAATTCATCTCCCTGTTTTCCGGAAATCATAAAATGTCCGTCCCGGTTGGAAACTACGATCTCGTCCGTTCTGATATTAACTACATTCACATCCTGCATTTCAGTACCGTTTTCGGAAGTAATCTTACCAAATATATAGCTTTGGGCATGGGTATGGATAAAAAGAATAAAGGATAAGAAAAAGTATAGTTTAAGTTTCACGGGCTATTTTTTATAAAGCAAAGCTAAAATTATTTTTAATTTATCCCATAAGTTTAACCACAGTTAACGCGTTTTAATATTTCTTTTTGATTTTTGCCTTGTAAAGTGTTAAATAGCCTAATTAAATTGTTAAAGTTTTTTTTAAATTTTAGCTAACTTGCAGTCTCAATTCTCCTTTAACAATGCAAAATTCTTACACAGTCATCAATGCTTCTGCCGGATCCGGGAAAACGTATGCCTTGGTACAAAGGCTTCTGATGATCTGTCTCCGCTATCCTAATCAACAGCAGTCGATCAGGAATATTCTCGCCCTGACTTTTACCAATAAAGCAGCCAACGAGATGAAGGAAAGAATTTTATCATGGCTGGGAAATTTTTCATCTAAAGACTATGCAGAGAATACAGATCTGAAAAATATCCAGAAAGCATTTGAAGAACAGGGTTTAAAAATTACCATTGATGAACTTCACCACCGTTCAAAAAAATTGCTTGACTATGTTCTCCACAATTATTCCACATTGAATATCGGAACGATTGACCGTTTTAATTCAAGGCTGGTAAGAAGCTTTTCTTATGAACTGGGACTGGCTAAAAATTTCAATCTTGAAATTGAAGCTGAACCATTTCTGATAGAAGCGGTTGATAAAATGCTGGATCAGATCGGTGAGAATGAAAAGATTTCCAATTCTTTCATGGATTATGTAGACTACAGTCTTGAAAACAATGAAAGGATTAATCTTAATAAAAACCTTTATGATTCGGCTAAGGAATTTGTAAAAGATATTCACTACGAACATCTGAAAAGCAACAAAAGTTTTGATGATGCCAATTATGAGAATATAAAGAATACACTCCGTAAAGAAATCGTACAAAACAAAAAGCAGTCTGCTGAACTGGCAGCCCACTCCATTGAATTATTCAAATCAAGAAATATAGAAATTGAAGATTTTGCCCAGGGTAAAAACGGAATCGGAGGTTTCTTTACTAAGGTCATCGATTTTTATCAACAGAAAAGGGCCGGTTTTCCTTTTCCAACCACCCAGGAAGAATCTGTGATTAACAATTACAGGAAAGGAGCTTCTTCAAAATCAAAGCATAAAGAGTCCGATATTTTGGAGATTCTTGATCAGCTTCTTGACAATAGGATGAAACTTATTATTCTGTACATTGAGACTCAGAAGAAAGAGAAAGTTTTGTCTGCTCTTCTTCCTTTAAAGGTTAATAAAGATATTCAGGATGAACTTCAAAAAATTGAGGAGGAAAATGATCTTGTTCTTCTTTCTAAGTTTAATATCCTGATTAATGAAAATCTTAAAAATGAACCTTCGGCTTTTATTTATGAAAAAGTAGGCGCACAGTTTCAGCATTATTTCTTTGATGAGTTTCAGGATACATCAGAACTGCAGTGGCAGAATTTTGTTCCGCTGAGAGATCACAGTGTTTCTTCGGAATATACTTCATTCACATTGGTGGGTGATCCCAAGCAGAGTATTTACCGCTTCCGTGGTGGAGAAAGTAAGTTGATGCTGGATATTATCAACAAAAAAGAGTTCTCTCCAAAAGAGGCTGATCTTCTGGTATTAAAAGACAACTGGAGAAGTGCCCGAAATATTGTACAGTTCAATAATGAATTGTATCGTTTTCATTCTGAAGGATTGCTGGAAGAGCATAAGAATATTTTCGGGGCAGATGCTGAGCAAAATCCAAAATCCAAAATGGATGGACGGGTAAAGGTAAATCTGATCAAAAATCTTACGAATGAAGAGTTTTATACTGATACTTCGGAAAGAATGCAAAAAGATATCCAGGAATGTTTGGATAATGGCTTTAAATTCTCTGATATTACGATCCTTTGCCGCGGAAATTTTGATATTTTCAGCTATTCTCAAAAACTGGGAAATTTAAAGGTTAAGTATAAAGGAGAGGAAACCAATATTAAAACAATCTCTGATAAGGGTCTTACACTGGAACTTTCCAATACTTTAAAGGCTGTTATAGAGTTCCTCCGCTGGGAACTCAATCCTAAGAATAAAACCTGCCTGATCATGATGATGTATCATCTGAATACACTGGGGAAAATTCATATGCCGGATTTCACTTTGGGAATGAAAGAAATTCTGAATATTGAGGGGCATGAAGAAATATTACAATTCATTCAGGAGAAATATCTACTACAGCTTAAACAGGATAATTTCCCGAGATTCAATCTGTATAATTTTATTGAATATTACATCAATGAATTTTCTGTTGAAAACAAAGAAACAGACTTTTTACTGAACTTTCTGGAAATGCTTTTCAACTTCACGCAGAATGCAGGAGCCAGTACCAAAGAGTTTTTGAAATATTGGGATGAAGAAGCTTCTTCATATACCATACAGGCTTCGGAAAACATTGATGCCATCCAAATCATGACCATTCATAAGTCTAAAGGTCTGGAATTTCCCATTGTTTTTATTCCTATGATGAATAAAAACCGTGACAGTGAATTTACCAACTGGTTTGATACGAATGAAAGTGAAGCATTAAAATCAGTGAATATCAATCAGTTCAGCAAAAATCTGGAAGCCTATGATGAAGAGATTCTGTTTTTCAACAGTAAAAATGCTTACAAAAACCTGATTGACAGATTGTGCCTGCAGTATGTGGCTACCACGAGACCTGTTGAACAACTGTTTTTCTATCTGCAAAAAGCAAATAAAACGTCTAACAATCTGGAAATTTTAGAATTCCTTCAGGCAAAAAACGCGGAACAGGCTGATGAATTTGATGTGTATGAAGTAAATCCTGAGATGCTGAAGAAACATTCTAAAGATAAAAGTTCATTATTTAAAACCCAGAATATTCAGGATCTGAAAAATGTCAATGAAAAAAGTACTTCTATCAAGATTGCTACGCCGTCAAAAAATTATCAGGTACGAAATGAAAAGGTAAGAATCGGGCTTTTTGTCCATGAGCTTTTATCAAAAATCAATACTGAGAAAGATATCATCAAGGTTTTGGACGGATATGCTTTAGAAGGACAAATTACACTGGAAGAGAAAAATGAAATACAGGTTACCCTACAGGAAATTGTCAGAACTTACGCAGAGTTCTTTGATGAGAAATGGGAAGTAATCAACGAAAAAGATATTATGATCTCTGAAAAAGGAGAAAGCCATATATTCAGACCAGACCGCATTTTAAAGGGTCAGGAAGGTTATATCATTGTAGATTTTAAAACCGGTGAACAAAAGGCTAAGGATGAAGCACAGGTAGAAGGATATAAAAATATTCTGGAGCGTCTGGGCAAAAAAGTTCTTAAAACTCAGATTATTTATCTATAACTCTATACAGTACCAAAAGATTATTATAATAATTCTCATAAAAAACCCTTCAAAATATAAAAGGATTAACTATTTTTATTTTGTACGAATAAAAATATAGTCTTTGATTATATTTGAATACAACTAACCAACCATGAGAATATATTTAAATTCCTTTGCAATAAGCCTGATCATGATGTTATTTTCGGCCATGGTCATTTATAATATTGTTGATTGTTTAGATCCGCCTGTTACAGAAGATGATCATCATTTCCCCACTGAAAACATTGTAAAATCAATGTTTCTAAGTTTTGTATTGGGAGCAATAGTTTTTATTTCTGCGGTGAGATTACAAAGGCAGACTCCTAAGAGATAGATTTTATCATTATACAATAAAAAACCGCTATCCCAGAGGATAACGGTTTAATATTTTGGAGAATTTTCAATCTTAAGCTGTTGTCGTAGGAGTAAATACTCTCTGAGACAATTCCTGGTCAAAAAGGTATAATGCGGATGGATTATCGCATACCATTTTGATTTTTGTTACATATTGAGAAGCACTTGCTTCTTCTTCTACCTGTTCGTTGATAAACCACTGCAGGAATGATGTTGTTGCAAAATCTCCCTCCTCGTTAGCATTCTTTACAATATTGAAAATACTTTTAGTTACTATTTTCTCATGAGCCAATGCTTTTTCAAAAATATCAGTTGCATTTTCAAACTCATGTGGAGGTTTTGGAATTTCTCCGATGATAATTTCCCCGCCTACATCATTCAAATAATCAAACATTTTATCTGCATGCATCAATTCTTCTTTGCTCTGCACTCTGAAATAGTTGGCAATTCCATCCAGATCTTTTCCAGAAAACCATGCAGACATTGAAAGATAATATTGAGCGGCGTATTGTTCGTGGGCAATTTGTTCGTTAATTAATTTCGCAATTTTTTCGCTAACCATAAGTATTAAATTTATATTCAAAAATAGGGAATAAAAGCCCGAAATCAAAAGTTTTAAAGAAAATTAATACAAAAAGGATGGAAAAACATCCATCCTTAACACATTAAAAAACTAAAATTACAAACTGTTATTTTACTTCAGCAGTTCCCGTATTCATCGGCTTTTTCATCATTCTTCTTTCTTTCATAGCCATCTTCATTTTCTCTGCTTTTGCTTTTCTGTCAGCCTGCCATTTATCATATTGATCAGGAGTAAGGATTTTTTTCATATCAGCATCCATTTGTGCTCTTTTGGCCTGCATTTCCTGCATTTTAGCTTGTCTGTCTACCTTATTTTTGTCAAATTCCGCCTTCATTTCAGCTTTTCTTTTATCCTGAAGCGTTTTTATCTGAGCTACCTGAGATGGGTTAAGATTAAGATCTTTTTGCATCTGATCCAAACGTTCCTGTTGTTTCTGCTCCATTCTCTGCTTCATTTCAACGGCTCTTGCTTGTCTGTCTTGTGGAGTTGTTGTCTGTTGTGCCATTGCAAAACTTCCCATTCCGATAAATGCTATTGCTAAAACTAATTTTTTCATCTTTTTAAAATTTAATTAATTGTTATTTTGTTATTATATCTTTTTGATTATGAATTAAAACACAAGTTAAATTAACAAATTCATAAATAATGTTAAATTTTAACTAAAATAAATTAGAAAAACAACAAAAAAAAGGACAGATTATAAAAACCTGCCCTTCACACCACTTAAATATAATATATGAAAATTAATTCCTAACTAAACTGCCTCTAAAACCGCCACCGCTATTACCACGGTTCTCTTGTCTTGGAGCAGCATTTTCAGATTTCTGTCTGAAGCCTCCATTATTTCCTCTGAATCCGCCATTATTTTCTCTTTTCGGAGCTTCTCTTCCTTCATTATTTCCTCTGAAACCACCTCCATTGCTATTTCTGAAGCCTCCATTATTTGAATTCCCTCTATTTCCTCCATTATCAGAATTCCCTCTGAAGCCACCTCCATTGTTGTTTCTGAATCCTCCGTTATTGTCATTTCTGAAACCTGAATTATTGTTACTTCCGTTATTACCTCGGAATCCTCCATTATCTCCATTACTTCTTGTGTTTCGGAAACCATTGTCAGGTCTGCTGTCTCTTCTGATAATATCAAAAGTAGGATTATCCATTCTGCGGAATCTTGATCGGTCTACCCTGTAAATATTGATATTGATATTTCTGTATCTAGGCATTACCGTATATCTCGGAACATAATAGGATCTTCTGTAATTCTGGAAATATACAATCGGGCTGGAACCTCTGTAATAGTTATTTTGGAAAACAACAAATACTCTTGGTCCTAAAATTCTTTCCAAAGCATAAAACCTGTCATAATACCATCTATCCGGATTATATCTATAGAAATTATTCCATACTGTAAAACTTGCATACAGATTATTCAATCTCATAATCTGATCTACCTGCCATCTGCTTAATCTGTTCTGTACGAAAAACCCGTTCCAGTCGATATTAATAATACTTCCTCTGTAGTCGTTATAGTAGCTTTGGTAATAATTACTTGGATAATAGTCCTGAGGATAATTGTAATAATAATCGTCAGGGAAATAATTCCTGTCATCTTCATCATTGTAATAACCTCCATCATTCTGATAATAACCATCATCATCCCAACCATTATTCGGATACTGCTGAGCTGACGTCAAAACGCCTAACCCAAGAGCTAATCCCAAAAATATTTTTTTCATTTCTATAGTCGTTAATTGGTTAATATATAGCAGAATATCTTAATTCTATCTTTTTGATACAAATAAAAAAAAGAAGTTAAATCATAAGATCAAACTTCTTTTAAAATATTATTAACTAATTGATAATCAGGTGTTAAATTTACATCCTCCCACTATCTTTTATCCAATGAGCTATTTTGTTATTGAAAGATTTTTTCTCTTTCAGGCCTTCCAGCTTTATGTGCATTCTATAACGCCAGTAATGTGGAAAGACTGCAGGATTGTTAATTCTTTCGTTATCCATTTTTTTATTGGTAAGCTCTATATCTGTTGCAAAGAATTCCTGAATCGGGAATATAGCAAGCATAGCCTCATTATATAAATGCTGCTTCATAATGATTTCTGCAAGGTGAGGGTTCAGCTCTTCAGGAGCTTTTCCGTATTGTATCAGCTGCTGATTATAATATTTCTGGGTAAGTACACGATCTTCTTTCCACCATTGTCTCAAGGTTGAACTGTCATGGGAAGAAGCAGTTACCACATTCATATAATTGGCATTCTTAGGATTATAGAATGGTATATTTTCGGCAGGCATTCTTTGTACCTTAAGTGCTATAATAGCCAATTCATCCATCACAACAGGTACACAGGCAGGAACCATTCCCAAATCTTCGCCACAGATCAGCATTTTGGTAGCGTTCAAGATAACCGGAAGTTTTTCCATAGCTTTTTCAAACCATAAATGATCCTGTCTCCTGAAGAAATAGTCGTGGTACAAATCATAAATGCTTTTCTGTTCGGACTCCGGAAGGTATTTATAAGACTCTGTATTGTAAACATTGAATCTAGGATGATAAACCGTTTTCCCATTTCTTTCTTCTGTTAAAAACAAAACATTGGCGCAGAGAGAAACCAATTTTTCTTCAAGAGTACCATATGATTTTTTCTTAAAGAAGTTGACTAGCTTTCTCTGGGTATCAAATTCTTCTTTGAAAGTATAAGTACCGTCTTCATTACGGTTCATAAATTCAAGAGCTTTCCCATTTTCTTCTCCAAAATATTCCCATAAGATCTCGTTGTTGATAAAAGGCTTACAGTACCTGTTAAAATTGAATGGAATCTGCCAGGCTTTGAATTCCTCCACAACAATAGGAACAGCCGGATAAAAGTATCCTAAAATTCCTTGTACGGCAGAAATAGGCATCCTCCATATTCTGAAGAAGCCTAAAATATGGTCAATTCTCATGGCATCAAAATACTGTTCAAGAGCTTTGAATCTATTTTTCCACCATCTGTAATCATCTGCTTTCATCGCTTCCCAGTTGTAAGTTGGGAATTCCCAGTTTTGCCCCAGCTCTGTAAACTGGTCAGGAGGTGCCCCAGCCTGGAAATCCATTCCGAATAATTCCGGTTCTGTCCAGGCTTCTACAGAATATCTGTAGATACCGATGGGAAGATCTCCCTTCAACGAAACTCCCAGGTTATGGGTATAATCAACGGCATCTTTAAGTTGTATATGCAGTTGATACTGTACCCAGGCGTGAAGCATTGAGGTATCATAATCTTTATTTTTCGTTGTAAAAAACTGTAAGATTTTTCCTGCAATATATTTTTTGTGGGTTTTCCACTCGTTGAAGTTTGGGGTCTTATATTTATCTCTTAAAACACAGAAAGCTGAATAAGGAACAAGCCAGTATTCATTATCCTTGATGAATTTTTTGAAGTTTCTGTCCTTATAAATTTTGTCTTTTTCCTTATTGAAAACTGCTGTAAGATATTTCCATTTGCTTTCGATCATCTTTTCATAATCAATCAGATCCAGAGTGTTTAACTTCTCTTTTTCAGACAAATACTCATTAACTAATTCTTTCGGTAAAGAATAATCAAGGTTTTCTAAAGAAATATATTGTGGGTGCAAAGCATATACGGATACGGCAGCATAGGGATAGGAATCTGTCCATGAATAATTCGCTGTTGTATCATTGATCGGAAGAATCTGAATAATACCAAGATTGGTTTCTTTCGTCCAATCTGCCAGTTTTTTAATATCTGCAAATTCACCTACTCCAAATCCATCCTCGCTTCTCAGAGAGAATACCGGAACAGCAACACCGGCATCATGGTACATCTGATAGCCTTTAAATCTAAAATAATGGTTGGAAACAATCTGCAGTACATCATTCAATGGATTGGCCACAGTAAATCTGTTTTCACCTGTTTCTACATCTATAACCCTGTTTTCTTGGGTATCGTAAATACAATATTTAAATTGGATAAATTCATTTTCAGGAATCTCGACAGAAGTTTCCCACATCCCAAAATCTGTCTGATGCAGATGAACAACTTTGTCATAGTTCCAATTTCCTAAAGATGCTGTACTTCCAAAAAGGACAATCTTCCAATCCGGATTATAAATAGGAGCCTCTATTCTGAACAGATGGGTATGTTTTTTTAAAACTGTTACTTTATCGGGAACAAAATCATGCAGTTTATTGTAAAGGATTTTATTGTTTAAATAATTCTCAGGAAAGTTTTTATTATTCCATTCGTCAAAAATGACAAACTCCTTATAATTATGGGGGAAACTCAAATGATGTCCCACAAATTCTTCTCTTACTACATTTCCTTTTTCATTCACCACGCGATAATGATAAGAAATGAATTTTGAGAAATAGTCTACTTCACATTTCCATACACCATTCTCCGCATAAAACATAGTATGGATATGTAAGGCATTCTCATCTTCACCAAATACCAGCTGCAAATTTTCTCCTGCTTTTACAACATATCCTACATTAAAGTATAGTTTCATCTATATTTTTTTATAAAAGTACATTTTAATATCGAAAAATAAAACTTATTGAAGATCAAATAATCATTAAAAAACCTTCTCAAAACAATTTGAAAAGGTCTTTATATTCTGAGCCATAGGACTCTATTATCTCGTTACCAGAATCTTTTTATTGAATAGTATTTTTCCTGATTCATCAGCTATATTTACAATATAAGCTCCGGCTACCAATCCATTAAGATATACTTTTTCATCTAATGAGCCATCTTTCACAGACAGATTCTGAATCATTACATTTTTACCAGCCATATCGAAAATGTTCAGTTTAATACTACCTTTTACATTATTATTAACATGGACGTTGATATAGTGTTCATCTACTCTTGTTGGATAAATATCAAGATTGGCGTTCAGGCTATTGGATACTGAAGATTTATCGTTAGCAAAATATTTACTTGCCAAATCATAAATATGCAGTCCCTGCTCTCCCGGAAGCTGCTTAGCTTGCAAAGTAGCCAGATCTACCTCGTATAAAGCACCTCCTTTTGCACTCGCTATTACAATTTTGCCCTGAGCATTTACTGCAGAACCATTTACTGAATAGTTATCTGGAATACCTGCAATTTTACCGATAAATTTAGCTTTTAAATCTTTTGTAAGAACTTTAAAAACATTTCCTGAAGCAGCGAAAATATAAAAGTTATTATCCGCATCAGCAATCATATCACCTCCAAATCCAGTTTCCATCGCCGTAAATGAATTTCGTCCATTAGAGTTATCATCTTTAATAATACCAAGATCATTTACTACATATTGTTCACCATTTCTGCTGATTTCCAAAAACTGTGTTCCTGCATTATTTACCGCATAAATTTTCCCGTTATATCCGGTTGTCATTCTGGTAATATGAGAGTTAATATCGCATGATGATACTCTTGCAACATTGTTTTCCACTAAAGTGATTTCCTTTGTCTTGGGATTCAATACATAGATATTCGATGAAAACATTGGCATATACACCAGATTATTATTTGAAGAATCATATGCAAGAGCGGCTAAAGTTACGGCTTGAGAATTGCTGTAAGAATTTTTGTCTTCCGCTACAATGCCTTTTCTGGTTTGCGAAAATACTTTGGCTGCAGAATCTGCTGTAAAATACTTCTCTCCTGAAGTTCCGTTAATCCCATCAATTGCACGAAAATCATTGAAAGTAATACTTTGTCTCTCTTTTCCTGTAATCGCAAAGAAATCCTGTTGTGCTTGTGCATTCACACCTAATAGCAGTAAAAATAAAGGGAATAAATGTTTTTTCATAGTATATATCTTTAGATTCGTAATTATTTGATATTACTAAGTTACACAATTTTCGAATTAAAAAATAAAAAATCCCCGCTATTTGAATAAAAGTTAACTAATGATTTCAGAGTAATATAGATAAATGGATGGGTAATGAGTAATGGGTAATAAGAGGAGGTGTATCCCGCTATCCATTCATACTCCTCGCGCCTGCACGCTCCCACGCAAGCTGCGGGGTAACCATTGCTATCGGGGCTAGGAGAAAGTCAATTATGAATTATAAGTTATGAATGATGAGTTTCGGCATCCTATTTAAGAATGATTGGTTTTATATCGTGAGATTTAATAGTTCCGATGATGTCATTCCGTAGGAATCTAGCCACATTTATTAGAGTCTAAAGAATAATTCAAAGGATAAACTACAGAATTTTAAATGGATTGTTTAGACACCTGCAGAGTGACAATAGTGTTGGGTAGAGATGAGTAATAGGTAATAAGTAATGATAGCATACGTTGGATATTACTCATTGCTGATTGCTGATTATTTATGTTGGGTTGGGATTTGTACGGTAAGCAGGTAGCTATGGGGATAGTATACAACAAAAAAAATCCTTTATCATCAGATAAAGGATTTTTAAAAATAAAATAAAAACTGGCGGCGGCCTACTCTCCCGCGTTAGCAGTACCATCGGCGCTGGTGGGCTTAACTTCTGTGTTCGGAATGGGAACAGGTGAGCCCCACCGCTAAAACCACCCTAAAGGTTGTATATAAGAGGTTAGAGATTAGTACTTAGAGATTAGTAAAAACTAACTTCTAATATCTAGATTCTAACTTCTATTTTATCGATAAAAACTTTCACAAAGAGGTAACCTTGCTGCACTTCCGTGCGCCATATCAGGCTATAAATCTACGGGTAATTAGTACTACTTGGCTATGACATTACTGTCTTTACACCTATAGCCTATCAACGTCGTCATCTCCAACGACCCTTAAAAGATGTCTCATCTTGAGGCGAGTTTCGCACTTATATGCTTTCAGTGCTTATCTCTTCCAAACGTAGCTACTCAGCAGTGCACCTGGCGGTACAACTGATACACCAGAGGTTTGTTCAATTCGGTCCTCTCGTACTAGAATCAAGCCCTCTCAAACATCTAACGCCCGCAATAGATAGAGACCGAACTGTCTCACGACGTTCTGAACCCAGCTCGCGTGCCACTTTAATGGGCGAACAGCCCAACCCTTGGGACCTTCTCCAGCCCCAGGATGTGACGAGCCGACATCGAGGTGCCGAACCTCCCCGTCGATGTGAGCTCTTGGGGGAGACTAGCCTGTTATCCCCGGAGTACCTTTTATCCTATGAGCGATGGCCCTTCCATACGGAACCACCGGATCACTATGTCCTGCTTTCGCACCTGATCGACTTGTAGGTCTCACAGTCAAGCACCCTTATGCCATTACACTCTACGCACGGTTACCAAGCGTGCTGAGGGTACCTTTGAAAGCCTCCGTTACTCTTTTGGAGGCGACCACCCCAGTCAAACTACCCACCACGCAATGTCCTTCTAAAAGAAGTTAGGCTCCAAGTAAGTAAAGGGTGGTATTTCAACGTTGGCTCCACAAACACTAGCGTGCCTGCTTCAAAGCCTCCCACCTATCCTACACATTACTTACTCAAAGTCAATACGAAGTTATAGTAAAGGTTCACAGGGTCTTTTCGTCCCATTGCGGGTAATCGGCATCTTCACCGATACTACAATTTCACAGAGCTCATGGTTGAGACAGTGCCCAGATCGTTACACCATTCGTGCAGGTCGGAACTTACCCGACAAGGAATTTCGCTACCTTAGGACCGTTATAGTTACGGCCGCCGTTTACTGGGGCTTCAGTCAATGCCTTCGGTTTAACCCTAAGCACCTTCCTTAACCTTCCAGCACCGGGCAGGTGTCAGACCCTATACTGCATCTTTCGATTTTGCAGAGTCCTGTGTTTTTGATAAACAGTCGCCTGGGCCTCTTTACTGCGGCCACCATTGCTGATGGCGTCTCTTCTCCCGAAGTTACGAGACTATTTTGCCTAGTTCCTTAACCATGATTCACTCTAGCACCTTAGGATTCTCTCCTCGACTACCTGTGTCGGTTTTGGTACGGGTTGCTTCACTTCGGCTTTTCTTGGAAGCACTTTCCCTACAGCAGCTTCGCCCGAAGGCTAGGCCTTGACTATTCCGTCAGTCTCCAGTAAGTACGGCACTCCGTCCCCTTTTTAGTGTGAGCAAGTATGGGAATATTAACCCATTGTCCATCCACTACCCCTTTCGGGTTCGCGTTAGGTCCCGACTAACCCTCAGCTGATTAGCATGGCTGAGGAAACCTTAGTCTTTCGGTGAGCGGGTTTCTCGCCCGCTTTATCGTTACTTATGCCTACATTTTCTTTTCTATCCGCTCCACAATACCTCACAGTACTGCTTCGGCGCAAATAGAATGCTCTCCTACCAGATGTATCTAAAATACAAATCCATAGCTTCGGTAATATGTTTATGCCCGATTATTATCCATGCCGGACCGCTCGACTAGTGAGCTGTTACGCACTCTTTAAATGAATGGCTGCTTCCAAGCCAACATCCTAGCTGTCAATGCAGTCCAACCGCGTTGCTTCAACTTAACATATATTTTGGGACCTTAGCTGTTGGTCTGGGTTCTTTCCCTCTCGGACATGGACCTTAGCACCCATGCCCTCACTGCCGTAGAACATTTATTAGCATTCGGAGTTTGTCAGGAATTGGTAGGCGATGAAACCCCCGCATCCAATCAGTAGCTCTACCTCTAATAAACTTATATACGACGCTGCACCTAAATGCATTTCGGAGAGTACGAGCTATCTCCCAGTTTGATTGGCCTTTCACCCCTACCCACAGGTCATCCGAAGACTTTTCAACGTCAACCGGTTCGGTCCTCCACTCTGTGTTACCAGAGCTTCAACCTGCCCATGGGTAGATCACAAGGTTTCGCGTCTAATCCTACTAACTATACGCCCTATTCAGACTCGCTTTCGCTCCGGCTCCGGTACTTAATACCTTAACCTCGCTAGTAAAATTAACTCGTAGGCTCATTATGCAAAAGGCACGCCGTCACACCATATAGGTGCTCCGACCGCTTGTAGGCGTACGGTTTCAGGTTCTATTTCACCCTTCTATTCGAAGTGCTTTTCACCTTTCCTTCACAGTACTTGTTCACTATCGGTCTTTCAGGAGTATTTAGCCTTGGAGGATGGTCCCCCCATATTCAGACAGGATTTCACGTGTCCCGCCCTACTCATTTATCATCCAAATATGCCTTTCGAGTACAGGATTATCACCTTCTATGATTGTTCTTTCCAGAACATTCCTCTAAACATATAAAGACTTTTGGGCTAATCCGCTTTCGCTCGCCACTACTTACGGAATCTCTTCGATTTCTTTTCCTCCGGGTACTTAGATGTTTCAGTTCTCCGGGTTTGCTCCTCCTAAGAGGTGACTGGTCTTCAACCAGCCGGGTTGCCCCATTCGGACATCTGCGGATCAATTCGTGTGTGCCAATCCCCGCAGCTTTTCGCAGCTTACCACGTCCTTCGTCGCCTCTGAAAGCCTAGGCATCCGCCATACGCCCTTAACGATTTCTTTCCTAATATTTAAATTAGTTCAGTATTTTTTGATAAACTCTCGTCTATCGATATTTTTATAAACTCGGCACTCGAAAGTGCTCGGTTATCTCTTTGTGATGTCTTTACCGTTAATGTCAATGATCTTAATGTCTTCTTGTCCGCTTAATGAACAGATATTGTTTTTGGCTCTATCCGTAACTTTTAAATTAAGCTTTCAAAACTGTGGAGAATAAGGGAGTCGAACCCTTGACCTCCTGCGTGCAAGGCAGGCGCTCTAGCCAGCTGAGCTAATTCCCCTCTAGTAGAAATTGTAAATTCTAGATTATAAATTTTAAATGAAACATGCGTTATAATCTAAAATCTATAATTTATAATCTATAATCCCTTCAATTAGTAGTCTCGGGCAGGCTCGAACTGCCGACCTCTACATTATCAGTGTAGCGCTCTAACCAGCTGAGCTACGAGACTTCATTATTAATTTTAAATTTTAAATTGAAAATTTTAAATGATTATTTAAATCTAAAATCTATAATTTATAATCTAAAATCTCTCTATCCCTTTACTAATTTCTAGTGGGTTTTGTATTTTTATATAGCAACCAAACAAAAAACTAAAGCTTGAACTTTAAGTAAGTACTGTATCTTACGATACTAATTTTGTTTATCGTCTAAAGACGCTCTAAAATGAGATGTTCCAGCCGCACCTTCCGGTACGGCTACCTTGTTACGACTTAGCCCTAGTTACCTGTTTTACCCTAGGCAGCTCCTGTTACGGTCACCGACTTCAGGTACCCCAGACTTCCATGGCTTGACGGGCGGTGTGTACAAGGCCCGGGAACGTATTCACCGCGCCATGGCTGATGCGCGATTACTAGCGATTCCAGCTTCATAGAGTCGAGTTGCAGACTCCAATCCGAACTGAGACCAGCTTTCGAGATTTGCATCACATCGCTGTGTAGCTGCCCTCTGTACTGGCCATTGTATTACGTGTGTGGCCCAAGGCGTAAGGGCCGTGATGATTTGACGTCATCCCCACCTTCCTCTCTACTTGCGTAGGCAGTCTCACTAGAGTCCCCAACTTAATGATGGCAACTAGTGACAGGGGTTGCGCTCGTTGCAGGACTTAACCTAACACCTCACGGCACGAGCTGACGACAACCATGCAGCACCTTGAAAAATGTCCGAAGAAAAGTCTATTTCTAAACCTGTCATTTCCCATTTAAGCCTTGGTAAGGTTCCTCGCGTATCATCGAATTAAACCACATAATCCACCGCTTGTGCGGGCCCCCGTCAATTCCTTTGAGTTTCATTCTTGCGAACGTACTCCCCAGGTGGCTAACTTATCACTTTCGCTTAGTCTCTGAGCCCAAAAGCCCAAAAACGAGTTAGCATCGTTTACGGCGTGGACTACCAGGGTATCTAATCCTGTTCGCTCCCCACGCTTTCGTCCATCAGCGTCAGTTGTTGCTTAGTAACCTGCCTTCGCAATTGGTGTTCTAAGTAATATCTATGCATTTCACCGCTACACTACTTATTCCAGCTACTTCAATAACACTCAAGACCTGCAGTATCAATGGCAGTTTCACAGTTAAGCTGTGAGATTTCACCACTGACTTACAGATCCGCCTACGGACCCTTTAAACCCAATAAATCCGGATAACGCTTGCACCCTCCGTATTACCGCGGCTGCTGGCACGGAGTTAGCCGGTGCTTATTCGTATAGTACCTTCAGCTTCCCACACGTGGAAAGGTTTATCCCTATACAAAAGAAGTTTACAACCCATAGGGCCGTCGTCCTTCACGCGGGATGGCTGGATCAGGCTCTCACCCATTGTCCAATATTCCTCACTGCTGCCTCCCGTAGGAGTCTGGTCCGTGTCTCAGTACCAGTGTGGGGGATCACCCTCTCAGGCCCCCTAAAGATCGCAGACTTGGTGAGCCGTTACCTCACCAACTATCTAATCTTGCGCGTGCCCATCTCTATCCACCGGAGTTTTCAATTTTAAATGATGCCATTCAAAATATTATGGGGTATTAATCTTCCTTTCGAAAGGCTATCCCCCAGATAAAGGCAGGTTGCACACGTGTTCCGCACCCGTACGCCGCTCTCAAGATCCCGAAAGATCTCTACCGCTCGGCTTGCATGTGTTAGGCCTCCCGCTAGCGTTCATCCTGAGCCAGGATCAAACTCTCCATTGTATGTTTGTCTGACTCACTCAAAGTTTTTTAACGCTTTAGTTTTTCCTTACTTGGTTGTTATATTGTATGTCAATGATCTTTATATCTTTCGCTTTGTAACGAAGCAATCTCTCTGTCAGTGTCGCTCCGTATTTGCGAGTGCAAAAGTAAAACTTTATTTCTTAATGACCAAATGTTTTTGAAGAAAATTTTAAAGTTTTTTAAGTAACCTTAATCTCTCCCAAACCCTCAATCATCCTACTCCTGCGCTCCCTGTAATTGGGACTGCAAAGATACAAACTCTTTTTAAACCCGCAACTCTTTTTAATAAAAAAATTAAAGTTTTTTGTTTGTCTCTTTTTGAAGTATCATATTGTTTCTGCTTAGCTAAAAGCTCTTCTGCGCTACTGAACTACTCTCGTTTTTCAGTGGGGCAAAGATAGAAACTTATACCATACCCCGCAACTTTATGCAAGATAAAAATACCAAAAGTGGAAAAGTATTCACATAATAACCTAATAAACAATTCATTATACATAAAATATACTTATCCACAATATGCAAATACAGAGACACATAAAAAAATAGTATATAAAATTCAGTTTCATAAGGTGAATTTCAAGTAATAATGAATCAATAGATGGTAATCACCTAAACAGGTGTGAGGCAAGTTCTGGTAATTTATTTTTTAAATCAGCATTTGAATACTGTAGTCATACCTGCATTTAATTTGTAAGATTAAAAAAATGAGTTAGGCTTTAATCGGTAAAAGATAGATTATAAACGGTGGAGTATTGTAAAGATATTTACAGATTCGTAGAAAAGCCAGAGAAAGGAAATAGGAAAAATCTATTTTGCTTGCTTAAATTTTTCGAAATGTGAATGAGATATCATAAAGAAAATGATAATGGAAAAAACAAGCTTCTTCTTGTGGAAGAAAATTCTGAAGTTTACTAAAGGTAGAAACTCAATTAGATTTAGCTTCGAATGCAAATACCACTATGGGAGTTTGCTGAAGTTTTAAAAAGAGAAGTTTATGATGATATATTAAGTAAAGCGTATTTTATTTTGTACCGGATCATTGAGGCTCCTACGGAGTGACAAGTGTGTTGGGGTAAAGATGGGTAATGGGTAATGGGTAATGATAGCATACGTTAGATATTACTTATTACTCATTATTGATTATTTATGTTGGGTTGGGATTTGTCAGGGTAAGCAGGTAGCTATGGGGATAGTATACAACAAAAAAAATCCTTTATCATCAGATAAAGGATTTTTAAAAATAAAATAAAAACTGGCGGCGGCCTACTCTCCCGCGTTAGCAGTACCATCGGCGCTGGTGGGCTTAACTTCTGTGTTCGGAATGGGAACAGGTGAGCCCCACCGCTAAAACCACCCTAAAGGTTGTATATAAGAGGTTAGAGATTAGTACTTAGAGATTAGTAAAAACTAACTTCTAATATCTAGATTCTAACTTCTATTTTATCGATAAAAACTTTCACAAAGAGGTAACCTTGCTGCACTTCCGTGCGCCATATCAGGCTATAAATCTACGGGTAATTAGTACTACTTGGCTATGACATTACTGTCTTTACACCTATAGCCTATCAACGTCGTCATCTCCAACGACCCTTAAAAGATGTCTCATCTTGAGGCGAGTTTCGCACTTATATGCTTTCAGTGCTTATCTCTTCCAAACGTAGCTACTCAGCAGTGCACCTGGCGGTACAACTGATACACCAGAGGTTTGTTCAATTCGGTCCTCTCGTACTAGAATCAAGCCCTCTCAAACATCTAACGCCCGCAATAGATAGAGACCGAACTGTCTCACGACGTTCTGAACCCAGCTCGCGTGCCACTTTAATGGGCGAACAGCCCAACCCTTGGGACCTTCTCCAGCCCCAGGATGTGACGAGCCGACATCGAGGTGCCGAACCTCCCCGTCGATGTGAGCTCTTGGGGGAGACTAGCCTGTTATCCCCGGAGTACCTTTTATCCTATGAGCGATGGCCCTTCCATACGGAACCACCGGATCACTATGTCCTGCTTTCGCACCTGATCGACTTGTAGGTCTCACAGTCAAGCACCCTTATGCCATTACACTCTACGCACGGTTACCAAGCGTGCTGAGGGTACCTTTGAAAGCCTCCGTTACTCTTTTGGAGGCGACCACCCCAGTCAAACTACCCACCACGCAATGTCCTTCTAAAAGAAGTTAGGCTCCAAGTAAGTAAAGGGTGGTATTTCAACGTTGGCTCCACAAACACTAGCGTGCCTGCTTCAAAGCCTCCCACCTATCCTACACATTACTTACTCAAAGTCAATACGAAGTTATAGTAAAGGTTCACAGGGTCTTTTCGTCCCATTGCGGGTAATCGGCATCTTCACCGATACTACAATTTCACAGAGCTCATGGTTGAGACAGTGCCCAGATCGTTACACCATTCGTGCAGGTCGGAACTTACCCGACAAGGAATTTCGCTACCTTAGGACCGTTATAGTTACGGCCGCCGTTTACTGGGGCTTCAGTCAATGCCTTCGGTTTAACCCTAAGCACCTTCCTTAACCTTCCAGCACCGGGCAGGTGTCAGACCCTATACTGCATCTTTCGATTTTGCAGAGTCCTGTGTTTTTGATAAACAGTCGCCTGGGCCTCTTTACTGCGGCCACCATTGCTGATGGCGTCTCTTCTCCCGAAGTTACGAGACTATTTTGCCTAGTTCCTTAACCATGATTCACTCTAGCACCTTAGGATTCTCTCCTCGACTACCTGTGTCGGTTTTGGTACGGGTTGCTTCACTTCGGCTTTTCTTGGAAGCACTTTCCCTACAGCAGCTTCGCCCGAAGGCTAGGCCTTGACTATTCCGTCAGTCTCCAGTAAGTACGGCACTCCGTCCCCTTTTTAGTGTGAGCAAGTATGGGAATATTAACCCATTGTCCATCCACTACCCCTTTCGGGTTCGCGTTAGGTCCCGACTAACCCTCAGCTGATTAGCATGGCTGAGGAAACCTTAGTCTTTCGGTGAGCGGGTTTCTCGCCCGCTTTATCGTTACTTATGCCTACATTTTCTTTTCTATCCGCTCCACAATACCTCACAGTACTGCTTCGGCGCAAATAGAATGCTCTCCTACCAGATGTATCTAAAATACAAATCCATAGCTTCGGTAATATGTTTATGCCCGATTATTATCCATGCCGGACCGCTCGACTAGTGAGCTGTTACGCACTCTTTAAATGAATGGCTGCTTCCAAGCCAACATCCTAGCTGTCAATGCAGTCCAACCGCGTTGCTTCAACTTAACATATATTTTGGGACCTTAGCTGTTGGTCTGGGTTCTTTCCCTCTCGGACATGGACCTTAGCACCCATGCCCTCACTGCCGTAGAACATTTATTAGCATTCGGAGTTTGTCAGGAATTGGTAGGCGATGAAACCCCCGCATCCAATCAGTAGCTCTACCTCTAATAAACTTATATACGACGCTGCACCTAAATGCATTTCGGAGAGTACGAGCTATCTCCCAGTTTGATTGGCCTTTCACCCCTACCCACAGGTCATCCGAAGACTTTTCAACGTCAACCGGTTCGGTCCTCCACTCTGTGTTACCAGAGCTTCAACCTGCCCATGGGTAGATCACAAGGTTTCGCGTCTAATCCTACTAACTATACGCCCTATTCAGACTCGCTTTCGCTCCGGCTCCGGTACTTAATACCTTAACCTCGCTAGTAAAATTAACTCGTAGGCTCATTATGCAAAAGGCACGCCGTCACACCATATAGGTGCTCCGACCGCTTGTAGGCGTACGGTTTCAGGTTCTATTTCACCCTTCTATTCGAAGTGCTTTTCACCTTTCCTTCACAGTACTTGTTCACTATCGGTCTTTCAGGAGTATTTAGCCTTGGAGGATGGTCCCCCCATATTCAGACAGGATTTCACGTGTCCCGCCCTACTCATTTATCATCCAAATATGCCTTTCGAGTACAGGATTATCACCTTCTATGATTGTTCTTTCCAGAACATTCCTCTAAACATATAAAGACTTTTGGGCTAATCCGCTTTCGCTCGCCACTACTTACGGAATCTCTTCGATTTCTTTTCCTCCGGGTACTTAGATGTTTCAGTTCTCCGGGTTTGCTCCTCCTAAGAGGTGACTGGTCTTCAACCAGCCGGGTTGCCCCATTCGGACATCTGCGGATCAATTCGTGTGTGCCAATCCCCGCAGCTTTTCGCAGCTTACCACGTCCTTCGTCGCCTCTGAAAGCCTAGGCATCCGCCATACGCCCTTAACGATTTCTTTCCTAATATTTAAATTAGTTCAGTATTTTTTGATAAACTCTCGTCTATCGATATTTTTATAAACTCGGCACTCGAAAGTGCTCGGTTATCTCTTTGTGATGTCTTTACCGTTAATGTCAATGATCTTAATGTCTTCTTGTCCGCTTAATGAACAGATATTGTTTTTGGCTCTATCCGTAACTTTTAAATTAAGCTTTCAAAACTGTGGAGAATAAGGGAGTCGAACCCTTGACCTCCTGCGTGCAAGGCAGGCGCTCTAGCCAGCTGAGCTAATTCCCCTCTAGTAGAAATTGTAAATTCTAGATTATAAATTTTAAATGAAACATGCGTTATAATCTAAAATCTATAATTTATAATCTATAATCCCTTCAATTAGTAGTCTCGGGCAGGCTCGAACTGCCGACCTCTACATTATCAGTGTAGCGCTCTAACCAGCTGAGCTACGAGACTTCATTATTAATTTTAAATTTTAAATTGAAAATTTTAAATGATTATTTAAATCTAAAATCTATAATTTATAATCTAAAATCTCTCTATCCCTTTACTAATTTCTAGTGGGTTTTGTATTTTTATATAGCAACCAAACAAAAAACTAAAGCTTGAACTTTAAGTAAGTACTGTATCTTACGATACTAATTTTGTTTATCGTCTAAAGACGCTCTAAAATGAGATGTTCCAGCCGCACCTTCCGGTACGGCTACCTTGTTACGACTTAGCCCTAGTTACCTGTTTTACCCTAGGCAGCTCCTGTTACGGTCACCGACTTCAGGTACCCCAGACTTCCATGGCTTGACGGGCGGTGTGTACAAGGCCCGGGAACGTATTCACCGCGCCATGGCTGATGCGCGATTACTAGCGATTCCAGCTTCATAGAGTCGAGTTGCAGACTCCAATCCGAACTGAGACCAGCTTTCGAGATTTGCATCACATCGCTGTGTAGCTGCCCTCTGTACTGGCCATTGTATTACGTGTGTGGCCCAAGGCGTAAGGGCCGTGATGATTTGACGTCATCCCCACCTTCCTCTCTACTTGCGTAGGCAGTCTCACTAGAGTCCCCAACTTAATGATGGCAACTAGTGACAGGGGTTGCGCTCGTTGCAGGACTTAACCTAACACCTCACGGCACGAGCTGACGACAACCATGCAGCACCTTGAAAAATGTCCGAAGAAAAGTCTATTTCTAAACCTGTCATTTCCCATTTAAGCCTTGGTAAGGTTCCTCGCGTATCATCGAATTAAACCACATAATCCACCGCTTGTGCGGGCCCCCGTCAATTCCTTTGAGTTTCATTCTTGCGAACGTACTCCCCAGGTGGCTAACTTATCACTTTCGCTTAGTCTCTGAGCCCAAAAGCCCAAAAACGAGTTAGCATCGTTTACGGCGTGGACTACCAGGGTATCTAATCCTGTTCGCTCCCCACGCTTTCGTCCATCAGCGTCAGTTGTTGCTTAGTAACCTGCCTTCGCAATTGGTGTTCTAAGTAATATCTATGCATTTCACCGCTACACTACTTATTCCAGCTACTTCAATAACACTCAAGACCTGCAGTATCAATGGCAGTTTCACAGTTAAGCTGTGAGATTTCACCACTGACTTACAGATCCGCCTACGGACCCTTTAAACCCAATAAATCCGGATAACGCTTGCACCCTCCGTATTACCGCGGCTGCTGGCACGGAGTTAGCCGGTGCTTATTCGTATAGTACCTTCAGCTTCCCACACGTGGAAAGGTTTATCCCTATACAAAAGAAGTTTACAACCCATAGGGCCGTCGTCCTTCACGCGGGATGGCTGGATCAGGCTCTCACCCATTGTCCAATATTCCTCACTGCTGCCTCCCGTAGGAGTCTGGTCCGTGTCTCAGTACCAGTGTGGGGGATCACCCTCTCAGGCCCCCTAAAGATCGCAGACTTGGTGAGCCGTTACCTCACCAACTATCTAATCTTGCGCGTGCCCATCTCTATCCACCGGAGTTTTCAATTTTAAATGATGCCATTCAAAATATTATGGGGTATTAATCTTCCTTTCGAAAGGCTATCCCCCAGATAAAGGCAGGTTGCACACGTGTTCCGCACCCGTACGCCGCTCTCAAGATCCCGAAAGATCTCTACCGCTCGGCTTGCATGTGTTAGGCCTCCCGCTAGCGTTCATCCTGAGCCAGGATCAAACTCTCCATTGTATGTTTGTCTGACTCACTCAAAGTTTTTTAACGCTTTAGTTTTTCCTTACTTGGTTGTTATATTGTATGTCAATGATCTTTATATCTTTCGCTTTGTAACGAAGCAATCTCTCTGTCAGTGTCGCTCCGTATTTGCGAGTGCAAAAGTAAAACTTTATTTCTTAATGACCAAATGTTTTTGAAGAAAATTTTAAAGTTTTTTAAGTAACCTTAATCTCTCCTAAACCCTCAATCATCCTACTCCTGCGCTCCCTGTAATTGGGACTGCAAAGATACAAACTCTTTTTAAACTCACAACTCTTTTTTGTAAAAAAATTAAAGTTTTTTGTTTGTCTCTTTTTGAAGTATCATATTGTTTCTGCTTAGCTAAAAGCTCTTCTGCGCTACTGAACTACTCTCGTTTTTCAGTGGGGCAAAGATAACAACTTATTGCAACGCAAAACAACTTTATTTAACATAAATGTTATATCCTCGTAATATTTGAACATAAGCCACTGATACAAAGTGAGAAAAATTTTAAACAAATGTTTGGGATTACGAGTGGGAGGGGTTGAGGGTGGGAGAATTTGAGAATTTGAGGGTTTGAGCGCGAAAGGGGGAATCATGAGTAATGAGTAATGGGTAATGGGTAATGGGTAATGGAAGGTATGGTGTCTTTTATATACTATATATAGGTAAAGAGTAAGTTTTGGCTAAAGCCATAGTAAAGGAATATTTTTAATAAAACGGGCTAAAGCCCGTTTCTATTGAATATGATTGTAGTGGGAATGGGTATTGGTTGGGATGCATTGTAATTTTTTCCCACAGGTGGCACAGATTTACAAAGAGGAGCATAGATATAATATAGCATACAAAAAAGATGTGTAGTGAAAACAGGATAAAGCATGCTAATATTGAATATGATTGTAGTGAGAATGGGTATTGGTTGGGATGCGTGGTTATTTTTTCCCACAGATGGCACGGATTTGCACAGAGGATGATGGATATAATATAGGTATACAAAAAAAGTGTGTAATGAAAACGGGATCAAGCAACGCTAATATTGAATATGATTGTAGTGAGAATGGGTATTGGTTGGGATGCGTGGTTATTTTTTCCCACAGATGGCACAGACTTGCACAGAGGATACTGGATATAATATATAATATAGGTATACAAAAAAAGTGTGTTATGAAAACTAGATAAAGCTTGTTCTTATGGAATATAAATACTGATGAGGATAATATAAAATGAGGATCGTAATAATACGAAGCCTGAAAATCCGGAACTCAAATATCAAAAAACAGAACACGAAACCCGAAACTCAAGACCCAAACCCCGAATTCATCATTCATCATTCATCATTCATCATTCATCATTTATAATTAACAACACCTCTCCCCTAGCCCTGATAGAAATGGTTACCCCGCAGCTTGGGTTGGAGAGTGGATGGGTCTGAGTGTGGGAGCGTGCAGGCGTGAGGAGTATGAATGGATAGCAGGAAATAGCTCCTCATTAAGTTTGAGGGTTTGAGAGTTTGAGAGATTGAGAGATTGAGAGTTGATGAGTGAAAGAAGTAATTTAATATTTGTAAAAGGGGTAAAAAAAAACATTCCGTAAGAATCCTAAATGTGGGACTCCTACGGAATGGGTATAAAACGAAGTTATATTTTTAGTTCAGAACGTATGATGTTCCGTCTCTTCCGTCTTTTAATTCGATTCCTTCAGCAAGCAGTTTGTCTCTGATCTGATCTGAAAGGTCAAAATTCTTAGATTTTCTTGCCTGGTTTCTCAGTTCGATCAACACCTTTAGGGTCTGATCAAGCTTTTCATTATTATTTTCTTCTATGGTCTGTAATCCCAAAACGTCAAAGATAAAGGCATTCAATGTTGATTTTAAATCTTCAAGATCTGCAGTTGAGATTGTTTCTTTCCCATCATTCAAAGCGAAGATGTATTTTACTGCTTCAAACAGGTGAGCAATCAGGATTGGTGAATTGAAATCGTCTGTTAAAGCTTCATATGCTTTATTTTTCCACTCCTTCAGGCTGAAACCGGATTGTTTTGTATCATCAGGCGTAATGGAATTCAATACTTTTACGGCTTCCATCAGTCTGATAAATCCTTTTTCACTGGCCAGCATTGCATCGTTTGAAATATCCAGCACACTTCTGTAATGTGCCTGCAGGAAGCAGAAACGTACAATTGAAGGGTGGAAAGGTTTTTCAAAGAAATCATTGTCTCCTGTAACCAATTGCATAGGAAGGATATAGTTTCCTGTAGACTTGCTCATACGTTGTGAGTTCATTGTCAACATATTGGCATGCATCCAGTAATTTACCGGTGCTGCGTCATTGCAAGCTTTCCCTTGTGCTATTTCACATTCGTGGTGAGGGAATTTAAGATCCATTCCTCCTCCATGGATGTCGAATGTTTCACCTAAATATTTAGTACTCATTGCAGTACACTCAAGATGCCATCCCGGGAATCCTTCTCCCCAAGGAGAGTTCCATCTCATAATGTGAGCCGGAGATGCTTTTTTCCACAATGCAAAATCCTGCGGGTTTTTCTTTTCTCCCTGTCCGTCAAGATCTCTCGTATTGGCAAAAAGTTCTTCTATATTACGTTTTGAAAGTTCACCATAGTTCAATCCCCTTTTGTTGTATTCTAATACATCAAAGTATACTGAACCGTTGCTTTCGTAAGCGAATCCTCTTTCAATCAGTTTTTGAGTCAGCTCTATCTGTTCTACAATATGTCCTGTAGCTGTAGGTTCGATATTAGGAGGCAACAGATTGAACATATCCAATACTTTATGGAAGTCTACCGTATATTTCTGTACGATTTCCATGGGTTCCAGCTTTTCCAACCTGGTTTGTTTTACGAATCTGTCGTTATCTACATTCCCATCATCGGTAAGGTGACCTGCATCAGTAATATTTCTTACATATCTTACTTTATACCCCAAATGCGTCAGGGTACGGTAGATAAAATCGAAGGAAAGAAAAGTTCTTACATTTCCCAAATGTACATTGCTGTACACTGTAGGTCCGCAGACATACATTCCGACATTTCCTTCTAAAATAGGTTTGAATATTTCTTTTTCCGCAGTAAGAGAGTTATATATTTTTAATTGCATGTATTTTTAAGTTAAAAGATTTAATGATTTTAAAGATTCAAAATTGAGTTAAAAATTACTTTTGTCACAACAAATAATTGTTGTGATAAAAATCTTATGTGAAACTTTTTTAAATTTTATCATAATTAAATCGCTTTTAAATGATGCTGTAAATGATCTACATAATCATTGATAATAAACTCCAACGTATACACCCGAGGTTCTGTTTTAGTTGTATCGCAGGTTCTTTGTAATGCTTCATCCGGAATATTTTCCACGATATGAACAATCTGATAGTTCAAAGACTTCCAAAGATCAATAAGATCTGAAGTAGGAACATTCTGATAGTTCTGAGCTTTTACCCAGAAATTCTGGTCATATACAATATTTTCGTTCTCTTTGTATTGGGTTACCACAAATCTACGGATATTTGTAAAAGCACTGTCACAAAGATGACCAATAATTTCTTTTTTAGACCATTTTTCTGAAAAACTTCTATGTGACCATTCTTCTTCAGGGATATTTTGAAATCTCTGAAGTTCGGCATCAATAATGTTTTTAAGGATTTCGTATTTCATTGATTAATAATCCAGTTTGGCATGGCTTCCTACATAATGTAAGAACTCCTGTCTTGTAATAGGGTTTGTTCTGAAAATACCACTTAATTCTGCGGTAATCGTAGAACTTGCGGTGTCTTTTATTCCTCTGCAGTTTACACAAAGGTGTTTTGCATCAATGATACAGGCTACATCTTTTGTTCCCAATGCTTCTTTCAAAGCATCTACAATCTGCATGGTAAGTCTTTCCTGAACCTGTGGTCTTTTCGCATAGTAATCAACAATTCTGTTGATTTTTGAGAGACCGATTACTTCACCATTGGAAATATAAGCTACGTGGGCTCTTCCTATGATGGGTAAAAAGTGATGTTCGCAGAAAGAGTATACGGTGATATCTTTTTCCACCAACATCTGGCGGTATTTGTATTTATTGGAGAAAGTAGAGATTCCTGGTTTGTTTTCAGGAAGAAGTCCTCCGAAAATCTCGTTCACATACATTTTGGCAACACGTCTTGGAGAGTCTTTCAGAGAATCATCTGTCATATCCATTCCTAGTGTTTCCATAATCTCCCCAAAAAGCTCAGTAATTTTTTCTATTTTTTCCTGTGGCGATTTATCAAAAGCATCTTTCCTTATAGGCGTATGTTCTTTTCCAGTGAAAATATCATCGTCGTTATCAGTAAAATCAACCATTTTTATTTAATTTGCAGCAAAAATACGGATAATATCTATTTCTCTATTTCAAATAAGGTGAAAAACATTATCTTTTATAGCCATTTCTGATTAAAAAGCCTATGATTATTGTCGAGGAAGTACAAAATAAACACCATAAAAGGGAATTTCTGGAATTCCCAGTCCGCCTTTATGAACGCGACAAAAATTATATCCGCCCTTTAGATCAACATATTGAGGAGATTTTTGATCCTGAAAAAAATAAGTTCTTTAAAAATGGGACATGTAAAAGGTTTCTGTTTAAAAAGAACAATCAAACAGTAGGTAAAGTAGCCGTTTTTATCAATGGGTGTTATGAGCAAAAGCAACCTACGGGAGGAATTGGTTTTTTCGACTGTATCAATGATCAGGAAACTGCCAACTTTATTTTTGACCACTGTAAAAACTGGCTTCTGGAAAAAGGTATGGAAGCCATGGACGGACCTATCAATTTTGGGGAGCGGGATAAATTCTGGGGACTTTTAACGGAAGGTTTTATTGAGCCTTTATTTGGGATGAATTACAATCTCCCTTATTATAAAGAGCTCTTTGAAAATTATGGGTTTCAGGTTTATTTTGAACAGCTTTGTTTTACCCGGCTTGTATTTTCAGAAGTTTCGAGGATTTTCACCATTGCTCACGAAAAAAACAGAAGAAATCCTGCTATTTCAGCGCAACCCATGAAAAAGAATAACCTGGCTAAGTTTGCGAAAGACTTTACTGAGGTTTATAACAAAGCATGGGCCTGCCATGGAGAAGGAAAACAACTGGAAGAAGCCAAGGTTCTGAAAATGTTCAACACAATGAAACCTATTATCAATGAGCATATCTCCTGGTTTGTGTATGAGAATGAAAAACCTATTGCCATGTGGATTAATATGCCTGACCTCAATCAGTGGTTTAAATATCTGAATGGGAAGTTTGGAATTTTCGAAAAACTCAAGTTCTTGTTTTTAAAACGATTTAAAAAGAATGAGAAAATGGTGGGGCTTGTTTTTGGTGTTGTACCGGAATGGCAGAAAAAGGGCATTGACGGGTATATGATCTGGGAAGGAACTCTACATTTGAGAAAGCATACAGATTTTACGATTACAGAACTGCAGTGGATTGGTGATTTTAATCCCAAAATGATTAAGATTGCTGAAGCTCTTGATACAACCGTTACCCGAAAACTGGTAACTTATCGATATTTGTTTGACAGGAATAAGGAATTTGAGAGACATGAGATTCTTTAGGGTAAGGAAGATGGGAGTTATTGAAGCGTGTTTATTAACTAAAAGTTCAAGTTTACTTTTTTTTAATACTGTAAGCTATTTGATGCAGAGTCTTTATTTGCAACTGTTATATTTTTGATGGAGCAAAGGTTGAATCAACTTTATTGATTCTTTCTAAGCGGATGTATAGCCTGCGGCTTACTTAGTTCATCTTATTTTCTGTATCGGATTCTGATTAAAATAAAAACCCTGCCTTTTACAGCAGGGTTCCTTCATTTTGGTACTTTTATTAGAATAGCTCACCGGCTACTTTTTTTATGTTATCGCTTTTACCCATTGAGTAGAAATGCAAAACAGGAACTCCGAAATCCAGCAGTTCTTTGCATTGGGCAATGGACCATTCTATTCCGATCTGCTTTACAGCTTCATTATTTTTTGCATTTTCCACTTCACTAATCAGTTCTTCGGGAAGGTCTATTTTGAATACCTGTGGCAGGATTTTCAAATGTTTCTTGGTGGCAATAGGTTTGATCCCCGGAATAATAGGAACGGTAATTCCCATTTCTCTTGCTTTCTGAACGAATTCAATGTACTTTTTATTGTCAAAAAACATTTGAGTAACAATATAATCTGCTCCAGCATCTACTTTTTGCTTCAGCCATTTCAAGTCATAATTCATGGAAGGAGCTTCCATATGTTTTTCAGGATATCCGGCAACTCCGATACAGAATTTATTTAATTCATCACAAACCTGTTCTTCGTTATGAAGGTATTTTCCTCTTCCCAGATTATTAATTTGTCCCACAAGATCCATAGCACTTGCATGCCCGCCATGAGTAGGTTCAAAGTACTGATGTCCTTTCATGGCATCTCCCCTTAAAGCCATTACATTGTCTATCCCCAGATACATACAGTCTACCAACAGATATTCTGTTTCTTCTTTTGTGAAACCTCCACAAAGCAGATGGGGTACTGTATCTACATTGTATTTATGCTGAATCGCCGCACAGATTCCTAATGTTCCCGGACGCATTCTTGTGATACGGCGTTCCATCAGGCCGTTTCCTTTGTCCAGATAAATGTATTCTTCTCTGGATGTGGTAACGTCAATGAAAGGCGGTTTGAACTCCATTAGCGGATCTATATTGGTATAGAGATCTTCAATCCCGATTCCTTTCTGTGGCGGAACAACTTCTAAGGAGAATAAAGTTTTTCCATTTGCGTTTTTAATGTGTTCTGTTATCTTCATGTCAATGTTAATCTGCTAAATTGGGTGACAACCATTTTCTCGCTTCCTGGATGCTACAACCTCTTCTTGCTGCATAATCTTTAAGCTGGTCTTCTGTAATTTTTCCTAATCCGAAATATTTGGCGTGCGGGCTTCCGAAATAATATCCGGAAACTGATGCTGTTGGGAACATGGCAAGGCTTTCTGTAAGGAAAACGCCTGTATTTTCTTCTACTTTTAAAAGATCCCAGATGGTTTTCTTTTCCAGGTGATCAGGGCAAGCCGGATATCCCGGTGCCGGACGGATTCCTTTGTATTTTTCGGCAATCAATTCTTCGTTGCTTAAACTTTCCTGATTGGCATATCCCCAGTACTCGGTTCTTACTTTTTTATGTAAAAATTCAGCATAGGCTTCTGCAAAACGGTCTGCCAGGGCTTTCACCATGATGGAATTGTAATCATCGTTGGCTTTTTCATATTCTGCAGACAGTTCATCAGTTCCGAATCCGGTGGTTACACAGAATGCTCCTACATAATCGGTTTTTCCTGAACTTTGAGGAGCAATGAAATCACTTAGCGCCAGATAGTCTTTTCCTTTTGATCTCTGAGCCTGTTGTCTTAGGGTTAAAAACTTAGCCTGCTCATTGTTATTTTCATCAAAAATTAAGATATCATCAGATTCGTTGGAGTTGGCTTTAAAAATTCCGAAAATGGCTTTTGCTGTTAAAAGCTTTTCATCAAGAATTCTCTTTAGAATCACCTGGGCATCTTTGAATAATTCTTTCGCCTGAACGCCTACGACCTCATCTTCCAGGATATTCGGGTATTTTCCGTGAAGATCCCAGCTTCTGAAAAACGGTGACCAGTCGATAAAAGGAAGAATTTCTCTCAGGTCCTGATTTTCGATCACTTTTATTCCTATCGTATTCGGAGTGAAAATTTCTTCGTTTTCCCAATCAATTTTAAAATGATTCTCTCTTGCTTCTTCAATGGAGACATAATCTTTATCTACCTGTCTGTTCAGGAACTTTTCCCTGAAATCGGAATAGTCATTCTTTAAATCCGAAACATATTCTTTATTCCTGTCGCCCAGCAATGAGCTTACGACGTTTACGGCTCTTGATGCATCATTCACGTGAACGACAGCATTTTTATATTTTAAATCGATTTTCACTGCAGTATGTGCCTTGGACGTTGTAGCACCACCTATCAATAACGGAAAATCTAAATTTTGTCTTTCTAATTCTGAAGCGATGTATACCATTTCATCCAAACTTGGGGTAATCAGTCCGCTCAGTCCGATAACGTCTACTTTTTCTTCAATAGCAGTCTGGATAATCTTTTCAGCGGGAACCATTACTCCAAGGTCAACGATTTCATAATTGTTACAACCTAAAACGACACTCACAATATTTTTACCGATATCATGAACGTCACCTTTTACAGTTGCCATTAATATTTTTCCGTTGGCAGGTTTTGCTCCGTCTTTTTCAGCTTCAATGAAAGGCTGTAAATAAGCCACGGCTTTTTTCATTACCCTTGCAGACTTTACAACCTGTGGTAAGAACATTTTTCCGCTTCCGAATAAATCTCCCACCACTCCCATTCCGGTCATCAGATTGATTTCTATGACATGAAGCGGTCTTGCGGCCAATTGTCTTGCTTCTTCTACATCTTCTTCAATAAAACGGTCAATACCTTTTACCAGGGCATAAGTAATTCTTTCCTGTAATGGATTATTTCTCCATTCCAAGTCTTCGGTCTTTTCTTTTTTTACAGATTTGTGTTTTTCTGAATAATCGAGAAGTCTTTCTGTAGCATCTTCTCTTTTATCCAGAATTACATCTTCTACAAGTTCCAGAAGTTCTTTATTGATTTCATCATACACCTCCAGCATCGCCGGGTTTACAATACCAATATTCATTCCTGCCTGGATGGCATGGTAAAGGAATACAGAATGCATGGCTTCTCTCACCGTATCATTTCCACGGAAGGAGAAAGAAACATTACTCACTCCTCCACTTACGGATGCATAGGGAAGATTTTGTCTTACCCAGCGCGTAGCTTCAATAAAATCGATGGCGTTTCTTCTGTGTTCATCCATTCCTGTTGCCACCGGAAAGATATTTAAGTCGAAAATGATATCTTCTGCAGGAAAGCCAATCTGGTTCACCAGAATATCATAAGAACGTTTTGAGATTTCAATTCTTCGTTCAAAACTGTCAGCCTGCCCTACCTCATCAAATGCCATTACAATAACTGCTGCACCGTATCTTTTAATGGCTTTGGCATGTTTGATAAATTCTGTCTCTCCTTCTTTTAAACTGATAGAATTCACTACACATTTTCCCTGAGCAACCTGAAGACCTGCCTCCAGGATTTCCCATTTGGAAGAGTCTACCATGATTGGAATTCTTGCGATATCCGGTTCTGAAGCAATTAAGTTCAGGAATTTGATCATGGATGCTTTTCCATCAATCAATCCATCATCGAAGTTGACATCCAGAATCTGGGCACCTCCTTCTACCTGATGGCGGGCAATATCTAATGCTTCAGAGAATTTCTCCTCTTTAATGAGTCTTAAAAACTTTTTGGATCCGGCAACGTTAGTCCTTTCACCAACATTGATGAAATTACTTTCCGGGGTTATGATAAGAGGCTCGAGGCCTGATAATCTTAAATATTTCATTTTATTCTTCTAAAATATAGTAGGCATTATGGGCATTCTGCCTCAATAAATCCCTATGCTTGCTTAAAGCTGTAATCAGCGGAAACCTTTTGTAAGCTAAATCATGTTCTTTAGCAAATTCCTCAATCTCCTCTGTGATTTCGTTATAATACATATAACTGTAATTCGGGAACAGATGATGGGCTACATGAAAATTGAAATTTCCCAACACATTTCTTACCCACCAGTTATTTTCTTTTAAATCATTGGTCACTTCAAACTGGTGACGAAGCCAGCTAAACGGGAGACCATTTTCTTTATTTAATTTTGGAAAAGCATTATCAGGAAGCGGATGCAAAGGCAGTAAAACAAGCAATGCAAAAATACTTGCTGAAATCACCTGTAAAAACCATGCTCCTAAAGCCAATCCTATTGATACTTTAAAGAACATCACAGGAACCACAATCTGATAAAAGAAATAGAACAGTTTATAACTGATCATTTTTACTTTCTCAATGACAGGTATTCTTCCCTGGGTCTTTAAAATCACCCTTTCCTTATCAAAGAAGTCCCTGAAGTCTCTTATAAACATCCAATTGAATAGATACAACGGATAGACTAAAAAGAAAAACTTATCCTGATATTTCTGTACTCCTTTTGCTTTGATCCATGGTACAATTAAAAGCAATCCGCTCTGTTCAATATCTGTATCCCATCCATCCACATTAGGATAAGCATGGTGACTTGCGATATGTCTTTTTTTCCAGATGTAGGAATTAGCTCCTATAAAATCAAAAATGTGAAGAACCAGCCCGTTCAGTCTTTTACTTTTATAGATATTGTTATGAGCGGCTTCATGAATTAAGTTTAAATAAATTAAAACCAAAAAAATTCCCATTAAAACAAAACTCAGAATATAGATCCAGTGCTTTTCGGCATTCAAAAGAGCCAGGAAATACAACCCGATATAGACCAATGGCAGCACAACCGCTTTGATCTGAATGTAGATATCTCTGTTCTCAGAAATGGCTTCCACTCTCTGGTTTACTTTCTTTCTCAGCTCATTAAATAATCTGATATCTTCCGAATCTTTTAAATAAATTGGCTTTTCCATTATATTTAACTTTGTGGTTTACATAAAGTTACTATTTATAATTTAGCCTTCATTCTTGATTTTAATTAAAAAAATCTATCAAATCACACAAATTCCTTCAATTTCCTTGGTGGATATTGTTCTACCAGATCCGCAATTGCCTTAATATGCTCAGGTGTAGTCCCACAGCATCCTCCGATAATATTGATTAATCCTTTTTCTACATATTCTTTGATCTGTCTTGCCATATCTTCCGGGGTCTCATCATATTTTCCGAAAGCATTGGGTAAACCGGCATTCGGATAGGCTGAAACGTAGAATTCTGAATTATGGGCCAGTGTTTCAAGGTAAGGAGTCAGCTGATCTGCCCCCAATGCACAGTTAAAGCCTACACTTAATAAATTCAGATGGGAAACTGAAATCAGAAAAGCTTCTGCGGTCTGACCACTCAAAGTTCTTCCTGAAGCATCGGTAATCGTTCCTGACACCATGATTGGAATTTTGATTCCTCTTTCATCCTGTAGTTCGTCAATAGCAAACAAGGCTGCTTTTGCATTCAGGGTATCAAAGATGGTTTCTACCAACAGAATATCTGAACCACCATCCAGCAAAGCTTCACATTGCTGTTTGTAAGCCACTCTCAATTCTTCGAAAGTGATGGCTCTGTATCCTGGATCATTAACGTCCGGACTTAAACTTGCCGTTCTGTTTGTTGGCCCGATAGATCCCGCTACAAATCTCGGTTTGTCCGGATTTTTTGCCGTGTACTCGTCACAGGCTTTTCTGGCAATTTTTGCCGACTCATAGTTCAGGTCATATACCAATTCTTCCATGTGATAATCTGCCATCGCAATGGTAGTTCCTGAGAAAGTATTGGTTTCAATGATATCAGCTCCTGCTTCCAGGTATTTCTTATGAACTTCTTCAATAGCCTGAGGCTGTGTCAGAGAAAGCAAGTCATTATTTCCTTTCACCGGATGTTCCCAATCTTTGAAACGCTCTCCACGATAGTCTTCTTCTTCAAACTTGTATCTCTGAAGCATAGTTCCCATCGCACCATCAAGAATTAAAATTCTTTCGGATAGAGCTTTATATAATTGTTCTGAATTTTTCATTTTCTATCAATTTATAGTTTATAAATCCGCTCACCAGTTTTTTACATAAGAGGATTTTTTTATTGATTATTTCAAAATCTTCTTTAGAAATATAGTGTTGGTCTAAAGCCAAATGGAATTGAGTTTCCAGTTTATAAAGAGATTTCCCGGCCATATGCAGGAACTGTAAAGTATCTTCAGGAGCCTGTGTTCTACTTCCTTCCGTTATATTGAACGAAACTGAAGTTGCCATTCTTCTTATGTGACTCGTTAAAGCCAATAATTCTTCTTTAGGAAAATTTGCAGTAAGAATATAAGTTAGAGTAACCAACTGTCTTCCTTCTCTCCAAATTACTAATTCTGTGTAGTTTCTATCCATTTGGCTCTATAAACTGTGAACGATTAATTAATCTAAAGCCTGTTTCAAGTCTGCTATGATATCCTCTACATTTTCCAGTCCTACTGAGCAACGAACCAATCCTGCCGTAATCCCTAC
The DNA here is from genome assembly GCF_017833095.1 of Chryseobacterium sp. PvR013. Classification (NCBI taxonomy): domain Bacteria; kingdom Pseudomonadati; phylum Bacteroidota; class Flavobacteriia; order Flavobacteriales; family Weeksellaceae; genus Chryseobacterium; species Chryseobacterium sp. PvR013. Next base: position 3,199,645 of record NZ_JAFIBT010000001.1, read on the forward strand.
TTCATTTCTTTCTTCGTCTGAAAGTTTGGAGTGGGTTGTAGATGCCGGATGGGTAACGATCGTTCTTGTATCACCTAAGTTAGCCGACAGCGAACACATTTGTATCTTATCTAAAAAGTTTCTTCCGCCCTCTATTCCGCCTTTGATTTCAAATGCTACGATATTTCCTCCAAGTTTCATCTGCTTTTTGGCTACTTCATAATTCGGGTGAGATTTCAGGAATGGATATTTTACTAATTCTACGTTAGGATGGCTTTCTAAAAACTCTGCTACCTTCAATGCATTCTCACAGTGCTTTTCTACACGAATAGACAATGTTTCCAGACTTTTTGATAATACCCATGCATTAAAAGGAGACAATGCAGGCCCTGTATTTCTTGCGAAAAGATAAATTTCTCTGATCAGGTCTTCTTTTCCTACTGCTATTCCTCCTAACACTCTTCCCTGTCCGTCAATCAGTTTTGTTGCGGAGTGTACAACAATATCTGCACCATATTTAATCGGTTGCTGAAGGTAAGGCGTTGCAAAACAGTTATCTACAATAAAGATAAGATTGTATTTTTTTGCAATCTGCCCGAAGAACTCCAGATCCAAAATTTCAATCGCCGGATTGGTAGGAGTTTCAAGGTATAAGATCTTTGTATTGGGTTTAATATATTGTTCAACATTCTCAGCATCTCCTGCTTTGAAATAAGAACTTTCAATATTCCATTTCGGGAAATATTTGGTAAACAATGTGTGTGTAGATCCAAAAACTGACTGGCAGCTTATGATATGATCTCCGGCATTCAGTAGGGCAGCAAATGTAGAATAGATGGCTGCCATTCCCGTTGCAAAGGCATATCCTGCTTCTGCCCCTTCCATTTTAGCTATTTTATCTGTAAACTCCGTTACATTCGGATTGGAAAAACGGCTGTATAGGTTTTTAGGTTTTTCTTCGGCAAAGCTTGCTCTCATATCCTCTGCATCCTGGAATATAAAACTGGAAGTAAGATATAATGGCGTAGAATGCTCATCAAACTGAGATCTTTCAGTCTGCGTTCTTATTGCTGATGTTTCAAAATTTTCCATATAGTTTTAATTGATTTATCAATATAGCAGTCTAACAATGTACCAATGAAATTCTTCGCTTTGCTCAGAATAACGACACCAATTATTGGTAAACTGATACATTATCAGATTGTTATATTAAATATTATTTAGTTTCACTTACTCTTAAAATATCTCCGAATACCCCTCTTGCTGTTACCTGGGCTCCGGCTCCGGCTCCCATGATCACAATCGGATTTTCTCCGTAACTTTCTGTATAAATTTCAAAGATGGAATCTGAACCTTTCAGCTGTCCTAATGCTGAAGTGGCAGGAACAGAAATCAGTTTCACATCCAGTTCTCCTTTGTCTTTCTGCAGATCACCATGTAAATCACCTACATATCTCAGCACATGACCAGGCTCCTGATTTTCTTTAATTTTCTGGTATTCTTCATCCAATTCATTCAATCTTGAAAGGAATTCTGATTTTGAAACTTCAAGCAGGCTTTCAGGAACCAGATTTTGGATATTGATATCTCCAAATTCATTGATTAAGTCCAGTTCTCTTGCCAGAATTAATAATTTTCTTGCTACATCATTTCCTGATAAATCTTCTCTTGGATCCGGTTCTGTATACCCTTTTTCCAAAGCTTCGCTGATGATGGTTGAAAATTTATCGTCTCTCAAAGAAAAATTATTGAAAACATAGCTCAATGTTCCAGAGAATACGCCCTTGATTCTTGTGATATTTTCTCCTGAAAGGTGTAATAACTTGATGGTGTCAATTAACGGAAGACCGGCTCCTACATTAGTTTCATACAGATAACGTCTGTTATTTTTACTCAACGTATATCTTAGTTTTCTGTATTCCTCAATAGGAAGGGTATTGAAAATTTTATTGGAAGAAACCAAATCGAATCCGTTTTCTGCCAAAGCGTGATAGTTTTTCACAAAATCCTTACTTGCAGTGTTATCCACAACGATCAGGTTCTCCAGTTGATTTTCATTGGAGAAATTAATTAATTCTTCAACGTTAGAAGAATGTTGCGCGGCTAAAACCTCATCCCCCCAATTGGCATCAAATCCTTTTTTATTGAAGGCTATTTTCTTTGAGTTGGCTACAGCAACTACTTTAAGATCTATTTTTTTACGTTTCTTAATTTCTTCTGCAGATCCCAAAACCTGTTCTATCAAAGTCTTTCCTACGTTTCCGTGACCAATAATTGCCAGATGAACTGTTTTTGGTTTTTTGAAAATTTCAGATTCTATGATATTTCTTGTTTTCTCATCCTGTGAAGAAGTCACTACGATGTTGACTCTGTTTTCTCCAGCTACCTGATTCAGCAATAATGGGAAAACATTGTTTCTGGCCAGTTCAGCAAAGACTTTATTGAAATCTTCTGCCACAAAACCAATCACAGAAACATTATTGATACTATAGATCTGAGAAACTTTTCCAGATTTTCTTTCTGTTTCGAATTCATCAATAAGGCAAGCAACTGCTTTTTCTGCATCATTTTCGTGAACCAAAATAGAAATTCCGTTTTCTATAGCTTGTTGAGAAATTACTCCTACACTGATACGCGCTAAAGTAAGCGCCTTAAAAATACGTCCGTCAATCCCAATTTCTCCAAGGAAATCTTCTCCTTCAAATTTGACGATTGATCTGTTCTTCAAAAATTTTATTTCGTTAGCATTTTTCATTACTTCTGTAAAATGTTTTTTATGATATTATTTAATTGTTGATATTCCATTAGGAAGGCATCATGCCCGTGTATAGATTGGATCTCGTGATAAGAAACATCCTTATTTTTCTCTTTTAAGTTTTCAAAACACATTCGGATTTCAGAAGCCGGGAAGAATAAGTCTGTATCTACGGAGATCATGTGCATTCGTGCCTGTATCCTCTCCAGTGCTGTTTCATCAGCATTGATATTCATCAGGAGATGATTCATCAGCTTGTACGCTTGTAAACTAAACCTTTCGTTTAATGCATTACCATGATAAACCAACCAGTCTTCTGATTCCAGGCGTTGATTTTCCTTATTATATTGGTTTTGAAATCTGTCATTGAGTGATTGTGGAGTTCTGTAACACAACATGGCATGAATTCTTGCTTTCTGTAATGGTTCTTCTTTATCATTCAATAAGAATTTCTGAACCAGACATTGGGCATGCAGCCAATCGTGTGTTCTGTAATCACAGGCTATGGGAATAAATATTTCTGCGAGATCCGGCTGCTTGGCAAGCATTTCCCAGGCAATCCCTCCTCCCAGAGAACCTCCAATAATGGCATATATATTTTTGATATGTAAAGCTTCAAGACCTTTCAGAAATATCGCAGCGATATCTGAAGGCGTGAAGTCTTCATAATCTTCAATTAAAAAATTGTCATATCCGTTTCCGGGTATATTGAAACACAAAACAGTGTATTGATCAGTATCAACAATCTGATTTTCTCCTACCAATTGTTTCCACCAGCCTTTTTCTCCGGATACATTTGAATTTCCGGTAAGAGCATGGTTGATTAAAATGATCGGGGCTGTAAACAGATCTTTCCCAAAAAGCTGATAGCTTAATGAGATATTGTATTCCTTTTGAGAATAAGTTTGATACGAAAGATTAATATAGTTTAGTTCTATTTTCAATTCTATTAAATTTTAATACAATTGAAAATGCCACAGGAAATGGCTGAAAAGAACTTCAGTAAGTTATCTGTCCAAAATAATTTTGGTAGAACGTAGCACCTTCTTTGCTTGCACAAAGGGTTGCTAAGGTTTCATAGGGTCTAATCCCTCAACCTTTCTTGATAACATTTTCAATATTTGAATGAACGAATGGTGCAAAGGTAGTTCTTTTCTTTTAATTTCAAAAAAAAATTATTTTAATATTTTTAAAAGCCCTTAAACACAAGTATTTCAAGACTATATTAATAATTATTCAGATGAAAAAAATTGGAATTACTTCTCAAAAAAACTAACTTCGTATGGAAAAATGATGAGATATGACCGCTGAAAAAGAAAGATTACAAGATACCAAATGGAAAAACTGGGGACCTTATGTAAGCAACCGGCAGTGGGGAAATGTACGCGAAGATTATAGCCCAAACGGAAACGCCTGGAATTTTACCAATCATAATAATGCTGAAAGCTACACTTACCGCTGGGGAGAGGAAGGCATCGCCGGAATTTCTGATGTAAAGCAGCTGTTCTGTTTTGCTTTTTCGTTTTGGAATAAGAAAGATAAAATGGTAAAAGAACGATTCTTCGGATTGAGTAACCCTCAGGGGAATCATGGAGAAGACATCAAAGAAATCTTTTATTATCTGGACAATACGCCTACTCATAGCTATATGAAGATGGTATATAAATATCCTATCAATGCGTTTCCTTATGATGAGCTTGTTGCAGAAAACGGAAAACGTAGCAAGAAAGAACCGGAGTATGAGATTTTCGATACCGGAATTTTCGATAATGATGAATATTTTGATATTTTCATCGAATATTGTAAAGCGGATCACAATGATATTCTGGTCAGAGTAACAGTCTGCAACCGAAGTCAGCATGCTGCCCCTATTCTTGTGGCTCCTACTGCATGGTTTAGAAACAACTGGAAATGGGGATACAATACTTATAAAGGAGAGCTCAATACTTCTCACGACGGAAGTATCAATATTGGACACGACAGTATTTCAATCAAAAAACTGTATTCCCGAAATTCAAATGCACAAAGTGTATTTTGTGACAATGAAACCAATACTCCAAAGCTTTACGGAGCTCCCCCATCTGAAAACACCTATTTTAAGGATGGAATTAATGATTTTATTATTCATCAGGGAAACACTGTAAATCCTGAAAAAAGAGGGAGTAAAGCTGCTTTTCTTATTGATGAGATTATTGATGCCGGGGAATCAAAAGTTTTTGAGTTCAGGCTATGTCCTGATGAGGCAGATAAGCCTTTTGAAAACTTTGACTCTATTTTTGAAACCCGTAAAGCGGAAGCCGAAGAGTTTTATAAAGGAATTCAGAATGATACCGTTAACGAAGATGAAAGAAATGTTCAGCGACAGGCTTTTGCAGGGCTTCTCTGGAATAAGCAGTTCTATCATTACAATATCGGAAAATGGCTGAAAGGAGATCCTAATTTGGAAGCTCCAAGAAACTTCAATGAATATGTAAGAAATACAGAATGGAATCATCTTCATAATAAAGATATTATTTCCATGCCTGATAAATGGGAGTATCCGTGGTATGCTACATGGGATCTGGCATTTCATTGTGTGCCTTTCTCCATTATAGATGCAGAATTTGCCAAAGGACAGCTTTTGCTCCTTACCAAAGAATGGTATATGCATCCTAACGGACAGCTTCCTGCTTATGAATGGAATATGAGTGACGTGAACCCGCCTGTACATGCGTGGTCGTGCTTCCGTGTTTTTAAAATTGATGAAAAAAATAATGGAAAACCGGATTTACTATTCTTAGAAAAAGTATTCCAGAAACTGCTTCTTAATTTCACCTGGTGGGTAAACCGAAAGGATAAGAACGGAAAAAACATCTTTGGTGGAGGATTCCTTGGTCTTGATAATATCGGAGCCTTTGACCGGAATATGGAATTAAAGGATGGCCAGCATCTTGAACAGGCTGATGGCACAAGCTGGATGGCGATGTATGCATTGAATATGATGCGTATTGCCATGGAACTGGCCCAGTATTATCAGGTATATGAAGATATGGCTATTAAATTTTTTGAGCATTATCTTTATATCGCCGAGGCCATGGAAAATCTGGGTGAAAGCACGAAAGGCCTGTGGAATGAAGAAGACGGATTTTTCTATGATGTTCTGCAGCTGGGAAATGGAGAAAGCGTTTCTTTAAGATTAAGAAGTATTGTAGGTTTGATTCCTATGTTTGCGGTTGAAATTGTAGATCATCATTTACTGGAAAAGATGCCGAATTTCAAAACCAGAATGGAATGGATTCTAAAAAATAAACCGGAACTCACCAAACTGGTCTCTCACTGGGATGAGGAAGGACATGGAAGAAAACACCTGATGAGTATTCTTCGAAAAAACAGACTGACAAAGGTATTGACCAGAATGCTGGATGAAAATGAGTTTCTAAGTTCTTACGGAATTCGGGCAATGTCTAAAGTATATGAAGAAAATCCTTTTGTATTCTCTGTACACGGATCAGAAAATATGGTGTATTATACTCCTGCAGAGAGTGACAGCCGGATGTTTGGCGGAAACAGCAACTGGCGAGGTCCCATCTGGTTTCCTATCAACTTCCTGATTGTAGAAAGTCTGCAACGCTTCCATTTTTATTATGGAAATAGTTTAAAAGTAGAATTTCCAACCGGAAGTGGTGATAAAAGAAATCTTGATGAAGTGGCACAAAACATCAGCAAAAGGCTCTGCTCCATATTTTTAAAGGATGAACATGGGCAAAGGGCTTTCAATGGAGGTAATCCAAAGTTCAATTATGATGAGCATTTCAGAGATTATATCACCTTCTTTGAATATTTTCATGGAGACAACGGCCGCGGTGTAGGAGCTTCTCACCAAACAGGATGGACTGCTACTGTGGCGAAATTGATAAAACCAAGACTTACCTTCTAGATGAGTAATCAGTAACAGGTAATGAGTAATAAAAAAGCCGGATGATTCATCCGGCTTTTTCTATTTTTAAATAAGAGATTATATTTTTTCTCCGTTCACATAGACTTCGTAACCGATTTCGACATTAGGTTCTAACGTTTTGGATACAGAACAGTATTTCTCAAAAGAAAGTTCTGCAGCCTTTAATGCTTTTTTAGGATCAATTTCTCCTTCTAAAAGGAATTTAACGGTAATTGACTTAAAAGGTTTTGCATCTTCTACCTGTATTCTTTCTCCTTCTACCTCTGCCTGAAAACTTTTGATATCCTGACGCTGTTTCTTTAAAATAGAAACCACATCAATTCCGCTGCAGCCTGCTACTGCCATCAGTACACTTTCCATTGGAGAAACTCCTTTTGCTCCTGGCTGGGAAGTATTATCCAAAAGAATGGAATTCCCTTGTGCATTGGTACATTCAAATAAAAAATCGTCGTTTATTCTGTTAAGTGTAATTTTCATTGCTTATTGCTTATTGCTTATTGCTTATTGCTTCTACAAAGTTATAAAATTCCTCTCGCTTTTATCTCCAGATATTTATTGATAACATCAATATTCAAATTTTCCGGAAGGGTATAAACGGTATAGATTCCGTATTTGCGGAGTTCCTGAATGATCAGTTTCTTTTCAAATTCGAACTTTTCAGCAATGATCTCATCATAAATTTCCTGCATATTTTCAGGATTTTTGTTGATCAGTGTCTGCAGTTCTGAGTTTTTGAAAAATACAACTACCAGCAAATGGTTTTTAGCAATTCCCCGGAGATATTTCAATTGTCGGTTCAGTCCGTCCAACGTTTCAAAATTGGTAAAAAGCAGAATTAAGCTTCTTTGATTGATAGAATATTTTACATCCTGATACAAACGGTTGAAATCACTTTCAAAGAAATCTGTTTTAATATTATAAAGAGCTTCGGAGATTTTTTTCAGTTGTCCGGATTTATTATCAGCAGCAATTTTATTTTCAGCTTTTTTAGAAAAAGTCATCATACCGGCTCTGTCACCTTTTCTTAAAATAATATGAGATAAAGCCATCGTGGCATTGATAGAATAATCCAGTAAGCTTAATCCGTTGAAAGGCATTTTCATGGTTCTTCCTTTATCAATCAACATAAAAATACGCTGCGATTTTTCATCCTGAAACTGGTTGACCATTAAACGATTTGTTTTAGAGGTTGCTTTCCAGTTGATTGTTCTGATATCATCTCCGGGTACATATTCCTTGATCTGCTCAAATTCCATAGTGTGTCCCAGCTTTCTGACTTTTTTGATTCCGCCCAATAAAAACTCACTTTGAATCGCCATGAGTTCATATTTTCTGAGATGAATAAAAGACGGATAAGCAGGCAGCATCGCATCTTTCTGGAAAATGAATCTTTTTGAGATCAGTCCTAATGGGGAAGATGCATAGATATTTAGGCCTCCAAAATTATATTCTCCCCTTTCCTTGGGCTCCAGTGAGTATTGAAAGAATGTATTTGCTCCGGAAGCAATTTGTTTTTCAATCAAAAAATCTCTTTTCTGAAACTGGAACGGAATTTCATCAATAATCTTGGTGCTTATGCTAAAGCTGTAATTATTTTTAATATCAATTTTCACAAAATTCTCATCTCCGTTGGACAGCTTTTCCGGCAGAATCCTTTGAGCCTGCAATGCATTCTTTTGATTAAAAAGCAACAGAAAATCTACCATTGCTGCCAGAAAACAGATCAACAGTACGATATGGGCTGCCCACATCAGCACCGGAAAGAAAAATGCCAGAACATACAGAATCCCCACTCCGATGAGTGTAAAAAAGAAACGTGTATTGATGTATAAGTTTTTCATTGGTTAGGTTGCTGGTTGCAGATGAAAGGTTTTAGGGGGTCGTTTTTTAACTTTTTCACATTCATTATTATTGCAGGGAATTAATTAACCCATTCAACATTTTAGATATTTCTATAATCTTTTCATTTAATTTTAAATACTCATCTTCGCTTAAAAAATTGAGATTTTTTGAAATAACTAATTGTGTTTCTACTTCTGCACAACTGCCTCTTGATATTTTTAAAAATTGCAGATAATCTGGTTTACTTCGTCTAGAGTTTCCTTCGGCAATATTAGATGGTATAGAAATGGCGGCTCGTCTGATCTGTGATACTAATCCATAGATTTCGGCTTTAGGAAAAATTTCAGTAGTTCTATAAACTTCCGTCACAAAATCAATAGACTTCTGCCAGACTAAAAGTTCTTTAAAGTTTGCCATATATAATAATTTTGTAACTATTTAAACATTCACCACCTGCTACCTGCCACCTATTAACTACTCCCTACCTAGGAATCTCTATTCCTTCCAAAATCTGGCGGATAATTTCATCGGCAGTAAGCCCTTCCATTTCTCTTTCCGGAGATACAATGACTCTGTGTCTTAAAACAGCGTAGCTTGCTTCTTTAATATCTTCAGGCGTTACAAAGTCTCTTCCTTTTATAGCAGCAAAGGCTTTCGATGCCGTAAGAAGTGCCAGTGAAGCTCTCGGAGAAGCACCCAGATATAAGAATTGATTTTCTCTGGTATTGATAATTATTTTAGCAATATATTCCATCAGCTGATTTTCCACAATGATTTCTTTTACCAGATTCTGGTAGTTTTTCAATTGTTCAGCGGTGATAACACGGTTGATTCCTTCTGTTTTATCTTCTTTTTTACTTTCGTGCTGATTTTTAATGATGGCAATTTCCTGCTCAAGATTAGGATATCCTACATTGATTTTGAATAAAAAACGGTCTAACTGAGCTTCCGGAAGTCTGTATGTTCCTTCATGCTCAATAGGGTTTTGAGTCGCTATAACCAGGAAAGGTTCTTCCAGGGTATAGCGGTTACCATCCATGGTGATCTGCCTTTCTTCCATTACTTCAAATAATGCTGATTGTGTTTTTGCAGGCGATCTGTTGATCTCATCAATCAGGATGAAGTTGGAAAAAATAGGTCCTTTCTTAAATTCAAACTCTGAGTTTTTCACATTAAATACGGATGTTCCCAGAATATCGGAAGGCATCAGATCCGGTGTAAACTGAATTCTGCTGAAGCCTACATCAATTGTTTTGGCCAGTAATTTTGCAGTGATCGTTTTGGCGACTCCCGGAACACCTTCAATAAGGACGTGCCCGTTTGAAAGCAATGCCGCTAAAAGATGCTCAATCATCTTCTCCTGTCCTACAATTACTTTCCCGATCTCAGATTTTACTTTCTCCAGGCTTGCACGAAGTTCAATCATATCAATTCTCGACTGAAACTGCTCTTCCTGTTTATTAAGATTGATAGAGCTTTGGTTTTCTATATTGGGGTTATCAAAGTTTTCCATAATAAAATTTATTTACCGATCTAACGATTATCAATGCAATAATTACATCCCTTACTGGGAATACTCATGATTGTCATTATCATTCGCTGCATCGTTATATTATTATCTAATTATTATATTATTTAAATATTTCATCAAGGAGTTTATTAATCCTTGTAAGGTCTTCTTTAATTACACTGGCGTAAGGATCCTGCGCTTTTTTGATAAGCAGTATAGCTTCATTGATCATCTCCATGGTTTTTCCGGTTTTCAGATGCAGTTTTTTGGCAAACTCCTCATCTAAATTCTGGGTGTCTATCAACAAATCCATTCTCACTTTGTTCAGAAAATATTGAGCTTTCTTTGCCATCATATCATGAAAATCGCCTTCCTGAAGATACAGATTTCCAATACTTTTCACAAAATCCAGGGAAGTATTTCTTAATGGCTCTGTGACAGGTACTATTCTCTGTTTTCTTTTTGCATTAAAGAAAATAAACAAGACAAGTCCTCCTAAAAACACCCACCAGGCATATTTTAAAGCCGGATTTGACAATACAAATCTCATAAAGAAACGTGATGTTGAACTTTTGTTGGATACAAACCAAAGAGTTTCTCTATCCTGAAGATAGGAAAATACATCCTGTGCATATTTCGTATTCCCAGGTTTCAGAAGATAATAATTGGTCAGAAAAAGAGGTTCAGAGTGAGCATAAATAGTTCCTTTTCCAAACTTTACTTTAATAAAGTTGGCCTGATCTGTATTTTTTTTCTCCACCGTTTTTCCTAAAACTTCCACTTTAGGTTTTATAAATGAAAATCCTCTACCCGATGGAAATTTATCCAGATTAATAAAATCATTCTGAAATTTTTTATCAGTCAGTTTCAATACATTTTCTTCTTCAAAAGAGATCTCGGAATCGTAATATCCGATGCTGTCTGAAATTTCTTTAGGCATACGGGTTACCATCAAAAAAGCATCTGAGCCTTCAGACACCTGAGTCAGTATCTTTTTCCATGATTCTCCATCAAGGTTGTTTTCAATAACAACAATATTGTGGGCTTGTTTTTTATGCTGGCTGTAGTATTCGTAAGGAACCTGCTCAATTTTCTTCAGGTTATTTTTAAAAAGAGCTTTCGCTTCATTATTAAAAACAAACAGCCCGAACGGAGATTTTTCATTGATATCAAAATTCTTGCGCCAGTCTGTCGTTTCTTTTTTGTTAACTTCAAGCAATGCCAGAATAACCATCACAATGATGAAAATTGCAGCATATGTTTTGAAAGTTTTATTCATGGTTGTTATTGTTATGGTTTAAATGCCTGATACTGATTTTTAAATTTCTGGTAGCTCTGTTCTTCAATACTGAATTCTCCATACCAGACATAATCAAAAATATAAGACAGATTAGAGAAATCGTTTTTCAGATGGGGAGCCTTTATCTCTGTGGCATAATCCTTATTGGTTTTTTCCGGATTCCAGTTAATCAGTTTTTTATCACTCAGTTTTTTAAGAATAAACAGAAACTGATAACGGACTGCTGAACGGTAATCTCCTGCATGTTCAAATTTTGCAATACTTTCAGGGAAATTGATTTCATGGATATTCTCATGGAGTTCCTGAACGTTAAGATCCAGCTTTTTATTCTTTTTACCAAAAATAAAATTCCCATCTCTTCCCATGATGTATTTAATAATGAAGTAAAGCAGAAAACCTACAAGAATAATGGCAAACAGGCGAATAAGAACCGTTGTAAACTCTGCAGACTTCGTTAATGTGGTTTCACCAAAAATTCCCTGTATAATCTGATTAAGCTTTCGCATCAACTTTTGAAAGAAAGATTCCCTAGGTTTTGATACTGAATAATCAAACTCATTTCCTTTATATCTTGATGGAATATTTTCTTTGAATGTTTTCGGATACACCTCATTTTCTGATACCGGATATTTCATCATTACAGAATCTGCACGCAGCATGTTTCTATAATGCCCGGTTGTATATAATGAATCTACCAGATCATCAGTAGTAGGATTATCGTCCTGAGCGCGAACTAACCCAAGAGAGAAAAAAAGCAGTAATAAAAAAATAATTTTATTCATTGATTCCAATCGTGTCTATTTCTGCAAGTTCTACTTTCTGATGAAGATCTGTTCTGCTGTCGTAATACATTAATCCTGCATTCACATACATCAGATTTGAAAGGAAAAATGAAAGCAGCATTGAAATTCCGTAGAAAACAAAAAACAAAATGCCGACCGTTCCGGTAAAAGGATTTTGTTCAAAGTTTCCATCCGGTGTTGTCGTAAGGAGCGATCCGTAAAAAAACATCATCGGAATAAATGTGAAGATTGAGGTTACAATGTAAATAATAATAAACATTACAAATGCAGCACCCCAATATTTCCAGTACGGTGATTTTTCACTGCCATTCGGGTAAGAAAACTGTGATCTTAAAGCATAGCTCAGGCTTTCCCAGAAACCTCTGTCCGAATTAAAATAATCATACATCAGAAATGTAGTGAAATTAAATATGGTAGGATAAAGAAGCATTATCAGGAACAATCCGATAATAATAAAAATAAGGATGTAAGAAAATCCTACGACGAACAATATGATCGGAGTAACGATAAAGATCATTCCCAGACACAGCTTCGCAATTCTTCCGGCATTATTCTTAAAGTCACCCAGAATTTCATCAGCTTTTATCTTTTCTGCACCTTGTGCAATTCTTTTTAAGTAAAAGACCGGATACAGATAATTGACGATCATCAGAACCATGAAAAGCAGGAAGGTAAGCAGCCCTACGGTAATCAGCATACCGGAGTTTTCTGAAAAATATTGTTCAAAATAATAGCTCTCACCGCCTAGATTAGATCCGAATATCTGTGAAAAGAGTTCTTTATACCCAAATACTACAACAGTTATCATTAAAATCAACAGTAAGCCATTGATCAGGATATAGTTTTTAAAGTAATTCTTTCCGTATAATTTGAAAAAATTGAAACTGTCACTGATAAAAGTTCCAAAATCTCTTTTTTTATAAAATTGTATCATTGATGTGCTTATTAGTTTTTTTATAGACAACAGACGGATATACAAAATAGTAGAATCCTATAATTGCCAGTGAACCAAAAATAATGATTATGTTCAGAAACAAAGGCATCTTCAGTGCATGTCTTGTGACATAACCTTCTATGATCCCCGCACAAATAGTGAAAGGAACTGTACTTAAAAATATTTTAAATGAATCTTTAAATCCTTTTTTAAAAGAGTTGAATCTTGAAAATGTTCTCGGAAATAAAATAGAAGCTCCCAGAATCAATCCGCACATCGCTTCTACTACCATCGCAAAAATTTCAAAAACTCCATGAAGCCATATTCCTCTTGCACTATCTTTCAATGCTCCATAATCATAGAAAAAGTATTGGAAAGCTCCCAGCATCACACTGTTGGAAAGCAACGCAAATAATGTCCCTACTCCTCCTGCAATTCCATAAATATACAGTTTTGCCCCTACCTGAATATTATTGAAAATAATCCCGATTGTACTGCCCCAGGTACTTCCACTCTGATAAACCCCTACAGCATTATTATTCTTAATATTTTCAATGGTTTCGTTCACATATCCTTCCCCCAAAATAATATTCACAAAGTCTTTGTCGTAAATGGCAGAAAGTACTCCGATTGAAGTAAATAATATGAAAAAAAGAAACGCATACATCAGATATCGCCGGTACTGATACATCAGCAATGGGACCTCAGTTTTGAAAAAATAAATGAACCTGTTCTCCTCTACCCTTTTTGTTTTATAGATCTTCTGGAAAATCTGGGCAGATAAATGATTCAGATAAACTGTAGTATTGCTTTTAGGATAATAAGTCTGGGCAAAAGAAAGATCATTGATCAGGTTTATATACAATGAAGACAGGTCATCAGGATTTTTTTTAATTTTCCCTTGAATAACCTGTTCTATTCCCAACCATTTTTCTTTATTTTGTTTAATGAAATAAACTTCTCTCATAATTGTTAAGGCTAAAATAATAAAAAATATGTCTCAAATTGCGATAAATACCTCACAAAATGTAAATATTAATTTTAATATTGCAGGCGTAGGAGAAAGGATGCTTGCCTTCATTATTGATCTTCTGATCAGGATTGCTTATGTGGTGATTATCCTGTATTTGTTCTTCAATATTTTCGATTTGGGATATTTGTTAGATGGTCTTGATGACTGGTCCATACGAGCGGTATATCTCATTCTTACTTTCCCTATTTATATTTATCCTCTTGTTCTGGAAAGCCTTATGGAAGGGCAGACTCCCGGTAAAAAACTCATGAAAATCAAAGTGGTAAAGATTGACGGTTACCAGGCCAGTTTCGCGGATTATATGATCCGTTGGGTTTTCAGAATTGTAGATGTTTCATTTGCCGGAGTAGTAGGACTTATTTCTATGATTGTTTCTAAAAACAACCAGCGTTTGGGTGACATTGCTTCCGGAACAGCTGTTATTTCTCTAAAAAACAATATCAATATCTCCCATACCATCCTGGAGAATATCCATGAAAATTATATCCCTTCTTTCCCACAGGTAATTGCTTTGAGTGATAATGATATGAGGATCATCAAAGATAACTATACAAAAGCCTTAAAAGTTGATGACCGCCAGATCATCAGTAAACTGTCTGATAAAATCAAAAGCATTCTGAAACTGGAAGTAGACGCCACTAAAATGACGGAAAGACAGTTTATTAATGTTATTATTAAGGATTATAACTATTATACGGGGAAAGATAATTAGTCCGGTCAATCGTGAATTTTGCTTCGCAAGTGAATTGTCAATCGAGAATTGATAGTATTATAAATTGACCATTGATTGTTGATTGTTGATTGTTGATTGTTGATTGTTGATTGTTGATTGTGCAAAGGTCGGTGCAATTTTTGTATCTTTAATCCTAAAGTTCAGAATTATGAAATTTGAAAACAATAAATCCGGAAACGGCGGAGTTCTTACTTTAAATAACGAAATAAAAGAAGTTGGTAGGCTTACCTATACCATTTTTCCTGAAGACCATAAATTCATTATTTCTTTTGTACTTGTACATCCGGAATTTGAAGGAAGAGGAATGGGAAAATTTTTAGTAGAAGAAGCCATCAGATTTGCCAGAGAAAACAACTGGAAAGTATATCCTCACTGTTCTTACGCAAGATCCGTAATGATGAGAATGAGTGATGTGGACGATATATTTTTAAAGAATTAAAACTTCATTGAGCAAGATATCTTCAATATCATCCTGATAATCCACTTTTAGATGATGGTCAGAAGCTACCCACTCCATAATTTCCTGAAGATCTAAAACCTTGGAATTGGGAATCCCCATTTTGTCCAGAGCACATGCATTACATTCCTGTTCATATTGATTGTGGATAGGAATCACAAATAGTTTTTTATCCATAAACAGTGCTTCTGCCGGAGTTTCAAAACCTGCGTTACATAATATTCCCTCGCATCCTTCGAAATATTTCAGATACTGGCTTTCATCTATAGGAAATACTTCTACATTTTTTACTTTTACCTGTACCTTGCTGTATTTTGAAAATACTTTCCACTCCACAGGAATCTTTCTTAAAACCTTAATGATATTTTCATCTGCAAAACTGGGAAGGTAAACAAGATAATATCCCTGTTTATAAGGATTAAGATTTCTTATTTTTCTTCTGATCACAGGTTTTTTAATCTGTGGATGATAGTTTTCAAAATGAAACCCGATTTTCCTTTCACTGGGAACGTAGTATTTTAAGATCATTTCACCCAGAAAATCCTTTTCCTTTGGCTTGGGTGTTTCCGCAAAACTCATGGAAGCCTGATGGCTAAGCTCTATCATCGGGAGCTTTTTCAGCTTGGCAGCCCAACCTGTCAAAGGCTCATAATCATTAATTATTAAATCATATCGGGAGAGTTCCAGTTCTCTGATTGTTTTGGCAGCTTCAAGGAATTTATTTTCCGTGAACGTTTTTCGGTAGGATAAACCGCCTGTTTTGTTATAAAGAAGTGAAATACCCCTGTATTGGTAATTAATGTCGAAATCAGCCTTTAATTGCGATTGGTGTCCACTGATCAGGGTATCAACAGATGCATATTTTTTGAGAAGAGGAATAATTTCCTGAGCTCTGGCTACATGTCCGTTTCCAGTACCCTGGAATGCATACAAAATCTTCATTTAGGAAAAGTTGGTTACAATTTTTAAAAGCGCAGAATTATCCATTTCAGGAATGTCTTCTGCTTCATCATCTTTCAGTAAATGTTTATGCTCATCATAATAAAAAATCTTCCATTCTTTATCATGGTATTCTAAAGCGGAGAGATTTTCAATCCAGTCACCTGAATTCAGATAAGTGCAGGATCCTTTTTTATTAACAACCTCACGAATCTGTGGCTGGTGGATATGGCCACACACCACATAATCATAGTGATTGTCAATAGCCAGCTCAGAAGCGGTCAGTTCGAAATCACCGATATATTTTACTGCTTTTTTCACATTGTTTTTGATCTTTTTCGAAAACGAGTATTTCTCTTTACCCATTTTTTCTAAGAACCAATTTACAACATTATTGATAACAATTAAAAGGTCATAGCCTTTTCCGCCAAGTTTGGCGATCCATTTTGAATGCTGGACGGATGCATCGAAAACATCTCCATGAAATATCCAGGTCTTTTTCTGATCAATATTCAGACAGATCTTATTACAGACTTTCAGCTTTCCCAATTCAAAATCTGTGAACTTACGGAACATTTCATCGTGATTGCCTGTAATGTAATAGACATCTGTGTTCTTGGTAGCCAATGAAAGAATCTTTCTGATTACTTTCAAATGAGGTTTAGGGAAGTAAGACTTTTTAAACTGCCAGATATCAATAATATCACCGTTTAAAACTAAAGTTTTAGGCTGGATGGAATTGAGATATCTCAACAATTCTTTAGCCTTACATCCATAAGTTCCCAAATGAACATCCGATATAACAACTAATTCAACGTTTCTTTTCATAGTTTTGTACAAAGAAACTAATTGAAAATTAACTGTATATGAATGCTATATTATTTTTTATAAAGAGTTCATCAGCTCTTCTGTGATTTCCATGTTGTGGTAAACGTTTTGCACGTCGTCATCCTCTTCGAAACGTTCAAGCATTTTCATATTAGCTTTGAACTGTTCTGCATTAACTTCTTTTGTATTGTTTGGAATTCTTTGAAGTTCTGCACTTTTTGCTTCAATCCCCAGATCATCTAACTTGTGAGATAGCAAACCGAAATCTTCAAAAGCAGTTGTAATCATTACTTCCTCTTCGTCTTTTTCTACGTCTTCAGCACCGCCATCAATCATTTCCATTTCAAAATCATCCCAATCCATTTTGATCTGAGCCAAATCAATTGTGAAAATTCCTTTTCTGTCGAAGATAAATGCCAGTTCACCATTTTTCCCAAGGTTACCATCAAACTTATTGAAAACAGCTCTTACGTTGGCAACCGTTCTTGTTGTATTGTTTGTAGTACATTCTACAAAAAAAGCAACACCACCTTGTCCGTAACCTTCATATGTGATTTCTTCATAGTTCTCAGCATCAGCACCGCTAGCTTTCTTAATTGCACGTTCTACATTATCCTTAGGCATGTTTGCTCCTTTCGCATTCTGGATACATCTTCTCAGGGCCGGATTGGATTCCGGATCTGTTCCACCAGCTTTTACAGCCAGTGCAATATCCTTTCCTATTTTAGAGAATGTTTTGGCCATTTTATCCCATCTGGCCATTTTAGACGCTTTTCTATATTCAAATGCTCTTCCCATTTTAATTTTTAAATTTCCAACAAAATTACTCAAAAGTCAACAAAAAAAAAATACCTCCAATCAAATTGGAGGTATTCATTATTTAGAAAAATTAATTATTTTTTCTTTTTAGCAGCAGCTTTTTTCTTAGCTGGAGCTTTTTTAGTAGCTTTTTTAGTAGCTTTTTTCGCTGGAGCAACAACATCAGATTTCTGATATTTGTTCCATTCGCTGTCATCACCAATGTATCTAACAGTTACTTTTCTATCAGCTTGTCTTTCAGCATCAGAAGCAGATTCTGCAACTTTAGCATTTTGCTCTCCAATACCAACTGATTTTAATGCGTTGATATCTACACCTCTTGCATCTAAAGCAGCAACTACAGAAGCAGCTCTTTCTTTAGATAATTTCAAGTTGTAAGCATCACTTCCTTTTTTGTCAGTTTCACCAACTAATAGGAATCTACCACCATCTTTCTTAATGATTTCAGAAGCAGTATCTAAAGCTCCTTTAGATTCAGGCTTGATTGTAGCTTTGTTGAAATCGAAGTATACACTCTTAAGGTTTTTCTCAACATCAGTAGCTGTTACTTCTTTTGGTTTAGGACATCCGTTGTATTCTGGA
Source organism: Chryseobacterium sp. PvR013 (assembly GCF_017833095.1). NCBI lineage: Bacteria > Pseudomonadati > Bacteroidota > Flavobacteriia > Flavobacteriales > Weeksellaceae > Chryseobacterium > Chryseobacterium sp. PvR013. Next base: position 3,218,096 of record NZ_JAFIBT010000001.1, read on the forward strand.
AGACCTGGAACAGTAGGACAAGCATCATCTTTATCTAGGATACCGTCACCGTCTGTATCTGGCCAAGGACAACCATTGTTTTCAGCAGGACCTGCTACTGTAGGACAAGCGTCATCTTTGTCGATTACACCATCACCGTCAGTATCTGGCCAAGGGCATCCGTTGTTTTCAACTGGACCTGCCACTTCTGGACATTGATCGTCTTTATCTGGAACTCCGTCACCGTCAGTATCAGGACATCCTTGGAATTCTGGTAAACCTGGAGTATCTGGACAAAGGTCATCTTTATCTAGGATACCATCCTTATCTCTGTCTCTGTTTCCAAATCTGAATAAGATAGAAGCAGAAGCTTGCCAAAAGTTAGCAACAGTAGATTTGTCACCTGGAGTTGATACGTAATCTCCTTGTACACCAAGACCGAAGTTTTTAGTTACCCAGAAGTTAGCACCAGCACCTGTAGCTACAGTAAAGTGGTTAGCTTTACCGTTTTCATTACCATCCTTACCGTTAGTTACAGTTTCGATTGCGTTACCGTTAGCATCAACAGATGTTCTAGGGAAAGTAAGAGCTGTATAGTCATGTCTTAAGTAGTTAGCACCAACTCTTAAATATGGATCAAACCAAGATTCTTCGTTCCATAAAAGACCTGCAGCGTGAGCCTGGAAACCAAGACCTGTCATTAGGAAAAATTCTTTCCCCATGTTGAATCTTTTGTTTTCAACATTTCCAACAGAAGTTTGCCAGTCAATTACTAAACCTTTACCAACGTTTCTAGCAACTGTTAACTTAGATAGTGGAGGTGTAATAGAAAAGTTGTTCACATTGAACATACTTTTTGTCAAATTGTTAGCAGAGAACGTATTACTGAAGTTACCTCTTGCTGCTACATGGTTTTCAGCATGAGCACCAACTCCGATTAACCACGGATTGTTGGTAGTCTGTGCGAAAACAGTAGAGGCAACAGTAAGCGCCAATGCTGAAATTCCTAATTTTAGATTTTTCATAGAATTAAATGATTAAATAATTGATAATGCAAAATAAATATAATTTTTCTTTATATACAAAGTTTTTCAAATGATTTTTAACTTTTCTTTAATATTCTGTCGAGGTTCCGTTTATTTTCTCTATCTTTTATTGCTTCCCTTTTATCGAAAAGCTTTTTCCCTCTACCAAGCGCTATCAGCACCTTCGCTTTCCCTCTTTCAGTGATATATAATTTTAAAGGTACTATGGTGTTCCCAGCATCCTTTAACTTTTTTTCAAGTTTTTGTAATTCTTTTTTGTGCAAGAGCAATTTCCGTTCCCTTTTTGTTTTATGATTGTAAAAAGTTCCTAATTTATACTCATCAATCATCATGTTGATGATGTACAATTCCCCATCAATAAACTGACAGAACGATTCTGTTATAGATGCTTTGGATGAACGTAAAGATTTTATTTCTGTACCCGTCAAAACCATTCCGGCTTCGTATTCTTCAAGAATTTCATACTCAAAGCGGGCTCTTTTGTTTAATATGTTAACTGTTTTCTCAATCTTCATCATTTTAAAATTTCGTTAATGAAATATATAAAAAATACCATACATTTAAAAACTTGACTATTATAATATTACAAAATACCCAAATTCTTTTCGTATTTTTGCGCCAAATTTACAAAACTATATGTTAACAGTATCTAACTTATCTTTACAATTCGGGAAAAGAATTCTTTTTGACGAGGTAAATATTATGTTTACCAAAGGAAACTGCTACGGAATCATCGGAGCAAACGGTGCGGGAAAGTCTACATTCCTGAAAATATTAACAGGAAAGCAGGATCCTACAACAGGACACGTATCTCTGGAACCAGGGAAAAGAATGTCAGTTTTGGAGCAGGATCACTTTGCTTATGATCAGTTTACTGTTCTTGAAGCGGTCTTAAGAGGTAATAAGAAATTATTTGAGATAAAAGAGGAAATGGATGCGTTATACGCAAAAGAAGATTTCTCTGACGAAGACGGTATTAAAGCCGGTGAACTAGGTGTAGTTTATGATGAAATGGGAGGATGGACAGCAGAATCTGATGCTCAGACGATGCTTTCTAACGTAGGAATCACTGATGATATGCACTGGCAGCTGATGGGTGAACTCGAGAACAAAGACAAAGTAAAGGTTCTTTTGGCTCAGGCACTTTTCGGAAATCCTGATGTATTGATTCTGGACGAGCCTACCAATGACCTTGACATTGATACCATCTCATGGTTGGAGGATTTCCTTGCAGACTATGAAAACACAGTAATTGTTGTATCTCACGACCGTCACTTCTTAGATACGGTTTGTACACACATTGGTGACCTTGATTATTCTAAGCTTAACCTTTATACAGGGAACTACTCTTTCTGGTATCAGGCATCTCAGCTGGCAACAAGACAAAGAGCTCAGGCAAACAAGAAAGCTGAAGAGAAGAAAAAAGAACTTCAGGATTTCATCGCCAGATTCAGTTCTAACGTTGCTAAGGCAAAACAGGCTACTGCAAGAAAGAAAATGATCGACAAATTAAATATTGACGATATCAAACCATCTTCAAGAAGATATCCTGCCATTATTTTCGAAATGGAAAGAGAGGCCGGGGATCAGATTCTAGATGTAAAAGGTCTTGAGAAAACAAAAGATGGAGAATTACTATTCTCTAATATTGATTTAAACCTTAAAAAAGGAGATAAAGTAGCTGTACTTTCTAAAAACTCTTTAGCAATTACAGAATTTTTTGAGATTCTAGCCGGAAATGTTCAGGCTGACAAAGGAACTGTTGCTTGGGGAGTTACTACCAATCAGTCTCACATGCCTTTGGACAACACCAATTTCTTCCAGGAAGACCTAAGTTTAGTGGACTGGTTAAGACAGTTTACAAAAAATGACGAAGAGCGCCACGAAGAATTCGTAAGAGGATTTTTGGGAAGAATGCTTTTCTCAGGTGACGAGGCTTTAAAATCATGTAAAGTACTTTCAGGAGGTGAAAAAATGAGATGTATGTTCAGTAGAATGATGCTTCAGAAAGCTAACGTTCTTTTACTGGATGAACCAACCAACCACTTAGACCTTGAAAGTATCACCACTTTGAACAACTCTTTATCCAACTTCAAAGGAAATCTTTTACTGGCATCTCATGACCACGAAATGCTCTCAACAGTCTGTAACAGAATCATTGAACTGACTCCTGCAGGAATCATCGACAGAGAAATGACGTATGACGAATACCTTGCTGATAAAAAGGTAAAAGAATTAAGAGAAAAAATGTATTCTTAATCCGAACAACATTAAAATCTATATAAAAATACCTCAAAGCTGTGCTTTGAGGTATTTTTGTTTAAACAATAAATAAAATAATTATTTCGTCAATTTTGCTGTAGGTAAAGAAACCGTTCCCGGATCTTTCCATAACCCTTCTTTTTCAGCTTTCTTTTTAACAGCCTCTGCCCTTTTATTACTATCCGGGTGAGAATTGAACATTTTCTCAAAATTCGTTTGTGTACTTCCTTCTGAAAGTAAAGCTAGCTTTTTGAATGCCGTATAAGCTCCTACTACATCATATTTATTCGCTTTCATAAAATCATAAGAGTAAGTATCTGCTTCCGACTCCTGTTTTTTACTGTGGGAAGCATCTAAAAATGCATTGGCCATCTTTCCTACCTGAGTTTCATTAAGAGTAGCTACAGCAGAAGAAGCTGATGATGCGGCATCTAAAGCAGCAGCCTTCAGGTAAGCTGATTTCATCGCATCTTTGGTATCCTGATTTTTTACGTGACCTATTTCGTGTCCGATTACAGCGAGTAATTCATTATCAGTCATGATATCCATTAATGAAGAGAATACACGTACGCTTCCGTCTGCACAGGCAAATGCATTGATATCTTTCACTTTATAGACTTTATAGTTTAAGTTCAGACCGTCCTGAGATTTGTGTTTTCCAAACAATTTGTTCAGTCTCACAGTGTATGGATCTTTTGGTCCTGCTACAGGGTTATTTTTATCCATCCAATCTACAGATTCTTTGGATAATTTGATCGCATCTTCGTTGGTAAATGTTAAGGCTTTTGCACTATTTGAAACCATTCCGGCAGCTTTTCCGAGGTTAATTTTCTGTGCGTTGATCGAATACGCAGCCCCCACTAAAAGAAGGCATAGAGTAATTTTTTTCATAGTCATTTAAAATTTGGAGCACGAAGGTAGCTTTTTTTTAACAATTATTAAGTCAAAACTTCGTTTCAGTTCTTCACAGAATGCTATTTTTTTTCCTTATTTTTGTGAAATGAGTCAAAAATGGATTTACAAGCCTGAACCCGATGAGGAAGTTGTGGACAGACTAAGTTCGTCACTTGGTTTTGGTACTTTTGAATCTAAAGTCCTCGTTCTTAGGGGAATTGACAATTATCAAAAGGCCAGAGAATTCTTCAAACCTAATCTTAACGATATACACAATCCGTTTTTAATGGCAGACATGCAAAAAGCCGTAGAGCGTATTGCCACTGCAATTGAAAATGGTGAAAAAATATTGGTATATGGTGACTATGATGTGGACGGAACCACAGCAGTTGCCTTGATGTACCTATACCTCAGCAAAATTGTTGAGAAAAAATATCTGGACTATTATATTCCGGACAGAAATTCTGAAGGGTATGGAATTTCCACGGAAGGAATTGATTTCGCCAAAGAAAATGGTTTTTCATTAATCATTGCTCTCGACTGTGGAATTAAGGCAATTGATATGATCAACTATGCCAGTAATCTGGATATTGATTTTATTATTTGTGACCATCACCTTCCGGGCGAAGAGATTCCCAATGCAGCCGCTGTACTTGACCCTAAAAGAAGTGACTGCCGATATCCTTTCAAAGAACTTTCAGGATGTGGTGTTGGTTTTAAACTTTGCCAGGGACTTAATACAATCTATAAATTACCGGATGCAGAGTTATTTGAACTGACAGACCTGTTGGCCATCTCAATTGCCGCAGATATTGTTTCCATGACAGGAGAAAACAGAGTTTTGGCTAAAATGGGATTAAAAACCCTCAGAAAAACCAGAAATCTTGGTTTAAGATTATTGATCCCTGAGGATAAGCTTTCTCATTTTGAAATTTCCAATATTGTTTTTGAAATAGCTCCTAAAATTAATGCTGCAGGACGAATTTCTCATGGTAAAGCAGCCGTAGAACTTATGGTTTCCGACAATCTGAAACATGCGAATCAGATTGTAAATGATATCATGAACCTTAACGATGAAAGGCGTGAACTGGATATGAATTCCACACTTTCAGCCCTGAATCAGATTATAGAATCCCAGCAAGAGACCAAACATACCACCATCGTTTATCATCCTGAATGGAATAAAGGAGTAATTGGTATTGTAGCCTCCAGACTTATTGAAACGTATTACAAACCAACTCTTGTATTTACCGATGGTAATAATGGGGAAATGGTAGCTTCAGCAAGATCTGTTTCTGATTTTGATGTACATGAAGCGCTGGATATGTGTTCTGAATATTTTCTTAAATTCGGAGGTCATCATGCTGCCGCCGGACTTTCGATGGAGAAAGATAAGTTTGATGCTTTCAAGGAAAAATTTGAAAGAATTGTTTCTGAAAAAATCAAAGAGCATCAAAAAGAACCATCTATTACTATTGACACGGAAATTAAAGTTGATGAGATCAACAGAGAGTTTATCAATTTCCACAGAAAGCTGGCACCCTTTGGACCTCATAATATGAAACCTATTTTTACATTAACGGACCAGAAGCTTTCCGGGTATGTAAAAACAATGGGAAAAGATAATAATCACCTGAAATTTTATATCAGACAGGAATCTACGGGACGAAATATTGAATGTGTAGGATTCAAACTGGGACAGTTTGTTGAGGATTTTAAAAATAAAAATTTCGATCTTGCTTTTACCCTGGAAGAAAATCACTGGAAAGGCAATGTGACCCATTATCTCAATATCAAAGATGTAAAATTCAGAGAGTAACTGAGGTTGCAGGATTTAGGTTGCAGGCAAAATCAGAATCAACAGGAAACTCTGTCAACCTAAAAACTTGATTTCCTTGTTTATATTTTAAAGTACTATCACCTATTATCAGCTACCTACTCCCTAACAAAAAATGAAAAAAATCGGTTTATTTTTCGGATCATTCAATCCTATTCATATCGGGCATCTTATTCTGGCCAATTATATTCTGGAAAATTCTGATATGGATGAGCTTTGGTTTGTGGTAAGTCCACAAAATCCGTTTAAAGACAAAAAATCTTTACTGAATGACCATAACAGACTTGATATGGTACAGCTTGCCGTAAAGAATTACCCCAATATGAGAGCTTCAAATGTTGAGTTCTCCCTTCCTAAGCCTAGTTATACTATAGATACCCTTACTTATCTTCATGAAAAATATCCTGATTATTCTTTCAGTCTGATTATGGGAGAAGATAATCTGAAAGGCCTTCACAAATGGAAAAATTCTGATACGCTGATCAAAAATCATCATATCATTGTTTATCCGAGAGTATTTGAAGGAGAGAAAAAAGATTCTGACTATTTACAGCATGAAAATATCTCTCTCATCAAGGCTCCGGTAATAGAACTTTCCGCTACAGAAATCCGTAATATGGTCAGGGATGGTAAAAATGTAAGACCTATGCTTCCACCTGAAGTTTTTGAATATTTGGATGGTAGCAGTTTTTATAAGTAATTTTGCAAATCAGAAATGAGAGGCTAAAAACTGAAAGCCGGAGAAAGACTCTTACCTTTTAACTCTCACCTCATAACTCAAGAAATGGACTTCATCGAAAAACTTTTCTCAAAATATTCTCAGGAAAAAATTATCAAATGGTTTAAACAGATTTGTCTTGCAGAAGCCATTTCATGTCTTTTACTGTATGGTGTTGCGATGATCTGGATACGATATGATGAAAATTTATATTCTATTATCTTCATCAGCGTTATTGGCAGTTTACACGGATTATTTTTCACTCTTTATCTTTTGCTCTGCCTTCCGGCAAGAAAAATTTATAATTGGGATGATGAAGATTTTGTTTTTGCTTTATTATCTGCATTCTTCCCTTTTGCAACGGTTTGGGTAGATAAAAAGCTAGCCCGATTCGACAGAGAATAAATAATAGATATATTACATAAAAAAAGGACCTTTTCGGTCCTTTTTATTTTTACTACGATGATTAGAAATCCCGTTTCACATGCCCTGTTGCTGTGAAGGTATGATTTCCTGAATTATCGGTGTATGTTCCATTAACGGTAAAATCAATGTAGTCTCCTAAAGCTCCAAAAGAAGTTATATCGACAACCAAATTTCCATTATTTGATGTAATAGAACCTCCAGAAAATTCAAACCCGTAATAGGAAGTAAAACTTGCTGCCACTCCCGTCATATTGTTTTGGGTCATAAAGAAAGTGGGCCCAATTGGATTTATAGAAATTATTCTTAATTGTTTAGCTGGCAGATTAGGTGATGTAGAAGTAAGCCCTGTCCATTGCGCATTGAACGGTCCTGACAAATTAACAACAGACTGATTATCAATTTTATAATTTATAAATTCATTCACAGAATTACAAGCCATGATATTCCCCAAATTTACTGTCGTAGATGTAGCCGTGAAAGTAACATCATTGGTACTCAATAAATTAACGTTATCAAATCCTTCATATCTAAACTGTGGATTTGCTATACATGAATAAGTATTGAATATAAAACCTCCGTTATTATCTACCGGGACTGACATATACTGGAAATAATTTGTACTTACTGTTGGTTTCAATTCTACATAACCATCACTCACATTGGCATTGGCACATGTTTTCAGTACTCCCTGAATGGTATAGTTGGTAGATGCAGAAGGGTTTACAACAATATCTGAAATAGTCGTTATGACTCCGGTTGGAAAAGGGCCTACGTTTGATGCATAAATTACATTGTTACAAACATCATAAACTTTTAAGCTAAGAACCTCACCTGCCGGAACAATTCCATAGACCATTCCTGCATTATCTGTCATCCCGTAAGTTTCATATGCTTGGGAAATTCTCATTAAAGCTACCTTAACATTGGGCAAAACCTGCCCTGCTGCATTTTTTATTGTTACTTTCAAGGTTGCCTGTGGAAACTGTGCATCACAATTCCACCAGGAAAAATGACTTACTGTTCCTACATAGGTATTTCCCATCTTTGTTGCAGAGCCTTCTTCTTTCCACATTCCGGTTTCTTCATTATAGGACCATAATGGTATTGTGTCTGGTGAGCTGGACGTTTGTGCAGCATCTACCGGAACAGTAATTTCTGCGTTATGGCCGTTTGCAATCTGAAGATTCTGCCCGGAACTTCCTGTTAATTGTACATGGAGCATCCCAAAAGTTTCCATCACTCTGGCATTTCCTGCTGAGTTGGTTGCCAAAAAAGATCCCGGCATTAATTCATTAAGATATGGATTGGATGGTGCCAGGTGAAAAACTCCCACGCTCACATTTCCTGAATAGGTATTCCCGTTAGCATCTTTAAAACTTCCATCGAATTTTACTTTAGTTCCGTTAGGTAATGAAACGGTAGAGATAGAGCCTGTGGCAATTGTAGCTGTTGTGGTTACAGGAATCATCATGATATTCACTCTATTTATTCCGTTGGTAGGAACTAAAACCCGTGATGCATTTACAAAGCCTGCTTTTGTTACTTTTACATGGGCAAAATTTTCTTTTACCGAAGCATTCTTCAAGGTAAAAAGGCCTTTAAGGTTAGTTGTTGCCGTATTAGCTCCAATGGTAACTGTTGCTCCGGAAACCGGATTTCCGCTTGTATCAAGAACGAGACCCTGAAAATTCTTTTGTGCTGTATTCCCAAAATTATAATTAGAGGGAGAATCTGATGGGTTTTCATCTATTTCTACGAAAGATTCACTTTTACATGAAAATAACAAGATAAAGAATAAAAATAAAAGGTAAAATTTTCTCATATGGCATTAATTTTTAGTTTTCACTAAATTAATAATAAAATACCATCACCTACCTATTTTATTATTTTTCTTCATTTTAAAAAAAAAAATCTTCATTAATTTTTTGGTTTGATGTAACAATTAACATCAGTTATTTGTCTTATTATACAGAAAGGTTAAGCAAGCAATATTTTTAATGTAATTTTTATTAACTGATAATCAATTAATTATAATTATTCAAAAATATTTTTAAGTACTTTGTATTGCATGATACTAGATTTATTATATATCTTTGCAATGTTAAATAACTAACCATACAAGCTATTAATTAAAAAAGAATAATCATGAAGACTCAAATTCTTATTGCAGCACTATTTTTCGGTGGACTTATCACTGCCCAGCAGAAAAAAGACAGTACGAAAGTAAATGCTATTGATGCAGTGAATATCAAGAAGCAGGTTTTCAAAAAACAAGGAGACCGTTTGGTATATGATGTAGCTTCTTCATCTATTGCCAAAGGAACAAACACCTTTACTCTTTTAAAACAAACTCCGATGATTTCCAGTATTGATGGAAAAACGTTGAAGATCCTGGGAAAAAATGATGCGATCATCTATATCAACAATAAGAAAACCAATATGGATGCTGAGGCATTGATTGAAATGCTGAAGTCTACTCCATCTGAGGATATCCAGAAAATTGAGGTGATTACAGTGCCGGGAAGCGAATTCCAGGTTGAGTCTAAGGAAGGGGTAATCAATATTGTAATGAAAAAAAGCAAGAACAACGGGTACAACGGAACGTTGAAAATGCAGAATGAGCAAGCTTATTACAATAATCCCAATGCTGGAGCTTCATTTAATTTCAGACAAGGAAAATGGTCTGGGAATTCTAATTTCAGAATGGGAAGCTGGACAGACAGACAGAGATATACGTTGTCAAACGGAGATTCTACTTTCAAAAATGAATCTTTTGGATTTAATGATGATCCCAATAAAAATTTTGGAGGAGGCTTCAATGTTGATTATGAGATCAATAAAAAACACAGTCTTGGATTCTCTTACAACATGAGATATAATAAAAGTTTCAATTCTGTACTGGATATTACGAACTGGCAAAACGGCGTTTTAAATAACAGAACGGTCAATAATGAAGATGCGCAAACCAGAAATCATTCTTTCAATTTGAATTATGAGATGAAAACAGATTCTCTGGGAAGTAAGCTTACCTCAAACGTTTCTTATTTATGGTTCAACAGGGATAAAGTAAGTTTCAATGAAAGTTTTCCTTTAACAAATGACACGATCAACAAATACTCCGCATTACATCAGGCTGTACCACAAATCATTAACAACTACGCTGCCAATATAGATTATCTGAAAAAAACAGCAAAGGTTTCAACATGGTTAATGGGAATCAGCTACAATCATACGAACACGGATAATGATACCAAACAAGACAAATTAATAGGTGGTGATTTTGTGATAGATCCTAAACAAACCAATCACTTCATTTATAAAGAAAATATACTGGGTATTTACCTGAACTATGAACGTAAACTGACTGAAAAAATATCCGGAAAAATAGGAGCCCGCTACGAGATGACCAGAAGTACCGGAGAGATTCTGGAAAAAACAGGATTCGAAAGAAACTACAACAATCTTTTACCTTATCTGAATTTAAATTATGCCATCAATTCTGATCATAATCTGAGTTATACTTTCTCAAGCAGAATCCGAAGACCAAGATTTTGGGAACTCAACCCGTCCAGAACCTACTTCACTCCTACGAATTATACACAGAACAATCCATTTGTTCTTGCTTCAAAATTTTATAATCAGGAGCTGAACTATATGTACAAAAATGCATTCTATGCCAATCTTAGCTTTAATATGGTGGAAGATGCATCTGCTTCGGACATGCTTCCGTTACAGGGAACTTTAACCACTCCAGAAAGGGATAAAAATGGAAATATAGTCTATGGCCCAGACGGAAAAATGATCATGAAAACAACAAGATTTTTAAGATATATAAGAACCAATTACGGTAAAAACAGAGAGCTCGCTCTTACGCTGGGAATGAACAAATCATGGTTCAAAGACATATGGACAACCAACTATTCTGTCAATTTAGGCTATGTTACCTACAAAGGCGGAGTATGGGAAGATCCAACTTCTCAACTGGGTCAGTACGAATCCGAGTCACTGGATCCTTATATCATTGATGTAAAAAACTACAATATGTCTGCAACGATCAATAACGTCATCAGGCTTTCATCTAAAAAAGACTGGTTCTTAGGAGTTAATTACTTCTTTGCAACCCAGACCGCAATGGAAGGAGGTATGATAGGCGCCAGACAAAGCTTTGATTTCAGTCTAAAAAAAATTGCAGGGGACTGGACGATTGTAGCGGAAGTGAGTGACTTATTTAATCAAAGCTTCTACAGAGTAAGAGGAGTACAGCCTAACGGAAAGTTTAATAATATCACCAACTTCAATTATCCAAGGCTCATGAGCATCGGTGTTACCTACAATTTCGGAAATCAGAAACTGAAAAAAGCAAGGGAAATGAAATCTGCGAATGATGCTGTAAAATCAAGAACCTAATCTATACAACGTATCCCACTAAATCCATTCTTAAATAAAAACAACATGAAACGTATAATTTTGTCAATGGCCATCGTATTTGGTACTTGCGCATTTGCTCAGGAAAAGAAATCTGATACGGCAAAAACAAAAAATATAGAAGGAGTTACCATCACAAAACAGGTTTTTAAAAAGCAAAGTGACCGTTTTGTATATGATGTAGCAGCATCTCCTGTAGCCAAAGGAAATACCACTTTTGATCTCCTTAAACAGACTCCGTTATTATCTTCCACAGATGATAAAACATTGAAAATTGCAGGAAAAAATAATGCTCTGATCTATATCAACGGAAGAAAAAGCAATATGGATTCTGAGTCTCTGGCTCAGTTTCTGAAAAATACTCCGGCTGAAAACATCCAGAAAATTGAAGTAATTACAGTACCCGGAAGTGAGTATCAGGTAGAATCATCTGATGGGATTATCAATATCGTTTTAAAGAAAAAAATGAGTGATGGCCTCAACGGAAACATGAGAATGTCTAATACTACCAATAAATATAACGGGAGCCAGGCAAGCTTCTCAGCCAACTACAGAAAAAACAAACTGGGAGTAAGCGCCAGTCTTAGTGGTGGTGAAAATATTGAGGCACAAACTTACACATTAAGAAACGGAACAGCCAAGACTTCTAACGAATCTACGGGAGATATTAATGATCCGAATAAAAACATCGGGGGCTATCTGAATATTGATTACCAGCTGAACGACAAAAGCAATCTGGCTTTATCATGGAATACCTGGGCTAATAAAAGTTATAATTCAACGGTAGCCTTGTTTAATACCATAAAAAAAGAAAACGCAAAAGAACCAGAATATACATGGTCCAAAAACAAAGAAGATGCGCGATCTTATAACAATTCTGTGAATTTAAATTATGAATTAAAAACAGATTCATTAGGCAGTAAACTGAATGTAAATGCAGCTTATCTTAACTACAGAAGATTTCAGTTCACAGATAACCAAACCTTCGCTTCGGATATTGACAGAGTTGTAGGGACAAGAACAAGACAAGTTATTCAGGACCTTCCACAGATCATTAATAACTTCTCAGGAATGGTGGATTATAATCAAAAGTTTAAAAATGATCTGACTGTATCTATAGGCGGAAATTACAACAAAACCAAAACAGATAACGATTCTAAAAACACTACTTATTCTTTTAATCCCGTAAAAGATCCGGATTCAAGACCTAACCATTTTATCTATGATGAAAATATCTACGGAATGTATATTACCGTTGAGAAAAAAATTTCCGACAAACTTTCTGGAAAAGTAGGAGCCCGATACGAGATTACAAACAGTTTGGGAACTTCTGACAACGCTCCCACAGAAGCTCTTAGAAGAATTGAAAGAAATTACAAAAACCTTCTTCCCTATCTAAGCCTGAATTATGCCATTAATGATAAAAACAATATCTCTTATTCCTTCTCTAGCAGAATGAGAAGACCAAGTTTCTGGGAACTTAATCCGGTAAGAAACATCCTGACAGATGATAATTATACTCAGAATGACCCATTTGTAAAGGCTTCTTCCACCTATAATCAGGAGCTTACTTATATGTACAAAAATTCATATTTCCTGATTTTAAACCATTCTTATATTCAGGATGCGATCACACAGGTTCCACTGCAGGGCTATCCTGTATCACCTGAAGGCAAAATAGGAGAAAATCCTGCTTTAAGGTATATCAGAACCAATTTTGGGAATAAGCAGGAAATGTCCGCAATGGTAGGTATTCAGAAATCGTTTTTCAAACAATACTGGACAACCAACTTTAATATTGGGGTACAGCATAATATTAACAATGGGAGTCTTGATACTGATCCTACTACCGGAGACCGCTTCAAAGATGATAAAGGACCTGAAGGAAAATTTATTACCTATACCAATAAAACCAATTCTACCAGTCTTCTGATCCAGACCAACAATACCATCCGTCTTGATAAAAAGAAAACATGGTTCTTCGGACTTAATTACTTCTTTGTAGACAAGCAGCAGATTGAGCTTGGTTCTTTGAAAAATTTAATGAGTTTAGACCTCAGCCTTAAGAAAATGTGGAACGACTGGACTTTTGCAGTAAATGTAAATGATGTTCTTAATACCAATATCGTTAAAATTGAAGACTTTCAGGAAAACGGAAATTACAATTATATCCATCAAAACCGTTACAACAGAAGTTTAACAGTAAGCCTTACCTATAATTTCGGAAATCAGAAAGTGAAAAAGGTAAGAGACATCGAAGGGGCTTCAGATGCTATCAAAAGCAGAACAAGATAAAAAGAAATTTCTTTCTTCATATTCAATTATTCTTACAGTATCCGCTGATTCTTTTCAGCGGATTTTTTATATTTAATAGTTATGAAAAAAGATGTACCTATTATTTTGATTTGCCTAGTCTTACTTTTTACATGGAATGGCTGTAAAGAAAAGAAGATAGAACTGGGCCAAGATATCCACTTTGATAAAGAGGAAAATATTCATTATGGAAACAGCCCGGAACAGATTATGGACCTCTATATTCCCGCCAAAAAATCTCAGGGTAAAAAAGAGGTGTTCATTATTATTCATGGTGGAGGCTGGCGTAGTGGAAATAAATCACAGCTCACCTTCTTCACCCTTTCTCTAATGCAGAAGTTTCCTGATTATGTTTTTGTTAATATGAACTACAGACTGGTTTCAGAAACCAATTATGGACTGCCTAATCAAATGAATGATATTAAAGAGGTTTCCGCTTTCTTAGAAAAGAAACTCAGGTACAACCCTAAATTAATATTATTAGGAAACAGTGCCGGAGGACATTTATCCATGCTATATGCTTATAAATTCGACACAGATAAAAGGATAAAAGCAGTTGTTAATATTGTTGGCCCTGCTGACCTTTCCGATCCAGGCTTCAAAAATTATCAGGAATATTCTTTTGTGGAAAGAAGATTGGTAGATCCTCGTGTATCAGGACTTGGAATATCCAGAATAGATTTTGCCAGTCCTGTTAAATGGATAAATGAAAATTCTCCTCCTACTCTATCTTATTACGGCAATTCGGATCGCGTGATTCCTTCTACTCAAGAAAAGATCTTAGATTCAACTTTAAATAAAAATCAAGTTATCCATGAATCTTATCAATTCAATGGCGGACATCTGGATTGGGATAAACAGCCCAATGATCAATTTCTTATAGATAAAATTGAAACTTTTCTTAAAAAAGCAGGCAAAAAATAACACGTTCTGATATTTCAAAACGTGTCATTTTTTTATCTTTTAAATTGATTTATTCAGATTTTGCCACAGCTGTTCTTTCTGAAACACCATTCGCATTGAAAGCTTCAATCTGGAAATAGTAAGCATCCGTTCTGTCTGCACCCGTGAAGAAATATTCATTCTTTCCGTAGACCATAATGCTCCCGTACAATTTATCCGGCGTCTTTCCAAAATAGATTACATAGCCGTCTGCTTCAGGATTCTGCTGCCATTTCATCCAGATACTTCTTCTTTCCCCATATTTTTTAGGATCGGCTCTTAAAGGTACGAAACCCTCTACTTTGGCAGGCTGCTTTCCGGCTCCTTTTCCAAATACTCTAAAACCGCTTAATGCAAATTTCCCGGTAGGCATTTTCATGTTTTCCATTTTAAGGAAACGGGCTTTTGCGGGTTGCTCCAATTCAACATAGTCGTGCGGAACATCTTTCGTATTCCTGCTTTTATCCACAATCACATTCCATTTCTTCCCGTCATTAGATCCATAGATTTTATACTGATGCATTTTTCCCAAAGTTTTCCCCATAAACTCTGCATCCTGATCTGCATAATTGATCTGAATGGCATTAATAGTAGAAACTTCCCCAAGATCAGTCTGGAACCATTCTCCTGAATTTCCTGTTTTAGCACTCCAATAGGTCTTGATATCTTCATCCACAGCATAATTGGACTGATATCCTCCTAAAGTAGATGAAACCTGCACCGGTTTATTATAATTCAGCAGCATCCATCCGGCAAAAAGACCTTTTGTAAAATCTTTTCCCTGAGCATACTGTGGAAGATAAGTTGGATAATCTCCATAAGCCGTATTACAGTACATTACATCGTCTTTATCAAAACCTGCCGGCCAGATTCCCAGCCTTCTTTCAAAATTATTTTTGGTGGAAATAAAGATGGTCGAAATATGCCACCAGTTTTTATAATTGTCTTCAAAAGTAGCTCCATGGCCTGCTCCTCTGGCAAAACCACCCGGTTTATAGGAAAATGGATTATGCTGTTGGTATTCGAAACCTTCCAAAGGATTTTTACTTACGTATACTCCATCGGAATATCCACTGAATTCTGTTGCGGGAGCACCATACTGCATATAATATTTCCCGTTATGCTTCGTCATCCAGGCGCCTTCTACAAAAGGCTGAAGAAAGACATTGTCATTGTATTCCCCGAAACGTTCCCAGCCATGGTCTTCAGGTTTCAGTTTAAGAATGGGTTTTACAAAACCTTCAGACTGAAGATTTTTCACTTTTACCTCTGTTCCTAATAATGGCCATTCGTTGCTTGAGCCCCAGTAGAGGTATAATTTATTTTTATCTTCATCATAATGAAATGCCGGATCCCAAGCTCCTACTTTTAACGTATCCACTGCAATTTTCCAGTCATCTTTGGTTGGGTTTGTACTTTTCCAGATGGGAAAGTCCTGTTCCCATGTGGAACCATAGACATAGAGAGTATCTTTCATTGCCCAGACAGCCGGAGCATTAAGATCATGGGTATATTTATTATCTCTGAGGAATTTCCTTTTTACAAATTTCCAGTCCAGCATATCATCGCTATACCAGTATCCTTCCTGGTTTGTAGAAAAAAGAAACAGTTTATTCTTAAAATTAACAATTACCGGATCTGCTGTAGCACGGTGTTTTCCCTGTTTTGAAAAAACTTCGAAAGGAGTATAACCATAATCAATGTTAATAGGATTACAGAACGTTTTCTGCTGGGCTCCTACAATAATTCCAAGAAAAATTGCTAATGCCAGAAAATATTGTCTCATTTTTAGATTTTAAAGATTATCGCAAAGTTAGCTAACTTTTTTGGGTTTTCTCCAAATAAAGCCATCCAGGAGATAATGAGTAAGTTGTGGAACGACCAGCAATGGAATGAGAAACTGAAATAATTTTTCTGACACCATTATATTGAGGGAAAAATGTTCATTCCACACTAAAGTTTCCCATAAAAGTTCTTCCAAAAAGGCAAAACCTAAAATAACTCCTACAAACAAAAATATTCCTGAAGCGGATTTAAAAATAGACATCCAGTTCAGCTGGGGATTTTCTTTTTGTTTGATTTCCCGGATATAGATCAATGCGACATAAGGAATTCCGTGGGAGACGACATTGAGAAAAGTAAAAAGAAGATCATTGTTAAAGTAAACAATCCCAAAATACCAGGAAAGGAAAGTTCCGCTAATCAATGCTGCTTTAGGAATATTAATATTTTTTGTTTTAAAAACTTCAAAAGCAGTTTTGATAATCCAAATGGTAAGAATGGTGAAATATACTATGGTCATCAAAGGGACATAATCCGGAAGATTTTTAAGCCAGTCAAACTCATTGCTGACAAACCATGTAAAAGCACGCGGTGTTTTAAACCAATACAGCATGGGATAAATGGTAGCAGAATAAACGGCCACCTCATCTATTTTCTTACTCCAGTTATTTAGTTCGAAGCGGGCGTAGATTCTCATAAAACCATATTGCTGGCGTATAAAATGAAAAACAGCGACCAATGCAAGAACTGACCAGAATGTCAGGCTTCCCAATTGAAACAGAATAATTCCCAATATCCAGCTCACAAAGGGAATTCCCAGATAAAGCAGTTTATTTTTCTGAATTTCACCTTTTACAAAATACGTTTTGAACAGGGTGGAATATACGTGTGCCACATCCACAAAAACAATCAGAAAAAGCCATGTGTAAAAAGAATAATGGTTTTCCAGCCCCTGAATCTGTTTCTGAAAAAGAAAAATAATCAGCACCACCACGAAAGGCGGTGATAAAATAAACCACCAGTCTGTTTTTGCGTTATGTATCCAGGGTTGTTTCATCGTATCATTTTATATCATTTGGCCCGCAGTCCGGATTCCCTGATAAAAGGCTTCTTCAAAAATAGATATTCCTGAAAGATCAGAATGAGCAAAGAAAATTTTATCTTCAATAGGTTCTTTTGCTTTCCGGGTTTCTTCTCCAAAAATCTGGTTAGGAACCGGCGCTATCATAGCATGTCCTATTTTATGAAACTGCATTTCCAGAATAAAATCTTCTATCAGAGGGTGTGCTTTCTTCAGATCATTTAAAACTAAATCTTTCAGTTCAGCGTCTTTCATGGCATACAGCTTTTTCCTTGCTTTTCTGCAATCTCCAGTTGAAAAACTCTTATAGTGGGTAATTACTTTTTCACCCATAATCTGGTTAAGATTCTGATGCTGGTCAAAGATATACCCCAATCCGGAAGATCCGTAGATTACGTTATCCCAGGCCAACTCTTCATCTCCTCCGAATTCATTCTTCAAAGTAATGGTTGTTAAAAGCCAGGGTACATAATTGAATGACGATGCCTTTTTATGATTTAAAATTCTTTCATTGACAAACTGAGGCGATGCAAACAGTACTTTATCAGCAATGATCTTTTGGGTTTTCTTTTGCGTATTGTCAAAACTCAGTACCTCAACTTTATCATTGAGTTTTACCTCAAAGACAAGATTACCGGACAAATGCTTTCCCTCAGTATATTTTGAGAAATGTTTTGCCAGCCTTGCATTGCCTTCCGGCCATGTAAATACCTGATCTTTGTATTGGGTGCTCCAGTTATTTTTTCTTCCGGCGAAATAATGAATTCCAGCCCATGCCGAGACATACTCTATTCCTAATCCGAAATCGTCTCTGCAGGAATAGTCTAACAGCCAGAGAAGTTCTTCGGAGTGATAATTATTTTCTTTGAGCCAGTCTTTGAAAATGAGCTTTTCAAGGTTTACAGCCTCATCATCTCTGCTTGAATCATGTACCGGGATAGCAAACCAATATTTCCCCTGTGCATCTTTCTTTACACGCAGTTCATCCATCAGCTTAAAAAAGCGGCTGAGCTCTTGCTGTGTTTCGGGGGAAATACCTCTTTGAGGAACAATATCGTTTTGCCAGAAATTTTTATAGAACAGTCTTTCCTGTTGTGGAAAAGTCATTTGGTATTCATCAAGAATAGGTTCCCCGTTCTCATCACTTCCAAGACAGATTCCGCATTCTTTAAGAAATTCTATGATTTCTATGTTCTCTTTATTGGGTAAAGGCAGGTAATGCGCACCTAAAGGAAATTTAGAAAATGAATTTTGTCCGTTTGAAGAATTTCCTCCCAGATGGTTTTCCATTTCCAGGAGAAGGTAATCATTTTCGTTATTCAGGTTAAAAAAGCGACATGCCGAAAGCCCGGAAATCCCACCACCAACGATAAGATATTTTGTGTGGATAACTTCTGAAAACGGTGGAAAATCTTTTGCCCAAAGCTGATGCCCGAGAACATGATTCGTACCTGTTATCTTCAGTAATAATGACTTTACCTTCTTTCCACAATACTGGAGAAAAGGGAGCATAAGACTACCTAAAAATATAGTTTTAAGAAAATCCTTTCTACTGTACTTTTCCCCACTCTTCATCAAAATAACGAACTAATATCTGGTTGTCCAGACGGTTAACTTCTACGTCTTTCACTTTCATATCTTTATTAAAATAGGACATCTGTGAAAAGTTGTAATCATAATATTTTAACCCAGGAATTTTTCTGTAGATCCTGTTGTTGATCGGTTCAAACGAAGCCATAGAAAATCCCCATTCCCCAAAAGACGGAACATAGGTGTGATATGCGGCTGTGAAAGGAAAAATCTGATTGATCGTTTTTTCTATACACCAGAAAGATTTCGGAGCAAAATACGGAGAGGTGGTTTGAACCACAATTTTGGTATCAAGAGTCGTCAATCTTTCCAGTTCTTTATAAAACTGCAGGGAATAGAGTTTTCCCAAGCTGTAATTGGATGGATCGGGAAAGTCGATGATAATGACATCAAACTTTTTTTTGTTCTCTTTAACCCAAATATAGGCGTCTTTGTTGATGACTTCCACTTTAGGATTGGAAAAAGAACTTTGGTTCAGTCTGCGCATGGTTTCATTGGTCTTGAAAAACTGAGTCATTTCACCATCCAAATCCACAAGCGTTATTTTTTTAACGTCTTTGTATTTCAATACTTCTCTTGCAGCAAAACCATCTCCTCCTCCCAGAATCAGAACGTGATCAATATTTTTTGCCATAGACATCGCAGGATGTACTAGGGCTTCATGATAACGGTATTCATCAGTGGATGAAAACTGTAAGTTGTTATTTAAATAGAGACGAAACTCATGCGTATTTCTCGTCAGCACAATTCTCTGATAGGGTGAGCTTTTGGTATACACTACATTTTCACCATATAATTTTTCTTCGGAATAAGACAAAATAGTATCTGAGAAAATGAAAAGTCCCAGCAGAAAAACAAAGGCTGCAATAGACTTTACTTTTAAGGAGAATGGTTTCGACAATTCTTTTTTAAGGTAGTAACATAGAAATATTGCAATAGAGATATTAATCAATCCGAAAAATAAAGGCGTTTTTACAATTCCCAGCTTCGGAATTAACACCAATGGAAAAAGAATCGAAGCCAGTAAAGCTCCGATATAATCGAATGCAAAGACATTTGAAACTAAATCTTTAAACTGCACTCTGTCTTTCAGAATGTTCATCAAAAGCGGAATTTCTACTCCAACGAGGCATCCTGTGAAAAAGACAAAAAGATAGAGAACGCTTTCAAAATGGGCAAGGGTATTGAACAAAATAAACAGTACAACAGAACTGATTCCGCCCACTATTCCTACAAGGATTTCGATTTCAACGAATTTATCAATAAGATTTCCCTTGATGAATTTCGCAAAGTAAGAACCTACTCCCATTGAAAACAGATACACCCCGATAATGAAAGAAAACTGCTTTACAGAGTCTCCTAAAAGATAGCTCGCCAGGGCTCCGGCCACCAATTCATAAATCAATCCACATGTAGCAATGACGAATACTGAAAACAATAAAAGCAGCTCAAGAGGAATCCTCTTCTTATCCATGAATCGCAGCGCTTATAATCATTGAAATTCCGATGATAAATGCTCCGAAAACAATAGCCAGTGCTATATTTTTGTTCTGAGCGATCTCATGCCATGTTTTTTCCGGGGTAAGTTTTTCAATAATGAAATAGCATACCAGCAGAATAGCGATTCCCAGAAATGAGTAAAGTACCGAGTTTAATATGGGTAAGAAATTGATGTTGTCCATAGTTTTATATTTTTATTTGTGATAGTATCTGTAGAATCCAACTCCTCCTCTGGAGTGGCTTTTTGTAGTTCCGTCGCGGTATGTTTCTGTTTTGGCACAGTCACAGACCTGATTTCCCTGGTAGGTAAGGTATACAAACAGGGTTATGAAAAATCCTCCGATCAGGCAGAGCATCAGGTTTTGTCTTATGTAACTTAAAATATTGTTCATCATGATGTAGAATAAGGGGTGTTTGAACTGTTCTTCCATTTCTTCACATTAAAGGAATGTTTTCCCATAAGCATCGCTACAAACAGAATAATCATTATGAATAAAATAACTCCGAAATTCCAGAATGAGACAGGAAGCCAGGTTGCTTTGATCTTAACATCATTGTTTGATGCAACAATATCCGTTGTAAGCTTTAGTCCTTCAGCATTGATCAGGGAATCTATTTTTGAAGTTCCAAAGGATGCTTTCACCAGTTTACCCAATTCTGTGGTATCTTTTTCAAGGGTTCTTCCGTCTATGAAAGTGGTAGATTGTGCTGTATAGAGATCAGTAACATCCAGAACCCCGGATTTATCCCTGGAGATCAATACTTTCGAATCTGACGACTGAAGACCGGAAAATGCAGGTAATAATGATCCTTCTTTTTCAGCTGAAATAAGGAAATGATATTTTCCCGAGCTTACTCCACAGAGGTTGAATTCTTCCGACTGATTTCCTTCCGACCAGCTTTCGCCATCTTCATAACCGTGGTATTGTTCAATATCTTTTGAAGTATATACCACCTCGTTAGTATTCTCATTCACAAGACTCAGCTGAATATTCGCCCATGAATTATCAACCGCTGAAAAAGCATTGACTTTTAATGGTGCTGAGCCGCCCGAAAGGGTAAAGCTTTTACTGACAAGCTCTTTATCTTTTACATCAGCGAAGTTGATCGACTGCTCAAAAACAGTTTCGTTTGTTCTTGAGATATAAACATACAACTGAAGCAGACATATCATTAATGCTGCTACACAAAAGATGTTTAAAGCCTGTTTCATATCGAAATAATAAGGCTGAACAATCCCAACTCCTGTATAATAGGGCATATTAGCTATTTTAAAAGCTCTTTTAACCTCATATTTTGAAATATGCACCCCATAAAAATACTGACTTTTTTTGCTGCTCTTCTCCTGAGAGATCATGCGTGTTCCGTTGACGTATTCTTTATAGGTAGCAATGCTGAAATCCAGATGTTCATCAAAAAAACCGGCGGCAGCCTCAATACTGCATTGAGAATTTTCGTACCAGCGATACGTTCGCCCGGCAAAGGTTGGTAATTTCGAGCTTTTACTTTTAAAATCGTCAGGATGCATTGGAATTAGGAAAACCCAATGCCCATCACTTTCGCTCAGGAAAGCATCATTTCCTTTGCTGTCTTTGAGATAATATTCGCGCCAGAAAATACTGGAACCATACCGCTTGACAATAATGGCAACAACAGTATATTCTTCCTCTCCTATTTTTCCTTTTTGCCCGACATCCAACGCAACGTTTTCTGTAGGGACTTTCAAATGTTTAATCTTTTTGTTTTCAGCTACATCAATGAGATGAGAACAGGTATTGCAAACATATTCTTCAACAGGAAAAGTGAGGTCTAATTTATTTTCTGATTCGCATGCTGGGCAGACATAGTGCATTTGTTATCTGTAAATTTTGTGTTTCTGAATGGTATTAGCTTTAAAATACTGAACCACCTCATCTGCAATCTGCTCTACTTTTGTGGTATTGTCCTGTGAATAATTGCAAAGGAAAACATCAAAAGTAAGCTGTTTAAACTCCGGCCACGTATGAATACAAAGGTGAGATTCTTTAAGGATTACTGCGGAAGTAAAGCTTTCATTTTCAAAAATATGATTGGTTACTCCTACAATTTCCACCTCTTTGGTTTTCAGAATTTCTTCTGTAAACTCGAGAAAACCTTTGCTGTCTAATAACAAATCTTCTGACTCTGTTTCCAAAGTCAGAAGAATATGTAAACCTTTACTTGATAATGGGTTCAATTAATTTTTTCGTAAATATATTATTTTTTTGGAAGAAAAACCTCAGCAAGCATACATCTTGCACTTCCTCCTCCATTTACTTCAATGGTATTCAGGTCTGAATAGATAATTTCGCAGTATTTTTCAATCGCTGCCACCTGATCTGCAGCTAAAGACTGGTAAGCAGTCTGGCTCATTACCAGGAATTTCTCACCGTCTTTATTTTGAACCTGAAGCATATTTCCCGCAAACTGCTGCATCTGCTCTTCTGAAATTTCGATGATTTCTTTTCCGGAACCTTTAATAGTTTCTGTTACTTTTTCTCTTTCCAGCTCATCATCAATACAGTCCAGGCAGATTACGACAAACTTATCCGCTACACACATCATGACATTGGTGTGGTAGATCGGAAGTCTTTCTGTTCCTACCGTCTGAAATGAGTGAAAAACAACCGGAGTGAACCCGAATTTTGTACAGAATTCTCTGAACAGTTTTTCATCCAGCCTCAAAGAAACGGAACCGTAAGCAATTTTATTATCGTGATCGAAAATCATACTTCCCGTGCCTTCCAGGAAATGTCCCTGAGTTTCAGGAAAAGACCAGTCATCAATTTCAGCAACTTCAAAGCCCTGATCTTTGATGCTTTCAATAATATCTTCTCTCCTTTCCACTCTTCTGTTGGAAGCGAACATCGGATATAAAACTACTTTCCCGTCTTTATGGAAACTTACCCAGTTGTTTGGGAAAATAGAATCCGGAGTATGAGGATTCAACGTATCTTTTATCGTGATTACATTGATTCCTTTTCCTCTCAGTTTTCCAACAAAGGTGTTGAACTCCGCCAAAGCTTTCGACTGGATATCAGAACCCGTTTGTTCTACCTGAAAGTAATTGTTTTTCGCTGTTTCAGCGTTATAACCGAATGCAATCGGTTCTATCATTAATACTGTATCTGTTGTTTGCATTTTTTCTAAGTTTGAGGGTGATAGCGTATGAATGTTTGAGTGTTTTCACAACGGTTTATCAATTATTTTCTTCCTTTTTAATCGGAGAAAATGAACACCATTTTTCTGACTGACTCATCATATTAACTAACATTCCTATTATTTGATTATATTCTTTGTGCAGATGATCATACTGCTCTTCATTTATATACTTACAAGCAAAAGCGAATTGAAGCCATGTTTGGGTTTCTCTTGCTTCTCCCTCTGAATCCGTAAGCTTAGCGATGAAGGATTTTTCATATTTTCTTTTTCCCCAAGCCTCGCTAATATTTGCAGTTACAGATCTTGATGATCTTCTTATCTGATCTGTAAGTGAATAAAGTTCTTCTTTCGGATAGGATTTTGAGAATTCATAAATCAGTTGTGCTGTTTCAAATGATTTTTGATAAACTTTTAGGTCCTGATGAAATTTAATTGTTGACATACCTAATATTTGTTTAAAATTAAAAAAATATTTAAACCCACCAACACTATAACTCCCAGAACTTAAAACACTTACACTCTCAAATCCTAAAACGCTCCCACTCAATTATTCTCTCACAAGCGGCATTGTAGAGCATCTCAACAAGCCTCCCATTTTAGAGATTTCTCTGTAAGGAATTTCTTCAACGGTCATTCCCCATTCGTTTCTCAGGTGATCATTCATTCTGGTGAATGCTTTGTCTGAAACTACTACATCAGGTGAAATGGAGAAAATATTCGGGAACATTTCAAACATTTCTTCATCATTGATGTGGAAACAGTTTTCTTCTCCGAAAATATCGATGATTAAACGGTAATCGCTTTCATCCACAAACCCGTTTTTATAAATGATACATTTGTCTTCTCCTACCGGATTAAATGTGCAGTCCAAATGCAGAATACCTTCAAACGGAACTTTATCGTTTTTTTTCAGTTCCAGATCAATGATTCTTTTCTTTGGAAAATATTCTTTCAAGATTTCAATGGCATACTCGTTGGTTCTTGCCGTTTTATAGTTTCTGTAATCCTCGCTGAAGCAGGTTCCGATAAAAATAAAATCATTCCATACAATTACATCTCCTCCTTCAATGTGTGCTGTTTCCGGAAGGTTAATGATCTTTCTCCATGCTACTTTTTCAAAAACGCTTTTGTATGCTTCCTGCTCGTCTGCTCTGTCTGCGATCACATTAGAAATGATCATTTTGTCATCAATTACAAAGGCTACATCTCTGGAAAAAACCTGGTTGTAGTCTTTGATGATACTTGGACGCAGTACTTCAACGCCATACTTTTTTAACACTGCTTCAAAAGCATTCATTTCATTGATAATATCCTCTTCTTTAGGATAAATGTTGTGTTCGATTGAATAATATGACTTTGCGTCATAACTTTCCTCTAGGGTGGGAACTGCTCCCAATGAATTAGGCTGGCCTAGAACTACTGACTTCAGCCTCCCCGTTTCGTTTTTAATGTTTAGTCTCATAAAGATTTATGCAATACTACAAATATAAGTAAAGGTCTCTATCTGTAAAACTTTTGCATTATTTTATGTATTAAATTTGGCTTACAAAACCAGCACCCTTCCACAAAATTTCCTTGTCTGTTCCGTCAACTGCAGTGAATAGTTCCAAAAACATCTACAACTTGCTATTTTCCATCTACATAAGAAGCAAAAAACAGATATTTATATTATTTAATTTCCTATATTAGTGATATAATTTTCGCGAAATTATAAACAGTAAAACGTAACTATTAACACCAAAAATCAAAGTCATGAACAAGAACAATCCAGTGCTGAAAAATGCACAAAAATTAGGAAGAGATCAACAAAAATCGGTAATGGGAGGTGCTCCAATCTCAACAGGCAGAAGATGCTGCGAATGGGATGATGCAGGAAACTGCTATATCTGGACATGTGACAGATGCCAATGCCCATAATAAAAAACGAAAGCCTGCTTGAAAAAGCAGGCTTTCTTATTCGGTTTAGTTATATAAATTATAAACAAAGAATCCCAAAGCTTGCTTTGGGGTTCTTTTTATGGTATAAGCAAATATTATCTGCTTGCAATATCGATGTAGTTTCTTTCCTGAGCACCTTGGTAAACCTGTCTTGGTCTTCCGATCGGGTCTCCTTTCAGTCTCATTTCTTTCCATTGAGAAATCCATCCCGGAAGTCTTCCTAATGCAAACATTACAGTAAACATTTCTGTAGGAATTCCTAACGCTCTGTAGATGATTCCTGAATAGAAATCTACGTTTGGATATAGCTTTCTTTCTACGAAGTATTCGTCTTCAAGCGCTACTCTTTCTAACTGCATAGCAATGTCAAGAGCTTTATCCTGGATTCCTAATGCGGTAAGGATATCATCAGCAGCTTTCTTGATAATTTTCGCTCTTGGGTCGAAGTTTTTGTAAACTCTGTGTCCGAATCCCATTAGACGGAAGTTATCACTCTTATCTTTCGCTTTAGCAACATATTTAGATACGTCACCTCCATCTTTTTCGATCAATTCAAGCATTTCGATTACTGCCTGGTTAGCTCCACCGTGAAGTGGTCCCCAAAGTGCAGAAACCCCTGCAGAGATAGAAGCGAAAAGACCTGTGTGAGCAGAACCTACCATTCTTACTGTAGAAGTAGAACAGTTTTGTTCGTGGTCTGCGTGAAGAATTAATAATTTATCTAAAGCACCTACAACTACCGGATCGATTTCGAAATCAGCATTTGGTAATCTGAATGCCATTTTGTAGAAGTTCTCTACGTAGTTTAGGTTGTTATCCCCGTGGTTTAATGGTAAACCTTGAGTTTTTCTGTAAGTCCAAGCACAAAGGTGAGAGAACTTAGCGATCATCAGCTCTGCAGCGTGATCCATTTCTTCTTTAGAGTTTACGTTAACTGCCTTTGGGTTGAAAGCGGTCAATGCAGAAGTCATAGAAGATAAAACTCCCATAGGGTGAGCAGAACGAGGAAAAACATCAATGATCTTTTTCATTTCGTCTGCGATGAAGTTATATTTTTTAATGTTGTTGTCGAATGAAGCAAACTGATCCTGAGTAGGTAATTCTCCATGTAATAAAAGATACATTACTTCAGTGAAGTTAGATTTTTCAGCAATCTGCTCGATTGGATAACCTCTGTAGAATAATTCTCCTTTATCTCCGTCTAAGTAAGTGATGTCGCTAATAGTAGCTCCTGTATTTTTGTAACCTAAATCCAGAGTGATCAAACCTGTCTGGTCTCTTAATTTTGAAATATCAATCCCTCTGTCTCCGATAGTACTATCCACGATAGGATATTCATATGAATTACCGTCGTAATTCAATATTACTTTGTTGTCTGACATTATTTATTTATTTTTTTTAAATATACCACTTTCCATAAAATACGGCAAACTAAAAATTTCGCTTGCCGTTATTTATAAATTCGATTAATTATCTTTTGATTTTAAATGCTTCCAATCCTGGGAAAATTGCAGTTTCACCTAAAGCTTCTTCAATTCTCAATAACTGGTTGTATTTTGCCATTCTGTCTGATCTTGAAGCAGAACCTGTTTTGATCTGTCCACAGTTCATTGCTACAGCTAAATCAGCGATTGTAGAATCTTCAGTTTCTCCTGATCTGTGAGACATTACTGAAGTGAACTTGTTGTTCTGAGCCATTTGTACAGCAGCCATTGTTTCAGAAAGAGAACCGATCTGGTTTACTTTTACAAGGATTGAGTTGGCAATATTTTCTTTTACTCCTCTGGATAGTCTTTCTACGTTGGTTACGAATAAGTCATCTCCTACCAGCTGTACTCTGTCACCGATTTTATCAGTTAACATTTTCCAACCTTCCCAGTCGTTTTCCTGCATACCATCTTCGATAGAAATGATTGGATATTTTGCAGCCAGTTCCGCTAAGTAAGAAACCTGCTCGCTGCTTGAAAACTGAGCCGCATCCGGAGTCTGGAATTTTCTGTAATCATAAATTCCGTCCTTGTAGAATTCAGAAGCTGCACAGTCTAGTGCCAACATAATGTCGTCACCTGGCTTATAACCTGCTTTTTCAATAGCTTGAAGTAAAGTATCCAAAGCATCTTCAGTTCCTTTGAAAGTAGGTGCAAAACCACCTTCGTCACCTACTGCAGTAGATAATCCTCTTGAATGAAGAATAGATTTAAGATTGTGGAAAATTTCAGTTCCTTTTCTCAATGCGTGAGAGAAAGAATCTGCTTTTACCGGCATGATCATGAATTCCTGGAATGCGATAGGAGCATCTGAGTGAGATCCACCATTGATTACATTCATCATTGGAACAGGAAGTGTATTGGCATTTACTCCTCCAACATATTTATAAAGAGGCATTCCCAATTCTGCAGCGGCAGCTCTGGCTACAGCCAAAGAAACCCCAAGAATAGCATTGGCACCAAGATTTCCTTTGTTAGGCGTTCCGTCAAGATCAATCATAATCTGATCGATATAGTTTTGTTCAAAAACCGGCTGGCCCACTAAATTCTCTGCAATTACTTCTTTAACATTTTCAACAGCTTTCAGAACTCCTTTCCCCTGATATTCTGAACCACCGTCACGTAATTCTACCGCCTCGTGTTCTCCTGTAGACGCTCCTGAAGGTACAGCTGCACGGCCCATTGCCCCGCTTTCTGTAAATACATCTACTTCAATGGTAGGATTTCCTCTGGAATCTAAAATCTGTCTTGCTTCTATGTAAGAAATTGCACTCATTTTTTATTTTTTTTAGTTTAGACAAATTTAATCAAAATTTAACTTTTAGGGGTATTTCACGGGATTTTTTTGAAATAAATCGAAGTTAAATTTTAGTTAATTTATATTATGATAATTCCACATTTTCTGGATCTTAAAAATAGAGGAACACTAAAAAAACTCACCTTAAAAAGTGAGCTTCTTTATACAATTATGATAAGCTATTTATTATTTTCTGGGTGAAGGAGAGAGAAGGCCAGCCAGAGCACCTATTGCTCCTGATGAAATGGTGGCAAAGATGGTGACCAGCTGATTATCTTTGGCGGATCCGTCATTCCAGTAAGCAATGAGAATAAGTCCTGCAATAATAGCAATGACTGCCAGCCCAAGCATCAGTACAATAATCCTGTAGATCCAATAGTCTGTATCTTTAGGATTTCTTATTTCTACATTTTTAATCGCTTCTATAGGATTTGTTTTGAACTTCTGCTGAAGATCACTGTTGTTTTTTAAAGCAGCTTCTAAATCTCCAATACTGTCGTTAATAAGAGTTTTCATGGCTTTTAATTTTATATATCAAATTTCCCTCTAAAAAATGTACCTTCAAGTACACAAAAGGGTAATTTATTTATACTATTATTTTAAAAACCAGATAAGTTCCTGAGTTGTCAGAAATGATATTGCATTCGCCAGACAATTCACTCATTCTTCTTTTCATATTCCGGAGACCATTTCCTTCTTTCTGATCCTGTGAAATCCCGGTTCCGTTATCAGAAATTTTCATTGAAAAGGTATTTTCTTCCTGCAAAAATGAAAGTTTCAAAGTACTTGCATGACTGTGTTTATAGACATTATTAACGGCTTCTTTTAAACAGAGAAAAAGATTACGCCTCATTTCAGTGGAAAGGGATGTTTCTGCAATGATATTTTCATATTCCGAGTACACCACGATTTTTGTTTTCTTTAGAAAATTTCCGGTATAAAGAACAGCATAATCAACAAAGCTTCCTAATGTGTCATTTCCTGAGTTCAGGCTCCAGAGCATTTCCCGCATGGAGATATTCATTTCTTCAGAGGTCTTCAGAAGTTCATCGATATCGTTTTGCAGATCATCGTCTTCTGCTTTCTGTTTTAGAAATTCCGCCTGAAGTTTCAATGCAGAAATTCCGGCTCCGAGATCATCGTGCATATCGTGGGAGATACGTTCCCGCTCCTGTTCCAATATTTTTTGTTTTTCCAGTTCTTTCTGGAGAAGCTGGTTTTGGTGTTCGGATTCTTTAAGTTGCTGCTGTTGAATAAAAAAAAGCTGTCTTTTATTATACAGAACAACTATTAAAACAATAAAGATGACAAAAGTTATTAACAAAATAACTGCCATAATATAAGCCAATCTTATTGTATCCGGTAATTGCTTCATATTGTGTTCTTATTTTCAGATTTTCTCAAAGCAATATAGAACATTCCATACATGATGATATTAACACAATACTGCATAACCTTTAAAATTTGCAGAAGACCTGGATCATTGTCCTGAAGAAAAAACATGGGAATAGACCTGAAAATAAAGAAAATACTCCAAAAAAGCAATCCACAGGAAACCCAGAAATGCGGATCATCCAGAATTTTTATTTCTTCAAAGGTTTTTAACCTGATATAAAACCAAACCAGCACATTAATGATAAAATAAAAACATACTAATATTCCTAATCTATTTTCATAATTATCACTATAAAACTTTACAAACAGAATAATATAGGCAAGTATGGCCATCAGAAAATACCGGAAAAATACGCTGAGTTTCTTAGGAAAAATTTTAGCATAGTAGATGCCAAAAAATATAATCAAAAAAATGCTGTAATAATTAAACAGATAAGCGAAGTCAAATTCTTTATTAAATATTTTATAATGCCCATACAGCTCCAGACAAAGTGACAAAAACAAAAATATCACAAAATAGTTTTGGCTGGAAATACCTTTCTTTCCAGCTAAAACTATAGACTTTACAGTAGCTGCCAAGAGTACCGCAATGTATATTATTTGAATTACCATTTTTATGGATATAATGAACCCATATCGTAATATCCTTCGTCTGTACTAAAAACAAGTGTCATTTGTTTTTCGTGTGTTTCAAAGTGCTTTTTATATTGATCTTCCCGAAATCTATCTCCAAGATTATTTTCAAGAATCACTTTCTTTACATCACTGATCTCGCAAAGATTAATGATAAATGTATCACTACCATCTTTTGACAAGGTATCTATCAGATCAACGATATGGTAACTGATATAAAAGGTATTGTTTCGTCCTAGATAATCAGTCAACACCCGATGCCCATCCTCAAGATAAAAATCATTAAGCTCTTTTAAATTCTGATTGGAGATTTTCAGCTCTTTAAGTGTAAGATCCTGATTGGAATTAATGATGAGATAATTGTTTTCATCAATAGTATTTTTACCTTGTGTTTGTAAAGAGGCCACCATATAGATCACTTTGTTCTCAGAATACGGTGTGAGTCTTACCCTGGAATCCTGAGGATCTATCTGTACAAAAGTAAATGTTAAATACGTCGCCTTAATCTCATTCATAATCTCGCACACATCTTTCAGGAGTGAATGTTTTACAGCATAAATACCACCAAGATTAAAATTTATATCATGAGTTTGCATAAATGGTAAAACTCCCTTTTTAGCACTATCCATAAAACTTTCTGCCAGAATGCGGCTAATGGGCAGCATTTCTACGCCTTCAACTAACTGATCAAGTTTATTACCGATAGGGCCTTCTCTGTAAGACAATTTATCCTCAAGAACTTCCTGACTTGTTGCATTTAAATTTTCCATAATTTCTTAGTTTTTTGATTGATTAAATTTATTAACGGCCTCCACTTTATTGTTTACGTGAAGTTTTCTGTAAATATTTCCTACGTGTTTTTTTACGGTATCAATACTGATGAATTTCTGATCTGCAATCTCTTTGTAGAGCAGTCCTTGTGAAAGAAGTTCAAGAATTTCTTTTTCGCGTTCCGTAAGTTCATCAAAGCCTTTTATTTCCGGAAGTTTTTTTTCGAAATGCATCAATACCCTTCTGGCAATAGAAAAACTCATAGGTGCCCCTCCATGATACACATCCCGTATAGACGAAAGAATCTTATCCATGCTTTCTCCTTTTACCAAATATCCCATTGCGCCGGCTTTTAAAGAATTAAAGATTTTTTCATCATCATCAAAACTGGTACACATGATAAACTGTGTATTGGGCATTTCTTTTCGGAGTTTTTCTATGATTTCGATTCCGAGCATATCCTGTAGCTGGATATCCATCATCACGACATCAGGAGAAATATCAGGGAGGTTCATCATAGCATCATTCCCATCAAAGAACTGAGCAATTACCTTCATATCCTTCTGATAATCGATGACCTTCTTCAACGCATTGTTGTAGTTTTTTTCGTCTTCTACTATGGCTATGGAAATGCTCATGACTTTGTTTGTTTGAAGCAAATTTCAACAGAAAACAATTTGAAATCAATTACACCTTTGTGTAATATTAGTGTTTGAGTTTGCCGTGATGGTTTCAGTCTTTTAGTTTTATTAAATTTAATCAATTTTCCACTTAGAAACAATATAAACCTAATTATTTCACAATAAATTAAAACAAAAACAATGAAATATTAATGCATATCATAAAATCAATCGTTATTTCACAAGTTGATCAAGAATAGGATGATCAATACTGCTTATAGTAGGATGAAACTCAATCTGTTCAAAGATTTGAATGAGGTTTTTACCTTTTTTCAGCCATACTCCAGGAATGTAAAGTGTTTGTTGGGGCCCTGCAGTACTCCAGTATCTTCCTGCATTTTTTCCGTTGATGAAAACAATGCCCTTTCCAAAATTTCTCATATCAAGAAAAGTATCTCCCGTTTCATCAAGGGTAAATTCAGCTTCCTGAATTACAGGTGAATGGTCTGCAATATCCTTATTTTTAAAATGATGTTTAGGAAAAGTATCAAATGGTAAAGGAAGCATTTCCCAGTTTCCAACCATCTCAATCCCGTTCATTTTCACAGGGCTTATAATTCCTTTTAGATTATGAACAATCTCTGCTCCGTAATTAATCCTACCCATATTTTCCACCAGAATTTCCAGTCGGTCTCCTGATTTTATTTCAAGATCTAGATCATACTTTTTATGTATCCTGTTCATTTCTCCTTTCCATTTTCCATTGATGTAGATATTCGCATAATCCCGCAACCCTTTTATCTCTAGTTTTCCTTTCTGATCTTTATCAAACTTTCTTCTGTAGAGCATATATCCGTTTCCAAGATTCAGATCTTCAAATGTGAGCGGCTTGTCACTTATAACGGGTTTCTGATGATCGGTAAGATCAAAAAGACAGTTTACTTTTGAAAATTCAATTGCTGGAATCGTAATAACTTTGACTGGCTTTGGAACGTCAGGAAGTTTATCCTTGTTTATTTTTTGAAAAATTTCTCTCAAAGCATTGTATTTAGAGGTAGCCCATCCTGCTTCACTTATGGGAGCATCATAATCATAGCTGGTAAGATCCGGCTGGATGTCATGATCCTTATCGTAATTGGCACCGCTCGTAAACCCAAAGTTGGTTCCCCCATGAATCATATAATAATTAAAAGAAATACCATTTTCTATATACAGCTTTGTTTGCTTTACGACTTCTTCTGTTGAAACCTTAACAAAAGGTTCTGCCCAATGATCCAGCCAACCCGGATAATATTCTGCTACCATGTAGGGACCTTTCCCTCCATTATATTCATTGATACTTTTCTTTAAAACATCAATATCACTCTCTCCATTTGCTGTGGGTAAAGCACCTTCAATAGAACCTCCTTTAAAAAGTGAACTCCCGTCTGAAGTAAATAACGGCACTGAAATTCCGTTTTTCAATAGCATTTCTTTGATCTTATGGCTGTATTTCCTGTGCTCTTCAAGAGGAATATCTTTTCTCTGAGCTGCATATGATCCAAATTCATTTTCTGCCTGCA
The DNA here is from genome assembly GCF_017833095.1 of Chryseobacterium sp. PvR013. Lineage (NCBI taxonomy): Bacteria > Pseudomonadati > Bacteroidota > Flavobacteriia > Flavobacteriales > Weeksellaceae > Chryseobacterium > Chryseobacterium sp. PvR013. Next base: position 3,251,774 of record NZ_JAFIBT010000001.1, read on the forward strand.
CCATAATCACAGTGCCTCCATTATTAATCTGCAGCGGTACAATCTGTTTTGCCAACTGATGGATGTATTTATTACATTCTTCTAAAAAGGATTTATTATCTCTTCTTATTTCAAGGTCTTTATTCTTTTGCAGCCACCATGGATATCCGCCAAATTCCCACTCTGCACAAACATAAGGTCCCGGGCGGATGATAACATATAAACCTACTTCCTGAGCTGTTTTTATAAACTTCTGCAAGTTTTTCTCGCCTGAAAAATTCCACTTCCCCGGGGCTTCTTCATGATAATTCCAAAAAACATAAGTGGTCACTGTATTCAAACCCATGGCTTTCATCATCTGCATACGATGCTTCCAGTATTCTGACGGAACTCTTGGATAATGCATTTCTCCGGAATAAATCGTGAAAGGTTTTCCATTTAAGAAGAAATGTCCATCTTTGATTTCAAAATTTCTCTTTTGTGAAAACATAGTATTCAAGGAGAAAAATAAAAGAAATATGCATAAATAACGGTTAAAATTTCTCATATTGTAAGGCATGATTTTTGTAAAATTAAAGTATAAAAATCATATTGAATATCAAATAATATAATCATGAAAAAAAGTCTTTTAGCATTAGGTGCTGTACTTGCATTGGCTGTAGTGAGCTGTAAAAAAAGTGAAAGCGGAAACAAAAGCATTATCAAAACAGACAGTTCAGAAACTGTAATTACAGATAGCAACGGAAAAATAGATTCTGTGACTCAAAGTTCATCAACAGTAGATGTAAATGGTAAAAAAATTGAAAAAACAGATTTTGTTTATAAAGCTACAGATGGTACTCTGGTAAAGGTTGTTTTCAAAAACGATCCGAAAGAAAGTACAGTAGCTATTACCAGCAATAAGAAAACATTTACGCTGCCAAAAACAGAAACAAAGGGTGATGAAACAATTTACAAGAAAGATGATATGACTGCACACGTAAAAGGAGACAGCCTTCACCTTGAACAGGGTAATAATATTATTGAGTTGAAAAGAACGAAAATCTAATAAGATCTTGTTCTTTGATTATAAAACAAAAAAACCATCCGGATTCCGGATGGTTTTTATTTATATCTGAATGAATATTATTCTTCAGTTTTTTCTTCAGTAGTATCAGCTTTAGCTTCTTCTACTTTCTCTTCTACTGCAGGAGCTTCAGCAACTACTGCTTCAGCTTTTTTAGGTGCAGCAGTTGATCTTCTGCTTCTTCTTGTAGCTTTTTTCTCTTCAGCATTAGGGTTGTAAAGCTCGTTGAAATCTACTAATTCGATAAGAGCCATATCAGCAGCATCACCTGGTCTGAAACCTGTCTTAATGATTCTTGTATAACCACCGTTTCTTTCAGCGATTTTAGGAGCTACAGTTCTGAATAATTCAGCAACCGCAAATTTATTTTGAAGGTAAGAGAATACTACTCTTCTGTTATGTGTAGTATCTTCTTTTGCTTTTGTTAATAGAGGCTCAACATATACTCTTAAAGCTTTAGCTTTAGCTACAGTAGTGTTGATTCTTTTATGCTCAATTAGAGAACAAGCCATATTAGAAAGTAAAGCACTTCTGTGAGAAGCTGTTCTTCCTAAGTGATTGAATTTTTTACCGTGTCTCATTATTAATTATTTATCAGCGTCTAACTTATATTTTGCAACGTCGAAACCGAAGTTAAGACCTTTTGAATGCACTAATTCTTCTAGTTCTGTCAAAGATTTTTTACCAAAATTTCTGAATTTCATCAAATCAGACTTACTGTAAGAAACCAATTCTCCAAGAGTTTCTACTTCAGCTGCTTTCAGACAGTTAAGGGCTCTTACAGAAAGATCCATATCTGCTAATTTAGACTTAAGAAGTTGTCTTGTGTGAAGAGTTTCTTCATCGTACTGGATAGATGCTTTTACAGCTTCTGTTTCAAGCGTGATTCTCTCATCAGAGAATAACATGAAGTGATAAATTAATATCTTAGAAGCTTCAGTTAAAGCATTCTGAGGGCTGATAGACCCGTCAGTTTCTATATCTAATACAAGTTTTTCGTAGTCTGTTTTTTGCTCTACACGATAATTTTCAATGCTGTATTGTACTTTCTTGATCGGCGTGAAAATAGAGTCAATAGCAATAGTTCCTACAGGAGCATTGTTTGACTTATTTTGTTCTGAAGGAACATATCCTCTACCTTTTTCAATATTGAAAGTAATTTCGAAAGTTACATCAGTATTTAGGTTACAAATCATTAAATCCGGGTTTAATACCTCGAATCCGTTGATCGATTTTCCTAAATCACCAGCAGTAATGATCGTTTGACCTGAAACTTTAGCAACAACCTGCTCGTTAGCCTGGCCTTCTGCTGAAGCTTTTAATCTTACCTGCTTAAGGTTAAGAATAATTTCGGTAACGTCTTCGATTACTCCTGGAATAGTTGAAAATTCGTGCTCTACACCTTCTATTTTGATAGATGAAATAGCGTATCCTTCCAGAGAAGAAAGCAACACTCTTCTCAAAGCATTACCGATTGTAAGCCCGAAACCTGGTTCTAAAGGTCTGAATTCAAATTGACCTTTAAATTCATCAGAGTTAAGTAAAATTACTTTATCGGGTTTTATGAATTGTAAAATTGCCATATTATTGGGTTGAGCAAAAATTTGATTAAAAAATTATTTAGAGTAAAGTTCGACGATAAGGTTCTCCTTAATGTCCTCCGGAATTTGGATTCTTTCTGGAGCAGAAATGAAGGTACCTTCTTTCTTCTCATCGTTGAATTGTAACCACTCATAGTTTGACTTAGAAGCCAATGCATTGGTAACAACTTCAAGAGACTTAGACTTTTCTCTTACAGTGATTACATCACCAGCTTTTACCAAGTAAGAAGGGATATTAAGAATTTCTCCGTTCACAGTGATGTGTCTGTGAGAAACTAATTGTCTTGCACCAGATCTAGTTTTAGCAAACCCTAATCTGTATACAACGTTATCCAATCTTGATTCACAAAGTTGTAATAGAACTTCACCTGTTACTCCTTTGCTTCTGTGTGCTTTTTCAAATAAGTTAGCAAACTGTCTTTCTAAGATACCGTAAGTATATTTAGCTTTTTGTTTTTCAGCCAACTGAACTGCGTATTCTGATTTTTTAGCACCTCTTCTTTTGTTAGGACCGTGTTGTCCTGGCGGTTGGTTTTTTCTTTTTTCGAAGTTTTTATCATCTCCGTAGATTGCAGCACCAAACTTTCTAGCAATCTTAGTTTTAGGTCCAATATATCTTGCCATAATGGGTAAATTCTAAAAATTAAACTCTTCTTCTTTTTGGTGGTCTACATCCGTTGTGTGGCATAGGAGTCACGTCAACGATTTCTGAAACTTCAATCCCTGAATTGTGGATAGATCTGATAGCAGATTCTCTACCTGCACCTGGACCTTTCACAAACACCTTTACTCTTCTTAAACCAGCTTCGTGAGCTACAGCAGAGCAATTTTCAGCTGCCATCTGAGCAGCAAATGGAGTATTCTTTTTAGAACCTCTGAAACCCATTTTACCGGCAGAAGCCCAAGAGATAACCTCTCCGTTTTTATTTGTTAAAGAAATGATGATGTTATTGAAAGAAGCCTGAATATGCGCTTCACCAATAGCTTCAACTTTTACTTTTCTCTTCTTAACTACTTTAGTTTGTTTTGCCATAATTCCTAACGATTATTTACTAGCTTTTTTCTTGTTAGCAACAGTTTTTCTCTTTCCTTTTCGGGTTCTAGAGTTGTTTTTCGTTCTCTGGCCTCTTAAAGGTAATCCAAGTCTGTGACGTATTCCTCGTTGGCATCCTATGTCCATCAATCTCTTGATGTTCAATTGCACTTCAGATCTTAATTCTCCTTCAACTTTTACGTTTTCTAAGATATAAGTTCTGATTGCAGCCAATTCATCGTCATTCCATTCGTTGACTTTTTTGTCTTCGCTGATACCGGCAGCTTTAAGGATTTCAGAAGAAGTACTTCTTCCAACTCCGTAGATGTAAGTTAAACCGATAACTCCTCTTTTGTTTTTTGGTAAATCAATACCTGCAATTCTCGCCATAATTTAATTAACCTTGTCTTTGTTTAAATTTTGGGTTCTTCTTGTTGATTACGAACAGTACACCTTTTCTGCGTACGATTTTGCAATCAGCGCTTCTTTTTTTAATTGATGCTCTTACTTTCATTTTGATAGTATTTATTTTTTACAAATGCCAAATGGAATGAGAATTCCATTTGGCTAAATGTTTTTAATATCTAAATGTGATCCTCCCTTTCGTTAAATCATAGGGAGACATTTCTAGTTTTACCTTATCACCAGGTAAAAGTTTAATATAATGCATTCTCATTTTACCAGAAATATGAGCAATAAGAATATGCCCATTTTCAAGTTCTACACGGAACTGAGCGTTCGAAAGTGCTTCCGTTATAACGCCGTCTTGTTCAATATGTTTTTGTTTTGCCATAAATTAATATCCAGTCGTTCTAGACAGTTTAGACTGCATTAAACCATCATAATGATGATTCAGCAGATAAGTATTAATCTGTTGAACTGTATCTAAAATTACACCTACCATAATTAATAGGGACGTTCCCCCGAAAAATAGGGCAAACGCATCTGTCTGAACAAAGCTTCCATGCACAATTGCTGGAAGGACTGCAAAGATAGATAAAAAAATTGCACCTGGCAAGGTAATTTTTGATAAAATATCATCTAAGTAATCTGCTGTCTCTTTACCGGGTCTTACTTTCGGTACTAAACCTCCATTTCTCTTCAAATCATCAGCCATCTGGTTTACCGGAATTGTAATTGCAGTATAGAAAAACGAGAAGATAATAATTAATAGCGCAAACAATACATTGTACTGCCAGCTAAAAACATTCTTGAAACCTGCAAGAAAAGTGTTAGACTCATCGAATTTTGTTAATAATCCTGGTACGAACATCAATGCCTGAGCAAAGATAATCGGCATTACACCAGCAGCATTTACTTTCAATGGAATCCATTGTCTTGCTCCCTGCATAAGATTTTTGTTTACACCTCCTCTTGCTTGAGCTCTGCTTACATACTGAATTGGAATTTTTCTAACAGCAACCGATAAGATTACTGCGAGAAGAACTACCACCATCCAGAATAATACTTCAATAAGGATCATGATAGATCCCATTCCTCCTTTACCGTTCTGCACGGCCATCTCCTGTACGAATGCCTCAGGTAATCTTGAAAGGATTCCCACCATAATAAGGATAGAAATACCATTTCCGATACCTTTATCGGTAATCTTTTCACCTAGCCACATTGCAAATACTGAACCGGCAACCAAAATAACGATACTTGGCAACCAGAACATGATTGAATTTGGCTCTACATAGTATGCAGACTGGAACTGAGCATATGGTAAGAATAATTGAGTAATAGAAGTTAAGTAAGAAGGTGCCTGTACCAGACAAACTCCAATCGTTAACCATCTTGTAATTTGGTTCAATGTATTTCTACCTGACTCTCCATCTTTCTGAAGCTTCTGAAGATAAGGAATAGCCATCCCCATCAACTGAACAATAATAGAAGCAGAAATATAAGGCATGATCCCTAACGCCATTACGGAAGCGTGGCTGAAAGCTCCCCCCGTAAACGACGAAAGCAAGCCAAGGAGACCTGCTCCTTGCTTGTTACCGCCTTGATTTTTATAATGCTCTAAGAGATCTCCCACCTCTGCAAGGTTAATTGCAGGAAGTGAGATATAAGATGCGAATCTATACACAAGGATAATACCTAAAGTGAAGAGAATTTTATCTCTCAATTCTTTAAGACTCCAAATATTTTTAAGTGTTTGTATAAATTCTTTCATTAGTAAGTATTATAAGGTAATTGCTTTTCCACCTGCCTTAGCAATAAGCTCTTCAGCAGATTTCGTGAATTTATCAGCAGAGATTGAAACCGCAGATTTCAATTCTCCTCTACCCATAATTTTCACTAATTCGTTTTTAGAAACGATCCCGTTTGCTACTAAAACTTCTTTCGTGATCTCTCCAGTGATGGATTTGTTCTCGATTAAAGTTTGGATAGTATCAAGGTTAACACCTCTAAACTCTTTTCTGTTTACGTTTTTGAATCCGAATTTAGGTAATCTTCTTTGTAAAGGCATCTGTCCACCTTCGAAACCGATCTTCTGAGAATAACCAGCTCTAGCTTTCTGACCTTTGTGTCCTTTTGTTGAAGTACCTCCTTTTCCTGTACCTTGACCTCTACCAATTCTTTTTGAGTTGAAAGTAGATCCTGCAGCAGGTTGTATGTTATTTAAATTCATTTTAATTTCTCTTTTATAAAATTATTTTTGAACTTCTAGTAAGTGACCTACAGCAGCTATCATTCCTAAGATAGAAGGAGTAGCTTCGTGCTCTACAACTTGGTGAAGTTTTTTTAATCCTAATGCTTCAAGCGTTCTCTTTTGGGTTTTTGTTCTACCAATAGCGCTTCTTACTTGCTTTACTTTAATTGTTGCCATTGTTTTATTATTAACCGTTAAACACTTTACTTAGAGAAACTCCTCTCATTCTAGCGATCTCTTCTGGTCTTCTGATATCCAATAACGCTTTGAAAGTAGCTTTCACCACGTTGTGAGGGTTAGAAGATCCTTTAGATTTTGAAAGGATATCGTGAATACCAGCTGATTCCAATACCGCTCTTACCGCACCACCGGCGATAAGTCCTGTACCGTGAGAAGCAGGTCTTAAGAAGATATCTGCACCACCGTATCTAGCAGTAGTTTGGTGAGGAATAGTATGGTTCATTACAGGAACTTTCACAAGGTTTTTCTTAGCGTCTTCAACTGCTTTAGCAATTGCAGAAGCAACCTCTTTAGATTTTCCTAAACCGAAACCGATAATACCTTCTTCATTTCCTACTACAACAATAGCAGAAAATCCGAAAGCTCTACCCCCTTTAGTTACTTTTGTTACTCTGTTAACAGCTACGAGACGATCTTTTAATTCTAATCCTCCCGGTTTTACTCTTTCTATATTATCTAGTCCTAACATATTTTCCGAAATTTAATGATTAGAATTTAAGTCCTCCTTCTCTCGCACCATCAGCTAGAGCTTTTACTCTACCGTGATATACGAAACCGTTTCTGTCAAATACAATACTTTCGATTCCTGCAGCGATAGCTTTAGCAGCGATAGCTTTACCAACAGCAGCAGAAACTTCAGTCTTAGTACCTTTAGCGTCTACACCTTTCTCTCTAGAAGAAGCTGATGCTAAAGTTTTACCATTTTTATCGTCGATTAACTGAGCGTAAATTTCCTTATTACTTTTGTATACAGATAATCTTGGCAATTCAGAAGATCCAGAGATTTTCCCTCTTACTCTTCTTTTGATTCTTATTCTTTTTTCTAATTTACTTAATGCCATAATACTTATAATTTATTAAGCAGATTTACCAGCTTTACGTCTAACAATTTCTCCTACGAATCTTACACCTTTTCCTTTGTATGGTTCAGGCTTTCTGAAAGAACGGATCTTTGCAGCTACCATTCCTAGAAGTTGGTTGTCGTGAGACGTTAAAGTAATAATTGGGTTTTTACCTTTTTCAGTCAATGTATCAACTTTTACTTCACTTGGAAGTTCTAATACGATACCGTGAGAGAATCCTAAAGCTAACTCAAGTTTTTGACCTGCGTGTGAAGCTCTATATCCTACCCCTACTAGTTCTAGTTTCTTTTCGAAACCTGTATTTACACCAACAATCATGTTGTTGATTAACGCTCTGTATAAACCGTGAAGCGCTTTGTGTTGTTTAGTATCAGATGGTCTGTTTACATTCAGTTCGCCATCTTTTTGTTCTACAGTAATTCCTGCTGTAAGCTCTTGAGAAAGTTCTCCTTTAGCTCCTTTTACAGTTACTACACCGTTGTTTTCAGTGATTGTAACTCCTGCTGGAATTGTTATAATTGCTTTACCAATTCTTGACATTTTCCTCTGATTAAAAATTAATAAACATAGCAGATTACTTCACCGCCTACTTTCTCTTCTCTAGCTTTCTTGTCAGTCATTACTCCTTTAGAAGTAGAGATGATAGAAATACCCAAACCGTTTAGTACTCTTGGAAGTTCAGTAGAACCTTTGTACTGTCTCAAACCTGGTCTAGAAGCTCTTTGAATAGACTTAATAGCAGGTTTGTTAGTTTGCTTATCGTACTTTAAAGCGATTTTGATCACTCCTTGAACAGCGTTATCTTCAAACTTGAAGTTTAAGATATACCCTTGATCAAATAGGATCTTAGTAATCTCCTTTTTGATTTTCGATGCAGGAATTTCCACCACTTTGTGGCCTGCGCTTTGTGCGTTCCTTACTCTAGTTAGGAAATCTGAAATTGGATCTGTTACCATTTTTCTTTTATAAATTATTGGTTAAAGAACAATCAGTATTGAAAAGACTTGAAGAGAAAAATATCAGACTTCAGAAAACTTCGGTCTGATATTTATTCTTTAGTATCTTGACAACTTAATTGTCCCGATTTTTAATTAGTAATTATTACCAACTAGCTTTTCTTACACCTGGGATAAGACCGTTGTTTGCCATTTCTCTGAAAGTTACTCTGGAAATACCAAACGTTCTCATGTATCCTCTTGGTCTACCTGTTAGTTTACATCTGTTGTGTAATCTTACAGGAGAAGCATTTTTAGGTAATTTTTGAAGTCCTTCGTAATCACCAGCTTCTTTAAGAGCTTGTCTTTTAGCAGCGTATTTAGCAACTAGTGCTTCTCTTTTGCGCTCACGCGCTTTCATTGATTCTTTAGCCATTTCTTAGTTCTTTTTAAATGGTAAACCGAAGTGAGTTAGTAATGCTTTAGCTTCTTTATCTGTTTTCGCAGTAGTAACGAAAGTGATGTCCATCCCTTGGATTTTTTTCACTTTGTCAATCACGATTTCAGGGAAGATAATCTGCTCAGTAATACCTAAGTTGTAGTTACCTCTACCATCAAAACCGTCAGCTTTGATTCCAGAGAAATCTCTGATACGAGGTAAAGCAGAAGCAGTAAGTCTGTCTAAGAACTCATACATTCTGTGAGCTCTCAACGTTACTTTTGCACCTACAGGCATACCTTTTCTAAGTTTGAATGCAGCCTCATCTTTCTTAGAGATTGTTCCTACTGCTTTCTGACCTGTAATGTTTGTCAATTCTTCTACAGCATAATCAATAATTTTCTTATCTGCAGTAGCATCTCCTAAACCTTGTGATACAACGATTTTCTCTAATCTAGGTACTTGCATGATTGACTTGTACCCAAATTCTTCCATCATTGCAGGAACAATTTGCTCTTTGTATATTTTTTTGGGTCTTGCTATAAATTCCATGTTAATTCAAATTATAAAGTTTCACCCGTTGCTTTGTTAACTCTCACTTTCTTATCTCCTTCGATTTTGTAACCGATTTTGATAGCTTTTCCGTCTTTACCAACTAAAGCTACGTTTGAGATATGAATAGAAGCTTCCTTTTCAGTAATTCCTCCTTGAGGATTTGAAGCTGAAGGCTTAACGTGTTTTTTAACGATGTTAAGTCCTGCAACGATTACTCTAGGGTCTTTTCCTTCTTTCTTGATCACTTCAATAACTTCACCAGTCTTACCTTTGATATCTTTCTTACCAGTAGTAATGATTACGTTATCTCCTCTTTTTATTTTTAACTTTGACATTTCTTTAAAAAATTTTAAAAATTAAAGTACTTCAGGAGCTAATGAAATGATTTTCATATATTCTTTGTCTCTCAACTCACGAGCAACTGGTCCGAAAACACGCGTTCCTCTCATTTCTCCCGCTGCGTTTAGTAATACACAAGCATTGTCGTCGAATTTGATGTATGAACCATCTTTTCTTCTTACTGCTTTTTTAGTTCTTACTACTACAGCTTTAGATACCTGACCTTTTTTAGCGTTTCCTGATGGTGTAGAATCCTTGATAGTAACAACGATTTTATCACCAACTGAAGCATATCTTCTTCTGGTTCCTCCCAGAACTCTAATAACTAGTACTTCTTTAGCACCTGTGTTATCAGCAACTTTTAATCTTGATTCTGTTTGTAACATTATTACTTAGCTTTTTCAATGATTCTTACTAATCTCCATCTCTTGCTCTTGCTCAAAGGTCTAGTTTCTTGGATAAGAACTGTATCACCTTCTGTGCATTCGTTGTTCTCGTCGTGTGCAGTATATTTTTTCGTTTTCAAAACGAATTTACCGTACATCGGGTGCTTTACTCTTGTAGTTTCACTAACAACAATAGTTTTTTCCATTTTATTGCTGGAAACCACTCCGATTCTTTCTTTTCTTAAATTTCTATCCATTGTAAAATGAAATTATTGTTTGTTAGTTAACTCAGTGTTTAGTCTTGCGATTGTTTTTCTCAAATCTCTGATTTGAATCGGGTTTTCAATTGGGCTGATTGCATGAGCTAATTTCAATTTAGAATATTGAGCTTTTGCTTCAGTTAATTGAGCTTGAATATCACCCGCGCTTAAATTTTTAATATCAGCATTTTTCATTGTATTCAAAGATTATAGAGGTTTAACAAAATCGTTAGCAACGATGAATTTAGTAACTACTGGTAATTTTTGTGCAGCAAGTCTTAAAGCTTCCTTAGCGATATCGTAAGGTACTCCTCCGATTTCGAACATAATTTTACCTGGTTTTACTACAGCTACCCAATATTCAACAGCACCCTTACCTTTACCCATACGTACTTCCGCTGGTTTTTTAGTAATTGGCTTATCTGGGAAGATTTTGATCCATAGTTGACCTTCTCTCTTCATGTATCTTGTTGCAGCGATACGAGCTGCTTCAATTTGTCTCGCAGTGATCCAAGCTCCTTCCGTTGCTTTGATCCCAAAAGTTCCGTAAGCAAGTTGACTACCTCTTTGGGCATTCCCCTTCATCTTCATCTTGTGAACTCTACGGAATTTGGTTCTTTTTGGTTGTAACATAATTTCTAAATTTTAGATTTTAGATTTTAGATTTTAGATTTTTTTTAATTTTAAAAAAGTAACGGTAATTTAAAATTCAAAATTTCTAATCTAAAATTTTAATTATTATTGTTATTGTTGTTGTTTTTTCTAGGTCTTCTGTTGTCTCTGTCTCCTCCTCTGTTTCCTCTGTCTGACTGACCTCCTTTTTTCTGTTGTCCCACTAGTGGAGAAAGTTCTCTTTTACCGTAAACTTCACCTTTCATGATCCAAACTTTTACTCCTAATCTACCGTAAGTAGTGTGAGCTTCTGCCCAGTGGTAATCGATATCAGCTCTGAAAGTTGACAATGGAATTCTTCCTTCTTTGAAAGATTCTGATCTTGCCATTTCAGCTCCGTTCAATCTACCAGAGATTTGAACTTTGATACCTTCAGCACCCATTCTCATAGTACTTGCCATTGCCATTTTAACAGCTCTTCTGTAAGAAATTCTGTTTTCAATTTGCTTAGAAATACTATCAGCAACTAGTACAGCATCTAATTCAGGTCTTTTGATTTCGAAAATATTGATTTGAATATCCTTACCTGTAAGTTTCTTCAATTCTTCTTTCAATTTATCAACTTCCTGACCTCCTTTACCGATGATAAGTCCCGGTCTAGCAGTAGTGATTGTAACTGTTACTAATTTAAGTGTTCTTTCAATATAGATTTTTGAAATACCACCTTTAGATAATCTAGCCTCAAGGTATCTTCTGATTTTGTAGTCTTCAGCGATTCTGTCTCCATAATCGTTTCCACCAAACCAGTTAGAATCCCATCCTCTGATGATACCTAATCTATTACCAATTGGATTTGTCTTCTGTCCCATACCTTGATTAATTTTCTTTATTACCTAAGATTAATGTAACGTGGTTAGATCTTTTTCTGATTCTATACCCTCTACCTTGTGGAGCTGGTCTTAGTCTCTTCAATTGTCTTGCGCTATCCACGAAGATTTCTTTAACGATAAGGTTAGCTTCTTCAATATCCGCACCTTCGTTTTTAGTCTGCCAGTTTGCCATAGCAGAAAGAAGTAATTTTTCTAACTTGTTAGAAGCATCCTTCTTAGAATATTTTAGGATATAAAGAGCTTTATCTACCTGCTCTCCTCTAATGATATCAGCAACTAATCTCATTTTTCTTGGAGAAGACGGGCAATTATTTAATGAAGCTTTTACAACGTCTTTGTTAGCTTCTTTTCTTGCGATTGAACTATCTTGTTTTCTTGATCCCATGATTATCTGCTTCCTTTATTTTTGTTACCACCATGACCTCTGAAAGATCTTGTTGGAGAAAATTCGCCTAACTTGTGACCAACCATGTTTTCTGTAACATAAACAGGGATAAAAGATTTCCCGTTGTGTACAGCAATAGTTTGTCCTACGAAGTCCGGAGAGATCATCGATGCTCTAGACCAAGTTTTAATAACTGTCTTCTTACCAGACTCTATGTTTGTCTGAACCTTCTTATCTAAAGTATGATGAATGAATGGTCCTTTTTTAAGTGATCTTGCCATAATTATTTACGTTTAGATATGATATGACGGTTAGACGCTTTATTTTTCTTTCTGGTTTTGTAACCTTTAGCAGGCATACCATTTCTAGATCTTGGGTGACCTCCTGAAGAACGCCCTTCACCACCTCCCATTGGGTGATCTACTGGGTTCATTACAACCGCTCTTGTTCTTGGTCTTCTACCTAACCATCTGCTTCTACCAGCCTTACCTGATACAGTTAACTGGTGGTCAGAGTTAGAAACAGATCCAATCATTGCCATACATTCAGTAAGGATCATTCTAGATTCTCCTGAAGGTAACTTGATGATTGCATATTTTCCGTCTCTTGAAGTTAATTGAGCTGAAGAACCAGCACTTCTTGCTAAAATAGCACCTTGGCCAGGCTTCATTTCAACACAAGAAATCACAGTACCTAATGGAATGTTTTTCAACTTCATTGCGTTCCCTACATTTGGTTCTACGCTTTCACCAGAAATTACTTTCTGATCAACTTTGATACCGTTTGGAGCGATGATATATCTCTTCTCTCCATCAGCATACTCTAGTAAAGCGATAAATGCAGTTCTGTTTGGATCATACTCTACAGTTTTTACAGTTGCTTCAACGTTTGCTTTGTTTCTTTTGAAGTCAATAATTCTGTATTTCTTTTTGTGTCCACCTCCGGTGTAACGCATGGTCATTTTACCAGTTTGGTTACGTCCACCTGACTTACTAATACCAACTGTTAGAGATTTCTCTGGTTTGTTGGTAGTAATTTCTTCAAAATTGTTAACAATTCTGAATCTCTGTCCCGGGGTGATAGGTTTTAATTTTCTAACAGACATTACTATTATATATAATTAATAATTAATTTACAGCAAAAATATCGATAACCTCACCTTCAGCAAGTTTGATTACCGCTTTTTTCAATTTGTTTGTCTTTCCTACTTGAAGACCTTTTTTAGTGTATTTTGAAGAAACCTTCGGAGCATAAATCATTGTGTTAACGTCTGCTACTTTTACACCGTAAGCTGCTTCAACAGCCTTTTTAATCTGGATCTTATTCGACTTAGGGTTAACTAAGAAAGAATAAGTACCTCTTAAATCTGTAAGGTAGTTAGCCTTTTCTGAAATAACTGGTTTAATAATAACTGACATGACTTATTTCTTTAAATTTTCCTGGAATTTTTCAACTGCACCTTCGAAGAAAATGATCTCACCAGCATTTACTAAATCGTAAGAACTGATTTCGTTGAAGTTCATTACTTTAGTTTTAGGTAAGTTTCTTGAAGATAAATACACATTCTTGTTAGCTTCAGGAAGAACGAATAAAGATTTTTTACCGTTAAGTTCCAATGCATTTAATACATTGATGAAATCTTTAGTCTTAGGAGCATCAAAGCTCACATCTTCTAAAACTTTAATGCTGTTGTCTCTCATTTTCTGAGATAAAACAGATTTCTTAGCCAATCTCTTAAGAGCTTTGTTCAATTTGAATCTGTAGTCTCTTGGTTTTGGTCCGAATACTCTACCTCCACCTCTGAAAGTTGGAGATTTGATATCACCATATCTAGCAGATCCTGATCCTTTTTGCTTCTTAAGCTTTTTAGTAGAAGCAGTAATTTCGCTTCTTTCTTTTGCTTTATGAGTTCCTTGTCTTTGTGCAGCAAGGTACTGTTTAACTTCTAAGTAAACCGCGTGCTGATTTGGCTCAATTCCGAATACTGTTTCGTCTAGAGTTACTTTTCTTCCGGTCTCTTTTCCTGATGTATTTAATACTACTAGTTCCATTTTCTGATAATTACATAAGAATTTTTAGCTCCCGGAACAGCACCTTTTACTACTAAAAGATTTTGTTCTTGATCAACTTTTAACACTTGAAGGTTTTGAACAGTTACCTGCTCACCTCCCATTCTTCCAGCCATTCTCATCCCTTTGAATACTCTTGAAGGGTCTGAACCAGCACCGATAGAACCTGGAGCTCTAAGTCTGTTGTGCTGACCATGAGTTGCCTGCATTACACCTCCAAATCCGTGTCTTTTAACAACACCCTGGAAGCCTTTACCTTTTGAAGTTCCTGTTACGTCAACATATTCACCTTCGATGAATAAATCAACTTTTACTTCTTCTCCTACTTTCACATCAGCGAATCCATTGTGGAATTCTACTAATTTAGCTTTAGGAGCAGAACCAGCCTTTTTAAAATGGCCAGCTAACGCTTTACCAACGTTCTTCTCACTCTTGTCATCGAAACCTAACTGCACAGCTGTATAACCGTCGTTTTCTAAGGTTCTGACCTGTAAAACCGAGCATGGACCTGCTTGAATAACTGTACAAGGAATGTTTTTTCCTTCTTCGTTAAACAAAGATGTCATACCGATTTTTTTACCAATAATACCTGACATTGTTTATATTATAATAAAATTTATCCTTTATTTATCCCCATTTTTCGGAAGTCTGAAGTAATTTCTACTTTTGATATAGGCATACTACGCCCCTAAAATGAGTGTGCAAATGTATGAATAATTTTGTAACTGACAAATATTTTGACTAAAATATTTTGATTTTTAATCAATTAGATGATTTTAAAAAAATTCAGAACAAATTTCTCCAAGATTTATTTTGATTTTTAAAAAGAAATTAAGATGAAGACGTTACCGGGCAATCACTTTCACTCCTGCTTCTTCCAGTTTAACCCTGTCTTCAGCACAGATACCATCATCGGTAATCAAATAATCCACCTGATCCAAATCCGCAATCTTTCCAAATCCTTTTTTATTCAATTTTGAGGAATCCGCGAGAATAACCGTCTGATCCGCACATTCCATCATAATCTGATTCAAATGAGCTTCTGCAGCATTGGAAGTACTGATTCCAAATTCAGGATCAATCCCGTCCACTCCCATAAAAAGTTTATTACATGAAAACTGTTTGAGGATTCCTTCGGAAATAGATCCTACTATAGAAGTAGAGCTCTTTCGTACTTCTCCTCCTAATTGTATAATATTAATATTAGGATTATTACAAAGTTCAATGGCTACCCGTAAAGAAGATGTCAATACAGTAAGCGGCCCAAAGTTCATCAACATCCTGGCAAGATAATGCATGGTTGTTCCGGATGCCAGAATAATACAGTCGTTTTCCTGAATCAATGACAGTGCAGCTTTTGCAATAACCTGCTTGGCCTCCACATTGATATTTTCTTTTTCCCCAACATTTTTTTCATAAGCATATCTTACCTGCTTACTCGCTCCTCCATGATTTCTGAAAAGAAGCCCCAGACTTTCGAGATAGTTCAAATCCTTTCGGATCGTAACTGAAGATACATTGAGCTTTTCACACAGATCCTGCACAAGTACATGCCCTTTCTCATCCAGCTCTTTAAGTATTTGATCCTGCCTTGGTAAT
Source organism: Chryseobacterium sp. PvR013 (assembly GCF_017833095.1). Taxonomy (NCBI): domain Bacteria; kingdom Pseudomonadati; phylum Bacteroidota; class Flavobacteriia; order Flavobacteriales; family Weeksellaceae; genus Chryseobacterium; species Chryseobacterium sp. PvR013. The sequence continues at coordinate 3,267,681 of NZ_JAFIBT010000001.1, forward strand.
AGCTTTTCCATTTTATTCGTTTCATCAAAAATACCGTTTTTTTTCGACATCTTAAAATTTCATTTATTTTCTTTTTGCTTTCATTTTTAATTTATATATTTGAAAACGAAACATAAACGAAACATTTATGAAACGAAACGAAGAACTTAGTAAGTTAACCCATGTAAAAGAATGGGACTTTATTGTCATAGGAGGAGGAGCCAGTGGTTTAGGTTCAGCATTAGATGCTGTAAGCAGAGGATTCAAAACATTATTGCTTGAATCTCATGACTTTGCAAAAGCAACATCCAGCAGAAGTACCAAATTGGTACACGGTGGAGTTAGATATCTTGCCCAGGGAGATGTCGGATTGGTAAAAGAAGCATTGAAAGAAAGAGGACTCTTAGCAAAAAATGCAGCACATATCGTAAAAAATCAGTCTTTTATTATTCCCAACTATACATGGTGGGGAGGAATCTATTATAAGATAGGATTATCAATTTATGATTTTCTTGCCGGAAAACTGAGTTTAGGTAAAACAAAATACATCAGCAAATCAAAAACCGTTGAAAAGCTTCCTACTATTGAACAAAACCATTTGATGAGTGGGGTTGTTTACCAGGACGGACAATTTGACGATGCCAGACTTGCGATTAACCTTACCCAAACCATCATTGAAAAAGGCGGAAGTGCCGTTAATTATGTAAAAGTAGTTAATCTTCTGAAAGATGCTTCTGATAAAGTCATCGGTGTGGTTGCAGAAGATCAGTTTTCCAAAGAGCAATATCAGATTCATGGTAAAGTAGTCATCAATGCTACAGGGGTATTTACCAATGATATTCTTAATATGAATAATCCTAAACATGGTAAACTGGTAGTACCAAGCCAGGGAATTCACCTTGTACTAGATAAATCCTTCCTGAAAAGTGATGATGCCATCATGATTCCGAAGACATCAGACGGCAGGGTTTTATTTGTTGTTCCATGGCATGACAGAGCGTTGGTAGGAACTACAGATACGCTTTTAAAAGATGAAAGTTTTGAACCGCGTGCCCTGGAAGAAGAAATCAACTTTGTTTTAAATACCGCAAGACAATATCTGGCTAAAAAACCAACGCGTGAAGATGTAAAATCTGTTTTCGCAGGTCTTCGTCCGCTTGCTGCTCCTAAAGACGGAAGCAAAAGCACAAAAGAAGTTTCCCGAAGCCATAAGGTTATTGCATCTGACACCGGATTAATTTCCATCATTGGTGGAAAATGGACTACTTACCGTAAAATGGCCGAAGATACCATTGATAAAGCAATGGAAGTTCACAAGCTTGGTAATAGTACTTCTAAAACAGAACACATGTCTATTCATGGAAATGTAAAACCAGAACAGGTAGACCGAACGAACCATCTCTATGTTTACGGATCTGATATTCCTGCTATCAAAGCATTACAGGAAAGCAATTCGCGTTATGCTCAAAAGATCCACCCTGATCATCCTTTTACTGTAGCAGAAGTGGTATGGGCCGTAAGAGCTGAAATGGCAGAAACCATCGAAGATATTCTGGCAAGAAGAGTCCGTTTACTGTTCCTGGATGCAAGAGCAGCAATAGACAGTGCTCATAATGTAGCAAGAATCATTGCTGAAGAAAAAGGATATTCTGAAGAATGGGCTCAGCAGCAGGAAAATGAATTCATTGAATTAGCAAAAGGGTATTTATTAACTCCTTACTCACCTAAAGTTATCAACCTAAATTAGCATTATATACATGAATGAAAAACTAATTCTCGCTCTTGACCAGGGAACAACTTCCTCCAGAGCGATTCTCTTCAATCACAGTGGAGAAATAGAATATGTATCTCAAAAAGATTTCAGACAAATATTTCCTACTCCGGGTTGGGTAGAACACGATCCCAATGAAATTTGGTCTTCACAGATCTCCGTAGCAGCAGAAATTATTGCGAAAGCAGGAATCTCCGGACTTGAAGTTGCAGCTATCGGAATTACCAATCAACGTGAAACAACAATCGTTTGGGATAAGGAAACCGGTGAGCCCATCTACAATGCAATTGTATGGCAGGACCGCAGAACTTCAAAATATTGTGATGAACTGAAAGAGCAGGGACATACAGAAACGATCAAAGAAAAAACAGGACTTGTTCTGGATGCCTACTTTTCAGCAACCAAATTAAAATGGATTCTTGATCATGTAGAAGGAGCAAGACAAAAAGCTGAAGAAGGAAAATTATGTTTTGGAACCGTTGACACATGGCTTGTATGGAAGCTTACCCGTGGAAAAATGTTTATTACGGATGTTTCCAATGCCAGCAGAACAATGCTTTTAAACATTCATACACTAGAATGGGATAATGATTTATTAGAATTATTCGACATTCCTAGAAACGTTCTTCCTGAAGTAAAACAAAGCAGTGAAATATATGGAGAAACTGCTACTACTCTATTCTCTACCAAAATTCCTATTGCCGGAATTGCCGGAGACCAGCAGGCTGCCTTATTCGGACAGATGTGCACCACTCCGGGAATGGTAAAAAACACCTATGGAACAGGATGCTTCTTATTAATGAACACAGGAGCAGAAGCTGTTTCTTCTAAAAACAATCTTCTTACAACAGTAGCCTGGAAAATCAATGGAGAAGTCAACTATGCACTGGAAGGAAGTGTATTTGTAGGAGGTGCAGCTATTCAATGGCTAAGAGACGGTCTTAAGCTTATCCGTTCTTCTGAGGAAGTAAACAAACTGGCTGCTTCTGTACCAGATAATGGCGGAGTTTATTTTGTACCTGCACTGACTGGTCTCGGCGCTCCTTACTGGGATCAGTATGCCCGTGGAACAATTGTAGGAATTACCCGAGGTACCACTGATGCCCATATTGCAAGAGCCACACTGGAAGGAATTGCATTTCAGGTTTATGATATTGTAAAAGCTATGGAAGCCGATTCCGGAACAGCCAGTCTTGAATTAAGAGTAGACGGCGGCGCCTCTGCCAGCGATCTTCTGATGCAGATACAGTCTGACCTTTTCGGATTTAAAATTACAAGGCCAAAAACATTGGAAACCACTGCACTTGGAGCTGCCTATCTTGCCGGACTTGCAGTAGGATACTGGAAAAGTATAGACGAAATCCAGGAACAGTGGATTGTAGACAAAGACTTCCACCCTCAATTGGACAGAGAAAAAGTGGATAAAATGACCCACTTCTGGAAGAAAGCGGTAAAAAGCGCTCAAAGCTGGATAGAAGATTAACTCACATATCAAAAAAACTTATATGACCCCATTTATTGCAGAAGTTATCGGTACGATGCTTCTTATATTGTTAGGCAACGGTGTTGTAGCCAATGTTGTCTTAAAAGGTACGAAAGGAAATAATTCCGGATGGATTGTGATTACTACCGCATGGGCATTAGCCGTATTTGTGGGAGTAACCGTTGCAGGGCCAATAAGTGGGGCCCATCTGAATCCGGCTGTAACGATTGGTCTTGCAGCTGCAGGGAAATTTTCATGGGATCTCGTCCCTTCTTATATCGCAGCCCAAATGATTGGAGGAATGTTGGGAGCTTTTCTGGTATGGCTGTTTCATAAAGATCACTTTGCTATTACAGAAGATGAAGGCGCAAAACTGGCTTGTTTCAGTACCACTCCTGCTATCAGAAAAACATCGTCTAACCTTATCAGCGAAATTATCGGAACATTTGTACTGGTATTCTGTGTCTTTTATTTTGCAGATCCAAGCATTTCTTTACAGGCAGATCCAACTGCTAAAGTAGGATTGGGTTCTATCGGAGCCATTCCCGTTACGTTTGTAGTATGGGCAATCGGTTTATCTCTTGGAGGAACTACAGGGTATGCCATTAACCCGGCAAGAGATCTTGCTCCAAGAATCATGCACGCCATTTTACCTGTAAAAGGGAGCAGTGATTGGGGATATGCATGGATTCCTGTAGTAGGTCCTGTTACAGGAGCTATTATCGCTGCCGTTTTATATGGATTTCTAAAATAGTAACAGATGATGAGAAAAGTCTTACAAGGAATCTTCCTACTTGCTATAGGCACAGGAAGGTTATTTTCACAGGAAAATGGCGAAACCAAGGAAACTAAAGAAGGGAGGCTTGATTTTACGGCCAACATTCAGAACAATCACCTATGGAGAGGCCTTATTATTACTGATAAACCGGTGGTAATGGGTAATCTTTCTTATGCCTTAGACGCAGAAAAGAAATGGAAAGTAGGAATCTGGGGAGCTTCTGCATTAGCGGATGATAAAGACAATACCCATTATAAAGAGATCAATTATTATGTTCAATATTCTGACGGACGTTTTTATATCGGATTATGGGATCTTTATAATTCCAGGAATATCAATACTGCTGTGGCCGCTGATGATATCTTCAGTTATTCGCAGAGAAGAACGGCTCATATCATTGACTTAAGAACAAACTACACTTTCGGACCTTCATTCCCTATTAATATTGAAGCTGATATTATGCTCTATGGAGGAGCTAATGCGGGAGAAGTTATCCTTGAAGCCGACGGAAGCTATAAGAAAAACAGATATTCTACTTACATTCAGGCAAGTTATCCTGTTATTAAGGGGCAGAAAGTAAATCTGGACGCATTTGTAGGAGCAGGATTTGCTCTCAACGACAAAACATTCCTGTATGGCAATGGTAAAAACAGTTTCGACATTGTAAATGTAGGTCTAAAGGCTGGAAAAGTGGTGAAGATCACTGATCATTACAGTCTTCCTGTATCAATGATGGCTATGTGGAATCCATCCAATAAGTATGCAAGAATTCAGCTTGCAGCAACCGTTTTTTAATTTGACTTTAACTCAATTATAGAAAGCCACTTCGTTTAGGAGTGGTTTTATTTTTCAAAGAACCTCCCCATCAACGGATTAGATTTATCTCTTCAAAATAACCAATCTGTACGGTATATCTTTTACAGTTTACAATAACCGTATTTTTACGGTCGATGTTTTGCTGAAATATCTTTACTTTTGAAAAAAAATATCTATGAAAAAGTTTTTCAGTGTAATGATTCTGTGCATCAGTATTTTTACATGGGCACAGCAGACAGAAGTTCCTTTTATTGGATACAGAGCTTTTGATATTATGAAGGGGTATAGTGGCACCGGTACTCCTCATTATTATCTGGATGTAAAAAATAATGGGGATGTCCATTTTGGATATGTCCAGGTGAATCAGGCTAGCGGAGAAGAAACAACGGAGGAGATCAATGCAGGAAAATATGCTCCGAATAAGGTAATGAAAGTGGTTTTTAAAAAATATGAGGAAACGTTTTTCGTGAAATTCGACAAAGAAAAGATTTACCTTACCGATGAAAAGGGAAACGTTAAAAATCTTGAAGGCTGCTGCTCATCTTCTGATAGCATCAAAAAAGAAACTTGTACCTGCGAAAGCGAATTTTTTAAGTAGTATAATAATATATAGAGAAAGCCATTCCATTTGGGATGGTTTTCTTGTTGTTGGGAACCACCCCGTCAAATTATAAATTTGCCACCCCTCCGGAGGAGGGGAATAGTTATACAATCTACTGCATTGGAACAAGTCATAGTACGTAAATACGATATTCTTTTGCTTCTGACCTTTAATCACCGGGATTTTACGGTTTATATTCTGCCAAAATATCTTTAATTTTGAAGGGTGATTTACACCAATGAAACATTTTAAAATTTTATTTCTACTTCTTCTCTTTCTTACTGTATCATGCAACAGGAAAGAGCATCATTCTTACACATTTTATTACTGGAAAACCAAACTGAAGCTTGACAATGCAGAAAAGAAAGCATTGGATAAAGCCTCAATTCCTTATTTATATACCAGATTCTTTGATGTAGATAAAGTGAACGGGAAATTTCAGCCGGTGGCAGTGATTACCAAAGACCAAAGTTTTCAGACAGACAAGCAGATTGTTCCTACAGTTTTCATTACCAATCAGACGTTACTGGGTATTTCTGCGGAAGAGATCAAATTCCTGGCAGAAAGCATTCATTTATTGGTTCAAAAGAAAACAGAAGAATATCAACTGAAAACCTATCCTGAAATTCAAATCGACTGTGACTGGACTGCCGGAACACGGAACGATTATTTTAAATTTCTGAAAGAACTGAAGAGAGTTTCCGGAAAAGAAATTACCTGCACACTTCGTCTTCATCAGGTGAAGGATAAGAAACAAACCGGGATACCTCCTGTGGAAAAAGTATATCTGATGTGCTACTCTACTTCTTCGCCATTGGAAAAGTCTGATAAGAATTCTATTCTGGATGTGAATATCTTAAAAAGCTATCTTTCAAAAATTGAAGAGTATCCTATCAAAAAAATTGAAGTCGCCCTTCCTATTTATTCATGGGGAATTGTCACCAACCATTTGGAAAAACATAAACTCATCAATGCTTTATCCAAAAGAGATTTGGAAAATCCGAATTTCAAAAAGATATCCGACTCTGAAATTGAGGTTCTGAAAGACGGATTCTACTTTGGAAGTTATTTAAACAAAGGCTTCAAAATAAAGGTAGAAGAAATATCTGAAGAACAGCTTGAAGAAGTAGTTTCGTTTTTGGAGAAAAAAATTCCACACTTTACTATTATTTATTATCAATTAGATAGTAAATTTGTGTTAGATCGGAAATTTTAAATCTCCCTGAGACAGAGACCTGCCAACGGCCAGAACCAAACCATACAATATTAAAACTAAAAACACTACACACCCTATGAAAAAGTATATTCTTTCACTTGCGGTTGTATCACTTTTCTATACACAATCTGATGCCTGCGCGTGGTCAGATCCTGATTATGATTACTTCAACCTTTTTACGCAAACCATTATCAAGGACAAAGCGTATCTTCCTTTTCTGCACAACTATTCAAGCAGGTTTTATGGAGGTTACAACTCATCATTGATCCCTGATGACAATGTGGAAACATGGAAAAAGTTTTTTAATAATCAGCTCAGTTATTCTGAAACCCAGAATCTGGTGTATAAGATCAGCATGAACGATCTGAATGCTTTAAAGAACGGAAATCCCACAAATCCTCTTTTACAAAAGCTGGGTACAGGATTTTACTCAAAATATAAAGAGGCTATTGATTATTTAATTGAAGCCAAATATCTTGAGCCTTTTATGAGCATCAATTATGTTGAAAGTGAGAATTCATTTTATTACGACAGAGATGCCAGCAGAAAAAATGCAACAGCTCTTGATTATCATAAAACTATTGCCGCCTTAACTTCTTTGTACAATGCGGCAAGAAATCCCGAAATCAAACAACGTTACGGGTATCAGCTGGTTCGTCTGAATCATTATACAAGAAACTATGATTCTGCAGTACAGGCTTTCAAAACTTATGTGGCTCCCATAAAATTAAAAGGATCGGTTTACTTTATGTCTCTGGATCAACTGGCAGGAGCCCAAAGAGGATTGGAAATGAACAGTGATGCCAACTGGAACTTCTTTCAGGTATTCATGAATAGTAAAGACCGTAAGGAATCTGCATTTGTTTCTATGAAGCTTTCTGATACGGCATCTTTCAGCAATATCATGAAAAGAGCCAATACGAATGAAGAAAAGAATATGGCTTATTTCCTTTTAGGATATGAAGACTTCAACAATCCCATTCCGATGATGGAAAAGATGTATGAAATCAATCCTGATTCTGAAATCCTGAAAGTAATGGCTGCCAGAAGTATCAATGAGCTTGAAAGAAGCTATTTGCCTACGTATTACTATACTTCAGAGGCTCAAAAGGTATCGGCAAAAGAAAACTCTGTGAACGACGCTGCAAAAAACAATTCTACAGCTCAAACAAAACCTGAAGTAAAGGAAGAAAAACTTTCTTTCTGGCAGAAAATTGTAAGGTTCTTTAAAAATCTTTTCGGTGGTTCGAAATCTGAAAAAACAGGTGATAGTGCTAAAGCTGATCAAAGTGATGATGAGTTATTTAGTAATCCTGACCGAATTCCATTCTATAACAGAACAGGTTATTACTACGATGAAAAAACACAGGATTTCCTTGATGATCTGGAGAAATTCACTGATAAAACAAAAGAAAAATCCAAAGATGAATACTGGCAGATTGCCGATGCTTATCTCAAATTTTTAAAGAAAGATTACAAAGGAAGTTCTGAAATTCTGGACGACATCAAAACAGCTAACCCTGAATATCTGGAGGAAATCAAAAGAATGAAAGTTCTGAATGATATTGTTTCCCAGCCTAAAATTGATGCAGAATATGAAGATCACCTGATGAAAGATTATGCGGAATATTTCGTAGAGAAAAAAGTAGAAAAAGACACCGCTGCTACAGATAATTTCGATTATTATGGTGAAGTGCCTTCTACTGCAGATTTCCTTAAAGATGTTATTGCTAACCGTTATTTCCTTCAGGGAGAAGACGGAAAATCTTTCCTGATGAACAATAAGCTCTCTGATCTCCAGTACAATCCAAATTCCAACTTAGTGAAAAGTGTGGAAGAGTTTTACAGAAAGCCCAATAAAACTCATTTTGAACAACAAATCATTGCCAAAAACATGGACAGCGTAGGCAACATTGATGCCTTCTTCAGTACCATTTATGGAGACAGAGCCATGAGGCTTGCCGATTTTGAAAAGGCAAAAGCTTATTATGGAAAAGCAAAAAGCTTTGCAGGTATTCCAAGACAGAATTATGAATGGACAGAAAAGAATGGGCAGACCATCACTCCAAAACAATATGCACCTGCAGAGTATGACGGATTTAAAAACATTTCAAATCTTGTATTCGGACATAATGTTTGGGAGAGTTTCGGAAGTCCTGATGCTGAAAGTATGAAAGCCGAAAACTATACAGATTTCCCTTTCATCAAAACAAGTATGGATAAACTTGAACTGGCAGACGCACTAATTCAACTTAAAAAGATTGGAAACGGAACGGATGAAAAAGCAGCAAAAGCCAACCAGCTTATCGGAAACTTATTGTACAACACCTCCATTTTAGGCTATTACCGTCAATTGTTTGTTATGGATATTGATAACAGCAACGGAGGTAAATACGACTTCTGGAATACGAACAGAAAGAATCCTTATAAGTATTATTATAAAAACTTCCTTGATACCTCTTATATTGAACCCGACAATTTTGATCTGTCTATCAATTATTATCAAAAAGCACTTAAGCTTTCCAATAATAAAGAAGAAAAAGCAAGAATCCTATTCCAGATGGCAAGTGCCGAACAGGGTAAATATTACCAGTATGAAGCGAAAGCTCCAAAAGATTTTGATTATTCAGATCCGAAATGGTCTGAAAAAGAAGACGCCCGCCAAAAGGAAATGGACCAACTTAAAAACCAGAAATACAGAACCTACTTTGCTCAACTGAAAGCTCAGTATTCTGACACTGAAACAACGAAAAGCCTTATGGGCAGCTGTAGTTACTTCAGTTATTTCATGAGATAATATCTTCCATAAAAAAACCTCTGAGTGATCAGAGGTTTTTATTTTGGTATTTTTACCGTATTATTTTTTCACAAATTTAGTGGTGCTCTTCTCTTCTTTATTATTGATTGTAATAAAGTAGATTCCTTTAACCAGTGTTCTTACATTAATTTTACCCTCTCCTATGGTTCCTTTTGCAATCACCTGTCCCGGAGCATTGAAAATTTCATAAGAAGCGTTTGAAGAAACATTCATGACATTCAATACATCTTCTACCGGGTTCGGATAAATCTTAACAGATTTGGTACTTCCAGCTTCAGAAACAGCCAATAGACTGGATACGGTAGCCTGCTTCGCTGCGTAGAAAACATTTCCGATTGCAGAAACTCTCAGGTGAATTGTTTTTCCGGCTAAAGATGCAGGAATGAAAACACTTGCCGATCCGTTATTTGGTACTGATGCTGCCAGATCACTCCAGGTTACTCCACCATCTTCTGTATAATCAATTTTAACATTCGCTACATTATACGGAGAAGCTGTAGTTCCGGAAACCGTCCATGCAATAGTAGAGTTTGCATTAGGAGTCAGTGATGTTGTATTAACGGTAAACGCAGCCGCATTCCCTACAACGACAGTCTGTGTAGCATAAGCAGTCTGAGCCTGTCCTCCCGGTTTATTATCTCTTACCGTTACCCGGAAGTTTGTTGTTCTTGCTACTGTACTGACAGCTTCAAAATCTGTTGTATTTTTTACAGCACCGCCAAGCACGGTAGCCAGTTTTGGAAAATATCTTGTAGGACTTACAGTAGGTGCCCAGGATCTGAAATTCGCTCCTGAACTTGTATTTCCAATGTTATTTTTGGTTACTCCATTGCCTAAACTGCTAGGATTTACCTGTTCCCAGCAATAGGTCAGTGCATCTCCATCCGGATCTGTAGCTGATGCTGTTAACACAAATGCTGTAGATTTCGGAATGGTATAAGTAGTAGGCATTGCTGTAACCACAGGTGGGTTATTGGTAATCGGAGTTTCAATATCTGCTGTTACAGAAGCAAGATTGGTCTGTACCTGCTCAATACTTACATTATGAAAATACACATCGGAATGCTTTTGTACATCTGTAGTTGGACCTGTAATTCCTGCATATCCCATGATGGTAGACCCTGAACCTGGTTCTACTTCCTGATTCAGAAAATTTTCGTAGAAACTGTATGTATGGGAATCTCCCAATTGGTGTCCGATTTCATGCGCTACAAAATCAATATCAAAAGCGTCTCCACTTGGTGGTAATTGAGCGGTACTGTTTTGGTTCCATGTTCCACCAGCGTAATAATCTATTCCAGGGGAAGTATATCCACTTCCTTTATAATTGCCTGGAGAAGGTGAGTTTTGACAATTAGGATCAATACTTGTAGAGGTATCATTACTTCCGATACAACCGATGCAACCGGCACTTCCACCGCCACCTGTTGCTCCAAATAAATGTCCTATATCAAAATCTGCATCTGTAACACCGTATGCTCCTCCATGTAATGTATTCATCAATTCATTATTCCATTTGCACATAAGACTGGACTCGCTATAAGGATCATTGGCAGCATCCGTAAATATCAGGTTGGGAGCATTAATCGCATTAACATGTACATTAAATTCTTTTTCAAGTACACCATTCACTCTTGATAAGGTAGCATTTATTTGGGTAAGAGCACCTGCTGCCCCTCCAAAGAAAGCAGTATATTCCCCTGTTACAGACATTGCCAGTCTAAGGGTATGGAATGTTTTATTATTTGATTTTGCTGTAGATCCGGAGTTCATAAGCTTCTGCATTCTGGCAACAGCTTCTTTATCTTCTTTTGTATTACACACAAATGCATGTCCGTTCTTATTAGTCTTCCCATGAACGGAATAATAAGACTTATCAGACGTTGCAGGTTCTATAAATTCATATTGCCCGTCGGCACCAATAATCATAGACTGGAAATCATTGGGAGCAACGCTGAACCGGATGTATTTGGTTGGATCATCAGTTCCAATCCCTACATAAGAGCCCAACTGGTATTTATTAGCCAAAGCTTCATCCATAACGGGAAAACTGTTGACTGTAAATTTTTCTATTTTTCCATCAAGAGTAGGAATATTGATAGTGATGGGAGAACCTTCACCTATTTTAGGAGCTCTTAGCAACTGCGTTCTTATCTGGTCAATATCAAGTTGGTAGTAAACAGAACGATCACTCTTTTTTATTATTTTCTGTTGAGGCAACCCTCTGCTCCATTGTGCATTTGCTGATATTGCGAACAACAATACTGGCAAGCAAAATAATTTTGTTTTCATATATTTTTTTCAATAAATGTAGATATTTATCAAAAAAAATACTAAAAATCAGATGAAAAATCAAAAACAAGCCCGAAAACCACCATAACACCCATTAAAAAATTAAAAATAAACCACAATATTTAAAATATTAAGAAAATTTTTAATCAATTCTTTTTTTGTTCCCGCTTTTGCAGCCATTCTTCATGTTTTCTTTTGAAGAATTCATATTTGTAATCCTGGTTTCTTTGTGCCGCATCTATGGAATGAGATGTATGAATATCGGCATCTTTTTTGGCAAGCTGCCCCAGTTTTTCATAATAGATGTGGAGCTGATCAAGTTCTGCTTCTGTAAGGTCTTCAATATCTACAATACGGTTGCTTGCTTTTTCATGAGCGGCAATGAGTTCATTCAGTTTGATCTGTATGGCTTTGGAATCTTTGTTCTGAGCTTTCTGAATCAGAAATACCATCAGGAAGGTAATGATTGTTGTTCCGGTATTGATGACAAGCTGCCAGGTTTCAGAATAATCGAAAAAAGGTCCGGAAACTGCCCATATTACTACAATAAGAAAAGCGCCCATAAAAGCATATGGACTTCCTGTAAATTTTACAGCCCAGTTTGAAAATTTTTCAAAAAAACTATGGTTCTTTTTTTCCATGATTGTCATTTTATAGAGTGATTAAATGTATAAAATTAACAGGAATCAGGAGTCATAAATACAAACAAAAACATTAAGACAATACTACTGTCTTAATGTTTTCTAATTAAAATTGATATGAATGTTTGAAATATATTATTTGATTTTTCCTGAAAAACGATTTTCAAGGTTTTGTTTTTCTTCTGCTATCATGCTTTTACCGATGTGAGGAGGTGAAAAAACTTTTGGATAATATGTATTATTCCAATGCTCCTTCCAAGGTGAAATGTTACCCCAAGAATACATACTTGTAGGATTTTTATAATGTTTTTCAATATTTTCTCTTGCTGTTTTCAGTTCTTCTTCAGACAAATGTTCTTCGGAACATGAAGCTAAACCAGCCGTGGCAATCAATACTAAGAATACTGTTTTGGTAATTTTCATTATATTTTTTTGATTTAGAATTTATAGTTTACCTGTACAGCAAAGTTTCTAGGCTGAATCTGATCAATGTATCCACCTCTGAAATAAGAATTATATCCTACTGAATCAAAGATGTTATTGAAGAATCCTCTTAATCCTAATCCATTTTTGAAGGAATATCCTATCTGGGCATCTACCGTAGTATATTGCGGCATGAAGAAAGGTTTTTCTCCTGGCTGAGTTCCATTCACATGGCCATTTTCTGTATTGGTATATTGTTGTTTATAGTCATCTACTGGTCTTTGTCCAACAAAATAGATTCCGGCTCCTACGTCAAGGCCTGTTAACATCCCTGTATCGAATTTATAATTCAGCCACGCATTAGCAGAATGCTTAGGCGTATTAATAGGTGCTGAACCATTCACAAATGAAGGGCTGTCTTCATATTGTGCATCCACATAAGCCCATCCCGTCATCACTTGTAGGTTGGGAAGAATTTTACCTATCAATTCAACTTCAACACCCTGTCTTTTTAAGTTACCGGCAAGGGCATATTTTCCGGTAGGATTTCCGCCATCAAGAAGTTCATATGATAAATTATCTGTCTTGATATCAAAAAGCGTTACATTAAATCTTAATCTTTCATTCAGCCAGTCTGATTTAATTCCAGCCTCCCATTGTTTTGTAGTAGATGCTCCTACAGTCCCTCCGCTGAACAATACATTATTGGAACTTCTCAACGCAGTAGTGCTTGTATAGGAACCAAATATGTTCATATTTTCAATCGGAGAAATCATAATCCCCAATGAAGGATTCCATGCGTAGTCTTTTTCTTTATCTGAGCCAATGAGTCTGCTGTAACGAACTCCTAAATGAGCTTTAATATACTTATTAAAAGTAATGACATCCTGTGCCATTAGCCCCATTGTAGGTGCTACTGTGTTAATAGCATTAGCTGTTGATAAGTCTATATTAACTCCCGCAGGAAGAATATTGTTGATTTCATTCAGGACATTGATCTGGTCAACATCTTTAGCTTTATACGAAGTGGTTGTAACATTAGATTCTTTCCAGTCAAAACCTACCTGAAAAGTATGTTTCATGAATCCTGTCATGACATCGGCTCCAATAAAATCGAATTGAAATACTTTATTTAAATCCTCTCTATCAGATCGGGTTAATGTTCTGTTACGGAACTCTGTGGGATTATCTCTCTTTAAAGGAGCCAGCGCTGCACCTACAATTTCAGTCTGATAAGATGAGCTCATATAAGCCGCCCTTAATTTCAATTTCTCAGTCAGCTTTCGTGTAACCGTTGTTGAGAAGTTGAATGTTTCAGTCTTTGCCTTATCTGTAGAAAATCCAAGGAATTTTCTTCCCGGCATTTTATATATTGCCTCAGTATCTCCTTTGGCAAGGTTTACAGTTCCTCTATCCGGTGTTGTATTGTTATGCATATAATCCATTTCCACCACAATCTCAGTTTTATCGTCCGGGCGGATGGCAATGGATGGATTTACGTAAATACGTTCTGTATTAATAAATCTTCTGAAGCTATTATTATTTTGGTACGCTGCGTTTAGTCTGACAGCAACTTTCCCCTGAGAATCTAATACTCTCTGGAAGTCAACTGTTGGTCTATAGAAATCCCAGCTACCGTATCTGAAGCCAACATTAGTCTGATTGATAAATTTAGGAACTTTAGTGACCACATTAATCACTCCACCTGCAGAACCTAAACCGTCACCTATTCCCTGTGTAACAGCCGCAGATCCTTTAATTATCTGAATACTTTCTATTCCCTGCATATCAGTAAGCATTCCTGCAGTACGGAAATCAGAATCCATCTGAACCCCGTTCTTTAAAACCGGAACTCCTCTGTATCCTCTGATAGACATACTTTCTCTGGTTCCGCCGTAGCTACCGAATTGAGTTACTCCAGGAACATTCTTTGCAACGTCTGTAACCGTTAACCCTCCTAGATCCTCAATTACTTTATGGGAGATTACTGAAATACTCTGAATCTGGTCTCTGGTTTTTAATGGCAATCTTGTGATTGTCTCCAAACCTTGTGGTTGCTTTTTTCTTTCACCGAATAATTCTACTTCGTCAATTTCCTTCGACTTTTTAATAGAATCATTAACTTTCTGTGCATTTACAAAAACCCCACCTAACACAAGCAGAGAAAAGGATACTACTTTATTCATCTGATAATTTTTTGCAAAATTATTATTTTTATTCATTCTAAATAAATAAACAAGAGTGACATATGTCACCTGAAAAAGAAGTATTAATATCAGATCATTAATCTTATCCTAAGACCCATTATAATCTCCAAACAGATTCATAACATCATTAAAGGTTATTTCTCCAACGCCTTTTATGGTTATAGAAAGTACAATGCAAAAAAAAGCAGATTTGATGGTTTTCCAATCTGCTTTTGATCGTTTTAATTCCGTTAAGTAATCGCTAAAAAAAATCCGTCCCTAAAAAGGAACGGATTTGTATAATCATTGCAAAGTATGCATTTATCACACTTTAATTTCAACGTCTACACCTGAAGGAAGTTCTAATTTCATTAGAGCATCAACAGTTTTAGAAGAAGAAGAGTAGATATCCATTAGTCTCTTGTGAGCTGAAAGTTGGAACTGCTCTCTTGCTTTCTTGTTTACGTGCGGAGATCTCAATACTGTGAAGATTCTCTTATTCGTTGGCAATGGAATTGGACCGTTTACAACAGCACCAGTAGCCTTTACCGTTTTTACGATTTTCTCAGCAGACTTGTCTACCAAGTTGTAATCGTAAGATTTTAGTTTTATTCTGATTCTTTGTGACATTTCTTTAATTTAAAAATTAACCTTTTGCTTTAGCTATGATTTCTTCAGCAACGTTTTGTGGAGTAGCTTGGTACTTCTCTAATTCCATAGAAGAAGTAGCTCTTCCTGATGAAAGTGTTCTTAGAGTAGTTACATATCCAAACATTTCAGAAAGTGGAACAGAACCTTTGATTACAACAGCACCGTTTTTCTCTTCCTGACCACTGATAGTACCTCTTCTTTTGTTAAGGTCACCAATGATGTTACCCATATATTCTTCCGGAGTTACAACTTCCAGTTTCATAATAGGCTCCATAATTACTGGCTTAGCAGCACGTCCCGCTTCTTTAAATCCTAATTTAGCAGCCATTTCAAATGAAAGAGCATCAGAATCCACCGCGTGGAAAGATCCGTCTTTAAGAATAACTTTAATACCTTCAACTTCGAAACCAGCCAAAGGACCGTTTTTCATTGCAGCTTTAAAGCCTTTTTCAATTGCAGGAACAAATTCTCTAGGAACGTTACCACCTTTGATCTCATTGATGAATTCTAAACCAATTTTACCTTCTTCTGCAGGTCCTAGTTCAAATACAATGTCAGCAAATTTACCTTTACCACCAGATTGTTTTTTGTAAACTTCTCTGTGTTGAGCAACTTTTGTTAAGTTTTCTTTGTACTCTACCTGAGGTTGTCCTTGGTTTACTTCAACCTTGAATTCTCTCTTCATACGGTCAACAATGATATCTAAGTGAAGTTCACCCATACCAGAGATGATCGTTTGTCCAGAAGCTTCGTCAGTTCTAACCGTAAACGTTGGATCTTCTTCAGCCAATTTAGCTAGAGCGTTACCCATTTTATCCTGGTCAGCTTTAGTTTTAGGCTCAACAGCGATACCAATTACCGGATCAGGGAAAACCATCGATTCAAGAACGATTGGGTTTTTCTCGTCACACATTGTATCACCAGTTTTGATAGACTTGAATCCTACTGCTGCACCAATATCACCAGCTTCAATATATTCTACTGGGTTTTGCTTGTTAGCGTGCATCTGATAGATTCTAGAGATTCTTTCTTTATCTCCTGAACGAGTGTTCAAGATATAAGAACCAGCATCCAGTCTTCCAGAGTATGCTCTGAAGAATGCTAATCTTCCCACGAACGGGTCAGTAGCAATCTTAAATGCTAGAGCAGAGAAAGGCTCATCTACAGATGGCTTTCTTGTAATTTCAGCATCTGTTCTTGGGTCAGTACCTTTGATATCATCTTTATCCAATGGAGAAGGCAAGTATTTACATACTGCATCCAACATAAACTGTACTCCTTTATTCTTGAATGAAGAACCACAAGTCATTGGGATAATAGATAAATCGATAGTAGCAGCTCTCAATGCAGCATTAATTTCTTCTTCTGTAATTGAATCCGGATCTTCGAAGAATTTCTCCATCAAAGTTTCGTCATATTCAGAAACAGCTTCTACTAATTTCTCTCTGTATTCAAGAACTTCATCTTTCATGTCTTCAGGAATTGGCACTACTTCGAAAGTAGCTCCTTGTCCTGCTTCATCCCAGATGATCGCTCTGTTTTTAATTAAGTCAACAACACCTTTGAAATCTTCTTCAGCACCGATTGGTAAAACGATTGGAACTGCGTTAGATCCTAACATTTCTTTAACCTGGTTTACCACGTTAAGGAAGTCAGCACCTTGTCTGTCCATTTTGTTTACAAATCCCATTCTTGCAACTTTGTAGTTGTCAGCAAGTCTCCAGTTTGTTTCAGACTGAGGCTCTACTCCATCTACTGCAGAGAATAAGAATACCAATCCATCCAATACTCTTAAAGATCTGTTTACCTCTACTGTGAAGTCAACGTGTCCCGGTGTATCAATGATGTTGAAGTGGTAAGGTTTAGTATCAGCAACAGGTTTTCCTTGATCTGTTGGAAAGTTCCAAGAACAAGTGGTAGCTGCAGAAGTAATAGTAATACCTCTTTCTGCTTCCTGCTCCATCCAGTCCATTGTAGAAGCACCATCGTGAACTTCTCCAATTTTGTGGTTTACCCCTGTGTAGAATAGAATCCTTTCTGTAGTGGTAGTCTTACCTGCATCAATGTGAGCAGCGATACCAATATTTCTTGTAAATTTAAGATCTCTTCCCATTTCAGATTAGAATTTGAAGTGTGAGAAAGCCTTGTTAGCTTCCGCCATTTTGTGAGTATCAGATTTCTTTTTGAAAGCAGCACCTTCTTCTCTTGAAGCAGCTACAACTTCGTTAGCTAATTTCAAAGCCATAGACTTATCATTTCTAGCTTTAGAATATTTGATTAACCATTTCATTGCCATAGAAATTTTTCTATCAGCTCTGATTGGCATAGGGATTTGGAAGTTAGCTCCACCTACTCTTCTAGAACGTACTTCTACGTGAGGCATTACATTTGTAAGTGCATCTTTCCAGATTTCAAGTGCAGTTTTTTCGTTATCTCCTTTTTTAGTTTCTACGATCTCTAATGCATCATAGAAAATTTTGAATGCGATAGACTTCTTACCGTCTAGCATTAAGTTGTTTACGAATCTCGTTACCAATTGATCATTAAATTTCGGATCTGGTAACAACGGTCTTTTTTTCGCTTTTGTCTTTCTCATTGCTTTTGTACCTTATTTAATGATTATTTTTTCTTTCCTTTTGCAGGAGCAGCAGCTGCTTGTCCTGGTTTAGGTCTCTTAGCTCCGTACTTAGATCTTCTCTGAGTTCTTCCATTTACACCAGCGGTGTCTAATGCACCTCTTACGATGTGGTAACGTACTCCCGGTAGGTCTTTCACCCTTCCGCCTCTAACCAATACTATCGAGTGCTCTTGAAGATTATGTCCTTCGCCCGGGATATAGGCGTTAACTTCTTTACCGTTTGAAAGTCTTACCCTTGCTACTTTTCTAAGTGCAGAGTTAGGTTTCTTAGGTGTAGTAGTATATACTCTCGTACATACTCCACGTCTTTGTGGACAAGAATCAAGGGCAGCCGATTTGCTCTTCTTGGCAAGCGTGGCTCTTCCTTTTCTTACTAATTGTTGAATAGTAGGCATTTAATTGCTTTTTATTTTAGGGTGCAAAAATAGTAATATTTTTTTAATCTGCAAATACTTATATAAAAATTAAAATCAAATACTTACATCCCAAATCAATCACATTTCATAAGTACCATTATGGAAGTACAATCTACATGCGGAAAAGAGACAGAAAAATTTATATTCCGGAGCTTTAAAAATGGATATTAAATAATTATGAAATTTATCTTTTTAAAGATGATGTATAAAATTTTTCATTGTAAACAGATTCCGGACTCCTTCTCCGATATATCCAAACTATATTTAAAAACTTTCTTATAGTTATCATCTATTAATAATCAGAGGTGTTCGGCACGATATTTCGTAAATTTGAAGTACACAAAATAATAAACGATCTATCACATCCACAAAGCTTCTTCCTACACTTAATAGAAGCTGTGATTGTATACGACCATAAAAAAATAAATATATACATATGAAAAACGCAAGTATTATTGGCCTTAAAGAAGCCGACTGCAAAAACATTTCAGAAAAATTAAATGTACTGTTAGCGAACTATTCTGTATTCTATCAGAACACCAGAGGTTCTCACTGGAATATTAAAGGAGAACAGTTCTTCACCCTTCACCCAAAGTTTGAAGAATTGTATAACAGTCTGGTTTTAAAAATTGATGAAATTGCAGAAAGAATTCTTACCCTGGGAGCTACTCCTGCACATAATTATTCTGATTATTTAAAGGTGGCAACCATTAAAGAAAGTAAAGAAGTGACAGACGGTACTAAAAGTGTTGAGCAGATTCTTAATTCATTTAAAGTAGTCATTGATCTCCAGAGAGAACTTTTAGACATTACAGATAAAGCTGGAGATGAAGGTACCAACTCTCAGATGAGCGACTATATTACGGAACAGGAGAAAGAAGTTTGGATGTACAATTCTTATCTTGGAAAATAACTCCATCAAAAGCATGGAAATATTTCAAAAAAATCGCCTTACATTTAGGCGATTTTTATTTTTTATTTTTATATTTGCGTTAAAATTACACATATTATGAACGGCGTAAGATTAAATTCTATTCTCGATAATGATTTCTATAAAATAACCATGCAGAATGCAGTGGTAAAACTATTCCCGGGTTCTATTGTAAAATATGAATTTATCAACAGGGGAAAACACCACTTTCCGGATGGATTTGATGCAGCTTTAAGAGAGGCCGTTAATAAGATGGCTGAACTTAAACTTACGAAAGACGAAAAAAAGTTCATGGCGAGAACCTGTCCTTATATAGATCTTCCTTATCTTGATTTTTTAGAAGGGTATCATTATGATCCATCCGAAGTAAAAATACATCAGGAAGGAGGCGATCTTTCTGTTACGGTGGAAGGTCTTTGGTACAGAACCATCCTTTGGGAAGTTCCATTGCTTGCACTGATCAGCGAGCTGCATTATGAAATGAACCACATGGAAAGAGATTCTAATGAGGTCGTAATGAGCAAGACGATAGAAAAAGCAGATTCACTAGGCAGACTTGGAGTAACATTTGCAGAATTTGGAACCAGAAGAAGACATTCTTATAAGGTACAGAATCTGGTGATGGAAGCTTTGACCCAGAAAAAAGAGTCTACCTTTATAGGAAGTTCAAATGTTCATTTTGCTATGAAGTATGGCGTAAAACCTATCGGAACACACGCACACGAATGGTTTATGTTCCATGCTGCTGAATATGGATTCAAAATGGCCAATGAAATGGCACTGGAACATTGGGTAGATGTTTACAGAGGTGATCTTGGAGTAGCCCTGTCTGATACTTATACTACTGATGTTTTCTTCCAGCAGTTTGACAAAAAATTTGCAAAACTTTTTGACGGGGTGCGTCATGACAGTGGTGATGCTTTAGAATTTGCAGACAAAACCATTGCACACTATCAAAGAAATGGCATCAATCCTATGTTTAAATATATTATTTTTTCTGATGCATTAAATCTTGAAAAAGTAGAAGAAATCACCAATTACTGCAGAGGGAAAATTGGGATCTCATTCGGAATCGGAACCAACCTTACCAATGATGTGGGATTAAAACCAATGAACATTGTGATGAAACTCATCGGTGTACAGGCTCCCAATAAAGAATGGATTCCTACCGTAAAACTTTCTGACGAACATGGTAAATATACAGGCGATCCAAAGATGATTGAACTGGCGAAAGAATTTTTAAGAATAAAAGATTAAAATAAACTCATCTGAACAATAAGATAAACCTCGTATCCATCGAGGTTTTTTTGTATCATGCCTTCATTTGAAATTCAATTCAGAAATCTTTAAGATTTTATTATATTTATCAAAATAAAACAAGATGAAATCAAGAACTTTACTCATCGTAGGTCTCCTCCTATCAGCATTATCTATTGCTCAGGAAAAGAAAGCAGATAAACCTAAATACAATCAGGAACTGGCTACATCTTTAGGGGCTGACAAATATGGAATGAAACCCTATACTATTGTCATGCTGACAACAGGTACCGCTAAGATTGAAGATAAAGCCAAAATGGGCGAACTCATGAAAGGTCACATGACCAATATCGGGAAACTGGCAGATGAAGGTAAAATTGTTGTCGCCGGACCTTTCCTCGAAAAGAATAAAGAAAACTACCGCGGCATGTTTATTTTCAATACCAAATCTAAAGAAGAAGCCGAACAATGGGTAAAAACAGATCCTGCAGTTCAGGCTGGTGTTTTCAGTTATGAAATATTCCCCTGGTACGGTTCTGCTGCCCTGCCTTTGTATCTTAAACATCATGATGAAGTTGCAAAAGAAAATCCTTAATAAACAAGAAATCCCTCAATTGAGGGATTTTTTTATTAATCAAAACAGATATACGGTTTTCTTGGGGGATAACAGCAATAAGGATTACTGCAGAATATGTATCCTGCCGGACAACCTCCATCTACGGGTGTCTCACAAGCTAATGCTGCACCACCCAAAACAGTTTTTAACTCTTTTCTGTTTAAGCTTTTTAGATTTTTCATGATTAATTTAGTTTAATTTAGTTTCCTACTCTTGAAGATTTTCGGATTCCTCTATTTATCTCTCTTTATATGGAATTAAATATACGGTTTATTTTTAAAAAATTCTGAATTTCAGATCATTATCATTAAAAAAAACAATTATTTTAAGAAATACATCTTGTCACAATGAATTAATTTAATTATTTTAGCTAAAAAGCAATATAACTTACATAACTCACTGTAAATAAGTGATAAACCAATATCATAATTAAAAATTAAACCATGAAAAAGAACTTAACAAAACTTTTAAGAACAGATTTGAAAAATGTATTCGGAGGAACTCTTTATCCTGCAGAATGTCCCGGAGGATGCCACGGTGAAGGCATGATCAGATGTCCTGACGGCACCACTACTATGACTAATTTTATATGTATGGGAGGAACCTGTCAACCGGCAGCCATGTGCAAACCATTGGTTCTTGAACCTTTTCCAGATCCGATTACCATCACCCCGTAATCTGATAAATTAAAAAAGAGACTGTTTTCTGACAGTCTCTTTTTTTTACAATTATAATTTTACCTTAAAAAATATCGCTGCCGATGATATAACCATTGGTACCGTTTATCTTTTTAACTGCATTATTATTAAATCGATATTTATTATAGACACCAATATTAGGAATATATCTTAAAGTATTACCTTCCCTCATATATATTTTATTGGTATAATTATCCTGTTTAAGATCATTATCAGGTGTTAAATCTGCCCCTCGCTCTACTGTTGACAAATTACTTGGACTCACAGTCGCGATTTCACCACTGGTAATATTAAACAATCCGTAAAGAGTCATAGGACTTTGAATATATCTAAGTTTGTTTTCAAACATAAAAAATATCTGGTTGGTAGCAGGATTTCTAACAAAATTACCATTCACAAGGTTTGCAGTATTGGTATAATCCAGTCTCACCTGATTATCAATTAAATATTGATCTATATAAGCTTTTAACTGAGCTTTCTTTACAGGATCTTTAATAAATTCATAAAGAGGGATCAAACCATTGCTTCCAAATTCTACCAACACTGCATTAGCTGGTGTTGAGCTGTTTTGCCAGTTTGAAATATTAATTTTAGGATTTGCCTGGTCAAGGTTTAGCTCTCCCACCAAACTCTTCGATGGATCTCCACCTCTGGTTTTAAAGGATAATTTTCTAGAAAAGTTTTTACTGGATTCTGAAGTATCGATGTCATTATCAACATTGGCATCAAAAATACTCTTTACCCCAACTTTAACTCCCACTCTGGCTGCTTTTTCACGGCTTTGATTGGTGGTTTCAGATTGAAACATAACATCTAACTTAGCTCCGGTATAAATATCAATGGCAACGTGGGTTCCATAATCGTTTACAATCTGCGCAGGGCTATTATTCTGTAAATCACTGGAAAACTCCGGTGTCAAATAATCAGATAATAAGACAGGAGTAGCATTAAATCTAAATCTTCTTTGCTTAATTAAAAGATTATAACTTCCATAAATGTACTTTGCATCAAATTTGTTGGTAGTAGTGTTGCTAACCGCAGAACTAAAAGTAACCGAAATAAGTTTTTTAAATAAAGAGAATCCAGCTGAAGCTCCTACTTTGGTAGAGACCATTTTTGAATAAGCTTCTGCATTTTCCCCATACTCTTCAAGGTATTCCTGAGAGAATACATTATCAGTGATCAATCTACCTGCCTGTTCGTTTTTAAATTTTTCAATATCAATTACCTGATATCCTGCAGCGTTAGAATTAGCATATTCCCCCGTGGCATTATAACCGTATCCTAAGACATCATAGATACCATCACCAGCGCTTTTAGCAAAATTTCTCCCTGAATTTTTTTTTGAGTTTTCATTTAGGTTAGGATTTTCCAGCTCATCAGTAGAGCAAGAAGCTGCAAACAGTAATATAATACTGGCAAACAAGAAACTTAGTTTTTTCATATTTTTATTTTAAGTCTGTAAACTTACTTCTTTGTACCCAAAGCCAAAATGACATAAATCATATATAAGGGAATTAATTAAAAAATATGCAATATTATACTGTACTAATAATTTCTCAATATCTTTAAATAAAAATCTACCATGAAAACCATTGAGGAAGTTCTGAAAAAACTGGATGAAATCATTATCTGGTGTAAAGAAAATCAAAGTCCGGCAGGATATTTTGCCTGTACCTACCGAATCATGACAGCCCAGGTTCTGAAAGGAATCCAGCAAAAAAAGTTTGAAGACAATCCTAGAATGACATTGCTCGACATTGCTTTTGCACAGAGATACCTTCAGGCATGGGAAAGCTACAGCAAAGGAAAAAGATGCACCAATTCATGGTACATTGCATTTGACGCCGCTAAAAACAAAAATCTTTTGATTTTGCAGCATATATTTTTGGGTATGAATGCTCACATCAATCTGGATCTGGGTATTTCTGCAGCGACGATAATGCCTTACCGGAAAATAAATCCTTTGAAAAAAGATTTTGAAAATATTAATAATGTCATTGCTTCTATTAATCAGAACGTGCAGGAGTCTTTAAACAAAATCTGTTATCCCGTAGACCTTATTGACCAACTCTCTAACGGAAAGGATAATGTGGTACTTGATTTTGCAATTTCCAAAGCACGAGACACCTCATGGGCAACAGCAGTCATTGCATGCAATACTCCAATTTTCTTAAGAGAATCTGTAACCGGTATTGTAGATTATGCAGCAGCAAAAGTCGCTACACAAATTCTGAACCCGAAGATCCTCACTCCCGCCCTTTTAAAAGAACTTAAAAAATGTGAAAGCAGTGATGTGGTGAAAAATATTGAGATTTTAGAGTCTACAAAAAATACTTAACAAAAAAGGCCGGGATCTTCCTCACGGATCCCGGCCTCATAATGAACAAAATAAAAGAAACTATATTGCTCCTTTATGCTTTTTACGATAAGCATAATGGAAAATAATAGGCAGTATTGTAAAGGACAGCAGCATACAGACAATCAATCCTCCAACAATCATAATGGCTAAAGGTTTCTGAATTTCTGAGCCCATTCCGTTTGACATCGCTGCGGGAAGAAGCCCCATAGATCCCATCAGGGCAATCATCACCACTGGGCGGATTCTACTCTTCACTCCTTCTGCAATGGATTCTTTGAGAGACATTCTGTTTTGGAGATTTTCTTTCATCACTCCAATCAGGACGATACCATCTATCGTTGCAACACCAAAAAGGATGATGAACCCGATTCCCGCTGAAATTCCAAAGATGGTTCCTGTAAACCAAAGGGATAAAAATCCTCCGATAAACGCAAATGCCAGTGTAATGGATGAAATCAGCGTATCTTTTATGTTTCCGAAATTGAAATACAACAGCATCAGAATAAGAACTAAAGAAATCGGTACTACCATTGCCAGCTGTTTTGCAGCTCTTTCTTTGCTTTCAAATTCTCCGGCCCAGGTCATTTTATGGTTTTTCGGAAGTTTTACTTCTTTCTCTACTTTTGCTTTTGCTTCTTTGATGGTACTTCCCAGGTCACGCCCTTCAATATTAAATCCAACTCCGATGTATCTGCTGTTTCCTTCACGGTAAATAAATGATGGTCCTGTATGATAATCAATCGTTGCAATTTCTTTCAACGGAACTTTTTTATTATCCTGAGTCGGGATGAGAATATTCCCCATCTTTTCCGGAGTATCCCTGTAATCTTTTTCAAATCTCAGCATGACATCAAACATTCTTTCTTCTTCATAAAACTTAGTGGCAGCCTGTCCGCCAATCGTCATTTCGATGACTGCCTGTGCATCTGCTGTGGAAACTCCATACTTGGCCATTTTAGAATCATGAAGCTGTATTCTCAATTCCGGCAATCCAATATTTTTAAAAACATTCACATCGGATATTCCCGGAACTGTTCTGATGGAATTGGCTACTTTATTGGCATAATTTTCAAGTTCGAAAAGATCATTCCCGAAAATTTTAATGACCAGCGGAGCTTTTACTCCTGCAACATATTCTTCCACATTATCCTGTATTGGCTGGCTGAATCCAAAGTTGATACCAGGATACTTTTCAAGAGAAACTCTCATTTCTTCAAGGAGTTCTTCTTTGGATATTTTTTTCTTCCATTCGTTTTCCGGCTTCAGCTGAATGTTGAATTCAATATTAAAAAATCCGGTGGGATCAGTTCCGTCATTGGGACGGCCTGTCTGGGTCATGACAAATTTCACTTCATCATATTTCATGAGAATCTCCTTCATCTCTTTGGTCAACCGTACAGATTCATCCAAGTTGACACTGTTGGGAAGAGTTGCTCTCACGTAGATGGCTCCTTCGTTCAGTTTTGGTAAAAATTCGGATCCGTAATTTGAAAATCTCCATCCACAAATGGCAAGTAAAGCAACAAAGCCAATCATGAATCCTTTTTTGTGACGGTCACTGAACTCATAGATTCTGTAGATATTAACTCTGAAGAACCTTGAGATAAAGTTTTCTTTCTCTTCAATATTTTTAGTCAGTAACAGTTTACACATTGCCGGAACGTAGGTTAAGCTTAAGATCAATGATCCTAACAACGCATATCCAAGCGTAAATGCTAACGGTGAGAACATTTTTCCTTCCACTTTCTGGAAAGAGAAAATCGGCATCAGGGCAACGATAAGAATCAACAGGGCGAAGAAAATATAACTTGCTACACTTCCGGCACTTTTCTTAATAATTCCCAGTTTTGAAATTTTGTTGAATCTTTTCAGCCCTATCTTCTTGGCTTTAAGTTCGAGGGCGACAAAGACATGTTCAACAATGACCAGCGTTCCTTCCAGAAGCAGTCCGAAATCCAGTGCTCCCATGGAAATCAGGTTTGCCGGAAGTCCCTGAATTTTCAACATAATAATTGCAAATAAGAAAGCCAAAGGAATTACCGATGCTACAATGAAAGTTGTTCTCCAGTTGTAGAGGAATATAAATACAATGATGGAAACCAGAATAACTCCTTCAATAAGGTTTTTGGAAACAGTATGAACAGTAGTATTTACCAATTCTGTACGGTCAATGATCGGAACAATCTGAACATCACCGGGAAGTTCTCCTCCGTTCAACTGCTCTATTCTATCTTTCAGTTTCGCAATCACTTCACTTGGATTTTCACCACGAAGCATGATGACAATTCCTTCTACAACATCATTTTCTTTGTTGTATCCTACCTGTCCTAATCTTGGTTTTGCCGAAATTTTTACTTCAGCAACATGCTTTACCAAAATAGGAGTAGAACCTTTTACCTCAATCTGAATATTCTCAATATCTTCTTTTTTCTCCAAAAGACCAATCCCCCGCACTACATAAGCCTGATCACCTTTTGCCACTACATCTCCTCCTACATTAATATTACTCTTCGAAACTGCTTCATACACATCCAGGGGGGAAAGGTCGTAATTGTGTAATTCCGTAGGATTAATTTTTATTTCATATGTTTTTTCTTCACCTCCAAAGCTTACCACATCAGCAACACCGGGAACCGCAAGTAATTCTCTTTCTACCACCCAATCCTGGATTGCCGTCACTTCTTTGATGGGAAGTTTACTCTTGATAATATACCGGTAAATTTCACCGGTAGCTCCGGACGGAGGTTCAATACTATATTCTGCTCCGCCAGGAAGTTCTACATTTCCTAGTTTATTGGAAGCATACTGCTGTGCATAAAAATCATTGACATGATCATCAAAAATAACAGTCACCACTGATAATCCAAATAGGGAAATAGACCGTACCGAAGTTTTATTCGGAATAGCATTCATTTCCTTGGAAATAGGTATGGTGACAAATTTTTCTATTTCTTCAGCACTTCTTCCAGGCCATTGGGTAATGACTCTTACTCTGGTATTGGTAACATCCGGAAATGCTTCAATGGGGGTATGTAAATAAGAATAGATTCCTCCGGCCAGCAATAGGAAAGTTCCCAGAAGAACAATCAATGAGTTTTTTAAAGAGAAGGAAACTATATTCTGTACAAATTTTCGCATTACTTCGTGGAGTTATTTAATTGGTTTTTCAGGTTTTCATAAATCAGCAATCCGTTGGAAGCAATCACATTTTCACCCGGTTTCAAATTTCCTTCTACATAAATATACTGACTGTTGGAAGCTATTTCCGTCACAGGTCTTATTTCCAGTTCACAGTCCTTTTTGTAAACCACTACATAACTTTGGTTGTTATCAAAAATCAAAGCTTTTGCAGGAATAGCCAATGCACTTTTGTTTTGTGAGTTAACGGGTAATACAACATCTGCAGACATTCCGGGTCTTAGCTTCATTCCATTATTATCCATAATGATCTTGGCTTTGAGAACCCTTTCATTTTCGTTGAAAACCTGGGAAATATTATTGATCTTTCCTGAAAAGCTGTCATCCGGATAGGCCAGTGTTTTTACCACTACGGGCTGATCTACATAAACATGTCTCATATTGGTTGCGTATACATTAGCCATGACCCAGACTTTATCCAGATTGGAAATCGTAAACAGCTGATCTCCACCAGCAGTAACAGGCATTCCTTTAGCAATATTCTTTGAAATAACATATCCGTCTGCCGGAGCTTTTATCTGAATGGTATTTCCTCCTGCTGAATACAGCTGCATATTTTTCTGTGTTTTGGAAATATTAGATTGCAAAATGGCAACTTCCGAACGGGCTTCCTGTAAATCTTTCTGTGAAGCAATATCATCTTTATACATGGCTTCTACAGAAGACAGCTTTCTTTTGGCTACTGCCAACTGTGCCTGTAAAGTTTGGGTATCATCCTGCATTTCATTCACAGCCGTACTTTTTACACTTGCCAGGGTTTGTCCCTTTTTCACATAATCGCCAAGAGAGAAATAGGTATCAATCACCACTCCGTCCACAAGACTTACAAAAGGAACCGTTTTATCTGAATTACTTTCCACCTCTCCGGTAAGGGTGATACTTTCTTCTATGGGAAGCATTTCTGCTTTAACCAGCTTAATATCTTTTTTAAGTTCTTTGCTGATGCAGTAAGCTTTATCGGCTTCTTTATTTTCTTCTTTTCCGGCGCAGCCTGTAAAGATCATGAGAGCAGACAGATAAGCTGCAGCAATGTATTGGGTAATATTTTTGTTCATATCTTATAAATCTTGTCCTACAACATACTGCAGGTTTTCGTAGTATTGATTAAGTTCTTTTTTAGTATCCAGAATGATCATTTTATTTCCGATGTAGGTATCCAGAAAATCCATGTATTCCAGCATGCTGATATTTCTTAGTCTGAAATTTTTCTCATGACTTACCAGCAAGCCATCAAGTGTAGATTCATAATTTTCATCAATTTCTTCTGAAACCTGTTGGGTACGGATATAGTTTCTGAAAACAGAGACAATTTCATTCTCAGACTTCAGCATGTTTTTACGGGTCTCAAGTTTACTTTTCTCAATTTCAAGCCTCGCTTCCTGAATATTTCCTTTATTGCGGTCGAAAATGGGAAGATCCATAGAGACACCTAATCCTATAAAATCTTTCATGATATTTCCTCCGCGGTCATAGCCAATAGAAACGGCGACATCGGGAGTTTTCATAGCATTTTGAATCTCCAGATTTTTAGCCGCATGCTTTTCTTTATTCCTTGAAATCATGATATCAGGACGGTTTTCTTTTGCTTTTTCCATCCATTGGGCAACCTCTAATTCGGAAAGTTGTTTTTCGGGCATCACAAATGAATCCGATATAACCAGATAAGACTGGGAAGGCAGCATCAATAAAGCTTTAAGCTCTACCTGCTGATCCTCGATTTCCTGTTTTAATGAAATCAGTTTCTTTTTAAATTCAATTTCCTGTGCTTTTAGGCGGACATATTCAGCTTTACTGATGTTGCCCAAATTCAGTTGATTGTTATAGGATTTTGTTAGTTTCTCAATGGAAGCAATCTGTCCCTGATAAATTTTCTGCTGTTCCTGATTGTAAAGAATTTCGGTAATGGTATTTCTAAGTGTTTTTTTAAGCTCACGTAAAACTTCCTGCAATTCGTACTTCTCGCCTTCCACTTCTATTTTCTGCAGCTCGATATTTTTTCGTCTTTTACCTGCTGTCTGAATCACCTGCTCTATCTCTGCAGAGATTTGGGTATTCTTTCCCCAATTTCCGATCAGCGCCGGCTGCTCTTCAATATCATACGTTCTCCATAGGTTTACTTCACTGATGCTCAATGTAGGATTAGGCCAGTATTTAGCCTGAACCGCTCTTGCTTCAGCTTGGGAAATTTCAAGCTTCTGTGCAATGAGGTCGAGGTTTTTAGCCAGAAAAATAGTTTCAGCCTCCTTTCTGCTGATTTTCATAGTATCTGAAATCTGCGCTGAAAAGAAACTGAAACAATGAATATAAAATAGGGTAAAAAATAGCTTCTTCAAGGGTCTTTTATTTATGACTACAAAGCTATTTGTCTAATATTAGAGGGAATTGTAAAGAAAATTAGAATTCGGTTAGTTCAACATTAGAGTTTGATTAGAACTTTTTTTATTCCTGGGAAGTGTGTTGAATTAATATGTTTTGGCTGAAGCCGAAGGATTTTGAATGCATTTTGTAAGTGGGTTAAAAACCGCTCCTATTGAATATTCAAATCTCTCACAGATTTCACGGATGACACAGATTTTTAAGATTTAAAATGAATCTAAAATTATCAATTTGCGAGATCTGGAAAATCTGTGGGAGAAAAAATCAAGAATGAGCTGGAAATTCAAGAAGAACACTGGTCCCAACATTTACAACGGAATCAATTTTCATTGCAATATGATGATGATCAAAAATACTTTTAGAAAGGGATAAACCAATTCCACTGCCTTTCACTGTGTCTACATTTTTTCCCCTGTAAAAAGTCTCAGCTATTTTCATAAGATCATCCGCTGGAATTCCCCTTCCTTCATCTCTTACTTCAATATACAACTGGCTGTTTTTCTCTGATAATACAATCACTACAGGTTTATCATAAGAATACTTGATCGCATTTTCAACAATATTATATAATGCCAAATATAGCAGAGTTTCATTTCCCGGAAATTCCAACAAAGCAGGTTTTGTTACCTGAAGCTGTATTTTAATGGATGAATTGTTTTCTTTTGCTTTCGGTTCTAATTTCTCATAGATTTTCCAGATCAGCTCATCCACTCTCATCAGTTTATGAGAAGATTCCAGTTTAGACATTCCGGACATCAGCAGAAGATTGTTTAAAATATTTTCAATCTCATAAACATGATCTAATGATTCTTTTGCCACTTCTCTATATTCTTCCGGAGTTCTATCCTTTTGGGCAAAGACTTCCAGGTTTCCGGAAATTGCTGCCAGCGGAGTTTTAAACTCATGAGAAACATAATTAATAAAATTCTGCTGTAAGAGAACATTTTCAGAAATCCTTCCCAACAGTTTATTGTAAGATTTTATAAGATCTTCAATTTCATCATTGGTATTGGTAGAAGTAATTGCCGTAGAAATATTATTGTAATCCACTTTATTAATACGTTCTACAACATTGGAAATAGGTTTATAAACCACCTTAGAAAGATACCTGCTCAGAAAGTAAATTGCCAGCAAACCCACTACCAGTACAGAAAGCATAATAATGGCAAGCCTCAATATCTGTGATTGAAAAGAATCGTTTGATGATTTTACAAAAACCACGAAATCACCTTGATTATCCGGATAAAAAATTCCATAGTAGAATTGATTATCAGACATAAACTGAATTCCTTTATTATTTCGGACAGCCTGCAGATGAGAAAGCTTTATATTTTTATCATTCACATTATGTCCAAAGGTAACTTCGTTATGCTGATTGTAAACCGCTACCCTGTTATTCTGAATCAGGTGATTATATTCTTTTTTGATCTGAGCATGACGGTCTTTTGGAAGCTCATCTTTTTCAAGGTAATAAATAGCAGAAATAAGAGCCGTATTTCTAAGCTTTTCAAAATAAAAAATCTTGGTACTGTCATAATAAGCAAAGAATATCACCGCAGATGTGATGATAGAAACAATGCCGAACGAAAGGCTTGAAATAAGGGTAAACCTGTTTCTGAGAGTCATTTTCAGTCTTTAATCAAATAGCCGGTTCCTTTCACCGTATGGATTATTTTCTGTTCTGTTTCGTCAATCTTATTACGCACGTAGGAAATATAAACGTCTACTACATTCGTTGTATTATCAAAATCAATTCCCCACACTTTATGTAAGATCTGGGTTCTGCTCAGCACTTTATTTTTATTCTCCATAAGGAAAGTGAAAAGCTTGTATTCTGTAGGAGAAAACTCAATTTCCTTATCATTCTGGGTAACCTTATGAAGGTCTGTATCAATGGTGATATTTCCACATGACAGATACTGGTCTTCTTTCTGATAGCTCAGTTTATTGCGTCTTGTTAAAGCTTTAATCCTTGAAATCAGTTCTTCAAAATGGAAAGGTTTAGATAAATAATCATCCGCACCCATATCCAGCATTTTGATCTTGTCATCCGGACTGTTCAATGCACTTAAAACTAAAATCGGAGTATAATTTCCTTTAAATCTGATAATCTGGGTAAGCTGCATCCCATCCAGTCCGGGAAGCATGATATCCATTAAAATAATATCGAAATCATAGGTATGAAGAAGTTCACGAGCCTTTTCCCCGGAATCTGCAAGCGTCGTATTATATCCAGCCTCGGAAAGGCCTTTTATCAGGAAATTGCTGATTCTTTGATCATCTTCTACCAACAAAATATTCATAAGTCTCTGAAATTTCCTATAAATATAGGTATTCTAATTAAGAAAGGAAGCCGGAGGCTGGAAGAGAGAAGTAATGAAGCTTTATCAAATAGTCTCAGGCATTTCATCCATCTTTTAAAATAGTAGAACAAACACCTATTATTGTCCATGCAGCTTCCAGCCTTTTTTCATAATTTTGGAAGATGGAGATGATATATTTAATTATTGGGTTGGTTGCCGGTGGTGTACTGGGCGCTGTTATATTATATTTTGCACTGAAATCATCAATGGTTTCAAGGAGTTCTTATGACGAGCTGAATACCTTATCTATTAAAAACCAGTCTGATCTTGAAAATTCCAATCTTAAGATTCAGGAACTTAATCAAAATATCAATAAAGAGAAGGAAGCCAATATCCTACAGCAGGACCATTTGGATGATTTGAAAAATGAATTTTCTAAAATTTCTGCCGAATATGCTTCTTTAAGCACTCAGTTTCAGGAATTAAAACAAACCAATCAAAGACAAGCTTCGCAGATAGAAACCCATATTCTTGAAAAGCAGTCTATTTTTGCAAAAAACTCCGAACTTTCAGCAAAAAATGAAGTTCTCCAAAAATCTCTTGACACTCAGAAAGAAGAAATTATCAAGATCCAGGAAGAATCAAAACTTCAGTTTGAAAACCTTGCGAACAAAATTTTAGAAGAAAAAACAGAGAAATTCACCACTTTAAATCAGAATAATTTAAAAAACATTCTGGAGCCTTTTCAGGAGAAAATTGCTGATTTAAAAAATAAAGTCAACGAGGCCTACGAAAAGGAAAATAAAGAACGATTCTCCCTCGCTGAAAAAGTGAAGGAACTGGCAGAACTGAACCAACAGATTTCTGATGATGCCAAAAAACTTACCCGCGCTCTGAAAGGAGAAAGCAAAACTCAGGGAAACTGGGGTGAGATGATCCTTGAAAGCATTCTTGAAAAATCCGGGCTGGTAAAAGGAAGAGAATATTTTCTGGAACATGAATTACGCGATGAAGACAATAACGCTTTATTCTCCGAATTCTCCGGAAAAAAAATGCGCCCCGATGCAGTGATAAAATATCCGGATGAAAGAAATGTCATCATTGATTCCAAAGTATCCCTGACTGCCTTTACAGATTTGGTAGACGAAACCGATCCGGACGTGTATGCCATAAAGCTGAGCCAGCATCTTGGATCTATCAAAAAACACATTTCACAGCTAAGTCAAAAAGCTTATGACGACTACGACAAGTCTATGGATTTCGTCATGATGTTTATTCCTAGTGAACCAGCCTATATTGCAGCCATGCAGGCTGATCATAATCTATGGAACTATGCTTATGAAAAAAGAATACTTCTGCTTAATCCAAGCAATCTGATCACTTCTCTTAAACTGATCGCTGATCTTTGGAAACGTGAATATCAGAATAGAAATTCTATAGAAATTGCTGATCGCGGAGCAAGACTGTATGACAAATTTGTAGGTTTTGTGGAAAACCTGGAAAAAGTAGGGCGAAATCTGGATCAGGCAAAGAATGTATATAATGATGCCTACAAACAACTTCACACCGGAAATGACAATCTCATTACCCAAACTCAAAAGCTGAAGTCATTAGGAATTAAAAACAAAAAAGAACTGCCTCAAAGTCTTATCGATAATAGTAATCTTATTGAACCGTCAGACAGCTAATCCTCATAAAGAAGTCGCTTACCACAGAAAGTTCAGATTTAAGTTTTGTGTAAAAAGAAAAATAAATTTCATTTGAAGTTAAATGGAAAAGCCTTTTTATGAAAACCAGGGAAGTTCAATCATAAATTTTGCATAATTTTGCGGAATGTTGATAGAAAGTTTTCAAAACGATAAAATAAAAAATGTCACTAAGCTCCTTACTGACAACAGATTTCGTAAAAAATCAAAAGTTTTTGTAGTAGAAGGCCAACAGGAAAATGAAAGAGCCATGCAGTATGATTTTGAACCGATGGAGTTCTTTATCTGTGAAAATATTTTTAAAGGAACCCTTCCCGGTGGAAAAATTCATTATGTAAGTGAAAAAGTATATGAAAAAATAGCGTACAGAGGAAGTTCTGAAGGGATTATCGGGATCTACCACGCCAAAGAAACGCCACTTTCTTCATTTGTTCCTAAAGAAAATTCTACAGTAATTATTGTGGAAGGAGTGGAAAAACCAGGAAATCTTGGTGCTATTTTAAGAAGCTGTGAAGCATTTGGAGTAGATGCATTGATTGTTGCTGATGGGAAAACCGATTTCTACAACCCTAATGTAATCAGATCCAGTGTAGGATGTCTTTTTGGAATGGAAGTATATCAGGCTGAAAATGAAGAAACATTGGAATTCCTGCAAAAGAATAGTTTCAATATCTACACTACGCTCATGGATGAAAGTGCTGAAGACCTTTATAAAAGAGATTTCAGACAACGTTCGGCGGTATTATTCGGTACAGAACATTCGGGATTGAGCGATTTCTGGATCGGAAAGGGAAAAAACACGCTGATTCCTATGGCCGGAAGTATTGATTCTCTTAACCTGAGCAATGCAGTAGCGATTACCTGCTATGAATCTTTAAGACAGAAAAAAGGATAGACAATAGTTTATCCTTCTAATAATATAAGATTGCTTCGCCTTTGGCTCGCAATGACTAAGCACAAAAAAACCGTTTCACTGGGTGAAACGGTTCTTTTATTGTTAAGCGTATGCTAGAATTATTTCTTAGCAGCATCTTTAGCAGCATCAGCAGCTCCTTTAGCAGCATCAGCAGCACCTTTAGCAGCGTCAGCAGCTCCTTTAGCAGCATCTTTAGCAACTTCAGCACCAGCAGCAGTAGTAGCAGCAGCAGCATCTTTAGTAGCTTCTACAGCAGTAGTTGCAGCAGAATCAACAACTTTAGCAGCTGAATCAGAAACTACAGCAGCAGAATCAGCTACAGTAGCAGCAGCAGAATCAGTTGTACCTTCAGTAGCAGTAGCTTCAGTTTTTTTACAAGCAACTAGAGAGATTGCAGCGATAGCAGCTACGAATAATGACTTTTTCATAATAAATTAAATTTAATTTTGTTAATATTGTTTTATAAAATTTTCTTCTGTTCTGTTATTTGAACAAGACAAAGGTAGAGCAGTTAGAAAATTTGTCTATGAAAAATAATTGTAATACCTTTGTAAAATAGTTTTACAAAAAAACATAGCTGATAATCAACAATTTAATTACTTTTTGAAAAATTGACAGATTTAGATCTATTACACTTTGAACAGCTAAAAAAGGAAGTTCAGGGTCAATACTTAAAAGAATATACCCCTTCACAGGATGATATCTCCAAGTGGAAGGGTATAGATATTATATATTTCCAGGAAGACCTGCGGAAAAAAGCAAAAGGTAACATCAGTGAAAAGTCATTTTACACCTATTTTAAAACTTCACCTGTTACTAAATTGCCAAGAATAGATATGCTCAATTTATTGAGTATTTATACAGGTTATGACTCGTGGTATGAATTCAAAAAACAACATCTTTTTGCCGGTGAATTATTACTGGAAAATGAAAATCTGGAGGAAGAAGAAATCAATGAACTAGAAAAAACAGTTTCTTCGGCACCTGAACTTCCAAAAACAGAAATTCAGCCTAAAAAACCCGAAATAAACACCCCACAAAACACTGATTTACAAAAATCAAATACTGATAATCAAAACGTTACAAAAAACAACACAACAACTAATGAAATTGAAATTTCATCGGTTCCGCTTAAGAAAAATTTCTTCAAAAAGAATGCCTGGGCACTTGTTACTTCCGTTTTGATTACCATTACCGGTCTTTTAGGATTTAAGGATGTACTTTTTTCAAAAACTTACAAATATTGTTTCATTGATAAAGACAGAGGAGTTTCCGTTATCAATACATTGGAAATAATGGTGGTGAAAGAAAATGAGTCTCCGTTGATGTATAAAATAAAGCCGGGCGAGTGTTTTTATTATTCTACGAAGGATAAAAATCTAAAAATGCGAATCAGCGCTCCTTTCTACGAGCCTCTGGAGGTAAATCGAAATCTTGAAAATGCTCCGGAAGAAGAAAAAATCGAGCTAAAACCGGATGATTATAAGATGGCCGTTTATTATTTCTCTATAAAAGACATTAAAGGAGGAAATCCTGATGAACAGGTTGCTCTTATTAAGCAGAAAAGAAATCAGCTGGAAAACCTGATCAGTAATAATGCTGTAATCTACCAGGTTTATGACAATGATACGTATGGTATAGAAAGCCTGAATAAGCAGAAATATATCACATTGGTAACCACCCCTACCACTTCTCTGAAAAACCTGAATGTAATAGAAATGAAAAAGGATAACAAAGGTAAGATTGTATCCATCAAATTTAAAATTGCTACCACAGATGAAAAGAATAAGTAATTTTTTAATTTTCACCGTGCTTCTGACATTATTTATTGCCTGTAATAATAAAACCTCAGAGGTAAGCGACCTCGATAAACTACGAAACAGCAACAATGAAAAAAGCTATCCTGCAGTACAAATGGACAGCATGCAGGCAATCAATTCCATTACTAAACAAAAAGTTCAGGAACTCCTGGATCTGTCTACCCTATACCTTAGCGGAAACAGAAATACAGAAATAGATACGGTTATTTACTCACAGATGGAAAGTTATTTCCATAAACCGGATTCTCTGACTTTTAAAAGATTATTGAAGGAACTGGACAGCCTGAAAGCAAAATCAGCAAAGGTCAGCAACCTGAATGTGTATAAAGAATTCTATAAAAAGGACACCTTAGACTACGCCAAGTTCAATGTGGAGTACTTTGACAATAAAAACAAGTCTTTGGGAAGCTTTGAAAAGAACGCACAATACATCCTGCTTTCAACGTCCAAGCTTAAAAAAGAATTTAAGTTTTACTTTTTAGATTTTTATTCCAAACCGCTTAAGAATGACAGTACTTTAGTAGGAGTAACCAAATAGTCCAGGGGAATATCATTTTCCCAGACATCATCCACATATTCATCGGGGTCAAAATAATTGACTCCGATTTTTTTGGTCTCAGCGGACACATTTTGAAACAATCCATCATAAAACCCTTTGCCATATCCTACCCTATTTCCTTTTTTGTCACAATACAACAAAGGCGTAATCACATAATCAAATGCATTCTCACCGGAATCTTCATTGGAAACAGGCTCAGAAATCCCCCAATTATTGGTCTCAAAGACTGTTTCTTCAAAAACTTCTATATTAATAAGTTGATCACCTACAATTTTAGGCACATAAACACGGATATTATGAGCCAGAAAATAGTGTATGAAGATTTGGGTATCAATTTCCTTTCTTACCGGAATTGGGACAAAAACATGTACTTTTTCCGATTCTTTTGGATTGAAATAATGAATGAAATTTTCGAAAATATTCTCTGATAACAAGAAAGCCTCATCAGGAGACAAGGCTTTTCTTTTTTGAGTGTATTTTTTTCTAAGCTCAGCTTTTAGCATAATTATTAAGTTATTTGAACTGAAATAATTTGTACCTGACAAGCTTTTGCAGCTTTATCGCTTATTCCGGATTATGCATTTTGCACAATTCTGTACAGTTTATCAGATAAACGAACTCTAAATGGAAGCTCGAAGGTAATCTGATCTCCAATTTTTGCTGTTTCACAAGGACCTCCGTTCGCATAGATTTCAGTAATAGTAACTTCCTGCTCACCAGTTGTAGGACCGGAAATTAATACTTTATCTCCAACTGACAAGTCTTTATGTTCAATTAAGAACTGTGCAATTTTTGATTTTGAGAAGTAGTGTTCAGCCTTCCCGATCAATTCTTTTTTAACAGCAATCTTTTGACGGATATTTTTTGTTTCAGCTTTCGCTAAAGGTTTATCAGTTAAATCCCCTGAATTTTTGAATTTCAAGGCATCAGATTTTCCTTTTCTGAATACTTTATTCCCAACCTGCAGTCCTTTTCTTAATTTTAGCTGCTCGTCCCAAGGTAAATGTACCGTATCCAGACATTCTGTAGAACAGCAGTTTTCCATGGCTGCTTTACAGTCATCACACTGGATAAACAATAGATGGCAAGCATCATTCGCACAGTTGGTATGATTATCACAAGGTTTTCCACACTGGTGACACTGGGCAATGATATCATCAGTAATCCTTTCTCCCAAACGGTGGTCAAATACAAAGTTTTTACCGATAAACTTACTTTCTATTCCTTCTTCTTTGATCTGGCGGGTATATTCAATAATTCCGCCTTCTAATTGATAAACATTTTTAAACCCTTGATGTTTGAAGTAAGCACTGGCTTTTTCACAACGGATTCCTCCGGTACAGTACATCAACAGGTTTTTATCTTCTTTAAAATCCTGTAACTGCTCATTAATAATTGGTAAACTTTCTCTGAAGTTTTCCACATCCGGAGTAATAGCTCCTTCAAAATGTCCTACTTCACTTTCGTAGTGATTTCTGAAGTCTACTACGATAGTATTTGGATCTTCAAGGAGATTGTTGAATTCCTGAGCTTTTAAGTGAATTCCTTTGTTGGTAACATCAAAAGTCTCGTCATTCAAACCGTCAGCAACAATTTTGTTTCTGACTTTTATGGTTAATTTTAAAAAAGAGTAATTGTCCTGGTCTACCGCTACGTTCAAACGGATTCCTTTCATGAAGTCATACACTTCCAGCGTATCTCGAAAAGCCTCAAACTGGTCTGCAGGAACACTCATCTGAGCATTGATTCCTTCTGTTGCAACATAAATACGGCCAAGGGCGTCAAGGGCATTCCAGGCTATAAATAATTCGTCGCGAAATTTTTTGGGGTCTTCGATTTTGGCATACGCATAGAAAGACAAAGTAAGACGGTCTTTACCGGCTTCATCAATAAGTTGAGCTCTTTCTTCTGCGCTTAAGGTGTTATACAGTTGCATGCTATAAACGTTTTAAGTGAGAATAAAATTTTTGCAAAGATAAGAATTTTAGAATTAAGTATATTGATGACAGAAATCACGAGTTGTGAACAATCCGTGATCAGAAGTAAACAATGCGTAATAAAAGAGTAAAAAATCCAGCATA
Source organism: Chryseobacterium sp. PvR013 (assembly GCF_017833095.1). Lineage (NCBI taxonomy): Bacteria > Pseudomonadati > Bacteroidota > Flavobacteriia > Flavobacteriales > Weeksellaceae > Chryseobacterium > Chryseobacterium sp. PvR013. The sequence continues at coordinate 3,307,213 of NZ_JAFIBT010000001.1, forward strand.
TTTTAACCAACATTCTGTCATATTTTCTTTAATTTTTTTTTAAGTTTTGTTAACTCTGGCATTAACAATTATGACATAAGACACAAATTGATATAATAGCCGTTAAATTTTAGTTAAAATTGAAACATAGCATACTAATTGCTTACTTATTTAACATTAAATTTGTTTACTCAAAAACATAAAAAAGAAATTAATTAATAAACAAGAAAGATATACAATGAAGAGTACTTTAAAAAAACTATTACCATTTGCAGTAGTTGGAGTCATTTCCGGAGCTACTACCGTTGGAGGTTTACATTATTTCGGACACAACTCCAATAATGGAGATCAATCTTATTTTACAACCGCTGCACCTAATACTTCATTCGCAGGAATGAATACAGGAGCTGTAGGTGATGATTTTGTAAAAGCAGCGAAAACAACCGTTCCCGCTGTAGTTACCATTAAGAATTACCAAAGCAGAACAGCAAGCAGGGCTTCAGAACAGGACTTGTTCGACTTTTTCTTTGGAGATCCTTTCGGAGGAAGAGGCCAGCAAAGACAGAAGCAACAGCAGGCTCCTGAAAATATGCCATCAGGAATGGGTTCCGGTGTAATTATCTCTCCAGACGGTTATATCATTTCCAATAACCACGTTGTAGCAGGTGCTAATAAGCTGGAAGTAGTGTTGAGCAACAAGAAATCATATATTGCAACATTGGTGGGAACAGACCCTAATACGGATATCTCTTTATTAAAGATTGAAGAAAAAGGTCTTCCTTATTTAAATTTTGCAAACTCAGACAATATTGATGTAGGACAATGGGTACTGGCAGTAGGAAATCCATTGGGATTAAATTCTACCGTAACCGCTGGTATTGTTTCTGCTAAAGGAAGAGGTATCGGAATTCTGGGAAGCCAGGGAAAAGCAACGAATCCTATTGAAAGTTTCATTCAAACCGATGCAGCCATTAATCCGGGTAACTCAGGAGGAGCTTTGGTGAATACGAATGGGGAACTTATCGGGATCAACTCAGCGATTCAGTCTACTACAGGATATTACCAGGGATACGGATTTGCTGTTCCTGCCAATCTGGCAAGAAAAATTGTTGAGGATATCAAGAAATTCGGAATTGTACAGAGAGGATTCCTTGGAGTTCAGTCTTTAGATCTTTCAAATGATCAATTGGTAACTTCATACAACAAACAGTTTAAAACAACTCTAAAAGTAGGTTCAGGAATCTATATTACAGGATTTGGTGAAAACAGTGGTGCTGAAGATGCAGGATTGAAAAAAGGAGATATAATCACCAAAGTAGACAACTACGACATCACAGATTTTGCTGATCTTTCAATGTCCATCGGAAGCAAGCGTCCTGGAGATAAAGTACAGGTGACTTATGTAAGAAATGGTAAAGAAGGAACTACTTCTGTAACACTTAGAGACCAGAAAGGAGGAACTTCTACCAGAACGAAAGCCGACCTAAGTGTGACTGAAAAAATCGGAGCTGAATTTGATCCTCTTACAGAGCGTTTCAAAACAGAATATGGACTGAACAGTGGTGTTGTAGCGAAAAATGTATCTGAAGGCAGCGAAATGGCTAAAATCGGGATCGTTGACAACTACATCATCATTGAAGTAAATGGCAAACCAGTAAATTCACAAAAAGATGTAGAAAAGACTCTGGAGAAATATCAGGGGAATGTACAGGTAAAATTTGTGGATGACTACGGAAGAATTTATACGAAAGGATTTAAAATGCCTTAATCAGAAAACAAATTGGTTTTCATATCAACAAAAAAACGCTGCAGAAATCTGCAGCGTTTTTTTATATTTTATTTAGGCTTATTCATTTTTTCAGAAATTATTTTCTTCCTGTTCCGCTCATAAATCACTTCTACAATCTTACCTCCAATCCAGGAAAACGGAAAAAATGTAAGGAAAATAGAGATCTTATAAAATGTGGGATGATAAGGAAAAATAATAACATCCAGCATTGCGATAAAGAGCATAATGAATCCGATCAGAATAGCATAGGCTACTTTAGCATATTTTACAATAATAGCTGTTGCGACTCCTCCAATTGTAGTTCCCAGACCGGAAATAAACAACAGGAAGCCGAAAAATGCCTTGTCATCTTTCATGCTGAAAAGAAACCTTTGCCAGTGCTCAAACGGAGCAAAAGCCTCAAAAGTTACCCATTGCGGAAACACCCTTATACCAAGAGTAATAATAAGTCCGGCAATACCAAGACCTACCAGAACCGCAATTGTATTTCTTATAAAATTCATTAATCCTGATGTGCAATCATAGAAATTTCGATATCCACATTTTTAGGCAGGCAAGAAACCTGTACGGTTTCACGGGCCGGGTAGCTTTCTGAATCTAAGTAAGAAGCATAGATATCATTCATTACAGCAAAATCATCCATACTCTTAAGGAAGATGGTAGCTTTTACAACATTTTTAAAAGTCATACCTGCTTCAGTAAGGATCGCTTCAAGGTTTTTCATTACCTGGTGCGTTTCCTTTTCAATTCCTTCTACCAATTTACCAGTTGCAGGATCTACAGGAATCTGTCCGGAGATATATAAAACTCCATTTGCCATATTAGCTTGTGAATAAGGTCCGATAGCTGCAGGTGCATTAACTGTGTTGATTATTTGTTTCATATGTGGATATTATTTTTTCTAAAGTTATAGGCAGTCACATCTACAGTATTCATTAAAAAGAAAATCTCGTTAGCAGTGACTTCATTAGAATTTATTTTGCTTGCAAATATAAAATTTATATTCTCAAATGCCAATCTGATATTAGAAAGGTGCATTAGGCTGGGTAAAGCTTCTGTCTTTGTACTTCAATGCATCACTTAAGATATTGGCTTTGATCCCGATAAAGAAGTCATATACTTTATACTGCCCGAAAGGAACCCAGTTGAAATTGATGGTAAAACTTCGCTGATCTCTTGAAAAACCAATTCTTGTATACGCCAATTCTTTAGTCACCATATCATAATGCGTACTTCCGTTGATATTCCAGTAAGGGGTAAGTTTAATACTACCATCCAAACCTAAAGATGCAATTTTATTACCAAACCTGCTTAATCCTTTTGAGTAGGCATAATTGGCACTAATATTCAAAGTCCATGCCTGATCAAAGTGAGCATAATGATCATCATCAAAATAATAATTTTCATTTCTGACTTCTCCTTTGGACGAATACTTTTTAGCATAATCTTTCTTCTCTCCAAAAATTTCGCTGCTTAAAGGATAAGACAACTGAACGTTGAATCCCTGTACACTGAAATGCCCGAACTGTTCTGTTCTTATTCCTGTATCCTGTCCTGATGAGAAGTCAATTTTATAAGGTTCCAGTGCCAGACTGGTATTTACCGTAAGTTTATTGTTGAAAAAAGAAGACTGTCCATTGATTGAAAATACGGACCACGGATGATCTTTAGCGGCAAAGTTGTAGCTTCCTGCAAAGTTTAAAGATTCAAAAATTTTGACTTTTTTCACTCCTGTAGAATCACTCTTAGACTTTACTTTCATCTCAATATTGTTACCGATATTGAAACCTAAAGCTCCCTGCATACCACTTGACGGACTTGAGATGATCCCTTTTTCAAAAATAGAATAAGGGGTCAGTGCTCCGTTGGCATTGTAATAATTCTTGTAATATCCGAAGTTAGGACTTGAAAAGTCCGGTGAATAAGTAAAGCTCACACTTGGAGTCATCATATGTCTCACCGCTTCCACTGTAGATCCTTTTTTGAATTTCAGCATTCCGAAAAGCGTTGTCTGAAGACTGGCAGAAGTAGAGAAGGTAGAATATCCTGTAAAGTTTTTATTGATCTCGTCAACGGTTACATTTTTTACGGGATCATAATATCTGTTCAGCGTTTTTGTAGTCAAAGCGTTATCAATATTCGCACTTAAACTGAAAGTGAAATATTTCGCCAATGTTGTATTGGTTGCTAAAGCGATGTTATTTTTAAGCCCTGTCTGCATCTTATCCCACATTTCTTTTTTAAACAGCTCATTTTCCTGAGTGTTTACGAAATTGGTAAGGTTGAATCCGGTATTTACTGTAATATTTTCAAGAAGTCCCTGTCTGATTCCTGTTCTTGATTTAAACAGATAAAACTGGTTGATGGCTACGTTCATTTGCGGAAGACGAAGGTCTGCCAATCCCGTTGCAAAGTTTTGAGAATAAGAAGCAGTTCCTGTAATCGTCATCGGAAGTTTCAGGAATCTCTTGGTAAGGGTTACCGTAGAGTTCTGCTGGGTATTCAATACATTCTGGTTGAAAATGTAGTTGTTATTAAGCGGATTGTTATAAAACTTGGTACTTACAATATCTACTGAAGCACTGAATGTAAGGAAAGGATTAGCTTTAGAATCCTGAGAATGCGTCCAGTTTATTCTGTATGTACTGTTTTTGGTATAATCATCCAGTCCTTTAATTCCTCTTACCATGGTACCGATGTCTGCCGTAAAGTTTCCGGAGTAACGGTATTTCTTCTGATAGTTCATCTGAGGACGTAAATTCCAGCTTCCTTTTGTATAGATATCAGCTAAAACTTTAAGATCGAAGTGTTCTCCAATGGGTTGGTAATATCCTATTCCATTCAGGAAGAAACCTACATCTTCCCTTTCCCCGAAACTTGGGATCAGGATACCCGCTGCTCTTTTATCCGAGAACGGCAAAATGGCAAAAGGAAGATAAAGCGGTGTAGGAACCTGCTCAATAAACATTTGAATAGGACCTGTAACGATCTGGGATTTATTCTTGGTTTTAATCAGCTTAATATTATAAGCTCTCATAAAATAATCCGCTGCCGTATCTTTTTTCTTAATGAAATAATCATCCGTTGTATAATCCGCTTTTCTCATCGCGAATACGGAATCATTATATTTTTTTGTTTTCTGAGCTATAATTACCCCTTCACTTTCTTCTGTTCTTGCATTGAAAGCAATGGCCTGTTTCGTTTTTGTATTATAACTGAATTCGTTGGTTTCATATTTTTTTCCTGCCTGAGTGGTAATTACAGGTTCAATAATCTTCCCTAAAGAGTCCTGTTTTCCTCTGGCATAGATCAGACTTTTATTATCATCAATAGAGATGTAGTCTGCATCAATCTGCATATCCTGATATTTTACCTGAGCATTTTTATTCAGGAATGTCATTTTTTTCGGGACATCTCTTCTCTGATCATCCGCTTTGGTACGAAGAACATCATTTAAAGATTCTTTTTTTACAACTATGGTATCCTTTTTGGAAATAGTATCATTAACCGCATTTTTAGGCAATTTTTCAGGAGTTTTCTGTGCTAAAAAATTGTTAAAAATTAGGATAATTAAAATTTGTAATATATTTTTGAAGACGGTTTTGGCCAATTTTATACTATATAATTAAGGCTCAAAATTAATATAATTTTTATAACTGTAAGATGTACAAACAAAATTTTAAAATAATTTTATCATTTCTCCTTATCCTTACCAGCAACTTTATTTTCTCCCAAAAGAAGTTTACTATCGTTCTGGATGCGGGTCACGGAGGAAGTGATCATGGAGCCAACAGGACTTATTCTGACATTGGAAGAGTCGCAGAAAAAGACATTACACTTGCCATTACGTTAAAAGTAGGGGCAATGTTGGAGAAAAACAGAGACTTCAAAGTAATATATACCCGAAAAATTGACGAATATCCTTCTCTGTCGGACAGAACCAATCTGGCCAACAGGAGCAAGGCAGATCTTTTTGTATCTATTCACTGTAATTCTTCTCAAAGACCTACAGCATATGGTACTGAAACATATGTACAGGGACCTAACCAGAATAATGAAAACCTGGAGGTTGCTAAAAGAGAAAATGATGTGATCTTTCTGGATGAAAAAGATAAGCAGACATTCGGATCGTATAATCCGGATTCACCAGAATCATTAATTGCCTTGAAGCTTCAACAAAGTAAATATTTGGAATCAAGTCTTCTTTTGGGAGGATTGGTAGAAGATAACTTTGTGAATAAAGATAAAAGATCTTCAAGAGGTGTATTCCAGAAGAACCTTCACGTTCTTCGTATGAACGCCATGCCTTCTGTACTGATAGAAACAGGGTTCATCAATCATCCTGAGGAAAGCCACTACATTGCTTCAGACAAAGGACAGAGTGAAATTGCGGAAAGTATCTACAATGCTATTATTGATTATAAAAAAGCTATTGACAGAAAATCCGGAGGTTCTATTGCTGTCAGAAAACCTGAACCTGAAAAGCCGGCAGAAGTTCCTTTGAAAAATGATTTCAGAATTCTCTTAATGAGTTCACCTACTAAATACAATGAAAATGATCCTGCACTGAAAGGACTGAACTATATTCTTACCCTTAAGGAAAACGGACAATATAAGTACTACTACGCTGTAACCAATTTGGCTTCTGTGAAAGACATCAATCTTAAAACGGCCAAGGATGCAGGCTTCAGAAATGCTTTTGCAGTAGGATTTATGCCTAACCAGAGAATCAGCATGGGATATTATACAATAGAAGTATATTCCGGTGATAAGCTGAATGGTAATTCTTATATCCTTCAGAATTTAAAAGATGTGGAGCGAAATAAGGACAGTGGTATATTTTATTACACGTATGGAAAAGTATACACCTTAGAAGATGCTGTAAAACTTCAAAAAGAACTTGAAGCTAAAGGTGTCAAAAATACTGTGATACAGAAAGTCTACAAATAATTTAAAAAAATAATTTTGAAGTTAAAAAGTTAATGATTACTTTTGCAACCTCAAAATTTGGCCTATTCGTCTAGTGGTCAGGACTCAAGATTTTCATTCTTGCAACAGGGGTTCGATTCCCCTATAGGCTACAACTTATAAACCTTTAGCTGATCAGTTAAAGGTTTTTTTATGGGCTCTTCTGTTCTTATTTTTTAAATTTTAACAGCTTGGAGTGCCTTTCAAATTTTGTCATTATATTATTAATGAAAAGGACAGGAATTTTTAGCATACTGACACTCTGATAATTACTGTCATTATATTAAAAAGGAGTTTACTTTTATTTGAAAAAAGCATTCTGCCTATGTTATATGTTACAAAAGCATTATATTTGCAAAAATTTTAGCCATAGTTGGTCACCCAAATATGGTCACACTGATGAAAAATATTATTGATAAATCATTGTTTGTAGTTTTCTACAGGCTATCAAATTTTATATCATGCCGGATTTAAAAATACAAGAAGCTAAATTGCTTTTTAAGAAAATCCACTCTAACCCAAAAAGTTATGATTTACAAATCAATGAAGGCGGGATTACAGGCAGAGATGATAAAATCAGTTTCAGACTTTACAGGACTGGAGAAAGGGTTGCTTTTGAAGTAACAATTGACGAACTTACTTTCACCAACACCACTGGAGAATGGAATAATGCACTGATCATGCTAGGAAATACGATCAAAAAATTAGAAAAAGAACAAGAAAATTTAAAAATAGAACAAGCAATAAATAAACTTAGAAAGTACCTCTCAGAAGAAAATTAAAATTTTTGAAAATAAATTTGGTAGTTTAAAAAAAAGTTTATAGTTTTGCACTCACATTTAAACGATATGGCAAATCATAAATCAGCACTAAAAAGAATCAGACAAAACGAAACTAGAAGACTTCGTAACAGATATTACCACAAGACTGCTAGAACAGCTTTAAAAGCTTTAAGAAATGAAGAGAACAAAGCTGCTGCTACAGAACAATTGCCAAAAGTTATCGCTTTATTGGATAAATTAGCTAAGAAAAATATTATCCACAAGAACAAAGCAGCTAACTTGAAAAGCAAATTAACAAAGCACGTTAATAAATTAGCGTAATAATATAGCTGGCCCGTTCGTCTATCGGTTAGGACCTCAGATTTTCATTCTGGTAAGAGGGGTTCGATTCCCCTACGGGCTACTTACATCTTATAAAACCACTGTAATAACGGTGGTTTTATAAAGATCACAGTAGAAAAGCTATAACAAAATACATCTAACCGGCCCGTTCGTCTATCGGTTAGGACCTCAGATTTTCATTCTGGTAAGAGGGGTTCGATTCCCCTACGGGCTACAATAAGAGTTGATACTTATAAAAACAAAAACTAGCACATTACTTCGGTAATGGAAGATAGAGGGCCCGTTCGTCTATCGGTTAGGACCTCAGATTTTCATTCTGGTAAGAGGGGTTCGATTCCCCTACGGGCTACAAAAGGACTTTTTAGAAAGTCCTTTTTTCGTTTCTGCATATGCATTCTGGCACTTCCTTTCCAAAAACACCAACGTTTTAAGCATTCTCACCAATTGATTATACGGATTACTACCGGATAAAACAATCTTTTTCCTGAATAGCGCTCCCCATTTACTAAACTGTTTATACTCTACTCTACAGTCATATTAAATTTCATTAAAAATATCACCAATAATGGAAATATTGCTTTCTCATTATTCCACTAATCCTTAAATTTGAATAAAACTATTCATTTTAAAATATATAACATGAAATTCAATTTACTTTCGGGGAATCCATTCTCTCTCAAAGCCGGTCTGATGGCTTTATTTCTATTTTCAGCCAGCACAATGTCTTTTGCACAAAACAGAATTTACGCCCATGCGCAAAGCTCGGGTGTATTCGGAGTAGCCTGCCTGGGATGTCGTATAGACAATCCACTTAATGCTGTAGGATATGACGAAGATGATTATTCAACAATGGTATTGGGAACAGCTCTATTGGGAGGAATTCAGCAGACACTGATTTTCCCTGACCTAAGATCAGACACAAGACTGGTTGTAGGAATCGGTACAGACAATATTCCTTTATCTGTGCAACTATTAAGCGGAGTAACTCTTGAAACAATGAACGGAGGAACCTCTAATGACGACCGCAGAACCATTGATGTCAGCCTTCTTAAACTGGGAGCCACGCCGAACAGAGGTACCGTAGAATTCAAACCAACAAAACCTTATGACGGCATAAGAATAGGCTTAACAGGAGGAGTACTAAGTCTTGGCGGCGGATTCAGAATTTATTATGCTTATCAGGATCCATTGGCAAACATTTTGGCCCACAGCTTAAACGGACAGGTAACTCTTGGAGGAAACGTAGCTTTGGAAGGCTCAGAGGTTACACTATATAATACATCAGGAAAAGAAGTGTTCCGTTCTACATTGAAATCAAATACTTTTGAATCCAGACAATCAGAAGGTATTTATATCATGAATGTAAAAACCAAAGAAGGGAAAACATACTCCAGAAAAATTTTAATCAAATAATTCAATAAGCGATAAAATAAATACGGCAGCCTTTTTAGGTCTGTCGTATTTTTTGTCTTCATTTTCAGAGAAATACAAAAACATCAATCATTAAATAAAAACAAATTCACAACCATAAATATCAACAAATCATTAACAAATCACAGAAATATGAAATAAAATAAGCAACATAATCATTTTATTTATAAATTTACAAAAAGCTAAAACCCAAAATTTTCCAACATATGAAAACTTATTTATTACTTAGCCAACGCACGATGAAAGCTGCAGTTTTGGTGTCATTCCTATTTTTAACAAGCACAACGTCTTTTGCACAGATTGTAAAAACCTATGCAAGCAGCCAGACCAATCAGGTACTTGGAGTATGCTTAGGCTGTGGTGTATTGAATCCTGAAAATGCTTTAGGAAGTAACGAAAGTGATTACTCCACCATTCAGGTTTCAGTAGGTCTTTTGGCAAGAACGGAACAGACATTGATCTTCCCAACGACCAATATTGCGAACAACACCAATAAGCTTGTGGTTGGAATTGGTTCCAATGGAACTCCATTATCTGCTCAGGTATTGGGAGGTGTAACTATTGAAACATTTAACGGAGATGTTTCCAACAACGACTACCAAAGTCTTACCAATACTCTGATCAACCTGGGAGCCGGAGATCCGAGCAAAGCTGAAATTGAACTTAACATGAACATTCCTTTTGACCGTATCAAAATCAATGTGAATTCAGGGTTATTGAATATTGGCGGTGAGCTTAGAGTATACTATGCTTATCAGTACAAAGATCCATTCATCAATTTCATGGCTCACAGCCAGAACGGGCAATTCACTCTTGACAAAAATGTTTCTGCTGAAGGTTCAGAGGTTACTCTAACGAATACATCAGGAAAAGAAGTATTCCGTTCTAAGCTGACCTCAAATACATTTGAAACAAAACAGCCACAAGGAGTATACATCATGAATATTACCACTAAAGAGGGAAAAACATATTCTAGAAAAGTGATCGTTAAATAAAAAAATACACAACAAATCGAACCCGGCAAGCTTGAAAAGCTTGCCGGGTTTTTTATATTCAATCTAGAATCATATCCGGTTCATAATGATGGTGAATGATAAATAAAAACCCCTGATCAAAACTGATCAGGGGTTTTATTAACAAGATTACGAACTAAAATACTATTAGTTTTTGATTACTTTTTGCTGATATACAGCTTTATCTGTCACAGCTTTCAAAATATAAATACCTTTTGGAAGTGAGCTTACATTGATCTGTCCGTTATTCAGTGGTGCATTCACTACTCTGCCTGAAGCATCATACATAGAAACATTCTGAATTTTCTCCTGAGTTTTAATCATAAGAATATCAGTTACAGGATTCGGATAAATACTGAATTCCAGTTTTTTCACCTCAGCTGTAGCTAAAGTTGATGTGATACTGTTTACCGTAATTGTCTTTTCTACCAGCTTACCATTTGAGTTAAAGCTGATCACAATATCAGATGTCCCCGAAACAAGCGGCGTCAGAACCAATTCATCACTATTGTTAATAGCAGCAGAAACGACCGTAGGATTACTGTTTGATTTTATAGTTTTTACCACAGATACCGCCATGTTATCTGCATCAGAAACTATTGATTTCAGATCAACGGTTGTGGTATTCCCAGCTGTAATCTGTGAAGGTAAAACGTTGCTTACAACAGGAACGGAATTGTTGGTAAATACTGTCAATGCAGGGAACCAATAATAATCGTTCAGTGTTTTTGTATTGATAAGAGCTCCGGTCATATCATAGGTATGAATCCAGTTTTTCTGATAATGAGCTCCATATCCGCTTTCCGTTGTATTCAGAACCAGTTCTCCGGTAACAGGATTTATACGAAGCGCCGCACCGTAAGGAATTTGCTTAAATTGCCCTGTCTGCCCTGGGATTGCAGCAAAATTTTCGTTAAATGTTTTTGTAGTAACATCGAATCTTACAATCTGTGTTCCTGAACTCCAGCTGCTGATTGAATTGATCCAGTATAAAGCATTTTCTTTGTTACTTGCTGAAAATTTACCTGCATTCCATGCTCCCCAGTCACCGATATATTTTGTTGTTGGGATATTGTAAACCTGTGTTGCAAAAGTAGTAGGATTGATGCTGATCAGCTTCTGATCCTGAATTCCCCATATACTTCCGTCTTTAGCCTGAGCAACTGAGTAGAAACCTCCGGCAATAGTACTTACTACGGTATCTGTATTAGGATTTATGACTAAAATCCCTACTCCTTGTTTCACCGCAAATACATATTGTGAAGTACGGATCATATTTCCGATCTGTCCCGTTCCACCCGTTCCGGTAATTAAAGAACCAACCTGTAAATTATCAATATTGAAAGTAACAATTCCTGTAGAAGTACCGATATATCCTTTATGTTCGTTTACTCCCACAAATGATCTACCATCACCACCTCCGATATTGTTGAATCCGGCAATTTTCTGCATGGTCTGTGCATTGGCTACAACCAATCTTCCTCCAGGTGTATATTGAGTATCTCCTCCATCAGCAGCTTGTTTTGACACGAAATAGAATTTATCACCATAGATTGTTCCGTATTGTGTAGTGGCACCGAAAGCCTGATTATTATTTGCATTGCTGTATACACGATAGTTGATCTGCCCGTTATTGTCAATGAAGTTTACGGAACCATTGGTATGGCCAAACCATTCTTCGTTCACCATGAAATATCCATTGGTAAAGTTATTGGAAGCCACATAAGGAGAAACCGGAGTGATGGTAGAAGAAATAGGAGTTTCATTAAATCCTACATTAAAATTCCAAACATCCCATGAACCGTTTTCCAAAACACGTGAAGAAGCTCCCACACTAGAATATCCAAAATCGGCATCCGCAGGGTTCTTTACCCAATATGCCCAGTATCCGTTCACGGTCCAGCCTGACTGCCAGTGATCATTAGCAGCATCTACAATCGTATAGCTGTCAAAATCATAAGCTGTAGTATTCACAAAGCCATTTACCGGATATAGTGGATAAGTGGCATTTCCGCTTTTGATCAGTGCATTGGTATTCTGCCCATTCAGGTCAAATCCTATTCCTCCAACAGCGGATCCAAACTGCGTTCCCTGATAAAGCAGTGTATATAATCTGTGGTCTGCTTTAGCAATAGCTTTCAGCATATCTTCACCTGTAGCATTTCCGTTCCATTTGAATCCCCAAACCATTGCATCAGGGTTTTTGCCATCGTTCCACTGTACTACAAAAGCAGCCTGGTTGGTACCTGATCCTACCCAATACTGAATATCAGAAAAACTGATTGTAGTGGTATTAAGCTTACTGATCCCTGAAATATCATTTCTGGGTACACCCTGAACTTTTATCTGTGCATTTGATAAGCATGCAAACAGAAAAAGCATCATAAAAAGATAAAACTTTTTCATTTTTTATTAATTTAAATAGATTGTATTATTGACTTATTATTTGAAGTGTAAATCGTAAGCTCCCGCCACTTCTGTAGAAACTTCTCCCAGCCAGCCAGCTTCCTGATTAACTCCTGTGTATATTTTCATAAAATCGACTCCCGGAAGTTTCACATATTTTCCACTTCTGTCTACCGCCCAGGAAATATCAATATTGGAGGCATCATCCGTATTCGGAGCATTATCCGCATATCCGAATTCATATGATTTTCCTACCCAATAGGATCCGTCACCGCTCTGATCGAAGAAGTTATTTGCCAGTCTGGTTCCCGAAAAACTGTAAGAAGGATCTGTAAACCATAAAGGATAATAGCTTTGTGCATGAAACGTATTTTTTGTTTTAAATCCCTGATTCCCCAGATTATCATTCCACTTGATATATTCTACATCAGTCAGCCAGAATTCGGTCCCGGGTACAGGAACTTTATTTTCATTAGGCTTATGGTACGTTATGCTATAATCTTTTACGGTTGTATTTTTGAAATATTCGCTGCCTGCAATTTCGTACCACTCATCATTATCGGGTTTCCCATTTTTATTTTTGTCGTAGGCCACCATAATAATTCCTGGTTCACAAGATCCTGAACGCTGATCATTAGCATCATTTCCAAAGAATGCATTTCCAAGCACTTTAAAATCTCTTCCATTCAGATTGGGAATTGTATGATCAAAACCGAAAACGACATAACCGCCATATCCTCCGAGGCTGATCATCGTAGAATTCCCTCCTACCAATGATTCATTTGCTTTCTGAAGCATATTCGCAGCAGTATTTCCAGGTATATATTCCGGAATTTCATTCATGAACTGTCCTACAGCAGGACGGAATTCTAATACTTTGGAAATATATTTACTATAAGGTGTTTTTTCTTTGGTAACGATTATTTTAGAATGATAAATCTGCTCCTTCCCTTTATTGTTGATCTTCAAAGTCAGAGGATACGCATCTGCGTCCGGACTGATAAATTCAAGTTCTGAATTTTGAGAAATGATAGAATCATTAATGCTCCATGTAACCGATCCTGATGCATGGGTAGGAATACTCAAAACTTTAAAACGCTCAATGGAATAGGAATCATCAAGACCGTTAAATGTAAATTCATCTTCATCATCATGTTTGCAGGCTATCACTCCTACGAGGAAAACTGATAAAAATCCGATTTTTAAATAGGTAAAGGTATTTCTGTTCATTTTTTAAAGTTTGATTATTTGTATAAAAAAGCAAAGTGGGCAGGAATATTTCCTCCCTCCGTTTTCCACTTAAAGTGTCCGTTTTTATCAAAGCAATACACAAATCCCATGGATACATAATTTCGGGCATCTGTGATGTAGATATCTTCTGTGATGGGGTTTACTGCTATGCCGTAAGGTGTTTTAATGGCAGTTTCGTATTCTTTGTCAAAAATTTTGTTGGCAATAATCTCTTCTGTTTTCACATCAATGATTCCAAATGTTTTTTTATAGCTGTGGGTATTGTAGTTGAATTCATTTCCGTAGAAATAGAGTTTATCATTAACGATTGTCATTTCACTGACTGAGAGATGGAAATCTTTTTTAACAGCTCCTGTGGCTGCATCAATTAAATAAAGGCTTGAAGGAACGTTATAATAATCTCCTCTTGAGCTTACATACAGATCTCCATAATTGTCCTTTTTAATGTGGTGAAGATTGATGGCAACATTTAGTTTTTGGATTTCAGTAAAAGTGCTCAGGTCAATTACAGAAACCGTATTGTCATAATCGGGAGCTTTGTATCCTCCGGAATTGGCAACAAATAACTTATTGCCTACAATTTCCATTTCTTCCGGCTGATATCCCACCACCACCTCACGTTGAATAGAAAGAGAAGTGGTATCAATCTCCACTACTTTTCCTTTTGGTGCTTTGGGATTAATGGCTACAGGACCTGCATAACTACTGGCATAAGCTTTCCCTCCTTTGAAGGTTAAATATCTACAGTTTTGTAAGGGAATAGAAGTAATGCGTTTAGCGGTTTTGGCATCCAGCACTTCAATCTTGTTTGAAACATTGACAACGATATAGAGTTTGCTTCCATAAACTTTGATATCATTTCCTACATCTCCAAGCTCTTTTACCACATTCGGATTGATTTCAGCATAGATATTCCGGTAATAGGTTCCTTTGGTGTAATCAAAAAAATCCAGCGTACATTTATTGCTTCCCATATTCCCTTCATTCAGCATATAAAAACCTTTTATTGCTGTATTTTCTGAAGGAAGTCCTTCTACCACTTCCTGACGGACAATAATATCATCTGTACGGCATGAAGTAAGAAAAGCTAATACCAGAAATAAAAAATAAAAGTTTAGTTTTCTCATAAAGTGAAGTTTAGAATAAGTTTAAAATTTCTTCCAGGCATCGGATAATTGATGACAACATCATAGTATTGATTGAAAATATTATTCATTTCAAGGCTCACTTTAAATTGGTGATTCGCCCAATTGAATTTTTTCTGAACAGACAAATCGTGAGTGTACCAGGGCTGTACATAATTGTATTGAATATTGTCCTGATTCACATCATATCTTTCTCCTACATACATCGCACTGTAATTGAAACTCCAGTCTTTATAATCTGCCATCAAACTGAATGATCCGCTATGCCATGGGGTATAAGGAATCTGATTACGATAAAAGGTGTCTTCCTGATCACTTATATCTCTTGCGCTTTGATACGTGTAAGAGAGCAATGGCCTTAGCTTTACCTTTCCTAATTGCATTTCAGTCTGAATATTCACATCCGCTCCAATGATTTCAACCATTCCAAGATTCATCATCAGCCAGCGGAACATACTTCCGTTAGGGGCTGCTACAATTTTATCCTGTACTTTGTTGTAGTAACCATCTACTTTAGCATAAAAGCTTTTAAAGAAATGGTTGGTATAATTCTTCTGATAAGTAAATCCTACGTCATACTGATTGGTAAATTCCGGTTTCAGATAGGTATTTCCGATATTGGTATAATATAAATCATTGAAAGTGGGAAGTCGGAAAATTCGTTTATAGAAAGCTCTAAGTGTAAGCTCAGGAATGATCTCAGGCTGATAACTCATAAATACGGCTGGTGTCCATTCTCTGCTGTCTCCGGGTCTTTTGTTTTTTCTTACTTCTTCAAACGTAAAAGTTCCTAAAAGGCTTCCCAGAATTTTGAACCTGTTCCACTGATAGGTTGTTGCCAATGCCACCAATGTGGTATACCGTGTAGGATAAGAAAAGTTATCAAGATTAGCATCAAGATTATTATATTGAAAATCTCCGCTCAGACTCACATCCCAATTGGGTGTGATAGAATAGATATTGGATGAGGAAAGATAGAGCTCTCTTTGGATATAGGTATTATCGGTATGAATAATAGACTGCGAACGAACCGTATCCATAAAATGAGTATAATCGTAGGCGAATTTTGCTTTCAGCTGTGTTTCAAATTTTGGGAACAGTTTTTTTCTCAGATTGGCCTGTACAAAATAATTTTCGTCAGAAAGTCTCGCTCCTCTTCCACCAAAACGGCCGTTAACGATAGGTGCCGGCATCCCACGGTTTGAAATATAACCGTAGCCACGGATATTCCAGCTTCCGTTATTTAAAGTGCCATTGATAGACGTTTCAAAACGTTTTGCCCTGATATCTGAATCCTGTCTCTTTGCGATGGTATCATAAGCCTGCTGGCCATCGGGATATTTCTTGGCATACCGAAATCTGTAAATCCCGTCACTCTGCATGAATTCTCCACTGAAACTGGCAGAAACTCTGTCTGATATTTTTTGTTCCAAACGGAATGATGGATTGAAAAGATCAATGGACGCACTTTTTGCTCTTATTACGAGATTGGTTTTTCTTGTTCCTTTAAATACAGGTGTTTTGGGCTGCAGATAGATCGATCCCGAAGAGCCAAAGTCTTTTGCAGGTTGGAAAATTTCACTTTTCTGCCCGTTATACAATGATATTTCTTCCAGATCATCTAATGAATATCTCCCGAGATCTACCAGCCCGTTTTGAGCATTTCCCAATTGAATTCCATCATAGAAAACACCTACATGCTGGCTTCCCATACTGCGGATATTAATGGTTTTCAAACCCCCTAACCCTCCATAATCTTTGATCTGAACTCCGGAAAAATACCGCAAAGCATCTGCAACTGAATGGCTGTTCAGTCTTTCCAGCTGCTCACCTTGCAGGGTTTGTGCCGGAATAATTTCTTTAAAATTCTTTTTATAAAGACTAATCGCCTTGATGGATTCCTCCTTCAGAGTGTCATTTTTCTTTTTTTGAGAATATAAAAGTTGAGATGTGATCACCAGTATTGTGAAAACAGCTTTATGAATTGCAGAAGTAGTTTGTTTTGCCGCCATTAGCTCATTTAGGATAATGAAGACGCTAATGGATATAAGAAAGCAACGACAAAGCACAGCTGTCACTGCACAGAATCATTGATGTCCTAAGCTTTATTCCACGAAAGCGTCAAACGATTATTTTCTGGCAGGTCTTCTGACTTACTCCATTTTTGAAATCCTTCCCATTAAAAAACAGTGGATATATTCTTCAAAAACCTTGGTGCGGAGCTTACAGCAGCGGGTCTGTTCCGGATTTTCACCGGATTCCCTTTTAAGAGCTTTTTAGGGCTCACCAAATTCCGGCAAAGATAAAAAATTATTCCTAACCCCCAATTAAAATAATGATTCATAAACAATTAAAGCTCCCGAAGGAGCTTTAACATGATTTTCAAAAGGGTTTTTATTTAAATCCCAATATTCAGGAAAATACTGAATCTTGATTTTGCTTCGATATCACCTCCTGCCAGATGGGTATACATAGGAAGCATGAGTTCACTTCCCAAACTCAGCCTTTTATAGGAGGCTTCAAATCCTAACTTTCCATACAAAGCGCTTCCGGCAGTATTGGGCAGCGCTTCATCAAACTGTTTGTTCTGGGCATACACTTCTCCCTGAACTCCGGTTTTCACTGAAAAAATGGATTTTTCATTTCCTGCAACCTGATAAAATCCCGTCGCTGCATAGTTCCATTGGTTTCCAAATCGGTAATTTTTCTTATTCTCCGTTTTGATGGTATAATCTGTATTCACCAACACAGCCACTTTATTTTTCTGAAACTTATAATTCAAAGCGGCCTGATAATCCCAGCTTCCTGTTCCCAGCTGAAAACTCGGATTAACGCCGGAAGCTCCTTTCTCATCGAATTTCCCCAAAGGGATTTTCACACCCAACCCTCCGCTTAAGTGGTGAAAATTATCTTTAGAACTCATCAGCTGATAAATTCCCATCAGGTTAAGATCCCCGATTCCATTGATTTTGATATCTCCCTGTTGGGTTTTCTTTTCATGGAAATGGAATGGCAGACTTGCATATACACTCAGTTTTTTAGTTAAAGGAATCTTTCCCCAAAGCTGTAAGGTATTGAAATACTGATCCTGTGTAAGATCTTTCACAAATAGGTTTTCTTTTGCTTTGTAATGCTGGGCAAAGTATTTGATTCCGATAAACTGTGGATTCAATAAAGACTCAAAGCCGGAAGAACCGTTTCCTGCAGCACAGCCACAGGCATCACAATCATCATCAAAATCAAATCTGCTAAAGCTGTCCGGAGCTATATATGCGCTATCTCTGATGGTTTTTGCCTGATATTGCCCAAACAGGATTAAACTTATTATTACTATAATCTTCTTCATGTTTTCTATAAATTATTCTGCAAATTTTGGATTGGATATAAAACTTTTATCTGATAATGTTTTCAGGAATGCAATGATCGACTGTTTTTCCTGACTGTTCATAGCAATACCTATATGCCCATTCTGTTTCAGCTGCGAATCCAGATTGGGATTATCTTCTACCTGATCAGAATAGAAATTAAGTACCGCCTCTAAGGTGTAAAATCTTCCGTCATGCATATAAGGTGCTGTATATTCTACATTTCTCAGACTCGGAACACGGAATTTCATCCAGTCTACCTGATTAAGAGTAACTCTGTAGCGCCCTGCATCTTTGAACTCGGTGTTATAATACATTCCTGTATTGCGGAAACTTTCATCGGTAAATAATTCTCCACTATGACAAGAGGCACATTTCTGACCGAACAAAGCCATTCCCTGAGATTCTGCTGAAGTTAGCTGCTCTTTTCCTTGTCTGAATCTGTCATATTTTGAATCTGCAGAAATCAGTGAAGCCATAAACTGTGACAGCGCTTTTAGAATTCTTTCTCCTGTAATCGTTTCATCTCCATAAGCTTCCCTGAAAAGTTTTTTATACTTCTGGTCATCTTTTATTTTTGAAATAGCTTCCGGTATAGAACTGTCCATTTCATTGATGTCTGTAATAGGGCTGATGGGCTGTTCATTAAGATTATGAATGACACCGTCCCACATATATCTTTTCAAAAAAGCCATATTCTGAATGGGTGGAGCATTTCGGATTCCAATTCTGTCATCTACCCCATGGCTTACAGTATGCCCATGATGGGTAAAAGCGTTTTCCTGAATATGGCAGAAACCGCATGAAATGGTATTATTCCGGGAAAGCTTTCCTTCGTAGAATAATTTTCTTCCCAATTCTACACCGTTTTTTGTCACCGGATTCGTTGATTTATCAAAAGTCATTTCAGGGAAATAAGAAGGAAACTGCAGATTATATGCTTCATCTTTTTCCAGCGGCTGTATCACCTCATCTGAACAGGAAATACAACTCAGCAGAAATACACCCAGAACCAGTATTGTTTTTACAAAAAAATTAATCATTATGAACGTGATCTACTTTAAACATTTTTGTAAGGTTATTGGTAACGTCTACCAGATGTTGATTTGAACCCATCAGCATATCATTAGTTGCGGTAAGGGTAAGCGCTTTATCTCCACTCAAAAACTGATTCAGATCTGCCAGAATATGAACAGAAGGGCGAATTTGTCCTGTTACTCTGGCTGTTGTTGGAAGATTCAACGTAATTTCACGATAAAGATCAGGGGTATTATTTTCTGTAGTATTTCCCATATTCCCTGTATGATTCATGAATTCCTTTGATGGAGAATCTGCTCCATACTTTCCTTCCAGTTTTACAAAAACATATCCGGCTGCCCATGACCATGACATCCCTTTCTGCTTGGCTTTTGTCCAGAATTCAGCTTGACCGTCCTGTCCCAATAAGTAAGCTTTCTGGCTGATTCCTAATCCGAACTTTATTTTTTTATAATTATTTTTCGGAATATCCTCCAGGTTGAGGTATATAATTCCGGCTACCGCATCAGCCTGATCTACGATGAAAGCACCTTTATCAGGGTTGTTTTCATTGTATTTAAATTCATTCCCGTTCTCGTCTATCAGGGAAATGTTACTGATTACATATTTTAAAGCAGAAAAATTATGTTTCTGTCCATTAGAAGAAGTCTGAACCGTTTGATTCAGGACAATATCACCTACATTATTAAATCCGTTTTCAAATTTAATCTGAAGTTTTCCGGGCGTAGTATCCTGTGGATTTTCATCATCCCTGTTGTTTTCGCAGGCTACAAAAGAGAATAAAGTAAAGGCAATAAAGAATAGTGATAAAAATTTATAAATTTTCATTGTTGATTTTTTTAAGTTGAATACAATCTTGAATGTGAAGACATTCTTTTTTTTACCACAAAAGGCACCAAAGCTCTTACACTTAAGGTATATCAAGTGGTAATTTTTATGCACAATAAGAACACCTAAGCATTTCTATTTATCTATGCTTTTGTGACTTTTGTGGTTGAATAGTGATCGTTTAACTTAAAAAACCGGTGGTTTGAAAATATGGGTAAGAAACAGAAAAGAATAGGCTGTTTCATAAGTGAAGTTGAAATTGAAAAACGGTTGTTTTTCAGTAGTAATGATCTCTGCGGTTTCAGGCAGGATATAGGTATCAAGGATTTTCTGTCCTGAGCTTTTGAGTTTCTGAAAAGGTGAAGATTCTGAATCATTGGTTTTAGCCAATTCTTTACTCAGGTAACATTTTCCGTTACAGTGAACCTCTGGCCTGGATTTATTAATACAGAGAACTTTAACGATATAATCATAATTTACAGCATACTCTATCACAGGCACTAAAGGTCTTAGCACCATGTAAAAAGTAAAAAGTATGCTGTAAAATAATTTCATCAGATTATTTCTTGCTTAAAGCTTCATCATATCTTCTGCTGATTTCTTTCCAGTTGGTAACGTTCCAGATCGCGGTAAGATAGTCTGCTCTTTTATTCTGATATTTCAAATAGTACGCATGTTCCCAGACATCAATTCCGAAGATAGGAGTTCCCTTCTCTTCCACCACATCCATCAAAGGATTGTCCTGGTTAGGGGTTGAAGAAACGAACAATTTTCCATTTTTATCTACGGAAAGCCATGCCCATCCTGATCCAAAACGGTCTGCTCCTGCTTTAGCCATTTTTTCTTTAAAAGCATCCATACTTCCAAAAGTTTCAGTGATGGCTTTTACCAATTTTGCAGAAGGCTGTGTATTCTTCTGAGGAGTAAGAACCGTCCAGAACAGTTCGTGGTTGTAATGTCCTCCTGCATTATTTCTTACTGCAGCGGGCAGTTTTGAAACATTGGAAAGAATCTGAAACAACGTTTCTTTTTCCTGTGGAGTTCCTGTAATTGCTTTATTCAGATTAGCGACATACGCTGCCGCATGTTTTGAATAATGAATTTCCATCGTTTGGGCATCAATATTCCCTTCCAAAGCATTATAAGCGTATGGTAAAGGAGTCTGCTTAAACTGAGCCAGTGTAAACTGGGCCGCGAAAACTGCAGTTACAGCAGCTATTTTCAAAATCTTCATAATGTTTTTGTTTATGGTTGAACAATGTTTTTTGCTAAGCTGGAAGATGGGAGATGGAGGCTGGAAGTAATGAATGTCATAACATAACTTCTTCAACTTCTATTGATTTCTATAGCGATCTAAAAACCGCTACAGTTTTATCGTCTGGAAGAACTTCCAGCTTCCAGCTTCGTGCTCCCATCTCCCTCTATTTCAATAATTTCTTAATATCCTCAATCAGAATTTCTCTGTCCGGATGGTATTTTCCGGTCAGCATAGGTGTTTTACCTTCCGGATCTTCATAATTCAATCCTGAATAATACAGAATAGGCATATTTTCTTTATTGTATCTGCATCTGATATTTCCATCCTGATCTACCAGGGCGATCATTCCGCTGTGGTTCAGGCTTTCTCCTTCATCTTCTTTGTCCCCCACATAGATATTAAATTTATCCGCGAGATCACCAATATAGGTACGGTCTCCGGTCAGGAAATGCCAGTTTGGAGACTTGGCTCCTATTCTTTGGGCATGTTCTTTCAGTGCAGATGGAGTATCATTTTCCGGATCAATGCTTATGGAGATAATACCAAAATTCGGATCATCGATCTGATTCTGAATAGCCTTCATATTGGTATTCATCACCGGACATATTGTAGGACATTTACTGAAGAAAAATTCTACGAGATAGACCTTTCCCAACATATCTTTATTGGTGATTTTTTTACTGTTCTGATCTGTCAGTTCAAAATCCGGAACTTTCATTACGGTATAAAGGCTTTTTTTAAAATACCCCATTCCGACACCGATTCCCAGGAAAAGCAATGCAAAAACCACAATGGGTATGATCACTTTACTTTTATTATTGGTCTTGTTATTTTTGGGCATATTTCTCAGGGCTTTTTTTGAATTCATCTTTGCAGTAAACACTACAAAAACCGTACGTTTTATTTTTATATACCGCTGTATCTTTCAGAGATCCGGCCGTTTTCATGTGGCAAATCGGGTCTTCTTCATTTACGACCTGTACATTTTCTATTTTCTTTCCGGAAGAATCCATGTGGCTTGCATGCTTTACCTGAGGCGTTTCCTTGGCACACGACAATAATGATATTGACAGCATTGCCGTCAAAATAAGAGGAGATTTCATTTTAATGTTAAATTGAAATTAATAATGATAAATTAACTTAGAACACAAAGCACAGCGTTATAAATTGTGGGAAATTAAACCCCAAATTTAATGATGCAAAGTGTAGTAATGACTTTTAATTGAAAGTTTCAGCACCTCCAATTCATAAACTAAAAATATAGTTTAAAATATAATTAAGCTAATGGAGGATGGAAAATCCTGGAAAAATATTCTGAAGAATGAGAATTAAAGTAACTTGAATCAGGAATCTCAGTAATCAATTCCGGGTTGAGTAGTGAAGAGAAGGAAAGGATATCATGAGAGATAAAGGCATCTAATCCTGCAATCTTTATGGTTTGAGAGCTATTGGACTGTTTTTCTGTTTTTGCCAGTTCTTTTTCTACATAGCATTTTCCCTTACATGTTGATTGTGGTACATTTCTGTTCTCACAAAGGTTTTTCACAATATAATCATAGTTCACCGCATAGTTTACCAATGGCAAAACGGGACGTAATGCAATGGTAAAAATGACGAATATGGAAATAAATAACCTCAACGATTTTTTCTCTGTCACAAATATACTACTTCAAAACTGTTTTATGTATAATTTATGATGAATGTCATTGATGGTTGTTTACTGTTACCCACAAAAATTATAAAACTGTGCCTGTCACCTGTATAATTTTATCCCGAACTTTGAGTAAGACTTTAGACCTAAATAAAAATTTAGTTCTTTATATACAATTTAATCTTGTTGATAAAAGCTTTGCTGATGTTTTTGGCAGAGCTTTTTTATGTTTTGTTGGGAATCAAAAGGTGCTAAAAATGTTTCCGAATACTTAATGTTTTTGAATAAGATTTTCAATCAAGAAGTAAACTTGCTTAAAATCTTTGATTTTCTTGCGTCCTTAAAAACAACACAATTTTTATCTTCTTTGCGCCTTTGTGTTTATCCAATAAAAAATCTATTACCTTTTTTGAATTATGTTTTGGTATGGTGTAATGTTGGAAACGCAAAGACGCAAGTTTTTTAATGTTTACTATTTTTTTAAGGCGCAAGGATTTTATCTCCGATAAAATTGCAATACTCGTTTGATTTATCTTTGTAGAGATTCCTACGGAATGACAAGCTGTGTGTATTATTTTCATAATTATTGTAATTGTCTAATTATCTGTCCTTGTTTACACGGAAAGTAGAGACAGTCCCTTTGTCACTCCGTAAGAGTTTCAATAGTATAATATGGATTTCAATAGAATGACTGATATGATGGGTAATTTAAAACAAAAGCTCTACTGAAAATCAGCAGAGCTTTTATTGAATATAATTGAGTTGTGTTTATTATTTGCTTTTTAAAATTTCATTCTTTGAATTCTTACCGCATTTAAAATAGCCAGCAAGGCAACTCCTACATCGGCGAAAACAGCTTCCCACATAGTAGCCAGTCCACCGGCACCCAGAATTAAAACCACTGCTTTTACGGCAAAAGCAAGAATTATATTCTGCCAAACGATTTTTTTCGTTTGTTTTCCGATATTGATTGCCATTGGGATTTTGCTTGGTTTGTCATCCTGAATGACTACATCTGCCGTTTCAATGGTGGCATCACTTCCTAATCCTCCCATTGCAATTCCCACATCACTTAAAGCAACAACAGGGGCATCATTCACTCCGTCTCCTACGAAAGCTACGGTTTGTTTTCTGGCTTTAATTTCTTTAACCTTATTGACTTTATCTTCGGGCAAAAGGTCTCCGAATGCATTGTCTATGCCCAACTGATCTGCTACATATTTCACAACGGTACTTTTATCACCGCTCAGCATTGTAGCTTTTACATTCATTTTATGCAGATTACCTACTGTTTCTTTGGCATCTTCTTTTATGCTGTCTGCAATGGTGATATATCCTGCAAACATTTTATCATAAGCCACTGCGATGACCGTGTACACAATATTGGCATGGTTAAGATCATAATTGATATTAAATTTATCCATCAGCTTAAAGTTCCCTACCAGAAGTTCTTTTCCGTTAATCGTTGCTTTGAGTCCGTGTCCTGCAATTTCTTCTACATTTTCTAATGGAATATTGTGGTTGATATCTCCTACATAATTGTGAATAGCTGTTGCCACGGGATGGGTACTTTTGCTCTCAAGAACATTCACCATCTGAAGGATTTCCTCTTTATTAAATTCAGAAGCCATACTTACTTCCTGAACTTTGAATACGCCTTCTGTCATCGTTCCGGTTTTATCCATCACTACATTCTGAATTTCTGCAATACTGTCCAGGAAGTTACTTCCTTTGAATAAAATTCCGTTTCGGCTTGCAGCACCAATTCCTCCGAAATACCCTAGCGGAATAGAAATCACCAATGCACAAGGGCAAGAAATCACAAGGAATATCAATGCTCTGTATAACCAGTCTCTGAACTGATAATCACTAACAAAGAAATAAGGCAGCAAGCAGATTCCAATAGCAAGAAATACAACGATAGGTGTATATACTTTAGCAAATTTTCTGATGAATAGTTCTGTAGGGGCTTTTTGAGCTGTTGCATTCTGAACCAGTTCAAGAATTTTACTCAGTTTACTGTCTTCATAGGCTGTATTTACTTTTACTAAGGCAATACTGTTCATATTGATCATCCCTGCAAGAACCGCTTCACCTTTATTTTTGGTATCGGGTTTACTTTCACCGGTTAAAGCTGCTGTATTGAATGAAGCTGAATCAGAAAGCAGTTCTCCATCGAGAGCCAGTTTTTCACCGGGTTTCAGCTGGATAACATCACTGATTTTGGCTTCTTTTGCTTTTATCGTTTTGGGCTGATTATTTTCTATAATGG
This sequence comes from Chryseobacterium sp. PvR013, assembly GCF_017833095.1. Lineage (NCBI taxonomy): Bacteria > Pseudomonadati > Bacteroidota > Flavobacteriia > Flavobacteriales > Weeksellaceae > Chryseobacterium > Chryseobacterium sp. PvR013. The sequence goes on from NZ_JAFIBT010000001.1 coordinate 3,332,731, forward strand.
TGACCTCATCAGGACGCTGATCCAATAAGGCTTTTATATTTCCTTTGGCTCTGGTAACTGCCATAGACTGGAATACCTCTCCTACTGCGTAGAACAGCATCACCGCTACGCCTTCAGGATATTCTCCGATGGCAAAAGCACCAATCGTTGCAATACTCATCAAAAAGAACTCTGAAAACACATCTCCCTTGATAATACTTTTATAAGCATCTTTCAATACCGGAAATCCTACAGGAATATAAGCTGCCAGAAACCATACCAGGCGCACCCAGCCTGCAAACCATGCAGGTTTTATATAGTTATCAAAGGCAATTCCCAATAATAAAATAACAAAGGATATAATGGCCGGAAGAAACATCTGAAAGACTGTCTGATCTCCGGAGTCGTGAGAATGATCACGGCCGTCGTGGTCATGGCCGTCTCCTTCTGCATGATTATGTTTGTGTCCTTTTGTATCTGGTTTTTCCGGGGTTGTACTACAGCATTTTTCCATAACTGAATATTTTTATACAAATTTAAAGGTGAGACTGATGCAATGCTATTGCAAACTTTCGAGACAATTTTCGCAGATTCCTTTGGCAAACAATCTTATTTCATCAATCCTGAAGTTGGTCTGTATGTTTTCAGGGAAGGAAATATCTTCTTTACAGGTTGTCTGCTTGCAGATTTTACAATAAAAATGGAGATGCCAGTCTTTATGTGTTTTTTCATCACAATCGTCTTCACATAACTTGTATTTTGTGGTGGTATTTTCCTGAATGCTGTGAACAATTCCTTTTTCTTCAAAGGTTTTCAGTGTTCTGTAGATGGTGATTCTGTCAGCATTTTCAAAATGATTTTCTATTTCAGAAAGGGATAAAGCAGCTTCCTGAGAGCTTAAAAAATCATAGACCAAAATCCTCATGCTTGTGGGTTTGGTATTTTTATCAATGAGTTTGTCTTCTATATCTTTTTTCATTGTACGCTTTTAAAGTTTTACAGATGTACTTCATTTTCTTCATAGCCTTCCTCTTCTATCTGAAAAGTGGTATGACTGATTTTAAAATTATTAACAGTAGTGTCTGTCAATGTTTTTAATAATTGATTCTGAGCATATGCCGCTTCTTTTACCACATGGGCACTCATTGCATTTACGCTTGATGTTAATGACCATACGTGCAGATCATGAATATTTTTCACTCCCGGAGTTTGTTCCAGAGATTTACGAAGTTCATGAATATCCACATCTTTAGGAGTTCCTTCAAGCAACACATTAATGGCTTCTTTCAACAGCCTCCATGTTCTTGGGAAGATCAGCAATCCAATTGCGGCTGAGATCAGGGGATCGGCATAATACCAGCCTGTTGTCAGCATAATTACTCCTGCAATCATCACTCCTACTGAAGTAAGCATATCTGAAAGGACTTCAAAATAAGCGCCTTTCATATTTAAGCTGCCTTCCGAGTCTTTTCTCAGAATCATCATTCCGACAATATTAACGATCAATCCGATCCCTGCTACAATCAGCATTGATTTACTTTGTACTTCCGGCGGATTTTGAAACCGCTTGTAAGCTTCAAACAAAACATAGATCGAAATTCCCAGTAAAACAACCGCATTGATAACAGCTGCGAGTATTTCGGTACGATAATATCCGTAAGTTCGGGAAGGATCTGCTTTTCTTTCTCCTATTTTGATGGCTATAAATGCCAGCAACAATCCTACCACATCTGTCAGCATATGAGCTGCATCTGCCAGTAACGCAAGACTGTTGGTAACAATTCCTCCTATCACCTCAGCAATGAGATAGGTTCCGCTAAGGCAGAGTACGATAAGGAGGTTCTTTTTATGTCTGCTTCCTGCAGAAACGGTTTGTGTTGGTGTGTTTTCCATATTGTGTATGGTTTAATTACATTTCATAATAAGATGTATTTTCTTTTTTGGGTGGAACATTCTGCTCACCAATCATTTGTCTGATATTAATCTCTATGGTTTGTGCCAGAGAAGTCATTGGCGTATCTACAGGGCTATTTTCAAAGGGATCCTGCATAATGATTGATGTTTTTTCAATCGCAATGAATGTTACCGGAACCAGGAAAGTAATCGCAATTTCAACTGCCAGCTGTGAATCATCAAGTCCAAACGGAAGTATCGCTGCAAAAACATAAATCAAAATATGGACTAAAACACTATAAGAACGTGGAAAAACCGTATTCTTCAACCTCTCACATTTTCCCATACTGTCGCAAAGTCTTGTAATGATATCATTCAGCTGCATCTGTTGAAAATCGGTCAGCCCTTTGGAAGCGGCAATTTCTTTCAGCTGTCTGGAGTGTTCATCCAGAATAGCATTGGGAATATTCACCGCTTTTATCTTATGCTGATCGAGATATTGCTGAACTCTTTCAGAGAATGGCAATTTTCTGAGGGCTTCTCCCAGCGCGTAAGTCCAGATGATTTGTCTTTCGGCAAAATCTTTTACTGTTTTATCTTCTCCCGCCGGCATAAACTGAATGATTAACCTTACAAAAGTCCGGGAATCATTCACAATAGCTCCCCAAACGGTTCTGGCTTCCCACCATCTTTCGTAGGACTGGGAAGTACGGAAAGCCAGCAGTAAAGACACTGCCGTTCCCAGCAATGCCGGAATATTCAACGGCAGTGAAATTTTACGAAACCATGGCAACATATCCAAAAGACCGATGGCTACAGCGAATATTCCGATAAACAGAATTTGGCTTTTTATTTCACGGATGAAATACCAGACTGATATTTTTTTGTTTAATAACATAATCGGGTTATTTATTAAAATTAGGGTAGATAATCTTTACCTCTTTCCTGCCGCTTTTATTCAATAAAAAATTCCGTAAACAGCTCTAATTTAAGGATAATAATCGACATTTTACTGGCTCCAGCTACTTTCATTAATGCTCGTGTTCCCCGGAATTCACAAGTTTCGCATTCACGAAAAATGCTCCTTTCACTACTATTTTTGCATTGTCCGGAATATTTCCTACCGCAGTTATCGCCGTATATCCCATATCAGAAGTTCCTTTTACCACTTCTATTTTTTCAAAGTTTAAAGTTTTCGGATGAGGTTTTCCTTTTTCATCATGTTCTTCCTCTACTTTTTTATCAGTCTGAACAAATACAAAGTATTTACCATCTGCTTCTACGATGGCTTCGGTAGGAACTGCAGGGGTTGTACTTTTATCGAGGCTTACAATTCCGGTGATATTCATTCCATCAATCAGACCGGATTTATTTCCGATTACTTCGCAATGCATAGAGATGGTTTTGCTTTCATTTTCAAAAGAAGATCCTATGCTGTAAATTCTGGCATCATATTCTGTTTCCGGATTATTGGTCAGTTTAAAATGAACAATTTGCCCAACTCTCATTTTGGGAAGATCTTTTTCAAACACCTGAAGATCGAGATGAATGGAACCGTTATCAATTACGGTTGCAACCGGAGAAGAAATATCTACATAACTTCCAATCTGTGCTGTGATACTGCTGATCGTACCATTGATAGGTGCTGTGATAACCAAACCTGATCGCATATTTCCATTATTTACTTTCCCCGGGCTTATTCCCATCATCTGTAGCTGTTTTAACAGGGAAGCTCTTTTTGTTCTTAATGTTTTCAGTTCAGCATCAGCACTTTGAAGGTTTTTCTTGGCTCCGGCATCATTATCAAAAAGTTCTCGTTGTCTTCTGTATTCCTGTTCGGCATACGTTATCCTGCTGTTGGTTGTCAGATAATCTTCCTGAAGCTGAATGTATTCCGGATTGGCAATGGTAGCAATCACCTGTCCTTTTTTTACAATACTTCCTACCTGAATATTGATGGTTTTGATGATCCCTCCGTACAGGGAAGTGATGGTTGCTTTATTACTGTTGGGAACACTCAGCAATCCATTTGCTTTAATGGTGGACGTAAGCTCTTTCATTTCTACAGCTCCCAAAGCTACTCCCACAGACTTCATCTGATCTTCCGTGAGTGAAGCTATCGTTTGTGGAGCTTCTTCATGTGCCGCCTCTTTCTGTTCTGTTTTTTCAGGAGCTTTTTCTTCTGCAGCTTCTTTTTTTCCACAACTTATTAGCAATAGTGAAATCAGGATAAAAGGAATGATATTATATTTGAGTTTCATAAGTAAAAATGTATTTTGTCTGATGCCGTATGCCATCATTTTCATGGGTCTGGCAGAAAATTTTGATAACAGCGCTTTCATATTATTTATTAATGATTGAATTGATGATTACAACAGATTGATTCACCTGCTGGATAGATTCCAGATATTTTAACTGAATATTGGTAGCCGTTTGCAGGGCAAAAAGATATTCTACATAAGAAATTTCCCCCGTTTTATATCCTAATTGAGCAGCCTTTACAATTTTCTCTGCATTGGGCAGTGCCTGGCTTGTATAATAATCATACTGCTGAATATCCTGCTGGTACTGACTAAAAGCGTTTTCTAATTGAGCAGCAAGTTGTTTCTTCTGCATTTTGACATTGGTTTCCGCAACCTGTCTGTCATATTCCAATGCCTGAATTCTTGCTTTCGTTGCTCCAAAGGTCAAAGGAATTGCTACTCCTACGGTTGCCGACTGAAAACGTTTTCCCGAGTTATAAAAATTTTCCTGTCCGTTGATGGTATGAAGGCCTATCAAAGATTGATTGGTATATCCTAAGCTGAAATCTGGCAGTCCAAGAGATTTTTCTACTTTCTTATTTTTCTCAGCAATTTCCATTTCCTGGTAAAAAGCTCTTACAGACGGATTGTTGGCCACCACGGCACTGTCTAGTACATTTTCTGCTTTTAGAGGAACATAATCTTTATTAAACGGAACTTCAAGATCTTCTGATGTGTTCATCAAAGTCTTTAAATTCTTATAGGCATTATTCAGAAAGACTTCATTTTGTCTGAGCAGCAGATCAATTTCTCCTTTCTGAGTTTCCGCTGTACTGATTTCAATCTTTTTGATATCACCCGCCTTGAATCTTACGGTTGCAATTCTGATGAATTCCTCATAATATTTATCCAGACTGGTCAGCTGGGCTTTATTATACTGAAGATATTCAATCTGATAATAATAGGTACGAACCTGTTTTATCAGTTCATTCGCTGTGATTTCTTTATCAATCTGCTTGCTTTTAATATTCTCAGTAATTACATCTTTTCTTGCTTTAAAAAGGGTAGGAAAAGGAATGCTCTGTGAAATCGCAAACGACTGGTCAAACTTTGGACTGTTGTATTGTCCCAGCTGAGCTTCAAAGCTTAATTTAGGAAGCTCTTTCGCAGTTGCCCTTAATGCTTCAGCAGACTTAATGCTTAAGTCTTTTGACTGTAAGGTTAAATTATTATTAACTGCCTGTTTTACCGCCTGTTCTACAGAAACCGGTCTGGACTGCGCTTTAAAAGTTTGTCCCAGCATCATGAATCCTAATACCAGAACTACTGTAAATGTTCCCGGATTATTATTTTTTCTTTTCAAAATTTTTGTGTTAAAAATGATATACAGCATTGGCAAAACAAATAGCGTAAGGAATGTAGCCGTCACCAGACCACCAATCACCACTGTGGCAAGAGGTTTCTGTACTTCTGCTCCGGCTCCGGTGGAAATAGCCATCGGTAAAAATCCTAATGAAGCCACTGTAGCGGTCATTAATACAGGTCTTAATCTGGTTTTTGTTCCTTCAAATACTCTTTTCAAAATATCTGTTTCACCTTCTTTTTCTAACTGGTTGAATGTTCCGATCAAAACAATTCCGTTCAGTACTGCCACTCCAAAAAGGGCAATAAATCCAATCCCTGCACTGATACTGAATGGCATATCTCTTATTAAAAGGGCAAATACTCCACCAATAGCACTCATAGGAATCGCGGTAAAAATCAATGCAGCCTGTTTGAATGAGCGGAAAGTAAAATACAACAGCATAAAAATAAGAAGCAATGAGACCGGAACAGCGATCATCAGGCGTTTGCTTGCTTCCTGCAGGTTTTCAAACTGTCCACCATAGGTAAAGTAATATCCGGAAGGCAGTTTCACTTTATCCAGTTTTGCCTGAATATCTTTCACCACACTTTCCACATCACGGTCTTTTACATTAAATCCGATAACTATTCTACGTTTTCCTTGTTCACGGCTGATCTGTGCCGGACCTAATTTATAACTGATGTTAGCCACCTGTGACAATGGAATCTGTGCTCCGGTGCTGGAGGTGATCATCAGGTTATTTACATCCGAGATATCTGTTCTGTGAAGACTATCCAGACGGACTACGAGATCAAAACGTCTTTCGTTTTCAAAAACCTGTCCGGCAGCTTTTCCTGCAAAGGCTGTACTTACGGCATTGTTGACATCTTCGATATTCAATCCATAATTGGCGATTCTTGTTCTGTCATATTGAACATTAATCTGCGGAAGGCCACTCACTCTTTCAATCTGAGGCGCTGTAGCCCCATCTACTGTCTGAATAATTTTTCCCACCTTATCTGCATACACAGCTAATGAATCAAGATTCTCTCCGAAAATCTTTACAGCAACATCCTGTCGGATTCCTGTCATCAATTCATTGAAACGCATCTGGATAGGCTGGTTTTTCTCAAAGAATACACCCGGAATCGTTTCCAGTTTCTCACTGATCTCATCTGCCAGTTCGTCGTAAGATTTCTTGGTTTTCCATTCGCTTTGTGGTTTCAATACCACAATCATATCGGTTGCTTCAGGCGGCATCGGATCCGTAGGAACCTCAGCAGAACCGGTTTTCCCGACTACCATTTTCACCTCATCAAACTGTTTGATAATTCTTGATGCCTGCATGGAGGTTTCTATACTCTGGCTCAATGAACTTCCCTGCGGTAAAATACAGTGAAATGCATAATCTCCTTCCTGCAGCTGAGGAATAAATTCACCACCCATATTTTTAAAAATAAACGCAGAGATAAGAAAGACTACAGCCGTTGCTGAAACAATTGCATATTTCACTTTTATTGATTTCTGTAATAATGGCTGATAAATCTTTTGCAGGCTATTCATCATTTTATCAGAGAACGTTTCTTTGTGAGATATTTTCTTAGATAAAAACAGAGCGCTCATCATTGGAATGTAGGTCAGAGATAAAATTAAAGCTCCTAAAATGGCAAATCCTACTGTTTTTGCCATTGGAGTAAACATTTTCCCTTCCACACCGGCCAAAGTAAGAATCGGGATGTATACGATAAGAATAATGATTTCCCCGAAGGCTGCACTGCTTCTGATCTTTGATGCAGAAAGAAATACTTCTTCATCCATCTCAGACTGCGTTAATGCACGGGCAGATTTCCTCACTCCTAAATGATGCAAGGTGGCTTCTACAATAATTACCGCACCATCCACAATCAATCCGAAATCTATTGCCCCAAGGCTCATCAGGTTGGCACTTACTCCAAAAACATTCATCATTCCCAGCGCAAACAATAAGGAAAGCGGAATAGCAGAAGCCACGATAAGCCCTGCTCTAAGATTTCCAAGGAAAATTACAAGTACGAAAATAACGATCAGTGCTCCTTCAACAAGGTTTTTCTGTACGGTATTGATGGCTCTGTCTACAAGGTCTGTCCTATCCAGAAATGGTTCTATAATAACATCATTGGGAAGAGATTTCTGAATGGTAGGAATTTTTGCTTTGATATTGTTTACCACTTCATTACTGTTCGCTCCTTTCAGCATCATCACTACTCCACCTACGGCATCTACTTTTCCGTCATAGGTTAATGCACCGTAACGAACGGCACTTCCTAAACGAACATCAGCAACATCTTTGATAAAGATCGGAACACTTCCTGTTTCATTTTTAACTGCTATGTTTTTGATGTCTTCAAGGGAGGTTACTAACCCTATACCACGGATAAAATAAGCATTGGGCTTTTTATCAATATAAGCTCCTCCTGTATTCTGATTGTTTTTTTCAAGCGCTGTAAATATTTCAGTAATACTTGTTCCCATTGCTTTTAAACGATTGGGATCAATAGCCACTTCATATTGTTTTAATTCTCCTCCAAAACTGTTGATTTCTGCAACACCTGGTGTTCCGTTCAGCTGTCTTCGAACGATCCAGTCCTGCATGGTTCGGAGTTCTTTGGCATTGTATTTCTTTTCGCTTCCTTTTTTAGGGTGAAGAATATACTGATATACTTCTCCAAGACCTGTACTTACAGGGGCCAGCTCAGGAGTTCCTACTCCTTTTGGAATTTCTTCCACTGCATTTTTCAGCTGTTCATTAATGAGCTGTCTCGCAAAATACACATCTACATTTTCTTTGAACACCACTGTAATCACAGAGAGCCCGAATCTTGAAATACTTCTTGTCTCCTGAATATCGGGAACATTGGCAATGCTTTGCTCAATGGGAAAGGTAACCAGCTGTTCTACTTCCTGTCCCGCCAGTGTAGGACATACGGTAATGATCTGCACCTGATTGTTGGTGATATCCGGCACAGCATCTATTGGCAATCTGGTGGCACTCCACGTTCCCCAGATGATCAGTACCAGGGTCATCAACCCAATGATCACCTTATTTTTAATACTGAATTTTATGATTTTATCTAACACGATTTTTAGGTAATTTTTATTGAAAATGAATGCACACAGCATAAAATACTGCAGCAAAAATATCCTGAAAACCTCTGCAATGGTATTGCAAAGTTTCAAGCACAGTTAAATATTAGAAAGCATAACTTTCTAAAAGTCAATAAAAATTAAATTTTAGGAGGCTGCCAGATAGGGTCGTAAATCTGGTAAGCAAAGTCGTTTTTGTGAAATAAGATCTTCTTCGAAAAGTAAGCAGGAATCTGCTCAGGAATCTCCAATAAAGTATCCATTTTAAATGCTGAAACCGTCATCTGGCAGCAGCTGCATGCACACAGTGGAGAACAGATATCTCCTTTTTCTGTAGAATGAACGCCATGAATACTTAATGAGATCTTGTTATCTCCTGAATTCAACGGATGGGACGTGTCTTCACATGGCATCAATGATAACGCCATGAAATAAAATGCAAGTATCCATCTTAAGAGGTTCATTGTTACAAAGGTAGAGATTTTTTCTAAAATGGGTAAAAGCTTTGGTTGTTTTATAGATTATTATTCTTATCAAAACTAATAAAATACCATTCCAATTATTATTTGTTAGCTTTGTATTTCACAAAACCACTAGTTCCAATACCTCTATTAATCTGAATGAGTCTGTTCACATCAAAAATATTTTTCACAGCTTGTCTTTGCTTCATCATATCATCCTGTGAACAAAAAGAAGTATTGGCCAAAGACATTTCCATTGAAACAGAAAGCAGAAACCTGTCAACTCTTAAAGGCACGGATATTTATAATACCCTATTATATACCGAACCGGACACTTCAGATACCCTCCGATTCAAACTTACAGAGCGGGATTGGATTATTTTAAAAGAAAGTTTTGAGAAGCATCAGCTCTACCTGATTGACAACACTACAAAAATTGGGGAAAGGGCACATTCCATTTACATGTCGCATAAGATTAAAATCAAAACCAACAAAAGGCTCTTATCTGTACAGTATCGGTTCTTCATTGGGGAAAAGGAAAATTTTGATGGTATAAAAAGTGAAAAATTTAAAAAGTTCCTAAAGACTTTTGATTCTTTGGTATATTACAGATCAGAAAAACATATGGATTAATCCGAATATAATGAAGAATATCAAATACTTAGTTTTCGTATTATTGTTTATTAGTATTATAATTTATAATAATTCAAACTCATTCACTGATGAAATGAAATCCGATTATTTTCCTATGGAAATGAAAGGAAAGATATATGATATTTCTCGAATAAAAGGTGGGTCCCTATATTTAAATATACATACTGATTCCAAAGATGATGGAATCAGTATTAGAAATTCAGATTTTGTTTTGAATAGTATTAAAAAGCAATTTTATTTCCGAAAATTCTCAAATAGTAATCAATGCTATATTATAAAAGGTGACAGCATTATGTATTTTGATTGTTATATTTTTTCAAAAGAAGACTCTGTTAAGATAGGAAAAATTAAAGGATGGAAACCAACTATCACCAACCAATGGTTATTAAAAAAATAAACAATACCCCCTTAATAACAGATAGACAAACTTAGCTTTTAAATATAAAATCTCCATTCTATTAAAAAACATAAACCACTCTTTAGTAAGAGTAGTTTTTATTATTTATACTTAAACTATCTTTTATTTTAAAATAAAAAAGCCACCGCAAAAGCAGTGGCCAAAAAATCAATCTAATTATAAGTATGTTCCTTATAAATTCGGGTTATTTTCAGCTTCTCTCTGTGGAATACTGAATAAATAATAATTGCTGTTGGGTGTGAAAGCAGATTTATCCGGGAAATCAAGAACAGAATGCCCTCTACCATCTACAGTTTTCACTGCTCCTTCTGGTGTAGTAATCTGAACTTTTATCGGTTTACCATCAACATCTACAAACGGTTTTCTTACCACCGTTCCTTGCGTTCTGATAATATCTGAAAGGGAGAAACCCTCTCCAAACAATTCTTTTCTTCTTTCAATCAAGACTGCTGCTACAACCTCATTCTGTGATAATGAACCATTATAAATATTGGCATTTCTGGCCGATTTCAACTGATTCAGAACAGCTACTGCCTGAGAGACATTTCCAGTTCTGGCTTCAGCTTCGGCTTCGATCAGATACATTTCTGCAGCTCTCATGTACACAATATCTGCAATAAGGGTTGGTTTAAATTTAAACTTAGCATACCTCAGCAATCCTTCTCTTCCTTTCTGCCCGTCCCATGAAAATAGTTGGGATCTGATATCATTGCCATCAAAAAGATCTTTAAAGTAAGGATCCGCCATAAAGCTGTAATAATAACTTCCTGATGAAGATACATCCAGATAATGGAAAGCATAACTTGCGTCAGACTGTTCTTGCGTCTGTCCGTGTCCCCAAATCCATTCTGCATTGTTGATATCATTGAAGCCATCTTTATATTTTTCCGGAGCCATCAGCGGAAAACCTTCTCTTGCAATTTTTGCAGATGCAGAAGCTTTACTCCACTCACCTGTATTCAGGTAAGTTCTTGCCAAAAGACCGTTCACTACAGCACGGTTGATTTTATCCTTGTTATTTCTCGTATAAGTTTTCAATAGGTTATCTGCATCAGTAAGATCACTTTTAATCAAAGTATAAATTTCTTCAAGACTTGCTCTCTTCTTCCCTACTGTAGCTGTTGTGGATGGCTCAGTATAAATTGGAGCTGTCAAAGCCGACTTATCTTTCAAATAGCTGAACTGATAAAAGCTTGCCAGATTCAGATAACAGAAAGCACGTAACGCTTTTGCCTGACCTTTCACCTGATTTTTTTTCTCCTGACTGCCCTCCGTTCCATCAATTCTTGTAATCACATTGTTCATATTATTAATGGTGGAATACAACATCGTCCAGATAAATAAAGGTCTGCTTGCTGTACTGTTTACCATTTCAGTAAATCCATAGGTTGAAGCAAAACCATATTTATTAGTCAATACAGCCACATCACTTCCCATCGCATCACTGGCTCTTAAAACTGTGGAATAGCCGATATTGGCATACGTTGTTCCGTCGTTATTAAATTTCGCCCAAGTACCGTTTACAACAGTTTCTGCACTTTCAGCTGTTTTGAAAACCTCTACACTGCTAGCCTGATCAGTTGGAGCGGTATCCAGATCATTTTCACAGCTTGACAGTGACAAAAATCCGATGAGCGCAAATGATAGATATTTTAATTTTTTCATTGTTTCAATTTTTAAAGGTTAAAGTGTTGCCTGAAGACCAAATGTAATTGTTCTCATTGCCGGATATCTGTAATACGTTGTTCCGTCCAAAGCCTGTTCAGGATCCATTCCCTTATGTTTATAGAAGGTCAGAAGATTTTCTGCCTGGATATAAATTCTGAATTTCTTAAGTCCTATTTTCTCAAAATAATCCTCAGGAAGAGTATATCCTAAACTTACATTTTTAAGTCTTGCATACGTTCCGGAGTAAAGAAATCTTGAAGATGTTGAGGTCCAGTTATTCGTTGTTGTACTCAATCCAGGAACATCTGTATAAGGATTTTCCGGAGTCCATCTGTTTACCATTTCAGCGCTCCATGCACGTCCTCCGGCACTTCCGTTATGCATGATGGAAGTATAATCAGTATCTAGAATTTTTCCTCCGATTTTGAATGTCAGTAATCCTGAAAAATCAAAATTCTTATAGGTGATACTGGTACTGATTCCTCCTGTCAGTTTAGGCAAGGCTGAACCCTGTAACAACTTTGTGGCTTTTGAATATTCCGAAGTCGTTCCTTCTACTGAATTTCCGCTGGCATCGGTAGCAACTGTTTTCCACAAAGGCTTTCCATTGCTTGGATCAACTCCAGCCCATTCCGGAATAAAGAAGTCATATACCGAACCTCCTACTGTCAACAGCTTAGTTCCTACTACAAGAGAACCTCCGGGTAATTTCGTTACCTTATTGTTTAAAGTACTCAGATTCACATCTACATTCCATTGGAAATTATCATTCTTAATGGGTGTTGTGAATAATGAAAATTCAAATCCTGTATTCTGAATGGTTCCGATATTCGCCGGATAATCACTGATTCCCAACGATGGTGCTACAGGCATATTAAACAAAAGGTCCTGACTTTTTCTTTTAAAATATTCGATATTTCCTTTAATCCTGTTATTCAGAATCGCGAATTCCAATCCTACATTTAAATTAAGGTTCGTTTCCCACTTTACATTATTGGTAGACGTTTTTTCCAGTGTTGTTCCCGGTTCTCCACCAAGGCTGATAAATCTGTACAACTCCTGATAAGCATAATAAAGCGGCTGCCCGTTAGGTCTAAGTAATTTATCATTTCCTTGTCCTCCGTAGCTGGCACGCAATGTCAATTGATTGAAGACATTCAGACTTTTGACAAATTCTTCGTTTGAAATTTTCCATGAACCTCCTACTGACCAGAATCTTCCCCACCTGTTATCTTTTGCAAATCTCGAAGAGCTGTCTGCCCTTCCTGAAGCAGATAAGAAATAGGTATTGTTGTAATCATACTCTACTTTTCCAAGGAAACTCAACAAACTCAATTTATTACTGTTTCCACTGAAACTTCCCAGTAAAGAAGCGGCGTCCGGCTCATAATAGTAAGGCAGTGAGAACTGACTTCTTGTTCCGGAGATTGTCTGATAATCATATTTATAGAATTCGTGCCCCGCTAATACATTGACATGGTGTTTTCCAAACTTTTTATCATACGTCAGAATATTACTGGTTGTATAAGAAAGCGTTCTGGTATTGGTTTTCGTCACCGATCCTCCAATCTCAGCGCCTTGCCCCAATAATGGATTTGAATAATAATGTCCGTTATAATTCACCAAATCCACAGAGAAACTCGTCTTGAATTTTAGCTCCGGCAAGAAAGTAAATTCCATGAATCCCTTCCCTGAAAAGTTGTCCTCTTTATTTTCGTTTTTATCTAATGGTAAGGTTGCTGCGGCATTTTGATTCTGAAGCGCATTTGTGGGTCTGTATTTTCCAAAATCATAAATCGGGTTTCCATCAGCATCCAAAATATAAGTTCCGTCAGCATTTCTTTCATAATAAGGATAGAATGAAGGAATAAATCTTGCCGCATTGATGATGTTACTGGCCTTGGAATCTGAAGAAGTAGGCGCCTGCTGAATACTGTTTGCATAGCTTAAGTTCACCCCAACATTCAGCCATTTTTTAACTTCAGAATTGATTTTCAATCGGGTATTATATCTTTTATATCCTGATTCAATTGCCATTCCCTTATCATCCAGATACCCCAGAGAGAAGAAATAATTACTTTTCTCACTTCCTCCGCTGATATCAAGATCCACCTGATTTCTTGAAGCCACTCTCTGCAAGATATCTCTCCAGTCATCATTCCAAAGTGGTGATGCACCAGGTAATAGCTTCCCATCTGTACCTACAGGCTTTGGATAAGCTGTCCCATATGGATTAATCCCCAGTGAAGAAACAAGGTTGTCTGTTGCCATCTGAGCGGCCTGCTGAGAAGAAACTTTCCCGGATTGATATCCATTTCTCAATGCTTCCCAGTACAGTTGAAAATACTGATCCGTATTTACCTGTTCATAGTCTTTTACGGCTCTTCCGGAGAATCCCTGACTGATATTAAAATTAACTTTTGCTTCCCCTTTTTTACCTGATTTTGTAGTAATGATGATGATCCCATTTGCTCCTCTTGAACCATACAAAGCACTTGCTGTAGCATCTTTCAGAACACTTATAGATTCGATATCGCTGGGACTGATTGAGTTTAGATTTCCATCAAAAGGAATTCCGTCCACTACATATAATGGATCACTGGAAGCACTTATTGAACCAATTCCTCTGATTCGGATCGTGGAAACAGCACCTGGCTGACCTGATGCGCTGGTAGTCTGAATCCCTGCAACCTGTCCTTCTAATGCTTTCGTAATATTCGTTACAGGTCTGTTATTGATTTTATCACTGGAAATTGTAGCTACGGAACCGGTATAGCTGTTTCTTTTCGCTTTTCCGTAAGCTACCACTACTACTTCATCAATCTCTTTTTCATGAAGGCTATCTTTTTTCGGCTTGGAATTCTGTGCATTTACACTGGTAATTCCCAGAAAAAAAACAGCAACCGGAGGTATCCAAGCTTTAGAATTAAATAAAGTTTTACTAATCATAATCAATTTTATTTATCATATATTAAAATTTAACCCTTTGCAGAAAAGTCAGCAAAGGGTTAAATTTTAATATACGATAAACCAAATGCTTATTTTTCCTTAAAAGGCTGAACGTAACACCTTGCCCAATGGGTAGGTTGTTAAGACTTCACGGGGTCAGTTCCCTCCATCTTTCTTTATAAGCCGATCGAAATATGTTTGCAAAGCTAAAAACTTTTAGTCTACAAAACAAGTAGACTTATTTATTTTTCATGATAAATTTTTAATAATTAACATAAAATTTTAATAAAACTCATTACAATAGGAGTTGTAGCCGTTATCATTTATTCAAACATGATAAATATCATTATTAATAATTCAATGGAACAAATATTTGAGGACACCTTAATTTTTGTACTATTAATTGAAAAAACTTTTTAATTTTATAGTATGAAAGTTTTGATTATAAATGGGCCTAATCTCAACCTTTTGGGCACCCGGGAACCGGAAATTTATGGAAATGTTTCCATGGAGAGTTATTTGGAAAATTTAAAATCCGAGTTTCAGTCTCATGAAATACAATATTATCAGTCTAATATTGAGGGTGAGCTTATCAACAGACTTCAGGAGGATGATTTTGATGCAGTGGTGATTAACCCGGGAGCATTTACCCATTATTCTTATGCTATCGCTGATTGTTTAAAGAATATCCGCAAGCCAAAAGTAGAAGTACATATCAGCAATATATACAAAAGAGAAGAATTCCGCCAGAAATCTGTAACGGCAGCGAATACAGATGCTGTTTTATCCGGCTTTGGAATGGATGGGTATAGATTGGCTTTATTGAGCCTGAAGTAATTTTCAGTCTATATTTTCCCACAGATAGCACAGATTCTCACAGATAATTATGTATAAAAAGAGAATAATTTATGAAGATAAAGGATAAGATTTACTGTAAAAGCATTGGCATATATTCCGGGCAATTAACGAAGAGAGAATCTTATATCGTTGAAGAAATAAATGATGAAAATATAAGAATCTGGAATGACGAAGGAAGACTGAGATGGTATTCTGATTTTTATTTTACTTTAAACAATGAACCTGAAATAATTTCTATTAACATAGATGATCCAATAGAAAATATTGAATCTGATGCCATAGAAGTAACTATTACCTTTTCCAACAAAGCAAAATACTGGATAACTTTCACTAATCCAAAGTATTTAGATAAGATATTGGACGAAGAATCTTACTTTTCTTCAAAACATTTTATGATCATAAAACATTTAACTGAAGAATCAATCAAATCAACAGTCTTAAAACTTGATGAACAGGATGAATTGATTGAAAACTGTCAAAAATATTAATAAAAAAGCCTCATCAATGATGAGGCTTTTCCTTATTTTATAGATAACTATTAATTAGATAGTTTGTTCCTGTAATTGAGGTCCTGAAGCAACTAATTTCTTACCTTCTTCAGTATCACAATACTGCTCAAAGTTTTTGATATATCTTGAAGCAAGATCTTTTGCTTTTTCTTCCCATTCTGAAGCACTTTCATATGTATCTCTAGGATCTAAAATACCTGTAGAAACGTTTGGCAATTCAGTAGGAATCTCAAGATTCATGATTGGAACCTGAGTTTTAGGAGCGTTATCGATAGATCCGTCAATGATTGCATCAATGATTGCTCTTGTATCTTTCAGAGAAATTCTCTTTCCTGTACCATTCCAACCTGTATTTACCAAATAAGCTTTAGCTCCGTGCTCCTGCATTTTACCGATCAATGTTTTAGAATACATTGTTGGGTGTAATGTAAGGAATGCTTCACCAAATGCAGGTGAGAAAGATGGTTGAGGTTCTGTAATTCCTCTTTCTGTTCCAGCTAGTTTTGATGTATAACCGCAAAGGAAGTGGTATTGAGCCTGATCTTCATTCAAGATGGAAACCGGAGGAAGTACTCCGAATGCATCTGCTGAAAGATAAACAATCTTCTTAGCATGACCTGCTTTAGAGGGCAATACAATTTTGTTGATATGATAAATTGGATAAGAAACTCTTGTATTCTCAGTGATTGATCCGTCTGTATAATCTGCTACTCCATTGTTCACAACAACGTTTTCAAGAAGTGCATCTCTTTTGATGGCAGCAAAGATATCCGGTTCTTTTTCTTCAGATAAGTCGATAACTTTAGCGTAGCATCCACCTTCATAGTTAAATACTCCGTTGTTATCCCAACCATGCTCGTCATCACCAATAAGATATCTTTTCGGATCTGCAGACAGAGTCGTTTTTCCTGTACCTGAAAGACCAAAGAATAAAGCTACATCACCTTTTTCTCCTACGTTAGCAGAACAGTGCATTGAAGCCATACCTTTTAATGGAAGGTAATAGTTCATCATTGCGAACATCCCTTTTTTCATTTCACCTCCGTACCATGTACCTCCGATGATCTGTAGTTTTTCAGTAAGGTTGAACATGATGAAGTTTTCAGAATTCAATCCTTGAGCTTCCCAGTTAGGGTTTATTGTTTTAGAACCGTTGATTACTGTGAAATCAGGTTCTCCAAAGTTTTCAAGCTCATAGTGAGAAGGGCGGATAAACATATTAGTAACAAAATGCGCCTGCCATGCTACTTCAACGATAAATCTTACTTTAAGTCTCGTATCTGCATTCGTTCCGCAGAATGTATCTACTACATAGATCTTTTTAGATTCAGCAAGCTGGTTCAGCACTAGTTCCTTACAAGAACCGAAAATTTCTGCAGTAGTAGGTAAGTTTACTTTACCATCCCAGAAAATTGTATCTCTTGTAACATCATCCTGAACAATATATCTGTCTTTAGGTGAACGACCTGTGAAAATTCCTGTTTTTACTGACACCGCGCCAGATTCCGTAAGTTCAGCTTTCTCAAATCCCTGATTTTCAGAAGAAACTTCAGCCTGGTATAATTCTTCATAAGAAGGATTATACACTACTTCATAGTTTCCTTTAATCCCCAATTTCTCTAAATCCTGGATGATTTTAGTGTTTTTCATTTTACTTATATTTTCTATTTCTTTATTGACTTCAACAAAAATAATATTAATTATTTGTTAAAGGTGGTTTAAATATACTGATATAAGTCAGAATGGCAAATAAAAAAACAGGATTGTAATCGGCTGATTACAAATCAATTATATTTTCCCATTCAAAAACCGAAGGAAAACCTTTCTCCCAAAAATAGTTCTTATAGTCCCCAAATTTGGCACTCATTACAAAATCTCCGCCCCATGCCCCTAAACTTTTGACAAAAGAAGGGCAATCTGAGAATAGCTTCTCTTTAACTGTGGAAATTTCAAGAAAATTAGCGATTTTATATTCATGAATCATCATTAATTCAGAAAAATTTTCCAATTCATTACATAACAATATTTTTTTTGTAAGATCAGAAAATTCATTAACCAATTCCGGAGACTTCTTTTTTGACTTGTAAAAATTGATTCCTTCTCTGCTATCCTGTTTCTGATTTAAGTGAATAAAAATCAATTCATTTTTAAAAGAAGGATTGAAATTAACCTTTTCATATTTTATTTCAGGTTTACTTTGGAAAAGAACGGCAGCCTTTTCTTTCGCCACCGCAATATCGTATCCACTGCCTCCTAAACTTATTGCATTAAGATAAAACGGGTCTATTCCGGCCCATTCTGAAAGATTATTCATCAGGGTAGAACTGCTCCCAAGTCCATAGTCTGGTGGAAACTGAAGGTTTGTTTTTAAATGATAGGTAAGATCAGTCTTGAATTTCTGATGAGAAAGCTGCTGAACATTTTTTAAGGTTTTGGTAATAAATTCAGCGCTTGATGGAATGTTGGTTTCTAAGATCTGCCATGTTTTATAATCAATAACAGCTTTCAACCATAGTGTATTCTGATGATAAGCCTCCCAGATAATCAGAGATTTTTTATCATCTGTTTCTTCAAAAAAAAACTCTTGTCCCAGCTTGGTAGGTACCGCTAAGACAAGAGCTCCATCGATTGCGAAATATTCTGAAGTAAGCATAAGCTTGCCCGGTGAAAATATCGCGTTCATATTTTTTGAATTAGATTGCAGAAGCAGATTCTACGGATCCGTCAATTTTCTTGATCAATCCCTGAAGGGTTTTTCCCGGTCCTACTTCTACGAAATTAGAGGCACCGTCTTTAATCATGTTCTGAACAGATTGTGTCCATTTTACAGGACCGGTAAGCTGAGCGATCAGATTTTGTTTGATCTCATCAGGATTTGTTACCGCTGTTGTAGTGATATTCTGGTATACAGGAATGGTTGCTTTTCTGAATTTTGTTTTTTCAATAGCTGCTGCCAGTCTTTCCTGTGCAGGTTGCATTAATGGTGAGTGGAAAGCTCCGTTTACCGGTAACAGTAATGCTCTTTTAGCTCCTGCTTCTTTCAGCTTTACACAAGCTTCTTCTACAGCAAGTGTTTCTCCAGAGATTACCAATTGTCCCGGACAGTTATAATTTGCAGGAACAACAATTCCGCTGATCTGTGCACAAATCTCTTCAACCTTAGCATCCTCTAATCCTAAGATCGCTGCCATAGAACTTGGATTTGCATCACAAGCTTCCTGCATAGCTTTTGCTCTTTCAGAAACTAATTTCAAACCGTCATCAAAAGATAAAACTCCGTTGGCAACTAAAGCTGAAAACTCTCCTAAAGAGTGTCCTGCTACCATTTCAGCGCCAAGACCATTTACGGCTTTTAATGCGGCTACTGAATGTATAAATATTGAAGGCTGGGTAACCTCTGTTTTCTTAAGATCCTCATCCGTTCCGCTGAACATCATGGAAAGAATGTCGAAACCTAAAATTTCATTGGCAGATTCCATCAGATCTTTAATATCTTTTCTAGAATCATACAATTCTTTTCCCATTCCTACGAACTGAGAACCCTGCCCTGGAAATACAAGTGCTTTCATGTATTGAATTAAATATTATGCAAATATAACTATAATGTTAACAATATTCTTTTAAACAGTTATAAATCATTTAAGGTACTAACCTGATTACTCTATAACCAGTATTTACATAAGCACCATTAGCTTTAGATTTTACAAACTCAAATTTTGTAGCAAGCTGAGTCTGAACTTTATTCATCTGTTTAAATATCTCTCCTTTTTTATTTTCTCTGGTTAACATGTCGTTGACAACATCAAAACCTACGATAGCATATTTTGGTGGAGTTTTGCAGTATTTGCTTTTATAGGCAGCCAGAATTTCTTTTTCAAAATTACCGTCAGTATTAATCTTTCTATCCATCAGATATACCAGACTTGCCTGGCTCAGCTCATCTACTTTCTTTTCAAAAACAGGAGAATAGAACATACTGAAGGCTTTTACTCCCTGTACTTCTTTAGAAACGGCGATTATTCTGCTGGCAAAAGCATCTCCTGCCGCATTATCATCATTCGCTAAAATAGCAATAACCGGAGCAGATTGTCCTGTCATCATATTCTGGTCAGGCTGAATATCTGCCGGAGAATTCACAATAATGATATTAGGATTTTTCACCGCTTTTTCAAGTCCTGCTTTGATGTAGTTGGCATTTTCTTTTTTAGAATCTGCCACGATATATATTTTTTGATCTGAATAGGTACCTTTAACTTCTTCCACAATCTTGTCAGCATAAGTCTGATTGTTCGTTTCTACGATAATAAGATTGCTGTAGTTATAGAGTTCCGGAGTATTGGCAAATGGCGCTACTACCGGGATTTTCTGATTTTTTGTAAAATCAAGAACATCAATTACATTGGATTTGAAGAATGGACCGATAATAAGATCTGTATTATCCGGATTAATCTGCGTCAAAGAATTTTTAAATGAAGCTTCATTTCCTGAGTCTACTACTTTAATATCCAGTTTTTGTCCACCTCTTGCATTTCTTTCGATGGCAAGTTTAGCACCAGTCAAAAAGTCAAGAGCCATTGCTCTGTATTGGGTTTCATTTGTACTGTACCCGAAAGGAAGCATTAGGATAACACTTAAAGCATCACCGTTTTTCTTCACATAAGCAGCATCCTGCTTCTTAATCTTTAGAACCATTCCGGTTTTCAAGCCATGTGAAAGGTCTGGGTTCAGAGCAATAAGTTCATCTATGGAAACACCGAATTTATTAACGATAGAAAATACTGTATCTCCCTGCTGAACCGTATAGGTAACATAATCATCACCTGCTACAACATTGGAAGCAGCTGTTGATTTTTCGTTCCCGGAATCCATTTTTGCTTTTGGATTTGAAGGTTCAGTAGGTGTGTTGGTGTTGGTATTATTTGTAGTGGATGTTTTTATTTTGATGGTATCCCCAGGCTTAAGTCCTTTTTCTTCCAATCCTGGATTTAAAGCAAAAAGATCCTGCTGGCTGATGCCAAACTGTTTTGTAATTCTGTAATAATTATCTTTAGACTGAATCACATAAGACTCTCCTTCTACAGCAGTGGTAACAGGTGTAGGTGTAATGGTGGTTATGTTTTTTTCTACGGCAGGTTCAGCATGTCTTTCTCCTGTTACAGCCTGTTGCTCTCCGCCATATTTTTTTATGCTTGCAAGAGGTAAAGTAATTTCGTCTCCGATTTTCATGTGAGAATCCAGCTCAGGATTCAATTTTCTTAAATCAGTTTCGGAAATTCTGTATTGTTTTGTAATACCATAGATGGTTTGCTTTGGCAGTAAAACAATTTTACCTAGAGAAGAAGCACTTGTAGTTGAAGTTACTTTTTCTGCTGGAGCTGTTTTTGTCACAGCCGGAGTGGCTGCTTTATCTGATTTTATTGTTAAAACATCTCCGATGGCCAATTTGCCATCTTTATGTTTTGGGTTTAGCTTCAGCAATTCATCTACAGTCATTCCATACTTTTTGGCAATGTTGTAAGGATTATCACCTTGCACAACCGTATGTG
Source organism: Chryseobacterium sp. PvR013 (assembly GCF_017833095.1). Classification (NCBI taxonomy): domain Bacteria; kingdom Pseudomonadati; phylum Bacteroidota; class Flavobacteriia; order Flavobacteriales; family Weeksellaceae; genus Chryseobacterium; species Chryseobacterium sp. PvR013. Next base: position 3,354,377 of record NZ_JAFIBT010000001.1, read on the forward strand.
ATTTCTGGGCTGAAACTCCCAAAACCATACATAAACTGGATAGAATAAAAAACCTCTTTATCATATTCGATAATTATAATTTACAAAAATACTTCTTTAAAATTAAATGGCAACAATTATTAATTTGGAATCATCAACCACCATTTCTTCCAAACAATTTTCAAGCCATGAATATCCATAATCTGAAAAGAATACACTAAAGTTATATACTCTTTCCTGCCACGTTTTAGCAGGATGAACATCTAAAAACAGATTTTCAAGTCTTTCCAGCAATTCATTCTGTTTTATTTTCTCAGCATGAAGCAGGCGTTTTTTCATTCTTTTAAATGATTTTAATTGCCGTACCTCTTCTGCCTTCACCATATTTCCAAAAGATCTCTCAGTAGTTTCAGCAGCTCCTTTCAACTCCGAAAAATTACGGATCAGCAATTCTTCTTTTTCTTCCAGCAGCTGCAAAATAGGGTTATCTTTTAAAATCTTCTGATTGGTAAGTACCGTGAAGTTCTGGAAAAAGTCGTCTATTTTAAGATCCAGTTTCTCAATTTTCCTTACTATTTTCTCCTTCAGGAAAAGCATAGAATTTCTTGGAATCAGAATAGGGAAAGGAATCATAATTTTTGAGAAATAGTCTTTCAGTTCCAGCCAGTACATGATTTCGGCATTTCCACCGATATAAGCCAGGTTTGGCAATACATTTTCCTGATACACCGGGCGCATTAATGCATTGGGACTGAATTTTTCAGGATGATTTTCCAATTCAGCCAGGATCTCCTCTTCTGTAAACTGAATTGCTTTATCTACAATGATATATTTCTGTCCGTTATATTCAATTCTGTCTCTGGTATCAGAAAGGTAGAAAAGGTTAATTTCACGAGGATTCACCTGAACCTTTCCATATTTCTCTGTCAGAAAATCTACTTTATCTTTAGCTGTTTTTTGTAAGCTGAAGTTCAGAAGTTCATCTTTAAAAATAGCCTTCATCTGCTCTTTAAGCTCCTTAGAATCTCCATCTACAATCAAAAGCCCGAATTCTGAAAAAAGGCGGTTAACAAGAATCTTAATGGCTTCCGTTAAGGTATTTCCTGTCTTGTAAGCTTCTTTCATCATTAAGATCAGCTCTGTTCCGAAAATAGAATCTTTAAATTCTTTTTCAAATTCCGAAATGAAATAGGTATCACTGATTTCAATTCGACCTACCGGACCTCCGGATTTCTCGTTGGTTTCGTAATAATTATTTTCGGTTTTAAAATGATTGATCTCAGCAAAATCATGATCCTCTGAAGCCATCCAATACACCGGAACAAAGTTAAAGTCCGGGAAGTTCTCTTTCAGATAGCTGCATGTCTTGATGGTCTGAAGAATTTTATACACAAAGAACACAGGCCCTGAAAATAAATTCAGCTGATGTCCTGTTGTAATGGTGAACGTATTGGGCAGCTTAGTATTCTCAATATTTTCTCTTTGCTTTGAAGAAAGGGAAAGGCTTGCAAGCTGGCCTTCGAACACACCTGATAAAATGCTCCTTTTCTCTGCTGTGAAAGAATCTTTTTTCAGATGAATCTGCTGTCTGAAATGATCCAGGGAAAATGTATTATTTTCAAAACCCTCAATTTTTTGATTTAAAAAATCTTTTACCAACTGAGGAATGCTTTCTATATCGTTAAATGATATTTTATTAATTGTTTTCAACCTGTATAGTTTTTAGTTGAACAAATACCACACAATTCCAATATTCAATCTGAAATCATACACCGGATAATGTGGAAATGCATATGCTTTGTTATTGGAAATAACAGTTCCTATCTGCTGCCCTTCTATGAAAAAGAACATTTTTTTCACTTTCATATTGATATAGATATCGGCGATAGGCTGTCCTCCAATTGAAAATGAATTGGCGTTAGGAAGGATATATTCGTTAAGAACAGGGAAATAATCTCTTGATGCAAATTTAGAAAAATAGTATACTTTAACTCCTGCCTGAATTTCTGCTGCTTTTTTGAAAGCCTGTGTCTGGTAGAAGAAATTGGCTCTCCCAATAAAGCCTGGCATAGGAAGCAGTTCTTTGTTTGTTAAAGTATTCTGGAAATGCACTCTTGTATTCAGATGGAATTTATTGAAGCTGAAAGTAGCATCTCCTCCAATCTGAGAGATATTCACTGAGTTATTACTTTGCTTAGGACTTCCGTTACTGTCAAAATAAGTATAGTTGTCAATTCTGAAATAATTGGCAAAGATTTCTGTTTTAAACCATTTTAGATTAATACTTCCTCCCACTTCCATTACAGATTGGTTCTTTGCATTTTCAAGGTAGTAATTGAAATTATTGTAAACGGAAGTATTCAGTAAGTAATTAAATGAAGGGTATGCACTCTGGAAGTTCACTTTTGCATTAACAAAATAATCTTTGATAGGTTCAAACTTCAGATTATTGGTTGTTTTAAGGTAACTTTTAAACTGGCTTCCGTTTGAAAATTCCAGGAATGAGTTCAGTTGGATTTTATCCCAAAGTTTTACCTGCAGGTTTCCTACAGCTCCGATTCTGTTTTCTTTTAGCTCACCAGGGAAAGACACTCCATTAAGGGCAACAACGTCTCTTATTCCTAATTTGATCATCTGATAGCGTACCCCGGCATCTAGTTTGAATTTTTCATTATTAAAAATCAAGCTTACTGTATTACTGAAGTTTTCAGAGTATTTTTTGGTTGTCAGTGGAAACCCATTCACTAAATCTGTAGGAGCATCATACCAATAAGACTCCAATCCAGTTTGGTTATAATAATATTTATTCCCCTGATGAGAAATAATATGTCTTATGCTGAAAGGAAATTTCCCGGAGTTGAAAGGCGTAAACTGATGGCTCAGATAGTATCTTCTGTAAGAAAACTGCGAGCTTGAAGAGGCCAGATTTACCTGTGCGTTTTGCCTGTTGCTATAATTACTATCCCCATTCATAAACAGGTTATCCTCTGTAATACCACCACTTTCCTGATTGTTTACATTCTGGTGAAGATAGTGAGCAAAGAGCTCATAATTGCCACTTTTTGAAACATAGTGTCCTGAGAAAAGGGTATTATTATTTGCTGACAATGAGTTTCTGTAAAGTCCCTGAGAACGAAGTCCCATGTATTCAAGGGCAAAATTGAATCTTTTCCCGATGTTCTGGGTGTAGGTAGATCTTAGAGCGGCTCCGTTTCGCATGGCATTGTGATAAACAAAGGTAGCGGTAGGTGTTTTTACATCGTAGTATTTCACATCATTTGCTCCAATGATCATATACGATTTATTGGATGGCAATAAGGAAAGGTTTTCCTCAGCATTTACTTCGAATACAAGAGGGTTAAATCCAGAGCCAATATTGGCAGGCTGTACTCTTCCAAAGTTATCTTTATTATTTTGTTGTGAAAAGATATACGTTTTATCAAAAGTCATTACCGTATCAAAAACTTTCTTTTCGGAAAACTGAGTCTGATACTGGTAATCATTAATGGTAGGTTTGAAAATTTTCAGGGAATCTTTCTTCCCGGAATCAATCACAAGGGTGTCTTCTTTCTGTGGTTGAGGCTTAGCGTCTGCTTTATTAACAACCTGAGCCTTGGCTATAAAACCTAAAGAGAAGAGTATGAAAAGGATGTACTTCATTATTGATTATTGTACAGCAAAAATAAGAAATAAAAGAACATAAAAAACCCCTGCTTTGAGCAGGGGTTCTATATTGAATGATTATTCTATGATTAATAACCAGGGTTTTGCTGAATCTGTGGATTGTTATCAATTGCTCCTTGAGGAATTGGTAATTGCCACTTATGACTTGCAACAGGAAGCGACAAAACAGTCGCAGGGTTTCCTGCTCCATTAGATTCCGGACCGAAGTTAGATCTTTGAATAGGTAGAGCAAGTCTCTTTAATGTAAAGAATCTGTCTGTTTCAAATGCTAACTCTAATCTTCTCTGTAACATAATTGCATTCCAAAGATTTTGACCAGATTCTGTTCCTGGAACAAAACCAGTATATCTTTGTGCTCTTAATGTATTTAATAACCCTAGAGCTCCAGCTTCATTTCCTTTCTTAAACATTGCTTCAGCAACATTTAAAACTACTTCTGAAGTTCTTAAATACTTAACATCCACAGCTTCAATTGGCTTGTCTGTAGCTTGTTTGTATTTAATTACGTTATTATAGTTCTTACCATTAAAAGGAGAAGTTATAATATAAGAAGATTTTCTGATATCTGTATCTAGGAATTTAGTATATAGATCATAGTCAACAACATATTCTGACTTAATCTGACCTCCTACAGTCTGGTTATAAGCAGAACCTGTTTTAATGTTTTCAATACTTGAGTTCAATACTTTGAATAATACTCCATCAGTAGAAGTATCGTTCCAGATATTTTTGAAAGTTCCGATTGTTCCTACACTTGGTTTCAAAGCGATAGATTTTTGTCCCCAAAGAATCGCATTATCATAGTCACCTTTATATAGATATACTCTTGATAACATACCTTGTACAGCAGCTTTTGTCAGTTTACCAACATTTGCTGATTGCGTAATGTTTTGTTCAGCGAAAAGTAAATCATCAAGAATTCTGTCATAAACCTGATTTACGTTTAAGTTTCTTGTCGTTATTAAAAACGGATCGAATTTATCTACATATGCAATACCCATTGAAGTTCCTGCATCAGCAGACTGAGTAGGTATTTTACAATATCTTCTCACAATATCAAAGTGAGCAATTGCACGAATACCTCTTGCTTCAGCTTCGATATTGGTTCTGAATGCTCCTGCTGCTAAATTATTAATCTTATCAAGAACTGCATTAGCTCTAGCTGCTACAGCATAACCTGCTCCATACACAGAAGTAACTTCTCCTACGTTCCCAGCAAAATTTAAATTGTAACCATCATTATTAGATCTTCTCCCTTGAGGATTCTGAATTAAGTTATCTGAAAGAATATCAGGAATAATTAATTGAGTATTATCTAAAGAATAATAACCTCCCGCTTTAAATGCATCATAAGCATAATCAACACCTCTTCTGAAATCTCCTTCAGATGTATAATAGTTATCTACAATCAGTCTATCATTTGGCTCTACACTTAAATCATCAGTACAAGATGTTGCGGTGAAAGCAAGTGATGCAAATAATACTATTCTTACTATATTTTTTTTCATGATAAAATTGAATTAGAAGTTAACTTGCACTCCCATTAGGAATGTTCTTGTATTTGGATAGTTGTATAAGCTTAAAGCTCCTGGAATAAATGCTCCATTGTTAATCTGAGTTTCAGAAGCTACAGCGATTTCTGGATCCCCTGTAAAGTTAGTCCAAAGCGCTAAGTTCTGACCAGAACCATATACTCTGATACTGTTTACAGGAAGTTTCTCACCTAAGAATTTCTTATCAAATGTATATCCAATTTCTACTGATCTTAGTCTTACGAAATCTGTTTTTTGTAAGAATTGATCTGTTGTTTGAAGACCATTTACGTTAGGTTTTGGCAATACATCCTTATCACCTGGGTTTTTCCAGTAGTTAAATGCATCTGTGCTTAAGTTTTGGTTATAAGCAGAGAAGTCAACAAGGTTTTGTCCTACAATATTGTAGCTATATCCTCCTGTCTGGAAAGAGAAATCTGCATTTAAGTCAAATCCTTTATATCTGAAAGTTGTTCCAAAACCTCCATAAGCACTTGGTAATGTAGATTTTCCTGGTAAGAACTGAGCATCACCTGAGCTATATACATTGGTGATAGAGCCATCAAGTTTGTAGTACAATGCATCTCCATTAGTAGGATCTACCCCTGCACTTTTAACCATTTTAAATACTGTTGGCTCATTTCCGATACTCATAAATGTGTAACCGTCTAAACTAAGCTGAGTGTTAGTTCCATACAAGCTCTTCACATTATATTTAAGCATTGAAATGTTTCCTCTTACTGACCAGTCAATATCTTTACTTCTGATGATATCAACATTTAATTCAGATTCTAAACCTTTAATTTCAATATTTCCGGCATTAGTAACACTCGAGAATAAATATCCTCCACCTTCATATTGAGTACTTGGAATTGCATAAAGGAAATCTTTTCTGTCATCCTTAAATACTTCCGCACTTAGTTTAACTCTGTTATTCCACATTACAAAGTCAACCCCTAAGTTTTGAGATGTTTTAGATTCCCATTTAAGGTTTTTATTTCCTACGTTATTAGAAGGACCTGATGTAGGATCTAAACCATAGTCACCAGATACAATAGAAATAAGGTTTTGGTAATCAGCAAGAGCAGAGATATTACCTGTTGTACCAATACTATATCTGAATTTGATATCATTGAAGAAAGGTACATCAAAGAAAGATTCTTTTGCTAAGTTCCATGCTGCTGAAGCAGACCAGAAGTTACCATATTTATTACCTTCTCCTAATCTTGAGTTTCCATCTCGTCTGATGGATCCTGATACGATATATCTATTAGCGTAGTTATAGTCAACAACTCCTAATAAACTCACGTAGTTTGTTGTAGTTGTATTACCTGTAACAGCAAATGGAGTAGCTGCAGAACCTACGTCAGTAATATCTGGTCCTAGCATAACTCTTTTTGTACCGGATAAACTACCGAATTGTTCCTGGCTATATTCAAATGCAGCAACTGCAGATACTTTATGTTGTCCAAAAGATCTTGTAAAGTCGAATCTGTTGTTAAATACATATGTCCAGAAATCTGATCTAGTATCTCTGATACTTCCATCCGGATATCCATATACTTTAGCAATATCTGAACCTTTTCTTACAACATATTTGTTTTTTCTAAGGTCATAGATCGTACCGAAAGTAGATTTAAATGATAATCCTTTAAAGAATTCGTATGTACCAAAAACCTGTCCTGACAATCTAGTTCTCCAATCTGTTGTCACCTCATTTCTTCTAAGGTCAATTGGGTTAATAGAGTTTGTTGTAGGGTTAAATGAACCATTTGGATTATAAATTGGCTCATATGGATTCAATGAATATACTGAATAGAATGGGCTTAATGCGTTATATGAAAAACGTTGATCCTGGGTCTTAACATTTACGATACCAAAATCAAAACCTAACTTCATTTTATCAGTAATCTTCTGGTCGAAGTTAAATCTTGCATTATATCTTTTGAAACCCTCTAATTCTTGTAGGATCCCTGAGTCAGAATCATAACCGATAGAAGCATAATATGAGTTTTTATCTCCTCCACCTCTTACAGATAAGTTGTGGTATTGAATGCTTGAGTTTCTTAAAATTTCTTTTGACCAATCATGATCTTGTGCTAGCAACTGAGCTTTTTCCTGCTCTGTATAAAGTGGGTTTGGATTAATTCCAATAGTAGACATCTCATCTTCAAACTGAATCTTTTGTGCAGTATTCATCATTTTGAAGTTGATATCTTTTGGCTTATAAGCAAAACCAAATCTTGTATCATATGTAATGGCAGGTTTTCCTAACTTACCTCTTTTAGTGGTAACTACGATAACCCCGTTTGCTGCTCTAGCTCCATATACAGCTGTAGAAGCTGCATCTTTCAATTCTGTAACACTTTCAATATCTGTTGGAGGGATCGAGTTAAACTGACGTTGAGTCATGTAAACACCATCAACCACAAATAATGGATCAGATGCTCCTAAAGTAGAAGAAACGTTAATAGCTCCTCTAATTCTAATTGATCCTGGTTCTCCTGGCTTACCAGAGTTTGTAGACACCTGCAAACCTGACATCTTACCTTGAAGCATGTTTGTAATACCTGTACTTGAAGCTGACATTCTAGTTAATTCTTCACCAGATACTACAGAAACAGCTTGGGTAACTTCTTCTTTTTTCTTTTTTTGTACCCCAACTACAACAATCTCATCAATTACTTTAGTATTTGCTGTATCTTTTTTAGTTGTTTGCGCAAAAGCGGATTGTCCTAAAAAGAACATAACTCCTGCACTCAATACACATAATTTAACATTCATATTAACAAATTTTAATATATTTTAGCAACAAATATGTTAATAAATATTAACACTAGCAAATTTTTAACTTACATAAAATGAGATATTTTTAACAACAAACAGTGATTATAGCTTAAATTATAAATATATCGCAATTTTAAAAGGACAAAAAAGCTTAAAATTCAAACAAAATATAAAAACAAACACTTTAAATATCTAATTCATAAATTGATATTTTTTTATTTATAATCATTCTAAACTAAAATATTGAATAAATTTAGCTTTTAAGACCATATTTACATATAAAAAGAAGAAAATCCCCATATTTCATTCACAATCTCAACCAATTATCACCAAACCATCTTTTTTCCATAATGTTGATGTAATGAATTTTGGAAAGTCTCGCATAAAAGCATCAAAATGCTAAGCGTGTAGCCAATGGGTTACATAAAAAATCACATATCAACATATAAAAGCACCGAAATATTCTAACTGAAAAAAATTAACCAATACAAGAAATAAGACTAATAAAATACTTGACACCTTTATAAAAGACATAAAAAAAAAGTGCCATCTCATGAGATGGCACTTTTATCTATTATACTAAGATATTATTTAAGTTTTTTCTTAACAGCTACTTCTTCGTATACTTCAAGAATATCGCCTGTTTCAATATCATTATATCCTTTAAGGTTCAGTCCACATTCGTAACCTTTTGTTACTTCCTTCACATCATCTTTGAAACGTTTTAAGCTTTCAAGCTCTCCGTCGAATTTAACAATACCATCTCTTAACAGACGTACTTTGGATTGTCTTGTTACTTTTCCGGTAAGAACCATACAACCTGCAATTGTTCCCACTTTAGAAATTTTGAATACTTCACGGATTTCAACATTACCAATTACCTGCTCCTGAATTTCCGGCGAAAGCATTCCTTCCATTGCTTCTTTTACCTCATCAATGGCTTTATAGATTACAGAATATGTTCTGATCTCAATTTCTTCACGGTCTGCAAGTTCTTTTGCATTAGCACCTGCTCTCACATTGAATCCAATGATAATAGCATCTGACGCTGCCGCTAGGTTGATATCAGATTCAGTGATCTGTCCAACCCCTGAGTGAAGAATTTTCACACTGATTTCCTCTGTTGACAATCTTTGTAACTGATCAGAAAGAGCTTCTACAGAACCATCCACGTCTCCTTTCAGGATAATATTCAATTCTTTGAATTCTCCTAAAGCAATACGTCTACCTAATTCCTCAAGTGTTGTATGTTTCTTGGTTCTGATTGACAATTCTCTCTGTAACTGTTCTCTCTTGTTGGCAATAGCCTTACCTTCACTTTCATCAGCATATACTCGGAACTTATCACCTGCAGTAGGTGCTCCGTCCAATCCTAAGATCGTTGCCGGAATAGATGGTCCTGCTTCATTAAGGTTTTTACCTCTTTCATCAAGCAAAGCTTTTACTTTACCGTGATTTTTACCTGCTACTACATAATCACCCACTCTTAAAGTTCCGGTTTGTACCAACATTGTTGCTACATAACCTCTACCTTTATCTAAAGATGCTTCAATAACAACTCCATTTGCTGCACGTTCAGGGTTTGCTTTCAACTCAAGCATTTCAGCCTGTAGTAAAACTTTCTCTAACAATACATCTACATTGTTACCAAATTTAGCCGAAATCTCCTGCGCCTGAACATTACCACCCCATTCTTCTACTAAAACCGGAGGGTTTAAGCCTGAAAGCTGTTGACGGATGTTATCAGGGTTTGCGTTCGGTTTATCAACTTTATTGATTGCAATAATCATTGGAACCTGAGCAGCCTGAGCGTGAGCAATAGCTTCTTTCGTCTGTGGCATCACATCATCATCGGCAGCAATTACAATAATTGCAATATCCGTGATCTGTGCACCTCTTGCTCTCATCGCTGTAAAGGCTTCGTGACCAGGTGTATCTAAGAAGGTAATTCTCTGACCGTTTTCCAGTTTCACATTATAAGCACCAATGTGCTGTGTAATTCCTCCTGATTCCCCAGCAATTACGTTGGTTTTTCTCACGTAGTCCAATAATGAAGTCTTACCGTGGTCAACGTGTCCCATTACAGTAACTACAGGAGCTCTTTGCAATAGGCTTTCTTCAGTATCCACTTCTTCTTCTGAATCTGTATCTTCAAGATCAGCATCCGAGAATTCAATTTTATAACCAAATTCATCTGCTACTAATAATAAGGTATCAGCTTCAAGTCTCTGGTTCATGGTAACCATTACTCCTAATGAGAAACAAGCAGAGATTACTTCAGTTGGAGAAACATTCATCAAACTTGCCAGTTCACCTACTGTGATGAATTCTGTTACTTTAAGAGTTCTGTCTTGTGCTTCAAGCTCCTGCTGACGCTCATCCTGCTCTCTACGGAAAGTTCTTTTGTCTTTTCTGTGTTTTGCAGATTTAGATTTCCCTCCTTTATTAGTAAGTTTTTCTAATGTTTCTTTGATCTGGTTTTTAACTTGTTCGTCAGTAAGCTCAACTGGCATAACTCTTTGTCCAGGTCTGTTGTTCTGGCCTCCTTTTTTGAAGCCACCACCACCTTGGCCCTGACGGTTTCCACCACCCTGGTTATTTCCAAAACGGTTTCCACCCTGGCCTCCCTGACCTTGCGGACGGTTTCCTTGACCACCCTGACCCTGGCGGTTTCCACCTTGTCCACCCTGACCTTGCGGACGGTTTCCTTGGCCTTGACCACCTTGGTTATTGTTATTATTATTTCCTGAGTTTTGATTATTCCCTTGACCTTGTTGGTTATTCTGGCCACCAGGTTTTTCAATTCTCTTTCTTTTCTTTTTTGCTCCGGCACCTGGCTTCGGCGCAAACTGAGTTAAGTCAATCTTTTCCCCAACGATCTTAGGACCATCAAGTTTCTGATATACTGTCTCAATTTTCTGTGGTTCCTGAGATTCAGGCTCAGCCTCTACTTTTGGAGTTTCCACTTTTTTCTCCTCTACAACTACTGGTTTTGGAGTTTCTTTTACAGGTTCCACAGGTTTAACTTCTTCTTTTTTCTCCTCCATTTTTGGCTTGTCTTTTTTCACAGGTCTGTTTCTAGATTCTATTTGAGACAAATCAATTTTATCCAAAACTTTAAATTCCTGCTTTTCAGGTACTGCTTTAACTTCCGGCTGTTGTTCTTCTTTCACGATTTCTTCTTTCTTTTCTTCAACCGGTGCTGCAACAGGAGCCACAGGAGCTGCAGGAGCTTCTTCAACTTCAGGCTTCTTAGGTTCTAACTCTATTTTACCTAAAATTCTAGTTTCTGGTTTATTTGCTTTAGCTCTTATCACTTCAGGGGTTTTCTTTTCTTCAATTTCCAGTTTTTCTTCCGGAACTTTAGTGATCACCACCTCATGGGAAGCCTTTCTTTGTTCGCCGTCTTTAGCAAACTCAGCCTCCAATGCAGAATATGCCGATTCTTCCAATTGAGCGTTAGGATTGCTTTCAACTTCGATACCCTTTGATTGTAAAAACTCTACTAATCTGGACATCGAAATATTGAATTCCTTAACCGCTTTATTTAATCTAATTTTTGGCATTTATATTATTTACTGTTTTTAATTTTTAAAATTAAAGTATTTCTTTTTTACTGTTTATTAAAATTTATTTAAAATCTTAATCTTCAAATTCTTCTCTCAGAATACGTTTAACCTCTTCGATTGTTTCTTCTTCAAGGTCAACCATATTTAAAAGACTCTCAGTTTCTTTATCCAATACTGATTTTGCAGTTGTAAGTCCTACTTTCTTAAACTCATCCAAAATCCACTGCTCGATATCATCGTTAAATTCTCTCAATTCAACATCATCATCCTCGCTGGACTCTCTGTACACATCAATCTCATATCCTGACAACCAAGAAGCCAGTCTGATATTCTGTCCTTGTTTTCCAATTACTTTAGAAATCTCTTCAACAGGAGTATATACTAGTGCATAGTTTTGTTCCTCATTGATGTCAATTTTATTGATGGTAACATTTCCTAATGCTCTCTTCACTAAAATCTCAGGGTTTTTAGACCACTGAATAACATCGATGTTTTCATTTCTCAACTCTCTTACAACACCATGAATTCTGGATCCTTTCACCCCAACACAAGCTCCTACCGGATCAATTCTGTCATCATAAGCATCTACTGCAATCTTCGCCTTTTCACCAGGAATTCTTACTACCTTTTTCAGCATAATTGTTCCGTCCTGGATCTCAGGAATTTCCAGCTCTAATAACTTCTCAAGGAATTTAGGTGCAGTTCTGGAAATAATAATCTGTGGTTTAGAACCTTTAAAATCTACTGTCTCAACAATAGCTCTGATATTCTCACCCTTTTTAAAGAAATCGGATGGGATCTGGTTTTCTTTTGGTAAAATAAATTCATTTCCTTCATCATCCAACAAAATCACATGCTTGTGACGGATATGGTGGATTTCCCCTACAACAATTTCCCCAATTTTATCTCTAAACTGTTCGTACAGCATTGCATTATTGTGCTCCTGAAGTTTTGTAGCCAGAATCTGCTTAAGGGTAAGAATATTTCTTCTTCCCAATTGCGCAACAGGAATTTCCATTGTAAAGTCCTCCCCTACTTCGAAGGTAGGGTCAATCTTCTTAGCTTCAGAAATTTCAATTTCCAAATCATCATCTTCAGACATTTCGTCCTCTACAATTGTTTTATTTAAAAATATCTGAAAATCTCCTTTATCCGGGTTTACAATCACATCAAAATGATCATCTGAATCAAATCTCTTTCTTAAAAGAGTCTTCAGTGAATCTTCAATAATTGCCATAAGATCAATCTTACTGATCCCCTTTTCGTCTTTAAAATCACCAAAGGATTCAATCAACGCTATATTATCCATCTATTCTTTTTTCTTTTTAAAATTTAATTACTACTAATGCTTTTTTGATCTCAGGATAAGAAATCTCTTTCTCTTCCTCCACATCTACTTTTCCTTTTCCGATATCTTTCGGCTTGCGGTAACGTAAAACAAGTGTGATCTTCTCATCATCTACTTTTGACAATTCTCCTTCAATTTTAGAAGAATCTTCCAGCATTACCTCAATTTCTCTTCCAATATTTTTACCGAATTGTCTTGGTGTGGACAATGGCTCGCTCAGTCCTGCAGACATCACCTGAAGGCTAAAGTCATGCTCTTCACGATCCATATTAAATTCAATTGCGCGGCTTGCATCAAGACAATCCTGCAAAGAAACTCCGTTATCACCATCCAAAATCACTGTAATATCATCCCCTGCAGAAATTTTAAGATCAATAAGAAACAGATCTTTTCTGGTCTCAAGGAATTCATTTAATAATTCTTCAATTCTTTTTCTAAACTCCATATATTTTTATCTTGATTTACAGTACGAAAAAAGGCTTTCTTCCGAAGCCTTCCCATTTTTTCCGTAAATCCATTGCAAATATAAGCTTTTTTTCTAAAAACACAAAATTATCTTAAGTATCAAGTAAATAGCGCCAGATTCATTTACAATAAATTAAAAGAATATGTCACAGGATTTTTATTACTTTTGTCTTTAGAATTTTAAAACAAACATTTTGAATATAACGATTGTAGGAACAGGTTATGTGGGATTAGTTACAGGAACTACTCTGGCAGAACTTGGCAATTCAGTATACTGTGTTGATATTGATGAAAAAAAAGTAGAAGGTATGAAAAACGGCGTTGTTCCCATCTATGAGCCGAACCTTGAAGAAATGTTTTTAAGAAACATCCAGTCTGAAAGATTATTTTTCACTACCAACCTTAAAGAAGCTTTAGACAAGAGCGAAGTAATATATCTTGCACTACCAACCCCTCCGGGTGAAGACGGATCTGCAGATTTATCTTATATACTTCAGGTAGCTAATAATATTGGTGATCTGATGACTGAGTACAAAGTCATTGTAAATAAAAGTACTGTTCCTGTAGGAACCGCAGACAGAGTAAGAGAAACGATATCTTCTAAAACAGATATTCCTTTTGATGTCGTTTCAAATCCTGAATTCTTAAGAGAAGGCTTTGCCGTTGAAGACTCCATGAATCCCTCAAGAGTCGTTGTAGGTGCCAGCTCAGAAAGAGCAAAAGATATCATGTCTAAAATATATCAGCCTTTCACCAATACCGGAATTCCTATTATCTTCATGGATGAGAAGTCCTCAGAGCTTACCAAATATGCAGCGAATTCATTTTTAGCGGTAAAAATCACCTTTATGAATGAGATTGCCAACTATTGTGAAAAAGTAGGCGCTGATGTAGACAAGGTAAGACTGGGAATGGGTAGTGATGACAGAATCGGGCATAGATTCTTATTCCCGGGAATCGGATATGGCGGAAGCTGTTTCCCTAAAGATGTAAAAGCTCTTATAAAATCCGGAAAGCAGGAAGATTTTAATTTCCAGATTCTTGAAGCTACGGAAAAAGTAAATACAACCCAGAAAGTAATCTTAGTCTCTGAAATTGAAAAATATTTTGGCGGAAATATTGAAGGAAAGAAAATTGCCATGTGGGGACTCGCCTTCAAAGCAAACACAGACGACATCAGAGAAGCTTCGTCTTTAGACAATATCGCGCTTCTGCTGGAGAAAGGAGCAGAGATTATAGCGTATGATGCCGTAGCAGAAAGCAATGTTCAAAAACTTCTAGGCAATAAAATACAATATGCCAAAGGAATGTATGATGCACTGGAAGATGCAGATGCATTATTTATTGCTACAGAATGGCCTGAATTCAAAAATCCTAATTTTGAGCTTATGACTAAAAAAATGAAAAACAAAGTCATTTTTGACGGCAGAAATATGTATCCCTTGGAAATCCCTGAACAAAACGGATTCCATTATAAAAGTATAGGAAGAAAGACCATCTCAAAATAAATAAATGAAAAACATTATCATTACAGGAGGTGCCGGATTTATCGGCTCCCACGTTGTAAGAGAATTTGTAAAAAACAATCCGGATACTAAGATCATCAATCTCGATGCTCTTACCTACGCCGGAAATCTGGAAAACTTAAAGGACATTGAAGATGAACCCAATTATGTTTTCGAAAAAGCAGATATTACAAAACCCGAAGAACTCAGAAAAGTTTTTGAAAAATACAACCCTGATGCTGTTGTACATTTAGCAGCAGAAAGCCACGTAGACAGAAGTATTACCGATCCAATGGCGTTTATCAATACCAATGTAAACGGAACAGCAAATCTTCTTAATCTTTGTAAAGAGTTCTGGACATTAAATCCTGATCATACTCATGGCAGATTCCCGGATGAAAAAAGAAACAACCTTTTTTATCACATTTCTACAGATGAAGTATATGGAAGTTTAGGGGAAACAGGTTTCTTTTTAGAAACAACATCCTATGACCCTCAATCACCATATTCCGCTTCAAAAGCGGCTTCAGACCATCTGGTAAGAGCGTATGGAAATACCTATGGAATGCCATTCATCGTATCGAACTGTTCTAACAACTACGGCCCGAATCATTTCCCTGAAAAGCTGATTCCACTTTGTATTTCTAATATTATCAACGAAAAACCGCTTCCTATTTATGGTGACGGAAAGTACACCAGAGACTGGTTATTTGTCATTGACCATGCCAGAGCCATTCATCAGATTTTTAAGGAAGCAAAAACCGGTGAGACCTATAATATTGGAGGATTCAATGAGTGGCAAAATATTGATCTTGTAAAAGAGCTGATTAAACAAATGGATGCCAAACTGGAAAGACCGGAAGGCTATTCTGAGAAACTGATCACTTTTGTAAAAGACAGACCAGGTCATGATAAACGTTACGCCATTGATGCCACAAAATTAAATAAAGATTTAGGCTGGAAACCATCGGTAACTTTCGAAGAAGGTTTAGGAAAAACCATCAACTGGTATCTGGAAAACAAAGAATGGCTTGAAAATGTAACCAGCGGAGATTACCAAAAGTATTACGAAAAGCAATATTCGTAAAATGAAAAAGTACTTATTTATATTTTTCGTGATTTTCTCAGCTTTGTTGTATTCGCAATCTGTCATTCAGACCAAATATCCCACTGAAACCCAAAAGAAACTTATTGATAAGCTTATTGAAGTAAGTGGATATAATGACTCATTGATGAAAACAGCCAACTTACTATTGTTCAGAAAGTCTATGCAGCATGAAAATGGTAAAAATTTCGAAATTTTAAATACAGAAGAAAAGAAAATCATCCTTAATAGAATAAGACATAATTATTCAGAAAAAGATAAACTCTATTTTGATTTCATGAATTTGACTGAAAAGAATCTGATGAATTTGATTCAATTTTATGATGAAAATCCGAATTTGAAATCCAGTAATTATATATTTTCCTCAGATATTATAATTCATAATCTGGACAATGAAATCAGCCATGAAGTCAATAAGATTTTAAAAGAAAAATCCACACAATAAAAATGAAAGGAATAATATTAGCCGGAGGTTCCGGAACAAGACTTTACCCTCTAACAATCGCAGTAAGCAAGCAGCTGATGCCTGTTTACGACAAACCCATGATCTACTATCCTCTTTCCACATTACTTTTAGCAGGAATAAAGGATATTCTCATCATCACTACTCCACATGACCAGGCAGGTTTTATCAAACTTTTGGGTGACGGTTCCCAAATCGGCTGTAATATAGAATATGTTGTACAGCCTAGCCCGGACGGTTTAGCACAAGCTTTTATTCTGGGTGAACAGTTTATTGGTAATGATCCCGCTGCACTGGTATTGGGTGATAATATTTTCTACGGTTCCGAAATGGGAACATTGCTTAAGAATAAAACCAACCCTAAGGGAGGTGTTGTTTTTGCTTACCACGTAGCAGACCCTGAAAGATATGGTGTAGTAGAATTTGACAAGGATCTTAAAGCCGTTTCTATTGAAGAAAAACCTTTAAAGCCTAAATCAAATTATGCTGTTCCCGGTTTATATTTCTATGATAATACAGTAGTGGAAATTGCCAAAAACATCCAACCTTCCGCAAGAGGAGAACTGGAAATTACCGATGTCAATAATGTTTATTTAAATAACGAAAAGCTTGAAGTAGCTGTTCTGGACAGAGGTACGGCATGGCTGGATACCGGAACATTCGATTCTCTTCATGATGCTTCAGAATTTGTAAGTGTTATTGAAAAAAGACAGGGATTCAAGATCGGGTGTATTGAAGAAATTGCCTTCAGAAACAAATTCATTGATGAAGAAAAACTTCTGAAAACAGCTACTAAATACGGAAAAAGCGGTTATGGTGAATACCTGAAACAGCTTATAGAAAAATAACAATATAGTTTATAAAATTTGCACACTATTGGCTTTATGGCCAATAGTTTTTGTTCATACCGTCAAATATCAATATATTAGTTGTTGATTTTTAGTTTTATTGACAATGAAAATTCATAAACTAAGAAATACGGTAAGAATTAATTATTATAAATTTGCAAAAACTTACACAGATGAATGAACCACAACAGAAGTGGACTGAAACGATTGATGCTGATCATTCGTTATTTGACTTAAAGCTAAAAGAAGTCTGGAGATACAAAGATCTTGTTTATATGTTTGTAAAAAGAGATTTTGTGTCCAGTTTTAAGCAGACTATTTTAGGACCGATCTGGTTTTTTATCAATCCCATCTTAACAACCATCGTATATCTGGTTATTTTTGGAAGAATTGCCAAATTGCCTACAGATGGAGCTCCGCCTCTTCTTTTTTATCTGGCAGGTGTTACCCTTTGGAATTATTTTTCTTCTTCATTAGTAGCAACATCTTCTACTTTTACAGGGAATGCCGGAATTTTTGGAAAAGTCTATTTTCCAAGACTGGTTACTCCTTTATCGATTGTCCTTTCCAACCTTATGAGGTTTGGAGTACAGTATGTTTTATTCATCATTGTATGGGCCTATTATTACTATAAAGGAGAAGTTCATCCTAATGTATGGATTCTTGCAACTCCATTCCTTATATTCTTAATGGCTCTTTTTGCATTAGGAATGGGAATGATATTTTCTTCCCTTACGACAAAATATAAAGATTTGGCAATGCTGTTAGGATTTGGGGTAAGCTTATATATGTATGCAACTCCAGTAATATACCCTGTCTCATCACTCCCTGGATTTTTTAAAAAACTGGCTTATTATAATCCTTTAACGGGTATTTTTGAATGCTTTAAATATGCATGGATTGGTGTAGGAGACTTCTCCCCTGCTATGCTGGGAATCAGCACAATTATTATTCTGATCCTTTTAGTGATAGGAATTGTTGTCTTCAATAAGGTGGAAAAAACCTTTATGGACACCGTATAGATTTTACTAGTAACCTTTTTATTAATTTTAAATCATTTAAGAATATGCTGTCTTTAAAAGCAGAAAATATATCAAAACAATACCGTCTGGGACAGGTGGGTACAGGAACTCTTTCCCATGATCTCAACAGATTCTGGTATAAAATAAGAGGAAAGGAAGATCCTTATCTGAAAATTGGTGAAACCAATGACAGAACAACAAAAGGATTATCTGAGTATGTATGGTCTCTTCGCGACATTAATTTTGAAATCGAACAGGGAGATGCTGTTGGAATTATTGGAAGAAATGGAGCAGGAAAATCAACCTTATTAAAGGTTTTAAGTAAAGTTACAAAGCCTACTACCGGAAAAATATACAACCATGGAAGAATTGCATCCTTACTTGAGGTAGGAACAGGGTTCCACCCTGAAATGACTGGACGTGAAAATGTCTTCCTTAACGGTGCTATTTTAGGAATGACAAGAAAGGAGATCAAAAGGAAGTTTGACGAGATTGTAGATTTTTCAGGTGTTGAAAGATATATAGATACTCCTGTTAAAAGATATTCTTCAGGAATGTATGTCCGTCTTGCGTTTGCAGTGGCGGCTCACTTAGAATCTGAAATCCTTATTGTAGACGAAGTATTGGCAGTGGGAGATGCAGAATTTCAGAAAAAATGTCTCGGTAAAATGAATGATGTAACGAGAGGAGAAGGTAGAACGATCCTTTTCGTAAGTCATAACATGACTGCTGTTAAAGAATTATGTTCAAAAGGAATTCTTTTAAATCAAGGAAAAATCGATTACCAGGGGGATATTCTAAATACAATCATAGAATATCAAAAAAGTAGTGCAAGAGCAAGCTCTTACTTCTATAATGGTAATTTAGATGAAGCTTTGGGTAATGAAAATATCCGTATAAAAGAATTTTCCGTTTCGCCAATCAATGGAAAGCTTATTGATATTGACTCTGGGATTCGTGTAAAATTGGTTTTCCAAAACTACTGCCCGGATATAATGCTTGACACAACATTTGAATTAAAAAATTATGAAGAATTGGTAATTTTCCATGTTGGAAAATCTGTTTCTGAGAATCACGATTCAAAAGTAGGCGAATATTCTGTAGAATTTGATATCCCAGCAGGTTTTTTGAATGCTGGAAATTATTATTTCAGACTTTACTTCGGTAAGGATCAGAGAATACTTTTATACGGAATTGACGAATTTATTGGATTTGAAGTAGAAAATGTAAAAGTTGGAAAAATGATGCACATCTATCCAGGAGTCACCAGACCATTCTTTGAATACAAAGTACAAACACCATGATCCCCAAAATAATAGAACTTCCCAAAATATATGATAAAAGAGGAAATCTATCCTTTTTTGAACATCCCAATCAATTACCTTTTGAAATAAAGAGAACATACTGGGTATATGATGTACCCGGAGGAGAAGTGAGAGGAAGTCATGCTTTCAAAGAACAGCAAGAGTTTATTATTGCTCTTTCAGGAAGTTTTGATGTGGTAATCCATAATGGAAAAGAAGAGCAGAGATTTTCTTTAAACAGATCTTACTATGGCTTATATATTCCTAAAATGTTTTGGAGAAGATTGGAAAACTTTTCAACGAACTCACTAGCACTTATTGTTTCCGACAGAGAGTATAACGAAAGTGATTACATAAGAGATTTCGAAGAATTTAAAATATTGGCTGATGAAAAATAATATTTCTGTATTTGACTGTAATGTTATTGATTTAGGTAAAATCAGTTTTGATGAAGGCAACCTTACAGTGGTTGAAAACAATTCATCTTTTCCTTTTAATGTAAAAAGAGTTTTCTATTTATATGATATTGCCGGGGGTGAAAGCAGAGGAGCTCATTCCCATAAAGAATGTCATCAATTTTTGATTGCTGCAAGTGGCAGTTTTGAAGTTTCTTTAGATGATGGAAAATTTAAGCGACAGGTTTTTCTTAACCGTCCTGATTTAGGATTGCATATTCCTCCCGGGATCTGGGCTTCAGAAATTAATTTTTCTTCTGGTGCTATTTGTCTTGTACTGGCTTCACATACTTATAATGAAAAAGATTATATCAGAAATTATGAAGACTTTTTAAGTTTTCATCAACTTAACCTTGTAGAATATACTCCGGAAATATTGAGTAAATCCTGGGATTGGCTCAATGAACCGGAAATTAAACACTTAACAAGCACTCCTGATTTTTCAAAAGATGACCAACAAAAATGGTTTGCTTCCCTCAATCAAAATCCAACATATTGGGTTAAAGGTATCCGGTACAACAATACCATTATTGGAGTTGCTGGTCTTAAAAACATAAATATGGATGATAAATCTGCCGAATATTTCGGATATATAGGAGAAAAAGAATATTGGGGAAAAGGATTAAGTACTGAAATTTTCAAACACATTTTTAAATTTGCCAAAGAAGAATTCAATTTAAAAAGTCTCTATTTAAAGGTTATAACAGAAAATACAAGAGCTATAAAAGCTTATGAGAAAGCTGGTTTTGTAAAACAGAAATCTGAAGATTCTAATATCATCATGTCCATAAATTTATAAGATGGCTATTGAAATAAAAAAGTACAGAAAAGAATATTATGATCAGTGGAATCAATTCATAATAGAAAGCAAAAACGGACTTTTCTTTTTTGCCAGAGATTTTATGGAGTACCATTCAGATCGATTCAAAGACCACTCTCTTCTTATTTTTAAAAATAACAAGATCACAGCTGTACTTCCTGCGAATGAATCTGAAAAACAGATTATTTCTCATGGCGGATTAACTTTTGGGGCTTTAATTTTATCTCATACCGTAAAGGCCAGTGAAGTACTGGAAATTTTTACTGAAATAAAGAAATACTATTCTGACCTTTCTTTCAGTGAAATAATATACAAAGCGGTTCCCTATATTTTTCATAAATATCCTGCTGAAGAAGATTTGTATGCACTTTTTCGTAATGATGCCCATCTTTTCAGAAGAGACATTTCATCTGTTATCGATCTTTCACACCCTATCCGATTTTCAGAAACAAAAAGACAATTGGTAAGAAAGTGTAAAGAAAATAATGTAGCAGTCACAGAAAATACAAACTTCGAAGAATACTGGAGCTTACTTTCCTCTGTTCTTCAGAAATTTGATACAAAACCGGTCCATACAACAGAGGAAATCACTCTGTTAAAAGAAAAATTTCCAGAAAACATAAGACTTTTCGAAGCCAGGCAGGATGGCAGGATTTTGGCTGGTATTGTTATTTTTGATTTTGGAAATACCATTCATACCCAATATATGGCAGCCTCATCAGAAGGAAGGAAAGCAGGCGCATTGGATTTTATCAATCATTTTCTTTTGGAAAAATTCAATGACCGAAAATATTACAGTTTCGGAATTTCCACAGAAGACCAGGGCAAATATTTAAATGAAGGGCTAATTCAGCAGAAAGAAAACATGGGAGCAAGAGGAATTGCCTTAGATTTTTATTCAATTAAACTTTAAACTATGATTAAATTTCTTGATTTACAAAAGATAAACTTACAATATCAAAACGAAATAGAAGCCAAACTCTTGGAAGTCTTCCGTTCCGGATGGTATCTTATGGGCAGCCAGCTTTCAAACTTCGAAAAAAATCTTTCAGATTATATCGGAGCTAAACATTCTATTGGTGTTGCCAATGGGCTGGATGCTTTAAGGCTCATTTTGAGAGCCTATATAGAATTAGGAGTCATGAATATCGGAGATGAAATTATCGTTCCTTCCAATACTTACATTGCTTCTATTTTAGCTATTTCAGATAATGGTTTAATTCCAGTTTTGGTAGAACCGGAAATTAATACGTATAATATTGATATCTCTAAAATTGAAGAAAAAATAACTTCAAAAACCAAAGGTATTCTTATTGTACATCTCCAGGGCAGGATTGTATTCTCTGATTCACTTAAAGAAATTGCAAGAAAGCATAACCTCAAAATTATAGAAGATAATGCTCAGGCAATCGGAGCAGAATGGAATGGAATAAAATCAGGAAACCTTGGTGATGCAGCTGGCTTCAGCTTTTATCCGGGTAAAAATCTAGGCGCTTTAGGAGATGCAGGTGCTGTAACTACCAATGATGATGACTTAATGAAAGCTATCAGAGCTTTAGCTAATTATGGTTCCAATAAAAAATATGTAAACATATATAAAGGATTAAATTCCAGACTTGATGAAATTCAGGCCGCAGTTTTGGATATTAAATTAAAATATATTGACCACGAAAATAATATCAGAAGAGAGATTGCAATGCGTTTTATAGATGGAATAAACAACCCGGCAATTATTCTTCCTGAATATCCTGCTGGTGAAAAAGAACATGTATGGCATGTATTTGTTATCCGCTCCGAAAGAAGAGATGAGCTGCAGTCTTATCTTACAGAAAATGGAGTGCAGACTTTAATTCACTATCCTATCCCTCCGCACCAACAAGAAGCCTACAAAGATTGGAATGATATGTCCTTCCCGATCAGTGAAAAGATACATGCTGAAGTATTGAGTCTTCCTATTTCACCTGTAATGGAAGCTGAAGAAATAAATACAATTATTGAGATTATAAATAAGTTTTAGTCCATGTCAAGACTTTTAGAGAATAAGAAATATTTCCTTAAAACATTAAAGATCGCAAAACTTCTTTTTAGTGAAAAGAAGTATAATGATTGTTTGATGTATATAGAGAAAATCTCATATTCGGCATGGTATAATTTTCCTGGTTATTACACTTCCAATTGTTTTGAATCAATAATCAGAAAAATAGCCATTACAAGCTTAGATTTTGATCATCAAGAAAACCACACCCACACACAAGACACAACATTACATCTTTTTTCTGAAATCAGTAGTATCGGAGGACATTCAAAGCTTATCTTCAGCTGGATGGAAAATGATAAAACAAGTAAACATTATCTGATGAGTAACTGGCAAAATTTTCAGGAGGTTTCTGAAATAGCAGAATCTTATCAGTATAAAATCAATAATAACTTATTTGTTTACGATCAAAAACTAAGCATTATTGAAAAGGCACAAAAAATAGTAGATACTTTAAAGAAAAATCATTTCAGCAGAATTGTCCTGCATATCCATCCCCATGATGTGATCCCATCAATGATCTTTTCTTCAAAAAAAATAAAAAGCCCTGTCTTTTTTCTCAATCATGCTGAGCATACTTATTGGTTAGGAGCACCTGTTACAGATTTTTTGCTTCAGATAAGAGAATCAAATATTTTAAAAGATTCTAAAAACAGAAATATTCCTGTACAAGATCAGTTCTTTTTGCCAATCCCTGTAGATGAGTCATATTCACTAAAAAAGACGGAGAAAAATACATTCAATATTATTTCAATTAGCAGAGAATCGAAGTATGAACCTAATCAGGATTATAATTTCTATCAGGAAGCATTAAAAATTGTAAGAAAATTTGACCATGTTGTCTTTACTATCGTGGGAATTGCATCAAATAATCCTAATAGAAAAATCTACCAGCATGAACGATTAATTTTCATTCATCCTACAAGAGATATTAATCAATATATTGAAAATGCAGATTTATACTTAGAAGGCTTCCCTATTCCTTCTTTCACATCACTTCTGGAACCGGCAATGGCAGGAGTTCCTTTTGTATTGCATTATAATCCGGCAAGCGTCTATAAGGTTTTTGATGATAATAAGGAAAAAGGAATATTCTATCCAAAAGACCTGAAAAGCTGGGAACTTGAAGTGGATAGGATGATCACAGATGAAAGATACAATAACCTTATTAGTAAGTTACAATTAACATATTTACAGGAAAATTATTCCTCACAAGGATGGAATTTAAAACTAGCGAAGATTAAAGATTCTTGCAAAAATAAACAACATAATATCCGCACTATCTCTAACGAAGAAAAGTATGTGGATGGAAGAGATGAAGAGTTGGTATCCGTTATCGAATCAAAACCAACTAATCATTACTCGTATACGAACCGGCTGGG
Organism: Chryseobacterium sp. PvR013; assembly: GCF_017833095.1. Taxonomy (NCBI): domain Bacteria; kingdom Pseudomonadati; phylum Bacteroidota; class Flavobacteriia; order Flavobacteriales; family Weeksellaceae; genus Chryseobacterium; species Chryseobacterium sp. PvR013. Next base: position 3,378,680 of record NZ_JAFIBT010000001.1, read on the forward strand.
ATTTTTTTCAAAATTAAAAGTCATAGCACTATCTTTTGATAATCCCTCTTGGGTAGAAATTTTACCTTGGAAACAGACGATCAAGTATTTATTTAATAAATAATTTAAGCACATAAATATGAAAATAAGACCAATCGCCATACATTTACCACAATTCCATCCGTTCCAGGAAAATGATGAATGGTGGGGAAAAGGTTTTACAGAATGGACTAACGTTACCAAGGCGAAACCACTGTTTGAAAACCATTATCAGCCACATCTTCCCTCGGATCTGGGGTTTTACGACTTAAGACTAGAAGAAGCAAGAGTTGCACAAGAACTTCTTGCTAAACAATATGGAATCTATGGCTTTTGCTATTATCATTACTGGTTTAATGGTAAAAGATTAATGAACGAACCTATTGACAGAAAATTAAAAAATCCAAAAGAAGATCTCCCTTTTATGTTTTGCTGGGCCAATGAAAACTGGACAAGACGTTGGGATGGTAATGACCAGGAAGTATTGATTGAACAAAAATACTCTGTTCAGGACGATGAAGCTCATATTGATTTTTTACTTCCTATTTTCATGGATCAAAGATATATTAGAGTAAATAACAAGCCTATTATTGTTATTTACAAACCCAATATTTTACCAAATGTACAGGATACAATCAAGTGTTGGCGGGAGAAAGCAAAATCTGTTGGCTTGGAGCTCTATATATGTCATATGGTATTTTCATATCAAAAAGGATGGGATGAATTAGTAGAAGGTTTTGATGCTGCAATTGATTTCGAACCTTTTGGAATACGCAGAAAAAGTGTTTTTCAGGAGATTAGGGAGAAAAATAAAAACAACAAGAAAGGTCTTGTCAATAGGTTGAAGAATGTTTTCACTGATACAGAGAACAGATACAATACAATTCCATATAAATGGATGGGAGAAAGTTTAACTCAGCAGAAACATTTTGATTTTAAGCTGTATCCTTCTCTCGTACCAGGATGGGATAATACATCTAGGAGAGGTACAAATCCTACCTTGATACTTGAAGATTCTACACCTGAGCATTTTGGAGACTGGCTCTCAAAGATTAAATCTGATTTTACTCCTTATTCAGAAGACGAGAATTTCATTTTTATTAATGCATGGAATGAATGGGCAGAAGGCAACCACTTAGAGCCTGATCAAAAGTTTGGAACACAATATCTGGAATCAGTTAAAAATTTATTCTTAAATCAATAATGAAAAAAATAAAACCCCTTGCGTTCTACCTCCCTCAATACCATCCCGTTCCCGAAAATGACGAATGGTGGGGAAAAGGTTTTACAGAATGGACGAATGTAGGAAAAGCCCAACCATTATTTGAAGGGCATGAACAGCCTATCTACCCTGGAGATTTGGGATATTATGACCTGCGTGTTCCTGAAGTAAGAGAACAGCAGGCTCAGATGGCTAAAGACTATGGAGTACATGGATTTATCTACTACCATTACTGGTTTGGTAATGGGAAACAATTGTTGGAACGTGTTGCTAATGATGTATTGAAATCCGGAAAGCCAGATTTCCCGTTTTGTTTCTGCTGGGCCAATGAAACATGGTCAGGAATATGGCACGGATTATCAGAGAAGATACTTGCTGAACAGGTTTATCCGAGTGAACAGGATTTAATTGCGCATTTCGAATATCTTCTTCCTTTCTTCAAAGATGAAAGGTATATAAAGGTAGACAATAAACCTCTATTGATTATCTATGACTCCAATCATTTACATGATGGTGACCCTAACTATATTTTAAAATTCAGAGAGCTTGCAAAAGAAAACGGATTTGATGGTTTGTATGTTATGGCATCCAATAAACTCCGTGATGATCTCGATTTTAAATCTATGGGATATGACAGTAAAATTTCTAATGCTTTTCTGAAAGCCTGGATTCCTCATATTGACAAAAAAGAGTATATCTCCCATTCCCAATATTATAAAAACAGAATAAAAGGATTAATCGGGATTAAGAAAAAAGAACAGCCTAAAGTCAGAATTCAGGATGCCCAGGCGGTAGTTAATGACTTAAAGTTTGAAGAAAGCAACGTTCCTACCTATCCATGCATACTGCCTAATTGGGACAATACTCCCAGAAGCGGCTACAGAGGTATTATATTGGCTAACAATTCTCCGGAATTATTCGAACTACAAGTAGAAAAGGCAGTAAAATATCTTGAGGATAAAAAAGACTATCCGGAACAGTTTTTAATTGTTAAATCATGGAACGAATGGGCAGAAGGAAATATTCTGGAACCAGATAGAAAAAATGGTTTCGGTTATTTAAATGCATTAAAGAAAATTCTGAATAAACATAGCCAAAATGAGTAAATTCAGCCTACTTATCGCCAACTATAATAATGGACATTTTTTTGAAAAATGTTATCAAAGCTTAGTGGCTCAGACTGAAACAGACTGGGAAGCTGTAATCCTGGATGATGGTTCCACTGACGATTCTCTTGATGCTATAAAAAAAATAATCGGAGATGACCAGCGGGTTAAAATCAATCAGAATGACCAAAACAGAGGAATCGGATATACAAAAAGGAGATTAATAGAACTTGCTGAATCAGAAATATGTGGTTTTTTAGATCCTGATGATGCATTAACAAGACATGCGCTGGAATTGGTTTTAAAAGCACATTCTGAAAATCCCGAAGCAGGTTTGGTATATTCAAATTTTGTTTTTTGTGATGAATATCTCAATCCTCAATCTGTTCATAAAGCAAAACAAATTGCAGAACTGGATCAGTCTTACTATAATTTTAATGGCGAAATCTCACATTTTGTCACTTTTAAAAAGAAAATATACGAGAAAACATCTGGTATTGACCCTTTCTTAAAAATAGCAGAAGATAAAGACTGGTATATGAAAATGTGTGAAATAGCACCAGTGAAATACATTGATGAAGATCTATATTTATACAGAATCCATGATAGTGGTATCTCTACAACTAAAAATTCTGAAAAAGCACTGTTCTGGCACTGGGTAGCCCTTATAAAAATGGCAGAAAGAAGAAACATCAGTGTTGAAGATCTTTTTCTTCAAAGCTATGTTCCCAAAAACAAATACGAACACGCTCTCAACAAACTGAATCATGTAAAAAATTCAAGATGGGCAAAATTGGGTAATAAACTTGGACTTTTTAAAATCTTTAAAAACCTTTAAAACTAACATCTTAATTAGACTAGAAGCATATGATTATTGGTAATGGAATTCTGGCAAATGCCTTAAGGTTTTATGATAAAGAAGATGTTATTTTTTTTGCATCAGGAGTTTCCAATTCACTGGAAAAAAATCCTGCGGAATTTGAAAGAGAAATATCCCTGCTGAAATCGGTTATTAGCCAATATCCGGATAAAAAGCTGATCTATTTTTCTACGTGTAGTATCTACGATCCAAGCAAAACTGAAAGTCCTTATGTGATGCATAAACTTGCTATTGAAAAAAAAATTGCTGAACAGTGTTCAAGCTTTGTTATTTTCAGAGTTGGTAATGCAGTAGGCCGTGGAGGAAATCCCAATACACTGATCAACTTTCTTAAAAACTCAATTTTATCTGAAAATAAACTCACCATTCACAGCAATGCAAGAAGAATACTTATCGGTACGGATGATATTGCTTTGTTTGTTTCAAAACATATAGAAACTCTCAACAATAAAATTGTCAATCTGGCTTATCCTTATCAGTATTCATTGCATGAAATTTTATCACAGCTGGAGAATCATCTTGCCAAAAATGCGGATTGTGAAAGTGTAAATGAAGGTTCTTTTTACAATATAGAATTTGACAGTTTGACAGAAGATTTTTTCAGAGGCCTTTCCCCTGATGAATACCTGAAAAAGCTTTATTCATCATATTTGTAACATATTATGCAGCAAAAAAAATCTATTCAATGGCATATCCAAAAGTATCCCATTCCAAATTCCCGGAAAAAATAATTTTGTACCTTCGAACAGAAAATTTCAGGTAATATTATTAAGGTGTGGCAGAAAAAATTTAAAAAGCTGTAATCTTAATGATCAACTGAAAAGTAAAACACAATAAATTTATTGAATAAAAATGAAAATGAATCCCAAAATATCTGTAATCGTTCCCTGTTATAATCAAGCACGCTTTTTGGATGAATCTCTGCAATCTGTTCTTGATCAAACGTATGAAAACTGGGAATGCATTATCGTTAATGACGGATCTCCTGATAATACGGCTGAAGTAGCAGACAAATGGGCCCAAAAAGATAGCCGTTTCAGATATCTTTACAAAGAAAACGGAGGGTTATCTTCTGCAAGAAATGCAGCCCTGGAAATCATAACCGGAGATTATATTCAGTTTTTAGATTCAGATGATATCTTAGTTAACACTAAGTTTTCAGATTCTTTAAATTTGATACAAGAAAAAGAAGCAATAGTGGTGTCAAATTTTTGTTTGTTTGACGATTCAGATAAACAAAAATTATTACCTCCTTTTTGCAAGTTATCTCAGGATTTGCTGAATTTTGAATCTATCCTATATCAATGGGATTTTACATTCACAATTCCTATTCATTGTGGTTTTTTCCCAAAATCTCTTTTTGAAAATATTCGTTTTAATGAACATCTAAAAGCAAAAGAAGACTGGCTTTTCTGGATTCAAATTGCACAAAAAAACATCAATTTCATTTTTTTAGACGCTCCTCTTGCGTTGTATAGAAAACATGCAAGGAGTATGTCCAGAGATAGAACACATATGATTGTATATCAGATGCTTTTCTATAATGAAGCTGAAAAGGTAATTTCAAATTCTGATTTCAAGAAATTGCTTTTAAGGCACTTAGACACTAACTACAACAAAGTGAATGAATTAACAATTGAAATAAGAAATCTAAAAGAATCAAGAACTTTTAAACTGTTTTTGTCTCTTAAAAAAATAATTGAAGATCTGGGGTTATTACATTTATCTAAAAAAATATTCCGCTTCATAAGGAAGCTTAACAAATAAATTTCAATCCAGAGATTTTACAAAGTAATACTAGATTAAAAACAGAAAAAAATATCAATATCCAGAAAGTAAATTATTTTTTACAATATATTAAGACATTTCAACAACTTTTACTTCCAAAATCCTATGAATATAGCTTTCACAATCTGCTCCAATAACTATTTAGCACAAGCTAAAGTTCTAAAAAATTCTGTTAATAAATATGGTGAAAATTTCAAATTTGTAATAGGATTATGCGATGAAAAATCCAGTGAAATAGATTATGATTCTTTCCAATGCGAAATTATCGAAATGAAAGATATTGGAATAAAGAATTTTGATGAATTATGGATGAAATATGACATTATAGAATTTAACACCTCTGTAAAAGCATCATTTTTCAAGTACTTATTGGCACAAAATCTAAATACAGAATTTATATATTACTTCGATCCGGATATTGAGATATTTGATCAATTATCTATATTAAATGCAGAATTTGATAATAATACAGATATTTTGCTCACCCCTCATATCCTGAGTTCTATTCCCTTAGATGGCTACAAACCCGTAGAAAATACTTTTCTTAATTTTGGCATATATAATCTGGGGTTTATTGGATTAAGGGGCAATTCTGAAGAGGTCAAAAAACTTCTCGATTGGTGGGAGGAAAGATTATTATCTCTTTGCTATAATCAGCCGGAAAAAGGTCTGTTTGTAGATCAAATCTGGATGAACTTTACACCTGTTTTTTTCAAAAATGTAAAAATTCTCAATAAAATGGGATACAATGCCGCTCCATGGAATTTGCATGAAAGAATAGGATTAGTAGCAACAGAAGACAATAAGTACATTATGCCGGACAAATCCCCTTTAGTATTTTATCATTTTTCAAATTTTAAATATAAGAATCCCGAAACTCTGGCAAAATACTATAACAGATACTCTCTGGAAAGTTCAAGTTCTTTGAAAAAACTATATCAAAATTATTATCAGAAAACCATTGATAATGACATTGAAAGAATCTCGAAAATAGATTGTAAATATATAATTTTGAAAAATGCTATACCTCAAAAAAGCAAACCGTTCTCTCAAATTTTGAAATCAAACTTCAATAATTTATTAAAAATAATTTATTATAAAATCCGTTACAACTACAATTATGAACCAAAACTCTAAAATATATATTGCAGGACATCGAGGTATGGTTGGAAGTGCCATTTTAAGAAACTTAATTTCAAATGGATTTAACAATATTGTTACCAAAACCTCCGACGAATTAGACCTTACAGATCAAAAAAAAGTACAAGCATTTTTTGAATCTGAAAAACCGGAATATGTCTTTCTTGCTGCAGCCAAAGTAGGAGGTATTCTTGCCAACAATACCTATCGTGCAGATTTCCTTTACGAAAATCTTATGATTGAGTCTAATGTAATCCATCAAAGTTATTTGCAGGGAGTAAAAAAATTACTTTTTTTAGGCTCTAGTTGTATATATCCCAAACTTGCTCCTCAACCTCTAAAAGAAGAATACTTATTAAGTGGATTTTTGGAAGAAACCAATGAGCCTTATGCCATAGCAAAAATCGCAGGGATAAAAATGTGCGATGCATACAGAACTCAATATGATTGCAATTTCATTTCTGCAATGCCGACCAATCTTTATGGCCCTAATGATAACTACGACTTACATAATTCCCATGTTTTACCTGCTATGCTCAGAAAGTTTTTTGAAGCCCAGCAAAACAATGTAAAAGAAGTGGTCTTATGGGGAGACGGCAGCCCTTTCAGAGAATTTTTACATGTAGATGATCTTGCAAAGGCATGCGTATTTTTAATGAATAATTATAATGATAGCGGTCATGTAAATATAGGTTCATCCAGGGAAATCTCTATATTAGAACTGGCCATGCAGATTAAAGATATTACCCAATATGAAGGAAATATAGTTTGGGATACGGAAAAGCCCAATGGCACCCCTAGAAAATTAATGGACTCCTCTAAAATTAATTCTATGGGATGGTCTCCTAACATATCTTTAGAAGAAGGAATAAAACAAGTTTATCAAGAAAAATTTTTAAACAAATGATGAAAAAAGCACTTATTACAGGAATTACGGGACAAGATGGTTCTTATCTTGCCGAACTGCTTTTAGAAAAAGGCTACGAAGTTCATGGTGTAAAACGAAGAGCGTCCTCTTTTAATACTCAAAGAATTGATCATTTATACCTAGATCGACATGAACATAATGTAAATTTCAAATTACACTACGGAGACCTTACAGACTCTACCAATATCATTAGAATAATACAAGAGGTACAACCAGACGAGATCTACAACCTGGGGGCAATGAGCCATGTGAAAGTTAGTTTTGATATGCCCGAATATGTTGCCAATGTAGATGGTTTAGGTACACTGCGTTTATTAGAAGCAATCAGGATTTTAGGACTAACTCATAAAACGAAAATTTACCAAGCCTCTACCTCAGAATTATATGGCGGGCTTCCTTCCAATAAAAACGAGAAAGGATTTTATGATGAAAATTCTCCCTTCTACCCTCGTTCTCCCTATGGTGCTGCAAAAATTTATGGTTTTTGGATAACAAAAAATTACAGGGAAGCATACGGAATGTTTGCCTGCAATGGTATTTTATTCAATCACGAATCGCCTAGAAGAGGTGAAACTTTTGTTACCCGGAAAATAACCATGGCAGTAGCTAATATAGCAAAAAACAAACAAGATTGTTTATATCTGGGAAATCTGGATGCTAAAAGAGATTGGGGACATGCCAAAGATTATGTAGAAGGAATGTGGAGAATGCTGCAGCAGGATAAACCGGAAGATTTTGTTTTAGCAACAGGTGAAACTACTATGGTAAGAGATTTTCTGATTATGGCTTTTGAAGAAGCAGGAATAGAGCTTGTCTTTGAAGGCAGTCAGGAAAATGAAATTGCCAGAGTGCTGCGCTGTAATAATCCAGATTATCAATTACCTGTAGGTAAAACTGTTGTAAAAATAGATCCTAATTATTACCGTCCAACAGAAGTTGATCTCCTAATTGGTGATCCCACAAAAGCAAAAAACATTCTCGGTTGGAAGCCACAATACACCGTAAAAGCTCTTTGTAAAGAAATGGTAGAAAATGATTTGAAAATAATATGATCTTTTTAAAATCATTTTCTATTATACAACATCATTTTTTTGCAATAAACAGGCAGATATTTACCAAAAAATCACTCAAAAAATATGCTTAACAAATCCCTTACAATCATAACGATAAACTTTAATGACCAAAATGGTTTACAAAAAACCTTCAATAGTGTATTTGGCCAAACCAATAAAGATTTTGAATATATCGTAATTGATGGTGGAAGCTCAGACGGAAGTAAAGAACTCATAGAAAAAAATAACTCCAGAATAAACTATTGGGTAAGTGAACCAGATAAGGGAATTTATCATGCGATGAACAAAGGAATTGAAAAATCTACCGGAGAATATCTTCTTTTCCTAAATAGCGGAGACGAGCTGATAAATGAATCAGTTGTAGAAAAAATAACTCCACTACTGCATACAGATGATATTATTTCTGGAGATTTAGTTATAGATGAAGATAATAAAGATGTTCTCAGACCCACCAAAAAAAATATCTCATTCTTAGATTTTATTGCAGAAACTATTTGGCATCCCAGTACATTCATTAAAAAAAGTGCTTTTGAAAAAGTAGGTCTCTATGATGAAAACCTGAAAATTTGTTCGGATTGGAAATGGTTTTTGATTTCTATTTTTAAGTATAATTGTACTTATAGACCTATAGAACACACCATATCCCGATTTTATAAAGATGGTATAAGTTCCGATCCAAAATCACAATCTTTAAGAAAGGAAGAAAGAAGAAAAATACTCGTAGAAAATTTTCATTTTTCTGAATTCGAGACAGAAGAATTAATCGATAAAATTAATTTATATTTTAGTGCACAAAATTCTTTAGACAAAATAAATAAATTGAAAAAATCAAGATTATTAAAATTTTTATATCGAATAGGGGTATTTAAAAACTATAAATATCTTTAAAAAAATTTAAAGGATAGGATGATTTTTCTTCTGCTATGAAACTTAACAACCTCCAGATACTAAGAGGGATTTCAGCATTATTGGTATGTTGCTTTCACTTTCGGGATACCATCAACTTACCAGGGCTGAATCTTGGTGACCTTCTATTTAAAAAAGGAAGCATCGGTGTTCCCGTATTCTTTATTATCAGTGGATTTATCATGGCTTTCACCACTCAAAAAATAAATTTCAGCAAGGATACTTTTCAGCAGATTACTTTATTTTACAAAAGAAGAGTGATCAGAATTGTTCCATTGTATTATCTTTTGACATTTGTAGCCATGATACCGGGAGGCAGTTTCTTTCTATATTTTCATGGAGCAGGTCTTTATGAATTAATCCATTCTTTATTATTTCTTCCGACCAAGAAAGAATTTCCGGTTCTTTTCTTAGGCTGGTCTTTAAATTTTGAAATGTTCTTTTATCTCATATTTGGACTCTCGTTATTTTTTAAAGAAAAGAGGTATTATTTCATTGTAGGATTTTTCATCCTCACTTCAATTTTAGGCTATATTATCCATTTTGACAGTCCTTATCTGAAAATGGTAACCCACTCACTGAATCTTTATTTTGTTGTGGGAATACTTTTTGCACTTTTACTGAACAAATATTCAGTTCCAAAGAATTGGGCAGCCATAATTTCTGTAATAGGAATAGTATCATTTATACTTGTATTGCTTAATATTATTCCAATAGATAATACTTGGATAAAGTTGGCCATCATATCCACCTTTGTCTTTTCTTTCCTTACCTTTGATTATATTTTCCATTGGAAAGGAAATAGATTATTAATATTTCTGGGTGATATTTCCTATTCATTATACCTGTCTCATCCATTCGTGGAGATTGTTCTCAAAAGATTCAAAGTAGAAGGCTATTTAAACATTCCTTTTTTTCTTCTCAAAATTGTTTTAGTTATTATGGTAGCTTCCCTTCTGTATTATTTTGTAGAGAAAAAAGTTACCCATTATTTGAAAATTAAATTAAAAGCATAATCGAAAAAATGAAAATTTCAGTCATCATTCCCGTCTACAATGCCGAAAAGTATGTTGCTCAGGCTGTAGAATCTGCACTTCAGTTCGAAGAGGTATATGAAGTTGTATTAGTAGAAGACCAATCACCGGACAATGCATTACAGGTTTGCCGGGAACTCGCTGAAAAATATGACAGGGTAAAGCTCTATCAGCATCCGGACAAAGGAAATCACGGGGCAGGTGCCAGCAGAAACCTTGGGATGGAAAAAGCAGAAGGAGATTTTATTGCTTTTCTTGATGCAGATGATTATTATCTTCCCAACCGTTTTGATGCAGAAAAAAAACTTTTTCCCAATCATGAAGTAGATGGCGTATATGGTGCCATAGGCGTTCATTATTATTCTGAAAAGGCAAAAGAACAGTATTATAAAGTTTTTGGAGACCGCCTGACTACAGTTTATAAAGAACATTCTCCTAAAGATGTCTTTCCGGGACAGCTTAATATGAGAGGAACTTTCGGACTGTTCAGTATTGATGCGTTAACGATCCGTAAAAGTTCTTTGAAAAACATGGAGTATTTCTTTAAAACCCATCTAAAGCTTCATCAGGACACAGAATTTTTATTCAGGCTTTCCTACTATCTGAATCTGTATCCGGGAATTCTTGACAAAGCGGTAGCGGTGAGAGGTGTTCATGAGAATAACAGAATTACCAAAGTAGATTCCGGAGAAGTAAAACCAGCCTCAACAAGGGTTGTATTGTGGAAAGAGGTCAATTATTGGGCAGAAAATGAAAATACTATTCCTGAAGAGATTAAACTTCACATCAAAAGAGTATACAGAAGTTTCCAGATCGCCAATGCTCCTCTTCTCAAAAAATGGGGAATGATTACGAAGTATCTGTTTACAGATTATAAAAGTATACGTTCAGGGTTGTATAATATTAATTTTAGAAACGATTTGTTCTAACAACAGAAGCAAGCTAAACGTCTAGTTTAAACTATTTTTAAAATTGTTATCGTTTAGCAAAATGGATTTTCCTTAGAAGATCACGCATTGGTTTTTCAATAAACTGGTAAAAAACGGCCGAACTGAAAAGCATAACAATAATATAAATCACAAATACAATATCAATACTGAACGTATATTCTTGCCATTTTAAAAATGCTCTCACAAGATAAAGAACAGGAATATGGGTAATGTATATTCCATAACTTATTTCTCCCAGATATTCCAGAGGCTTTAGTGAAAAGAACTTACTGACTCTTCCGTTATTAGCCGAAATGAAAAGAATAGCGGGAACAAAAAGCAAAGCCATCAACCCGTTGTGGTAAAAAAGCGGAACAAACATCAGAGACACAAGAATCAGTAAAAAGACTGCGATCACCTGACGATCGTAATTTTTTTGTTTGTAATTTCTCACGAAAAATATCCCCGCAAGATTTCCGATCAGGAACTCATTAAGATGCCAGAAAGGAAAATAATATAGAAACTCATGACTTTTTGTATGTGGCCCTTCATAAGCTCCATACACAGGATAAAGATTAGAAAATACCTGAGTGATCAACCAGAGGCCGATCGCAAATACCCAGATCATTTTATTTTTCTTAGCATAAAAGTAATTGTACAAAAACGGAAAAAGCAAATAAAAGAAGAACTCTACGGAAATAGACCATCCCGGAAAATTAAGGATCATTGCTTCTCCCGGGATCCAGCTCTGAATGCCCAATCCATATAAAACCAGTTTATACCCATCAAACATCTCGTATCTCGTCATAAAATACAGCAGAAGCCCCAGCATATAAAGCGGATAAATCCTGGCAAACCTATTTTTGTAAAATTCCAGGTAATCAATTTTATCTTTTTTATGATAAGCAATGATCATGATAAATCCTGAAAGAATAAAAAAATAGCTTACTCCAACATTCGCCCTCAAAAAAAGATTGGAAATATAATCTATCTTATATAAAAACAGATCTTTATTGAAATGAGAAATAACAATTGCCATGGCGGCAATAAACCTGGTAAATGTAATCTGACTTATCTTCACAGAACACAAAATGCTTTCCTTTATCAAAACCGGACAACCTCAACGCTGAAGGCTGTCTTATTTGATATAAAGTATTAATTTAAAGGCACAAAAATAAGATTTATTCTTATAATTATATAAAACAAATTATATTTGTAAACTACAAATGTGAAAATAAATTCAGGTATGCTTGATGAAATTTTAGCAAAAATTCAACGAAAGGGCCAGATTTCTCGTCTTAAAAAACACCCCAATGTTTCTTTTAAAGGGATAAAACTTGGGATCAGTAATCATTTTGTTCTGCACGAAAATCTAAAAAATATTACTATTGGAAATTCCGTTAGTTTCAGAAACTATGTACATATTCTTGTGCAGCAAAATGCCACTTTAGAAATCGGGAATAATTTTTTTATGAACAATTTCTGCTCCATCAATTGTCTCGACAGAATTTCAATAGGAGATAATACATTATTCGGAGAAGGGGTGAAACTGTATGACCACAACCATGCTTACCAGACCCAGCCGGAATTTAAGCTGTTCTCATCTGAGTTCACTACAGCTCCCATCAAAATAGGAAGTAACTGCTGGCTTGGAAGTAATGTGACCGTCTTAAAAGGGGTTACTATTGGAGACAACTGTATCATTGGAGCCGGATGCACCATTCATAAAGATATTCCGTCTAATACCACTGTTATCAATCATCAGGATTTAATACTCAAGGAACGGTAATGAAGTTTTCTATTCTTATTGCACATTACAACAACGCCATTTTTTTTAAAGACTGTTTGGAAAGTATCCTTCAACAGACCTATACAAACTGGGAAGCTGTAATTTTAGACGATGCCTCTTCTGAAAATGAGAAGATAATGATCCGGGAAATGATTTCAAATGACAAAAGATTTAAATTTTTTGAAAATGAAAAAAATTCCGGTGTAGGAGTTACAAAAAGCAAACTGATTGAGCTTGCTGAAGGAGAAATCTGTGGTTTTGTGGATCCGGATGATGCCATTTCCCCTACGGCTATTCAAAAATGTATGGAGATTTTTCAGGCTAAAAAAAATACGGTCCTTACCTATTCAAGGTTTATGACATGTGATCAGAATCTGAAGCCTATAGCTCCGTTCAGATCTGCGATGCAGGTACCGAATGGAGATCCTTATTTTTTTAATTTCCCGATTCAGATTGCTCATTTTGTAACTTTCAGAAAATCGGTTTATGAACAGACTGAAAAAATGAATCCTAATTTAAAAATAGGAGAAGATCAGGATTTATATCTTAAAATGTATGAAAAAGGGAACGTTCAGTTTATTAATGAAACCAACTATCTTTACAGAACCCATCAGGGCGGAATTTCACAGAATGACAATAAAAAGAAATCCCATGAGTATTTTGCCCAGGTGATTTTCAATACGATGAAACGCAGAGGACTTACCACCATCAATGGAGAAAAAGTTCCTGATCAGTATACAGGTTCAGATGAAATATTTGAACTATTGCAGTATCAGCATCAGCTGCCTTTCCGTATCATGAAAAAAATAAAAATTACGTTACAAACAATCTTCGGATAATGTTAGAAAAAAAAATAAAAATTTTGTTCAGGCATCGTTCCATGGAAATGGGAGGTGTAGAAAAAGTATTACTGGGACTTCTCAACAATCTTAATCCTGACAAATTTGAAATGACAGTATGTTTGACTCTCAACCAGGGGAAACTGCGTGATGAACTTCCGAAACACATCAGAAAAGTATACCTAACCGACGGAAAAGAAGATTTTTCCCACAACTCTCTTTTACAGAAACTTCAGCTCGTTAAAAGAAGAATAAAGCTAAGAAAACTGAAAAATTCTCCTGCCATCGCAGACCGTCTGATTAATGATACTTTTGATATTGAGATCGGGATGGATTACAGGGATTATGATGCCATTCTAAACTCAACCCATAAGAATTCAAAAAAAATAGGCTGGTTTCATTCTGAAATTAATGTCCCAAAATTTCAGCCATTAGTACCAAACATTTTAAAGAGCTTTCCACAATTTGACCATATGGTATACTGCTCTCATAAGATAAAGGATATGATGCATCAGTATTACCCGAATCTCAATTATCCTGCTGAGAGCGTTATCATCAATCCTATCCCTATCGAAGAAATTAAACATAAGGCGGAAGAAAAGCTTGAAAATTTTCCTGAAGGGCCTGTTTTTGCGTCTATTGGAAGACTTCATTCAAGAAAAGGATATCACAAACTTATTGACGCTCATACGAAGCTTATCAATGAAGGGTTTCATCACAGCATCATTGTCATTGGTGATGGTGATGAAATGAACAACCTCAAAGCACAGGCAGTCAAAAATAATGTTGAAAAGACATTTATTTTAATGGGAAATCAGATGAATCCTTATCCTTATATTAAAAAAGCGGATTATTTCATCCTTTCTTCTGAATCTGAAGCATGGCCACTGGTAATTGCTGAAGCTTTAATCCTTCAGAAGCCTATTATTGCAACAGAAGTAGGAGATGTAGGCCTTATGATCAAAGACCGGGAAACAGGATACCTCATCAATTATAAGACAGATGAAATGTATTCAGCGATGAAAAAATTCCTTACTGATCCCAGCCTTGTTTCGCACATTAAAGAGAATCTTAAAACTATTGAAAGTCAGTTTGATAATAAGAAAATATTTGACAGTGTAGAAAATATTATAGAAACACTGCTCAAAAAATAAGTTATTGTGCAGAATATCCTCCGTCAATCACAAGGTTAGTTCCTGTGACCCATCTTGAGGCATCAGACAGTAAAAAAATACAGGCATTCGCTACATCTTTAGGTTCACCTATTCCCAGCGGATGCTTTTTTATGATTTCTGATGAAGCTTCTTCTCCGATATTTTCAAACATTTTCTCTAAAATTGGAGTATTGACCATCGCCGGACTTATGCTGTTAACCCGAATATTACTTCTTGATAGCTCCATAGCCAAAGAACGGGCTCCGGAAATCACAGCTCCTTTGCTGGCAGAATAAGCAGCCTTCCCTGCCTCTCCTATCATTCCTGCAACGGAAGAAATAAATACAAAACTTGAGATCTCATCCTTATACTTTTTTAAAGATAAAATTTTAGCAATTTCAAGTCCTGCAATGACGTTGACAGCAAATATATCCTGATAAAGCTGAGGGTTATGTTTCTTTAGTGGTAATGTTTTCTCAATACCGGCACAATGAATAAATCCTGCTATTTTACCTAATACTGAAACTTTATCCGCAATGATGGCTTCAAGGTTTTCAGATTGGGTAATATCTTCAGTGATGGTTTCAACTTTTGTTTCAGGATTCAGCATAGACACTGTTTTCATCAGTTCCTCATGGTTTCTTCCCACGAGAATAAGATCAGCACCACTTTTGCTGCATTCTACAGAACAGCTTCTCCCGATCCCGGAAGAAGCGCCTGTAATGAGAATAATTTTATTTTTTAATGAGAAAGCATCCATTAATCTTCAAAATTTTCTTTTCCTATAACATTCATCAGGTCTGAAACGGTTTCAATATCTTTAAAATGTTTAGTATCAATTTTTTTGCTGAAGTTTTCGTCTACAAATGCAATAACAGAAAGCAAGCTGATAGAATCGTAGCTTTCCAAAGATTTTAAATTCGTTTCAGTGGTTAATGTTTCATCTTCTTCCAATTCCTCCTGTAGTTTTTCTAAAAAAACGGATGTTTTCATATTTTATAATTTTAAATGTTTTGTTCTCTTATATTTCAATAATGGTGGCTCCCCATGAGTATCCTACTCCAAACCCAGCCATTAAAACCTTATCCCCTTCTTTTAGCATTCCTTTATCCATCATATTTTTAAGAGCAATAGGAATGGTTGCAGAAACCGTATTCCCGGTTTTTTCCATATCAATATAGAACTTTTCTGCCGGAATTTTGGTTTTCTTTCTTAAATAATTCAGCATAAAAGAATTGGCCTGATGGAAAACAAAATGATCAATATCATCCATCGTCATTCCATTCACTTCCAGTGTTTCTTTTACCAGCCCGGGGATATTTTCAATCGTAAAATTAAAAATTTCAGGGCCATTCATATAAATATTTTCAGGGCTGAATTCATGTTCAGGATTGAGTTCAAAATCTTTTTTGAAAGCACCTTTCTTCACGATAAGATTTTCTGCACCACTTCCATCTGTTCCCAGGCAGAACTGATAATCATTGCCTTCTGATTTTTCAATAATTGCAGAAGCAGAGGCATCCCCGAATATGCTGCGGTTGCCTTTATCATCAGGGTGAATGTGTTTGGTATACGTCTCTGAAGTTACCAAGAGAATACTTTTTGCAATGCCTGCGGAAATTAATCCTTTTGCAAAAGCCAGTCCATACACAAATCCTGAGCAGCCAAGGTTAAAATCTATAGCGCCGATATTTTTTCTAAGCCCCAATCTGTCCTGCAAAATACAGGCCGTTGTAGGAAGGAAATATTCGGGACTTTGGGTACAGAACAAAATAAAATCTACTTTGTTTCTGTCATAGTTTTCAAAAATTTTTTCTGAAGATTGTACAGCCATATCCAGTACGGTTTCGCTGTCAGAAGAAATATGACGTTGGGAAATACCTACTTTCTCCTGGATACGTTCGGAACTCCATTCAGGGAACTGTTTCTCAAGGTCCTCGTTAGTTAACACCTGCTGAGGCAGATAATATTCTATTTTTGAAATTTTCATCATATTAATAAATTCTCTTTCTTTGCAAAAGTAACGAAAACAAATTTACACTTGTGATGATTTTTATATTCAGAATCCTATTAAAAATAGACTCCCTCTACCATACTTTTTTGAACAGGGGCAGCCTTGAAGTGGCTAAATATAGAGGGATGAAAGTAGGAAAAAACTTTAACATGCCTGATAAAGTGTATTTCGGAACGGAACCTTACCTTATTGAAATTGGTGATAACGTAAATATTGCCGGTGATGTAAGGTTTGTGAATCACGGTGGAACAACCACCTTGCTCAGAAGACTTCCAGGCTATGAAGACGCAAGAATATTAGGAAGAATAAAAATTGGAAACAACTGCACTATTGGACTTAATTGTGTAATTATGCAGGATGTTCAGATTGGAAACAACTGTATTTTGGGCGCCAACTCTGTATTATCACAGTCTATGCCTGACAATACGGTCTTCATCGGAAACCCGGCACAATTTCTGTGTACTATTGAGGATTATGGTGATATTGTTCTTAAAAACAACCCGGAATATCCCCGTGAACTGGAGAAAGACCGAAAAAAGCTGGATGCTTATATCAAAGAAAATCTTCCTCACAAGTATAAAAAAGCAAGAAAAATTAAATAAATTTAATCTTGCCAAATCATAAAAAAGAAAAAAAGCAAATTGAAAAAGAAAAAACTCCTCATTCGTATAGGTTCATTACGTCATGGTGGTGCTGAGAAAGTATTAATCAACTTTTTGAAAAATCTTCCTCCTGATAAATATGAAGTCGACCTTTTACTTAATCTCTATTCGGGGCTCTATATTAAAGAGGTTCCGTCATGGGTGACCCTGTACTATTTGACAAAAGGAGAAATGATAACAACCAACAGGCTGCAGGATATTCCTGTAAAAGCTTACAGGGTGCTTTATCAGAAGATGTTTCTTTGGTTTCCTTCCCTACTTTATAAATTTGTTTTAAAGAATAAAAAATACGATGTAGAGATTGCTGCCATCCATGCGATGCACCAGGAAATTCTCTCCAGTCCTCAAAAAGATTCGAAAAAGATTATCTGGGTACAGAATGATATTTTCAATCTAAAAGGGTACACTCCGGAAGTCATCAGACAGTTTTTCAAGTTTGACAGAATACTCGTTATTTCCAACAAACTTCAGGAAGGAATGTATGAGCTGGCTAAAAACGAAGCAGAAAAAGCATCCGTGATTAAGATCTTTAATCCGATTGACAAAAATGATACGTTAAGAAAGGCAGATATTGAAGTTAATGACTATCCTTTCAACAGTGATCTTCCTACTTTTGTAACGGTAGGAACTGTATATCCGCAGAAAGGATATGACAGATTGCTTAATGTTCATAAAAAACTGATTGATGAAGGGCTTCAACACCAACTCCTGATCATTGGTGACGGATACGACTTTGATACTATTCAAAACCAACTTGATACCTTAGGGCTTCAAAATACGGCCAAAATGCTTGGCTTCAGCAGTAATCCGTATCCTTATATGAAAAAGGCAGATTTTTACATTATGTCTTCACGACACGAGGGATTCCCTACGATTATAGCAGAAGCGCTTATCCTCAATAAACCTATTTCTGCTACGGATATTTCCGGCATCAGGGATCTTCTCCAGGATGGAAAGCTGGGAAATATCACACCCAATTCCGAAGAAGGAATATATGAAGGAATGAAAAAGTTTCTTACGGATAAAAATATAATTGAAGAATACAAAAAGCAGGTCTCAGAAACTGAGCTTCCATTTGTTTTGGAAAAATCTGTAGAACATCTTCAGAAAATAATTGACGAAGTATAAAAACATTTACAATGGCCGATTATTCTATCATTCAAAAAGATTTTTACCGGGAAAGCGGAAAATGGCTTTCAACTTTTCAGATCTGGAAAAAATGCATTCATCCAAATCTTCATTTTGTCTATATCCTGAGAAAGGCTCAGAAATATCAGAATATTCCTTTTTTGAATATTTTCTGGAAAATTGTACTAAGACATTATCAGATCAAATATGGTTTTCAGATTTATCCTGAGACCCAGATCGGCGAAGGTTTTTATTTGGGACATTTTGGAAGCCTTGTCATTAATCCCAAAACAGTTATCGGAAAAAACTGCAATATTGCTCATGGAGTCACCATAGGTCAGCAGAACCGTGGAAAAAATGAAGGGTATCCGGTTATTGGCGATGAAGTATGGATTGGCACCAATGCCGTTATTGTAGGAGGAATCACTATCGGAAATAATGTATTGATCGTACCTAATTCTTATGTCAACTTTGATGTTCCCTCCCATTCTGTTGTAATTGGAAATCCTGCCAAAATTATCCCTACAGCAGATGCAACAAAGGATTACATCAACCGTAAAGTATAGTAAATCCAATAGTTATAGTAAAAATTCTACTTGCATTTATCGGTAATTTCCTGTACATTTGAAAAAAAATGTATTGTTTGGTTATATAACAACAACACAATCATCAATTTTAAATAAAATATTACATTTTATTTTTGATGACACCTATCCTTACAATACCACAAATCGCTTAATATTAAAAACACAACCCAGACTTATTATTAATTTTTTAAAATAATTTTTGATGAGAAAAAATATGACCCAAACGTCCCTATTCCTACTTACACAATCAACTCTATAAAGCGGAAAAATACATACCGCTCTAAACTACAACAATTTATCTTCAAAAGTTTCTTTGTTGAGTTGATGCAATATCTATAACATTTGGGAATTATTATCTGATAGTAATTCTTTTCATGCACTCCATGATTCTGATATTCGGCAGGCTCTTCCGGAAACTCTAAGAGGTAGATGATATAAAATTTATCCTAACAGCCCAGACACCTACAACCATGTTCAAAAAAATAGTTCCTATTCTTCTCATTATAATATACCTAACGGGTTTTTTGATTTCATTCCCTTACATCTTTGATAATCTCTTTGGGGCTGAAAAAACAGACAGTATCCGGAATATTTTTGAGTATGGAATTATGTTTTCTTCGTTTCTGGTATTCAATGCACTTCTTTTTAAGAATAAATATACAACTGTCATTGCTGGTATTCTCTGTTTATTGCTAAGCATTAACTTTCTGATCTCAGTATCCTGTTTTCTTATTTATCATTCCGGATTTAATGTAGGAATGGCCATCAGTATTCTTGAGTCTAATCCGGATGAAGCCATGAGCATGTCTTATATGTTTATTCTTCCGGTCATCTTGTTTTTCGTTTTTCTGGGAATGATAGTGTACTCGGTGAATTACCTAAAAACAAGTGTGGTCAAGTTTGATGCTAAATTTATCACTATTGCATTACTGTGGCTTATTTTACCCTTCGGATATCACCTTAAACACACCTATGTAAGCAATAAAGGTGGAGGCAGGATGATCAAGAATGTATATTATCATTTATCTGATTTCAATACCGCATTGAATATACAGAGAGATATTAATGAAATAAAAAAGAATATTCCGGTTTTCAATATCAAAAAAATACAGCCTGGAATAGAAAATGTAATTCTTATCATCGGGGAATCAGAAAGAAAGCAAAACATGTCCCTGTATGGCTATTCTAAAAAAACAACTCCTTATACAGATCAACAGGCTGAAAACATGATGATTTTTGATCATGCTGTTTCTCCTGCAGGAATTACAAACCTGAGTGTGCCATTAATGTTATCCAGCATTCATCCGGATGAATTCAGATATCGTTATGATAAACTTTCCTACAATATCATCAATCTTGCCAATCAGAGCGGGTACAATTCTTTCTGGCTCAGTACACAGGCAAGTGCAAAAGGAATTACAGCCATAGCTTCCATGTCTAAAAATAAAAAATGGGTAAACGGCTACGATGAAGTAATTGTTCCTGAACTCAAAAATGCCATACAGAAGAAAGAGAATAAATTTGTAGTTCTTCACATTATGGGAAGCCATCCAAACCCATGTAACAGACTTCCTCCCAACTGGAATTCCGGAGATCTTAACTGCTATGACAGCTCTATCAAATACACGGATTATGTTTTCAACAATATTTTCAAAACGCTGAAAAACACTAATTCTGTGGTAATTTACGCTTCAGATCATGGCCTTAAAATACAAGGAGACAAATTATTGCACGTAGACTCTAAAGAATCTACTCAGGTTCCGTTTTTTGTATGGTTTGGAGACAAAGTTCCGGCAAACTACAGAATTACCGGACATAAACCCCAACAGACACAAACCACTTACATCTACCCTCTGATCATGAAATATATGGGTCTTGAAACACCCCTTCATTATAAGAATGAAGGAAATAAGTATCTGAACTTAGAGATGAAGAGTATGGAGTATAGTCAACTACCGGAATAGAACCTTATTCTGAAATTGCAACCTTTTTTGTATTAATAAAATAGGCCATTAGCAGATTGGGAACCCAACACAGCCATGCCACTGCAATATAAGAGCTTTCAGCATCTCCAGTAATCTTTGTCAGCAAAGGATACCATAGCCTCAGTGTCACTGCAGCAAAGGTGCAGGCATAACTGTAGGTCATGAATTGCTGATGTTTACTGATATTCCCTTTTCTGATCTGTATAACCGCTGCAAGAGTAGTCATCAGCCAGATTAATCCCAAACTGATAAACCCTGCCGATGAAATTAATCCGCCATTAGCATAAAAGCCCATATAAACAGCCGAAACAGCACTAATAACCACTGCAATCACATAGAGCTTCCCAATGATGCGATGCACCCTGATATTTTTATTGCGGAATGATTTCCCAAACTGAGACCAGCCAATAAAAAGTGCCAGCCCACCAAAAATAATATGAGAGAAAAAGGCGGATTTCCAGATAACATTATGGAGAACTTCTGATGATTTTGAACCCAGAAAGGTATATTTATGTTCTACAAAAGCGTAAATAAAAGGATATAATCCAATAAGTAATGCCAAAATACCCATTATTACAAACAGTAACTTTTTCATAGTTGTCAATTTAATTTTCTGTAAAAATGAGCATTATAAAAGTGCCAAATGTTCCAAAATGAAAGGTGAAACCTATTTATAAATCACTAATAATAAATCATTTACAAATAACCAACCAGAAATATCAACAATAAATCATTCCATATGAATGCTTTGGCTTTTTAAAAATTCTGTAGGTGAGCAATTCATGTATTTTTTAAAATTTCTGTTGAAAGAAGTTTTGGAATTGAATCCACATTCAAAAGCCAATGAAAGAATCGTATATTTTTGATTTTCCTGAAGTACTACAGTCCGTTTAAATTCTTCAATACGCTGCCTGTTGATATAATCATAAAAATTTTTCTGCTCCATAGAATTAATGACCTGAGACAATACATTAGGGTGAACCTCCAATACTTTGGCAATATTGTTCAGATTAAGTTCCGGGTCTTTATATAGTTTTTCGTGTTCCATTTTATACACGAGCTTTTCATAAATAGATTGTATAGCCTCATCACCCGGAGAATTTTTCTGATATTTTACCATTTCATGATCCTCTTCCTTATCCTCTGTCATATCAATACCAACAGGCAGATCCAAAATCCCCACCCGACTGATTCCAAAGTACGCTGCCACTACAATAAATAGAACAACGATGGAAAAAATAAGAATATCATTTCTAATAATAACAGCAATCCATATGAAGGCGATACCTGCAATAAGATAATACAACCAGTTCAGATTAATTTTCTCAGTATTTGAGTATTGGCTGGATATTCCTTTCGTATATTTCCTGACGGCAAGAAGGCTTAAAACAACATATCCAATTCCTGATAAGATCATAAGATATTTGATGACCTTACTTAATGATTTGCACCCGTTATTCCCATTCTGATAAGAAGCAAGCTTATCCCAGGGAGACATCATCAGAAATTGAGATAACAATATACAGATCATCAGAACAGGAATGCCATGCAGCAACGCTGTCTTCACACCAGGATTTCTTCCTGTTACACACAGAACATATACATACAGTATTGGCCCGTGAATAAAGGGAAAGATCACTTCAAAACCAAGAAAATAAGGATATTTCACATAGCTGCCGGAAAAAAACAGCATAAATAATATAAGATGTATTCCTATCATCAAAAACCAAACTGCCAGTACATAATCTGCCTTTATTTTTTTGCGTTTCCCCAGAATCAAAAGAGAAGAAAAACAGGCAATAAAAACTCCTGCCAGGTAAAATAAGGATGGTAAAGATTGCAATCCAAAATCAGACATTCAATGAATAGATTTATCAGACCTTTAAATTATTCATTTTCTGATATATTTCGATGATTTTTTTTAAACTCAAATCCAATACATCCATGAACCGATAAATAATTAAGAATATTTTAATTCACAAATCTCAAATTTTAATTTATACTTCGTAATTTTATCCTAGTTTTTTAAACGTTTGGATTACCTTATAGATATCAATATGGGTAAAGCAAAGTATATAGGAATATCAGATATGATTTTAAGCATATTTTACTATTAAACTTTGTTAAAAGTGTTTGACTTTTTAACAAAAAGTATATTTTTGCATAATTATTGATTTAGTCTATTGATTTTGAAAATAATTTAAACGAAATAAATAATTATAAACTTTTAAAATTTAAAATTATGTCACAATCGTACGAGGTTATTTTCGAAAACAATAAAAAATGGGTAGAGTCAAAGTTAGCAGAAGATCCAAATTTCTTCCATGAACTTGCAAAAACTCAGCATCCGGATTATCTGTATATCGGATGTTCAGATAGCAGAGCCACTGCAGAAGAGTTGATGGGAGCAAAACCTGGAGAAGTATTTGTTTACAGAAACATTGCTAATGTTGTTAATACTTTGGATATGAGTTCCACAGCTGTTATTCAGTATGCTGTAGAACATTTGAAAGTAAAACACATTGTTGTTTGTGGGCATTACAATTGCGGAGGTGTAAAAGCAGCGATGACTCCTCAGGATCTTGGATTATTAAATCCATGGCTGAGAACCATCCGTGATGTTTACAGACTGCATCAGGCAGAGCTGGATTCTATTCAGGACGAAAACAAGCGTTATGACAGACTTGTAGAACTTAATGTTCAGGAGCAGTGCATCAACGTGATCAAAATGGCCTGTGTACAGGAAAGATACATTTTAGAAGAGTATCCTATTGTTCACGGGTGGGTATTTGACCTTAGAACAGGTAAAATCATTGATCTGGAGATTGATTTTGAGAAAATCTTGAAAGACATCCAAAAGATCTACAATCTTACAGGTTCTGATTGGGTAATGAGCAGAAAGACCAAGTAGTTTTTCTAAAAAGAAGGTAAAATGAAATTCTGGAGTATTATTGTATTAACGTTTTTTCTCAATTTCACAGCGCTGCCAGGCATTGCTGCAGTTGCAGGCTGGGATATTGCGAGAACGAATATAATAATCAATGAAGAAGAACCCCATTCTCACCCATCCTCATTCATTGTTTACGAAAAGACCATTCCGAAACCTTTAGATGTTTTCGATTATCTGAAGTTTTCTGAACCTGATGTTCAGGGTGTGTCTTTTATTCTGATTGATGATTCTTTTCATCTTTCCCCTTTACTTACTATATTTTCCCCTCCTCCGGAAGCGTAACTCCTATAGTTAGATTTTTTTGATACTATTTCCATATCATTTTTGATATCGGATACGCATGTACTTTAAAAATTATTTTTTTCAACTTTTTATAATTGACTTATCTAAAAACAGATAAGCCGGTTATACCTTACAGCTTCACATTATGAAAAAGACATCATTAATAGGAGGAATCAAGGAAAATTTTCCTTCAGGACTCGTGGTATTTTTAGTAGCACTTCCGTTGTGTTTAGGAATTGCTTTAGCATCAGGTGCTCCCCCATTATCCGGTATTATTTCCGGTATCGTAGGCGGCCTGGTAGTAGGAACAATCAGTAATTCAAATATTTCAGTATCAGGACCTGCAGCGGGTCTCACAGCTATCGTTTTAACAGCAATAACAGATCTTGGTGCATTTGAACTCTTTCTGTGTGCAGGAATTATTGCAGGACTTATTCAATTGGTTTTAGGGTTTGTAAGAGCCGGAAGTATTTCCAACTATTTCCCGAATAACGTTATTGAAGGAATGCTGGCAGCCATAGGAATCATTATTATTTTAAAACAGATTCCGCACGCTTTAGGATTTGATAAAGATTATGAAGGCCACGAATCTATTTTTGATAACGGCCTGAATTTCGGATATTTTACAGAATTATTCGGAGCTATTCATCCGGGAGCCATTGTTATTACTTTAGTTTCTGTAGCCATCCTTATTGCATGGGACAAAATCCACGTACTGAAAAGGATGAAAATGCTTCCGGGAGCATTGGTGGCAGTAATTGTAAGTATCCTTTTGAATCAACTCTTTAAGATGTCCGGAAGTTCTCTGGCTATCGAAACCCAGCATTTGGTTTCTTTACCGGTTCCGCAGACTTTCGATGATTTTAAAAATCTGATTACGACTCCGGACTTGAATGGTTTTACCAATCCTAAAGTATGGATTGTAGGGGCAACAATTGCCATTGTAGCTTCTATTGAAACGTTACTTTGTATTGAAGCTTCGGACCGTTTAGACAGACAGAGAAGAATTACAGATACCAATCTTGAACTTAAAGCCCAGGGAATAGGAAACCTTATCAGTTCATTTATTGGTGGGCTTCCGATGACTTCTGTAGTGGTAAGAAGTTCTGCCAATGCCAATGCCGGAGCAACCTCTAAAATTTCCTCTATTATTCATGGAGTCTTTTTATTGATCTGTGTGCTTTCAATTCCTGTTATTTTAAATTTAATTCCATTAGCAACATTAGCTGCGGTATTAATTTTAGTGGGATATAAATTGGCAAAGCCAGCTACGTTCAAACATTTCTGGCACCTGGGAAAATTCCAGTTTATACCGTTTGTAGCAACCGTGGTAGCTGTAGTAGCAACAGACCTGTTAAAAGGGGTAGGAATTGGTCTTACCATCTCCGTTTTCTATATCCTTCAGGGAAATATGAAAAGAGCTTACTATTTAAGCAGAGAAAGACTGGATGACGCTGATGGGATCAATATCAAGCTGGCTGAAGAAGTATCATTTTTAAATAAGGCAGCCATCAAAAAAACACTTAAAAATATAAAACCCAACTCTACAGTAATCATAGATGCAAAAAGTACATCCTACATTGCAACCGATGTACTGGAAATGATTCAGGACTTTGCCAATATCCGTGCAAAGGAACAAGACATCAATGTAGAACTGATAGGGTTTAAAACTTCATACAGAGATTACGAAAGAAGCGAGGACTCTCACATTTTAGTTACGCATAAAAGAGCTATGTAATCTCTACAATTAATTAATTTTTTTAACTTTAAATTCGAAAACAATAAAAATATGAAAGCACATACATACGAAACACAGTCAACTATTACTCCTGAGAAAGCATTAGAATTCTTAAAAGAAGGAAACCTGAGATTTGTAAATAACCTTAAGGCAAACAGAGACCTTCTTGAGCAAGTGAATGCAACACGTGAAGGACAATGGCCTTTTGCAGTAGTTTTAAGCTGTATAGACAGCCGTACTTCTGCAGAGCTTATCTTTGATCAGGGATTAGGAGATGTATTCAGTATTAGAATTGCTGGTAATTTTGTTAATCAAGACATTTTAGGATCTATGGAATTCGGTTGTAACGTTGCCGGTTCTAAGCTTATCGTAGTATTAGGACACACGAAATGCGGAGCTTTGAAAGGAGGTCTTGACGCGGCACAAATTGAAGGGCTGGGAATGGATAACCTGAACCACCTTATCAATCATTTCAACCCTATCATCAATGACATCATTGAAGAGAACGAAGAGCGTTCATCAAAAAACAGCTCACTGCTGGAAAGGCTTAATCATCAAAACGTAAAAAGTGCGATTGAAGATATCCGTAAGCAAAGTTCAACACTTAAAAATCTTGAAGCAGAGGGTAAAATTAAAATTGTTGGAGCAAATTATGATGTTGAGACAGGTGCAGTAACCTGGTTATAAGAAGTAACTTCATTAAATTTCAATTATAATTTACAGAAAATGCCATCGAAATTCGGTGGCATTTATTTTTTATTGTTTTTTGTTCCAAATCAAGGTATAATTACCTTGCTGAAATTTTATTTCAAAAAAGCTTTTTTAATTATCTAAATAATAATTATATATTCGTGCTGCTGAGAAAATACTCTCACAAACCATGATTACAAACTCAAAAGAATATGATTTTTCCAAAAGCAAAAAAAATAGCCAGAGACCTTGGATGGCATAAAACAAACCATAAGGTGTTCGGACTTTACAAAGGCTATTTTTTCAATGTTTCAGATGCAAGTATAATACACACTCCTCAATACAAATATGTTTCAGTAACAACCGGCAATTTGACCGAGGAACAAAGGCAAAAAATCAAAACAGAGCTAACGATAAACAAAAAAAGATTAAAATTCACTTTCTTTGATATCAGAGAAAACACTATTTTTTTTAAGTTCACTGAAAATATAATGCCGACTAAAACCAGCACTGTTTATGTTCTGTTTGACTTTTTAGTTGGTTTATTAAAAGACTTAAGCATACCGGAGCAAAGCAATTGTCATAGCTGTAAAACAAATGAAGGAATTAAGTATTACGATCTGAACCATACTGGTGTACTCCTTTGTGATCATTGTTTTAAACAGACAGATGATAAATTCTATGAAATTGAAAAGGAAAGAATTTCAAAAGAGAAAAGCTATCTGACAGGATTTTTAGGATCCGTTGTTTTTTCAATTCCTGCCATTATCATTTGGGTCTTATTTGCTGTATATTTTGGAGCTATTTCTTCAGGAATGGCATTTGTGATTGGTCTTCTTGGTTTTTTAGGTTATGATTATTTCAAAGGATTTCGTGGAAAACTGACAAGATATATCATCTTCTTCACAAGCATTATAAGCATATTTGCAGCCAATATTACCACTGTAATTGCTTTATTGATAAAACAGGGGCTCACAATTAACCAGGCGATATCTGAGTTTCAAACAAACCCTGCAGCAAATGAAATATTTATGCAGAATATTATTCTATCCTTTTTATTATCATGTATTCCTTGGATATGGATATTGTTTATCAGGAAAGATGATAAATTAATTATAAAACCAGCAGAAAAATTTTAAAAGTACATAAATAAATGACTGCCTCAATAATAAGGCAGTCATTCAATATGATAAACTGTATTTTAATTTCAGACCTTCTTTATCCTAATTAGAAATTATTTCCCGTTAAATGCAGACATTGTATTATTCAGGCCTGCGAAAACAAAAGAAAGACTGGCCTTAGCAAAGGTTTCAATTCTTTCTGTAAGTTTTTCTGATTCCTCTTCATTCCATGTTCCTAATACATAATCTACCTGTCTTCCGGCAGAAAAATCAGCAGAGATGCCAAAACGCAGCCTTGCATAGTTCTGGGTCTGCAATACTTCATTGATATTTTTAAGTCCGTTATGACCTGCATCAGAGCCCTTTCCTTTCATTCTTAAAGTTCCGAAAGGCAAAGCCAGATCATCTGTCACGATCAGCACATTTTCCAAGGGAATATTTTCCTTCTGCATCCAGTATTTCACTGCATTACCGGAAAGGTTCATGTAAGTATCCGGTTTAAGAACAAAAACTTTTCTGCCCTTGTGCTTTCCTTCCGCCAGCCAGCCAAAATTGGAGGTATTGAATGATACTTCGAGAGTTTCAGCTATTTTTTCAGCTACTTTAAAGCCTATATTATGTCGTGTATTTTCATATTCTGAGCCTTTATTACCAAGCCCGACAATTAAATATTTCATCAGAAATTTTTTGCAAAATTAAGAGATAAAAAATAAAAAACTCAATCTTAGGAAAGATTGAGTTTGAATATTGTTAAAAAATTCTTCTATTGTGGTTTATAGATGTAATTAACGCCATATCCTTTTGTCATATAAGTCTGAGGATCGTAAACGTAATTTGTACTCTTAACAACCGGAGTTGGAATAGGTGGTGTAAGATCTGTTACAGACCATCTCTTAGGGTTGTTTGGAGATAAGATAAGACTTTCTTTATCGTTGATTACTGTAGATAACAATCTTGAGATTTTATATACATGTGGCAACAAAGTGAATGGGCTTACCTGATCATCATATGCATAGTACTCATAGCTGTATTTTCCAGTAACAGCACCAAATACTCCTCCTGTCATTGTTCCGTAGTTTCTTACCACTTTAGATACATTGTCTCCAACATAAGTATAAGCTGTTTTAGAGTAATCTGTGAAATTAAGTGGAGCTCCCGGAACATCTGGTCCGTTCTTCATAATGATTGAATCCAGCTTTCCTGTAGCAGTACTGTACTTAACCTGATAAGCAGTTTTCTCTTTTTTCAGTAACGTCTGTGGTCCCAAAGGGCCTCCCGGTATTACAGGCGGAGGTCTTCTGAAGGTTGAACGGCTTTCAGAAATCAGCTGAAGCTTATTGTTATTAGCATAAGTGAATAATTGAGTGTATGATACACTGTCCTTATCAAGTTTTCCGTTTCCGTCAAGATCCAGGAAACCGTTGAAATTAATCTGGCTGATTTTATCACCACTGTACATAATATCAGTAATGGAAGCACTGTCTGTGAGTACTTTAGTCACAAGAAGTCCGCTGTAATGATATTCTGCGATAGTATCTTTATCTGTAATTTCTCTGTATAATGCTCTGGGACCGCTTAGTCCTCCTGTATTGTTAAGATCCAGCAATGGATTTCCGTCCTCATCCAGCATGTCCTTGCAAGAATGTATTGAGGAGAAACCTGCGATCAGTAAAATAAAATAGAAAATTTGTTTCATTTCCTTGTAATTGATTATTTTTTTGACAAATATAATTTTTTTTTGCCTAAAAATTGTATTATTATTTATATTCTGGTAAGATTAATAACTATATTTCTCCTATAAATTTTTATAGGTAAAAGTTAAATTTTGATTTTTCTCAACAACCACATATCCCTGATTATCATAAGAATAGCTTTGCGCTGTATTAACAGGAGTGGCTGGTGCCGGTAATTCTATAAACATTGAAGTAGGGTTATTCGGAGATATTTTATAGAACTGAGCCGGATTGATCAGACTTCGTGTGATGAAATAAGCTGTTGGAAGTGTGGAGTACGGACTTTTCTGAGCGTCATAGTTCAGAAAGCTATACTTACTTATCACGGCTGTACCCATATTCGGGCTTCCGTTGATATCCAATAACCCTTTGGAGCAAACTACCTGAGTTACATTTTCTCCGCTATACACAAAAGCATAGTTGATAAATTTATTATAAGCACTTATTCCTGCTTCTTTTCTCTTCTCAAGAATCTTGGTAAGTCTATTGGTAACCGGGTCATAGGTAAAAGCATAATCACTCACCACTGAAGCGGAAGGAGTTGCCCCCGTTGCTGTAGAAGTAGCATTATAAATCTTTTTACCTGTAGCATCAGGAACAATATTAAATTCATAAACAAGACTGGATGTTGCTGAGCTTACAAATTTAATTTTAGTGATATTTTTGTTAGTATACGTTACCGTTCCTGTATAATAAGCACTTCCGGCAAAAGATTCATCTTTAGACACAGCGGTCTGCAGATCTCCGGTTACAGCTGTTGTAACATAGTCTTCCTGAGACATATTATTCGAGCTCACCTTTGCTAAAACCCTTTTAGGAGGTGGTCCATCATCCGGATTCGGGATAGATTCTGTAGGATCTGAAGTAGTATTACATGCTGTCAGCAGCCCAAGAAAAGCAATACCGGCAAACATTTTTAAAAAATAGTTTTTTACCATATAGAATTTTTTTAGCTTGTCCAAATATAATTCAATTTTCGATAATACACTTCACTTTATCTGAACAAATTCACAAGAAATAGAGTTAATAAACAAAAAAAATCTAAAAACATAACGTTTTTAGATTTCCTATTATTGTATTATGATGAAAATTAATAAGGCTGCAATATAGATGTTGTCAAAACAGACTGTGACATATCGCTATTGAGGAAGGTAGTATTCACCGCAGTTCCTACTCCAAGTGTTGATCCGGAAATAGCTCTTTTTGTGCAGGCAACTTTAACTTTATAATCATTTTTAGGCATAAGATTCGTGAGTGTTGCATTAAGATTGAAAATTTTATATGCTCCTGGATCACCAAGCAATACATCAGTTCTTACGGCTCTCAACACATCGTCTACAAATACACCACAAGCAAAACTTGCAGAATTGGAGCCTGTTTTCTGTACTGTTGTTTGAAACGAAAAAGTAGCTTTATTCGTTTGATTGGTCACAGAGAAAGTATCCATTGTTCCTGTAAGTACAGACCAATTCGTATTCAGTGGATCTCCATCACCGTAAGGGTTAGTTGAACCATTATTTCCTGAAAAGCTAACTCCAGTCTTGTCTGAAACCGTATTTATTGAAAATACAGACATACTTCCCTGCCCGTCAGCAATTTTTATCGCTTTCCAGTCATTGGTGTTTAAATCTGCATTATTATGCAGGATATCACCTGCTGTTCCGGCAGATCCTTTCAGTATATCAGTACCTCCTGTTCTTAATTCTTTTCCAATATTCAGATCTCCGTTTACATCCAGCATATTCGTTGGATTAGGAGTATTAATTCCCACTTGTGCAGTTACTATAACAGCTAAAAGAAGTGATGTTACAAATAGTATTTTTTTCATGACCTGCTTAGTTTATAATTGCGTTAAACACTTCTGGAACTTCATATACGTCAACTTTTAGAGAAGACTGGGCAATAAAGTCATTAATGTTAGTATATCCATTAATTCCTATCGAAAGTTTATTGCCGGAAGCTCCGTAAGAACCCAATCTTGTACAGGCAACGTCTACCGTATGATCTCCTTTAGCAAGATTATCTACAATCCCGATCTGAGTATGGGTAAGAAACGGGTATGTACTGGTAATTGCCTTTAAATTCCTTTGTCTCAGGTTCACCAGTTTACCATCTACAAAAATACCACAAGCATAATCTATTGAAGTATCTACTGCTCCTACTGCTCCAAAGTCAGCCTGAACCACTGTTTCGAACTGGAAGTAAGCCTTACTTTGAGTACTGAATACACTGATCGTCTTTGAAAGGTTCGTAATTTTTTTAAAACCCGGAAGACTGTTAAGTTCTTTTCCTTTGGTAAAAGTTGCCCCTCTTGAAGCGAAACCTACCGTAGAATCTTCTGAAGAGGTAAATGTAACTCCTACTTTATCTGAAAAGGAGTTGTTGTAGATCAGATAAAATTTATTCGGTTCATATTCAGGAATACGAAGGGATTTCCATATGGGAGCAAAACCCTCACCTCTGGAAACCAAAAGCTGATCATTATTTCCCTGAAATACGGTGTTATCTGTGGCATTAAAAATACCAATCTTATTTCTGAAGTTGACATCTCCGTTTACATCAAGCTGTGCTTTTGGAGTGTCTGTTTTTATTCCTACCTGAGCTGTTGCCAAAAGTCCTATGCTACAAAGCAGTGTTGATAATAGTTTTTTCATCATTAGTTAGTTTTTATAGCTCACGTATTCGATAACATCCATTTTCATGGTAGATTCCAAAGTAAACGAGCTGGATACTCCACTTGAAGACTGTACATTACTTCCGATTGAAAATTCTGAAGTGGAATTTGAAGCATCGATCTTGCGGCATGCAATTTCAATATTATGAACCCCTACAGGGACATTCTGTTCTGTATAATTGAGGGTAAAGATATAGTCCTGAAGACCGTTTTTTCCACTGTTGTTATTCGTAGCGATTCTATCCGGACGTACAGCCACCAATAAACCGTTTCTGAAAACACCGCAGGCAAATCTTACACTTTCTATGGTGGTAGATGACTGTGCTTTCATTTCAATACCTGTCTGAAACTGATAAGTGATCCTGTTTTTTCCGTTTTTGATTGTAAACGTATTTTTAAGACCATCAATCTTTTTCCAGTTACCTTTAGCTGCATCAGTGACATTATCTCCCACTTTGCTTGTATAGATATTATCCCCGGCAACCCCATTGGAAATAGAGGTAACCCCTAATTGATCCGATGACAGATAAGAATTGATCAGCTTATACTGTCCCTCTTCCATAAAGGAAACATTCAAAGATTTCCACACAGGAGGCAAACCCTCACCCTGAGAAACCAAAACCTGGCCGTTTAACCCGGCATTTCCAGCCTGAGTTGAAGTCCCGCCTACTCTAAGTTCTTTTCTTAAGGTGGTTTTTCCGTTCACATCAAGAACAGATTTCGGTTTCGTAGTACCTATTCCCACCTGTGCGTTGGCGTAGAATGAAAGAAGTCCAGCCGCGCAGCAATATATAATTTTTTTCATAATAAGGACTGCAAAGGTAAACAATGAAGTCCAAAAAATTCCAGTTATACTTCGGTAAACCTATAGAAATAAACACATTACGGAATAGAATTAATCACACACAAAAGTAGAATTATTTCTACATAACTCCACTTTTCACAATTAAAAAAAAGAGATTAGCGTCTCAAACCCTTACTGTACGGGCGTTTACAAGATTTCTTTACTCATCAGAAAGTGATTTCAAGCCCCTAAAAAGGCCCTTAATTCTCTGTAACAGGAATATTACAAAATAAAAACATGATAACAATCACAAAAAAACGTATAAAAATTTAATATTCTTATACGTTTTTCACAACTTTTATCATCTTATTTCCAACAAATAAAAAATAAAATTTAATTATGTTCAATGATAGCTTTAAGCAATAGATTAACCTCATCTACATTTTTAACCCTTTCCTTTCTCATCATCAGTTGGTTACCTTCTTTTCCTGACTTCTCTTTGAGCTGTGCCTCAGCGGGATTTCGGGTCAGATAATTAATGATATGCCTGAATCGGTCGGTCTGATAAAACTTGTCCTGAGGATTCCCCGGAAAGTACCCTAAAAACACTCCGTTTTTCATAACAATTTTCTCAAAACCAATATCAGCAGCAAGCCATTTCAGAGAAACGCTCTTCAAAAGATTGATAGCTTCTTTTGGCAATGCTCCGAAACGGTCAATCAATTCCAGTTCAAACTGATGAAGATCCGCCTCATTATTAATCTCTGCAATTTTCTGATACAACAACAGCCTTTCTTCTGTATTGGAAATATATGAATCCGGTAACATTAACTCTAGATCTGTATCGATATTAACATCCTTCACAGATTTGAAAAGTTTCTGCCTGTCTTCTTCATTTTCGAAAAGGCTTTCAAAATCAGCATCATCTTTCAGTTCTTCTAAAGCTTCCTGCATCAGTTTCTGATAAGTCTCAAACCCCATTTCATTGATAAATCCACTCTGCTCGGCACCCAAAAGATCACCGGCACCACGGATCTCAAGATCTTTCATCGCAATCTGAAAACCGCTTCCCAAATCTGAAAACTGTTCAATGGCTTCCAGACGTTTTCTGGCATCTGAGGTCATCATATCGTAAGGAGGAGTAATCAGATAACAGAATGCTTTTCTGTTGCTACGTCCTACTCTTCCTCTCATCTGATGCAGGTCTGCCATACCAAACCTTTGTGCATCATTGATAAAAATAGTATTGGCATTCGGAACGTCCACTCCACTTTCTACAATGGTAGTAGAGACAAGAACATCATATTTCCCTTCCATAAAATCCAGCACATTCTTTTCCAGCTGTTTTCCTTCCATCTGCCCGTGTCCTGTGATCACTCTTGCATCAGGCACCAGCCT
The DNA here is from genome assembly GCF_017833095.1 of Chryseobacterium sp. PvR013. Taxonomy (NCBI): domain Bacteria; kingdom Pseudomonadati; phylum Bacteroidota; class Flavobacteriia; order Flavobacteriales; family Weeksellaceae; genus Chryseobacterium; species Chryseobacterium sp. PvR013. The sequence continues at coordinate 3,413,232 of NZ_JAFIBT010000001.1, forward strand.
TTGGATAAGTCCCGCAATATCTTTGAGATTTTCAATTCTGTTGTTGATAAAATAAACCTGTCCATCTCTCTGAAGTTCATAAGAAACAGCATCTCGAAGAGTTTCTTCATTAAACCCTATCAACTGTGTATCTACAGGCTGCCTGTTAGGCGGTGGTGTTTTGATAACAGATAAATCCCTTGCAGCCATTAATGAGAACTGTAAAGTCCTCGGAATAGGAGTAGCCGTAAGCGTAAGCGTATCTACATTACTTTTAAGTGTTTTCAGCTTATCCTTTACTGAAACTCCAAACTTATGCTCTTCATCAATAATCAGCAAGCCCAAATCTTTAAATTTAACAGAACTGCTTACTAATTGATGAGTTCCGATAATAATATCCACCTTTCCATCTTTCAGAGCACTTAATGTTTCTGATTTCTGTTTAGCGGTTCTGAATCTGTTTACATAACCAACATTTACCGGAAAATCTTTAAGTCTTTCTTTAAAACTTCTGTAATGCTGAAAGGCTAGAATAGTCGTGGGAACCAATATCGCAACCTGCTTTCCGTCTGTCGCCGCTTTAAATGCTGCACGGATGGCAACCTCCGTTTTACCGAAACCTACATCACCACAAACCAGCCTGTCCATAACCGTATCAGCTTCCATATCTTTTTTCACATCTATGGTCGCTTTTTCCTGATCTGGAGTATCTTCATAAATAAAGCTAGCCTCCAATTCGTTCTGCAGATAGGAATCTGGTGTAAAAGCAAAACCTTTTGCCGTTTTTCTCTGGGCATATAGCTGAATAAGATCAAAAGCAATCTGTTTAACCTTCGCCTTTGTTTTCTGTTTCAAAGATTTCCAGGTTGGAGATCCCAGTTTACTCAACACAATTTCTCTTCCATCCGGTCCGTTGTACTTCGAAATCTTATGAAGAGAATGAATACTTACATATAATAAATCTCCATTTTTATAGGTCAGTTTAAAGCATTCCTGAATTTTACCATCGTTATTAACTTTTACAAGTCCCATAAATTTTCCGATTCCATGATCAATATGGGCGATGTAATCCCCGATTTTCAAAGACATCAGGTCTTTCAGGGTAAGCTGTTCAGATTTTGCAAAAGTATTTTTAGCTTTATATCGCTGGTAACGGTCAAAAATCTGGTGATCAGTATAGACCATCAGTTTATGGCCGTTATCTACAAAACCTTCATGAAGTTCAGATTTAAAGCTTTTAAAAGGGAGCTCATGTTCAAGTTCTTCAAAAATAGATTCCAGTCTTTCCTTCTGTTTTTCTGTTGAAAAGGAAATCCAGGTGTCAAATCCTATATTCTGCTTTTCTTCAATATCTTCAATCAGCAGTTCAAAGTTTTTATGAAAAGACGGTTGTGGAAGCTGTTCCATTTTGACTTCGGTAATTTCTTTCAGTCCTTCAATCACCGTTCCTCCAAAGTCAACCGTTTTGAATTTTTTATAATCGAATAGAAACTCCTGATCAGAAATAAAAAGTTCCTGTGGAGCTCTGTGCGCAATATCTTTACTTAATGTATCATATTTCTCCAGAGATTTTTCGTAGAATGTTCTGATCTTCTGCATTCCCACCATTCCGTTTTTGGTAACCACAAAACTTTCTTTAGGCAATAGCTGCAGCAATGACACTCTGGTTCCCGTTACTGAAAAGTTCATATTGGACACCAATTGGAAATCCTTCACTTTATCCACTGAAAGCTGAGTTTCAATATCGAAGGTTTTAATACTTTCCACTTCATTACCAAAGAAAGTAATTCTGTAAGGCTTTTCATGTGAATAGGAAAACACATCTACAATTCCTCCCCTTACTGAAAACTCTCCAGGTTCAGAAACGAAATCAGCCTGCTGGAAATGATAATGATTAAGCAGCTCATCCACGAAATCAAAATCAAGCTGGTCGCCTACTTTTATATGATGAGAAATTGCTTTAAAATCTTCCTTTTTCAAAACCTTTTCAGATAAAGCTCCGGCATACGCTACAATCACTTTCGGAGATCTTCCTGAATTGATTTTATTCAACACCTCGGTTCTTAAAACCAGATTGGCGTTTTGTGTTTTTTCCACCTGATAAGGTTCAAGATGGGTAGCAGGAAAATACAGCACTTTATCCTTACCAAGAAGATCTTCCATCTCAGTATTGGCATACAATGCATCCTCTTTATCATCTACCAGATAAAGAATATTTTTCTTCTGAACTAAAAAAAGCTCAGCGACAAAAATAGAAACCGAAGATCCGGCACTTCCTTTTACAGCAATATGCTGATTGTTTTCTAGCTGGGTAAAAATTTCTTTCCCAAACTCTTTCTGCATAAGGTCTGGAAGGAACTTTTCATTGATGGATTTTAACTGCATAGATAGTAAAGGTATAAACGACAAAAGCGATTTCGGGAGTTTTCCGAAACCGTTTATGATATACAAAGGTACGGATATTTTTTTTCTTCCTTGGAAAAACTGAAAGACTGAGGGTTTAAAATGAAGGACTTAACCTCAGAAATCTTAATTTTTTACAATTTTATTTAATAACCTGTTAAAAAAATTCAAGTTTCTCCTCATGGCATAGTGTTTGGCATTTTAAGTATAACCAAACATTTAAGAATGATATTATGAAAAAAGCAATTAAAATCTTAGGAGTTATGATGCTGTTATTATTCACAGCATTATCTTTTTCGTCGTGCAGTAAAGATGACGATCCTGTAAACAATGAATTTTTTGCCGGAACCTATAAAGGAAAGATTTCCTATAATGATGGAGGCTCTACCAGCATCAGTACCGATAACGGAAGTGTATTTGTAACAAAAATCGCCAGCGGCACCAAGTATAATTTCGCTTTCTCAAACAGTATTCCGGATCTTAACGGAATTGAATTTAATCAGGAAGGTGACCATACTTTAGTGATGATTGGTTCTACAGCAACCTCTTATATCAGAATTGACAATAATACCTTAAAAATATTATTTGCAAAAGACGGCAAAACGTGGACAGCCAACTGTACACGTTAGATTTGTCTATTTATATATTATGCAAGCCTGTCTTCATCTTTGAGGGCAGGCTTTTTTATTGTAAATGAAGCCTTTTAATTTTTTTTTAAGCTGTAATAAACTTTAGTTAAGTTTCAAAATCCCAGCATTCTAGCCTGCTTTTTGTATATCTTTATTCAACAAAAAACAAACAATAATTCTTATGAAAAAATTCTTATCTGCAATGTCTTTGATCCTGGGATTAGGACTTGCCACTGCTCAGCAGACTGCTCCCGCTACAAGCGCTACCGCTCATCCACCTGTAAAAGCAACGACTGCAAAAGCTGCTAAACCAGCAGAAGTAAAAGCGGCAAAACCGGCAATGGATGCAAAAGCTGCAAAGCCTGCACAACCGGCGGCCAAAATGAAAAAAGACGGTACACCGGATAAGAGATATAAAGAAAACAAACACCTGAAAAAAGACGGTACGCCTGATAAAAGATACAAGGCCAACAAATAAGCATAACATTAACATATAGTTGTTATTTTCATAATCAAATTTCGAAAAGCCGGTGGAACATGTTCCATCGGTTTTTTTTATGTGAAGCTTTATAAAAAATGATTCCAGATTCTCTACTTATTTATAAATTTGACCCATGTTAAACTTCTTCAAGAAAAATGCGGCGCTGATCTGGGCAAAGAAACATGTCCAAAAAGCAGAGGATTTCAAAAAAAATGCTGAGAAAAATCAGGAAGACCTATTAATTTCCCTGGTAAACACTGCTCAAAAGACTCTTTTTGGGCGTGAACATGATTTTGAAAACATCCATTCTGTAAAAGAATTTCAGGACAGAGTTCCTGTAGCCGACTATGAAGATCTGAAGTCTTATATTGAAAGGGTAAAAAAAGGACAATCCAATATTTTATGGACAGAAACTCCGGAATATTTTGCCAAAACTTCGGGAACAACCTCAGGGTCTAAATATATTCCAATTTCCAAGGAAGGAATGCCATTTCAGATTGCAGGAGCTCAAAGCGCTCTTTTTCATTATATCAGCAAAAAAAACAATGCTGATTTCGTCAACGGAAAAATGATTTTTCTACAGGGCAGCCCGGAACTTGAAGAGGTATTCGGAATAAAGACAGGAAGATTATCCGGCATTGTAGCTCATCACATCCCTAATTACCTCCAAAAAAACCGCCTTCCAAGCTGGGAAACCAACATTATGGAAGACTGGGAATCCAAAGTAGACAAAATCATTGAGGAAACAGAACATGAAAACATGACTCTGATCTCTGGAATCCCGCCATGGCTGATTATGTATTTTGAGAAACTATCGGAAAAACATGGTAAAAAGATCAAACAGCTTTTCCCTAATCTTCAGCTTATTGTAACAGGAGGAGTCAACTATGAACCGTACCGGGATAAAATGGAAGAGTTATTGGGTGGTACAGTAGATATTGTTCAGACTTTCCCGGCATCTGAAGGCTTTTTTGCCTTCCAGGACGACTATACCAAAGAAGGACTTTTGCTATTGACCAATCATGGAATTTTCTATGAATTTATTCCTTTGGAAGAATATGGGAAGCCCGGAGCGAGAAGGTTAACGTTAAAAGAAATTGAACTTCATAAAGATTACGCACTGATTTTGACCACCAATTCCGGGTTATGGGCATATTCTATTGGAGATGTGGTAAGGTTTATCAGCAAAGATCCGTACAGGATTTTGGTAAGCGGAAGAACCAAACATTTTACTTCTGCATTTGGAGAACATGTGATTGCCTTTGAAATAGAAGAGGCTATGAAAGCTACGCTTGAAAAATATCCGGCACAGATTACGGAATTTCATCTTGCCCCACAGGTAAATCCATCAGAAGGCCTTCCTTATCATGAATGGCTGATTGAATTTGAAAAAGAACCGGAGGATTTAGAAGCATTCAGAGAGGAACTGGATCAACAGCTGCGGGCAAGGAATACTTATTATGATGATTTGATTTCAGGAAATATTTTACGGAAGCTACACATTACGAGACTTAAAAAAAATGCCTTTCATGAATATGCCAAATCTCAGGGGAAATTAGGAGGCCAAAATAAGACTCCGAGATTGGCTAATGACAGAAAGATTGCAAATCTCTTAGAAATTTACAAACTTTAATCATATTTTTTCAATTCCGAAAACATATATTCGAAAAAAATTATAAATTTGAAAAACTAAAAGAAAATAATGAAAGCATCTGTACTGTTGAAATCATCTTTACTAACGTCTTTATTTGTTATTACGTCTTGTGCTACGACAAAATACAGCGAAGATATTTCAAAAAACAACTATTCTAATCTTGAAGCCGGAAAAGTATATAAAGTCACTATGAGAGACGGCTCTCCAAAACAGACCATCTTATTCAGAAATGTCGTTGGCGAAAATCTTGTTGGTACAGCCGGTAAAAAAGACAGTACAGAAGTAATTATTCCTAAATCAAATGTAGCAGCTGTAAAAGACAGAAGAAAAGCAAGAATTGCTGCGGGAGCTACTATCATTGGCGCAGCAGGAGTTGCGGCCATCGTATTAAGTTCTTCCAGAGCTGACTAAAATAGATTTTATCTTTTGAGATATATTTAATATATCTTTCAGAAATTGTCATATGAATAGCCTTAAATAAATTTTTAGGGCTATTTTTGTTCATGATTTCCTTTACCCCGTTACAAACATTACAAAATGTTGAATTCAGAAATCTTCTCACCGGGAGATTTTTTATTGTTTTAGCTTTCAGAATGCTTGCCACTTTATTAGGATGGTGGGTGTATCAATTAACAAAAGATCCTTTTTCAATTGGCCTTATCGGACTTTCAGAGGTTATTCCTGCTGTAAGCTGTGCACTGTATGCTGGACATGTTATTGATATGAATGAAAAAAAGAGACTGCTTCTCATCTGCAATTATGCTTATATTTTCCTGATCGGGCTTCTGCTGATTCCGGCCTTTCTGGATGTAGAAATGCATTTCACCGGTCATCAGATTACATATTATATTTATGGAGTTATCTTTTTTACGGGAATAGCAAGGGCTTTTATCGGGCCTATCGTTCCTTCTATGATTCCTAAAATTGTAAAGAAGGAAAACCTTCCGAATGCAGTAACTCTGAACCAGGCCACTTTCCTGATCTCTTCTGTTTGCGGACACGCAATTGGTGGTGTTCTTATTGGATTCATCGGTGTAAAATGGACTCTGGTTGCTATTTTAGCATTAATATTTGTTGCCTCATTATTTTTCTGGCAGCTCCATAAGCAGTATTCAGAATATAAAAAGGAAACGGTGAATGTAGTGGAAAGTATGCGTGAAGGGATTTCTTATATTTTTAAAACCAAAGAAATTCTGGGTGCTTTATGTCTTGATATGTTTGCGGTACTTTTCGGGGGTGCGGTGGCAATGATCCCTGTATTTGCAACAGATATTTTAAATTCAGGAGCTGAAGGCTTCGGTTTATTGAATGCAGCTTCAGACATTGGTTCCATGTGTATTATTACTATTTTGTCGATTGTCCCTCTGCGAAAAAATCAGGGAAAAATACTGCTTGTCGTTGTTACAGGATTCGGACTATGCATCATTGGATTCGGCTTATCAAAATTATACTGGCTGTCTTTTATGTTCCTGGTGATGAGTGGTATGCTTGATGGAATTTCCGTGGTTATCCGAGGCACAATTGTTCAGTTGAAAACACCTGATCATATCAGAGGACGTGTTCTGAGTGTGAATTCAATTTTCATTATGTCCAGCAATGAAATGGGGCAATTCGAAAGTGGACTTATGGCCAAATTATTAGGGGTTGTACGCTCCGTTGTATTTGGCGGCTGTATGACTGTTTTAATTGCTTTGCTTGTAGGAAGTACCAATCCTAAATTGAGAAAGATGCAATATTAATTTATTGTTTATCAGTTTATTTAAAATCTGAGCCAAAAAAAATCAGAATTCGAAATACTTAAAATCAGAATAGAACGTTTTTCTATTCTGATTTTTATTTTATACCTATTTTTTAAAACCTTATAAAAGAATTAAACTACAAATATTCATCAAAACCACTCATATCTTTACGATCTCCATATAATTCAACCGAAAGAATAAAATACCATATTAAAAACCAATATATTACTTTCATTAAATATATCTCAAAATCTTTAATTTAACGTTAATAATTTTTTATATTTGCTTCATAAAATATCCCCTATGACTAAACTTTTACTATTTTTGAGCTTTCTCATGGCAGGTTCTCTGATGAATGCTCAATTTTTTTCAGATCAAACCTTACAACAAACTGTTCTGCAGTTCGATACTGCTAAAACAGAAAACGACTATGATATGCTTTTCTCTAAGTTTTCAGAGGCTAAAACTTCAGAAAAATGGCAGGCTAATTACTATGCAGCAGCAGCATTATATCTTAAAACAAATTTCCTGTTAAAGAACAGCCCGAACAGCCCTCTTGGAGATCCTAATGAGTCTGCAAGAAAGCTGGCAATGCAGGCACTTGCTTCGGAAAAGAATAACGGAGAAGTAAACCTTCTTCTTGCTCTTATTCATTTTCAGAAAATCAGAATAAAAACAACTGCAGATCCTCAAAAGGAACTAAAGACTGTTACAAGCTTCATGAATAAAGCCGAAACAACTTTAAAGAATAACCCAAGACTTTCCTTCTTAAAGGCTGAAATGGCTGAAAAACAAGGAAACAAGGTAGAAGCAATAAAGTTATATCAAAAAGCAGCCCAAGAATTTGAAACATCAAACCCCTCATCCAGTTCACCTAACTGGGGAAAACAGTTGATAGGAACAAATTAACCGTAAGAAAATGCATGATCTTCTGAATACATCGGATGATCAGTTTTTTTTGATATAAAAGCTTTAAAATTCATTTAATGATCAGCGTATCATTATTTTGTATCAGGTAAAAGACAGCATTTTTTTAGTAAAAAAAACTTTTAATATTTCTTTTAAAATCTACTCTTATGAAAAAAACATTACTTGTTTTCTTACTCATATTTTCACATATTCTATTTGCCCAATCAGACTGTAATACCGCAATGGCAGTCTGTGGCAACTCGGATATTTCATATACACCAGGCGGACACGGGGACATTGCAGAAGATTTGGGCGGATGTTTAACTTCTGATGAAAAGTACTCTGTATGGTATTCTTTTACCATAGCTACAGCAGGAACCCTTACCTTTGAAATTATCCCTAATGACCAGGGAGATGATTATGACTTTGGAGTATATGGACCTAACAAATCTTGTGGTAATCTTGGAACTCCAATCCGTTGTTCTTATTCAGGACAAAGCGGAAACACAGGCCTTAACATGACCTCAACAGACCTTAGCGAGGATGCAACAGGAGACAAATGGGTGAAGTACCTTGATGTATTGCCTGGCCAGACTTACTATCTGATTGTAAATAACCACAGAGAAACAGCTAACGGATTTAAATTATCATGGGGCGGAACAGCTACTCTGTCTTCTCCATTCACAGATCCGAATATACAACCTCATCCATTCATCCCACCGGGAGTTCCGGGGGCTAATCCTAATGATCCAAGAGAAGTTGTGATATGTTCAAACCCGGCGACTTTTGATTTCGCATCATTATCAGCAGGAATCCTGAACGGTAACCCTAACTTCAGCATTAGCTATCATACCAGCCAAAATGATGCTTTAACAGGTAACAATCCTCTTGTTGGGCCTCAAACAGTTACTCCTGTTGGAGTGTATTTCTACAGTATCAACTATACTGACCCTACGAATCCGAACAGCCCTATTAACAAATGTAGACAGACTGGTAAATTTAAATTTAAAGATGGCACCATAACAGCTACAGACGTTACATTAACAAGCTGTAACAACAACAATGCAGGCACGGCAATGTATGACCTTACTACGGCAGCTGTTTTTGCTGATCCTACGGCAACCAAAAAATATTATTATACTTTATATGATCTGAATAACTCAATCAATGAGATTACAAACATTTATCAGTTTGTTTCTGCAGAAGGTAAAATATATGTAAAAGTAACTTCTGTATTCGGATGTACTGATATTGCAGAAATTACCCTTAAGTTCTACCCGGCAATTATCGCAAAAGATGCAGAATTAAGATCATGTTTTCTTGAAGCCAATCCTTCCACAGCTTTATTCAACCTTGATAACGCTGCTGTAATTACACCACAAGCAGGTATCACTAAAAAATATTTCCCTTCACTGACAGACGCAGTAGATGGAACCAACCAGATTTTAAATGCTAATTATACTGCACCAAGTGGTTTGGTTTACGTAAGAGTATCTGATACCAGAGGATGTTTTGTAGTGGTAAAAATCGGTTTAACCGTAATTGCTCCGGTAACCTCTAGTGTTCTGAAAGACAAAATCATTTGTGTAGAAGATACGACAACGTTAGATGCCGGACCTGGATTTAAAAGCTACGAATGGAGTACAGGAGCGACAACTCAGTCTATCAAAGATGTAGGAGTGGGTGTTTACTGGGTAAAATTAAAAACGGGAGAATGTGTTGCCACTCAAAAGGTAACCGTATACCCTTCTGAACAACCGGTGGTAACCAACGTTGACATCTCCAACACTACATTAACAATCAATGTGATAGGAGGAACACCGGATTACCAGTACTCTATGGATAAAATTTTATGGCAAGCCTCTAATACATTCTCCAATGTAGCAAGAGGAACTTATAAAGTATATGTAAAAGATGCTTATGACTGCGAGCCTATTGAAGTTACCGTAGTAGTTCCTAACCTTATCAATATGATCACTCCAAACGGAGATGGTGTAAATGATGTTGTAGATTATTCTGCTATGGCAGATAAACAAAGCCTGGTTTTAAGTATCTTTGACAGATATGGAACAAAAATCCACCAGGGAGACAAATCCAATGGTTACAAATGGGATGGCACAATTGCCGGCAAGAAAATCCCAACCGGTACCTACTGGTATTCTGTAACATGGAATGAGAATGACAAAAAGAACACTCCTTTCAAGTTTTCAGGTTGGATTGTTGTAAAAAACAGAGAGTAATTCTTAACAATATAAAAAGCCGCTTTGGCGGCTTTTTCTTTTACAAATAATGATAAAATTTATTGATTTTAAGTTTGTTTAACAAAAATAGTTTTAACAATGAAAAAAATATTACTTCTTTTTATTTTATTGATAACGCAAATGGCCTTTTCACAGTCAGACTGTGTCACAGCAATTCCCATCTGTGGTAACTCTGACATTTCTTACACTCCTTCAGGACCTGGAAATATCATAGAGATTCTTAACCAAAACGGAGGATGTCTTGGTACCAATGAAAGATATACCGTTTGGTATACCTTCACGGTATCCTCACCAGGAACACTGGCATTTAAAATAAAACCTAACGATCAAGGTGATGATTATGACTTTGCAGTCTATGGGCCAACAGCAAACGGTTGTGCTTCTTTACAGAATGCAGATCATGTCTTCATACAGCCTATAAGATGTAACTATAGCGGTACTCCGGGAGACACAGGTCTGGATCTTACTCTTGCTCCACCTGCAGTATTCCCTACTAACCCTCCTGGCGTTACATCCAGTATGAACAATGGGAAATGGAGTCCTTACATGGATGTGCTGGCAGGTCAAACATATTATTTGGTTATTGACAACTTCAGTAGATCCGTTAATGGTTTCTCTTTAGAATGGTCGGGTACGGCAAGTTTAAGTTCCGCATTTAACGATCCGGTTCTTTCCCCTAACCCATTTATTGCGCCGGGAATTCCTGGAGCTACTCCTACTGACCCGAACCAGGTGATGGTTTGTGCATTACCTACGCAGTTTGATTTTACAACACTTTCTGCAGCTATCATCAATGGTAACAGCCCTAACTTCAAGGTTACTTATCATAAAACAACCAACGATGCCCTTACAGGACAAAACCCTCTTACAGTAGCAACTGTTGATGGCGTTACAACATACTATTACCGAGTTGTATACCAAGATCCAAATAATCCGACCAACCCTATTAACGGATGTTTCATAACAGGGAAATTTAAATTTGTCAACGTGGGTATTTCAGCCAATGCGGCCACTTTATACTCTTGTAACAACTATGGAGCCGGTACTGCAAAATATAATTTAACAACAGCCAATGTATTTGGAGGTAGTGGTGCAACCATTAAGTATTATGCTACCATTGCTGATATGAATGCAGAGATTAATGAAATTACAGATCCTGCCAACTATACTTCTCCTGAAACAACGATATACGTAAAAGTAGTTTCTACTTTCGGATGTATTGCAACCACAACGATCAGATTATTATTCTACCCTACGGTTGTATTGAAAGACGCTGTACTGCAAAACTGTTATATTGATAACGATGTTACCCGCTCAACATTTGACCTTTCTAAAGCAGATATCGGAGTAGCTGTTCCAACACCTGCCGGAACTATTATCAAATATTATACCTCTATAGCTGATGCCCAAGCACAGACAAACCCTATTGTAATGGCATTAAACTATCTTTCAGAAAGCAAAACGGTATATGCAAGAGTAGATAATGACAAGCTGTGTTATTCGATTGCCAAGATAGAACTAATTGTATTACCTCCGGTAAAATCAGCTGTATTAAAGGATAAAACGATTTGCGCGGAAGCCAAAACCACTTTGGATGCGGGACCTGGATTTGTAAGCTACGAATGGAGCACAGGTGAAACTACACAAGCTATCAACAACGTAGGGGTGGGTGTTTATTGGGTAAAACTTCAGACCGGAAAATGTTTCACCCTTCAGGAAGTACGTGTACACGCAAGTCTTCAGCCTGTGATCTCAGGAATAGAAATCAGCAACAATAATATCACTGTAACAGCTTCAGGTGGGGTTCCTCCTTACAAATATTCTGTAGATGGTGTAAACTGGCAGGATTCCAATATATTCACAGGACTTCCTAGAGGAGAGAACACAATCTATGTAAAAGATACTTACAACTGTACTCCTATTCAGGTAACTGTGACGGTTCCTAACCTTATCAACGCTATTACTCCGAACGGAGATAACGTAAATGATGTTATTGACTATTCAGCATTAGCTTACAAGAAAAACCTGGTCTTCATTGTATATGACAGATATGGAAACAAACTTCATGAAGCCAATAGAATGAATAACTTCTCTTGGGACGGAACAGCCTTTGGTAAGAAAATTCTTACCGGAACCTACTGGTACACGATCTCATGGAACGAAAACAATAAAGACAATACCGAAACCAAATATTCAGGATGGGTATTGGTAAAAAATAAAGAATAAGCTATACTTCATCTTTTTGAAAAATCACCTCAGTCTGAGGTGATTTTTTTTATCAACAAGATCAACCTCCTGTTTACAGCAGATTGCAGAGAACTGCTAATAATTTGTTGAATACTATTTTTTTATTATTTTTTAAATAAACTATCTTTGCACCATGGCGCAGAAAGAAACATTATCATCCCTGACACACGGAAACTTTGCAAAAGAATTGTCTATTGCGGATGGAAAAATGCCTCCCAATGCAGTGGATTTCGAAAGACTTGTTATCGGAACTTTTTTGATTGATAAGAAAGGGCTTGACCATTCCATTGACCTTCTTACCTCAGAAGTATTTTATGATCCGAGACATCAGGTCATCTTTTCTACCATCTTAAAGCTTTATGAAGGCAACCATCCGGTAGACTTAATGACCATTATTCAGGAATTAAAAAAAGAAGACAAACTAAGCCAGGCAGGTGGTGACCATTACATCATTGATCTTACTATGGGAGTAAGTTCATCTGCCCATATTGAATATCACGTACGTGTTATTCTTGAAAAATATATTTTAAGAAGCCTTATCAATGTTTCTGCCAACGTTATTGATTCTTCATACAAAGAGTCAACCGACGTTTTTGAACTTTTGGATAAAGCGGAACAGTCTTTCTTTGAGATTACCAACGGAACGATTAAAAAAGGATTCGATACAGCCAACTCATTGGTAAAACAGGCTATTGATACGATTAAATCTTTAAAAGATAAGGAAGGACTTTCAGGGGTCCCTTCAGGATTCCGGGATGTAGATAAAGAAACCGGTGGATGGCAAAACTCTGACCTTATCATTATTGCTGCACGTCCCGCGATGGGGAAAACGGCATTCCTTCTTTCCATGGCAAGAAATATTGCAGTAGGGCACAAAGTTCCTATGGCTCTTTTCTCTCTCGAGATGGCATCTGTACAGCTGATCACCAGAATGATCGCTTCTGAAACAAGAATCTCTTCAGAAAAATTAAGAAAAGGAACTTTGGATGATGAAGAATGGCAGAGACTATTCTCTAATGTATCTGAGTTGGAAAATGCTCCTTTATATATTGACGAAACTCCTTCCCTTTCCATATTTGACTTCCGTGCAAAATGCCGAAGACTTGTCATGCAGCATGGTGTAAGAATTATCATGGTCGACTACCTTCAGCTGATGACAGCAGGAAGCAGCGGCGGAAAAGGAGTTGGAAACCGTGAACAGGAGATCTCCATGATTTCACGTTCATTAAAAGCGATTGCAAAAGAACTTAATGTTCCGGTGATTGCTCTTTCCCAGCTTTCGAGAAGTGTGGAAGCCCGTCCAGGAAAAAGACCTCAGCTTTCAGACCTGAGGGAATCCGGAGCGATTGAGCAGGATGCGGATATCGTATCTTTCATCTTCAGACCGGAATATTATAAAATTACTGTTTGGGATAATGATGAGGAAGGACAGGAAACTTCTACTGAAAACCAGGCCGAGCTGATTATTGCAAAGCACAGGAATGGTGCTACGGCAGATGTCCGACTATCTTTCTTAAAACATTTTGCAAAATTTGGTGATATCGAAGCAGCAATGGACGGAGCCGGAGGAGGATATCCTTCCAACTTCGGAGAGCCAAGCGGCTTTGACAAGATCAAAACAACCATTCAGCCAGGGGCAGCATTTGACCTTCCGGACAGCTCAAAACTTTCCGGTTCATCAATGAATGACTTTGATGATGATGATGACTTCCCGTTTTAAGGAAGACTAAAGTTTAGATCAATTCATTTTAATTTTACGGTCAATACATCAATTTTTAAAAAACAGATTTGAGAATCGAAATTTATACCGACGGGGCTTGCAGCGGAAATCCGGGAAAGGGCGGATATGGAATTCTCATGCGCGTTCCTGAAAAAAATTACCAGAAAACATTTTCAAAAGGTTTTCGAAAAACCACGAACAACAGAATGGAACTTCTGGCTGTTATCACGGCATTGGAAAAACTGAAATCAACAGAAAATGAAATCCATGTCTACACTGACAGCAAGTACGTATCTGATGCCATCAACCAAAACTGGATTGCCGGATGGATCAAAAGAGGCTGGAAAAATGTAAAGAATCCTGACCTCTGGAAAAAATTCGTTGAGCTATACAATAAGCATACCCCAAAAATGCATTGGATAAAAGGGCATGCAGGACACTTTGAGAATGAGCTTTGCGACAAATTAGCTGTGGCAGCAGCCAATTCTTCGGATCTCGAAATTGATACTTATTTCGAGAATCTTGATAGTAATTCTCTATTTTAATCTTAATTAAAACAAATCTAAAGGCACTGCTCAATATTTACCATTTCAACAGAAGAAACAAGATTTATTAAAAAATAATTAAATTTTTTAACAAAATTAACATTAAATACATATTGTTTACTTGGGATTTAATATCTTTACACCTTAATAAAAGTCCCATTTACATGAATAAAAATCTATTATTGTATTTATCTGTTTTTTTACTCTGTATAGCCGGGAAGTCCTTTGCCCAGACTTATCAGCTTGTTGGAAACCCGGTGAACACTACCGGATGGACGATGGTTTCACCTACTCAGGTAAACACAGATTTTATTCAGCTTACTCCGGATACCAACAACCAGTCCGGCTCCATCAGGCTGAATGACCCTATTAATTTAAAATATTGCGACAAATGGAGAGTGGAATTTGATTTCAGAATGGACTCCAACCAAACTTCTAACGGCGACGGAATTGCCTTCTGGTATCTTGCCAACCCACCCGTTGCCAGTGTATTAGGTTCTGGTCTTGGAGTATCTCAAAATGCTGTAGGGCTTATCGTAGGACTTGACACTTACAACAATACCACTACTGCTACCATGAGTAAGGTTCATGTTGCTTATGGACAGGTTCAAAACACAACCGACAACAATAACGTAGAATTCTTCAATGTTCCCGGAAGTTCCTTTCACTCACCGGATCTAAATACTACACAGCCTTTTCAGGGAACAACTTTTAAACATGTTGAAGTAACAGCGCAGGTAGATCCCGCTTCTCCTACCGGCTGGATTATCAAGATCACAATAGATGGAAATGTAATTTGCAATCAGCCTTTTGCTCCTTCAGGCACCGCTGCCGCAATGACGGTAGGATATTTTGGTTTTTCCGCCTCTACAGGAGGGGCAAGATCAAGACATTCTATTAAAAATGTAAAAATTTACACGGATAAAGTTCCTATTTTACAGAATTCAGCAACACAATCGTTTTGTCCTAATCCCACAACGGGATTTGGGTCTGTAAACCTGACATCTTTCAATTCACAATTTGTCAATAATACATCAAATTACACCTTTACCTATTATCCGCTGGGAAGCTCAACACCTATTGCCAACCCTACCAGTTATCAGTTCAATGCCAACACAACGGTGACGGTGGTTATTAAAGATAATGCAGGATTGCTCTGTGATAACCCGGATGGTAAAATTTTATTGGTTCTCGCCCCTTTCAAAGCAGAAGACAAAACAATTACCGTTTGTAATAATAACAAGATAGGAACAGCCGCCTTCAATCTGAATACTGCAGCCGTCACAAATGTTCCCGGGGTTACAAAAAAATATTATAAAACTTTAGCTGACCTCAATGCTGATGTTAATGAGATTCAAAATCCTGATAATTATTTATCGGCTCCCGGTGTCGTTTACGTAAAAGTAACAACACCTCAGGGATGTACGGGTTCAGCAAAAATTACACTTACATTTTATCCTGATACTCCAGTGAAAGAAGCGACCTTAAGATCATGTTTCATTGAAAATAATATCACGAGTGCCATCTTTAATTTAACAACGGCAGATGTTACTACTTTAGGAGCTGGTGCCGCAAAGAAATATTACACCTCAATAGCCAATGCTTTAGACGGAATCAATGAGATTATGAATCCTCTTCAGTATTTATCTACAAACACTGTCGTATACGCAAAAGTAACTGATACCAACGGATGTTTTAATATCGCTAAAATTAACCTTATTGTATTGCCACCTGTACCATCTTCTGTTCTGAAAGACAAAACCATTTGTATTGGTGAAAAAACAGATCTGGATGCAGGTCCCGGATTCGATGGTTATGAATGGAGCACCGGAGCAACAACCTCTTCCATTAAAGATGTAGGAGTAGGCACTTATTGGGTAAGACTTAAAACAGGCAACTGTATCACTACGCAGATTGTCAACGTAAAAGCATCTGCAAATCCTGTAATCTCCAGCATTGATATTGACAACAACACGATAACAGTAAATGTAGCAGGGGGAACTCCTCCATACCAATATTCGCTTGATGGAGTCAATTGGCAGCCCAGCAATATATTTACAGGCTTAGCAAGAGGAGAAGTAAGAGTTTATATAAAGGATTTTTACAACTGTACACCTGTTGAAGTTCAGATTACAGTACCTAACCTTGTTAATGCAATCACTCCAAACGGTGATAATGTAAATGATTTCATTGACTATTCAGCACTTGCTTATAAGAAAAATCTGATATTCATCGTCTACGACAGATATGGCAACAAATTATACGAAGCCGGAAAAATGAGAAACTTTACCTGGGACGGAACTGCTTCCGGTAAAAAAGTTCTTACAGGAACGTATTGGTACACCATATCATGGAACGAAAACAACAAAGACAATACTGAAACTAAATACTCAGGCTGGGTATTGGTTAAAAACAGAGAATAAATTTTACTATCAGAAACTACCTCATTTGGGGTAGTTTCGGTATTAAAAACAGAATATGCCCAATCAGAGATTGAGACCAGGTATTGCTTTTTATCACCAATTTAAACATTAAAAAACAATTTTATATCTAAGATTAAGTATAACATCACAATCCATCCACTATGAAAAAAGATATACTCATTTTTGCACTGACTATCTTATTATGCTTGCCGGGAAGATTATTTTCACAAACCTATCAGCTTACCGGAAACCCAGTAAATACAACAGGCTGGGATCTTGTCTCTGATGCCATAGTAAGCGGAGACTTTGTACGGCTTACAACCGATCAGACCAGCAGATACGGAGCTGTAAAATTATCAACCCCAATTACGTTAAGCTATTGTGATAAATGGAAAGTAGAATTCGATTTCAGAATTGACGGAAACGGAACCACGCAGTTTGGAAAAGGAGATGGTTTTACCTTCTGGTATCTTGCTAATCCACCAACAGGATTTGTATCAGGAGGTGGACTGGGTATTCCTGCCAATGCTTCAGGATTGATGGTTGGTTTTGATATCTTCAACAATACCACTGAAGGCCAGATGAGTAAAGTTCACATTCTTTACGGAACCAACAATACAGCAGGAAACAATATTGAATACAATACAACTCCTGGAAGTACCTTCCACTCTCCTGACCTTATTGCTACGCAGCCATTTGTAGGGGACACTTACAGACACGTTGAAGTAAACGGAGAAACAGACCTTACCAACCCAACAAACTGGATCATCAAAGTAAGAATAAACGGTGTTCTTATCGTGGATCAGTCTTTTGCTCCTTCCGGAGGGGCAGTAGGAATGTCACAGGGATATTTTGGTTTTTCCGCAGCAACCGGGGGAGCCAGCGCAAGACATTCCATTAAAGATGTTAAAGTATTTGTAGATAAAGTACCCATTTTAAGTAATACCCTAACTCCGTTCGTATGTACCAATCCTGCTACAGGAAACGGTGTGGTAGACCTTACTTCTTACAATTCTCAATTTGTAAATAATCCTGGAAATTATATTTTCACTTATTATGTATTGGGAAGTTCTACCCCTATTGCCAATCCTTCAGCTTTCCAGTATTCAGGAAACACTACGATTAAGGTGGTTGTAAAAGATCCTACTTCTACGCTTTGTGATAATGGTGACGGGGTTATTCAACTTAATCCTACTCCATTTGCTGCAACAGATGCCAGTCTTTCCGGATGTAATAACAACAATGCCGGAACAGCGACTTTTGATCTTAATACTGCGGCTGTAACAACTGTTGCCGGAGTTACCAAAGAATTCTACCCTACTTTATTTGATCTGAATAATGGAACAAACCAGATTACAAACCCTTCTGCCTATGCATCAGCAGCAGCAACTATATATGTAAAAGTAACCACACCTCAAGGTTGCGTAAGTACTGCAAAAATTACATTGAATATTTACCCTGTTGTGGTTGTGAATGACGTTGAAATAAAATCCTGCTTTATAGAAGCCAACCCTTCTATGGCATCCTTTAATCTTACAGGAGCTATAGTTTCTCAGGGCGGAGTTACCAAAGAATATTATCCATCATTAACTGATGCGATCAGCGGGACTAACGCAATTTCTACTCCAGCAGCATACATTGCACCTAATGGAGTTATTTATATTAAAGTATTCGGTGCAAACGGGTGTTATTCTATTGCTAAAGTTACATTAACCGTAATTCCTCCTGTTTTCTCAAGAACTTTACATGATGTGACGATTTGTATTGAAAACACCACAACATTAGATGCAGGAGCCGGATTTAAAAGCTATGAATGGAGCACGGGAGCTACTACACAATCTATCAAGAATGTAGGAGTAGGAACGTACTGGGTAAAACTAAAAACCGGAGATTGTATCGCAACACAAAAAGTGACGGTATACCCTTCCGATAATCCAGTGATTACCACCGTAGACATTTCAGGAAGCACGGTGACCGTATATGCCAACGGTGGAACTCTTCCTTACCAGTATTCTATGGATAATATTAACTGGCAGGATTCCAATGTGTTTACCAATATCGCCAGAGGAGAAGCTAAAGTATATGTAAGAGACGGCTACAATTGCATCCCTGTTGAAGTGAATATCACCGTTCCTAATCTGATCAATATCATTACTCCTAATGAGGATGGAATCAATGATTTCGTTGACTATTCAGCATTGGCCAACAAACAAAATCTGGAAATAGCGATCTTCGACAGATATGGCTATAAAATGTTCCAGGCAGATAAAACCAACGGCTACAAATGGGCAGGAACAACCAATGGAAGCAAAAAAGTTCCTACAGGAAACTACTGGTATTCTGTTTCATGGAATGAAAATAATAAAAACAGTACTCCGATAAAATTCTCAGGCTGGATTGTTGTAAAAAACAGAGAATAATTACACTTTCCGCCACATCAAAAGAATCACCCCGCCAGTCGGGGTGATTTTTTGCATTTACAGGGAGGAGATATTTCATTTTAAAGACTCTTTATTCATATTCAATTCTTAAATTTGTGCTATGAATTATTTGGAAGCTTTAAGCAGAAGATATTCTGTAAAAAAATTCAACCATCAGATTATTCCTCAGGAAGCCCTTCACAACATTCTTGAGTCAGGAAAGCTGTCTGCCAGTTCTCTGGGACTTCAGCCCTATAAAATTGTGATTGTTGAGAGTGAGGAAATGAAGCAGAAATTAATTCCGGCTTTCTATAATCCATCTCAGATTTCCACCTGTTCTCATCTTATTGTCATTATTTCAAAGAAAATTATTGAAGAGAACTATATCCGGGGGTATTTTAATCATATCTCTGAAGTAAGGGATACTCCTATGGAAAAACTGGACCCTTTCAGAAACAGCATTAATCAGCATATAAACCAGAAAACACACGATGAAATTTTCAACTGGGCAGAAAAACAGTCTTATATAGTATTGGCCAATCTTATGTATGCCGCTGCTATTGAAAGTATAGACTCTTGTCCTATGGAAGGCTTCCGTCAGGATCTTATAGAAGAAATTCTGAATATCAATCCTGAAACAGAAAAAGTAACCGTTACCCTCGCTTTAGGCTACCGTTCTGAAGAAGATCATTTCCAACACATGAAAAAAGTAAGAAAACCAAACGAAAAATTGTTTAAATTTATTTAATATTTTAAACGATTGTACCTAAAGCCAGCATATGATAAAAGCGGATGTATTAGTAATCGGTTCCGGCATTTCCGGACTTTCCTATGCCATTAAAGTTTCTGAACAGCTCCCTGATGCCAAAATCATTATTGTAACAAAATCTGATGAAGACGAAAGCAACACAAAATACGCTCAAGGCGGTCTTGCTGTTGTTACAGATTCTAAAAATGATAATTTCAGCAAACATATTGAAGACACGATGCGAGCCGGAGACGGGGAAAACAAACGCGATGTCGTAGAAATGGTCGTTACGGAAGCTCCAAAAAGATTTAAAGAAATTGTAGAATGGGGCGCACAGTTCGATATGAAGAATGGTAAATTCGCTTTAGGAAGAGAAGGAGGTCATACCGAAAACAGAATCGTCCATCATAAAGATATCACAGGTTTTGAAATTGAAAGAGCTTTATTGCAAACGGCTAATAACAGCCCGAATATCGAAATTCTTGACCATCATTATGTGATTGATATTATTACACAGCACCATGTTCCCGGAAAAGAACTTAATGAAGGAGACATCCATTGTTATGGCGCTTATATTCTGGATGAGAAATCCAAAACAATCAAAAAAATAACGTCTAAAATAACACTGGCTGCCACTGGGGGAGCCGGACATGTTTATAAGAATACAACCAATCCTACTATTGCTACCGGAGACGGAATTGCTTTCGTAGCCCGTGCCAAAGGAAAGGTTTCCAATATGCAGTATTATCAGTTCCACCCAACTGCCTTATATAGCAAAATGGATGGAATGTTATTTTTAATTTCAGAAGCTGTTCGCGGAGACGGAGCTAAATTAAGAACCAAAAGAGGCGAAAAGTTCATGCATAAATATGATGAACGTGAGGAACTCGCATCAAGAGATATTGTAGCAAGAGCCATCGATGCCGAAATGAAAATTACAGGAGACGAATTTGTCGGTTTAGATTGTAAGGAAATGAATCATGAAAAATTCTTAGAACATTTCCCGAATATTTATAAAAAATGTAAAGACGAAGGAATTGATCCTTTCACTCAATTGATTCCTGTTGTACCTGCCTGCCACTACTTAATGGGAGGAATTGAAGTAGACAGAGACGGACAATCTTCCATCAGAAATCTTTTTGCAGTAGGAGAATGTACCAACTCAGGACTTCACGGGGCCAACAGACTTGCTTCCAACTCATTGCTTGAAGGCTTGGTTTTCGGACACAATGCCGCTATGAAAACAGTAGAGCTTCTGAATGAAAACAGTTTCAACTTTGATGATCTTAAAGCCGTTCCGGAATGGAATGAAGAAGGAATGAAAATCATGGACGAAATGGTCATTGTCAGCTATCTGAGAAAACAGCTTCAGGAAATGATGAGTGATCTGGTAGGTATTGTAAGAAGCAACAGACGTCTGAATATGGCACTGCAAAAACATCAGGAAATTGCCGCAGCGGTGGATGAAATCTACCACTACTCTATTCTTTCCCCTCAATTATCAGAATTAAGAAACTTAACAACCGTTGCACATCTCATCATTACCCAATCTATGGAAATGACTGAAAATAAAGGAGCATTTTATAATAAAGATTTAGTCTAAAAGAATCACACAATGAAAAGACCAGCATACGTAACAGATAAAGCGTTAAAGACATTCATAAAAAGTGCACTTGAGGAAGATATTCAGGATGGAGACCACTCTACCCTGTCTACTATTCCGCAGGATCTTGTACAAAGTGCTAAGCTTTTGGTGAAACAGGACTGTATTCTTGCAGGGGTTGAACTGGCAGAAATCATTTTCAAGACTTTTGACAAAAATCTGAAAGTGGAAATTTTCATTAAAGATGGAACCCCCTGTAAATTCGGGGATGTAGCCCTTATCGTAACAGGAAGCGCAAGATCTATTCTTTCCACAGAGAGATTTGTTCTTAACTGCATGCAGAGGATGAGCGGTATCGCAACCCTTACCCATGAATGGGATTCCAGATTAGTAGGTACAAAAACTAAACTTTTAGATACAAGAAAAACGACACCTAACTTCAGAATGTGTGAAAAATGGGCGGTAGCTATTGGCGGCGGAACCAATCACAGATATGGTCTTTATGACATGATCATGCTGAAAGATAATCATATTGATTACAACGGAAGCATCACCAATGCTGTAGCAATGGCAAAGGATTATGTTAAAAAGAACAAGAAAAAGTTAAAAATAGAGGTCGAAACCAGAAACCTGGAAGAAGTTCAGGAAGCAATTAATGCAAAGGTGGACAGAATCATGCTTGATAATATGGATGTAAAAACAATGAAGCAGGCTGTAAAAATGATCAACGGCGCTTGTGAGTCTGAAGCTTCCGGAGGAATTACCCGGGATATGCTCAAGGAAATTGCATCAACAGGCGTAACATTCATCTCTGTAGGAGCCCTTACACACTCTGCAGATAATATAGATTTGAGTCTCAAAGCAGTGAAATAGCGTTGAATTTTTAACAAAAACACACCCCCTTTGTTAAAAATTCAATAACATGACTTTTTTCATACAAAAATTCAATTTTTAGCCATAATATTGATTTTTAACACTTTAAGATTATTAAGACTGATTAAAAATTAACATTGAGTTAATAATAGTTAAATTTTATTTTGCGAATTTTGCAGAAAATTAAATCTAATTATTACTAACGATTATGAAATTAATCAACAAATCGATACTAACTGCGGTTATTACATTATCTACAGCTAGTGTTTATTACGCTCAACAAGTTCAGGACACGGTACAAAAGTCCAAAGATATTGAGGAGGTAATCTTAAGAGGTGTTACGGATATCGCTAAAGATAGAAAGACACCGGTAGCAGTATCTACTATTAAGGCTGCTCAGATTTTAGAAAGACAAGGAAACCAAGAACTTGTCGAAATACTAAACACAACACCTTCCGTATATGCTACAAAAGGAGGTGGTGGTTTCGGAGATTCTCAAATTGTAATGCGTGGATTTGAGTCTAGAAACATTGCAGTAATGGTAAACGGTATGCCTGTAAACGATATGGAAGGTGGTACTGTTTATTTCTCAAACTGGACTGGATTATCTGATGTAACAAGTACATTACAGGTTCAAAGAGGATTAGGTTCTTCTAAATTAGCAATTGCTTCTGTTGGAGGTACAATGAACTTCATCACCAAGTCTGCAGACATGAAAAGAGGAGGAGTTATTAGATTAGGAGTTGGTAACAATGACTATTTAAAAACATCTTTTGCCTATAATACTGGAAAATCTAAGGATGGTATTTCTGCATCATTCTTAATGAGCAGACAAGCTGGTGGTACTTATATTGAAAATACTGATTACGAATCTTATGCATATTTCTTTGCATTAGGTTATGAGATCAATAAAAAACATAACTTACAGTTCTCAATCACTTCTGCGCCTCAGTGGCACGATCAAAGAACTTTTGCTCCAACAATCCAAAATTATATCAACTATAATCCAGATCATGACGGAACTCCTAATAGAAGATATAACTCAGATTTTGGATATTATACTGATGCAAATGGAAACAAAGTTGCTTTAGCAAACAGAGCAAACTACTATTCTAAGCCGGTAATGATGTTAAACTGGGACTGGACGATGAGCGAAAAGTCGAAGTTAAGTACAGTTGCATATATGTCTAACGGTAGAGGTGGTGGAACTGGTGACTTAGGTCGACTAGGAAACAAAAGTATTAATGACGCAAGCTTTACTGATGCATCAGGACACATCAACTATGATGCTCTCTTTGCAGCTAACGCAGCTGTTAATTTAGATACAGCAGGTGCAGGAAGTACTATTGTTCGTAGATCAAGTATCAATTCACACAACTGGTATGGTATCTTAGCAAACTTCCAACACAAAGTTAACGATAACTGGAATTTCTCAATCGGTACAGATGACAGATACTACTACGGTTACCACTATCAGGTGCTTACAGATCTTTACGGAGCTAAAGGATACAAAGATGCAGCTAACAAAAACATCACAGCACCTAGAATCGTAAATGCACTTTATGACTATAAAAAACTTTCTTGGAATCCTTTCGGAGGAAAATTAGCTCCAGCTGAAGATCAGGTAGGATACAGCAACGATGGTGAAGTTATTTGGTACAGTGGATTTGCACAGGTAGAATATACCAAAGATAAATTATCTGCATTCTTACAAGGTTCCGTATCTAACCAAGGGTATCAGAGAATTGATAACTACGTAGTAGACGGAAGCACATTAAGAGGTCAAACCATCAACACGAAAACAGGATTCAAAAATATTTTCGGATATAATATTAAAGGGGGTGCTAACTATAACATTAATGAGCAACATAACGTTTTTGCTAACTTAGGTTATTACAGCAAACAACCATTCCTTAATACTGTTTACCCAAGTAACCAGCAACTTATTAATCCTTATCTGACTAACGAGAAGATTTCTTCTGCGGAAGTTGGTTATGGGTTCAGATCTGCAAAATTCACTGCAAATGTTAACGTATACAGAACACAGTGGAAAGACAGATGGTTAAGAAAAACAGGTCAGACTTTCAATTTAGCAGACGGTACAACGACTACAGGTTATTCTGAAATCAATGGTATCACTGAAATTCACCAAGGTGTAGAATTTGATGGAGTATACAAACCAAACCGTTTCTTAGAAATTCAAGGAATGTTCTCTTGGGGAGATTACTATTACAAAGGAAATGCTAGTGTAGCTTCTTTTGATGACAACAACAACCCTGTTACTTTAGCTGGATCAGCAGGAAACGAATTATACTTAGATAAAGTAAAAGTAGGTGGTTCAAGTAACAACAGTATCCCTCAGATGACTGCATCATTAGGACTTACTGTAAAACCGGTAAAAGATCTTAACATCTTCGGAACATGGAGATATGTAGGTAAACTTTATTCTACAATTGACGCTGGAACATTTACCAATATTGCAGCTCAGGACAGAGGAGTATTGAAATTACCTGATTTCAACTTATTTGATGTAGGTTTCTCTTACAAAATCAGATTACAAAACGAAGCTCAGTACTTCACAATCGGAGCTAACGTTTACAACTTGTTTGATAAAATTTATATTTCTGATTCTGCAACAAGTATCTTCGGAACAGATAAAATTACAGCAAACAATGATCCTGACAAAGGGAAAACTTATGAAGAAGCTGGTAGAATGTACAATGGTATTGCAACTGGTAACCGTGCTTATTTCGGTTTCGGAACTACTTGGGCAGCAACATTATCATTCAACTTCTAATAATATCACAATATTAGATTTTATAAATATCAATCCCGGCTTTGAGCCGGGATTTTTGTTATCTTTGTGTACAAAAAAAATAGGATTATGGATTTTTACAACATTTTACTTAATGCCCACAAAGGTTTCGGGTATCTTGAAATTCTTTTGGTAACATTATTTATCATTGCACTTTTAGCTACCATGTTTGGTTTCAGTGGAAAAGTGAACAAATTTCTGAAGAAAACAACTCTTTTCACGATGATTTTCTTCCACGTTCAGTTTTTATTGGGAATCATTATGTTGATCACAACTTTTAGCAAAGGTTTAAACATGGGAGAAGTAATGAAAAATGCAGCATTGAGATTTCAATATGTTGAACATCCATTCTCTATGCTTATTGCGGCAGTTTTGATGACGATCGTCAACAAAAAAGTAAAATCAAATGATACTATTTCTTTAGGAGTAGTGATTATGGGACTGATTGCAGTAGGTTTATTTGCATTTGCATTCCCTTGGACAAGAGTCTTCGGGGCTTAAAACAGACAAAGAAATTATATGCGTTATAATTTATAAATAGTTTAATCTTAAATTTTTAATTAAATCAATGAAAGTAGCTGTAGTAGGTTCAACAGGAATGGTTGGACAAGTTATGCTTAAAGTTTTGGAGGAGAGAAACTTCCCTGTAACAGAATTAATCCCGGTAGCATCCGAAAGATCTGTAGGCAAGAAGGTGAAGTATAAACAGAAGGAATTTACGATTGTAAGCATGAAGGACGCTATAGCTGCCAAACCGGATATTGCCATCTTCTCTGCTGGAGGCTCTACTTCTCTTGAATTCGCTCCTTTATTTGCAGAAGCTGGAACAACAGTCATTGACAATTCTTCTGCATGGAGAATGGATCCTGATAAAAAATTAGTGGTTCCGGAAATCAATGCTGATGTGCTAACAAAAGAAGATAAAATCATTGCAAATCCGAATTGTTCTACCATTCAATTAGTAATGGTTCTTGGGCCGTTGAACAAAAAATATGATTTAAAAAGAGTAATTGTTTCTACTTACCAGTCTGTAACAGGAACAGGTAAAGCTGCTGTAGACCAGTTAAACGGTGAAATCAATGGAGATGATGCTACTGAAAAAGTCTATCCTTACCAGATTTTCAAAAATGCATTACCACACTGTGATGTATTTGCAGAAGATGATTACACGAAAGAAGAGATCAAACTGATGAAGGAACCTAAGAAAATTTTAGGTGATGATACCTTCAACCTGACAGCAACCGCTGTAAGAGTTCCGGTTCAGGGAGGACATTCTGAAAGTGTAAATATTGAATTCGAAAATGAATTTGAACTGGACGAAGTAAGAAAAATCTTAGCTGAAACTCCGGGAGTCATTGTAATGGATGATGTAAAAAACAACCACTACCCGATGCCTCTGTATTCAGAAGGAAAAGATGAGGTCTTTGTGGGAAGAATCAGAAGAGATCTTTCGCAGCCCAAAACGCTCAACCTCTGGATCGTTGCAGACAATCTGAGGAAAGGAGCAGCAACAAACGCTGTACAAATTGCAGAATACCTTGTAGCAAACAACTTAGTATAAACTAACAAAATAAAAAGAGTCTCAGAATTGAGATTCTTTTTTTTATCAAACACAGTATGAATACCCAGAAAAATACCCATAAAGAGAAAATAGGATTCCAGAAGCTTATTGCTACATTTGGAATCATCCTTTTTGTCGGAAAAATTATAGCATGGAAACTCACCAATTCCGACGCTGTTTTTTCCGATGCTATGGAAAGTATTGTCAATGTCATCAGTGCATTCATGGGGCTTTATTCACTCCATCTTGCTTCCAAACCTAAAGATGAAGATCACCCTTACGGCCATGGAAAAGTAGAATTCGTTACTTCCGGCATTGAAGGTGCTCTTATTGCTATAGCCGGCGTTATGATTATTTATGAGGGAATTCATAGTCTTATCGTAGGAAAAACGCTGAGTAAAATTGATCTCGGAATCTGGATTATTGCAGCCACTGCAGTCATTAATTATCTCCTGGGATATATTTCTATTAAAAAAGGAGAAAAAGAAAACTCTCTGGTTCTCATTTCATCCGGTAAACACCTTCAGTCTGACACCATTACAACGCTTGGAGTGGTTGCCAGTTTAATTATTGTTTACTTCACCAAAATCTATTGGCTCGATTCAGTAGTAGCCTTAAGTTTTGGACTTTATATCATATTTGTAGGCTATAAAATCGTCCGAAAATCATTAAGCGGTATTATGGACGAACAGGATCCTGAAATATTAAATCAGGTCATTAGAATCCTTGAAGAGAATCGACAAATAGAATGGATTGATGTACACAATATGAAAATTCAACAATTCGGATCTTCCCTGCATATTGATGCCCATATTACCCTTCCATGGTATTATGATCTGCGTGATGCCCATGGAGAAATGGAAAAAGTAATCATCCTTCTCGCTAAAAACATGAAACGCAGTATTGAGTTCAATTTTCATATGGATGATTGCAAACCGATTTCATGCCCGGTATGCCAGATCAAAGACTGTCCTGTGCGGGAGAAAGATTTCATTAAACGAGTGGAATGGACTCCGGAAAATATCACCAGCGTGAATAAACATACTACAGAATAACGGGAAAATAAAGAAATACCGATGACTTTTCGCCTTCTTATCTATTTTCAGTTTCTTTACTGATCATTTGTTTCCTGTAATAAAACATCGGAACAATCAACAGGATAATCAAAGGCTGGATCACAAATCTTCTCATATAAAAAGAAAAAAGATAACCTATTTCGAACTTATCATAAATACAGTACAGGTAAATTGGCAGTGTAATAACAAATACCACAAGGATCATGATCGCTCCCTGTAAAGTCCATTCCTTATTTTTAAATAAACCATAGATAATCAGGCAGGAAAAAAGAAGGTTTAAAATAAACCTGAACACATGTCCGGCAATAAGCCTTCCCCATTCAAATGCTGGGAATTCGATATTTTTATTGGCTTCATGAAAGTAGCCTAAAAACGGGTCATAAAAAACCGCATTCTCAAGAACTCTTACACTTATCAATCCGCAAACTCCTGCGATCACCAGAAACCAACTAAGAATTTTCATGTTTTAATGCAAAAAATTTAATCCAGATCAACCAAAGAACTACCACACTTCCGTAAATAATAGCAGGGAAAATAAAATCATGAAACATCTTTCCGTATTCCTTATGATCAGACATGACGATATTTAATCCTACAATTCTCAAAAGGTTTATAATATATAACAATACTAATCCTACTCCCACAAAAACAAAAGTTTTCACCCCTTTGTAGAAAGCAAAAACAAAAGACACAAATAAAATGATGACAGAGATCGCATTACAACCCTCCACCATTCTCGTTACATAATTGTGTTTTACATAAAACCAAACCTGCTCGTTCTTTACATCATCATAAAGCTCCGTGGGATAACCAATAACGTTCTGCAGAGAAGTCACCTGATTGGCAATCATCCTTGAAAAAGAATCCAGCCCGGAATCTTTACCGCTATTCAGGTAGAACTGATAGGCAATAAGCAACACCAGGTAAATAATAATAAAACGCAATAAAATACCTAAAACAGGTTTAAAGTCTTTCAGCATACTGCAAAGATAAAAATTAGCATGTAATATCCTGAATTTGAATAAAGAAAGTTAAAAACCAGGAATAAAACCCTACGGATTTAGGATATATTACTTAAAATTTTTCACAAAAACATTCAATAAGATCAATATTATAAAGCTTCCCTCCCATACTCTTCAGCTTTCATCCATCACTTCTTTAAACTATAATTTCCAACTCATGTTAATTTAGTATATTTGTTTCCATATTATGACTTCTGAAAACGCAAAACGATTTTTTGAAAACCATTTAGGTAAAAAATCTTCCGAATTCGTCACATTAGCTCAAAGCGGCTCTGCGAGGGTAAATTTTCTGGCCACTGCCGGTACTGAAAAATACATCATCACGTACAATGAAAATATCCCGGAAAATGAAAGTTTTCTTTATTATTCCGAAGTATTCTCAGGCCTGAAACTTAATACCCCATCCATTCTTGCTATTTCTGATGACAGAAAAATGTACATCCAGGAATTCCTGGGACAGCATACGCTTTCTGAGATCATTGCAAAAGAAAAAACAGCTTCTTCGGTAAGATCCTTGGTTCAGCAGACTTTAGAAAAGCTTTTCAAAATGCAGGTACAGACCCAGGGAAAAATTGACTTTTCAAAAACCTTTGAATATGAAAGTTATGATGAACTTCCCGTGATTCATGATCTTTATTATTTTAAAAACTTTGTGGCCGATTTCCTGGAGCTTGAATACAGCAAATCTGCTCTTCTGAAAGAATTCAAAAGAATTGCAGTTCTCATTGAGAATCTTGAGCCTAAAGGAATTATGATCCGCGATTTCCAGGCACGAAATATCATGGTAAATGAAAAGGATCAAGTCTCTTTCATCGATTACCAGTCGGCAATGAAAGGCCCGCTAATGTATGATGTGATCTCTTTTCTTTTTCAGGCTAAAGCTAATTTTCCTGAAGATTTCAAACAGGAAATGCTGGAATTTTATATTCAGCAGTTCGAAGATCCTGAAACAAGAAGTCAGCTAAAAAATGCAGTGATGCCTATTCAGATGATGAGATTTTTACAGGTTTTAGGAGCCTACGGGTTCAGAGGACTGATTCAAAGAAAACCCCATTTCATAGCCAGCCTTGAAAAAGGGATTCAGAATATAACACAGTTTGCAGACTCATGGGAACAGATGAACAATTATCCAGAACTGCAAAAAGTAATTCAGCAACTGACATCAGAGAAGGCAAAGCAAAAAATTGAAGAAATAATAAATAAATAAGTCTTCGGCTCCGCTCAGACTGACAGATTGAAAATATTTGAGCAAAGCACAAAGCGACTTCAACATAACTAAATAAGCCTTAATGGTTTAAAAATAAAAAATATGCTACACATCGAGATACACAGTTTTTCTTACAAGAAAGGAGGAATTCCTAAAGACAATTCAGGAAACGGCGGAGGTTTCGCTTTTGACTGCCGTGGAATTTTAAATCCCGGAAGAATTGAAGAATATAAAATCCAGACCGGAAATGACATTGGAGTTCAGGAATATCTGGAAACGAAAACAGAAATGCCCAGGTTTTTAGAACTGATAAAATCTCTTGTTTCCATCAATATCGACGACTATCTTGCAAGAGGCTTTGAACACCTGCAGATCAATTTCGGGTGTACTGGCGGGCAGCACAGATCGGTATATTCTGCTATAAAAATCGCCGAATTTATCAAAGAAAAATATACTGAAGGAACTCAGGTAACCCTTCATCATGACGAACAACCCCAACTGAATAAATAAATGGTAAGCGATGATTGATAAATGATTTAATTGTCATTTATTAATTGTAAGGTTTTATCATTCATCCACTATCATTTATAATTATAAAAAATGAAAGCTCTAATCTTCGCAGCTGGAAAAGGTACCAGACTTAAACCGTTTACAGATCACCATCCGAAAGCTTTGGCAAAAGTAAATGAAGTTCCGCTTCTGGAAAGAAATATCAAATACCTGAAAAGCTATGGAATCACTGACTTTGTGATTAATATTCATCATTTTGGAGATCAGATTGTTGATTTTTTAAATAAAAACAATAATTTCGGATGTAAGATTGAAATCTCTGATGAAACCAATGAACTTCTGGAAACAGGTGGCGGCTTGATTTTTGCAAGAAAATTCCTTGATCACGGAGAAGATTTTTTAATCCTGAATGCTGATATTCTAACAGACCTGAACATCAATGCATTGGTAGAATACCACAAAAAGATAAAAGATTTTGCTACTTTAGCGGTTTCGGACAGGGAAAGTTCGAGAAAACTCCTTTTCAATGATGATATGGTTTTGAGAGGCTGGCTGAATGTACAAACCGGAGAACAGAGGCTGGCAGAATTCAATAAAGGTTTTAAGGCTCTTGCTTTCAGTGGAATTCATTGTATCAATCCTGTCATCTTCAAAAAAATAAAAAGAACAGGCAAATTTTCTGTTATGGAAGAATATCTTGACCTCATGCAGACCGAACATATACACGGCTTTGTACATGACAGTATTCTTATTGATGTCGGAAGACCGTCTTCCGTAATAGA
The DNA here is from genome assembly GCF_017833095.1 of Chryseobacterium sp. PvR013. Taxonomy (NCBI): domain Bacteria; kingdom Pseudomonadati; phylum Bacteroidota; class Flavobacteriia; order Flavobacteriales; family Weeksellaceae; genus Chryseobacterium; species Chryseobacterium sp. PvR013. Next base: position 3,444,839 of record NZ_JAFIBT010000001.1, read on the forward strand.
GGCCGAGAAACATTTTAAATAAATTTTACAATGGAAATTGATGGAACTAGGGATGAAAGTTTAGTAAATCCAGAACTTGATAGTAACGAAACAAAACTACATAACAGTTTCAGACAAAAAACCTGGGACGAAACAATCACCAAAGACAGTTGGATGGTATTCAAGGTCATGGCTGAATTTGTTGACGGCTATGAAAAACTGGCTAAAATTGGTCCTTGTGTTTCTATATTTGGGTCTGCCCGATTGAAACCGGAGAACAAATATTATGAAATGGCTGTAGATATTGCTGAAAAGATCACCAAACTAGGTTTCGGAATTATTACCGGAGGCGGCCCGGGGATCATGGAGGCAGGAAATAAAGGAGCTTTCAATGCGAAAGGAAAATCTATCGGACTTAATATTGATCTTCCTTTTGAACAGCACTTTAATCCTTATATTAATAAATCCTATTCCATGAATTTTGATTACTTTTTCGTGAGAAAAGTAATGTTTGTAAAATACTCTCAAGGTTTCGTAGTAATGCCTGGAGGATTCGGAACGCTGGATGAGCTGACTGAAGCAATGACCCTGATTCAAACCAACAAAATTGGAAAATTCCCAATCGTTTTGGTAGGAAGTGAATTCTGGGGAGGATTACTGGATTGGTTTAAAGCAACCCTGTTAAAAGAAGGGATGATTGCTGAAGATGATCTTGATCTTTATCGTGTGGTAGACACTGCTGATGAGGCCGTAGCACATATAAAAGCCTTTTATGATAAATATTCTGTGAATGTAAATTTTTAATTGGCATATTATTTGTGACTTATAATGAACAAGTATGATTGTAAATCTATTAATTAAGATGAAAAAACTTTTATATATATCAGGAATTTTAACATTTTTTGTGTTAATGAGTTTTATGTATGTAGACTTTTTCTCTTCAATGACCAAAGTGGACTATATTGATGGAAGCAAGACATTGAAGTTTACCACAAAAATGAATACAAGCCATATCTCTGACGCGATTAAAATCAACCCAAATACGGCAGGATTTGAAGCAGAGGTAAAAAAATATGTGAACAATAATTTTGATGTATTTGTCAATGGAGCTCCTAAAACGATTACCTTCACAGGAAGTCAGGTCAGCGGAGAAACTGTATGGGTATATTTTGAAACCGGAGGTGTTTCAGATATCAATACCTTAAAGATTAAAAATACGATCCTTTTGAGCGCTTTTCCTAAGCAGATCAATCTGGTGAACATTGCCTATAAAGGCAGCCAGAAAACAATGAACTTCCAAAGAGGAAAAGAAGTGAACGAGGTTTCTTTTTAAACGAAAATTAGATTTAACCATTATAAAATGGGTACCCTGAGAAGTTGAACTTTTCAGGGTATTTTTTTTGCATCATAAAAAATCACTTCGAGGAGATTAATTAAGTACAAATACTTAATCTTAAATTTCAGCATTTCCACTCTAATATTTTCATTTTCAGCAATGTACATTTGTATTGTAATTACAACCACCAAGGTGAAGCCGGAATCACATAAATAACGGGGCGAAATCTGAAAAGCCACATGAGTAAGAAAACACCAAACTAAAAACGAAATATCATGGACGATGTACAACAAAAATCATCCAGTCAGGAAATAGATGTCCTGATTGTAATAGACACGGATTATGTAAGAGCTACTTATCCAAACCCAAGTAAAGACCCTAATAATCCTACAGGAATTGATCATAACAGCCAGCATATGATTGTTTCCAATGCCAACGCAATTTCCGGACAAGGTTCTGCCGATCTGAATTTCAGCGCAAGAGCCGGAGATACAGTTTCCTTCAGAGGAACTTCAATCTATCAGAATTCTGACGATGCTGTTATCATCTACAATATTAAGTACTGGTCCGGAGATCAGGTTTTTAACAGCTTTATATACAATTCTGTTGAAAGAAGACAAGCTGCAGTACCTAATTTGAATTCTCAAAATGGTCTTCCTGCCGCTGCTGCTGATATTACTTTTGCCAGTATCGACTCTAAAGTGAAAGCTACAGGAAAAGAGAATTTCTATGTACAGTTTGGACTTTACATTTTAGATCCGAATGACAGTAACAAACAGATTCTGTTTGGCTACTTTTACTGGGATCCAACAATTACAGTTAAATAAAAGGAAATAAAAAACCACTGCTGATGCAGTGGTTTTTGTTTTATAAAGTGTATTAGAATATATTGTTATCCTAATGTATTACTCAATTTTGATGTTATCAATCTGAACATCATAGATTCCACCATTTCCAGTTTTGATCGCAAACATATCTTTTCCGGCTGTAGTGTTAATATCTGTAATACCTGTAAGGGTAAGCTCCACTAATCTCCACTGTCCGTTTGTATTGATAGATCCTGTGTAAGAGTTAGCACTTTCTACTCCTAAAGTTGCCCCTGTAGAGAATGTACCTAAGTTAAACACATAGAAACCTCCACCTGCTTTGTATACGTTGAAAGAAAGAGTTTTTCCTGTTGCAGTACCTTTGATATACATTGTAATTCTTTTTGGTACAGCTGGTATTCCTGTAGTAGCCACAGAGGTAAATACATAATCGTTAGCTGTAGGAGTTCCTTTGATCTGAAGTGAATTTGTACCGTTATATCCCAAACCAACACCTTGTGTAGCGTAAGGCTTAAGACCGAAAGTATTTACACTTGATAAGAAAGTGGTCCAGTTTTCAAAGTCTGAACCTGCGAAAAGGTTTACAGCAGAAGCAGAAGGAGCATCTGGTTCACCTGGATTGAATCTGTCATTAGGGAAATTAATATCATCAAGATTTCTGATATACGCCTGATCCGTGAAAATTGTTGCATTACTTGAGCTTGTAAAACGGCTCAGAAGAAGAACGATTTCACCGCTTTTTGCATATTTAGGAGAGATCGGAGATTTCGCAAAAGTTGCATAATTACTGAAACGAAGATCTAATCTACCAGCTTTTTTATCAGTAATATAACGATCACCTGTAGCAGATTCATCAGCAAAAGTTTTTGTCAATTCAGGTTCTTCGAACTGAACATTTTTAATTTTTACAAGCTGATTGATGTGAGCACCATTTTTAAGAGCATCAGCGATAGAATTAAACTCTAATGGCTTTATTGCAGTTACTATAGCCTTTTGTCCGTCACAAACTCTTGCAATATAATTGGATACTTTATTAGGGTTGATTCTACCGATAGGATAGTTAGGATCAAAAGAACCTACTTTAATGTTCCCGTTAATACCTTGAACAATCAATCCTTTCAGGTTAATTCTTACTAAAGATCCGGTAGGATAATCAAGATACTGATTTCCACCATCGATGTCAATTTCAATCCCTTGTGTCGGGTTTTCAGGCTTATCTTGAAGGAACATCATTTTATAGATGTTTCCTGATTCATCACTTGAAGAAACATAGGCTTCAACGATATAATCTTCTTTAATGATATCGGCTTCCGTTGGTTTTGCTTTTGCAATAGTAGCAAGATCAGTTAACGGGTGATTAGCTGCTGCAAATTTGTTGGTACATTTAATTTCCGGCACCTCATAATCATCAGTTTTTACACAAGACGAGAATGACAGCATTGAAATAGCACTAAAGATCGCCGCTTTAAAATATATATTTTTCATTGTTTTCGATTTTTAATTTTAGTTTTTTAGAATCTGAATTGAAGGTTAACAAAATAAGATCGCCCTTGATTATACCAATACTTTGGTGCGAATACCATGTTTCCGCTGTCATAATCACTTGCATAATCAAGATAGTTAACGTTTCTGGTCTGCTCAAATCCTCCAGTAATATAATTTCTGTTATTAAGGATGTTATTAACAGATGCAGATACCAATACATAATATTTACCAATCACCCATGACTTCCCTGCGTTTACATTGAAGAAGAATGCTGAAGGCAGTTTTGTAGGCGTAAGAACTCTTGCAAGTTCTTCATCGTTTACCTGGTCATAAGGTACTCCCGGTGTATTAGGATTGGTATAGAATCTTGTTGTTCTGGTTACTGGAGACGGATCCAGGAACGAGTGCCCGAAATAGTTCCATGTTGCTCCTATCCACCAGTAATTAGGGCTGTAACGAAGACCTAGCGTATATGCCTCCTGAGGTGTACCTCCTTGTCTGTAGTTTTTAAGCGTTGCTTCACCCATGTTGGTATAAGATCTTGACACGATATTTCCGTTTCCGTCAAGCTCTCTGAATGTTCCAACCGCGTCAGATGCAAAATAAACAGTAGGGTTATTGGTATACGTATATTGTCCTAAACTTAATAATCCACTGGCAGTTAAAGTAGGAGTTACTTTCACCTGTGCACCAAGTTCAATACCCATATTTCTCTTATTGGCTCCAGCCAATACCTGTGTAATGAAAGCACCATCCTGAATTGGAGCCTGATCACCGCTCTCAGTAAGGTTTGTGAGTTTAACTCCCTGTGCGAAATACCGTTGTACACTTGTTTCGTTTTGAGTATTAACAAGGTAACCTGTCAGTCTAAGTTTAACAATCGGAGTAGAGATAACATAACTCAAATCGTTGGCATCAACAACAACATTTTTGATCCCAGGAGTTGTAACACCACTTACTCTTGTATTAAAATAAATATCATTTAAGAAAGGAGACTGTGAGAAGTAAGCTCCGTTATAAACCAGGAAGTTTCTCCCGTTAATTTTATAGGTAACCTGACCTTTAACACCTGCATTCCAGAAGTTTTGGTCTGATCCTTTTCCATAAGAAGACTCATACAGATAATGCTGGAACAATCCTTCTCTGCTGTTTGTTGTATACCCGAATAATCCGGAAATAAAAACATCAAATTTTCCTGTTGAGAATTTGAAAGCTGGGTTTATTTTGAATTCCTGTCTTCTGAAGATATAGCTGTACCCGATTTTATCACCTTCTCTTTTGGCAACATCCGTATCACTTTCTCTTGTATTGAATTTCCCCCAAACACTTCCTGCAGTGGTATTGGATGCAAAAGGATCCATATTCAGGGCAAAATCAGCACCTAAAAGATCGTTTACTTCCCTGTACTGTTCAGATCTGTAGTTCTGGTACGATAAGTTTAAGATAAAACGGGAAGTATCGGTGAAGTTATACGTATAGTGAGTAGATACATTCCATACTTTGTCATCTTTAACATCATCTACAAGATAATATGCTGCTCTTCTTCCGCCAAGTAACGCATTGTATTCTACGTTTCTGTTGGCATTATAAAGATTATCCCAGTTGATCTGTGTATGAGACTGATCATCATTCGTCCACCAGTCTCTTGTAATTCCGATGTTGGCACTCTGCTCCGGAGACGGATCTTTATAATTTAACCAATAACTTGGTAGATTACGATAGTAGGTTGGAGACGGGTTATTCGCTCTGTACCAATCCAATCTCGAACTGTATTCTTTCCCAAACTGGTAAGAAACAGATGTCCATAGCTGAGAGTTTTTATTGATTTTCCAGAAATCCTGTAATTGGATCATTGGCTGGAAACCTCTTTTTACTCTTTCATTTCTTTTATCTCCGTTTTGCCATCCCCAGTAAGAATTGTAATGAACTCCTCTGAAGTCATATACTTCCTGAGTACTTGGGCTTGAAGAACTTCTTGCATATTTAGAACCAATGGCATTTAAAGTCATGGTATGGCTGTCACTGAATTTCTTCTCAACACCAATATATCCACTATATGCATCATAAGCGGTACCATCCTGAATCCCTTCCTGTGCCCATCTTCTTGCAATCATTCCTGTAAATGCCCATCCGTTCTTATTCATTCCGGAAGAGAATCTGTAGGATAATCTGTTGGTATAGTTTCTGTTGGTCAGAGAGTACGTCAGCTGACTTCCTTTTCTGTACTCACTGGCTTTTGTATTCTTATAAAATACTCCGGTAGTTCCTCCGAAAGCATATTCTGAAGGTGCATGGTTCACTGCAATTTCCGGGTAACGGGTTATTTCGTTCAACCCTCCCCAGGTACTGAAGTCTACATCTCCATTATCTGCTGCGGCCATAGAAATCCCGTTGATCATATTCTCCCCTGTTCTGCTATCAATTCCTCTTGGGCGGAACCAGTATGGTCCTAAATCGAAACTTGCAATTCTGTTGAAAACATCCTGAGAAGACTGTAGCAAACCTACAGTTGCGGTTTGCTGAGCACCACCGCCATCACTTTCTCCAGAATCTTCTATTATAGCCAATCCCTGATCTGCACCGTTCAATGCAGAATAAAGAGTAATTACTCCAAGATCTTTTCTTTTCTCATCACTGGTTACATCAAATTCAAAAATTTTAGTTTCAAAATTGGGTTTTGTAACCATAATCTGATAATGTCCGGGCATCAAATCTTTAAATTGGAAATATCCGATTTTGTCTGCCTTTGCATCATTTCCTGCTCCTTTTAAATCTACACTTGCTTGCTCAACAGGTTTACCGTCTGCATCCTTAAGATACGCAAACACAGTTGTCTGCGCATAATAATATGAAGCAGGCAGCAAAGTAAATAAAGAGATCAATGATAATTTTTTAATCATGAGTATATTTATTTTTTAAATACTTTTCTTGTTAATTTTCAACAGTTTAAAAGTTGGGGGCACAAATTTAATCAAATTTTGTAATTCAGAACTTTTTTAACATTATTTTTTCATAACATTGCAATCTTTTAAGAATCATTATAAAAGAGAGGTTCGAATTACTGCTTTTAAATTTACAAATATTTAAAACGCAGTGAATTAAAAAAAAGTAAATTTGTAATTAATAGAATAATAAAACTCTAAAGAGATGAAGAGATTTTCGAGTCTGTTTGCCATTCTTATTTCGATCGTGGCATTCTCACAACAACAAGGAAAACTGAGAAAAGTAGCTACCGTAGGTTTTTTAAACGTAGAAAACCTTTGGGACACGATCCGTTCAGCAGATTATATTGACGGAACCAAAGACATAAAAAACCCTGCTTTCCACAGAAGTATTCCTATGGATTCAATCCAGTTTCTGGAAGCTGAAAAATACGACGGGCCATGGAGCGATGGTGCATTAAAAGGTAAAAAAGCAGTAAGAATACAAAGTGGCTCTGAAGAATTTACCCCGAAAAGCGCCAAAAATTACGGAACTAAAATTTACAAAGCGAAATTAGCTAACGAAGCTAAGGTGATTTCTGAAATGGGATCACAATATACCAAAACAGCTCCGGCAGTAGTAGGTTTAATAGAGGTTGAAAACAGACAGGTCATTCAGGATCTTGTGAACGAACCTGCTTTAAAGAAATATGACTACGGAATTATTCATTACAATTCTTATGACTACAGAGGGATTGACGTAGCCCTGATCTATCAGAAAAGAAGATTCACCCCTACCAATTCATTAAAAAAAGAACTGGTCATTTACGGTGACAACGGAAAAAGAGAATATACCAGAGACATCCTTGTAGTAACGGGCTTTTTAGATAATGAAAAAGTAGCATTTTTTATGAACCACTGGCCTTCAAGAAGAGGTGGTGAAGCGATTTCTTTGCCTAAAAGAAATGCAGCCGCTGCATTGTTAAAACAACATATGGACAGTGTAAGAGCTGCAGACCCAACGACTAAGCTTTTTGCAATGGGAGATTTTAATGATGATCCTGTAAGCCCAAGTTTAAAAAATCACCTGAAAGCTCAGGCAAGCCCTAAAGATTTAAGTGAAGAAACACCTTATCTTAATCTGATGTATCCTTTATATAAAAAGGGAGTTGCTTCTCTTGCGTATCAGGATGCTCCTAACCTGTTTGACCAGATCATCGTTTCTAAAAACGTAATTTCAGATCAGGTGACAAAAGAATATTCTGTATATAAGGCAGAGATTTTTGCACCCGCTTATTTAGTGAATAAAGAAGGAAATTATAAAGGATATCCTTTCAGATCCTGGAATGGAGATCAGTTTACAGGAGGCTACAGTGACCACTTTCCGGCATTTGTAGTTCTTCAGAAAGAACCATAAAAAAGTTAGGCACTCTTATTGGAGTGCTTTTTTTATGTAAATACCTACATCATGAAAAATATTATTTTATTAATAATGATTGCGTGGATCCCTTTCAGCTGTTTTTCTCAGGAAACCCCTAAGAAAGATAAAGAGCAACATGAAATGAAGCCTTCTAAAAACGAAGACGGTGAATGGGACCTTACGGTCATTGATACTCAGTTTGATTATTTTCTGAACGCTGTGGCTAAGCCCATCAGTCAGTATACAGAATCTTATCTGAAGACAAAAAATACATTTTTGGTCAACGAATGGAACGGCTATTATAATTCCGGCAGATATAGAAATATTATAGAATCCGGGATAGATTATGATCCTCAGGAAAACTACGGGATCAAGTTTGAATATAAATTATACCAGGTTTTCGTGTATGTCAACTGGAAATACAAACTAAGGTTGAACGGGTTAACCGGAAGTGACGCCATAAGGTAAGTATACATAATTCTCAATAAAAAAGGTTCAGAATAATTCTGAACCTTTTCATTTTTATAATAGCTGAAAATTATTTATTGAATAATTCCTCTACTTTATCCCAGTTTACTACATCGAAAAATGCAGAAACATAGTCAGGTCTTCTGTTTTGGTAGTTTAAATAATAAGCATGCTCCCAAACATCTAATCCTAAAACAGGTGTTCCTTTAACGTCTGCTACAGGCATTAATGGGTTATCCTGATTAGGTGTAGAAGAAACCGATACAGAACCGTCAGCATTTTTTACTAACCAAGCCCATCCTGAACCGAATCTTGTTTTAGCAGCATCAGAAAAATCAGTTTTGAATTTGTCAAGACCACCATAGTTTTCAATAGCAGCTTTTACATTCCCTACTGGCTCTTTGCTTCCTCCTGGAGTTAAAATTTCCCAGAATAAAGAGTGGTTGAAGTGACCTCCACCATTGTTTCTTACTGCTGGTTTGTCAGTTCCTGTCTGGCAGATTTCTTCAATCGTTTTTCCTGCTAGTTCAGTTCCTTCAATTGCTTTATTTAAATTGTCAATATATGCCTGGTGGTGTTTTGTATGGTGGATTTCCATAGTTCTTGCATCGATCGTTGGCTCTAATGCATCGTATGCATATCCTAGTTTTGGTAATTCAAATGACATAATCTTTATTTTTAATGTTATAATTCAAAATTAGCCAATATTTAAGGGATTATCAAGGATTGTGGATTACTTTAATAAATCTTTAACATTGATATATTGATTTAGAATGAATTAAGTTTTATTTTTTTACTGAATACTAACAAAAAGCACGAACCTAATGATCCGTGCTTTTTATTTAACAATATTAAATTAAATTTATTTATTCATAGACATCAGGAATTCTTCATTATTCAGAGTTCCTTTGATGTTCTTATTAACAAATTCCATAGCTTCTACAGGATTCATTTCAGAAAGATATTTTCTGAAGATCCACATTCTCTGAGAAGTCACTTCATCTAAAAGAAGATCATCTCTACGAGTGCTGGAAGAAATTAAGTCGATAGCCGGATAGATTCTTCTGTTAGCAATTTTTCTGTCTAACTGAAGCTCCATATTCCCTGTACCTTTAAATTCTTCAAAGATCACTTCATCCATTTTAGATCCTGTGTCAATCAATGCTGTTGCAATAATTGTTAAAGATCCTCCACCTTCAATTTTTCTTGCAGCTCCAAAGAATCTTTTTGGCTTGTGAAGCGCATTAGCGTCTACCCCACCGGAAAGAACTTTACCTGATGCCGGAGTAACCGTATTGTATGCTCTTGCCAATCTTGTAATAGAGTCCAGTAAAATCACCACATCATGTCCACATTCTACCATTCTTTGTGCTTTTGCAAGAACAAGATTAGCTACTTTCACATGTTTTTCTGCCGCTTCATCAAATGTAGATGCAATTACTTCTGCATTTACACTTCTTTCCATATCTGTAACTTCTTCCGGACGTTCATCGATCAGAAGAACCATCATATAAACTTCCGGGTGGTTGGCAGCAATAGAATTAGCGATATCTTTAAGCAACATTGTTTTACCTGTTTTAGGCTGTGCAACAATCATTGCTCTTTGTCCTTTTCCAATAGGTGCAAATAAATCTACAATTCTTGTCGAAATCGTGGAGTTACTTCCTGCCAAATTGAATTTTTCTTCCGGGAAAAGCGGAGTCAAATATTCAAAAGCTACACGGTCCTTGATGAATGCAAGGTCACGCCCGTTAACTTCTGTAGGTTTCAATAATGAAAAATATTTCTCCCCTTCTTTCGGAAGTCTTACAATTCCTTTAACTGTATCTCCGGTTTTCAACCCATAATTCCTGATCTGTGCTGTAGATACATACACGTCATCCGGAGAAGAGATATAGCTAAAATCTGAGGAACGTAAAAATCCGTAGTTATCGGGTAAGATTTCCAACACCCCTTCAATGCTTACCAATCCATCGAAATTAAATTCTTTTTTATGGTCATGCTGCTCCTCTGCCTTTTCAGAATGTCTGTTTTGATTTTGATTCTGATTTTGGTTTTGATGCTGATGTTGGTTCTGGTTCTGGTTTTGATTTTTATGTTGGTTTCCACTGTTCTGTGGATGGTTATGTCCTTTTTGAGGTCTGTTAGCCTGTTGTTGAGGAGGATTGTTAGGCTTTTCTTCGGCCTGGGCAGGCTCTTGAGAATCTGTGTTTTTTGGAGCTTCTGGTTTTTCCTGAGATACTTCAGTATTACCTGTATTGGTAGAAACTCTTTTTCTTTTCTTTTTAGCTTGAGCGGCGGCTGATGTATCTTCTGTTACGATTGCAGTGGCTTCAGCTTTGGGCTCTTCCTGTTTTATTTCTTCAGCAGCAGGAACCTTTTCTTCTATTTTTTCCTCTTCTTTAGGTTCTACCGGAGCTTTTGTATTTGCTTTTGGCTTGGGGGCTGCCGGTTTTTTTGGGGCAGCTTTTCTTGCCGGGGCTTTAGCAGGTTTTTCTGCTGAGGCCTCTTCAGTATTTATACTGGCGGTTTCTGTGGCGTTGAAATAATCTTTTGCAACTTTAGGGTTAGAAGCCTGAAAGTCAAGAATAGCAAAGATCTTGTCATTTTCATTGCTGGTTCTTGCAACTTTAACGCCCAAATCTTTTAAGATTTTAGTCAGTTCCGTTACGGATTTTGACCTTAACGTTTCTATGTTAAACATATTTATGTAAAAATGTAATTAATTGTGAGTAAGAAAAGTAAGTCCGGTGACTTTGGTTTTCAAGTACATTGTATAATGCAAATCTACACTTATTTTTGAATTGTGCAAAATTTATGTTATTTTTGCCAAGAATTTAATATTCAATGCTACAGAGAATACAAACTATATGGACTTTATTAGCAGTTTTAGCTGCAGTGTTCCTTTTCATAACAGGACAGGATGTTGTCATTTCTGACAGTATTCCCTTGCTTAATATAAGCTGTATAGTGCTTGTTATTACAGGAGCATTAAGTATTTTTAGTTTCAAAAACAGAAAAAGACAAATTTTGCTGAATACCATCAGCATCATTATAAACGTTTTGTTGATTGGTGTATTGGCGTACTGGTTACTAAACTTATCCGGAGGAATTCATTTTCCTGAGAAGGGTATTGAGCCGATTTTCCCATTGCTTGCGGTGATCTGTCTGCTTATTGCAAATATTTACACCCGCAAAGATGAGAGGCTCGTAAAATCTGTAGACAGACTTCGATAGCCTTACAACGATTTTTTGAGTGAGAACAGCTTCTTTTAAGGAGCTGTTTTTTATTTACCCCAAATTCTTATTTAATTTATGTAATTTCATTGCAACTTTTTGATCAGAAATACGACAGATCATATAACTTTTAATAAAAGACAATGAAAAAGCTAACGTATCTTACATTATCACTATTCTCCATACTTACTTTTGCACAGGAGGTTTCCAAAGAAAGAGTAAAAACAGTTCTTTCCACTCTTGCTTCAGATGAAATGAAAGGCCGTGAAATCGGAACTCAGGAAAATGAAAATGCTGCCAACTATATTGCAAAGCTTTTCAAAGAAAATAACCTGGAATACTGTACCGGAAAATCTTATCTGGTTCCTTTTGATTATAATGGAAAAACGGTATATAATGTCTGTGGAATCAAAAAAGGAAAAACGGATCAATATCTTGGATTCTCAGGGCATTTTGATCATATCGGAACCAGTGATAAAAGCGGAGACAATATCTACAACGGAGCAGATGATGATGCCAGCGGAATTACCACCCTGGTAGGCATTGCCGATTATTTCAAAAACAAAAAACCGGAATTCTCTATGGTGTTCATGGCATTCAATGGGGAAGAAAAAGGAATGCTGGGCTCAAGAGCTATTTCAACGGATAAAAATCTGGATCCTATTTATAATAAGATGACTGCCCTTTTCAATTTTGAAATGGTGGCTACAGAATCTCAATGGGGAAAAAACGCACTATATATGACCGGAGACGGATTCTCGGATCTTGATGAACTTTTCAATCAAAATGCTGTGAATGGATTAAAAATTAATGCAGATCCTTATGCAAAACAACAGCTTTTCTACCGTTCAGACAATGTGAGTTTTGTAAAAAAGAAAATCATTGCCCATTCATTTTCAACAGTTGATATGACCAAAGCATCTCATTATCACCACGAAAATGATGATATCAATATTGTAGATTTTGATAATATGACCCACATCATCAATAATTTTGGAAAAACACTGGATAAACTGAATCCTAAAAACTTTGCTCCGAAATATAATGACCAGGTGAAATTTTAATTAAACCCTATATGAAAACCGCTGAGATAGCGGTTTTTGCATTAAACAGCCTTAGTCTTTTACTTCCTGTTCTTTAGTCTTATTGATTCAAAAAATAAGATTCAATAGTTGTGAGTTGTAACAAAAAGACATTTTTTGAAACTTATCCATTAAAGTAAAACAGGATTAAGAACGTCTTATCTTTTAATTTTACGTAATTTTGCTATCCAATTTTTTCATTGAATGAACCAATATATTAAAATACTAAAGTTCGCAAGACCCCACCAAAAATACATCTACGGAAGTTTATTTTTTAATCTCCTGTATTCTGTATTTCAAATTGCTTCTTTGGGAACTATTCTACCCGTTTTGGGAATGCTTTTCGGCACCATTGAGGCTAAAAAATACAGCCATGCCCCCGTATATTCGGGAGAAATTTTAGATTTTTTCTCTTATGCAAAAGAATATGCCAATTATTATGTTCAGAGTTTAGTAACCGAACATGGAGCGCTTAACGTTTTGGCCTGGCTTTGCGTGATAACGGCTTTTATGTTTTTACTGAGAAACCTTTTCAGATATTTAGGTTCATTTTTATTGATCAATTATCGTGTGGGTGTTACTAAAGACCTGCGTGGAGCGATGTACAGAAAGATTCTTTCTCTACCTGTTTCTTTTTTTACAGAAAGCAAAAAAGGAGATCTGATGTCTCGTATGTCAAATGATGTGGGTGAAGTTGAAGGGAATATTTTGGGAAGTTTAGTTGAATTAATCAACGCTCCTTTTATGCTGATAAGCACATTGGTAACTCTTTTCTTTTTAAGTACAGAAATGACTCTTTTCTCGCTTTTAGTACTACCTGTAATGGGAACAATGATTGCTTTAATAGGAAAAAGTCTGAAAAAAGATTCTCACGAGGCTCAAAATGAGATGGGAAATATTTTCTCCATTGTAGACGAAACATTAAAATCTACAAAGGTGATTAAGATTTTCAGTGCAGAAAAAATAATGGACAACCGTTTTATGCAGTCTATGCAGAAATGGATTAACAGTTCAATAAGATTAGGAAGAAAAAAGGAATTAGCCTCTCCAATGAGCGAATTTTTGGGCTCCGTTACTTTTTTAATTATTGCCTGGTACGGTGGAAAGCAAATCATTGTAGAACAAAGCATTTCACCTGCAGATTTCCTGGTTTTCCTGGGTATTTTCTTCCAGATTTTACCTCCAGTAAAAAGTTTATCCCAGTCTATTTCGAATGTGCAGAAAGGGGAAGCATCTCTTGAAAGGGTGTTGGCAATTCTTGATGCTGATGTAAGAATTGACGAAATAGCGAACCCTGTTTCCATCTCAACATTAAATAAATCAATCGAGTTTAATAATATTGGTTTTTACTACGATAAAGATCATACGATTCTTAAAAACTTCTCACTTTCCATCCAAAAAGGAAAAACGGTTGCTCTTGTTGGGCAAAGCGGAAGTGGTAAAACAACTATTGCCAATCTTTTAGCAAGATTCTATGATGTTTCGGAAGGAGAAATTCTGATTGACGGAACAGACATTAAGCATTTAAAATTACAGGAATACCGTAAACTTCTGGGAATGGTAACACAGGAATCTGTATTATTCAATGATTCCGTTTACAACAATATCCTGATGGGTAAACCTGATGCCACCAGAGAAGAAGTGATTGCAGCCGCTAAAATTGCTAATGCAGACACCTTCATCACCAATCTTCCAGAAGGATATGATACCAATATCGGTGATGATGGCGGAAAGCTTTCCGGAGGTCAGAAACAAAGGGTTTCTATTGCAAGAGCAGTGTTGAAAAACCCACCTATTATGATTCTGGATGAAGCCACCTCTGCACTGGATACGGAATCTGAAAGATTTGTACAGGATGCACTGGAAAAAATGATGGAAAACAGAACTTCTTTAGTTATTGCCCATCGTCTTTCAACCATTCAGAAAGCAGACTGGATTGTGGTAATGGAAAAAGGTGACATTGTAGAACAAGGAACACACCATGATCTGATTGCTAAAAGAGGCGTATACCACAAACTGGTTGAACTTCAAAACTTTGACTAATCATTTAACTGAATAAAATGAACCCCATACAAGAGTATTTCTACAGAATCGAAGAGCCTGAAAGAAGTACTCTTTTGTTTTTGCGCGATACTATTTTAGCCTCAGATCCGGAAAATATAACAGAAACATTCAGTTTCGGACTTCCGTTTATTAAATACAAAAAGAAAATGCTGTGCTACTTCTATTACAGCAAAAAATACCAAAAACACTATCTGAGTTTTTATCACGGCGACAGACTTGATTATCCTGAACTGATTCAGGATGGCAGAAAGAAGTTCAAAATTCTACTTATCGATACAGAAGAGGATATCCCTGTGGAATTTATATTACACCTGACACAGGAGGTTAAAAGATATATAAAATAAAAAACTCCGGCACGAATAATCGTGCCGGAGCCATCTTTAAAAAACCTTATCATTTTGTGTTTATTCCACTGAATTCTGCCTTTTTAATTGCCCAGGCAAGAGCATTTGCATAGAATATTGAGTTATATACATTCATTTCATAGGCAGCTGCCCCATTTCCATAGTTGGGTTTAGGAATTGGTTTATAGTTCGTATCTGCATAGAATGGACATATCGTATCTGAAGTATTGGGAGAAGTAACAGTTCCACACTGAGAGTTAAATCCTCCATCTCCTACCCAGATAAAGTTCAGCGTGTTATGCTTAAATGCTGTTACACGACCTACATTTCCAGTGGGTGAAGCTGTAGAAATATTTGTATCTCCTGAATATACAGTAATTTCACTGGAAGGCAGCCCTGTTGCATATGTTGTGGAAGAAGCATCTTCACCCCATTGTAATCCTCTTATATCACCAAAAGGACCATTCAGTATTTCGTCATTGGTAAGTGGAAGTTTATAGATAGCTCCCGCACTGTTTACACTTCCGGTATTTACTGATCCGTCAAAAACATTTCTGAAAAGGTTCTGCATTCCGCTATTACTTTCAGAATAAGCAACGATTACCCCTCCTTTTGCCAGATAATTTTTTAATACCTGAGCTTCTGCAGCATTCATTCCCCATGCATATCCAATAACAATAATATCTACAGGATTTGCTCCCGTTGTCCAGGTTGTCAGCTGTGTGGCATTTGGACTGTCTGTACCGTCTATGATCTGATCCCATCCTTCATATTTTACAATACTGTTTGCCAGTGTTCCAAAATTAGCGGCAGCTTTAGTCACCATACCCGATGGTGAAGTTCCTGATACATTATATCCACAACCATTTGGAGCTGTACCAATGGTTAAAAGTTTTTTCTTGGGAACCACCACAATCACATTGACAGTACATGTGGTGGAAACTCCTCCCTGGCTGTCAGAAGTAATGGTCATTGTTTTTACAGTGGTGGAGGAAGGTGTACCTGTCCCTTGCAGTGTAACATTCTGATTTCCTGTAGCAGCAAATACTCCTGATCCACTGAAAGAAATTCCATCAACAGTATTGGTGGTAATGGTGTAACTTCCAAGTGTTGAAACATTCACTGGCAAAGTAATCGTATTGGAAGCTGTAAGAGCTGTTCCTACTTTATAGACTCCGTTTACCGTTGCACTTCCACAGCTCATAGTATAGGTTCCTGAAGGGCTCAGTACCGCAATAGAAATGGCAGGAGTACAGGTAACAGCAGTTCCGTTGGCTTCAAGGGCTACATTATCAGTCTGAATATTCTGAGGAGCACCCTGTCCCGGAATCTGTATGGTTTGTGTTCCGGCATTAAGGAATACTCCGGTTCCATAGAAGTTATATCCGTTTGTTGTCGTTCCGGAAATGGTATAATTCCCTGGTTTTGTAACATTAACAGCAATGCTCAGGTAATTCGAATTGGTAAGTTCTTTCCCTTTCACGTAGCTTCCCATTGCTTTGGAAGAGGAACAGTCTATGGTAAAAACAGCTTTCCCCATTTGTCCGCAGACACTTTTCCATTCGTTGTCAGCAAGGCTCCAGTAATTAAAACAATCTTCGGTGGTATTGTAAATTGTCAAGCCATCATCTTTGGATTGATTAACTACAATTGCATTTCGTTCTGTTTCAGTTAGCCTCGGAATAAGTACTCCTTTGTTATTATTTCCTGAAACAACATCCAAAACAGAGTTTGAATTGGGCACAGTAGTATTAATTCCTACCGCTCCATTATTAGCCTGTGAATAAATTTTTCCAAAAGCAAAGAGCATTGCTATCAGCAAGACTTTGATTGGGAACATTGTAAATTTTGTGTCCATCATTGTATGAATTATAATTGTTTAATGATTAAAATTTCAACTAAGCAGTTCAGTCATTTAACCATCACAAAATTATCATTCACAGACCATTACTAATTAATTCCCACTACGCAATACTACTCACGCGTAGTAAAACTCACAAAAAGTCAACAACTTACAATCGTAAAAAAGCACTAAGAAAAAGTTGAATTATTCAACAAATATCAAACATAAATTCAAAAACAAGAACAAAAGCAACACAAATATCATTATTGATTATTTATTTAAAATCATAACACCAAGAGATTAAATGAAACACAATTACTCATACTTTAAAAATGATTTTCCACTTGGCAATGGTATTTCGGCTTATTTTAAAATGATGACTCAGCTGAAGATTGGTAAGCTCATTTCTTTTCTGATAACTAAGAATATTCAAAATAGATTCTTCGTCATAAGAACGGAGTCTTTGGCTGTTGCGTCCCACCGTATATTCAGGTTCACCAAAAATTATTTGATTAAATTTCAGAATATTAATGGCAGAATGGAGTGTTTCCAGCTTAAACCGGATGGTGTTGTCTATTAATTTTTCAGGGAATTTTTCTTGAAGAATATCAGTATAAATCTGCTTATAGTCAGGCATCATATTATATTTTTTTCATCCATTTATATAAGGTGGTTTTAGGAATCTTATACCGTTCCACAACATCGTTAGCCGTCATTGTTCTGCTTTCGATTTTTTCAAGTATAAAATCTTTTACTTCCTGGGTATAGATACTTTTCCGGAAAACCATCGCCTTTCCCTTTTGGATGGCTGTATTATCAATTCTTGACTGAGGAGCATATAAAATCAGGTGGCTGGTATAAAACCTAAAGAAATCAAATTTTAAAAGCTTACACCATTTCAACAGAACATCGGTATCCATGCTTCTTGCATGATACATCATTTCTATTTCATCTTCCGTTCTGTTTAAAAATCGGGAAATTCTTTCCATTGAAATCTGATGTTCTTCTACTTTGGATTTGATCAGACTCCCAATATGAATGTTCTTAATATTCATCACAATATTTTTAAGTAAAAATATCGACAAGAAAAACAAAAAATGCCATCAAATACTACTCAACACTACGTATAAGTAACAAAAATCGGAATTTTGTTTAAATTTTAATAAGAAAACTATTAACGTTGATTTCTGAGGAAATATTCAGTTTTTTCCGGATTCTGTATTTTTTACTTTCTACCGCACGAATACTGTTATTGGTACATTGTGCTATTTTCTTGGTATCAAAATCAAGCTTCATCAAAGCACAGAAATACAGTTCAGAATGGATAAGGTTAGGATTTATTTTTAAAATATCAGGAATAAAATGAGGAAAAAACACCTGAAATTTTTCAAAAAACATAGGCGAATTATTTTCAGCCAGACTTAAAATTTCCTGGATATTTTCTTCTGAAAGATGATTGATAAGCATCTGGTGCTTCATAAGTTCCGTATTTGTTTTCACCAGATCCTTGATGGTAGAATCTTTTTCTTTTCTGTCCGTAATTAAGCCATGGATAAGGGCATCCTTCTGGGTAATAAAGACAATATCCATCAAAAAGGAAGCAATAGAAAATAAAATATTCAACAGTTTTATTGTTTTAAAATCTTCTTTTTCTATAAATCGGCTTTTAGGCAGAAAATCAAAATCAAAATACAGACACACTATAAAATTGATGCTGATCATGAAAGTAATAAAGAAGATGGAAAAAGAATCTTTTTTATAATTCAGGAAGAAAGGAACCGCAAACAGAAGACAAAAGTAGAAATATTCTACCCCTGCATTCTTGTAAGTATAAATATTAAAAAAGTTGACAATAAAAGTCAGTAAAACGAATGTACCGATAATAGAAGTTTTCAAAACCTTTTTAAAGCGCCTGGTCTTTCCTTTTATAGCCATAAGAAACAGCCAGAAAAAGGTAATTACGGTAAGAAATGTTGAGATCAACATATCTCCGAAAAAAGCAATAATAAAAATGGAATAAAACAGAAATATGAAAAACAGTAAAAGCAGATAACGATTGATAAGATGCAGATAATTACTGTCAAAATCGTCATCCATCTTCTCTGTTTCATCGTTGATCATCTTAAAGAAAAACTTATAAATCATCTTGTTGTTTTTTTATGCTTTCACAAGCTTAAGTTGGTATTTGTACTCCTGAAAGCATAAATTTTCCAATATTAACAACCTTTCATGCAAAATAAAAAAATCTACAACACGAAATGTATCGTCTTTTTCAGCATTAAAAAGGATATGATTAAGGTGTTTTCTAGCTACAATTTATTAAAATTATCAAATGAAATACCATTTTTAACAAGAAATTAATAAGCATTTACCTCACATCACTTAAAAGCATGAGCTTGTGTTTTTAAGCATGCAAAATTATTGATCTCAACGAAAAAGCATCTATCTTCTGATACGCAATATTACTCATGCGTAATTTAAACTTAAAACACTCAAATGAGATTCATGTTTACTCAATAAAAAAGAGAGCTATAAAGGCTCTCTTTTGATCTTATATACGATAATACTATTAATTTTCTTTCAGTTTGGCGATTATATCTTCACCTCCTTTTGTAATATCACCAATCTTGCAGATGATCTCAGTATCCAATGGCAGGAATACATCCATTCTGGAGCCAAATTTAATAAATCCGAACTCATGCCCGGCTTTTGCTTTATCACCTTCGTTACAGTAGAAAACGATTCTTCTTGCCACATATCCGGCAATCTGTCTGAAGACTACTTTATGATTGGTCATCGTTTGTATGGCTACCGTAGTTCTTTCATTCTCCGTAGAAGACTTTTCATGCCATGCTACCAGATATTTTCCCGGGTGATATTTTTTATAAATCACTTCTCCCGAAACCGGATACCTGCAGATGTGAACATTCAGTGGAGACATGAAAATAGAAACCTGGATGGCTTTTCCTTTTATAAATTCATCTTCATCCACTTCTTTGATCATTACCACTTTTCCGTCTACCGGAGCTATTACGTTTTCTTTGTGATCAAGGATATTACGATCCGGAACTCTGAAGAACCAGAAAACTAAACCGTAAATAACCAACAAAGGCATAATGATCACCAGTGACCATATTTCAAGGAAATAAATTGCTAACGCACCCAGAATAATAAAAAGCAGGGTTGCAACGGTAATCGTTCCTTTTGATTCTCTATGTAATTTCATGAGACTAAATAAATTTTTCTAAAATAAAGTACAAATATACGACAGGAACGCAGATAATAAAACTATCCAGCCTGTCTAAAACTCCACCATGGCCAGGAATGATGTTTCCACTGTCTTTTACACCGAAATTTCTTTTCAATTGGCTTTCTACCAAATCTCCCAAAGGAGCAAAGGCAGCAACCAGAAATCCTACAATCATCCAATTTCCTCTCAGCTCAGGCTGATAATGTTCAATAAAGTAAGACAGAACCAATGTAAGAACTACACCTCCGGCATATCCTTCCCATGTTTTTTTAGGAGAAATTTTAGGAGCCATTTTATGTTTACCGAAAAACTTCCCTACCAGATACGCAAAGGTATCACTACTCCAGATTAGGATAAACAGAAACAGAACCTCCAGGGAGAAACCGTCTGTATAGCTGGAGAACTTTGGAAGCCCCAATGCGAAACTGAACGGCAGAGCTACATAAATAACGGTAAAAATGAGTTTCCCACTGTCGAAGTATAATTCGTTAGGATATTTGAATAAAGTAACCACAGCAATCCCAATAAGCGCCAGTGCCAGTATTTCACTAAGCCTGAAATCAAAAAAGAAATCGTGATTAAAATATCTTTTGGAAAAAATATAGAAAATAAACATGACTAATGGGAATACCACCCATTTTTCATATCCGTTTCCAAATTTCATGATTTTGACACATTCCCAGGTTCCCACAATCAGCAACAGACTCATTAAGCCATAAAAAAGATACTGCTGTTTAATGAGACCAGGTACAATACTGTTCAGCAGCTGTGCTCCCAACGGAGTAGAACAAAGAATAATGACGGCTACATACACTATCCCTGATACGGTTCTTTGAATGAGGTTTTTGTCCAAAATTTAAAATTTAGAAGTGGTTGCTTAATCTTCAAGCAGCAATAAAAACAGCTTTGTATTGGCATTGGAAGAACTGTCCATTTTTGACTGGCTTCCGCTGATGGAAGTAAGGTTCTTGATATTTCCGTTTCTTTTTATTTTCCCCATTGCATCATTCAGGTTGTTCACAATCTGAGAAACATTGGCAATGATAATAATTTTGTCAGGAAGCCTTGAAGAATGATAATGAAGGATATTATTATGAGAAAGCATGATTCTGCCATCATAGGCAATCAGGTATTCACAAGTAATGAATGCGGCCTCATTAGAAGACTGCAGTTCTGAAGTATAAGTAGACTTCACAACATTCAAAAAGTTCTGAAGTTCTTTATCCCAACAGAAAAGGTTGTTAATACCTTCTATTTTGATAATTTGATTTAAAGTTTGTAGAGCTTCCGCTTCATCTGCACAATAATTAAAAAATCCCCCCGAATGCGTAAATAATTGCGCAAACTTATAGTCAAGATCCGCATTTTTCAGCGAATCCCCAAGCTTCTCCAGGCTCTGTTTGTCCTCTTCTTCAGGCTGGTTGGTAAGTTTGCTTACAATCCTCTTGAATAAATTCAACTTAATCTATTTTTAGTCAACTTTATACAAAAATAGAAAATAAATTACAATAGTGTCCAAAATATCTCTTCAAATATGAAAAAACCTGACAATTTTGCAGTTGTCAGGTTTTTGTTAATTCTATTTTTTAGAGTCTTAAAGCTGTGTTGGGCTTTCTGGAGCCTGAATTTCGCTTTCTTCTTCTTTTTCTTTGATCTGAGGTGTTTCCTCTGCTATTGGCTGATCTTTTTCAGGAATAGTATTGGTAACAGGTTTCTCTGTCAATTCAGGATCCCATGCTCTCTTACCGAATATTTCTTCTAAGTCTTCACGGAAGATCACTTCTTTTTCCAACAATTTATTTGCCAGAGCATCCAGTTTATCTTTATTTTCTTCAAGAATTCTTACAGCTCTTTCGTACTGATTTTCGATAATCAATTTGATCTCTGCATCAATTTTGGTAGCTGTTTCTTCAGAGTAAGGCTTTCCGAATGAGTATTCAGACTGTCCTGAACTGTCATAATAAGAAATATTACCGATATTCGGACTTAATCCGTAGATTGTTACCATAGCCTGAGCTCTCTTCGTTACTGTTTCAAGATCAGAAAGTGCTCCTGTAGAGATATTGTTGAAGATTACCTGCTCTGCGGCTCTACCTCCCAATGTTGCACACATTTCGTCCAGCATTTGCTCAGTAGTGGTAAGCTGTCTTTCTTCCGGAAGATACCATGCTGCCCCTAAAGAACGTCCTCTTGGAACAATTGTTACTTTTAAAAGTGGTGATGCATGTTCTACTAACCAGGAAATTGTAGCGTGACCTGCTTCATGATAAGCAACTCTTCTCTTTTCAGATGGTTTGATGGCCATATTTTTCTTCTCAAGTCCACCGATAATTCTGTCTACCGCATCCAGGAAGTCCTGTTTCGTAACAGAAGTATGGTTATATCTTGCTGCGATTAATGCTGCTTCATTACAAACATTAGCAATATCTGCCCCACTGAATCCAGGAGTTTGTTTTGCTAAGAAATCTCTATCTACATTATCATCAAGCTTGATTTTTTTCAAGTGAACATCAAAGATCTGTCTTCTTTCGTGAAGTTCCGGAAGATCCACATAGATAGAACGGTCAAAACGACCTGCTCTCATTAATGCTTTATCAAGAATATCCGCTCTGTTGGTAGCCGCCATTACAATGACATTGACATCTGTTCCGAAACCGTCCATTTCGGTAAGAAGCTGGTTCAATGTATTTTCTCTTTCGTCGTTTCCGCCAGAGAAATTATTCTTTCCTCTTGCACGTCCGATAGCATCAATCTCATCAATGAAGATAATTGCCGGAGATTTTGCTTTAGCCTGAGCAAAAAGATCTCTTACTCTGGAAGCTCCTACCCCAACAAACATTTCAACGAAATCTGATCCTGAAAGGGAGAAGAACGGAACTTTAGCTTCACCTGCAACAGCTTTTGCCAATAAGGTTTTACCTGTTCCCGGAGGGCCTACCAAAAGAACTCCTTTAGGGATTTTACCTCCCAGTTTTGTATATTTTTCAGAGTTTTTCAAGAAATCTACTACTTCCTGAACTTCTTCTTTAGCACCTTCCAATCCTGCAACATCTTTAAATGTTACCTGAATTCTTTCTTTTTCGTCGAAAAGTTTTGCTTTAGATTTTCCGATAGAGAAGATTTGTCCGCCAGGGCCTCCGCCTCCGCCCATCTTTCTGAAAAGAAGGAAGTAGAATAATCCTAAGATAGAAATCCAAACCAGCGCAGGAATTAAAATATCCATTAATGCGCTTTTTCCAGTACCGTAATCTTTAGTTGTTTTAATAACCGGATTGCTGGCTTTGACCTGCTCAAATTTCTGAAGGAAAAGTTGAAGGTCTCCATATTTCACAGAAAAATCTGCTTTAGGAGCCATGTCCAGGACGGAAAGTGGGTTGTTTTCTTTTCCGGCTTTGGACACCATTGCCGATTTTGCTTCTTTTGTTAGGAAAACATCCGCTTTCTCTATGTCTTTGTATATAATTATATTCTGGACTTTGCCCGCCTGCATTTCTCTAAAGAAACCATCTTCATCAATAGATTTTGCAGTATCGCCTCCAAGGAAATTGGAGCCAAAGAAAAGCAAAAGAGCTATGATTGCAATAGGAAAGAACCAGTTGAATCCTTTATTATTCATTTAGACTTTTTAAATTTTTATTATTCATTTTCAATTTTGGTAATGACTGCGTCACCCCAAAGCTCTTCTATATCGTAGTACTCACGTACCTGTTTTTGGAATATATGAACCACCACTGAAACGTAATCCACCAATACCCACATCGCATTTTCAGTACCTTCTACGTGCCAAGGTCTGTCCTGCAGTTCGTTTCTTACTTTTTTCTCTACACTTCCTGCTAATGCAGCTACCTGTGTATTTGAGTTTCCGCTACATATCACGAACGTTTCTGCTACGGAGTTTTCGATGTTGGAAAGATCAAAGATCATAATGTCTTCTCCTTTTACATCCTGGATAGCTTCAACGATTTTATCTATTAACGCTTGTTTTTCTGCTGTTTTATTCATTAAAAAAATACTATAATCTGCAAATTTATTGTTTTTTCTTTACTTTAACCTTACTTTTACCCTCCTAATGTCTTAAATTTTTCTTAAATGAGCCAACTCTTCTACCTGAAAGAATGTTCTTCTACTAATGACGAAATATCAAAGTTTTTACTTTACGGAAATTCAAATTTTATAGGGCTTCATACTTTTAATCAAACTAAAGGCCGTGGTCAGTATGGAAATGTTTGGACTCAGACTGCCGGAAAAAACCTGGCTTATACGCTGGCAGTGAGTACTCAGAACATCCTGTGCTCCGACTTTATATTCAATTATTATACCGCAATGGTGATCCGGGATTTCCTTGCCAAATTGTCTGACTCTGAGGTAAAAATCAAATGGCCGAATGATATCATCCTTAAAGGTAAAAAAATCGTTGGAATTTTAATAGAAAAGAAAAAAATTAATCAAAATAATTATTTCATCATAGGAGCAGGAATCAACATTCTCCAGGAAGATTTTGATAAAATATCCAATGCCGGATCACTTCTGACCCAGACGGGAATACAATTTGACCTTGAAGAACTGGCTTTAAATCTCCATGAATTCCTGTCTGAAAAACTAAAAAACATTCCTTCTGACCAGGAAATTCTGGATGGGTTTAATAAAAACCTTTTCAGAAAAGATCAGGTATCTGTCTTTGAAATTGAAAAAGAGCGACAAAATGGCATTATCCGAAATGCAGATGAGAAGGGTGAACTCTGGATCGAACTGGAAGACGGAATGCATTCCTTTTATCACAAGGAAGTAAAATTACTTTACTGATTGGCTCTTTTGATATAAAGGTAAAGAGTAAGCGGAAGGAATACCAGATTGGGCAGCCACATCGCTACAGCCGGAGACAAACTTTTATTTTCTGAAACTACTTTTAAAGCTTCAAATGAAAACACGAAAATAAAGGCTAACGAAATCCCTATGGCCAGATTAACTCCCAATCCTCCCCTTTTCTTTTGTGATGACAGGGAAAGCGCCAGGAAAGTAAGAATAATGATGGAAACAGGCATTGATGTTCTTTGGTGAAGCTCATTCAGATAGGAATTCAGGTTACTGTTTCCTCTTGCCTTTTCTCTTTCAATAAATTTCAGAAGTTCCGGTGTGGTTTTATTTTGCCCCAAAAGCTCGTTAGGAAAAAGCTCTTCCGGTGAGTGGCCGTAATTTTTTCTTAATTCTATTCCGTTTCCTAGTTTTTCGGTATTGTCTTTATTGATGGTTTTTTCAAGATAATTATTAAGAACAAACTGTTTTTTTGTTTTATCCCAATATACTTCGCTTGCTTTCAGCTCGTAGGTCATTTTTCTGTCTTTATCATATTTCTGATAGACAAAACTCGATCCTCTTTTTTCTCTTTTATTCCATGAATCAACGAAAATATATTCCGTTTTACTCAGCTGTGAAGAAGCGGGTGCTGTTCCTAAAATCTTTTCTTTATTGGCTGCATTATAGGTATAAGCTTCCAGTTCATTTTTCTTGATATTAGCCCATGGCAGCACCATATGATACACCACAAGAGCAATCAATCCAATAAAAATAGAGGTAACCAGATAAGGCTTGGAAAATCTGTGGAAACTGGCTCCACTACTGATAATAGCAACAATTTCAGTATTATTTGCCATCCTGGAGGTAAAATAAATCACCGATATAAATACCAGAATGGAAAGGAAAGTCACTACAAGATTGATGATCCAGAAGGGATAAAAATGGATAAGGAAATAGGTCAGATCCAGTTTCGGATCAATGGCCTTGGCATTTTCTATCCTTGGAATCTTTTGCTGAACATCAATAACCAATACGACTATAGACAATAATACCAACATGAAACTAAAAGTTCCAAGGTATTTTTTAATGATATATCTGTCTACAATTTTAAGCATATTTTCTTACAGTCTTTGTCTAAGAATTGGTACTACAGAGTTTTTCCATTCATAAAAATCTCCTGCAATAATATGTTCTCTGGCTACTTTTACTAAATCCAGGTAGAATGCAAGATTATGAATCGAAGCAATCTGTTTTGCCAGATATTCTTTGGATACAAACAGGTGGCGAAGATACGCTTTTGAATATTCACGATCCACAAAACTGGTTCCGAATTCGTCCAAAGGCGAAAAATCACGCTTCCATTTCTCGTTTTTAAGGTTCATCACCCCTTGCCATGTGAAAAGCATTGCATTTCTTGCATTTCTTGTTGGCATTACACAATCCATCATATCAATTCCCAGCCCGATGGATTCAAGAATATTCCATGGAGTTCCTACTCCCATCAAATATCTTGGTTTTTCTTTTGGAAGAATGTCTGTTACTTCATCTGTAATTCTGTACATTTCTTCTTCCGGCTCTCCAACAGAAAGTCCTCCGATGGCATTTCCTTCTGCTCCTGCTTCAGAAATTACTTCTGCAGAAATTTTTCTAAGATCGGAATAGGTAGATCCCTGAACAATTGGGAAAAGTCTTTGTTTATACCCGTATAATTCAGGGTTATCATTCGTCCATTCAATACATCTTTTCAGCCAACGGTGTGTAAGCTCCATAGATGATTTTGCCTGGTTGTAATCACAAGGATAAGGAGTACATTCATCAAAAGCCATAAAAATATCGGCTCCGATCTGTCTTTGAATCTCCATTGATCTTTCCGGAGAGAACATATGGTAACTACCGTCGATGTGAGATTTGAATCTCGCACCTTCTTCTGTCATCTTTCTGTTGCTCGCCAGTGAAAACACCTGAAAACCTCCGGAATCGGTAAGGATCGGAAGATCCCAGTTCATGAATTTATGTAAACCACCGGCATCCTGCATCGTCTCCATTCCGGGACGAAGGTAGAGGTGGTAAGTATTTCCCAGAATAATCTGAGCTTTAATGTCTTCTTTTAATTCTCTCTGATGAACTGTTTTCACACTTGCTACAGTTCCCACAGGCATAAAAATGGGAGTTTGAATCTTCCCGTGATCTGTGGTAATTTCCCCTGCTCTGGCTTTTCCTTCAGAGGTTTTTTCTATATTAAAAAATTTCATCTCTATACTTTTTTAAAACACTGTTTTACCAGTGATTCTTGTAGGGCAGAAACTTCCGGGTCATTTTACCTTACGACAGGCATTACAACACCATTTTGTTTCAGTTTATCCTTTATGTATTTATCTGCTTTGGGATCTTTTTTCAGCAATATTTCCTGTGCATCATTGGTAATCCCATCCATTTCTTCTTTAATCACATAGTATTTGAAACTGTCTACAAAGTCATCAGATTTTACTTTATGAGACTTCAGCACAGCTCTTGTACCTGCTTCCATATTCTTATCAGGATATACAAAGATAGCCTGATCATTGATCGCAAGATCGGCAATAATTTCTGCCATCATCTCTTTATCGATCAGATTTTTAGGCTTATCAATATAATCTCCGCACGAAAACAGACCCAGC
Organism: Chryseobacterium sp. PvR013; assembly: GCF_017833095.1. Classification (NCBI taxonomy): domain Bacteria; kingdom Pseudomonadati; phylum Bacteroidota; class Flavobacteriia; order Flavobacteriales; family Weeksellaceae; genus Chryseobacterium; species Chryseobacterium sp. PvR013. The sequence continues at coordinate 3,472,546 of NZ_JAFIBT010000001.1, forward strand.
AAAACGAAAATAAAGATTAGCTTTTTCATCAGTTTCATAATCTGTTGATGATTGATTTCCATTTTAAGTTCAGTACTCCAAAAACGGCTTCATGGATAATTCCTCCGTTCATTTTGCTTTCTCCTAAAATTCTGTTGGTAAATATAATAGGAACTTCTACAATTCTAAAACCTTTTTTAAATGCTCTGAATTTCATTTCTATCTGAAACCCATAGCCTTTTAATTTCACATTATCCAATCCTATTTCCTCCAATACTTTTCTTGAAAAGCACACAAATCCTGCTGTTGTATCATGAATGGGAAGTCCCAGTACAAACCTTACATATTTTGAGGCAAAGTAAGACAATAATACTCTTCCCATTGGCCAGTTCACCACATTCACTCCTTTTGAGTAACGGGAACCAATGGCCATATCTGCATTTTTACAGGCTTCAAAAAGTTTTGGAAGATCATTCGGGTTATGTGAGAAATCGGCATCCATCTCGAAAATATAATCATATTTATTTTCAATTGCCCATTTAAAACCATGAATATATGCCTTTCCCAAGCCATCTTTCACATGTCTTATCGACAGGTGAAGATAATGCGGATTTTTCTTCTGCAACTCTTTTACAATCTCTGCAGTTCCATCCGGAGAAGAATCATCTACCACTAAGATATGAAAGTCGTCCTCCAATGCAAAAACTGCGGAAATAATATTTTCAATATTTTCCTTTTCGTTGTATGTTGGGATGATGACGAGTTTTTTCATTTCAGTTTGCAAAGATAGTTTATTTAACCTTTTTATTTTATACAAAATAATCTATAATTTTGCAAAAATATTTCTCAGGGATTAAGCGGATGAAACAGAAACTTTTATTCAATAGATCTGAACACTCTGTAAAATCTGTGAGAGCAAATATTTTAACTGCAAATTCACGAATCAGGTGACAGGAAAATCTGTGCCGTATTGTGTTATATGAAGTTAAATAATAAATAAAAAACTTAAATTTTGCCATCATCACAACACTTTGTCAATCACGTAAGAATACCTGAGAATAATGACTGGGTAATTTTTATCCTCGTGGGCTGTATATTTTTGTATGTTTTTATGATGAACGTCATAGAAAGGGATGCCAGTCTCAAAGATTTTCTGCTTCAGAAATATTTTGATGCGAGCAATAACCTTCCCAGCTGGATTATCACCTCATGTGTAACCACCCTTACACTGTCCGTCTTGATTTCACAATACGTTCCTATTGTCCCGAAATATATTGCCGATCTTCAGCTTTTTGGATATCAGCTTAATAAATTCGGGTATACTTTGCTGGCAGTGCTATTTTTTTATTTAATAAAATCAACATTAGGTTTTTTATTTTATCAAAGTATAGGAGACGGAAAAAAATGGACTATTTTTTATTTTACCTCCACAAAATTTTATTTCATTCTTTCATTTTTGCTAATAATTCTTTGTGTAGCCCATTATTACTTCCCGATAGACAGAAATAAAATGTTTTTATATTATTTCTGCTTCTTCACTTTTGTATTCATTTTCAAAGTTTTTTTCTATTTATTTCACAAGAACAAGATTCTTCCCGAGAAATGGTATTATAAATTTTTGTATATTTGCACCCTCCAAATCGCACCATTATTATTGCTTTGGAAGTTGTTATTTTTTTAATAAATGTCAATGATGAGAATAAAGTCTATATTGGTTTCTCAACCAGCGCCTAGTGAGTCTTCTCCATATTTGGATATAGCGAAGAAGGAAAAAATAAAGATTGATTTCCGTCCATTTATCCACGTCGAAGGGGTTGACAATAAAGAGCTCAGAACACAGAAAATAGATCTGACGCAGTATACCGGTATTATTTTTACCAGTAAAAATGCGATTGACCATTACTTCAGACTAGCAGAGGAATTGCGTTTCGCTGTTCCGGATACAATGAGATACATCTGTCAGTCGGAAGCAATTGCCAACTACCTTCAAAAGCATATTGTGTACAGAAAAAGAAAAATCAGCTTTGGGGAGAAAAACTTCTCAGACCTGCTTCCTCTTTTCAAAAAATTCCCAACTGAAAAATATCTGCTGCCCTCTTCAGATGTTTTAAGTCCGGATATTGTAAAAACCATGGATGCATCTAATGTAGACTGGACAAGAGCAATTATGTACCGTACCGTATGCAGCGACCTTACAGATATCAATGTCAAAGATTATGACATGCTGATTTTCTTCAGTCCACAGGGTATCAAATCGTTACAACAAAACTTCCCTGGCTTCAAGCAGGATGAAACAAAGATCGGAGTTTTCGGAAACACGACTTTGGCAGCCGCAGAAGAAGCAGGATTAAAAGTAGATTTAATGGCCCCTACGAAGGAAACACCTTCTATGACAATGGCCCTTGAAAAGTATATTAAAGCACTTCATAAATAGTCTTTAATTATAAAAATACGATCAACCATCTTTTCAATAAAGGAAAGATGGTTTTTTTTTACCTAAATTTGAACAAAAATTAATATTGAATTGATTTCTGCTTAAATTACTTACTTTCAGAAGAAAAAGTATAAGATTCCATTCAATAAAAAAAAATAAAAATACCCGGATGAAAGCTCCACAGGCAAAAAAAATAGAAAAAATATTAGAAACCCACGGCGATAAAAGAACCGATAATTACTTTTGGCTGAATGAAAGGGAAAACCCTGAAGTCATCAAATATATTGAGGAAGAAAATGCCTACGAAGAATTCATCATGAAAGATACGGAAGCCCTTCAGGAAGAGCTTTTTGAAGAGATGAAAGCCCGTTATAAAAAGGATGATGAATCTCTGCCTTACTTTTTTAATGAGTACTGGTATATTGTACGTTATGAAGAAGGTAAAGAATATCCTATTTTCTGCAGAAAACACAAAAGTCTTGACAACGAAGAAGAGATTGTGCTTGACGTTAATATTCTGGCAGGAGGCAAAGAATTTTTTGAAGTAGGAAGCGTAGCAGTAAGCCCCAATAATGAGCTGGCTTCTTTTTCTTCAGATGATGTGGGAAGAAGAATTTATACTCTTAACTTCAAAAGCTTAAAGACAGGCGAAATTCTTACAGACACAATTCCGAATACAACAGGAAAAGCAGTTTGGGCAAATGATAATCAGCATGTCTTTTATATTAGAAAAGATAAGAGTCTGCGTGCATTCCAGGTATACAGGCATCAGCTGGGAACAGATTCTGCAGACGATGTATTGATCTTCCACGAAGAGGATGATACTTTTGATGTGAATGTATTTAAAACAAAATCTTTACAGTATATTTTCATTGCAAGTTCAAGTACAATTTCTGATGAGCACCGCTTTATCCCTTCTGATAATGTATTTGAAGAATGGAAGGTAATTCAGCCCAGAATAGATGATCTTGAGTATTCTGTAGAGCATTATGAAGATGAATTTTACATCATTACCAATGCTGATGATGCGATCAATTTCAAAATTGTAAAAACGAAGATTGACAACTGCAGTATGGAAAACTGGGTGGATGTTATCCCTCACCGTGCAGAAGTTCTACTGGAAGGCTTTGAAATTTTCAAAGACTATCTTGTTCTTGAGGAAAGAGAAAGAGGATTACTTCAGATCAAAATTATTGATGAGAAGACCCAGGAATCTTATTATTTACCTTTCTCCGATCCTACTTATACGGCTTATATCGGAATCAATCTGGAATTTGATACAGAGATTCTACGTTATGGCTACACCTCTCTTACACAGCCGAGTTCCACGTATGAATATAATATGAAGGACAAAACCACGAAGCTTCTGAAACAACAGGAAGTGCTGGGTGGAAAGTTTTTCCCTGAAAATTATATTTCAGAAAGAATCTGGGCAGACTCCAGAGATGGGGAAGCAAAAGTCCCTATTTCTTTAGTATATCATAAAGACACCAAAAAATCAGCAGATACCCCACTTCTCTTGTATGGATATGGAAGTTATGGACATACTGTTGATGCCAGTTTTTCAAATGTAAGACTATCCTTGCTTGACAGAGGTTTTATTTACGCGATCGCTCACATCCGTGGTGGAGAATATCTGGGAAGAGAATGGTATGAGGATGGGAAAATGCTGTTCAAGAAAAATACATTCTTCGACTTTATTGATGCAGGAAAGCATTTAATTAAGGAAAATTATACTTCATCAAGGCACATGTATGCAATGGGAGGAAGTGCAGGCGGTCTGTTGGTAGGAGCTGTGGTTAATTACGAACCTCAGTTATTCCATGGAATTGTAGCACAAGTCCCTTTCGTAGACGTTGTGAGCACCATGCTGGATGATACAATTCCTTTGACAACAGGAGAATATGATGAATGGGGAAATCCAAATGATGAGGAATATTATCATTATATGAAAGACTACTCTCCTTATGATAATGTGGAAGCTAAAGATTACCCGCACATGCTCATCACTACAGGGTTCCATGACTCTCAGGTACAGTATTGGGAACCTGCAAAATGGACAGCAAAACTAAGAGAATTAAAGACAGACGACAATATTTTAGTCTTTAAAACGGACATGAGCTCAGGACACGGAGGAGCAAGTGGAAGATTTGAGTCTCTGAAAGAAGATGCACTGGAGTATGCATTTCTATTAAAGATAAATGATCAATGATAAAAGATAATTGATATGAATATGGACAACAATTACAATCAGATGTTTGCACAAAAGACTAAATCTTTAACCATAGCAATCATTAATGAGTTGTCTAACATTTCATATTCTGATAAAATATCAAATATAAGAAAACAAGTTTTCAGATCTGTTTCCTCAACAGCAAGTAACTATAGAGCGATATGCAGAGCAAGATCCAGCAAAGAAAAGTATTCTAAAATATGCATTGTCGTAGAAGAAGCTGACAAAACTTTATTTTGGCTGGAGTTAATAGAGGAGCTACATTTACTTGAAAAAGAAAGTTTAGATGTTCTTATTAAAGAAGCCACCGAAATTTTGAAAGTGACCTCTGCCTATAAAAGGAAATTAGGTAAAGAATTAAAGCGTTAAAACATCAATTATTAATTATCATTTATCAATTATATGAACGAATCCGAATATTGGAAAAAGATAGAACAGTTCTTCGAAGACAATTTTCAGACTGAGAAGAATCCGCCCATTGAAACCCTTTTATTTCTGATAGGGCTACAGGAGCTGGGAAGCGGCCAGCAAAAATACACGAAAGAAGATAAAGTAAATCTGATTCACATTGCAGTATGCAGGTTGCTTGAGCCTTTTGGATATTATAAGTTTACGCATTATGAAGACGGATGGCCACAGTTTGAAAGTCTGGAAGAACTTCCGGAATTAAGACCCAATGAGCAGACCCTTCTTATGAAAAAGGCAATTATTCAGTATTTCCAGGAAGAAGAGCTTTTATAAAGGCTGGAAGTTTGAAGAATGAAACAGGAAGTTAATCCTGTCGATAAATAAAAAGAGGGTTTTCCAATGGAAAATCCTCTTTTTTATAAATAAGTATTTTTTAACATGTTCAAATTCATCCAATTAATTCTTCCAATTGATTCAGCCCCATTTTAAATCCTTCTTCAAATCCCATATCCATGAGCTTTTTCATAATTTCAGGAGAATGGTAATGAATATTAATAGTCACTTTGGTTCCTTCTTCTATTCCGGTAAAACCGATCAGCCATTTTGACCTTGGAAAATCTTCATTGATATTTCCTTCTTCATCCGCGAAAGCACTTAGCCAGTCAAGGCTTCTGTGTTCCATTATCTCCCCATACTGAGTTTTAGAATACATAGGTCCTTTTTCTCCGTTGGGTCCTACCATTGCATACATCCAGATTCCTCCTTCCCTGAAATCCTGACTTATCGTCTCGCATTTCCATGGTTTGGGACCCCACCACTGATCCAGTAATTCAGCCTGGGTAAAATAGTTCCACACTGTTGAAACATCAGCTTTATAAATCTTCATGACATAAGTACTTGCTGCATCAAAATCTTTGTTGAAAATGATATTAGATTCCATAAATATTTATTTTTAATAAAGTTAGCACTTTATTTATAGAAAGGGACTTTTCATATGACAACTAAAAGATAATTCATAAAAAATTGTTAAAAAACACTCTTTTAAGAGAAAAAAAACAATTTTTTGGCTCGTTTTTTGTTTATGTACTCTTAAAACAATTAATTTTAACATTCATTTTTCCAAAACCTATATAATTAAATAATGAATAACAAATTCATCCCAATAATTTCAGTGTTTATGACGATCTCACTGATTGTCTTTGTAACGCTCCAATTTTATTGGCTGAAAGGCTATTACGGCGTACTGGAACAGGATTTTTCAAATAAAGTGTATGCAGTTTTGGAAAGTACTTCAAAAAGTATTGAAGAAATTGAGGCTGACAAATACCTGAATCAGGATTATAAAGATTTCAGGAAAAATATTCTTGCCAACAGCAAACAGCCATCTTTAACCACCATCCAGCAGGTGGCGGATTCCGGTACTCAGAGACAGATTATCTATTCTAAAAATATTATTGAAAAAACACAGCTTCCCATTTCCCAAAAAGGAGATTCTATTAAGCTGACCACTTTATATACAGATGAAGCCGCCTATAAAATAAAAAGAGATACCACCAATCGCGAACTTCTGACGCAAGATATCAATCAGGAGATTGAGACTGGAGATTACTCCATGAAAGAATTCGTCAAAGTATATGGAAACAACCTTCCTATTACTAAAAGAGTGGATCCGAAAACCCTGGACTCTGTTATTGCAAAAGAACTTAAAATACGAGGTATAACAGCTAAATTCGGATATGGAGTTCTGGACAGCAACAATAAGCTTACAAGCATTGCCAATAAGGCTTACAAAGAGAAAAAAGACAGTAATACCTACAGCTTTCCTCTTTTTGCCGATAAGAAAAATACGTTATACAGCCTCGCCTTAGTATTCCCTAAAAAAGAATATTCCCTTGCGATGAACAACTGGCCAATGCTTCTGGGAACATTCCTGTCCCTTCTTACGATTCTTGGGATTTACATTATTTCCATCAATTATATGATGAGGCAGAAGAAACTTGCTGAAGTAAAAACAGACTTCATCAACAATATGTCCCATGAGTTTAAAACACCATTGGCAACCATTTCTGTGGCTACGGATTCATTAGCTAATGACAAAATAGCCACCAATCCGGATAAGGTAAAATATTACTCCGAACTGATCAAGCAGGAGAACTTAAGGATGAAAAAGCAGGTGGAAAACGTACTCAATATGTCTAAGCTTGAAAGGAATGAAGTAGAACTATTCTTAAAAGAAACCAATGTAAGGGAATTGATTAAAAGAACAACCGAATCTTTCAATCTGATTGTACAGCAAAGAAACGGTTCTCTTACTCAGAAATTCAATGCCACTCATTATAATTTTAAAATAGACGAGTTCCATATCTCGAATATGCTGGTCAACTTACTGGACAATGCCAATAAATATTCTCCTGAAGCACCGGAAATACATGTGGAAACAAGAAACGAAGGACACTGGTATATCATTGAAATTTCCGACAAAGGAATGGGAATGGACACCCAGAATAAAACCAAAATTTTCGAAAAATTCTTCAGAGAAGAAACCGGAAATATTCACAACGTAAAAGGACAGGGATTAGGCCTTTCCTACGTTAAGAAAATTGTAGAACTGCACAAAGGACAGATTATCGTAGATTCTCATAAAGGAAAAGGAAGTATTTTTACGATAAAACTGCCGATGGGTTAGGAAATAAACGATGAATGATAAGTGATAAAAACATCAATTATCAATAATCATTTATCAATTATAAAAAAGGTTAAACCAAATATCAAAATATAGAAGATAGAGTGAGGAAGTTCATTCTTAATGTTAATTATTAATTATTAAAAGTTATGAGCAACAGAATATTATTAGTAGAGGACGATCAGAGTTTCGGGGCGGTGCTTAAAGATTATTTGACAATCAATAATTTTGAAGTAACTCTTGCCACTGATGGGGAGCAGGGACTTAAAGAATTTACAGAAAATGAATTCGATATCTGCATATTTGACGTAATGATGCCTAAAAAAGATGGGTTTTCATTAGCTGAAGATGTAAAAAAGATTGATAAAAATACACCCATCATATTCCTTACAGCAAGAAATATGAGAGAAGATATTTTGAAAGGATATCAGCTGGGTGCTGATGATTATATCACAAAACCATTTGATACTGAACTTCTTTTGTATAAAATCAAAGCAATTCTTCAGAGAAGTTCTACACTGGAAAATGAGGAGCAGGAGCAATTCAAAATCAGCAATATTTTCTTCGACTCTATGTTGAGACAGCTGAAAGTAGGTGATAAAGAATACAAACTTTCTCCTAAAGAAAATGAATTATTAAAACTTCTTTGCATCCATAGAAATGATTTCATGCCGAGAGATCTTGCGTTAAGAAAGATCTGGAAAAAAGAGAATTACTTTACAGCAAGAAGTATGGACGTATATATTGCGAAGCTTCGTAAATTATTAAAAGACGACGAAGGATTGGAAATTATCAACGTTCACGGAGAAGGATTTAGACTTTTGGTAAAAAATTAATCCAAAAATCAAATTATAAGTATAAAATTAGCAAAACAATTGAAAATGTTTTGCTAATTTTGTTTCATACCCATGGATATGAAGAATACATTTATAGGTTTGATCGCCGTATCACTATTAGCTGCCTCTTGTAAAAAGGATGAAAGAGCTACTTATTTAAAAGAAGAAGCCAACGCTGGCCAGCCCAACGTGGCCCTTAATACCTCCTCAAAAACAGCCCTGATGGATCAGGCAGGCATCCAATCCAGCCCTGCTCCTGCTCCGATGGCTACAGCTCCCGGAATGAATCCTCCACACGGACAACCTGGCCACCGATGCGATATTCCGGTAGGACAGCCGCTGAACAGTAAACCTGCCGGAGCTACTCCTACCACACAGAATGTAAACGTGAATGGAGCCAACACCATTCAAATTGATCCTAATGCAGTATCTCCAGGGAAAATTACCCTTGATAACAACGGGAAACAGGTAAAAACGGCTCCCGGAATGAATCCTCCTCACGGGCAACCGGGACACCGCTGTGATATTCCGGTAGGACAGCCTTTAAACAGCAAACCTGCTCCAGCTCCACAAGCTGCACAAAATGTAATTCAGACAACACCAGCGCCTGCTCCCGCACCAGCTGCCCAGAATCTGGCAATGGGTGAAAAACCCAAACTGAATCCGGCACATGGTGAGCCTTGGCACAGCTGTTCTCTAAAAGTTGGTGATCCTTTACCATAAATTTTGTATTTTTGCAGATATGAAGCTGTTTCACCTACTTGCAATAGTGTTTTGCCTGGGAGTCTTTTTGATTCCCAAGGATAACTTCTATGCACAAGGAATGCAGGAAACATGCTGTAAAGCAGAATCTTCCAAGAAAATGGACTGCTGCAAAAATCATTCTTCAAAAAAAGACAGCCAACATGATAAAACAAAATCATGTAATGATGACTGCTGTTCATCATGCGTTGCCTGCTATACTTTTATTGAAACTCCTTTCTCAAAAAATCTACGTTTGGAACTGTCTTATTACAAAGCGAATAAGAATCCTCAGTTTCAATATTCAGATCCATATCTTTCAGACCGTTTAAAGGAAATCTGGCAACCTCCTAAGGTAGGTTAATTAAAATATCACGAGTTCATTATACTATGTAATGAGCTGTTTTTTAATTAATTTAAACTTTTAAACAAAATGAAATTACCTATTTCCAGGTTTATACTTGGTGCATTATTCCTATTTACACAATTTATATCTGCTCAAACACTTTCAAAAAATCAGTTCAAAGTAAAAGGGAACTGTGAGATGTGTAAAACAAGAATTGAAAGTGCTGCCAAAAAAGCGGGTGCAAAAACAGCAGTTTACTCTGTTGATCTTCAAACCTTAACTGTAGAAACAGATAAGGTATCCACAGATGATATTCTGAAAAAAGTAGCTGAAGCAGGCCACGACAATGAGAAGTTCAAAGCTCCGGATACTGTTTATAATAGCCTTCCGGGATGTTGTCTGTATAGCAGAGATCTGCAGCCATCACAAGCGGAAGCCCATCACGAACACCATACAAATACTAATGTTTCTGATAAAAAAGAAAACGAATTCTATGTAAGGGGAAACTGTGCTTCATGTAAAGCCAGAATAGAAAAAGCATCAAAAGATGCCGGTGCAAATGCTGCAGAATGGAATGCAGAAAAACAAACGGTTACTTTAAATTTTGACCCGTCAAAAACCTCATCAGATAAAATTTTAAAAGCAATTGCTGATGCGGGTCATGACAATGAAAAATACAAAGCTTCAGATGCTGTTTATAATGGACTGCCGGGATGCTGTCTGTACGACAGAGAGTTTACTTTTGGTGAACCTAATCCAAAGGTACATTATGAAGAAGAAGCAAAACATGAAGATCATGAGACCTCTTCAGCTAAAGAGGATCATTCCCAGCATGAGAAGAGCATTGACGGAGTGGTAGTAACAGGTTCCAAAGCAGCGACAGCTTTAAGCAAAAAAGAAGCCGGACTTGTTTTTAATATTGATAAGAAAGAGCTGTTAAAGGCTGCTTGCTGTAATCTGTCTGAAAGTTTTGAGACCAATGCTACGGTGGATGTATCTTTCAGCAATGCCGTTACAGGAACAAAACAGCTGAAAATGCTTGGCCTGGATCAAAAATACACCAGCCTAACGAAGGAACAGTTGCCTGAAATCAGAGGACTGGCTTCTGCATATGGACTCAACTTTATTCCGGGAAGATGGATTGAAAGTATCCAGCTTACTAAAGGTGGAAGTACTGTAACCAACGGTTATGAAAGTATAACAGGACAGATTAATACTGAACTTTTGAAGAATGCAAAAACTCCGGAAACATCATTAAATCTTTTTTCTGATTTCAACGGAAGAGCAGAAGTGAATATTACCAACGTCTCTCCCATCAACGATAAATGGTCGCAGACTTTCCTTCTTCACGGAAACGGAACTTTCGGGAATACGGATATGAATCATGACGGTTTTCTGGACAGACCGAAAGGAACACAGATCAATGCCGCTTATTTGCTGAATTATAATGACCTTGAAAAATCAGGATTCGGGTCTCACTTTGGAATTAATTTTATCAGAGATGAAAGAACTGCAGGACAGGTTGCTTTTGATAAAAAGCTTGGTCAGGACAAACAGCCTTTTTATGGGGTAGGAATTGATATCTCAAGATTCCAGGTGTGGAATAAAACAGGATATGTTTTTAAAGGAAAACCTTACCAGAGTATCGGCTGGATGAACCAGTACGTTTATCATCAGCAGGATAGTTTCTTCGGATTGAGAAATTATGCGGGGCAGCAGCACACCTATTACTCTAATTTAATTTTTGAAAGCATCATCGGAAATACCAATCATAAGTATAAAGCAGGAGCAAGTTTCTTATATGACGGTTATAAAGAAACGTATTTGATAGACGATATGAGAAGAAATGAAATTGTACCGGGTATTTTTGCGGAGTATACTTTAACTGGTTTAAAATATACGTTAGTAGCAGGTTCCAGAGTAGATTTCCATAATCTGGCAGGAACTCAGTTTACGCCAAGGCTTAATTTCAAGTATGATTTTACCCCTCAGACTATTGTAAGACTTTCCGCGGGAAGAGGATTCAGAACAGCCAATGTATTTGCGGAAAGCCAGCAGTATTTTGCATCAAACAGAGCTATCAATATTTTATCTAATGGAGGAAATATTTACGGCTTAAAACCTGAAATTGCATGGAACTATGGGGCAAGTTTACAGCAGGAATTTAAATTATTCGGAAGAAAATCCAGCATTGTTGCCGATTTCTTCAGAACAGATTTTCAGGATCAGGTATTGGTAGATTTAGACAAATCTCCTCAACAGCTGACATTCTATAATCTGGAAGGAAAGTCTTTTGCCAATTCATTCCAGACCCAATGGGATTTTATGCCCATAAAAAATCTTGAAGTAAGGCTGGCCTATAAATATTATGATGTACAGGCTGATTATATTGGGGGAAGAAGAGAAGTTCCTTTCATGGCAAAACACAGAGGTTTTGTGAATTTAGCGTATTCTACCAATAAAAATAACAATGGAGGATTCTGGAGTTTTGATACCACTTTAAACTGGGTTGGAAAACAGAGACTTCCTGATACATCAAGTAATCCGGCAGAGTTTCAGTTAGCAACATATTCTGAATCTTATGCCGTTCTGAACGCTCAGATTTCAAGAAATTTCAATAAAAAGATCAGAGCTTACGTAGGAGGAGAAAACCTGACTTCTTATTATCAGAAAAATGCGATTGTTGATTTTAAAAATCCTTTCGGAAATTATTTTGACGGAGGAATGGTGTATGCTCCTATTATGAAAGCTAACTTTTATGTAGGACTGGATGTGACGTTTTAAAAGCTGGAAGCTGGAAGAATGAAGCTGGGAGTGCTATTAGCCGATGGAATTCTTAATTGGAATAAATTACAGGTATTCTCTAATAAAATCTTACAAATTTTAATTATGATATTTAGAGGTTCTGATAACCTCCAGTAGCTTCCTTCTTCCAGCCTCAAGTTTCCTTACAATAAAAAATCCGCTTCAATGAAGCGGATTTTTTATTTATCTTCCAAAGTCATCCTGTACTCTTACGATATCATCTTCGTCTGAAGGATTGGTTGCATCGGTATGCTGCCAGATTTCGGCTACAATTCCCCAGCCTGCAAGACCAATCAATCTGTGTCTTTCTCCCTGCTGAAGTTTTACCTGATCTTTCGGACCATATTCTCCTAATTCCCCTTCTTCATCAGTGTTGCTTCTTTTAATACCAACGGTTCCTTCCACTACCTGCCAGATCTCAGCTCTTCTGTGGTGATACTGCCAGCTTAATCTTGCTTCAGGAGCTACGATAAGAATTTTTGGGCTTAGCTTACCTCCTATTCTAAGGTTGTCTACATCAATCCCATCAAAATACTGGTTGGCAAAATCCTGTGCCTGCGTTTCATCAATCACAAAGAATCCTCCCCATGGTCTTGTATCATCTTTTGCTGCGATGTTAAAACCTTGTCCTTGCAGTATGCTTTCTACTCTATCGAATATTTCTTTTTTTTCTGTACTCATACAGTTTTGTATTTCTAAATTAAAGATTATTTATTTGATTCTTCTTTTGACATTGAATACGGAAAATCTTTTTCCTGTGAACCTCTTTCTTTGTTAGGCTTACTATCCATTTTAAAATCCAGAACAGCTCCCTTCATCAGTTCTTTATGGCTTAACCAGTTTTTGGAATAAGGCTGCTGATTGACATTCAAAGATTTTACATATAAATTCTCCGCATTATTTTCCGGAGCTTTTACTTCAATTTTCTTACCATTTTCAAGATGGATGGTAGCTTCTTTAAATAATGGTGCTCCCAATACATACTGATCTGTTGCCGGGGTTACCGGATAAAACCCAAGTGCTGAGAAAATATACCACGCAGAAGTCTGTCCGTTATCTTCGTCTCCGCAATATCCGTCAGGGGTAGCGTGATATAGTTTATTCATCACCTGTCTTGCCCAATATTGTGTTTTATAAGGAGCTCCTGCATAATTGTACAGATAAATCATATGCTGGATAGGCTGATTTCCGTGAGCATACTGCCCCATATTCATAATCTGCATTTCTCTGATTTCGTGAATCACTCCTCCATAATAGCTGTCATCAAAAACCGGTGGCAATGAGAATACTTCATCCAATTTGGCTTCAAATTTCTTTTTTCCACCCATCAATTCAGACAAACCATCAATATCCTGGAAAACAGACCATGTGTAATGCCAGCTGTTTCCTTCAGTAAATGCATCACCCCATTTGAAAGGATTGAAAGGTTTCTGGAAATTTCCATCCTTGTTTTTACCACGCATCAATCCGGTTTCTTTGTCAAATACATTTTTGTAGTTGTAGGCTCTTTTCTTGTAAATATCAATTTCAGAAGCTGGCTTCCCTAGTGCTTTTCCTAGTTGATAAATAGAGAAGTCATCATAAGCATATTCCAGTGTTCTTGCGGCATTCTCATTGATTTTAACGTCGTAAGGGACATAGCCTAATGTATTGTAATATTCTACTCCTGCACGACCCACAGCTTCTATTGGACCTGCGTTATTGGCCCCGTGTTTTACAGCCTGCCAAAGCACTTCCGTATCATATCCGCGAAGTCCTTTGATGTAGGCATCTGCCACTACAGATGCGGAATTATTTCCAATCATAATATCAGAATATCCCGGACTGCTCCATTCTGGTAAAAATCCTCCTTCTTTGTAAGCATTTGCTAATCCTTCCTGCATTTCTACATTGATACTTGGATAAACAAGATTCAGGAAAGGATACAAAGCCCGGAAAGTATCCCAGAATCCGGTTCCTGCAAACATTCTTCCGTCAACAATTTTACCATTGTAAGGGCTCCAGTGTTTTATTTTGTTCTGAGCATCTATTTCATATAATTTTTGCGGGAAGAATAAAGTTCTGTATAAAGAGGAATAAAAAGTTCTCATCTGCTGGTCTGTTCCTCCTTTTACCTCAATCTTTCCTAATGTTTTATTCCAGATATTTTTAGCATCGGTTTTTACCTGTTCAAAATTTCTGGTCCCGATTTCTCTTTTCAGATTCAATTCTGCCTGCTCAAAACTGATGAATGAAGAGGCTACTTTTGCATAAACCGTTTCTTTATTTTTAAGCTTAAACCCTACTACAGCTCCTGTATGATCACTGGTAATTTCCAACTGATCATTAACCAGCTTATCATCTTTCCAGGTTTTCGTCAGTTCAAAATCTTTATCAAACTGAATGACAAAGTAGTTTTTAAAATTCTCATATTTCCCGGTAGAATACCTCGTTGTATAACCCAGGATTTTTCTTTCCTTCGGTAAAATCTTGATATAAGATCCTTTGTTTAATGCATCAACAACTACGTAAGCGCTGTCTGTCTTTGGAAAATCAAATTTAAAATAAGAGGCTCTTTCCGTAGGGGTAAACTCTGTAGTGACATTGATATCTGCCAGATAAACACTATAAAAGTAAGGCGTAGTAACCTCAGCTTTGTGGCTGAACCAACTTGCTCTTTCGTCTTCTTTGAATTTTACTTTTCCCACTCCCGGCATGATGGCAAATGCGCCATAATCATTCATCCAGGGAGAGGGTTGGTGCGTTTGTTTAAATCCTTTTATTTTATCTGCATCGTAGGTATATGCCCATCCGTCACCCATCTTACCGGTCTGGGGAGTCCAGATATTCATTCCCCATGGAAGTCCGACGGCCGGATAGGTATTTCCATTGGATAAAGAGGGTTTGGATTGTGTTCCCATTAGAGGATTCACATAATCTACGGGAGATACATTCTGACCTAAAGCCCAGGCCTGTAATAACAGTAAGCAAGTAGAAAATATAAACTTCATTGTATCTTTTCGTTTGTTAATTTATATAAGCTTTTTTAATGCATAGCTGGCAGCTCCAAGAATGGCTGCATCTTCAAATATAGCCGAAATTTTAACCTGCAAGTTAATATTATTCTTTGTTAAATTCTGAATAAATCTTTGCTCAAAATGAGGATAAGCTTTGGCAATATTTCCTCCTATAACTAAGACTTTCGGTTTGTAATGATCTACATATTTCACAATAAATTCTGATAAAGAGTCTGCATATTCATCAAACATTCTGGTCTGTATTTCTGTAGGTTTATCCAACAAATCTTTGGTTCCCGAGATTTCTTCTCCGGTCAGTTCTTTATAATGATTCACAAACCAGCGTGTCGCCAGATAATCCTCACAGATAGAATCTCTGAAAGGAGAATCCCACAAGTCTTCATCGGAAGCAAATTCTCCATTAAAGAAGGTAGTTCCCAATCCTGTACCGAGAGTCACCCCAAAAGCACTATCGAATCCCTGAGCACAACCTCCGAATACTTCCCCTTCCATGAAGGCCGCCGCGTCATTTACAAAATGAATCTGTTTCTGAGAAATATCCAGTCTTTTTGCCAGCTCTTCTTTAATATTGACCTGATAGATATCAATAAATTTTCCCTGCTGCATCAGCGATATTCCGTTTTCATAATCGAAAGGTCCCGGCATTGCGATACCAATGAGAAGATTTTCTTTTACCAGATCATGAGCCACTTTATGAATGGCGGAAACCCAGGCAGTGAAAATAACTTCTTTTTTATCGAAAGCATCTACATGCTCTCTTACATAGGTAGAAGAAATGATTTCACGTTTTTCCGGATCTACCTGAGCCAATGTGATGTGCGACCCTCCGATATCTATTCCTACAATATTCTGCATTATTTTTTTATTTTAAATTCAAGACATCCCTGTGACTGAAAAAACAGACAAACAGAAGTATGCCCCTGTCTGTCTGCTTTGTATTTCAGACTTTATATTTATAATCCTGATAACTATATCATTATCTGAATCTTACTTTACAATAATTTTACCTGTTGAAATTACTTTACTGTTTGCGGATGTAATCTTGTAAATATAAGTACCACTGATTAAATCCTGTGTATTCACAGCATTATTATTTTGATTAATGCTCTGTTTTTTGAATAATTTTCCTGAAACATCATACAATGCCACTTCACTTGCAGAGTTGTCGCTGATGGTAAAGTGAATATCATTTCCTCTTTTCACAGGATTTGGATAGACTGTACTGTTCTCTTTTACCGATTCAATATCTTTCACGGCAAGAGATGAAGCACATGCCACATCTGTTCTCCAGTTGGCATCTGTCATATTGATCAGGGTGGCAAAATGAGTGTTTGCCGTAGCATCTAAAGCACCTAAGCCACTTCCTTCATCCATTTTCCAATTGGCTTCAAGACCTGTGGAGTTGGCAGGAACATTACAGCTGTTACTCAATATTTCCTGTGGTGTTAGTGCTTTTTTCCAAACTCTGAATTCATCCAGGAAACCGTTGATTGTACGGGAATTGTCATAATTTCTTCCCAGATAAAGGATTCCGTTTGCTGTAAAGTTACCCGTTACGGCAAAGCTGGCATCAAGGTTTCCGTTGACATAAATTTTCATTGCTGCCCCATCATAAGTGGCTGCTATATGATACCATGTATTGGTATTGAATGCTGTATTTGTATTAAGTTTTACCTGTGATGAACCAAAGCTCAGGATAAACTGAAGTTTGTTATTCGCCAGATTTCCATCTCCGAAACGAAGCATTGCCGAGTTATTATCTCCTACTTCCACTCCCATTACTGATGAAATATAAGGGAATCCTGTTTTGAAAGCATTCACTTTTACCCAACCTTCAAATGTCATCGCATTTCCGCTCAGGTTAAATTGTCCTGCGTTAAGATAGTGCGTGCTTCCGTTGAAAGAAAGAGATCTTGCTCCGGGACTTGTAACAGGTGCAAAGCCACTGTTGAATGATCCTTCTCCTGAATAGGTACTTGTAGTTCCTCCGGCACATCCCGCCTGTACTTTCCATACATAATTTGTATTTGGGGTAAGATTTTGAAGGGCGTAAGAGTTGGTTGTAATATTCGGAATTTCAGACCAAGTGGTGGCTGCTGCAGTTTTATACTGCAGTGTATATGAAGTTGCATTTCCTGCATCCCAAGATAGCTGAGCAGTATTACCAAGGAAACTTCCGGAAGTTAATCCTGATGGCGTAGTGCAGCCACTTCCGGAGTTAAACCTTGGTGCAAAAATATAAGTACTTGTTAATGTCGGTGAGCAGTTGGACTGTATTCTCCAATCGTAATTGGTGTTCAGGGTAAGGTTATTGATGACAATATTATTTCCTGAGTAATTATTGGCTACGTTTGTCCATACTGTAGAGTTGGCCGGTTTGTAATCAATGTTATAAGACTGGGAAGCGTTGGAAGTCCAGTTTAGTTTTGCTGAAGTTCCTGTTACATTGGAAACATCAAGTCCCAATGGCGGATCACAGGTTTGTCCCTGAGACCATGAGTATAATTGACCGCTTAAAAGTGTATTTTCATTATAAAGAATATTGGAACCTGTGCTCAGATAGCTGGCTACATTGGTTCCTCCCAGGTCATACCACATGAATACACCATATTGGTCATTCTTTGTACTGGTTGCTAAGCTTGCCAGTGTAGTTGCTGATGTAGAACTTGGATTCGAATTTTGGATCCATGTTGCCGCTGCAGAGATTTTGGATTTATTAAGAGGAGGAACAACAGGCGCATTGTATGTACTGTACATCGCATTCCATGTATAATCAATATAATTTCCTGCTAAATCTCCATTATAAGTTTGTCTTGTGGTAGCCGGGCCATAGTAGTAGAATGTAATCAGTTTATCCGGCATTGCTGCTTTCAATTCCTGCAGCAGCATTACAAAAGAACTGTTATTAGGCTGCCCTGTTCCGTTATTTCCATATCCTGCGTATTCATCATCAAGGTCTACTCCATCCAGACCGTAAGTATAAACGGTATGAGCCACCTGCAAAGCGAAATCTTTTGCTGCTTCACGGTTAGGAAAATTAGAAATTCCTGCTCCCTGGTGATTTCCTAAAAGATCAAGCAATACTTTTATCCCTTTTTGCTGTAAAGGTTTTACATAGGTATTGACATCATTAAGGACTTTGGTAACATTGTTATTGTTTGAGATATAAGCACGGTTTTTGGAAACATCATAGTTGATATTCGCTGCAAAAATAATAGCCACATCAAAAAGCTGTCTGTTCGTATTCTGCAAAGTATAGGAACCTGCATTCAGCGGATTATTATTATTTACTTCCACATAGCAGACACCTAAAGGATCAAGCTGCTGTGCTTTGAGTAATGGAGCCGACTGAAGCATTAAGGCCATCAGGGGAATAAAAAAGGATTTTTTTCTCATAGTATATCAATTTTGTAGTAGAAAAATCATTGGGCCGAAGCCCAATGACTGTGGTTATTATTTTACAATTAGTTTTTCGGATTGTTTTAAGCTTCCATCATGAGATTCAAACTGAAGAATATAATTTCCTGCAGAAATTCTGCTTAATTCGTATTGATTGTCTCCTGAGTTCAGGGATTTTGTGTCTACAATTCTTCCGTTAAAATCATAAACCGTTAATTTCCCTTTGCTGTATTCATCAGGAACAGAGACTGTAAGTGATGAAGATTTGCTTACCGGGTTAGGATATAATTTTATTTGATTTTTAACGCTTATCTCTCCCACATTTATCGCCTTTTGGCCTGCAGTTCTTGCTAATGCTGAACTTCCTGTTGTACATGGTAGATCTGTTCCCCAATTAGACGCATCAACACCTGTTAATGTTAAAGTCACTCCGTTTCCGGAAGTATCCTGAACTGTAGAACCACTGCCTTCGTTAAACTTCCAGTAGGCAGCCAGTGATGTAGCCGGAACGGATACATTACACATATTCTGACTGATTTCTGTCTGGCTCAAAGCCCGTTTCCAAACTCTTACCTCATCTATCTTTCCATTGAAGTTTCGGGAAGTATTGTACAAATATCCTACATTGAACGCTCCGTTTGAATTCACACTTCCGGTTTGTGCTTTAGTGGCATTCAGAACTCCGTTGATATACAATTTCATATTGCTACCATCATAAGTAGCTGCCACATGATACCAGGTATTGGCATTTAAAACCGTTGCAGAAGCCAGTTTTTGCTGTACATTGTTAATACTTACGACAAACTGCAGTTTATTATTTGCCAGACCTGCATCTCCTAATCGTAAGAATGCAGAATTGCTGTCGCTGATCTCCGTTCCCATGATCGAGGAAATATATGGAGATGCTGATTTGAATGATGAAGGCTTGATCCATCCTTCAAAAGATAATGCAGAACCGCTTAGATTCATACTTCCGGCAGCTCCTGATTCCGTGCTTCCATCCAGAGACAGAGCATAAGAACCTGTAGGCGTTGTTCCTGAAGTGCTTGTAAATCTTGGAGCAAACATATAAGCGCTTTTCACGCTGCAGTTGGTTCTGATTCTCCAGTCATATTCGGTATTGGCTGTTAATCCGGAAACGGTTACGGAAGTGGAACTTGTTGCTGATACCGCATTGGTCCAAGTTGTTGAAGATGCTGGTTTATAATCAATATCATAAGTATTGGTTCCTACGGCTGACCAGTTTAGTTTTGCACTTGTTCCCGTAAGATTGCTTGTATACAATCCGATAGGTGCATCACAATTAGTTCCTTGTGTCCATGATTGTAAAGGAGTGCTTAAAACAGTTGGCTCTCCGTACAACGTCTGAGTTCCTGCTGAAAGTTGTGACGTTTCATTAGTTCCATGTAAATCATACCACATGAATACTCCGTATCCGCCATTTTTGGTCTGGGTAGCCAGACTGGTGGTTGTAGAATTGGAAGTATTTCCCATCCATACAGCCGCAGGAGAAATTTGCGCTTTGGTAAGAGGTGGTACATTTGGAGCTGAGAATGTTCCGTACATCGCATTCCAGCTGTAATTGACATTGTCTCCTACTCTGGCTCCGTTCCAGGAAAGCCTTGAAGCTGCAGGTCCATAATAATAGAATGAAATAATTTTATTCGGTAATAAAGCTCTGAGCTCCTGAACCAACATTACAAAAGAGCTGTCATTAGGCTGCCCTGTTCCGTTATTTCCATATTCTGAATATTCATCATCAAAATCAATTCCATCAAGACCGTAAGTATTCACTGTATTGGCAAGCTGTAATGCAAAGTCTTTTGCTGCTTCACGGGTAGGAAAATTACAGATCCCAGCCCCTTGGTGATTTCCCAAAATCGTCAGCACTACTTTCATTCCTTTTTGCTGGAGTGGTTTTATGTAGGTATCTGCATTGGTAAGAACTTTCGTGACATTATTATTGGAATAGAGATAAGCTCTTCCACGGCTGGTATCATAATTAATGTTAGCCGCAAAAATATTCACCACATTGAACAGGTAGCTGTTCGATGTCTGCAGTTTGTACGCTCCTGCATTCAGGATGTTGTTGTTGTTCACTTCCACATAGCATATTCCTGTAGGGCTAAGCTGTTGTGCGTTAATCAGAGAACCTGACTGAAGCATCATGGCAATCAGTGCGGTAAAGATGGATTTTTTTTTCATTGTATAATTTTTTTAAGGTGTTTTGGTGTCTGAATTTTATATAGCATTCCCCTGACACCTTCTTTTTTGGGAAGGAATCTCAGATGAATACACCATATAAAAGGGTGGGCTATGTCAGTAGCTCAGGGTTTTCGTTAAAGGTTTTCCATAACAATTCTCCAAACAAGGTATTTGCCCATGCAAACCATTCTCTGGTGAACTTTTTGGCATCGTCTTTATGGAAGGATTCATGCATAAAGCCTGTTCCTCCGTGCGTTTTCTGTAAGGTATCTATACACCATCTGATCTCACTTTTGTCTTTAGTAGTGAGTGCCTTCATGATGATACTCATTGGCCAGATCATATCCAATCCGATATGTGGACCTCCTATTCCCTCTGCCAGCTTACCTTTGAAGAAGAACGGATTGTTTTCTGACCATACAAATTTTCTTGTATTCAAATACACAGGGTCATCAGCTTTCACCGCATCCAGATAAGGCAGTCCCAGCAAGCTTGGGCAGTTCGCATCATCCATCAGGTTATAACTTCCAAAGCCATTTACTTCAAAAGCGTATATTTTTCCAAATTCAGGATGATTGTAAATTCCGTATTTTTTGATGGCTGCATCTACCTCATCAGCAAGGCTGTTCAGTTGTTGAGCCAATGTTTTTTCGTTTTTAATCTGAGAAACCATTTCCGCTGCCTGACGTAAGCTTACCACAGCAAATAGGTTGGAAGGAATCAGGAATCCATAGATGGTAGCATCATCACTTGGACGGAACATAGAGCTGATCAATCCTACAGGTTTTGTCGGATAACCATATCCTCCCATAGGAACTCCATCTGTTGCCCATGCTGTTGTACGCTCAAATTTGTAAGGTCCCAGATCATGTTTTCTCTGCTGTTCTGTAAAGGTCTGCAGGGTAAGTTTAATTCCTTTCAGCCAGTTGGCATCAAAAGGTTTTGTATCTCCTGTTGTTTTCCAGAAGTGGTAGGCCAGACGGATAGGATAGCAAAGCGAGTCAATTTCCCATTTTCTTTCATGGGTTCCCGGCTTCATATCGGTATGGTCGTATTCTTTCCATTTGCTGATCTTCTGATCATCGTTGTAGAAAGCATTCGCGTAAGGATCTTTCAGGATGAAAGTAGTCTGCTTGTGGATTACTCCTGAGATCAGCTTATGTAGTTTTTCGTCTTTTTTCGAAAACTGCAGATAAGGGAAAACCTGTGCAGAACTGTCACGAAGCCACATAGCATCGATATCCCCTGTGATTACGTACGTATCAGGCGTTCCGTTGGTTTCATTATAGAAAACAGTAGTATCTAATGTATTGGGAAAGCTGTTTTCAAAAAGCCAGCTCAGCTCTTTGTTTTTCACTTTCTTTTTAAACGCTGCAATAGCATTTTCTACAGATTCGCTGGTAAAATGTCTTTTTTCTTTAGGGATACGGACAACAGGAAAATCGTCCAATACTAAATTTTTAGCAAAAACATTTTGAGTAAACAGCAATCCGGCTCCTGCCAGTGCACTTGTTTTAATAAAATTTCTCCTTTCCATTGATACTTTTGTTTCGTTTATTTTTATTAGTCTTATTTTACCGGTTTACTTCCCATTACAAATCTCAGCTCACCTCCGTTCATAATATCGCTGTGGTTCAGCTCCCAGCTTTTGTATTCTTTTCCGTTCAGGAACATTTTCTGTACATAGATATTCTTGTCGGATATCTTGTCTGCAATTACGGTGAACGTTTTACCATTTTCTAATTTTAATGATGCTTTAGGAAACTGTGGTGCTCCGATGGCATAAACAGGTTTCCCCGGTGTCACAGGATAGAATCCTAATGAAGAGAAAATATACCATGCTGACATTTGACCGCAGTCTTCGTTATTAACAATTCCATCAGGTTTAGCGGCGTACATATTGTCACGGATAAATTTTACCATTTTCTGAGTCTTGTAAGGGCTCCCTGCATAATTGTACAGATACGGAACATGATGTCCCGGCTCATCACCAAATCCTAAAGATCCGATGAATCCTGAGATATCCACATGCTGCTCTCCTTCCATATGAAGCGCTTCTGTAAAGGTTTTATCCAGTTTTTCTTCAAATCCTTTTTTTCCTCCATACAGATTCATCATTTCGTCAATCTGATGAGGAACAAAGAAATCGTAAGCCCAGATGTTTCCGGAAACCCAGTGTGGCTGCAGTTTTTTCCAGTCATTAAGTTTGAAATCTGCTAAGAATTTTCCATCTTTTTGTCTTGGCCAGAAGTGATTGTTTTCTTTATTGAAGGTATTCAGGAAGTTCATAGAACGTTTTCTGTATACTTCTGCTTCGTCTTTTTTTCCTAATTTTTCTGCTAATTGAAGGATACACCAGTCATCATATGCATATTCCAGTGTTGCTGAAACTGAAGCTCCGTTTTCTGATGGTGTATATCCTAATTTGATATAATCATTAAGGCCTCCGCCACCATCGCTGCTGCTCATTTTATCTGTTAAAGAAGCATCTTTCATTGCGGCAAATGCTTTTTCCGCATCAATCCCCGAAACTCCTTTTGAAATGGCATCCCAGATTACTGAAGCACTGTGATACCCTAACATACAGAAGTTATCATAGCCGCAAAGCTCCCAGATTGGCATATGGTCTTTACGATCTGTATATCTGCTGATCAAGGAATTGGCAAATTCTTTTGTATGTTTCTGATCCATAATGGTTAACAGTGGGTGAGTTGCTCTGAATCCGTCCCAGTAGGAATAGGTACTGTAATTCGTGAACCATTTTGTATTCATGTTTTCCTGAGCGGCAACATAGTCTCCATTCACGTCCATGTAAAGGTTAGGGGCAATGAATGTATGGTAAACTCCTGTGTAGAAAATTTTTCTCTGGCTGTCTGTACCTCCTGTCACCTGGAATCTGCCAATAAGGTCTCTCCATGTCTTTTGTGCAGTTTCCTTCGCTTTTGCAAAATCAACATTTGTTGCTTCAGTATCGAAATTTTCCTGTGCGTTTTCTGTACTCACGGGAGACAATGATACTTTTACTTCAATACTTTCCTGATCTTCAGTTGAAAATCTTACGAATGCTTTAGCATCCTTAGCAAGGGCAATTTTTTCATCATTTTTGACTTTTCCGTCAGCATACACGCCATAAGACTTAAACGGTTTGGAAAACTCCATCACGAAGTAAGCAAATCGTTTACCTCCCCAGCCGTTGCTGTAACAGTATCCTTTGATTTTATTATTACCTTCTACACTTACTAATGTATGGTAGATATTTCCGAAGATTTTATTAGTGGGATCAATAATGATATTGGCTTCACTACTTTTCGGGAAAGTATATTTATGAAATCCTACTCTTGGGGAAGCGGTAAGCTCTGCTTTAATTCCATAGCTGTCCAGCATTACGGAATAATACCCGGGAGAAGCAATTTCTTTATCATGCGTGAATTTTGAACGGTACCCTGTTTCAGGATTCTCTTCCGTTCCTGGAACCATTTTTACCTGTCCCACAGTAGGCATTACCAGAATATCTCCAAGGTCTGCCCATCCTGTTCCGCTAAGATGGTTATGACTGAATCCCATAATCGTTTTACTGCTGTAGTGATATCCGGAACACCAGTCCCAGTCGCCACTTTTTGTATTCTGATCCGGACTCAGCTGTATCATCCCGAAAGGCGTAGTTGCCCCCGGAAAGGTATGGCCATGTCCTCCTGTGCCTATGAAAGGGTCTACCCAGGATAAAACATCATTTTTATTTTGCTGGGCACTGGCTACAGAAAACAGGGTTGTAAAAAAGCAGATAATCAGTTCTTTTTTCATGATAAGAGAGGTATCGGAGATTTTTTTGTTTAAAAATAGGAAAACCATTATAAAATTCCCAGAAAACGGGAAAATTAAGATGATTAACCTATTTTCCTAAACTTTATATTACTGTATTAAATTGAATTCTTTTTCATAAAATCAATGATTTCTGAGATATATCCAAAGGCAATCGCCACTACGGTATCAGCAGCACCATAATATACGGTTACTTTATCACCTTCTGTAAGGGCTGCACAAGGGAAAACCACATTCGGTACATCTCCTGTCAGTTCATACAATTCAGCCGGAGCCAACAGATAAGGCTTCGTTCTGTACAATACTTTTGTAGGATCTTCAAGATCAAGCAAAGCTGCTCCCATTGAATACCTGAATCCTCTGCAGGTATTAATTACTCCATGATAGAAAAGCAGCCATCCTTCTTCTGTTTTGATAGGAACCGGCCCACCACCAATCTTTGTACACTGCCATGCACTGTCTTCAAAAGGGGTTACTTTCATCACACAACGGTGCTCCCCCCAGTATTTCATATCAGGGCTATAGCTGATATAAATATCACCAAAAGGTGTATGTCCGTTATCACTAGGACGGCTCAACATGGCATATTTACCATTGATTTTTTCAGGGAACAAAACTCCGTTTCTGTTGAAGGGAAGAAATGCATTTTCACACTGAAAAAATTCTTTAAAATCAAAAGTATATCCAATACCGATGGTAGGTCCATTGTATCCGTTGCACCAAGTAATCCAGTAACGGTCTTCTATAAAAGTGACACGGGGATCATATTTGTAATCGGATTCAATCATATCCGTATTTCCTGCCTGCATTTCAATAGGGTCATGATTAATATCCCAATTGATTCCATCTTTACTGAAACCAGCAAAAATATTCATCTGTACTGCCTTGTTATCACAACGGAATACTCCTGCAAATCCATCCTCAAAAGGAATTACTGCACTGTTGAATATACTGTTAGATGTTGGTATCGCGTATCTGTTAATGATCGGGTTTTCGGAAAACCTCCACATGATATCATTGCAACCTTCCGGGCGATCCTGCCAAGGGATCATTACTGATTGAGCTGTCATAAAGTATTTTTACTTTTTATTTTTAATTATTATTAATTGATTTGTTGTTCTTTTTGATTTTCCGGATAAGGGAAAGGAACGAATAAAGTGGCTAAAAATGCAGGAATGGTAGCAATCAAGACCCAGATAAAGAACATTTTGTATCCTATCCAGTCACTGATCATCCCACTGAACATTCCGGGAATCATTACTCCAAGATTCATAATTCCTGTTGCAAATGCATAATGAGCAGTTTTATGTTTTCCTGGCGCAATCTGCTGCATCATGTAAAGCATCAATCCTACAAAACCAAATCCATAGCCGAAATATTCCACCACTACAGCAATTCCCACAGGCATTAGATCTGAAGGCTGGTAATGAGCCAGTAGTGCATATACTACAAAAGGAATATTAAATGCACAGCATAGCCATATCAAAGAATTTTTCAGTCCGCGGGCTGAGATAAAATATCCTGCCAATACGGATCCTAAGATAAATGCTGCAGAGCCGTAGGTTCCATAAATAAGTCCGATATCAGAAGTGGATAATCCTAATCCTCCTGATGTTCTTGGAGCTTTAAAAAATAAAGGAGCTATTTTGATCGCAAATCCTTCTGCAAAACGGTACAGAATGATAAAGAGGATACACCATAGAATTTTCTTTTTGGTAAAGAAAGAAGTAATCACTTCTAACAGTTCTGTACGAACATTCCCTACTGTTTTCTCATCTTTCTTTTCTTCTTTGTTTTCTTTTGGCAGCATGAAATAGTGATAAATCGCTAATACAAAAAACAGTAATGCATAGATCACCATAATGATCATCCAGGCATGAGTAACTCCTTTTGTTTTTTCTAAAATACCGGCAAAATAAACTAATGCACCACTGCTGATGATCTTGGCAAGATTGTAAAAAGCGCCCTGCCAGCCGATATATTTCGCCTGCTCTTTATTGGTAAGAAAACCAATATATGTTCCGTCTGCTACCACATCATGGGTAGCTCCACAAAATGCTATTACGGCAAAAAGCGCAATACTGTATTTGAAAAAGTCATGCATTGGAAGACTTAAAGCAACTAACGCAAACAGAATTCCTATAGCAAACTGAGTAGAAATAACAAAGAACTTTTTTGTTTTATAGATCTCCAAAAACGGACTCCAAAGTGGTTTTAAAGTCCAGGAGAATAGGATAAGAGCTGTCCAGAATGTAATCTGCGAATCCGAAACACCCATATCTTTATACATGATTCCTGAAACTGCATTAATGGTTACAAAGGGAACACCCATTGCAAAGTATAATGTGGAAATCCAAAGAATTGGCTGGATCCGACGGGTTCCGGAGTTGTTTTTTCCCATATTTAAAAATAAGATTCTAAATAAAAGAGAACATCTCAAAAATTCATTCAGACTAAAAACGAAACTATAATTTTTTTGGAGATTCTACTCTATTCTCCTGTCTTAATGAATGGATCAAATAAAAATCTGATATTGAGATGTCTCTTTACTGATGAGTGATTCTGAATATTTTTTATTTCTTATCCCACCACAGCTTGGTGCCTCCGGTATCAGGTCCGTTCAGCATTTGTGCAGCCTGCTGGTAGTTATATAATGAAGTTTTGGTATCAATAGTGAAAGGAATTCTTCTGATCATTGCTTCCGTACTGATTGCTCCACCGCTGTCATTTTTTCTTACCTTGAAAAGAATCGGATAGCCTGTTCTTCTCTGCTCAGCCCATGCTTCCGGTCCGTTTGGATAAAGTGAAAGCCATTTTTGGGTAATAATTCTTTCTAATTTTCTTTCGTTGGTATCCCCGTTATTCCATGCAATGGTAATGGTACTTAGCTGAGGATTTCCTACAGCAACATTATTTTCTGCATTTTTTGGATCAACATAAGGAGCTTCTGTAGAAGTAGTATCAGCAAGATAAGAAGCTACATTAGCACTTTTCCCCCATTCCCCGAAAGACTGTTGAACTCCGGTAGTATAGTTGGCTTGAATATCTCCCGCTCCTGCGTATCCTCTCAAAGCCGCTTCAGCTTTCAGGAACCATGTTTCTGCAGCAGTGAATAATTTCATTTTCCCATCAGTTCCGGAAAAATAATCTCCGCTGGCAGATTTTGCCTGTGGTTGTGAGAATGCTCCATAAGTAGATTTACCATTTAATAAATCAATTCCCTGGCGCACTCCTATATATTTACCCTGAACATCAGCATCTTTTGCAGGAATTGCATATGCCGAAAGTCTCGGGTCATTATATCCGTTCATATAAGCCATCAAAGGCGCACCTATTAAACAGTCTCCCCATGAGTAAATGATGAAGCTCAATTCTGACTGTCCTACACTGATCAAAGCATTATCTGCATTGTCAGTAATTAATCCTGCAGGTGAAGCCAAAGCCTCTTCTGCATATTGTTTAGATTTTGCAGGATCAGCATAACTCATTCTCATGGCTAATCTCAGCTTTAGTGAATTAGCAAATTTTGCCCATTGAGCCATATTTCCTCCATATACTAAGTCTGCACTTTTCAATGAGGTCTTATCTTCAACATTCTGGGCTGCCGACATTGCAATTACTTTCTGTAAATCTGTAATGGCCGCAGTAAGATCTGCAATAAAATAGTTGTAAGCCTCTTGTTGAGAATCAAAATCTGTAACTCCGTTAGGGTTAGGTTTTTCATATTTGCTGTAAACTACAGGACCATGGCTGTCTGAAACTCTTGCCGCTGTAATAACTTTCAGAATTTTTTTCACAGCAAGGGTTCCCGTAAAATCTACACCTGGATAGTTTCCTTTGGCAGCATTATCGATAATGATAGAATAATTGAAAATATCCTGCTGTCTGGCAATAATTCTGTTATTCCATCCGTCCATCATAGAATAAGTAAGGTTATTTACTCCTCCGTTAAATGGTGTTGCGGTACTGAACATTCCGCTGTACATATCTGCACTCAGGTTAGGATATAACTGATAATCTGCCTGCAGCCCTCTCTGGATAGATTTCATAGGGTTCACAACCGCGATAAAGTCAGCGTAAAAATTTTCAGGGCCTCCCAGCTTTTCCTGATTATATTGGTCAAAGTCATTAGTACATCCGGAAGCTGAGAACAGAACTGCAGCTCCAAATACCAATGTTTTAATAGTATTGATTTTCATTGTCGTAATTGTAAAAGTTAGAAGTTAGCTTTTAATGATAAACCGATAGATCTGGTAACTGGCAGACCGAATGAATCTACTCCCACTCCACCAGGTGTATTCCCTGATACCTGCTCAGGATCAAACGGTGCTTTCTTATAGAAGAAAAATAAATTGGTTCCTACTAAACTTACCGTTGCATTTTTCAAATATTTTGAGTTAACATCAAACATATATGAAACAGATGCCTGACGTAAACGTATTGTTGTAGCACTATACAGATAGGCTTCATCAACTCCTTTTCCAAATCCTTCGGTTGTTCCTACTGCTTTATAATAATCTTTAGCGTTAGTCAACCCAGTATAAGCCTGCCCTGCATTAGGAGTTCCCGGTGCATACACTGCATTTGGGATTGATACGCCTCCAGCATCTCTAGCATCAGCAGTGGTCTGACTTACCCCATATAAATCATTGGCTTTTTCTGTAAGTGATAATACTTTACCTCCGAATTTCCCATCAATAAGGAAAGATATTCCCAGTTTCCCAATATTAAATGAGTTATTGAATCCCATAATAAACTTAGGGTTCGGGTTACCCAAATAAGAAGGCGTACTCTCTGCTAAAGGAACCCCTTTCTCATTCACAAGAACACGGCCCTGGTCATCTCTTTTAAATTTGATTCCGTAAAGATCTCCAAAAGAACCTCCCAGTTTTAATCTTGTATAGTCACCACCTCCGGTTAATGAAAAAGTCAGGTCTTTAGAAACATTGATGCTTGTTGGTAATAATTCAACGATCTTGTTTTTATTGGCCGATGCATTCAATGTAGCAGTCCATCCGAATTTTTCCGAATCAAAGATTTTATAAGATAATGAAGATTCAAAACCTGTATTTCGGATTTTTCCGGCATTAATATAATAGGATCCCGGAGCCAAACCTCCTAAATAAGAAGGGATTGTAGTTTCCAACAACTGGTTACTGGTATTTGAATTGTAATAAGTAATATCAAAATTCAGTTTGTTATTCAGCATTCTCAACTCAGTTCCGGCTTCAAACGTTTTATTAAGTTCCGGCTTTGGAAGCAATGCCTCAAAACCTGCCCCTGTAGCAAAAGAACTCTTAGGATATACAATCGTTCCGGCATCTACTCCATAAACATATCCTTTATTATATTCAACCATTGCATTGGTGATATTCGTAGGTAATCCCAAACCAACGGTGGCATAAGACCCTCTTACTTTCCAGAAATTAATAACTTCCGGAAGTTTGAAAACAGAAGATAATATAGCATTTGCTCCTACAGATTCATAATCAAATCCGGTTCTTCCTGTTAATGCTAAAGTAGAATCCCAGTCATTTCTGAAAGTCATGTCTACATAGAACATATTTTTGTACCCTACGGAAGCGCTCGCAAAAACAGACTGTACCTGTTTTTTCATGTTCGTATAGGTATTATGATATCCATCTCCCGGCGCTCTGTTTACATTCCACTGAAGGTTATTCAAGGTGAAAAGATTAGGATTTGCCAGATAAGCATTATCAATTTGTCCTATCTTATTTCTTGTTGTATTGATACTTCCTCCTACTGTAAAATCTAAAGAGATAGATTCACTTACTTTAGGGCTACCGATTAATAAAACATCCCCATAAGTAGAAGAATTTTCATAGGTATTTTTAAGCATTCTACCATTAATACCATTAGCCAGTAAGCTAGGCGCTGAAAAAGCAGCAATATCACGCTGGCTGTCTGAAATATTCCAGCTGTAGTTTCCTCTCACTCTTGCAGTCAACCATGGATTAATCTGGTAAGACAATGAAAGGGCACCGTATGTATTTTTGTTACTCACTGTAACCGGGTTTCTGTTTAAGATCCAGTAAGGATTCTGGGTCACAGGATTTCCTTTGAAACTTCCATCCGGGTTTACTTCCCACCAGTTTTGAGCTGGTAAAAATCTCGTTTTATCCAAATAAGAATAATTATCACCTCCGTATTGGTCAAAATCTACTCCTCTCGGTAACCAGTACAAACTTGTCAAAGGAGAAAAAGAAGCTCCCGGAGTCTGTCTGTTCTTACTTTCCTGTAATGATCCGATGAAATTGGCATCCAATGTCAGTTTATCATCCAAAAACTTACTTGAGTTTCTGAAAGAGACATTATACTGATCAAAATACGACATTGGAACCACTCCTTTATTGGTTGTATTTCCGATAGAGAAATAGTTTGTTGATTTTTCATTTCCTGACTGGAAAGAAAGACTGTTTACCCATGTAGTTCCTGTTTGCAGAAAATCTTTAAGATAATCCTTTGAAGATCCTTTTGCACCCCAGCTATCTACTGCCTGACCTGGCTGCTGACCAGCAACAGATGGATCATAAGACAAATAACTGTGCTGTAGTTTTGGAAGGCTGTACGCTCTGTCTACGGTAAGGCTGGAACTGTAAGTAATTGAACTTTTTCCTGCACGCCCTTTTTTAGTCGTAATCAAAATAGCTCCGTTACCTCCTGCAGAACCGTACAGTGCAGAAGCCGAAGCTCCTTTTAGGAAGTTCATGCTTTCAATATCATCCGGATTGATGGAGCTCAGTACATCTCCCGGATCCGGCATATTGGAATACTGCCCGATATCTGCTGATTTTCCTGTTCCGTTGATAATGGGAATACCATCAATTACATATAATGGCTGTGCATTGTTTACAGATTTATTCCCTCTCATGATCACCCTTACGGAGCTTCCTACACCATTGGTTCTGTTGATCTGTACGTTGGATACTTTTCCATTGATCGAATTTAATAGATTGGGAGTTTTCACTTCTGTAAGCTCATCTCCACCAATCTGCTGACTGGAATACGTCAAAGAGCGGGCCTGCCTTTTTATCCCCAAAGAGGTGACTACGACCTCCTCAATACTGTTTGTCTTCGTAGTGTCGGCCGATTTTTTCTCCTGTGCATTCGCAGAAAGTGAAAAAACGAACAGAACAGGTATAACTGCTTTTCTCATAAGGTTTAGATTCGTTAGATTTAATTGAGAATCAATGACATTGCTTTGTTATTCAATACAAAAAAATTATTGTTTTTTCAGCAAAATTTTATCGTTTATGTATTAAATAATTTAAAGTTTTGTTAAGATTTAATTCACATTCACAAATCTAAATTTTGTAACCAGTCTGATATAATACTATTTTATCATAAAACGATATTATTTTTTCAGCAATTTTATTAAAAAGCAACTAAACATTTATATATCAACAAAATACACCACATTAAAATCAGTAGAAAAAAGGGGATTTATCTTACATTTTATCCAAAAAAAATCGGATATGAATACCCGGTTTTGTATTTTATTTTGAACTGATGATACAGAAAAAGTAAGTTGTAAAAGAATATTATTCAATTTTTTTCACTCCTTTAAACTGTTCTTTAAATTCAGTGGGAGTTGTCTTTTTAATAGACTTAAATACCTTATTGAAGTTGGCAATATTATTAAATCCGGCTTCAAAAGCAATTTCAAAGACCGTAAGATTTTTTTCCATCAGCCAGCGTGCAGCATAGCTGATTCTTATCTCATTCAGATAATTGATAAAAGTCTTTCCGGTTCTTTTCTTAATAAACCTATTGAAAGTCACATTGCTCATATTCACCATGGAAGCTACTTTATCCAGTGTGATTTTATTTTCAAAATTTTTATGAACAAAATCGTGGATGATCTTCATTTTATCATTATCCGCAAAAGTCTCCAGTTCAATACTATAGGATGATAAAAGTATTTTATTTTCAGCAACAGCCAGTTCATTGAGAATTTTCATAATTTCTATGAATGATTCAAAACTGTTCATCTTTGACAGATTGAGAAACGAGTCTTTTAGTTTCTCAGCAGTTTCAGCTGAAAAAAGAATTCCTCTGATGGAATCTTTCATCAGATTATTGATAGGTTTAAGAATATTTTTCTCCATCAAAGACTGGTGAAAGAAATCCTGATTAAACTGTATCGTGATCTCGTGGGTTTTTCTGTTTTTGCATCTGTAATTAGCCCAGCAATGCGGTAAATTAGGCCCTACCAATACCAATTCTATATTTCCGATCTCTCCCGTATGATCTCCTACCATTCTGCGGTATCCCTTTCCTTTGTAGATAAAATTGATTTCAATTTCCGGATGATAGTGATAGGGAAAGTCAAATGATGCTTTAATCCTGTCAAATACGAGAAAACTATCCTCAGGAGACAGTGGAGTTATTTCTCTCAGAATATTTTCTAATTCGCTCATACAGGCAGTTATAAAAAAGGGTTAATAATATGGGTCGCAGCACAAATCTTTGTAAAAATGATAAAATAATATCAATGTAAAAACATATTTCCCATTTATTTTATCCCAATTCTCTCTGCCAGGCATCAGAAATTTGGGTTTCAATAATTTAATAGAGTTCAAATCATGCTTTTTTGTATCTTTAAACTAAAGTTAAAGTATGCCGCAACAGCTTATTTTCGAAGACCACTATAAAAGACTCGGACTGGAAGTATTTTCAGAAGAAAATCTGGAGAATTTCAATGGAAACCGGTTCAGCACAGATATCAAAGTATTTTTTATTCCTTCAGGATATGAGCTTACCGTAGACTTTAATCATTACATAACAAAGAAACCCTCACTGTTTTTCCTAACCAATCAGCATCTGAACATTCTGAAAGGAAAAGACGAATCTATTCTTCTTTTCTACAACCGTGATTTCTACTGTATCCAGATTCATGATAAAGAAGTAGCTTGTGATGGGCTTCTCTTTCATAATGTATTCGAAATACCTTATGTGGAGCTTGATGATTCAGAAACGAGTCTTATAAAAGGACTGTTTCAAAATATCCAGGATGAACTGGAATGGAAAGATTCTTCTGCCGAGGAAATGATCAGAACCTATGTAAAACAGATGATCATCCGAGCAACCAGAAAATGGAAACAACAGAATTTAGACAATAACGCCGTCCGAATTCCGGGTACTGAACTAGATGTTTTCAGAGATTTCAGCAGACATCTGGAAATTCATTTCAGAAAAAAACATAATGTGGCAGAGTATGCAGACCTGCTTCATATGGCACCAAAAACATTAACCCATAAATTTAAAAGTTTAAATCTGGATTCCCCCAACCAGTTCATCATCAACAGAATTTTGTTAGAAGCTAAAAGATTATTATTCTACACTGATAAACCTGTTAAAGAAATTGCCTATACTCTTGGATATGAAGATCCGGCTTATTTTAACCGCCTTTTCACCAATAAAACGGGAAGCACTCCTGCAAATTTTAAAAAAAATTACTCTTCGGGAAAAAAGTACAATATTTAAGTCTTTTTATCTATTGAATATACCTCATTGCAGACATACCTTTGTAACATCAAAATCAAACAATACTAAATACAAAAAAACAAACATTATGAGACGTAACGCAACAGCCGTTTGGAACGGTACCATCAAAGAAGGAAAAGGACATTTAACAACACAAAGTACAACTTTAAACCAGACTCAATACTCTTTCAACAGCCGTTTTGCGGATGGTGTAGGTACAAATCCTGAAGAATTACTGGCAGCAGCTCATGCAGGATGTTTCACCATGAAATTAGATGCTGAGCTTTCACAAGCCGGATACAATCCTGAAGAATTAAAAACAACTTCGGTCATCACTCTTGATCCCAATATTGGAAAGATTACAAAATCTGAACTGACTTTGACTGCTAAAGTTCCGGGAATCTCTGAAGAAGAATTCCAGAAATTTGCTAAAATCGCCGAAGAAGGATGTCCTGTAAGTGCAGCATTCAACTTTGAGATTACATTGAATGCTACTTTGGAAAATTAAAAATCTTAATTTCAATATCAATAGGAACGGGCTTTAGCCCGTTTTTTATTTTAAAACAATTCTATTGGCTTTAGCCAAAACTTAAAGACACAGAAGATCTGTATCCGTAAATTTTAAAATAAAATATACCGAGTGGTATATTTTTGTATATTTGCATAGTATTTAACCATTTATAATGTCGAAGGCCGAAAAAACAAAACAGCATATCATCGAGAAAACAGCAACTCTTTTTAATACAAAGGGTTATATTTCCACATCGCTGTCCGACATTACACAAGCAACCGGATTAACGAAAGGAAGTATTTACGGAAATTTTGAAAACAAAGATGAAGTAGCCATTGAAGTCTATAAATACAATGCCGGATTGCTGGGCAAAACCCTTAGCCGTTCTTTTGGTGATGAGTTCCCCACTTCTCTGGATAAGCTTCATGCTTTTGTAGATTTCTATCGCAAAAACTGGAAGTTTGTTTTCTCAAACGGAGGCTGTCCCATCATGAATGCAGCAACGGAAGCAGATGATTCTTTCCCTGCTTTAAAAAATCAGGTTAAAAAGTCTTTTGAACAATGGATGTCAAAAATTTCATCAGCTATTATGGAAGGACAAAAGAAAGGGGAAATTAACAGCAATGTAAATGCAGAACAATTCGCATCTCTATTCATCATGCTTATTGAAGGCGGAATCCTGCTTTCAAAAACAATGGGTGATCAAAGCTTTCTAAACAATGCTTTAGACAAAATCACCAGCATGATAGATCATGAACTCAATATTCTTCCATCATAAATTATATCATATGGAAACAAAAAAAGTGGCTATTGTAGGATACAACAGAATTCCTTTCGCCAGAATGAATACCGCTTATTCGGAGCAGGGTAATCAGGATCTCCTGCTTGCTTCTCTGAACGGATTAATAGACCGTTATCATCTTCAGGGGAAACGCCTCGGAGAAGTTGCCGGCGGAGCTGTTATTAAACACATCTCTGAAAGCAACCTCATCAGAGAAACCGTAATGAATACTTCTCTTGATCCTGCAACTCCTGCCTGTGATCTTCAGCAGGCATGTGACACAGGTATTGAAGCGGCTATTTATATCGGAAATAAAATTGCATTGGGCCAGATAGAATCAGGGATTGCATGCGGTGTGGAAGCAATGAGCAATATTCCGTTTGAGTCTTCACCAAGATTAAGAAAAGCGCTTTTAAAAGCCAATAAAGAAAAATCTGCTTTTGGAAAAATAAAACAGCTTTTAAGTCCGAAACTGAAAGACTGGATGCCTATTCCTTACAAAGGACAGGAGCCTAAAACAGGTCTGGTAATGGGCGAACACACAGAAATTACTGCCAAATACTACAATATTCCCAGAGAAGAACAGGATTTACTGGCTTTAAAAAGTCATCAGAATATGGCTAAAGCTTATGATGAAGGATTCTTTGATGATATGATTACTCCTGCTTTTGGCTTAGATAAAGACAATAATCTAAGACGTGACAGCAGTATTGAAAAACTATCACAGCTAAAACCTGCTTTTGATAAACAGAACGGAACGTTAACCGCTGGAAATTCTACCCCTTTTACGGACGGAGCTTCCGCAGTTTTACTGGCCAGTGAAAAATGGGCAAAAGCTAACAATCTTCCTGTTTTAGCTTATATCAGTTTTTCTGAACTGGCAGGAATAGAATATGTTGAAAATAAACAGGATCTACTTCTTGCCCCTGTTTTTGCCGCAGAGAGAATGCTTAAAAAAGCAGGGATGAATCTATCCGACTTTGATTATTATGAAATCCATGAAGCTTTTGCTGCACAGGTTTTAACAACCATAAAAATCTGGGAAAATGAGGAACTTGCCAAAAAATTCGGACTGGAGAAAGCACTTGGAAAGATAGACAGAAGTAAATTGAATGTAAAAGGAGGAAGCCTTGCAGCGGCACATCCTTTTGCAGCAACAGGCGGAAGAATTATTGCAACCCTGGCAAAATTACTTCATGAAAAAGGCAGCGGAAAAGGATTCATATCCATCTGTGCAGCCCGTGGGCAGGGAGTAACCATGATTTTAGAAAAATAAAAATTGAAAGTATGGATAGATTAGCACAATTACAGCAATTCATTGGAAAAGAATTCCATCAGTCACCATCCCCTTTTATGAAATGGCTAAACCCCATCGTTCTTTCTGCAGATGAGGGACAACTGGCATTTCAGTATACGGTAAGAGCGGAATGGCTGAATCCCATAGGAAATCTTCATGGTGGAGTTACAGCCGCAATAGTAGACGATATCATTGGTGCCACCATGTTTTCTTTAAATGAAAATTCTTTCATTACCACCATAAATAATGTCATTGATTATTTTTCAACTGCAAAAGAAAATGATAATATTGTAGCTGAAACTAAAATCATTAAAAGAGGTAAGCAATTTGTCAATGCACAATGCGAAATATGGAATGCAGACAAAACACGCTTAATCGCAAGAGGAACCTCTAATTTATTCAAAATCAATAGCTAATTATGAAAAGAGTTGTCATTACAGGTCTGGGCGCAGTGACGCCTTTGGGAAATAATGTCGAAGAATTTTGGCAAAATAGTATCAACGGAGTGAGTGGAGCTAATAAAATCACCCTTTTTGATACAGAAAAATTTAAAGTACATTTCGCATGTGAGGTTAAGAACTTTGATCCAAAACTTCATTTAACACACAACGAAATCAAAAGAAGTGATTTATTTTCACAATATGCCATGTATTCCACTGCGGAAGCTCTAAAAGATTCTGGTCTTGAACTGGAAAATATGGATCCTTTCGATATTGGAGTAATCTGGGGAACCGGACAAGGCGGAATGTGGACTTTCGAAAGTGAAGTCATGAATTTTGCAGCCGGAGACGGAACTCCAAGATTCAATCCATTCTTTGTACCAAAATTCATTGCCAATATGGCATCGGGAATGATCTCTATGAAATATGGTCTGCAGGGAATCAATTATACAACTGTTTCTGCGTGTGCCACCGGAAATACGGCATTAATGGATGCCTTCAACTATATTCGTCTGGGAAAAGCTAAAGTAATCGTCAGCGGTGGTTCTGAAGCGGCTATTTCTCCTGCTTCTATCGGTGGATTTTCCATTATGAAAGCCATGTCTACAAGAAATGACGACTTTGCAACAGCCAGCCGCCCGTATGATGCAGACAGAGATGGTTTTGTAATGGGTGAAGGTTCCGGAACATTGATTCTGGAAGAATATGAGCACGCCAAAGCAAGAGGGGCAAAAATTTACGCAGAATTAGTAGGGGCTGCAATGACAGCTGATGCTTATCACATGACAGCACCTCATCCTGATGGTGTTGGAGCTATCAAAGCAATGCAGCTAGCCCTTAATGAAGCAGGAATCAACGTGGATGATATTGATTACCTTAATCCGCATGCAACCTCTACTCCGCTTGGAGATTTGGTTGAGTTGAACGGAATTAATAAATTATTTAAAGGAAGTAAAAACCTTGACATCAGTGCTACAAAATCTATGACAGGCCACTTATTGGGTGCTGCAGGAGCCGTTGAAGCGATTATTTCTATTAAAGCGATTCAAAATGGAATTATTCCTCCAACAATCAATCTTCACAAGATTGACGAGAATATTCCTCAGGATGTCAATATTGTTTTTGGAGAAGCAAAGGAAAAAGATATTACCTATGCCTTAAGTAATGCTTTTGGATTCGGAGGGCATAACGCGACTTTAGTGTTCAAGAAATTCAGCTAATTTGAATTAAAATAATTGAGAATCCCTGTATGAAAACATACAGGGATTTTTTTATTCTATCTTGTCTTTAGCTGTTACATAAAATCAGCATCAGGAATGAAAAAATCACTCTCATTCTCTGACATCGGGATATAAAGTCTCTCCCATTCTTCACCTTTTACCATATCCCAGCTATGTCCGGAACCTTTAAGATCTTCAGCCAAAAGAATGATTCCTGGTTCAATAATAAATGTAGTGCCGTCTGTTACTTTAAATCTTATATTCCCTCTGATGGTAATAACATATTGCCTTCTGGGCGCCGGATGATCACTTTTTTCCCATTCTTCCGTTTCATTACTGATCCAGAAAACTTTTGCATTGATAGGTTTAAGCGTGGGCATTTTACCTTTCTCAAAAGTGCATGATCCATCAGGATTATTAATCAGTCTTATAGCGGGAATAAATCCGACAGAAGTTTCCGTATCTACACTTATACTCTTATGATGGTCATGTTGTCCTTTTATCATGCTATGATACTTTAAGGCTAAAAAGTTGATATAAATTTAATTGTTATTTTCGAATTGCAGAACTTATTTAAAAGAAAAAGAGCAGTCAAATCTGACTGCTCTTTTTATCTTTACGCTTTCAACCATTCTGAGGAAGAAAGATAGTTCTGATCCGGGTAATAGATGAACAGACAGTTTTTTCCTTTAATCGTATTGATTATAGATTGTGTCAGCTCTCTTGGAACAGCGGGGCATCCCCAGCTTCTTCCGATTCTTTTGTGCATAGACGCGAAGGCATCACTTACATAATCAGCACCATGCAAAACAATTGCTCTTCTGTAGGCTGCATCATTAAAGCCTTTATCCATTCCCAATAGTTTCAAAGAATATCCGTTGTCGCCCTGATAGGTTGCATCCGTGATATAAAATCCTAAGCTGCTCTGTAACGAACTTTCCTTGTTAGAAAAATTCGTCGCAAATTCTTCGCCGGTATTTTTTCCGTGTGCTACCAATGAGTTGAACAGAACTTTTTTGTCTTCCAGGTCAA
Source organism: Chryseobacterium sp. PvR013 (assembly GCF_017833095.1). NCBI lineage: Bacteria > Pseudomonadati > Bacteroidota > Flavobacteriia > Flavobacteriales > Weeksellaceae > Chryseobacterium > Chryseobacterium sp. PvR013. The sequence goes on from NZ_JAFIBT010000001.1 coordinate 3,512,239, forward strand.
TGATCCAAAGTCTTTTTGTATTAGAAGACATAGAAAAATCGCAGATAGTTAATAAGTGCGAGTCTTGAGTAAGCAATCCTGCTTTTTTTAAATTTTCATAACCAGTTAATGCTTTTGAGAACACTTCATAATTCAATTCATGTTCAGGGTCAAATGCGATAGATTGGTACAATGCTTCTGATGAAGACACTGCTGTAGTGCTCTTCTCAGATTTCGTTTCAGCTACTTTTTCAGTTTTCGTTGTTTTTACATTCTCACTTTTCGCCACCACTCTTGGGGAAATGTAGAATGAAGTCGTCACCATGTAAACAAGGCCTAATACGCTATAAAATCCTTTCATTCAATACTATATAAATCCAAATTAGTGAGGCAAAAGTATAAAAACATAATTACCAAGGGGTTATAACTCTAAAAAGTTTAACGCTATTTAAGAAACTTTAACGTCCTGATTTTGTGAATTAAAGCACTTATTCTGAAAAAATTTCAAGTAAATAAAGGCTGATAATACTCAATATTTTCTTCCATTGAAGAAGTCAGAACCTCGTTTGATTATAGATTTCTTCAAGTCTTTTCCAATAATCTCTATTTATGGGTTGGTATATTGGATAAATACATTTGATAGCCAGAATATCCAGTTTACTTCGAAATTCCATCCAGGTCATAATATTTTTAACTAATCTTTTTTCTTCAAAACCAGCCCATTCACCCGCCGGATTCAGAAGATTGGAAAAAAGAACAGGAAAAACTTCATACTGATCTATCTTTTTAATCTTTTCAAGGTTAAAAGGGCTTTTAAGGAAAATACCGGTTATATACTGAAATTGCCACTCCTGAAGCTCTGTATCGAGATACAAATCGGCAAGCGCCAGCCATACAAGCTTCCGTTCTTCAAAGAGCACAGGTTCATTCATGGATGTTTAATTCTTAGAATCCGCTACAAATTCAAGACTCACAGAATTCATACAGTATCTCAATCCCGTAGGTTTCGGACCATCATCAAAAACGTGTCCCAAATGGGAATCGCATCTTTTGCAGAGCACTTCTACCCTGTCCATCCCATAAGACTGATCTCTTACATAATAAACACCTTCTTTATCAGCTTCAAAAAAACTCGGCCATCCGCAGCTGCTGGAAAATTTTGAGGTAGAACGGAACAGGTGGTTTCCACACACGGCACAGTAATACTCTCCTACTTCATCAAATTCATTATACTTTCCTGTAAAAGCTCTTTCTGTTGCTGCTTCTCGGGCGATGGCATACAAATCCGGAGCAAGGAGTTTTTTCCATTCATCATTGGAAACGTTAAGTTTTGTAGTATCTGTTCTGGAGTAATATGGATTGTTTTTTGCTTCTGTATTTTCCATAGAAGTTTTTTTAATAGGTTCGTATTTCTGCGTACATGCCTGCAGAAAAAATAATAAGGTGAGTGAAACTAAAAATTTCATCGTAAATTTCATTCTTTAACGGCAAAAGATTGGGTTGGCATTATTTTGACTTAAATGACATCAATCTTTATGGTTTAAAAGCTTTTATTAAGATTAAACGGTTTCATAACCAAATTTAGTAAATTTGAGAATATGAATGACGAAGCAAAAAGAAAACAACTCAGAAAATATAAAGCATTTGCCACAGGATTATTTGTTCTGATGGCTGTTATTTTCATTGTTACCACTATTGTACAGAAGTCTAATAACTCTCATTGGATCGGCTATGTACGGGCTTTTGCTGAGGCCGCTATGGTAGGTGCATTGGCAGATTGGTTTGCAGTTACTGCATTATTCCGCCATCCTCTCGGTCTTCCTATTCCTCATACCAACCTTATTGAAAACAGCAAACAGAGACTGGGAGACAACCTGGGGAGCTTTGTAGTAGGTAATTTCCTTTCTCCTCAGAATATACGTCCTTATATTCAAAAGCTTAAGGTTTCCAACTTTGTCGGGGAATGGCTGGGTAAAGAAAAGAGTCAGGATATTTTGATTAAAAATCTTTCTGATATTGTTCTTGACATTCTTAATAAACTTGATGACTCTACGGTAAGTCAATTTATTAGCAAAAAAGTATCTGAAATGACAGATGATATTAAGCTTAATAAGGTAGTAGGAAACGGAATCGGCTATATTCTGGAAAAGAATGACCACCAGAGAATCATCACCAATCTTTCCAAGCAGATCAAGGAATACATCATTGAAAACGATGAAATGATCCAGGAACGGGTAAAGAAAGGCAGCTATTCATTCATTCCTTCTTTTGTAGATACTAAAATTGCAGATAAAATTGCAGACGGGCTTTCTGATTTTTTTAAGGAAATAGAAGAAAACCCTCAGCATGAAGTAAGAGGACTGATTACTCAGAAGATTCATGAATTTTCTATTGATCTGAAAGAAGATCCGAAATGGGATGAAGAATTTAAAACGATCAAAAACGGACTTCTGAAAAATGATAAACTGGATGAATACTCCAATGACATTTGGGTTTCTATCAAAAAAACGCTGATGAAAGAGCTTCAGGAAGAAAACTCCTCATTGAAAAATTATCTTACTAAAAACCTGAATGAGTTCGCACAAAATCTAAAGACAGATGAAAATCTTCAGAACAAAATTGACCATTGGGTTCGGGTAACGGCTTATAAATACATTCTGAAAAACACCCATCAGTTTGGAAACCTCATCAGTACGACTGTTGGTAACTGGCAGGGAAAAGAGCTCAGTGAAAAGCTGGAGCTGGAGGTAGGAAAAGACTTACAGTTTATCCGGGTCAACGGAACACTGGTGGGAGGTCTGGTCGGCCTGATTATCTACACCATTGCTCACTTCTTCATTTAAAAACTAACATCCACGATCACTCAACCATGAAAAAAAATTTTACATTATTCTTTTTCTTATCCCTCACGTTTTTTCTCAGCCAAAAAATTGAATTAAAAAAGGTAACAGATTCTTCGCAAACTTTTACCGGACAGATTGGAGGAGCTCCTATTACCCTACAGCTCAGCTACACAGGAGTGGTAGACTGTGACCAGTATCAGCACTACGTTGATGGATGGTACTATTATGATAAATACAAAAAGAAAATCCCGCTTACCGGAATATATGACTATTATGGACATCTGTCGCTGTATAATTTTGGAACAAAACAAAAACAGAATTCTAAGCTTTTGAAAGAGCAGATCACTTCCCTTCAGAAAGTAGAAAAGACGGATGAAATAGCTCAGAAATTACTCCCAAAGGAATCTATCATATTTGATCAATCCACTCTTAAAAACAATCCAATTCCCGGCCATTTTTATTTTCGTAAAAAGGTTCAGCCTGCAACATTATTTACAGGAAATGCTATGATCTACCGCCTCAACAATTATCTGTACTTACCAAATAATAAAAAGATCAATACTTATGATTTCATCAATAAAGCTGGAGGAAATGAACTGCTATCCTACTCTTCAGGAGAAAATGGAAACAGGGTTCTGCTGTATTTTGAGCAGACTTCAAACTTTAATGCCTGCGGACAATGTGGAGCCAGTGATGGAGAAAAGGGCTACAGAGTTCTTTATTTCACAAAAGACTGGAATTATAAAAACTATGAAGAATTCCTGATTGAAAGCTGCTGGGAAAATATTTATGATGTAACCAAAACAAAATCCAAAGACAAACAAATTATACAATATAAGATAGGGAAATCCGAGACAACGCCTGCTCACACGCTGACTGTAGATGTAAAAAATGCATCCGTCATCAAATCAAAATAAAAAAGAGAGTCACAATAACTCTCTTTATATTTTATCTTGGTAATCTGCTTGCTCTTTTCAGAAGTTCCTGATTGATTTCGTTAATCAGTTCCGGACCTTCATAAATAAACCCGGTGTACAGCTGAACCAATGTGGCTCCTGCATCTAATTTTTCCATCGCATCTTTTGCAGAATGAATTCCTCCTACCCCAATGATCGGGAATGCTCTGTTGCTTTTATCGGAAAGGTACTTAATCATCTTTGTACTTCTTTCACGGATCGGTTTTCCGCTTAGTCCGCCATTTCCTATTTGCTTTAAAACTTCTGGTGATGTCTTCAGGCCTTCTCTGTTGACAGAGGTGTTGGAAACTACGATACCATCAATTTTCGTTTCTGCAATCAGCTCAATGATTTCGTCTAACTGATTGTTATTCAAATCCGGAGCAATTTTCAGTAAAATAGGTTTCTGTACAGACTTTGACTGGTTTATTTTCTTTACTTCTGTAATCAGCTCTCTCAGATATTCTACATCTTCCAGTTTGGCGTGGCTTCCTACATTCGGACAGCTTACATTCAGTACAAAATAGTCTACATGAGGATGAAGACCTTCAAAACAGTCCAGATAATCCTGGGTATAGTTTTCCGGGCTTGTATCGGTATTTTTTCCGATGTTACCTCCTATAATTATTTTTCCTTTATTGGATTTCAGTTTTTCAATAGCCGCTTCAAGACCATCATTGTTGAATCCCATTCTGTTGATGATTCCCCCATCTTCAATAAGACGGAACAATCTTTTCTTAGGATTTCCGGCCTGTGCTCTTGGTGTTACCGTACCGATTTCTACAAATCCGAACCCAAGATCTCCTAATTCGTTGAACAAAACTGCGTTTTTATCGAAACCGGCAGCTAATCCAACAGGATTTTTAAATTTTAATCCGAAAACTTCTCTTTCCAGACGTTTGTCTTCAATAGGTTTGGGTAAAAATAGTTTGGTAAGAAATCCAAAATTTTTAAGCATTGAAAATGTAAAATGATGAACTTCCTCGGGATCAAATTTGAAAAGAATGGGACGAATGAGCGATTTGTACATTGAAAAAAAGTTTTACAAAAATACTCATTTTAAAATTAATGCTAGATTAACCTATGATATTTTATCAAAATGTTTGATCTATAGTATCTATAAGCTGGAAAACAACTATATATGCAACAAATCAGTGGGATTTTTAACGCTAGGACCGCAAAGAAAAATGACCATCCTGAAAACATTTTGGTTCGCAAGGACGTTTCACTAAGCGAAGTACGCGTTATCATTCTTTGCTGAACGAAGTGCCTTAGCGCTCGAAAAGTAAATATTTAAATACATTCTTAGTGAACATTGCATTAAAAAATATTTACAAATAACATTAAGAATAAGAACTCAGATCAAAATTCAGAATATCTCCTACTCTTTTGAACTCATCATCTATAGTGGCATTTACTGTAATTCTTTCATTAGAAACAGGATGATTAAAAATCAATTGATGGGCGTGAAGCGTCATTTTGCTGATCTCAAATGTTTGAAGCCACAACTTATTTTGTTTATTGCAACCATGTTTTCGGCAACCTAAAATAGGATGCAGAATATGTTTAAAATGTTTTCTCAACTGATGAAATCTTCCCGTCTCAGGAATTGCTTCTACCAAACAATATCTCGAAGTCTGATGTTTTAAAAAAGGTAAATCTATTTCTGAAGTCTGCAAACGGCGGTAGTAGGTAATGGCATTTTGTTTGACTTCATTTTCATTAACCAAATCATAATCAATGGTTTCTTCTTCTTTTGTCCATCCACGAAGAATGGCCAGATACTTCTTCTCCACTTCGCGTGACGCAAACTGCTCGCTCATAATTCTAAGAGTATCTTTATCTAAGGTAAACAGCAGAACACCCGAAGTCTTTCGGTCTAACCGATGTACAGGATATACTTTTTGTCCGATCTGTTTCTTCAACTCCTGAATAGCATAGGTATCGGCTTCTCCCGCATAGAAAGATTTGTGAACCAACAGTCCGCTGGGTTTGTTGATGGCAATAATATGCTCGTCACGATAAAGAATTTCTAACATGGTGCAAAAGTAGAAATTTCCGGCCGATTTAGCCCTGATTGAGCGGTATGTTTGAGCTCTTTTCTGTTTTTAGGCGGCGGCAAAGCCGCCGCCTAAAAACAGAAAAAGCGAGTAGCGAAAGCAAATTCCCGGCTCCTTGATCAAACTTCAAATAAAAGGTTTATATTAGTAAAAGGTTTCCCTTAATTTTAAAAAAATGACAGACTATTTTGGTTTTTTTGTAAAATTGATCGTGATCGCTGTTGTTATAACGATCGCTACAATTTTTTTTGTGCCCTTAAAAAAATACAGAATAGCAAAGATATTACTGTTTATTATTGCCGGTATTTTATTTATCATTGGTGTGGGAGGATGCTTTTTGATGACCATCTCTAATGTAGGTTCTTACAGGTATTAATATTTTCCCAATAAAAAACATTATTTTTGCATATCAGACGTTAAAAAAATTATGGCAAAGCAAGAAGATGTTTTCAAGAAAGTGATTTCTCACGCTAAAGAATATGGTTTTATTTTCCCATCGAGTGAGATCTATGATGGTTTATCCGCTGTTTACGATTATGGACAGAACGGTGCCGAACTTAAAAATAATATCAAACAATATTGGTGGAAAGCGATGGTACAGCTTAACGAAAATATTGTCGGTATTGATTCAGCAATCCTTATGCATCCAACAACATGGAAAGCATCAGGCCACGTAGACGCTTTCAACGATCCATTGATTGATAATAAAGATTCTAAGAAACGTTTCAGAGCAGACGTTTTGGTGGAAGATTATTGTGCTAAAATTGAAGATAAAGAGAATAAAGAAATCGAAAAAGCAGCGAAAAGATTCGGTGAGGCTTTCGATAAAGATCAGTTTGTTGCTACGAATCCAAAAATTCTGGAATACAGAGCAAAAAGAGAAGCAATTCTTTCAAGACTGGCAAAATCTCTGGAAAATGAAGACCTTGCTGATGTAAAAGCGTTGATTGAAGAGCTTGAAATTGCAGATCCTGATACGGGTTCTAAAAACTGGACAGAAGTAAGACAATTCAACCTGATGTTCGGAACAAAACTGGGCGCTTCTGCTGACAGTGCGATGGATCTTTACCTTAGACCGGAAACGGCTCAGGGTATCTTCGTTAACTTCCTGAATGTACAGAAAACTTCACGTCATAAACTTCCTTTCGGTATTGCACAGATTGGTAAAGCCTTCAGAAATGAGATTGTGGCAAGACAGTTTATTTTCAGAATGCGTGAATTCGAACAGATGGAAATGCAGTTCTTTGTTGCTCCGGGAACAGAACTTGAATTCTACGAACAATGGAAGCAAAAACGTCTGAACTGGCACAGAGCTTTAGGTTTGGGAGACGAGAACTACAGATTCCACGATCACGAAAAGCTTGCTCACTATGCGAATGCTGCAGCTGATATTGAGTTTAACTTCCCATTCGGATTTAAAGAACTGGAAGGAATTCACTCAAGAACAGATTTCGACTTAAAAGCTCACGAGGAATTCTCCGGAAGAAAGCTTCAGTTCTTTGATCCTGAGAGAAACGAAAACTATGTTCCTTATGTAGTGGAAACGTCCGTAGGTTTAGACCGATTATTCCTTTCTATATTTTCACACTGCCTGAGAGACGAAGTATTGGAAGACGGTTCAGAAAGAACAGTTTTATCTTTACCTCCGGCATTAGCACCAATCAAAGCAGCTATTCTTCCATTGATGAAAAAAGATGGTCTTGCAGAATATGCAGAAAATATCTTCAATAATCTGAAATACGATTTCAACTTATTCTACGAAGAGAAAGATGCTATTGGAAAACGTTACAGAAGACAGGATGCCATTGGTACTCCTTACTGTATCACTGTAGATCACGACTCTTTAGTTGATCACACCGTAACCATAAGAGACAGAGACACGATGCAGCAGGAAAGAGTTCCTGTTTCAGAGTTGAGAAGAATCATTGATGAAAAAACAAACTTCAGAAATTTACTTTCTAAAATATAATTGAAAAGCCCTGGTTAGGGCTTTTTTATTTTTCAACTATTCCGGATCAACATGCCACAAAAATTGTTATTTTTAGCGGACTAAAAACTAAACGAATAATAACCATGAAAAAACTGATGCTTTCATCACTGGCTTTGGCAGTGCTCTCAGGCTGTGTGTCTAATGATAATCCGGCCGATCACAGAGATAACAGCAATAATTCTCATAACAATAATAACGGTCCTTTTCATCTCCTTAAAAAAGCAACTGACGTAAATCCAGGCGGTCAGCCCTACATGGTGGAGTTTAAGTATAACGGAGATCAGATTATAGAAACTTACAATGCTTCAGATGATGACAGAGTGGTTTATACCTATAGCGGATACAATAGTGATTATATTGCTAAAACTGAAGAATTTATTGGTGGTGCCCTGGTTCTCAGGAGAGAATTCACCTATTCCAATGGAAGGCTTTCAACAGAAAAGATAACCGATCAGGAGCAAGGAACGCTTATCTATACCAAAATCTATCAGTATATCAGTGATACCCATGTCCAGTTTAATGAGTATAAAAGCGGAACTTATAATCCTTCAACGGGAACGTATTCGGATCTTGTATTTGCACAGGTGGATGTTAATTTAACCAATGCCGGAAATGTAGCTTCTGCCAAATACACCTATAACGGAGTTACCTATACTATTACCAATACTTATGATACCTTCAATAATCCTATGAAAAATATAAGAGGTTTTGTGAAGATCAATTTATTTGATGTGAGTGACGGACAAATAGGGTATAATAACCTATTGAATCAAACAGAGAGCTATTCCGGTTCATCCAATGGAACCAACAAAATTACTGCTGTGTATACACTTAACAGCGACAACTATCCTACCAAAGCCGTTACTACATATGATATCTCAGGTAATGGAACAAGTACTCATAACTGGCTTTACGAGTATTATTAATAATTATTTTGCATTTTAGGTTATAAGCTTTGGAAATATTTCCAAAGCTTTTTTATTTTTCGCAACATATAGGTTAATTTATTACTTTTATCCCTCAAATTTTAACCATGAAAAAAATAACTCTGATAATGTTTGGGCTGGTCCAGACCTTTGCATTTTCCCAAACTCAGGATCTGACAACACTCGCTGCGGGTGATCATGTAGGAATGAATGCTCTATTCGATGATAAAGACAATCTTTACGGTTACGTTTCTCTCTATTCTTACGGAAAATCCGGTGATAAAACCAAAAAGTTTGAGTATGTTATATTAGATAAAAACCTCAACCCTGTTGCCAACAAAGAATTTGAAGGTGATATCACGGCTGCTTCTTATTTAGGATATGTAGATTTTAAAGGACAGATTATTTTAAAACCTTCCATGATGGACTATTCCCTGGTAAAAACAAGAGAAGTATTTACTCCCGTTTCTATGGTGATAGATCCTAAAACAAACTCTATTACCAGAAAAATATATTACGACTATCTGGAAAATGGTACTTTCAAAGAAATCAATGAACCCAAAAGCTGGAAAGAACAGCGTAAGGAAAACCGTGAGGAGAAAAAAGATAAAGGCTACAACTACATTTCTGCCGTAGGAGAACTGAAAGAAGGAGGCTATTTTGCTGTGGAATATAAAGATTACGGAAAATACGAAAACAGCAATAGTCTTATTAAGTTTGATGCTAACAAAAAGGAAGTCTGGAGATATAAGTATAACACAGACGGAAGTAAAAAGCTGTACACTACCTTATCCGTTCTGGAAAGAGATGAAAATTATATGTACTGCATCATGAAAAAGGTTAATGACAAGCAGAAAACATTCAGTGTGATGGTTCTTGATATGAAAACCGGAAAAGAAACGTCCAATAAACCGGTTACAGGATTATCTGATGATACGATAGACAATATTGAATCCTTCTACTCCAACTACAGAAAGCTTGATAATGATAAAACTTTTGATGATAAAGTAGTCCTGCTAGGAAGAAACTATGATGATTCCGAATCCGTAGGGTTTGCAAGAATGATTCTCAACAAATCTGATTTCACAGTAGATACCAAAGCAATTAATTATGAGCCTAATATCTCTACATTTCTTCCCAAAGTTAATAAATATGGAATGGTAGAAAGCGGTTATATGCTTCAGACCAAAGACATGTATTTTATGAACGATGGAAGCATAGGTATCTTATCCGAAAAATATAAACCTGCAGGTCAATATAATGCTCCGAAAACCACTGATCTTGTGTATATCTATACCGATAAAGATTTCAAAGTGAAAAATGTTCAGGTTTTTGAAAAGGAAAAATCAAAATGGGTAAACAGTGACTATCTGTTCTCACAGTACCTCAACGGAGGAAAAGATGTGGTATTTTTCTACCGCGACTATCAAAAAGACGAAGTAACCAGGCAGAAAAGATGGAATCTATTTATCAATACCATTATTGATGGAAAGTTCAAACAGGAAATCATTCCCATTTCTGAAAAAGACAACTATGCCGTAACTCCGTACGTTGGAAAAGAAGGCTATATCCTGCTTCGTGAATATAACGAAAAAGAAAAATTCAATAAAATCCGTTTGGAGAAATTAAATTACTAATATAAAAAGAACCCTGACAAAACATCAGGGTTATTTCTTTTATGTTTTGGCTTAAGCCAGTGGGATTTTTTGTTATTTTAAACGGGCTAAAGCCCGTTCCTATTGATCCTTTAATGATGATCAGTTTACCTTCGCTATCGTTTCATTCGTCTGATAAAAGTCTGCAATATTCTTTATTTCATCCAGGCTTAAATTCCACATAAAGTTCAGAAATTGCTGATAACTTTCACTTTGATTTTTAGGCTCTATCCGATCCAGATACCGGTTCAGGTTATAATTTTTTCTTGCCTCATATATTTTGGAAAAACATCTTCCCAGCCAGCTTTTATAATACTTTTCCTCTTCATCATCCTGTAAAAACTGCATGGCAGTGTAAATGCCCAACCCATAATCCTCCGAATGGAAATAATTGGGCAAAATTTCCATCCTGGCTGTTTTTTTCAATGTGAGAAACAGATCCGAAGGTTTTTCCGGAATAAAAGGTGTTTTGAGTTCTGTAAAAGTCTTTTTAAGCATTGCAATCCTTCTGGATACTTCAGGATGCGATGCCAGGGAATCTTTATTAAGCTTTTCTTTGTAGAAATTATAATTGTACAGGGAGAAGTCTTCCTTCTTCATCCACTTCTCATTGAAAACCTGTTTAGGAAGATTAAAAAGTTTCTTATAGGTATCCACCTTCAATTCTCTTGGTGAAATGGTATCAAAATCCTGAAGCCTTTGAAGTGCATTTACAAATTCAGCTTTCTTGAAATCACTGTTTTTAAAAATGATATATCCTAAAGAATCTGCCTGCATTTCACTTTGTCTTCTTTCCACCCCTTTTTTGTACGCAGTATTTTTAAAAATGTCAAAAGCTTTCTGATTCTGGCTCTGGCTTCTGCGTGTTGTTGTTGATTTTATATTCTCCACCACCACTTTATCCAGCTTATCCTGTTCGATAATTTTTAAAAAAGTTTTCAGAGAATGTTCTTCTATTTTGTGCCCCAGCTCATGAGAAATCACCGCAGCAATCTGCTCCTCATTGTTCAGCCAGCTGTAAAGCCCCATATTGATTACAAAAGTTCCGTCAGCAAGGCAATAAGCGTTGGGGGTATTGTCTTTTGCAATCAGAATTTTCAGATCCTGAGGAATTGCAGGATTACTCTTTTTAAGACGATGAATCATGGATTGTATACTGGTCTCAAATTCGGATTTAAAGATAAAATCCTTATTCTTTACCTGCTTTTCAAAATCAGTTCCGAATTCTTTATAAATCTTGGATAGTTCAGAGCCTGTTTTCCCTGAATATTGGGATTTTAATCTCTTGACAGTTGCTTCATTATTGCCTTCAAAATTCTTTAAAAATGCTTTTCTCTGTATATAATCTGCAGTATCTATCGGTTTATACATCTGGGCTATTCCCATCATCGAAAGCAGGAAGAAGCCTAATAAAATTAGTTTTCTGGTCATAGTTTTCATCAATAAGAACAAAAATAACTTATTTGCTGATTCATTTTAAATTTTATAACCAAATTATTCTAAATTTGTTAGAGACCCATTCATGAAACAATGAGAATACTGAAGTATATGATAGGCGGAGCTGTAGCAGGTGCAGCAGCAGCTTATTTTCTGGGATACGATTATTTATTTAGTGGTATTTCCAAGACCTATCTAAAAGGAAAGTCAAGTGCATACATTGATGATGGAGATCTTTTCCCCAGCAATCTTATTGCCACAGAAGAACCCAGGCTTTGGGAAGAAGATTCTGACTATAACAAAAAGGAGTTACCTAAAAATTTAGTTGAAAATTTAAAACTTTCCAAAACAGCCGCTTTTGTTGTGATAAGGCATGGTAAAATTCTTCATGAACAATATTGGGATGGTTACAATCAGCTTTCGCAGACCAATTCTTTTTCGATGGCAAAAGCAGTAACAGTAATGCTTTTAGGGAAAGCACTGGAAGAAGGGATTATCCCCTCCATTGATGAAAAACTTTCTGAATTTTACTCTGAATTTAAAAATAAAACATTTGGAAATCAGGTTACCCTTAAAAATTTAGCCCAAATGGAAGCCGGACTGGACTGGGATGAAAATTACAACAATCCGTTTCTTCCCAATGCCAAAGCCTATTATGGGAAAAGCCTCGTAAAAGCTGTATTCCCAAGAAAATTTAAAGAAGAGCCAGGCGTAAGATTCGAATATCAAAGCGGTTCCACTCAGCTTCTTGGTTTTGCCCTTCGAAAAGCTCTGAATCAGCCATTGGCAAGCTATTTATCAGAAAAATTCTGGATTCCTCTGGGAATGGAGCAGAATGCGAAATGGAGTACAGACGATCATGGTATGGAAAAAACGTATTGCTGTATTCATTCCAATGCCAGAGATTTTGCCAAATTGGGGCAGCTATTTCTTGATCATGGAAAAGTCGGAGATCAGCAAATCCTCAACGCAGACTTCGTTGAAAAGATGAGAACTCCTACAGAAAAGTCCGAAAACATCTATGGAATGGGACTTTGGATCAATCATGACAATCCAATCAAACATTATTATTTCCTTGGATTACAGGGGCAATATATCATTATGGTTCCGGAGCACAATATGGTTATTGTAAAAACCGGAAGCTATTCCAACAACCCTAAAAATGACAGGGGAAGACCTGATCAGGTAAAATTCCTTGTCAATGAAATGGTACAATTATTCCAATAAACACTATGGAGAAACACAGCGCAAAAGTTGATGAATACATTGAAAAATCTCCGGATTTTGCAAAACCTATTTTACAATATCTCCGTGAAACCATTCACGAAGCCTGTCCTGATGCGGAAGAAGCCATCAAGTGGCAATTTCCTACTTTCATGTACAAAGGAAAGATCCTATGCTCAATTACTGCTTTCAAACACTATTGCAGTCTGGGATTCTGGCTTCATCAGGAAATGAAAACTTTACAGGAAATAGAAACAAGTGCTGAAAAAAGTTCAATGTTCAGTTTAGGAAAAGTAACCCGTCTTGAAGACCTTCCTTCTAAACCTCAGCTGAAAAGAGCAATCCGGGAAGCCATGGAGCTTACAGATATGGGAGTTACCATGAAGAAAGCTCCTCCATCCAAAATAGAGATGGAAATCCCTGATTATTTTCAGTCTGCTTTAGATGCCCGGCCAAAGACAAAAGAAATTTTTGAAAAAGCTTCACCATCTTTCAGAAAAGAGTATATTGCATGGGTTACAGAAGCCAAAACAGAAGCTACCAGAAATAAAAGATTGGAACAGTCTTTGGAATGGATAGCGGAAGGTAAAGCCCGTAACTGGAAATACCAGAAAAAATAAAAAAACACACAATGAAGAAAAAAATTATACTCTTTTTCTTCCTTATTATTTCATTTTTTACATTCGCTCAGACATTTGATTTTGAGGGGCAGTACAAGTATGCCCGTATGTTGTCATCCAAAAATCCGGACAGCTCGGAAATTGTTCTGAATAAGATTATAGATTCTGCCCAGAGAAGAAATCTCCCGGAATTTCTGGCAAAGGCGTATTATTTAAAATCGTTCAACAGTTACTTAAAATCTGATGCTGAGAAAAGTCTTGATTTTGCAGATAAAGCTCTTAAAATATCTACCGAGAGCAACTACAATATCGGGAAAGCTCTTGCCTACAGAATGCAGGGAACTCAATATGCAAAGCTTGGACTGCTCAAGGAATCTTCCACAAGTCTCCGAAATGCTATCGCTGAAGTAAAAAATAATAATACAGAGGAAGGACATGAGCTGAAAGGAATGATCTTTAATTCTTTTTTGATCCTTCTCAATAAGAATCAGTACAAGGAAAAAGCATTCTATTCCAAAAGTGCCATTCAGGAATTTCAAAAGCTTAAAAATGTAACCCGACGGAATGAACTTTTAATTTCAGCGTATACCAATATGGGATACAATTTATCTGAGGTAAAAAATTTTAAGGAAGCCAAACCCTATTTTGTAAAAGCCCTTTCTTTGGTGGGAGAAAGCAATTATTATCTCCGGGCAAATATCCTTAATGATATCGGATTTTCGTTTTCAAAACAAAATAAGCCGGACAGTGCGGTGCTTTATTATAAGAAATCTCTGGCCATTGTAGAGCAGTATGGTTTCAATGAAAAAAAGATTGAGGTTACCAAAAACCTTGAAGAAGCGTATGCTTTGCTCCACGATGATTCCAATACGGAAAAATATAAAATTGAAAATCTTACATTAAAAGATAGCATCGCTTACAACAAAGCAATGGCTGTCAACAAAACATTATCCCAAAAAGAAGAAAGTTTTCATCAGCAGCTCAATGAAAGCCATTCTACTTCAAAAGGACTTATCATAGCCTGTTTTGCGTTGATGATTATCTTAGGAGCTTTTATTTTCAATACCATCCGTCTTCGTAAAAAGCATAAAGAAGCTGTTGCCAAAATTTACAGAGACGGTATTTTACCCGTTATTTATGAAGAAGATCCACAGGAAGTATCTGAGGATATCCAGACAAAAAATACCTCTACTCCCACAGAAATAAAAATTTCGCCTGAAGTAGAGGAAAACATACTAAACGGATTAAAAATTTTTGAAGAAAACCTTGAGTTTAACAACAAAAACATCTCTCGTTACAACCTTGCAAACACGCTGAATATCAACACAAAATACCTTTCAACGGTTATTAAGAAACATAAAAAATTCAATTTTAATCAGTACATTAATCATCTAAGGATCAATTATATTGTCACCCAGTTGAAAAACGAACCTCAATATAGAAAATATAAGATCAATCATCTTGCTGAAATCACGGGATATTCATCTCACAGTGCTTTTTCTCTTGAGTTCAAAAAGATCACCGGGCTGCATCCGTCTGCTTTTATTAAAACGCTTGATGAAATCTCCTGATTACTGTTCTGCTATAGTGAGATTATTGTAACCTCCCGTATTGTTGAGCGAAAAATTCGCAACGTTTGAATTATTTAAATTAAACCAGATATAAGGCATCAGTCTCTGCCCTGCTGTCATATAAAATGAGGCTGTACAATTGCTCCCTGCATCAATATTTACGATGCTGTTTGAGGACATGGTATTGGCACATTTTACAGTATTTACAACATTGGTGATGGCCAATCCCGCTGTATTATCATAAAGTTGCCAGATGGCTTCTATCTGAATAGGATTTAAAGGGTCTGTAGTATAATTAATGGCTAACGGAGCCAAATCTGTTGTGAAAGTAGCTACATAAATTCCGTTTCTGGGCGCTGTAAAGATGCCTGTAGCAGCATTGAAACTGGTTCCGGAATTACTTTCAAAAGTTTTGCTCCAGTCTACAAGATAATTACTGGCTCTGTTTTGTAAACCAGCTGTTATTGTTGGGGTAGCCGGGGTTACGAGTTTTACATTATTAGTTGTTTTGGCTGCAATAACAATCACTTTATTACCGGCAGGCTGTGCGGTAAGCAAAGGAAGCCACTCATTTCCATTGGAATATTCCACTCCATTGTTATAGCGTACGGCTCCTTCATCTGCCGCAGCTGCTGTCAGTGTGGAAGTTCCAAAACCAATCGCTCCGTTACCGGAATTTCTGGCATCTATTTTTACCGTGGGACTGAGAGTTCCTGCTCCTATTTTCCCGGCACTGTTAACAAGAACATCATTGCTCTGCTGAGCTGGAGTGAATGTGGATCCTGAAGCAGGGTTATCTTTTTGCCCGTCAATATGTAAAACACCTTGCGGGTTTGGGCTATTGATTCCAATCTGTGAAAATGCATATTGGAAACTTAAAGTCATTAAAATCAGTAAACAATTCTTTTTCATCATTTATCTTTTTATAATCCGAAAATACTTAAAGAAGTAAGCGTAGAATCAGTATCCAGTGTTTTTGAACTTCCCAGTTTTTGATTCAGGCTTACCGTAATGTTATCTCCCTGATTGAGGTTAAAAATCCCGGAACAGTTTCCGGCAACACGATTTCCGATCGTATTGTTTCCCGGATAACTTCCTACACATTTAAACACTTTACCGGTAGCGGAAGACGTTGAATTAGTCTGAATCAGCGTTTCATATCTTGAATCATTTGCAATGCTTCCTGAGGCCAGAGAAAAGGTAAAGGATACAATGTATACACCCGTTTTGGACGCTATAAAAGCTCCGGTACCAGTATTAAAGCTACCATTCACATCTGTTTTCTTAGTCCAGCCGATAACTGCTGTCTGTATTCCATCACTGAAACTTTGTCCTGAAGCATTTTCGGCATCCACAAAATCATTGGGAGCCTTATGAGCCAATGCTACCCAGGCTGTTCCGTTAGAATAGCTTAGGTCCTGAGTTCCGGAGTTATACCTCATCGCTCCGGCTTTTGCTGCAGAAGCAGATTGTGAAGTTCCTCCAATCCCAATGGCATTTAAGCGCTCCCCTGATCTCATATCCAGTCTTGTTTTCGGAGATTTTGTTCCGGCTCCTACATTTCCGGAAGAGGTAATCACCACATCATCATAATAACTGGAAAGTATGGAAACATTTGTGTTTTTCTGCCCGTCTATATGTAGTATTCCTTCCGGAGAAGACATATTAATTCCTATCTGAGCTTTCATCCCTATGCCACAGCAAATGAGTAAAGCCAGTCCTAATTTTTTTCTCATATCAAAGTGTGTTATTGTTCTAAAATCGAAAGATTTACGAAGCCGTATTCATTGCTTGCAGAAGACGTATCTGTTCTCAGACTCAGGTTTCCATTATAAACCGACTGATAGATATAGGGCTGAAGAGTATCACCTTTATTCAACTGAACTCCGGCAACACAGGATCCTGCCACCTGTGCCTGTTTTGAAATATTTGAGTAAGATTTCACGCATTTTTTCACCGTACTGCTTCCATTCACAACATATCTTGCTTCTGAAAAATACCCTGAAACTATGGGAATTCTAACAAAATCATAGGTAAAAGAAACAAGATATACGCCGGTTCTTGGCGCTGTAAAAACACCTGTTCCGGGAGTAAAGTTCCCTGTTGGGTCGGAAATCTCCGTCCATCCTGCAATCCCTGTAGAAACCTGATAGGGAATTTTCACAGCAAAGTTCCCTGCCTGAAGATTGGCTACCACTACTGCTTTGGTTGGGGAAGAAATAAGATCCTGCCATACAACACCATCTGAATACTGCATCTTTCCCCCGTTCAGCGGGTTATATCTTACAGCGCCACTGCCTGCAATGGCTGCGGTCTGACTGGTTTCTCCTATTCCAATTGAGTTGTCTGAATTCGTTGCAGACCGGGTGTCTACTCTGGTAGCAGGAGTTAAGGTTCCAATTCCTATTTCTCCGGTAGAGGTGATGGTGACATCATTGGCCATTTGAGTAGAAGATGGGACTCCGGATGAGGGATTATCTTTTGCCCCATCCACATGGAAAATGGTTTGAGGGCTTGAAGTATTAATTCCTACTTGTGCTTTCGATTGGCTTATCGTAAAGCACAAGGAAATGAGTATTCCCTTTATCAAAATACTTGGATTTTTCATTTAATTTGTGGTTTTAAAACGTGTACAATTCTTGGCCAAAGATAAATGTAAAAGCACGTTTCATACAATAGCGCCATTCAAACCAAAAACACACAAACCACTGAAAATAAGTCAAATAACACTTTATTTCACAGTATCAAAATACGGAATTTTACTATTTAAAATAAAACAGGCATGTTATTTTGTTGAAAAATTTTAAAGAATTTTTATTTTTTGAAGAAAAATTTCAGTACTAATGAAATCTAAAGTTTGCTTCCGGCAATGTATTCTTTTTCAGGAAGGCTTCATATTCCGGAGAAAGCTTTGCCCTTCCAAAAGTATTTTCACCGCTCATACTTCCCAAACGTACTTTATCTTTCCCGAATTTTCTGTTCATGGCATCCATTGCTTTCATCACAGGAAGGTGCTGGTTTTGTATATCTTCTTCGAAAAGGCTGATCTGTCTCTGATCTTCCGGCACAAAATCATTCACCATTACTCCTGCTCTTTTATAATGAAACCCTTCTCTGTAAATGGCTTCAAAAAGTTCATTCACTATTCTTCCGATTAGGATGGATGAATTAGTAGGATTGGAAAGAATCCGGGTCATTGCATTTTTATATTCAGGCAGATCTTTTCTAAAACGGTTGGTCTGTACAAAAACCGTAATCATTTTACAGCATGTATTCTGCTTTCTCAATCTTTCTGAGCAATACATTCCAAAAGTCTCTACCCTTTCTCTTACGTCTTCTTTCTTTGTCAGCATCTGCATAAAACTACGGGTAACCGCTATGGATTTTTTAGGAGACGGAGTATCAAGCTCAAGCTGGCGGGTTCCCTTCAGCTCATTAATCATTCTTATCCCATGAATTCCCATCACTTTTCGGACCCACATTTCAGGTTTCTGAAGAAGATCCCAGGCTTTATATACTCCACTGTCATTCATTTTAACAGCAAGCCGTCTACCTATTCCCCACACATCTCCTATATTGAGCCACTTCAGTGCTTTTTCAATTTTTTCGGGAGTATCCAGAATATACACTCCCTTAAAGTTATCCGGAAAGTCTTTTACAATCCTGTTTGCCACTTTACATAATGTTTTAGTGGGCGCAATCCCTATACTTACCGGAATATTTTCCTTATCATAAATTTCATTTCGGATTTTAAGACAATAGTCATACATATCAATATACTTAAACCCCGTTAAGTCAAGAAAAAGCTCATCGATACTATAAACTTCATGGTCAATAACATAAGATTTGGCAATATTAATGACCTGCTGGCTTTTATAATTATACAATTCAAATTTTGCAGAAAAGCTTTTCACATCATATTTCTGAAAAAGCTCTTTGTACTTGAATGCAGGAGCTGCCATAGGAATACCCAGATCTTTTGCTTCTTTACTTCTGGACACCACACATCCATCGTTGTTGGAAAGAACCACAACGGGTTTGCCTTCGAGATCAGGATCTAAAGTCCTTTCGCAGGAAACAAAAAAATTGTTACAATCTACCAGAGCATACATGACAATTGTATAGTAAAAATCTATACAAAATTAGAATTTTTAAAGAATAAAATAATCTTTTAGACCATAATTAACATCACATTTAACACTCTGAAAAACAAATGGATAAAATTTTTAAATACGACATGTTTTGTCGCATTAGCACTTTAATTTTGTTTTCAAAAAACATCCATTAAATCATCCTCAACCGTTCTTCCTCAAGATCAATCTGATAAAGCTGATGACGGATAATCTCTTCATTCACGGAAATATCTTTGTTAAGCTCTGAGAGAAACTGCCTCTGACTTTCCAGCATTTCAAAAAAGATATCTTTGGTTTTTTCATTCATCCATTCTGCATCATTTGCCTCTATTTTTTCTTCCCAGTGTTTCAGCATTCTTTCTAATCCGGCGTTACCATTCAGTTCATTTTCATGCTTGTTTTTAAGAAAGTGATAGACGTGTTGTTTCAGTTTGTACTTTATTTCTTCTCTGGATTGTTTGTCTTTCTCCTCATCTGTAAAATCATCAAATACATGTCCATATTTTATCAGATATGGGAGTGTAAGTCCCTGAACAAGCAATGTAAGCAAAATCACAACGAAAGTAATGAACAGGATAAGGTTTCTGTTGGGAAAAGGAAGTCCGTTTTCAAGGGTAATCGGAATGGCTAACGCAGCGGCTAATGATACAACACCTCTCATCCCTGTCCACCCAAGCATCAAAGGCATCAGCAAACGTCTTCTTGAGGAAGAAGCACGAGGTGCCACACTTGGCCGGAAAATAAGTGTAGCCAGCATTGCAGCATAAGAGCTTATGATTCTGGCAGCAATCAGAACACCGGTCACCAATATCCCATATTGAATAGCTATTCTCAAAGGAATTCCTTCCCACCGCAGTCCGCCAACAATTTCAGGAAGTTCCAGTCCGATAATTAAAAATACAATACCATTCAGAATAAAGACGAAGCTTTCCCATACACTGTAACCTCTTATACGGCTGGTACTGTTTAAAAAGATCATTCTTTTAGCTGACATATACAGACCTCCGCAAACTACGGCTAAAACTCCGGAACAATGGAGCTGCTCTGCAATCCAATACATCAGATAAGGCTCAATAAGTGTTAATGCAATATCTGAAGAGGCATCTGTAGGAAGTCTTTTGTGAGCCTGCACAAAAATCCATGCCAGCAATAAACCCATTCCTACTCCTCCGATTAGCATCCATAAAAAATCCAGCGAAGCTTCCTGCCATACAAACTGTCCGGTTCCTACAGCAATTAAAGCAAAACGGAATATAATAAGTGAAGAAGCATCATTCAACAAACTTTCTCCTTCCAGAACAGCAGATGTAGTGGATGGTATTTTTACAAATTTCATGATGGCTCCTGTGCTTACAGCATCAGGAGGAGAAACGATTCCTCCCAGCAAAAATCCGAGGGCAAGTGTAAAACCGGGTATAAAGTAATTGGCCGTCACTGCTACGGCCAGTGCGGTAAAAAAGACCACTAAAAATGCAAAGCTTCCAATAATACGCCACCACCGTTTCATTTCTTTAAAGGAAATAGACCACGCAGCTTCAAATAGTAAAGGAGGTAAAAAGATAAAAAAGATAAGATCCGGATTAATTTTTACAACCGGGAGGCCAGGTACAAAACTGACAAGCAATCCGAATACAACAAGTAAAATCGGGTAAGCAATTTTTAATTTTGCAGCCCACATGTTGAGCAGCACAATGGCCGCAATCATGGCCAATAAAAAAGGTAAGATGGTATGCATTAATATTGTGTTTTATCCATCATATTTACTACTTCTATTTGATTTTTAAAAATTAAATAGCAATTTTTCTTATTTTTTGTGTTCACAGATGAATTCATCTGTTTGTAGATTATGTTTTTCATCTCTGATTGAATGATATAGAATTTTAATCAAACTTCTAATAAAAACACGTCAAGTTTCGTCGTCTCCGCGCTATACTTTTGTTCTGTAACAAAATAGAAAATATGGACAAAGTAACCTTAGAACGAATTCAGAACCTTCATCCGTTGGTAAGAGATGAAGTGAAGCAAATTGTACAGGAATGTGACGAAGCACTTACCGGAAGAGCCAAGATACGGATCACCCAGGGATTAAGATCTTTTGAAGAACAGGAAAAGCTGTATGCAATCGGAAGAATTACGTCAGGAAAAAAGGTAACCAATGCAAAGGCAGGACAAAGCATCCACAATTATGGACTTGCTGTAGATATCTGCCTGATGATTGACGGAAAAACAGCAAGCTGGGACACTGCAAAAGACTGGGATAATGACCAAGTTGCAGATTGGTATGAGTGTGTGAAAATTTTTGCCCGCCATGGCTGGGACTGGGGTGGCAACTGGAAAACATTTAAAGATCTTCCCCACTTTGAAAAAAAGAATATTCCTTCTAAAAAAGGCCCTGTAAAAACCAGTTGGAGAACACTTCTTAAGATGCCAAAAGACAAGCAGAATTACGTTATTTTTTAGTGTCATTTATTTGAAAATAAATATAATACGACACGTTCTGTCGCTTCCCCACACTACCTTTGCTTTATAAGAAAACAACGAAAAAAGCAATGAAATCTCAATATGGAATCTGAATGTTTTTATGATCAATCAATAGATTCTGCAGATTTAAGATTGCATGTGTCCTTTTAACAAAACATTAAAAATATCACATGAAAAAGACAACCATTCTTTCTTTGGACGGAGGTGGAATAAGGGGAATCATAACCTGTATTATTCTGCGTTACATAGAAGAACAGCTCCAGTATTATGATAAGCCCACAGCCAAGCTGGGAGATTATTTTGATCTGATAGCAGGCAGCAGCACCGGAGGTCTGATTGCTTCTATTATTCTCTCTCCTGATGAAACCCGAAAAGCAAAATATTCTATTCAAAAAGGATTGGAATTATATGCTGAAAAGGGCGGCGACATCTTCCAGGTTTCTTTTTGGGAAAAACTGGTCAATCCATTCGGATTATTGAATGAAAGAATTTCCCAGGAAGCGCTTGAGAAAAACTTAAATGATTTTTTTGGAAATTTAGAATTAAAAGAACTAATAAAACCCTGTTTGATAACAAGTTATGATATAGAAAACAGAAGAGCAAAGCTTTTCAACTCATGGAAAGCCAACCTCAGTACAGATAATTTTTTTGTAAGAGATATCTGCAGAGCGACTTCCGCTGCTCCTACGTATTTTAGTCCAGTTCAGATTAAATCCATGTACGGACAGATTTTCAGTCTCATTGATGGCGGAATGTTTGCCAATAATCCTGCTCTTTGTGCTTATGCTGAGGCAAGAAAAATTCCTTTTGCAGAAGTATTGAAAAATCATCAGAAAGCCAACCATCCAAGTGTAAATGATATGATTATTATTTCTATCGGAACAGGAATTGAGGCAAGACCTTACCCCTTTAAAAGACTTGAAAAAGCCGGTAAAATTGGCTGGGTAAGCCCAATTATTGACATTTTAATGTCTGCCAATGCAGAAACAGTAGATTATCAGCTGGAGCAAATGTTTCAGACGCTGGGTCTCAGAAATCAAAAAAATTATTACCGTTTGAATCCCTCATTAAAAAATGCTTCTCCAGCAATGGATAATGTGAGAAGATCCAATATTGAAAACCTGATCCAGGCCGGATTGAGCTATATTGATGATAACAGAGAAATTTTGAACCAAATTGTTCAGAAACTCATTAAAAATAAAATATAAGCTTTTTACCTTATAAACAACTCATATAAGCTATTAAGATTATATTTAAAATTAAAAAATCTTTTTTTAAACACGTCAAGTTTTGTCGTTATCCTCTACTACCTTTGGAGTATCAAAAAGACACAAAACAACAATCCATAAAAAACTTTTAAAAGCCATTGAATTCAACATTCTCTTATGCTGAACAGCCTGAAATATGTTCACAACACCTTATAACACAAAACATGGAAACACCAGATCACAATACAAATATACTCTTTGATGAAGATCTCTATACCATTGAGTGGAGCGATATTGAAAATGCTGAGATGGATTATGAAAACTATCTCAATGACATTGAAAACTTCTTTAGAGAAGATTTTAAAGAAGGAGCACTTGAAGAAGATACTTTTTAAATAAAAAACTAATACACGACAAGTTCTGGCGCTGTTCAACATTACCTTTGAAATCTCTATAATACACGTACAGCAGTCTCATTAAACATTCTCAACACCTTTGAATTCACCATTCACAAAATGCTGGACAGCCAGAACTATGTCTGAAAATATAGCCTAAAAGGAACCTGCTCTACTAAAAGGCAGGACAAAACAATCAATTTATTAACCCACAGATCACACAACGTTTTATGAAAACAAAACAAGAATTAAAACTCTATTTTGAAAATGGAGATATCCCAAAACAGGAAGACTTTTGGGAATGGCAGGACTCGTACTGGCATAAAGACGAAAAAATTGATACACAGAAGGTGACAGGCCTTGAAAATGGCACATTCAACCTGCTCTATGCTGAAATGGATGCTGAGAAGAATGCCTCACTGGCGTTCTTTGCACAAAGAAAAATAGTTATAAAACCAGGAACGTTAACTATTCCAAAAAGCTTTACCGGAGGTTTGATCGTTACTGAAGTACAAATTCCTGACAGTGTAACAAGTATTCAGGAAAATGCATTTACAGGAAGCGGCTTAACAGCACTTGAGATTCCTGCCCGCGTAACGGATATTCAAGGCTGGGCTTTTTTCGGCAACCGAATTACATCTTTACATATTCCTGACAGTGTAACCTATATTGGAACTCAAGCATTTACAGGAAATCAGTTGACTGAAGTACACCTTCCAAAAGGAATAACAGTTATCTCACAAGGGGCATTCTCAGGTAATAAACTAACATCTATTGAGATTCCAAATGGAGTGACAGAAATTAAATCCGATGCTTTCTACGGTAATCAACTAACCTCAGCAACGATCCCCAACAGTGTTCTCAATATTGAAGCAGGAGCATTTTCAGGGAACAAACTTACAGAGGTTGTATTAGGTGAAAACACAAAGTATCATATGTATTCTTTTGATACTGATGTTAAGATAACCGGCGGACAACTTACCAATTAAACATTATACAAATGAAAACAAAACAAGAATTAAAAAAATATTTCGAAAACGGAGATATCCCCATCCAGGAAGAATTCTGGGAATGGCAGGAGTCTTACTGGCACAAAGATGAAAAAATTCCGGCAGATCAATTAGATTATGATCTCTCTCAAAAAGCAGATGTCAATGCCTCCAATCTAAGTCCACAGAATGCTCAGCTTTGGAAAGATAAGATTGAAACTCAAACCTCCATTCAGACTCCACAATTGAACGGGAACATCTTAACGGTATTCTACACCGGAGAGAATGGTACCCAGCAAAGTAAATCTGTTGATTTAAGCAGTTTGATAACCCGTGATATCAGTATTGAGAACGCCACCTATGATGCTTCTCAAAATATTATTACGATTACCCAAAATGATGGCTCAGCCTTTCACATCAATCTTTCGGAATTCAGTATCATTCCGACGACCAATTCCGACGGAAGCGTAACCTTGTCACAGGAAGGACAGGAAAAAGTCTCCCTGAAAAAAGTAGCTGTAACAGGCAGCTATAATGATCTTTCTGATAAACCGACTTTTAGTGGAAATGATAATTTACAAAATGTTATCGACAGAGGGAACGGAACAACCAAGCCTATTATTTTCCAGCCAGCCCAAGGCAGAGCAGGTGAAATAAATTTCAGTCCTACAACGTATTCCTTTTGGTTTGGAAATTTAAATACAGATCATACCGGAGCCTATGGATTAGGAATTGGCTATAATACATTATCAAAATTAACCACAGGGGCAAATAACGTAGCACTCGGTTCTTATGCTTTAAATGAGCTCACCACAGGAAGATGGAATACAGCAACGGGAGTTTCAAGCGGAACTAAGCTAACAACCGGAAATTTCAATGCCTTTTTCGGAACACAATCAGGAACAGAAACAACAACGGGAACCGGAAATACGTATATCGGAGATGAAGCAGGAAACAAAAATATTACCGGAACGAATAATACGGCTCTTGGTCTTGGAGCGGCTTATTCCTTAACGAATGGAACTCAAAATACTTTTTTAGGTGCTTTTGCCGGAAACATTCATGGTAAAGCAACAGGATCCGGTGCATGGGGTTTCAATACTTTTGTTGGATATAATGCAGCCTCCACTACTCACGCTATGGGTGTTTGGGGTGATAATAATGTCGTGATCGGCTGTAATGCTCCATTAGGAGGTTCAACATTCAACAAGCTGGTTATTGAATCCAATCCGGTAGCAAGACGTCATGATTTTGTAACCCCTTTAATTGGCGGTGACTTTGCTGCAAGAACATTAGATTTTGATGCTGTAGTATCTGCAAAAAGGACACCTTTAGCTGATAACACCTATACAAAAGTAGCTGTTCTAAATGCCAATAATGTATTTGGATATAAAAATCTTTCAGACTTCCAAAACTACATTCCTCTCACAGGAACAGAAGTAAATAATCCCGTTTCTGGTAATATCCAGTTTACAGACGAAGATCCGGAGGAAAGAATCATTTATAGAACGAATGAACTTGATGGGGTAAAAAATATTCTCGGCCTATTTCCTGAAGCTGCTATGATGTCTTCCGGTAACTTAGATGGAACCAATGCCTCTACTATTTCTGTAAGTAAAGAAAATGGGGTTTTCGCATATGGCCACGGAGCTCGTTTGATGCTGAGTGATGTAGGTGCTGCTTTAAGGCAGACAGACGGAGGAGGGCTAAAAGGAATTTTTGCAAGTCCGAACTTGGATGAACCTGTGCTCATAGAACATGAAGCACCAAGTGCCAGAGGATTAAGTTCTAAAACTTATTTTGGAGACAATGCCCAGGACAATGATTACATCCAGAAACAGTATACGGATAAGCAACATTCTTACAGCACCAAAGAAGAGCTAACAGGCGGAAAATGGATCAACGGGAAACCCGTTTACAAAAAAACCTTGTATCTGGATCAGATTCCAAGAACAGGTCAAATTGAATTGAAAGCTGAATTCCCAGATCTTGAAACGATTATTTCCAACGAAATGTTTACGGAGTGGTATGACTTGAAAACCGCATTTGCAGGTAACCAATGGAGAACAAAAGCCTACATCACCATAGAAAGGGAAATGGCTATCATAGAACTGTTGAATGTGCCTGATTATGATTATTCTCTTATCAATTCGTTTACTCTAACTCTCGAATACACAAAAAAATAAGCACAAAATGTCAACCAACAATACATCAACAGCAAAGTCCGCATTTACCGTCGGAACATCCTTAGTCGGAGAAGGAATTATTAATTATAAAGAAACAAACCCTATGAATACAACCAATAATGCATCACAATCACTTTTCAGATTTGTAAGTCTGAGGAATCCGCAATTAACAGAAACTAAAGACAAAAACTTAGGATTTATCCACAGACCTAAAGGGGTAACCGGTGTTTTTGATACAGCAGTTGCAGGAAGACCTGCCAAAACATTAAAATTTGCAGCAATGAAAAGAGTTGCAGGTGAATTTAACAACGCGGGATTCGAAAGCGAAAAGAAAATTGAAGAAGGTGCATTTAAAGATCTTCTTGTGATTGGAAGAAAGCTTTCTAAAAAAGAAACATTAGAGAGTGCTGACTGGGCTCTGGTAACAGACTATTACAAAAGTCTTATTAACACCAACAGACAGCTAAACGCAGAAGGAATTGCTATATTTTCCCAGCTTTGGAATAATTATATTCATCAAATTGTTACCCAGGGAGATTTCTATATCAAAGAAGCAATCAGCCACGTTCTAATGGCTATTCAGCTTGGTTTTGCCAGCAATCAGGATCTTACCGATCAGGAAATCATCAAGGTTAATGGTGAAAAACCATTGGAAAAAGCAATGGATGGAAAAATTATACTACCCGCCATCTTATTTTCAGAGGATGTTGAAACGCTTTCAGTTTCTGCAAGAGCTGCTGAAGGTTCTGAACCTGCCCTGAGTGCAAAAACCATTCAAAGACTGGAATCTGAAGCAAGAGCTTCATTGGCTGCCACCAAAGCAATTCATAGAAAAGAATCTTTAAGCACCCTGAACTCTGAGCTTGAAAAACTTCAGAAAAAATTCCACAAATCCAGACATCAGGCATACGAGGATGAGTATTCCAGATATATGGCAGAAAACAAAGAGCGTTTAGAGCTTTATGACAAGAAACTGGCTGAAGTAGACAGCAAAATCACTCCAGACATGTCTGAAGAAGAAAAAGAACGCCTTTACAGCACCTTAAAGGAATATGAAGTTGCTCCGTTTGTATTTACGTACAATAATGAAATCAATTTACAAGATTTACAGGCAAAGCTTTCGCCGGAATCTTTCGACCTTTTTGTTGAGCTTTTCGGTGAAACCACAACGGGATTAGTTTCTCTGGCTGAAGAGACGGACAGCCTTCAGATCCTTTCACATGATACTTTGAGAATGGGCACTCAGACTATTGTTCTTGATGATGAGATAGAAAGCTATGCCGATGCTTTACTTGTTGTAAAAAACAATATTTCATCTTCCATAGAAACCGCTCTGCAAAACAGTCCTCTTCCGGAACAGCAGTATGCCAATATCGGTGGAGCTTCAGTTCCCCTTATTCAAAATACTGCCAGAACGCCGATGGCATATAGCTTATACGCACACAGTTCTTACAGAGTGTCCGGCAGCAGAGGATTTGTTAGTTTTTCTTTTGAAGTTGAAGATGTTTCATGGAGCGTTGCCAATGCCAGAATCACTGCTACAACGGATGCAGCCGGAACTTTCGAAGAAAACTACAGCAATATTTCTGTTGTAGACAATAAAATTTCTTTACCTGCAGCTTTGGTAGACAGATTCAGAAGCAGCTTTAGTTTCAAAATAGAAATCATTTTTGATAACGGAAGCGTAGCCTACGGAGAGATTGCTACACAATATCCAAAAGAAGATCTGAACCTTACCGGAATGCTGACCCTGAAACGTGCAGCCATTGAAAACCCGGGGACACCGGATCCGGTAACCATTCAGAAACGTAAAAATTTCGGAATAAAAAGACTGGGTGTAGCAGATTATCTAAAGGTAGTACAAAGTGTTCATGCCTACGTTCCCGGAGAGGTTTCCAATATTGAGAATGTTATGGCAAGCGAATTAAGACATAAATCTTCCGTTTCCAGAGAATATTCTGAAATTACAGATACAACATCTAAATCTCAGGAAACAGAGAAGATGTCCGACACTTCAAAAACTTCCAGAACGGATATGCAGACCGAAGTTGCTAAAGAAATTGAGAAGCAACAAAGTATTTCTGCCTACACAAGATTCAGCTATGGAAATGACAGTGCCATGAAGTTTGAAATCGGTGCAGACTATGCCAATAACACAGCACAGCACGACAGTACAAGACAGGCCGTGATGAAATCTCAGGAAATTACGGAAAGAGCGATGGAAAGAGTTCTGACTAAAATTTCAGAGGAAAGAGTACAGAAAATCATCAAAGAATATACGGAAACCAATGTTCATGAATATGACAACAGAGGAAAAGTAACCAATACTGATAATCCTGATGCTGCACAACCTAAACATATTACAGGAGTTTACAGATGGATCGACAAGAAAATGAAGAACCAGATCTACAATTATGGTAAGCGTACCATGTTTGAATTTATGGTTCCTGAACCTTCAAGATTACACCGTTTGGCCCTTACTGTTGCAAAAGCGCAGGTACTTAAAGCTCCTGTAGATCCTAGAAAAGCACCGGAACCATGGTTAATGCCAGATCCAAAATCTGCAACTATTGTACAGATCCAGCATTGGGCTCAGGAATATGGAGTGAATTTAGTAGCCTTCCCGGAAGCAACCAAACAGGTTATTCATACAGCTTCTAGTGTTCCTCAGACAAATGACGATTTTGGAATTGATCATACCCAATTTACCATCCCGGACAACTATGCCGGAAAGAATGCAAGCTTCGCCTGCAGATCAACAAGAAACAGAGGTGGCGGATGGTCAGGATCACGTTATTCTGAAGTAATGTTCTCTAACTTAAAAGGAGATATGATTGGACGTTCTGAACGTGGTGGAGACCTTAATTTTGATGACGGATCATCTGGTTTCAATATCACAGGGAATGTAACTTTCCAGGTGAAAGGACACAATGTTAGAAGTTACACCATCAAAGTGGTTGTAAATTGTGAACTAAGCGATGCATTTATCAATCAATGGAAAACTGAAAGCTTCAATGAAATTATTAAAGCCTATGAAGCTGCTTATGCAAAATTCCAGGAAGATCAGGCAAGATTGGATGCAGAGCAAAAAGAAAAAGAGGCACAGCTTAAAGAAAGACAGGATACGTTCTACCGTTATATGGAGCATGATGTATTAAAGCACAACTGTATCGCTTACTTATTGCAGGATTACCTTTATACATTAGGCCAGGAAACAACCAATGGTGCCGATGAGAAAACAAAAATGGATAATTTCCAGGTCTACCTGAATGAAAATCTGGACCGATATACCGCACTTGCCAAATTTATGGAACAGGCATTTGAATGGGAAATTATGGATTATACCTTCTATCCATACTATTGGGCTAACCGTAAAAGCTGGCAGGAATTCTATATCAGTGAAAGTATGGATCCTTTATTCAGAAGCTTCCTACAGGCAGGTATGGCAAGAATTATCGTTACCGTAAAGCCAGGCTTCGAAGCAGCCGTTCAGTTCTTCCTTGAAACCGGATTAATCTGGAATGGCGGATCTGTACCGGTAATCGGAGACCCAATGTACATGAGTATCGTGGACGAAATGAGACAGCCGACAGGAGAACCTCAGGGTAAATACTGGATTACCAGAATCCCTACTACACTGACGATTCTTCAGGATAAGTCTACAGGACTTCCAGTGAAGCAGCCTCTACCGATTTTCCCTGAAAATGATCCTAAGAATTGTGAGAATCCTTCAGAACTGGAGTTTGAAACAAGTTTCTCTCTGGATACTGATGCTCAGTTGTCACATAGTGATGGAGCGACAACATTACCTACAACAATTGTTGGATAGTATTAACCTTAATGGCGGTGTGAAATATCACCGCTATTTTTTTACAATTTTTAATTTCAAAAAACTTTAAAAAATGAAAAATATAGATATTAGAAATCTTGCAAAGATTGGTGTGGCTGATGTGGATGTTTATAAGACGGACAGAAGAAAATACTCAAAATATAAGCTTGAAGGAGATGTTACTTTTTATCGTTCAAAAACAAATATGATAGATAAATTGACTAAAAAAGAGAGGATAGGTTTGAATGACTCCGGATATATAGGGCAATTTGGATTTGACAAATTTAATGCGGAACACTGTCCTACTGGGAGCATAATATATTACAGAAATAAAGAAGGTAAGAAAATTACTGATAAGCTTTATACAGGATATTCTTGTCCGTACTTAAGTATTTGGCCACCTAAAATAAATAAAGAAAAAAGCTATGTTTTTTTATATGTAAGTACAGAAAATAATAATGCTGCTCCTGAATTGTTAGAATATGAATGTAAAGAATTGAATGAAAATAATGACTCCTTTATATCTATAACTAACAAAATAACTGTAACTAAAGAACGTACAGAAACTGTTCCTAATTCTGATGATAAATTTTATAAAATAAAAATAGAGTGCTTGGAACCATTTGAAAAGGATATTAGTGTTGAAGCCAAGTATGAAGGAAAAACAGTTGGAAGGCTAATTGTAAAAGCAAATGCTAAAGTATATGAAACAACCATACAGCCAGTTTTTGTTTCTTTTGATTCCGCTCCCTCCACAACTGTTGAATTAAAAGACCATAAAGAATTTGAATTTGTTAATAAATTACATAATTTCTTTAATAAACAATCTTTTAACCAAGCATATATTAAAGGCAATCTTGCTGAGCATACTCACGTTGTAAAATTTGACAAAACTGATTTTCTTAAAGATGATGTAGTTAAAATGAAAGGAAAAAATCTATTCGTAAACTACCAAGAAAACAACCAAAGAAATGCATTGATTTATAATGATTTAATCGAAAACAAATATTCCGCATTATTTTACAATGTAGTAGAAATACAAAAAAATATTGAAAAAATGCAAGCCTGTATAAAAACAATATTACAAGCATTCAAAAAAAATTTTAAGTATGATAATGAATCTAATCTGAAGAAAGCAAAAAAATTTCATGAAGATCATACGGCCACAAATGCCTGGAATCAAATAAAGGATACACTATATAAGGAATATTTAAATTATAAATCAGAGTATTTAAAAAGTAAAATTGTACATCTTAATCAGGATAAAATTGTTTATATATTTGTCAACATGTCTGTGGAAGGTGGTAAAAATGAAGATGCTAAAACACAGGCTTATTCTTATCGAAATTCAGGAATTACGCATATTTTCAAAAGTGCTATTAAGGATGAAGACGCCCTTTCTCTAGTTATTCATGAACTTGGACATTCTTTGGGATTACTCCACACTTTCGAAGACGAAGCCAGTAAAGAAATAAATAGATTAAACACTTTAATAACACGAAAAAAAGCAGAATTAGATGAATTAAATAATGTCAAAGTTGACTTAAAAAAATATTTTACACTTGATACAAAATATAGAGTTATACAGTCTGTTATTGAAAGTTCTGAAAAATCTTTGGTTGATATTGAAGAATTCGAAAAAAGATTTTTAATAAATATTGTCGGTGAAAGCTCTTATTTAAATGACAAATCGGAGCTGGTTACCGATAAAAAAACCTCAGTAATAGAACTTGAAAGTATTAATTTGCCGGATTTTGATGTTAACACAACAAAAAATAAAGTCATGAATGATATTAAAAATTATGAGAGTCAAATTGCAAAATGGACTCCTTATTTAGGTATTGTAAAAAATCAAAGTGAAACTTTAGAAAACATAATGGATTACAGACAATTTGCCGATTTGCAAGAAAGCAATGCAGGAGAAGATGGGAAACCAAATTTTAATCAAAAGTTTAAATACAAATCCTTTTATCAATGGCAATGGCAAAAAATGGTAGAAAAGTCTGTCGATTATGATTATATTAGTCCAATAAAATTGTAAACAATGAAACATATTATTTTCTTACTTATATTTTTAGTAAATTTCTTGGGCGCACAAGAATTCCTGGCAAAATTTGAAGAAAATGGTAAATTTGGATTGAAAGATCAAACTAATATATTATTACCCGCCATCTATGATCGGATAACTACCGATATATTGATTGTAACACACAAAGGGGACGAAACAACCATTTATGATCAGAAACTATCCATACTCTATAAAGATCAGGAGATTTTAACCTATAGGTATTCCGAAAATCCAGATATTTTACAAATTATTTTAAATAACGGAACTTTGGTTACTTATACACGGGATGGATTACTGAGCAATACTTTGCAATTATCCCCACAAAAAGAATCTGACAAATCATATAAAGAAGACAAAAACAATGGTTATCAAATTTATACGATTGAAAAAAATAAAATCCGGGAAAAATCATTTAATATTTTTGTGGATCCTGAAGATGACCTTTTAAATATTAAATATCCTTCTTATGGACAAGAACCAAAATTCTTAAATAATAAAAAGAGTTTGGAAATTGAATATACTTTGAGAAGAAAAAGTACATCAAATGAAAAAATTATAGATTATGGAGATAGTGAGGAAAGATTATTTTCTCCATTAAAGATATCATATATTATTTCAAAACTAAAAAATAAATATGGTGTTTGGGATTTCAAAGAACAAAAAGAAATTATCCCATTTCATTATAAAAAAATTATTCCTTATCAAAATTATTTATACCTGGAAAAAGACGGATTGTCTACCTTCTATCCTAATATAGGTACTGATCCCAGATATAAAAAACTTGAACCTTATATTGGAGCTTTTGCCAGGTTTGAAACTCCGGATGGCAAAAAGGGATGGGTAGATCGAAAAGGGAAAGAATATTTTGATCAATAATAAATAAGCCACTGCAATGCTGTGGCTTATATTTTTTAGACCTGTCACATTCTTGCTACACTCATCACATATAAAATATTAGAAGTCAATTAAAATATGGCAGTATTAAAAATTATACAGAGTATAAAGCCCATAACAACGTAGAATACGACGGAACTTATAAAAAATGGGATGAAAATGGAAATTTGAAGGTATCCTTCTAATAAGAATATAATCGATAAAAAAAATTAAAACACGTCAAGTTTTGACGTTTTCCCTCCCTACTTTTGAAACACAAATAAAAAACACAAAAAATAATCTTAAAATTCTAAAAAAATTTTGAATTCACCATTCACAAAATGCTGGACAGTCAAAACTATGTCTAAAAACCAGAAATCTGGAATATAGCTATCCATCTTTTAAACAAAGCCCAGCCTTTGAAGGGATATTCTAATCTTAACCTATTTAATACAAAAATCATCGAATTTCATTATGAAAACAAAAGAAGACTTAAAACGATACTTCGAAACCGGAGACATACCCACACAAGAGCATTTCTGGTCCTGGCTAGACTCTTATTGGCACAAAAATGACCTGATCCCCTTAAACCAAATTCAAAATAGTGATCAAATTATCCAGCAAAGCAGCAGCTTTAAGGATTATATGAATCCCACTCTGGAAGTTGGAGCACTCGCAATTTCAGGGTCTGTTGGATTTCCCACAGGATCAACGATGAGAGGTAGAACGGATACCTTTTTAGATATCATCTATGCCAACCAAATTGAACTTCTGGGTGATATGCTATTGCAAACTATTTTCTATTACACAGATAAAAATGTTTTTATTGCAAAACAGGATATCAATGCAAAAACTTTCACTCCAACCCTTCCTGCGACAGCAAAAAAATGGAAAGTTTCCCTACATCACGCTGACAAGACACAAACAGTCACTCAGTCAGAATTAAATGCAATCAAAATTAATTGCTACTCATCTGAGTTAATTACACTTAATGATATCGTAGAAAATACAAAAGTATCTGCAAAGGTTATATCAGAATACAATAATTTTGAAATTAATTTAGGAGAAAGTATCAATACAGAAATAGGTAGGATAGCAGTGAATAATGGCTTCAACTCTACCTCCGATACAGGAATACGAACCGCTTTAATTCCTGTAGTTACAGGTAACTATTGGCTAAGCCCAAAATCAGGATATAAAATATCCCGTGTTGTTTTCTATAAGGATGGAATATTCGCCAACCAGAACGTTACTACCAATGACTTTTCAGTGGATAATGCAACCTCTAATCAGGTAAGAATAGTTTTTGAAAAAAATACTCCCACGGATATTATTACTGAGCAGGATCGCTTTGATTTCAACTATATTTTAAAGAATATTAGCGCCAGTAAGTATGATCAATTATTAAATGAAAGTAAAAAAAGCAAGCCTCTTCCATCTACAATTTATACCATAAATGAACAGGTTGCCATCCTAAATACTAATGATACCGACATCAATTTTGATTTAGCGAATCGTAAGATCCTAATTTCCGGGGGAGCAATCATTGACACAGGAAACACAACCATAGGGAGAATTAGTTTGCCCACTACTACCGCGGGTATAGATATGCCTTCTGCAATAACAGCCGGCGTTGTATTGTATAATAAAACAAACAATACAATCATTGTTCAAAATCAAACAGCTGCACCCTTATTAAATCATTTGATTTTGTTTACTTATCGGTATAGTGGTTCGTTCACTAGTTTTTACGTTACCGGTCTGAAAAATTATTCTGTAAACGGAGTTTCTATATATCAAAAGGATGCAAGGCAAATGAATAAATTTGCCGTCGATAATTTCGGGATTAAATATTGGAATGCTCCGGTTTATCCTGCCTTCAATCCTTTAACTCTAAATTCGGATGTTCTTTACCCAATGTATGATCGTGTAATAGCCCCTTTCTCTAATAATGTCACAAAAACAGTTATCGGTCAAACAGAAGGTCCAACACCTTATGATATTTTACGAATTGATATTTCATTTAACAGGAAAGCAGCGCCAACACAAAGGCGCAGAAAGCCACGTATATTTGTTTGCGGAGGTACACATGGAGGTGAAAAGTTAAGTGTTTACACTACCTATTTATTTTTTAAACTCTTGCTTGAAAATCCTGATCAAGATGAAATAATAAACGTCTTACGATCTAATTATGACTGGACATTTATTCCTTTGGTTAACCCATATGCATTAAACGTTGGAAATGTAGGGGGTACAGAATCCGTAAGATGGAATCATAATGGTGTGGATATTAATAGAAATTTTGATTATCGCTGGGCAGAATATGCAGACGGAGGCGCTGGATCACAATCTTATAAAGGTACTGCACCATTCAGCGAAAAAGAATCACAACTGGTGAGAGATACTTTTAATACGATCAAAACAGACACCGTATTATATATTGATTGCCATAATTTTGGTTCAGGGGTTACTATTGATTATCGGGCTGCGTGGTTTGCATCATCATTTAACACTGTTCAAAATGCAATATATTCATTGTGTGACAGATTAGATGCTGAAATAAGGAAACGATATAATTATCTGGCTGATAAAGATCTCCTTGCATTTTCCGATATTGACGGCAGTTCTCCGATGTCTCAGGCCTGGATGGGAAATCAGCAGGTAGCAGCAATGACAATGGAAACAGATCAGGGAGACTTTTACAACCCAACAGATCCTACATCCTTTAACAGTAATGTTATTACAAGAAGTATAGAAACCTATGTAAATACATTCTATTCTATGGGTAAATATGCTGTTGATCTTTATAACAGCAGAATATAATAATTCTCCATAAAGTTTCCACAAATAATAAAACACGACACGTTTTGTCGCATTAACCGCATATATTTGTCTTATAAAACTTTACCATGAAAACGCAGCCCTGCTGCACCCTAAAAATAGAGAAATGAAGAAAGATTTTTATCTGACAAGATATGCCTTAATTATTAAAAGATTAGAGAGTTCTCCGGCTACTTATTCCCAGCTGGAGAGCTATCTTTTAAATTCTTTTGAATTCCAGGATGCTGAAATCAAGAGCTACTCTATCCGTACCCTGCAGAGAGATATCCGGGAGATTTCCAATCTTTTTAATCTCTCCATTCACAACAAAAAAAAGGGAGACAACCGATATTATATTGAGAGCCGTCCCATTATGGAAGTGGATGAATACAACCAAAAACTGCTGGAATCTTTCCAGGTAAGTAATGCCCTGAATCTTCACCCGGATTTTTCAGATTTTATCTTTTTTGAAAGCCGTAAACCTACCGGTGTAGAACACTTTTACGATCTCTTCTTTGCGATTCGAAATAAAAGGGTGGTGACATTTGAACACTACAATTACAAAAACAAACTGATGACCTCCAGAAAAGTTCATCCTTTGGCGTTAAAAGAATCTAAAGACCGATGGTATCTCATTGCCATCGATACAAAAGATAAAGTTTTAAAATCATTCGGGCTAGACAGAATCAACTATCTGGACGTTGCTAAAAATCAGTTCAGAGAGAAGTACAAATACAATTTCAGGGAGCATTTCAAAAATGCATTCGGGGTGATGAATCTGGCAGAGCAGAAACCTCAAAATATTGTATTGAAATGCAGCCGCCATCAGGGAGAGTATATCAGAAGCTTCCCTCTTCACCAATCGCAGAAAGAGACTAAAGAAACGCCTGAAGAAATTTATTTCGAGTTTTTCCTCCATCCAACGTATGACTTTATGCAGGAAATTCTTTCTTTCGGAAAAGAGGTCACCGTTCTGGAACCTAAAGGTTTAGTTGATGACATTCGCAATCATTTACAGGAATCTTTAAACCGCTATCTTGAAAGCTAAGCACAAAGAATGTATTTCATATTTTTTGTTATATTTACATAAATATACCCTTATTGAAAACTTTATTCATTGGCCTCAGCTGTTTTATCTCTACCTTTTTTCTCGCACAGCAGAAAGAAGAGTTCAGACTCGTAAAGAGCTATTATAACCAGCACAGAAATATGCTGAATAAAGAGTTCAAAAAGAAATTTGATGCAGAATCCAACACCGTAAAAAAAACGGCCATAAAGGGTGATTTCCTTTTTTTCATGAAAAAAATGGACAGCATTGAAAATAATGCACTGATCGGAGCTTTATTAAAAGTCAGGAATCTTGAAGATCTTCAGACTATCAAAAACCCAGGATTTGCCTCATCTGGAAAGTTTTCAAACGCTGAAAAGAGTGCAGATTATCCTGGCGGGATCAATTCTCTGAGACAGGAAGTCGCCAATCTGCTGTATGTTGACGGGGTATATTCTGAAGTAAAAATGATAAAAACGGATGTCGCTTTTATTGTTGAGAAAGATGGAACAGTCAGCAATGTTCATGCACAAGGGGATAATTTCACCTTCAACAGGCAGGCAGAAATTGCCTTATATTCTCTGGCAGAAAAATTTTCTCCGGCAACGATAAAAGGAGACCCTGCCATTTACCATTTTAAACTTCCTTTAACCTTAACCATAACGGATTAATGTTTACAGACGAATATTATATGAAAATGGCACTGCAGGAAGCAGAAGCCGCTTTAGAAAAAGATGAGGTTCCTATTGGATGTATTGTGGTTTCCAATAACAGGATTATTGCAAGAGCCCATAACCTTACTGAAACACTGAATGATGTTACCGCACATGCTGAAATGCAGGCAATCACCTCAGCAGCAAACTTTCTTGGAGGAAAATATTTAAAAGACTGTACACTTTATGTAACCATGGAGCCATGTGTCATGTGTTCCGGCGCACTTTCCTGGTCTCAGATCTCTAAAGTAGTCATTGGAGCCCGTGACGAGCAGAGAGGGTTTATCAATAAACATCTTTCGCTGCATCCAAAAACAGAAGTTATCACAGGAATCATGGAAGCCGAATGCTCTTCAATTGTTAAAGATTTTTTTAAAAGCAAAAGATAGTCTTTTAATCATCACATAAAAAAGGGGCGGATATTTTCCAATATCCATCCCTTTTATTTTATAGCGTATAGAATTCTGTATTCCTCTCGAATCAGTCATTAAAAATAGAATATCTCACAATATCAAAATATTCTCCGTCTTTCTTAATTTCCTGTTTTAAAATGGCTTCCTGCTCCATTCCTATTTTTTCCATAATTCTTCCGGATGCCGGGTTATGAAGGAAATGAGTGGCAAAAATTTTATTGAATTTCAAGGTATGAAAACCAAAATCTACAACAGCTTTTGCTGCTTCGGTCACATATCCTTTATTCCAATAAGACATTCCGATCCAATAGCCAAGCTCTGCTTTATCATCATCTCTGTCATGAAGACCGATTGCTCCGATGATATGTCCGTTTTTGTTACGAATCCCAAAAGTATATCCGGTATTGTTATCAAAAGCTTCTTTTGACATTTCCAGCCAGGATCTGGCATCGTTTTCCACGTAGGGATAAGGAATATTGGAGGTAAGATCAGAATAAATTCTGTGCTGAAGATATTCAACAATGAAAGGAATATCCTTCTCCTCCAGTTGTGAAAGAATAAGCCTTTCAGTTTCTATAATCGGAAATTTTTTCATGATAATAAAATTAAGGTTGAGGTGAAGACTAAGGCATTACCCGGATTCAACCTGAACCTTAATCTTTTAATTTATAAATCTTTTCCAAGGAAGTAAAGTCCTTTCAGGGTGTGAAGTCTGTCCATCACATGAATTTTGTCTGTCAAAGGTTTATAGACGTGGGAAACTCCTCCTGTTGCCACTACAAAACAATCATCATTAACTTCGTCATTGATACGGTTGACAAAACCTTCTACCATTCCTAAGAAGCCATACACCATTCCACTCTGCATACAGGTTACGGTATCCAATCCCAAAACAGATTTTGGCTTTTTCAGTTCGATATCCGGAAGCTGTGCCGTCTGGTTGATGAGTGAATTCAGAGAAGTAACAATTCCCGGAGCAATAATTACGCCTAAGGTCTCCCCGGTTTCAGCCACGCAACTTGCTGTAAGAGCCGTTCCGAAATCGATAACAATCTTTTTCTTACCAGGATATAGATTATGGGCTGCTACAAGGTTTGCATAGATATCTGTACCCATTTGCTTGGATTTTGCCTGCACCGCTGAAGGAGTATTCCTGTCAACAATAACAGCAGTAGTTTCATGAATTTTTTTGATTCCTGAGCTCATTACTTTGGTAAGCTGAGGTACTACGGATCCGATAATTACCTTATCGATTTCTTTGGGTTCAATTTTATACGTTTGGTAAAGCATCAGCATCTGTACATAAAGCTCATCTGCTGTTCTGTAAGGCTTTGTATTGATTACCCACGAAACATCACAATTATCACCATTGAAAAGACCAAATCTGATATTGCTGTTCCCTACATTGATTACGATTGAATTCATTGACATATTTTTCAGAAGAAATTCATTATATATAATTGAAATTCCTGCTCGATTTTGAGGGATTAAATTTAATCATTTTTATAAAAAACCAGCCCCCAATCTCTTATAAATTAAGTTTATCTTAAAAATACTTCTGTAAAAAGCGCTTCAATGCAAAACAAGTACGTTTGAAAGCTGCACGATTCCTCTGAGGGCTACAAACAAGGTTGTTTTTCTTTTTACGAGATATCGGAAAGTCTTAACCAGGCTGCGGGAAACAAAATGAGGCGTATTTTTATTATTACAACATACATTTGGTTCATAAAAGCTAAAAAAAATCTATAGAAACCTATTGCTGAGTGATTAAAAAAAATTATCCTTGTACAAGAATTAAAAAACAAAAAATGGATAAAAATTTAAAAGCTATCGCCTATTTTTTATTTATAATTATGAGTTGTAGTATAAATGCACAAACTAATTATAGTTTCGATTATAAATTTCTGATAAAAAGCAGTCATAGTCCTATAAATAAATCCCAGTTCCTGATCAACTCTGAAAATCCAAAGTATATCATGTATAAATATAATGACGATATATCCAAGTTATATGATTATGAAAATAATGAAGTTATAATGCTCAATCACAAAACGGATCCTAACAAGAATATTTATAACTTCGTTTCTTCTCAAAAACTTACCTCTCAAAATAGATTTATAACCGATGATATTATCGTTGAAAAAATCGGAGAAAATAAATATTTAATACAATATTCCCGCATTTTTGAAAATATAAATAGGAAGATTAAGCTAACGATCAAATTGAAACCATGGGATAAAGATTTAATTCGATTTTATTATTCAGACCTGGGTGATGATATTGACAAAATGCTTCTCTCAAGCTTAAAAGAAAAATTGAATGGGAATTATGATTTTATTATAGAAAGCTATACTATAGATTATAAAAATGGCTTTAAGGTCACTAATTCAATAAAAAATGTAGAGAAAATCAATTTGAAAATAGCACTTCAGAATTAGGATAAAACCGCAGAGAATTCAGCAGCATCTATTATGTACACTATAAAAAAAGAGCTATCTCAAAATGAAATAGCTCTTTTTTAGTTTATTTTACTTCTACAAAATTATTCTCCATATTCACATCTGCAATTCTCTGACTGAAATCAATTCCCAAAACAGATAACTGAGATTTAGTATAAGGAATGGTAAGCGTGTATTCTTTCTGAGTCCAGGGCCAGTAAGGCATTGTTTTAAGCTCCCCGTAGATATCTTTTTCTTTCCATGTATGAGTCATATTCAATGGGATCTGATACGTAATAACTTTCTTATCCGCAGTCATCACTCCAAAATCAATAGGCATTGGGACCTGACCATTATTAACCAGGGTAATAGTGGTAGACTTGGCATCATATTTTACATCTTTGATTCCGTAATCGATTGTCTTTGTTGTATTAATCCAATAGTTGTGGAACCACTTCAGATCCATTCCGGAAACCTTTTGGGCAATGTGAAGGAAATCTCTGTCTGAAGGATGTTTCGTACTCCATTGATCATAATATTGTTTTAACGTTTCTGCAAGGTTCTGCTCTCCCATAATGTATCCAAGCTGTACCAGGTATAATTCTCCTTTTACATAAGATGCATAGGTATAAGATGTACCGTTATCATGATGATCTCCCAACCAAACAGCCGGTTCTTCAATTCCTTTTTTGATAAATTTTCTGTAACCATCAAGCGTTTTTGCAAACGGGTTTGGCAGATCTTCAGGGAACAGCTGATACATGGTATATCCTTCTGCATAGCTTGTGAACCCTTCATCCATCCATGGACGAACAGACTCGTTAGTAGCGAGCATTTGCTGATACCATGAATGAGAGCCTTCGTGAGCCATTAAGCCCATTAAATCTTTAACATTTTTAGCTTCCCCTAAAATCATAGTACACATTCCGTACTCCATTCCGCCATCTCCTCCCTGGATAAATGCATAAGTTGGGTATACATATTTTCCAAAGTGGGCATTCATGATCTGGAAATACTTCGTGATGTAAGGTTGTGATTCACCCCATGCTTTTGTTTTATCATTTTTCTGATAGACCAGATATACTTTTGGTCCTTCAGGAACATTGAAGCTTTCTACAGAATAATCTCTGTCTGCACTCCATGCAAAGTCAAGGATATTTTTTGCAGTCCATTTCCAGGTTGCTTTTTTATCTTTTTCTGTTTTTATTTTAGCATTGGCATCGTAGCCTTTTACTTCTGCAGGGTTCTCCAGAATTCCTCCTGCTCCCACTACATAATCTTTATTGATTTTAATGGTAACATCAAAATCTGAGAACGGCGCATGAAATTCTCTTCCCAGATAATCAAAAGTTGCCCAGCCGTCATAATCGTACTCCGCAATTTTTGGATACCATTGGGTCATCGTCATGTCTACCCCTTCCCTGTTGTTTCTTCCACTTCTTCTGATCTGCTGAGGGATTACAGAATCCCAGTCCATCGTAAACGTAGTGGTAGAGTTGGGTTTAATAGGTTCTGCCAGGTATACTTTCATAATGGTTTCCTGAACTTCAAATTTCAGGTCTTTTCCATTTTGTTTAATCCAGTGAATATTCTGAGCTCCTTCCTGATCTTTTGGAATAGAAGCCAGTCTTGAAATACCATCTTTCTGCAGTCTTCCGTCACCATTTTTTCCTTGGGAAGCCACTCTCTGATCCATCATAGAATTAGGTTTGAAAGCATTCCAGTATAAGTGGAAATAAACCACATTCAGCTTATCCGGCGAATTGTTGGTGTATTCTAAAGTTTGTTTTCCCTGATAGGTAAATTTTTCAGCATTGACATCAATATCCATCTTGTACTTCGCAGCCTGCTGATAATAAGCTCCTTGCTGAGCCTGAAATTGTGAAATGATAAACGCAAAAATGATTGCAGCCGATTTTCTCATTTAAAATTTTATTTTTTTCTAAAGGTAGGTAATTTAAATAAAAGCCTCAAATAGGAGTTATTCTGAGATTTTATTCTGTTTAATATGGTTTTAGATAGATTTTAATCTGAATTGTTAAATTATCTTTTGAGCTTTATTTCCAACAATCCTTGTCAAGGTTTAAAACCCTGACAAAGATTATCTATCCACAGCTTTTCAAAGGTGTTCATTTATTTTCAGAGGTTTTTAATAGTTTTTTGATTAAAGTAATCTGTCCCAGATGATAATAGCTGTGTTCAATCATTCCATCGATATTCCTACGGTAAGTTCCGTACTTTTCATCTGCAAAAACCTCATCAAGTTTGGAATCAGGCATCTGTTCCAGGAGTGCTGCGAATTTTTCAGAATTTTTCCAAAATTTATCCAACAAATCCTCCCATTGTTTCTGCGATTCTATGGGAGGAAGGTCAAAACTGAATTGATCTTTAAT
This sequence comes from Chryseobacterium sp. PvR013, assembly GCF_017833095.1. Taxonomy (NCBI): domain Bacteria; kingdom Pseudomonadati; phylum Bacteroidota; class Flavobacteriia; order Flavobacteriales; family Weeksellaceae; genus Chryseobacterium; species Chryseobacterium sp. PvR013. The sequence goes on from NZ_JAFIBT010000001.1 coordinate 3,555,487, forward strand.
TTCAAGATTCCCACCTTCAAAAACATTCATAATTCCTGCAATATAATAATCTATATGGAAAGTGAGCATTGCAATGGTATTAAGAGAGTCTATCTTTGTCACAGCCTGTTTCCAAGTCACCTCTGAAAGCTGATCTTTAAAATTGGTATTGGCGATCCAGAGACCATCCAGCAGAACCTCTCTGAATCTTTTCGCAAGTTGTGAAACTGAGCTCATGGATATTTTATTTATATTTCCTAAAGATAGGTTTTTATTTAAACACAAATTTCACCAATGAAAACCACTATTTTAAACACAATAAAATAGTGCAATTTGTGCAAATAAATTTGTGATATTCGTGTTTAACTAATTACAAAAAAACCTCAGATACAAATGCACCTGAGGTTGATATTATAATGAAATATAATTATTTTTTAGTGGAAGCTTCTTTCTTTCCACTTCTTAAAATCTTTTCAAGGATTCTTAAAGTGATCAGATAGGTTGGTTTTACTCCTGTAAGACCTAAGCCTCCTGAAGACAACGTACTTCCTGTTTCCAGCGGATTATCCGATGCATAGTAAGCATAGCATACAAAAAGATCTGGTGAAATATGATGTCTGATCTTGGAAGCTACCTGAATAGCTTTCTGATAATGTGCTCCTTCCATTTCAAGCCCAATAGCCTTCCATGAAGTATTCATAAAGTAAGAAAGGATATCTTTATTCTGAAGAGAAGTTCCTAAAACAGTAATCATGGGTCCTTCAAAAGCTTTCAGTTCATCATCGTTGAAATCTTCCAGCTTTAAAGCATTTTCAAAAGGATAGTTATCTGCTGTTCCTTCAAAAATATGAGAAGTAGGAATCATAATATCTCCTTTTTCTCCGGTAAGGATACCTGCTTTCCCCATAATGGAAACAGATTTTACATGCATCATATACACTTCACCTTTATGCTCAAAAGGTCTAAGCAACTCATCCATTACTTCGAATGCCTGTTCACCGAATGCGTAATCAAAAACCATCACCACATCGTCTCCACCGAACTTGCAATCAGCAAATGGAGTATTCTTCAGGTCTGTTTTGCTGAGGTCTATAATCTGAACATCAATATTACTTCCGCTTTTATCAGCAATATGAATCATCCCTTCATCCAAAGCATATTTTGATACTTTGTCACGAAGTTCTTTTTTGTTTGAAATTTCTTCGTACAGTTTATAATCAATTTCATGATGCTGCTTCTTTTTAAGGGCATTATTGGCATACAGCATATTTTTCACCGAATGCATATTGGCAGAAATAATATGTAACGGACGCATGTGAAGATTCTTTTCAAATAAAACCTCTTTCACTTTGTTGGCCCATTTTTCTCCAAAATAATGGTGCCCTACTCTTTCTTTTAATATAGAACTGAAATGAATTTCTCTTTCTCTGCTTCCTTTTGCATCATCAAGACTTACTTTTCCTAAGTTGTAAATGATTTTAAACAAACGGTCAGGATTTTGATCGTCACCAAAAGTATTGTAAGCCCTTAAAGTCTCATCAAAAGATCTTCCTATTAAAGAAGAAAGATGGATAAGCGCCACTTCTTTTTCTTTTCTGCTGAATTTCTTTTCTCCTTTTACTACTTCTTCAATGATTTTGAAAGCACGTGTAGGCTTCCAGTTTTCATCCTGAATGAATGCCAGATTACGGATTTTATCAGCTTCTATAAAAAGGAAGGTAAGGTGGGTAAGAATGTCATAAATTTCGGAACGGCCCAAAAGAACCTCAATATTCATCTGGTGTTCGTCTATTCTATAACAGTTTCTTCTTCTTTTCTTTGGAACAATGGGTTCGAAACTTCCTTTATCAAACCCTTCATCAGATGTAAGATGAATAAAAGCACATTCTTCAATTCCTTCCGGAAGTCTGTCTAGTACATACATCAAGCCGTCAAGCTCCAGTTTGCTTGGAATATTCATGGTTCCATAAATTTCCGGATTGATGGTCTTTAACAAACTTCTGATACTCTCTCCTGAAACTCCACCCGGCTTGAAAAATCCTCTATAAAATAAATGTCTCATAGAGATGTATAGTCTTTCAATAGCCTCTGTTGTTTCTCTTGCTCTAGAATTTGTCATAAAATAAATTTCACACAAATATACAAAATCTTTGCCCATTTTATTTTAACTGTCTTTTAACAAGTCGTTTAAAACATATGCTTCAGGCTAATGAATATTTGTTTTAATACGTCGAGATTTGGCGTCTGCTAAGGCTAAGTTTGCCATAATTACACTAAACATATACAGATGAGCTATCCAAAAAGATTAGGATTACATACGCAATATCCATCGATGAGTATTTCAGATATTACACAACAGGAAATATTAGCAGTAAAAGACAGGGAAGAAGATGATGTTCTTTTTCTCAATAAAACAGAACTTAATACGGTAAAAACTCTTTTTCAGATTCGTAATGCAAATTATTACAGAAAACATATTAAGCCCATTCAGTTATCTGATTATTCCACAGATATTTTCCCTAAAGAAAGGGTCTTTATTGTAGGAAAAATATTTCCGGTAATCAATATTCTTTTCAACTACGCAGGAGTAAAAGATGTGGAACAAAATGTCAACCCGCTTGTTATAGAAATTGTAGAAGGAGCTTCTAAGGTAAAATATTTTGATTCCGCCATTCATCATTCAAAATATATTAATATTGATGGTGGTAAAATTAAAATACTTCTTCCAAAAAATTATGTTGGCAATAACTTTCCTCAATTGATGTATGATTTCCTAACCAACAAAAATTCTGTAGAAAAATATATTGGAGGAGAATTTCCTGATTACGAAACTTATCAACTTGCTTTACGAAACAAAGCTATAAAAATACAAGACTGGAAAGGACAGGATGGTTCATGGCTGACAAAAGACAGGGCAGAAAATAATGATACCTGGAGAAGAGCTTATTCTTATATTATTGAGCACAAAATACCTGGAAGACTTGCTCCTTTTAAACAAATTTATGATTTTTACGAGGGTGTAGACTGGAATATTAAGAACCGTTTCGGGCATGAAGTAAAGTGGTGCAAAGGAGCTAAAGGACTGGTAAAAGCATTATCGAACTCACTGGAAGGAGGAAATAGCTTTTTAGCCAATGATGTCGAAACGATTCTCAATGAATTAAATTTAGGTATTTGTGATTTTGCCATAACCAAATTTCATGAGCTGATGTATGGACAATATGCTAAAACTCCTTTAAAAGGAGACGCGGCCTATACCTGGGATAAAGAATTTATCCAACATGAACAAGGGGTTGTAGCCCCGCCCATTTATGGAAAAACGGGTTCATCAACGATATCCAGATTCCAGAATATGGCAGACAAAGACCCTTTCGGCGGATGGCATGGAGCCGGAGCTCAGGCAATTAGTTGGTTTAATGACATTGTTCCGGCATTTGATGATTTTACGCCTAATGCTAAAGTAACAGATTCACAATTCAGGATAGATTTACCATTATTAATGCTATATTTATCAAAGCATAAACCAAAGTGGTATGGATTTAAAGGCAAATTACATTCAGATGGAACTGTAAATAATGAAATTGTAAAAATTATTAAACCTTATGAAAAGTAAATTAAATAGAATTTCTCTTTTTTGGAAAATATGGATTTGTCATATCTTTATATACTTTCCTATCAGAGCTTTGTTTTTTTTGTTTCAGCTGGATGAAACACCTGATTTTACTCAAATTGTTAAATCAATTCTGATTTCTCCTTTTGCCGGAATATATGGATTATTTGATAAGTTCCCTCTTGTAATCCTCCTTCAGATGCTGGTCATGTTTTTTATAAATGCAGTTATTTCTTCTAAAAAAATACTCCCTTATCTCTTGATAACTTTTGCAACTCACATCTTATTTTATGCATTTGATATTTATGACATGGATTATTTTAAGCCTTTTCTCTATTCATTTTTTATTTTTCTGCCGATCTTTTTATTTATTTTCAGGAAAAATCTCAAGAATTAGTGTAAATAATTGTAAATTTAATTCGATATATATACAGGAAGGCAGCAAATACAATCTTTTTTGCACTGCTTAGGCAACTGGCATTCTTATTTACAATTGTTTTTGAACAGGAAACACAAAACACCCTGTTAAAAAACACCAAACAATCGTTTAAATTGTATAAATTTTCAAAAGACCCCTAAAATTTTTAGGGTTAAAATATTTTTGATTCATTTTTTTTGTAAATTTGCCCTGTAAAAAATCAACCCAATTATGTCAACCTTAAGATTCAAAGCATTAGAAACCCTTCCATTTAAGGATTTCAGAAAAGACAACTCTGTTGAGATCCCTGCGAAATTATCAGAGCTATTCTGTAAAAATGTTTTCTCAGAAGAAACAATGAGAGAATATTTAACGAAAGAAGCATTCGGTTCTATCATGGATGCGATTAAAAAAGGAACTAAGATCCAGAGACATATTGCAGACCAGGTAGCTGTAGCAATGAAAGACTGGGCAATGAGCAAAGGGGTAACCCACTATACTCACTGGTTTCAGCCTTTAACAGGTACTACTGCAGAAAAGCACGATTCTTTCTTCACTCCAATTGAAGGAGGCAGAGCTATTGAAAGATTCAGTGGAAACATGCTTATCCAACAGGAGCCTGACGCATCGTCTTTCCCTAACGGAGGTATCAGAAATACTTTTGAAGCAAGAGGTTATACAGCTTGGGACCCTACATCTCCGGCATTCATTATGGGAACTACATTATGTATCCCTTCAATCTTCATTTCTTATACAGGAGAAACATTAGATTATAAAGCACCTCTTTTGAGAGCTTTGAACGCTGTAGATGAAGCTGCAACGAACGTAATGCAGTATTTTGATAAAAATGTAACGAAGGTAACGCCTACTTTGGGTTGGGAGCAGGAATATTTCCTTGTTGATTCAGCATTATACCAATCACGTCCGGATCTTGTATTAACAGGTAAGACATTGTTAGGACATTCTCCGGCAAAAGGACAGCAGCTGGATGACCACTATTTCGGTTCTATCCCTACAAGAGTAATGAACTTCATGAAAGAGCTGGAAATCGAGTGTATGAAATTAGGTATACCTGCTACAACAAGACACAACGAGGTAGCCCCTAACCAGTTTGAGCTTGCTCCAATGTTTGAAGAAGTAAACGTTGCTGTAGACCACAACTCTTTGTTGATGGACATCATGGCAAGAGTAGCCCACAAACACCACTTCCACATCCTTTTCCACGAAAAACCATTCGCCGGAGTAAACGGAAGTGGAAAACACAACAACTGGTCTTTAGCAACAGATACGGGAGAAAACCTGTTAAGCCCAGGAAAAAATCCAAAGAAAAACTTACAGTTCTTAACCTTCTTTGTTAACACAATCAAAGCGGTTCATGAATATGCAGACCTTTTAAGAGCAAGTATCGCTTCTGCAAGCAATGACCACAGACTTGGGGCTAACGAAGCTCCCCCGGCAATTATTTCCGTATTCATCGGAAGTCAGTTGTTCAGCGTATTGGAAGAACTTGAAAAAGTAACCAACGGAAAACTATCTCCGGAAGAAAAAACAGAATTAAAATTAAATGTAGTTGGAAAAATTCCTGAAATCCTGTTAGATAATACAGACAGAAACAGAACTTCTCCATTTGCATTTACAGGAAATAAATTTGAAATCAGAGCGGTAGGTTCTTCTGCAAACTGCGCAGAGTCTATGACAGTAATGAACACTATTGCAGCAAAACAACTTAACGATTTCAAGAAAGAAGTTGATGCTTTAATTGAAACAGGTCTTAAGAAAGATGAAGCCATCTTCAATGTATTGAGAGAATACATCAAGCAGTGTAAAAACATTATGTTTGAAGGTGACGGATATTCTGATGACTGGGCAAAAGAAGCTAAGAAAAGAGGATTAAACAACCTTAAAACAACTCCTGAAGCTTTAAAGCAGGAAATGGACAAGAAATTCTTAGATCTATATGAAGAGATGGGAATCTTTAACCACAGAGAAGTTGAAGCAAGAAACGAAATCAAATTAGAGAAATACTCTACTGTTATTGATATTGAGGCAAGAGTTTTAGGTGATATCGCAAGAAACCACATTATTCCTTCTGCACTAAACTATCAGAACAGATTAATTGAAAACGTAAAAGGTCTTAAAGAAATCTTTGGTGACAAAGAATTCAAAACTTTAGCAAAAGAACAAATGAGTTTAATTACAAGCATTTCTGAAAATGTTTCTAAAATTAAGCTTGGTGTTGAGGATCTTCTGAAAGCCAGAGAAACCGCAAAAAGCACATCAGACAGCCAAAAACAGGCAGAAAGCTATTGTAATAAAGTAAAGCCATTATTTGATCCAATCAGAGAAGCTTCTGATGCATTGGAAATGATGGTAGACGACGAGCTTTGGCCGATGACAAAATACAGAGAAATGTTGTTTACAAAATAACGTCCTGTAAAGTTCCATATTAGTTTAAATTCCTCGGTTTTCCGGGGAATTTTTTTGTTTTATTAACAGCCCTGAAAATTAGAGTTTTAAATCACAGAACCTGATATATAGAAGAAAATCGACAGAGTTTGTTAAAGAATCTTAATAAAAAAAACCGCACACTTACCAAAAATAGGCCGTTGCGGTTTATTTTTCTTTAACATATGCAAACAATATGTTAAAATGTGTTAAAATAAGATCCTGACAATTATCATATCAGGGGTCTTTTGCTCGGAATCTCTACTTTTGTATTGCTTTTGAAAATAAATATTCCTTTTTAACACGGATAATCAAATATATATGAAGAAAAGAGTTTTGTTTTATTTAGTTGCTTTAGTTACTACAGTTTCATTGCAATCGTGTGCTACAAATTATGTGGTTTCAAAACCAGCAACTTACACAAAAGAATACAAAACAGATGCCAAACTAGCTTCTATAGATAACAAAAAAATAGAGCAGGATAAGCAAAGACTTATCGACTCTTTCCTTGCTGAAAAGGCAGCATCTATCGCTAGTGCTAAAAAAGCAGTTAAGAATTCTGAGATTGCAAAAGCAATCAAACATAATAAAACCATTGACGGTATCCTTGAAGAAGCTGAAACATATCTTGGGACTCCTTACAGATACGGAGGGACAACAAGAAACGGTATCGATTGTTCAGCTTTTGTTCTTTCTGTATTCGGAGCAGCAGCAGGGCTTAGCTTACCAAGAGTAGCAGCATCTCAGGCTCAGGAAGGTGAAAGAGTAGAAAAAGGAGAATTACAGAAGGGAGATTTGATTTTCTTCTCTCATGGAAGAAGAATTTCTCACGTAGGTATTGTAGAGAGTGTTTCTGAAGAGGGTGAGATTAAATTTATCCACGCAGCAACATCAAAAGGAGTAATGATTTCTTCACTGAATGATTCTTATTGGGGGCCTAAGTTCAGATTTGCTAAGAGAGTGATTAATGAAGAAGGAGAAAATTATAACAACTTAGCAGCAACTACTCCAGCTACACCAGCAAATTTTTAATTTTATAAATAATTGATTTAAATAATGAAGCCATCAGAAATCTGATGGCTTTTTTATATGTGTTGTTTACATTAATTTTTGGCTAAAGCCCAGTTCTGTTGAATGAATTTCTATTTATTTTAGTTCTGTAATTCCACAGTTACCGGTATCAGCCATTCTTATCAATTTCAATATCCAGTTTATAGAGCAGTCCATAGATTTCAGAAAGCGAAAATTTAGCCTTTTTAAGCCTGTTTAAAGCCGGATCTATTGAATAGTTAACCGATGTGCGGAAATCTGCTTTTTCAAGGTTTGTACTATCAAAAACAGCGCCCGACAAATCGCAGTGAGTGAAGACGGCATTTGACAGATCACATTCAGTAAAATCCACCTCTATTAATTTGGTATTTTTAAAGACAGTCTTCTTAATGGAAGTCTGATAAAAAACGGAGTTATTTAAAGCACTTCCGTCAAACGTGAAAGATAATCCAAAGGCATTACAATCATTAAACTGAAGTCCAAACATTTTACATTCTTTGAAAACCACCTCATGGAAGGCTGTTTTGATAAGCTTTGTCATGCTTAGATTACAGGCTGTAAATTCACAGTCTGTAAAACTGAAACCGGACAGATTTCCGTATTCAAAATTACAGTTTCTGAATGTACAGTTTTCATATTCTCCTTTTTGTAATTGGGTAAGATCAATATTTTCAAAATCCTGATCCAGGATATAAGCATCTTTCATTTTTTATGATTTATAGAACGACAATATACTCCACAATCTGCAGATGTGTAAAGAAGAAGTATTACCTTTTTGCGATTTTATATTTTCGCTTAAAAGATATTACACCAGGCTATTCTTATCCGAATAATTAAGTTTAAAGAAAATAAATGTCATCATGGAGAAGGCCAGTAAAGAACTTCCTCCATAACTGAAATACGGGAGAGGAATCCCAACTGTTGGGAAAAGCCCCATAACCATCCCTAAATTGATCGAAAAGTGCATCAGCAGAATCGAGGCAAAGCAATACCCGAATACACGGTTAAAAGTAGATTTCTGTTTCTCTGCCAGATAATATATCCTTCCAATATAGACCATGTAGCATAAAATAAGAATCGCACTTCCTAAAAAGCCCCATTCTTCTCCTACTGTACAAAAGATATAATCCGTTTCCTGCTCAGGCACAAATTTCCCCTGGGTAACAGATCCTTCACGGTATCCTTTTCCCCAAAGGCCACCGGATCCGATAGCCGTTTTGGAATATAACAGATTGTATCCTGAAGTATCTCTAAATGCCTTTTCACCTTTGTAAAGAACCTCAATTCTTTCTCTTTGGTGTTTAGGAAGTTTTTCTAAAATATAAGGAGATCCGAAAGCCAGGCCGCACAATAAAAGAATGGAACCGGTAATTCCCGAAATAGAAATAACGTCCCATGACATTCTATGATAATTCATAGCAATCAGAACACCAGCAATCACTAAAACAGCGATCGCAACATAAACGGGAGGAACCGCTAATGCGATCAAAAAAACTCCGGCGAAAATAAATCCAATACCAAATAAAAGACCACTCAGTCCTTCTCTGTACAAAGCAATAAAAAACGCTATAAATACGAGCATAGAACCCACATCAGGAATCGCCAGAACGACGGCTGCAGGAATACCTATAATAGCAAGGGCAGTCCAGATAGATTTTTTATTTTTAATATTAAAATCCGGGCTTGAAACAAAATTAGCCAGCATCAAAGCAGTTCCAATTTTTGCAAACTCCACGGGCTGCATGGTGAAACTTCCAAACTTATACCAGTTCTTTTGTCCCAGAATTTCTTTACCAAACGGGAAAAGCCCTATCAATAACAAAACGCCTCCAATGTAAATAATCCCGGCCATATTCTCAAAGAATTTGCTTCTCCCAACGAATATAATAAGCCCCACAAATACAGAAATACAGAAAAAAACCAATTGCTTTTCTCCTAGTTTCTGGTCCACACTGTAGATGTTTGCAATCGCAAAAATGCAAAGCAGGAAATACAGCCCAAGGCCCAGTTTATCTATTCCTTCTGTCCATTTCATTGCTTCACAGGTTTTTTAGCAGTGTTATTTTTTTTAGCTTCCTCTTCTATTTTCTTTTGCAGTTTAGCTTTTTGTTGCTTTACCAACTCCAGACTATCCTTAATTTTTTTCTGTTTAATGGAATCAGGTTTAGGATCCACATACAAACCTTTACGCTTCAAATCAGCAATCCATTGCCTTTTATATTCAGGCATGAAACTCGAGGTAATCATTTTTTTATAAAGATTTTCTCTTTTCAGATCACCTGTAATATATTTTTCAGCAATCACTGTACAAGCCGGTCCAGCCCACGTAGCACCAAATCCAGCATGTTCCATTACTGCTACTACTACAATTTTTGGTTTATCAGCAGGAGCAATCAATACAAAGATAGAATTATCCTTTCCTTGCGGAACCTGTGCTGTACCTGTTTTAGCCAATTGGGTAAAGTCATTGGATTTCAATCCTCTTGCCGTTCCTCTCAAAACCACAGCTTCCATCCCTTTTAAAACAGGTTCGAAATGCTTTGGATCTACTAACGTTTTATGTTTAACCTTGAATCTTTGATCAGGATTGGGTTTTCCATCAATAGCCTTTACGATATGAGGGGTATAATACCATCCTTTATTAGCAATAGCAGCTACGTAGTTCGCTAACTGAATAGGCGTTACCAAAACATCACCCTGCCCCATTCCATTATAAATAGCACCGGTTGACATCTCGTCCCAGTTGGTAAAATCCTTTCTCTGGGAGCCACTTGCCTTCATGATGGCTTTAAATCTTTTTTCGTAAAAATCTCCGGAAGGGATTCTTCCTTTTGCTCCAACAGCAAAATCATTATTTAAAAACTCACCCACCCCAAAACTACTCATGATTTTTTTCCATTCATCAACCCCTTTAGAAGGATTTCCCGGGTATTTTTTGATGATGGCAATAAATGCATAGGTAAAGAAACAGTTACTGGAAACCTGAATAGAAGGAATTAACGGATCAGCTCCACCATGTCCTTTAATTCTTTTTCCTTTATAGAAGAATCCTCCTCCACAAGGGAAGATTGTTTTTTCATCCATTACTCCCATTTGCATGGCCGCGAGTGCTGTCAGCAATTTGAAAGTTGATCCCGGAGGATATCCTGCCTGTAAAGAACGGTCAAAAGTAGGTTTATTCTCGTAGAGAGTATCTTTTGAAAGGGCATATAAATTTTTTGATTTATAAGGTCCGGTGAAAAGGTTCGGATCAATGTCCGGTCCTGTTGCCGCCACTAGTACTTCCCCATTATTAGGATCTAAAGCTACAATAGCACCATGTTTGTTGACCATCATTTCCTCAGCTGTTCTCTGAAGATCATAATCAATGGTTAAGGTAATATCTTTACCTGTAATCACATCTTTATCTAAAGATCCGTTTTTATAAGAACCGATATTTCTGAGCCTGATATCTTTTTGAATATATTTTATCCCTTTTACTCCTCTAAGTTCTTTTTCGTAGGATTTTTCAACTCCTGTTTTCCCGATAAAATCTCCTGGTAAATAATAGACAGAATCTTTTTTAATATCTCTTTCGTTCACCTCACTGGTGTATCCCAGAAGGTTTCCGGATGTGGAGACTTCATACTGACGCTGAGGTCTTGATACTATATTGAATGCGGGGTATTTAAAAATAATTTCCTGAACTCTTGCAATATCTTCCCTGCCGAGGTCTTTAATGAAAGTCATTGGGGTCAGCTTCGAATAATATTTCTCCTTTTTGATAATATTGACTCTATTGATAAAATCCTGTTTTGTAATTTTCATCAAACTACAAAAAGCCAGTGTATCAAAATCAGGTTTCATCAAAGCCTGAGTAAATGAAATTTCATAAGCAGGCTGATTGCCTACCATGATTTTACCATTTCTATCAAAAATAACTCCACGCTGTGGAATAACATATTCTGTTTTAATGGATGTATTCGCAGCATTCAATGCATAACGGTCTGTAAACAATTGCAAATACGCAAGCCTCACCACAAAAATAAGTGCGATGATAACGAGGATCGAAAAGATTTTTAAATAACGTGTGTTCAAACTTTTTGTTTGATTTTAAATATTAATGCGTAAATGACTATAAAGATAAATGAAATTACACTTGTCACCAACACATTAAATAATATTTCAAAAAACCTGCTAAACTTAAAGAACTCAATATACTGTAATAAAAGTTGATGCAGGAAAATACTTGAAAATAAAAACAGCAAAAACTGCGCCCATTGAAGGGACTGAAAAGAGAAAAAATCCGTAGAAGTATCCGTAGAAGTTCTAAAGATCAACGTTCTGAAATAGGCAATCAGCGTTGTTGCAAACGCATTAATTCCCCAGGTATTAAGAAAACCATCAATAGATAGTCCTATTAAAAAGCTCAATGCCAGGAACTGAAATTTATTTCTGAAAAATGGGTAAAACATGACAAACACAGGATATAATACCGGAGTATATTTTCCGAAAAGCGTAATCCTGTTCAATACAAAAATTTGTAATGCAACAAGAAAGATCATGATCAATATATCGGTAAATAAAGTTCTGCTAATCATTTTCTTTTTTTATTACAGCCTGCATAGTGTCCTGAATCTTCTGCACTTCTGCTTTCTTAAGATTCTTCACTACATACACTTTATTCAATGCTCCCATTTTCTCACTCAGCTCTACGGAAATATCCCAGAAGCCGGTTTTATTATCTACAGAATATCCTGCAATAGTACCAATGGTTACGCCCTTAGGAAAAATAGCAGATTTACCATCTGTAACGACAGTATCCCCTACTTTTAAGGCAACATATTTAGGGATATCCGCAAGGTGCATGACTCTTGAGTTATCTCCATTCCACGTTAAGGTACCAAAATATCCTGAGTTTTTAAGTGCTGCATTAATTCTGATCTTGTTGACACTTAACACCGATTGAACTAATGCATAACTATCTGTAGAATTGATTACAATTCCCGCAATCCCTCTTGGCGCCATTACCCCCATTTGAGGGAAGACACCGTCTCTTCGGCCACGGTTAATGGTAAAATAGTTATTTCTTCTGTTGATACTGTTGAAAACAATTTCACCATCAACAAAAGTATAGATCTGCCCTCCACCAATGGTATCATGAACTCTTTTGAAAACAGGATTTTTCTCTCCGTCTTTTCCATAGAGCTCAGTCATAAGGGCTTTATTCTGAACCACAAGATCTTCATTGATCTGTTTTAGCTTCAGATAAGAAACTCCTTCATCAATATATCCGGAAACCCAGGAATTGAAAGCAGCCGTTTGGCCTGCAATCCAGGATCTCTGCATGGCATTTCTAGAGAATATCAAAACCAGAGCAATAATTTGCAGGAATATAAAGAAGACGAAAAGAGTATTCTTCGAAAATAATCTCAGCAAAAATCCCATTCAGATATAAAGTCGTAAAAAGTTAAAATTATTTAATTAAGAAATTGAACTTATCCATATTCTTAAGGGCAATCCCTGTTCCGCGAACTACAGCTCTCAACGGATCTTCAGCAACAAATACAGGAAGGCCTGTTTTTTTGTGAATTCTGTCCGCAAGACCTCTTAATAGCGCTCCTCCTCCGGCAAGATAAATACCTGTTTTGTAAATATCAGCTGCCAATTCCGGTGGAGTAAGAGAAAGTGTTTCCATTACGGCATCCTCGATTCTGATGATCGATTTGTCTAATGCACGTGCAATCTCTTTGTATCCAACCATAATTTCTTTAGGCTTACCGGTGATAAGGTCTCTACCCTGTACCGGGATGTCCTCGATATCTACATCAAGATCTTCTACTGCAGAACCTACTTCAATTTTGATTCTTTCAGCTGTTCTTTCTCCGATATAAAGGTTATGGTGAGTTCTTAAGTAATAAGCAATATCGTTGGTAAATACGTCTCCGGCAATCTTCACAGATTTATCACATACGATTCCTCCTAAAGCCACTACAGCAATTTCCGTAGTACCACCACCTATATCGATGATCATATTTCCTTCAGGCTTTTGTACGTCAATCCCAACTCCTATTGCAGCGGCCATTGGTTCATAGATTAATCGTACTTCTTTTGCGTTTACTTTCTGAGCAGAGTCTCTTACCGCTCTTTTTTCAACTTCAGTGATACCAGAAGGGATACAGATTACAATTCGTAATGCCGGTTGAATGAATTTACCTTTGATTCCAGGAATTTTCTTGATGAATTCCTTGATCATATGTTCAGAAGCGTGAAAATCAGCAATAACTCCATCCTTCAAAGGACGGATTGTCTTGATATCCTCGTGAGTTTTACCTTGCATATGCTTAGCCTGTTCCCCTACAGCAATGGGTTTACCCGTAGAACGTTCAATTGCAACAATTGACGGTTGATCTATAACAATTTTATTATTATGGATAATTAGGGTATTAGCCGTTCCCAGGTCTATCGCAATTTCTTGCGTAAACATATCAAATAAACTCATATTTTTCTTCTGATTTTAAGTTTACAAAGATATAAATTTAAGACTACTAAAGAAATTTCCCACCAACTTAATTTGGTTAAAATTTTATTAAAATTTATAATTCTTTATTAACTTTCAATTTAGACATTTACAGAGTTTGATTTCAACTAAAATTCAAGGGGTGTTAAAAGGGTTGAAAAGCGAAATCCCAAAAGGGCAAAAAAGCTAAGAAAGCAGAGGATTCTGATGGGATTAAAGCGAAAAAATTCAAACGAAAAATAATTCAAGCTTTGCTTACAAGACAATTTTGTCATTTTACCGTTTAGCATTTCTTCCATAAACTTCTTTCCTTCTGCTTTTATAGTTTTTTACGATAATTATCATATACACTTTCAGAGAATGGTTAATTAAAAAAATCGTAAATTTGCGACTGCTTATGTTACAGTATTCCAACATTCATCGAACGTCAAATTTTGCCGTGCTTTCAATAAGCTACGAGAAAGCCGACGTAGAAACGAGAGGAAAGTTTGCATTCTTTGATGAGAACATCAAAAACTTTGTTTCCAGAGTCCATCAGGAAGATCTTGGTGATGCATTTGTGGTTTCCACCTGTAACAGGACCGAAATCTATACCACTTCCCCCAATTACCTTTTAGTGGCTGAGGAGTATTGTAAAACCATCGGAGTACATCTTACGGATTTTCTTCAGTTTGCCAATATTCTTACCAAAGAGGAAGCTCTTATTCACCTTTTCAGAGTAGCTGCGGGTCTTGAAAGTCAGATTATCGGAGATTTTGAAATCATCGGACAGATCAAAAAAGCATACAACCGTTTCAAAAAAGAGAGACAAAATTCTAATCCTTACCTGGAAAGAGCAATCAATGCAGCTATTCAGATTTCGAAAAGAATAAAAAATGAAACCGGCATTTCCAATGGAGCGGCTTCTGTTTCTTATGCAGCGGTTCATTATATTTTAAACAGCCAGAAAAGGATTGCAGAAAAAAACATCCTTCTTCTCGGGGTAGGTGAGATTGGGCAGAATACCGTTGAAAATCTGGTAAAACATGTCTTTCAGCCGAAAATTAAAATTGCCAACAGAACTCAGGAGAAAGCTGAAAAGATTTCCCAGAAATATAATATTCCTCACGTTGATTATTCTGATTTTGACAAGGAATTAAAAAACACCGATATCCTTATTGTAGCAACAGGAGCCAAGCATCCTATTATCAACCAGTCTCATTTCCCAAACGGAAAAGAAACACTGGTGATTGATCTTTCGATCCCTCATAACGTTGAAAAGAATGTTACCGAAAATGAAAATGTAACTCTGATTGATGTGGATGAGCTTTCAAAACAGATCCAGGAAACGATTCAACAGCGTGAAAGAGAAATTCCAAAAGCTGAAAAAATCATTAAGGAACTGATGAAAGACTTTATTGAATGGGAGAAAAAGAGAAAGCTGGCACCCAATATTCATCACTTCAAAGCGGTTCTAAAGAATATGGAACGCAACGAAATGCATAATTTTTACAGAAAGAATAAATACATAAACATCACGGACATGGAACTTTCTGACAAAATGATCCAGAAAATCACCAACCGTTTTGCAAAATATATCATCGACAATCCTTTAAAAGCCGAAGAAATTAGTAAATTAATGCACGAAATATTAGTTGAACAACCAAACAACGAATTCAATGAAAAGCATTAGAATCGGAACGAGAAATTCCGCACTTGCACTTTGGCAGGCTAGAGAGGTTGCGAGGCACCTTCAGAACAACAATTATTTAACGGAAATTGTTCCTATCGTTTCTTCTGGCGATAAGAACCTTAATCAGCCACTCTATTCTTTAGGAATTACCGGGGTTTTCACAAGAGACCTTGATGTTGCCTTATTGAATGACGAGATTGATATTGCCGTACATTCTTTAAAAGACGTTCCTACTCAATTGCCTCAGAATATTGAGATGATCGCTTATCTGGAAAGAGATTATCCACAGGACATTCTGATCAGAAAGGAATCAGCAAGAAACAAAGAGTTCCATGAGCTTAAGCTTGCCACCAGCAGTTTAAGAAGAAGAGCTTTCTGGCTGAGAAATTATCCGACTACTGATTTTTCGGATATCCGTGGGAATATTCAAACCAGACTTCAAAAACTGGAAGATGGAGATTTTGATGCCACCATTCTATCTTTGGCAGGTATCAAAAGAATGAAAATGGAAATTGACTATGAAATGCTTCCATTAATGATTTGCGCTCCATCCCAAGGAGTAATTTCCGTAGCCGGACATACTGACAAACCGGAGATCAACGAAATTGTAAGCCAGATCAACCACGAGCAGACTCAGATCTGTGTAGAAATTGAAAGAAATTTCCTGAGTACTTTAGAAGGAGGCTGTACTGCGCCTATCGGAGCATTTGCAGAAATCATTGGCGACCAGATCCGTTTCAAAGCAGCACTTTGCTCTTTAGACGGGAAAAACTGCATTGCTGTGGATGAAAACTTCGTGTATACTCCGGAAGAAAATTTTGGAGAAAAGTTCGCAAAAGTGGTTCTTGAAAACGGAGGAAAAGAATTAATGGCAGAAATCAAAAGCCAGATCTGATATTTCAGATTATAAATTCCTTCCGCAGCTCTTTTCATCTTCTTAATTTTACAGACATGAAAATCTTATTTACCAAAAATATAGACCCAACGATTATATCCAAAGAATTAGGAGAGGATATTTCGGTCGACTGTGTTGAGGTAATTAAGACAAAGCCTATTATGATCAGTCCTTTTGATCTGAAAAATTATTCTCTGATTTTCACCAGCGTGAATGGAGTGATCTCATTTTTCAAAAACAGATTTAAGCCCAATGAGAATTTTACGGCAAAAAACTACAACAAGATCTATTGTGTGGGCGAAAAAACGAAGAGGGAATTAAGAAAACATGGCTTCGGAACCTTTAAGGTGTTGAAAAATGCCGAGACTCTTTCCAGGTTTATTATCGGGAAATGCCAGCACGAGCAGTTTCTTCACTTCTGTGGCAATCTTGCCATCAATGTCCTGGATCAGGAACTTCCTTTACAAAACATTAAGTACAAAAAAGTTACGATATACAATACTGAGGAAACTCATCCTTTAATAAATGAAAAATATCATGCTGCAGTATTTTTTAGTCCGAGCGGAGTTCGTAGTTTTGCAAGGCGAAATTCTCTGGAAGGGATGAAACTTTTTTCCATTGGCGAAACCACTTCCGGTGAGCTGAGAAATTATACGCAGGAAGAAATTTTCACTTCTGAAGAAAATACACTGACCTCCATCTTTGCATTGATCAGAAAAGAAATCAGAAGTAGAATTTAGAATATCTGTTACCGAAATATTGCCGGTAATATTAGTTAAAATTGATTATGATAAAGAACGACCTATATTTAAAAGCACTTCGCGGAGAAACCGTTGAAAGACCTCCTGTCTGGATGATGAGGCAGGCTGGAAGATATCTGCCGGAATTCATTGCCTTGAGAGACCAATATGATTTCTTTACAAGATGTCAGACTCCTGAGCTTGCCGCTGAGATCACTCTACAGCCTATCCGCAGATTTCCTTTGGATGCTGCGATTCTGTTTTCTGATATCCTGGTAGTGCCACAGGCAATGGGAATTGATTTCAAGATGAAAGAATCCGTTGGCCCTTGGCTGGATACTCCTATCAGAACAATGGAACAGGTTCAGAATATTGAAACTCCGGACGTGAATGATACTTTAGGCTACGTTTTTGATGCTATTGAGCTTACGCTACAGAAACTGGACAATGACATTCCATTGATCGGTTTTGCCGGTTCTCCATGGACTATCCTTTGCTATTGTGTAGAAGGAAAAGGAAGTAAAGCTTTTGATATTGCGAAATCTTTCTGTTTCCAACAACCTGAAGCAGCTCATTTATTATTGCAAAAAATTACAGATACTACCATTGCTTACTTAAAGAGAAAAGTAGAAAAAGGAGTTTCTGCAGTACAGGTTTTCGATTCATGGGGAGGAATGCTTTCTCCTACAGATTATCAGGAATTCTCATGGCAGTATATTAATCAGATTGTTGAAGCATTAAGTCCGCTTACTCACGTTGTTGTCTTTGGAAAAGGATGTTGGTTTGCACTGGAAGATATGACAATGTCTAAAGCTTCTGCTCTTGGGGTAGACTGGACTATTAAGCCGGAATTCGCAAGAACACTGACCAATCACACAATGACGCTACAAGGAAACTTTGATCCTGCCAGACTTCACTCAACACCTGAAACGATCAAGAAAATGGTGAACGAAATGATTAACCGTTTTGGAAAAGACAGATATATCGCCAACTTAGGTCACGGAATTTTACCTAATGTCCCTGTTGAAAATGCAGAAGCATTTATCAGAGCAGTGGTTGACTGGAAGCCGAATTTATAAAATTATTTCTTTTTGAAATACAAAAAAACCTTACAGAATGTTCTATAAGGTTTTTTTGTTCCTTTTTCCAATGATTATTCCTTCATTATTTTCTTCTTAACAATTTTCCCGGCATGATTAATGATCATTATAATATAGACTCCTTTTGGCAAATCTGACACATCGTAAGAATCTGATCCTTTACTAAATGTCCTCACCAGCTTCCCTGACTGATCAATCACAGAAATCTTTTCAACCTTATTTTGAGAGTTTTGTTTAATATAAAGATTTCCCTTAACCGGATTTGGATATATCTCTATATGATCAGCATATGAAACCTCTGAAGTTGCCAAAACTCCACTTGTAATCATCACATTATCTACGACAACACCGTAAGAATAGTCTCCGGCATCATCATAAACAAATCTGAGTTTAAAAGCCACGTTAGCATAGGGTGTCAGGTCTATATTTGCAGCAGTATCATAACTTGTTACTACAAATGTAAAGGTGTTAAAATCAAGATCCCACACTCCTGCATCTCCTGAAAAAGTAAAAACCTGAATCCAGGAAGTTCCATTGAAAACTTCAACTTTTAAAGTAGAATCCAGATTATCAATCATATTCGCATAATTAAACGATAGCTTTGGATTTACTAATCCGGTAAGGTTAATTACAGGAGAAATCAGTCTGGCATTCGTATTAATTCCTGTTGGCCCTGCATCATCATCATCAAAAAAAGCTGCCCCATCGGGAAAGCCTGCGAAACCATTCTGTGAACCCACGTTCCAGTTAAAAGAGTTATCCGGATTCTCTACCGTCCACCCGGCCGGCAAAGCATTCCCGTTGAAGTTTTCAGAAAAAATCTGTGCATTACATAAACCACAAATGGATAAAAATAGAATAAATAGTTTTTTCATAATAAAATATTTGATGTTTATATAAAATTAATGAATTATATTTCATAAAACATAATTATACGCAAAATAAATACATTGCATACATTTGAATTTTATCTATAATTTATACCTTTATGTTTAAACTTTAAATCACATCCTATGAAAAAACTAAACAAAGAAAGAATGAAAAGCATTATAGCGGGAGGAGAAATCTGCCTTGAATGCGCCATCGGATATTACCAGGTTATTATTGACGGCCGATGCTATTGTGTTCCAATAGACTAATAAAAAAAGCAGCTATTAAGCTGCTTTTTAATTTATATCATAAAGAATATCGTATTGATTAGCTCAACATTCTTTGTGCTTTTTTAACTCCTTCTACCAGGATATCAATTTCTTCAAAAGTATTATACACCGCAAAACTTGCTCTTACCGTTCCGGCAATATTAAAGAAGTTCATGATCGGTTGTGTACAGTGGTGGCCTGTTCTTACAGCAATTCCCATTTTATCAAGGATCATTCCTACATCAGAGGCTATACCCACTCCTTCCAGATTAAAGGAAACAACCCCGGTTCTCTTTGCTTTTTCTCCATAGATCTTAATTCCTTCTATTTCTAAAAGCTGTCTTTGAGCATATTCCAATAAAGCATTTTCATGATTCTGAATATTGGCATGACCTATTCTGTTCATAAAATCAACAGCAGCTCCTAAAGCGATATTTCCACCTACATTAGGTGTTCCCGCTTCATATTTAAACGGAAGACCGGCATACGTAGTTCCTTCGAAAGAACATGTTGCAATCATCTCTCCTCCTCCGTGAAACGGTGGCAATGCTTCTAATATTTCTCGTTTACCATATAAAATCCCTGTTCCCATAGGAGCATACATTTTATGGCCTGAGAATACAAAGAAGTCACAATCCAGCTTCTGAACATCAATATTGAAATGCGGAGCAGACTGAGCCCCGTCAATAACGATGTAAGCTTCTGTATTCTTTCTTGTTTTTGCAATAATCTCTTCTACAGGATTCACAATTCCCAATGCATTGGAAACCTGATTCACAGAAACAACCTTTGTTTTTTCGCTTAAAAACTGGTCAAAATGATCCATCTGAAGAATTCCGTTTTCATCAATAGGAATGACGCGAAGTTTAGCTCCGGTTCTTTCACAAAGCATCTGCCATGGAACAATATTAGAATGGTGTTCCAGATATGAAATGATGATCTCATCATCTTTCTGCAGTTTCTGTGTTAAAATATAAGCGATAAGGTTCAGCCCTTCTGTTGTTCCTTTTGTAAAGATTACTTCAAAATCATGTTCAGCATTGATGAATTTCTGGATTTTTCTTCTTGAAAGTTCCATTTCTTCTGTTGCCAACTGGCTTAGCGTATGAATTCCTCTGTGAACATTGGCATTAAGTTCTGTATAATATGCGTGACAGACTTCCAAAACTGAATTTGGTTTTTGAGATGTAGCTGCATTATCCAGATAAACCAAAGGCTTACCGTTCACTTCTCTGTCCAATATAGAAAACTGGCTTCTTATTTCCTGAATGTCAAACATTTATTTATTTTTTAAATTAAAACGTTCTTATTTAGAACTCTTCAAATTTACGGCTTTTTTTCTGAAAGGAAGCATAGGGTTAAAGCCTGATACTTGTCAGCTGATAGAAATATTCGATAGCTCAAGGTGAAGAAAGTCAATAAAGCAAAAACTTTATAGAAGAGTGCCTGTTCCTCAAATAATGCAAATAAAAAACCTGCCAATACATTGACAGGTTTTATATTGTTTAAATAAGCAATTCTTATTCTGCTGCAGTTTCTTCTGCTGGAGCTGCACCTTCTTCAGTTGCAACTTCTTCTTCATCTTCATCATCCATTGCTGCTGCACCTCCTTTCATTGCATTTCTAGACATCTTAACAGCAACTACTACTGCATTGTCCGGGTGCATGAAAGAATATCCTTCTGTTTTGATACCACCGATGTAAAGTTTGTTACCAATTCTTAATGGAGTAACATCTACAACGATTTCGTCAGGTAGGTTAGCAGGGATAGCTTTTACTTTTAGTTTTCTGAAAGACTGACGTAAAACACCACCAGCTACAACACCTTTTGAACGTCCAGTAATTCTTACAGGAACCTCCATAACTACTGGCTTATCGTCAGATAGTTGGTAGAAGTCTACGTGAAGAATTTTATCAGTGATTGGGTGAAACTGAATGTCCTGAAGAACAGCTGGAATTGTTTTTCCGTCAACCTCAATAGATACCGTGTGTGCTTCAGGAGTGTATACTAATCCTTTAAAAGCTTTCTCTTCAGCAGAGAAATTTAAAGGAGCTTCACCTCCATAAACAACACAAGGAACTAATTCAGCATCACGTAAAGCTTTTGTAGACTTTTTGCCCACGTTTTCTCTTTTTGTACCTTGAATTGTAATAGATTTCATTTATAATAAATTTAAAAAATTATTCTTATTTAATTTGCAAATTACTAAAAATCAATTAAATAACAAACTTACTGCTAATTGATTTATGCTCATGAACCATGGTCATAACATCTGCAAATAACGGGGCGCAAGATAGCACTTTTATTTTAGATGACAAATTATTTTTAACAGGAATTGAGTCAGTTACAATAACTTCCAAGAGTTTTGAGTTCTCAATATTATCGTAAGCCTTACCTGAAAGCACTCCGTGCGTTGCCATAGCTCTTACTGTTTTCGCTCCTTTTTCAATTAGGATATCTGCTGCTTTACAAAGTGTACCTGCAGTGTCTATCATATCATCAATAAGGATTACGTTTTTACCTGTAACATCACCAATAAGGAACATTTCTTCCACAACGTTTGCCTTTTTTCTTTCCTTATAAGCAATTACTACTTCAGCACCTAAGTGTCCCGCATAGTTTTTAGCTCTTTTCGCACCTCCCATATCCGGAGAAGCAATGGTAAGATTATCAAGATTCAGAGATCTGATATAATCTACGAAAATAGAAGAAGCATACAGGTGATCTACCGGGATTTCGAAGAACCCTTGAATCTGATCTGCGTGAAGATCCATTGTCATTACTCTTGTTGCTCCTGCTGCTGTAAGAAGGTTGGCAACTAACTTCGCACCGATCGGCGCTCTTGGTTTGTCTTTTCTGTCCTGTCTGGCAAGTCCGAAGTAAGGAATTACTACGGTAATGCTCTTTGCAGAAGCTCTTTTCGCTGCATCAATCATTAGAAGAAGCTCTAAAAGATTGTCTGCAGGAGGGAATGTAGATCCAATCAGGAAAACTCTTCCTCCTCTTACAGATTCGTCCAAAACAGGTTCAAATTCCCCGTCGCTGAACTCCTGAAAGTTGATTTTTCCTAATTCTTTCCCATAATTCTGGGCAATTTTCTCTGCCAAGTCCCTGCTGGTTCTTGTACAAAATAGATAACTTAACTGATCGGCCATTTTTACTTTTTAAAAGATTTTGCAAATTTAAAAAAAAACCACAAGATTTACTCCTGTGGTTTCTAAGTTTTTATTTTATCAATTATTAAGGGAATTTAACTCCTGAATATTTGTTCGGATCTACCTGTGGAAGTGTAGACTTGTATTTAGCATTGATGGACTTGATAAATTCATTAGCAACAATACCGTATCCGCGTCCTGTCAGGTGAACTCCATCTAAAGAGAAAGCTCCTCCCGTTACAAATTTCGCAGTATATTTCACTCCGTCAAATAAGATTCCTGACTGTGCATTCAGTTCAACCATTTTAGTATTGGCATCTACAAATGCAAGCCCATAGGAGTCAGCAAGTGATTTGATGGAAGCATTATATGCAGTAGTTGCAGTTTTTACGTAGCCAGCTTCTGTTTTCGTTAATACATGTTGGTTTTGTAATGGATAAGAAATTCCATAAATATTTACCGGAGCAGGAACTCCTGCTGCAGTACTTCCAATCACAGAACTTGTCGTAAGCAAAATATAATCATCTGCTGTCGCCTGTCTTGCCTGACCAAAGATCTGACCAAAAGCAGCAGCCATCAGTGGCCCCAAAGAAGGAGTTAAAGCAGCGGTAAGCTGAGCCGAAAGATCTGTCAGAGCAACATCTTTAATTAAAACAGGATTTGGACCTGTAGCAGAAAGTAAATTAATTCTATCCCCTGCTCCAAAAGCAGTAAGAGCCTGCTTTAAAGGACCATACAAGCTTGTATTAAGAGTTGTCAGATTTGAACCTAAAAGAGCTGGTGTCAAAGGGTTATAAGGCACCGTAGTAAAGAAAGGAACTGAAGTAACAGAAGGGATATTAGCAATAACCCCTTTTGTTGTTCCTACACTTTTAAGACCATCTAAAACCGCCTTAATAGATCCGGCCAAAAGCGCAGGATCAGAGATATCATTTAATTTATAAGTTGCAGGATTTGTATTTCCTGTCTGAACTGTTGCAACCGAATATGTTGTAACCCCTCCTACAGTCTGCGAGTTTGTTCCTCCGTTGGTAGCATAGGACAATACATCATTATTTCCTATCCACAGAGAGAAAAACGTAGCTTTCTGAGCCATAGCATCAGCCAATACACTGGTTGTTGCAGAAGAAGCAAATCTTACAAAATAAGGATTAGCCGTACCGGTTAGAAGACCTGCCTGACTTCCATATCCAGGAGCAACTAAGTGGAATGACTTCGCACCCGGAACCCCCATATTGTTATAAGTACCTCCTCCGGATAGCACATCTAGTGGTGCTGCTGCTCCGCTCGGTACAGGAGCCAAAGATCCGTTAACAACCTGAAGAGTCAATTTTCCAGGAAATCCCGGAAGGTTATTGAATCCACCTACGTCATTAGGCATTAAAGGTTGTTTAAAGTCTCCTCCCCCTGCAAGTTTCATCTGTGCAGCGATCATACTTGGATAAGATTCATTCTGGCCACTGCTATACAGCGCACCATCACGATATCCTGAAGTAAGAGAGTTTCCTAACGATATATATTTTGAAAAATCAGCATCTCCTTTTGTTACCTGGATATCTTTCACATCCGTATCGAAATCCGTATTACAGCTTACTGTAAAAAGAAGTGCAGAAACTGCAATTGTCGATATTATAATTTTTTTCATAGTCTTCTAAAATTAAAATGGATTATAAGATAAACCTAGACCTAAGTAGAATGCTGTTGCTTTTGACTGTCCGTAGAAACCTAAGTTAGCATTATCTACATTTCTGTATTGAGGCATTGCATATCCTCCGGCAATATCCACTCCGAATTGTTTCAGCTTGATACCTATCCCTCCGGTAACCACATAAGTATCATATGAAGGTGTCTCCGGAATAAAGTTATCTGTTGTATAAGGTGCTTCATCATAATAAGCTCCCAAACGTCCATAGATCATATTGGTGAATGCATACTGAGTTCCCAATCTGAAAGTTTTGGAGTTTTTGAAATTCTTAGGATTGGTAAGAATAGTAGGATCCGATGGATTGTTTCCAATAGGAGCATTCTCGAAATCTAAAGTAAGTTTGCTGTATCTCTCCCATCCATGATAGTTAAAGTCTGCAGAAACCTGCCATTTCGGTGTCACTTTATAAGTTAAACCAATGGTATATTCTTCCACCAACGGAAGTGTTGCAGAGAACCCATCCTGTCCGGCAGCATTTAGTTTCAACTGATTATAGATAGATTGAGAAGGGAACTGGAAAGTAGCCGTACCATTCTTAGCTTTCATATCTATTGCTGAACGGTAAGCAATACTTACATCTAATTTCGGATCAGGTCTGAAGTAGAAACCGAAACCATATCCGTGTCCGCTTGCTTTTTTATCATTGATATTTACCTGCCCTCCAAATTGTGTTACTGCTTTATCCCAATCTACAACTCCTTTTGCATAAATATAGCTGGCACCAAAAGATACCCATGGAGCTAGTTTTACAGAAACCATGGGTTGGAAGTAGAAACTTTTCAGTTCTAATTTCTGAACCATTTCTTTACCTTCCCAGTCATTCGGCCACTTAATTGTACTTCCAAAAGGCGTTGTTACACTAAGACCTACGGTAAGCTTTTCTATCGGTCTATAAGTAATCGCGGCATAGAAAGGAGTTCCTACAGGGTTATCTGTCTCTGTACTTTGTAAAGTATTGAAGTTTTGAAAAGTAACCTTGTTACTTGCTGCAAATCCTCCTGCCACTACACTCAGTTTGGAAGGGATAAATGACATACCCGCAGGGTTAAAAAATGTCACACTCGCGTCTTCGGCATGAGCACTAGTATGCGCCATTGCCAATTGTTTTACCCCTTGCAGGGAAACTCTGAAGCCTCCTGCGTAAGATAGAACTCCCGCCAATAAAGCAGTTGATACTAATATTTTTTTCATAGACTATTATTATATAAGCCAAATATAAAATTATTTTGAATACGTCTGTTAATATTTGCCAATATTTTAAACATTATCCTAAAAGAAAACTATGTTTAAAATAACACCTTGAAATAAACAAAAGACAAAACAATCATTATTAAAGGTTTAAGAATACCGAAAAACAACAACTCATTTATTGTTTAATTTTAAACAAATGTTTAACATTGTACCGCAGCATACTAAAAAAACAATACAGGAAAGCAAAATGATAATGAATGTTAAATTAAAAAAAATCTATGTTCATTTATTTCCTTATAGCAGCCTTTATACAGCCTGTGACATTCATTCTTACCTAAAATAAGAAAATGTTTTTTCCCGAATTCAGGTTATTTAAGTATTTTAGAATCGCATAAAGATAAAAATACATAAATTTGCAGATTATAAATAATAGTAAATATGAGTTGTGGATGTAAAACATCCGGCGATTCTGCACATTCTTGCGGCCCTAAAAAAACCGCAAATGGCTGTGAAAATGTAAATACCTGCGGGAATAGTTATAAATTAAGTGTTTTTGACTGGCTTTCTAACATCAACAATCCGGCACCAAACAGGTGTGATTTTGTAGAAGTTAGATTTAAAAATGACAGAAAATCGTTTTATAAAAATGTAAATAATATTCCTTTACATATTGGTAGTGTAGTTACAGTAGAATCAAGTCCGGGACACGATGTAGGCGTTGTAAGCCTTACGGGAGAATTAGTAAAGATTCAGATGAAAAAGAAAAAGTTTTCTGAAGAATCGGCACTCAAAATATACAGACAGGCCAACCAAAAAGATCTTGAGGTATGGCAGGAAGCAAGAAAAAAAGAAGATGGTGTAAAGCTTGAAGCAAGAAAAATTGCCCAGAGAATAGGCCTTGAAATGAAAGTTACTGATGTGGAATACCAGGGTGACTCTTCAAAAATCACCTTCTATTACACTGCCGAAAACCGGGTGGATTTCAGACAGTTAATTAAAGACTATGCCGGAGCATTTCGTACTAAAATCGATATGAAACAAATCGGTTTCAGACAGGAAGCAGCCAAAGTAGGTGGAATCGGATCTTGCGGGCGTGAGCTTTGCTGTTCTACATGGCTTACAGATTTCAGGTCTGTAAACACCAACGTTGCAAGATATCAGCAGCTGAGCATCAATCCTCAGAAGCTTGCAGGACAGTGCGGTAAACTAAAATGCTGCCTTAACTACGAACTTGACAGTTACCTGGATGCCTTGAGCAACTTCCCTTCTTCTTCAACAACGTTGGAAACGGAGAAAGGAAAAGCATTCTGTATCAAAATCGACGTTTTCAAAAAGAAAATGTGGTTTGCTTACGTGGACAGTTCTATTGCATGGTATGATTTCGACATTGACCTTGTTAAAAAGTTGATTTCAAAAAACAAAAGAGGAGAAAAAACACTTCCTCTTGAAGATTTGAAACAGCCGGACACCCCTACCCATACTATTGATTTGATCCAGGAAAACAATGTGGATCGTTTCGAGAAGAAAAACAGAGGAAACAGAAACAGGAATACTCCAAACAAGCAGAGTAACAGCCAACAGGCACAGCAAGGACAAGGGCAAGGGCAAAAAAGAAACAGACCGGAGAGACCAGAAAGGCCGGAAAGATCTGAAAAAACCGAAAACCCAAATGCTCCTCAGTCCGGGAATCAGCCCAAACCTCAAAAGCAGCACCCACAGCAAAAAGGACCTGTGGAAAAAACGGTGAGTAATTCTGATGCTGATAAAAACCCGCAGAGCAACCCAAATAAGAAGAAATTCAAAAAGAAATATCCTCCAAAAAAAGATAATAATGCATAAAATTTTAGGATTACTTTCACTTATCCTTTTCTTTAGCTGTAACTCTTCCTCAGGAGGAGACGTCATCATGAATTCCGTTGATAACAAATGGAATAAGAAAAGTGAACAAAAATTTAATCTTGAAATTTCAGATCCGCAGAATCCTAAAAATATTATATTTGTCGTAAGAAACAACAACAGTTATCCTTACAGCAACATAAGGTTCATTGTGAATTTCACCAATCTCCAGAACAAAAAAAAGGAAACCGATACCTTAAATTATGTATTGGCGAAACCAAATGGAGAATGGCTTGGTACAGGGTTTGGTGATACGAAGGAAACTTTGTTTCAATATAAATTAAATTATCAGTTTCCGGGAAAAGGAAAATATGAAATCGGTCTTACTCAGGCCATGAGAAATGACAACCTTCCGGGAATTGAGGATATTGGAGTAAAAATAGAAACGGCTAAACCGTAACCATAAATGGAAGAAAACAAAAAAAATGCAGGAAATAAGGGGAAAACATTTCCTCTGCCTCCCAAAAAAAAGAAAGATACCTCCTGGAGAAAATGGGTCTCGTTCATTTGGATCGGACTTGTTGCAGTAGTTCTGGGGATTTCGGGACTTTTCTTTGCGGTATCTCAAGGATTTCTTGGGGAAATGCCTGATGTAAAAGAACTTGAAAACCCGGACATTTTTGTCGCTTCAGAGATTATTTCCTCAGACGGAGTCACTTTGGGTAAATTCGAAAAAGAGAAAACACAACCTATCGTTTATAAGGATCTTCCTCCTTTCCTTATTTATGCCCTTCAGGCTAAAGAAGATGAGCGTTTCAAAGAACACTCCGGAATTGATCTTCAGTCTGTTGCCAGAGCTGTAGTTTTTGGGGGTGGACGAGGTGGAGGATCTACCATAACCCAGCAGCTGGCAAAATTACTTTTTACAGGGAAAAGAGCAGATAATAAAATTAAAGCTGTTTTTCAAAAGCTGAAAGAATGGGTAGTGGCTGTAAGCCTTGAAAAAAGATATACTAAAGAAGAAATTGTAACATTGTATTTCAATAAGTTTGACTTTTTATACAATGCAAACGGTATTGAAATGGCTTCCAAAATATACTTTAACAAGAAAACATCTGAGCTTACTCTGCCGGAAGCAACAATGTTTGTTGCCATGCTTGAAAATCCGGTAAAAAACAACCCGATGAGAAATCCGGAAAGAGCAAAAGCAAGAAGAGATGTTGTTTTGGATCAAATGTTAAAAACAGGCTATATAGATCAGGCTACGTTTGATAAAGCTGCTGCTACACCTATTACATTAGATTATCATCCAATCAAAAGTATTAACGATGACTATTCGGCCTATTACAAGTTTTATCTGAGAAAAGAAATTGATAAATATCTTGAAACTCATGAAAAAGAAACCGGCAAAAAGCTGAACCTTTACAAAGACGGCTTAAAGATATATGTTACCCTTGATTCTAAAATGCAGAAATATGCAGAAGAAGCCATCAAGGAACACTTAACGGATCTTCAGAAAAGATTTGACGCAGAGCAGAGGGGAAGAAAGAACAGACCGTTCTATTATCTTAATGACAAACAAATCAATAGTGTGATGGTTCAGGCCATGAAAAGAACCGGCCGATACAAACTGTTGAAAGCTGACGGCATGCCTGACGACTCTATTATGATGGAATTCAAGAAACCTATCAAAACTTCACGATTCACATGGAACGGAGAAGAAGAGATAGAAATGTCTCCTTGGGACTCTATCAGATATCACAAACAGATTGCACAGGCAGGTTTGATGTCTATGGTTCCGGGAACCGGAGAGATCAAAGCTTGGGTTGGAGGTATAGACTGGCAGCACTTCCAGTATGACCACATTAAGCAGGGTAAAAGACAGGTAGGATCCACATTCAAACCTTTCGTATATGCAACGGCTATTATGAAACTGGGAATGACGCCTTGTTCAACCGTTTCTAACGGAACTTATGATCATAACGGATGGCATGTACCGGGAAGAGGAGGAATGCTTACTTTAAAAGATGCATTGGCACACTCTCAAAACCCTGTTGCGGCAAGACTTATTGAAATGACAGGAGTAGACGCTGTAATTCAAACGGCAAGAGATCTGGGCGTAACAGAAGATATTCCAAGAAACAATACAATTGCTTTAGGATCATCAGACATTACAATTTATGAAATGTTAGGTGCCTACAGTACTTTTGCCAACTATGGTAACCACAATAAACCGGAAATGATCTGGAGAATTGAAGATGCCAACGGTAGAGTAATCAAAGAAGTAAATGTAGAACCGAAAGAAGTCATGAACCCGATGTATGCTTACACCATGATTGAATTAATGAAAGGTGTTGCACAATACGGAACAGCTTCCGGAGAATTAGGAAGAAGAGGAATCTCAAAAGCAGTAGAAATTGCTGCTAAAACAGGAACCACTCAGAATAACTCTGACGGATGGTTTATGGGAATCACTCCAAAACTAGCCACCGGAGCATGGGTTGGATGGGAAGACAGAGCAACCCACTTCTTTGGAACCGGTGAAGGTCAGGGTGCGAAAATGGCATTACCGATCTGGGCAATTTTCATGAAGAAAGTATGGGCAGATAAGAGTCTGAAAGTTAGTCCTGATGATAAGTTTGTCAAACCTTCAGACTGGAAAGACGGATGTTCAAACCTTAAAGGATTAAGTGGAGGGTATGGAGATGACGGAAGCCTTCAAACCATTGACGAAATTAAAAACCCAAGGCCTGCAGATCCTACTCCTAAAAAAACAACAGAAAAGAAAGAAGATAACATCAATGAAAACCTTCATTCCAATGATGAAGTAGATTTCAATAAATAAATTCTCTTTTAGAAATACACAAGACCTTTCAATAATTTGGAAGGTCTTTTCTTTTATAATTAATACCTTTGAAGGATGAAAATCGAACGTATCAGACAGCCATTTATTGAAAATTTTCCTGGTGATTTTTCCAACAATTCCATGCAGAGAAATACCCCTAAGGTTTTATTTGCCATCATTAAACCTGCCGGCTTTGACAAACCAGAACTGATTGCTTTTAATGAAGTTTTATCAGAGGAAATAGGCTTAGGAAAATATAATGATAAAGATCTGGATTTTCTGGTTGGAAATAATCTTCCGGAAAACGTTCAAACCTATGCCACAGCTTATGCAGGACACCAATTTGGAAACTGGGCCGGGCAGCTGGGAGATGGAAGAGCCATCCTTGCTGGTGAGATTATCAGTGAGACAGGAAAAAAGACAGAAATCCAATGGAAAGGCGCTGGTGCCACTCCTTACTCAAGACATGCCGACGGAAGAGCTGTATTAAGGTCTTCTGTACGTGAATACCTTATGAGTGAGGCGATGTATCACTTGGGTGTTCCCACCACAAGAGCATTGAGTCTTGCTTTTACCGGAGAAGAGGTAATGCGCGATATCATGTATAACGGAAATCCAGCGTTAGAAAAAGGAGCCGTGGTTATCAGAACTGCTGAAAGTTTTTTACGTTTCGGCCATTTTGAACTGATGTCTGCTCAAAGAGAGTACAACAGCCTTCAGGAGCTTGCCGACTTTACCATTGAAAACTATTACCCGGAAATTACAGCAACTGACAGCAAGAAATACAGAGACTTTTTTGAAAATATCTGTATCCGGACTGCCAACTTAATCGTTGAATGGTTCAGAGTAGGTTTTGTACACGGAGTGATGAACACAGATAATATGTCAGTTCTCGGATTAACGATTGATTATGGCCCCTATTCTATGATGGATGAATATGATTTGAATTTCACCCCCAATACGACAGATCTTCCGGGAAGAAGATATGCATTCGGAAAACAGGGACAGATCGCACAATGGAATCTTTGGCAGCTTGCGAATGCCCTTCACCCGTTAATCAAAGATGAAAAATTTTTAGAAGACACTTTAAATAATTTCGGCACTTACTTCTGGAAAGCTCATGACCACATGCTTTGTAAAAAATTCGGTTTTGATCAGCTTCAAAAAGAGGATGAAGAATTTTTCACTAACTGGCAAAGTCTTATGCAGGAACTTCAGCTGGATTACACCCTATTTTTCAATCAACTGGAAAAAATAACCCAGAACACCAATATATCAGAACATTTTAAAGAAGTCTCTTATATTATGTTGAATGAAGAAAAACAGGAAAAACTCAATAATTTCATCAAAAGCTATGAAGCAAGAATCGCTTTAAACTCAATTTCGGGAGAAGCCTCTTTAGAGATGATGAAAAAAGCAAATCCAAAATTTATTCTCCGAAATTATCTTCTTTATGAGTGTATTGAAGAAATCAGTAACGGCAAAAAAGAAATGTTTGAAAAACTGACCAGAGCCCTAGAAAATCCATATCAGGAAATATACCCCGAGTTCTCGGCCAAAAGACCAGCCGGATATGATGACACAGCCGGATGTTCCACTCTTTCATGCAGTTCGTAATTAATAAATTTTTATAAAAAATCAAAAAACGTGTAATTATTTTCATTTTTTTATTACATTTACTGACAACTTTAAACGTAAACCAAATGAAAACAAAATTACTATTCATTTTCCTAGTCTCTTCTATACTTGGGAATGCACAGATTCTCACAGAGACTTTTCAGGGCACGACATTTCCTCCAACAGGATGGACAACCGGAACAAATGTGGCTTCAAGACCTTGGGGATTTACCACAACCATATTTAATGCAACCGGACAGGCTACATTTAATATCACGGGAGGGAAATCTGCAGGGATCGGATGGATTGCTCAGGCACAAGATGCTCATTTAACAAGTCCTTCTTTCAGTTTAGTAGGAACAACAAGTCCCGTACTTAAGTTCAACGCTAAAATAGGATACGAATACATGGTTGATCCTAATCCTAACGGAGACCTAAAAGTAGAAGTTTCCACAGATGGAGGTACTACATGGACTCAGGTATGGGTGGAAGAAAACTATGGATTATTTGTTGATTATGAAACTCTGGCAATTACTGTGAGCTTGTCTTCATATGCAGGACAGGCAAATGTTAAAGTAAGATTTCATTATGTAGCCAATGATGCAGACAGTCTTTCAATAGATGATGTACAGGTTTTAGCAAGTGCTACATTAGCAACTCAGGAAAACAATGCTAAAGTAAAAGGTATTACGGATATCTATCCAAACCCAACGAGAGGAGAAATCAATATAAAAACAGACAAAAAAATCAAATCTGCTACAGTATTTGATGCAAGTGGAAAATCTCTGCTTAACAACAATTCTGAGAGATTGGATATTTCTTCACTTCCAAAAGGAATCTATCTGTTAAAAGTAGACTTCTTGGATGGAACTTCCAAAACAGAAAAAGTAATCAAACAATAAGAACCTTTATACAAACTTTTAGAACCACCAATTTTGGTGGTTTTTTTATTTTACTTTTGCAAAAAATTTGACACGTGTCTTATATCAAAACAAAAATCATCAATTTTTTTAAATTGGTTTTCCCTTCCACTTATACAGAAATGGCAGTATTCCTGTTTTTCATGATCTGTTACGGAATTCTGGGATCTTATATCGCTCTTCATTACCGGATTATTTTTGACAGCAGAATTCCGTGGGATGCTTACTTCAGTTTTGATAATAAATCGATCCTGATGACAGGAGGAAGCTTTGAAAGACACCCATTATCCTACTATTTTTTTAATTGGGTAAGAGAATTTTCATTATTTATTTCCGGAGGAAAAATGGATGCCAATTTCAGGCTCACCCTGGCATGGCTCAGCAACCTGATCATCACATTGAATATTATTCAGGTTTTCAAATATTTAAAGAACATCATTAGCCTTCCTTTATGGCTAAGCATTGTAATCATTCTGTTCTTTGGAGCTTTTTCAACCAATATTATTTTGTCATTTACTCCAGAGAATTTCACCTATACCCTATTTTTACTCTCACTATACAATCACTATGCAGCTATAAAATTAAGGGAAGAAGAAAAAACTCCTGCTGCAGCATTATCACTTGCAGGGATAACCATCGGAGGACTTACGATTACCAACTTTGTAAAAGTTTTCATTCCTCTTCTTTTTGAGAAAGATCTTTTCAGAAGCTGGAAAAAATTCGGAAATGCAGCATTCAGGGTAATCGTTTCAGTGATCTGCTTTGTGCTTCTTTATTTGAACAGAATTGATTTTAAATACCAGAATATCTTTTCAAAAACAAACCAACAATATGAAAAGTTCTCCAATGTAGAATCCATGCCGACATGGGACATGATTCTTTCCTTCTTTTTCGGAGGTAATATTCTTTTCCCGGGATTTATTATGTCTGACAAACATAATATGAAAGGATTTAATTTCAAAGGACTTTATATGGACCTCTATTCATCACCTTTTCCGTATCTTTTCATAGCCTTATTATTGATACTGATAAGTTGGAGTTATATTAAAAATTTTAAGAATAAATGGGTTCAGGTAATCGCTATTTCGTTTCTGGTTGACATCATGATCCACTGTGTGATGAGGTTTGGGCTTCACACTTCCTATATCTATGGAGGACATTTTGTTTTTGTCTACCCTCTTCTTTTAGGATGGCTCTTTTTTGCCTACAGATCCTCTCCGAAAATCATGGCATTTTTAACATTCACCCTGGTGATATTATTTGCCTATCTGCTGGTTAATAATATATTCAGAATGACTGAATTTTTCTGGTTTATGGAAAACTATTACCGATAAAAAAAGCTGAGAAAAATTTCTCAGCTTTCTGTTTTTATTTTGAAATAAACTACTCCTATTTTGCCTCCGCACAGAAAATTCTATACTGTACTGCTACAGCAGACTTAAAGTATTCTCTGATTCTGGAAAGATCACCGGCAGCACTTTGTTTTGTGAAATAACTTCCGGCTAAAATTTTGTAATTAGGTCTTAAAGACGCATCCGTTTCCACTTTCAGATTAGGGAATCTTTTTCTGAAATACGACTTCACCTCATTAGCCTCTTCATTACTTTTCACCGTTGTAATCTGAATTTTGAAGCCTAAAATTCTAGGATTTTTTCTACAAATCTCCGCATTGGTAAGTTCTCTGCTCGGCACAAAGATCTTAGGAGGTTTTGTATTGATTCCCGTAGAAATTCCACTATCATTGTTGCTAAAATCTTTAGAGGAATTTGTAGGGGCAACTTTCGCACATTTACTTTCAACTCCTTCCAAAGCAGCGTTAATTTTAGAATCCATCGTTATGACAAGCTCCGTTCCCGATAGGGTATCTTTTTTAACAACCTGCTGTGCTTCAATATTATAAAATCCAAATAATGATAATATCGAAAATATTTTGATTAGATTTCTCATTTAAACTTGTTTCCGCAAATTTATACAAATTAAAAAACTATACCAAACTGGTTATTTAGAATCAATACAAATTAAACGTAAATGATATTTTCCCTTTTCGATATACCGTTAAATTCCTGTTAAAAATATTATTTTTGCGGAATTGATTGAATGTTCAATAATTTACTAACATAAGATAATTTAAATGATTAGTTGGAGAAAGCATTATAAAAAAACGTTGATCGCAATAGGCTTATTGCTATCAACCAGTGCTTCATTTTACGGGCAAGACGGCGATCCTAAAAACGGAGAGAAACTTTTCAAAGCGAATTGTACTGCATGTCACGCGCTGGACAAACAAGTTGTAGGACCACCATTAAAAGGGGTTGTAGAACGTGTAAAGACAGAAGGTGGTGTAGACAAAGATTGGCTTCACAAGTGGATCAAAGACAACAAAGCTCTAAGAGCTTCTGGGGATAAATACGCCAATGAGATTTTTGAAAAGTTTAACAAGACTGAAATGCAGGTCTTTCCAAATCTTACAGATAAGGATATTGACGACATTTTAGCTTTCACAACTAATCCTCCCGCTCCGGAGGAGAAAAAGCCGGAAGCAACTCCTGCAACTGACGCTACTGCGGCAGCACCTGCAGACAAAACTACAACAAACGTTGTCATCATTTCACTTTTAGCGATTGCAGGTTTACTGGTTTGGATCTTGGTTAAACTAAGACAATTGGTAACTTTAGGTCAATCCGAAGAATTAGCAGGACTTAATGAAACAAGAGTTCGTTCTTTCAGCGAAATGTATGAGAAGTTCCACTTCATTGGTAAAGGGTTATTGGCAATTCTTGCTATTTTAGCCGCTTACGGAGTATGGAACTGGTTAATGTGGATCGGGGTTTACAAAGGGTACAAACCTGAGCAGCCTATCTACTTCTCTCACAAAATCCACGCTGGAGAACAGAAAATTGACTGTCAGTTATGTCACTCTAGTGCTAAATACGGAAAAGTATCTGAGATCCCTTCTATGAACGTTTGTATGAACTGTCACAGAACAATTTCTGAATACAACGCAGATCACTACATGGAGCCAGGAAAAGACAAGGCATTCTATGACGGAGAAATCCAGAAGATCTACGCTGCAACAGGTTGGGATCCTGCAAAACAACAGTACACAGGAAAAACACAGCCGGTTGAATGGACAAGAATCCACAACATGCCAGATTTCGTTTACTTCAACCACTCTCAGCACGTAATTGCTGGAGAACAAGCGATCATCAATTCTTTCAACAAAAAGAATCCTAACAACAAAATTGATGTTGTATGTAAAGCTTGTCACGGTAAAATTGACACAATGAATGTTGTTCAGATGGCTAACGACTTTACTATGGGATGGTGTATCGAGTGCCACAGAACGACTGAAGTTGATATGAACAACGGTTATAATAAAGAGTACTTCAAAAATCTACATGACAAGTTGAAAAAACAATATCCACAAGATGGAGGTAAGATCACTGTAGATGCAATTGGAGGTCTTGAGTGTGGTAAATGTCATTATTAATAACTAAAAAATTAGAAGTATAAATGGCTTCAAACAAAATACAATTCAGAAGTATTCATGAACTTAAAGATCCAGCTTTGAATAATAAGCTGGCTCAGAAAGAGTTTCAGGAAGAAATTCCGGTAGAAGATTTCCTTGGAGATGCTGAGACAAACGGATCAAGTACTTCAAGAAGAGATTTCCTTAAATTACTAGGATTCTCTACAGCAGCAGTAACATTAGCTGCCTGCGAAGCTCCGGTAATCAAAACGATTCCTTATGTGGTAAAGCCGCATGATATTATTCCGGGAATCCCTAACTATTACGCTTCAACATATTTTGATGGTTTCGATTTCGCTAGTGTTTTAGTAAAAACTAGAGAAGGTAGACCCATTAAAATTGAACCAAACCCGGCTGGTGGTGATTTAGGTAAAACTAATGCAAGAGCTCAGGCAAGTGTACTTTCTCTTTATGATAACGATAAAGTAAAACAGCCTAAACTAGACGGTAAAGACGAAACTTTCGATAAAGTAGACAGTTTTGTGATCAAAGGTTTAGAAGAAGCTAAAGCGTCAGGCAAAAAGATTGTGGTTTTATCACACTCTTTTGCTTCGCCAACTTTCAAAAAGCTATTCGCTGAATTCAAAGCTAAATATCCTACAGCTGAACTGGTAACCTTCGATGCATATCCTTATGCTGCAGGACTAGATGCTGCTCAGGAAGTATTCGGACAAAGAGCATTACCTGTTTATGACCTTAATGGTTCTGAATTGGTAGTTTCTTTCCAGGCTGATTTCTTAGGAGATTATAATGCATCCAGCTTAGAGTCTTCTTATGCAGCAGCTAGAAAACCAAGTGCAACCATGTTGAGACACATCCAAGTGGAATCTAACATGTCATTAACGGGTGCTAACGCTGACTCAAGATACAGATTAAAGCCAAGTGCAGTAAACAAAACATTAGTTGAAGTTTATAACGCAATCGTAGGTGGTGGTACTTCTGATAAGACTGCTACTGAAATTGCAAACGAATTGAAAGCAAAAGGAAGCAAAGCTGTTGTTTTTGCTGACGGTTCTAAAGGAGCACAGGTTTTAGCACACTTAATCAACCAAAAATTAGGTTCAGTAGCTTTCACTGGTAAAGCAAACTTCCTAAAAGAATTCAACGGTGCAAGATATCAGGAATTCCTAGGTTGGGTAAATGGTGGACAAGTTGGTGTATTAGTTACCAACAATGTAGATCCTATCTATGCTCATCCAAAAGGAGAAGACTTCAAAAAGTCTTTATCAAAAGTTCCTTATGTAATTGCTGTTGCTGATAAGAAAAATGAAATGTACAAAGCAGCGAAAGCTGTAATTCCGGTTGCTAACTGGTTAGAGTCTTGGGGAGATATCGAACCACAGACAGGAGTATATTCATTAATGCAGCCAACGATCCAGAAGATCTACAAATCAAGACAGATTGAAGAATCTCTATTGGTTTGGAAAAATGGTAAAAATAATGCAGCAAACAACTACTACGATTATTTAAAGGCAAGCTCTGCTTCTCTTTTAGGTGGTACTTCTTTCAACAAAGCATTATATAACGGGATCAATGCTTCTACCAATTCAACAACATTATCTTACGTTGGTGGAAACGCGGCTCAGGCTGTTGCTGAATTAGGAAACTTCAAAGCTTCCGAATTAGAATTAGTATTATACACTACGACTTCAATGGGAGACGGAACTCAGGCAAACAACCCTTGGTTACAAGAGTTACCTGATCCAATCACTAGAATGTCTTGGGATAACTACTTGACAATTTCTCCAAAAGATGCAGAAAAGTTTGCGATCGATAACGACCTTAACGCGAGAATGCAGTTAGATGGTTCTATCGTAAACCTTACGGTAAACGGAGTTACAATAAAAGATGTTCCTGTATTCGTACAGCCAGGTCAAGCAGAAGGATCAGTAGGTCTTGCGCTTGGTTATGGTAAGAAAAACTCAGGAGCAACTGCTGATACAGGGGTAAATGCTTATCCTTTATTCGATGGTTCAAACCTTGTTCTTTCCGGAGTTAAAATCGAGAAGACAGGAGAAGATCACGAATTCGCAGGTATCCAGCTTCAAAATACATTAATGGGTCGTTACGAAATCGCGAAGGAAGTTCCTTTAGCTGAATTCATCAACGTACCATTTGATGACGAGCACAAAGGATGGAACAAGCCTTTGGAATACCACACAATCAGTGGAGCTCTTCCAGCAAGAAAAATTGACCTTTGGGATGCATTTGATGATACTGATGGTCCTCACTTCAACTTATCTATTGACTTGAACTCTTGTACAGGTTGTGGAGCATGTATTATTGCTTGCCAGGCTGAGAACAACGTTCCTGTAGTAGGTAAAGAAGAGGTAAGAATGTCTAGAGATATGTATTGGTTAAGAATTGACCGTTACTATTCTTCAAGACAAAAAGTAGAAGTATACGAAGGATTGAAAGAAGGAATGGCTGTACCAGAATTGTACGGTACTGCTTTCGGAGACGGAGGTGCATTAAACCACCCTGCAGATAATCCGGATGTAATCTTCCAACCTGTAATGTGTCAGCACTGTAACCACGCTCCATGTGAAACGGTATGTCCGGTAGCGGCTACTTCACACGGTAAGCAAGGTCAAAACCATATGGCTTACAACAGATGTATCGGTACAAGATATTGTGCAAACAACTGTCCGTACAAAGTAAGACGTTTCAACTGGTTTACTTATAACCTAAATGAAAAGTTCGATTTCAACATGAACAATGATTTAGGAAGAATGGTACTTAACCCAGACGTAGTTGTAAGAACTAGAGGGGTAATGGAGAAATGTTCAATGTGTATCCAAATGACTCAGAATACTATTCTTGAGGCTAAGAAAGAGGGAAGAAGAGTGAAGGATGGAGAATTCCAGACTGCTTGTTCTAAAGCTTGTTCTACTGGAGCAATGACATTTGGAGACATGAATGATAAAGATTCTTCTATTAGAAAGGTATATGCCTCTAACAGAAGATATTATTTACTAGAGGAGATCGGAACAAAACCAAACGTGTTCTATCATACTAAAGTAAGAAACAGAGTAGAAAAATAAAGTTTAAATAATAAATAGGTAAAAAATGTCAGGACATTACGAAGCTCCGATAAGGGAACCTCTAATTATTGGTCACAAAACTTATCACGATATTACAGAAGATATCGCACGACCTATCGAAGAAAGAGCAGGTAAATTATGGTGGATCTCATTATATGCTGCACTAGTTCTATTCCTCTATGGATTCGGCTGTATCGCTTACACTATCGGGACAGGTATTGGAGCATGGGGGCTTAACAGAACTATTAACTGGGGTTGGGATATTACCAACTTCGTATGGTGGGTAGGTATCGGTCACGCCGGGACCCTAATCTCCGCAGTATTATTATTATTTAGACAGAGATGGAGAATGTCTGTAAACAGATCTGCAGAGGCGATGACGATCTTTGCGGTTGTACAGGCAGCAATCTTCCCTGTAATCCACATGGGTAGAGTTTGGGTTGGATACTGGGTATTCCCTTTACCAAACCAGTTCGGTTCTCTTTGGGGGAACTTTAACTCTCCTCTACTTTGGGACGTATTTGCGATCTCGACGTATTTCTCAGTATCAACTGTATTCTGGTTCATGGGACTTATCCCTGACTTTGCAATGATCAGAGATAGAGCTAAAACTCCTTGGACTAAGAAAATTTATACATTCCTTGCATTCGGTTGGGGTGGTAAAGCAAAACACTGGCAAAGATTCGAAGAACTTTCTTTGGTTCTTGCAGGTTTGGCTACTCCACTTGTATTCTCAGTACACACAACCGTATCTTTTGACTTCGCAACTTCAGTTATTAAAGGATGGCACTCAACAATCTATCCTCCTTACTTCGTTGCTGGGGCGATCTTCTCAGGATTTGCAATGGTACAGACACTATTGTTAATTGCAAGAAAAGTGTGTCACTTAGAAGAATATATTACAATGTATCATATTGAAATTATGAACATCGTAATCGTTCTTACAGGGGGTATGGTAACTGTAGCTTATGCTACTGAATATTTCATCGGATGGTACTCAGGATCTAGATTTGAAGATTTCACATATCTTTCTCCAGGTGCTGCTGTAGGACCTTACTGGTGGGCATTCTGGTCATTGATCATCTGTAACCTTGTGGTTCCTGCTTCTTTCTGGTTCAAAAGACTTAGAACGAACATTATCTGGACATTCATTGTTGCATTAATCATTAACATCGGTATGTGGTTTGAGCGTTTTGATATCATCGTTATCAACCTTTCAAGAGACTACTTACCAGGATCATGGACAATGTTTAAGCCAACGATCATTGATGTGGGTGTATATTTAGGAACTATCGGATTCTTCTCTGTATTATTCTTATTGTACGCAAGAACATTCCCTGTAATTGCACAGGCTGAATTAAAATCGATTTTGAAAATCTCAGGTGAAACTTATAAAGCAAAAGAAGGAGATGAGCACCACTAAAATTGTATACGGACTTTATGCTGACGACGACGATTTAATGAACGGCGTTAAAGCATTCAACGATAAAGGAATCGCGATAAACGAAGTATATACTCCGTTTCCGGTTCACGGACTAGACAAGGCTTTAGGGTTAAAGAAAACAAGAATTTCTGATGCCGCATTCTTATATGCTCTTTACGGTGTTACTATCGGTGCTACTGTAACTTGGTATGTGATGAATCATGACTGGCCGCAGAATATCGGTGGTAAACCAGCTTTCGACTGGGCACACAACATGCCGGCATTCGTAGTTCCAATGTTCGAATTAATGGTATTCTGTGCTGCTCACATGATGTCTTTAACTTTCTTGGTTAGAAACAAAATGTATCCGGGAGCTCCAGCTCAGAACCCAGACCCGAGAACTACTGATGATAAATTCATGATGGAATTTGTAACTGAAGATGTAGAATCTGTAAAACAGTTGCTTATTGAAACTGGAGTTGAAGAAATAACTGTTAAAGACGCTTAAAATGAAAAAGAATGTATTAAAAATTACAGCAGTTTTAGGTTTAACAACAGTTTTACTTAACTCTTGCGGACCAAAGGAGAATACTCCGCTGGTATATTTCCCGGACATGTATTTTCCGGTAGCTTATGATCCATTGATGAAAGCTCAGGATGCTTATTCAGATCATGAAAATGAAATTCCTGCTTTTGTTAAAAATAGTGGTGCAACAGGTCTTTCTCCAGTAGAAGGATCAGTTGCTCAAAATAAAGATGGCGTTTTTGAAGAAAGCTTATTACCTAAAAATGTTGACGAGTACAACGCCGGGTATGAAGCTTCTAAAAAACTTACAGTATCTCCTCTAAACCCGGCTAATGCAGCTAAGGATATTGAAAGAGGAAAAATATTGTTTGATCACACTTGTGCGGCATGTCACGGAACAGGAGGTGATGGACAAGGACCTATCGTACAAAGTGGGGCATTCTCCGGAGTACCCAACTATGCAGACAGAGAAATTACTGTAGGATCTGTTCATTATGTATTAACAAACGGTAGAAATGCAATGGGATCTTATGCGGGACAACTGAACGCAGGAGACAGATGGAGAGTGGCATTGTATGTGATGAGTGCTTTCAAAAAAGGAGCAGCAGCACCGGCAGCAGCTACAGCGGCGGCACCAGCAACAACTGAAACGACTACCGAAACTAAAAAATAAGAAAAGAAATGTATAGTTTTTCACCAAAATTAAAATCAACTTCTATAATACTTCTTGTTGTAGGTTTAGTTCTTTTCGGTATTGGTTTCTTTTTGAACAAAGGAATTTCTACTGAGAAAATAGAACAAATGATGGAAGCTGTTCATGCTTCAGGTCATAATGCTCCTACACACTCAAGTGAAATGGTGGGACCACAGGATCACGCAGCTCATTTAGAGCATGCTGAGCTTCAGGTTCACAACCAGCCATTAGCATCGCTGCATTTTGTAGCTGTCTTTTTCTTTGGAGTAAGTTGCGCTGTACTGTTCTTCTACTGTATTCAGCACGCAGCTCACGCAGGATGGCCTATTATCATCACAAGAGTAATGGAGGCTATTGCTTCTTATATTCCTTACGGTGGTGCAATCCTGATTATCCTGATGATCTTAAACATCACTCATAATGGCCATTTATTCCATTGGATGGACCCTGAATTGACAAATCCAGAGTCTGCTCATTTTGACGTGATCCTATTTGAAAAGAAAAGATTCTTAAATATTCCTTTCTATGCAATCAGAACGTTCATCTATGTACTAGGTGCTTCTTTCTTCGCTTGGAAACTGAAAGCTCAGTCTAAAAAAGTAGACGAGACAAAATCAAAAGTAGAATATCAATTCCTTTACAGATGGGCAGTAGGATATATCGTATTCTTCGGATTTGCTTCTGCAGCTTGGGCTTGGGACTGGTTGATGTCTATTGACCCTCACTGGTACTCTACAATGTATATCTGGTATTCAATGGTTAGCTGCCTATCAAGTGGTATTGCTGTCATCATCTTATTAAGTGTTTATCTTAAGAAAAATGGTTTCTTACCACAGTTCAATGACAACCACTTACACGATTTAGGAGTTTTCCTTTTCGCTACAAGTATGCTTTGGACATATACATGGTTCGCTCAGTTCATGCTTTACTGGTATGCAAACGTTCCGGAAGAGGTTAATTACTTCTTCGGTAGATTCCAGCACTATGGTACTACGTTTTTACCAATGCTGATTGTTAACTTCTTATTACCACTATTGGTATTAGTAAGCAGCAGCATCAAGAGAAACTACAAAGTAGTTACCACAATGGCAGTAGTAGTGATCTTAGGACACCTTTTAGATTACTTCAACATGGTAATGCCAGGAACGGTAGGACCATACTGGAACACTCCTGAAGTATTCTTGTTAATCCTGGGAGCAGTTCTATTCGTAGCAGGATTATTTATGTTTACTGTTCTTTCAGCTTTATCTAAACTGAAGTTGATTCCTACAGGAAACCCATTCTTACACGAATCTGAAATTTATGAGTATCCTTTCTAAGGACTTGTAACAAAATAAAAATATAAAAGACTGATTGGTAAAACGATCAGTCTTTTTTTTATGTATATCTAGCAACAGGCAACCATTCTGTTCGTTATGCGTCTCTATAATGAGATCAACAACCAAAAACAAAATCTTATTATGAAAACAAAACTTTTCATTTACTCCTTCTTTCTGTTTCTCTATAGTTTTATTCAGGCTCAGACAATCACGTTCGTTTCTGAAAAAAGTAATAATCCTCTTCCCAGAGTTTCTGTGTTTGGAAAAGATGGGGCTATTCTCGCATATTCGGATATTGAAGGCAAGATCGACAAACAATCTCTGTCACCTTCCCAGGAAAAGTTTCAGCTTGTTTATAATAATTTTCCGGTGGCCACCCTATCCTATTCCGACTTTGATCAATCTGTGATAAAAATCAATGATCAGGTAAAGGAAATTGAAACGGTAGTGATCAAAAATAATAAGCCCGCCAAATACATTTTCATCAAAGGAAACTTTAATGCTTATGTAACGGTAAACAATAAGCTGAATAGCTATGCAGACGGAATTGTAACCTACATTTTTGATAATAAAACAAAAAAACTGAAAAGCACGAATGTAGAACAGTACAGAGTTTTCAGACTGACAGAGTCTAAAAATGAGAAAAAGGAAACTTCAAAATGGGACTATAGCAATTCTCTGGAGCTGCCCAAACTTAAAAATGTTGGAAATCCGGAAGAATATAAAACAAAAAGAAATACCATTAAAGAGGTGAAGGGTGAATACAAAGACCAAATAGAGGTGACTGGTGCTGCCCTTCAGGATAAAGAATTTTCATTCTTTGGATACAGATTTTACGATATAAAAACAATTTTAAACATGTCTTTTGAAAAAGGATCAGAAAAGACCCTTAAGGATTTCCTGGAATATAATGAACTTGTTTTTGTAAAACTGAAACATAAAAGTGAACCCAATTACAATCAGATAACACTTTATACCAACTTTTATCCTACAGAACTTAATTTTAGCAATGACAATGATATTGAGAAAGTGAAATTCGATAAAGACAACAG
This sequence comes from Chryseobacterium sp. PvR013, assembly GCF_017833095.1. Lineage (NCBI taxonomy): Bacteria > Pseudomonadati > Bacteroidota > Flavobacteriia > Flavobacteriales > Weeksellaceae > Chryseobacterium > Chryseobacterium sp. PvR013. Next base: position 3,599,891 of record NZ_JAFIBT010000001.1, read on the forward strand.
CAATTATAAAACATCTTACTGGCAGGATTCATCATTTCCCAATATGCAGACTATTTTTAGCAATTTTTTCAAAGGTGATCTAAAAGAACAAGCCAATAAAAAATAATAGAAACTCTGTTCAGCACTACTTTCCATGTTTTAAATATTCCGATTGAATTCTAAAATTAAAAGAACAGCATACATTTTCGGAAAAGAATAATAATTCAGCAAAAAACATAAAGTAAAAAATAAAATCCAGTATTAATAAAGGTTTTATTAAATTTGCAACAAACCAAATAAAAATGAAAAAGTTTTCTTTTCTACTTGTTTTCAGTCTGTTGCTTTTTACAGCATGTAAGAAAGATCATGTAGATGCTACGAATACTAAAACACTGCAGTCAAGTATCAATGATATGACTTCCAGTTTACCTACCATTAAGCAGATTAAGTTTAATGAAGCTCTTTATATCCTTAAAACATTTGGAGTAGAGGCAGATGGTGATATCAATGAATTAAAAGCTCTTGGAAAACTGATTAACGGGAAAAAAGTTCCTGAAATCATGTCTCTGGCTGACGAAGTTGCACAGAAAAACGGAATAGAATGGGCAAGTACTGCTCCACCATCACTTGGAGAAATGAATATCTTCGGAGATGATAAAGCCAAAGAAAGCGATCCTAATGATGTAAAAGCAGGGTCATTAAGCCTTGTAACAAGACCTACAGGAGATGACGGAACCGGAGCGCCTACGGCAATTCAGATTGTTCCAAGACTTGTAGATACAGCCGGAAATCCTGTATCTTTCACGGGAGCTGGTCTGGAAGCCACTCTTGAAGTGTTCAGTAACGGGGTAAGACTGGCTACTGCCAAAAACCTGATGCAGGATAATAACTTTAAAGGATTCAATTTAAAATTCTCCTCTATTCCGGCAGCAAAAGTAATAGACAATAAAATTGATATCACGGTTTCTGTAAAAACAACGGCTAAGACTTTCAAAATGTCTAAAATCGGTCTTGATGTAAATGCAGCAGCATTAAAAGTTCCTACAGTTCCTAAAACTGATTCAACCGCTGTTCCTGAACAACCAAGTGCTGTAATTGATCCAAACAATCCAACAGCTACTCCTGGTGCAACAACTGATCCTGCAACAGCTACTCCGGCAGCTCCGGCAGCGCCAAAGCAACCGACAGCAGACCCTAAAAATACCGTAAGCAAATTTTTGAACAGTGTAAGTTCTCAGAATTTAAAAGCAGCATACGAAACAGCAAGCAATCCAAGCTGGGGAAGTTATGAATCCTTTTCAAACCCTACTTCAGGTTTTGGATCGGTAAAAAACGTAAGTGTAAAGAATATTACTACCAGCGGTGCTAATGCAAACAGTGCCAGCGTAAACGCTACTTATGACGTAACGGATAAAAGCGGTAAGACGACTTCTTTAAAAGTAACTTTCGGGCTTAAAAATGTAAATGGAGACTGGAAAATTTCCAGCTATAAAATCAATTAATAAATGGCTTCAGCAGAACTGATCAAGAAACTAGAAGAAACAATTGAAAATATCCCCGATTTTCCTATTCCGGGAATACAGTTTAAGGATATTTCACCCATCTTTTTAGACCCAAAACTTTATGAAGATGTTATTGCTGATCTTGCAGCCTTCAGTAAAGGAAAAATAGATGCAGTATGCGGAATTGAAAGCCGTGGTTACCTCTTCGGAATCGCTATCGCTGTGGCATTGGAAGTTCCATTCATCTTAATTAGAAAAGCCGGAAAACTTCCTCCTCCCATCATTTCAGAAAAATATGATCTGGAATATGGAAGTGCTATTATTGAAACCCGTGAAGGACAGATAAAACCTGGACAAAGAGTTTTAATTCACGATGATCTTTTAGCAACAGGAGGCACTACAGAAGCAGCAGCTAAACTAGTAGAAAAGCAGGGAGCAATTGTTTCACAGTTTAGTTTCCTTATAGGCTTAGAAGGCTTAAACGGTGATGAAAAACTGAAAAAATTCGGTGCTGAAATCTACCATATTTTAGGATATTAAGATATAATATATATGCTTCGACAGGCTCAGCATGACAACGCTAATAATTTACTGTGAGATGAGAACAAGTAGTATTAGAAGGGTCACGCTAAGCTCAGTCGAAGCATCTTTTTTTAATAAATTCATCACTCACGATTAACAATTCACAAAATTTCATCAATAATACTCACAAAGTATTTTGTAAATCTCTCAGAAACAATTAAATTTGCATTTCAATTTTTAAAAACTTATGGCAAAATTGGGAAAGAGTGCTCAGAACGAGCAAGAAGGTAAAGAAACAGTTGAGTTCTTTAAAGACCTTGACAGAGAAGCTTTAAACACTGAAAGATTCGTTGAAAAATATTCAAAACCTCTTGGTTTGGTATTTGGAGTATTGATTTTAGGGGTTTTAGGATTCTTTGCTTATAAGCAATTCGTAGTTGCTCCAAAGAACACTGAAGCTGTAAAAAGTTTCCTTGCTGCTCAAAAAAACCTTGCAGAAGGCAAAGATAAAGATGCTCTAGGTGGAAAATCTGCAGCTAACCCTGGTTTTATAGGTACAGCTAATGAATATTCTTCTACTGAAATCGGTAAACTTTCTTCTTACAATGCCGGTTTATTAAAATTCAAAGAAGGAAAGTTCCAGGAAGCTTATGATCTTTTAGATAAATTCTCTTCCAAAAACAAAACTTTGATGGCAATGAAGTACGGAGCTATGGCAGATGCTAAATCAGGTCTTAACAAAAATGATGAGGCTTTAGGTTTGCTAGACCAGGCTGCAACAGCATCTGATGATCCTTATACAACCTATTATTTCACAAGAAAAGCAGGGATTGTTGCTTTAGGACTAAAGAAAAATACAGAAGCTAAAAAGTACTTCTCAGCAATTGACGAGAAATATCAGGACTACGACAACGGAATGTCTGATTCTTATATCGAAATGACTAAATATTATTAAAAAATGGCAACAGTTAATCTTTCCGATTACAAGCCACTTCATATAACTAATGCCGAAGATTTTTCTATCGGCATTGTTTTTTCTGAGTGGAATGATTTTGTAACCTACAATCTTCGTGATGCAGCTTTGGAAATTCTTGAAAAAGAAGGGGTAAAACCTGAAAACATCAAACTTTTCCCTGTTCCCGGAGCTTTTGAATTAAGCTATGCGAGTATGCAGCTTTGCAAAGAGAGAAAATATGACGCAATAATCTCTATAGGATGTGTAATCCGTGGGGAAACGCCTCATTTTGATTATGTATGTTCTGCTGTAGCACAGGGAATTAAAGATTGTAATATCATGACGGATACTCCTACAATTTTCTGTGTATTAACAGATGATACAAAGGAACAGTCTATTGCAAGAAGCGGCGGTGACCTTGGGAATAAAGGTGTAGAAGCAGCCGTAACAGCTCTTAGAATGATTGATTTCAAAAAGAATTTATCCGATAAGAAAGGGAATATTGGTTTCGGTCACTCTTAACCGCTTATTCACTTTGACTATATAATGGGACTATTTTTGGATAGTCCTTTTTTATTAGGATAAAATTAATTCATAAATCTTATTAATAAAAAGGATGTTTTTCTTTTTTTCCATCAAAAGTTCTCCACAAAAACTATCTTTGTGAAAACTCATAAAAACAGTCAATACATGTTTTTAAAAAAAATAAAACCTTTCCTCTATTTAGGAATTTTCTATCTTATTATTTCGTTAATAATAAGAACAGTATTCTTTTTTCATCCTATTACTACCGCTAGTTTCGGATTTTTCGAAGTCGTAAAAGTTTTGTTAATAGGTCTTGTGAATGACGTGTTTGTTTTCATACTGGCCAGCTCTATTCTTGCCCTTTACTTCCTCTTTCTTTCCAATTCAAAATATAAAAAACCTTACGGCAATATTATTTTGGGGGCTTTGGTTCTATTCTTCCTTTATATATGGCTTGTTCCCAATAATATATTCAAGCAATATGGAGGTTCTATCATGGAAATCGCTCTTGTGTTTGTAGGAATAAAGACTCTTTTCTTCGGATTGATGCTGTTCCTTCCTACACAAAGAACTAAGATCCGTAACACATTATATTTCATTACATTACTATTATATGTTCTTCTGATTATCTTTAACGGAGTCAGTGAATACTTCTTTTATAATGAATTTGGAGTTCGTTATAATTTCATTGCTGTAGATTATCTTATTTACACCAATGAGGTGATTGGAAATATCATGGAAAGCTATCCTGTTGTTCCATTGTTTTCCGGAATCATGATCGTTACCCTTACCATTACATGGTTCATTTATAAGAAAACAAAAGATGAGCTGCTGGAACTTCCGGATTTTAAACAAAAAATGGTTCTTCTGGGCAGTTTCATGGTACTTTGTGCTTTGAGTGCACTGGCAATCCCTTCGTTGATGCAAATCAAATCTGATAACGTTTTTGCCGATGAAATTGAAGCCAACGGAATTCCTAAGTTTTATTGGGCGTTTACCCATAATGAACTGGATTATTTCCAGTTTTATTCACAGATTAATCAGCAGCAGGCCGAAAAGAATTTCTTAAGCCAGTATCCACAACATACATTATCAAGAGCCGTTGTTGCAGAGCAGCCGGAAGCAAAGAAAAATGTAGTGCTGATCTCTATCGAAAGTCTTTCTGCGGACTTCATGGAACACTATGGTAATACGCAAAAAATTACTCCTTTCCTGGACAGCCTTGCTGACAAATCCCTGATGTTTACCAATCTTTATGCTACAGGAAACAGAACGGTACGAGGACTAGAAGCCCTGACTCTTTGTATTCCTCCCACTGCAGGAGAAAGTATCATCAAAAGAGATGATAATAAAAAGAAATTCACAACCGGAAGCGTTTTCAAATCCAAAGGATATGATGTAAAGTTTTTATATGGTGGATACAGCTATTTTGATAATATGCAGGACTTCTTCGGTGGAAACGGCTATGGCATTGTAGACAGAAACAACTTTAAGCCTGAAGAAATTACTTTTGCCAATGTTTGGGGCGTTGCTGATGAAGATATGGCAAGAAAAGCTATTCAGGTGATGAATGCTGAAGCCAGGTCGGGAAAACCTTTTTTCAATCATTGGATGACGGTTTCCAATCACAGACCATTTACTTATCCCGACGGAAGAATTGATATCCCGGGAACGGCAAAATCCCGCGAAGGTGGTGTAAAATACACTGATTATTCTCTTAAGCTGTTCTTTGATATGGCAAAAAAGCAAGACTGGTATAAAAACACTGTTTTTGTCATTATTGCAGACCACTGTGCATCCAGTGCAGGGAAAACAGAACTCCCGATGGATAAATACAGAATTCCTGCAATGATTTTCTCAGAAGGATTTATTCAGCCTCAGAAATTCGATGCATTGATGTCCCAGATAGATGTGATGCCTACTCTTTTTGGATTATTAAATTTCAGCTATCAGTCTAAATTTTTAGGACAGGATGTCTTCAGGCAGGAATTCCAGCCTAAAGCTTATGTGGCAACATATCAAGACCTTGGATTCATCAAAGGTGACCGTTTGACCATTATTTCTCCGGTAAAAAAGGTAAAACAATATTCTTTGGAACTGGAAAAAAGTGATCTGAAACCCGAATTTAAGCTGTATTACGACGAAAAATTATTAAAAAATCCAGAGCAGAAACTGGTAGATGATGCTGTATCAGCCTATCAGTCTACTTCTTACTGGCTAAAAACAAAACAACTGAACAGATAAATATCTAGATATTTTCGCTTATAATCTGGTGTAAAATATTTAAATTAACCCATAAATTTATTAGTATGAAATGGACAGACGACAGAGGCGGAAACGTTGATGACCGCCGTGGTTCAGGAGGCGGTGGCGGCGGAATGATTGTAGGTGGAGGACTCGGAACATTAATTATAGCAGCCATCGTGTTCTTTTTGGGAGGCGACCCGTCCGGTATTTTAAATTCCGGCAGTATGCAATCTTCAGGAAATCCCGGAGAACAAAGAGAGCTTACAGCCAGTGAAAAACAAATCGGAGAAATGGTGGATATGATGGCCAAATGGAATATTCTTACCTGGGATCAGATTTTTAAGGAAAACGGAATGACTTATAGCGCTCCTCAGGTGGTTCTTTTTGAGAATACAACTTCTTCAGCATGTGGTACTGCTCAATCTGCCATGGGACCTTTCTACTGCCCTGCTGATCAGAAAGTCTATATGGATATGAGCTTTTTTGGTGAACTTCAGCAAAAGTTTGGGGCTAAAGTAACAGAATTTACAGTAGCCTATGTTCTTGCTCACGAAGTAGGACACCATGTGCAGACTCTTTTAGGAACGACCCAAAAAGTAGATCAATTAAGAAGAAGCGGAAGATATTCTGAAGAACAAATGAACAGAGTGTCTGTTGCTACAGAGCTACAGGCTGATTTTTATGCCGGAGTCTGGGCTAAAAGAACCAATGACAGCAAACATATTTTGGAGCCCGGAGACATTGAATCTGCCATAGATGCTGCAGAAGCTGTTGGAGATGATAACATCCAGAAAAGAGCACAGGGATATGTGAACCAGGAAAGCTTCACTCACGGATCTTCTGCTCAGCGTAAAGAATGGTTTATGAAAGGTTACAACACCGGAGATATCAGACAGGGTGATACTTTTAACCAGCTATTAAAATAATTTTATCAAAAGATGATATAAAAAAAATGCGGTCTCAGAGTAAGACCGCATTTTTTATTTATTGCAATTCGATAGGGTTAGAATTTTTCTTCGCTTCTTCCTTCACCCTTTCTTCCATTCTCTTTCTCATATCAGCAGGATTCTGGTTTCCACCACCACCTCCAGGGCCTCTTCCACTGCCTATTCTCATTGGAGCAGTAATACCTCCGCCACTTTGATTCATAAATGACATGGGATCAGTTTTAAACTTTTGCTGCTGTTTTAAATAATCTCCTCTTTTCACTTTTAATGTATTGCCAAACTGGTTCAAAGTAGGAAACTCAGCAATTTTATAATTCTTCATTAAATCAAAAGAGTAATCGCCTTTATCATCTTCAACTTTTACAATCAGTCCAGGAAGTCCTCCGAATTTATAAGGTCCATCCTGATAAGGAAGATCCGTTGTAAACCATGCCGTCCATTTTCTCCCTCCAAAATCCGTTTCTGCCTTCTGAACCTTGTATTCGCCTATTTTTCTTGTTTCTGATTCAATTTTCCAGTTCATTGGCCTGTCCTCTTCATAAGAATAGAGATCACGTCCTATTCTGTCTTTAAAATACGTCTTTTGGTTCGTCTTATCCTTTTCTACAGAATAGCTGATATTCGTTCTCAAACCTTCCATCTGATCTCTGTTGATACTTCCTCTTCCGCCTCCACCTTGAAATGCCTTTTGCATGATAGAGTCTCTTTTAATCCTGTTTTCAGAATAAAACACTGATTTTTCCGGAGAAATATCCAGATACGCGTTTTCCGTCTTGATATCTGTTTTATTTTCGGCATCAGGCTTCATAGTCACCTGATACACAAACCTGTTTGTCTGTGCAGAAACATTCTGTATGAACAGCGCTAATGCGATGACACCTAATTTTTTCATTTATATTTTTATTTATTTTAATTCAATGGGGTTCTGGACTGTAGTTGTAGAATAAATTCCTGCAGATGGACTTTGTGATATTGGACCTCCTTGATTATCGCCTCCCATTCCGCCTCTGTGCATTCCGCCACCGCCATGACCACCTCTCATTCCTCCTCCATTCATACCACCGCCGCCCATTCCGCCACCATGTCTTCCACCTCCGAAATTCATATTTCCATCTCCATTATTCCCTGCCATTGCTTTTCTGTTTTTACCAAACTCCAGTTCCAGAGCAGCTTTATCCCCATGGAAGTTGGCTCTCGTACTTTGTTTGGCATCGGAGCTTACCTGTTCTTCAAAAGCATTTTTAATGATCATCTTTTTAGCAAGATCAAACTTATAATCTCCTTTATCATCTTCCAGTTTTACAATCAGTCCGGGTAATCCGGAGAATTTATAAGGTCCGTCAGAGAAGGGAATTTCTTTGGTAAACCATGCCGTCCACACTCTTCCTCCAAACTCAGCAACTGCTTTTTGAGCGGCATATCCATTTTGTTTTTCAACAATATTTGTTACGTCCCACTTTACAGGTCTGTCTTCCTGATAATAAATTTGTCTTCCGGCTGCCTTTTCATAATAATACACTTTTTGGTCGGGAATAGTCTTAGTAATAAAATATTCAAAAAAAGTAGGTTCGAAATTTTTCTTTCCGTCTATTTTTGAAAAATCTTTTTCCTCTTTTTTATGATTTTCTTTCATTTCTGATCTGACAACAGTAAAAAGAGAATCTCTTTTCAATTTATTTTCGCTGATAAATAAAGAATGATCTCCTTTAATATCGAGAAAAGTTCTTTCACTTTTCATGCTCACCAGATTGATTGAATCTGGATTTACAAGCGTTTCATAAACAAATCTTGTAGTCTGACCATAAGATACTATCGTGAAAAACAACACAAAAAAAGCGGCTACTTTTTGTTTCATTACCTATTTTCTTTATAGATCGAAAATATGATTCAAGGTTAAAATCCGGAATGAAATCTTCACATGATGAGAAGAAATTTATCTGTTTTTAACATAAATAGTTGCCTTGAAAATCCCTATTAATATCAGAATCATTAAAATAGATATCTTCGATTTGAGATTGCGGAAATTAGTTCGTATTTTTGCATCATTAAATCATTCTAAATAAATACAATGATAAAAGTATCAGACTATGCAAAGGAGAAAGCCATCCAGTTAATGACGGAAGATGGTTTTAACCCTGCTGAAGATTATATAAGAGTAGGGGTGAAAAGCGGCGGATGCTCTGGTTTAGAGTATGTTTTAAAGTTTGATAACCAAAAAACAGACACAGATCAGATTTTTGAAGATAATAACATCAAAATTATTATAGATAAAAAATCCATCCTTTATTTAGCGGGAACAACTCTTGAGTATTCAGGAGGATTGAACGGAAAAGGGTTTGTTTTTAACAACCCGAATGCATCCAGAACATGTGGGTGTGGGGAATCATTTAGTCTTTAGAGAAAAGACATTAGATCCTAGATTTCAGACCTCAGAGCCATTCTGAATTCTGAAATCTAACATCTGAAATCTAAAAAATTATAATGAGTAAATATACAGAAGACGATTTAAGAGTCGATCTAGAAAATAAAAAATATGAATTCGGTTGGGAAACGAAAATTGATTATGAAGATTTCCCGATCGGTTTAAATGAGGACATCGTTCGTGCCATCTCTGCTAAAAAAGAAGAGCCGGAATGGATGACTGAATGGCGTTTGGAATCTTTCAAAATCTGGCAGAAAATGGTAGAGCCTAACTGGGCTAATATCAAGTATGAAAAACCAGATTTTCAGGCAATCCGTTACTATGCTGCTCCTAAAGTAAAGCCTGAACTGGCAAGTCTTGACGAGGTAGATCCTGAATTATTAGCAACTTTTGCCAAATTAGGAATCAATATCGAAGAACAAAAAAGACTTTCTGGAGTTGCCGTAGATATCGTAATGGACTCAGTTTCTGTGAAAACCACTTTCCAGGATACATTGGCAGAAAAAGGAATTATTTTCTGTTCCATCTCTGAGGCTATTAAAAACCATCCTGATCTAGTAAGAAAATATCTTGGAAAAGTAGTTCCAAGAGGAGATAACTTTTATGCAGCTCTGAACTCCGCAGTATTCTCTGACGGAAGTTTCTGTTATATTCCAAAAGGCGTAAAATGCCCAATGGAGCTTTCCACTTATTTCCGTATCAATCAGGCAGGAACAGGACAGTTTGAAAGAACACTTCTTGTAGCGGATGAAGGAAGTTATGTTTCTTATCTTGAAGGTTGTACAGCACCCTCCAGAGATGAAAACCAGCTTCACGCAGCGGTTGTAGAGCTTATCGCTTTAGACAATGCTGAGATTAAATATTCAACGGTACAGAACTGGTATCCTGGTAATGAAGAAGGAAAAGGAGGTGTATTCAACTTTGTAACAAAAAGAGGCCTTTGCGAAAGAAATGCAAAAATCTCATGGACTCAGGTAGAAACAGGTTCTGCAGTAACATGGAAATATCCGTCTTGTATCCTTAAAGGAGACAACTCTATCGGAGAATTCTACTCTATTGCGGTAACCAATAACCACCAGTATGCAGATACAGGAACAAAAATGATCCACATTGGAAAGAATACCAAATCAACGATTATTTCTAAAGGTATTTCTGCCGGAAAATCTCAAAACTCATACAGAGGACAGGTGAAAGTAATGCCTTCTGCAAAAGGGGCAAGAAACTTCTCACAGTGCGACTCTTTATTGATGGGTAATGAATGTGGTGCCCATACTTTCCCTTATATCGAAATCAAGGATCCAACGGCTCAGTTAGAGCACGAGGCAACGACTTCAAAAATTGGGGAAGACCAGATTTTCTATTGCAACCAAAGAGGTATTGATACTGAAAGAGCAATTGCTTTGATCGTCAATGGTTTCAGTAAAGAAGTTTTAAATAAACTTCCGATGGAATTTGCTATTGAAGCTCAGAAATTACTGGAAATTTCATTAGAAGGTTCTGTGGGATAATCCTCCAAAAAGAATCTATCAGATAAAAGTTCACTGATTAATGGCAAGGTTTTCAGTGTTTTTATCAGATTAAAACCGTTATTCGGGAATATAAGTTGTAATCTTCAGTGAAGATTATTACAAAACATAAAATATAGAAAGCTTCTATCCGTCTATTGAGGAAATATTCAATATAAAGACAATGTGTATTAACAGAAGAGAAGCTCACACAATTATAAAAAGAAAAAGTTAGCAAGAATGTTACAAATTAAAGACCTTCACGCCAAAATTGAAGATGGCGCAGAAATATTAAAAGGTATTAATCTTGAGATAAAGCCAGGCGAAGTTCACGCTATTATGGGCCCGAACGGAGCTGGTAAGTCTACCCTTTCTTCTGTAATCGCAGGAAAAGAAGATTACGAAGTAACTGGTGGAGAGATCCTTTTCCAGGGAGAAGACATCAGCGAAGACGCTCCTGAAGATAGAGCTCACAAAGGAATCTTCCTTTCTTTCCAGTATCCAGTGGAAATTCCGGGAGTTTCTGTAACGAACTTTATCAAAGCTGCTTTAAATGAAACAAGAAAAGCAAACGGACTGGAAGAAATGCCGGCAAAAGAAATGCTTGCATTAATCCGCGAGAAGTCTGAAAAACTAGGGATCAAAAAAGATTTCCTTTCAAGATCATTAAACGAGGGATTCTCAGGAGGTGAAAAGAAAAGAAATGAGATCTTCCAGATGATGATGCTTAATCCTAAATTGGCTATTCTTGATGAAACAGATTCAGGATTGGATATTGATGCATTAAGAATTGTGGCAGATGGAGTAAACCACTTTAAAAATGAAGGAAATGCAGTTCTTTTGATTACGCACTATCAGAGATTACTTAACTATATTCAGCCTGACTTCGTTCACGTTTTAGCAGATGGAAAAATCATCAAAACAGGTGATAAATCTTTAGCATTAGAACTTGAAGAAAAGGGTTACGACTGGCTTCTTAACTAAGAAGAAAATGTATTATTTCAGAGATTAAAATTTTCACAATCATTCGTGAAACGTAGTAAAATAAAGAATCTCTATTATTAAAAATTGGATTCCCTGTTCCTCGGAATAGCAATATTTTAGTTCAAAAAAAAAGAAAAAATGGTGCAAACCACAGATATACCAGTAATGGCATTAAAAGAACAGATTATAGAGAACCATAATGAATTTTTGGAGAGTCTTCGTCACAGATTTCTGGATGATGAAAGAAAAGAGGCTCTTCAGAGATTTGCAAATCTTGGTTTTCCGACAAAAAAAGACGAAGAATATAAATATACCAATCTAAAGGAGATCACGGAAAAAAGCTACAACTTCTTCCCGAAAGAGAGCCACAATATCACTAAAGAGCAGTTTGATGAACTGCACCTTGGAGAGGAAAATTTTGATTGGATTGTTTTTGTAAACGGTAAGCTTCACAAGGAGCTTTCAAAAGTTTCTATTGAAAATGTAGAGTTTCTTTCATTCAACTATGCATTGAATGATGAGAAACACAAAGAGGTTTTTGAAAAATATTTCAATACCATTGCTTCAAAGGAACAAGCGTTTACCAACTTAAACCTTGCTTACTGCAAATATGGTTTCTTCCTTAAGGTTCCTAAAAATGTAGTGATTGAAAAACCAATCCACGTTTTTTATATTTCTCAGAATCAGGAGGAGAACACATTCTACAATACAAGAAACCTTTTGATTGTAGAAGAAGGAGCAAAAGTAGAAGTGATTGAAAGCCACCATAATTTTGACAGCACGTATGTATTGACCAACTCTGTAACGGAGATCTTTACCTATCCTAATGCAAAAGCAGACTGGCACAAACTTCAAAATGATAATAATACAGCCTATTTTATCGACAATACTTTCGCAAGACAGGAGAAAGACAGCTTAACCACTGTAAATACATTCTCTTTCGGAGGTAAACTGGTAAGAAACAACCTTGATTTTATTCATAATGGATCTAACATCAATTCATTCATGAACGGAATCACCATTATCGGAAAAGATCAGTTGGTAGACCACCATACGGCCGTTCACCATAACTTCCCGAACTGTGAAAGCTACCAGAACTATAAAGGAATCTTTGATGGCAATGCCCACGGAGTTTTCAACGGAAAAGTTTTTGTTGACAAAATAGCTCAGAAAACAAACGCTTATCAGCAAAACAACAACGTATTGCTAAGTGAAGGCGCAAGTATTGATACTAAACCTCAGTTAGAGATCTTTGCTGATGATGTAAAATGTTCTCACGGATGTACAGTAGGCCAGTTGAATGAAGACGCTTTATTCTATCTGAGAGCGAGAGGAATTTCTAAAAAAGAAGCACAGGCATTACTTTTATATGCTTTTGCTAATGATGCAATGCAAAACATTGATATAGAACCTCTAAAAGAAAAAATTTCAAAGTTATTGGCTGAGAAATTAGGAGTTGATATAGAATTCTAAGACTTATATATATTGATAAACAAAAGCACTTCATTTTGAAGTGCTTTTTTATTGTACTGCAGATGGTATGTCTGTCTTATTTTTTCAGCCAGCTTTGGTTATCCTTATTTTCCGAACGCTTCTTACCATTATCAAAATTGTAAGCCAAACCTACGCCTAATGTCTGTTTCAACTGTGTTTTCCATATCTGATTATGGTCATACAGCAGATCAAGAGTAACATTCGTAGAAATATATTTATTGATTTTCATGCTTAAAACACCGCTATATCCCAAAACAAGTCTGTCTGGATGGTCAAGATAGTTGGAAAATACAGACGCTGTATTTAACAGGCTGATATTCTCCATAATTTTCAGCTTATACATAGCTGTTCCTAAGAAACCGAATTGGAAAAGAGAAGAATCACCGTCATTTTTAAGACCATAAGTTCCTGCCTTCTGAAGATCTTTATCTAATACAAAAGTCCATCTGGCATTTGCCGGACGTAAAGTCACCGTAAAATTATCATTGGGACGGTAAGTAACCCCAGCTCCTACACTCACATACCCGGGAGCCATAAAATTGGAAATCTTCTTAGCATCGGGATTGTTTCCGTCTTCATATCCCGGAGCGAACTGAGTTTGTAAACCTGCACCTGCAGACAAATACCAATGCTTGGCAAATTCTCTACCATAGTTTGTAGAAAGGTTAATAACATCCTGCGTTTTTCTTACTCCTGTTCCCTGCGTATTGTTTTGCCCATAACCCAGAATAACAATGTTTTCCCAAAGATTTTTTCCTTTTTCATAAGTCAGATTATAATTCACTCCGGCAAGCCATCCTACGTTGTTAGCTCCACCACCTACCCAGTTTGAAAAGGCAGCCTGATTAAGCATTAATGTATTTTGTCCCTGAATAGACCAGGCTTTAACAGTATCTGCTGCCGGAGCTTCCGTTTTAGTCTCCTGAGCCAATGCTACAGCCCCAAAAGTGATAGAACTGATCAATAAAAGTTTTTTCATAATGACGATTTACTACAAATGTATAAATAATAATCTAGGCCTTCATAAAATTCACTTTAAAATGAATTTAACACCATTAAAAACAACGCAGTAACACTATGAAAATCATTACATTAAACAACACACCAACAACCCGCAAACTTAAGTCAACTTAAAATTACAGTATTTTAAAAACAAAAAAACACTTCATTCCGGAAGTGCTTTTTATTGAAATATCGTATTCTTTATTATTTTTTAATCCACCACTGACTGTCTTTGCGGTCGGAACGTTTTACCCCATTCTCCAAAGTATAGGCGAACCCGATTCCAAGAGTTTGCTTCAGCTGTGTTTTTTCTATCTGATTATGATCGTAAAGTAAATCTACTGTCACATTGGATGAAATATATTTGTTTACTTTCAGGTTTAGTAAAGCTCCATACGCCAGAACCAATCTGTCCGGGCGGTCAAGGTAATTCGAGAAGACAGATGCTGTATTGGTTAAGTAAATATCTTCCATTATTTTCAGTTTATAAATTGCCGTACCCAGAAAACCAAATTGTAATAAAGAAGTATCTCCGTCACTTTTCAGACCATAACTTCCTGCTGTCTGGAGATCTTTATCCAATACAAAAGTCCATCTGGCGTTGGTAGGACGTAAAGTTACCGTAAGATCATCATTAGGTCTGTACGTGATACCCATCCCGACGTTCAGGTAACCTGGTGCCATAAAATTTGAGATTTTCTTTGCTTCAGGATTATTCCCATCTTCGTAACCTGCCGCAAACTGCGACTGCAAACCGGCTCCTAAAGAGAAATACCAGCTTTTCGAAAATTTCCGCCCATAATTGGTAGAAATATTGATCACATCCTGTGTCTTTCTTATTCCTAATCCTTTCGTATCATTCTGTCCATAGCCCAGTATAATAATATTCTCCCAAAGGTCTTTGTCTTTTTCATAGGTCACATTGTAATTGATCCCGGCAAGCCATCCTACGTTGTTGGCTCCACCTCCTACCCAGTTTGAAAAGGCCGCCTGGTTGATCATTAAAGTATTTTTTCCTAATACTGACCAGTATTTCACGGTGTCTACTACTACGGAATCTTTTTTCAATTCTTCTTGTGCACTTGCATATATTCCTATAAAACAGGAAAGAATCAATAAAAACTTCTTCATTACTCTAAATAATTTTCCATACAAAAGTATTAATATAATTTTTTTTCAGGATAAATTCAGCCGTAAAGAATCGAATTTCCTCAAAGCTGAATCAATCACAATAAGATATTTCTATAAAATCAATGCCAAAATAATAAGTTTGAAAATAAAATTTGATACCTTTTGTCTTAAAATCAGGTGAGTAAGAATTGATTCATCGCCAAATTTTCCGAAATTTATCATTGGCTTTTGATTTGACGTAAAATCCACATGTTCAAAAATGTAATTTCCAAAAGAGCGATTATATACCCGTTGCTGATGCTATCTGCGATGTGGTTCGGGTACTTTTTACAAACGCAGGGCTTTTTCCAAAGCTGTTTTGGAGCCATTATCCCATTGCTGCCTGAGGGTTTGCTTGGGGTGGTAACCTCTCCTCTTTTACATGGAAATATAGATCATATCATAGGAAATTCTATCCCTATTGCAGCACTGATGTTTTTACTTTATCAGTTTTATCCTTTAGTGGCCAACAAGGTTTTTATTATCGGATGGCTGGCAACGGGGCTTTTGGTATGGCTGCTTCCTCCTATTGACATTCTTACTGGTGATTATATGTATACCTGTACCATTGGAGCCAGTGGTGTAGTGTATGTGCTTGCCTTCTTCCTCTTCTTTAGCGGTGTCTTCAAGTGGAATACAAAACTTCTCACAATTTCAATGCTTGTTGTTCTGTATTATGGCAGTTTGGTGTGGGGAATGCTTCCCGAAGAACTGTTCTATAATATGCAGGAACCGAGTAAAATCTCATGGCAGGCGCATCTTTCCGGAGCTGTAGTAGGCAGTATCATTGCCTTTGCTTTCAAAAATGTTGGAGAAAAGAAGAAAAAATTCATCTGGGAATTCCCCAATTATTACAACGAAAAAGATGATAAATTGTGGCAGGAATACAAAGAAAATCACCCGGAAGATTTTATGGAACTTCCCTATAAGAAAAAAGATGATATCTGGGATCATTTGGAGGAATTAAGGAAAAGATAACACTTATTTCATTACATTTGGGAAAAAAACACACATGATTTCCGAAGAACATCTCTATGCAATCGCCCTCCGCGAATGCAGCCATATTGGCGACATTCATTTTCATAAATTGGTCCGAACTTTTGGCAGTGCTCAGGAAGCCTGGAAAAGAGCCAGAAATGAGTATAAAAAACTGGAAGGGATAGGACAAAAAACAGTTTCAGACATTGGAAATAAATCTCATTTGAAATTCGCAGAAGAAGAATTAAATTTTTGCGAAAAAAATAATATCCGGATCAGGCTAAAACATCTTAAAGAAACACCTTTCCTACTTAATGAATGTAATGATGCCCCAGCTATTCTTTACCAAAAAGGAAGTATGGATGATACACAGCCAAGAGTAAGTATTGTAGGAACCCGAAATATGACATCTTATGGAAAGCAGTTCATTCAGGATTTCTTCGAAGCAACACAATCTTCAGGATATACATCGGTAAGCGGTCTGGCTCTGGGTATCGATAAAGAAGTTCATGAGCAGTCTATTCGTCACCAAAAACCTACTGTAGCTGTTCTTGCCCATGGTTTCCAGCATTTATATCCCGCAAAAAACAGAAAGCTCTCTGAGAAAATTTTGCAGGAAGGAGGCGCATTAATAACAGAGTTCAGCTCTGGCAGAAAACCTGACCGGGAAAACTTCATCCAGAGAAACCGAATTGTAGCAGGACTATCTCCGGCAACGATTGTAGTGGAAACCGGTTTTGGAGGAGGCTCGGTAAGTACAGCAGCATTTGCCAATGATTACAACCGTGATGTTTTTGCACTGCCCGGAAAGATTACAGACCCTTGCAGCCAAGGTTGTAACCAGCTGATTTTCCATAATAAAGCAACTGCTATTTCAACGATCAAAGATCTTATCAATATACTTGGATTTAATGATCCAAAAGAAAAAATGGAAGAGTTATTTCCTCATCACGAGATTACCATACAATTAACTGACAATCAATATTTAATATATCAGTCAATTAAAGACTATCCACAGATTTCTTTAGATGATCTTTCACAGAAGATTGATCTCTCTACTCACAAAATCTTACCAATAATTTTGGAATTGGAACTTTTAGGGAAAGTAAAATCATTTTCCGGGAGGCAATTTATCGCAATTTAAGATTTAACGATTTCTTAATACTGCATTATTTCACACATAACATTTCATTTTTAATAAATTTTAAACATAAATTATTAATTTAATAATATTACGAAACATTATTATTTAATTTTTAACAATGTTAAAATATAGTGTTGTGAATCTTGAAAAAAAAATTAAATTTGTTGACAATAATATTCAACCTTAATATATGGAACAATATAATATTGACCAGAAAATCCAAGAGTTTATTGCAAAAATTGAAGCAAAAAATCCTAACGAACCGGAATTCTTACAGGCTGTAAAAGAAGTTGCCGTAACCGTAATTCCATTCATTGCTACTAAAAAAGAATATACCGGAATGAAGCTGCTTGAAAGAATGGCTGAAGCTGAAAGAATTATTATTTTCAGAGTTCCATGGGTTGATGATAAAGGAGAAATTCAGGTTAACAGAGGTTTCAGAATCCAAATGAACTCTGCTATTGGACCATACAAAGGAGGAATCCGTTTCCATCCTACAGTAAACTTATCTGTTCTTAAGTTCTTAGCTTTCGAACAGGTATTTAAAAACTCTTTGACAACTCTTCCAATGGGAGGTGGTAAAGGAGGTTCAGATTTCGATCCACAAGGAAAATCTGATATGGAAGTAATGCGTTTCTGCCAGGCTTTCATGACAGAATTATGCAAGCACATCGGTCCTGAAACAGACGTACCTGCAGGAGATATCGGTGTTGGAGCAAGAGAAATCGGATATTTATTCGGACAGTACAAGAAAATCAGAAACGAGTTTACAGGAGTTCTTACAGGAAAAGGTCTTGCTTACGGAGGTTCATTAATCCGTCCTGAAGCTACAGGATACGGTGTAGTGTACTTCGCAGAGCAAATGCTTAAAACTATCGGACAGAATTTCCAGGATAAAATAGTAACTGTATCAGGTTTCGGAAACGTAGCTTGGGGAGTTATCAAAAAAGCGACTGAACTAGGGGCTAAAGTAGTAACCATCTCTGGTCCTGACGGATATATCTATGATAAAGACGGTATCAGCGGAGAAAAGATCGATTATTTATTAGAACTTAGATCTTCAGGAAACAACAGAGCGGAAGACTATGCTAAAAAATATCCATCTGCTGAGTTCCATGCAGGAAAACGTCCTTGGGATGTGAAGTGTGATGTTGCCTTCCCTTCTGCAACTCAAAACGAATTAGATTTAGATGACGCAAGAAAATTAGTTGAAAACGGATGTGTTTGTGTAACTGAAGCAGCTAACATGCCTTCTACACTAGACGCCATCAACTATTTCTTAGACAATAAAGTATTATTCTCTCCTGGTAAGGCTTCCAACGCTGGAGGTGTTGCTACATCAGGATTAGAAATGACTCAAAACTCTATCCGTCTTAACTGGACTTCTGAAGAAGTTGATGCAAGATTAAAGGAAATCATGATTGGTATTCACAAAGCTTGTAGAGACTATGGAAAAGATGAAGACGGTTATGTAAACTACGTAAAAGGTGCCAATATTGCCGGCTTTGTAAAAGTAGCAGAAGCAATGTTAGCTCAAGGAGTTGTGTAACAAAAAAAACAAAGGTTGGGAAAAGTCCCGACCTTTTTTGATATAGCCTGTTCCCGGGATAATGGGAAAAAAGTAAAAAGTGAAAGGAGAAAGCGCGGCTATATGCCGCGCTTTTTTTATTTTTATGTAATGATAAACACCTTTAAGAATATTGATGAGTACATTCTTCTGTTCCCGATAGAAGTACAGGAAAAACTGCTTGAGCTCAGAAAAGCAATTCATTTACAGGTTCCTGATCTGGAAGAATACATAGGATATCAGATGCCGGCTTTCAGGTATAAAGGAAAACCCTTAGTTTATTTTGCAGGATACAAAAAGCATATTGGGTTCTATCCCGGAGCGGAAGGTATTTCTAATTTTGAGAAAGATTTTGAGGAAAGAAAATATAAATTTTCTAAAGGAGCAGTTCAACTTCCTATTGATGAAAATCTTCCGCTGGATCTTGTCCGTAAAATAGTCCAATTCAAAGTGGCAGAAATTGAACAAAAAAAATCCTGAAATATAAAATTTCAGGATTCCGACTAGTGTTTGCTAAAGTGCTTTTACTTTTTCTTTTTCTTGTCTTTCTTTTCCTCTTTAGGAGCATCGGCTGGCTTAGTAGCATCCGTAGGGGTTGTACTTACTGATGGATCAGTTGCCGGAGCAGTCTCCATAGTAGTTGCAGGCGATTTTTCCTGTTGAGTCTTTGGATCCGAAGGACTTGTAGTCTGTGTATTCGGTTGGGTTTGAGTTGTCGCTGGATTATTAGTAGAAGTATCGGCTGGCTTTTGTGGTGTTGATTGTGCTGATACTGCGATTACTCCGACTAATGTAAACGCTGCCGTTAAAAATAACTTTTTCATAATGTAATATTTAAATGATTGTTTAACTTAAACGAGGCATCATTTATAAAATTATGCGTATGTATCTTATTTAACGTACTTTATAATTATTTAAGAGGAATTTGTAAAATAAGTCCGGTTAATTTGGCGGGAAGATTGAAGCTGGAGGCTGGAAGTTTATTTCAGTAAAAATATTAACTGAGGCAGTTTATTATCAAAGCTTCTATCCTTTAAATCTACTTCGTTATATTCTTCATCATTTTTTCTACGAATTCAAATGCAGCCGGGCAGATTACTGTATTTTTCAGCATCAAATTATTAATCTGATAGATCTTCTTACGGTCCGTATGAGGGTATTCCCGACAGGCTTTCGGCCTTACCTCATAGATAGAACAGGTATTATCATTATTCAGGAAAAAACAGGGAAGATTTTGCAATACTTTATCATTGTCTTCGTCTACTCTTAAAAACCTGGCTTCAAAATCTGCAGACTTCATTCGGAGATGTTTGGAAATTCTCTCAATATCTTTTTCGGTGTAAAGAGGACCGGTTGTTTTGCAGCAATTGGCACATTGTAAGCAGTCTATTTCCTCAAAAACTTCATCATGGGTTTCCTGTACTATATAATCAAGATTTTTGGGCGGTTTTTTCTTTAATCCGTCCAGAAATTTCTTGTGTTCTTTCTGCTTTTGTATAGCCTGTTTTTTATAAAAATCTAAATTCATTTATTCTTTATTTGCCACTAAGTCCGGAAGTTTTTCTTTTTTATATTCATTGATTTTATCCAGATCCAGCACTGTTGAGAGATTTTCTTTGCTAGGATAATACATCGGGACAAATTTCGCTCCATATATAATTTCTCCTGTCGTATATGAAGACCTCTGAACCACGGTATTTGAAAATACTTCATCAAATGCACGAACCTGTACAATAAGTTCAATATCTGTGTTTTTAAAATCCTCTTCAGAAAAACCATAAAACGGAGAGTTTTCATCAATTTTATGGACCACAGTCCAGTTGAGTGCTAATGTATTAATCTTACTCATCTGTGTATTAAGCCTGTAAAAATTACTTTTGGCGATTCCGTTTTCTATCACCTCAATGGCTGCAGATACAATAACATCTGCATCCGTCAATGCATTGTTTTTGTAAGGAGCAAGCCTGAACATTAATGCCGAAGATTCCTGAAAAGGAGCAATTACTGCAATATCAGAAAATCTAAGGTACGCCCGCGGTCTTGAAAATCTTCCGTAAAAAAGCCCCGTTGCAATAGCAAAGGTAAGCAATCCCAGAAAAGCTTCAAAAGTAGCCACAAGACTTGCCAAAAAACCTACCGGTGCTATTCTCCCATATCCAACAGTGGTAAAAGTCTGAGAACTGAAGAAAAACACATCGATAAACTCATTTAACGGATCACTCTTGTCTATTCCCGTAAGATGCTCTACTCCAATCAGGTAATAGATCATGGCAAATACAAGATTAATGAGGATATAAGCGATAACCAAATAAGAAATAAAGCGAAATGAAGACAAATTCAGCATGGTATGATACCAGCTCAATCTGTTGAAAACATTTACCCCTGTTCTCTTAACGTTCGGGAGACCGTCTTTATTGATGAACCTCCCGGATGCATTAGTGCCGAAACCACTATTTTCCGCATTTTTCTGACGGATCTTTTTTCTGAATCCTCCTGTCATTTTTTAATCATTTTAACGATCTTATATTATGATTCTATTCTAGCAATAAGCCGGTTACTGCTCAGCCCTACCCTTCAACATATCAATATTTAAAAAACAAAGTTAAGAATAGAATCTATTAAGATACCTATGCTTCTCAGGAATCATCACAGATTACTTTCCCATGGGTCTTTAAGGAACTTTTATTCAAACAAAAACAGCAGAAATTCTGAATTTATGCTGTTTTTACAATCTTTTTTAAAGGTGTTTTTATATCTTCTGTGCAGGTGATTCCATCACAGTAACACTTACATTGCTTACAGATTTTACAATCCCCGACTCTCCGTGTATATTGGAAAGAAAATCAGGGAAGTTTTCAATAGGAAAAGCCCAATAATAATGTCCATCTGCCGGAGAAGGAAAGTTGGCCTGTAATCTTCCGGTCAATTTCATAGGTACAAAGTATTCAACAGAAGACCCTTTTAATTTCGTCAGAATAGAAATACTTTTTTTAGAGTGAGCCGGTACGATAGTCTTATAGCTGCTGGTCTCGGTAATTTCTTCAGAAGTTTCTGTGCCTTCCGTTGTATCTCCTCCTACAACAACTTTTGTGCTGGCAGAAGCTTTTGCCACTAACGGAATATCAACAGATACGGATGCTGCCACTTCAAATGAGCCTGAGACAGTGCGCTTCCAGGAAGTAGAATATCCCTTTTTATAGGAATAGGTTACTGTAATTTCACTTTCTCTATCTCCATTATTAATGGCCTCCGTGGTATAGGAATTATCCGGTAAATCTACTCCGTCTGTTTTTATGTTTACCTCAGGTGTTCCTAAAACAATGGAAACATTAGGATTAGGAGCCGTATTCCGGACATCTCCGTCTACAGAAAGATCAGGATTAAATATAATTCCATCCGGAACCTGACCAGCGTAGGCAAAAACATTTTTCAATCTCGTTCTTTCTCCGGAAAAACTAACATCATATCCCATATCTTTCAGGTGATTAGGTTTGAAAGGAATTTCACGCTCTTCATGGGTAGAAGTATAGTTTATCCCCAGATTATTATTGCCTGGCAATTTAAACTCATCTACAACTTTCCAGCCTTTCTGAAGCATCTCTGCCTGTGTTAAATGTGCACTCTTTGTATCAGCATAATTTATTTTTTCCGGATCATCATTCATAGAACTCACTTCATCCCTTGAACATGATACTGAAAATGCTAATAAAAGAATCAAAACAGAATTGATTTTTTTATTCATTTTAATAATTTTTTAGTGTTTAATAATTAAATTTACAAAAATCATATTCTTTCAAGGCGTTTTTTTGTGAATTAATCAAATTTTAATGTTTCCTAATTTTTCATTTTACGGTTGTATGTTTTGGCGGGATGGGTTGTAAAATACTGTTTATATGAAATTTATCAATTTACCGATTGGAATCCTTTACACAAATTACCCTAAATTTGGGCTATGAAAAAGCTTGAATCACGAGAAGATATTGAACATCTTGTCAACGCATTTTATGCCAAAGTAGTTAAGGATGAGACTATAGGATTCTTTTTTAATGATATTGCTAAAGTAGACTGGGATCAGCATCTTCCTAAAATGTACTCTTTCTGGGAATCTATCCTTTTTGGACAGATGACGTATAAAGGAAACCCGATGGGTGTACACTTCCCAATTAATGAAATACAGGCTATGGAACAGAAACACTTTGACCAATGGCTGCTGCTTTGGCGTACCACTATTGAAGAAAATTTCGTAGGAGAAAATGCAGATATGGCTATTTATAAATCTGAGAATATAGCAAAACTCATGGCTTTCAAAATGGAGCTGGCAAGAAGATTATAGTGATACGAGATTCAGGGTACGAGATATAAGATCACGAGGATAGATTTCTGGATTTATTTTACAGATAGACGGATTTGTAATTTTGTACTTTTTCTTCTTAAGGAACGATTACCGTAAAGATATAGGCCGCCAGATTCACTAATAAAACTGTTCCATAGAGGACATTTGTTTTTCCACGGCTCAAAGAAAGCATTACGATAAATACCGATAAAGAAAGCAGGATTATGTCTTTTTTGTCCAGGCCTAATACCAGTGGAATATCATACATAATACACACTGCTGAAACTGCGGGAATGGTAAGACCAATACTTGCCAATGCAGATCCTAATGCCAGATTTAAACTGGACTGTATCTGGTTGGCTCTTGCAGCACGAATTGCGGCTACCCCTTCAGGAAGAAGAACCACAGCGGCAATAATTACCCCTACCAGAGATTTTGGAGCTCCAAGGCTTTGTACCATTCCTTCTATCGTATCAGAAAGTCCTTTTGCCATCAGTACAACAATGACAAGGCAAACAACCAAAAATCCAAAGCTTACAAGAGTCTTTGTTAATGAAGGAATATAATGTTCTTCCGGATGCTCGTCAGG
The DNA here is from genome assembly GCF_017833095.1 of Chryseobacterium sp. PvR013. Classification (NCBI taxonomy): domain Bacteria; kingdom Pseudomonadati; phylum Bacteroidota; class Flavobacteriia; order Flavobacteriales; family Weeksellaceae; genus Chryseobacterium; species Chryseobacterium sp. PvR013. The sequence goes on from NZ_JAFIBT010000001.1 coordinate 3,623,756, forward strand.
AACGATAAAATAACTTCTGTGCCTTACCGTCTGTACCATCAGAAAAATACCGTAGATGACAAGACATGCTATTGATATAAAAATAAGCTGTGCTTCGTTATAGAATGGCCCATTCACACTGGAAGTAAAATTAGGCAGAACAAGAGTAAGTACAAGAATGGAAACAATACTTACCAGATAAGTAGTTGCAGAGGTTCTTGCGAAAAACTGCTCATGGTATTTAACGCCGCCTACTAAAATACATATTCCCAGAATTCCGTTAAGAATAAGCATTACAGCAGCAAAAACGGTATCTCTGGCCAGCGTGATCGCCTGATCTCCGCCGGCTACCATCAGCGAGATGATCAACGCAACTTCAATAATGGTGATACAAAGAGCCAGAATAATTGTTCCGAAAGGTTCTCCTACTTTATGAGCGACTACTTCAGCATGATGTACTGCGGATAGAACACTTCCGATCAATAAAATACCGGCAAGGATATCATAAAGAACACCACTTCCCATTAAACCGGAAAAGTAGTATCCTACTGCCAGAATAGGAAAAATATAGGTGTATTGTAAAAATTCTTTAGGTCTCATAAAGTGACTACAAAATACAAAAAATCTATAGAAATTTCAATATCAAAAGAAAATATTAATAATATTTTAATGAGGCCAAAAGTTAAAGTCCTGATAATCTGTGAACATATGAAACAGAAGCCCAATTGCTATAATCCTTATATTTCCTTTAAAGAACAGCAGCAAAAAATACACCGCAATGGCATAATATGAATGTAAAAAGTGAAATCCTATACTTCCTCTTGAAGGATCAAAAATGGGATGAGCAAAAAGATGGTCCAGATCTACCAGCATCGTAGCCAGAAGAATAAAATATGCCTTTTTCCAATTTTTACGATAAAAAATCAATGCAATAAAGACCGGAAAAACAAGATGCAGAAAATAATGAGTACATGTTTTGAGCAATGCGATATCTGATGGAGCCATTAATAGATCATTTTAGGTTTCTATTTTTTACCACCGTAAAATTAGGGGTAATTCTCCACTTTTTGCTTTTATTTTCACCCAATAATCCTTTGATTTATTCCCATAGAATATATAATCGATATCCGAGATAATTCTTTTTTCGCTGGCACTCAGCATTTTTAAAGAAGAATACAGCAGCTTGTTGTTTCTGATGAAGATGTAATTTTCTTTCAGCTGAGGTGACAGTGAAATGGGTTTTCGGGTTGATTGTATGACAACGCCGTTATTATTTTGGCTGGCTTGATTGGGTTGAAAAGGAATTTCTGTGAATTGATTTTCATTATTGAGCCATTTTTTAGCCTGAAAGAATTCCCAGGTTTTTAAGGGATCATTGCTTTTGATATGAATGTTATAGTTGGGTTGGGTAATATTTTGAAAGGTTTTCTTTTCAACTTCATTAAAATTATCGTCATATTCATAACTGATGATCGTATCATTAACCTGTTCAAGATCAGCTGTAGCTCTAATATTAGTGACCTGCGAAGAGTCAGCAATGTTTTTGTTAAAACCCTTGCTGAAATGCCTGATATTTTCTTTGTCTAATTCAAGCTCCAGAAAGTGATTACCGGTCTGAAGTTTAGAGATTATTGAATTAAAAATTTCAGAATCTGAATTGTTTTTGATTTCAATTTCATCATCCTTTAGCTCAATAGAAAAGTTTTGAATTCTTTTTCCTGAAATAAAAGAAATACTCCCTGCAGTGTTATGAATAAACTGATCTGCATCCAGGACAGTATTTGAAGACGCCTGAAGAAGCTGTTTCTGAATCGTTTCAAAAGCCGAATCTGAAGTTCCTGCAATACAATGATTGCCATTGATCATAAGAAAGACCTGATCTTTCTGAAAGCGGTTATTTCCCTGATCTGCAAACCTTTGCGCTTTTAGAAAATGAATGAATTTTTGTGAATCTTTCAATTCTACAACACTATACCACTCGGAAAACTTAGTGTTTCCGACATGGAAAATCTGTAGAAAATCCGGAATTTGGATCCCTGAATCTTTCAGAGAACCAGATCCTTTACCCTTGGTCTTGCTCCCGGACCATTGTGAGGGGTGGGCTACCCAACTGAAGAGGTACTGTCCCGTTACTTTCTTTATATCTATTAAAATTACGGCATCTGCATTCTCGGGAATATATTTGAGGGTCTTATTTTTATGAAAGACTACAAAATAGACTGCCACAGCAAACAGTAAAAGTAACGGGACAATAATCTTCTTTTTCTTCATTTATAAAATTTGTGGTTTCTCTTCTGTTTCTTTTGTTTTAAAAACCTGATCGAATACATCAAAGAAATACATTAAACTGTTTTCCGAAGAATCTTTAATATTATAATTCATTTCAGTCTGGATACTTTCTCCTTTTACCTCCGTCTTATAGTACATTTCACCTACATTTTTTCTGATGGCATCCAGGGCTTTTCTTTCTTTTGGAGTTTTGAATTCTTTATCCAAACCGATTAAGAATTTTTTAATATCCAGTCTTCCTGATAACGGATATTTGGCTGAATCTTTTGCCCATTTTCTGGAAATATCAGACTGGCCTACAGATACATTGTTGTCTGCAGAACTCATCAGATACACCACTCCGTCTTTTACGGTAAAGAACAGCTGATCAATATATCCTCCGCTTTTCTCTTCTTTAAAAGTATAAAGATTTCCTTTTTTAGAGAATCTTTTAGACAGCTTCTTATTAGTTGTCAGCATATCAAAAATACGGTTCCAGTAGCCTTCATTTTCTGTTGCAAAAGCGAAAGTGAAGTTAGGAACAGCAATTTCTTTGGTTTTCTTTACTTCTTTTTCGTTGAAATCAGCATCATATTCGTAATCCGTGTACTCTACTGTTTTGGACTTCAATTCATTCAAAACAAATATTCCGTTTCCGGGTGCAATTTTGGTAATGGCTTCTTCATCCAGAACAATTTTCATGGTTTCCATGATGAGTTCCATTTCTTTTTTGTATTCATTTTCTCCGGAGTCCTGAAAAAGACTGTACATCATGTCGAAACACTTTGCTCCATTTACATTCATTGCATAGTAACCCACACTTTTCTCATTGATCAGTTCCAGCAGTTTTTTGTTTTTCTTTCCTTTATAAATGGCAGAGATATTCTTTTGAATCTCAGGATTTTTGTGCTGATAATTATTAACCAGTCTTACTTTATCCTTATCAAAGTACAGATTGTACGAATAATTGGAGTTGTACATGTTTTTGAAGAACTGCCCATAGCTGTACAACTTGGTCATCTTACCATAGATTCCGTCATTTACGATTCTTCCATAGTCTGTATATACAAACACATCAGAATTGCCATCTCTGAACGCGAGCATTTCTTTAGGAACTTCAATTTCCAAGTTTGAACTGAAGTATTGATCAAAACGGTCTTCAGCATTCTTTTTTACAATTTTGAAGTTTTCTCTGCGGATAGAATCCTGTTCTTTCTTATAGGCATTATCTTCCTCTTCATAAGATTCATTAGGCATCTCTTCTTCATTCTCAGGGCTCTCAGCATTCTCTTTTTCCTCAGGATATTTGTGATGTTTCTGCAGATATTTGATATCTTTCTGAATTCTTGCTATTTCAAGATTGTTATCCTTAATACTTTCTTTAAGATATTTAATATCATCTTTAAGATTTTTGATTTCTTCCTTATAATTAAAAGGTTTTTCAGGCTCATCAGTATAAGCACTATCACCAGCATCTATGGCATCTACCGCAACACTGTCCACAACAGCAACGGCTGTACTGTCTGCAACAGCTTCTTCTGCCCAAAGGTCTTTATAAGGTTTGGTATAGCTTATCATGCTAAGCATAGCACGGCTTCCGTTCCAGGCAACAAAAATATCATCATTGATATCTACGTAAGAATAATTTTTTCTGTTGGAAACCTCCTGCCCTTTTTTCTTTACAGAATTAATGAATTCCTGGAACTTTTCCTTATTATCGATAATAAAATGGGTATTGTATGCTTTAATAGAATCATTAAAACTTGCGTAGTGGTATTGAACAGCATCGTATTTGATTCCTGTTTTGGAGTAATCTGTCCATGAAAGGTTTTCTTTACTCTTTTTACTCAGCTCATGCAGCAAAGGATTCAGTTTATTCCAGTTGATTTTATTATTAAGCTGTTTTCCGTTGACTTCCATATAAAATACAGCGTCAGACGGGATTTTCATACTGTTTTGGGCAAAAACCAGGGTAAAGCCAAAGAGTACGAAAAAAATTTTTTGCGTTTTTAATAAGATAGATTTCATGACTATAGTTTAGAAATTTATTGAAAAAGTATTGTGTTTTGTATTTGTTTTTTCTGAAGGATCAGATCCAGAATATCAGCTTCCAGTTTAAGAGCCTTTTTATTGGGAGAAAGTATGTAAGTGTTATTGGTTTGTGATTTTACCGTACTTTCGAACTGCATAATGGAAGTATATCGGGCATCATTAAAAACTTCCTTGTCCGCCTTACTCATCTTGTCATAATCCGCCTTGAAAGTATTTACTTTATTTCTGGTTAACGTCTTCTTTTCAAGATTCTGACTGTAGACTTGTGTGGGAACCATTTTGCCTAATATATTCTGAGCCTTCAGCTTTTCCAGACCGGCATTGATATTTTCAATTTTTTTGAAATTACAGCTCAGTTTGATGATATAATTGTCAAAATCCATGGATGTTTTCACATTACTGATTCCGGGAGTTGCCTTAAAAATTTTTGCAGCTTCATTGATTTTGTTTTCAATTTCACCCTTTTTCGGAACTTTTTTCCCGTTAATCGTTTCCATTTTGGAGATGGATGCCAGCCTTGTCTTGCTTTTGCTGGCGTTAAGGATTATGGTATATTCTCCCGTTCCGTCAGCTTTTACGTTCACTTTATCAAGAATATCGAAACAGCTTGTCAGAAATAACAAAGGAAGAAAAAGAAGAAATAATTTGAGAAAATTTTTCATGATTGGTTTTAAAACCACGAAATTACTCAATTTTGACCTTAAAACCTTATTCTGTTTGATTTTTTGAACATAAATAGCTGTTTTCCGGTACTTTTTCTGGGGAAAATACGGTACTATTTCTGCATATTATTTTTTAAACATGTCCTTTCAGATAATCCTGGCGAAGATCTTCGTCCAGTTTTTCAATGGCATATCGTAAGCAGGTTCTCGGCATTTCTTTGTAATACTGATTCAAATAGCTGATGAGCTCTCCTTCATTCTTATTACCCATTTCTCTTAATAACCAGCCATTTGCTTTATGCATCAGATCATGAGAATGTTTCAGGTTTCTGGTGACAAATTCCTTGGTAAGATCAAATGATCCTTTTTTAATATAATGCATTGTTCCTACCACAGCAATTCTCTTATGCCACATTTCGTTAGACTCTGAAAGTTCTCTCAGAAGGCTTTCTTTCTGATTTTCAAAAGTATATCTTCCCAAAATTTTATAACAGGAAGAATCTACCAGATCCCAGTTATTCACATACGGAAGGTGGTTCAGATAAAAAGTAACCACTTCTTCTTTTACCGCTTTATCTTTTGTTTTTTCAAACTTTGAAATCAGTATAAAAAGAGCGGTTAGCCTATGTTCATGGTATTTTGAGGAAAGTAATACACTGAGTTCTTTTAAATTGATTTTTGAATAATATTCTTTGGCAACAGAACGCTGATCCGGAACTTTTACGCCCAGAAACAAATCTCCTTCACCATATTCTCCTTTTCCTGTTTTGAAAAATCTTGGAAAGAACTCTGCTTTTTCAGGAATAGACAAAACAGCAAGTGCTTCCTGTATTTCTTTAACAATACTCATATTACAATTTAAGCTTGCTCTTCTACAGCAATACTTTCCTGCTCTTCCTCTTCTTTGGCAATCTTATTAGGGTTGGCCACTTTGGCAATGGTAAGCCCCTGAACAATGATTGAGAATACCACAACACAGTAGGTAATACTTAATATAATCTCGCTGTATTCACTTTTAGGAATAGACATCGCTAAGGCAATAGAAACCCCACCCCGGATTCCTCCCCAAACCAGAACTTTCACGGTCTGCGGACTGAAACTTTTTCTCAGAGAAGTAAATTTTGTAGGTCCCCAGATGGAAATAAACCTTGCAAACAGCACAACCACAATAGCAACCAGACCTGGAATCATGAAATGTCTAAGATCTTTAATCATCAAAAGTTCAAATCCAATGAACAGGAATAATACAGCATTCAGAATTTCATCAATCAATTCCCAGAATTTGATCAGATAATCCTGTGTAACAGATTTCATTTTGAAACTTCTGTTGAAATTCCCCATAAACAACCCTGCCGCCACCATGGTCAACGGCCCTGAAATATGCATTTGACGGGCAATAAGATATCCTCCCATAACAACAGAAAGTGTTACTAATACGGAAATAATATAATCATCCACTTCACGCATCAGTCTTGAAGTAACCCAACCCAGCAGAACTCCCAGCAATAGACCGCCTCCTGCTTCTTTAAGCAAAAGCAATCCGATGGTTTCAACACTCAGATCTACTTCTTTTCCGACCGCCAGCTGTAAGATCACTGTAAAGACTACCACCGCCATACCGTCATTAAAAAGAGACTCTCCGGCTACTTTTGTTTCCAGAGATTTTGATACATTAGCTTGTTTCAGTACACTCAGAACAGCTACCGGATCGGTAGGTGAAATCAGAGCACCAAAAACAAGACAGTAGATAAAAGGAAGTTTAACGCCTACATAAGGAAGCAGATAAAACATTCCAAATCCCACAACAAAAGTAGAAATTACAACACCTACTGTGGAAAATATAACAACAGGCCTGAACTGTTCTTTCAGATCATTAATATTAATATGAATTCCTCCTGCAAAGAGTAGAAAATTAAGCATAGCGCCCATCAAAACCTCCGTAAAGTCGATCCCATTCATCAGGTTGTGAAGATGTCCGAAAGTTCTCGGAAGAACGGTTTCTCCAAACATTACCAGAAAAATAGAAACCACAATGGCAATCACCATAATTCCGATGGTACTTGGAAGTTTTAAAAACCTATAGTTAAGATAGGCAAATATTGATGCTAATACGATTAATGCTGAAAATGAATAATATAATTCCACTAAGTGTTTTTTATTTTAAGATTAATTGGTTAGTTCCAAATAGAGTATTTTGATATAAATCTGCTTCCCGTCTTTTTCCCAGATATCAAACATGCCTTCTTTAGCAGGTTTTGAGCTCCTTTTATAATCCTGTCCTATATTCAGAATATTGAGCAAAATGTATTCATCCCCTACAGAATTCACGATATAAGCTGTTTTCTCAGATTTTCCGTTTCCCGAACTTCTTATACCTTCAGTAAGGGCGCGGAATTGGTTCAGATGGTGTATAAAGTTATTTCCATCCTTTACAGAGTCGTAAGCCCTAAGAAGAATCAGCAGAATATCCAGGTTGGTAGGATCTTTACCATATAAAGCTTTTCCCTGTTTGATACACTCTGCAAAATTGTTTTCTTTAAAGGACTCTGCAAGACTTTTAAAACTTTCTTCTGATGTACTTACTTTATCGTTCCTGAAATTTCTTCCGTAGTACAGATACTGAGATTCTATACTGTCCAGAGACTTTGGATATCCTTTATATTTGAAAATAAGCTTTTCATAATTGTAGGGAGAATCTGAAGTTCTGAGACTTTTCTCAATAGCTTTTAAATCAATTTTTGATTTCTGGCTGAACCCAAAAACCGAAAACATGATGAATAAAAGGAAAAAGTGATATTTCATTAATTGTTGCTTTCTTCTTCGTCGTTATCGAAATATTCGAAAAGAAAATCGTTGTATGGAAATCTGGAAATATGAATCTTCATGACCTCATCATAAATCATTTTCTTCATTTCCGGGAAATTTTCCTTCGTTAAAGCAGAAATAAATACAGTTGGGTATTTTGATTTTGCCATCCATGTCTTTTTCCATTCTTCCAGAGAGACGTTTTTACGGGTAGAAGGCGTAAGATCATCTTCATCTTTCTTCTCATAACTGAAGCCGTCAATCTTATTGAAAACCATAATCATAGGTTTCTGATGAGCATTAATTTCCATCAGAATATGATTTACAGATTCTATGTGATCTTCAAAGCTTTCATGAGAAATATCCACCACATGGATCAAAAGATCAGCTTCACGAACCTCATCCAAAGTAGATTTAAATGATTCTACCAGCTGAGTCGGCAATTTTCTGATAAATCCTACGGTATCTGTAAGCAGAAATGGTAAATTTCCAATCACCACTTTTCTTACAGTAGTATCAAGGGTTGCAAATAATTTATTTTCGGCAAAAACTTCAGATTTCGAAATGGAATTCATTAAAGTAGATTTCCCCACGTTGGTATATCCTACCAAAGCTGCACGAACCACTTTTCCACGGTTGTTACGCTGAGTTGCCATCTGCTTGTCAATGGTCTTCAGTTTCTCTTTCAGCAAAGTAATTCTGTCACGGATAATACGACGGTCAGTTTCAATTTCCGTTTCACCGGGACCTCTCATCCCAATTCCCCCTTTCTGACGCTCAAGGTGAGTCCACATTCTTGTCAATCGTGGTAAAAGGTATTGATATTGTGCCAATTCCACCTGCGTTCTTGCATACGAAGTTTGTGCTCTTTGGGCAAAAATATCAAGGATAAGATTGGTACGGTCCAAAATCTTAACTTCCATCTCTCTTTCCAGGTTTTTAAGCTGTGAAGGAGAGAGCTCATCATCGAAAATTACAGTTCCGATCTCATTTTCTTTTACATATTCTTTTATCTCAATGGCTTTTCCGCTTCCGATAAAGGTTTTGGAATCAGGCTGAGTTAATTTTTGGGTAAAACGCTTTTGTACGGTTGCGCCCGCTGTGAAAGCTAAAAACTCCAGTTCATCTAAATACTCCGTCAGTTTTTCTTCGTCCTGATTTTGAGTAATAACACCCACCAAGACTGCTTTCTCATAGTTATGTTCTTTCTTTTCTAACATTAAGTTCTGTCTATGTTTATGATTTTTACAAGTTAATATTTTTCAGAAAAAAAACAAAATCAATTTTTATTTAATAACATATTTTAATATAAATTTAAGTTTGCTGGTGAATGATATACAAAAAAATCAATAACTTTATGTAATAAAATTCTGATTTTTAAACATTTAAATTAAAAACTAATCTTCGGAATATCATGATTACGCATATCAGATGTATGATTATTGATGATGATGAACTGGACAGGCTGGTTCTTCAGCATTATATCAGGCAATATCAAAACATTGAAATTGTTGGCACTTTTGATTCTGCAGAAAAGGCGATTCCCTATCTTGACCTTCCTGTTGATCTTCTGATTACTGAAACCAATTTAAAGGGAATCAGCGGTATTGAATTTCGGAAGATGGCTCATAAAATACCCGCATGTATTTTCTTAAGTTCACATCCTGAACTGGCTGCGGGGGTTTTTGAAATCAACACATTAGATTTCATTACCAAACCCCTTACCGCAGAACGTTTTCATCATTCTATGGAAAGACTCTTCGATTTTTTTGAAATCAAGGAGAAATGTGAATGCTATGATGCCATGATAGGAGAAAACTGCATCAAGATAAAAGAAGGAGGTCATATTTTTCAGATTAAGATGAAAGATATTCTGTATCTGGAAGCCCTGAAAGACTATACCAGAATTATCACTCTTGAAAAAAACCACTGTATTTTAAACTCTCTGGGAAACCTCCTGCAAAAAAACTTTTTTGATTCTTTTGTCAGAATACACAGAAGCTATGCGGTTCCGCGCCATCTTATCCGAGGAAAAAGCTGTCATGAAATAGAGCTCGCTCATCACATCAAGCTACCTATCGGCCGAACCTACAAGGATAATCTTTCTTTTTTCAATCCTTAAAAAAGCCAATAATAATTCATAAAATGCCATTGGTCGATTATTTCTGCCGTTGGTCTATTTTCCTGTCATTTGATTGAGATAGGTGGTAATTTAGTCTTCCCAAATTCCCCCAGAAAAACACATCTATTAATCACCAAAACTGTTATCCATGGAAAGAATATCTATTTATTGTATTATTCTGTCTGTCTTTTCCGTCCCCATACTGCACGCTCAATCTGCAGTTCTGGCAACCGGACTGGATGCATCAGCAGCTAATGGTTTTGTTTCTTACAGCATAGGTCAGACCACCTATCTGGAAAAAGGAACAGGACAAGTTCTCGAAGGCGTTCAACAGCCTTACGAAATTATCACTCTTACTTCCCTTGAAACTTCTTCTGAACTCAATGGTATTTTGCTCTACCCTAATCCTTTCAGAGATTATTTGTATTTAGATTTCACTTCAAATAATTTTAAAGGATCAGAGTATCAGTTATTCGATGCCCAAGGTAAGCTGGTAAAAAAAGATAAGATCTCACAATCAAAATCCGAGCTTAATTTCTCCTCACTTCCTTCAGCTATGTACATCATCAGGATTACCCAAAATGGAGAGAATATTAAAACTTTTAAAATCATTAAAAAATAAAATGCCATGAAAAAAATATTATCACTGTTTTGGATCCTGACCGGTTTCTTTATGGGACTTTCTCAGGCTCCGGAAAAAATGAGTTACCAAGCAGTCATGAGAAACGGTTCCGGACAACTCCTAGTCAATCAAGGAATTGCTGTAAGAGTAAGCATATTACAGGGATCTCCTGCCGGGGCCGCAGTCTATTCTGAAAGACTTACCGGAAACACCAATGCCAACGGACTTATCAGCCTTGAAATAGGAACAGGAACTGTACTCACCGGAACATTTGCCACCATCGACTGGCCTGCAGGAAGCTATTATTTAAAAACAGAAACTGACCCTGCAGGAGGAACAAGCTATACCATAGTAGGAACCAGCCAGCTGCTAAGTGTTCCTTATGCCATGTATGCCAAATCAGCAGGTGGCGGAGGCGGAAGTTTTGCAATTCCCTATACAAATACAGTCAATAATGCCTCTACTTTGTTTTCATTAACCAATGACGGTGATGGAACATCTTTAGAGGGTAATAATAATACAACAACTTCCAATATTGCAGCAGTAAGAGGGGTCGTTACCAATGTAGCCCCCGGAGGATTTTCTTCAGCGGTTCGTGGTATTAATAACGGAACCGGAGGACTTGGAGTAGGTGTATACGGAAGCCAGGCCGGAAGTGGATGGGGAGTATACGGTGTTACTCCAAATGGGTTAGGTGTATATGGTAATGCCAGTGCTAACGGCACCGGGGTTTATGCCAACAGTAATACAGGAACCGGTCTTACTGCTACCAGTAATAACGGAATCCCTGCAAGTATTTCAATCTTCAATAATGCGAATAATAATGTTGCTCTTAATGCATCCAGCGTAGGAAATGGTACCGTTGTAAATGTTACAACCTCAGGAAACGGAGCTGGAGTAAGAAGTTCTACCGGAGCAGGATTTGGGGTACAAGGAATAACTTCTGCACAGACATCTGCGGGTGTTGTAGGTGACAACAACGGCGGCGGTGAAGCGGTAGTGGGTAGAACAACCAGTGATATTGCCGGAGCAGTAGTAGGCCGTAATGACGGAGGTGGATATGGGGTGAGAGGTTTTGTAGCTACCAATACATCCGGAACCGGTATCGGTGTTTACGGACAGGTAGGCTTAAATAACAGTACAGGTCGTGCCGGAAGATTTGAAAATTTTAACCAAACAAATACTACAGGGAATACTTTTGAGGTAGAAACGAATGGAAATGGAAATATTCCGGACAACACCCAGGGAAATGCAGCCTCTTTTCTCGTTGACAATACCAATAGCGTTGGTGCTGCAGTAAGAGGAGAAGTAAATACTATTTTCGGAAACTTTGGTGCCGCCGCAATTTTTGGAATTTCTTCCGGAACGGGAGGACGTGCAGGTTTATTTTATGCCTCAAACCCTTCAGGAAACGGAGCTTCATTGATTGCACTGACTGATGGTAACGGAAATGCAATCACCGCCAATGCAGGCAAAGACGGAAACGGAATTGAAACCAACATTGATGGCGCTGGAAACGCTCTCTATGCATGGGTTCCTACTTTTGCTACCGGAAGAGCCGGAAGGTTTAACATCTTCAATGAGAATAATACCAGTGATGTTATAACAGTAACCACAATTGGAAACGGTATTGCAGGGAATTTCAAAGTAGACCGAACCACAGGAACTTCAGCGGCAGTGAGAGGAGAAGTAAATTCACAGTTTGCCAACTTCGGCACTGCTGGGATTTATGGAATTTCTTCCGGTACAGGAGGATATGGAGGTTTATTTCATGCCAGTAATCCTGCCGGAAACGGCCCTGCACTGATTGCTATTGCAGATGGAAATGGTAACGGTATAACAGCTAATGCATCCAACACAGGGGATGGTGTAGAAACCACAGCAGACGGCACAGGAAGTGCTATTTATGCATGGATTCCTAATTTTGGAACAGGCCGCGCCGCAAGGTTCGTTAATTATAACACCTCCAATACCAATCCTCCTCTTACAGCAGAAACCCGAAGTGCCGGTTCTATTGCTGTATTCAGATCCGGAAATCCTAGTGCTGTAAATGTGGCTCGTATTGACAATACCGGACGTGGATTCTTTAATGGAGGAACTCAAAGCAGCGGTGCTGACGTTGCTGAAGCATTTGATGTCAATGGACATATTTCTGAATATGAGCCTGGTGATATTCTTGTCATCTCAACAAAAGCAGACAGAACTGTTGAAAAATCTTCAACTCCCTATTCCACTCTTGTTGCAGGTGTATATGCCACTAAACCGGGTGTATTGCTTACAGAAGAGCATATTGACACTGACATTTCAGATAAAGCTCCAATGGGAGTCATTGGGGTAATCCCTACCAAAGTATGCCTTGAGAATGGAAAAATAAAAAGAGGTGACCTGTTGGTTACTTCATCCAAACCGGGTGTTGCAATGAAAGCCAATATCAAAATGGTAAAAATTGGACAGGTAATCGGAAAAGCGCTTCAGGATTATGACCAAAAAGAAATTGGAAAAATTCAAGTATTAGTCAACATAAAATAAACCGTCATGAAAATAGCATATATTATCCCATTATTATTTTTAAGCACTATTATTTATGCTCAGGAAAATAAAAAAGTTGCTCCGGTAGAGGAAGACCAGACATTGGTTGTAAAACAGGCAAAAGAACAACAGACAAAACTCATGCAGGAAGCAAAAGAAAGAGACGAAAATAAAACGGTAAACTCCGGTATGGTCTCTGATCATGGTCTTGAAGTAAAAAAACAGGATTCCAAACCCAAAGCAGCTGCAGACAATTCAGGAAAGCTTCTCCCCAATACAGCAAGTCTTGAAGACATTAAAAAAACAATCCCCAACAGACAGGCATATCACAATACTATAAATTCTAGGAACACAAAAATGACAGTTACCGGGCTGCCTAACACAGCAACCCTGGAAGAAATAAAAAAAACGATTCCAAAAAACTAATGACTCTCAAAAGCTAATAACCGCAAAAAAGCTGATAACCAAACTAGATTTTTCAAACAAAGAAGTCCGCTGCAATGCGGACTTTTTATATCGTAATAGGCCATTATTAATCCCAGTCAGCAGCTACAAATTTCATTGAATTCCCCTGATCATCGGATAACGTAAGAAAATGTCCCTCGATAGAATAATTAGTCATGGTTTCTATTTTCTTCTGAAAAGAGGTTTCAAGATTCATATCCTGACATGCTTTCATCGTACTGATTCCCTTTGAAATCTTTACTTTTCCTTCTTTTTTAAATTCTGATACAAAAGACATCCGGTTACATCCCATGTAAGCACTCCCCTGAATTTTACCCTTCACCATATTGGATGTCAGATTCATTTCTGCTTGATGAGCTATCAGCTGGTCTTTTGAAAAACCATCCAGTGAAATCAGCATCCACTTCCTCTGAAGGGAAGGATTTTTAGCCGGTACTGTGGAACAATTCAAAACAACTCCTAAAAGTAAAACGGCAAAAAGTGATAATAGTATTTTTTTCATGCGGATTATCATCCCATTTTCATACCATTCCGGGACAGAATCTCGTAAAAATTAGTAAATTAGCGACACAAAAATTATTTTATAAAATGAAAAGACTATTTCTACTATTCACTTTCTTACTGGGCTTTGCTCAGATGAGGGCGGATGAGGGGATGTGGCTGCTAATGCTCATCAAAAGACTTAACGGTGTTGATATGCAAAAAGAGGGTCTACATCTTACGCCTGAAGAAATTTATTCAGTAAACAATTCAAGTTTAAAGGATGCTATCGTAAGTTTCGGTGGATTCTGTACAGGTGAAATTGTTTCTGATAAAGGACTTATATTTACCAACCACCACTGTGGTTACGGTGCTGTTGCTGCTGCTTCTACACCAGAAAAAGATTATTTGAAGAACGGATTCTGGGCAATGAAGCAGAAAGACGAATTCAATGCAAAGGATCTTTATGTAAGATTTTTAGTGAGAATGGATGATGCTACGCAGAGAATCAATTCTAAGCTAAACAACAATATGACCGGAGCAGAGAGAAAAGCTGTTATTGATGCTGAAACTAAAGCAATCCAGACAGAAAACTCTGAAAACGGGAAATATACTGTCGTAGTAAGAGATTTCTTCAACGGAAACGAATTCTACTATTTCGTATATCAGGATTATAAAGATATCAGATTAGTAGGTGCTCCACCTTCATCATTAGGAAAATTCGGAGGAGATACAGATAACTGGGAATGGCCAAGACACACTGCAGACTTTACTGTTTTCAGAGTGTATGCTGATGCTGCAGGAAACCCTGCTGAATATTCTCCAAGCAATACTCCTTTAAAACCTAAGCACTTCCTTCCGGTTTCTCTTAAAGGAATTAAGCCTGGTGATTTCTCAATGATCTTAGGATACCCTGGAAGAACAAACCGTTACCTGACTTCTTACGGAATTCAGCAAATGGTAACTAAAGATTACCCGGCTTGGGTTGAAGCTTCTAAACTTGCTATGGATGTAATGAAAAAGTACATGGACAAGGATAAAGCAACCCAGCTTAACTATGCTTCTCAATATGCTTCAGTAGCTAACTACTGGAAAAACAGACAGGGAACTATTGATGCAGTAGAGAAAAACGGAACAATTTCAGACAAACAAAAGATCGAAGAAACTTACAATAAGTGGGCTGCAATGCCAGGAAACGATCAATACAATGGCGTTTTAGAAGATATTGGTACTTATTACAAGCAAGTATCTGATAGAAATGTTGAAAGAAACTATGCTTCTCAGTTTTCAAGAAATGCAAAATATATTACCCTTGCATTACAAGTAGGTTCTGCACTTAAAGCTTATGCTGCGCAGGATATGCAGGGAAGATTAGCAATGAAAGCTAAAACTGAAGCTGCCATCAAAGCTGCTTATGAAAACTTCAATCCATCTTTGGAAGGAGAAATGCTTGCGGCTATGACCAGCCTTTATCAGGCGAGAGTTAAAAACCCTGATGTTGCTTCTGCTACTATTTTAGGGTTAGATGCTAAAACAGTTTCTAATTTAGCTTACTCTTCAATCTTTGCTAACAAGACTTCTGCTACAAACTTCTTATTGAACCCAGATGCTTTGAAACTTGATGCTGACCCTCTTTGGAAAGCCGCTAACGGAATCATTGCTGATCAAAAGATAAGCACAGAAAGATTTGTTAAAATTGATGATAATTTTGCAAAAAATAACCGTCTTTTCTTAGCAGGTCTAATGAAGGCTATGCCTGAGAAAAAATTCTATCCGGATGCTAACTCTACCATGAGATTAACTTACGGTACAGTAGATAAATTACCTATCAGAAATGACAGAAACTATTTTGGTATTACTGATAACTACTATACAGATATGACAGGTGTTGTTGGAAAATACAAGAAAGGTGATGAAGAATTCGATCTTCCTCAAAGAGTGATTGATCTTTACAACCTTAAAGATTTCGGACAATATGCTGATGCTGCAGGATATATGCCTGTAAACTTCCTTTCTAACAACGATATTACAGGAGGTAACTCTGGTTCTCCGGTAATTGATGGAGACGGAAACCTTATCGGTATTGCTTTCGACGGTAACAGTGAAGCATTAAGCGGTGATATTGTATTCGAACAGGAATGGCAGAAAACAATTAACGTAGACGTTCGTTTTGTTCTTTGGACAATCGATAAGTTTGCAGGTGCTAGAAGATTAGTTGATGAATTAAAGCTTGTAAGAGGTGAAAATACTCCAGCTGATACAAAAACTAAAAACTCAGGTACTACTGCAACACCTAAGAAAATCAAGAAAAAATAATATTTTTTGATATATTTTTTGAAACCGTGAATTTACTTTCACGGTTTTTTTATTTTTGACTCTTAAAACATGTCATCATGATCCTTAAAAAAATTGAATTTACAGCCATTATTCAGCAAAACGGAGAAATGAATGCTGCATTTGTAGAATTTCCATTTTCTACGGAGGAATTGTTTAATAAAAAAGGACAGGTAAAAATTAAAGCCTTATTTGATAATAAAATCGAATACCGTGGAAGCCTGGCTAAAATGAAATCAGATTGTCATATTTTAGGACTTACCCAAGAAGTCAGAAAACAGCTTGGTAAAACTTTCGGCGATGAGGTTTCTGTTTCTCTTATTGAGGACAAGGAAGAAAGAGTGGTTGAAATTGCCGGTGACATTGCCTCTGTTTTTAATGAAAATCCGGATGCAAAAGGTCTGTTTAACAAAATGAGTTACACTCACAAAAAGGAATACATCCGCTGGATTGAAGAAGCCAAGAAACCGGAAACAAGAGAAAACAGAAAAATAAAAATGATTCAGATGATTCTGGATGGGAAAAAGGGAATATAATCATCTTTTTGAAAAAAAAATGAATTAAGAAAATATTTTTTGTCAGGATCTCAAAAAGTAGCCGACTATAGTTACAGATATCAATGATAACTATAAAAATTTACTTTTATGAACAAATTTATTTTCAGAACATCTGTTTTAGCGGCAGCAACTCTAGCCACATTTACCCTTTCTTCATGCAAGGATTCAAATGATGACATGATGATGGACATGTCTTTTCAAAGAACAATTACCTTTGAAAATGTAGTAACCCCTAAAGATTTTGTAGAAAGCGGAAGTTTTCAGGGAACAGGAACTCCTATTATTTTGCCGGGACAATCTGTTTCCGTTACATTCAGTGCAGGAAAAACACAGGCCTTGATGTTCGCAACGATGTATGGAGCTTCAAAAGACTGGTTTTTTGCCTCCCAACAGCCAGGGATCAAACTGTTTGATACCAATGGGAATGCGATTACGGGAGATGTTTCTTCAAGTGTACGACTATGGGATAACGGAACGAAAGATGATGCTACAGGACAGGTTGAAAGCAAGCCCATCATGCAGGTTCCTAATGTAAATGCTTCACAGCTTATGAAACTCAATCTGGTTTATAATGATGTAACTTCGGAATTTACTCTCACCATTACCAATACTTCTGGCGGAACCGCCAACGAAACTCCTTTTTCTCCCGGAGTATGGGCAGTATCCAACTACAATGGTTCTCAGCTGCTGAACAGTGCGCCATTCTTTACACCTAATGCATTATCAAATCCTGAAATTACAGATATTGCTCAAATGGGAAATATCAGTAAAATGATGACTAAACTGAATGCCAATACCGGAATTATGACAGGGCTTTCTCCTGCTTTGGTAGTTGTTTACCGTGGTGACAAAAATCCAATGTATGAATTGGGTAAAACAGATAGCGGAATAGGACTGAAAGATATTGCCCAGTTTGGAAATGTAGCCAAACTTCAAAACAGTTTGAAATCTTTATCCAATGTGAAAGGGGTATATATTGCCGGAAATGCACCTGTAGCACCGGGAAGTAAGGTAGCCACAAACTTTAATGCTGAACCGGGTGATAAAATTGCCTATGTAACGATGTTTGGTTTCTCCAACGACTGGTTCTATGCTAATGAACAAAGCATTGATGCCAATAGTAAGGGAGACATTAGTTCAAAAACCTCATTATATGATTCCGGAACAGGTATTGATCAATATCCCGGCGCTGGAAATCATCAGGCATTATTTGGCGGAACTCCACAAAGTGAAAATAAGATCATTTCCAAAGTGGGAACCCAGTATCCAGTTCCTGCTGTTCAGAATGTGATTAAAGTAACCATCAATTAATCCTCAGATAAATAAAAGATCAGACCTTATTGTCTGATCTTTTTCTTTATAGAAGCCTATGCCTGACTATAGCTTTAGCTGGCCTTCCAAATATTGTTCTCCTCCTCCATTGGTAACCGTTATAAAACCTTCATATTGGCTTACCTTCACCCCCAGATCATTGTTTATTTCCTTAAAATATCCAGCTTTTTCTTTGTTATAGATTGTATCTCCCTGCCAAAGAAATTTTGCAGACTGTCCTGTTTTATTGTGAAATGTAAGAGCTTTCAATGAGTTTGTAAGTCCCCCGGATCTAAGATCTACCACTGCACTTTCATTGGCAGCAAAATCTTTGGACAATACAATAATGTTATTCATTTATTTTTCTTTGGTTTTCGGTTAATTAAAAGCTGAGCAATACTTTCTCATTGCCCTGATACAAATGTCATTCTCCACTACGACAAAACTTGACGTATTTGCTCGCCAAAAATTAAAAGCCCAAACATATTCTGCCTGGGCTTTTTCAATTATTAAAATACTATTCAACCGGAATTCCCAGATATTGTAAATAGGAATCCAATATTTTTTTATCAAATACCGGTTCCTGAATGCCCGACCCTTCCAGATACTCAATAACATTGGAGCAGTCCCATACGTAAGTGTTCTGGTAAAGTTCTACAGTAGATAACCCTTCATGCATATTATCTCTGAAAAGACTTGTTAATGGATACAAACGGTTTTTACTGTCATTTTCCCATTGTTTTCGCCATTCTTTATAAGGCAGACCTTTGAGTGGGAAAGGATAATATTTCTTCATCAATCCAAAGAAATCCTCCAGCGTAAGATTGGTTTCCGGACGGGCAATCAGATTGAATTTTTTGCCTATCGCTTCTTTATTTTTTGTGATATGAGTCATGGCTCTTGTCATGTAATCTACTGTGATAAGACCTTCTCTAAGCTCAGTCAATGCAGGATAAGACTTGAATTCTATGCAGTTTTTCACCAATCCGGACCACCACTGATAAGAAGCACTTGCTCCTGTTTCACTGTGGCACATTGCGTATCCCAGGCGATAAGTAATCAATGGCAACCCCTCTTTTGCCGCTAAACCGGCAACAGCTTCCATGACCCATTTACTTCTTACATAGCCAATATCTTTGCTTACAGACATCAGGTTTTGTTCAATATCATCGGATTCAAGCATTACTTTTTTTCCGGTAAATACATGTCCCCAGCTGTACACAGAAATGGTGGATAACAAGGCAAGACATTTTGTTCTCTCCGCCCCTGCCAATTTTATGATTTCCCTTAATCCTTCAACATTCGGAGCTTTCATGTAGGAATAAGGTTCAATGAAGTTTACTGAGCTTCCGGAGTGATAAATCACATCGGTTTGTTTTGCCAGTTTTGTGAATGTTTCTTCTGATAATCCTAAAGACGGCAAAGCCAGATCTCCGATTACAGGAATAATTCTTGATTTCTGTTCTATTTTTTGAGGAATGCGGTATTGTTTAAAACATCTGTCAATTTTATCCATTGCAGAAAATTCGTCCTGAGCTCTTACGAGGCAATAAATATCTGCATGGGTAGTATCCAGAAGTTCCTGCAACAGATGAATTCCCACAAATCCTGTAACACCTGTTAAAAATATGGCCGTTGTATTTTCCACCTGCTTAGGATCAAATCCGCCTGCAAAAACAGTTCCGGGAGCTAGATAAACATCTTTCTGTAATTCAACATAAGGCTCTACATCTTCCACAGGAATTGCTTCCCGTGTTTCCCTAGATCTGGCAATAAGAACTTCTGATAACTGCTGCAATACCGGATACTGATAAATATCCCGTAAATAGATCTTTATATCAAGCTTTCTTTGTAACGCTACAACAACAGTTGCTACCAACAGAGAATTTCCTCCAATATCAAAAAAATTATCTGTAATATTAATAACGGGGCGTTCCAATGCAGAAGACCAGACCTCTACAATAATTCTTTCAGTTTCATTGGTAGGAGGTTCGAATGAAATTAATTCTTTGGCTTCTTTATCAGCCAGATCTTTTAATGCCTGGGTATCTGTTTTACCGTTTGCTGTTAATGGAATTGAATCTACAAAAATAATCTGTGCAGGAATCATATAGCCCGGAAGCTCTTCTTTCAATGCATTTCGTATTAAAGAAATATCCTTTATCGCATCAGATTTTAATACAATAAAAGCAATCAGATATTGGGTACTTCCTTCCGTCTCTTTACCAATGACCACTGCTTCTTTATTATTTTCCTGCCGGATTAATGAACGTTCTATTTCTCCAAGTTCAATCCTGAATCCACGAATTTTCACCTGATTATCAATTCTTCCCAAGAATTCTATATCACCATCCGGTTTCCATTTGGCTAAGTCTCCGGTACGATAAAGCTTTTCTTTTTCATTGAAGGGATTGGTAATGAATTTAGTATTTGTAAGTTCTTCATTATTAAGATATCCATTGGCTAAAAGGCTTCCTCCAATGCATAATTCTCCTATAGCTCCCACCGGCAGCAATTCCATATTATCACTTAAAATATAGGCTTTTGCATTGGCGATAGGTCTTCCTATAGAGGAAACATATTTTCCGTTGGTGTCTTTCACTTTTTTGAATGTAGCAAATACAGTACATTCCGTGGGACCATAATAGTCTACCAGTTCGTAGCTCAATTCAGAAGTAAGTACGGGTTTGAGCTTTTCACCTCCCGTAAAGAGATATTTCAATTTCAAATCGTTATAATTCCTGGAGTAATTAACTACAGAAGGTGCTAAAACAGAGGGCACAAAACCGTGTGTAATCTGATTTCTTCTGTAATAATCCACCAATGCATGAGCATTTGTTCTGTCTTCGTTATCTGCAATAAAAACAGAACCTCCGGCAGTAAGTGCCGACCAGGTTTCCCATACGGAGATATCAAAAGCCAATCCTGCAACAAGAGTCAGTTTTGAATGGTGATCCACATGAAAATGATGGTTATGCCATGTTACCAGATGTTGTATAGCCTGATGGCTCACCATCACACCTTTGGGTTTTCCGGTGGAGCCGGAAGTATAAATTGTGTATGCTAAACTGTTCTGATGAATAGTAATTCCAGGATATTCTGAAGATAAATCATCAAGATTCCCGATATTGCTCAGATCAAACACTTTTGTCTTTTCTGTTTCTGATAAAAGGTCTCCGAGAATTTGATTGGTAATGATAATATCAGCAGCGGTATCTGAAAGAATATACTCTACTCTCTTCGCAGGGTAAGCAGGATCTATTGGAACATATGCCGCTCCCGTCTTAATAATCCCAAGAACTGCAACAAGCCATTCTAAAGAACGATCGAGCCAGACAGGAACATATTTTCCTTCTTTGATACCCTGCCCTAATAGAAATCCGGCAACCTGATTACTTCTCTGATCCAAATCTCTATATGTAATTTCCTGATCCCGATAAACTGCTGCCGTTTTATCGGGATGCAGAATTGCCTGTTTCCGGAAAAGAGATTCCAATGTTTCTTCGTGGTGATAATCCCAGCCGGTTTTATTGAATCCGTTTAACAATTTTTCTCTGTCTTCAGATGACAGTAATACAGCTGAACCTATTGATAAGGCTTCTAATGAGGGAATTGTGTTTGACATAATAATAATTTGATTTGGTTTAAAAATTTGTAATTATTGGATTTGAATCTATTTAAAGTTGATTTCAGACTTTATGAAACAAGGAAACAACTGGGTATAAGGTATAACCACAGTTTATTTACTAAATGTGTTTCATAAGAGTTTAAAAAACGGAATGACATAAAGTCTTAAGCGGTTCACTCATTGAGAAGAACCGCAAACGTTATTTATTGGAATCAAAAAGAAGAAAGAATGTATGGTAGATATTCTTCAGAAATCGAGGTGAATATTTTACTCCGAATTTAAAAATTTGATTTTCATAATATAATATTATTAATAATTTGGTAATCAAACTTAACATAATATTTCAGCCTATGCGTTACATAATTACTATGTTTATCGTAAAGAATAGAATTAAACTTATGAAAATATCATTTGTATTTATTTAAAAATCAATCCAATAATGAAAAATCAACCATTCCAGAATTCACGATCCAGGCTTCTGTATTGTATGGCTTCAGAAATATGATGAGACAGAATATTTTCAGATTCTTCAAGGTCCGCGATTGTTCTGGCTACTTTCAGAATTCTGTCATATGCTCTTGCTGAAAGATTGAGTTTCTCCATTGCTAATTTGATAAGACCGAAAGAGGTTTCATCCAATTCACAAAATGCCTCAATTTCCTTTGGCCCTATCTGGGCATTACTGCTGATTGTAAGATGCTGATACCGATTATTCTGGATATCTCTTGCTTTCAGCACACGTTCCCGGATGTCACTACTCTTTTCCCCTTTTCTTTTTTCAGAAAGCTGTTCAAATTCTACCTTCTGAACTTCAATATGGATATCAATCCTATCCAGAAGCGGCCCTGAAAGTTTATTCATATACCGCTGCATTTCATAAACAGATGACGTATTATTAGGATCATCAGGGAAAAAACCGCTTGGACTGGGATTCATAGAGGCCACCAACATAAAACTTGCCGGATAGTTTACCGTAAACCGGGCTCTTGAAATAGTTACTTCACGATCTTCCAAAGGCTGTCTCATAACTTCCAGAACGGTTCTTTTAAATTCAGGCATTTCATCCAGAAATAATACGCCGTTATGAGCAAGGGAAATCTCTCCTGGCTGCGGATAACTTCCGCCTCCTACCAGGGCAACATCAGAAATCGTATGATGCGGAGATCTGAAGGGACGAACAGTCATCAATGATGCTTCAGTTCCTATTTTCCCCGCTACAGAATGAATTTTCGTTGTTTCCAGCGCTTCTTTCAATGTCAAAGGAGGTAAAATACTGGGAACTCTTTTGGCCAGCATCGTTTTTCCACTTCCGGGCGGACCGATCAAAATGATATTATGACCGCCTGCTGCTGCAACTTCCATTGCTCTTTTGGCGGTTTCCTGACCTTTAACCTCGGAGAAATCAAAAGGAAAATTGTTGATCTTCTCATGAAACTCTTTTCTGGTATCCAACGTCATTTTTTCAAGTGGTTTTCCTTCATTAAAGAAATCAATAACTTGTCTGATATTTTCTACCCCATATACTTCAAGATCACTGACAATAGCAGCTTCTCTGGCATTTTGTTTAGGGAGAATAATTCCTTGAAAGCCTTCTTCTCTTGCCTGAATAGCAATAGGTAAAACACCTTTGATAGGCTGCAGGCTTCCGTCGAGAGAAAGCTCGCCCATAATAATATAATTCTCAATTTCCTCCGCCAAAATCTGATCTGAAGCAGCTAAAATCCCGATCGCTATACTCAGATCATATGCTGAACCTTCTTTTCTGAGATCGGCAGGAGCCATATTAATGGTAATTTTCTTTCCGGGAATTTTAAATCCTACATTTTTCAGTGCTGCAGAGATTCTGTAACTGCTTTCTTTAATCGCATTATCCGGGAGGCCTACAAGATGGTATCCTACTCCTCCGGTATCTACATTTACTTCAATAGTAATGGTCTGTGCGGCCACTCCATGAATGGCACTTCCATAAATTTTGATCAGCATGGTGTGTTTTTGAAGTAAAAGTAAACAATATAGTATTTTGAAAATCTGCAAGTTACATTAATGATTTTCTATGTAAATAAGTATATCTAAAAAGATATCAATAAAAAAGCATTGGGATAGATTCTTCAAGACTATTAAGATTTTCATATGGCTCGGATAGCATACCTGCTAATAAAAATCAGGTTTTAAAGGAGAAATAAAGCCATCTTACTGTTTAGAATTAGTATAAATAGCGTTATATTTGTAATTTATTATTTTTAATAAGACTAAATAGATATTAAATGCAGCAGACCGGTCATAAAAAATCCAAAGGGACCTTCAAAAAATATATTCTGAAAGCTCATTTATGGCTCGGATTGTTTTCAGGTATTATTGTATTGATAGTTTCTTTATCAGGTGCATTTTTTGTTTTCAATGAGGACATTACCGCTGCATTACGCAAGGACACTACCTTTCATGGAGAAAAAGATATTCAGCATAAGAAGCCAATTCCTATACGCGAGTTAAAAGATATTGTGAATGCCCAGCTGAAAAGTGAAATCGTAAAAACAGATGAAGTAACTATTCCTATAGATCCCGCCCGCTCTTATCAGTTCGGACTGATTAAAGTTAATGAAGAAGGTTGGAATCACTTCAATACCTTCATTGTTTTTAAAAACGTTTATGTCAATCAATACACAGGAAAGGTACTTGCCATATATGATGTAAAAAATAATCCTTTCTTTATCTGCATGACCCTGCACCGCTCATTACTGCTAAGCAATAAAATTGGCGGTACTATCGTGGGAATATCTACCATCATCTTTGTCATAATGCTGATTACCGGAATTATCCTATGGTGGCCGAAGAATAAAAAAATGCGTCAACAGCGTCTATGGTTCCGTTGGGAGAAGGTAAAAGGCTGGCGACGTAAAAATTATGACGTACACAATATCCTTGGCTTTTACGCCTCTTTTCTGGCGATTGTTGTAGCCATTACCGGTATTATGTATTCGTTCCGGATTACCCAGGTGTGGGTATATGCATTACTCAATGGCTTTTCCACTGCTACCCCAGATTACAGTCAATATAAAACAACCGCTCCCGAATCTGTGGAGACTGCAACAACCATAGACCGTATCATAGAACAGGTAAAAACTCATTATCCAAAAGCTTATTCTTTTGGACTTGATCTGGAAGACCATGCTGAAGCAGATCACAAACACGATAATTTAAGCATATGGATCAAGGATAAGGAATTCACTTATGCCGAGTCTTCGATGATGATTTTCGATGAGCATTCCGGGAAGCTTTTATTTAACCATCCCCACGAAGACAAACCTATGGCTGAAAGAGCTACAGATGCTACGTATGATCTACACGTGGGAGCTTTTTTTGGAATGCCCGGAAAAATTCTGGCCTTTATCATGAGTTTATTCTGTGCCTCATTGCCCATAACCGGATTCATGATCTGGTGGGGAAGAAAAAATAAAAAAAAACCAACAACCTAAATCTATTATCATGAAGAAACACTATATATGGCTCCCTTTAATGGCGAGTCTGAATGCCTACGGACAAACTGAAAGCCAGAACGATTCTATACAAACGGATAAAATCTCAGAGATCAGCGGCATCGTAGTAAAAGGGAGTAAAGCCGTTTTCCAGCAAAAAGCTGATAAAATGATTTTTAATGTAGAGAATAGTGTGTTGTCTGATGGCACTTCTGTTTTGGAACTGCTTGGCAAAACTCCCGGTGTGGTAGTTTCGCAAGAAGGTGAACTCTCATTACGAGGCAAAAAAGGAGTAAGTGTAATGATTAACGGTAAGCTGAGCTCGCTCTCTGCAAAAGAACTTGCTAACCTGTTGCGTTCTACCAATTCCACACTGGTGAAAAATATTGAAATAATTGCCAATCCTTCCTCTAAATATGATGCTGCAGGAAATGCCGGCATCATTAATATTGTACTGAAAAAAAGCTCATCAGAAGGACTGAGTGGCAACTATTATCTGAACGGAGGAAGAGGCCGTAAAAGCAGAGTAAATACAGGATTGAGCCTGAACTATACTCATCATAAACTCTCTCTACATGGAGACTACAGCTATACCTTTCGTGGCGAAGAAGAAAGACGAAACTTTAGCCAGATTTTCTTCGATGAAAAACAATCTCAACAAATAACCAGGAGAACAGATCAGAATTCAATGACCAATGAGCCTTTAACTTCTAATAACTTTAAGTTTGGCGCTGATTATGCTTTTAGCGACAAAACAACTATTGGTGCTTTATTTGATGCTAAGATAGGACGATATGAAGATTTTTCGAAAGGGGAAAACAGAATATTCCAGCCGATAGATAACCTGTTTGCTCATGTACTTTCAGATAATAAAAGCAAGGAAAACTGGTACGATTATACCTATAATTTAAAAGGTACGCATATCTTCAATGATAAGGATTATAAGGTAGATGTGGATCTGGAATACGAAACTTCACGTTTTTCTTCCCGCCAGAATCAGATTTCAGATGCATTGGTGAATCTGGGACCAGAGAAATTCAACAACAGAAAAGGCAACATTGCTTCCCGCCTGAAGGTTTTCAATGCTAAGGTAGACTTTACTCTACCTTTTAGCGAAATGCATAATCTGGAAACAGGGTTAAAATCTACTATAAAGTCTAATAACAATCCTTCTGAGTATTTTATAGAGCAGGATAATGAATGGATTAATGATGATAAAGCAAGTAATGAATATGCATACAAGGAGCAGATACATGCATTGTATGCCAACTACAAACTTAATCTTACGAAATGGACATTCCAACTGGGGTTAAGAACAGAAATAACCCATACAGATATCAATCAAAAAACTTCCGGGGAACAACGAAAAAGAGATTATACAAATCTTTTTCCCAGTGCATCAATCAAATACCAGATGGATGATCAACATGGATTTTATGCCTCATACAGTAAAAGAATCAACAGACCCAGTCACTTCGATTTGAATCCGTTCCGCTTTTATGATGATCCTTTCAATTACTGGCAAGGAAACCCCAATCTGAATCCGGAATTTACCCACGCAACAGAATTGGGATATACCTGGGGAAAATACATTATTGCATCAGCCTATTTTAGTGTTACAAATGATGTAATGACAGAAGTATACAACTATCAGCCAGACACAGGAATCCTCGTAAAAACTCAGGATAATCTAAATAAATCTTATGTATATGGCGCCAATATTACAGCCACTACAAAGCTTTTTAAATGGTGGTCACTTACTTCTATGCTGAATATATTCAACAGTGAATATAAGGGCAATTATCAGAATTACTCGGTCAACAGTTCTCAACTGGCATTTACGTTAAATGCACAAAATAGCTTTAGCATTGCAAAAGGATTGAAAGCAGAGGCTAATGGGCAGTATTTTTCGAAATCTAATATTGGCTTGTTTATCCGCGATGCTTATTTTGACCTGACATTAGGGGTTTCTAAAACATTATTAAAGGATAAAGCAACCGTAAAACTTGCAGTAACGGATTTATTAAAGACCAATAATTACCGGGTAACAGGAAATAATTTCAGCTCTACCATCCGACAAAAATACAATCTGGACAGCCGTGTGGTAACGCTTTCATTCAACTATAAACTTTAACCCAATTATATCCGGGCATTTTAGTACAGCCTTGTCAAGGTTTTTTTTAAACAAAGTATCGACAATAATTTAACAAAAAACCGGTTCTCAAAAATTTTGAGAACCGGTTTTTTATCAAATAAATATGCTATAATTAGTCATATAATTTATCGAAACGGGCAAATCCGGAAATACTATTGGGAAGCTTCATTCCTCTAGTTATTTTATCAGTTTGCTGATCATAAATCCAGACAAAATTCCCTCCTTTATTGGTATTTACAGCAATGTATAATTTGTTATTCTGAACAAACATCCCTTGTTCGTACGGTTCATCTCCCGGCAATTCATCCAGAACCCTTACCAACTGCTTGGTTTCGATATCTATAATAGCATACCGGCCATTGTAGCTGTCTCCTAATGCGGGATCACGATACAGAACTACCATTTTATTATTACCAATATAATCGATAACTGTTTCCAAAGGCTTGCCCCCGACAAGATTGGTAAGATTGATCTGATATCCTGCATCAGGTGAAGTTGCCCCTTTGAGAGCCCTGAAAAGGAAAATATCACTTGTTCCTGCTCCTGCCCGTGGAAAACATGTATAATAAAATGCTTCTTTATCTTTTGTAAAAGTAGTTTTAAAATAAGGAGAACCATTGGCTACCCCAGAACTTCGGTTATCCGTTATGGAATTTTTTACTTTGAAGGTATTATAATCTATTACAGCAAAATTGTAATATTCAGGAGTGAGCCATTTACCATTGCGGAAGCTGTATTGCAAATAGATCTGTCCATCCATATACGTCATAGCGCCCAGCGAATAGAAATTATAAGCATTTGGGAAAGGCTGAAATCCTTCAATCTCACCCTGCCGGATAATACTAAGGTCTGTGGCATTGAAAACAGTATAGCGTATATGCTGACCATCTCCTGTATCTCCTACAACAACCAAAGTATGATCATCTATCCAAACATAACTGGCAATATCACTGATATAGGTATAAGGCACTTCTTTTACCGTCGTCAGCCTATCGTGCGTATATTTAAATTTTTTGAAGATGCCCTGATCGGTTTTATAGTTGTAGATAAAGCCATTTTTTACAATATAGGAGTAAGTTCCTTTGGAGTTAATTTCATCTCCTTCTTTGGTAATATCCATTTCACCTTTTGTCAGGTCATTGGTAGCTGTCATGTAATGTACAGTATTGGGCCAGCTTCCAAGAGCGGAAAGTAAAAAATATTTATAGTCTTTTTCGCCACTTTCAGATTCGCCGGAACCAGGTTCGCGTTCACAGCTAAAAAGGGTTAAACATACAAGTATTAAAAGTATACTGTTTTTGAAATAATGTGTCATGATCTTTTTACTTAAGTAGATATCTGAATTTTACATAGAAAGCACGTCCCTGCTTCTGAAGTTTAAAGTTGTCATAGGCCAGTGCATCCCCAATGTTGCTTACATCGAACGCCAGATTATACCTCCCGTTCTTCATGGAATAGCTTATCCCTATGTTGTGAAGGGTTTGTCTTGGAATGATTGGAATGTTTCGTGGATTTCCATAGGATTTCCAGTTTTTGTAGAACCATTCTGTCATCTGCAGCCCGTAGTAAAGCTCTATCCTGCTGTCTTTCTGAAACCAGTCGTCTTTACCAACGCTTACATTTACATTTCCAAATAACCAAGGCTGGTTGGGAACATCCTTTTTGTAAGTAGCCGAAACGACATCTTCACTGTTATTGGCAAATTTTGTATTGTCATAAGCTTTGTTGTAGCTCACATTCATTAACACGTTCAGGAGTCTTTTGTATTGGTAACTTATCTCTCCCTCCAGTCCGCGGGTAAAGATATTAGACAGGTTTTCATATTTGAAAGTACTGTTATATAAATTGGGAACGGTATAAATAAAATCCTTTGTATCACGAATATACCCTGCCCCTTCTATACGGAAAGCATGCTGACCCCAATGGTGGCCATAGTACAAACCTACGTTTACATTATTACTGGTTTCAGGCTTCAGATTCATATTACTGGTTACAGCAACCCCGTCTCCGAAAATTTCCTGTGGTTCTACCAAACGATAAGAGCGTTCAAAAGATCCTTTTATTCCCAATCCTTTTGTAATTTTTACTGTGGTAGCGAAGCCGTAGCCCCAACTGCTAAAATTATCCTTTGCCGGATTATCTGTTCTGGTCACCGGATCGAAAACCATTTTCTGAAGTCCTACCTGATAGTATTTAGCAAAGAAAATATTAGTCCAATACTTATTGAAAAACTCCTGTTGATATGCCACAGATAAGATCTGTTTGGTCATCTTCGCCGGAGGCACATTCTTTTTTTCCTCTTCAAGTTGATTGAATGTGGTATTCTTAAGGTAATCAAGGACATAATTGAAGATAAGCTTGTGGTGTTCAACTATTTTGTAAGTAGCTCCTAGCTGTGAGTAAAGACGGTCTTCATGCTGCATGATAATAGTTCTTCCTCCTTTTTCACTTGTAGCAGAAGGTTCAAAAGTGTTATCCCAGCTGTATTTACGCATAAGTGTATCTGTTGCTTTCTGAACACTTTTTGAGAAACCTGCATACACATTCACATCAAGATGATCATTGAATAGTCCTGTTTTTTTATACTTCATAAAGTAATTATGAGCCTCTCCGTTTTGCTTTACCCCGCCATATACTACTTCCTGATTGGAACCGGTCTGGATCTGTTTATCAAAAACTGATTGTGACATTCCTACAAAGAAAGAATCTGCCCAGCTTTTGTTTTCTAATCCTACCTCAGCCATCCCAAAAACAGATTGATATCTGTCATTAAAACGTTTCAGGTCTTTTAACTCATATTCGTTTTTAGCAGCATTCCAAATTTTCATATCCTTCATCAGGTAGTTGTTATCTGAATGGTTATAAAAACTGTTGATACGCAGGATAATTCCTGTTTTATCGTCTTTAAACTGTCCATTCAGATTGATACGCTGTGTATTAAAAGAACCTAGGCTTATACTTGCATCCAGGTAATTTCTGCTGCTTGACGGCGTAATAATATTAACCGCACCACCCATTGCATCCGTACTTAAATGGATAGGAACTACCCCTTTATAGATCTCTACACGGTCTGCCATATTTACAGGCAATGTACTCAGATCCACTCCTTTTCCTAGCATTTCCAAAGGAACGCCATCTATGAAGAATTTCACAGCTTTACCAGACATTCCGTTGATAGAGAAATTATAATCGGAACCTATACCTCCCTGTTGACGGACTTTAATCCCTGTGGTTCTGTTCAGAACCTGATTAAGATCTGCCGTGGTATTGGCCAATTTAGCAACATCTATAGCATTAACAGTAAAAGCACCGTCTTGCAGTGCTTTTACTTTACCTTTGCCGTGAACTACAACTTCTTGTACAGCCGCACGATCCTCAGCTAACTGAATATTTACGGGAGATACTCCACTGCCGAAGTTTATTTTCTTTTTGAGTTTTTTGTAGCCATCCAGGCTGAATACTAAGGTAGCTTCTCCCTTCTTGTAACTAATCTTGAAATTTCCGTTTTGATCGGTTTTTGTATTTATTTTTGTGTTTTCAACAAAAATAGTTACTCCATTTAATCCCTGCATTGTATGATCCTGTACAGCTCCTTGAACTGTAAAACCAGCATCCTGTGCTTTAATGAGGGAAATTGTAAGGGTAAAAATGAGAAAGATAAAAATACGCTGATACAATTTCATTATTTATAATTATTATAAATAGCAAAATTAAAGGTTCACCTGTAAACTCCCAAAGGAAAAAGGCTTTATTTTTAATTGTTCTAATTATAATTAATGTTGGATTATTTATAAATTCCTTTTAAAATTGTAACAGGCTTACATTCAGATGTAAATACAAAACCATGATTGTACTCTATTGTTGTCTGTATGAAAAAAGTCATATAAAAAGCAAAACATAGGGCTAGAGAATATTTATTCAAAAAGGGGGACATAAAAAAATCGGTACAAAGAGATTTGTACCGACCCAACCATTATTAAAAACTAACGAAAATGATTATGTCATCTGAATTACTGAAAAAATTAAGTGTAAGTCAGGAAGGCGGATGCCAGAGAGAGTGAGCTCCTTTTGGGGGTAATTATGACCGTCATTAGATTAACAAGGATGAAATGTATCTATGAGCGTAAAGTATTAAAATAAATCACTTTAGTTCTTCTTCAATACAAGGAACATCCCTCGTCTGACATCCATTCTTCCTTCCCACAATCAATATTTTAGCATCTTCAGATTATGTAATCCTATTTCTTTATAAATCTATTTTTGTATTCGCTGCCATCTGTTCCTTTAGAAACAATAATATAATTTCCGGGTACCAGCTGGCTGACATCAATGGGCTGATTGTACTGGTGATCAGCTTTCTTCAGGACAAGCTTTCCGGACATATCTATGATGATAACTTCCTTGTAAACTTTATCTGATTCTTTCCCGATATAAAGGTGTTGTGCCGTAGGATTCGGGTAGATTTTCAGATTATTGTTTTTAACTTTTGTTTCTCCTGTTCCCAAATTGCCGCAGAATTCCCAATCTCCGAAATTCAGTTCTACAAATGCAAACGGGTCTAACATCTCACACTGATCAGGGCAATATTCCGTACAGGCATAAAATCCATACTTTCCTGAACTGGTAGCCACGTAAGTATCTCCTACAACACCAGGAATGATACAGGGATCTCCTACTACCGGAGGATTGCTGCTTGGTACACATCTGAACCAGGTGTGCTTTCCGTATACTACAGGAAATATATTATCAAACTGAACAGAAGCACCGTTGCAGACATTCACTGTTCCCGCATTTTCCTGATATGTTCCAGGCGTATAAGTGCTCATCATAGCCGGAAGACCGTATACAAAGCCGTCTGCAAATGCAGTTGGACTTTCTGCGGTACAATCGCCCTCGGAAACGATTACTTTAAAATAATTCAACTGTTCGCTGCCATTAATCGTTAACTGCTGTGATGTAGCTCCCGGAATGGCTACCCATGGATTGTTATTAGGAGTCTGCCAGGTCCATTCCTGTTTATACCACTGATAGCTTGCGTACGTCTGTGTTGTGGAAAGGATTTCGTCTTCCGTACTACAGAATAAGATCGTTCCCGGATATTTTTGCCCAAGCCTCGCACTGGTAATTGTTGGGGCACATTGTGCTTTTATATTCAAAATACTGAATAGTAAAAACACTAAAAAAATTAGTTTTGTTTTCATATATAAAGATTATTAAGTTTGGTGTTATTTTATAATCCTCAACATTAATCCAACAGCACTCTTATTCCAAATTTCATATTAAAATGAAGGGGTTTTTCTTTGTAAATGGTATTGGGCGCATTTTCTTCTTTAAAATGATATCCTATTCCCGGTTCTGCATAAATTCCTACTTTATCAATGAGCTTCAGCTGAAAGCCTACCGCCGTGTTCACAGAAAACTGTAAAGGTTTTGGTTCCAGGCGTTCTTTTGAAGATTCCTTTATTTGATCATTAACAACGTACGTTGTGGTGATATTTCCTGATATAGGTTTTTCCACGAGAGCTCCACCTGTTATATAACCCGTAAATCTTCCTTTTTGAATGACATTATAATTGACCTGAACAGGAATTCCTAAATAATGAACCGTCTGATCTCCTTTAATATAATTATTGTCACTTCCGGAATGGAGTTCAGTAGACAGTTTGGTATAATTCAGTCCTGTTCCTATTCCCCATCTTTTTCCTAAATTATAGTAGACAGAAAGGCCGAATGTAACGGGTACTTTGTGTCTGATCCTCGCTTCTACCGGCTGGCTTTGATTGGCAAGCAATATGGCCATCAGAGGATCATCATGATATACAGAAGTCGTCCATACCTGCTCCACATTCATCACTTTTCCAGTAATTGAAGCATATCCGGGAAACTGCTGTTCTGCAGAATTGGAAGCAATATTACCGGTAAGCAGACCCAGCATCCATGATTTTTTATCTCGTGATTTTTTCGTACTGGGCTTTGTATTTTCGGCATATAATTCTTTTATTTTTTCCTGTTCAAAAAGAACCTCATCCGCATTCTTTTCTATAACCGATTCTTTCACAGTATCGTCTACGGGAGATACTTTCTGAGCAATTTTGCTTTCCTGCTGAAAAGCTTCTGAAGCCGTTGGCAGTTTAATAATATCCTGAATATTCCCTATTTCATTTTTCTTTCCGGGAGCCGAATAGCTTTGTGTCAATCCTTCCTTCGGATTTTCTGTCTTCACTATATTTTCTGCTAAAAAAGCATCTGCCTGTGATTGTACTTCACTTCCTGAAACCTGTTCAGTTTTTATAGGTTGTAAAGAATTTTTATCATCTTTTTTTACCTCTTCAGGTTTATGAGACAAGATTTTTTCTGTATCATTCTGAGGCAGTATTTTCATCAGTAAAAACAATAATGTAATAGCAGCAGCAATACCTCCGATTCGATAGAATAAGGATTTCTGTCCTTTACCTATGGTTCTTTCTTTCTTGCCTGCCCCACCTTCATGAACTTGAGGAATAAATCCGGGGATGCTGTTATTTTCTTCTTCAGAAAACAATTCACCTTTGATGTCATCCCACAATCCTTCCGGCACTTCCTCTTCATGGTCGTCCATTCTGCTTCGCAGGTTATTTAACCATTCATTATTCATATTGTGCTTTTTTTGACATTTTAAATTCTTTTATTTTCTGAACAAGCAGTCCTTTTGCACGGTGAAACTGTGATGCAGAAGAATTTTCTGCAATTCCCAATACTCCGGCAATCTCTTTGTGGCTTTTTTTCTCAAATACAAACAGGTTAAAAACAGTTCTGTATCCTTCAGGAAGAGACCTGATCATCATCATAATATCATCTCGGGGAATTTCTTCAAAATCCGGTTCTTCTTCATTAGGCATATCCGGAAGATCATCTACTTCAATGGCTGATTTAAAATCTCCTTTCTGTTTAATGTGCTTCAAAGATTCATTCACTGTAATACGGGTCATCCAGGCTTTTAAAGAACCATTTCCCCTGTACTCAAAAGATTCTATCGAACGGAACATTTTGATAAAGCTGTTTTGGAGTACATCATGAACATCTTCTTTTTCTGCCAGATAACGGGAGCATACATAGGTCAGATTTCTGGAATAAGCTCCAAAAAGCTCTTTCCATGCAGCCTCCTCCTTCTTCAGAAGGTGCTTTACCAAAATCTGTTCTTTACTTTCTTCCATATGCTGCTACTGCCTCCGTATCCACTGGGACGTTATAAAACTGTCAAGCAAAAATAGATTGCATCTTAGTAATAAAGCGCAATCCATTTATGATAATATCTATTAATTAATTTTTTATACAGAATGGGAAATTATAGTCAATCACTTCATAAGGAGTAACCAATGTACCGTCTACTGTAATTTTATCTGCTGTAAGAGCATACCTAAGTGTTTGATCCATACCTACGTAATACCCTTTTTGCTTAGAGATGAATTCTACAACCGTTTTTTTATTAACACCATCTACAGGAATCTGAAGTTCCATTGCTTTAGGAGCTAAAGTAAGTTCTATTACGTTATTCGCAGTATTAATCACTGCTGCATATTGAAGATCATACTTTATTTTTCCCATTGTCTTTAAAGCGGCTTCTGCTTTTGCAGGATCTTTCACTACCGTCTTTACAATTTCGGTAATTGGAAATTCGGCAAATGAGATGGTATCTTTCTTTACTTTAAAATCTTTTACTCCTTCTCTTTTGCTATTTCCCTGCACAATTATAAGCTTCCCTTTATAGTTTCCTTTTAAGTCATCCATTTTAACAGGCGGAATTTCCGGACTGTCATCATTAAGACAAGAGGATAAGGTAAATCCTACAAAAACCATTAAAACTGTTATCAAAAATCGGGGTACTGTCAATTTTTTCATTGCATTACTTTTTCGTTAAACATTAATTATTTTCGAGTACTCATCTATATAAATCTCACTTTTCAAAAATCTTGCATGTATTTTTGAAAAAAAGATAAATTTTCACATAACTTATTGATTTAATGAATATAAAATTTCACCACTCTTCTGCAAATTCCGTACCTGTTGTAAAAATTAAGCTGTATTCCTGCTTCCTGAATAGCAAAAAAGGAAACTATAGGTATAGCTTCCTTTTTATTATGGATCAGTTCTGTGTTATTGTACTCCTCCTCCGAGCGATCTATAAAGATCAACCTCAGCATTTAATTTTTCAAGGGTAACGTTGATGGCTTCCAGATCATTCTGAAGTTTATTGTTCTGAGCGGTGATTACTTCCAGATAGGTTGCCATACCGCTTTTATACAATTTCAGAGCATCATTGATTCCTTTATCCAGAATGGCTGTTCTCTGTTCCAAAAGCTGTAGTCTTTCTGAGGAACCTTTAGATTTGGCCATAGCATCAGAAACTTCTCCCACAGCGGTCATGACAGATTGTTTAAAATTGATAGCTGCTTTTTCCTGCTCAATTAATGCTGTTTCATAAGCAGTTTTCAATTGTTTTTTCTGAAAAATCGGGGCTGTCAGATTGGCTGCGATTGCTTTCGTTATAGATCCCGGAATATCAAACCATGAGCTGAATTTATTGGAATTCACTCCTATTTGCGGACTCAGACTGATGCTTGGATACATGGCTGCTTTTGCCAGTCCGGTTTTAGAATTCAGGCTGATTACGTTAAATTCTGCCATTTTCAGATCCGGTCTGCGGCTCAGCAGTTGGGCAGGCAATCCTTCTGACAATCTATTTTCAGGAATCATTGTTTTAAGATTTCCTTCTCTTTCTATTCCGGTGGGATATTCTCCACAAAGAATACTCAAAGCATTTTCCTGGATAGAAATATTCTGTTTTGCCAAAGGGATTAACAACTCGGCAGTTTTCTTTTGGGCTTCTGACTGCTGAACAGCCAATGAATTAATCTGTCCGGCCGTAAACTGAAGATTCATCATTTTAAGCGTGTTGTTGCTGAGTTCGATATTCTGTTCAGCTATTTTCAGTTGTTCATCCAAACTGATAAGGTTATAATAAGCCTGTGCTACCTGAACTACAATTCTGCTTTTAATGGCATTTAAGTTTTCCTTCTGTCCAAAATATTCTGCAGCAGCAGATTCTTTCTGCATTTTAGCTTTTCCCCAGATATCTATTTCCCAGGAAAGCCTCAGTGCAGCACTGAAATCATCCATATACTTTGTTCCAACAAACTGTTCATTAAGAGAGCCGTTAAGGGTATTTTTGGATGCCCAGCTTCTGTTCGCCCCAGCGGTTAAATCCAATGTCGGCATCAGCCCCAGCTTGGCTTGTTTATAGATCAGATCCAGCTGTTCAATATTTTTCAGGGCAACATGTACTTCGTTATTTCTTGAAAGGGCTTTATCTATTAACCCAATCAATTTAGGATCTTTGAAAAAAGTCTTCCATGGCAGCACTACAGTATCTCCTGTAACCTGTACCTGTTCTTTGTAAGTTTCAGGAATCTGAAGATCTGTTCTTGTATATTTTTTCCCTATGGCACAAGACATCAGCAGTGATGCCATTGCGCCTGAAATAAGGAAATTCTTTATATTAAATATTCTCATTTGTCAATTGATTTTCTATTGTATTATACTTCTTTTTGGTAGAGAATTTCTCATCCAGATACTGAAAGAACATGTATAGTACAGGAATTACAAAAACTCCTAAAACCACTCCGCTCAACATTCCCATTGCTGCACTTGTACTGATTGACTTGTTTCCTGAGGCCATTCCTCCTGTGGAAATCATCAGCGGAATCATCCCTACAATAAAGGCTAATGAAGTCATGATGATCGGACGTAATCTCGCCTTTGCTCCTTCCAATGCAGAATCCAGAATCGAAAGACCTGCTTTTCGCCTTTGTATGGCAAATTCTACAATAAGGATCGCATTTTTAGCCAGCAAACCAATAAGCATAATCAATCCTACCTGCACATAGATGTTATTATCCAGCCCGATCGCTTTTATTCCTAAGAATGCTCCTACAATACCCGTTGGGATGGAAAGCATTACCGCAAGAGGCAGGATGTAACTTTCATATTGCGCCGCTAAAAGCAGATATACAAAAAGCAGACACAACCCAAAGATGGCGATGGTTTGGTTTCCTGCAGACTTTTCTTCAAGACTCAATCCTGTCCATTCATAACTGTAATCAGAGGGTAATTTGCTTAAGGTCTGCTCCAGTTTTCCCATTAATTCTCCATTACTTACTCCTGGTTTTGGAGATACGTTGATATTTAATGAGTTGTAAAGATTATAACGTTGAACGGATTCCGGACCGTAGACTTTTTTCAAAGTGATCAGGGTATTCACCGGAACCATATCTCCTTTTTCATTCTTTACGAAGATATCATTGAATGCCTGCTCATCCATTCTGAAAACTCCGTCAGCTTTAATATTGACTCTGTAGAACTTCCCGAATCTTGAGAAATTCTGAGACTGATCTCCTGAGAAATACGTCTGAACAGTTCCCAACAGGTTTGAAATGCTTACCCCAAGCTGTTTGGCTTTATCTTCATTTACTTCTAGTTCCATTTGTGGATAGTCTGCCCTGAACATGGTATAGGCAAAAGCTACTTCCGGAACCTTCATCAGCTGTCCAATCAGTTCATCTGCTTTGGCTTTAAAAACCTGAGGATCTCTTCCCATACGGTCCTGAAGGACAATTTCTGCATCATTCGTCATTCCGTATCCTTCTACCGGAGGCATTCTGAAGGTCATTACACTTCCTTCTTTAATAACTCCCAGTTTTTCGTTAGCCATATCTACAACGGCCTGAATATCCTGAACTTCACCTCTTTCTTTTTTAGGTTTTAACTTAACAAATCCCATTGCGTAAGCTGGTCCTGCACTGTTGCTAAGCAGGTTATATCCAGTAATGGAAGTATTTTCCTGCACCGCATTTACCCCTTTTAAAATGGTATTGATCTTATTCGAAACTTCTGTCGTTTTGGTTAATGCGGTTCCCGGCGGCATGCTTAAGGTATACATAAAGAACCCATCATCTTCCATTGGAACAAAACTCTTCGGAGTGCTTGACATTAACCATCCTGCAACACCGATAATTGCGATAACCAGTCCTCCTGCAATCCATTTTCTTCCTATTAAAAACCGAACTCCTTTTGCATAACGGTTCGTCATATTGTTAAATCCGGCATTGAATGCTACCGCAAACCTTTGTCCGAATCCTTTGGGTTTTTCTCCTTCTCCTGAATGGTTATTTTTCAAAAATACTGCACATAAAGCAGGCGTTAACGTCAATGCGTTGACCGCTGAAATAATAATCGCTATTGCTAATGTATAGGCAAATTGCTTATAGAATAATCCTGCAGAACCTGACATAAACCCGATTGGAATAAACACTGCAGACATTACCAGTGTAATGGAAATAACTGCTCCTGTGATCTCACTCATCGCCTTGTGCGTAGCTTCTCTTCCTGAAAGATCCGTTCCTTCCATATTGCTGTGGACGGCTTCTACAACTACAATGGCATCATCCACTACAATACCGATCGCCAGTACAAGAGCAAAAAGAGTCAACACATTGATGGTAAATCCTAAAACCAGAAGGAAGAAGAATGTCCCGATAATTGCTACCGGAACGGCTATTGCCGGAATGATGGTAGACCTGAAATCCTGTAAGAAGATAAACACTACAATAAATACAAGGATAAAAGCTTCTATCAAAGTAGATTTTACCTGTCCTGTAGCTTCATCCAACCTTTCTTTGGTACTCATTACCTTGGTATATTTGATACCTGGAGGAAATGATTTTGACAACTGGTCAAGAGCTTTATTCACTCCTATTTCAATCTGATTGGCATTAGATCCTGTAGTCTGCATGATCGCTACAGTAACAGCATTTTTCCCGTTGGAAAGGTTGTCTCCCGTATTTGAAATCGCTCCGAATTCTACTCGGGCAACATCTTTTAGTCTGATGACCTGACTTCCGGTATTTTTAACAATAATATTTTCATATTGTTCCGGTTTGTTCTTTTTTCCTTTATATCGGATTACATATTCTAAGGCGGCATCAGATTCTTCCCCAAGTTTACCTGGTGCAGATTCTAAACTGTGATCTGTAATTGCTCTGGAAACATCTGCAGGCTCAAGTCCGTAAGAAGACATTTTCTGAGGATTTAACCATATTCTCATAGAATAATCCTTCAACCCGAAGACCATAGCCTGCCCTACTCCTTTGACCCTTTTCACCTGTGGAATCAGGTTAATGTTTGCAAAGTTCTGCAGGAATGTTTCATCATACTGCTTATTATCTTCAGTATAAATATTGAAAATCAATACCATACTGTTCTGTTGTTTGGATGTAGTCAATCCCATTCTCACTACTTCTTGTGGAAGTATCGGAGTGGCCTGCTGTACTCTGTTTTGTACATTCACGGCGGCCTGATCGGCATTCACTCCCTGTTTGAATATAATGGAGATGGAAAATGTACCGTCATTACTTGCGGTAGATTTCATGTACTCCATATCTTCCACTCCATTGATCTGCTCTTCCAGCGGAGTTACCACAGAACGAATTACGGTTTCACTATTTCCTCCCGGATATGATCCTGAAACGGTGATGGTAGGCGGAGAAATGTCCGGGAATCTGGTCACCGCCAGCTGGTTTAATCCTATGATCCCTAAAATTACGATGATCAGGGATATTACCGTCGCCAGTACCGGACGGTCTATTATCTTTTTTAACATTTTTGAATTTTCTAAGAATGGTTATACAACTATTTCAAAGGAACTGTTGTCGCAACAACCTGTGCTCCATCCGTGAGGGCATCAATTCTGTTGATGGCAATCCTGTCTCCTGCACTCACACCTTCTTTGATAAAGTAATCCTGAGATGTACTTCCTGAAACGGTAATCTGAGTCATTTTCACTTTATCCTTACCATTCAGTTTATAGACAAAAAATCTGTCCTGAATATCTTTTACTGATGTTTTAGGAAGTTTAACCACTCCATTCAGGGCATTGTGAATCATGACTCTTGCTGTACCGCCTGCTCTCAATAATTTATCGGGATTTTGAAAAACGGCCTTCATCTGGATGCTTCCTGTATTTCTATCGAAGTTTCCGCTGGCATTTTCCAATTTTCCTTTAAGAGAATAAGTAGAGCCATCTGCAAGGATAAGTTCTACATCTTCTGCCGTATTTCCTGATGCTGCCGATCTGCTGTGAGCAATAAAATCAGCTTCATTCATTGAGAAATAGACATTCACACTGTTGATACTTGAAAGGGTTGTCAACGGAGATGCATCAGACGGACTGATAAGGTTTCCTACCCTGTTTGGAATTCTTCCAATATATCCGCTCACGGGAGCTTTGATGTAGGTAAAATTGGCATTGATCTTTGATGATCCCAAAGAAGACTGTGCCTGTGCTACCTGTGCTGATGCTGCTTTATAACTTGCCTGAGCTGTTTTCAACTGCATATCAGAAACTACTTTTCCTTCTACAAGGGGTTTCAGCTTTTCCACTTCAAGTCTTGCTGTTTCCTGGGCTGCAAGGGCAGATTTCAAGGCCGCTTCATTGGTGTTTACCTGTTCGTTGTATACCGATGGGTTTATTCTGAAAAGGGTCTGTCCTTTACTTACATATTGTCCTTCTTTGATATAAACAGCTTCCAGATATCCTGTTACCTGTGCTTTAATATCCACATTATCCTGCCCTTCAATACTCCCCGGATATCCTGTAGACACCTCAGCATCTCCGGACTTCACCTGGATAAAATCTGTAGGCAATGCCTGCTGCATTTGCTGGGCATTTTCCTGGCTGTTCCCGGAACCACACGAATACAATATCGCTGCAGCCGTAAGTGAAAGTACCAGATATCCTTTTCTGTAATTCATAACATTGGTTTTTAAATTTTACAGGAGCAAAATAACTTCATATAATAAGGATATTCATTCAGAAATTGGGTGAAGCGTCGTTAATCGCGGGTGAAGCGTATGATAGGAAAAATGAAAGGAAAACAGATGTTTTTGCTTATAAATATGATAAAAAAGAGCTTTTCCGACAGAAATAAGAGTAAAATCAATAAAAGTAAATGAATGTATTTCACTATAAAGCACAAAAAAGCTGCCTTATGTAAAGACAGCCTTTGTTATTTTTTATAAGGATTAATCATCTTAATAATCCATCCAGGATTTGAAAATAGAAGCTTTTTCCCTGCTTACAATCACTTCCATTTCAGGGTGCTTTCTCAGTTCCAGCTTCAATTTTCCATTAAAATGATTAAAAATCTGTTTTACGGAATTGATATGAATGATAAATTGTCTGTTAGCCCGGAAAAAGAATTTAGGATCTAACTGTTTTTCAAGCTCTTCCAGCGTCTGTGGAACATTCTCCACCACTCCGGTATTCAACATGGCTTTGCTGATTCCCAATTCGGTATAAAAGTATAAGATATCTTCTGCCAGAACAGTTTTATATCCATCTCTATGGGCTATTAAAAACCGTTTTCTGTAATCTTTCGGCTGGATATAATTCAGCAGTCCTTCAATGGCTGTTCCCACTACCGGAACGGCTTCCATAAAGGTTTCATACCGTTTTAAAGCGGCATCCAGTTCTTCTTCTTCAATAGGTTTCAGAAGGTAATCTACACTGTTGTATTTAAATGCCTGTACTGCATATTCATCGTAGGCTGTGGTGAATATAACCGCACTTTTAATTTCATGCTTGTTAAATATTTCAAAGCTGAGCCCATCCGCAAGGCGCACATCCATCATAATAACATCCGGAACGACATTATTTTCAAGCCAGTGTACTGTTGAAGTAATCGAGTCTTCTACGGACAGGATTTCGATATGGGGTCTTAACTTCAACAACAGTCTTTTTAATCGATCAGCATTCGGTCTTTCGTCTTCAACGATTAAAACTTTATTAATCTTCATATCAATGGGAGTTTTACAATAAATTTATCTTCAGTTTTTTCAATCACAGGTTTAGGATATCCCAGGATTTCGTACCGTGCAATAATATTGGTGAGCCCTACTCCTGAGGAATCCGGCTTATTGATTAAAGGTAGAAATGTATTGGAAACCAACAACTCTCCTTCAGAATTTGTATAAACCTGTATTTCCAGTGGGTTCAGTTTAGAGGTTTGGTTATGTTTAATGGCATTTTCCACCAACAGCTGTAAAGACAGAGGAAGTGTAAATCTTGATCTGTATTCTTCCTGAATATCTATTTTGAATACCACTCCTTCACCAATTCTTTTTTCAATCAGAAAGATGTAGGATTCTAAAAATTTCAGCTCCTCTTCTACTGCAATGATATCTTTTTTGGAATTGACCAACAGATATCTGTACACTCTTGCAAACTTCTCTGAATAATCATAACCTAGCTGCTGATCTTCCAGAATGAGTTCTGACAACACACTCAGGTTATTGAAAATAAAATGGGGATCTATCTGCAGTTTTAGAGCCTGAAGTTCTGCTGCCATAGCAGCCTGTTTATGTTTGGATGCTCTCAATTTATGCTGGGCAGCTTCTACTGCCGTTTTTTTCCAGTTTTCAAGTAAATAATCCACGGTATTAAATGCACTGATAATCAATGATATTACAATATTGGTTGCAATCCACTGCCCAAGAAGGGTATATTCTTTACGGGAATCCATTTCAGGTAATGTTACAGAAGTACAGTCTACAATTGCATTAATAATAATCACAATCATAACACTTCCCACGATCTGAATCAAACATTGAATGAGCAATCGCTTTACGGTTCTGTTACTCCAGGG
Source organism: Chryseobacterium sp. PvR013 (assembly GCF_017833095.1). Classification (NCBI taxonomy): domain Bacteria; kingdom Pseudomonadati; phylum Bacteroidota; class Flavobacteriia; order Flavobacteriales; family Weeksellaceae; genus Chryseobacterium; species Chryseobacterium sp. PvR013. Next base: position 3,666,935 of record NZ_JAFIBT010000001.1, read on the forward strand.
AAGCAGCTTATTAAGTGTCCTGTCAATAAATATACTTACTTCCGAAATGATGATAGAAAAAAAGACAATCCATGAGGCATCTTCCAGAATCATCCTCAGCGGAGCATCCAAATATTCTTTCCAAACGGGATCAAAAGGATCAATAAGATAAGAAAAAACACAGAAAGTAACTACCGCTACTGCCCAGATTACGAGCCTTCTCTTCATGGTAGAAAGAATCTTCTTATTCCGTACTATATTTTTTCTGATGGTAGAAATCCTATTCATATCCGGGATTTTATGAATGTAAATATAGAAATAGATTTTAGACGAATATCTTCTATTTTAGACGAGACCGCCAAAACCGTCCCTGAAACGTAAAATACAAGAGTTAAAATGGATATGACGGTTCATCACCTGAAAAAGACATTTCATCATCATTTTATGCAATGTCACCCTATTTTTATCATCAGCGAACTGCTGGCTATCATAGTTTTGCAGTATTAAATCCGGTACAATGAAAACAATAATTGTCTGCACAGATTTTTCTCACGAAGCTGAAAATGCCACGCATTACGCAGCATCTATGGCAAAAGAAAATAAATACAGGATTATCCTTTTTAATCTTCAAACGGTTTCTGTTCATGCCTTGAATGCACAGGCTTCGGCCGATTTTTTCTATGCCCAAACGCTTAAAAATCAGAAAAAACTGGAAGACAAAGCCGCTGAACTTAACTCACTCTATACAATTGAAGCCGGGCATCATCTGGCTTCCGGCAATTTTATTGAAGAGCTCGAAAACTGTATACAGCTTCACGAATGCGATTTTATAGTGATGGGAATGGCAGAAAAAACTCTTGAGCAAAGGATTTTAGGAAATAGTGTGACAAGGGCGATCCATAGAATTAAAAAGCCGATACTCATTATTCCTGCCCACATAGAATATACGGGAATCCGGAAAATTCTTTTTGCGTATGACACTCACAAAAACATGACCTGGTCTGCCATGAATGACATCTATTATTTTATTAATGAATTTAATGCTGAGGTTGAAGTATTCAATGTAAGTGAAAGGCTGGAAGATTTTGCAGAGGTTATTCATGATATTGACCTGAATTCCGGATATGACCTGGATGACATTAAATACAGTTTTAAGATGATTCAATCCATTGAGGTCATCAAGGCTATTGAGGAGGAAATAAGGTTGACAAGTCCCGATCTGCTGACCATGGTTCCCTACAAATACAATCTTGTGGAATCTCTTTTCCACCGGAGTAAAACAGCCATTATGGCTTATAAGAATAAAATACCATTACTATCAATTCCCCTAAACATAGATTAAGAATCAATAAAAATCTGTTCACATTTGAATTATCCTTTTTGCCTTTAAAGGCTAAATTTTACACTTAATCTTGTTTGACAGGACCGGGAATAGATTTCCGGTCCTGTTTTTTATACTTAGTTTCGGAACTAAACAGATATTGTTATTTTAATAATCATAATTAATATTTTTTTTAAAATAAAAACAAATCAACATTTTATATTCAACTGAATATTAAAAAGCCGTAAATTTAGTAAAGGATAAAAACAGTGTTTTCCCTCTTTTTTATAGTTGTGCCGTTAGCTAATTTTGTTCCATAAAATTAAAACCATAAAAATGAAAACTTCCTTTTTTACTAAGATTTTAAGTCCCTTATGTGCAGCACTTATTCTGGCTTTATGTCTGCTAAGCTGCACCCGCTGCTCCGAACCACCTAAAGAACCTGTTAGCAACAGTTATAAGAAAAAACTGATCAGCTATCGTGAAGGCCGGGTTCTTTTTGATGAATATACCAGAACCAATCATGAAATTCTCACCAAATACAGGAACGGTGAACCTGATTCCCGATGGTACTGGTTTTCGTTGGAAGACATGGAAGGTTATATTAAATATGTAAAAGAAAATGCCAAAAAACAGAAATTAAAAAATCCGGGAATTAGAATTTATATGGGAAAATACCCTGTAAATCATCCTAAAAACAGAATGGCAAAACCTGAATACGCAGGCTATCAAACCATATTTCTGGTACCTACTTCACAGAAAAGAAAAAGAGACAATCCAATGGCCAGAACGGAAGCTACTGAGGAAAACACAGATGTCCCTTCAATAGAATCTATGAACATGACCAATCTGGCACCTCCTCCAAAAACGTTATCCGGAACCATGCCATAAAAACGAGATTATGAACTGGAATATTGAAACAGGGAAACAGATATCTATGGTTATATCCATTATAGTAATGACTCTGATGGTCACAAAATATAGAAAAACCGGAAAGGAGAATTTGTTTTTTATCATAGGATATCTGTTGTTTTCCCTGATTGATATTTTCTGTTATTTCTACTACGACCTGACAAAACTGCCTACGGACATATTTTACGTGATTGGTTTTTTAATGATTATATTCTTTTTATACTTATTTTACTATTACCAGTTATTGTATGTTCCGCTGCTCAAAAGGATACAGGTTATCATCCTGGCCCTTTTTGTCCTTAATATTGCTGTCATGTTTTATACAGAGGATGATCTGCTTCATCACTTTTCTTTTAATATGCTCTATGTAGATATTCTTCTGTTGTTATTTTCAATTATTTTGTTCCTGTACCAAACCTTTAATTCTGATAAAATACTGGGAATCAAAAGCTACTTACCATTCTGGATTTCAGTAGCTTTACTGATCTTTTTCATTGGAAGCATCCCAATACTTTTTTTCAGAACTACTGTTTCGGAAACTATTTATTTTTTCATTTTATTTATGTTGAATCTGATCAGTAATGGTATACTCATATTGGGTTTAATTTGGAACAAACAAGAAAGAATCAGATAAATCCTTTTCAGATATGGAAGAGAATAATTTAGTCATCATCTTTACGATTACTTTATTCATCGTTGTCTTGACAATGATCTTTATTTATGCGGTTTTTATCAAGAAAAAAACAACCTTGCTGATCGCACAAAAAGAAAAAGACCTTCATTTTGAAAAGGAGCTTGCTACTTCGCAGGTAGAAATGAAGGAACAGACTCTCAACTATATCGGTCAGGAATTGCATGATGATCTGGGTCAAAAACTTTCGGTAGTTCGTTTGCGCCAAAACCAATTGATTACCAAGCTCCAAAATACCGAAAAAGAAGATCTGATTGAGCTCAACGAATTATTGGGTGAATGCATACAGGATATAAGAAACCTGTCTAAAACATTAATCACTGAACAGATCATTCATTTCGGGCTGGCAGAGTCTATTGAAAGAGAAGTTCAGAGGATCAGAAAACTGAAATTATTAAAAATAGAATTTATCACTCAAAAACAGGATATTGATATTTCACCAAAACACGGTCTGATTCTTTTCAGAATTGTACAGGAAAGTATCAACAACATCCTTAAACATTCCAAAGCCAAAAATGTTTCCATACAGATGGAAGATGACTGTGAGAAACTACACATCAGCATCTCCGACAATGGAAGAGGCTTTGATACCAGCAGTATTCAGGACGGTTCAGGATTAAAAAACATGGAACTGAGAGCCAAACTGATTCATGCTGAACTGTCTATACATTCAGAACTTAATAAAGGAACACAAACATTGATAACCTATCACAAAAATTTATTATGAAAACTATTCCCATAGCGATCGTTGATGATCATACCTTAATTTCCAAAGCCCTGGAAAATATGATCACAGAAAACACTCAATATCGGGTAATTATGAATCATCCCAACGGAGAAGAATTTATTGCAGGTGTGGAACAGGCTTCAGAATTACCCGCCGTAGTCCTGATGGATGTTAATATGCCCTATAAAAATGGTATAGAAACCACAGAATGGCTTACCGAGCATTATCCCGATATCAAAGTCATTGCCCTGACCATGGATGATGATGAAAGAATTTTGATTAAAATGCTGAAGGCCGGAGCAAAAGGGTATTTACTCAAAGATATGCAGCCCTCTATTCTCTTTCAGGCTATTGATACCGTATTTGAGAAAGGGAGTTTTTATACTGATTTTGTAGCCCAGAAGTTATTGAAAGTAAAAACTGAAGAAGCTAAAAATGCATCCTTACTTTCAGAACTGAAAGACCGGGAAAAGGAATTTATAAAATGGGCATGCAGTGAACTTACCTACAAGGAAATTGCTGATAAGATGTGCCTTAGCCCCAAAACCATTGATGGCTACAGAGATTCTGTTTTTGTAAAACTGGATATAAAAAACAGAGCAGGTTTGGTGCTTTTTGCCTTAAAACATGATCTGTGCTGATTGACTATTCTCATTATTTATCTTATTTCAATACTATAAAAACAAACATCTTTACATTCTATTTACGTATCCGGCAGCTTTTCAAGCTGCCGGATTTTTATTTTATAACATTCTCATATACAGCCAAAAAGGTGTTTTTCCTTTTCCAAAATACGGTTTTCTCCTCTGTTTTTGTCTTTCAGAATGATGGAATTTTGTCATAGAAAAAAACACAGAAAGGCAGAACCCGAAAAGCCGAAACAGAGTAGGGAATATTTTTAAAACTAATACAATGAAAAAAGCACTTATCGTAGGTATTAATGATTATGCACCCATTGGATACGGAGGTCCGGACCTTAATGGCTGTGTAAATGATGCGAGGGATATGGCAAATACATTGGTTATCTGTGGTTTTAGTCCGGCAAAGATTAAAATCCTGACCAACCAAAATGCCACAAGAGCGAATATATTGAACTATCTGAAATCCATGATCAGCACAAGTGTAAAAGGAGATTCTCTTGTCTTTTATTATTCCGGGCACGGAACAAGAGTCGCCAATATCGGAGCAGATCTGGAATTGGATGGTCTGGATGAAGCTATTTGTCCACACGATTATGCCAATAACGGAGTCATTCGTGATGATGATTTTAAGACCGTTCTCAGCAAACTAAAAGCCGGAGTGAATATGGAAGTGATCTTCGACTGCTGTTATTCCGGAACAGGAACCAGAAAAATGGATCTGGGACTGGAAGCAGATTTTCTGAACGAAACTGCCCGTTACATTCCTCCCATGCTTGAAGATGAATTCTATCTGACCTATGCCAGTGAAATGGAATCTTCTAAGAATTCAAAAAAAACAACCGTTCTCACGAAAGCACTTGTCCCTGTTGCAGGAATGAACCATACTTTATGGGCGGCTGCGAAAGACAATCAGGTATCAATGGAAGGCAATATCAGCGGACAAATACGAGGATATTTCACCTATCATTTCTGTAAGGCATTACGTGCTACCAATGGAAATATCGTCCGAAAAACGCTTGATAAACAGGTGGCTATTGCACTGGCTGCTATGGGAGCCGCTCAAATTAACCAGACAGAAAGCATTACTGCAGAATTTTCACAAAAAATATTCACTTAATCATAAACCTTTACCGGCGGAATCCGAAAAGCCATCAAAAGAGTAGGAATACACTAGATTAAAAATAATAATCATGTCTAAAATTGAAAACAACAACCCAATGACAACTGAAGAGGTGTCAAGACTTAGAACTGTTAAAGCGAAATTAACTGAAAAACCGGCAGCAATTGAAAAATTATTCAGCCAGGCTCCTGCTATGGAAACCATTAACGGAAGAACTTTTCCAAAAGGAATGAAAACCATAGGAATGCCTATGGATGAAAAAACAGCAGAAAACCGATCGTTGGAAACTGATCATTTCTATCCTACCCATGCTGATTTTGAATACAACCCAAAACTGGAACCTAAAAAAGACAGAAAACCTAAATTCATTGAAAGAGATTCTTTCCTGACTGCTGAAAATGCAAGAACTATTTTCGGAGCAGATCAAAGAAAAGTATATAACTCTACCGCCTATCCATGGAGATGTGTGGGAAGAGTAGAAAGCTCTTTAGGCTCAGGAAGCGGAGTAATGATTGGTCCAAGACACCTTCTTACCTGTTCCCATATTGTAGACTGGCAGCCTAATAATACAACAGGATGGCTGAAATTCACTCCAATGTATTATAACGGAAGTGCTCCTTACGGAACAGCCTGGGGAACATTAACCTATTACAAGTATAAAGTAGCAGGTCCTACTATCGACTCTACGGAAATACAATACGATTATGTAGTGATTGTATTAGACAGACCCATCGGAAACAGCACAGGATGGCTAGGCTCAAAATCCTACTCTGATTCATGGGATGGAGGCGCCTACTGGACTCACGCAGGATATCCGGGTGACCTTACAGGAACGCAAAGACCAACCTACCAAACAGGTATCGCTCTGGATGGAGATTTCTGGAGTGCTGATGACAACGAAAGCATGAGCCATAAAGCAGATATATGGCCTGGACAAAGCGGAGGCCCTTTCTGGGGATATTGGGACGGCTCTCCGTATGCTGTGGCTACTCAAAGTGCCCACAACCCAAGCGATAATTTTGCAAGTGGCGGCTCAGATTTAGTCAATCTGGTCATCAGAGCAAGAAATGAACATCCTTAATTTATTTTTTAGTTTAAATCAAAGCCTGCCTTTCGGGTAGGCTTTGATATTTTTTTACAAGGATGAAAACTTTTTAGAAAGTTGGTAACGAAAAGCCACACGATATAATTGTGCGGCCACGCGGTTAATTATTTAAAATATCTTATGAACTGTTCTTCATTTTTAATATAGTTCAGGAAATTTTTTAAATTTCCATCATCCCAATTTTGTTTAATTAACGTAACCATGTCTGCTTTATAAAGTTCGTTATCAGAGTAGTCTAATATTGCAATAGCGATTAACCATGAAGTAGTTACACCTCCCATCACAAAATCATCAATATTATTAACATCAATTAATTCTGAAAAAAGAAAATCTTTGAATTTATCTATTCTCTTTGCAAATACGGGATAATAATTTTGCTTGCCTAAAATCACTGGCTTCTTTACAAAATTCTTTTCTAACTCAATGTCACTCATTTTTTCTACAGTTAGATTGAGTGGTAAAATATGTCCCATCTTTATAAATTTTTAACAAACTATGATCTGCAACCTCTTCGCCAAAACCAAAGACATCATTTAAAATCTTTTCTAATTTACAAAAAAAGAACCCCCTCCTAAGAAGCGGTAAATATTATGATTTCCTACCATAACTATGTCTGATAATCTTATAGTTTTCATCTACATACTCTAAAATCTCTTGTTTTTCTTCATTTGTTAAAGAAGAATTGAAATATATTTTATCATTTTTAAGCTCATAGAGTTCTGAAAGTTCAGGACAGTTTTCAAATAAAATTTTATATTTTGGCAACAAAACATCGGAAGGTTCAAAATAATCGTTTTGAAACTCTTCAAAAGGGAATCCTCTTTTTATTTTTTTATGCCAATGCATAAGCCAGTTTGTAAGTGAAACAGAGTCACTTATTCCTAGTTTATCATCCGCCTTTGCTAATATTTTATACTGAAACGGTTTTTTACCATTTAAGGTTAATTCTATTAATAATTCTTTTATTATTGTTTTCATATTATAAACAAGTGCAATAATACTTGGTGAAAAAAGTACAGTTTAAAAACATCTTCAAATTATGGTCTTTTTTCCTTTATGAAATATTTTCCTGTCTCCTCATCATATCCCAAGGCTATAGAACCATTTCGTATCGATATATTTTCTTTTACTATTTTAAGATCATCATCAATAACTAGACTTCCATAAACATATCTATCAAAATCTTCTAAACCATAGGGAAAACCTAGTAGCCAGCAATTAAAATCATAATATTTCCCTTTTTCTAAATATCTAATACTAATTTCAGCATTCTTGTCATAATTAAAGTTTATATCAGACATTACTTGAATACCTAAATTTAATGCCTCCTCTTTTTTTAAATTCATGATTTTTATTTTAATAATTTTTCTAATTCATCAATGATTTTTGGCTCTGCACCTTGTCTTAAACATTCATTCCTATAATATTTGTATGAGTCCAATAATTCTATTTCTGTCCAACGGTACTTTTGTTTCCAAACTCTTTCCCAAACCAATTCTTCTAATTTCCAGTTTGGAACACTATGATATTCTTTAAAACCTAATTTTTTGAAATCATCTATATGCCACATCTCATGTTGAATGGTGAGTTCTGTTGCATCATCTCTAAGAAACATTATTGGTGGTATTTCATGTGTTCTACAGCTAGCCAATATATCATTTAGATAATTTGTCCATCTTTTGTAACGCTCTGGATGACTTCTTTTGGTAACAATCTCAACAGTTTTAGTCCAATATCACTATATTTTTTTTCAATTTCTTCAGCAATGCGTCTTAAAGTACTTCTCTTATACCTTTGTCCTCCTCCTGATCCTTTTTGAGCTTTTCTGAAAATCTCTTCGTCTTCCCCGGAAAGATAACCTCCATTTTTTCTCCTCTCAATATTCTCCTGTATTCTCCTCTGCTTATCCTTCGCCATCTTCTGTTTAGGAGACAAACCATGATCCGCAACCTCTTCGCCAAAGCCAAAGACCTCATTTAAAATCTTTTCTAATTTAGAAAAAATAACCGCCTTATATAAAGCGGTCTTAAATCTATTTTATCATAACTAGTTGGACAATGTCCTTTTTTAAATCTATATCATTATCAATTTTTATCTTTGTGGCTAAAGACCTATATTTATTAATATTATCGATTTTTTTAACTATTTGTTCTCCTTCAATTTCAATGGCTCCCATTTTTTTCCCATTAACAATCAATTCCCAGAATGAATTTTCTACCATAGCATCATGATTATGCATAATTCCAGTAAAAAAAGTCTTCCCAAAAGACATTTGAAAAATGCCATTTACATATAATATAATTTCTTTCATTTATTTAATATTTTTATAAACTTCATAATCTCTATCTCTAAGTATTTTTAATATTTCTATATCTTCTTCAATTAACCCCAAAAGTCTTTGATGTCTTATCATAAAATCCTTTACATGATATTCTGCATAAGCTATATCTGATGTATTTTCAATTATTTTTATATTTTTTTGTGTACCGTGTAAAAACTCTTCTAAAACAGCAGCTTTACTTGGGTTATTTTTTAATAATATATGCTTAAGATCTTCTCCTCCTACATTCGCTTCTGCCCCCATCCACTCTAAATACCTAAAATCATCCGTTCCTTCTTGTGCTATTTTTACAATCCTTTTCTTTGAAATATTATTAATTAACTGTTTAGATGCTTTTTCCACACCTTCCATTCCCTCTCTAAATAGTTCTAGCTGCTTCTTTTTCCCTTTCCTCTCAATTTTCTCCTGAATCCTCCTCTGCTTATCCTTCACTGTTTTCTCCGCAGGAGACAAACCATGATCTGCAACCTCTTCTCCAAAACCAAAGACCTCATTTAAAATCTTTTCTAATTTAGAAAAAATTTCTTTTGATCCCTTTTTAAATTCCCGGAGAATCATTCGAATAAATTCTATAATTCTGTTGAGAGCGTTCTCTGCTGTTGTGATCGCTTTGGTAATCTTTTCCAACGGATTCAGGACAAAACTTTCTACGGATTTGGCCAGCCTGGCGACTGCTGCAGTTCCACTTGTAAGAAGTGTTTCCACAATAATATCAATGATAATCCCAATGATATACCCGTAATAATAGGCCGCTTTTTCCAGTGTGATCTTAGGAAGATTTTTTTCTACCCATTTTACCAGACGGACGATGGTTTTTAGCTGAAACGTAATGCATTCCTTAAAGAACTCCACATAATCAAAAGTCAGAATACCTTCCAACAGGTCTTCCATCAGTTCCAGGAACATTTCCCCATATTCCACTTTCCTGTCATTCACTTTATCCATGGCAGCGACTGCTTTGAAGATAAAGCCGATGATGGAAAAAATTCCGGCAATAATATCAACCAGACTGTTATAGATTCCACAAAGAAAGGCATTGGCAATCTGATAGTTTCTGTAGACCATATGCTGCATTCCGGTGAGTGGGTCTGCAATAAACTTCTCCAGCTTATCGATCTGGTTGAAAAAGAAGGTTAGGGATTTATTAATTCTTTTATAGATAAAAGTGGGAAATAAAGTTTCAGCGTTATTCAGCAGACCATTAAAACCATCCTTTACCTCATTGATGCTTTCAAAAAAAGATTTTACAATTTTAGCATTGATTTTTTTCTGGCCCGCAAGATTTTCATAAGGGTTCTGGGATGCTTTATGTTCATAGAAATCTTTGATCTCTTTATAAAAGACCTCCGGAATAAAGGTAGGATTGTATTCTCCTTCTTTCGGATTGGGATTCCATCCGTTCTCTGAAATTCTTAGTTTGACAATATTTTCGGCAATACCTTGTGTGAAAAACACTGACGCTCCTTCCAATGCTTCCTGCTTAAAAAAGCTGAATATTTCTCCGATACTTTTATCTTTAAGTCCCAGAAACCAGCTTATAAAATCAACTTTATTTCTGTAAATCCCTTTTTCAATAAGGTTTCTGAGTGATTTTGGTGTAACGGTTACTTCGTGTTTCCTTGTAAAACTGAGAATGTCTGCAAAAGGCATATCCTTTTTATTCGTAAGTCCTGCTCCGGCTACGGCACGCATTACCGTATTATGATTGTAACGGTCATCAATTTCTAAAAAGAGAATAAGTTCATTACTATTAGGTAAAGCTTCCATAAAGCGCTGAAGAAGAAAAGCACCATTTTTACTGGCAAAAAGAACAACATCAATTCCGGCTATGGTCTGTCTGAATCTGCTTTTATAAACAACAACTTCGTCGATATTTCCTCCAAAGACAGGATCATCCGAATAGATCTGAAATCCATTACCGTCTGTAACCGGTTTCCCACCGTAATACGTATTGGCAATTTGTCTTGATGTTTTTTGCTTTAACTCCAAAGGAGATTCCTGAACAGGGAAAATGGTCTCAAAAGAATCAGAACTGTCATTTCCGGGAGAGAAATCCGTGATGTTCCTCAACAGAGGATTATTTAAAATTTCTAAACTCATTTTGTGATTTTTAAGGTGAATAAAGGCAGGGTTTTAAGACCCTGCCAGTTAAATGATCATTTGATAATCAATATGTTAAGACAGCCTGTTCAGCTCATTGCTTTTCATCTCAGCAAATTCCTGTAAATAGCTTTTCAGAAGATCCAGAAAACCTATTTTATTGTTTTTGACAAGCCAAAGCATGTAATGATGGGTATTCACTTTGACAATAGATGTTTTGGGATGTCCGTCCTCATCCAGAACAGGGTTCTGGGTTTCTTCATCTACGACGGGTACAAATATTCTGTTAAAGTTTTCATCTCTAAGGCTTGACCATTCATCTTCCCCAATCAGCCATTCAGGAGTCGGGAGGTTTGAAGGTTCAATTTCATTCGTTTCTTTATATCTTAAAACCTGCTGGTAAAAGAGATAAATTCTTGGAAGCTCTGTATCTACCACCATTTTATTGATCCTGATAAATCTGTTAAAAGTTGAGAGCAAAGGATGTTCAGAGATCTGGATTTCCCCCAGGTTTAAATCTGTTGTATTGATTTCTTTTAAAAGTTGCTTTACCTCTTCAGGGATTAATAATTTTTCTTTCATTGTTTTAAAATTTTGCTTGGTTAAATAATTCGTGGCTAAGTTTATAGACACTATTTGATTGAAAGGCAGAATTTTCAGGCTCTGCCTTTTATTGCTTTAAGCTCAAAGCTTGATAAAGGTTATAGTTTATACAGTTCAACAATATTGGCACTTACCCCTGTATTCCCACCTGTATTCATGTTATACATTCCGAAGGCAACCGGGCCGGTATAACCAGTTTTGGTATAGGTAACCGTTTTATTATTGAAATTGACAATAACAGTCCAGCTTCCTCCACGTCTTATAAATGTGACGTTAAGAGCATAAGTTGGCTCCGCAGTAGTGACTGTCTCAGCTGAATTGTCAGGGAATATTTTACACATAGGATACCAATACGACTGAACCAGCCTAACGTTTGCAACGGTTTGATTTAATAGGTCTACTCCATTGGCTGCATTGACTAATCCTACAAAATGGGTCATCGTTCCAAAACCGTTAGGCCCGTTAATTGTTGCCGTTCTACCTGTAATTTCAACATTCATGTAAAAATCTTCATCTGCCCCAATCAGTTGATTTGTCTTTCTGGCTGCGATGAAAGAAGAATCATCAGCCAGAGCCTTTACATTGCTATCGGAGCTGTAGCTTACAGCGGCTCCTGCTTGGGTAATGGCGGGTGATACCGCATTATTGTATATTTTTTGTTCCCAAACAATGTTATTGAGAGGAATACGCTGTATCTGAGTTACCACACGGATGGTAAAACTTGTCAGATACCAGGCTACCCCATTCCACAATCTGATCTTATATTCTCCTACCGGAATATTTTTGAAATTGTAATAGAAGGTCAGATCAATTCCATTAGGATATAGCTGAACCTGTGAACCGGGGATTGCGGTAACAACAGTAGCTGTATCAGCTGAAACACTATCCTGGGTACACAGCTCTACTTTAAAACTTGTGGATGGAAGGTTTAAATTTGCTCCTTTTAGATTGATCCAAAATGGACGGTCTGTTTTATCCACAATTGGCGGCGATATTACAGCCACGCTCATGGTATCTGTACTCCAGCCTCCGTTCATTTTCGTCTTCCATGCTGACCTTTCAACTTCTGTCATTTGATTGGGCATTTCCATCAGTAAATTTTTACTGTCTACAATGGCATTTAAGCCACTGGTATTTTGAACTACAACTTTTTGAAAATTAGCCGTATCAGCATTCTTATTAGGTAACCCGGATAATATATAGGGGTTTCCTAGAGTATTGATCGAAAATGAAGCATTAAGGGTATGATTTCTTGCTGCGCTGTTGGACAGGTTTGCATTCATCATATTTTTCCCTAAATCACCTGCAGGAAGTTTGGCAACATTCCCATTATCATTCAATCCTATGATTTTAGGATAATCCTGAGCATTTCCGTCTGTGACAGGAACTTCTAATTTCTTAGCTAATTTTTCTCTTGTCTTGATATTATACTGAGCCTGACTTGCGATTCCTTCTGCCAAAAGATCAGCATTTGAAATACTGACATGATTATCAGCTAATTCCAGGGGAATGGTTCCGTCAACAACGGCATGGGTCTTTAAATCTCCGTTTTCATCAACGGCATAATCTGTGTAAGATAGGGAACCTGGCGCTGCTACCTGATAAATAGCATTCGTTTCCCTTTCTCCAATGGGAGGTAATTCATTGACACGTATAATTTTTCCTATAATTGGCATTTTTTTTAATTTTTAAGGTTAATAATTATGTTATTTCCAGTCTCCCAAAATCACTTTCTGTCCTTCCAGCGATTCTACTCCAAGAAGGTTATTATTAGGTTCAAAATTGAATCTGTCCTCAGTAATTACTTCGGAAGGCACTTCAAAATCATCTGGATTCTCAGTAGTAAATGGCAATGCATGAGTGACTTTTAATCCTATACTTTCTGCCTGAAGAATATTTAAAGTAGTAGGAAGTCTGGTAATCCATGCTTTTCCATGTTTTTTCCCTTTTGGCTGCTTCAATTCATCTACAATTGATAGATAAAGGTCATCTCCAATGACAGGAACTTCACCTCCATTCCATATTTTTCCTGTTGCCAGATAAAATTGTACAGCACCTTCAAAGCCTGGACGCACCGTTACTACTACTCTGGCCATACCGCTTTGTAAAAATGCTTTAAAAACAGGATCTGTATTTTCTGCTTTATATAAATCTGACCAGTTGTGTTTATTTCCCCAATAGTATGGATACAGATAATAGGATAGATTCTCCCATTCAAATGCCTGCTCCATGAATTTTACAAAAGCAGAGTATTTGTCAAGATTATGAGAAAGCTTCGTTTCATAATCGGTAAATGAACTTCCCTGAGTTAACCCTGATAAACCGTAACCATGAATGGCGTCCGGGGCTCTATCTGCCATATAGGAAATACAATTTTTTCTAAGAACCGTATTTTCAATCTGCCTGTAAAAATTAGGATTTGAGTCTTTAATGGCAGAGGCTTTGTTTTCTTCCTCAGAAATAGCATTGTTATATTCGACCAAAGCGACTTCGTAAGCATCAATGATAGACTTGAACGTTTTAAGCTGCCATTGTTTCCTGGCATCTTCTGTCAGCATACATGTGATTGAAAGTGAGGTTTCAAAAGAGTAAAACCTGTCCGTAGAAATGCTGACTGCAACATCGCCGGTATATCCAACAAAACTTCCGCTTTTACTGAACCCCGTTGTTGTGATTCCCTCTACAATACGTTTATCAGCAATATTGATATTCAATAATGAGCTAACATATTCTTTTCCTCCGCCACTGATTGAATATTCTGTACTGATATATCCCTCCGGAATTTTCACCACATCCTGTAATCCGATTGCACTCGATGCTCCTCCTGTCTCACTCATATCCGGAGTTTTATCTCTACCGTATGCAAACCCTTTTGTTACCTTGATACTATTCTGCAGAAATTTTTCCATTTCCACATTGTATTTACTGATCCAGTATTTCAAAGTTGTCTCATTGGAAAGGGCACTGAAATCTTTCATCGGCATTACATCAGAAGTTCTCGGATCTTCAGGTTTTACAAACTTACTTTTTGTCATTCCCAACAAATGTAATTTTGCAGGCTCAGGAATCATAAATTCAAACATCATACGTTTCCCGTAATCATAGATCTGATTCTTCATCAGTTTATCCACCCATCTGTAAACGCCTACAACATGTTTATCTCCTTTTTTATTATCAAAGCCATGACTATTGTTTTCTTCAAACTCTTCAATAATTTTCTCAATTCTCTCCTCATGAACTTTTGTAACAATCCTATCCATAGCCCTTGATGTAATATCCTGTGCCTGGGTAGTAGCTTGTCTTATACTCTCATCTCTGGAACTATGGCTGGCATTACCCAGACCTAAACTGGTATTGATATTTGCATTTCCTGTTTTGTAACTTGCATTTACTCCAAACTGCGTATTACTGTCTGATGCTTCCTGCATCATTTTAGCAATCTCATTCTGCATTTCAAAACGGGTAGCTGTTGTAGTATCAGTAAGTTGTTCTCTCTCTGTATCAGAAGATGTAGTCGTAGTATTTTCACTTCTTCTTAATCTTCTGGTAGATTTCTCACGATATTCGCGAGCCATGATATTCTCAATATGAGCGACTTCACCTTCAACATAGGCATGAGTAGTCTGTTCAACTTTCAAATAATCTGCAATACCAATTTGCTTAAATCCGAATCCTGACGGAATAAAATTATTTTCATCATCTGTCTTCACAGGTTCATCATCTTCCACTTCAAGCAAAAATTTGTCAGACAAACAAGATCTGGCCTGTAATTTATTCGCATAAATATTTGCCAGTTTTCCATTAGTGAACATAATTTTAATACTTAAAGAAGCATCCTGAATCGTATTAAAGTCTAGCCCCGGCATACAAAGATCATTTAAGAAAATAGTATTCCCTGATCTGGATTTCATAAAATAATCACTATTAAAATCTGCTAAGCCATTATTAGGAGTTAAAGTATAAGAGATATGATTGATCTCCCAGGATGAATCCGGAACTGTAAGTGCCATATCAAAGGTAAATCCCTGATGAACATACTTCGGGCAAATCTGATAGGTAAAAGGAACAGCCACTGTTTTTGCCACAGGAATCAGAACTCCTCCGATACTGGTATATGCTTCATTATCCGTATTGGTATTTTCAACAATACTAGTATTACACTTCTCAACAGCTTCTTTCAATAAAGAATCAATCTCCGAAAAAGTACTTCTTCCTTCTAAAAGCCCTGCAAGATCGAGAGGACTCAGCTCTGCTGACCTTTCATTATTTGAGCTTGCCTGAAAATCAGATCCCAGAATATCAAGCAAAGCATCCAAATTTTCAGGTTTTATTGCTCTTAATAAAGAGTCTGCTTCTATTTCAGGTCTGAATTGAAAATTAAACTTTGGTAATATGGGTTCAGGGATACCCGGAGCTTGCTGACAAGGATCTGCCGGATCATATTTTATCTCAGGATTCCTTACCTGGCAAAAGTTCTCTTTATTAGCTGCCAGCTCTCTTTTATATCCATTAATAATCGAAGTAATTTCACTTTGATGAATTTCTTCTTTGGCTGCATACTCTTTTTGATATTCTGCCTTATACAATCTTTCAACAGCAGAAAGATTTTTCTTTAAAGCTTCATATTTTTCAAGCTTCATCTTTGCAGCAGAAATTAACTGCTGACTTTTCATTTCTTCTGTCGGGAAAGTTTCCTTCGGTCCTTCAGAAGCCATTCTTGAAACAGTTTGTGATGCAACAAGAGACTCATTGTCCAACATCAATTCTTTAGGCAAAACAACTTTTGCGCCTAGTGCCGTTTTCATTTCTTCCTCATTGGATACAGAAAGAATATGGTGAGCCAAAAGCTGTTGCATAATAACTTCCTTAACATAAAAATCTTTCTGAGTTACCACCTGATAGATTAAATTATTCCATAAACCGATCATTGGTGGGGCTACAGCAGCAGCCTGTGGATCAGTCAACAAACTTCTTTTTGCAATAACCTCCTCATACGTGCAGGTATTTTTATTTTTTGCCAGCCAGGTTCCAAATGCATAGTAAGCTTTATAGGTTCTTTTGAAGCCTTCTAAACTATTTGAACTGTTTAAGTCTGTTGAAATGCGTTCAGGGTTATTTACATAATTGGCAGCATATGTCTGCAGTAATTTTTGTTTCAATCCGGTTCCGTTAACAACCGGAATATAAAAAGCGTTATCGTTTTTCAGATCCTGAGGAATAACAATAAATCTTTTATCTTGCTTCGTATCGTCCGATAATTCAGGACTTCTCAGGCTTACAAATCTGAAAAGAGTTTGTGATGGTGTATTTTCTACAGGCGCGCCTGCAGTATTATTTTCCATTTCGTTCATTTTGTGTAATTTTGTGTAGATTAAAATAGAGATCTGAAGCTCTTTTTAGTAGAATGTCTTCAGGTTTTAGCCTTATTTTTTTAGGTGGTTTCCGGCAAAAGATGTCCACCTGGAATTTTTAAGTCAAGTTTCATATTGTGTTTTTTTCTTGAGGCAAAGATCACCCCCAGAAGCGACAGAACTTGACGTATGAAAAAAGAATTTCATTTTTCTACTCTAAACCTTTGAGATAAAAACTATTGGTATTCTCAATATTTTAATACATTTGTTTAAAACATACTTCAGATGAATTTCGAGCAGATCAATTTACACCTTGAGGCTTACAAAGAACACAACCAGATTCTGGATGCAGCAAAATATCTGCTCCATTCTTTTGATCTGGAACATGAAAACTTTGCGGGGTTCGGATTCAGGGAAGGGCTCTCTCCTACTTCGATGCTTCTTACAGCAGAAGGAGAGCTCGGAGGTCCTCAGACCGTAATGATCCCACGAAATTTATTTGATTTTGATCTGAACCTTGTTCTGAATATGGTTGCCCATGAAATGCTTCATGTAAGGCAGAAGGCTCCCGGACAGGTCATTGAAGACAAAAATGAAAGAGAATTTCAGGCCTATTATGAGATGCTTTTTCACAAAGTTTTTCCGCAGATCCCTGAAGTTTCGGATTTTCATAAAAAATTCTTCGGCGGAAAAGCGTTGGAATATTACAAAAGAATGGGTGAAGGCTCTATGTTACAACAAAAATATGCAGAACAGAAAACAGAAGTAGAACATCTAATTAACGAATTACCATGACAGTAAAACCAGATATCACCTGGGCAGATTTTGAGAAAATAGACATCAGATGCGGAACCATTCTTTCAGTGAATGATTTTGAAAAAGCAAGAAACCCATCTTATCAGCTGGAAATAGATTTCGGAGATTTAGGAATCCGAAAATCATCTGCACAAATTACTTCTCTTTACGAAAAAGAAGAACTTGTGGGAAAACAGATTTTAGCAGTGGTCAATTTTCCTAAAAAACAGATTGCCAACTTCTTCAGTGAATGCCTTGTATTAGGATTATATGGTGAGGACAAAAAAGATGTCACTCTTTTAGCGCCTTCATTACCCACAAAAAATGGAATGCAGGTAGGATAGACACTAACAAAAACACATATGATACAGAACATACCCTTAGAAAGGGTTTTATTTCTTGATATTGAAACTGTTCCGCAAGCCGGTTCCTGGAACGAATTATCCGAAACCGATCAATATCTGTGGGATAAAAAAACAAGATTTCAGAGAAAAGACGATGTCTCTGCAGAAGAATTCTATGACCGAGCCGGTATTATGGCCGAGTTTGGAAAAATCATCTGCATTACCATCGGGATGGTGGAAAAGAATGAAACGTTAAAAATAAAAAGCTTTTCCGGGCATGATGAAAAGAAAATGCTTCAGGAATTTGGAGAAATCTTCAACAGTCCAAGGCTTTACAATGTCATTCTTTGTGCACATAACGGAAAGGAATTTGATTTTCCATGGATTGCCAGACGATACCTGATCAATGGAATGCTCCCTCCTGCTCCGTTTCAGATGTTTGGAA
Source organism: Chryseobacterium sp. PvR013 (assembly GCF_017833095.1). Classification (NCBI taxonomy): domain Bacteria; kingdom Pseudomonadati; phylum Bacteroidota; class Flavobacteriia; order Flavobacteriales; family Weeksellaceae; genus Chryseobacterium; species Chryseobacterium sp. PvR013. The sequence continues at coordinate 3,685,410 of NZ_JAFIBT010000001.1, forward strand.
AGAAACCCTGGGAGGTTCCTCACATAGATACTATGGAACTGTGGAAGTTCGGAGATTATAAGAGTTTTGTATCGCTGGAATTGCTGGCGCATGTCTTTGGAATTCCCACTCCGAAAGATGATATTGACGGCTCAATGGTTTCATCAATTTACTACATAGAAAAAGACTTGCAGAGAATTGTTGACTATTGTGAAAAAGATGTCTTAACTTTGGCAAATATTTTCCGGCGTATGCGTCAGGAAGATTTGTTGAAAAGGAATATCAATCTAGATTAAAAAATGAAATTTACAGACGATCAAATTGCTGACATTGGTGAGGAAATCATTGGTGTGCTAAAAACCGTATATGACCCCGAAATTCCGGTAGATATTTACGAATTAGGACTGATTTATGATGTCCAGATCTCCGATGATGCTGACGTAAAAATTATAATGACACTTACTACTCCCAACTGTCCCGTGGCAGAAACACTTCCTCAGGAAGTAAAAGATAAAGTGGCTGAAGTAGAGAACGTAAAAAGTGTAGATTTAGAGCTTACTTTCGAACCAAGCTGGAATAAGGATATGATGAGCGAAGAGGCGAAGTTTGAGCTGGGAATGCTTTAAAAATTACCTTTAACAATATAAAAACCCCGAAAATAATTTTCGGGGTTTTTGTTTATATATCTTTTGCTATTTCCTTTCCTTCTCTCCTGCTCCATTCACTCCATGACCCTACATACAGATCCGGAATGGGAAATCCCGCATAATCCAGCGCTAAAATAGTGTGGCACGCAGTAACTCCCGACCCACAGTGAATAATCAGATGATCAGGCTTATTTTGTAATAACTTACTGTATTTTTCTTTTAAGATTTCCGGACTTAGAAAGTTTCCGTTTTCATCAAGATTTTCAGAAAAAGGAATATTGATCGCTCCCGGAATATGCCCCGCAACCAGGTCAATAGGCTCAGATTCACCTTTATAACGATAGGCATCTCTCACATCAACAACTGTAGAAGAATCGCTTTTCAATTCATTTTCAACCACTTCCAAGCTCGAAACAGGAAGACCCCAGTTGTCTTTTTTAATTAAAGCAGCTTTATCAAATGTTTCTTCTCCGGAAGAAAACTCCAGTCCATTTTTCTCTGCCGCCTGCATTCCGCCGTCAAGAACCTGAACATTTTCCAATCCAAAAGATCTTAACATCCACCATGCCCGTGCTGCTGCATTGGAAGCATTTTTATCGTCATACACAACGACATGAGAATTTGCAGCAATTCCAAGGTTTGAAAGGATTTCCGCAAACTTTTCTACGGAAGGAAGCGGATGTCTCCCCCCAAAAGCAGCATCTTCCCCTATCTCAGCCATATCTTTATCAAGATCAATAAATCTTGCTCCGCGAATATGCTTTTCAAGGTAATTTTGTTTTACCTCTTTTCCGGTTCTTGCATCAAGAATGACGAGATTTTCTGTTGGAATATTTTTTAAATCGGATGGGGAGATTATTGGAGTCATTTTGTTGATTTTGGAATTAATACTAGATATGACTATAGTTAGTTGTGTTTTTGTCATTTCGTAGGAATCTTAATTTCGTTATTGAAAAAGATAATCTGGATTCCTACGGAATGACAAACTGAACGTTGTACCAACCTAAGGTCTAGTTAAGTTGCTAGATCTGTGAAATTTATGATGTATTCTTTTTAAAAATGAAAAATATCCTTCGCTTTGTTATAAGAGCTTTCAAAGTTCAGTAAGTTCAGTTTATGTTCTGCCTTTTCAACACTCATAAAGTTGATAACCTGTTCTGTAGGCATATTTCCTACAAGATCATCTTTAGCCATAGGACATCCTCCGATTCCTTTGATGGCACTGTCAAATCTTCTGCAGCCTTGATCATAAGCAGCCTTTAATTTCGAATAAGAATCTTCATAACGGTTATGAAAATGTCCTCCGAAGTTGATTTCAGGATATTTTGAAGGTATTTTTTCAAACAAAAGAGCAATGGTTTCCGGAGTTGCCACCCCTGTGGTATCAGATAATAAGATATCTTTCACCCCAATATCAGAAAATCGCTGTGCCCACTGGTCAACATCTTCCCATTTCCACATTTCACCGTATGGATTTCCAAAAGCCATGGAGAAATAGATATTCAGCTGTTTTCCTTCACTTTTTACCAGATCAAGCATTTTAATAATTTCATCAAAAGCTTCTTCCTGACTTTTATTGGTATTTCTGTGCTGAAAAGTTTCGGAAATAGAAAAAGGGAATCCCAGAATATCTACTGACTGATGTTTCAATGCTTTTTCGGCACCTCTGTAATTACCGATGATTGCAGAAACTTTAGTCTTGGAACGTGATTTATCAATATTTTTTGCCACCTCATCAGAGTCAGCCATCTGTGGAATTGCTTTTGGAGAAACAAAACTCAGACAATCCAATACATCAAAGCCAACATCCATCAAGGAGTTGATATAATCTATTTTTTTATCGGTAGGGATAAATTCTCCCCATCCCTGCATGGCATCTCTAGGACATTCGGTAAGAAACATTTTTACTTTTTGATTTTCTCAAATATAATAAAACTAAACTACTTAGTATACTGTACATACAAAGCTAACATTATTTTGATTTTCAAAGATTTATATCTGATTTATAATTTCAATAACTGATATTAAATCGCAAATAACGTATTCTCAGCATCAAATTTGCTAACTTTGTTAAAATTTATGATATCTGATGAGTACAATAGAATTCACCCCATTGTGGAAAGAAAAATTACTGAACCGTTTTCTTAGCTATGTAAAAATATATTCAACCAGTGATGCAGAAAGTGAAACGACACCTTCTACTCCTCGCCAGTGGGATATTGCCAACTATATTACTGAAGAACTGAAGACCATCGGCCTGGAAGATGTTTCAATTGATGAGCATGGTTATATTATGGGCTATGTTCCTTCTAACCTTGAAAGCGATGACAGACCTACCATCGGGTTTATTTCACATTATGATACTTCACCGGATTTCAGCGGAGAAAATGTAAAGCCTCAGGTTTGGGAAAACTATGACGGAAATGATCTTCTTTTGAACCAGACTACAGGATTCACCTTATCTCCTTCAAGATTTGAAAGCTTAAAAAAATATATCGGTCAGACGTTAATTACTACGGACGGAACTACTCTTCTTGGAGCCGATGATAAAGCAGGTTGTGCAGAGATTGTAACAGCTGCAGAATATCTTATTGCCCATCCTGAGATTAAACATGGAAGAATTGCAGTAGGATTTACTCCTGATGAAGAGATCGGAAGAGGTGCTCATAAATTTGATGTGGCTAAATTCGGTGCAGAATGGGCTTACACAATGGATGGCGGAGAAGTGGGAGAACTTGAATATGAGAACTTTAACGCTGCCGGAGCAGTAGTGAAAATCCATGGATTAAGTGTTCACCCTGGTTATGCTTACGGAAAAATGATCAATGCTGCTCTTTTAGCCGCTGAATTTGCTCAAATGCTTCCTGCTAACGAAACTCCTTCCACCACAAAAGGGTTTGACGGATTTTACCATTTAACGGATATCACTGCTGATATTTCTGAAGCAAAACTTCAATATATCATCCGTGATCATGATGCTGATAAATTTGAAGCGAGAAAGAAATTCATGGAGGAAAAAGTGGCAGAATTCAACCAAAAACATGGTGAAGGAACTGCTGAAGTGGAAATCAAAGAGCAATACAGAAATATGAAGCAGCAGTTTGAAGGTAAAATGCACATTGTAGACCTTGCTGCCAAAGCAATGACTGAAGCGGGTATCGAACCTAAAATCAAAGCAATCAGAGGAGGTACAGACGGTGCACAACTTTCTTATATGGGACTTCCATGCCCGAATATCTTTGCGGGAGGAATCAACTTCCACGGTCCATATGAGTATGTAGCTTTGGAAAGTATGGAAAAAGCAACCGGAGTAATTATTAATATTGTAAAAGCTTAATAAATCATGAAAAAGGTCTTAGCATCAGCTTTCATTTTCACTTTTATTTTAGGCAGTGCCCAGGTTTCTGAATTTGAAAGGGCAGATTCACGCTATGAAAGGAAGAAAACGGCTCTGTATAATAAATATCCTAAGCCTAATGATTTAAGGACCAAGAAAGAGTGGCTTTTGACAGAGGATAAAATAACCGCATACAAGACTGCTTTGGATAAAGCTTCCCTTGAGGATCAAAAAATGATCACTGCAGATCCTCCTACAAAAGCAAAAGTCAGTAAAGAAGCTGAATACGATAAAGGTAAAGCCGCTTTTCAAAAGCTTTTATATGAAGCCGTAGATCTTGTCTTTTTAAACTTTTCTTCAGATTCTTATAAAGCAACATTAAACTTTGTAGTAGATTCTAAAGGAAATGCCCTTAATCCTAATGTAAAAGGAAATAATGAAGATGTTAATGCTTTTATTGAAGCCGCTTTTTACCGGATTAAAGATAAAGGCAAATGGAAGCCGGCAGAAGACAAAGGAAAGCCTGTCTCCTCAAGTATTTCTATTCCATTAGTATTGAATTTTAAAAAATAATATACAAAAACCCGCTATTCTGATAGCGGGTTTTTATTTTTCATATAATAGAAACATAATCAAAAATCATTATGCTGTTGATGTTAATTTAACACAATTCTTTTGTACGTTTTAAATAATTCACTTAATTTTGATTAAACCTTAAAATCACTTTATATGAAAATGAAATCTAACCACTTCAAAATTGGCAGAAAATTTTACTTTTCTTTTCTTTTATCTATTTTCTGTTTGTTTATTTTAACGTCTTGTTCTCAGGATGATCCGGCGGATCTTCCTGCTGAAAAAACTACAGAGCCTGCTCCTATGAAGACTTTGGGAAACCTGACTTTACAGAAGAATGTTATTATTCTTAATGATGAGTCAATAAATGCAATTTCCACTCATAATGATGGAGAAATTACATTCAGCCGCATGACTCCGCAAACTGACAGTATTTCTATAGGAACTGTTATTGTAGGGACCAAGATAGAAGGAGATCAGGTGAACACCATTCTTTCAAAAGTAAGTGCTGTTTCAAAATTGAATAACCAATTTAAAGTACAGACTTCCAGTGCGAAACTTGAAGAGTTTATCTACAGCGGAACACTAAGCGGAGTGTATGATCCATCAGGGAAAGCTTCTGTTAATATTGATGGCAGAATGGTAAATTACATTCCTGTAGAAGGTATGGTTTCTGAGCAAATCAACCAAAGAATACATTCTATTGAAGCAAAAAACCTTCAAAACCAGAAATTAATTACCTTCAACCGTTACAATTTCAATAAAACGTTTTCATTTCCTTTATCTTCAGCAGGAACATCCAGCGTGAATGTAAAAGGAGGATTTACGCCAAAGATTGATTATAATATCACATTCTCATGGGGACATTTATCCAACTTCTATGTTAACCTCATCATGGATGATATCAAACTTCAGAGCTCTGCTAGTATTGTAGGAAGCCTGGGCTACACCGCAAGTACTACAGACTACCTGAATATCCCTATTGTACCTATCGTTTTGGGACCTACCGGACTGATCTTAAGCCCGACTCTTTCTGCCGGACCTTTTCTGGGAGTACAGGCTACAGGAAAAGTACAGGCTCAGCTTTTGGATCTTGAGGGAAATGCTAACTTCTTAGTAAGCAAAAATCCAGAGATTAACATTAATCTTCAAAAGAAATCAGAACCTGCTATCACTGTTGCAGAGGGGAATTTATCTGCTGAAGGTGGTTTAGAAGCAAAAGGAGCTGTAGGGCTTATGTTTCTTACCATTCCTATTGCCAACTCAGGGTTGAAAGGAAGAGCTTCTGCCCTTTCCTCTTTAGGGTTAACAATTGTTCCTCAAAGAAAAGGAGTGATTACTGTAAAAGGTAAAATCCAGGCTGATATGTTCTATGGTTTTGGAATCGCCCCTTTAAGATATGAAGGAACCATTCCTCTTTTTACAAAAGAACGCATGCTGTATCAGAAGGAATTCAGTTTTTAAGACACACACACATTCTATCGATCATAAGGAAGCCACTCTTGCAGTGGCTTTTCTTTTCAAAAAACACCTGCACATAATTCATTTACAATTAATTAAGACAATTTTATTATATTTACAAAGATGTACAATTTTAAACTATAACATTTAATACCTAATTAAATCATGAAAACAATGAAAAAACTTTTAAGAAAAGACTTATCTACAATTCTGGGCAGCGGAATAGATGGTTGTCATATGGGAGGTAACTCTTATAATTGTCAGGATGACTGCCAGTGCGCATGGGGATATGCCTGTGAAATGTATGAAGACGGAAATCCGGGACAATGCATTGCCGTAGGTGGTGGTGGAAACCCTGGCGGCGGGGGATGTAATCCTCCTTCTATTTGTGAAGAACAGCCTTATTAGTCATAAAAAAACCGGAAGTAGTCATGCTTCCGGTTTTATTTTTTTCATCAGGAAACAGATTTTTGTCAAAGCATCTCTGCCATTCATCAAATAAAATTTCATCCCCTACTTCATAATTGTTGTTTTGCAACAAATTATTAACAACACTTAATTTATGAAGCAGCAATTTTTAGCGCTGAGCTCCCTGTTATTTTGCATCTCCTGCACTATAGAAACTAAAGCACAGCAAACCCCAGCTTTTCACATCGGAGTAAAGGGCGGAGTAAATTTCACCAAAACATCCACGGAATCTTCTTCTTTAGAAGGGAAATACGGATTCGGTTATCAGGCAGGAGTAATGACGAGAATGGACCTCGGAAAACTGTATCTGCAGGGAGAGGCTCTCTTCAACAAAAGAAAAACAACCTACGAATCCCAAGACGGAAGCTCTTCAAAACTTTCATGGAACGCTATTGATATTCCTGTAGTGGTAGGATATAAGTTGATTAAAACTGATGATTTTAATGTAAGGATATTTGCTGGAGGCGTATACAGCTATGCCTTCAACAATAAAATATCTACTTCCCAGGCTCTGCTGGAAGGCTTTAAAAAGTTTGACAAGTCCAATATTGGAGTTACGGGAGGCCTGGGATTAGATTATAAGAATTTCACAGTAGATTTGAGGTATGAGACCAGTCTTTCAAGCATCAGTAAAGAATTTAAGTCCAAACCCCACAGTTTTTCCCTTGGGATAGGTTATTTCCTGTTCTAAAAAACTTAAATTATCTTTACCATTAGAAACTGTTTTCCCTGCAGTTTCTAATTTTTTTATAACCTATTTCCAATTCCATGACAAAATCTTTTATTGTAAAAGAATACATATTTACTTTTATTTTCTGGCTTGTTTTAGCCATTGTATTGTGGTTTAATTTCCAGAGTACAACAGAATCTTACCTTGCAATGACTCAGGCTGCGATTATTGCGGCATTCTCGTTTACATTTACTCATTTTTTAACCAATAAGTTTCTTCCGAAGGCTCTTCGTGAAAAGAAAATGAAACTGTTTCTGGTGCAGCTGGTATTGGTGATTTTCATGCTTAGTCTGGTTTTCTCCATTATATTCACCTATCTTGAAGTGGAGCCCAAAGAACAACTCCCGGAAAACTTCAGAGATCATTTACCTTTTTTGTGGAAAGGCTTTTATATGTCTCTGCCTGCCTCATTTCTGATCAACGGAGCAGCGTGTGGTGTAAAATTTTACAATGAACATGGAAGAATAGAGCGTGATCATATTCTCCTTCAGCAGGCTCATCTGGAAAACCAGCTCAAACTTCTTCAGGATCAGATCAATCCGCATGTGGTGTTTAATATCCTGAATCATATTCATATCCTGATGAAAACGGATACCCAGCTTGCCGATTTTTTACTGATGAAATTTTCGGATATTCTCCGGTACCAGCTGTATCATTGCAATCAGCCACTGGTTCCTTTGGATAAAGAAATTGAGTATCTCCAAAACCTTGTTGAGGTAGAAAAACTGAGGTGGGGAAATGAACTGGATGTAAAAGCCCAATGGCAGATCAACAACAGAAAAGCTTTTATTGCCCCCTTACTTTTGGTGCCTTTTATAGAAAATGCATTTAAATATGTTTGCAGGCTTCCGGGGCATAAAGGTTATGTGAAAATCTCCTGTAAAGAAAAGAATAACAGTCTGTATTTTTATGTTGAAAATTCCTGTTCGGATATGACAACCTATAAAAAGAAAGACGGAACGGGAGGAATTGGTCTTCAAAATGTAAAAAAACGTCTAAAATTACAATATCCGGGCTCCCATGACCTGAATATCGAATCTACTAGCCACATCTTTAAAATAACATTAATACTAACATTATCTGACAGTTATGAGCTATAATATTCCCAAAATGAAATGTCTGATTATAGATGATGAGCCACTGGCAAGATTTCATCTCAAAGAACTTGCTGATCAGATTGATTTTTTATCGGTGGAAGGAACCTGTGCTACAGCGCTGGAAGCTGATACCAAAGTAAAGGAAACAGAAATAGACCTCCTCTTCCTGGATATCAATATGCCTTACCTCACTGGCCTGGAATTTTTGGAACAGCTTGAAAATCCTCCTTTATGCATTCTTACTACAGCGTATTCTGAATATGCGCTGGAAGGCTTCCGTCTGCAGGTAGTGGATTATCTTTTAAAACCCATTGCTTTCAACCGTTTTTATCAGGCGGTAAATAAGGCACAGCAGCAGTTTATCATCAGTGAAAAGCTGAAAAAAAATACTTCTCTAGATGATCCTTTTCTGTATGTGAGGCAGTCTGATAGTTTCATTAAGGTTTCGTGGGTAGATATTCTGTACATTGAGAGTATGCAGAATTATACCAAGCTTCATTTTAAAGATAAATCACTGATTATTCATCAGACCATGAAAGCTATTGAAGAATCTCTTCCTTCAGATCATTTTTTCAGGATTCATAAATCCTACCTCATCAATATTACCCATATTGACATGATTTCAGGAGGACGTCTTTTCATTAATAAAATTGAACTTCCTATATCCCGTACCCGAAAGGAAGAATTACTTAACCAGGTGGTTTATAAGAAATTAATAAGTAAATAGCTGGAAGAGAGAAGCTGGAAGCAGGGAGTTATGAAATTCCCCGCCTCCGGCATTTTTTTTATGGAAGATTCCAGCGTAGTGATACTGCAGCGTAAAATGTGCTTGAAAATCTCGGATCAGCTATTTTTTTGTCTCTGAAAATGCTGCTGATTTTCCGGTCATTTTCACTAAAGCTTCTCAATATCGCTGTTCCTCCCGTAAGACGTACAGTGAGCTTGTCACTGATTTTTAATTCCGGTCTGAGTCCTGCGGTGATCTGCTGGTAACCTAATAACATTGATTTTCCGTTTATACTTCTCTCTGCGGTCATTCCATTCAGTTCTACAACAGCTTTTAAAGCAAATTTATCGGAGAAAAGATATCCGGCTTCCATTCCTTCCGGGAAGTTAATCTTGAATTTAATCTTTCCGTTGGTTTTCCAGTCGAAATAGATCCATGGTAAAATCATAGGGACACCAAAAGCAGTGGTAAGCACCGGTCCGGCTCCTAACGAAAGGTTAGGATTAAAATGCCTGATAAATAAAATTCCACCCTGTCCCAGCACATCATCGAAATCTATTTTTTCAAGGTCTGTATATACTCCTACAGATGCCGTCATCATCATACTCCATTTTTTACCCAAAGGTCTCATATGCTGTATTCCGACCTGTGCGTTCAGCATCTGATCCGGAAATAATGCAGTTTCGTAATTTTTGTGGGCCATCTTTGCATAAGATCCGCTTAGCAGCATAGACCATGCTCTTACTTTTCCATCCTTATCTTTTTTTACAGATAACGGAATGCTGAGGTTCAGATCTACTCTCTTAAAATCACTTTTAGAATTGGTTTTTGTGCTGTCTTCCGGACGGATATAGCTGGAAGCAGGAATGTATTCGGTTTTAAGCTCTGCGGAGATGCCGGACTGTGCATTCACCCAATATCCCAATGGCAATATACAGCATAGAGCTGTCGAAAGGGTTCTTTTCATATTTTAAATTTTATGCAAAGAGAACCCTTTAACTATTTTTTACAAAAATTACTTGATTAAGTGTCTGGATTGTATGACAACAGGATCAAATAAGGGGATTAATTTTCGGATTGGGCAACTATTGGAATAGTCACTTTTTGAGTCTTAAAAATACGATACCCGAACCACACTGCAATCAATGCCATTGCGGAACGTGTTACCACCATCGGAATGATAGAATCGGCCTCTAAAAACCCTATTAATCCTGATATTAAAAAGGTAACCATCAGCTGCATAAAACCCAATAATGCGGCCGCTGTTCCTCTTCCCTCTTTAAATGGAGATAAAGCATGAGCAGAAGTGATGGGAAACAGAATACCAATAGCTAATAATGACAGATACAACATTGCAATTTCCAGGGCCACAGAAAGGTTTTCTGCCGCAATGAGAATATGAAGGGAACAGACTACCAACAATACAATAGTAGCAGAAAATAAAAGGCTTGAATTGCTTATTCTTTTGATCAGCTTAGGCGTAATATAAGCTGCTGTTATCAATGCCAATGAATTAAAAGCGAATATAAAACTAAATGTACTGCTTGAAAAACCGTGTATCTCCATAAATAGAAACGGCGCATTTGAAATGTAAATAATCAAGGATGCAAAAGCAATGCTTCCTACCATGGTACTGTTGATAAAATCTCTGTTTGAAATGATCATTTTCAACTGCTCTTTTAATCCCTTTTCATTCAACATTTCATCATCAGAAAGATGAATTCTGGTATTGGTTTCCGGCACATATTTGTACACCATGAAGAAAGTAATCAGCCCCATGATACATAAAAAGGCAAAGGAACTGTTCCAGCCCCAGAATTTAAGGAATACACTTCCCAATAAAGGAGCTACAATCGGTGCAATTCCACTGATCTGCGACTGTTGTGAAAAGATAGTGACTGCTTTATTTTTATCATAGAGATCAATGATGATGGCTCTTCCGATCACAATCCCTGCGCTGCCTCCGAATGCCTGCAGAAAACGCATGGCCCATAACACATAAATATCGGATGTAAAATAAATGGCTGTTGCTCCTATAATAAAAAGCAAAAGTCCGCAGTATAACATCGGTTTTCGTCCTTTTTTATCAGATAAAGGTCCCCATAGCAGCTGTCCGAAAGCAAATCCGGCAAAGAAAACAGAAATGGATACCTGAATATGCCCGATATCGGTATTAAAAATCTTCGCCATACTTGGAAAAGCAGGAAGATAAAGATCTATACTTAGTGATTCTAACGTGTTGAGTAGTGCAAGAATAAACACTACAATATTCAAATTCTTCTTCATAAATAACAATAAGCCTTCGCAGGCGTTTTTTTCAGCTGCAAAATTGCTGTAAAAAGTATCGTTTTTCAATAAAAGAACTGAAGGAAGAACAGCACAAACTGAGGATTGCACTATGCACCAACGCCTGAATTATTTATTTACAATAAAAAATAAAGGAACATTCTGAGGATTAACCTTTTCTATCCCTGAACCCATCAGGATTCTGCCGGGTATGTTTTTTAAAAAAACGGGAAAAGTAAGAAGCATCACCAAAACCTAATTTAAAAGCAATCTCTTTTACCGTTAAAGCTCCAAAACTAAGCTCTCTTTTGGCTTCCAGAATAAGCCTTTGGGCAATCATTTTTTTCACCGTTGTTCCCCTGGAAATCCGGACAATATCATTAAGGTGATGGGCGCTTATTTTGAGCTGCTCAGCATAAAAATCAGTGTTTTTCTGAGTGATGTAGTGTTCTTCTATCAGTGCTACCAGTTGCTGAATCCTCGGTTTATCATCTTCCGATGTATTCTGCATCGTAATCTGATCCGTAATAATGAGACAGAAAGCTCTCAGATAGGCTTTTAAAATTTCAACACGTCCGGATCCAAGATACTCCTTTTTGATCATTGAAATCAGCATATTTCCGGTTTCACTGCTTTCTTCATCCAAAAAGAAAGGTCTGGCTCCGTTGGCCAGAACCACTTCAGTATCGCAGGCTTCTTTGAAAATTTCTTTGCTAATAGCCAAGACAGATCCTTTTTCCTTGCGGAGTTTCATATTAAAAACCTGTCCGGGAACAATAATACAGATCTGGTTGTTTTTTACAGGATAACTCTCAAAATCCAACTCAAGACTGCTGTCTGTATGAACTTCTTTAAACCAGATAATTTCAAAAAAATTATGCCGATGAATATCCTCGAAGTTTTCCGGATGTCCATTTTCTAAGGTGTTGACCTGAAATTCTTCAGACACCAGATTATGAACAGGAATATTTTTTTCAGATGAATTCATTGCTAATGTATTTGATCAAATAAAGCAAAAACCGCAGCAAAAAGTACTACGGTTTTCTTACAATATTTAAAATTAAATATAATTTTTCGGTTTTGGTATGTTATTTAACTAAAAACAAGATAATAAATTACACTCCAGACTGTTACAAAAAACAAGACAAAAACGAAAGACTCTTTCAGATTCTGATTTCTTTTTTTTATGTAGTGCTTGTACAGGGTAACTATTATAAATGTTATAATTACTAAACATGGTAATACGGTAAAAGTATACATCTTATTGGTTTAAAAAAGCATCCCATCCCTGAGCCGTAAGAGCCACGAGCTGGTTTGAACCTCTTGCTACCATAAAGTTTCCTTCTTCTTTTTCTACTGCATGTCCTATAATGGTAAAATCCGGGTGATTTTTAATTTTATCAAAGTCACCTGACGAAATGGTGAAAAGTAATTCATAATCTTCACCACCGCTTAAAGCAGTCATCACCGGATTCAAGTTCATTTCATCCGCGGTAGAGATGGTAAGACTGTCCATAGGAACTTTTTCCTCGTATAATCTGAACCCTACATTTGACTGATCTGAAAGGTGAAGGATTTCGGAAGCTAGACCGTCAGAAATATCAATCATAGAAGTTGGTTTAATATCCAGTTCTTCCAGAATCGTTTTAACGTCTGTTCTTGCTTCAGGCTTCAGCTGTCTTTCCAGAATATAGTCGTAACCTTCCATTTCCGGCTGCATATTAGGATCTGCAAGGTAAACGGCATGTTCTCTTTCCAGAATCTGTAAGCCCATGTATGCTCCGCCCAAATCTCCTGTTACGACAAGAAGATCGTTCGGTTTTGCGCCGCTTCTCTTTACAATGTTTTCTTCATTTTCAATTCCTACTGCTGTAATGCTCATTACCAATCCGGAATTGGAACTTGTAGTATCTCCTCCGATCAGATCAACTTTGTATCTTGTACAAGCAGCCTGAATTCCGGCATAGATTTCTTCTAAAGCTTCTACCGGAAAACGGTTGGATACCGCAAGAGAAACCAATATCTGTGTAGGAGTTGCATTCATAGCAGCAATATCGCTAAGGTTTACCACCACAGCTTTATATCCTAAATGCTTTAAAGGAACATATCCTAAGTTGAAATGTACACCTTCTGCCAGCACATCTGTTGTAAGAACTACTTTTTTGTTATCAGGATTAATAACCGCTGCATCATCTCCTACTCCAAGCTCCGAAGATTCATTGGATAGCGGAAAATGCTCTGTCAAATGTTTAATAAGACCGAATTCTCCTAATTTTGAAATGGGCGTCAGCTCCTGTGATTTATCTTCAAACATGATTTTTTTGTATTAATGTCCAATGTAAAAAGTATGAATGATTTAAAACTGCTTCTCAAACTCTAAACCTTGAACCTTGAATTTTAAACTTTGAATTATTTAATCAATTCTGCCGGGTCAATATTATGTGGATGGAAAGGGAATTTTTTGAAATCTTCTTTCGATAGCACAATGGTCTCCGGGCTTTTATATTTATTCATTGCTTCCACTACATCATCCGGTGGAGTGGTCATTTTTCTAAGCATCATATCAATCCATACTCCTGTAGCTTCTGCAGTAGCACAGTGCATTCCGTCAGGTGTATAGAACTTGTGTACGAAACGGTAGATAGAAGAATCTTCTGCACATCCGTCTATTTCCACACTTACGATTACGATCTGATCTGCATAGATTTCTTTGAAGAAAGAATATCTTTCATGCAGGATTACCGGGCCGATTCCCCATCTGCTCAGTTGGGTAACTCCCATTTTCTCTTTAGTCATGAAAGCCATTCTGGCTTGTGCACAATATTGTACATATGATGAATTGGCTAAGTGCTTATTGGCATCAAGATCGCTCCATCTTACTTCAAATTTATGGTAGAAAATCATATGAAAATCGTTTTGGGTCTCATTAAAATTATAATCTTCAAAAATACTCAAATAAGATGGTTTATAAAAATTGTACTTTTGAAAAAATAATCTTCCGCATAGGATTACACATACATGAAACAGATCATTATTATCGGAGGCGGTGCTGCAGGCTTTTTCTGTGCATCTAATCTTGACGAAAAGAAATATACAATTACGATTTTAGAACAGAATTCTGATGTCCTTCAGAAAGTTAAAATTTCCGGAGGCGGACGCTGTAATGTAACCCACGCCTGTTTTGACCCAAGAGGACTGGTTCAGTTTTATCCCCGTGGAAACAAGGAATTGCTAAGTGTCTTTACTAAATTTCAGCCTGGCGACACAATGGAATGGTTTGACCAGCGTAATGTTCCGCTGAAAATTGAGAACGATAACAGAACTTTCCCCGAAAGCAATTCTTCCCAGACCATTATCAATACTTTTCTGAATGAAACTCAAAAGAAAAATGTATCGGTAAAAACAAAATGTACGGTAAAAGAGATTGAAAAACTGGATGAAAAGTATATTGTAAAAACCAATTCAGGGGATTTTGAAGCAGATTATATTGTATATGCTACAGGAAGTTCTCCAAAATCGTTGAAAATCATAGAAACGCTGGGGCATAAAATTATAGATCTTGTTCCTTCTCTTTTTACATTTAATATTAAAGATGAATTGCTGAAAGATCTTCCGGGAACAAGTTTTGAAAATGCCGGAATTTCAATTCCAAAGCTGAAAACTGAAGAGAGCGGACCTTTGCTTATTACGCACTGGGGACTTTCAGGACCTGCAGTTCTGAAAATTTCTGCTTGGGAAGCCATAAGTCTGGCAAAACTTAAATATAACTTTGAAATTGAGGTCAATTTTATTTCCATAGAAATAGATGAAGCGGAAGAAATCTTCCATAATTTCAAACAAAGCAATCCTAAAAAAACTATTGGACAATCAAAGATCTTCGATATTACCAACCGGTTCTGGCAGAAGATTTTAGAGATTTCAAAAGTTGATCTTAATAAACAGGTGGCTAATATTTCCGGAAAGGAAATGCAGAAAATCCTTGAAAATCTTTGCAGGAAGAAGTTTCAGGTGACCGGAAAATCAACTTTTAAAGATGAGTTTGTGACAGCCGGAGGTGTTGATTTAAAGGAAATTAACTTCAAAAACATGTCTTCAAAACTGCTTCCTAATTTTTATATTGCCGGTGAAGTTCTTAATATAGATGCCGTAACCGGAGGATTCAACTTCCAGGCTTGCTGGAGTGAAGGATGGCTGATTGCTCAGGATCTCAACAGCTTATAAAAAAACATTATTTTTACTAAAAACTATACCCATGAAAAAAAATTTCGGTTTCATTCTTCTATTCTTCCTCTTTTTAGGATATAGTCAGGAAAAAACAATTGTTTCCGACTGGACTTCCTTCACGCAAGCTGTCAATATAGAGAATAAACAAAATTGGAACTTCCGTATAACGGCAAAAATCAGAAAAGAGAATGAGGATAATGGTTCCAATTGTGGATTATGGTGCAGAATAGATAATAAAGATCACACGGTAGGCTTTTTTGAAAACCAATATTATGGAATTCAAGTAACCAATGAGTGGAAAACGTATGAAATAAAAGGGACGATCAATGCTTCTGCACAAACTATGAATATCGGAGCTTTTGCCCAAAACAATGGCGATTTTTATTTTGACGATTTTAAGCTGGAAATCAATGATGGAAAGTCAAAAAAATGGATTGAAGTTCCGCTGGAAAACTCAGGTTTTGAAAAAGAGATTACCTCTTCCAATGGTTGGTTTGAAGGAATCCATTCCCAGAAAATAAAGCACGTAAAGCATTTTACCATTGGAAATTCGGATTACAAACCATTCAGTGGCAGCAAATCTTTGTTGATTAAAGGTCAGGGCATTATCGGAACAATGCCTGATGGGAAATTTATGGATGTTAATGGCATCAAACTATATTATGAAGTCTATGGAGAAGGAGAGCCTGTACTTATGCTTCATGGTAATGGCCAATCCATCAGCGCCTTTATGAACCAAAAAGATACGTTTGCTAAAAAATATAAGGTGATCATTGTAGATTGTCGCGAACGTGGAAGGTCTACTTATGACAAAACAAAAGAACTTACCTTTGATATTCAGACAGAGGATCTTAAGCAGTTTTTAGAGAAACTGAATATCAAAAAAACAAAAATTCTGGGCTGGAGTGACGGAGGAATTCTCGCACTGTCTATGGCCATGAAATATCCGGAGATGGTAGACAAAATAGCATGCTCAGGAGCCAATATTTTTCCTGAAGGAGTCAAAGATAATGATTTAAAATCCATGAAAGAAATGCTTGCCAGCCTTACCAAAGAGAATAAAGACCATAAAAATGATATCCTTATTGATCTTTTGAATCTGGACTTGAAGTATCCCCAATGGAAGTATGAAGACCTGAGTAAAATTCAGTGCCCATCATTGATCATTGCGGGTGATAAAGATCTTATAAAAACAGAACATACAGTAAAAATCGCAGAATCTATCCCAAAAGGACAATTAGCGATTATTCCTAATGCAAATCATTATGTTCCTGAAGAAAAACCGGAACTGTTCAATGAATTAGTGATTGATTTCTTTGAAAATAAATAACCAGAATACGATAATATTAATCATGAAAAAAATAGTAGCATTCATTTTATTTTTGGGGTTTGGGCTTGTTTTCTCACAAGCGCAGGAAACCAAAACGCTACCCACAGAAGATCATTCCAGAGATAAGTTTATTCCTGAACAAAGTAAGCAGGCAGAATATCCCGGCGGGCTTTCAGCATTTATGCGTGAGGTATCTCAAAAAATAAATACAAACCGAATAAAAGGAGCTAAAGGAAGAACAAGGTCACAAGCAAAGTTTTCTGTCAATGCCAAAGGTTATATTGAAACGATTATCGTAACCGGAGATAATGAATCCCTTAATCATGAAGTAGAAAGAGTGATGAAGTCTATGAAAACCCAATGGAAACCCGGAGAATATAAGGGGAATACCGTAATGATTTGGTTTAATCTTCCTTTCATTATTAATTTTGAATAATCAGAATGTTATCTGCCAAAAGAAATATTTCTTTTTTCTTTAAAATCCTTCTCATCATAGGATTCGGATATTTCTTTTGGCTGATGCTGAAAATCACCTTAGAATATATTCCTTTTAATCCTGAAGTCAGTTTTCTGATGATCAAACAGACGGAAGTGATGGAAAGACCGGAATATCTTGCATTTTTCTACACTCATGTGTATACAAGTATTTTTGTGCTTCTCTCAGGATTTCTGGCTATTCTCAGAAGGGATTTCGGAGTAAAAAACTTCCACCGGAATATGGGAAAAGTGTATGTTTTTCTCATTCTGATTTTGGCGGCTCCTTCGGGAATTTATATGGGACTCTTTGCCAACGGAGGCTTTTTATCCAAGATTTCATTTGTTATTTTAGGCTTTTTATGGTGGTTTTCAACGTTTAGAGCCTATCAGTTGGCAAGACAAAAAAAGTTCAAAGAACACAAGCAATGGATGTGGCGGAGCTTTGCTTTTACATTATCTGCTATTACCCTGAGAATGTGGAAAGTAATTATTGTATATTTATTTCATCCCAATCCCATGGATGTCTATCAGATCATTGCATGGCTGGGCTGGATTCCCAACATCCTTATTATTGAATATTTAATCACAAAAAAACTTATATGAAAATTGTAAATTATACCTTGATTTCCTTACTGGCAGTTTCTCTGGCAAGCTGTAAGAAAGAGGGAAAAACCACTGAATCAGGAAAAGATTCTCTGACCGCCAAGAAGGACTCTGCAGTAGTTCCTGAAGTACACAAAGAATATTACGGGATTTACACGGGTGAATTTGCCGGAATGGAAAAAGTTGTTGACCCAACAGACGGCTCAGAATATGATGTCAGTAACTACAAAAGAATTTCTTTAAAGATCAACAGAATCACCAAAGACAGCGTTTATGGACAAAGTATTGTGAATGGTAATCAGCGTCCGTTTAAAGGTGTTTTCAATGAAGCTACAACATCTTTTGTGCTGGATGAACCCGGCAATGATAAAACAGATGGAAGGTTTGAGGTAAAACTGAAGGGAGACAGCTTAACCGGAAAGTGGAACGCTTTTGATAAAACTTCCGTAAAAGCTCCTTTAAAAACACTGAAACTGATTAAAAAAGAGTTTGTTTACAATCCCAACTTTATGCTGGATAAGGATTCTGATCTGGTAGACTGGTCAAATTCTAAAGAGTTTACCGAAAAGTATACGGATGAGGAAACCGGGAAAACAGAAAGCTATAAAACCACTAAAAACCGCTTCGCTTCTGAAGCCATCTTCAAACTGAATGCATCCAAGCAGAAACTCACGGAAAAAGATCTTAAAAACTTAAGAAAACTGGATCTTGAGATCATCAAGAACTCTGTATTTGCAAGACACGGCTACTCTTTCAAAAAAGAAACCTACAGAAATTTCTTTGAACAAACAGATTGGTATATCCCGGTTGCAAGCAATGTAGATCATGATCTTTCCCCTCTGGAAAAAGAAAATGTGGCTTTACTGAACCGCTTTACCAAATATGCGGAGGATAAATATGACAGTTTTGGAAGATAGGTAATAGGTAGTAGGTTGCAGGGATTAGGAGCTAGGGGTAGATGTTAAGTTTTCACTTTTTGTCATTCTTACGATAAAATAGAGAATAAGACAGCCTACAGCGTAACACAGATTATCAATCCAGGAAAAAGAATTTCCGATAACAATATACATCAGGCTTCCAGGACGGAAGCCTAGTTTTTCTGCAATATTGAAATACTGGGCAAATTCTACCAGAAATGAAAAAATCAGAATTCCCAGAATCAGTTTCTGATCATTTATTTTCACAAAGCTTTTCACGAAAGTAAAAAGGAGCATCACCACAATAACATCTCCAAGATAAGCTCTTATAAAGAAAATATCACTGAGTTTGGTGGCAATTAACACCTCCACAAGAAAAATAAATACGGTCAGAAGAAGATACTTCAGGCTGAATTGGAATTTCATTTCAAATTAAGTTTAAGGCATAAAAAATCGGTATTCCAGGAATACCGACCTTATATATGTGGCAAATATATTATTTCTTTACTTTAATGGTACACCCAATGGCAACAGTTTTAGTCATTTTTACCGGTTCTCCTTTTATCAGAGCATTTACAGCATCCTGAGCATAATATTCGGATACATCATTCGGGTTATCATAATTATTGTCGATAGCACCAATGTATTTTACAATATTCTTTCCGTTCTCTTTTTTCAGTACAAAAACATGTGGCGTTTTTGTAGCACCGTATTGCGGATAGATTTTCTGTCCTTCATCTACCAGATAAGGAAAAGTAAATCCTTTCTGCTTTGCTCTTTCAATCATCTGCTGATAACCGTCTTCCGGCTGTACATTTGGATCATTCGGATTGATCGCAATTACGGGATATCCCTGATCCTTGTACTTTTTATCCAGCTCAACAATTCTGTCTTCATATTTCTTGGCGTAGGGACAATGGTTGCAGGTAAACACCACAATAAATCCTTTGGCGTTTTTAAAATCGCTCAGGGAAACCATCTTTCCATCAATATTTTTAAGCTTAAAATCTGCAGCTTCATCCCCTACTTCATAGCCTTTTCCAGAAATGGTATGGTTCTGATTTTTGTTTTTATCGTGATCTGTCGTTGTAAAGCTCAGTAATCCCAGCCCAACGATGAATGCTGTCATTAAAATTTTCAGGTTTTTCATAGTAGATTATTTATTGTAGGTTTTCTTTAATTGTTTTTTCAAGGTCTTCCTTGCTCATTTCCCCATCATTAAAATGGAATTTAGCTCCGTTTTTATAGAACACGGTCACCGGAATATTCCCATCCCAGTCTTTTTCAAATCTAGGAATCCAGGTATTCATTCTTTTGATATCATCCAGAAGGAGTACCTCAGCCGTAAGGTTTTTATTTTTAATGAATTTCAAGACTCTTTCCTTATCAGCCAGCCTGTCCAGTGAAACCAAAATCATTTTAAACTTCTGGTTATCTGCATATTTAGAATTGATTTCCATAAAATAAGGAAGTTCTTTTACACAAGGACCACAGGTGGTTGACCAGAAATTAACAACCAGCAATTTATCTTTTTCCTGCTGAATCCGCTTCTCCAGTTCTTCATATTTTATCACAGAAACTTCAGTCTGTTGTGCTTTAAAAACCGTACAGAAGATGAATACTGTAACGACCATGATTAAATTCTTCATATTCAAAATTAACAAATGCATTCTTTCTCAATGAAAATCAACCTGTTAAAATTTGTTAATAATTTCATTCATCTCATAAAATTTCTTCACCAACCATTGAATTAATAAAAATAAAATGTAAATTAGCTCAGAATCAAAACTAAATTATCATGAAAAAATCAAACATTCAGAAAAGAAAACTGACAAAAAATGAGTTAAAGCAAATCAATGGAGGAAGAGGAACACTTTGCCCGGGAACTTGTTTTTGCAATATTGATGGTGAAATGACTATAGGTGCATGTGACACCAAGGGAAGATGCTGTTAATCTATTACAGCTTTTTATATAATATACATGAAGATTGAGGCAACCCCTCAATCTTTTTTTATGAAATAATTTTTCACCAATAAAAAAGTTAACAATTTGAATGACAATATTTTGAACGTAACAAAATAACTTGTAAATTAGCTTTTACCAAATTCAAATTATTATGAAAAATTCAAAAAATCAAAAAAGAAAGCTTAGTAAGAATGAGCTAAAAGAGATCAGCGGAGGTGCTAACAGACCCATCTGCCCAAGAGTAATAAGCTGTACAGATCCTCATACGGGAGAAGAACAATACGGAGTTCCGGGTATGCAGGACGGATTTTGCTGTTAACTAAGTTTATCCTAATTAAACAAGGGAAGATGACAAATTCAATCACTCAAAAAAGAAGACTTTCCAAAGCAGAGCTAAAGGAAGTCAACGGAGGCGCAGGTGCCTGTGCAGAAGGACTATGTAAATTAAGAGGAGTAAACCACTTTCTGATCATTGGTCCACGAGGGAAAGACGGCTATTGCTGCTAATTAAGCTTTCACTTTATTTACAAAAAAATGATTGGATTACCCTCCAATCATTTTTTTTATGGCATTCAGCTTCATTAAAGCTTCAATGGGTGTCAAAGTATTGATATCTATTTTGGTAAGCTCCTCACGGATATTCTCCAGAACAGGGTCATCAAGCTGGAAGAAAGAAAGCTGCATGTTTTCTTCTGTCACCCGTTTAACGCTCTCGGAAGTATTCCCGCTTCCCTGCGTTCTGCTTGCTTCAAGGGTTTTCAGAATTTCATTCGCTCTGTTTACCACTTTAGCAGGCATACCGGCCAGCTTTGCCACATGGATACCGAAACTGTGCTCACTTCCTCCCGGAACAAGCTTTCTCAGGAAAATGATGTTTCCTTTATTTTCCTGAATGGAAACGTGAAAGTTTTTTACCCTTTCAAAGTTAATGGTCATTTCGTTCAACTCATGATAATGGGTGGCAAATAAAGTTTTCGCCTGCGTTGGATGCTGATGAAGATATTCGGCAATGGCCCATGCAATAGAAACCCCATCATAAGTAGAGGTTCCACGCCCGATTTCATCCAATAAAATCAGACTTCGTTCTGAAATATTATTCAAGATATTGGCTGCTTCATTCATTTCTACCATGAAAGTAGATTCTCCGGCAGAAATATTATCTGTAGCGCCTACCCTTGTAAAGATTTTATCCAGCAATCCGATTTCAGCATGTTTTGCAGGGACAAAACTTCCAATCTGAGCCAAGAGACACACAATAGCTGTCTGGCGTAGAATTGCCGATTTACCGGCCATGTTCGGTCCTGTTACCATGATAATCTGCTGGGAATCTTTATCCAGGAAGATATCATTCGGGATATATTTTTCTCCTAACGGAAGTGCATTCTCAATGATTGGGTGTCTGGCTTCTTTTAAATCGATTACATAGCCGTCATTCAAAACAGGCTTTGTATAACTCTCAGAAACAGCAAGTTCAGATAATCCGGCAGCCACATCAAGCTGGGCAATTATATGGGAATTTCCTTGAATCTGATCAATATAAACCATTGTTTCCGCACATACATTTCTGTATAGCGAAGTTTCCAGAACTCCTATTTTTTCTTCGGCACCAAGAATCTGGTTTTCGTATTCCTTTAATTCTTCGGTAATATATCTTTCAGCATTCACAAGGGTCTGCTTTCTTACCCAATCGTCCGGAACTTTATCTTTATGTGTATTTCGAACTTCAATATAGTATCCGAAAACATTGTTAAAATCAATTTTTAGGCTGGTAATACCCGTTCTTTCAATCTCTCTCTGGCACATATCATCCAGAAATCCGCGGCCTTTGCTTTGTAAATTTCTTAATGTGTCCAACTCTTCAGAAACACCTTCTTTAATGACATTTCCTTTGGCAATATTTACCGGAAGCTCTTCATTAAGGTAATTTTGCAGGAATTTAATAAGCTCTTCCAGATCAAATAAAGGTTCTAACCACGCCACCACATCGGCATGAGGATGCAATAAAGCTTTGATTGTATGGATATTAACCAAACTTTGTCGCAGATATCCCAATTCTTTAGGAGAAATTTTCTCTGCAGCGAGTTTTCCCATTAATCGGTCAAGATCGGAAATTGATTTCAGAAGCTGGCAGATATCGTATTTAAGAGGATCATTTTCGTTTAAAAAATCAATCAGAGAAAGCCTTCTCATGATCTCGTCCACTGATTTTAAAGGAAGTATAATTCTTCTTCTCAACAATCTTCCTCCCATCGGAGTAGACGTTTTATCAATGATATCCAGTAATGATTTTCCCTGTGGATTACTTGGATAAACAATTTCCAGGTTTCTCAGGGTAAAATTATCCATCATAAGATACTCTTCCTGAGGAATGATCTGCAGTTTTGTAATATGGGCAAGCAGGTTATGATGAGTATCTTCTACCAGATACGCGAAAATAGCACCTGCCGCTGTAATGGCTAATGGAAGATTTTCTACACCAAATCCTTTTAAAGAACTGGTTTTAAAGTGATTGGTTAACTTTTCATAGGCAAAATTGTATTGGAAAGCCCAGTCTTCAAGCTTAAAAGCATTTTTATTTTTTATCTGCTCCGGAATCTGTGTACTTCTCTGGAAAATAATCTCACTCGGATCAAAAGTATTGATAATATGCAAAAGCTTTTCCAGGTTTCCTTCACTTACCAGAAACTCTCCTGTGGAGATATCTACCAGGGCAATTCCATATTTCTCTTTTTCTTTATGTAAAGAAAGCAGGAAATTATTCTTTTTAGAATTTAAAACCTGATCATTGAAAGTAACCCCGGGAGTAACCAACTCAGTTACTCCTCTTTTTACAATCCCTTTTACCATTTTAGGATCCTCCAGCTGATCACAGATTGCCACTCTCATTCCTGCTCTTACCAGTTTTGGAAGATAAGAATCTACAGAGTGATGCGGAAATCCGGCCAGCTCTATATGCCCATCGCCATTGGCTCTTTTGGTAAGGACAATTCCCAGAATCTGAGAAGTTCTGACGGCATCCTGCCCAAAAGTTTCATAAAAATCCCCAACCCTGAATAATAATAGCGCATCAGGATATTTACCCTTGATGGTATTGTACTGCGTCATTAACGGAGTTTCTTTCTTCGCTGCTTTTGCCATAGTAAAAAATGAGCCCCAAATTTAAAAAAATAAATTCAGGGTAAGAGAATTGTTTAGCGGTTAATCTTCCCTACTTTTCTTTATCAGTAATTAATCGTACTTTTCACCCATCAAATCACATTATTTATGGAATTTCCTGTCTTAGAGACTGAAAGACTTATTTTACGTCAGCTTACTTTTAATGATACCCAGGATCTGTTTGAGTATTTTTCTCTGGATGAAGTGATGGAATATTACGATCTGGAAACTTTCAAAACAGAAGATGATTCCCTGCGCATTATTCAGCATTTTAACGGTGATTTCGAAAAGGGAAAAGGGTTTAGATGGGCTTTGGAGCTGAAATCCAATGGAAAAGTTATTGGTACCTGCGGCTATCATAACTGGTACAGGGAACACTTTAGAGCGGAAATTGGTTATGAGCTCAATCCTAAATTCTGGCAGCAGTCTTATATGAAAGAAGCTATTCTCCCTATCCTGACTTTTGGATTTGAAACCATGAGACTTCACCGGGTAGATGCTTTCATTGACCCTTCCAATATTTCTTCTGAGAAACTTTTAACGTCAATCAATTTCAGTAAAGAAGGAACCTTGAAAGATTATTTTTTTGAAAAAGGAAAATTCGTAGACGCAACAATCTTTGGTCTGATTAATAAATAAGCGGGAAGCACGAAGCTGGGAGAGGGAAGTTTCTATGGGTCGTGTAATGGCTGGCTATCTTTTAATAAAAAGGTATTTAAGTTGTACTAAGCTCTAAAGAGTCTTCCAGCTTCCAGCCTCCTTCTTCCTCTCTTCTTTATTTTCCTGCTTTCAGATGTTTTTCCAGTGCTTCCGAACTCTTTTTATAAGCCCATTTCTGTTTATAGCTCACCCATTTGGCTTTGAAAATTTTTCGCATCAGTTTATCTGTGTACCTCATAATGAAGACATGATACAGCATGTTGGCAAAAACATTCGGCTTATTGGGAAGTGCCCGTAATGAAAGGGAAAAACCAGGCTCCAGATATCTGTTGAAATGCCAGAAAGCACCCGGAATAAAGAGCGCATCCCCATGTTCCATAAATATTTCGTATCCTTTTGCATATTTCAGCGCCGGAAACTTTTCATAATCCGGGTTTTCATAATCCACATCATAAATGGTATGAACGGATAAAGGAACTTTATATAAAAACGGAGACTGTTTCTGATCAAACAACAGGATTCTTTTCTTTCCTTCGAAATGGATATGCATAAAATCACCCAGATCAACATCATAATGCATTAAAACATGGGCTTCATTTCCTCCGAAAAATAAAGTCGGAAGTCTTTTAAAAAACTTTATTCCAAGATCCGGATAGGTGAAATTTTTCAGCAGCTCAGGAAGCCTGTCTGTGATGATATAGAAAAAGATCCGCAGATCTGAAGGTTTGCTTTTTATCGTATCAATATACTCCTTCATTTTCATATGGGTAACCGGAGCATCAGAGCTTTTCGCGGCATCAGCCGGTTTATTGTCATACAACGGAACTTCCTGGTCTCCTGCCTTTTCTTTGATATACGCAAGGTTCCATTTGTCAAAAGCATCCCATCTGCTGGCAAAATTCTTAATCAAAAGAGGTTTCTGCTTTTTAAAATAATTTTTCTGAAAATCTTCTTTACTGATATCATTTACAATATCTACGTTTTCGAGGATCATGTACTTTGTATTTAATGCGAAATAAAAATAGTATTTTTTTGAAACCTGAGAAAATTAAGTTAAAATGACTGGATGCTGGAAGAGGGATGCTGGAAGTTAAGACTTGTCTGCAAACGTCTATACATCATTCTATAAATACCTTTTTATGGAAAACTTAGAGCTCTTCTTCGGCTTCAATAACTTCCCTCTTTCAGCTTCAGACTTCCGTACTTTATTAGCAGAGCTCAGATGAAAAATTTATATTTGTGGTAATAAGCGAGTTTATGAGAGTCTACAATACCAAACATTTCATTAAAATCCTTTTCAGTTTACACAAAAGTGATACGTTAAAAATCCTTTTTCCAAGTATGATTCTTGTAGGGCTGTACTCCTGGGGAATTCAGTATTTAGAGGTTGAATATCTACACCTTACGACAAAATCCGGAGTCAGTAATGTGGGTATGATTCATTCTCTGCTGGGATTTGTTCTTTCTCTTTTACTGGTTTTCAGGACTAATACCGCTTATGACCGATGGTGGGAAGGGCGCAAGCTTTGGGGAAAACTGGTCAATGACACCAGAAATCTTGCCATAAAAATCAATACTATTCTGGGTGATAACCGCCAGGATGCTGAGCAGATTGCAAGATATTTAAAATACTTTCCTCACTTTTTAGCCAAACATCTTTCCAAGGAATCTACAAGGCTGGCATTGGATGAAGATTATTCTGAAATTGAAAGCTCGTTAAAAAATCATGGACCAAGCGAAATAGTGATTCTGCTTAGCCATAAATTGAACCAATTAAAAAAAGAAGGGAAAGTTTCAGAAGTTGAAATGCTGTACTTAGATACCCACCTTTCAGGGTTTCTGGATGTATGCGGAGGTTGCGAAAGAATCAAAAATACTCCGATTCCTTATTCATATTCTTCTTTTATCAAGAAATTCATCATTCTGTATGTTTTTGCTTTACCTATTGCATACGTTATTACAATAGGCCTTTTTATGATCCCGCTGACGGTTTTTGTATATTATGTTCTGATGAGCCTGGAGCTTATTGCGGAAGAAATTGAAGATCCTTTTAATAATGACGAAAATGATATTCCGATGGAGACTATAGCCCAGAATATTGAGAAGAATGTGCATCAGATTATGAACAGAAAATAAAAAATCAAGCTTTTAAAGCTTGATTTCTTTGAGTTCACCGTCCTGTTTTATTTCTACAAATTTGCTTTCCCTGTTGGCAGCAGAATATCCGTAAAAAAAGGTACTGTATATGGGAGTAGAATACAGATAAGCTCCATATCCGTTGTAAGCATCTGAAGTTCCGGTCTGTTGCTGATAACTTGCCGTTGCGGTAAAATTCACAATGGTTTCAAGATAATATTTACCGGGTTTCAGCTTTTCAAATTTAAACCTGCCGTGATCATCTGTTAAAGCTTCTACTCTGTATTTAAAAGCTTCTTCAGACATATATACTGTTGTTTTTTTATTTTCATATTTCTTTCTCATATCATAAAATTCCTCGAAGTAAGGAGTGACAGGAAAAAGCATGATAACGGTTCCTTTGGGTGCATAATGTTTTTCTCCAAGCAATGGTTTGATCCCCCAATTGTTTTTTTGTTTTGTAGAAGCTACTCCTTCAATGGTAGAATTTCCGAATCCAAGCATTTCTCTGGCCAGTTTTTTATCAAAAAAAGCTTGAGGATAATAGGTATTTTGTGCTTCCAGGTACATAAATCCCCATAGTAATATGAATAAGGTGAATAATTTTTTCATAGTATATTTTTGAGTCAAATATAAGTATTTTACTATTTTTGAAATAAAAATAGCTATGAAGTACATGTTTTTATTGTTTTTTTCCACTTCTGTCCTGATCATGGCTCAGAAACCTTGTGGATATAAAGACGGATTGCAGGAAGGATCCTGTAAAGAATTCTATGAGAACGGACAGGTAAAAAATGTAGTGGAATGGAAAAAAGGGAAACTGGACGGAGATGCCATTTTTTATTATGATAACGGAAAAATACAATCACAGGGAGAATATAAAAAAGGATTCAAAGTAAAAGAATGGTCATATTTTGACAAGAGCGGAGTTCTTACTTCCAAAGAGGCATTCAGAAATGGAGATAAGAATATTTATGACAACAGTCTTACGGCTACTTTTTATTCTCCTGCCGGTAAAATCATTGAAATTTCCAATTATAAATTCAATAAATTACAAGGGGAAAGCAAAACCTTCCATGAAGACGGAAAATCTATAAAAGATATTGGCCAGTACGATAACGGACTTGCTACCGGAAAATGGAAAGTATTTTATCCCTCAGGAAAATTACAGCGTGAAACTGAGCTTGCCAATGATAAAAGAAACGGCAACAGAGTTCATTACCGTGAAGACGGAAGCATAGAAAAAACAGAGGTCTATCAAGACGGAAAATTAATCTCAACAAAATAATACAATTGGTACAGAAACTAAAACTGGAAGAACTTAACAGAATAGATGTAGAAACATTTAAGAAGGTTGAAAAAATTCCGTTGGTCATCATTTTAGATAATATCAGAAGCATGCACAATGTAGGTGCAGCCTTCAGAACGGCGGATGCCTTTTTAATTGAAAAAATCATTCTTTGCGGAATTACTCCACAGCCACCCCACCGCGAGATTCATAAAGCGGCATTGGGAGCAACGGAAAGTGTGGACTGGTCTCATGAAGCAGAAACCAATACAGCCATTGCTGATTTGAAAAGTAAGGGTTACGAAATCATCGGGATTGAGCAGACAACCGACAGCCACCTTATTACTGATTTCACCATTGACAGATCGAAAAAATATGCATTGATTTTAGGAAATGAAGTGGAAGGAATCAGTGATGAAGTTCTTCCTGATATTGATGTGTTTTTAGAAATTCCACAGCTCGGAACCAAGCATTCTCTTAATGTAAGTGTATGCGCTGGAATTGTGATGTGGGAATTTGCAAAAGCATTAAAATAAAAAAACTGCATATGTCCTTAGTAGACAGTGCAGTTTGAAATAAATCTAATAAAAAGTAAAAATGAAAGACGACAAAGGTACTTTATTTTTTTTTACAAACAAATTTTGACGGCATTTTTTTTGTTTCATCTTAAAAAAAGTCGGGGTTTCAGAAAAAGTTTCATTTAATTTTTTATAAATTAGCACAATGTTTATCAAGGACTATATCTCAAAAGACTTTCCGTGTTTTAGCCTGTCTGACTCCATAGAGTCGGCCAGAAATACGCTAGAAGATTTTGGATATTCCCATGTTTTCATCAAAAAATCCCATCACTTCTACGGAGCTATTGCTATGGACTTTCTGTATGAAGAAGATGGTGGAACATTGAAGGACCTGGAACGCCAGATTGAGCGGTTTGCAATTCTGGAGGATAACAACGTTATGGACAGCATCCGTCTGTTTTATACTTTCAGCTCCAATGTGATTCCGGTGATTAATAAAAATGAAAAATATCTGGGGTATATTACCTGTGAAGATGTTTTTCAGGACCTTTCCCGTTATCCTTTATTTTCAGAAACAGGAGCCATTCTTACCGTAGAAACTCCGGCCAGAAAATATTCAATGACGGAAATTACCAATATTGTAGAAAGCAACAATTCCAAGTTTTACGGAGGGTTTATAAGCTTTATGTCTGAGGAGGTAGTTCAGGTCACCATAAAAATCAGTAATGAAAACCTGGCCTCGATAGATGCTACATTTGACCGGTATGACTACAGAATTGTTGAAAAATACTACTCTGATGAGAAGTCCGATCTGTTTAAAGACCGTTATGGTTTTTTACAAAAATTCATAGAAATATAACATGAAGGCAGCCATATATTCTCAGAAAAAAGATCTTGATACTTTTTTATATTTAAGCAAGTTTATCTCTGAACTTGAAGCCAGAGGTGTAAAATCTGTTCTGTATGATGAAATGGCTGAAGCACTTCAGTTTTCAAAAATATTCGAAACATTCAACTGTAAGCAAGATCTTTTGGATAAAGAGGTAGATCTCTTCTTCACTTTTGGAGGAGACGGAACTATTGTAAACTCTTTAACCTTCATTGAGGATCTTGAAATTCCCGTTGTAGGAGTCAATACAGGAAGACTTGGATTCTTGGCTTTCTTCACTAAAGAAGAAGCCTTTAAAGAACTGGATTCCATCTTAAAAGGAAATGTAAAAACAAGCCGCCGATCGGTAATTGAGGTAGTTTCTCCAAAACTTGTGGGAGCTTTTCCTTATGCCCTGAACGATGTTACCGTTTCCCGAAAAGAAACAACATCCATGATTACCGTAGATTCTTATATCAACGATGAGTTTCTGAATGTCTTCTGGGGTGATGGCGTGATCATTTCAACCCCAACCGGTTCTACCGCTTACTCTCTGAGCTGTGGCGGACCGATTATTTCTCCGAATAACGAAAATTTTGTCATTACCCCTATCGCTCCTCACAATCTGAATGTGAGACCTTTAGTGGTGAATGATAAAGTGGAAATAAAACTCAGGGTGGAAAGCCGTGTACCTCAATACTCACTTTCCTTAGATTCCCGACTGATACACATAGAAACCGACAAGGAAATCATCATCAAAAAGGCAAAATTCCAGCTTCTTCTGGTTCAGCCCAATAGTTTAAGTTTCTACGAAACCATCCGTCAGAAGCTCCTTTGGGGCAGAGATAAAAGAAACTAGTAATTTCTTAAAAATGATTACCTTTACACGAAATTAAAACACCTAATAAATTTATAATAAAAAGTAAAACATGAGCAGAATTTTTCCGGCAGGAGTTGCCACAGGTCAGTTAGTTACTGATATCTTTCAGTATGCTAAAGAAAACAAATTTGCATTACCTGCAGTAAACGTAATTGGATCAAGCAACATTAATGCTGTGATGGAAACTGCAGCGAAATTGAACTCTCCTGTAATTATCCAGTTTTCAAATGGTGGAGCTGCATTCAACGCAGGGAAAGGATTAAACAATGACGGACAAAGAGCTGCTATCTTAGGATCTATCGCTGGAGCAAAACATATTCACACTCTTGCTGAAGCTTATGGAGCAACGGTAATTCTACACACAGACCACTGTGCAAAGAAATTACTTCCTTGGATTGACGGATTAATGGATGCTAACGAAGATTTCTTCAAGCAGACAGGAAAATCTCTTTACTCTTCTCACATGCTGGATCTTTCTGAAGAATCTTTAGAAGAAAACCTTGAAATTTCAGCTCAGTATTTCGAAAGAATGGCTAAACTTCAGATGACTCTTGAAGTAGAAATCGGAGTGACTGGTGGAGAAGAAGATGGTGTTGACAACTCAGACGTTGATAACTCTAAATTATACACTCAGCCTGAAGATATAGCGTATACGTACGAAAAATTAAAAGCAATCTCTGATAACTTTACGATTGCTGCAGCATTTGGTAACGTACACGGAGTTTATAAGCCAGGAAACGTAGTTCTTACCCCAAAAATCCTTGACAATTCTCAGAAATATGTTCAGGAGAAATTCGGAACGGCTGCTAAACCTATCAACTTTGTATTCCACGGAGGTTCAGGATCTACTTTAGAAGAGATCAGAGAAGCTATTGACTACGGAGTAATTAAAATGAATATCGACACTGACCTTCAGTTTGCATACACAGAAGGAGTGAGAGATTATATGGTGAACAATATTGACTATTTAAGAGCTCAAATCGGAAACCCTGAAGGAGAAGAAAAACCTAACAAGAAGTTCTATGACCCAAGAGTTTGGGTAAGAAAAGGTGAGGAAACATTCTCTACAAGATTGGTAAAAGCATTTGAAGATTTAAATAACGTAAATACTTTAAAATAAGAACTGTAAATTTGTACCAATGTAAAAAGTATTCATAAGAAATGCATTTACATTGGTACATTTTACATTTATACATTAATACAAGCAAAAATGGCATTCGACTGGTTTAAAAGAAAAGCAAAAAACATTACCACTTCTACTGATGAGAAAAAGGACGTTCCCAAAGGCCTTTGGCATCAGACTCCATCCGGAAAAGTAGTGGAACATGATGAACTAAAGAGAAATAATTATGTTTCTCCTGAAGACGGATTTCATGTAAGAATAGGAAGTGCAGAATTTTTTGACATCCTTTTTGACGGTGGTAAATTTACCGAACTGGATGCCAATGTTGAAAGTATTGATATCTTAAACTTCAAAGATACAAAGCCTTACAAAGACCGTTTGAAAGAAGTAAAAGCTAAAACCAAGCTTACAGATTCCATCAGAAATGCTGTAGGAACTGTAAAAGGAACTGAAATGGTAGTTTCTTGTATGGATTTTGCTTTCATCGGTGGATCTTTGGGTTCTGTAATGGGAGAAAAGATCAGAAGAGCAGTAGATTACTGTATCAAGCATAAACTTCCGTATATGATTATCTGTCAGTCCGGAGGAGCAAGAATGCAGGAAGCCACTTACTCTTTGATGCAGCTGGCAAAAGTTCAGGCTAAACTGGCTCAGCTTTCTGAAGCTGGACTTTTGTACATCGCTTACCTTTGTGACCCTACATTCGGAGGAATTACCGCTTCTTTCGCAATGACTGCTGATATCATCATGGCAGAACCGGGAGCACTGATCGGTTTCGCCGGACCAAGAGTAATCCGTGAAACAATCGGTAGAGACTTACCGGAAGGATTCCAGACATCAGAATTCCTACAGGAAAAAGGATTTGTGGACTTCATCGTAAAAAGAACTGAAATTCAGGATACTGTTGCAAAAACAGTGAATTTATTAGCTGTAAAAGCATAGTATCTGTAACAAAAACAATACAATCTCTCTCTAATTAGGGAGAGATTTTTATTTATGAGGACTTTTAAGATATTTTTCAATACCATCAGAAGTATGAGTTTTAAAAAGATTATGCGTCTTTTATCACTGATCCTTCCCCATCCTCTTTTTGCCTTGCTAAGTTTCCATGCTACTGTGAAGGCTTTTACCATCGCACAGAAAAAGTTCCCTAAGACAGCTTCCACTAATGGAATCGGAAATGCTTTCAGACACGCTCTGTGGTGCTGCTTCATTATGATGTACTGCTGCAAAATTTCCTCTCCTAAAAAAGCGCTGGATTTCTGCAAAAGAATAACAGATATGCATGAAGAATTATTCCCGAATGAGCCTTTGGAAACCAAAATGGATCTCCATAACAACAAAATCGGAATGGATTATTTCATGGAAATTCTTCCGGGAATTCACCGCCAGTTTTTTGAAAAGAGTTTCTTTGTTGACGCATTGGTCAAAAAAATGGATGATGCAAAGGTTCTGAAACATCTTGATGATGATTTTGAAGGGCATCTTGTTTACCTGGAAGAGTAATCCTTTTATTTTAATCGCTAGGGATCGCAAGGAAAATCTAAAAACTTAATATATATTTTTTGTTCGCAAGGGCATTCCATTCAGCAATGTTCACTAATTGAAATTCTTTGCTAAGTGCTAACGTCTTTGCGAACGAGAAAACTCATTTTCCTATTATTTAGAAACTTTGCGAACACTGCGTTAAAATGGGATAAAGCTGGCAAACCATCATTAGCCCTCATACCGGAATTACAAAAGACTTTAGTTATTTTTGTGGTTTAAAGTATTTTCGATAAGTTTAAACAATTAAATCAATCAAATGGTTCTCAGCAGAATTTGGTCGGCTTTCATTATCATTGCCATTGCCATTGCCAGTATAAAATACGTTTCGTCAGGTCACTACAAAACCATTTTCAATGATATGGTGGTAGGAAAAGGAGGTGATACAGTGAAGATTGCATCACAACCGATGAACAGCCTCTCCCCTGTTGTCAGAGACAGCCTGATGAAAAAAAATGATTTTGCAGACAGCAGAATTCATTATAAAACAGACTCTTTAAAACAAAATGTAAACGTTTATCGTGTTCAGGAAGCTGACGGAGTCATCGGAACATCCGAAACAGCGGTAAAGATCTGCCTTGGCCTTATTGGGATCATGACCTTATTCATGGGATTCATGAGTATTGCTGAAAAAGCAGGTGGAATTAACCTTTTGAGCCGTCTGATTCAGCCATTTTTCTCAAAACTTTTCCCGGAGATTCCGAAAAACCACCCCGCATTTGGCCATATGCTGATGAACTTCAGTGCCAATCTTCTGGGATTGGATAATGCCGCTACTCCGTTTGGATTGAAAGCGATGGAAAGCCTCCAGACTTTAAATCCGAATAAAGAGACCGCCAGTAATTCGCAGATTATGTTTCTGTGTCTCCATGCCGGAGGTATGACTTTGATTCCCGTATCCATTATTGCTATCAGAGCATCTATGGGCTCAAAGACTCCTACTGATATCTTTCTTCCATGTATGATTGCTACTTTTGCGGCTACTTTGGCAGCGATGATTATTGTATCACTTTATCAGAAAATTAATCTGCTTCGTCCTGTAGTCATTGCTTATGTAGGAGGAATTTCAGCTATAATTGCTTTATTGGTTGTATACCTTGTACAGCTGAGTAAAGATCAATTGGATGACTTCAGTAAAGTCTTAAGCAATGGTTTAATCCTGTTCATATTCCTTGCTATTGTGCTTGGAGCCGTTTACAAGAAAATAAACGTTTTTGATGCCTTTATTGAAGGAGCAAAAGAAGGATTCACCACCTGTGTTAAGATTATTCCTTATCTGGTTGGAATGCTGATTGCGATATCTTTATTAAGAACTTCCGGTGTTTTCGATGTCATTATTGACGGAATGAAATGGGTAGCCAACGTTGCCAATATGGATCCAAGGTTCGTGGATGGACTTCCAACCGCTTTAATCAAACCTTTATCCGGTTCCGGAGCCAGAGGAATGATGGTGGATACTATGGCAACATTTGGGGCGGATAGTTTCCAGGGAAAATTAGCCGCTGTACTTCAGGGAAGTTCAGATACGACATTTTACGTGATCGCAGTATATTTTGGTGCCGTAGCCGTTAAGAACACAAGATATACGGTAATTGCTATGCTTCTGGCCGATCTGGTGGGTGTTATCACAGCAATTGCACTGGCTTATCTATTCTTTGCTTAATAAAAAGTTTCTGGTTGGCTAGTTACTAGTTTTTTTAATCGTTAAAAAAGATATTAATGAGTTACGAAAAACTTGATATTTATAATATTGCTTTTGAGTTATTTATTGAAACACATAAATTATCGCTCAAACTACCCAACTATGAATTATACGAATTAGGTAGCCAATTGAGACGATCAGCTGATTCAATTGTTACAAATATTGCAGAGGGATATGGAAGAAACAGTTACAAAGGTGATTTCATCAGGTTTCTCACCTACTCTCAGGCAAGTTGTGACGAAACAATTTGTCATCTATCGAAAATAACCAGACTTTATCCGGAATTACACTCAGACTTTAAAGAAAAATCAGAACAATACAAACTCTTAGGAGGGAAAATCAATAACTTTATAAAATACGTGCAGTTAAACTGGAGAACCTAACCCAAACTAGCAACTAGCAACTAGCAACTAGCAACTAGCAACAAAATACCCCATTATGATTACAGATAAAGAATTTACTCTAAGACTCATCCGTCAATTAACCCAGGCACTGGAAAAACTGATTCTGGATAAACCTGAAGAAAGTTTAATGCAGAAAGAACTGGATTTTGATACTTTGATGAGAGATATCTTCAAGATGAGCTTCACGGAAGTTTCTTCGAAAACAAAAGAAGAAATGATTGCTATCGTTAACGAAAGACAGGAAAGAGATCACAAAGACTACTATGAAATGCTGGGAAATCTTTTCTATTTTAACAGCAGACATGATCAGAATAAAGATTTTCAGGATAAAGCAAAGACATTCTATGAGCTGTACCTTCAAACCAGCGGTATTTTTGCCCTCCCGATTATCAACAGAATAAATGAATTAAAAAAAGCACTTGAATAAAGTGCTTTTGTATTTTTAGAAGGTAATTTTATACGTTCCGGTAGAAGATGTACTGGCTTTCTCTGCTTTTACATATTTCTTCACCCAGGACACTGATGTAGATGCCACACAAGGATCTGAGACACCTCCTGATCTTCTTGCAGAGACCACATTTCCTGCTTTATCTACAGTATAAGCAATCGTAATTGATCCACTTGCTGTACAGCTGTGAGAGGGTTGTGCACCGCCTCTTCCCATGGTTCCCGGGATATAGCCTATCAGCTTTCTGTCTATTCCTACTTTACTGTCACCATTTCCATCACCTCCCAAAGGATCTCCTGCATTTCCAATTCCATCACCTGTTCCCTGGCTTCCGGCTTTTGTTCCTCTTCCTTTAATCAGGTTTCCAATCGCTGCATTTCCTTTTCCATCTCCATTGCCTGTTTTTGAATTGGCTGTGGCGGTACCTGCTTTTTTAGTGTTTTTAGAAGCACTCGTACTGGTGGCTTCTTTTTTCTCAGCTTTTTTTGATTCTTCCTTCTTAGGAACTGTTGCTTTTGAATTATTTCCTGTGATTACCTTCTCCTTAACGTCTGCTTTCTTGGGCTCAGGAGCAGGCTCTGGCTTTACAACAGTCTTTGTTTCCGGCACAGGTGTTTCTGCAGGTTCCGGAGTTAATTCTTCTGTTGCTGCAGCAAGGCTTCCAGGTTGTTCCGCCGGCTCTTCAATTCCTTTTCCGTTTCTGTTGTCTCCAAAGTTGACCAACATAGTAGTCACCATTTCAGGCTCTTTGTCCAGCTCAGGTTTTAATTTATACAAAAAAACAAAAAGCAAAATAGCAGCCCAGATAAGAATAGAAAGCAGGGCGCTTTTTACTCTATCTTTATTTTCTTCATTTCGGTTTGCTGTATAGCTTTTCATCTTAAAATGTAATTGTTTCCGGAAACCCGGATCTGTTATTTATCTTTAACCGTTGCAATGGCAATGTTAAATTTATGTTTTTCAGCAACTTCCATTACAAAAACCACATCTTTATGCAGCGTGTTTTCATCCGCTCTGATCGTAAACGATTTATTGGTCTGGCTGGCTAGCTTATCTACAATAATCTTCTCCAGTTCTCCTTTATTCACAGGATTATCATCTACAAAGAATGAACCATCCGGTTTAATACTTACCGTTAAAGGATTAGGTATATTGTCTTCAACAGCTCCGGCTTTCGGCAGATTTACATCAATTGCGCTTTGATTAGCCGCAGAAGAGGTAATCATAAAGAAAATCAGCATCAACAGGATAACGTCTGTCATCGCTGCTAAACTGAATTCCGGATTTGCTTTATTTCTTCTCTGAATTTTCATCGTAAGAAAATTTATAAAGGTTTATTGATAAGGTCTAAGAATTCTCCTGACATATTCTGCGCTTTCAACACAAACTTATCAATCCTTGTTAAAAGGATATTATAACAGAAGTTAGCAGGAATGGCAACTGCCAAACCTACAGCCGTTTGTCCCAAAGCGGTATAAATACCT
Source organism: Chryseobacterium sp. PvR013 (assembly GCF_017833095.1). Lineage (NCBI taxonomy): Bacteria > Pseudomonadati > Bacteroidota > Flavobacteriia > Flavobacteriales > Weeksellaceae > Chryseobacterium > Chryseobacterium sp. PvR013. The sequence goes on from NZ_JAFIBT010000001.1 coordinate 3,722,444, forward strand.
TCTGAAAGTGTTTTCGGTGAGAAAGATCCTGTTGCATGTGATAAGTTGAAGAAAGCAATAATCATCCCGATTACCGTACCTAATAGTCCCAACATAGGTGCAATACTCGGTACTACAGCCAAAAGGTTCAGGTTTTTCTCCATATTAGCCACCTCTACCTGAGCTTGTGCTTCCATAGCACTTACAATATCAGAAACAGGACGCCCCAATCTTGAAATTCCTTTTTCTAAAATTCTTCCTTCCGGAGAGTTTTGGGTTTTGCAGTAATCTGCAGCGGCCTCTATTTTTCCAGCTTTAATAAAGTCTTCAATATTGTTCATGAAGTTGGAATCCGTTTTTGAAGTTAATCTTTTAATAAAGAAAAATCTCTCAAAAAACAGGTATAGAGAAAATACTCCCAATAGTAATACAGTGACCATCACTATTTTAGCGAAAGCTCCTCCATGGAACATAATTTTCCAGAAAGAGAACTCTAAGTTGTCTGCAGCAACTGCAGGAGTGGCGATTTGTGCAAATAAAATCTGAGAAAGTTCCGTTAACAGCATTAAATGTGAATTTTATTAAATTTTCAACGACAAATGTAGGAGAATATTATGAATTGAACTCTTAAAAATTGCTTAAAAACAACTTAAATTTTGTTACAATTTTATAAACAGCAAATTCCTTTCCAAAAATAATTTTGAAAAGAAATTCGGTGTCAAAAAGTATAGAAGCTGTTGCTAGTCTTCGTCTACCACAATATCATCTTGTCTGAACTCGCATTTTAATCTAAATGGAATTGGAGTATCTGACCCGGTATAGAAATCATCAATGGTTCCTTTCCAGATGACCTGAAGCTCCCCTTCTTCATTTCTCTCAAAAAGAAGCTCATTATCATAGATATAGGCATCTTCGTCATCGAAAAGATCTACTTCTGTGTAGGTTTCCTCATCAGAGTCATTGATTTTGATTGTTTTCCCTTCGATTTCCGCCGATTCAATAGGAAAATCGAAAACTTCAAGTGAAAGCTGCGGAAAATTGTACTGTAGTGAATCATCATCCACGTGATCCAAACTATCATCTGTAATCACTTCAACCTCTAAAAAATGTTGCTGGTTGCTGTAAACGGCCTTACAATAAGTATTTCTGATATTGTATTTTAGCGTTTCCTCCGGATGGTAAATTTTTAAAATCCCTTTCATTTTTTCTTAAAAAAGAACTGTAATAATATGATTGTTAAACGTTTTAGACAAAGATAAAAAATTGATTCAAAGTTAAAAGGATTTTGAAAATAATTTTTTTAAAATCAATACAGACCATAAGTCTGCATAACCCAATAATACTTACTTTTGCTTTCATAAAGATTCTGAAAATGAAAAACATTATATCAAAAAGTATTCTGGGATTAGGATTGATCATCGGTCTTGCATCCTGCAAAAAATCGGATTCTCCTCTTACAAAAGTGACTCCCAGCAACCTGGATTCTATCGCTTCAAACTATTATGAGCAGTATCTTAAGCTATACCCTTTAGATGCTACAGCACAAGGAGATACAAGATATAATGACCAGCTTCCTATTAACATTGATAAAGATTTTATCTCAGGAGAAGTAGCATTCTACAATTCTGTGCAGAAACAACTGGAACATGTAGATTATAAAACTCTTTCTGATGAAGATAAAGTAGTATATGATGTGTTGGATTATACTTTAAAAGATAAAACAGAAGCTTATGCCTATCATCCGGAATATATTCCCTTTACTCAATTTGGAGGGCTCCCGCTAACTTTCCCTCTGTATGGAAGCGGACAGGGTAATCAGCCTTTTAAAACAGAAAAGGACTACAGTGACTGGCTGAAAAGAATGGAAAAATTCCCGGAGTGGATGAATGCTGCAACAGACAACTTCCGTGAGGGTATTAACAATAAGATTGTATTGCCTAAAAAACTGGTTATCAAAATGATTCCTCAGATGAAGGCCGAAGAAATTATAACGTCTGATATGGAAAAGAATATTTTCTACGGACCTATTAAAAATTTCCCTAAAAGTTTCACCCAGGCACAGAAAGATAAATTCTCAACACTTTATAAAGACGCTATTTCGAAAAAAATTATTCCTGCCTATACCAAAATGGGAATCTTTTTAGAAAAAGAATATCTTCCAAAAGCAAGAGATACGGACGGATACAACAGCCTTCCTAATGGAAATGAGATCTACAACTATTATGTAAAAAGCTGGACTACCACCAAAAAATCTCCTGAAGAGATCAATAAAATCGGACTTCAGCAGGTAGCAATGCTTCGTGCAGAAATGGAAAAAGTAAAACAACAGGTAGGTTTCACCGGAACTCTGGAAGAGTTTATCACTTTTGTGAAAACAGATCCAAAGGCAATGCCTTATAAAACCTCTAAGGAAGTTTTAAATGCCTTCAACGGTATTCTGACGAAGATTACTCCGAAACTGAAAACAATGTTCAATGTAACCCCTAAAACAAAGTTTGAGATCAGACAGACGGAGAAATTCAGAGAAGCAAGTGCGAGCGCAGAATATATGCCGGGAACTCCAGATGGAAAAAGGGCTGGAATTTTTTATGTTCCACTTCCGGATCCTACTAAATTCAATGTTACCTCAGGAATGGAATCTCTTTTCCTTCACGAGGCTATTCCAGGACATCACTATCAGGTTTCTTTACAGCAAGAGAACACAAAGCTTCCTAAATTCATGCGGTTCGGATGGTTTGGAGCGTATGGTGAAGGATGGGCACATTATTGTGAAACATTAGGCCCTGAGTTCGGTTTATACACAGATCCTTACCAGAAAATGGGATACCTGAGCGATCAGATGCTGAGAGCAGTACGACTGGTAGTAGATACAGGACTTCATACCGGAAAAATGTCACGCGAAGAAGCTATTAAATATTTCTTAAGCAACATTTCTTACGACGAGGGATCTGCTACAGCAGAAGTAGAAAGATATATGGCTATGCCGGGACAGGCTTTAGGCTACAAAATAGGTTCATTAAGAATCCGTGAGCTGAGAGAAAAGTATCAGAAAGAACTTGGAAATAAATTCAATCTGGCCAGCTTCCATGATGAAGTATTAAGCCAAGGATGTCTTCCTTTAGATGTTCTGAACAGAAAAATGGAGCTTTGGGCTCAAAAACAAAAATAGTTTCTTATGAAACTATTTTTGTTTTTTATCGGTATTTTATTGATTGCTTTTAGCTGTCAAAAGGATCAACATTTTGAAAATTTTATTGTTGATAAAAGCTTACCTGCTCATGATACAATCCAGCTTTTGTCAAAGTATCCCGAACTGAAACTGTATAACAGTGAAATTGTTGAAAGTACAACTAGAACAGCTTTTATTGTTCAGAAAGCATTTTATTATGATGGACTTCTTAAAGGATCATTTCTGTTTGATGACTATAAGTGTAAAGCCCAATATCAGAATGATACTTTAAATATTCTGCTGAACAATAATAATGGGTATTTTGGAAACGGCGTTTTAGTAAAAGTCTTCAACAATCAATTTTATATAAAAGATATTGATCCTAAAACTTTAAAAGGTGAAAAAAAATACATAAAATCAAAAGTTTCGGAACAGAAACTGATTCTAAACACCAACAGATTCAAAAAAAATGACAGCATTTATGGTTTCATAGATTATAAATGCAGGGTTGATAGTTTGGTTTATAAACACTTCAGAGGATATTTTAAAACAATAATACAACAAAACTGATATGATCACAGAAAGCATCAGATCTCTTTTCAACAGAGATTTAAATAAATTAAAAACAGAGATAGAAGCCTATCAAAGTGAAGAAAATCTTTGGAAAACTGATAAAAATATTGCCAATTCCGCAGGTAACCTAACCCTTCATTTGGTTGGAAATATTAATCATTTTATAGGAGCCCAGCTTGGAAATACGGGATATATAAGACACCGTGAGCTGGAATTCTCCTTAAAAGACATTCCAAAAGCTGAACTTATCGAAAAGGTTGAAGCTACAATTGCTATGATAGATTCTGTTCTGCCACAGTTGTCTGAAGAAGATCTTAAAAAAGAATATCCCCTTGTTGTTTTTGAAAGCTCTATGACCACAGATTACTTTCTTATTCATCTGGTTGCTCATCTGGATTATCATTTGGGACAGATTAATTACCACAGAAGATTATTGGATTACTAATTACCTTTTACATGAATTTTCACCCATGTCAAGGTTTGAAACCTTGACATGGGTGAAAATTTAAACGAAGCTTAACTAAAATCACAAAGTTTATCTTAGGGAGAACCCTATTTTTCAAACATCATTTTCGTAATAAAATCCTTCTCACCTTTTCCTCTTGCCGGAGAATATTCTCTTCCATAGAAAATAATCTGAAGGTGAAGCTTATTCCACACTTCTTCAGGGAATAATTTTTTGGCATCACGCTCTGTTTCCACTACATTTTTTCCGGAGGTAAGCTTCCACTGGGTCATCAGACGGTGAATGTGGGTATCCACAGGGAAGGCAGGAAATCCAAATCCCTGGCTCATTACAACTGAGGCAGTCTTATGTCCTACTCCAGGAAGTGCTTCCAGTTCTTCATAAGTCTGAGGAACAATACCGTTATGTCTTTCCAACAGAAGTTCCGCCATTTTTTTCAGATTTTTAGCCTTTGTATTGGACAACCCTATTTCTTTGATGAGTTCTTTGATTTCAAATTCTTCCAGCTTGGCCATTCTTTGAGGCGTTCCAGCAACGGCAAAAAGATCTGGTGTAACCTGGTTGACTTTCTTATCCGTAGTCTGTGCAGAAAGTGCTACGGCCACCATCAATGTATAGGGATCGGTGTGATCTAACGGAATAGGTGTGGTGGGATATAATTTATCCAGTTCTATCTGAACGAGCTCAGCTCTTTGTTTTTTTGTCATGTAAGCCTTAAATTTGAACAAAATTAAATCATTATGCTGAAAGTTGGAGATAAATTACCTGAATTTGAAGGATTAAATCAAGACGGAGAAACGGTAACCTCATCAAAATTAGTTGGAAAAAAACTGGTAGTTTTCTTCTATCCGCAAGCCAATACGCCGACCTGTACAGTAGAAGCCTGCAACCTGAGTGATAATTATACAAAGCTTGAAAAGGCTGGATTTCAGTTATTGGGAATAAGTGGTGATACTGTAAAGAAGCAGAAGAATTTCCATAGTAAATTTGCTTTCCCTTATGATCTTATTGCAGATGAAAACCGTGACATCATCGAAAAATTTGGGGTATGGCAGGAGAAAAAAACGTTCGGAAAAACGTATATGGGAATTGTAAGAACCACTTTTATTTTTGATGAAAATGGGGTTTGTACAAGAGTGATTGAAAAAGTGACCTCAAAGACTGCTGCTGAGCAGATTCTGGAAGGATAATTCTTTTTTGAAACACAAATATCGCAAATACTTTCACAAATTGCACGATTTATACCACTGTGTTATTTGTGAAAGTATCTTTTTTTGCCTTTATTATTCCGTTTCGTAGTAATTTAATTCTTCTGTTTCACCGGGAAGTGTAACATGCTTTTTGAATTTTAATCCCAATTTTTCGATCAGTTTTTGGGAAGAAACATTATCTTTTGAAATGATTGCGGATATTTTTGTTAAGCCAAAATCATCCATCCCAATAGATTTAACCTTATGAGCGGCTTCAAAAGCGTATCCTTTGCCTTCAAATTCTTCCAATAGAGAATATCCGATATCTACAATATCAAGTCCTTCTCTTTCGAAGATTCCCACTGCTCCTACTTTTTCATTTCCGTCTTTGGTTACTAAAAGATAGTTTCCGAATCCCAGTCTTTCAATCTGGGGAGCAAATCTGTTTAGGATATAGTTTTCGGCATCTTCAATGGAATTAACATTACGATTGCCGATATGTTGAATAAATTTGGGTCTGTTATAAAGTTCAAAGACAAAATCTCTGTCTTCACGAGACATTGGGCGAAGGATTAATCGTTCAGTCTCATAGGTATTATTTGCGCTTGGGTGTTTTTTTGAGCTCATCTTTCTTTGGTTCTTCTTTTTTTTCGATTTTTAAAAGTCTCGGGTTATTAGCACATTTTTTATTATAAAGTTCAATATAAGTTCCATTGTCCTTTACATGGCTTACAGCTCCTGTGGATTTATTTACTGTTACCGTATAATGCGTTTTCTGATAAGGGCATTCCTTTGAGGTCAGTTTTCCAAGATCAAGATAATAATTCGATTGATCTTCATGATAGTTGCCTGCAAGGTCCTTGAACTCTTCATCTACCATATATCCGTCAGCACCCAATACTACTGCTGCTTCCTGAGCATTATCAATTCTGCCTACAAACTTCTTAAGATCTTCAAGATTGGTAACATAATTTACCTTACCTCCTTCTGCATAAGCAATATAGTAAAAGCTGTCTTCACTAGGAAAAAGATTGAACCCTGAGAATTGAGGAGTATAATTTACCTTACCCGAAATCTTTATTTCCTCACCTTTCCCATAACTGTTGTATATCAACACCCATGAATCTACCTTATTGCCTGGGTTGATCTGCTGTAAAACGGCAGGAATGCTTGAAAATTTTTTCTTCTCCTGAGAAAATCCTAAGACTCCCAAAAGTAAAAATGTAAGAATTGTAAATCGGGTTGCAGTTTTAATCATAATTTAAAAATCAGCAGAAAATATACCAAATATTACATAAACTTCTCGCCTTTCTTAAAGTTTTTTAAGTCAAGGACATAATCTTTAATAAGCTGATCATTATCTCGCGGGCAGATAAGAAGCGCTTTATCAGTATCTACAACAATGTAGTTTTCAAGGCCATCAATAATTACTGCCTTGTTATTATTCTTTAAACGGATGATATTTCCTTTTGAGTTGTAAGAAAGTAAATGCTTAAGTTTCACGGCATTTCCGTTCTTATCTTTTTCCGTATTTTCATATACAGAGGTCCACGTACCAAGATCACTCCATCCTAAATCTGAAGGAATGACATAAACATTCTTTGCCTTTTCTAAAATCCCATTATCAATGGAGATCTTCTGAACCTTTGGATAAATGGTTTCAATACAGCTGTTTTCTTTTTCTGAATTGTATTCACAAGCCATAAAATGCTGCATCATCTCAGGCAGATAAAGATCAAAAGCATGGTGAATGCTTTTCACATTCCATACAAAAATCCCTGCATTCCAAAGGAAATCACCACTTTCCAAGAAGCTTTGGGCAATTTCAAGGATAGGTTTTTCTGTGAACGTTTTCACTTTGAAATATTCGGATCCCTTTTTTTCTACAAACTGAATATAGCCATAGCCGGTATCAGGCCTTGTGGGCGTAATACCTAATGTTACAAGATAATCATGCTTTGAAGCAACCTCAAATGCCAGTTCCACTTTTTCCAGAAAAACATCCTCTTTAAGAATCAGGTGGTCTGCCGGTAATACAATCATCGTAGCATCCGGATTGATCTCAGCAATCTTGTTGGCCATATACAGATTACAGGCTGCTGTATTCTTCATAAGCGGCTCCCCCACAATATTCTCTTCAGGAATCTCCGGAAGCTGCTGATGAGAAACAGAAACATACTCTTTATTCGTAATTACGAATATCTGTTCTTTAGGAATTACCTTGCTGATTCGGTCATAGGTCTGCTGAATCATGGTGCGCCCTGTTCCTAAAATATCCTGAAACTGTTTTGGAAATTTCTGCGTACTCATAGGCCAGAACCGACTCCCGATTCCACCCGCCATTATAACACAGTATCTATCTGATTTTAACATTCTTAGCTACATTTTTCTACCCTCGCTAAAGGTTTGAAAGAATACTTCCTTCCAGTAGCCAGGTTCTTACAAAGATAGTTTTTTTTAACCAGACCTTCCAATAAATACTTTTCGTTGCGATAGATAAAAAATTCTCCCTTTTGAAGTTGTTCAATAAAATGAAGAGTATCATCCTGTTTCTCAGTATGGAAATATCTTACCAGATCAGGGCTTGCCATGAAATTGGCTTTGGGTGATTTTGAAAATTTTATGATGATAGGTTTTAGTTCTTCATCATAAATTTCAAGGCTTTCCATAAGCATATTTCTGAAAGTTTCTTTCCATTCGTTACCATGTGGAGAAATTTTACGGCCATACTTTTCGAAAGCAATCAAATGTGCCAGCTCATGAGTCAGCACAAAGAAAAAAAGCTGTGGGGTAAGTGTAGAATTTACCGTAATTTCATGAGAGTTATCTGGAAGTTTTCTGTAATCTCCCAGTTTTGAATTTCGGTTTCTCGTAACCTTTATATGTATATAATAATCTGAAAACCAGATTTTTAAATATTCAAGTGTATTTTGAGGTAAATATTTTTCTAATGATTGAATTGGCATTTTACAAACTTAATGGAATTCCTGCATAGAAATTCAATAGTTTAAGACTAAAAAGATAATTATATTTTGCCTGCGCTACTGATCCCTGTGCATTTGCATAATTATTTCTCGCCACATTTACATCATAAATGGTGGTTCTTCCTGCGGTATAACTTTTATCCGCAAAATCAAGTGCCAGTTTGGAACTTTTTTCTGCTTCTACTGCAGCCAGATAGGTTTCATAATTGGCATCAGCATCAAACTGAGCCTTCTGTACATTCTGTCTTACCGTCTGTTTCTGCTGCTCTAAGGTATTCTTGGCTATACTTTCGTTTATTTTAGACTGTTCTACCTGTAATTTTGTTTTCCCTTTATTGAAGATAGGAATATTTAGTGACAATCCTACATTTTGTCCAAACTGATCTTTATATTGTTCAAAAAAATTTCCCTGCACAGTACCTGGCATAGGATCAAATTGTCTGTTATAGAAAGTGTTAAGACCAGCGCTCGCTGTTAATGTAGGCCAGAATGCTGTTTTGCTTACCTCAGTTTGCGCTTCAGCAGATCTTATACGGCTTTCGGCTGCTTTTATCTGAGGTTGTATCTCGTACGCGGTTGCCAATACCTCATCTACATTAGCCAGCTGTAAATCAAGCTTTTCTGAAATATTTACGTCTTCCACATCAAAACCCTTATAATCTGACAGTTGTAGAAGTTGAACGATGGCGAATAAAGCACGACCAACATTCACTTCTGCTGTTTTAAGATTTTGTTTTTCTCTTGCCAATGCTGCTTCTGCCTCTGCTAAAACCGTCTGTGCCGTTGTTCCAACCTGAGTTGTAATTTTAGCTCTGTCAAACTGTTTCTGAGCATTTCCTACAGCACTCTGAGAGATTTTAACAATCTCTTTATTCAACAAGACAGTCAGATATTGTTGAGCAATCTGAAGAGAAATATCATTTTTAATGGTTTCAATATCATATTGGCTTGCTTCAACATCAAACTGAGCTTTTCTTACATTCTTCTCTAACCTCCCATTATTATAAACCAAAATATCGGCTCCCAGACCAACACTGTTATTGAATCTATCGTTTCTAAAGCTTCCGGCTCCTAATGATCCTTGCCCGAAACTCACCCCAGTCGTCATACTCCCTGTTACTGAAGGCAAATATTCTTTTTGAGCTGCTTTAAGATTGTATTCCTGGTTTTGTTTGTTATACTGATTTTGGATAACCTGAAGATTATGCTCCACTGCATAGCTTACACATTCTTTTAAGGACCATTTCTTCTGAGCGCTTAAACCCAGATAACCTAATCCAAAAACGATGATCCAAACTTTTTTCATATGTATATGTTTATTTGTTTTTAATGGTCATATGGAATCTTGTTATCTTCATCAGTCTTGTAACTGGTAAATCACAGCGATTTCATATTAAGATTTTTCAATATTAGACGAATTAAATATAAAAAAGTTACAGATTGAAAAATTATATTTTATTTTAAAAAAACTTTTGGGAATTTTGTACCATGACAAATGAACAATATCAGGAAGCTATTGACTGGCTTTTCGTACAGATGCCCAACTATCAGATAGATGGACAGAAGGCTTATAAACCCGGATTAGACAACATTACAAAGCTGTGTGCTTTCTTTGGAAATCCCCAGGATAAGATCAAATGCATCCATATCGGAGGTACGAACGGAAAAGGTTCTTCAAGCAATATGCTTGCATCTGTGCTTCAGGAAGCCGGTTATAAAACAGGATTATACAACTCTCCGCACCTTATAGACTTTACAGAACGTATTAAAGTGAATGGAAAGAACTGTAATAAAGAATTTGTCTTTGAGTTTATTCAAAAGCTGAGAACACTTCCGGAAGATATTCGTCCTTCATTTTTTGAGTTCACCACGATTATGGCTTTTGAATACTTTTACCAGCAGAAAGTAGATTTTGCAATTATTGAAGTAGGATTGGGTGGAAGACTGGATTCTACAAACATTATTAAGCCCTTGATTTCTGCGATCACGAATGTTCAGCTGGATCATCAGAATATTCTTGGAGACACCATTGAAGAAATTGCCATGGAGAAAGCCGGAATTATAAAACACAACATTCCTGTTATTTCCGGTGATGAAAATGAAGCAGTGAAAAATATCATCAGAGGGAAAGCAGTGAAAGAAAACGCTCCATTTATAGATGCTACTCTTATTGGTACTACTCTGGAATCGGATTTGAAGGGAAATTATCAGAAAAAAAATATCAGAGTTGTCCTGGCTGCAGTAGAAGAATTAAAGAAACTTAATGTACATATATCAGAAGAATCTCTTGAAAACGGCCTGCTTCATGTCCATCAGAATACAGGATTTATTGGCCGCTGGTTTGAATTTTCAAAAAATCCGCTTACAATTTGTGATACGGGACATAATCAAGCAGGTTTGGAGTATGTATTTTCACAATTAAATTCAATTAACAGACACAAGCATGTCATTTTGGGGTTTGTGAATGACAAAAAAATAGATGATGTGATGAAATTACTTCCTGAAAATTCTGAGTTCTATTTTGCAAAACCATCCATCAACAGAGGAAGACATCCGGAAGATTATGAAAATCTGCTTCAGGAGGCGAAAATTTTTTATAAAATTTTTGATTCCGTACAGGAAGCGTATCTATCTGCAAAAGAACAATGTACAAATGAAGAAATGATTTTTATTGGCGGAAGCAACTTTGTAGTGGGAGATTTTTTAGAAAAAAATTTGGAGATTAAGGAATAAGTCGTATATTTGCACCACTCTAAACAAGAGAACAAGTCTAGAGGGTTCTTAGCTCAGTTGGTTCAGAGCATCTGGTTTACACCCAGAGGGTCGGGGGTTCGAATCCCTCAGGACCCACAGAAAAGGAAACGAAACCTTTCAAAAAAATTCGGGTTCTTAGCTCAGTTGGTTCAGAGCATCTGGTTTACACCCAGAGGGTCGGGGGTTCGAATCCCTCAGGACCCACAAAAAATCTCTCAGATTTCTGGGAGATTTTTTTATTTTATCCTTACCACTTCTCCATTATTTAAAAATCTATTTACGCTTTTTCATCCTTATCAGATAAATAATAAAATATTACACGTCAATTTCTGGCGTTGGCAAGGAATAGCTTTGCTTTAGTAACATTAAAACAAAATATTAATTACTAAAACACAGCGTATGAAAAAACAGTTTGATGATGAGTGGAGTGATGACCTCTCTGAATTTAAAGTTATTTCCATAGAAGATTTAAACAAGGGATTTGTAGGGGATAAAAATGCTTTGGGTGACCATATAATTAATAAAGATAACTCTCCAGATTACAGAAGTCCTTTCCATGATTATAGAAATACACCTTTAGGCTATTCTTATCTCACAGACAATCCTGTATCTATCTTTTCTTCAACAGGGGTAAATGAGAAAGGAGAAAAGGGATATGAGTATTATGCGGAAGTTCTTTCTTGTGAAACCGGATCTCAGGTATATGGAAGCTATCAGGCCAATGCCAGAAAGAAGCAGGCGTTATTTCTATTTTACGAAAAACCTAATCCCAACAAATCAAACTTTTCTGGTGATTTTTATATTGCCAAGATGGGAGATTACTTTGTACAACTCTTCAAGAGGTTTCCAGAACCATTACCTTCCAATGTAAATGGCCAGTTTTTCAGGAATATCACTTCTATGGAAGATGAAGCTGCCTATCTGACACAGTTGGCTTATACTTTTGAGAAAGATAAAATAGATGCTACTCTTGTTCATCAGGCTTTAATGAGGGAATATCAGTTTTATACAGGAGACAGAAGGTTTGAAGAGATTATAGGAAATATCACATCTATTCATGCTGATGCTATTGGCTGGTGTGCAGAAAAGCTAGAAGTATTCAAGCCTACAGAGAAAAATTATAATCCTGATTCTAAAAACTATTCGCCATTGGTTCCTATTATTGGAGGTGTTGCAGTTCCTGTTAATATAAACAAGGCTGCACAGTTCTTTGAGAACTTAGGAAATAATCCTTTTATTCAGGGAGCTGATGTTGCTTTTTCAAAAGTTTGGTCAATGGTAAAACAGGCAGCAAATAAAGTTAAGGATGCTTCTATAGAACATCTTCCTGCTGCCTTCAAAAAGCTGATTAACAAAATTACAGGTGTCATTAATAATATTAAGTCCTTTCTTACCGATTTAGCTGATGCTATTAGTGAAATAGCTAAACAAGGAGTAGAAATCCTTAAACTAGCCAATGCTTTCTATTGCGGTGTTAATAGTGGTCTAATTAGTCTTATCCAATGTTTGCTATATATTTTAGAATTTCTTTTACAGCCTACAATTGCTTTCTCCTATCAGCAGTATCTTGAACGAAGAGATTTAATGGAAAAAGCAGAAGATGTACTGGATTGGGTAGCAGAGAATGTTCCTAAGTTCTTGCAGGGAGTTAAAGACCTATTCAAAGCAAGTGGAGGTATTTCTCAATCTGATATGGATGGAATACTGGATAAAATGAAGGAGTATTTTGGGAATATTTCTCATTATACAGTAGCTTTTTATATAGGTATTTTTGCCTTTGAGCTGCTCATTAATATTCTACTTTTGATTTTTACAGAGGGTGCAGGAAATGTGGTAAAAGGAGCTACTTATGTCCAGAAAGCTGCAAGTTTACTAAAGGTTCTTGCAAGGGAAACTGTTTCTGTAGCAACATTGGGAATTACTGATTTACTGGCTTTTCTTTCAAGATTTATTATTAGATTTGGAAAGGCTTGTGCTAAAGGGTTTAGAGGTTTTATAATGTTTGTTGAAGAGTTACTGCAAGGCGCTAAAAATGGTGCTAAGGCTGAGGATTTAGCCATGACAGCAGAGGAAATTGAAGAAATTGTATTAAAAGGAAAAAAAGCTCAAAGCATTTTCAATATTCTTGCTAGTGCCAGAATAGGTTTTAAGAAGCTTGGTATTGAGATTTTAGCTAAAACAGATGGTTATCTACTGAAATGGAAGGAGAAACCTATTTTCAAAGGTGATTTCAAAGAAGTCAATGCTTTCTGGAATAAAATTCTGAAACCCAGAATAGGAACAGGTACGGGTGGAATTTTAAAGTATCTTGAAGTTCTTTCCAGAAACATGATTGCTCAGGAGCATAATATGTCTTGTGTTGCAGCTTGTGTAAGACAATATTGTAAAGATTTAGGAGTAAGTAACATTTTATCTGAAAATAAAATTTTTGAAATTGTAGGTATTAAGAATCTTAATGAAGGACTTGATGAACTAGAGCTTCTTAGGATATTAGAAGATATATTCAAAGATAAGGAAGTCATTGCAAGCAATTACTTTAGGAATGTTGGAGCTAATTTTTCCGAAATAGCAAAAGATATATCTAAAGAAGGAAGTTGGATTGCATTTATATATCCTGAAAATGGCATGAAACACGCAATAATGGTAGATAAAATTATTGATAATAAAGTTTATATTAGAGATCCCTGGCCTATTGAAGGGATTGGAAAAGGGCAAGGTGTTGAAGCAATTGTGGATTTAGATGACTTTGCCTATATATGGCTAAGAGGAGGAGCTAATAGATTTAAAATTAAATAATATGACAAGTTTAGAATTAATAAAAGAAGAATTAGAAAGTGAAGGTTACTCACCTGTAATTCACAAAATAAAAGATAAAGAAATCCTTTTTTTTTCACTTGAAGATGAAAATAGAACTCCCTTAATGAATACTGTTTCAAATATCATATTTGAAAATGGCATAATTACCTTAACCTATTTTGTTAAGTTGGTTGATGTAAAAAAAGAATTTAAAACCATAAAAGAACTCATGAAGTTTGTAAGACAAGTTTTTCCAATATAGGATAACTAATTTCCTAATAAAACCACTTTTGAAGTAATAGCAAAAAAGTGGTTTTATAATCATAATTTATAATAAAAGCTAATGATGAAATATTTTGTTTGTTTAATTCTAATTTTTACAGTACATACTAACTGTTTTTCACAACGTACACAAACTGTAGAAAAAGACATAAAAGAAATCACTATTTTTTAAAGAATGATAATTTAATTTCATTTTTTAAGAAGCATCAAAGTTACAGGCAATTACTGGAGGACTATCTGAAAAATGGTGATACATTGCGATATAAGAGAATGTCTGATAGCTCGGATTATAAATATAATAATGCAATGTACAGCGATAACATTATACAAAATTTTCTTAATTGCAAAAAAGTATTTACAGTTGATAACAAAAAAATTAAGATTGACTGGAAACATTCTTTTGTGAAAGAAATTTTAATAGAGGAAAACAGAATCTCAAAAAATGATATTAACCAAGAAATTTTTATTCCCGTAAAAGTTTTGGTTTCTAATACTCAAAACAATGACTTAGTGATTATTAATGTTAGCTTAATTTATGCTAAATCGGGGCCTCTAATGTCATTTAGAATTTTGGAAGATATACATATTGGATTTTCTTCCATAAAACAGTATATGAAATTTGAAAATGAAATAATGGAAAAAATGCTAACAAATGGTGTACAAAACGGTGTTAGCAGTCACCCAAAAAGAATAGATAACTCTGAATCCTTTCCTAATATACAATCCCAAAAAACGTATGTTTCAGAAAACAATAACGCCTACAAACTAATTTTAACTTTTGAGACAAAAGAAAATACTACATTACTAAGACAGGCAAGTAGGATTATAAATGGTAATCTAAAGCAAAAATCATTTGGACAATTGGAAAACTGGGAAGGAGTTATTACCTTTAATCCATATGGTAGCGAAACCACTTGGTATATGTATGAAGATGAGAAAAAAATAACCTGCTTTTCTATTGATTCCTATATAACGGATATAGACAGGCTAGAAATGATCACTTTTAATCAAACTAAGAACGATGAAAGATAGAAGTATTATTTAAGTACTCCAAGCTTGTATAAAAGATTAAAAGGATATCTATTTTTTAAATTTATTTTTGAAGGAAGGGACAGCTTTGACAGATCTATCTCCCATAGCCGCTGATTCTCATTAATTACCCGAAGCGTTCTGTTATTCAAATCAAATTCTTCGACAAAACAACAGTATTTAAAGTGTTCTACAGTTTTCCTGATATTTATCTACCTTTGCCTACATCGAATAGCCAAACTTGAAGCAGCTCCATATCATATCATTCAATTATCCCTACCCTCCTTCATATGGTGGTATTATTGATGTATATTATAAGATCAGAGCTTTATCTGATTTGGGAATAAAAATTCACCTTCACTGCTTTGTAGACCAGATTCCACTTAAGGTTGATCCGGAAGTCAAAGAGATCACGGAAAATGTGTTTTTTTATCAAAAGAAAAAGAACCCACTTCTCTATTTTTCAGGAACACCTTTCGCAGCAACTATTAGAGATTCTGAAGTATTACTTAAAAATCTGGAAAAGGACAAAGCGCCCATCTTGTTCGAAGGCATGCAGACAGCCCATATTATACGGTTTCTGAGAGATAATGACCACAAACTCTACCTCCGTTATCACAATAACGAAACAGAATATTACAAAGGCCTTTCTCTCTCTGAAAAAAACATCTTTAAAAAGATTGTTTACAGCATGGAATCTTTGAA
This sequence comes from Chryseobacterium sp. PvR013, assembly GCF_017833095.1. NCBI lineage: Bacteria > Pseudomonadati > Bacteroidota > Flavobacteriia > Flavobacteriales > Weeksellaceae > Chryseobacterium > Chryseobacterium sp. PvR013. Next base: position 3,738,371 of record NZ_JAFIBT010000001.1, read on the forward strand.
ATATAATGGATATCAGAAAAAGCTTTTAAAGAAATTTGAAACTGTATTCTGTCTGTCAGAAAAGGAATATAACGAGGTAGAAGCATATTCAGAAAATGCTCAGCTGATTCACCTATTCCACGGGAATCAATCGGTAAAGCAACTGGATAAAAGAGGGAAATATTTTCTTTTTCATGGAGATCTCACCACTGCAGACAATAAAAGAGCGCTGATAGAGTCTATTGATTTGTTTAAAACGCTCCCACAATACAAATTAATGGTTGCCTCCGACCGTGCCAGTGAAGATATTAAAAAGAGAATTTCAGCAGTTGAAAATATCAGCCTCACCCCTATTCAAACGACAGAAAATCTTCATCAGCTTCTGGAAAACGCTCAGGCCAATATTCTGATTTCTTATCAGAATTCAGGAACAAAAGTGAAGCTGTTTAATACGCTTTACAACAGCCGTTTTGTCATTATTAACGGAAATATCACAGACGATCCTGTTTTGATGAATTTATGCCTGTTTGGACGCAATATGAACGAAATTCGCCAACAAATTATCTCCTCTGCTGAAAAAGATTATCTTAACACGGAAAAAAGAAAGGAAATCTTGGAAGAAACCCACTCTGATAAAGCTAAAGCTGAAGAGATTATTAAGATTATTTTTAAAAATTAACCCTGTCTACCACTTTCTGGATATCAAACTCTTCAAGACAAGCCCAGTCGCCTCTGTAACATTCTTTATCTCCAAAAACGGAACATGGCCTGCAGCTAAGGTCTTTTACCTGAACAACATCTTCTTCACTTTGTCCGAACCCTAAAAATCCGGCATAAGGATGAGTAGCTCCCCAAATAGACACACATCTTGTTCCTACAAGACTTGCAAGATGCATATTTGCAGAATCCATGGAAATCATTAATTCCAGCTGAGAAATTTGATTGAGTTCTTCCGTAAGATTTAATTTTCCGGAGAGGTTTTTGGTATTAGGAATCTCACGCTCCCATTTTTCCAGAGTTTCTGTCTCCTTTTTCCCACCCCCAAAGAAATATATGGTATGTTTCCGGGCAAGAATTCTGACCAGTTCATAGGATTTCTCCAGAGGCAGCATTTTTCCTTTATGCTGTGCAAAAGGAGCAAAGCCGATTCCTGACTTGTGTACAGAAAAAGGTCTTAATGTATGGGAAAGTTCAACTTTGAAACCCATTTCACGAAAAACATCAGCGTAGCGTTCCACTGTTTTTTTCAGTTGCACTTTTTCCAGGTTCCAGACATCCGTAAGGTGCTCTTTCTCCTCTTTACCTTTGTTTATTTTAAAAACCTTAAGTCCTTTTCTTCTGTATATTCTGTCTAAAATCTTCGTGCGGATTACATCATGAAGGTTAGCAATACAATCCGGATTAAATTCACGGATCAGTTCATTGCTAAGTTTCCTCAATCCAAAAAGACCTTTGTAATCATCCAGATCAATTCCCTTAAAAGTTACATTAGGAACTCCCGCAAACAGCGCCTCAAAATTTTTTCTGGAAACCATAATAATTTCCACATCGGGATTCTGCTCCAGAAATTCTCTGAAAACAGGCACAGTCATCGCAACATCTCCAAATGCGGAAAAACGATATGCTAAAATTTTTGTCACGGCTATGATTTCAGTTGATAAGCAACTGCATAAAACTTGATCTGCTTTGTCATCGCCATCAGTCCGTTGGCTCTGGACGGCGAAAGAAACTCCTGCAGTCCTATTTCTGCAATAAAATCGAAATCAGAATCTAAAATTTCCTGAGTGGAATGCCCACTGTAAATACTTACCAAAAGAGAAACGATACCTTTGGGTAAAATACCATCAGAATCTGCATTAAAGAAAAGTTTCCCTTCTTTAAATTCAGCATCGATCCAAACTTTGCTCTGGCAGCCTTTAATCAGATTTTCTTCTGTTTTCCTATCTTCCGGTAAGCCTTTCAGTTCTTTTCCAAGATCAATGATATACTCATACTTTTGCTCCCAATCGTCAAGAAAAGCGAATTCGTCTATTATTTCCTGCTGTTTTTCTTTAATGGTCATTTTTAAATCAAATTTCTTTTGCAAAGATAACCAATTTTGTAAAAATTATTTACTGGATGCTTTTTCAAAAAGTTGTAGGATTTTTGTTTCTTCATTCTCCCAGCAAAAAACATCTGCAGCCTTATTCAATTCATCCTGATAATACCGTCTTCCTCTTTGAAGAATAAGATTAATTGCTTTTTCAATGGTTTCAGGTTTGTGATCCGGAATAACCTCTCCCACATCAAATTGATTTTTTATCCTTTGCATCTCCGGGAAATTAATCATGACAAGCGGCACTCTAGACTGGATATAGTCACAAACTTTATTAGGAAGTGAATAATAGTAGCTTACCCCATTGTTTTCTTCAAGGCTAAATCCTGCATCAGCAGTCTTGGTTATTTCCCTGAGGTTTTCAGGTTTCAGTTTACCCAGAAAAAATACTTTATCCTGCAGTTTCTCCTGAATAACAAGCTCTTCATATTCCTTTTTCTTCGGCCCGTCACCTGCAATTCTCAGAACAGCATCTTTAATATGATGCATGGCTACAATCATTTTTTCAATTCCTCTGGACTGATTGATGGCTCCCTGATATAAAATAATTTTAGGATGGTTGTCCGGAATTTCGGGAACAGAAAGGATTTTTCTGGGAATATTTCGGACTACTACCGGATTGACATTATATTGTTCATGAAACCATTCGGCATAGCTTTCACTTTCTGTCATCATCAATTCCATGTGAGGAACCAGTTTTCTTTCAAGCACTCTCCAGAATTTCTGAGAAAATCGGTTTTGAACTGACGGCATTTCCGTGAAAATTTCATGACTGTCAAAGACGAGCGGGATGTTCAGTTTTTTGGCAATGAGATAATTTGGCAGAAGTGCATCTATATCATTGGCATGAAGGATGGTATCTTTGTCCGCTTTTTTTTTCAGTTCTTTATATAATTTCCAGTTGAACTCAAAATAAGCAGTCTTCAGGCTTTTAGATTTCAACTCAATTCTGGAAAAAGGATAAGGGCGCTCCATTTTTTCATTCCCACCCCAGTCATTACCGATCAGATCTATGGAATAACCATTATCAAAAAGGGTTTTACACACTTTTTCTATCCGCTGGTCGGTATACAGATTACTAAAAGCCGACGTAATTATTTTTTTCCTCATCAACCTTTCTTTCCTAGTATTAAATGATAGATCTGAATGAAACAAATCAACCCGTTTGGAATGATAACCGGCCATAACGGCCCACTAAAAAAGCCATAAATGACAAAACAAAAACAGCCAATCATGTTGACAATTCTAATTTTTCTTACATCTTTCAGTATGAAACTCAGCACGATAAAAACTGAAGCGGAATATCCGATGTAAGTAGTAATTTCAGGGGTCATGAGAGATTTTTAAGGATAACAAACTTAATCATTTTCAATAAGATAATAAAATTTTTTACTGCCATAAAGTCATTAATTGATTTTTGGTAAAATATTTGTAATTTAGATAATGAATAAAAGGTAATGTTGCCTTTGTTCTAATGAGATATATTATGGATTATAAGTTTTCACAAGGTTTGAGCCAGGTGTTCAAACAAAGCAAAAGCGAAGCTAAACGGCTGAAAAGTGAATTTCTTAATACAGAACATCTACTTTTAGGTATTATAAAAACGGAAAACTCTGCAAAAGAAATCCTTCAAAACCTTAATGCGGATTTAACACAAATCAGAAGAAAAATTGAAACTCTAAATACAGCAAGTCTTAATCCTATTTCTGAGGAGGTTACCAATATTTCTTTCACTAAGATGGCAGATCATGCTATTAAACGTGCAGAGTTAGAATGCCGACAATATAAAAGCAATGAAATTAATACCGTTCACCTGCTTTTAGGTATTCTTTATAAATATGAGGATCCTACTTCAAATATTCTGGGAGCTTATGACATCGACTACGAAGGAGTTTCAAGAGAATACCAGACTATGCTTAAAAATTCAGGGCAGGCACCACAAATGAGTGCTTACGATGATGATGATGAGAGAGAAGAATTTGAGCAAATGAGAAAGCCTACAGGAAATCTAGGGTCTGCAAAAAGTAAAACGCCTACATTGGATAACTTTGGTAGAGACCTTACTTCTTTGGCCAGAGATGGAAAACTGGACCCAGTAATCGGGCGTGAAAAAGAAATTGAGAGAGTTTCTCAGATCTTATCACGTAGAAAGAAAAACAACCCTCTTCTTATCGGGGAGCCGGGAGTTGGTAAATCGGCCATTGCTGAAGGTTTAGCCCTAAGAATTCAACAGAAAAAAGTGTCGAGAGTTCTTTACGGAAAACGTGTGATCACTTTAGACCTGGCAAGTTTAGTTGCCGGAACTAAATACCGTGGTCAGTTTGAAGAAAGAATGAAGGCCATCATGACGGAACTGGAGAAAAACAGAGATGTCATCTTATTTATTGATGAGCTTCATACCATTGTAGGAGCAGGAAGTTCTACAGGAAGTTTAGATGCTTCCAATATGTTCAAGCCGGCTTTAGCAAGAGGTGAAATTCAATGCATCGGGGCAACAACTCTGGATGAGTACCGTCAGTATATTGAAAAAGACGGGGCTTTAGAAAGAAGATTCCAGAAAGTAATGGTGGAGCCTACTTCTATTGATGAGACTGTTCAGATTTTGAATCAGATCAAAGATAAATATGAAGAACATCACAATGTAATCTATACTCCTGAAGCTATTTTGGCCTGTGTCAATTTGACTTCAAGATATATTACAGACCGTTTCTTACCAGACAAAGCTATTGATGCCATGGATGAAGCAGGATCTCGTGTTTATATCAAGAATATGAAAGTTCCTACTGAAATCATTGATTTTGAAAAGAAAATCGAAGACATCAAAGAACTGAAACAGAAAGCGGTAAAAGCACAGGATTACCTTGAAGCAAGAAAGCTGAAAGATGAAGAGGAACGTCTTCAAATGGAACTGAATGCTGCTCAGGAAAAATGGGATAAAGATGTAAAAGAGAAAAAAGAAACCGTAACGGAAGAAAATGTAGCGGAAGTAGTTTCTATGATGAGTGGTGTTCCGGTAACGAAAGTTGGTAAGAACGAGCTTGACAAACTTGCCCAAATGGATGAGAAACTGAACGGAAAAGTGATTGGTCAGGAAGATGCTGTGAAAAAAGTAGTGAAAGCTATTCAAAGAAACAGAGCTGGTCTTAAAGATCCTAACCGCCCAATCGGTACCTTTATTTTCCTTGGAACAACCGGAGTTGGTAAAACAGAGCTGGCGAAAGTAATGGCAAGAGAACTTTTCGAATCTGATGAATCTCTGATCAGAATAGACATGAGTGAATACATGGAGAAATTTGCTGTTTCAAGATTGGTAGGTGCGCCTCCGGGATACGTAGGATACGAAGAAGGTGGTCAGCTGACAGAAGCAGTAAGAAGAAAGCCTTATGCTGTGGTTCTTTTGGATGAGATTGAAAAAGCTCACCCTGATGTATTCAATATTCTGTTACAGATTTTGGATGAAGGACACGTTACTGACAGTTTAGGAAGAAAAATTGACTTTAGAAATACCATCATTATTCTTACCTCAAACATCGGAACCAGAGATCTTAAAGACTTTGGAGACGGTGTAGGGTTCGGAACTTCTGCGAAGAAAACAACTTCAGATTCCAGAGCAAGAAGTACCATTGAAAGTGCTCTTAAAAAAGCATTTGCTCCAGAATTCTTAAACAGAATTGATGATATTGTAATCTTCAACTCTCTTGTACAGGATGATATCAAGAAAATTATCGATATTGAACTGAACAAGCTTTATGGCAGACTTGAAAAATTAGGATATAAAGTTGATCTTACTGAAGAAGCGAAAGACTTTATTTCTGAAAAAGGATGGGATAAAGATTTCGGGGCAAGACCATTGAAACGTGCCATCCAGAAGTATATTGAAGACTTATTGGCAGAAATGCTGGTAAACAAGCAATTGAATGAAGGAGAAACCGTAGTTCTTGACCTTAATGAAGCAAAAGACGGATTGATCGGAAAAACGCAAAAAGCTAAGAAATCCGCAGAGAAGTCTTCTCAATCATAAATAATTTAATTTCAAATAGAAAATCCCCGGGAAAGTTTCCCGGGGATTTTTGTTTTTATACGTTTTGGCTAAAGCCCGTTTATATTGATCAATCAAATATTAAAGTCCCACCACAAAACCGATATTCGGGATCAGGCCACTGGAAAACACACTGGAATTCTGCTTCCAAAGCACATTATACATCAAACCCAGCTGCATAAAGGAGTTATTCCCGATTCTCTGCATATATCCTCCTCCCACATACAATGCATTTTCTTCTGTATTGTATTTATAATCATAGTACTTATCTTTATAGTCAACAAAATAATGTTGATAGTTGGCTCCCACATAAAATGATCTGGCAAAATAATAATTGACAAAAGGACCAACTCCGAACATCGTTGATTTATAATAATCAGAAGTCTGCCACGAAACACTTCCAACAACTCCACCTTCAAGATCATTGGTAAGCCTGTAGCCTACTCTGGGTGAGGCCGACAAATTAAAAGCACTATTGCTTCCGAAACCTACTCCAATTCCTCCTCCGAAAGTCCATTTGCTGTTTTCCTGTACCGGTGCACCTACTGAAACCTGGGAAAATACTGATTCTGAACCTATCAGCATCATAGAAATAATAAACTTTTTCATATCTAGATATTTTATATTTTGATGATTTTTTATCTTTCCATCACTTGTTATCAGTGCAGTAAGATGGTGATCACGATTAATATCGTTTTTATCAATGTTTAAAATTATGGTTTTTTTACGACTTTATTAATCGTATTTTTGCCGCATCAAACTAAGAACTCCCGTTAAGAGTTTCGTAAAATTGAAATACAATGAAAATAGTAGTAGGCCTCTCCGGAGGTGTAGATTCTAGTGTTACAGCTTATTTGCTGCAGCAGCAAGGCCATGAAGTAGTGGCTTTATTCATGAGAAACTGGAACGATGCTTCCGTAACATTAGAAGATGAATGTCCCTGGATTGAGGACAGTAATGATGCCCTTATGGTAGCCCAAAAGCTTGGAATTCCTTTCCAGGTGATAGACATGAGTGAACTTTACAAGGAGCGCATTGTTGACTATATGTTTGCCGAATACGAAAAAGGCAGAACTCCCAACCCTGATGTATTGTGTAACAGAGAAGTAAAATTCGATGTGTTTATGAAAACGGCAATGTCTTTGGGCGCAGATAAGGTTGCAACAGGACATTATGCCAGGGTAAATTCCACTTTTGATGAGAATGGTAAAGAAATTTTCCATCTTCTGGCTGGAAAAGATAATAATAAAGACCAGTCTTATTTCCTGTGTCAGCTAAGCCAGGACCAGCTTTCAAAAGCGTTATTTCCTATCGGAGAACTTACAAAGCCTCAGGTAAGAGAAATTGCAAAAGAAATCGGGCTGGTAACAGCAGATAAAAAAGATTCTCAGGGATTATGTTTTATCGGAAAAGTAAGTCTTCCGCAATTTTTACAACAGCAATTAAAACCCAACGAAGGTGAAATTGTAGAAATTTTCAAAGATTCACCTCTTTTTTCTGAAGAAAAACCTGAATTCTCATCTAAAGAAGAAGAACTTGAGTTTTTATCAAGAAAAATCAATTATAAAAAATCTGACGGAAAAGTAATCGGGAAACATCAGGGAGCCCAGTTTTTCACCATCGGACAAAGCCGTGGCCTTGGAATAGGCGGACACAAAGAAAGCTGTTTTATTATCTCCAGAGAGATGGAAAACAATATCATTTTCGTGGGAGAAGGAAGTCACTTCCCTGGTCTCCACAAAAAAGCACTGAAAATAGATAATTCTGAGCTGCACTGGGTTCGTGAAGATATGAAGCTTCAGAATGGAGAATCTATGGAAGTAATGGCCAGATTCCGATACAGACAGGCTTTGCAGAAAGCAACGCTGTATCAGTTTGAAAATGCATTGTATATTGAGTTTGATGAACTTCAGTCTGCAATTGCGGAAGGACAGTTTGCTTCATGGTATATTGATGAGGAACTTATCGGAAGTGGTGTGATTGCGTAAGGAATCCGAGGTTCGTGTTTCGGGATTATAGAATTATCGATTTGAGGGTTCTGGAATTTTTTTAAAATTTTTCTGTAACGTTTTCTAAGTTGTCTTACTTACTGAGTAAATAACAATAAAATTACTATGAAAACAACGACAAGAAACCAGTATGCTTACGTAAACAATATCCTGATCGCTATTGTATCTGCCGTTTTTGGCTATAATTTCTATCAGGCAATTGTACATCCGGAAAACTCGAATATTGCGATCAGTCTTATTTTAGTAGTCCTGACTTCCGTTATGGTTCGAAAATATGGCTATCAGCCCGTAAAAGAAAAAAAGAAAGATATTTAATATCAACCACACATTATAAAGCCCGGAACATTTTTGTTTCGGGTTTCTTTTTTATACAGATGTATCACTTCATCTTTTTATTGACATGATTCAACATAAAAATCAATGTAACAATAATTTCTGCTATTAAAATCATAACTAAAAATCCAATGGGCTTTTCCAACATCACGCCTCTTATCAGTTTGATGATTCCCAATAGGAAAATCAGTCCCGCAAAATAAAGAGTCGTTCTTGAAATCATTTCATTCAAAGAACTTAAACAGAAAACCGAAGCATAGAACCCAATAATCAGAGTTAAATAGAAATTCAGAAAGTCTGGTCCTTTAAGAATAACCGGATTAAATGTGTGATGTACTCCTACAAGCCATACAACACTTATTACAACCGGAACTGTATGAATAATGATCTTTTTCATAATGATTAGTTTTTATCCTCCGCAGCCACCACATCCTCCACAACCCCCGCAGCCGCCTCCACAACCGCCACCTCCGCTGCAGCCAGAGCTGCCACAACTTCCTCCCTCATTGTTTGGTTTATCTTTTCTGTTAGGATCAGAAACTTCATTATTTCCTATGACAGATACGATTGTTCCCAGAATGAAAATAATCCCAAATACGACTCCTGTAACAAGGAATCCGGTAAACCCTTCTCCTTCCGTACATGAGAATAAAAGCAGTACAATAAAGATCGGAGCAAAAAAAGCCATCTTTTTTATCCAGGACTGCAGTCTTGATTTTTCTTTCAGTTCTTTCCAGATTTCTTCAGGAGCTTCCTGTTTAAATACTTCCCGGTAGTTTACCAATGTATCCTGAAACCAGTTCTGATGTTTTTCTTTCTCCCTGTTTCCTCCTTTGGAAGGATGATGATGAAGTGGTCTTTTTAGAATATGGGGACAAAACTCCTCCCAATAATTCTGGGTATAAATCAGATGCATATGCCATACTTTATCTACTATTTTGCTGGGAGAAGCCCCATGGGGAAGAATACAACAGAGATAAATAAACTTTTTATATTCTTCAATCGCCTTATGGGCAAAATTAAGGCTCCAGTGTTCTTCTTTTGCCAGTTTTTTTGAGAAGGGAAAATCAACACCGGGAGCATCCAGAGAAAAATCCTGTATCCGTTTCCAAAGGATTTCGTCTTTTAATACCATTTTTGTTTCCATTGTTTTGTTTTTTGTTTTCTATTCAAATATCAATGGATTTTAAAATATAAAAGTTTCTTAAAAGTCTTTTTTAGTTTGATAAAAATCTTAAATTAGTCTTATAAATAGATACCATGAAAAAGGAAGATATCCATCATCTTGAGAAACTTATGAATTTCTTAAGCCGGCAGTTTTTAAAGAAAAACCATTGGGAAGATGTTACCAAAACGGAATGGTCTTATATAAGCGCAGAGCTTAACGAACTGATTATTAATGATTATTCGGAGAAGAGCATTCAAAAAAAGCCTGACCTTCTGGGCGCTAATTATCTCTATGAGCATCTGATTATCAATAAACTGAAGAAATTCAGACAGAATGGAAATGCGGTTCTGAGCAGACCTAATCTTGCTAAGCTCAGTCTTATTGTCAGGGTTCTTGGGTATTCGAACTATATAGATTTTATTAATTCCAATACAGAATCCTTCAATTTTAATGATCTGAAGATTGATATGAATAATGTGAATCTGAATACCGCTCTTTTAGACCGTTTGGTAGGCTGTTGGTATTCTTATAACAGAAATCTTCCTGACAATCCTTTAATGGCAAAAGAAGACCGTATATGGCGTTCTGCGATGGAAATTTATAAGTCTGAAACCGCCGGAGAATATTTTATTGAAAGAAGCGGCGGGGATCATCATAAATATTTCGGTAAGGTAACTGCTTATTCAGATTATGTATTTATCATCATGAACAGCAATACCTTTATCCGTCAAAGGCATTTCATTTCAAGAATAAAGGATATTAAAGAAAAGCTTAAGAATCCGGACTATAAACTCCACGAAATCCACTTCATAAGCACCTGTATCAGTTTCAATCAGGAGCCGATTGCTTTGTTTGAAATCTTCAGAAAAGCCGACAGAAAAAACTTTATTTCGGACTCCGTCAGTTTCCCTATTGATAGTGATGAGATTCCTGAATCTATTATTAAACAACTTGAAGACACAGAATCTAACAGGATTGATTACAGATAGTTACCCATCAAAAACTACTTGGGTTAATAGTTCGAAAGAAAAAGATTATTTTTTTGAAAAAGCGTTGTAACGTTTTAAAAGTTGTCATACTTACTGGATAAATAACAATAAAAAATATCCCTATGAAAACAACAATTAAAAACCCATCTGCTTCTGCCAATAATGTTCTTATCTTCTTCGTATCAATGCTTGCAGGATATAATCTCTATCAGGAAATTTTTCATCCGGAAAAAGCAGATCTTGTATTATGTATCCTTATGATAGCCCTCACCGCTGTTACCGTACAGCAATATGAAAATAGACCCATGGAAAAAGAATAAGAGTAAACATCCTTATCAATCTATATATTATAATCACGGAGCTGGCTTGCTTCGGGTTTTATTTCTCTTATGCCCAGAATATATTTAACCACTAAAAATCAACTGATTACCGCAATAATTCTCTAACTTGATAGTTCTAATTATGAACCCCTCAATCGTCTGGCTATGGAATATTATGAATTGTATGAAGTTTTGAAGAGTCATTTTGATTCCGGAAAAGATCTGATTGAACTCAAGGAACTGAATATAACGATGGAATCAATTCCTTTTGAATCTAAAGTTTCTGATCTTCTTTATGGCTCAGAAAACCAGCATTGCAGCAAACATCAACAAAAACTCAGTATTAATGAAAAGAACTATCTCTTGTACGGCCATCCTGCTGTAGACATCAGAGATTTTGAGATTGAATGTAATAAAAAGTTTAAGTACCATATTCTGAAGAGGGCCGACACTGAAACAGCCGCCGGATGCATTTTTTTCTTCCATGGCCTGAACGAAAAGAAATGGGATAAATATCTGCCATGGGCTTATGAGCTTGCCCAAAGAACACAGAAAGCCATTATTCTGTTCCCGATTGCTTTTCATATGGACCGCGCAGAAGCGATCTGGAGTGACCGCCACCACATGATGGAAGTCGCTAATTTCAGGAAGAAAAAGTATCCGGAAAACATGAATTACTCTTATGTAAATGCAGCCATAAGTTCCCGGTTGGAAGCTCATCCTCAAAGAATTTTCTGGTCGGGACTTCAGACATATTCTGATATTACGGAGGTGGTAAAAGACATTAAAAGCGGTAAAATCAATAGCATTTCCCGAGAAGCAGATCTGGATTTATTCGGGTATTCTATAGGATCTTTTCTTTCGATGATGATCAAGATGGCAGATCCACATCGCTATTTTACCCAATCTAAAGTTTTCTGTTTCTGTGGAGGAATGACCATCGACAGAATGTTTCCGATATCCAAGTACATTATGGACACTCAGGCAACGGTTAAAATGCAGTCGGTTTTTACAGAACTCCTGAGTTCGGATTTTAAGTCAGATTCCCGTCTGAAACATTATCAGACTGAAGCTTTACATCCACAGGAAAGCTGGTTCAAAAAAATGCTCCGTTACAATTATTTTCAAAAGGAAAGAGAGGAAAGAATTCAGGAAATTCAATCTCAGATCAAAGCATATGTATTGGAGAAAGACAGTGTTGCCCCGCCCATAGAAGCTTTAAATACGCTGCAGGGAGGTTACAGGAATATTAATGTTGATATTGAAATCCATGATTTTCCGTTTGAATATTCCCATATGGTTCCTTTTCCACTTACCCATAAGCATAAAAAAGAGGTTACAGAAGCCTTTCATCAGTTTGTAAAATCTGCCAGCGATTTTTATAGCAATTAGTTATTCCCTTAATTTTCAGGGATAAAAGATAGAAAGGAATAGTTTAAAGAATAATAATATAAGCTCCATGGTGCTTGTTTTTAAGTTAATCTTTAACTGACCAACCAGTCTTTAAAATCTTTCACACGGTCTCTGCTTACTGTAATTTCCTCTTCAGGCTGAAACTCCAGATCCACTTTATAGTAAGGCGAAGTATGAATGTTTTTGATATAATCTGAACTGATAATAAACTGTCGGTTCACACGGAAAAACTTCTTCTCATCCAGAACATCTTCCAGCTCATCAAGCGTAAAATCTGAGGGATAAGTACGATCCTCGGTCTGAAGGTAAACGATTTTATTTTCACTGAAAAAACAGCTTATTTCATGAGTTTGTATAATTTTTAGATTATATCCAATTTTAACAAGAACTCTCGATAGTGTAGATTTTTCTTTTCTGATCAGCTGCTTGATATCCTGAGAGCCATTGGTATCGTTAGCAGGAATGAACGACTTAAACTTTTCCACTGCACCTTCCAGATCTTCATCAAGAATAGGTTTTAAAAGATAATCAATACTGTTCAGCTTGAAGGCTTTCAGTGTGTACTGGTCAAAGGCTGTCGTATAAATAATGAAACCTTTGGTGGGTGCTTTTTCGAAGATATCAAAGGACAATCCGTCCCCTAAAACAATATCTGAAAAAATCAGCTGCGGATGCTCGTTTTCAGAAAACCAGGCCACTCCCTCTTCCACTGATTCTATTTTAGCAACTACTTCAATTTCAGGAAAAATACTCAGCATTCTCTCTAATTTCCTTGAAGCAGGTTTTTCATCTTCTATAATGACAGTTTTGATCATTGAGTTTTAATTTTGGTTTTCAGGTTTTGGAAAATAAAGTTAGATAAAAGCGGACAGATTTTAATAGTTTATTGGCTTTTTCTCTTTTTTAAGCTCTTTTTCAATCATATCTTTTTCCCATTCGGAATCAAAAAGAAACAGTTTTACCGCTTTTACAAGGATAATAAACCCCCAGATTGCAAGAATGGTATATCTGTCAAACAAATGAAATCTAATCATCTTTTCGCCAAAAATATCATCAGGAATGATAAGAACGGCAAATAGGGCAAATATAAAAATGCTTTTATAGAATTTTCTGATATTGTGGGTTCTGGTTTGGGCAGCTTCGTAATCCATGATGATATAAGTTTTTTAGTTATTATTGTTTATAGTGTTTTTATTTTCTGCTTTTGATCCTTCTCCATCAGTTCTTTTATTTTTCGTTCTTCCCAGCTTTTCCCAATTCCAAATACACTGATGGCATGAAATGCAATTCCTACTCCCCATCCCAGTGCAGGCCATAGAAACCATAAATATCCGGGCGCCGTTACAAGATTCAGGATTGCTAAAAAAGGAATAACGATACCATAAGAAGTAAGGTTTCCATAAAATTCTTTTAAGTCTTTTACTCTTCTTGATGCTTTTCTGTAAGCAATTGTTTCTTTGTCAGGTAAAATTTCCATAATGTTTGGTTTTAAAAGGTTGATTTTGTTTTTTCTTGATTCAAAGGTAGGTCAGGAAAAGGTCTCCAATCAATTTTATATTACCGAATGGTAGAATATGTTCTCCGAATGGTAAAATCCTGTAATTAATAGATAAACGGAATGAGTTTCTTAGTACTTTTTCGGTATTCAATGTATTCACCCCCGAACTGCTCCACGAGAGTTTGTTCTTCAATTTTTATCCTGTAAGCAAAGGCTAAAAAAGGAGGAACAAAAGCAAAGATCAATGAAAGCCAGTTATTTAAATACAGGCCAAGTCCAAGCGAGGTCAGCAGAGAAAAAGCATAGGAAGGATGTCTCAGGTATTTATAAAACCCTTCTTTTTTAATTTTATGATCCTGTCTGATGGTAACATCTACCGTAAAATATTCCCCCAATGATCTGATAATGATATATCTGACAATAATCCCGATAAGAATAAAAAATTCACCAAGATATAGAATCCAATTACCGTCAGCCATCGGAAAATGAGTGTTATAAGACATGAATATTGAACTTGCAATAGAAAATGGAATGGCCAGCCATAAGATATTCAGGGTGGATTTATCCTTGTTCTTTTGATCTTCTTTACCGGATTTCAGCATATTCTTGTAAAGGAATTCGGTGAGAAACCAAGCGGCCATTGAAATATAAAACAGCGTTGACAAAGCATTCATTTTCAATAAATTTAAAGTTAAAAGTATTTAAAAAAAAGACAATTTCTTTAGTGATCTTTCTGTTTATCCATCAGTTCCTTAATCTTTTTGTCTTCCCATTTCCTGATAAAATTAACACGAGGAAGAAAAACGGTAACAGCATGTGCTGCAAGTCCTATTCCCCAGAAAGTAGCGGTAAAAAAGTTTTTAAACTGAAAATAGCTTTCACCGGGTTTCAGATTCATATAATTGTACACTACAATCATTGCATTCACTGCGATATAAGCGAATAAATGCCCATAAAATCCTCTTAACCTTTCTACCTCTCTTCTGGCACGCTGGTATTCAATATCGTTTTCATCAAATGTTCCCATCTTTCTATTTTTTTTGTTTGTTCATAATTTCACGAATCTTCTTTTCCTGCCATGATTCTCCTACTCCAAATACCTGGAATGCATGAGAAGCTACCCCTATACCCCATCCCAGTACAGGAAACCAGAACCAATGATTTTTGCTGCTTGTAAAAAGATTAATAAAGATTAAAAACGAGCATACGGTACAGTAAGAAATCAAATTCATATAAAAACTTTTAATCTCTTTCACTCTTTTTTGCGCCCGTTTGTAAGCGGCAGAATCATCTTCGGGTTTTGATGTGGAAACTTGTGGCTTAGCAATCAGCATTGGAAGTTTTACTTTAAAATGATCTTCAGATTTTTCTATGAAAACATTTCTCTCTGTAAGTAAGGAATAACGCTGTACAATATTGGCAAGACCAATTCCTGAGCTCTCTTTGATCTGTTCTCTTATCTGCAGATTATTTTCAATACAAAGGGTCTTTCCGTCTGAAAAAATTCTGATGGTCAAAGGTTTTGATGATGTGGCAAAGTTGTGCTTGATACAGTTTTCCAACAGTAACTGCAGCGCCAATGGAACTACATATTTCTGATAGTCTTCTTTGGGAACATCAAAAGTGAAATCTACACTGTCTTCAAACCTTGTTTTTAAAAGTTCACAATAGGTTTTGGCAAATTCTATTTCATCTTCTACTGTTACCAGCTCTTTATCTTTCTGTTCAAGTACATACCGGTAAATCTTTGACATTGAAGCGGTAAACTTCTGAGCCTGTCTTGGGTTTTCGTCAATCAGGGAGCTTAAAACATTCAAGGAATTAAAAAGAAAATGGGGATCCAGCTGGTTCTTTAAACTTTCAAACTGCGCATTGGCGGATTTGGCGATAAGCTTCTGTTCCACCACTTCTTTTCTGGAAGTCTTTTTCAGCTCTTCCATAAAACTTCTGGCATGAAGGAAGGCTGATATCAACAACGCAATATTGATGGTAAACCAATTAAGGAAATTATATTTTCCCAGAAAAAACTCTTCTGTAGTAGCCGCTTTTTGAATAAGTACAAAATTGACATAATTGCAAAAATAGACCAGCACAAAATTGGCAACAATAATTGAAATAATACTGATAACCGCTCTTTTGGTTGTAGCCTCCGACCATGGGATTTTTTTATTCAGAAAACTGTTCAGCATTCCGTTTCCTCCTCCCAATACAAAAGAATAAATAAAAGAGATAAGCAGGGTATATAAAAAGTTTTCAAGATTCTTTTCTTCTGTAAAGACAAAAAAGAAAAACATGGAGACTGCAAGTGATACCCAGAATAGTACGATAAAGTTTTTCCGTTTCATGATCTGTTTTCTTGACTCAAAATTAGTTTTTATTAAAGGTATCAAAAATTAATTGTTACCGAAGGGCTGATTTTCATTTCTGAATGGTATAAAAAAACCTTCACGAATGAAGGTTAATGGATATAAATACAGTGAAAATTATTTTGCTTTTTCAACAGGTAAGCTTAAGAAATAATCTGCTTCTCCTTTTCCCCAGCTGGGATCTAAAGCCGTCTTGGGTTTATATGCTTTAAATTTTGCCTGAGCATCTTTAAACATTTCCAATCCTTTGGCTTTGCTTCCTCCGTACTGTTCCGGCGTAAAATACACATCTTCTGCCTTGATAAGAGCAATTCTCGGATTTGAAGGATCTAATTTCTCTGCAATGCTCATTTCCTCAGCAGCTCTCGCTCCATCTGTCATATAACGTTGTGCAGGATTCACCATCATTCTCAGGGAATAAGACATTTTCCTCAGCAGGTGTATTTCCGCATTATCGGTTCCGGCAAGATTCTGAGCCATGGAAAGGTGTTTTTCGGCCTGATCTGCGATACCATCCAATTCCTGCATTTTGCCGTCTCTCATCTGTGTTCTTCCTTTTTGGATATAAGAAAATGCGGCATAGTATGCCGGAAGCCATTTTGTGCTCTCTTTGCTTCCTATTCTCTGGAAATCATTGGCCAGGGTCTGGAAATCTTCCGAGGTTTTACAGGTCTCTATTCTTGCAATTTTTTCAGACATTATTTTGTCATAATCTGCCTGTGCAAAAGCAGTTAAGCTCACAAAAGCTAAAGCAAGACTTAAAAGGTATTTTTTCATGATATCAAATTTTAAAAGTGAGTTATGTTTGTGTGTTCTAAGATATGTTTTTATAAATTATTATTGATGGCATCATCTGTTTTGTCTACTCCAAAACTTATAAATGCTCCAATGAATACAAAAGTGTTGACTGGCGGAACGATGGCTGAGCTTCTGGATCCATTAGCAGAGAAATTGTAACCATATACATTTTTGGATCCTAAAATATTACTGATACTCAATACAAATACCGGAAACGCTCTTGCATCTTTTTTACCGATATTGGGAAGATAATTAATACTGAAATTCAAAGCGTTGTAATCTTTTAATCTTCCTTCTGTTCGGGTATAGTTAACGGTCTGTCCGTTTTCAAATTTGGAAGCGATATCGTAGTAAGGACGTCCTTTTGCATACGTATAAGATAAATTCACTCCCAGTTTCCATTCCGGAATAAATCTTTTAGCCACTGCCGAAAGGGTATGTTCGGCAGCAAAACTTGGCTGCAGGCTTACCGGATAATTAAGAAAATCTCTTTTTGAATCCAGGTATGAGTAACTGATCCAGTAATCAATATTTTCAAATGTTTTTTTATTATCTCTCCAGAAGAACTCCAGTCCTTTTGCATATCCGTATCCACTGTTGTTTAAAGCAGACTGGGTTTGCTGATTTTGCTCCTTATCCGGGTTAACATTAAATGTTTTGATCAACTGATCGTATTTTTTGTAAAACGCTTCAAAACGTAGAGTTCTGCCCTCTGACGCTCTCTGAACCTGAAAAATATAATGTTGAGATTGCTGAAAGCCAAGATTTGCAGGACCATTGATGTACTTGCTTTCCGGGTTTTGGTAGAAAAGTCCGTACGCTAATGAGGTTGTCCAATCTTTTGCAAGGCGGTATGCGATCGCAAAACGAGGAGCAATATTGTTCTTTCCTAAAAATGAGGAATGCTCTGCTCTTACTCCTATCTTCGCTGACAATGCATTACTGAAACCAAGATCCGTTTCCACGAAGGCCGCAGAAATTAAATCTGTATAATGTTTCTGTATGGTCTCAAAATTCAGATTTTCATCGGTATTATTCAATTCAAATCCTCCTCTCACGGCACTTATTTTGTTGATTTTTCTTTCCAGAACAGCTTTGAAATTCAGATAATTTCCATCAGTCAGAAGCTGGCTCCTGTTCGCTTCAACATCATTCGTTTCTGTAGAAAAATGAAGGTCAGATTTATTGTATGAATAAGAACCACCCACATTCAGAAGATACTTTCCAAATTTCTGTTTAAATGACAGATTATGAAAAGTATTTTTCCCGTTCAGTTTTACCAGACTGAAAGCGGATCCGGGTTCAAGACTTTCTGATCTTACACCCATTTTATTGGAATTAAACATTCCATAGTATTTAAAGAAACCTCCTGACTTTGTTTTAAATCTGAAATTCACATCTCCGTTAAGTCCTTGTGGTGCTTCAAAAAAATCGGTATTAAAATTGAATACCTTTTGCATCAGGCTTAAAAGAGAATACCCTGCTGTAGCGCCATAGGAATAGTTTTTATTATCTCCCAGCTTTTGAAATCCGGCACTCAAGAAAATAGGTGAAACACCTAAACTGTAAGAACTCTCATCCGGAAGATCAACACTTTCCAGCATCAATGCTCCTGAAAGAGCCTGCCCATATAGCGCAGAATATCCACCACTTGAAAATATATTTCCTTTAAAAAGTGAAGTATTGAACTGATCTCTACCCGCAATCCCCGGAACAGAGTTCGAAAAATAATTGTTGATAAGACTACCATCCATAAAAATTTTAGATTCCGTTCCTGTGCCTCCGCGGATAAACAGACCTTCCGTTCCCCCTACTTTCTGCACTCCAGGAAGATAGGTCAATGCTGAAGAAATCTGTCCGTCTGCTCCTGCCGTTGTATAAATATCAATTGGGGTAAGCAGCGCTGTTGCTCTTTTCTTATCGCTGGCTTCAATAGATCCGGCAGAAACAACTACTGCATCAATCTCACTGATCTGTTCTTTAAGATCAATATTCAACGAAACATCTTGGTTTTCAATAGAAATATCTCTCTCTACATTTTCATATTTCGGATGGGCAAACGTTATTTTGTGAGGTCCTTTTTCCGAAGTTTCAAAGGTAAAATTACCCTGAGCATCTGTGGTAGCACCGTCATAAGTATCTTTTAAAGTCACGTTTACTTCACTTACTCCTTTATTTTTGAAGGATACTTTTCCTGATATTTTCACCTGGGAATATCCCATAATGGAGGTGAGAAGGAGAATCAGAAACAGGATGTTTTGTCCTTGTGTTTTCATTTTTATTGTTTTCTGGATCAAAAATAGGATAAGAAATGCCCTTCTGTAAAAAAATTATTACTGAAAGGCATTCTTTTGCTTCCGAATGGTAATTAATGAACAGGAATACAAAAATCCACGATCATCTTTCCTTCCGGATGTTCTTTAAAATTGGTGTGATAGATCTCATAGGGAAAGGTTCTTCGTGTAGAATAATTGTTCTCATTCATCCACAAAAACATAGAAACCCAGCATTGTTCAAAGTCATCCAAAGTAACTTCACCACTTCCCACAATGTATTTTCCGCCATGTATCGTTTCGGGAAATACTTCTCCCTCCTGTTTTAAAAGTCTTTCATCCAAAAGCATACAGGCATGGATTCTTACTTTATCGAGAGGTGTTATTTTGCAGCTGTCATGATACACAGAAATCATTTTCACATTCTCCCGAGGAAAAAGGCTTTTCTTTTTTGCCCAGTCTATTAAAAGGTTGAAAGAAGGTTCTACATTGGCAATTCCAAGGCTCATCACGGATGCCAGATTCATTTCCGGCATTTCTTTTACTTCGATTTTTAAATTCATTTTAGTCCAGTTTAACAGGTTTTCAATGTTGCAAATGTATTGGCTGAAAACTGTATCCACTTGTCCGTTCTTGCTTTGTATTTGTAAAATCTTGTGAAACTTCTCCGGAGCTGATCTGCGAAATTCTGTGGGAGCCAGACCGTAATATTTTTTAAATGTCTTACAAAAAACTGAATGGTTAGAGAAACCCAGATCCCAATAGATATCTTTGATTTCCCTATTTTTATGAACCGCCAGATGAAGGGCACTTTTTTCTATTTTCTTTCTGGTAATATAGTTCTGAAGGGTTTCCCCTGTAACCAGCTTAAATATTCTGTGAAAATGAAAAGGTGAATAGGCACTTACCTCTGAAACTTTTTCCAGAGACAGATCTGCATCAATATGGCTGTCAATATATTGAATTGTTTTTACAATCCGTATTTTATATTCTTCCATTTCAAAGTTGTTAGTTCACAAAGATATTTTTCCATAGCGGAATTAAGTTGTCTTTTATTGCTATTATCAGAGCCCTGTTTCATTTTTATAGTAAAATATCTTCTTCAATGTATTTAATAATCGGCATCACCTCTTTAATTTTCTGATCTGAAGAGGCAATACAGCTATGATACTCTTTATGAATGAAAATCTCTTTGGTAAAGAACTTTTCACCCACAATATGGCATTCATTATTGACTATTTCAAAAGAATCCAGCGGAAGCATCATTCCGGCTCCATGGGCCTTTATTACGGCTTCTTTTCGCGTCCAATACGTGAAAAATTGTTTCATCTTATCCTCAGAATCTTGGATTTCCAGAAGCTCTTTGTCGGTCATTTGAAATATAAAATCCTGATAGTTAATTTTCTGATCATTACATTCAATATCTATTCCCACGGTATATTCTGCAATAGCACAGGCAACAAGATCTTTGGAATGGGATATATTAAAATGAAGATCATTTCCTTTTAAATAAGGTTTTTTATTAGTGAGAACATCTGTTTCAGTATCAGAAATGTTATAATAAGTCTTTAATCCATATTGTAAAAGGACTTTTCCCAGTAAGGAAAGCTGAGCATCCTGCCACCTCCTGTATCTCAGGATATTCTGTTTATTTTCCTGAGAAAAAACAGGCAGATACCTGTCAAGAAGAGACTGGTGATTTGTTTCATTAATGAATGTATACAGAATAATCATGCTCTAATTTTTGTTACTGCAGATCCTGGATTAATAAGTTACTTTCTAAAGACTAAAAATAAGCTTTTTTTCGCCTCTTTTTAAAGAAGTTATCCTTCAGACAACCTTTCAGAATTTAAGGTTAAAACAAGCCGGATTGCAGTACCGTTCAAACTAAGTTTTTCAAAAAAGAGTGAGATCATAAAGCCTTTTGGAAAATCTTTTTTAAATTTATCGTAAAATCACTATAAATCATTTAACAAATGAAAGTACAAACATTAGCATTATTGGCGGGATTTGCAGTTTTTGCCGTTTCGTGCGGAACAACAAAAACATACTCGGTAAATGCCAAAAGCGGAACACAGACAGGAGGAACAGCGAAGTTTACTCAAAATGGAAATGAAGTAACAATGAAGCTGGATATTACCAACCTTACTCCTGGAATCCATGCAGTACACATTCATGAAAAAGGAGACTGTTCTGCAGCAGACGGAACTTCTACAGGCGGTCACTGGAATCCTTCCAAGAATGATCATGGTAAATGGGGAGCTGAACATTTCCATATGGGAGATATAGGAAACCTGGTTGCTGATCAGAACGGAACTGCAACATTGACTTTCAAGACAGACAAATGGTGTCTGGGCTGTACAGATGAATCTAAAAACATCATCGGAAAAGGTCTTATTGTACACGCAGCAGCGGATGATTTCCATACTCAGCCTACCGGAAATGCCGGAGGAAGAGTGGGATGTGTAGAAATTAAGTAATCTACTGTATTCAATAAAAAAACCGCTAATTTTTCATTAGCGGTTTTTTTATGTTTAGGATTTAGCTCCCATATCTGATACAATATTCATTGCTTCCTGCAGGTAAAGATCTTTTTTCAGATTCTTGATCCACATTTCAGATTTTTTCTTGAAAGCTTCATCTTTTTTCTCTCTTTCAATTTCACTTGGATACATCATGAACTGAAGTCCGTTTTCAAATTTTGTCAGAGCCTTGAACTTTTCAATCTGAGACTTTCTGTTCTTCATCAGCTCGTTGAACTTGGTGATATTCAAAGTGATATTTTCTTCTTTATCCAGTTTTTCTCTCCATTGAGCAGATTCTAATAACAACTGATAATTGCTGTTTTTAGCCATTCTGTCTGCACTTGCTTTTTCCAGCGCCTGGATATTGAAATAGTTCAGTTTCTCGAATTTCGTAGGTGGAATTTTATCCCATGCCAGCGCATAATCATCATATCGCTCTCCTACTTCTGCATAGGTAAAGAAGTCTTTCATCTGAATATCAGAAACGATCCCTTTTCTCTGTGTGGATTCTCCCGTAATTCTGTAGAATTTCTGAATCGTCAGTTTTAAAGATCCAAAATCATCTTCGGTATTCAGGAATCTGTTCAGATCAACAAAAGTCTGAACGGTACCTTTTCCAAAAGACTGCGGAGATCCTATGATCATTGCTCTTCCGTAATCCTGCATTACTCCTGCAAGGATTTCTGAAGCTGAAGCAGAAAGTTCATTTTGCATGATTACAAGCGGACCTGTCCAGATCGGAGTTTCGTTTTTATTCTTAAGAGTCTGTATTTTCCCGTTTCCATCCTTCACCTGTACGTAAGGACCAGCTTCCATGAAAAGCCCCATAATATCCCCTACTTCAGTTAAAGAACCTCCACCATTATTTCTAAGGTCAAGAATGATTCCCTGAATGTTCTGCTCTTTAAGCTTAATGATTTCATTTTTGATGTCATCAGAAGCGTTTCTTCCTTTGGCATTTTCAAAATCAGCATTAAAACTTGGAAGGTTAATAAAACCATATTTTTTCCCATTCGGAGTATTCACTACGATACTTCTTGCGAAAGTATCTTCAATGGCTACTTCCTCACGGATCATGGTTACATCTTTAATCGTTCCGTCTTTTTTCTGAACCGTTAATGTTACGGGTGTTCCTTTCTCTCCCCTGATCAGTCTTACGGCTTCATCAGAAAGCATTCCTACAACATTTACAGCATCTTCTTTCGGTTTAGATTTTACTTTCAGGATTTTATCACCCTCAGAAAGCTGTTTAGATTTCCATGCCGGTGCTCCAATGGTAAGAGCTCCTAAATAAAGGTTCCCTTTTTTCTCCTGAATCAGGGCTCCGATACCAATTACTTTTCCGGTAAACTGAGTATCAAAATCTTCTTTATCCTTTGGAGAATAATAGTTGGTGTGCGGATCGAATACCTCTGTATAAGCATTCATATACACCGTAAACCAATCCATTTTCTTTCTCTTTTTGAATCTTGTAAAGGTGTCTTTTACAAGGTCTTTTACTTCATCAGTCGCTTTTTTGATTTTTTCATCCTGAGTAAGAACTTTAAACTTGATGGTATCTTTCAGCTTGTACTTTTGAACAGAGTCTTTCTTTTCTTTCTGAGCTTCTTCTTTACTGTTCATCGACTCAACTTCCTGAAGGATGTTGTATTTGATGAATTTTTTCCACTCATTATACTGTTCTTGCTTATTAGCAGGTACTTTTTTTAGTTTTGGCTCAAGGGTAAGCGTTTCATCTTCCTGAAGATTAATAGGCTTACTGAAGATATCCTGTGTAATTTTATCAATCTCATCCACTCTTTGGTAGAGTCTGTCAATCGTAAGTTTGTAGAATGTCAGATCACCTTGCCCGATATAGTCATCAAGCTTTGTTTCATGCTTGCTGAATTCATCCATATCAGATTGCAGAAAATATCTTTTTGCTGGATCTACCAATTCGAAATAATGCTTATAAACGTCCTTCGAATAGGCATCATTGATAGACTTTGGACTATAATGCAGATAAGAAAGTGTGTTTTTTACGCTCACCATTATCGTCTGCATCTTTTCATCGTCATTCTTTGGCGAGTTGAAACAAAACATTAGACTGGTTAATGGAATAAGGAGTAAAAATTTATTCAGTTTGAAATTTTTCCACATAAACTGTCTTTATTTATTAATTTTTTTAAAATAAGTATAATAATTAGTAGCAGTAAGTTTGGTACTGTTACAAATGATCAAATTTAATACCTTATTTACAAATATCGACAGTTTTGATCATTTTTATTTAAAGAGATTTGCAAATAATCAAGACAGTATGAGTTGTTTCCTATTATCAGACAGTTTCACTATACAATCATACTGTTCATTCTTTTTCAGACATATCTGAATTTTCATTTTTTAATCAAAAAACAGAAAATACATACCACAAAAATTAAATTTCAGCCATAAAGGCATAAAATATGTAGAGAATTAACCATACAAATTCAAAATATTAAGTCATGAAAAGTTTATTATGGTTAGTAGCAGTCATCTGCATCGTTGTTTGGCTATTGGGAATGTTAGGAATAGTTCCCGGAATGAGCACAGGATATTTAATTCACGTTTTACTGGTCATTGCCATTATTGTTATTCTTTATAATATTATTTCCGGCAGAAAACCTCTCGACTAGTTTATTATTTTGTAAAACCATTTAAATTAAAACTGAAATGAAATTCATATTAAATTTACTTCATTTCAGTTTTATTTTCTGCACTTTGTACTTTTCCTTATTTATGCTTAATTCTCTATTCTATAAGCCATAGTATGAGAATCTTATTTCTCTTTTCACAACAGCCAATCCCAATCTGGTATTTTATTGCGTCTGATTTTTACCTACATTTGATGTGTTGAAAATCGGTCTGTTCAATTCTGAAAATGAACAGATTCACTCTATTTGAATAAAAAAAAATTAAAGATAATTTATGGAAAGACCACTTATTCTGGTTACTAATGATGATGGAATTACAGCTCCTGGTATCAGAAATCTTGTAAATTTTATGAATGAAATCGGAGAAGTAGTTGTTGTAGCCCCCAACTCTCCTCAAAGTGGAAAAGGCCACGCTATTACCATTAATTCTACCCTTAGCTACGAAGAAGTTACGCTGGAAGGCCCGCAGACAGATTTTTCCTGCAGCGGAACTCCGGTAGACTGTGTAAAAATGGCACTTGATAAAATTCTAACGAGAAGACCTGACATTGTAGTTTCCGGAATCAATCACGGAGCAAATTCTTCTATCAATGTAATTTATTCGGGGACGATGTCTGCTGCTGTAGAAGCAGGTGTAGAAGGAATTCCTGCGATTGGATTTTCATTACTGGATTTCAGCTGGGAAGCTGATTTTAGCCAAGCTAAAGAATTTATTCAGAATATCGTAAGAAGAACCCTGGAAAATCCAATGCCTAAAGGAATTGTACTGAATGTGAATATTCCTAAACTTCCGAAAGAAGAAATAAAAGGGATAAAAGTATGTAAACAGGCAAATGCCAAATGGGAAGAAAGTTTTGATGAGAGAATCAATCCACACGGGAAAAAATATTACTGGCTAACAGGATATTTCAACAATATGGATGATTCTGAAGATGCTGATGAAACGGCATTGGCCAACGGATATATTTCTATTGTTCCGGTAAAGTTCGATCTTACAGCCTATGAATACATGAAAACATTAGAAGAAGTGATGACTTTTGAAGGGATAAAAGAGGCAAAATAATTCTGAAATATCAGAGTCTTCTATTTAATCTACGCTAAAGCAAAGCTTTTAAATAATTAAAATACGGTTTGAAAACAAGTTTTTCAAACCGTATTTTTTGTTTCATAAACCGGAAAATCCATCATCATAGAAACTCTCTGTTCAAGATTATTTACTACCTTTATTCTGACAAATAATTACAAAATGCGTATAGAATATGACATAAAACTGGGTTTCAAGGATGTAATGTTCCGCCCTAAACGTTCTACTTTAAAATCCCGTTCAGAAGTTGATTTACAAAGAGAATTTACCTTTAAACATACGAAGAAAAAATGGACAGGAGTTCCTGTAATTGCAGCCAATATGGATACGGTAGGAACTTTTGAAATGGCCGTTGAGCTGGCAAAGGAAAAAATTATTACAGCGGTTCACAAGCATTATACTCCTGATGAATGGAGTCTGTTTCTGGAAAGCCAGCCTGAAAGTATTCATCAGTATATTGCTTTAAGTACAGGAACAGGAAAAGCAGATGAAGAAAAAATAAGACATATCCTCGAAAAGCATCCAAAAATTGAGTTTCTCTGCATAGATGTAGCCAATGGCTATTCTGAGCATTTCGTTGGATTTGTGAAGAAGGCAAGGGCTAATTTCCCGGATAAAATTATTATTGCAGGAAATGTGGTGACCGGAGAAATGGTGGAAGAACTTCTTTTAGTGGGTGCAGACATCATAAAAGTAGGTATTGGTCCCGGATCAGTGTGTACAACCAGAGTAAAAACAGGAGTGGGATATCCTCAGCTTTCTGCTATTATTGAATGTTCTGATGCTGCTCATGGTTTGGGAGGTCATATCATTGCAGATGGAGGATGTAAAGTTCCTGGTGATGTAGCAAAGGCTTTCGGTGGCGGGGCAGATTTCGTAATGCTGGGCGGAATGTTTGCCGGACACGACGAAAGCGGCGGAGAGATGATTGAAGAAAACGGTAAAAAATACCGTCTTTTCTATGGGATGAGTTCTAAAACGGCAATGGACAAGCATTCCGGAGGTGTAGCAGAATACCGTGCTTCTGAAGGGAAAACTGTAAAAGTGGCTTATAAAGGTCCGGTTTCAGAAACTGTAAAGGATATTTTAGGAGGAGTAAGATCCACGTGTACCTATGTAGGTGCTTCAAAGCTTAAAGAGCTTTCCAAGAGAACTACTTTTATCAGAGTTCAGGAACAGGAAAACCAGGTTTTTAAGGACTAGAAATAAGATAAAAGGCTTTAGATAATATTCTAAGGCCTTTATTTATTCTTTTGTTCGGATATATTTTTTATTGAAATATTTTTGAAGCTGGTCATTTACATAGGTTTCCTGCTCTTTTACAGAAGCCATTTCATCGATATATAAAATTCTCGGAACTTCTTTGATCTTATCTACCACCACAGAATCCTGTGAAGAATTTTTAATCATATCAACTCTTTCATTCATCTCTCTTTCGTACTCCTTAAGATCTATGGTAAAAAGCTCCATTACTATATTTTCACCATTAAAATCAATGTTAAAATAAGCATATTTCTCTGGAAAAATTTTAAGCTCAGGAAGAAACACAATACAGAGAGAAATCCACCAGACCTTTTTAATTTTTTCAAATCTAAAGAAGATAATCAGTGAAAAAGTAATTAAAAAATAGAAGAGAATACTTTCAAACTGTCTTGCAATAGAAGTAAGAATATAGCTTGTAAATAATAAAGGAAGCAATGAAACCGACCAGAATAGAAATGCTTTTTGAAATGTTATCTGAGTAGAGATTTTTTTAAGTTCTTCTTCAAAAACCTTAATAAATAATGGAAGTACCATAATCACTTTCAATCCTACATACAGGGTATCAGCACCAAAAAGAGCAATTCTTTTCAGCCATATTACCATTCCTTTTTCCTCCTCTCCCATTCTGTTGAAATTTCCCGGGGCAAGAAAACATACAAGTAAAAATAAAGTTCCTAGCAGCACCAAAAACAAATTTTCTCTATTGCGTTTCTGATAATAGGAGACTAGCAAAAGTCCTTCAAGAATTAATGCCAGAATTTCATTGGAACCCATCAGAATGATGATAAGAAAAGCTGAAGGGTAAAGCCATATTTTCCTTCCCGTATCTTCTCTTTTTTTAAGAAAATAGAGTAAAATCCCTGATAAGATAACAGGAACGAAATATACATTGGATCCCGTAATCCAGAAATAGTGCTCCGGAAGACTTACCAGAAGTATTGTATAAAAGAAAAACAAAAGGAATCCTTTCTTAACAGACTCTTTCAAAGAATAGCCGAAATATTCTTTAAAGTTTAATGCTGAAACTCCAATAAAGGACAGCATTAAAAAAACAGGATATATTTTCGGAAGAATATTATTAGGGTCGAAAAAGACAGGATTAAACATATTGATAGAATACCCGAAATATCTTCCGCCCCATTGTGTATAGGTATTTATAAAGCTTTTTAGCAGCCCTACTTTTCTGGTAGTATAGGACCAGAAATAATCATCGGTCTGATATACATTAAAAAAACTAATGTATGCCAGACCGACGCCTATTAAAACCGACAAGAATACTACTATATTCTGTGCTTTTTTCATTTTCTAAGTTAACATTCCACCGTCAACATTTAATGTCTGTCCGGTAATGTATGCTGACATTTCGCTGCCTAAGAATACACATGCATTTGCGATATCTGCAGGCTGTCCTCCTCTCTTCATCGGAATTTCCTCTCTCCATCCCTGAACTGTTTTTTCATCCAGAACAGCAGTCATTTCCGTTTCAATAAATCCGGGAGCAATAGCATTACATCTGATATTTCTTGATCCTAATTCCAGTGCCACAGATTTTGTAAACCCGATTACCCCAGCTTTAGAAGCTGCATAGTTGGCTTGTCCGGCATTTCCTTTTACCCCTACTACAGAAGTCATATTGATGATAGATCCTGATCTGGCCTTCATCATCGGCTTAATTACCGCTTTTGTAAGGTTGAAAACTGAATCTAAGTTTACTTTGATTACTTTATCCCAATCATCTTTGGACATTCTCAATAACAGGTTATCTTTTGTAATCCCTGCATTGTTTACCAAAATATCAATCTGCCCAAACTCTGCCATTACTTCTTCCACCAGTTGCTGAGCAGCATCATAATCTGATGCGTCAGACTGATATCCCTTAATTTGGGTTACAGAACTTAAAGCTGCTTCTAATTCTTTTGCTTTGTCTACAGAGCCTGCGTAGGTAAATGCTACTTTTGCCCCTTGCTGAGCAAACATTTCAGCGATACCTTTACCGATTCCTCTTGTAGCTCCGGTAATTAGTGCTACTTTTCCTTCTAATATTTTCATATCTATTGACAATTATTTTCTTTTATAACTCGTTCAGCTTGTGACAGCTGCCTCTTCATGTTTCTACAATTCCTTTCTGGAATTAAACGGTTTGCAAAGATATTATAAAATGTTATTCAACCCATTTAAATTGTTAAAATACTGGATTTTTTTGATGATTATTTGGATTTTCTTTAAAGCTGAACGGAATTATTTTTAAATCTGGTGAAATAAATAAAGTCAGTTTTTTTACTTTTATCCAATCTCAATACCTCTTTCTGCCAGAAATATTTATCGTAAATAATTTCTTTCAGAGGCTCATTCTGAAAGTTTGAAACCCCGAATTTTCCTTCTTTTTTAACCACAATTTCATTTTCAGCGTTTCCAAATGTTATAATATCTTCGTAAACAAAAGGGACAATTTCTGTTCCTTTTCCATCTAGAATACCATAAAAATTCCCTGTATTTCTGCAAACCAAAGGTTTTGAATACTGATTAAGAGGATTAAAATATTCAAAATCCTCATTTTTTATCTGGCTGATATTTTTCAATTCCGTCAAAGATTGCCCTGTCACAGAAAATTTGTAATACTTTTCTTCCTTTCCAATGATAAGATTATCAGGATAAAAACCAAAAATCTGAACGCCATCTCCTACAATATTCTTAAGATCTTTATCGAGAAATTTCTCTTCATTTCCTTTTTTAAGGTAGATAAATTCTTTTCCGGAAATGGTAAAACTTCTGATAAAATCATATTCCTGAGGAAGAATAATATTTCCTTCCAGATCTATAATGCCGGATTTCCTGATCTTATCATTATAAACACTGAAATAATTGCTCAATAAAGGATTTAAATACTTAAAAGTCTGTGCATACAGTTTTTGGTCTTTCTTATTGAAAACAGTGGTTTTACCATTTTTTGTAAGATAGATATATTCCTTTTTCCCAAAATATTCCGGGGTGATATCATTATATATTTCTTCGGCAATTGTATTTCCATCAGTATCAATCAAACCATATTTTCCTGTAGCTTTATTTTGACTAATCAGATAAGGATAAGCATTGATATTGACGATCTGTTTAGAAAATTTATGCAGAGTCTGTCCATTAGTTCCAATGATTTCGTTTTCATTGTCTTCATTAATGATCAGTGCTCTGCCCTCTTCAAAACTATAATCTTCTTTAAATTCACGGGTGCTGAGCTGTTTTCCTTTAAAGTCATACAGCAGCCATTTTTTATCTTTTGAAACCAAAAGTCTGTTCTTCCCTGAAAAACGGATCTTTTCAGAATAAGGAATGATTTCCTTTCCATTAAAATCATAGACGGCTTCTCCATTTTTTTTTGATGAAATGATACAATCTTCACTCCACCAAGGTGTATTAAACTCCTGATCATTCAAAGGGATAAGTTCATTCCCTTTTTCATCAATAATAGCCGATTTTCTGCTGTTCCCTTCATCAGAATACAGAATAAACCGGTTTTTAAAAACATGTAAAATACCTCCTTTGTAAGGAGACTCAAATGTAATCGTTCCCAAAGAGTCTACAATTCCCTGTTTCTTATAACCGGTATCATAGAATGTTCCATATCCTTCCGAATAGGAACTGACCTCTTTTTCCGTCTTTTTAGACAGGATCACTTTCATATACTGATTAGTCTGTGCTGTACAGACTACAGAACATAATACAAAAACTAGTTTTTTCAAGGAAAATTAAATAGAATTATTGACAATAAGAACGATCTCCCCTTTTAAAGTTTTACTCTTGGAAAATTCAATTAATTCATTGATTGTCCCCCGTTTAGTTTCTTCAAATTTCTTAGAAATCTCACGGCTTAAACTTGCTTTGGTTTCTTCCCCGAAGAATTCCTTGATCTGTTCAAGAGTCGTATTGATTTTATGGGGACTTTCGTAAAGTACGATGGTCTTTTTTTCTTCAGCAAGCTGCTTCAGTTTTGTTTGTCTTCCTTTTTTCTGAGGTAAAAAACCTGCAAACAAAAATTCGTTATTAGGAAGTCCTGAAACCACTAATGCCGGAATCAGAGCTGTTGCCCCCGGAAGGCAGATCATATCAATATGGTTGTCTGCACCTGCTTTTGCCAGTAAATATCCAGGATCTGAAATACCTGGCGTTCCTGCATCGGTAATAATAGCGATATTCTGGCCGTTTTTAAGATCTGCAATCACTTTCTCCGTTGCCTGATGCTCATTATGTAAATGATAAGATTTTAAAGGCTTGGAGATTTCAAAATGTTTTAAAAGTATACCGGAAGTTCTGGTATCTTCACATAAAATATAATCTACTTCTTTCAGAACATTGACTGCCCTGAATGTCATATCTTCAAGATTCCCAACAGGTGTGGGAACAAAATATAGGATTCCGCTCAAAATTATAAGAATTTATTTTCTACCAATATCCAAAGTCTCTGTGCATATTCATCCACCTTATTCCATTTTCTTTCGTAATACAGATCACTAAGATATTCTTTGGCTTCTTCCAGTGTTTTGAATTGATTCAGCTGATATACTGTGTCATTCAGATCCGTCTGGCTTCCTTCAAAAAGCATCTTCGTAAAGGCAAGTCTGTCATTCAGATCCAGCTTAAATTCAGGCTTCAGCTTGTCTGCTTCCATGAAATGCGTTGGAATATTGGATTTCAGAATGCTTCCCGTATCTTCTTTTACAACCGGAATCGTTTTTTCTTCCTTAGGAAGTTCCAGGTGATCATCATCAAAAAGTGACTGAACTGCTTTCATTCCTTTGATATTGGCGAGTTTTATTTTTTTCTCCCGATGGTATTCTTCTAAATTTTCGAAGCTCTCATCAGAAGGATGTTGGTCTGTTTCTTCGGGAACAGGTTTATCAATTTCCACAATCTTTCTTCGGTCATAGACTTCAGCAAGGATGCTTTCTTCTTTGATTTCTTCCACTGAATGGTCATTTTTTATCTCACTCAGAATATTTTCCACATTGGAAGTTTCTGTTGCCATTTCTCCCTGTTCTATCGAAACGTTGGAAGCCACAAACTGCTCTCCGCTTTCTTCGATCAGTATTTCATCTTCCAGTGTTTCACTATCAAAAATACTTGGAATAGTTTCTGTGACTGAAGGTTTAGCCTCATTTACTACAGCGAAATCAGTTTCTTTTTTTGATTCCTGTTCTGAGATTTCTTCCTCTTCATCTTCTATTTCATTAAGCTGATTATTGAAAACCGCTTCTTCTTCCGTTACCTCGTTATGAAACAAATCTTCATTAAGATCTTCATCTGAATCAGGCGTGGAATCTGCAAGAATTTTGTCTTCGTCTACAAAGCTAAGAACAGCTCTCTGTTCTTCTGAAATTTCATTTTCATCAATTTCGTTCAGCTGGTTATTGAAAACCGCTTCTTCTTCCAGCGCTTCATGATCAGAAGTTTGTTCCTGATTATTTTCAGGCTCTCTTTCAGGGTTGTTCTCTTCCACAAAATGTACAATATTTTCATGGAATTCGTTTTCAACAATTTCGTTCAGCTGATTATTGAAAGTAGCTTCTTCTTCTAATCCGTCAGAAAAAACTTCATTTTCATCAATTTCATTCAGTTCATTATTGAAAATAGCTTCCTCTTCCGTCACTTCATTACCGGTATCATGATGTTCTGTCTCTCCTGAAGCAAAAGAGATATACTGATTATCCGGATTCTGCCCCGGATTTTCGGCTATAAAGTATTCAATATTTTTTTCCAGCAATTTCAAAAAAGAAATCCTGTTAGCAAGCTCATCTACAAGATCTTGCTTAGAAAGTAATTCGTCTATATTACCTATTTTGTCCAGATTATCAATGATATTCATGGATTCAAAAAAAATCTTTTCCTTTAAATCTTGGATATTCTGCATAATAAGATTCTTATTAAAATTGCTTACTTTTGATGTTAAAAATATACGGCTAATTTAACAAATGTTTTTAGAAAATACAATTAATCATTCCAAACAAAGTGGTTGGATGGAAGTGATTTGTGGCTCTATGTTTTCCGGTAAAACCGAGGAACTTATCCGCAGATTGCGAAGAGCGGAAATGGCAGGACAGAATGTGGAAATTTTTAAACCAAAAATGGATATACGATATTCTGAGGAGGATGTAGTATCCCATAATCAGAATAAAATCCGCAGTACCGCAGTAGAAAATCCTAATGAAATTCTTCTGTTGGCTTCCAATTGTGATGTAGTAGCCATTGATGAAGCTCAGTTTTTTGATGAAAGCATTGTTGATGTTGCCAATCAGCTTGCCAATAGCGGTATAAGAGTGGTAATTGCTGGTCTTGATATGGACTTTTTAGGTCGTCCGTTCGGACCAATGCCTAATTTGATGGCAACTGCAGAGTACGTTACAAAAGTGCATGCTATTTGCAAAAGAACAGGTAATCTTGCCAATTATTCCATGAGAACTTCCCAGGGAAATGACCTGGTAGAATTGGGAGAAACTGAAAGTTATGAGGCTGTAAGCCGCCGTGTTTTTATAGACGAAGTGCTTTCAAAAAGAAAATAAATGGGTAAAAGGCAAAATAGCTACCTTATACAATAGCTGTTTGCATCAAACCATAAATATGTTCACTTAATATAAAATGAGAAGCGAAAAAGCTCTATTGTAAAATATTAAAAAGGGAATGTGATGATATAATGGTCTTTATTCCTTTTTGCAGTTTCGCTCAAAATAAAGCAGAAAGGGTACCAATGAATTATACAGTACAACACATTGCAGAGATCACCAATGCACAGATCATTGGGGACAAAAATTTATTGATCAAAAATATAGCCTACGACAGCAGGATTATTTATTCTACCAAAAATACAGCGTTTATCGCGATCAATACCCCTAAAAATTCCGGGGAAAAATTTATTGAATCTGCTATAGACAGAGGTATCAATATCATTATTTCTGAACATCAGCATCTGGAGTTTGAAAATATAACCTGGATCATTGTTGAAAATTCCATAGAGTTTCTTCAAAAATTAGCCCGATATCATTTCGAAAATTCTCACCTACAATCCATCGGAATTACGGGAAGTAATGGCAAAACTATTTTAAAAGAATGGTTGTATCAATGTTTATGGAATGAATTTCCAACTGTAAAAAGTCCAAAAAGCTTTAATTCTCAGATTGGTCTTCCGTTGTCTCTTCTTCAGATCAACAGCTCACATCAGCTGGGAATTTTTGAAGTGGGAATTTCAAAACCCCATGAAATGGAAAAGCTTGAAAATATTTTCCATCCTCAAATCGGATTGCTTACCCACATCGGAACGGCCCATGCTGCTAACTTTTCTTCCGAAGAAGAATTGATTGATGAAAAAATCAGACTTTTTAAAAATTCTGAAGTTGTTATTTATAATGGTGATAATTCTTTGGTTGATCAAAAAATTAAAAAATCCTATTCTGATAAAAAATTAATTTCTTACGGTTTTAAAAAAGAGAATCAGGTTTTCATCAAAAACAATATTTCCAAAGATGAAAACATTATTGTTGACTATTTTGGAGAAGAAATCAGTTTTCCTGCTCATCAGAGAGACGAAGCGACATTAACCAATGCTCTGGCGCTTATCACAGTCCTTAAGAAACTGAATATCGAAAATAAAAAGATCGTCGAAAAAATCAACCTTTTAAAAGCCGTTGAAATGAGGCTTGAAGCAATAGAAGGAATTAAAGGCAATATTGTCATCAACGATTCTTTTAATCTTGACCTCGATTCTTTAAAGACCGCCCTTCAGTTTTTGAATGAATATAATAAATCTAAAAAATCACTGGTCTTAACTGATATTGTAGGAGTGAATTCCAACGCAAAAGAATTATATGAAGAAGTTTCTGAACTGGTGAATGAACAGCATTTTGATTCGGTCTTCTTAATTGGTGATGAAATTTCAAAGTTCAGTGAATTATTTAAAACTAAAACATATACTTTCATTGATACTAAAGAGCTCATTGAAAGTAAACATCTTACTGAATTAGAAAATCAGATTATTCTGCTGAAAGGAGCCAGAAAATTTGAGATCGAAAAACTTAAAGATATTCTCGAACTCAGAAAGCATGATACTGTATTGGAAGTAAACCTTAATGCTATACTTCATAATATTAATTATCATAAATCACTGCTGAAACCGGGAACTAAAATGATGGCAATGGTAAAAGCCAATGCCTACGGTCTGGGAAGTTATGAAGTATCAGAGTTTCTGCAGCATCACCATATCGATTATCTTGGTGTAGCGTATGCCGATGAAGGAGTTGAACTTCGTAAAAAAGGGATCACCACTCCTATTATTGTGATGAATCCGGAACAGCACAGCTATCAGACAATCATAGAATATAATCTGGAACCTGAAATTTACAGTTTCAGAGTACTGGAATTATTTTACGAAGCAGTTCAGAAATCCGGATACGACAAGAAATATCCTATCCATATCAAACTCGAAACCGGAATGCACCGTCTTGGTTTTAAAGATTTTGAGTTGGATCAGTTAAGCGAAACTTTAAGCAAGAAAAACGTAAAGGTACAAAGTATGTTCAGCCATTTATCATCTTCTGATATGCCTGAAGAAAAAGAATTTACCTTGAAACAGCTGGAGGTTTTCGATAAAAATTCCAGCTATCTTACTGAAAAGTTAGGTTATGCTCCTATCCGTCATATTCTGAACTCAGCAGGTATTACAAGCTATAAAGATCATCAGCATGATATGGTAAGAATTGGTATCGGAATGCTGGGAGAATCTGCAGATCCTGAAATTCAGAAGCAACTACAGTCTGTTGTAAGTTTTAAAACCGTAATTTCACAGATATCAACTGTTGAAAACGGTGAATCTGTAGGTTACAGCAGAAGATATAAAGCGGATCATCCTACAAGAATAGCAACAATTCCGGTAGGATATGCTGATGGAATACCAAGGCTGATTGGAAATCAGGTAGGAAATGTAGGTGTTAATAAAACGCTGGCACCAATTGTCGGAAATATCTGTATGGATATGATGATGATTAATGTAGACCATATTCCCAATGTAAAAGAAGGTGATACAGTAACTGTTTTCAATGCCAAACCAAGTTTAAAAGAATTCGCAGGCTACTGCAAAACGATAACCTATGAAGTATTAACCTCCATTTCGCCCCGGGTGAAACGGATTTATATAAAAGATTAATTATGAAAAAACTCCTGATTCTGCTTTTCATATTCCCACTGTTATTGATCCATTCTCAGGTAAAAAAAGATTTGGTGATTCCGAAAAATCCAAAGATAGGGCTGTCACTCGCCGGTGGTGGTGCCAAGGGTTTTTCACATGTCGGAGTTCTTAAAGTATTAGATTCATTGGGAGTGAAGGTGGACTATATCTCCGGAACAAGTATGGGAGCTATAGTGGGAGGATTATATGCCGCCGGCTATTCCGGGAAAGAAATAGAAAAAATTGTCATGGATACAGATTTCTATTCTTTAATCATGGATCCCAAATCACGACAGGAAGCCAGCTTTTTTAATAAGTCTGTAGACAAATACCTTTTATCCATTCCGCTCAAAAACGGAAAAATTACACTTCCCTCTTCTATCAGTACCGGACAAAGAAATGTTTATCTTCTGAAAGAACTCTTTAAGAACGTTTCCAATATCGAGGACTTTTCCAAAATGCCTATTCCATTCATGTGTGTTGCAACCAATCTTGAAAGCGGCAATATGCAGATATTTGAAAAAGGAGATCTGGTACAGTCTATCATGGCAAGTTCTGCATTTCCTTCTTTAATGGATCCGGTAAAAATTGGTGACAGTATTTATATTGACGGAGCAATGACGGTAAACTATCCTTCAAAGCCTTTAAAGGATAAAGGAATCGATATCGTAATTGGGGTGGACCTTAATCAGGATCTCTCAAAAAGAGAAGATTTAAACAATATTATAGCCATTCTGAACCAGGTCATTGATTTCGGAATAAAAAAAGATACCCGAAGACAATATAAATATACAGACATCAATATCAAGCCCAATCTGAAAGGAATGTCTGCCACCAGCTATGATGATAAAAAGAAAATTCTTGATAGTGGATATGTAGAAGGATTAAAATATTCTCAGGTATTAGACCAGCTGCCCAAGCGTCCGTTTGACCGTCTCAGACAGCGTATAAACCCTATTTATTCCAATGTATACAAAATAGACAGCATTTCTATTGAAGGAAGTAAAATCTATGGCAAAAACTACACGCTGGGGAAAATGGGACTTCGTCTTCCCTCTTTACAAACTTATGGAAGTATTAATAAAATGATTGATAAATTGGTTGCTACCAACAACTACAAATTTATCAATTATGATATCGTCCAGGAAAATGACGCCAATTACCTGAAGCTCTATGTGACAGAAGATGATACCCGTCATTTTTTAAAATTTGGACTCCATTATGATGAAGTCTTCAAGACCGGACTTCTTTTGAACTATTCAGCAAAGAGGCTTTTATTTAAAAATTCAAACCTCTCACTGGATGTTGTTGTAGGAGATCGTATGAGATATTACCTGAACTATTTTATTGATAACGGATATATTCCAGGATTTGGTCTCTATTCATCAGGAATGAGCTTTGATATAAAGAATGTAGATAACTATGTAGTAGACCGCTGGGAATGGATCAGAAATGAAGCTTATATACAATCTGTATGGAAGGATAAGTTTGCCATTGGTGGTGGTATCAGTCATGACTATTTTAAAGCAGAAAACAGCAATGGAGACAACAGACGTTACAGCCGTTTTTTAAACCCTTATATCTTCATAAAAACCGATACCCAGGATGATAAGGAATTCCCTTCAAAAGGGGTTTATTTTGCAGCTGAAGGAAAGGTAGTTGATCTTTTAAAATCTGAAGTTGACAAAAGAATTATTCAGATTAAAGCAGACCTTAGACTCAACATTCCACTTAGCAAGCAATTCAGTTATCGTTTGAATCTATTTGGAGGGGTTACTATCGGTGAAAATCTTCCTGCTTATTACCAATTCAGATTAGGCGGAATATTTGAACAGAATCTCATGAATTTTAAAAGCTTTGGAGGATTTTATTTCGCCCAGCTTTATACAAATAATGTAATACTGGCATCTAACGATATCCAGTTTAAATTTAATAAAAACTATTTTATCAGTGGAAACTTTACCTTTGCAAACTTATCAAACGATATCAAGTTTGAAGATGCTGTTAAAGTAAATTATAGCTCACTGGGAATAACGGCTGGTTACAAATCACCTTTCGGGCAGATCAAAGTAAACTTCAGCCACTCACTTAAAAATAACCAAAAAGGGATATTCAGTGTTATTTTAGGACACTGGTTTTAAAAAAATGATACAATTCTTTTATGAAAACTTACCAGAGTCGGTAAGTACAGATTACAAAAAATGGCTGGAAGATCTTATTCTTTCAGAAGGAAAAAAACTGGGAGAAATCAATTACATTTTCTGTGATGATGAATATCTTCTTAAGATCAATCAGGATTATTTGCAGCATGATTATTATACAGATATCATCACTTTTGATTATGTAAAAGGCAAGACAATAAGCGCTGAGATTTTCGTATCTTTGCAGCGCATTTCTGATAACGCCTCTACCCTTTCCCGAGATTATGAAGAAGAATTAAGAAGGGTTTTAGCCCACGGAATTTTACATCTGGCAGGCTATAAAGACAAGACGGAAGAGGAAGAAAAAGAGATGCGGAGAATGGAAGATCTGTACCTTGATAAATACAGGGATTTAAAGTTTTAAATTTGAACAATCACTTAAAGTCCCATATCTAAAGTACTCTATTCTAGCAACAATATACATTTACCTAGAGTGCATTCTCCAAAAATGTTTCACGTGAAACATTGATTATAAAGATAAGGTTTAAAGCTTAAAACAAGCGAGATAAAAATGATTTCAGAAATATATGATGTGATAGTAGTAGGTGCCGGACACGCAGGTTGTGAAGCAGCAGCAGCAGCAGCCAACCTCGGTTCAAAAACACTACTTGTTACAATGAATATGCAGACCATCGGACAGATGAGTTGCAACCCGGCAATGGGCGGAATCGCAAAAGGACAGATCGTAAGAGAGATTGATGCAATGGGAGGATATTCCGGAATTGTAGCAGACAAATCTGCTATTCAATTCAAGATGCTGAATCTTTCAAAAGGTCCTGCGATGTGGTCTCCGAGAACCCAAAATGACAGAATGCTTTTTGCCGAAGAATGGCGCTTAGCATTAGAGAATACTCCCAATCTTGATTTCTTTCAGGATATGGTGAAACAACTGATTGTTGAAAATAATAAAGTAGCAGGAGTTGTTACTTCTTTAGGAATTGAGATCAGAGCAAAATCTGTAGTTCTTACTAACGGAACTTTTCTTAACGGATTAATTCACGTTGGAGACAAACAATTAGGAGGAGGAAGAATGGGTGAACCAAGAGCATTTGGAATTACAGAACAATTGGTCACTTTAGGTTTTGAAGCAGGAAGAATGAAAACCGGTACTCCACCAAGAGTAGACGGAAGAAGTTTGGATTACTCAAAAATGGAAGAACAGAAAGGAGATCAAAATCCTCAAAAATTCAGCTACCTTGATACTCCGAAATTAACAAAACAATTAAGCTGTCATATCGTATATACTAACGAAACCGTACACGATATTTTAAGAGAAGGTTTTGACAGAAGCCCAATGTTCAATGGAACGATTCAAAGTTTAGGTCCAAGATACTGTCCAAGTATTGAAGATAAAATCAATCGTTTTGCAGAAAGAAACAGACATCAGCTTTTCGTAGAACCGGAAGGATGGAAAACTGTAGAAATCTATGTAAACGGATTCAGCTCTTCTCTTCCGGAAGATGTACAGATCAAAGCCATGAAACATATTCCAGGATTTGAAAATGTAAAAGTTTTCCGTCCAGGTTACGCTATTGAATATGACTACTTCCCTCCTACCCAGCTGAAGCATACTCTGGAAACAAAATTAATTGATAATTTATATTTTGCAGGACAGATCAATGGAACAACCGGATATGAAGAAGCAGCAGGACAAGGATTAATTGCCGGTATAAATGCACACAATAAAGTTCACGAAAAAGGAGATTTTATCTTAAACAGAGATGAAGCTTATATTGGAGTATTGATTGACGATCTAATTACCAAAGGAACG
Source organism: Chryseobacterium sp. PvR013 (assembly GCF_017833095.1). Lineage (NCBI taxonomy): Bacteria > Pseudomonadati > Bacteroidota > Flavobacteriia > Flavobacteriales > Weeksellaceae > Chryseobacterium > Chryseobacterium sp. PvR013. The sequence continues at coordinate 3,778,366 of NZ_JAFIBT010000001.1, forward strand.
GAAGAACCTTATAGAATGTTTACTTCCCGTGCAGAATACAGACTTCTTTTAAGACAGGATAATGCAGATATCAGATTGACTGAAAAAGCATACCAGTTAGGACTTGCAAAAGAAGACAGATTAAGACGCGTAGAAGCTAAAATAACTGAAAGTCAGTCACTTGAAGAGTTTCTTCGCGAAACTTCTTTAAAACCTGGCGTTATCAACCCTATTCTTGAATCTATTGAGAGTAACCCTGTAGATCAGGCATACCGAGCAGCACAGTTTCTTACCAGACCTAATATAACTTTAGAAAAGTTGGATGAAATTGATTCTATTAAAGAAGTTTCTTCTCAATACAGTGACGAAGTAAGAGAACAGGCAGAGATTAATATAAAGTATAAAGGATATATTGAGAAAGAAAAAGAAAATGTAGCGAAGCTGAACCGTCTGGAAAACATTAAAATTCCGGAAGACTTTGATTATACGAAGCTAAGCAGCCTTTCTGCAGAAGCAAAACAGAAGATGTCTAACGTACGTCCGAAGACCATTGCACAAGCAGGAAGAATAAGCGGTGTCTCACCAGCCGATATAAACGTTTTACTAGTCTATTTAGGACGTTAAAAAAGAAATGTTTCACGTGAAACATTAAAAAATATAAAACAAAAATTAAGGTATTTATGAGGTTCTACCAGCCTCTGGATATCTTAATTTTTTTATCATATAAAAGATATTTACTTCAATGAAAATAAAAGATCATTTTCTTTCACAGGAAATATTTGAAATTAAAGAGACAGATACAAAAGGAGTCTTCAAAACCACTCCTATCCCATCCAATATTTCCAGATATTATGAAAGTGAAGATTACATTTCTCATCATCAGGATTCCGGAAGTCTGAAAGAAAAATTATATAAATTCCTTCAGTCTTTCAATCTTCAGTACAAAAAAAATATACTGATTGACAGAATAAAAAAAGGATCAAAAGTTCTTGACTATGGATGCGGTGCCGGAGAGTTTGTAAAATACATAGAAAATGATTTTGAAGTTTTTGGTTTTGAACCAGACTCCGATGCAAGAAAAGCAGCACTCAGTAAAATAACAAAAGCTACAATTTTAGACGACATTCATAAAATTGAAGATAAAAGCTTAGATGCTATTACACTCTGGCATGTATTTGAACATATCGAAAACCAGGATGAAATGCTTTCTATTTTTCACAGCAAATTAAAAGAAAAAGGAATTCTTGTTATCGCTGTTCCCAACCTTACTTCTTATGATGCCATACACTATAAAGAATATTGGGCAGCCTATGATGTCCCAAGACATATTTATCATTTTTCAAAAAACGGTATGGAAAATCTGATTTCCAAAAATCCAGACTGGAAAATGAGAAAGATCAAACCTTTGGTACTAGATTCCTACTACATCTCCATGTTGAGCGAAAAATACAAAAAATCACCCCTATTTTGGGCAAAAGCTGTGGTCTACGGAACGATTTCGAACGTAAAAGCATTATTTTCGAACGAATTTTCAAGTTTGATATACATTATCGAAAAAAGATAGAAAATCGATTTTAGAGCCATTTATGACGGTCGATTTTTAGCATTTTCTCTCTTAAAAATAAAAAACTCAGGATTTATTTCTCCTGAGTTTTCTTTTTATTAAAAATTTTGCAGTTTATATTCTTTTAACCTTTATCCAAAAAATTAAATTTACAATCCTCGTTCTTAATTATTTGAAATACTCCCCTACTCCATTTCATAAAGAAAGAAAAAAAATAATCAATTCTTATTCTCTTTTTTAATTAAAGCTTTCTTTGAAATTATTGGCCAATTTTTCAAATGTGCTTTCCAAACTGAAGATTAAGCAAAAAATGAACTTTTGAAAAGTAAATTCACACAAAAGAGCTATAAATTCCTCTTTAAAATAAAAATAGATATAAATACTCGGGAAAATATAGTTTCTGGATTTTAAAAATAATTATAGAGGTCGATTTTTACGGATTTTAAAAAAAAAAAGGAAATTCTAAATTCTATAATATTTTTTGAACGTGTTCAAACGCAAAATAAGTTTAGCTCAAAAAATAAAATCAAAAGAAAAAATTAAAACCAGGAATTTACAAATCCCCTACTCCATTCGATTTATACTGTAAAAAATATAAATTATTAATTTCTTTAATCAGTGCATAGTTCAAAAGAAACTATACTACTAAAAATTCAACTCATATAAAATTTTAAAATCTGATTTTCACATTGATTTCAGCTCTCATTTTTCATCATTAAATAAATAATTTCTACTCTTCAGCAATAATATCAGATAAAAACAAGTTTAAAATTAAAATAAAAATAGTTTAATTACTATAAATCAACCAAATACAATACTATCACTAATATGTGAAATAAAAAATTCATGAATTTACTCATAAAATTACTCTAAAACCTAAAATGGTTCACAAAATATGAAAATCAAAAAGCCAATATTCATACAAAAAAATTAAATTTCAAAAAAAATTCGAAAATTCCTAAGTTAAATCATTCAGATAAAATTTTAAAATATTATAGGTTATTCCATTCGGTTTTAAGACTACCCATAAAGTGCTCTCTTACATCTCATAAATATTCCTAATTATCATTTCATTTATTCAACCAATCTCTTCCAAAACATATGAGTGAATAATGAAAAAACATGCAATCAGCTCCAGGAAAAATTAAAATTTCATGGTAAAATTATAGTCATTTACCGCAAAAATAACGGTATAAAAAGGAGAAATAAAACTGTAAAACTGATCAATTCAAAAGTAATATTCTGAGTATAGAATTTTTGAAAAAGCTAAGTATCTGGAAAAGAATTCAACTCTACCCTATATAACTATAAGTTATATCTAAATATTTATGAAAACTACGATCAATAAAGGATTTTTATAAAGTTTCATAAAGAAAAAAAGCCTGCTAATATAATTAGCAGGCTTTGAAATATTGTATTTTAATTTCTATTAATTGTTGATTGCAGCTACCCCTGGCAACTCAAGTCCTTCAAGACTTTCAAGCATTGCTCCACCTCCGGTAGAAACATAACTTACCTGATCTGCATATCCGAATTGCTTCACAAAAGCAACACTGTCTCCTCCTCCTACTAGAGAGAAAGCTCCAAGTCTTGTTGCTTCAGCAATGCTTTCACCTAAAGCCACTGTTCCACCAGCAAAATGAGACATTTCAAAAACTCCGATTGGTCCATTCCAAAGGATAGTTCTTGAATTTAATAAAACATCATTGAACTGATCTCTTGATTTATGACCCGCGTCAAGTCCCATCCATCCTTCAGGGATTGCATAAATATCAGCTTCTTTTCTCTCCACATCATTACTAAAGCTTTCAGCGATGATGGCATCAGAAGGAAGATATACTTTTACTTTATGTTCTTTTGCTTTACCTAAAATCTCAAGTGCTAAAGGAAGCTTGTCTTCTTCTACAAGAGAATTACCAATTTTTCCTCCAAGAGCCTTAATAAATGTAAATGCCATACCTCCTCCAATGATCAGATTATCGATTGCAGGAAGAATATTTTCTATAATGGTAATTTTAGTTGAAACTTTAGAACCTCCCAGAATTGCCGTAATAGGTCTTTCTCCACTCTTTAATACTTTATCGATTGCCTGAAGCTCTTTAGCCATCAGTAAACCGAAATATTTAGTTGACGGAAAATATTGAGCAATTACCGCGGTAGAAGCATGAGCTCTGTGTGCTGTACCAAACGCATCATTTACATAAGCATCTCCCAGCTTAGAAAGTTTCTCTGCAAAGGCAGCATCTCCTTTTTCTTCCTCATTATGAAAACGTACATTTTCCAATAACAAGATCTCCCCTGGCTTCAGTTCTGCAGCAGCCTGCTCTGCCTTCTCTCCTATACACTCATCTACAAATTTCACTTCTTGTCCTAAAACAGAAGAAACTTCGCCCACAATATGTTTAAGAGAAAATTCATCTTTCACTTCTCCCTTAGGTCTTCCCAGGTGAGTAATTAAGATGACAGAACCACCATCATTAAGGATCTTCTCCACTGTTGGTTTCACAGCAACAATTCTTGTATTGTCTGTCACCTTCAGCTGATCATCCTGCGGAACATTGAAGTCCACTCTTACCAGAGCTTTCTTATCTTTAAAATTGAAATCATTGATTGTTTTCATAAGTAGATTTATTTTTTTCAAAGTTCTATGAAACCCCTTGGCCAGATTCCGGTTTACTTCTCCGTAAATCCCGCAAAGACAATTTCCTAAATCTCATTGAATTTTCGTTTCACAAATGTAAGGTTTTAAACTTTTTCAACACTTTGATTAAAATAAAAGTTTTCAAAAACTTTCCCCGAACCCAATCACCCATTAATCAACAATTTTATCTCTTTTAAAAAAAAGAATAATGTAGTTGTTGTTGAGTGTTGTTAGTTTCGGGGATAAGTTTTAGCGTAATAATTGATAACATTCAACTTGTATTGAATTCATATTTAACTCACAATATAAATCCTTGTAAACCCGCTATTTCACATACTTATTAACAAATGTTGATAACTTTGAGATGAAACGATTATTAGTTATTTTATTATGGAAAAATCTGGGGATAGCTGGAGAAAACATCTGGAAAGTTGTGGTAAAAATTTGCGGAAAGAATTTCTATTACGAAATAAATTGGTCTTTAAAAATAGAAAGTTGAAAAAAGTTTTCCACAGTTATTCACATACCTTTTCACAATTAATTCAGGGTTTACTAACACGAATTGTTATTATTCTTACCTTTGTAAGGAAATAGAATCTAATAAAGCTTAATAAGAGTATTATGAAAAGAAAAATTGCTATCGCAGCGGACCATGCAGGCTATGAATATAAGGAGATTGTTAAGAACTACCTTTCAGAACGTTTTGAAGTTCAGGATTTTGGAACGTTTTCCACAAACAGTGTGGATTATCCGGACTTTGTACACCCTGCTGCAACCTCTGTGGAAAACGGAGAAAATGAGCTGGGAATTTTGATCTGTGGAAGCGGAAACGGGGTTCAGATCACTGCGAACAAACATCAGAAAATAAGATGTGCATTATGCTGGATGCCGGAGATTGCAACACTGGCAAGACTCCATAATGATGCCAACATGATTTCTATGCCGGCAAGATTTATATCAAAAGAACTGGCGATTGAAATTGTAGATAAATTTCTCTCAACAGACTTCGAAGGTGGAAGACACCAGAACAGAGTTGACAAAATTGCAGTTTGCTAAATATAATAAGGCTTGTAAATCACATTACAAGCCTTATTTATTTTTTATTCGTACATTTGCAGTGTCCAATAGAAATTACACTCTATTATTCTCCAAAGCCTTTCTTATATTTGAAATATATTTAATAGAAGGTTTTTCTCTTTTCTTCTCCAGAATTGTATTAAATTTATACAAAACTAAAGCTCCCGTTGTAAGCGAAATTAAAAATGATTTCTGATAATTTGCGGAAAGAATCTAATGATGAAATTGAATGACCTTATACGAAGGAATGAATAAGGAAGATTTAGAAAAAGGTTTTATGTAAGATAAAACCAAAACAATGTAAAAAGAAAATTAACATGCCAAAAAAAAGAAAATATATAAGTCATAAAAATGATTTAAAATTGATGGAGATCGGAAGACTGATCCTCCGATTTATGAATGCGAATTCATCCAAAATTTATAATTACAAGCAGATCGCTGACGGAATAGATTATAAAAATCCAAGACAAAGAGAACTTGTCATCCAGGCACTGCATAAACTTCAGGGATCAGAAAAGATCAAAGAAGTGGAAAAAGGAAAATATATTGTGAACCTGAAAATCGCAGGAACGCTTACCGGAATTATTGACTTCAACCAAAGTGGAAATGCTTATGTAAGTGTAGAAGGATTGGAAGATGATGTCTTTGTTCATGCCAAAAATGTGAAGGATGCCTTGCAGGGAGATAAGGTTCTTATTATAACTTATCATTATAAAGGAAAGAAACTTGAAGGCTCCGTTCTTGAAGTTTTAGAACGTAACAGAACGGAATTTGTAGGAACATTTCAGAAGGTATTACATAAAGATTTTGGGTTTGTGGTTTGTGATAAAAAATCAATCAACACGGATATCTTTATTCCAAAAGGAAAATTCAGCACTGCTGAAGATGGTGATAAGGTCATTGTAAAAATGACAGAATGGAGACCAGGGGATAAAAATCCGGAAGGGGAAATCATTCAGGTATTGGGAGCTCCGGGAGAACATGAAACGGAGATCCACTCTATTCTTGCAGAATATGGTCTGCCTTATGAATTTCCATCGGAAGTAGAAGCTGATGCAGATAAAATCGACAGAAGTATTACTGATGAAGAGGCTGCAAAACGCTGGGATATGCGTAACATCTGTACATTTACGATTGACCCTAAAGATGCTAAGGACTTTGATGATGCTTTATCCATAAGAAAACTGGAAACTGGAAACTGGGAAATCGGAGTTCATATTGCAGATGTCTCTCATTATGTAGTTCCGGGAACGATTCTGGATGATGAAGCGTATCAGAGAGCAACCTCAGTATATCTTGTTGACAGGGTTGTACCGATGCTTCCGGAAGTGTTGAGTAATGATGTTTGTTCCCTTCGTCCACACGAAGATAAATATACTTTTTCAGCCGTTTTTGAACTGAATGACAATGCGGAAATTCAGAAACAGTGGTTTGGAAGAACGGTTATCCACTCAGACAGAAGATTTACCTATGAAGAAGCTCAGGAAAGAATTGAAACCGGACAGGGAGATCTGGCCGAAGAGATTAATACGCTTGACAAACTGGCCAAAATTTTGCGTCATGAACGTATCAGAAAAGGAGCCATTACATTTGACAGAAGTGAAGTAAGATTCAATCTTGATGAAAATAATGAGCCAATTGGAGTTTACTTTAAAATCAGTAAAGATTCCAATCACCTGATCGAAGAATTCATGCTTTTAGCCAATAAAAAAGTATCTGAATATGTATCTCTGAGCAGAAAAGGTGAAATCACTAACAATACATTTATTTACAGAGTTCACGATGATCCGGATCCTGCAAAACTGGAATCTTTGAGGGATTTCGTTGCTACTTTCGGATACAAAATGGATCTTGCCAATACCAAAAAGGTGGCGGCATCTTTGAACAAACTTCTACATGACGTAAAAGGAAAAGGCGAAGAAAATATGATCGAAACGCTTGCGATGAGAAGTATGAGCAAAGCGGTATACTCTACAGAACCTATTGGTCACTACGGTTTAGGTTTTGAGTATTATTCCCACTTCACCTCTCCTATCCGTCGTTATCCGGATTTGCTTGCACACCGTCTTCTTCAGCATTATCTGGACGGAGGAAAATCTCCAAACAGAGGTGATCTTGAAGAAAAGGCAAAACACTGCAGTGCAATGGAAAGACTGGCTGCAGATGCAGAAAGAGATTCTATCAAATTCATGCAGGTGAAATTCATGGAAAAACATTTGGGAGAAACTTTCAAAGGAGTTATTTCTGGAGTGGCAGAATTCGGTTTCTGGGTGGAAATTCCTGAAAACGGTGCTGAAGGTTTGATCAAACTAAGGGATCTTGTAGATGATTCATATATGTATGATGCAAAAACACATGCTGTATACGGAATAAGACACGGAAAAAAATACCAGTTGGGTGATGAAGTTCAGATCAAGGTGGTAAAAGCTAACCTGATTCAGAAGCAGCTTGATTTCAAGATTGTAGACAATGACCAAGATAGATAAATCTATTGTCTTTAGTATCTTAAATGCAATATTATTGATAACAGTCATTTTTAATACTGTTATCAATTTTTATCTTTTTGTACTGGTTATTGTCGTTCTTGTTATATTATGTAATATTTTAATTAAAAGAAATATTATCGATATCAATAAACAAGGGAGAAAATATTTTTTTGGAGTCACTTTTCCTCAGATAATTAATGGATTTTTTTTGATAAACTATCTTACAGGAATGAATCCTACCAAAGAAACATACTGTTTTAAAAACATGATTTCAGAGGTTGGAAGTATACGCAGCCATCAGAAAGGAAAGACAACTTACGTTTATTTGAGTGGAAACGCCTATGAATATTCTTATATGACAAGAAGTTTTTGGATTGATTATAAAAGAATGCTGTTTAAAAATCAGGTTATTTATACCTTTGAACGAGGTATTTTTGGTCTTAAAATCAGAAAAGATTTCGAATTCGTTTTTAATGAAAATTGTCAGGATAAATAAAAATAAGACTAATCAATATAACCAGTAAAAATATAACAAGAAAGAGGTTGTTCCTATCAGGAATGATCTCTTTCTTTTTTATAATCAATGAAAAACAAGTTTAGTGAGCTGTTCCTGCTGCGAATACTTCCCTATTCCTACTTATTTGCTTCAAAAATTTACATTAAACTCTGATTAAAATCAAGTGGATATATTGCAACTTTATTGAATAATTAAATCATAAAGTATAACTTTGTATAAAACGAAATGAATTTTTTTTCATTTTAAAATACCACTTAATGCTAGAACTTGTACTATCTGCCATCATATTAGGATTTATGCTGAGCCTGGTTTTCATAGGACCTATATTTTTCCTGTTAATTGAAACCAGCTTTTCCAGAGGTCCCAGACATGCCTTATCACTGGATCTAGGTGTTATTACGGCAGATTTATTATGTATTGTAGCAGCGTACTATGCCAGTACAGATATCGTCACTTTAATTGATAAACATCCGGGATTTTATAGGATCACTTCTATTCTTATTTTTATCTACGGGATCGTAATGCTGGTTACCAAGACGAAAATGCATATGCCTGGTGAGGAAAGGATCATTGGACAGAATTACTTTAAAACATTTTTTAATGGTTTTTTCTTTAATCTCTTAAATGTTGGTGTTATCCTTTTCTGGCTGGTAACAGTAATTTCCGTAAGGAATCAATATCCGGACACCAGCAGTTTTATTTTATACATAGGCATAGTATTGGGCACATACCTTTCAATAGATCTTGCCAAGATATTTCTTGCCAAGCAATTTCACGATAAATTAACACAAAAACTAGCCAACCAAATCAGAAGAGTTGTTGGCTGTATTCTTATTGTATTCAGTTTCTTTATCTTCCTGCAAAGTTTCAAGAAGTTCAACCAGTTTGAAAGACAGCTGGAAGAAGCAGAGAAGAAAGAAGTAAAATATCAAAAAACAAAATGAAAAAAATGATCTTTCCTAAGTCTCTTAAAAAAGGAGACAAAATAGCTGTTATTTCCCCTGCAGGATCGGTAGATGCCTCTCAACTGGAAAAGGGAATAGAAATGATTAAAAGTAGAGGTTTTGAACCCATTCTCGGGGAACATCTTTACACCAAATTTTCAAACGGATACAATTATGCCGGAACAGAAAAGGAAAGAATAAAAGATATCAACTGGGCTTTAAATGATACAGAAGTTAAAGCTGTATGGGCTTCCAGAGGAGGCTATGGCTGCCAGCATCTGATTCAGCATCTGAAACCGAAAAACTTTACTGAAAACCCGAAATGGTACATTGGCTACTCTGATAATACGGTAATTCAAAGTTATCTGTTGAAAAAAGGTTTTGCCTCCATTCACGGACAAACGATTAAAACTTCGAGTTTTGGGGTTACGGAAGAAAGCTATGACCTGATTTTTGATATCTTAAAAGGGAAAAAACCAAAATATAGCCTTGAATCTCATCAATTCAATAAAGAAGGGAATATTGAAGGAGAATTGGTTGGAGGGAATTTAGCCCTTATTTATGCCCTTTTAGGAACTAAATATTCATTCGACTTTAAAGATAAAATCTTGTTTATTGAAGATATCGGAGAAAACTTTTATGCGCTTGATCGTATGATTATGACGCTGGAGCTGGCCGGAGTATTCAATAAAATCAAAGGACTCATCGTTGGAGGCATGACCAATATGGGAGATGAAAAGGAGAATAAAAGCTATGAGGAAAGCTTTGATGAGTTTGCTTATAAGCTAATTTCTGAGAGAATTTCAAAGTATAAATTTCCTGTGATATTCGGTTTCCCCAATGGACATATTAAGGACAATAGGCCGCTATTAATAGGTGGAAATGTTAAAGTGAAGGTTGGCACTAAGGTCAAAGTAGAGTTTTAAATATCACCACTCTCCTATCTCCAAACTCTTAAACATACAATATGGCTCATCATAACGATTTTGGAAAAATAGCAGAGAATCTTGCTGCTGATTATCTTCAGAAAAAGGGGTACAAAATCCTGGTCAGAAACTTCCGTTTTCAGAAAGCGGAGATTGATATTATTGCTGAAAAAGATAATGAGATTATTATTATCGAAGTGAAGGCAAGATCTACTGATGTCTTTATGCTGCCCCATGAAGCCGTAACCAAAACGAAGATAAAATCTATTGTCTCGGCTGCCAATCATTATCTGGAAGAATTTAATAAAAATAATGAGGTAAGATTTGATATTATCTCTGTTCTCCCCGATGAAAACAAAAATTTAATTATTGATCATATCACAGATGCTTTTCAGGCATTTGATGCAAATTAGTAAATCAAAATAACAATGTATGAAGGTCATACAGTCTTGCTATTGGTAAAGTATTCCATTCATACATTTAATAAACAATTTTATGAAGACAATATTCATCACCGGAGCTACTTCCGGTATAGGAAAAGCCACTGCAGAACTTCTTGCAAAACAAGGGAACCGAATTATTATCTGTGGAAGAAGAAGTGAAGTGCTGGAATCTGTGAAAACAGAGCTTTCACAATTTACCGAAATATTTAGTTTAATGTTTGATGTAAGAAATCTTGAAGAAGTTGAAACAGCGGTTAATTCCCTTCCTGAAAACTGGAAAGATATTGATGTTCTGATTAATAATGCAGGGAATGCTCATGGATTAGATCCTCTGTCCGCTGGTAAAACAGATGACTGGGATTCTATGATTGATGGCAATGTAAAGGGATTGCTCTATGTTTCTAAAATGATTATCCCAATTATGAAAACTAAAAATTTAGGTCATATTGTAAATATCAGTTCTGTAGCAGCGAGACAAACTTATGCAAATGGAGTAGTGTACTGTGCAACGAAGAAAGCAGTAGACGTGATTTCTGAGGGAATGAGATTAGAACTTACTGAATTTGGAATCAAAGTAACGAACATCCAGCCGGGTGCTGTAGAAACTGATTTCTCTCTGATAAGATTCAAAGGAGATAGTGAGAAAGCTTCAACCGTATATGCGGGCTATGATGCTCTGAAAGCTGAAGACATTGCCGATGCAATTGCCTATTGTGTGAACGCACCAAAGCATGTTACGGTTTCAGATATGACCATCTATCCAAGTGCTCAGGCAGAGCCGAGAACGATTTATAGAAAATAGTCCAAAATAATGGAGTAAATTTGCGGAATATTAAAAGCGATTTTGCTCTTGCAATATTGCAGCTTAGCTTAAAATAAAAAAATGAAAATTCTATATCTGGAAACATCGTCCAAAAACTGTTCAGTAGCTGTATCAGACAATGAGAAGCTCCTATGTCTTTGTGAAGAGGTTTCTGAAAACTATAAACAGTCTGAAAGTCTTCATACCTATGTTGAGTGGGCATTGGAAGGAGCGGGGATTTCACTTAAAGATATTGAAGCTGTTTCTTTAGGTAAAGGTCCGGGATCCTATACCGGTTTAAGAATTGGTGCTGCTTCTGCAAAAGGATTTTGCTATGGGCTCAAGGTTCCTCTGGTAGCTGTAAATTCTCTTGAAAGCATGATAGAGTCGTTTTTAGGCGATAACTACGATTTGGTTGTGCCTTTGGTTGATGCAAGGAGAATGGAGGCTTATACGGCCGTTTATGATGGTAATACAGGGAAGGAATTATCTGAGACCGAAGCTAAGATTTTAGATGAAGCTTCTTTTGAAGAATTAAAAGATAAAAAAGTATTGTTTGTAGGGGATGGTGCTAAAAAAGCAAAAGAAATACTGAATCTTCCGAATGCTGTTTTTAAAGAGGATGTTTATCCTTCCGCACAATATCTCATCAGGAAAACACTGGCAAAAATAGAAAACAAGGAATTTGAAGATATGGCTTATTTCGAACCTTTTTATCTCAAAGATTTCCATGGAGTAAAGAAAAAGAAAAGCGAAGAGTAATCTTCGCTTTTTTATTTTATTGAGGTCTTGGTGGTGACTTTGACCCTGATTTCGTTTTGTCATTTTGCGGTGGAGTAGTAGCTCCATTTTGTGGCTGGAGATTGACATTTTCCAGTTTCTGTACTTTTCCGTTGTTCATTTGTGGAATACCGGTATTTTGGGTACTTGGCTGTACAGGAGCTCCTGAAGGTCGCTCAGGAATTGAATTTCCTTTATTATCCGTTGCCTGGAAGCTCAAATCACTTTTCAGATAATTCAGCATTTCTTTGGCTCTTATTCCTTCAGATGTTTTAGAATAATTCAGGGCAATCTGCTCAAGCTGCAGAATCATTACTTCCTTTCCACTGGATTTTCCTGCGTTGAATGCATTTAAAAGGTAAAGCTTAGGTACCAGGGCATCTTTCGGAAACTTCTGGATCGTTTGATCAATTATATCTTTACTTTCTGCAAATTTTTCTGATTCAAACAGTGCATATGCCTTTTTATATTCGTTTTCAACTTCTTCAGTTGATTTTACAAATGATTTATTCTTAGGGTTTCTCGCAAACTCAGCATAAGAAGTATAGGGGTAATCTGCTAGTAGAATTTGTTTTGCTCTTTCGGAAGCCTGTGGATTTTTTTCATAATTCATGGCAAAAATCTCATACAAGGCCTGTAACATTACCTTTTCTTCCGGTTTTACATCTACAAGATCATAAAGCGTTTTCGTAGCTAGGGGAGTATTGGTAAAATAGTTCTGATACATAATTCCCAGACCTAATGAAGCCGTATCTCTGTCCTTTTTTAACTGAGATAATTTACCCTGATCCGAAGGAATCTGTTCAATATAATACGCAGGCTCAAAACGTCTTGGATTAGGTGCTGAATTAACTCCCAATGCTTCATTCTTCATATCTTCAATAGAGGCCATTTTCTTGGAAGAACGCCAGTTGTCAGCAAGAGCACGGTCTCCCCAGATTTGCTTAAATGAAGATGTTCCTTTGCTTACAGTACCTGAATTACTGAAGTAAAAACCTTTTGTAGTTATTCCAAAATCCTCAAAAGAATTGGAACTATTGGCAAAAATAGAATTGGCACTATAATCTCCGGTATCAAATCCTTTGCTTCTTTCCGCACGCCTTCTTTCCTGTTCTTCTTTTTCTTCTTTAACCTTTAATTTTGCAATGTATTTTGTGAAATAATCTGTTTTCTGGGCATCGCTCATCTTTGCCAGAGAAAGAATACTGTCATTCTTTTTGATCAGATAGTAGTTTCTGGAAATCTTTTTAATATATGCGGACTGATCTTTTAACAGGATTTTAGAAGGTTCATAAGTCATTACAGCCAATGCAGAATCATAATAGCTTCCGGCTCCGATATAATCATTTTTGTCAAGGTAGCTTTTTCCTATTTCATAATAAGCCAAGCCACGGATCTGAGGATCAGAAACCTTTTCAAAAAGAGATTTTCTGAAGAATTGCTGAGCTTCGTCTTTTTTTCCTGCTTTATTGGCCATTAAACCCAAAGCATAGTAAAATTCATTCTTTCTGGAGCCGTACATCCCTTTTTTACTGATTCCTTCCAGATAATTTTTGGCACCGGCATAATCGCCTTTACCGTTAAAAGTTTTGGCAATAGCAATCTGGGATTTTACTTCAAATTCAAAATCACTAGCGTATTTATAAGCCGCAGTATAGCTTTCTCTTGCTTTATCATTTTGGTTAAGATTTTCCAGAACCTGACCTCTCAGATAAGCAATTCTGCTTTTCAGTTTTCTGTTGCCATTCAGCTCAAAAGCATCATCAAGTTCTTTGGCAGCTTCTTCTTTTTTACCGGCCTCAAGAAGGGATTCAGAATAATAAATGCTCAGCAGTTTTGCATAGCTCTTACTGATATCTTCTCCTTTCAGTTTGGCAAAAGTTTCATGTGCCCTGTGATAATCTTTGATTTTATCATAAGCCAGACCCTGATAAATTCTTGCCAATGCAATCCTTTTATCATCTTTCATATGAGTGAAAACATAATTGAGAGCATCCAGTGCTTCCAGAGATTTACCTCGATAAATTCTTGCCTGGGCGAGGATCATATAGGCATCGAAAATCTGCTTATTTTTTTCTTCACCATTCCTGGTTACAGAATATTTATTGATTGCTTTTAAAGCTTTAGCTTCTGCAATTTCAAGTGTAGTCGCTCCTTTACCTTGTTCACCATCTGGTCTTGCAGGTCCATTTCCTGAAGCCCCAGGTCTGTTGGGAGCTCCGGAATCCCCTCTTCCCGAAGGTCTGTTGGCTACTTCAGCCATCTTCATAGAATTTTCTGCAAAAGCTTCCGTTTGCCCAAGATCACTTCCCAAAGGCTGTTCTTCATAAGTCAGAATGGGAATGTAAGGAGCATAGAAGTTGTCTTTATGTCCTTTGTCTCTGGTCGTAAATTCACTGTTTAACGCATCTTTCGCATTAAACAGAGTGTTGTAATATGTGGAAAACCCTTTTAATACTCTTGAACGCTGCTCTGGCTTTTTTGTTTTGGTAGCACAGGAAGCAACAAGGCATATCACTAAAAGGAATAATATATTCTTTTTCATTATTCAATATAACTCGCTAATCTACTTTTTATTATCAGCATTTGATGATTTTGTAAAAATAATAAAATTTTATAATGAATAATATTTATATTTCTTGCGAAAATATTTTATTTCTTCTTTAACTGACATTTGGATTTTCAAAAATCTCTTAAATCAGAGCGGTTTCTTTCAATATTTTATAAACAAGATGAGTAGGAAGCCCCATAATTGTATAATAACTTCCTGTAAGGCTTGTGATCTTTGCCATTCCCAGCCATTCCTGGACACCATAACTGCCGGCTTTATCAAAAGGCTTATACTTCTGAATATAATAGTTTATTTCTTCATCCGAAAGCTCAGCCAGCGTAACATCTGCTACATCAGTTTCTGTAAAAGATGTATTGGCTGTTTTGATGGTAATTCCCGTATATACCTGATGAGTTCTTCCCGAAAGACTTTGAAGCATTGCAAAGGCGTCATCTTCATCTTTAGGTTTTCCCAGAATTTGATGGTCAATAGCAACTACCGTATCAGCAGTCAAAAGTACTTCATCTGCTTCCAGACTTCTGAAAGCTTCTGCTTTTAAGTCAGAAAGGTAAGCTGCAGCTTCCTCTATTTTGATGTTTTCAGGGATAATTTCCTCACAGTCTATTTTTACGACTTCAAATTCAAAACCAAGGCTGGAAAGAAGTTCTTTTCTTCTTGGCGATTGGGATGCTAAAAGTAATTTCATGCCGGTAGTTATACAGATTGGGTATTATCATCATGCCAGTTCCCCTGAACTTTCATCACTTGTTCAATCACATCGCGTACTGCACCGGTTCCTCCTTTTTTCGGGGAAATATAATCGGAAATTCCTTTTACTTCAGGAACTGCATTTTCAGGGCATGCCGCAATCGCTGAATTTTCCATGATATGAATGTCCGGAAGATCATCACCCATCGTCAGAATCTCTTCATTTTTTAGATTGTATTTCTTCTTAAAATCTTCAAAATCCTCCATTTTATTGTGAGATTTCGGATAGTAATCCTGAATACCCAGATAATTGATCCTGTGTTTTACCATTTCATCATTTCCTCCTGTGATAACACCGATCAGATAATTATTTTTTAATGCTTTCACCACTGCATATCCGTCCAGTACATTCATTACTCTGCACATATTTCCTCCGGGAAGCAAGTAAACACTTCCGTCGGTGAAAACTCCGTCAACATCAAATACAAATGCTTTAATATCTTTTAATTTCTCTTTATAACTCATACATTTTCTGAATAGAATGATTCATTGTTTTATAAATTTCAAGACTTTCGTCTTTTAATAACTGTTCATGCAGCTGTAAAATTCTTACATCATTTCTCACTGCAGGTCCGGTTTGTGCCTGCTTAGGTTCAATTTCATGAATTTTCTGAACTGTTTCATCAATCAGCGGCAGGAAATAATCAAACGGAATATCCTGGGAATCTGAAATTTCTTTAGCTCTAGAAAAAAGATGATTCACAAAATTGCAGGCAAAAACAGCAGTCAGATGAATATATTTTCTTTTTTCGTGATTGCTTTCCATCACCTTTTCTGAAATCTTTGAGGCAAGGTCAAACAATATTTTTTGATCTTCTTCATTTTCTGCTTCTATGAAAAAAGGAATTTTTTCATACTCCAGCTCTTTGGATTTTGAAAAGGTCTGCAAAGGATAGAAGCTTGCTTTACGATACTCACCAGCCAGAACTTCTTTAGGAAGCGATCCGGATGTATGGGCAACCAAACAGTTTTTTTTGGTAATGATCTTCGAAATTTCTTCTACAGAATGATCACTTACACAGAGAATATAAAGATCCGCTTCTTCCAGCCGGTTTGTGGAATAAGGAATAGCTAATTCTTCAGAAATTTTATTTAATTCTTTTTCGTTCCTGCCAAAAATCTGGGCAATGGGAATGCTTTTCAAAGTGAAAGCCTTTGCCATATGGTAGGCCACATTTCCGGAACCGATGATTACAATTTGCATATAACAAATATAAGATTTTAAGCCGAGTCAGAAAAGGAAGACAACTTCAGAAATTCTGTACTTCAATATAGGCACGTTTATTGCGTAAGTGTCTCATAATATTTTTAATATTTAAATTGAAAATTGAAGAAGTAATTTAACTTTCAGTTATTTTTGTAATCCAAAACAATGTAAGGCATCTTATGAAGATTAAGGACGCGGAAATTATTTCGTTGATGCAGAATCCACGGACCCAGGATAAAGGTGTCCGTGCCTTGATGGATGCCTATCAAAGCAGATTGTACTGGCACATAAGAAGAATTATTGTGGACGGAGATCTTGCACAGGATACTTTGCAGGAAACTTTTATTAAAGCTTATCAGAATTTTCATCAGTTCAAAAATGATAGCCAGTTGTATACCTGGTTGTACAGAATCGCTACCAACGAAGCACTACAGCAGGTCAACAAAATGAAGAAAATGCAGAAAACTGACGAGGATCCGGAGTATCACATGCAGAATCTCGTTGCAGATAATACGGAAGGAGATGCTGAAGAAATACAGATTTTACTGCAGAACGCTATACAGAGTCTGCCCGAAAAGCAGAAACTGGTATTTATGATGCGGTATTATGATGATTTGCCCTATGAAGAAATATCAAAAATTGTAGATATGTCGGTAGGGACTTTGAAAACAAATTATCATTATGCCAAACAGAAAATAGAAGAGTATATTAAAGAAAATTACGAAAAATAATTTTTGACCCAACAAAGATGAAAGAGTTCGACATAGAAAAATTAGAGCGTAAAAACATTTACACAGTTCCTGATAATATGTTTGAAAATATTCAGGAGAGCGTTATGAATGATATAAAGACAAGTAAAAAAGCACCTGTCTTTAAGCTGAACTGGATGTATGCAGCAGCGGCATCACTGGCTTTGATTTTTGGAGCAACTTATGTTTTTAATTCAGATAATAATTCCACAGAACAAATACTGAACACTAAAACAGCGTATGCTGCCAATAACGGAGAGCCAAAAACAGAAAGTGAGCTGGCTTATGAAACTTTAAAATCGGATTTAACTTCTGTTGAAAATAATAATCAAACAGTTGGAAATCAAAAGGATAATGCTATTTACGCTTCGGAAAGAGTAAATGAAACAAAAAAAATAACAGAAACACCAAAACCGGTGAAAGCTGTAAAGAAAAAAGAAGAAACACGAATGAATGAATATCTGGACTCGTTTTCTAATTCTGAAATTGCAGAGTTAGCAAGTAATTCGACTCAGGACGTTTATTTGGATATTTATAATTAAAAGAAAATGAAAAAGATATTATTGACGTTTTTGATTATCTACGGCTTTGGATTAAATGCCCAAAGAACGGATTATGATTGGAAAAAGATGGATCCTAAGCAAAGGAAAGAAGTCATCAATAATCTTTCTCCAGAAGAGAGAAAAGATCTCCTTAAGAAATTCAGGAACAATATGATCATGGATAATCTGAATGTTGATCCAGATGATAAAGCCGAATTTACCCAATTATATAACGAATATCTGGATAGTCAGAAGCAGATAAAAAGCCAGTTTAATTCAAACTTTGATCCTGAAACGTTAACGGATGAGGAAGCAAAGGCTAAATTGCAGCAAAGTTTTGAAGTAGGTCAGAAGTTATTGGATAACAGAAAGAAATACGCAGATAAAATGCAGCAGGTAATTCCTTGCCAGAAAGTTCTGAAGCTTTTTCAATCTGAAAAAATGATGAAGGATAAAATGGATGAAAGAAAACCTCACGGTAATAATAACAATGCTTCGGGATCTAAACAAAACCCATAATAGTTTATTTTTTTAATGTTGGACGGCTCTCACAGATCTTTTTGTGAGAGCCGTTTGATTTTACTCTAAATTCCTATTTTTACCGTAAAGTTTATTTATGAAAAAAACACTTTTCTTTTTATTATTTTCGATAGTATTATTTGGACAGAAAACAGAAACGATTGATCTTTCAAAATCCATTAAAGACAGCAAAAACTCTATTAAAAGTCTTACGGTAATAGATCAGAGAGCAGATCAGGAAGTTGGAATGATCATGTACCATAAGGACGAGGTGAAAATTATTTTCGAAAATAATGCCAGCAAAGACATACAAGACTGGTTTTATAAATACAATCCGGTGAGAGGGAATAATGACATGGTTTTCGTGCTTGAAAATTTGAAAATTTCAGAAGACAGAAAAGAAAAGTATTCTATCGGAAAGCTTGAATTAAGAGCAAGCACATTTAGTAAGAAAGAAGATGGCTATCATTTTATTGACAGAAAAGATACGATAGTAACTGTTTCATCACGTATAACACCTTATTTAGCTCAAAATCTGGCAAGAAAAGCGACTTTAATTCTTACTGATCTCTTTAAAGAATCTTATAAAGGAATGCCATGGGAGTTTAGTATTCAAGAAAGTGATCTTCCTAACTATGCTTCTGTATTAAAAGAACAACTTAGTATTCTGAAGGCAAACGAACTGAAAGAAGGAGTATATAAAGATTATTACAGCTTTTTTACTCATACTCCTGAACCGGGATTTACTTTGCAGGCTAATGATAAAGGATTGGTGACAAAGGCAGTAAAAGGAGAGGATAAAACAGGAATAAGACATTTTTATGCTTTTGTGCATAATGGGATAGCATACAAAAATATCCCTGTTGGGTATACTGAGATTTTTAAAGATGAGAATGGTGTTTTTATTGAAGTAACTAAAGCAGAATTATTTCCTGAAACCACTACAAGTGCTGTCACCATTGGTATTGGAGCAGGAGGTCTCGTTGGTGGTGTTATTGGAGCAGTTATAGATGTCAGTTTCTCAAATAAGAAGAAGAATACTTTAGGCCCTAAAGTTTATCTAGATCCTTTTACAGGAAATTATTTGTTACCGGAAGACTTTGGTAAAACGAAATAATATTTGAAAAAAAGGGAAAAATTGAGCTTCTCTTCTTATTGTTATCTGTGTTTCAGTGAAAAGAAAGAATTAAGAATGAAAAATTCTCTTGCATTTTCTTATCTTTGCAAATTACAAGATTCTTAAATGAAAAACATACGAAATTTTTGCATAATCGCTCATATCGACCATGGTAAAAGTACCCTGGCAGACCGTCTATTGGAGTACACGAATACGGTTACCCAAAGAGAATTACAGTCTCAGACGCTTGATGATATGGATTTGGAGAAAGAACGTGGGATTACAATTAAATCACACGCCATCCAGATGGATTATGAGTATAAAGGAGAAAAATATATTTTAAACCTTATTGATACACCGGGACACGTAGACTTCTCTTATGAAGTATCCCGTTCTATTGCTGCCTGTGAAGGAGCTCTTCTTATCGTAGATGCTGCACAAAGTATTCAGGCACAAACCATCAGTAATCTGTATCTGGCACTGGAAAATGATTTGACGATCATTCCTATTTTGAATAAAATTGACCTTCCGTCTGCCAATCCTGAAGAAGTAACCGATGAAATCATGAATCTGATCGGATGCGAATATGAAGATGTATTAAGAGTTTCAGGTAAAACAGGAGAAGGTGTTCACCATCTTTTAGAGCAGATCGTAGAAAGAATTCCGGCACCGGTTGGAAATCCTGACGGTCCGCTTCAGGCTTTGATCTTTGACTCTGTTTACAACCCTTTCAGAGGTATTGAAGCCTATTTCAAAGTTGTAAACGGAAGTATTACTAAAAATGAAAAGATCAAGTTCTTCGCCACCGGAAAAGAATATGGAGCTGATGAAGTAGGAACATTGAAATTGAAGCAGGTTCCAAAGAAAACCATTCAGTGTGGAGATGTAGGATATCTGGTTTCCGGGATTAAAGATGCCCGTGAGGTAAAAGTAGGAGATACGATCACTTCTTTTGAAAACCCTGCTGATGGTCCTATCGATGGATTTGAGGAAGTAAAACCAATGGTATTTGCTGGTATTTATCCAATTGATTCTGAGGATTTTGAAGAGTTGAGATTCTCTCTTGAAAAACTAAGACTGAATGATGCTTCTCTGGTTTTCGAACCGGAAAGTTCTGCCGCTCTTGGTTTTGGTTTCCGTTGCGGATTCTTAGGAATGCTTCACATGGAAATTGTTCAGGAACGTCTTGACAGAGAGTTTAATATGAACGTGATCACAACGGTACCGAACGTTTCTTATTTTGGATATACTAAAAAAGAACCTGAAGTTCCGATTCTGATTAACAACCCATCTGAAATGATGGATCCTTCTACAATGGATAGAGTAGAAGAACCTTTCATCAAGGCTTCTATCATTACAAAATCCGATTTCGTGGGAGCTGTTATGACTTTATGTATCGAAAAGAGAGGGGAAATTGTTAACCAAAGTTATCTGACATCAGAAAGAGTGGAGTTAATTTTCAATATGCCTCTTGCTGAGGTGGTATTCGATTTCTATGACAGATTAAAATCAATCTCTAAAGGATATGCGTCATTCGATTATCACCCGATTGGGTTCAGAGCTTCCAAGCTTGTAAAAATGGATATCCTGATCAATGGGGATATGGTGGATGCGCTATCATCTTTGATTCACGATTCTAACGCTTATTATATTGGTAAAAGAATGTGTGAAAAACTTCGTGAGCTGATTCCTAGACAGCAGTTTGATATTGCTGTTCAGGCTGCATTAGGTACGAAAGTAATTGCCAGAGAAACGATTAAAGCTTTAAGAAAAGACGTTACTGCAAAATGTTACGGAGGAGATATCTCCAGAAAACGTAAACTATTGGAGAAACAAAAAGAAGGGAAGAAGAAAATGAAGCAGATTGGTAGAGTAGAAGTACCACAATCGGCATTCATGGCTGTATTAAAACTGAATGATTAATTCACTATAAAAATAAAAAACCGCTTCACACGAAGCGGTTTTTTTATGGATTTATTTCTTACGGGTATATTTTATTTCCATGGTTTTGTACTCTTTTCCTGTTTTGGAATCAGGGCCGTACATTTCTAGTTTTTGAGTATTATCATCCACAAATGTGAAAACTTCTCTGAAATCACAATCCTTTCCGGGTCTTGAAGGATCGGTCATTTTTCCTTTAAACTCAACTGATTTTGTAGAAGGATTCCAATCTCCTTCGCTATGCATAATTCCGGTTCCCATATTGTCTATCCAGGTACTGACAAACTTCTTTTTGGAATTGTCATATCCCACAATGCTCATTCCCTCAAATGGCATTCCCATAAAGTTGCCTTTGTGATTAGTCATCTGATAACGTCCGCCATACATCATTTTATTAGTAGCCTCGGATTTACTTACCATAGGTTTTCCTCCATTTTCCATCCACATAGTAGTTTCTCCGGCCCAGTTCCCATCAGATTTTGCAAGCATTTTTTGCATTTCCCCAGGAGTGGCATATTCCGTCCAGTTTTTCATAGCCGTTGCGGAGTCTACGGGTTTCCATTCAGAAT
Organism: Chryseobacterium sp. PvR013; assembly: GCF_017833095.1. NCBI lineage: Bacteria > Pseudomonadati > Bacteroidota > Flavobacteriia > Flavobacteriales > Weeksellaceae > Chryseobacterium > Chryseobacterium sp. PvR013. The sequence goes on from NZ_JAFIBT010000001.1 coordinate 3,800,488, forward strand.
TGGTTGCGGTAGAGTCTGTTTTATCAGTAGCATTCGCAGCTGTTGTTTTTCCTTTCTCACATGCTGTTAATAAAAAAGCAACAGAAAGAATTGTTAATACATTTTTCATAATAATTTAGTTTTAAGATGGTTAGAATAATAACTTAAAGATAGGAACTTTTATTATAGCCGAAATTATTTTTTACTATCAGCATAAATCGTAGCTTTGTGTATTCGTAACGCAAATCAATTTTATGGAGTCCCCAAAAAAATTACAGGATATAAAAGTGGCTGTAGACGCCGTTATTTTCGGATATTTTGATAAAAAAGATCTTCAGATCCTTCTGATTAAAAGAAATATAGAACCCTTTAAAGGAGGCTGGGCTCTTCCGGGAGGACTTGTTCTCGATGATGAAAGTGTAGATGATGCAGTAAAAAGAGAACTCTATGAAGAAGCTGGCATAAAGCCTGATTTTTTAGAACAACTCTACACATTTGGTAATCTGGGTCGTGATCCGAGGAACAGAGTGGTTTCTGTGGCGTATCTGGGGCTTGTAAACCCATCTTACCATGAACTCTTTGCTGATTCAGATGCTGAAGATGCACAATGGTTCAGTATTAATAAACTTCCTTCTGTGGCTTTTGACCATAAAACAATCATTGAGACTGCTTTAAAAAGGCTTCGTACAAAAATTCAATATCAACCCATCGGTTTCAATCTTCTCAATGAAGAATTTCCTTTTTCAGACCTTGAAAATCTTTATAAAACCATTGTAGGACAGGAAATTGACAGAAGAAACTTCCGTAAGAAAATCATGAGCTACGGACTGCTTAACGAAACGAATAACGTCAAAAAAGAAGGCAGCGGAAGACCCGGAAAGCTTTTTACTTTCAATAAAGAAAAGTATAAAGAGCTGGAAGAGCAGGGCTTTTATTTTGAAATAAAATAGTTATAGCTAAACACAAATTTCATTAATAATGTGTCACTAATGTTCACAAATATATTAGAACAAAAAGTATTATAATATATTCAATAGGAACGGGCTTAGCCCGTTTTTTTATCATTCAATTCAATTGGCTTTAGCCGAAACGCATCAAATTGGTGTCATTTGTGATTAAAATTTGTGCTATTCGTGTTTGTTGAAATTAAATTTTTGTCCCTGAAAATCAATTGATTAAATTTATTAGCGTAAAATTAACACAAATAAATTTGGTGCAAAGACTGATAATATTTTAAATTTGTGTAGAAATAACGCAATCATGAAATACACCCTACAAAATATTACAGAACGATTTCAGAAGAAGGAAAGGATAAAATTTCTTTTTTTCTGGGGGCATTCGGCAAAAGATAGTATTACCAAATCATGTTTCAGTCAATGGTTCCCGGGAAGATTTGAAGAAAACGGGATTATTTATAAGACAGCAGAACATTATATGATGGCTGGAAAAGCCAGATTGTTTAATGATCCTGAAACGGAAGCGGAAATTTTAAAGTCGGATACTCCTAACCAGGCAAAAGCTCTGGGTAGAAAAGTAAAAAACTTTAATGCGAAACTTTGGGATGAACATAAATATGAACTGGTAACCCAAGGAAATCTTTTGAAATTCTCTCAGAATCAGAAATTTAAAGATTTTCTTTTGTCAACCGGAGATAAAATTCTGGTAGAAGCAAGTCCCTATGACAGAATCTGGGGTATCGGAATGCTGGAAACAGATAGCAGAGCTGAGAATCCTTTATTATGGAACGGAGAAAACCTCTTAGGATTTGCTTTGATGGAAGTAAGAGATCAATTAAGAAGGTAAAAACACACACAACACCAACACAAAATAGGAATTATGGAAAAAATAGAATTACACCCACAGATATTTCTGATAGAAGATTTTCTTACTGAAACCGAATGTGATCAGTACATCAGCCTTTCACAGGAAAAGGTTTTTGAAGAAGCAAAGATTAATGTATTTGGGCGTCAGCAAATGAACAAAGGAATCAGAAATAATGACCGATTGATGATTTTTGATACTGCCATTGCTCAGGATCTTTTTGACAAAGCAAACCAATTCTTACCTCAGGAATGTGATGGATATCAACTGTTTAACTTTAATGAAATGCTCAGAGTCTATAAGTACGCTCCGGGACAGCAATTTAAGATGCACAGAGATGGAAGCTATATCCGAAATGAGAAAGAGCAAAGCTTTTATACCTTTATGATCTATCTGAATGATGATTTTGAAGGCGGAGAAACAGAGTTTGAAAACCTATTTACAGTAGCTCCCAAAAAAGGAACAGCCCTTATTTTTCATCATCCTTTAAGGCATGAAGGAAAGACTTTAATCAGCGGATTAAAATATGTATTGAGAACAGATATCATGTACTCAAAAGTATAAATTATCCGTAAAAAAGAAAGACATTGCTATGTCTTGTTTAATTAGCGTATTATTAACACAAATAAAAATGTTTGATCATGGAAGATGAATTAAAACCAAGATTTATCGAATCATTACAAAGAAATAATGATCAGATCAGAGAAGACCGTGCAAAGATTATCGGAGCAGATTCCGAGTTGATCTACAGACGCAGAGTTGAAGATATCGAATTAAAAATCAAAAGACTTGAGCGCGAACAGGAAGGACTTATTGATATCAGTCCTTTAGACAGAAACAGTCTGACTTTTGCGGATTTCAATCCCGAAGCATTCGTTCAGAAAGACATGGAATTATCATTAACAATCAGAAATCTGAATATTCAGCTTGAAGTAACCCAGAAGAGATTTGAATATTTATTTGGAAAAAAATTATAATCATGGGAAGTACAAGATACGATTTAGACGCTCGTTATGACAGAGCAAGAAAAGCAGGGTACGGAACAAAATCCGCAGGTGAAATTTTCACTCAGAATGCCAAAAGAATGGCCCACGAATCAATGAACCCTCACGGAATTTCTTTTAGAGAATCCAGAGATTCGGAAGTTCATCCTCACTCAGTTCCGATTATTTTAGGATTAGATGTTACCGGAAGTATGGGACATATTCCCCATGAATTGATTAGAGATGGATTGCCCAAACTAATGGGCGGAATTATCCAGGGTGGTGTTCCGGATCCAGCCTTATTATTCCTGGGAATTGGAGATCATGAATGTGATGGTTACCCGCTTCAGGCTGGGCAGTTTGAGTCAGGCGATGAAGAACTGGATATGTGGCTTACGAGAACCTATATAGAATCCGGAGGCGGCGGAAATGCCGGTGAAAGTTATCTTTTAGCATGGTATTTTGCAGCATTCCACACCAGAACAGATGCTTTTGAAAAAAGAGGACAAAAAGGATTACTGTTTACCATTGGCGATGAACCTTGCTTGAAAACGCTTCCTGCTTCAGCCATCAGAGAAATTATGGGGAAAGGACAGCAAACGTATACCCATATTGAATTGTTGGAAGAAGCAATGAAAAAATATGAAGTATACCATATCAGTGTTTTGCATTCTGATCAGGCACTCAGAGCAGACCGGGGATGGAGAGAATTGTTAGGACAAAACTGTATATCCATTGAAGATCACAGAGAAATCCCTAATGTTATCAAAGGAATTATCTGCGATAAGTTTAAAAATAAAACCTTGGGAACAACAGGTTTAGATCAGTTTCAGATGCTTTAGAACAAGGCAATTGACGTTTAAAATAAAAGGACATGAAAAAGGCGCAAATCGTAATAGGACTAGGTTTTGGTGATGAAGGGAAAGGAATTACCACAGATTTTCTGGCTTCTCAGAATCCTGAGGCTGTTGTGATCAGATTCTCAGGAGGTCAGCAGGCAGCACATACCGTAATGATGGATGAAAGAAAACATGTACATTCCAGTTTTGCAAGTGGAGCACTCAGAGGGCTGCCTTCTTACTTCACCGAGCACTGTACGATACATCCTGTTTTTCTACTCAATGAAAGAGAAGAATTAAAAGCAAAGAATGGAAATATTGAACTGCATATTCATCCATTGGCGAAAGTGACTACTCCTTTTGATGTATGGCAGAACAGAACCAATACCAGAAATCTGGAACACGGAACTTGCGGAAAAGGAATAGGAGCAACGATGAAAAGAAACGAAAGCCCTTATAAACTGTTTGCCATAGACCTGATTGGACCCAGAGAAATGCTGATGGAAAAACTAAAAGGAATCGCTTATTATTATGGCTTTGTCGAAGAGAATGAGATCAGAGAACTTTTGAACCCTTTCTTAGAAGCTATTGATGGGATGGATTGGAAAATAAATGATTATACCTGGCTGGCTTCATTCAACCACGTTATTTTTGAAGGAAGCCAGGGTATTTTACTCGATATGGATCATGGTGTTTTTCCCAATGTGACCTATGCTCATACCACTTCAAAAAATGCATACGAAATCTGTAAGCTTTTAAAAATTGAAGACATTGAAATGTATTATGTCACCAGAAGCTATGCAACCCGTCACGGAAACGGCTGGATGAGCAATGAAAAACAAATGAACCTGAGAAATAATGAAGAAGAAACCTGTACATTTAATGAATACCAGAAAGAATTAAGAACAGGAGAAATAGATTACAGCCTCTTGAATTATGCTTTGAAGTTAGATGGAGCTTATGTATTTCCGGCTAAAAAAAACCTTGTGATTACCTGTTTGGATCAGATGGATGAGAAATTTAAGCTGGAAAACCTGGATATAGAATTTGATGCTGTCTACGGATCTTATTCTCCTTATTCAAAAGATTTTAAGCAGATTTTTTAAATTTTGACGATACAAGTATTAATTTTATACGGGTCAGAACCAGGATATTGATAATGAATAAAAGTAAATAACCATGAAAACAATACAATATTTAAAAGGCGATGCTACAATACCAGAGGCAAAAGGGATAAAAATTATTGCCCACATCTGTAATGATGTAGGAGGTTGGGGAAAAGGTTTTGTACTGGCAGTTTCCAGAAGATGGGAAGAACCGGAAAAAGAATACAGAAACTGGCACCACTTCAGAAGTAAAAATAATTTTGCTTTAGGAGAAATTCAGTTGGTTCAGGTTGAAAGATATATTTATGTAGCCAATATGGTTGGGCAAAAAGGAATAAAAACCGGAAGTAAAGGGGTTCCTGTTCGTTATGATGCCATTGAAAAAGGTTTGGAAAAACTTGCCAATGAAGCTTTGGAGCTCAATGCAAGTGTTCACATGCCGAGAATCGGGTGCGGACTGGCAGGAGGAAAATGGGAAGAAATAGAACCTATTATTGAAAGAACACTGCTTGCAAAAAATGTAGAGGTGTATGTGTATGATTTTTAATAAATTAACAGTGATGAAAGAATTTGAAGTAAGAGCAGATTATAAAAATGATACTCTGGTAGTATACCAGGCTTATAATAAAACAATTGCAAAAGCAGCTATAGAGAATCAGAAGTTTATGGCACCGTTTTCATTGAACAGAATGACCTGGATAAAGCCTTCTTTTCTTTGGATGATGGAGCGCAGCAACTATGGACAGAAATCCAATCAGGAATGTACGCTGGCAATTCACATTAAAAGAGAGGCCTGGGAGAAGGCTTTAAGCAAAGCAATACTTACTTCACCAGAAAAAAGAGTCTATCCTGATCCCCGAAATTGGGAAAAAGACTTTGAAAATGCTGAAATTTATGTGCAATGGGATCCTGAAAGAAATATTAAGGGAACGAAACTTAATTACCGTTCCATCCAGGTTGGGATCAGCAGATCACTGATTGAGGAATTTAATGAAGAATGGATTGTGAAAATAGAGGATTACGGCCCTTTGGTTAAGAAGATTTTGACCCTTACCAAATCAGGGGAATTCGATAAGGCAAAGAAACTGCTGCCTGTAGAAAAGAATTATCCCTTATCAGATGAACTGGCCCACAAAATTGGAGCCACAGCGTAATAATAATTAAAAGAAATGCCATGAAAACAAGAACATTATACAGACCAGTAGGAGAAAAAGAAATGATATTGATTATAGAAAGTGGATTTAAAAAATTTCCTCCAAGATTGGATTGGCAGCCCATTTTCTATCCTGTACTTAATGAAGAATATGCTTCCGAGATTGCTGAAAAATGGAACACCAGAGATGAAGCCGGAAACTATCTTGGTTTTGTAACCCAGTTTGATGTATTGGAAGAAGTAGCAGATCAATATCCTGCACAGAATGTAGGGGCAAGAAACCATAATGAACTTTGGGTTCCTTCAGAAGAACTGGAGAACTTTAATAAAGCTATTGTAGGCAACATTAAAATAAACAAAGTATTTATTGGAGATGATTTTGAAAAGACAGAAAATGCTGAACTGGAAGAGCTGATGATTAACATTAAAAACTAACCATGACAAATAAAGGAATGGCAAAAGATACCTTAGATATCCTGGCCAAAAAATATTATATCAACGAACACAACGAAAAAATAAATATAGAAAACGAACTGGAAATCAGTAAAAAAGAAACCGTTCTTTTCACTCCGGAACAACTTTCTGAAATGAAAGAATCCCCAATGCCAGAGGCAGGTTTTGAAACTCAATTTGAAACCTGGAAATGCAGTTCTTTAAAAGCAATTCTACAATTAGCCGAAGAAGAAAATCAGGAAAAACTCATGTGTCTGAATTTTGCATCAGCAAAAAATCCCGGAGGTGGATTTATCAACGGAGCGGAAGCACAGGAAGAAAGTCTGGCAAGAACTTCCGGATTGTATGAAAGTCTGCTTCAGGCCTGGGATTATTATACGACTCACCGCGCGATGGAATCCTGTTTTTATACTGATACAATGATTTACAGTCCCAAAGTTCCGGTTTTCAGGAAAGATAAAGGAGAATTGCTTCCTAAGCCTGTGCTGTGTAACTTCATTACCTCTCCGGCAGTTAATGCAGGCGTGGTAAAACGCCAGGAACCGGAAAGAGAACATGAAATCCTTGAGGCGATGGATCTAAGAATGGATAAAATGCTTTCGCTGGCTTTACAGCAAGGAAATGAGGTCTTGATTTTAGGAGCCTGGGGATGTGGCGTTTTCAAAAATGATCCAAAAGAAATTGCAGGATTATTCAGGAAGCATCTTCAGGGAAAATATAAAAATAAATTTAAAAGAGTGGTTTTTGCAGTGCTTAGCAGGAAAGAAGAAATGCTGAAACCGTTTGAAGAGATACAATGAAAATTGAATTAATAAAAGGAGACATCACAAAAATCCAAGCCGATGCAATTGTCAACGCAGCCAATTCCTCCTTACTTGGTGGAGGCGGAGTAGATGGAGCTATCCACAGAGCAGGAGGTCCAGTGATATTAGAAGAATGTAGAGAGATCAGAAACAGACAAGGTAAATGCAATACCGGAGAAGCTGTCATAACAACAGCAGGAAATCTTCCAGCGAAATATGTTATTCATACTGTAGGTCCGGTTTGGAATGGTTATGTGGAAAAAGAATCAAAACTTCTGGCAAACTGTTATCATAATTCCTTAAAATTGGCAGAAAGTCTTGGTGTGAAAACCATTGCTTTTCCTAATATCAGTACAGGTGTTTACCGATTTCCAAAAGAACTGGCAGGAAAAATTGCTGTAGATGAGGTCAGAAACTTTAAGTCAGATGTCATTAAGAAAGTTATTTTTGTTTGCTTTGATGATGAAAATGAATTGATTTACAAAAAACTATTAGATTAAGCCCATGAAAAAACTAACCATATTAAGCGGCGCAGGAATCAGTGCCGAAAGCGGAATAAAAACCTTCAGAGACGGAGACGGTCTCTGGGAAAATCATAATGTAACAGATGTGGCAAGCCCGGAAGGATGGCGAAAAGACAGAGCTTTGGTGCTGGAATTTTACAACCAGAGAAGACGCCAGCTGCACGAAGTACAGCCCAACGAAGCCCATCACTTACTGGCAGAACTGGAAAAACATTTTGATGTTCAGATTATTACCCAGAATATTGATGATCTTCACGAAAGAGCAGGATCTACCAATATCCTTCATATTCACGGAGAATTGTTCAAATCATGCTCATGCAACAATAAAAGTCTGATTTATGAACAAAAAGAAGACATCAAACTTGGGGACAAAGCCGAAGATGGAGCACAATTAAGACCATTTATCGTTTGGTTTGGAGAAGATGTTCCTTTGTATCAGAACGCAAGAGAAATCGTGAAAGAATCAGATATTTTACTGGTTATCGGGACATCTTTACAGGTATATCCTGCAGCCGGACTGATTCATGATATCAAAGATGAATGTCTTTTAATCGTCATCAATCCCAATGAAACAGGATTTGGATATGGACAAAGAGCCGTAGTAATGAAAGAAACAGCAACCCAGGGAATGAAACTGTTGTTTGATAAACTGATCAATCTTGCCTGATGGAAAATAAAATAAAAGCCGGAATCATGGGCGTTTGCATAGGAGACGCGCTTGGTGTTCCGGTAGAATTCAGGAGTAGAGAACAACTTAAGCGCTCACCAGTTACTAAAATGCGTGCTTTAGGAACCCATCACCAACCTGCAGGAACATGGAGTGATGATGGTTCTTTGACACTGTGTCTTGCAGATAGTTTGTGTAAAGGATATAATCTCGAAGACATTGCAATGAAATTTTTGCAATGGTATAATGCAGAAATATGGACTCCTCATGGGCGTGTTTTTGACATAGGTATCGCAACTTCACAAGCTATTTTTAGAATTGGAAAAGGGGTTTCTCCTACTTTATGTGGTGGGAATTCTGAGTTCGACAATGGAAACGGCTCTTTAATGAGGATTATGCCACTCGTATTTTACATCAAGGATTTTCCTATCGAGAAACGTTTTGATATTATAAAAGACGTTTCCTCTATTACACACAGACACATCCGTTCAGTTTTGGCCTGTTTTATTTATTTGGAATTTGCGTTGGAGATTCTAAAAGGGAAAGAAAAGTGGGAAGCATATAGAACAATGCAAAAAACAGTTAGAGAATTTTTGGATTATAATCTTATTTGTTCACAAAGTGAAATGGATAAATTCCACCGGATTTTAGAATTAAAAGTAGGTGAATATGATTTGGCTCCCCTGCATACTTTACAGGAAGAGGAAATAAGCTCTTCCGGCTATGTTCTTCACAGCCTGGAAGCTTCTCTATGGTGTTTTCTCAACTCAGAAAGCTATTCTGAAGCAGTTTTGAAAGCGGTAAACCTCGGGGAAGATACCGATACCACCGGAGCAATCACAGGAGGTATTGCAGGTATTTATTATGGATTTGAAAATATTCCGGAAGAATGGATTTCAGAGCTGGTGAGAAAGGATGATATTGAGAAATTGTGTGAGAAATTACACCAAAAATTAATGAACTAAAACACAAACGATGAACGAAATAGAAAAGAAAAAAATAAGTAAATTTTTAAGCCTGATCCTACGTCATCAGCCGGAAAGCATAGGACTAAAGCTCGATGAAAATGGTTGGGCAGACATAGAAGAGTTGAGAGGAAAATCAGCCAAAAGACGAGTGTATTTCACTCCCGAAGAACTGGATGAGGTGGTAGAAACCAATAACAAAAAGCGTTTTGCTTTTAACGAAAATAAAACCATGATCAGAGCAAGTCAGGGCCATTCTATTGATATAGATCTGGCGTTGGAAACAAAGCAACCCCCTGAATTTCTTTATCATGGAACTGCTGAAGCCAATATCTCTTCCATTTTGGAAAAAGGAATTGAAAAAAGAACCCGTCAGCATGTACACTTAAGTGCTGATAAAGAGACCGCTACAAAGGTCGGAATGAGACACGGTAAACCTGTGATTCTTACCATCAGAACCGGAACAATGTATCAGGATGGATTATCTTTCTACCAGTCTGCAAACGGAGTCTGGCTTACGGATTTTGTAGATGCAAAATACATTTCGAAGTAAAATGAAAAGAACATTAGTAATAGGAGACATTCACGGAGGATTTAAAGCCTTACAGCAGGTTCTTGAAAGAGCAGGAGTGACCCAAAATGATACACTAATCTTCCTCGGAGATTATGTGGATGGATGGAGCGAGTCTTCCGAAATTATTAAATTTTTAATAGAACTTTCCGAAAAACAGGAATGTATTTTCATCAAAGGAAATCATGATGCCTGGTGTGAAGATTGGTTAGCTTTGGGACAAACCCCCGATGTATGGCTTTTCAATGGCGGAAAAAGTACCGTAGAAAGCTACAAAGATTATCTCCCGGAAGATATGGATATCCATCTGGAATTTTTTCAAAGGATGAATAATTATCACATTGATGATCAGAACCGCTTGTTTATTCATGCAGGATATGCTTCCATGCATGGCCCTGAAAGAGAAGTCTATTCCAGCAATTACCGTTGGGACAGAACCCTCTGGGAAACCGCTGTAGCAATGGATAAAAGACTGCAGAGAAATTCAGAATTTTATCCTAAGAGACTGCTTTTGTACAAAGAAATATTTATCGGACATACGCCCACTATTGACATTGGTATGACAACACCCGCCAACAAAGCCAATATCTGGAATATGGACACCGGAGCAGCCTATACCGGATCTTTATCCATCATGGATATTGATTCCAAACAATTCTGGCAAAGTGATCCGCTTCCTGCCTTGTACCCCAATGAAAAAGGAAGAAATTAAGATTATTAGAGAAATAGCCCTCATAGATTTCAAAACCTTTGAGGGTTTTAATTTAAAAACAATTTCGCTTATTCGTCCATTCATAAAAGATGATTAATTTTAAAGTCTGAAAATACGACTTCAATGAAACTGAAATATCTTTTATTCACCCTGAGTTCTACTTTGTTTTTTGCTCAAAAATCATTTCAGACCCCTTTTGAAAAAGGAAATGGCAACCAGACTGTTACCTATGACGAAATGAATAACTACTATCAGGATCTGGCTAAAAACTTCAATACCATTCAGTACCTTAAAAAAGGAGAAGATGACAACGGAAAACCTATTTATGTGGTAGTTTACAATCCTTTTCCTGAAAAAGATCTTGAAAAATTAAGAAAAGATAAAGCCATTCTCTTCGTCAACAACGGCATTCACCCGGGAGAACCGGACGGAATAGATGCTACCATGATGCTCATGAGAGATCTTGCAACCCAAAAGATCAAAACACCACAGAACTTTATCATTGCCGCTATTTCTGCTTATAATGTGAGTGGAATGTTCAACAGAGGATCTTATTCCAGAGCCAACCAAAATGGCCCGGAGCAGTATGGTTTCAGAGGAAATGCTAGGAATTATGACCTGAACAGAGATTTTATTAAAGCAGATTCTAAAAATGCCAGAAGCTTTCAGGAAATCTATCAATGGTTAAAACCAGATGTTTTTATAGATAACCATGTCAGCAACGGAGCAGATTATCAATATACATTCACTTATATTTCAACCTTTAAAGAACGTCTGGGAAATACCCTTGGAGCTTATTTCTATAACGATTATCAGGCTAAAAATCTTGAGGACATGAAAAAATTGGGCTATGAAAGTACACCTTATGTCAATATTCACGGAGATGTTCCTGAAGTGGGATTTGCTTCATTTGAAGACTCTCCGAGATATTCCACAGGATATACTTCCCTTTTCAATTCTTTAGGAACAGTCCCTGAAACTCATATGTTAAAACCTTATGACAAAAGAGTGGATGCTACTTACAAATATATGTGGGTCAACCTGCAGAATTTAGATAAAGATTATCACAAAATAAAACAGCTCCGTATTGAAAACCTGAAACAATATCAGGCTGGGAAACAGTATGGCATCCGTTGGAAAATAGATTCCACCAGGTTTTCTACCATGGATTTTAAAGGCTACGAAGGAAAATACAAACCCAGTGAGGTTTCCGGGAAACCAAGGCTGTATTATGACAGAAACAAGCCGTTTACAAAGAACATAAAACTCTTTACTACAGCTGTTCCAACGGGATATATTACCATTCCAAAATATTACGTGATTCCGCAGTCACAGTATCGGGTTCTTGAAGAATTTAAAAGAAATAACATTCAGATGAAACCGATTCAGAAAGACAGTACTCTGGCGGTTGAGTCCTATAAAATTAAAGATTTTAAAACCGTTAAAAACCCTTATGAAGGGCATTATCTGCATTTTGAAACCACCGTCGACAAGTCCAATAAAAGTATGATGTTTTCCGCCGGAGATTATCTGGTTTCTACCAATCAGTCTGGGGTAAAATATATTATAGAAACCCTCGAGCCTGAAGCACTGGATTCATTCTTCAACTGGAATTTCTTCGATGGGATTTTAGCACAGAAAGAATATTATTCTGCTTACATTTTCGAAGATACCGCTGCTGAATTGCTTAAAAAAGATAAAAAACTGAAAGAAGCCTTTGAATCAGCCAAAGCATTGGATAAAAAATTGTCTGAAGATGGAACTGCACAACTGGATTGGATTTACAGACATTCCCCTTATTTTGAAGAAAAAACATTTAGACAGTATCCTGTTTATAGAGTCTTGTAAAATATTGATTATGAATATTTAAACTAAAAAAAAGACGTTTCAAACGAAACGTCTTTTTAGTTATCTTGGTAAGCCTCTTTTCAAGGCCATTTCTGCTCTTTTAATTGCCATTTTCTCTTTCCAGTCCATGTAATTCTTTTTGAAATTGGACTTCATAATGTCGTCAAATTTACGCTGTACTGTAAGATTCCATAAAGAATGAGCCTTTACCGCCCATGATTTGTCCCAGGCCCTTAAAGAAATTGAGAAACTTCCATCCAGATATTTCATCCAGTGCCACCATCCTGTAGGCATGAACAATGTATCTCCATGTTCAAGGTAACATTCAATTCCTTCTACACCATCCAGTGCCGGGAATTTTGTGAAATCCGGGTTTTCAATATCGTAATCTTCCAGCGCATAGGTTGCATAAGGAATCTGATAAAGTCTTTCCCTCCATTTATAGTCAAAAAGAAGAATATGTTTTCTTCCATTGAAGTGGGTATGGAAAATATGAGCCATATCAATATCAAAGTGAAGGAACGTTACAGATCCTTTACCACCAAAGAACATATTAGGATACTTATCAAGGAAACCTCCCATGAGTTCTTTAGGAGAAATATAATCTTCCAAAAGTTTAGGAGCAAATTTTATAGGATCAAAAAGGAATATTCTGAGATCAGTAGGCTCTCGCTGGATGAGATCTATATAATCTCCAAATTTCATTTTTGCGGCTGAAGAATTAATGGGAGCAGAAGGATCTGCCTTTGAGCTGTCATATAGCGGAACCTCTACATCTCCTACAACTTCCTTCATATATTCCATCGTCCATTTTTGATAAGCAGGCCATTTTTTTGCCATATTCTTGATGACAACGGGCCTTCTTGGCTTCAGATATTTTTCGTAGAATTCTTCTTTCGAAATGTCATCTACAACATCTATAGGCTTTAAAATTATTCCCATTTTGTAAATTTTATGTTACAAAATTATTAAATATATGTTGATGTACTAGTCTTTAATTTTTTTTTAATCTATGATTCAAATCAGATTTTCCTATGTAAAATAGTAATCCCCCAATAAAATTTTCACTTCTCGTAATATTTGCCCTTTTTCTATTAAATAAGTCAATCTGTATCAGGATTTTGTTACTAATTTTTCAATAGTCAATAATCTGTTTTTTTATGAATTTGTATACTTAATATTAGTTTTCAAAAATATTTTGAGAGAGATAGTATGAATTGTAAGCCACATTAAAATTGATTCAAAATGAACCTGCTTTAAAAATAATTCAAAGGTTAAAAAAAATATCACTATGTTTGTAGTGATAAAAATTTAACTTTTTCCTGTAAAATTCATCTTTATAAAAAGTGTAACAAAAAACTACAATGGTTAACTAATTGAGCAAATAATAAGTATGAAAAAAAATATTTCTTTATTTCTGATGCTTTTCTTTACTGTGCTTACGTTTGCACAGAAAACGGTTTCGGGAAAGATTACGGATGATGATGGGGTAGCCATACCAAGCGCCAGTGTGACCATAGAAGAGCCCGGTAAAGATGCTATTCTGGCTTATGCCATTACCAATTCCAAAGGAGAATATAAAGTAATTTTCACTTCCGCCGAATCTAACGTGGATCTAAAAGTGAAAGCATTCAACCAAAAACCACTTACAAAGCAGATTAATAACAGCGATCAGACGCTGAATTTTAAAATGCAGTCCGAAGCCACAGAAATTAAAGAAGTACAGCTGAAAACAAAAATGATTACCGCAAGAGGGGATACCATTTCTTATGACCTTAAAGCTTTTAACAGCAAAAACGACAGAACGCTGGCGGATGTGATGAAGAAGATTCCGGGAATTGAGGTGAATAATGATGGTACGATTCTATATCAGGGTAATGCGATCAATAAATTCTATGTGAACGGAAAAGACCTTATGGAAGGAGGTTATGGAACCATCAACAACTCTCTTCCAAAAGATGCTGTACAAAAAGTAGAAGTTCTTGAAAACCACCAGCCGGTAAAAATTCTCCAGGACAAAGTGCCTTCAGATCAGGCAGCGATTAATATCAAGCTTAAAAACTCTGTAACGATGACAGGTAGAGGAGAAGTAGGAACCGGTTTCGGAGATCCATGGCTTTGGAATGTAAAACTGACTCCCATGTTTTTTGGACAGAAAAGCCAATGGGTAGTCAATTATAAAACCAATAATATGGGTGAGCAGGTAGAAAATGAAGGGAATATCCTTGCTTTCGGAAGCGCGTGGGAAGGTAGAAGAAGTAATATTTCACAAAACAATTGGTTAAATGTTGAAAATGCTACTGTACCGGATCTTCCGGTAAAGAGATATTTGATGAACAGTGTTCACTATCTTTCAGCCAATTACCTTACCAATATTGATAAAAAGAAAGAATGGGAGCTTAAAGCCAATGCCAATTATACTAATAATGCAGTGGAAAGAGAGTCTAACAGTATTACCAGAGACATTCAGCAGGGAACACAATATAATACAAGGTTCCTGAATAACTTCTATACAGATAAATTAAAAGGGGAATTAATTTTTACTAAAAATGCTAAAAAGGGATTCTTCAAAAACACAACAACATTCTCTCAATTCTGGAATGCTGACAGGGCATTGGCAGAAAGAAATGATAAACAAGGATACAGAATAGGAAACGAAGCTTTAGAATCACCTACAACATCTTTCCAGAACTCTTTAAGCACGATTATTCCTTGGAAAGAAAAGATGGTGAATTTCAAATCCTATATTAGTTATCAGAATGACAAGCAGATCTTAGAAATTTCTCCTGCAAACTATTTACAGTTCCCATACAAAGAACCGGGAAGCAAAGATTTTACAACGATAAACTTTACCCCAGGAAGTACGGCTTTGCAGTATTTCAGAATCAAATCTTTAGATACCTCACATTCTGCAAATATCAGTTTTTCTACGAAAGGATGGACGTTTACCCCACAAGTAGGATTTGACCTTTCAACGGATAAGCTGACAACAAATTTTGATGGAAGTACAGTCGGGAATAAACCGGATTTTGCAAGCTTAGCCTATGAAAATGATTTGAAATTTACGAGAATCAATCCATCTGCCTCAGTGGGAATTAATTATAAATCAGAAGCATGGAGTTTATTCTCAAGCTTCCCTGTTAATTTTAATAATATCAAAGCTGAAGATGCTTTTAGAAATGTTTCCAAATCTTTGAGTAAAGTAACATTTACACCCAATATTTTTGCTCAGTATTCATTCGCTTCGTTTTTCAAAGCAAGTTTGAATGGGGGAATCAGCAATAATTTCGGAGATATTCAGACTGCCTATGCGGGATATATTCTGACAAGTCCGGCAGGATTTAATGTGATGAATCCTAACAACCCGATTCCTGAAACCAATACTAAAAATGTAGGGACAAGATTGGAATACAGAAATCCGTTAAATAACCTTTTCTTCAATGTAGGCTATAGAATAAGTGATGCTAAAAATAACCTTATTGCCTCAAGTATCGTTAATGAATCCGGATTCAGAGTAACAGAATACCTGGAAAGAGAGAATAAAAGAACCAGCAATACCTATTATGCGGAAATAGGAAAATATTTTCCTAAGTTTAAAACCAACGCATCATTAAGCTATAACAATACAATCTCTAAATCTCAATCTATTAGAAATACCGATGATATTGATAATAAAACGAACGGGAATACTTTTGGAGTTAAATTTAACAACACCTATTTCTCATGGATGAGCGTAGACTTTAACGCCTCTAAAACCTGGAATAAGACCTCTAATATTTATCTTACAGGTAACAAAGGAAAATCTGAAGGATACAGTCACAACCTTAACGTATTTTTCTATCCGTTAGAAAACCATACCATAGGATTTTATTGGGATCAGATCAATTCAAAATCTGCAGATGTAAAATATAACAACGGTTTCTTTGACCTTTCTTATCAGTTCTCATGGGCTAAAAAGAAAGTTGATTTTGAACTGAAGTGGATGAATATCGCAAACAAGAAAGTATTTGAAAGAATAGATATTGATAATACAACGATTACTCAGACGACCATGCAGCTCCGTCCAAGCCAGGTCATGTTAAGTGTGAAATTCAACTTTAAATAAAATAAAAACCAATCCATCCGGATTGGTTTTTTGTTGAGATATACTATATATTAAAATTAAAAACTTTGCTGGTCTGCTGAAGGCCCATAGCTTCCCGGCAAAGGAATATTGTTCAGTCTGTAATATACTCCCAGTTGCGCTCTGTGATGCGTGATCTGGTTTAATGCATGACGGATTGCTCCGTACTTACTCCAGCTTGCCAGTTCATGGCCGTCATTTTTAATCGTCCAGCTGGGATTCAGATCCTCTTCTTTACTGTTTTCTAATGCTTTTTTGCCAGCCTGATAATCTTCTTCCAGCTTTTTAAGAAGGTCTTCTTTTGTAGAAAGAACGGTAGGTTTGTAGTCTCCTTTTCCAAAATCAAGTTCAGAAGTGTTTAAAATGGTGTTCGGCCATTCAAAAACTTCTACAAGATGAGTGGCAAGCGGCATCATCTTCATGCTTTTTTCATGCGGAGCAAAGTCGTTTTTACCTTCAGGGAATCGTTCAATAAATTTTTTTGTGGTTTGGAATTCTCCCTCCAGTTCGGATTTTAATTGAGATAAGGTATCCATAATATTTTGTTTTTTAGAAACTTAAAGGTAAGCGTTTTAAAAATGAAACTGTTTTAAGAGAATCATAATTTTTTAATCTGGAAAGACTTGAAAGCAAAGAATACTTTTCCTGAAAATAAAATTTGAAAAAAACTGTAACAAAAGAATAGATATCATTACTAATTATATAAACTTGCTACAATGAAAAAGTTATTCTCCGTATTTCTTATCGCTCTATTTGCTTTTGCAGGAGCTCAGGAGTCAAAGGAAACCGCGAATCGTTTCTTTTATGAACTGACTTTTAAACCGAAGAAAGATTCAGCGAAGCTGGATAAAGTGATTACCATTTTGGATATTACTCCTAAAAAATCTATCTACCAGGATTATACAATGCCTGCCCAGGATTCAATTATTAAAGTTCAGGTAGAAGAGATGGAAAAAACCAAATCCTTTAAGGATATGAGTAAAATGATAAGATGGCCTAAGTTTTCATACAAGATTCTTAAAAACTATCCGGAAATGAAAGTGCAATATGTAGATAAGATTAGTAGAAACTTTTTCTCTTATGATGATGATGTGAAATTGCAGTGGAATATTTTACCAGAAAAACAAAAAATAGGAACTTATAATACACAAAAAGCTACCACTGAATTTGGAGGAAGAACATGGACGGCATGGTTCAGCTCGGATATTCCTTTTCAGGATGGACCTTATAAATTTTATGGACTGCCAGGTTTGATTGTAAAAATTGAAGACGCGGATAAAAATTATTCATGGCTGTTAAGTGGGAATAAAAAAATAGAAAATTACGACGAAGTGTCTTATGCAGATAAGATTAATGCAAAGATGGGAATGTCTAGTAATACGGTAACTCCAACTACAAAAGAAAAATTCAAGAAGTCATTTGATGCCTTTAAAGCAGATCCATTTGCTGAATCTCGTCCCTATATGACTGCTGAGACGATGAGCAAACCAATGCCCGGAACAGATGGAACCATTGGTGATTTTATGAAAAGGATGGAAAAACAGGTGAAAGATTTCTTCGGATCCAATGACAACCCAATAGAAAAAGAACAGGCTTCTGACAAGAAGAAAAAATAAGCTTCATATCAACTAAATTATATTTTGAATCAACCCAGATACAGCAATGTATTTGGGTTGATTTCTTTTTATTAGATAAATTCTATACTTGATTCATAGAAATTTTTAAATTTTTTCAAAAAATATTTGATTTTGTTTTTTTATTCTCATATGTTTGTTAAAACTAATTTAAAAATTATACCATGAAAAAAACTTTTGTCGCAGTTTTAGTGACAACATCTGCCCTATTGTTTGCAAAAACAGAATCTCCAAAAACAGAGAATCCAAAAAATGCAACAGAAACTGTTTTAGTCGCTAAGAAGACTATCGAAAATACAGATCAACTACAAAAACCTATTACATTATCCACCACCGCAAGAAAGAAGGAATTGACTACAGCAGAAAAATGTGCTATTGAACTTGCTGTAGGTCCTATAATTGCCGGACCTCCTGTTCATTGCTTCCAGCTTGGCGCAGAAGGAATTTCTTAATAAGATTTACCATCAATCCAACTACATTGCGTGTCTGGGCTGATTTCTTTTTTTTGTTAAAAACTAATTTAAAATATTATACCATGAAAAAAATTATTATTGCATCATTATTGATGACATCAGCAGTTGCATTTGCAAAAACAGAATCTCCAAATAAAATTGAGGAGCCTAAAAATACCACAGAAACTGTTTTAGTTGCTAAGAAGACTATCGAAAATACAAATCAACTACAAAAGCCTATTGCATTATCTACAACGGCAAAAGAGAGGGAATTGACTAATGAAGAAAAATGTATTATTGAACTTGCTTTAGGGCCTATTTTCGTAGGACCTGCTGTTCATTGCTTCCAGCTTGAGTCAGAAGGAGTTTCATAATAAGATTTACCATCAACCCAAATACATTGTGTGTCTGGGCTGATTTCTTTTTTGTTAAAAACTAATTTAAAATACCATACCATGAAAAAAATTATTATTGCATCATTATTGATGACATCAGCCGTTGTATTTGCAAAAACAGAAGAACCAAAAGCAAATACAATCGAAACCCCAAAAACGGAAACTGTTCTTATAGCTAAAAAGAATTTTAAGGATGAAAAAGGGGTAATAAAAATGGCAACAGCAAAAAGATTGAATCCTTTCCAACAATGTGTTTTCAACAATTCAATATCTCTTTCTTTAATGTACATATCCATGGGAATACCTACTGAAGAAGGCTTTGTTGAGGCAGCAGCAACAGCCAGTTGTATAGCTAGTTTTGGAGGTCTATAACTAAATAGTAAAAAAAATTATAAGGTTCAGGAAGTTTTCTTTCTGAACCTTGTTATTTAGATTAAATTTAAATAGCGTATATTTGCAGGACTAAAAATTAGGCTTTGAAAGAGAAAGGATTACATAAATTAAGTGGATTCCCTAAAAACAAAATGGGGAAGATATTGGGGTATGATAACGACCATCTTAAAATGCCCAATAAAATTATTGAAATGGGGCTTCTTCCGGAAACCTCTTTCAGAATTTTGTATCAGGCACCATTCAATGGGCCTATGTATGTGGAGTTTGGAGCAGAAAAAAGCCGGATTGCTCTTCGTGAGGAAGAAGGAGATTACATCATTGTTGAAGAATTGAATTAATGCAGGAAAACAAGAAAAAACAGATACTTTTAGTCGGAAATCCTAATGTAGGAAAGTCAACGGTTTTCAATACACTTTGCAACAAAAAGCAGAAAACCGGAAACTATGCCGGCGTTACCGTAGCCAGTCACTCGGGGAACTATACGTATAAAAACGAAGAAGTGGAAGTCATTGATCTTCCTGGTTCTTACAGCGTTTACCCAAGCTCAGAAGATGAAGCTATTTTTTCCAAATACCTTATCGACGAGCAGAAAAACTACGCAGGAGTTGTTTATATTCTTGAAGCATTAAGTTTAAAAAGAGGATTGCTTCTATTTCAGCAGATTCAGGATCTTGGCATTCCAATGATTCTGATTGTCAATCAGATTGACCAGGCCGAAAGAAGAGGAATCACCATAGATATTCAAAAGTTTTCCGAAGCATTAGGGATCCGGATTATTCAGACCAACGCCAAAGAGCAGATTGGAATTGATACCGTGAGAGAAGCTGTTTACAACAATGAATTTGTAAAAACAAATACAGTTTCTTTTGAAACCCCCAACGAACACAGAGATTTTATTCAGAAACTGGCAGCACATAAAGGTTTCGATAATGAATATAAAGCCTGGATGAGCCTTTCATTGGGAACAGATCTTGGAAGAATAAGCTCAGTAATGGAACAGTTCAATGAATCTGATTCTAAAAGTCTGGTTCCGAAAAGATTACAGGTTCAGGAAACCGTAAGAAGATATCAGAATGTAGACAAAATACTGGCTGATGTTATTTCTAAAAAAGCTCAGTTCAAAGAATTACTGACCGAAAAACTGGATAAAGTTTTAGTCCATAAATTCTGGGGTTATGTAGTTTTTTTACTCATCCTGCTGGTTATTTTCCAAAGCGTTTTCTTCCTTGCGGAATATCCTATGAACTGGATCGAAGAAACATTTTCCTGGCTTGCTGCATTTACAAGCGAACATCTTCCGGAAGGACCAATTAATTCACTGATTTCTAACGGAATTGTTCCGGGAATTGGAGGAATTGTAGTTTTTGCTCCACAGATCGGAATCCTGTTGTATTTCCTTTACCTGCTGGAAGATTCAGGATATATGGCAAGAGTCGTATTCCTGATGGACAGATTACTTCGTCCGTTCGGGCTTAACGGGAAAAGTATAGTGCCGCTTGTATCAGGTACAGCCTGCGCTATTCCTGCTGTGATTTCTACAAGAAATATTGAAAACGTAAAGGAAAGACTGCTTACCATACTGGTAACCCCATTTATGACATGTTCTGCAAGACTTCCGGTATACAGTATTATCATCGGACTGATTATCTCAGAAGGAACATTTTTAGGAATAAAATATAAGGCGCTGGTCTTGATGGGAATGTACCTTCTTGGCTTCTTAGTCGCTTTATTCTCAGCAGCAATCCTTAAAAGATTTATTAAAAGTAAAGGAAAAACGTACCTTGTAATGGACCTTCCCGCTTACAAAAAACCACTTTTCGGCTATGACTTTAAAATGGTTCTGGGAAAAGTATGGGATTTCATTACCGGAGCAGGAAAAATAATTTTCATCGTAAGTATCATCATCTGGTTTCTGAGTTACTTTGGACCCAGCCAGAAAACCAATGAATTTGTAGCTACAGATGTTCACCTTGACCATTCTTACCTTGCGAAAATGGGTAAAGGAATAGAACCCGTGATTGCTCCGCTTGGCTACGACTGGAAAATGGGAGTGGGAATTCTTACCAGCTTCGTCGCAAGAGAAGTTTTCGTAGGAACAATGTCTACACTTTACAGTTTGGAAGATGATGCTCCCGAAGTAAAAGTAATTGATAAAATGAGAAGAGATGTGAAGCCCAACGGAGAAAAAATCTTCAGTTTTGCTACCGGAATCTCAGTTCTTCTTTTCTATGCATTTGCAATGCAGTGTGTTTCTACACTTGCAGTAGTCTACAGAGAAACCAAAAGTTGGAAATGGACCTGCTTTCAGGTAGTCATGATGACAGGTTTGGCATATTTTGTGTCGATGATAGCATATCAGATTTTAAAGTAATGGATTCATCATTAATTATTCAGTACGTACTTATTGTATTAATTGTAGCATTCGCTTGTTACTCTTTATTTAAAGTACTTAAAAAGAATTTTGCACCTAAAAAATTCAGCTCCAAAAGAACCAACTGCGATAAAGATTGCGGCTGTTCTTAATACTGGGTTGATCGGATAATTGAAAAAAATGTAGTAATTTCATTTTTCTAATGTAAATTATTCGGTTTGAATTTTTTTAAGACAGGATTATTCCTATTATTTTCTTTATCAGCCTTTCAGGTAAAAGCACAGGCAGATACCGCAAATACCAAGTCTTATGCAGACCAGGTAATGATTCGTGTGAATCTTGATACCAATATCGAGAACTATGTTTTTTCTGCAGGAGAAGGTAAGGACGCATTCGAGATGGACTTGTCAATCAACAATAAAACCAAAACATCCTTTTCAGTCGATTATAGAATAATAAGTGCAACAGTATCATTTGCCCCCAGATTTTTAGATGGAAACAATGATGACGAAATGAAAGGGAAAAGCTCCTATACTGATTTAAGCTTCAGGTTTTTTCCGGGAAGATTCATACAGAATGTTTATTATAAAAATGTGAAAGGCTTCTATGTAGAAAACATGAAAGACCTGTGGCCTGAATGGCAGGAAGGAAGAGATCCATACATTCAGTTCCCGGATTTAAGAGTACAAACCTTTGGTGGATCCACTTCCTATATTCTCAATAAAAATTTTTCAGCAAGAAGTATTTATACACAGGGAGAATGGCAGTATAAAAGTAGCGGAAGCTGGGTGCCATTTCTGGATTATGACCTTACTGTTTTCAGAAACACAATTGATGGAGTGAAAAGCAAGGAAACTCAATATAATATTGGTGGAAACATAGGGTATTTCTATAATTGGGTCATTGGAAAGAATGTCAACATCTCACCTTACCTTGCTATTGGAATCGGAGGGAAATTTTCCAGTTACAGAGATTTTGATAATGGAGGAGTAAAAGAGAATGCCCAGTATGCAACCATAAGAATGCAGGGTGGGCTTCATATAGGATACAATACTGACCGGTTCTTATTTGGAGGAAAAATGAATTTTAAGACCTATGCTTATGATCAGAAAAATAATCAGACAGTAGAAAATAATAATCTCTATGGATTGTTATATATAGGGTATCGTTTTGCACCGCCGAAAGTTGTAAAAAATACCTATGATAAAGTCCAAAAAAAGATTCCCGTTCTATAAGTTGAAAGGTCTTTTAAGTATCTTTGTGTTGGAAAATTTAGAAAGAACAAAATAAAAGTAAAAACATCATGTCATTAATAAAATCTATTTCCGGAATTCGCGGAACCATTGGCGGTAAAGTAAATGATAACTTAACACCGCTGGATGTAGTAAAATTCGCTTCCGCATTCGGAACCTGGCTTCAGAATAATAAAAATAAAAAAGATCTTACCCTTGTCATCGGAAGAGATGCCAGAATTTCTGGTCAGATGGTTTCTTCTCTGGTAACGGCCACATTGCAGGGATTGGGGATTAATGTAGTAGATCTTGGACTTTCTACAACGCCAACAGTGGAAATAATGGTTCCTGAGCTGAATGCAGACGGAGGAATAATCCTTACCGCTTCCCATAATCCAAAACAATGGAATGCCCTTAAATTATTAAACGAAAAAGGAGAATTCATCACTGGTGAAAACGGTGCGGAAGTACTGGCTTTGGCAGAAAGTGAAGATTTCAACTATGCAGAAGTTGACGATCTTGGAAAATACGAAACAAGAAATGATACTTTTGATATCCATATTCAGCAGATCCTGGATTTACCAATGGTAGATGTGGAAGCCATCAGAGCAAAAAACTTTAAGGTGGTTCTGGATGCGGTAAACTCTACAGGAGGAATTGCAATTCCTATGCTTTTGGATAAATTAGGCTGTGAAACAGTCAAATTATACTGTGAGCCTACAGGACATTTCCCACACAATCCTGAACCCTTGAAAGAACATTTGGGAGACATCTGCGAATTGGTGAAAAAAGAAAACGCTGATTTGGGAGTTGTCGTAGATCCGGATGTAGACAGATTAGCCCTGATTGATGAAAAAGGTGAAATGTTTGGTGAAGAGTATACATTGGTTGCAGTTGCTGATTACTTATTGAAACACAAAAAAGGAGCGGCTATTTCCAATCTTTCTTCCAGCCGTGCTTTGAGAGATGTTGCGCATTCGCATGACTCAGAATATTTTGCCAGTGCCGTGGGAGAAGTAAACGTTGTTACTTTGATGAAAGAGAAAAATGCTGTCATCGGAGGAGAAGGAAACGGAGGAATTATCTATCCTGAATTGCATTACGGAAGAGATTCTTTAGTTGGTGTAGCCCTATTTTTAACGCATTTGGCGAAAGAAAACAAAACGGTTTCTGAACTAAGAGCAGGATATCCAAGCTATTTTATGGGTAAAAAGAAAATAGAACTGACTCCGGAGATTGATGTAGACGCTATCTTAAGCAAAATGGAACAGGAATATCAGAATGAAGAAGTTTCCACTGTAGATGGCGTTAAAATAGACTTTGAAAACAATTGGGTTCACCTTAGAAAATCCAATACAGAACCCATCATCAGAATTTATACAGAAGCTCATTCTCAGGAAGAAGCTGATCAGTTAGGTGATGATATCATTGCTAAAATTAAGAGTTTAATCTAAAAATATTTGAAGAACGGACAATGAGTCCGTTCTTTTTTTATCAGGAATGTTTGAACATATCAAAAACAGATTTCCCTTTCCTAAAGAAAAGTGGAGAAAATTTCTGGGCAGCTTTGAACGAATGGAAGTCCCGGCTAAAACTTTGCTTTTAAAAGAAGGAGAGGTTTCCTACAATGCCTATTACATTGAAAAAGGTATGGTAAGAGCCTGGTATAATAATGACGGAAAAGACGTAACATTTCAGTTTTTCCTTGAAAATACAATGTTTTCATCCCTTGAAAGTTTTAAAAAAGGCTTGCCAAGTATGGTTTCATTTGAGACGATAGAACCCTGTATTTTATATAAAATCAACAAGCCCGATGTAGAGGCTTTTCTGGAAGAAGTGTATGAAAATCGTGAGCTCAGAAATCTATTTATGGATGCCCTTTTTGAAAGAGTATTTGATTATATGAAGCATTTCTTTTCATTCATTAAAGATACCCCACAACAGCGGTATCTGAATTTGGTGAAACAAAAACCTGAAATTATCAAAAGAGTTCCGCAGCATTATATTGCCTCCTATCTTGGGATTACAACGGTGCATCTCAGTAGAATCAAAAGCAAAATATTGAAAGAGAGACTGGGATAGGCTGGAAGATGGAAGGCAGAAGTTTAAAAAGATACTGTATAAATTCGAGATCATCTTAAACGCAACGTTCGCAAAGAATAATATGTATTGTTGAAAATGTCCGCAAAGGCGTTTCACTCAGTGATTATAACCGTTCTTTGCTAAACGAAGTGCCTTTGCGCCCAAATAATGCATAATATTGTGTCACCTAGCACTCTCTGCGTTTCAAATATATTTCGGGTTTTATAAACGCCCGTCTTCCCTCCTTCCTTTCCCAAACAAATTCCCAAACTCATAACAAATGTTATCGCCCAACAGCATTCATCCTCTATAATTTTGCTTAAAAATTAAAAAGAATGAAAGCAGCAGTAGTATTTGAAAAAGGAAGCATTCCTCAATACTCAGATTTTCCGGCACCTGAAATTATGAATGAAAATGAAATTCTGGTTTCAGTAAAAGCCGCGTCTATTAAAAATCTTGACAGAGCCAGAGCTGGAGGAAATCATTATTCCACAGAAAATCAGGAACATCAACCCACTATTATCGGGACAGATGGAGTAGGATATCTGGAAAATGGAAATAAAGTTTATTTCTTCAGTAAAAAAGGAACGGTAGCTGAAAAAGCTGTAGCAGATAAAAAAATGATCATTCCAATTCCTGAACAACTGGATTTTTCTGTAGCCGCCGCACTGCCAAATGCCATTATGGGATCTGCAATGGCCTTAAAGTTTAAAGCCGGAATACAAAAAGGAAATACCGTTCTGATTAACGGAGCAACCGGAATTACAGGCAGAATTGCTGTTCAGATCGCCCAATTATATAATGCCGGTAAAATCATTGTTACAGGAAGAAATGAAGAATCTCTGCAGTCTTTACGTGAGCTGGGAGCTGATGAAGTTGTTTCACTCAAATTAGCAGATCATGATTTTAAACAAAAAATAAAAGAAATTCATGAAGAAACTCCTATTGATATTGTTTTGGATTATATCTGGGGACATTCTATAGAAATGATATTGTCCGCTTTTAAAGGAGACGGAACCTTTTCCCATAAAACAAAACTGGTAACCATAGGAGGAATGAGCGGAGATACCATCCAGCTGTCTTCACAGATCCTCAGAGGAACAGATATTCAGATCTCAGGATCCGGATTGGGAAGTTGGACAAAAGAAGAATCAGCCCTTCTTTTTTCAGAAATTATTCCTGAAATGTTTCAGGCAGCTGTAGACGGAAAGATTAAAATGGAAACACAGGACGTTGATATTAAAAATATCGAAACTATATGGAATGCTGAGATACAAAGTGGAAAACGTCTTGTAATAAGAATTTAACCCCAATTTCCGTTTTTTTATCCACAATCCTTTTATTGGTTTTCTTTTTTTACTATTTTTATAATAGAAATTTATGAAATGGAAAATTCAAAAAAAAGTTGCAACTTTGCATAAATATTTGAATATCAGTTTCAGATGTATTATTAACTAATCGTTTGCCGAGGTTTGTAAGCAAATTCAGACATCAGGCCGACAAAGAGGACACTATTGGAAGAGTATTTTGGAAATGAACTTGTAAAAAAGTTCGAGGAAATGATGGAAAACAATGACGAATTCTACTTCGATACAGAAGAGTTAGAAGACATTATTGTTTATTATTTGGAGCTTGGTGATTTTAATTACGCTGACATGGCTGTTAATTATGGACTAAAGCTTCACCCTAATTCGTTGGATATTAAGATCAAAAGACTTGAGATCCTTCTGGAGTGGGAAGAGTATAATACGGCGAAAGAACTTATCGATGAATTGAAAGGTGCCTCTATGGAAAGCACTGACTTTTTGGTTTGTTATGCCAAGTATTATTCGAACCTAGGAAATCCCAGAAAATCCATTGAAATCTGTAAAAAAGCTTTGACATTAGAGGAAGAAGAAAACTTTCTCCACAACTTTATTGCGGATGAATATGTGAATCTCGGAGATCCTTTTAACGCTCTTAAACATTACAGAAAAGCACTGAAAGAAGATCCGTTGGATGAATATTCACTGGAAAACTGTATGGTGTGTTTCAGTGATTTGAATAAGAGCGAGGAGGCTATTGCCTTTCTTAATGAATATTTAGATGAATTCTCTTATTCCGAAACCGCATGGTTTGAATACGGACAATTCTATTTCAACAGAAAAAATTATGATGAAGCGATAAGAGGCTACGATTATTTGTTGGCAATCAACTCAAACTCTGTAGGAGTATATGCCAATAAAGCAGCCTGTTATGAAGCTTTGGGACAATACCAAAAAGCAATTGAGACCTATGAAGAAATGCTGGAACTGGAATACACAAAAGCATTTACTTTTTATAAAATCGGATTGTGTAATAAAGCATTAAAACAGCCCATTATAGCGTTAAATGCATTTCAGAAATCATTAAGAGAAGACCCTCAGTTTTATCTTGCAATGATGGAACAGTCTTATCTTTACGAAGAAATGGGCGGGATGTCTGAAGCATTGTATTATGCCAAAGAAGCTACCCAGCTGAATGAAAACAATCTTGATTATCAAAAAAGACTGGCTTTCCTGTTCATTGATTCAGGGAAGTTTGAAGAAAGTCTTACCTGTCTTAAAAAGCTTGTGGATGCAGAACCATCAAGATTCTACAACTGGTATGCCTATTCAGAAGTTTTGATGTTGGTAGGAGAGTATGAAGATGCGGTAACCGTTCTGAATAAAGCGTTAAAAAATCACCACAGAGCAGAACTGTTTTATCAGTTAAGCAATTGCTTTTTTAACCTGAAAGACCAGGATAAGGGAATGGAAGCTCTTCAGAAAGCATTAGATTTGGATCCGTCTTTAGTTAAGGATATGCAGAAAAAATATCCTTTCATTAAAGATGAGGTGAAAAAAGCTAAAGCAAGTAGAGTGAGAAAAAAGAATTAAATTAATTTAAAAACAAAAAAACCTGCATTTTTGCAGGTTTTTTTTATTGAAAGTTATATTCATAGAAAAATTTATCCGGAGCATTGCTGGTTGCATTTCCATTCATATCAAGAGACTGCCTGCTTTCTTCAGACGGATAGCCTGCAGCATTAAAAGTGGTTGTATACTTATGAGCAGTAGTTCCGGTTGTTGTTCCTCCTCCGGTATTGGTGAATTGCCCTTTATAGGTGCTTAAACTGTTCTTTATATTCGAAAACAGCATGCTTACGCCATCGCTCTCATTTCCGTTAAATATGATTTTGTCGAAACCCTTTACATTTTTAAAAGGATAGTTTTTATCCGTATAAGTGTAGGTCTCATTCTCTGTGTAATTAACCGTATTGCCATTTACGGTTCCGGTTCCTGAACCTATATTACTTACCATATTTCCATTGCTGTAAGTAAATATACTGTTGATCGTGGATGAACCGGCAGCTCCCGAAGTTGTCTGTTTTTTTACGCTGATTTCTGTATTACTTGTGTAGGTATAAGCAAATGCGACTGTATTCTGTACTGTACCTGTAGTAGAATATTCCTTAGTAACAGCAGACGCCATACGTCCGTTATTATAGCCGTATTCAACCGTACTTTCAAGAATATTATTTTCGTAATGTTTAATTCCGGTGACATAGTCGTCCGTATAGGTGAATTCAATTCTTTGCCCATGATTAATATTGTTAATCATACTGATGATTTTAGTTCCGTTGTAATTGATTTTCATTACAATGCCATCCATCGTCATTCTAGTAGGAAGAATTACGCTTTGAGCAGAAGGATCGCTGTTGTCAAAAGGAGTATCATCAGAATTATAGCATGAAATGGCAGATAGGGCCAATAAGCCAAAAAGTAGATTTTTTTTCATAGTTATAAATTAAATTAGTCAAATATAATTTAATTTATAATATAATTTTATTTTTTTTGATTTGTTCTCAAAAAGATCAGTCCTCCAATGATAATTCCTGCTCCTATAAATTGTAAATACGTTAGCTTTTCGCCATCTAAAATTCCCCAGATAATAGCAACAATAGGCATTACTAAAGTAACTGTGGAGGCAAAAAGAGGAGAAGAAACTTTCAGCAAACGATAATTCATGGTCATTGCCAGACCCGTTCCGAAGATCGATAAGAGGCTGACAAACATAAGTCCCAGCAGATTATCCTTCGAAAAGCTAAATTCCGAAAAGAATCCAGTGGAGGTCAGGGCTATAATGGAGGGGAATAATAACACAAATGAGAACACAAAAGCCGATAAAACAGTAGACGAAACTTCCATAAGTTTCGATTTTACCGTTGTTGTACTCAATGCATAACATAAAGTGGCCAATAACAACAAAAGGATGGGAATCATTTTCAAATCTCCGCTGTCACCACCTCCAAATGCAAGGATACAGACTCCGGTGAAGCTTATTAACGTTCCTATAATCTGCTTTTTTGTCGTTTCGAATTTCCATACCAGTGCACCTACAATAATCACGAAAATAGGCATCATTGAATTGATAATCCCTGCAATACTGCTGCTTACTTCTGTTTCTGCAATCGGAAACAAAAACATAGGAATAAAATTCCCTGTAAAAGCTGCCAAAATTAGCCATTTCAGATGTTTTTTAGGAAAGAGCTTATAATTGGAAATAGCAACCGGAAGTAAAATAATCCCTGCAATAAGAACCCTTAAAGATCCTACCTGATACGGATTAAAATGTTCCAGCGATTTTTTGATTAAAATAAAGGATGATCCCCAGATAATACTCAGGATAACCAGAAGAACCCATTTTTCTTTATCTGCGTTCATTATTTTCGTGTAAGATTTTTAGAAATTCTTTTTTAGGAATCATTTTTGCTCCTAAACTTTCAAGATGTTCTGTATGGGATTGACAGTCAATTAATTCTATCTTGTCTTTGTTGTTTTCTACGAAGTGGATAAATCCAGCTTTGGATGCATTGCTTACTTTTGCAAACATGCTTTCGCCACAAAAGACGTTCCCAATCTGTAATCCGTAAAAGCCGCCTACAAGTTCTCCTTCCTGCCATACTTCAATACTTTTGGCCAGGCCATATTCGTGAAGCTTGATAAAAGAATTCATCAATTCTTCGGAAAGCCATGTTCCTGACTGTCCTTTGCGGGTCGCCTGCTGACAGTTTCTGATCACTTCTCTGAAACTCTGATTCTCTGAGAAAGTAAAAACATTTCTGTTCAGGACCTTTCTCATTGATTTTGAAACCTTTAATTCTTCCGGAACCAGAACAAATCTCGGATCAGGGCACCACCAGAGGATTTCTTCTCCGGGATTGTACCAGGGAAAAATACCCAGTTGATAAGCAAACCAAATGCGTTCTACAGATAGGTCGCCTCCAAAAGCAACCACCCCTTCATGACCCTCATACAGCTCAGGATCAGGAAATGAAATCTCGTTTTCGTCTAATCGGACCATTTTTAGAAAAAAAATCCCACTTCAAAAAGCAGGATTTATATTTGATCTTTATTCTTTAATTAAAAAGGTAAATCATCATCATCGTCTCCGGCAAAAGGATTCTCGTTAGAAACGGGAGATGCTGATTGTTGAGGCATTGCCTGAGTTGGTTCTGAAGCGTTTTCAAAAACTTTCTCTACTCTCCAGCCTGTAATAGAGTTGAAGTATTTAGTTTCACCTTGAGGAGAAACCCATTCTCTCCCTCTGATGTTGATTCCTACTTTTACGTTTTCTCCTTCTTTAAGGTTATCTAATAAACTGATTTTATCAGATAAAAATTCTATGTTTATTGGCTGTGGATACTGTTCCTGGGTCAAAATAACCATTTCTCTTTTTTGAAACCCGCTCGCAAATGTTTGAGCATCAAAAAGTTTCTTTACCGTTCCTTGTAATTCCATATTGTAAATATTAACGATGTAAAAATAAGAAAATGAAATGTAATAAAAGGTGACGTGAAAAAAAAATATGGAAAATTTAATTTTTTTTCCTGAAAAGTTTGGTAGTAAAGGAAATTGTCCTATATTTGCACTCACAAAAACGAAGCAAGCTCTTTAAAACTTACAGTATAAAAAAACCAGCGGATGTGGTGTAATTGGTAGCCACGCCAGACTTAGGATCTGGTGCCGTGAGGCGTGGGGGTTCGAGTCCCTTCATCCGCACTATGCGAAAATAGCTCAGCTGGTAGAGCACAACCTTGCCAAGGTTGGGGTCGCGGGTTCGAATCCCGTTTTTCGCTCCACACCATGCCCTGGTGGTGGAACTGGTAGACACGCAGGACTTAAAATCCTGTGTCCGCAAGGACGTACGGGTTCAAGTCCCGTCTGGGGTACAAGACCCTCTGTAATATCTTACGGAGGGTTTTTTGTTTTAATTAGAGAGTGTTCTTTAAATAAAATATTTTATATTTGTAAGAAATAAGGTTGAATCTGAAATTCAGATCAGCAAAAATCAGCGGATGTGGTGTAATTGGTAGCCACGCCAGACTTAGGATCTGGTGCCGTGAGGCGTGGGGGTTCGAGTCCCTTCATCCGCACTATGCGAAAAGGCTCTTCACAGAGTCACAGAAAAGGTTGGAACCCTTGGTTCGGATCTTTTTTTTTGCCCACACCATGCCCTGGTGGTGGAACTGGTAGACACGCAGGACTTAAAATCCTGTGTCCGCAAGGACGTACGGGTTCAAGTCCCGTCTGGGGTACAAGTCCCTCTGTAATTTGATTACGGAGGGATTTTTGTTTTTATTAGGCAAAAACTAAAATATCTTTAAAAATTAAAATGCCTTTTGGTAAATTTGCTTCAGAAAAATAAAACCATGAAATTATTGAATACCATTTTAGCAGTTACGATGATAGCTGCTTCTCATCCATTATTCTCACAGACATCCAACGAGAAAAAAGCTCAGGAAATTATTGAAAAAGCCATTCAGGCAGAAGGAGGGAAAAAGTTTTTAAGCAGTATAAAAACACTTTATTCCAAATCAGAAACAGTAATGGATGGCCGTAAGGTAAACTGGATCACAAAAGAAATGGTGCCGAACAAAGGAAGTTTTGAAATTGAGTATCAGGGAAGGATCGTATACAGATCCTGGTTTGACGGGAAAACGGGATACGAGTTGGTCAACGGTGAAAGAAAACTGGCTGATCCTGCTGTATTCAAGGATAAAACTGACAGAAAATATATCATCAATGAGTTGGCTTATATAGATCCTAAACTGTACAAGATTGAACTTATTGATGAGAATCCGGATAAGATGTATTATAAAATAAAGGCAACCTATATAACAGGAAAAGTGACTTATCTGTATTACGATGTGAAATCATTCTTCCTAAGTAAAGAAGAGACTGTTGAAAATGGAGAAAAGAATGCGTTTTCAACGGTTTTACAAAGTGATTACAAGAAATTCGGAGATCTTTGGTATGCTAATAAATTGACTTTTGTTTCTGAAGATGGAAATCAGGAAGCCAATCTTGTGGATTTGTACTATAATAAAAATATTGAAGAAAAAGATTTTAAATAAAATCTGATAGCTAATAAAAATCCCTCTACAGCTTACTGTATGGGGATTTTTTTTTCCTGTTTAAATAAACTATCCTTTACTTTCCAACTTCTCCAGCCTTTCAAAGATGCCTGTAAATATATTTTTTTCACCCATTGAAATGTATCCAACAATCTTATAATATTCCTGAGTATTTCTGTTTAGTGTTTGATTATCAATTGCATACTGAAGGTTTCCATTGGTGTGAACTAATAAATTGTTGAAGGGCTCTGTATGTATATCAGCCTTATTTAAAAATAAAACATCACCGTATTGATAGTGGGCAAGCAGGTGTTTTTCAGGAGTAAATTCATATACAAGATCAACGGATGCTAATATTTTTTGCAATATTGAGGAGTTGGGATTATTTTTCTCTGTTTTTGTCTGTTCTTCTTTGTTATTCAGGATCTCTAATTCTGGAAAAAGCATAAGCTGATCCGTGTCAGAAACACTTACTAATTGCCCTGCCTGTAAAGATTCAGTCAGTAATTGATCAAGAGTAAGGTTAAAATGATGGGCAACTTTTAATATTGTTTCAATCTTAGGTTCGGCACGGCCTTCTTCATAAGAGCTTATCACACCTCTGTTCAGATCAAGAAGGTCAGCAAATGCTTTTTGGCTTATTCCTTTTACCTGTCTTATTTTCTTAATATTCGTTCCAAAGAAGCTCATTTTGTCTAATACTTTTTGCAAAGATAAAACAGAGAATACAATTTTAGCTAAATATATTTGCATATTGGATCCGGAACGTAAAAATCTGTACCCGTAATATTGTTTAGTTCTGTATCTGTATCCAAAATTAAATACTCCATAATTTTGTTTAGCTAAAGAAGAAAATATGGAAACAACCATTCAACAGCAGAAGCCGTTTCAATATGCTGAAGCGTATATCTCAGATATGGGGATGCTTAAAACTATTTTTCTGGAGATCCAGAATGTGAAAAAAGCAGATCAGAATTTCGGACTTCCTTTTCTTTTGGCTAAAAACGGAAATATAGTAGTTGCTTTTGCCAGCCTTATCATTAATGAAAAAAATGAAATCTCTTTCAAAGTTTATGATAAAAACAAAATGCCAGAAGTAGAGAAAAGAAACTTTTTTTCCCGTGCTGAAAGATATTTAAAAAATAATAATACGCCGAATTTCAAAGATCCGGAACAGTTAAAAAGCAGTATCAGCAGTGTGATTAGCTGGCTGAATCCTGAATAAAGCAGGATAAAATTGTACATTTACTTAAAACCCTGATTCAATGCCTAAAGATGTTCTGTACCTTAAAATAGCCAATTCTGTCACAGAGCAGATTAAAAGTGAAACCCTGCAGTTTGGAGACAGGCTGCCTTCACTGAGAAGTGCCCAGAAATTATACAACGTGAGCCTGAATACAATAAAGCAAGCGTATATGGAGCTGGAAAGCCGTTCTCTTGTAGAATCGCGTCCGAAATACGGATATTATGTAAGCCAGACTTCCCAAAGAAAACTGGCATTGCCTTCTGTAGCACAGATGAAGGTTTCGGAAGGTAAAAATACCCCTCAGGATCTTATTGATAAAGTATTTGGGAGCATCGGAGGTACAGATGTTACGCAGTTCGCTCTTGGAATTCCGGGGAAAAGTCTCCTTCCGGTTGCCAAAATGAAGAAATGTATGATTGATGTGATGAAAAGGAAGAGTGACAGCGGAACCAATTATGAACCTGTGCAGGGAAGCGAAATTCTGCGTAGAGAAATCGCCAAATGGTCTATGGTAATGGAAGGGAAAATTACAGAAGATGATCTGGTCATTACTTCCGGAGCGATGAATGCCGTTTATAACTGCTTAATGGCAGTGACCAAGCCGGGAGATTCTGTGGCGGTGGAAAGTCCTGTATATTTCGGAATTCTTCAGGCCATTCAGTTATTGGGGCTTAAAGCTGTAGAAATTCCTACGCATCCCATTACAGGAGTGGATCTTGATGCTTTAAAAAAGGTACTTCCGAAGCTTTCTGCATGTTGTTTTGTAGTGAATTATAACAATCCGTTAGGGTTTCAAATGCCTGATGAGAACAAAAAAGAACTGGTGAAAATGCTTACCGAGTACAATGTTCCTTTGGTGGAAGATGATGTGTATGGTAACATTTACTTCGGAGCGGGAAGACCAAAGCCGTGTAAGTTTTATGATGAAGCAGGAATTGTAATGTGGGTAGGTTCGGTTTCCAAAACACTGGCTCCGGGTTTTAGGGTAGGATGGGTGGCTCCAGGAAAATTTAAGGAAAAAATTATCCGTCAGAAATTGGTTCAGACGGTGAGCGGACCTTCTTTGTTTTCAGATGTGATTGCGGATTTCCTTGCGCACGGACGGTATGATCATCATTTGAGAATGTTCAGAAAAAAACTATATGCCAACTACCTTCAGATCCAGAAGTCGGTGATTGAGTATTTTCCTGATAATACAAAGATTTCAGAACCGAAAGGAGGCTTTATGCTCTGGCTGGAGCTTGATAAGAGAATTTGTACAGAAGATCTTTATGATATCGCTGTCAGCCAAAAAGTGAACTTTGCACCGGGAAGAATGTTTTCTCAATATAATCAGTATCAGAACTGTATGCGGCTGAACTATGCCCTGGAATGGACTGATAGGGTGGAAAGCGACCTGGAGAAGTTGGGAAAAATGATAAAAAACAGAATTTAATAAACCTTATAGCGATGAATGATATTAAGAATGAAGTAAAAATTACAGCGTATGAACCTCATTATAAAGAAGCTTTCAAAGCTTTGAATGAAGAGTGGATCAAGACTTTTTTTGTAATGGAATCGGGAGATTATAAACTTCTGGATCATCCGGAAGAAGAGATTTTAAATAAAGGCGGACACATTGCTTTTGCGTTGCTGAATGGAGAAGTGGTAGGAACCTGTGCATTAGTAAAAACGGAGAACAATCCTCTTACTTTTGAACTGTCAAAGATGGCCGTAAGTCCTAAAGCTCAGGGGAAAAAATTAGGTTATCTGTTGGGAAATGCCTTAGTGGAAAAAGCGAAAGAATTGAACGCAGAAAAAGTCTTTTTAGTTACCAATTCTATTTTGGTTCCTGCTATTAAACTTTATGAAAAACTGGGCTTTATCCATACACCTATCGGTCATGCTGAGTACGACCGTGCAGATGTTAGAATGGAATTGATTTTCAATAAATAAGCAAAAAAAATATTAGAACTCGGATAGGAATATCCTTGTTCTAATATCAAAATTTAAATCTAATTGCTTTACTGTTTTATTTCTTGATGAATGTCTTGGTCAGTGATTTTTTACTTCCGTTGATTTTAATATAATATACACCTGCCGGAAGATTTCCAATATTGATTTTTTCATCGTAATATCCTCTTGAAGACTGTAAATGTGATGCTGAAACAATTGCTCCTTTACTGTCGATGATTTCTGCTTTAATATCCTTATCTTCAGATTGATACTGAACTCCAATGAATGTTGAAACAGGATTGGGATAAATTTTAAAATCATCAGCGATTACCTTGGAATCTTTTGCCGCTAATATTTCTTTAGAACATGCCGGAATTCTGTTGATTCCATCAATTCCCCATGAAGCCTGTACCGGAATACAAAGCCAGTTCAGTACGGTAGGAAAGTGATCTGTTTCTCTTGTTGTAGCTGTATAATCATACACTTTAAAATTGTTGACCGTATTGGCATTATAAGTCGGAGAACCTGTAATAGCCATGTTATTGGTGTTTGGACTTGAATCTGCCAACATATTTCCGGAAGTTCCATTGCATTTCCAATTGGCCACTAACTGAGCATAATAAGGATGTGAAGGTGTAATATCCTGATTAGCCCAATTCACGATAACATCATTGGGAAGAGCAGATTTCCAGATTCTTACATCTTTATATGAAGCTGCCAGATTGATTCCATAAGCATTGGTTCCATCCTGATTTAAGGTTAAAGGAAGCCCGGAATCAATATTTCCGATGGTATTCATTTTCGCAAAAGTTACCGGAACACCGTCTTCATACAATGTGACAAGGCCATCTCTGTCAAAGCTGGCAGCAATATGTTTCCATTTATTCGTTTCCACTTTTCCTCCAACGAGATCAATTCTGTTGGTTCCATCGCCAATATTCATTTTAAAAGTCTGTCCGGAATACCCTGAAAAAACAAATCCTTTATTTTTTCCGTTAGCCCAGTTTTTATTACTGATCATAACAGGATCACTTGAATAAGCTGCATTTGGTTTTACCCAAAACTCAATCGTAAAATCCTGATTCGCACCAAAATTGAAAGGAGTCTGGTTAGATGGTTTTGCATAGGTTCCTGCAGGGAAATTCAACTGATTGAATGTCTTATTGGATTCAAGGATTGTTTTGCTGATTTGCTGAGGAATAAATCCCGGATTGGAATATACCGTAAAAATGTTTCTTTCAGAAAGATTTCCTCCACCATGAGAGCTTTCTATTGCTCCGTGGTCTGTAGTGAGTACTACCAGCCAGTCTTCATTGCTGTAAGAAGGTCTGTTCTTCATAGCAGTGACAATTTCTCCGATATAAGTATCTGTTGTTTTAATTGAAGATACATACTGAGGAATGCTTGATGAAAATCCATAAGAATGTCCTGCATGATCTACATCATCAAAGTCTACAAAGAGAATATCAGGGTTGTCATTCTGCAAAGCGGTTATAGCTGCATTTTTCACGGCAAGATCTGTTGCCAGATTGGTTTTTACATCCGCATTCTGTACAATCTTATCGTTAATAGGTGACCAATGTGCCAGAGAAACTGTTCTCAGGCTGGGATTGTAAGTTTCTGCTCTGGTTAAAAAATCAGGATAATTGATGTAGTTTGGACTGGTAAAATTATTGTCCTGAACATTATGCTTTGTATGCCATACGCCGGTAAGCATAGTGCTCCATCCGTTTCCGCTCCAGGTAGTGGCGGCGCAAAGCCCATCAATAGAATAAATCGACTGACTGATAAGATTTTGAATGTTAGGAGTGGGAGTAGACATCATGACATCTGCACGACATCCGTCAATACCGATAAAAAGAACTTTTTTGGTCTGAGCTCCAAGGAAACAGCTCATTACAACAGCCATTGAGAATAGTTTTGTTTTCATAGGGAAAATAAGTTTTTGAATCGTAAAAGTTTACAAATAGTAATTTATTTTTAACTATTGTAAAATTAATTTACTATTTGTAAACATGTGTGAACTGTAAATTAATTAATTGATAATTAAAAAGTTCCAGAAAAAAGAATGAAATGGTTAACCACAAAAGTCAGAAAAGTGATTAACACTGCTTATTTTAAGTTATAAGCTTTAAGAATATAAAGTTCCCAAAAGATTCCGAAAATTTCCGGTTTTGATCAATATTCAATCGAACGTACGATATTCCCCTCCTCCGGAGGGGTGTCAAATTGAAAATTTGAAGGGGTGGTTCAAAAAACACAAACATTTTCAATGGGTTAGCATGAAAACATTTGTGTCAAGAAGTAGTAAAAAAAGTTTTTGAAAAGAAGTTGTTAAAGAATACCTTCTGCTTCAGAAATGGTGTTCAGAATATAATCGGGCGCTGCTTTTTCAAGCTCTGCTTTGCCTTGTGCTCCTGAGAGAACGGCTACTGTAAGTCCGCAACCTGCATTTTTGCCCTCTTCGATATCAATAACAGAGTCACCTGCCTTTAAAACCTTATTGGCTTCCGTGATATTGAATTTCTTCATCGCAAGATGGATCATTTCCGGGCTTGGGCGGCTTTCTGAAACATCATCTGCCGTAATTAAGGCATCAAAATGAATACTTTCTTTCCAGTTGAGTTTATTCAGAAGCTGATGAGCAATTTCAGAAGTATATCCTGTATTCAACACGATCTTTTTGTTTTGAGACTTCATACGGAGCAGGAAGTTTTCCGTTCCGTTAATGGGTTTTACTTCAAGGTTTTGGTAAGACTCTTTAAGCTGATCAGAGAAATTCTCAAAAATAGCAGGAGCATCTTCCTCATTGCCATTGATTTCCCTTAAAAGACTTGTGATAGCTTCCAGTTTTTCCATTCCGGCACAGCTGGATAATACTTTTTCAAGGCTTACCACATAGCCGTAATCATTCACTGCATTGGTAAGTGTTTTGTAGACTACATTGTCCTCGTCAATTGTTGTTCCGGCCATATCCAGAACTAATAATTCTATATTTTTCATTTCAATTTTATGTGTAAATTTTTTCAATAGTAAACTTGGAGAAGCCACCGCTTCCCGTCATTCCTTTCCCTCCGATACCTGTTATAATATGAATATTGGCAGATGGACTGTGTTCAAAAATATCTTTTGTTTTGCACTGGGAATAGATTCCGAACCATCTTCTCTGGATTTCATACGTGGGAAGATCAATAATTTTCTTTGCCTCATGGATCATAAATTCATCAATCTCCATATTAAGATCATAGCCAAGGTCATCAGCATTTTTAGCATCAGCATACTCATGAGAATCTCCTATGATGACAGAACCGTCCAGCGCCTGCTTGAATAAAATATGAACTCCGTATTTCTTTTCAAACGAGGTAGGATCTTCTAAAGCCTTGATTTTCTGAAAAGAAGGACATTCACTGAAAGATTCATACCTTCTCACAGAAAGCCCTGTAAGGATATTTCCCTGAAGTGAATAGATTCCTTGCGGTTTGGTCTGAAGCATCTGAAGTTTACTTACTTCAAGATCGCTGTCATTGAATACATTAGGGTACAGCGTTTTGAACTCATGACCACCGCATATAATGATTCTAGAAGCATTGAATTCTGTTCCCTCTGCGGTTACAGCCGTACATTTCTCATTATCTTCTCTGGTTTCTAAAACGGTTGTATTATAGAAAATCTGCAATCCCATTTTTTCCTGCAGCAGTTTGTGAAGCTTTACAATCATATCAGCAGAGTCTACAGACAGTTCCTGAGGGAAAAATAATCCTCCTTTACAATAATCAGAACGAAGGCCGTCAAACTTTTTGATACAGTCGCCTTTTGATAATAAAACAGATTCATAATTATTGTTTCTGTTGATTTCATAAAGCTCCTCAATCAGCTGAAGTTCTTCATCATTTGAAGCGATATAAACAGATCCGTTTTGTCTGATGGTAAGATCTGCCTGAGTATGAAGTTCGTTATATATTGCAAGACTTTCTCTTCCGAAATTCTGCCATTTAAGATCCATTCCGGAAGGCACTACCTGTCCGAAATTCCTTACGGTGGCACCCTGAGGAATGGAGTTTCTTTCCAGTAAAGCTACCTTAAGATTTTTTTTCAACGCATGATAAGCGTGGAATGTTCCTAAAATTCCACCTCCTACAACGAGTAAATCAAATTTTGTTGTCATTTTACGAGTATTTATAAAATTTTCGACGTATCGAAATTGATGAATTGATTAGAATTAGATTTGGGTTTTGACTTATTTCTGAAAGCCATAAAAGCAATCACTGAAAGGATGAAAACCGCAATGGTGATGATATAATTTAAGTTGATATAAAAGTGTAACCATGAAGTCTGAGCCGAACCGAAGTTTTTATACAAAAGAATCAGAA
Organism: Chryseobacterium sp. PvR013; assembly: GCF_017833095.1. Classification (NCBI taxonomy): domain Bacteria; kingdom Pseudomonadati; phylum Bacteroidota; class Flavobacteriia; order Flavobacteriales; family Weeksellaceae; genus Chryseobacterium; species Chryseobacterium sp. PvR013. The sequence continues at coordinate 3,840,562 of NZ_JAFIBT010000001.1, forward strand.
CACTTCCCAAGTAGCCGAATGAATCTACAATATAGATGAGAAACCCTACATTTCCTTTAATTTCAAAAGCGGCAATCATCCGGTCAAAATAAATTCCGTTGAAAGGAATATAACAGATATACATTCCGAAACCTGAAATCGTCATCCATAAAAAGGGAGATAAAGAACCCTGCTGAAACAGATAAGTAGAAAGTCCTACAGTAATAATCCCGGCAAAAAGAATATAGTGATAATAAGCAAATGCCTTTTTATTGTTCTTTACTTTTACCATAAAGCTTAAGATCAAAAGTACCATTATGGCAATAGGAATTTCTGTTAAGGTGAAAATAGAACTGTCAAAACTAAAATTCAGTCCGTCCCAGATTTCACGATTGAAATTATCTCTGAAATCCCTTAAAACGGTTAAACAGATGTACAAAAATATAATACATACAATGGGAACAAAGAATTGCTGGATGAGCGCTTTTCTTTCCTTACCATTCAACGGTTCTCTTTTGTTTTTAAGCAAAATATCTTCTTCTGTAGGTTGCGGAATCTTTTCAAGAAGCAATCCGAAAAGAATCAGAGGAATAACGAAAATAAGTCCGGCAGAAAATGGCATCCAGAATTCTGAAATGGAGAAAGTATCCATCAGAAATTTCCCTACAGATTTGGTAAATCCTGAAGAAACCACAAAGCTTGAGCATAAAAACAGACCGATAATTTCCGTGGTCTTCCGTCCCTCAATGTAAGAGAAAACAATTCCCCAGATCATTCCTAACGGAATCCCGTTGATGAACATAAATATAATATTGTATGGAGCAGGAACGGCAGCAAACCCCAGCAAAGCAAGCTCTGCAATAACAATAAAAACAAACAGATAGGTGAGTCTTTTCTGAGGTTTCAGTTCAGAGATAAATTTAATCCCGATAAATTTTGAGATAAAATACCCTACTGCCTGAGCAATGATAATCAGGATCTTATAATCAACTCCCCAATAGGAAAGTCCTTCGAAAGAAGCTACAGTAAAAGGTTTTCGAAAACCGTACATGCAGAAGTAAACACCAAAAGCAGCAAAAGCGGCTTTCAGTGTTACGAGTGTTTTTTTATTGATGGTTCTGGCCATGGTATTGGTTTAGAAGTTCAGTTTTACTCCAAGGTTGAATCGTACTCCATAATATTCTACCTGCTCTGGGCGGTCTTCATTTTTACCAAAGTGATAGATCAGAGGTTTATTCAGAATATTGTTCACATCCGCATATAAAGTCAGGTATTTGGTAAATTGATAAGAACCTCCGAAATCAAGATTGCTGTATTTGCCATAATAAGAATCATTGATGTCTTCTTCAGCATATTCTACTGCGTACTTTCCTTTGTAGTTGTAAGCCAGTCTTGCATTGAATCCTTTTTTCTCAAAGAAAAGCTGTGCATTGTACAATTCCTTTGCCTGGTAAGGAAGTGCTACTTTTCTTCCGCTTGGCTTTTCCATTTCAGAAGTCATGAAGGTGGCGTTCAATTGTACTCCAAAGTATTGTAAGAATCCTGGAAGGAAGTCAAAGCGTTTGTTGATTCCCAGTTCAATTCCTCCTAACCATGCTGCTTTTCCGTTGTTAGGAGCTGTAAACTGTACGCCATTCATTCCGTTGTAGCTTCCGATAAAAGAATCCTGGAAAATAGGATCTGTAATTGATTTATAGAAAACGCCACCACTCAGAATCCCTACGTTGGAGAAATAATATTCTCCCATCAAATCAAAATTCAGAGAATAGGTAGGATTAAGATTTGGGTTTCCGCCTTTGAATTCGTTGTCTGCTTCAATGTAAGTTCCTCCAGGGGTAAGATCCCCAAAATTGGGTCTTGAGAACGTTCTTGTAGCAGCAAAACGAAGATTGGTTTTATCATTCAGCGTATATTTCAAATGAACCATTGGAAGAACAGCCAGATAGTTTTTGGTGTTTTCTACCGGAGTAAGTATATTATCATTCACACTGTACCCTCTTACCTTAGTATTGGTATTGGATAATCTGATTCCTCCTAAAATGGTGATCTTGTCATTCAGCTTATACGTTGCCATTCCGTAAGCATCTGCATGTTTTTCAAACACATCAAAGTTTCTTCCTAATGCTTTGTTGTATTCCAATGCTTCGGAATCCGCGGTATTGATCTTTAGATTTCCCTGATTCTGATACCAAAACTGATTCATTCCTGTTGTAGAAAGTACGGGGCCAAAAGTATTGCCGATATGAGCATTCATTTCCCTTAAATATTTCGGTCCATTGGGCTGTGTTGTGATATATTGTGAATACTCAGACAGTAGAGGGGCAGTACCATTGTTCCAGTTGTAGAAAATATCAGAGAACTTTGCATTACGCTCCTTATCCCGGTATTTAAAACCATATTTTAAAATCAACTTATCAGAAGCATTGATCTCATGATTGAATGCGGCTACAATCTTATCTTTTTCCTCCACAAAAACTTTATAGAATTCAAGATCTGTAAATCTCATCTGGGAAGCATCCATTTTAAAGTTGGGATCGCTGTAGAAACCAAACAAAGCGTCAGGGTTTTTATAATCTAATTTACCGCCATCAGCTTTCCAGTAAGCTCTTGGGCCATTTCCATGATTGGAAATATAATCTGGATTGATGCCTACACCGGATTGTGTGTATTTGATGACATAGTAAGAATTGTTTTGCTTGTCAGGAATATTTCCATACTTGAATTTATTGTCGTAGTAAGATAAATCCCAGTCGATTTTTCCTTTATTTAATTGATGAACGGCTCCCAACGAAACAGAAGTAAGCTCTGTGATCAGTAAGTTGTGGATATTCTGAAGCTCCACTCTTGCTGTATTATTGGCACTGCTGAACTTATCAAATCGGATTCTATGCTTGTAGTGGGTTTCATCATCTGATAATGTACCATACATTCCTTTTAAATAGAAGGTTGTTTTTGGTGACAGCACATATTCAAAAGCAGTGTTGATTCCCGTTGTCTTTCTAACTCCGTTATAATCACGAAGCTCCAGTCTGAAAACACCTTCGTCACCACTTCTTCTGGCTTCAAAATTATCTGTAGACCAGTTTCTGATGAAATGGGCAAAATTGAATAAATACCCGAATTTCTTATCCTTTGTTCTTCCTCCATATAAAAATCCAAGGTTGTAAACGCCTTTGTCAGATTTTGCATTATAACCACTTCCTACAGTAGCTTTGAACTCTGTTTTCATTGGTGGTGTTTTGGTAATAAAGTTGACACCACCACCAATTCCGTCAGCTTCAATATCTGGGGTAAATGATTTATTTACATGTACATAGGAGATCAGTTCCGTAGGAAAGAAATCGAAAGCTGTTGCTCTGGAAGTTGTTTCCTCTTCAGCAGTGGGAAGCCTGTTTCCGTTGATGGTGGTGGAAGCCCAGAATGGCGGAAGTCCTCTCAGAGAAACAAATCTTCCTTCTCCCTGGTCTCTTTCAATAGAAACTCCCTGTACACGCTGTACGGTCTCTGCAGCATTTCTGTCCGGTAGTTTTCCAATTCCGTCAGAGGCAATGACATTGGTAATATTGATTGCATTTTTCTGAAGGTTTAGGGCTCTTGCTTCTGTATTTTTCAACGTTCCGGTAACCACTACTTCATCAATGTTTTTTCTCGGCTGGGAAAGTTTGATGATTCCTAGATCAACAGTTTGTTCTGATTTCAGGTCAATAGTAACCTCGGAAGATTCATATCCTATATAGCTGATTTGTAATGTATATTGGCCTTCTTTGATATCATTGATGGTAAATTTTCCTTCAATATCAGTGGTTATATTCTTAGATAAGCCTTTTATTTTGACTGTTGCTCCAGGGAGAGCTTGGCTGTCGTCGAGAACAGTTCCTATAATTAACTGCTTTTGCGCTGAAACAAAGATCATGAAACAGACAAAAACAAGGGTAAGTAATTTCTCTAAATTTGTTTTCATTTTTACATATATTAAATTTTTTATGCAAATCACGCCAATAATTTTAATATATATAAATATTTTGTATTAAGTATTGATTAACAAATACGTCTGATTTGTTACGCTATTTTTACTTTAAAAAGTATAAAACCTATCCTTTGAAAATTTAATAAAATGGGTTTTGAAGTACCTGCTTCAACGTTTTTTGTAAATATTTCAAGGGAATAAAAAGAATAGAAACCTGCCGAAAATAGCCGTATTTTTGTTCATATTTCGTTCATTTAGAAAGAAAATGGAAAAATAAAAGTTGCATATTTGTAAACTTTTGTAATGATTTGGAATTTAAAAATTGAAGGATGATATATAAAATAAATAAGCGATTATTATTTAACGCAAAGTTTAATAAGTTAAGTGATATATTTTAAGAGAGCAAAGGCTGCGACTTTGTCGCTGAAGAAACATTTTCATTTGCATACGCTTAGAAAGAATCAATGAAATTGATTCCAGTCTTTGCTCCCTTAAAAGTATAAGGTTTAGTAATAAAAACTTTGCGTTAAAAATTGCTATTAAGCAGTATAAAAGTAAAGCACAAGCATCACACAGCTTTCATTACTGATGCTTACCGGAACGTGAGGAAATTTTCCATTGAAATATAAAGAATCTCCCTCTTTTAAGATGATTTCTTCATTATCAATCACATATTTCACTTCTCCTTTCAGAATATATTTGAATTCCCAGGCATCCGTAATTACCTTTTCTCTTTTAGAATTGGGTTCGAGCGTTAACAATACCGCTTCAAAACCCAAAGAATGAAGACTCTTGCTAAAAATATGCATATACTTGAATCCTTCAGCTTCTACCTCTTTTTCTATAACCTGCTGGCTCTCTTTCGGAACATAGATGAATTTGGCATTGGATTTTTTCTCAACACCCTCAAAAAAATAACTGGCATCAATCTCAAGAGACTGTATCAGATCCAGTAAAACCGGAAGGGAAGGAATTGTTCTTCCGTTTTCAATTCTGGAAACAAGACCGTTACTCACATTTGCTTTGAAAGCCAGATCATTAATGGTTAAATTATTCTTTTTTCTAATATCCTTTAATCTCTTGCCGATACCTATTAAAAAGTCGTTCATACGCTATGCAATTTAACCTGAATTATTTATTCATCATTCTATTAAAAACAAAGGTAATATTATTCTATATAGGTTGTATGGTAAAAAGAGGAATTCATAAAAAGGTAAAGTGATACAAAAGTGGAAAAATGAAAAACGCAAAGCTAGTAAGTTTATTATACTGTTTTATTTTCGATCGCGAGGGCCTTCGTTCAGCTAAGAATGCGATCATTGCATAGTGAAACGCCCTTGCGATCATTTTATAATTTTATGTTGAAAATGCCTTGCGGATTTTGCGTTAAATCTAATTCATCTGAACCGAATCATAAAAAGGTCGTAATAGACTCCCATCTTCTAGCCTCCTTTCCTTTCTCTGTTTCAGGTTTGCCCATCCCAGGAAAAATTCCCTATTTTTGTAAAACTCCTTATTTCATTTATGAAAAAAATTATTCTTATCGAAGACGAAACAAGCGTGGTATCCTTTATTAAAAAAGGACTTCAGGAAAACGGATATGAAATTTCTGTGGCTTTTGACGGACGCACAGGAGTACAGCTGGTACAGGCTAACGATTTCGATCTTGTTATTTTAGATATCATGCTTCCGGAAATGAATGGTTTGGATGTGTGTAAAGAGATAAGAAAAACCAATCAGAGTGTTCCGATTTTATTTCTGACGGCTTTGGGAACTTCTGAAAATATTGTTCTGGGACTGGAAAGTGGTGGAGATGATTATCTGGTAAAACCTTTTAAATTTATTGAACTGGTTGCCCGTGTGAAATCTCTGCTAAGAAGAAGCAACAACAACGGTCCGCAGGAAGTTACTGAACCGGAACCGGATAATGAACATGTATTTCAGTTTTCTGATCTGATGGTGAATGATTATACAAAGAAGGTAACCCGTTCGGGAGAAGACATTTCCCTTACTTCCACAGAATATAAACTCCTGTTGTATTTCCTGAATAATCCGGAAAAAGTAATTTCCAGAGCGGAAATTCTGGACGCAGTGTGGGGAGTAAACTATGAGTTGGGAACCAATGTAGTAGATGTATATGTAAACTATTTAAGAAAAAAACTGGATAGCCAGGATGATAATAAATTGATTCATACCGTGATAGGAATGGGGTATGTGTTGAAAAAAACATAATGAATGTTTAATAAAGTGATTACAAATCAAACCAAAACGATGGTACTTTTAATGCTGGTTTTTACCGCCATCATTTTGCTGTTCAGTGGTTTGGTGTACTTTTCAATCGTTAATTTTTCACATCAGAGGTTTTATGAACTGCTGAAGATCAGAACAGCTACTATTGTTCAGATTGAAAAGAGCAAAGACCATCTTGACCTTCCGGAAAACTATGTTCTCAGCAGCCTGAATGATGAAGAACTTCCGATGGAAAAAGACTATGTTTTTGCGGTTCCTACCGACTCCAATTTCAAAAAAATATCCCAGGAAGTCCATATTCCAGCTTACTTCTTTAAAAATATCATCAAAGAAGGGGAATCCAATTATAATGATCAGGAATTCTATTACATTGGGCAGAGTTTCAGATACGATGATAAAGATTATATTGCGATAGCTTCTGCCAAAAACCACTATGTTGTTTACTATCTGGGTTTTTTAAAAAGAACACTGCTTACCTGTATCGTATTATCGCTGTTCTTTAGTATGATCTTTTCGTTTTATCTTTCAAAAACGTTATTCAGGCCAATATTAAAAATTACCGGAAAAGTAAAGGAGATCAGTTCAGAAAACCTTCACTTAAGATTGGAAGCACAGCCTGATAATAAGGAGTTGAATGAGTTGGTAGATACTTTCAACGATATGCTCAACCGTATTGAAACGTCTTTCGAAACCCAGAATCACCTGATCGGAAATGTTTCCCACGAATTGAGAACTCCTTTGACTTCCATTATGGGAGAAGCGGATGTAGCGCTTTCCATCAGCAGAACCGCAGACGAATATAAAGAAACTCTGGGGATTATTCTGGATGAAGCTGAAAAGCTGGATAAAAAGATCAAAGCACTCTTAATGATTGCCCAAACCGGATTTGACGGAAAGATCCAGAAGATGGATAAGGTGAGAATTGACCAGCTGCTTTGGGATGTCATAGAAACCCTCAGAAGGATTGATTCCAGAAATAATATTTATCTGGATATCAGCATGCTTCCCGATAATCCTAAAAAATTAAAAGTACAGGGGAATGAACAGCTATTGCATCTTGCAGTGGCCAACATCATCAGTAATGGATGTAAATACTCTAATTTCCAGCAGGTTAAAGTTTCATTAGGAGCTACCAATACAGACGTTTATATTATTGTAAAAGATAATGGAATCGGAATTCCGGAGGTAGAAATGAATAAAATCTACGATCCGTTCTTCAGAGCTTCCAATACCAATAATTACGAAGGCTACGGAATCGGGCTTCCATTGGCCAGAAATATCGTAAGAATGCACCACGGTGAACTGATTGTAAGCTCCCATGAGAATCAGGGAACCACTGTACAGATGCGTTTTCCTAATTTCTATAGTATGATGCAGAAAGGAGAAGAGATCAACAAATAAATATCTTTATCCTGAACTTTATTAAACTGTTTTTACCTTGTTTGTTTTGATAGTCAGGGTGTTGTGTGGGTATGTTCACTCTTTTTCGATTTTGATTTTTCGTTATATTAACTCCCCTTAACAATTTTCTAATCTCATTTTAATCTCTTTAATCACATTTTAATTCTATTCCAAAGACCTTCTAATATGGTCGTTCTAGTTTTGTATCATCAAAAAAGATAAACACGATACAAAATAATAAAGAACATGGCTAAAACAATTTTAATTGCAACAGATTACTCTCTTGAGTCATTGAACATATTGAAAAAAGTACTTAAAGAGAAAGAGGCATCAGAAGATCAGAACCAATATAATATCCTTCTGACTTCCGGGTATGATTCCGGAGATTCTATCAGAGATCTTTTGTTCAGTACCAAAACATCTATTTTCAATAAAATCAGACCTTCGGAATTCTGTGATGCCTTCGGAATTATCAGTAATAAATATCCTCATCTGGTTAACAAAATCATCTGTGATGTCTTTACAGGAAGTTTCCAAAGAACATTTAACCAGTATGTAAAGGCAGAAAATATTGAGGAAGCTTATTATTCTCCATCTATTAAAAGCAAAGGAAAAGGCAAATTCGATCTGATTCCTTATATCAAAAAATGCAAAGAACTTCAATCTCACGAAATTACAGTTGAGGTAAGAGAAAGGCTTCCGGAAAGAGGAAGACTGGCGGAGATCTTTGTAGAGGTCTAAAAAGAATTAAACACTATTTAAAAAGATAAAAAATGTTAAGAAATTATAGTAACAGCAGGACACTGGGAGACAATATCAGGTTGGGGACGCTGACTGCCTTTACGGCAGGTACTATAAATATTGCTTCCCTATTGATATTTCTCTCTTTTACATCAAACGTAACGGGACACTACGCTATTTTGGCGGCAGAAATCAGTAAAGGAAACTGGACGCAGGTAGGAGTAGTAGGAGGATGGATCTTTTTGTTCTTCTTCGGAAGCTTTCTGTCCAACTTTATTGTTATCAATTTTAATAAAAAAAGTAAATATTTTGCCCATTCTATGCCTATTGCGCTGGAAATTTTATGTCTTCTTTTTGTAGGAATATACGGGCAGTTTTATTATCAGAAAACATTAGAAGAAACAGAATATTTAGTAGCATTGATGCTTTTTGCTACCGGATTGCAAAACGGATTAACGGCAAGTATCTCCAACTTCTCTGTGAAAACAACCCACCTTACCGGAACAACCACCGACCTGGGAATCCTGGTATCCATGTTTACACAGAAAAAGTACAGAAGAAACGGAGAACTGATTGGCAGAGCAAAACTTCTGATGAGTATCATGCTTGCCTATGTGATGGGAGCAGTATTCTCAGGGTTAACTTACTACTATCTTGAATTCAGAGTCTTCTATATAATCAGTATATGTCTGTTGATTGTCATCGGGTATGATGCTTATAAAATTCATATTCGTCACTTCAATACGAAGTACAGATACAACAGGATCTACAGAAAGCCCAATATTTTTGCTTATCTGTATGAGAAAATCCATGGAATTCCTAAAAGAGAGAAGAAAAGAAAACTTGTCTTTGAGGATTAAAATGTAAAACACACTATTATTTTTTTGTATAAACTAGCTGTAAACGCCCTTATTTTATGATGGAATAGGGGCGTTTTTCTGAAAAACTAACTTCATTATTGGTATTTTTATTGTTTTTTGTCCTCTTTCCATGGTCGGTGAAATGAAAGTTTCCGGATGAGACGGATCAACTTGCTAACGCCCTTCATTACAAACATTAAAAAAATCAGTTGGGGATAAATAGGCAAAAATGTTGATAATTAAATATTAAATCACGATTTTAGTATTTTAATTCCCGTTTCCATTGACTATTTTTGTAAGTTGATTTACGTTTTTATGTCAGATATTATTCAGCTTTTACCGGATCATGTAGCCAACCAAATTGCAGCAGGAGAGGTGGTGCAGAGGCCTGCATCCATCGTGAAAGAACTTTTGGAAAATGCTATAGATGCAGATGCAACGAAGATTGAATTGATCATCAGAGATGCCGGGAAAAACCTTATTCAGGTGGTAGACGACGGAAAAGGAATGTCTGAAACAGATGCACGGATGGCCTTTGAAAGACACGCTACCTCCAAAATCAAAGGAACAGAAGATATCTTTAGGATTGCCACAAAAGGATTCCGAGGAGAAGCTTTGGCTTCCATTGCTGCGGTTTCTCAGGTGGAGCTCAGAACAAAACAGAAAGATACTTCCATCGGAACCAATATTTACATTGAAGGTGGGGTTTTCCAATTTCAGGACCCAATTCAGACAGCAGACGGATCAAACTTTTTAGTAAAAAATCTTTTTTATAACGTTCCTGCAAGAAGGAAGTTTTTGAAAAATAATAATGTTGAATTCAGACATGTTATTGATGAGTTTCAGCGGGTTGCATTAGCTCATGAGAATCTGGAATTTTCTCTGTTTCATGATGATGAAGCTGTTTTCAGACTGAGAAAAGGAAGCCAGATGCAGCGTATTGTAGATGTTTTCGGAAGAAAGCTTCAGCCGCTGTTGATACCCATTAAAGAAGATATTATCTGGTGTAAGCTTCACGGTTTTGTTGCTAAACCCGAAGGCGCTAAGAAAGCAAGAGGAGAGCAGTTTCTTTTTGTAAACGGCAGATATTTCAGAAGTCCGTACTTCAATAAAGCCGTACAGGAAGCTTTTGAAGGATTGCTTCAACCCGGATATGTACCTTCGTTTTTCCTTTTCCTGGAGCTTGATCCGGAGAAAATAGACGTCAATATCCATCCACAGAAAACAGAAGTAAAATTTGAAGATGAGCACCTTATTTTTGCTTTACTGCGTTCAACGATTAAAAGATCTTTAGGAATTTATAATGTGTCTCCAAGCCTTGATTTTGACAGAGATCCGGAACTGGATGAAATGATGAATAAGCCCATTCCAAGTAAAGGTAATGGTGGCGGAATAAGTGGAGGCATTATCAAAATGCCTGAAATTATTGTAGATAAAGACTATAATCCTTTCCTTGAAGAAAAAAATGTAGTGCATCCTGAAGAAATTCAGAACCTTACAGAAATGTATCATCAGAATATAACGGCAGAGCCTTCGAAGATCAACTTGTTTGAAGATGAAGATTTTGACGAAGACCTTATGAGACTTCCCAATGGTTACTGGCTTTTCAATAAAGGAGACGTTACTTTAATGCTGGATTTGGGAAGAATGCACAGGCTTTTGGTTTCTGAGGGAAATAAATCTACCAGAAAATCAAATACAAACAGCCATGCTCTTCTTTTCTCTCTGGAGTACCACATGAATGAAATCGAGAAGACCAAATACAATTCGATCAAAAAATATCTTCCGGAATTAGGGTTTGACATGAAAATTGCTCATGAAAGTGTACTTCGAATAGATTCACTTCCCGAAGGCCTGAAAGAAACCCAGGCTATGAAGTTCCTGGAAAATCTTTTTGAAATCCTGGAATACAAGACAGAAGAAGAATTCATGCAGTATTACCATAACCAATGGAACAAAATGCAGTCGAAGTCAAGATTTGACTTTATTTATAAAAAAGATGCGGAACAGCTTATCAAAGACTTTACAGCATTAGGCTTCCCGGAATTTTTACCGGACGGCAAAAGATGTTTTTATGAAGTTCCGTTTAACGACTTTAAAAACAAATTTTAAAAAATTATGTTTGACAATATACCGCCAATTACAAGGAATATTATTATAATCAATGTTATAGTATTTATTGTTACTTACTTTATGGGAAACCAGATTATTGGTTATCTCGCCGGCTTTTATCCGTTCTCTCCCTTTTTCCATTCATGGCAGGTTATTACCCATATGTTTATGCATGGAAGTATTATGCATATTTTATTTAATATGATGACACTCTTTAGTTTTGGTCCTATTCTGGAACAGACTTTAGGTGACAAAAAGTATTTGATTTTATACTTTGCAAGTGGCTTGGGAGCATTTTTCCTTTTTAATTTATGGAACTTTGTAGAAGTTCAGCAACTTTCCCGCGAATTGGAGCAGCTAGGATTTAATGTCAATGCCTATTTATCTGGTGCAAGTGTTGAATTTGCAGGAAATACAACTTCCGTTCTTAAACAAAAAGAGTTACTTGAAAGTTTAAAAGGTATTGTGGCCACACCAATGGTGGGTGCCTCTGGAGCTATTTTCGGAGTAGTAGCGGCATTTGCAACATTATATCCGGATTCTAAAATTGGTATTATGTTTATTCCGGTTCCGATTAAAGTAAAGTATTTGTTACCCATTATTGTGGTAATTTCAATATATCTTGGATTATCAGGAAACGGAGGCGGTATTGCCCACTTGGCTCACGTAGGAGGAGCTTTGGTGGGTTGGCTGCTGGCAAGAATTTGGAAAAAACATTTGTACCGATTCAATTAAAATAATCTTGTGAAAATTTTCCGTCTCATATTATTCATTCTACATCTTGGAATTCTATTTTTGCTGCTAGGTACATTATTAAATGCCTATGTTCCCCCAAAGATTTTTCCGTGGTTTAATTTACTGTCGCTGGGATTCCCGATTTTAGTCATTTTATATATTGTGCTAACTATCTTCTGGGTATTCAGCTGGAAAAAGCGGGCTTTTGTATTTATGTTTGCTGGGTTGGCATTTATAAATCCTGTAAAACGGTGGGTGAATTATTCTGATCAAAAAGGGAATTCTGAAATAAAAGTAGTTTCTTTCAATACCAGAGGTGGAGGAAATAAAGATATTGGGCCCTATCTTAGAACTCAGAATGCAGATGTTCTGCTTTTACAAGAGGACTCGGGTAGAAAATATCAATTTGAAGGGTATCAGAAAACAAACCCTGGCAAAGGGTTAATGCTTTTGACTAAGCATAAAATCATTAAACAACAGATCATAGATCCACAGGATGATAATGTAAGGGTTCCTGGTTTACTGGTTGATATAGAAATTAATGGCAGGGTATATCGGTTTATTGATGTTTATCTTCATCCTTTCCGCTTCGAAAAAGATATGGTGAAGCTTAACGGAAATACAGATACTAATGAACAAAAGTTAAAAGATATTATAAAAAGACTCATTCCAACTTTTAAAAAACATCAGGAACAAGTGGCTCTCATTCGGGAAGTCATTGATAATTCTCCCTATCCGGTAATTTTAGCAGGAGACTTCAATTCTGTGCCCAATTCTTATGAGTATTACCATTTATCAGAAGGTCTTGAAGATGCATTTTTAACTGCGGGGAAAGGAAGTGCAACCAGTTTTCACGACTATAAATTTCCGATCAGGATAGACTATGTGTTTTCTTCAAAATCATTAAAGGCAATATCTTATCAAGTTGACCGTTCTGTAAGTATTTCAGATCATTATCCTGTCACAGTTAAGTTTTCTACGGAGGACAAATAATCATAAAAAGAGTTAAAATTGTCTGCTTGGTAGGATTTTTGTTGAAAGAAAACCGTACCAAGACCGTTTTTTCATGAAGTCGAACCAGATATTACTATTTATACATATCGTTGTTGCTGTTTTGCTGTTATGCACATTGGGGAATGCATGGATTCCACCCAATATTTTAGGCAACCTGAATCTTCTGTCTCTTGGTTTTCCTTATCTGATTCTGGCACATGTGATTCTTACGCTGGTATGGATCTTCAAAAAAGAAAAGATTGCGATTGCTTTTGCCTTAGGTACACTTATTTTCTACAACCCAATCAGACGATGGGTCAATTTTTCTCCTAAAACTGAAAATTTAAAAACAATACGGGATATTAAAGTACTGACTTTTAATGTGAAATACGGAGAATATGGCTGGGATAAAGTAAAAGATTATATCATGGCACAGGATGCGGATATTATTCTTGTACAGGAAAAAGATACAAATCGTGTTATAAAACGTGATCTTATAAAATATCCGTCAGTTATTCTTAAAACTAAACATAAAATTGTAAGACAGGCAGAACTTATTGATGAAAAAGCACGTGGAAATTCATTTTATGCTGATATAGACATCAATGGAAAAGTAATCAGAATTATTAATATTTATCTTGAACCTTTCAGGCTTAATAAATCTATGTTTACGAAACTTGATGGATTAGGTTTTGGAAATATTTCTACATTGCTTTCCCATATGACTCCAACATTCCAGGCTCATGAAGATCAGGTAAAAAGAATCAGAAAAATGGTTGATTTATCACCTTACCCTGTGATTTTGGCCGGAGATTTTAATTCCGTTCCCAATTCATATGAATATTATAATCTTGGAAAGGATCTTCAGGATGCATTTTTAGTGGCCGGAAAGGGAAGTGCCAGTAGTTTTCATGATTATAAAGTTCCTTTGAGAATTGACTATATCTTTACATCGAAATCAATCATTCCGCTAAGCTATAAAGTAGATCAATCTGTGAAATTATCGGATCACTATCCTGTAATTGCAGAATTTCGATTAAATTAGTTCCATGAAAAATTTACTGTCTGCGATTTTTATTTTTATTATCCTTTTTACTGCCTGTTCCAAGAAAGAATCTCCAGGTTTCGGAGCTGAACAGGAAGTGAAAGTTCGGTATGATACCACGGCTATTGATTCCTTTTCTACAGGAGCTGTTTCAGTGGATATCGCCCGAAAAATAAGAATGTCTTCTCCTCAGTATATTGATTCTGTAAAACAGGCTAAAAAGCTTCAGGAAGAAGAAAATAAGCTAAAAGCAGAGCTGGAAAAAGAAAACAAAGCAAAACAGGAAGAGGAAAAAAAGAAGGTTGAAGCAGAAAAGAAACAAAAAGCTTCAGAAACACCTCCTGCTCAGGACACGAAGGCACAATAAACACTACAAACATCATTAAACAATATACAATATGAAAAAACAAATCTTGGCTGCAGTAACAATCTCAGTATTCACTGTAGCATGCACAAAATCAACAACAAAAACAGAACAGGTAGAAAACCCTGACGGATCTGTTACCACTACCACGACTACTGTTTCAGAGACGCCAAACACCGTTGATACAGCAAAGATCAACGATGCAAAAGAAGATGTGAAAGCAAAAGTAGATGAAGCGGGTAACAAAATTGACGATGCTGCTCAGAAAGCAAAAGATAAAATTGATGCGACAGCTGATAAAACAAAACAGGATCTTCACAAAGCGGGACAGGATATTAAAACTGAAGCGAATAAAGTAGGGCAGGATGCAAAAGAAGCTGCGAAAAAAGGAGCTTCGAAAGTAGAGGAAGCCGCGAAGAAAGTAAAAGAAGATTTAAGCAAATAAATGAAAAAGCCGTAATTCTATTGAACTACGGCTTTTTAGTATACAATTGAGAGTGGGGAATCTTTCTCTCTTATTTATTCATTTCCAGCAAAGGATCAATGTATTCTCTGTCATTGCTTAATCTGGGCACTTTATTTTGTCCGCCAAGTTTTCCTTTAGCTTCCAGCCAATGATAAAACAGATTGCTTTTAGCGATATGTACAATAGGTCTTTTAAGCGTTATATTGTTGTATCTCTTTGCTTCATAGTCTGAATTGATGGTCTTTAAATGCTTGTCAAAAGCATCAATAAAGCTGTCCAGATCATCCGGATGCTGGCTGAATTCAAAAATCCATTCATGAGCACCTCCTTCATTTCCGTTCATAAATACAGGAGCTCCTGTAAAATCCGTGATTTGGGCACCCGTTGCTTCACAAGCCTTTGAAAGGGCTGATTCTACGTTGGTAATCATCAGTTCCTCCCCAAAAGCATTGATGTAATGTTTGGTTCTTCCCGTTATTTTTATTCTGAAAGGATTAACTGAAGTAAAAACAACAGTGTCTCCAATCAGGTATCTCCAAAGTCCTCCGTTGGTTGTGATGACCATTGCATAATTTTTTCCTACTTCCACATCTTCCAGGCTTACGACCTTAGGATTTGAAAAATGGAACTGATCCATTGGGATAAACTCATAAAATATCCCATAATCCAGCATCAGAAGCATCTCATCACTGTCCGGTCTGTCCTGTATCCCGAAGAAACCTTCGGAAGCATTATAAATTTCGTAGTAATTGATGTTTTTTCCGATGATCTGCCTGAATTGTTCCCGATAGGGTTTAAAGCTTATTCCGCCGTGAAAAAACACCTCTAAATTAGGCCACAGTTCAGAAATACTTTCTACATTGGTTTCTTTTAATACTCTCTGCAAAAGAACCATCATCCAGCTGGGTACTCCAAGGATACTTCCTACATCTTCATTCTTTACTTCGGAAGTGATTGCTTTCAGCTTGCTTTCCCATTCACCCATCAAAGAAACTTTCTTGCTTGGTGTGGTGGTAATTTCTACCCAAAACGGAAGATTGTCAATCAAAATAGCTGATAAATCGCCAAATTTTGTATTAAAATCAGCATACAATTCGGAGCTTCCTCCTAAACGTAAGTTTTTATAATTAAAAAGCTGGTTTTCAGGATGGTTGTTGGCGTAGATGGAAACCATATCCTTTCCTGCTTTCATGTGGCAGTATTCAAGGCTTTCTGCAGAGATGGGAATAAATTTGCTTTTCGCATTGGTGGTTCCCGATGATTTGGCAAAATGTTTAATGAGACCGGGCCAGCTTACATCTTTATATCCCTGTCTTGCTTTTTCAATAAAAGGTTCCATTTCTTCATAGGTGACAATAGGAACTTTGTTTTTAAAATCCTGATAACTTGATATAGAATTGAATCCGTATAGTTTGCCATATTCTGTATCCTCCGCATGAAACAATTGAGAAAAGAGTATACCTTTCTGGGTTTCAATGGGATGATCCATGAAATTCTGTATCTGATCAATCCTTTGACGGATGAACCAGTTGACTACGGTATTGAAAAGTGCTTTGGTTGCCATTTCAACAAATATAATGATATTTGAATTTTCAGAAAATTTTTTACGTGATTAAATAAAAAAACCGTTACAAAATTTGTAACGGTTTGATATCTAGTTTGTTGTTTATTAACAATACTCATCGTATGCAGCCTGAAGGTTTGCGGCAATAGCACCTGCCGGGTTCCCTTCGATGTGGTGTCTTTCCAGCATGTGAACCAATTCACCATCTTTGAAAAGTGCTACACATGGAGAACTTGGAGGGAATGGAGCAAGGTGTTTTCTTGCTTCTACCACAGCCTCAGTATCAAATCCTGCAAATACAGTTGTTAAATGATCTGGTTTTTTGTCTCCTGTTAAAGAGTATACTACTCCTGGTCTTGCAGCACCTGCAGCACAACCACATACGGAGTTGATTACCAATAGGGTAGTTCCGGATTGCTTTAAAGCATCTTCTACCTGAGTGGGAGTTGTTAAATCCTGAAAACCTTTATCTGTAAGCTCTGCCTTCATAGGCATTACTAAATCTGTTGGATACATATATTTTGTTTTTTATCTCTACAAAGTTAAGCAATTCTTTGCGTTTGTTCAATATATAAAAACTATCAATTGATTAGTCATATAAAATTAACCAAGTATTAATATTGTAATAATATTCTAAAAAATGTGAATTAAAATTAGGAATAATAAAATATTATTATTAAATTTGAAATGATTCTGAAAAACAAACGACCATGAAAAAAACATTTAAGGCTTTCCCTCAAGCAATCAATCACTTAAATACTCTCTGAAATATGGTAGTAGCTTAATTCTTTTTTCAGTTTAGAATCAAACTGATTAACAAACTTTAATATCCAAAGAAATGAAGCCCGGAACTGAAGAGTTCCGGGCTTCTTTAATCAAATCGATATGCAAAGGTTGTATATCCTATAGTTATGGGTGAGACGTGTTTTCAGGCTTTGAAATTACTCTAAACTTAAACACGGATCACATTAAGAAAGGAGCTTTTTAGCCATCTCGGAAATACTTTTTCCGTCAGATTTTCCGGCTAATGTTTTTGATGCAACTCCCATTACCTTCCCTAAATCTTTAATAGATTCAGCACCGGCTTCAGAAATAATATTTTTAATTTCTGTTTCTAATTCTTCAGCAGAAAGCTGTTTGGGTAAAAACTGCTCAATAATTTTCATCTGAGCGTCTTCTACTTCTGCAAGATCATTTCTTCCCTGTGCAGTAAACTGTTCGTAAGAATCCTTACGTTGTTTTACCATTCTCTGAAGAATAGCAATTTCCTGTTCTGCGCTTACTTCGGCTCCAACGGCTTCAGTTTTAATCAGTAATATCTGAGATTTTACAGCGCGTAGAGAATCCAAAGCCACTTTGTCTTTAGCTCTCATTGCTGTTTTTATAGCTTCGGTTATTATATTTTCTAAGCTCATGTTTATATATTTGGGGCTTTAGGCAATAAGCAGTAAGCTTTTTGATTGGGCTGGAATGGCCTATGGCTTACTGCATACTGCTTATAGCATTTAATCAACGTCTTTATTTAAAAATCTGTTCTCTCTGATCTGCATAGACCCATTGTTATCAGACAAATAAGTGTTGATATTCTGGTCTGATGCATTGTTTCCGTCGATAGAAATATTTTTTCTTTTAAAAGCAGGAATAGATTCGAATTCACTGGTACTGTCAAAATTTTGGTAGCGTGAGTTGAATTCTTTTAATTTATTTCTTCTTTCAATGACTCTGTCCTGATCAATCGTTTTATTCACGAAAGTGAATTCTGATTCTTCAGTTTTTGGAGTTTCAATTTCTGTTTTGTTTTGAAAAGCTGATCTTGTTTCCGCTTTTGGTTCTTCCTGTTTCTGGTAGAATGTTTCAATCTTTTGAGCGGGTTCAGCTACGGCAGCATTCGTAGGTGTATTAAATTCTGCTTTTGGCTGTCCAAAATCTGTATTCGGTTCATTTCTGGTAGGCTCGTTTACAAAGAAGCTGAATTCAACAGGTTTTTCATTAGAAAACGAGTTGTTGAATTGAGTTCCGGCTTGTGGCTCATCTTTTTTATTTTCAAAATCAAATGAGAAAGACTGGATCTCAAGATCGTTAGGATCTTCATTCTCCTCATCAATAGAGAGTAAGCTGTATTCCTCTTCTCCTTCTTCTTCATTTCTCCAGCTTTGTTCAGGTGTATTTATAGCATCTTCCTCTTTATCAAAGAATTTTATTTCAGTTCTTGGCTGCTCTTCTTCAATAATCATTTTTTTTTCGGTAGATGTCACATTGAAAGAAGTATCATGGTCATCATCAAGTCTGAAAAGGTTTTTACCTCCAAAATCATGTGTTGTTTCAGGAGCTACCTCTCTTTCCTCTCTTGTTTTGAAAGGAGAATTTTTGGGAGCTTCAAAACTGTCGTTAAGGCTGATTCTGATTTTCTCTGTAGGCCCTGCAAACTTCTTATTATCGTTAGAGAATCCCGTTGCGATAACAAGAACGCTTACTGCATCTCCTAATTCTTCATCAGCACCCACCCCGAAAATAATATCCGCAGTGTTTCCAGCTTCTTTCTGAATGTGGTCCATGATGATACCGATCTCGTCCATAGTAACTTCTTCAGCACCACTTCTGATCAATAACAGAACGTTCTTAGCACCTGTAATCTTATTATCATTCAATAATGGGGAATCAAGTGCCTTTCTTACGGCTTCTTCTGCTTTATTTTCACCTGAAGCAGTTCCTGTGGACATCAACGCTGTACCTGAATTCTGAAGCACAGATTTAGCATCTCTAAAGTCAATGTTTACATCAAAGTAACCTGTAATAACTTCTGCCATCCCTTTCGCAGCATTAGCTAAAACTTCATCGGCTTTTGAGAATCCCTGCTTGAATCCAAGGTTTCCGAACTGCTGTCTTAGTTTATCGTTATTGATCACAATTAATGAATCAACATTATTTTTTAGTTTATCAAGACCATTTTCAGCCTGATCAAGTCTTCTTTTACCTTCAAAACTGAAAGGAACGGTAACAATACCTACAGTAAGAATTCCCATGTCTTTTGCTACTTTAGCAATGACAGGAGCTGCTCCGGTACCGGTACCACCACCCATTCCCGCAGTGATAAACACCATTTTGGTGTTTTGTCCCATAGCTGCTTTAATATCTTCAATACTTTCGATTGCAGATTTTTCACCAACCTCAGGGTCTGCACCTGCTCCAAGACCTTCTGTGATTGTGGTTCCTAACTGAACTTTATTAGCAACCGGGTTATTATCAAGAGTCTGAGCATCTGTATTACAAATCACGAAATCAACTCCGTGAATTCCTTTCTCGTACATGTGCTTTAGAGCGTTGTTTCCGCCGCCCCCTACACCGATTACTTTTATGATGGATGAATTTCCTTTTGGCAAATCAAATGAAAATCCTTGTGTACCTATATTTTCCATAACTATACTTTTAATAATTGATAAGCGATAGATGATAATTGATAAATGATATTCGTTATTAAATTAATAAATATTAATCTATTTCAGGTATCATTGATCATTAATCTTTTATCATTTATATTTATTCTACTTCTTCAAAGAATTTTTTTACTTTTTCCATAAGCGACTGCCCGAAGGTTAATTTCGCTTTTCTGTTCTCTTGCCTTTCATTTTCGAAAAACTGCTGATCCTGAACTGGCGCTGCCTGCTGTACAGGTTGCACGGTTTCAGGTTGTACTGCTGCAGTTTCCTGCTTTGGTTGTTCAGCAACAATTTCTATCATTTCATCAGCATTGTGTTTTTTGTCTCTGATTTTCAAACTCTCCATCAGTAGCCCGATAGAAGTAGCAAATTCAGGGCCTTTCAGGTACTGATTTTTATCGTTGGCAATATATTCATTCGCAAAACCGATTCTGCTGTCAAAACCAGTGGTATAATTGGCCAGCTGACGGAGGTGTTTCAGGTTTGAACCTCCACCCGTAAGAACGATTCCTGCAATAAGTTTTTTCTTTTGTTCAAAAGCACCATAAGCTTTCAGTTCTGTATTGACCATTTCTAAAACTTCTTCTACTCTTGCATTGATGATCTGTGCTAACGTTTTTAAAGAAATTTCTTTGTCCGGTCTGCCGTGAAGCCCCGGTATGGTTACAAAAGTACTATCTTTTTCTAATTCGGGAACAGCCGAACCAAATTTTACTTTAAGTTGTTCTGCATGTTTCTCTATGATGGAACAGCCTTCTTTGATATCTTCGGTAATAATTCCGCCTCCGTATGGAATCACACAGGTATGACGGATGATATTATCTTTAAAGATGGCAATATCGGTAGTACCACCACCAATGTCAACAATAGCGACACCAGCTTCTTTTTCTTCTTTTGTAAGAACAGCTTCTGAAGATGCCAATGGCTCTAAAGTAAGGGCTTCCATTTCTAGTCCGGCTTCACGAACACATCTTGCAATATTTCTGATGCTGCCCATTTGGCCTACTACAACGTGGAAGTTTGCTTCTAAACGCTTTCCATGCATTCCGACAGGTTCCTGAATTTCACCCTCGGAATCCACTTTATATTCTTGAGGAAGTACGTGGATAATTTCTTCTCCGGGAAGCATAACCAGTTTTTTAACCTGATCTTTTAATGCTTCGATGTCGTCGTCTGTAATAAATTTATCAGGATGTTCACGCATAATATAATCGGAGTGCTGCAGAGAACGAATGTGTTTTCCTGCAATACCTACCGTAACTTTGCGGATAGGAACACCGGCACTGGATTGTGCTTCGGATACTGCAGCCTTGATTGAATTAATAGTTTGTGAAATATTATTCACAATACCTTTATGAACACCAAGACTTTTAGCTTTTCCTACACCGAGAACTTCTATTTTCCCGTGTGCATTCCTTCTTCCGACAATCGCGACTATCTTCGTTGTCCCGATGTCCAGACCTACTGAATACTCTTGATTTTCCATTTTTATATCGATTTGATTTTTTCTACTTTTTTCTTTGAAAGGATAATATCCTATTTGTGTATTAAATGCCCTGAAGGACTTATTCTATTTTTACTTTTGCCTTAGGCTTGGACTGCGCCTTGACGGGGGGCTTTTTCTCTGCTTTTTTTGTTTCTTTTGTATGTGTTTTCGTCTTTGTATCCTCTTTCGGTTTGGCCGGAGTGGAATTTGCTTTTTTTACTTCTGTCGTCTTGGGCTTAGATTCCGCCTTTTTAGCTGCAGGAGAAGGTACTTTTGCCAGCTCCATTTTCCCTGCTTTTAAAATACTGTCATTTTCTTTAAAATAAGGGTTTAAAGTCGTGACAATCTGATTCTGATATTTCACGGAAACCATACTGTATTTTTGAGGGTCCTGATACACCAGATATTTTTCAACGAAAGTTTTAAATCCTTTTACTTTAAAATCAATATTATCAAGGTCTCCGATCTCTACTCTGTAGTTTCCTTCGCTCGTAAGAAGACTATAGCTTTCTTTGCTTTTGGAGATTCCTATAAAATATTTTTTACTGAAATCATCCTTATCGATCTTTTCTACCAGTTCTGCCAGCTTTTCGTATTCATCGGGCTGTACGTTTCCGGTTACCAGCATACATGGATGTGAGTAGGTTCTTGAAATTGGGAATTCAATTCCTTTTTCATCCACATAGAAATCTCTGCCGTCTTTATTTAATCTGAAAACAGGAACTCTTTGCTTGATATCCAGATTCAGCTTTCCATTCAGGTTCAAATAGACGTTGGCACTGTCTACCGCCGGAAGAGAATTTATTCTTTTTTCTAAAGAAGGAATATTAAGATCTCCCACTTTTCCTGAAGGATTTTCTTTTTTTACGATCTCCCTAATATCTTTTTCATCAACAAAATAAACCGGAGTTTTCTCACTCATTTTTACAGAAATCTTATTGTCTGTAATCTGTTGGTGGCTGAATCTCTTCAATGAGAAACTCAGTAACAATCCAAGGATGATTACCGTGACAACAATTTTTAATATTCTGTATTTATTTTTCATATTTTCTGTACAATGTAAAAAGTACAATGTACTTATGTATTTTTATATTAATTTCTTTTCAACTTTACATTGTACATCTTACATTGTACTTTGTATTGTGCTAATCCACTCACAAATAGGATCATACAGGGTATCTATATTTCCTGCTCCCACGGTAAGAAGGATGTCAAAATTTTTTTCTTTTATTTTTTCAAAAGCATCAGATAATGTTGATACTTCTTTTTTATCTAATGTTACTTTTTCCAACAGCCAGCTTGAGGTAACCCCTTCAAAGTTTTCCTGAAGTTCTCTTGCAGGGTAAATATCAAGAAGGATCAGTTCATCAGCCTTGCTTAAACTTTCTGCAAAACCATCTGCGAAATCTCTTGTTCTGCTGAAAAGATGGGGCTGGAAAGCTACCAATAGTTTTTTATCAGGGTAAAATGTTTTGATTGAGCCCATTACAGCATTAATTTCTGTAGGGTGGTGGGCATAGTCATCAATATAAATTTTACCATTCTGATAAATATGTTTTGTGTATCTTCTTTTAATTCCTTTAAAATTAGCAATTGCCTTTTTCAGCGTATCAAAATCTGCGCCTAAATTATGCAGAATAGCCAGTGCTACAGTGGCATTTTCCACATTGTGAATTCCTGGAATTTCCCAGACAAAATCTTTTATCGTTTCAGTAGGGGTATGAAAATCAAAATAGATTTTATCATGATCCATACGGAGATTATCCGAATAGTAGTCTGCGGGCTCATTTACAGCATAAGTTTGATGTCCTCTGCCGATTTCCAGTCCTTTTCTTACAAAAAGCTGTTTGTCCTGAGGTACTAAAGCTGCAAACTGTCTGAATCCTTCTTCAATATGGCTTTTATCTCCATAAATATCCAGGTGGTCAGCATCGGTAGAAGTTACTACTGCCCAGTCTGGCGACAGGTTCAGGAAGCTTCTGTCATATTCATCAGCTTCTACTACAGAATACTTGGAACCATTATACAGGAAGTTGGATTTAAAGTTTTCAGAAATTCCTCCTAAAAAGCATGAGAAAGGAAGATCTGCTTCTTTGCATAAGTGAGCCACGAGAGTAGACGTTGTTGTCTTCCCATGGGTTCCTGCAATAGCGATGCAGTCTGTATTTTCTGTAATTAATCCTAAGACTTTAGCTCTCTTTAAAACTTCAAACTGATTTTGATTGAAATAATCTAAAATTCCAAGCGTTTTGATGGCTGGGGTATAGATTACCAGTGTACTTTCTTTCTGAAGGGAAGTTATCCTTTCATCAATAAGGTCTTCAAAAACAATATCAATACCTTCGTTCATCAGATTCTGAGTTAATTTTGTATTGGTTTTATCGTAGCCCAATACTTTTTTCCCGGATGCATTGAAATAGCGTGCTAATGCACTCATTCCGATACCTCCGATTCCAACGAAGTAAAAAGTCTGATATGTTTGTAAATTATTCATTTTTTTGTCTTAATGTATTATGTACAAAGTATAATGTATTTTCTTACTCTTTACATTGTACCTTTTACTTTTTACAGTTTATTAAAAATTTCGTCTACGATCTCTTTTGCGGCATTCGGCTTGGCAAAATAGTTAAGATTGTCAGACATCTCTTTTCTTACATTTTCATTTTCGCAGATTTCTGATAATGTATTCCAGAATTTTTCCTGCATTTCAGAGTCTTTTACCATTCTTGCTGCATTTTTTTCCACCAGGTTCATGGCATTTTTGGTTTGATGATCTTCCGCTGCAAAAGGGAAAGGAACCAAAAGAACCGGCTTTTGGGCTACAGCCAACTCTGAAATGGCAATTGCTCCAGCTCTTGAAACAATGACATCAGCAGCAGAATAAGCCAGTTCCATATCTTTGATAAATTCAAGGATCTGAACATTTCCGGTGTCTATATCTTTTGTTTCGTTTATAATATCTTTATAATCAAGCTTTCCTGTCTGCCAGATCAGCTGATAATCTTTATCTACAATTTCTTTTAAATGTGATTTCCATGCATTATTCAATGTTCTGGAGCCTAAAGAACCTCCTACAGAAAGAATTGTAAGTTTGTCTTTATTTAATCCCATTTTTTCTTTTGCCTGAGCGGTATCCTGCATTCCTGAAATAATATTTTCACGAATCGGGTTTCCCAGAAATTTTATTTTTTCTGCCGGAAAACCTTCTACTTTTGGGTAAGCGGTGAAGACAGCTTTCGCTTTTTTGCTTAAAATTTTATTTGTTACTCCTGCATGAGCATTTTGTTCCTGTATGAAAATAGGAATTCCCATTTTGCTTGCTTCATAAAGAGCGGGCCCGCTGGCAAATCCTCCTGTTCCTACTGCGAAATCGGGAGCGAAGTTTTTAATAATCCTTTTGGATTTTGATAAGCTTTTCAGAATCTTAAAAGGCAGTCCCAGATTGGATAAAAGATTTCCTCTATCGATTCCGGCAATATCAATTCCTTCAATTTTATAGCCTGCCTGAGGAACTTTTTCCATTTCCATTTTCCCATTGGCCCCAATGAACAAAAATTCTGCATCAGGAAATCTCTTTCTGATTTCATCAGCAATAGCGATGGCTGGGAAGATGTGTCCTCCTGTTCCTCCGCCTGATAATAGTATTTTCAATTTTTTGTCCATGTTAAGCGATATCGTTTATTTCTGCTATACTTTGTTTTTTACCCATTCCTTCTTCATCATAAATCTGAATCCTTGAGCTTATATTTAAAATAATACCTAACTGCAAATAGGTTACCAGCATTGAGGTTCCTCCATAGCTGATCAAAGGCAGCGGCTGTCCAGTTACCGGGATCAGATTCACCGCAACGGCTATGTTTACCGAGAGCTGAATAAAGATCATTACCCCGAGGCTGAGCACGAGCAACGATCCGAAAAATGCCGGCATCTTGCTGGCAATCATTACAATCCTTATCATCATGATCAGGTATAAACTGATCAGAAAAGCGGCTCCAATCACTCCGTATTCCTCTACAATGACCGCGAAAATAAAGTCGGAGGCAGATTGTGGAAGCATTTGTTTCAATGCACTTTTTCCTGGCCCCATACCTGTAATCCCACCATGTACAATGGCTGCTTTGGCCTGCATTACCTGATAGTTTTTCGCTTTTACACTTTCATCATCCACATCAGCTGATTTTGCTTTGCTGGAAGTAAATGTTTCTACACGGCTCATCCATGTGTGAACACGGTTACCACCAATCATATTGGTATTCAGCGCTATTAATAAAAATAGAACAATGGCTACAAATGATGCTGAGATAAACCCTGCAATGTATTTCCAGTGAAGCTGTCCTATGATAAGTACCACTACGGAAACCATTAAAATCATTAATGCCGTAGAACCGTTATCTTTGGCTACCAGTACAAAAACAAGAAGGATAGGCCCGAAAATATACATGATATTCTCTATCGGAAGCCTTTCTCTGGTAATTTTTTTGGTTAAATATCTACAGAGATAGATGATTAACATTAAGAAAGCAAATGATGAAGGCTGGAAAGAGATAGGTGTTCCCGGGATTTTTAACCATCTGGAAGCACTGGCTCCGTCAATGGTTTGTCCGGTAAACATGGTAACGATCAATAAAACAATCATAAGGCCGAGCAGAATACTGCTGAGCTTTCCGATGTATTCATATTTTATTGTTCCTACCAGTCTCATAATGGCTAAACCTAAGACTACAAAGAACATATGCTTGATAACGTGACCTGTTGTAGTTCCGTTATTGACAATATATTCAAGATTTGAACTTGCAGAGTATACGGGGAAAATAGAGAAAATGGAGATCACAAGGATGACCATCCAAAGTACTTTATCGCCCTTTAGAAATTCAAATCTGCTTTCTGTGTTCTGTTCGTCCATAATTTTGTATTGATGTATGATGTACAAAGTAAAATGTACTTTTTACATCTGACATTTTACATTTTTACTTTAATACCTGCTCTTTAAACTGGCGTCCTCTGTCTTCATAGCTTTTGAACAAGTCAAAGCTTGCACAGCACGGAGATAATAGGACGGTATCGCCTTTTTTAGCCAATGATTTTGAAATTCTCACCGCTTCTTCCATGCTTGAAGTATCATAAATAACTTCTTTTTTGTCTTTAAAGAAATCTATGATCTTCTTATTATCTACCCCAAGGCAAACAATTGCCTTTACTTTTCTTTTGACTAAATCTTCAATTTCAGTATAGTCATTTCCTTTATCCAGTCCACCAACAATCCATACGGTTGGTGTTTTCATACTTTCTAAGGCATAATATGTAGCGTTCACATTGGTTGCCTTACTGTCATTGATGTATTTTACGCTATCAATTTCAGTCACAAACTCCAATCTGTGTTCTACAGCCTGGAATGTCATCAATGAATGTCTGATGCTTTCATTGTTGATTTGTAATATTTTACCGGCAATAGAGGCGGCTAAGCTGTTGGCAACGTTGTGATTTCCCAATAGAGACAATTCATCAACTTTCATTGCGAATTCGTCTTTCATTTTCACCACAATTTCATCTTCATTAATGAAACCTCCTTCAGGTAGTTTCTCTTTGGTAGAGAAAGGAATCATTTTAGCTTTTATTTCAAGCTTTTCAAGAAGGCTTTTGCTCATTTCATCATCCTTATTGTAGATGAAGAAATTATCATTTTCCTGATTTTCCGTGATTCTGAATTTTGCCAACGCATATTCTTCATAGTTGTAGTTGTACTGATCCAGGTGATCCTGAGACAGATTCAACAATAAAGAAATATAGGGTCTGAAGTTCTGAATATCATCTAACTGGAAAGAACTTACTTCCAGTACATAATATTCATGGTTTTCATCTGCAACCTGTTTGGCAAAGCTGTATCCTATGTTTCCTCCCAAACCGACATTCAATCCGTCATTTTTCAGGATGTAATAGATCAGGGAAGTAGTGGTTGTTTTTCCGTTGCTTCCGGTAATGGCAATGATCTTTGCATCTGTAAATTCAGAGGCAAATTCAATTTCAGAGGAAAGTCTGATTCCTTTGTCATGAATTTTGTTGATGATGTCTGCCTTTTTCGGAATTCCCGGGCTTTTTACGATCCAGTCAGCATTTAAAATCCTTTCTTCGTCGTGATTTCCTTCTTCAAATTCAATTTCATTATCGATAAGAAACTGCTTATAGTTATCCTTAATAGCTCCTTTATCTGAAAGAAATACTTCCAGACCTTTCTTTTTAGCCAAATAAGCAGCACCACATCCGCTTTCTCCACCTCCTAAAACAACTATTTTCATATTTATTCTTTTGTAAAATGTAAAATGTAAAACGTACAATGTATCTGGTGTCTTTTTACATTAATACTTTTTACTTTTTACAAAATTTATCTCATTTTTAGTGTGATCAGACATACAATAGCCAATATTACTCCGATGATGATCATTCTGTTCACGATTTTACTTTCGTGGAATCCGTCTTTCTGATAATGATGATGTAATGGTGACATTTTGAATAGTCTATTGTTTTGGGCATATTCCAGCCCGTATTTTCTTTTTCTGTATTTGAAAACAACTACCTGAAGCATTACAGACAGGTTTTCAATTAAGAAGATTCCGCATAATACAGGAATCAGCAATTCTTTTCTTAAAATAATAGCTAAAACAGCAATGACTCCTCCCAGCATCAGACTTCCGGTATCTCCCATGAAAACCTGTGCAGGATAGGTATTGTACCAGAAGAACCCGATCACGGCACCTACCATTGCCACGGCAAAAATGGTGGTTTCTCCCATATTGGGAAGGAACATGATATTGAGATAATCTGCAAAGATGATATTCCCTGATAGGTAGGCGAAAAGAGCCAGTGTGAGCAGTATAATGGCACTTGTTCCTGCGGCGAGGCCGTCAATTCCATCTGTGATATTGGCTCCGTTTGAAACAGCGGTTACAATGAAGATCACAATGGGAATAAAGACAATCCATGCCCACTCATGGGCATCTTTATCATTCATCCAGAATAAAATTCCACTATAATCGAATTCGTTATTCTTTGCAAAAGGTACAGTGGAAACGGTGATTTTTTCTGTAGGCATAAAGTTTTGCTCTACATTGTTTCTGTTCACCACCTTAGCATCTGCATATTTTCTTTTAACAGTAATATCCGGGTGGAAATACATTGTAATTCCGACAATTAGCCCTAAACCAACCTGTCCTACAATTTTGAATTTACCACTTAAACCGTCTTTATTTTTTTTGATTTTCTTTAAATAATCATCAAGGAAACCAATTGCACCCATCCAAAACATTGAAACCAGCAGCAGAACAATATACACATTGGTAATTCTTGTAAACAGCAATACCGGGATGATGGTTGCCAAAATAATGATAAGACCTCCCATGGTAGGAGTTCCTTCTTTTTGTTTCTGTCCATCCAATCCAAGATCACGTACCAATTCTCCCATTTGTTTTGTTCTCAGGTAATTGATTACTCTTTTTCCGTAGACAAGAGCAATAATAAGGGAGAATAATACAGCCATTCCGGCACGGAAGGAAATGTATTTCAACAATCCTAATCCCGGAACGTGAATTCCATGGTTGGTTAGATATTCGTATAGATAGTATAGCATGTTTCTATTTTTTTATTATTTAAAAATTTAATTTATTTAAAGATTTAAAGATTGGGTTTCTCAATATTTTCACTTAAATACTTAATAAAGTTTGATATGTTTGAAGAAATCTCTCTTGAAAGGGTAATGATTTCTTCCGCTTTATTTTCGTTACCTAATTTTAATCTTCTACTTACAATCAGCATACTTCTTACTTCAGCACAGCTGCCTTTTGCAATTTTTAAATATCTAATAAATTGTCTGTTATTGTTATATTCTGAGCCTTCTGCAATATTGTTGCTAATTGAAAAGCTCGCTCTTTTTATCTGGTTATTAAATTCAAATTCTTTTTCAAAACTTTGACTCTGAAGAAATGAATAAACTTTTTCAATAAGATCTAAACTTTTGATATATACTGGGAAATTTTCAAAATTCTTCGTCATCATCAAATTTTTAAATCATTAAATGAGTTTAATCTTTCAATTTATTTGGACATTAATTTCCAAAGCTCATTAATTACTTCTTTGTCGTCAAAATGATGTTTCACACCATTAATTTCCTGATAGGTCTCGTGGCCTTTTCCGGCAACTAAGATGATATCTTTAGGTTCTGCAAATTTTATTGCCATCTTTATGGCTTCTCTTCTGTCCGGAATTGAAGTGTATTTGCTGAAGTTTTGAGGTTCAACGCCTGCTTCAATTTCTTTGATGATCTGTGCAGGATCTTCTGTTCTCGGATTATCCGAAGTGATGATTGCCAATGTTGATTTTTTTGTGGCAATATTCCCCATTTCAGGTCTTTTGGAATGATCTCTGTCTCCTCCGCAGCCGAATACGGTGATTAATCTTTCGTTTTTGGTTCTGATATCGTTGATGCTGTCCAGAATGTTTTCCAATGCATCCGGAGTGTGCGCATAATCTACGATAAAGAAAATTCCCCCATCGGATTTGAATGTTTCAAATCTTCCGGAAACTCTTTTTAATTTGCTGATGGCCTGAAGAATTTCATTTTGTTGAAAACCTAGTTCTTCAGCAATTCCGAATACAAGCAACAGGTTGTATACGTTGAATTTCCCTGTCAGTGTCGTCCAGAATTCTTTTCCGTTGAAGTTCAACAGCATTCCGTTGAAATCTACTTCTAAAAGTTTTCCGTGGTAGTCTGCCATAGTTTTCAAAGCATAAGACTTCTTTTTAGCCTTAGTATTCTGAAGCATGACATTCCCGTTCTTGTCATCCACATTGGTGATGGCAATAGCTGTATCTTCCAATTCGTCAAAGAATCTTTTCTTGGTTTTTAAATATTCTTCGAACGTTTTATGATAGTCTAAATGATCATGAGTAAGATTGGTGAACCCTGCAATTTTGAAGTGTAATCCTTCAATTCTGTTTTGGGCAATTCCGTGTGAGCTTACTTCCATGAAAGCAAATTCACATCCTTTTTCCACTGCTTCAGCTAAAATCCTGTTGATCGTAATCACATCAGGTGTTGTGTGAGTAGCAGGGATAATTTCTTCACCAATTCTGATTTCAACAGTGGAAAGTAAAACTGCCGGATAGCCCAGGTTTTTGAAAACGTCAAAAAGAAGGGTTGAAACAGATGTTTTTCCATTAGTTCCTGTAACCCCTATCAGTTTCAGTTTATGAGAAGGGTTTCCGTAGAAATTAGAAGCAAGGTGACCTAAGGCTTTAGATGAATCTTTTACCTTAACATACGTTACATTCTCCGCCAATGTTTCAGGGAATTCTTCGCAAACGATTGCGGAAGCCCCTTTTTCAATAGCAGATGCAATGAATGAATGACCATCCACTACTGTTCCCCTCATCGCAATGTAAAGAGAGTTTTCTGTAACTTTTCTGCTGTCGATCACCAACTCAGTAACCTCACGGTTGTTGTCACCATGGATTTCCAATACCGGGATTCTGTTTACTAATTCTGTTATAATCATCTTTATCAATAAGGCGTTGCCTTATTTTTGTTTTAAATCCTTATTTAATTTTGCAGAGACAAATAAATTCTCTGGTTCTTACTGATCGTTGTGCCTTCCAGAGGGAATTGTTCTTTAATTCTTCCTACTCCTTTATAATCGACACGGTAGCCTAAATTTTCCAATTGTGGGATAACGTTTTTACCAATTAATCCTACTACATTGGGCATTTGCTTATCATTTACTGCTACTTTGACATTAGGTTCAACCATTTTGTTTAGGTTTACCTTTTTGTCTACAAGCATTTCTTTTTCAATATTTTGAGGTGTTTTCAGGAATGTTTTTCCTGCAATTTCCTTAAACACCGGTGCTGAAACGGAACCTCCATAAAAACCTTTTGCGGTGTTGGGCTCACTAATCATTACATAGCATGTATATTTTGGAGCGTCTGCTGGATAGAATCCTGCAAATGAGGCACGGTACTTCATCGGGCCAGGCAGCCAGTATTCAAATCTTGCGGTACCTGTTTTTCCTGCCATTTTCAGGTTAGGGGTAAAAATGCTTCGTCCGGTTCCTTTTTCCACGGCTTTGGTTAAAGCACTGGTCATCATTTTAATTGCTTTTTCAGATGCCATTTTGTTTACCATGATTTCAGGCTTGGCATTGTACATTACCTTTCCGTCTTTCATGATTTTATCAATGAATAAAGGCTTAAGCATTTTTCCTCCGTTAGCCACTCCGTTGTAGAAGGTGGTCAGCTGCAGCAGGTTGATGTTAGAAGAATATCCGTAAGAAATAGAAGCCAGTGTAGCGGCATTCCATCTTTTATTTTGTGGAGTTACAATTTTCGGTTTTGTGATTCCCGGAAGTTCTATATCCATCTTGTCGAATAATTTCCAACGTTTCAGGTGGTCAAGGAAGATCTGTGGTTTTTCTGCATAATACTTTGTGATCAGTTTTGATGTTCCTACGTTACTGGATTTTGCCAATACATCACTGATATCGTAAGTTCCACCTCCATGGCCATCAGAGATTCTCTGTTTTGCATAGACCCAAACTCCGTTTCCGACGTTTACTGTCGTATTTTCATCGATGAATCCATCGTCCATTGCCGCCAGAAGGGAAATGGTTTTAAAAGTAGATCCAGGCTCGATATTATCTTTCAGAGCATAGTTGTAAGAGTCTTCGTATTCTCCTTCTTCTGTTCTTCTTAAATTAACAAGAGCACGTACTTTTCCGGTTTCCACTTCCATGACAATTACGGTTCCGTGTTTAGCTTCGAAATTAATCAGTTGCTTCTCGAGAGCAGAGTGTGCAATGTCTTGAATTCTAAGGTCTAAGGTGGTGTATACATCTTCTCCGTCTACGGGTTCCTGGACTTTCCAGAAGTCAATAGGTTTCCATTGAGATGAATTGATTCTCTGTTCTAATCTTTTACCATCTGTTCCGGTTAAATATTTTGAGAAAGCACCTTCCAGTCCGGATTTAAGCTCACCGTTATCCATACCGATGGTTCCTGCCCCAATTTCTGAGGTGGCCAATTCTCTTTTATAGTTTCGGTCAACAATAAATCCTCCTTTATTTTTCCCTTTTTTGAAGATTGGGAATTTTCTGATTCTGTCATATTGATCGAAATCCAGTCCTTTTACCAAAGTGTAGTACTGGTTTTTCTTTTTCTTCTGCTCGTCAAACTTCTGTCTGAATTCTCCTCTGGATTTTCCAAACATCTTGCTTAGAGAATCTGTCAGTGCACCAATGTTGTTGGAGTACACCGTATCTTTCATGGTTTTGAAATCAAGATAGATGTCATACCGCATTACTGTGGTTGCGAGAATAGAACCGTCAGATGCAAAAAGATTACCTCGGGCAGCCTTTAAAGTGGCTTCACGATAGTTTTTATTAATGTAATCATCTTTAATTTCCTGGACATTGGTATTCTGAAGGATAACAATCCTTGCCAAGAACATTACAAACACGCACAAAGCTACCACTGCAAAGAGGTAGCCCCATCGTAACGTTTTCTTACGTTTATTGTCGTATTCATTTTGCTTTTGCATCTGTACTATCCAGTTTTATTAGCAATTTGTGAGGGTGGTTTTCCAGGGTCATTAATGAATCCCGGGCAACCTCTTTCCCCAGCTCTGATTCCATTTTCACTTTGATCAGCTTACTCTGGGCGTAAGCATTTCTCGATTTGTATTCCTCTGTTTCTTCCTTTAAGGCGTTTACAATTTTTATTTTTTTATTGACGAGATGGTTGGTATAAATCATGGCCATCATCAGAACAAACAATAGGAGAAAATACCTGTAATGTATTTTGATCTCATCACGATTCAGAAAGTTTCCTTTTATAATGTCTATAAAAGTGAGTCTTTTCTGGGGGCGATTTGTTGTTCTTTTTGCCACAGCTTTTTTATAATTGATTAATGATAAAAGATAATTGATATCGTTTATCACTTATGATTTATCATTTATACCTTTATTCCTGTTCTCATCTTGGCACTTCTTGCTCTCGAGTTTTCTTCAATTTCCTTGTCATCAGGAATGATTGCTTTACTCTTTATCAATTCGAATGCCTTTTTATAATTTCCGTAGATATCTCTTGCCGGTTCTCCTTCGAACATTCCGTTTTTCAGGAATCTCTTTACCAAACGGTCTTCCAGAGAGTGGTAAGAAATAACGACCAATCTTCCTTCTGGTTTTAAGACATTGAATGCCTGAACCAGCATTTCTTTTAATACCTCAAGTTCCTGGTTGACCTCAATTCTTATCGCCTGAAAAAGTTGAGCATAGAACTTATTAACCTTGTGAGGCGGGATATAGCTGAACATTTTTTTCAGATCTTCCGTAGTTTCTATACTTTTTGTTTTTCTGTGGTGAACAATTTCTCTCGCCAGCTTTCTCGCTTCTCTTAATTCTCCGTAATGGTAGAAAAGGTCTGCAAGTTCTTCCTCTCCATATTCATTGATCACTCTCTTAGCGTCCAGATTCTGCATTACATTCATCCTCATATCCAAAGGAGCATTGCTTCTTGTGGAGAATCCTCTGTCTGCTTCGTCAAACTGATGAGATGACACACCTAAGTCTGCCAAGACACCATCCACCTGTGAAATTCCATACATCAGCAATGAGTTTTCCAGAAATCTGAAATTCTGATTAACCAATGTAAAACGTGAATCATCAATTGTATTTTTAAGTGCATCCAGGTCCTGATCAAAACTGAACAATCTCCCTTTATCGGAAAGTCTGCTCAAGATTTCTCTTGAATGGCCTCCGCCTCCAAAGGTGCAGTCCACATATATTCCGTCAGGATTCGTTACCAAATCATCAACACTCTGCTTCAACAAAACGGGGTTATGATACATGCTTAATTGTGTTTTTTATTTACTATATAATCAATTAATAACCTACAGTTATTCTTCATCGAAAGAGCCCATCACATCTTCGGCAAGGCTTGCAAAATCAGCCTCATTAGTAGCAATTACCTTTTCATAAGCTTCTTTGTCCCAAATCTCGAAGAGTTCTCCTGCACTGGTGATCACAATCTCTTTTTGGAGATTTGCGAAAACCGTCAGGTCTTTAGAGATCTGTAGTCTTCCTGCATTGTCTAATTCTACTGTTTTTACTCCTGCCGTAAACATTCGTATGAAATCAGCATTCTTTTTTATGAATCTGTTCAGTTTATTAATTTTGCCCATCAGTTTGTCCCATGCATTCATAGGATAAACTTCCAGACAAGGTTGGAACACAGATCTTTTGACTACAAACGCCTTATCATCGAAGTCTTCCATCTGTTTGATTAAAGATGAAGGAACTTTTAAGCGGCCTTTGTCGTCAATTTTACACTCATATGTCCCAATGAAATTTTTCATTTGGGACAAATTTATATAATAATTTCCAAAATTTCCCACTTTTTCCCACTTTTTGACTCAATGTTAATAAGTTTTATTAAAGATTGAATTTCAATAATGTAAAATACTGATATGAAGGGACTTGTTGAAAGTGCTATTTATGCCATAATAAAGCCGTTTTGAAAAAAAAAGTTAAAAAGGAGAATATTATATTATTTTTATCTTAAATTAGGATAATCAAAATTTTTTTGAGGTTTAATTTGTATTTTTGCAGGGCTTTATTAAGGCGTTTTATGATATTTAGTACAAAAAAAGAAAAGAAATATTCCTATGTAGAAGCGGGAGAAGGACATCCATTAGTGCTGTTGCACGGGTTAATGGGTGGTTTGAGTAATTTCGATAAAATGGTAGATTTTTTTTCGGATAGAGGCTTCAAAGTATATGTTCCTCAGTTGCCGATCTATGATCTGCCGGTACTCAATACGAATCTTACCACTATCGCAAAATATATTATCAAGTTTATAGAGAGCCATATTTCCGGTCCTGTTACTATTGTAGGAAACTCAATGGGAGGACATGTAGGGCTTATTCTGACTTTGGCAAGACCTGATCTGGTAAAAAATCTGGTTCTTACAGGAAGCTCCGGACTATATGAAAGAACTTTCGGGGACAGTTTTCCGAGAAAGAACGACCGTTCTTACATCAGAAAGAAGACGGAAGAAGTTTTCTATGATCCTACGGTGGCCACAGAAGATCTTGTAGATGAAGTTTTTGCAGTAGTGAATGACAGAATGAAAGGAATCAAGACCGTAATGCTGGCAAGAAGTGCCATCAAACACAATATGCTGAACGATCTTCCGAAGATTGTGACACCTACCTGCCTGATCTGGGGTAAACAGGATAATGTAACACCTCCGGAAGTGGCAGAAGATATGCACAAGTTTATTCCTAATTCTGATTTATTCTGGATTGATAAATGCGGGCATGCCGCGATGATGGAAAAACCAGAAGAGTTCAATGAAATCCTATACAACTGGGTAAAAGATAAAGTTTAAAACATATAAATAACCATTAAGAGCTTTTCTTAATGGTTTATTTTTCTAAAATACATTCAAAAATGATTATTAAAACAGCAGCTTTTGTAAAGAGTAGTGGAAAATGGCAGGAATGCCCTGAACCCAATATTCCTGAATATGCTTTTATCGGAAGGTCAAACGTGGGAAAATCATCACTCATCAATGCGATGATGAACCATAAAGATTTGGCTAAAACTTCGGGAACTCCGGGAAAAACTCAGCTGATCAATCATTTTTTGGTGAATGAGAACTGGTATCTTACGGATTTACCAGGATATGGGTATGCAAAGGTTTCAAAAGTTCAGCGAAAGGATTTTGAAAAACTGATCACGAACTATATTCTGAACAGAAGAAACCTTGTCAATCTTTTTGTATTGGTAGATATAAGACACACTCCACAGAAAATAGACCTGGAATTTATCCAATGGTGTGGGGAAAGTGGAATCCCGTTTTCCATTGTATTTACAAAGGCTGATAAGCTAAAGCCGAATGTTGCCGTTAAAAATGTTGAAGATTATAAAACTGAACTTCATAAGAGCTGGGAAGATCTTCCTGAACTGTATATTACCTCAGCAGAAAAGAAAGAAGGAGGAGACAACATTCTTAATTTTATACAAAAGACCAATGAATTTCTAACGAATAATAATATAAGTTTCGATGAGTAATATGGTCTGGAAAATCAAAACGTTTGATGAGTTCACTGTTCCGGAATTGTATTCGGTACTGAAGGCGCGTATTGATGTTTTCGTTATTGAGCAGAACTGTCCTTATCCTGATTTGGATAATTATGATCAGAAAGCCGTTCACATCTGGGCAGAAGAAGACGGACAGGTACTGGCATACTGCCGTGTCTTTGACAAAGGAATAAAGTATGATGAAACTTCCTTCGGCAGGGTGCTGACTACAGAGCAGGCAAGAGGAAAAAGCCTGGGAAAACAGTTAATACAATATGCTGTAGAAACCATAGAAAACCGGTTTCATACTTCTGAAATCAAAATATCTGCACAGGATTATCTGTTAAGATTCTATAGTGGATTCGGATTTGTGGATACAGGGAAAAAATATCTGGAAGATGATATTCCCCATACGGAAATGATAAGAAAATAAAAAAAGCGAGGAATTAAATTTCCTCGCTTTTTTATAGTTAAATATATTGGAACGTGTTTTTTATTTCCCTGAAATAGCTTTTAATATAATTGGCTCCAGATTGGATGGGAGATCAGCAGATTTGATCTGATACTTTTTAATTTTCATTTCTTTAAACCAATTTTCCCAATATTGCTTAATGACAGCTTCTTCAAAAGGATTACCTTTTTCCGGATTGATTCCTAAAACAATGACTTCGAGATTACTCAGATTTTCATTTGCTTTTACAAAGCCATAGCCATTTTTTTCAATAGTATCTTTAAAACTAGATGTTGTTAAGTTATTAGCTTTTATAAGTTTGCTTGTTAAATAAGAAGTTCTATATGATTTTTCATTTTTTTCTTCAAACTTAGTGTTTTGATGATACATATAACCGTCGGTCAAAATGAAAAGGATGTTTCTGCGATCACCTTTTATGCAATAATCTTTCACTTTATTTTTGAAAAACTCCCAGATATCGGATCCAACATATTTTCCATCTTTAATTGCTGAATTATAGATCTTTAAAGGTAATTCCGAATATTTTTTATCTACGGAATCAAAATAATTTCTTGGAGTATCTTTATTGAAAGAAACTTTCAGCTCTTTTGTAAGTTCATTCATTTTCGGGTCTGAAGGCTCTGGGTTGAAGAAAACCTGCATCTGATCATCATAGGTGATAATTCTTTTTGATTTAATATGGTTTAAAAGTCCTTTCTCAATGGCCTTGATATATTCTGTGTCCCTTTGGTAATATTCCATTGTAGGATTTGGATTTGTATTAGGATCAATTCTGTCGGATAAATCAATCAAAATACTGACATTGATATTGTTTGAGTCAACAACAATAGAATCCTTATTTTCTGTAATTGTTCCGTCGTTTTTGCTTTTGCGACAAGAAACCAAAGAAATGATCATTAATAAATAAAGTAATTTTTTCATAATCTGTGATGTTATAAAGATGATAAATAAACTAAATTTTGATTATCAGAATTAGCTCCCACAGTTTCCAGATTGGTATTGTAAGTGGCGATGCAGTCATCAATCATCGTTTGTTTTTCTGTTCTTGATACTGCTATTTTTTCACCGATATAAGTGATCCAGCCCTGAACATATTCCGACGCATACAATTTGTAATCTTTGGTCGGAATAATGACCCCGTCAATAATATTTTGAAGTTCTTCGATTCTTCCTCGAGTTTTGATTACGGTTTCTTTTATGATTCCGATGTTGGAAAGGGTTTCTTCAATTTCTTTTTTTAAAACATTGATTTTATCCTGGAAGAATTCGATCCTTTTTTGTCTGATTTCCTGTTCGTTCCTGATCTTGTCTTTTTCACGATGCTCTTTCATAACAAAATCAAAAACCAGCCCCCAAATAATGTAAACAATGAATCCGGCAAAAATAATCCCCCAAAACTGAATTTTGGTAAAAGCAATATTAATATTGAACGGAGGAGATTCAAAAGTTTTGTTTAATTCATATAATTTTGATTCAATTTCGTAGGCTAAAATGCAATCAAAAATAAATGTAACGATAAATAATAATCCCAACTTGATATAGTTTGCCCTCGTTTTATTCTCCCAGAACATGTGAATCAAGTAACCCAGCCCCAGGAATACAAAGGGAATCAAAGTTACGAAAGCTCCTTCAATAACACCTTCGTTCCAAGCTTTGCTGAAAGCTTGTGCATCTAAAACACTTTGGATAACCGTACTTTTTGCATCAAAGCTTTTGAAAAAGGCCGAGTAAGATGTTGAAATATAAAATGTTCCTAAATATAATGTAATGGGAATCAGTATAATAAAGCCGATCCAGAATTTTGCAGATGCACCTCTTGTAGCTTTTACATTGTATTTTTCCGGGTTTCTGGGAAGATCTAAGATTTCGGCTTTTAATGTTTCAATGGTATGCTGATGATTCTCAATTTCTGTACTCTTGTTTTGTAATTGTTCCTCTTTGGTCTCCTGTGAAACGAATAAAGCTTTAATTTCAGTTTCCCGGTTCTTCTGTTCATTTACATAGGATTCTTTTAGATTTTTCTGTTTTTCAACCATTTCTTTTTCTTCATTCTGAAATTTTGAATAAACGGCATCCAAGCAGATAGATAGGGTCGAATGATTTCCGTTGGTTCGTGAGCTGTCTCTGTATCCCGATTCATGATAGGTTCTTTTCCGGGTTTCTTCCAGAGACTCATCCTTCAGATTGTCACTATTTTGAGGAAGCGGCTCCGGTTTAGGTTCTATCGGAACAGATTTGAGTTTAAATAAATTTTTTATACTTGTAGTTTCCATGATGAGTTAGTTTTTTAATTCATATAAAATTTCACTTTTGTTCTTTCCGATTCTTACGGCTTCAATGAGATAATCTACAATTGCCGTTACATTTTCTTCTAAAAAGCCAAACATCACAACATATTTTTGCATCGTAGAATATTCATTGGGAGAGACAACTCCGTCTGCCCAGATCATGACTGTGAGATCATATAAATAATCTACTTTTTCTTCGATAGTTTGTGGAACTGATGATTTAAAATTGATTGGGTTTAAAAGAATTTCATCTAAGTTTTTTGAGGGTATCCCTCTTTCTTCAGCGCACCTATAGAGCATTTTGAGTTCTAATGCACTAAAATCGTCATCACAGATTGCCATTTGGTACAATCTTAAGAAATGAGCTTTGAGATTTTCAGTTATTTGATTGTTTTCCATGATGGTTATTCTTCTTTTGGATTTTTAGGATTAATAATTCTGTCTCTAGAAACAGTTCTTTGGTGAATGGGTATTGAAGGTTCTGTGGTTTCTTCGGTAACTTCTTCATCCTTTTTTTTTTCTTTTCTTTCTATGAAATTGATCAATAAGAACAGAACCCCCGTTATAGTATCAATAGGGATCCAAATACTTTTTCGATACAGATAAATGGGGAAAACAGGGTTGAAAAGAATAAGAATGATCAGAAAGATTATACTGAAATAATGTTGTTTAAAGCTTAAAGTATGGTATAAAACCAATAAGGCTCCGATGGAAATAAGAATTCTGAGGAAAGTATAATATTCTATGGGAAGTCTGAAAATACCGATGAAACAACATAACGCACAGAAGGTGAGAAATGGTTTCATAATGCTGTTTAAAATCCTGTTTTGAAATTATATTTATAATTGAAACGGCTTTCAGACATAAAAATAAGTACGAAGAAATCAAAAAATGCAACTAATACGGGAATGAATGTCCAGCAAAATAAGAGATAAAGTATTCCCATAATATTTTGACCTAAATAAAATCTGTGAATGCCTAATCCTCCAAGGAAAAAAGCAAGTAATACGGCGGTAGACTTTGATTTCATAATTTTAAACTCTTGATAATACTTCGTTCTTTTTTATTTCAAACTCTTCAGGAGAAATGATTCCGTTCTCTTTTAAGTCTTTTAACTTCTGCAATAAGGCAAAAGGGTCTTCATTTTCTATTAATAATGGTTTTTTTTCCTCCTGAAATTGTTGTGGTTGTGTGATAATAGGGGTAGCATTATTCACAGTAACCCCTCCTGCTGATGCTCTCAAAGTTTCAAGATTTTTTTCTCTTCTTAGACCACGCATTCTTTCTTCTACTTCCTGTGCAAACTGGTATAGTTTTCTGGCTTGGTTTTTAGGAAGATAATCCATCATATTGGTGAAGCTGTTTGTTGTTCTCATGATAAATGTAGCGCCCACAATTCCTTCTTTGATATGACAATCGGCTATATCTACCCAGCTGTAATCCTGAAAATCCATTGATAAGCCGAAATTTTTTGGCCTGCAGAAAATAATTCTTCTGTTGGTGAGAGCAATACAATCAGGGGATAAATTAATTACAGGTTTCTTCTGAACAGCTATATATTCTACAACTTCTTGTGAAGTAAGAAGGCTGTTGATTTTTCCTAAAATCTTTTCAACGGCTTGAGGATCCTGTTCCTCATTTAAAAAATTCTTTAAGTTCATATTATTTTGTTTTTGATTATTTTACATCTTTATAATAAACATATCCTGTTTTTCCACTTGATTCAATTTGTACTTTGTACCACGAGCCTTCTTTGGAAAGGTGAATCAGTTTGGCTTTTTTAGGCACTGTTGTTATTATTTTAGATTTTAAGGATGGCTTCTCGTAAATATTTGTTGCTTCTATTCCTGCAATATATCTGTTGTTGGAATTAATGTTGAGATTAACCTCATCAATAAACACCTTTGGTGGTTTACTGGATTTTGCTTTTGAGGATTTATATGAATTAGAAGGCTTGTATTTTTCAGACTTACTTTTTTTACTGGATCTGCCTGATGATGAACTTCTTCCGGAAGAACCTCCTCCACAAATCCCACAAGTTCCACCACCACTACAATGTCCACATCTTGAGCAGTTGGAACAGGCTGTGCAATAAGAAGAGCCTGTACATCTTCCGCCGTGCCCCACATTGTCATTGGCTTTCAAACAAGAATTTAAAAGAAATAAGCTAAAGACGATTATGATGAAAGAAATTAGTGTTTTCATGGTTATTATTTTTTATGAATAATTTTCTAATGTCTGGTGAAGCTGATTCCTATAATTGTAAATTTCATCAAGAGTGTTTAACAAAACCTTTTCTCCTGCATCTTTTCCATTGTGAAAAGTTTCTAAATATTTATTCGTTGTATTAAAATGTAATCTACAAAGTGGTTTTCTATTGTTGTCATCCAACAAAATCCCGAAATATGAGAGCGTATCCCTGTAAGCAATTCTAGAAGATGGAATTTTCTCTCTCAGAATTGCTTTTACAATTTGAAATCCTTCCAATTCTTCTTCCGTTGTTACAATTTTAGAATCATTATTCTCATCTATTGGTTGTGACGTTTTTACATCATCTTCTCTCTTTTCTATCTGTTCATTGATGCTTAATGCAGATTTCAGCCGGAAGCTGATGGATTCATTAATAGAAGTAGTTAAGGCCTTTTTAGCATATTCTTTAAAAGAAACCATTCTGTTAGCCGTTAGAGGTTTTTCAAAAAAGCGATTTACTAAAAGTTTTACCAATTCATCAGATGGATTTTCAATTTCTTTTTCAAATTCTTTTCTAATAGCTTTGATGTATTTTAATGCTTCCGCCGAATCAAGAATATTTTCTAAATTATAATCTTTCTTGGTGAAGCTTTCCAGAATTTTAATGGAGCTGTCTTTTAAATCCTCAATATTAATGGTGAAGAATGGTTTTTCATCCATAATATTAGGCTTTTCCAGATCTGTATAAAAGTTGTACACAATTCCATTAGTCAAAACACCAAATCTCGTTTTCGAAACATGATAATATCTGTGAAGCTGTGAATTATGAGCATCTGCACTTTCTTTCCAATGTTTACATTCGATAATGAATATGGGTTCATCATTGTTTTTAATAACATAATCTACTTTTTCACCTTTTTTTGTTCCAATATCACAAACATGTTCAGGGACAACTTCCGTTGGATTGAAGATATCATAGCCCAGAATTTGTATAAAAGGCATTACAAAAGCATTTTTTGTAGCTTCTTCCGTTCCTATCTGTTCTTTCAGTCCAATTACTTTTTGATGTAATTGATCCAGTTTAATTTTAAGATCCATAGTTTTAGTTTTTTAAAGTTTCGTCAACGATTTCTGACGTTGGAGCATTTACTTTTACAGAAGCAATACTGTTTTCCATTCCAGATTTTGAACTGTACATTTGACTGTTTCCGATAATTTCACCATTTCTGGCTTTTAACACGAAATAGTCTTTTCCATTTTTTGCAAGTCTTCTGTCATATCTTGAAAGATCCTGAGAGTTAATTTTAACGGATTGAATTCCTTTATAGCAGGATGCTTTCTGAACATATCCTTCGCTGGTTAAAATAATTTCGCCGTTTCCAGCCTTCAGATTAAACTGATACTCTTTGTTGATTCTCTGAGTGATTACGAATTTTCCCATGATTATTTTTTTTTAATTAAAATCCAGCGACATTTTTTATTAATGATCGCTGGAAATAAAGACTTAGTTAAGCGTACTGAATTAATTCCCAAGTAACTGCTTTTCCATCATAAGGAGGCATTCTATTTCCTTTTGAAATTGGGGCTGTAGTAGATGGGTTTCCAACGACTTTCCAAACTCCAGATTCAGGACAATTTTCTCCTGTCTTTGCTTTTGTTCCTAATGGTTTTCTTTCCATTGCAAAAATTTTATTGGTTTAACACTCCAAAAATATGAGCATTAAATTTTGGTCCGTTACGGGTTTCCGTAAAATGGGCAAAAAATAAAAAACCTTTCAAAAAGTTGAAAGGCTATAAATAAAATGAATTAGATTTTTATATAATCCCAATGTCTTTGCAGAAGGCTACCAGCTGCTCATTGCTGTTTATTTGAAGGTCTTCTTTCAGGCTATTTAATCTTTTTTCCACACTGCTAAGACTGGCTGGCTTAATGTTTCTTTCTTCTAGATGTATAGGGATGTTTTTTTGTAAAATTCCTTTAGAA
This sequence comes from Chryseobacterium sp. PvR013, assembly GCF_017833095.1. Classification (NCBI taxonomy): domain Bacteria; kingdom Pseudomonadati; phylum Bacteroidota; class Flavobacteriia; order Flavobacteriales; family Weeksellaceae; genus Chryseobacterium; species Chryseobacterium sp. PvR013. Next base: position 3,884,021 of record NZ_JAFIBT010000001.1, read on the forward strand.
AGAAGGGAGACGAGAGTGATGTCAAATGTAGAAAATTCATAGCTGTTGAACTTTTTCATATCTTGCTTTAGATCAAATGATAAATAGTTTTCGCCTATATATACTGCTGCAATAGATTTCTTTAAATCTTTTGAATCGTTTCTGGCTTTACGAACGAAGCCATTAATATGATAATCTGAAAAAAGATTCTCTATGACTCCCGTTTTATGTTCGGCCGAGAATACAATGACCTTTATATCAGGCTGTATCTCCTTTGCTTTTCTGATGAGGTCTTTTCCGTCTTTAAGTTTCTGCTCATGATGATCATCTTCATAATAAAGATCTGTAATCAACAGGTCATATGGGTGTTCTTCCCTTAAAGCTTTCTGTATTTTTCCTACGGCATCATCACAATAGTATACATAATCGACGTTGGGAATATTCAGATCCTCAAGGGTTTTCTGAACGGAAATATTGATGCTTTCATGGTCTTCGGCAATTAAAACTTTTTTGAACATGGTTATACAATTTAATTAAAAAAATAGGTTAGGCCTCAAAAGTATATTCATTTATTTTTTCATCATTACGTGATCCCGTAAAAAGAGCGAAAAAAATCTTTTCATCAGATAGGATCAGATGATGCCAATATCTTTACAGATTACGATCATTTCAATATTGTTTTTTGCGCCAAGATTGTCCCGAAGCTCATTCAATCTTTTTTCAATGGATCTGATACCGTAAGGCGTCATTCGATGCTCTTTCAGATAGGTGCTTATTTCATTTTGTTTGAGCCCTTTGGCAAGCAATTCAATTAATTTCATATCATAAACATTAAATTCAGAAGAAATATGGCGCATTCTATTCAAAACTTCCTGGGGAATTACCGTCTCTCCATTAAATATTTTGCGTATTGCGCTTTTCAGGTCTTGTCCGTCACGCCTAGCCTTGCTTACAAATCCGTCAACGTGGTATATCTTGTACAGATCGTCAATTGTTTTGGCTTTCTTTTCTACAGAAAACACAATTGTTTTTAACTCAGGCTGAACTTTTTTTGCTTCAGAAATAAGCTCTTGCCCGGAATGAAGTTGCTGAGGAATATGATCTTTTTCAAACGACAAATCTGCAATAAGAAGATCGTAGGGACTTTTCTTTTCTAGAGCTGTTTTTATCCTGCCTAAAGCCTCATCACAATACATTACGTAATCAAAATCGGGGATATTTAATTCTTTTATTGTATTCAGGATACCCAGGTTCATTATTTCCTGATCTTCAACGATTAAAACTTTTTTGAACATGATTATATGGTTAAGAAGCCGGGAATGAAAGATTAACCTTCAGCCCTTTTTCAATTTTTGTATCAAAAGTAATGGTTCCATTAATCGCTTCAATGCGGGATGCCGTATTGCGTAACCCATTTTTATACACAAGATCTCCGGAAATTCCTATTCCATTGTCTTTGTATTGAATTTCAACCCTATTGTTTATTTTTTCAAACTTCACGGCCACATGACTGGCATGGCTGTGTTTTTTCATATTCACCATCAGTTCGCGAATCATTTGGTAAACTTCCTCTTTAACTGTAGCAGAAATAGGTTCCCAAATCATAGTGCTGTTTCCTGCAGTAAAGGTTTTTACTGTTTCATTATTGAAGGAAGCGATAAGTTCTGAAATTACTTTGCTGAACTCTTTTTCTTCGCCAATTTTATCATAAGAAATATCCCTTGATTTTTCATACACAAATTCCAGTTCATCAAGTGCTTTATCCCGGTCAAAATCTTGCTGGTTTTCAATCTTCGTCATCACCTGGTAAATCCCATTGGCAACTACATCATGAACTTTTTTAGACATCTTGAGCTGGGTGTTTTTTATTTCAATTTCTTTTTCTTGCTTCAATTTTAACTGCCTCCTTCTGTAACCAATTATAATAAATATTATTAAAACGATTAATGTAGCTACTCCAATCAAAAGTTTTAGAATATTATTATCCTTTTCTACATTTTCTCTTTTCAGTTTTTCAGAATCATATCTTTCTAAGGCAAACTGATTTTTAGATTTATTTCTGGCTGTTTCTAAGCTATCCTTCAAATTTTGATATTGCTTAAAGGTTGTTTTTATATTTTCAGGTTTTTCTAATTGTATTATTTTTTGGAGAGCTTCTAATTTATCATCAGGGCTTTTGTTAATTATAGCTGTCTGGAACATTTTTTTTGCATAGAAGAGCGCTTTTGTTGAGTCACGATTCTCAAAATATTCTGTCAGGTGAGAAAAGCTTGCATTTAATCCGTCATGATCTTTTAGTTTTTCTCGAATTTGAAAAGCCTCATTCAGCTCATATTCTGCGTCATATTGAGCGTTTTGTTTAAACTTTGCAAAAGCTAAATTGTCATAAACTTTAGAGAAAATAACAGACTTTCTCTCAATATTGGAGGATAAAATACTATTGTAAATATCAATTGCTTTATTGTATTTCCTCAAATATGCATATGAAACGGCCATATTGTTAAGAAGAGTGAATCGCTTAATGGAATCTTGAGCGTATATTGAGGCCTGCTTGTAAAATTCTGCAGCTCTTTTATAATCTTTTAATTTTTGGCAGGAAATACCAAGATTATTATAATTGGAAACAATTTCTACTGAATCCTTTTTTTTATCTAAGAATCTAATGGCCGATAGAGCTGTTTCTTGGGCTCCATAAAAATCTCCAGCCTCACACTGGATGATTCCCATTAGTACTAAACAATTTCCTGCATAAGAAGGATGTCCTTTTTGAATAAAATCATCTTTTGCCTTATTTAAATATTTAAATGCACTGTCTTTTTTTGATGCCTCTAAATAATCATAACCTTTATCGTAATTTATTCGATCGGCTATTGATGGCTTCTTCCTTGAGCAAGAAAGTAGAATAGATAAGATTAATAGAAGAGTTATATGAGCTTTCAATGGTTTTTTTTCAAATTTAATAAAAAAAGCGAAAGATAATTCTTCCGCTTTCTTTGTTATTTTCTTGGAGGTATTATTTGTCCAGTTTCTCCTCCTGTATCACTTTCTCCCATACCTCCTGTCTCTGAAGATTCTCCCTGAGATTGTGTGGTTACATTTGTTGGGTTATTATCATTTGTAGTTGTTGTATTGGCATTATTGTTTGAGAATGCTAAACCGAATAGCATCAATATAATCTCGATCATTTCCTTAAAATTTTAGAAGTTTTTGACTGTTTTTCTTCCTCCTGAGATGTATTTATCTCAGGCTGTACACAATTAAAATTTCGAAGCGCTTCTTAATTTTTTAGGGAAGTGAACCTTCAAAAACGGAGGAGAAACATCTGCTTCCCAACCCGGAGTTTTCCTCCGTTTTATCTGGTGGTTTTGAAATCAGATTTTTTAGATTTTATTTTTAATGTTTGTAATTGTCCCTGATCTCGATTACAAAATTGCATCAAAATGGAAAGTAGGGGGTAGTAGCTTTTTGGTAAGATTTTGGAAACTTTAAAATGTTGATATTTACGGTTTTCCGCATATTTTTCTTATGAAATCTTTTTATTTTTCCAAATAATTACTAAGATCATGGCAAAAAATTTACAAGAGAAAAAAAAATTACTTCAAGAGGTACATTTTAAAGCAAAAAAGGATAGTTCAGAAAGCTCAATAAGTGGCATTTTTAAATACTTGTCAATAATATTATTAAACGAATTTAGATTTCCTTTGAATTATAAAACTATGCAAGGCTATTATCAGTCTATAGTGGGCAACAATGAGGATGTAACTATAAAACCTGTCACGTTAGATGTGTTTAGTAGATACTTAGGTTTTAATGATTTCAAACATTACCGAGAAGAAAGAAAAGTACATAATGTGAATAATACTGAGGATACTGAAGTAAATGTTACAGTGAATAAAGGGAATTCATTTTCTGATAAAATGTCCAATATCATGATAGTGATAAAGAACCAACCTGTTTTCAATATTCCACAGATGGCAAAAAACGGGATGGGAATAGGAGCTATGATATTAATTTTATTTGCAAGTTTTTCTTCTGGAAAAGGAGGGTTAAAAATATTTGATGAAGAAAATCAATGTATGTATTGGGATGGAGATGAATATAAATTAACTTCTTGTAATGATAAAAATCCTAAACATCAGTTATTGCCTGTTGACACTGTTAGGTTAAAATATTTTAAGAAAATTACCAGGCCAGATACTTTAACTGTAGAAAATGGGTTGGGTAATTCCTGGTATACAAAATATGATAATGTAGTAGAGTTTTTTACAATGGATGGAATAAATCCAGATAATGGCAAAAGTTTGAAAAATGCAACGAGTCATATGATCACAAAATACGCTGGGAAAAATTCAGACCCTTTCTTGATTGAAAAATAAATTTCCTTCACAATATTTTAGACCCAATTAAAAGCAAGTCCTTACCAATTTATGGTAAACAAAAAAAGCGAAGAGAAAATCTCTTCGCTTCTGTTATTTTATATCGGTTTTTAAATAGCGGCTAAAATTCTGATAATGATATTAAAATGTCTAACATTCATCTGGCTTTAGCCAAAACTTAAATATTACGTTTTACTCTGCATTCAGCATTGCCAGTTCCCCGAAATGCTTTTTGAATTTCTGGATTTTAGGTCCTACCACGGCACTGCAATAAGGTTGTGTTGGGTTTTCATTGTAATATCCCTGATGATATTGTTCTGCCGGCCAGAATTTGTCGAATTGGGTTAATTCTGTTACATATGTTCCAGCCCATCTTCCTGATTCCTGAGATACTTTAATAGCTTCCTCAGCCTTTGCTTTCTCATCATCATCTTTATAATAAATGACAGAACGGTATTGGGTTCCGATATCATTTCCCTGTCTGTTTAATTGGGTAGGATCATGTAAAAAGAAAAATACATCCATCAATTGTTCATAAGAAATAATTGCCGGATCATACGTGATTTGTACCACTTCTGCATGTCCTGTTTCTCCTGTACAAACTTCCTGATAAGTAGGATTGTCTTTATACCCTCCTGAATATCCTGAAATAGCAGACTGTACCCCTTTCAGCATATTGAAACAGCTTTCTACACACCAGAAACATCCGCCACCGAAAGTAATCTGGTCTAAATTATTGTTGTCCATTTTTGGTAATTATATTGTTTTATTATTTTTTCCAGATCCGGAAAAAGCTGATCAAAAGTATGAAAAACTTTTTCATTTGAACATGATTTTACCGCTTAAACTCAAATTACAATGATAGATGTGACAAATGATTTTAAACACGATTATTAACCATTTTATGAATACATATAGGATAAAACCAAAGAGATAATCTCCGTAAAATATTTTAAAGAGGTCAGTATTAGCAATGTCATGCTTAGCTGAGTCAAAGCATTTTAATTTTTAAACACGAATAGCACCAATGTTTTCACAAATAGCACAAGGAAAATAGAATGCAATTTCTCTCATTTAATCTCCACAAAATATTTTAAAGCGGTTAGTATTAGCAATGTCATACTGGGTGGAGTCGAAGCATTTTAATTTTAAACACGAATAGCACAAATGCTTTCACAAATAGCACAAGGAAAATAGAATGCAATTTCTCTCATTTAATCTCCACAAAATATTTTAAAGCGGTTAGTATTAGCAATGTCATGCTGAGCGGAGTCGAAGCACTTTAATTTTAAACACGAATAGCACAAATGCTTTCACAAATAAGCACAAGGAAAATAAAGCGAAATCCTCTGTGAAATCTGCGTAATCTGTGGGAAAAACAAAAGCACCCTAAAAAAGGATGCTCTATATTATTAAAAAAGATTTCAGTTATTTTTCCCAAACCAAAGCACTTGCACCAAGAATAGCTGCGTCTGCTTCGTCAAGTTCACTGAATACCAGTTTTACTTTATTTCTGAAAATCGGAAGAAGGTTTCTTTCCATATGAAGCTTAGCTGGCTTTAAGATAAAGTCTCCCGCTTTGATCACTCCTCCAAATAGAAGAATAGCTTCAGGGGAAGAGAACATTACAAAATTGGCTATTGCCTCACCCAGCTTCTGACCTGTATATCTGAAAACCTCAATCGCAATCGGGTCTTCTTTGATCGCACATTCATATACTGTTTTAGAATTAATCTCGTCTTCAGGATATTGGTTCAGCATAGATTCCGGAAATTCGGCTCTCATTTTCTTTGCTGTAATGGTAATTCCTGTGGCAGATGCATAAGCTTCCAGACTTCCTTCAGAACCTGTGCTCCAGTGCTTTCTTCCGCCTGGTTTTACAATCGTATGTCCTAATTCTCCGGCAAACCCGTCATGTCCATAGATTAAGCTTCCATTAGCGATAATTCCACTGCCTACTCCTGTTCCCAGGGTAATCATGATAAAATCTTTCATTCCTCTTGCTGCTCCGAAAAGCATTTCTCCCAGCGCTGCAGCATTGGCATCATTGGTCACTGTACAAGGCAGATTGAATTTTGCCGTCATCAGCTCAGCGAAAGGAATTACGCCTTTCCATGGAAGGTTAGGGGCAAGCTCTATGGTTCCCTTGTAATAGTTTGCATTGGGAGCGCCTACTCCGATTCCGTCAAAGTGTGCTTCAGTACCATACTTTTCCATCATTGGACGAACATGTTCATATAAAGCATCGATGAAATCTTCTACTTTTTCATAGGCATCAGTTCTCAGATTTCCTTTATCCAGAACTTCCCCACGGTGGTTTACGATTCCGAATTTAGTATTGGTTCCGCCGATGTCAACTCCAAGGGCAACTTGTTTTGATAAATCTATTAATGACATTTCTATTATTAAATTCTAAGGGCTAAAATTATAAAAAAGATTGTATTAATGGATTATTAACTGGGTTTTATTTAATACTTTAAGCTGTTTTTATTGGTTTTTTCTTTTTTCTTCCCCACCAGATCATAAATCCGGTAACCGGAAGAGAGGCACAGATAATACTTACAATAAAAGCAATAATCTTGGTAGGAAGTCCTAAAATAGCTCCTACGTGGATATCATAATTGGCACTTACTACTTTTTCCCCAAAGTTTTTATCTTTTGGATCATGAGTGTGCAGCAATTCTCCGGAGTTTTCATCAAAGATTAAGCTGCTGCTTTTGTGATAAGAATAAGAAAGATGTTTCACGTACACCTCAAAGTTAGGATGTTCGTGGTCATCCATGTGTGGGTGGCCTAAATCTATGGCAAAACCATAGGAGTCAGGATATTTTTCCGTTACGGTATTGATGATTTTATCCAGTGTTCCTTCTGTTCTGAGCTCGATAGGAGCTTTTGTTTTAATGTGGGAAAAATCCGGATACTTTGTTTCTCCACCGGAAAATATCACGTAGATCATGGCCTGCACTACAAAGAATGCATAGAATAATCCGGTAATAGAGAAGATTAAAGCGAATATGGATGCATAAAATCCTAAGACATTATGAAGGTCATAATTTTTTCGTTTCCAGCTTTTGATATTTTTCCATTTGAAGGCAAAACGTTGTTTTCTTGCTGCTTTGTTCTTTGGCCACCATAGAATAATCCCGGAGATCAGCATAATGATAAAAATGATAACAGGAATTCCTACTACATAAGTTCCCCAGTCCTGTTTCAAAAGGTAGCTCCAGTGGATCATTTTTACAATATTGAAGAATCCGTTTTTCTCATCATAAACTCTCAGTACTTTCCCTGTGTATGGGTTTACATAAGCTTGTTTATAGATAGGGAACTCATCAAAATAATTCCAGGCATCTGTATTATGCTCGTACCAGAAGAACATATAGGACATCTTTTTGTCAATAGGAACATTTACCCAGTGAATCGGATATTTTTCCTTCACCTGTTCTGCGACAGCTTTTTCCATCACTCTGATGGGAAGTACCTGTTTGTGTTCAATATTTTGCTCCTGATGGTAGATGACATCTTTTCGGGTGATGTTTTCCACTTCATCCTTAAAAACGTACAATGCTCCGGTAATAGAGATAATAAAGATCAGAAATCCTATTCCCAATCCAAACCAAAGATGCAGTTTGGCAGACCATTTTTTGATAAAGCCCGGTTTCTTTTTATGATGATGGTTTTTCTTCATATAGCAGTAAAAAGTAAAGCAAAGATATGCTTTACTTTTATTTAGTTTAATTAAAATTTATACTCAATCATGAATGTTCCTCTCAATCCAAGAGCATTCGTGAAGTCACTGTCTCTTGCTGTCCACCATGAAATGGCAGGCTGGTACACCTTGTTGAATAGGTTTTCAATACCTAATGACAGCCTCCAGTTGTTGCTAACTTCATAACTTGATTTGAAGTTGAAAACAGTATATTCAGGAACATATCCTTCACCATACGCAAACAATCCTGTTTTAGTATTAGGCTCGAATCTGTTTTGCTGGAAAGAGTGAAGCATATCAAGACCAATTGATAGAGTAGGGATAGGTTTCGCCTGAACATATGCTAATACTTTAGGGGCAGAAATTCTGCTGTTATTGATTTTTGCAGAGTAATCACCGTCATCTTTTATGGAAGTGATCCCTTCCATCCAGCTGTAGCTTCCCCCAAACTGAATCCATTTTGTAGGGGTGAAATGTAAAAATCCTTCAGCACCGTATACAATTTCCGGTGATCTCTGAATCATCAATGCTCTGTCCGGACTTTGTACGAATGATGCGCCCAGTTTAGAGGTACTCACGTAAGAAGTTAATTCATAGTTAAGCCAGCTGGAAAGCTGTCCTGTGGCACCTAATTCGTAATTGTTTACAATAATGGGTTTTGTTTCCAGATTTTTGATGGTCTCGGAAGTTGAGGTTCTAAGAATTCTTCCTAATTCATTGATAGAGTAGGCCTGAGAGAAGCTTCCGAAAAGGTTGATATAAGGCTCAATATTATAACGGACACCAATATTTCCTACCAAAGCATTATAGCTCAGTTTTCCGCCGGCTACAGGAATACTTTTGGTGAAAGTTCCGTCACTTTTAAGAGTAGAAAGGGTATTGAAATCATCTACATTTACTTTGATGTTTTCATAACGAAGCCCTCCTTTGATGGTTAATTTTTTGAACAGATCAATTTTTGCCAAGACGAAAGGGGCAATATTGGTCATATTCATATTGGGAGTCCAGAAACGTCCGTCTTCCAGTTTTTGTACGGTTTCATCATTCAGAATATCAGCTCCGTAGATAATTTCTCCCTGAGAGTTGGCTGAGTTCCAAAGCTGGGTATCCAAATTGATTCTGGCTCCTGCTTTTTTTGAAATCACATTAGACTGTCCGCCATTGAAAAAGGTATCGCTATATCCGTAAACAGTTTTGAAATCCTGATAATAAAGATTGATATTTAACGAGGTTCCTGCAAACAGGTTTTTATTGTCATAGCTCACTCTGATGTTATGGTTTTTCGGAGTTCCCTGAGGTGTTGTTTCCAGCCCTTTTCCAATTCCTTCACCAATGGTAGGGGTGATGCCGTATTTTCCTGTTTTAAGTCCTACATTCAGGTCTGATCTTGAAGAATAACCAATGTAAGATGCCTCAATTCTTTGATTCTCGTTGATATCATACCCTACTTTCAATAATCCATTATAGTTGTCCATTTTGGCAATGCTATAAGTAGGGCTTATTAAAACGCCGTCTCCGTCTTTTGTATATCCTGTTCTTTCATAGGCTAGTGAAAGGGTATAATCAAATTTCTTGATTTTCCCGGTTAAAAGCTGGCTGGCTCTTACTCCTAACGTACCACCGTAAGGCTGTCCCGTAAAACCAATCTGAGAAATTCCTGAGATCTTTTTATCTGTTTTGTTTCTTTTTGTAATATAATTGATAATCCCACCATCTGCTCCGTTTCCATAGATGGAAGATGCTCCTTTGATGACTTCAATTCTTTCGATGGCCGAAGGATCAATAGTCCTTAAGTCTCTGGCTCCGTTACGAAGTGGAGTAGACTGTGGAATACCATCAATCAAAACCAGAACCTGACGACCTCTTAACGTCTGTCCCGTGTTGGAAGTCTGTCCTGAATTGGTTCCTAAACTGGGAACCGTATACTGCAGGATGCTTGTAATATCTGAGTTAACAGTAAGCTGAGACTGAATCTGCTTTTCTCCTACCACTGTGATAGAGCTTGGAACTTCTTTGATGTTTTCCTTTTTTCGGGAGGCAGTCATAACAACCTCGTCCACATTTTTGGTTTGTAAAGAATCTTTTACCTGGGCAAAAACGGTAGTAGTTCCTAAGCAGGCAGCTGATAAAAGCGCTTTTTTCATTATATTTTCTTTCCTTTTTTCTTTCTTTTTCCCCACCAAACCAGGAATCCGGTTACAGGGAGTGATGTACACATAAGGCCGGCAATAAACCAAATGATCTTTCCAATGATTCCGAAGTAGGATCCGGTATGGATATCATAATTGGCGTTGGAATATTTCTCGGCGGTACTGAGTTTGTGATGAGGTTTGTTGGCCAGTAATTTTCCGGAGTATTTGTCGAAATTCAGGATGTTTCTTTCACTGTATCTCCCATCCAGTCCGTAAACTGTTACCGGAAGGTTTTTCAGTTCCTTTCCCTTTTTATTCTTTCCATTTAGAGTAATTCTGAAGCTGGATGATTTTGCATACAGTTTTTCAGTCTGTGTAGCAGCGAGATCAAAAACAGCTTCATTCTTTGCCATCAATGAGTCCGGGGATTTTCTTTCCTTTTCTTTTGGAAGTTCCCATGATCCGGATAAGGCGAAAGTAAACGTATTTTTTACATAGGGATAGGCAAAATAAAGCCCCGTTACACTTAGAAGAAGAGCAATAAATGATGCATAGAATCCCAGAATATTATGAAGATCGTAGTTTTTACGTTTCCAGTTTTTTACATTTTCCCAATTGAACCAGAAACGTCCTTTTCTGGCGTTTTTATTTTTAGGCCACCATAAAATGATTCCTGTAATCAGCATAATGATAAAAAGAACGGTTGGAATTCCTACCGTATACGGTCCCCACTCTGAGTTGAGCAGAAGTCCCCAATGGAGATATTTCAGAATACTGAATACATCATATTTCTCATTATATACCGCAAGGATTTCTCCGGTATACTGATTTACATAAACCAGTTTATTGATGCGCACCTGCTGAAAATAGTTCCATCCTTTTTTGCTTTTGTCATAATATTCAAACTGATAGGACTTTGTTTTGTCCAAAGGAATTTCTACAGCGCTTACAGGATATTTTTCATTAAGTTCTAAGGATACTTTTTCACGAAGCAGATTGATAGACAATGGTTTTTTCCCAATATCCTCTTTCTTCAGGTAAATAGCTTCTTTACGCAGGCTGTTTTGTATTTCATCCTTAAAAACATATAAAGTCCCAGAAAGAGAGACTATAAATACAATGATGCCAACAGACAGGCCAAACCACAAATGGAGTTTTGCGGACCATTTTTTTGAAGGAGCTTTCTTTTTATGGTGATGCTTTTTTCTCATAGCAAAAAGTTAACCCCGTGAGGGGCTAACCTTTGATTTTTTTAAAATTTATATCCTATTGATAATCTCCAGTTACGTGGAGCATTGTAGATCCAGGCATATTCGCCGGCATCTCCTCTGTAACCGCTGTAAAGCTTTTTGTTAAGGACATTATTCAACATTAGATTGACATCGAATTTTTTAGCAACATAGGAAACCCCGAAGTTGGTATCAAAATAATCCGGAAGGCTTTGATCTTTCGTGGCATTTACTCCAAACCAGGATTGTCTTCCTCCCTGATACTGGTAGCCTGCTGAAATTCCGAACCCTTTCATAAGACCATTTTCAAATCTGTAGTTTACCCAGGTATTTTGTACATTTTTTGCATTCCCCGGAGACTGAATTCCAATTCTTGTAGGATCTGTGTCTTTGATGGTTTTTGCATCTGTATAAGCATAGTTGATAATAATGTTCAACCCTTTGATGATTTCTCCTTTGATATCGGTTTCAAAACCTCTTGCTCTTTGCTCACCTGAAGCAATCTGAAATGGAACCCCTCCATTTTGTTCTTTAAGTCCTGCTACAAGAATATTTTGTCTTCTGATTTCGTATACTGAGAAAGTAGAGTTCCATTTTCCTCCAAACCAGTCTTTCTTTAAACCGAATTCGATATTCTGTCCTCTGAAAGGATCCGTAATTTTGGTTTTGTTAATTCCTGTTCCGGATTGTGGTACGAAGGTTTTATCATAGATCCCGTAAGCAGAGAAGTTTTCATTAATAGAATAGCTCACTCCAACTCTTGGTGTAAACTCACCAGCTGTATCAGGTACGATAGGAGTACCAGGGCTTAGATTAGGATATGCAGAGTATGTTTTTCCGCTTGTATATCTTCCTGCTAATGTTATTCTTAACTTATTGTTAAACATTTCAATCTGATCTTGAGCGTAATAAGAAGTATATTTTACTCCCTGGTCATTATAAAATGGAGCAGAAGTGTTTAAGCTATAAAAATCAGAAGAAGGAAGTTTTGATGGATCCACTCCATAATTCACATTATAAATGTCAATTGGGAATAGTAAGGTTTCTTTGCCATCTACGATTTTTGAGTAAGAAGAAAAGTCAGCAGTGTATTTTCTATCTCCGTAATCAAATCCTGCAATTATTTTATGAACAATGTTTCCTGTATTTAATGTTCCTCTAACATAGGTCTGGAAAATATGATTTTTTCCTTTGGCCTGCCAGTTGCTTAATGTTCTGTTTAAAATATTTTTATTGGCTGAATCAAAAGTTCCCCACCATGAACCTCCGTCATAGTTCAGATCCATGTAAGCATACTGCGTGCTCCAAACCCAGTCTTTGAATAATTTCTGGTCTAGACTTAAGAATAAACTCTGATCTTTTACCTCTGTTTTTTTGAAATTAGGATCATTAAAGTTGGTATGGACATTCAATGAAGCATATCCGTCATTAGACATCAGATAAGCTCCCGGCTGATTGAATTTTAAATACTGATAGTTATATTGAGCGGTAAATGTAGTGGTCTTTGTAGGTCTGAAAGTAATGGAAGGAGCAACAATAATTTTGCTTGTTTTATCATTTTCAACCCATGAATTATTAGAACTACCCATTAAATTAATACGGTAGTCTAAAACACCGTCTTTTACAAGTACTCCATCCAGATCTGCTTCTCCTCTGAAAAGGTTATAACTTCCCGTAGTGAAACGTACACTGTTGGCAAACTTTCCGGTAGGCTTTTTAGTTACCACATTATAAAACCCGGCTGGATCTCCCATAGAACCCATAAATCCGGCTGGTCCTTTTACAAACTCTATTCTGTCAATAATAGAGGCATCAGGATTGATTGGCCCCCAGGTTGAAGATACATTCATCCCGTTCATAAAAGTAGCAATACTGGCTCCTCTCATGAAAACATTGGAGTATACATTATCCCAGTGTTCCACCTTTCTTGCTCCACTTACGTTACGGACAATTCCTTCCGACATGTTCAAGGTAATCTGATCAGCAAGAACCTGAGAACTTACAGATTGCACATTTTGAGGAAGTTCAAGAATCGGAGTCTGAATTCTCAATGAACCTGAAACTTCATTCAGTTTGTATTTCTGATAATATCTTCCGTTAACAACTACTTCTTCAATATCGTTGGATTTGATGGTGTCTTTTTTTTGGGCAGAAACCAGCATTGTTCCCAGTGCGGAAGCACAGATCAGTACATTTTTCATGAAAGTCAAATTTTCTGCAAATATATTATTTTTAACTGTTCTAAATAAATAATGAAGTTGATATTTATCATAAAATTATTATATAGTGAATAATAAAAAACCGCCCTAGCCAATGCCAGAGCGGTTTTTGTATGATATTATTAAATTTTTCTTACGCTGGAATTTCTCCTTTGTATAAGAAAGAAATAATTTCTTTGTTTAGTTTGTCAATCATTTCACTGAATAAGTGGAAAGATTCCTGCTTATAGATTACCAATGGATCTTTCTGCTCATAAACAGCTCCTTGTGAAGATCTTCTCAAGTCGTCCATCTCACGAAGGTGAAGCTTCCAGTTTTCATCAATAATTGATAACGTGATGTTCTTTTCGAAATCGTTCACTAAACTTTCACAATGCGTATCGTAAGCTTCTTTAAGGTCAGCTACAATAGTCATTGTTTTGTGCCCGTCTGTGAAAGGAACCTGGATCATTTTGAACATTGAACCTTGATTTTGGTACACATTCTCAATGATTGGGAATGATTTTTCTTTCAATAAGTTCAGCTTCATTGCGTAATCTTCCTGAGCGGCCTTGAATAAGATATTGGTCAGATCCGGAATGGTTTTATTATTAAAATCATTTTGGGAAACCGGAGATTCCATGGTGAATGTTTTAATAATTTCATATTCAAAATCCTTATAACTTCCAGAAGCTTTTCCTTTCGCAACGATAGAATTAGCAACATCGAAAATCATATTCGTAATGTCATATTTCAAGTGGTCTCCGAATAGAGCGTTCTTTCTTCTCTTATAGATTACGTCACGTTGCTTATTCATTACGTCATCATACTCAAGAAGTCTCTTTCTTGTTCCGAAGTTATTTTCTTCTACTTTCTTTTGAGCTCTTTCAATAGACTTGCTGATCATAGAGTGCTGAATAACTTCACCTTCTTTATGACCCATTCTGTCCATCATTTTAGCGATTCTCTCAGAACCGAACAAACGCATCAAGTTATCTTCAAGTGATACATAGAACTGTGAACTTCCCGGATCTCCCTGACGTCCTGCTCTACCTCTCAACTGTCTGTCAACACGTCTTGAATCGTGTCTTTCAGTACCAATAATGGCTAAACCTCCGGCTTCTTTTACTTCTTTAGAAAGCTTAATGTCCGTACCACGACCTGCCATGTTGGTTGCGATTGTTACAACTCCCGGCTGTCCTGCACCTGCTACAATTTCCGCTTCTTTCTTGTGAAGCTTCGCATTCAATACCTGGTGTGGAATTTTTCTTAATTGAAGTGCCTTTGATAATAATTGAGAAATCTCAACAGAAGTTGTACCTACCAAGACAGGTCTTCTTGCTGCTGTTAGTTTTTCAATTTCTTCAATTACGGCGTTATATTTTTCTCTGTTAGTTTTGAAAACTAAATCTTGTTTGTCATGTCTCAAAATAGGACGGTTGGTAGGAATTACCACAACGTCTAATTTATAGATCTCCCAAAGTTCTCCAGCTTCAGTTTCAGCAGTACCGGTCATCCCCGCAAGTTTGTTGTACATACGGAAATAGTTCTGAAGTGTAACCGTTGCAAAAGTTTGAGTCGCTGCCTCAATTTTTACATTCTCTTTCGCTTCAATCGCCTGGTGAAGACCGTCTGAATAACGTCTTCCTTCCATGATACGACCTGTCTGCTCGTCAACGATTTTTACTTCACCATCAATCACTACATATTCATCATCTTTTTCAAATAATGTGTAAGCTTTCAATAGCTGGCTCATCGTGTGAACTCGCTCAGATTTTTCAGCAAAATCAGAGAAAAGTTTTTCTTTAGCTTCAAACTCTTCTTCTTTAGATAAATTTTTAGCTTCTACTTCAGCAATCTCAGTTCCTATATCCGGAAGTACGAAGAAGTTAGCATCAGAGTTTCCTTGAGACATGTATTCAACACCTTTATCTGTAAGGTCTACCTGATTGTTTTTCTCCTCGATGACGAAGTAAAGATCTTTATCTACGATCGGCATATCACGGTTGTTGTCCTGCATATATTGCGCTTCAACTTTCTGAAGCAATGCTCTGTTTCCGCTTTCCGATAAGAATTTGATTAATTGTCTGTTTTTTGGAAGACCTCTGTATGCCTGAAGTAATTTGAATCCTCCTTCTTTTGTATTTCCAGCAGCGATTAATTTTTTCGCTTCATTGAAAATAGCAGAAACCGTTTTCTTTTGTACTTCAACGATTCTGTCTATAGAAGGCTTAAGAACATCAAATTCTTGTCTGTCTCCCTGAGGAACCGGACCAGAAATGATTAATGGTGTTCTTGCATCATCTACCAATACAGAGTCAACTTCATCCACGATCGCAAAGTTTAATTCTCTTTGTACCAGTTCTGAAGGTGATGTCACCATGTTATCTCTCAGGTAATCGAAACCGAATTCGTTATTCGTTCCGTAGGTAATATCTGAGTTATATGCTTTTCTTCTTCCGTCAGAGTTCGGTTGGTGGTTATCGATACAGTCGATAGACATACCATGGAACTGATAAAGAGGACCCATCCATGCGGAGTCTCTTTTTGCAAGGTAGTCGTTCACGGTTACAACGTGTACCCCTCTTTCAGGAAGTGAATTTAAATAAATAGGTAATGTTCCTACCAAAGTTTTACCTTCACCGGTTGCCATCTCGGCAATTTTACCGCTGTGAAGAATAACTCCTCCGATAAACTGAACATCATAGTGGACCATATCCCAAACTACAGGAGTTCCGGCAGCGTCCCATGAGTTTTTCCAAACAGCTGTGTCTCCCTGAATGCTCACGAAATCTTTTCCTGCATCAGCCAGTTCTCTATCCCAGTCACTAGCCGTTACACGGATCTCTCCATTCTGAGCCCATCTTCTTGCCGTTTCTTTGATCAATGCAAAAGCTTCGGGAAGAACCTGAATCAGAACTTTTTCTTCAATTTCGTATGATTCTTTCTTTAAAGACTCAATTTTTGAGAAAAGAGCTTCTTTTTCGTCAACGTTTGTTGAATTTTTTATCTGCTCTTTTATCTGTTCTATTTGAGCTGTAATCTTGCTGGTTGCAGATTTTATATTCTCTTTAAACTCAGCCGTTTTTTGTCTCAACCCATCATCTGACAATTGTTGAATGTTAGGTTCTACAGCTCTGATTTTTGTTACAACTTTTTTTACTTCTTTTAGGTCCTGCGCTTTTTTGTCTCCCAAAAACCCTTTAAGAACTTTGTTTAAAAAACTCATAAATTTTTTGCTTTATGCTTAATGCAAAATGCTTTAAGCGTTTTAAATAACACTTATCGTGTAAATTAATATATAAAAAGGGCAAAAAAGCTCTAAGCACGCAGCCTAAAGCTCATCGCTTTATTAATATTCGTCCTCGTTCCAAAGGAAATCCTCGTCAGTAGGATAGTCACTCCATACTTCTTCGATAGATTCATAAATTTCTCCTTCGTCTTCGATTGCCTGAAGGTTTTCTACTACTTCCATAGGTGCACCAGTTCTGATTGCGTAGTCAATAAGCTCTGCTTTTGTCATTGGCCAAGGTGCGTCACTTAAATATGAAGCTAATTCTAATGTCCAGTACATAATTTTCTAATTTTTTGCAAAAGTATAAAAATAGGTTGTATAATAAACTTTTTTATACTTGATTTTCAATTCTTTTTATAATTTTTTCTTATAAATGGCTGTCACAAACTAACTGGCAGCTGTGTCAGCAATTTACTTATTGTCGTTTTCTCAAAAACCATTCCACAAATTTTTTTATGCCATTTTGGAAGTTTGTGGCCGGTTTATAGCCTATTAAATCCTTCGCTTTGGTAATATCGGCATTCGTTTTTGTGACATCTCCCGGCTGCATTGGCAGAATTTTTTTGATGGCAGTTTTTCCAAGTGCCGTTTCTATAGTTTCCACCATCTCAGATAAAGTGATTACCTGGTTTTCTCCCAGATTCAGAATTTCATAAACTCCGGCATGGTGTTCCAGATAAAGGATTGATTTGGTAATCCCATCAATGATGTCATCAATATAGGTGTAATCTCTGGCAGTATTTCCATCACCGTAAAAAGGGATTTCCTGATCTTCTGAAATAAGTTTTACAAACTTGTGTATGGCAAGATCTGGCCTTTGTCTCGGTCCATATACTGTAAAGAACCTAAGCTGGATCATATCTATATGGTATAGATTATGGTAAACATGACCTATAATTTCCCCACTTTTCTTTGTCGCTGCATAGGGTGAAATCGGATTGTCTACATTATCTGTTTCTGAAAAAGGAATTTTTTCATTATTTCCATACACGCTTGAAGAGGAGGCACAAATAAATTTTTTAATATTGAAATCCTTACACAGTTCCCAAAGATTCATAGTACCTCGTACGTTCACTTCTTCATATTCAAGAGGTCGTTCAATAGAGGGCCGTACTCCGGCAAGAGCTGCCAGGTGAACGACCATATCAATATGATGATTTTTAAAGATGTTTTCAAGGCCTTTTTTATCCCTGATATCCTGCCAATAGAGGGAATATTGCTCAGAATGGGTGAGGGAAACTAAACGCTGGATATCGGTCTCTTTATCTGAGAATTCAAAATCCGAATTTTTACCAATTGACTCTAAAGTATTTTTAATTTTTACCTGATAGTCATAGAAATCATCAAAATTGTCAATGTTTATGACAGAATGTCCATTTCCTAATAATCGTTCAACTAAATGGGAACCGATGAACCCACTACCGCCTGTTACAAGATAAACCATTTGTATTTTTTATTAGCACAAAAATATAAATTTTACTTTTTGAAAAATATAATCATTAAATTTACTTAAAAAAGTAATATAAATATAATATGCAGTTTCAAGGGCAAATTTTAAAAATGACAAGCTATGATGCTAAGCCAATCCAATACTACCTCAATCTTTCAGGAGATCTAATCCACATGAATGAGCTGTTTGGGAAGGAGTTAAGCATAAAACATACAGGATTCCAATGTGTAAATTGTGGGGAAAATAAACCGATTTACAGAATGGGATTCTGCAAAAGTTGTTTTTTTGAAAGTCCTTATGCCAGTGATACCATTATCCGACCGGAGCTTTCTACCGCACATTTAGGAGTTGCAGAACGTGATCTTGAGGTTGAAAAACAAATTCAGCTTCAGCCGCACACTGTTTATCTGGCATATACCGGAGATGTAAAAGTAGGGGTTACCAGAAATACTCAGATTCCTACAAGATGGATTGATCAGGGTGCAACTTTTGCATTACCTATTGCGAGAACGGAGAACCGTTATGAGGCGGGAATGATAGAAGTTGCCTTGAAAGAGCATCTTGCAGATAAAACCAATTGGAGGAAAATGCTGCAGGATGATTTTGAAGGAGAAGTAGATCTTGCGGATTTCCGTCAGAAAATAAAAGAATATTTTCCTGATGACTTCCAGAGATTTTATAGTGAAGGTGAAGAATTATGGAGTTTTGATTACCCTTTTGAAAAGCCGGAAAAAGTTTCTTCGTTTACTTTAGATAAAAAACCTGAGTTTACAGGAAGATTAACAGGAATTAAAGGACAATACCTTGGATTTGAAGGAGGAAACTTTATCAATGTAAGAGGGCATGAAGGCTATGTTATTGAACTGGAAATAAAGAACTGATTTGTATAACAGGAAAAAATCAAATCACAAAATATGAAAAAATGGGTTAAAAGACTATTAATAAGTTTCGGAATCCTGGCAGGAATTCTTCTTGCTGCGAATTTCGGGCTGAATGTATGGCTTAAAACCCAGCTTCCGGAATACATTAAAAAGAATACAGACTATAAAGTTTCCTATAAAACCCTGGATGTTGATCTGGGAACAGGAAATATTTTAGCGACGGGAATTTCAGTTAACAGTAAAGATCCTCAAAACACAGACGTTATCGGCTTGCAGGGAACAATTGATACTTTGAAGATAAGCCGTTTTGGAATTTATGATGCTATTTTTAATAAAAGAATCAGCTCGTCCGATTTGTTGCTGGCAAAACCTGTTTTAAATATCATTCTTGCAAAACCTATTGATCGCAAAACCGGAAAGAAAAGAAATCCGGTTTTATTTGAAAATATCAGAATCAACGAAGGTAAAATTGCTGTTTTCCGACATACCAAACAAAAATTTCTATCAGTACAGCAATTGGATCTGTTTGTAGAAAATTTACAGATGACGGAAGAATCTGTAGAAAATAAACTACCCATCGTTTTTGATAAATACAGCATTAAAGGAGAAAAATTCTTTCTCCGTCCAGATGAAACATATGCTGCTACCATCAGTACTATAAATACAAGCAATGGCCAGATGTCTGTTGAGAATTTCAGGCTGACTCCGCTGCTTTCTTTAGCTCAGTTTAAAAAGTTTTATCCTAAAAAAGCCCAATTATTTGACTTTGTAGTTCCTAAAATGGATTTTACAGATGTCATTTTAAACAAAAATAAAATTTCACTTACGAATGCAGGCTTCCAGAATCCTGTTCTGAAAGTTTATAATACAGGAGTAAAAAGTAAAAAAGCTGAAAAAAAGTCAAATTTTGAGGTAGATTTAAAAAATATTAAGCTGAATAATGCCATAGTAAAGGTTACTAAACCTGATGGAAACAACCTTCTGTCTGTAGGGAGTCTTACAGTAAATATCAATCAGATGATGTTTAATAAAGAAACTTCTGAACAGGTCATTCCTATAGGATACAAAGATTTTACTATTGCAGGGAAAAATATTGAATACTCCAATGCTGAGAATATCACAGTAAGAAGCTTTGCGTTGAAACCTGCCAATGGTGAGATCTGGGACGTTGTATTGAGGTCAGGTCATTCTGAAACAGGAAAAGCCGCGGAAGATTTAAAAACAAATCATATTGCTTTTAATATCAATAAACTGGAATTTGTTGATAAAAAACTGAATGTGGATCTTAAAGATCTTCTCGTAGAAAATGTAAATGGCACTTTTAGAGCAGGTGAAAAAACAAATAATAAATCTGCTGGACCCGGTATTATTAATTCTGTTATCATAAGAAAAACATCCTTAAAAAACTCAAACATTACTTATGATAAAGGAAAACAGCCTTTGACTTTCCATGATCTTAATGCAACGGTAAATAATATTGAACTATTACCTAAGCCTAATCAAACCGGGCTGTCCGTCAAAGTGAAAGACTATTACATTACCACCAGAAACCTGGCTTATAAAACACAGTTTTACAACATGAGCCTTGGACTTCTTAAACTGAATAAGAATAAAATACAGATTACCAATTTTGCCATGAAACCTCTCGTTTCAAGAGCGCAGTTTATCAAAATGATACCCGTTGAGAGAGATCTGTATGATTTAAAAGCCGGACAAATTACCGCAGAAGGAGAGTGGGATCTGTTTTCTCACAATAAAATGGTAAGCGCTTCCCATGTAGGGATTGAGTCTGCAAATGCCAATATTTTCAGGAGTAAAATCCCGAAAGATGATCCGAAAGTAAAAGCATTGTATTCAAAAATGCTGCGTTCCATTAAAATCCCTATGACGATTAATACTCTTGACCTGAAAAACTCAGTATTGGTATATGAAGAAGATACTCCGGAAAGTATGGGGCCGGGAAAACTGACATTCAGTAACTTTAATATGAATGTCAAAAACCTGAATTCAGCTAAAATAAAAGGAAAACCTACTAAAGTGGATATTAAGATCAATTGCTCTTTCATGAACCTCTCACCACTTTCCGTAAACTGGAGCTTTGATGTGGCAGATCAGAAAGATGCCTTTGCTATCTCAGGAAAAACAACCAATCTTCCTGCCAGCGGAATCAATCCATTTATCAGACCTTATCTTCATGTGACAGCAACTGCGGGAACCATTCAGGAGATGCTCTTTAATTTTAAAGGAAACCCTGCCGGATTACACGGAACTTTTAATATGAAACATAAAGATTTGAAAATTGCAGTCCTGAATAAGAATAATCATGAGAAAAAAGGTTTCCTGACTGCTGTTGCCAATGTTTTTCTGAAATCAAATTCAGGAAGTTTTCCGGAAGCGGTTACTGTAGAAAATGTAGAACGTGATCCTACAAAATCTTTCTTTAATCTCTTCTGGAGAGGAATTGAACAAGGGCTCAAGAAAACACTGATTGGTAAAAGTGTAGAAAAAACAGAAAAGACCGTGAAAAATGCCGTTTCATCTGTAAAAGAAATGAAACAATCCGTAAAAGAAATAAAGCAGGAAATTAAAAATAAAAAAGAAACACCCCAACCTGAAGAAAAAAAGGAAAAGAAAGGTTTTCTGAACAATATGTTTAGAAAAAAAGAGAAAACCGAAGGGTAATTCTTTAAACCATTAAGATAGAATTGTTGACTGCTAGAGAAACTCACAATCTTTTAATTAAAAACAACCTTAATGGTTTGAAAAATTAATATGATAGAGTGGTTAAAAATTGAATTCGTCACTTTCCTGAATAGGAATGTCTCTTAGAAATTTATCAAACTCTTGACCAGGATAATTGCTGTCTGCACCATACGAATCTATAATCATTCCACGGTTTCCGGCATTATCTTTTACCACATACAGTACCGCATTATCATCAGGATTGCTGTCGCCTTCAAAACGATATGTTTTTAAAATCACCAACTCAGCAGGCTGATAAACTTTCTCAGAATTTTCAAACTTCATTTCGCACTTGTCATTCATTCTGAATTCTCTCTGAATTCCTCTCTCAGAAAGCGTTTTCATAACTTCACTTAAAGTTGTCATTCTATCAAAGTTCTCTGAATTTCCCATAATACTATTTTTGTTGTTAAGTACAATAATTAAACCATTGCAATCCCTAAATATAAGAAAAATAGCAGATTGTAATTTCCTTAAAAATAAAGTTTAATGTTAACAAAATTTATAATTTAAAAAAATAAAATAGGTATACTTTTTGCAATGGTATCAATAATAAATCAGAGAAAATATGAAAAAAGAAGTTGGAGTTTTACTGGCAGGAGGAGTTGGTCTTTTGGCAGTATTAAGTTTAATCAGCATAAAAAAATTATTGACAAAAAAAGATAAAAAATATAGTGATTCCTATTCGGATTATCACAGACACTTTGATGAAAAGAACCACGACGATGAAACTCACGGAGTGGAATTTTACGCACTGAAGTAGTAAAAAAATATATTTAATTATGTTTAAATCCAACGCTTTTGAAAGTGTTGGATTTTTTTGTGGAAAACTTTAATGTTAAAACTCATTATTTTATAAAAATTCCATTCTAATTTTACACCATAATGCAAAACGAAAATTTCATAAAAGGTCAGGGTGCTCAGCGGAATGTGGTCAATCGTTTCGACAGGTATACCTATGAGCCGGAAGATGAAGATTTCGAAACTGTAAAAACCTCTTTCACGGAAGTGTTTCCCAAAACCATTGTAAATCAGGTGAAAAGCGAAGATCTTCCGATGGAATATTCTATGAATCCTTATCAGGGGTGTGAACATGGCTGCTCTTACTGCTTTGCAAGACCTACCCATGAATATTGGGGATACAGCGCCGGAATTGACTTTGAAAGAAAAATCATGGTGAAAAAAAATGCACCCGAATTACTGGAAAAGTTTTTTCAGAAAAGAGGGTATAAAGTTGCCCCGATTTTGCTGTCCGGAAATACCGACTGTTACCAGCCAGCCGAAAGACAGTTTGAAATTACCAGAAAATTACTGCAGGTTTGTCTCGATTACAGACACCCTGTCAATATTCTGACAAAAAATGCACTGGTGCTGAGAGATCTTGATATTTTAAAACCCATGGCAGAACAGAATCTGGTTTCCGTTTCCTTAAGCATTCCCACAATCAACGAAGAACTGAGACGTAAAATGGAGCCAAGAACAAGCTCTGCGAAAAATAAATTAAAAGCCATCGAAATTCTTTCCGAAAACAACATTCCTGTACATGTAATGGTGGCGCCTATCATTCCCGGACTCAATAGTGATGAGCCTCTGAATATATTAAAAGCAATTTCTGATGCCGGAGCTTCCGGGTTCGGATATACGCTGGTCAGATTAAATGATACCGTAGAACCGGTTTTTGTGAACTGGATTGAAGCCCATTTTCCCGACAGAGCACAAAAAGTCCTCAATCTCATCCGCTCCATGCGAGGTGGGAAACTGGGAGATAAAAGATATTTTGAAAGACAAAGAGGTGAGGGGAATATCGCAGAAATGATTCACACTACCTTTAAGATTGGCAGAAAGAAGTTTTTTGACGGGAAAGAATTTCCCAAACTGTCCACCACTAACTTTACCGGAACCAGGGATCAGCAACTGAGATTGTTTGATTGATCATCACTTTTGAAACATCCTCCTGTTATTTATAGGATAAATAAAGTTTCTTTCCGGTATTATTCCAATAAATATTCTTTCGAAATCAGTTTGCTATCAATATATCATCATATATAATATATATAGTATAGCATTCGTTTTTCAGGAGCTATTTCCTGCTATCCATTCATACTCCTCGCGCCTGCGCGCTCCCACGCTCAGACCCATCCACTCTCCAACCCCATGCTGCGGGGTAACCATTTCTATCAGGGCTAGGGGAGAAGAGTGTTAATTATAAATTATAAATGATGAATGATAAATGATGAATTCAGTGTTTGGGTCTTGAGTTACGTGTTTCGAGTTTCGCCTTCTGTTTTTTAATATTTGAGTTTTTGTTTATTACTATCCCTATTATATATCATCATCAGTATTTATATTCCATAAGAACAAGCTTTATCCCGTTTTCATTACACACTTTTTTTGTATATCTATATTATATCCATCATCCTCTGTGCAAATCTGTGCCCTCTGTGAAAAATCACAATGTACCCCACGCTTTATTCATTCCCGCAACGATAATATTCAATATTAGCGTTGCTTGATCCCGTTTTCATTACACACTTTTTTTGTATACTATATTATCCAGTATCCTCTGTGCAAATCTGTGCCACCTGTGGGAAAAAATCACAATGCATCCCAACCAGTACCCATTCCCACTACAATCATATTCAATAGAAACGGGCTTTAGCCCGTTTTATCAAAAATATTCCTTTCCTATGGCTTTAGCCAAAACTTACTCTTTACCTATATATAGTATATAAAAGACATCATACCTTCCATTACCCATTACCCATTACCCATTACTCATTACTCATTACTCATGATTCCCCCTTTCACGCTCAAACCCTCAAACTCTCCCACCCTTAAACCCTCCCACTCGTAATCCCAAACATTTGTTTAAAATTTTTCTCACTTTGTATCAGTGGCTTATGTTCAAATATTACGAGGATATAACATTTATGTTAAATAAAGTTGTTTTGCGTTGCAATAAGTTGTTATCTTTGCCCCACTGAAAAACGAGAGTAGTTCAGTAGCGCAGAAGAGCTTTTAGCTAAGCAGAAACAATATGATACTTCAAAAAGAGACAAACAAAAAACTTTAATTTTTTTACAAAAAAGAGTTGTGAGTTTAAAAAGAGTTTGTATCTTTGCAGTCCCAATTACAGGGAGCGCAGGAGTAGGATGATTGAGGGTTTAGGAGAGATTAAGGTTACTTAAAAAACTTTAAAATTTTCTTCAAAAACATTTGGTCATTAAGAAATAAAGTTTTACTTTTGCACTCGCAAATACGGAGCGACACTGACAGAGAGATTGCTTCGTTACAAAGCGAAAGATATAAAGATCATTGACATACAATATAACAACCAAGTAAGGAAAAACTAAAGCGTTAAAAAACTTTGAGTGAGTCAGACAAACATACAATGGAGAGTTTGATCCTGGCTCAGGATGAACGCTAGCGGGAGGCCTAACACATGCAAGCCGAGCGGTATAGATCTTTCGGGATCTAGAGAGCGGCGTACGGGTGCGGAACACGTGTGCAACCTGCCTTTATCTGGGGGATAGCCTTTCGAAAGGAAGATTAATACCCCATAATATTTTGAATGGCATCATTTAAAATTGAAAACTCCGGTGGATAGAGATGGGCACGCGCAAGATTAGATAGTTGGTGAGGTAACGGCTCACCAAGTCTGCGATCTTTAGGGGGCCTGAGAGGGTGATCCCCCACACTGGTACTGAGACACGGACCAGACTCCTACGGGAGGCAGCAGTGAGGAATATTGGACAATGGGTGAGAGCCTGATCCAGCCATCCCGCGTGAAGGACGACGGCCCTATGGGTTGTAAACTTCTTTTGTATAGGGATAAACCTTTCCACGTGTGGGAAGCTGAAGGTACTATACGAATAAGCACCGGCTAACTCCGTGCCAGCAGCCGCGGTAATACGGAGGGTGCAAGCGTTATCCGGATTTATTGGGTTTAAAGGGTCCGTAGGCGGATCTGTAAGTCAGTGGTGAAATCTCACAGCTTAACTGTGAAACTGCCATTGATACTGCAGGTCTTGAGTGTTATTGAAGTAGCTGGAATAAGTAGTGTAGCGGTGAAATGCATAGATATTACTTAGAACACCAATTGCGAAGGCAGGTTACTAAGCAACAACTGACGCTGATGGACGAAAGCGTGGGGAGCGAACAGGATTAGATACCCTGGTAGTCCACGCCGTAAACGATGCTAACTCGTTTTTGGGCTTTTGGGCTCAGAGACTAAGCGAAAGTGATAAGTTAGCCACCTGGGGAGTACGTTCGCAAGAATGAAACTCAAAGGAATTGACGGGGGCCCGCACAAGCGGTGGATTATGTGGTTTAATTCGATGATACGCGAGGAACCTTACCAAGGCTTAAATGGGAAATGACAGGTTTAGAAATAGACTTTTCTTCGGACATTTTTCAAGGTGCTGCATGGTTGTCGTCAGCTCGTGCCGTGAGGTGTTAGGTTAAGTCCTGCAACGAGCGCAACCCCTGTCACTAGTTGCCATCATTAAGTTGGGGACTCTAGTGAGACTGCCTACGCAAGTAGAGAGGAAGGTGGGGATGACGTCAAATCATCACGGCCCTTACGCCTTGGGCCACACACGTAATACAATGGCCAGTACAGAGGGCAGCTACACAGCGATGTGATGCAAATCTCGAAAGCTGGTCTCAGTTCGGATTGGAGTCTGCAACTCGACTCTATGAAGCTGGAATCGCTAGTAATCGCGCATCAGCCATGGCGCGGTGAATACGTTCCCGGGCCTTGTACACACCGCCCGTCAAGCCATGGAAGTCTGGGGTACCTGAAGTCGGTGACCGTAACAGGAGCTGCCTAGGGTAAAACAGGTAACTAGGGCTAAGTCGTAACAAGGTAGCCGTACCGGAAGGTGCGGCTGGAACATCTCATTTTAGAGCGTCTTTAGACGATAAACAAAATTAGTATCGTAAGATACAGTACTTACTTAAAGTTCAAGCTTTAGTTTTTTGTTTGGTTGCTATATAAAAATACAAAACCCACTAGAAATTAGTAAAGGGATAGAGAGATTTTAGATTATAAATTATAGATTTTAGATTTAAATAATCATTTAAAATTTTCAATTTAAAATTTAAAATTAATAATGAAGTCTCGTAGCTCAGCTGGTTAGAGCGCTACACTGATAATGTAGAGGTCGGCAGTTCGAGCCTGCCCGAGACTACTAATTGAAGGGATTATAGATTATAAATTATAGATTTTAGATTATAACGCATGTTTCATTTAAAATTTATAATCTAGAATTTACAATTTCTACTAGAGGGGAATTAGCTCAGCTGGCTAGAGCGCCTGCCTTGCACGCAGGAGGTCAAGGGTTCGACTCCCTTATTCTCCACAGTTTTGAAAGCTTAATTTAAAAGTTACGGATAGAGCCAAAAACAATATCTGTTCATTAAGCGGACAAGAAGACATTAAGATCATTGACATTAACGGTAAAGACATCACAAAGAGATAACCGAGCACTTTCGAGTGCCGAGTTTATAAAAATATCGATAGACGAGAGTTTATCAAAAAATACTGAACTAATTTAAATATTAGGAAAGAAATCGTTAAGGGCGTATGGCGGATGCCTAGGCTTTCAGAGGCGACGAAGGACGTGGTAAGCTGCGAAAAGCTGCGGGGATTGGCACACACGAATTGATCCGCAGATGTCCGAATGGGGCAACCCGGCTGGTTGAAGACCAGTCACCTCTTAGGAGGAGCAAACCCGGAGAACTGAAACATCTAAGTACCCGGAGGAAAAGAAATCGAAGAGATTCCGTAAGTAGTGGCGAGCGAAAGCGGATTAGCCCAAAAGTCTTTATATGTTTAGAGGAATGTTCTGGAAAGAACAATCATAGAAGGTGATAATCCTGTACTCGAAAGGCATATTTGGATGATAAATGAGTAGGGCGGGACACGTGAAATCCTGTCTGAATATGGGGGGACCATCCTCCAAGGCTAAATACTCCTGAAAGACCGATAGTGAACAAGTACTGTGAAGGAAAGGTGAAAAGCACTTCGAATAGAAGGGTGAAATAGAACCTGAAACCGTACGCCTACAAGCGGTCGGAGCACCTATATGGTGTGACGGCGTGCCTTTTGCATAATGAGCCTACGAGTTAATTTTACTAGCGAGGTTAAGGTATTAAGTACCGGAGCCGGAGCGAAAGCGAGTCTGAATAGGGCGTATAGTTAGTAGGATTAGACGCGAAACCTTGTGATCTACCCATGGGCAGGTTGAAGCTCTGGTAACACAGAGTGGAGGACCGAACCGGTTGACGTTGAAAAGTCTTCGGATGACCTGTGGGTAGGGGTGAAAGGCCAATCAAACTGGGAGATAGCTCGTACTCTCCGAAATGCATTTAGGTGCAGCGTCGTATATAAGTTTATTAGAGGTAGAGCTACTGATTGGATGCGGGGGTTTCATCGCCTACCAATTCCTGACAAACTCCGAATGCTAATAAATGTTCTACGGCAGTGAGGGCATGGGTGCTAAGGTCCATGTCCGAGAGGGAAAGAACCCAGACCAACAGCTAAGGTCCCAAAATATATGTTAAGTTGAAGCAACGCGGTTGGACTGCATTGACAGCTAGGATGTTGGCTTGGAAGCAGCCATTCATTTAAAGAGTGCGTAACAGCTCACTAGTCGAGCGGTCCGGCATGGATAATAATCGGGCATAAACATATTACCGAAGCTATGGATTTGTATTTTAGATACATCTGGTAGGAGAGCATTCTATTTGCGCCGAAGCAGTACTGTGAGGTATTGTGGAGCGGATAGAAAAGAAAATGTAGGCATAAGTAACGATAAAGCGGGCGAGAAACCCGCTCACCGAAAGACTAAGGTTTCCTCAGCCATGCTAATCAGCTGAGGGTTAGTCGGGACCTAACGCGAACCCGAAAGGGGTAGTGGATGGACAATGGGTTAATATTCCCATACTTGCTCACACTAAAAAGGGGACGGAGTGCCGTACTTACTGGAGACTGACGGAATAGTCAAGGCCTAGCCTTCGGGCGAAGCTGCTGTAGGGAAAGTGCTTCCAAGAAAAGCCGAAGTGAAGCAACCCGTACCAAAACCGACACAGGTAGTCGAGGAGAGAATCCTAAGGTGCTAGAGTGAATCATGGTTAAGGAACTAGGCAAAATAGTCTCGTAACTTCGGGAGAAGAGACGCCATCAGCAATGGTGGCCGCAGTAAAGAGGCCCAGGCGACTGTTTATCAAAAACACAGGACTCTGCAAAATCGAAAGATGCAGTATAGGGTCTGACACCTGCCCGGTGCTGGAAGGTTAAGGAAGGTGCTTAGGGTTAAACCGAAGGCATTGACTGAAGCCCCAGTAAACGGCGGCCGTAACTATAACGGTCCTAAGGTAGCGAAATTCCTTGTCGGGTAAGTTCCGACCTGCACGAATGGTGTAACGATCTGGGCACTGTCTCAACCATGAGCTCTGTGAAATTGTAGTATCGGTGAAGATGCCGATTACCCGCAATGGGACGAAAAGACCCTGTGAACCTTTACTATAACTTCGTATTGACTTTGAGTAAGTAATGTGTAGGATAGGTGGGAGGCTTTGAAGCAGGCACGCTAGTGTTTGTGGAGCCAACGTTGAAATACCACCCTTTACTTACTTGGAGCCTAACTTCTTTTAGAAGGACATTGCGTGGTGGGTAGTTTGACTGGGGTGGTCGCCTCCAAAAGAGTAACGGAGGCTTTCAAAGGTACCCTCAGCACGCTTGGTAACCGTGCGTAGAGTGTAATGGCATAAGGGTGCTTGACTGTGAGACCTACAAGTCGATCAGGTGCGAAAGCAGGACATAGTGATCCGGTGGTTCCGTATGGAAGGGCCATCGCTCATAGGATAAAAGGTACTCCGGGGATAACAGGCTAGTCTCCCCCAAGAGCTCACATCGACGGGGAGGTTCGGCACCTCGATGTCGGCTCGTCACATCCTGGGGCTGGAGAAGGTCCCAAGGGTTGGGCTGTTCGCCCATTAAAGTGGCACGCGAGCTGGGTTCAGAACGTCGTGAGACAGTTCGGTCTCTATCTATTGCGGGCGTTAGATGTTTGAGAGGGCTTGATTCTAGTACGAGAGGACCGAATTGAACAAACCTCTGGTGTATCAGTTGTACCGCCAGGTGCACTGCTGAGTAGCTACGTTTGGAAGAGATAAGCACTGAAAGCATATAAGTGCGAAACTCGCCTCAAGATGAGACATCTTTTAAGGGTCGTTGGAGATGACGACGTTGATAGGCTATAGGTGTAAAGACAGTAATGTCATAGCCAAGTAGTACTAATTACCCGTAGATTTATAGCCTGATATGGCGCACGGAAGTGCAGCAAGGTTACCTCTTTGTGAAAGTTTTTATCGATAAAATAGAAGTTAGAATCTAGATATTAGAAGTTAGTTTTTACTAATCTCTAAGTACTAATCTCTAACCTCTTATATACAACCTTTAGGGTGGTTTTAGCGGTGGGGCTCACCTGTTCCCATTCCGAACACAGAAGTTAAGCCCACCAGCGCCGATGGTACTGCTAACGCGGGAGAGTAGGCCGCCGCCAGTTTTTATTTTATTTTTAAAAATCCTTTATCATCAGATAAAGGATTTTTTTTTGTTATATACTATACCCATAGCTACCTGCTTACCCTGACAAATCCCAACCCAACATAAATAATCAATAATGAGTAATCAGCAATGAGTAATAAGTAATATCCAACGTATGCTATTATTACCTATTACTCATCTCTACCCAACACTATTGTCACTCCGTAGGAGCCTAAACAATCCATTTAAAATTCTGTAGTTTGTCCTTTGAATTCTTTAGACTCTAATAAATCTGGCTAGATTCCTACGGAATGACATAATTGGAACTATTAAATCTCACGATATAAAACTGATCATTCTTAAATCGGATCCCACAACTCATAATTTAACTTATCATTCATCATTAATGTCCTCCTAGCCCCGATAGCAATGGTTACCCCGCAGCTTGGATTGGCGAGTGGGTCGGTCTGAGCGTGGGAGTGTGCAGGCGCGAGGAGTATGAATGAATAGCGGGATACAGCTCCTGAAATATCACGACTTAAATTTATTAAACTTCTTTATTTAATCAAGAGGAAGTGTTCATTATTTATACGCTGATTATTTACGCTCATATAAGGCTTATTATCCTTGGAAGCTTATCTGGTATGGAAAATATATATAAATCCTCAGAACCTGCCTTATCTTAATCCAGAACAAATAAAAAAACCGCTTCGTAAAGAAACGGTTCTTATTTATGATATTGGGACTTTCAATCTTACATATCACTGTTTGTGTCCGGGCATTTAAAATCATCACTGCAGGTAGCACATACAATGGTTCCATTGCAGTAGTACATACAGAAATCTGTTTCAGGAAGATTAGCACCTCCAGAAATGTTTTTTAATTGGCCTTTTTGTAGTTTTTTTAAATTTTTCATATCGTTTTAATTAAAAATTTGTAGTTAAAGTAAAATTAGCTAAAATATTTTTAATTAAATAGTGTTTATGAAAATAAAAATTTAATGTAGTTTAAAATAATACAACCCGAAAAGCTTACAGCGCGAGAAAAAACTAAAGATCTGGGTGATGAAACATCTAATAAAAGTTTGAATAGAAAATACGTATTGTTGAAGAAATAGACTGAAAGGAGATTGTTGTGATGCTTATATCTGTTTTTGAATAGTTTCAGGCAGCCTAAGAAACTACTGAATTTTATAGTGTAATAAAATAGGGCAAAAAGGCCAGTTCAGATTTAAATAAAATGGGCTGTCTCAATTTTGAAACAGCCCATTCTTTTCTTATTTTTTAATCAATCCCAGTTCGATCAATCTTTCATGCAGGAATTCTCCGGCAGTTGTATCTTCGTATAATTTTGGATTGTTTTCATCTACACAGTTCTCAAGTGCATTTAAAGACATTGCACTGATAGGATGCATAAAGAAAGGAATTGAATATCTTGAAGTACTCCACATTTCTCTTGGCGGGTTTACCACTCTGTGGATGGTAGATTTCAATTTGTTGTTCGTGTGTCTTGAAAGCATATCACCAACATTGATCATCAGTTCATCTGGCTCTGCAATGGCATCAATCCATTCTCCGTTGTGGTTCTGAACCTGAAGACCTTTACCTTGTGCTCCCATTAAAAGGGTAATAAGGTTAATGTCTCCATGAGCAGCAGCTCTTACCGCATCATCTGGTTCTTCGGTGATTGGCGGATAGTGAATAGGTCTTAAAATAGAATTTCCTTCTGCGATTTTATCATCAAAATAAAACTCATTTAACCCAAGGTGTAATGCTAAAGCTCTTAACACATACTGCCCTGTTTTCTCAAGCATCTGGAATGCCTCTTTACCTACTTCGTTGAATTTTGGAAGTTCATCAACGATGACATTGTCCGGATACTCAGTTTTGTATTTTGAATCATCAGACAAATACTGTCCGAAATGCCAAAATTCTTTTAAGTCTCCTTTTTTGAAACCTTTTGCAGTTTCTTTACCGAATCCTACATAACCTCTCTGTCCACCAATTCCTGGAATCTCATACTTCTGTTTCGTTTCCACTGGTTGTTCAAAAAAGTTTTTTACCTCTCCATACAAATCCTCCACTAGGTTGTCATCAAGAAAGTGGCCTTTTAAGGCTACAAAACCAATTTCTTCATAAGCTTTTCCGATTTCATTTACAAATTTCTGTTTGCGTTCCGGGTTGTCCGAAAGGAAATCACGCAGGTCTACACTAGGTATTTTATCCATTTTTAGAAATTTACGAACAGCAAAATTACATTTTTTTTAAATTAAATGATTTTAAAATCATTATTTATAAGTTAAATTTGCTGTATGAAAAAATATTCTTCTAAGAGAAGTATCCAAATACTTGCACATCTTCTTCAGCAGTACGGAATTGCAGATATCGTAATTTCTCCGGGGTCAAGAAATGCTCCTTTGGCCATTCATTTTTCAGAGGTAGATAGTTTCAACTGTTACAGTATTGTAGACGAAAGAAGTGCTGCTTTCGTGGCAATGGGAATGGCAAAAAGCGAGAAAAAACCTGTAGCGATTACCTGTACCAGCGGATCAGCAGTAGTTAATTACTATCCTGCAGTGACTGAAGCTTTTTACCAGAATGTTCCCCTTTTGGTATTGACGGCAGACCGACCTACTGATTTTGTTGATATTTTTGATGGGCAGACGATTAGACAGAAGGATGTTTTTCATCAGCATTCCTATGGTGACTTTCAACTTTTGGAAGACAGCAAAGAAAATGCAGAAGATATTAATTTCGATATCATTAAAAAAGCAATTGAGCTTTGTTTTGAGAAACAAGGCCCGGTACATATTAATATTCCTTTAGAAGAACCTTTATATGAGCTGGTATCTGAGCTTCCTACTTTTCCTACTGTTGAAAAAACAATCAAACATAGAGAGTATGAAATTCCATCCAATCTGATTGCAGAATGGCATACCTCACAAAGAATTTTACTGTTGGTGGGAACGAGAGATTACAGTCCGGAATTGGAAAATCAGTTGACTCAATTGGTAAAAAATCATTCTGTTGTTGTATTAAGTGAAGCCAACTCAAATTTACATCACGAGAAGTTCTTCAAACATATAGACCGTTATATTTTCAATTTTACGGAAGAAGATTATAAAACCTATGCCCCTGATCTGTTGATTACGATAGGACAGAATGTGGTTTCCAAAAAGGTAAAACAATTCCTGAGAAAAGCCCACCCGAAGCAACATTGGCATCTGGATGAAGTGTGGCAGCCTGATACTTATTTCTCCCTCACAGAAAAGATAGAAGTTAAGCCTGAAGTATTCTTCTCAAAACTGCTGAAATTTATCAATCTGGAGCCGAGACCTTATTTTAATCTTTGGGATGTTTTAAGGGATAAAAAAGATGCCAAGCATGAACAGTTTTTGAATACAATTGATTTTTCAGATTTTTATTTCTTCAATAAGGCATCACAAACGATTCCTGAAAACTATAATATTCATATTAGCAACTCCTCCGGAATCAGATATGCACAGCTGTTTGATTTTGGAAAGAGAAAAATATATTGTAACAGAGGAACAAGCGGTATTGACGGTTCTACTTCTACGGCAATGGGATTTGCTATCAAAAATGAAAATCCTACGTTACTGATCACAGGCGATTTAAGTTTCTTTTATGACATCAATGGTCTTTGGAATCAATATATTCCACCATTTGTAAGAATTATGATCTTCAATAACGGTGAAGGAAACATCTTTAAAATCATTCCGGGGCCTGGTAATGCCAATCCGAATACGCTGGATGAATTTATTGCTACAAAACACCGTAAGAATGCAGAATATCTGGCAAAACATTTCGGATTCTCCTATATTCGGGTAGAGGACGAGCTTACGCTGGACAGGGTGCTTGAGAACTTCTTCAAACCTGATGCACAGCCAAAAATCCTGGAAGTAAATACTCACGGGAAGAATAGCGCAGATGTACTGAAGTCGTATTTTGAATTTATGAAATAGGGTTAAAGATCAAGATATTCCTCATTCCCCGGCAGGTTGATAATCCTGTCGATAGGATAGATAAACATATCATCAAAATCATTCAACGCATTAATGATCTGGAAATGGGTGAATTGCTTTATATTCTGTAAAGTAATCTCCGTTTCTTTGATCTTTTTATGCTTTAAAAGATGCTGTCTCTGTACTCCGTTCAACAGATAGGTAGAAGGGGTAAACCAATCTTTTCCTTTTAAAAACAAAAGGTTGGAAAAAGAGGTATCTGTGATATGATTGTTTTTGACAATGATGATTTCTTCAGCTTTTGCTTTCATTTTCATCTTATCCAACTCTTTTCGGTCTTCAAATTTAAATGAATAATCAAAGCTGTTGTTTTCTACCAGCTTGAAATCCTGTATTTCAGGAATAGCATAAGGAATCATCTGTGTCCTGATTCTTTTATCAAGGTCATAGGCAATTCTTAGTTTGAAAAGACCATCCTCATCATGCTGCAGGTTTTTATAGATCTTGGCCAGATCGATAGAGTCTTCCTTCCCGAAATGGGAAAATGTTTGATTGACACGTTTCTGATGTAGATCCAATAGAAAAACCTCCTGATCTTCTACTTTAATGCTTTCAATGAATTGGGACATAGATTTTATTTTTCATTTCCTGATACTCGTCTTCTAACTTACTCATGTGCGTTATACCGCCTCCGCTTTTGAAATAAAGTTGATCTCCTTCTTTTTCAATAAAGCGTATCATTACACAGCTGTCAACATTTTGACCGTCAAACCAGCCACAAACTCCTGTGTAGTACCCTCTGTCATATCCTTCCGCATCCAGAATTATTTCCAGTGTTTTAGGTTTTGGAGCTCCTAAAATAGAGCCCGCAGGAAGAAGCTTCTGCATAATACTTCCTACTTTTCCGTCAAATTCAGGTTTTATTGTTCCTGAAATCTCAGAGCTCATGGCATACAGATCCTTCTGCTGGGTTTTGATAAAATCAATATGCTGAAACTGATCTACCTTTACATCATCAGCTACCATGCTCAGATCATTTCGGAGCAAATCTACTACCGTGTAATGTTCTGCCTTTTCTTTCTTATCATTTTTTAGAATTTCTGCTGCATTTTCAATAGAAGCATCAATTGTACCTTTCATGGGATAAGTCAGAATTTTACTATCAATAATCTTTACAAAAGTTTCAGGAGAAAAAAATACAAAAAAATCTTTATAAAAAACTTTGTACTTCGCATTTGAATGGTAAAAAATTTCTTCTAAGGTTAAATTGGTCTCTATCTTTGTTTTTCTAGTATAATTTACTAAATAAGAGTTCCCTAAACGAATATTTTTCTGAACCTTGTTAAAGCCTATTTTAAAGCTTTCCAGTGTCTCAGGAAATGACTTCCATATTACCTTTTTGTCTAGTGTATGGATCTCTTTTGGTTCTGTAAGTTCTTTAAAATCAATAATTAAACCCTCTTTTTCAATTTCATGTTCCTGGTATATTTCAACATTCTCTGCGAGAAAGTCGATGACGAAAAAATAGGGAGCCTTCTGAAGGGAAAGCTCGTCCATTTCCATAAATTTTTGATGATTCACTGAAAACATTCTGCAAAAATACTTATTGATGTTTACTTTTGCATAAATTTTTTTATGATGCAGAACAAATATCCTCAGAAACCGGGACTAGATTTTATATTGAAGCAGGCATTTTTTTATTGGAATAAAACACTCGTTTTTCAGTTGATGTTTTCCATTTTTTATTTTGGAATTTTCCTGACGGTGTTTTTCGCTGCAGATCTGAAATATAATATTTTGAGCCAGTATATGGAAACCAGCAAGTATCTTAAAGATGGGATGCAGGCTTATGCCACACAATATAGTAAAATGGTTTCTACTCCGGAATTTCAGAATTTTTCTCTGATGATTGTGGGAACTATGATTTTTCTTTATCCTCTCAATATCGGGTTTTATCAGATTTACAGAAAAATTGATCTTAAGGAAAAGCTGGAACTGAGAGATTTACTGGTAGGATACAATGGACTTAACTTTTTTAAGTACATAGGATATTATATTTTCTGGTTTTTCATTTATATCAATGCTGCCCAGACTATTATTCTTGGAATCGTTTGGGTGATGGTAACTGTGTTTGTTGCTCCATTGATGTTTTTTACCAATAAAAGAATCTTTGAATCGATTTCTCTTAATTTTAAAGCACTCAGAATGTATTTTCTGGAAATAACGGTATGTGTAATCGTTGCTTTTATATTTAAGTATTTAGGCTTTGCCCTGTTTTTTGTTGGAGGATTATTTACTTTTCCTTTTTGGAATGCCATGATTTATTCATTGTATAAAACTGTCTTTTCTGAGAAAAGTTAAAATTCATTCGTGTTTAATATGATTTTTTACTAAAAAAAAGTAAATTTGGTAAAATCATTAAATATTTAAACTATGTCTGAATTTAACGAATTTGATCAGCAAGGCTCTGTACCTAACAGAGATACGGGATCAATTATTTCTCATGCCTTTGAAATGTATAAAGGTGTTTTCGGTTACGGAATCGTAGCAATGATCATTTACCTGATTGGAGGATCTCTTATTCAAATGCTTACCGGATTTGATTCTGCTTCAATGGTTGAAGAAATGAAATC
Organism: Chryseobacterium sp. PvR013; assembly: GCF_017833095.1. Classification (NCBI taxonomy): domain Bacteria; kingdom Pseudomonadati; phylum Bacteroidota; class Flavobacteriia; order Flavobacteriales; family Weeksellaceae; genus Chryseobacterium; species Chryseobacterium sp. PvR013. Next base: position 3,921,181 of record NZ_JAFIBT010000001.1, read on the forward strand.
CTCAGATGGCGATTTTAATTATTGGAGTGCTCCGGGACTTCCTTTGTATATGGGAGCTTCCAGCCTTTTCGGACTTTTGTTATCTCCTTTATATGTAGGACTGATCTACATGGTGAATAAATACAATACCAAAAATCCAATTGAGTTTTCCGACCTTTTCATCGGATACCGTCAGAATTTTGTAAATATACTGATCTACAGTCTTCTTTCCGGTATTATTTCCTCAATTGCACTGGCATTGTGTGTTTTACCTATCATTTTTGTGTATCCTTTCCTTTTGATAGGATATCCGATTCTGTTATTCGAGAATGCTTCAGCTACAGACGCTTTATCGAAGTCTTTCAATATTGCTAAAGAAAACTATGGAATTTTCTTATTAACAGGATTTTTAGGATTTCTGATTTCTATCGCCGGAGTGATCCTTTGTGGAATAGGAGTGATTCTGACGGCTCCGTTTATTATGATTGTAATGTACTCCACCTATTGTGCTTTCTTAGGAAAACCAAGACAAATTATGTTCAGCAAATAAAAATATAAAAATACATGATGAATAAGGACAAACAAATAAGCAGTGTTGCAATAAAGCAGATGTCATTGCTGGCCATTATTCTGGTATTGGCAGGGTTGATCTGTTTCAATCTGGCATTGTTTATTCCCTCAGTTCTGGGAGCAATTACCATTTATGTAGTCTGCAGAAAGTATAATTTTTATCTGCAGGAAGAAAAAAAATGGAAACCGTCACTGGCCGCTTTTGTGCTTATGTTGGCGAGTCTTATTGTTCTTATTCTTCCTATCTATTTTATTGCTGATCTGATTATTGATAAACTGGGAAATGCTCAGGCTTATATGGCCAAGTTCAATATTTTCCTGGATAAAATCCATTCTTATATTTTCTCTAAAACAGGATTTGATATTCTGAGTAAGGAGAATATGGCAAAGCTTAAAGATAATGTAGGAAAATTTTCTACATCAGCAGTCAGTGGTACATTTAATACCCTTACCGTAGTGATGTCCATGTATTTCATTCTTTATTTTATGCTGGAAAGGCCGAGACTCTTTGAAAAGATCCTGACTTCTTCCGCACCGTTGAAGAGATCCAACATTTCTTTAATTGGCGATAAAATGAGAAAGTTGATCATGGCAAATGCTATCGGAATTCCGGTAGTGGCAGTAGGCCAGGGAATAGTTGCCCTTATAGGATATCTTATTTTTGGAGCACCGGGAGCAATATTGCTTTTTGCATTAACTGCTGCTGCTTCTGTGATTCCTGTAGTAGGAACGGCTATTATCTATGTTCCGGTGTGTATCTTTATGATTGCAGAAGGCAATACCGGGCAAGGAATTGGTTTGGCAATCTATTGTCTTGTGGTGGTAGGGCTTACTGATAATCTGCTTCGTTTTACCCTTTTAAAGAAACTTGAGAATATTCACCCACTGAATACCGTATTCGGAATCATCATGGGAATGAATCTGTTTGGCTTCATGGGGCTTATTTTCGGACCTATTCTGATCTCATTGACACTTCTCCTGGTTCAGGTATACAGAAATGAATTTTCGGATGAAGAAACCCCTCCGGATCTTGAATTACCCGGTGAGGATGATATTAAAGAAAAATTAATTTAATTATATAAAAGTGGAAGGACTGAATCCCGAAATATTAAAAGAAATCTGTGTAATGAAAATGCCTTTTGGTAAGTATGAAGGAACGGTTCTTATTGATCTTCCGATCAGCTACCTGGAATGGTTCCATAAAAACGGAATGCCAAAGGGAAAACTGGGAATGCAGCTTTCAACGGTTTATGAGATCAAACTAAATGGACTTATGGATTTGTTGGTTCCTATCAGAGCAGCAGTAAGGAATGGATTGTAAAAATTAAAATATATCAATCTTAGTTTTTGGCGTATTGAAGATGAAACGGCATATATTTAATTGAATTAGACATAACTTATCGGAATTAGCTCGCATAGCAAACTGTTGAATTAGCTATAAAATGTAAATGATTGGCTTTACCTATCTGCGGTAAAGCCAATCATTTTTTATTTAAAGGTATTAGCGTGATTACTGTTTCGTAAAAATTAAACCTTTTGTTTCAGGAAGATAAATATTAATATCTGTTCCAGGAGGACACTTACTATCATCAAGGATAATATCATTAGGTCGATATTCCCATGAAAGCTGTGTAGAATTTATCTTTTTTAGAATTATTTTCCCCCATCCGACACCACAATTAGTACCGCTATAGCTCATTATAACGGAATTTTGATAGGATTTTGTGCCAATACTATACAATTCGATATTGGGAATATTATTATTTTTTGTATCCTGTAAAATTGTACCTGTTGAGTTTTTAACAATATATTTTATTACTAAAGCATCTCTATAAAATTTTTGGTTACCGTAATCCATCAACTTGCTTTCTTCCTTTGTTATATAAAGAGTAATTTCATTTCCCTGAAAATTAGTTCTATAAATTCCTATATATGGAGTAAGTTCATTATTAGTATCTTTTACATGGGAATTGAGAGGGATATCTGTAATACTTGTATTCAACGGTAGTATTTGTGCTTTACAAGATAAAAGGCTTATAAAAAAACTAAAAAGTATTGTGGCTTTGATATTTGTTTTCATATTCTATATTTGATTTACTATTAGCAAGTACTTGAGATTGGCTGATTATTGGCATTCAGATTAATATTTTTTACAGTACCATCATTTTCTATTCTTTGTAAATTAACTTTTCCTTCCAATCCCATATCCTTTAATGTTTCAAAAAAAAGTTTTTCTACTCCTAAATTATTAATTGTCCCATCACCATTCATATAAGTCATTCCATTTTTTGCTTCATCTGTTAAATTAGACTCCAATTCTATATATTTTTTTTTATATTTATTCAAATCTTCCTGGGAAAAATTTGTTACAGCATTCTCATAAGTTCCATTAAACCAAATAACATAATGCATACCATTTGGAGCAACCATTCCAACATATGCATTATTTACATTTGCAGGATTGGAAGTTGGTTGTGCTCTTGCAAAGCCTAAAAGCTGGTCAATATCATTTGGCGATAACATAGGTATTCCTGTTGGAGTATGATTATGATAACCTCCTGCATAACCTGTTTTATCCTTGAAATTTACACTGTGTGCCAGGCCAGGTATTATCTCAGAAGGTGTTCCGTCTACTTTAAATTTTACTCCTTTTTCACCACCTAAAGTAGATTGTGCTTTAAGTTCATCAATTTTTGCTTTGACAGTAGTATTGGTTATTATACCAGTAGTCTTTTCACAAGGATTCTTAGGGTCCTGAGGGTTTTGTGTTTGGCTTCCACCACCTGAACCTCCATAGGTCTCAGATCCGCCGCTCATTCCGCCACCATTGCTTCCGTAATCTACATAAGGCTGGTAATAATGATTAACAGGTCCAGTAATGTCTCCATAAACAGTAATTATGACGGGTAGTATATCTTCTGTTTGCTCAGGCTGTCCACCTCTTGATACTATTGAAGGTGAATGATAAACCTTTTGAAAATTTGAAATCATACTCTGTACTTCGGGTGAATTATTTTTCAATACTATAAAATTAACCCAATCTCTTTTGGGAGTCACCAATCCTACCAATACTGCATTAACTGAGCCGTCTTTTATGATTGGGTAGGCAATTCCTTTTGTTGTTTCTCCGTAAGTAATACTTCTAAGATCAAAATAGATTTCTCCTACTTCATTCTGGAATTTCTGTGTAAAAACAGGATTATTATTCATGAATGTCTGAATAATTTCCTTAAAAGGTTCGTGATAACTAATGTATTCAGAGTTCTTTTGTGTGTGTTTTTGAGAGTTCAGATTGCTCTCAAACCTACTAAATGCTTCGATTTTTTCTCTTTCAGTTCTTTTTTCTTCCTGTATAGCTTCATCGGTTCTACAAGAATTGAAAAAAAACAGAGACACTGTTACTAGTAACAGTAACCGCAAAATAAATTTTTTGTTCATCGATTTGTTATAATTTTTAAGTCGGCAAATATATAATATTTTTCATTTGGTAACATATGGTTTTCCCCATGTTTTGAAATATTTTCCCCCAAATTTATATATGTGGAGCGACAAAATGTGCTATATTATTTTAGTTGTCAATCTCGTATTAAATAAAATTAAACGACTGATGGATCTTTTGACTCCTATCAGAGCAGCTGTAAGAAATGGGTTGTAAAAATTAAATAGACCCTTATAAAATAGTTTCGGCGGCATCGAAGATGCCGCCGAAAATTTTTTATTATCAGTTGTTTAAGCTTTTAAAGCTGCAATTTCATCTCTCAGTTTGGCTGCTTTTATAAAATCAAGATTTTTTGCGGCAGCTTCCATTTCTTTCTGTTTCTGGGCAATCATTTTCTCAATATCTTCACTTGCGTAACTGGCTTTTGTTTCAGCAACTTTCTGAAGAATTTCTTTTTGGGTATATTTTTCATCGGGGAAATCTTTGCTTCTCCCTACCAGGTTCTCAGAAATCTTTTTATTTAAAGCTTTTGGTTTAAGGCCGTGATCGTCATTATACTTCATTTGTTTGGCACGACGGTATTCGGTTTCATCCAATGTAGCCTGCATTGATTTGGTGATTTTGTCTGCATACATGATCGCTTTTCCGTTTACATTCCTTGCGGCACGCCCTACGGTTTGTATCATTGATCTTCTGCTTCTGAGCATTCCCTCTTTATCCGCGTCAAGAATGGCTACTAATGAAACTTCTGGTAGATCCAGTCCTTCTCTTAATAGATTGACTCCAATTAATACATCAAAAAGCCCTAAACGAAGATCCTGCATGATCTGAATACGTTCCAGTGTTTCAACATCAGAGTGAATATATCGTGTTCTGATCCCGAATTTGGTAAAATATTTCGTAAGTTCTTCAGCCATTTTCTTCGTTAAAGTGGTTACCAGTACTCTTTCATCAGCATCAGATCTTTTATGGATTTCCTCCATCAGATCATCAATCTGGTTGATGGTAGGTCTTACTTCAATAATAGGGTCAAGAAGTCCTGTTGGACGGATAATCTGCTCTATATAAGCGCCTCCGGTTCTCTCAAGCTCATAATCTGCAGGAGTTGCAGATACATATATTACCTGATTCTGAATGGCCTCAAATTCTTCAAATTTTAAAGGTCTGTTGTCCATAGCAGCCGGAAGTCTGAAACCATATTCCACTAATGCTTCTTTTCTGCTTCGGTCACCACCATACATGGCATGAACCTGTGGAACTGTGACGTGGCTCTCATCAATAACCATCAAAAAGTCTTTAGGAAAATAGTCAATCAGGCAGAAAGGTCTTGTTCCCGGAAGACGGCCATCCAGGTATCTCGAATAGTTCTCAATTCCTGAACAATAGCCCAGCTCCTTAATCATTTCAAGATCCAATTCGGTTCTTTCCTGAAGTCGCTTGGCTTCTAATGGTTTTCCAACAGAGCTAAAGAAATCAACCTGTTTTACCATATCATCCTGAATGTCTTTAATGGCGCCGTTTAAGGTCTCCTTTGAGGTTACAAAAAGATTGGCAGGGTAAATTTGTATCTGATCAAAATTGTCTTCTACATTCCCCGTTACAGGATCAAAGCTTTGGATTTTTTCAATTTCATCTCCAAAAAACTGAATTCTGATGGCATTATCAGTATAGGCAGGAAAAACATCAATTACATCTCCCTTCACTCGGAATGTCCCTCTTTGGAACTCGTTTAATGTTCTGGCATAGAGTGCGTTTACTAATGAGTGAAGAAGTGCGGTTCTTGTGACCTTCTCACCAATCGCTATGGAAATTAAAGATTTATGAAATTCTGTGGGGTTTCCGATACCATAAATACATGAAACGGAGGCTACAATCAAAACGTCTCTTCTCCCTGAAAGAAGACTGGCCGTAGCGGAAAGACGTAATTTTTCTACCTCTTCATTGATACTCAAATCTTTTTCAATGTAAGTTCCTGTTGTGGCAATATAGGCCTCTGGCTGGTAGTAATCATAGTAACTGACAAAGTATTCCACCGCATTTTCCGGGAAGAATTCTTTAAATTCCATAAAAAGCTGTGCTGCCAGTGTTTTATTGTGTGCCAGGACTAATGTCGGACGCTGAACATTTTGTACAACATTTGCAACCGTAAAGGTTTTTCCGGAACCTGTTACCCCAAGAAGCGTCTGATATTTTTCACCGATCTCTATTCCTTCGGTAAGTTTTTCAATAGCTTGAGGCTGATCTCCTGTAGGTTTATATTCTGATTGAAGCTTAAAATCCATAGAAAAGAATGTATACAACAAAAATACAAAAGAAATTATTAGGCAGGATAATGTTTTATGGCATTATTTTTCCATTCATAGCCTACAATCACCTAATCGTAATGCTATGAAAATCAATCAATTTTACATCCCTGTAGTAAGCCTTTTTCTTTTTTTATCTTCATGTAAAGAGAATCATGCCAATGCTCAGAAGACAGGAAATGACGGAAGTGTGGAAACGGAAAATCCTAATTCTGATTATAAGCCGGCATTTAAAGGACAGACAAGAATCAAGGCTGTGAAGACAACAACCGCCTATAATGTAGAAATATTGAATAAAGATTTGGGAAGGCCCTGGGGAATTATCAATTTGCCTGACGGGAGGTTTCTCATTACGGATAAAAAAGGTCATATGAATGTTGTTTCAACAGATGGAAAACAGGTGTCAAAAATTGAAGGCTTTCCAAAAGTGGATTCTAAAGGGCAGGGAGGAATGCTTGATGTAGCCCTTGATCCTGATTTTAAAACCAATGGTATTATTTACTTCAGTTTTTCTGAACCATTTGGAAAAGGAAACTTAACGTCTGTTGCGAAAGGGAAGTTGTCTGCAGATCTCAAAAATATTTCAGAGGTGAAAGTTATTTTCCGTGCCGAACCTTCTTATGACGGAGATAAGCATTATGGAAGCCGTCTGGCTTTTGATAAAGATGGAAACTTATTTGTCAGTACCGGAGAAAGATCAGATAAAGTAACCCGCGTATACGCTCAGAAAACAGATAATTATCTTGGAAAAATTCTAAAGATTACAAAAGAAGGTAAGCCTGCTCCGGGAAATCCTTTTATTGGGAAGCAAGGCTTTAAGCCTGAGATCTATGCCTATGGTATCCGTAATCCTCAAGGTATGGCAATCGATTCCAATGGAAATTTATGGGATGTGGAAATGGGGCCGAGAGGAGGAGATGAGATTAATCTGATTCAACCGGGAAAAAATTATGGATGGGGAGACGTAACGTATGGGATTGAATATTCCGGAGACAAGGTAGGAAAGGGAATAACCCAAAGAGAAGGAACAGAACAACCGGTTTATTATTGGGATCCTGTGATTTCACCCAGTGGAATTACCTTTTACACAGGGAATATTGATGAATGGAAAGGAAACCTCATTATCGGATGTCTGAGTGGCGAGCATATCAACAGAATCGTAATGAAAGATAATAAAGTAGTGGGAGAAGAACGCCTTCTTGCAGATCAGAAAGAACGTTTCCGTGATGTATTGAATGGGATGGACGGAAATCTCTATGCTGTAACAGACAGTGGTAAGCTTTATAAAATTTCAAAAAAATAACATAAAAAACTCCTGAAGATTCTCAGGAGTTTTTATTTTCAGTTAAAACTTAAAGTTGAGTCTGGCAAAAACCTGTCTTCCGGCAAATCCCATCTGTACAGGATCAAAGATACCTCCGGCTTCTGTATTTCCGCTGGATACATGAGAGGTCTGTAAAGTAGGATATCTGTTGAACAGATTTTTACTTCCTAAAGTCAGATTCAGATTCTTGCAGAATTCATATCCGAAAGAAAGATCGGTGGTAACTTTTGGGTTATAGACCTGTTCTGAGTCGTCATAGCCAATCAGGGTTACTTTATCGAACCTTACCATCTGTAAGTTTACATTAAATTTGTTGAGTCTATAATTAAGATTTAAATTAACCTTGGTCTTCGGAGCTGAAGCAAGGATAAAAGCCTTTTCTCTTGCACTCAGGTAAATGTCTTCTTTTCCCGCCAGCTGTTCTGAAGTATTTACTTTGGTGATTTCCATATCATTATAGTTTCCGGCTAAAGTAGCAGTCAGTTTTCCGGAACCAATGTTTTCAGTATAACTTAAGATAAGGTCAACCCCTTTTGTTTTGGTATCAATAGCATTGGAAAAGAATTGTACCTGATCGATGAATGGATTCTCTGCCTGAACATCTGCCGGCAAGTCTGCTTGTGCAAAATATCCCGTCAAAACGATTCTGTCCTTTACACGAATATAGTAGCCATCTATTGTTGCCGTGAATTTTCCTGTATTGAAAGTAAATCCGGCACTTCCGTTCACAGAGGTTTCCTGTTTCAGTTGAGGGATTCCAAGGCTGCTTGCCAGCTTGCTGTCGTTAGATGCCAGCTGAATTGTAACCAACTGCCCTCCCTGGAAGTTGGTAAACTGTTGGCTGTAGTATTTCTGAGCCAGAGAAGGCGCTCTGAATCCTGTAGAAACAGACCCACGGAATGCAAACTGTGGAGTGATAGCGTATCTTGTAGCAAACTTACCATTCAGGGTACTTCCGAAATCATTATAATTTTCAAACCTTCCGGCAATACTTATCATCCAGTTTTTGGTTACATCCAGTTCAGTGTCTACATACGCCGCAAAGTTATTTCTGCTTTTACCGGTATCAGTAGAATATCCCGGGAATCCCTGAGAGCCGCCAGGCCTTACATTGCCACTCGAAGGATTGGTGACCAATAAATTTTGAGGAGTATCTTTTGTAACTACATTTCCATTAATATCATACATGGCATATGAGGCTTCTTCTCCTTTGATGATGTCAAATTTTTCATATCTGAATTCTGATCCGAAAGCGATATTAAGCCCTTCCAGTACTTTAAATTGTTTCACAGCATTAAACCCAGTGGTATTCTGCAGCAGTGAGTGTCCTCCTGCATTAAAGCTTGTAGGAGATTTAACTCCTAAAGTAGCATTGATCGTATTATCAATCTGGTAAGTAAATCTGTTGTTACCAAAAGCATTATAGAAATCTACATCCCAGTTTGCAACTTTGAATTTTAAACCATTATCAAAAGTAAAATCTGTAATGCTGGTGTTTTCAATCGGGTTGAATCCGTTAGGATAAACTTCAGGAATATTTCCGTCTGCATCAGGTGTTCTGGTCCAGGCATAAGCCTTAGTGTTTCTATGTGAAAAGCCCTGACGGGAATAGAATTTCAGACCATCAGTTAAGGGTACCTCAATATTTCCAAAAAAGTAAATGTTTTGCGCTTTTGCATCCCCGAAACGCTGTCTTGGCGATGTGTACACATCCGGATTCGCATTTCGTATCGCATAATCTTTATTGATAAACTCTACGGTAAAGTTTCCAAAACCTCCTTTTGAACCTATTTTAGTTCCTAAATTTCCGCTGAAATCAAAAGTAGTTCCGTCTATTTTATGATCAGAGACCACATCATTGTTTCCGGGGCTTTTAAAAAGATTCATTCCTGTGAATAGATTTCCTTCAAAACCTTTGTCTCTGTCATTCAGAATAACATTAATTACTCCTGCAATAGCATCCGAACCGTACTGAGCTGATGCTCCGTCACGAAGAACTTCCACTCTTTTTATAGCGCCAATCGGAATGGTATTCATATCATATCCGGTATTTCCTCTTCCTTTGGTTCCGAAAAGATTAATCAGTGAAGACTGATGGTATCGTTTTCCATTTAAAAGAAGTAAAGTCTGATCAGGGCCAAGACCTCTTAAAGTAGCCGGATCTACAGCATCAGCACCGTCAGATCCTGATTGTTTATTGGAGTTGAAAGATGGAGCAGAAAATTGCAAAAGCTGGTTAATTTCTACCTGTCCTGTGGACTGGCTTACCTGTTTAATGTCTATAATATCGATGGGTACAGGTGTATTGACTACCGTTCTTTTTTTGTTTCGGCTTCCGGTAATGGCTACTTCGTCAATCTTTGATTCTTTCAGTGTATCTTTTATTTGCTGGGCATAGGAGAGAGTAGAAACTCCAAGGAAAATAATGCTGATGTATTTTATTTTCATATTAATAATTTTAAGTGGTGATTCAATCAAAATTATCAATATTTATTTTTAAATCAACATTAAAATAAAATATTTAGTATGAATATCTTAATTTAATGTGGATTTGGGTTAAATTCGGAAAAATAATAATGTATTATCCGAATTTAATTAAAAATTTTAATGTTAAAAGCTGGTAATGATTCTGTTAATTCCTTCTTCTAAAATTTCCTGTGAGGTAGAAAAGCAAATTCTGATATGTCCTTCTGCGCCTTTTCCGAACCATCTTTCTGATCCGGGAACAATCGCTACTTTTCCGTGCTTTAAAACGTGCTGGGCAAATTCATCACTGGACATTCCGTTTTCTATCTTTGGAAACAGTACAAAAGTTGCCTCAGGCAGATTAGGAGTTAGAATTTCTGAACGGCTTAATAATGTAAACGCAAGATTCCTGTTACTCTGTAAATGCGCTAAAAATTCCTTATACCATGGTTTTGCTTTTTCCAAAGCTACACTTCCGGCGATCTGTGACAAAGTAGAAACGCCTTCTATCGTTGAATTGAAATTGGATTTCTCTGTGAAATCTTCAAGGATCTCCTGATCATTGCACAGTACAGCTCCGATTCTCAATCCTGCTATTCCGAATGATTTTGAAAATCCATATACTGTAAAGCTCTTTTTCTTGGCCTTCTCAGATACTGAAGAATAGGTATGAAAGTTTTTATTGTCATAAATAATATCACTCCAGATTTCATCACTCATGACCCAAAGATCATGGGCTGAAGCAATCTCTGCTACTTTAATCAATATTTCTTTAGAATAAACCTTTCCAAGTGGATTATGAGGATTGCATATGCTGATAAGCTTGGTTTTAGGACTGATTAAAGAAACCAGCCTTTCAAAATCAATTTCTCCCGTCACTGTATCCACGGGACATAATATTACTTTTCCTCCTGCCGTTTCTACCGATTTTTTGAAAAGAAAATCTACCGGATCCAGAATTATGGCTTCATCTCCGGGGGTAAGAACATAGGACGCGACCAGAAACATTCCCTGTGCAGCACTATTGACTGCCAGTACATTTTCAGGAGATAAATTTCCGTGTTTTTCAGCGTTAAAATGATCTGCAATACTTTTTTTGAATTCCGGAAGTCCTGAAAACGGGCCGTAACTTAAGTAGCCATCTTTCAGGTATTCAATAATTCCCTGTTCTATTTCGGGAGCTGTTCTGAAGTCGGGATCTGCAGCTGTAAGAGGGATAATTCCGTCTTCCAGGGTTGCCCATCTTCCGTTGTAGGCCTTTCTTTTTAGCGCTTCAAAGTTGATATCGTTATTGGTGAACATATTTATTTATAAGATATGGGTAAAATATTTTCTGTTTGTTGGTTGAGAGGGAGTAAAAACTGATTGAGTAATATCCTCCCATTGCTGATGTGAAACTCGATTTCAGGTTTTCTCTCAGACTCATATTTACTGAAAGCATACTCTACGGAATTTTCTTCAACTAAATATTTCGTTAGTAAAAAAGAATCTTTCAAAGCAGAAGTAACTCCCTGGCTTGTAAATGGAATCAGTGGATGTGCTGCGTCACCGATAAATACGGTGTTTTGTTTATAAAATGGATTGAGTTCTTCCAGCTCATAAACATTCCATAAATGTACATTTTTATAGTCTGATTTTCGTATGATTTCCGGAACTATAGGATGCCAGTTTTCAAAAACTTCAAGCATATATTTTCTTAGGTTCTCTGCAGAACACTCATTGATTGTGTATTTTTGGTTATCAAACTGTGAATACCAAAGAATCGTATCATCAGACAGCTTAAGAATCCCGAATGTCAGACCGCCTTCTTCATGATGAAATTTCATAAAGTCATTTTCAATAGAATCTGCAATTTCTTTATTCTGAATGATATTAACGACCTCACTTTCTCTTACCATTCTCATTATTTCATCTTTAAAAAGATTCTTCCTGATGCGGCTTCTGGATCCGTCAGAAATAACAATAATATCTGCACCAACATTGGTTCCGTCAGAAAACTTAAGGTTGTCACTTTGCTGATCATCGTAGAATATGGTTTCTTCGTATGATATCTTTTCAGCAGAAATGTTTTGGGCTAACAGATTAATCAATGCGTGTCTCGAAATTGCAAAAACATTATCCAGATCTTTTTCTGCCAGAAATTTTCCGGTGTGAGAATACTGTACATATTTTTTCAGGAAATTTCCATTTTTGAGAAGAAGATCAGGGGTAATGATTTGATAAAGATAGTCCATCCCTTCCTTCGGAATGAGAAAGCCGTGACCTGCCAGATCTTTCCTTTTTCTTCTTTCATAAATGTGATAATCAATCTTGTATTTTTCTAAGTAATTCGCCATGCTTAAGCCGGAAATACCGGCGCCCACGACAGCAATTTTCTTCATTTGCGGAATAATGTATTTTTCAGGTTGGTTTTTTAAGTATTTTTTTTATCTCCTTTAGATAAATACAAAATTAAAATTAAAAACCTTCACTATCTCAAAAAATGGTCAATTTGATTTTTGTTTTATAAAAAATAAAATGAAAAGCATGACATATTATTAGCAATAAAAAAATATGATTGATTTTATTTATAATATCTAAGTGATTATAAGGTTGTTGGGTTAGTGATGACAGCGAAAACAAAAACAGGTAAACTTCTTCCTGTTTGATGAATTCTCAAATATGAATGCATAAAAAAACCGGAAAAAATTTCCGGTTCTATCATTACGCTTTTTCAAGCTGAACAGTAAAGTGTCTTAAGATTTCCGGTTCCCAGGTGATCTTGTATCCTTTTGCTATTTCTTCACGTCTTTCATATACGTTTTTGATAGCAGCAGCAATATAATCCATATGGTTGTTGGTATAAGTTCTTCTAGGAATTGCCAGACGTACCAATTCTAACTTCGGATAGCGGTTTTCTCTTGTTGCAGGATCTCTGTCGGCTAACAAAGTTCCGATTTCTACAGTTCTTATCCCTGCTTCCTTATAAATTTCAAGTCCTAAGGTCTGTGCCGGATATTCTTCACGGGAAACATTCGGAAGGAAATTTAAAGAATCAATGAATACAGCATGTCCTCCAATAGGTTTCTGAACAGGGATTCCATATTCTATTAATTTATTCCCCAGATATTCAACCTGAGAAATTCTGCTTTCAAGGTAAGCAAATTCAGTAGCTTCATCAAGACCAACTGCCAATGCTGCCATATCTCTTCCGGCCATTCCTCCATAGGTAATAAACCCTTCGTAGATGATGGTAAAATTGGAAGCTTTTCTGAAAACTTCTTCATTATTCAATGCAATGAAACCTCCTATATTTACTAAACCGTCTTTTTTGGAACTCATTGTCATCCCGTCTCCATAAGAGAAAATCTCTTTACAGATATCCTTAATGCTTCTGTTTTCCTGTCCTGCTTCTCTCTTTTTGATGAAATAAGCATTCTCTGCAAATCTTGCTGAATCAAAGAATACAGGGATTCCATATTGGTCAGAAAGAGCTTTTACCGCCTTCATGTTCTCCAAAGAAACAGGCTGTCCTCCGGAAGAGTTACAGGTAATGGTAATTAAACAGAAAGGAATGTTTTCTTTAGGATGGCTTTTATAAACTTCTTCCAGTTTTTCAAGGTTGATGTTTCCTTTGAAAGGGTGAAGATCATTAATATCAAAAGCTTCATCAATTGTACAGTCGATGGCATGAGCTTTTCTGATTTCGATATGTCCTTTTGTGGTATCAAAATGAGAGTTTCCGGGAACTACATCACCTTCTTTTACCAATACTGAAAAAAGAACGTTTTCTGCTGCTCTTCCCTGGTGCGTTGGTAATAAATATTTGAATCCTGTAATTTTTTCGACAGTTTTCTGTAATTGTTCGAAAGAACGGGATCCTGCATAGCTTTCATCTCCTGTCATCAAAGCTGACCATTGTCTGTCAGACATTGCTCCGGTTCCGGAATCCGTAAGCAGGTCAATGTAAACATGTGAAGATCTTAAATTGAAAAGATTGTAATTAGCTTCTTTAAGCCATTGCTCTCTTTCTTCTCTTGTAGATTGGTAGATTTCCTCCACCATTTTAATGCGGAAAGGTTCCGCGTACGGTAAATTCATGAGTTAAATATGTTTTAAATTGTTTGTAAAGAAAATGTGCTTGAAAATAATTTTTCAAATTTCATCAATGTATAAATAAGGCGGAAAAAGAAATTATTCCGGAGCCTTAAATATATTTTCATCAGAATGGAATCCGGCTACACCGCCACTCACTGCAAACTTCATGGCAGAAGCTGCTGTCATTCCCACTACAGGTTTGATGTTTTTTTCTTCAGTAACAATTACCCAGCCCGAGATGGCGTACGAGTGGGGAAGATATACCGCAACGTAATTATGCTTGTCAACGTCCGACATTTCTTTTTGAGTTAAAAAGCCGATTCTCCAGATTTCCGGATTCTCATTGGTTTTTACCCATACAGGATCGTTGAATTTTTTCTTGTCGCCCACGAATGAAGACATCACGTCTTTCGTGGGAGTATAGATATGTTTTACTCCCGGAGTTTTCTCCAGTAAGCTGTCCATCGTATCGAAAAAGAATCTTCCGACAACGAATTTATTTCCTAAATATCCTAAAATAGCCGTAAACAGAATGATGGATACAAATACGAGCCCCGGAATCTGCTTGGCAAGAGAAGGAACAAGATTGTCAATCGCACTTACGATATACCAGATGACAAAAATGGTAAGCCCGATAGGACCAATGATCACGAGCCCCTGGAAAAAATTTTTCAGGAATAGATTGGCGATATTTTCAAAGCTTGGCTTCTTCAATGGATACTCTTTACTATTTTTATTTTAACCGTGGATGGTTTCTTTGTTTCCGTAGGATTTAATGATATTGGCTTCATATTCCAGCCATTCTTCCCAACGTTTGTTTACTTTTTCAGGATCTCCAAGCTGTCTTGCAAATCCTATGAAAGTTGTGTAATGATTGGCTTCAGAAATCATCAGTTCTTTGTAGAAAACCTTAAGCTCTTCGTCTTTGATGTTTTCGGTAAGAACCTTAAATCTTTCGCAGCTTCTGGCTTCAATCATAGCCGCAAAAAGCATTTTGTCCACGATGAGGTCTTCTCTGCTTCCCTGCACAATAAATTTTGCCAGTTCATTGACATAATCATCTTTTCTGGCTCTTCCAAAAGTAAAACCTCTTTTCTTAATGATTTCATGCACCTGATTAAAATGATCCAATTCTTCCTGTGCAATGGCAAGAAGTTCGGTCACAATCTCAGGATATTCCGGAAGCATTGTAATCAGGCCTATGGCATTGGTAGCTGCTTTTTGCTCACACCAGGCATGATCCGTTAAAATTTCTCCAATGTTTCCTTCTGCAATATTTGCCCACCTTGGATCGGTAGGTAGTTTCAACTTAAACATGTTGTAAAATTTTTGTAAATTTAAACAAATTGAGGTAAGGAATGTGACTTTATTTCAATTTGATCATTAAAGTCTTAAGATGCGGTCTTTCTTCTTAAGAATTCCAGAATATTCCAACCTGATGTATCTACTTTTTTCAATCCTGCCGAAATAATGAAGGCCAAAACGATATTAATACCATAAATAATGATCATCAAAAGCCACCACGGCATGTTTTCTTTTAATGGAACTACAAGGAAATAAACCAGTGAAGAACTGATTCCCTGTGCAAAATAGAAGAAAATGGCATTCTTCCCGATATAGGTGATGAAGTTTTCTTTTGTAATCTTCAGTCGGTTATAAAGGACAAATAAAGTTACCAGAGAGAATAATGCCCAGATGATATAAGGGATTTTTGGAGGAAACTTATTCTTATTGATTTTATAGAAGATATCACCTCCATAGTACCAGAACATCCCTATAAGTGCTGCGGTCACAAGTGCATATAATACAGGAATTGCTTTGGAAGGAATCTTTTTTCCACGCATGGTGTGGCCAATTAAAAAGACAGCAAGGTAGAAAGCGACATATCCCACCTGTCCCGTTGGATAATATTCCGGAAAGATGTTGAATAGCAGTGTTAAACCTATACAAAGCCCGATGAACCAATGGATATGTTTTGGGAAAAACCTTAAAATTAATACCCCGAAAACGGTGAGTATATAATATACTTTTAGATACCAGAAGCTTCCCATTACCACAGGAAAGGTATCGGCGTTGGTGTACTGATGAAGATACCAGTTTCCAAGATTTTCCCATTGGGGATAGACTGAAATACTGGTTGTTGAATATTTGGAGCCAAAGGTGGAGTAAAAACTCTGGAGCCATTCCATAGAAAAGAAACTCAATCCAAATACTTTAAAGAAGTAATCTAAAAAGAACAGGAAGGTTACAAAAATCATATAAGTGATCTGCAGTTTCAGAAGACGGTATAATGTTTTTTCAATATTTGCTCCCGAAGTAATACCACTCAACGCATAAAAAAGTGCGACATCAAAGACCAGAGAGAACACCCTTACTTCTGTGGGAATATAAAACTGCCCAGACCAGAAAGCGGTATGGATAAATATGATGGAAAGTGTGGCCAGTCCTTTGGCGAAATCAATGTAGAGATCTCTGTTCATTGTAGTTGCTTGGATATTCTTTTTTATTTTTCAAAAATACAAACAAATTGATTTTATAAAAGAGAAAAAAAATGTTAAAATAAAAAGGGGCGGAACATACTGTCCGCCTCCTTTCTTAAATATGCTAAAAATGAATGTTCTCGTTTATTGAAGATGTTTAAATTCTTCCGCAGAAATTTCTCCTGACTGAATTTTTCTAAGTTCATCAATATATTGACTCATATACGCGTCAATTTCAGGATTTACAGTGTTCTTAGCCATCTTATAAGTTCCGTTTAATACTCCCTGATAATAATAGAAGAAGTTATAATCGAAATTGGAAGCATTAAGATCATACTGTCCTAAAAGGAATCCTAAACGAACTGCTGATCTTCTTTGTGCAGGTGTTCCGTGATGGTTAACACTCGTTGTCTGATAGTCCCCAATACTTTGAGCAAATTCATAGGCTGCTGCAATTTCCGGGAAACTGGTTTTATTGTACCCGTTAGGTCTTCTCAGATAATATCCTGCAAAGCCATCCGCTTCAAGTTCGTTCGGTCTGTATGTTGACTCTGATACAGAAGGAAGATTGAAGATGTACTGCAGCTGATGTCCATATTCATGAGCAAGAATCATTGCGTTTACAATATCACCCCCTTTTGATTTTGCATCATAATAGATTGCATATCCATAATAGATCTTTCCTGTAGAGTAGGAAATCGCATTATAGGTTGAATTGAAATTGGATGGATCGTTTACAAAACGCAGCGTAGGATTGCTTCTTCCCCACATGCTTGCAATTTTAGTCATCTGACCGTTCATAAAATTGGTGTCTGTGGTGTTTTGAAGCCCGGTCAGTAAAACTGAATTGGAACTCCAGTTGTTGTCAACATAAGAACACCCTTTTTCGGTAGTTCCTGGCTGATCAATTTTTGCACTCTGTGCTTCTTGTTGAGGTTGAACATTGTTGTCCATTTGGTCATCACTACATGCTGTTAATGAAGTAACAGCAATGGCGCCTGCTAGTAAGCAGAGATTAAAGTTTCTTTTCATATATAAATTCAATTTGGTAAAACGAAGGTATGAAATTATCTCTTAAGTGTGAGTACATTATTTAAAAAAATTATTCAAAACATAGTGAATAGGATTTTAATTAAAAAAACATTGCTTTGATTGTAAGCTAATTAGAAAATTATATGTATATTTGCACCTCGAAATAACTAAAAATTTATAAACAATGTTTGCAATTGTAGAAATAGCAGGGCTTCAATACAAAGTTGAGCAAGACCAGAAGTTGTTTGTAAACCGTTTAAAAGGAGATAAAGGAGGAAAAGTTTCTTTCGATAAAGTTCTTCTTACTGTAAACGGTGCAATCACTGTAGGCGCCCCAGCTGTAAACGGAATCACTGTAGAAGCAGAGATCCTTGACCACGTAAAAGCTGATAAAGTAATCGTTTTCAAAAAGAAAAGAAGAAAAGGTTACAAAGTGAAAAACGGTCACAGACAATCTTTAACTCAAATCGTAATCACTGGTATTACAGGATTTGAAGGTGGAGCTAAAAAAGCTGCTGCTAAAAAAGAAACTGTGAAAGGTGAAGTTCTTTCTGACAACGCAACTGTTAACTTTGGTGAAGATCACGAGTTGAACTATCACTTAAAGAAAAACAACTTGTCTCAGTCTAAAGAGAACAGAGAAACTTTAATTACTTTAGGTAAAGCAGTTAAAGTTGAATTAGAAAAGAATATTCTTACTCATGAAGAAGTAGATGCTGCTATCATTAAGAATATCGATCAATTTAAAGCACTTAATAAATAATCCAGTAATAAAATGGCACACAAGAAAGGAGTCGGTAGTTCCAAGAACGGTAGAGAGTCTCACTCTAAAAGATTAGGTGTGAAGATTTTCGGAGGACAAGAAGCTATTGCCGGAAATATTATTGTTAGACAAAGAGGTACTCAACACCACCCAGGTGATAACGTGGGAATCGGTAAAGATCACACTTTGTTTGCATTAGTAGATGGTAAAGTAGTTTTCAGAAAGAAAGCAAACAACAGATCTTTCGTATCTGTAGAACCAAACGCATAATTTTTAAGCGTTTTATAAAAATTAAAACCTCAGTTTTTACTGAGGTTTTTTATTTACTGGTTTTCAAAGCATTCATTTATTCGTGAAATATTTTATATTTGTTAACTGCCCAGTTTTGAGTCAGTTGCGAAAGCCGAAAAGCATAAAGAGTAGGCAATATTAAAAACAAAATATCTATGAAAAATGTAAGAAAATTAACCAGAACGAATTTAAAAGGAGTAACCGGAGGTGTGGCAGCAGTATGTCCTTCCATGTTTCAGTCCTGTGACGAATGGTGCAGATGGTCTCCGTGGCAGAAATCACACTGCATGCTTTCTCAGCCATGTACAGAATGTTTTGAATAAGACATATAAGCACAGATTGTATTATTCTTGAAAATAACAAGAGAGCTGAACCTTTAATGTGTTCGGCTTTTTTTAAATATTAAAAAAAGTTAAATAATATCTCATGGTTGTGAAATATTGATATATTTGTCCGAAATCAAATAAAAAAATCATTGCGGAAGCCGAAAAGCAGAGAGAGTAGGCAACAAATAAAACTAATTATAATCATGAAAAATTTAAAGAAATTAACGAAGAAGAACCTTAAAGAAATCAACGGAGGAGCGGGTACAGTATGGTGTCCACCAAAACCAATTACTTCATGTAGTACGTGGTGCGGACTGACAAAGGAGCAGAAAATGCGTTGTCTGCTTGACGTGGAAGAACCTTGTGAGTGCTTTTAAGCATCACTGACTTTATATAAAGTTTAAAAAATAAACTCCGGCGGCTTCAAAGAAGCCGCTGGAGTTGTTTTATCTTATTTTCAATTTAGAATCCTACCTGGAAACCAGCTTTAACGCCGAATTTTGAGATATCTGGTCTGTCAAGGTAATTGCCTCTCCAGTTGAAATCAACTCTGAAGATTCTAAGGTTTCCGATTCCTATATTTTCAATCCCGAATCCGTATTCATAATAAATATGTTCGCTGGGCGCTGAATATCTGAAGCCTTCCACATTGATTGCCTTGGCTGCATCACTTAATGTTCCATACGCTCCTCTGATGAAGGCAACCTCTCTAAGTTTCAGTTTTTTAATCAACGGAATATAAGAAAGTATCTTACCGTTAAAATGGTGCTCCAGCTGAAGGGTGGTATAGGCATCAGCTACAAATTCATAATAGTTAAGCTGAGAGAATGTATTGGGTACCAAACCATAGGAAAGGTTGGCAGGAATGATATTCTGTAGTGCCAAAGGAACTGTATTAAAGTTCTTTCCGGCCTCAAAATTAACCACTAGTTTTCCCACACTTCCAATCAGGAAAGGTTTATAAAGCATAAACTGCAATTTGTCATAGTTGAAATCTGCATTAAATAGCCCTTCAATACCTCTTGTATATCTTAAAACAATAGTTGGAGCTAAGTTTCTGGCCTGGTAACGGTCAATTCCGGTTTGTGAGAATTTTGCACCGGGTTTTGCAATTAAACTGATGGTAACATGTGAGTCATTCACTGTTTGTCTTAGGCGACCGTCTTTATAATACATCAGGTTGAATTTCTCCGGAATAGCAGACTTAATACTCTGCATTACTCCGTCTATTCGGATCTGGAAGTTTTTCCAGGGTTCAATAGCAGCAAAGACACTTGTTTTGTTTACAGAACTTAAAGAAATGTTTTCTCCTCTTGCAAAAAATGTACTGGAAGATGAAGATTGTGGGGTAACCCCATCACCGGAAGTAAGCTGTCCTCCAAGCTGAACAATATCTCTGCTGGTTCCTGCCCCAATCATAAAGCGGTTAAGCTTATTGAACATATATCTTGCCTCAACTCCATATTTGAACTGTTGATCTTTGAATCCGTAGGCGGTATAAAACTGAGCTCTCCAGGTATCGTTCAATCCAAAATAGGTTCTTGCTCCTAATCTTATTCTGTCTCCTTCTACCTCATTTCTTCCGTAAATTGAAAAGATAGGACCAATATCTATTCCTTTAAATGCATTATAATATCTTGAACCAAGCGTTTCAAACAGTTTTACCATTCGGTTGAATTTAGGAGTCTGCTGAAGCTGATCAAGCATATTATAAACACCCTGCTCAGCTTTAGATAAAGTATCAGGTCTGGCTTTAGTCCAGTAGGCTTCATCTTTATTGGTAAACTTGTCTTCGTATTCTTCTTCGGTGCGTTTGAATACTTTAGGATCAAGAGGTTTGTTGAATTGATAATCGGAATAATCTACTGACCTTTTGGCTATGATACTCTTGGCGCCTTTCTTTTTTGAAAAAGGGCTCATTTCAAATTCCGTGATCAGTTTTTTAGGAAGAAATGTAGCGTCATCAGGGTTGTCATATTCCACCTGAGTATACACACTGTTGACAAAGTTGACATTGATTTTCTGTGTTGACTTCAATGTTGCTCCTAAAACAGCATAGGTATCTGTATCAATATAAAGATTTCCCTGGAATGCAAGGATGTCTTTTCTCTTAGGCTGATACCTTATCTGGAAGGCTTTTTCCCCACGAATAGTAATGGTGTCCATAAGACTATAATCATAGGTGCTGAAGCCATCTGTTCCCACGGGACTTTGGAAGCCAATATCAAAATAATTTAAAGTATTGTCGTAGATATTAATATCACGATATAAGTTTTTAGCAGAAACCGTAATCACCTGATTGTCCTGAAAACCTGAAGTCTTTTGGGCAACTAATGTTCTTTTGCTGTCCTTATCAGGTCTGTTTTTACCAAAGTTCTCATAAACGGCTTCATTGATGAAAATAGGGAGGCCTAATCTTCCGCTTGCTGTGGAATCTGCATAGTCAAAAATAAAATCCAGTTTGTTGAAAATCTTTTTCTTCATGAACGCACTGTCTAGATTGTTCAGATCAAACTGTGTTTTTTCGTACTCCTTATACGAATAGGTATCGAACTTCTCCAGTCCGTTATTTCTTTTTTGAGCCCAGACTTTCTGCATAATCGCATAAGCCGGGTTTTCTTTCTTGTTCTTGTATTTTGTTTTACCACTTTGAAGAACAATCTCCTGAATATCACTTACTTTAGCCTGTGAAAGCTGTACGAAAATATTTTCAGCATTTTCGGGAGTAATATCAAGGGTTTCTGTAGTATAATTTTTTCTGGAAAATCTTAACTGATGAATGATGCTGTCTGACTGAACGATGAAACTACCTGAAGTTGTCGTCAGGGAAGGATTCTTATCATTGTTGATAAAAATATCAACTTTATTCAGTTCTTTATTGTTCTTTTCGTCAACCACCTTACCGCTGGCCCTGTTTTGAGCGCATACGGAACTGGAGAGAATCAGAAAAAAAAATAAAAGATAGTGTTTTTGGGAGTTATTGTTTAACATCATTCGTTTCTTCAGGCAATTATCATAAACAAAAAGCATGCAGTTTATTAAAAAAATAGGTGAAAAAGTAAAATATTTTTATTCTATAATATAAAACGACAAATGTAGCGAAAATTATATATGCGTTTGTGAAAATTAAAAAGGAAATTTTGATGCTTAAAGGATAAGAATCAGAGGATTAATAGTCGGTAAAAAGTCTTTCCCTTTTGGAGTGATTCTCATTCTTTTTCATTATGATTATAAATGAAAAAAGACCTACATTTCTGTAAGTCTTTTTGCTCCTCCTGCTGGGCTCGAACCAGCGACCCTCTGATTAACAGTCAGATGCTCTAACCAACTGAGCTAAGGAGGAATTTCCCTTGTTTTAGGTGCTGCAAATATAATATGAATATCCGTACCAAGCAAGTTTTATCCTTTATTCTTAATAGTTTTTAACTAAATGTATTGAAATTCAATAAGAAATATTTTCAGAAAATTTCAGGTAAAGTTAGATGTCTTCAAATAAATGTTGAAAATAGCGTTCTGGTGATTCCAAAAAATTCTTTGTGAGCTGATAATGCTCTGTTTCTTTATAGTGTATTTTTTGAATTTTATCATCAAGCAGATAAATTTCTGCAGTCGGATAACTCATTAAGATCGGAGAATGGCTTGAAATTATAAACTGAGCCTTCCCTGTTTTTTCTAATTTGTGAATAATAGAGAGTAAGGAAAGTTGCCTTTGTGGTGATAAAGCAGCTTCCGGTTCATCAAGAAGATAAATTCCGTGTTGAAAATGGTTATGGAATAATGATAAAAATGCTTCACCATGGGACTGCTGGTGTAAAGATTTCCCTCCATAGGCTTCCAGAACTCTTTGATCCTCTTCAGCAACTTCGTCAATATAGGTCGCAAAGTTGAAAAAGCTTTCAGCCCTCATGAAAAAACCTTGAGAAGTTTTATGATGCCAGGAAAGAGTAAGATATTCCGACAGCGTCGATTCTGTTTTATGAAAGTTGTAATTATGATTGCGATTTCCTCCGGCAACATTGAAATTACACTTGTCTGCAATAGCTTCAAGCAGAGTGGATTTTCCAATTCCATTTTCGCCAACAAAAAAGGTAACATTGCTTTTTAGTCTTATATCTAGACCCTTGCGCAAAAAAGGCAGGGTGAAGGGGAAGTCTTGTGGACAATTATCTTTTAAATAAATCCTGGATAAATAAGGCATTTTGCTTGATAAAAATGATTACCTCTTATCAAGCAAAATATGTGCAAAAAATAAGAGGTAATCCTTATTTCTTCAAATCCTTAAGTATTTCCTGAACAGCTCTTTCCAGCTGAGGATCATTATCCTGAAGACGGTCCATAAAGGTGTTTTTAACGTAAATGTCAGGTTTTACTCCTGTTTTTTCAAGATTTTGTCCGTCCAGCGTATAAGTACCCCATGAAGGCAATCTATAAGAAGAACCGTCTACAAGACCTTTTGCTGAAGTGAAAATAATCCATCGATAGGTATCCTGGCCAATGATTTTACCCAGTTTCAATGCTTTAAATCCGGCTGCAGTCATTTCTGCATCACTTAAGGAAGCTTCATTAATCAAAAGGACAATTGGTTTTCCGGAAGGGGCAAAATTAGGTTGTGTCGTTATTTTTCCTTCACGGTATTTCCATTGCAGATAAGGTTTTTGAGAAAGGAAATTCAATACTTTGTCATGAACATTTCCTCCGGTATTATAACGAAGGTCAAGAATAACAGCATCTTTTCTGTTTTCCTGCTCTACCATATCCAAAAGAAAACGGTCCAGCTCATCAGTAGACATGTTTTTCATGCATGAATAAGCTATTTTGTTGTTGCTAAGCTTATCAACACGCTGGTGATTATTGTAGATCCACTCGTCGTAAAGTAATCCTTTTAATTCTCCATTAGAAATCGGATGCACTTTGGCGGTTACATTTTTACCATCACGGTTGAACGTGAGTACAAGCTCATCCTGTTTTTTAGGGCTTGTAAAATACGTTTCGATATTTTCGTTTGGATCAATTTTTTTTCCGTTTACAGAAATCAGCTGGTCGCCAGGTTTAATATCAACTCCTGAGCGGTAAGCCGGAGATTTTCTCAAAATGCTTTCTACGGTGTAAGGCTGGTCTTTTTTGAAGGTAATTCCTGTTTCGTTGGTGAAATAGCTCAGGAACATGGTTTCTTCTTTCCCTGTAGAAGAAAATCCTGTGTGAGAAGAATTAAGCTCACCTAAAAGATCATTTAGTAAAATTCGCAGATCATTTCTGTTATGCACATACGGCAGATATTTGGCGTACTGTTCTTTTTTTGCTTTCCAGTCAATGCCATGGAACTTTTCATCATAGAAGTTTTCTTCTACACCCGTCCAGGCTTCAGCATACATCTGGGTAAATTCTGACGCCAGATCCTTGTCAAAACTATATTGAATGTTTATTTTCTCAGGTTTTAATGCGGCAACCGTTGTTTTATAAATATTACCTTCTATTAGAGCGAAGAGGTTTTTCTCGTTTTTAGTAAGGTAATAAGCTGCTTTATCGAAAACTTTTTCTGATTTGGCAGGTTCAAAATCTGTGAAAACTTTTTTGAACAGTTGTCTTTTTCCGTTATCCTGATTAGAATTGAAAAGGAGGATTTCTTTCTTGTCATCAGCAAAAACGGCAGGATCGTCCTGATACCCATATCGGTCCGTAACCAGCTCGATTCTGTCCAGCGTATCTTCAGGATTTACTTTCAGTTCTTTGATAGCCGGTTCTTTTTCTTCTTTTTTCTCTTTTTCCTTTTCGTCGTCTTTTTTATCCTTCTTGTCTTTATCTTTTGCTTTATCTGAAGATTTTGTTTCCTTCTTTTCTTCAGTAAAAAGATTATCGAATTTTTCAGATTTAAAAGGTTCATCAAACCAGTCCAGCGCCATGCGGTAAATGTTAGACTTCTGCATGCCTAAAGGATAGGACGGATTGGTTCTGTCGCTGGCGAAATAAATATACTTCCCATTCGGTGACCATACAGGATCTTCCTCTGAAACACCTGTGTTGGTAAGGTTCAGGGTCTGTGCTTTTTTAATATTGTAGATGAAAATATCAAGTTCAAAGTTTCTCTTCGCTGAAAACAATACATATTCATCGTTAGGAGAAAAAGAAGGTCTGGAGTTTTGGAAAGCCCATATTTCATCCTTTACAATGGTTGTAGATTTGAAGCTTTTTAAATCCAGCAATCTTACTTCATCACGACCGCTTAAATAAACTGCTTTTGAAAGGTCGTTATTCAGGGTGATATTGCGGTTGTTGCGTAAATCTTCCGTTAATTGCTTTGGTTGACCTTTCCCGTCTGCAGGAATCGTAAACCAGTTTTGATAGCCGTTATATGTTTGATTATAAAGGAGCGTTCTGTTGTCTTTCAGCCATTTTACTTCCATTGCCCGTTCTTTCCCATCAGAAACCTGCTGGGAAAATTTTCCCTCAATATCTGAAACGAATATGATTCCACGGCTTATGAATGCCATCTTTTTACCATCGGGCGATACATCGTAATAGGAAATATTATTTTCAACATTGAAATTCTGTGCTTTTTCCAGTGTTTTGTTGGCATTCAGACTGATGGTAAGAGGTGTGGTATTTTTTGAGGCTACATCATAAGTGAAAAGCTGATAATCCTTTTCAAAAATAACTTTAGATCCATCCGCTGAAACATACGGTTTTTTAATAGAAGTATCAAATTGGGTTAAAGCAGTCTTTTTACCATTTTCAAGTTTGTAAAGATTGTATTCCCCGTTGTTCTCATCAGAAATAAAGTAAATAATACCATTTTTATCTACACTTGGGTTGAAGTCCTTTCCTTCGTAATGGGTGTACTGTTTGAAAGAATTGCTTTTTGGGTTGTATCCAAGAATATCAGGATTGTTTTCTCCTTTATAACGCTTTCTCTGTACCTGATGAGCGCTTTCCGAAGAACTCGTGAAAAGATATTCTCCTGCAGGTGTTTCTACAAGACCGTTGGTATTGTTAAAATAATTGTTGAACAGTTTTTGTGGTGTTTTCCCTTCAATGGTTGTTTTAAAACTGCCGAAGTTATTATTTCTGCTGGACGTAAAATAAATGGTTTTACTGTCCCATGCCCAGCTTTCCATTTCATCTCTTCCGGTATGAAAGGTTAGCTGCTTTATTGTCCCTCCTCCTGCAGGCATTATATACACATCATAATTTCCATATTGGTTGGAACTGAAGGCAAGCCATTTTCCATCAGGAGAAAGACGGGGATTGATCTCCTCTCCGTCCAGTGCAGTAATTCTTGAAGCATTTCCACCATTGGAATCTGATTTCCAGATATCACCATCGTAAGCGAAATAAGCTGTTTTTCCATCAGGGCTTAATGAGGGACTTGATAAAAAATATGACTTTTCCTGCGCTGAAATTCCTATAATAGAAAATGCTGTTAGTAACGAAATAATAGTTTTCTTCATGGTACAATTGGGTATTGTTATTTTTTTGCCTTTTTAGAAAAATGTTTATTTGTGAAAATTTTCTCAATCCGGATTACTCTAAAAAAGAATAGTCGGATGATTAACGAAATAGTTACAGGTAAAATGCTTTAAAGGCTGATAAAATCCAATAAAAAAGAGGTGTGTTTTTGGAAAACTGAAGAAAAATTACAAATATTTATTTTTTGTGTTGGACTCATTGGTTCTACAAAACGCAAAGATTATTTTCATTCATCTTATTTTAAGATAGCTAAGAAGGCGACAGAGTCGCTGATGAATCTGAATGGTTATGTTTGCGCTTAGAAAGAATCAACAAAGTTGATTCCGCCTTTGCTTCCTTAAAAATGAAGTACCAGCTACTAATCCTTTGCGTTATATTTAAATTACAAGTGTGTAATTTCTCAGATTTGGAGTCCTTGCTATGAAATAGTTCATAGTAAGACACAAAAAAAGACTTACATTTCTGTAAGTCTTCTTGCTCCTCCTGCTGGGCTCGAACCAGCGACCCTCTGATTAACAGTCAGATGCTCTAACCAACTGAGCTAAGGAGGAATGTCCTTTGTTTTAAGTGGTGCAAATATAGGACGAATATTTATACCCTACAAATATTTTTAAGAAAAATTTTAAAAAAATTATAATTTCCCTGTGAATACCTTGAAGATGTCGCTTCCGAAGATGAGTAACATTAAGCCTAGCAGGAAGATAACTCCAATCATCTGAGCATTCTCTAAAACTTTCTGTGGAACCGGTTTTCCTACAATAATTTCATATAAAGTAAATAAAACGTGGCCACCATCAAGTCCCGGAATAGGAATAAGGTTCAGGAATGCCAACCATACGGAGAACATCGCTGTAAAACTCCAGAAAGCAACCCAGTTGATTTTAAAGCTTCCGTCAGCATCTTTATCTACAGGCATATTCTTTACAATCGCAATAGGACCTCCTACATTTTTATACCCCTGAACTTTAGAGTTGAACATAATTTTGAACTGCTTAACCTGAGTGGTCAACGCCTCGATAGTTCTTGTAAATCCTCTTGGAATAGCTTCTCCGAAAGAATATTGTTTATTGGTTACAATTTCTTTTGCAATGCTTTTTGTATCAATAGCTATTCCTAATTTTCCGTTTTTATCAACAGAAACTGAAGGTAAGGTTTGTACAGCTCCGTTTCTTTCAACGTCTACAGTAATTGTTTTTCCTTTATTTTCAGCTAAAAGAGCACTTACTTCATCAAAGAATGCTGCTTTCTTACCGTTGATTCCCACAATTTTATCACCTTTCGCAAGACCGGATGCCTGAGAAGAAGGAGTGGCTAATGAATCAATAACCATAGAAACTCTTGGTGTAATGTATAGTTTCGCTTCTCTCTGTTTAAGAACATCCGCAACACCGTCAGCATTTACCGGGAAAGTGACTTCCTGTCCGTTTCTGTTTACAGTAACATTGTCTCCTAAAAGAATATTGATTGAAGTGTTTTCAAGTCTTTCTGCCGGTTTTCCATCTACGCTGATGATTTTGTCACCATTCTGGAATCCCATTTTCTTTCCAGCTGAAGTAGCTTCAATACCGTTGTTGAATTTCGTGATATCTGTATACGTTTCTCCATTGAAGAAAGATAGAGAACTGTAGATTAACCATGCAAGGAAAAAGTTAACAGTAACCCCTCCCAGCATAATAATAAGTCTCTGCCAGGCCGGTTTTGATCTGAATTCCCATGGTTCTGCCGGTTTTTTCATTTGGGCAGTATCCATACTTTCATCTACCATTCCTGCAATCTTCACATACCCTCCGAAAGGCAGCCATCCGATTCCGTATTTGGTTTGTTCAGGATGTTTTCTCCAGTCGTTGTCCGGAAGTTTTGATATATCGATAGGAACTTCTTCCTTCTTTCCGTTTACCTCTATTACTTCAGAATCCGGCAGGTTCTTTGATAAAAATTTGTACTGCCATTTTCCATTGATTTTCTTCATGGAGAATATGGAGAAGTAAGGGTCAAAAAACAGGAAAAACTTCTCTGCTCTTGTCTTGAACCATATTGCGGGTAAAAAATGCCCAAGCTCATGAAGAAGCACTAGTATAGAGATGCTCAGAATGAACTGAAAAAGTTTGATTGCTATTTCCATTAATAAATTTTAGATTTTAATTTGCAAAGGTAACAATTATCAAAACTATGCCAAATAAAAAAGCTCCCCGAAACGAGAAGCTTTGTCATATTTAAAGACGATTTGTTTATAAATTGAAAGAAACCCCAAGGCTTCCATTATTACCAACCTCTGCAAAGACTCCTATTTTCTCTGTGAAGAAATAGCGGGCTCCGATGTGAGCACCCACTCCAAAGTCTTTTCCCAGAACGCCAAGGTCCACTCCTGGGTAGATATCCCATTTTGAAGGCAGGTTCAGTGCTTCCTGTAAATGAAAGTTCAGTCTCCCGAAAACAAAAACACGATTATCCTTATCGTTGTTTTTATAATTGTCAAAATAGCCGTTGATACCAGCTCCTACTGAAATAAGTTGATTGAGTCCGTAGTCATAAGTTCCCGTTATTCCGGTTCCATATCCCCAGGCACTCAGCCCCAGTTGTATTTTCTGATCTCCTTTTCCTGTCCAAGCCTGAGCATTGGCCATTGCACCAAAAAATAAGATCGTCACCATAAAAAACAATTTCTTCATAAATTTTTAATTTTTAAGGATATTAATAAAAAATACTTCTATCAAAAATGAAACCGAAAGAATGTCAGTCCTATGAAAATGGGTGACTTTAATAAATTATTATGAAAAAGGATTCTGTTTTTGTGGATAAAATCGTCTTTTCAGCAGTTTTAATTCCTCTTTTGTAATCATAAAAGCTGTATTTTTATACATCAGATTTGGAATAATTTAAAAAAAGAATAAAAGATGAAAGTTGTAGGGCTTAATTTAGATATCATCTGGAAAAATAAAACTGACAATTTTAAACTCATAGAAAACGAACTGCAAAATGTGGAAGCAGATCTGTTTCTCCTTCCTGAAATGTTTTCAACGGGTTTCTGTATGGATGCTTCTGAAGTTTCGGATCGGAATAATGAATCACTGGAGTTTTTGAAAAGAATGTCAAAAGAAAAAAATGCAGCTTTCTGTGGAAGTGCTCCCGTAGAGCAAAACGGAAATTTTTACAACAGAATGTATTTTATACAACCGGATGGTGAAACGGCTTTCTATGACAAAAGGCATTTATTTTCCTTTTCGGGTGAAGATAAAGTTTATACACCAGGGAAAGAAAGGGTAATCGTTGAATATAAAAGGATACGTTTCCTGCTTCAGGTCTGCTATGATCTGCGTTTTCCTGTTTTTGCAAGAAATAATGATGATTATGATGCTGTTTTATATGTTGCAAACTGGCCGGAGAAAAGAGTAGGAGCGTGGGAACATTTGTTAAAGGCCAGAGCCATTGAAAATTTATCTTTCGTATTTGGTTTAAATAGAATAGGAACGGATGGAAATAACCTCTTTTATCAGGAGAGCTCTCACTGCTTCTTTGGGGATGGAAAAGAAATTTCTCAGAAACAGGGAAATCTTGTATCTGCAGAACTATATATGGAAGAATTGAACGATTTTAGAAAGCATTTCCAGTTTTTGAATGATAGAGATTCCTTTTCTATTGAATTTTAGGATTTTCCCACAGATTTCGCAGATCTTCACAGATTTTTAATTTCTATATAAAGAAAAATAAACATAATTATCTGTGGAAATCTGTGCGATCTGCGGGAATTATAAAAAGCAAAAACTGTGAAAAATTACAGTTTTAAGCATATTCTTGTAAAAGTTGTGTGAGGGTATTCACATCATGAACACCACTTTCCTTCCATAGCATTTCTCCTTTTTTGAAAATGGCCAGTGTGGGGACTCCACGCACTCCGTATTGAGCTGCCAGTGCAGGATATTGGTCTACATCTACCTTTATGATTCTGGCTCCTTCACCAATATTTTCCTTTACCGTATTTAATACTGAAGACTGTACTTTACAAGGTTGGCACCATGTTGCGAAAAAGTCAATAAGTACCGGTCTTTCAGAATCAATAATTTCCTGAAATTTTTGTGACATAGTTTGGGTTTTATTAGTTTGCTTTTTTGTTTGTTTCGTCCTGGATCGCTTTTACATTTTTCCAGCTTGTTCCATCATAGGCTTCAACTCCATTTTTCTTCAGTATTTCCATAGCCTGATCTGCCTGAACTCCTTTATTGCAGAACACAACAACTTTTTTGCCCTTCAGGGTTTCTATATTGCTTTGAATCTCCGCTAATGGAATATTGATGGCATTTTTTGCCGTTCCTGCCGAATACTGTTCCGGAATTCTGACATCCACCAATGTAACATCAGAACTGTTGACCACTTCTTTGATGTTCGCTTTGGGTATGATAGTCGTATGAGATGTTTTACAGGCACTTAGCGTAAAAGCCATTGCTAAAACAAGTCCAAAAAACCGTATCTTCATGATCTTACGATGTTTTGGATTGACAGACAAAATCTGTAGTCGGGAATTTTTCCGTCTTTTTGATGCCGTTAAAACCTCCTTCTATTTCAGTAAAGTTTCTGATTCCGTGTGAGTTAAGGATACTTGCTGCGATCATGCTTCTGTATCCCCCGGCACAGTGCAGAAAGAAATGTTCAGAATCATCAATCGTACGAGCCCAGTCACTGATGGCATCCAATGGCTTGTTGTAAGCATTGTCAATATGCTCGGCAGAATATTCAGTCAGTTTTCTTACATCCACTACTGTAGAGTCTTCTGTAAACTGTTCTGCGAATTCGGCTGGAGTGATTCTTTTGATCTCGTCAATTTCATTACCTGCATTTTTCCAGGCTTCAAAACTGCCTTTCAGATATCCTATTACATTATCAAAGCCTACTCTGCTCAGTCTGGTGATTACTTCCTCTTCGGTACCTTCATCAGTTACCAATAATAAAGGGTGTTTTACATCCACAATAAGTGTTCCTACCCATGGTGCGAAATCACCTTTCAGACCTATATTGATAGAGTTAGGAACAAATCCTTTATGGAAATCTGCAGCTCCTCTGGTATCTAAAATTAATGCTCCGGTTTCTTCGGCCAATGCTTCGAAATCTTGCGGAGCAACAGGTTGCATCCCTTTGTTCATCACAACATCCAGACTTTCATAACCGCCTTTATTTAAAGCGACATTCATTCCGAAATATTTCGGTGGAGCGGTCAAACCGTCAAGTACTTCTCTGATAAAAGATTCTTTATCTGGTTGATTAAGAGCGTAGTTTGTCTTCTTTTGATTTCCTAAAATATCTACCGTTTCCTTCTGCATATTTTTTCCACAGGCAGATCCGGCACCGTGAGCAGGATAAACCGTAATGCTGTCATCCAATGGCATGATTTTGTTCTGAAGACTGTCGTAGAGAATTCCTGCAAGGTCTTCCTGAGTAAGATTCGTTGCCTTCTGCGCAAGATCTGGCCTTCCAACATCTCCTAAAAATAAAGTGTCACCTGTAAAGATCGCAGTTTCAACACCATTTTCGTCGATTAAAAGGTAAGTGCTGCTTTCCATAGTGTGTCCAGGAGTGTGCATTACCTTTATTTTTATTTTTCCAATTTCAAAAATTTGATTATCCTCTGCAATAATGGCTTCAAATTCCGGAGCGGCCGTAGGTCCATATACAATCGGAGCACCTGTTTTTTTACTTAAATCCAGATGGCCTGATACGAAATCAGCATGGAAGTGAGTTTCAAAAATATATTTTAAAGTGACATTGTCTTTTTCCAGACGATCTAGGTAAGGTTTTACTTCTCTTAAAGGATCAATAATGGCAGCTTCATTCTCTGATACAATATAATAGGCACCCTGAGCCAGACAGCCCGTATATATTTGTTCAATTTTCATTGGGTCTTTTTTTAATGAGTTAAAGATACAAAGTATTAGATAAATTCTAAATGAAATGTTAAATCCCATTGATAGTTTCTTTCAATACTTTGTTAAACGGATGTTTAACGTAAGATGTTTTTCAGCAAAAAGAATGCCTTACATAAAGACAATTGGGAAATGCTGTTTTATATCATGTTTAGCTTTTGAAGCATAATTCCTTTACTCAATGATATAGTATATTTTGTAAAGAATTTCATTGGTATTTTCCGTGATGTTTTTATCAGTTTTGAATTGAAGATATTCTTCTTTTTTAGCTTCTCCTTCATCATATTGAATCAGCCTGTTGTATTTGTCATAGAGATAATCTTTAATCTTCCCATGGTCTGCGATCCTGATCATTTCATCAAAATATTTCTTAGTGTCTGCATGCATGGGCCAATCTTTTTCATGGGTTTTATAGAATTCTATCATTTTCTGTATGGAATATACTTCAGATTCAATATTCATATCATTAAACCCAGTCAAAAGTTCTTTTTTTTCTGAATTTTTACCCAGCCATTCTATTTTTGCATCAGCTGCAGCAATTACAGAATTAATCATCATAGAATCTCTTTTGATAACGGGAGATAAAATAATATCAGGAGTATTGCTGATGGGAAGAGATCTTTTGGATGCAATGTCCAATAACCCAAAATAGACTTCAGTTTTATTTTTGAGTTCTGCCAGTTGATCAGAAGTCATATCATCACTTGAAACCCTTATTTTAAAGCCCCATCCTCCACATTCATAAATGGCGAGGAGAGATTTCTTATCCGTATATTTTACTCCTTTAAAAAAATCACGTTCACCCATGGCATGATCAAATATTGAATAGAGATAATGTACTTTTACTTTATCATTGGATGAGCTTCCAAACATAGGTTTTAGATCTACACTTTTATTAGAATTCTGATTAAGAACCGTTTCATATACAGCAAATTCATCCCTCAATAGCTGATTGTCAACTGATTTTTTAGGATAGAGATATAAAGTAAGAACCGTTTTGCTTTTTTTACTGTTTTGCTGTACATAGCTTACTACGACGTGTTTATTCTGTATATCATAAGAGGTGATCGTTTCTCTTTGAAAACCACACCATAAAGTTGGAAAGACTACCGAAGTAGGTGTATGGGTGTAATCTCCTTTTATCTGTAAATTGACAGGTTCATTTCTTTTTTGAGAAAAAAATAATGTGGAAAAAATAGAAAGAATAACGAATGTAATTTTCTTAAATGAAATCATATGTGGTATATATGTTGTTGTCATGGCTAAGTGAGTAGTAAATTTAATGAACTTAGAACAAAATTTAATCATATAATATTACTTTAATTACTCAGACTTTTACAAAAAATTTTATATTTATAAGTTAAAAAAGCGATCAAATGGCAGACAAAACACAATTTATTGAAGAACTCAACGCTAGATATACTCCGAAAGGAGAGCATATAATATTAGGAAAAGGAATGCTGGATGGAGAAGTAGTCACAGAGGTAAACGTAACCATTCCCCTGAAAACGATTAACCGCCATGGTCTTATTGCCGGCGCTACGGGAACAGGAAAAACAAAAACATTACAGGTGTTTGCAGAACAGCTTTCCCATGCAGGAATTCCCTCTTTGGTTCTTGATATTAAAGGAGATTTCTCCGGGATTGCAGAAGCCGGCCATATGAATGCTATCATTGAGGAAAGATATGGCAAAACGCAGCTTCCTTATAACCCACAAGGCTTTCCGGTGGAACTGATGAGTATTTCCGGAGGAGAAGGAGTGAAACTGAGAGCTACGGTTACAGAATTTGGTCCTGTTTTACTCAGCAAAATCCTTGAGCTTAATGATACGCAGCAAAGCATCATGTCTATTGTCTTCAAATATTGTGATGATAAGGGCCTTCCATTGATTGATCTTAATGATCTGAAGAAAGTACTTCAGTATGTGACGGATAATGCACAAGGAAAAGCTGAGCTTGCAGCCAATTACGGATCTATTGCGCCATCATCTCTCGGAGCGATTTTAAGATCTATTGTTGCGCTGGAACAACAGGGAGCAGCAGGATTCTTCGGTGAACTGAGTTTTGATGTTCATGACTTACTGGAAACAAGAGACGGAAAAGGAGTGGTTAATATTTTAAGAGTAGCAGATATTCAGAACAAGCCACAGCTTTTCTCAACATTCATGCTTTCGCTTTTTGCGGAAATTTATATGACGTTTCCGGAAGAAGGAGATAGTGGTAAACCAAAGCTGGTATTATTCATAGACGAAGCCCACCTGATTTTTGATGAAGCTTCCAAAGCCCTTCTTTCACAGATTGAAACAATGGTAAAACTCATCCGTTCCAAAGGAGTAGGAATTTATTTTATTACTCAGATTCCGGGTGATGTTCCTGAAAATGTACTTTCCCAATTAGGATTGAAGATACAGCATGCTTTAAGAGGTTTTACCGCAAAAGATAAAAAAGAAATTACCAAAGCTGTTGAAAATTATCCTACTACAGAATATTACAATGCTTCCAGCCTGATTCAGAACTTGGGAATTGGAGAAGCATTTGTTACGGCTCTGGATGAAAAAGGAATTCCTACCCCATTAGTGCATACTTACCTGATCTCTCCGGAATCAAGAATGGATGTTTTGAGTGGAGCAGAAGTCTCTGATCTGACTTCAAAATCAGCTCTTGTTGCAAAGTATGAGCAGTCAGTTGATAGAGAATCTGCTTATGAAATGCTTACTAACAGAATGGAACAGGCTGCACAAAATCCAGCTCCTACACAGAAGACCAGACCAGTAAAAGAAGAACCGGGAATGTTTGAACAGGTATTGCAGAGTAAAGCAGGCCGTACTTTTACCAGTACATTAATGAGAGAAGGAGCAAAAGCTATTCTCGGAATGTTTGGTCTGGGAGGCAGAAGAAGATAATTTTGAAGAATAATCTGTTATATTTTAACATATTTTTTGTTATTTTAGCAGGTTATCTTTACTTAGCAAGAAAAAATAGAGCCGGATTTTATCGGGAAAAAGACGCCGGTTTTACATATAAATGACAAAAAAACAGCAGTTAATATTAAATGTATTCAATTATAGATATAGAAAGTAATGGTGCAGGTTATAGAAATGAATGCATTATAGATATCGCCATATACAGATATGATGGTCAGAAAATTATTGATCAGTTTATATCTCTGGTAAATCCTGAAGGTGATATTACTCCTTTTGTGCAGAAGCTGACCAGTATTACCCCGAAAATGGTCAAAACTGCCCCGAAATTTCATGAAATTGCCAAAAGAGTTATCGAAATAACTCAAAATACAACGTTGGTAGGGCATAATATTGATTTTGATTACAGAATGCTTCGTCAGTCATTCAAAAGGCTTGGCTATGATTTCAAAATCAATACATTAGATACAATTCCATTGGCGAAGAAACTGATCCCTGATGAGGTAAGTTACTCGTTGGGAAAATTGGTGAAGTCTTTGGGGATTCCTTTGACAAACCACCACAGGGCAGAAGGTGATGCCAGAGCTACGTTAGAGCTTTTTAAACTTCTGATTTCGAAGGATACCGAAAATGAGATCATTCAGAAACAGCATGATGAGTCCAACGCAAAAACCTATATCAATAAGATCAAAGAGCTTACCCAGGATCTTCCTAATGATAAAGGTTTTGTCTATTTTCAGGATGAATCCGGACGGATTATGTTCTCGGATTATGTTCAGGATATCAATAAGTTTTCCAAAAAAGTCTTCAATTCCAAATCAAAAAAATGGGAACAGATCCAGAAAGAGGTGGAGCAGATTAATTTTGAGCTTACCGGAACAGACACTATTGCCAAGCTGATTCTGAATTCTAAGAATATTAAAAAGAAAGAAGTTCTGCCTTTCGGACTCTATTTCAGGAATAATAAATATATAGTTGAAAAAAATACACTCAATAAAACTGAAAAACCAGTCTTAAAATTCAGATCATTTACCCAAGGAAGCAAAGCGGTTCAATTTATCGGTTCTCAGGAAGAATTTAAAGATTTTTCTGCTTTGAAACAGAAAATTGAATTCAGAAAAAGAAATGAACTTTGGCTGGGACAGGGAAGGAAATTGGGTGAAAAATTATTTTTAATCATAGAAAATGGAAAAGTAGTTTCCTTTGGTTTTTATGAATTGTTTACACAAATTCAAACCTTAAGTAAGCTTGCTAAGTTAAAAATTGACCTTCCATTATCCTCCACGGATTTGAATAATGAATTGCAGCTGGCACTGCTTCGAAGCGATTTTGAAACTCTGCCTTTACCGAAATGATATAGGAATTAACACTTTATAAGTTGATATGAAAGAAGATGCTTTTCAAATCAATTTTCGTAAAATAAAAAATAAATAGTATTTTTGCAAAAAATAAATAGTAGCAATGCAAAATTTTAAACAAATTAAAACTGGAAAAAAGGGAGCTGTAAGGTTCTCTAAGGTTTGGAATATTTAAAAGAGTTGTCTTGCATAAAAAATAATCAATGCGGCAGACTCTTTTTTGAAAGAATCTGCCTTTTTTTATGTTAAAATGAAATTATGAATTCAAAAGAATTATTAAAGATTGCCACTGAGTTTGGCACCCCGGTGTATGTTTATGATGCTGAGTCCATCAAAGTTCAATACGAAAAACTTACATCTTCTTTCTTAAAACATACGAAGTTCTTCTACGCAGCGAAGGCTTTGACGAACATCAATATTCTTAAGTATGTCAAGAACCTGGGCGCTTCTTTGGATTGTGTATCGATTAACGAAGTTAAACTTGGATTAAAGGCAGGATTTTCGAAAGAGAAGATTTTGTTTACTCCCAATTGTGTTGACTTGGCTGAAATTGAGGAAGCAATGACTTTTGGAGTTCATATAAACATTGATAACATTTCTATTCTTGAGCAATTCGGGAATAAGTACGGAAATACCTATCCTATTTTAGTAAGAATCAACCCGCATATTTTTGCCGGAGGTAACTATAAAATTTCAACAGGACATATCGACAGTAAGTTCGGTATTTCCATTCACCAGGTTCGTCACATTGAAAGAGTGATGAAAAGCACAAACCTGAATGTTGAAGGACTTCACATGCATACAGGAAGCGAGATCAAAGATCCGGATGTATTTCTACAGGCTCTGGAAATCATGTTAGAACTTTCTGAACATTTCCCGAACCTGAAATATCTGGATATGGGAAGCGGCTTCAAAATCCCTTATCAGGACAGTGAAGAAGAAACTGATGTGAGAACATTAGGGAAGAAAGTAGAAAAAGTAATTTCTGAGTTTTCAAAATCTACAGGAAAAAAATTCGAGCTATGGTTTGAACCCGGAAAATTCTTAGTAGGAAAAAGCGGATATTTATTGGTTAAAGCTAATGTGATTAAGCAAACAACAGCTACTGTTTTCGTTGGGGTGAATTCAGGATTCAACCATCTGATCCGTCCGATGTTCTACGATTCTTACCATATGATTGAAAATTTATCCAATCCAAAAGGAGCGGAAAGAATTTATACTGTAGTAGGAAATATCTGCGAAACAGATACTTTTGCATGGGACAGAAAACTTAATGAAGTGAGAGAAGGAGATGTCCTTGCTTTCCATAATGCAGGAGCTTATGGTTTTGAAATGAGTTCAAACTTCAATTCAAGATTAAAGCCTGCTGAAGTGTTGTTCTTGGATGGAAAAGCACACCTTATCCGTAAGAGAGATGAATTTGAAGATCTGTTGAGAAATCAGATCGAAGTAGTGATGTAAATCTGAAACATATTATATAAACAGCCGCCTTTTTTGGGTGGCTGTTTTGTTTTAAAGTAAACATCCAATCTGTAAAGTTTCATTATAAATTCACAAAGTTTTAACATGGTAATAACGGGGGAATTTCAATTTAATTAGCTAAATTTGATAGGGATAGGATGACGATTGTCCTTCTCAATTACTATTTTTCACCAAAAAAACAACCACCAAAATAGAGTAATTATGGCAAAAAACATAGCAGAGCAGATTGTTGAAATGCTCGAAAATGCCAATGTGAAAAGAATTTATGCAGTAACCGGTGATAGTCTTAATCATCTGAATATTGCTGTTAAAAAAAGCAGTATCCAATGGATTCATGTAAGACACGAAGAAGTAGGAGCGTATGCAGCGGCGGCAGAAGCAGAGCTTGATGGGTTGGCCGTATGTGCCGGAAGTTGTGGTCCTGGGCACGTTCACCTGATTAATGGAGTTTACGAAGCCCATCGCTCTCATGTTCCAATGTTGGTGATTGCTTCCACCATTCCCAGTGATGAAATGGGAATGGATTACTTTCAGGAAACCAATACCATAAAACTTTTTGATGACTGCAGCTACTACAATCAGATGATTACCCGTCCGGAGCAGGTGCAGAGAACCGTTCAAACGGCTATTCAACATGCGATTTCCAAAAAAGGAGTTGCCGTGATAGGTCTTCCGGGAGATGTCTCCGAACTGGATGCTGAAGAAGGATCTACTTCCACTCAAATCTTTAAAACCAATCCTGTAATAAGGCCTTCGGATACTGAGTTAAAAAGCTTATCCACACTCATAAACAATAGTAAAAAAGTAACAGTATATTGTGGAATAGGTGCTGCTGAAGCCCGTGATGAGGTGATAGCATTGTCTAACCTGTTGAAAGCCCCTGTAGGATATTCATTTCGTGGGAAAATGGCCATCCAGCCGAATAACCCTAATGAAGTGGGACTTACGGGATTATTAGGATTTCCTTCAGCTTATCACGCTATGCATGAAGCCGACCTCGTGATTCTTTTGGGAACGGATTTTCCGTATCAAAAATTCATGCCTGTAAAAAATAAAATAGTGCAGATTGATGAAAGCCCTGAAAGATTAGGAAGAAGGGCAAAGCTGGAGCTGGGGCTTGCAGGAGATGTTAAAGAAACAATTAAAGCATTACTGCCATTACTGCAAGAAAAGACAGATGTTCATTTTCTGAATGAGCAGCTGGCATTTTACGATAAAGTAAAAGAAAACCAATTGGAGTATGTGAAAGATTTTGGGAAAGAGAATGCTATTCAGCCGGAATATGTGGCACATACTCTAGACAAACTTGCTAAACATGATGCTATTTTTACGGTAGATACTGGAATGTGTTGTGTTTGGGGAGCCAGATTTATTACAGGAACAGGGGAAAGGAAAATGCTGGGATCATTTAATCACGGATCAATGGCGAATGCAATGCCTATGGCAATTGGTGCTGCCCTGGCTCATCCTGAAAAGCAGGTTATTGCTATGTGTGGAGATGGAGGATTATCCATGTTATTAGGTGATATGGCGACTATCTTTCAATATAAATTGCCGGTAAAACTGATTGTATTCAATAACAGAACCCTGGGAATGGTAAAGCTGGAAATGGAAGTGGGAGGAATGCCCGATAATGAAACAGATATGATTAATCCGGATTTTGCGATGGTAGCCCATGCGATGGGCTATCCCGGAAAAAATGTACACCTGCCGGAAGATGTGGAAAGTGCCATCAAAGAATGTCTGGATCACAACGGTCCTTATCTTTTGAATATTTTTACCAATCCTAATGCATTGGCTCTTCCTCCTAAAATTGAGTTTGATCAGATTATGGGAATGACCAAATCAATGGCGCAACTGATGCTTGGCGGTAAAATGGATGAGGTTTTTGAAACGGTGAAAACGAATTATAAACACATCAAAGGTCTGCTATAAGGTCAGAATATAAAGATTTCAAATCTACCTTGAATTCAGGATTCATACTTAAAACTTCATACTTTGTGTGAAGTTTTTCTTTTTTACCAATAGACTAAATATTTACCTTTGTTTATTATTAGGAAACAAAATTATGAGAACGATACTTTTATTTTTGGCCTTATGTGCAGCGAATTTTTCATTGGCACAGGATCAGGAAGAACGAGATGATTCATTTATCAGGGAAAGTAATAAAAACCTTTTAAAAATAGATATCAAAGAACCTTTTATGCAGGTTGCTGTAAAATGCAATGATTTTAAACCTGCAGCTTATGAAGGAGGCGTTGCAGCCTATAAAGACATTCTGAACAAATATATGTATGCTTATCTCAATTCGGATTTCTATGCGCTTACTGGTGACTTTACATTTACTCTGGTTCTTGATGACAAAGGAAAAGTTGTTGATGTAAAGGGAATGCCTAAAGTTCAGAACAGTGAAGTTTTTTTTGATGATATGCAGTATGTCGTAAGAAGAATAAAGAAAAACTGGACTCCCGCGTCGTGTAACGGACAGCCTGTAGCTTCACAGATCAAAGTTAAAATGAACTTTTCTTCAGTTTCAGTTGATATAGATTAAATAATTTAAATACAATGATGAAAACAAAATTTATTATGTTTTTTCTGGTTTTTGTATCTATTTGTAAGGCACAGATACTTGATGAATACCCAGAAAAACAAAGCTTTTATGAAGGAGGAATCGTTAATTTTTATAAAGATGTTCATGAATATCTTGTCAAGAATAACTTTAAAGAATGTAGTGATAAGGAAATTTATCAACCCCGAATTATTGTAACAGAAAAAGCTGAAGTTAAATTTATTAAAGATCAGGATACTGCTAATATTGCAAGGAACAAATGTGCATATGATCTTTCCAGAGAAGTTCTTAAAAATCTTAAAAAATGGAAGCCTGCCGAAGCAAAAGGATGGAAAATAGGAGCTATTACCGAATTTATTTTATATCCAAAGGATCTGATGAGCAATTATCAGCCTGGTTATGATGCCAATAAATTTGTAGCGCATACCAAATATCCTGAAGGATCGAAAGCTTTTCATACCTTATTTCATGATAATTTTATGACGATTTTTTCCGATTATCAGCTTAACGGAAAAGTAAATTTGGAGTTTTATATCAATAAAGACGGCCGTATTACTAACCCCAGAATTTATCCTGAAGTTGATAATAAAAATTTCAATATTGATTTTATGCGAACTCTTGCAAGGATAAAAAAGATCTGGATACCAGCTTTCTATAAAGATATTCCTATCGTTGAGAGGATTTCATTTCCGGTACAGTTTTCAATAACATTTACTGAAAGATAATCCTGACATTCTGTCACAATATTTTGTATCTTTGCAAACTTATTTGTTCGTAATTGATGATTGCGAACCTTAAATTGATTATCGTGCAGGAAAAATATATAGACGAAACAAAACAGGGCGAAGCTTTTGCTATTGCAGAAAGACCGGAGAATTCTAAAAAACTATTTTTAGAAAGCTATGGTTGTCAGATGAACTTCTCTGACTCTGAAATTGTTGCATCCATCCTTAATGAACAGGGATATAATACAACAATGAAGGTAGAAGAAGCCGACCTGATTCTTTTAAATACCTGTTCCATCCGTGAAAAAGCAGAACAGACCGTAAGAATGCGTCTTTCCCAGTTCAAAAACCTCAAAAAAGAAAGACCGAATATGACGGTAGGTGTTTTGGGATGTATGGCGGAAAGACTAAAAACCAAATTCTTAGAAGAAGAACAATTGGTGGATCTTGTTGTAGGGCCAGATGCCTATAGAGATTTGCCAAATCTTTTAAAAGAGACTGATGATGGAAGAGATGCAATTAATGTAATCCTTTCCAAAGAAGAAACCTATGCCGATATCAATCCCGTTCGTTTAGGCGGAAACGGTGTTACTGCTTTTGTTACCATTACCAGAGGTTGTGATAACATGTGTACATTCTGTGTAGTTCCTTTTACCAGAGGAAGAGAAAGAAGCCGTGATCCTCACTCCATTATAGAAGAATGTAAAGATCTTGCCAACAACGGATACAAAGAAATTACCCTTTTAGGACAAAATGTTGACTCTTACCTTTGGTATGGAGGAGGTCCTAAAAAAGATTTTGTCAAAGCATCTGAAATGCAGAAAGCAACAGCCGTAAACTTTGCTCAGCTTCTTGATTTGGTTGCTAAAGCTGTTCCGGAAATGAGAATCAGATTCTCTACTTCAAATCCGCAGGATATGAGTCTGGATGTATTCAGAATGATGGCAAAACACGACAATATCTGTAAATATGTACACCTTCCTGTACAAAGCGGAAGCAATAACATGCTTGAAGCAATGAACAGACAGCATACCCGTGAAGAATATCTGGATCTGATTAAAAAAGCGAAAGAAATTGTTCCTGATGTATCCTTTTCTCAGGATATGATCATTGGATTCTGTAATGAAACAGAAGAAGATCATCAGGATACTTTAAGCCTGATGAGAGAAGTAGAATATGATTACGGTTATATGTTTGCATACTCAGAAAGACCGGGAACTCCGGCTCACAAGAAAATGGAAGACAATATTCCTGCTGATGTGAAACAGAGACGTCTTGCTGAGGTTATTGCGCTTCAGGGTGAACTTTCAAAACAAAGAATGAAATCTTATGTTGGAAGAATCCATCAAATTCTGATTGAGGGAATTTCCAAAAAGAACAAAAATCAATGGAAAGGAAGAAACTCTCAGAATGCAGTATGTGTATTCGATCAGCTTGAAGGACAGAAAATAGGTGACATTGTGGATGTTTTTGTATATGACAACACACAAGGCACACTTTTAGGGAGAACAGCGGAATAGTATAAGAAATATATATTCTGAAAAGAAGATCAGCGGTTATATTACCGTAATATTTTTAGTAAATTGTGAAGGAAAGACAGGACTGTTCAGATTACAGCATATGAGCCCGGATCTGAAAGATTCTGTACTGGATGAAGAATTGGAAAATAAAGTACTGCAGTTTACAAAATCACTCGATGGCTCGATGCCGAAAGAGATAAAAGGTTTAAAAGTAGATTACTATCAGTATTTAACCTATAAAATTGAAAATGGAAAAGTTTCAGAGGTATTACCTTAGCTTTTTGTTACTTATCGTTTACACCAATACTATTGCACAGGTTAACTGTAATGCAGTAGAGGGTGAGAACTGCAAAAAAGCGTGTGGGTTATACAACTGGGCTTCAGATTTACAAGGATATGCAGCATCGCAGGAAGGCTTTGATAAAGCGATTGAACTGTGCCCCGATTTCTCCCGTTCCTATATGGAAAAATCCGTTCCATATCTTAAAAACGGAGATTTTGTTACCTGGAAAATTTTAATTGACAAAGCCGTTGCTTTAGACCCTCAAATGCACCTTGGCTATAGAGGCTGGACCAAGTTTCAGTTTTTAAGAGACTATAAAGGAGCTATTCAGGATTTAGATGCATTAAAAAAATATGAGCCCGGAGACTTAGGGAGATCTCAAAACGGAGACTATAATCTGGATGTAGTAAGAGCTGTGTCCTACAGTGCTTTAGGACAAAAAGAAAAAGCAGCGGGGATTATGGAAAGGCTTCTGGCTACCAGAGGTTATGTGAAGGGAATGTTTGATCATTACCAGCTGGGAGTGACCTATTTCGAGCTGGGAAGGTATGACAAAGCCCTGGAAAATTTTGAAAAACAAAGCAAAGAATACAACTTTGCCGAGAACATATACTTTAAAAGTAAAGTTTCTAAGATCAGAAACAAAGATTATTTGGATTTAAAAATGTTAGCCCAGCAAACGTATGATGAAGGAAAGACCATGAAAGATATCTACACTCATCATTTTTAACAAAGTCTACAGAAAACAGATTGAAGAACTGTAGAAGAT
The DNA here is from genome assembly GCF_017833095.1 of Chryseobacterium sp. PvR013. NCBI lineage: Bacteria > Pseudomonadati > Bacteroidota > Flavobacteriia > Flavobacteriales > Weeksellaceae > Chryseobacterium > Chryseobacterium sp. PvR013. The sequence continues at coordinate 3,965,234 of NZ_JAFIBT010000001.1, forward strand.
TAACATTAAATCAATAATCAAAAATTTACTTATGAGCAACGAGCTACAAAACATAAAAAACCGTTTCGGAATTATCGGAAACTTTCCTGCACTCAACCGGGCCCTGGAAAAATCTATACAGGTGGCACCTACAGATATTTCTGTACTGGTCATTGGAGAAAGTGGTGTAGGTAAAGAATTTATTCCGAAAATCATTCATTCAGAATCAAAAAGAAAACATCAGCCTTATATTGTGGTAAACTGTGGTGCAATTCCGGAAGGAACCATAGATTCTGAATTGTTCGGACACGAAAAAGGAGCTTTTACAGGAGCAACAGCTACAAGAAAAGGATATTTTGAAGTAGCAGATGGCGGAACGATATTTTTAGATGAGGTAGGAGAACTTCCGCTGCAGACTCAGGTTCGTCTTTTAAGAGTGCTTGAGAGTGGTGAATTTATGAAAGTAGGTTCTTCACAGGTTCAGAAAACGAACGTAAGAATTGTGGCCGCTACCAACGTTAATATGATGAAAGCCATCCATGACGGAAGGTTCCGTGAGGATTTATATTACCGTTTGAATACCGTTCAGATTGATATGCCGCCTTTGAGAGAAAGGAAAGGTGATATCCATTTATTATTCAGAAAGTTTGCAATAGATTTTGCAGAAAAATACAGAATGCCGGAGCTTGAATTGGAACCAAGCGCTGTTCATTACATTGAAAGTTATTCTTTTCCGGGTAACATCCGTCAGCTAAGAAACTTGGTAGAACAGATGACTGTTGTGGAAAGGAACAGAAATATTACCGCTGAGAAACTGGCCGAGTATATTCCTATGGAAACCCATCTTCCCATGGTAGTAAATACTCAAAGTACTCCAAAGCAGAGCGATTTCGGAAGTGAAAGGGAAATCATGTATAAAATTCTATTCGATATGAGGAATGATATTAATGATTTAAAATCCTTAACTTCGGAATTGATCAAAAACAGAGGAACAGCAGATCTTAGTAATCATGAGAAAAACCTGATCAACAGGATTTATACCCCCGAAAGTCAGCCGCAGGTGAATTCCGGATCATTGTTGTATTTTGAAAATAATAACGATACACCGACCGTTCAGACTCCTACAATTATTTCGACTCCTGATGACAGCTATGAAGATATTGAAGACATCGAAATTGAAGAAAACAGACCGGAATCACTTTCGCTTCAGAATAATGAAAAAGATTTGATTATCAAAGCTTTGGAGAAGCATAAAGGACGAAGGAACAGAGCGGCAGATGAGCTGGGAATCTCACAAAGAACTTTATACAGAAAAATAAAACAATATAACCTGGAAGATTAACACAACATAGATAATGAAAGTAAATTTAACACCCAAGCCGGTCAATTTTAAACTCGGAGAATATATTAACAAAGGTTTCGAACTTTTAAAGAAAGATTTCGGAAATATTTTTGTAGCATTTTTACTATGCTTTATCATGTCGATTATTCCTTTCTGCGGACTGTTGGCAATGGGTAATTTATACAAATATCTTCAGAGATTAAATAGAAATCAGCCGGCAAGCCCGGGAGATATCTTTGATTTTAAAGATTTCATGCCTTATTTTATGTTGCAGTTAATTATTTTTGGTGGTGTGTTATTGCTTTACATTCCTTTATTTGCAGTGTTAGGGATATCAGGAGCAATATCAGAGCGTAATGAACCTAACCCAATGGTTGCTCTTTTCGTGTTTCCTTATATATTCTTATTAATTGCAGCAATATATTACTTCGTATTGAAGGGCTTTTATATCATCCCGTTAATCAGTCTTAAAGGGGTTAAAGAAATAAAAGAAGCGTGGAATATTTCAAAAGTAATGACCAAAGGAAATCTCCTGTCGATTTTCCTTTTCTCATTGGTAGTAAGTATTTTAGCTCAGATTGGTATTGTTGCCTGTGGGATAGGAATTTTTCTTACCTTACCATTTTTATACACAGCAAACTATTTTGCTTATGAAGACGCTATTCAACAAATTGAGTATGATGAAATTATTGAAATCGGATCTAAAAATGAATTTTAACATTAAAAATATCAGCCTGAAACAATCACTGTTAACGGGAATGCTTTTTGCATTGCTGGGAGTTTTAAATTCATGTTACAGCTTTACAGGGTCGTCTCTTACAGACGAAAAGACTGTTCAGATCAATGAATTTCCCAATAATGCACCTCTTGTAAATCCTGCATTATCGCAACAGTTTTCTACAGCAATACAAAACAGATTCCTTCAGAGAACTACTTTGAAAGGAACAAAAGAAAATCCTGATATTCTTATTGAAGGAGAGATTACAGACTATTCCATCACGCCTACCACAATCAGTTCCAATACCCAGACAAACCCTTCTGGTGGGGTGATTCAGCAAGCACAGAATAAACTTACGATTACAGTAAAAGTACATTATGAAAATAAAATTCATCCGGATGCAAGTTTCGACAGAACGTATTCTGATGAAGCTGCTTTCAACAGTGATGTATCACTAAGTCAGATCGAAGACCAGCAGGTAAAGCTGGTAACAGATAGAATTATTAATAAGATATTTAACGACATTGTAGCGAATTGGTAAGATGAATCCACGAGTTTTAGAATTAATAAAAAATCCGAAAAATATTCAGTCCGAAGACCTTGGTCTTTTGAAAGAAGAGATTCACACTTTTCCTTATATTCAAAATATCAGGGCGCTTCACCTGTATGGAGTCCATCTGTACGAGAAAGAAAACTATCAGAAAGAGCTTTCCACAACAGCGGCATATACTACTGATAAGAAGATTTTGTATCAACTGATTAACGGAAAGGTCAAACAAGAGCTCAAACCAGAGATTGTTGAAGAAAAGAAAGCCTCTAAAACAATTGAAAAACCTGCTCAATTAGTCCAGAAAGCCAAGTCTTTCCCTATTAAAAGAGAAGAGGAGGGTTCTGTAGAAAAACCAGCAGAAGAGCAGGAGTCAGCATGTGTTTTGCCAACCGCACATGAAGTTAAACATATCTATGTAAATGGGGAACGAAACAGAATTTTATTTGAAGGAGAAGAAAACTTTCTGAACGAGCAAAATTCTGAAACAATAGATATTGAGTCTACTCTGGAATCAGGAACTTTGGTAACCCAAAAGGCTGAAGCTTTAGTGGAGGAGCCTATTCAGCAGGAAGAAAAGCAAACTGAAATAGAGGAAAAAGCAGGAGAAGACTTTACACCAGAAACGATCATTCATGAAGATCATATTTCTTCAGAAAAAGAAGAAGAAAAGGTTGACGAAGAAGAAAATATCAGTTTCCATGAAGTATCTCCTTTATCATCAGAGGAAAGTATTGAAGAAGTTACGGAAGAGCCTTTAAATACAGGATCAACTGATATTGAAGCTATATCTGTTTCTGAAGAAGAAATCGCTCAACAAGAAATGCAAGCTGAAGTAGAAGATAATGCTGGAGAAAACTTTACGCCAGAAACCATTATCGACGAAGATCAGATTTCTGCTGAAAAAGAAGAGGCAAATAATAATGAAGAAGAGTCATCAATAGAAATATCTGATGCTGAAGTAAGCTTCCATGGAACAGAATCATTTATGCCGGACGTTAAAATTCAGGCAAATAATGAAGAAACTGTAGTAACCGCTGAGATTTCCCAACCGAATGTAAATAAACATGAGGAGGAAATGAGACGCCTGATTGAAGAGGTTGAGAAAAAAATGAAGGAAACGAAACCTGTTCTGCAAGAGGAGGAAGTAGCGCCTGAAGTGATTGAAGATCATGAAATTAGCTTTGCTGACACTCAGAATTTTCATTTCTGGTCAACAAGTGAGGATAAACCTCAGGAAAGCAAAGAAGAATCCTTACCTAAAGAAGTTGTTGAAAGTCAATTGCCTGTAGAAGAAGCTAAGGTTGAAATTACAGAAGAAAAAGAAGAAGAAACTCCTGAAGTACAGTCTGTATGGAAGCCCATGAGTTTGGAATCCAATATGCCAGATTCTTTAATCAGCAAATCAGAAAAAGAATCAGCGCCTGAAATCAAAACTCCGGTAGCGGAAGCAACTCCTGTTGCAGAATCTGAAGCAATCATTGAAGAACAGCAACCTACCGAAACTGTTACGGCAACCGTTCAGGAAGAAGTTCTGCCAGTGTCGGAAGTATCTGAAAATGAAGAGAGCCACTCTGTATCAATTGAATCAACTGAAGAAGAAAAAACGGATACAGAAAATGGAAAAGAAGATGTTCCTGTGATGAATGTTTCATTCTTTGGAACTGATATTTCTACCCTTAAAGTGGAAGAAAAGCAGAAGGAAAAGAAAGAAGAACCTGTAGAAAAAACAGAAGAGGTTACTATGAAGAATATGGCTCAGTCATCAATAGACAGTAATGTCCCTGGTTTTATCAATACGTGGCAGAGCTGGCTTAAGATTGGCAGAACAGAAGAAAATGAAAAGGAAAAGTTGGAAATTAAAGATAAGGCTATTGAAACCTTTATTGAAAACAATCCTAGAATCAGTCAGTTAAAAGAAGAAAGTACCTATGTTGTAAAAGAAAAGAATGACGATATCTCGCATTTGATGACAGAGACATTGGCCAATCTTTATTTTGAACAGAAACTCTATACAAAGGCCATAAAAGCGTTTGAAATATTAATTAAAAAGAGTCCTGAGAAAAAGGAATATTTTGAATCCAAGATTAAGGATATTAAGGACTTCAGAAGTAAAAATTAAAAAAGAAAAAGGTACTGATTAGAACAGTACCTTTTTTATTTTATCATTTCTAAGGATTGTTTTTACTGCTTCTTAATTTTTTCCAGGCTTTTCGTCCGAACACAATAACAACAATTAAGGTAATTATTGCAAAAATAGCGGCCAGTACTGGAGCTGCCATCGCGAGAATAGACATTATGCCTGCTCCTGCCGTCTCTGTTGTTCCTACCATAGAATTTCCCAGACCTCCTGTTGTTGCGGTAGAAGCGGCCCTTATTCCTGCAAATCCGGAACTGATCGTTGCTGCGGTGCCTCCACCTGCAATTAATGCCAGTGCCCATTGCGGAAAAGTTCCAAGCTCAGCAAACTGGCTGGCAAATAAAATGGAACCTGCAACTGTGGCCATAGGAATAGAGACCGTGTCCAGTAAATGATCAACAAAAGGGATATAATAAGCCAGAATCTCAATAATAGTGGCTATTCCTGTTGTAATAAGCGTAGGGAGACCTGCAAGCCATTCAAAATGCTCATTCATGGGAATCCAATTGAAATAAGAGGCAAGGCTTACGATAAACATCGGAAGAAATACCCGGAAGCCTGTAGCTGCCGCCAATCCAATGCCGATAAACGCACTGATGATATAGGAAAAATAGGGAATATTATCTAACATATTAATTTTCAGATTTATTGTCTTCTCTAAAATACAAAAACTATCTGAAATTAAGAGTATGGTTGATTTTTGAGCTCAAGGATACGAGTTTCGATCTTTGCTATCTGTGATTTACTGTAGAATAAAAAAATACCTACGTAATAATCAGCATAAATCTGTGTGATCCGTGGAAAAATAAAAAATCTGCATGGTTAGCATAATCCGTGGGATAAAATACATCACAGATCTCTTATTCTAAAGGAAAATTATTTTTTCTGTGCTTCACAAAGCTTTATAAACTGAGCCTCTACATCCTGAAATTTCGGAGGCATCTCAGCAGAAACCCAAAACAGCATTGCCACAGTTTTTTCTCCAAACGCTTGTTTAAACAAATCTTTGTTCAGACGATAACATTCTCTCAGTAATCTTTTGATACGGTTTCTGTGCACTGCTCTTTTAAAATATCTTTTAGAAACAGAAACGCCAAATTTTGCATCTTCTACAGCAAGATTGGGTTTGTCTTTCAGAATAATGATTCTCAGATTTCCGCTCGTTCTCCATTTGCCTTTTTCAAAAAGCAAACTGATCTCTGTGTTTTTTTTGAGCTTTTCCGCTCTGGGATATTGGAAATTTGTCATTTACGGAGTGTAAATAGGGGTTTTTATTTTTCTAAATCTGTGAAATAGGCTGGGGAATATTTTAATCCTGGTTTAATAAATGATTAATCACTTCTGAAGCGGTGTACAACCCAAAAATAGCAGGCATATAGCTTATTGTTCCGTAAAAAGATCTTTTATAATTGGTTCCATCAGTCATTTTCAAACTTTCTTCATCCTGGATATCATTGGCAAAAACACAACGAACTCCTTTGTCAATTTTTGCTTTTTTAAGTCTTTTTCTTACCTGTCTTGCAAGGTGACAATGTTCAGTTTTGCTAATATCTCTTACCAATACTTTGCTTGGATCGGTTTTTCCGCCGGCTCCCATTGAACTTACAATTTTTATCCTTCTTCTTTTGGCTGCAATAATCAGACAAAGCTTTGGCGTAACACTGTCGATGCAGTCCAAAACATAATCAAATTTTGCAGAATCCAAAACTTCATCCATTCTTTCCGGATTCAGAAATTCATTGATCTTCGTTAAATTAAGCTGTGGATTGATGTCAAGAAGCCTTTCAGCAACCACCTCTACCTTATGTTTTCCGACCGTAGAATGCAAAGCAGGAAGCTGTCTGTTGATATTGGTAATATCTACCGTATCGCCATCCACAATGGTCATATTTCCCACTCCGGCTCTTGCAAGAAATTCCGCGGCAAAAGAACCTACTCCACCCAGGCCTACTACAAGCACATTGGCTTTTATGAGCTTTTCTAATCCATCTTCTTTTATCAAAAGTTCAGTTCTTTCCAGCCAGTATTTATCCATTTTTTATTCTGTGTAAATTTTCTAAAATTTGTTCATTGAGTTGTTCCAAAGAAACTTCTTTTATTTCCGAAACTTTAACGTACAATTCTTCGATGTTAAAATCTTCATTGTCAGTCTCTAAAAAGATTTTGTCTAATGGAGTGTTTTTCAAAATATCCTGCAAAGATAAATTATACAAAACAGCTTTTCCAAAACTCAGGTAAAAATTATTGGCAAGAAGATCTTCAGCAATTTGATGTTTCTTATTAAAACCATGAATGATCATAGGCTGTTCCGCCTTCTTTTTAAATGAAATAACCTCATAAAATTTTCTTACACAATGAATAATCAGTGGTTTTTTTACTTCATTAGCAATCTTAATCTGCATTAAAAACACTTCTTCCTGAATTTTATGATCAATAGAAACTAAAGAATCTAAGCCACATTCACCAATGGCAAAACAGTTCTGAAATATCATATTTTTCATCCACAAAAACTGCTGTTCTATATTATTTACATCAATATCCTGAGGATGAATTCCGATAGAATAAGGGGAATCAGGCGGAATTTGCTCAATGTTCAGATTGTAAATTCCGTTTCTGATGTTTTTTTTATGATGGTGAAAATCAAAAAATTCCATATTCAAAAGTAAGGATTTTTCAGAATTAATTTAAAATTATTAAACGTACGTTTATAAATGTGTTAAAAATTTCTTAACTTTACTCAAAGTACACTTCATGAAAAAAAAATTTACAGAAAAACAGATTCACATACTGGATATTGCAGAAGAGCTGATTGCAAAAAAAGGATACGAGGGAACTTCTGTAAGAGATATTTGTTCTAAAGCAAATATCAATGTGGCCATGATCTCTTATTACTTTGGTTCCAAAGAGAAAATGATGTCTTACCTCTATCAGTACAGGGTGCTGAAAACCAGAGAGAACTTTTCGGAATTTGCGGATACCATCAAAGAAGGGAAACCGGAAATGCAGCTGCGGGAAATGATTAAATATATTGTTTCTCAGCTTTTTAAGTATAATTATTTCCATGGTTTTGTGACTCAGGAGCTTCGTCATACAGAAAATCTGAAAGATGAACTGCTTGATTTCTATCAGTTATTTGTCAAAAAACTGGATGAAGTCATTAAAAAAGGCGTTGCATCAGGCGTTTTTACTTTTACCCCAAAACCAGAAGATATTCTTACCATGATTATCGGATCCACTTTATTTGTAATCAGGAATAAAAACTTCTATGAGCTCTATGTTCCGAGCAAAAATGAGGAAACCTATGCAAAAGAAGCTGAGAAAAAGGTGAGAATGAATCTTTTATTAAGTGTTTTTGCGATTCTGGGATACGCTGCAGACTAAAATTACGTTAAATATTCATAAAAAAAAATCTATTGACAAAAAAGTTATATTTTTGCAAATTAGTAAATCGGCTGTATAATCCGAAAACTGTTGAACTTTTTATATGAAAAAATATATTTTAGGTCTTTTTGTTGTAGCGGTGATTTCATCTTGTGTAAGCCAACAGGAAAGAGCAATGAGGAGTGCTGATAAAGAATTTATCTTAAAGGCAGCTAATGAAAATTTCGCTAAGAAAAAGTGGAAAAATGCATTGGCTCTTTACGACAGACTGGCAAATCTTGTGGCAGGAACGGATGATTTTCCTAATGTAGGTTTCAACACTGCTTATGCTAACTACTATGACAAGAGTTATAAGCTGGCAGGTCACCAGTTTAAAAACTTTGCAGTGAGTTTCCCAAAAGATCCAAGAGCTGAAGAAGCAGCGTATATGTCTGCATTGTGCTATTATGAAGGATCTATGGACTATAACTTAGATCAGTCCAGTACAGAATTGGCTATTAATGAGCTTCAGGAGTTCCTGAACAATTATCCCAACTCTGAAAGATCTAAAAATATCAGCCAACTTATTGATGAATTGTCTTATAAGCTTGAATTTAAAGCTTACGAAAACGGAAGACAATACTATAAAATGGGAGAGTATAAAGCAGCGAATGTAGCATTTGAAAATGTTTTAGAAGATTTCCCAAGTACAAAACTTCGTTCAAAAATTTATGATTATATCATGAAGTCACGTTATGAACTGGCGATGAAATCCGTATATAATCTTAAAGATGAGCGTATTGAAAGTGCTCTGACTTATACAAAAGTGGTAGAGAAAGAGCTTCCTAATACAGAATATTCTAAAACGGCATTAGATCTTAGGGAAAAGCTGGAAAAGGAAAAACAAAACTTCGTTGTTGTTAAAAAACAAACTGAAGCAAGAATTGCAGCTTTAACGGCAAGACAGAAAAAAGAAGCCGAAAAACTGGCAGATAAAGATAAAGCTGATCAGCAAATAAAGGATCAGATCAGCAACGAAAAGAAAGCAATCCAGTTGCAGAGGGACAGTGCGGCACTTAAGACGCCTCCTCCGGCAGCGACTTTCAAAATTCAAAGATAATTCGTAAATTTGCCATCTTAAAATAAAATAATTTTCTCAAAATGAGTGTAAAAGATACAAAAGCAGAAGTAAATACTATTACTTACGATAAAGATAAGATTGAAGATAAAGTAGGTTCAATCTATGAAGCTATTGTTATCATGGGAAAGAGAGCAGAGCAGATCAATGCGGAGATCCGTACGGAACTTCACAATAAATTGGATGAATTTGCTGTTCATAATTCTACATTAGAAGAGGTTTTCGAAAACAGAGAACAAATTGAGATCTCTAAACATTACGAAAAGCTTCCAAAGCCAACTTCAATTGCTATTGAAGAATGGTTAAACGGAGATGTTTATTTCAGAAAAACAGAAGAAAGAAAATAATCAATCATCTGTGTTTTAATAAATCAAGGTCATAAAGGAATTCATTTCTTTTATGACCTTTTGTTGTTTTAAAGCCTCATTGTGTGGGAAAAAATAAGTACTTTAGTATTTCAAAAATTAGAACTAAATGAGTGTTTCCGGTAAAAAGATACTTATCGCTGTCTCTGGAGGAATTGCGGCTTACAAAATTCATTTTCTCATCAGAGATTTTGTGAAGAAAGGAGCCGAAGTACAGGTTATTATGACTCCTGATGCTGAAAACTTTGTGACGAAACTAAGTCTGTCTACATTATCCAAAAAACCTGTGTATTCAGATTTTTACAGCAGTAACGGAACATGGAACAGTCATGTGGAAATGGCTTTGTGGGCAGATGTTATGATTGTCGCTCCATGTACGGCCAATACACTGTCTAAAATGGTCCACGGAATGTGTGATAATCTGGTTATTGCAACGTATATGTCTGCAAAATGCCCGGTATTCATTGCTCCTGCAATGGATCTTGATATGTATGCACATCCTTCTACAAAAAAGAATCTGGAGCTGGCAGAAAGCTTCGGACATGTAATCATACCTGCGGAAAACGGAGAATTGGCAAGCGGACTGATCGGGCAGGGAAGAATGGCAGAACCGGCAACGATCTTTACTACAGTAGAACATTATTTTCATTCAGATAGCCATTCCGGAAGTCTTGATGGGAAAACAGTTTTAATTACTGCAGGACCTACTTATGAGGCCATAGATCCGGTAAGATTCATCGGAAATCATTCATCAGGGAAAATGGGCTTCTCTCTGGCAGAAGAGGCTTCGAAAAGAGGCGCAAAAGTGATTTTGATTTCAGGACCAAGTTTTCAGACCCTTAATGATCCAAATGTTGAACTTCATAAAGTAATTTCGGCAAAAGAAATGCTGGCCAAAGTATTTGAATTTTACGACAGAATAGACATCGGGATTGCCAGTGCGGCAGTAGCAGATTATGCTCCAAAAGAAGTGGCTAAGGAAAAGATCAAAAAAAATGATGAAAACCTAACGATTGAATTGGTTAAGAATCCTGATATCCTTAAAACAATGGGAGAAAAGAAGACTCACCAGTTTCTGGTAGGATTTGCCCTGGAAACCCAAAATGAAGAGGAAAATGCAAAAGGAAAACTGGAAAAGAAAAATCTGGATATGATTGTTCTGAATTCTCTTCGTGACGAAGGCGCTGGTTTTAAAAATGACACCAACAAAATCAAAATATTTACGAAAACAGAGAAAAAAGAATTCAATCTGAAATCAAAGGATGATGTAGCAAAAGATATTCTCAATTTTGTAGAGGCTCAATTTTTAAAATAATTTTAATAAATTTCCGTTCTCAATTTTTAATAGACAATGAAAAAAATTATAAGTTTATTTTTTCTGTTTTTTCTCTATACCCAAAGTTTTTCTCAGGAGCTGTTGGCAACAGTGCAGGTAAACTCCAAACAGTTGGGAGGAAGTAACCAGCAGGCCTATAAAGCATTGGAGAAAAGTCTCAGGGATTTTATCAATAATACCAGTTGGACAGGTAAAAAGCTTCAGAATTTTGAAAAAATAAAATGTAATTTCTCCATTGTCATTGGCGAAAGAGATGTTAACAAATTCAAAGGAACTATTGTTATTCAGGCAGTAAGACCTGTTTATAATACGACCTATGAATCTCCTTTGCTGAACCTTCAGGATCAAAGATTTGCCTTTGAGTACATTGAAAATGAGAGTCTTATTTTTAATGAAAGACAATTTTCAGGGAAGAATCTTACGGATGTGGTCAGTTTCTATATTTATGTGATTTTAGGGTTGGATGCAGACAGTTTCCAGTCTATGGGAGGATCTCAATGGTATGCAAAAGCACAGCAGATTGCACAGAATTCCCAAAACAGAAACTATGAGGGCTGGAATACCATCAACGAGCCAAGAAGCCGTTCTATTTTGATCAACGAAATCATGAACCCAAACTGGAGTCAGTTGCGTTCTACCATTTATACTTACCACAGAGCAGGATTGGATAACCTTTTCAACCAGGATCAGACGGCCGGGAAAAAAGTGATTTTTGATGCTCTGATGCAGCTTAAAATGTACGAAAACAATTTCCAGCAGGCATTTTTCTTCAACCTGTTCATGGATACCAAAAGTGATGAAATTTTCAATATTTTCAATTCTGGAAATAATGGAGGTCTCATTCTTAATGACCTTAAGCAGAATATGATTATCCTTTCACCAAAGAATATAGAGGATAAGTGGAATAAATGGAAAGTCTAAAATTTCTGAGTACGTTTAATAACAGATAGCATGATTGATGAGTGCACAATCAAAAAACGATTTCTTAACTCATTAAAAAAACTTAATTTTACCGTTCAAACTCAAATTGGATTATAACCCGGATTATCAATGCTTTCGAGAATTTACATTAAAAACTTTGCCCTGATTGATACCCTTGAAGTATCATTAAAAAATGGTTTACAGGTTATTACCGGAGAAACCGGGGCTGGTAAATCTATTATTTTAGGGGCTTTGCGACTTATTTTAGGAGAAAGAGCAGATGTAAAATCTATTGCCAAAGCTGAAGAAAAAAGCGTTGTGGAAACCGAGTTTTCCCTCAACAATCAGTTTAAGAAATTCTTTATTGAAAATGATCTGGATTACGAGCTTCAGACCATTATCCGAAGAGAAATCCTTCCTTCAGGAAAATCCCGGGCTTTCATTAATGATGTACCGGTAACGCTGGATATTCTTAAAGAACTTTCCTCACAACTCATTGATATCCATTCTCAATTTGAAACCTCTAACCTTTTTACCTCAGAATATCAGTTTAAAATTATTGACGGGCTTTCTGAGAATAAAAAAATTATAGAAGATTATCAACAGGAGTTTTCTGATTTTCAGACTCTTAAACTATTGTTGAAAAAGCTGAAAACCCAGCTTTCAGAAGCTAATAAAGAAAGTGATTACAAAGAATTTCTGCTTAACGAACTGGAAGAGCTTAAACTTGATGATGTAGACTATGAAGATGTTCAGAATCAGCTTTCCATTCAGGAAAATGCAGGGATGATTTCAGAAAATGTAGGCCAGATCTTATCAAGATTCCATCAGGAAGAAATAGGTATTTTATCCTTCTTCCATGAAGCCACAAACAAGCTTTCGAAAATTTCCGAAGTTTCCACCAGTTTTGCTGAACTTGATGAAAGACTTGAAACCTCTTTTGTAGAACTTAAAGACATCATTTCCGAACTGGAACATGAGGCAGAGAGAGTTGAAATCAATCCGGAAAATCTGGTATACCTTACGGATCTTAATAACAAAATCAATGCTTTATTCCTGAAGCACAATGTTTCAGATCTTCATGAACTGATTGAAATCAGAAATCAGCTGGCAGGAGATCAGAAAGGAGCTTCTGATCTGGAATCACAGATTGAAGAAACAGAAAACAATATTTCTCAAAAAGAAAAAACACTTCAGACCCTTGCTGCAAAGCTTTCAAAGAACAGACATAAGAATGTTCCTGTTTTCATCAAAAAAGCAGAAGTCCTTCTGAAAAAACTAGGGCTGGAAAAAGCAAAAGTCGATATAGAATTACAGGATGCTGAAGAATTCAACCCGTTTGGAAAAGAAAATATCCAGCTGTTGTTTCAGGCCAATTCCGGTTTCCCTTTAAAACCTATCCAGACTGCTATTTCCGGAGGAGAAAGATCAAGAGTAATGCTTGCTGTAAAGAAGATTATTGCAGAAAGTGATGAGCTTCCAACCCTTATTCTGGATGAAATTGATACCGGAGTTTCAGGAAAAGTAGCTGAAGAGATCGGAAACCTTATGAGAGAAATGTCTGAAGACATGCAGTTGATTGTTATTTCTCACCTTGCACAGGTTGCCGCCAAAGGAAATGATAATTATAAAGTGGTGAAGCAGGATATTTCAGGCAAAACACAATCCACCATTATTCCTTTAAGCAGTGAAGAAAAACTGAACGAAATTGCCCAATTGCTTTCCGGAAGTAAAATTACAGAAGCCGCTCTGGCACAGGCAAAAGAGCTTATAGGATAACTATAGAAATCTAATTTTCGTTAAAAATTTGTAACATATTTTACATTATATTTACTAATGTAAAAAACTAACATATGTTTCTAAAGTTCCTTAGGCTTGAAATCAAAAGCTTCTTTCGTGGTACATCTTTAGGGATCAACCTGACCATGAAAATCCTCCGTTTCATAGGAATTCTTTACTTCATAGGATGTCTTATTGGGGGTGCCTTTCTTGCTTTTTTCTACATTCAGGAAGAAATGCATCAGAACCCTTTAAAGATGGTTTCAAAATTCATGATCGTTGCGTGGATTATAGATTTGGCTATTAAATATTTATGGCAGGAAATTCCTACACAAAATATTAAACCATTTCTTACCATGAATATCAGGAAGAATACACTGGTCAATTATATGCTGGCTAAAACCTTTCTTTCTGCATTCAGCTGGCTGACCTCATTATTCTTTATCACATTTTCCCTGATTGCGTTATTCAACGGATATAGTATTATAGGAATACTGGTGTGGCTTATTGGAGTCATAGCATTGCTCTATCTGAATAACTTTATCAATATTTTTTTCAATGGGAAAGAGCCTTTAGCTATTGCCATAGGAATCTGTTTTGTGATCATCGGAAGTCTGGGATACTACAATATCATTCCGGTTTTGTCTTACTCAGAATCAGTTTTTTTAAGCTTCTATGAAAAGCCTTACTTTGCCCTGATCCCTGTTATTCTGTTTGTCCTGCTGTGGTGGATTTGTTTCCGTTATCTGCGTAAAGAGTTTTATCTTGATCAGGGGCTTGAAGCCAAGAAAACAGTAGGAAAAACAGAAAATATAGCTTTCCTGAATAAATATGGGGTTATTGGTACATTTATCAATAACGATGTTAAAATGCTGAGACGTAATAAGGTCACAAAAGGTATTTTACTTGGCAGTGTTATGTTTCTTTTTTATGGATTGCTGATGTTTACTTCTTCACTATACAAAACCCCTGCAATGATGATGTTCATGGGATTATTTGTTACAGGTGGCTTCCAGTTTCTTTTTGGGCAGAGGGTGCCGGCTTTTGACAGTTCATATTATCCTCTGATGATGACTCTGAATGTTCCGTACAAAGAATATTTAAAAGCAAAATGGTGGCTGATGAATATTGTAACTGGAGCTTCTATAATTGTAGCACTTTGCTATGCTTATTTTGGCTGGGAAGTGTATGTCACGTTTTTTGCAGCAGGATTGTACAATATGGGGGTGAATTCTCAATTTACTTTATGGTCGGGAGCCTTCAACAAAACTCAGATTGACCTGAACTCAAAGGAAAAAAGACTGGGGCAGAAAGGAAGTTTTAATATGGTGGCTATACTTTTATTGATTCCTAAAATGCTTCTTCCTATGGGTGTATTTGCTTTGGCAAAATATTTTACAGGAATTACAGGTGGAGTGGTAAGTATTGCTATTATTGGAGTTATCGGATTTTTTATGAGAGAAAAGATCTTCGATATCATTGTAAAACAATATAAAAGAGAAAAATACAGCGCACTTGATGCATTTAAAAATAAAGGTTAAAACATGATCAACATACAAAATTTATCCAAAACATACGGAACAGCAACTGTTCTTAATATTGAAAATCTTGAAATTCCAAACGGGGAAACATTTGGCCTTGTAGGAAATAACGGAGCAGGAAAAACAACCCTTTTCAGCCTGATGCTGGATTTGATTCAGGCAAGCACAGGATTTGTGAGTATTGACGGAATTAAGGTCAATGAATCCGAAGCCTGGAAAAATAAAGTTTCAGCATTTGTAGATGATACCTTTCTCATTGGCTATCTTACTCCGGAGGAATATTTTTATTTCATCGGGGAGCTGAGAGGTCAGAACAAAGCATCTGTAGATGAATTCCTGAAACCTTTTCATGATTTTTTCAATGGTGAGATCCTGAAATCCGGGAAATATATCCGTGATCTTTCAAAAGGAAATCAGAAAAAAGTAGGAATTGTAGGAGCTATCATTGGAAATCCTGAGATTATTATTCTCGATGAGCCCTTTGCCAACCTGGATCCTTCTACCCAGATCAAACTTAAAAATCTGATCAAAGAATTATCAAAACAAGATGGTGTTACTTTCCTTATTTCCAGTCATGATCTTTCGCATACAACAGAAGTATGTAACAGAATCGTGGTTGTAAACAAAGGTCTTCTGGTAAAAGATATTCAGACCAATCCGGAAACTTTGAAAGATTTGGAACAATATTTTGCAGATCAGGTGTCAGTTTCGGATATTTAATACCACAAAAATAGAGGTATGAATACGACAGAATCACAGAATGTGACAGACTATCCAAATAGCAATACTATTTTCATGGTCTGGAAACTTCATGAAAGCCCTCAGCTGAAAGATATTTTTCAGGAGCTGTGTGCTTTGGTTTTAAATCTTAATAATTCGGTTTTTAACCGTTTTCCGGACAGCAGGGCAAGCTGTGTCATGGGAATTGGTGCTGAAGCATGGAGGAAACTGGAACTTCCAACACCACGGCCAAAGGAATTGAGCGATTTTGAAGAAATAAAAGGAGTAAAACATACGGCTGTTTCCACTCCCGGAGATCTTCATTTTCATCTGAGAGCAGATAACAAAAGCCTGATTTTCGATATGGCGATTGAAATATCCAAATTATTGAGCTCCGTAGCTGAAAGTATTCTGGAAATTCACGGATTTAAATATTGGGATGCACGTTCCATTCTTGGTTTTGTAGACGGAACGGAAAATCCGCATGGTGACGACCGTGATTATTTTGGAAAAATAGGAGATGAAGATCCTCAATATAAAGGAGGAAGTTATCTTTTCGTTCAGAAGTACCTTCACAATATGGATGCCTGGAAAAGTCTGTCCACAGAAGATCAGGAGAAAGTGATCGGAAGATCAAAGGAAAATGATATTGAAATGTCTGACGATGTAAAACCTTCGAATTCACACATTGCCTTAGCCAATATCGAAGGCGAGAATGGAGAAGAATTGAAAATAGTCAGAGATAATATGCCTTTTGGTAACCCATCTACGAATGAGTTCGGGACCTATTTCATTGCCTATTCAAGTACATTTACCACAACAAAAAAGATGTTGACCAATATGTTTATAGGTGATCCTCCGGGAAATTATGACAGAATCTTAGATTTCAGTACCGCAGTTACCGGAACACTTTTCTTCGTTCCCACCAGAAATATGCTTGATGAATTTTCAGGATAAAATACAAAGGCTGTCTCATTCTAAGGCAGCCTTTTTCCTTTATTAAGTAATATCAATAAAAATATTTTAAAAAAATTGTAACCTTTTTTTGTTTTGAGTGTCTTTAAGATAGAAACAGCATAAGCATGAAACTTTTGTTCGGAAATAAAAAGAATGATTTGTTGAGCCTCCTGAAAAAACAGGATCCGGCTGCACAGAAGATTTTCTATGAACAGAATGTGAAGAGATTCCTGAGTGTAAGCAAAAGCTATGTGAGCGATTTGTATCAGGCAGAAGATTGTCTCATAAAAGCATTCTGTAAAATTTTTAAGCACATAGAAAGCTTCAGAGGAGAGTCGAACCTGGAAAGCTGGGCGAGGAGAATTGTCGTTAATGAATGTCTGAATTTTATCAAAAGCCATAAAACAGTATTCTATCTGGACGAAATCAACCAGTCTTTTCACGAAGACATCCATGAGCCGGAGATAGATTGTGATTTTAATGCACAGGAACTTTTGGATCAGCTTCCCGATGCCTACAGAATGGTTTTTAACCTGTATGTACTGGAAGGCTATTCTCATCAGGAAATTGCTGATACTTTGCAGATTTCAATGGCTGTCAGCAAGACCCAGTTGTTTAGAGCAAAAGAAAAATTAAGAAAGATCTACTTTCAACAACAAAAAAAAGTGAAAAATGAAAACGTCTAAAGATAATATGGAATGGCAGATCAAAAAACAGATGGAGGAAAGAGAAATTACCCCATCGCGCGATCTGTGGTCTGAAATTGAGCTTCAGAACAGCAGTAATCGTACCAGATTACAGGTGAACTGGATATTAATAGCGGCATGTTTCCTGTTGACATTTGGTTTAGGGAGTGTTTTCTTTTTTCTTAATCGGCCTTCAGAAACACAACCGGAAATTGTAAAGAAAACAGCAAAAAATAATGAAGAAGAAATTATAAAAGTTCCGGTTCAGAATAATATTCCGCTGGCAGTTGAGAATAATGATAAAAAGGAAGTGAAGAAAACACTTTCAGAAGATAACAAAGAAGTTATTTCTCCAGTGGCAATAGGACAAAATAAACTTCTTCCTAAAGAAATGGTTCCTATTAAGAAACTGGAGATTCCTCAGATTTCCAATCCTAGACTGATGGCGAAAGCCGATTCTTTAAAAACTCCGGTTAAAAAGAAAAAATATGTAGATCCTTCCACGCTTCTTTTCTCAGTAGAGCATAAAGATGTCATCGAAAAAACAAAAGATGGAAGCAACGTGGCAACTACTATTGATTTGAATGCCAGATAATTTATCCGTAAAAAAATAAAAAATAATACTATGATCAAGAAATTAATCGTAATGGGATTGCTGTGCTTTTTTTCAGCGTCAATCCATGCACAAAAGAAATTCAATATTAATCTGTCTTCTAAAAAAGATACGGAGGTAAGCCCGATTGTAAAAGAGAAAGTAGAAGAATATGCAGCTAAAATCAACGCTATTATTCAGGAAGAAAAAAAACTGATGGAGGAGGAATTGGTCGTTTTGCAGGCAAAAAATCTCAATAAATCTGATTTCGACAGAGAAAAAGCTCTGATTGCAGATCGGTATTCTGAGAAAATGGATAAAAGAATTGAGGAACTTGGATTTGATCTGGATGATGTGATTCAGAAGCAGGTAAGATATTCTCTTTTGAATACAGATGTTACGTCCAAAGAAGAACTTAAAGAAAAGCTTTTGAAAAAATTCCGTCCCAGCAGAAGCTTTACAGGATATTTCTCCTATGGAATTATGACATTAACGAATAGCTCTCCGGATAACGTACTGGATAAAAATATCGGATATGCCAATAACCTTGAGTTTGGTCTGAAACTGAACTATCAGCTTAGCAGAACAAGCCCCTGGGCTATTATTTCCGGATTAGGATTCTCCTGGAGAACGCTTAGAGCAGATAATAATATGCTGTTTACAATAAGTGCAGATCAGGGAGTTGCTTTAGTTCAAGCTAACGAAAATCTTGATAAAAGTAAACTGAGAACTGGGTATATTATGGTTCCTTTGGGGGTACAATATAATTTCTCCAAGCTTAAGAATGCAGGAATGGATATCCAGTACCGCAGCTATTACACCGGATTTAAAATTGGAGCCAATGTATACGGAGGGGTAAAAATGTCAACCAACAATATTGTAAAAGATGGTGATGGTGAAACCAGAGACCGTGGAAATTATCAGGTGAATCCTTTTGTATACGGAGCACAGATTACGGTTTCCTATAACAGCTTTAGTCTCTTTGTTAAAAAAGATTTCAGCAACTTCTTTAAAGACAGCTACTTCAAAAATGATAAAGCACTGATATTCGGCTTGGCCATTGGATTAGATTAAATATATTTTAATAGCAAACGAAAAACTCCGGGAAAAGCTCCCGGAGTTTTTGCATTGTATCAGTTATAGAATCATTATTTTAAACTTCCTACCATATCTTCCGGTTTCACCCACTCGTCAAACTGTTCAGCAGTTAATAAACCAAGATTAACAGCCTCTTCTTTTAACGTTGTTCCGTTCTTATGAGCGGTTTTTGCAATCTTAGCTGCATTTTCATATCCGATATGAGTATTTAATGCTGTCACGAGCATTAAAGATTTGTCTACAAGCTCTTTAATTCTCTCATGGTTCGGTTCAATACCTACAGCACAATGATCATTGAAGGAAATACATGCATCAGCAATCAACTGGGCAGACTGTAAGAAATTGTAAGCCATAACCGGTTTGAAAACATTCAGCTCATAATTTCCTTGAGTTCCGGCAAAAGAAATGGTGGTATCATTTCCTAAAACCTGTGCACAAACCATCGTCATTGCCTCATTTTGAGTAGGATTTACTTTTCCAGGCATGATAGACGATCCCGGTTCATTCTCAGGAATATGAATTTCCCCGATTCCTGAACGGGGACCTGATGCCAGTAATCTGATATCCTGAGCAATTTTATATAAAGACACAGCCAGTTGCTTTAATGCTCCGTGAGATTCAACAATCGCATCGTGTGCAGCAAGGGCTTCAAATTTATTTTCTGCAGTAATAAAAGGATGGTTGGTAAATTGAGCAATATATTCTGCCACCTTTACATCATACCCGTTAGGAGTATTCAATCCTGTTCCTACAGCTGTTCCGCCTAATGCAAGCTCAGAAAGGTGAGGTAATGTATTTCTTAAAGCTCTCAATCCGAATTCCAGCTGAGCTACATAGCCGGAAAATTCCTGTCCGAGGGTAAGCGGAGTAGCATCCATCAGGTGGGTTCTCCCGATTTTTACAACATCTTTGAAGGCTTTTGATTTGTCAGCCAGTGTATTTTTTAATTTTTCTACTGCCGGAATGGTTACCTCCACTACTTTTGTATAGGCAGCGATGTGCATGGCAGTAGGATACGTGTCATTGGAAGACTGGGACTTATTCACATCATCATTCGGGTGAATTTCAGATTTTTCACCCAATGTTCCTCCATTATTAACATGGGCTCTGTTGGAAACGACTTCATTCACATTCATGTTCGATTGCGTTCCGGAACCTGTCTGCCAGATCACCAACGGAAACTGGTCATTCAATTTTCCCTCCAGAATTTCATCACATACTTTAGCAATCATATCTCTTTTTTCAGCAGGAAGCACTCCCAGATCAGTATTGGTATAGGCTGCTGCTTTTTTCAGATACGCAAAAGCTTCAATGATTTCATGCGGCATTGAACCCTCAGGTCCGATTTTGAAATTATTTCTGGAACGTTCAGTCTGTGCACCCCAAAATTTATCTGCAGGTACCTGCACTTCTCCCATGGTGTCTTTTTCTATTCTGTAATTCATAGTGGTTGAAATTTGTATGATCTGTTGGTTTAAAAGCCATAAAAATTTTTAACATTATTGATTTTTAGTGGAAAAAATAATGTTTTGGCTTCGTTTATTTAGCTTCTATAAAGGTACTTATAAACTCAGAATCCTACAATTTATAATCATTATAAATATCAATATAAATGACTGATTTTACTCATATTTTTTTAAAGGAGGCGTATTTTTGTACAAACAAAAATTGAATGGATTTTAGATATCAGGATCCGTATCCTATTCAGAAGGATGATACGGTGTACAAAAAGCTTACATCAGACTATGTAAAGGTTGAAAAACTAGGGGACAGAGAAATTTTAACAGTAGATCCGAAGGGATTGGAATTGTTAGCCGAAGAAGCAATGGCAGATGTTTCTTTCATGCTTCGTTCTTCCCACCTGGAAAGCCTTAGAAGAATTATTGATGATCCTGAAGCTACAGATAACGACAGATTCGTTGCTTATAACCTTTTACAAAATGCTGCAGTGGCTGTTGAAGGAGCCCTTCCTTCATGTCAGGATACCGGTACAGCCATTGTAATGGGGAAAAAAGGAGAAAATGTGTACACAGGAGTAGAAGATGGAGAGTACCTGAGCAAAGGAATTTTCAATACCTACCAAAAAAGAAATCTAAGATATTCTCAGGTTGTTCCTTTGACTATGTTTGAGGAGAAGAATTCCGGGTCTAACCTTCCTGCACAGATTGATATCTATGCTAAAAAAGGAGATTACTATGAATTTTTATTCTTAACAAAAGGAGGAGGTTCAGCTAATAAAACATTCTTATATCAAAAAACGAAATCTTTATTGAACGAAAAATCTCTTGAAGAATTTGTTAAAGAAAGAATTTCAGATCTTGGAACAGCGGCTTGCCCACCGTACCACTTAGCATTGGTAATCGGAGGAACTTCAGCAGAAGCCAACCTTGCTGCAGTGAAAAAAGCGTCAGCCAAATATTATGACAACCTTCCGACAGAAGGAAATGAGGCCGGGCAGGCATTCAGAGACCTTGAATGGGAAGCTAAAGTTCAGAAAATCTGCCAGGAAAGTGCAATTGGAGCACAGTTTGGGGGTAAATACCTTACTCACGACGTAAGGGTAATCAGACTTCCAAGACACGCTGCATCTTGTCCGGTAGGAATGGGAGTTTCTTGTTCTGCAGACAGAAATATCAAAGGAAAAATTACGAAAGAAGGTATCTTCCTTGAACAATTGGAACAGGATCCGAAAAGATTCTTGCCTGATACTCCTCCGCACCTGGAAGAAGCTGTTGAGGTTAATCTGAACAAGCCAATGCCGGAAATTCTTGCTGAGCTTTCTAAATATCCGATCAAAACAAGATTAAAACTGAACGGAACATTAATCGTAGCAAGAGATATTGCGCACGCAAAAATCAAAGAAATTATCGACAGTGGGAAACCAATGCCGGAATACTTTAAAAACCACCCGATCTATTATGCAGGACCGGCAAAAACTCCGGAAGGAATGGCTTCAGGTAGTTTCGGACCTACTACAGCAGGAAGAATGGACGTTTATGTAGACGAATTCCAAAGCCACGGCGGAAGTATGATCATGTTGGCAAAAGGAAACAGAAGTAAAGATGTTACCAATGCATGTCATAAATATGGAGGTTTCTATCTTGGATCTATCGGAGGGCCGGCTGCCATTCTTGCGAAAGACAATATTGTATCTGTAGATATAGTAGACTTCCCGGAATTAGGAATGGAAGCAGTAAGAAAAATCGAAGTAAAAGACTTCCCTGCATTCATCATTTCCGATGATAAAGGAAACGACTTCTTCGCAAATCTTGCTCACTAATTAGTTTAAAATTAAAATAAATAACAAAATAGAACGCCGATCTTTTGTGTAAAAAGGAAAAAAGTTCTATTTTTGCCTAAAATCTTTAAGAGAATGATAACGATATTATCAGCATTTTGGCCGTTCTACCAGTTCCTTTGGACTATATTCTTCATTACTATGTTCTTAGTAGGATTCTGGTGTATTTTTATGTTCTTCGGATTAGTAATCCCAATGTGGCTAACTGAAGGTTTGAAAGAGTATTTCGGAAAAGTAAAGCCTTTCGACCCTGAAGATATCAGAAGAAAGCTTGTTTCTGAGCAGGAAGGTGTAGAGGTTATCTACAGCGAGCCTAAAGGAAACGGACCTTTCCTTCACGATCACGGACATCATCATTAATTGATTGTCATTGCTTTTTCACCTGAATTCTGAAAAAGTAATATCAAAGCAAAACAACATATACAAAACCGCTTAATTCGTTAGGCGGTTTTTCTATTTATTATTCCTGAGGCTTTCCGGAGAGACTCCAAACTTTTTTTTAAAAGCCCGCGTAAAGTTCTGGAGATATTCATAGCCGCATTCAATGGCGATCTCTTTGATCATAATTTCTTTATTGGTGATCAGTTTCTTTGCTTTTAACATTCTGAGTTCCGATATATAATGAGCAATCGTTGTATGATACTGAGCTTTGAATTCCTTTCTTATAATATTTTGATTCATACCAATATATTTTCCAATCTCTTCTGCTTTTATATTCCGGTGATAATTTTCATCAATGAATTTTCTGATTATTTCCGGAGTCTTTGGGGTAGATTCCAATGTGTTTTTCTCATTAAACTGTTCAAAAATCAGAATAAGAAGTTTGATGATTTTTGCTTCTATGAATAATTTCTGCATGATTCCTTTCTTGGTATAACCTAAAATTTCCTTTACAATCATATGCATTTCAACGGTCATGTCCGGAGGTGTTTCTTTATGCAGGAATATAAAATTATTATGAATCATATTTTCAAGAATCTCTGCATTCTCACGATTATGCTCAGGATTGATGAGGTTGAAAATATATTGATAATTGATCTGAATCTGCAGATATTTCAGGATTTCCTGATTTTCAGTCCATACTTCTGCAACATTTTCTTTAGGGGAATAATGAAGGATATATTGATTTTTCTTGAACAAAAATTGAGTTCCACAGTAATGAGCCTCCAGATTAATGGCATTACTCAGAAAGAACAGAAGGTTAAAGCTTGACTTCCCTTCCAGCATATGAGACTTGAAGGTTTGGTCAGGACACAGATCTTCCTGCATAATGATTTTGATGTCTTCGGATCTGAACAAAAGTCCATTTTTAGATTGACTCCTCATACAACACATTTTTACGGCCATGGTACAACTTCTTAAGGGAAAAGTCCTTCGCAGGATAACCAAAAGTTCGAAAATGATAACTCGGGGTTAATTATGTGAGGTACTTTTGCGCAAAATTAAATTAAATTTAGAATAATTAAAAATAATATTTCATATGTTTAAAGATTTACATTTTGCAATAAAGAAAATCAGAACGGGATTAGCGCTGCTAACCCTTGCTGGAAGCTATATGTATGCCCAACAATGGGAAAATGTAGGAGGAGTTCAGGATGTATCTGCAGGAGGAAGCAGTTTTAATAATTTGGTTATTGATAATCAGGGAAATTATTATCTGTCCTATTATGATGTTTCAGTAGCCAAAGGCTCTGTTCAGAAATTTAACGGAACCTCATGGGCTTACTTGGGGGGAAGTCCTGGAATTACTACAGGAACAGCAACTTACAACTCACTGTCAATAAGTCCAAACGGGAACAGCATTTATTATACCAACCAACTTGGTTATCCAGGTTCCGGAATGGAAGTACGCTTGTTTACAGGATCTTTATGGTCTCAGCTTCCCAACGCTACCGATAGCTCTGTTAATTATCAGGCTTCCGCAGTATCAGCTGACAATATCATATTTACTTATGGATCTTATGGTTCAGGAACTGTTAAAAGATACTTTGGAGGGGCTTGGGGACAAGTAGGAAATGCAGGCTTTTCAGGAGGAGCTGAATTTGCTGAAATGGTCATCGGAACCAATAATATGGTGTATACCTGTAATGTTTCCGGAGGTTTGAAAGTATATCAAAACAGTACTGGTGCCAACTCAACACAAAACTGGAGTTTAGTAGGCGGAGCTGCGGCAGACGCTTCTTCTTCAGGAGAACAGTATAATGCTGATATTGCTTTAGATGGATCCAATACTATTTATGTAGCCTATGTTTCAAACTCAGGAGGAGGAAAAAAGGTAAATGTCAAAAAATTTGATGGGAATTCATGGGTACAGGTTGGAAATGCTAACTTTTCAGAAGGAAGGGTACAGCATGTTGCCTTAGCGGTAACAGAATCTGGGAAACCTTACGTGGTTGCCAGCCGTTTTGAAAATGACAATTTCCTGAGAAATACCGTTTATAAATTAGATGATTCACAAAACTGGATCCCATTTGGTGGTGACTTCGTTTCCGATGGTGAAGCAAAATATAATGATCTTGCAATAGATAAAGCACACAACTATCTTGTTCTGGCTTATTCTGACAACACCACAAAAGTTAAAAGAATTTCATTGACATTAAATCCTCAAACGTGCAGCAATACAGATCCAGGAGTAAATGTAGGTGACGTAGGCTGTGTAAGTTTTATGTATCGCGGTCAACAGGTAGCGTATTCTACGGTAAGAGGCGCTGACGGAAAAATATGGCTTCAACAGAATCTGGGAAGTACGCAGGTAGCTTCTTCAGTAGCTGATGCGAACGCCTATGGAGATCTTTTCCAATGGGGAAGATGGGATGATGGTCACCAGCTTAGAAATTCTCAGATTGTACAGGCTCCATCGCCTAATACACCAGAAGGAACAAGTACTACGGGAGGAGGTTATATTGCCGGATCTCCAGCATGGTGGGCTGGTTTTTCAAGTGGAGATACATGGACAGGAATATCAGCGGCAGATGTTAATGCATCGGCTGGAGTAGATCCTTGTAAAGCAATAGGTGCAGACTGGAAAATGCCTTCTCAGGCGGACTGGACTGCTTTAGTAGGGGCAGAAGGTATTGCCAATCCGGCAACGGCCTACAGCAGCAATCTTAAATTACCGGCTGGAGGATACAGAAGCTCCAGTGATGGTAACTTTACTTTTGTAGGACAAAGAGGGTATTTCTGGAGCTCTGATACATCAAGTCTGGGAGCAAAATATCTGTATATCGGATCAACAATTGCCAATCCGTCAGCAGGATCTATGAGAGGACAGGGATCATCGGTAAGATGTATCAAGCCTACAGCTTCTTTGGGTACTTCTGAAACTACACTGAAAAATGCAGTAATAGGAATGTATCCTAATCCTACCAAAGGAATTCTTACAGTTAAATCTGATTCCGGAATTGAAAAAGTAAATGTAGTAAATGCTGTAGGACAAAGAATGAATGTACAGTTCTCAGATAATCAGATTAACATGACTGAACTTCCTTCAGGATTATACATCGTAGAATTAAAACTTAAGAACGGACAATCCATTTCGAAAAAGATTATAAAAGATTAAGCGAATTTCAGGACATCGATTTTCGTCAAAAGATTAGTTCATTACAATTACTTTTATTGGGAGGCTCATGAAAATTTCATGAGCCTTTTTTTGATTTATTTTTTCCCGGAAAATTGAAATATTTGATGATGATTAAGCAAGAATAGTCGTTATGAAGGAAAAATTATACTATATTCGATAAAAAATAATAAATGAAAAAGTTTTATTCCGTTGGTTTTCTGCTGATTACATTGTTCGTTTTTGGGCAGATCAATTATACCATTACCCCTAACCCATTTGATGAGACAGATGCTGTAACACTTACAGTTCCGGGAGATCAGATTGACGAATCTGCGTGGGGTGTTTCCAATAATGCCATTTATATCTGGTCCTGGTCTTTTGACACGAATTATCAGAACAGTCAGGATTGTCCTACCAATGGCAGCTGGAACAATTCCAGTGATGTAAATAAACTGAATTATAATGCAGGTACAGACAGTTACTCGCTTACTTTTACTCCAACAGCCTTTTTCGGAAGAACAGGAATAGGGAGGTTTGGATTTCTATTAAAAGATAAAACAGGATCACATCAGACCTCACCTGATATTTTTGTAAACGTAGGTACTTTAAGCTTAAGTCTTACCCATCCGCTGGCCAATAGTTTAACTTCTGTTCCCGTGGGGAATTCTATCAATATTACGGCTGCCTCTAATGGTAATGCTACATTTCAGTTAAAAGCCAACGGAACGGTTGTAAATTCAACAACAACACCTTCACAATCTTATTCTTATAGTTATACTGTTTCTCAGGATGCCAGTATGGAACTTATAGCTACACAGGGATCTAATTTTAAAGCCGCAACGTTTATCCTACAGGTTCCGAGAAATGTAGTTTCTGAAGCAATACCTAACTGGATTAAACAGGGAATCAATTATCACCCGGCAGATCAGACCAAAGTGGGACTTGCTTTATATGCGCCGGGTAAAAACTTTGTGCATGTCATCGGAAGTTTCAATAACTGGGCAGTGAATGATTCTTATTTAATGAAAAGAGATACTACAAACCCGGATCTTTATTGGATTGAACTCAACGGGATTACCCCTCAACAGCTTTATACTTTCCAATACAGAACCAATGATTTGAGAAAAGTAGCAGATCCTTATTCACCACAAATATTATCTTCTTATGATGATCCGTGGATTTCGGCTTCTACCTATCCAAACTTACCTGCATTTCCTGCCGGGCAGGGTTTTGAAGTGTCAACATTTAAAACAGGGCAGACGGCTTATAACTGGCAGACAACCAATTTCCAAAGACCTGCAAAAGAAGATCTGGTAGTGTATGAATTATTATTGAGAGACTTTACACAGGAAAAGAACTGGCAGTCATTGATTAATAAAATTTCTTATTTAAAAAATCTAAAAATCAATGCTATAGAATTGCTCCCGATCATGGAATTTGACGGAAATCTTTCCTGGGGATACAATACATCTTTCCATTATGCATTGGACAAAGCTTATGGAACTCCTGAAAAATTCAAAGAATTTGTAGACCTGTGCCATCAGAACGGAATTGCGGTTATTCTGGATGTTGCTTTTAACCATGCAACAGGACGCTCACCTTTGGTAAGACTTTGGAACGTAGATCCTGATGGAGATGGTTACGGAGATGTTGCAGCCAACAATCCTTATTTTAATCAGGTTCCGAAACATTCATACAATGTATTTAATGATTTTAACCATACAAGTCCTTCAACGCAATATTACGTTGAAAGATGTCTTCAGCAATGGCTGACTGAATATCACATAGACGGATTCCGTTGGGATTTAACAAAAGGATTTACCCAAAGCTGCTCTGAAAATGATGAAGCCTGCACGAATGCTTATCAACAGGACAGAGTAGATATCATGAAACATTATGCTGACAGACAGTGGACTATAGACCCGAATTCTTACATGATTTTTGAACATCTGGGAACTGATGCAGAGGAACAGCAATGGGCAAACTACAGGATCGCAGAAGGAAAAGGCGTTATGCTTTGGAATAAGCAGACAGAGCCTTACAATCAGAATACAATGGGGTATCAGGAAAACAGCAATTATGACCGTATGAATCACAGTCTTCATGGCTTTACCAATATGAGTGCTGTAGGATATGGAGAAAGCCATGATGAAGAAAGGCTGATGTTTAAAAACCTTGCCTATGGTGCAGTAAACGGCAGCTATAATGTGAAAGACCTGAATACTGCTCTTGAAAGAATGAAAACTTTCGGTGCTACGTTCTTTATCATTCCCGGTCCGAAAATGATCTGGCAGTTTGGAGAATTGGGATACGAATTTAGTATCAACAGATGTGCTAACGGAACTATCGACAGCGGATGCAGAACAGATGAGAAACCTGTTGCATTTACATTAGGATATGATACCAATGCAAACAGAAAAGCAGTTTATGATACATGGGCTAAAATAATCAATATCAGGAATACCCATCAGGTTTTTAAATCTAAAACTTACAGTATAGAATCCAATAACCTTACGAATGATCCTAATGGGCTGATCACAAGAATTTACGTGTATGATGCAGCAATTACAACGGGAATAAAAAATATAGTAGTATTGGCCAATTATGATACATCTGCAAAAAATGTTATTCCTTTCTTTCCTTACACAGGTCAATGGCAGAATCTAATGGATGATAGTATTTTGAATGTGGCTTCTACAACCACTCCGATCACTTTACAGCCTGGAGAATTCAGAATATTTGGAAACTATGCAGGTGCTTTGTCAACAATAGATATCAATGAAGGGAACAAATTGTCCCTTCAGATTGCAGACAATCCGATACAAAACGGAATCGCACGATTCATTTTCAATAAAGCCAAAAACGGAGAAATTTTAATTTTTGATATGACGGGTAAAAAGCTGGACTCTTTCAAGCTGAATAAAGAAAACGGTATTCATGAAACGAAAATCAGTTATCCACCGGGAACCTATCTGGTACAGTTGAAATCGGATACAGGAATTGCGATTCAAAAGATGATGATCAAATAAAACAAATTATCAAGCTGTTTAGACTTATAAAAAATGTTGAATATAGTAAAACCATTAAGAAGGATTTAAGAAATAAAGGTAGTTAAGATGAATCATTCTGAATTTTAAGCTTAAAACGAAGCTTATCTTAATACTCTTATCACCTTAATATCATCTTAATGTTTCAAAAATAAAACTTACCACAAGTTCTATAAAATAATGAAAGGCAGATTTGCAGTACAGCAGATCTGCTTTTTTGTATATTTAAAAAAATAGTCTACTTTTGCAGTAGATTTATCAAGAAAGGTGGAGGGATTTGGCCCGGTGAAACCTTAGCAACCTGCACGGTTCCAGAAGTGTAAAGGTGCTAATTCCAACCCGGAGGGGGAGATAAGTGAAGTCAATATTCTATATGAATTCCATTTCTTGAAGTCTTGTGTATCTGCGGAAAGATCCGTCAGATTCGTATTATTAATTGGCAAGAACAAAAATGAAAAAATTAAGCACAGCTGTATTATTGTTTGGGGCAATGTTAGTCGCTGCTCAGGAGAATGAGGAGAAAGGCAAAGAAATAGAAGATATCATCATTGTCGGAAACCGAAATGTCAAAAGAACAAAACTGGAAACACCAGTTCCTGTAGATGTTATTAATATTGACAAAATACAAAGAAGTTCTCCACAAATGACGGCTCAGGATCTCCTGAACTATGTGATTCCATCGTTTAATGCAGTGAGACAGTCTGCTTCTGATGGAACAGAGCATATTGATCCTGTAACCTTAAGAGGAATGGGACCAGATCAGATTCTGGTTTTACTTAACGGAAAAAGAAGACATTCCACCTCTTTAGTTAATTATCAGAATACGGTTGGAAATGGATCTGTAGGAACAGATTTAAGTACAATTCCGGTCATTGCGATTGATAGAATAGAAGTGTTAAGGGACGGAGCTGCAGCACAATACGGATCTGATGCCATTGCAGGAGTTATCAATATTATTCTTAAAAAAAATACGGGAGCCTCAGCAAGTCTTACGTATGGATTGACTGGGAGAAATGATGGGGATACTTATCAGGCAGGAGCCAATTATGGGACTTCATTAGGAAAAAAAGAGGGTTATATCAACCTTTCCCTACAATTAAGCCACAGAGGAAAAACAACACGAACTCAAAATCATGATCTGGATATTTTTGGAAATAATTTTGCCTATGCATTTGCTGATGATCCCGAAGCGGCAAGAGCAGCAGATGATGCAAAGATTAAAGAACGAGGACTAACCCGTGACGATTTTAATTTTCAGATTGGAGATGCCCAGATCAGACAGGGACAGTTGTTTTTCAATGCAGAATATCCTTTTAACGATCAATTTAAAATCTATTCTTTTGGAGGTTTCAGTATCAAAGAAGGAAAAGGTTTTGGTTTCAGAAGACTTCCAAGCGAAGCTTCTAATGTGGTTTCATCCATTTATCCGAACGGATTTCAGGCAAATCTCGGATCACAAGTATATGATGTCTCCTATGCTGTAGGAGCAAAATATAATGTCAATGACTGGTTTTTTGACCTTAGCAATACATTCGGAAGCAATACCTTCAATTACAATGTTAGCAATACCAATAATGCTTCCCTGGGAGCAAATTCACCAACGCGTTTTTATGCTGGAGCACACAGCTTCCTTCAAAATACGATTAATCTTGATGTTTCCAAAAAGATAAATCGTTTCAATATCGGATTCGGTGGAGAGTTCAGATTGGAACAATACCAGATCAAACCCGGTGATGAAGCTTCTTATACCCAATATGACATCAACGGAAATGTTGCCACCGAAGGATCAACGGTGCTTGGAGCGGGCGGATCTCAATCTTTTATCGGATTCTCTCCAGACAATGCAGTGAAAAAAAACAGGCATTCCACGGCAGTATATGCAGATGTTTCCTATGATCTGGATAAAAAACTGAATATTGACGCTGCTGCCAGATTTGAAAATTATTCAGATTTTGGAAATACCCTGAATGGGAAATTAGCAATACGATATGAATTTGTAAAAAATTATGCAATTAGAGCAGCTGTAGGAACAGGGTTTAGAGCTCCTTCCCTTCAACAGCAGTATTTTAATAACTCTTATGCCGACATTTCTACTTCCGGTTCAGGAATTGTAACCAAAGGGATTTTCCGAAATGATAGCGAAGCAGCCAGAATTCTTGGGTTTGATAAGCTTAAACAGGAAACGTCTGTTAATGCAAGCGCTGGATTTAC
This sequence comes from Chryseobacterium sp. PvR013, assembly GCF_017833095.1. NCBI lineage: Bacteria > Pseudomonadati > Bacteroidota > Flavobacteriia > Flavobacteriales > Weeksellaceae > Chryseobacterium > Chryseobacterium sp. PvR013. The sequence continues at coordinate 3,996,568 of NZ_JAFIBT010000001.1, forward strand.
GCTGAGACCTTTAAACAAACTGTCTATTTCAGTAGACGGATATTGGATAAAAGTAAAGGACAGGATTGTAATTACCAGCAATATTACCGATCCCAGACTGGATCAGTTTAACGTAGAAAGCGGAAGATTCTTTACAAATGCCATTGATACTGAAACAAAAGGAGTAGATGTGGTCGTTTCTTATGACTTGATTCTTGGAAGCGGTAATTTAAATATTAATCTTGCCGGAAACTATACAGAAACAAAAATCACAGACTTTCATTTTCCGGAAAACTTAGGAACTCCTCAGAATGAATTCTTTGGCCCGGATCAGATCAACATCATTGAAACCCTGTCTCCAAAAACAAAAGCTTCATTAGGCTTGAATTATGGAATAGGAAAGTTCAATTTTCTCGTAAGAAATACCTATTTTGGTAAAGTAATAAGAGATGGTTATCCATTTGGAGGCGTTCAGGAATTCTCTCCGAAGGTTGTTACGGACATCAGTGTCGGGTATGACATCACAAAAAACATCAATTTTACAGTAGGAGCCAATAATGTATTTGATGTTTTCCCGGATCGCCAGATCTATGAAAATTCATATTATGGAGTATTCAAATATGCGCCGGTTCAGATGGGAACACTGGGAAATTATTTCTTTGGAAGACTTAATTTTAACTTTTAATCATTAAATGAGTACTGCTTCACATCAGATTGGCTGGAAAACAGCCGCCGCTATCGTTGTTTCCAATATGATCGGAACCGGGATTTTTACAACCCTGGGATTTCAGTTGTCCGATATTACCAATACCTACAGCATTTTCCTGCTTTGGAGTATTGGAGGAATTCTCGCTTTGTTCGGGGCTTTTTGCTATGCCGAATTAGGTTCGCATTTTAAAGGAAACGGGGGCGATTTTATTTACCTCAAAGAAACCTATCATCCGATATTCGGATATCTGATAAGCTGGATTTCACTTATCATCGGGTTTTCCTCTCCGGTTGCACTGGCTGCATTGGCAATGTCAAAATACCTTTCCGTATTCGATTTTTCTTTTGGAAATGGGTTTGCCATTGCCGCAATATTTCTGGTTGCCATTGCATTATCATTTAGCCTGAAAACATCCAGTAGGTTTCATAACTTTTTTACGTTCATTAAGATTGCATTCATTATTGTCCTGGTTATTCTTGGAGTAGGAATTTCAGGTTCACCGCAGATTGGGAACAGTCTCAATTTCAGTGACAGCTGGCAGAATGAAATCATGCTTCCTGCATTTGCTACCTCCCTGGTATTTGTAACTTATTCTTACACAGGCTGGAATTCGGCATCTTATATCGCAGGAGAAATAAAAGATGTTCAGAAAAACCTTCCTAAATCTCTTATTATAGGAACTGTTTTCGTGACGGTAAGCTATATTCTGGTGAATTATATTATGCTGAAACATGCTCCCGTGAGCCAGTTGGCAGGAAAAGAAGATGTGATGGGAGAAGCTGCTGTCAATATGTTGGGACCTGCTTTTGGAAAGATTGTCAATATTTTTATTGCCCTGCAATTAATAGCAACAATTAGCGGGTATCTGTGGGTAGGTTCGAGGTTAACACAGGCTTTTGCAAAACATACCTACATTTGGAAACCCTTATCCGAAGGGAATAAAAAAGGAATTCCGGTAAGAGCCATTTTTGCTCATGCAGTGATTGCCTCTGTTATTATTCTGACAGGAAGTTTTAAAGAAATCTTTGTCTATACAGCTTTTATTTTACAGCTTTTTGCCAGCCTGGCTATTTCTACCGTGTTCTTTCTTAAGAAAAAAGACAGAAAAATCTTTAAATCTAATGCTTTTCATATTTTTCCAGCCGTTTTTCTATTGTTCAGCATCTATATTCTTTATTTTACTTTTATCCATAATCCTAAAGAAAGCTTGATAGGATTGGGAATTATTGCAGTGGGAATTGTTTTATATCTGATTGACAGAAGGCTTTCTAAAAGATATTAAAGTAAATTTTAGCGATACAGAAAGACGGATAAACAATTGGTAAATTGGGAATTTTCTTCATTTTGCTCCCTTTATCCCTAATGCTCAAAAATTTATGATGATTCGGAATTTTAATTTTGAATTAATAATCCTTATCTTTGCACCCACAAAATTTCTACAATGTCTAAATCATTAATTCCAAAATTAGAAGCTATAAAACAAAGATATAATGAGGTTGCAGACCTTATTATACAGCCTGATGTCATTTCAGACCAAAAAAGATATTCTTCTTTGAACAAAGAATATAGTGATTTGGGAAAAATTGTAAGAGTTTACGATCAGTACAAAGGAGCGCTGGACAGTATTGCAGAATCTGAAGAAATTATTGCAGACGGTTCAGACAGAGATTTGGTAGATCTTGCTAAAGAAGAAAAGCTGGAAGCTCAGGCTAAAATTCCAGGATTAGAAGAAGAACTGAAAGTATTACTGATCCCTAAAGATCCTGCTGATGACAAAAACGTTATCGTAGAATTACGTGCCGGAACAGGAGGTGATGAAGCCGCTATTTTCGTAGAGGATGTGTACAGAATGTATACCATGTATTTTAAAACAAAAGGATGGAGACATGAAGTAACAGATTCCAACGAAGCTGCAAAAGGATACAAGGAATTGATCATGAAAGTGGAAGGAGAAGGAGTTTACGGAATCATGAAATTTGAATCCGGAGTTCACCGTGTGCAGCGTGTACCTGAAACAGAATCTCAGGGAAGAGTACACACTTCTGCTATTACAATTGCTGTTTTACCGGAAGCTGAAGAAGTAGATTTTGAACTGAATCCTGCAGATATTGAAATGCAGACTTCCCGTTCAGGAGGTGCCGGAGGTCAGAACGTAAACAAGGTTGAAACTAAAGTTCAGCTTACCCACAAACCTTCCGGGATGGTAGTGGTTTGTCAGCAAGCCCGTTCTCAGCTGGCTAACCGTGAGCTGGCAATGGAAATGCTAAGAACAAAATTATACGATATCGAATTACAGAAAGTACAGGGAGATATCGCTGCACAACGTAAATCTATGGTATCTACAGGAGACCGTTCTGCAAAAATTAAAACGTACAATTACCCTCAGGGAAGAGTTACAGACCACAGAATCAATAAGTCTATGTACAACCTTGATGCTTACATGAATGGAGATATTTCTGAGATGATTGATGCCGTAATCATGGCGGAAAATGCAGAGAAAATGAAGGGGGAAGAAGAAAATTACTAAAATTATCAATACATAAAAATATAGCCTCTGACTTTTCAGGGGCTTTGTTTTTCCAAATAATAAAACAAAATATACACTATGAAAAACTACAAAATTATTTTCCTGCTGTTGCTTACCATGATGGGACAGCAACTGATGGCTCAGACGGAAGTAAAGAAACCTAAAGAAGCCTTTGAACTCTTCTTTGGTACTTTCGTGAACAATGATGAAGCAGCATTGAATAAACTCAATGATTATTTAAAGCCTACAGTAGATGGACAAACCGCTTATCAGGTGGATTTTAAAGAAACTTCAAAGGAAATGATCAATGGAAGCGTAGATAATTTTCTTTCAGCTTTTCCTAAAGCAACAGCTGCAGCATGTAAAAAAGAAGCAGAAGATTACTTCACCGCAATGTTTGGGAATTTTAAAACCGGAAAACTTAACGTTAAAGAAGTAAAAGTGGTTCCTAATGAATATGTTGAAGGGCAAAAAATTGCAGAAATAAGGTATGCTGTAAGCTTCCTGGTTCCTTCCAAACTGACTTCCGGACCAAAAGGTGATCTGAATAAAATAAAAACTGAGGATCTGAAAAAATATTTAATTCAGGCAGTTCAGGATTTTAAAAATGCCGATAAAACGGTAACAACAGATCAAAACTTTACTTTATATGAATTGAAAGAAGGAGATAAAATATACTATTGGAATGGAAGTCCGGATGAGATTGTTAGCAACCTTACCGATTTCTATTTTGAAAGCTTCGGTGCCAATGAATAGTTGAAATATCCTATAATACATAAAAAAGTCCCAATATAACGGGACTTTTTTTATTTCACATACTTTGCGTATTTTTGAGAAAAACCGATCAGTATGAATTTTAAACCTATATTGTTAACAGCTGGAGTATTATTTTCAGCATCTTTTTATTCTCAGAAAATGATTTATCCTAAAGCACTAAAAGGAAGCCAGACAGATTCCTATTTCGGAAGCGCTGTTTCCGATCCATTCAGAGATCTGGAAAATGATTCTGAACCTACAAAAAAATGGGTAGATGAAGAAGTTGCTTACAGTCAGAATTATCTATCTAAAATTCCGTTCAGGGATAAAATCAAAAGCCAGCTGAAGGATATCTGGAACTATGAAAAAATTTCAGCCCCTTTCAAAGAAGGAGACTACACCTATTATTCTAAAAACGATGGATTGCAGGCTCAGTCTGTTTTGTATAGAACAAACAATAAGACTAATGCTACAGAAGTATTTTTAGATCCTAATAAATTTTCAGAAAAAGGAACTACTTCACTTTCCAACCTGTCATTCAACAAAAAAGGAAACCTTGCTGCTTATTCTATCTCTGAAGGAGGAAGCGACTGGAATAAGATCATTATCATTGATGCAATTACCAAAAAGCAGATTGATGAAACGTTACTGGATGTAAAATTCAGCGGAATTTCATGGCAGGGAGATGAAGGGTTCTATTATTCCAGCTACGACAAACCTAAAGAAGGGACTGTACTTTCGGGAATGACAGATAAACATAAAGTATACTTTCATAAACTGGGAACAAAACAATCTGAAGATAAATTGATTTTCGGAGGTGATAAAACCCCAAGAAGATACTTAAGTGCAGGCGTTTCTCAGGACCAGAGATACCTTATTGTCTCTGCGGCTAATGCTACAAATGGTAATGAATTGTACATAAAAGACCTTAAAAAAGGAGGTGACTTTGTACAAATTATGAGCGGATTTGACATCAATGCCAGCATCGTAGATACACAAGGTGATGATCTTTTCATTTTTACTGATAAAGATGCCCCGAATATGCGTCTTGTGAAAACAACTATCGCTAACCCGGCTCCTGCAACATGGAAAGATGTGATTCCACAAACAGAAAACGTGTTAGGAATTTCTACAGGTGGAGGATATTTCTTTGCAACCTATATGATTGATGCTATAGATCAGGTAAAACAGTTTGATAAAACAGGAAAACTGATCAGAGAAATTACACTTCCCGGAAAAGGAAATATTTCAGGATTTGGAGGAAAAGAAAAAGAGAAAGATGTGTATTTCTCTTTCAGTAACTATATTACACCGGGAACCACCTACAAATTTAATGTAGACTCAGGAAAATCTGAAGTGTATCAAAAACCTAAAGTGAAGTTTAATCCGGATGATTACGTTTCAGAACAGGTATTCTATACTTCAAAAGACGGTACAAAAGTTCCTATGATGATTAATTATAAGAAAGGAACTAAACTTGACGGTAAAAATCCTACTATTCTGTATTCTTACGGAGGTTTTAACATCAGCTTACAGCCTTCGTTCTCTGTAGTAAATGCAATCTGGATGGAAAATGGTGGTATTTACGCTGTTCCAAACATCCGTGGTGGAGGTGAATATGGTAAAAAATGGCATGATGCAGGAACAAAACAACAGAAGAAAAATGTATTCGAAGACTTTATCGCTGCAGGAGAATATCTTCAAAGTAAAGGGTATACTTCAAAAGAATACATGGCACTTTCAGGAAGATCAAACGGGGGATTATTAGTAGGAGCAACAATGACAATGCGTCCGGACCTTGCGAGAGTAGCTTTCCCTGGAGTTGGAGTTTTGGATATGTTGAGATATAATAAATTTACGGCTGGAGCAGGATGGTCTTACGACTACGGTACAGCAGAAGACAGTAAAGAAATGTTCGAATATCTTAAATCCTATTCTCCTGTACACAACGTAAAAGCAGGAACCTGCTATCCGTCAACAATGATCATTACCAGTGATCATGATGACAGAGTAGTTCCGGCACACTCATTTAAATTTGGTGCAGAGCTTCAGGAAAAACAGGCTTGTAAAAATCCTATTCTCCTGAGAATTGAAAAGAATGCAGGGCATGGTGCCGGAAGAGCTACAGATCAGGTGATTAGTGAAAATGCAGATCTTATATCATTTGCTTTATTTGAGATGGGAATAAAGAAATAACTCTAAAAAATAGTATATTTAAGGAAACGGCTAATTTTATTTAAAATTGGTCGTTTTTTTTATGTTGTTGTGTTAATAATTCTTATTTTTAGGGCGGATATTTAAAGTTTATCAATTCTAAACTAATTAGGTAATTATGAAAAAAAGAATTTTACTAGTGTGTGCCTTGGCTGCTGGACTTTCCAGTCTCCATGCACAGAGGTGGGAACCGGCCTCACAAAAAACCTCTCAAATCAGAAAAGAAGTAGAAGTTCAATATTCTTACAGGTTTGATTTGCAGTCTCTTAGGAATATGTTGAAAGATGCTGTAGAAACAGGAAAAGGAGCTCAGGCTGTGATTGTTTCTCTACCTACAGCGGAAGGAAAAATTGAAAAATTTGCTGTATACAGTGATCCTGTTATGGAAAAATCTATTGCAGACAAATATCAATTGGGTTCTTACGTTGGTGTAGGAGTAGATGATCCTGGAAAATATGTAAGATTCAGTACTGCACCTACTGAGTTGCAGTCGATGATAATCAAAGACGGAAAATTCCAGTTTATAGAACCTATTACTACAGATAAGCAGGTGTATGGTGTTTTCTACAAAACAAACAGAACAGAAAGCGAGCACGGATTTGAATGTTCTACAGAAGAGAAGAACTTTAAAGATATAAAGTCATTAGAAGCTAATGGAAAAAAGACCCTTTCTAATGTAGGAATCACCAGTAGACCCTCAAGTACAAAATTCAGAACTTACAGATTAGCAATTTCTGTTACTGGAGAGTATACTCAATACTTTATGAATTTGGCAGGTGTACCGGCTACGGCTACTGATGATCAAAAAAGAGCTCCGGCACTTGTTGCAATTAACAATACTATGAGCCGTGTGAACGGAGTATTCCAAAAGGATTTTGGAATAAAATTACTTGTTCAGAATTTCCCGAATGTTATCTATACAGATCCGGCTTCAGACCCTTATTCACCAGGTGATGTAGGATCCGAAGGAGCTTGGAATCTTGAACTTCAGAATGCGATTACAGCTCAGGTAACCAATGCCAACTATGACATAGGCCATTTATTCGGTGCTTCAGGAGGAGGAGGAAACGCTGGATGCATCGGCTGTATATGTGTTGATCCAACCACGAGTGTACCTGCAGGTAAAGGATCCGGATTTACTTCACCAGCTAATAGTATCCCAAGTGGAGATGCTTTTGATATTGACTATGTGGCTCATGAAATGGGGCATCAGTTAGGAGGAAATCATACATTTTCAAATAAATCTGAAGGAAGTAATGTTAACGTAGAACCAGGAGGAGGAACTACTATTATGGGATATGCAGGGATTACAAGTGATAATGTTCAAATGTCTTCAGATGCCTATTTCCATTATAAATCTGTAGATCAGATTTTAACGAATTTGGACGGCAAGCCTTCCACATGCGGTACATCTGAGACAATCACGAACAACACGCCGCCAGTAATAGCAGCACTTACCTCTTATACAGTGCCTAAAGGGACTGCTTATTATCTTGATGCTTCAGCAACAGATGCAGAAGGAGATGCTATTAATTACACTTGGGAGCAAACAGATAGTGTTACCGGACTGGCTTCAATTTCAGGAGACACGGGATGGGGATACAATACACAGGGTGCATTAACAAGATCCCGCTTTGGAACAAGTAGTGGAAGAAGATATTTCCCAAGCTTTCCACTAGTTATGAATGGAATTCTTACGAACAAAACTGATGCAGCAAATAATCCAAATCCAAATTGGGAGACTGTATCTTATATTCCTAGAACTCTAAGTTATGCTGTAACGGTCAGAGACCAAAATGCACAAAGACCAATGTTGTCTTCTTCAGAAGTTAATACAGTCATTGGAAACGACGGACCTTTTAAATTTAATGGTCTTACTACATCATCAGTTCTGTATAAAAATGCCAATAACATTATTCAGTGGGAAGTAGCCAATACTAATACAGCTCCTTATAACTCACCTAATGTAAAGATTGATTATACTTCAGATAATGGAGCAACCTGGACAGATTTAGTTGCTTCTACACCTAATACAGGGAGCTACACAGTACAAATGCCAAATACAATTACGACACCAATTAAGTTGAGAGTATCAGCAATTGGTAACGTTTTCTATGCTGTTTCTCCTCAAGTTACTGTTGCAGATGCACCTACATCTACAACTGCGGCTCCAACCGGACTTACAACAATAAGCACAGAAGTGTTCAAGACAACAGCCAGAGCATCATGGAATAGCGTAACCGGAGCAACATATTCTGTTAACTATAGAAAACAAGGGACATCAAACTGGTCAAATACAACAAGTACAACAAATTCAGTGGTATTAACAGGTCTTGAAGATGAAACAAATTATGAAGTGCAGGTTGCAGCTGTTGTAAACAGTGTTCCTGGTGCATTCTCCAATAATTATGTATTTAAAACAAACGGCTTAAAGACCGGAATTGATTACTGTATAATGAATTCAGGAACATCTTATGTTGGAGCTATTAGAAAAGTAACAGTTTCAAATCTTGTTTATGATGATCCTTCATTAAGATCATATAAAGATTTATCTGAAGATCCTAGTAAGATTGTCAATTTGGTTCAGGGAACTACGTACGCTATTACACCTGTAGTAAGACAAGCATTTAGCAGTTCCAACGTTCCTTTAAATCTTTCTGTTTGGATTGATTATAATAGAAATGGAGTATTTGAGATATCTGAAAGAATAATTAGCCTTTCCGGAGGTGTTCCTGCAGGAAGTGTAAGTTTTGGAGCACAAAACTTTACAGTACCTTCAACTACATATGCTGGAGATAAGCTTCTAAGAATGAGAATTGTTACGAAGTATAATACGGCTGCTTTAGCAAGTGCATGTGGAGACATCACAACAGGAGGAGGTTCAGTAATGGATCTGCCTGTAAAAATTACAAGTACTCTTGCTGTAAACGAAACAAAAGATGTAAAATCATCTGAAATTTCAATTTATCCGAACCCTGCAGATACTTTCGTAGAAGTGAAAAATCTGAAAGGAAAAGCAGACTATAAAATCTATACTGCTGATGGAAGATTAGCTCAGGAAGGACATATTGACGGACAAAGAATTAATGTAGCTTCATTAATCAAAGGTATGTATGTAATCACGATAAAAGATGACAAAAATACTTACAATACGAAGCTTATCAAAAAATAAGCATACTATTTACTAATAGGAAAGGCCGGGCATTTGCCCGGCCTTTTTCTTTTCATAAATTTAAGGAAAACAGAACGTTAACAGAAGTTTCATGTTTCGCTCAAAAAAATTAACTTTACGGGGACAAAAATAATTGGAATGCGAAAGACAATTTCTGTGAAAAAACCGGATTTTAATGTATCAGCTCAGGAAAGAGAGATTTACAATTTTGAAAAAGACGGACTTGAACTCAAATCATCCTATGAAAAAAAAGATGTAAAAGATGAATCATTAACGCAGACTTCTCCAGGAATTGCACCCTATCTTAGAGGTCCGTATTCCACCATGTATGTTCAAAAACCATGGACAATCCGTCAGTATGCCGGATTTTCTACAGCTGAAGAATCCAATGCATTTTACAGAAGAAACCTTGCTGCAGGCCAGAAAGGACTTTCAGTAGCATTTGACTTAGCAACACACAGAGGATATGACTCTGACCACTCAAGAGTAGTAGGAGATGTAGGAAAAGCAGGAGTGGCTATCGACTCTGTGGAAGATATGAAAATCCTTTTCAATGAAATTCCCCTGGATCAGATTTCAGTATCTATGACTATGAATGGAGCTGTACTTCCTATTTTGTCTTTTTACATCGTAGCGGCAGAAGAGCAGGGAGTAAATCAGGATCAGCTTTCAGGAACGATTCAGAATGATATCTTGAAAGAATTCATGGTAAGAAATACCTACATTTATCCGCCGGCACCTTCCATGAAGATCATCGCAGATATTTTTGAATACACTTCGCAAAACATTCCAAAATTTAACTCCATTTCTATTTCCGGATACCACATGCAGGAAGCAGGGGCTACACCAGTACTGGAAATGGCTTACACCCTGGCAGACGGTCTTGAATATGTAAGAACAGGAATAAAAGCAGGAATGAACGTAGACGATTTCGCTCCAAGACTCTCTTTCTTCTGGGCAATCGGGATGAATCATTTCATGGAAATTGCTAAAATGCGTGCCGCAAGATATATCTGGGCAACCCTTTTAAAACAGTTTAATCCTCAGAATCCAAAATCTCTGGCATTAAGAACCCATTCACAGACTTCCGGATGGTCTCTGACAGAGCAGGAACCTTTCAATAATATCACAAGAACAGCTATAGAAGCTTTGTCTTCAGCATTAGGAGGAACGCAGTCTCTTCACACCAATGCGCTGGATGAAGCCATTGCCCTGCCTACAGACTATTCAGCAAAAATTGCAAGAAATACACAGATCATTCTTCAGCAGGAAAGCGGAATATGCGATGTTGTAGATCCGATGGGAGGAAGTAATCTTGTAGAAAGCCTTACTCAGCAAATGATTGAAGAAGCGATGAGGTATATTGATGAGGTAGAGCAGGAAGGTGGAATGACCAAAGCTATTGAAGCCGGAATTCCAAAAATGAGAATTGAAGAAGCTGCCGCAAAAAAACAAGCGAAAATTGACAGCGGAGAAGAATTCATTATTGGGGTCAATTCATTCAAATCCTCATTGAAACAGGATGCAATAGAAATCCTGGACATCGATAATACAGAAGTTCGTAGAAAACAGATTGAAAGATTAAATACAATCAAAACAGATCGAAATACCGAAGCTGTTGAGCAGATTCTCAATGAAATCCGTAAAAGTGCTCAGACAGGGAAAGGAAATCTTCTGGCATTATGCATCGAAGCAGCAAGAAGAAGAGTTACCCTTGGAGAGATGAGTGATGCCATGGAAGAAACCTTTGGAAGATATAAAGCAAATATTAAAACAATCTCTGGTGTATACGCTATGAATGCCGGTAAAAACGAATACTTTGAAAAAGCCCTTAATCTGACTCAGAAATTTGAAGAAGAAGAAGGACGCCGCCCAAGACTTATGGTCGCCAAAATGGGACAGGACGGTCATGACAGAGGAGCAAAAGTGGTGGCAACAGCATTTGCTGATATGGGATTTGATGTGGATGTAGCTCCTTTATTCCAGACACCGGAAGAAGTGGCTAAACAAGCTGTAGAAAACGATATTCATATTTTAGGAGTATCATCATTGGCTGCAGGACACAAAACATTAGTTCCTCAGGTAGTAGAAGAATTATCCAAACTGGGAGCCGATGATATTACCATCGTTGTGGGGGGAGTAATTCCTCAGCAGGATTATGAATTCCTTTATGCCAATGGTGCAGACTTTATTTTCGGGCCTGGAACCAACCTTCCGAAATGTGCAGTAGAAATTCTGGAAAGATTTTTAGAAAAATAAAAAGAAAAGTTTTAATTTCATCACAGAGATTAAAAGATACTCCATGAATCTAAAAAATATAATAAAGCCTACGAGGAAAAAAATGTTTCTTCTCGTAGGCTTATTTGTTATTACAGGTGTCTTCTTGCTGGGTTCAGGGAAGAACAATAGATCAATGCAAAGCTCGAAGGTTGTTGCAGATACTGCTTTGGTTAAAAAGCATTTGACCGCAATGACCCAAACTCCACAATTTAGAAACCATAAAAATATAGACCAGCTGAATGCCATTGCAGACTATATCCATCAGACTTTTAGTACTTATGGTGACAGCACTGCTTACCAGGAATACAAAGTTGATGGAAAAATATATAAAAACGTTATTTCATCCTTTGGAACAGAAAATAAGAAGCGGATCATTATAGGTGCTCATTACGATGTTTGTGGAGATCAGCAGGGAGCAGACGACAATGCCACAGGAGTTACTGCTCTTCTGGAACTCGCAAGAATGCTTAAAGGTCAAAAACTGAATTACAGAGTAGATCTTGTTGCCTATACCTTGGAAGAACCTCCTTATTTCAGGACTGAAAATATGGGAAGCTATGTCCATGCAAAATATTTAAAAGACAATAAGATCGATGTCTATGGAATGGCCAGTGTAGAAATGATCGGTTATTTCAAAGATGAAAAAGATTCCCAGAGTTTTCCTGTAGGTCTTCTTTCCTGGATATATGGTGATCAAGGAGATTTCATTACATTGGTGAAAAAAATCAGTGGAGCAGGTCCTTTTGTAAGAAATTTCATAGGTAATTTTAAAGATTCAGGACAGATAAAAACAGAAACCTTCTCAGCCCCAAAATTTGTAGCAGGAATAGACTATTCCGACCATCTGAACTATTGGAATTTTGACTTTCCCGCGCTCATGATCACGGATACTTCCTTCTTCAGAAATAAAAATTATCACGAACCCACGGATACGCTGGAAACGCTCGATACAAAGAGAATGACAAAAGTTATTGACGCCATTTTTCTCAGCATTATTCACCTTAAGTGAAAAAAATATTTTGATTCTCAGAAAAATTTATATATTTGCACCTGAAAATCAAGTTTAACCAAATAAAAACAACGAAGCAATGTTCAGAACTAAACAGAATTCTACAGTTGGATTACCCCTTATGGTGGTAAGGCTTCGCGGTTTGGTACATTCTTAGAATAACAGTACAATGAAATATCAAAACCCGAAGTCGTAGAGATTTCGGGTTTTTTATTGCGCAATATTTCAAACTCCCAAGTTTACCCGAAATCTTTTTTAGTGTCATTACAGACATGACAGGAAGAGGTATATTCCTCAGAACTGTTATGGTCTATTATTAATCCATTCAACTAGTATTTTAGTTGATTAAAAGTTGCGTGAGATAAAATAAATAAACTTTTACGATCTCACATCATACTTCTGTTAACAATGGAAAATGATAACCTTCTGTTTTCCCGCCTGAGAAGTGCAAGAAGCAGAAAAAGAACAATTAGAAAAGATGTAGAAAAACAGATCAGAAAAAAATATCGACGTAGTGATAAACTTAGGGATATCAGACGAAATACCCCATGGATTCCTTTGGATAAGCCTTATCAAAGAGGATTTGTAAGATTCTTTGTAGTAAGAGAAGATGTAATGAGATCTAAATACGGAGAGTTCTTTGAAGGAATTCTGAAGAAAATCAATACTTACATGTATTCTGAAAGCAGAAAATTTCTTAAAAAGAAAAGAAAATCCGGAAGAAGAATCTATGTGGAAAGAGAACAGAAGCTCAATAGAGTTTCAACATATGCCTGGAATGATCCGAAATTCGGACTTACACCAATGGAAAGGCAGTATTTTTTGCAAAAAGAGGAATATTGCCCTTTAAGGAAGAGGTATGATATTTACTACGAATTCATTGAACCATGGAGGTTTATCCTTAGAATAAGACCCAATATGATTACCCATTATAAGCCTGTAGATTTCGAACTTGAAAAAGAATATGCAGAGCTGGAGTCCTATTTGAGACAACATAAGGTTGCTGGGATTATCCATAAAACAATATATGGAAGGCCAAGTTCATGGAAGATGAAATACAAATCTGATCAAAATGAAAGTACAAAATATTTTCACTACAAAATGTCTGCAACAGAGATTGCAGAAAGCTTACTGGACGTATGAGTCCAAACTGTTATTTAAAACAAAAACAATGGGAAATTTAAAACTAAAAGGAAAAGATATATTAAAACTGGGCTATCCAAATAATCAAAGCGTAAACGTAGCATTGGAAGTCATGAAAAGAAATTTTGCAACAAAGAATATTCACCACGTAAAATCTCTTTTAAAGGAAATCCTGCTGAATCCGGAGGAATTTGAAAAAGATCTCACCTTCGGACAAATTGCAGAAACCCTGCTTTCATCCAAAAAGACAGAAAAAAGAATGCTGAATTCACAGCGTGCTTCATTTCAGATTTTTGGTAACAATATCTCTGAAGAGGCGAAAAATCAGTTGTATACTGCTTTGAAGCTGCCTGTTTCTACTCAGGGAGCATTAATGCCCGATGCCCACAGCGGTTACGGACTTCCGATAGGAGGAGTTCTGGCAGTGGAAAATGCTGTAATCCCTTACGGCGTAGGAATGGATATTGGCTGCAGAATGAGCCTCAGTATTTTGGATACACCGGTTTCATATCTTGAAGGAGCAAGAGATAAATATGAAAAAGCGCTTGCTGAACATACAAAATTCGGAATGTATGAAACGCATAAGTCTCACATTGATCATGAGATTTTCGAAAGAGATACATTTGATATGATCCCGATCTTAAGAAGATTAAAGGGAAAAGCAATCAAACAGATGGGTTCTTCAGGCGGAGGAAATCACTTTGTGGAATTCGGAGAAGTGGAAATCACTGAAGAAGATGAGCAAATTGGTCTGCCAAAAGGAAAATATCTGGGAATCCTTTCTCATAGCGGCTCAAGAGGTCTGGGAGCGGAGATTGCCCAGTATTACTCAAGAGTGGCAACAGAACAATGTCCATTACCAAAAGAAGCTCAAAACTTTGCCTGGCTGGATCTTAGTACCCACTTGGGATTGGAATATTGGACAGCAATGAATCTTGCCGGAGATTATGCCTCTGCCTGTCATGATGATATTCACAGAAGGCTGGTAAAAGCTGTTGGCGGAAGGGTAAAAGCCAAAATTGAAAACCATCACAACTTTGCCTGGAAAGAAATCCATAACGGTAAAGAAGTGATTGTTCACCGAAAAGGGGCAACTCCTGCCAATGAAAATGAACTGGGGATGATTCCCGGATCCATGACGGCAAAAGGATTTATAGTCCGTGGAAAAGGAAATCCTGAATCCCTGAATTCAGCATCACATGGCGCAGGAAGAGCGCATTCAAGAGGAGAATGCAGAAGCCTTTTCACTCAGCATGATATCAAAAAAGAACTGAAATTGAAAAATGTAACCCTGATGGGCGGAAATGCAGAAGAAGCCCCTATGGCCTACAAAGACATTAATGAAGTGATGAATGCACAGAGCGAACTGGTAGATATTCTGGGAACTTTCCAGCCGAGAATTGTGAGAATGGACAGATAATTGGGTTGATGGTTTATAGTTATCAGTTGAAACACCGGCTGTCAACTATAAACTCTCAACTTTTAATTTAAAAAAACAAAAAAATGGGAGCACCACATAACATAAAAAGATATGGTGAAGTCTGGCCGGAATTCAGAATCCGGTTAGGACTCGAAATTTTAAATACATTAAAAGATAAAATCATTATATCAGGAGGCTGGGCATGGCATTTTATGTCGGAAAAAGGACATACAGAATACAAACATGCCCACGATCATAAGGATATTGATGTTTTTGTAAAGAAAGAGAATGTTGCAGACGTGGTTATCATTCTTCAGCAGGAAGGATTTCAGAAAGTCTGGACCCGATATGACCATCTGCCGAGTGAGGAAAATTTTCGCAGGTACGAAAAAACGGTTGAGTTGGAAAATGAAAAGGTCTGCAGAATTACCATTGACTTCTTTGAAAAAGATGATCTTGAGACTATTGAAGCCAATGGTTTTACTGTTGTGAAACCCAGTGTTTTACTTTCTTTTTACAGAAATATCCACTCCAGCGACAAATGCTGGGCAGTAATGGCTGCAAAAAATTTATTAGAAAAAGGAATAGATCCGGTAGGACATCCTTTATTAAGCAAAATGCCAACATAAAATGGAAAAATTAATACAGATCACTTCAGGAAGAGGGCCTTTAGAATGCCAATGGGTAGCAGCCAAGGTGCTGAAGACCTTTCTTGAAGAGGCAAAACAAAATACAATAGAATACGAAATCATTCATCGTGAGAACGGTGATGAGAACCTGACAGTAAAATCAGTGACCTTGCTTTTAAAAGGGAAAGATCTAAGCCCGTTTTTAAAAAACTGGCTGGGAAGTGTTTGCTGGACAGGGAAAAGCACATTCAGGAAACTGCATAAAAGAAGCAATTGGTTTATCGGAATTTTTGAACTTGAAAATATAAAAATGATTGATTTCAATGAAAAAGATATCCGGTTTCAGACCGCCAGAAGCCAGGGAAGCGGAGGGCAAAACGTAAACAAGGTGAATACCGCGGTACGGGCTACCCATATTCCTACCAATGAGACTGTTTTTGTACAGGACTCTCGTTCACAGCTGGAAAATAAAAAGCTATCCATTATCAGATTAAAAGAAAAAGTAATGGCGGTTTATATCCGGCAGCTGGAAAGAAAGCTGAAAGATACTTGGTCTCTTCAGATGCAGGTAGAACGCGGAAATCCGGTTCGGACATTTTCAGGAACAGATTTTAAAAAGAATTATGAAGACAAGACGTTCAAAAAACAAAGGAATGCCTTGAAAAATGAATTAAAAAACTACAACAATGACCTTAACTAAAAATAAATATTATTTTGAGGCCTTAGATAATTATCCATACAGCCTTCCGTCATGCTTAGAGGCATTAAACTATGCTTTGTCATATGATCCGGAAGATGCAGACAGCCTCTGTCTGATGGGAAGAATTTATAGTGAAATACTGTTTGATTATGAAAAAGCTAAACTGTATTTCGAAGAAGCGATGCAATGCAATATTTCTAATCTGAATACACCGCAATATCATATCAAGTGTCTTTTAGACAATGAAGACCTGGATGATGCAGAAAAACTGATTGACTATTCTTTAAAGATAAAAGGCATAGATAAAAGCAGAATCCTTATCCATCAGTCTTTACTGTTTGAAATCAGATTAGAATATAAACAAGCTTTGAAACCTTTAAAGCTTGCCCGAACATTTGCCTATGATCAATGCATGCTTGATTTCTTAAAAAGCAGAGAAAAATTTATAAAAAGTAAAATGTCACAGAAAAATAAGAAAAAAATAATTGAAAAAAAGAAAAACCATTAATTAATTTTACTTTTTGATAAAAAAAATCAAATTAACATTTCGATATCGCAAATAATTTATAGTTTTGTTATGTAAAAACCAATCTTATGAACAAAAAATTATTTTTATTACCTGTATCTGTAGTGTTTCTTTTCTGTTTTGGGAAAATAAATGGTCAGAACTCCAACAGGCTTATTCAGGATTATTATCAAAAAAGTGGAAAGCTAAACCAAAATAAAGTGGGCGTTATCATTCTGAACGAAGATATGTCCAATAGTTTAGGGGCAAATATTGTGAATGTACAGCAGACTTATAACGGACTGAGAGTATACAATGCATTGGGAAAAGTCATCATTAAAGGGGATCAGATACTCTCTGAAAATAATGACTTCAGCAGAAATATTGTTGCTGCCAGTACAGCAAAAGTGCATGATAGATTTTCAGATGCCCTTCTTAAGCAAAAACTGGGATTAAGTGCTATTTCAGATACAGACTATTTGCCTGATGTCTATTTTGAGAAGAATGGTAAGTATATTCTGGCTAAAGAACTGTTTGTTTCAGATCAAAATTCTTCAGATGTGTGGCATGTACTTGCTGATGCTGAAAGTGGAGAAATACTCACTAAAGATAATATGACGCTAAACTGCAGCTTTGAAGATCACGGCCATTCTCATGAAGCTGTATCCAATGAATGGGAGAAAACATCAGCAGGGGAGAATCAAAGTAAGCTGTTAAATGCTCTGTGGGCACCTACAAATGCGTCTTATAATGTTTTTCCATTGCCAGTGGAAGCTCCTACGTTTGGGGCTCGCGCATTGGTAAATAATCCGTGGGACTTAGTTGCATCACCGGAAGGCTGGCATTCTGATGGAACGAACAGCTATACCAATACAAGAGGAAATAATGTATATGCATATTCAGATCAGGATAATACGAATAATCCGGGATATTCCCCGGACGGAGGAAGTTCCCTCTCTTTCAATTTTCCTTTTGCCGATGGGAGATATGATAATCCTATAACCTATAAAGATGCCGCGATTACCAATCTGTTTTACATGAATAATAAGATGCATGATATCTTTTATAAATTCGGATTTACAGAAGCCGCCAGAAACTTTCAAACGAATAATTTTGGAAAAGGAGGTATACAGGGAGATGCTGTAAGAGCTGAGGCTTTTGACGGAAGCGGTCTTAATAATGCCAATTTCGCTGCAGGCTATGAAGCGGTCATTAGTGGAACTACTTATCTTTCTGTACCAAGAATGCAAATGTATCTTTGGGACAGAACACAGCCAGCCAATGATCCTATCTTACGATATCAGTATAATGCTCCGGCTGCTATTGTAAACCGACCTAAAGTGGCAACCGGAGGGGCGAGTTTTGGCCCTCTTCTGTTAGGTGGCCAAACGGTAACAGGAGATCTGAAAATTGCTACACCGGATGATGCCTGTACAGCTCTTGCAGCAGGAAGTATGACAGGAAAAATAGGAATTGCCAAAAGAGGAACCTGCAGTTTTGCCACCAAGGTTAAAAATATGCAGCTTGCAGGAGCTTTGGGAGGAATTATCTATGATCCTAATAATGTGGATCCTATTTCAATGGGGGGAGATAATGCCGTGACAGGAATTACCATTCCTTCCATTATGATGGGGAAAACAGAAGGCGAGTATATTGTAAATCAAATCAATACAGGAGAAACTGTCAATACAACATTAAATTTCGACTATAATGGCTTTAAACATTCCAGTCTGGATAATGGAATCGTTGCCCATGAATATGGACATGGCATTTCAAACAGATTAACAGGGCAGGGATATAGCTGTCTTCAAAGTGCTGAGCAGATGGGTGAAGGATGGTCAGATTATTTTGCTTTAATGCTTACAACAAGACCTGGAGATACATCAGCGCTGGCGAGAGGAATTGGAACCTATACAAGTAGCCAGCCTATTACAGGAGGTGGTATCAGACCTGCCAAATATTCACCAGACTTTAGTGTAAACAATTATACGTATGGCAAAACCAATACTGTTTCAGGACCACATGCCATTGGGTTTATCTGGGCAACAATGTTGTGGGATCTTACCTGGAAGTACATTGAAAAATATGGATATAACAGTGATGTCATGGCAAGCAGTATTTCCGGAAATGCTAAAGTGCTGCAAATAGTAATGGACGGACTGAAATTACAGGCTTGTAACCCTTCATTTATTGATGGAAGAAATGCAATTCTTCAGGCTGATGCTGTAGGTAATGCAGGTTTGGATAAATGTATGATATGGAACACCTTTGCTAAAAGAGGTCTAGGGGTAAATGCTTCAGCAGGAAGTAGTTCTGCGGCTAATGATCAGGTGGAAGACTTTACGGTACCGCAAGAATGTATTACGGCACTGGCCACTCAGGATGTTAAACTTTCAGATCAGAAATTTATTATTTTTCCTAATCCTACTTATGATGAATTCTTTGTAGGAAATATAGACAAATCTTCTAAAGAAGTTAAGATCAGAATGTTTGATATGTCAGGAAAACTGATATTCTCTGATACCAGAGAATCAGGTTCTAAAAAAGCCATTTCTACTCAGGGATTCCAGAAAGGAGTTTATATGGTTCATATCCAGCAGGGAGAGAAAGTTCAGGTTGAAAAACTAATGGTAAGATAAGTTGTTAAGTACTATTTTCAACAAAAAATACCCTTGATATATTACAAAAGAAGGCCTCAAAAATGAGGCCTTCTTTTATTTCTTATTTACAGAGATCAGATAATCATACACCATTTGATGCTGGTCATCAGTTAACTTAGCCTTTGGAGCCATTCTGCTTAACGTGTTGATCCATCCCTGGTTGTCATGC
Organism: Chryseobacterium sp. PvR013; assembly: GCF_017833095.1. Lineage (NCBI taxonomy): Bacteria > Pseudomonadati > Bacteroidota > Flavobacteriia > Flavobacteriales > Weeksellaceae > Chryseobacterium > Chryseobacterium sp. PvR013. The sequence goes on from NZ_JAFIBT010000001.1 coordinate 4,016,440, forward strand.
TTGGTAGGTTCTGGCAGCTTATGACATTTTGCACAGGAATTTTCAAAAATGGTTTTTCCTTGTGCCAACTGCTCAGATGAGGTATACTTTGGCCCTGTAACAGCCACACTTTTTGGCCCGCAGGACACCAGAAATGCTGATGCTGCGATACCGGTTAAGATGAGTTTTTTCATACCATATTTTTGTTTGATGATTACTTTTTCACAGAAACAATATAATCATACACCCATTGGTGCTGTTCGTCCGTCAGTTTTGCTTTTGGAGCCATAGAATTCATGATTCCTACCCATTGTACAGGATTGTGTGAAGCAGGATCCGGTAATTTATGACATCTTCCACAAGAGTTTTCAAAAATAGTTTTCCCCTGAGCAATCTGTTCTGCAGTAGATGTAGATGTTCCTGCAGTAGTGGCGGATGTAGAAGCTTTCGGCGTACAGGAAACCAGCAAAATAGCAGTAAACGAAGCCGCAGCGATGAGTTTTTTCATGTTTCTTCTTTTTGATATATAACAAATGTAATAAATTCCTTAAGCTGTTGATACAGGGCGTTCTAGTTTTAATTTAGAAGAAATAAAAATTGAATTCATGAAAAATCGTTAATTTCCAATGAAAACAATTTAGATATTTTGTCTTATCATTATGAGCGGGCTATTGACCATTCGCATTTTAATTGTTAATTTTGAATTAATGAAATTTACTACAGAAGAGTTAATAGAAGGAATACAGTCAGGAAATAAGCGCCTGATTGCAAAAGCTATTACATTGGTTGAAAGTAAAAAAGCAGAACACAGAGTACAGGCAGAAGAACTATTGAAGAAAATGATGCCTCTTACCGGAAATTCTGTGAGAGTAGGAGTAACAGGAGTTCCCGGAGCCGGAAAATCCACTTTTATAGAAAACTTTGGCCGCTTGGTTATTGCTCAGGGTAAAAAAGTAGCTGTTTTAGCAATTGATCCCAGTTCGGCAATCAACAAAGGAAGTATTTTAGGGGATAAAACCAGAATGGAAGAACTTGCGAAAGAAGAGAATGCATTCATACGTCCTTCTCCAAGCTCAGGTTTTTTGGGTGGAGTAGCCAATACTACCTTTGAAACTATGATGATCTGTGAGGCAGCAGGATATGATTATATTTTGATAGAAACGGTAGGCGTAGGGCAGTCAGAAGTATTGGTTGCCGATATTACCGATGTTTTCCTATTCCTTAAAATCATTGGTGGTGGAGACGAACTTCAGGGTATAAAAAGGGGAATCATGGAAATGGTAGATCTTATTTTCATCAACAAAGTAGATCAGGACAATCTTCAGAAAGCCAAAAATACAAGACTTGAATTAAAAAGAGCGCTGGATTTTATTCCACCTAAAGAAAAAGGATGGAAAATCCCAGTTTTATTAGGCTCTGCCCTTTACAATGAGGGATTACAGGAAGTTTATGATACAATTTTCGAATTTATTGATCTGAAAAAGAAAAGCGGACGTTTTGAAGAAATTCGTGTTCAGCAGGCTGAAAAACGCTTCGAATACTGGGTTCAGGAATATATTTTATCACTGATGAAAAAGAGCGATGCAATAGAGGAAGCTTACCATATGCATAAAAAAAATGCTTCAGCTATGGTTTCGAATCCAAGTACTGAAGCAAAATTATTTGTTGAAAAATTTTTATCTAACGAAAAAAGAGATTAAAGTTTCTCTTTTTCCTGTTTTACCTCTGTTTTAGAAATATATCCGTCATAAGTAATGGGCTGTCTGTCGCTACTTCTTACAGAAACGAAAGCTTTACCGTTTTTAAAGACTTCAATATTAAGTTCATCAACATTTCTTGCATCTTTAGGCTTGAACTTTAAAGTCCAGGTTCCTTTTTTATTTTGAGTTTTAGTTACTGTAAAATCTTTGGAAGTAAATCGGTAACTGTTATCACTTGCTCCTCCATAAGTTGGATTGAACATCCTTCCAAAATAAGGAAGCACTACATCCAGCGTATTTTTGCTTACATCAATGGTATACTCTCCATTGAGATTAAGTACTCTCGTTGCAGTAGAATTAGGCATTGAGTTCAACACATTAATAACATCATAATTCGTCGGGTTGGCTCTTTGTGCATAAAAAGTAAACTCCTGAGAATCTATCAAATTATCTACTGTTTTCGGATCTAATGATCCTTGTGAAGCACAACTCTGAAAGAAGAACAGGAATCCAAAAATCGTCAGTAAAGAAATATACTTTTTCATAATGAGATAATTATTAAATTTAGACAGCAAAATGTATGCAAATATATTCTTTCTGGAATATTTTGGAATAAAAATTGTTAAGGTTGAATTATTAACACTCAAACTATGAAAGTTACACATCTATTTGGAATAGGAGCTATTGCTCTGTCGGCTGTTGCCTGTACTACGAACCCAATTACTGGAAGATCGTCTTTACAGCTGGCCAATAACTCGGAAATTTTAACAATGTCTTCACAGGAATATAGAACGACATTGTCTAAAGGTAAAGTAATTACCGGTACGGCAGATGCAAAGAGAGTGGTAAATGTAGGGAACAGAATTAAAAGCGCTGCAGAAAGATATTATCAAAGTATCGGTAGATCAGCAGATCTTGCCAGCTACAGCTGGGAATTCAATCTTCTGCAAAGCAGTGAGCTGAATGCCTGGTGTATGCCTGGTGGTAAAGTAGCCGTTTATACCGGAATATTACCGATCACAAAAGACGATAACGGTCTTGCAGTGGTAATGGGACATGAAGTTTCCCACGCGCTGGCAGGCCATGGAAACGAAAGAATTTCTCAGGCAATGGTAGCTCAGTATGGAGGTGCAATCCTGGGAGGAACCATCTCAAACTCACAATGGGCAAGTGTTTTCCAGAAGGTATATCCTATTGGTTCACAAGTGGCTTTATTGAAATATGGAAGAGGTCAGGAATCTGAGGCAGATGAAATGGGTCTTTACCTGATGTCTATGGCTGGATATGATCCAAGAGCGGCTATCCCTTTCTGGAATAGAATGGAAGCTGCATCTTCAGGAGCAAGACAGCCGGAATTCTTATCTACCCACCCAAGTCCGGAAACCAGAATTTCAGATATCAATAAAGATCTTCCGAAAGCTTTAGAATACTATAAGGCTGCGGGAGGAAAAATATAATTAGAATTTTAATCTTGAGTAAGGCCTTATTAAATTTTTAGTAAATTTGGTAAGGCTTTTTTATGTAACCACCTAAACACAATATTATGAAGAGTTTATCAATTACCGGACTTATACTTTTAGCTGTTTCAGCATTACTTTTCTATTTAACGACTGATTTTGCCGTAGAACAAATAAAAATCTCTCATATTATGGGAATCATGGCAGGAGTTGGGATAGGGCTTATCATTGGAGGAATGGTAGGGTATTTAAGTAAGGGAAGCGCTATCAAAGAAGAACAGAAGAAAAAAGAATTCAAGCAGCTACAGAAAGATAAAGAAGAGCTTGAAAAGCAGGCTGCAGAAATTGCAAAACGTCAGGCTGAACTTGAAAATCAAAATAAAAACCCTCAAATTTAAATTTGAGGGTTTAAAGTTGTTATTTTCGATAATTCATTAGAATTTATATCCTAAACCTACCATAAACAGGTTAGGTCTGTTGTCATACCTGATTTCAGAACCGGAAACTTTATTGATGAAATTTCTTTCGTCTTTACTGAAAGCTCCTTCATATCTTGCATTTACAATAAGCTTTTTAATTTCAAGCTGCGCACCAAACTGGTATCCTACTGTAAAGTCATTTTTAGCATTTTCTTTGAAATCATTGTAAGTATTGTCTTTGTTTAAGTTAAAACTTCCAACGGGTCCTACAAAAACTCCCAGCATATTCCCCAAAAGATTATATCCTAAAAGAACGGGAACATCAATACGGTTGCTTTTTACATCAAAAGTAGTGTTCTCTGTAGTAAACTCATTTTTGAAGTGAGTATAATAGATTTCAGGCATCACGAACAATGAAGTAGGAAGTCCTACTTTTAATGAAAGTCCCACGTTAAAACCTACATTATTTTTACCTGTTCCATCAATGGCATCATTCACTGTTCCTTTGATATTGGACCATGAAGGTGAGCCTGTTGGAAAAATTAAGTTAGCCTTACCTGCCAGTGAAATCTGCGCAGAAGCCCACATTGAAAACCCTAATAACGCTATACTAAGTACCTTTTTCATTATCGTCTATTTTTGTATTTGTAGTTTCAATCGTTTTATTATTCTCAAGTAAATATTCTCTCAGCTCTTTAAATAGTTCTGAAGAATAAACGAAATCAATCAGATTTTTATTGCCTGCAGTAATCAGAATGTCTTTGTTGCCTTCCCATTCTTTGATTCCCAGTCTTAGGTATACAATTTTCTCGCCAATCGTCATTACAGAGTTCATATCGTGGGTATTGATGATGGTTGTAGTATTGTATTCTTTTGTGATTTCATAAAGAAGATCGTCAATGATCTTTGAGGTATACGGATCGAGTCCGGAATTGGGCTCATCACAGAACAGGTATTTGGGATTATTTACAATAGCTCTGGCAATAGCCACCCTTTTTTGCATTCCTCCTGAAATCTCGGACGGATATTTTCTTTCCGCTTTGTCAAGATGTACTCGTCCTATTACTTCAAAAACTCTTTTCTTTTTTTCTCTGTAGGTAAGGTTGGTAAACATATCCAGAGGAAACATAATATTTTCTTCCACAGTTAAGGAATCAAATAAGGCACTTCCCTGGAATACGGTTCCGATTTCTGAACGAAGATGCTGTTTTTCATCTCTCGTCATGGTATTGATATCCTTACCATCAAAAAGGATTTCTCCTGAGGAAGGCATATAAACATTCAATAAACTCTTTAAAAAAACAGTTTTTCCGGAACCACTCTGCCCAATGATTAAGTTTACTTTTCCTTTATCAAATGAAGTTGAGATTCCCTTCAATACTTCAACATCATCAAAACTTTTCTTAAGATCTTTTACCTCAATCATCAGCTTAATATTAATTGGGTTAAAATTAGTTCAGAAATGATAATGAATACCATTGTCCATACCACGGCCTGCGTACTTGCTCTACCAACTTCCAGCGATCCTCCTTTTACATTGTATCCGAAATAAGAAGGAACTGTTGCAATGATAAAGGCGAAAACGATTGTTTTGGTAAATGCATAGTAAATAAATAAATTCGGCATATACATTTGAATACCAACGATATAATCGTTTTCTGTCCAGTTTCCTGTTAAAATCCCGGCAATATATCCACCACCAATACCAAATACGATACTGATAGCAATAAGAAGGGGATTAAACAGCATACAGGCGATAATTTTAGGAAATATCAGAAAATTGGGTGAGTTTACTCCCATGATATCCAATGCATCAATCTGTTCGGAAACTCTCATAGTTCCAATACTTGAAGCAATATAAGAACCTACTTTACCCGCCAGAATAAGACTGATAATGGTGGGTGCAAATTCCAGAACCAAAACCGCTTTCGTAGCATATCCTACAAATGAAGGCGGAATAGGAAAAGAAGAAGCATCAAAGTTGTTGAACATCTGAATAGCCACTACAGCTCCAACAAATATGGATGTGAAGATGACAAGTCCGAAAGAATTTACTCCCAAATCATTAATTTCTCTCATGAACAGCTTCCAGAAAACCCTCATTTTCTGAGGTTTCTGCAGGGATTTTCCCAAGAGGATAATGTATTCCCCTACTGCTGTGAAAAACTTTTTTAACATACTGCTAAATTAGACTTTTTTATTTAATTGGGCTACAGTCAAGAATAAGACTAAAGCCTGTTTTTGTGTTAAAATTATTTCAATATAAACCTTATTCGGTTTATTATTTTGCATTTTTATCTCCTCCTATCACCAATAAAACGGTTTTCAAAATAATAACCAGATCGAGTACAAAACTCCAGTTTCTTACATAGAAAGCATCGGCCAGAACCCTTTTTTTCATCTCTACTTCCACGTCTCCGAAGTCACCACGCAATCCATTCACCTGAGCTAATCCCGTAATACCAGGATTGACCATGCTTCTTAAGCTGTATCTTCCGATTTTGGGTTTATAATAATTGTCGACAGCCAGCATATGCGGACGCGGACCTACTACAGACATTTCACCCTTCAATACATTAATGAATTGGGGAAGCTCATCAAGACTGGTTTTTCTTAAAAATCTACCCACTTTGGTAATCCTGGAGTCGTTTACTGAGGTGGTTTTAGTTGTAGATTCATCATTAACAACCATGGTTCGGAATTTAAAACAATGAAAGACTTCTTCATGAAAACCATATCTTTTCTGAAGGAAAAAAACCGGACCTTTGGAAGTGGTTTTGATTAAAATGGCAATGATTGGAAATACCCATGAGCAAATTAAAACCAATATAATGACAGAAAAGAAAATGTCGAACGTTCTTTTCATCAGGAAATTAGAATAATAATCTAAGGGATATCTAGCCTGATTCAGTACTGGCTGAGTCTGTATATATCCAAGATCATACAAGAAAAAATCACTTTGTGTGATACTTGGAATAAGTGAAATATGAATCTTATTATCTTCTGCCAGTTTGAAAAGTTCATTCTGAATCCATTCATCATAGGAATTTTCCAGAGATAAAAACAAAGTATGAATCCCGTTCTTTTTCCAGAAAGCAACCAGTTCATTAATATTGATATCAGAATTTTCGTATTCAAATATCCTGTATCCGTAATCTTTACGTTCTGTGAAGATATTCTTAAGAATCTCTGTAGAATGATTATCTCCCAAAAACATTACATTTCTGTAGTTGGCTCCAAGGGATCGTAAGTATTTGATGGCGAAATAGACCAGCGATTTTGCCAGGAAAATAGAAATAAAAAGATAAAGGGAAAGCCAGTAAATATCCGAATTAAAAAATACATTATAACTTACCTTTCCTATAAGCAGTACGCCAAGTATAAAAAAGAGGAAATGGATTAAAAGGCGTTCAAGAAACAACGTATAAGTAAGGTTCCTCGGAATATTGTATATTTTTGTCCTACCACTCAGGAGCACCCAGAACAAAAACAACAGAATCAGAGAAAAACTATTCTGATACCAGGTTTCTTTATTGTATTTTAAACTTTCGTTTCTGCTTATAAAAAAGAATATGAAGATAGATGCAATAACCATGAGGTCAAGCAACATAATGATTGATTTCAGGTATCTAGAGTATCGAATTCTCTGCATCTATCAGTATTATAGCGGATAAGCCCGGCTAATTTACACTTTTTTACGGTATATTCAGATATTTGTGCGTCTGAACAGAAGCCTGCCATTCCGGATTTTCCAGGATAAAATCTGTTATCTTAGGATACATATCATCTCTCTTGCTCCATTCACTCTGAAGATAAAGCTTACAGTTTTCAGAAACTTTTGAAGCCTGTTCCTGAGCAAACGTAAAGTCATGCTGATTGAAAATGATTACTTTAAGCTCATGGGCCTTTTGATAAATCTCTTCTTTAGGCAATCCTGTTTTCTTTGGCGAAAGGGTGATCCAGTCCAGCTGTCCGCTCATAGGATAAGCTCCCGAAGTTTCGATATGTACTGTACATCCCAGCTCTTTCAATCTGGAAGTCAATATATCCAAGTTCCACATTAGAGGTTCACCACCCGTAAGAACAATTGTTTTACAATGTTTTGCAGCTGTTTCTGCAATTTCTACTGTATTCATCAGAGGATGGAGTTCCGGATCCCAGCTTTCTTTTACATCACACCAGTGACATCCTACATCACAACCTCCCAGTCTGATAAAATAGGCTGCTTTTCCGGTGTGTGCTCCTTCTCCCTGTAAAGTGTAAAAATGCTCCATTACAGGGAGCATTTTACCTTCTTTTAATAAAATATCTTCTTCTTTATTCATTTTAAAATTAGTCGTTATAGACCGAAGTTTTGTAGGCAATGATGGTATTTTTCATCAACATTGCTCTTGTCATAGGGCCTACTCCTCCAGGTACCGGTGTAATCCAGCTCGCTTTTGCAGCACAGCTGTCAAAATCTACGTCACCTGCAAGGTAATATCCTTTTGGAGAATCATTATCTACTCTTGTAATACCCACGTCAACAATTACAGCTCCTTCTTTGATCATATCTCCTTTCAGGAAATGGGGATCTCCCAAAGCAGTAATAACGATGTCTGCCTTTCTTGTATATTCTTCGATGTCTTTTGTGTATGAGTGTGTAAGGGTAACGGTAGAGTTTCCTGGGAAATCTTTTCTTCCCATAAGGATACTCATTGGTCTTCCTACAATTTTACTTCTTCCGATAATTACACAGTCTTTCCCTTTAGTTTCAATATTGTATCTTTCCAATAATGTTAAAATACCAAAAGGAGTTGCCGGTAAGAAAGTATCCATTTCAAGAGCCATTTTTCCAAAGTTTTCAGGGTGGAAACCATCCACGTCTTTTCTAGGATCAATCGCATTGATAATCTTCTCCTGATCAATCTGATCCGGTAAAGGCAGCTGAACGATAAATCCGTCTACTGCTTTAGATTTATTAAGCTCATCAATTTTTTCCAATAATTCAGATTCAGAAACTGTGCTTGGAAATTTGATTAAGCTGGATTGAAACCCTACTTCCTCACAGTCTTTCACTTTAGAGTTTACATAGGCCTTGCTTGCTCCGTTATTTCCTACAAGAATAGCCACCAAATGCGGAGCTCTTCTTTTGCTAGCGAGAATCTTTTCTACTTCAACCTTGATCTCTGCTTTAATTTCCTTGGATACTTTAAGTCCGTCAAGAATTTCTGCCATTTTTACTTTTTTACTTTATAGATTTACTTTTACTTTCTTTTTACTTACTACTTGTTTTCCTTATAGTAATTGATCAATCCGTTGGTAGAACTGTCATGAGAGCTTATTGCTTCATTGTTTTCAAGCTCAGGAAGGATTTTATTGGCTAATACTTTTCCTAATTCCACTCCAAACTGGTCAAAGCTGAAAATATTCCAGATCACACCCTGAACAAAAATTTTGTGTTCATACAGAGCAATCAACTGACCTAGTGAAAAAGGAGTTAATTCGTTGAATAGTATCGAGTTAGTTGGAGTGTTTCCATGGAAGACTTTGAAATTGATTAGTCTGTCTATTTCTTCATCAGATTTGCCTGCATTTCTCAATTCTTCTTCTACTTCTTCTTCCAGTTTTCCGAAGGCAAGTGCTTCAGTCTGAGCGAAAAAGTTCGCTAATAATTTATCCTGATGATCCGAAACTTTGTTTGGGCTTTTTGCATAGGCAATAAAGTCTGCCGGAATTAATTCTGTTCCCTGGTGGATTAACTGATAAAATGCGTGCTGGCCATTTGTACCTGGCTCTCCCCAGATGATTGGTCCGGTTTCATATTCTACAAATTCACCGTTTCTGTCTACACATTTTCCGTTACTTTCCATATCTCCCTGTTGAAGATAAGCTGCAAATCTGTCCAGATATTGAGAATAAGGTAAGATTGCATAAGTAGTTGCTGCATAGAAGTTACGGTACCAGATTCCCAAAAGTCCCATTAATACCGGAACGTTTTCAGAAAGGTCTGCAGTCTGGAAGTGTTGGTCTGTGTCAAAAGCACCTCTTAAAAGCTGCTCAAAGTTTTCATATCCTACAGAAAGTACAATACTTAGTCCGATAGCACTCCAAAGAGAATATCTTCCACCTACCCAGTCCCAGAATTCAAAAATATTTTCTTCTGCGATTCCGAACTTCTTAACTTCTTCAATATTAGTGGATAAAGCAACGAAATGTTTTGCTACATCTTCCTGTTTTCCAGCTTTCAGGAACCAGTCTTTTGCTGAATTGGCATTCGTCATTGTTTCCTGAGTCGTAAAAGTTTTGGAAGCAATGATGAATAAAGTGGTTTCAGGATTTAAGCTTTTTACCACTTCTGCGATATGATTTCCGTCTACATTGGAAACAAAGTGAGCGTTTAATCTTGTTTTAAAATGCTTTAAAGCCGAACAAACCATAACAGGTCCCAAGTCTGATCCTCCAATTCCGATGTTTACGACATCTGTGATCTCTTTACCACTGAATCCTTTATGCTCTCCTGAAATAATTTTTTCAGAAAAAGACTTCATGTGCTCAAGAACTCTTTTGATTTGTGGTTTGATATTTTCCCCGTCCACAATAATTTCACGGTCTGAGAAATCTCTTAATGCCGTGTGCAGCACGGCTCTTCCTTCTGTTTCATTGATTTTATCTCCGGAGAACATTTTAGAAATAGCATCTTTTAGCTGGCTTTCTTCCGCCAATTGCAATAAAAGCTCCTTTGTTCTTGAATCAATTAAGTTTTTAGAATAATCAAAAAGATAGTTGTCCTTTTGCAGGGAAAACTCATTAAAACGGTTCGGGTTATATTGGAAAAGAGTTCTAAGATCAAAGTCATTTCCACCGAAGTGTTCATCAAGTGCTTTCCAGCTGTTAGTTTGTGTTGGATTTATTTTTGATAGCATATTACAGAATTTTTATCGTTCAGAAAATCATGTATTGGATGGAAATAGCTCATAATCCATAATGATTTATTTCTGATCTGCAAATTTACGGAAAAATAAAACCTCAGATAAATTTGAAGATGATAAATAACGATTTTTTAAAAAACAAAACCTCAGAAAGGCTCTGAGGTTATATAAAAAGTGTTTTGTGATAGATGTTTTAAATGTTATTCATCCATTTCGTTCAGGATATTTTCCAATTGTTTGGCGCTAGGTCCGTAAAAATATTTTGTCCATAAAATAATACTTGCTACAACAGAAAGAACGCCTATCAATACTAATAAAATAAGGGATATTTGATGTTGATGGCTAATATCCGCCAACGATTCACCTTTTTTCTCCAGAAGATTATATGCCACTAAACCTAATGTTATTATAAAATGGGGAAGTAACAAGAATCCAAATGACTGGTATCTTTCCATATTTAATTTGAGTTCGTGGTAGATCTTCCAAAGACTATTTCTTGTGTTTCCGGTATAAAGTTCCGCTTGTTTGTAAAATTGGTAAAATCCGAATAAATAATAACAGGATACTACTACCAATAAAGCATAAGATATATAATAAATGGTATACTGTGAAGGCGGAAATTGGAATAGCATCGGAAAGAAACCAATCAGGATGATGGAAATAACCTGCGCAGGAAATTCCTTTTTCATACTCTTTTGAATCTTTTCTATAGGATGTTTACTTTCCTTTAATTGTTCTATGGTATCAGGAATATGGACATCACTGTCTTCTTTATTCCATTGTTCTTTTAATTGATCAAAATTCATAACCTGATTTTTTTATGATGTGTTGTATTTTTTCTTTTGTTCTGTTGAGTTTTACGCGGGCATTGCCTTCACTAAGTCCTAAATTATTTCCTATTTCCTTGTGTGACATCCCTTCCATGAAATAAAATATGACTGCTTTTTCTAAGGAGTTCAGCTCCTGAACAGCATTGTAGAAAATTTCCAGCTGTCTGTCCTTTGTAGGATTGTAATCCTCCTGCTGTACTTCAAAATGAGCAGGAGCATCTGTATGATTATTGGATCTTTTCTTTTCTTTTTTTAAATAGGTGATTGCAGTATTGATGGCAACCCGATACATCCAGGTAGAAAACTCACTGTTACCCTTAAAATTCTGATAGGATTTCCAAAGCTGGATAAGAATCTCCTGCTGAAGGTCTTCGCGGTCTTCTACAGAATCTGCATAGATCCGTGAAGCTTTGTATAAAATACCCTTGTGCTGGTTAACGAGCTTTAAAAAGGCGGTTTCAGTTGGATTGCTCACAATAGTTTCATGGTTTGGTTATGGTTATAAGCTCGATACAGGTTTTACCGTGTAGCCTTTTGCCTGTAGAAGAGGAATAATTCCGTTTTCACCCATAAGATGAGAGCCTCCAACGGCAAAGAAAGAACTTTCTTTTTTCATCATGTCCGGCATTACTTTTACCCAGTTTTGATTTCTGTTGGTAAGCATAGCCTTTTCCTGCTGAGCATTCATGAATCTTTCATCCTTAAAAAGACTGTATAGAGATTGTACATTTTCATTTTTAAAAGCTTCAATCATCTGTCTGAACAATATTTGATATTCTTTGTCCATTTTAAGCTGAGAGATCGTGCTTTTCAGATCATACGCTTCATTGATTGATTTCATTTGATCTTCCACTTTTTCAAGTCCTTTGATGCTTTTTTTATCTTTCATTGCTTTTTGAAGAAGTTCCATTTCGTAAAGTTTTACTTCGGTCTGGGGGCATGGAATTGCTTTGGTAGAAAGCAGTGCATACAGAGCCTGAGGACTTGAAGAATCTATACTTTTCAGATCTGTTCCATAATTAGCGAGAACAGTATTCAGTTCTTTAGCTTCTTCGGGAGAAAGCTGATCCGATATTTTTTTATCTGCTTTAAACATTTTCTGTAATGACATCATTTCAGCGGGATCTGTATAATTGATTTCCATAACAAAGTTGTCAGATTTCTCAAGCGCTTTTAGTACCTTAGGTTTGATCCCAAAATCTTTACTGCATAAGATATGAAAAGTTCCGCTAATGTAAGATGGTTTAGAAAGACCGTTTCCGGAAACCTCCCAAAGAAGACTGTTTTCTTTGTTCGTATTGTTGCTTTGCGCTTTTGCAGTTATTGTGCTTATTGATAATAATGCTGCGAATCCAAGTTTTATTAAATTTTTCATTGTATTAATTTTTTTGATTTTCTGTTCTTTTAAAGAGTAGGTAAAGCAGGCATTACAATCGTTACACTTTTTTATTAAAAAAAATAAAAACCTCTCAAAAAGGAGAGGTTGTAAAATCTAAAATTATGATGATAACCAATTGGTTAGGAGTGTTTTTTTTATCCCTGAATTTTGGACTGTTCAGATTTTAAAGTTTTTCTTTTTCTTAAAAAATAAATGATGGCTGCTGCAATTAACAGAATAGGCCAGACATTGATAAGTCCAATTATAATTCTCTGAATCAGATAGAATCCGTAAACAAATCCATCTTTAGCATCGTAAATGAAATTGTATTTATATTGATTATCGATGTTTGTGGTATTGGTAACAGCAATTTCAGCGATACGTAATTGAGGTTCTTTGATGTAGATATCAATAGTACTGTATTTCAAATCATCTGTCATATTCATACTTGACAGTTTTTGAAGGTTTCCTTCAGACATATTCTCGTCATCAAGCTTTACCTTGTCCTTATTTGTTTTCAGTTTGTTAATGTTCTCAGAAGTTTTTTGATTTCTTTTTCCTTCCAGTTCAGAATATTTGATATTCGCAGTCACGTCCTCCGCATTGATAGATCTTGAATTCAAAAATAATTTGTTTGTATTGATTGCCGTCAGCAGTTCACCAAGCTTTTCCGTAGGAATACGTACCTGCATTCTATTCTCTGTCTGATATTTTTTGACCAGCATAGCTTCTTCACTAGATGTGTTGTAGGTGTTTTCAGAAACTACGTTACTTTGAAGATTGCTATTGGTGACAAAACCTCCAAGCTCCTGTACAGATTTTTCAATGGCAATAGTGGTATTATACACATCTTTTACCTCCATATTGACATCTGCAGTCTTGATAAACTGTTTGTCTTTTACTTTCATACTGGCTACCGAGGAGATGCTATCCGAAACAACAACAGCAGCTGAGTCTGTAGTAGCATAAGCTTCAAGATCCGTTGAGGCAACTTCACCCTTTTTACATGAATAAATTCCTAATAAAAGAGCAGCAGCCAGAGATAGTTTAATGTAAGTAGTTTTCATAACGTTAATTTTTATTGTTTTCCTGAGATCAAAGTTCAGTCAGGATCTTTTGTAACGCTTGAAAATCAAAAGTAAAAAGCTTGTAAACAAAATAGGTTGTTTTAATTCGTTGAAATTAAGTGTTTTGTAAAACTATGGTAAGCTTTGCCCTTTGTTTTCGGAGCAATTTTTGCTTATCTTTTACAAACCAAAACTACAATCTATACTTATGTCGAATACTTTTTCCAAAATCAGAAACGCAATAGAATTATTTACTTCCATAGATTTCGATCAGTTGAGTGCCATTTCTAAAAAGGTAGATCTGCCCAAACTGATGCAGAATTTCTCAAAACTGGATGATAAACAGCTTTCCGGGCTTATGAAAATGCTTGATCCCGAAAAGAAAAAGAAAGAACTTCCACCCATTGACGGAGATTTTTATGATATCTACCATACGCTTACTCCGGAACAGCGTGAAATTCAGCTTAAAGTGAGAGCATTCATGGAAAAAGAAGTAAAACCTTTGGTAAACCATTACTGGCTCAGAGATGAATTCCCTTTTGAACTGATTCCTAAATTCCAAAAACTTGATATTTGCGGCGTTACCTATGAAGGGTACGGCTGTCCGGGAATGCCTTTCCTGATGGAAGGAGTCATTGCGATGGAAATGGCAAGAGTAGATGCTTCCATTGCTACATTTTTCGGAGTACAGTCTGGATTGGCCATGGGTTCTATTTATATCTGTGGATCTGAAGAACAGAAACAAAAATGGCTTCCGCAGATGCAGAAGTTTGAAAAAATAGGCGCTTTCGGGCTTACGGAACCGGAAGTAGGTTCAGGCGCAGCAGGAGGACTTACAGTGACCTGTAAAAAAACACCGGAAGGCTGGGTTCTTAACGGCCAGAAAAAATGGATTGGAAATGCCACATTCGCGGATCTGATCATAATCTGGGCAAGAGATCTGGACAGCGGAGAAGTGAAAGGATTTATTGTAGAAAAAGATAATCCGGGATACGCTGTAGAAAAAATCAAAGGGAAAATGGCTTTAAGGATTGTCCAAAACGGATTAATTACTTTAAAAGACTGTCTGGTAACCGAGGAAAACCGTCTGCAGAATGCCAATTCCTTTAAAGATACCGGAAAAGTCCTGAGAATGACCAGAGCAGGAGTAGCATGGATGGCTACAGGTTGTGCGCGTGGTGCCTATGAAAGTGCTTTGGACTATACCCGAAAAAGAGAACAGTTTGGAAGACCTATTGCCTCATTTCAAATGATACAGGGACATTTGGTAGAAATGCTGTCTAACCTTACTGCCATGCAGACTATGGTTTTCAGACTGTCCGAAATGCAGGATGAAGGAATTTTAAAAGATGAACATGCTTCGTTAGCAAAAGTTTTCTGCACACTCAGAACAAGAGATATTGTTTCCAGAGCAAGGGAAGTGATGGGAGGAAACGGAATTCTGCTGGAATATGATGTTGCAAGATTTGTTGCCGACGCAGAGGCTATTTATTCTTATGAAGGGACAAAAGAAATTAATTCGCTGATCGTAGGACGATCGATTACAGGTTTCAGTGCTTTTGTATAGGGAGCAGGTGACAGATAATAGGTTACAGGTAGTGAAAAGCAACAATAGGCTTCATCTGAAGTTTACTGATACTGCAACCTGCAACCTATTACCTACAATCTATTGTCTGCACTTACGAAACTAAATGGTCGTATTTTTCCTTATTATCAATAATCATCCAAAGGTTAATCAGAAACATAATTCCAGCAATGCTCATTCCCATGGGAGATTTATCCATCGTGAAAACATGGGTGACAATTCCCACCATGACAGGCAGAATAACAATGGCACCTAATGCTCTTGTTTTTGGGAAAATAAATAATAATCCGCCAATGATTTCCACGATACCTACCAAAGGCATCAGCCAGCTGATTTCTCCAAAAGCAGCGAAGAGTTTCATTTGCTCAGGAGTGGGTTTCTCCATGGGCATATAATTAAAAAACTTGTTAAGCCCGGCATTAATAAACATAAGCCCGAAAAGCAAACATAAAATGAATTTTATTACTTTCATGATTGATGATTTTATATCAAATGTAAAATAAAAATAGGATATCTTGTATTTTATTTAACATGAAATATGAAATCAATCATTAATGTGTGTTGGTGGTTGTTTTTGTGTAATTTCTCCTCCATTATCCACGGTCAATCCATTTCCTTCAGCGTAATATTCTTGGAAATCTTATAACTTTTCTTCTTTTTATGAGGTTTTGGTTCTTCTCCGAGCAATCTCCCCCAAGGTTTGAGATCATCCACTCTTTCACAGATAATCTTAATAATAGCAATGGCCGGAATACACAAGAACATTCCTGCAATTCCCCAAAGATGTTCCCCTAAAAGGATTCCAATAAAAGAAAATAAAGCATTGATTTTTACTTTAGAACCCACAACAAATGGAAGAACAATATTACCATCTACAGCATGAATTGCAATATATCCTAAAGCAACATAAATGCATGTTGAAGGAGTAGAAGTGGCAAATGCTATAAAACAGGAAATTAAAAGTGAGATAAAGATTCCCAGATATGGAATAACGTTTAGTAATCCTGTCAGAACTCCTAAAAGAATTGCATATTTCACTCCCAGAATTGTAAGGAGGGTGGAAGTAAGAACAGATACGATAATTACCTGAAGAAAGAGTCCGAAGATATATTTCTTGGTCATGATTCGAATCTCATTTACAGCTTCCTGTACACTCGCTTTATGTCTTTCGTTAAAAACGGTAACGATGAAATTATTTAAAAGTCTTCTGTAATTTAAAATAAAGATAAAAAACAAGGTGAAAAATATAATGAAGCCGAATCCTGTTGAAAAAATCCCAAATGTAAAACCTAAAATGACTCCCGAAGAAGACAGTAGTTTAGTTAATCCCTGGTTAATGTAATCCACCTGTTCATCCACTTTCACATTAAATGTTTTCGAAACCCAATGTTGAAGGCTGTTAAAAACAGTAGTAAACTGTTCCTTGAGGTGTGGAAGATCCTTACTGAAATCAGAAAGCTGATTGGTAAAGAAATAAATGATACCACTTAGAATCATCAGCATAATAAACACTGAGGTCATGGTAGACATTGATCTTGGAAATCTTAACTTTCTTTCCATAAAAGTTGCCGCTGGCAAAAACAGCATAGCCATAAGGAATGCCAGAAAAAACGGAGCTAAAATACTCTGTCCTAACGCCAGAAGATAGCCAAGTCCAATGATGGAAACCACCACGAGTGTAAGCTTGACAAGGAAAGGAAGTCTAAGAAAATTCATAATGTAAAAATATGCAGTGTGGAATAAAAATAAGAAAACCCGTGTGAATTGAAAAATTTTTTATTCAATCCTTCAGGATTTTCTTGTATTGTATCAAATTTTATTCCACCCAGCCAGATTGATTGTGATTTTTTACCTAAAACAGAAACACGCCCTGAATATCAGAACGTGTTTCCTTATTGAGAAGTTAATATGTTATAAGTTGTTTTATTCTTCAATGGCGATGTCAATGACTTCTTCCATTCTGTTGACGTAGTGTACCCTCAGGTTTTTCAGATAATCTTTTTTGATCTCTTCTACATCTTTTCTGTTGGCTTCACAAAGAATAACATCTTTGATACCGGCTCTTGTTGCAGCCAGCAGCTTTTCTTTGATTCCTCCTACCGGAAGTACTTTCCCTCTTAATGTAATTTCTCCCGTCATGGCAAGGTGGGGTTTTACCTTTTTGTTTTTGAATGAAGAAACCATAGAAGTCAGCATGGCAATACCCGCAGATGGTCCATCTTTAGGTGTCGCTCCTTCAGGAACGTGCACGTGGATATTTTTCTTTTCAATGTCTTCCTGAGGAATTCCCAGCTCATCATGCTTAGCTTTAATATATTCCAAAGCAATAGTGGCAGATTCTTTCATCACCGTTCCCAGGTTTCCTGTCATCGTTAAGGCTCCTTTACCATTGCTTAAAATACTTTCAATATAAAGAATATCTCCGCCTACACTTGTCCATGCAAGCCCAGTCACTACACCAGGAACTCCTGTGATTTCAGATAAGCTTTTCGGTCTTGGAACACCAAGGATTTCATCTACTTTTTCCAATGAAATTTTTGGATCATATTCTTTTACCAGTGCTGTCTGAAGTGCTACCCATCTTCCAACGGCCGCAATTCTTTTTTCCAGCGTTCTTACTCCACTTTCTGAAGTATGTGCTTCAATAATATGTTTAAGCTCTGCATTTCCGAGTTTAAATGATTTTGCATCCAGACCATTTTCCTCCTGTTGCTTTTTAATTAAATGTCTTTTAGCGATCTCAATCTTTTCTTCCAAAGTATAACCGGCAATCTGAATAATTTCCGTTCTGTCTAGAAGAGGAGTCTGTATCGTTGAAAGTGAGTTAGCCGTAGCAATGAACATTACTTTAGACAAATCATAACCCATTTCCAGGAAGTTATCGTAGAAAGATTTATTCTGCTCAGGATCAAGAACTTCCAAGAGTGCTGAGCTTGGATCCCCATGAAGACCCTGTCCGATTTTATCAATTTCATCAAGAACAATCACCGGGTTTGAAGTACCGGATTTCTTGATAGACTGCAAAATTCTTCCCGCCATAGCACCGATATAGGTTTTTCTATGTCCACGGATTTCACTCTCGTCATGAAGCCCTCCTAAAGATAATCTTACATACTTTCTTCCTAAAGCATCTGCAATGGATTTTCCTAAAGACGTTTTACCTACTCCGGGAGGCCCTACCAGTAATAGAATAGGAGACTTCATGTTGTTTTTTAATTTTAAAACAGCCATGTGCTCCAGAATTCTCTTTTTAATATCTTCCAATCCGAAGTGAGCTTTATCAAGCACTTTTTCAGCCTTAGCAATATCAAAAACATCTTTTGTATATGTTTCCCAAGGAAGATCCGTAAAGAAGTCCAGGTAATTTCTCTGTACATTATAGTCCGGAGAATTAGGATTCTGACGTTGCAGTCTGCCGATTTCTTTCTGGAAGTGTTCCTCTACTTCCTTACTCCATTTTTTGGTTTTTGCCTTGGCTATCAGGTCCTCAACATCGCTTTCAGGTCCGCCGCCCAATTCTTCCTGGATGGTTCTGATCTGCTGATTCAGAAAATATTCTCTCTGTTGCTTATCAAGATCCTTTGAGGTTTTCTGATGAATCTGATTTCTCAATTCCAGCTTTCTGAAATCCTCATGCATCATTTCATAACACTGATTGGCTCTGGTCATCAAACTTTTCTCTTCAAGAAGCTTTTGCTTTGCTATGGAAGAAAAATTAGCATTGGTACAGATGAAATTCAGAAGATCATCATTATTATTAATATTTTTGATGGCAAAGTTCGCGGCATTGGGAATATTGGGATCCAATTCAATAATCTTTAATGCAAGATCCTTGATGTTCTCCAGCAATGCTTCGTACTCTTCCTGATCTTTAGGTCGGGTATCTTTTAATTTTGATATTTCTGCTTTGAAATAAGGTTGGTTATCAATGATCTTTTTAATCTTAAACCTGTGGAATCCTTTGGTAATAGCCGTAATATTGCCTTCCGGCAGCTTAATGATCTTAATGATCTTAGCCAGCGTACCTGTAGAATAAATATCTTTTTCGGAAGGTTGTTCCAGATCCGAATTTTTCTGGCTTACAATTCCAATAAAATCCCCGTTCTTCTGTGCTTCCTCAAGAAGCTGTATCGAGGTTTTTCTTCCTGCAGTAATAGGGATTACCACGTTAGGGAACATAACCATATTTCTTACCGGAAGTATAGGGAATATTTTCTGCTCGGAATTTTTATCAGTCTCTGCGAAGTCGGAAAGATTGATTTCTTCAGCTACGATATCAAATCCGTCACTGATCATTTCTTCTAAACTAATATCTTCAAATTCTGTCATAGTCAATCGAATGACAAATTGTCATTTTCGTTTTTTATCGTTATAAGGATTTTTTATAATATACTCTGAAAACGTGTGGCATATTATAATATTCTAAAGATGCACAATACTTATGCCATTTGTTTTTTACTTAAAAATACGGTCAAAATTTCCTTTTTTAGTTAATCTTTGCATTAAAAATCAAAATAAAGCAGTTCTGTTTCTGTAATTTCTTAAAAATGTGTATTTTCGCAAACTGATAAAAAACTATAATTTATAAAATGGCAATTTTAGGACAGATTAGGAGTAAGCCTTGGCTTTTAATGGGAGTAATAGCCTTAGCGCTTTTGGCGTTCTTGGTGAACCCGGATAGTATCGACAAGGTTTTTGGTAAGAATCCTGACGTTTTAGGAAAAGTAAACGGTGAGAAAATCACCCGCGAAGAGTTCAATGATCAGCTTTTCGTGTTGCAGCAGCAGGCTGAGCAGCAAGGTCGTCCGAAAAACGGTCTTGAAGAGCAGGCTTGGCAGTTACTTGTACAATCTAAACTTATCAAACAACAGTTTGAAAAATTGGGCTTTGAAATGACTGATGATTATTTCTGGAATCAAATCCAGTACGATCAGATGTTTGCCCAGAATCAACAGTTTTTTGATGAGAAAGGTAATTTTAAAACTCAAGAGCTTAAAAAAGAAATTGAAACATTACAAAACACCAATCCTCAAGGATATACTCAATGGTTGAAAACAAGAAAGACAATTGAGTACAGACTTATGGCAAGACAAGTGTTTACTAATCTTTCAGCAGGTATTACTACAGGTAAGAAAGAAGCTGAAGAATTGATGAAGCAGAGAGATCAGCTTGCAGATATCGACTTTGTAAAAGTAGATTATGCAGCGTATCTTCAAAAAACAAAGATCAATGTTTCCACACAAGATCTTGCTGATTACATCAAGCAGCACCCTGTAATGTTCAAAGCAGAGCCAAGCAGAAATATCGGTATTGTATTTTTCCCATCTAAACCTAGTGCAGCAGATGATGCCGCAGTTCTGAAAGAAATTACCAAATTATATTCAGGAGGTACAGATGCAAGTGGAGGAACTGAAAACTTCCAGAATACTAAAAACGATTCTATGTTTGTGGCGGCAAACTCTGATGCACCATTCAATCCTCAGTATTTGAATCCTGCTCAATTGCCTCCAACAATCAAAGATCAGATCACGACAGCAGCAGTTGGTCAGACTTTTGGTCCTTATAAAGAACAAGATGTATATGTAGTCTCTAAATTGGTTGGTAAAAGACCTTCAGATTCTACTTTATCAAGACATATCCTTATTGCATTCAAAGGAAGTCCTGCAGGTGAAGGAGTAACAAGAACCAAAGAGCAGGCTAAGAAATTGGCAGACTCTATTGGGGCTATTGTAAAAGCGACTCCTGCTAAATTTACAGAATTCCTTAAGCTTTCAAGCGATCCGAATTCTGCAGCACAAGGCGGAAGCTTAGGATGGACAACTCCGGAAACACCTTTTGTTCCTGAATTCCTTGCTTATCTTGCAAGCAATCCTAAAGGAGCTACAGGTGTAGTAGAAACACAGTTCGGTTATCATATCATCAATATTGAAGATAAGAAATCAGGATCAATGGGGTATAAAGTTGCTAACCTTGTGAAAGCAATCAAACCTTCAGATGCTACTGAAGCTGAAACAGACAAAAACTCAAGAAAATTCATTCAGCAGGTTCAAGGGAAATCTTTCAACGATTTCGTGAACATTGCTAAGAAAGGAAACTATCAGTTCTCCAATCCAAAAGCAGCAAAAAGATTTGAAGGTCAGCTTCAGGGCTTAGGTACTGAAAAAGATGCTGATATCCTTACTTGGGCTTTCGATAAGAAAAGAACAAAAGGAGATACTGAATTATTTACAGTAGACGGAACAGGAGATAAAATTGTAGTATATCTGAACGGAAAACAGGATGCAGGTCTTGCTGATCCGGAATCGGTAAGAGACCAGATTGAAGTTCTTGTTAAAAATAAATTGGCAGCAAAACAAATCTCTGATAAAATTGCAGCAGCAAAAGCTTCTAGTTTAGATCAGATTGCTAAGTTGTTTGCCGCTCCAAAACAATCTGCTCAGGTGAATTTACTGAACCCTTCAGTAGCTGGTGCTATGGAACCTAAAGTAGCTGGTGCAGCATTCGGTGTTGCAAAAGGTAAACTTTCTAACCCGGTTGAAGGAGGAACAGGAGTTTATGTTTTGATTAAGAAATCAGAAACAGTAAACAAACAGCCTGGAGATCTTAAGCAGTTTACAGAATCTCTTACTCAGAGAAATGCAGGAATGTTCGGACAGGCTTGGATGAAGAGTCTTCAGGACAATGCAGATATCGAGGATTACAGAATTGAGATCTGGAATAAGCTGGGAAATCAGCAACAATAAGAAATTCATTTCTATAAATATTAAAAGCGACAAATTTTTTTGTCGCTTTTTTGTATTTAACGCAGAACAATAAAGGAAAAGATTTATTTAAAATGTATTATATTTGCTTATTAGAAAAAAATTAGCAAGTGAAGTTCAGTAAAGAATTAAAAGCTGGTGTGATTGCACTTCTAGCTATTGTAGGCTTTGTGGTGTTGTTTCAGTTTATGAAAGGGAAAAGCCTTTTTACTACCGACAATATATTTTACGCAAAATATGATAATGTAGAAGGTCTGGCACAGTCTTCGGCAGTCTCTATTAATGGTCTGAAAGTAGGACAGGTAGATAAGATTATTCCTATAACTGCAAAAGATGGAAAAATTAATTTTGTCGTAAAAATTACAGTTGATAACAAATTCGAGTTTTCAAAAAATTCATCATTGGAGATTTTTGAACCAGGATTAATGTCTGGTAAAGAAATGAGAGTAAACCTTATGTATGGAGGCCCTACTGCAAAGGACGGTGATACCCTGAAAGGAGCTTTCAAACTTGGAACATTGGGAAGTCTTTCTTCTCAGGTAGGTCCGGTAAAAGATCAATTACAGGTAGTACTACACAGGGTTGACTCTTTAATGGCTAATGCAAACCAGGTTTTTGACGCTCAGAACAGAGCTGAAATAAAAGCTTTATTAGCCAACCTTAATAAAACAGTAGGAGCATTACAGTCTACCGCAGGAAGTGTAAACAACCTTGTAGGACATAATGATCCTAAATTGCAGAAAGTATTGGATGATGCAAGTCTTACCATGCAAAGCGGAAAGGTGACTTTGGATAAATATGGAAATCTGGCTCAGAGTATTGATACTAAACAGTTGAATGCTACTATTGCCAATTTAGATGCTACTGTAGGTAAATTGAATCAGGTGATTGGCGGTATAGATAAAGGAGAAGGAAGCTTAGGCAAACTGATGAAGGATGAGCAGCTTTATAACAACCTGAATTCTGCTTCTTCCAATTTAAATTCATTGATCGAAGATATGAAAGCGAATCCGAAGAGATACATCAACTTCTCGGTTTTCGGTAAAAATAACAAAGACTAATACGCCTTATGCAGTACATCGATAACATTATTTTCCTGATTTTATTAGTGGCAGGATTCGGACTTTTTGCCAAAAGCCTGCAGAAGATCTATAGAAATATCAGATTGGGTCACGAAATCAATAGAAACGACAGAAAAGGAGAACGTTGGGAAACTATGGCTCGTGTAGCTATGGGACAAAGTAAAATGACGGCACGTCCTGTAGCTGGAGTTTTACACCTTTTTGTGTATGTAGGTTTTGTGATTATTAATATCGAATTAATAGAAATTGTTGTTGATGGAATATTTGGTACACATCGTTTTTTATCAAGCATTTTCGGACATACATTTTATAATTTCTTTACTGCAACCTTAGAAGTTTTAGCACTTTTGGTGGTTATTGGGGTTGTCATTTTCTTTATTCGTAGAAATTTTTACGGAGTGAAGAGATTGACGATGAAAGAACTTTTTGGATGGCCTAAAAATGATGCAAACTGGATTTTGATTATTGAATTTGCTCTGATGATGGCTTTCTTTATGATGAATTCATCAGATTTTATTTTACAGTCGAGAAGTGTTTTGCCAGAGCATGGAAGCTTCCCGATCAGTGAGATGACATTGGTTCCGTTTTTAGAAATCTTCAGTTTTGATAACGGGTTTTTGATGTTCACGGAGAAAGCGGCATGGTGGTTTCACTTTGTAGGAATTCTTTTCTTCATGAACTACCTTTACTATTCAAAACACCTGCATATTATCCTTGCGTTTCCAAGCACATGGTATGCAAATCTTGATAAAAAAGGAAAATTCAACAATCTTGAATCTGTTACAAAAGAGATCAAATTAATGATGGATCCTAACGCAGATCCTTATGCTGCTCCGGCTGAAGCAGCAGAATCAGATGTACCTTCTAAATTCGGTGCTGAAGATATCTTTGACCTGAACCAGGTACAGTTGCTGAACGCCTATTCTTGTACAGAATGCGGACGTTGTACTTCTGTTTGTCCTGCTAATATTACCGGGAAAAAACTTTCTCCAAGATTGATCCTTATGAAAACAAGAGATCGTTTGGAAGAAGTAGGAAGAAATATCGATCAAAACGGAAAATTTGTTGACGACGGTAAAAAACTGTTGAACGACTATATCACAAAAGAAGAACTTTGGGCGTGTACCACATGTAACGCATGTACAGAAGCCTGTCCGGTATTGCTTGACCCGCTTTCCATTATTTTTGAAATGAGAAGATTCCTGGTGATGGAACAATCTGCTGCTCCACAGGAACTGAATCTGATGATGACCAATGTGGAAAATAACGCTGCTCCTTGGCAGTATAACCAGGCTGACCGTCTGAACTGGGCAACAGAAAACTAGATAATTAATCAATTTGAATATTTGAAATTGATACCAGTCTAGATCATTTTCAAATCTCCAAATTCTCACATTTTCAAACTGAAAAAGAAATGGATTTCAATATAAAAACAATGGCAGAATATGCTGCCGAAGGAAAAGCCCCGGAAGTTTTATTTTGGGTGGGATGTGCGGGAAGTTTTGATGACCGTGCTAAAAAAATTACAAAAGCATTTTGCAAGATATTAAATAAAATAGGTGTTGAATTTGCAGTTCTGGGACAGGAAGAAAGCTGTACCGGAGATCCTGCAAAAAGAGCCGGAAATGAATTTGTTTTCCAGATGATGGCTCTTACCAATATCGAAGTATTGAATGCTTACGAAGTAAAGAAAATTGTAACGGCTTGTCCACACTGTTTCAATACTTTGAAAAATGAATATCCAAGCTTAGGTGGACACTTTGACGTGGTACACCATACTCAGTTCCTTAAAACATTAATGGAAGAAGGAAGGCTGAAAATTGAAGGAGGTGCATTCAAAGGGAAAAAAATTACTTTCCATGATCCATGTTACTTGGGACGTGCCAATGACGAATATGAAGCGCCAAGAATGCTTCTTGAGAAACTGGATGCAGAACTTGTAGAAATGAAACGTTGTAAAACCAACGGACTTTGTTGTGGAGCAGGAGGTGCACAGATGTTTAAAGAGCCTGAAAAAGGAAATAAAGACATCAATATTGAAAGAACAGAAGAAGCTTTATCTTTTGAACCTAAGGTAATTGCTACAGGATGTCCTTTCTGTAATACCATGATGACAGATGGGGTAAAACACTTTAACAAAAATACTGAAGTAGCCGTAAAAGATATTGTTGAACTTCTTGCTGAAGCAGAAGACTTATAATCTTATAAAAGGTTATGAAGGTGAAATGGAGACTCTCCTTTTTATTGATCATTTCAATACTTGCTCTTCTTACATTCTGGAATTATCAAAACAGAGTATATGATTGGGATATGCCGGGCTACATGGGAAGTATGTATACATCTGAGTTCCCGGATTCACCAGATAAAGTTCGAATCATTACCTATCAGGAAATAAAAAAAGAGGCTCCTGCAGAACATTATACAGACATCATCGGAATAAAGCAATGGGATATTCCAAGGCAGTATTTCGTAAAAAATACACAATCTTTTACAGAACAATTACCCTATTTTCAGATTAAAGTAGGGTATATTCTTGTTATCACTCTGTTTTATAAGCTTGGGCTTTCATCTCCAATGGCAGTCCTGTTTACCAGCCTTATTTCGTATTTTTTTTCAGGGGTATTATTATTTTATATTCTAAAACTGCTGTTTCCGAAGAAATATTGGCTTGCGGTAGTATTAACGGTTGCTTCCATGCTATTACCACCCATGACCTACATGTCCAGAGTTTCTACACCTGATATGTTTATTTTTCAGTTTATGCTGATCTTTATTATTGGTTTGCTCAAAAAATGGAGCAAATGGGCCATGTTTGTGCTTCTTTTTGGGATTACTTTTATACGGCCGGATTATATCACATTCACTCTCACCTATATTATCGCTGTTTTCTTTTTCCAGTATTTTCAGGAAAAGAAAATTGATGTTTCCTTTATCGCACAGGGAACAGTTCTTCTGATCATGTACCTGATCATTATTAAGTTTTATCATTATCCTGGATGGAAAGATCTCTTCTATGATACCTTTATTGATAGAAGACCTATTATCTCAACACATCCTATTGATGTTAGTTTAAAAGACTATCTGAGTATTATTTACATTAAAATTATCTACTTTAAAAAAGTAACGCTATCCGTAGCCATTATGATTGGAGTTATATTTTGGCGCTCCAAAGATGTTTGGGTAAGAATGATCTCAGTTCTTTTTCTGATCAATGTGTATATCAAATTCTTTTTCTTTCCGCAGTCAGCAGCGTTAAGATTTTTCTTTCCGTTTATTTTTCCGCTTTTCATGATGATGCTTTATGTGCTGAGCAAAAAATACAATGATCTTAAACTGGAGAAAATTGCGTAATTTTGTCTTTTAGAAGATAGGGATTTACCATCACTGTTCAATTCATATTCTGTTCAATAACCGGAATTGATGATACGTGTTCAGGTTCCTGAAAAATAAATATTTACATTATGAAAATCGAAGAATCTAATATTGTAGAAACCAACGACTACAGAGTTATTATATACCCGGCTTCAAGACCTTTTGAAACCAAAGAAGCAAAAGCTATCACTGAAAAACTTTTTGATTTCCTTGCCACATGGGCTGCTCATGGAAAACCGCTTTCTTCTTCATTTAAAATTGAAAAGAATCAGTTTATCATAGTATGCGTAGATGAAGAAAAAGAAATGGCTTCAGGATGCAGTATTGATGCTTTAGGGAAGATCATGAGAGAAATTGATGAAGAGTATCAATTGGGTCTTTTTGACAGAATGAAAGCAAGTTTTGTTGAAAATGGGGAAGTGAAAACTTTAAAATTAATAGATTTCAAAACGAAGCTGAGAGCTGGAGAATTTTCAGAAGATATACAGGTTTTTGACTTCTCAAAAAATACCTATCTGGACTTTTTGAGTCACTTCCTGCTTCCTTTGGATAAGAGCTGGGCGGCTTCTATAAAATAATCGTTGTTATCCTGATACAGTAGAATAATCATAAAGTGGAAAATATATTTCCACTTTTTTGTTTTAATGTATATTTGTATAGATTCGAGTAGAGACTAATGCCTAAAGTACTTTTTTTAACGACTTCCCATAGCTATAATGATGACCGGATTTTTTATCATCAGGCCAAAGCTCTTAGAGATAATGGGTATGAAGTAAAAATATGCAGTTTACAGGCAGAGTATAAAGGTTTTATAGATGAAATAGAAATAGAATCTTATGCAGTCCTGGAGGAAAGTATAGACCATAAAATGGAGACTTTCCGAAAAGTCTGTAATGATTTTCAACCCCAATGTATCATCTGCTCTGAACCTCTGGCTATTGCAGCAGTAAGGAACTTTGTAAAAGAAAACAAGATAAGCTGTATCTATGATGTTACAGAATGGTATCCTTCCCTGTCTATGCTTCAAAAGTACCGGTTTCCGGCTAAAATTTTTCAAACCGTAAAATTTTCTCTTATCCAGTTGTATGCTGGTTTTTTAAGTACTCATTTCATTTTTGGAGAAACAACCAAAAAGTTTCCGCTGGCTTATTTTTTTGGATTCAAAAAACAAATGATTCTTCCCTATTATCCGGATTCTATTTATATCCGGGAAAGCATAAAACAGCTGGATACAGATACGATTACGCTCTGCTATACCGGTCAGATTTCTAAAGATAAGGGTATTGAAAATTTTTTCAGTACAATAGATAAGCTTCGTCAGAAAATGCCCACGCTTCATATCAGGATTCTGATTATCGGATCAACGGTAGATGGAGATGATGAACTTTATTTTTCAGCATTACTGAAGCAATATTCTTTTGATCATATAGAGATCCGAAAACCAACAGCTTTTGAAAGGTTTACAGAATCTTTGGCAGAAGCAGATATATGCTTTGATCTTCGGGAAATTAATTTTGAAAACAATCATTCTCTACCCATAAAACTATTTTATTTTATGGGAGCAGGAAAACCGGTGGTTTATTCAGATTTAAAAGGAATCCGGAAGCATCTGGGCACACTTTCGTTTGGCCGTCTTGTAGATCCTCATCATGCCGAAGCTATTTCGGAGATTATCATCAATTATATCAGGAATCCTGAGTCATATCATGCACATGCTCTCAATGCCAGGAAAGAATTTAAAGAACAATATAATTGGGATAGAATAAAAGGTTCCTTCGTTGATTTTGTGAAAAGATCTATTGATAAATAATCACCATGCAGCTTACTATCATTAAAACATTTGTCTCCCGTTTTCTTATTCTGATCCTGAGTTTCGGATTGGTGATCTATTCTACGAATATGTGGGGTAGTGAAGGAAAGGGAACCATTTCTATTGTGGTTGCCAATGCTGCTGCTGTGAGCTTTTTCAGCAGTATTTTTTCGGGGAGCAGTGCTTCTTATTTTGCTTCAAGATTTAAAATAGAAAAAGTCTTATTGTATGCTTATCTGTGGTCTCTTCTCACAGGACTTCTGATCCCGTTTTTATTCAGTCTGGCTTCTATTCAGAGTGAATATCTTTTTTATCTTATCGGAATCTCTGTTTTTTCTTCCCTTTTGTCTACTAATGTCAGTTTGTTTATTGGAAAACAGGATATTAGAAAGTTTAATGTGTATACCGTTTTACAGCAGCTTGTACATATTATCTTTATCGGAATACTAGTTTACGTGATTGGGAAAAAAGACGTTTCAGTCTATTTTCTTGCACAGATTGGGTGTCTTGCTCTTCTTTTCCTGACCAGCTTTTTTCAGATCATGAGAAAATGTAATATTTCCGAAATATCATTCTGTAAAGAGGTTGCCAGAAATATGTTTGAATATGGCTGGAAAACCCAGCTGAGTGCTTTCGTTCAGTTTCTTAATTACAGGCTTTCATTTTATTTCCTGGAATACTTTGAAGGCATCGCCAGCGTAGGGATTTTTTCCATTGGGGTCACTTTTTCAGAAGCCATATGGACAATTACCCGTAGTATCGCTGTCGTTTTATACTCTGATGTCGTGAATAGTAAAAGTAAGGAAGAATCCGTAGGGAAAACCAAAGAGTCTTTAAAGCTGACATTTATTTTAATGATAGGTTTTGTACTGGGAATTATTATTATCCCTTCCCAGGTTTATGAGATGATTTTTGGGAAAGAATTCAGAGAAACCAAAGAAATTATGCTCCTCTTATCACCGGGAATTTTTGCCATAGCCGTAAGTGATATGGTTGGGCACTACTTTTCAGGAATGAGAGAACTTAGAATTCTCAATGTTAAATCAATTCTCGGATTGGTCGTTACAGTGGTCTTTTCTTTCATTGCAATACCCAGATGGGGAATTTTAGGAGCATGTATTGCTACTACTTCATCTTATTTGGTTTCAGCTTTTCTGTTGTTCCGAAAATTTTATAGTTCCACCTCATTGAGTTGGAAAGATTATATGGTTTCCAAAGAAGAAATACAGCTTTTAAAACAAAAATTATTGAAGAAATAATTACTCATTACACGAACGGAAAATAAAGTCATTTCCCTATTTTTACAAAACTATTAAGTCTTTACTATGTGCGGAATCAGCGGTTATTATTCATTCCATAAAAGTATTTCCTCAAAAAATATTCTGGAAATGAATCAGGCAATCAGACATCGCGGACCGGATGATGAAGGTTTCTGGTTATATGATCATAGCCATGGACTTTGTTTTTCAGGAAATGATTCTACTCAAAAAATTCAAGAACAGTTTCCTGTTTTACAGGAAATAAATTCCAATATTGCCTTAGGTTTTCGTAGGCTATCCATTATTGATCTTTCTGAAAAAGGCCATCAGCCCATGCTTTCAGAAGATGGGCAGATTGTTATTACATTTAATGGAGAGATTTATAATTTTAAAAAATTAAGAAAAGAACTTGAAATTTCAGGACATACTTTCCACAGCACTTCTGATACAGAAGTTATTCTCAAGGCTTATAAAGAGTGGGGAAATTCAACCTTTGCAAAGCTGGATGGGATGTTTGCGATTTGTATCATGGATCTTATCTCCCAAAAGCTTATACTGGCAAGGGATAGAGTAGGAATGAAGCCTTTATTTTATCATCAGAATGAACAAGGGCTGGTTTGGGCTTCAGAAATAAAAGCATTACTGAAAAATGAATGGGTAAAACCAGAAATCAACTGGGATGGAGTGTATACCAATTTTCTTTTTCAGACCACACTGGCTCCACAAACCTGCTTTCAGCGTATTTTATCCCTGGAACCAGCTTCCTTTATGACCGTTGATTTAAAGAATCAAAAAATTATCAAAGAAAAATTCTGGAAATTGCCTTCACCGTCTGCGGAGAATATTTCTCAGGAAGAAGCGGTAAAAAAAATAGACGAACTTCTTTCCGAAAGTATTTCAGAACAATTATATGCCGATGTTCCTGTAGCAGTTATGATGAGCGGTGGAATAGATTCTACCTTAATTGCTTCAAAATCAAAATCTTTTAATGCCAATATTAATACATACACCATCTCTTATCCGTTTTCTGAGGAAGAAGTGAAAAATGCGTCTCTGGCAGCTCAGCATTTTGGGGTTTCCCATGAAGTGAAGGAAGTAAGTGATGAAGAAGCGCTGGAACAGCTTAAAGAAAATATTCAACATTTTGAAGAACCTTACAGCAGTTTTGAAGTGTTACTCAATGCAGCAAAATATGCACATGATAAAGATTTTAAAGTGGTGTTAAGCGGAAACGGAGCCGATGAGCTTTTTGCAGGCTATTCCCATACACTGAAGCTCAACAGATGGCTTCTGATGAGGAATTTTAATTTTCTGAGTCCATTGATCCTCACAAAAGACAAATTTTCGCAACGGGTGAAAAACTATTTCTCTCAGGATGATATGTTTGACTTTTTCAGACAAAGCCAGATCAGTATGATGCCTTTGGAAGCTAAAAGCCTTATACAGCCAGATATTTATAATAAAATTAATTCAGAACTTTCAGAGTATCATCTTTCGGAAACAAAAAACTATTCCGGATATTTTGAATATGATATGAAATATTCACTGTCTTCTCACCACGTTTTTAGGGATGACCTGAGTGCCATGAAATACAGTGTGGAATTTCGTTATCCCTATCTGAGCAACAATCTTATTGATTATGTATCAGCCCTGCCCCAGAATATCAGGTTTAATGGCATTCAGAATAAACCCTTATTACGTAAAACCGCGGAGAAATATCTTCCCGAATCAGTTTTGAATATGCCTAAAAAAGGGTTTTCATTTCCTGTTAATTATTTCATTAAAAACGAAAAAAGAGTAAGAGATTTTATTGTTGAAAATCTTGAAAGTTTAAAGAAGAGAAACTTCTTCAATGCTGCAGTGATTGATGAGTGGTGGAATCATCAGGAACATGAATACGACTGGGTGAAAATATGGCAGCTGGTTACTTTTGAACTATGGTATCAGAAATATTTTGAAAAATAAAGAAGCTGCCTAAAGATTAATATTTTACCTTTGTATTTATGATGAAATATTTTTGGAGTATACTTGTTGCGGTTTTTGCACTGATCAGTTGCAAAAGTGATGATGATTCTTTACAGAGAATAGATCAGGTACTTAATATCTACATGAAAAACAGCGCTGGTCAGGATCTTCTGAACAGTAAGAAAACAGGATCTTTTACAGGATATTCTGTGAATGATGTTTTCGGAGCTAAAGATAATTCTCCGGTGAGCATTTCATTGAGAATGACAACCGATTCTCTGTTTTATATGGAATATCTTGCAGGCGCAAAAAGAAGACGTATGGATTCTATCAGCCCAGACAATCCGGGAACAGGAACTTCTTATTTCTCCAGAATGCAGATTACGTTTACTAAAAGTACTAATGTAGCTGATAATGTTATAGGATTACTGGAGGTTCAGTATCGTAATACGCCCACCGCATTTCAGGTTTCAAAGGTATTATATGACGGAAATGAAGTGTTTTCAAAAAATGCTGATGCACCAACTTCGATAAATACCGTTACGATCACAAAATAATTTTTAAATTTGTACAACTGTTAGCTGATTATAAGCTAAACATCTAATATTTAACATCTAAATAAAATGTTACAAGTCAATTTTTTGCGCGACAATAAAGAACGCGTTTTAGAAGGTCTTAAGAAAAGACAATTCAAAAATCTTGAGTTGGTAGACGAGGCTATCGCTGCCGACGAAGAAAGAAAAAGAATCCAGTTTGAACTAGATTCCCAGCTTTCCGAAATCAACAAAATCTCGAAAGAAATCGGACTTTTGATGAAAGAAGGGAAAAAAGAAGAAGCGGAATCGGCAAAGTCTAAAACAGCACAATACAAAGAGTCGAGCTCAGAATTGAAATCCCAGTTAGAAGGTAAAGAAAATGACTTACTGAATATTCTGTACCAGCTTCCCAACATTCCCAATGAATTGGTGAAGAGTGGTGCTTCTGCTGATGATAACGAAATTATTTTCCAGTCTCATCCTGTAGAAGGTCTTGGGGAAGGAGCAATTCCTCACTGGGAACTGGCAAAAAAATATAACCTTATCGATTTTGAATTAGGAGTAAAAATTGCCGGAGCTGGTTTTCCTGTTTATTTAGGAAAAGGAGCAAGACTACAGAGAGCTTTGGTGCAGTATTTCTTAGATAAAAACGTTGAAAAAGGATATACAGAAGTAAATCCTCCTCATGTTGTGAATGAAGCATCTGGGTTTGGTACCGGTCAGTTGCCGGATAAAGAAGGGCAGATGTATTATATCAACGAAGATAAATTATACCTTATTCCTACAGCAGAAGTTCCTGTAACAAACCTTTACCGTGACGTTTTGCTTGATGAAAAAGATCTTCCGATCAAAAATACAGCATTCTCTCAGTGTTACAGAAGAGAAGCAGGAAGCTACGGAGCTCACGTAAGAGGGCTAAACCGTCTTCACCAGTTTGAAAAAGTAGAGATTGTTAGAATTGAAAAACCTGAAAATTCTTATGCTGTTTTGGAAGAAATGGTAGAGCATATCAAAGAAATCCTTACAGATCTTGAACTTCCGTTCAGAGTGTTGAGGCTTTGCGGTGGTGATACAGGTTTTGCATCTGCAATGACCTATGACTTTGAAGTATGGAGTGCTGCCCAGGAAATGTGGTTAGAAGTAAGTTCTGTATCTAACTTTGAAACATTCCAGGCGAACAGATTGAAATGCCGTTATAAAGGAGATGGTAAATCTCAGCTGGTTCATACTTTGAACGGATCAGCCATGGCATTACCAAGAATTATGGCTGCGTTGCTTGAAAACAATCAGACAGCAGAGGGCATCAAACTTCCTAAGAAGGTTGCAGAATATGCAAGATTTGATGTAATTAATTAATCAATAATGTTTTAAGATAAAAAAGACCACCATTTCGGTGGTTTTTTTATTTAAAATCTTCGGAGATACTGGTGTAGTATAAGTTAGCCATTAATTCGTGTACAGGTTTTTCCTTTCTAGTTTTTTATTCTACATTTTTAGATATAATGTTTATTTTATTATTTCGTTAATCGATTATAATTTGAGTTTTATAAATTATTCAACTTTGTGAGAGTTAAATTATGTTTTTTTTATTCATTTATTTAGTTTTGCTGAGTCATTGATAGGTCGACGAAATTTTCATGTAAGGAATTAGTTACCAATACTTTATTAATATTAAAAATAAACACATTCAAATGAAGAAAAATTTTATTTTCGGAGGATTTCTGCTGTCATTAACAATGTATGGACAGGTTGGGATCAAAACGGATACGCCTCAAAAATCTTTGCATGTTAATGGTTCATTACAGATTACGAACGAATTCAATGTAGGAGGAGATGCCAGAACGGCAGGTTCTGCAGAATCACCGGGACAGGTTTTGACGTCTCAGGGCGCTGGAATAGCACCCACCTGGAATTCTTTGCAGGCACTAAGTGGTCAAAGTTCTTTAGCCTTCAATATTTTTAGTACTGGAAAGACGGTGAATGGCTCTACAGTATTTAATTCAGTCCCGGGACTCAACTATACCTATACAGCTCCGGCTAATGGTGTTCTACTTATCCAGGCTAATATTTATACAGCATTGGGGGAAAGCTCCGGATCTGGAAGCCTTGTTTTCACCAATACGCAGATCGCCATAAAGGTTAATGGTATTGAAACATTTTATGGAATGTCAACACCAATAGGTAGCGGTAATCCTCCAGTGGCGGGAATGAACCCTGAAACGACAGGTATTATTGGTAAAATAAATGTTACCAAAGGAACTGCTTATGCTTTCGATGTGGTTGCAAAAGATGTTTATAAATATAATGGTACAACCGGTGCTTATGCAGGTACATTTACCTGGAATGTGTATTCTTCACAATCTTCTATTATAGCAACGTTAATTACTAATTAAACACATTATTTAATGAAAAAATAAAGGCCCTGATCACTAATCCGGGCTTTTGTTTTTTTATTATTTTTATTCAGTAATGATAATGATCTTTCTATCTGCGTTTTTGAATTTTGAATCTTTGTTATTCAGGGCTTTCAGATCATATTCTATCCTTACAGAATAATCGTCAACCTGTTTCAGCCAGTCATGTTTACCGGTGATTGATTTTATTTTATTTTCAAATTTTAAAGTCGTCCCGATATTTTTGACAAACATCATCATCATTCCCTCCATTTTTTCCGTTTCCTCTTTAGAACCTTGAGAGCGAAGTACTTCTTCAATATTATTAAGATTGAAAAAATCGGTGTTAATGGTTAGTGTTTTACCATCCCAGGTATTGAGTAAATTTTGATCAAAGGGTAATTTTTCGTCTTTATTGAAATTTTTAATGATCTCATAATCATGGGGAGTAAAATGATCCATTTTAAAGGAAAATCCAGCGGGAATAGGATTGTTGCCATCTTTTGTGGATTTCAGAAAAACTTTTTTCAGCATTCTGAGCGTATCCTGATTTTCCGTTTTAAGTTTTCCTTCTTTCTTTAGAATATCATGCATGCTGGTCCATACTGTTGGGAATCGATCCAGCTCATTAAATTTCTCCTGTTTCAGGGAATCAGGAGTCATAGCCTGCATCTCTGCCATAAATTCTCTGGTATCTACATCAGTAATCATAGAGGTGGCTGTATCCTTATGATAGATTACTTCGGTATTAATGCTGCAGGATTGTAGGGTAAACAGACTTATTAAAAATAAGACGATTGTTTTCTTCATGGTATATTATACATTCTAATTAATGGCAGTTCACCGCTCCGTTGGGGTCTTTAATAATCGTCATTGCTTCAGCTTTCGGAGAAACATAAGGAATACCGAGTTCAAGACCTCTCAGGATGAATAATCCTCCTAAAATAATCATGATCACCGGAACAGCTTTTAGAACTTTTACCCTGAAGGCCTGATTCATAAGATTCCCGGCCAAAACAATGGCAAACATGAACGGAAGGGTTCCCAGACCAAATAAAGCCATATATAAAGCTCCCTGCCATATTCCTCCGCCTGCTAGACTGGCGGTAAGTGCCATGTACACCATTCCACATGGTAAGAAACCATTCAGAAGTCCTGTAGAGAATCTTGAGCGATAATCTGCTTTCTGAAGAAGTTTTCCCAGGTTCATTTTTACACTGTACAGGAATTTGGATAGGAAAGGAATTTTTGAAGCAAAATCTTTTCCGCCAAATGAAAATATAGCCATAATAATGAGGAGAACTCCGGCTGTAATAGTCAGATATTTCTGAAAACCTGCTATTTCAAATCCCTGTCCGATAATTCCCAGAAGCGCACCCAATAATGAATAGGTGAAAATTCTTCCGAATTGATAAGTAAGGTTCTGAAGATAGAAGTTAGCGGCCTGTTTTTTAGTTAATCCCATCGACAAGGCAATAGGACCACACATTCCGATACAGTGAAAGCCGGAAGCAAAGCCTAAAGCAATAGCCGATACAATAAGTCCTATTTCCATATCACATCATAATCCATTCTATAGTCTGTTTTTTCTTTGCTCCAACTTAATCTTAACGTGTAGTTTCCTACCTTCAATACCTGTGCAGGGATTGTGAAAGACTGGCTGGCATCAAGCTGTACAGATTTTTTGATGTCTAAATTCTGGTCGTCGGTTCTGTTCAAAACAAATTTTACCGTAGTATTTGAGTTATTATATTCTTTTGGAAAAGTAATTTTTATTCCCTTGGTGTCCTGGCTGTAAACAGGTTTTTCCTGCAGCTCATCAGCTTTTTTCTTGGCATCAATCACATCCTGGTACTTCAATTCTTCTTCGTAATAGTTATCTGTTACCATTTCAGAATTCTTCTGCCCGTTCGGGAAAAGAAACATCATGGATAATATAAAAACTATGAATGCAAGTAATGCAATTACAACACCGTGTCCCCAACTAAAGTTCTTCATTTTTTTCTAATTAAAATTGCAGTTTGAATGGTCCCTCAAAATATGTCTGGTATGAGTCTATCAATTTACCTTTCATATCATAAACACCAATGGTAATATTTTGTTTAGAGAGCTTCATATCATTTTCCGGGAAGCTGATATTGATGGTTCCCTTAGAAATTTTGTCTCTGTCTACCTGAATTTTACTTGATGCACTGTAAGTGATCTCACCATGGGCAGGATCTATTACTTTGATGGTGACGATTTTTTTCTCGTTCGTTTTATTAAGGAAGGTATAATTATAGGTATTGGTAATTTTACCGTCTCTTACAAAGAATGTACTTCCTGCAGGTTTGATGAATTTAGCCTCCATCTCACCACGGCTATACAGTAGATATCCCAAGAAACCTACAAGAAGGAAAAGAAATATACTGAAACCTTTCATTCTTCCTGTAAATTTGAACTGAGTTTCTTTTTCAATTTCGTTCTCAGAAGCATATCGGATCAGTCCTTTTGGAAGACCTACTTTTTCCATAACTTCATCACAGGCATCAATACAGGCAGTACAGTTGATACATTCCAACTGCTGTCCGTCTCTGATATCAATTCCGGTAGGACATACCACTACACATTGATGGCAGTCTATACAGTCTCCTTTGTCGGCCGCTTTTCTGTCTTCCCCTTTTCTCCATTTTGATCTGTTTTCTCCTCTTTTGAAATCGTAGAAAACATTGATGGTATCTTTATCAATCAATACTCCCTGAAGTCTTCCGTACGGGCATACCAGTGTACAAACCTGTTCTCTGAACCATGCAAATACAAAATAAAATGCAGCGGTAAGAAGAATCATGACAATAAAATTAGTTGGATGGGCAAATGGCCCTTCACCAATAATTTTAAATACCTGTTCATATCCTACGATGTACATGAACATAAAGTGAGTAATAATTAATGAAATGATAACATAAACTGTCCATTTCAAGCTTCTTTTCCAGATTTTCTCACTGTTCCACTCCTGTCTGTCCAGCTTCATCTGCTTGTTTCGGTCACCTTCAATCAGATATTCGATCTTACGGAAAATCGATTCCATAAAAATTGTCTGAGGGCAAATCCACCCGCAGAAAATTCTTCCGAACGCAATCGTAAAAACAATAATGAAGATTAAAGATGCGATAGCACCCAAAGTAAGGATAAAAAAGTCCTGTGGATAGAAAGGCTGTCCAAAGATGAAAAATTCTCTGTCTATGACGTTGAATAGTAATAATGGGTTACCATTGATCTTGATAAATGGTAATGCAAAATAAATGATTAATAAGAGATAGCTTACAATGTTTCTATAGTTGGTGTATTTTCCTTTAGGTTTTCTTGGAAATACCCATCTTCTCTTTCCGGATTGCTCCATTGTCCCTATAGAATCTCTGTAAGTCTCAGGGTCCAGAACCTGTCCCTGTCCGCCGCGTACTTCTATTTCTTCTATGTCTGACATATATAATAGGTTTTAAAAAAGAAAAAACATAATTCGTTACTATTTTAATCTAATAACAAATTATGTTTTTTTCATATGTTTTCTAATTTTTTAAATTATTCTTTTTCCCAATGCGCTTCAGTTCCTTGAGGAGCTGCTCCTCCTTGAGCCTGAGTCACTGGTGGTTGTTCCTGATTGATGTGATATACATATGCTGCAATCTTTTCAATCTCTGCACCTGAAACTTCTCCGTTTTTACCGAATGCTCTCATCGCAGGGTTAGTAGGAGAACCATTCCAGTCCATGTGGAATACGTTTTTAAATAACGTTTTCTCAGGCTGGTTGATCCAGTAGTTATCAGTAAGGTTTGGTCCGATACCTCCACTACCGTCTTCTTTGTGACAAGATGCACAGTTTGTTTTGAATAATTCTTTACCTTCTGCAATGTTATCAGCTGAGTATTTAGCTGTTTCAATCGTTACAGGAGGCTGGTTTGCTTCAAATTCTTTGATGCTTGCCATTTGTTCTTTATATTCTTTTTCATATTCGCTTAACGGGTGAGCGAAGTCTGTGAAAGAGTATGCTGCAATATATACAATACAAAAAGCGGTCCCAAAATAGAATAAACCTACCCACCATTTTGGTAACTGGTTATCCAGCTCCATGATTCCATCGAAACCGTGGTCAATAAGGATATCTTTTTCTTCAGTTTCAGATTGCTTTTTGAAAGCTGCATCATACATTCTTCTCAAGAAAGGTACTTTCTTTTCAGCTAAGTAAGCTGCTTTCTCTTCCGGAGATAATTTTTTGAATTTGTTGTTCTCAATCAGGTCTCCAATAGCACTATGAATATAGGCAAGGATACCAGCGATCACAACTGTTCCCCAGAAGTAAGGCGAAGCTAGGAACGCGTAGCTTTGTACAAACAAATAATAAAAAACTATTAAAAGTCCTATTATTATTAAGATGTTTACGACAACAGGTGTTCTTTGTTTCATAAAAATAGTTTAATTTTTTAAATTAAAATTGTCATCCTCATCATCCCCAAGTGGTGCCTCTTCCTCTTCTTTGTAATATTTTTTAGGCCTGCTAAAAACATAGATTACCAGAGCAACGAAGAAAAGCATAAAGAAAATCAGAGCCAACGTCTGGTAAAAGCCAGCGTTTTCTGTATTGGATAATATATCTTTAAAGTTCTGAGGAATCATATGAACCTTTTAATGTTTTAGTTATTACTTGCTGTTTTGATTTCAGTTGTTTTGATATCAGTTCCTAATCTCTGAAGATAAGAAATAAGAGCTACAATTTCTTTTTTCTCTAGTTCTCCCTGAGGTCTCTTTGCATAAGCCTGCTTAAGGTCATTTGCTTCAGAGAAGATATCTTTTACAATTTTTGCTGATTGGTTATTAGCCCATTTGTCTGCAGAATCGATTTGAGCCTTAGTATAAGGTACATCGAATACATTTTTCATCAGCTTCATTTTGTCTACCATCTTAGTTCTGTCTAAGTCAGTAGCAATTAACCAAGGGTAACGAGGCATGATTGAACCAGCAGAAGTAGATCTTGGGTTATACATGTGCTTGTAGTGCCAAGAACTTGGGTTTTTACCACCTTCTCTATGTAAATCCGGTCCTGTTCTCTTAGAACCCCATAGGAATGGTCTGTCGTATACGAATTCTCCAGCCTTGGAGTATTGTCCGTTCTTACCGTTGAATCTTGTGATCTCATCTCTGAACGGTCTGATCATCTGAGAGTGACAAGCATTACATCCTTCACGGATATAAATATCTCTACCTTCAAGTTCAAGCGGTGAATAAGGCTTCACTGCAGAAATGGTAGGTACACTTTTCTTAAGAGATAGTGTAGGGATAATTTCAATTGAACTACCGATAGATATTGTAATGAAAGATAAAATACCTAGTAATACAGGAGTTCTCTCTAACCAAAGGTGAGTTCCTTCTCCTTCTTTTCTGTTCTTGCTGATGTTTGCCAATGCAGGAGCTTCAGCAGGAACTTCTTTCTGGAATGATCCTTTTCTTACCGTAGCAATTACGTTTACGATCATTAAGATAGATCCTGAAATATAGAATAAACCTCCTACGAATCTCATTTTAAAGTAAGGAATAATTGCCGTTACAGTATCCAACCAGTTTTTCCATAATAATGTTCCATCCGGGTTGAATTGCTTCCACATTAATCCTTGTGTAAATCCTGAAATATACATTGGTACTGCATAGAAGATAATTCCTAAAGTACCTAACCAGAAATGCCAGTTAGCTAATTTTACAGACCAAAGTTTTGTTCTCCACATAATTGGTACCAGATAATAGATAACCCCAAATGCCATGAAACCATTCCATCCAAGAGCTCCTAAGTGTACGTGACCGATAACCCAGTCCGTAAAGTGACCAATTTTGTTGATGTTTTTAGTTGCCAAAAGCGGCCCTTCAAACGTTGCCATACCATAACAAGTAACAGCTACTACGAAGAACTTAAGGATAGGATTTTCTCTTACTTTATCCCAAGCTCCTCTTAACGTAAGAAGACCATTTAACATTCCTCCCCAAGATGGTGCAATAAGCATGATAGAGAACCCTGTTCCTACCGCCTGAGCCCAAGCTGGAAGAGCTGTATACTGAAGGTGGTGAGGACCAGCCCAGATATATACGAAAATTAATGACCAGAAGTGAATAATAGACAGTTTATAAGAGAATACCGGTCTGTCTGCAGCCTTCGGAAGGAAGTAATACATTAAACCTAGAACCGGTGTCGTCAATACGAATGCAACCGCATTGTGACCATACCACCACTGTACAATAGCATCTTTTACCCCTGCATATGCTGAATAAGATTTCCAGCCTGTGAAAGATAAAGGTACTTCAAGGTTGTTGAAGATGTGAAGCATTGCTACTGCAATCCATGTACCGATGTAGAACCAGATGGCTACATAAAGGTGTCTTACTCTTCTCTTCGAAATAGTCAGGAACATATTGATACCAAAAATGATCCATGAGAATGCGATCAATATGTCGATCGGCCACTCGTGTTCAGCATATTCTTTAGAGGTATTGATCCCCATAAAGAACGTAACGAACGTAGCAACGATCATAAACTGCCAAGTCCAGAAATGTAACCAAGACAAGGTGTCACTGTACATTCTTGTTTTTAATAATCTTTGTAATGAGTAATAAATACCCGTGTAAACGATGTTACAAACGAATGCAAAGATTACGGTATTGGTGTGCAACATTCTGATTCTACCAAAACCAAATGCACCATGAGTGTTTATTAACCCTTCAATATTACCGGATGCCAAACTTTTAATGGTTGTGTCATCTGTCCCGAAAAAGAATTCAGGTAATTCAGGGTAGAAAAGCATTAATGCCGCCGTAAGCCCGAACGTAAATCCAATGAGACCGAAAACTAAGGTCGCATAAAGGAACGCACGGACAATACTATTGTCATAACTAAACTTCTGTGTTTCCATATCAACTATTCACTATTTTTCTCAATTTTTATTATTTTCTCCTATTTCTTTCTCGTCTTTATTTTTGTCGCCAGTTTCATCATTTTCTTTGATTTTTTCATCATCAAAAAGGATTCTGACAGCAGGAGATTCATCATCTTCAAACTGTCCTTTTCGGGCATACACTATAAATACGACCAAGAAAATCGCAGCTAAAGAAACACTGCAGAGGATCATTAAATATAGAATATCCATTGGACAACAAAATTAACCTATTTTCGGGGTTCAAATTTAGTGAAAAATAATGACATTCATCACGAAATGCCGATTTCAGCTAATTTAAAATCAGTCTAAATAAGGGCTTTTACGCCTGTTTTTTGAAATGTTTACGACCTAATATCCAGGTTGAAAGTGTAGTAAAGGTAACCACCGTGATCGAGCTGATTGGCATGATGATTGCAGCAAAAAGCGGATGCATATGTCCTGTAACAGCGTAACTTAAACCAACGATATTGTATAGGAAACTGATTATAAATGTCATTTTCACAATGGTGATAGAGCCTTTGCAAACGTTCAGGTAATGGTCAAGAGTTACCACTTTATCACCGTTCATAATGACATCAGAAGATGGGGTGAAACTATTGGTGTCGTCTGCAATAGCAATTCCTACATTACTTTGTTTTAAAGCTCCTGCATCATTAAGACCATCTCCAAGCATAGCTACTTTCATATGCTGATCCTGAAGGTTTTTGATATAATTCAGTTTGTCTTCCGGGCTCTGATTAAAGGCCATTCCTTTGTAATTCGGGATAAGCTCTTTCAGCTGGTTTTCTTCTGAGGAATTGTCTCCGCTCAGGATAAATATTTTGTAGTGGGTGAGTTTTGTGAAAAGTTCTCTCAGTTTCGGGCGGTAC
This sequence comes from Chryseobacterium sp. PvR013, assembly GCF_017833095.1. Lineage (NCBI taxonomy): Bacteria > Pseudomonadati > Bacteroidota > Flavobacteriia > Flavobacteriales > Weeksellaceae > Chryseobacterium > Chryseobacterium sp. PvR013. The sequence goes on from NZ_JAFIBT010000001.1 coordinate 4,058,766, forward strand.
TCGTTTTTAAAGATAAACTTACCTAAATATGCACCGTTTTTGCTGATATAAACTGCTGTTTCAAGGTTTTTAGGCTCTTGGTTGTTATAACGGGCAGAACCAATTTTATAAAGATTTCCTCTTACGCTGGCTTCATATCCTTTTCCGGAAATTTCAACATAATTCTCTACCGGGAAATAATCATCATTTACTTCAATGAATTCATACAATGATTTTGAAAGCGGGTGATTGGAGTTCTTTAATAATGTTTTAATATTCAGAGAATCAAACTCATTAATTTCATCTCCCTCGTATTTGATATTGGATTTCTTTCTGTGGGTAATCGTTCCAGTTTTGTCAAAAACAATGGTATCGAGCTTCGCGATTTTTTCAATCGTTAAAGTATCTTTTACATAAAACTTATTTCGACCTAAAATCCTCATAATGTGTCCGAAAGTGAATGGTGCAGACAACGCAAGAGCACAAGGACATGCAATGATCAGGATGGCTGAAATAACCTGGAACATTTTGTTTAAATCAATAAAATACCAATACGTTCCGGCAACTAAAGCGATACCTAAAATGATGAATGTGAAATATTTACTGACGTTATTTGTTAACGTGTCAAGTCCTGTTTCGTGTTTTTTAAATGCTTCTTTATTCCAAAGCTGGGTTAAATAACTTTGGTCTACGTTTTTAATCACTTCAAGCTCTAAAGAAGATCCGATCTGTTTCCCTCCCGCGAAAATTTTATCTCCGGGTTGTTTACTGATGCTTTCGCTTTCTCCGGTGATGAAACTGTTATCAATATTTCCTTCTCCGTTGATCAAAATTCCGTCAACAGGGATGATTTCCTGATTTCTAACCAGAATTCTATCACCCACTTTTATTTCAGACAGTAAGATATTATCCTGTTTTCCTTCGAAATCAACTTTCGTTACGGCAATCGGATAGAAAGATTTGTAATCTCTGTCATAGGAAAGAGCATTGTACGTTCTTTTCTGGAAAATTTTCCCGAGAAGCATGAAGAATAAAAGTCCGCAAAGGGTATCGAAATATCCTGGGCCATAATCTGTTACCACTTCATAAATACTTCTTCCGTAAAGAACAAAAATTCCTAAAACAATCGGAACATCAATGTTGACGATCTTGTTTTTTAAACCATACCATGCAGATTTGTAATAATCTGAAGCTGAGTAGAAGACCACAGGGGTTGCCAGAAGGAATATTAAAGTTCTGAATAAACCTTTATAGTGTTCCATCCAATAATCTTCCCCTCCGATATATTCAGGAAAGGCAAGGAACATTCCGTTACCGAAAGCAAAGGCTGCAATGGCAAATTTTACTAATAAAGATTTGTCGAGATGATCTTCATTTTTATCAGCAGTTTCAAGGCTGATCACTGGTTTATATCCCAGATTGGTTAAAAATTTAGCGAGTTCGCTTAATTTCAGATCGTTATGATTGAATGAGATCTGTAAGGTCTTCCTTGTAAAGTTGACCTGCGAATATTTGATGTGGGTATTTAAAGTATGAAGACTTTCCAATAGCCAGATACAGGAAGAGCAATGAATTACAGGGATTTTGAATGTAACAAGACTGGTGCTTCCTTCAGAAAAATCAGTAACTTTTTCAAAGATTTCCGGCGTATCCAGATAGTCAAATTGAGTAGAATTTTCATCATTCGGACGAATTCCCGCTCCTTTATTAAGCTCATAGAAATTGCTTAAATTATTTAAATTTAGAATTTCGTAAACAGACTTACATCCATTACAACAGAAAGTCTTTTCATTAAATAAAATTCTCTCTTTTTCTATCCCTTGACCACAATGAAAACAGTTCTCGCTCACCCCATAAAATATTGAACTACAAAATTATAACAAATTTTTTTGTTTATCGTGTTAAAAAGTTCTATTTTTGTGATAAATATCATATAAAATGCCGCAGGAACAACAGATAGCAATTGAAGAGAGGTTCGCCAGAGTTTTTAATGATAAATCATTTAAAGAAAGACTTTCTAGCGCAGATTTTGAAAAATACATTAATGGCAAAAAGAAACTGAGTTTTCAGAAACATGATACCATTTTCGAGGATGGTGAAACTCCAAAAGGAGTATATGTTCTGGAAAAAGGGGCTGCCAAACTTTCAAAATCAGGAGCATTCGGGAAGGATCAAATTTTAAGATTTATCAAAGAAGGGGATATCATCGGCTATCGTTCTTTGCTTTGCGGGGAAAATTTCCAGGCCAAAGCAGAAGCAATGACAGATATTGAATGTGTTTTCTTACCAGCGGATATCTTTATGTATCTTTTGGAAGTAGACCCACAGCTGTCTTTCGTAATGCTTCAAAAAATTTCTTACGAATTAGGAGAATCGTCCAATACCATTACTTTCCTTGCCCAGAAAACGGTAAGAGAAAGACTGGCAGAAATTCTGCTGCTTCTGGAGCAGAAACTGGGGGTAGATCCTGAAGGTTTTATCAAAATCTCATTAACAAGGGAAGAAATTGCCAATATTATCGGTACCGCTACAGAAAGTGCCATCCGTCTCATCTCAGAATTCAAACAGGATAGTCTGATTGAAGTGGACGGAAGAAATATCAAGATCTTAAACCACGACAAACTCATGAAACTCGGTCACGTAGTTTTATAAATCATACAAAAACTTAAGTCGGCTGAAGGCCGACTTTTTAACTTTTAAAAATAGATAAATTATGTCTGTTCACTCTGAAATTAAAAAAGTTACGACTGAAACCTTGCGTAAGATGAAATTCGACAAGGAAAAAATAACAATGCTTACAGCCTATGATTTTACCACGGCAAAGATGGTAGATGCAGGTGGAGTAGATGCTATTTTAATTGGAGACTCTGCAGCGAATGTAATGGCTGGTTTTGAAACTACATTGCCTATTACGCTGGATCAAATGATCTATCATGCCCAAAGTGTGGTAAGAGGAACCGACAGAGCTTTGGTGGTAGCAGATTTACCTTTCGGAACTTATCAGAGTAATCCTGAAAAAGCATTGGAATCTGCGGTAAGAATGATGAAGGAAGGTGGAGCACATGCTGTGAAAATTGAAGGCGGAAAGGAAATTTCCAAGTCTATTAAAAAAATTATCAATGCCGGAATTCCGGTAATGGGACATTTGGGGCTAACACCACAGTCCATTTATAAATTCGGAACGTATAAAGTAAGAGCTAAAGAAGAGGCGGAAGCTGAAAAACTGATTGCGGATGCACAGCTTTTGGAAGAATTAGGCTGTTTTTCTGTCGTATTGGAAAAAATACCTGCAGAATTGGCGAAAAAAGTTACAGAAAGCATTTCTATCCCTACCATCGGAATCGGTGCCGGAGCAGATTGTGACGGACAGGTTTTGGTATATCATGATATGGTAGGAATGAACAAGGGATTCAGCCCGAAATTCTTAAGAAGATATCTTGACCTTTACACAGAAATTACAGGAGCCGTTTCTCAATATGTAAAAGATGTGAAGAATGTAGAGTTTCCCAACGAAAACGAAAGTTATTAATCCATGCAGAATCAACAACAATCTATCCAGGGAATATTATCTATCGCAGCTTTGATTTGCCTTGCTGTAGGATGGTTTAATTTATTTTCTCCGGAAATCAATCATTTACTTTCAAGAAAAGTTTTTTATGTTCTGATAGGAGCCAGCTTCTTTATTCAGGCGCCATTGCTTACTAACAAAAACTTTGTCTATGCTATGTATGCTGCCGCTGCCATCTGTGTATTGGGAGCATTCATTCCGGAAGATTCAAAACTTTCTGCACTAAAAACAGTAGGACTTCTGGCAGGAATTATCCTTTCATTATCCAATAGAAGAAGATAGACGGAAGAAATATGAAGGAGCAGATTATATATGAAGATAACCATCTTCTGGTGATTAATAAAAAGGTAGGTCAGCTTGTACAGGGTGACAAAACCGGAGATGAATCACTATTAGAATCCATCAAGAACTTTATAAAAATAAGAGATGCTAAGCCGGGAAATGTTTTTCTCGGCTTGGTTCATCGTATAGACCGTCCTACATCCGGGCTGGTAATCTATGCAAAAACCTCCAAAGCGCTTTCCCGTCTTACGCAAATGGTGAAAAACCGTGAAGTGAAAAAGACCTATTGGGCGGTTGTAGGAAAAGAAATGATCCCACAAAGCCAAAGATTGGTCCATTACCTGAAGAAAAACGAAAAAAACAATAAAGCCATTGTTTTTCCGAAAGCTACTGAAGGTGCAAAAGAAGCCATTCTGACTTATCATGTGATCAAAACATTAGACAATTATTTGTTGCTTGAAATTGACCTTGAAACAGGAAGACATCATCAGATCAGAGCACAATTATCTAAAACAGGAATTCCGATCAAAGGCGATCTGAAATATGGAGCTTCACGTTCCAACCCGGATGGAGGAATTAATCTTCATGCAAGAAAGCTGGAATTTATTCATCCCGTTACCAAAGAAAATATTGAAATTACAGCTCCGGTGCCGCAAAATGATGCGATCTGGAGAGCTTGTGAAGAATAAGCATATCATAACAACTATACCATGAAATTCAAATCACTTTTATTAGCCACATTGCTGGTTATGGCATCTTGTTCAGACAATGATGAATTGCCGGTTGATCATTCGCAACAGACGATTAATAAAAATACTAGTAAAATATCGTGGAATTATCCTGTTTTGTCACCTGTCTTTAATGGATTGGAACAAAATTATATGTTTGAATATGATGCTCAGGGAAGAATTAGTAAAAAAACAGGAGGAATTTTGAAGTCTACAGGAGCTTCGGGGGCTCCGGACCGATTTACAAATCTGATTTATACTAAAATATCTTATACGGGAAATACAGCTGTTGTAGGAAGTTATAGCTCAGATCCATCATTTAATGCTCAGTTGAATGAAAGGAAATTTGAATTTGATAATCAAGGTAGAGTTGTTAAAGTAGTTATTCCACAGGTTAATAATTCATATATGGATAAGTATTTGACCTATACTTATGATACTTCAGGAAAATTAATTGAGATTTTAACTGAATATCCTAATGTTCCCTACGATCCGACTGACCCTCAAGATTATATTTTGACCTACGTAGAAAAGTTTATTTATAATAATTCAGGAAATTTAGAAAAGGCAACTAAAACTGAAAAGCATAATAATATTGATGCTTATATTACGAATGAAATTACATTTGATAACTTCGATGCTGCACAAAATCCATTTAAGAATTTAGGTATTTTTGAAGATTATTTCTATTTGTCATTATCAAAAAATAATCCTCAAAGAATGATCTCAAAAGAATATAAACCTTATAGTTCCGAATTTTTTCTGAGCCAATCAAATTGGACTAATCAATATAATTCTGATGGAAGCTTGAAGCTTTTTTACTAAAGAACTATTTAAAATAAAAATGAAGACTGTCTCAAAACCGAGATGGTCTTTTTTCATTATAAGCAAAAATCAATTTTGCTTATTTCAAAATAATGTCTAACTTCGTTCCCAACTTTAGGGGTGTCTGTATCAACAGACTGAGACTTTACCCTTTGAACCTGATCTGGATCATACCAGCGTAGGGAAAAGTAGATGACTTTTGCTGTACATTCTATTGTACAATAATGGCCATTCCTAAAGTATATTTAAAATTATTAGGAATGGAACTTATAATCAACCACACCCGAAAAACATTTGATGTACTTCCTGAAAACCTGGAAGCATTACTGGCTATTGAGCTACCCGGAAAGAAAAAGGGTATTGCTGTAGCCCTCAACAATCGCATTATTCCCCTGTCAGTCTGGGCGGAAACCATCCTTAACAATAACGATTCAGTTTTAATCATTACTGCCACTCAAGGCGGTTAATTCTCATATTTAATACCAATACTTATGGCTCACTCCATTACATGTTCGCCATTTCCGAACTCAAAGAAAATCTATGTTGAAGGAACATTACATCCTATCAATGTAGCAATGCGTGAAATACAGCTTAGCCCAACCAAACTTAGCAATGGCGGCTTTGAACATAATGCTCCAGTAACCATTTACGACACTTCAGGACCTTATACTGACGAAAATGCAGTTATTGACATTCAAAAAGGACTTCCGAGAATCAGAGAACAATGGATTCTGGATAGAAATGACGTGAATATTCTGGAAGGAATTACCTCAGAATACGGAAAAGCCCGTTTAGCAGACCCACGTCTTGATGAACTGAGGTTTTCCTATGACCATAAACCTAAAGTGGCGCAGGAAGGAAAAGAAGTTACCCAGCTTTATTATGCAAAACAGGGAATCATTACTCCGGAAATGGAATACGTAGCGATCAGAGAAAATCAAAGAATTGAACAGCTTGATTCCGTATCAAAAGAAATGGCTTTTCAGCATCCGGGACACAGCTTTGGAGCAAATACTCCGAAAAGTAAAATTACTCCGGAGTTTGTAAGAGACGAAATTGCTGCCGGAAGAGCAATTATTCCTAATAATATCAATCACCCTGAAAGTGAACCGATGATCATTGGAAGAAATTTTCTGGTGAAAATCAATGCCAATATCGGAAACAGTGCTGTTTCATCCAGCATTGAAGAAGAAGTAGAAAAAGCGGTTTGGGCCTGCAGATGGGGAGGAGATACTATTATGGATCTTTCAACCGGAAAAAATATTCACGAAACAAGAGAGTGGATCATCAGAAACAGTCCGGTTCCAATTGGTACCGTTCCTATTTATCAGGCATTGGAGAAAGTAAAAGGTGTTCCGGAAGATCTGACATGGGAAATTTTCAGAGATACTCTGATTGAACAGGCAGAGCAGGGCGTTTCTTATTTCACTATTCATGCTGGTGTTCTGTTAAGATACATCCATTTAACCGCTAAAAGAGTAACCGGAATTGTTTCCAGAGGAGGATCAATCATGGCGAAATGGTGTTTGTTCCATCATAAAGAAAGCTTTTTGTATACTCATTTTGAGGAGATCTGCGAGATCATGAAGAAATATGATGTAGCTTTCTCTCTGGGAGACGGTCTTCGTCCCGGATCCATTGCAGATGCCAATGATGCCGCTCAGTTTGCAGAACTGGAAACTTTAGGTGAACTGACAAAAATTGCATGGAAACATAATGTACAGGTAATGATCGAAGGCCCGGGCCACGTTCCGATGCATATGATCAAAGAAAACATGGAAAAACAGCTGGAAGAATGCCATGAAGCTCCATTTTATACTTTAGGTCCTTTAACGACGGATATTGCACCAGGTTATGATCATATTACCTCAGGAATCGGGGCGGCGATGATCGGTTGGTTTGGCTGTGCGATGCTTTGTTATGTAACACCAAAAGAACATTTAGGCCTTCCGAATAAAGATGATGTAAAAGTTGGGGTAATTACTTATAAACTGGCAGCCCATGCGGCAGACTTAGCAAAAGGTCATCCGGGAGCACAGTACAGAGACAATGCATTAAGTAAAGCCAGATTTGAATTCAGATGGGAAGATCAGTTTAATCTTTCATTAGATCCAGAGACGGCAAGAGCTTATCATGATGAAACACTTCCGGCAGAAGGAGCAAAAATTGCCCATTTCTGTTCTATGTGCGGACCGAAATTCTGCTCGATGAAAATTACTCAGGAAATCCGTGAGTCTGCAGAAAAAGGAATGCTGGATAAGTCTCAGGAATTCATTGAAAAAGGGAAAGAAATTTATATATGATTCTCGTTATTACTCCTGAATTGATTGTCCCGAACGAAACAGGTTTTATTAATCAGATGTTTCAGGAAGGACTAGACCTTCTTCATATCCGTAAACCATGGATTACTCGAGATGAAATGATTGAGTTTATCAGCCAAATTGATGACATTTTTCATTCACAGCTGGTATTGCATACTCATTTCGATCTGGGGAAAGAATATAACATTTCAAGGTTTCATTTCAGGGAGATTGATCGGAAGGAAGAAGTATACAAGCCTTTTGCAGAAGAAAATATCATTTCAACTTCAGTGCACGATATTACAACATACAATACTTTGGACAAAGAATGGGATTATGCTTTCATAAGCCCTTTCTTTCCAAGTATATCCAAAAAGGGCTATGGACTTGATTCTACTATTAAGCATGAAATAGCACAGCGGAACAATCCGGATGTAAAATTGATCGCTCTTGGTGGAATTGACCAGAATAATATCCACGAAGTTTTCGAAACAGATGCCGATGGAGCAGCTTTGTTAGGGGCCATCTGGGAAAGTGAAGAACCTTTAAAAGTATTCAAAGAATGCAGGAACGTCCTTATGTCATAAGTATTGCGGGTTTCGACCCTAGCGGAGGAGCAGGTTTGCTATCAGACAGTAAAACCTTTGAACAATTAAGGGTGATGGGACTGGGAGTGTGTACAGCATTGACATTACAAACCGCTTCCCAATGCCTGAGTCTGGAATGGCGTCCTGTAAAAGAAATCACAGAAGCGATTCAGGTGTTGATGGAAAATTATCCGGTTTCAGCAGTGAAAATCGGAATTGTAAAAGATGCAGAATTTCTAAGTAAGATTGTAGAAACAGTTAAAGAAAGCAATTCTGAAGTAAAAATCGTTTGGGATCCTGTTCTGAAAAGTACTTCCCAATTTACTTTTTTTGATCTTGAAACACTTCCTCAATTAAAGAATACGGTTAATAAACTTAGTTTAATAACTCCCAATTATAACGAATACAGTGTTTTAAAGGAAAATAATCTTTTACCGGATACTCATCAATGTGCATTACTGATTAAAGGTGGCCATAGAGAAGATCATTTAGGAACGGATGTGTTAGTTGAAAATGAAAAAGAAACTCTTTTACTTCCGCGGGAAAAAAGTACAGCATATTTTCCTAAACATGGTTCCGGCTGTGTTTTATCTTCTGCCATCGCAGCAGAGCTCGCCAAAGGTGAAAATAGGGAAACGGCCTGCCGGAATGGGAAATCATACATTGAAAAATTTTTAAAAAGCAATCCCACTTTACTGGGAACGCATTCATAGAAAATATGGAAAAATTACAATACATATCACAGGGAAATACAAAACAGGAACAGGAGCTTCATATCCGAAAAGCCTTGGACAATGGAATCCAATGGGTTCAGGTTCGATGGAAAAATGCTCCGGAAAATGAATTGATCAGTCTCTGTGAAATATCAAAACAGCTTTGTTCAGAATATCATGCAGTTTGTATCATCAATGACCATGTACAGCTGGTAAAAGAAATAGATGCTGATGGTGTGCATTTGGGATTAAATGACAGCTCTATCGAAAAAGCAAGACTGATTTTAGGTGAAAATAAAATCATTGGAGGAACAGCGAATACGCTTTCAGATGTCATTCAAAGAATTAAAGAATCCTGTGATTATATTGGTTTGGGACCATTGAAATTTACCACCACTAAAGAAAAGCTGAGCCCTGTTCTTGGGTTTAAAGGGTATCAGAATATCATTGATGGATTAAGAGAAAAATCAATAGATATTCCCAAAATATTTGCCATCGGAAGTGTTACCCTTGAAGATATTTTACCGTTACAGAAGATCGGAATTTATGGTGTTTCCGTTTCAGGGCTTATTACCAAGCAGCCTACCATTATTAAAGAACTAAACAAAGTAATGATATGAACAATCAGAAATTAGAAATAGCAGGAAGAATTTTTGAATCAAGACTGTTTTTAGGAACAGGAAAGTTCGGAAGTCTCACAGATATGGTGCAGTCTGTCATTGCATCAGAAACCGATATGGTGACTATGGCTTTGAAAAGAATTGATGCCCGGTCCCATGAAGATAACCTGCTTGATTCTTTAAGAGAAACCAATGTTCATCTTCTGCCTAATACTTCAGGAGCAAGAACGGCAAAAGAAGCAGTATTAGCCGCACAGTTAGCCCGGGAAGCACTGGAAACCAACTGGGTGAAACTGGAAATTCATCCGGATCCAAAATACTTGCTACCAGATCCTATTGAAACCCTATATGCCACTGAAGAACTGGCTAAACTGGGATTTGTAGTAATGCCTTACATTCACGCTGATCCTGTTTTGTGCAAACGCCTTGAAGATGCAGGAACGGCCGTGGTAATGCCTTTGGGAGCACCAATTGGAACGAATAAAGGATTAAGAACACAAGACTTTTTGGAAATTATTATCAGCCAAAGTAATGTTCCTGTAGTAGTAGATGCGGGAATCGGGGCACCATCCGATGCTGCAAAAGCAATGGAAATGGGAGCAGATGCTGTTTTGGTGAATACAGCCATTGCCGTTGCAGGAAATCCATTGAATATGGCTGTTGCTTTTAAAGAAGGTGTGATTGCCGGAAGAAGAGCGTTTGAATCAGGATTGGGAGCAATCGCCAACCATGCTGAAGCTTCAAGCCCGCTCACTTCATTTTTATTTGAATAAATCTGACTCATGAAAAGCTTTAAAGATGTTTTTGAAAACTACCAATGGGATGAGGTAAAGAATAAGCTTGAAAAAGTAAGCTTGTCTGATGTAAGATACAGTCTTCAAAAAAAGAATAAAACGCTTGAGGATTTCCTGAATCTCCTGTCGCCGGCCGCTTCTCAGGAACTGGAACTGATGGCAGGAATGACACAGATGCTTACCCAAAAAAGATTTGGAAAAACCATTCAGCTGTATGCACCGCTGTACCTCAGCAATGAATGTCAGAATATCTGTACCTATTGCGGATTCAGTCTGGATAATCATCTGAAAAGGAAAACTCTTTCCGATACGGAACTTATGATTGAAGCATCGGTTCTGAAATCAATGGGTGTGAACCACGTATTGCTGGTAAGTGGAGAAGCCAATAAAATAGTAGGAGTTCCTTACTTTCAGAATGCTGTCCGCAAGTTAAGACCTCATTTTTCCAATATTTCCATTGAAGTACAACCCTTAATGGAAGAAGAATACAAACTGCTTCATGAAGAAGGCGTGCATTCCGTTTTGGTGTATCAGGAGACATATCATCAGGATGTTTACAGAGAATATCACCCGAAAGGAAAAAAATCAAATTTCCATTTTCGGTTGGAGACACCGGACAGGATAGGAAGAGCAGGAATCCATAAAATTGGACTGGGCGTTCTTCTTGGACTTGAAGACTGGAGAGTGGATAGTTTTTTCAACGCGTTACACATAGATTATCTCCAGAAACAATATTGGAAAAGTAAATTCTCGGTTTCCTTTCCCAGGCTCAGACCGGCTGAAGGAATTATTGAACCGAATTTTATTATGGAAGACAAAGACCTCCTCCAACTTATTTGTGCCTACAGAATCTGGAATGAAGACCTTGAAATTTCTATTTCCACCAGAGAAAATGAGGTCTTTAGAAATAATATAGTATCTCTGGGAGCAACAGCCATGAGTGCCGGTTCAAAAACAAATCCGGGAGGCTATGCTGTAGATAAAGAATCTCTGGAACAGTTTGAAACCAGTGACGAGAGAAGTATGGAAGAGATTAAAATCATGATCAAAAAATCGGGTTACGACCCTGTTATGAAAGACTGGGATTCTGTGTATAGTGGATTTTAAAATTTTTAAACCATTAAGAAATTTGAAGAAGTGAAGGTTATTTAAGAAAAATCGAAGATTTTTAAGCCACTATCTTTTTTGAAGCGAAGCTCAACTTAAGTTTCCTTACAAACTTAAAGAATCTTAATGGTTCAATTATCATAAAGTATGAAAAAAGAAGATAACTTTTCACGGTACAGCCGGCAGATATTTATCGAAGAAATAGGGCTGGAAGGGCAAAAGAAAATAATAGATTCCAAAGTTCTCGTTATTGGCGCAGGAGGATTGGGAAGTCCTGTTATACAATATCTGGCTGCTGCAGGAGTGGGCACTTTAGGCGTTGCAGATTTTGATGAGGTGGAACTTCATAACCTGAACAGACAGATTATTCACACTGAAAACAGCGTAGGATTATCCAAAGTGAAGAGTGCCGAAACATTTGTAGAAAAACTTAACCATCAGGTTGCCTTTACAGGAATCGAAGAGAAAATAAATGAAAATAATGCTGAAAAAATACTTTCTCAGTACGATGTTATTATTGACGGTTCAGACAATTTTTCAACAAGATATCTGGTGAATGATACTTGTGTAACATTGAGAAAAACGCTTGTTTATGGCAGTATTTTAGGATTTTCCGGACAGGTTGCAGTTTTCAATCATCACGGAAGTAAAAATCTTAGAGATATTTTCCCTGAACCGCCTTTTGATGAAGAGATGCCGGATTGCGACAGCCTTGGTGTTTTAGGCGCTTTGCCAGGAATAATAGGCAGTATGATGGCTCTTCAGACTTTAAAAATTATCACCGGCCTTCCCGTACATATAAATCAGCTTACATTGATAGAGGCAATGGATTGGAGATTTCAAACAATAGATTTTTGATCTAAATATAAACACTAATATCACTAATGTTTTCACAAATAACACCATTTTAATATCAATAGAAACGGGCTTTAGCCCGTTTTCCTTTTTAGAATACCATCCATAGGCTTTAGCCAAAACCTATATTCCATACAAAAAAGAGGCGGTCACCTTAGGTGCCGCCTCTTTTATTTTATCTCATGTCTCGTCCTAACATAGCGTTACACAAAAAAAGTAATTTTATGGAATCATTTCACAATCAGTATGTAAAACGTAGCCAAAAGGATTACAGCGTCTCCTTTAAATTGGCGGTAGTAAAAGAAGTAGAGAGTGGCAGTATTGGCAATCGTGCAGCAATGCGTAAGTATGGTATTCAAGGTCACGGCACTATAACGGAATGGCGAAGAAAATATGGTACCTTTGATATAGACAACCGCTCCCAACATAAAGCTATGCAAACACCTGAACAAAAGATTAAAGAGCTGGAAGAGAAGTTAAAACGTCTGGAACGTCATAACGAATATCTTGAAACCCGTTTAACGGAATCGGAAGACAAAGCCGCTATTTTGGATAAATTGATAGACCTGGCGGAGGAAGAATATTTGATTCCGGTAAGAAAAAACTCCTTTCCCGATCAATCCAGCATCTCAGCAAAGAAACAAAAAAAACGATAAGTTATCTTTGTAGATTGGTCGGGATCAACCGACAGCACTATTATCGAAGCTTTTGGCTTAGAGATCAAAAACAAGCCCGGGCTGACCAAGTGATTACACTGGTCAATAACCTGCGTTTGATGATGCCTCGTGTGGGTACAAGAAAGATCTATCATATGCTGGCGGACTCTCTGCATACATTACATGTGGGACGAGATAAACTTTTCAGCATACTCAGAGCCAATCATATGCTCATAAAACCCAAAAGAAACTATCGAATAACCACCAATTCCCATCATCGATTCAGAAAGCATAAGAATCTAATAGAAAATATGCCATTGGAACAGCCGGAACAAGTATGGGTTTCAGATATCACTTATATTGGAGGGCGAGACAGGAATTGCTATCTGGCTTTGGTTACAGATGCTTATTCTAAGAAAATAATGGGATATGACCTTTCTAATAGTTTGGCAACTGAGGGATCTCTGCGGGCCCTGAATATGGCTATAAAGAGAAGAAATTATAAAAAAAGCTTAATTCATCATTCCGACAGAGGGTTACAATATTGCAGTCATGTTTATCAAAAAATATTGAAAAAGAAAAATATCAGACCCTCAATGACTGAAAGCTATGATCCTTATGCAAATGCTATTGCAGAAAGAGTAAACGGAATACTCAAGCAAGAGTTCTTATTAGAAGATTATCAGGTAAATATACAGACAATGAAGCTATTGGTAGAAGATGCAGTTCACATTTATAATACCAAAAGACCACATTGGTCGTGTTATATGAAAACACCGGAGCAGATGCACAAACAAAATAGTGTAAAAATAAGAACGTATAAAAACAAATATAGTTGTCGGGAAAACCCAACAACTATATAATAAATATTAGTATTTTTATCCTATTAATATGTAACGCTTATTTAGGACTAGTCATCAAAAAATTATTGTCCCTGCTGCATTACGCCGCCGTTATCTTCTTTTTTGGTCTGGTTAAGAATATTTGGATCCTCTTTCGCCAGTTTATTTCTTGTTGGAATTTTATAATTGATAGAAAGCCCGAAGTTTCTTGTATCATATTTACTATAGATCATTACCGGAGTTCCTGATGGTGGGTTAGAACGTACCTGCATCATCTGTCCATTGAAAATATCATTCGCAAAAACAGAAAGTGTCAAACGGTTGTTCATAAACTTCTTCGTCAGTGTAATATCAAGCGAGTTGTTGAAAGGCTTCTCTGCTGTAAAGTAGAAATATCCTGCTTTTGGCGTCAGATAGCTGTAATTGGCTGTCAGTTTGATATCTTTAGGCAAAATAATCTGCGTCATGATATTGAAAATCCAGAATCCTTTATTGTTCAGATTGTCGATTTCATGTTTCTGATAACCTGCATATAAGTACATGAAATTAATTTTATCAGGATTAAAATTAAACTTCATAATCTCGCTCAAAGGCTTGCTGAAAATCATAAAAGGAACGGGTAATCCCACATTGAAATTGTGAATTTTCATATTTGAAATGTTCACCTGCTCATTAAAGAGTTTTCTTCCGTCTTTTCTGATGATCTGTGCCACCTGATTGCTTGCCGAACTTACACTATATCCGATAAATGCATAATCAAAAGCGGATATTTTTATTTCATAATTATCAAAAATAGTAGGTTGTAGATTCGGGTTACCATTTACTTCCGTACTTGGTCCGGAGAACGTCACGTTATTCGGGTTTAAGGCAGAAATACTTGGTAAGCTGATTTTTCTGTTGTAATTCGCGGCAATATAAACCTGATTCATCATGTTATACTGTACACTTGCATTCGGGAAAAACTTAAACTTATTGAAGGGAATCAAATTCGCTTCCACCAGTTTTGCATCCTTATCAAAATATCTTGTTACTCCGGAAATATCATAGTTTTCAGCACGCGAACCCAAGGTGAAATCAAACTTTTTCAATTTAGCCTGAAACTCTAAATAGGTTGAAGCAGTCTGTCTCTGATATTCAAGATTGGTTAGGCCAAAACTTTTTGTATCATAATCCTGTTTTTCATACAATCCGCCAAAGCTTACTTTTCCACCATCAAGAAGTTTGATAGGCTGGGCATAATCTACTTTAAAGTTGGCAATATTCATGACAGATTTATTATTCAGAATATCTTTTAATCCATTAGTAGGACTATCGAGAGGTTCAGTGGGATACTCTACAAATGTCCCATCCTGAAAGTAGTTATCCTGAGCAAATTTGCTGTCTGATCTTGTATACCCAAACTGAAAGTCGAGTTTTTGAGATTTGTCGGCAAAACGTTTCTGATACGTTACCACAGCTTCCTGTCTCAAATTATCGGTATGAGCAACATCCGAAGATGTATAAAAAGCTTCTCTTAAATCTTTCAGATTTCTCTTGAACGGTAAATCTCCATGCCCGTCACTTAAAGTGTAGTTGTCATTATTGTTGTGATAAATATCGTAGTTTAATAATAATCTGTCCTGTCCTAAATCAAAAGTCAATCCGGATTTTGCAAAATATCCCCGTGCGTATCTATCGGTATGGCTTGTTAAAAGCTCATCCTGCTGGCCATTCAGCATACTTTCACGGTAATTCTGTCCTACGTTCAGCTGCCATCCGAAATATTTATTTCTTGCATTTAAATTAACAGAATTGGTTGTTCTGCTTCTGTATTTGTCATAATTCGTGAAAGAATAATTCCCCGAGTAAGTAGCTGTTAAATATTTATTGGCATTTTTGTTGGTGATAATATTCATGATAGCACCTCCGGAAGTAGCCGGGAACTCAGCTCCAGGCTGGGTAATTACCTCAATTCTTTCTACAGAATTAGCCGGCATTCCTTCCAGGAAGGAGTTCAGCTCATTGGATGTGATGTTCAGAGGTCTTCCGTTAAGATACACTTCCAGCATTTTTCCCTGATACATCATTCCTGCAATGTCCGTAGATACAAGCCCGGGAAGTTTTTTAATTCCTTCCAGAACGTTTCCATTATTCAGTTGAGGTTGCTCAGAAAAGTCAAAAATAGTACGGTCCGCCTTTTGTTCAACGGCTTTTTTAGTTTTAGTGATGACAATACCTTCAATTTGTTTCTCTTTAGAAGTTGTATTGCTCTTTTCCTGAGAGAAAACCAGCATAGAACTTACCAGAGATAAAGCGAATATAGTTTTTTTCATAATGTTTTTACTACTATTCGGTTAGACGATGAAAAACAAATTTTGTTACAATCAGCACAGTAATTTTATTTATTTCAATGAAGAAAATTCAATAAAATCATATTCTGCAGAAGAAGTAAAAAGCCTTCTTAATACTGCCGAATAGCTATTCCCTGCAATAACAGGAATTCTTGCTATAAATTATTATTGTGCTCGATCTTTTTCTTCAAAATTGATCGCTCTTTTGTTCGATTTTACTTTCTGATTCCCAAAATTGTAGGTGATACTTAATGTCAGTCTTCTCGCATCCCAATAGTTGTTGAATGATTGTGTATTATCTGTAAAATACAGATCAGCCTTAAATCCGGATTGTTTAAAAATATCACTCACTGAAAGATTGACCTGCAGGGCTTTTTCCACAAAGCTCATTTTTGCTCCCGCATCAAAACTTGCTACGCCTTTGATGGAAGCGGAGCCGTCTCTCGAGGGAAGATTATGCCAGTAATTGACAAATAGCATGAAGGTCTTAGCCTTGTTCAGCTGGAATGTATTGTTGAGAGAATAATAAAATGACTGACCGTTTTTAGGAACCAGATTAAATCTTGTAATCTGTGTTTCATTATAACTGAACGAGGTTGAAATATTACTTTCCCAGATTTTGAAAAAAGTATCTGTATAATTGAAATTGATCCCGTAAATATTCTGGTTGTAATAGTTTTCATAGGTACTGATAAGATCAATGCCGTTCAGGAAGGAAATCTGGTCAAAATTATTCTTTGTTCTCTGATAATAAAGATTGGCTGAGAATTTATTTTTAAAAATATAATTGAATTCAATATTATGATTAAAAGAAGGTTGCAGACTTGGGTTTCCGGCATAATACGTATTAGGATTAGAATACCATCGGAACGGATCTAAAGCCCGGAAATAAGGACGGTTGATTCTGCGGGAATAGTTAATACTGAATTGGTTATCCTGACTGGCTTTATAAGAAACATAGGCTGTAGGGAAAAATTTTCCGTAATTATTCTCGGATTTAGACTGGGTAGTAGGAGAGAATCCATTGGTTTGTGAATATTCATAACGTAATCCTGCTTTCACCGACCATTTTTCACCAAGATCTTTACTGGCACTGACATAAGTGGCATAATTTTTTTCATTATAATCAAAAAGATTGCTCTTTGCAGGATCTATGATATAATTTCCATGGATGAAATTGAAATATCTAATGTCAGAATTATTAGAAAACTGACTGTATTTAGCGCCGGTTTCCAACTGAATTTTTTTTAAATTTAAAGTCAGATCAGCCTGCCCTAAATAGATTTTATAGTCTACACCAGAAAGATTTCTTACCGTCTGTATTGAATTATCAGCAACATTTCTTGTGGTAAAATTGACCTCCGTATCAGGAAGGTTTCCATAATAATTGGTACCAAAACTTAGCTTATGTTCTCCCATTTTCTGGTCAAAATACAGATTAAGCATTTGGGTTGTATATGGAGAACGATGCTTTGAATCCGTCTCTGTTTGTAAAGTAGGCGTACCATCTGTAAAGTAACTTTGTGTTGAATTGATATCCATATTGGTATGGCCCTTTGTAATATCGTATACCAATCCGATATTGGAGTTTTTAGAAAGTGAATAATCAAAATTGGCATTCAGGCCGAGTCCGTCATTCATATCCCTTCTCTCATTTCTGCTGATAGAAGAACTTTGCCCTATAATTCTATAATTTTCTACCGATTTTTTGTCACCATCATATCCCATCAGCTTTACGGAAGCTTTAATCTTTTCATTCTGATAATTTATTCCTGCTACCGTACTGAATGCAGCATATGTTTTTTGAGTGTAATTAGTAGTCAGGTAGACGTTCCATCCAAGATTCTGATTCTTTTTAAGGACAATATTAATGATTCCGCTATTTCCCTGTACTTCATACTTGGCAGGCGGAGTCGTGATCACTTCAACTTTCAGGATGTTTTCAGAGCGAAGGTTTCGGAGATAGTTGATCAGTTCAGATCCGGAAAGATTAAGCATCCGGTCATTTACCATGACAGAAACTCCATTTTTTCCTGCAATGGAAAGAAGTCCTTTGCTCTCATCTACCTGTAATAAAGGAGTGCCAGCCAACACCTCAGTTCCGGAACTTCCTTGTGAAAGCATAGAATTCTGAACATTATAAACAAGACGGTCTACTTTACGCTCTACCAGAACTTTCTTACCATTTACTGTTACTGCCTCAATTTTGTTAATGTTGGTAGTGTCTTTTGTTTGTGCTGTAGCAAAAGAACAAGCAAGGGTAACCATAAATAAAATGTGTTTTTTCATATGATAAATGATGGATTAAATGACGATTGTGTTACATTTCTCTGGCAAAAGTATTGGAGGTGCCTTTGAAATGAAATAGCATTTAGATGAAGGGCATGATTATGCTTATCAAAAAAGTTTCATCGGGAAAAAACAGGCTTTTATCGAAAAGGGTTAACGAATTATCCTGATAGAGATTTATCTTTGAGTATGAATAAAAAGCAAATTATCTGGCTGCAAATTATTTATTGGGGATTCAATTTTTTTGGAACCGTTATTACTCCTAATTTTTTTATACCGGAGAGCAATCGTGGTGAAGTACATATTTTGAGAATTACCTTCTTTATTGTAAAAATTGCTACCTTCTATATTTCCTATCTGTTTATATTTCCAAAGGTTTTTAAACTTGAGAAACTGTATTCAGCGGTTTTCGTTTTTATTCTGACCCTTTTGTGTTTTGCCAGCATGAGATATGCTTTGGAGGAAATGATCCTCCCTTCTACTCTTGGATTCCGGAATTATGATGAAAGAACAGGCCTTCTCTATTATTTTTTCGATAATATTTACAATAGCTCTCTGACTACTTTTATAGCTGGGATTTTATGGATACTGGAGAAATATGGTGTTGCTGAAAATGACAAAAAGCAGCTGCTGATTGAAAAGAAACAGGCAGAGCTTCAGGCATTAAAAACCCAGATCAATCCTCATTTTATTTTTAATTCATTAAATAATATCTACTCTCTTGTCTATCAGAAATCAGACAAAGCCTTGCCAGCAATTGAAGAACTGGGACAATTGTTAAGATACAGCACAAAGGATCTTGAAAAAGATTCAATTCCTTTGGATAAGGAAATTGGATATATTGATAGTCTGATTGCCCTGGAGAAACTTAGAATTAGAAAACCTGAGCTGTTGCTCATAGAAAAAAATATTCAGTATCCTCACCTTAAGATCTCGCCAATGCTGTTGGTTCCTTTTGTTGAAAATGCCTTTAAACATGGAGATTTCCGTGATAAAGGTTTTGAAATGAAAATCTCAGATCATGATAAAGTGCTGCATTTTTATCTTTTCAATTTTAAAACACAGAAAATGAAAGATACCGTTTCCGGAATAGGAATTCAGAATGTGAAAAAAAGACTGGAAATATTGTATCCCAACCATCAGCTGGAGATCAGAGATTCGGAAACAGAGTTTATTGTAGACTTAAAAATTGATTTACGCGATGAATAAGATAAAATGCATTATTGTTGATGACGAGCCACTGGCAATCTCTCTTCTTGAGCATTATGTAGAAAAACTCCCTTTTCTTGAGCTGGTATTTTCTACAGAGAACCCGATTTTGGCTTTAGAATACCTTCAGAAAAACGATTCAGACCTTATCTTTTTAGATATTCAGATGCCGGAGCTTACGGGAATCAATTTTATGAAGATTGTAGGACCTGATCAAAAATATATTTTAACAACGGCTTATTCAGAATATGCCCTGGAAGGATATGAACATAATGTTGTGGATTACCTGCTGAAACCTATTTCATTTGAAAGATTTCAAAAGAGTGCATTAAAGGTGCAGGAACGGTTTTCTTTTCCTCAGGAGGAAAATTCATATTTCTTTGTGAAATCCTCAGGACAAAGACATCGTATTGGTTTTCATGAGATTTTGTACGTTGAGAGTATCAAAGACTATGTCAATATCCGGACGGAAACCGATGAGTTTATTGTGCTGGATACGCTTAAATCAATGGAAATCCAGCTTTCCGAGAGGTTTGTACGTGTTCATAAATCCTTTATTGTCAATTTGGATAAAATAAAAAGCATTGGTGCTAAAAAAGTGAACTTTCCCGAGTATGAAATTCCCATTGGAGAAAGTTATAGAGCAGGTCTTCTGGATAGATTAAAGTAAAATTGTAAGTTTTGGCTAAAGCCAGATGTATTTTATAATTTTAAATGTGGGCTAAAGTCCGCTCCTATTGAATTTATTAGCAGGAATTTTTGGTATGATAATAAAAAAAGACGACTTCTAGTGAAGCCGCCTTTATATTAATTAATCTAACAATTAATCTTATTTTTCCTGTTGTTTGATCAGGTTCAGAGCAGAACCTGCCTTAAACCACTCAATTTGTTGATCGTTGTAAGTATGGTTGGCCATGACGATATCTTTAGTTCCGTCAGCATGAACGAATTCTAAAGTCAATTGTTTTCCTGGAGCAAACTGGTCAAGATCTAAGAAGTTTACCGTGTCATCTTCCAGGATCTTGTCATAGTCAGCTTCATTAGCGAAAGTAATTCCAAGCATTCCTTGTTTTTTAAGGTTGGTTTCGTGGATTCTCGCAAATGATTTTACCAATACAGCTTTCACACCAAGGTGTCTAGGCTCCATTGCAGCGTGCTCTCTTGAAGAACCTTCACCATAGTTCTGGTCTCCCACAACAATTGTTGGAACGCCTGCTGCTTTGTAAGCTCTTTGTACAGCCGGAACTTCACCGTATTCACCGGTTAATTCGTTTTTAACCTTATTGGTTTCCATGTTGTAAGCATTTACAGCTCCAATCAACATGTTGTTTGAAATATTATCTAAGTGACCTCTGTATTTCAACCATGGTCCAGCCATAGAAATGTGGTCGGTAGTACATTTTCCGAAAGCTTTGATCAATACCTTAGCGCCCTCAATGTTTTTACCATCCCAAGCCGGGAATTCTTCTAATAACTGCAGTCTGTCTGAAGTAGGGCTTACGTTAACAACAACGCTGGAACCATCTTGCGAAGGAGCCTGGTATCCGTTGTCATCTACAGCAAAACCTTTTTCAGGAAGCTCAAAACCTTTAGGCTCATCAAGCTTTACCTGTTCACCTGCTTCGTTAGTTAAAGTATCTGTAATTGGGTTGAAATCTAATCTACCTGAGATGGCAACAGCAGCTACCATTTCAGGAGAAGCTACAAATGCGTGGGTATTTGGGTTACCATCTGCTCTTTTGGCGAAGTTTCTGTTAAAAGAGTGAATAATGGAGTTTTTCTCTCCTTTTTCCGCCCCTTCTCTGTCCCATTGCCCGATACATGGTCCACAAGCATTGGTAAAGATTCTTGCATTTTCAAATTTTCTGAAAGAATCTAAGAAACCGTCTCTTTCCGCTGTGAATTTCACCTGTTCAGAACCAGGGTTGATCCCTAAAATAGCTTTAGGTTTTACTCCTTTTGATACCGCATCTTCTACAATGGAAGCCGCTCTTGATAAATCTTCATAAGAAGAGTTGGTACAAGAACCGATAAGTGCCCACTCAACTTCTAAAGGCCACCCGTTAGCCTCAGCTTTAGCTCTGAATTCAGCAACTGGAGTCGCCAGGTCCGGAGTGAAAGGTCCGTTTAAGTGTGGAGTCAGTTCAGAAAGGTTAATTTCTATTAATTGGTCGAAATATTGTTTCGGGTTGGCATATACTTCAGCATCACCCGTTAAATGTTCAGCAATTTTATCGGCAGCATCTACCACATCCTGTCTTCCGGTAGCGGCAAGATATCTTCTCATAGAATCATCGTATCCGAAAGTAGACGTTGTAGCTCCGATTTCTGCACCCATGTTACAGATGGTACCTTTACCTGTTGCAGAAAGTGATTCTGCCCCTTCACCGAAATATTCTACGATACATCCTGTACCTCCTTTTACGGTAAGAATTCCGGCTACTTTTAAGATCACATCTTTTGCTGAAGTCCATCCGTTCATTTTACCGGTTAATTTTACCCCGATAAGTTTAGGCATCTTAAGCTCCCAGGCCATTCCTGCCATTACGTCTACGGCATCAGCACCTCCTACACCAATCGCTACCATTCCAAGTCCTCCGGCATTTACAGTGTGAGAGTCTGTACCGATCATCATTCCGCCAGGGAAAGCATAATTTTCCAGTACTACCTGGTGAATGATCCCTGCTCCCGGTTTCCAGAACCCGATTCCGTATTTATCACATACAGAACTTAAGAAGTTGAATACTTCGGAGTTTTTGTTGATACCTTCCTGTAAATCTTTGTCAGCACCTACTTTTGCCTGGATCAGGTGATCCGCATGAGCTGTTGAAGGAACCGCTACTTTAGCTTTTCCTGCCTGCATAAACTGTAAAAGTGCCATCTGAGCGGTTGCATCCTGCATGGCTACTCTGTCTGGCGCAAAGTCTACATAAGAGTTTCCTCTTTCATATTCTTGTGTAGCATTTCCTTCCCAAAGATGGGTGTAAAGAATTTTTTCTGAAAGGGTAAGAGGTTTTCCCACGATTTGTCTTGCTGCTGCAATTCTTTCCGGGTAACGCTCATACACTTTTTTGATCATATCAATATCAAAAGTCATATCGTATTTTAATTTTGTTCTTTTTCCGTTAATGCTTCTTTTTCTCTGGTATTTGAAAAAGAAAAATCACTTTTAATGCATCAAAAAACGTTCCTATAATCCATAAATAGGGTGTTTTTGGCTTTAAAATCAATAGATTTTATAACTTTCAATTTAAGAAAAAATAGAATTTATTTTCCGAATTTTATCGAAAAAAAAACGTAACTATCTTAAAATAGAAACGTTCTAAACAAAAAATTGGAAGATTTTAAATCCTAAAGGACCAAAATCTTCCAATGATATAGTTTAAAATAGGTCTTTCGACGTATTTATTAATCTCTTAGTGAGCGCTTGTACTTGTCAATTCCTTAATAGAAGGAACAAAAGTAGTAAGGTCAATACCCTCAACAGCAGCTTTGTACTCATCAATGCTAGGAATTCTTCCGATAATCGCAGAAAGAACCACAACCGGAGTTGAAGCAAGCAGAGATTCTCCTTTTTTACGTTCAGAATCTTCCACTACTCTTCCCTGGAAAAGACGGGTAGAAGTCGCTAAAACAGTGTCTCCTTTTGCTGCTTTTTCCTGGTTACCCATACAAAGGTTACATCCAGGACGCTCAAGGTACATTACGTTTTTGTATTCAACACGAGCTTCTCCTTTTGGAGCATTATCATCAAATTCAAATGCAGAATATTTTTCTAATAATTCCCAGTCTCCTTCTGCCTTTAATTCGTCAATGATGTTATAAGTAGGAGCAGCGACTACAAGAGGAGCGCTAAATTCTACCTTTCCTTGTTGTTTTTCAATGTTTCTAAGCATCTGAGAAACGATCTTAAGGTCTCCTTTGTGAACCATACAAGATCCTACGAATCCAAGGTCTACTTTTTTCTCGCCTCCATAATAAGAAAGATCTCTGATGGTATCGTGAGTATATCTCTTAGATACATCATCATTGTTTACATCCGGGTCAGCAATCATTGGTTCAACAATTACATCAAGATCTACCACTACTTCTGCATAATATTTAGCGTTGGAATCCGGAGTCAAAGCAGGTTTTTCTCCTGATCTGATTTCTTCAATTCTCTTATTTGCTTTATCAATTAATCCCTGAAGAACTTTGTTGTGGTTGTCCATACCCTTGTCAATCATGATCTGGATTCTTCCTTTTGCAATTTCCAGTGATTCGATCAGAGTATTATCTTCAGAAATGTTGATAGAAGCTTTTGCCTTCATCTCAGCAGTCCAGTCTGTAAAGGTAAATGCCTGGTCAGCAGGAAGTGTTCCGATGTGAACCTCAATGATTCTACCCTGGAATACGTTTTCTCCTCCAAACTGCTTCAACATCTGAGCCTGCGTTGCATGAACCACATCACGGAAATCCATGTGTTCTTTCATGTTTCCTTTGAAGGTTACTTTCACAGATTCCGGAATTGGCATTGAAGCTTCACCAGTAGCTAATGCAAGAGCAACAGTTCCTGAGTCAGCACCGAAAGCCACCCCTTTAGACATTCTTGTGTGAGAGTCACCACCAATGATGATAGCCCACTCATCTACAGTGATATCATTCAGTACTTTGTGGATTACGTCAGTCATTGCGTGGTATTCACCTTTCGGGTCACGGGCTGTAATCAAACCGAACTCGTTCATGAATCTCATTAGCTTCGGAATATTAGCCTGAGCTTTCTTATCCCAAACAGAAGCGGTGTGACATCCTGACTGGTAAGCACCGTCAACGATTGGCGAAATCACAGTTGCTGCCATGGATTCAAGCTCTTGAGAAGTCATAAGACCTGTCGTATCCTGAGATCCAACGATGTTTACCTGTACACGAACGTCTGAACCAGCGTGTAAAACTTTCCCTGGAGTAGTTCCAACAGCATTTCTATTGAATATTTTTTCTACAGCGGTAAGTCCTTGTCCTTCATGAGAAATTTCTTTTGACGGAGCAAAAACAGCAGGAGCTTCAACTCCTAAAAGCTGAGCTGCAAATGTCTGTAGTTTTTTACCAAATACAATAGCGTAAGATCCACCCGCTTTGATGAATTCCATTTTTTGCGGAGTGAAAGATTTGGTAAGGTCGATCAATTCTTTATCGCCGTTATATAATTTCTTTTCTTTTGTATTAATCGTTAAAACGGTTCCTGTAGCTACTGAATATGCTTCTTCAAGAACAATGTCACCATTTTCGTTACGAATTGGGTTTCCGTTTTCGTCAACTTTCTTTACCCAGTTTTTAAGGTCAACACCAATACCTCCGGTAACGTCTACTGTGGTAAGGAAAATTGGGGAAATACCATTTGTTCCTCCTACAATTGGAGCAATATTTACGAATGGTACATATGGGCTCGCCTGTTTTCCTGTCCAAAGAGCAACGTTATTTACTCCGGACATTCTTGATGAACCTACACCCATTGTTCCTTTTTCAGCGATAAGCATAACGCTTGCATCAGGATGTTGAGCCTGTAAAGCTTTAATCTCTTCCTGAGCCTGAGGAGTAATCATACATTTACCATGAAGTTCACGGTCTGATCTTGAGTGAGCCTGATTACCCGGAGAAAGTAAATCTGTAGAGATATCTCCTTCACCTGCAATAAATGTTACTACTTTAATTTCTTCAGCAACTTCGGGAAGTTTTGTGAAAAACTCTGCTTTCGCGTAGCTTTCAAGAATTTCTTTTGCAATTTCGTTACCGCTATTGAATGCTTCCTTCAGACGGGTAGTGTCTGCTTCGTAAAGGAAGACCTGTGTTTTAAGAACATTAGCCGCTTCTTTAGCAATTGCTGCATCATTTCCTAAAGCAAGGTCTAACAACACTTCGATAGAAGGTCCACCTTTCATATGAGATAATAATTCAAAGGCAAATGCCGGAGAAATTTCTTCTACTAGAGATTCACCTAGAATAATTTCTTTTAAAAATTTTGCTTTTACTCCCGCTGCACTTGTCGTTCCGGGTAGTGTGTTATAAATGAAAAATTGAAGAGAATCTGATCGGTCAGCATTACCTGAATCTTTAATTTGCGTAATAATTTCGCTTAGTAATTCAGCACCATCAATTGGCTTTGGATGAAGCCCCTGGGTTTTTCTTTCTTCAATCTCTTTGATGTAATCCTTATAAATACTCATAATAGAAGGTCTTTCAAAATTAAAGGTAGGCCTGCTTCTTCTTTATCGGTGTGTATAAATACAGTTAATGACATTTTGAGTTCTCGCATTTTGATGCAACATTAACCGAATAAAGTCAGCATAATCTACACTTTTCCAAAAGTTTTTTAAAATTATCAAACAATTCAAAATGTTCCCAAAATTACGAAATTTTACTATTTTATAAGAATGAAATTATTTAGATTCTTTATAAATATGAATTTTATAATATCTATTTTTGGTCGTATTTTTGTAAGCAAATGGAGAATATGAAAAATATCCTGAATGTTTTATGTGTTTTTATTTCGATTTTCGTTTTCTCTCAGGCTCAATCTGTGAAGAAAATTCCTGCGAAGAAAGGAACAAAAAGCACGGTTAAAAAAGCAGTTGCAGCCAATAAAGCTAATGCTGATCTGGTGGTCATCAATAAAGATCTTCCTCTTTTGATTCCTAAGAAGAAAGGGGATCAGTTCGGGTATGTTAACCAGAATGGGAAATTTATTATTCAGCCGGAATATCATATTGCCGTATTTTTTTATGAAGACTGCAATCTTCTGAATTCACCTAATGAAAAGGTCAGAAAATTTGGAACAAAAGAGTATGCGACGGTAGAGAAAAATATGATTTCGTACCGTGTAGACCAATCGGGAAAGAGAGTATATCAGTTCAAAGAAGCAGATTTTGGAAAATGCAAATTCGAAAAATATAAACAACAGTTGTTTCAGGCCTATATTCTCAATGGCTTTTATGGGATTATTGAAAAATCAAAGTTTGTGAATGCCGCTGATTACAGACAATATCAAATCTATCCTCAATATCAGTATCTGTTTATTCTGGAGGGAGATGATGTAGCTAATCCTATGATTGTGGCTTCCAATAATGATAAATTCGGAGTTATTGATGTCAACAATAAGATTGTTATTCCGTTTGAATACTCGAATATTAAAAGAAATTTCAGCTGGAAACTGGGAAAAATGTTTGAAGTAACAAAAGATGGCTCAAATTATTACTACATCGACTCCAACAACAAAACTTACTAGATAATTATAAATGATGAATGATTTATTTGATAACTCCTATTTTTCATCGTATTTTTCCATTGCGTAACCCGCAGCCTAAGACCCTGTATCTCGCACCTCGTAACCCGTTATCCCGAATCTCGAAACCCGAATCCCAATTCATATATTTTTTGTATTTTTGCCGTTGAAATAAAGGGGTGCTTTAACAGGCTGAGATTATACCCAACGAACCTGGAACAGGTAATGCTGTTTAGGGATGTGTCTTTCTAAGACGCTGAATTGTATAATATCTTATCGATCCCCTTTTATTCATTAAATGTCAAAGATTTATAGAATGAAAGGATTATTTTTTTTAGGGCTTAGCGTAAGCTCTGTAGCTTTTATCCAGGCTCAGAATAAAGATTCTCTGAAGGTCAGGGAAATTGAAGCGGTCAACTTTACTAAAAGACTTCCGGTTGCAAAGGAAATCATCAATGTACAGAAAGATTTAGACGGGAAAAATCTGGGACAGGATCTTCCTATCCTTTTAAAAAATCAAACTTCTGTAATCTCCACCTCAGATGCGGGAAACGGAGTGGGATATACTGGTTTTAGAATTCGTGGAGTTTCAGGAAGTGCCATTAATGTAATGATGAATGGTGTTCCGTACAACGATTCTGAAAGCCAGGGAACATTTTTTGTAAACGTTCCGGATTTAACAAGTTCTGCCTCACAGATTGTCATTCAGAGAGGAGTGGGAACTTCCAATAATGGT
Organism: Chryseobacterium sp. PvR013; assembly: GCF_017833095.1. Lineage (NCBI taxonomy): Bacteria > Pseudomonadati > Bacteroidota > Flavobacteriia > Flavobacteriales > Weeksellaceae > Chryseobacterium > Chryseobacterium sp. PvR013. The sequence continues at coordinate 4,086,441 of NZ_JAFIBT010000001.1, forward strand.
GTTTCTGCTTTCGGAGCAAGTATCAATGTACTTTCCAAAGATCCGGAAGAGAAGTTTTATTTTAAAACCGACGACAGCTACGGATCATTTAATACCTATAAATATTCAGCTGAAATAGGCTCCGGGAAATTCTGGAACAACCGTCTTTCTGTAATGGGAAGATATACCCATATCCACTCTGACGGATATATCGACAGAGCTTCATCCAATTTACATTCTTATAATTTTACCGCTTTATTTGAAGAGGGAAATACGAAGCTACGTTTAATGGCTTTCGGAGGTAAAGAGAAAACGTATCAGGCTTGGAATGGGATTGATCGTAAAACATGGGAAACAGACCCGAAATTCAATGTTTCGGGAGCAATTTATGATGCCAATTGGGAGAATATTGTAAGTTTCTATGACAATGAAACCGATAATTACAGACAGAATCATTATCAGTTACTTTGGGAGCAAAAATTCAGTGACCGATGGAATCTGGAAACAACTTTTCATTATACCAAAGGAAAAGGATATTACGAAAACTATAAGCAGGGAAATCTTTTTTCAAGATATAATCTGCCTGATATCATTGAAGGTGGACAGACCATAAAATACTCTGATTTTATCAGAAAAAAATGGCTGAATAATGATTTCTATGGTATGGTTTCTACCTTGTACGGAAAGTTTGAAAATCTGGATCTGAACTTTGGGGCTGTTGTGAATCAGTATTACGGAAGGCATTACGGAAATGTTACCGGTGTATTTTTTCCTCAGATTGATGAAAGTGAATACTACAGAAACCGCTCGGTAAAGAATGAAGTGTCTGGTTTTGCAAAAGCATTATTCAGAGTAGATAACTTTGAATTCTTTGGTGATTTACAACTAAGAAAAATTAATTACAATACCAAAATCCTGATGGCAGGTGATGGTGAAGGTGCGGATTTAAGCAAAAACTGGCTGTTCTTTAATCCAAAAGCCGGGGTGAACTACCGAATTGAAGGAGGGAAGGTATTCCTTTCTTATGCTCATGCCCACCGTGAACCGAACAGAGATGACCTGATGGCCAATAATGATGTGAAAGCTGAAAAACTTCATGATATTGAAGCTGGTTTTGAAAAACAGTTCGGAATCGTATCACTTACTGCGAATGTTTACTATATGTATTATGTGAATCAGTTGGTTTTAAACGGAGAATTGAATAACGTAGGAGCATTCATCAGAACAAACTCAGGAAAGAGCTACAGAAGAGGAGTTGAGGTTGGAGCTTTGGCTAAACTATCCAAACAATGGGAAGTTTCCGGGAATGTAACCTTAAGCCAGAACAGGAATCAGGATTTTAATATTCAAAATGGGGATACTCCTAAAAGCCTTGGAAATACACAGATTTCATTTTCTCCGAATGTAATTGCTAATTTGAGCTTGAAATTTAATCCTACAAAAAATTTCCAGTTTGTTGTAATGAACCAGTATGTGGGAAAACAATATCTCGATAATACCGAAGATGCAAACTTACAGCTTAAAGATTATTTTCTGACAGACTTTAATGCGCAATATCAGTTTAAAATTGCCAATAATGAAATCGCTTTAAAACTGTTGGTGAATAACCTGTTCAACAAAAAATATGTGAACAATGGATCTGTATATGAAGGACAGCCCTACTATTTTTCTCAGGCAGGAACAAACTTTATGTTTGGGGTGAGTTGGAAGATTCAATAATCGTGAAAAGGCAAAAAAGGTTTTGAAAACAGATCTGTAGGATCATAAATTTGACCTTTTATTTTTGACTGTTTTACCATTTTCATAACAATTGTTAAGCTTAAAAAAAGAAGTTTAAATAACCGTATTCCTATTTTAATACGGAATAATCAAAGGACTGTTTCGGCAGTCTTTTTTATATCCATTAAATTTTACAAAAAGTCACGAAAAAGTTATAAATTTGCTGCCAAATGAATATTTCAGCATACATTTTAGAATATTTAAAACAATTTGGAACTGCCACGGTTCCAGGCTTCGGGGTGTTTTCACTGAAAAATTCCAAGGCAATTATCAATTCCGAAAACGGAAGCATCCTGCCTCCGGCCAGTCAGATTGAATTTACAATAGACTACGAAATACAGGCTGAAGATCTTACTGCTTTTATTGCAGGACAGAAACAGATGTCCCTGGAAGCTTCAAGAAGTGATCTTAAGATCCAGACTGATTTTTGGAAGAAAAAACTTCAGGCCGAACAGGTTCTTGAAATTCAAAACCTTGGAACAGTTTTCATTGAAGAAGGGCATACCCATTTCAAAGGAAAAAGAATAGAATCCGGACGTCCTGACTTTTACGGACTGGAAGAGATTCGTTTTTCAGATATCAATAACGGGGAAAAGGTAAAAACTTTAGTGAACCGCGAAAAAGATTTTAAATTCAGAAAAACAATTCTCTGGGTTTTCCTTCTGATTATTCCGGTTCTAGGAATTTTATATCTGGCATTTACCCAGCAGGAACTTATTTTTGGAAAAAAATCTTTCAAGAATGTTTCCGTACAGACTTCTACCCATCGAATTGTAAAAGATACAGTAAAGGTGATGGTACATACTCCGCAAACACCCGTTTCAGATTCTTTGAAAAAAGATTCATTAGCAAAACCTGCCGGAAAAGCAAAACAATCTGCCCCGGCCGCTCCAAACAACACTAAGAATAGATGGCAAAAATAAAAAAAGCGTCAGAATCTCTGACCATTATGACCAATATCGTTCTTCCGAACGAAACCAACTCTTTAAGAAACCTTTTCGGTGGTGAACTATTAGCAAAAATGGACCGTTGTGCGTCTATTTCTGCAGCAAGACACTGTGAAAGAAGAGTTGTAACAGCTTCTGTAAACCACGTATCTTTCAATCATCCGATTCCGGAAGGTGGAGTAGTGGTATTGGAATCTAAAGTTTCCAGAGCATTCTCTACTTCCATGGAAGTGTATGTGGATGTATGGTTGGATGATCCGATCAATCAGAAGAAAATTCACACCAATGCCGGTATTTATACCTTTGTTGCTGTAGATGAATTCAACCGCCCGATTCCTATCCCGGAAATGGTTCCGGAAACAGAAGAAGAGAAAGAAAGATTTGCTGCGGCTTTCCGTAGAAAAGAACTTTCATTGATTCTTTCAGGAAGAATGAAGCCTCTGGAATCTGTAGAACTTAAAAAGTTATTCCAGGAACCACAGGAGTCTAAAAAAGACAAAAAGTAAAAACACAAAAAACACAAATGTCTAGCACGAATTTTCACAAATGGTTTGTGCCTGATCAAATGAAAAAAAATAATGAAAATGGATATTTCAGAAAATGATATATCAAAAATTGTTTATGAGGCCGGGTATATAGTTCATAAAGCGTTGGGACCTGGACTTTTGGAAAGTGCTTATGAAGAATGTCTGTTTTATGAATTAAATAAACATGATATTCTTGTAGAAAGACAAAAACCGATGCCATTAATTTATGATGAAATTAAAATGGATGTTGGCTATAGACTTGACTTTTTAATTGAGAAAAAATTTGTGCTGGAGATAAAATCTATAGGATCATTACAGGATATTCATTTAGCACAAATACTTACCTACCTCCGCCTAAGTAATTGTAAACTTGGAATGCTAATTAACTTCAATACACTCCAGTTTAAAAACGGTGTAAAAAGAGTTATCAACGGGATATTATAATTTGTGCTATTTGTGCAACCAATTTGTGCCATTTGTGTTTAAAAAAATGAAAATACTTCTTTTAGATAAAAACCATCCTCTTATTACTGAACAGCTTCTGGCTCAGAATTTTATATTGGAAGAGGATTTTACGTCGTCTTATGATGAGGTTTGTGATAAAATTGAGAATTACGACGGTATTATTATCAGAAGCCGTATTCCTTTAGACAAAAACTTTCTGGAAAAAGGTAAGAATCTGAAGTTTATTGCAAGAGTAGGAGCCGGAATGGAAAATATTGATATTCCTGTTGCCGAAAAACTGGGGATTCAATTGATCAATTCTCCGGAAGGAAACAGAGATTCTGTAGCAGAACATGTAGTAGGAATGCTGCTTGTTATCATGAACCGACTTTTTATAGCTTCTCAGGAAGTGAAAAACGGGATCTGGAAACGTGAAGAAAACAGAGGTGATGAGCTGTTAGGAAAAACAGTCGGATTAATTGGGTATGGAAATATGGGGAAAGCTACGGCTAAAAGACTTTCCGGTTTTGGATGTAAAGTGATTTTCCATGATATACTTCCAGGCCTTTCTGATGAATATGCCTCACAGGTTTCACTGGAAGAACTGAAGCAGTCTGCAGAAGTTGTAAGCTTACATATCCCTTTAACTTCGGAAACGCATTATCTTATTGATGAAACTTTCATTGCAGAAATGAAAAACGACTTCTATTTTGTCAATACAGCAAGAGGAAAGAATTTGAAAACTAAAAGTTTAGTGGAAGCATTGAAGTCTGGGAAAGTAAAAGGTACCTGTCTGGATGTATTGGAGTATGAAAAGTCTTCTTTCGAGAATATTGAGGCCGAAAATGAAGATTTAAAATATCTTCTCGAATCTGAAAAAGCCATTGTAACGCCACATATTGCTGGCTGGACGCATCAGAGCAAAGAAAAGCTGGCTCAGTTTATTGTAGATAAAATTGTTGCTTCACATAGTTAGGCAAAGAAAAATAATAAGATAAAAAGCGAATTTACGAAAAGTGAATTCGCTTTTTTATTTACTATGAACACTTTTTTAATTGTTGTCGCTGTATGACTTTTTGTTGTATTTACAGTGGGAATTAGCAGTAAGAGAAAATTTAAATGTTCACTAGAATATGAATCATTTAAAATGGGAAAGACTGAGGATTAGTCTCTCTGTATAAACTAAGAAGAAATCTACCACTTTATTTTTTATAATAAAATTCCCTAATGATTGAATAATTGTATATATTTATAGTCCAATTCTAAAATATTTATTATAATGAAAAATTTAAGACAAGTTTCAAAAGAGCAATTAAAAAAAGTTTTTGGAGGAACAGGTCCTCAGGCTAACTGTCATTGTAGTCCATCGGGATCAGGAAAACCTGCGATAGATATTATTGCTGATAATGCGGTTGATTGCTTTAATAAATGTGAGGAGTATAGAAATAATTAAAATTTTTCAATTTGCACTTCACAAATGAAACAGTCATTTTTAGGTAAGAGGATATTCTGTATCCTCTTATTCAGTTATTCAGTATTATCATCTCAAAAAATTACTATTATTAATAACAATACCGGGTCGGTTGCTATTAAAAATAATAAGACAGAAGTGATATTAAAAGAAGGGAATAAAAAGGAATTCTCAGGTATAGTAAATAAAATTTCAATTAAAGGGACTCAAGATCTGGATAGATCTTTGACGATATATCTTGAACCTACCGAAAAATTAATATTAACTATAAAGAATAATACAATTGTTTATCAGGGAGATCAAGCCGCTATTAATGAATATCTCAATGAAAAATTAAATGTAGATACATATGGGAAAATGAAGGACTATTTACAGGCAAGTGAAAAAAAGAGTTTGAGTCCTTTAAAAATAAATTCCGAATTATTTCTTACAAACATTTTAAAGAAAGTAAATTTAAAATCTATAATTATTTCTTCAGAAGATACTAATTCTACGAAAAAAATAAAAACTCATATAAAGTATAACTGGCTTTATACCATTTTTTCTTCTGTTATTAGCTTAAAGGATAAAAATTTCAGCAAAGAAGTTATTAACTATTATTATCAGAAATATATTGAATCGGATATTACAGAATTCAGCTGCAATGGAGCATTCCAATATAACGTTATGGAAATATTAATAAAAAATAAAGATATAGTATCTGCTCATTTTCCGATGTATACTATTGTTGAACATTCTGATTCTGATAATATAAATCAGTATCTTCCAAAAACTTGTCAAAAATATTTTTTTTTCAATAAATACCGTTACTTTGAACATATTAATGACCCTCAGAAAGATTATTATGAAAAAGTTCTAAATGAAAAATTTACCGATTAATTAATATACAATGCGAAAGTTTATATTTTATTTATATATTTTTTTATCATCATGTACTTATATAGCTGCACAAAATTATCAGGTCACATATGAAGTGCAATTTAAGCCAGTAAAGGATAAAGATTCATTAGTAAAAGAATATATGGCTCTAAAAATAATTGCTAATCAAAGTATTTTTTATAACCTAAATAAAGAAAAAATTGATTCTCTAGTCAGTAAGTCGGATTATAAAGGAGTATCAGCAATTAAAAATTCTTTTTTAAGAATAAAAGTATTCAAAGACTTTTCAAAAGATTATTTTACTGTAGGTGGTAATTTTAACCAATTCAATTATTGGTATAAAGAAGATAAGATTAATTTTTATGATTTAAAGAAGTATGGTAAATATAAGGGCTATATGGCCAATGAAGCATTCGCCGATTTTGGGAAAAGAGTATGGCACGTTTTATATACCAATGATATTCCAATCAATGATGGTCCTTATGTTTTTTCAGGATTACCCGGTTTAGTTATTAAAGCAGAGTCAGTAGATGGAAATTATACTTTTGAATTAATTGGAATTAAAAAATTAGAGAATCAGCCTGAAATGAATGCTATCAAAGAAAACATAAGAAAAGAGAAACTAAAGAAGAATATTAATGACTTTATAAAAGATCCTGCGGCTCATAATATTAACTTTAAAAATGATTTGGGAGATAGTTTTAGTTATGAATTTAAAGGGATTAAAGACAATAACTATAATGCTACAAATGAATATTTAAATAAAATATTTAATCAATTCAATAACTATCCAGATAAGGACATTCCTGTTATAACATTTTAGAAATTCTGTACTGTTTTATAAATTAGAGGATAAGTTACTATGATTGAGTTGGATTAGGTCAGAACAGGATTAAAGAATCTTAAAACAATTCTTGTCCAAATTTCACTTTTTCTCTCATGAATGTTAAATAATTCATAATATCCACCTCATGTTTATTATTTATTTTGAGTTTTATTAAATTGCCGCTCATTTTGAATCTCATGACGACGCGTAATTTTGTACTTATCTTAACTGTTTTCTTATCAATATTTTCTTGTAAAAAAAAGTCTGAAGCTAAAGATGCTTCGGCTGAAAATACAACCAATCTTCCTAACTATGGAAACGTAGATTTGGGAGATGTCTTCACGAAAGGTGATGGGCAGCTTCTAAACAGACAGACTACGGTAAGTTATATAGATCAGTATTACAAGAAGATATGGGAAGCAGGAGATCTTAGTGGCGGAATTCTTGTTGCCAAAGGTGATGAAATTCTGTATGAAAATTACAGAGGTTTCGGAAGAGAAGGAAATCAGATGCCAATCGATAAAAATACACCTTTGCATGTAGCGTCAGTTTCAAAGACCTTAACTGCAATGGCGATGATGAAGCTAATTGAGGCCGGTAAAATAAAACTTACAGATCATCTTACTCAGTTTTTTCCAGGATTTCCTTATCCTAATGTTACGGTTCAAACGTTATTAGATCAAAGAAGTGGTCTTCCGAAATACGAGTACTTTATTACTAAAATACAGCCTGCACCGGCAGAACTTTCCAAGCCATTCATTACGAATCAGGATGTATTGAATATGATTATCAAATACAAACCTGATCTGGCAAGAGATACGGATACAGGGTTTATGTACTGTAATACCAACTTTGCTTTATTGGCCTTGCTGGTTGAAAAAGTTACCAAAACTCCTTTTCCTCAAGCGATGAAAGAAATGGTTTTCACTCCGCTGAAAATGAATAATACGTACATTTTCCAGGAAAAAGATATTCCTACCGCTTCACAGTCATTCTATTATGGAGGAAACAAACTGTATCCTTTAGACAGACTGGATCTTATTTACGGAGATAAAAATGTATACACGACCCCAAGAGATTTATACAATTTCTCAAAAGCCATGTTTTCAAAAAATTTCCTTAAACCGGAGCTGATGGAAATGGTATTTGCTCCTTATAGCAATGAAAAAGCAGGAATGAATAACTATGGTTTAGGATTCAGAATGAAAATATTTGATAACGGTGAAAAGCTTACTTATCATAACGGATGGTGGCATGGTACGAATTCCGTATTTGCCCACCTTTTAAAATCTAAAGTGACCATTGTAGCTATTGGAAACAAATATTCAAACAAAGTATATACAGCCCTTGCATTATCAGGCTTATTCGAAGATTTCCCTTTGCAGAAGGATAAGCTTCATACCGTGATGCATGACAATAAAGATACTTTGAATTCCGGACAGGAAGTTTTTGGAGAATAATGTTTACTTTTGCCTAAACATTTTCATGAAAAGGTTTCTTTTATTATTCGTTATCTGTTTTCTTGTTCATTCTTGTGCAAGAGTAGGATCTCCTGTTGGAGGGCCTAAAGATACCCTTGCGCCGAAGTTTTTAAGCTCAAACATTGATACCACAAGAATTAATGTGAAAAGAGATATTCGCGAACTCCGTCTGGATTTTGATGAATATGTGACTTTAAAGGACATCAACAAAAATCTGATTATTTCACCTCCTATAAAAGGGATAACAAGGATTCTTCCTTCGAATATAGCCAATAAATTTGTACTGATCCAGTGGACGGATACTCTTCAGGCCAATACAACTTATAATTTCAATTTTGGAAATTCAATTGTTGATAATAATGAATCCAATATACTGAGGTATTTTAATTTTGCTTTTTCCACAGGAGATAAACTGGATGATCTTTATGTGAGCGGTGAAGTAAAGGATGCATTGGATATTAAAAAGAAGACCGGAACAACAACGGAGAATAAACTGGTGGTTGGATTGTATCAGGTAAAAGATACCATGGATTACAAGAAAAAGCCTTACTATATCACCAAGGTGGATGAAGACGGATATTACGAATTAAACTATCTGACCCCAGGGAAATATAAAATTATTGCTTTTGAAGATGAGAATGGAAATTCTATGTATGATCCGGGTAAAGAAAAAGTAGGGTTCCAGAAAGATCCGATTAATGTTGAAAAATCTATTTCAGGATTAAATCTAAAAGTTTATCCTTCCAAAAAGCCTGTGAAATATGTAGAAATGAAAGAAACTGCAGGAGGCGTTCTGATGACATTCGAGGGGAATCCAGATGAAGTTAAAGTTCAGTCATTGAATGAGAAATTGAAGGATGTAAAAATAACACATAATCCAAAATCTGATTCCGTTAGAATCTGGTTTGATGCAGTGAAAGATGACGTGGGGCAAACCGCCAATGAAAAGCTTATATTCACGCATAATAAAGGTCCGAAAAAAGACAGTGCTTACAGCGTTTCCTTATTTTACAGATATAATAAGAAGAATGCTATGGATGTCTTCAGTGACAATGATGGAACTTCCATTGCTCCAAAGGCCGATTTAAAAATTGCTTCCAACTATATCGTTGATAAAATTGATCCTTCAAAATGGACACTGAAAATTAAAGGAGACAGCCTGACAACTTTGCCATTTACCGCAAAAATTTCAGAAACAAATCCTTACCAGATCCAGGTTCAGTCAGATTTTGTGATGGGAAAAAGCTATGAGCTTACTGTTCCTAAGGAAACGATATCCTCATTCTATACAAAAAATACACAATCTAAGCGTTTCGACTTTGATGTGGCTAAAGTAGACCAGTTTGGAAGTGTTGAATTCTCTATTTCGAATGCGCCAACTACCAATTATTGGATTCAGCTGATAGATTCTTCAGACAAGATAGCCTATCAGAAATATATCAAAGGAGATCATATAAAATTTGATATCCTGAAACCTGGAGAATATATTGTAAGAATTCTGGTGGATAATAACGGCAATAAATATTGGGATGAAGCAGACTTTGCTAATGATGTTTTTGCTGAAGATGCTTATATTTTCTACAAAAAAGTAATTGTGAGAGGTCTATGGGAAACAAGGGAAGAATGGGATCTGAAAGATTCCAGAACACTTGATAACCCTAAAGGAACAACAGCTCCTGCACCAACGCCAGCCGTGGAAACACCACCAGCTGCTGCTGAAGTGAAACAGGAAGTTAAGAAAGAATTGAAATCCTCCAATGCAGTTTTAACTCCGGTAAAGTAAGCTGATGAAAATAGTTAAGAAAATAGTATTCTGGACATTGGTAGCATTTGCTCTGATTCAGTTTTTTCCTATTGACAGAACCAATAAACCTATTGATTCTGCTGTAAACTTTGTGGAGGCAAGGAAATCACCGGAAAAGATTAGAACACTGCTTAAAAATGCCTGTTATGACTGTCATTCCAATGAAACAGTCTACCCGAAATATGCCTTTATTGCTCCCGTTTCATGGTCTGTAAAAAGCCATGTGAATGAAGGCCGGGAACATCTGAATTTTTCTACCTGGGGAAATTATAATAAGGATTTGAAGGAGAATATGCTTACGAAATCTATTCAAACAATCCAGAACAGGACAATGCCAATGCCTGGTTATATTGTCTATCATCAGGAAGCCAATCTTTCAGAAGCAGAAAGAGCATTATTGATTCAGTACTTTGAAGAAATGCTTAAGGCTAAAACGTATTAATTCAATCATAAAAAAACTCTCGCAGATTTTACAGATCCAGCAGATGATTGTATTTACAATCTGCTCAATTTGCAAAATCTGCGAGAGAATATATTACAAAAATTATTTCTTTAAATAACTCTCGAAAAATCTCTTCTGGGAATCAAAAGCAATGTCCTCTAAGTTTAACTCCTGTAAAGGAATCCAGACTGCCTCTGAAATCTCAGAGAGCTCAAGATTTACCTCAAACTTTTCCGAAACATTATACTCATAAAATAGATCAATCGTATTATAATCAATCTCTTTGTATTGATAGATGTTAGGAAGGCTGGTAAGGTATTTCAGGTTAGAAATATCAATATCAAGCTGAAGTTCTTCAAAAAGTTCTCTTTTACAGGTTTCCTCTGCACTTTCTTTTGGGTCGACAAATCCTCCGGCAAGATCAAGTTTTCCTTTTTTGGGATCTCTGTTTCTTCGGGTAAGATAAATTTCGTCTCCCCATCTGATGACAACTGCTACTGCACCTGCCACATTATTATACAAAGTAAAACCACATTCCGGACAGCTCCATTTCTTTTCGCCATCCCAGTGTAAGGACTCTTTGCCACAGCTTGGACAATATTTCAATAGTTTCATTGAGCAATATTAATATTTCTCGGGTGATAACTCAAAATAACATCCCTTAATTCTTCAGTTTTCAGATGCGTATAGATCTCCGTTGTTGTAATACTGGAATGTCCCAGCATTTCCTGGATATAACGTAAATCTGCCCCATTCTGTAATAAATGGGTTGCAAACGAATGTCTGAAGGTGTGTGGAGATATTTTTTTGTTGACCCCGGCTTTATCTGTAAGTTCTTTAATAATAAGAAATACAATCACTCTGGACATAGAAGTCCCACGGCTGTTTAAAAACAGGGTGTCTTCATATTTCTTATTAATTTTACCTTTAGAACGTACCTCTTTGATATAACTTTCCAGCATATCTGCAGTATAGTCAGCTAAAGGAACAAAACGGGTTTTGTTTCCTTTTCCGTGTACTTTGATGTACTGCTCTTTGAAGTTGATATTGGAGATCTTCAGATCAATCAGTTCGGAAACCCGAAGTCCGCAGCCATATAGTACCTCTATGATGCAGTGGTTTCTTTTTCCGAGATCTGTATTGACCTCAATAGCAGCAATAATTTTGTTGATATCAGGCAAGCTTAAAGTATCTGGTAGATATAATCCCAATTTAGGGCCTTCAAGTAACGCCGCAGGATTGTCTTCACGATATTCATCCTCCAGCAGAAATTTAAAGAAAGCTTTAATGGAAGATATCCATCTTGCCTGTGATCTCTCACTGAATTTCTGTTTGGAAAGATTGAAAATGTATTCCTGCAGGTTTTCGTAACCGATGGAGTCTGGACCGACGTTTTCCAGATCCTCTTCTGCGTAATCTTTTAATTTCTTAATGTCCCGAACGTAGGCGTCGAGTGTGTTTTCTGAAAAATTTCTTTCGAAACGAAGAAATATTTCAAAATCTTTGATCTTTTCATCCCAAGTCATTTGTGCTTATTTTTTTAGTTCACAGTCCGATATTTGTTCTATTTCAATATTATGGTTTCTCAGGAACGATATCCCATCGTCATCCGAATACTCATTAATGTACACCAGTCTCGTAATTCCTGCCTGTAAAATCAGCTTGCTGCATTCTTTACAGGGAGACAGCGTCAGATATAACGTTGCCCCTTTTGCAGATTGAGTGGAAGCTGCTAGTTTTAATATAGCGTTGGCTTCTGCATGCAATACGTACCAGTGTGTTTTCCCTTCTCCATCTTCACAGCAGTTTTCGAATCCCGAAGGAGTCCCGTTGTAACCATCTGAAATAATCATCCTATCTTTTACGATAAGAGCTCCCACCTGTTTTCTCTTACAGTAGGAGAGTTTTGCCCATTCCTGAGCCATTTTTAGATAAGCTTTATCAAACTTATTCATACCGCAGCATTGTTTTTTTTCGAAATAATTTGGATTAAAATCTTTTAGAAAGATTTAGAAGTTAGGTTTTCTCTTCTCTAGAAACGCAGTAACTCCTTCTTTCTTATCTTCCATGTCAAAAAGTTCACCGAAATACTTGATTTCAGCTTCAAAACCTTTCTCCGTGTCAGATAAATTCACGGCATTTATAGCCTTGGATATTGCCATTGGTGAATTATAGGCAATCGTGTTTGCTAATTCTTTCGTTTTGGTTAATAATTCTTCAATAGGATATACTTCATTGACCAGTCCGATCTCTTTTGCTTTTTGAGCAAAGATCATTTTGGCAGAGAAGATCATTTCATTGGCAATACCTTTTCCTACAAGCTTTGGAAGCCTTTGAGTTCCTCCATATCCTGGAATCAGTCCAAGAGTTACTTCAGGAAGCCCTAATCTGGCGTTTTCCGATGCATATCTGATGTGGCATGCCATGGCAAGCTCTAAACCTCCTCCCAATGCAAAACCGTTTACGGCTGCAATGACAGGTTTAGACATGTTTTCAATTTTGTTGAACAATGTGTTTTGTCCGTTTCTTGCAAGTTCTTCAGCTTTTTCCTGTCCGAAATCACTGAATTCCTTGATGTCAGCTCCCGCTACAAAAGATTTTTCTCCACTGCCTGTAAGGATAATTACCCTACAAGAAGTATCAGCGTTAAGCTCGTCCAGTGCAGTGCTGATTTCCTGAATTGTTTTAGCGTTTAAAGCATTTAAACTTTCAGGTCTGTTTATGGTAATGATAGATAATTTATCTTCTTTTTTTAATAATATGTTCTCGTAACTCATTTTTCCACTTTAAAATATCATCCTTTGCAAATTATGAATTTTTTACAAAAAAAAGGAAAAAATATTATTTTTTTTTCCTTTTTTTTAATTTATCCTTCCAAATAATTATTTGGAATGATTCATCATATTTGCATCAATATTGACATTTAGTTGAGAAGCCACTTTCATGCCAAGTTCAATATTAGCACGGAAAAAGTGACACAGCTGTCGATTGATAATTTCATCTTTTTTCGGTCCGGTTATACCATTCATGCTGCCTACAATATTTTTGATCAAATGATCTCTTTCTTCTGCATTCATTGCTTTTGAATATAAAAGCCCCGGTTGAGTATAGTGATCACTGTCGTTCTCATTTCTGTTATAGCTGGCAACATGAGCACTGTCTAGCTCATATTCATAGTTTTTATAAGATGGATCCGCTTTGATGTCATCAAAACTGTTGGGATGATAATTCGGTTGATCCTGATAATGGCTTGAATCTGCCATATAGCCGTCCCTTTGGTAGTTATTGACAGCAAAAGGACATCTGTTCACTTCCAGCTGATGCGAGTTTACCCCCACTCTGTAGCGGTGTGCATCTGGATAAGAGAATAATCTTCCCTGAAGCATTTTGTCTGGTGAGAAGCTGATTCCGTTAATCAGGTTGCTGGGTGAAAAAGTAGACTGTTCCACATGTGCAAAATAATTAACAGGAACTTCGTTCAGTTCCATTTCGCCTACTTCGATCAAAGGGAAGTCATCGTGGAACCATACTTTGGTTACATCAAAAGGATTCCATCTGAAATCTTTTGCCTGTTCTTCGGTCATTACCTGTATGTATAAAGTCCATTTCGGGAAGTCTCCATTTTCAATAGCGTTGCAAAGATCTTCCTGGGCAAAGTCAGGGTTTTCACCAGCCATTTTTACAGCTTCTTCATCTGTGAAATTTTTTACACCTTGTTTTGTTTTGAAGTGGAATTTCACCCATACTCTTTCATTTTTATCATTAATCATGGAGAAAGTATGAGATCCGAAACCATGCATATGTCTGTAACCATGCGGAGTTCCTCTGTCTGACATTAATATAAGAACCTGATGAAGAGACTCAGGGTTTAAACTCCAGAAATCCCACATCATGGTGGCACTTTTTAAATTTGTTTTGGGTACTCTTTTCTGAGTATGGATAAAGTCCGGGAATTTTTTTGCATCCTTAATAAAGAATACCGGTGTATTATTTCCTACAAGATCCCAGTTTCCGTCTTCAGTATAAAATTTTAAAGCAAAGCCTCTTGGATCTCTTGCTGTATCTGCGCTTCCTTTTTCGCCTCCTACTGTGGAGAATCTTGCAAACATTCTGCACGAATTTCCTACTTTTGAAAACAGTTTTGCTTTCGTGTACTGGCTGATGTCATGCGTTACGGTAAAAGTTCCGTAAGCTCCGCTTCCTTTGGCATGCACAATTCTTTCAGGAATTCTTTCCCTAACGAAATGCGCAAGATTTTCCTGAAGAATAAAGTCTTGCAGCAATACCGGGCCTCTTGGTCCTACCGTCTGTGAATCCTGATGTTCAAAATAAGGTGCACCGTTACTTAACGTTAATTTTTTAGAATCCATATCATTAATGATTTGTATAAATGTTTTTCTTTTTCTAAATCCAAGTGTAAAGGTAATGAATATCAAATTTACTTGAATTTTTAATTGCTAATAGCAAAAACGTTATATCTTTGTAATAGATAATATTAATCAAATGAACATTCAGCAACTGGAGTATCTTATCGCTGTTGATAAGTATAAACATTTTGGTAAAGCCGCTCAGGCGTGTTTTATTACCCAACCTACGTTAAGTGCCATGATACAGAAATTTGAGGATGAACTGGATGTAAAGGTTTTTGACAGAACTACTCACCCGATTCGTACCACAGATGTAGGTCTTCAGATTATTGATCAGGCAAAAGTGATTATAGAGTCTGTCAATGAGCTGAAAAACAAAGCCAATCTTTTGAATAATATTTTAGGAGGAACCATTAATCTGGGGATTATTCCTACGGTGTCTTCTTTCATTCTGCCAACGGAAATCTTTAAATTCCTTGAAGATAATCCGAAGATCCAGATGAATGTAAAAGAAATGACCACGGATAATATTATTAAAGCTTTGAAAGCTGGTGAACTGGATGCGGGAATTATCTCAACACCTTATGACACTGCTGACGAGTTTTATCAGGATTTCTTATTCAATGAAGAATTGATGATTTACAGTTCCAATACGGAAGCCAACAAAAAGAATTCTTACATCATTCCGGAAGATCTGAATGTAGAGAAAGTATGGTTGCTTGAAGAAGGAAACTGTTTAAGAAACCAGTTTGAAAATATCTGTCACCTGAAAGAAAATACCTTGAAGCCTAAAAATTTAGACTTTCTGGCTTCCAATATCCAAACCTTGGTACACATGGTAGATAAGGTAGGAGGAATCAGTATTCTGCCGGAACTGGCATTGAGTCAGCTTTCAGAAGAGCAGAAGAAAAATGTTTTCAGATTCAAAAAACCTTTCCCTTACCGAGAAATCAGTATTATTTATTATAAGCCAACATTTAAGCAAAAAATAATTGATGAATTGTCACATTCTATCAAAACTTCTTTAGAACTTAAGCTGAATTATCACGAAAGTCCGAAAGAATTTGTAAGCATTAAGCCTCAGTAATGGAAATGCTTTAAAGTGATAGAAATCATCAATTTAAATAAAATTATAATTAATAAACAAAAGTTTTGAGTATTACGAAAATAGTGCTTAAATTTGCTGACGTTTATTACGAGGAAAAATTTGACCTGATTGCAACCTCTATAAAAATATGCTAAAACAGTATTCTTTTTTCTGGGCAATTTTATTTCATATTTTTCTTCAACACTATTTTTTAAATCTTTAAAAACAAAAGAATTATATGTCTTATTTATTTACATCTGAATCAGTTTCAGAAGGACATCCGGATAAAATCGCCGATCAGATTTCCGATGCATTAATCGACCATTTCTTAGCCTATGATAAAGATTCAAAAGTAGCATGTGAAACTCTTGTAACTACCGGACAGGTGGTATTGGCAGGAGAAGTAAAATCAGATGCTTACCTTGATGTACAGACCATTGCCAGAGAAGTAATCAATGGAATCGGATATACAAAAGGAGAATATATGTTTAATGGAGATTCTTGTGGAGTGATCTCTGCAATCCATGAACAGTCACCTGATATCAATCAGGGAGTTGACAGAGCCGTAAATGATGAGTCTTTTGAGGCTAAAGCAAATGCACAGGGAGCTGGAGACCAGGGAATGATGTTCGGGTATGCTACCAATGAAACGGCAAACTATATGCCTCTTGCATTAGATCTTGCCCACACAATCCTTAAAGAGCTTTCTGCCATCAGAAGAGAAAATAAGGAAATCACTTACCTTCGTCCTGATGCGAAAAGCCAGGTGACTATTGAGTATTCTGATGACCACAAACCCATCAGGATTGATTCTATCGTAGTTTCTACTCAGCACGATGACTTTGGAGCGGAAGAAGAAATGTTGAACAAGATCCGTGAGGATATCAAAAATATTCTGGTTCCAAGAGTGGTTGCACAGCAAACAGAAGAAATCAAAGCTTTGTTCAATGATCAGATCAAATATCACATCAATCCTACAGGTAAATTCGTAATCGGAGGACCTCACGGAGATACTGGTCTTACAGGGAGAAAAATCATCGTTGATACCTACGGTGGTAAAGGCGCTCACGGAGGTGGTGCTTTCTCAGGAAAAGACCCTTCTAAAGTAGATAGAAGTGCTGCTTATGCAACAAGACATATTGCTAAAAACTTAGTGGCTGCAGGAGTGGCTGATGAAGTTTTGGTACAGGTTTCTTATGCAATCGGGGTAGCTGAACCTTGTGGTTTATATATCAACACTTACGGAACGGCAAAAGTAGATCTTCATGATGGAGACATTGCTAAAAAAGTTTCTGCTATTTTCGATTTAAGACCTTATGCAATCGAGCAGAACTTAAAATTAAGAAACCCTATTTATCAGGAAACAGCTTCTTACGGACATATGGGTAAAGAGCATTATGTGGCTGATAAAACGTTCAACAAAGGACAGAAAAACGAGATTACCTTAAAAGATCTTGAGTTCTTCACTTGGGAAAAACTTGACAAAGTAGAGGAAATTAAAACCGCTTTTGGAATTTAATTTCTCTTTAAAGAATAATAAATGAACTGCTTTATCTTTGGATAAGGCAGTTTTTTTTAATTTTACACCTTAATAATATAGAAAGATGATGAATTTTCGAACTGTAGTTGCTGCCCTGTCCCTGTTTTTGCTGAGTACATTGGTAAAAGCTCAATATACTATGCACAAAATGATCAGTGTGGGATATACTTACCAGAACCAGAGTTTTGGTGAAGTAGGGGGTAAATTGCTCTTCCTTAAAAATGATGATGTGATTTACAGATTGGGAGGATCTGCAATGATGGGATCTGTAGATTCAAAATTTGCTATTATGCCGAAACTGCAGGCTGATGTACTTCTTAATTTTCAGAAAAATGTAGATTTCTACCACTCTTATTACTTTTTAGCCGGAGTGGAAGGAACGAATAAATATATTGCCCCTAAAATAGGAGTTACCCTGTTTGGCATGCTGGACCTTACAGGAGGCTATGCTTTTCCCATCGGAGATACCCGATTGAATGGGAAAGAGATGAAAGGGTTAAATGTTAATTTTTCATTAAATATCCCTACAGTATTGATTCATGACATGTTTAAATGATTTTTTTTAGATTTTTCTCTATAAAATTTAATAATAGGTTAACAGTTATTAAAAAATTATTATATTTACATCATAATAATTGTACCTGCCTATAGAAGAGACTCTAC
Organism: Chryseobacterium sp. PvR013; assembly: GCF_017833095.1. Taxonomy (NCBI): domain Bacteria; kingdom Pseudomonadati; phylum Bacteroidota; class Flavobacteriia; order Flavobacteriales; family Weeksellaceae; genus Chryseobacterium; species Chryseobacterium sp. PvR013. The sequence goes on from NZ_JAFIBT010000001.1 coordinate 4,104,677, forward strand.
TCTAGAACTGTTTTGTTTATACAGCAAAGGCCAGATGAATATCTGGAGGAATACCTGTCTGCAAATATTTATATTGAGAAGAGTTATGAAATCAAAATCGGATAGTTTACTAATTTCCCTTTACCAGAAAGGAGACGAGGGCGCATTATCAACCCTTATTCACCGACATCAGAGAGAACTTTTTACATTCATTTTTTACAAAATTAATGATGAAGATTTGGCTAACGATATCTTTCAGGATACTTTCATGAAGATTATTGTGATGCTGAAAGAAGGACGCTATAACGAAGAAGGTAAATTTATTCTTTGGGCAAAAAGAATTTCCCACAATTTAATCATCGATCATTTCAGGTCTAAAGCCAAGAATATCAAAGTTTCAGAAACTACTTTTGAAACGGATGAATATTCTATTTTTGATTTGATCAGAGAGCCTTCGGAAAACATTGAAGATCAGCTGGTAACCAATCAGATTCAGGAAGATCTTCTAAGGATGTTACAGTTTTTACCACAAAACCAGCAGGAGGTGATCAAACTGAGATTTTTTGACGGCTTGAGTTTCAAAGAAATTGCAGACCATACTGAGATGAGTATTAATACAACTTTGGGCAGAGTAAGATATGCACTCATCAACCTGAGAAAAATCATGGATGAAAACAATATAATATTAACCAGATAGATAATATTTAGTGAAATTTCACGTTTTAAGGAAAACATACTTCGCTTATGAAAAAAAATGACTCCTTAAAAGTGAAAACTTTGAAACCTAAGAAACAAACAATTGATTTTTTGCTGAATTTTTCTAAAAGCCTTGAAATTGTGAAAAGCAAGAGCAAAAATTATCCTATTACAAAAAATTAAAATTATTAACTTTGTGCTGTATGAAAATGCAGCATGTTTTTTTTGACCTGGATAATACACTCTGGGATCACCGCAGAAATGCCTACCTTACCATCAAAGACCTTTTTGAAAAACAGGAAATAACTTCGAAGTATCATATTGACTTTGAGGAGTTTCATTCTGTTTATCACGATATCAACGAAGAATTGTGGGAAAAGATCAGAGACGGGATTATTGGCAAAGAGTACTTGAGAGAACACCGTTTTTATGATTCATTTAAACATTTTGGAATAGATAATAAAGAGCTTGCCCTTTATTTTGAAGAAAACTTCCTTGATAATATTGTGAGTCATAATGAACTGGTAGAAGGAGCAGAAGATGTTTTGGAATATCTGAAAGCTAAGAATTATACATTACACATTATTTCCAACGGATTTCAGGAGGTGACAGAAAGAAAATGTACCCTATCAGGAATCGCTCCCTATTTTAAAACAATTACCAGTGCCGATGCTGTGGGAGTAAGAAAACCTAATCCAAGGATTTTTGAATACTCTCTGGGACTTTCTGAAGCCAGAAAAGAAGAAAGTATTCTGATCGGGGACGACTGGATTGCTGATGCCCTTGGAGCAACTGATTTTGGAATGGATGCCATCTTTTTCGATGTCTATAAAGAAGATAAGCAGAAAGAAGGATTAAAAGCCATTACCCATCTTCAGCAGATTAAAGAATATTTATAAAGTGTAAGATTTTACCATCTATAAAAAAGCCATTAAGTTGATCTTAATGGCTTTTCTGTTTTCAGTGAATTCTGGAGAGATGATCTGTGAATGCATTAAACTTTAAGGGAGTTATTTTTTTATTGAAATCTGTTTTCCCAATTCTTTCCCAATTTGATGATGAACTTTGCAGCATAATAACAACAGAAAAATTTAATAGTATGAAAAATGTAAAGAAAATGACCGGAGTATTAATGATCATATTTTTATTAATTGGAGGTTGGGTTTCTGCTCAGGATAGAGCAATCACTGCGAATCAGTTACCGAAAACGGCTAAAAACTTTCTAGCTTCCCATTTTAAAGGAATTCCTGTAAACTCAGCATTAGAAGACAGAGAGATCTATGGAGTAGACGAATACAAAGTATATCTGACCAATGGAATGAAAATAGAGTTCGACAGCAGTGGAAACTGGAAAGAAGTAGATGGCAAACACCAGAAGGTTCCGTATGGTTTCATCCCTGCATCAATCAGAAATTACAGCAGTAAGAATTTCCCTAATACTTACATCATTAAGATGGAAAAGAAAAGATGGTCTTACAAGGCAGAACTTTCCAACGGATTGGAGCTTGAATTCGACAGAAACGGGAATTTTAAAAGAATTGATGACTAATTCATAAGTACAACTAAACCCTAAATTTTAAGAGTATGGTCAACTGGAATTTAATAAACAGCAACGGAAGAACGATTTCTTCTGCCCAGATTAGAAAAAATATAGTTTCATTTATGACAAGAAATTATCCTTGCAGCATCATTGAATCTATTGAAAGAAAATATAACGCTTATAAAATTCATCTGATGAATGGCTTGTGTCTTGTGTTTGATGCAGACGGGCGATTTGTTAAGTAAGGAAGCTGGAGGAAGGAAGAGGGAAGTGATGGCAGTGTAAAAAACTTCCCGCTTCCTGCTTTCATTCTTCCCGCTTTTAATTTCTTATATTTGATAGAAGTTAATCATACAGCAAAGCATATAGATCCGGAAATATGAAGATTTTAATTGTAGAAGATGAGCCCGCACTGAAAGATACAATACAGAAGTTTCTGGAAGCAGAACATTTCATTGTAGAATATGCGGAAAATTACAGCAGTGGACTGGAGAAAATTATTTCGTATGAATACGACTGTATTTTGCTGGATATTATGCTGCCTGACGGAAACGGTATAGATCTTCTTAAAGAGATCAAAAAAATGCACAAGAAAGATCCGGTAATCATTCTTTCAGCCAAAGATTCTGTAGATGATAAAGTGACCGGACTAGAAATAGGGGCTGATGATTATCTGGCCAAGCCTTTCCACCTTGCAGAGCTGATGGCGAGAATCAAATCTGTGATCAGAAGAAAAAATCAGGATGGTGAGAATATTATCCGCTATAAAAATATAACTATTAATCCGGAGCACAGAACGGTGAAAGTGGGTGATGAGGAGCTTGTCCTTAACCGTAAAGAATATGACCTTTTGTATTATTTTGTCATCCATCCGGAAAAAACCTTACAGAAAACAACGTTGGCTGAAGCAATCTGGGGAGATTATATCGATCAGGCAGACAGTCTGGATTTTATTTATTCCCAGATTAAAAATCTTCGTAAAAAATTAAAAACCCTCCATGCAGAAGCTGATTTCCAGGCTGTGTATGGAATAGGATATAAATTTATCTGATGAAAACCTCATTAAAATATTACACCATAAAATATCTGATCATGATCCTGCTGTTGATTATCGCAGTATGGGCAGGGTTATTTTATGCCTATATTCTGGATGAAGTGCATGATAATGTGGATGACGGGTTGAGGGATAGAAAGATTCAGATTATTAAAGCGGTGTATCTTAACCCTGAGTTGTTGAAGAATAAGGAGTTTGGTTTTAATGAGTTTAAAATCAATCCGATTAAAGCCGAAGAGTATCAAAACAAAAGCAGGCTGTACAACAAGATGTACTACATGGAATATGATGATAAAGACCAGCCTTACAGAGTGTTGGAAGCAGACTTTATCGATCAGTTCAAAGATCATAGACGGCTTGTCATAAGAACTTCAACGGTAGAAGAAGATGAGTTGATATATGATCTTACAACAGCATTGATTGTGCTTTACATCCTTTTGGTTATCAGCATTGTGGCTGTTAATGGTTATCTGCTTAATAAAGCTATGAGACCTTTTTACCAGATTCTGGAGAAGCTTAAGAAATATCAGTTCGGAATTCCTTTTTCCCAGGAAAAACAGAATTACAAGATCACAGAGTTTGAAGAATTAAATGTGGAAATCAATGAAATGATTGAGCGTAATGAACTTGTTTTTTATCAGCAGAAACAGTTTATTGAAAACGCTTCCCATGAACTTCAGACACCTTTGGCTATTGTGATTAATAAAATTGACCTTTTGATTCAGAATGATGATCTTGATAAAAAGAGTATGACCTTTCTTACCGAAGTTAAAAATGATCTGAGAAGAATGGTAGGGTTGAATAAATCTTTATTAATGCTTTCCAAAATTGAAAACAGCCAGTTTAATAGAACTTCAGATGTTGATTTTAACGGAATGGTTACCCAGCTCGTTCAGAATTATGAAGACTTTATTGCATTTAAAAAAGTAGAAGTCAATATTATTGAGAAAGGAAAATTTATTGCAGACTTTAATCAGGATCTTGCGGATATTCTGTTGTCAAACCTTCTTAAGAATGCCATTAAATATAATAATGAAGAAGGAACTTTAAATATTATCATTGAAAATAACAGGATAACATTCCAAAACAGCGGAGCATCCATCCCTTTGGATAAATCCAGAATTTTTAACCGGTTCTATAAGCAGGGATCAGATCATACCTCTACCGGACTGGGGCTGTCCATCATCAAAACCATTATCAAACAATATCCGGGTTGGGATATTACTTATGAATTCGGGGATCAGATGCATTACTTTATCCTTACAAAGAATAATAATAGCTTCAATAAATAGAAAAAGCCTTTCGTTTGAAAGGCTTTCTTATGTTGGTAACTCAGAATTAAAATCCTAAGCTTGTTCTTACTCTTTTAAGAGTTTCCAGAGCAATAGGTCTGGTTTTCTCCGCACCTTGCTGTAATTTTGCTTCCAATTCATCAAGATTGCTCATATAATAAGCAAACGTTTCTCTTTCTTTGGCAAAGCGTACCAGGATAAGATCCAGCAACTCTTTTTTAGCATGTCCGTATCCGAAGTTTCCGGCAAGATACTTTGTTCTTAATTCCTCAGTTTGCTCAGGCGTTGCAATCAATTCATAGATCTGGAAGGTTTTATCCGTTGCAGGATCTTTAGGCTCCTCCAGTGATTTAGAATCCGACTCAATACTCATCACCTGTTTTTTCAGCTCTTTTTCAGGTAAGAAAATATTGATAATATTTCCCATGGATTTAGACATTTTACGCCCATCAGTTCCCGGAACATATTTAGTGTCCTGCTGAAGTTCCGCCTGTGGTAAAACAAGAACTTCACCCATTTGGTTGTTAAATCTGGACGCTACATCTCTTGCAATTTCCAAATGCTGAAGCTGATCTTTTCCTACAGGAACAATCTCTGCATCATACAGTAAAATATCTGCAGCCATCAAAATTGGGTAAGTAAACAAACCTGCATTTACATCCTGCAATCTATCTGCCTTATCCTTAAATGAATGAGCTAATGTTAATCTTTGATAAGGAAAAAAACATGATAAATGCCAAGAAAGTTCACAGGTTTCAGCGATATCACTTTGTCTGTAGAAATATGTTTTTTCAGTATCTAATCCACAAGCAAGCCAAGCCGCAGCAATCTCGTAGGTGTTTTGTCTTAAAGTCTGCGCATCTTTAATCTGTGTAAGCGTATGAAGATTCGCAATAAATAAAAATGATTCATTTCCTTCCTGCTTGGATAGTTCAATAGCAGGAATAATGGCCCCTAATAAATTTCCAAGATGGGGTGTTCCGGTGGCTTGAATGCCGGTAAGAATTCTTGACATTTGTTTAAAATTTATATTTAAAAATTAATGAATAGCAAATTTACGAGGTTTGACGGAATAAAGAAAGATAAAAGATAAAAGATAAAAGATAAAAGATAAAAGATAAAAGATAAAAGATAAAAGATAAAAGATGTTGTTATTAAAATTCAATAGGGGTGGGCTTTAGCCCAGCCAGCTTAAAATTCAACATCCATCCATTGGCTTTAGCCAAAACCTATCAACCTTCAATAATCTATATGTCTTTACGCATCATCCGTGAAAATCCGTGAAATCTGTGGGAAATATTAAGGAATCACAATCTTCTCTCCTCCAAACTTCGGTTCCACTCCAAAAAGAAGATCCCAATAGGCCTTAGCTTTCGCAAAATACTCTCTCAAATTGGTTTTTAAGCCTGCATATTTATTCACATCAGCAGCATTATATCCAAAGGCTTCCATTCCATTTTTTCTGGCGAGGAAAACGGCTCTTTCATTGTGGAATTTCTGAGAGATAATAACCAGTTTCGTCTGGCTGAAAATATCTTTTGCTCTTACCACAGAATCCAGTGTTCTGAATCCGGCGTGATCCAGAATGATTTTATCCTTTGGAACTCCACTCTGCATTAATGCCAGCTGCATATCTTCAGGTTCATTATAATCTTTGGTGCTGTTGTCTCCACTAACGATAATGTACTGTATTTTTCCGCTTTTATATAAATCGCTTGCAGCCTTAATTCTGTTATAGAAATAAGCATTTGGAGTTCCGTTGCTCAAAAGCTTTCCTGTTCCTAATAAGAGTGCGGCTTTTGCTTCCGGTACATCAGTGATGTTATAAGAAACAAATGGTTCGCTGTCTTTTTTGATGCTGTAATTCGCCCAGGCAATAAAAATAATTCCTGCAACGAAAAGAAGCAGGAAAATTTTAAAAATATTTTTGATTATTTTTTTCATCCGAAATATATCGTTTAAAACTCCAGACCGTTCGGGAAAGCTTTCTTTCTGAATATGAGTAAGAATGCTGCTCCTACAGTAATGGCAGAATCTGCAACATTGAAAATATATTTGAAAAACTCAAGGTGTTTTCCTCCTATTAAGGGCCAGCTTTCAGGAACATTCCAGTCTACCAATGGGAAGTGAAGCATATCTACCACACATCCTTTCATAAAAGTAGAATATCCGTGTCCGAAAGGAGCAAATTTAGAAATACCGCCATAGCCGATCCATCGGTCTATGCTAGGGTCGTATACGGTTCCGCTGTCGAAGATCATTCCATAGAACATTCCATCAATAAGATTTCCGATGGCACCTGCAAAGATGATAGCCATTGGAATCAAGAGATAATTGGAAGCTCCTTCCTTTAACCATTTTTTAAACATATAGACCATTCCCCCGATCAGGAAGATTCTTAGGATCACCAGAAAATACTTTCCGATGATACCTCCGAAGTGAAATCCATAAGCCATTCCCGGGTTTTCCACAAAGGTTAGCTTAAAACCTGGCAGAACAGTAATGCTGTCATCCAGATTAAAATGGGTTTTAATATAAATTTTCGAAGCCTGGTCAATTAATAACACCAAAAATGTTATCGCTAAGATCTTTTTCATTATTGCCCTTTAGGTTTTGAAGGCTTTGCAGCCGGCTTTACATTTTTATTGTCGCTTGCTTTCTTGACTACTTTCTGTCCGTTATATGAACTTTTAACATGAGCTTTTTCAAATCTAATGTTCATTTCTTTAAGAACACCTTTCAGTGCACTAAGTTCCATTGCATTTTTTGGATGTACTATAATAGATTCCATTTCTTATTATTTAATTTTTACATTTTGGACAATTCATCAAGTCTTTTTCTATCTTTTTCAGACAGATCATTGACTCCGTTTTTGCCCATCTTACTCAAAAGTCTGTCGATCTCTTTCTCCCTTTCACGTTTATTAGAATTGAATTGATCATCAATCGTATAGTTTTTCTGCTGTTCAGGAAAGAATCTGTTTTTGATCCATTCTCTATTGAAAAACAGTAATACTAAGGCGATAACAAATCCCAAAATTAATAATTCGCTCATGGGTATACATTAAAAATTAGGTTTATAAAGTATCCGTGAATACGATATAAACCCAATATTATTTTTTTACAAACCTTACGGTTATTTTTGCATGTTTTTCGCTTCGATACTCAGTGTAGCATGAGGAACGGCTAAAAGTCTTTCCTTAGGAATCAGTTTTCCTGTTACTCTACACACACCATACGTTTTATTTTCGATTCTGATCAAAGCATTTTTAAGGTCACGCACGAATTTTTCCTGTCTTCCTGCTAAAATAGAGTTTTGCTCTTTGCTCAGCGTTTCTGCTCCTTCTTCAAAAGCTTTGAAGGTAGGAGAGGTATCATCAGTTCCGTTATTCTGGTCATTGATGAAACTTTCTCTGATAAGCTGAAGATCTTTTTCTGCTTTTTCTATTTTTTCTTTAATAATCGCTTTAAATTCCTGTAAATCAGCATCGCTGTATCTAACTCTTTCGTCTGACATATTCTTTCTCTTTTTTAATAAAATTATGAAATGGAATTTGAAATATAATAACTACATGTTAATTTTTTTCAACATTTATCTTAAAATTAACCTCATCTATTTCGATTTCGTTAAAATTTGAAAGTGAAGATACAATTTCTATTTTATTTGACAAGACTTCAGAAGAAATATATTCCTCATTTTTCTTAATATCACTTAGGAAAGGAGTACTTTCTTCTAGTGTGATTGAAATTCTGTCTGTCAGTTCAAAGTCTTTATCTTTTCGCAGGTTTTGAATTCTGTTAATAAACTCTCTTGCGATCCCTTCAGATTTTAATTCATCGGTTAACGTCAAATCTAATGCCACAGTTGTTTTACCATCGGAAGTAACAGTCCATCCCGGGATATCTTTTGTAGAAATTTCCACATCGTTAAGAGTAATTTCATATCCCTGAACATCTATTTTTCCTTCTTTTTCAAGACTGGCAATCTGTTCTGTAGTAAGATTGGCAATTTCGGCACCTACCACCTTCATATCTTTTCCTAATTTAGGACCAAGCGCTTTGAAGTTGGGCTTTATCTGTTTTACAATTAAGTGAGAGGCTTCTTCAGCATTGATTAACTGTAATTCTTTCACGTTTACTTCCTGTTTGATAAGATCTGCCACAGCAAGAATCTGTTCTTCTGTTTTAGAATCCAGTACAGGAACCAATACTTTTTGTAACGGCTGACGAACTTTTACATTTTCTTTCTTTCTCAGAGAGAATACCATACTTGTAATGTTCTGAGCTAAGTGTGTTTTCTCCACCAGATCCTGATCGATTAAGCTTTCATCAGCTACCGGGAAGTCTGTAAGGTGTACAGATTCACAGTTTTCTTTTCCGGTTACTTTATTTAAATCCTGGTATAACTGATCCATAAAGAACGGAGCAATAGGAGCAGATAGTTTAGCAACTACTTCAAGACAGGTATATAAAGTCTGGTAAGCAGAGATCTTGTCATCAGAATAATCTCCTTTCCAGAAACGTCTTCTGCACAATCTTACATACCAGTTACTCAGGTTGTCATTCACAAAGTTACTGATCGCTCTTGCCACTCTTGTTGGCTCATAGTCTTCATAGAATGCTTTTACTTCTTTGATTAAAAGGTTCAGCTCAGAAAGGATCCATCTGTCAATTTCAGGACGGTTTTCCACTTCTTTTTCCGAATAGTTGAATCCATCAACGTTTGCATACAGTGTAAAGAATGAATAAGTATTGTAAAGTGTTCCGAAGAACTTTCTTCTTACTTCGTCAATTCCTTCAATGTCAAACTTCAGGTTTTCCCATGGGTTTGCATTGGAGATCATATACCAACGGGTAGCATCCGGTCCGTATACAGAAAGTGTTTCGAACGGATCTACAGCATTTCCTAAACGTTTTGACATCTTCTGTCCGTTCTTATCCAGAACAAGACCATTACTCATTACATTTTTATAAGCAACAGAATCAAACACCGCAGTTCCGATGGCGTGAAGCGTATAGAACCATCCACGGGTCTGGTCAACACCTTCTGCAATGAAATCAGCAGGGAATGCTTTATTGTTATCTATTAATTCTTTGTTTTCAAAAGGATAATGCAACTGTGCATAAGGCATAGAACCTGAATCGAACCAAACATCAATCAGGTCACTTTCACGTCTCATTGCTTTTCCTGAATCAGAAACCAATACTACTTTGTCTACTACGTTTTTGTGAAGATCTACAAGCTCATAGTTAGACTCAGACATATTTCCGATGATGAAACCTTTGAATGGGTTTTCAGTCATCAGTCCTGCAGCAATGGATTTCTCGATTTCGTTGTATAGCTCTTCTACAGAACCGATGATCTTTTCTTCTTTCAGATCGTCTGTTCTCCAGATTGGCAACGGAATTCCCCAATATCTAGAACGGGAAAGGTTCCAGTCGTTTACATTCTCCAGCCAGTTGGCAAAACGTCCTTCTCCGGTAGCTTTCGGCTTCCAGTTGATTTCTTTGTTTAAATTAACCAGTCTGTCTTTTACAGCTGTCATTTTCACAAACCAGGAATCCAAAGGATAATACAATACCGGTTTATCTGTTCTCCAGCAGTGTGGATATGAGTGGACATATTTTTCTACTTTGAAGGCCTTGTTCTCTGTTTTCAACAGGATCGCAAGTTCTACATCCCATGATTTCTCAGGAGCAGTTCCTTCATCGTAATATTCATTTTTGATATAGGTTCCGGAGAATACCTCAGGAACATTTTCTCCGTTGATGAATCTACCCTGTAAATCTACCAATGGTACAAGGTTGTCATTTTCATCTTTTACCAACATTGGCGGAATCTCAGGCTGAGCCATTTTAGCAACTCTAGCATCATCCGCACCGAAAGTAGGCGCTGTATGAACTACACCTGTACCGTCTTCTGTTGTTACGAAATCTCCTAAAATTACTCTGAACGCATTCTCAGGATTATCGTTTGGTGTAAACCAAGGAACTAATTGCTCATATCTTGTGTCAACAAGTTTTTCCCCTGTGAATTCTTTTAAAACTCTGAAAGGAATTACCTTAGTTTCCGGAGTATAGTTAGCAAAATCCTCATCTGTACCTTCTGTATATTTTTTACCGAAAACTTTAGGTAAAAGAACTCTTGATAAAACAACAGTTACAGGTTCAAATGTATATTGGTTGAAAGTTTTAACTACAACATATTCAATATCTCTACCTACAGTAAGAGCGGTATTGGATGGCAGCGTCCATGGAGTCGTCGTCCATGCAAGGATATGAACATCTCCGTCAACATCATTGAACAATGCTGAAGAGTCTTTCTTTACTTTAAACTGAGCCACAACCGTTGTATCTGAAACATCACGATAGGTTCCGGGCTGATTCAGCTCGTGAGAAGAAAGTCCTGTTCCTGCTTTTGGAGAGTAAGGCTGGATGGTGTACCCTTTGTACAACAAGTCTTTGCTATACAATTGTTTCAATAACCACCAAACGGTTTCCATATATTTTGACTTGTACGTGATGTACGGATCATCAAGATCTACCCAATATCCGATTTTTTCGGTAAGGTTGTTCCAAACGTCTGTATAACGCATTACTGCTTCACGGCAAGCTTTGTTATAGTCTTCAATAGAGATTTTTTTGCCAATATCTTCTTTAGTGATTCCTAACTCTTTTTCTACACCCAGTTCCACAGGAAGACCATGCGTATCCCATCCTGCCTTACGGAAAACCTGCTTTCCGTTTTGAGTCTGGTAACGGCAGAAAATATCTTTCAATGCTCTTGCCATTACGTGGTGAATTCCAGGCATACCGTTTGCTGAAGGCGGACCTTCATAAAAAACAAACTCAGGATTTCCCTGACGAATCTCAACACTCTTATTGAAAGTTTTATTTTGTTTCCAAAATTCCGCTACATTCTCTGCTACGTCAATAAGGTTGAGGTTTTTGTATTCTTTAAATTGGCTCATTGTAAATATCTCAATATCGTTGATTAATTAAGTCTGCAAATTTACTAAAATTTGTCGGTTTATAATATATGTTTTATTTTGATATCTTCTATTAAAAAGTTCAATTTCAGAAATATAATAAAGAAATTGGAGAAAAGTGAATGGTGAATAGTGAATAAGTGAATTTTTCTGGGTGTTTTTTATATAAAATTTAATGCAATTTACTCAATAGGAGCGGGCTTTAGCCCGCTTAAATAATAAAAACAAATCCAACGGCTTTAGCCAAAACCTAATGATTGCACAAAGTTCACAAAGATCTTATGAATGGGTTAAAATTGTTCGCAAAGGCGTTTCACTCAGCAGGGGAAATAGGGGTAAAAAACAAAATTGATTCGCAAAATTGGCTGGAGTAACAAGCGCTTATTGGCCGGAATTTTGTACATTTAAGTAGACCTATAAATCCAAATGCTGTATGAAAATCTTTTATCACTTGATGCTTTTTGTTTGTTTTATCAACACAGGCATTGTACAGGCTCAAAATAATTATCCACAGAATTATTTCCGGAATCCACTCAATATTTCCATGCAGCTGGCAGCTAACTTCGGAGCAATCCGTACGAATCACTTTCATATGGGACTGGATCTGAGAACCAACAGCCAGGAGAATTTACCGGTTCTTGCCGCAGCAGAAGGTTATGTGAGCAGAATCAAAGTGGAGCGGTATGGGTTTGGAAACGCCATATACATTACCCATCCCAATGGATATACTACGGTGTATGCCCACCTGAACAAATACTTCAACACGCTCGATGAATATGTAAAAGAAAAGCAATATAAAGATGAAAAGTGGGAGCAGGACATAACGTTTCAACCTGGGCAGTTTCCTGTGGAGAAAGGGCAGCAAATTGCCTTGAGTGGTAATACCGGAGGATCCGCAGGTCCGCATCTGCATTTTGAAATAAGAGATACCAAAACAGAAGAGTGTCTTAATCCGTTACTTTTTGGATTTGCTATCCCTGATAATATAGCCCCAATTATCAGTGGATTGTATTGGTATGACCGACGTTTCAGTACTTATGAACCCGGAGCTAACGCAATTGCAGTGAAAAAAACTGGAAGTGGCTATAGTGCGGATGTAATCCGTGTAAACTCACCCTTAATAAGTTTTGGAGTGAAAGCCGTAGATAAAGCCAACAAAGGATTTAATCTTGGAATTTATCAGGCTGAATTGCTAATGGATGGTAAGCTGATTTACAGTTTTAAAATTGATAAAATCCACTATGATGATACCCGTTATATCAATGGCTGTATAGATTATACTAAATTCATCAGAGATAAAATGGGAATTCAGCATCTTGCTGATTTACCCGGAATGAAACTTCAGAATTACAGCATTCCGAATTTGACAGGAGTTATCAATCTTCAGGATGAGGAAGTTCACAATATTGAAATGGTACTGAAAGATACAAAAGGAAATACAAGCCGGTTAACAACAAAAGTTCAGTTAAACAAAACCTCAGACAAAGTGCCTTCCACAGGGAAAACGGTAACACCTAACGAAGGAAAAACTATTGCCACTGAAAATACAGAGATTAGTTTCAGCAAAAATGCGGTCTATGATGCGGTCAATTTCAATGCCTATGAAAAGGCGGAGGCAGATCCCAATGCAGCTTCGAACAATATTGTTTTACACAGTTCCTATATTCCGGTTCACGATGAATATACTTTAAAAATAAAGCCTAATAGGAAATTAACCAATTCAGAAAAAGATAAAGCCGTTATTGTCCTTGATTATGGAAGTGACAAAGATGTCGTCAAAGTAAAATGGAATGGTGATTGGGCAGAAGGGAAATTCAACAGATTGGGTACAGCGAAATTATTGATAGACAATAGTTCTCCATCCGTTTCATCCGGCTGGGCAGAAGGAGGATTGGTGAATAGCGGTTCTTTATTGCTCAAAGGAACAACGAAAACAGGAGATATTGTTTCATTCCGTGCAGAACTGGATGGTAAATGGCTTCGTTTTGCCCGTGTAAAAGATAATTTTGTTTACACATTTGACGAAAAGTGCCCCAAAGGATCAGGTTCTCATACTTTAAAGGTAACCACATCGAATACCGCCGGAAATACAAACATACAAACCTTTACCTTTCAGAGATAAATAATCTTTTAATACTTAAATCTTTTAATTTTAATTAAATAAATTTGCCTTTTAAAAATTAAAATCATTGGAATTTCATCCGTCAATTGAGAAAGCAGATATTCAGGAAATCAAACTATTTCAGGAAGAAAAACTTCATGAGCTTTTGGCTTATCTTGAAGCGCATTCTCCTTTTTACCAGAAACTGTTCAAAGAAAATAATATCCATATTGCAGACATTCGTACTTTGGAAGATCTTCAGAAGATTCCTACCACTACAAAGAATGATCTTCAGCAGTATAACCATGATTTTTTCTGCATAACACCGGATAAAATTGTGGATTACAGTACTACTTCCGGAACATTGGGAGATCCGGTGACTTTCGGATTGTCTGACAGTGATCTTGAAAGACTGGCGTACAATGAAGCAATATCTTTTGCCTGTGCCGGGATTCAGAAAGGAGATGTTGTTCAGATGATTACCACTATAGACAAGCGATTTATGGCGGGACTTGCTTATTTTCTGGGCTTAAGAAAAATGGGTGCGAGTGTGGTGAGAATGGGACCCGGAATTCCTGAACTGCAATGGGATTCTATTTTCAGATACAAACCCAAATATTTGATTACCGTTCCTTCTTTTCTGTTGAAAATGATTGACTATGCCGAAAAACACGGATTGGATTATAAAAATTCCAGGGTTTATGGTGCGGTATGTATCGGAGAAAGTATCAAAAATCAGGATTTTACAGATAATATTCTTTCACAGAAAATCAAAGAAAAGTGGAATATCAAACTCTTTTCCACCTATGCTTCTACCGAAATGAGTACTGCCTTTACAGAATGTGAATATCAGATCGGAGGCCATCACCATCCTGAGCTTATCATTACAGAAATTCTGGATGACGACGGAAATCCTGTGAAAGAAGGAGAAAGCGGAGAACTCACCATTACTACTTTGGGAGTGGAAGCAATCCCTTTGCTAAGGTTTAAAACCGGAGATCTTGTAAAAGCACATGATGAACCCTGTCAATGTGGAAGAAATACGATGAGGTTAGGACCTGTAGTAGGAAGGAAACAACAGATGATCAAATATAAGGGAACAACACTGTATCCCCCAGCCATGAATGATATTTTGAATGATTTCAACAATATCTTATGCTACCAGATCGTTATTCAGGCCAACGAAATCGGGCTTGACGAAATTATCATCAAATTAAGTACTGAAGCGGAACACGAAGGGTTTGTGAATGAAGTAAGAGACCATTTCCGTGCAAAATTAAGAGTAAGTCCGAAAATTGAAATAATAGAATTTGATATCCTCTCTAAAACAGTTTTTAATCCAAACAGCAGAAAACCCATTACTTTTATTGATTTAAGATAAAATTAAAAAATAAAGAGTCGATAGAGATTGTCTTTTATAATATCTTTGGGCTCTTAAAGTAAAAAGCTAATACACTATGAAAAAACTATTATTGCTGGTCTTTGTAGCTATAATGACCACTGCTTTCGGACAGGAAAAAATGAAATTAGTTGCCGGAAGTTTGGGTGTTTTGAAAGATCAGACTGAAGTAAACGTTGAGGTTAAGTTTGAGAATGTACTATTTATGAAAGAAAATATTACAGAAACTCAATATCTTGAAAACAGGAAAAAACAAGTTCTGGACAATCCTAAAAGAGGAGAAGAGGCATGGAAACAATGGATTGAAGAATGGGGAAAATACAAAAAGGAATATTATGTGGACTATTTTGCAAAGGGTTTGAATAAGACCTATAAAAATATTTCATTTAAAAAAGATGCTGTTGCAAAATATACCCTGCGCTTGGAAACAAATTGGATATTTCCGGGCTGGCATGCCGGAATTACTGCAATGACTGCTGAAATATCAGGTAAAATAAAACTGGTGGAAACAGATAATCCTTCTGTTGTTTTAGCTGAAGTAGAACTTAATAAGTTTGATAAATTTGTGCAAAATAAAGAATTTGTAATGGAGTACGGAAGAATAGCCTCAGCCTATGATTCTGCCGGAAGGTATTTAGGAAGAGAAATTAAAAAGTCTTTAAAATAAAACAAAAAACGGTCTGAAATTTCAGACCGTTTCTTTATTGTTGACTTTGCTGCTCCTGTTTTTCTAATTTGATCAGGTTCGCAAGATTTTTAATAACTGTATCGTGCTTTCTCACAAAAGGATTGTCTTTATTCCACACATACCCTGCTAAAACAGCACAAATCTTTTTCTTGACATCCGCATTTTCCGGTTGATGGAAGAAGAGTTCCTGAAGATTTCCGGTATACCATTCTTTTACATAGGTGGTGAAAACCTCCACTCCGTATAAAATATAATCCGAATATTCCGTCTGCCAGTCAATTTTTTCTCCGTTTAATTGTCTTAGAGCCAGTTTTGCTGCCAGCATTCCGGATTCTGTGGCAAAAGCCATTCCTGAAGAGAAAACAGGATCAAGGAATTCTGAAGCATTTCCCGTTAACGCAAATCCGTCTCCGAATAAACTTTTAACCGAGCAGGAATAATCTTTAAGATGTTTGGGTTCAAAAAGGAAATCTACCTCTCCAAAACGTTTTACATAATAATCAGAAAGAGAAATTGCCTTTTTCAAAGCTTCAGCAGGATCTCCGTTTTCAGATAATTGATCAATATATTCAGTAGGTCCTACAATTCCTACACTGGTATTTCCGTTAGAAAAAGGAATGACCCAAAGCCATACTTCGGTTTCAATAATGTCAAAAGAAATTAAAGTACCTTCCTCTCCCGGTTCTCTGTTAATATCATCTACATGAGAGAAAATGGCAGAGTGAGGAGATAATTTTGAAGGTTTTTCAAGGTCTAGCAGACGAGGCAGTACTCTTCCGTAGCCGCTGGAATCAATGACAAACTTAGCATGGATTTCTTTCGTTTCTCCCTCCTTATTTTTTACCGTAGTTACAGAATCTGTTCCGTCAAATTTTATGTCAATAACTTCGGTTTCAAATTCAAGATCAATTCCTTTGTTAATAACTTCCTGAGCAAGAGTATTATCAAAATCAGCTCTCGGAACCTGCCAGGTCCAGTCCCAGCCTTCCCCGAATTTGTTGCTAAAATCAAAAATGCAGACTTCTTCACCACGAAGAAAACGGGCTCCCAACTTTTTTTCAAAGCCCATTTTGTCTAATGCAGGGAAAAGTCCGGCCTCATCAAAGTGGTCCATTACCCTTGGAATTAAGCTTTCACCCACTACCAATCTGGGGAATTTTGTCTTTTCGACTACTTTTACGTTGACGTTATTCTTCTTTAAGTACGAAGAAGACACGCATCCGGAAGGTCCAGCTCCGATTACAAGAACGTCAACAAATTCTTTGCTCATCTTTGATTTTTTATTTTAATAATAACTTTTATCTTTGCCGCAAAATTAGTGACAAATAATTAATATTTTACAAAATTATCAACTATTACTTTTAATTGATGAAAATAAATAACTTTTTAGAACTGAAAGACTTTCAAAAAATTATCATTGAGAATGAAAAAATAGAACTGGATGAATCACTTTTATCGAGAGTGGATAAAAGTTTTCAGTTTTTAAAAGAATTTTCAAAAAATAAAGTAATATATGGTGTGAACACCGGTTTTGGGCCTATGGCTCAGTTTAAAATCAGCGATGAAGATACACACCAGCTTCAATATAACCTTATCAGAAGCCATTCTTCAGGAATTGGAAATCCTTTACCTGCCGAAGAAGTAAAAGCCTGTATGCTGGCAAGGTTGAATACCTTATCATTAGGAAATTCAGGAGTACACCAATCTGTTATTTATCTTCTTCAGGAGCTGATCAACAGAGATATTACCCCATTGATATTTGAACATGGAGGAGTAGGAGCAAGCGGAGACCTTGTTCAGCTGGCTCACTTAGCCTTGGTACTGATTGGAGAAGGAGAAGTATTTTATAAAGGGGAAAGAAAATCCACAAAAGAGATTTTCAAAATTGAAGGATTACAACCAATACAGGTAGAAATTCGTGAAGGTCTTGCTTTGATGAATGGAACTTCTGTAATGTCAGGAATAGGTATTGTAAATGCTTATAAAGCGAATCAGCTTACAGATATTTCCCTTAGACTTTCTTGTGCGATTAACGAAATTGTACAGGCTTATGACGATCATTTATCCGAAGCGCTGAACGGGACGAAAAAACACTACGGCCAGCAGAAAGTGGCAGAAAGAATGCGTGCTCACCTGGCGGATAGTAAGCTGATCAGAAAAAGAGAAGATCATCTTTACACTCACTTCGAAGAACAGGAAAAAGTATTCAAGGAAAAAGTTCAGGAATATTATTCCTTAAGATGTGTGCCTCAGATTTTAGGTCCGGTATTGGATACGTTGGAATATACAGAGAAAGTTCTTGAAAATGAGATCAATTCAGCCAATGATAATCCCATTATCAATGTTGAAGACCAGCATGTTTATCATGGAGGAAACTTCCACGGAGATTATATCTCTCTGGAAATGGACAAACTTAAAATTGTAGTTACCAAACTGACGATGCTTGCCGAAAGACAGCTGAACTACCTTCTGAATGCCAAAATCAATGAAATTTTGCCTCCTTTTGTAAATTTAGGTAAATTAGGTTTCAATTTCGGGATGCAGGGCGTACAGTTTACGGCAACTTCTACTACGGCAGAAAGCCAGATGTTGTCGAATTCAATGTATGTTCACAGTATTCCAAATAATAATGATAATCAGGATATCGTTAGTATGGGAACCAATGCTGCGGTGATCTGCAGAAAAGTGATTGAAAATGCTTTCGAAGTATTGGCCATTGAAGCCATTACGATTATTCAGGCTGTTGAATATCTTGGATTCCAGGATAAAGTTTCATCCTCTACAAAAGAGCTATATGATGAAATCAGAAAAATAATTCCTGCTTTCTCAGATGATATGGTTATGTATCCGTATCTGGAGGAAGTAAAGAAGTATCTGAAAGGAATGTAACTATTAACGGTGGTGAATTGTCTTTTAAAGAAAGATGCATCAACTTAAAAAAACTAAAAACGATATAAACACTAACGCATGAAATGTGCAATTGTAACAGGAGGCTCCAGAGGAATCGGGAGAGCAATCTGTATAAAACTGGCTGAAGAGAAAAACTATCATATCTTAATCAACTACGCTTCAAACGAAACGGCAGCAAAAGAAACTCTGGCTAAAGTACAAGAACTTGGGTCTACAGGAGAAATTCTTAAATTTGATGTAGGAAATACTGAAGAAACACAGGCTGTTTTAACGGAATGGCAGGAGAAAAATCCTGACGCCGTGGTAGAAGTGATCGTCAATAATGCCGGAATCACAAGAGATGGTCTTTTTATGTGGATGCAGAAAGAAGACTGGAATAATGTGATCAATACAAGTCTTGACGGATTTTTCAATGTGACCAATTTCTTTATCCAAAAACTGCTTCGTAACAAATACGGAAGAATCATCAATATGGTTTCTGTATCCGGAGTAAAAGGAACTGCTGGTCAAACGAATTATTCTGCAGCAAAAGGGGCATTGGTAGGCGCTACAAAAGCTCTTGCTCAGGAAGTTGCCAAAAGAAATGTTACCGTAAATGCAGTAGCTCCTGGTTTTATCAGAACCGATATGACTCAGGAATTTAATGAAGATGAACTGAAAGCAATGATTCCAGCCAACAGATTCGGTGAAGCAGAAGAAGTGGCAGATCTTGTCGCATTCTTAGCATCTAAAAAATCTTCTTACATTACAGGAGAAGTGATTAATATTAACGGAGGAATTTATTCATAACATGGAAAATAGGGTTGTAATTACCGGAATGGGAATTTATTCCTGCATCGGGACATCTTTAGAAGAGGTCAGGGAATCCCTATATCAAGGAAAATCCGGTATTGTTTTAGATCCGGATAGAAAAGAATTTGGTTTCAGGTCTGGTCTTACGGGAGTTGTTCCAAAACCTGATCTGAAAAACCTTTTAAACAGACGCCAGCGTGTCAGTATGGGAGAAGAAAGCGAATATGCTTATCTGGCGACCATGGATGCATTGAAGCAGGCAAATCTGGATGAAGAATTTCTGGATTCTCATGAAGTAGGAATCTTATACGGAAATGACAGCGTTTCTCAGGCTGTTGTAGAATCTATTGATATTGCCAGAGAAAAAAAAGATACAACATTGATGGGTTCAGGAGCGATCTTCAAATCAATGAACTCTACAGTAACAATGAACCTTTCCACCATCTTTAAACTGAAAGGAATCAATCTTACCATCAGTGCAGCATGTGCAAGCGGTTCCCATTCTTTGGGACTGGCTTATATGATGATCAAGAATGGTTTTCAGGACATGATTATCTGTGGAGGAGCTCAGGAAACCAATAAATATTCTATGGCAAGCTTTGACGGATTGGGAGTATTCTCCGCCAGAGAAGATGAACCCACAAAAGCTTCCAGACCTTTCGATGCGGAAAGAGACGGATTAATTCCTAGTGGCGGTGCTGCCAGCCTTATTGTGGAAAGTCTTGAATCTGCTCAAAGAAGAGGTGCTCCGATTATTGCAGAAATTATCGGCTATGGTTTCTCTTCGAACGGAGGTCATATTTCAACACCCAACGTGGATGGACCAGCTTTGGCAATGGACAGGGCATTAAAACAATCAGGATTAAAAGCTTCAGATATCGATTATATCAATGCTCATGCAACTTCTACCCCTATTGGTGATGCCAATGAGGCAAAAGCCATCTATGAGATCTTCGGTAGTGAAGTTCCGGTAAGTTCTACCAAATCTATGACCGGACATGAGTGCTGGATGGCAGGCGCAAGTGAAGTTATCTACTCAATTCTGATGATGCAGAACGATTTTGTAGCTCCCAATATCAACCTGGAAAACCCTGATAATGAAGCACAAAAGATAAATTTAGTGGCAAAAACAAAAAATCAAAAAATTGATGTATTTTTGTCGAATTCTTTTGGGTTTGGGGGAACCAATTCTGCACTAATAGTTAAAAAATTTGATTAAAAACATGGAAAGGGAAAAAATTGTTGCTATCGTTAATGATTTTCTTGTCAACGAATTCGAGGTAGACGGAGACGAAATCAGTAATGATGCCAACCTTAAAAATACACTGGGCTTAGACAGCCTGGATTATATCGACATGGTAGTCGTGATCGAATCTAATTTCGGCGTGAAATTAGGAGAAGCAGATTTCAAAAAAATGGTAACATTTGATGATTTCTATACAACGATTGAAAACAAGATTGCTGAAAAAAACGCTTAGTTATTGAGTAAATCTTTATTCTATAAAATGAGCCAATGTAATACTACCACAGTGATTCGCTAGCGGACACTTCTAAAATGGTACTATTACATTGGTTCTCTGTTATATTAAACTGTAGATATGAACAAGTGGAAAGGTAAATCTAAAGGAACAGTACTCGGATACAGAATATTCGTCTGGTGTATTAGAAATATCGGAATCAAAAGTTCATATGGGGTATTGTATTTTGTAGCAGCGTATTACTCGCTGTTTCAGAAGAAAAGCAACCAATATATTCTGTATTATTTTCAGAAAAGACTGAACTATGGATACTGGAAATCCAAAGCCTCCATATTTAAAAGCTACTTTACCTTCGGAAAAGTTCTGATCGATAAAACCGCTATTTCTGCCGGACTTAGAGAAAAATACACCTATGAATTTGACGGTATTGAAAACCTCAGAAATCTTTTAGCCGCTAAAAAAGGAGGCGTACTGATTAGCGCTCATATCGGTAATTTTGAAATTGCAGAGCACTTTTTTGCAGATATCGACTTCGATTGCCAGATCAATCTGGTGACTACAGATCAGGAAGTTACCGTAATTAAGGAATATCTGGAAAGCGTTGCCGTAAAAAAAAGTAATATCAAGTTTATCTACGTAAAAGAAGATATGTCGCATATCTTTGAAATTAACAAAGCTTTGTCAGATAATGAGCTGATCTGTTTTACCGGAGACCGCTATTTTGAAGGCTCCAAATATCTGGAAGCAGAACTGCTCGGGAAAAGTGCAAAATTTCCGGCCGGCCCTTTTTTGATTGCCTCAAGGCTGGGTGTTCCCGTAGTATATGTTTATGTAATGAAAGAAAACAATCTTCATTACCATCTGTATGCAAGAGTAGCCCAGAATATCAAAAACCGGGATTCACAAGGCCTTTTAAATTCTTATGTTCAAAATCTTGAAACCATGGTGAAAAAATATCCGCTTCAATGGTTTAATTATTTTGATTTTTGGGATGATATTGATTAATTTTTCTATTTTTATCAAATAAAAACGAATAAAAACTAAAAAACCATTAAGATTTACCGAGGTTTAAGATGATCAGATCATATTACCTGATATAAATTTTTTTGCTTACTTTACCAAAGCAATCTTTAAATATCTTAAATTCCCTGTTTCTTAATTATTAAAAGCACATTTTCTTTTGAAGAAAGCATACGACATACTTGTAATCGGAAGCGGATTGGGAGGTCTTGTTTCAGCTCTTATTTTGGCGAAAGAAGGCCTGAAAGTATGTGTTCTGGAAAAGAATAACCAATATGGAGGAAACCTTCAGACCTTTGCAAGGGACAAACTTATTTTTGATACGGGAGTTCATTATCTTGGAGGATTGGGCAAAGGACAGAATCTGAACCAGTTCTTTTCCTATCTTGAAATCATGGATGATCTTGAGCTTCAGCTGATGGATGAAGATGGCTACGACAGGATCAGCTTTGGAGAAGATGAAATAGAATATCCCCATGCTCAAGGATATCAGAATTTTGTAGAACAGCTTTCCAGATATTTTCCTGAAGAAAAAGAAAATCTTGAAACCTACTGTGAAGAAATCCAGTATGTATGCAGCCAGTTTCCCAGATATCATGTGGTAGGAAAAGACAGTTATAATGAGGAAATCCTGCATCTCAATACCAAAAGATTCATTGAATCCGTTACCCAGAACAAAAAACTTCAGTCGGTTTTGCTGGGTTCCAACTTTTTATATGCCGGAGATTCTGAAACCGTACCTTTTTATGTGCATGCTTTAACGGTAAATTCTTATATTCAAAGTGCTTACAAATGTGTAAAAGGAGGAAGCCAGATCTCTAAACTTTTGATCAGAAAGCTTAGAGAATACGGAGCAGAAGTACATAAGTATTCAGAAGTTTCTGAATTTGTTTTTAATGAGAATAACAGACTGACCTCTGTAAAAACAAAAACAGGAAAAGAATACACTGCGAAACAATTTATTTCCAATATAGAAATCCGTTCCACCATTAAACTGATTGGAGAAGAGAGATTGAAGAAGTCTTTTCTGAACAGAGTTTTAAGCTGGAAACCGGTTTCATCATGCTTTAGTATTTATCTGGTTTTAAAACCTCACAACCTTCCCAACTTTAATTACAACAGATATCACTATTCATCCGAAGAGCAGGTCTGGAATGCATTCCGCTACAGGAAAGAAGCATGGCCGGAAACGTATATGCTTTCATCCACCCCTTCAAAACATCATCCTGAATTTGCAGAAAGCCTTACCGCTATTTCTTATATGGATTTTGATGAGGTTAAAGAATGGGAAAATACCTTCAACACGGTAGCAGATGAGCATGAAAGAGGAGCAGCTTATGAAAGGTTTAAACTCGAAAAGACAGAGAAAATGCTTGATGCTCTGGAAAAGAAAATTCCCGGCCTAAGGCATGCCATTAAAACAATATATACATCTTCTCCCTTGTCTTACCGGGACTATATCGGGAATTTTGAAGGAAATATGTACGGATACATGAAAAGCTCGGAGAATCCTCTTAAAACAATGGTTTCTCCCCGTACCAAAATCGACAACCTGTTTCTTACCGGACAATCCGTTAATATGCATGGGATTTTAGGAGTTACCATCGGAGCTTTTAATACCTGTGCAGAAATTCTTGGAAAAGAAACGATTGACATGAGGTTGACGCAAATAATTAATAAAAACTAAAGTGAAAAAAACTAAAACCATTTATAGATCCCATAAAAGAGCTTTTCTTTACCTTACTTTTTGTTTTTTCCTCACGGCCTGTGGAATATCAAAATCTATCCGGCATATTCCAGATGTAAAACAATATGCGCTGGAAGTTCCGAAGGTTACCAGAATCAACGACAGTACTTTCAGCTATAATCAAAATTATCTTACCAAAAATAAACAGCAGCTCTGGGAACTTTATATTAAAGGAAATCCTATACAGCTGGGATATAATAACGGAGCATTAACTCAAAGCTTAATGCAGAAGCAGGAAAGTATCTTCTTTGCAAAAGTTGAAGGGTTTGTGCCCTCAAAATTCAGACAAAGGCTGTTAAGAGGTTTTTTAAAATGGTACAACAGAAAAATGTATCTCAATGTAAGAGAAGATTATCAGGCAGAATTATATGGTTTAGCACAATATTCATCTGATCAGTATGATTTTATTGCCCCTAAATATTTAAGGAACCTTTACCTGCACGGTGCTCATGATATCGGGCATGCCATGCAGGATCTTGCAATGGTAGGCTGTACATCTCTTGCCGTATGGAACGAAAATACCGAAGATGGAGACCTGCTGATCGGAAGAAATTTCGACTTTTATGTGGGGGACGACTTTGCAAAAAATAAACTGGTAGAATTTGTTCAGCCAGAGGAAGGAATTCCTTACATGTCTGTAAGCTGGCCGGGAATGATTGGTGTGGTTTCCGGAATGAATAAAGAAGGAATTACAGTCACGATTAATGCCGGGAAATCAAAAATTCCTTTGACGGCAAAGACTCCTATTTCCCTTGTTACAAGAGAAATTCTGCAGTATGCTAAAAATATTGATGAAGCGATTGCTATTGCTAAAAAAAGAAAAGTTTTCGTTTCTGAATCTATTCTTGTGGGAAGTGCAGCAGACAAAAATGCGGTAATCATTGAAGTTTCGCCTAAAAACCTCGGTGTATACAGAGTACAGAATACCAGCAGGGTTCTTTGTACCAATCATTTCCAGTCTGAAGCCTATAAAGAGGACAAAAGAAATCAGAAACATATTGAAGAAAGCCATTCCGAATACCGTTATGAAAGACTTCAGGAGCTTTTACAGGAAGAAAAAAAGATGACCCCGGAAAAGATGGCTTCCATTTTAAGAAACAGATCCGGCTTAAAAGATGAAAACATAGGCTATGGTAATGAAAAAGCACTCAACCAACTTTTAGCTCACCATGCGGTTATATTTTCGCCTCAGAAAAAGTTGGTCTGGGTTTCTTCAAATCCTTACCAGTTAGGAGAATTTGTATGTTATGATCTGAATGAAATTTTTTCTTACAAACCATTATCCCAAAGTCTGCAGGCAAAAACAAAATTGAATATTGCAAGGGATCCGTTTGCCGATTCTGAAGAGTTTGCGCACTATGAACAATCTAAAATGCTGGCTAAAGAAATCAATGAGGCCGCAGAAAATAAAGATATATTGTTGACAGATGATCTTATTCCTTATTATCAGTCTATGAACCCCGATTTTTGGCAGGTGTATTATCAGTCAGGGAAATATTATTTTAACAAAAAAGAATATTCAAAGGCAAAAACTGAATTTGAAAAAGCTTTAACGAAAGAAATTACCACAGTTCCTGACAGAAAAAATGTTGAAAAGTACCTTAAGAAAACTTTAAAGAAACTGAAATGATCCCCAAATATATAAAACTGCTGTTCTGCATTCCTTTTATTATCATCGTCTGCCATTCCGTGTATTTGTTTACGGTATACAGTTCAATCCCGGACACCATCCCTATTCACGGCTACGGAAATATGAAAGACATCGATGGAAGCAAAATATTTCTTATCATGCCAATCCTCATGAATTTGGTTATTCTTCTCTTTATCTGGTTGATTATCAGAAGACCGGATAAGATAAAATTTACGTTTGAAATCAATGATGACGAAAGAGAAAAAATATACCATATTACCCAGCTGGCTCTGGTCATTATTGCCATATTTGCTACCATTATGATGACTCCATTATCATTCTCTGATGTGGTTTACAGATAACTAACATGAAAAAACTTATTCCCTTCAAAACATTATGAAGCATAAGAAAAGATAGATGAATGGGTTTAAAGATCTATAGCCTTTTTTGAGTGATTAATAGTAAATAATACAATTTTCTGACTTGAATTATTTTTTTAAATAAATAATATGTGATTTTGTAACAATTTAGATTGTTTTTCTACTAACTGTTAAATCTAACGTATTAATATTTGTTAAAAGTAATCTAAATGAAAAAAATTCGACTAAGTGTTAAGCTATTGTTGTTTTGTTCAATTTTTGGTGCGGGTGTAGTATCTGCCCAGCAATATGAACAAACCATCAAGGACTATGTTAATTCTGCTCAGGGATCGTTCCAGAGAGTTAATCCGGAGCTTAAAGCATTTAAAATCATTAATGTAGATCCTTCAAAAAGCTTAAATGGAGATGTTGTAGGGATACAGCAAACGGTTAATGGTATTCCTGTTTTTGGAAGCTCTGCCAATGTTTTGATCAGAGAGGGAAAGGTTTTAAGCTTTGCAGATACTTTCATCAAGAATTCTCCTTCTGCGATTAAAGGAAAAGAAAAAGGGAAAAAAGAATCATTAGTAGCAGAAACCGTTAAAAAGCTGAACGGTATGCCTACTGTTAAAAACGTTGACGGAAAAGAAGAACCTATCCGTGTCAATACAGTTTATTTTGCCAAAAATGGAGAGCTGATTCTGAGCTACCAGTTCTATATTGAAGAAAAAGGAACCGGTAATGTATGGAATACCATTGTCAGTACTGATGACAGCAGCATTTTATACCAGGAAAATACAACTTTATCATGTAATTTTCACGATGAAGCCTATGATCACCACAGTTCATCAGAACATAATATTCAAACCTATTTACCTGAAAATATAGCAGCTGCAAATCTGCAGAACCCTGCAAATTTTGTATTAGTGCCTGATAACGCTTCTTACAACGTGTTTGCATTCCCTACAGAAGCGCCTACGTTTGGAGCAAGGACATTGCTTACCAACCCATGGGATCTGACAGCATCACCTGAAGGATGGCATTCTGACGGAACTAATCATTATACCATAACAAGGGGGAACAACACATTTGCCTATACGGATGAGAGTAATCTCAATACGCCACAATTTTCTCCAGATGGAGGCGTAAACAGAGTATTTGATTTTCCTTTAGACATAGCAGCCAGTCACACAACATATACTTCGGCAGCAGTAACGAATTTATTCTACAATGCAAATAAAACGCACGATGTATTTTATAAATTCGGATTTACAGAATCTGCAAGGAATTATCAGGTAAACAATTTTGGAAACGGAGGAGTAGGTAATGATCCTGTTCTTGCGGAATCCAGAGATGGTAGTGGTCTTAATAATGCCAACTTTAGCCCTGGTACTGATGGAACAAGCGGAAGAATGCAAATGTTCCTTTTTTCACCGAGTGGAAATGTAAGATATCTTTATTATAATTCACCATCCACTTATACGGCCAGAGCACCTATTGCTACTACCGCGAATTTTGGACCTCAAATTATGGGGAATCCACCTGTAACAGGAGATCTTGCTCTTTCTACACCTGCAGACGCGTGTACTGCAGTGACTGCCGGAAGCCTTGTAGGAAAAATAGCAGTAGTAAATGCTGCAGGATGTGGTTTTGCTGTTAAAACTAAGAATTTACAGAATGCAGGGGCAGTAGGAGTTATACAATACCACCCGTCAAGTAATACTCCTGTAGGAATGGGAGGAACGGATGCTTCCATTACAATTCCTACCATTATGGTGGGTATGTCAGAAGGTCAGTTCCTGGTGAATGACTTAACTAACGGAACTGTTGGTAATGCTACATTGAAAACAGATGCCGTTTACAAAGATGCAAGTTTAGATAACGGAGTAATCAGCCACGAGTATGGTCATGGTATTTCCAATCGTCTTACCGGAACAGGAAGTTCTTGTTTGTCTTTTATTTCGTCTAATGAGCAGATGGGTGAAGGATGGTCAGACTTCTTCGCTTTGATGATGACAACCAGACCAGGAGATACTTCTTCTATGGCCAGAGGTGTAGGAACTTTTGTTTCAGGACAGACTACTACCGGTGGAGGAATAAGACCTGCAAAATATTCACCTGACTTTGCCATCAATGATTATACTTATGGCCGTACCAACGGGATGAAAATAAGTACCACTATTTCAGGAATAGCGGTTACAGTGCCGGATGTTCACAGTATCGGATTTATCTGGGCTTCTATGCTTTGGGATCTTAACTGGAAATATGTAGAAAAATACGGATACAACAGCAACGTTCTTGCAGATGCGAACAGTGGAAGTGCACGAGTACTTCAGTTGGTAGTAGATGCTCTTAAATTACAGCAATGTAACCCAACTTTCATTCAGGGAAGAAATGCGATCCTTGCTGCAGAAATGGCAAAAACAAATGGGGTAGATAAATGTATGATTTGGAATGTATTCGCTAAAAGAGGGTTAGGGGTTAATGCATCTGCAGGAGCTCTTAATGGTTTAGCAATGGGTGCTAATCAGCCTTTACCGGAAATGAGCGATCAGGTGGAAGACTTTACTGTTCCTGCAGAATGTGCTGCATTGGCGGTAAAAGAAATTAATAATTCTAAAGGAATATCCATCTATCCAAATCCTGTAAGAAATGAATTCACGATAAAAACACCGTCAGATGTTAATCTGTCAGGAATTACAACCGTTTCTATCTTTGATTTTACAGGAAAACTGATTTCTAAAGAAAGCATCAACCTTAATAAGCAAAATACCATCAGTGCAGAAAAACTGATCAATGGTGCTTATATTGTGAAAGTTAGCAATGACTCTATTGACTATTCTCAAAAGATTATCGTTTCAAAATAGGAAATAATAATAACTAATTGTGATGAGCCTGGAACATTGTTCCGGGCTTTTTTAGTTGTTTTCCGGGCTTACTTTATTCAGGAACAGAAAAGAGGCTATCCCTGTAAGGGCAGAAAGGGTAGTACTTAAGATGAAACTGCCGATAACGTATTGCAGAAGATTGTTTTTGATCAGTTCAAAGTTTAAATCCTGGCTTAAAATATCACTGTCACCACTTACAAATGGTGCTCCTAAAAACAGAGAAGCGGCAATGATAAAAGGAATAAAAGGGGGAAGACTTACATTGGAAGCTACAAATGCAAGTACTTTATTGAGTTTAAAGAGTACAGATAGACTGATGACCAGAAGCGTCTGAAATCCCCAAAAAGGAGAAAGTCCTATAAAAACTCCCAGCGCTATAGAAAATGCTTTTGTACGGTTGCTCCCGTCACTTTCTAAGACATCTTCCTGTATGAATCTTTTAAAGCTTTTTTTTTTGAAATTATTCACGAAATTTCTCGGAATAATATAAAGCAGGGTAATCGTCACCAAAATCGTATTCAGAATACTGATTCTCGTAAAATCCTTGAAAGGCCTGAAATGGGAAACCCGTTCTGCCGGATCATATAAAACCCTGATCGGTACATTTTTTACCGGAACATGTCTCCAGGCAGTTCTTACAATGATTTCGATTTCAAATTCAAACTTGGGTGTAAAATATTTCTTTGGAATTCTATGCAAAGGATAAAGTCTGTATCCGGATTGGGTATCTTCCAGCTTTATACCGGTTTCAAACCAGAACCAGAAGTTGGAAAAACGGTTTCCGAAACTGCTTTTCTTGGGAATACCATCCTGAGACATATTTCTGTTTCCAATCAGAAGAACTTCTTCCTTTTCCTGAAGAAGCGCCTCTACGAATACTGGAATATCATCCGGATAATGCTGTCCGTCCGAATCAATGGTGATGGCATAATCATACCCTGATTTTTTTGCCGCTCTAAAACCTGTTTTAAGGGCATTTCCTTTTCCTTTATTTTGCGGTAAAGAGATTACCGTAATCTGAGGATATTGGGCAAGGATATGAGGGGTAGAATCTGTAGAACCGTCATTGACCACAATAATACTTCCGGTGTAGTTGAGAACACCGTCAATAACCCTGTTCAGAGTCTTTTCATTATTGTAGGTAGGTATTAAAATGCATATCTTCTTTTCAGAAATTGCATTTTGAACTTCAGCAAGGGACATTTTTTTATTTTAAAGTGGCTCTTTCCGCCTCTGTAATGGTTTTAGATTGCATTGCAAACCTTTTTATATAGCCTTTTAATGCTGTATTCTGTTTGCTGTAATTATTCAGCAGGAAAGCTTTATCATCCTTTAGGCTTCCACGGTAGCCTACAATTTTCGGAATATTTTCCTGAACGCTTAATCTGATCAGACGTAATTCTGCATTATTAGGATTACTTTTGATAACGCTTTCAAGACTTGTTGCTCCTGTTTTTACCAGTGATTTTCTGTTACTTTTAGCAATTTTTGCCTCCATAATCTTCGCTGCTGCCTTATAGCCTACAGTGACTGCATCTGAACCGGATTGTTTATCCGCAGTTTCAATGAAGTTTTGGGTATTGCCATTAGATTCATTGGCTTTAGCATAGCTGTTTCTCAATGTTTCAAGATCCGACTGAAAGAAAAGAACAAATGCCACTAAGAATGATAAGATTAGTTTCATGATGGTATTTTTTTATAGCTTACAGACAATTTCAATGCAATAGTCTCGCCAAAAGAAGTTGCGTTTTTTACTTTAACGTCTTCTCCATTTTCAGCAATATCAAGTTGAAGAACCAAATCAGGTGTTTCAAATGGATTGATAATTGCCATAAATTTTACATTCGAAGCTGTTTTAAGGAATAATTTTGAACCTGTAAATTCTTCTGTCAGCTCTTTAATGATCTGCATCATACAAACACCGGGTGTTACCGGATTCCCAGGAAAATGTCCTTTAAAAATCTCGTGGTCTTTATTAAGGTTGATATGAGCAGTAAACTTTCCGTCTTCTGTTTTATCGTATGATGTTAATGTGTAAAAGTCTGTAAGAATGGTTTGCATGATCTTATTTTTTAAGATTAAATGTACAATACAGTCCGGTCTGAAAAAGAGCTCAAATATTGTACAATTTTTCCTGTTGGAACTTATTCTGTTTCGGTTATTTGAACTAGTTTTATATTGATCTTAAAGTCTTTGTGCTGTAGATTTAAGCTATCCGCGAAGATATGCTTTTTTGCATCAAAAGTAAAATCGATTTTTTCCTTGTTATTTTTCGTGTAAATGATCTGTTTCAATAAATTGTTTTTACTGAAGAATAAGTAATAGCTTTTATTCTCAATTTTTGAAAGATAGATTTTCGCATTTTCATTCTCAAAACTTTCGCTTACCGGATATTGTTTTTTAAGAAGCTGCTGAAAGTCGTTTTTCAGGAAATTAATGACAATTTTTTTATCCAGGTCAGAAAGTACATAATTCAACTTGAAATTATTCTCAGAAACCTCAAAATCAATCAGTTTGTTTCCGAAATCTGATGTTAAAGCAACACGATGGGTCGTTTCATTCAGTTTTTTGATGATCAGAATCCCGCTTACATGGTTTTTATAAATATCCATCTGGCATTTGTATACATAATCTTCGCCTGAAGAAAAGTATAAATTCTCAACCATCTTTTCAGAAGAGGAAACAGGTTTTGCTTCTGTTAACTTGTAGGTTTTACAGGAAACTGCCAGAATGAGAATTAGGCTATAGAGTAAACTCTGACGCAGGAATTGAAGCATTGACCTTGGTATTTTTGAAAACAATATTCGTAGTATCTCCGGAAGCTTCAGTCATATTTACCTGAGAAACCGTCGACTGGTTCTTAGGGAAATACAGCTCAATCTGTTTGATGTATTTCAACAGTTGGGATGTTTTGGGAATAAACTTGGCCACATTATAATTTCCGTTCTTGAAGTACGTTACCGTAAATTCAGGATCATTGAACATGGTTCCGTTTGAACTTCCTACAATCAGTTTATTGATTTTTTCAAATGTTTTACTCTTGGCATCTACAGAAGATTTTTTCCCCTGATCATTGATGTAGATCTTATTGCTTTTAAAAACAATACTGTACTGATAAGGTTTAGTATACTTCCAGCTCAGCATATTGGGAGTCTGTAATGACATTTTTCCATAGGTAACAATGCTTTTATCCAGAAAATCCATTTTTTTGGTCTGGGTAAAATCACTTTGTAATGTTTTGATCTCTTTGGTCTCTGAAGAAACCTTCGATACAAATGCTTTGGCTTCAGCTCCTGACATTGCCGTGTTTTGTGCAAAAAAGAAACCTGAAACCAGTAAGAATGCTCCGAAAGCAATATTTTTAATCATTTCTATTTGAATTTATAACTGTATCAACTGTAAAGGTTGAATATTTTTTGTCCTTCAAAAATACTAATAAATCTATCAGAACACGATAAGTGTTTTCCGAAGTATCATGAAGCAGGATAATGCTCCCTTTTTTCAAGTCTTTGGTAACTCTGGTATAGATTTTCTTTTCATCATCAATGATGGTATCTAAGGAGCGGACATTCCATCCGATACTTTTTTTATGTGTTCTTTTAATCGCTTTCGCAATATTGGGATTCGTCACTCCGAAAGGTGGTCTGTAGAGATGGGTGCTGATATTTCCAACATTCTTGATGATTGCATCACATTTTTCAATTTCCTCAATCATTTTTGAAGTCGATAAAAATCCTGTAGAATTGGAATGTGTTAAGGTATGATTTCCGATAGTATGGCCTTCAGCAATAATTCTCTGAAACGTTTCCGGATATTTTTCGATCTGTTTCCCGATACAGAAAAAGGTGGCTTTTACCTGATGTTCCTTAAGTAAGTCTAAAAATTTCGGGGTAAACTCGGTAGGCCCATCATCAAAAGTAAGGGCTACTTCTTTAATTCTTGTGCGTTTATGGGTAAGGCTGTTGACAAAATATCCCAGTTCAATATCAAAAGAACCCCAAACTACAATTGCAGAAAAAGCAAAAAAACAAAACAGATACACCCAAAAGCTTCCGTGAAACGCGTAAATAAAAACGTTACAGAAAAGATAGAAGAGGATGAATGGATAGTGTTTCATTGCTGACTGTTTTTTATTGTTGATTAATTGGAAACCTCTGTTGTACTTTGTCACTTCGTAGGAGTCTAAACTAATCTAGATTCCACGCTCCACTTCAGAACCTTGTTCGCAGACCTTTGGTCTGTGCTCTGAATGACAAATAGACCGCATAATTTTCAATTTCAACAATTATGCCTTTTCCAGTAATACCAAACTGTGATCATCACCTCCCAGATGATTGTAAATAAGTATATTCTTCACACTTTCTTTTTTCTCAGTGTTGATCATCATAATTTCCGGGATCTGCTGTTCCTTAAGGATATGACAGGCTATGAACGTTGAAAAACCACTGGCTGTATTGAATTCACCACTCAGATGTTTATAATACAGCTGTGCTGAATCCGGAAAAAGATCCATTGCTTTAGTATAATACATATCTGACTTTGCATCTCCACTGAACCCTAAAATAACCGCATCAATATCATTGTGGGAAAGATTGTTTTGAGCTAAGAAATTTTGGATGAAATCTTTTACTTCATTCAACTCCACCTTATTGCTGATTTGGATATTCTTAAGCCTGGCGTAAGAGTTTTCAGTCTTATTTTTTCCTACAACAAAGAAGCTGGCACCTTCACCCCAGATTACTCCGCTGGTAGTGGAATTTAAGTAGTCAACGGGAAGATCTGTTTCTTTTTTGATGGTATTATTCAAACAGTACAATTCCATTGTCCTGTCGGTCTGTTCATCTGTAGAACCTACCAGAACATTTTCCGCTTCTCCGTCATTGATCTGAAGTTGAGCATCCAATAATGAAAACTCCAGTGAGGAAGAAGTATTTACATAGGTAAAGTTATAAGCATGACATTGCAATCCCAGAGCAATCTGTCCTGCTACCGTATTGTGAGTAGACTGAATAAAAAAAGTAGGCGTAAGAAACTCTTCATGATTATCAATCACATTTTTCAGGAACTTTTCAGAATCCTGTGAGCAGCCCATTCCGGTTCCTACGATGATGGCATCCGGTTGTTCAATACCGGCTTCCTTCAATGCATAATTTGATGCTACGGAACTCATTTTTACTGTTTTGGACATTCTTCTGATCATCGCAGGCGGAATGAACTCTTTATAATTGGGTTCTATCGCTTTTATGATGTTTGAAGAATTCCTGGGAGTAAGGTTCTGTAGAATATTTTCGTTTAAAGTGTCCTGAACTGAGATACAGGATGCACTGTTGATGTATACTGCACTCATGATTTTGAGAAAATTAAAGTTGAACAGTTTCCTCCAAATCCAAATGAATTGGAAAGCACATGATTGATGCTTTTCTCCTTCAATTCAGTAACAGGAGTGAGATCAAACTCTTCCATTTTTGTTTTGAAATTCAGGTTGGGGAAAATAAGGCTGTTTTGCATTGCTAAGATTGAAAATACAGCTTCAATTCCTGCTGCTGCGGCCAAAGTATGTCCTGTGAATGCTTTTGTAGAACTGAATTCAGGCACCTGGTTTTCACCGAAGATTCTGATCATGGCAATTCCTTCTGATAAATCATTATTAGGAGTTGCTGTTCCGTGAACATTGATGTAATCTATATTTTCTTTATCTAATCCGGAGATTTTCAGGGCTTGCTGCATGGCTAAAAATGCTCCTTGTCCGTTTTCTGAAGAGGCAGTCTGATGGTGCGCATCATTAGCATTTCCATATCCTGAAAGATAAGCCAGGACTTTTTTGTTTTCTTTTTTGACAATCTCTTCAGATTCAAGAACTAAGAAAGCGGCTGCTTCTCCAAGGTTCAATCCTTTTCTGTTGTTGTCAAAAGGAGTATTATAGGAATCCGTAAGAATCATCAGGGTATTGAATCCATTTAAGGTAAACTTTGAAAGGGAATCTGTTCCCCCGACAATGACACGGTCCAAAACTCCGTTTTTGATCAGTTTAGCGCCCATCATAATCGCATTGGCTGCCGATGAGCAGGCTGTACTGATGGTAGAAACCATGCCTTTTAATCCTAAATAATCAGCAATTGCCAATGAAGAATTTCCGGCATCGTGAGCGTCAATATATTTTTGCTTTTCAGGGAAGTCTTCGTAAGAGTAGAAATATTTTTCAGTAATATCCATTCCTCCTACACTGGTAGAAGAGATCAGCCCGGTTTTGTAACCATTGATATCTGAAATACCTGCACTTTCTACAGCTTCTTTTGCAGCAATCATTCCCAATAAAGAAGTTCTGGTTACATTATTGTCTTCATCAAGCTGAAGTTTCTGTACAAGTTCTTTATTGGATAATTTTATCTCACCTGTTTTAATAATTCCGGCATGGCGTGTTTCAAACATTTCGATATCTGAAATTCCGTGTTTTCCGGTTTCTAATGAAATAAAATTTTCCTCCACATTGTTTCCGATGGAGGAAATGATGCCCATTCCCGTTATGGCAATTTTTTGACTCATGGTATTCAATACTGTAACAATGTATCAATCTAACAATTTACCAATAATTGCTACATTGTTACACTGTTAGATTGTTGTAGTAATTTATTTTGTTCTGTTATCCTCGATGAATTTAGCCATCGTATCGATAGATTGGAAAATCTCTTTTCCTTTTTTAGGATCGGCTAATTTGATTCCATAGTCTTTATCAAGAAGAACAATAAGTTCCAAAGCATCAATAGAATCTAATCCTAATCCTCCTCCGAATAATGGATCAGTATCTTTGATTTCTTCTACAGATACATCTTCAAGGTTAAGGACTTCAATAATTTTGTGTTTCAATTCTGTTTTTAAGTTTTCCATAAATATTATTTTAATGTAACAATATATCAATGTACCAGTTTACCAATAGTTGTTATTACCTTTAGCATTGGTACATTATCAGATTGGTACATTGTTAAATTATAATGTGAGCAAATATACAAAAGCTTTATAATTTTCCTGATACAATTCTACCCAGCCGCATAATACCTTGTCGGCCTTACCAGACTGCAGAATCTGTTCAGCATAATTGTTTAAAAAATTTTCATCAAATTCATCCAAAACAAAAAAAGCATTTTCTGTCTGCATTTTATGTTTAAT
This sequence comes from Chryseobacterium sp. PvR013, assembly GCF_017833095.1. Classification (NCBI taxonomy): domain Bacteria; kingdom Pseudomonadati; phylum Bacteroidota; class Flavobacteriia; order Flavobacteriales; family Weeksellaceae; genus Chryseobacterium; species Chryseobacterium sp. PvR013. Next base: position 4,140,402 of record NZ_JAFIBT010000001.1, read on the forward strand.
GCTGATTTCGCCTACACAAATATTGGGTAATGTGTACACAAAAACTGCCGGACTCGGATAGAAGTTATCCTGATTATTGATGCTTTCCTGATATTTGAAATCCGTATCAAGGCTGGATGATCTGTTGGCAAAAACGATTGCTGTTCTGCTGTGATCTTCGTCTTTCAAAATCGTTTCTGCGGAAAGAAAAGCCAGTTTACTCAGATGATCCATTTTATGAAACTTAGGATAACTGAGATCTAAACTTTTATAAGCTTCCTTGGCAAATTCCTGAAAAGTTTCGCTTTGACTTTCAAAAACAAGATTTCCGTCAACGGTTATTTTTGAATATTCTATGGTACAGGTATTTATTTTCTTCATCAAATTCAATTTAACATTTTTCCAGCACAACAGCTGCATTACAGCCGCCAAAACCTGAAGCCGTCTTCAGAATATATTTAATTTCTGCAGATTGGTTTTCTCTGATGATATTCAAAGGTTGGGTTACTCCTGTTTCTTCAAAGTTCTTTGATGGAAGTAAAGTACTATGAAGAGCACTTTCCATAGAAATAATGCTTTCAAGAAGACCTGATGCACCCAGACAATGTCCGTAATATCCTTTCATACTGTTGAGAGGAATATTTTGAAGTTCCATTCTGTTGAAAGCAATGGCTTCCATTTCGTCGTTATATAAAGTTGCTGTTCCGTGGGCAGAAATAAAATCAATCTGTTCTGAGGAAACATTGGCTTCAGCCATGGCATTTCTGATACTGGCATATAAACCGTCACCTGTTCTTGAAGGTCCGGAAATATGATTGGCATCATTTATGGCAGAATCTCCCAGAACGTTAAACCTGAATTTTTCGTTTTGTGAGGGATTGCTCGTTATATAAACTGTAGCTGCAGCTTCACCAATATTGATTCCATCTCTGTTTTTGTCATAAGGTTTGCAAGGTCCCGATCCTATGGCCTGAAATGAATTGAATCCTGAAATAACAAATTCAGAAAGCTCATCACCGGCAATGACAAAGGCGTCTTTATATTTTCCTGCCTGGATCATATTCTTAGCCACCGCAATTGCCATGACTCCTGAAACGCAGGCATTGGAAACTACGATGGGTTTTGTTTTGAATCCGAAAAAGTCTGCAATTTTTCCTGCTAATTTCGACAGATAAACACCTTCCGGTAATTCAGACTGATTTTTTAGCAGACTGATATTTCCTTTTGTTGTTGAAAGGATAAAAGCCGTATCTTCTGATATTGTATGTTGTTCAACAAGAGGTTTTATACTTAAAAGAAGCATTTTCTCCAGTCTTGTGAAATTAGGAATGTCTTTCTGGGTAAAGAATCTGTTGAATTCTTCATTCAGTTTTTCAGAATCAATCATGGAAGCATACAAAGCATCCTGATTGTCTATGATTTTATGTAAATCAACTCCTGATCGGCCTTCCAAAAGTGCCTTCCAGTTGGTGTCCACATTGAAACCTAAAGGAGTTACACAACTGTAGTCTGTGATATAAATTTCCTTTCTCATGATAATCCCATTTTATCTTTCCAGTTTTGAAAAAACTCCGGATTGTACAGACATAAGCTACCGTTACTGTCCAGAAATACCTGGATGGTTTCCCCACTGCATACCAATTGGTCCTCCTGATTGAAGAGCTCATATCGGTAGATTAGTTTAGCAGAAACAGAATTGATAAAAGTAGTTACAATCCTGAATGTTTCACCATATTTTAAAGGAAGAAAATGTTCACAGGTACTTTTTACGATGGGGGTTACAAATCCTGCATTTTGAATATCAAGATAGGTAAGGCCGTGCAGACGACCGAAAGCTTCTCTTCCGTCTTCAAAATACACGATATAATGTCCATGCCAGACAATTCCCAATGGATCTGTCTCATTGAATCGTACTCTGACTACTTCAGTACAGGTTAATATATTTTCTTTAGACTGCATTTTGTTTTTTTTCGTAAAAAATAGAAATAGCTACGGTAGCAATATAGAATAAGAAAAGAAAAACCAGTTCTTTAGCAATTCCTCCAATTCCACTGTTTCTTAAAATAATATCGTAATAGGCATTCAGTCCCCAGTTCATAGGAGAGAATTTTGCGACAGTCTGCATGAATTCCGGCATTAAAAATACAGGAACCCAAATTCCTCCGATAGCTGCCAGAACCACTACAGATGTTGCCCCAAACGGAGCCGACTGTTCCTGAGTATCGGCAATTGTTCCCAATAAAACACCGAACCCGATAGCAGCTAATCCTGCAAACAATGTTACAATAACAAGCTGGAACATTTTTCCGGATACATCAAATGCCGGAAGATCCATATAAGGGAAAAGATAAATTCCTACGGCCACCATCAGTAAAAACTGTATGATGCAGATAATAAGATAAGTAAATGTTTTTCCTAAAATATGAACAAAATAGGGGGTAGGGCTTATTCTCGCTCTTACACTTGTTCCCTGACTTTTTTCCTTCACCAGGTTGATAGATAAAGGAACTACAATAAAGAATATTGCAAAAAGAGTCCACGCAGGAACGTTGTGCTGAACAGAATTTGGCATAACATCCATTTCTCCTTTCTTGGGAGTGATCTCTTTAAAGCTGATCAGGTTTTTATTTTCGTCAAGATTTTCTGTAGTTCCCAGCTGATCCTGAAATGCTTTGTAGATCTTTTTATTTTCAATTTCAAAAACCATTTTATTCACAGAATTCATCACAGAGTTCTTGAATCCGGCATTGGTAGCAGGGTCAAAGTATAAATGAATTTCTTTCGCCTTTGGAGCTGCTGTTTTTACTTTTGCAGAGTCTCCTTCCAGTCCGAATGAACTTACAATGGTCTGAACTTTTGAATCAATATTAGAATTTAAATCTTTCGTTAAGTTTTCAGGAATGACAATCGCCATCTGGTAATCTCCGGAAAAAACAGCATCCTGAGCAGATTTTTCATTGAAATTGGTCAGCAACTGGAATGTTTTGCTGTTTTCAAGCTCTGCTTTTATATTTTTTGAGACTTCAGATTTATCCTGATCAATAAAAATGATAGGAATCTTTGATCCTTCAAGGTTTTTAAAGGTAGAATCCTGAATAAGGGTAATGGTGACAATCAAAAGCAATGGCATCACAAAGATGATGACAATCCCTCCGATATCTCTTTTCAGCAGAAGAATTTCCTTAATAAAGCTTCTCCACAGTTTATACAACAACATCTCTTAGTTCTTTTCCGGTTAATGAAATGAAAACATCTTCAAGGTTTTCGGCACTTGCTACTCTGTTCACCAATTCTTCAGGTGTTCCTACTGCATGGATTTTTCCGTGGTCGATAATGGCAATTTTAGTACAGAATTCTTCAGCTTCTGACAGGTGATGGGAAGTATAAATAATACAGGTACCTTGTTTATTTAAATCCAGGAGATAATCAATAATGGCTTTTTTAGATTGAACATCTACGCCAACGGTGGGTTCATCCAGAAATAAAACTTTAGGATTGTGGAGTGTTCCTGCGATGAGGTTACAGCGGCGCTTCATTCCTCCAGAAAACTGACCTACCTGTTTGTTGGCAAATTTTGAAAGACCCATGATTTCCAAAGATTCATCAATTACTTTTTTTAGCTGGCTGTGCTTCAATCCGTACAGACTTCCAAAAAACATTAGATTTTCTTTTGCGGTAAGTGTGGGATATAAAGCATATTCCTGAGGTACAATTCCGATGATCTGTCTGATTTTAAAACCTTCTTTCTGTGGAGATAAACCATTGATGGTAAAAGTTCCTGAGGTAGGTTTTATCAACCCTGAAAGCATGGAAATCAATGTTGTTTTTCCAGCACCATTAGGTCCGAGAATTCCATAAATTTCATCTTTATTGATATTCAGGGAAATATCATTTACAGAAAACTCATCAGAATTTTTGTATTTCTTATATAAGTTTTTGATCTCAATCATATTTTCTGCCATATCAGATCGCTTTTCTCAGTTTTTTATAGAAAGCTTCTTCCAGATCTGCAATGTGCAGCATCGTTTTTGAAAGTTCGTTATAGATATTGCTTTTTGAGTTTCTGTTTTTATATACTCTGGCAATATCCACGGCAAAATCTCTCCAAAGATCACCAATAGAAGTGATTTCTTTTGATAATTCCTTCAGTTCATCATTTTTGAGAATGATAGCTGCTTCCTGAAGAAATGCGCCATAGATAAATCTGAAGCCTCCGCCTCCGGTTCCAATTTCTTCCTGCATTCTGATCAATTGTCCCAAATAGTGATTGGTGACTTTTGTTCCTTTCTTTTCTGCCCATTTCGGGATGCTTTTGGCGACCCATCTCATGGCTTTTACGCCGATAAGCGGTACAGGAGCCAGCATATTTTTACAGGTATCTTTGATCCCTTTTTTGATAGCTTCCTCAAGGTTTACATTTTCCGGAACATAAACAGGGTAGTACATATGTCCTTTCGGAGGAAGTGCTCCTTTGGCATATCTTACCTTTTCCAGTTCTGCTTCGGAAAGGGATGTTGTATAGTCCATTACCGGATCACTGATCAGGAATTTTCCATCTTCTTTTCCATACACCACAAGGTTGTGGGCATTGAAGTGGAATTTATATTCTTCAGGGAAATAAGTAAGGTTGAAAACTCCTACCTGAAGTCCGGTAGGGATATTTTGTTCCAGATTTCTTTCAAGAGCTTTTTGAGCATCTTTAGGATTTGAGAATTTTTCTCTTTTGATTTTAATTCCTAATCTTTTGGCTGCTTTACTGAAAATAGCACCCGGCATCGGACGATAGCTGAAGCCCGGAGCAAAATTCACCTTTAAAAAAGGAAGGTAGACAAAAAACAGTCCGGAACCGATCCCGAAGATCATGGGTTCGCTTAGTTTAAGTCCTTTATTAAGCAGTAGATTAGAAGCAACACCGTTTTCGCAATGCGCAGTCTGATGGTGTTCAAAGTTTAATTTCATTTGCTGATTGTATCTTTTCATTGGAAAATGAAGCAGGCATTATCTATAGCCTTATTTCAATTATTTACCGTTGAAGTTTTTTAATTCATCCACCGAAATTCCGAAAGCATCGGCATATTTTTTCAGTGCAGTTTCGCTTAGTGTTTTAAATATCCTGGGTTTAAAATGTCTTTTTACCCTCCATTGCCACATTCCTACATAAGATGCAAGGACTCCAAGATCCATTTTGTTCAGTTCCATAAAATAAACGATGGGACTTACCTTATTATGGGCAACATTTTGCTTTGCTTCCTCAATTCTTTCATAAATGAGTTCCATCGATTCATCCAGAGCAGCTTTCTTGGCATCCCAGCCTGTACTGTTTGCTGTCGTGTAATTGTCGTTCTCATCCGTCACATACAACACTTCCGTCATGTTAGCGGATTTCAGGTTACTTTCGTCTTGAGGCAGGTCTTGTTTTTTCATCTAAATACTATAATTTTTTTAGATTGCAGATGAAAAATTTTCACCTGTTTTTTGATTCTTATAATCGGTGGCTAAAATAGTGAAAATACATTATATGTAAATCATATTACCTCTGAGGGAGTTATTGCTTTGAAACAGAGGCTTTATGAAAATATTTTGCAGATTCTAAAAAACAGAAACCCATTATGTTTAATTACGAATATGTATAAAATTTTGTTAATTATTGAAAATATATGGGTGGTTTGATTGTTTTATCTATATTTGTTTGTCTTAAACAACAAAAACTAATAATTTAAAACAAATTTAAACCATGAGAAACTTAAAGTTACTTACAAAAAGCCAATTAAAAAAAGTACAAGGAGGTATAACTGTTTATATTTCATGTGCTAACGGAACGAATGGTCAAATCCGCAACGTAGATATCAATACTGATATTGCTGGTCCTGCTGAGCAGATCTGCGGAGGGAATGACTATGAAGTAGTTATCTAATAAAAATTCACAAAACTTTCATAAAAAGTCACGCTGTTTAGATTCTAAACAGCGTGACTTTTTTATAGGGTTGAATGGGCAAGATTTCATTTTATTTTGTTTGGATATGATTTTGCCTAATAAGAAGTGTTTCATGGATTTATAAAATGTTTCACGTGAAATAATTCATCTTATGATGATGTTTTGTTGTTTGTATTGTATTGATTATCAGTTGTTTTTTGTGAGGCTCTATTGTAGTTAAAACAGATGAAAAATGAATGTTTTTTATGGCAAGACTGCTGTAGTCAATTCAATAGGAGTGGGCTTTAGCCCACTTGCAAAAAATGGAAAAAATCAACTGTCTTTAGCCAAAACTTATATCTTAAACACAAATGGCACTAATGAATTGCACAAATGTTCATAAGCAAAGAATTAATTATGCAATTTAAAATAAAAAGCTGTACAAAAACGTACAGCTTTTTTATATCTATGTCGAATTGATTTTATGATTTTACCTCCTGAATAAACAGGTTGATTTCTGCTCTGATCAATAGTTCATCATTATTAAATGTTTCACAGAAGATATGGCAGATGTTCTCAAACTGTGAAATGAGTGAAGCTTTGGAAATGATTTTGTCATTCACTTTTGGCAGGGCAAAAATTTCAATCTTCTTGATATTGGTAATAAACCCGATTACTTTTGTATCTGCTTCAGGATTTTCAAAGAAGCTTTGTCCCAGGATAGAAGAACAGGTTTGTGCCAGATTTTCAATTAAGCCGGCTTCTGCAAATTCATTGTTGTGAACAAAAACATTGTCTTCTTTTATTTCAAAGGAAGTCACTACTTTTTCTTTGGTCAGCTCCAGGATGAAATCTGCCATCAGCATCGGTTCGCGATGCGGTAAAAAGTTGTGTATATTGATGATATTCTCTTCCTTTATTTCCATTTCCAGTTTATTTTACAGCGGTTTTCATTTGAGATTTTGCAATCACTTCACCGTTCAGTTTGGTAACGATATCCACCAGGGTTACTCCCATAACTTCATTGAGGATGGTTACCTCAGACTTCAGTTGATCTCCTATTTTAGGCAATACTTCAGCTTCAAAAGATTTGATCGCGCCGATATATCCTGTAGGCGCGTCTTTCCCCAGCAGGTAATACTTGTATCCTGTATGCAGTGCAACACTTTGTGCCTGGTGCTCAATCAGTCCGGAAGCCTGAAATAATCCGTCCTGGATGAAGAGGTTATCTTCTTGTATTTCAAAACCTGACAAAAGATGGCTTTCAGAATACTCTGACAGCTCATGCACCATCACAAAAGGAAACCTTTGCGGAATAAGACTTTCTACAAAATCTTTATCGGATGTAGGCAGTTTATTTTCCATTAGCAAACGGTTAATAACGCACACGAATAAGCAAATCTTCCACTTTCGGGAACGCAAAGAAGTACTTTTTCTCCTTTTTTCAATGTTCCTGAGTTCATTAATTCTTCAAGGGCAATAAATATAGATCCTGCTCCGATGTTTCCTACTTCAGAAAGGTTATAGAACCATTTTTCTGCAGGGAAATCCATTCCTTTTTTCGCAAACTCTTCTTTCAGTCCGTCTTTAAAATATCCTGAAGAAATGTGAGCCAATACGTGGTCAATTTTTTCCGGATCTAAATTATGTTTGTCAAAAGAAGATCTTAAACTTTCGGCTCCTTTTACAAGGATATATTTATCAAGGATTTTAGTATCCTGTTTGATGGCAAAAATAGATTGCTTCAACCATTCATCAGAAGGGTAGTCTGCCCATGATTTCAGGCTTCCGTCTTCCAGTTTGTCACATCCGGCATACATACATGCTTCAATTTCGTGAGCATAAGAATAAAAGTCAATAAATTCTACCTTTAAAGAAATACCGTTTTCTCTGGGTTTGTTTTCCAAAAGGAAAGCTCCTGCTCCGTCAGAAAGCATCCATCTCAGAAACTCTCTTTTGAAAGCAACGATAGGTCTTTCTTCCAGTAACTTTAAGTTTTCAGCTTCGTGGTTGAATTTATCAGCGGTCATCCACGCAGACATTCTTTCGGAACCTGCACATACAGCATTGTCCTGTACTCCGGCTTTTACAGAAAGGAATCCGTAGTTCAGAGCATTCATTCCTGAGTTGCAAAGACCTGTTGAAGTATTAATTTCAATAGATTTTCCGATGTTCAGTTCACCATGTACCATAGAAGCGTGAGAAGGCTGGATCTGGTCTGGTGAAGTAGTTCCTACGGATAATAATTTCATATCTTCCTTTTTGAAGTTTTCATCAAAAAGGCCTTCGATTGCTTTTGCAGTAAGCTGCGCATTAGAGTGGGTAGGATTTCCTTCTGTGTCTAAAGCGTAGTATCGTGTCGTAATTTTATTATTTCTTAGGATAAGTGATTTTGCTTTGGATGGCGCATCATTGATAAGCCCAAGATAAGTCTCCATTTCATCATTCGCTACCGGCTCATTGGGTAAGTATTTTGATGCTTTTGTTATAAATACGTCGTACATTCTATTTTAAATTAATTCCTTGTAAATATCTTTTTTGTTTTTGTCTTTTAAACCAAAATATAGGGGTTGTAAGCAGGTGTAAAACCAAAACGACAGGTGAGATAATCCATATCGCTGCCATCAAATATACCTTAAAGAATTTTATCAGCAATGGACGTTTCTCTTTTTTCTTGATGATCAGATTAGACCATACTGTAAAAATTTTGTTTCCTACCTTCTCTACACGTACCAGAAACGCACGAATTTCAATGGCTCCATTCTTAACAAGATCCGGCTGTAAACTATTAAGGTCATTATTATTAAAATGTCTTTCAATAATCTCGCCATACTTTACGGAACCTGCAATTTCTTCATCGGAAACTCCTGCCGCTGGAAGCATTCCTGATTTTTCTTTCTGACCTGTTGTGAGCCATCGAAGGATGGTCAATACACTCGTGTAGTTGTCATGTCTGTCTACCAGTGCAATATTCCCCACAAGTTTAGCCTGTAAATCTCTTAAGTATACCTTTAATTTCTCCTGGGAGAGCATCCACATATTTCTGGTTCCGGAGATAGTGACTACAGGAGTATCTTTAAGAATACGTTCTGCGTAACCACTCTTTAAAAATGAAATAATAGGAATAGATGGTGTGAGATACCATACCTGATACCCAAAAAGAATAAGGTCGTACTTTTTGTTCAGAATTTCTTCTGAAGGAGGAAGGATTTCTTTAGGAATCTGTAAATAAGATTCAGGAAAGGTGTTGAAAAATACATCGCCTGGCCAGGGAAAAGGAAAGTCTTCTTTTAGCTGAATGTTGTAATACATAATGTCATAAGCATCCTTTTTTGCTTCAAAAGGCTGGGCTATGTTTCTCACGATATCTTCGAGTTGTCCGGTTTGTGAATAATATATGACAAGTATATTTTTCTTCATTAGTTTTCTTTAGCGTTTACAAAAATATGTTTTTCATATTTATTATTTAGTTTTAAATACTTTTAATGATTCAGAACTAAATTTTAATGCATAATTATCACTTTCAAATGAAGTGTTTTTTGTATTTACAAAAATGATTGTTTCAGGGAGATCCTGAATATCATTGAATGTAAAATGATCATGTGAGACAATAAGTACATCAATCTTTTTGTTCACTTCCGAAAGATCTTTTATATACTGTATCTTTCTTCTTTTTACCAGATAGCTATGGGCAGCTGTTGCTCTTTTTTCATCATTTTTTATCAGAGAAAAAACTCTTCGGCTTGCCTGGTAAAGCGTTAATAAAGCATCTTTCTGTCCGAAATCATCCGCCATATGAAGAATGTTGGCTTCATGGGAAATATGCTTATTCATTTCGAAATATACTGATTTATTGTTATTGAAATCTTCTTTTACTTCTTTTACCACTTCACTGTCCTTATACAGGTAGCTCAGGAATAATTTCTTTTTAAAATAATTTTCATCCTCAATCTCTTCTCTCAGTTTTGCAAATTCTTCTCTGAAATAGGCATTGATCTTCTTGGTTCTTTCAGAATAGTTTTTACCAAAACTAATGTCATCTTTGCTGATTCTGTTCCCCACTTTTACGGTAATACTTCCGTCATAGATTATAAAATCTCCTTTCGGTAATACCTCAGAGTTTCCGTGGATATAGAGTGGAAGAATATCCAGACCGAACTGCTCGGCAAGATAAAATGCGCCTTTATGGAATCTTTTCACATCATTGGTGTAAGAACGCTCTGCTTCAGGGAAAACAACCAGGGAATATCCTTGTTCAATTTTTTCCTTCAGTTTTTCCATTCCGTTCTCGATTCCCTGTGAAACAGGATAAAAGCCCAATGCCCGTACCAATTTCCCAAAAACAGGAGACTGATATACCCAGTCATTCACAAGGTAAATGATTTTATGGGTAGCCATTGCTATTGCCAGGGTATCAAGGAAAGACGTATGATTGGCAATAATGACAGCAGGTTTACTGAAGTCTTCCAATGTATTTTTAATGACCTTCTTCTTTACAAATGGATTGGAATAAAGGACAGAAGTTAAAAATCTGGCTAAAATAAGTTTGATAATATCCAGGGTTTTTCCTTTGGAATTTTTAACGAAGAAGCTTCCAAACGCTGAAAATATAAGACCTCCGATTCCATAGTATAAAAATGAGAAGATTGAAATAACCGAGAGTCTGAAGGTGATTGGTGAAAGTCCTTTTTTGGCCCGGTTGGTAATGAATAATCTGAACCAGAAAGGATATAATGTAGAGGTAATAATAATCACAGAAAACATTCCTATCAGCGCCACGAGTGCTAAAGAATGCAGAGCCGGATGCTTGGCAAAGATCAGAGATCCGATAGACAGAATAGTCGTGAAAACGGCAAGAATAATGGATGTTCTGTAAGTGGGCAATTCATTTTTTCCTGTGGTATGTTCTTTTTGCATAGCCTGTGTCAGAAAAATACTAAAGTCATCCCCAACTCCAAATACAAGAGTACATACAACGGTACTGAAGATATTTAATTCAAGTCCCAGGAAATAAAGAATTCCGGCTGTCACAATACCCGTCAGGACAATTGGGAACATGGTCAGGATTGTTAATTCAAAATTTCTGAAGAAAACAATGATTGTTAAAATGATCGCAAGAAGAGAATAATTAATCAAGGTATTGAAATCCCTTTTCAGGAGTCCAAGGAAATTCTCGTTCATCTGCTGGCGGTCAATGGCAATGGCATCATGTTTCTTCTCAATATCTTTGATGAAAGTATCCCGTTTATTTTCGTTCACTTTCACAACATTGGAAACGGTGTAAAAACCATTTTCGCTGCTCATGAATTCTGAAATCTGAAGTGCTTTCACCTTTTGATAGTCTTTTAGACTTAATGCGGTATAGTTTTTATGCAAAGCTTCATTAAAACTGTCAAAAGCAGAACTGTTGAACCCGAATTTATTTCCGTTACCGACCAGCCCAGTAATGGCCTGATTCTTTTTCTGGTCATTCCAGAATTGGTTCCAGTGGTCAATCTTTTTTTGCTGGTCTTTTTCTGAAAGCACGATACTTCCGATAGAATTATAACTTAAAATTTTACCCTCTTTCTTTTCTTTTTCAAGGAAGCTGCTGAGTTCAGAATTTCTGGATAATGCCTCTTCTTCAGAATTTCCATAAGAAATAGTGTAGATTGATTTTGAAGTGATATCGGAAAGTTTCTGCAGTTTTGCTTCACTGATTTTTAATTCTTTTGGAATATAATTCAGATCACCAATATCTTCATTAAAGCCCACATGTCTGAATCCGAACAGGCAGGCAAGAATGATAATGGAACATCCTATGATTAAAGGTTTGTTTTTCTCATAAGGATAAGAGCCGATTCTATCGATAAAATTGGTGTTGAGATGTTCTTTTTCTTTTGGTTTATAAAGCTGAGGAACAATAATTAATGCTGAGACTGAAGAAAGAATAACTGTAATGGCTGCAAAAAGGCCTAAATCTTTTAGTGCTTCAGAGCGTACAAAAACCAGGCACAGGAATGAAACGGCTGTCGTTGCGCTGCTTAATACAATAGGTTGGGTGATTTCTTTGTAAAGCTCTTCAATATTGTTGTTGTGTTTGTAATGCGTCAGAATATGCAGGGCATAATCTATCGTAATCCCTATCAGAATAGCGCCTACACTTAATGAAATTGCAGAAATCTTATCTTTGATAAAATAAAGGATTAAAAGGGCAAGCAGTACCGAAAACACCGTGGGCAAAAACACAATGATAGGTGTAAAGATATTTCTGAAGTAATAGATCAGAAGGATCAAAAGCACCGTCATGGAAATGACTACCGTGTTCTGTATGTCTTTTTTGATTTGTTTTGCATTGGCCACAGCAATCACCGGAGAGCCGAAATAGCTGATCTCTGTTTTTCCTTTGAACTGTTTGTTGATATGGTCTTTTATAGAATTAAGCTGATCTATAAAAGCTTCATTTGCTTTTGTATCATTGCTTTTGTTCCTGGGGTCAATGAAAAGTAAGAGGTTTTTACCATCTTTGGTTACAATATAGCTGTCTTCGAGTTTGAAGTCTTTGCTGATATTTAAAGCATTTAATTTTTTGATTCCTAAAAAAGTAAGTCCCAAAGGATCTTTTTTAATAAACTCTTTGGTGACAAGACTTGTGGGAGAAACCAGTGAGATGTAATTGTTTTCTACCTGTTTCGCAATGCTGTCTTTCTGAAGTTTCCGGTCAATTTCTTTATAATCATTCTCATTAAGGAATAAAGGGAGGTTCTGGCTGACAAAATCAAAGGTTTCAGAAATCTCATTATCATTCACTTTACCCTGAACAGAGCCGATATACTTTTGTAGAGGATCAATTTTTTTGAGGAAAGTATCTGCGGTTTCGGAAAGCTGGAAGCTGTCTTCTCCGGATTTATTCTCTATAATAACAATAATTTTATCCGAAAAATTGAGCTGTTTAAGAACCTTTGCCGTAAGATCTGATTTTTCATTTTTAGGAATAATCTGATTGATGTCTTCCTCAAAATTGATCTTTGACGCAAAGAATAGGCATAAAACGGCAATTCCCAAAGCTGTCAGTACAGATAGGATTTTATTTCTGGAAATCAGATAATATAAAAATATAAAAAAGCGATGCATTGCATTTAAATCAAGTCTGCAAATTTAATTTTTTAAGCATTAGTTCAAAATAGTTAGCGATAAGTTTTGACTGAAAATCAATAAAATATTCTAGGAAGAATGAAAAAATATTCTACTTTTGCAAAAGTTCCCTTTTGAAAAAATGTATTTTCAACCACCATTATTATTAAAAAAATAAGAATCTGTTTTTAGATATGTTGAAAAGAAATGATGAAAAAATAAACGGATTTCTATTTGTAATAGTACTTCCGCTGCTGTTGTTTGCCATGTCTTATTATGGGTTTGAATCTTCCTATACAAGACTGAAAACATCAGAGACTACTCCTGACTTTTTATTTTCCTCCGTATATGCTTACAGAGTGATTCCTAATTATCTGAGTGTACAGATGACAGATCTGATGTACAGTCTGATTAACGGACCCCTTTCTTTCTTCAAAGATTTTCTATCAAAAAACGGAACCCCTTTTTATCATGGGCTTTTCCTGATGAACAGTGTGTTCTTTGTTTTATGTTCTTTGATTTTGAATGCTGTTTTTCAATTGAAGTCAATAGGACTTCTGCTGAATCTTAATGCGAGAAGGATTATTCATCTCTTATCTGTGTTTTTCATTGTGATCACACAATATGCACCTACAAATTGTGATACTATTGCACTATTCTGCTATCTGGCGGGTGTTTTTTTAACCCTGAAATATTTAGATACCAGAAAAAATGTTTTCTTTTATATTCTCATTGGTCTCATCGGAGTTTCTACTCTGGTAAGAGAAACAGCCTGTTTGAACATTGCTTTTTTTGCCGCGGTATTTTTCAATATTGATGAGTTGAAAAAAGGAAATTATCAGGTAATCTGGAAAATTATACCATTGGTTGTTGCTTTTCTGATTCCTTATCTGGGATTGAGAGCATTACTTGTTCAGGACGAAACTACTTTTGTGGAAGGGTTTTATATTAACAGAAACTTTTCCAGTCCTTTCAATCTTGCAGGATTGGTCTTTGCATTAATTGTGATTTATTTTATATACAAGCTGTGTACAGAAGACGAAAACAGGAGTGTTTTTGGAAAGTATTTTTTCTTTTCCATTCCTTATCTTCTTATGATTACTTTAGTGGGACTTTTCTGGGAAGTGAGGCTTTTCCTGCCTTTAATTCTGACCGGAATAATCACAGCATATCATCAGTTTAAAAAAACACCAGAGATTTAGCATGAGTTTACTACATCCATATTATTTAATTGCAATTGTCTATATGCTGTTTTTCAGTGTTCAGGAGGTGTATGGAAAGAAGGTTGATAAAAAGTGGTTCTGGTTCCTTGCTGTTTATTTTATTATTATTGTTGGTCTTAGAGACAGCGTAGGTCCGGATTACGGAAGTTACAAGGGAATTTATATTTACTCTGATACCAAAAGCTATTACAGTATCTTTATGAAGATGCTCCATATGGAAGGTACGGAAACCCTGGATGTGGAATGGCTGTATACTTTGATTAATAAGATACTTCTCAATTTTTTTGATGCTCCCTTTTATATGCTGACGCTGGTTATTGCCATTTTTGCGATGATCTTTAAAGTGGAATATACAGAAGACAATACTTTTTATCCCTTTACTTTTACGCTGTTTATGTTTATTCCTAACTTCTTTATCGGGGAGAGTGGGCAGATCAGACAAAACCTGGGAACTTTTATTGTTTATTTTGCGATACGGTATATTAAAGAACGGAAGCTCTGGCATTACCTGTTTTTTATATTCATAGGATCTGGTATACACAGTGTTTGTTATTTATTCCTGCCGATGTATTGGCTGGCCCGTGTTCCGTTAAACAGAACGGTGATGCTGATTATGATTGTAGGGTCTGTCTTTTTATCGCCGTTTGAAATCTATAGGAGTTTTGGAGGTTTCTTAGATGGTATGGCTTCTAACAGTACACTTGTAGAAGGATTTAATGGATATATGGATGAGACGGTACAACGGCTTAATGGTGGGATCGGAATCCCGGAGGTCATGATGGCTATCCTTACTTTCTTCCTTTTTGTTTTTGATAATAAGATGAAAGAGCTGTATCCTTATTACGAATATCATAGAAACTATGCTGTAATTGGGATCTGTCTTTACTTTATTTTTAGAAATAACCCTATCTTCTCATCCAGACTTGCAGGAGCATTTATTGGGTTCTCGTACATTATTATTCCGAATACAATGTATGTTGTTTCCGGAAGGGTTAAAAATATGATTTATGCATTTATTATTTCACTGGTTGTCTTCAATTTTGTCGTCTTCTCCATCTTTAATAATATTAAGGCTGGAAGATTTTCGATAGATCTTTATAGAAACCATATTCTTCCATAGTATTTTGAACATTAAAATATAAAGGCAGCTTAAGGCTGTCTTTTTTTATGTAAAAGGTTTTGGGTATTTGTACTGTTTATCAGGTTTTGTTTTATATTATTAATAACATAATTAAAATATGATGTTTTTATTTATATAATAAATCTCTTTTCATTGAAATGGGCGTAAAAATTGCATTCCGCTAATAACACTAAACCATAAGGTATGAAAAGATTAACTGAAAAATTAGCGGCAGTTATCTGCCTGATATTATTTGGAGTCTGTTCTAAAGCTAATATCAGAGGAAGCCTTCCCTCAGCAGCATATATAAGAACGGTATGGCATGCCAAGAGCATTGACTCATTGAAAAGACCAGTCCATGAATTGACAACATTATTTCTTCCGGACTGGAAAAAAGCTCCTAACAGTTATATTTTTGATCCCAATCAGAATAGCGAAGGATTGTTGGTTCCCGTAAAGAAAGCCTATGCAATGTGGGAAGGAGGCGGATATCTTAACGGAACCGGTATTCCGGCGGGTACAGTAACTGCAGATGTTTTATGGGAAGACGTTCATGGGCTTATAAAGTCCGGAGTAAACTATGCCCTTGAAATAATGGGAACAGGGCAGGATGCTAAGATAAAGGTTCCTGTCAACAAAGCGAAAAAGGGAAATGCTGTGATTGCTCTTAAAGTAAACGGCGAAATTTATTGGAGCTGGCATATCTGGGTAACGGATGATCCTACGAATGGAGTTACCTATAGAAGTTTCAACAACGTCAAAAGAATGAAATCAGACGGAACTACTGAGGTTATTCCAGACTCCGATTGGAAATGGATGGATAGAAATCTGGGTGCTATCACAAGTTCTATCACGGCATCAGACTGGAACCGAAGTATCGGACTTCTTTATCAATGGGGACGAAAAGATCCTATTCCGCCATTGGTTACAAGAGGAAACGATTTCTACGAAGCTTCAGGATCTATTGGCAGAGTGAGACATAGAGGGGCTAAAAATATGACCAATGCTGTAAGTATTGATGATCTCAGGAAGTTTGTTCTGCTTTCTTCTGCGGAGGTTACCAATAATATAAGGCTTTCTGTAAAAAATCCTTTGAGTCTTATCTATGTTAATAAAGATGATAATTCAGGTCAGGCTTACTATAATAATAATCTTAATCTTCCTGTCAATTGGTTTGGTAAATCTACTGCCTTGCCGAGTAACAGGCTTTCAGAACTCAATCTTTGGTCAGACAATGCACAAGGAAAAATCGAAAGCATTTACAATACAGATGAAAAAGCTAAACCTTATAGAGATAAATCTCCTTATGATCCATGTCCTAATGGATGGCGTATACCCTCAATGCTGGTAGCGAATCTGGCCTCTGGATCCTATGTAGATGATATAAGAATAGATTTTTCGCCTTTCGGGGTGAAAACCAATATGGCAAGAAATGTTTTTGAAGCCAATAAATATCATATCATAAAACCTACTGATGCAGGAATTCCAGCCTTTATGACAGGGTTTAGGATTTATCCCAATCTTGGCTTTGATCTATCTGCGGTAGGAGGATATAATATGGGGGTTTTTCCCGGAAACGGACAGCTTATCAGAGGAGCCCATTTAGGACAATACAGTGATCAGCATCATATTGCATTGTGGACGGCTACTTTGACTCGATTGTTTGATGCTTCTCCGGCTGTTACGGTAAGAGGGCTTTCCATGATTCCGGATAAAACACAGCCTGATATTCCGGATGCGAATTATCCTAATATTAAAGGACGTTATTATTACTTTCCAATGTCCGGAATGTATACCTCAGATGCTAACGGCTGCAGATGTATAAAAGATCCCCTATACACCATTAATGATTATGATTTCCCAACAGAATACCTGCCAGTAGCCACAGAATTCAAAGAAGGTTTCAATAGCCCGAATACGTATCAGGTTGTTAAAAGCGAAACAGCCACTATTATTGAAATTCCGGTCAGTAAAGCGTTTTCTGTACAAAGCCAGTTATTGGGTAATCTTGAGATATTAAATCCTTCCAATTTTACTAATTTAAAAACCAATGTGCTATGGACTACCAATACCTCTCTTATCAGCAGAATTCTAATGGTGAATCCTTCACCTTCATCACTGCAGGATATTATTAATTCTAAAATATCTGTAGAAATTGCTCCTAATGAAAGTGGAAATGCTGTGGTAACATTGCATAATGGCGACGTATCTTCACCTGTATATTGGAGCTGGCATATCTGGGTTACAGATTCTCCTGTAGGATCTTATTCTTATGTTACAGAAGTCCCGGAAGCAGTTACAAATTATGTGAACTATGTCAACAAAGCTGATGTTGCATTACAGACGGTCTTTATGGATCGTAATCTCGGAGCAACAGATGCTTTTCCCAACATTGTCAATCCTCAGGCGCCAACTGCTGATGAGCTGTTAAAAATACGTGCCTCTACCGGACTGCATTATCAATGGGGTAGAAAAGATCCCATTCCTCCATTCCAGTATGCTGATAATAGAAGCTTTTATAATGTGTTTCTGGGAACTCCTGCTCCTAAAGGAACTGTTTCGTACACTACGCTTAATCAGTCTGAATATAACAATCTTTCAGGAAATTATATTGTACCGTATAACACGTATGCGACGTTATCAAATGTACAGTTAACGGATAAGCCAGCTGATAAAATTTCAAAAATATTATCCTATTCTGTGAAAAATCCTCTGGTATATATGATCCCAAGTACATGGGCTCCTTATAACAGTACAACACCCAATTATACGAACGGTACAGACTGGCTGGCACAGGAACCCAATTTAGCGCCTGACCGGTGGGGAAGAGGAGGTAGTAAATCACCTTTTGATCCTTGTCCTGAAGGATGGAGGATTCCTGATCTGACCAGTGTAGCTTTGGTTTCAGGTGCTGATTTCGGACAAACTCCCTGGTATAAAAAAGATAAGAATGTGGCCACATCATATAGTATTGCGACTGATTATTTGGGAGCAAGAGTGAGAAATTCGGCCAATGCTACGGTAGGGTATTTGTTTAACAATCCGGCTTATCCCATAGGAAACTACCCTGATTCCGGATCAAGAGGTTTCAGAAGTGTTATTGCCAATCAGACTTCACAGGGAACGTTCAATGTTCTCAACTTTCAGTATCCGGCTGTATGGACGGATGCTTTAAATTCAAATTACATTGGAAGGTCTATTAATGTTTTGTTTGATGCAGCTTCTACAACCAACAGGATAATGGTCTTTCATGATAATAATGATCCGTACTTCGGAACGGGATGCCGATGTGTGAAAATAGAATATGATGCCAATGGTAATGAAGAAGGTCCGCTCTCAAAAATGAATACGATATCTAAAGAACCTAGACTGAGCAAAGTAAATTCTGAACTAAAAATTAAGAATAACAAGATCTCTTTATACCCAAGCCCTTTTTCTAGTATCCTTTACATCAGGGCTACGGTGGATAAAGAGTACAGTTTTCAGGTTTTTAATGCCCTCGGTCAGCTTGTGAAATCAGGACAGTTTGTCAATAACCAGGCAGATCTCTCTTCTTTAAGTGCAGGAGTGTATGTAATAAGAATAAATAATTCAGAAGCAACTGTAAAAATTATAAAACAATAAACCATAACAAGAGGGTTGAATAGCAGAATGAGGTTTCTTGTTCTGCTTTTTCATATAGAGCATATTTCTTGCATCTATTATGGCTGGTGAAAAATTCTATATCATTCAGTGTTGATAATTACATAACAGTCTAAAACCTATACTACAAAGGATTTGTTTCTTCAAAAAATGGATGCTGAAAGAGAGTGTAAACCACTTCGATTGTTAAATTAAACCCGTTTAACAAAAAGTATATAATAAAAAAGCTTTACTTTTGCAAAAATTTTTAGTTAGAATGTCGAAAAATTTAGTAATCGTAGAGTCCCCGGCAAAAGCAAAAACTATTCAAAAATATCTAGGAAAGGATTTTGAAGTAAAATCCAGTTTCGGACATATCCGGGATCTTCCTAAAAAAGGAATGGGGATAGACCTTACTACATTCAGTCCTGATTACGAAGTTTCAGCAGACAAAAAGAAATTGGTAACCGAATTAAAGGCGGCCGTAAAGAAAGCTGATATGGTATGGCTTGCTTCCGATGAGGACCGCGAAGGAGAAGCTATTGCATGGCATCTTGCGGATGAATTGAAGCTGAAGCCTGAAAACAGGAAAAGAATTGTTTTCCACGAGATTACCAAAAACGCCATTCTAAAAGCAATCGACAATCCAAGAGATATTGATCAGAACTTAGTGAATGCCCAGCAGGCAAGAAGAGTGCTGGACAGAATCGTAGGTTTTGAAATGTCACCCGTTTTATGGAAAAAAGTAAAACCGGGACTGTCTGCAGGTAGAGTACAGTCTGTAGCAGTAAGATTAATCGTTGAAAGAGAAAAAGAAATCCGTGAGTTTAAACCAAAAGCAAGCTTTAAACTTGACGGGATTTTCCTAAATAAAACAGAGCAGGAAATTGCTGCCAAGCTGAAAAAAGACTTTGAAAAGGAAGAAGAGGCAGAAAAATTCCTGGAACAGGCAAAAACTACAGAATTTAAAGTTCTGAATGTAGAAACCAAGCCAGGTACACGTTCGGCTTCCGCTCCGTTTACAACTTCTACATTACAGCAGGAAGCTTCCTCAAGACTTGGATATAATGTAACCAATACCATGCGTCTGGCACAGAGGCTGTACGAAGAAGGGTTTATTACCTATATGAGAACAGACTCCGTAAACCTTTCCCAGGAAGCCATTGAAGGTGCTAAAAAACAAATCGTATCAGAATACGGAGCAGAATATTCTTCTCCAAGAAACTATACCACAAAATCTGCTTCAGCACAGGAAGCGCACGAAGCGATCCGTCCTACGGATTTTGGAGTAAAAACTGTAGCTGATGCACAATTAAACAGACTGTATCAATTAATTTATAAAAGAACACTGGCTTCTCAGATGGCTAATGCCAAAATTGAAAAGACAGTAATTGAAATAGGAAATGCGTCATTGCCACATCATTTTGAAGCACAGGGTGAGGTGATTATATTCGATGGTTTCCTGAAGGCTTACGGCATTGTAAAGACAGAAGAGGATGATGAAGAAAACAACGATAAGTTGTTGCCGAAAGTAACTGTAGGAGAAATATTGAACTATAAAACAATTACTGCTACTGAAAAATTCACAAGACCAAGTGCAAGATATACTGAAGCCGGATTGGTGAGAAAACTTGAAGAATTAGGGATTGGGAGACCTTCTACTTATGCTCCTACAATTCAGACCATTCAGAACAGAGAGTATGTAGATAAAAGAGAAATCGAACCGCATACCCGTGAAGTGATCAAAATGTCTTTGACAAAAGATAAGATCAAAAAAGTAGTTCTTGAAGAAAAATTCGGAGGTGATAAAAATAAATTCATTCCTACAGATATTGGTGAAGTTGTAAATGATTTCTTAACAGATAATTTCAGAGAAATCCTTGACTACGGTTTCACAGCAAGAGTAGAAGAAAGTTTTGACGAAATTGCGAGTGGCGACCAGAAATGGAAGGAAATGATGACGAATTTCTACTCGAAATTCCACCCGAGAATTGAAGATGTAGAAGAAAATGCAGACCGTGCCACAGGAGACAGATTATTAGGAGTAGATCCAAAGACCGGTAAAAATGTTCATGCAAGAATCGGAAGATTTGGAGCAATGATCCAGATTGGAGAAACGGATGATGAGGAGAAACCAATCTTTGCTTCATTAATGACAGGCCAGAATATCGCAACCATCACTTTTGAAGAAGCATTGGAACTGTTCAAGTTGCCTTTTGATTTAAGTGAAGTTGACGGACAGCCGGTTTCTGTAGGAGTAGGAAGATTTGGACCTTATGTGAAATGGGGAGAAACGTATATCAGTATTCCGAAAGGTGAAGATCCGCTTTCTGTAGATCAGAAACGTGCCGAGGAAATCATCAATGAAAAGAAAATTGCGGATGCTCCTATTGCAACGTATAAAGGAGAACCTGTAACAAAAGGAACAGGAAGATTCGGACCATTTATCAAGTATAAAGATATTTTCGTGAACGTTCCAAAGAGATATGATTTTGAAAATCTTTCTCAAAGCGATATCAATGAACTGATTGATGCTAAACTGGAAAAAGAAGCCAACCGATACATCCAGCAGTGGGAAAAAGAAAAAATTTCCATTGAAAACGGAAGATGGGGACCTTTCATCAAATTCGGAAAGGCCATGTTCAAAATTCCTAAGAAAGCTGACGACACAAAATATGATGCTGAGGAATTAAAAGAACTTTCTTTAGATGAGGTTAAAAAATGGATTACAGATCAGGATCCTAAAGCTTTTGCAGAAAAGAAAAAACCTGCAGCTAAAAAAGCGACTACTACAAAGAAAACAACAGCAGCAAAGAAACCTGCTGCCAAAAAGAAATAATAATCAGAGAAGATTGATAAAGCCGTTGACAGACCATGTTAACGGCTTTTTTTATTAAATCCTATTCTAAAGAAGATATTTCTCTTCTTATTATTTCTCATTAAATTTTTAACTTTAGCGACTTGAAAACTAATATAACAACCTGAAACATCATTTTAAAATTGAGTCTTATGTATAAAATTCTATCTATTTTAGGGCTTTTCATCACTTTGAATGCCTTTGCCCAGGAAAACCTGCTGGATACATCGTATGGTTTAAGCAGTGGATCTACGGATTTTGCATTTTATAATGGCAGTCAAATGTCCGGAGGACTGCAGATACAATCCACAACCCAACTTCCGGATGGAAAAGTTTTAGCGGTAGGCAGTAACTTTATTGCCCGTTTTACCGCCAATGGAGTATTAGATACTTCTTTTTCCAATGGGTCTGGGTATAAACTTTTCTCTCAGGGGAACTATGGTAAAATAAAACCTGCCGGAGACGGTAATTATATTATCATGGATGGTGGATATGGCGCTGTTCAGAAAATAGATGAAAATGGAAATTTTGTAAATGGTTTTACTCCTTTTAATCAGTCCGCATCCTATGCTGATATAGATATTGATCAGAATGGCAAAATTTATCTTCTGAAATATACCACTTCCAATGCCGGCTCAGATTTTAGCCTTGTACGTTTTTTACCAAACGGAACTCCGGATACTTCTTTTGGAAACGGAGGAACGCTTGCTTTAGGTCTTGCTTATAAATACAGGAGAGTTATTGTAAAAAATAACAATGAAATATTTATAGCAGGTCAGAAAATCGTTGCGGTGAGCGATCAGAGAATCGTTATTACAAAACTTCAGCCTGACGGAAACCTTGATCCTTCTTTTGGAAATGCAGGAACTTTCCAGTATTCCTATGGTCAGAATATAGATGGGAGTGCTCACCTTATGTTTCTTGATAATGGGAAAATCTTAGGATTTACTTCCGGGAGTATTTGTAATGGGAATAATTGTTTTGGGCTTGTTACGTATCGTTTGAATGCAGATGGAACTTTAGATACTACATTTAAAAATACAGGAATAAGTGTTACTCCTGTTCAGTCTGATTCAACTCCGATGAAGGTGGCGCGCCTTGCAGACAATACATTTATGGTTTCAGGAACAGGCTGGTACAATACCTATGCTTTGAAGATAGATGAAAATGGCGATCTGGATAATTCCTTCGGGCTAAACGGTAAAATTATTACGCCGCAAATGCTGAACAAGAATGTATACAATAAAGGATTCGAATTGTATGGGAACTCCATTGTACTATTTGGAATCTACTCTATCTGGTATGGATCGCAAACCAAATATGTAGGGACAGCCCGTAAATATTTTTTTAATACAAGCAGTCTGAAAACTTCAGAAGTACCATTGAATAGCGTGAAGCTCTACCCAAATCCGGTTAAGGATTTTCTACATATTACTTCCGGTGAAAAAATAATGAGCTATGACATCTATGATACAAATGGACGAATTGTATTGCATGTGGAACCTAATCAATTACAGGATAGAATTAATGTAAGCAATCTGTTATCAGGTATTTATTTTATTGATATTCAAATGGTAAAAGAAAGAGTGGTGTCAAAATTTATAAAAAATTAATTAAGAAATAATTCTTATCTTACTAAAAGTCTTCTTCAAGGAAGGCTTTTTTTGTATGTTTGTTATATCAAGCAATTAATCAATTATTACATTTCAAATTAAAATATGGATTTCGAAGACTTTATCATTTCACCAAGAAATTTCAAAACAGAAAGCTGGCAGATAGGAAGTCGGATTACTAAGGATATTAAAGAAGACAGTATTGTTCTTTTATTTGTATCAGACTACAGAGGTGCCGGCGGCGATGCAGAAGTACAGGATTTTACAGCAGTAAGAAAAGAATTTTATAAGCTTTCCCAGATGGACTTCGAAATTCCTGTTGTAGATCTTGGGGATTTGGTTTCCGGGAAATCCGTGCAGGATACTCACTATATCTTGCAGGAAGTGCTGTCCGCATGTCATTATAAAAGAGCTATTCCAGTGATTATTGGAGGTTCCAATGACTTTGCTTTTTCATTATTTTCAGCATTGAATTTTCACAAGAAAAGCATTAATTATACCCAGATCAGTAATATTATTTCTCTTCAGCAGGGAGAAACAATCAATGAACATACTTTTTTAAGTAAGATTTTTGGAGCGAAAAATTTTGCCATTAAAAATTATCATCATCTGGGGTATCAGAAACATTTAAATGAAATGGATTCTGTAAGACTCATCAAAGAAGTAGAGTTTGATATTATCCGACTGGCTGAAATGATGAATTCCACAGAAAAAACAGAACCTTTCTTCAGAAAAGCAGATCTTGTTACCGTAAATTGTGATGCTATTGAAAGTTTTAGTGAACCTTTTTCAATGAATCCACAGGTAAATGGTTTGAACAGAAGAGAAATCTGTGCCTATATGAAAGAAATCGGTTTGAGTGAAAACCTTACATCTGTAGGAATTTTTAATTATAATATTTACTCGGAAAACCAACTGAATCATCAGCTTTTAGCACAGATGTTGTGGTATTTGATCGAAGGAATTAATATCCAGCATACCCATCCGAAAGAAAGACATTATGAGCTGTTCTATGTTTTGATAGATGACAGACAATATGCATTCAGACGCGATACTTTCAGTAATTTATGGTATTTTGGTGAAGATGAAAATATAGAAAACTGCATTCCATGTTCCAGAAAAGATTTTGACGAAGCTAAAAAAGGCTGGCTGAATGCAAGACTGACGAAAATTTAATGTATGACAAATGTTCCCTCAAGAGTATCCATTATTGTTCCCGTTTATAATGTTGAAAATTATCTGACACAATGCCTTGATTCTCTGGTGAAGCAGAGTCTCTCTGATATTGAGATTATTGTAGTGAACGATGGAAGTAAGGATAACTCTGAAAAAATAATTAAAGAATTCGCACACCAATATCCTGAAAAAATAAAAGCTTTTACCAAAGAAAACGGAGGTTTAAGCGATGCCCGTAATTTTGGGATTGACAGAGCAGCCGGTGATTACATCGGTTTTGTAGACAGTGATGACTATGTCACCGAAACCATGTTCGAGGAAATGTTTCTTTTAGCCGAAAAGCATCAGGCTAAAATGGTCATCTGTAATATCCAGAAAGTGGATGAAAACGGAAAGGTTATTCAAAAACTGACCCAGCTTCCCAATATGCCTGAGAAAATAGCCCTTGAAGATAACTTTTCAGTATTTTCGGATATCAGCTACTTTGCCTGCAATAAATTATTCAAAAAAGAACTTTTTAATCAGAGAAGATTTAAAAAAGGGGTTCATTTTGAAGATATTCAGCTTATTCCACAGCTTTTGCTGGAATGTGAAACCATTGCGCAGACTCAGAACTTCCATTATCAGTACCTCGAACGTACCGATTCTATTACAAAAACCCACACAGAAAAAGGACTTGATATCCTAAAAGCAGTGTCTGATGTAGAGAAAGTATTCAGAGAATCCCCTTATTCCCATAAAAATAAAGAATTGAAAAATTTTCAGATTTTTGAAGGAATTTACTCGTTTTTGGCCTATCTGGCATATGTCAAAAAAGAAGAATTATTCTATAGTATGTCTGATCAGTTAGTCCTTTTTATGAAGGAAAGACAAATAAAAATTCAAGATATATTGAAGTATAGTCGTTTTGGTAAGAATTATCTTTTATCTTTGCCTTTGAAGAAAAAGATTTTTTATCTGTTGTTTTTTGCCGGACAGAAAAGATTGATAAGAAAATTGATTTAGTAAACACAAATGTAAGTACTATTGTTTCGGTCAATAGAAAATGATAATGAAGTTCTTATACGTTCTGTTATGGTTTTTTATTTAGGAGATACAAGTGCTGAATAAGAAGAAAATGAAAAATTTTGAATTGTTCTTAAGCGGATCGGGAATACCTATTTTCTATATAAAAATAGGACTGGGTTTCGTGTTCTCCTTTTTAATTACTTTTTTTTCTATTCCTACCATTGTCAAGATTTCTAGAAGAAAGAATCTGATGGATGAGCCTGGAATAAGAAGCTCTCACCTTAGAGAAATTCCCAACCTGGGAGGAATTGCCATCTTTTATTCAATAGGAATCTGTGCCTCAATTTTTGCCTATGAATTATTTGATCTCTATAAATTCTTATTTGCCTCACTGATTATCCTGCTTTATGTAGGAGTAATGGATGATATTGTGGTCATGAGAGCCTATAAAAAACTGGTTGCACAAATTGTGGTGTCTTCATTGGTGGTTATTGGCTCAGATATTAGAATCAGAAGCTTATTTGGAATATTTGGTGTATATGAACTGGAGTATTTTGTAAGCGTGATCTTCAGTATTGTAACATTTATTATTCTGATTAATGCATTCAACCTGATTGATGGAATAGATGGATTGGCAGGAGGATATTCTGTTATCTGCAGCGCTTTATTCGGAATCAGCTATTACCGTTTAGGAGAATATAATTATCCGCTGGTTGTGCTATCCATTATTATTATTGGAACAGTGCTGGCATTTTTATATTACAATTTATCAAATTACCGGAACCGTAAAATATTTATGGGCGATACAGGTTCTATGCTGCTGGGCTTTTTATTAGCTTTTACCTCCATTTGTTTTATAGATATTTTTATAGATAAAAAACTGATAGATGTTCCAAGATATCACCTTCAGTCTGCTCCTGTAGTCGCTGTAGCTATTCTGATTCTTCCCATTGTAGATACATTAAATGTGATTGTGGTAAGGCTTTATAACAAAAAATCACCCTTTGATGCTGATAAAAACCATATCCATCATAAACTGCTAAAATTGAATCTTACCCATAGAAGATCTACTTTTTATATTATTCTTTTCTATTTAATGATTGTAGGAGTAGCTTATTATTTAAGACACATTGATATCAATCTTTTATTACTGGTAATTGTTTCACTGGGTTTTTTTGGTGCTTATTTACCAGATTTGCTATATCGATTAAGAAATAACAAAAATTAACAATTAAATATTACTTTTGTAAACAATATTATATATATGATGAAAAACTTTAAATATTTATTTTTAATATTCCCTCTTTTAGTTACCTCATGTATTACAACAAAGGATGTCAGATATCTGCAGCCCAGTGAGAGTCTCGTAATTAATGAAGAAGGTCTTGTTCCCTACAACATCCCTGTGTACAGGATTACCAAAAATGATATCCTTAACCTTAATATTGTGACCACTCCAAAAGGAGATGCCGCACAGTTTTATTCATCTTACAATTCCTCCGGGGGAATTGGAACTGGAGCTGGAACTGCAATAAGTCCCGCCATGTCAGGTGGTGGTTCTGGAGGAGGAACAATTGGTTCTAATTCTGGTGCCAGCAGAGGAGGAAATATGAATTTTTATTTTAATGGACTGAAAGTTGACTCCAATGGGGATGTCAATGTCTTTGGAATCGGATATGTAAAAGCGGAAGGAAGAACATTAGAAGATATCAGAAAAGAAATTCAGGATAAAGTAAATGAAAATTTCCAGGAAGGTAAATCTGAGGTACGACTGAATACGGACGGCATTACTTATTATATTCTTGGTGACGTAGAAACTACGGGTCTTTCAGGAGAGAAAGTTGCCCATAAAAATACCCTTACCATTACTGAGGCTTTAGCCATTAATGGCGGACTGAACAGAACGATCGACAAGAAAGAGATCGTGATCCACAGAAAACTTCCCGAAGGAATCAAAATTGCTAAAATAGATCTTACCCGCGAAGATCTTATGAATTCTCCTTTCTATTATGTGCAGAACGGAGATGAAATTTACCTGAACACAAGAGCAAAAAGCTTGAATGGATTCGGAAAAGATCCTATTCAGACTTTAACGACAGGAGTTTCGGTAATTACAACGGCATTGTCTATTTATTTACTTCTTAAAAATCTTTAGTCATGATTCCAGAAAGAGTAACCGCTACAGAGAAGAATAATTCTCAGAAAGAAAAGTATGGATCGTTTGCGTTATTTGATTTAGAGCACTTTTTAAGAAGAATCCTTAAAAACTGGTACTGGTTTGTATTTATGTTTCTTATCGGATATGCTCTTGCATGGGGATACAGTAAATACTATGCACAAAATATTTATGCATCAGATTTATCATTAAGTACTTCCAGTAAGGGATCTGAGTTTTTACCAACACAGTCTAATCAGTCTATCAACTTCATCTGGGGAGATACTGGAAATCAGGATGGACTTTATTTGAAGAAAATGCTTTTATCCAGATCACACAACGAATTTTTGGTGAAAGAACTGGATCTTTTTGTTAATTATTCTACTAAGGGACTGATAAAATCCACTTACCTTGATAAAGATGATTCACCGGTCTTTCTTCAGATTGATAAAAAACATCTTCAGCAGATTAATTATCCTATTACCCTGATACCCAAAGGAGATGGAGCATATCAAGTGGTTTTACCGGAAGAAGGAGAATCTACAAACCTGTATAGCTATGAGGTAGAAGGCTTTCAGAGTATCAATCCATACAGCAGACCCGCTGATAAAATCATTAAAATCAATGAGTGGTACAATTCTCCTAACCTGAGATTCAGACTTCTTAAAAATCCTGTTCCTGCTAAAATCCAGTTGGATAATATCATTGTAAACCTGAACTCGGTCAATGAGAGTGTTAATGAAATTGTTTCCACTACAGGCGTTGATTTTGATAAAGAAATCAGATCCATTATGATTATTACCAAAAAAGGATATAATCTTAACGGGACGGTTAATTTCCTAAATAAATCTGTTGCAGAACTACAAAAAAAGAGATTAGCAGACAAAAATATTATTAATAAGAATACAGATATCTTTTTAAAAGACAATCTGGATAATATCCGTAAAAAACTTGATTCAAGTGCAAACGTACTGAATTATTTAAAAACTTCGGAAAAGCTTTATAACATTAAAGACCGTGATGAAAAATCTCTGGAGAAAATAAAAGATTTAGAAGCTAAAAAAGCAGATATCATAAGTAAAATCAACTCTCTAAACAATATCAAAAACACCCTGCAGTCTCAAAATTTTGATAAAATGATTGGGACCAATGCAGCAGGTTTTGAAGATGGATTGTTTTCAGCAACGGTTTCTGAACTTAAAGCTCTGTATACCAAAAAAGCAGAAATGGCTTCTATTTATAAACCGTCATCAGAGCCGATGAGAGAAATCAACAGGCTTATTGATGAGGCAAGAATGGGATCATCCAACAGCTTAAGAGGATATTATAACAGATATTATGATGAAATCAATAAAATTGATCGTGATATTTCAGGAGCCAACTCAGATTTAGCTTCTTATCCTGAAAAAGAAAGAAAGTATCTGGACGCAGAGAGAGGATATAATATGATTGAGGCCACTTACAATAGTCTTTTGGGAAGACAGAGTGATACTAAGATGAGAATGGCAACCAATCAATCTGATATTACAGTGATTGACCCTGCTAAAAATCTGGGGCAAAGAGCTATAGGACCTAATGTAAAGTTAGCAAAGACTGCCATTATCTCTGGATTAATGCTGCTTCCATTACTGTTTATCTTTGTAGGTGAAGTATTGGATAGTAAAATCAGAAATATCAAAGAACTCTTAGGCGCTACGAAAATTCCACTGCTTGGGGTAATAGGAAATAACAGCAATGAAAATATGCTTACCGTTCTGGAGCAGCCGAAATCATCTGTATCAGAGGCTTTCAGGGGAATAAGAGCCAATATGAGATTCTTGATGGAAAATGAAAGTGAAAAAGGTAAAGTTATTTTGATTACATCATCCATTGGAGGAGAAGGAAAAACTTATATTTCTATCAATCTGGCATCTGTAATAGGATTAAGTGACAAAAAAACAATCTTATTAGGCATGGACCTTAGAAAGCCAAAAATCTTTGGAGACTTTAAAATTGATAACAAATACGGTATTTCAAACTACCTTACAGGAGAAGTAAGTATTGACCAGATTATTAACAAAACCAAGATTCCTAATCTTGATGTTGCTACTTCAGGTCCTATCCCGCCAAACCCTTCTGAACTTTTAATGAGCCAGAGAAATATCAGGTTTATAGAAGAACTTAAAGAAAAATACGATTTCATTATTATAGATTCACCTCCTGTAGGTCTTGTGGCTGATTCATACGAGCTCATGAAGCATTCTGATGCTAATCTCTATGTAGTACGTCATGAATACACAGAAAAGTATATGCTGAAAATGATTACTGAAAAGTATCATAATGATGAAGTTAATAATTTAGGGCTTGTTTATAATGACTATAATACAAAACAAGGTTACGGATATGGCTACGGTTATGGCTACGGATATGGTTATGGTTATTTTGATGAAGATAAAAATTATAAAGAGCCGTTACTGATAAGGATCAGAAATAAAGTACAGGTATTATTCAACAAAAAATAAAGCATTAAACCCTCATTTAATGGGGGTTTTTTCATATTTAGAGTATTTTCATTCTATGAAAAAAAGAATATTTTTGCCACTTTGCCGTTTACTTTATAACAAATTATGTTTTTTTGTTTATTTTTAACTAAACATTAAGATTATCATTAATATAAAAATGTTTTATATTTGCAAAAATTAAATTTTAAAATAACCATAAATCCATATTCTTTTATGAATAAAAAATTATTGTTTAGCTTCCTTGCCTTCCTTGGAGTGGTAAGTGTTAAAGCACAAAGAAACGAATTGGGAGTTCGTCTAGGTATGAGTAACCTAGTGGGAGATGTAGGAAGGACAAATTATATTTTACAGAAGCCGTTGGATTTAAGCAGAGCGTCAGATTGGGGCATCCCATTTTATGGTGGTTTATTATACAGATTTAATTTTAACCCGCATCAGACTGTTAGATTGGATTTAGGATATAACCAGATTCAGTTTAGTGATAAAGCGGCGAAAGAAGATTATAGAAGAAATAGAAACTCATACGGAAAAAATAATGTGTATGAGGCGAGTTTAATGTTTGAATATAACTTTTTCCCAGTAAATAATGAGCAGATCAGCATGCTGAGCCCTTACATCTTCGGAGGTGTCGGTGCTTTGATGTTTGACGCTCCTAAAGCAACCCTTGTGAATGATTTCAGAAGAGATGCGGATGGTGTAGCACAGGCTCCAATCAATGAATTGGATTTCACAACTACAACAGACTATTCATTAGGGAAAAAAGTAACAATGCATATTCCTTTTGGGGTTGGTTTGAAGTATAAATTCAACCATTCATGGGCTATATTTGCAGAAGCTACATTCAGATATACATTGACGGATCAGTTGGATTATAGTAAGATCCTTTCCAAAGATGTAAAAACTTCTTTTAATGCTGATATTTTGGACCCTGCTACAGGTGGTTCATTATTACAGTCAGGAAATTACTATGCAGTTTCTAAAGAAAGAGAAGCAGAGTTTATTAAAAAGAGAAATATTGGAGATGACAGATCCAACGACTGGATAAATACTTTCAGTTTAGGACTGACATATTCGTTCGGAAGACCTCCATGTTATTGTGAATAATATGTCGTTGATAAAAGAAAAAATAAATTCTGAGAATTTACCAAAACACGTAGCCATCATTATGGATGGTAATGGAAGATGGGCAAAATCTCGTGGCGAAGAAAGAACCTTCGGTCACAAAAATGCCATTAATGCAGTAAGAAATGCCATTAATGCATGTAATGAGATTGATATCCCTTATTTAACACTGTATACATTCTCTTCAGAAAATTGGAATCGTCCAAGTGAAGAAGTGAATACCCTTATGAATCTGTTGGTAGAGACCCTGCTTCTGGAAGCAGAAGAGATCTTCAGCAAAGGATTAAGAATGCATGTTATAGGGAATCTTGAAAAACTGCCTACATTAGTGAAAGAGCAGTTGGAACGTGTGGTAGAACTTACAAAAGAAAACACAAAAGGAAACCTTGTATTGGCTATAAGCTATGGCTCACAAAATGAAATACTGGAAGCCGTAAAAAATATAAGTTCTGATGTAAAAGAAGGAAAAGTAGAGATAGAAAATATTAACGAAAGTCTATTTGAAAACTATCTTTATACAAAAGATTTTCCTCCTGTAGATTTACTGATCAGAACCAGCGGCGAAATAAGGATAAGCAACTTCCTGCTTTGGCAGATTGCTTATGCAGAATTGCAGTTTTTAAATGTTCTGTGGCCGGATTTCACCAAAGACATTTTCTTCCAATGTATTGTTGATTATCAAAACAAAGAAAGAAGATATGGTTTAACCGGTGAGCAGGTAAATGGCCAATAAAATTTTAAGAAAAGAAAGACTCGATAAAATGAAGTTTAGACTATTACCCATCATTATGTTTGCTGCTTCTGCACATTTTTATGGACAAGTAACTCCACAAGACAGCACAAAAGTAAATAATGCTGTACATGCAGAAAATGAGGCAGGAACTTATACACTTAAAGACATCGTTGTAGATGGGGTAAAAAAATATACACCAGCTCAGATCTTAAGATTTACGGGCCTTACAAAAGGAGAGAGTGTAGACATTCCGGGACAGAAAATCAGCAACGCTGTAAAAAAACTTTGGGATACCCAATCTTTTTCTGAAGTGGAAGTTTATGTTCAAAGCATTGAAGGACAGACGATTGTTCTGAAATTTTACCTGCAGGATCTGAAAGAACTTGGAGAAGTGAAATTTGCTGGAAAAGGAATCGGTAAATCTAAAAGTGAGAAACTGGCAAAGGATAACAACCTTAAACCAGGAACTAAGATCACTCAGAACTTGGTTTCAAGCCTTAAAACCAATGTCCCTAAAGACTACATTAAGAAAGGTTTTGCTGATGCTAAAATCACGATTCAGGATAAAGTAAATGCAGGAGATCCTGCTTTAGTAGACTGGACAATCAATGTAGATAAGGGTAAAAGAATTAAAATCGACCATATTGAATTTGAAGGAAATGAAAATGTAACCGACAGAAAGCTTAGAAATAATGCTTTCAAAGAAACGAAACAAAAACGTTTCGGGATCGGTGGTATTTTAAAATCCTCAAAATTCATTGAAGATAAATATCAGGAAGATAAACAAAGCCTTATCAGTTATTACAACTCCCTTGGATATAGAGATGCTAAAATCGTTTCAGATTCTGTATGGAGAAATAAGAGAAATAACTACGAAATCAACGTAAAACTTAACGAGGGTAAAAAATATTATATCGGGGACGTTACGTTCACGGGAAATACGGTATACGCTACAGAATATTTACAAAGATTATTAGGATATAAAAAAGGTGATATTTACGATGCTGTAGGATTCAACAAAAAAGTTGGTGAAGACGGAGGAAAAGAAGATGATTCAGATATCAAATCTGTTTACATGAACAATGGTTATCTTTTCTCCAATGTAACTCCTGTTGAAAAATCAGTATCAGGAGATGCCGTAAACCTTGAAGTTAGAATTAACGAAGGAGAACAGGCTACCTGGAATAAAGTAACATGGCAGGGGAACACTACAACCCATGACCACGTGATTCTTAGGGCTTTAAGAACGAAGCCGGGAGAGCTATTCAAGAAAACGGAAATTAAAAGAACCTATTTCGATTTAGCAGGAATGTCATTCTTTGACCCTCAGCAGATCGGTCAGGATATTCAGCCAAATCAGGTGGATAATACCGTAGATATCAACTGGAAACTTGTAGAAAAAGGATCTTCTCAGGTGCAGTTACAGGCAGGTTACGGTGGTAACAGCTTTATCGGTACTTTAGGATTGACATTTAATAACTTCTCATTAAAGAACTTCCTTAAGTTTAAAGACTTCAAACCTGTGCCTCAGGGAGACGGACAAACGTTCTCTATTCAGGTTCAGGCAGGACAGTACTTCCAGAACTATGGAGTATCATTTACAGAACCTTGGTTATTTGGTACAAGACCAACAGCTCTTTCTGTAAGTTTGAACAACTCCAGAGTAAGATATACAGATCAGTACGGAGCTGCTCAGAAATTGAACATCTTCTCCGCTTCAGTAGGATTAAACAGACTATTGAACTGGCCGGATGATTATTTCTCGCTTTACACAGGATTACAGTTCCAGAAGTATGACTTCAATAACTATCCATTCCAGTTTGGAGATACTACAGAAACAAATGGTACTGCCAATAACTTCAGTGTTAACCTGGGATTGAGCAGAAACTCTGCAGGTATTGACCCGATTTTCCCAACAATGGGATCCAATATTGAGCTTTCAGCAAAACTGACTCCTCCATACTCATTGTTTAAGAAGAAAGATTACTCCACTATGTCAGCTATTGACAAATATAAGTGGATGGAATTCTATAAAATTAAGTTTAAAGCAGATGTTTACAATGAAATCATTGGAAAACTTGTCTTGAGATCTTCCGCAGAAATGGGGTTCATGGATGGATATAACAGCCAATTAGGTGCTCCGCCATTTGAAAGATTCTACATGGGAGGTACAGGTCTTTTCGGAGGGAGATATGACGGTAGAGAATTAATCCCTTTAAGAGGTTATGAAAATGCAAGTACAGAAGGAGGACAGGCAGATGATATTACACAGAAAGGTGGGGGTACAATCTATAACAGATTTACTTTAGAATTAAGATACCCAATCTCTATGAGCCAGACTGCAAAAATCTACGCTTTGACATTCGCAGAAGGTGGTAATGTATGGAATTCATGGAGTTCTTACAGCCCATTCCAGCTGAAAAGATCAGTCGGAGTCGGGGTAAGAGTGTATATGGGAGCATTTGGATTGATCGGATTCGACTTTGCACTTGGTCTTGATAAGACAATTTCAGGTGATAAGTCTGGATGGAGAAACCACTTCTTGATGAACCAAACATTATAATTACAAATATGAAGCACTTTAAAATAATTTTCACATTCGCATTCCTTTTGCTTTTTGGGTTAAACAATGCCCAGAAAATCGGAGTAGTGGATACGGATGAAATTTTGAATAAATTACCTCAGTATAAAGAAGCTGAAGCAAGATTAAACTCTCAGATCGATACCTGGGAATCCGAACTTCAAAATCTTCAGACTGAATATGAAAGAAAAAAGGCTGCTTTTGAAAGTGAAAAAGTTTTATTGATAGGTGACCAACTTAAACTTAGAGAAAAGGAAGTTACAGACCTTGATAAAAATATTAAAACGACAACAAGCTTACGTTTTGGAGCTAACGGTGAGATCACAAAACTGAGAACAAATCTGGTTCAGCCTTTTCAGGATCAGATCTGGGGAGCTATCAAAACAATGTCCGAAAAAAATGGCTTGGGCATAGTTCTTGATAAAAGCAATAACATTAGTGTTATTTTCCTTCAGTCAAAATATGATTACACAGAAAAAGTATTGTCTATCCTGTTAAAAGGAACAGATAAGAAGGAAAAAACAAATAGCAAAGGAAAAAAATAATAAGAAAATTAACTTTTGCTATATTTTAAAATCTAAAAACAAATTAAATTATTTATTTACCAGTTATGAAAAAATTAAGTGTATTATTTGCAGCAGTAATGATGGTTGTATCTGTAGGTATGGCAAAAGCTCAAAAAATTGCTACTTTAGATGTAATGGGAGTTCTTAACGCTATGCCGGAGAAAAAGAAAGCAGATGCTGATCTTAAAACATTCTTAGATACTAAACAAGCTGAGATTAAGAAAAAAGCTGACGCAGCTCAAACTAAATATCAGCAATATCAAACTGAAGCTCCTAAGAAAACAGCTGACGAAAACACAGCAAGAGAAGCAGAAATGAAAAAATTAGCTGAAGAAATCCAGCAAATGCAGGACAAAGCTCAAAAAGATCTACAAGCTAAGCAAGATGTAGCTTTCGGTCCTATTGAGAAAAAGCTAAATGATGCAGTAGAAAAAGTAGCTAAAGCTAATGGATATGACTATATTATGGATGCAAACTCAACAGCATTCCTTTATAAAGCAGGACCAGACGCAACTGCAGCTGTGAAGAAAGAATTAGGAATTCAATAATTTCAGCAAATTAACAAAGATTTATAAAACTAACCACCTCTTTTAGAGGTGGTTTTTTTATTTTTGCGGAATGGAAAAAGAAGTATCAACTACGGTCAAAGTTAGGTTTAGTGACTGTGATCCGATCGGACATCTGAATAATGTAAA
The DNA here is from genome assembly GCF_017833095.1 of Chryseobacterium sp. PvR013. NCBI lineage: Bacteria > Pseudomonadati > Bacteroidota > Flavobacteriia > Flavobacteriales > Weeksellaceae > Chryseobacterium > Chryseobacterium sp. PvR013. Next base: position 4,176,379 of record NZ_JAFIBT010000001.1, read on the forward strand.
ATATCTTGATTATATGTTCAATGCAAGAGAAGATCATGTAGAAACATTTTATGGGTTTACCTATGAAGAATATACCAAGAAAACCGGCTGTACCTGGATTGCCATTCAAAATGAAATAGCCTATTTAAAAGAAGTAAGGTATAACACACAGGTAGTCATCAGCAGCAAAACCATCGATGTACAGGATAGAACAGCAAAAGTTGAAATTCTGATGAAAAGTCTGGATGAAAAGACAATTCATGCTGTACTTTGGGTGACCGTTATCTATTTTAATGTTAAAACAAGAAAATCTGAAGTTCATCCTCAGGATATCAAAGAGATTTTTGATAAGTTTTATGTAGATCTTATCCAAAAAGACTTCCAGTCTAGAGTGAAGTTCTTAAGATCTCAGAATGCCAAAAACTCTTAACCCCATTTCTTATTGAAGGTTCCAACTTAAAAATTAATAATAAACAAATGAAAAAAATAGCAGTAATAGGTAGTAACGGACAATTAGGAAACTGCATAAAAAAAATAGCTCCTGACTTTGAACACCAATATGAATTCTTATTTACAGATTCATCCACTTTAGATGTTACCAATGAAGAGCAGGTGAATGATTTCTTTTATGATAACAAACCTGATTATTGCATCAACGCTTCTGCATACACAGCCGTTGACCTGGCAGAAAAGGAAAAGGAAAAAGCTTTTGCGGTAAATGCTGATGGAGTAGCTCACCTTGCTCAGGCATGTACAGATTATAAATCTGTTCTTATCCACGTTTCTACAGACTATGTTTTTGATGGTACTACAAATCTTGCGTACTCTGAAGATGATTTTACTAATCCGATAGGAGTATATGGAGCATCAAAAAGAGAAGGAGAGGAGCGCGCTCTGGAAATCAATCCAAAAACAATCATCCTGAGAACTTCATGGCTGTACTCTGAGTTTAATAAAAACTTTGTGAAAACAATGTTGAACCTTTTCTCTCAGAAAGAAGAGTTGGGAATCGTTGCTGATCAGTTTGGACAGCCAACCAATGCAAACGATTTGGCAGAAGCAATTATGGAGATCATCGAAGCTCCACAAAAGACCTATGGAATTTTCCACTTCTCAAACTATCCGGAGACAACCTGGTTTGAATTTGCCAAAAAAATTGCTGAATTTTCAAAATCATCAGTAAAATTAAATCCGTTGACAACCGAGCAGTATCCAACACCTGCCAAAAGACCTGTGAGAAGTACCATGTCTTTGGATAAAATAGAAGAAGTCTACAAAATAGAACCTAAACATTGGGAAAATAGCCTTGAAGAATGTGTTGATATACTTTCAAACCCATAATATATATATGAAAAATATTGCAATACTCTTTTCCTTATTATGTATCCAGCTGTGGAGTGCACAAAATGTCTATATGACGAAAGTCGAAAAAACAAATGACAACTCAGATAAATTCTTCTACAGAAAAGAATCCGCCGGAGATGCTGTTTATTTAGGAGAAGTAGAAGTACAGGGCTTTTCAAAAGATGATGCACTAGTATTTTCCTTAGTATATAAAAAAGCAAAAGAGATTGGTGCCAATACATTTGAATTAAAACCCTTCGAAAATGTAGATGGTACCCCTCAGGCATTCAATGCTGCCAATTATAAAATTGCGTTATATTATACACCTAAAGAAAAACTGATAACTAAGCATGGAGAGATGTATATATTTGCTTCCTCTGAAAAAGATCAGAAAATAAGTATCAATCGTAAAGATTACACCATTTCTCCCAGATCATTTTTAAAATTAAAATTTATGCCGGGAGAAATCTATACCATCTCCACCAAGAAGCTTTTAGGATCTACAGTAAAAGTTCAGCCAAAAGTCAATGATGATGATATTTATTTTCAGGTTTCCTCTTTAAAAGTGAAGCCGGATAACTCAGGAGTAGGAGGTTTAAACCTTAAATCCGGAGATATCATTGGTCTGGAGAAGTCTTATGCAGAATTTTTGAGCGTGATCTATAAAGAAGGTAAACCTTAAATATCACTTATAATAACAATATCGCTGGTTTTACTTTATATGAATTTAAATTGAGTGGATTTTGTTTAAAATTTTTCTCACTTTGTATCAGTGGCTTATGTTCAAATATTACGTGGATATAACATTTATGTTAAATAAAGTTGTTTTGCGTTGCAATAAGTTGTTATCTTTGCCCCACTGAAAAACGAGAGTAGCTCAGTAGCGCAGAAGAGCTTTTAGCTAAGCAGAAACAATATGATACTTCAAAAAGAGACAAACAAAAAACTTTAATTTTTTTATTAAAAAGAGTTGCGGGTTTAAAAAGAGTTTGTATCTTTGCAGTCCCAATTACAGGGAGCGCAGGAGTAGGATGATTGAGGGTTTGGGAGAGATTAAGGTTACTTAAAAAACTTTAAAATTTTCTTCAAAAACATTTGGTCATTAAGAAATAAAGTTTTACTTTTGCACTCGCAAATACGGAGCGACACTGACAGAGAGATTGCTTCGTTACAAAGCGAAAGATATAAAGATCATTGACATACAATATAACAACCAAGTAAGGAAAAACTAAAGCGTTAAAAAACTTTGAGTGAGTCAGACAAACATACAATGGAGAGTTTGATCCTGGCTCAGGATGAACGCTAGCGGGAGGCCTAACACATGCAAGCCGAGCGGTAGAGATCTTTCGGGATCTTGAGAGCGGCGTACGGGTGCGGAACACGTGTGCAACCTGCCTTTATCTGGGGGATAGCCTTTCGAAAGGAAGATTAATACCCCATAATATTTTGAATGGCATCATTTGAAATTGAAAACTCCGGTGGATAGAGATGGGCACGCGCAAGATTAGATAGTTGGTGAGGTAACGGCTCACCAAGTCTGCGATCTTTAGGGGGCCTGAGAGGGTGATCCCCCACACTGGTACTGAGACACGGACCAGACTCCTACGGGAGGCAGCAGTGAGGAATATTGGACAATGGGTGAGAGCCTGATCCAGCCATCCCGCGTGAAGGACGACGGCCCTATGGGTTGTAAACTTCTTTTGTATAGGGATAAACCTTTCCACGTGTGGGAAGCTGAAGGTACTATACGAATAAGCACCGGCTAACTCCGTGCCAGCAGCCGCGGTAATACGGAGGGTGCAAGCGTTATCCGGATTTATTGGGTTTAAAGGGTCCGTAGGCGGATCTGTAAGTCAGTGGTGAAATCTCACAGCTTAACTGTGAAACTGCCATTGATACTGCAGGTCTTGAGTGTTATTGAAGTAGCTGGAATAAGTAGTGTAGCGGTGAAATGCATAGATATTACTTAGAACACCAATTGCGAAGGCAGGTTACTAAGCAACAACTGACGCTGATGGACGAAAGCGTGGGGAGCGAACAGGATTAGATACCCTGGTAGTCCACGCCGTAAACGATGCTAACTCGTTTTTGGGCTTTTGGGCTCAGAGACTAAGCGAAAGTGATAAGTTAGCCACCTGGGGAGTACGTTCGCAAGAATGAAACTCAAAGGAATTGACGGGGGCCCGCACAAGCGGTGGATTATGTGGTTTAATTCGATGATACGCGAGGAACCTTACCAAGGCTTAAATGGGAAATGACAGGTTTAGAAATAGACTTTTCTTCGGACATTTTTCAAGGTGCTGCATGGTTGTCGTCAGCTCGTGCCGTGAGGTGTTAGGTTAAGTCCTGCAACGAGCGCAACCCCTGTCACTAGTTGCCATCATTAAGTTGGGGACTCTAGTGAGACTGCCTACGCAAGTAGAGAGGAAGGTGGGGATGACGTCAAATCATCACGGCCCTTACGCCTTGGGCCACACACGTAATACAATGGCCAGTACAGAGGGCAGCTACACAGCGATGTGATGCAAATCTCGAAAGCTGGTCTCAGTTCGGATTGGAGTCTGCAACTCGACTCTATGAAGCTGGAATCGCTAGTAATCGCGCATCAGCCATGGCGCGGTGAATACGTTCCCGGGCCTTGTACACACCGCCCGTCAAGCCATGGAAGTCTGGGGTACCTGAAGTCGGTGACCGTAACAGGAGCTGCCTAGGGTAAAACAGGTAACTAGGGCTAAGTCGTAACAAGGTAGCCGTACCGGAAGGTGCGGCTGGAACATCTCATTTTAGAGCGTCTTTAGACGATAAACAAAATTAGTATCGTAAGATACAGTACTTACTTAAAGTTCAAGCTTTAGTTTTTTGTTTGGTTGCTATATAAAAATACAAAACCCACTAGAAATTAGTAAAGGGATAGAGAGATTTTAGATTATAAATTATAGATTTTAGATTTAAATAATCATTTAAAATTTTCAATTTAAAATTTAAAATTAATAATGAAGTCTCGTAGCTCAGCTGGTTAGAGCGCTACACTGATAATGTAGAGGTCGGCAGTTCGAGCCTGCCCGAGACTACTAATTGAAGGGATTATAGATTATAAATTATAGATTTTAGATTATAACGCATGTTTCATTTAAAATTTATAATCTAGAATTTACAATTTCTACTAGAGGGGAATTAGCTCAGCTGGCTAGAGCGCCTGCCTTGCACGCAGGAGGTCAAGGGTTCGACTCCCTTATTCTCCACAGTTTTGAAAGCTTAATTTAAAAGTTACGGATAGAGCCAAAAACAATATCTGTTCATTAAGCGGACAAGAAGACATTAAGATCATTGACATTAACGGTAAAGACATCACAAAGAGATAACCGAGCACTTTCGAGTGCCGAGTTTATAAAAATATCGATAGACGAGAGTTTATCAAAAAATACTGAACTAATTTAAATATTAGGAAAGAAATCGTTAAGGGCGTATGGCGGATGCCTAGGCTTTCAGAGGCGACGAAGGACGTGGTAAGCTGCGAAAAGCTGCGGGGATTGGCACACACGAATTGATCCGCAGATGTCCGAATGGGGCAACCCGGCTGGTTGAAGACCAGTCACCTCTTAGGAGGAGCAAACCCGGAGAACTGAAACATCTAAGTACCCGGAGGAAAAGAAATCGAAGAGATTCCGTAAGTAGTGGCGAGCGAAAGCGGATTAGCCCAAAAGTCTTTATATGTTTAGAGGAATGTTCTGGAAAGAACAATCATAGAAGGTGATAATCCTGTACTCGAAAGGCATATTTGGATGATAAATGAGTAGGGCGGGACACGTGAAATCCTGTCTGAATATGGGGGGACCATCCTCCAAGGCTAAATACTCCTGAAAGACCGATAGTGAACAAGTACTGTGAAGGAAAGGTGAAAAGCACTTCGAATAGAAGGGTGAAATAGAACCTGAAACCGTACGCCTACAAGCGGTCGGAGCACCTATATGGTGTGACGGCGTGCCTTTTGCATAATGAGCCTACGAGTTAATTTTACTAGCGAGGTTAAGGTATTAAGTACCGGAGCCGGAGCGAAAGCGAGTCTGAATAGGGCGTATAGTTAGTAGGATTAGACGCGAAACCTTGTGATCTACCCATGGGCAGGTTGAAGCTCTGGTAACACAGAGTGGAGGACCGAACCGGTTGACGTTGAAAAGTCTTCGGATGACCTGTGGGTAGGGGTGAAAGGCCAATCAAACTGGGAGATAGCTCGTACTCTCCGAAATGCATTTAGGTGCAGCGTCGTATATAAGTTTATTAGAGGTAGAGCTACTGATTGGATGCGGGGGTTTCATCGCCTACCAATTCCTGACAAACTCCGAATGCTAATAAATGTTCTACGGCAGTGAGGGCATGGGTGCTAAGGTCCATGTCCGAGAGGGAAAGAACCCAGACCAACAGCTAAGGTCCCAAAATATATGTTAAGTTGAAGCAACGCGGTTGGACTGCATTGACAGCTAGGATGTTGGCTTGGAAGCAGCCATTCATTTAAAGAGTGCGTAACAGCTCACTAGTCGAGCGGTCCGGCATGGATAATAATCGGGCATAAACATATTACCGAAGCTATGGATTTGTATTTTAGATACATCTGGTAGGAGAGCATTCTATTTGCGCCGAAGCAGTACTGTGAGGTATTGTGGAGCGGATAGAAAAGAAAATGTAGGCATAAGTAACGATAAAGCGGGCGAGAAACCCGCTCACCGAAAGACTAAGGTTTCCTCAGCCATGCTAATCAGCTGAGGGTTAGTCGGGACCTAACGCGAACCCGAAAGGGGTAGTGGATGGACAATGGGTTAATATTCCCATACTTGCTCACACTAAAAAGGGGACGGAGTGCCGTACTTACTGGAGACTGACGGAATAGTCAAGGCCTAGCCTTCGGGCGAAGCTGCTGTAGGGAAAGTGCTTCCAAGAAAAGCCGAAGTGAAGCAACCCGTACCAAAACCGACACAGGTAGTCGAGGAGAGAATCCTAAGGTGCTAGAGTGAATCATGGTTAAGGAACTAGGCAAAATAGTCTCGTAACTTCGGGAGAAGAGACGCCATCAGCAATGGTGGCCGCAGTAAAGAGGCCCAGGCGACTGTTTATCAAAAACACAGGACTCTGCAAAATCGAAAGATGCAGTATAGGGTCTGACACCTGCCCGGTGCTGGAAGGTTAAGGAAGGTGCTTAGGGTTAAACCGAAGGCATTGACTGAAGCCCCAGTAAACGGCGGCCGTAACTATAACGGTCCTAAGGTAGCGAAATTCCTTGTCGGGTAAGTTCCGACCTGCACGAATGGTGTAACGATCTGGGCACTGTCTCAACCATGAGCTCTGTGAAATTGTAGTATCGGTGAAGATGCCGATTACCCGCAATGGGACGAAAAGACCCTGTGAACCTTTACTATAACTTCGTATTGACTTTGAGTAAGTAATGTGTAGGATAGGTGGGAGGCTTTGAAGCAGGCACGCTAGTGTTTGTGGAGCCAACGTTGAAATACCACCCTTTACTTACTTGGAGCCTAACTTCTTTTAGAAGGACATTGCGTGGTGGGTAGTTTGACTGGGGTGGTCGCCTCCAAAAGAGTAACGGAGGCTTTCAAAGGTACCCTCAGCACGCTTGGTAACCGTGCGTAGAGTGTAATGGCATAAGGGTGCTTGACTGTGAGACCTACAAGTCGATCAGGTGCGAAAGCAGGACATAGTGATCCGGTGGTTCCGTATGGAAGGGCCATCGCTCATAGGATAAAAGGTACTCCGGGGATAACAGGCTAGTCTCCCCCAAGAGCTCACATCGACGGGGAGGTTCGGCACCTCGATGTCGGCTCGTCACATCCTGGGGCTGGAGAAGGTCCCAAGGGTTGGGCTGTTCGCCCATTAAAGTGGCACGCGAGCTGGGTTCAGAACGTCGTGAGACAGTTCGGTCTCTATCTATTGCGGGCGTTAGATGTTTGAGAGGGCTTGATTCTAGTACGAGAGGACCGAATTGAACAAACCTCTGGTGTATCAGTTGTACCGCCAGGTGCACTGCTGAGTAGCTACGTTTGGAAGAGATAAGCACTGAAAGCATATAAGTGCGAAACTCGCCTCAAGATGAGACATCTTTTAAGGGTCGTTGGAGATGACGACGTTGATAGGCTATAGGTGTAAAGACAGTAATGTCATAGCCAAGTAGTACTAATTACCCGTAGATTTATAGCCTGATATGGCGCACGGAAGTGCAGCAAGGTTACCTCTTTGTGAAAGTTTTTATCGATAAAATACAAGTTAGAATCTAGATATTAGAAGTTAGTTTTTACTAATCTCTAAGTACTAATCTCTAACCTCTTATATACAACCTTTAGGGTGGTTTTAGCGGTGGGGCTCACCTGTTCCCATTCCGAACACAGAAGTTAAGCCCACCAGCGCCGATGGTACTGCTAACGCGGGAGAGTAGGCCGCCGCCAGTTTTTATTTTATTTTTAAAAATCCTTTATCTGATGATAAAGGATTTTTTTTGTTGTATACTATCCCCATAGCTACCTGCTTACCGTACAAATCCCAACCCAACATAAATAATCAGCAATCAGCAATGAGTAATATCCAACGTATGCTATCATTACTTATTACCTATTACTCATCTCTACCCAACACTATTGTCACTCCGTAGGAGTCTATACAATACATATTCTATTTTATCCCTTTTTTTCAGTTACCAGATACTAATTATGGCTAACCAAATTTTGAATTTTACTTAACCGTTTAAGTATCATAAGCTTTAGAAAGATTAGATTGCTTTTATTAATGTATTTAACATAAATAATTAATGATTGTATATTAATTTAATAATAATTACGTTTATTTGTTAAAATATCCAGAGATATTATTAAGTATATACCAAATCTAATTTTTATGAAAAAAACCATTTTTAAGGTTGGGCTGCTCCAATCCTTATTCTGTTTCTATGGATTGTATGCACAAAGTGATTCAACTAAAACGTCAAAGATTGACGAAGTAGTTGTGACAGCTTATGGTGTAAAAAAAGAAAAAAAAGCGCTTGGATATTCTTTCCAGGATGTAAAAGGCCAAACCCTTGTTGATGCCAAAGAAAATAACATGACCAATGCATTGGTAGGAAAGGTTGCCGGATTACAAGTAATTAAAGGAAGTTTTGGCCCCGGTTCTTCTTCTAAAATTAATCTGCGAGGTTTTAATTCTTTTACTGGGGATAATCAGCCTCTTATTGTGGTGGATGGAGTTCCGCTAAGTAATAGCCTGGGATCAAAGGTTAGACAGAATGGAAAAGACTTTAATAATGATTTCTGGAATCCGGATCTTGATATGGGAAATGGTTTAAGTGATATTAACCCGGATGATATTGAAAGTCTTTCTGTTTTAAAAGGTGGTGCAGCTTCTGCCCTTTACGGTTCCAGAGGTGGAAATGGTGTTATTTTGATTACAACAAAAACTGGTAAAAGAAAAGGTGGATTAGGAATTACCTATTCTACAAGCTTAGGTTTCGAAAATATTTTTATGAAACCTGATTTGCAACATAGTTTTGCACAAGGTAGTAATGGTTTATCCAATCCTGCTGGAGTTGACAATACTACTTCTTGGGGACCATCTTTTGAGAGATCCAATATGACGGTTTATGATAACTTAAAAAACTTTTTTAAGACAGGAACAAATTCACAGCATACACTGAGCTTTCAGGAGAACTTAGGCGAAGGGTCAAGCTTGTACACTTCTGCTAATTATTTAAATAGCAATAGCCAGATTCCTAATTCAAAATACGAAAGGTTCAATTTTATGGCTAAAATGAATTCTAATTTTGGAGCTAATAAAAGATGGACGAGTGAGGTGAAAGCCCAATATATGAGTATTAAAGGAACAAATAGACCTTCTGGTGGACAAGGTGATGGAAATTACTATCCGAAAATACTTTTAATGCCTCAAAATATTGATGTAAGAGACTATCGTGATGGGCAGATGCAAAATGAAGTTACTTCGCGCTGGATCACTTCAAATGGAATTAATCCTTATTGGACAGCCTATAATGCATTGAATGCTGATAAAAAAGATAGGTTTTTATTGAATGGTTATCTCAAATATCAATTTAATAATTGGCTGAGTGCAGACGTAAGGTTAGGAACAGATTTCTATTCTTTAAATACGGATGCAAGGGTTTGGACAGGATCTTCCCGTAATAATTCTTACTCGACCGGTCAGGAAAAGTTTTATGAGAATAATTATATCATAAGCCTTAATGCTAAAAAAGACAATATTATTGGCAAATGGGGCGGATCGCTTTCTGTGTATGGACAGATGATGGAAAGCAGGGATAAAGCTTTATATTTTACTACACAAAATCTTATTCTTGCTAACGTTTTCAGCACTTCTAATACAAGTGATCTTGCTTCTGTTACAACAACTGAAGTTGATATGTGGAAAAAAATTAATTCAGTATTTGCTGCTGCTGAGATTAATTATGACGGATATTGGTTTCTGAATGCTACCGCAAGAAATGACTGGTCATCTACGTTGAATATTAATAACAGATCTTATTTTTATTCCTCTGTGAGTACCTCATTAGTTTTAACAGATATGCTGAAGAAATTAAATGGTACGAGTTCGAATGTTTTAACATTTGCTAAGCTTCGTGCAGCCTATGCCGTTGTAGGGAACTCTTTACCTCCTCAAAGCTTATACAACACCTATATTGCTTCCACTGATCCAAACGGACATATTGTACTTGCAAGAAATAAAATACTTTTTAATTCAAATTTACATGCGGAAAAACTTAAAACTTTTGAAGTCGGTGCAGATATGAAGTTTTTTGACAGAGTGTCTCTGGATGTAAGTTATTTCAATAATAATGCAACTGATCAGCTTATAGCTATTCCGATAAATCCACTTTCAGGATATGAAAGAATGATGATTAATTCAGGTGGACTGCACAATAAAGGATTTGAATTCGTATTGAATACAGATATTTTTAAGAAGGAAAATTTTGCGTGGAATGTAAATGCTAATTTGTCAACTTTAAAAAGTAACATCGATAAAATTGACGGGAATATCTCAAAATATCCTTTAGCAGGTTTTGATAATGTTGCCTTCTTCGCTGAAGTGGGAAAACCTTATGGGGCAATTTATGGAACGAAATTTCTGAGAGTAGAAGATACCGGCAGCGCTCATTACGGAAAATTGATTGTGGATCAAAATGGATTGCCACAGGCTACTCCTGATCAATATTATCTTGGAGATCAGACTCCGAGGACTTTGTTTGGTTTTACCAACAGCTTTGTATATAAAAATATCGGGCTTTCATTTTTAATTGACGGGAGAATCGGAGGAAAGTTTTTCTCTGCAACACAAGCGGCATTGCAAGCGAATGGACTTGCTGCGGACACTGCACCTGGAGGAAAACGTGATAATATGATTTTGGATGCAGTAGTGCAGGGAAGCGGCGGTTATACAGCAAATACCAAAGAGATCACTCAACAGGATTATTGGGGAGCTGTAACGGCTGGAAATTTAGGAATTACGGAACAAAATATTTATGATGCTACCAATATTCGTTTAAGAAATATTCAGCTGACGTATAATTTCCCTAAAAGTATTTTCCAAAAATTGGCCCTGCAAAGTGCTAAAGTTGCTTTTACAGCCAATAATGTATGGATGATCTACAGTAAAGCAAAAGGGATTGATCCGGAATCTGTATTTGCCATTAATTCTAATGCTACAGGATTTGAAAACCTTGCTTTTCCTACTTCAAGATCTTATTTATTTACAATCACTTTAGGCTTTTAATTAAAAACTGACTCAATGAAAAAATATATCTTATCATTTTTTACCATCGGTTTAGTATGTGCTTCATGTAATGATTTTGAAGACATCAATAATAATCCGTTTGCTGTAGACTCTAATAAAGCAGAACCTGAATATTTATTAAACAACTCAATTCTCGGTGCCCAGCAAGATCCTAATATTGCAGAACGTGTTTTTGTTTTATATTGGAAAACAGCCTCCAGACAGCATTTAACAACAGGAATTGCGGGGGGAACCTACGATGATTCCTGGACTTCCGAATATTGGAAATACGCTTCAGATTGGCTCAATAATGCAAATGCGGCTATTCAATTAGCGAATGAAAAAAAATCAATCGGGCAAGGAAAACCTTATTATGACAATATCATTCAGGTTTCCAGAATTTGGAGAGCTTATTTAATGAGCGAATTTTCGGATAATTTCGGACCACAACCTATTCAGGCTTTTCAGGGAACGAATCCTACTTTTAATTCTGAAAAAGAAGTGTATTATTTTATTTTAGAAGAACTAAAAGATGCAGCCGCAAAAATGGACACCAACCAAGGAGTGCCGTCAAATGCTAATGCCTATGATATGGTTTATGGGTTTAATTGGGCTCAATGGGTAAAGTATGCCAACTCTATGAGGATGAGAATTGCCATGAGAATTGCTGAAGTAGATCCTTCAAAAGCAAAAACAGAATTTGAAGCAGCAGCTAATTCAAATAAGTTTATCGCTACAAGTGCAGATAATTTTAAAGTGGCTGAAAAACCAGGATGGGACGCCTTAACAGGGGTAATGTCAAGAGAATGGAACTCCCAAATCTTGTCAGGAACACTTAACAATTTATATGTTGGTTTAGGAGGAGTAAGTTCCACAGACCAATTACCTGCAGCTCAGCATACGGCGGTTAAAGCATCTGACTATATTGGAATAAAATATGATCAACAGTTTACAACAATGACCAACGATCCAAGTGCAGGATATTGGTTGGATGGTCTACCCAATAAAATCGATCCTAGAGCGTATAAAACGTTCTATATTCCAGGAGATCTTACAAGTCCGGTTTATTCATTATATCCTACTTATACCAATCAGGCAACTACCAATCATGGAGATCTTACGTTTGCAGATAATTCGACAATAACAGTAAACACAGTCAATACCTGGAATGCCTACACCATTGGAAATTGGGGAGTAAAAGGACAGAGAAACGGATTGAGAAATGTAGTTGGATGTATGCCGGCTTTGGGTAAGCAGTATCGCGAAAGTAAGAATTCAAGAATATTTTTTGCAAGCTGGGAGACGTATTTCCTTTTGGCGGAAGCTGCATTGAAAGGCTGGTCGGTTCCAATGAGCGATGAAGCTGCATATAATAAGGGGATTCAGGAAAGTTTTGTTTATAATGAAGTTTCGCAATTCTATGGTCAATATATTACTTCAACAGAGTATAACCGTGATGGAACTTCTGTTTCTTACGGTCATATTACAGAACCGGGAGTGAGCCATACTATGAAATATAAAGATCCTGTAACCGGGAACTTGGTTTCTGTAGACATCAAATATCCGGTGAATACCATTTATAAGAATGGATCTGTAAAGAATGATAAACTCACAAAGATTATTACCCAGAAATATATTGCCAATATGCCTTGGCTACCGTTAGAATCCTGGAGCGACCAGAGAAGACTCGGGTTACCATTTTTTGAAAACCCTGCAGTAGAAACCCCTTTGGTAAATCTTCCTAATCTGACTTCAGGGAATTATATGACGAATTCCATTCAGAATTTCCCTCAGAGATTAAGATATCCAAGTACTTTCAGAAACACGGATCAGGCTGGATACGATAAGGCTGTACAATTACTTGGAGGTGCTGATGCTGTACTGACTCCTCTTTGGTGGGCCAAACATTAATTAATTTTAAATACCATAAAAAAACAATCCTTTTCTTACTTTGAAAAGGATTGTTTTTATAGATACATATGGATTGAATGTTTCTTTACAGAAATTGTTGAAGTAATTATGATGTAAGGATCAGGATGGCTTTGGCGTATTTTTTAATTTGCTCCTATGGTAAAAACGACTTGTGTACTATAAGCTGCAGCAGGAATCGTCACAGAAACTCCACCTATTTCCAATTGTACACTAATAGCAGAATAATTTACACTGTTGCTAACACCTAAAACACCACTAAAGGTAATTGTTGAAAGTGTTACGGCCGTGGCTTGTGGTATTTCAATATAACTAAGGCCACCGTTAATAGTTGCTGTACACAGTACACAAAGACCATTGATTGTTGCCGTTCCTCCACTCCTTTTTGCATAAAGTTTCAGAGAACTGTTCCAGGAAGTTGGAACATGCTGCATACTGATTTTAGCTCCGGAGCTGCCCAGTAAATTTAGAAAAGACCCTGGTAAAAAACCTGATAATGTTAACAGACTGGGATTGTCATAAGTTCCGGTATAGTTATTTCCAGCTTCTGTAATGGTAGGTACGCTGGCTGTCCAGCTGGTTCCGGCAATATTTATGGTTTGCCCTTCAAGAAAACTTCCCATTATTAAAGGAATAATGTATAGATATCTTTTTAAGAACTGTTCTTTGAGAAAGGGACTTTTGACTTTCATTTTCTAATTTTATTCTGTGATGGTATAAGTGATGACAATTGCTGTATTGGCCTGTGCCTGTAAATTGGCATACGTATTTGTGGCCAATGAAATAGTAAGGGCATGGCCGTTATTCGCTCCATTTCCTGTATATGCTCCTCCGATACCGCTAATTATAGTTGTGGGAGTTGTGGTGAGAATAACCTGTCCTGAAGATGTTCCCAGTGTTCCACCTCCAGCTCCGGAAGCTGCCGCTGCCTGAATCCTTATATTCACACCTGCAATAACTTTATTTACTGAAGCTGTAATTCTTCGGGTAAGCCCTCCGGAAGTAATGGCGGAAGTATAATTGACCCATTTTGATGTATTGGGAGTGGGAGCTCCCAGGGCATTTCCAGCTTCAGTAGGAGGTGTGAAATTTAACGTAATACTTCCTGTTGGCTCAATATCCATTAACGTTACCACGGGCAATGTTAAGCTGACAGTAGTACTCGCCGAGGTTTGGGAATAGATTGAACCGGATATCATAACCGATGCTATTAATACTATGGAACGGATCAGAATCATCTCTTCTTTTTTATTTCATTATATCCTACTTTCAAGGATTCCTGTTGGTATTTGATTTCTATCTGCTGTTTGACAACATTGATGCTTAATTTCTTTGTTTCTAAAGGTTTTAAAGTAAAAAGAAATTTATCTGTCGAAATTTTATAGCGCTTATCCAATCCATTGCGGTACACTTTAACGGTCCAGTCTCCCGGGCGGAGATAAGTAAAATCAAAATCTTCCCCGATATAACATATCTTCCGAAAAGTCTGATCATTATTGGTGGCTTCCACAATAATGCTTTCTCTTTTCTTCTTTCCTTTTAGTGTTTGTATCTGCGCTAAATCTATCTGATCTTTCTCTCCCGTATCCAGAAACTGAATATGTCCCTGAACATTGGCAGCTGTGGTTAATCCGAAATTGAAAGTATTATCCTTATTCACCAGGGAAAGGGCTGCAGGAAAAGTTTGGGTTGGAATATCATTAATTTCCGTAGTTGAACGGTCTATTTCAAGGAAGTAATTCCCCGGAATAACATTTTTAAATATATAATTTCCCTCTTTATCTGTAACGGACAGATAACTTCCCAGCATTAATCTAATGCCTTCCGTCTTTTTGATCCCTAAATTGCTGATATTTCCTGACAGCGAAATATATTCCGCAGTTTTCTGTACCGGAATATGAGGACGCCATGTATAACGCATGGAGAAAATGAAATCTTTATTCCCAATTTCTCCTCTTTGCAATGAATATCTTCCCGAAAGGTCAAGTTCATTTCCGGGAAATAACTGCTGATGAAAAAGAAGTTCAAACAGATTTCTGTCTTTAAAATATTCTTCAGGCATATAATTGTTCTGATAAAAGATGCTTAAGCTGGTCTTATCAGAAAACTGACTGAAGATTCTTGCTCCATAATAAAAATTTTTCTGATTTTGAAGCTGATACCTTGAGCTTATGGCATAACTTCCGAAGATGTTAAAGGTTGTTCTGAATTTTTGAAATGAAAGATTCGCAGAATAAAAACTTGAATTACCATTAAATCCTGTCAGATAATTATCTGTTTTACCGAATTGCCCATCCAGATTTACCTGAAACATTCCTACCTGCTGATTAACACTCACCTTGAAGTAACGTTCATAATAATCAAACTGTTTAGGTTCTAAACGGTCTTTATAGGTTTGATACCCATTCGTAAGAATGACGAAACCGGTAGGCAGATATTTGTACTGTACTCCATATTGCAAATATTTTCTGTAAGGTGCTGCCAGTAAAAGGGTATCTCTTTGGAAATTTTTGGCATCCTGCATATAATTGGCAAATACACTGATCTTTTTGGTGACATTATAGTAAATATTACCGTTGATGGTATTGGTATTGGTAAAATATCCGGCAAAATCAGGACTGGCTCTCATGTACATTAAGCCTGCGTTCAAATTTTTAAAAACAGCATCTGCCTGTAATAAATAAGCTGTTCCATCTGTTTTTTGTGTAGTGCTGTAGGCCAGCTCTCCGGAAATGTTTATATTTTTTGAAACCTTGAATTTTCCTTTAGCATAAGGAAGATGAGCATCAGAGTCTAGCCTGACATCTGTAAAACGGATTTCTCCCTGCCGCGGAGTTTTGTAAAGATATCCTACAGTAATTTCAGACTCTTTTCTGATTTTAAAGGCGGAATAGAAATTAAATTCATCTTTGATATCTCTGAAAAACCTTGGATGATTATAGAAGCCCCCAAAGCTCACTTTATTAAAATCATAACGGATCTCCGCTCCACGACCATACCTTGCAAACTCCGTAAGATAAGATGAAGAATACGATTTATCACCAAGATGAATATACAATTGATCCCGTTTATAGTTCACAAAATATTCTTCATATTGGGTGAATGTGTTGAGCTCTACAGGATTGTGGGTAACGGCTCTGAACTCAATCTGATTTTTGTTGTCTTTATCAAGTGTTCCTTTACCGTAGATTTCCCCCTGAAAACCATCGTTATACACTCCCATATTCTGCATTCCGATGAAAGATAAGGAGAGGGCAACAGGAAGTCTGTGATAAATATCTTTTTCAGAGGGTTTCGCTGATATCACCTGAGTACTTACATAGACATCCTGATTTTCTTTAGGGTTACCCTTCGAATATACAAAAAGGTTTAGATTCTGAAATTCATTCTGAGCGAGTTCAGGACTTGTTACTTTATGAATAGTGACAATCTTTGATTCATTGGAGGAAAGCACTAATGATGACTCATGATCAACGATTGCATTTTTGCTTTCCAATACAATGTTTTCGGTTATATTACCATTATTTTTGATAAGGAAAGAAGCCCGGATGGTTTCCCCAGCTCTTATGAATTCAGGAGTATTCAATGGGGTAACCAAAAGATTTCTGTTTCCGGAAACGATGATTTTTGAGTTTTTCGTAAACGATATTCCATTATTACGATCGGTAATATTCAATATGACAGAATAAGTACCCTGTCCGGTTTCTGTTCCCACACGTAAGGGTACCAGGTATACCGAGGTTTCATGAGGAGGAATCTGAAATTCTCCTTTTACTAAAATAGGATTGATAGACGGACTTGATGTACTAACTGAAATATCATATGTTTTGGTTTCAGCTGAATTATTTTCTAAAGTGAAGGGAATAGAAGTAGACATTCCCGGCATTAAACTATCTTTTTTACTGATCAATCGGTTGGATTGCTCTTGAGAAAAAATAAATACCGGGAATAATGTTATGATAATAAATAAAGTCCAAGTTCTAATCATTTTTTACTTCTAGTTCCACATTGAGTGCAAAAGCATTCTCCTCTTCATCGGTCGCTATGATCGCTGCTTTGTATTGAGCAGGGGGTAATTTGCTGATATCAATGTAAAATGTTTTGGAGGTGCCTGGGAGCAGCCCCATTGTTAAACTTGAATAAGTACCCACCTTTTCGCCTGTTTTGTGGTTGTAAACTTCAATGGTGGCTGTGGGCTTACAGTAAAGATTACCGTTATTGGCTATTGCTACCTTTGCGGTTTGTTTTCCCTCTATTTTTTCCACCTTTACACTTTCAAACTTAAGATCCGGTTTAGCCTTTTCTGTTTCAAAATCTGTAATAACCTGAATGGCATATCGTATAATAGAAGTGATACTCACTCCTGGTTTGCTGTCGCTGGGCTTTATCTCTTCTACGGGTTCTATAATAATTACGCTCCAATAGCTTCCGGGATCCATGGCCTGATTGGGAACTGTTATTTCATAGAATATTTCAGTCTTTTCTTTACCTTTAAGCGTAACAAGATTGGTATTGAGCTTTAGCCACTCGCCGTTACTGCGTGTATTGGTATGTAATGCTGTATAATTGGTCGTTCCGTCCGCATGGTAGGTATAATCCTGTAAAAATATTTTTACACTTTGAGGAGTACTGCCTGTGTTTTCAATGGCAACTTTTCCTTTATAAATCTTTCCGTTTTCTATTTTATAAGAATGCGTAAGCCCGTTGAGAATCACAATACCGGCATGTAAAAAGCTGAACTGCAAAATCAGGGTGATCAAAAGAAGGATACGCTTTATCATGATATAAAGTTTGGAGTTAAATCATTAATAATACAAAGCCAGGAAGAAACTGAATAACAGTTTCTTCTTGTTTTTGAAACGCAGAATAGAATTTTAATTAAATTCTAATTATCTGATATTGTATAAGTAACGGTAGCAGCAACAGTAGCTGTAGCCTGTAAATCTGCGTAAGCGGCTACCCCTCCAGGACCACTTCCTGCAGCAAGTGCATAGGTAAGATTGTGACCGTTATTAGCTCCATTTCCTGTATAAGCACTTCCAATACCAGAAATAATAGTCTGGTCAGTACTAGTTAATGTAAGCAGACCTGCAGAAGTTCCTAATGTACCTGCTCCAGCTCCGGTGGCAGCAGCAGCAGTTACGTGAAGATCAACTCCAGGAATGATAGCGTTCATTTTTACGCTTACGTTACGGGTAGGATCTGCCACAGATTTAATAGAAGAATAATTAAGCCACAAAGTAGTGTTGGCCGCAGAGGGAAGAATGGGATTTCCTGCTTCCGTAGGAGCTGTAAATCCAAGAGTAATGTTTTTTGTGGCAGATGGTTCAATATCTACCAATGCAACTTCGGGAATAGAAATGGTAACCGTATGGTTATCTGTAGCGAGGTCTTGCGCGCTCAGATTCCCGGATAGAGCTAATGCAAATAAAGACGCTGCAATAGTTAAATTTAGTTTTTTCATGATGCAAGTAATTAGTTAAGTGAATATAACAAAATTCAGAATAATTTGAGAAAAATATATTATAATTTTTATATTAACAATTATTTATCGTATGTAATGCATTATACTTAAAATATATTTTAACACAATAAGTCAAAAAAAACCTGTACAAATTTGTACAGGTTTTTTATCAATATTAAAAGAAATTTTTATGCCCAATGCGGATCAGAAACAGAGACTTTTCCGGTCTCTATACGTCCGGCAAAGTGCCACAGATGCTCGTTTGATGTTATTTTCAAATCATACCACCCTTTAAATTTATCAAGATCAATAATTATTTTTTCTTCTGATTTTTGTACAGAAATTGTTTTTTTATTTTTTGTGTACAAATCTTCCAGATGAATGGAGAAATTTTTCTTTTTGGTATTTCTTATCGTCAGTTCCACTTGGTTTTTAGCGGTCATATTCTCTAAAATTATCTCCATTTCCGGTGAAATACTTCCCTGAAATTTCCTGAAAAAGCCATTGGGACCGAAGATTTCATAATCATAAGCTCCGGAATGTACAGCATGGGATAACTTTTGCATGGAATATAGGGCATATGAAAAATGATAATCCTTACTGTCGAATTGAGTCCTGTCATACACCAAAAGCGGAACACCGTTCTCTTTTAAATTGGACATTTTTATCTGTTCGCCTTCTAAATTGACATGGAAATGATACGGCAGTGGATGAGATGGTTTCAATCCTCTTTCCTGAATTTCAAGCAAAGTGTTTTTAAGTTCATTTTCAGCATACCATTTCAGATGAGGAACCGGTTTATTTTTGGCGGCATTGATGGTTTTAGCATACTCTTTCTGATTCAGATAATCCATCTGTGGCGCTTTTACGCTGGTAGAATTGAAGGCAGAGGTGAGATCACCACATACCGCTCTTCTCCAGTCACTGATATTGTCAACATGCACATCCTTTTTGAATTTTTTCATGATAAATTTCTCCAGAAACTGCAGTACAGAAGTGTGATCCGATACTTCGGAATTTACAAACCCTCCTTTCGTCCATGGGGAAGCGATGATCATTGGAACCCTGTAACCCAATCCAACGGTTCCTTCAATTTTTTCATAATTTTTTAAAGAAGGATTGCTCATGTATTCCTGAGATTGATCCACATATTCCACGCCTTCTTTTCCGTTCATATCCACAGGCTGACTTGGGTTCATGGGTGGAGCGAAAGGCAGAACATGATCAAAATATCCGTCATTTTCATCATAATTGATGATGAATATGGTTTTTTTCCAGGTTTCAGGATCTTTGGTCAGAATATTCAGAACTTCAGAAATATACCATGCTCCGTACCAAGGTGATCCCGGATGGTCTGAAAAATGTTCAGGAGCTACCAGCCATGAAACCAATGGAAGTTTTTTCTCTTCCACATCTTTACGGAACCGGAACAGAACATCACCCTCAGGAACAACCAGTCTTTCTCCATTTTCATCCTTTCCGATTTCCAGTTTCCAGTAATCAGGATCATTAGAGTTGGTGGTAAATGCTTTTTCGTGAAGGTTTTTTTCCTCTTTTGAAAGTTTGGAATAATTATCCGGATGATATTTTACCTGATCTTCCTGAACCTCAGCCATCATGGCTTCCAGTCTTTCTTTCTGATTAGGATTTTTTTCAATTTCCTGTTTCAGATAGGCTATGATATTGGGGATATTCTGATAATATCCTTTTGAAAACTTAACATTGAATTTTGAAAACCACTCAATCGGGTTATCTGTAAAATTACTTAACCAGGCTTCCTGCTCGCCGGACATTCCTTTTGGAAGACTGATTTCATTCTGATAAATTCTCCACGAAACATTCTGCTCTTCCAAAATTTCAGGGAAACTCTTCCATTTTGCCTGTCTTGCTTTATCATAATCAATGTTTTCATTCACAACATTGGCTTTTACCTTTCCGTTTTGTTGTTCTCTCAACGTTCCGGACCAAAGAAATAATCTGTTGGGAGTTGTTCCGGTAAGTGAAGAGCAGAAATACTGATCGAATATGGTAAATGCATCCGCCAGCTGATAGTAAAAAGGAAGGTCTTCACGGTTATAATACCCTAATGTAAGCGGAATATTTTTATAATCTTTATTTCCTGATGCTTTAGCCTGAAGCCACTGATCGTATTTTCCTTTGTTCAGTGCTTTCTGCTGATCGGCCCATGAGTGAGGCAGTGAGCTCATCCATGTAGATTTTGTATTTCTTAAATCCAGTCGGGCAGGAGATGCATATTTTCCATCATCATTCTTTTGAAAAAATACGGAATGTCCATCCTGCTTTACAAATGCTCTTTTATCCAAAAATCCTCTAACTCCTTTGAGTGCCCCAAAAGCATGATCAAATGAACGGTTTTCCTGCATCAGGATTACGACATGTTCTGCATCGTAAAATGTAGACTGTGCAGCCGGATCAATAGCTAAAGCTTTTAAAATGGAAGGATGGAGAACACTTGAAGTTCCTAATCCTGCTAATAAAAGACTTGATTTTTCTAAAAATTCTCTTCTGTTCATGTTCAATCGTAATAAGAAAGAAACCGCAAGTTAATAGGATTTTCCTGCAGTTTCTTTGTTTTCTATAAAAATAATCAGTTTTTTATTGTAACCACCAAGGTTTGGAATTGATATTGTCATTTCCTCCGTACTGGGCTGCCAAAGCAGTTTTTAGATTAGTACTGTTATAGCTGTATTCAGATTGTGGATATCTGAACCTGAAAGGAGCCGCCACTCCTGCTTTTAAAGGATAGTTTGGATAACCCGTTCTCAGATAGTCATAATAAGAAGTCCATTGTGCCTGATGGAACATGGTCATGTATTTTTGAGTCATGATTTTTTCAAGCTGTGTCTGCAGAGGATCAGCATTATTGTAAACTACCAAAGGAGTCGCCAGATATTGGTTGATATCAAATCCTGAGAAATATTGTCCCGGATTTTTTACATACGTTTGATAAAAACTGAAACTTGCCTTGATTGCATTATCATAATGGGTTTTTGCAGATCCGGAAATCCAGCCTCTTGCCGTAGCTTCGGCCAGGATAAACTCAAGTTCTGAATAGCTTAATACAGACGCAGGTTCGTTGGTGGGATCTTTATAAAAACGGTCATTTACTTTAGAGATATTTTTTGCCGTGATCAGTGCTGCATTGTCAGAATATGGGGAAGTAGGATTTCCGCCGTTATATCCTGTATAATCTGTGATGGCTTTCCCGGCTTCTTTTGCTCCTGTAGTCTGTGCTGCAAAAGTAAATAAACGGGGATCATGCCTGTCTTTGAACATATTGATAAAGTAATCTGCCATATATAAACTGGAACCATATCCGCTGTTGTTAAACATAGTATATCGGCTGTCTGCTGCATCGGCAAATTTAAGCTCACCATTATCTGCAATAGAAGTCATCAAAGACTGGCTCCCTGCAATAGAAGTAAATTCTGTAGCAATATTATAATTTCCTACTGTCGTTTTTTTCGAAAGTGTGATTAAAACTTTTAGACGGAATGAGTTGATCAGTTTTTTCCACTTTAAAGCATCACCGTTATATACAATGTCACCTTCAATTTTGTCGTTGGTATTAATAAGATCATTGGCTTCTTTTAATTCTGATAAAATTCCGGACATAATTGCTTCCTGCGTGTCATACTTAGGTTGTGTAATGCCTGATTCGCCCTTTGCCGCTTCAGAATAGGGAGCACTTCCCACTTTTAAACTGATATTGAAGAAGTGATAGGCTCTCAAAAATTTACCAATGGCAAGATAATTTTTATTTCCTCTTTTCTCTGCTTCCTGCATCATTTTTCCTGTATTCAGAAGTCCTTTGGTATAGACTTCAAAAGAAGCATCATTCCATTTCATATACTGGTAAGAATTTTCGCCATCAGTACCAATCATCATTCTTGAGGCATACATATTATCACCATTTACCTGGAATGTATATTTTTCAACGAAGGTCAGTAGATATTTAGGATCAATGCTGGCCTGGTCATTAGGGTTTTCATTGATTTTATCAAGGTTGGATTCACATGATGCCAATGTCAGAAGTCCTGCAGCAAAGATGCTCTTCATTACCCCTTTTACTATATTACTATTATTTTTCATTGTCTTGACGTACTTTTTAGTTAAAACTTAAGATTAAATCCGATTCCGAACCATCGGCTGGACGGATCCTGAATATCATTGGTGATATCTTCTTTTCTTCCGCTTCTGATCTGGAAATCAGGATCGGAGTAAAGGTTCTTTGATTTTTTCCACATCGCCAGGTTATACGCTGAAATATTAGCGGTGAAACCTTTTACCATTCCTTTTGGATTCAGTAATGAAGAGAAATCATATTCCAGAACTACAGATCTAAGCTTGATAAAGGTTCTGTCGAAAACGTTGGCAAACTCCTCACTTTCGTCCTGCGTTACTCTTGCCTGGTATGGATAATTCTGTGCCCAGTCCTGGAAACTTATCGCTTTTGTGTGTGGAGTATAAAGGCCGGTAGCCGGATTGTAATTAACTCCATCCGGTACAAAATAATAGGTTCCCGGATTAGCATACTCAAGATCTCTGTAGGCTACAGAATTTGGATGCTTTCCGCCCCACCACATTTTTTCTACGACCTGTGACCTCATCACACCTCCTATGCTTCCGTCAATTCCTATATTTAAAGTAAATTTCTTGTATTTGAATGTGTTGTTGAAGCCGAAAGTCCAGTCCGGATTAAAGTGTCCCAGGTTGCTTGGTGTATTGGCTCTTGTAGGCATTCCTGAATTGGCATCAAGGATAACTTTTCCGTCCGGAGACTTTTGCCAGGTATAATCATAATAACTATCCATTCTTTCCCCTAACTTAATATTATTATAGTTCGGCATATTGTCATAAATGGAAGTCAGTTTTTGTTCGTAAGTACTCCAGTTGATCAGGGTTTTCCAGGTAAAATCGGCAGTTTTTACAGGAACCATACCCAGGGAAACTTCAAATCCTTTTGTGGTGTATTCGTTTCCGTTTACATATTGGGAGGTGAAACCTGATGACTCTGCCGCCGGGAACTGAAGAATATTATTATAGTCTAATGTTCTGAAATAAGTGGCGTCTAAGGTAATTCTGTTATTCAGGAAACCTGCACTTAAACCTAATTCATAGGACTTTGTCTGTTCCGGTTTCAAAGAGTTTTCTATATTCAGAGTCGTTGGATAATAATACGTAGGATTTCCGTTGAAAGTGATTCCCTGATTATTCAGATAATAATTTCTGATGGAATAAGGCTGGAAGTCATAGGCTACTTTTGCCCATGAAGCGGAAAGTTTCAACATGTTGATAGATTCCGGCAATTTTACCAGGTTTGAAATCACAGCACTGATGGAAGCCGAAGGGTAGAAGTAAGATCTGTTGGCTTTAGGAAGCGTGGAAGACCAGTCGTTACGTCCTGAAATATTGATGAAGAAAGCATTATACAACCCGATATCAATCGTTGAATAGGCACTGTAAATCAGTTTTTCCTTCAGATAAGTGTAATTTTTAAGCGCTCCGATTGAATTTTCAAAGGTGTATACTTCAGGAATTTTCAATCCATCTGTAGACCTTTCATTGTTATTGTTTTTATAATAAAAAGCTGAAGCTCCGGCATTGATTGTAAAATCAAAGTTTTCGGATATTTTTTTCTTATAAGTTGCCAGTACATCATAGTTGAGGTTCCATGTTTTATTATCTTTCAAAATATAACCTCCACTTCTTGGCGCACTGTAATTGAAATAGGAATAAGGACTCAATACTTCCGTTTTGCTGTGGTTTTCCACAAGAGATATTTTCCCTTTTACCGAAAGATCCTGTGTAGCTTTATATTCTAAACCTGTCTGTGCATTGATGATATTGGTTCTGTTCTGATTCTTATAATATTCCGCTCCGAACCATGGGTTATTGTACCATGCATAGTTCCAGTTGGCCTGTGCCCTTCCTTCTCTTCCGGGAATCCACATGTGGTTTTTCAGTGCATTGCCGTCTACGTCACCTCCCATCCATATCAAAATGGTGTACATGTGTCCGCTTGGGTTGTAATCGTAGTTGGGAATATTAGGGGTGAAAGCCTGGTTGAAATTGAATTTCGTATCAAAAATTAATTTATCTCCAAGATGATTTTCAGAGGAGAAATTAATTCCATACTTCTGAAGATAGGAATTCGGAACTCTGTCATCATAATTCATGAAATTTCCGGAGAATCTGTATACATCTTTGTTATTTCTGTAGCTGATCGCAAAGTTGTTATTATTGATCACCGCAGGTTTTAAGAAAGTATTTAAATTGTCATGATATTTCCAGTCGATCGGAACTCTTTCATATCTTGATTTGTCGTCATACTGAGTTCCTGTCACAGCTCCGTACCATGGAACTACCTGTCCTGTTACTTTATCTCTGATTGGGCTGTTCCATTGGGCTATCTGTAAACCGGGAACAAATTTTGGTCCCCAGATCATATCTCCGTCATTAACTCCACCATCAGCTCCGTCCCAGAATTCATATTTTCCGTGAGAACCGTTACCATATTCAGTCTGGGTTTTTGGAAGATTCGTAAATCCTGCCGTAATCATGGTATTCTGAGAAAATTCTACAGAGAAGCCTTTCTTCTTAGCGGTTTTCGTTGTAATTAACACTGCTCCGTAACGTCCTCTGGAACCATACAGAGCCGAAGCAGTAGCTCCCTTCAGTACGTTAATATTTTCAATATTGTTAGGATCTAAATTCTGGAAAACTTCCTTTTCTACAATCACGCCGTCAATAACAAAAACCAGATTGGAGTTTCCTCTCAATGTAAACTGTGGTGCCTGCTGCATTCCCGTCGGATTGGAAACATTCAAACCAGCTACCTGTCCGGAGAATAGATTTCCAATACTTGGAGTGGTGATTGTTTCAAACTGTTTTGTTCCTACTTCCTGAGTGGAATACCCGATTTTTTCTTTCTTCTTGGCAATACCTAATGCGGTAATGACAACGCCTTCAATCTGCTTTTCGTTTGGCTTTTTTAAGACAACAGAATACTGTTTTTTTGAAGAAACCTCAACGGTATAAACAGAAAAATCAGGAGCAAAAAACTCAAGAATGTCTTTGGGGTTTGCAGAAATGGTGAAATTACCATTTTGATCTGTAGTAGCAGTCTTTCCTGTATTTTTATCAGTGATGTTTACACCGGAAACACTAGAGCCATTTTCTGATTTTACATTTCCGGAAATATTGATTTCCTGTGCGGAAAAATATAGAGGAAGTAAAAAAACGGCAAAAGTAGCTAGAGTCTTCTTCATTTTTTTTGAAGGCAAATTTAGGAGAGCACTGTTACCTGTACTTTAATGATGTATTAAAATAAAAATACGATTTAATATTTTTTAACATGAAGAATTAATAGAAAAGTAAAATGGGAAATATCCTTTGTGTATGGATTTTTGTTTTATTATACTATATAAGGTAGGAAGCTGGGAGAGGAAGCTGGAAGTCGCTATCGTGTTATAAATTTCTGAGCAGTCAATGTTAATCTTTACAATAAAAATAACAGGATAGTAAAACCGGGACATCAATAACTTCGATCTTCCAGCTTCCCTCTTCCTTTCTTTTTTTAGAACCTGCTCAGAATTCCCCAATGAATTTTGATATCATTAAATTTAAAAGGATTTCCAAATTCGTTACCATTAGACAGCTGGAAACTCATCAAACCGATAGGAATGAAGAAATTGAAACCGAGCCCGACACTGTAGAGCTTAGGTTTTACCTTGAGGGATTTATTATTGAGCTGTCCATATTGTCCAAAGAAATCGAAGAATGCCTGATTGCCGATCAGATAGCGGTATTCCAGGCTTCCGTAGTAGTAGAAGTCGGCAGCAAGAGAGTTTTCATTAAATCCCCGCATGGAATTCCAGCCTCCAAAACGGTATAATTCATTCGCAGAGAATTCTATTTTAGAATCCATCATTGCTCCTTCTCCCTTGATGTTCAGAAAGTGGTTTCCTGAAATGTGGTAGTTATGTTCTCCAAAGAAATAAAACTGGTTTTGATTGGCTTTAATATTATCCTTAGAGTAGGTGGTTGTTAAAAAATCATATCCGGCATTGATCCTTGTCTTATAAAGGAAAAGATCAATATCGGTGGGCTCTGTCATTTCATACCATATCCCGATTCCCTTTTTGTTGTAGTCTTTTCCCTGAACGTATAAGGTATCAATAATTGTTGAGCTTTCCAGGGTTGCTCTTAGACCTATTTTGTTCCGGTTGTTGATGTGATAATAAAAGGCTGGAAGGAATTTTACATTGGCAAAAGTAGAATCCTGACGATAGATATTTACTTTTGTATCCATTCCGACATTCGATTTGAACAGGTACGGAATGTCCACCCGAAGATCAAAATTCTGTCCTTTATCCGGGTTTCTCTGCCAGTATAAATTGACGGTTTCAAAACCATTGAACATATTCCTGAAATTGACATTCATCGTTCCGTTTAAGGTAAACTTGGAAGTTTTGTCATTTCCAAATCCGATGACCCCGTCAAAAGTATTGGTTTTCTTCTTTTCCAAAAACAGGTAAATACTGGTAGAATCTTTCGTAAATAATGTTTGTGGCTGCCGTTCAAGCGTTAGAAAAGGATGGCTCTGAAAGGTTTTATTAATAGCTAAAAGGTTTTTGTCATCATAATTTTTACCTTTAAATTCCTTTTCAAGATTTTTGATGAACCTTTTAGGAACTTTTTCATATCCTTTAACGACAAATCCGTTGATCGATCTTTTATCATTTTTATTGATGTCAAGTTCTACAATAGGATAACCATTCTTCTGCCCTTTATATTTAGATTTGATTCTGCTGAAAGAATAACCTTCATCAATATAGGCTTTGTTGATACTTTTCTTGGTAGAATCTAAGTTCTTAGTAAAAAAATCCTTCTGAATTTTCAGTTTCTGAACAAGAGAATCCGTAAGATTGACATAGGTTTGATTAAAATTCTTCCCTTTGTCATAGAAAATTTCAGTGCTGTCACCCTTTATTTTTACGTCTTTCAGTTGGGTGAAGAAATAATTGCTTTGGGCTAATGAATCCAGAAATTTGACTGCAGAGGTTGAATCTTTTACTTTTTTTCTGATTTTAGTTTCCGTATCAATCAGCCAATATTGTTTCTTCTGCGCTTGTGTAAAAACGCAGAACAGTACAAAAAATATTTTTAAAAACAGTTTCAATCCCAAATGTATCTATACCAGGCAAACGATAGAATTAAGTGTAGTAAAACTTAAAGCAAAGCTTATCTTAGTGATTCTTTACAACTTAATTTTTCTTAATGGTTTAAAATTTTATATTATTAAATAACTTTCTATACAACTGAAACTAATCCAGTTTATTATACTTCTTCATTAAATTCTCATAAGTTCCCTGCGGAAGAATCCATTTCAACGGAACCCCTATTTTCTGCCCGAATTTACCAAAATAATAATGAGCTTTCCATTTATTTTTTGCTAAAAGCTTTTCAATATATTCTGCTACTTCCAATGGATCAGTTCCGTCATTCACATGAGAATTCATCAACGCATATACTTTGTCAAAAATATTTTTATAAGGTTGGGAAACCTGTGCTATCACTCTGTTGTCTGCAATATTGGTTTTAATATCTCCCAAATGCAGAGAGCATACCTCAATATTCCATGGATAAACTTCATATCTCATTGCTTCTGTCACTTTATCCAGTGCTGATTTTGATGCTGAGTAAAATCCGCGGAAAGGCAGTCCCATTTCACTTCCGATACTGGAAACATTGATGATTTTTCCAAATTTGTGCTCACGCATTTTCGGAAGAACAGCACTCATCATCTGGACAGGTCCGGCAAGATTAAGGCTAAAAAGCTTCAGAATGTCTTCCTTCGTAGAGTCTTCTACTGCTCCTACCATACCCATTCCGGCATTATTAATTAAAACATCAATTCTGGTTTCTGTTTTTAAAACCTCAGCGATGGCATTCTGAACAGCTGTGTTATCAGTAACATCTGTAGGGATGGATCTGAAGTACTCACTTTCCGTATGTTTTCTGCTTAATCCGTATACTTGATGTCCTTTTTTACCAAAATATTCGGCCAATGCAAACCCGATTCCTGATGAGGTTCCTGTAATAATGATGGTCATTGAATTCGTATGATTTTTAATGTTTTAATTTCCCTTCTGATACTCACCAGAATGTTTTTAATGGTCTGGGCTCAAAAGTAAAATCTATTTTCAGCAAATGTAAAAAAAGAAAAATGAACTTTGATATGGATAAAGCTTTAAAGTTGGATGTATTCCCTAACTGATTTAAAATATTTAGAAATAATCCATCAATCTTGGAAAAGTTATTATATTTTAACTCCGGTAAAATTTAGTAATTAATTACGTTTAAATTAATGATGAAAAAAGAACTGCTAATATTATTCATACTCAATTTTAGCTTTTATTGTACAGGACAAGAAATTAAAATTCCGGAGAATTTCATTGAACATTCTATTCCAAAAGTAGAATCTCCGGAATGGTTCGTTCTTATTCATTCTAAAGACTGTTATGCTGTCAAAAAAGATAATGGGAGATTGATTGTGGAAAAAACCAGCTATTATAAAAAAAGAGTCTGAATTGGAAATTGAAGATGGAACATTGATTGGAGAAAATAAAGGAGAATTTGGGGGAGCACTATACTTCCAGCCTAAAGAAGATAGAGAAAAAATTGAAATAAAATTTGGAAACATTGTTGATATTTTCAGATTTCAGAATAAGATCTATTTCACAGAAGGCTCAGGTATATGGGGAAGTTTGTATGAATTAAAAAAAGATTCAGCTTTCACTTATAATAAAATCGAATCCTTTGGGGATGCCTTGGAAGCTTTAACGATATTCAATGACAGTATTTATATTGCTTCTTTTCATGGCTTTTATAAAGTAGTGGATCAAAAAGCGACACTCCTTTTCAGGAAACAGTTTTGGGAAGGACTGTATCCAAACTCTGTAGTGGTATTCGATGAGGAGAATATTTTTATGGGAATACGAAGTGGAATTGTTAAGTTGAATCTTGTGAAAAAAACAGTTAACTTTTATACAGAAAAAGAAATATAGTTTGTGTTTTAAGAATTAGATTCTTAAAAATATTTTTCGCTCAAACCGCTGTATGTGGTTTTTTTATTCCTACTATGTAATAAATTTAAGACAAACTTAATATTAATTCATCATTCATCATTGGAAGAATGATTACTTTTAATTACATATATTTCTGATAAACAAGTATTTAATTTTGTCGTGTGGTAGATGGTACCTGAAAAAAGCTAAAATTTCTTAATAAAAACATAAGAAAACCTTAATGATTGGTGGGAGCGTGCTGTTCTAATTTTGCACCTAATCAAAAAGGAGATCATGAAT
Organism: Chryseobacterium sp. PvR013; assembly: GCF_017833095.1. Classification (NCBI taxonomy): domain Bacteria; kingdom Pseudomonadati; phylum Bacteroidota; class Flavobacteriia; order Flavobacteriales; family Weeksellaceae; genus Chryseobacterium; species Chryseobacterium sp. PvR013. The sequence goes on from NZ_JAFIBT010000001.1 coordinate 4,206,280, forward strand.
GTATTTAAAATCCCTGTGTCCGTAACTTATTTCACGGGAAGGGTATTACTTATTGGTGCAATATCAGCTTCACCGATGTTCCTCACACAGAAAAAAGACAGCTTAAAAGAAAAATCCATCGACGAGATTGTTGTTGTTGGATACGGAACTCAGAAAAAAAGTAAAGTTTCCGGTGCCGTTTCGGAGGCTTCACTGGATAAGCTAACTTCCAGATCATTATCTGGAGTAGGAGAAGTTCTTCAGGGGAAAGCTCCCGGGGTAACTGTAGTGAACGAAGGTGGAGATCCTAACGGAGCGCCTAAGGTAAATATTCGTGGGCTGGGAGGAATCAATGGAGAAACTCCTCTTTATGTAGTAGATGGAGTAGTTTTCAACGGAACACCATCTATTAATCCAAATGATATTCAGGATATCTCTGTCCTTAAAGATGCTTCTGCAGCTATTTACGGAGCAAGATCTTCAGGAGGGGTTATTCTTATTACCACTAAGAGAGGGAAAAAAGGAAATCTTACGGTAGATTTTGATGTTAAATACGGGGTGAACGAAGCATGGAGACTGAAAGAATCTTTGAATGCAGCTGAATTCCAGGATGTAATGTACAAAGCCTATGAAAATGCAGGTAAACTGGGAAGCCTACCGATAGCTTTTAATCCTAATCAATATCCGGACGGAAGAATAACGAGAACAGACTGGATGAAAGAAATTTTCAGAACAGGAACGATTCAGGAATATAACGTTAATCTGAGTGGAGGAAGTGAAAAATCCAGATATTTTGTGGGAATGAACCACAGAAGCCTGGAAGGAATTTTATTGAATACGCAGGCAAAACGATACAACTTCAGAGTGAATTCTGAACATAAAGTAAAAGACTGGCTGACCATCGGAGAAAATATGTATTATAATTACTCAGACGGAAATACAGCCGATACCAAAAGTGGGTATACAGGTGCTTTAGTGGCTGCCATGTATTATCCACCGAATGTTCCGGTATATACTCCAAGCGGTGCTTTTTCCGGATTACCCATTGATGTGGCAGGAGGATATGGAGATATGATCAACCCGGTTGCTTATCTTCAAAGAATCAGTATCAGGAATCCTACCCATGAGATTTTAATTAATCCTTATGCAGAGATTACTTTAGCAAAAAATTTAAAATTCCGTTCCAATTTTTCACAGACTTTTAAATTGGGTACTGTAAAAAACTTTACCTACAGGGTACTGGAGGTTGGGAAAATTTTTGATACCAACAATCTGGAATATCAGTCCAATAATTCATCTACAGCACTTGCAGAGCAGTTGCTTACCTATAAAATCACTGCAGGACAGCACAATTTTGATTTCCTTGGAGGATTTACTTTCCAGAAAACAATTGATGATGGTTTTGTAGCAAAATCTTATGACTTCCGAAGTGAAGCTGAGGTTTTCCAGCATCTTCAGAATGCTGCAGATACCAATAAAGATGTTTCGAGTTACAGATTCAAGCAATCTTTGGTTTCTTATCTGGCGAGAGTAAACTATGATTATGCAGGAAAGTATATCGTAAGTGTATTGGGAAGACGTGATGGTTCTTCACTCGTAGCAAAACAAAACAGATTTGCTAATTACTATGCGGTTTCCGGTGCTTGGGTAGTTTCGAAAGAAAATTTTATGCAGGATATTTCATGGCTTTCAAGTCTGAAATTGAGAGGAAGTTATGGTATTCTGGGTAACCTTGGAGGGATTTCTCCTCAGGCGGTAAATCCATTAATGACCAGAGATAATAATGTTATTTTTGGACAGGATCCTTCTCAGAATATTGCTTATTATGCTACTACACGTCCGAATCCTGATCTGAAATGGGGAAAATCTGAGCAGACCAACTTCGGAGTAGATGCTTCATTCCTTCATAACAGCCTTTCCTTGCAGTTCGATTACTTCGTAAAGAATTCTAAAGATCAGATCTTCAATGTAAGCTTACCAAGTACGGCAACTTATAATAATCAGTATGTAAATGCAGGATTATTCCAGGATAAAGGGTATGAACTGGGGATTAATTATAATAAGGTAGTTTCTGGTGATTTTACTTTCTCAGTCGGAGCTACTATGAGTCAACTAAAAAATACGGTGAAGCAATTAGCTAATGTAGATGAGATCTTTATCAATGATAATGGAGTAAGAGGCGTTTTGAAACCAACCCGTGTGAAAGTAGGTGATCCTCTCTATTCTTTCTATGGTTACAAGACGGGAGGAATTTTCCAGACCCAGGAAGAAATCAATAATTATAAAGATGCCAACGGTAATCTTATTCAGCCCAATGCAAAACCTGGAGATATTAAATTCCTGAAGAAAGAAGGTAACACAGGAGTGCTTAATAATAATGATTTTGTCAATCTGGGAAGTCCATATCCTAAGTTTTCTTATGGTTTTTCTTATAACATGACATGGAAAAATTTTGATCTTAACTTATTCTTCCAGGGAGTATACGGAAATAAAATATTCAATGGAATGAAGTTCATTTCCTTGAATCCGGGTGGAACAGGGCAGAACTACAATATGGACAGAGATATCCTGAATGCATGGACTCCTCAGAATACCAATACTGATATTCCAAGACTGGTACACGGAGACCCGAGTGGTAATTATTCCAAAGTATCAGATTTCTATGTGGAAGACGGATCTTACTTAAGACTGAAGAACCTTACCATCGGTTATTCATTACCAAAAGAATTGTACAGCAGGCTGGATGTAAACAAAGTAAGAGTTTATGTGACTTCCAATAACCTGTTTACAATAACGAAATATACAGGGTTTGATCCTGAAGTAGGAATGAATTCTTATGGTGTAGATACCGGAAGATATCCTCAGGCACGCTCATTCATCTTTGGAGTGGAGATCGGATTATAATTTTTAACCAACAAAAAGTAAAGAAATGAAATTTTTCAATAAAATATTTTTAATCTCAGGAATATCCGTAATGCTTTTATCGTGTACAGGAGAGCTGGATGTTCAGCCGGAAGGAACTCCTACGGAAGCCAGTTTCTGGAAAACGGAAAACGACCTTATTACCGGAGCAAATGCGATGTATAAACCATTATTTGACGGTGAATTTTATGGAAGAGGGCTTTTCTGGTTTATCAATGCCAGCGATGATATGGTAACCGGGAGAGCGAAAAGTGAGGCTGATAATGCGAAAAACTTCAGCAGCAATTATATCGCAGCAGGTGACCTTGAAACCCAATGGAACAAAAGATTTAATGTGATTGGAGTGGCTAATCGTGTGATCCGTAACGTTGATAATATTCAAACTTCACAAGCTACCAAAAATAAATATCTTGGAGAGGCTTTGTTCATGAGCAGCAGAATGTATTTTGAACTGGCCTATTCTTACGGAAATGAAAAAGCGGGAATTCCTATTATTGACCGCTCAAAAGATCCGGATCCCAACCCAATTCCAAGAGCAGCAAATGTGATGGAAAATTACACCTACATCGTAAATGATCTGAAAAGAGCAGCAGAATTATTACCTACACAGGCTGAACTTCCAGCAAAAGACTACGGAAGACCTCATAAAGCAGCTGCATGGGCGCTTTTGGCAAAAGTATATCTTTTTATGAAAGACTGGAAGAATGCAGAATTCTGGGCTAATGAAGTAATGACGAAAGGAAACAGAGCTTTGTTAGGAAATTTTGCTGATGTTTTCAAAGCAGAAAATAACTACAGCTCAGAATACATCTGGTCTATTCCGGGAACTCCTAAGTTTACTTCCTGGGGAAGTATCCTTCCGGGGGTAATGCTTGAAAACAAAGGTTGGGGAGAATATAACGGATGGGGATATTTCCAACCGACTAAGGAACTTTTTGACGAATACGAAACCGGAGATCTTAGAAGAAGTGCTACCATTCTGAAAATAGGCGACAAGTTTACCTTCAATGGAAAAGAAAGAACATATGCTTCTTCTAATTCCCTTACCGGATATCAGTTTAATAAATATATGGATGCCTTCAAATATCAGTTAAACAGTGGCCATGTAAGTGCCAACGGAGATTATCCATGTACAGACCTTGCCGTTCCGATCATGCGTTATGCTGAGGTAATCCTTATCAAAGCGGAAGCAATGCTGATGCAGGGGAAATCTGCGGATCAGGAAATCAATATGATCAGAGTACGTGCAGGCTTAACTCCGAAAAACGGATGTACCATGGCTGATCTGAAACATGAAAGACGTTGTGAACTGGCAGGTGAATGGGCAGACAGACACAGAGACCTTGTACGTTGGGGAGATGCGCAGGCAGCGTATGCTAAACCTCTGCACGGGATCAATGGACAGGTAGTCTGGGCAGCAAGAAACTTTAATCCAGCTGTACATAATGTTTGGGCAGTTCCGCAGTCTGAAATCGTAAACAGTCATGGAATCATTAAACAAAATGAAGGCTGGTAAAATTTTAATCTTTTATATATAAGCCACTATATCATTGCAGATGCTTCTGTGATGATATAGTTTTTTTTCACAGGTACAGAGATAGATCGCTCCATGGTCTATAAAAAAATAATAAGGATATACGATGAAACTATCAAAAATATGGGCTGTATTAGCCCTGGCTGTTTTTTCTGAAAATCAGGCACAGAATTATTTACATTACAATGTAGGAAATGCACATTCACATAATGACTATATGCAGGAAATCCCTTTTTGGCAGGCTTACTATGCTCAATTTGGATCTATCGAAGCTGATGTTTTTCTGGTAAAGGACAAACTTTGGGTAGCCCATACTGAAAAAGAACTTTCTGCAGACCGAACGCTGGAAAATCTTTATCTCGATCCTATTTCAAAACAGATTAAACTGAACAAAGGGAATATTTATACTGATGCCAATAAAAAGCTTCAGTTGCTGATTGATATTAAGCAGGATTATAAAACATCATTGGCTGCTTTGATTACTACATTAAATAAATATCCTGAGATTACAGGAAATCCGGGAATTAAAATTGTAATTACCGGAGGAAGACCTCAACCGGCAGATTTTAACAACTATCCCAATTATCTTTACTTCGATGGAGATCTTGATAAAAGCTATTCTTCAGATCAACTGAAAAGAATCGGAATGTTCAGTGCAGATCTTCCGGGATTGGTAAAATGGAATGGAAAAGGAATTCCAAGGGATGAAGAAACCCAGAAAATCAAAAGTGCGGTTGAGAAAGCGCATGCTCAACAGAAACCGGTTCGTTTTTACGGTGCTCCGGATTTTCCTAATTCATGGGTAAACCTTATGGATTTAGGGGTGGATTATATCAATACCGATCATATTCCGGATCTTAAAAAATTCATGAATACTATTCCAAAGAACTTTTATAAGAATACAAAGGAATACACTACTTATACTCCGACTTATCAATCAGACGGTGTTGCAAAGAAAGTGAAGAATGTGATCCTTCTTATTCCGGACGGAACTTCTTTGCCACAATATTACGCTGCCTTTACGGCCAACAAAGGAAAACTGAATGTTTTCAACATGAAATCCACAGGGCTGTCCAAAACCAATTCATCCAACGCTTATATTACGGATTCGGCGCCGGGATCTACGGCATTTGCAACAGGAGTAAAAACCAAAAATACATTTGTAGGAGTTGATAATATGGGAAGAGCACTTGCACAGATTCCTGATATTATTGCTGAGAAAGGAATGGTTTCCGGATTAATTTCTACAGGAGATGTTACAGATGCCACTCCCGCAGATTTTTATGCCCACTCGGACAACAGAAACAGTTCAGAGCCTATTTTGAAAGATTTTGCGGTTTCAAAAACAAAAATCCTGATCGGTGGTCCTACAAGTGGATTGTCTCAGGAAAATCTGCAGAAATTCAAAGAAGCAAAAATCGATTTGTATCAGGATCTGAAATCTGTAACTAAAATTAATAATCGTACCCTCATTATTGATCCTTTGGCTTCACAAAGAATAACCAACGGAAGAGGAAACTGGCTTGCCGATGCATTTGATCTTACTTTAAATGATTTAAAGAATAATAAAAACGGATTCTTTATGATGGTGGAAGCTTCACAGACTGACGGAGGTGGTCATAGTAATAACATCGAACAGTTAGTTACAGAATTACTGGATTTTGATCATGTGGTTGGTAAGGCCATGAAATTTGCCGATGAAAATAAAGAAACCTTAGTAATTGTAGTGGGAGATCATGAAACAGGAGGATTGACGCTATTGGACGGCAGTCTGAAGGATGGCTGGGTATTTGGAAATTTCAGTACCAATGATCATACTTCTATTCCGTCAAGTGTTTTTGCTTACGGACCCAATTCCAAAGAATTCACAGGGTTGTTTGAAAATACTGAGATTTTCAATAAAATCATGGCAGCCTACGGAATACAGAAATAACTTTTGATTTTAATACTTTTACTTTTACAAAGAGAGACTGTTTCGTTTTCGAAGCAGTCTTTTTTTTGCGTGTTTAATTTAGAAATCCCACAGATTTCACAGATTAAGCAGATGTTTGTGGATAATCTGTGTTATCTGAGGGAAATAGAAGCAGAGAAAAATTCAAAAAGGCTGCCCCAAAAAGAGAGACAGCCTATGAATATATCTAACAAATAATAAATTAGAAATTGGTCTTAACAATCAATTCAGACAATTCAGCATTCACAAAATCAATTGGCATTACCCCAAATGATCCCTTAGTGTTCGTTTGAAAGAATGTTTTAAGCCTTGGATTGATATTGTTGGATACTGTAGGAATACTAGGGATTCCGAAGATTCCTGGTTTATAACCGCTGGTGAAATTCACGAAAAGTTTACCATTCGTATCATTTTTTGCTTCATTAAGAAGACTTGAAATTCCATTCCACTTATCATCATTGTTGGTTACTTTATAATAATCCTGAACTTTTAGCTGCACTCCGGAATTGTTGATGTCAAAAGTGGTATTGTCTGCCCATGGAGAAGCATTAATCCCTTTAGTTGTTCCCGCAGAGAACCTTCTTAATAATTTGATCTTTCCTCTTACAGAACCTAATGTAGGAATGTTTGCTCCAAGATCCCATTTAGAAGGATTTTTCTGTACATAAGCATCAAAAGTCTGTTCAAAACTTCTGGTGGTATTGGAAGCATCATATTCTTCTTTTACAGACATAATGATTGTTTCAGATGGATGGCTGTTAAGGAAGGCATAACACGCATTCAATACATCATCAAAATTCAGGTTTTGGTAAATTGCTCCGTGATGAATGGCGAAAGAATTGTCAATATGTCTGCAACGGATATCCAGAAAACGGACTCCTGCATTAAGTTGTTCTGCAATGCTGAGGTCTTGGGTTTTAGCCGTACCTGATACCACAGGAGCATCTACACGTGCTCCGGAATCATGAGTTCCGGGAATGGAGATTTTTGAAATTGAAATATTGTCCTGAAGACCAGACATCCAGCTATTCATTTCGATAGGAGCTAAAGAAGTCCTGCCCGCTTTTGCGAAAGAAGCTAAATTGTTTTCATTAGAGTCTCTTTCCAGCATACTGTCGTTTGAACAGGAAAAAAAGATGGATGCAGTAACAAGCCCAAGAGTAATGGCTGTGAAACGCTTCATGTTTTGTTTGAACATAGTTTTTTTATTTTTTAAGGTAGCTTAAAAATAAGAATATATCAAAACATGAGGAGTTAATTTAACTTTAAGAGATGATTAAGTTGATTTAAAGTTTGGAAGCTCGGGGATGGATGATGGAAGAAGAGAAATCGTTAATAGTTAAATAGTAATGGATTTACAATAAAGCGGCTATGATAGATCAACCGTCCAGCAGTAACCTCCAGCACCCAGCTTCATGCTTCCATCCTAAAATACAAAATCCTCCTTTGATCCGGGAATTTTGAATTTGTGGTCTCCGATAAAGAAATCATTCATTTTAATAAGAGTCGGGAATTTATGAGAAAACTCTTTGTGTGAGTTTTCAGGTACTTTGGTATCGTCATCACAGGATGAATATTCTCTGTCAACAATCACTTGGCCTGTAGAAAAATTGATTTCATTCGTAAAACTGAAATCACAGGTGTCTTCAAAATGATCATGAGATCCTATCAGATAAAAATCTCCGTTTTGAAACCGGAAAGTATGTTTGTATTTCTGGGTATGCCTTGAATTGGTAAAAAACAGCTGTTCAATAATAAGACAGTTATTTTTTATATTGATTGTAAGAGTATTGTCAGAAGGATAAAATCCAAATCCGCTTGAAAAAAGGATGACAGAATTTTCTTTCCATACCTTTAGCCCGTTGTTTCCCTTTTTCAGAATATAGAAAACCCTTCTATAGTCATTTGTACCTTCCGCGTTTTGCGTGTCTGATGCTTTTATATTTGTATTAAATATCAGGACTGTTTCCTCTTTTCCATCTTTGTCAAGATCACCTTTGGTTTCAGTAATCTTTGTATATCCTTTCAGAACTGAAAAATCTTTCAGATTCTGAGCATATAAGCTTGTCGCAGATAAAACAACCAAAAAGGAAAAGAAATGTTTCATCATTATTATATTTAATCTGTTTAAACTTTTGTTTTTGAAACATTAAGATTGTAGTAAGGCGTTAAGAGTATTAAGATAAGCTTAAAATCAGAATGATTCATCTTAACTATACTTTATTTCTTAAATCCTTCTTAATGGTTTTAATATAAAGTGAATTTTTTTTCATTTGTCTAAACAACTTCATTGTGAAAATGTGGTAACCCGAAATTAAAATAATTTTCAAATTACCACACTTTACAGTATTAAATTAATGAGTCAGGATACTTTCAAGGTCTTCCCAAAACACCGGATAAGATTTTTCTACAACATCTTCATCCTCTATATTGAGTTCTTTAATCAGGCAGAACGGCGCAAAACTCATTGCCATTCTGTGATCCTGATAGGTTTTAATTGAAATATCGTTTTCCGGTTCTCCGAAACTGATAGATTTAATGGTTAGATCTGTAATTTCTGTTTCAGTACCCAGTTTTTTAAGCTCATTATATAAAGCAAGAAGTCTGTCTGTTTCCTTTACTCTTAATGTTCCTAATCCGGAAATGTCAAAAGGAATTTTTAAAGCAGCGGCTGTTACACAAAGCGTTTGTGCAATATCCGGACAGTTATTCATATCCAGGATAATTTTTTCTGGGAAAGCAAAATCAGGCTGAGGTTCCAGCGTGAGTTGATGTTGATCTTCAGAGAATGTAGTTTTGATTCCGAAGAACTTTTCATAGATATTGGCAATGGCTGAATCTCCCTGTGTTGACGCTTTGTAAAAACTTTTCAGGTGAATCGTTTTTCTTCCCAGCGCACAGATCGAATAGAAGTAAGAAGCCGAACTCCAGTCACTTTCCACTTCATAATGCACTGCAGCAGAATCATTAGGAGTGAAAGGCTCTACTTTAATTGTGTTCCCTTCAAAACTGCTTTGGATACCAAATTTTGTAAGAATGTCAAGAGTCATTTCAATATAAGACCTTGAAGTAACATCTCCTACGAGATTAATCATCAGTCCGTTTTCCAGTTTTCCGGCAACAAGAAGCAGGGAGGTGATAAACTGGCTTGAAATATTGGCAGGAACATTTACTGAAGTCTGGGTAATCTTTCTTCCTTTAATTTTTAAAGGCGGAAATCCTTCATTCTCCATGTATTCAATTTCTACTCCAAGATCCCTCAAAGCACTGACAAGATTCTTGATGGGTCTTTCTTTCATTCTGCCTGAGCCGGTAAGTATTGTTGTTTTACCTTCCTGAATAGAATAATAAGAAGTAAGGAAACGCATTGCCGTTCCCGCATGATGGATGTCTACCGTCTCTGTATCCTCAGATAATGCTTTTTTCAACAATTGCGTATCCTGAGAATTGGATAGATTTCCAATTTTTATATTGCTAAACAGGCTTTCCAGAATCAATAAACGATTCGAAATACTTTTCGAACCGCTGATCTGTACCGTTTTATTTTCTAATAATTTTGATTTTTCTAGCTTCTTCATTATGATCTACATGATATTTAAAAAATGATGAGTTACAAATCCATGGGTAATTCATAACTCATCATTGATAATTATTTCAATTTTTCGTTATTCTGATGCCGGTCTTTATCCCGGTCAGTTTTGATTTTCATTTTTCTGTCGAAAGCATCCTGCAGATTAACTCCGGTTTGATTGGCCAGACACAGCGTTACAAAAAGTACATCTGCCAGTTCTTCACCGAGATCTTTATTTTTATCGCTTTCCTTTTCGCTTTGTTCACCATATCTTCTGGCAATAATTCGGGCTACTTCACCTACCTCTTCTGTCAGCATCGCCATATTGGTCAGCTCATTAAAATATCTTACCCCAATGGTTTTGATCCATTCATCTACCTGCTGTTGCAATTGCGTAATTTCCATTATTGATAAGCTCCTAAAGTGGGATTAGTGGTTCTGGATACACCTACAATATCAGTAGGTACGGTTGCAGCTACAGCTGTATTTCCTTTTCCAATAGCTGGAGAACCGGTTTTTACTCTTAGATTCATTTTAGCCATAAAATAATTGACAAACTGAGGCTCAGCATTCTTTACCGTTTGAATTACATTGGGATTGTTATCAAACGTGAAACCGGCTCCGGTGGCACTGGTATATTTGATTAATGAATTCTGAAGTAAGAATTCAAATTGCTGTCCGGGAGTTTGTTCAAAATGTACAGCATCATCCCTGTCAGAATATACAATACTGTTTTTTATATCAAGCAGCTGCAAAGCTCCCTGTTGGGTCTGTCCGGCATCATTTTTCCATTCATTGGCAGCAAAAATTCCCGCTCTGTCAAAAGAACTCATCGTTTTAGAATAATTGGCAATCGTAGCATGGGTATAGCTATGCTTTCCTCCAAGGAAGATTCCTACACAGGATAAACCACAATTGTTCATCACCAGATTGTTGGCATTCACGGTAGAACCCACTGCATAAATTCCATATTCAAAGAAAGTATGAATAAATGAATTGGTAATTGTAGCGTTGGTTTGCTTCATATCAAGCCCTCTTGTACCTCCGAAAAGCCTGGCATGGTTCATCTTAAGGATAGAATTGGCTTCCATTTTAATAGAATTCCAGTTTTTAGGAATTGTATCATAATAAGGATCGTTTCTGTCACCACGAAGAATAACCTGATCGGTCTGAGTTCCGTTGATATTTAAAACCGCTCCGGAAGAAATCTTCATTCCGCTGTTTTTATGGAAGTATACTTTAGTTCCGGCATTTATATCAAGGGTTATATTAGGATTAACCGTAAGATTTCCGTAGATGATCTTTGCTTTATTATTATTCCACGTGGTAGAATTGGTAATCACATTCGGATTGCCGGGTGTCTGGATAAAAAATTCAGCATCCTGAACCACAGAGAATAATGTTACGTGCTGCTGCCCGCCAGGACTGGTGAAAAGAACTTTGTCTTCTGCAATAGCTTCAGGTCCGGTAGCTTCAGGGGCAATTTCAACAAAAATGTAAAGACTGTCCTTTTTTCTCAAAGGCACATTTTTAAAATCATATCCCGGTTTTCCATCCACATTGATTCTATATAATGATGCAGCTCCTTTTTCAAGATTTACTCTTGGGATCAGGATATCCTTATCTTCATTATTATATACTTTTACAACATAGGTTTCTGAACGTACCTGATGATATACTGTATCGCAGAATACCGTGTCTCTTGAAAAACGAAGTTCCTGTGTTGGGCTGTCAAACGTAATGTCATCCTTATTACATGATACAGCTACAAGTAACATCCAGAAGGAAAAAGCCAGTAATAATTTGAATTTCATTGAAATTAAAGTTTAAGTAAGTTCCAAATTTAACGAAAATACTTTGAATTTCTTATCAATAAAAAAATATTGAATTCAGTATTTGGAATTTAGAAAAAATGTTGTATTTTTGCAACCTAAAATTTAGCAGAGAAATATCCATTACTATTTCGAAAGCAAACTTAATTTTTTTAAAAATAGTATTATGAAAAACGGAATCCACCCAGAAAATTATAGACTTGTTGTTTTCAAAGATATGAGTAACGACGAGGTGTTTCTTTGCAAGTCTACTGCAGAAACAAAAGACACTATCGAGTACGAAGGACAAGAATACCCATTAATCAAAATGGAAATCTCTTCAACTTCTCACCCTTTCTACACTGGTAAAGTAAAACTAGTTGACACTGCAGGTAGAGTTGATAAGTTCATGAACAAATACAAAAAATTCGCTAAGTAATTTTTGTACAATTAAAATATTAAAGTCTTCCAATTTTTGGGAGACTTTTTTTATTGTAAATTTGTTAACCTTGAATTTTAAACCTTAAACTTAAAACTGAATGATGCAATTAGTATTTTCAGACGCACAATATTGGGAAGACTTTCTTCCGCTTACTTTTACACGTCCGGTTGCGACAATGCGATGCGGAATCCTTACATTTTCTGAAAGATGGCAGAAAATCCTCGAAAATACTGAAGTAAGCTACTTCACAGAAATGTATCTTCAGGATAAATTTAAAAGTCCTGAGGAAAAAGAAAGTCTCTTTTTAGTTCCGAATTTCCTTCCAACAGAAACTGTAATTCAACAGATAAAGGATCTTAAGCTAGGGGAAGCTTTAGTGTATGAGGACGAATTAATCGCCGCAAAAATCAATATGAAAGGTTTTTCCCTGAATCAGATTGAAAAAATGACGGATATTAAGGAAGATCTTATTTTCTTTAAAAGACCAAAAGATTTATTTACCTATAATCATCACGCGATTGATTTCGATTTTGATTTGCTTACTAAAGGAAGAACTTCACAGGAATTATCTTCAACCAATGGTTTCCTGGGTGATAAAAAAGACCTGTTTATTGAAGAAGGTGCGGAAATAGAATTCTCAACCCTGAATACAAAAACCGGAAAAATTTATATCGGGAAAAATGCAGAAGTAATGGAAGGCTGCCACCTCCGCGGGCCTATCACGCTTGGAGAAGATTCTAAGTTCAATCTGGGAGCTAAAATTTATGGTGCTACCACTATCGGTCCTCACTGTAAAGTAGGAGGAGAAGTGAACAACATTATCATCTTTGGATATACGAGTAAAGGACATGAAGGTTTCATCGGAAATTCCGTCATAGGAGAATGGTGTAATTTTGGTGCTGATACCAATTCTTCCAATCTTAAAAATAACTACAGCCACGTAAAACTCTGGAACTACCGAACAAAAGCTTTTGAAGATACAGGTTTGCAGTTTGCAGGGCTGATTATGGGAGATCATTCCAAAACAGCAATCAACACTCAGTTGAATACCGGAACTGTGATTGGAGTGGCTTCCAATATTTTCAAACCAGGCTTTCCGCCCAATCTTGTGGAAAATTTTTCATGGGGCGGATTGAAAGATGATGAAAGATTCAGGCTGGATAAAGTATATGAAGTGGCAGAGAGAGCCATGGCAAGGAGAAAAGTTCCTTTGACAGAGGAGGATAAAGCGATTCTGAAACATATTTTTGATACGTATTAATTCGATGATAATAAAAAACTTCAATCTTTTTTGAAGTTTTTTTATTTTTGATGTAATAGATCTGTAACGGCAATTGTCTTACCTATAAGAAACAAAACTCATGACCCAAGAAACTTTCAAGAATACGGTGTTTATTCTCAAAGACGAGATGTATCGTTTTGCGAAGCGGTTTGTCATGAGCAGTGATGAAGCAGAAGATGTAGTACAGGATCTCATGATGAAGTTTTGGCAGAAGAGGGATGAGCTTGAGCAATTCGGGAATTTTAAATCCTATGCGCTGAAATCCGTCCGGAATGAATGCCTGAACCGCCTGAAGCATCATGATGTAAAGATCGGTTTTGCGGATATGCAGCTTCATCGATCGGAGCTTTACAGTATGGAAGTTGATAACCTTAAGGAACATATTGTAGGATTTATCAATCAGCTCCCCGAAAAACAAAAGTTGGTCATCCACTTGAAAGATGTAGAAGAATATGATGTTTCCGAAATTTCTGAAATGCTGGAAATGGAGGAAAATGCAGTAAGGGTAAACCTGATGCGTGCGAGACAAAAAGTAAAAGAACAAATCTCACAACTGATGAGCTATGAACAAAGATCAATTACAAGATAAATACAACGAAGTCTTCCGGGATATTAAGGAAGAAAAAATGGACTGGAGTTTTGAAGACTTTCTTCAGACTGCAGAAGGTGCGGAACCTGAACAGAATACTGCGCCTGTTATTCCGTTGGAAGAAAAGAAAAAGCCCTCCTTTCCTAAATGGTTCTGGATGGCCGCCAGTGTAATGCTGATTTTCGGGGCTGGATTTTTCCTGAATCGGTATAATACCGATGTTCAGGACAGAGAAAAACTGGTAAAAGATGAAATCTTAAAGCAAAAGTCCGGGTTTATTGAAGAAAACAGTGATCATCAGGAACAGGTAGCCGTTAATCATACCGACTCTATTTCCGGTGTGAAAAAAGATTCTGTTTTTCAGGATAATCAGGTAGCAGAAAAAGATGTACTGGATGAGATTCTGCCAAAAAGAGGACGACTTAAAAAAGAAAGAAGACCTAAATATGTAGACAACTCTTCCTACCAGAACAACAGAAATATAAATGATTCTGCTGCAACCTATAATGACTCCTATGTCATTGTGAACGGAAAAAGAATCACCAGTGAAAAAGAAGCGATTGATGTTGCCAAATACTCCTTTATGAAATTAGGAAGTGAGTTTAAAAAAACAGTAGCGTCTTCTCAAAAAAATGAAAATCTTGACAGCGAATATTAAAAATCAGATCAATCCCATGAAAAAAATATTTTTTATAATAGCCATTATGCTAACCAGTTTTGCAAACTATTCTGCACAGACTGAGAAATTGGACAAGCTTTTTCAGGATTTTGAAAAAAATGGAAGAGTAACATCAATCAACATTAAGAAGCCAATGTTCAAACTATTGAATACCATTGATGTTGATGATGCCTATATAGGAAAAATAAAACCTATATTGAATGAAGTAGATGGGCTTAAAATTTTGATAATCCCTAAAATTACCTTTCCGGATCGTTTAAAAGATGAGAATCTTGCCAATATAAAAATGAACGAAGATAAAACGGCAAGAGTAAACAATGCATTGAAATCTTTAAACTTTAATGAGCTGATGTCAATGAGCAGTGATGGCACTTCCATGAAATTCCTTGCTGAAGAAGAAAAAGATAATTATTTGGAAAATCTGGTTTTCAATGTTGATTCCAAAGAAGAAAATATCATTTTTATTCTTAACGGAAAAATGAAACTATCAGATGTTAATAAGATCATTAATTCCGGTGAAACAACAACTTCTTCCGTTACAACTTCTGTAAGAAACAGCCTTACTTCAGACAATACATCTTCTTATCTGAATGGGGACAACAGAAATGTAGGAGAATTCTCAAAAATTGATGCCAGTGTAGGCGTAAACGTTACCTTCAAACAGGAAAATACAAGAAGCGTAAAAGTAATTGCTGATGCAGATAAACTTCAATACGTGATCACGAAAGTGGAAGGCGGGGTGCTGAAAATATATGTTGACAATAAAGGGGTAAGAAACCTGAGATTTAAAAATCTGAATGTCAATGTCTCTGCTCCTAATCTTCATAGCATAAAAACTTCATCAGGAAGTGTCTTCACAGCTGTGAATCCTGTTAATGAGAATAGTATGGAGATCGATGCGGAATCTGGTTCTATTATTAAAGGTGCTTTCAATATAAAACAAGCTGCCGCTGTTACAGTGAGCTCTGGTGCTGTTTTGAATGCTGAACTTAATACAGAAAAACTAGCATTGGATACTTCAAGCGGAGCAAGTGTGAGCTTATCAGGAGAAGCTGTTTCCGCAGTAATTGATATAAGCAGTGGAGCGTCTTGTAAGGCTGATGATCTTAAAATTGCAACTGCGGTGGCAGAATCTACTTCAGGAGCAAGCCTTTCTTTGCTGGTTACTGATAAACTGAAAGTAAGTGTTTCGTCAGGAGCCTCTGTAAAACTAAAAGGAAATCCCGAAGTGGACGCTAAAGTAGATAAAATCTCGGGAGGAAGCTTCAGACAAATCAAATAAAAAAACTAAACTATGAAGGCTCTTAAACCCATTTTTCTCATTGTTTTGACAATAGGATGGCTTCAGTCATGCATTGTTTCAGAAAAACCAAATATAGATTTTTTCCAGAATTCAAAATATGATTTCAAGGGAGCTCAGTTTGCAAGTATTAATGTACCCATGGTTCTGGCTAAATCTTATATTAAGAAGGCCTTGAGAGAAGATGGAGAAAGTGAAGAGACCATTGATCTGGTAAAGAAGGCTTCTAAAATAAAAGTACTTACCGTAACTAACGGAAGTAATGAAATGCTAAACGATTATGCCCAGTTTTTGAATGATAATCATTACGAAGAATGGGCAACCATAAAACATGATGGAGAGCATATTAACATAAGGGTAAAACAAGATGGGGATGCTATCAAAAATATGCTGATCACGGTAGGTTCGGGTAAGAATGAAATGGTCTTTGTAGATGTGAAAGGAAATTTTACCGCGAATGATATTTCAAAAATGATTAATTCTGTTTCTGATAAATAATCATACTATCTCAAACATTCAAAGCATGGAAAAATTAATAAGAGAAGTCCATATCCTTAAAATCTATGCCGTTGTATTTACCATACTGTGTGGCTTTTTTTTCATGCCTTTAAAAAACCAGTCTTCCAAATTATACGTATATAAAAATAATCAGACTCATATTGAGAATCTGCACGAAAATGGAAACCCTTTAAAATAGACCTTTGTGTTCACTATTTAACATATAACCAAAGTAGTTTCATACTTATTCAATTATTTTGTACAGTAACCGTTCTGATAAAGAACGGTTTTTTCGATTTAAGTTATTGATTATTAATTTTTATTTAAACTATTAAAAAGGATTTTCATATCTCACTAAAATAACCTAATTTTGCAAAGAAAGTAAAGATGTCTATTCATAACAAAATTGTAGAGACAGCCATCACTTTCGATGACGTTCTTCTAGTCCCTTCTTATTCAGAAGTTTTACCTAACCAGGTTTCATTAAAATCAAGACTTACCGACAAAATCACGCTGAATGTTCCGATAGTTTCCGCTGCGATGGACACTGTTACTGAAGCTGATCTGGCAATTGCTTTGGCAAGAGTTGGAGGGTTGGGCTTTATCCACAAAAACATGACGATCGCTGAGCAGGCTGCTCAGGTAAATCGTGTAAAACGTTCAGAAAACGGAATGATCTCTGATCCGGTTACCTTATCTAAAGATCATACTTTAGGAGAAGCCAAAGATCTTATGTCAAGATATAAGATTTCAGGTCTTCCGGTAGTAGATGATAATAATGTTCTAATTGGAATTATTACCAACAGAGATGTAAAATATCAGGAAAATCTTGGTATGAAAGTAGAGGAGATTATGACCAAAGATAATCTTATCACTTCAGACAAAGATACCAACCTTGAAAAGGCAAAAGAAATCCTTCTTAAGAACAGAGTTGAAAAACTTCCTATCGTAGATAAAGATAATAAACTTGTAGGCTTAATTACTATTAAGGATATCGACAATCAGTTAGAGTATCCTAATGCTAATAAAGATGAAAATGGCCGTCTTATCGTTGGAGCAGGAGTAGGAGTAGGAGAAGATACATTGACAAGAATTGAGGCTTTGGTACAGGCAGGAGTTGATATCGTAGCCATCGATTCTGCACACGGTCATTCTAAAGGAGTTTTAGATAAAATTTCAGAAATCAGAAAAGCATATCCGGACCTTGATATTGTAGGAGGAAATATCGTAACTGCAGATGCTGCTAAAGATCTTATTGCAGCAGGAGCAAACGTATTAAAAGTAGGTGTAGGACCTGGATCTATCTGTACAACCAGAGTAGTTGCCGGAGTAGGAGTTCCTCAGCTATCTGCTATCTATAACGTGTACGAATATGCAAAATCTCAAAATGTAACCGTAATTGGTGACGGAGGAATTAAACTTTCCGGAGATATCGTTAAAGCAATCGCTAGTGGAGCAGGAGCCGTAATGTTAGGTTCTCTTTTAGCCGGTACAGATGAAGCTCCGGGAGAGGAAATTATCTTCCAGGGAAGAAAATTCAAATCTTACCAGGGAATGGGAAGCCTTTCCGCAATGAAGAGAGGGGGTAAAGAGAGATATTTCCAAAGTGAAGCTAAAAAATTCGTTCCGGAAGGAATTGAAGGAAGAGTTCCACACAAAGGAAAACTGGAAGACGTTATTTTCCAGTTGACAGGAGGTTTGAGAGCTGGTATGGGATATTGTGGGGCAAAAGATATTGAAACACTTCAAAAAGATTCCAAACTGGTAATGATTACAGGAAGCGGATTGAAGGAATCTCACCCGCATGATGTAATTATCACACAAGAAGCTCCAAATTATTCTTTATAGAATGATATGGAATTAAAAATAGAAAAACCGCACAATTCGTGCGGTTTTTTTTATTCTATGATATTGCTTTAATGTTTTGATTGATAGAGTGATAATCTTGTGTTTTTGTTTTGTTGTATTGTTTGTTTTTATGGTTATTTATTTGTGATAATATAAATAAAATAGGTTCTATTTATAATGATGTTAATTTTATTTTCGTTTAAAATGTAACAATAATGGTTTTTTTTCTACTAACTGTAATAAAATTTTAAATTTTGTGAGGATTTTCAGTTATAGTTTTAGCTGATTGAAACATAAGATTGAAAAATTTACAACCTATTTAAATTATTGAAATGAAGAAAACTATCCTTTGTGGGACATTACTACTATCCCTTTCAGTATCAGCACAGCAAAAAAAAGATTGGTGTGACTTTGATAATGAACAGAGAGTACACCAAAAGCAGAATGCGGAAATTGATGAAATGGTTCGTAATATCCGTAACAAAATTATTAGCAGTAATCAAAATGCGGCTGCTAAAAATGGAAGTGCATACAAAATTGTAAATGGAGTTTACGAGATTCCTGTAGTAGTGCACGTAATAGCGCCTACAGGAGCTGCTATTGGTACAGCTTACAATAAAAGTGATGCACAAATTCAGGCGTGGTTGGATCATTGTAATCAAATGTATGCAGGGACTTATCAGTGGGCTCAGGGAATTCCTGCAGATTTTGGTAATGCGGCTACAATGCCGATTAAATTGGTATTAGCTAAAAGAGACCCAAGTTGTAATGCTACTACAGGTATTGTTAGATATAACGGGGGAACTCTTGCAGGATACGATACTTATGGAGTAAAGCGTAACGGAGCTAATGGAGTTACAACAGCACAGGTAAAAACAATTGCTCCTCACTGGCCGGAAGCATCTTACTTCAATATTTATATTATGAATAAAGTAGATGGCGGTGGTACTTATGGTATCATGGGATGGGCAGGATTACCTCAAAATCCTGATTCTTCTTATGAATCCTTTATGAAATCTTTTGTAGTTACACTACCGGATGATATTACTCTGGCACACGAATTTGGACATAGTATGGGATTACTTCATACTTTTGGAAATGTAAACCCGGATGCACCACAAGGAGATACAACTACTACTTTCTGTCCACCCACTACTGGTAACTGTGAGAATGATGATGATCAGGTTTGTGATACCGAAAGATCAAGAAGCTTGCTGAACGATCCGGCACCTACCAATAACGATATGAATTATTGTTCAGGGGTGAACTATCAGGGAGTACAGTATAACATGATGAACTATACCAATCCAATTGCATTTAAATTTACTAATGGGCAACATGATAGAGCAGCTCTTTATTTCTTCTTGATGAAAGGAGGGTTAAGTACTTCATTAGGAGCAACAGCACCTTCTGTAGGAGCAGCTATTGGAACTCCTATTGCTGCTGCATGTAATCCAACAGGTATTACTACGCCAAGTAATTATTTCGTAGGACCTACTTTAGTGAAACTGGGAAATATCAATAATGCATCAACAGGATATTGGCAGAGTGCTGCTAATTTCTATGAAGATTATACAGGAGCAAGCTGCTTAAGAGCAACATCAACTGAACTTTCTGCAACGGGAACTCATAATCTTCAAGTGAATGTATCAGATTCAAATAATGATATAAGAATATGGATTGATTATAATAATAACGGAACGTTTGAAGCTTCTGAACTTGTAGGTTCGGCTGATAATATTATTGCAGATCCTGTTACTTTAGTAGGTACTTACAGTACTACCATTACAGCACCGGCTTCAGTAGTATTGAATACTCCTCTAAGAATGAGAGTCCTTGTAGATGATGAGAATTCTAACATGACTCCTTGTGGACAATTAAAGTACGGACAGGTTGAAGATTATACGGTAAAATTTGTTACCAATTTAGCAACAAGTGAAGTGAAAGCTGATAGTGGCGATTTAACTATTTATCCTAACCCGGTAGCTACCGGAGATAAAATCTTCATTAAAGCTAAAAATGGTAAAAACCTAAAAGTATCTATTTCTGATATGTCCGGAAGATTGGTATCAAGCCCATCTGTAACTGAAGAAGGAAGTGGTGTTTTCAAAGTAGACCAGCAATTGGAAAAAGGAGTTTATATGATTCAGGTTTCTAATGGAAAAGACACTAAGTCTTCTAAACTGATCATTAAATAAACAGATCATCATTTAAATAAATCAAATGTCTCCATTTCAATGGGGACATTTTTTTATTCAATCCTTTTGTATTTAAATCTGGGCTTAATCACTTTGTTAAGAAATTGCCCCTTGGATTTTGCCTTTCCAAACTTTTCAATAATAACAGGAGGTACTTTAAAATAATCATAAACCGCTCCCGACTGATATATAATTCTCAATATTTCAGTATCCGGAAAATAGATGAAATGATTTACAACACTTGATGGCATATTCTAATGGATACAAAAAATGTTCCTTGCCATGAAAAAGTAAAGCTTCCGGAAATTCCGAAAGCTTTAGTAATTAATTTCTTAAAATAAAATACTGTTCTATTTTTTCACGAATTTAAATTGATGGGTCTGAAAATTTCTGGTAGTTATTTTTAATATATATCCTCCAGAAACAAGCTGTGATACATCAATCTTTGAATCAAACATTTCTGATTTTACAAGACGCCCGTCAATATTATAAATTTGGATGGACAACCCGTCATCAATGCCGGAAATTCTTATGAAATCAGCCACCGGATTAGGAAAGATCTGAATTTTATTTTTCGAAAGATCCGAAGTTCCTAGTGTTGTGTTCTGTACATCACCCGTCATGGTAGAATTTACCGCAGTAAGGCTTCCTCCACATTGGCCGTTAGTCATTGTGGTATTTTCAACCCAGGTTCCAACACTATTACCAGGAGGAATCGGTAAGGAATTATTACCTGTGGAGTTGTAATAAATCAGATAGGGAGTCGTAAAAGTTCCGTTTCCTTCATCACCAAGAAATTCCCATCTTGTAAGAGTGTTGTTCCATTGAATTTTAAATTCACAGGTGCCTAATCCACTACAATCCTGCCCGCCATCAATAGGAGTAGTCATATAAATGTTCTTGCTAAAGGCATCTACTCCGGTTTTGTTAAAGACGTAAGTATTAGGCGGGCTGTCAAACAGATTTGGACATCCACTGAAAGTTATTGTCTGCGTAAAAGCTGAGCTTCCCATAGCAAGACATACTAAGTAAAGAATTTTCATAACGATTAGTTTTGTGATGGAAAGACTCCTGCTAAGGCAATGATGCATTTCAGGGTAATAAAAGGAGGTCTGTTTTCATGAGGCTGATTTCCGCCGGTGTTTCCTACCATTGTGTTTTTCATCGTAGTATTAGCCGCTGCATCGGAATATTCTTTGTCAAGAACTTTGGTGTCCGCCGGAAGGCTGTTGGTAGGTGAGTTTTGATTCCCTTCCGCTGTTACTGCATTTATTGTGTGATTATGGGCTGGCATTTGTGTTATCAGTAATGTTACACTTTCAGCTCCGCCGGTTTCTCCCATAGTATAGTTCGTTGCCCCTCCAGGAGCTTGTCCGTTATGAACGAGTACTCTTCCTCTCATATCAGGTAAGGCAAATGTAGTGGTTCCATTCCCTCCATAAGTGGTTCCTAGCAATGAAAAAAGTGCTTGGTTTTGAGCGATAGGCAGGAGCTGCCCATTACATTCTGCCCAATATTTTGGTGCAAAATTATACGGTACAAAGGCTATTTGCCCTAAAAATGGTTCTGATGCCTGAGCTTTTAGAGCAGGAGCAGATACACTGCATATCAGCAGCATACATGCAAAAAGTAAGTTTTTCATGATAATAAGGATTTTATGTAATATAAAATTAGAAAATATTTCGCATAAAATTCTTTATTAAAAGAAAAACCTTTCACAATTATGTAAAAGGTTAGATTTTATTTATTGAAAAATATATTATTATAGATTTTTTCTCTAATGTTTAAGATCGGTTAGAATATTGAGCTATCATTTTATTTTTTCAAATTATCTTTAAAATCATCGATCCTAAAATCAGTCAGAGCATTTCCTTTTTCAATTTTTTCTTTAGAATACAATCTGAAATCATTTTCTGTTTTTTCTAAAAGATAGTCATAAGGTCCTATATGGGAGATTAATTTTACCAGAACCGGAGAAATCTCAAGACAGATAAACAATCCCATGATAAAAGCTGCTGCGAGGCCAATGATTGCAGAATTCTTACCCAGTTCATCCAATGCCTGAAGTCTTGCTGCAAAACCATTGAACTTATCTTCAAAAGTTTCTGTAGATTTTCTTTCAGTTTCCAGGTTGGTATATACCTTGGATATTTCTTTATCTAAATATTCCAGTCTTGGAGAAGCCTGTTTTTGGAAGTTTTCAAGATCCTGTTTACGCTGCTCTTTCAGTTCCTGTTTACGTTTTGCATTTGGCCCATAACCCTCTTTTCCACTGGTGAGGCCAGATTGTTTTCCCAGAATTTCTTTTTCAAGTTCTACAGAAGCAGAGTCATATGCTTTCTGATATTGAGCTATTTTTCCTGAGATCTGTTGCTTTTCTGTCTCAAAAGGTCCGCTCTGCTGAAGGATTCTTCCGTTCATTTCTCCCTGGAGCTGTTTTTTGTTCCTTTGGATAATGGTATTCAGCTGTTTGTTGACTTCCTTTTCAAAAATTTTAAGTTCTAAAGGCTTAGAAATAATAATTCCTAGAAAGGTAGCAAGGATAAGACGAGGAATAGCCATCAGAATCTGATTCCACCATGTTCCCGTTTTTTTGATGGAAGAAACAATATAGCGGTCAAGATTGAAAATCATCAATCCCCACAGAATTCCAAATCCTACTGATGCCCAAATGTTGTCGAATACCGTATACATGGCGTAGCCTGCAGACAAAGTGGCGAACACTGCAGTGAAAAGTACAATCCCTCCAATCCCGGAAAATTTATTCCATTCACTGGGAGTCTTTCTTAAAATATGGATGTTCCCGCCTGAACATACCATCAGAAATTTTTGGAACCAGTTTATTTTATGAGTCCCTTGATTTATAGTTTGTTGGTTTGTTTTCATAACTGAAAATTTATACAAAGGTAGTACTAAAAATCATACCAATGTAAAAGATAGTATTATGTTTTACCAAGTAACTGTGTGCATTTGTATAAAATGCTGTTTTTAAGAAGGTTAAAATTTCTTTTGAAAATTTTCAAAGAAAAGATAGAAATTACTTCAATCTATCCGGATTCTGCTTCAGAAAACTCTCCCAGCCGGAATACGATTTGGTATCCGTGATGGTTCCGGAATTAAAATGATGGCATACTGCAACGGCAAGACCATCAGAAGCATCTAAATATTTTGTAGGGAATTCTTTTAATTTAAGAAGGTTTTGAAGCATACCTGCTACCTGTTCCTTGCTGGCATTTCCGTTTCCGGTGATGGCCATCTTAATTTTTTTCGGAGAATATTCAGTAATAGGAATGTTTCTGTAAAGACTGGCAGCCATTGCAACTCCCTGAGCTCGTCCAAGCTTCAGCATACTTTGCACATTTTTTCCATAGAAAGGAGCCTCAAGAGCCACCTCATCAGGATGAAATTCGTCGATAAGAGAAAGGGTTCTTTCAAAAATATATTTAAGCTTAGTTTCGTGATTGGGATATTTTTTTAAGATCAGTTCATGAATAGAAACCATCTCCATTTTTCCTTTCTTTACGGAGATGATACCAAATCCCATTATCGCTGTTCCCGGGTCAATTCCTAAAATTATTTTCTCTGAAGTCATTGCTCCAAAGATAGGACTTTCTAAGTTTTAAGTATAAAAAAGTATTGGCAATGATTTTTATTTTTATTTAAAAGTTTAGTACCTTTAAGCAAAAATGATTATGAAAAATGTATTTAGTGTACTTATTGTTCCTGCTTTTCTGTTATGCAGCTTCCAAAAGGAAAGTAGTTTAATTCAAAGTAAGCATTCGGAGATTGTCACAAAAAAGAGTGACCGGATTATTTATTTGTTTTTCAAGGCAGATAAAGATCAGGCAGGAAATGCAAAAATCACGCTCCAGAGTACTAAAATTGCAGACGGCAGATTGAAACATATGCCTTCTTTTGAAAGAGATGACATTCGTAAGGGAGATCTTATTATCACACTGACTGGATCTGATGGGAAAGAAGTGGGAAAACAACTTGTGAAAGATCCTTTTAATCCTGAACTGGAAGTGTATGAAAAAGAAGGAATTTCCAGACATCAGGCCGCCCTTCAAAATACAGAGTTCAGTACCCGTTTTTCTTATTCTGAAAATGTTCAGTCAGTAAAAATAGAAAAAGCAACAGATGATGGTGTGCAAGTATTATTAACACAAAAACTTTAATTATGAAAAAAACTTTATTATCCCTTTTAATAGGAAGCAGTTGTTTTGCACAGACATTCGAGACCGTTCCTCTTTTACAGAACGGAGACAACAGTAAAAGAGTTGTGATAGCCGTTTTAGGAGACGGATTTACCTCTGCACAGCAAACTGCTTTTACGACATCAGCCCAGAATACAATCAATTATCTTTTCACAAAAAGTCCTTATACAGAATATAAGAATTACTTTAATGCTTATGCTGTAAAAGTAATTTCAACAGAATCGGGAGTAAAGCATCCCGGGACTGCAACGGATGTTACTGAGCCTGTAATCCCTGTAACCAATCCTGATAATTATCTTGGCTCTACTTTCGATGTAGGAGTTCACAGATGTATATACAGTAATACGACCAATAAAGTAGGACAGGTGCTGGCAGCGAATATTCCTGATTATGATATCACCTATGTACTGGGGAATTCTACAGAATATGGAGGCTGCGGTGGAACCTATGCTTTTGCTTCATTAAATGGTTCTTCCAATGAAATCGTAGTACATGAGTTAGGCCATTCCTTTGGAAAATTAGCCGATGAATACTGGTTCTCAGGTACATTGGAATCCGCAAATAAAACCCAAAATTCCAATCCTGCAACAATCAAATGGAAAAACTGGGTAGGATTGAATGGAGTAGGGGTATATGCCCATGCTGAAAGCCCAACCTGGTTTCGTCCACACCAGAGTTGTGAGATGAGATATCTTAACCAACAATTCTGTTCTGTATGTAAGGAGGCAATTATTGAGAGAATTCATAGTTTAGTTTCTCCTGTAGATTCGTATACTCCTGCCAATAATACTTCAGTGGATGCTACATCAAATGTTACTTTCACAGTCAATGAAATTCTTCCTATTCCCAATACACTGGTTAATTCCTGGAGTCTGAACGGAACCGCTTTAGGGGAAACAGGAAATAGTGTTACGATTACTCCGGCACAACTCAATAATGGAAATAATACGTTGACATTTTCAGTAGTAGATAACAATCCACTCTTGAAAGTGGATAACCATAGTACGCTCCATGTTACCAATGTTTCCTGGACTCTGAGTAAATCCACGCTTAAACTTTCAGAAGTAAAAGCTGAAGAGCGTCGTTTCAGTATTTATCCTAATCCGACAAATGGAGAATTTTTCATTAAAGGGAAACAGGAGTTTTCAAAGAATATAAATGTGGAAGTGTATGATGCTTCCGGAAAACTTATTCCATCCAGATTTGAACTGAATGATTCTGCGATAAAGGTTGATATTAAAAACTATCCGGCAGGTACTTACCTGTTGAATGTAAAAGAAAATAAAAACCTGATTATTTCTCAGAAGATCATAAAAGAATAAATTGAACAAAACCCGGCTCCAGCAGCCGGGTTTTCTATTTTTCCAGTTTTTTCTCTGCTATAGGTACCCATTGTCCATCATGGCGAAGAAGCAGTATTTTGTCAACTAAGAATCTAGTTTTGTATTCCTTTGTTTCATACTTTTCCCAGGCTTTAAGATAATTTTCCCAGGTCAGATCTCTGAATCCTACAGTCAAGTGAGGATTAAAAGAATACGGGGCAAAATTAAAATATTCTTTTACCCTATGATAAAGCTTGGTTAAATGAATATTTTCTTTCGGCTGAATATAGAGTACAGGATTTTTAGGATTAGGAAAACTTCCAAAGCCATCCAGTTCTACTTCAAAAGGGGCTATTTCTGTATTAATCTTCTGAAAAGCAATATGAATATCTTCCTCCATTTCAATTTCTCTTGAAAAGGGAGGAAATAGGGTAATGTGGGCTTCATTTTTCAAAGCCTTGGAATTGGCATAATTCGTTGCCATATCATTTTTAAAGATTTTTATTTCTTCAATAATCTCCTGAGGAGGATAAACAGCGATGAAGTACATTTTTTTCATATAGCAATTTAAAAAGTTTTTATATTAAATTTTTATACATAAGAAAATTATGCATAAGTTTGCAATGTATATAAGCCCTACTATGAAAAAGAATAGTCTTTATAAAGGTACCCTGCAGAATATTATTTTGAAGCTTCTTTCAAAGGAAGTTAAAATGTATGGGTATCAAATCATCCAAAGAGCGAAAGAACTTACTCAGGGTGAACTTGAAATGACGGAAGGCGCACTTTATCCATTGCTGCACAAATTAGAAAATGATGGAATGATCACTTCCGAAATTCAGAAGATTAATGGAAGAGATAGGAAATATTACCTGCTGACTGAAAAAGGAACAAAACAACAGACAGAACAGGAAACTGAGATGAAAAGCTATTTACTCAACCTACAGACAATATTCAATGTATGATCACCGAAGCACAGGGAAATAAAATTACAGATTATCTGGTAGCTCAGGAGCTTTCCTTAGATATTTTAGTAGAGATCAGAGATCATATGATGAGTCAGATTTCAGATATTCAGTTCAATGAAAATATCAGTTTTGAAGAAGCCTTTCTAAAAGTGAAAGCATCCTGGAACGGAGAATTTAAAATGGTTAATTACCTGCTGTTTTACCCTACTAAAATTCCTTTCATTGCTAAAAGAATTATCCAGGAGAAATATAGTGGCCTTTTCAAAAAATCTTTGATGGTAGGGGTTCTGGTTTTTGCTGTTAATCTATTGCTGATTTTTATGGCAGGAAATCAAGAGGTATATAAAATATTTTTCAGATTTCTTAATGGATCATTTGTATTGACAACACTATTGATATGGATTTTTAATTATAAAATCTGGAAATATATAAAGGCTGATTTTAAATACAGAGGGAAATGCCTTTACACCATGTATCAGCAGAATCTGGGATTAATGGTTATTGGGGCCAGTTCCATGACGCAAGTGGCATTGAAAAGCGGGGATTATGCCTATCAGTTTTTCAGACAACAAAACTATACGGATATTGTTGGGGTTCTGATGACTCTAATTCTTCCTTTTGTATTACAGGTAGCTCTTTCTTTTGCCATCTTCAATTTTCTTGAGCATAAAAAGAATTTAATAAAAATGCAGGAATTCCTGAAGCCGGCATAGTGAAAACTACTGTTTTAATCTAAGCTGTGTAAGCGTGTTTTCAAGGTGATCTGTGATCTTTTTTACTTCAATATGAGGCCTGAAGATCACTCCTTTTCCTCTTTCTTCGTCTGCAATATTAGACAGAATAATCACAGACGTTTTGGTGTCCGGATAATAGATATTTAATGAAGGGGAACCTTTTACGTAACCACTGTGGAAATAAGAATTAGGCTGGCCGATATTAAGCATAATTCCGTATGCGTAACCCATTTTTCCAAAGATAGCATGACGTCTTTCTGCACTTTTTGCCATAAAGAGTTTCAGGGTTTCCGGTTTTAAAATTTTTCCACCGTACAATGCATTGTTCCACAAATGAAGATCCTGAATGGTAGATAATATTCCACCGGCAGGTGTTCCGATTTCTTGTCCGCCTAATCTTTTCGGCATATTGGGAACTTCTTGAAATTTAGCAGGTGTACCCAGATAAGCGCTGGCAAAATGAGTTCCTTTAAAAGTGTCTCCTGTAGAAGAATGTCTCATTCCCGCTTTTTTAAAGAGTTCCTGAACATTTTCATGATATGATTTTCCGGAAACTTTTTCTACAATCTTTCCAAGGGTATTGAATCCGTCATTAGAGTAGAAAAAATCTGAACCACTTTTAAACATAAGCTTCCCACCCATTAGATTCAGTCCTGAAGTATGATTTAACAACTGGTGAATTGTAATATTTTCATATTCTCTGATCTGAAATTCCTTCAGGTATTTTGATGCTTTATCCGTTACATTAAGCTTTCCCTGTTCCATCTGGAGTAAGACTAAAACAGCGGTGAACTGCTTGCTTACAGATCCTATCGCAAAAATGGTATTGCTGTCAATCTTAGTTTTTCTTTTAAAATCTGAATATCCGTTTTCTCTTCTGTAAAGAGGAAGGGAATCTTTAAAAACGGCAATACTTCCATTGAAATGATACTTCTTGAAAGCGGAATCAATCTGTTGCTCTAAAAGGGTCTTCTGAAATGCAGCAATGGTAGAATCAACAATTGCTTTTTTATCAACAGGAGCAGCTTTTGGAACTTCAGTTGTTGTACAGGAAAATAAAAAGCAGAATAGGGTTAGGAATACTAAATTTTTGATCACAGGTGTTGTATTTTTTTATGATGATTGATATTCTTAAAGATACTAAAATATCCAAGAGCATTAAGGGATGCAAATTACGTGCTAGGACAGGCTTGGGATCAATTTAATATTGAATTTAATGATTCTTTACCGGGTATTTTAATACATTTGATAGAGAAAATATATCACAAAATATGAATGAACACTTGAAAAACGATTCAGTAAACATCGGTAATCTGCTGAATATCATCAAAGAACAGGGAACAGATTACCTGAATTCTATTGAAGAAAGATTAACATCAGTAATCAATAATACTATATCGGAGAGGCAGGATCTTCCGGAATCAGGATTTGGAACAGAAGAAGCTTTAAGGGTTTTTAATGAAAAATTTGAACCGATCATGGTTGGATCGGGAGGGCCGAGATATTGGGGATTTGTAACAGGAGGAGCTACACCGGCATCGATAGCAGGTGACTGGCTGACGACGGTTTATGATCAGAATCCCCAGTCAGTAACAGAGCAGGGAGATGCTTCTGCAAAAATAGAGATGGAAACCATACAGCTTTTACTGAAACTTCTTCAGCTTCCGGAAAGCTTTCTGGGAGGTTTTGTATCGGGAGCTACAATGTCTAATTTTACCTGTTTGGCTGTTGGTCGTCAATGGCTGGGAAAAGAGCAGGGAAGAGATATTGCCAAAGAAGGCATTTCCGGAACAGTAAAGGTACTTACGGCGACACCTCACTCATCTTCAATAAAATCATTGTCACTATTGGGACTTGGCAGCGGTAATATCATTAAGATCAAAACGGAAGAAGGAAACCGTGAAGCAATCCATATCAAAGATCTGGAAGAAAATATTCTGAAGCTTAATGGTGAGCCATTTATATTAATTTCAAGTGGAGGAACAGTAAATACGGTAGATTTTGATGATTTTAAAGCGATCAGCAGGTTAAAAGAAAAATACAATTTCTGGTGGCACATTGATGCTGCTTTCGGTGGTTTTGCAGCTTGTTCGGAAACGCATCAACATCTTGTGGAAGGCTGGGAATATGCCGACAGTATTACAGTAGATTGCCACAAATGGTTGAATGTCCCTTATGAAAGTGCAATATTTCTGATTAAAGAGCAATATAAAATTTTACAGGTAGAAACTTTTCAAAACTCCAATGCTCCTTATCTGGGCGATCCGTTGGAGAATTTCAGCTATTTAAATTTCCTTCCTGAAAACTCAAGGAGATTAAAGGCTCTTCCGGCATGGTTCTCTCTCATGGCTTATGGGAAGAAAGGTTACCAGGAGATTGTAGATAATAATATAACATGGGCACAACAGTTTGGCCAGATGATTGAGAACAGTCATGATTTTAAACTGCTGGCTCCGGTAAGATTGAATACGGTCTGTTTTACATTAAAAGATGATACAAGACAGAATGAGGTAGAACAATTTCTTGAAAAACTTAATGACACAGGAAAAGTTTTTATGACACCTACTTTTTATAATCAGCATAAAGGAATAAGAGCTGCTTTTGTAAACTGGATGACCATTGAAAAAGATATAAGACAGGTATTTGATCTCATGAATGAAGTCATTGCTGAAATAAAATAATAGATTGAAAATGAGCCTGTGAAAGAATATTCACAAGCTTATTTTACTACCAGATCACTGAACCAGAAAATATATTCCCCATCTTCTTCTTCAGGAGTTGTTTTAGGTTTAGGGTAAGTTTTTTTGACTGTTTCCCCGATTTCAAAATGAACCGGATTTTTGAAAATCGGGCCATCAAAAGTAAAAGTATGAAACTCTCCGTTTTCTCCGCATGGATCTACATTTTCAGGAAGATCATCAATGAATTTCTGATCAATAATTCGTCCTGCGAAACTTTTGTCGAGGTAAGACCCGTTAACGCAGGTAACAATAGTTTTAAAGCTAAGCTCTAAAAATTCATGGATGAGGTTGGACGTATTTTGTTCCCATAGGGGAAATACGGCTTTCATACCAATAGCGTTTAATTGTTCTTCTCTGTATTTTCGCAGATCTTCCAGGAAGATATCACCAAAAATCGAATGAGTGATTCCCTGAGCTTTAATTTCAGCCATTGTTTTACTCATAATTTGCTGGTATTCTTCCATGGATGGCTCTTTGGGAAGTTCCATTGTGAGTAATGGGATTCCCAGACTTTCTGCCTGCTTTTCTAAAAGAGAAACGTGAACTCCATGCATGGAAATCCTCTGAAACTCCTGATTGATACTGGTAAGCAGAGTGGTGACCTCATATTGATCTTCCTGTAATATTTTATAAAGAGCGAGGGCAGAATCTTTTCCGCTGCTCCAGTTGAATAAAGCTTTTGGTTTCATTGTAAAAATAAATCCATCAAAAATAAGAATTTAAGGAAGGTTAAAAATTAAATTGAAGGATGAAAATAGTATTTCATGTTTTATTGACAATTAAAATAAAAACCTCAAAGAAATTCTTTGAGGTTTAATTTATAAAAAATGTAGGTCCAATTAAGGATTACATATTTCTTCTGTATTTACCACCCACTTCAAATAAAGCATTGGTGATCTGTCCCAGAGAACAGTATTTTACGGCATCCATCATTACTTCAAATAAGTTTTGCTGGTTAATCGCTGCATGCTGAAGTTCTCTTAAAGCTTCTTCAGACTTATTTTCATTGGCCTGCTGGAAGTTATGAAGAGATTCAATCTGTGCCTGTTTTTCCTCTTCTGTAGAACGGATAACTTCTCCTGGTAAAACGGTTGGTGAACCATCTTTTCCTAAGAAAGTATTCACTCCAATGATCGGATATTCACCTGTATGTTTCAGCCATTCGTAATGCATAGACTCTTCCTGGATTTTTGAACGCTGGTACATGGTTTCCATCGCTCCAAGAACACCGCCTCTTTCCGTGATTCTGTCGAATTCTGTATAAACAGCTTCTTCTACAAGATCCGTTAATTCTTCAATGATGAATGATCCCTGAAGCGGATTCTCGTTTTTAGCCAAACCTAATTCTTTATTGATGATCAGCTGGATAGCCATTGCTCTTCTTACAGATTGCTCAGTAGGCGTTGTAATTGCTTCGTCATACGCATTGGTGTGAAGTGAATTACAGTTGTCATAGATTGCGTAAAGCGCCTGAAGAGTTGTTCTGATATCATTGAAATCAATTTCCTGAGCGTGGAGAGAACGTCCTGAAGTCTGAATGTGGTATTTCAGCATCTGGCTTCTTTCGTCTGCTCCGTATTTTAATTTCATGGCTTTTGCCCAGATTCTTCTTGCCACACGTCCGATTACTGAATATTCAGGGTCGATACCATTGGAGAAGAAGAAAGATAAGTTCGGTGCAAAGTCATTGATATCCATTCCACGGCTTAAGTAATATTCCACATAAGTGAAACCATTTGCCAGTGTGAATGCCAATTGGGAAACCGGATTAGCCCCTGCTTCAGCAATATGATATCCTGAAATGGAAACAGAGTAGAAGTTTCTTACTTTTTCTCTGATGAAATATTCCTGAACATCACCCATCAGTCTCAATGCAAATTCTGTAGAGAAAATACATGTATTCTGAGCCTGGTCTTCTTTTAAGATATCAGCCTGAACAGTACCACGAACAGTAGCAATCGTTTTAGCTTTGATTTCCGCATATACCTCTGCCGGAATTACTTCATCACCTGTTAATCCTAAAAGCTGTAGCCCTAAACCGTTGTTGGATGGAGGAAGTTCACCATTATATTTTGGTCTTTCTAAACCTTTGTTGTCAAATTTCTCCTTCAGTTTAGCTTCTACTTTAGCCTCTAAACCATTTTCTTTGATATATTTTTCAACATTCTGGTCGATGGCTGCATTCATAAAGAAAGCCAGCAGCATCGGCGCAGGGCCGTTGATAGTCATTGAAACTGAAGTTAAAGCATTCACAAGATCAAATCCTGAATATAGCTTTTTAGCATCATCCAGTGTAGCGATAGAAACTCCTGCATTTCCAATTTTACCATAAATATCTGGTGGTAAAGCAGGATCCTGACCATATAATGTTACAGAGTCAAATGCTGTAGATAAACGTTTTGCAGGCATTTCTGCAGAAACATAGTGAAATCTTCTGTTGGTTCTTTCAGGGCCTCCTTCTCCTGCAAACATCCTCGTAGGATCTTCACCGGTTCTTTTAAACGGATAAATACCCGCTGTATAAGGGAAGCTTCCCGGAAGATTTTCCTGTCCTTTCCATTGGATCAGATCTCCCCAGTCATTGTACTTTGGTAATGCAATTTTTGGAATTCTTAAGTGAGATAAAGATTCTGTGGAAGTTTCAACTTTAATTTCTTTTCCTCTTACATAATAAGAATAAAACTCTGCATGGAAAGCTTTTTTCGTGTCATCCCATGTTTTCAGGAAATCAATATTATCCTGTTGAAGTTCTTTTTCAGCCTTTTGATATTCAGCTTCTAAAACTTCATTGGAAATGATATTTTTTACGCCTTCAATATGATACATTTTTCTGGCCAGTTCAGCCTGCTTTTCAATATTGATATCGTATTGCTTGTTGTTTTCAACAATTTCAGAAAGGTAACGAACTCTTTTCGGAGGAATAATGGTTACTTCTTCTGTAATTTCCTGTTCTACAAAAGTCTTTAGATTCAGTTCAGAGAATTTATCATTTACTTTTGAAACGAGTCTGTTGTATAATTCAGTGGTTCCATGATCATTAAACTGAGATGCTTTCGTTGCATACACAGGCATATCATCTAATGGGCTTTCCCATAATAAATGGTTTCTCTGGAACTGTTTTCTTACCGCCTGAAGAGCATCCAATGCACCACGTTTGTCAGATTTATTTAATGCTACAAGATCTGCATAATCTAGCATGTCAATTTTTTCCAACTGGGTAGAAGCTCCATATTCAGGAGTCATTACGTACATAGAAACGTCTGCAAAATCTGAAACTTCTGAACCAGACTGTCCAATTCCTGAAGTTTCAAGGATAATTACGTCCGGATGAGCCAGTTTCAGTACATTCAATGCAGAATGAATAAACGGCGAAACAGAAACGTTGTTTTCTCTGGTTGCCATAGAACGCATATAAACTCTAGGATCATTGATCGCGTTCATACGGATTCTGTCTCCCAATAAAGCACCTCCGGTTTTCTTTTTCGAAGGGTCAATGGAAATAATAGCGATTTTTTTATCCGTATTTGAACGTAAGAAACGTCTTACCAATTCGTCTGTTAACGAAGATTTACCAGCTCCTCCCGTACCTGTAATACCAATGATTGGAATTGTTAAATCTTTAGATTTTTCGTCAATAGCTTTTACAAGCTCAGGTTTTTCTTCTGAAAAGTTTTCAACGGCTGAGATGATTTGTGCAATGCTGGACGGGTTTTCAAAACTGATATCGTCAAGATCTTTAGCGGTAACATCTTTTCCTGTTGCAAAATCCGATCTGTGTACCAAATCGTCAATCATTCCCTGAAGCCCCAGTTCACGGCCGTCATCCGGAGAATAAATTCTATCGATTCCGTAAGACATAAGGTCTTTGATTTCTTCCGGAAGGATTACCCCGCCACCGCCACCAAAAATTTTGATCTGCGGTGAGTTTTTTTCTCTCAAAAGGTCATAGATATATTTGAAATATTCGTTGTGACCTCCCTGATATGAAGTTAATGCAATAGCATTTGCATCTTCCTGGATCGCTGTATTTACAACTTCCTCTGCCGATTTATCGTGTCCTAAATGGATCACTTCGCATCCTGTTCCCTGAATAACACGACGCATAATATTGATCGCAGCATCATGCCCATCAAATAATGAGGCAGCAGTTACGATTCTTACCTTGTTGGTTGGAGTATATTTTTGGGTTTCCATAAAAATTCTAGAAAGTTTCTAAGTTCTCAAATATAGTAATAAAATGAAAACCCTGAATGGTGTATTAGTGTTTTGATTTACAGTGTTTTATAATAATTATTTTTTTGGACTGATAGACTTTGTTGGAGGTCAGGTCTGTATTTTACAGATTATTACACTATTCTGTAAAAATGTAAATGTCAGCAGATCAAAATCTGCTGACATTTTTTTATTGTTTTACACTGAAGTTTGGTTTTTATTTCAATAAAGCGTTCTGTTTTATTTTTTTTCTGAAAAAAGTGTCTTTCTCTTGCTGTCCAGTCCCCAGTTTAATCCTAGAAATGAAATGAGGTTGTTCTTATCCCCGTAATTTTTTCCAAATGCAGCATTGATGTAAACACTGTCAGACACTTTATAGTTGATGATTCCATTGGAACGGTAGGTGTTGTCCAGATCACTGCTTCTGTAAATGAATTCATAGCCAATAGAGAATTTATTGTAAACGAGTTCTATTTTTCCACCAAAATCATAATTGTTGGTTTGGCTGAATCCGTTGGCAACATCATAAACTGTTTTATCCTGCATATATCTGGCAACAGCATAGAAATTCAATCTTTTTTCAATTTTTGAAGCGTCTGTGGCGGAGGTTTCTTTAATGGTTACTTTTGATTGATCATTATTTTGACCTTCACCTTTCTTAGGATCTCTTGTTCTTTCAAGGTTGATTCCGGAACTCATGGTCATCCAGAATCCCAATTTCCCAAATTGATTATTTTTGAACTGGTTATCTAAAAAGAAAGTACTGTAGGCTGATGCCACATCTAATTGAAAAGCAGGTTTTTCGTCAAGGTATTTTTTATATTTTTCAGTTTCGGTTTTGTAATAATCCGTGGCAAACTCCTCTAATGCTTTTGCAAGTTTTTCTTGTATTTCATCTGGTTTGGCATTGGATGCAATGATGCTGTTGTATTTTTCTGACTTTTCAAATTCCCTTTGGATATCGGTTAATTCCTTTGAGATATTCGTGTTTGAGGTTGTGATAGCCTCTATATTTTTTTTATTTCTTACTTTAAATACGGTGGTTCGTAAAGAAAAAGATACCGAAGGATTTTCCGTATCGAGGTCTTCAATTTTATAATTTCTCAGAAAGGCAAATGAGACAGAAACGTTTTTTGCTTCACTGAAAATGTTATTCTTATACTCATAGGTATTATCTGATTTTTTAATGCTTTTAATGCCGGCATACTTCAATGCATCCATCTCCGTCAGAGGAAATAAATGAGTAGGAGTAAGTTCTACTGCATAGGCATTGGGAAGACCTTCATTTTCACTGAATGAATTGACAATACTGGTCATGAAAGCCTTTTTTGATTTTGGAGTTTCCAAATCAGAACTTGCTAAACCAAGAAGCATCACACTGGGGGCATTGGAAAGCTCCAGTTTGTTTAACTCTGCACTAATTTCTTTGTTTTGAGAAAATAGTAGGGTAGATCCAGCGGTCAGAGCTGCTAATAATATCTTTTTCATAGCTCAATTTTTATGTATTTATAAACCCCATAGATAAATCTGTCAGCTAAATCTTCAGTCGTTTTACCTTCGAAAGGATTAAAATGAAAGTTCTTGCCGGGAATTTGAGGAAATTCAAATTTTATTCTGCAGGTATTGATTAAAATCTGCAGATGATTCTCCTGCATATTGATATTAAAAGAGGTCGCGAAAAGTAAATTATCAGAGATTAAAGCTGCTTTTGGAATGGTAAACGAAAATTTACCGTCACTTAAATTGTTGTCATCGATTCTCATTCCATTGATGATAAAATGAGGGTCTCCAAATTGTGTATTGGCACTGATTATGACATTTACTTCAATAGTACTTTCTTGAAGGTCAGTAAGCTTTACTGTTTTTTGGGAAATCTTTTTCATGTCTATTAATTTTGGTTTGTGTATTTTTTTTCTTCAAAATCAGGTCTCTCATATTGGATGTCTGTAAAACGATATGAGGGAATTCCAGCTTTTGATTTTATTTCAAATTTATCATTTGCAATGTTTGTTGTCAATTACCTTTTTAGGTGATATTGTTTCAGTGGTGCTGTGTGGATTTTTCCGAAACCAATCTTTATCCACTCATGAAAAGCAGCCTTTAATTCAATAATTAAATCTTTGTAAGGATTCTGCACCCAATTAAATTCTCTATTTTTGCAGAATATTTTTACAGACATGCAAAAAGCTCTGATGTATTTCGCTTTAGGAACTGTAGTAAGCTTCCTGATTAATTATTTCTTTTTAAGTTCACAAAATATCGGACTGGATATTTACTATGCCTTTGCCTTTGGTTCTGCCTGGGGAATTGCTTATTATCTGGATACTCCCAATTTTACACTGCCTAAAAAAATGGGTCTTTCATTTGTAGCCATGGCCATTCTGGTTCTTATTGGGGCTTTGATTTTTAACCTTGAACTGGCAATTCCATCTATCTTAAAATTTTCAACAGTTTTTGTTGCCTATTACTTATTTGCAAGCTTCAGAGGAAATAAATCCCTGAGAAATTAGTGAAGCATAATAAAACTGAGATACATCAGTATCATAAACATCAGAATCAATCCGATATAATTTATAATAAATAATAAAGAGCCTTTCAGAATACTTATTCTTTTTTTTGTTTCATACACCCTGTGATGGGCGACAAAAAAATAGATTGTCATGTAGAGGCCCAGTCCCATACAGGCTAGAACATATAATAAGGTAAGTAAATTGTTGCCCGGCAGAAAGCTTGTAATCCTTTCACCTACTATAAATACAAGTATTGCTAATAAAAGGAATGAAAAGTAGTGAAGGGTAAAAATTCCATGGTCAAAGTACCACCATTTCTTCTTGTTATGGAACAGCCATAAAAAGAATGCGAATATGGGCAGATAAACGAAGAGTGCTTTGGGAATGGTATGAATGAAGTTCTCTTTATATTTTTCCCAGATCTGATGCTTGCTATATCCTTCTTCCTTTAATGAAAACGCTTTTTTTGCCAGAGGTCTCATTAATGAATAGATCCCTGTTTTATCCTTTGCGAGTATAGAATCATACTGTTTTATGGTATTCGCATTCATAATGGATGCATCTTTAGCATCGAATGTATTGTCAAAAATTTCAGTCTTTTCTTGAGTGGCTTTAATTTTTGTCGTATCCAACGCTTTTAAAGTATCCAATGCTTTTTGGGTGGTTGTTGCCGCTTCGTGTGACAGCACACCTTCTTTTTGTAAATCTTTTACAATATCTTTTGAAATTTCTTTCGGATTTTTTGCTTTTGTTTCCTTTTTAATGTGGCTGGGCCTTTCGGCTTCTTCTTTGGCGTGAGGCAAAATATTGGGAAGGAAAAATGTAAGGAAACTTATAAATATATACAGTTTTACAGGAGCCACATACAATTGTCTTTTACCAGCCAGATATTCTTTGGTAAGTAATCCGGGGCGGGTAAATAAATACTGTATAGTTCTCCAGAACTGTCCGTCATAATGGGTGAAATCCTCAATGAAATGAGTGAAGAGAAAATGAAAAGGTTGTCGGCTTTCAATATTTTCCTGTCCACAGTGTGGGCAGAACCTTTCTTCAACCTGATGCCCGCAGTTCAGGCAGGTCTTATCTTCTCTTAGTTTTCCGTGGCTCATGGATTATGGAATATGATTAACGCAAATATAATTATTTCAATGAAATTATAATTATATTAACGTTTTTTACGGAAATCTTTAAAGTAAATTTAATAAAAGAAAGAGTCGAGGGAATAAACTCTTTGCTGTTTCATTGGTGTTTTTAGAATCTTCGAAGTGTTTTTTTCATCGGCTCATGAGTTCGCAAGATTTATGCCAAAATTGTAATTAGTGTTAAAATCTATTGATACAGGGCCGTACAACCCAGATTATATAGATTAAATAAAATATGTTTTTGGGTTACGAAAATAATTTGTACCTTTGCACACCCTTTTAGGGGTAAATTATGTTTAATCTTTAACTAAAACGTGTGAATACATTAAGTTACAAAACTGTTTCAGCGAACAAAGCTACTGCTAATAAAGAATGGGTTGTGGTAGACGCTGAAGGACAGCCGTTAGGTAGATTAGCTTCTACGGTTGCAAAGATTTTGAGAGGTAAGCACAAAACGAACTACACACCTCACGTAGATTGTGGTGATAACGTAATCGTTTTGAATGCTGGGAAAATTACACTTTCCGGAAACAAGTGGGCTGATAAGACTTATATCTGGCATACAGGATATCCTGGTGGACAGAAGTCTATGACTGCGGCTGAACTTCAAAAGAAAGATTCTTTAAAGGTATTAGAGAAATCTGTAAAAGGTATGTTACCTAAAAACAGATTAGGATCTGCTATCCTTAAGAACCTTTATTTATATGAAGGAACTGAGCACAAACATGAAGCTCAACAGCCAAAAACAATTAATGTTAACGAATTTAAATAATTAATTATGTCTATAGTTCACAAAATCGGAAGAAGAAAGACTTCTGTAGCGAGAGTTTATGTAAAACCAGGTTCTGGTGTTATTACAGTAAACGGTAAAGATGCTAAAGAATATTTCTCTACAGACGTGATGGTTTACAAATTAAACCAACCGTTTATCCTTTCTGAGACTGTTGGTCAGTATGACGTTACCGTGAACGTATTCGGTGGTGGTAATACAGGTCAGGC
Source organism: Chryseobacterium sp. PvR013 (assembly GCF_017833095.1). Taxonomy (NCBI): domain Bacteria; kingdom Pseudomonadati; phylum Bacteroidota; class Flavobacteriia; order Flavobacteriales; family Weeksellaceae; genus Chryseobacterium; species Chryseobacterium sp. PvR013. The sequence continues at coordinate 4,245,729 of NZ_JAFIBT010000001.1, forward strand.
AGAAGCTATCAGATTAGGTATTTCAAGAGCTTTATGCGAAATCAACGCTGAGTTCAGGTTAGCATTGAAGCCAGCTGGTTTACTTACAAGAGACGCAAGAATGGTGGAAAGAAAGAAGCCAGGTCAGAAAAAAGCAAGAAAGAGATTCCAATTCTCAAAACGTTAATATCAAGATTCAAGATATCAGACACAAGATGCAAGACTTTGCTCTCAGATCTTGGCTCCTGGTTCTTGGTTCTATTTTATCTAAACAAAAAAATTGCCCGTTACGTTTAGCATCCAAACGCTTCTCCCATCTAAAGAAGTTGTTGATTGTTTAAAAGACGGAAAGTAAACTAACAAAAACAGAAAACATGGCAAAAGCAAATGTAAAAGACCTTTTAGAGGCTGGCGTACACTTCGGTCACATGACTAGAAAGTGGAATCCAAATATGGCTCCATACATTTTTATGGAGAAGAACGGTATTCACATTGTAGACTTACATAAAACAGCAGTTAAATTAGATGAAGCTTGCAGCGCTTTAGAGAAATTAACTTCTGCAGGTAAAAAAGTTCTTTTCGTAGCTACTAAGAAGCAAGCGAAAGAAGTAGTTGCAAAACACGCTTCTGAACTTAATATGCCTTATATTACAGAAAGATGGCCAGGAGGTATGTTAACGAACTTCGTTACAATCAGAAAGGCTGTAAAGAAGATGAATGCTATCGATAAAATGAAAAAAGACGGTACATTCGAAACTTTATCTAAAAAAGAAAGATTACAAGTTGACAGACAAAGAGCTAACCTAGAGAAGAACTTAGGTTCTATCGCTGACATGGTGAGACTTCCATCTGCTGTATTTGTAGTTGATATATTAAGAGAACACATCGCGGTAACTGAAGCTAAGAAACTAGGTATTCCAGTTTTCGGTATCGTTGATACAAACTCTGACCCTAGAAAAGTTGATTTCGTTATCCCAGGAAACGATGATGCTTCTAAGTCTATTGATATGATCCTTAGCGTAGTTTCTGAATCTATCAAAGAAGGTCAGTCTCAAAGAAAAGCTGATAAAGAAAAATCTAAAGAAGAAGGAGAAAAAGTATCTGCTGATACAGATGCTGATTTCGATGCAGAATAATTAAAGATTTTCTTTAATATAGGAAAAACGCTGGATTTCGATCCAGCGTTTTTTTATTGTTTATACAGTTGCCTGCAAGTCATTGGGTAGTTTATTAAAAATAAAAACCCACAGAAATCTGCGGGTTATATTTTAGTTTGAAAGCTTTATAGAATAAGAAGTTGTGACAAACTTTGTAGACTGATAAGTAGAATTACAAAGCATACCCGATAATCTGTAATTTTGATTTTTCGGTACCATTGTATACCCTATTTTTCCGGCACCAATGGGAATTTTCTTGAAAAAATTATTCCCGCTCACTGTAAGCACCATATTGCATGGAGATTTGTTTTCTACGGAAACAGAGGTTTTGGGATTTTTAGGATCATCACTGTTTAGAAGATCATTAAGTACATCAGCTGTTTCAGGCTTATAGGTCTTTATAAGCTCATTGTATTCTCTTTCTGTATTCGCTCTGTTCCCTGTATTGTTAGCAGGATAAGGGTAGGAGGTTCTTCCCGGATAGCCTCCGTAGTTTACATTACAGCTGGCAATAATCAAAGAAGTTCCGATAAAAACGAATAGTTTTTTCATCCTATTTTATTTTTTGACTTTTGTTTTTTCAGCGACTTTTCCTTTATCGGTTCCTTTTGGGCTGATTTCAGCTCAGCGCCGTCCGGTTTTGGATTGTCTATCGTTACAAATATACTTTTTTTAATGTCTTTCCGAGACGAATATTTCACATCACAGATATTGCTGTTAAGCGTATAAGAATCCTTATTGAGAACAATGAAATTTTCTGCATGAGCAGGAACAGCAAGGTTGTAAAATTCTTTTCCTTCAATCCGTAATACAATATTACAGTCAGAATTATTTTTGAACAAGAGAATTGCTTCCTTGCGGCTGATATCCTCATTAAACATTGCATTCAGTACATTCACTGTTTTTTGTTTATGTTCAGCAGCTGTTTCAGTGATAAGTTTCCTAAATTCTTCAGCATCATCCGAATAGGGATTTCTCATAGCCCCTTTAGGAATATCTGTAATAACAGGTCTGCTTTCCATAGGTTTGGCAGTACGGGCTCCTTTTGTCCATTCGGAGTTTTTTAAAGCAATGAGCTTAGGTTTCAGCACGCTCTTTTTAGGATCGTCAGGGTGTGCGTTCTTCAGGTATTCTTCAATTTCTTTGATGTTTGTGCTTTTTAAGATGTCTTTACTGCTTTTTTGAGCTTGTGTAAAGCTGGGGATAAGAAATGTGAAGAATAATATCGTTAAAAATTTTTTTTTCATCAAGTTTGTTTAATTCATCAGCTTATCCGGAATTTGATGTAAGTAATAGTTTTTCCTTTCGCTGAGAATAGCTCTTCATAATACGTTTTGATATCTCTCAAATGTTCCGTATTAGGATCGTATTCTGGTGCCCCATAAATATCATGGTGAGCAGAAATGATTTCATACCCTGCACCCTGTAAATATCCAAGTGTATACCCATGGAGGAACTCTGAATCTGTTTTCAGGTGAATGATGCCTCCTGGCTTCAGGAATTTTTTATAACGGTCTAAAAAGTCCGGATGTGTTAATCTGTGTTTTGTTCTTTTATATTTTATTTGGGGATCCGGGAATGTAATCCATATTTCGTCTACTTCATTTTCAGCAAAGAAATAATCAACAAGTTCGATCTGAGTTCTTAAAAAAGCTACATTATTCATATTGTTTTCTACGGCTTCTTTCGCTCCAAACCAGAATCTTGCCCCTTTAATATCTACTCCGATAAAGTTTTTTTCAGGAAATGTTTTTGCGAGTCCTACAGAATATTCTCCCTTTCCACACCCTAATTCCAATACAACCGGATTGTCATTTTTAAAGAAATTATCTCTCCATTTTCCTTTAAGTTCAAAGCCTTTTAAAGCGTCTTCTCTTGTAGGTTGGATTACATTTGGTAATATTTTGTTTTCTGCAAATCTTGCTAATTTATTCTTGCCCATTGAATTATAAAATGAGTGCAAAAATACTAAAAATTTATGGAGAATCTCTGTCTTTTGGAGGTAAAAGACAGAGTGATAATTCGTTTCTGATTGAGCTTAGTGACTTCCTAAGGCCACCATAATGGGTCTTTCTATTGTTTTTTGTGATGCATACTGTGCTCCGCAAACTAAACTCGAGAAAAGATACTGACCTTTTTCCACCACAATAGAACCTTCTCCCTGAGCCGGAACTGCGAGTCTGTATTTGGTGATTCCCACCCCTTCCATTCTGACAATGATATTACAGTCTGATTTATTTTGAATCATGACAATGCATTCTTTAGCATTAGGATCATTATCAAATAGGGAATTTAAGATTTTTACGGTCCTGTTTTTATGTTCTACAGGAGAAACTGCCATCAGCATGTTGAATTCTTCTGCTTCAGCGTTGGGAACTGCGGTATTAGCAGCGGCGTTTACAACATATGTATTTTGGGCAGTACTTGGGGTATATACTGTGGTAGATTGTTTGGCAGCAAGTTCAGCCTTATATTTTGCAATCTGTTTTTGTTTGATGATAGCATTCATTTCATCAAAAGTAATCTTGGTAGAAGGTCTTCTTCTCAGCATGGCAAGCATTTCCTGCATATCTTTTACCTTCTGATCGGCAGGGTGTGCATCTTTGATGTATTCTTTCATCATTTCCATTACCCTTGGTTTCAGAACGGATCTTCGGGGGTCATCAGGATGGGCATCTCGCAAAAAGGCATTGATCTCGTAGATATTCTTACTTTTCAGAATATTACTGTAGTCTTTACCTTGTTTTTGTGCAGAGACCGTAAAAAATAACATACATCCAAGAAGTAAAAGTACTTTTTTCATTAATTCATATTAAGTTAGAAATTGGTGTTTTACTCTTAATTTGCGTTCAGGTTGCTTAGTTTTTATTTGATAACGAATATCTCGTGTTTTTATTTTAAACACTTGTTTGTGAGATAAAATTAAACATATTTTTGAATATTGAAGAAGAATATGTTGTAAAAGTTGAATAATTCGTATTGCAGATGTTGTGGTAAACTATAGCAGGTATTTTTCGGTCATTTAGCAAAAAAATAACCCGTGTAAAGTACACGAGTTATTCAATATTTTAAGTTATTTCTTTTCGAAATTTCTAATTACTGCTTACAACTTCCTGAAGATGCGAGCTTCTAAGTCTTTTCTGATAAATAGGAAGATATTTTTCAATAGGAATTTTTACCGCTTCAAAGTTGCCCGCCAATACATAAGCCTGGATGTTTTCTGAAGTATAAACAAACTGAAGGAAGTTATCAATTAAATTTTCAGGGATCTTAAATTTTGTAAAATAATCTTTACCCAGATAATTTTTAATCTGAGCTACAGAACTGTTCATCCTTTCGTACGCCTGATAACGTTGTTTTTTCTTTCGTTCTCCGGAGAGAATATCATAGATACTTTCAAGGCTAAAGGTAAGTCCTCCATCCCGCAGTCCGGCAACAGGAAGCTCCGGAGGTGTTCCGTCACCCTTTGGCTCAGGAAGACCAATTACTTTTTTAAGAGCATGTGCTTTATCTTCCTTTCTTAGAGAGTTCACGTCATACCGAAGGTTTCCGGTAGGCTTAAATCTGCTAAGAACAATTTCCTGGATTTCGTAATATGCTATTTTCAGCTCAACCAGATTTTTTTGTTCCATGGATTGAGGAGTCAGCTTAATATCTTTTCTTTCTGTAACGATAGAGGTAAAACGGATCACATCCCCGACATTGGCAGGAATATTAAAATTACCATTGTAGTCCGTAAGAACGGTTTTCTGTGTATTCAGGTTAGTGACATAAACCTGATTGAGATATAAAATTGAGTTGTCTCTCAGAAATACCTCTCCGGAATATATTTGTGCATTAATTTTTGCCAGAAAAACCAATAGCAGCAGAGTAAACAGTTTCTTCATATAATGCGCAAAATTACATAGAAATAAAGCAATTCTGTGTAATTAGATGAAGAATAGTGGTTAAAGTTATATTAAACTTTGGGATTTAATTGTTAAGGAGTGTTAGAAACTTGCCATTCATTTAAAAAATCGAAAATTTAAATAAAAAACCGGAAGAAAGAGTAGGGTTCTTTCTTCCGGTTTTCTGTTGTTATCTATGTTTTACCAGCAGCCAGCTTGTATATTTTACCACGAGGCTGGAACCATATTCGGTCCACGTGATGAAGTACCAATAATTAGCTGTAGGAACATATCTTCCACCGACTCTTCCATCCCAGGTGTATCTGTTTTCAGGAGTACCCCTGAAGACTTCTGCACCATATCTGTCAAAGATCCTGAATATAAGATTCTCATTTTTCATTAAAGCAGAATAATCTATCACTTCATTATGACCGTCTCCATTTGGAGTAATGGTGTTGATCAGATTAATAATAGCAAATGGCTTTTTAACATCTTCACACATTTTAGAGTCTCTTACAAATATATTGTGTGCACCTCTAGGTACATTGTAGAAAATATTGGAACTCTGCCATACCACACCATCCAAAGAATATTCATAAGGAGGTGTACCGCCGCTTGCCCCAATTTTTACTGTTGTTCCATCAATTTCAATAGACGTAATGATAGGAAGAGGCAATTCTGTTACGTTTACATATTGTTTGTAAACACAACCATTGAAGGTTAGTTCCACCCAATAGCTTCCTGGGCCAATATTTGTGATGGAAGGTGTTGTAGCTCCTGTACTCCACAAGTATTTTTCAAAACCGGGTCCTGCATTCAGTGTGGTAGTGGTTTTCGGACAGATAGTTTTATCTTTTAATAGGTCCGATTTTTTAGGAACTTTAATATTGATTTTAAGAGTACCTACTTCCGGACAAACTCCATTTTTTTCAAAACGGATATAATAAGTCTGTGAACCTGTAATGTTAACAGGTGAGGCAACGATATTTACATTGTTCTGAGCATCTGCTAAAGTTGCATGAAAAGTAAAAGTAACATTTGGATCTAATGTAAACTGAGGAATAAACTGGGCCAAGTTGACACTTTTTATTCCATCCAGGTCATCGTCACAAGTAGTTTCTGTAACTGTTTTTGTAATTAATGTTATTTTGGCTCCGATACTGAATTGTAAAGGTTTGATTACAGAAGGGCAGCCATCCGGAGAATCTACTCTGATGTAAATTGTTGTGGTTCCTGTATAGCTCCAGTTGTTAGGGAGATTATTGTTATTTCCGGCGTTAGCATCGTCTAGGTTTGCGTAATATCTTACACTCGTAAAATAATTTGGATTATTAAGTACAATAGGGGTGATATTGGAGAGTAGGACGGTAACCGTTCCATCCAGATTATCATCACAGAAAACACCATTGTAGTTGTCCAGTACAATAGCTTTGTTAAAAAGTGATAACGTTATTTGTGCAATATTTTTACAGCCAATATGGTCATTAACAACCGCATATATGATTGTTCCGTTAGTTGCAGTATAGGCAGTTGGGTTAGTAATCAATGCTGCTGCATTTTCATTCTGAGCATCCAATAGGGTAGGATAATAAGTAATGGTAACAGGAGAGTTGCTGGTAACATTTGCTGTCGTCAGGTTGAAGGTTCCCTGTCCATTGATATCACACGCAGATAATGTTGCATTCATTACCGTTAGAGCCTGAATATTCAGGGTAACAGTGACTGTTTCACAATCCGGGAAGTCAGGATCGTCTCCGCAGAATGTATAAGTGAATGTATCTGTTCCCGTTGTACCCAGAGTATTTACAGTATAAGTAATAATACCGGTTGCAGGGTTTACAACAGCTGTACCCAATGAAGGTGCTGTGGTAACAGCTACAGTACTTGGGCTAGGAGTTTGTGATGAACTGCTGAATGCAGGAATTATGGTTTTAACATTACATACGTTATATGATGTATTGGTAAGTTTTGTACAGTTCAGAACTTTAAATTGTTCAGTAACCAAAGGTGCACAGCTTCCCATTGTTACAGAGCATGTGTAATATCCTGATAATGTAGGGGTGATTGATGAAGTGGTGGCTCCCGGAACAATAACCCCGTTTCTATACCATTGATAGGTATCATAAATAAAAGGATCTACAGTAAGACTCATTCCTGGAATACAGCCGCCTCCGGATTGTAAAATAACAGGTTGTGTAGGAAAGCCTGCAAAAAAGCCCCCATATCCTACAGCATCACTGCCGGCAGTGATACCAGCCATAATGGCTCTATTTGAAGCTATAGTAATCGTACCTGTTACATTGGGAATACCATAGGTAACCCAATTCGTTGTACCTGTCATATTGTAAGGGCCGGTTATTGCAGGAGGATTAGCTCCATTTACTGTAATAATAGCGCCACGTTCTGTAATGATGTTAAGTTTTGTAGGTATATTAAGCACTCCTCCGGGATTACCAATGGAATGAACAAAATTTTCATCAATAAGTCCAAGTTCATTAATTTGCTTTGGCAGGTAACAGTTCAAAGCAGGAATATAATTAAATCCACCGGTGGCCGTTTCATTTCCTGGATTTGAAACTCCTGCTAAAGTTTGGTAGACATAAGCATTTTTTGATGTTTTGAGATATAAGTTATAATGTCCGTTGCCTTGAAGAATATATTTTGAGTCAGGAATGACAAAATATTTTCCTGCATTGAGTGTTGCAATAGGTGGAATTTCATCGTTTACAAAAATTTGAGTATTATCTTCAGTAGCAATTACAATAGCCCCTTCCATATGGGAGCCAATAGAACCGTTACCTTTTACAAGGGCAAATTCATTTCCAAGCCTGTTGACAGGTACTGCCTGATCCATTAAAATATCTGAACCAGCTGGATGATTTCCTGCATATTGACCATTAAAATTTCCATTGGTGATATTGATGGGTTTGGTTGAAGTAATTTTAGCCCCAATAAAACCATCAAAGTTTGCTGTTATGTTTCCAATTCCATCAATAATGTAGGATTGCCCTTTATTTAAAGTGAAAGTCATTGTAGGATTGGTTGCCCCAGTGGTTCCATTTGAAAACTGAACGTTAGGACTGTACCCGGAAATAGTAACACTGGTATTATCTTCAGTTGCCAGTACACTGGTCATGAAATTCAGAATAGAATTGCTCACTGTAATAGGAGTGACAGCTGCGTAAAACTTCAGTCCTGTGGAAGAAATTCCTTTGGAAGTAATAATTTCTCCATGGTTGAACACTGAGAATCTTAAATTGGCGTAAAAAGGGAATTCAGCCTTAAGGTATAATCCTTTTGTTGTAGGGGTAAATAAATCCGCCTGCAGTTTGGTAATAATATAAGTCCTTAAGACATCAAATTTCTGAGGGTTGTTTTTACTGATATTTACTGTTCCAATCAGAACATTATTATTGTAAATGCTTACAGGAAAAGGAGTTGTTCTGTTAGTAGATAAATAAAGTTTCTGATAAGGATTGGGAGCGCCTGTTCTATCTATCATTGGAGCAAACCAATGCTCTCGATCCAACTGGGCAAAAGCAAAGGTGAAAATACAAAACATAAACAAAAAACATAAATTTTTTTTCATTCAGCGGTGGTCTTTATCACAAATTTAGTGATAAAAAGTATTGTATGGTTGAAAACATAATAAAAAATTGTGATTTCAAAATCATGGTTAAAAAAAAATTAAGTTTGTATTATTTTTTTTCTGTATTTAACATAATATAATGAATAAATTTAATCAGAGAGCTAAAAAAAATAAGCCACGATCATTTGATCGTGGCTTATTAAATATAGTTTTAAACTAATTATTACTCTCTGTTTTTAACAAGAATCCAACCTGTATATTTTATTGGAGTCTTTTCTTTGTTGGACTCATTCCAGCTGATATGATACCAGTATGTTCCTGTTCCAAGTTTTTTATCAAAGTGTTTTCCGTCCCATCTGTAGCTGTTGAATCTGTTTCCGGTGAATACCATATTTCCATATCTGTCATACACTACAAAGCTTAGGTTTTCTTTATATGCCAGTTCACTGTAATCGATATAATCATTTACATTATCTCCATTAGGGGTGATGGCATTTAATAGATTAGGAATAGTAACCTCTACTGCAATAGGAGTACAGTTATAGGCATCTTTTACGTAGAAAGTGTGTTGCCCTCTTGTTAAACCTGTAAAAGTACTTGAATCCTGCCAGTTTGCAGTTCCGTCTACAGCATATTTATAAGGTGCTTTACCACCGCTTACAATTACTGTTGCTGTATTATTATTGATTTCAATGGTTTGGATTACCGGATCTTCAACTTTTTTAACTTTAACAGTCTGTGTAAGGAAACATCCATTCTTACCAACAACTACTGTATATTCTCCAACACCTACATCTCTGATACCTGAAGTGGTAGCTCCTGTGCTCCATAGGTAGGAATCATATCCAGGGCCAGCGTCCAGGTTAGTTTTTGCATCCATACAGATGTACTGATCTACAAGGATAGGTGACTTTTTGATTGGAAGTACAATTAATTCAATTTTAGCATTTGCTGTACATCCTTCAGCAGTCGTTACTTTCACATATACAAATCCTCCGGTGGAAGGGAAGTTTTCTGGTTGTGTGATTTCATTGATTCCTGCAGTAAGATCATTCAGTGTACGGTAATATTTTTTTGTAACAGCATTATAGTCTGTAACCTTAGCTTTTGTAAGGTCAAAGTAAGCGTAAGGATCCACATCATACCAACAAGCCTTAATAGAAGCATCCGTTACGATGAATGGTACTACAGTAAGGTTTAAGGTCACCTGCTCACAATCTGTAAATTCAACTGAATTTCCACAGAATTTATAAACGATTTTGTCTGGTCCTAAATATCCGGGATTTGGTGTATAAGTGATTGTTCCGTTTGGATTCACTACAGCAGTTCCTTTTGTAGGAGGCGTTAAAATTACTACTGTACTTGGAACCACTGTTTGAGTGGAAGAAGTAAAAGTAGGTGTAATTATTTTAGTAGAACAAGCATTAAGAGCTTGAGTCGTTTCTTTTAAACAGTTTTGTACTTTATAGATTGGAGTAGTCACTGGAGGACATGTTCCCATGGTTACTCTTACCGTATAATTTCCTGATTGTGTAGGAGTGTAAGTATAACTTGTAGCACCAGGAATAGCAACTCCGTCACGGTACCATTGGTATGTTTCATATCCGTCATCTACTTCAAGAATAATTCCCGGAACACACTCACCTGTTTTTTTTGCAATTACCGGAATTGATGAGAATCCGGCAAAGTAACCTCCATATCCGGCAGAACTAAATCCTCCGTTGATACCAGCTGTTACAGCTTTTGTAGAGGTTATTTTAATGTTTCCAACAACTCCGGTGATTCCATAGGTTACCCAGTTAGCATTTCCTGCCAATGGATAGGGACCGTCTGTAGGTGCGACAGGGTTATCATTTACCATTACAGTAGCCCCGGTCTCTGTTAAGATATTTAATTTTACGATGATATCCTGAACTGCACTGGCTCCACCTGAACCGATTGGCATTTCATTAATCTTTCCGATTTCATCAATCTTTCTTGGAAGGAAACAGTTCAATGGCGGTATATAGTTGAATCCATTAGTTGCCTCACTATTCCCTACCCCTACAAACTGATAAAGGTATACGTTTTTAGTTGTTGAAATAAACATGTTAGAATGCCCGTTAGTACCTTGTGCTACATAACTGGTTTCATTAATTCTATACCATTCTCCGGCAGCAAGTGTTGCAACAGAAGTTCCGACACCATTTAGATAAACATCAGTATTATCTTCTGTAGCAATAATAAGACCTCCTTCCATGTTCTGGCTAGGAATTGTAGATCTTGTTTTAACGATAGCAAATGTATTTCCAAGTCTTTCAACCGGTACTGATTGATCCAGAACCGGGTCACTTCCTGATGGAGAAGTAGAGAAGTTGCCATTACAGCTTCCGTTGGTAAGGGTTACGGGTTTATCAGAAACTATTTTTGCACCGATAAATCCTGTTTTATTTGCAGATTCTGTGCCTGCTCCGGCAAGAATTACAGATTGTCCTTTTTGTAATGTAAAGGTCTGGGAATTACCTGTAGGAGTACCATTAATGAAAACAACTCCGGAAGTAGGGTTCCATGATGCTGTTACAGTAGTATTGTCCTCAGTTGCCATAATACCTGCGGTAAAGTTCTGAATACTGGTGGTATTGGTATTGGGAGCAGTTGCTACGAAGAATGTTTTTCCGATTCCAGCTTTTCCTTTACTGGTAATTACTTCCCCGTGAACACTTTGGGCAAGTCTTAAACTACAGTAAAAAGGTTTTACTGCTTTTAAATACAGTCCTTTATTACCAACAGTGAATGCTTCTGTAGTGGTCGTTCCACTAATAAGGCTATTGGTAACCTTATAGGTTTGCGGATTACCTTTACTAATGGTAACCGTAGTTATTACAGCATTGTTATTGTAAATGGTTACATCAAATGGGGTGTCTGAATCAGTAGACAGATAGATCATGTTGGTATAACTGTTACCGCCATAACTATCATAGTAAGGAGCAATCCAATGCTCTGTATCCCTTTGTGCAAAGAGTGTATTAATTGTCAAAAAAATTAATACCAGACTGAGTAGAAATCTTTTCATGTGTATGGAATTAGGATTTCTACAAAAATAAAATAAAAAATGAAATACTTTTAATAAAATTTAAATAAATGTTAAAAAAGTGTTTTCAATTTTTAATTAAAAGTGATTCTGGGTATGAAACTGGTAATTAATGTTGAGCTCGGCCAGTATAGTTATTTGCCAATATTTGCCATGAAAATTTTGCCCGCTTGAATTGTTAATGTTTTCACTTATTTTATCTCTTATTGGTGAATAGTGTTGATGGTTACGGGTTTATGTTAATAAAAAATCCCGGTGAAATTCACCGGGATTCTATATTTTTTGAAAAAGTTAGCTTATAGGCTTACTCTTACAAATCCTGTTACTTTTAGGTCTGCATTTACAGATTTTACGTAATCAGCAACTGAGATACTTCCGTCTTTAATGAAGTCCTGGTGTACCAAAGTGTTGTCTTTGTAGAATCTCTGCATTTTACCTTTAAGGATATTATCGATAATGTTTGCAGGCTTACCTTCTTCAGTAAGTTTGTGTCTTTCGATCTCTAATTCTTTATCAATAGTCTCCTGAGAAACTCTTGTTTCGTCCAAAGCGATTGGGTTCATAGCAGCAACCTGCATAGAAACAGCTTTAGCAGCTTCATCAGCTCCATCTACTTTAGCAGAAAGAGAAGAGATTGCAGCGATTTTGTTTCCAGCGTGGATGTAAGCTCCTAAGAAATCTCCCTGGATTCTTTCGAAAGATCCGATTTCGATTTTCTCACCGATAACTCCTGTTTGCTCTACTAATTTCTCAGCAACAGTCATTCCGTGGAAGTCAGTAGCTAAAAGCTCCTCTTTAGTAGCAGCGAAGATTGCCATCTCAGCTAATTCGTAAGCTAGCTCGATGAAAGCTTCATTTTTAGCAACGAAGTCAGTTTCGCAGTTTAGAGAGATTACTACACCTAAAGTGTTGTCTTCATTTACTCTTGCGATTACTGCACCTTCAGCAGATTCTCTGTCAGCTCTGTTAGCAGCAACTTTTTGTCCTTTTTTTCTAAGGATATCTACCGCTTTTTCGAAGTCTCCTTCAGCTTCAACTAGAGCTTTCTTGCAGTCCATCATACCTGCACCTGTTTGGTTTCTCAATTTTGCTACGTCTGCAGCAGCTGGTGTATAAGACATAATATCTATTATTTTTTTATTTAAGATTAGTATTAATTTTTAGCTTAAATTTAGAGCAGTGCAAAGATAATGATTTTAATGATAAACTAAAAAATGACTTTTCACGTTATTAATATATTTAATACTATTTTAAAGATTTGATTAATGAAAAAAATCTTCTTTCTCCTATTTATATGCATTTTCTCACTTGGTTTTTCCCAAAAAAAGAAAAAAACAAAATCTAAAGCTGTTGTTGAAAAAGAAACCGTAATTATCTATACAGAACAAGAAGCTGAGATTTCAAAAGAAGCCAGAGTGATTGCCGGATTTTTGAAACAGAATCCTGGACATGCTAAAACGGACTATTTCAAAAGAAAACTTATTGATATTATTATGGCAGATAATTCACCAGAAGCAAAACCTACCATTAAACCTATCAGTAAAGAAAAAATTGAAAATATTGTAAAAAATAATGAACTGAACAGTGGTAAAACGGTTGCCACAAATAAAGCTTATACTGCTAATGGTAAGCCTGTTTCTAATAATACAGCGGCTGCTATTGAAGCGTTAAAAGAAGAAAGAAGAACCACCTTTGCCTCGGTAGGTTCTGCGGCAAAAAGTGCAGGTACATCCACAGCGTCTAAATCTGAACCAAGTGAGGAAGGTAAAAGAAGAGCCGCCATGCTTACCCATCTGTTTAATAATGATATCAACAAGAGTGAAGCATATGTTAATATTAAAAACAGATCAGCATGTAATCTTATCGTAAAAATAAGTGGCAAAAAATATTATAATTTGACGGTTCCGGCAAAAGGGGAGAACTTTATTCTGGTTGATAAAGGGGAGTACGTAATGACAACATCCGTGTGTGATGCAAAATATTCTTCTTTGAAAAAGATTACCCAGGATATTGAAATTGCACTGAATGTTGCAGAATAGAATACAATAGAAGAAAACTAAAGAAAAAAGGTTAAGAAGAAATTCTTAACCTTTTTATTTTTTATCCTTTAAACTGACCCATCGCAATGAATTTATCCTGTCTCTGGGTTTCAAGCTCTTGTCCTGTAAATTTGGAGAAAGCTTTGATATTTTGTAAAATTGAATTTTTCAAATTCAAATAGGTGGTTTCCTGGTCATATTGAGCTCCACCAAGGGGTTCCTCAATGATTCCGTCGATGAACTTTTCTCTTAAGGCATCTGCCGGAGTAAGATTTAATGCATTGGCTGCATCTTCTTTATGATCCCAGTTTCTCCATAAGATAGAAGAGCAACTTTCAGGTGCAATTACTGTATACCATGTGTTTTCCAACATATATACTTTATTTCCAACACCTATTCCTAATGCTCCACCACTGGCACCTTCTCCGATAATGTAAGTGAAGATTGGGGTTTTCAGCTGAACCATTTCAAAAATATTTCTTGCAATTGCCTCTCCTTGTCCTCTTTCTTCAGCTTCCAGACCCGGATAAGCTCCCGGTGTATCTACTAAAGTTACCACAGGGATATTGAATTTTTCAGCAAGCTTCATTAGTCTTAAAGCTTTTCTGTATCCTTCCGGATTTGGCATTCCAAATCTTCTATGCTGTCTTTCTTTTGTCGTTCTTCCTTTTTGAGTACCAATGATCATTACTTTTTGACCATCAAGGGTAATCAATCCTCCAATCATTGCCGGATCATCAGCGAAATTTCTGTCTCCATGAAGTTCTAAGAAACTACCTTTGTCTGCCATTCCGTTGATGTAGTCCAATGTGTATGGACGATCTGGGTGACGGGACAGTTGTACTCTTTGCCAAGGTGTAAGATTTCCATAGATTTCTTTTTTCTTTTCTAAAATCTTATCCTCAATCTGGCTGCATGCTAATTTTACATCAACACCACTTTCTTCTCCTACTAAAGAACACGTCTGGTATTGGTCCATCAATTCTTTGATAGGAAGTTCGAAACTTAAATATTCCATTTCTTGAAGTAAATTAAATCTTTCAAATGTATGAAAAATTATGGTTATTCTATTTAAAATTATTTATAGCATTGTTTATTCTGGAGGTACTTTCCTCTTTGCCAAGGGTTTCCAGAATGTCTGGTACATCCGGACCTTTCAATTCTCCTACTAAAGATAATCGTAACGGCATCATCACCTTACCCATACCTAATCCTTTGCTTTCAGCGAAATCATGCATTGCTTGTTTCAATGTTTCAGCAACAAAGTCTGTAGATTCAAATGCAGCTGCCAGTTCTGCTAAAATTGCAGATGTTTCTTCATTCCAGGCTTTTTTTGAAGCTTTTTCGTCATAGGAAACCGGAGCTTCGAAGAAAAATTTTCCGTTTTCATAGATGTCTTTCGGGAAAGTTGCTCTTTCTTTCATAAGGTGAATTACCTTTAAAAGTTTTTCATCAGAAGCACCTGAAAGATCAAGATCTGTATTTTTAAGGATATGAAGTAGCTCCTGGTCAGATTTCATCTGGATATACTGATGGTTGAACCACTCAGACTTCTCTTTACTGAATCTTGCGCCTGCCTTATGTACTTTATGAAGATCAAATTCTTTAATCATCTCTTCCAATGGAAGAATTTCTTTATCATCAGCAGGAGACCATCCTAATAATGCAACCATATTGATAAAAGCATCAGGAAGATAGCCGTTTTCTCTATATCCTTTGGAAACTACTCCTGTAGCTGGATCCTTGAAGTCAAGCGGGAATACCGGGAAACCGAATTTATCTCCGTCTCTTTTGCTCAGTTTTCCTTTTCCTTCAGGTTTTAAGATTAAAGAAAGGTGGGCAAACTGTGGTGCTTCCCATTGCATTGCTTCATACAGTAATGTGTGAAGTCCTAGGGAAGGCAGCCATTCTTCTCCGCGAATTACGTGAGAGATTTCCATTTCATGGTCATCAATAATATTAGCAAAATGATAGGTTGGCATTCCGTCATTCTTTACCAGTACTTTATCATCTAAAGTATTGGTATTAACTGAAAACTTTCCACGGATGATGTCTTCAAGATTCAAGACTCTGTCAACAGGCATTTTAAATCTTACCACATAAGGAGTCTTTTCATCCAATAATTTTTGAACTTCCTCTTCAGAAAGGGCAAGACTGTTTTTTAAACGGTTTCTGGTTTTATTGTCATATGAAAAAACATCACCTTTTGCTTCGTACTCTGCACGAATTACATCCAGTTCTTCTGCCGTATCAAAAGCAATATAAGCATAATCGGTCTTTAGAATCTGTTCAGTATATCGGTCGTAGATATCTCTTCTTTCAGACTGTCTGTAAGGAGCAAATTTTCCTCCTTTTTTAGGACTCTCATCAGGGATAATTCCGCACCATTCCAATGCTTCCTCAATATATTCTTCAGCACCCTCTACATATCTGGCAGTATCTGTATCTTCAATTCTCAATACAAATTCTCCAGCTTGATTTTTAGCAAAAAGATAATCATATAATGCGGTTCTTACGCCTCCCAAATGTAATGGCCCTGTAGGACTTGGAGCAAAACGTACTCTTACTTTCTCCATTTCAATTTTAATTTTTGCAAATTTACTTAAAATTATGCGTTTAAGAGATGATTTATGACCTGGTATTGGTTTTTTGAGTCTAACTTTTTTATTTATTTCTTTAAATATTCTTCAAATACCGCTTTCAACTCCCTCGTATTATATTTTCAAATAATATTTTTAATCAGAGAATTATAATCTGTGAATATTCTTGTTGTGGAAATTGGGTTCATAAAGGGGAATTATTAAATTGATTTCAGTATTCTGTTTGTGGTCTGGCTAAGTTTGTTCGTGTAATTTATTTTCTTTATTAAATCACTAATTAGTGATCATGTAGGCTTTTGTTAAAAGCGTTTTAATTGACTGTTAATTTCACTAATAAATGATATATGTCAGTTGTTGTTTTATATTTCACATAGTATTGAAGTTTATATTTGTTGAGAATTTTAAAACAATACTATGAAAAAACAAATTGTATTTTGCTTCAGTACAGCGCTGATGCTTTTCATGGGGTCATGCTCTTCGGAAGACCTGAATAATGAAGTGAGTCCTGATGGTCAGGCAAAGGCTAGTCGTTTGTCAGCAGCAAAATTTGCAGGAGATGGCATCTACGATGTCTTAGGGCATGGGTTTGATGCAGCAGGGGAATATGCCAATGCTAATTCTGCAGGATTTAAAGTGATTGATATCGATCGTTTCAAGACTGAGCAGGAAGCAAGGTTGGTCTCTGAAAATGCCAATACCCAACAGTATATTGAAGAATATGGAGAGAATGCGGAAACATATTCTAAAATGGTTTCTACCAAAGTAGATGCTACTGCAGGAATTCCTTTATTCAAAAAAACATTATCAGTAGGTTTTAATTCAGCAGTTACGACCAATCATAAATTTGATGCAAAATATATTTATGGTAGCTACAACCTTTTAATCAAGCAGAAAAGATTAAGATTCAATGCTACAACAGATATGCTGGCAGATTATGTAACTCCGGAATTTGCACAGGACTTGCAGACAAAAACTCCACAGCAGATTGTACAGGACTACGGAACTCACGTAATGGTTGATATTTATACAGGAGCTAAAATGGATATTATGTTCCAGTCTGAAACCACTAACGAAAGCCGTGACCGTGCTGCAAGAATTGGGGTAAAAATCGGAATGCTTAAAATTTTTGATGTTGATGTACAGAATGAGGTCAATACATCAGAATCATCAATGAATTACTCTAGAAAATTATCCTACAGAACAAGAGGAGGAGATCCTTCAAAAGGTTTGGTAGGAGAAGTGAATCTTGATCAGACTACTTCAAAAGTTAATATTGCAAACTGGCAAAATAGTTCTACCCCTAACAATTCAGTGTTGGTAGAATTTGGAAACAATGGCCTTGTTCTTATCTACAACCTTGTAAAAGATGCTGCAAAAAAAGCACAGCTTAAGGCTTACGTAGATCAGTATTTAATTGATAACCAGATTTCACTGGAGTATAATACAACAATGTTATATGGTTACCAAAACCAACCAGACAGTAATCACTACTTTACCTTTAATACAAACCTTCAGCCATCTTCTTACTGGACAAATGAAGGGCCTACATTTAAAGTGTTTCAGTATAAAGCACCAAACACAGTTCCTATTTACTGCTATAAAAGTACTTCAGGAGCAGATCATTACTTTACGCAGGCAAGCACGTTACAACCATCTTCTTATTGGAATATTTATATGGGGGTAGCGTTCTATGCTTATAAAGATCCTGGAGCCGGAAGAATTCCTGTATACAGCTATAAAGCTAAAAACGGATCAGATCATTATCTTTCAGTATCTCCTAATTTAGGGCCTGTGAGCTATTGGAATACCAGAGAAGGTATCGCTTTCTATATTCCAGCTAATTAATTTTTGGATTTATATAAATCAATTTGGTTATACATTGAAGTGAAGTCAGGTATTCTGGCTTCGCTTTTTATTTTAAATTAAATACAGTAGATCTAAATGTTGAAAAGTTGGTATGGATATTTGTTTATGAATATTTAATTCTCTGATCTGTGATGATTGGGTTATTTATTAATGGACTTTTAAATGTTTATTAAATTCACTTTATAATGATATATGTCATTGTAAAACTATTTTTTTCACTCACTGTTGAATATTATCTTTGCAAAAACTTTTAAATAACCCATGAAAAAACAAATGTTATTTTGCTTCAGTAGTTTACTGATGCTTTGTATGAGTTCATGTTCTACAGAAGAACTGAATAGCGAAGGAACTCCTGGTAGTTCTGCTAAAAACAACCGATTATCAGCAGCCAAATTTGCAGGAGACGGAATTTATGATGTGCTTGGACACGGCTACAATGCTGCAGGCGAATATGCGAATGCCAATTCTGCAGGATTTAAAGTTGTTGATATTGATCGTTTCAAAGCTGAGCAGACGGCGAGGCTGGTTTCTGAAAATACCAACACTCAGGAGTACGTTGAAGAATATGGAGAGAATGCGGAAACTTATTCCAAAATGGTATCTAACAAAGTAGATGTTACTGCAGGAATTCCTTTATTCAAAAAAACGCTTTCAGTAGGATTTAATTCTGCAATTACCACCAATCATAAATTTGATGCAAAATATATCTATGGCAGCTACAATCTTTTAATCAAGCAGAAAAGATTAAGATTTAATGCCACAACAGATATGTTAGCGGATTATATTACCCCGGAGTTTGCCCAGGATTTACAAACAAAATCATCACAACAAATTGTACAGGACTACGGAACTCACGTAATGGTTGACATCTATACGGGCGCAAAAATGGATATCATATTCCAGTCAGAAACAAGAAATGAAAGCCGTGACCGTGCTGCAAGAGTGGGAATAAAATTAGGAATGTCTAAAATTTTTGATGTTGAAGTTCAGAATGATGTCAATACTTCAGAATCATCCATGAACTTTTCTAAAAAACTATCATACAGAACAAGAGGGGGAGATCCTTCCAAAGGTCTTATTGGAGAGCTGAATCTTGACCAAAACACTCCGAAGATCAATATCGCAAACTGGCAAAACAGTTCTACACCAAATAATTCAGTATTAGTAGATTTTGGAAATAATGGATTGGTATTTATTTTTGATCTTGTAAAAGACCCTGTTAAAAAAGCAGAACTTAAATCATACGTAATTCAGTACCTGATTGATAATAAAGTAATGTTGGATTATATCCCGGTGCCGATTTATGGATTCTATAGTGGTTCAGAAAGAGATCATCTTCTTTCTACATGGTCTGGAACTCCTAATACCTATCAGGCGGAGGGAGAGCAGTTTAAAGCATATAGCTATAAAGCACCGAATACAGTCCCTGTATATCAGTTTTATAGTGCAAATGACAAGGATCATTACTATTCTACTTATCAGGGTACACCTTGGAATTATGTATACGAAGGAATTGCGTTCTATGCCACGATGGATAGTACACAGAGACCTATTTATCAGTTCTATAGCGGAAGTGAAAGAGATCATTACTACAGTACCTATCCGGGAACGCCTAATAAGTATGTTGCAGAGGGTATTCCTTTCTATGCTTATTACTAATAAATATTGATATTTTTACAGCAAAGCCGTCTCAGATGTGAGGCGGTTTTTTATATACCCATGAGTAAAAATGAGGATCTGGGAAATATTTCCGTTGATAGGAGAAACACTGAAAGAATATTTCGGGCAGGCTTATTATTAAAAATGTATTTTTGTAGATTATAAATTGAGTTGATCAATGAGAAAAGCAATATGTCTTTTTATTGTAGGAGATAAGTACTGGAAAATGTACAATAAAAATAGAGCACGGTTTGAAAACTATGCTAAAAAATGTGGGGCAGATTTAAAGATTATTGATAAACCTATGGATGATCAGTTTCATCGTCCGCTTCTGGCTCAAAAACTTCTGATTCCTGCAGAAACAAGAGATTATGATATGGTTCTTTTTATGGACCTTGATATTATTATTTCAGATAGTGCACCCTCTGTTTTTGATTATCTTCCGGAAGACAAATATTTCGGGGCAATTCTGGATCCGAGAGGAACTGAGGAATTCAACAAAACCTGGGGACATATTCCAAGAATACTGGAAGAGACCAGTGAAATGTATTTTATTGACCGACATTTTGAACCCAATCCCTTATTGCAGGGAAGTATCAATGGAGGAGTATTTATTTTCAGACCGAAGAAAGTAGCAGATATCTTTAAAGAATACTATTTTTCAGGCCATAACCAGGGGGAGCTGAACAGCTTTGAAGAAACACCATTTGCGTATTTTTCACAGATTAATAATTGGTTTGAAGCTCTACCACCTGCATTCAATGTTCAGGTTTTATATAAAATAAAGGGAACAGAGAAAGGGAAGGAAGTAGAATCTGATGAAAAAAAACTTCCGGAATTTTTCAGGAAATATTATTATAAAAAAACAGGAAGCTGTTTTTATCCTACAAGGAAGTATAAAAATTACGTAAAACAAATCATTGCCGAAAATTACTTTACCCATTTTTCCGGCAACTATCCTATAATCTACAATTAAATTATGAGCTTACTTTCACGCTTTTCCAGTAAATTTATATCTGTTTCTTACGGAATCACCGTCAATGATGAAGCTCAGGAACTTAAAAAATTATTAGATATTCTTATCCCTTTGATCGGTCAGAATGATGAGATCATTGTTCTCCAGGATATTACCAATAAAAATAAAGAAGTGACGGAGCTGCTTGCTCATTATAATAATATTGTAAAACTTGAGGCAAGACTGGATGGGGATTTTGCAACCTTCAAAAACAGATTAATTGAAAAGGCAAACGGCCAGTATCTGTTCCAGATTGATGCAGATGAATATCCTACTGAACATTTTATCAAAACATTGAAACCCTATCTTAAAAAGGAAAGAAGTGTTGAGGTATTCTACGTTCCCCGAATCAATACTGTAGAGGGAATTACAGAAGAATATGTACAGCAAATGGGCTGGAATATGAATAAAGAAGGCTATATCAATTTCCCTGATTATCAGGCGAGAATTGTAAAGAATAATAAAAAGATCTTCTGGAAAAATAAAGTGCATGAAGTTTTATTTGGAAATAAAAACTTTACGGAAATTCCTGCAAAATATGAACTGTCATTGATTCATAAAAAGAATTTCGAGAAGCAAAAAAAACAGAATAGTTTTTATGAAACATTGGAAGATTAATTATTTGAATTATTAGAAAATAAAAATGGCAGATTTAGGAATTAACGTTTTTGGATTTATTAATGGTGAATTTGGTATTGCGGAAGCCACAAGGCTCAATTGTAAAGCCATACAGAGTGCAGGCATGCCTATCAGTCTGATCAACTATGATGTGAGAACCAATCATAACAATAATGACCAGACGTTTACTCAGTTTTCCCATAAAGCAGAATATCCCATTAATTTAATTCAGGTTTCACCATCTGTTTCGGAAATTTCAAATTTCTTTGAATATTTTGACTATTCTTTTTTTGAAAGAAAATATAATATTCTTTATATGGCCTGGGAATCAGAGACTATTCCTGAGGATTACCTTCTGAATATTAATCTTTTCGATGAGGTCTGGACGCCTTCAGAATATTGTAAAAAATGTATTGAAAAATACATAGCATCTCCTGTAAAAGTAATTCCACACCCGATTGATATTCATCTGAAAGAGACCCAAGATCCTGATGCTTTGAATTTTTATAACGAAGATTACTTTAATTTTTTATTCATCTTTGATTATAACAGTTCCATACAGCGGAAGAATGTTCTCAACCTGATTAAGGTTTTCAGAGAAACATTTGACGGAAAAGACAATAATGCTTTTTTAACCATTAAAACCTCTAAATCAGATAAGTTTTCTTTAGAAAAACAACAGATAAACGAGGCAATCGGTGACTCGGCGAAGATTAAAGTAGTAGAAAAGATTTTTGATAAAAATGCACTGAACTATGTGATCAGTAACTGTGACAGCTATATTTCTCTTCACAGATCTGAAGGTTTTGGACTTACTATGGCAGAGGCCATGTATTTTGGGAAACCTGTTATTGCTACTGCATATTCCGGAAATCTGGAATTTATGAATTCTGAAAACAGTTTTCTCGTAAGTGCAGAAAAAGTTTCTTACGGTTCAGACGACCTTAATTATGATTCTAATACCATCTGGTCTGAACCTTCACTGGAAAAAGCTTCTGAATATCTGAAAAAAATATATCAGGGCGGAGAAGATGTCAAAGTGAAATCTGAGAATGCACGCAAAACAATTACTCATGATTTCTCTCTCGAAGGAGTAGGAAAATTGATCAGAGAAAGATCTGAAGAGCTTATTTCTGGAGGTAAAATTCAGCAAAGCAGATCAGCATTAATAAAATTATATGCCGATAGTTTATTTCTGAGAAAAGACCTTAGAATTTATAAAAAAAGCAAACCTATTCAGTGGATATATGGAGTGAAAATGTATTTCAGAAATAGAAAACAAAAGAAATAATTTACAATAAAATGAAAGAGCGATGGATTTTGATAAATCCATCGCTCTTTTTATTTTTTACCTTTTACTTTCTTTAAAAAGATATTTACTTTTTTCCTGATTTTATTGTAGAGTGTTTTTTCCAGATAATTCACTCTGCCACTCAATCGGTCTATTTCAGCAAGATAGAATACATTTCCTGCACTATTTTCTGTGCTGCTTTCTTTTTTATCCATCTGGTCGATAAAAGACAGTCGTATTTGAAGCAGATTTCCTATAGATTCAAGAGAAAAATGATCTCTGATCTGAGCCTCTGCACTTTCTTTAACAGCGTGTAAAGACCCGAAATTATTCTTTATATACAAAAGCTTTTGGGTGGCATCCTGCAAATCAGGTTTTGCCAAAGTGAGCCCTTCAGCAATTAATCCTTTTGTATTGGAAGTTTTAATAAAACTATACTGAACAAGGAAGCTGTTGTTCACATTCATAAAATCCAGATTTCCGGAGTATCCTGTTCCCACAACAATTTTCCCGTAAGACATCGCTTCAGCCATTGTCAGGCCGAATCCTTCGGAGCCATGCAGCGAGATCAGAACATCAGATTTCTGAATAAGGGAATGCAGCTTTTCTTTCGAGAAATGTTCATTAATAATGATAATATTCGAAATTCCTGCATATTTTTCCACTACTTTTTGTGCATCCTTACTTCTTTCGAGATTATGGGTCTTGACAATTAAAACACTTTCAGGATCATCTTTAAAGACATTAATAAACGCTTCAATAGTTGCTTCAGGGTTTTTTCTGATCGTTGTACTTAAGGAATCAAAAATAGTAATATATACCTTTGAGCCAGGCTTAATATTATATTCTTCAAAATTAAATTCATCAGAAGGAGCCAGCTTTTGAATAGGATGAGAAAATCTCATCACAGGAATTCCCGTATATTTTGTGAAAATATTGACACAAAAGTCACTAGGAACCCATAACTCGTCAAAAATATTCAGAAACTCAACCGTTTTATCCGAAACTTCGGGAAATTCCCAGGCCCAATATACAATGTTGTAATGACCTGCAAGATTGATATCCTGATTTTTTGAGAAAAACTCGTGAGTCACATTACTGTTAATGTGAAAAATATTAATTAAGGCATCTGATGGGGTGTCGCTTTTAGATTTTTCAAGAGTATCACTTGAATAGCTGATGCGGTTTACTTTAATCCCTGCATTTTCCATGGCAGCAGCATTAAGCCTTGTGGCCTCTGCAATGCCAAAATTTCCATCAAAAAAACCGTGATAGTTTACGCTTAATGACATGTTTTATAATGTTTTAAGTTTTTCTTTTACTTCTTCGGGTGAAAATGCTCTCAGACTGTCTACGGAATTTTTACTTAAAATATTCCAAAGCTCTTCATTATTATTCAGCTGAATAATTGCTTCTGCAAAACTATTTTCATCGTTGGCAATGAGAACATTTTTTTTATCGGTAAGCTTCATCCCTTCGGCACCAATATCCGTAGTAACCACTGGGAAAAAGTATTCAAAAGCCTGTCCGATTTTTCCTTTAACACCAGCCCCAAATCTTAAAGGGGCTACCATAATTTTCGAATTCATAAAATGTTCCTCAATGCTTTCCACAAAGCCTAAAAATTTAAACTTAGGATATAGTTTAAGATCCAGCTTTTCTGCAACATTTCCGATGATGCTTACTTCCAGCTCAGGATTGGTTTTCCAGACAATGGGCATTATTTTTTCGTATAAAAACTTTACTGCATCAATATTCGGTTCATGGATAGATCCGATAAAGGTAATTCCTTTACTTTCACTGAAATTTTTTCTTTCAGAAATATCAATTTTAGGATAATGAATATTAGATATGGTAATGATCTTATTTTTATCTGCATACTGGCTCATAATCTCTTTTTCCTTATCAGAGATGGCAATAATATAATCCAGTTTTGGGGCAACAACAGTTTCCAGACGGAAAAAGTGTTTGTAATTTTTCTTCAAAGAAATACGGGTTGGCTCCAGTTCGATCGCTCTTTTAAACCTTAAAAAATGAATATCTACCATGTCATAAATAAATTTGGCAGAAGGTAAAACGGATTTCATTTTTTTATAAAAAAGATTCAGAGCCAGAGGGCCATTGAACCAAACATAATCTACCTTTTTAAAAGAAGACAGGAAGTCATAAATATTCTTATACTTATTGTTTTCTATATAGACGATAACATTGTGCTGCTGGTAAAATTTTACATAAGAATTATCTTCAAAAATATGGGGCGCAAATAATATGCAGTTATATCCTAATGCTTTGTAAATAAATATAAGTTCTTTCAGTCTGTTGGCTCCGGATTCTTTATCATGGGCCGGGAAATCTCTGGATGCAAACAGGATTGTTTTTTGGGAAGCGTCATACTGGTTGAGGTTGACTATATCCTTAGACTGAAGGTTTTTGAGTTTTTCTTTTCTTTCGAAGTGCTTTTTTATTTTTTTTAAGATTCCCATTTGTCAGTTTTTAGTATCCAGTTCAAAAACTTTATTCACCCAACTATCCAAAGTGTATCTGTAGTAGATTTCTTCCGGAATTTTTTCGTAAGGTCTTTCAAAAAAAGATTTGTCAAGATTACTAATATTTTTGTTTAAAATCAAAATATTATTGGGATTGTAAAAATCATAGGTTTTAATGGCTTCATTATCAGTAATGATTTTCTTTTCCAGAGACATGGCTTCAAAAACTCTGAAGCTGAGTCCATATTGTCCTTCCCGCATGAGATCCAGTAAAACTTTTGAGTTTTTATAATATTTTGGAAGATCATTGTGCGGAATCTTTTTAATACTGAAAATCAGGAAAAGATTCTTAGGTACTGTCATGAAAATATTGGTCAGCTGATGCTTCCAGGATTTTTTTCCAATGATCATAATCTGGAATTTTAATCCGTGCTCAATCAGTTTCTTAGCCAGTAATTTTATTAGTGAAACCCTTCTGTTATCATAAGATGTGATATAAAAAAGGTCCATTTCAGGCTTTTGAGTTTCTTTTGAACAGTGCGGAAGGTAAATGTAATTCGTTAATTTTTCAAATCCGTGCTTTTTGACATCAATATAGTCAAAGGAAAATACCTTGTCAAAAAGATAGAGTTTATCTTCTACAGGAACTCTTTCAAGATTATCATAAAGATAGGTAACCAGACGGTCTGTATACTTGCGGATTTTTTTAAGGGTAG
Organism: Chryseobacterium sp. PvR013; assembly: GCF_017833095.1. NCBI lineage: Bacteria > Pseudomonadati > Bacteroidota > Flavobacteriia > Flavobacteriales > Weeksellaceae > Chryseobacterium > Chryseobacterium sp. PvR013. Next base: position 4,271,701 of record NZ_JAFIBT010000001.1, read on the forward strand.
AAAGATCAAATGTATCAGGATTCATCACTAATATTTGATCCTGATGCCCTAGTTTTTCAAGAGAATCCAGTACATATTTCTGTCTTTTTTCAGTCTTAAGATTTTTGTTTAAAAAAGTTTTGCTTAAAGCATTTACAGCTCTTTCATTGAAGTTGGAATGAGTAACAGTACTGATCTTTATATGATGAGCGTCAATACCACGTTTGCATAATGTTTCAACAATATACTTATCATAATCCCAAAAATCATAACTAATGATACAAATCTTCATTCAACTAATTTTGCTCTTTTTTTAATGATTCATAGGTTTCGTAGACGCTTAAAGACTGCAGATAAGATAACTGATAGCCTTCTTTTCCGTCTAAAATACCAAGTCTCATTATATAGGCTTTAAAGAATTTAAAAGCTGTTTTAAGATATTGAACTAAAACATTGTACTTTTTTCCTTTAGCAGCCATTTCTTTCCCCTTTAAAACTCCGTAATGAATCATTTTCTTTTTGTAAGATTCATAATCTGAAACGGAGTAATGGAGTAATTTATTTTTTAAAATTCCAATGGTTCCATTAACCTCCAGAGTTTCATGTACCTTTTTTCCTGCCATATAGATGGCCTTCGATTTTCTGAAGAGTCTGAAATTTTTATCAGACTGAGTTCCTGAAAAATGAATCGGTTTCTGGGCAAAAAAGAATTTCCTGTAAAAATAATAGGCATCCTTTTGCTCGGGTTTATTTAGCTCATCGATAATTTCCTGCTTCAGGGCCGGTGTAATTCTTTCATCACCATCTAAAAATAAAACCCAGTCGTTTGTTGCAGCTTTCAGAGCCAGATTTCTTTGCTTTGTAAAGTCTTCAAATTTATTTTGAATCACCTTTACATTAGAGAATTTCTTCGCAATTTCTACAGTTTTATCCGTACTAAAAGAGTCTACTACTATTATTTCATCACAAAAATCAAAAGACTCAAGGATATCCTGTATATTTTTTTCTTCATTATATGTTATGATTAAACCACTTATATTCATCACAACGATTTGTTTGATAGAGGAGTATGTGAATACTTCCTTATAATTGTTTTTTAAAATAGTTTTAATCTGCCAAAGATAAGTTTTAATTTGAATTTTATAATCGAATCTTTGCCTTTTATATCAATTCTACACAGCTCGTATGGGCGCTGGGTAGGGTAATAATTTACTTTATTTCCAATTCTTACTGCAAATTCAATTCCTATTTTTTTTAAAATGGAAAAAAAAGTTAATTTGTCTTCTTTTTTTTGTGGATATTTTCCATAAGGATATGCCAAAACCTTTGAATACCTGATGTTGTGGACATCGAGGATTTCCATATTTTTTTTTAGATCTTTTTCTATAAAATCAATAGAAACGTTTTTTAAGTTTTCATGGGCATGACTGTGAAGGGCAATCTCAAAATATTTTTTATCCAGACTTCTGATTTCGTCAAAGGTCATCATGGAATAATTGTTATATCCCTTTTCAATAAATCCGGTTGGAATAAAAATAGTAGCTTTCAGATCATACTTTTCCAGTAAGGACGGCAGATATTCAAGATTATTTTTGTACCCATCATCAAAAGTAATGATAATATTTTTCTTTGATGAAATGGTAAGCTCAGAAAAAAAATGAGGAGTATATTTTTTACGGCTTAGATAGGAAAACTGCTGTTCAAGGTTCTTTACACTGACTGTAAGATCTTCATGGCTTTCTTTTTCAACCTGATGGTACATGAGAATGACAAGTCTGTTATGCGGAAAAGCAAACAGATAAAGACGGAAATATATGACGATAAATACCGCCAATAAAACAGGAATAATATACATGATCATACTATTTTACCGTATTTTTTTCAAGTTCCTGGAGTCTTATTTTTTCACGCAATTTAATATATTTCAAAAAAGTGTAATAGGACATCGTTTTAGCAATATAATACCCTGGAAATCCATCCAGAAAACCCAGTTTGAAAATAAAAACCTTGATAAATTCAAACATTGGGCTTACAATGATTTTAAATCTATTGATTTTTTTTCCTCTTTCAAACATTTTTTCAGCCATCATATCAGAATATTTATTGATTTTCAAGACATGATGGTGAATGCTTTTGTAAGTATAATGATTCAGTTTTCCTTCGAGAAGCCCTACTTTTTCATAGGTAATCAAAAATTCATGAACTTTATCATGAGAATATGCTGCATATTCTTTTCTGAACAGCCTTTCACGGCATACATTTCCCCAACCTCCATGTTTGATCAGGTGAGTCCCTAAATGATTGTTGAATGCAGCCTTATACACATTGAATTCTGTGCTTGCTGAAGAAACGATCTTCTGTATAGATCTTTTCAGATTTTCATCAGGAACTTCGTCAGCATCCAGAAACAGTACCCATTCATGGGAACATAAATTAAGGGCATGGTTTTTTTGTTCACCATACCCGTTAAATTTTTTCTCAAAGAATTGTACCTGCGGATATTTTTGAGTGCAGATTTCTTTTGTCCTATCTGTTGAAAAGCTATCAACAATGATAATTTCATCAGCTATATCTATTAATGAATCTAGAAGTCTTACGATATTTTCTTCTTCATTATAAGTGATGATTGCAAGGGAGAGAGCCATTTATTTATACTCAAGAATAGTCTTTTCAATAATCTTCACGCAATCCAGTAACTGCTCTTCAGTAATTACCAATGGTGGTGCCAGTCTGATGATGTTACCGTGGGTAGGTTTTGCCAGCAATCCGTTTTCTTTCAATTTCAGGCAAAGATTCCATGCAGTAGAACTTTCGGGAGTATCGTTGATCAGAATAGCATTTAAAAGTCCTTTTCCTCTTACTTTGGTAATAAGGTCTGACTTTTCAATCAGCTTTTCAATTTCAGATCTGAAAAGTTTTCCTAATTCTTCAGCTCTTTCAGATAATTTTTCTTCAGCTACAACATCTAGTGCTGCTACTGCAACTGCACATGCAATTGGGTTTCCTCCAAATGTAGAACCGTGTTGTCCAGGTTTGATCACATTCATGATGTTGTCATTCGCTAAAACAGCAGATACAGGATACATTCCTCCGGAAAGGGCTTTTCCTAAGATTAAAATATCCGGTTGTACATCTTCATGATGACATGCAATAAGCTTTCCTGTTCTTGCAATACCGGTCTGAACTTCATCAGCAATGAATAAAACGTTGTACTTTTTACATAGTTCAGCAGCATTTTTAAGGAAGTTTTCATCCGGAACATATACTCCGGCTTCCCCTTGAATTGGTTCTACAAGGAATGCTGCAATATTTGCTGCTTCTCTGCTAAGAACTTCTTCCAGTGCTGCAATATCGTTGTAAGGAATTTTGATAAATCCTGGTGTAAAAGGGCCATAATTTTGGTTGGCATCCGGATCGTTAGAGAAAGAAACAATGGTTGTTGTTCTTCCGTGGAAATTGTTTTCGCAAACGATAATTTTCGCTGCATTTTCTGAAATTCCTTTTACTTCATAACTCCATTTTCGGGCTAGTTTTACAGCTGTTTCTACTGCTTCAGCTCCGGAGTTCATAGGTAAAACCTTATCAAATCCAAAAAGAGTTGTTATTTTCTGTTCATATTCTCCTAATTTAGAGTTGTAGAATGCTCTTGAAGTTAGAGCTAGTTTTTGTGCCTGTTCTACCAATGCTCCTACAATCTTAGGGTGAGAATGTCCTTGGTTCACAGCAGAATATGCTGAAAGAAAATCATAGTACCTTTTACCTTCCACATCCCAAACGAAAACACCTTCTCCGCGATCCAGAACTACTGGAAGTGGGTGGTAATTATGCGCTCCATGTTTGTCTTCAAGGTCAATAAAATACTGCGAGTTTTTTGTTTGTTCTGCTGTTGACATATATTTTGGTTTTCAACAAATTTACGCAATATTAATGATATGCATAAACAAATGCCTAGTGACGTTTTGGGGTATAATTGAAGGAGATTTTAGGGCGGAATAATGTGGTATTGGAAAATATTTTCTCTGTTCGCAGACGGTTATAGGTATTATATCTTTATCGTGATGAAATTTTATTTTCTGTATGGGTATCAATTTTTATGAATGAAGAGGAATAGATGCAGGAGTGGCTTCTCTGAGATTTTTAACGGAAAATTTTAAACTGATCAGCTAAAAACAAAAACTGCCTCAAAAAGAGGCAGTTTCATTTTTATTTTAAAATAATCTTAGTGATTATCGTATTTTCTGTCCATTACAAAATCCTCCATGAATTTTGTAGTATAGTTTCCTGCAAGATAATCTTCATTATCCATCAGTTGTCTGTGGAAAGGAATGGTTGTTTTCACTCCTTCAATATAGAATTCCTCAAGAGCACGTCTCATTTTTGCAATGGCTTCTTCACGGGTCTGAGCCGTAGTGATAAGCTTAGCAATCATTGAATCGTAGTTAGAAGGAATACTGTATCCGGAATATACGTGAGTGTCTACTCTGATTCCGTGTCCGCCAGGGATATTTAATCCTGTGATTTTTCCTGGAGATGGTCTGAAGTCTGCATAAGGATCTTCTGCGTTGATTCTACACTCGATTGAATGTAATTTAGGGTAATAATTGATTCCTGAAATAGGAGTTCCTGCAGCAAGAAGAATTTGTTCTCTGATCAGGTCATAATCAATTACCTGTTCAGTAATAGGGTGCTCTACCTGGATTCTTGTATTCATTTCCATGAAATAGAAATTTCTGTGCTTGTCTACAAGGAATTCAATAGTCCCCACACCTTCATATCCAATGAATTCAGCAGCTTTTACAGCAGCGTCACCCATTTTTTCACGAAGTTCGTCTGTCATGAAAGGAGAAGGCGTTTCTTCAGTTAATTTCTGATTTCTTCTCTGTACAGAACAGTCTCTTTCAGAAAGGTGGCAAGCTTTACCGAATTGGTCACCCGCAACCTGAATTTCAATGTGTCTAGGCTCTTCAATCAGTTTCTCCATATACATACCTCCGTTTCCAAAGGCAGCTACAGCTTCCTGAATAGCAGATTCCCAGTGGTCTTTAAGGTCTTCAGCTTTCCAAACCGCTCTCATCCCTTTTCCACCACCACCGGCAGTTGCTTTGATCATTACCGGATATCCTGTTTCTTCCGCTACTTTTACAGCATGTTCGTAAGATTCGATCAATCCGTCAGAACCAGGTACACATGGTACACCTGCTGCTTTCATGGTTGCTTTAGCATTAGCTTTATCACCCATTTTTTCAATCTGCTCAGGAGAAGCACCGATAAATTTGATACCGTTTTTCTGGCAGATTCTTGAGAAGTTAGCGTTTTCAGATAAGAATCCGTAACCTGGGTGAATAGCGTCAGCATTGGTAATCTCTGCTGCAGCAATAATGTTAGGGATTTTAAGATAGGAGTCTTTACTCATTGCAGGGCCAATACATACCGCTTCATCAGCAAATCTTACGTGAAGACTGTCTTTATCAGCAGTAGAGTATACCGCAACAGTTTTGATCCCCATTTCTTTACAAGTACGTAAAATACGCATTGCAATTTCGCCACGATTGGCTATTAATATTTTTTTGAACATCTCTCCGAAATTTTAAATTATAAATTTTGAATTTTAAATTATTTTAAATGAAAAAAGATTCATCTAAAATTTATAATCTGTAATCTAAAATTCCTTAAGATGGATCTACTAAGAATAAAGGTTGGTCATACTCTACAGGAGTAGCATCGTCAACTAAAATTTTAACAATTTTTCCGCTGATTTCAGATTCAATCTGGTTGAATAGTTTCATTGCTTCAATAACACAAACTACTTTACCAACAGAAACATCATCACCTACATTTACAAATACATCTTTATCAGGAGATGGTTTTCTATAGAAAGTACCAATCATTGGAGACTTGATCGTTACATATTTGCTGTCATCAGATGCAGCTTCAGCTTTCTCAGCAGCAGGTGCAGCAGCCTGAGTTGCAACAGGTGCCGGAGCAGCTACTGCTTGTGGAGCAGTGTGGTATACTGCAGGTTGTGCGTAAACAGTATCGCTTCCAGCTAATGGAGTTTTAATAGTGATTTCGAAATCTTTAGTCTTGTACTTCACTTCTGAAACTTCAGCTTTAGATACAAACTTGATAAGATTTTGTATGTCTTTAATGTCCATAAATTTGATATTTGATTTTGGGTCAAAGATACCAAAAAAACGTAAAAAACAACAAAAAACCGCCAAATTTTATCAAAATTGGGCGGTTTTTGTATTAAAATGAGGCTTTTTCAATGAAAAGCGACTCTTAGTTTTCTTCAGTAGCAGCTACTTCTTTTTCCAATACTACTTTACCTCTGTAGTAAAGTTTTCCTTCATGCCAGTGAGCTCTGTGGTATAGGTGAAGCTCTCCTGTTGTTGCATCTTTAGCTAATTGAGGAACTACAGCTTTGTAGTGAGTTCTTCTCTTATCTCTTCTTGTGGACGATTGTCTTCTCTTTGGATGTGCCATTTTCTAATAACTTTTTTAATTGATGAGCGATGAGATTCATCATCTCATCATATTTAAATTATTCTATTTAATTATTGTCTTTTAATTTTCTTAAAGCATCCCATCTAGGGTCACTTTCATGTTCTTCTTCTTCAGTTACCTCAATATCTTTAGGACTGAACTGGTCAAGAATTTTAAGATCTTCATCACTTACATTGGGTGAAATCTTTTTCATCGGGATAGAAAGCATTACATTTTCATAAATCAAATGTGCTACATTGAAAGCATGCTCTGCGGTAGGAATAGTAATAACATCTTCATTGCTGTCATCATATTCTTCCCCGAAATTCACCAAAATTTTGATTTCATTTTCAATAGGATAGTCGAAATCTTCATTTGTGATATCACAAACTAACTCAACCCATCCATTAATTTTAATCTCAAATTCCAGAAAAGTAGTGTGTTTATCAAGTGATACCTTCACTTCTATTCTAGGATTTGTAAATTCCTGCTCAGTGTCAAATAATTGAAAGAACGTATTATCTATCTCAAACTTGAACTCGTGTCTTCCGTTTTTAAGTCCGGAAAAGCTTACGTCATAGTTTCTTAACTTGTCCATAAAATGAGTGTGCAAAAATATGCATTTTTTTTATAATAACAAATAAAATCTGAAACAAATTAATTTAAAATTTGTTTTAAAGATTTATGCTTCAGTTTCCTCTGGTAGATCTTCGTCTATTCCGTTGTCTACAGTTATTTTTCTAGGCTGCAGGCGGTCGCTCATCAGTTCTCTGTATTCACTTCTGTTTTTGAAAACTTTGATAGCCGTGAAGATCGCTTCTGTGAAACTTTGTTCATCAGCGATGTTTTTTCCTGCGATATCATAAGCAACTCCGTGATCGGGAGATGTTCTGATAAAAGGAAGTCCTGCGGTATAATTTACTCCTTCTTCGTACGCTAATGTTTTGAAAGGAGCCAGCCCCTGATCATGATACATTGCGAGTACGGCATCGAAATTTTTGTATTTGTTCGGTTGGAAAAAGCTGTCTGCAGGGAAAGGTCCGAATGCCAATATTCCGTTGTCAGAAAGTTCTTTAATAGTGGGGCTGATAATTTCAATTTCTTCATTTCCGATAACACCGCCGTCTCCTGCGTGAGGATTTAACCCCAATACCGCAATTTTAGGCTTTTGAATACAGAAATCCTCTATAAGAGTCTGATTTAATACCCTGATCTGTTTCTTTATTTTTTCCTTGGAAATATTTTCAGCTACCTGAGCAATAGGAATATGATGGGTGGAAACAGCTACTTTAAGATCTTCAGTGACAAGGAACATTAATCCCTTTTTGCTGAATTTCTCTTCAAAATATCCAGTGTGTCCGGCGTGTTTAAAGCCCATTTTTACCATCTCATCTTTGTTGATAGGAGCGGTTACCAGTACATCAATATCTCCTTTCATCAAAGCTTCAGTAGCCGCTTCTAAAGAATCAATCGCCATTTTTGTGGATTCTTCAGTAGGAACTCCCAATTCTACATTCACGTTTTCTTTGGTAAGGTTAACCATATTGAGTTTTCCTACCTGTGCCTGTGAGGCCTCGTTAACATAGTTGAAGTTAAGATTCAGCTTAAAAATATTTTTCTGATAAGTGAATAATTTTCCCGAACCAAAAATTACAGGAGTGAAAAAATCTGTAATAGTTTTGTCTTTCAGAGACTTCATGATGATCTCCGGACCGATGCCGTTGAAATCACCGATTGAAATTCCTACTCGTACTTTATGGTTTTTTGGGCTCATTTTGATTATCTTTGAAGATTATAATTTACAAATTTAGCAAAAAATAATATGTTCACAGGAATTATTGAAGCAGTTGGTGTTATTGAGAAGATTGAAGAAAAAGGAAGCAATATAGATTTCACCCTGACATGCCCCTTTACAAACGAACTTAAAATTGATCAGAGCCTTGCACACAACGGCTGTTGCCTTACAGTTGTGGAGATAAAAGACCATCATTATGTGGTTACAGCGATCAATGAAACACTGGAAAAGACCAATCTTGGAAAATGGGAATTAGGAACAGTTGTGAATCTTGAGCGTTGTATGAAGATGGATGGGAGACTGGATGGTCATATTGTTCAGGGACATGTTGATAAAACCGGTGAAGTGGTGAGTATTGAAAATAAAGACGGAAGTTATTTTATCACCATGAAATATGAAAATGACGGAAGTTTTGTGACGGTACCTCAGGGGTCAATTACAGTAAACGGGATCAGTCTTACGGTTGCTAAAAGCGAAGACGATCAGTTTTCCGTAGCCATTATTCCTTATACTTGGGAATTTACGAATATGAAACATTTGAAAATTGGTGATACAGTAAACCTGGAATTTGATATTATTGGTAAGTATATTGCTAGGTTAATTAAAAAGTAGAATGTCAATAAACAAGTATAAAGGATATAGCTTAAGGAATCGGGTGTTCTTCGGTTTCTTACTGGTATGTTTTTTAAGTGTCGTTGCTACATCTCTTGTCCCTTACTTTGTGCTGAGAAATCATTCTTTGCAGCAGAGTAATATCGATATGCAGGACAAGACCAATGCGGTAATGCGGTATCTGGACTATGCGGTAAGTCAGACACTTATAGAAACAAAAGACCTTCCGGAAGTTTTAGGGAATAAAATCTTTGAAATAGCGGATATCAACCAGCATGATATTTTTATTTATGATCTGAAAGGACACTATTTGCTTTCCAATAAAGATGAAGGTTTAGTTGAGCAGAAAACAATTCCTATAGAGATTATCAATAAAATCCTGTCTACTGATGCAAGAGTAGATATGATTAATTATGATGCTGCCAAAGATGCTAAGCTTACTTCTTCTTATCTTTTGTTGAAAAACAATGAGCTTGAACCCATCGGAATTGTTTATATCCCTTTATACCACAATGAATCTGCTTATCTTGAAGTTCTTCATCAGTATGTAAAATATATTCTTTTAGTCGATATATTCCTTATTCTTTTTAGTATATGGATCAGTTGGGTTACGTCTAACAGCCTTGCAAAAACCATTACGAAATTTTCTGATATGATTACCCGTATTACATTGTTTGAAAATGAAATGCGTCCCATCAGGTACTATAAAAATGATGAACTTAATGCTTTGGCGAGAGCTTATAACAGAATGATTCTGCAGATTCAGGACCAGAAAGAAAGACTTAGGTTCAAGGCATCTGAAGAAGCGTGGAGAGAGATGGCTAAGCAGGTGGCTCATGAGGTGAAGAACCCATTGACTCCAATGAAGCTGACCATTCAAAATTTTGAAAGAAAATTTGATCCTGAAGATCCCAATATCAGAGAGAGAGTAAAACAGATGAGTAAAACGATTGTAGATCAGATTGACCTGATTGCTACTGTAGCCTCGGCATTCTCAGAATTTGCGAAACTTCCTGAAAAAAATAATGAAGTTATTAATCTGAATACTGAAGTTGAAGACATTCTCCGTGTATTTAATGATGACAGTATTTTCATGCATGCCAACAAGACGAATATTATGATCAATATGGACAGAATTTATCTTTCCAGGATTATAACCAACCTTGTTACCAATGCGAAACAGGCGGAAAGTGATGAAAGAAAACTGATCATTAATGTAGATGTGGAACAGCACCAGAGACGAGTGATTATTTCTGTTCAGGATAACGGAATAGGAATTCCTGAAAATATGTACGAAAGAATCTTTGAACCGAATTTTACTTCTAAAAGCAGTGGAATGGGGCTGGGGTTGTCTATGGTGAGAAAAATGATTGAAGATTATAAAGGAGAGATCTCTGTAAAATCTGAAATAGGAAAAGGGTCTACCTTCATTATTACACTGCCTACCAATTTATAGTGAAACCTTTTACCTTTAAGCAATTTAAAATTGAGCAGTCTAAAGATGTCTTCCGTGTAGGAACAGACGGGGTTTTGCTTGGCGCTTTAGCTAGTATTGAAAGTGCTTCCAGTGTTTTGGAAGTAGGAACGGGTACAGGCTTAATTTCTCTTATGCTGGCCCAGAGAAATCTTCATGCTGAATTTTTGGGACTTGATATTAATGAAGATGCAGCAAGGCTTACCAGACTTAATTTTGAAAACTCTCCTTTTCATACAAGGTTGCAAAACAGACATCAGGATTTTAAAACTTTTGAAACGAAAGATCAGTTTGATCTTATTGTTTCCAATCCTCCATATTTCGAAGAGTCGGGGTCTGAAAAGGATAAAATTGCCCGTCAGACGATTGAGTTAAACTTCGTGCAGCTGATATCCAAAGCATCTCAGCTTTTATCAAAAGGTGGGATTTTTTCTGTCATTATTCCTGTTGAGGCTGGAGAACTTTTTGTTTCAATTGGGAAAGAAAATAATCTGTTTCTGATCCGAAGAGTGCATATCAAAGGAATTGAAAATTCAAAAGCAAAAAGGCTGATTCTGGAGTTTTCATCAGAAGAAAAAGACATTGACGAATCGGACTTTATTATAGAAAAAAGTCCGAGACAATACTCGGACCCATATCTTGAACTCACCAAAGAGTTTCATGTTTTTAAGTGAAGAAGTTAGAAATTAGATTTTAGAAGTTAGTTATTTCTGAACTCTTTATTTTTTATTCTTATTCAAATAACTCAGATGTATCCAATACAGAAACTTTCCCGTCTTCACATCTGATGGCTTCACCAGGGAAGTTTTGAATCATATGATAATCATGTGTTGCCATTACTACTGCAGCGCCATTTTCAAGAGCTACCTGCTTTAACAGGGTCATAATTTCGTTGGAAGTTTCAGGGTCAAGGTTTCCTGTAGGCTCATCGGCTAAGATAAGATCAGGGTGGTTAAGAAGAGCTCTTGCGATGGCAATACGTTGTTGCTCTCCTCCGGAAAGTTCGTGAGGCATTTTGTGCTTTTTGCTTTTCATGTTCACGCTTCCTAAAACCTCATTGATACGGTCTTCTATTTTTACTTTGTCATTCCATCCAGTAGCTTCAAGAACAAACTTCAGGTTCTTTTCAACTGTTCTGTCAGAAAGTAACTGGAAATCCTGGAATACGATTCCTAGCTTTCTTCTAAGATTGGGAATGTCAGATGGTTTTAGTTTTGCCAGGTCAAATCCTACAACAGCTCCGTGTCCTGATGCCAATGGAATGTGTCCGTAAAGCGTTTTCAGAAGAGAACTTTTTCCGGAACCTGTTTTTCCAATAAGATAACAGAATCTACCTTTTTTAATGTTAAGATTTACATCAGAAAGCACAGTGAAGTTTTTTTGGGCAATCTTTGCGTTTTGTAAACTTATGATGTTTTCTCCGGAGATATTTGTATGTGGCATAATTTAATTTTAAAGACTATTTCTAACAAAAATATTTCAACTTTTAAAAATAGAAAAAGATGTTGATACAGCCTAAATTTTAGTAAATTTTAACAACAAAAAATGCCTGAAAAGGAACTTCTCAAGCATGTTTTGTATATGATAATGTAGAATTATCTCTTAGCGCGTGATGCACTTACAGTTAAACTCTTTCTGCCTTTAGCTCTTCTCGCAGCCAAAACTCTTCTTCCATTTGGCGTAGACATTCTTTCTCTGAAACCGTGTTTGTTTCTTTTCTTTCTTTCTGATGGCTGGAATGTTCTTTTACTCATTACTATATGTTTAAATCGTAATTAATCTATTAATTTTCAGGTTGCAAAGATATATAAATTTTTATAAGTTACAAATTTTATATATCTTTTTTTAAAATTAAATGTTGCGTTTTTCAGTCGGGTATTGACAAACCCTCATGGAAAAACCATTTTCCGGTACAAAAATAATATTTAAATGATTTATATAAAAGCTCTATCTTTGAAAACTTTAATTTTAACGAAAAATAAACACCGGATGTTTACACCAGCAGAACTTTTAGATATCAATACATTACTTACCCAGGAGAGCAAAATAGTTATCCTTACCCATTACAATCCGGATGGAGATGCTATTGGGTCAAGCTTGGGATTGAAACATTATCTGAAAGCCAAAGGAATTCATGCAGAAGTTATCGTACCTAATGATTTTCCTAAGTTTCTGAAATGGATGCCGGAATCTAAAAAAGTTATCATTGCTGAGTACAAAAGAAAACTGGCTTCTGATATGATTGCAGGAGCAGATGTTATTTTCTGCCTGGATTTTAATTCTCCTTCAAGAATCGGATTGTTGGGAGACTGGTTGGTAAAAGCTCCGGGAAAGAAAATTCTTATTGACCACCATCAGCAGCCGGAAAAATTTGATTTCGTTTATTCTGATACGGTAATTCCTGCCACTTCACAGATGATCTATCATTTCATTGAGGCAATGAATGATGAAAAACTGGTGAATCAGGATATGGCGGAATGTCTTTATACCGGAATTATGACGGATACTGGAGGTTTCCGTTTTCGTTCTACAAGTGCTACCACGCACAGAATTATTGCCAATCTTATTGAACATGGAGCAGATCCTGCCATGATCACCTCTAATACCTGGGATACCAACACAGTTTCCCGACTGCATTTACTTGCTTTGGTTCTGGGAAGAATTGAGGTAGTGAATGAGGGAACAGTAGCTGTATTAAGCCTTACAAGAAACGAGCTTAAAGAATTTGGATTCCAGAAGGGAGATACGGAAGGATTTGTTAATTATGGTTTAAGCATTGCCGGAGTGAAAATGTCTGCATTCTTTATGGAAGATCTGTATGAGGATTTTGTTAAAATTTCATTCAGAAGTAAAGATGATGTGGATGTGAACCAATTCTCAAGAAAATATTTTAATGGTGGAGGGCACATCAATGCTGCCGGAGGGAAATCTTTGGATTCTTTAGCCGGAACTATCGTGAACTTTAAAGCTAAAGTAAAAGAGGAAGGGTTATAATGGGATGAAAAGCTGAAATAGCTTATCCATTCCCGGTTTCTTAAACTTATTAACTTTTGCGAAACCCTTTTTCTTCAAGTTCCAGACAGGTATATTCGTAGACCTGCTGAAACATTTCATCCATATACCTTTTGTTGAAAAGACTGTACTTCGTCATTTTAGGCGGATCTAAAAATATATTGCAGTATTTCGCTTTAGAATACACGGATTTTGCGATGGCCAAATGGAGAATCCTGTCAAATTCTTTCATAAGACTCATTTTATTGAGTTCATCATAGCTGATCGAGTTCACATGGGATGCAATCAGGAAGTTGCATTTGTCCATAATAGGCTCAATGGGAAGATTGTCAAGAACGCCGCCATCCACATAAATTTTTTCACCAATTCTTACCGGAGGAAGGATGAAAGGAACACTGGAAGAAGCCAGCAAGGGACCGAAAAGTTCTCCTTCAGAAAAAAAGTCAACAATACCATGAGTCATCTCTGTGGCTGCAACATACATAGGGATTTCTAAAATACTGAAATTGTCTTCCGGGAAATAATCTTTGAAAAGTTTTAAAATAAAATTAGAACTGAAAATTCCATTTTTTGATAATTTTAAAGCTGATCTGGAGAAAAAAGAGGTTTGTCTCACAATTTCCATCATCTCATCCGGTGTTTTTCCAAAAGAATAAAAAGCGCCAATGATAGATCCCGCACTTGTTCCGGAGATAATGTGCGGCTTCAGGTTGTATTCTTCCAGCGCTTTCAGTACGGCAATATGGGCAATTCCACGCATTCCTCCGCCTGAAAGTGTAAGTCCGATAACCGGTGGTGCCGGTGGTTTCTTTTTTTTGAATGAGAATAAAGCCATTACAAAAATTATCCTCTACTAATATACAGGATTTTTTATTAAACACGGCTTTAATATATGATGAAAACAATGTTATAAGACCAGCTTCTTAGGAAGATTATGAAGAAGTTCTGTATTGATGATTTCAGCACAGATACCCGGTTTTTCCCAATGCCCGTTGTGTCCGCAGTCCAGGATATAAGATTTGATATTGGTTCTGTCCGGAAGATGTTTAATCATCATGTCGGTTTTTACAGCATTGTCATGTTTCCCTGCCAATACTAAGATTTTTGCTTCCAGATTTTCCAGAACATGTTTTTTGTCGGTTCTTTCTACCATACCTTTTACACAGGCAAGTGCCCCCATATTGTTGGTGGAAAGTGCGGTTTCAAGAGCGGTTTCAATTTTCCCTTCCAGGATATCTCTTTCATTCGGATTGAATAAGTTGGGAATTCCGGCTCTGGCATAGTGGGCAAATGCATCCTTTATAATTCTGTAGCTTTTGATACGCTGTTGTTTTTTCTCTTCATCATCCGGAAAGTAAGTAGAGAAAAATAACGTTAAAGTTTTTAAAGAACTGGGATATTTTTCAGCAAAGGCAAGCGAAGTATAGCCTCCCATGGAATGTCCCAGAAGGTGAACTTTTTCTAAATTCTGATGGTCTAAAACTTTTTTTACTTCCTCAGCCATCAATTCCATGGTGTGAACTTCAGCCTGAATTTCAGACTGTCCGTGGCCGGGAAGGTCAATTTTGAGCAGTGAAAAATCTTTAGAAAGATGAGACTCCATATCGCTCCAGATGGTCAGGTTTTCCATAAATCCGTGCAGAAGTACTAAAGTTTCTTTTCCGTTTCCTTTTCTTTCAAAGTTTAGCATAATTCCAAAGTTATAGAAGGTTAAAATAATACAGCAGGTTGCGTGCTGCGGATCTGTTTCTCCTTTCAAATTTAGTCAAAAAAAGAGCATTTTTACAATGCTCTTCGTCTTTTATTGAGTTAATTCCTTGTAAATCTTTGTTTCCCAAGGCTTGATATCTGTTACGCCATATCGTTCCTTTTTGGAAATAGCAAGATTGTCCAGCATGTCTACAAAATTCTTATAATTAGCTTCATCTGTTGGTTTTACAATAACAGTGAAGTTGTTGGGAACCGGAGCATTTTTATAGGCTTCAGCAATGATTTTTGAAATTTTTATTCCACTGAAATCAGTTTCTTTAAGGGTTCCTGCATTTAAATCTTTAGCATTGCTTTGATGATAAAATACACGGTTGTCTTTTCCAAGGATAAAGGTAATCTGATTTTTATCTCCTATTACCGGAATATCCTTAGGGTGAGGGTTAGGATCTTTTGCCGGTAATCCCAGATCCATTACGTTGGGTTTTGTAAAATTGGTAGTGAACATAAAGAATGTGATGAGCAGGAATCCCAAATCTACCATAGGAGTCATATCTACTCTGATCATTTTTTTCTTTTGTTTGCTGCCTTGTTTTTCTTGTGCAATTACTTCTGCCATGATTAATGTTTTTAAATGTTAAACGGTATTTTTTTTGAATAATTCTTACAAAACACATGCCTTGTTTGTGAAGTAATCAATAGATTCATGAATTTATTGATTGTTTTTGTGCTGAATTTGAAAAAAAATCCTGTTTCTTTTACTCTTTTTATGATATTGAGTTTGAATGGCTGAAATATTGACAAACGGCTTACCTGTTTACTGTTATTTTCTTTGAAAGAATGATTCCGTTTTTATTTTTTATCTGTACCATGTAAATTCCTTCAGAGAATGTATTGGTATTGATTTTTATTTTTTTCTCATTATACTTTTGAGAGAATATTTTTCTTCCCGACATATCGATAATATCAATACTGCTTTCCTGTGGCAGATGATCTGCATAAAAGAAATCTTTTGCCGGATTGGGGTAGAGGTTAGGTTGAGCAGTCTTCTGGCTTTCTGAAATTCCTAATTGTTCCTGATTTAACTTAACTACCCAGGCATCAAGTAAACCATGATTTCCTGTAACATCTCCGTCTATAGATTCTGTACTTCCTGAAATAATATAACCATTATCATCAGTTAGCTCTACAGCAGTTAAGTTTTCATAATTACTCCCTCCTAGAGTCTTTTCCCATTTCAGATTTCCGTTACTGTCCATTTTTATGATCCAGCAATCATTATTTCCATGATTTCCGGTTACCTGTCCGTTATTGGAAGCAGTCCAGCCCGCAAAAATGTAATCCCATTCGCTTGTCTGCCGGATTGCTATGCCATTATCATGAGCACTTCCTCCAAAATATTTATCCCACTGAGGAATACCATTACTATTTAATTTTACCACCCAATAATCAGGAAGTCCGTTTTCAGAATGCAAAGGATTAAAAGAAGTTCCCGCAACAATGTATCCGCCATCAAAAGCCTGCTGTACAGAAGAAGCTATATTATTACTATTATTTCCTAATGTTTTTTGCCACTGCATATTTCCTGCGTAGTTCAGTTTTACTACCCAAAAGTCGTAACCGCCATTGTTTCCGGTAACATGACCGTTATTGGAAGTTGTAGATCCCGCAATAATATATCCACCATCAAACGTTTGCTGTACAGAAGAGGCTTGGTCGCTGCCGCTTCCCCCTAATGATTTTTGCCATTCTATATTTCCGCTATTGTCTAATTTTACAACCCAGTAATCCTGTCCTCCCTGGTTTCCACTCACATCTCCATCATTAGAGCTTGACCAGCCGACAGCAATATATCCGCCTTCAACGGTCTGTTGAATAGACAGAGCCTGATCGAGATTACTCCCACCTAAAGACTTCTGCCATTGTATATTTCCATTAGCATCCATTTTTACAATCCAGAAGTCATAGTTTCCATGATACCCGGTAATATCTCCATCATTTGAGTTGGATGATCCGGCAACAATATATCCCCCGTCTATAGTCTGTCGGATAGATTGTGCAGTATCCAGATTACTTCCCCCGAGAGATTTTTGCCATACTATATTTCCGGCCGAATCAAGTTTTATGATCCAATAATCTCCTTGTCCGTGGTGGCCGCTCAAATCTCCATCATTGGACATAGAGTTTCCTGCAACAATATATCCTCCGTCAGAGGTTTGCTGGATAGCATTTGCGGATTCACTCTGGCTGCCACCCAATGCTTTCTGCCATTGTATAGAAGGAGCAGTTTGGGCTGTTATTATTGAAAAAGTAAAGAATAAAAGAGTAGATGTTAAATGTTTCATATGTATTTGAATAAGTGATGGTTATTCAAATGTAATTAATTTTGTACTACGTTTGGTGTTTTATTGTTTATTTAATTCATTAAAATAAAAAACTCACACGGTAAAGTGTGAGTTTTTTAAATGATATGTAAATAAATTATTTATTCTTTTTATAGAAGTTCACCCCGCATTCCAGGAATTTTTTGAAATCCTCTTTCGGCATGTATCCTGAAACAGGAGTATTAATTACTTTTCCGTCAGGAGTGATTAAAACATAGTGAGGCTGGGAATTATTGTTAAAGTTCACCTGTTGGAATAAACTCCATCTGTCCCCAATTGTTTTTACCTTTTTGATTTGTCCGTCTCCAAGGTCAATTTTGGTTTTCTGATCCTCAGGAAGCTCTTCCTTGTCATCCACATAAAGAGAAGCCAGTACTACGTCATTCTGTAGGATAGGCAAGATGTCTGGTTCACTCCAAACAAACTCCTCCATTTTTCTACAGTTTTCACATCCGTACCCGGTGAAGTCAATTAAGATCGGTTTATCTTCTTTTTTAGCCAGTTCTATTGCTTTGAAGAAGTCGTGTTCCGGATGCATTCCTAAAATTCCGTCTTTTTCATCATGGAAATAACTTACATTCAGAGGAGGTAAAATTCCGCTTAATAACTGAAGCTTCGGACGATCAGACGGGATTAAACCTTGTACCAGGTAGATGACAAAACCGATTCCCAATACACCCAATACCTTTCTTGTGATTGAGATTTTAGGCTTTTTATCATCATGTGGGAATCTGATCAATCCTAATAAATATAATGCTAATCCTAAGGCAATAATGATCCAGATTGCAATGAAAAGCTCTCTTTTTAAGAAGAAGGTTTTAGAAACAAGATCTGCTTTAGATAAAAATTTCAATGCTAATGCCAGTTCTACGAACCCTAACACCACTTTTACGGTATTCATCCATCCTCCTGATTTCGGAAGACTTTGCAATGCCTGCGGGAATAAAGCCAGTAAACCAAAAATAATTGCCCATGCCAGCCCGAATCCTGCCAAAGCAAAGGTTAGCAGCATAGGAACATTTGTGGAACCTGTTACTGCACTTCCCAGTAAACTTCCTAAAATAGGTCCTGTACATGAGAAAGAAACAATTACCAGCGTTAATGCCATGAAGAAAATACCGATAATTCCTCCTGCCTCTTCCGCTTTAGAAGATTTGTTGGCAATAGAACTCGGTAGTGTGATATCATAATACCCGAAGAAACTTCCGGCAAAGAAGATGAATATGATAAAGAAAGCAATATTCAGCCATACACTGGTGGAAATCTCGTTGAAGACATTTCCGGCAATCCCATCAATAATGTGGAAAGGAATACTCAGTAAAACGAAAATAAGAAGGATGAAAAACCCATAAATAAGAGCATCTCTTTTTCCTTTTGCTTTGTTTTTGCTTCCTTTGGTAAAGAATGAAACGGTCAGTGGAATCATTGGGAAAACGCATGGAGTAAGCAAAGCGATTAATCCCCCGATAAACCCAAGGAATAAATACGTCCAGTAGTTTTCATCCACTTTGGTAGAAGCTGTACCACAATCCGTCAATGGTTTTTTGAAATCAATACTTTCAATTTTCAGTTGTTTAGGATCCAATTTAGAAGTTTCTGTAATCGTAGCTTCTGTTTTTGCTGGATTTTCAGTTATTGTCTCAACTGTTTTTACAGAATCTTTTGCAGGAACCGCTTCCTCAGTTGCCATCTCTTCCGTTGCCCCTTTTGGAGTAACTTTTTGATTGAATTCTAAGGTGTTGGGAGCCAGACAAACTCTGTCGTCACAGGTCTGATACGTAATCTCAGAAGTGACATCTGCAGGTTTTGTCGGATCTTTTAATTTAAATTTTTGCTTAAATCCAGCAGAATTGGAGTAGAAAACAATTGTTCCTCCAAACGCTTCAGAAAATTCTTCATGTTTTTTCCCGACCTCGGTAAATTTTCCAATCAGCTCAATGTTTTTTCCGGTAACTTTATATTCGGTAGGAATACCTGTATCTTCCGGTAAATCTTTGGAGTAAATATGCCATCCGCTTTCCATAGTAGCATTCAATACTGCTTCGTACTGATTGTTTCCAAGATCGTTGATGGTAAATTTAAACTTTACGGGATTTTTTATCTGCGCATTAATTCCTGTCGCTAAAAAGAGTAGAATTAATAAAAACCAATTTCTAAATTTCATTGTTCCTTTCATTAAAAATTTTGAGACTCCACTTTGTCTTCTCATTCTTTGTATATCTTCTATCCTGTCTGAAAGGATGATCCCCAATGGAGAATCATTGCTGTCAGTCAGTATCCAGATTTTTTGCCTCGCTAAAATAGATAATTTTTCGTCCCTAAAAAACTTAGAAACTTTCTTTTTTTAAGCCTGATGTCTAAAATATTCTGTCTTCCGCCTTGATGGCAAGAGACGTGTCACTTATTTTATCCTTCAAAATGATTATTGATTTTGTCAATTTTATCAATTTTGTTGATTGAGGATTATGATTAGCATCTTTTGCCAATACAAAAACTTTCTGTTAAAATCAATTCAGGTTCTTTAAAATATCTTCTACAGACGCTCTCTTTTTATAGTCTGTTTCAAAATGCCTCCATGTAATTTCTTTACTTTCATTAAGGATGAAGGTTGCCGAAACAGGTAGTCTTCCGGAATGATCTGACCTGCTGTCAGCAAAATCCTCCTTTAATTTTGAGTTGTAGAGGTTAAGTGTTTCACTGTCAGGAGTGTAAAGAACATCGAATGCTTCTGCAATTTTATATCCCTCATCATACAGAACAGTATAGTCTGTCTTTGTTTTGTTAATGGTCTTTTCTATAAATTCAGGTTTTTCAGGAGAGATAATAACAAGTCTTGCATTTTTCGATTTCAGTTCAGGAGACAGCTTTTGTAATGTTTCAATGTATTTGTTACAATAAGGGCACCATTGTCCACGGATAAAAACGATCACCAGTTTTTGATTTTCTTTGGATGAAGAAAATGTATTTCCCACATGGTCTTTTGCATTGAAATTATCAATTTTATCTCCAACCATTTTTCCTTTTACCTGATCTAAAGTCTTGCCGGATTGAGACATCCTTTTCCCCAGCACTGAAGCTCCCACTCCTAAAAACTGTTCAGCATTATAATATCCGAAATCATATTGAACCAGTTTTCCTTTTGAATCCAGGAATAAAAAAGAAGGATAATTTACTACTTTAAACTCTTTGGCCAGGTTTATTCCTTCTTTTTCTGCATCCAGGGCAATATTAACAAAATTTTTGTTGAACATCTCTCCAATTCTAGGATCGGTAAAGGTGTTTTTTGCCATGAGCTTACAAGGTCCGCACCATGTGGTGAACAGATCAATGAAGATCAGTTTATTTTCTTTTGCTGCGATTTTTTTCGCAGCCTCCAAATCAATTTTTTGAAAATTGATGCCTGCACTTTGTGCTCTCAATGAAATTCCTACTATTATAAGAAGGCTCAATACGATTTTTTTGAACATATATTCTTTTCTTATGATGTTCCCTGAAAAAGAAAAAAATCACCCACAAACTCTAAGTTTTTATGTAAATATTTGATTTTCAGGTAGAAAAAATGCTTTTGTTTTTAACCTTTTTAATTTGCTCTACACATTTATACTTTTGATTCTGAGCATTATGTTTGCTGGAATATTGATATTTATCCTGAATTTCTTCGATACTTTTGTTTTCAATAAAAATGTCATGAATCAGATTCTGACAATGGGAAGAGATTGACTTAATATAACCAACCAGTTTTTCCCAGTAATACCTTTCATTTTCAATGGCATCACTGATTTCCTCCTGGTGTTCTATGAAATAGCTTTCCGGAGATTCTACATAAAAGTTTCTGTTTTTTAGTTTTTTAAACCAGAGATTTTTTACAATTCCGATAATATAATTTCCCAGACAGGTCTGAACTTTGAAGTCATCAGCATTGAGTTTTTCGTAAAGAATCAGTAATGCATCCTGGAAAATATCTTCTGCATCTTCCAAATTACCTTTATTCTTGAGAATAAAATTTTTAGTATAACCGAAATACTGTTGGTATAAAATTCCAAAAGCTATATTGCTGTCTTTCTTAAAATCATCAACAGCTAACGAATTAGTTGTTTTTCTGTCCACTTTACAGTTATCTTTTTTTGCGTAGTTCTGTCTGCCTGATATCTGCGATCCTGTCTAAGGGGGATGACTCCCAAAATATGGTTTCCTGAATCACAGAGTAACCAGATCTTTTCCTTGATCAATGCAGATAATTTTTCGTCCCTAAAAAATTTAGAAACTTTCTTTTTCCCTGAAAACCCTGCCGGATAAAATTCATCTCCATCCTGTTGTTTTCTCAGAAGGAGAGGGAATTGAAGTTTTTCAGCATCAAAGTTCCATTCAAATCTTTTACCGATCCCGTCAATCTTTTCAATAGCATTTACGAGGTCAATGCAGATTGGGTTTTCGGAAAAATCAAAATTTTTGATCAGTACTATTTCTTCCGGAGTTTCCTGTTCTTCACTTTTATCAATGAAAATAAGTTCATCACGGTTGACAATCAACTGGTATTCTTTTGAAAAGAAAGAACTGTTGTTTTCTGCTGTAAAAATTTTGGGGATTTCTTCCTCCTGACTGAACCCGTATTTTTTTAAGATTTCAAATTTTACGAAATCACTCTCCTGATCCAGCTTTTCCTTTGATAGGATTTTATAGTTTTGGTTAAATATCGTGAGTTGATTTTCTATCTCCTGAATCTGTTTATGGACAAAATCTTTAGTCTGATTGAGATACAAAGAACTTTTCCTGAAGTTTTCCAGAAAGTGCTCGTTGGTTTCCATAAGCATCGGAACAATCTTATTCCTGATCTTATTTCTCAGATAATCATCCTTTTTATTAGAAAGATCTTCCCGGAATTTGATGCTATTCTCTTCAGCAAACTGATAAATTTCTTTTTTGGAAAAGTCTAAAAGAGGGCGAAGTATGGCATTATCATTTGATGGAATTCCGCTTAGTCCATTGATTCCCGCGGCTTTGGAAAGATTAATGATGAAAGTTTCCAGCTGATCATTGAGGTGATGGGCTGTAACAAGAAATTCCAGGTTTTCTTTTTTCTGGATTTCTTTAAAAAAGGTATACCGTAGCTCTCTTGCCCAAAGCTGGATAGAATTTTCCGGTTTCTGATCTTTTGCTGAAACTTCATACAAATGAAATTTTATATGATTTTTCTCACAAAAATCCTGTACTGTTTTCTGATCCAGGTCTGAATCATGACCACGTAGTTTATAATTGATATGAGCTACCTGAAACTGGAATTTTGAATCCTGAATTTCATGCCCGAAATCCCTGAACAAAGAGGCTAAAACCATAGAGTCCGCACCTCCGCTTACCGCCAGAAGAAACGTGTGGTTTTCCGGTTCGTATACGAGATTTTTTAATTGGTTGATAAAGGTTAATTTTTTCAACATATATGTTGAGAATTTCTTTTATGCAAAGATAACCGATATAATTCAATTGAATTTTCCTAACTTTGAGTAGTCTAAAAATGATTATTTATGAAGATTTTAAAAGTTTTAGCAGTTTCTGCAATGGCGCTGGGGATGACATCTTGTGTCAGCAAAAAGCAGTATGATGCTTTGAGCACAAACTATAAGCAGTGTATTGAAAATATTGGAGAAAGACAAAGAGAAATTCAGGATTTGAAATCTCAGAACTCTGCATTGTCAGGTGAAAATAACTTGTTGAAAAGCCAGCATGATGCTTTAAAATCATCTCTTGATGCATGTTTATCCAATACAGGAAAAAGTTCTGCTAACATTGATAAACTGGTAGGTGAAATCAATGCTTCCAATTCTTATATCAAGCAATTAATCTCAAGCAATGCTAAGAATGACAGCTTGAACCTTGCATTGTCTAACAAACTGAAAAGATCTTTGGATAATGTATCGGATGAAGATGTACAGGTAAAAGTATTGAAAGGAGTAGTAATGATCTCTCTTTCAGACAAAATGCTATACAAAACAGGAGACTACAATATTTTACCTGCAGCTCAGGAAGTGTTAGGTAAAGTAGCAAAAGTAATCAACGATTACGATAAATACTCAGTGTTAATTGAAGGTAACACCGATAACGCTCCATTGAACTCTCCAAATCTTCCAAGAGACAACTGGGATCTTTCTGCATTGAGAGGTACTTCTGTGGCTAAAGTTCTTCAGACTCAGTTTGGAGTAGATCCGGCAAGAATTACGGCTGGAGGACGTTCTGAATACAACCCGAAAGCTACTAATATGAGCGTTTCAGGAAGATCGGAAAACAGAAGAACAGAAATCATCATTATGCCTAAGCTTGATGAGTTTATGAAACTGATGGATATCGCTCCTAAGAAATAATGATTAAACCATATATCAAAATAAATCCCGAAGCAATTCGGGATTTGTTTTTTTATGAGTTAACCTGTTTTGGAATATACTCCACAGAAATTTTTTTCTTTGAAGAGGTGACTTCATACTGTTCAAAATAAAAATTGGTGATATTCCAGACGATCATAATAGCTGAAAAATAATATAAATTGAGAACAAGTGCAATTCCTATATGCATGGAGACTGTAAGGAAAAGCCATGTCTTTTGTGTTGGTTTATACCAGATGAAAAATGGATAGCACATTTCAATGATAATCGTACTCCATCCGATGAAGCTTAAAATATAAGAATGTTCTGTAAGCCAGCTGAAATCAATATTCAGATCCCTGTTGGAGTAGGGAAGATGAATAGCTTTCCAGATAGACTCTCCATTCCACCAGTTAAAACCTAAAGCTTTGTCCAATCCTGAAAAAAAATAGGCCATAGAAATATGAATCTGAAATAATCTTTTAACCGGCATAATGTTGATATCTCCGATTGTTCTGCTGAATATAAGATTCCTAAGGGAGAAATGCTGATCAGCAGGAAAAAGAATCAGGTAAAATAAAGACATGCTTGTGAAAAAATCTGCACCATACGCAAAGAAGGAACTTCCTTTCAATAGTGCTATCTGCAGTATAAGTAATAAAAAGGCAGAAATTCTGGAATAAAACCCGGTGATGATAAAAATGCATAATGTGATGAATGATATTTTGGTGATTACAATTGTTGTGCTTTCTTCAATACCATAGTTTTGTAAAAAGCTGACCATTTTAGGGAATGTAATCAGCCAGTCTGGAGTGAAAACACCCATGATATCTTGTGGAATGATACTGCTGCTTGAAAATAATGTATCAAAATCCGGCAGCACTGCAATAAATTGTAAAAGGATAACAGCTCCTATGGCAACCCGGAAGAAGCTTAAGAATTCCGTTTTATTATCCTGTCTGAAAAAGAAGTTTTCAACTTTCGCATAGAGTATATTCAGTTTTTTCATGGCTCTAATGTTTGAATTCATCAATAAGAATCAGATTTTCATTTGTTTTTCCCTGTTTGAAATCTGCAATGGTAGGGTAGTCGTACAGATAGAGGCGCGTTGTGACGCTTGCTGCTTTCGGATTTTCCTTCATGACATGTGCAGCGATCTGCCTGATAATAATATCCAGATACTGATAATATTTGCTGTCATAGCTTTTTTTGTCAGAGATTTTATCAAGAAACATATTAAAAACAGTGGTATATCTTACCCTGCTTTCTTTGTTTTTGAAATAAGGCAGATTTTTTTGTTCAAGGATATTTCCCTGCTGATCTTTCAATTCAAAGCTCATTACAAAATCACTGGCAACATTAGGAGCATAGAAACCATATCCTGTATCAAAACCCGTATAAGACGTAAATATATTAACGGGTTTCGACTGGGCAATGTTTTCCGAAATACTATAAGCCAGCGGTTTTTCATAGTTTTTGTTTTCATAATAAAAACCGTAATAGCCATCAAATGTTCCTTTCAGACCAATAACAAAGACCACCAACAGAATGATGAAAATTCCGGATAACTGAAGTTTTCTTTTCATGGTAAAAGATTTAGAAAAGGCTGTCTTTAAGCTAAAAACAGCCTTTTGAGGTTATTTGTAATTGAGCAATACATTATTAAGTTTTACATTGATTCTGGGATCAATAGCTGTATTGACTTTGTAAGATTTCATGATTACATTGGTTAGGTTCTTTCTTCCCATAGTTGGCGGGCAAATGGTGTATTCTTCGGCACCTCTTACCGTTAATTTACTTAAAGATGAAATGTCCTTCTGACTTAATAATGCAGCGTTGGTAGCAACCTGATTGTTTTGAATAGCATAATAATCTGCTCCCAGTTCTTTAGCTCCGTATTTTTTCAGAATTCCTTCCACTTTAGCTCTTAAATCGCCATATTTTTTCCAGTCGATATTGGCTTTCATTAAGCATCCACGGATCACATACTGTCTGTTGATTTTGTAGATAATAAAATTAGTCCCCAAACTATTCTGATGAAGTTTTTGCAGGCTTAATAAACTCTTCATGTCTTCATCAGAAATTTTTTTGACATCTTTCAGAATGTAATTATTGTCTACAATGTAATTGCCTTTCTCTTTGTAAAAAGACATTTCCTGAGGTTTTAGCTGGGAAAATATAATAACAAGTCCCACTATTGCTCCAATTAAAAATAAAGTCTTTGTTTTCATGTGGTTGTTTTTAAAATATCCCTACTCTGTTTTAGGATTTTCGGGTTCCTCCTTTATTTGAATGTTTCATGGTTGGAAAACTTATATCAAAGGTAGAGGCATAGCAGCAGTAATATACAGGTGTTTTTCCTGTTTTTTATAAGGATTTTGACTTTTGAAGTGAATCTGAAGAAGATTGTTTTTCAGGAATAATGTCTATTCATGAGCATTTCAGGCAATGTGATGTTACTTAAAACATAAATTCTGAAAAAGACGTGTAGATAGAACTTAGCAAAGTTCTGTTGAA
Organism: Chryseobacterium sp. PvR013; assembly: GCF_017833095.1. Taxonomy (NCBI): domain Bacteria; kingdom Pseudomonadati; phylum Bacteroidota; class Flavobacteriia; order Flavobacteriales; family Weeksellaceae; genus Chryseobacterium; species Chryseobacterium sp. PvR013. The sequence goes on from NZ_JAFIBT010000001.1 coordinate 4,298,017, forward strand.
TAAACTGTAGTGAAATAGGCTCCCGTAAGGAAATTAAGAAGGTTAATCCGGAGCTCGGGCAGAATGATTGGTGTAATGGAAGAAGAAACAATCTTGATGTAAAGCAAAAATAAATCCCGAAGGTGGCCGGGATTTATTTTTTAATCAAATTAATTCTTCTTTTTTCAAGAGCGAAATAATTCGTTGCAAAAATGAAGTGGATATTTCTTTCTTAGTTTTTGCTGCAGAAGAATCAGTTCTACTTTTCAGTACAACTTTTTTGTGATTCTCATGGTTAGTTTGTGTCTCTCCTGCAATCATCTTGTTTTCTCTTAGTGTTTTTACCCCTTATTCTTATTGCAAACTTACAACGGATACCACAAAAATACCATCCGTATTTTCCCGGTATTTCATATGGGGTTTTCCCGGTATGATGTATTTTTTTAATTTCTAACCAATTATTAGCGTATAATTAGTTGGTTAACAAAAGAATGTGTATATTTAAATCCCTTTAAAAGGAAATAAAAACAGAGGTGTCCGAAAATCTTAAAGAGTAGGAATTAATACTAAACAAAATAATTATGAAAAATTCAAAAAAACTTTCAAGAGAAGAAATGAAAAATGTACAAGGTGCTATTAGAGGATGTAATCCACAGATATTTTGTACCAGCCCACAAACAGAGTGTTGCCCGGGATGGGTTTGTGCTGGTATAAGACAATATTGTATAGCAGTATAATGATTTTTTACATAAAATTTAGATATAGCTAAGAAAAGAGAGGGATTAATTTCTCTCTTTTTTTGTATCTTCTTGTTGAATTTAAAAACTAGCTTTAAAATCCTTAAATTTGTTTAAATTAAAATGGTATGAGTTTTTTTGAAGAAAAGAATCCTGAAATGGATAGATATTTGGAAGCACACGCTTCTTCAGAATCCGAAATTCTGAAAAAGCTGAGAAGAGAGACTTATCAGAAAACGACACAGCCTCATATGATTTCCGGGTATCAGCAGGGAAGATTACTGACTATTATTTCCCAGATGCTGCAGCCGAAAAGTATTCTTGAAATAGGAACATTCACGGGATATGCTACCTTATGTCTGGCATCAGGATTAGCAAAAGACGGAAAAATTACTACGCTGGACGTTAACGAAGACCTGGCCTATCTTCCCAGAAGATATTTCGAGTCTAGTGAATATGCCGGTCAGATTGATTTTAAACTTCAGGATGCCAAAGAATATTTAAAAGAAACAGATGAATTTTTTGATCTGATTTTTGTAGATGCCGATAAGGAAAACTACGCCGAATATTTCAGACTGATTAAACCCCATACAAAATCCGGAACCGTAATCCTTTTTGATAATGTGCTATGGTATGGGAAAGTTTTGGAGGAAAACCCAAAGCTGAAATCTACTCAGTCTATTCAGGAATTAAATGATTTAGCGGCAAAAGACGAAGATTTTGAAAATCTTATTTTACCTTTGCGTGATGGAGTTAATTTTCTTCGCAGAAAGTAATTAAAATATCCAAAGATTACGACATTTAAAGAAAGTACAGATGGTATTTTTAATCTTTAAATTATTCAATCTTTAAATTGAGAGTTAATGAATAAAGGAATTTGTATTGTTACAGTAGCACCCGTTCGTGCAGAAAATTCTGACAGAGCTGAAATTGTTACGGAAATATTGTTTGGTGAAAGTGCAGATATTTTGGAAGTAGATAAAAACTGGACCAAAATAAAAATGCACTATGATGGCTATGAAGGATGGATGGATACCAAACAGCTGAAACCAGTGACAGATGAAGAACTAGCCCATAGAAAAGTGACTGTTGTTACCGAAGATTTTTCTTCTGTACTCATGAACGATGGGAAAACTTTACTTTCTATGGGATCAGAAGTAGAGTTTCCGGTGGTCGCTTCCAGAAGAAGTCATGATGTGCGTGAAAGTATTGCATTGACGGCGAAAGAATTCCTTAATGTACCTTATCTGTGGGGAGGCAAAAGCTTTTTTGCAGTAGACTGCTCCGGATTTACCCAACTGGTGTATAAAATCCATAATATTAAAATACCGAGAGATGCATCACAGCAGGCTGAGGTGGGAGAACCGCTTACTTTCATAGAAGAAACACAGCCGGGAGATCTTGCTTTCTTTGAAAATGCAGAAGGAAAAATTATCCACGTAGGAATTATGCTGGAGAATCAAAAGATCATCCATGCTTCCGGGAAAGTAAGAATTGATACGCTGGATTCCACAGGGATTTTTAATAAAGAAATGAATAAGCATACTCATAAACTGAGAGTGCTGAAAAGTGTAATCTAATCCTAATTCAATCTCGTCTGAAATGGAAAATATTCTTTTTACAATTTTTGATATTTTTAATTTTGGATTAGTTGTTTTTCTGTGGTGGTTTACCCTGAAAAATTATAATACTTTGCCGGAGAGAATTCCTGTACATTTTGATATGGAAGGGAAAGCGGATGGATTCGGAGGACGGATCTATGCGTTTCTGATGCCTGTACTGACTTTAGGATTATATGCTGTGTTTACCCATGGCACAAGACATCCTGAAGACACTAATTTCCCTGTAGAAATTACAGCTCAGAATATGAATGCTCAGTTTTTAATTATGAAAATTGGATTGAGAATTCTTTTTTTGCTGCTGGCAGTTATTTTTATGAATATTCAGGACTATATGTTCAGATCTGCTGTGGATGAAAAAGCTAAGCCCAGAATTACATTTGCTACCATCTTTTTATCTGTTGTTTTATTTACTCCTGCATTACTTTTTATCGCCCATCTATTCAAATGATACACTCTAAAGATAATTCAGAACATTACACCTGGGGAAACCAATGTGACAGCTGGATCCTTAAAAATACACAAAGTTTGTCCGTAAAGCAGGAGAAGATGCCTGCAGGAACTTCAGAAAAATTGCACTTTCATAAAGTGGCAGAACAGTTTTTTTATATTCTGAAAGGAGAAGCGGCATTTTACATTAATGAAGAAAAATTCTTGATTGGTCAGGGAGAATCTATATCCATTGAAGCAGGATCAAAACATTTTATCTCCAATGAATCCACTGAAGAAATTGAGTTTTTAGTCATATCCAATCCTCCTACGGATCATGACAGAATTGAAATTAAAGAATAATAAAAATGGCTTTTCTCTACAATATATTTATCAGTTTCCTTACTTTCGGAATGAAGGTTTTTGCATTGATTAATGATAAAACTAAAAAAGGCGTTGAAGGAAGGAAAGAATCTTTAAGTAAAGTGAAAACTGCATTTTCAAAGACCGATCAAGTGATTTGGATGCATGCTGCAAGTCTGGGCGAATATGAACAGGGATTACCTGTGCTGGAGAAGCTTAAAGAAAATTTCCCCAATCACAAAGTTCTGGTGACTTTCTTTTCACCCTCAGGATATGAGAATGTCGTTAAAAAGAAACATATTGCAGATGTTATCTGTTATTTACCTTTCGATAAAAAAAGCACGGTAAGAGAATTTACAGGTCAGTTTAATACTGAACTATTTTTTACGGTTAAGTATGATTATTGGTACAATCTCCTTGCCGAACTGAAAAATCAAGGAGTGAAGGTTTATGTGATTTCCGCTCTGTTTTATGAACGACAATCTTTCTTTACTTCTTATGGGAAATGGTTTGTAAAACAGCTTCAGAAAAATGTAGACTGGTTTTTTCATCAGACTCAGTTTTCATTGGCTTTGGCGAAAAGTGTAGGGTTGATAAAGTCTTCTGTAACGGGAGATACAAGGTTTGACAGAGTGAAACAGCTTCGCGAAAGAGATAATCACGTAGATTTCATTGCAGACTTTAAAGGAGAGCGTAAAGTCGTTGTTTTTGGTAGTTCATGGCAGGCAGAAGAGAAAATCGCAGAAGTCGTTTCCCGGAAAAATAACACGGCGAAACTTATTATAGCACCTCACGATCTGAAAAGAGTAGAGCATTTGAAAAATATATTTCCGGATGCTTTACTGTACAGCGAAATACAACGCTCCCAACCTTCAATGTTCAATGCTCAGATTATGATTATAGACAGCATTGGTCTATTGTCAAAACTATACTCTTATGCAGATGTAGCGGTTGTAGGAGGAGGATTTCATGATGCCGGACTTCATAATATTCTGGAGGCCGCAACCTTTAACGTTCCTGTAATTTTTGGGAATCATTACAAAAAGAATCCGGAGGCTGATGATCTGATCTCTGCCAATGGTGGAAAGGCCTTTCCTGACGAATATACAGCAGCAGAATTCGTTTTATTTCTTATCAATGAAGAGAACAGAGAAGAACTTATCTCGATGTCTCAAAATGCCGGAAAATTTGTTGATGAGAAACCTGATTCTACCAAGATGATTCTTCAGAAAATTTTATCTTAAGAATCCCTGGCTTTTAATGTCTTTCATCATCTGATCAATGTTATCTGGAATCCTGTCGCATTCCAGCCAATTGAAGTCAAGACCATTGTTAATACAAAGTTTCTGAAGATAGTGATTTTCTAAAAGTTTATTCTGAGTATCACGGAGATATTCATCAATTTCCATCCAGTAATCTTCATCCAGTTTCTTTATCAGAATCAGAGATTTAAATACTTTATTGATGATATAAATATAAAGCTTGTAAACATTGTCGAATCTTTGTCTGCTGAGGTCACTGTTGTTTTCCAATACCTTATTGATGAGAAGAAGGTTCAAAGAAACTTCCCCGAATTTATCCGTGGTAATTTTTACATGTTCTGTAATTTCAGCACTTATTTTTCGAACGATCGTCAGAAAATATTTGGCATTTCCCACATATTTTGATGCTAAAAGAACCTGTTCTTCCACATGATCTTCCATGGAATTTCTCTTATCATCCGTAGTTTCCGGATCAATAAGTTCAAAGTAGAGTTTTTTAGATAATAATTTATCCTTTCTCAGGAGTCTGAAAATTAGTTTGTCCTTTTCGGGACCGGAAAAAGCACTCAGAGCGGCTTTGAACTCTTTTGAATATTCCATTAATTGAAAATTTTCGAATATTTCAGGAATCCGTTTAATGCCCAGTTAGCCGTATAATACAAGGATTTTACTGCTGAGAATCCCATGAAATCTTTATAGACAAGATATTGATCTTTGATGATGTTTTTTTTATTTCTGGAAACACTGTTTTCACGCATTCTGTATTTGGCCATCGTCTTTTTTACCGGGTAGCCTTTAGGAATTACTTTCAACAAATTCAGCCACATGACATGATCTTCACGCTTACTTTTTACCGGAAAGAAAAATTTTCCGACTCTTTTGGTATCATAAATGGTAGAAACCGGTGCCAGTCTGCAGGTTTTAAGTAAATTCGAAAAAGTAACAATTTTATCGGCTTTGAAATCTTTTAAAATCGGTTCCATTGTATATTCATCACATCTTGAGTAGTTACAATACGCCAGTTCTGCATTGTTTTGCTGAAGAAACGTAATCATGCTTTCCAGATATTCGGGATACCACAAATCATCGGAGTCGAGAAATGCAATATATCTTCCATTAGCTCTTTCAAGACTTTTATTTCGGGCATTTCCTGCTCCTCCATTTTGCTCCAATACCTGTAGTTTTATTCTGGGATCATTATATTTTCTAATGATCTCAACCGTATTATCTTTAGAAAGGTCATCAGTAATCAGCCATTCCCAGTTTTCGTAGGTTTGGTTAAGAACAGACTGTATGGTTTCCTCAATAAATTCTGCAGAATTATAACAGGGAGTGATAATGGAGACAAGATCTTTCATTTATGCTTTTTGAATTGTAAAATTATAAAAATCTTTTTTCATAAAGGTGCCACGAGCTTACCCCTACAGCAATAACTACCAACATGCATACCAGAGCCATTACAAACGGATTGTAATCCTCAAACAATCCTAAGGTCTGGAAAGTTCTGATAATTGGGAAGTGGAAAATGTAAATTCCATAGGTGAAATCACCATATTTTCCGAAATTATTTAAGAATTTGAATGAATAGGCAATATACATAACGATAACACCAATCATCATTGGGGAAAAAAGCTGAATTTTTAAGTATAAATCAATCCAAACGGTAGAAAGAGCGATGATGAAAATGAGATTTTTATGTTTGATAAATTGATCGAAATTAAAGTAAATCAGCATTCCTGGGATAAAATAGGATAATGTTCCGGGGAGCTGCTTGGCAAGTGAAATTTTATTTAATGACTCAAAATAATTTAAATAAACAAGGGACAAAAAGTATAAAATAACCAAACTTATATTTCTGTATTTATTATTTTTTCCGAAAAGTAAAAACAACAAAGGGACAGCGAAATAGTAGCACATTTCTATTTTTAGTGTCCAAAGAGCGCCATTTACAGCTTGATTTCCAAAAACTCCGGGAAGCCAGGGTGCTTTGAAATTTAAAAATAATGAATTCCAGAAAAGGTATTTGTAAACCTGTGTATTGCTAAAATATTCAGTGAAAGAATAAGTACTTACCAAACTTAATAAAATAGCACATAAAAAAATAACCAATAAGTATGCGGGAACAATTCTTTTGATTCTCTTTTTTAAATAACTTTTCAGGCTTGAAGACCTTTCATAACTCCTTGCTATTAGAAATCCGCTGACTGCAAAGAAGCCGAAAACAGCAATTTCTATAGGGCTGTACTCAAAAATTTTAAGATCAGGAGAATTACTGAGGGTGCCAAGATGTCCGAGAAAGACAATAAAGGCAAGGAGAACGCGTATAAAATCAAAATTGTTTTTCGTAATATCCTGCATTTGTATTTTCTTTCTTGCAAAAATAACTTTTTTAATAAAATGAATGGTGCTCATGTATTCATTATTTGTTAAATAGAGGGGAAATGAGGTCTGGCTGTTTTAAAATATATATAAATAAACGTCAATGAAATAATTTTTCATAAAAAATAGTAATATAAATCAAAAAAATTATAATTTTAGCGCTTGAAAAAATTGATCTATGAAGAAATTAGCATTACTATTTGCAGGTTTGTCTTTGTTTGTTGCAGCTACTGGCTGTAGCGATAACAATGATACTGTTCTGGAAGCTCCTCTTGTTGGGACATGGCAACCGTTAAAAGAAGTAGTTACCACTGTAGAAGTTGGTGAAGACCCGGTTTCTAACACGATTACTTATACTGACTGTCAGAAACAGACAAGATGGTGGTTCAGCCCTGATTCCAAAGGTGGGAAAACAAACTGGGGAGATACTGCTACCCCTGGTCAGTGTGCTATTCTTTCAGATATAAAATTTAATTATACCTATAACAAGGAAGGAAAAGACGTTCAGATGAAAATTCAGGGAATAGTAGAGCCGCAAAATGCAAAAGTTATTACTTTGGATGCCAATACGCTCAATCTTGCAGTAAGAGAAGAGACTCAGGATCCTACTATATTCCAAACTAGAACTTATACATTTAAAAGAGTTCCTCAATAATAATATACTTCAGGACATAAAAATAGATCTCATCCCAGGATGGGATTTTTTTGTTGAGGGTAAATGGTAATTCATCATAAATTCAATTTCTATTTACTTTAAAATCATTAATTTTGTGAATCTTGTTAAAAAGAAAAATAATTCAGTCTAACATATAACATATATATAAAGTGTTTTACGATCATCAGCAGATAGAAAAAAAGTGGCAGAAATACTGGGAGGAAAATCAAACCTATAAAACCTCTAATAATACAGATAAACCCAAGTTTTATGTACTCGATATGTTTCCGTATCCATCCGGAGCAGGACTTCACGTAGGTCACCCGCTGGGATATATTGCCTCGGATATCTATGCGAGATATAAAAGACATCAGGGGTTTAATGTTCTTCACCCGGTAGGATATGACAGCTTTGGACTTCCTGCTGAACAGTATGCTATCCAGACAGGACAGCATCCGGCTATTACTACAGAACAGAATATCAATAGATACGAAGAGCAGCTGAGAAAAATCGGTTTCTCATTCGACTGGAGCAGAGAAGTAAGAACTTCAGATGCTTCTTATTATAAATGGACGCAATGGATTTTTATCCAGTTGTATCACTCATGGTATAATAAAAATACAGACAAGGCAGAAGCTATTGATTCTTTGATTAAGCATTTTGAAGAAAAAGGAACAGAAGGATTACATGCTAATCAGAATGATGAATTAAATTTCACAGCAGAAGAATGGAAAATTGCTTCTGATCTTGATAAAGAAGATATCCTGTTAAACTATCGTCTTTCTTACAGAGCTGAAACCACTGTAAACTGGTGTCCTGCATTAGGAACAGTATTGGCCAATGATGAAGTGAAAGACGGTAAATCTGAAAGAGGAGGATTCCCTGTTTTCCAAAAGAAAATGATGCAGTGGAGCATGAGAATCTCTGCATACTCTGAAAGATTATTACAAGGATTAAGTACATTAGACTGGCCACAGCCATTGAAAGATTCTCAGGAATACTGGATTGGAAAATCTCAGGGAGCACAGGTTCAGTTTCAGGTAGAAGGTCATGACGAAATTGTTGAGGTGTTTACTACAAGACCTGATACCATCTTTGGAGCTACTTTCATGGTATTGGCTCCGGAAAATCCTTTGGTAGAAACCATTACTACGGATGCTCAAAAAGTAGAAGTAGATACTTATATTGAAGAAACTTCCAAAAAAACAGAGAGAGACAGAATGTCTGACGTGAAAAACGTGAGCGGTGCTTTCACAGGAAGTTATGCAATCAATCCGTTCAGCAACGAAAAAATGCCGATCTATATTTCAGACTATGTATTGATGGGATATGGAACAGGTGCTGTGATGGCAGTTCCGGCACATGACGAACGTGATCATAGATTTGCAAAGAAATTCAACCTTGAAATTAAAAAAGTTGTAGAAACTGAAGAAGACGTTCAGGAAAAATCTTTTGATTCCAAAGACTCCGTTTGTGTAAACTCTGATTTCTTAAACGGATTGAATTATAATGAGGCAAAGTCAAAAATAATTTCAGAGATCGAAACGAAAGGAATCGGTCATGGAACTACAAATTACAGACAGCGTGATGCTATTTTCTCAAGACAGCGTTATTGGGGAGAACCGGTTCCTATATATTATAAGGATGGGATGCCTTACACGTTGCCGGCTTCTGCTTTACCATTGGAACTTCCTGAAGTTGAAAAATATTTACCTACAGAAGACGGAGATCCTCCATTAGGAAATGCAAAAGAATTTGCATGGGATGAAGCTAACCAGAAGGTAGTTGCTACAGAACTGGTGGATAATAAAACAATTTTCCCGTTAGAATTATCTACCATGCCAGGTTGGGCAGGAAGCTCATGGTATTTCCTGAGGTATATGGATCCGCAAAATGACGGAGAATTCTGTGCAAAGAATCTTTCAGATTATTGGGGACAGGTAGACCTATATATAGGAGGAAGCGAACATGCAACCGGGCACTTGTTATATTCCCGTTTCTGGAACATGTTCTTAAAAGACAGAGGATATATTAATCATGATGAGCCATTCCAGAAATTGATCAACCAGGGGATGATCTTAGGAATGAGTGCATTTGTATACAGAATTGATGGAACTAATCAATATGTATCTAAAAATTTAGCTAAAGATTACCAGACTCAGCAGATTCACGTAGACGTATCCTTATTAAAAGGTACTTCTGATGAATTGGATACTGAAGCTTTCAAAGCATGGAGACCGGATTATGCTAATGCAGAATTTATTCTTGAAGATGGAAAATACATCACAGACCGTGAAGTAGAAAAAATGTCCAAGTCAAAATATAACGTAGTAAATCCTGATGATATCTGTGAAGAATACGGAGCGGATGGGCTAAGATTATATGAAATGTTCTTAGGACCATTGGAGCAATCCAAGCCTTGGAATACACAAGGGCTAAGCGGAGTATATGGTTTCCTTAAAAAATTCTGGAACCTGTATTTCAACGGCGAAGTATTTGAAGTTTCAGACGAAGAACCTTCAAAAGCAGAATACAAAGTTTTACATACCTTAATAAAGAAGGTCGTATATGATATTGAAAATTTCTCTTTCAATACCTCTGTATCTTCATTTATGATTGCGGTGAACGAGCTTCAGAAAATAAAATGCAACAAGCGCAATATTTTAGAACCACTAGCCGTTATCATTTCTCCGTATGCTCCTCACATCTGTGAAGAACTATGGAGTTTATTAGGACACGATACATCGATAGAATTTGAAAGATTCCCGGCATTAAATGAAGATTATCTGGTTGAAGACGAAATTGAGTATCCGGTAAGCGTAAATGGTAAAATGAAGTTCAAAATTTCACTTTCAGCTCAATTATCTGCCAAGGAAGTGGAAGATTTGGTGATTTCGAACGAGAAAATGCAACAGATTTTGGAGGGTAAAACCCCTAAAAAAATCATTGTAGTCCCTCACCGTATTGTGAATATCGTAATTTAAAAAAAAATTAACATTGGGAAATTAAAAAAAATGGGTGTCTTATTTTTTTGATTTTTTAATTCAAATGTTAAATTTGGAAAAAATAAATAAAATAATTTAAAATAATTACTATTTCGAAATCGTATTAAATTTTCTTTATCAAAAAAAAGCAAAATGTTTAATTAAGACTCTTGCATTTTAATTAATTTTGCCTTTAATTTACACCCTGTAAAATTTTAAAACAATATAATTTAGTTAAATATGGAAATGAATGTTTCAAAAAATGATGAGCAAGTAGTTGCTAGAAAGGCAGGAGGTTTAAATCCAGCTGTTATTATTCCTATTCTATTTGCTATAGGAATATGTATTTATTTATTCGTTCTTGGTAGCCCAGGAAACTTTAAAGATGCAGATAAACTAGGAAGTGGTTCTGTAGCTTTTTCAAGTGTTGAAGGAAAAGACATTCACCCAGAATCGTTCTTAGGTATTATCTACAAAGGAGGGGTTATCGTACCAATCTTGATTACTTTCATGATTACTGTAATCGTTTTCTCTTTTGAAAGATATTTCGTTCTTGGTAAAGCAGCTGGAAAAGGAAACTTAGACAACTTCGTTGTTCAAGTAAGAAGCTTACTAAACCAAAACAAAATTGACGAAGCTATCGAAGAGTGTGACAGACAACAAGGTTCTGTTGGTAACGTAGTAAAAGAAGGTCTTACTACTTACAAAGCACTTTCTCACGATACTACATTAAATAAAGAGCAGAAAATGGTAGCTCTTAACAAAGCTATCGAAGAAGCTACTACTCTTGAGATGCCAATGCTTGAGAAAAACATGATGATCCTTTCTACTTTAGGTACTGTTGCAACGCTAATCGCACTTCTTGGTACTGTAATCGGGATGATCAAAGCGTTCTTTGCATTAGGTTCAGGAGGTGGTACTCCAGATGCTGCTGCTCTATCTACAGGTATCTCTGAAGCCTTGATTAACACGGCATTAGGTATTGGTACTTCAGCAATCGCTATTATCCTTTATAACTTCTTTACATCTAAAATTGATGGATTAACTTACAAGATCGACGAGATCTCTATGAGTATCCAACAATCTTTTGCTGAATTCAACTAAGAATTAGCAGGATATTTGCATTAGCAATTAAAAGAAGTTTAATTAAAAATATTTTATAATAATGGCGAGAGTCAAACCTAAAAGACATGGAGTCGTAACGGACATGACCGCAATGTGTGACGTTGCGTTCCTACTTCTTACGTTCTTTATCTTGACCACTCAGTTTAAAAAACCTGACGTGGAGCAGATCAAACCGCCATCTTCAATTTCGGAAAAATTGCTTCCTGATGCTAGTTTAATGACTATCAACGCTACTCCGGATGGGAAATTCTATTTCCAACCAGTAGACAATGCATCAGAAAGACTTGCTCTTTTGGATAAAATGGGACAAAAGTATGGTATTACTTTTGACAACAATCAAAAAGCAGCTTTCCAGAAAGTTCAGGCAATTGGAGTTCCAATGAACCAGCTTAAAGGGTACTTGGATATGCCTGCAGATGAGCAGAAAAATTATAAGAGTCCATCAGGTATTCCTATGGACAGTACAAATAAACAATTAATTGATTGGGTAAAAGAAAGTTTGAGCGTTAACCCTGACTACAAGTTAGCTATTAAAGGTGACGTTACAACTCAATACCCTAAAGTTAAAAGTCTATTTGAGGGTTTAAGAGATATTGATTTTCTTAAATTTTGGTTGATTACATCACAAGAAGGTAAACCATAATAATATCATTAGAAATGGCAGAAGTACAAGTACAAGAAAAAGGCGGAAAGGGCGGCAAGGTTCGCTCCAAGAAGCAAAATACCAGAGTCGATATGACTCCTATGGTGGACTTGGGTTTTCTATTGATTACCTTCTTTATGTTCACAACTACATTCAGTAAACCGAATGTGATGGATTTGGGTCTTCCGGCTAAACCGAAAGATGAAAAACAAAAACCACCTCCAACAGAAATTAAACTTTCTAACTCAATTTCTATTTTATTAGGAAAAAATAACAGAGTTTTTTGGCACCAACAGGATGCTACTTCCTTGAATGATCAGACTCTTATGGAAACTACTCTTGATAGAGAAGGAATTAGAAAAGTAATTCAGCAGGCAAAATCTAGAGCTGCAGATCAAACGAAATTTACCGTGATCATTAAGCCAACTGATGATGCTATATATAAGAACTTTGTTGATATTCTTGACGAAATGGCAATTACCAAAAGTGAGCAGTACGGTGTTACTGATGTGAAGCCTTGGGAAAAAGCTATTTATGATAAGAAAGTAGGAGGTGCTGCTGCACCAGCTGCTACAAAGTAATTTAACCATAAAATTGTATATCTAATCTATGGCAGATGAAAATGTATACGGTCAGAATCTTACTTTAGACGAGATCGTATTTGAAAATAGAAACAAGGAATATGGTGCCTATGATATTAGACATCAGTATCCGAGACTTTTAACAAAGTCTTTTATCATCGGAACAGCTTTATTCCTTTTGGCAGCTTTGTCTCCGTTCATCTATCTTACGATTAAAAATCTTACAGCTCCGCCTAAACAAGAAGTAAAGGCAGACCTTGTAGATATTATCGAAGAAGAACCAATTATCGAGCAGCCTAAAGACGAAGAACCACCACCACCACCTCCTCCAAAAGAAGAAGAGAAAATTGAGGTGATTCAGAACGTAGTTCCTGAGCCTGTAAAAGCTCCGAAAATTGAAACTCCACCACCTCCAATTTCTAAGCAGTTGGAAACTACAACTGGTTTGAACAATCAGGAGGGGGTAAAGGCTCCAGCTTATACGCCACCGCCACCACCACCATCTACAGGTACTAAAGCTAGTACAGCAGAGGTAAAAGCAAATAACCCTAACGAGATCTATAAAGATGTTGACCAGTCTGCAGAATATCCTGGAGGTATGGGAGCATTAAGAAAATTCTTAGGGGATAACTTTGATACTTCTCTAATGGAAGGAGGTGAAGGAACGCTTAAAACTAAGCTTAAGTTCGTTGTAGAAAAAGACGGAACTGTTTCAAATGTTACTATTGAAGAGAAATCTCCAAATGGCGACTTCAACAGTGAAGCTATGCGTGTAGTTAAGAAACTTAAAAAATGGACTCCTGCGAAGAGAAACGGGGAGAGCGTTAGATCTTACTATAGCGTACCATTTACTATGAACTTTGAATAAGACTTATTTATTCAAAATATAAATAAAAAGAGAAGCATATGCTTCTCTTTTTATTTTTTTTGGTATTTTTGTTACATGATGTTCAATTGGTTATCCCTGGTTACGGGATTGTTTTATATCGTTTTAGGAATTGTAGTGATTGTCTACAAATTCTTCTTTACTAATTTAGAACCTGCTATTGCTTATCCATTGGGAGTAGTGCTTGTTATTTATGGTATTTTCAGAATTTACAGGGCGATCTCAAGAATTAAAAAATCGAGAAATGAAGAATAGTTTTAAGCTTGCAGTAGTTTTTGCTTTGAGCATAATGCTTGCAGGCTGCAAAAAGGAGAAAAACGCTCCTTCCTATCACAAAGGTGATCTTACAATTTTCACTGACGAATCTTTTCAAAGCGTTACAGAGGCATTAGCTGAAGGCTATATGATCAACTATCCTGACACTCACATCAAAGTAGAAACCAAGAAAGAAGATTTAGGACTTCTTGATCTTCTTAAAGGAAGTGCTAAAGCAGTGGTAATGTCCAGAAATCTTAACCCAGAAGAAATAAAAACATATGAGGAAAGAACAGACTTGAAGTTTCTTCCTTCCAAATTTGCTGCAGATGCAGTCGTATTTGTTGTTCCTAAAGATTCTCCGAAAGAAAGTATTTCTATGGAGGAAATCAACAGTGGGCTGATGTCTGATAAAAAAGAATTTATCTTCGACGGAACCAATTCAAGTAATTTGAATTTTGTTGCGGAAAAACTTAAAAAACAACCAAAAGACCTTAAATTTTCCATTATTCCGGGAAATCAACAGATTATCGAGGAATTAGGAAAATATCCGAACAAAATTGGCGTTGTTGGACTTAATACTTTTAGCCGTCCTTATGATAAAACTTCAGAAAGGTTGAGAAATATGGTGAAAGTTCTTCCTGTGGTTGAGAAAGGAAAATCATACACGGCAGATTTCGATGGACTTCGTACCATGGAATATCCGTTTACAAGAGTCCTTTATTTCCTTATTAACGAAGGCAATTTTAATATTGCTAATGGATTTATAAGGTTTTCATGTACCCATTTAGGCCAAAAGATTGTACAGAAAGAAGGTCTGCAGCCTTATAACATATATAAGAGAGAGGTACAAATGCGTTAAAAAAATTAAATTCACAATTTATCCCTAATAAAATATTGATTTGGTCTGAAAATTGTGTAGAATATAACTCAATTATTAGAAAATATAAAATGAAAGATATAATGAATATGAATGTAAAGAAGATTGCTTTTGGAGCAGCCGTGGTATTTTTTACCGGTTTTGCCTCTGCACAGACATTGCAGGATGGTATTAACAGTATAGACAGTGATAAATTTGCGCAGGCAAAAACAAATTTCACTGAAATGATCGCTAAAGAGCCTACAGCTGATAACTACTTCTATTTAGGAAATACTTTCTTAAGACAAGGAGAGCCAGACTATGCTAAAGCAACTGAAAATTTCAACAAAGGTTTAGCTGCTGACAGTAAAAGCTATCTAAACAAAATTGGTTTAGCTGCTGTTAAATTAGGTAAAGGAGATAAAAATGCCATTGCTGAAATTCAAAAAGTAGTTACTGATTCAAGAGAAAAGGATGCTGAAGTGCTGTTCAGAGCGGCAGAAGCTTTAACTTTATTTGAGAAAAACAGTTCACCAGATCTAGCTATCCAGTTTTTGACTAAAGCGATTGAGAAAGCTCAGAAAAAAGGTGTTCCTGCACACTATTACTATACATTAGGAGATGCTTACAGATTAAAGAGAATGCCGGGAGAGGCTATGTCTGCTTATGATAAAGCATTACCTAGTGCTAAAAATAAAGCGTCCGTTTATACAAGAATGGCAACTTTATGGATGGCAGCACAACAATGGCAGCAAGCTAAACAAAACATTGATAAAGCTATTGGGGTAGATGCTACTTATGCTCCTGCATATAAAGCGTTGGCTGGTTATGATATCAGATACCAACAAAATGCAAAAGCAACGCAGGATCTTATCAACTATACAAAATATGCTGACGAAGATCCATATACTCAATTAGAAATTGCTAAGTTATACTTCACGAATGAAGATTATGCAAACTCTAAAATGGTTTTGGATAAAATCTTTGATAAAATCGATGATCCTATTAAGTTCAAATTAAGAGCTTACCAGGCGTATGCAGATAAAAACTATACTGATGCCAAGCAGAATATGGATACTTTCGTTTCTCAGGCTGAAAAAACAAGAGTACAGCCTGCTGACCAAGGTTTACAAGGACTTATCGCTGCAGGTTTAGCAAAAGATGAAAAGGATGCTGCTAAAAAAACAGCTTTAATGACGGAAGCTCAGCAGAAAGTTGCTATTGCAAAAGCTGCTAAAGATGAGACCATGAAATGGGATCTTGAATTAGCTAACATCGCAGGTGGCGGTGGTGTATCTCAATCAGAAGTTGATAAAGGACCTACTAACCCTGCAATTGAAGCATTGAAAAAGCAGGTAGCGGCAAACAACCAGGATTCTGATGCTCTATTTAAATTGGCAACAGCTTACCAGGATATTAAAAACTGGAATGGAGCAATTCTTACATGGCAAAAAATGTCAGCTCTTCTTCCTGACTGGGCTCCTGCATATTACAGCCAGGGGTATTCTTACCAGCAAGCTGGAAACAATGATGCGGCAAAATTGGCTTATGAAAAATTCATCAGTACAGTAAAACCAGCTGATCAGGAGGCTAACAAGCAGACTCTTGCTTACGCTTACTTCGCGGTAGCTTATATGAGCAAAGATTCTGATGCGGCAAAAGCAAAAGATTATGTAGCTAAATCTTTACAGCTAGATCCTACTTATCAGGATGCTGTAAAATTAAATGCAGAAATCAATAAGTAATTTAAATTTTAAATTATAGATATTAAAACTTCCCATTCGTAATGTTTGGGAAGTTTTTATTTTAAATCCTATCTTTGAATCTATGAAAACTGATATACTTGCTTTTGGAGCCCATCCTGATGATGTAGAGCTGGGATGCGGAGGAACTATTGCTAAAATGGTTTCTGAAGGAAAAAAATGTGTGGTTGTAGATCTTACAAGAGGAGAACTGGGAACAAGAGGGACTGATGAAACCAGAAAGTCAGAAGCCGCAGATGCTGCTAAAATCTTAGGACTTTCAGCCAGAGAGAATCTGGGAATGAAAGATGGTTTCTTGGTAAATTCTGAAGAGTACCAAATGAGGATCGTAAAAATGATTCGCAAATACCGTCCGGAAATCGTGTTAGCCAACGCCATTGATGATAGACATCCAGACCATGCAAAAGGAGCGAAATTAGTATCGGATGCGTGCTTTTTGTCCGGACTGAGAAAAATTGAAACGGTATTGGATGGAGAGAATCAGGAAGTATGGAGACCTAAACATGTTTTTCACTATATTCAATGGAAAGATATCAAACCGGAATTTGTAATTGACATTTCAGAACATCTTAATACAAAACTAGAAGCTTGCATGGCCTACAAAACTCAGTTTTATGACCCGACTTCTAAAGAACCCGAGACTCCGATTACCACAAAAGACTTTTATGAGAGCTTAACATACCGAGCACAGGATTTAGGCCGGTTATCGGGAGTTACTTATGCTGAGGGCTTTACGTCTGAGAAATTAATTTCTTTGAAAAATTTTGATGGAATTGTTTGGTAGTTGAGGAAAATGTTCTATATTTGCACTCACAAAACGGTGATTGTAGCTCAGTTGGTTAGAGCGTCGGATTGTGGTTCCGAAGGTCGGGGGTTCGAGACCCCTCATTCACCCAAAGAAAGTACACTTTTTACAAGTGTACTTTTTTATTTTATGTCTGTTTCAAAAAATACAGACACTTCTTTTTCATCCCCTTTCCAAAATCTTTTCTCCGTCATACGTATATAATTCTTAAGCCAGTGTACAAAAATGGTTCTTATTAAGTTCTTTAAAATAAATGTAAAGATTAGTATTGAAACTTTTATATTTGTTTAATCAGAATCATGGGAAGAAATTCTCTTTGAAATGATATCAAATCAAAACTATTAATATGAAAAAACTCTTTATTATTGCTATTGGGCTCTTCTCCATGTTATCATACTCCCAATCAAATCCTCAATCTTATTATAAACGCCTGTTTGATACCAGAGGACTCGACCAGTGGAATGGTAATTCTACAAGTTCGGACCAGCTTGAATTTGCCTGGGGAGTTCCTGCTCATATGGAAGCATTGGTTCTTATGTATGAAAAAACACATGATCCAAAATATGCTAATACTTTGATCAAGTGTATTGGAAATACAATTGATAGAAGGGACGATCTGAGAGATCAGGTGCAGGGATTAAGTAAGATATATGATTACCGGGGATATTCAGGACCTACCTGGTCTACTAACCACTACAATGCAACAATGGATTCAGGCTTGCCTTATTCTCACTTGGTACATAGTGCTAATATTACATATCCTATGGCTAAGTTCGCGGCAATAGTCAAGAATGACACTACTATTCAAAATTTAGTATATAATTCAACGGGTCGTTATGCAGGTCAAAATTATATGACAATTGCTGCTGATCTTGTACAAAAAATAAAAGAAACACTTGATTATCATGGAGATCAATGGTACTTGGAGCCTGGTCCTAGCACCAGCGCTAGTATAGGTTACTATAAAGAACGGAATGATAATCCACCAGTAAATTATGCAGATGAAATCTTACCTTTTAACATGCAAAGTTCTGTTGGAAGAGTGCTGGTACAGATGTACAGGGCAACGGATGAGAACGATTATCTTGTCCAGCTCAATCAAATCGCTAATTTTATAAAAGCAAATACCCAACTTAATTCCACTTTGGGATCAAATGTCTGGACCTATTGGAAACACGATGACTTACGTGAAGATATTTCCCACGCTGATTTGACAGCAGCGTTTCCTTATGAATGTAATAAGTATGGTATTTCAATCAATGGAAGCCTTATTTATACCACTGCAGATATAAATGCGTATACTAAAACGTTGACGAAAGATATTTATATCTCTCCTTTACATATAAAAAATGGGGTCAATTATAATGGTGAGAATTGGAATATCAAGTATAATATTAATACCTCTGATCCTACTTTAACTCCTCGATATGGAACTTATACGGCATATTTATGGTTGTATTTATCTCAATATGATGATAAAACATTATATCAGATAGTTTCTGATTTACAGGCTGCCAAGAATTATTATAGTAACATAACTGTATTTGATTCGTCTATCACCTGGGCACTTTTATCAAATTTTGAAAATTTAATTGTACCTGTCAATACAGATCACGAGTATGGTGAAGATTCTGACTGGAGAGGAGTTGCCAGCGGTAATTTTGATGGAGACAGCGATGATGAATTCGTTGTCTTAAGAAATTTTGATGGATTGATGCAGACTTTGGAGCCCCATGATAGAGCATTTCAACAAGTTACCAGCAGTAAGGTATTGGGTGCTTCATATAACTGGAAAGGATTAGCTGCCGGTGATTTTTTTGGAGATAATAAAAGTGAAATGATAGCTTTAAGTGATCATGCAGATGCCGACAAAAATGGTTTATATGTTTTAAAAGTTGAAAACGGTAATATTGTTGAGCATACAAAGTATACAGGCTGGGGAGCACAATCAGAATGGGTGGGCGTTACAGCCGGAAACTTTATCAGCGGCGGAAAGGATGATGTGATTACAGTAAGAAATTTTAATAAAGAAGTCAAGGTGTATAGATTTGTTGGCACAGATATGCAATCAGTGTATTTAAATACACTTAATCTGCCTGCGAATTCTAAAATCAAAGCAGTTGCGTCAGGTGATCTTGATAAAGATGGTAAAGATGAAATCGTACTGCTTGTTGATGCTGACGATAATAATTTAATACATAATGGTCTCCATGTTTACCGTGTCAATGATAGTGGTGTTCTCACAGAAATCACTGAATTTACAAACTGGGGTTCAGCTTCAGACTGGAAAGGTTTGGCTGTTGGAGACATTGATGCTGATGGTGCTGCTGAAATTATTGCTCACAGAAACTTTGATGGCGATTATAAATTATTTAAATTGAATGGAAATACTTTATTAGGTGTTACCTCTGAAAAGTTTCCGCTTCTGCAAACCCAAAATAATGTAATGTGTTTCGGAAATTTTGATTCAAGTACTAAGAATGAAGAATTGGTTACTCTCAGAAAAGATGGAGGCATTGTTATGTTTTCTGCTGCGCAAGTTACAAACAGTGTGAATAACATGAACAACAGAAGTGCAGATCCTTGTAAAGACGGATTGCCAACCGAATTATTCAGTTTCCTGAAATCAGAATCTGATAAGGACGAATTAAAAGAAATGATATCTGTAAGATGATTGGAGAATCAGTAATGACGAATTTCAAATATAAATATTCATCATAATTATCAATAGAAACGGGCTTTAGCCCGTTTTTTTATATATAAATAACCAATGGCTTTAGCCAAACTCTATTATGATATGTGTTGTAACAATAAAATCCTGGATAGACTCCCTGATGGCAGCGCATAAAAAAAGCATCTTTTTCAGATGCTTGTGTTTTTAGATATTCTTTTTTTAAACTTCGTCGTCAGAATCAATTGTGAATGATTTGCTTTTGAAGTCTTTATCATGTTTTTCTGAAATTACATCCTCACCCTTTTCATTAATGATGAAATCTGTGGACTCATTAAACATCTCCTGGAAACTCTTAAAATCTTCCTTGTAAAGGTAAATTTTATGCTTCTCGAATGTAGCTTCCCCATTCTCTCCGAAATTCTTCTTACTCTCAGTGATTGTAAGATAATAATCTCCTGCTTTCGTCTCGCGCACATCAAAGAAATAAGTTCTTCTCCCTGCTTTTAACACCTTCGTGAAAATCTCATTTTCATGGCGTTCCTTGTATTCACTCATTGTTAGATATTTTTTAATCTTGTTAAGAACAAATATAAAAGAATTCTTTTAATCACAAAATTTTTTTTATGATTTATTTAACAATTGAGAACGAAATGGCTAAGCAGTTACAGAATTGGCAATTTCGGTAAGGTTGATAATTTGATGGGCTTTTTGAGCGCTAGACTCTCTGTGTGTGATAATTATGGAAGTCGCATTACTGATTTTTTTATCAATATTTTCCAGAATATTCTGCTCCGTTTCAGTGTCTAATGCAGACAAGGAATCATCAAAAATAATGATATTAGGATCCTTAATTAAGGCTCTTGCGATACAAATTCTTTGCTTTTGTCCCCCGGAAAGCATAACTCCCCGTTCACCTACAAGTGTTTTATATTCATCTTTAAACTCCACAATATTTTTGTGAACATCGGCAATATTTGCGTACTCTACCACTTTCTCATGAGAAGGATTATCAATCGCAAAACCAATATTATTTTCGATAGAATCAGAGAATAGATAGCTCTCCTGAGGAATATATCCGATAAAGTTTCTGTAGTTGTACAGATTATGATCTTTCAGATTTTTGCCATCAATCAGGATCTCTCCTTCACTAGGATCAATCAGTCTGCATAAAAGCAAGGCAATCGTTGATTTTCCGCTTCCGGTTTTACCCATAATAGCTAATGATTCTCCGGCTTTTACAGTAAAACTTAAATTATCCAGCGCTTTGATTCCTGTATTAGGATATATATAAGAAACGTTTCTGAATTCTATATCTCCTTTGATAGGATAATTTTCAAAATTGGTATTAACAATCTCAGACTTTTTATCCATAAATTCATTGATCCTCTGCATCGATGCTTCAGCTCTCTGATTGACGGAAGTTACCCATCCTACCATAGAGAAAGGGAAAATCAGGGTGTTGATATACATAAAGAAATCTGCAATTTTACCGATACTCAATTCCCCTGCAATATATTTGGATCCTCCAATCCAGATGACCGCTACGTTTAATAATCCGATGACAAAAAGAATAATAGTAAAGAAATACGCTTCTGTTTTGGCAAGATCTAATGCTTTATTTTGATAATCTGTGACTTTTACCCCGTAGTTTTTCTCAATATATTTTTCTCTCGCGAAAAATTTCACCACCCGAATTCCGGAAAAGCTGTCCTGTACAAAAGTGGAAATCGCAGACTGGCTTTTCTGCATGATCTTCGACTTTTTGTTAATGATCGAACTTACTTTATAAATGGCATAAGATAAAATCGGAAGCGGAAGTAAAGTCCACATCGTCATAGAAGCATCTGTTTTTACCATGTAAATAGCTGTAATCAATACCAGGACGATCAAATTAGCTACATACATCACTCCGGGACCAAGGTACATTCTTACTGCCACAACATCTTCACTCAATCTGTTCATCAGATCTCCGATGGTGGTCTGCTTATAATCCGTTAAAGATAAATCCTGATAATGTCTGTAGATCTTATTTTTAAGCTCGTATTCTATTCTTCTGGAAGCTACAATAATGGTCTGCCTCATCATGAAAGTGAAGAATCCGGTCAGAAGTGAACAGCCTACAATAATTCCAACATAGATCAAAACCTGATTGTTAAAGCCAAGGTTTCCGTTTTTTGTAAGCTCATCCACAGATTTTCCTACAAACTGTACTTTATATATATTGAAGAAATTACTGGCAATAATAAATAGTACTCCCCAAAACAACAGTATTTTGTGTTTCCAAAAATAGGGGTTTAAGGTTTTAAGCGCTTTCATATAGTTGTACAAAATTACAAAAATGTCATCACACTACGAATTTCATCAATTTTAAATTTTGTATCTTTGCCCCCATAAAAAAGCTCTTTGAATGTTAGGAAGACGACAAATCCGTGAAAAAGTAGTACAGACAGTGTATTCATACTACCAAAATCCTGTAAAGTTTGATGTTTTAGAGAAAAACATGTTTGCTGGTATAGAGAAAATCTATTATCTATACATTTACCAGCTCAATTTTTTGGTGGCTCTTAAAGAATTGGCAGAACACCAGATCGAAATTGGGAAGAACAAATATCTTAAAACTGATTCTGACATTAATCCTAACCAAAAATTCATCAACAACCAGGTATTGCTTAAACTGGAAGAAAATCCTGAAAGATTGTTTTTTACAGGTCAGCATAAGCAGTTGAAATGGGATATGCATGATGATCTATTGGTAAAAACTTTCCAAAGAATTACTGCTGGAAAGCGTTATCAGGATTTCATGAAAGAAGATGGATACTCTTTTGAAGAAGATCAGAAGTTTATCGGAAAATTATTTTTAAGATATATTGCTGAAAATGAAGATTTTCATGATTATCTTGGAGATAAAGAACTTTCATGGTATGATGATATTCACATTGCCAACTCCATGGTACAAAAAACGATCGGTTTCCTGAGAGAAGATGAAGAAAGCAGAACTTTGATCAAAATGATTAAAGATGAAGAAGATAAAACATTCGCTGCAAAATTGTTGAGAGATACTCTGAACAACTGGGAAAACAACGAAAAGAAGCTGGAAGAAAGATTGGAAAACTGGGATCTGGAAAGAGTTTCTTTAATGGATAAAGTAATTTTGTCTACAGCCATTGCAGAGCTTGATAACTTTGCTTTTACCCCTTCAAGAGTGATCATTAATGAATATATTGAAATTGCAAAAGTATTTGCTACAGACCGTTCCAATATCTTCATCAATGGTATTTTAGATAAATATTGTAAAGATCAAAATAGAATATAAAATGAAAAAGACGTTATCAATTATCGCCTTGTCTATTATAGGCTTTGGGTTAATTTCATGTAAAAAGGAGAACAAAGAAACTCAAAGCACTGAAACTGCAACTACTGATTCTGCAGCTGTTGCGGCTCCGGTAACCACTGATTCTGCGGCAGCGCCTGTATCGGGTGAAGCAGCTGCTCCGGTTTCTAATGAACCATCTACTTCTGTAGCTTTATCTGAAAACAGCTTCGATTTTGGAAAAATCAAAAAAGGAGATAAAGTAGAGCACGTATATGAAATTACCAACACAGGGAAAAACCCATTGATCATTTCTGAAGTGAAGCCAGGATGCGGATGTACAGCGCCAGACTTTACAAAAGAACCGATTATGCCGGGTAAAAAAGGAAAAGTTACTTTGCATTTCGATTCTTCAAGCTTTGACGGAAACGTTCAGAAGTATGCAGATGTTTTTGCAAACGTAGAAAAAGCTCCAATCAGATTAACTTTCACAGCAAACATTCAACCATAATATTTACAATATGTTGACACTATTTTTACAGGCAGCAGGTGGATCATCACCAATGATGCTGATCATGATGGGGGTGATGTTTGTAGGATTTTATTTCCTGATGATCAGACCTCAGATGAGAAAACAGAAGCAGGAGAAAAACTTTCAGGAAAACCTTAAAGTAGGAACAAGAGTAGTTCTTACATCAGGTCTTCACGGAAGAATTGCTCAGGTTCAGGATGACGGTTTTGTTATCGAAACATTATCCGGAAAACTGAAATTCGAAAAAGCAGCAGTTTCAAGAGAAATGACAGAAGCTCGTTTTGGAGATAAAGCAAAAACTGCTGAGAAGGCAGAAGACAAAAAAGAAACAGCAACTGAAGAAAAAAAATAATTCAGTCTGAAAATATTTGCTGCGGCGGGTGAACTTCGTTCACCCGCCGCAGCTTTTTTATAGGGTTTTTATATATCGGTGGAATTAGTGGCTAATAAAATTTATCTTTGTCCAATGAATCAAAACACAAATAAAACCGTTCTTATTCTTGGCGCTAATTCAGATGTAGCAAAACAATGTATGATACAATATACTGAAAAAGGGTTTTCAGTCATTGCAGCTTCCCGAAATACAACATCTTTGGACGATTTTATTGATTCAAACAATCTGAACCGCTCACTAATTTCTGTTTTATACTTTGATGCCGCAGATTTTGATTCTCATCATGAATTTTATTCCAGCCTTTCTGTAAAACCTCATATTGTAGTGTATGCTGCAGGCTTTTTAGTAGACAATCAAAAAGCTTTAACTGATTTTAAAGGTGCCAAACAAATGATGGAAGTCAATTATATGGGTGGGGTGTCAATCCTGAGCATTATGGCAATGGATAAAACCAATTCAAACCTGGAAAGAATCATTGGGCTCTCTTCACTGTCCGGAGTAAGAGGAAGAAAAAGTAATTTTGTGTATGGAAGTACAAAAGCCGCATTTACCCAGTTTTTGGCTGGATTAAGACAGGAGTTAGCTTCCCGTAACATCATTGTCAATGCTTTGGTTATTGGTTATATCAGAACAAAGATTAATAAAGGATTGGAATTGAATGAATCCTTGATTATGGAACCGGATTATGTGGCCAAATTTATTGTTAATGCAGGAAACTCCTTTACCATTGTTCCAAATTTTAAATGGAAGATTATCTACCATATTCTTAGACTTTTACCGGAAAGCCTGGCCGCAAAATTACCTTAAGTAATGTTCATTAACATTATTTTTCTTTGATGAATACCACACTTCGGTATCGTTTTTGTAATTCTATGACCTGAAAATTATTTCTTCCTGCAAGATTCAATTTCTGAATGATTATTGAGTAAAGCAGAAACAATCTGTTCTGCTGTCAATCTATTTTAATCTATCATATTTTTACTTTCACTAGGCTGGTGTAAAGTGAATTTCTTTTTGAACCGGAATATACTTTTGTTCAATTTCATTTTAAGTCTTGCAGAAGATGTTAATATCTATTGACATAAATAATAAAACACATACATACGTACAAAAATGGACGATTTAGAACTGAACAACATTCAACAACACTGGGATACCTTAATTTCTTCAGCCATTTCATGGGCACCGAGAATTTTTACTGCAATTATTTCTGCATTATTAATTTATCTTATCGGGTCATGGATGATCAGAATGATTAAGAAACTGGTGGAGAAAGCTTTCAAAAAAAGAAATATGGAAGCTTCTCTACAGCATTTTCTTTTAAATATTATCAACTGGGGACTTAATATTCTGTTGTTTATTGTTGTGGTGACACAGTTGGGAGTACAGACTTCTGCATTTGTCGCAATGATTGGTGCTGCAGGTTTGGCTATAGGTTTAGCTTTGCAGGGATCTCTAACAAATTTTGCAGGTGGAATATTAATTTTACTATTAAAACCTTTTAAAATCGGGGATTTTATTTCTACCAATTCCGGAGTTTCAGGGACGGTAGATGCAATAGATATTTTTCATACAAAACTAATCACTCCGCAAAACCAACTCATCGTTATTCCAAACGGAGTAGTTTCAAATAATAGTATTACCAATTTTACGCAATTAGGAACAAGAAGAACATCATTGGATATAGGGGTTGCCTATGATGCAGATCTAAGACAAACCAAAGATATTTTAATGAATGTTATTAAAAGTAATCAATATGCTCTTGAAACACCTGCGCCGCAAGTAGTGGTGACCCAGCTGGGAGATAGCGCTGTCAATTTATCCATAAGAGTGAGCGCTTCCACTGAAAACTTCTGGGCAATGAATGAAGAATTAATCATCGGTTGTAAAGAAGCTCTCGATAAAGCGGGAATAGGAATTCCTTTTCCACAACGAGATATTCATGTTTATAATCAATAATTATATTTAATTTTTTTAAAGCTCCTGCATTGTATTAATGTAGGAGCTTTTGTTTTAAAATATCGATACAGATTTTTACTTCTCTTTTTTAGAATATTGATGAAGAAAATCTAAGAGAATTTTATATTCATTTTCCTTAAACTCTGGTTCTGTAAAAATGAAATTGATCTTATTATTAACCATATTTAAAATAAGATATTGATCAATAATTTTGTAATGAGTTTTGTTCCAGACACAGTTGATGGTATGGAATGGGTTTTTAACAGTGATACTCTCCTTATTAAGCGTTACAAAACTGATTTCATCATCTTTTCTTCTGAGGTTTTCAATTTGTTCTTCTATTAAGTTGAAGGTTTTATTTTTAGTAGTGAAATATTGATATAAAAGCAAGAAAATATATCCTATAAATAAAAAACTTCCATATTTAAAAATGATGGAAACCGGACCTAGATTAAGAGATTTTAAAGGGAGAAATCCCAGTGCAAGAAATAGCAGAGCATATATGACTGCTTTTTTTAGTTCAACGAATTGCTTTTTCCATATATACCGAAAGAAAAATTTCTGATTTTCCCTTTCAGTATCTTCATTGAAATATAATGGTAATTTGACTGCTTCCTCCATGATAAAAGTTTTGGGTGCAAAAATATTGAAATTAATCAATATTCTGAAGCAGTTCCAAAGCCTTTATCATATCAATTCCCTTACCCAAAACCGGTTTGAACAGGTCTCCTTTCTCTTTAATTCTGTCAAGTGCATTGGTAATTGTAAAATCTGTTGGTTTCAGCCCAAATTTTAATTCATCCCAATCCAAAGGCATAGAAACGGCAGCACCTTGTTTAGGTCTCAGACTGTAAGCACTTGCCAGAGTCTGGCCCGTTCTGTTTTGCAGATAATCGAGATAAATTTTTTTGTTATCCCTTTTTTGAAGGCTTCTTTCTAACGTTGTAATCTTAGGCAGCTTATCATTCACCTGCTTCATGAGGATATGAGCAAAATCTTTTACCTGGTCAAAATCATATTTGCCACCCATCGGGATATAAATGTGAATTCCCGTACTCCCTGAAGTTTTGCAATAGCCTTTTATTTTAATTGATTTTAAAACTTCATTCACCTGAAGAGCCGTTTCGATTACTTCATCAAATGTATTCTTTGAAGAAGGATCCAGGTCTAAAACCAGATAATCAGGATGTTCAAGATCGGGTAAAGAACTGTTCCATGGATTGAGGTCAATACAGCCTAAATTATTGAGATACGCTAATGTTGCTTTGTCATTACAATAAATATAATCAATATATTTATCATTCGATTCAGAATATACCTGTGTGGTTTTTATCCATTCAGGAATATGATCTCCTGCATCTTTCTGATAAAAACTTTGTTCCTCAATTCCATTGGGAAATCGATTGAGAGAAAGGGGACGGTTTTTTAAATAAGGCAGAATATAACGTGCTATAGATTGATAATAGTCTATGACATCTCCTTTCGTAATATTTTCTTCAGGAAAATAAACCTTATTCTGATTCGTAAGTTTTACAAGATGCTTATCTAAAGTGATCTCTTTTTCTTTCTCAGTAACCTCCGTTTTTTTTGATGCAGTTTTTGTTTTCATTTCTTTAGGTTTTTCGGTGAAGGATGATTCTTTAAGATCTTCCGGACTTTTGTCTTCTCTGATTTGCATGAAAACCGGATGCCTGAAGATTCCGTCACGGGTAATTTCAGAATATTTTATTTCACAAACCAGTTCAGGTTTTACCCATGTTACCGGCATATTGGTTTTTGGAACTGTTTCGAAAGGTGAAGATTTTACAATTAATTTCTGAAACCTTTTATAGAGCTCTTTCAAAGAATTATTATTAAATCCTGTACCTGTATGGCCACAGTAAGTAAGTTGGGAATTGATATATTTTCCTAAAATCAATGCTCCGAAACTTTCCCGTGTGCCTCTGGGTTCAGTAAAACCACAAATAATAACCTCATCAGTATTGGAGAATTTTATTTTAAGCCAGTCAGCAGTTCTGTGATTTTCACTGTAGGTGCTGTCTGCCCGTTTCGCAATCATACCTTCCAGCTGCATTTTTTTCATCTGACCAAAAAATTCAATACCCTTTTCCGGAATATGATCACAATATGTAATACTGCCAGTTTCTGTAAGAGCTTCCTTTAAGAGTTCTTTCCGCTGGATAAGAGGAAGGTCTTCTGTAGAATGGCCATTAAGCCAAAGAAGATCAAAAACTTGATAAACAAGAGCTGTGCTGGGATTATCCCCGATTTGTTGTAAAAGCTGGAAATTAGGCTTTCCCTGTTTGTCATAGGCTACAACTTCGCCGTCCAGAATCATATGGTGTTTCTGTTTTTCGAGCTCCAAGGCTATTTTTTCGAATTTGGATAAAAATGAAATTCCGTTTCGGGAATAGAAGAGTGGAGTATCTTTACTGAGGTCTGCAATTGCTCTGTAACCGTCCCATTTTATTTCAAAGATCCAGTCTTTATCATTGAAGGCTTCCTCTGAAAGCTTAGCCAGCATAGGTTTGATGAAAGACTTCAGTTTTTTTTCGTTGGTTAAAGAATTAACACTTCTGAAAGGACTGTCAGATGTTATGAGTTCTTTTTTTCTTTTATTTTTAGGCTTTTTTTTTCCTCTAAAAATTTTGTGACCAGAGATTTTTGGGAAGTATTTTCTTCAGCATCGTAAGGGGCTTCTGCAAATTCATCCTTATGTTTAATTAGAAGCCATGCGTTATCTTCACTATTTTTCATTTTCACCAAAGCAAATTCTCCTTTGAGTTTCTTACCATGTAAAATAAACTTTAAAGAACCTGCATGTAACTCCTTCAGAAGTTCTTTTTCATCTGTAAGTTTAGAATTTTCTTCCAGAGGTTCATAAGTTCCGCTATCCCAGATTTCCACTTGTCCGGCTCCGTAATTTCCTTCAGGAATATTTCCTTCAAAATCTTTATAATCGTAAGGATGATCTTCTACCATCATGGCCAGACGTTTGTCTTTTGGATCTAATGACGGACCTTTTGGAACTGCCCAGCTTTTCAGTACACCTTCCATTTCAAGCCGGAAGTCATAATGAAGTCTGGAAGCAGCATGTCTCTGAATCACAAAAATAAGTTTGTCTTTACTTTTCTTGGTTTTTCCTTTTGGTTCGCTGGTTTCATCGAACTTCCTTTTACTATTATAATCTTTAAGAGCCATTATGATGCGGATTTGGATTTAGAAGTATTCAGGCTGGCTTTTAACTGTGCCATGAGGTCAATCACTTTACCTTCTTTTGCAGGCTGTGCTTTTTTAGCTTTTATATTTTTGCCTTTTGCTTTCTGCTTAATGATCTTCATCAGTTCATCAGAATAGGTGTCTTTGTACATTGCAGGATCAAATTCCTGAGAAAGTTGCTCGATGAGGTTAACCGCCATTTTAAGTTCTGCCGGTTTCGGGGCTTTTTGAGCGGGAATTTTTAAATCTTTATAATCCCTTATTTCCTGATCAAACCTCAAACGGTTGAGGACGAGGATGTCATCTTTGTACGGACGGATCATTCCAATGGCTTCCGTTTCACGGAGTACAAATGTTCCGATTCCCACCATAGCTGTTTTTTCAAGAGCTTTCAGTAAAAGCCTGTAGGCATTTTCTCCATTTTTCTGAGGCTCCAGATAGTAGGGGTTTTCAAAATACACACTGTCTACTTCAACCTCTTTTACAAACTGGTCAATAGAGAGTATTTTTGACTTTTCAGGGCTTGCAGCTTCGTAATCTTCCTCATCAAGAACGATATATTTGTCGTCCATGAGATAACCTTTGACGATGTTTTCCCATTTAACTTCTTTTCCTGTGTTTTCATTCACTCTTTTGAACCGTATATTGGAAAAATCAGATTTGTCAAGCATATCAAGATCCAATTTTGTGGTTTCCGTTGCCGAATAAATTTTAACAGGAATGTTCACTAAACCGAAGCCAATGGCGCCATTCCAAATTGCTTTCATTGTCTTACGTTTTTAAAAATCAAGCAATTAATATGCCGTTGAACACCCGTGTGGTACCTTTAGATGGCTTTGTTGTCAAATGACAATTGTTTTTAGCGCTGACTTTTATATCTTTATCTTTCCGCAATCTGTGGATACAATACAACATGGAAGAACTTTTTAATTATATCAAAAAATTCGGGTCACTGAATCCTCAGGATGAGCTTTTAATTGCTGATGGCATTCAGGAAGTCACTGTAAAAAAAGGAGAACCTTTTGTAGAAGCAGGAAAGGTGAGCCAAAGAATTGCTTTTGTAAAAAAAGGAGTATTCCGGTCTTTGTATTATAATAAACAAGGTGATGATTTTACCAGGTATTTCATCTATGAAGGGAGATTTATCGGAGATTTTCAAGGGTTTACAGATCAGCTGCCTGCGCATGAAGATATTGAAGCTATTACCGATGCTGTACTTTTGGTGATGGATCTTCAATATTTTAAAATCCTGGAACAGAAAATTGCGGTGTGGCCGGTTTTATTTGCCAGAATTCATGCCTTTGTGGTGGAGAACAAGTTAAAGGTGGCAAGTATCATGCTGAATCAGGATGCGAAATCACGGTACATTCATTTTTTAAACCATTATCCCGGACTTGCCAATAGAGTTCCACAGTCCATGCTGGCTTCCTATCTTGGGGTTACTCCTTCTTCATTAAGCCGGATCAGAAGAAATATAGTCTAGAATGATCAATGATGAATGATCATTGATAGATGATACTAATGAGTGTGCAGGAACAACAGACTTTGTAAATTTGGCTAACATCTAACATCTAACATCTAACATCTAATTTCTTATTAAACCCTTTTTGTCAAATGGCAATGGTCTTTCTATTTGACTGTCATAGCTTTGCCCTATAAAAATTAAAGTACGAATATGGATATTGTATTAGGATTACAATGGGGTGATGAAGGAAAAGGAAAGTTTATTGATCTTATCAGTGAAAGTTATGACATTACAGCGCGTTTTAACGGCGGATCTAACGCTGGGCACAGCATAGAAAGAAATGGCCGCAGAATTACGCTTAAAATGATCCCTTCGGGAATCTTTATGAAAGGAGTGCAGAACGTTATCGGTACGGGAACGGTTCTGGATCCGGTGAGCTTTAAAAAAGAGATTATAAACCTTCAGGCATTTGATGAGACTGTTCAGCCGGAAAATAATATCGTTATTTCATTGAAATCTCACTTTGTACTTCCTACCCATAAGCTTCTGGATATTTTTATGGAGGAGAGTTCTGATTATACTACCATTGGAACAACTAAAAATGGGATTGCTCAGGCCTATTCAAATAAAATTTTAAGACAGAATGTAAGAATAGGAGATATGTTTGCTCCGGACTTTGAAAGCAGGGTAAAACATATTTTAGCAAGAGATTACAAAATGCTTGCTGAGGGAAATATAGAGCTGCCATCTTTAGAAGATATCAGTAATGAGTTTTTTGAAGCAGTCGATTTTCTGAAGAGATTTAAGTGTACAGAAACCGAAATGTATTTAAACAATGCTTTGGCTGAAGGAAAAACAATATTGGCTGAAGGATCTCAGGCAGCCATGCTTGATATTGACCACGGAACCTATCCTTATGTAACTTCTTCTTCCACAACAGCTTCAGGAGCGAGCAGTGGGTTAGGTGTTTCACCGAAAAAGATCGGTGAAATATTTGGAATTGCTAAAGCATATTGTACGAGAGTAGGGAACGGAGTATTTCCAACAGAGTTGTTTGATGAATTAGGAGAAGAGATCAGAACTAAAGGGAATGAGTTTGGTTCCAATACAGGACGTCCGAGAAGAACAGGCTGGCTGGATTTACCTGCTTTAAAATACGCCGTAATGATCAACGGAGTGACGCAGCTGGTTCTGACGAAGGCAGATGTTTTAAGCGGATTGAAATCTGTAGCTGTTTGTACCCACTATGAACTGGAAGATGGAAAAACAGTAGCGGCTTCAGGGATACTTCCGGAAAATGGAAAGCCTGTACTGAAATGGATGAACGGCTGGAATGCTGATTTTTCTACAATGAAAAATCCTTCAGAATTACCACAGGAGTTAATTGAATTTTTATCATTTTTGGAAGCTGAATTGGGGATTCCGGTGGCTTATCTTTCAACAGGTCCGGGAAGAAATGAGATGTTGAAATTAATCTAATAAATAGTTATCAAATAGAGAAAGAGGTTAGGAAGTGTATTTCCTAACCTCTTTTTTATTTGTATAAAGAAGTTTAGTTAACTTTTGTAAGCACAAAACGCTGCTTTGTAGAAGGTTGAACCGTTTGATCCGTAGTACCGATTACAATAGGAGTAAGATTAGTAGTTGCTCCATTCTTTACTTCTAATCTCAGTGCTGGCGCATTCTTAGGAGCGAATCCAAAACCATTATTTCCCAGATTGAATAATAACCATTTCTGAGAATCTGCATTAGAATTGGTTCTTAATTCAACAGCTGTTCCATTCGTTGTTCCGTTACTTTTTACGGTTAAAACCTTTGCAGGATCCAATATAGATTTGATGATATAATATCCATGATCTGATTTGCTGAAAGTAAATCTCTGGTTATTTCCTGTAGAAGCTGAATACAGAATGATGCTGGTGCCGTCTGCAGTGGAACTTCCGGAAATGTCTAAATTTTTATCACTCGCTAAAGCCGTTGTCATGGTATAAGTTCCGTTGACTGCAGAAGAGGCATTAACAGGTCCGTACAAATGATTTATTCCGGCATAGTCACCTGCAGACAATCCTGTCCTTTGCTTGGTAAATGTAGATCCGTCCAGCTTGGTCATTACAGGCTGGCTTGCATCTATAGCAAAGTCTGTAGACTGATACATCATGACTGACCCGAAATCAAATGCCCCATGTCCTGCATAATCATTATAAAGATTGAAGTTATGACGGCTTCCTTCCACAGCTTTGTTAACATCTACAATGATGTACTGATCTCTATCTGGGCGGCACTGCTCATGCATGATTCCCATTGAGTGCATTATTTCGTGAGCGATAATGGCGGGATAAGTAATATTATAAATTTTAATGCCATTAACCCTGTTTTTTTGCCATCCAAGGGGAGAGCTATTGGAGGTTGTATAAGTAAAAGTAATATATTCTGTTTGATTGGTGCGTTCAACAAACTGAACACTGGTTTGAGAAGAAATCATATCAAACGCTTTGTTGATATTGGTAAGGAAGGTATTGTAATTCTGAGTACTCATACTTCCCTGGCTGGGTAATGTATAATAAACGGTTGCATTCGGCCATGTCTTAATAAAGGAGCTTACAATGGTACTTTTTTCAACGGTTGACATTTCAGAACTGGCCTGCATCTTTAACTTGTCAAACTGCTCAGGGCTAATCGTAATGTCATCGGCGTAAAAATATTCACCGTTTACTTCATTGACATACGTGTAATTTCCGTTGATTAAGAATTTGTGAATCTTTGCATTGTCTAGCTTTGTCGTGGTTTGATCCATTGAATCTGCCTGTGCATTTTCAATATCCGACCTACATGAATTCAGTGCCAAAATAAGGCATCCTGATAATAGTAATAGTTTGCTTTTCATATTATTTAATATTGGTTTGGTGATCAGGTTTTAAATATGAACAGCTATATTATCATCATGCGCAAAAGATGGTTAAAACACATCAATCCCTAAGTTTGATTAAGTCTTCATTATAATTCAGCTGTGTGTGGTAAATATATCAATAAAAGTTATTATTTAAATATAACATAATATATTGATTGTTTTGTTGTGTTTTTATTCGAAAAATGTATTTGTTTCGTTAAATAATTTATTTTGATTTAATTTTTACTACTTATTTTCAAATCTAATTATTTCACAAATATTTGATATAGTGATTGAAACTGCACATTACACTCACGTAAAGTTTATTCTATTAACAAATTAATAAGACATGATTAAATTTATACAGCCATGGCAGCCAAAATGTGATCTTCTTTTTTTTTAAGTAATATTGTCGATATAGAGCATGGAAATTGTAGGTAAATTGAAGATCCCTGTAATTGATGATATAAAAAAAGCGGGGCAAAAACCCCGCTTTACATTTATGCTTTTAAATTCAATTGTAATTCTAATTCGTCGAGCTGTGCATCAGCAATCGAGGCCGGCGCGTCAATCATTACATCTCGTCCTGAATTGTTCTTAGGGAATGCGATATAATCTCTGATTACTTCATTTCCATCAAGAATGGCTACCAAACGGTCAAATCCGAATGCTAAACCACCATGTGGCGGAGCTCCATATTTGAACGCATTCATTAGGAATCCAAACTGAGCTTCTGCTTCTTCTCTGGTGAATCCTAATAAATCAAACATTTTAGACTGAAGATCTCTGTCAAAAATTCTGATAGATCCTCCTCCGATTTCATTTCCGTTAAGAACCATATCGTAAGCGTTGGCTCTTGCTTTTCCAGGATCCGTTTCCAATAAGTGAATATCTTCTGGTTTTGGAGAGGTGAAAGGGTGGTGCATTGCATGGTATCTTTCAGTATCTTCATCCCATTCCAATAGAGGGAAGTCAACTACCCAAAGTGGAGCAAACTCATTTCCTTTTCTTAATCCCAAACGGTTTCCAAGCTCCATTCTTAATGCAGAAAGCTGAGCTCTTACTTTATTCTCATTTCCGGAAAGAATCAACATTAAGTCTCCTTCTTTAGCTCCGAATTTTTCGATGATTTTTGCTAAATCTTCTTCGTTGTAGAATTTGTTCACCGATGAGGTTTTCACTCCATCATTCTGGAATTTTGCCCAAACCATTCCTGAAGCTCCAATCTGAGGACGTTTTACCCAATCAACAAGTTCGTCAATTTGCTTTCTTGTATATTCTGCACAACCTTCTACATTGATTCCGACAACCAGTTCTGCGTCATCAAATATTTTAAAGTCTTTCCCTTTTACCAGCTCATTCAGTTCTACGAACTCCATCCCGAAACGAATATCCGGTTTGTCATTTCCGTATTTTCTCATTGCATCCGCGAAAGTCATTCTTGGGAAGTTTCCGAATTCCTGGCCTGTAATATCTTTTAAAAGAGTTTTAGTCATTCCTTCGAATACGTTCATCACATCTTCCTGCTCTACAAAAGCCATTTCACAGTCGATCTGTGTAAATTCCGGCTGTCTGTCAGCTCTCAAATCCTCATCACGGAAACATTTTACAATCTGGAAATATTTATCCATTCCACCTACCATCAAAAGCTGCTTGAAAGTCTGTGGAGACTGTGGTAATGCATAAAACTGCCCCGGATTCATTCTGCTTGGTACCACGAAGTCTCTTGCGCCTTCCGGAGTGGACTTGATCAAAACAGGGGTTTCCACTTCAATGAAACCTTCTTCAGATAAATAATTTCTTACTTTCTGTGCCATTTTATGACGGAAGATCAGTTTATCTTTTACCGGATTTCTTCTGATATCCAGGTAACGGTATTTCATTCTTAATTCTTCACCACCGTCTGTTTCATCCTCAATAGTAAAAGGAGGAAGCTGAGAGTCGTTCAGAATAGTCAGTTTTTCTACCAGAATTTCAATTTCCCCGGTTGGAATATTAGGGTTTTTACTTACTCTTTCAATAACTCTTCCGGTAGCCTGAATCACAAATTCACGGCCCAGTTTTTTAGCTTCTTCCATCAATTGTGCAGAAGAGCGCTCCTGGTCAAAAACCAGCTGGGTAATTCCGTAACGATCTCGTAGATCTACCCAAATCATAAATCCTTTATCACGGATAGTCTGTACCCATCCTGATAGTGTAACTTCTTCATTCAGATTTTTCAGAGATAGCTCTCCGTTGGTGTGTGATCGAAACATAATTATTTGTTTAAAGTTCAATGTTTAAGGTTCATTTTTGAACCTTGAATTTTTCGTTGGCAAAGATAAGATTTTTGCAGGTTTTATAAATAAAAAAAACTTCCTTTCGGAAGTTTCATATATTGTTTTTAGATTTTTTAATTTCTATTACCACCTTTTGCGATCAGAATTCTCTTTATTTCTTCAGTACCTTTTGTTTCATCAGCTACTTCAAGAGGTGTTTTGTTCTGACATTTTTTGTTGACGTTGGCTTTGTTGTCCAAAAGGAAGTTGATAATGTTCTTTCTATCAGACATAACACTGAAGCCAAGAGGTGAATAAAGTATATCTCCAACAAGGAAACATTTGTTGTAATCTCCCGGGGCAAACTGTTTTTTAAATGTTGCTATATCATCAGAATAAATGGCTTTCATCTTTTCCTGAGTCATTTTCTGAGCAGATAACATACTGCCAGACAGTAACATTCCAAATAGAAAGGTAGTAGAGATTATTTTTTTCATAAGAATAATTTTTAAGAATATACAAATCTAAATTAAATTTTATTACCAATTGATAAGTTTTGGCAATAAATGTTATTTGATTAAGCGGTCTATTCTTTTAATTATTGTAAAATCGTAAAACTGGTTTTGGGAAATAAGGGGAACTTATTCTAAAAGCTTAATCATTTCGGGTTTTTCATACTTTCGGGCATAATCTAAAGCAGTGTAGCCTGCTGAGGTTTTCGTGTCTTTTTTTGCTCCGTTGGCCAGAAGTTTTTTTGCTAACTCTGTATTGCCATATTTTGCCGCAAACATTAATGGTGTTTTTCCATCACAGATTTTGTTTAGATCAGCTTTTTCATCAATCAGTTTTTGGAAAATCTCCTTGCTGTTCATTTTAATGGCCAGCGCTAATAAAGTATAAGCGTTATTTTCGATTTGATAACATGCATTGATGTTTTCCTTATTGATTAAACCTGCAAAGTAGGCAGTGTTGTCATATTTTAGCATTTGCTTATGCTCATTAGTTAATTCCTGAGCGGTTACAGAGGTCACGCATAACATTCCTAATGCAAGAATGATTGTTTTAAGGGTTTGGTGTAATTGCATATTGTAGTTTTTATGGTTTAAATTCTAAGATATCTCCGGGTTGACAATCCAGTGCAGTGCAGATTGCTTCTAAGGTGGAAATTTTCAAAGCCTTGGCTTTTCCGTTTTTTAAAATGGAGAGATTTGCTTGGGTAATTCCTATTTTTTCGGCTAATTCCTGGGACTGCATTTTCCGTTTGGCAAGCATTACATCAATGTTGATAATGATCGGCATGATTATATAGTTAATTCGTTTTCTGTTTGTAATTCATATCCCTTTTTGAAAAATTCTATAATAAAAAATATAATGATTCCCAATGTGAAGTGAAGCACGATGAATAGAGGATCTATGCTATAGATAGATTGATCCATACAATATAAAACAATACTATAGATAGGGATAAAGACGATGTTAAGTGTAGCGAATATCTTTAAATCATGGATCACTTTTATATTAAAAATAAGATCAGTACTCATTCCTTTGAATATTCTGAACAAATAAAAAGTAAAAACACTGTAAAATCCAACAAAAAAAATAATGGAAATAAAGGTATACAGGGTATAACTTCCTTTGATTATAGCACCCGTTAATGGCATTCCGAATTGGAACGTTAAAGAATCAGTTGCAGTTTTTCTTATTTCATTATCGAAATTTTCGGTTTTAAAAGTTTCTGAGAAAAACTGTGTTCCCTGATGTAAATTACTGTAAACAATGAGAAATCCCAAAATGATATATCCCAGGTATAGAAGCTGAGCGACGGAGCCTGCCAATAGAATTTTACTTAGCAGAGTAGAAACAGATTTTTCACCAATTAATTTCATGCGATATTATTTTTAGTTGTTGTAAATGTATAAAAATTTATCGTATTACGATAAATTTTTATTGTAAAATTAATTTTACAATATTTTTAACTGAATTTTGATAGCAACGGTCATGATTCAAAAAATGATTAAAACTTTTCATATGCCAACTTTTAATTGCTTTTGAATGAATACTTTTGCTAATAAACCAGGAGAGTCATGACAAAATATATTCAGTTTTTGAAAAAGGCATTCAGCGGCGAAGAAACAGATTTTACAAAAGTGAATATCAGAAGCGCTGTACTGCTTTTAGCAATTCCCATGATGTTGGAGATGGCTATGGAATCTGTATTTGCTCTTGTTGATCTCTATTTTGTTGGTCACCTGAAAGAAAGTGGCTTTGCCATTCAGACGGTAGGTCTTACCGAATCTGTACTTTCAGTGATGTATTCTATTGCGATCGGTATGAGTATGGCGGCAACTGCTTTAGTGGCACGAAGAATTGGGGAGAAAAACCCGGAACAGGCTTCCAGAAGTGCAGCACAGGTACTGCTCGTTTCCTTTGCTATTACTTTTGTTTTAAGCTTACTCGGAGTGATCTATGCTGAAGAAATTTTGATTCTGATGGGCTCAAAACCTGAAGCGGCAGCTTATGGAAAGAATTTCACCAGAATTATGATGGGAAGCAGTACCATTATTATGCTTTTATTTTTAATCAATGGTATTTTCAGAGGAGCAGGAAATGCGATGATTGCGATGAAAAGTTTATGGATAGCCAATATTGCCAATATTATTCTCTGTCCGATTTTGATAAAAGGCTTAGGACCAGTTCCGGCTCTGGGATTAACGGGTGCTGCTTTGGCCACAACGATAGGCCGTAGCATAGGGGTGATTTATCAGTTGTATCATCTCTTAGTAGCCGATACGCAGATTCGTATAAAGATTCCTTATTTTAAACCGAATTATGAACTTATCCAATCCGTAATAAAAATTGCAACTCCCGGAATTTTTCAGTTTGTTATTGCATCATGCAGCTGGATCTTCCTAGCAGAACTCGTGGCAACAACAGGTGGTGAGAATGCATCAGCAGGTTATCAGACCGCTTTAAGACTTATGATGTTTTTTATGCTTCCTGCATGGGGACTGAGTAATGCCGCTTCTACGCTGGTAGGACAAAATATGGGAGCCAATGAAATGCTGAGAGCAGAACAGTCTGTAATGAAAACCGTGAAATATAATGTCATCTTTATGCTGGTGGTCAGTCTGATCTTCCTTTTTATGGGGAATTTTTTAGTGGGCTTTTTCACGCAGGAAATGGCCATTAAAGATTTTGCTAAAAATGCTCTTCAGATTATGAGCACTGGATTTATCTTTTATGGAATCGGTATGGTAATGATCAATGCATTCAATGGGGCAGGAGATACCTGGACTCCTACTTGGGTTAATCTTTTTGGATTCTGGCTGTTTCAGATTCCTTTAGCCTATTTTTTATCCAAATATTTTGACATGGGGCCGAAAGGTGTTTTCATTTCAATTCCGGCGGCAGAAACTTTAATCACCATTGTTGCTTTTATCTTGTTTAAAAAAGGAAAATGGAAAACGATAAAGGTTTAGAAAGCTGGAAGCTGGAAGCTGGATGATGGAAGTAATGAAGGTTTGAAATATCTAAAATGGTTTTTATTAGCAAACATTGGAGTGTAGATTTTTTTAAAGGAAAATGGAAAACAATCAGGGTTTAAAAGGCTGGGAGCTGGAAGCTGGATGATGGAAGTAATGAAGGTCTTAAATATCTAAAACGGTTTTTATTAGCAAACATTGGAGTGTAAATTTTTTTTAAGGATAATGAAAGGTTTAGAAGGCTGGGAGCTGGAAGCTGGATGATGGATGATGGAAGTAATGAAGGCATGAGATCTCTAAAACGGTTTTTAACAGCGATCATTATAGTATAGATTTTGATCAGATAAAAGAGAAATTGAAAACAGCAATCTGGTGTAACTTCCAGCCTCCCTCTCCCAGCTATTAATAAAACTTTAACAGCTTTATTAATTGGATTTTAGCGTTGGGTTTTATAAATTCGTAGTACAACAAATACATAATACTATGGGAAAAGGAGACAAAAAATCAAGAAGAGGAAAAATTAATTCCGGAAGTTATGGAAAAAGAAGACCTAAAAAGGCTTCAAAATCTTTTGCAGCTTCTGAAGAAAAATCTAAGAAGTAATCAAAATAAAAAAGACCGAAGATCATGTCTCCGGTCTTTTTTTATGAAAATTAAATTAATTATTTACCTCCAAGAATATTACCAAGGATGCTGCCTAAGCCGCCACCGCCTTGTTGTTGGTTTCCACCACCCAATACACTTCCCAGTATATCGTTCAGAGGATTTCCTGATGATTGGGCTTGTCCGCCACCTCCCAAAACACTTCCAAGAATGTCATTTAAAGGATTAGACTGCTGAGCCTGAGCCTGATTAGAAGCATTTCCAAGAATTCCTCCTAAAAGATCACCCAAACCGCCTGCGCCTACATTATTTTGTTGTTTTTGCTGGCCGATATAACCCATTACAACAGGGGCAAGCATCGCAAGAATAGGACCTATTTTGTCTATTGAAATTCCTGTGTTTTGTGACAGCTGGTTTTCAACAGTACTTTTTTGTCCGCCGAAAATATGATCAAGAATAGATCCTCCTTCAGCCTGCCTTGCTTCAATTTGTGAGGCATCATCTAAAATACTTCCGTTATGGTCTTTATCTAAAGCACTATTTAAAGCTTCTGCTTCTTTAGCATCCTGAGATTTATTTCTAAGATAAGAAATGATAAGAGGAGTAGCTACTGCTAATAGGGCAATTACCTGGTTTTTGCTGATTCCGAATTTGTTTTCAGCCTGTTCTGCAACCTGGTTGCCTGTGTTCCCTGTAAGTAGGTCAATTAAACTCATTTTTTGTGTTTGTTAGTATTAAGTAAACCAAAGTTATCAAAAAATATGCCTCATAAAATGACCGTCTTTCATAATTATTGTTAAAGTTTTCTGATCTATTCTTCCGTGTAACCTTTGCTCTTTAAAAGCTTTATATATTCTATCGCACTGATGGTCATCCAGTCAATAGGTTCAGATGCCTGCTTCTTATCAATGGTGAACTCCAAAATACCAATATTGTTATTCATCCATGGAAGTGCATAATAATTCAGCCCTCCTTTATACTCCTTAAACGTGTGAAATTCTTTTCCTTTTTCCGTCAATAATATGACTTTATAGACTAGAAGATATCCCACAGGAATCAACAGGCATACCCATGAAAATTTTCGTAGACTGGTATAAGCTAAACCCAACACAATCGGCAAAGAAATTTTTGAAAAACTTCCGAAATAATAGATTCCAAGAAAAATAATAAACAAAAATAAATATTTGTTCATATTAGTTCTTTATAATAGGAACATTCGAACAAGCTTCTCCGAACATCAGAGATTTTACAATGGGTTTTAATTGTTCTACCAATTCAATATAGGCATTTTCAGGGATTTCTTTATCGGAACAGCCTTTTACGAGTACTCTTTTTCCTCTCATTTCCTCAAAATCATGAGTCTGGATGGCATTGTGCATTAAAATAACGTCCAGGTCTTCGCGGTTTCCAAAAACGATTTTCTTTGCTACTTCTGTAAGCTTCGCTGTTAAAACAAAATAAGCCCAAAGCGGAATAATAGTATCTACAGAATTGTAAATGTATATATAGGTGTCTCTATATTGTTCCGTATCGATGGCGTCAACCTTTTCACGGAAATCTTTTTCTTTAAGGATCATTTCCTGAAAAAGAAAATCTTTAAGGTCAATACCTTTTCTTTCCCCTTTTGGAAGTAAAGTGGTAAGGTCAAAATTGATAAGGCCGCTTTCTGCAACTTTATTCCGGATTTCAAATTCTTCTGACATTTTTTATCATTATCTTTGAACAAATTTACGAATTAAGATCATATCAATCTTAATTTGTTCTCTATCCTTACTATAGAAATGAAGTATTATATTATTGCAGGAGAAGCTTCTGGAGATTTACATGGAAGTAACCTGATGAAAGCCTTAAAACAAAAGGATTCCAATGCAGAATTCAGATTTTGGGGTGGCGACCTTATGAAAGCCCAGGGCGGAACATTGGTAAAACATTACCGTGACCTTGCCTTTATGGGATTCCTGGAAGTGGTGATGAACCTTCGTACCATTCTCAATAATATTAAATTCTGTAAAGAGGATATTCAAAAGAACAGACCTGACGTTTTGATTTTGGTAGATTATCCGGGTTTCAACCTGAGAATTGCCAGATTTGCCAAAGAGCTTGGAATCAAGGTGGTGTATTATATTTCACCACAACTTTGGGCCTGGAAAGAAGGCCGCGTAGAAATTATCAAAAAATATGTGGATGAAATGATGGTGATTCTTCCTTTCGAAGAAGATTTTTACAGGAAACATGGAGTTCATTCCCATTTTGTAGGTCATCCTTTGCTGGATGCTATTTCGGATCTGCAGGAAATCAGTATTGAAAAATTCAAATCTGAGCATGGACTGAACGAAAAGGAAATCATTGCATTATTACCGGGTTCCAGAGAACAGGAGGTAGAAAAAATGCTTGAAATAATGCTTTCTGTAAGACCACACTTTAAA
Organism: Chryseobacterium sp. PvR013; assembly: GCF_017833095.1. Classification (NCBI taxonomy): domain Bacteria; kingdom Pseudomonadati; phylum Bacteroidota; class Flavobacteriia; order Flavobacteriales; family Weeksellaceae; genus Chryseobacterium; species Chryseobacterium sp. PvR013. Next base: position 4,340,550 of record NZ_JAFIBT010000001.1, read on the forward strand.
AATTATCAGTTTGTAATTGCCGGAGCACCCAGTCTTCCAAAAGAATTTTACGAGAAATATGTGGATGATAATGTTCATTTTGTTTCCAATAAAACCTATGACCTGCTCAGATGCTCAAAAGCAGCTCTTGTTACGTCAGGAACAGCTACTCTGGAAACAGCATTACTGGATATCCCTGAAGTAGTCTGTTATCGCGGAAGTAAAATTTCTTATGCTATTGCTAAAAGATTAGTGAAAAACATCAATTATATTTCCCTTGTTAATCTGATTATGGATAGAGAAGTGGTAAAAGAATTGATTCAAAATGATCTGAACACCAAAAACCTGGTAGAAGAACTCAACAAGATTTTAACAGGAGAAAAAAGACAACAGGTTCTGAATGACTATAGCCTTCTGAGAGAAAAGCTTGGCGGAAAAGGAGCCAGCGACCATGCCGCTGAGGTAATATTAAACGTATAGCCTCATCCCAAATCTTTTGAAAAATTAATCTACCTTTTACCTATGAATTATTGTACCCGTTTCCTGTTATTACTGATATTTACCTTATTTTTCTCCCATAGTTTTGCCCAGCAGAACAATATAAGAGATAAAGCTCAGATATTTTATTACGGCTGGTATGGAAATCCATCAACAGACGGAAGTTATCAACACTGGAATCATGAAATTCTTCCTCACTGGAGCAATCCGAAGTGGAACAATATGGGACATCACCAGGGAGGAGATGATATCGGGGCTAATTTTTATCCGGCACTTGGAAATTATAGTTCCAACGACAAGGAGATCATTGAAAAACATATGAAAATGATCAAAGAATCCGGAGTAGGAGTTGTGGTGGTAAGCTGGCTGGGAAAAGATTCATACACGGATAAAAGTCTTATCAATTATCTGGATATTGCAGATCGTTTTGATTTGAAAATTGCATTTCACATTGAACCGTTTTATAAAAATACATCAGAATTAAAGGAGCAGCTTTCCTACCTTATAAAAACATATTCCAATCACCATGCTTTCTATAAAAAAGACGGAAAACCTCTGTTGTATGTATATGACAGCTATAAAATCCCTAAAGAAGAATGGGCAAAAATGCTGTCTGAAAATGGCGAAAAAACAATCCGAAATACAGAATTAGATGCTCTTTATATAGGACTTTGGGTTGAAAAAGATGATGCGAAATTTTTTGAATCATCAGGTTTTGACGGTTTCTATACCTATTTTGCCAGCGAAGGTTTTGTATATGGAAGCACAATTGCCAATTGGAATTTTATGGCCCAATATGCTAAAGATCATCATCTGATTTTTATTCCTTGTGTAGGGCCTGGGTATTCAGATACAAGAATCCGCCCATGGAACGAAGCAAATTTCAAAAGCCGAAACAATGGGAAGTATTATGAAAACATGTTTGATGCTGCCATAAAAGTAAACCCTGATTTCATCGGGATCACCTCATTCAATGAATGGCATGAAGGAACCCAGATAGAACCTGCTGTTCCTAAAAAATCGGGAGATTTTAAATATGAAGATTATGGGAAAGATCCGTTGTTTTATATCAAAGAAACTAAGCGTTTGACGGATAAATTTTTGAAAAAGAAATAGTATACTTTCAATCCTGAATTTTACCATAAAAAATTAAGTGCCCCGTTGATGTTTTTGATGCATAACGGGGCGTTTTTTAGTCAGTTTAGAGATCATATCTCATGAATTAATTATCTACTTTACCCTGATAATTAATTGAAATTGCACAAGCAGCCTCTTCTTATTCTGGCCGTATGTTTTATTCTTGGGATTCTTTTTCAGGATAAAATAGTGTTGACGAAATCTTTCGTTTATGGGATTGCTGCAATCTGTTTAGTTCTGCTTGTTTTAATCTGTTTTCATTCTTACTTTCTGCACAAAACCAAATTTATCGGGCTTGTGCTTTTGTTCTTTGGTGCTGGGATTATCCTTCATTTTTATAATGCTTATTCTCCGGATGATAAAGTTCTGGTAGGGAAAAAAGAAACGGTTACTTTTAAGATCGCTCAGAAATTAAATTCTTCTGGAAAATATAGAAAATACGAAGGTGCGGCACAGGTGGGAAATACACGTTTCAATTCCATTTTTTATGTTCCAAAAGACAGAAAAGAGCTGGATTTTATTCATTATTATAAAGCTGAAGCGTATGTAACACAAGCAAAGACGGCCCAATATGATTTTCAGTTTGATTATGCCAGATATCTGAAGCGGAAACATATTGATTATCAAATTTATATTTCAAAAGAAATTGTATCTGCAGAATGGAGTGAGGTAACGCTGGCGGATAAAATGCGGCAATATAGACTTATGGTTCTTCATAAAATTGATACAACCGGAATGTCAGGAAAGACCAAAGAATTTTTAAAAGGGATTATTCTGGCAGACCGTACAGGGATTGATGCAGATACTGTAAAAGATTTCAATAAATCCGGGCTGGTTCATTTTTTGGCTATTTCCGGAACCCATATTGTGGTTATCTTCGGGATATTTTATTTTTTGCTGATCCGTTTTACTCCCTTACCATTCAGAAAATATACGGTGATTGCAAGCTTGGTTTTTATCTGGCTGTTTGCTGCTTTTATTGGATTTGGAAATTCAGTGTTGCGATCCTGTATCATGCTCAGTGTTTATTTTGTTTTTGTATTGCTTCAGCGGAAACCGGATTTGCTTCATTCATTGGCTTTATCTGCTTTCTTTATTTTAATTGGTGATACCCAGCAACTTTTTGACGTGGGTTTTCAGCTTAGCTTTTTGGCTGTTTTGGGGATTTATTGGTTGAATCAGCCTTTGTTGAAACATTTTCCAAAACAGGATAACTATATTAAAAAACTCCTGTTTAATACCATCACAATATCTTTATCAGCACAGTTGGCAACCCTTCCTTTGGTCTTGTATTATTTTCATCAGTTTTCATTCATATCAATCATTGCCAATTTTGTTGTTGTTCCTTTTTCCGAACTCATTATTGTTTTCTCCTTTATAATGACTGCCCTGATTTCTTTTGGAATTGATTTTGAATTTCTGAATGGACTATATGATTGTATTATCCTGGTTCTATTGAAAATAATCCACAGTTTTGCTGAGATTGACCTTTTATTCTTTGAAAATATTCCAATGAATATCCTGGAAGTTCTTTCGGTGTCTGCTGTAGTTTATTTATTAAGGCCGGTTATCTTAAAGTTCAATTTTAAAAATCTTATGAGGCTGATAATGGCGGCCATCATTTTTTTGATAATAAGAACAGGAAGCACAGCTTTTGAACATCAGAAAGAAGAGATATTGGTTCATCATTTTAATAAAAACAAAATCTTTTCAGTAAAAAATGGGGATAGAGTATGTTTCTGGATTTCGGATATGGAAAATATGGCAGAGATTTTACAGTATATAATAAATCCCTATTGTGCCTCCAGGAGAGTAGATCATTTTGAGGTAAAAACCTTGTCATCCTCCGTTCAAAAAGTAGTTTTCAGAGATAAGATTTACGATCTGAAATGATGGTTCTTAATTTAGGCGTTTTCCTGTATTTATAAAGGGTGGAATTCTTATTTAGAAACATTACAAACTGCCTAATTGTGAGATTTCTCACTTTTCGATATTGTTAAACTTTCTTAATTTTGTAGAAATTCAAATTTAAACTTATATGGCAGGTTTAACGAGTTCTACGATAGGTAGAAAATATGCTATGGCATTATCAGCTCTATTTTTGCTGATTTTTCTTATACTGCATTTGACGACCAATTTGTTATCAGTTCTGAACAAAGATGCATTCAATACAGCATCTGACTTCATGGGCTATAATCCTTTTGTGCAGTTCTTAATGCAGCCTATTCTTGGTTTTGCAGTAATTTTCCATTTCGTAATGGGATTTGTGCTTGAAATCAAGAATAATAAAGCGCGTCCGGTAAAGTACGCAGCAAACAACGCATCAGTGAATTCTTCATGGATGTCCAGAAATATGATTATTTCCGGAGCTGTTATCTTAGCTTTCTTAGCGCTTCACTTATATGATTTCTGGTTGCATGAAATTAATTACAAGTATGTAGAAGGATTAACTCCTGATGCAGAACGTTTCTGGCCTGAACTTCATGAGAAGTTTGCTGATCTTTGGAGGGTGGCTCTATATGTAATTTCTTTTGTTCTACTAGGATTACACTTAGCTCACGGATTCCAGTCTTCATTCCAGTCTATTGGAGCAAGACATCCAAAATACACGCCGGTGATCAAAGCTTTCGGGACATGGTATTCAATCCTTATCCCTGCAGGATTCATCATCGTAGCAGTTTTCCATTTTATAACTCAATAATATCAATATACTAGTATGAGTAAATTAGATTCAAGAATTCCAGCGGGTCCTCTTAAAGACAAGTGGAAAAATCATAAAGACCATATGAACCTTGTTGCACCAAACAACAGAGATAAGATTGATATTATTGTTGTAGGTACAGGTTTGGCAGGAGGTTCAGCAGCAGCTACACTGGCTGAGCAAGGATATAATGTAAAAGCATTCTGCTACCAGGATTCTCCAAGAAGAGCACACTCTATTGCAGCTCAGGGAGGGATCAACGCTGCTAAAAACTATCAGGGAGACGGTGACTCTACTTACAGATTATTCTATGATACCATCAAAGGTGGTGACTATAGAGCAAGAGAGGCTAACGTTTACAGACTTGCTGAAGTTTCTGCAAATATTATTGACCAGTGTGTTTCCCAAGGGGTTCCTTTCGGGAGAGATTACGGCGGTCAGCTAGATAACCGTTCATTTGGTGGAGTTCAGGTAAAAAGAACTTTCTATGCAAAAGGACAAACAGGACAGCAGTTATTATTAGGTGCATACTCTTCAATGAGCCGCCAGATCGGTAAAGGAAGAATCAAAATGTACAACCGTCATGAAATGCTTGACCTTGTAATTGTAGATGGAAAAGCAAGAGGAATCATCGCAAGAAACCTTGTAACAGGTGAGATCGAAAGACACTCTGCTCACGCTGTAGTAATAGCTTCAGGAGGATACGGAAACGTATATTTCCTTTCTACCAACGCAATGGGATCAAACGTTTCTGCAGCCTGGAAGATTCATAAGAAAGGAGCGTACTTTGCAAACCCTTGCTACGTACAGATTCACCCGACTTGTATTCCTGTTCACGGAACACAACAGTCTAAACTGACTTTGATGTCTGAATCATTAAGAAACTCAGGAAGAATCTGGGTTCCTAAGAAAATTGAAGATTCAATAGCCATCAGAGAAGGTAAATTAAGACCGGAAAATATTAAAGAAGAAGATAGAGATTATTATTTAGAAAGAAGATATCCTGCATTCGGTAACCTTGTGCCTAGAGACGTTGCTTCCAGAGCAGCTAAGGAAAGATGTGATGCTGGATTCGGTATTGAAAATAATGATACTCAGGAAGGTGTTTACCTGGATTTCTCTACAGAGATCATGAAAAAAGGTAAAGAATCCGCTATCGAAAAACATATTCATAATCCTACAGATCAGCAGATCTATGATTTAGGTAAGAGCTGGGTAGAGGAGAAATACGGTAACTTATTCGTTATGTACGAAAAAATTACTGCTGATGATCCTTACAAAACTCCAATGAAGATTTATCCTGCAGTTCACTATACAATGGGTGGTGTATGGGTTGATTATAACCTTCAGTCTACCATTCCTGGATGTTTCGTAATCGGTGAAGCTAACTTCTCTGACCATGGAGCTAACAGACTTGGAGCTTCTGCATTGATGCAGGGTCTTGCTGACGGATATTTCGTACTTCCTTACACGATTGCAGATTACCTTTCTGCAGACATCAGAACAGGAGCTATTCCTACCAATTCAGGAGCGTTTGACGAAGCTGAAAAAGGAATTAAAGAAAAAATTGATTTCTTCTTGAATAACAAAGGAACTCATTCTGTAGACCACTTCCATAAGCAATTAGGAAACATTATGTGGAACAAAGTTGGAATGGGAAGAACGCCTGAAGGATTGAGAGAAGCAATCAAGGAAATTGAAGAAGTAAGAAACGATTTCTGGAAAAATGTAAAAGTACCAGGAGAAGGAGAAGGAATGAACACTGAGCTTGAAAAAGCATTCAGAGTAGCAGATTTCCTTGAACTTGGACAATTAATGGCTATCGATGCACTACATAGAAATGAATCTTGTGGTGGACATTTCCGTGAAGACCATTCAACTCCGGACGGAGAAGCGGAAAGAGATGACGTAAACTACAAATACGTCGGAGCTTGGGAATATCAAGGAAACGATATCAACGCGGAAGTGTTGCATAAAGAAGAATTGATATACGACAACATCGAGGTTAAAACTAGAAGTTATAAATAATCTCCAACCTATAAATATAACATTATGAGTGCAAAAAAAGGCTTACATCTTACGCTGAAAATTTGGAGACAAAAAAATAGTAAAACTAAAGGTCAGTTTGAGACCTATAAAATATCAGATGTATCTACAGACTCTTCATTTTTGGAGATGCTGGATATTCTGAACGAAAACTTAATTAACGAAGGTAAAGAGCCTATCGCTTTCGACCACGATTGTCGTGAAGGAATTTGCGGTATGTGTTCTCTTTATATCAATGGTAGAGCTCACGGGCCTGATACTGGTATTACCACTTGTCAGCTTCACATGAGAATGTTCAAAGACGGTGAAACGATCGTTATTGAACCTTGGAGAAGTGCCGCTTTCCCTGTTATCAAAGACTTGATGGTAGACAGAAGCGCATTCGACAGAGTAATGGCAGCCGGAGGATTCATTTCTGTGAATACTTCAGGTAATACCTTGGATGCTAATGCTATTCCGGTTCCTAAAGAAGATGCAGATAAAGCAATGGATGCTGCAGCTTGTATCGGATGTGGAGCTTGTGTGGCAACATGTAAAAACGGATCTGCAATGCTATTCGTAGGAGCTAAGGTTTCTCAGTATGCATTACTTCCACAAGGTAGAGTAGAAGCTAAGAGAAGAGTTCTGAACATGGTGAAAGCTATGGACGAAGAAGGATTCGGAAACTGTTCAAACACCGGAGCATGTGAAGTAGAATGTCCAAAAGGTATTTCTCTTGAAAACATTGCAAGAATGAACAGAGAGTACATGGCTGCTCTTGCTGATCGAGGATAGAATTGATTCAAATACATAAAAAATCGCCTTCATTTTTGGAGGCGATTTTTTTATGAAAGGGATGACCCTGTTAAAGTTTGTTAACTTATTGATAGATCTTCGTTATTCTTTATTTATTAAGTATATATTTGAAGGGTAATAGAATGGTTTTTTAAAAAACTTTCCAATACTTTTTACCGGTAAAAAGATAGGGTTCAATAATTAGAATATCCCTTTTGAACGGTAATAATAAAATTTTTAAAAAAAATAATTAGTGTGAATTAGCAAGCCCTAAAAAGCGTATTTTTGTGTAATATTAAAAATTGAAATGAAAAAATATCTTTTATTGTTTATCATCACATTCTTTGTGATGTCTTGTTCAAAAAAAGTAGAAGTAAAAGGAAAAATTACAGGAAGCTCACCATTAGAAAGAATTGAATTTGTAGAAGCTTCAGGAGTAGGAACCCTGCCTTTAATTAATATAGGTCTGGATAAAGACGGAAACTTTTCAGGAAATTTTGATGCTCCTAAAGATGGGATGTACGTAATTAACTATGCAGGCAGACAAAGCCTGATCTATCTTGAAGGAGGACAAACTGTGAATATTTCTGGAAACGGAACTACTTTCCCAAATGAATATGTAATTACCGGAGATGCTAAAAAGAATAATGATTTCCTTACGGCAAGTATGAAGTTTTTAGCAGACTATGGCAGCAAAGTTAATTTACCTGTATTAATGGGTGGAGATGAAGCTGCATTTTTGAAAGGAATGCATAAAATTGAAGCAGATATTAATAAAAATGTAGATGATCTTGCCAAGAAAAATAACCCAAGCAAAGGATTATTAGAGTGGAAGAAAAACGACGTGAAAGTAACTATTCTTAACTTGCTTGCCAATTATGAAATGGGTCACGGTCCAATGTCTGGAAACCCTTCTTACAAAGCTTCTAAGGCTTTTAAAGATTATGAAACTCAGTTAGAGACAGATAAAGATGCAATGGTGAAAACGATTCCTCTTTACAGACAATATCTTCTTGTAAAAATGACTCCTGATTTCCAGAAGTATGCTGAAGCAAACAGCAAAGGAAAAACAGGAATTACAACTTCTGAGATGTTTGCTCAGTATTTAAAAACAAAGAAAGACTTATCTCAGACTGCAAAAGATTATCTTCTTGCTTTTGTAATGGCTCAGGCTGATATTCATCCAACGACTCCGGTTGCCAATATCGACAAGATTAAAAAGATTATCGATTCAGATATTAAAGATGCTACCATTAAAAGTGATCTTTTAAAAATGCAGGTAGCGATTACAGGTCTTAAAATCGGAGATGCAGCTCCTGAAGCAGCTTTAGCAAAACAAGACGGAAAAGCTTATAAACTTTCTGAAAACAAAGGAAAACCTTATATGTTATTCTTCTATGCTTCATGGAATCCTTACATCAGCGAAGCTACGGTACCTGTACTAAAGGAAGTAGTAAACTTCTACAAGTCTAAAATGAATTTTGTATTTGTAAACGTTGATGATACAAAAGACCAGTTCATTAAAACAAGTAACTCCTTATTAAAAGGAATTCAGGGAGTAAATGTTTATGGAGAAGGAGGATTGAACTCAGATATTGCTAAGAAATATGGTGTATATGGATTCAAGTTACCTTGCTTTGTAATCATTGATAAAGATGGTAAAATTGCCAGCAGATCTTTTGTAAACCTGGGTGAGCAGGAATTAGTAACGATTCTTGATAAACAAACAGGTCTTTCAGCTCCAAAAGTAGAGCCGAATATGCAAACGCAGCCGCAATTACAGCTTGATCCTTCTGCAATGCAGCAAGCTCCACAGCCCGCAAATCCACAGCCAGCTCCAACAAAATAATAAACTTTAACACAGTATAGAAACCTTATCTTCGGATAAGGTTTTTTTTATTGTATTTTTGCAAACTGGAACGTAAAAGTTTCAATTAGGAAAATAGAAAATTTTAGAATGAGTAGGAAGAAAAAAAGAGATTTAATTCTTGAAAATATAAAGCTATTGACTGCCGGAGCAAAAGGCGTGGCAATCGGAAGAACAGAAGAAGGAAAAGCTGTGATGGTTTCAGGAGCAATTCCAGGTGATATTGTGAATGTAAAAGTGAAGAAAGCGAAGTCAAAATATTATGAAGGCGAAGCTATTGAAGTACTTGAAAAATCGCCCTACAGGGTTGATCCTAAATGCGTCCATTTCGGAACCTGCGGAGGATGCAAATGGCAGAATATGAGCTATGAAAAACAGCTCGATTTTAAACAGGAAGAAGTATATAATAATATCAAAAGAATCGGAGGAATTGATGACTTTGAAACCGTGTCAATTCTAGGATCTGAAGAACAGTATTTTTATAGAAACAAAATGGAGTTTTCCTTCTCCAATGCAAGATGGCTTACTCAGTATGAAATCAGTTCCGAAGAGAATTTCGGAAGCAGAGATGCCTTAGGATTCCATATCCCGGGAATGTGGAGTAAGATTCTTGATCTGAAAGAGTGCTTTCTTCAGGAAGATCCTTCCAATGCAATAAGACTTGCTGTAAAAGAATATGGAGTAAATAATGGTCTGGACTTCTTTGATGTAAGAAATCAGGAAGGGTTTTTAAGAACCTTGATGATGAGACAGAACTCTAAAGGAGAATGGATGGTCCTTTTCCAGCTTTACAGAGAAGAAAAAGAAAACAGAGAGAAGCTTTTTGAATTCTTATTGGAAAAATTCCCGCAGATTAAGACATTGGTATACGCCATTAATCCTAAGCAGAATGATTCTATTTATGATTTAAATATTAATGTGTATTTCGGAGAAGGTTACCTTATGGAAGAAATGGACGGACTGAAGTTTAAGATAGGACCGAAATCATTCTTCCAGACCAACTACAAACAGGCATTGGAATTATACAGAAAAACACTTGAATTTGCTGATCTGAAAGGAGATGAAGTGGTATATGACCTTTATACAGGAACAGGAACAATTGCACAATATGTAGCAAGAAATGCAAAACAGGTTATTGGAATAGAATCTGTACAGGAAGCAATAGATGCGGCAATAGAACATGCTGCATTGAATGGTTTAACAAATACAACGTTCTATTGTGGAGATATGAAAGATATTTTCAATGATGAATTCATGGCAAACCACCCTAAAGCAGATGTATTGATCACAGATCCACCAAGAGACGGAATGCACCAGAAGGTAGTAGAGCAAATCTTAAAACTTTCACCTGAAAAAGTAGTTTACGTAAGCTGTAATTCTGCTACTCAGGCAAGAGACCTTGCTTTGATGAAAGATCACTATACTTTAGTAAAGATCTTGCCGGTAGATATGTTCCCGCAGACACACCATGTTGAGAACATTGCGTTGTTGATTAAAAAATAAATTTATTTAAATTTGAATTTCAAATCTTAATATGAAGTATTTTAAATTTCTCATAGCAATCTGTCTTTTAGGAATGCTTTTTTCCTGTGGAGGAGATGATGATATTTGCGAAAGCGGAGAGGGAACTCCAAGAATGAAGATCGCTTTCAGATCACTGGATTCTGGAAAAGATAGAACTCTGGATTCACTCTATGTTGCAGTAGATTATGGTGCAGGAAAAGTAGATCTGGGAGGACTTGCAAAGATTGATTCAAGGTTGATTCCTCTTCGGGTAGACAATTCGCCCTATACAGATGTTTATTTTAAACTTACCAATAAAGGGGTAGAGTCTAAAGTAAGGATTAATTATACTACGAAGTCAACTTATGTATCTCCAGGATGTGGGATCAAAAAAACTTATGAGAATTTAAGTTCAGAATTATTAACTCCTAATCCAGTTCTGAAACTGGAAGCCGGACAAAATCAGATAGAGAATGAAGACAAGACTAATCTTTACCTTTCTTTTTAGTTTATTTGGAATAATAAGCTGGGCACAGGATAAAAAAAAGGAAGCAGAGAAGAAGGTTCACGAAAAATATGAACCCAATTTTATGGTTGGCCTTGATGTATTGAATACAGGAGCCGGATTTTTTTCGGACAGAAAATTGTACCAGGGATTTATTTCCTCAAAAATCAGAGGAAATATTCATGCTATTGCAGAAGCCGGTTTTGAAAAAAACATATATCAGAAGAATGGGTATGATGCTAAGGCAAGCGGCCCTTTCGTTAAGTTGGGTGCATTTTATATGCTGGCAAAAGATTCTGAAAATGAATTCAACGGATTTTATGCCGGTGGAAAAGCGGCCGGATCATTCTATAATCAGGAATATATGGCTGTCCCCGTTCGCGGATTTGGGGGAAGTAATTCCTCTGAAGCGTTTCCTTCGTCCTCACAAACTTCTTTTTGGCTGGAAGGAACAATAGGAGGCAGGGTGCAGTTATTCAGTTCCAACTTCTATATCGATGTGAATCTTCAGCCAAGATACATGGTATATACTTCTAAGCAGGATGATATCTCTCCAATGATTGTTCCCGGTTTTGGAAGAAGTTCTTCAAAATTCAATATGGGATTTGCATGGAATATTGCTTATAAGTTCTAGAAATATCAATCCTTTATCTTTAAAATATATAAAATACAAACTTTAGAATGTTCTAAAGTTTGTATTTTTTTTAATAGATATGCTTATTAGATGTATAATATTAAAAAATATTAACTTATTTTATCTGTGTGAGTTATAAAATAGCTATATTTGGCGGAAATTATAATTGTGTTTTAATTTATGAAAAGAGTATTTACTGCTTTAATGTTTACTTTTATAGGAGGCGCGGTGTTCGGCCAATGGACACCCACTTCTCTTAAAAAAGGAGACGATAACAAAAGAAGTACAGGATTTAGAGTAGATCAATCCAATGTAAGAGGTAATGGGTACTATAAGTTAGACCTGAACTTACTGAGATCTCAGCTGAAGAATGCACAGGAAATGGGATCTAATTCCACTCCTGTAGTAATTTCTCTTCCTACGATGAGCGGGAAGATTGAAAGGTTTAATGTGTACAGTTTTCCAGTAGTTGTAAAAGAACTGGCAGACAAGTATGAATTGGGATCTTATGTTGGATCAAGTGTCGATGACCCTACCAAATTTTTAAGATTCAGTATCGCTCCTAATGATTTTCAGTCGATGATCATTCATGGAGATAAGTATGAATTTATTGACCCTGCCTCTGCAGATAAAACAGTGTATGCTGTTCATCCTAAAACAAAAAAGGAAAAGAATGGTTTCTTATGTTCTACAGAAGAATCTCCTGCTGCTAAAAAGGAAATAGATGCTTTATTAAAAAATGGGCAGTCCTTCTCTAATCAGGCAACAACTTTTAACAAAAGTTCTGATAAGAAATACAGAACAATGAGATTGGCAATGTCTGTTACTGGTGAGTATACCCAATACTTTATGGGACTTGCTGGTGTACCTGCTACAGCTACAGATGACCAAAAAAGAGCTCCTGCACTTGTTGCCATCAACAATACTTTAACCAGAGTAAATGGAGTTTTTGAAAAAGATTTTGCATTGCATTTGAATTTGCAGAATTTTCCTAATGTAATTTATATTGACCCTGCTACAGATCCATATTCTGCTGCTGCAACAGGAGCAGGGGGAGCATGGAATGGACAACTTCAGGCTGCTTTGACGGCCAATGTAGGAGATGTCAACTACGATATCGGACACTTATTCGGTAAATCAGGAGGTGGAGGAAACGCCGGATGTATCGGGTGTGTATGTATTAATCCTACCACTTCAGTTCCTAAAGGAAAAGGTTCAGGATTTACTTCTCCAGCGAACGGAATTCCATCAGGAGATAGCTTTGATATCGACTACGTTGCCCATGAGATGGGTCACCAGTTAGGAGCTAACCATACTTTCTCTCACAATCTTGAAGGAAGTGGTGTGAATATGGAACCAGGTTCAGGAACTACCATCATGGGATACGCAGGTATTACAGGTCCTGATACAGATGTTCAGGCTAATTCTGATCCTTATTTCCATAAAGCAAGTATCGGTCAGGTACAAGCTAACTTAATTGCAAAAACTTGTGACGTAGAAACTACAATTACCAATAACCCTCCGGTAATTGCTGATCTTCCAACATATACAATACCAAAAGGGACTGCTTTTGCTTTAACAGGTAGTGCTACAGATCCTGAAAATGATCCAATGACTTATTCTTGGGAAGAGGTGGATGACGCTTCAGTTTCTATTGATAAGTATAACTTAGGAAATACAATGTCTGGAGCTTCTTTCAGATCTGCAGCTCCAAACGCAAGCCCAACAAGATACTTCCCGAAATTTGCTTCTGTAATGAGTGGAGTACTAAATAATGCAAACAATACTTGGGAGGCTGTATCTACTATAGCAAGAACTACAAATTTTGCATTAACTGTAAGAGATAACAATTCTAACGTAGCTCAACAGCAGTCAGCTTTTAAAGTTCAGACAATTGTTGTAGGAGATAATGGTCCTTTCAGATTAGCTAATCAATATGCTGATGTGAATACTCCAACTCCGGTTCAGTGGATTGTTGCAAATACTAACGCAGCTCCTTATAATGTTGCTAACGTAAAGATTGACTATACTACAGATAACGGAACAACTTGGACTGTATTATCAGCTTCAACTCCTAACGACGGATCTGAAAACTTTACTTTCCCTTCTTCATTGAACGGTCAGACTATTAAAGTAAGAATTTCTTCAATAGGAAATGTTTTCTATGCTGTAGGTCCTGTTAGTATCGCTCCTCTATCTGCATGTAGCAGTGCGGCGCCAACTAACGTAGTGGTGAGCAACATCACGGTATCTTCAGGAAGTGTATCATGGATGTCTTATACTGGAGCTACTTATAAAGTACGTTACAGAAAAGTAGGTTCAACTGTATGGACTGAGGCGGATACAACAGTTCCTTCAATCAACTTAAGTAACTTAATTGATGGTACAACTTATGAAGTTCAGGTAGCTTTAGTTTGTGGTACTACGGTAGGAACATATTCAACTTCTGTAAACTTCAGTACACCTGCACTTACTTATTGTACAGCTTCTACAGGAAGTGCAAACTATGAGTATATTGCCAATGTAACTCTTGCCAATGTAAATAATACTTCTGCAAACAGTACATATACAAACTATACTACGAATTCAGCTCTTCAGATTAACTTAACAAAAGGAAATACTTATCCTATGTCTGTTACTGTAGGTAATCCTGATATTGCAGATTATGATGCTGTAGCAGCATTTATTGACTTTAACAAGGATGGTGTTTTCAGTGATTCAGAAAGAGTATTGAATTATCCTGTGACATTAACGCAGCCATCAACGGTGATCAATGCAAATGTTGCAATTCCAAGTAATGCTGTAGAAGGACAGCCATTAAGAATGAGAGTGGTAGCATTCTATGTTGGAGCTGGTACTGGAAACGGAAATGTTGGTTTATCATTACCTTCAGATTATGTATGTGGAGATCTTTTCGATTACGGAGAAGTTGAAGACTATAACGTAGTTATTACAGGTAACCTTGCTACTTCTGAAAATGCTGTTAAAAATAATGGTATTCAGATTTATCCAAATCCTGCAACGGATGTTCTAAACGTTACTAAAGTTTCAGATAAAGCAACTTATAAAATTTATAGTGCTGCCGGACAATTAGTAGATAGAGGAAATATCAATAGTGGAAAGGTAAATGTTTCAACTTTAGTTAAAGGTGGATACGTAATTACAATAGATGATAAAGGAATTGAACAATTCAAATCTAAATTTATCAAGAAATAAAGATAACATTTAAATATTAGTAAATCCCCGGGAAGTCCCGGGGATTTCTTTATTTAGAGCATAAGTGGAAAAAATATTGTTTTTTTTCAGAAAAAACCCAAATGCACTTATAAATTAATAATAAAAAATGATTAGATTTGTGTGATTAATATTATAATGAAAACATTATGAAGAAACTCTTTACCTCTTTAATTCTGTTTCTCTGTTTGATTTGTACAGGCTTTGTATCCAAAGTCTCGGCTCAGGCAGGGCAGATCGGGACAGGAACGGGTACCTCTGTGTATCTCCCCATACGTTCCTATTATGGGTATAGTTATTCTCAGCAGATTTATACTGCTGCGGAGCTTACGACGGCCATAGGTACGTCGAACTATATCACAGCCATAAAGTTTTATTCCACTACCGTTTCAACTTCTCAGGATGTGTATAAGGATTGGGTGGTATATATGGGTAATACAACCCAGAATGCCTTTACGTCCAATACAAACTGGGTTCCGTTAGGTTCTTTAACTCAGGTGTTTGCCGGAACTTTACCTAACTTAACAAACGGAAACTGGGTAACTCTTCAATTGGCTACACCGTTTTTATGGAACGGAACAGACAACCTGGTAGTTGCTGTAAATGAAAAAACTCCAGGCTATTCATCTTCGCCAGGTACGGCTTGGGGATCTTATAATGCAGGGGCAAACCGAGGTATCATCTATTATGAAGATACTACAAACCCGGATCCTGCTGCACCCCCTTCTGCAAAAGACAGACTTGCAGATATTCCTAGAATACAATTGGAAAGCCACCCGCTACCGGCTTGTTCAACAGCTCCACCTACAAATATCACGGTTTCAAACCTGACAACAACTTCAGCTAATGTAGGTTGGTATCTTTCTGCAGGAGCTACTTATGTGGTAAGGTACAGACCTGTATCAGGAGGCGCCTGGACAACAATCAATGTTACAACTCCTTTGGTGGGAAATCAGCTTATTACGGGATTAACCGAACAGACACAGTATGAAGTTCAGGTAGCTACGATTTGCGGTGGTACTCAGGGAGCATTCTCTTCCAGCGTAAACTTTACAACGCCGGCACTTAGTTATTGTGCGTCCGGTGCTACGAGTACTTTTATTGATGGATATATCAACCAGGTTTCTGTTAATGCACAAGGCGCTCCGTCCATGACCAGCAACTCTGATCAGAGTGGTTATACAGATTACAGTACAGATCCTACAAGAGTAGTTACTTTGGTAAGAGGAGGTAGTGCTACTGTTTCTGTTTCAAAGACCTGGCCAGGTTATCAATATAGCTTCTTAACAGGAGTTTGGATTGATTTTAACCGTAATGGTGTTTTTGAAACAAATGAAAGAGTACTTACTTCACCAAGTAATACAACAACTCCGGTTACCGCTACATTTACAGTACCAAATGTTGCCGGTGGTGTTTACACTGGAAACCTGACTACAAAAATGCGTGTTGTATTAAACGAATACAGCCCTATTAATGCTTGTGGAACATACTCTTATGGTGAAACTGAAGACTATGCTGTTAAGTTTATAGACTTATCACCTTGTTCTACAGCACCGCCTTCTAATATTATGGTAAATAACGTAACTCCTTCTTCTGCTAATGTTACTTGGACATCAGCTACAGGAGCTACTTATATTGTAAGATACAGAGTTTCTCCTTCCGGAGCATGGCAGCAGATTGCAGTCAATACCCCATTAATCAGTAATCAAATACTTGCAGGATTATTGGAGCAGACTACATATGAGGTACAGGTAGCTACTGTTTGTGGAGGAACAACTGGAGCATTCTCATCAAGTGTTACTTTTACAACGCCAGCTCTTACTTATTGTACAGCAGGTCCTACAGGTAATACCGCAACAAGTGGATATATTAATAATGTAACTGTTACTCCTACGAATACTCCTATCATGTTGAGTAATTCCGGATCTGACAATTATAAAGATTATACAACAGATGCTACAAGAGTAGTTATCTTTGAAAGAGGTTCAGCAAATAATAAAATTTCTGTCAACAAATACTGGCCAGGTTCTCCTACTTCATACGGAGTTTCAGCTTGGGTAGACTTTAACAGAAACGGAACATTTGAAACCAGTGAGAGAATTCTTAATACTACCTATAACACAACTACTCCGGTAACGGCTACTTTTGCAGTGCCTACCGTTGCAAGTGGTAATGTATATACAGGAACTCTTCCTACCCGTATGCGTGTAGTGATGAGATATTTTGATAATGCTAATCCTTGTGGCACATTCACTCAGGGAGAAGTAGAAGATTATGCAGTAAAATTTGTAGATCCTCAAAACTGTACAACGGCTCCTCCGACAAATATTACCGTAAATAATATTGGGGCAACTACGGCAACAGTATCATGGGTTGCTACTGCTGGAGCTACTTATAACATTAGATGGAGAACAACTCCTGGAGGTGTTTGGCAAACAGCAACTGTTCCTGCAGGTCAGAACTACTATGGAATTACAGGTCTTAATGAGCAGACTAATTATGAAGTTCAGGTTTCAACAACTTGTAACGGTTCTACAGGAGCTTATTCAGGATCAGTAACATTTACAACACCACCATTGTCTTACTGTCAAATGACAGGTACAGGAACGAATGACCATATTTCGAATGTAACAATTACCTCTTCGAATCTTGGAGTTCCACCAATGAATAATACTTCAGTACAGACAAATTATATCAGCTATACTACTCCGGAGACTCTTATTACTTTAGATGTAAATTCTCAAAATAATAAAATCTCTGTAGCAAAAGGATGGACAGGCGCAACAGGTAATGACGCTGTAACAGCTTGGATTGACTTTGACAGAAACGGACAGTTTACAGATGCTGAGAGAATCTTAATTTCTCCAGCTAACACAACTACTCCGGTTACAGCTACTTTTGCTGTTCCTTCAACTGCTTATACAGGACCATTGACAACTACAATGAGAGTTGTACTGAAGCGTACAAGTGCTCCTACAATGTGCCAGAATGCAGTGGATGGAGAAGTTGAAGATTACAGAGTCAGAATCAGACCTTGTAGCAATGCAACTCCTAACGCACCAACATTTACTACAACGCATACAACAGCTACTGTTACCATCACAGGAGCAGGAGTGAGCTATGTAGTAAGATACAGAGTTCAGGGAACAACAGCCTGGACAGAAGTATATGCTTCAGCACAATTGGGTAACCTTCCGTTAGTTATTAATGGATTGACACCAGCTACTACTTATGAAGTAGAGGTAGCAGCAATTTGTGGAGATATCGTGGGAACTGCAACTCCTATCAAAACATTTACTACGAGATGTGATCCTACTCCTCCAAATGTAACGGTAAGTAACATTACTCCAACAACAGCATTGATTACATGGGCTCCGCTAGCAGCAAGCTCTACGTATACGATGAGATGGAGAAAAGTAGGGACTACTACTTGGAATATTGTGAGTTTACCAGCAGCTCCTGCAAATACTTATGTATTAGGAAGTGCAACTCCTTTAGATCCATATACTACATATGAAGTTCAGATTGCGAACCAGTGTAACGGAGAAACAACATTGAATCCATATTCTAACCCTAAAGTATTTACTACAGAAAGAATATGTGAAATTCCTCCTCCAGGATTAACAATTACTCAATTGCTTCCTACATCGGCAGCGATTCAGTGGGATCCTTTCCCAGGAGCGACATACGTTCTTAGATATAGAAAAGTAGGAATTCCAAGCTGGACAGAAGTACCTTCATTAGTTAATAATCTTGTATTAACAGGACTTACAGAATTAACGAAATATGAGATGCAGGTAGTCAATATCTGTAACGGTACACCAGGAAACTATACTCCTCCATATTACTTTACAACACCTACAGTAATTTACTGTAAAATGAAAGCAGAAAGTTCTACAGGAGAGCATATTTCTAAAGTTACTGTGAAGCCTACAGGTAAGAAAACAATGGAAAATGAATCCGGAGCTTCTACCTATACAGATTATACAGGAGTACCTAAGACATTCATCGAAATGATTCAGGGATCAACTGACAATGAGATCATCATCGAGAAGAAATGGACAGGAACTACTTACAACGAAGGAATCGCAGTATGGATTGACTTCAACAGAAATGGAGAGTTTGATATCAACGAAAGAGTATTCACTTCTTCACCGAATTCAAACAGCCCTGTATCTGGTAAATTCAATGTCCCTGCAGATGCTTTTGTAAGTATGACAGACTATAAGTATGTAGTGATGAGAGTAGCGATGTCAAGAGACGGTATCCCTGTAAACTGTACTGACTTCAAAAACGGAGAAGTAGAGGATTACACGGTAAGAATCTCTAAACCGATCGTTGCTAATCCGATTGATCAGACAAGTGTCATGATTTATCCTAACCCGGTAAGCTCAGTATTGTTTGTGAAAAATGTTAGCAAGAGAGCTAAATATAAGATCTACAATGCTGCAGGACAGGTAATCGCTGACGGTATCTTATTAAACAACCAGATCAACGTAAGCAGATTGATTAACGGTGTTTATGTGATTGATATCGATGATAACGGTAATACTGCCCAAAAGAAATTTATCAAAGAATAAATCATTTAAATTTCAGATAGAATAAGCCTCCAGAAATGGAGGCTTATTTTTTGCAAAAGAATCTTGGTTGAATCTTCCCTAAGAAATATTTTTTAGCAGAAAAAAAACTCGTTAGAAAAGCTTCTAACGAGTTCTTATTTATTCAATACTGAAGATCACTTTCTCAGTCTGTTCTTTTAATTCTTCCAGATTGGTATTGTTGTAGATGATACAATCTGCCATTTTAATTTTATCCCTTTCAGGCATTTGTTTTTCCATGACAGTTTCTACCTCGCGGTAGGTTTTCTGATCTCTATCCATTACCCTTTTGATCCTGATATTATCCTCAGCGGTTACCAAAAGAGATTTGTAACATTGTCTGTTGAGCTTCAGCTCAAACAATAGTGCTGTTTCTTTGAAAACTAAATATTTGCTTTGTTTCTTTACCCAGTCTTCAAAATCAACCCTTACGGCAGGGTGTATGATTTCGTTTAATTGCTGAAGCAGATCTCTGTTATTAAAAACTTTATCAGCAACAAATTTTCTGTCATACAATCCATTTTCATCATAAGATTCTTCACCAAGAAGTTCTTTGATTTTTATTTTCAGATCTTCGCTTTCATTAACGATGGCCTTAGCTCTATCATCGGAATAATAGACCGGAAAACCGAATTCCTCTATAAAGCGTGCTACTGTGGTTTTTCCTGAGCCTATTCCTCCGGTTAAACCAATGATCTTGGGTGCTGGTTCCGGTTCTGTCTGTTGTGTTTCTGAATGTAATTCTTCCATGATTCAAAATTAATATCCAAAAACATCATTAAAGCTAAACGTTTCATCAAGCCTTACTCCTTTGTCAGTCATTTTAAGACTTGCAAGCTCGTTATGCGCATCATGCTCAAAGAACAGTAAATATTCGTTGTCTACACATTGCTTAAGGAATTTTCCTTTTTCTTCCATTGTTAAAAGAGGTCTGGTATCATATCCCATCACATACACCGGGTTGATATGTCCTGCAGTAGGAATAAGGTCGGCGGCAAAGACAACTGTTTTTTCCTGGTATTGAATGACCGGTAGCATCTGTTTTTCGGTATGTCCGTCTACAAAGATGACATCCATTTTCAGGTCCGGAGCAAAGCCGTAATTTCCGGTGGTAGGAAGAGGCAAAAAGTTAAGTTGTCCGCTTTCCTGCATAGGCATAATATTTTCCTTCAGGAAGCTTGCTTTTTCTCTTGCATTAGGTTCTGTTGCCCACTGCCAGTGATTTTCATTAGTCCAGAAATGGGCATTTTTGAAGGCTGGTCTGTATCCGGTTCTGTCATCATTCCATTCTATAGCACCACCACAGTGGTCGAAGTGAAGATGCGTAAGGAATACATCCGTAATATCCTCCTTTACAAAGCCGTATTTTTTAAGATTTTTATCTAGAGTATCGTCTCCCCAAAGAGAGTAGTGTCCGAAAAATTTATCATCCTGTTTGTTACCAAGGCCACAGTCTACCAGGATCAGTTTTTTCCCGTCTTCAATAAGCAGGGAGCGGGTTCCCAATTCGATCAGGTTTTTTTCGTCTGCCGGGTTCGTTTTTTCCCACAGACTCTTCGGGACGACTCCGAACATAGCACCGCCGTCCAGTTTAAATTTTCCACATTGTATTGGATATAACTTCATATGTATATTTTGATTATTTTTTTATTTGTTTCATTTTCTCCGCAATCTTTCTTGCGTTATCATCAGCTTGTTCAAGTTGGCTGATAATGTTGTTGAAATCCGTCTCTTTTCTGTTCTGAGAAAGCTTTTGTTTGATAAATATTTCGGTTGGAATAACTTTAATTCCAAAAGCCCCCTTCATTTCTTTTTCCACAAAGGCATTTCCCATATCTTTCACCATCATTGGACATTGCTGGAAGCTTTCATATTTGGATGTTAATTTATCCAAATGGGCATACAGCTCATCATGATCCATTACTTCAACTTTTCCGTGAATCTGTACCGCTTCATAATTCCAGGTGGAAACATTAATATGATCATACCAGCTGCTGGATATGTAGGTGTGGGCACCTAGAAAATCACAAAGAACTTCATCCCCGTTTTGTAAGGTTTTTGCCTGTGGGTTAGCTCTCGAAATATGAGTTTCAATATAAGCATTTTCCGGATCATCCTCATTAAGCATCATCATAGAATGGGTCGCTCTTATCTTATCAACAGAAGAGATCAGTAAAGCAAAAGAATTTTCTTTGATGATCTCTCTCATCAAATGGTAATCTTCGCTTTTATATAATTTGGGAATAAACATAAACTAAAAATTCTTGTTAACCTTACCCTAAAATCCTTGAACTTTAAACTCAAAACTTTGAATTAAAATAGCTCTCCCGGATTTTTAGGTCTTGTAATATTCAAATGCTTGTAAGCCTTATCTGTAACTTCTCTTCCTCTCGGGGTTCTGATAATAAATCCTTCCTGAATCAGAAACGGCTCATACACTTCTTCCAGTGTTTCCGGATTTTCAGCAATGGATGTGGCAAGCGCAGAAATACCTACTGGTTTTCCCTTAAAGTTTTCAATCATGACGCGCATGATCTTATTGTCCATTTCATCCAGACCAAATTCATCCACATTCAAAGAATCCAGGGCATATTTTGTGATCTTAATCTCAATTTCACCATTTCCTTTGATCTCAGCAAAATCACGTACCCTTCTCAATAATGCATTGGCAATCCTTGGTGTTCCACGGCTTCTTCTTGCAATTTCTATGGCGGCATCTTCATAAATAACAACTCCCAAAACCCTTGCACTTCTCTGAATAATCATTGATAACAATTCAACAGAGTAATACTCCAGCCTGCTTTGAATCCCGAATCGGGCAAGCATTGGTTTGGTAAGCATACCACTTCTTGTAGTGGCTCCCACCAGGGTAAACGGATTCAGTCCGATCTGTACACTTCTGGCATTGGGACCTGTTTCCAGCATGATGTCAATCTTGTAATCTTCCATTGCAGAATACAAATATTCCTCTACAACAGGAGAAAGACGGTGAATTTCATCAATGAAAAGAACATCATTTTCTTCCAGATTGGTCAATAAACCAGCCAAGCTACCAGGTTTGTCCAATACAGGACCAGAAGTAATCTTACAGTTTACTCCAAGCTCATTAGCGATAATATTGGCCAACGTAGTTTTACCAAGCCCTGGCGGACCGTGTAATAAAACATGATCTAGTGCTCCGCCACGTCTTTTTGCAGCGGTAACAAAAACTTCAAGGTTCTCCAGCGTTTTTCTCTGTCCTGCAAAATCTTTAAAGCTTTGGGGACGGATCTGTTCTTCCTGCATCAGCTCCTCTCGTGAGTAGTTTTCCTTATCTGGATGTAAAAAATCTGGCATTAATTCATTTCATTTACTTCAAAGATAGCAAATTTCGACTAAGGTTGAAGGGCAGATTGAGAAAACGTTAAGATTGATACAGAGGTTTTAGCCAGGGTTGAAAATGAGAACACCTAAGATTTAAATAATTGGGATATTTTAAGTATTTTTGAGAGGAGAAATTATTAATAAAAATTAATAAAATTTTGACTGTTTAGCAGACAGGTGCTGATTGAAGAACTAATCAGCCTGAATCTAAACATTGCATTAACTTTAGACTAATGAAATTAATAGGACCATTTAAGCAGGTGGTGACCCTTGCTAACTTACCCTTAAGAGGAAAACTTTCCGATGAGCAGCTGGAAATTATTGTAGACGGAGGGATTGTAGTAGATCAGAATACCATCCGGAAAGTTGGAAATTTCGAAACATTAAAAACAGAAAATCCTACCATAGAAATTGAACAGATCGAGGGAGAACAGATTGCTCTTCCTGCTTTTGTAGATTCACATACCCATATCTGTTTCGGAGGAAACCGTGCGAATGATTTTGCCATGCGTAACGCAGGGAAAACTTATCTGGAAATCGCCGAGAGTGGTGGTGGAATCTGGAGTTCTGTACAGCACACAAGAAATGCTTCAGAAGAAGAATTACTGAAAACTTTAGTGGAAAGAATCAACTTTTTGGTTGAGCTGGGAATTACGACGATTGAGGTGAAAAGTGGTTACGGACTGGATGTGGAAAATGAGCTGAAAATGCTTAGAATTATTAAAAAAGCCCAGCACGAAACTAAGGCAACTTTAGTTCCTACCTGTCTTTCAGCTCACTTGAAACCAAGAGATTTTGAAGGAAGCAATCCTGAATATCTGCAATATATCATCACCGAAATTTTACCAAAAGTAAAAGAAGAAGGATTGGCGAACAGAGTAGATATTTTTATTGAAAAGTCTGCCTTTCAGCCTGAGGAAAGTAAGGATTTCTTACTTAAAGCAAAAGCACTAGGTTTTGAAATTACCGTTCATGCAGATCAGTTTACCCCTGGAAGTTCAAGAATTGCAGTAGAAGTGGGAGCGAAGTCTGCAGACCATTTAGAAGCAACCATTGATGAAGATATTCAATTTCTGGCTGAATCTGATACTGTGGCAACAGCTCTTCCGGGAGCGAGCCTAGGTTTGGGTGAGAAATTTACTCCGGCAAGAAAGTTACTGGATGCAGGAGCTATTGTAGCCATTGCAAGTGACTGGAATCCGGGATCAGCCCCTATGGGAAATTTAATTACCCAGGCGTCTATTTTAGCCACTTTCCAGAAACTGACTACAGCTGAAGTATTGGCAGGAATGACTTTCCGTGCTGCTTATGCCCTTAATCTTGAGGATAGAGGACAGCTACAGGAAGGAAAAAAGGCAGATTTTGTGACTTTCAAAACCAATAATTTCCAGAATGTACTGTATAATCAGGGAAGCTTAAAAGCAGAAAATGTGTACATTGACGGAAATCTGATGTAAAATTATAAATTAACCATATTTGTTCTTCCATCAGCGTGTTTGCAATATGAGCTGATGGAAGGGCAGACAATAGGCAAATGACTGAATAATGAGTAATATTTGGCAAGGCAGATTGGACGGAGAAGAACTTCTCTATCACAGATTATTTCAAAGAGTAAAAGAAGAACATAATTACGACAACATCTCTACAGGTGACTTTGCGTTGCATGGATTTGCTGTAGATGAAGGAGTAAGAAGAAATAAAGGCCGTCAGGGAGCGAAAGATGCTCCTGATGTGATCCGAAAAAATATGTCTAATTTTCCGGTGATCCTTCCTGACTTTTCAATGCTGGATTTTGGAAACGTTACCTGTGAGGACGGCAATCTGGAAAATACTCAGAATAATCTTGCCAAAAATGTTTCAAAAGTACTTTTAAAAGGAGGAAAATCCCTTGTGCTGGGTGGAGGCCACGAGGTGACATATGCCCATTATTTAGGGGTTAAAACAGCTTTCCCTGAACAAAAAATTGGTATTATTAATATTGATGCCCATTTTGATAACAGGCAGCCGGAAAAAGGAGTAGGACCAAGTTCTGGCACCGGATTCTGGCAGATTGCCCAGGAAGGACCCATCAATTCTTTGCATATTGGAATTCAGAGAAACTCCAATACATTAAAGCTTTTTGATACCGCTCATCAGTATGGGATGAAATATATCCTTGCTGACGAATTATTTTTTGAAAATCTTACATCCATCTATCAGCGTATCGATGAATTGCTGGACAGTGTAGATTATGCCTATCTTACCATTTGTATGGACGTCTTTAATGCATCCGTTGCTCCCGGAGTATCGGCAGCAGCATATAATGGTATCTTTGCGGATACTGCTTTTATGCATTTTTACAGACATATCTTAAAAAATAAAAAATTGCTGGCACTGGATGTAGCAGAAGTGAATCCTTCTTTCGATATTCAGGACAGAACAGCAAGACTTGCAGCATGTCTTGTGAATGAATGGCTAATGATTTAAGATAAAGCTATATTCTTCCGATAGAGAAAATCATTATTTTATTAACCCTTAAGGAATGGAATTTGCTGATTTCACCGTGCTTTTAAAATAAAAGCGCTCATAAATTCATTAGCTGAATTTAAAACAGAAATTTATATTATGGAACAATTAATTGAAAGCAAGCTTATTAAAGCAGATAAAGCGTTTTCAGTATGGAGAAAAGTGCCGTTTGAGGAAAGGCAGAAGTTAATTGCAAAAGCAGCGGAAATTTTAAAGAATAATTCGGAGAAATTTGGGAGAATAATTACAACAGAAATGAACAAACCTATTTCAGAATCTATTGCTGAAGTAGAAAAGTGTGCTTTAATGATGAATTATTATGTAAACGCTGAGAATATTTTAAAACCTGAGAAAGTAGAATCAGAATTTGCTTATTCTGAAGTTCACTATGCTCCCAAAGGAGTAATTTTAGGCGTAATGCCTTGGAATTTTCCTTTTTGGCAGGTATTAAGATTTGCTACTCCTGCAATTTTGGCTGGAAATACAGTGGTTTTAAAGCATGCATCAATTTGTTTCGGAAGTGGAAATGCCATTGTAGATGTTCTTCTGGAAGCAGGTTTTCCTGAAGGTATTTTTCAAAATCTTGAAGTAGGACACAAAGCTGTAAAAGAAATCCTTGAACACGATGCTGTAAGAGGAGTGAGCTTAACAGGAAGTGGAAAAGCAGGTGGAGAAGTGGCTTCAATAGCCGGATTAAATATCAAAAAATCTTTGCTTGAACTGGGTGGTAGTGATTCTTTTATCATTTTTGATGATGCAGACCTGGAAGATGCAGCAAAAGCGGGAGTGAAATCAAGACTTCAAAACTGTGGACAAACCTGTACTGCAGCCAAAAGATTTATTATTGATGAAAAGATTGAGGATCAGTTTTTACCAATATTTATTGAAGAATATAAAAAATATGAAATTGGAGATCCTTTAAATAAAGAAACGAAATTAGCAGGAATGGCTAGACCTGATCTTGCTGATGAGTTGGAAGCGCAGTTCAACAGAGCGCTGGAAAATGGTGCCGAAATTATCATTCCTTTGGAAAGGGTTTCTGAAAATGAATTTAAACCTGGTTTAATCAGAGTTCAGGAAGGAAATCCAATTTTGAAAGAAGAACTTTTCGGACCTCTTGGAATGATTATGATAGCAAAAAATCAGGAAGAAGCTTTGCAGATGGCGAATGATATTCCTTTCGGACTTTCTAATTCTGTTTGGACGAAAAATAAAGAACGCCAGTTATTCTTCATTGAAAACCTTGAGTCAGGAACTGTCAATATCAATCGTATGACGAGTTCTGATCCGCGTTTTCCATTTGGAGGAACAAAAGCTTCAGGATATGGAACAGAATTGTCTCTGTTGGCTTTAAAAGAATTCGTGACAGCTAAGACTATTGTAGGTAATTAGATTGTACCGTAGTATATTGTACAATGTATTCATGAGCCAATTTTATAATATAAAAAAACTCCCGGAAATCAATTTCCAGGAGTTTTTTATGTTTTGACAAAAAGTAATTTTGCTTATTGCTTATACAGTAGTCAATCTCAATGTATTGGTTTTTCCACCTTCATAGGATGGAGTTGCATTGATATTGATTACGAAATCTCCTGTTTCGATATAGCCATAATTATGCGTTAACATATTTACCTGGATAATCGTTTCATCAGTAGATTTCTTCATATCATAATAGTATGCGTGAACACCCCAAAGAAGGTTCAGCATGGTAATAACCCTTTTGTTACCACTATATACAATGATGTGAGAGTTTGGTCTGTGGGCTGCAAGCTGGAAAGCAGTGTATCCAGAGTGAGTAAGCGTTACAATAGCAGAAACGTTTGTTGTTTTAGCAATTCTTACCGCGGCAAGGCAAACCCTGTTGGTAATGAATCTCTCATCAATACAGTTATAATCTTTTTCGATAGGCTCATTTTTATGTTGGTAAAAATGAGTGGTTTCGATATTCTTTACAATTTTGGCCATGTTTTCCACAACCTGTACCGGATATCTCCCTACAGAAGTTTCTCCCGAAAGCATTACGGCATCTGCACCATCCAATACAGAGTTGGCAACGTCATTTACTTCCGCTCTGGTTGGTGTTAAGCTGTTGATCATCGTTTCCATCATCTGGGTAGCGATAATCACCGGCTTAGAATAGAATCTTGCTTTTTCTACCAGGTTTTTTTGAATTGCAGGAACTTCTTCCATTGGAACTTCTACTCCAAGGTCTCCACGAGCTACCATTAATCCATCACATTCAAGAAGGATTTCTTCAATATTTTTAACCCCTTCAGGCTTTTCAATCTTTGCAATAATCGGAGTCTTGAATTTACCATTTGGATGCGCCTTGATAAGCTCCTTCAAGTCGATAATATCCTGGGCATGACGAACAAATGATAAGGCAATCCAGTCAACTTCCATGTCAAGCATGAAATTAGCATCCTGAATATCCTTTTCTGTCAATGCAGGAAGAGAAACATTTGTATTAGGTAAATTAACTCCTTTTTTAGAGCTTAACGGCCCTCCTTGAATGGTTTTTGCTTTTACCGTATCTATTTCATTGGTTTCAGTAACCTCCAACATCAGCTTCCCATCGTCAATAAGGATTCTTTCTCCTACTTTTACGTCTTGTGGAAACTGTTGGTAAGTCATGTACACTTTCGTGGAATCTCCCTCCATCTTTTCATTGGTGAAGGTAAGAATATCACCTGGGTTCAGATAAGATCCTTCCTTTACAACTCCTACTCTCAGCTTAGGACCCTGAAGATCTCCCAAGATTCCCACTGAATAACCATACTCGCTGTTTAGCTCTCTAATTATTTCAATATTTTTTCGAACTAAGTCGTAATCTGCATGGGAAAAATTTATTCTGAAAATATCAACACCCGCTTTCATTAAATCTAACATTACCTCCTTCGACGATGAAGCAGGCCCTAGTGTTGCGATAATTTTTGTCTTCTTTAAATACTTATTCATAATACTGGATAATTTGATAAAGTTCTTCATCAGAACTCAGTGTGTAATCTTGAATTGGAAACACAAGATTTTCAGGGAGCAAAATTACGGAAAAATCAGGAAACTGTTCCGAACTATGCAGAATATATTCCACATCTACCTGATTATTTAATAAAAATTTAATGTTTTCTTCTTCTGTAAAGAGTTCTGTCTGAATTTTTTTTTGCTTACTTTCAGAAGATTTATTTGAAATGAAGGTGAAACAGGTCTTTGAAAACTTGTGGTAGGCTTCAAATCTTGGAAAAAGATAATCATAATATCCCCCATGAAAGACAAGATCTTTCTTTCTTGAAAAATTGAGGTCGTTTGTTTGATTTATTTTATAGAAAAACTCGTGAGCAGGTACATCTTTGGCTAATCTTACCAATCCTATGGCAATATCTTCAAATTCTATATCATCAAGATCATAAAGTTTTTGAATTTCCAAGTATATTTTCTTTTTTATTTAAAATATAAAATGCCCTATGTGCTGCTTTTTCCTCTGCTTTCTTCTTAGAAGTCTCAGTTGCATTCGCAATCTTTTCATCTCCCAGCCATACATGACATCTGAATACGACAGCTTTATTTGCCTGTATTTCCTCGCAGGTTTCGTACTTTATGTTAACCTTCTTCTTTTGGCTCCATTCAAGAAGGAGACCTTTGTAGCTTACAATTTTGTTTTCAAGCTTATTGATCTCAGAAGGGGTCAGCAATTTTTCCAAGATGATCCTTTTGCAGGCATCATAATGGAAGTCTAAATAAACGGCACCGATTAAGGCCTCGAATAAATTTCCGGAGATATTCTCTCCCAAAGCGGAAGAACTGTTTTGCTTTTGCAAAAGGTTGGTAAGCTTGAGATCTTCTCCTAATTTATTGAGATTTTTCCTATTAACAATCTTAGATTTCATTTGTGTCAGATATCCCTCATTAGCCTGAGGATACGTCTGGAACAAATGACAAGAAATAATTGTACCCAAAACAGAATCTCCCAAAAATTCAAGCCTTTCGTAATTGCTGTCTTGATTTTTAGAAGAATTTTTTAAAGAAAAAGCTTCGCGGTAAAGAGCTATATTTTGAACCTCGGTACCCAATACTTTACTAAGCTCGGTACTGAGAAAATATTCTCTCTCCGTTAATTGTCTTTTTCTTTTTTTGAGAAGGAATTTAGAAAAGTATTTCTGTAACTCCATTCATTGAATTTAGATTTTCTTAAATAGAACGCAAGCGTTATGCCCGCCAAATCCAAAAGTATTGCTCATGGCTACTTTTACATCTTTCTTCACAGCCGTATTAAACGTAAAGTTTAGTCTGCTGTCAATATTTTCATCATCAGTAAAATGGTTGATGGTAGGAGGAACAGTACCATGAATAATAGTTCCCAATGCAGCGATAGCTTCAATAACTCCGGCAGCTCCTAAAAGGTGTCCAGTCATTGATTTTGTAGAATTAATCTGAATGTCATAAGCGTGCTCGCCTAATAATCTTGAGATAGCATTGGATTCTGCGATGTCTCCTAATGGAGTAGAAGTACCATGCATATTGATATGATCTACTTCATCAGCAGTTAAACCTGCATCTTCCAGGCAGCTCTTCATTACCAGATAAGCACCAAGGCCTTCAGGATGCGGAGCGGTCATGTGATGTGCATCAGCACTTAAACCACCTCCTAATAATTCTGCATAAATTGTAGCACCACGTTTTACAGCGTGCTCATATTCTTCAAGAATGATACAGCCGGCTCCTTCACCCAATACAAATCCATCTCTGTCTTTATCAAAAGGTCTTGAAGCAGTTTTAGGGTCATCATTTCTTGTAGAAAGTGCCATCATTGCGTTGAATCCACCGACACCACTTGCTGTAACGGCAGCTTCAGAGCCTCCGCACACAATAACATCTGCTTTTCCTAATTGGATCAGCATTTTGGAATCAATTATAGCATTTGCTGAAGATGCACATGCAGATACAGTCGTGTAGTTAGGTCCGTGGAAACCGTATTCAATTGAGATATGTCCAGGAGTGATATCCGCAATCATTTTTGGGATAAAGAAAGGGTTAAATCTCGGAATTTCCGTATTGGCCCATCCTAACACTTCAGTTTCAAAAGTCTCTAATCCTCCGATTCCGGATCCCCAGATTACACCAACTCTGTTTTTATCTACATTGCCTTCAATAATTCCGGAATGCGCTACTGCTTCTCTTGCAGCAACAAGTCCCAATTGAGTGTTTCGGTCCATTTTTTTAGCCTCTTTCTTATCGAAATGCTGTAACGGATCGAAATTTTTCACCTCGCAAGCGAACTTTGTTTTAAAGTTTGTGGCATCAAAAAGAGTAATCGGAGCGGCACCGCTCTCACCTTTCACAAGATTTTCCCAGTATTCTTTTGCATTATTTCCTATTGGCGTTATTGCTCCAAATCCGGTTACAACTACTCTTTTTAATTCCATAAACTTTGTTTAATTTCTTTTTTGTTGAAGAATATTATTTATTTACTACTTCTTCGATGTAAGCGATAGCGTGTCCTACAGTAGTAATTTTTTCAGCTTGGTCATCAGGGATCTGAATGTTAAATTCTTTTTCAAATTCCATGATTAACTCAACTGTATCTAGTGAATCAGCTCCTAAATCGTTAGTGAAGCTAGCTTCAGGAGTTACTTCTGTTTCTTCAACGTCAAGCTTATCAGCGATGATAGCTTTTACTCTTGATGCAATGTCTGACATAGTAAATTATTTTTTTAATTGTTAGATGGTGCAAATATATAAAATTCTTTACGATAAAACATTTTTTTAGTCTTTTTTGTGGACCGGAAGCTTTCATTTTAGATTGTTTAGCTTTAGTCTTTTAGTTTTCAGTGGGTTATATTTTGATGAAACGGTAAAAGGATAAAGTGCTTCAAATTAAGAAAGTTTGAGATCAAGCAGAATTCTCCTTTCTTATCAATAAAACTGATGTATGAACTTTAAAATTGACTTTTGATTGAGAATTTTTATAACCCAATCTCTACTTTCCAATCTTTTTGATGAGGAATGAATAGAAGCCTAACCTTCTTGAGTTTGATTAATCCTTTTCTTTAGTATAGTAAATAGGTACAGAAAAATCGGGAACTCTTACCATTACTCTATCATTCTTTCTTTGTACCCTAAACTCATTGAGTCCAATATATTCGTTGCTATTGTTAAAATGACAATGCTAAAAGAGGATTAATAAAATGTGCTTTTTAGTTTTGATAAGATGGTAGTATTAGTTTGTTGATAAAATACTATTCTCTTTTTTAGGAATAAGTAGTGGAAATATATTAATTTGTTGATTAGATATTCTAATTTAGATTTGAGGATAGATGATTTCTGATCAATAAGTTTGAAATATTGAGATTGTTACTAGAAAGGACAATTTACTATAGAATTAATAATGCTGAAAATTTTGTTTAGTAACACATTTGATAAGTGTTTTTCATCTTTTGCAGATAAACTTGTTTTCAAAACAAAATCGATATTTATTATAATAGCTATTCTGCCAGGGTTCGGATTTCAAATGAATAAGTCCGTTTTTATTTTACCTAAGTCTTTACTTTAATCTTGTGGGCTCCTGCCTTTAATGTTCATGTGTAATGTTCCGTAGTTGCCATTTTACTTTTGTTTTTACTCGTTTTTACCCCTGATTTTATAAATTATTTCTATGAGCATTGATATAATTATTTTATGTTTCTGTAATTTTTTTTATTAAAAATAATTTTCAGTTAAGCATACTATTCCCGATACCTTCATTGATCCATCATGGGATTAAATTTTAATTCACATAAATGAGAGTATGTTTATTATATATTCATATTATTGTGTTTTTTATTAAAAAAAAACTCACAAAGCGTTGATAAGTTTGATTTTTTTTTAATACTTTTAAAAAAGTTTTGCTTTAGACAAATTTTTAACCATGATTGAGTGCACGCAGTTTAAATTAGAAATGGGAGTTAAAGGAAACTAAACAAACATTACAAAATATTAATTTTTTACACTATGAAATTAGAAAGTTTAAAAAGCGAGAAATTTGGTAAATATTCAAAAAACACTTTGGAAATCACTGAATTAATTAAAGGAGGTCTAGCTGGTAATACAAGCACATCAAGTTCTGTGACAAACGAAAGTACTTTTGATACTGATAGCGCATGTCCAGATTGTGAAAAAGATCCAAATGGAGGAACAAGTGTTGGCTTAGAGCCAGGCTTTGGTCTTGGTAGATCAGCAAAATAATTTTTAAATTATCCAGCCTTAAATATTTAACTTATTTAATACAGTTAGTATTTAAGGCTTTTTATTTCTAATAGTAAAAAAATTCAAGTTGAAAAAAACTATTTTAATATTAAGTCAGAAATCTGATATCTCTACCAATAGAGTGATTGATTATCTGATCGCTTCCCAAAAAGATTTTTACAGGGTAAATGTAGATTCTGACAGGCTTGTTGATGTGCGCTTAGATTTTGAAGAAGGAGAGGTTACAAAATTCATACTTTATTTTGAAAACAAAGCACCTCTGGATTTAAATGATGTTTATTCATGCTGGTATAGGAGAGGAGGCATTCCCATGTTTCCTTTACCGGAAATGAAAGATATATACGAGCTATTTAAAAGTGAAAAGATATCGCTTAAATCAAGAGAACATCTGTACGCAGAGTCCCGTGAATTACATGAATATATCCATTGGTATCTGGAGACCCATATTGAGAAGACTATTGGAAGCCAGTCAAGTGCCCATATCAATAAACTGAAACAGCTTACCGTTGCTAATAGCTGCGGGCTGCCCATACCTGAAACTAAGATTTTAACAAATTTTAAAAATACTTCCAAAGCTACACTTATCACAAAAAGTATCCAAGATATTCTTCATGCTCAGGATGACATAAACAGATATATGTATTTTACTGAAGATGTTCCTGCGGATGATATCAATGATTCTATTCAATTTTATCCTAGTTTATTCCAGCATAAGATTGAAAAAGAATATGAAATTAGAATTTTTTATCTCCACGGAACTTGTTATAGCATGGCTATTTTTAGTCAGGCAGATACTAAGACTCAAACTGATTTCCGAAAATATAATTTCGATAGACCTAACCGGAATGTTCCCTACAAATTACCTGTTGATGTAGAAGAAAAAATAGTTTCATTCATGCATAAGATTAATTTGAATTGTGGTTCACTGGATTTAATATATACAAAGGGACAGTATTATTTTTTAGAAGTTAATCCTGTGGGGCAGTTTGGAGCGGTTTCCCAAGCGTGTTCATACAATCTTGAATCAAAAATAGCAGAATATCTATCTAACTAATTTGAAAATGACAAAACTACCATACATATATAAATATTTAACTAAAATAAAATTAAATATTGACAAGAAAAGACAGGAGGCATTTCCCGTGGATGCTTATGACAGCACATATTGTGTGCCTGAAGGAGGTGCCAACAAACCGATCAGTAAAATTATTGATTTAAAAAAATTAAATGAAGACATAAACCAGAAAACTAAATGATGGATTATACAATTTTAAAGGATAAATTTTTACAACTGTATTCAGTGTGTCTTATGACAAAAGGGGTGAAAAGATCCGTGATAGTAGACACTCAAAGAGAAGAATGGTATCATATCCCAAATTCTTTACATACAATTCTTCTCAACTATAATAATCAAAAATTAGAAAAGCTGTTCGGAGATTTCAAAGGGGAAGAAGAGGTTTTAATGGAGTACTTGGATTTTTTATATGAAAATGATCTGATATTTTATTCTGAGTCAGCTGATTGTTTTCCGCCGTTGGGTGATTATATTGAAAGTCCTTCAATCATTGAAAGTGCTATTATTGATTTTGATAGTACATCACAAAATTTACAGCATCTTGAGGAAATCTTTTCTGATCTGGAATTGCTGGGATGTAAAAATTGTCAATTCAGATTTTTTCATTCTCCTTCAAAAGCAGAAATAATTAAAATTGTAACCCTTCTTGGCAACTCAAGGATTACTTCTTTAGATTTTATAATCAAGTATGATGAATCATATAATGTTGATTTTTTAATAGAATTAACCAAGCAAAACTTGAGAATTAAAAGTGTTTTTGTTCACTCTACACCCTTTAGCAGGATAGAAATTATTAACGCTGAATATTTTTCTTACATGGGGAATGTGGTTTTTATTATGCAGGAAATTAAAGATGAGACTCATTGCGGGAAAATCTCTCCGGAATATTTTACCACAAACTTTAGAATGTTTAATGAATCATTAAAATACAATTCGTGCCTGTATAAGAAAATTGGTGTTGATACGAATGGAAATATTAAAAACTGTCCAACATTAGCCTCTTCTTTTGGTAATATAAAGCAAGACAGATTAACTGAAATTGTAATTAAAGAATCATTTACTGACATTTGGAATATTAATAAAAATCAACTGAGTGTTTGTAAAGATTGTGAATATAGAAACGTATGCAGCGATTGTAGAGGCTTTTTAGATGAAAGCCAGATTCATAATGCAAAGCCGGTTTTATGTGGTTATGATCCTTACAATAATGTCTGGCAGGAATAATGAAAAGAGTTGTACTTAATTTTATTTTTAAAGATGAAGAGCATGTTATCGAACGGATGTTAAACAGCAACTTACACTTTGCTGATTTGATAGTGTGTGTCGATACAGGGTCCACAGATA
This sequence comes from Chryseobacterium sp. PvR013, assembly GCF_017833095.1. Lineage (NCBI taxonomy): Bacteria > Pseudomonadati > Bacteroidota > Flavobacteriia > Flavobacteriales > Weeksellaceae > Chryseobacterium > Chryseobacterium sp. PvR013. Next base: position 4,375,552 of record NZ_JAFIBT010000001.1, read on the forward strand.
ATACCGTAGATGTCATTAAGAAATGGGCAGAAATCAATAAAAAACAATTATTTATATTTTATAGAACTTTTGATTATTTTGATAATAGCCGGAATTTTGCTTTAAATAAATTAAAAGAGGTTGTTCGTACACTGGGCTGGGATGAAAAAAAAACTTATGGATATTGGCTGGATTGTGATGAAGTTGTAACGGATAAAGGCTTTGATAAGAATACGCTGACAGAAGATTCGTATCTGTGTAAAGTACATCTGAATGGGGATATATTTTCAAGATTAACCTTTTTCAGGTTAGATTTACCCTTCTTTTGGTATGGACCTGTACACGAATATTTAAAATGTGAACCGAAGTTTACGTGTGCCGTGATTGAAAACTTTGAAATCAATGTTTATAACGATGGTAACTCGTGGCAAAATAATTTAACAGAAAAATACTTAAATCACGCAAATATTTTAGAAAAGCATCTGCAAAAAAATGATATAACAGATGCTGCCAGATGGCTTTTTTATCTGGCGCAAAGCTACTATTTTTCAGCTTTGTTTACATTTAATAATGACGACCGTATCTACAAATTAAACAAGGCATTAAAAGTATATAGAGAAAGGGTTGCAATGACAGCCGATGGGTACAGTGAAGAAATATTTTATTCTCAATATATCATAGGACGCATTTCATACTTATTAGAGAAGGATTGGGATGTTGTTCTAAACGAATATACAAAAGCAGATGATATTGATCCGATAAGAGCTGAGACTACTTACAAAATCATTTGTCATTATTATGACAACGATAATTATACTTCGGCTTATGAATATTCGAAAAAGTCTTTAAAGCTGTATCATGGTAAAAATCCATTTCCTCAAAGGTTATTATTTGTTGAACTCGAATTATATAATTGGAAATTGTTATACAAGCATTTGAAAATTTGTGTAAAAATAAACCACATAGATGAAGCAAAGATTACTGTTGAAGAGCTCAATAATCTTGTAGATGAAAGTCCGGAATGGTTTAATTCGGAAGACCTTAACGATATCAGAGAAGTTAATCAATTTCTCACGTATTTTTAGTGCTGCCGATGTTACGTCAAACCCCATAAAAGAGTGCTGGCATCTATTTTAAAAATCAATTTATTCCAGTTTGTATTATATTTAGATTATAAATGAAATTCCACAGATTTATTATACGGTAGCGAGATATAAGGTTTTGATTTGTATTATGATACATAAAATGTGAAAACGATTTCTCCTACTTTAAAATTATTTCTTAAAAACCACCAAATCATTATGTTAAACCGAATATTTTTTCTTCTCCTGATGAGCTGTTTTTTTACTTCAGCACAAACTCATCGTTTTATTTATGAATTACAATTCAAAATAGACTCAACCTCCACTGATTATATTAAAACCAATATGGTATTGGATATTAACCCTAAGGACGTCAAATTCTATGAATATAAATTTCTTAGAATGGATTCCATTAATAAGGCTAATCAGAACTACCGCTTTCGAACCTGGGGTTTTCAAAATATTATTACGAGGGAACGAAATTCCTTCAAAAACAAAAATTTCGAAAATCTGGATGACTTGTTTGTGTATCAAACAGATAATTCAATGAAGTGGAATTTAAGCAATGAAACCAAAATGGCGGATAAATATCTTCTGCAAAAAGCCACGACATTTTTTGGAGGAAGACAGTGGACGGCATGGTTTTGTAAAGAGATTCCTTACAATGAAGGACCTTATAAATTTAGAGGGTTGCCAGGATTAATATTTCAAATTTATGATTCAAAAAGTCAGTTCAAGTATAACATGCTGCAGTCGAAGTCATTGGATGTGACCTATGATACAACAGGTTTCATAGAAGGCTATGCAGGTACTAAACCTTTAGAAGTAAGTGAGGAAATGGTTCAGAAAAAAAAATTAGAAAGATTTAATGAGCCTTTCAAGGATTTTATGTTACAGTTTGATAAGCAGCCGGATGCCCAGTATTTTTACAGAGGTACACAAATTACAAGTAAAGACCAGTTGAAAACATTTGAGAAGCAAGCGCAAGAAACAATGATGAAAGAAAATAATCCTATTGAAGTTAACAAAGTCATTCATTACTCTAAAAAATAATTTAGACATAAAGAATTTATGTCCTGTCTAAAGGGAATTGTGTTACGGGCTATTTACTTTATTTCAGTAAAATTCCAGACAATGCAATAAAGATTTATTGGGCAGTAAAGCCATTCTTCAATGTGAAATTAATTTTTCAAAATATAATAGACAAATTGGACCCAATAAGTCATGCTGATCAAGCAATCCGCGTTTCATTTTCATGATTTATTGTTAGCCAAATTATTAATTTGTAATAAATACTAAATGAAATTTTTTTTTAAATGTTTTTTAATTATTACGGCTATGATGTCTAATCTTTTGTCTTCGCAAAATGGATCTGTGTTAAGTGATACTTTAGTAAATACAAAGAATGCTAAAATAATTGTTGATCTGCCTGTTGCTAAAAATTCTTCGGCAAAGAATAAAAAATATCCGGTGTTTTTCATTTTAGATTCTCAGGAAAAGAACATTGTTGATATAGTGAAATCAAATATATCTTATTTGCAGAACTTTGGTAAAGAAATACCTGAAGTCATATTCGTAAGGGTGGAGGTATATGATCGGTCTAAGTTGTATTTTGGTGAAGGGGTAAACGAGCTGGCAGAGATGCTCCAAAAAACGATTATTCATCTTAACAAATATAATGCATTGAATTATAATGTAATTCTAGGTCATTCTAATTCCGCATCATTTGTTTTAGACCTTGCAAACGATATCAATTTGAGTAAGTTGTTTCAGGTGTATATTGCGTATTCTCCATCTAAAACTGTTGATAAATTAAATATCCCATCACAAGATGTAAACTTATATTTATCACATGGTGGTATCGGACAATATGAAAATTCGTTTAAAGAGGAAACTGTTGCCTATAAAGGGAAGATTGATAGCATAAATAGCCCTAAGTTTAAGTTGAAATATGATTATTTTCCAACGGCAAATCATAATACAATAATTCCTATGTCTATTTATAATTCAATAAATTACGCTTTTGATCCGTGGATTATAAGCAGTTTGGAAACTGAGTTTATGGTAAATAATAAGTACGATATTTTAAAAAATTTAAAAACAAAGTATCATGTATTAGAGCATATCACTAATGTAAGCCACGAAATATCTCCCAATGAATATGTGTATATAGCCAATCTGTATTATGGTATCGAAGATTTTAGTAGAGCTATATCGGTGACTGATGAGGCTCTGGCTGGTACCTCGCCAAAAGATTCTGATTATTATAAGATTTATTTTAATAGAGCTTTATATTATTTTGAAATTGAAGATATCTCAAAAGCCAAAGAAAATATAACTCTGGCAAAAAAATATATAACTAAAGAAACTGATGAGTATAACTATACATATCCAATGATAGTATATTATGACAAATTTTTAGATATTTATATTACTACTGCAAACAATGCTGATAGAGAAAAAAAAATAATTAAACTTCTTGAGTTGATTAAGAATGAAAAGAAAATTAGTAATAACAATCTTCTGGTAAATTTTATTAAAAAACATTTGCTGGAAATGAAAAAGTAGATTAGAAAAATGTTTAAAACTACCTTTCCCTTCTACAGGCAGCCTGATGCAAAAGACTGTGGCCCTACTTGTTTGCGGATAATAGCCAAATACTTCGGCAAAACACTCTCCATAGAACAGATACGTCTTCTTTCAGAGACGACCCGGGAAGGAAGCAGCCTCAAGGGCATAAGTACAGCTGCAGAACAGATTGGTTTTAAAACTATGGCAGTGAAAATCAGCTGCGATATGTTGGTTGATGATCCTCCATTACCATGCATTCTCCATTGGGATAAAAATCATTTTGTTGTTTTATACAAAATAGAAGAAAAAAATAAAAAATATTATTTCCATATCTCGGACCCGGGATTTGGCATTCTTAAATATGAACAAGCAGAATTTCTCAAGCGTTGGATTGATGAAGACGCCACTGAAAAAACTGAGGAAGGGGTTGTCTTATTTTTAGAAACCACGCCTGATTTTTTAAAAAAACATCTCGATAAACAAGAAAATAAAGCCAGTCTTAAGTTTCTGTCTCAATACCTGTTTGAATACAAACTGCTGGTAGGGCAATTAGTTATAGGGCTTTTAGCAGGGAGTTTGCTCTCACTTATTTTTCCGTTTCTTACCCAAAGCATTGTAGATGTGGGGATACAAAACCGCGATTTAAACTTTATTTATATCGTTTTGCTTGCGCAGATTATGCTTTTTTTAGGGAAAACGGGAATAGAAATTACCCGCAGTTGGATTCTTCTCCATCTTTCTACACGAATCAATATTTCTATAATTTCCGAATTCTTCATTAAGCTGATGAAGCTGCCTATCAGTTTCTTTGATACAAGGATGACAGGAGATATTATGCAGAGGATTAATGATCACCACAGAATAGAACAGCTTCTCACGACTTCTTCATTAAATACATTGTTCTCATTAGTCAATCTGATAATTTTCAGTATTGTTTTACTGTATTACGATTACAGACTTTTTATCGTGTATCTGATAGGTGCCGTCTTATATGTTACCTGGATCACTTTTTTCCTTAATAAAAGAGAAAAGCTAGACTATAAAAGATTTTCCCAGATTTCTCATGAACAAAGTAAAGTAATTGAACTCATTAATGGCATGCAGGAAATAAAAATGCACAATGCCGAAAAGAAAAAGCGTTGGGATTGGGAAGGTTTGCAGGCCAAATTATTCGATATAAGAATTGAGTCTCTTTCATTGGAACAATGGCAATCTGTTGGTGGGAATTTCATCAATCAAATGAAAGATATTTTAGTAAGTTTTTTATCTGCAAAATTAGTTTTGGATGGCAGTCTTACTTTGGGTATGATGCTGTCAGTACAGTATATTGTAGGACAGTTAAATAGTCCGTTATTGCAGCTAATCGATTTTATTAAGCAAAGTCAGGATGCTAAAATTTCTTTAGAGAGATTAGGGGAAATACATGAAAAAGAAGATGAGGAAATTGCCGACGAGAAATATGTTACAGAAATTCCGAAAAAGGACATTGAAATTAAAGACATATCTTTTAGGTATGTTGGCACGAAACAATATGTTTTCAAAAATTTAAATCTGGTTATCCCTTATCAAAAAACAACTGCAATCGTTGGGGCTAGTGGGAGCGGGAAAACTACTCTTTTGAAACTGATTATGAAATTTTATGAACCAGAAACAGGAGAAATAAAAATTGATAATACCGATTTGAAAAACATTTCGCCCAGATTTTGGCGGGAGCATTGTGGAGTTGTTATGCAAGATGGATATGTTTTTAACGATTCAATTGAAGAAAATATTGCTGTAGGAGAAGAAAATATAGATCAGAAAAAATTGTTGAAAGCAGTAGAGATTGCTAATATTAAAGACTTTATTGATGAACTACCTCTCGGCTATAATACTCGCATAGGCAATGAAGGAATAGGAATAAGCGGAGGGCAAAAGCAAAGACTCTTTATTGCAAGAGCTATTTATAAATCTCCCGAATATATTTTCTTTGATGAAGCTACTTCAGCACTGGATGCCAATAATGAAAGAATAATAATGAGAAATCTGGAACAGTTTTTCAAGGGTAGGACAGCAATCGTTATTGCACATCGGCTTTCTACAGTGAAAAATGCTGACAAAATTATTGTTTTGGATAAAGGATGTGTGGTAGAAGAAGGGAATCATGCTGAATTAGTTGCTAAGAGAGGCGAATATTATAGACTTGTAAAAAACCAATTAGAACTTGGAAGCTAAAAAAAATATATCAGACAAGCTTAAACTTCATTCAGAAAGTGTACAAAAGATACTTTCTACATCGCCTCATTGGATGATTCGATGGGGAAATACTATAGTTTTTATTGTTTTACTCCTTATTATATTGATGAGTTATTTTATCAAATATCCCGAATATATCCGGGCGCCTATTATTGTTACCTCACAAAATCGTCCTGAAAAAATAATGGAAGGAGACACTGCAGTACCTACTTTACCAAAAGAAGAGAGGTTTGTAGGGAAGATGGATATCCCAATAGAAGATTCTCTTAAGGTTACATCGGGTCAAAAAGTTTTGATAAAATTTGACAATTATCCCCAGCAGGAATATGGAGTAGTAGAGGGAAAGGTGCAAAAGATAACTGAGGCTTCTGGTAAAACTGGAAAGTATTATGTAAATGTTATGCTACCTAAAGGCTTAACAATTTCTAATGACAAAAACTTTCACTTTGATCAGGAACTGAAAGGAGATGCTGAAATTATAACAAAAGATGTCAGGTTAATTGAAAGATTCTTTCATAAAATCAGATAGTAAGTCAGTGCTTATCCTCATTATATTGTCAAAAGATCAATCTATTTCAGACTATTTTGAGGAGTAGGGAAGTAGAAGATTGGCGCCGTTAAAAACTTTTTATACAGTAAGTGAAAACAAAAAAACCTTAAATTATTTATGTTGAATAATTTAAGGTTTTGTTTTTGTGGAGTTGGAGGGATTCGAACCCTCGTCCAAACAAGCAATACATAAGCTTTCTACATGCTTATTCTACCATTGGTTTTCGATTGAAAGCAGAGGATAGACACTCAACTTCCAACTTATCTTCTAAATTTTTCGAGCTTTAGCCAAAGCTTCTAAAGCCTTATTTCCGCATTCCTATATCCCAGAATCAAACGCCGCAGAACAGAGCATTTGTGGAATATCTTGCTTCCCTACTGAAATCTTCGGGAAAACGCTTGATCTACTATACTTCGATATTAAGCTGCAAGAGCGAACTCTTCGTTGCCAGTTAAAATTTTGTAGCAAGGGATTATAGAGATCGCGCTACGGTTCTCTGCATGCTTACTTACCCATTGGTCTTGCTGTCGAAACCAGTCAACCCCATGAATAAAGTGAATGCAAAGATAATGCTTTTTGTTTATATTTCATTAATATGAACGATTTTAATGAAAATTAGGGGTTATGATGACCAATTTGAAGCCATTAAGATTTAAATATTGAATCATTGTGGATAAAAAAATATTATGTGTTAATGGCTTTTAATACTAGGTTTTTAAGATGACTTTAGATAATGGAGTGATTGTTTATGGTAATATATTTTGTGTTGTAAGAAAAATTGCCTAGTTTTGCAATCCAAAATGAGATGTAAAATATGTTAATAATTCCAGTAAAAGATGGTGAATCCATCGACAGAGCTTTAAAAAAATACAAGAGAAAATTTGATAAAACAGGAACTGTTCGTCAATTAAGATCTAGACAAGCTTTTATCAAGCCTTCTGTAACTTTGAGACAATCTAAGCTAAAAGCTGCTTACAAACAAAGAGCGCTTAGCAAAGAAGAGCAGGCTTAAGATTTTTTCTTAACCATATATTAATTCACTTCTTAAATTCTTATATTTGAGGAGTGAATTTTTATTTTTATACCTATGATGCTGGAAAAGTTTTTAGAATACTTACAATTCGAAAAAAGATATTCTCCTCATACTATTACAAGCTACAAAAAAGACCTTGAAGACTTTTCCCATTTCTTTCTCCGAACAGAATCTTCCGACAATTTAGCCAAAGCAGACAAGAAAATTATCAGAAATTTTATTGTTGAACTAAGCGAAAATAATATTTCCAAAAGAAGTATCAATCGAAAACTATCTTCTCTCCGCAGTTTTTATCTTTTTCTTTTAAAAATAGGAGAAATTAAAGTTTCCCCAACAGAAGGAATCTCTTCTCTGAAGTTTTATGCTGAAAAACAGATTCCTATATCTAAAGAGGAAATGACAGACCTTAATGAAAGAATCTTCCAACAGGTGCATGATCTGCTTGAAGAATGCATTATGGAGGTTCTTTATCAGACCGGAATGCGTAAAGCCGAACTTTGTGGCCTGATATTTGAGAATGTTGACTTATATGAAAATGAATTAAAAGTAATAGGAAAGGGGAATAAAGAAAGAGTAATCCCTATTTCCAACGAATTGTCTGAACTCCTTAAAAGTTATCTGGAAATAAGAAATCCACAGACAGAATTTAAATCATATTTTTTCGTCAATAAGAAAGGGAAAAAACTCAACGAAAAATTTGTTTATGTGGTAGTTAATAAGTACCTTAGTCTTGTAACAACGAAAGAAAAAAGAAGTCCTCATATCCTTCGGCATAGCTTTGCTACACACGTTTTGGATAATGGGGCGGAGATCTCCAAAGTGAAAAAAATATTAGGGCATTCCAGTCTTGCCAGTACTCAAGTCTATACGAATGCTAATATTGAACAATTGAAAAAAGTGTTTAATCAGGCTCACCCTCGAGCATCAAAAAAAGAAGAATTATGAAGATTTCAGTTCAATCAATTGGTTTAACACCACACGAACCACTAGAGTCACACATCGACAAAAAAGTAAGCAAATTGGATACCTTTTATGACAAAATTCAAGATTGTAAGGTATTTTTAAAAGTAGAAAATAACGCTGATAAAGCGAATAAAACAGCTGAGATTATTTTGGCGGTTCCAGGAGATGATATCGTAGTAAAGAAGACATCTGCGAGTTTTGAAGAAAGTTTGGACCTTTGTGTTGATACAGCTAAAAAGCTATTAATCAAGAAAAAAGAAATGGCATAGGAAAAAAAGTTAAAAAAAGTTTATAAAATATTTGAGAATTCAAAAAATCCGTTCTATATTTGCACTCGCAAAAAAGGAACAGCGATCTTTTGAATTCTTTTTTATATTTGCCTCCATAGCTCAGTTGGCCAGAGCACGTGATTTGTAATCTCGGGGTCGTGGGTTCGAATCCCTCTGGAGGCTCATAAAATATAAACTTTTTGGGGAGATTCCAGAGTGGCTAAATGGGACTGACTGTAACTCAGTTGCTTCGGCTTCGTAGGTTCGAATCCTGCTCTCCCCACTTTATATTTTTATAAAAAAAACTTGCAAGATTAAATAAGTTTTCTTAGTTTTGCACAGCGTTTACCAATAGTTTTGGAAACAAAATTGCGGAAGTAGCTCAGTTGGTAGAGCGTCAGCCTTCCAAGCTGAATGTCGCGGGTTCGACCCCCGTCTTCCGCTCAATAAAATCACACAATAAAAGTGATTTTTTTTAACACTGAAACGTGTAGAGTAGAGTTTCTCAATCACTTTCAGTCTTTTATTAAAATGCCTCCATAGCTCAGTTGGCCAGAGCACGTGATTTGTAATCTCGGGGTCGTGGGTTCGAATCCCTCTGGAGGCTCATTTTAATATAAAATATCTGGGGAGATTCCAGAGTGGCTAAATGGGACTGACTGTAACTCAGTTGCTTCGGCTTCGTAGGTTCGAATCCTGCTCTCCCCACATTTTATATTAATAAAAAACTTGCAAGATTAAATAAGTTTTCTTAGTTTTGCACAGCGTTTACCAATAATTTTGGAAACAAAATTGCGGAAGTAGCTCAGTTGGTAGAGCGTCAGCCTTCCAAGCTGAATGTCGCGGGTTCGACCCCCGTCTTCCGCTCAACAAAAAATCATGCTACTCAGTGTGATTTTTTTAGTTGATGCCGACTTAGCTCAGCGGTAGAGTGCTTCCTTGGTAAGGAAGAGGTCACGGGTTCAAGTCCCGTAGTTGGCTCTCGATTTTCCCGAATTTCTTCGGGATTTTTTTTTACCCAATTTTTACACTCAAAAGAAATTCATTTGTTGATCTGGGTATTTTACCGTTAAGCATCTGTTTAGATAACTTCCCAAATAATGTGACTCTAATCTTTCATAAGGTTTTTTGATCTGTAAGGAATATGTATTGGGGGTCATGAAAACTTTTACTTCACCTTTAGAATCACAATCGTAAAATTTTCGTTAAATTCGTGTAAAATAAATTTTTGATGAATATTCTTTTATTGGAAGATGATCTCATTCTGTCTGCAGAACTTTGCAGATTTTTAGAATCAAATAATTTTAACTGTGATAAGATCTATGACGGAGAGACTTTTCTCCGCCAGATAAAAAACAATACTTACGATTTGTATCTGCTGGATATTAATGTTCCTAAAATAAATGGACTTGATGTATGCCAGACGATCCGTTCTTTTGATAAAAATACCCCAATCATTATCATTTCGGCCTACGGAGATATCTCTGATAAAAAAGATGCCTTCACCAGGCTGGCAGATGATTATCTTGTAAAGCCTTTCCAGTTTGAAGAACTTCTTTTAAGAATCAATTCACTGCTGAGACGAAAAGCTCCTTCTGATAATTCAGATCAGGATATTCTCAGAATTGATGATCTTATCATCAATAAAACAGAACAAAAAGTGTATCGTGGAGGAAATGAAATCACCCTTACCCTAAAAGAATTTCAGCTGCTGGTTTATCTTGCGGAAGCGCAGGGAAGAACCGTTTCCAAGCAGCAGATCACAGAACATGTCTGGGAACACAATTTTAATACCAATACCAACACGGTAGAAGTTTATATCAATTTCCTGAGGAAAAAGATTGATAAGGATTTTAAAATAAAACTCATCCATACCCGTTCAGGTTTCGGATACTACCTAAGCCCATTATAAATGTCTTTAAAAAGAAAGATAGCTTTAACGATCAGTATCGCCTTTTCATTGCTTTTTGGAATGGTGATGGCGGTCATTTATTTATCTTTTAATGATTTCAGAAGGGATGAGTTTAAAGAACGATTCAGGCAGAGGCTTGAGTTTACGTCTCATTTCATCTCAAAATCTAAAGACTTTGAAGAGGAAGCTCCCGTTTTTTTCAATGAAAACTCTGACAATATTCTTTTGAATGAAAAGATTTTAATTTTCAACGAAAAAAAAGAATTGATCTACAGTACCATCAAAGACCGGAATGTCATCTGGGACAGTGCAATGCTTAAAGAGCTGGATAAGAAAAAGATTATCTATACAGAAAAGACGGTTCCGGAGATCTATGCTGCGCTCAGAAACATTAATGGAGAAAACTATTATATTCTTACGAGTGCCTTTGATACCAACGGGAAATCCAAGTTGGGATATCTTAAATATCTTTTGATCACGGCTTATGTGATGAGTACTATGCTTATTGGTTTTTTCAGTTATTATTTTGTAGAAAAGTTTCTACGTCCGCTGGAAGACCTGAATAAAGAAATTTCTGAAGTTACGGCTCATAAACTAACCACACAGATTCCTGTGGAACAATCCAATGATGAAGTAAGTGTTCTAGCAAAATCTTTTAATACGATGATCGGAAGGCTGGATGATGTATTTCAGTCGCAAAAGGATTTTACGGCAAGTGCTTCCCATGAGATCAGAACACCTATAACAAGAATGGCGTTTCAGCTGGAGAACCTGATTAAATTTGAGGAGCATTCCCCGGAAACCCTTTCTTCTCTAAAACAGATTCAGCGGGATGTATACCAGCTGTCGGATCTTACGAACTCACTTTTACTGCTTACGAAATTTGATAAAGAAAATATTCAGAGTATTTATGAGGAAGTAAGGATTGATGAAGTTATTTTCGAAGCCTTTGAAGCGGTAGAGAAAAGTTATCCACAACTTAAGCTGGACTTCCTGATTAATGAAGATAATTCTGAGAATGCTTTTCTGATGATCAAAGGAATTCAATCACTATTGGTGATTGTCTTTATTAATCTCTTTAAAAATGCGGCTGTATATTCGGACAATACTGAAGTAAACGTATTAATAACTGAAACGAATGACAATCTTTTTGTAGAAGTCATTTCCCATGGAAATACAATTCCCGAAGAAGAACAAGCTAAATTGTTCGAAGCTTTTACAAGAGGAAATAATGCTCAGAATATAGCAGGATCCGGGTTAGGTCTTAGAATTGTCAAAAGAATCCTGGAATACCACGATGCAGATATTAAGTACTCTTCACCTGAGGATTGCATGAATAAGTTTACATTATTTTTTAAAAAATAAAATTAAAGGCAACTGGTTACGAAAACGGTTGCTTTTTTGTTAAACTCTGGATTGAGTTTTTTACTATAAAATTCAATGATTGGAGAAAAATATATTATTTTCATCTGCCGATTTTTACCATAAACGTCCTGTTTAAGCCCATTTTAATATTTTTTTAAGCGTCATTTAAGTTTCTTTTAATCGCATCAAAGCAATTTTGTATTTTAAAAAGAAAAATAATGAACAGAATTGCAGTGCTGTGCCTCGCCATTTCCTCATTCATGGCAGCACAACAGCAGATGTCTCTTTTGGAATGCGAAGAAGCCTTTCAGAAGAACAACCTCCAGCTGCTCGCCGAACAATATAACATCAATATGGCTGATGCGGATATTCTGCAGGCTAAAATCTGGGAATTACCTCAATTAAGCGGACAGTTTAATGCTTACAACCCTCAGGATAAAAAGTTTTTTGATGTAGGACATTCCAAAGGAGCAGGTATTACTCAATTGATTTATATGGGAGGCAAAAAGAAAAACGAAATTGCTTTTGCCAAATCCAATAAAGAACTTGCCCAGCTTCAGTTTTCACAATTGCTGGTGGATTTAAGATCTCAGCTCCGTTCTGCCTATTTCAACCTTTACTATGAAAAACTGAAACTGGAGAATACCAACAGGCAGCTGGGGTATATGAATGATCTTTTAAATGCCTATCGTGCACAATCAGCAAAAGGAAATGTTTCCCTTAAAGATGCTGTAAGACTACAGAGTATTGTGATCCAGCTGAATCATGATAAACTGGAAATCAATAAAAATATCCTTGATTTTGAACAGAATCTAAAAGTTTTGACAGGAACTTCGGAAGAGATAGAGCCTGTGATGTCTGAAACTGAAGCTAAAGATGCGCTGGCAGCCCAGCCTTTTGGTGATGAAGAAGAACTGAAAAGTAAAGCTCTGGAAAATAATGCAGATTACAGATACAATTTAAAACTTATTGATAACAGTAAGCTGTATGCCCAGTGGCAGAAATCAATGAATGTACCGGATGTTACTGTAGGTGCTGCATGGGACCAGGCAGGCGGAACTTTTAATAATGAAGCGAATCTGACGTTGGGAATTCCTTTGCCATTATGGAAAGCAAATCAGGGTAATGTGGTAAAAGCAAATTATGCCATTCAGCAGAACCAGAAAAATGCAGATTTTCAGAAACTGACTCTTGAAACGAAAGTTCAGTCTGCTTATAAAACATGGAAAGCTCAGTATGATCAGCTTCTGGATGTGAAAACTACGGATCTTCAGAATATGGAACTTGTCTACAACGGAATGCTGAACAATTTCAGAAAAGGAAATGTCAACCTGATTGAATTCACGGACTTTATGGATAGTTACCGAGAAACAGCTCTTCAGATCTATGATATGAAAAATGAAATCATGCAGTCTGCGGAGCAGCTTAATCAACTCATACAAACGAAAATCTTCTATTAAAATCATGAAAACATATATTATCCCCGCATTGATGGTCGTTTCATTATTGGCCTGTTCAAAAAAAGAGGAAGAGAAAAATATTCACGCTAAAAAAGGATTTGAGCTTAGCAACACGATGTTGAGTTCTATTTCCCTGGCAAAAGTTGAGAGAAAGAATATAGAAGATGAATATAGCTTTTACGGAAAAATCTCTGCCGACAAAAATAGTTATATAGATGTTTACCCGCTGGTAGGAGGAAATGTGATGAGTGTAAATGTTGAACTGGGAGACTACGTAAGAAAAGGGCAGGTGCTGGCAACGATCAGAAGTACTGAGCTTGCAGAAATTCAAAAGGATGTAAGCGATGCCAAAACAGATCTGGTAGTAGCAAAAAATAATCTTCGCGTTGCCAAAGAGTTGTACGAAGGAAAACTCAATACAGAAAGAGATGTTTTGGAAGCTAAAAGCCAACTTCAAAAAGCCGAAGACCAATTGCAGAGAGCTGCTGCAGTAAGTACGGTTTATAATGTGAAAACCGGAAATATATACAGTGTAGTAGCACCCATCAACGGTTATATTGTTCAGAAAAGTATCAATAAAGACATGCAGCTGAGAAGTGACAGAAGTGATAATATTTTTGATGTTGCCAATACCACCAATGTTTGGGCAATCATGAATGTGAACGAATCTGATATTGATAAGATCAGTCTTGGAATGAAAGCCCAGGTATCCACTCTCTCTTATCCGGATAAAGTTTTTGACGGGAAAATTGATAAAATATTCAAAATTATTGATCCGCAGACCAATGCCATGCAGGCAAGAGTTGTCCTGGATAATGCCAACGGATTGTTAATTCCCGACAGTAAAGCCACTATAAAAGTTTCCAGCCTTGAAAGCAGTACTACCTTGGCGATCCCTTCCAAAGCTGTGATTTTTGATGATAATAAAAGCTTTGTTGTGATTTTTAAATCCAGAACAGATGTGAAAATCCGAGAGATAAAAGTATTAAAACAGGTAGGTGACGTTACCTATATTGCAGACGGTTTGAAAGAAGGGGAAGAAGTGATAACCAACAACCAGCTGCTGATATACCGGTCGCTGAACAGCTAGTCTTATTAAACCATTAAGAATATCTATGTTTTTCTTTAACGGCTTTTTTAGGTCATCAATTTATCTATCATGAATAAATTCATTAAAAATATAATTGCTTTTTCATTAAAAAATAAAGCATTTACCTTTATCTGGGTAGCGATTTTAGCCATCTCCGGTTTTATAAGTTTCAAAAATATGCCTATTGAAGCTTTTCCGGATGTAACCAATACCCAGATTGTCATCATTACCCAATGGAATGGGCGTAGTGCAGAAGAAGTAGAACGTTTTGTCACTACACCCATCGAATTGGCGATGAGCCCGGTTCAGAAGAAAACAAGTGTGAGAAGTACCACCATGTTTGGGCTTTCCATTGTTAAGATTCTGTTTGACGACGGGGTGGATGATACTTTTGCCAGAAATCAGGTTAATAACCAATTAAGAACCATTAGCCTTCCTGATGAGGTAGACCCTGAAGTACAGCCACCCTACGGGCCTACCGGAGAGATTTTCAGATATACGCTGGAAAGTAAAACAAAAGATTCCCGGGCATTGCTTACCCTGCAAAACTGGGTGATAGACCGTTCTTTAAGAGGAGTTCCCGGTGTTGCTGATATCAATGTCTTTGGAGGGCAGGATAAAGTTTTTGAACTGAGTATCGATCCGAGAGCTTTGGATAAATATAATCTGACACCGCTTCAGGTATATGATGCCGTTACCAAGAGTAACCTGAATGTAGGAGGGGATGTTATTGAAAAAAATGGCCAGGCTTATGTAGTAAGAGGAATTGGCCTCGTAAAATCAGTAGCTGATATCGGAAATATTACCATCCAGAATGACAGTGGAAACCCGGTCCTGGTAAAAAATGTGGCAGAAGTTCATGAAAGCTCCATGCCCAGGGTAGGACAGGCTGCCCTGAATCATCATGATGATACCGTGGAAGGAATCGTTGTCATGAGAAAAGGAGAGAATCCAAGAGAAGTTTTGGTGGGAGTAAAGGCAAAAATTAAAGAGCTTAACGAAAAAATACTTCCAAAAGATGTCAAAATGGTTACTTTCTACGACCGTGATAATCTGATGGACTTTACTACTCATACCGTAATGCACAACCTTATTGAAGGAATTGTATTGGTAACCGTAATTGTACTCATCTTTATGGCAGACTGGAGGACAACTTTGATTGTTTCCATCATCATTCCTCTATCTTTACTGTTTGCATTTTTATGTTTAAAACTGGCTGGAATGAGTGCCAACCTGCTTTCGCTGGGAGCCGTAGACTTTGGGATCATCATTGACGGAGCCGTCGTCATGGTAGAAGGCCTCTTCGTGATGCTGGATCATAAAGCGAAACGGTACGGAACGGAGAAGTTTAATAAGCTGGCAAAAGGAGGCTGGATCAAACAAACCGGTACCGGATTAGGAAAAGCAATATTCTTTTCAAAATTAATTATCATTACGTCCCTGATTCCTATTTTCTCATTCCAGAAAGTGGAAGGGAAAATGTTCTCTCCTTTGGCTTTTACGTTGGGATTTGCACTAATAGGAGCCTTGATATTTACGCTGACACTGGTTCCTGTTCTTTCCCATATTCTTTTGAATAAAAATGTAAGAGAAAAAAATAACCCGTTTGTTAATTTCTGGGACAGAATTGTTTTGAAAGGCTTTAATTTAACATTTAAGCATAAAAAAACGAGTATGATCGTGGCGATTTCCTTTCTGGCTTTGACTTTATTCTCCGGTAAATTTTTAGGAACAGAATTCCTGCCACAGTTGAATGAAGGTTCATTATGGATCACCGCAGAAATGCCAATGAGTTCCTCGTTAAAAGAATCTTTGAAAACAGCAGATCTTTTAAAAAAAGATATTATGAGCTTTTCCGAAGTAACGGATGTTCTCGCACAGACAGGAAGAAGTAATGACGGAACAGATCCTAATGGATTTGGATTCGTACAGTTTGCTGTGAATCTTAAACCAAGAGAAGAATGGAAACGTAAGATTACTTATGACGAATTAATCAACGAAATAGACAAAAAACTCAGAAGTTATCAGGGAATTACATTTAACTATTCCCAGCCGATTTCGGATAACGTAGCAGAAGCCGTAGCAGGTTTTAAAGCAGAAAATGGAATTAAAATTTATGGTGATAATCTGGAAACCCTGGACAAGTTAGCCAATGAGGTTTTATTGAAGATTAAAGATGTAAACGGAGTAAAAGATCCCGGAATTATTAAAAATATAGGGCAGCCAGAAGTGAGCGTAGTACTTGACAGAGATAAAATGGCAGCTTACGGAGTAATGCCGGCAGATGCACAGGCAGTACTGGAAATGGCTTTTGGTGGAAAAACGGCTTCAGAAATGTTTGATGGAGAAAGGAAGTTTCCGATCCGTCTTCGTTATTCTCAGGAATACAGAACAAATGAAAATGATATTGCAGCTCTGATGGTGCCTACACAGGATGGAGCAAAAATTCCTTTAAAAGAAATAAGTACCATCGTTAAAGATAACGGAGCCGCATTTATTTACAGAGACAATATCAAACGATATATTGGCGTTAAATTTTCAATTCGTGACAGAGATTTGGGAAGTACTATTGCGGATGCTCAGAAAAAGGTAGAAATGATTGAACTTCCGGACGGCTATTCTGTAGGATGGACAGGCCAGTTTGAAAATCAGCAGCGCGCCTCCCACCGATTAGCGCAGGTAGTGCCGGTGAGTATCCTGATGATTTTCTTCCTTTTATTTATTCTGTTTGGAAATATGAAAGATTCTCTTCTGGTATTAGCGAATGTCCCTTTTGCTTTAATAGGAGGAATTATTGCATTGCATGTTACCGGAATCAACTTTGGAATCTCTGCCGGGGTAGGGATGATTGCCCTTCTGGGAATTTGTATCCAGAACGGGGTGATTCTTATTACAGAATTCCATCAGAATGTCAAAGATGGGATGGATATAGACACCGCGATACTAAATGGAGTGAAATCCAGAACCAGACCTGTTATTATGACAGCACTCATGGCTTCCATCGGGCTTATGCCGGCGGCATTGTCTACAGGGATCGGATCAGAATCCCAGAAACCTCTGGCAATTGTCATTATCGGAGGACTGATTACTGCAACAGTGCTTACCCTGCTTATTTTTCCAATTATCTTCTGGATCTTCAACAGAGCAAAAAAGCTCAGTCAAATTTAATTAATCTTTCATTTATATTAGTCAGCAGCGCGGAAAACAAAGTTTTCCGCGCTGCTCCATTATTAAAATAAAATAGGATGAGTTTAAAATCCTAGCCCTACTGTAAAAGCTTTTACAGAATTAGGGTAATTAGAGACTGATGTAGCAGCTCCTGTTGTTGTATTAATGGTATAAATTTTTGTAGAGGAACCTACAGATGCCATTAAATATGCTTTTTGGCTCATACTTCCAATATCAAAACCATTAGTATTTGTAATATTAATTCCTAAAGAACCTGTTTCTACTAAAGTTCCATTGTTAGGAGGGTTTTGCTGATATAATTTATCCGTATTATGATCAATCACAAATAAGGTTGTTGAGGTAGCTCCGGCAAAGTTGTTGGTATAGGCAGCTGCGCTTATCATGGGAGTTCCCGGATTCAGTGTAAGATCTGCAGCAGCAATTGTTCCATCATTAGGATTGAGACGGAGATTTTGTCCTGTATTGCTTACTACTCTTATTCTGTCAACTGTTGGATTGAAGTCAAATCCGAAATCCGTGCCGGAAAGCAAGGTAGAAAATGGAGATGCTCCCACAGCAGTAGCGGCGCCTGTGCCTAAGTTAATTGTGTAGATTCTGCTTGAACTTCCCAATGCATACAATTGTCCATTTACAGGACGGAAATCTATTCCTAAAATATTTTCACCGCTTTGTAACCCTGCTATTATTTTGGAAACAGGCATCGGGCTGTTAGGATTGAAAATCTGAAGATTATTTGAATTGTCAATAGCATAGGCTACCGGTTCTGTAGGAATCGCCAGATCAATAATTGCCTGTTGAAGAGAACCTATTGAAGTTGCTTTTCCATTATTCAGATCCAGAATATGTAGTTTATCATTGAAAGCTAACAATGCTGTATTGTTATCAAATTTAATATCAAAAGAAGCTTGTCCGGTAAAAGTAGTTCCCAGGTTCCCTACCTCTATTAAACTGCCATTATTGGGAGGATCTTGTTTATATAATTTTCCTAATGCCGGATCAATGTCATATAAAATAGTTGTAGTAGCACCTGCTTTACTGTTGGTATAAGCTAATCCTGTTATAGAAGGATTCCCTGTTCCATTAATATTAGAATCAGTAGCTGCAACAGCACCTGTTTCCGGATGCAGACGTAGATTTTGACCAGTATTGCTCACCAAACGGATTCTATCAACGGTAGGATTGAAATCAATAGAAGCAATTGTTCCGGAAATCAAAGGAGCAAACGCTGTTGTGCTTACAGCTCTTGCTGAAGCATTGGTGGTATTGATTATATATAATTTACTGGCATTTGATACTGCATACAATTCTCCTGTGGCAGGTCTGAAATCTATACTTAATAATTTTTCTCCTGAAGGAACACCTGTTACAGTCGTTTTTGAAGTGAAGGTTTTCGGATTGTTGGAATTAAAATAAACAAGTTCATTCATGGCTGTTATTCCATATACCATAAGATCCGGACCCTGAGGTATGTTCTCTGACATAGGGTTTTCATCTGAATTGTCACATGAAAATAGTGCTGCAATTGTAAATAAAGCCAAACACATGTGTAATAGTTTTCTCATAATATTAATTTTAGTTGTTACTATATCTACGAGAAAAAAAGTAAGATGGATTTAAGAATATAATGATTGTCTGAATATTTTTTTATCGCTTATTATATTCATAATTAGCTAGATAGTTTATATTTTTTAATAAAACGTTTCTAATGATTTTTTTCAATCCGGAAAAATGTGTAAATTTGCAGTCTCAATACGTTGAAATATAAGGTTTGTCCTTCACTGGATGAGAATATTGAAAGTTTTTTTAATAAAAAGTTTTTGGTATTTAAAAATTCATTATATTTGCACACCGAAAATTTGAAAAACAATAAATAAATAATTTTAAATCATGGCAAAGGAAACGTTTAATCGTAACAAACCACACTTGAACATTGGTACTATTGGTCACGTTGACCATGGTAAAACTACTCTTACAGCTGCTATTTCTGCTGTATTAGCTAGCAAAGGTCTTGCTGAGAAAAAAGACTTCTCTGCAATTGACTCTGCTCCAGAAGAAAAAGAAAGAGGTATTACTATCAATACTGCTCACATCGAATACGAAACTGAAAAAAGACATTATGCTCACGTTGACTGTCCAGGTCACGCCGACTATGTTAAGAACATGGTAACAGGTGCTGCTCAGATGGATGGAGCTATCGTAGTATGTGCTGCAACTGACGGTCCAATGCCTCAGACTAGAGAACATATCCTACTTTGCCGTCAGGTAAACGTACCTAGAATCGTTGTTTTCATGAACAAAGTTGACATGGTAGACGATCCTGAGTTGTTAGAGCTTGTTGAAATGGAACTTAGAGACTTATTGTCTACTTACGAATTTGACGGAGATAACTCTCCAGTAATTCAAGGTTCTGCTCTAGGTGCTCTTACAGCTGCTACTGCATCTCCTGCTAACACAGAAGATAAGTGGTTCAAAAGCGTAGAAGAATTAATGGATGCTGTTGATACTTGGATCGAGCAACCACCAAGAGATACTGATAAGCCGTTCTTGATGCCAATCGAAGACGTATTCTCTATTACAGGTAGAGGTACTGTAGCAACTGGTAGAATCGAGGCTGGTGTTATCAACACTGGTGATCCAGTTGATATCGTAGGTATGGGTGATGAGAAATTAACTTCTACTATTACAGGAGTTGAGATGTTCAGAAAGATCCTAGATAGAGGTGAAGCTGGAGATAACGTAGGTCTATTGTTGAGAGGTATTGAAAAAACTGACATCAAGAGAGGTATGGTTATCGCTAAGAAAGATTCAGTTAAGCCACACAAGAAATTCAAAGCTTCTGTTTATATCCTTTCTAAAGAAGAAGGTGGACGTCACACTCCATTCCACAACAAGTACCGTCCTCAGTTCTACGTAAGAACTACTGACGTTACAGGTGAGATCTTCTTACCAGAAGGTGTAGAAATGGTAATGCCTGGTGATAACTTAGAGATCACTGTAGAATTGTTACAACCAATCGCTCTTAACGTAGGTCTTAGATTTGCGATCAGAGAAGGAGGTAGAACAGTTGGTTCAGGTCAGGTTACTGAAATCATAGACTAATCATCTTAAAAATATAAAAAGCTTCCGTAAGGAATTTCTTTACGGAGCTTTTAATCTACGGGCATCGTCCAATGGTAGGATACCGGTCTCCAAAACCGTTGATCAGGGTTCGAATCCTTGTGCCCGTGCAAATATAAATTATGAGTTCATTTGTCGATTTTTTAAAAGGTTCTTATAACGAATTCAGACATAAAGTTGAATGGCCAAAATGGGCTGACCTACAGTCTTCTACAATTGTAGTGACTATTGCGACAGTTATTCTGGCTTTATTTACCTTTGGAGTTGATGAATTGTTTTCAAAAGCAATCAGCAACATAATAGGAATGCTAATCAACTTGTTCAATTAATAATTAAGTATTTTCCATAATGAGCGAATTGAAATGGTATGTGCTGAAAGCTATCAGCGGACAGGAAAATAAAGTGAAAAACTATATTGAGACAGAAATCAAACGTCTAGGGTTTGAGCAGTACGTTACTCAAGTGGTTATTCCTATGGAAAAGGTGATCCAAATTAGAAACGGTAAAAAAGTTCCTAAAGAGAGACCTTACTATCCTGGCTACTTGATGATTGAAGCTGACCTGATGGGAGAGATTCCTCACGCTATTAAGAATATTCCTGGAGTTATTTCTTTCTTAAGTTTGACAAAAGGTGGTGATCCTGTTCCAATGAGAAAATCAGAGGTTAACAGAATGCTTGGAAGAATGGATGAACTTTCAGAATTTGCAAGCGATGTTGAGATTCCTTATGTAGTAGGTGAAAACGTTAAAGTGATCGATGGTCCTTTCAACGGATTCAATGGTACAGTTGAGAAGATTCTTGAAGACAAAAAGAAAATTGAAGTTTCTGTATTGATCTTCGGTAGAAAAACTCCAATGGAACTAAGCTACATGCAAGTAGAAAAAGTATAATAATTACTTATAAAATATAAAAAAGACTGCTATTAAGCGGTCTTTTTGCTTTACACCATTTCTGTTAATTTAGACCGATGTAAATTAACGATTATGAAGAAATGTATTTCTGTATAATTTTTCATAATTATTTTTCTTCTATTCTTTAATTCTCAATATCTGTTAGTTACGCCTGCAAAGAGCTTCCCTTTAATTTAATAATCACTATATTGGGAATAGATTTGTTTTTGCAGATCGAAGTCCTTTCCTTATGCTTAATTCACTTTCGGATGGCATACTTCTTGCAACAACATGGTAACTAATCCAAAAATTTTATATTTTTTTATTTTATACACTGCTTGCAGTTGTATGGAGCATTTATGCTTTTAATAAAAAAAGTAAAACCTGAATTAGTAAAACACAAGTCTTATATAAACACATAACCCAATGACAAAAATTATTTCGATGATCATTCTAGTGAGTGTATCAATGCTCACGAGTGCGCAGGTTGGTATCAATACTGCTACACCGGAAAAGGAACTTACCGTGAACGGTACAATGAAGACATCAGGAATTGTTTTCAAGCAGCCCATGGAGAAACTGAAAGCGGACGAGAATTACACTTTCATTATTAAATCTCCGGCTCCGGAAAACAAAATTACAGCGTACAATGATTCTTTTGTACCTAATTCACCGGCTCCGATTAATCTTATTCAGTTTAAAATTACCTGCGATCCTTCAGACAAGGATTGGGTAAATCAGTTTGACACAAAGATCAATTCCAACAAGTTTTTGGTCGTGATCTCTTCTTTTGGATTTACACAGCCTACAAGAACTTATACAGCAGACTGGGTGACCCCAATGCCTCAGATCTTTGCGTATTCTTCAGGAGGAACATGGAAGCTTAAGGCAGATTACCAGGGATTTGCTCCTGATAACTCTTTTCCAACAGGAGTCTGGACACTGAATTTATTGGTATTTGACAGATCATATGCCAAAGATTTTACTACTACACAAAACCTTAATGCTTCAACTACGGGTGCTGCAGCAGCTCCTTTAATTCAATAAAACATAAACTATATGAAAAAAATTATTGCGATACTCTTTACGGGTTTTGCCGCTTTAAGCATGCATGCCCAAGTAGGAATCAATACTAAAACACCTAAAGGTACCCTGGATGTTGAAGGAGAAACATTGGTAGAATCCTATTTAATAGATACTGAAAATACAAAGGCAAGCGGAAATTATCTTCTTCTTACCCGTTCAAAAGATACTTCACCGGTAGGTAAGGTGAAGCTGTTGGATATAACGCTCCGTAATGTAGCACCTGTAAACATGTATAATGTTGTATTGAAAAATGTAAGACAAGATGAAGTGGTAAACCTCAATACAGGATTAGATGCGGGTAAATATGTTGTGGCTATTACAGGTGCTGTTTTTACAGGAGCGGTTTCAGCAGCGAATACCACCACTAATCCCAAATCATATGGTTCTTATGCAACTGAAATTACTCAGGTAACCAGCGGTGGTATAAAATATCATGCTATTAATTTGGCTTTTAAAGGAGCAGGAACTGTTTCTTCCCAAAATGGTACCTGGACACTTACCTTAAATGTCTTTGAAAAATCATTGGTTAAAGACTGGGGAACTTTCAATGGTTCTGTTTCAGCATCCGCTTCACCTGCTTATTCAGGAGTTTCAAACACTACACCTCTAGGACTTCAATAAAAATACTATGAAAAGAAAAATTTATATCACAATAATCATGTGTCTGGGGATATTTTTGAATGCCCAGAAAGGAAAAGTAGGAGTGAATACAGCAAACCCTACGGAAACACTTGATGTTAACGGAAAAACATATACGAATTCTCTATATCTAAGAAATCCGGGAGAACCTACCATGACGGGAGGTAGCTTTTTAGCAACTTCACAAAATGGTTTGCAATTGTATGATCCTTCTTTGGAAAGCAGCGGACTTTTCAATTACCTTAAGCTTACGCTAACAGGAGTATCGGGAACAGGAATTGCGGATTATGATACCAAAATTGATGCAAACAATTTTTTGGTTATCCTTCACAACTACTCATTCAAACTGAATGATGGAACTACCAACGTAATGCTTGATTATGGGGACAATGGTGTGAATGATAACAAACAGGGATCACCAGATGTTGTTGCTTTCAAAAGTAACGGGACATGGCATGTAAGAGCAAGGTTTACAGACAGCAGAATTCTTGCAGTGAGTTCATCCACTCCATCCAGAACTTATAACAACTTTACGGTTGATCTTTATCTGATGGCCTATAGAAGACTGATAGAAAAACAGAATATCAGCGACATCAATGCTGACCTGGGAGGAAATGATGGTTCTACCCAGACGATTAACAAACCCGCAGGTTTTTAATTAATATTTCCTGTTAAAATATATGAAACGGTCATTGGGATTCCCTGACCGTTTTTGTTTTGCTGATGGTCATGATTTATTTTTTTTTCTTTAAAACTTTTTAAAAATCAGCAATTTCCGTTTGCTATTTCAAAAATATTTTATACTTTTGCAGTCCAAAAAGTAGGTTTATCATAAGTGAGTAGGATAACCTGCTGAATAATAAATGCTTCCAAACTCATTAATTATTCAAATTTAAAAAACAAACAATGGCTAAGAAAGTCTTTAAAATGGTAAAGCTTCAGGTGAAAGGTGGCGCAGCTAACCCTTCTCCACCAGTAGGTCCAGCATTGGGTTCTGCAGGTGTGAACATCATGGAGTTTTGTAAGCAATTTAACGGAAGAACCCAAGATAAGCCAGGGCAAGTTTTACCTGTAGTAATTACAGTATACGAAGACAAATCTTTTGAATTCGTTATTAAAACTCCACCTGCAGCAATCCAGTTAATGGATGCAGCTAAAATCAAGGGAGGTTCTGGTGAACCAAACAGAAACAAAGTAGGTTCTGTAACTTGGGAACAAGTAAAGAAAATCGCTGAAGATAAAATGGCGGATCTTAACTGTTTTACATTGGACTCTGCTCTTTCTATGGTTGCAGGTACTGCTAGATCTATGGGATTAAGAGTAACAGGAACTAAACCAACTAACGCTTAAAACCTAAAGAAATGGCAAAATTAACTAAAAAGCAAAAGGAAGCTTTAAGCAAAGTAGAAAAAGGAAGAATCTATAACCTTGAAGAAGGTTCAGCTCTTGTAAAAGAAGTGAACACTACAAAGTTTGATGCTTCAGTAGATATCGCTGTAAGATTAGGTGTAGACCCAAGAAAAGCAAACCAAATGGTAAGAGGTGTTGTATCTCTTCCTCACGGTACTGGTAAAGATGTTAAAGTATTAGCTCTTGTAACTCCAGATAAAGAAGCAGAAGCTAAAGCTGCTGGTGCTGACTATGTAGGTCTAGACGAATATTTACAAAAAATCAAAGACGGTTGGACAGATGTTGACGTTATCGTTACTATGCCAGCTGTAATGGGTAAATTAGGTCCATTAGGTAGAGTATTAGGTCCAAGAGGTTTAATGCCAAACCCTAAATCAGGAACTGTAACAATGGAAATTGGTAAAGCAGTAACTGAAGTAAAAGCAGGTAAAATTGATTTCAAAGTAGACAAGTATGGTATCATCCACGCTGGTATTGGTAAAGTATCTTTCGATGCTGCTAAGATCAAAGAAAATGCGCAGGAATTGATCTCTACATTGATCAAAATGAAGCCAACTGCTGCTAAAGGAACTTATGTAAAAAGCATTTATTTGTCTTCTACAATGAGCCCTGGTATTGCAATTGATACAAAATCTGTTAACTAATATTTAATCCTAAGACAATGACAAAAGACCAAAAAGTTGTAGCAATACAAGAGATCAAAGACTTGCTTCAGGATGCAAAAGTAGTATACGTAGCAGATCTAAATGGTTTGAACGCTGCTAAATCTTCAGATTTCAGAAGACAGGCTTTCAAGCAAAATATCAAAGTGAAAGTGGTAAAAAATACACTTTTACAAAAAGCAATGGAGCAAATTGAAGGAGTAGACTACTCTGAAATGTTTGAAACTTTCAAAGGTAACTCTGCTTTAATGATTGCTGAGACAGCTAACGCTCCTGCGAAATTAATCAAAGATTTTAGAAAGAAAGACGAGAAGCCGGCTTTGAAGTCTGCTTTTGTTCAAGAAACTTTCTATGTTGGTGACAACAACCTTGATACTCTAGTAAGCATCAAGTCTAGAGAAGAAATGATCGGTGAAATCATCGGATTACTTCAGTCTCCAATCCAAAGAGTTGTTTCTGCTCTTCAAAACAAATCTGAAACTGTAGAAGCTCAAGCTGAAGAAGCTGCTGCTCCTGTGGTAGAAGAAACTCCTGCTGCTGAAGCTCCAGAAGCTCCTGCTGCAGAAAGCACTGACGAAACGCCAGCTGCTGAATAATTACTCTCAAAAAATTAAATAAATAATCAACAAAAACATTACAACAATGTCAGATTTAAAAAATTTAGCTGAAACGCTAGTAAACCTAACTGTAAAAGACGTAAACGAATTAGCTGCTATCCTTAAGGATGAGTACGGAATTGAGCCAGCTGCTGCTGCTGTAGTTGTTGCTGCAGGTGGTGCAGGTGAAGCTGCTGAAGAAAAGACTGAATTCGACGTAATTCTTAAGTCTGCAGGTGCTTCTAAATTAGCTATCGTTAAATTAGTAAAAGATTTAACTGGTGCTGGTCTTAAAGAAGCTAAAGATATCGTAGATGGTGCTCCTGCTCCAATCAAGCAAGGTGTTTCTAAAGACGAAGCTGAAGCTCTTAAGAAGCAATTAGAAGAAGCTGGTGCTGAAGTAGAATTGAAATAATTTCAATTTTATTATAAATATAGAAGCCCGGGCATTTGCCCGGGCTTTTTTTGTATGTAAGTCTTTGTAAATTCATGTCTTATTTCATAATTGTATTTTAATATTGTTAGCTCTTGTTTGTATATATATTATTATGATTGATTATTTTTTAAAAAATTAACATAATATTTTACGTTAATTTAGTGATTTATTTATTTTGTGTGAATTTTTATTAATAAAACATTGTTTTGGTTGAAAAAATATTATATTTGTATCGAAAAAAACACAACATAATTGGATAGAAATTACTTTCTTTCCTACGGCCATAAGATTACTCTTTTGTTGCTTTTGGCGGCTGTAGGAAAAATAAACGCTAAGTTTATATCTGTTAAGATGATAAAACCTGAGTTATCATACCGTACAGATATTAATACCTACCTGCAGCCCTGCTTAGCTGATGTTTCAATTCATTTGTGTGCTGAAACAGAAAATCAATTGGCAGCTACCGGTAAATTGCCTGTCTATCAAAAGGAAGCTTATGTATTCTATGACAAAGATTTCCAATATAATCTTTGTTTCTTTAAAAACACCCATCTTCATATATCTTTCCCCGGCAACATAAAACTTATAACCATATCAAATACATGGAGTCATTCATACCGGAACTATAAAGAGAATATTTTTCTGGCATTTAAAGAAGTTAAAAAGTTCTACAGTAATTCCATTAAACTTGTAGACGGTTTTAAGTTTATCATAAAAATTCCTGATAAACCAATCCATTCCCTTATCTGATACTATTTCTTACAATTTTTAACGCTTTCTTACAGTACAATCTGTCATTTCATTTAGTATTTAAATGAGAACGCCCGAAAATTGCCCTTTCAAAAAAACACATACACATAAAAAACAGCAAACATCATTACAAATGAAAAACAAATTATTAACCATCGCTCTTTTATCAGTTGGCTTGTCCACATTCGCTCAGGTAGGGATTAATACCAATCAAGCTCAGGCAACCTTTGATATCGTAGGATCACCTTCCAATATCAGTAAGTTTGACGGCGTTATTGCTCCAAGGCTTACAGGGGTACAATTAAAAGCTAAAAATTATACGACAGCTCAAACAGGAGCCATAGTATATGTTTCATCAGCCGAAACAGCACCTACAGGACAAACTGTAGATGTCGTTTCTCCAGGTTACTATTATTTTGACGGTGCCAAATGGAATAGCTTAAGCGGAAGCTGGCGAACAGTAGGAAATACCGGAACAACAGCAGCAACTGCTGCCTTAGGAAGAGACATTGGGAGTGGAAATTACTTAGGGACAAATGACGGTCAGAACTTAGTCCTGGCTACCCAGAAAAATGTAAAAGGAATTCTGGATATAAACGGAACTCTACAGGGAGGTAATTCTAATTCTGCCACAGGCCCTTATGCCTCAGTTACTTGGGGCTCAAATAATACCCTTACAAACAGTACCTCTTCAAATGTGGCACTGGGAAAAGATAATGTAGTCTCTGCACAGGGTAATTTTCCGGCTGTAGCCATTGGATTAAGCAATACAGCAAATAATGGTGCTAAAGTAATAGGGAATAATAACAGTGCAACAGGAGCCAATAATTTAGTCTTTGGAAACCTGAATACTGTAACGGGATTGACGGGGCTGACTGTTGGGAATAATCATACAAATAATGGCGGAATTGCCATTGGGAGCGGAAACACAACATCAACAAACAATGTAGCTGTTGGTTCTGCCAATACAGCAAGCGGTACAGAAGCTTTTGCGATAGGATTTTCAGGACAGGCAGCTGCGGGACAAATGGTTTATGCCAACAAAGTACACGTTTTCTTCAATAAAGGAAATGGAACAGATACCATACTAGGAATCAATATGACTCCTACTGCAGCAACTTCTACAGGTGCTGCGATTCAGATGAAGGGAATTGCTTCCAGTGCTAATGCTACGTGTACTACGGCTGAAGAAGGCGCAATCCGTTATAATACAACGGCTAAAGTACATGAAGGCTGTAATGGTAGCAATTGGAAAGCCCTTTACAATTAATAAAAAAACACAAACCTTAAAAAAATAAAAAATGACCAGAAAATTATTCGAAAAGCTAGCTGCGATGCTCATGACATTGATGATGTCGGCAGTACTGTTTGCGCAGCAGGGCTATGAACCAATCCGAGGAATGGGTGTAGAGGCAAAGCCTGTCAACAATTCAGGGATTTGTCTTGCGTGCTATAACGGAAGTATGAATCCTGTAGTAGATGCCAGTCTTGATAACAGTGTAAGTATGGGAAATTTCGCTTCTCTGTTAAGTGGAAACGGAATATCTGTAAAAAATAAAAATACAACATATCCTGCGGGATATATTACCGGATTCAATGTAGACCTGGGAACAAGTTTTATTACGGTGGATCTTTTGAGCTCTTTGAGGATCAGTACCTATAAAAATGGAGTTCTTCAGGAAACAACCACCAGCAGTACTCTTTTATCAGTTCCTGCATTTGGAGGAAGTAAGAATAGGATATTCCTGCACTTCAAGACTTCAAAAGAATTTGATGAAGTGAGGTTATACCAAACCAATGTTCTTTCTGTATTCAGCGCAATGAATGTATATTATGCATTTGCATTTGACCCTGCAAAAGTGCCAACGGATAATAATGGTATTTGCGATGACATTATTGCCGGAAGTGGTGTTGATGGAAATGTATCCGGAAGCAGCAGTTTCCTGGCTCCGCTTTCTTATGTTCAGAATAAAGAAAGAATTGGAGATGGAAATAAAAACTCTTATGGATCAATCGTATTGCCGATAGGGTTGCTAGGATCTTATTCAGTGGGAGTTCTCGATAAAAATCAGGTATATCCTGCAGGGAACAGAACCGGTTTTGTAATAGAGCCTGATGATCAGGGAAAACTCCTAAGTGCTGAGTTTTTAAAAAATATTACCATAGAAACGTATCTTTTCGGTCAGCTTCAGGATTCAAAACAACTGTCTGACGGAGGAGGCCTGATTAATATTAAAGTGTTGGGGTATGGTTCAGGAAAACAGAAAGTTACATTAACCAGTACTAAACCTTTCAATGAAGTAAGATTGAAAATTACCCAAACACTAGGGTTTAATTTAGGAGCGATGAAAGTATATTATGCTTTTGAAGAACCTGTTTCCTGTGATTGTGATGATAAAATCCAGACAAGCGGTTCTGCTGTACCTGGGAATTTGATTACAGGTGCTGCATGGACATCAGGTCCGGGATTCCTTGGCCTTATTTTAGCTAAAATGACCAATCCGGAAGCGATTGTAGATAATAATCCATCCAATTATGCAACAGCTACTGTTCCGGCAGCGTCTATATTCAGTCTTTTCTCTGCATTTGCAACAGTAAGCAGTAATTCAATACTTCCTGTCAACACAATGGCTGGATTTACGGTAGAAAAAGCAGGAAATCTTCTTGGAGTAAGTGTTCTGGAAAATATCACCGTGACATTGTATAACGGAAATACTTTGACTGATACCTTTACAAGTTCGGGAAGCCTTATCAGCGGGAACTTCTTCACTACCAACTCAAAAAAATTCTATGTTGGAGGAAAGGCTACAAAACCTTTCAACCGTATCAAGATTACGTTCAATAGCGGAACAGCGATTCGTATTCCTCAAAATTATTATATCTACAATGCTTTTGCGAGCAGAGATGATGATAATGATGGTGTTCCGAACTGCTTTGATCAGTGCCAGGGAGGAGATGACAGCATAGATAATAACGGAAACGGAATTCCTGATTGTGCAGAAGGCTGTACGGCGGTAAATGACAAATCTCCTGCACTGGATACAGATGGAGATGGTATTGTAGATGCCTGTGATTTGGATTCTGATAATGACGGAATTCCGGATGCGGTAGAGGATTTTGATAACAATGGTAAGTTTCAGGATGATGATAACGAAGGAGATATCCTTTTGACACCAGTATTAGGAGATTCTGTTCCTAATTATCTTGATCTGGATTCCGATAATGATGGTATCTTAGATTTATTTGAATCTGGAATTCCAACATCTGTAATCAATCAGATCGATGCAGATCGAAACGGCGTTATTGATGCGAATGTTCCGGTAGGTAAAAACGGAATTGCTGATATTCTGGAAACGTCACCTGATTCAGGCGTACTGAAATATCCAATCAAAAATACAGATGGTGATGATAAACCGGACTTCCTGGATATTACGTCCAATGGTTCAGATCCGGACCTTTATCAGATCGGAAAAGCAAACCTTGATACGTTAGGAGGAGGATTTATCTCTACGATCAACGACAAAGATAAAGACGGAATTCAGGCTGTGGTAGATACAGATCTTGTGAAAAGAGGATCTCCGGGCTCACCACTTTCACCTTATGCTTCGTTGCTGAAAAATGCGTCCAACACCGCTGCTAAGATCACTACTGCTGAAATCACTGAAGCTGCCAATGATGTGAAAGTATATCCAAACCCTGTAAAAGCAGGAGAAACCCTTAGCATTACATCAGTGGAAGAAGGAACGTATACTTTATTCTCAGCACAGGGTCAGGTTGTTAAGACAGGTAAATTCAATGCCGGTACTGGTATTGATACCTATTCACTTCCAACAGGGCTGTATATGATAAAAATAGAAACTAAATCGAAAATAAAATCTTATAAGGTTATTGTGAAATAATCATAAGATTAGCTTGTGTTGTGGAGGGACTGCTCATTTTGGGCAGTCTCTCTTATTTTAAGAGTCTCAAAATGAGAGGATTTATTTGTTATTGTGGATAACTTTTTGTATCTTTGCCCCTCTTTTGGCGCGAAAAATTGTTTGTAAATTTATAAAATACTGAAAATCAAATCTTTCATTGTGTAAAACATGAAGGGGATTTCGTGTGTATAGATATTGCGGTAATATAGCCTCAAAAGTAATAAAAATATTTTGCATTACGCTGTGAAAAGATATACCAGTGTTGCAGTTAGAAAGAGCCAAGTACAGCGTTAAAAGAGTTCTAAGGTCCTTCGTGAGCGCCAAAAACACTTTTACCTTTTGCTTTTACCTTGTTTCTTGTTCTTTTCTGATATTTTTTAATGAATCAAAATATTTTTTAACCCTTTCTTAAAAGTTTTATGAGTAAAACAAAATCAACAACTCAAGGAAATCCGAGAATTAATTTCTCATCAGCGAAAGGAAAAATTATCACTCCAGACTTTTTGGATATCCAAATTGAGTCTTTCAGAGAATTTTTCCAGCTTGATACACTTCCTGAAGCCAGAAAGACAGAAGCTCTTTACAAGACTTTCCAAGAGAATTTCCCAATTACGGATTCAAGAAACCAATTCGTATTAGAATTCTTAGACTATCTGGTAGATTCTCCACGTTATTCAATTGATGAGTGTGTGGAAAGAGGACTTACTTATTCAGTTCCTCTAAAAGCTAGACTTAAATTGTATTGTACTGACCCGGAACACGAAGATTTCCAAACTGTGGTTCAGGATGTATATTTAGGTCCGGTTCCTTATATGACGCCAAGTGGGTCTTTCATCATCAATGGTGCTGAAAGAGTTATCGTTACGCAGCTTCACCGTTCACCTGGTGTATTCTTCGGACAGACTTACCACGCGAACGGGACCAAACTTTACTATTCAAGAATTATCCCTTTCAAAGGATCTTGGATGGAATTTACAACAGATATCAACAGCGTAATGTACGCGTATATCGACCGTAAGAAAAAATTACCATTAACAACTTTATTAAGAGCTATCGGATACGAATCTGATAAAGATATCCTTCAAATCTTCGACCTTGCTGAAGAAGTGAAAGTTTCTAAAGCTGCCCTTAAAAAAGTGGAAGGGAGAACATTGGCTGCGAGAGTATTGAACACTTGGTTCGAAGATTTCGTAGACGAAGATACAGGTGAAGTAGTTTCTATCGAAAGAAACGAGATCATCTTGGATAGAGAAACAATCCTTGAAAAAGAACACTTAGATCTTATCCTGGATGCTGGAGTGAAATCTATCTTGATTCACAAAGAAAACAGCAACGAATTCTCAATCATTCAGAATACATTACAAAAAGACCCTACTAACTCTGAAAAAGAAGCGGTAGAGTATATTTATCGTCAGTTAAGAAACGCAGATCCACCAGATGAGGAAACGGCAAGAGGAATCATTGAAAAATTATTCTTCTCTGAGCAGAGATACTCTTTAGGTGAAGTAGGACGTTACAGACTAAACAAAAAGTTAAGTCTAAACATCCCAACTACAACTGAAGTTCTTACAAAGGAAGATATCATTGCAATCGTAAGACACTTAATTGAGTTAGTAAACTCAAAAACGGATGTGGATGATATTGACCACTTATCAAACAGAAGAATTAAAACTGTTGGTGAGCAATTGGCAGGACAATTCGGTGTAGGTCTTTCAAGAATTGCAAGAACAATCAAGGAAAGAATGAACGTTAGAGATAATGAAATCTTTACTCCGCTTGATCTTGTAAATGCTAAGACATTAACATCTGTAATCAACTCATTCTTCGGTACCAACCAGCTATCTCAGTTCATGGACCAAACCAACCCTCTATCAGAGATCACTCACAAGAGAAGATTATCTGCACTAGGGCCTGGTGGTTTATCAAGAGAAAGAGCAGGTTTCGAGGTTCGTGACGTTCACCATACTCACTACGGAAGAATTTGTCCGATTGAAACTCCGGAAGGACCAAACATCGGTTTGATTTCATCTCTAGGGATCTATGCAAAAATCAACAACCTAGGTTTCATTGAAACTCCGTATAGAAAAGTAGACGGTGGTAAGATTGATCTTAACGCTGATCCTATCTATCTAAATGCAGAAGACGAAGAAGACAAGGTAATTGCTCAGGCAAACGTTGAATTGAGCGATAACGGTGATTTCTTAACAGACAGAATTATTGCAAGATTAGATGGTGACTACCCGGTAGTTGAACCAGCTCAGGTGAACCTTATCGATGTAGCACCAAACCAGATTTCTGGTATTTCTGCTTCATTAATTCCATTCTTGGAACATGATGATGCGAACCGTGCATTGATGGGATCTAACATGATGCGTCAGGCCGTTCCTCTATTGAAGCCACAGGCTCCAATCGTGGGTACAGGGCTTGAGCAACAAGTTGCAAGAGATTCAAGAATCTTAATTAATGCTGAAGGTACAGGTACTGTAGAGTATGTAGATGCTGACAAGATTACCATCAAATACGAAAGAAGCGAAGACGAAGATTTAGTACAATTTGAGTCTGCTACTAAAACATACAAACTGACTAAGTTCAGAAAAACTAACCAGAGTACAACCATTACCCTAAGACCAAACGTAAGAGTAGGTGATGTAGTGGAGAAAGGACAGGTACTTTGCGACGGTTATGCTACTGAAAAAGGAGAATTAGCTCTTGGTAGAAACTTAGTGGTAGCGTTCATGCCTTGGAAAGGATACAACTTTGAGGATGCAATCGTAATCAACGAAAAAGTTGTACGTGAAGACTGGTTTACTTCAATCCACGTAGATGAGTACTCTCTTGAAGTTCGTGATACCAAACTAGGTATGGAAGAGCTTACAGCAGATATTCCAAACGTATCTGAAGAAGCTACTAAAGATCTTGACGAGAACGGTATGATCAGAATCGGTGCTGAAGTGAAGCCTGGAGATATCATGATTGGTAAAATTACTCCAAAAGGTGAATCTGACCCTACTCCTGAAGAAAAACTTCTTAGAGCAATCTTCGGTGATAAAGCTGGTGATGTGAAGGATGCTTCATTGAAAGCTGACTCTTCATTAAGAGGAGTTGTTATCAACAAGAAATTGTTCTCTAGAAACATTAAAGACAAAAAGAAAAGAACTGAAGAAAAACTTAGACTTGAAGAAATTGAAAACACTTACAAGGCTAAATTTGACGAGTTGAGAAATACTTTAATTGAAAAATTAAATACACTGGTAAGCGGTAAAACTTCTCAAGGGGTACAAAATGACCTTGACGAAGAAATCATCGGTAAAGGTGTGAAATTTACTCACAAGTTATTAACTTCAGTTGAAGATTATGTAAATGTTAGCGGTGCAGACTGGACAGTTGACGCTGACAAGAATGAATTGATCAAACAATTAATTCACAATTACAAAATCAAATATAACGACATCCAGGGAGTTAAAAACCGTGAGAAATTTGCAATTTCAATCGGAGATGAGCTTCCGGCAGGGATCATGAAGTTGGCTAAAGTTTACATCGCTAAGAAACGTAAACTGAATGTAGGAGATAAGATGGCAGGACGTCACGGTAACAAAGGTATCGTTTCAAGAATCGTTCGTGAAGAAGATATGCCATTCCTGGAAGATGGAACACCAGTAGATATCGTATTGAATCCACTAGGGGTACCTTCTCGTATGAACATCGGTCAGATCTACGAAACCGTTCTTGGATGGGCTGGTAGAAAATTAGGATTGAAGTTCGCTACGCCAATCTTCGATGGAGCAAGTCTTGATCAGATTACTGAATATACTGAGAAAGCAGGTCTTCCTAAATTCGGTCACACTCACCTTTATGATGGTGGTACCGGAGAAAGATTTACTCAGGCTGCGACAGTAGGTATCATTTACATGTTGAAACTAGGACACATGGTAGATGATAAGATGCACGCACGTTCTATTGGTCCTTACTCATTGATTACTCAGCAGCCGTTAGGAGGTAAAGCTCAGTTCGGAGGTCAGAGATTCGGAGAGATGGAGGTTTGGGCACTTGAAGCATT
Source organism: Chryseobacterium sp. PvR013 (assembly GCF_017833095.1). Lineage (NCBI taxonomy): Bacteria > Pseudomonadati > Bacteroidota > Flavobacteriia > Flavobacteriales > Weeksellaceae > Chryseobacterium > Chryseobacterium sp. PvR013. The sequence goes on from NZ_JAFIBT010000001.1 coordinate 4,410,814, forward strand.
CGGTGCATCTAACATCCTGAGAGAGATCCTTACTGTGAAGTCGGATGACGTGATTGGTAGAGCAAAAACTTATGAAGCCATTGCGAAAGGTGAATCTATGCCTGAACCAGGTATTCCAGAATCATTCAACGTATTACTTCACGAGTTACAAGGTCTTGGATTAGACGTAAGATTGGAGGAGTAAGATATCAGATGTCAGACACAAGATGTCAGACTATGGCACTCTAAAAATTTTATAATCCTTGAATTTGGAATGATGATTTCGTCTGAAATCTGAAATCTGAAATCTAAAATCTAAAAAAAATTATGTCAAATAAAAATAAATCAAGTAGATTTAATAAAATAACCATCGGTTTAGCTTCACCAGAGTCTATTTTGCAAGACTCAAGAGGAGAGGTTCTAAAGCCGGAAACTATTAACTACAGAACTCACAAGCCTGAAAGAGACGGGCTATTCTGTGAGAAAATCTTTGGTCCTGTAAAGGATTACGAATGTGCTTGTGGTAAATACAAGAGAATTCGTTACAAAGGGATTGTGTGTGACCGTTGTGGAGTAGAAGTTACTGAGAAAAAAGTAAGAAGAGAGAGAATCGGGCACATCAACCTTGTAGTTCCAATTGCACACATCTGGTATTTCCGTTCATTACCAAACAAAATCGGATACCTTTTAGGAATTCCTTCTAAGAAATTAGACATGATCATCTACTACGAAAGATATGTAGTGATTCAGCAGGGTATTGCTAAAAAATTAGACGGTTCTGATTTTGAAAATATGGAATTCCTTACAGAAGAAGAGTACCTTGATATCATGGAAACTCTTCCTGTAGAAAACCAGTATCTTGATGATTCTGATCCAAACAAATTCATCGCCAGAATGGGTGCTGAAGCTGTTGAAGATCTATTAAAAAGAATTGATCTTGATGCATTGTCTTTCGACTTGAGACACAAAGCTCACAACGAAGGTTCAAAACAAAGAAGAACTGAAGCGCTGAAAAGATTGAACGTTGTAGAAGCATTAAGAGGTGCTAATACAAGAATGATCAACAGACCAGAGTGGATGATCATGCGTGTACTTCCTGTTATCCCACCAGAATTAAGACCATTAGTTCCATTGGATGGAGGACGTTTCGCAACTTCTGACTTGAATGACCTTTATAGAAGAGTTATTATCAGAAATAACCGTTTGAAAAGATTATTGGAGATCAAAGCTCCTGAAGTAATCTTGAGAAACGAGAAGCGTATGCTTCAGGAATCAGTAGATTCATTATTCGATAACACAAGAAAATCTTCTGCAGTAAAATCTGAATCAAACAGACCATTGAAATCACTTTCTGATTCATTGAAAGGTAAGCAAGGTCGTTTCCGTCAGAACCTACTAGGGAAAAGGGTTGACTACTCTGCGCGTTCGGTAATTGTTGTAGGTCCAAACTTACAGCTTCACGAATGTGGTATTCCTAAAGATATGGCAGCTGAACTTTACAAACCATTCATCATTAGAAAACTAATTGAAAGAGGTATTGTAAAAACAGTAAAATCTGCAAAGAGAATTATCGACAGAAAAGAACCAGTAGTTTATGATATCCTTGAAAACGTGATGAAAGGTCACCCTGTTCTATTGAACAGAGCACCTACTCTTCACAGATTGGGTATTCAGGCTTTCCAACCTAAGATGATCGAAGGTAAAGCAATCCAGCTACACCCGTTAGTAACTACGGCCTTCAATGCCGATTTCGATGGTGACCAGATGGCAGTACACTTGCCGTTAGGACCAGAAGCGATCCTTGAAGCTCAGTTATTGATGTTAGGTTCTCAAAACATCTTGAACCCTGCAAACGGTTCTCCAATTACAGTACCATCTCAGGACATGGTTCTTGGTCTTTATTTCATGACTAAAGAATTAAGCTCTACTGAGACGATGAAAGTAAAAGGAGAAGGTCTTGCATTCTATTCTCCTGAAGAAGCGGAAATCGCTTATGCTGAAGGTAGAGTATCTTTAAATGCTAAAGTAAGATGTAGACTGCCTATCAAAGAAGATGGTGAAATCGTTACAAGATTGATCGAAACTTCTGTAGGTAGAATCCTATTCAACCAGATTGTACCTAAGCAGGTAGGATATATCAATGAACTTCTTACGAAGAAATCATTGAGAAACGTTATCGGTAAGATTCTTGCTGATACAGATTTCCCTACAACTGTGAAGTTCCTGGATGCAATGAAAGACTTAGGGTATTCAAATGCATTCAAAGGAGGTCTTTCTTTCTCACTAGGGGATATTGTAGTTCCTGTTGAGAAAAAGCAGATGATTGCTACTTCTATTGAAACTGTAGACGAAATTAGAGCTAACTATAACATGGGTCTAATTACAGATACAGAACGTTATAACCAGGTAATCGACGTTTGGACAAATACCAACGCTGGATTAACTGAAATGATCATGAGCAGAATGAAAGTTGACCAAGGTGGATTTAACTCTGTATACATGATGCTTGACTCTGGAGCGAGGGGTTCTAAAGAACAGATCCGTCAGTTATCAGGGATGAGAGGTTTGATGGCAAAACCGCAGAAAGCCGGATCTACCGGAGCGGAGATCATCGAAAACCCGATCCTTGCAAACTTTAAGGAAGGTCTTTCGATTCTAGAGTACTTTATCTCTACCCACGGTGCTCGTAAGGGTCTTGCGGATACCGCTCTTAAGACAGCCGATGCTGGTTACTTAACGAGAAGATTGGTAGACGTTGCACAGGATGTTATCGTTACAGAAGATGACTGTGGAACGCTGAGAGGTACAGAAGTTACTGCACTTAAGAAAAATGACGAGATCGTTGAAAGAATCTCTGAAAGAATCTTAGGTAGAGTATCCCTTCATAATATCTATGATCCGGAATCTGACGAGCTTATTGCGAGTGCAGATCAGGTAATCATCGAAGAATTAGCTAAGAGAATTGAAGAAGCAGGATTAGAAGCTGTTGAAGTTCGTTCACCATTAACTTGTGAAGCTAAGAAAGGTATCTGTGCAAAATGTTATGGTAGAAACCTGGCAACAGGTAAAGTAATTCACATGGGTGAAGCGGTAGGTGTAATTGCAGCACAGTCAATTGGGGAACCAGGTACTCAGCTTACGTTGAGAACTTTCCACCAAGGGGGTACTGCCGGAAACGTATCAGAAAACCCATCTATTGTTGCAAGAAGAGATGGTATCGTTGAAATGGACGAAGTAAGAACAATTACTTCTGAAGATGAAAACGGTAATACAGCTGAGGTTGTAGTTTCTCGTTCAACAGAATTCAGATTAGTTGCTGATAATGAGTCAAGAACTCCATTAATGGTAGCTAACGTACCTTACGGATCTATATTATCTGTGAAACCAGGTGATAAAGTGAAGAAAGGAGATACAATCTGTAGATGGGATCCATATAACGCGGTTATCATTGCTGAAACTTCAGGTAAGGTAGAATACGAGGATATCATCCAGGGTATTTCATTCCAGCTTGAAATTGACGAACAAACAGGATTTGAAGAGAAAGTAATCTCTGAATCTAGAAATAAGAAAGCCGTACCTACCTTGAAAGTGGTAGACTCTAAAGGTATTGAGCAAAAAGCTTACAACTTACCGGTAGGAGCCCACTTAATGGTTAACGATGGTGAAAAAATTAAGGCGGGTAAAGTCTTAATCAAGATCCCAAGAAAATCTGCAAAAGCAGGGGATATCACCGGAGGTCTTCCGAGAGTTACCGAATTATTCGAAGCAAGAAACCCTTCAAACCCAGCGGTTGTTACTGAAATCGACGGGGTAGTTTCTTACGGAAAAATCAAGAGAGGTAACCGTGAACTTATTGTTGAGGCTAAAACTGGAGAAAGAAAAATCTATTTGGTAAAACTTTCTAACCAGATTCTTGTTCAGGAGAATGACTTCGTAAGAGCAGGTTCTCCACTTTCTGACGGTTCTATTACACCAGAAGATATCTTAAGAATTAAAGGTCCAACTGCCGTTCAGGAATACTTAGTAAACGAAATTCAGGAAGTTTACCGTCTACAGGGGGTAAAAATCGACGACAAGCACTTCGAAATTATCGTAAGACAGATGATGACGAAAGTATCTATCGTTGATGGAGGTGATACTCAGTTCCTTGAAGGAGCTCTTGAGCACAAGTATGATTTCTTGGAAGAAAACAACAGAGTATTCGGTCTTAAAGTAGTTGTAGATGCTGGTGATTCTAAAGAATTCAGCCCAGGTCAGATGATTAACGCAAGAGAATTAAGAGACGAAAACTCTAAATTAAGACGTGAAGATCAAAACTTGGTAGAAGTAAGAGAAGCTCTTCCTGCTACAGCAACACCTGTATTACAAGGTATTACCAGAGCAGCCCTTCAGACTAAGTCATTCATGTCTGCAGCATCGTTCCAGGAAACCACTAAGGTTCTTAACGAAGCAGCAGTTGCTGGTAAGGTAGATAATCTTGGAGGTCTTAAAGAAAATGTAATTGTAGGACACAGAATCCCTGCAGGTACAGGTCTTAAAGAGTACCAGAACGTTATTGTTGGTTCTAAGAAAGAATTCGAAGACCTTAACTAAAATTAATGATTTGAAATTTGGGATTTGAAATTATTTTTATATTTTCACAATCTCAAATTTCGAATTTTAAAAACATAATTTATAACAATGGACAACAATCAAAATCCACAAGACGGAAACATCAACATCGAATTAAACGAAATGGTAGCTGCTGGTATCTATGCTAACCTAGCTTTAGTAAACCACTCTCCATCTGAATTTGTAGTAGACTTTATTCAGTTGATGCCAGGTGTTCAGCAAGCTAAAGTAAGATCAAGAGTAATTCTTGCTCCACTTCACGCTAAAAGAGTATTAAACGCTCTTCAACAGAACATCGCTAACTACGAGCAGCAGTTCGGAGAAATCAAAGAAGTTGAGCCTTTCGTATTAGGAGGAAACAACGTTCAAGCGTAAGATTTCTTTTACAATAATATAAAGAATGCCCTGGTTTTCCAGGGCATTTTTTTATTCTACACCCTAAGTAAAGGAGATTAAAATCTTTTTAATTGTTAATTTTCTTTAATAAGGTAAAAATATATAGTAACGATATAGCAATTTTATATCTTTGTTTAAGAAAAAGCAGAAAATATAAGATATGATTGATAACTCGTTCGCTGTAAGTAAATTTGGCTTTCTGGGCACTGATTTTTTATCCGAGCTCGAAAAGCATGCTGTTGCCATTGATATAAAAGCAAAAACTGAAATTATAAGAGAAGGACAGAAGAATAAGTTTGTCCCTTTCTTAATAAAAGGATCTATCAAGGTTTTTACCCTTAATGATGGAAGAGAACTCATCTACTATTATATTAAACCTAAAGATAGTTGCCTTATGACCTTTTCTTCTATTTTGACGGATTATATCAGCAGAGTATATGCCGTAGCAGAAGAAGACTCAAAAGCTATTCTCATCCCTGTTTCTATAATGCATGAATGGCTGATTAAATTTCCGGAAATCAATAAACTGTTTTATCATGAATATGACCGCAGATTTTCAGAAGTTATGAATATGGTAAATGATGCCGTTTTTCACAGGCTTGACAAGAGAGTGCTGAATTATATTAAACAACAGATTTCAACCACAGGAAGCAACCCTATTAAGATCACCCATCGCGAAATTGCCAACAGTTTGGGAACTTCAAGAGAAGTTGTGAGCAGAGTTTTGAAAAAAATTGAAAGCGAAGGTGAAATCGCTCAGACCAAAGAAGGAATAAAAGTTCCTGTAAATGAAAATGTTAGGATGATCTAATTTTATTTGTTTGAATTGTTTATTCCTATCATTGATAAAAACAATTTGAGTGGTGACTTTTATCACCTATTTTTGAATTGAGAACTCGATAAGTTTGTTATATCATAATTTAATTCAAATTGTATATGACAAAAACTCTCTTATTTTTGTCGGTATTTTCTTCAGGTCTTGTCTTTGCACAGGAAGATCTGTTGAAAGATATTGACACGGTGAAAACCAACACAGAAACCTCACAACCCGCCTTCAAAGCTCTTCAGATTGTTACAGGGCAATCTACAAAACTGGCTGCCAAAAAAGAATGGTACATTATTGTTGCCCACAGATTTGGAGACATAAGCGCAGGATTTAAAGACTTTTTTGGCCTGGATCATGCTTCCACCAAATTAGGTGTTATCTATGGCATCTCGGATGCAGTATCTGTAAGCCTTTCCAGAGAAACGAATATGAAAACGTTTGAAGGAGCAGTGAAATACAGACTGATAAAACAAAGTGAAAACTTTCCGGTGGATATTGTGGGGTACAATGTAATGGGTGCCAATACTGAACTGGATAAAGATACGTATCCACACCTGAAGTTCAATGACAGGCTTTCTTATCTTACACAGGCATTAATCTCGAGAAGGTTCAGTGATAAGCTTTCCGTACAGCTTACCCCTTCCTTCGTTCACAAAAATCTTTACGAACCTACTATTGAAAACAAAAACCAGTTTCTGGCAGGTTTGGGAGGACGCTACAAAATCTCAAAAAGAGTTTCTCTGAATGCAGAGTACTTTGTGAATTTTGACGATCACAGTTTTTATAAAAATCCTTTATCATTAGGGGTGGATATAGAAACAGGAGGACACGTGTTCCAGCTTTTACTAACAAACTCCCAGATAAATTCAGATATCGGATATCTTACCAATGCCACAGGAGCATGGGGAAAGGGACATATTTTCTTTGGGTTTAATCTTTATAGAGTTTTTTAATATGAAAAAGCTAACATCCTTATTGATATTGTCATCAGCAATCATACTGATGGCTTGTGACAGCAGAACTTATGAAGAGATTTCTGACAACACACCAATCACTGCTCCGGTAAAATATACAGCAGATGTAAAACCCATTGTGGATAACAGCTGCATAGGCTGTCATTCTGCAGGAAGCTTTAAACCCTTAGTTACTTATGATCAGGTCAAAAATAATATAGACGGAATTCTGGACCGTATCCAAAGACCTAACGGTGATCCCGGAAAAATGCCACAGGGAGGATCTTTGTCTGCTACCCAGATCAATATTTTCATCAAGTGGAAAGCTGACGGATTAAATGAAAATTAAAAAAAATTGATATGAAAAAATTAGCATTATTAAGCGTATTACTCTTTTCTGCAGGGTATGCTTCAGCACAAAAATACAGTTCTAAAACAGGAAAAGTGACTTTTGAAGCTTCGGTTCCTTTGTTTGATGATATTTTTGCCCAGGATGACAATAATATTGTGATTCTGAACGCAGATAACGGCGAAATGGCATCCGTTTCTACCGTTAAAAACTTTCATTTTAAAACCAAATTAATGGAAGAGCATTTCAATGAAAGCTATGCAGAATCTGCAAAATATCCGAAAACAACTTTCAAAGGGAAAATAGTCAACTTTGATAAAACAAAACTTACGGCAAGTCCTCAGAAATATACCGTTCAGGGAACGTTAAACTTTCACGGTGTAGACAAAGCGGTTGCTTCAGCAGCCACTCTATATGCAAAAGACGGAAAAATCTATATGCAGGGTGGATTTATGGCCAGACCTGCTGATTATAAAGTTACGATTCCTAAAATGGTGACTAAGAAAGTGGCCGAAAATGTCAATATTGAATACAACTACGTAATGGTGAAACAATGAGACCGCTAATCTTACTATTTGGACTATTCCTGAGTTCATTGATCTCTGCCCAGGAAAAGGCAAAATCAATATTTGATATTGCCAGAAGCGGAACCGTAACTGAAGTTCAGGAGTTGATGAAACAAAATCCGGATATCATTAATCAAACTAATGAGAACGGATTTTCACCCCTTATTTTAGCATGTTACAGAGGAAATACAGGCGTTGCAGATTTTCTGATTGATAACGTAAAAGATGTCAACTACAAAAGCCGTGAAGGAACAGCACTTGCCGGTCTTGCTATTAAATACAACAAAGATCTGGTAGAACACCTGTTAAAGAAAAAAGCGGATCCCAATATTGCGGATGCTACGGGATACACTCCTTTATTCTGGGCTGTAAAATCCGGAAATAAAGAACTGATAGAACAGCTGCTTAGATATAAAGCAGATAAAACAAAAAAAGATTCAATGGGAATGACTCCTTTTGAATATGCATTGCAAACCAACAACAAAGAAATTATTAACCTTTTTAAAAATTGATATGAAAAAAACTTTACTAGTACTTAGTTTAGCTCTTGCTAATTTTGCATGGGCACAGTTTTCGTCAGGCGTTGTAAATCTACCCAGTACAGCTATGACGGTGAAATTAGATACGACTCCAACCGGAGTAACTATTACGGTAACAGGTGACAGCAACTCTATGTTGGGAATAGGTTTTGGAACTGTAGGAATGGCTCCAGGATCAGACGGGTTTATTTATAATACATCGGCGAACAGAGATTATACATTTATTGGGATGACAACACCTAATGCAGATGCTTCTCAGGACTGGACGGAAACTTCCAATACCATTTCCGGAAGTACAAGAACTGTAGTGGCAACAAGATCCCTTTCAGGTGGGGCAGGAGATTTTGCTATTGCCAATGCTGCCGGAACAATCAATATCTTTTATTCCCGTAAAAGTACCGGAACTTCTTTAGGATATCATGATGCAGGAAGAGGATATGCTTCTTTAACCATGACAGCAGCGAGTTTATCTACTAACGAAATTACTTCCAATAGCAAGAAGGTAAATCTTTACCCGAATCCTGCGAAATCAACGGTAAACTTCAAAAACTTTGATAAAATTAGAAGTGTTGATATCTATGAAGCAACCGGAAGAAAGATAAAATCAGTACAACCGGAGGGTGAAAGTATCAATATTGAAGACCTTAAATCAGGAAGTTATTATCTTGAAATTCAGCTTAAAGATGGAACCACATCTTACGAAAAACTGATTAAAGAATAATTTTTAGAAAAAGCACACCTAAATATTTAGCAATGATACCTCTGATTTTTCAGAGGTGTCATTTTTTGTTAAGTATTAATTCTAGGGAGTTTGCTGAGAAAATTTTTATATTTGTGTAATATCTGGATACCTATGAAAGTTACTTTTGAAAAATATAATCCTTTCTGGAAAAAACAGTTTGAAACCATCAAAAAAGAACTCGAGAACTGTATCGGTTTTTTGAATCCGGAAATTGAACATATTGGCAGCACATCTGTGGAAGGTTTATCTGCAAAACCAATTATTGATATTATGATTGGGGTAAAGGATGAAAAAGAACTTGATAAAGTTCCTCCTTTACTGGAAGGAAAAGATTATGTCTATTACGAAAAGTATAATCAAGATATGCCATATCGCCGTTTCTTTATTAAACTTACAGATAATGCCCATGCATTAGGATTTCCTGATGTAATTTATTCAAAGGATGAAATTCCTGAGAGAATTCACAATCATCATCTCCGTATTGCTCATATTCACGTTATTCCAACTTCTTCAGAACACTGGCTTCGCCATTTGGCTTTCAGGGATTATCTTCGTACTCATCCGGAGGTAAAGGAAGAATATCAAAAACTGAAAGAGGAATTGAGTAAAAAAGAATGGTTTGACGGGAATGATTATAATCAGGAAAAAGACCCATTTATAAAAAGAGAAGAACGTAACGCCATTCAATGGTATTTGAATCAACAGAGCAAAGCGTAATTACTATATAAATTTTAAATATTTATGGAATTTAAAACCTTAACCAATATTACAATTGATGAGCTTTTATCAGTATTCAACCATTCATTTTCTGATTATGTAGTCCCATTTCATTTAACCAAAGACGTGCTTGTTGCTAAAATAGCTGCCGAAAAATTGGATATGAATCTTTCTGCCGGATCATTTGAAAATGGAAAATTGGTAGGCTTTATTCTTCAGGCTGAAAAAATGGAAAATGGGGAGAAGATTATTTACAATGGCGGAACAGGAGTCGTTCCGGAAAACAGAGGGAAAGGGCTGGTGAGAAAAATGTATGATTTTATTATTCCCATTTTAAAAGAAAGAAATGCCAATACATTACTGCTTGAAGTGATTGAAGGAAATCAGCCTGCAATCAGAGCCTATGAAAACTTAGGATTCAGCATTGTCAGAAGGCTGCTTTGCTTTAATGGAAACATCAAGCCTGGAGAAGAAAATGCCGGAATATTGATAAAAGATCTCAAAGACTTTCAATGGGATGTGTTATGTTCTTTTTGGGATATTGAACCTTCCTGGCAGGGATCTGTATTCGTATTAGAGCCAATACCGGAAAACTATATCACTTTAGGAGCTTATGATGGAGATCAGCTGGCTGGATATATCGTTTATGGTCCTGCTGCAAAAAAAATATATCAGTTTGCCGTAGATAAGAAGTATAGAAACCGTGGAATTGGGACAATGCTTTTTAATGCTATTAGAGAAAAAAATAACGGACAGACAATAGCCTTGAATAATGTAGATGACTCCTCAGAAAACACCAGTAAATTCCTTAGCGAAAAAATAGGTCTTAATAACTGGCTTTCACAATTTGAAATGAAACGTCCAATTTAAATGAGTATAATTTTGACTCAGAAAAAATAAGAAGGTTTTAATATACTTTTAATCTCTTAAACTTTTCAGGGAGAAGTATAGGATGTAACTTTGCCGAAAATTTTTAAATAATGAAGCGAGGAATCCATTTTTTACTGCTGCTAATTTCCTTTACAGCTTTTGCACAACAGGTCAATATTGATACAGCCCAGGTTGTTATACCGGGAAGACAAAACAGTACGGAAGCCCAGGCAAAACCTTACGTAATTATGATCTCTACGGATGGTTTCCGTTATGACTATGCCCAAAAATACAAGGCTGAAAATCTTTTGAAGCTGGCTAATGGAGGTGTAAAGGCTGAAGCAATGATTCCAAGCTATCCCAGTATTACTTTCCCCAATCACTGGAGTTTAATCACCGGACTTTATCCTTCTCACCATGGCCTGATTGATAACTTTTTCTACGATTACAAGAGAAAGGAAGGCTATGCAATGAGCAACAAAAAAAATGCTGAGGACGGAAGCTGGTATGGAGGAACTCCGCTTTGGGGACTTGCTGAAAAACAGGGAATGATCTCTGCTTCTTTAATGTGGGTAGGATCTGCCAGCGATGCAGGAGGAATAAGACCTACTTACTATTATCCGTATCACGAGAAATTTACTCCTTCTGAAAAAGTAGGAAAAGTTGTAAACTGGCTGAAATTACCGGAAGATAAAAGACCTCACTTTATTTCATTATATTTTCCGGAAGTGGATGGAAGCGGGCATCATTATGGCCCGGATACCAAAGAAACGGAAAATGCTGTTCATCTGATAGATCAGGCCATTGGTGATCTTGTTCAGAAAGTAAATGATTTAGGATTAAAAAATGTCAACTTTATTTTTGTTTCAGACCACGGAATGATCAAAGTAGATGGAGGTACACCTTTGGAAATTCCGGCTGTTCTTTTGGATAAAAACAGGTTTGATATTTACAATTCCCAGACTTTACTGAGAGTTTACGTTAAAAATCCGGAAGAGGTAAAAGCGGTTTATAAAGAACTGAAAGCTAACAAAACAGATGATTACGAAGTATATCTGGATAAAAAACTGCCTAGATATCTGCACTTTGCCACAAGAGATGATCAGTACCACAGAATAGGGCAGATTCTTCTGATTCCAAAAGCTCCAAAAATCTTCCTGGAAAAAGGAAAGAAAACATCTGTTGGAAAGCACGGTTACAATTCTAAAGTAGTTCCGGAAATGAAAGCTACTTTCTTTGCATGGGGACCGGAATTTAAAAATAATCTGGTGATCGACGAATTTGCCAATATCAATGTTTATCCTTTGGTTGCTGAGGTTTTAGGATTAAAAATAGATCAGCCCATTGACGGAAAATTGAAAGTTTTAAAAGAAACCCTGAAGGATAAAAAATAATCTTAAACTTAAGATATCATATTAAAAAATAGAATCGGCGCACCAAAGGTGCGCCGATTCTATTTTTATCAATCTTGAAAAGACAAAAGAAATTAGAATTTAGAAGAAAACTCCTTCGCAAAATCTTCTAGCTTGATGTTTCCTGTTACGGGAGAACCATGATCAATAAAATCTTTTTGTACCACACCAGTTCTTATTCCCCGTCCCATTTCAACATACAGTTTGGCCATATCTTCAGGTAAACCTGCCTGAAGCATTCCGTTTAAAGACTCTTCATCAGAGAATTCTACCCATGGAAGTTCAGGCTTATTAACAGAAGTTCCCAGAACCTTCGCAAAATCAGAAGCTTTTCTTACATCACTTACAATATATCTGATTGTATTGGTATTTCCGTCTTTTACCAGTTCTTCAGCGGCTGCTTTGGCAATATCATTGGGATGTACCACAGGCACTTCAATACCTGCAGGATAATTCCCTCCAATAATTCCTGCATTTTGAATTAAAGGAATATCATTGAAAAAATTATTATAAAAATATCCGGCTCTTAAAAAAGTAAAAGAGGTATTTTCCACTTCATTATATAATTTTTCAATATTATGAAGACCTGCTATAGGGCCATTTTCTACCGGCGATTCTGCTCCTACACTGCTTAGCATTACAGCTTTTTTTACATTGGCATTTTTTAAAGCTTCAGCATAATTTTTTCCTGCATTGGTCGTGTTTTCTACAATCTTATCCGGGCTTATTGCAGGAGGCGTCATGACAAAAACAGCATCAGCTCCATCAAATGTTTGCGTTAAAAAATTGACGTCTGTAATAGATCCTATAGCTGGCGTTGCTCCCAGAGATTCAATATCCTGTTTTCTGGCATCGCTGCTGCTTACTACTGTAATATTGTGTCCTTCGGCAATTAATTGTTGTGCTAATGGTTTAGCTACGTTTCCCAGTGATCCTGTGATTATAATTTTCATATGTAAATATTTTTTTATTTCTGAGAACAAAGTTATATTTGTACTTACTTTTATACAAGTACTTACCCTAAAGTATGTAGATATGACAGCGATCAAAGAAAGTTCAACCATTCAGGAGAATAAAAAAACAGTGCAGGATTGTCCTGTAATGTATGTTATGGAAAGAATTGGCGGGTTCTGGAAACCAATCATCCTGTTTAATCTTTCCACAGGAGAAAAAAGATACAGTGAATTAAAGAAAGCAATTCCTGCCGTAACGGAAAAAATGCTCATCCAGCATCTAAAACAGCTTGAAGCTGACGGGTTAATTATCAGGACAGCAAAACCTGTAGTACCGCCTCATGTAACTTATACACTGAGTGAAGCGGGTAATGAACTGGCTCCCGTTATTGATGCCATGGCAGCATGGGCTTTTCAGGACATGGAAAGAAATGATAACCAATGTGCCGAAGGAAACAGATATATAACGAATCAGGATCAGAATGCTTTTAGCCAAAATCTGAAAAAATAAAACAGGCTCTTCGATCTGAAGAGCCTGTTTCCGTTACTATTCTATAGAAGAATTATAAAGACTGCATATCAATCACGAAACGGTATCTCACATCACTTTTCAACATTCTTTCATATGCCTCGTTGATGTCCTGCATTTTGATCATTTCAATTTCTGAAACGATATTGTGCTCCCCACAGAAATCCAGTAATTCCTGAGTTTCAGCAATACCACCGATCACTGAACCTGCTACAGATTTTCTTCCCATAATCATAGGAACCGTATTAAGGATAGGTTCTAAACCTCCAAGATATCCCACAAGAACATGCGTTCCGTTGATATTTAAAGTGGCTACATACGGATTTACATCATGTACATAAGGAACCGTATCAATGATCACATCGAATTTTCCTTTTACAGAATCCATTTGTGCGTCATCAGTAGAAATAATAACATGATCAGCTCCCAGTTGTTTAGCATCATCGGTTTTTCCCGGAGTTCTGGAGAATAAAGTAACTTCAGCTCCCAGTCCTTTTGCTAATTTAATAGCCATGTGGCCCAGACCTCCCAAACCTACAACAGCTACTTTAGAACCAGGACCTACATTCCAGTGTTTCAAAGGCGACCATGTCGTGATACCTGCACAAAGGAGAGGTGCTACACCAGCAAGGTCAAGATTTTCAGGTACTTTTAAAACGTGGTGGGAATCAACAACTACTTTTTGAGAATATCCGCCAAAAGTATGACCTCCCAAATGCTTGTCTTTTCCATTGTATGTTCCTGTGAAACCATTTAAGCAATATTGTTCAAGATCATGCTGGCAGCTGTCACAATGCCCGCACGAATCTACGATACATCCCACTCCTGCAAGATCACCCACTTTAAATTTGGAAACCTCGCTTCCTACTTTTGTGATTCTTCCCACGATTTCATGTCCCGGAACTACAGGGTACAAAGATCCGCCCCAGTCGTTTCTTGCTGTATGAAGGTCAGAGTGGCATACCCCGCAGTATAGAATTTCAATCTCTACATCCTTTGAGGTTACTTCTCTTCTTTCAATATTCATTTCTTTCAGATCTGCTGTGGTAGACTCTGCACCATAAGCTTTTACTGTGATTGTACTCATTTTATATTCAGTTTATTTAGGTTGATAAATTATTATATTCTTCATCTGTTACAGGCTGCAGCCATTCTACGATTCCGCTTTGGGTATTAGGATTGATGGCAATATGGGCAAACGCACTATCAGGAGCTGCTCCATGCCTTTTGAAAAATGTTGGTATTAAAAGTTTCCATAACGGTACAAAAGTCGAAACTTTCACTTAAACCAGACTTATACAGATTACCGAATTACTTACCAATTTTACAGACCTCATTTTAATTACAAATGAAAGTGGTAATTTTGAATAGTAATAAAAATATACTTCATGGAAAATCAGGAGGTTGAAATCTATAATACGGTCTCGGAATATAATAAAATGGCCAATCATGAAACGCTGCACCCTTTGGTGAGTGTGATTGATTTTTCCAAATCCGATCCTATCTGTCAGTATAAAAGAAAATTTGGGTTTTATACCGTTTTCCTGAAAGATGTAATGTGCGGAGACATGCAGTATGGAAAACATAGCTATGACTACCAGGAAGGGACATTGGTTTTTATTGCTCCGGGGCAGACCTATGGAATTTATAATAAAGACAGACATGTTCAGCCTGCAGGATTTGCATTAATTTTTCATCCGGATTTAATAAAAGGAACCAACTTAGGAAAGAATATGAAAGACTATTCATTTTTCTCTTATGATGTACATGAAGCGCTCCACCTCTCTGAAAAAGAACGAGAAGTTGTCCTGGATTGTTTTAAAAATATTAAACTGGAACTGGAGCAGGCTATTGATAAACACAGCAAATCTTTAATTGTTAATAATATTGAACTGTTCCTGAATTACTGCATGCGTTTTTATGACCGCCAGTTTATTACAAGAGACCATATCAACCAGGGAGTTATTGGGAAATTTGAAAATCTTGTAGATGATTATTTAAAATCTGAAAATCCCAAAAATATTGGTTTTCCTATGGTGAATTACTTTGCAGAAAAACTAAATCTTTCTGCCAATTATTTCGGAGATCTGATAAAAAAAGAACTGGGAATTTCCGCTCAGGAATTTATTCACAACAAACTTATTGATATCGCCAAAGAACAGATTCTGGATCAGGCAAAAACAATCAGCGAAATTTCTTATGATTTAGGCTTTAAATATCCACAACATTTTACAAGACTTTTTAAAACCAAAGTGGGAATTTCTCCGAGTGAGTATAAAATCCTGAACTAAATTTTTTTAACACGAATAACACTAATTATGTCACAAATAACACTATAATAATTAGTGGGCATTAGCGTTTTCATTAGTGCAATTTGTGTTTAAATTATTTTTGGATTCTTAACACGAATAACACCAATTATTTCACAAATAACACTATAATAATTAGTGGACATTAGCGTTTTCATTAGTGCAATTTGTGTTTAAACTTTTTTTAGATTCTTAACATGAATAAGACCATATTAATTGTGAAATTTGTGTTTAAATAATTAAATTTAGAGAGAAAAGTTTTCACCATTCTAAAGATGACACCAAATCAGCAGAACACCACTATTTTCGAGACTCGTTTCGGGAGAATTATTGCATTAAAAGATGATGGAATAATCAGAATTAAAAGTATTCGCTATGCCTATTCTGAGAGGTTTCAAAAACCTGTTCCTGTAGAATATTCTTCATCATCACTTATTACCTCTCCTGAAAAAACTCCGGTCTGTCCACAGTCTTTAAGTCCGCTTGTGGAAAAAATGATAGGAGCAACTCCTGTTGAAAGTTTCGAGGCTGATGAAGCTACGCAATACCTTTCCATAACCCGTCCGGAAATCATATCTGAAAATGAAAAATTACCTGTTGTAGTCTGGATTCATGGAGGCTCTCATGAAATTGGCTGTGGTGATCTTGCTACTGCCGATCCTGCCGAATGGGTGAAAGAGCAACATATCATCGTAGTTACGGTTTCCTATCGTTTGGGGCTTTTTGGCTTTCTGGGAGGAAATGAAAAAAGACCTGCTAATCTTGGACTGCTGGATATGATTGAAGCATTGAGATGGATTAAAAAATATATCGAAGAGGTAGGAGGTGATGAAAATAATATTACCCTTCTCGGCCAGTCTTCAGGAGGTGATGCCATTGCCCATCTTATGATTTCAGAAGGAATAGAAGATTTATTTCAGCGGGTGATTATTCAGAGTGCTCCGTTAGGGCTTCGTCATAAAAGACAGAAAATGTCTGCGGAATTTCTGAAAAAAACAGAAGTATTGAAAGATGAAACCGATGTTCTAAAAATGATGGATGAGTACGGAAAATTTTTACCGTCTGTGATGAAGTATGGTTTGAAAGCAGCAATGCCCTTTGGTACCCAATATGGATTTTTCCCTTTATGTAAAGAAGAAGAGTCGTTGGACATGTGGAAAAAGAATGCTCCAAAATATGATATACTGATAGGGTTTAATAATGATGAAACTGCATTTTACCTTAAAACTTCCGAGGCTTTAAACAAATATTTTGGAAAAGGATTGGGCTTAAAAATCATGGATAAAACGGTTGAGAAAACTACGGAATTGATTTACGGAACTCCGGCAAAACAGTTTGCTCAGAATATTTCTGATGCCGGAGGAAATGTTTATCTCTTCAGAATTCATTCAAAATTGAAAGACAACCCTATCGGAGCACCACATTGTATTGATCTTCCTTTGATTTTTGGAAATGAATCAGCCTGGAAATCATCCGAACTGCTGAAAGATATTCCATGGAGCCGTATTCATGAGCATGGTAAAAAATTAAGAGCTCTCTGGGCGGAATTTGCCCGTACCGGAAAAATAGCTGACACCTCCGAAAGACCGGAAATTCTGGAACTCAGAAAATTGTAGTTATACAGCAAGCTTATAACATCTCTAATCTTAACAATTATCCCAACTGGAGGCATAAACATTCCCATCCTTTGGAGGGGTGGCAAAAATTCAAAGAATTTTTGACGGGGTGGTTATCACTCTTTTAATATCTGTTTGTTTTATATGAATTATGTATGCTTATTCGTGTGATTGATGTGTATTATTTATTCATAATTGTAAATTTTAATGTATATTTAATAACTAAACCATAAAAAATAATCACTATGAAAACGAAAAAAGAGTTCAAAGTAAGAAAACTTAACCGTGAGGAATTGAAGACTTTAAAAGCCGGAGACTTAAACTGGGGCAAAGTGTGCTGTACTTCCAACGAAGACGGACAATGTTGCGAGTGGGCCATAGATATCTGGAATTGCCGATATATTTATTGTTAATTTTCTATTGAAAGAAAGCCTTGTCAAGGTTTTTTAAACCTTGACAAGGCTCTTACTCAGAAATCCAGACGCTTACATTTCCTGCCGGAACAGGGAAATTTCCCCAGCCGTTTTCATCAATGATCACTTTATCTTTACATCTTTTCAAAAGGTCTTTAAATTTTTTTCCGGCATACAGTGTTCCCATTTCCATAGGTTTATGGTAAGACTCTTTATTGCTTAGAACAACAGCACATCCGGTATGTTGATCATCTCCTGTACGTACCCAGCCAAGGCAGTTGGCATCTTCAAAATAATCATGTTGCTCACCATACGCATGATCTTTTCTTGCTTTTAATAGCGCCTCAATGCCATCTACTTTAGGCATGAAAATTTCCTGATCATTACCTTCTCTGTCTTTATCCACATAATGAGCTCCATAGAGATCGGGATAAAATACACATGGATAGCCGTCTTTTCTCAACAAAATAAGGGCGTAAGCAATAGGTTTGAACCAGGGTTCTACAGGAGCTTCAAGATCCTGCAGAGGTTGTGTGTCATGATTTGCAACTAAACTTACAGCATGCATAGGATCTGCCTGAGTAAGGGTTTCATCAAAAATTCTTCGAAGATCATAAGAACCGCCTTCTTTTGAGGCATTGTGGAAGTTGTTCTGCAGGGAGCTGTCAAAAAGACTCATGCAGCCTTCCGTCACTTCAATATATTTTTGAAGCAGATGAAGATATCCCGGAGCCCAGTATTCTCCTACAGCGAAAATATTTTTTCCGGAATTGGAACGAAGCAGAGAAAGCCACTCTTTATAAAAATCAAAAGAAATATGTTTTAAAGCATCCAGTCTCACCCCATCAAAATCTGTCTGATCAAAATACCATTTTGCCCAATTGTTGAGCTCTTCCCGTACAAAAGGATTCCGATGTTCAATGTCATTATACATCAGGTAATCGTAATTTCCTTTTTCATCATCAATCATTTCTTCCCAGTCATTTCCATATTCTGACTGTATTTTATAGATATGAGAATCCATGCCTTCAGCATAATCCACACCGCTGAAGCAGGTAAAGTTCCATTCAAAATCAGAATATTTTTTTCCTCTTCCGGGAAAGGTGAATTTGGTATATGATTCTATTTCGATAACATCAGAAATTACTTTTTCTCTGTTTTCCTCATCTACTTTTACGACCTTGAATTTTTCCAGTTCATCACCTCCAGCTTTATGTCCCAGAACAATGTCTACAATAATCTGTATATTTTGTTTCTTTAAGGCTTTAATGGCTTTTGTATAATCGTTTTTAGTCCCGTATTTGGTAGGAATAATTCCTTTTTGATCAAACTCTCCAAGATCATAGAGGTCATAGGCATCATATCCGATGGAGTAACCGCCATTTGTTCCTTTGTAGGCAGGAGGAAACCATACAGAAGTAATCCCAAGTTTTGCTAAATATTTGGCCTGTTTTTCGGCTTCTTTCCACAATTTTCCGTCTCCTTCAGAATACCAGTGAAAAAATTGGATCATGGTTGGGTTCATAGATTTGCTGATTTGATCAATACAAGTTAGCAAAAAAATATGACCTATTCATTTTCAAATTCTTCAAACGGGATTTTTAGTTGAACGGAAACCTGCTTTTTTTCTTCCGTATTCAGTTGAGAGAGAGACAATCCGAGCAGGCGTACAGCCTTATCGAAGGGACGAAGTTCCCAGAGCTTTTTTCCGGTATTGAAATACTGTTCCGGAGATGAAAAATAATCTTCTCTCGTTATACTTCTTGTAAAAAGAGAGAAATCTTTATATTTTATTTTTAAGGTTAAAGTTCTTCCGAGAATATTATTTTTCTGTAATCTTTGATGGATTTCCTCTGCAAGGCTTTCTAGCTTTTCATTGATCTGCTGCTCATCTAAAAGATCCTCAAAAAAAGTTCTTTCCACAGCCACACTTTTTTGGATCCGATGAGGTTTTACTTCAGAAGTATGAATCCCACGTACTACATTATAATAATGCTGACCAGATTTTCCAAAGATTCTTACCAGATCTTCAAGTGATCTCTTCTTTAAATCTTTTCCTTTATAAATACCTAAACTAAACATTTTGTTAGCCGTAACTTTCCCAACACCATAAAATTTTTCCACCGGAAGTTCTTCCAGAAAATGCTCCATTTTGTCAGGATGAATGGTTTTCTGGCCATTCGGTTTATTAATATCAGAAGCTACTTTAGCTAAAAATTTATTGACTGAAATTCCTGCAGAAGCGGTAAGTCCCGTCTGTTCAAAAATTTTCTGACGAATTTCTTTGGCAATCAGATTGGCAGATTCCATACCTTTTTTATTTTCAGTGACATCCAGATAGGCCTCGTCCAGAGATAAAGGTTCTACCAGATCTGTATACTCATAGAAAATTTCCCGGATTTTTTTTGAAATTTCTTTATATCGGGCAAATCGGGGAGGAACAAAAATAAGCTGAGGACATTTTTCTTTGGCTGTTTTACTAGGCATTGCAGAGCGAACACCATATTTTCTGGCTTCATAGCTTGCTGCTGCAACGACCCCGCGATGCTGACCTCCTACAGCAATCGGCTTGCCTTTCAATGTAGGATTATCATGCTGCTCCACAGAAGCATAGAATGCATCCATATCCACATGAATAATTTTACGAAGCGGCAAAGAAAAATCCATATACAAAGATATGGATTCCTTTATTTATAGAAGTAAGCTAGAAGCTGGAAGAGGGAAGTAATATTACTCGATAAGGAAATTAAAGAACTGCTCACTAAATAATAAAAAACGAAGTAGTAATTAATAACGCGTCAATAACTTCCAGCTTCCAGCTCCCGCCTTCCATCATCAATCCTTCAGTCTCATGGTGAGAATATGAGGTTCAAAACCTGCCTTTTCATAAGCTTTGATGGCAGATTCATTTTGAGCATATACATCAAGTCTTACCTCACTGATTTCCCTTGATTTTGACCAGGAAATGAGTTCATCGGTAATCACTTTATTGATTCCTTTCCCTCTATGCTCCGGCTTTACATACATAAAACCCAGATAAGAATACTTTTCAAATTGGTTGTAATATTTTTCTGACTTTTTAATCAGAGCATATCCGGATGCAATGACTTCATTATTCTCTTCAGCAACAATGACAGTTGCGTCAGGAGATTGGATCAGAAATTTTAAATCATAATAATGGATCTCTCCTTCAATAAGTGTACTGTTGAAAGGTCTTTCAGCAGTAATCACTCCCTGTTCAAATTCTAAAAGAATTTCTAAATCCTTTTCTGTAGCTTCTCTTGTGATCATGGTGTTAAATAAATAAAATTTTAAAACTCATTGAAACCTATGATTTTCAATGAGTTTTTATGTTTTTTCAGATTAAAATAAATGACAATTATTTTAAAAGCTTGTCAATGGTTTGCTGAAGTTCTGGGTCTTCGGGGGAAATTGCATAATATTTTGCAATAGAAGATTTCTGATCAATAACCATATATCTGGGAATCCAGTTAAGATCCACATAATTGTTAAAATCATTTTTCCAGCCTGTAGAAAACCAATAATTTTCTTTGTTTTTCATATCAAATCTTTCAAGACTTTTTTCAAACCCTTCTTTTGAACGGTCTAATGATAGAAATACAAAATCAATATTCTTGTTATTTTCTTCTAATTCCTTAGCTTTTGGAAGGGCATTTAAACAATCTCTGCACCATCCTGCCCAAAAATCAATGACTAAAACTTTTCCTTTATGCTGATTTAGAATCTGCTGAATGGTAATGGCTTTTCCTTCTTCATCTTCCAGTTTTTGCTGTAAAGCTTCTTTTGAGAATCCTGTTTTAAGGACAGCAGGGACTTTTTGCGAATAGCTTATCCCAAAAATACCCATCATAAAAATTAATATCCACTTTCTCATCTTGAACAATTTCATTTGTACAAATCTAAACAATGAATTGCAATCTGAGATTGATTTCTGGGGAATTAGGAAAAATTTATAATATTGATGGATTCTATGGGATAAACCACCCCGTCAAAAATTATTTAAATTTTTGCCACCCCTCCACAGGAAGGTAATATTGCGTCTTGAGTTGTAATATTGAGTTATGCTATTTTACTGGTAGTTTTTAATCAATCCTTTGACAACGGAAATTACATTCGGCATTGCTTTGTTGGCGGCATTCAAAACTTCTTCGTGAGAAACGGCAAACGCTACATCAGGACCGCCAAGATCTGTAATTACGGAAATACAGAAAACATCCATTTCCATATGTCTGGCAACGATGACTTCGGGTACCGTGCTCATTCCTACCATATCCCCACCAATAGCTTTAATCATTCCGTATTCAGCCGGAGTTTCAAAAGTAGGTCCTTGTAGGGCAACGTAAACTCCCCGATGAATTTTAATGTCATGTTCTGCTGCTGCCTGTTCAGCCACAGCAATCATTTTTTTGTTGTAAGGCTCACTCATGTCCACAAAACGTGGTCCAAGTTCATCTATATTTTTTCCGCGAAGAGGATGCTCAGGCATCATATTGATGTGATCTTTCAGAATGACAATATCAGCAACGCTGTAAGCAGGATTTACTCCGCCACAGGCATTGGAAAGAATAAGATTTTGAATTCCCAGCAGATGAAAAACTCTTATCGGGAAAGTAACGGTTTCCATTGAATGTCCTTCATAATAATGGAAACGGCCGCTCATCATCAGTACTTTTTTCCCTTCCAATATTCCATAAATCAGTTTTCCGGTGTGTCCGGCCACTGTAGTTTGTGGAAAATGAGGAATGTCCTTGTACTCTAAAATATGGATTGGTTCTACTTCATTTTGTAATTTTCCCAGTCCGGATCCTAAAACAACCGCAAAATCAGGAGTTTCCTGAATAATATTTTTAATAAAATCCGCGGTCTCTTTAATTTTTTCTAACATAATCCAAGATGATTTGATTGAATTCTTCTTTCTTATCAATAAGTACATTGATAGGCCAGTAGTAAACAATTTCTCTAAGATAGTCAAAAGTTTTCAGACGTACGTAATCTTTCTCTGTGGTTAATATCAGTTTATATTCTCCTAGTTTTTTGTATTCGGCAAGGATTTTTTTTATATCATCATCGGTGAAATTATGATGATCCCTGAATTTTAAATGCTTCACCCTTTTTGAGAATTTTGCCAGATGTTCCAGAAGTGGTTTTGGATTGGCAATTCCGGTAATCAGTAAAATATCATAATAATTCAGGTTGTTATCCGGAAGCATTTTATCTTTTCCGTATACATTTTCGTCATAACCAATGGATGAAAAGAAGACTTTCTGCCCATAAGAAGGTCTTATTCTTGAAATATAATACCTTTTTGTTTCCTCTGTCAGTTCATCAGGACATTTACTGACCATGATGATATTGGCTCTTTTATATCCAGCTCTCGATTCTCTGAGGTCTCCGGCAGGAAGCACATAATCTTTAAAAAAAGGATCGTTAAAATCAGTCATCAGAATATTGAATCCAGCCTTAATAGCTCTGTGCTGCATGGCATCATCCAATACAAGAACCTGAAGATCCATATCATCAATTACTTTTTTAGCTCCGGGAACACGTTCTTCGGAAACGGCAATAACAAAACGGTTTTTAAAACGCTCAAAAAGCTGCATGGCTTCATCACCCACCATTTTATAGTTGCTTTCGTAATTGGTTACTTCGTAGCCTTTGGTCAGCCTTCCATAGCCTCTTGAAAGCACACCGGTTCTGTAATGTTTGGATAGAAACTGAGCAAGATACATCACCATAGGTGACTTCCCGCTTCCGCCCACAGAAAGGTTTCCGACATTGATTATCGGGGTTTTGAATTTTGTCGACTTAAAAATTCCCAGATCATACATTGTGTTCCGGATACCCGTTACCAAATGATAACCAAGGGAAAAAGGATAAAGGTACCATCTTTTCATACGATTGCAAAAATAGGAATTTTCGTAAGCATTTGGTGCAACATTCTCAAAGACTTTTCAACAAATATTTCGTTAAATTAAAGTATTTTTGTGGAGTTATTACAATACATTGAGATACTTTATTGAATTTTCTTACAACGGGAAGAATTATTTCGGCTATCAGATACAGCCGGATGCCATTTCTGTGCAGGAAGAACTGGAAAAAGCGCTGTCTACAATTTTGCGCGAAGAGATTAAAACAACAGGAGCGGGAAGAACTGATACCGGGGTTCATGCCAAAAAGATATTTGCCCATTTTGATACTGAAAAAGAACTGGACGACCAACTTACACGCAGGCTGAACAGTTTTCTTCCGCCTGATATTTCCATTAAAAGGATTTTTCCGGTAAAAGATGATTTTCATGCCCGTTTTGATGCGACTTACAGAACTTACGAATATTATATCTCTCTGGAAAAAAATCCGTTTACCCAGGAATCTGCATGGCAGCACTGGAAAAGATCTCTGGATATTGTCGCAATGAACGAAGCCTGTAAGATTCTTTTTGAATATGAAGATTTTACCAGTTTTGCCAAATTAAAAACCGACAACAAAACTAATATCTGTAAAATGTACAAAGCAGAATGGGAGCAGAACGGAACAGAGCTGAAATTCACAGTTTCTGCCAACCGTTTTCTTAGAAATATGGTTCGTGCTATTGTCGGAACGATGGTGGAAATTGGTACAGGAAAGCTGAAACCGGAAGATCTCCGTAAAGTAATTGAAGATAAAAACCGCAATGCTGCAGGTACTTCAGCTCCGGGACATGGACTGTATCTGGTGGATGTGGGATACGATTTTAAATAAAAACTAAAAACAAAATAATAATCATGTTATCAATTTTTATTCTTATTGGTGCCTACCGATATTATGCACAATTAGCCGAAAGATTTGGAAAAACAAAATGGCAATACGGTGTTTTGGCTATTGGAATTTATCTGGGAACCCAGATTGTGTTAGGGATGAGTTACGGTGTGTATTTGGGAATAACAGATCCTGAATCCGTAGATAATGTAAATTATACAGGATTTTCGGGAGTGAATATGGTCGGCTGGTTAATCTCTATTCTTGCTGTTTGGGGAGTTTATAAATTTCTTGAAAATAAGTTTATAAAAGAAAGACCGGCAAAAACCATCGAAATTGAAGAAATAGGGAAGGCTATTGATCAGTAATATTTCTCTTTTTAGTATCAGAAAATAAGATTATTTTTAAATAATGTAAGGGATACTAAAAAAATAATCATGACTGAAATTGAAAAACTAGCCTTCGCATTACATCATTTTGCCGGACTTTCAGAAGAAGATTTCAGATTGTCTGAACAATTTTGGCTTCCTAAGGAATATAAAAAAGGAGATTTTTATAATCTTCAAGGAAATGTCTGCTCTTATTTGGGGTTTATCGTTGATGGAGTTTTCCGTTCTTACGTTATTAATGGAGATACCGGAGAAGAGAAGAATGTTTTTCTGTATTCTGCCAATGGCTTTGTTGTTCCTTTTAAAAGTTTTCTGAATCAGATTCCATGTGATTATTTTACACAGGCTCTTACGGATGCCTCCATTATTTTTATCCGACATGCTGATTTACTTTCGCTTTATCAGCAGTCGCATCAATGGGAAAAGTTTGGACGGCTTATGGCACAGGCAGCATTTAATATTACCATGACAAGGGTAGAGGGGTTTTTATTAAAGTCTCCTGAAGAACGATACCTGGATCTTATGAAAGAGCATCCTGATATTTTCAGCAATGTTCCGCTGTATCATATTTCTTCTTATCTGGGCATTCAGGGACCTTCTCTGAGCAGGATAAGAAAAAGAATTTCAGGTAAATAGTACGATTTTAACCTGAGTTAAAGTTTTCGTCATTTTATCTGCGGAAATTTGTTTCATCATTTTAACAATACAAAAAAGTAAAAAATATGAAAACAAAAACGATCGTATTAATTCATGGATTATTTGTGAATAATACAAGCTGGAAAGAATGGAAAACGTATTTCGAAACTCAGGGGTATACCGTGCATACACCTTCCAATCCGGGACATGAAGGAGATCCTGTGAATTTAAAAAACAATATTCCCCAGGAATTGAGACATGTGGGCTTTGATGATACGGTGAATAATCTTGTAAAACTGATTGACAGCCTTCCTGAAAAACCTATTGTTATCGGACACTCATTTGGAGGACTTATGGTTCAGAAACTGATTGATATGGGAAAAGCAGCAGCAGGAGTGAGTATAGATGGTGCGCCTCCCAAAAATGTGATGGCTCCTTTTTCTACGGTAAAAATTGTTTGGCCGGTAGTTAACTTTTTCAAAGGAAACAGTCCGTTTTTAGGAACGAAAGATTGGTATCACAAAGCTTTTTTTAATAATTATTCTAAAGAAGAAAGTGATACATTGTATGAAAAGGTAGCTGCTCCCGAAAGTAGAAAACTGGCAAGAGATCCTTTACTCAAAGCTTCTGCTAAATTAGATCTGAAGAAACCCCATCAGCCACTGTTGTTTATTGCTGGCTCTAATGATAAAATTTTTCCTGCTAAATTTTCAAAAAAAATTGCGGGAGCTTATAAAGATTCCAACAGTATTGTAGATTTTAAAGAATTTGCAGGCAGAAGTCACTTTATCTGTGGAGAAAAAAATTGGGAAGAAGTAGCAGAATATGTTCTGGGCTGGATACAAAAGAATGCTTAATATATTCATATTGTAAATGGTAGGTATCTGAAATTTTCTATGACGATTTCCAAAAGTTGTAAAGGCAGTCCGGTTATAAAGTCTTATTTTTGCATAGAATTTTATTTTAATTCTTTCTTTCGATTCGTACAATGAAAAAACAAGATACCTGGGGAATTATAAAAAGGCTGTTCTTTATCGGAATGAAATTTCGTTCATGGTTCATCCTTACCCTTATAATTTCTATATTCCTTTCTATTGTTTCTACTTACAGGCCTTATCTTACAATGCAGGTGGTGGATAATGACATTACAAAGCTCCATGATAAGGCTTTGATGATGAAGCATATCTATATCCTTGTAGGATTGGTATTTGCAGAAACTATTTTAAACTTTTTCCTGGTTTATTTTTCAAATTTTATCTCGCAGAATGTAATCAGAGATATCAGAGAGCGACTTTATGCTAAACTGATCTATTTCAAGACTTCATTTTTTGATAAAACTCCTATCGGACAGCTGGTAACGCGTGCCGTAGGAGATGTGGAAACTATTGCGACTGTCTATACCGATGGTTTCCTGATGGTATTCGGGGATATTCTGAGAATTCTGTTTGTATTAGTCATGATGTTCAGTACCAATATTCATCTGAGTTATATTACACTGGCTATTTTACCTTTGATGGTAATGATTACAAGATTCTTTCAGAAAAGACTTAAGAAAGCGTTCGGGGATGAAAGAAACTGGACATCCAATCAGAACTCTTTTGTTCAGGAAAGGCTTGCCGGAATGTCGATTATTCAGGTATTCAACAGACAGGAATCTGAGTTTAAGAAATTTGATGATATCAATATTACCCTGAAAGGAGCATTACTGAGAACTGTATTTATATTCTCATTGTTCTTTCCGGTAGTAGAACTTATTTCGTCATTATTTATAGGATTTATCCTTTTTTATGGAGGTTATATTACCATCAGTGCCGGAGTAGTAATTGCATTTATCCAGTATATTTCAATGCTGATCCGCCCTTTGAGACAGATTGCAGACCGCTTTAATAATATCCAGCGAGGAATTGTAGGAGCAGAAAGAGTATTGGGACTGATGGATGAAGAAAACTCAATGCCGAATAACGGAACAGTGAAGAAAGACCACTTTGCCGGAAAAATTGAATTCCGGAAAGTACATTTTGCCTATGATGAAAAACAGGAAGTACTGAAAGGGATAGATTTTAAGGTGAATCCTGGAGAAACGGTAGCTATCGTTGGGGCAACAGGTGCCGGGAAATCTACCATCATTAGCTTGATCACAAGATTGTATGATATCAATTCCGGGAATATTCTGATTGATGATGTGGATTTAAAAGATTATGAGCTTTATAACCTGAGAAGCCATATTGGAGTGGTATTGCAGGATGTTTTCCTTTTCCACGGAAGTATTTTTGAAAACCTTGCCTTTGGAGATGACAGTATCACGCTTGAAAAAATAAAAGCTGGTGCCAGAGAGATTGAGGTGGATCAGTTTATTCAGCAGCTTCCTGGCGGATATGATTATGTAGTGAGTGAAAGAGGTTCATCCATTTCTTTAGGGCAGAGACAGCTGTTGTCTTTCCTGAGAGCTTATTTATCAGATCCGAAAATTTTAATTCTGGATGAAGCAACCTCTTCCATTGATCACGAAAGTGAAAAGCTGATTCAGAGAGCTACAGAAAAAATTACTAAAAACAGAACATCCATTATTATTGCCCACAGACTTTCCACCATTGAAAAAGCGGATAAGATCATTGTAATGGAACACGGTAAAATTGTAGAAGAAGGAAAGCACCTTGAGCTTCTGGATAGAAACGGATATTACGCCACTCTTTACAAAGCTCAGCTTCGTCATGAAGTGGAAGTGGAAGAAGAAAAAGAATCATAAACAAAAAAGAGAGTCATTACCGACTCTCTTTTTTATATTTAAATAAAATATATACAATTCATTAATGCTTTTTAAAACAGCAGAACACAAAATTCTGAACGGTCTCAAAAGGGGTTGTGTGATCTTCGGTAATACATTGTAACTTTTTAAAACTTTTTTCAAATTTTTCTGTTAATGATTCCTCATCATACTGCTGAATATCCAATCCGCTGCATTTGGTTGGGCCATTTTTAGAAAAAGTTCCAATGATCATAAAGTTATCCACATTTTTTTCTGCAATATCTACATATTTTGAAACCTTTTCCGGTGTTGTCAGGAAATGAAAAGCAGCCCTGTCATGCCAGATATCATAAACTTCAGTGGGTTCAAAATCGGTAATGTCTGTAGCAATCCACTTTACTTTACCGGCAGCATTTCCCAGTCTTTCCTGTGCTTTTTCCAGAGCTTTGGCGGAAATATCCAGCACGGTAATATTTTCATAGCCTTCCTCAAGAAGAAAATCAACAAGGTTGCTGTCTCCGCCGCCGATATCAATGATGCGGGCATCTTTTCCCAATCCGGAAGATTTTATAAAATCAAGAGAGGTGTGAGGTTTTTTCTGAGTCCAGCTTACCTGATTAGGATTTTTGGTCTCATATACATTTTCCCAGTGGTTTTTGTTGTCAGAAGAAATCATGATTCTTTTAATTGATTATTGATCTCTTCAAATTTATTAATTAATTCGTCAAGTTTCCCTTGTTGTTTCTTTATAGTTCTGGGCCTTAAATAAAACCAGTTAAAGGCTACCCATAAAGAGGTTACTGAATAAGTCAAAACAGCAGAACCAATGGTCATTTTTGAAGTATATTCATACATATAAAAGCATATTCCCAGAAACAGCATGATAAAATACAAGTTGAGTATGGTAGTCTGCATGAATTTTTGCTTGCTTTTTACCAGATATAAACTTTGTAAATATTCATGGTTAGATTGAGTCTGATCAATTTTGTAAAATACCATAAACATTTTGTTATAGGCCAATAGAAAGATAGCCATACCCAGAACTACAAGCACCATTCCGATTTTTGTTGTGATCATTTCCGGCTGATAACGATACCAGATGAAAAGAATTACTAATGAAGTAGCGATTAATCCAATATTAGCAAAGATGAGCCGGCGCAGATTCTGGTTTCTGAATTTTTTTAGCTTTCCAAGAAGCTCCTCTAGATTAGGTTTGTTGGAAGTCTGCTGCTTCCATATATTTTTGAAATCAATATTAGTAGCCATTTTCTTTAAACTTTTGCGTTAATTTTTCTTTTATCCTGTGAATCTTTACTCTGATGTTGGATTCTGAAAGTCCTACGATATGAGCTATTTCAGCCTGTTTTATCTCTTCCAGTTCCAATGAAATAATAATTCTGTCTGTTTCAGGCAACTCCGAAATAAACTGATACAGCATTTGTATCTGAGGTTCCATAGATTCCTGCTTTTTCTCTTCCAAATTAATGGGCAGATCAGTTTTGGTAAACTTCTTTTCCCTTTCAATCTGTCTGAGGCAGTTATTAGAGGCAATTCTGAAGATCCATGTTCCTATGCTGGATTCATTCCTGAATTTCGGGAGCTGCTGCCATACAATGATAAATGTTTCCTGGGCAAGATCCTGAGCAATGTCGGTGTCGTTCACATATCCCATGCATAAACGGAATATCCTTTGCCAGTAGAGTTCGTATATCTCTTCAAAAACCATTATTTCGCAGATAAAAAGTGAGTAAGCTGATTAAAATACCAATCCTTATCATCATACATAATGAAATGCAATCCTTTTGAAGCGTACTGCATATTGGCATTTTTTAAATTTTTGTATTGTCCTTCAATGGTTGGCTTAAGATTGATAAAAAAAGACTCCAAAAGAATAAGAGAAGGACATTGTATATTTTTTATTTTGTCTCTGAGGTCGGTATTGGAAAAATCACAATACATTTTAGCAAAAGTTTTTCGGTCAGATTTCATACTCCAGCTGATTACAGTTTCCTGCATAGAACTATCTGCCAGAAGACGTGGCATAGCCTGAGTCTGCATTTTACGGAACTGTTCATCATTCATAGCGGTTAACTGAGTAATGACAGGAGTACAGTCGTTGTTTTCTTTTGATATAAAATTAGGATCAGCCATTGCTGCCAGGCAGGGAAGGGTGTCTACGATTACAATTTTACCTACAAGCTCAGGATAATCAGCTGCAATCGCCAAAGCCAGGCCGCCTCCCATACTATGCCCAATAATGATGGGTTGGTCAATTTTATTATTCCTGATATAAGCAGCAATTCCTTTTTCCCAATCTTTAAAACTGGCGTCTGCCTGTGGTTGAGTTCCGGCAAATCCGGACATTGTTAAAGTATAACAGGTGAAGTTTTTTTCAAATCTTGCAGTGGTTTCGTTCCATACATCTCCTGAAGAGGCAAATCCCGGAATGAAAATTAATGACTGATTCCCTTTTCCAGTTTTTTTAACTTCAAACGGATAGGTAGTTTCCTGACCGAATATGTTGCATACCGCTAAAAAAAATAACATGATGATAAGAAGGAATGTAAATTTTTTAATGATTTCTAAAGTTTTAAAGTTTATTTGTCTTTTAGAGACGAACCTTCAAAAAATGTTACACAAAATTTATTTATTTTTTTGGAAAAATATTTCTCCTTCTCCGGAACCCTTATTATTAGGGCGAAATCATATGAAATTTATTTAAAAAAATTGATAGCTGCTATTTTTGAATTATAAAATATAGGAATTAATTACTCCAATATTCTTCCATAGAATCGGCTGATATCAAAATAAAATCCTGGAATTTTATATTTGTCTTTTTCAAACTCCTGATAGTCACATTTCCCTTTTATACTTTGTGATTTTGTTTCCATTTGAAATCTGTTTAAAAGAACATACTCATCTGTAACGGAAATGACATGAAAGCCTGTCTCACATTTCAGCCCGTCACCGGAAGTTAGAATGGCGTTTAATAGTCCGTGGAAATTTCCTGCAATTTTTTCAGCAGTGACATCATCTTTATTCAAATGATACAGATAAGCAAGATAATTCATAGCGCGCAGATCCAACGGATTTTCATCCAAAGCATCCAGAAATAGCTGGATTCCTTTAGAAAGATCTTTTTGCGAAATACCTTCTCCACGATAATATTTGGCAACCTCTTCAGCCTTCTTGCCTGTTTTATAGGGTTCATACCCTTTTTGAAACGTGTAACCGAAATAAAGATGACGATATTGATTGCTGGTAAGAAGGGTATCGTTCTGTTTTAATCTTTTTAAAAGCTTCGGATAATAGAACTCTGAATTTTTATCCTCAATATTTTTTTGAATGGCAGCATAATCCGGTGCTTTGAATTCCATTTTTTGACCATGCAGGAAAGTAAGCAATAGAAAGAAGAATAAAGAGAAAAATGCTTTAATATTCATAGTTTGTATAAGGTTGTTACATTTTTTTATGATCGTAAAAATACGGAATATGTATCAATCGGTTAATATCGACTGACTATTTGTAAAAAAAATAATAAAATATTATCAAAGTGTTACTTTGTGTTAATAAATTTACTAACTTTATTCGGAATTTGAGATGTTACCCCTAACATTTGAAGGGGTAAATGGAATTTTTAACTAAAAAACTAAAAATATTAATGAGCAGTAGTATCCAAGATGAATTTAAAGTCTTCAAAGACGAATTGAGAAAGTTGAATATCGAAGTACAGAAAGTTGTAAAAGTAGGAAACGGGAGTATGGATTTCCATGAGGTTTTCTACAAATCGCCGAGGTATGAAGAGGTAAAGAGCATCTATGTCCAGCGCCATAATCTGGACAGTATGATTGAAAAATTTAAACAGGCTTATCATTAAAAAATAGAACGTTCGCCGCAGAGAATCTGCGGCGAACGTTTTTTATAAATTACTGGAATATTAATCCTGATCAAGTGTAGAAGTCTTTTTAGTATCTTTCATTCCTATATAAACGACCAGAGAAAAAAGAATACATCCGGTAATATACCAGTAAAAGTATTCTTCTGAACCAATCTTTTTAAACCAAAGGGCAATATATTCTGCTGTTCCCCCAAATATAGCCACTGTAATCGCATAAGGCAGACCCACACCAAGTGCCCTGATTTCGGAAGGAAAAAGTTCTGCTTTTACCACTGCATTGATGGAGGTGTATCCACTTACAATAATTAATGCTGCCATAATCAGAAAAAATGCACTCCATATTGAAGTAGTTGTACTCAATGCTGTAAGAAGAGGAACAGTACACAGCGTTCCCAGAATACCAAATCCTAAAAGAAGCGGCCTTCTTCCAATCTTGTCAGATAGTCCTCCAAATACAGGCTGAAGGCATGCGAAAATAAATAGTGAAATAAAAGAAACCAGTGTAGACTCTTCCTTTGTAAGATGTACTGTATTCACCAGGAATTTCTGCATATAGGTGGTGTAGGTATAAAATGCCAATGTTCCTCCTAAAGTAAGGCCTACAACGGTAAGTAGGGCTCTAGGATGCTTCAGAAGCTCTTTTACAGTTCCTTTTTTCTTTTCGCTGATTTCTTTTTTATTTTCAAAAGCTTCCGTTTCATGAAGGTTGGCTCTTAGGTATAATGCAATGATAGAAAGCATAGCCCCGATTACAAAAGGAATTCTCCAACCCCAATCTTCAAGCTGAGCTTCAGTCAGAAGTAATTTTTGTAAAATAAGCTGAATTCCCAGTGCTATAAGCTGTCCGCCAATCAGAGTGACATATTGAAAGCTGGAATAAAATCCTCTTCTGTCCTGTGTTGCCATTTCGCTGAGGTAGGTTGCAGAGACTCCGTATTCACCGCCAACACTCAACCCCTGAAGTAGTCTTGCCAATAAAAGTAATAAAGGAGCCAGAATACCTATAGATTTATAAGTAGGTGTAAGAGCTATCAATAAAGATCCAAAAGACATAAGAAGAACAGAAAGAGTCATCGCTTTTTTTCTTCCGATCTTATCCGCAATGCTACCGAACACCCATCCACCGATAGGACGCATAAGAAAGCCTACAGCAAATATTCCTGCGGTATTCATCAGTTGGGCATTCAGGTCAGAATCCGGAAAAAATGAATGGGAAAAATAAATGGCAAAGGCAGCATACGCATACCAGTCATACCATTCCACAAGGTTTCCGATAGATCCGCCTATGATGGCTTTAATTCTTTGAGCGGTAGTAATAGTGGACGAATTCATCATGATATTTTCCAGAAATTTTTGTTAATTATAGCGTCCAAGATACAAATTTTAGAAAAAAATAAACCGCTCTGAAAAAGAACGGTTGGTATACATAAAGGATTGTATTTTTTAAAATCTATACCCAATGGAAAGTCCGCTTCGGAAACCCGCCCAAGGGCCGTCCACTTTTATTCTGGCGCCATTGGCATTCGTTTCTACCGTATATTTTACAAACGGAATATCCAGATTTTCAATTTCTTTTTTTAGCTGAGCCTGCATATCAGGAGTCAGTACATAATCTGAAGTCATGGTAAAATCCCCTTTTCCACTTCCATAATGAGCTCCCGCGATCCAAAAATCCAGTACAAGATTCTGGCTTCTGGTTAGAAAGAATTGTACGCCGACCATTACTCCGCCACTGTTCCCTTTCGTATCTCCCTGTCCTTTAAGTGGTACCTGATAAGTGACTCCATTCGGACCGTTATAATCATAATAAAAATCAAAAGCATTGGATGTTACACTTGAATAGCGGTAATAGGGAGCAAAATAAAATCCTTTTCCATAACCTTTCCCGATATAAAACCTCGGCTCAATAGTGAAATTGGTCGCTTTTACACTAAGATTCTGGAATCTTTTCTCATCTTCATCTTTCAGAAAGGCATTGATAAAAGGCACTTTCCCTTCCGGCATAGTTCCGAAACCAATATTCACGGAAAACCATTGGTTGACTGCCCGTTCATAAGACAGGTTGATATTTCGGAATGCATAAGCCGTGACATTGGTCTTGATGATATTCATCTTCTCTGCTGAACTGTTCTGAATTTCCTGAGCCCCCAACACAGAAAACAGGAAGCACGGAATTAATATGAATACTTTTTTCATGATTCTATATTTTGTGATGTAAAAAAATACCAGCAAAAAACGGGCTGGATTTAACATAATAACTAAAATTTTGAAGAAAACTTATTCATTGCTTTTTAATTGATCTGCCATTATAAATGTAACAAACATGAGGGATTGATTGTTTTAATGGTATAATTCATCTTCAGACATGATAAAAACTATATATACCCTCTTTTTTCTTTGCGGCACTTTTATGTTTTCACAGGAAACGAAAAATGATACGGCTGATGCTGTGGGCACCAAAGAAATTCAGGAAGTTATTTTGAAATCACAACGTAAAAAGCTGTTTGCAGACAAAGCTGTTTATACTTTTGACAAAGAAGCTCTGGAAAAAGCCCGATACGCAAAAGATCTTCTTCGTACACTTCCGGAATTGCAGCTGGATCCGGTAGCAAATACCATTACCAGTACGAAAGGAGGAACTACACTGTTCCTTATTAACGGTATTGAAGCTACAGATATGCAGATCCGGAGTGTTGCACCCAATGAGGTGGTAAAGGTAGAGTATTATGACATTCCGCCTGCAAGATGGGCAACGAGAGCAGATACGGTAGTTAATATTCTTACAAAATCTACAGAAACAGGATATGTTTTCGGAGCTGATATTTCTACTGCTTTAAATACCGGGTTTGTGAATAGCTCGGCCTATGCGAATTATACAAAAGGAAAAAATAATTTCGGACTGGAATATTCTTTGAATCTGAGAGATTATAATGACAGAAGGGTAAACAGTATCTACGACTATCAGCTGAACGGAAAGCATTACCGTTCTGATGAAAACAGAACAGATCATTTCGGATATACTTTCCAGAATATTGCTTTGCGTTATACAAGACTTGTTCCCGATGATTATGCTTTTCAGGCTAAACTTAATATGGATATTTTCAACAGGTTTTCAAAAGGTGTGGGGCAGAGTGTCTTTACTGAAGATAACCTGAGGGAAGAGCACAGTATGTTTAAAAATAATGGCTCAGACTATGTAATTCCGAAGTTGGACCTTTATTATTCAAAAAAAATCAGTGAAAAAGATGAGTTGAGTATTAATGTGGTGGGTTCTTATTATACTACAAATACTACAGAAACAGCCAAAGAATGGGTGGTAGGTTCGGGATTGTCTGTGTATGACAATGATATGATGCTGAAAGCCAAACAGACGAGTATGGTGGGAGAGCTTGCTCATACACACGATTTCAAAGCAGGAAAACTTTCATCCGGATATCGTATTTCAAGGTCTTCTATTTCCAATGATCTGAATAACCTTGCCGGATATTCTCAATACAGTGTCACTTATCTGGAACAGTATTTTTATACCGAATTTGCAGGAAAAGTGAATCAATTCAGTTACCGCATCGGAGCCGGTCTTACGAATATTCATAACAAAAGTGCAGAGAATACTTTTGATGAATGGACTTTTACTCCGAAGGTGATTTTAGCCTATCAGGTTAAAGGTAATCAGAATCTTCGTTTTACCGCAAGCTACAATCCAGTGAGTCCATGGAGTAATGCTTTGAGTAGTAATGTAGTACAGCTGGCTCCTAATATCGTTCAGAGAGGAAACCCTTTTTTAGAATCACAACAGGTTTTTTCTAATAATCTGACCTATTCTTTTAATAATAAATATTTTGATTTTAATGCAGGTTTGTTTTACAGGTATACCAACCGTGTGATTAATCAGTATTATGTTCAGGATGATATATTGGGAGGATATGCACTGACTTATGAAAACGGGAAGAACGGACAGCGATACGGAATACAGCTGACAGGATCTTATAAACCCTTTGGGAACAGCTTACTTGTTGTAAAAGCTGTAATCACCCCAACTTCTGAAACCGTAAGGACAAGTACAGGTGCTTTGATCAAAAATGATTATTTAGGAAATTATTTTTCGCTTTCATCAGAATATAAATCTTTCTCAGTGCAGTATCAGTTCAATATTCCGGTATATAGCCTTAATGGAGCTTTCTTGAATACAAATGAAAACCAGAATAATGTTTTTGTAAGCTATAAACATCAGAACTGGACGTTTTCCACAGGAATGTACTGGATAGGAATGCCTTCGGAATACAAAACGAAAAGTTTACCGGAAAGTTTGGTTGATTATAAAATTCATACACAGATTATGAACAACAAATCCATGTTTGTGTTAGGATTAAGCTATGATTTCTCTAAAGGGAAAAAAACAGAGATTCAGCGAAAGCTTAATAATGAAACTGCTCCTGCTGCAACCTTTTAAATGCAAGTTTGAATGTTAATAAGAAATCCCCGCTCATTGGTAGGAGCGGGGATTTTGTTTTATTATTTCTTGATGAATTTTGTATTCTTTGTTTCTGCAGCATTTTTTCCACTGACCTCAATGAAATAAGATGCTGGCGGAAGGTCTGAAATCTGTATGTTTCCAGATTTTACCTCTGAAGTTTTAACCAGTTTTCCATCCAGACTGTAAATATTGGCTTTAGAGTAATTACCTGTATTTCCCTTGAAACCGATAAAGTCCTGTGCAGGGTTTGGATAAACTACTAAGCTTTCTTTTTTCGCAGCATTGTTTACGGCAAGGAATGTTTCACTTAATGCAAATGTAGTTTTTACATTCTGATTGATACTCAACAATGGAATGCTGATATTTCCGCTTGTAGAATTAAGCAGTGCATATCTGTGAGAAGCATCGTAATAAGAATATGCTATATTGGTAATTGTTCCGATAGGGTTAGAATAAGTAACATCCAGAGCTGAATAGAGATTGAAATTCTGTGTGAATTTTACTCTCAGAACATTATTGTATGTTTGATTTCCTATAATTAAAGTTCCATATGCATCAGAAATAGCAGTCATTGTACCACTGAATAATCCGCTGGCAGAAGATGAGGAAAAAGTACCTTTCGCGGTATCGTTCTGTGTTGGTCCGTACGTTGTTGGATAATTAATATGAGTACCATTATCCACACTAAAATTTAAAGTTGCCTGTGTATTGACAATTCCTGTAATTTCCAGTTTAGTAGTTGACGCTTTGTAATAAACGGTTGTTCCTCCATCTACCATTTTAAGAGTAGAACCCGGGAACGTCGCTATTTCAGTAGAAGTAGGAGTGGAATAGGTTGTTTGTGACGCAGCTCCCATCGTAAGTCCTCCATTTGAAAATGTTGCGTTTGGTCCTGTTGCAGAGTTGTTTACGGTACCGGCTGTATTGTTATAATTGATAACGTTTCCGGAAATAGGATCATTGGATGCTTTTGTAAGCGTGATCTGCGCAGACATCATGGCAGACGCTCCTAATAAAAGGAGTAAAGATTTTTTCATAGTCAGAATTTTTTGTTAAAAATAATTAAAAAATAGTATTCAAATGTTAATTTTTTCTCTTTTTAATTATATTTTTAATAAAAACGCCTGTTGATCGGATCAACAGGCGGTCTGTGCGTTAAAAATGTTAAGTTTAATTGCTTATTACCATTTTGCGATAAGCATAAATATCTTCGATGGTCACTACACTCATTCCTTTTTTGAGTGCAAAGTTCACAATTTCAGGAAGTCTTGCCATAGAACCATCTTCGTTGGTCAGTTCACAAAGTACGGCATCGTCACCCAGGTTGGCCATTTTTACAAGATCTACGCTACCTTCGGTATGTCCACGTCTTTCAAATACACCACCTTCTCTGGCAATCAGAGGAAAGACGTGTCCCGGGCTTGCGATATGTTCAGCCTGAGCATTTGCTGCTACAGCGGTTCTGATTGTTGTTACACGGTCTCTTGCTGAAACACCTGATTCCACACCTTCTCTGGCTTCAATGGAAATCGTGAATGCAGTTTGATTTTTTGAATTGTTGTTTTCCACCATTGGACGAAGGTTGAGGTGGCGGCTTTTTTCCTCAGAAATACATAAGCAGACAATGCCGCTGCATTCGCGGATCAAAAGTGCCATATCCTGTTCTGTAATAGTGGAAGCGGGAAAGATGATATCGCCTTCGTTTTCGCGGTTTTCATCATCTACTAATAGAATACCTTTTCCCTTTTGTAATGTTTGAAGTGCTTTTTCTACACGTTCTCTGGAGGTAGCTCCGAATTGTTCTAATAATTTTTCCATGTTATTTTACTTTTAAAAGTTAAAATAGTCTTCGGTACATGGAAATGAAATACGACACAACAAGAGTCCATAAGGAATCTTATTGATCATCTCATTTTCTTCTCCCATCCAGACTTTAACTGTCGGTTCCGGAATTTCACCAGATCAGTCCCTTCAAAAGAAAGGAGTCGCGGACTGTAACCGCCGGTAGGGAATTTCACCCTGCCCCGAAGAAAACTTATACTAAGTTTTGCTGTATGTTGTAATTTAAATTTTTATTTCATTGAATAGTTTTAACGCACAGACCGCTAATTTCGGGAAGTTTTTTGAATTGGAGAAGATATTTTTCAGATTTATAAATTTGTAAAGGAGTATTTATTTTTAAACAGCTCTTAATATTTTTTCCATCTTCTTTCCTTTCGCCAGTTCATCAATCAGTTTGTCCAGATACCGGATATTTCTCATCAGCTCATCTTCAATTTCTTCCACACGATATCCACAGATGACTCCTTTAATTAATGAAACATTGGGATTCAGCTGTGGAGCCTGTTCAAAAAATGTTTTGAAGTCAGTTTTATGATCCAGTATTTCCTGCAGTTTTTTTTCGTCATATCCCGTCAGCCAGAATATGATTTCATGTACCTCTTCTTTGGTGCGTCCCTTTTTTTCGGCTTTTTGAATATAATGCGGGTAAACGCTGGAGAATGCTGTTGCGAAAATTCTGGTATTTTGCATGATAAATATTAGATTAGTTTTTTGATAACGTTATCAAGAATAGTATTGAATTCAGTTGGTTTTTCCAACATAGGATAATGTCCAACTCCTTCAATGGTCACGTAGTCATAGTTTTTCAGATATTTTCGATTGGTTTCCGCATCGGTAGGAGAAGCATCCGAATTGATGGCGATCACTGGTACCTGAACCTGCTTTGCAATTGTATTCACATCAGCTTTGTATAGCGGTCTGAGGACATTGATTGCCAGTTCAGGGGCATTCTGAAGAAATTCGTGCTGGAGTCTTTCCTTTACGTCAGAAGGAGTTTGTTTGGCAAACAGATATTGCGGCAGGATGTTTTCCACAGTATATTTAAAATCGGTTCTGTACTGTGATAAAACTTCTTCAGTCTGTTCTTCCGTATAAGATTCATCTAAATTTTTCAGGGTATCAATCAGAATTAACGCTTTTACCTGTGGGATTTTCAATGAAGCCTCAAGCACATAAGCTCCGGACATAGAATGTCCTACAAGTATAATTTCATTTGAATGAACAGCATCAGCAACCGATTTAATGTCATCGGCATATCTTGTGATTGTCCATTCCTGTCTGGAAGAATCAGATTTTCCATGTCCTGCAAGATCCATTTGTACAATATGATACTGGCTGCTAAAATATTTCTGCTGGTCTTCCCACCATTCGGTATTGCCCAGCCATCCGTGGATGAAGATCAATGTTGTATTCCCTTTTCCGGATTCTTTATAATGAATTTTCTGACCGTCTGATGATATTGCAAATTTTTCCATATATAATTGTAAGTATTGGTGTATTATAAACCAAATTTACAAAATCACAGTGATCCTATATGAATGAGATTAGTGGATAAATCAAGATCCTTGTTAAAAAATGTTGATAAGTTATCCACAGAACTTATCAACATGATTTTCTATTGTAGAAATTTCACGAAAATTTATATTTACTGTAAATTAAAGAAATACAGTTAATTACGGTGTGTTTTTTCAATAGTGGGAAAAGTTATCCATAGTTTATCCACAGGAGTAAATAGATACATGTAAAGTTATCCACAAATATTTTAAGATGTGGATAACTAAATATTTTTAATGTAAATTGTTTGAAATCAGTTGTTTAATTGTATTTCTGTGATGGTGCTGATATTTTATCTCAGACTTATCCACAAAACCGTTGATTTTATTACTGATCTTTATAAATATTCCAAAAATTGAAATCGGTCATGGGAGCGTCTGTTATTCCGACATTTCTTCCCATCGTTACAATTTGCCCTCTATGGTATGTTCCGTGGAGAATGGCATGCTGGATATATTCGTATTTGGAAAAATCACACTGAAACCATTGGGATTCTATCTTTACATTTTTTGAAAGATCTTCTTCAGACAGACTTTCCACATAATCTACCAGCTTTTGTGAATTGTTTTTAATGGCATTGAAAACATCTTCTTTGCTGGTGGTTTCTGTTGTTTTTGTAAAATCAAAATCATTGTTTTCAGAAATATGGCTCCACCAGTATTCCTGTGTTTGCCAGATATGGTGTAGTGTTTTTAAAATAGTCGGGAAGCTTGAAATTGTTTCCTGGTTGAGTTGTTCATCAGACTTTGTGGATAACCAGTCGATGTATTTATTGACTACCCAATTGTTGTACTGTGCACTTTTGCTGACTAATGTTTTTAGGCTCATATGATTAATGTTTAGTTGGTGTAAAGGTGAATGTTATAAACCGAAATGTCTGTTTTTATCCGTGTTTTCAGGATTAATGAGTGCTTTGTTACTGTATGTTGCCGCTTCAAAATCACTGATATTTACAGAAAGAAAAGAAATATCAGGCAGTAATTCTGAAAGTCGGGTACAGATTTGTTTTGAGAGATCAGCTTTTTGTTCCGTACTGCGTCCCTGCATGATATATCCAAACACATGCAGAAAGTTTTTTTTGCCATTGCCTAAGCTGTAATACTGATAGGGTTGAATTCTGACTTTAATATCGTTGGGCGCAAAAAGGCCTGTTGCATGGGCCACTTCATAAATAGCATCCATTAACTCATCAGGAGTCTTCTGATGAATAATATCCTGTGAACAATCTATAATAAAATGAGGCATAGATTATATTTTGTGGTTTGATTTTGTGTAAGATAAAAGTAATAAAAAATATCAACGGATATCCAAAATAAAAACCGTTCTGTTTTTAGAACGGTTTGAAAATATGTATTTTTTACTTTGTGGATGCAGGTTTTATTGAACAGATTTTTTTATACTGTATTGTGGTTGCACTGCATGGGTCATGTCGAGAACAATATCATACATTCCTTCTTCTTTGATGGGAAAATCATAGGCATCAAAGGCAATACTTTTATCATCATTGTTCAGTCCCAAACTGTATCCCCAGTCGTTATTAAATCTGAATTTAAGATTACCTTTATTCAGTTTATAATTTCTCAGAAAATAAATATTGGGGTTTTTAAGATCAGTCTGTAGCGGAATGTCTTTTCCGTCCCAGCCGTTAGGAGTCGCATTTCCTATAATTCCCCAGGTAAGATTATGGGTATTCCTTTTGGCTGTTTTCACTGTTCCATCCCAAAAATGAATAACAAGAGTCTCTATTTTTCCATTTTGATCCGGCTGGAATGTACAGGTGAATTTTTCATCAAGCTGAAATAATGTTTTACTTTTTGGTAACAGCCCATTTCTTGGGTAACTGCCTTCTTTGAAAACCAGTCGTCCATCAGAACTTTTTATGTAGAAGTTTGAGTTTTCTGTAGAATAAACACCTTCCAGCTTTTTTAAATCCTCTGCACTCACTTTTGCAATGGCTGGAATGCGATAAGGTTTATTGTACAGTATTTTTTCTACCAAAGGAAGAATAAAATCGGTGTGTGACAGTTCTGAATTTGAGATAACAATCAGACAAATATCATCTTCAAGGACTCTATAGTATCTGCTTCTGTAGCCAGGTCCGCCGCCATCATGACCCACTCTTTTTTTGTCAAAAACAGTTGAAATCTGGAAACCTAAACCATAATGATCCTTAAGATAGGGTGTGAAAGCTTTTTCTAAGGTTTCTTTTTTCAGGAGGGTGTAGTTCTTGAGTGCTTCATTGAATTTGAACAAATCTTCTACGGTAGAATACATTGCTCCTGCGCCAAAAGGGTGATCTGTTTTAAAACGTAATGCTTCGTTAGACAGGTTCTCAGATAAGAATTCATATCCGAATGCTTTATTTTCATCGGTAACGTTGTTGAAATGAAATCCGCTGTGATTCATTTTCAGAGGTTTCAGGATATTATTTTCTATGACTTTATCATAATTCAGACCGGTCACTTTTTTAATAATATAGCCAAGAATATAATATCCGGAATTGGAGTAATCCCAATCCTTACCAGGGGAGAAATTCAGTGGTTTTGCAGAAATATATTGTAAAAATGTTTCTTCATCTACAGTATATTCAGAGTTGGTATCATTGGGAATTCCTGAAGTATGAGATAACAGATTGGCAATAGTAATACTGTCGCCCTTAGGAAAGTCAGGGTAATATTTGGACAGCTTGTCATTCAGAGATAATTTTCCCTGTTCTTCCAGTTGAAAAATAACTGTTGCGGTGAACATTTTTGTGGTGGAGAAAACCCTGTAGAGGCTATTATTGGTATTTTTCTCTTTTTTACTAGCATTTCTGTAGCCATAGCTTTTTTCAAAAATGATTTTTCCTTTTTCAGCAATCAGAACAGAACCATTGAACAATCCTGCCTTTTCATACGTTGAGAATAGGTTTTCCAGTTTTTTAGATTTCTGCGAAAAAAGGGGATGTACTGCAAGTAATAAAGCTATACAGGTTAAAATAGATCTCATGTAATTTTTTAAATAAGACACTTTTAAGTGTGATAATATTACATGGAATTTGAAAACTATTTTATTAGTACTTATCTAAAGAGGATTCTACTTAATTTGAATTAATGTTTTAACCCCATAAATCATAATCATGGATGCTTTTCCCGTTTCAATAAAATATTTTATGATTTTTCCATGCTCAACAATAATTTTTCCAAAAGTGAGTTTCTCATTTCCGTGTCCTTTAAAATTTCCGTACAGCTCATTTTTTGCATGCATAATGAGACCGGATTCTAAGACTCCGTTTTCGGATGTGATGAGTTTTTGTGTTGTCAGAATACTATAATTATTGGAGTCAATGATGGTAGAACAAATTAGAAGTTCTTCATCATTAATTTCTACATATAGGTCAGGATATGTATTGAAAAATGATTGGTTGTCTTCATGAAATTTTGTCCATTGAAAGGCGTCGTAAGGTTTAATGGTACTTCTTTTTATTTTTGAAATACAGATACGGTGCTTGGATTGATCGGTCTTTTTTATCATAACTCTTGTTTTAATTTTAAAGATGACTGGCATAAGTAAGAATGTTTATTATAGTACTTTTCTTTCATACAATTTTGCCTTCTTAAGTCCGAAATTATTAATTCTTATTGTCGGCGAATCCTCTTCACAATTTGGCAGATTATCATAAAGCTGATCAGTTAATTTTACTATTCCGGGTGTTACCGCATGATCAAATTCATAGTTTTTTTCATTAGTGGTAATTTCCAATCCAGACTGCCTTTTACCAAATGGAGAGGGAATACTGAAGGAATGTACGGAAACAATTTCATCC
Organism: Chryseobacterium sp. PvR013; assembly: GCF_017833095.1. NCBI lineage: Bacteria > Pseudomonadati > Bacteroidota > Flavobacteriia > Flavobacteriales > Weeksellaceae > Chryseobacterium > Chryseobacterium sp. PvR013. The sequence continues at coordinate 4,454,694 of NZ_JAFIBT010000001.1, forward strand.
CATTTTATATACTCTGTTAGGCTATTTTGTTTAAAATAGAAGCCATCATTTGTATATTGAAATATTCCATCATCTTTATGCAGTCTGTCCATTTCTTTTTCAAATGAATCATAATCTTTTTCTTCGTCAGGGGAATAGAGTTTGGCTACTGAAAATATAAGCACAACAAAACACAGAAAGATAATGACAAATGAAATTTTTTTGTCGTCAAAAACGGGATAGTAAAACAAAGTGAGAATGAGAATGAAACAGGTGGCTGCGATGATCTTTTTCATATTATAATTTTTCAAAGTACTTCCCTTTGAACTGATATCGAATTCTTTTATCTGTAACTCTGGAATCATCCCGAATTAATGGGATACTGATGATTTTCTTTTTAGCATCATATTGATTAGTTTTATTTTTTACTTTTTAACTGAAATACATTTCCTTCAGGATCTGTTCCGTCACAAAGCAGGAAAGGATAATTCTCAAAGGTTTTAATTTCTCTCATGCGGATGTTTTTTGAGACCAACTCATTTCTTGCTGATTCTATATCAACATCAATTTCAAAAACAATTTTAGTATTGTTGTTAAACACATGGCCTTCTTCTATTTGATCAAGATACTGATCTCCGATTTTGTGTAACCCGATATAAACACCACCAGCATCAAGCAAAACCCATATTGGATCTTCTTCTATCACTTTCAGATTAAAATTTTCTACATAAAAATGGGCGAGCAACGAAACATTTTTTACATACAGAATAATGGTACTAAAGCGAGCATTCATCTTGTATTAATTTTGAGTCTGTGGTTCGTAAATAAGCTGTACTACGCCAGATCTGAATACATTGGTTTTAATTAATTTTAAATTTAATCTTTCCTTCAAATCTTCAAAAAGAGGTTTTCCTTTCCCCAGAGCGACCGGATGAACGGATATTCTATAGGTGTCAATAAGGTTGTTCTGAATAAAAGTTTTAATAAGACTTGCTCCTCCATACAGCCAGATATCTTTTCCGCCCTGATTTTTTATTTCTGAAACTTTTTCTGCAATGTCAGAACTGATAAAAACAGCATTTTCATCTTCTCTGTTTTGACTGGAAAAGACAAATTTATTTTTTGAATGAACCGCTTCCCAAACTTTTTGTTCTTCCGGATCTGTATTCTCTTCCGGCTGATAATTTCCCCAGGCATCATAGCTTACCCTTCCGTAAAAAATAGTGTCTATTCCGGAAAGAAATCCATTAAAATCCATATCATCATCCATGATACACCAATCGGTTTCTCCGTTGGGTCCTTCAATAAAGCCGTCTAATGTAGTGGCAAGGTCTAGTATTATTTTTTTCATTTTTTAAGATAGGTATGAGTTGGAAATAACGATAAAGATAGGAATGTTTTGCTTTTTTTTACTAAAAATAAGGTTTGTATTATTCTTTGATTTTCAACACTTAAATAAATATTTAACTCAAAGCCATTGAGGCAATTATTATAATCAATAAAATACTTACGTACAGAAAGCTTGTTCCTCCTTTTTTGCTCAAATATTTTTTTTGCTGTTCATATTCCGGAAATTTTTCCTCTGCTTTTTCTATAGTTTTCTTTGCTTTGTTGAGGTAAAGAAGATTTCCCCAAAAACCTACAATAATAAGCATGAAAATTGTAATAATATAGCCAACCAGTTTGGTTTGCTCCACTCCAATTATTGGGGCTAAGAAAAATTTTTCAAAGCAGCCTTCAATAAAGAAGAATGAGTAAATGAGTACGGCTTCCAGATACATTCTTCTATAGAGAAACCAGAATACGCCAAAGAAAAAAGCAGCATAGTTAAAGGTGAATTTTTTTCCTTTTTCAAAAAGATTTAATTTTTCAAGATAATATGGACTACTTTCCTGAAAGAAATTTTCATATTGTTGAATTGGGTTCATAGTTGAGTTCATAAAATTTTATGTTGGTTGAAATAATATAGGTAAATTGGTTTTCACATGATTTTCGCAACAAACAATCTCCTGTCATTCATGTCAATGTCGAGTTCTTCTGCGTAACAAAATTAGTGCTATCAGAAGCATAATAATCACAAAAGTGGCTATGTAAATAATAACTTTATATTTATTATTTTGTTGGTTAAGTGATGATATTTCTTTTTTTTGCTCATTGACCTTTCTATCGGATTGATTGGAGCCGTCTACAATCAAATCTGTAAGTTCGGCATGATTGGATGTATCGGAATTTTCAGATAATTTTTTATACTGAGAACTTAGAGATTCCATTTCTTGTAATTCTGCAGAAGAAAGTTCGTCTAATCTTTTTTGTACAAAACAATGATCGGAGAGGAGCAATCCGGTATCTTTTTCCTCATAGGCGAAAATCAGATATTTTCCTTTTTGGGTAAAAAGAACATTACATGAATGCAGCGGAGATCCGAAAAGGGTAGCAGTCTGCTGATAGAATTCTCCATAATCATTTGATTTGTAGACTTTATTTATTTTGACTTTGCTTAGAATGTTTTGTACAGTTTTGAATCCTGAAGACACTTCTGAGATATCATATACTTCACCAATCAATACAAAGTCAGCATTTTCGAACGAAGATTTTAAAGTGGGTTCTCCATTACATTTGCAGGCTAAAACTTTTAGGGAAAATAATAAAAGGAAGAGTAAAAAAACTTTGAATTTCATGGGGTTTGTTTTTTTCTTGATTGAAGAAATTAGTCTATTTGTTCAAAATATTTGTCATTGATGCTTCCGTCAAATTCATTAGAAAGGATATTCCCTAATCTATATCTGAATTTTGTTTTAAAATTACCCGTTAAACGAGGCTCAAATACAGTTGCAATTTCTTTGGATTTTAAAACGAAAAACTTAATACCTACGCCGCAAGTATATTTTCTGAAGCCATCTATTTTTTTCCATTGATGATTTTTATCTAAACCTTCAAGTTCTAGTATCACATTATTGCCAAAACCGATTATGCGCTCTCTTTCTTCCATATTATAAATGGTAACAGGAAATCCATCGTAATACGTTATAATGAATGGAATCTCTTTTGATAATTTTAAACCAGCAGCTAAACTATCCATTTTGATATCATAGTCTAGATTTGATATTTTTTTAGTATCAGTATATGTTTTAATTAAGGGTGTTTTTTGAGATGTATCCACAAAAATTCGGAGACTCTTATACTGACGTTTATTAAATTCTTGATTAAGAGCAATAAAATCCTTGTTCCGATAATTTTTTTTTAAAATTTCACTATACCATTCAATACCCGTATAGCTGAGTGTGATTTTTTTTTCAGGCTGTCCGATGTACTGTATTTGTTTATATCTAAAAAGATTGATGTCTTCCGTTTGTTCTATGGTAATGTTATTTAAATCTTTTTCGTAAATATATTTAGGATAAATTATTTCCTGTGACCATAGCAGGCAGGAGAAAAGAATTAGATACACTGTGATATATTTTTTCATCGGTTAAAAGTTTTATAAAGGAATAAAGCCGTTCTTAAAACGGAACGGCTTTCAATATATTGTCAACATCAGCTTAGCGGTAAGGCAGATTAATTTCTTCAATTTTTGCTCTCAAATCTCCAATGGTATACGCTTCCGGGTTACACTGGATTTGCGGAATATTATGGGCTGATAGGAAATCATTCAAATCATCACAATTTTGAAGAATATTAAATTCTTTATTGTCTAGATCTAAAACAATTCCTTTGGTTTTTCCATTGATAGAATAGGCAAGAGGACTTAATGCGCCTAAGAATGCTTTAGACCATAAGCCTTTCATATTTTCTTCAAAATAAATGAATCTTCCATAATTCAGGACTTTACAAAATCTTGAATATTGGTCAGGATCATATCCTTTATCGTCCCTGTTGGTATATTTTCTATAGGTCTGAAAATACATTTCCCCTTTATGCGAAACGGCTAGCGGAAATTTAACCCTTTTATTCTTTTGCTTAAAGTAAAAAAGAGCCTTTTCCGGCAGAGCAAGAGAATCACATTTTTCACAAACTTTGAAGTATACTTCTTCGGTGGAAGAAGGTTTTTTATTTAAAACATCTTCCAGTGTCATATAAACGCCTTCCGGAAAATCTCCTTTTTTGATGGATGGATATTCTTTCTCTTGTCCGGTTACTATGCCGGAAATAAAAAGAAGAGAAAATAAAATAAACAGTTTCATGGTTTTGTTTTTTCTGAGGGACTAAATTACAAATAAGTGAATAGGGAAATAGAATAAAAGATTGTTTATTCTGTATCATTATAAGAATTGACCTTATAAATCAGCTGAAATTTCACTGTATTTTTCTTGGAATTGGGATATTTTTCTTCATTGACCTGTTTTTCGAATTCTTTCATAATTTCCAGATCCAGATCATCTTTAACCGCATATTGGATGTCATTCTTCTTTTTTCCTAATTCGAATTGAACCATTATTTTTCCTTCTTTCTTAGAGTTTTTGAACAGGTTCTCAAAGATTCCGTTGGTCTTTTCTATAATAGCCTGAATATCCTCAATGGAAAAATTGGCCTGTATTTCAGGCTCACTGCTTAAGAAGAGTACTTTTTCAAGTTTTGTTTCCTTGTTTCCCTTATCGGTCATGTACACTTCATTACCATTTCTATACTTTTTGAAAGTTCCCTCCGTTGTATAAGTTCCGTTATCAATGGGATTGTTGTAAGCATTTTGATTGGGAAACTCATCAAGCCAGAATAATTTCAGCTTTTCTTTCAGGAAATTTACTATGTAATCATGATTTTCGGTTTGCAGAATGAATAAAGGCTCCTGGATGTCAAACGAAATGGTGGACCAATAATATTTTAATTCATCTTCATTGGCTTTTCTGATCTTATAATTTCCAGAAACTTCTTTTTTAAATTCATTCCATATCTTTTTTGAGTCATCCAGTTTTTTTGCCATTTTCCCTTCAATTTCCATATCATCTATGTGGAAAATCAAACTGTCAGGTATCGTTTTTAAGCTTTCAATATTTTTAAATCTTTTCCAAAGAGTTGGACCTATAATTAAGTTTTTTCCCAATAGATCATTATTGAGTGTATTGGTAAGGCTCTCAGTAAGCATTTTTTTTGCTTTCTCATTTGTTTTATCATCAGCATAGTGATAAGCCACACCGGAAGGAATGGTGATTTTCTCTGTGATTTGTGCCTTGACAGCATTGACAATGAATAAAAGGAGTAGAAGAATTTTTATTTTCATGGGTTGTTTTTTAGGTGGATAGATTACCGTTTATCAGCGGCTCATTAGTTTTATTTTAATTATATAAATATTTAAGATTCCAATGATCCACCAGATAGGAATTTTAAAAATAATATATAAAACATTAAATCCATCGACAATTTCAAATTTATTATTAACATTCCTTAATTCAATTTGAGTAGAAATAATGGGAACAATAATGAAAAAAAATATTCCAATTATTATTTTGCTTATTCTATTTGCTTTAAGCAGTTGATTTTTGCTTAAAATGTATAAAATGAGATTAATAACTGTTATAATTAGAAAATCAGAATAGCTGAAAAAGACAAAAGGTTCGGCAGGTTCTATAAAAATATTGTTCATTATCCTAAGATCATATAAAATGTATGATAACTGAATTTTAAAACAAAGGTTCCCCGTTCAAATCCGTGGTCAGCACTTCACTCATATAATCAAAAAAAGGACGCATGGCAAGTAAGGTTTGCAGGGCTTCTTTTTGAAAATTGTCTGATAAAACTTCCTTATCGGTAAACTTCCGCATCACCAGAAACTGCTTTTTTCTGATTAAATCTATAGCCGGATGATTTTTATCAAAACCTCGTGGGGCTGTTTTTACAGTGTCACCTTTAAGTTCTCCAAAATATTGTATAAAAGTTTTGTCAGAGATAATTTTTTCAATTTCTGTACTGCTGATTTCAAATTCTTTACGGATACGAAGTAAATCTTTGGCTTCCGGACCCCAAAAACCGCCGCCTACAAAACTGTTACCCGGTTCCAGCTGAATGTAATATCCGCCTCTCAGCATAGGTTTTGAACGGGAATATCCCACTCCGAAATAGGGTTTATACGGCGTCTTGTCTTTGGAAAAACGAACGTCATTATAAATCCTGAAAATATGGATTCTCTTGAGCTGATCATGCTCCTGAAGGGTATTATAAATGTGGGTAAAAAAAACTTTGTTTTCTTTTACAATGGTGTCGTATTCGGATTTGTGTTGAGCAAACCATTCACGATTATTGTTTTCTTTTAAATGGGTAAGGAATTCAAATGCTTTTTTCATATATCTTTTATTAAGTGTAGTTGACCTGCTAAGTCAACGATGATATTTTCTTTTTTTATTTACAAAAGAACTTATTTAATTCTACTCAGTGTTACTACATTTTGATGCCCTCCAATAGCATCAAAAACTTCATTCTGAGATTGTACATCTGACCATCCTTTTTGGGCAAGCTCAGCTCTGATCTCTTCCTCGGATTTATCTTTAACGGCATAATAAAATGCAAAATCAACAACTTCAGCCGGTACTCTTTCAATGACATATTTTGTAAGCGCAGAGACCAGCCTAAAGTAAACAAAAATACCTGTGAGCCCGAGTTGTGCAATCCATAGAATGATCCATCCAACCCATCCTAAATCTATTTTGTTAATTGTAAAGCCATGTAAAAATCTTATTTTTAAAAAATTCCAAAATCCAATTCTTTCCAGATGGTTTGAATTCAAAATTATTTCATATTGAAAATATTCATTTGAAATATAGGTTAACACAACCATTCCTCCCAACAGGTATAGCAGTTTTTTAATGTCAGTATAATTTGAAAATTTAATTAAATATTTCATTACAAAAACAAGAGCTGTTGCTACAAGGAATTCAAAAAGGCCAATAAAGTATAGTCCTTTTAGCGAAAGCAATGCTACCAGAAAGCCCATGATTAAAGCAATACATATACCTCCAATAATCGGTATTGCTATATTCGGAGTTCTTATTGATCTGGGTTGTGGTAAGGTTTCAGGAATTATATAATCATCCCAGTTATTTTTTCTTTCTATTTCCTTTTCGAGATCCTTAAGTGCTTGTAGATTGAATGTTTTTAAGGTTTCCTGATAAGCATAAATAAATAGTTTGACTCTTTTAGAGTTTTTCCCGTTATCCCATATTTCGTTACCTAAAGATTCGCTTTTTACCGTAACCTCACCATTTTTATAGCTTGCAGTGATAATTTCTGTCCAGCGCTCATTCATCCAGCCTGCATCTTTACGTTTTGCTTCAATGCTGTGGTCATCTTTATAAACCAGATCCCAGCCCAGTTTTTCAACTGTTTTTTCTGCGATGGCAACAAAAAGTGTTTCGTTGACAAATGTTCTGAATTCTTCTTTGTATTTGGGAGTAAAACCAATGCTGTGCTTTCTGGTTATTGTTTCTTCGTAGCTTTTAAAGATACCTTCCATTTGTAGTTTACAAGTATTGTTATTTTTCTACATTTTTAAACTCACTATTTACTTTCCATAATCTGTATTCAACAGTCTGTTTTTCAGGAATATAAAATGGAATTGCATAATATCCATTATATTCTCTGAAAATATTTTGAGAACTTAAAACTTTCTTTTTTACTTTCTTAGTTTCAATGCAATTAGGCTTGTTAAAGGTAAGAACCTCTACAGGTATTTCTTTTGGTAATAATAAGGGAATCTAGAAGGAGATATGGCATACCTTTCTTCTAAATTCTTACGATTAAAACTAAAATCATTAGTATCTGAGCATTCAGAAACATCCATTTCAATTCCAAATCTTATTTCAACTTTGTATTCTTTGTTATTCTCAATTTTTGGAAGTTTAAGATCAACTCTTTTCATTCCTTTTTCAGGCTCCGGATAATTGGGTTTTTCTTGTGAATACATTTAATGAGTATAAAATAGAAAAGAATAAAATTAAATTTTTCATAGTCGTTTTTTATAGTGTATTATCTGTCATTTTACTCGATGATATCTTAAATCTACGCTCTAATTCTTAGTTTTAGTCTCTCAAAAACCTTTTTTGTGAAGTAAAATTCTATTGCGAATAATGAGTAAAAAAATAGAACTGAAAATATAGCCAATTCAAGATCCCCCGGGAAATCGGGATCAATAATTTTTTTTATGATAGCCCATAAAAATAGTAAGGTGAGAATTGAAAACCAAAAGTACCCCAAAAAGCTTAGTCTTAATTTAGGATGTTGAAGGTCATTCTTTTTAAAAACAATAATGAGAATAGGAAGGATTGATGTGATAGGAGTTTTTATTCTAGCAATCTCAATTCTATTTTTAAATTCCCTGCCATAGAATAATTTTCCATCAGTGGCCAACGATGCTGTGTTGGCTAAATCCAGTATCATTGAGCTTCTTTTTGAGTTCTTTCTAACTACCTCATCTATTTCAGCACTGCTAAAATTTAAATTCATTGTAATCATTGTATTTTTTAATGGATGATTGTAAGGTATGATTATCTGAAAATTTTAATCTGCTGCAAAACTCCTTTCTCATCTTTATAACTGAAAATATAAGCTCCGCGCTGTACTTTTGATAAATCTATCGTTTTATTATAATAGGCAAACCCTTTGTGGACTTGATTCCCGTCGATGGAATAAACGGCGTATTCAAATTGGTTGCTGTTATTTTTATTACTGATGACAAAACCGTCTCTGGTGGCATTGGTATACACCTTTTTCTCCAATGTACTATTATCATTTGCTGTGGTTTCAGAGAGTACGTTTTCGCTGATATCTGCCACCTGTATGCTTTTAATTGCTGAGCTGGTGAGAGAAGTTGTACTTCCTCCGATGATGTATAGTTTATCGTTATATATTTCCGCTGCAGCGTGTCTTCTGGGGATCATGTTGGAGGATAGCGGATGGAATTTATTGGTGGTGGTATCAAAATAGGCCAGAAAAGTCTGATTATTATAACCTCCTGCAATAAAAATCTTATTACCGGACACGGCTAATGAGTGTCCCGATATCCCGGCGGGCATCGTATATTGATCGGTCCAGAGATTCGTGTTGAGGTCGTAAACATTGATCAGGCGGGATGAGGTACCGTTAAAACCACCAATGACATAAAGCTTGTCATTCACAATTTTGCCCTTTGTTTCTCTGGCTGTGGGCATATCGGGTAATGGATGCCATGTATCGGAAGCAATATCATAATACTGGAATCTGTTAGAAAATACAGTGGTTTTCGCTCCGTTGAGTCCGCTGCCCCCAAACACATATATTTTGCCGTTATGAATGGCAGAACCTGCATTTCCTGTGTAGAAACGATTAACAGCTCCCTTCGTTATGGTATTGGTTGCAAGATCCAGAATTTCAAGATGGCTGTTTCCCCAACCGTTAAAAATATAAATTTTATTATGGTAAGTCTCCGAATTAGCAAATTTTTTAGAAAGCAGAGTAGTATTGAGAACACTCCATTTGTTATCCGTAATATTATATTTCTCAATATAATTGGCGTTAGCTCCCTTGTCCTGATATCCGTTGCTCACATAGATATTATCATCCACAATTACACTGGCTGTGGCCCCTCTGCCTGTAGACATATCTTTAAGGTTCTTAAAATGAAGGGTTTGTGTATGGGCTAGTATTGATCCTAAAAATGAAAGGAATAATAATTTTGTTTTCAATGGTATAAAGTTTAGTGTTTTATAGGTGTAAAGTCAAGAGTTATAAGGTTGTGAATACATCAGGATTTTCCTTCATTAATGTATTCCAGATAATCCTGTTCTAAATTATTAATTTCTTCAATTAAAAAATCATAAATATTTCCTTCAAATACTTCATGATCTTTCTCGTCGTATTTGTCATACTCAATTTTTATGATTCCGTTGTCGGTATATGCCCTGTAGAGATTTCCACTGCGCTTGAAAAACAGTTGTCCCAATGGTTTTTCTTTATACTCAAGGGCTTCCTGATGTTTTTCTTCAAATCCCATCCAGGAAGGCATTTCTTCATCCTGCGAAAGTCCGTACACAAAAAATCCATACCCGAATTTCCAGCTTGGAAGAACATCAAATTCCTGAGGACGTTTCCAGATCTCTTCTTTCACTTCAAAAAGTAAGGACCCGAATGAGGTCAGAAAATCCTTAACATCTTCACTGAAGGTAAATCCTGTGCTTTCTTCATATTTTCTGATTTGTTCTTCAGTTGCAGGATTGGCCACGGAGCCCATCACGAAAAAATCATCATTTAATTTCTTTTTCCTGTCCCAGAATTCTTCTTTTGTTGCCATATTTTGTTTTGGTGTTACGTCGTCAGCACTGATCAGATCGTTATTGAAACAAAGATAAGAGAAAGTTTGAGGATAAAAATTAGTGCGGTGGTGGATTTTATTTTATTTCTGTAAAATAGGGAGACTTTGTAGAGCGAGGTTACTGCCTTCTGCAATGGTGCAAACTCATGTTATCAACAGTTATTATTTTAATTGAATTTCAATCTTTTTATCTTCCATAAATAATTTTATCCAATTCGGATTTTCATTATTTTTCGGAATACATTCGATTAAACTTTTATTATTTTTATAATTTTCTATAGCTTTTTTCCCAAACTTGATTTTCATTTCATAAATTTCATCACCACCATATCCAATCCAGGCTTTTGTTATGATTTGCTTGCTGTTTTCAATAGTATGATAAAGTAAAGATTTCGAGTCTTCTGGTAAATGACTTATACCATCACACCAAAAATTCTTAGCATAATATTTTATCTTTTCATTTTCAATGTTGTTAAAATCCAGAGACCATTCTAAATGACTGCAAAATTCTAAATTAAACACGGGTTCATTAAGATTATAATTAAAAGCACCACAATTGGGACATTCAACGTATTCTCCATTCAATTCTTCAAACTCACATTCTGCACATCTGCCATTTCTATTGTTTAAATGTTGAATAATAATTTTTGCTTCCTTTTTATCTACATTGAATTCATCAATTAATTTTTTTTCAGTAAATACTTTTAAATCGTTTTGCATCAAAATATAAAGATCAAGCTTTTGTTCTTCAGAAAAGTTTAGAGTAATCACTTCATTTTTACATTTGTTGCAATTAATTTTCATTCTTAATTTGTTACAAACATCCAAATTTAGATATTAAATTAACATCAGAGAGTATCTATAGAGATAGAACTGGAAAAATAGCTGTCAATCAGTGATATCCTTTTATTTTCTGTAAAATAACAGCATCATTCTTATTCGTATTCTTTTCTATGAGGAGATCTAAAATCTCTCCATATAACGCCCTTTGTTTTTCATTGGGAGCGTTCATAGGGTTGATTTGAACTAATTTTCCATTGGAGTATACAATGATAATGTTTGTTGACATCCCATCCATTGCAGGTTTTAAATCTTTATCATTAAAATCTTCTGAAGTGAAGGAACCTGATATTCGTTGAATACGATCGATATCATTTTGTGAGAGTGTAATTTTAAAAGGTTGCAGTTGCGGCCTTTCATTAAGGTATTCCAAATGTTCTTTCTCTTCTTCGGCACTCCATTTTTCTCCATTTTCCTTTGATGGAGGCGGAGGTGGTGGGTTATAAGAAACAGGGCTGTAAAAAATCAAATATTTTTCATTAAAATTTAAGATGGTTTCAGCAGGAAGATGAAACGTAGGGTAGTATCCTATTTTGATCAGAACAGGTTTCGGTTTTTCAGTTTTGTGATCATTATTTTTCTTATTACAGGAGAATAAAATTATAAGACAAAATAATAACAGTGTGAAGTTTTTCATGGTATTCAAATATACATAGATGATTTTAAAATCAGAATACATACAATTCTGTTTTTCATTAAGTGAGTTCTCCGGAAGTCTCAAACGTTTATGTTTGTCATCAAACGAATTCTCCAGAAGTTAAAAACAACTTTGTTTGTAATCTCCCGAGGCCTCCAGAAGTCTTATACAAGTTGCGGGAAAGAAACCAGGATGCTGTTTTGTTTCCCGCAATAGAGTTTGTAATGAAATGATCAATTTATCCTTTTCAAATCCATTTCTGAATATAATCTATACTGTCTTTTTCAAATTTCTGTGGAAAATCCTGAGCTTTAATGTGAAAAGAAATTGAAACAGAGAACAATTTTATTAATGTTATTCTGTTTATAACAATATTCTTAATCACAATAAATTGCCAAACGTATTTGATCAAATCCACCTTTTCCTCTGAAACGAAATAAGTAGGCGTTCAAATTTTTACTTTGCCATTTTATATCATCCCTTACCATTTGCTCTTTAGATTTTTCTAAATCTTCATATACTTCAAGGGATGGTTTTCCAAGATTTTCAGTTATATAATTTTTTATTTCGTGGAATTTTTCGTTAAACATTTCATTCGAAGTTTCAATTTTTTCATTTTCATTCCATTCATAAGACTTGAATTTGATTTGCTCATCTTTTGTGAAAAAATAATCTACTTTAAGGATGAAATTGTTTTCGTTTCTTTGATATGATCTGGGAATTTCAAACTTATATTTTTGAAAAGCGGGATAGATATCTTCTCCAATTCCCCAAAAATATCCGAGAGTAATATCTTTTGATTCTTTATCCATTTCTTCTTTTTTAATTTCACTGAAGCTTTTAAAGGAAAGATCAATTTCATTTTGAACAGGAACGTTACTATATTTATTTAGTGAGCAACTATAAGAAATTAAAATAATAAGAAGAAAGAGAATTCTTGATTTCATGAGAATTTATATTGTTATGATCGTATAACTGAAAAAAGCGTCGGGGAAGTGTTGAATTTTATTTGGTATAATCCCCTGCAACAATAGATTTTTCCATTGTACTTACAATCTCCGAAACAGTAATCGTAAATATCCCGGCATTGCCATTATCAAACTCTTTCTTCCAGTAAGAATATCCGTTCATTTCAAGGGAATCTGGTTTTTTGCCGGTTTCATTTTTCAGACTGGTGACACTCTTGTCTAATGCCTCTTCTGATATGGGAATATGGGTGAGGGTTTCTGCATAACCGCTAGGGCTGGCAGGGTTTTTCATTTTCAAACCGCTGATAGAAATATGAATCACTTTTCCGGTTTCAGGATATTCTTCAATCTTTAGAATGGTAAGGATTGAGCTTTTTTCCGTAGAACGGGTTTTGTAATTCCATTGCTGGCCGACTCTGTATGGGTCTTTTTTTGTACAACTGAAGGATAGCAAGAAGAGTACTGCTATTAAAGTATAGAGTTTCATGAAGGATTGGTTATTAGTGTTGTTTTTATTTCAAATAAGTCTGTTCAAGAAGTTTAACCGATTCCGTTTCAGTTAAGGGATTCTTCTTATCTGTATTATTGGTTAGATTGAATGAAATCAGATTGTTGTTTCTAACGGCATACAGTAAATAGGAAGTAAGGTCTTTACTAACATCCTGAGATTTATCTTTTATGATAATTTTCCAGATGATATAATTTTTTTCTTCGTTTCGCTTTACTTCAGAGACTTCAGCTTTCACTCCATTGGAAGATGCCCAGTAATCATATTCCCATTGGTAAAATGCATTCAGCAATTCTTTTTCCGTTATACCTTCTTTATAAAACTCAAATTTCTCAGGTTTTCTTACTGAAATCAGCAAATTTATTTTTTCGTCTTTATTGCTTAGGTGAAATTGTCCGGATGATTTCAGTTGATTTTTATATTCCCATTTTCCAGGAATTTCAAATAACTCTCCATTGATCTGAAAAGGAGTCTTCTTTTGGGCAAATGAAAAGGTGGAAGCCAGAAGAAGAATAAAGAGGGAGAAAAGTTTAATGTTTAATTTCATTTTGAGTATAAGTTTCTTGAACTATTGGTTATTAGTTTTGTTTTTTATTTCTGAATCAACTGCTCCAGTCTGGACATCATCTCATCTTTTTCCTTCAGCATTCTTTCGTACAGCGCAATTTTTTCTTCGTGTAGTTTTAGTACCTGCTCAATAGGATTGAAAATAGGATTGTCATTTTTCTGATAACCAATACTATGATCTCCAAAAGTATTGGCAATGACATTTACAGCTTCTTCCTCATCAAAATTCTGAAAAGCTTCTACAGGAATTTTCAATACCTCAGAAATCCTTTTCAGTAAAGGATCTTCAATAGTTTCTTTCTGCTCCAAAAGCGAAACCTTCTTCTGGTTCCAGTCTTCCCCAAGATCAAAAGCCAAAGACTCCTGCTTGATACCTAACATCTCACGAAAACGTTTGATATTTCTCCCCTGATGTATTTTTTTGTTTTGCATATTTGTGTACGTTATAGAAACAAATATAAGTAAAAGTTGGGGATAGGAAATGGGAGAGTGGGGGTATTTTAGATGGGGTTGGGATATAAAGAATCCGAAGTGGGAGACTTCGGATTTTGTTTAAACATTTTAATAGTATAATCTAAAAGCCAAAGCCAAAGAATACAATCGTGTGGTAGCAGGGGGAATTATAATAGTTTAAAGTTGGATGATATACAGAACGGTATGAGATCGACTTCGGATACTGATTTTTTATAAATTTTAATTATTGATTATCAGTTATTTGTGTGTTTTTTAAAAATATATGTATAAATTATATTAACTGTGAGTAATTTTTTTATATATTTGCATCAGAAGTTCTTTGAAAATGTTTTTAAAGTTAGTAACTGAATAGAGTTTATTTTTATTTAATGCGAATTAAATACCTCACAATTGAGGCTTTTCAGACCAAACCTTTTCACCCTCTCAACCCTCTGCAACAATAATCAGGGAATAGGCTTATCAATTATTTGATTATTAACCCCTAGGTTAACCTATTTGATAATCGGATAAGATTTAATTGAGAATTAGGTAGAAATGATTTTAGTTTGATTTATGCTTTCATCTATTTTATGGGAGCAGGGAAGTTAAAGAGTGCATAGAGAACATTGCTTACGTATTCAGTTATTGGCTATATATTGTTAAAAATTAGCAGGGAGCAATAGTGCCCCAATAATTTAAAAAATGAATATTATGTCTAGATTAAAAAGACTTAAAAGCATTGATAGTTTGATCGAAAATTTACAAACTATCATTTCAAAGAGCCAGTGTTCTCTTTCGGAGGTTGAATTGAATTTGTTAAACGATGCAATTGCTAAGTTAACAATATTAAGAGGTAAAAAAGGGTTAACTGATAAGCATTATCAGATTGAAATATCTGATATTTTAGAGTTAATCTATAATTTTTTAACAAAATAATTTAATATTATGAATTCAATACAAATATTTATTAATCTTCGACACTTCTTTAAACTTTTTTAATATATTGATCATGGATTTAGGTACTACAATACGGAATATCAGAAAACAAAGAGGGCAGACTCAAAAGGAGTTTGCTACTTCTTGTGGTATTACACAAACTTATTTATCTCAAATCGAATCAAATTCTAAGGAGCCTAATCTATCAAAACTAAAAGAAATTAGTAGCTGTTTAGATATACCTTTACCTATTTTATTTTTTCTTTCATTAAGCAATGAAGATGTTAAACCAGAAAAACGTGATGCTTTTAATCTAATCAATCCATCAGTTAAATCTCTGGTAAATGAATTCTTCAAAGTCTAAAATTTGTTTACACTTTCCTTCTATAGTAAGAATCCCGGAAAAAGAGCTTAAAGAATTGATAGTTTTTTTGGATAACTATTATGCTGAATGGGAAATTATTAAAAATGATAAAGCTACTGGACTTCCAAAAACTTATAAAGACGGGACTGTTAAAAAAAGATATATTAGGCCATCTTTATTAAAATTAAAAGCTTTACAAAGTAATATAAAAAATAATATTCTTGAGAAAATTCCACTTCCAAGTAATGTTCATGGCGGGGTAAAAAAAAGGAATAATATCACTAATGCTAAAAAACATCAAGGAAAGAAGTATGTTCTTACAACGGATTTACAAGAGTTTTTTCCTTCAGTTAAATCTCCTATGGTATATCAAACATTTATAGATTTAGGATTTAATAAACAATTTGCATTTTATATTACAAGATTTGTTACTTGGAAAGGAGAGTTGCCACAAGGGACACCGACTAGTACACATATTGCAAATATTGTGTTTCTTAAAATTGATAATCAATTAATATCATTTTGCGAACAACATAATATTACCTATACAAGATTCGTTGATGATTTAACTTTTTCTTCTCAGCAAGATTTTCAACATGTTATTTCTGATATTTTAGAGATTGTAAAAAGTTGTGGTTTTAGGCTAAGTATGAGAAAAACTAATTACTCTGGTAACCAAACTATTACTGGAGTAAAAGTTTTCAACCATAAAATTGATGCTCCTGATAAAATTATTGAAAAAGTTGAAATAGAGAAACAACTTCCAGATGGAATGCCAAAATATTTAACACGATATAGAGAACAAATATTAAAAACTAATAGAAAACGTTCTTAATAATATTTTAAATAGTATAATCTTCTACTGTAAAGTATCTGAATTTTCTATTTTCCAACAATTTATAAATATAAAACCGCTCTACAAAAGCAGAGCGGTTAGTATATTAATTTGTCTTAGCTTACGCTACTACATCATTCTTGGCATTCCACCACCCATTGGCATAGCTGGTTCGGCGCTTTTTACCTCAGTGATACACATTTAGTTGTAAGAAGGATTCCAGATACAGAAGCTGCATTTTCAAGGGCAGCTTCGCTATCTGAAGCCTCTTGGCTTCAGATGTTTTTTTTGCACCAGGTGGGGAGACTTTGCACAGCTAAGGGCCTTTCAATTCAAAGTTTAGTCCCACGTTTTGCCATTACAATGTTAACTGCAGCTTTTTCTTGCTTTTTGAATAAACATTAACCAACCAAATTCATCATTAGTTTTTTTATCCTTGAATATTTGTTCGATAGATGAAATTACACTCACAGGGTTAAACAAAAAACTAGAAGGTATATTTCCTAAAATTCCTGTTATTGTTGACTTTAATAAATTTGGCTTTCTTTTATCTATAAAA
The DNA here is from genome assembly GCF_017833095.1 of Chryseobacterium sp. PvR013. NCBI lineage: Bacteria > Pseudomonadati > Bacteroidota > Flavobacteriia > Flavobacteriales > Weeksellaceae > Chryseobacterium > Chryseobacterium sp. PvR013. The sequence goes on from NZ_JAFIBT010000001.1 coordinate 4,471,613, forward strand.
TCAAATTTTGCATCATCAATAAACTTTTCAATTTTTCTCTCGACTTCACTACTATTAACCCCATTACTAAATTCACTAGTCCATTCAAAGATTTTTTTCCTAAAATCCTTTGCAAAATGAGAATTTCTTAATTCTATTATTTCGTTCCAAGATAAAGCTCCAAAATCAAAATGGTTAATTGATTCAATATTACTAATTATTTTTTTTTCTTTGGTAGCATTTATTTCTGTACTGTATGTTGCTTTAAAAGCTTGCTCATGCAATTCCGAATATAGCCCAGTTAGTTCTGGAAACATTAATGATGTTTCTGTTAATGTTTGAAAATCACCTGAAATTGTTCCTACATAATATTCCAACTCTTGTTTATGTTCTCGACTTTGAATATCAGGCTTATTATATCCATTCTTCTTTTGAACATATTCCATGACGAAGTTAACATATAAAGATGAATTTTCTCCTTGCCACATTGAATTATTAGTATTTCTAGGCATATATAAGTGCTCTTGAATTTTTTCATCATCAACAAATTCTTCAATACTTATTAATATATCAGAAAAATCTTTTTTATTACTAATTTTTTCTCTCGAAAATGCATTTAAATATGATTCTTTAGTAAAAAACATTGATCCGTCAAGTTTTCCAATGCCAATTGGAATAATTACTAAGTTTTCGAATAAAATGGCATTTCTTTTTAAAAAATTATCTGGATTGTCAATATTTGTTTCAGTATATAAATTTATACTTGAAGGGGTGAAAAGTCCATACTTTTTATAATTCATTTCTTATTGTTTTAAAATTGTAACTAATGGAAAACGGATTTATGAAAATGCGGTGTGAAATTGACTGAAAGTTTAATGCGGCACTTTTTTAATGTAACTAAATTAAGAAAGAATGTAGAATTGGAAAAGATTGACGGCTAAAGAAAACGATTAGTCAACCTTGTACTTAATCCCGCATTTTGTCAATATCTTTTTAGGTGAAGTTTTTATTTCTGAGTTTTACATTGATTGATGAAATAATTCCCGAAAGTAGTAATATGAAAATCATCTGAACTATTATAGTTTGCCGAAATGTCCCAATCAAGATCAATGTCATCTTCATTCAAGTTTGCCGAAGTTGAACCGCTATCTATTTCTATTTCAGGTTCCTCGTATCTTAATAAACCTAATGATTCTAAATTGTCTATATAAATTTTTGTGAACTCATTATTCAAATTAAAATTTTTTTTGATTGATTTAAATGTAATAATTATATCATCTAAATTAATGTCCTTTTCTGTATAATTCTTTTCTATCAAAGAACTTTTCATTAAGTATGCAAGTCGAAGGTCTCTTTTTATGCAGAATTCTTCAAATATAAAATCTAAAATTTTTGCTTCTAAAGATGAAAGAGATGATAGAGTATTAATTAATCTAGGTTCTAATCCCGTTTCAGGTGAAGTAGAAATATTTGAAATTAAATTTGCCCATTTATCTTGCAGTTGTTCATCATCTTCTACTGACGATTTCTCAATTAATGGAACTAATGTTTTAAGATTTAATTCTCTAGGCTCCAATCCATTTTTTTCAAGTAATTCTCTTGATTTATTAAAAATTTTTATTTGGTTTTTTAATCGTGTAAATTTTACTTTATCAGCAAACAATTCTCCAAATTCATCAATTGATGGACCAAATAATTTGTTTAAAAATGCACTGGTTTTATCTAATATCTGTTTGGGTAAATTTAACCCTTCAATAATTTCTTTCATTTATTGTAATGTGTTTCGTAAAATATCATACATACATTATTGTGCCAATTGTTTTGGCTTTAGTTACCTATTTGTTAATCATTAAATTTAAAATATAAATATAATATTTCCTTATGGGAAACCATAAAACAAAAAACCGCTCTACAAAGCAGAGCGGTTAGTATATTAAATTTGTCTCAACGACACGTTGTTACATCATTCCTGGCATTCCACCACCCATTGGCATAGCTGGTTCAGCGCTCTTTACTTCAGTGATTACACATTCAGTAGTAAGAAGCATTCCAGATACAGAAGCTGCATTTTCAAGGGCAACTCTTGTTACTTTAGTTGGGTCAATGATTCCTGCTTCAAGCATGTGAACATACTCGTCAGTTTTCGCGTTGTATCCGAAGTCACCTGTTCCTTCTGCTACTTTAGCAACAATTACAGAACCTTCACCACCTGCGTTAGCAACGATTTGTCTTAATGGCTCTTCGATTGCTCTTTTCACGATTTTGATCCCTGTAGTTTCATCAGAATTGATTCCTGTAAGGTTTTCTAAAGCAGAGATTGCTCTTACTAAAGCAACACCACCACCTGCAACGATACCTTCTTCTACAGCCGCTCTTGTAGCGTGTAATGCATCATCTACTCTGTCTTTTTTCTCTTTCATTTCTACTTCAGAAGCAGCACCTACATAAAGAACAGCAACACCACCAGCTAACTTAGCTAATCTTTCCTGAAGTTTTTCTCTGTCGTAGTCAGAAGTTGTAGTTTCCATCTGAGCTTTGATCTGAGCTACTCTTCCTTTGATTTTCGCTTCGTCACCACCACCGTTTACAACAGTAGTGTTGTCTTTGTCGATCGTTACTTTCTCAGCAGTTCCAAGCATATCCAAAGAGATGTTTTCCATTGTGAAACCTTGCTCTTCAGAGATCACCTGTCCACCTGTAAGGATTGCAATATCTTCTAACATTGCTTTTCTTCTGTCTCCGAATCCTGGAGCTTTTACAGCAGCAATTTTAAGAGAACCTCTTAGTTTGTTTACTACCAAAGTAGCTAAAGCTTCACCTTCAACTTCTTCAGAGATGATCAATAGAGACTTACCACCTTGTGCAATTGGCTCAAGAACCGGTAACAATTCTTTCATTGAAGAGATTTTCTTCTCTACTAAAAGGATATATGGGTTTTCTAGTTCAGCTAACATTTTCTCAGGGTTAGTCACGAAGTATGGTGACTGGTATCCTCTGTCAAACTGCATACCTTCTACAACGTCAACTGTTGTATCGATACCTTTAGCTTCTTCTACAGTGATTACACCTTCTTTTCCAACTTTTCCGAAAGCTTCAGCGATTAATGCACCGATAGTCTCATCATTGTTAGCTGATACAGAAGCAACTTGCTTTACTTTATCTGTAGAATCTCCAACAGCCTGAGACTGCGCTTTAAGGTTTTCAACAACTGCAGTTACAGCTTTGTCGATCCCTCTTTTAAGATCCATTGGATTAGCACCTGCAGCTACGTTCTTAAGACCTTCTCTTACGATAGCCTGTGCCAATACAGTAGCGGTAGTAGTACCGTCTCCTGCGATATCATTAGTTTTGGAAGCTACTTCTTTTACCATTTGAGCTCCCATATTTTCTACTCTGTCTTCAAGTTCGATTTCTTTTGCAACAGACACACCATCCTTAGTTACGTGTGGAGCACCGAAAGATTTTTCGATCACTACGTTTCTCCCTTTAGGACCTAAAGTTACCTTTACTGCATTAGCCAATGCATCTACCCCTCTCTTTAGAGCGTCTCTTGATTCAATATCGAATTTTATTTCTTTTGCCATGTTTAGTTGTATTAAAGTACAATGTATAATGTACCATTGTACGAGATTTACTTTTTAATGTTTGATTTTTTATCAGTCATGAATACATTGTACGTTTTACATTGTACAACGCACAGATTTACCCGATGATTCCTAATAAATCAGCTTCTCTTACGATTAAATAATCTTTACCTTCCAGCTTCAATTCAGCTCCTGAATATTTTCCATAAAGAACTTTGTCACCTACCTGAACTGTTGTAGGCTCATCTTTCTTACCAGGGCCTACTGCCACTACAGTACCTTCTTGCGGCTTTTCCTTTGCAGTGTCCGGGATGATAATACCTGAAGCTGTTTTAGTTTCTGCTGCGATTGGCTCTACCAGAACTCTGTCTGCCAATGGTTTAAAGTTTACTGACATAATATGTTTATTTTTTAATTATTTCTGTGTTGTAATTCTCTAAATGTATGCCATGAGACCATGGTGGCTGAAATGGCAGACTTTTGTTTCCGAATGTGAAAATTTGGCAGAAAAATTATTTTTTACGGGTTGGAAATCCAACAAGATAACTGGTCACTACAGGAATTACAAATAAAAGAACGGTAATGGCGGAAACTAAAATTTCCATGGTATGGCTGCCTAGAAATTGAGCGAATGCGGTGGCAGGGTAGAAGTGCTCAAATAAAGATAAACTTAGTTTAATTCCTAAAATAGCAATCACAATAAACGCGGCAGTTTCCAGGAAAGGAAATATCTGCATAAGGCGGACAAACCACTGCGCTATAAATCTCATCGCTAAAATCCCTATAAATACGCCGAGGGTAATCAGAAGTAAATTATCAGAGAAAGCAACTGCCGCAAAAACATTATCTATAGAAAAAGCAAGGTCCATTACTTCCACAATAGCAACGGTTGCCCAGAATTGTCCCAGCAGCCCGATGGAATTTTTATACAGCCAGCTGGATTCCTTGTCAGGACTTTCGTCTGCACTTTCTTCATCGTTTTTATTTTTCATCTTTTTGATCAGCCAGTCCAGAGAAATATAGATCAGGTATAATCCTCCCAGTGGTTTCAGCCACCAAACGGAAATCAGAACAGAAGCAAAAATAAGAGCAAGTCCCCGAAATAGATAAGCACCCAGGATTCCATATTTCAAAGCTCTTTTTCTTTGATGTTCGGGCAGATCCATTACGATGGTGGCCAATACTGCGGCGTTGTCCACAGAAAGGAGACTTTCAATCAGGATGAGATTGCCGATAATGGCTAAAGATTTTGCAGGGTTTTGTAAGATGTCATTGAAAAGGAGGGTAAAATCAGGAAATATCATTTTTTAAGGGAATAGAATGTTGATTAAGTTTTGAAATAATGGCTGCAGAAACTGAAATGCCTATGAAATTGGTAACTGATCTGGCTTCATTCATAAAGCGGTCTACGCTGTATAAAAGGGCAAGATCTGTGGTGGGGATTTTTCCAAAACGGCTTAAGGTAAACATCAGGGCAAGAAAACCGGATCCCGGTACCCCTGAAGCAGTTTTTGAAGCAATGGAAATGGTGATAAAAAGCCAGAAATAATCTTTTATGGTAAGAGGAATATTATAAAACTGGATAAGGAAAATACATGAAATTGAAAGGTAGATACAAGCTCCGGCCAGATTAAAATTGTATCCTAGAGGAATAATAAGGCGGAGAATCTTCCGGTCATAACCCTGTGATTCCATTTTATCAAAGATCATTGGGAAGGCGGTCTTTGATGAAGACGTTGCTATAACAAGAATGATTTCTTCTTTGATGCTGATTAAAAAATCCCAAAGGTTAATTTTAAAATAAGCTGTTACAACCCCTAATATCCCGAAGATGAAAAATACACAGGTAAGATATACTGTGGCAACAATCTTACTTAATGGGAGCAAAGTATTAATTCCGTATACAGAAATTCCGTAAGCGATATTAGAGAAAATGACTATCGGGAGAAACAGGTACACATACTTGATGAGTTTGAAAAACAAGTTCCTTCCTACATCTATAGCTTTAAGAATGTTATTTTTTTTCTTTGAAAGACCAATTACAACTCCCGCAGATATGGAGAGTAAAAGAAAAAATACATAGTTGCTGATATGTAAAGGATTCGTAGTCCTGGTTAGAAACCTTTCGGGTAACGCCTTGTGTGAAGAAAGAATAATCCCCGTATTCGCTCCCGGTTTTAAAAGAAGACCTGATCCGATCCCCAATACAATACTGATGGAAGTGATGATTATAAAATACAGAACCATCTGACTTACAATTTTAAAAGCATTTTTGGTGCTGAAAATATAGCTTACTCCATACGTTACAGCAATAAAAATTACCGGAATAATCAAAACCTCAAGAAGCATGAAAAAGTAACTGCTTACCGTTTCCAGATGCTTACTGATTTCCGGAAAATAATAACCGGTTAATGCTCCACAGATGATCGCTGTGAACACATAAAGCGTAAGATTTCTTAAATAAGAGTCTGTAAATGTTTTTTGCTTGGCAGTTTTCATCATTCTCGTTTTAGGATAAGATTACAGAATTCAAAGATATAACCTTATATAATACCAAGAACCAAAGCACCCAGCAACATTACGATTGATGATCCTATAGCCCACTTTAAGGTAAATTTCAAGTGGTCGGAGAATTCAACACCTGCCAGTGAAACCAGCAGATAAGTGGAAGGAACCAGAGGACTTAATAAATGAGAAGCCTGTCCTACAAGGCTGGCACGTCCCAAAATATCAGGTGGAATATTCAGCTGGCTGCCTGTAGCTGTAATAACTGGAAGGATTCCAAAATAATAAGCATCATTGGTAAGGAAAAAGGTAAGCGGTACACTGAATATGGCGGTGATAATGTTCAGATAGCCACCCCAGGTTTTTGGAACGATACTGATGATACTATTTCCCATAGAACTCATAATTCCGGTACCATTCAGAATACCGGTGAAAATACCTGCACCGAAGATCATTCCCGCCACAGATAAAGCATTTCCGGCATGTTTTGAAATAATCTTCTGCTGGTCTTTCAGTTTAGGATAATTGATCACGGAAGCAATACAGAAAGCAATCATAAAAGCAACTCCCAAAGGAATAATGTCAAGAATCATCACACAAAGCAAAATAATGGTCAGGATTAAATTGACAATGATAAGTTTTGGACGTCTTAATGCGGGATCATTTTCGCCAGCAATATCCTGTCCGCTGTATTTGGTGTATTTACCATGTTTGCTGATTCTTTTTTTCTCTCTGACTCCTAAAATATAGGCAACAAAGAATACCCATACCAGCCCGATCAGCATTACCGGAATCATAGGAACAAAAATTTCAGTATGTCCCAGTTTTAGAGAACTCATTACTCTGGCAGTTGGTCCTCCCCATGGTAAAATATTCATAATTCCACCGGCTAGCATGATGATACAGGTCAGAACTAAAGGGTTCATGCCCTGTTTTTTATAAAGCGGGAGTAATGCTGCCACCACAATAATGTAAGTGGAAGAGCCATCTCCGTCTAAAGAAACAAGTGTGGTGAGAAGGGCAGTCCCGATGGTTGTTTTTACCGGATTATCTCCTACAGCCTTTAGTATGGCATTCACAAGAGGTTCAAAAAGCCCGGTATCAATCATCAGACTGAAATACAGGATGGCAAAAATCAGCATAACCCCCGTAAGTGCTATTTCTTTTACTCCATCTTTCATCATTTTCCCCAGGTCAGGCCCGAATCCTGCCACCACAGCTATAAGTACAGGTACAAGGACTAAAGCCGTAAGCGGGGTCATCTTTTTGTTCATGATGAGGATCATGAAGATGAAAATCATTAAAAAACCAAGAAATGTAAGCATAATGTAGTATAATGTTAATGAGGTTATTGTTGTTTCTTTTTTCTCCAGTCAAAGCTGTTTCTGAAGCCTATGAACCCGTAATTGCTTGTTTTTCCGGTTTCCATCTGATTAATAAAGGCAAGCTCCAGCGCAGAATTTTTCCCTACTTTTATTCCCAGGCCTGCAGTAATACGATTGCTGTCGAAAGGCTCTGTTTTATCAATATTCATTCTTATTTCATTTTTAAGAATACCATAGAGTTTTTCTTTTTCTCCTTTTTTATTGAAAGGAATTCTGACAGAGATGAGGTATCGGATTCTTACCTCGAATTCATCAGGGTTACTGATAAAGCGTTCTTCCACTCTAAGGCGGTTGGATATTGAGGTTCTGCCAATGTAGTAATCAGCGGTTACCTGTTGAAATGGCCTTTTTTCGTAGCGAATCTTTTTAGAATCGTCAGCATTATAAGATTCAAGAATCAAAAACATCGCTCCTGCGGCAGGTCTTATATTTTCTGCCACTTCATAGTCTACATAAGCATTCACAAGGAAAAGTCTTGTGTCGTAAGCCAGGTCAAAGGAACGGTATTGGGTAAGGGCAGTTAAAGTACTTTTATCAGTAATCTTTGCAGACATCAGGTACTGAAACCACATATTATAATTGTCTTTGCTCTGACTGTATAAAAGACCATTTGTCAGACAAAATGATAATATAAGCGTTAATTTTATATTAAGTTTCATGAAATATTTGATTAATATTGCGGTTTCTCAAATATATTTATTCGGAAGAGCGGACCCGGATTTTTTCAATCAATGACAGTTTTTCTCAACGAACTGCATTTTGAGACAAAAAGATATTATATTTGATGCGTTTCAAAATAAGGTATGGACTATGTTTTTAATCATTAATTTTATTATTATATTATTGATTATCAGAATTTTATTTAGTGGTAAGATTCTGGAAAGCCTTATGAAGTACCGTTGGAAATTTTTGTTGAGGTTTCAGCATATTTTTTTCCTTTTTATCTTCATTTTGATGACTTATTTCACCGAAAACTACTTCCTGGATTCAACTCAGTTGGTGATAAGCATTATTTTGAATACAATTTTCAATGTGGGAATTTATTATCTGGTGTACTATTATCTGGTTCCCCGGTTTTATTTATCCAATAAGTATCCGGAGTTTATTCTCTATGCTTTAATCTGCTTTTTGGTTTCCAGCCTTTTCAGGATTCTGTGGGAGCCTGCTGTTTTTCAGATGGATTTCAGTGGAAAGGGCTTTCACGTTGGGTTTCTGTACAATGTGTACATTTCACAGGGAATCATCATTCTGGTGGGATCTTTTTTGGGAATTACCAAAGACAAATTTTTAATAGAACAGGATGTGATCAGCCTTGGAGAGGAGAAAGATCAGCTGTATCTTGATTTGCTGAAGTCTAAACTGAATCCTCATTTTTTGCTGAATACCCTTAATAATATATACGCAAACAGTTTTACCCATTCCGAGAAGACCTCAGATTCTATTTTGCAGTTGAGTAAACTTCTGAAGTATATTATTTATGACAGCGGAAAAGAAAAAGTAACGGTTTCCCAGGAATTTTCTTCCCTGAAAGCTCTTGCTGCGTTGTACCAGCTTAAATATAATAACCAGCTTGATATTGTCATGGATATTGAAGAGCAGGAAGAATTTGACGTTGCTGAAATCCCGTCTGCTATACTTCTTACTTTATTTGAAAATGCTTTAAAACACTCAGCAATAGGAGAGGATGCTCATGGTTTTATAAAATTATTCTGTAATATTGAGCGCTCTGAATTGTATTTTGAAATTATAAATTCTGTAGGGAAAGATAGAATTCATGCAGCTGAATCTAATTATCACGGATTGGGTAATGAGGCAATTATTCATATCTTGGAAAAATTTTATCCTGATCAGTATGAATTTTATTCCGGACCGAAAGAACATGATCAATATAAAATTGCTTTAACAATTACTATCAATGGCTAACCTGACTATCGTTAATGTAGATGATGAATATCCTGCATTGCAGCTTGTAAAACAATATTGTGATCAGCTTGAAGATGTTGAATTGCTGGCTTCCTTTCAAAAACCGGAAGAAGCGCTGGCTTTTCTGAAAACCAACAAAGTGGATCTGGTGGTTTTCGATATCAATATGCCTGGAATCAATGGGGTAGAGCTTTTACAGCAGCTTCCCGATCCTCCGCTGTGTATTTTTCTGACGCTGGAAACAAAATATGCAGTGAAAGCATTTGAACTGGATGTTGTTCATTATCTTATAAAGCCTGTGGATTTTGATACTTTTAGAAAAGCGGTCAATAAAGCAAGAGATTTTGTTCAGTTTAAAAACTCGGCAAATAATCACCATCAGGAAGACTATATTATGTTCAAATCCAATTATGTGATGAATAAGGTTTTTCTCAAAGATATTCTCTGGATACAGGGATTCGGAGAGTATATTGTGCTGATGACGCCGTTGAAAAAGTATATGATTCTGGAGAGAATGTCAAATTTTGAAGAGAAATTTCAGCATTTCGGTTTCATCAGAATTCACAAGTCTTATATTGTATTGTTAGAACATATTAATTCGTATAATTCCAGTCATGTTTTTCTGAAAAACGGAGAAGAGCTTCCGTTGGGAAGAACCTATAAAAAGAATGTGAAAGCGCATTTAAACTAAAAAGATTGTTTCAAAAGTCAAGTTATTGACTTTTGAAACAATCTTTTTTTAAACTGTTATCTGATGATAGAACTATGGGCAATATTGTCCAGGTCCAATCCAAAGAATACACTGTCCTTTGTAATTGTACTCACAGCAAACGCGTCCTGCTGCTCCACCATTGATCGATTTCTGAGCGTCTCTGCTCAATAATTTAGCATTTTTCATAGTTATTAATATTTTGATTTGTACGTTCCTGAACATTTAAAGTCAATCAGGATTTTGACACTTGGTGTAAAATAAGAGAATCAAAGATAGTACTTTTCCTTATGATGTGATATATTTTATTGATATTTTTTTTAATAAAATTTTGATTATCAGTTGTTAATGGTTTTTCTTCAATGGTAATAGATATACTTCAGGTTGAGAATGTAAACAGAGAAAGCCGGAAACTTCCGGCTTTCTTCAAAATTGTTATGAGATGATAGAACTAAGGACAGTTTTGTCCAGGCCCGATCCATAAAGTACATTTTCCATTATCGTCGCGTTCGCAACATACCAATCTGGCAGCAATTCCGCCATGGATTTTTTTTTGAGCATCTCTGCTTAGTAATCTGGCATTTTTCATAAGTAATATTTTGATTTGTACGTTCCTGAGCATTTAAAGTCAATCAGGCTTTTGACATCTGGTGTTTATGGTGATTCAAATATAAAACTTTTTAAGCCGGATTGTTATATTTTTTATAGACGAAAAAAAGGTGTTGGTGTTTGGTTTTCAATAATTTACTGAGTTATTTCCAAAGACATTTTTCTTCCTGCCATATCCATATCCTGTTTTACAATTTTTCTTGTTGCAGGATCAATATAATAGGTTGTGGTAGCTGTTTTGTTGCTGATATCATCATTTGTTTTGACTACCCAAACTGGTTTTCCTTTATATTCTGCTTTTTGAGTATCCAGAATATAGGCTTTCATTAATCCTTTTTTCTCAGATTTTGGATTGTAATCGAAAATAGAAATCTCAGCAGTGTAATTTTCTTTCAAAGGAAGATAGCGTATCAGCATTGCATAGCTGCTGCTATCAAAATAATGTACAGCAGGGATTTCAATGATATCTTTTTTCTGAGATTTTTTATCCAGATAATATCCGGTGACTTTATGTTTCCCAGACTTGAGAACCGTATCTCTGTTTATATTGTAAGAAGAATGATAAATAGGACCGAAGTTCGATATTTTCACAAGGGTAGAATCTGTCCATTTTGCATCAGGAGCCTGTTTCATTTGTACAGTTGTTCTGATCAGAAGATCTGTTTTGTTCAGTTTTTTTGTCTCGGTGGTAATGCGTCCTATTTCTATTTTTGTTCCTGCATTTTCTGCAAACCATAGAGCTTCGGAAGTTTCATCTTGTATTAATTTTGGATTGATTCCAGCATTTTCAGGCGTAAGCAGTTTTTGAGAAAAAAAATTAGCACTACTTAGTATTAAAAGGAAAAGAATAGTTCTCATGATCTTTTTAATAATAAGTAGTGCTGTATTTGTTAAAAGTTACAACGTTTTGTTTTTTAACTCTTTCCTGAAGCCTGCATTGGATTAACCTTTCCGGTTGAGCCTCCTCTTACAGTTCCTCCTTCCTGTTTTTGTTTAAAGAGTTGGAATTTTGAAGTTTCACTGCCAGATCCGGTACTGCTCCAAACATTATTAGTGGTATCAATATCAGCCGTTTCTCTCATTGGATCAAGCTGAATAGATTTTAATTTTTTGTCGAAATAATACGTCTTGGAAATCTTTTGCTCATTCAATCTCCAGATCTGAGCCGAAGATTTATCATATAATTTTGATCCGTCTTCAAAAGTGAATTCAAGGATGATCGGCATTACCAGTCCGCCTTTATTCACAAAGTCTATCTGATAGCCTGTAATATTTTTGAATTTCTCTTTGTCCTTAGCATCTAAAGGAAGATTGGCTGCTGGTTTTACAGTGTATTCCTTATTATTATCTACCTTTTCCTGGCCTCTGTCGTATCTGTAATAGAAGTCCTGAAGATCTTTATCTCCGTCTACATAGAATTTGATATTCTTATCCTCTCTGTTTCTGATTTTTGAAAGGTCTTCGAAACTGTTAACCAAAGGTTTTTCAACCTGATATTTTACTTCTGCAGCTGCTTTTGGATCAGATTCAAGATTAGGAACAGCTACCGTTACCTTATCAATAGCGATATCTACAGGATCTGTACCGTAGAACCAGCCTCTCCAGAACCAGTCAAGGTCTTCACCGCTGGCATCTTCCATGGTGCGGAATAAATCTGCAGGTTCAGGATGTTTGAATGCCCATCTTTTAGCATACGTTTTAAATGCTTTGTCGAAAAGCTCTCTTCCCATGATTGTTTCACGAAGAATATTCAGTCCTGTAGCAGGTTTTGAATAGGCATTCGGTCCATACTGAACAATATTTTCTGAATTACTCATGATAGGCTCCAGCTGATCTTTCGGGAGTTTCATGTAATCTACAATCGTCCATGCCGGCCCTCTTTTAGATGGGAATTTGTTATCCCACTTCTCTTCTGTAAGATATTCAGTAAATGTATTCAAACCTTCGTCCATCCATGCCCACTGTCTTTCATCAGAATTGATGATCATCGGGAAAAAGTTGTGACCAACCTCATGGATAATTACTCCAATCATCCCATTTTTTGTTCCTTCAGAATACGTTCCGTCTTTCTCAGTTCTCCCGAAATTGAAACAGATCATCGGATATTCCATTCCATTAGAAGCTTCTACAGACTGTGCTACAGGATATGGATAAGGAATGGTAAATTCTGAATAGGTTTTAATGGTGTGCGCTACAGCTTTTGTTGAAAACTTTCTGTAAAGGCCATAAGATTCTTTTGGATAAAAACTCATTGCCATTACCTTGTTATTGTTTTCAGGGATCGTTACACGCATTCCGTCCCAGACAAATTTTCTGGAAGAAGTCCATGCAAAATCACGAACATCCTTTGCTTCAAAAACCCATGTTTTTCTTTGTTTTGAATGATTTTTCTCTGCTTTTTTAGCTTCATCCAATGTTACAATTTCGATGGGTTCCGCTGCATTTTCAGATTTTCTGTATCTTGATAACTGATCAGCTGTTAATACCTGATCGTAGTTTTTACATTCTCCGGTTCCTCCTACAATATGATCGGCAGGAACATTCATAGAAACTTTAAAATCTCCGAAAACCAATGCAAATTCACCTCTTCCGGTAAACTGGTGGTTCTGCCATCCCTGAAAGTCGCTATACACGCACATTCTTGGATACCATTGTGTTATCGTATACAGATCATTACCATCCTCGGGGAAGTTTTCGTAACCGCCTCGGCCTCCCATCTTTATTCTGTTAGAGATATTGTAATTCCAGTCTACTTTGAAAACGAATTTTTCTCCCTTTTTCAAAACTTTGGGAAGGTCAATCCGCATCATGGTTTTGTTAACGGTATACTTCAAAGGATTCCCTGAAGCATCAGTCACTTTTTCAAGATTTACTCCATAGCCATTATCTTTCACAGGAAGCTCAGAAATTTTAAGCTGCTGGTCTGTAGTGGAAGGACGAAGAACAGATGAAGCGTCATATCCGGCATTTCTGATATTTGAGTGTTCGTTTTCATCAAGCTGCAACCATATATAATCCAGCTCATCCGGAGAATTGTTGTAGTACGTAACTGTTTCCGAACCTTTCAGATTTCTTTTATCCTCATCCAGATAAGCAGAAATGTTATAGTCGGCTCTGTTTTGCCAGTATCCGTGTCCGGGAGCTCCTGAAGCTGTTCTGTAAATATTGGGTGTTGGTAGAATCGTTCCCAGCTGCTCAAACTTGTTGCCATGGTTGCTGCCTGGGTTATTCTGAATATTTTGTGCGGTGAAACCTGTATATGCAAATACAGAAAGTGAAAGTATAACAACTTTTAGTTTCATAACCGAAATGATTTATTAATGATCAAAGATAGGAATTAGCTGCTGAAATAATAAAAATATTTAACTTTTAAAACGGAATTCTTTCCAGAGTCATTTTCAGGGATAAAGCAAATACCCCGGAAGAAACAAACAGAATCCAGTCTTTTTTATTCACTTTAAAAAGATTGAGTGAAATAAACAGGATGATTAAAATCGCAGCAACAATTACAATCTGGCCAAGCTCAAGACCTATATTGAAACCCAATAGCGGTAAAGCAATACCTTGACTTTTTGCAATCATTACTCTTGCCGTATTGGCGAATCCCATTCCGTGAACAAGTCCAAAGATTAATGCGAGGTAGTAATTGGCCCGCATCAAGGTCTGTTTCTGATTTTTCATGATAATATTATCCAAAGAAGTCAGAACAATGGTTAAAGGAATTAAAAACTCAACCCAGTCAGAAGGAACTCTGAAGACATCCAGAATACTCAAAGCTAATGTAATGGAATGTCCTATTGTAAATGCAGTCACCAGAATTAGGATTTTTTTCCAGTCACTGTAGGAATAAACAGCGATCAATGCCAGTACAAAAAGCTGATGATCCAGAGCATCCAGAGAAATAATATGTTCCCATCCAAGGTTTAAATAAAAAAGGAAATCCTGCATTTTGATTAAAAAATTTTATGTTTTGAATATATTGTTAAAGTGGGGTTGGTTTTATTGTTTGGTTTAATTTTTATGCTTGATTTTTATTAATGTCTTATATTATTTATGTATTGAATAAAAATTGTATAATTGTATTGCATAAAAATGAAATATGGATATTAAAAAATTATTTTCTACAAATGTAAACATTTCACCTGGAGGAGCGAAGCTTCTTAGAAATGCTACAGCAGCCTTTTTGGGATTATATTCCTACGCTTTTTACGGTCAGGTACAGAAATTGGACTCCCGGTTTGATATTTTATTGAAAAATAAAGAAAATATTACCAATGGTAGAGCAGTAAAAGAGTTGGAACGTCCCGATATGAAACTTGACCAGCATCTGGTAGTGACTTCAAAGGGAGCTCAGACTATGTATTCATGTATTATCTATACGAAAGAGCCTGAAAAACTGAAGGCTGATGGTTTCCTGATCCAAAGTCAGCTGCCAACATTTTCTACTGCTCTGGTCTCCATGGATGATCTTGAACGGCTTAAGAAACTTCCTTATGTAACTTCAGTAATGGCTCCTGAGTTTGACGAACTTCATAATGATGTGAGCAGAGCTCAGTCCGGAGCAAGCCTTTTGCAGGATGGAGTTTTCAATAACACAGCTTATAACGGAACAGGTGTTTTAGTCGGAATTTATGACAGTGGAATAGACTGGAAACATCCGGACTTCAGAAAAGCCAATGATCAGACCAAAAGCAGAATTGTTTCCATCTGGGATCAGACACTCACAGCACAAGCAGGAGAGACAACCCCTACAGGATTTTCAACAGGTGTAGAGTATACAAGAGCACAGATTGAAGATGAGTTGGATGGAACACCAACAGGATTTGTGCGTGAAAATGATACAAACGGACACGGAACCCACGTTTCCGGGACGGCAGCCGGCAATGGCTCTGCATTTACGGATAAAAGACATAAAGGATTTTCATCTGATGCAGATATTGTTTTTGTAAAAGGTGGTAACGGATCCTTTCCTACAACAAATACCATTAATGCTTTAACCTATTTTAAAAACGTAGCAACAGCGCTTAATAAACCTATTGTTGTCAATATGAGTATTGGCGGACAGGGAACTGCTCATGACGGAACTTCCAGCCATGAGGTAGCGGTGAACAATTTTACCACTTCAGGACCTGGTAGAGTAGTGGTTATTTCTGCAGGTAATGATTATGGAGCCAATCTTCATAGAAAATTTGATATTGCGGCTGGTGCGGCACAGACGTATACCTTTACTGTTTCAAGCAATACTTCTGCAACTTCAGTATTTTCATTTATTATGTATGCCAATGATAATACTCCTGTTACAGCAAAACTAACTACTCCGGACGGACAACAGTATACACAGAATATAAGCACAACTACTGCTCACAGTATATTGGGAGGAGGGCTTACAGCAACAATGTATAACTACTGGGGGAATGATAACAACAAGCGGTATGTTCAGATGGTGATAACCAGAACTTCCGGAACTACAAACGTTCAGGGAAATTATACCTTAGAAATTACCAATAACGGAACCCAGCAGATTACTACACATGGCTGGTTGTACAGTCAGGGAGTGAGTACAACTTTGCAAAATGGCGATAATGAATATATTGTAGGGTCTCCCGGGAATGCTTCTAATGCCATTACCGTGGCTTCATATTTAGGAAGAACAAGCTGGTACAGCGGAACGAGCGGTTATTATACCCTTACTCCACAGGAATCCATATCATCATTCAGTGCGCAAGGGCCAAGAGTAGATGGGGTTCAAAAGCCGGAGATTGCGGCTTCCGGCCAGAATGTGATTTCAACCAGATCAGCTGATTCTTCTCCCGGAGCTACAGATATTATTGCAGGAACCAACTATTATGTGAAAAACCAGGGAACAAGTATGTCTTCGCCAGGAGTAGCGGGCGCAGTAGGATTATTGCTTCAGGCCAATCCCACATTAACAGCAGCACAGGTGAAAGCCCGTCTTACAGCTAACGCAAGAATGGATGGGGCAACCGGTACTGTTCCGAATATGAGATGGGGATATGGTAAATTAGATATTTATAAAGCCGTTACCGATGAACTGGGATGTGTGAAATCTAATTTTGAAACAGTAGGGTATGATGAACCTTATATCATTGCCAATACAGAATCAAATTATTATTTTGATAATATAGCTCTTGCTGTCAGATATACCCCAACATTAACAGGGAAACTGGGAGGATTTTCGTTTTTAACGGGAACTTCACTTCCTTCTGATATTCCGGTGGATATTCAAATCAGAAAAGTGGATGCCAATGGAAATCCCGGGGATATTATAGCTACTAAAACGATTACTTCGTGGCTTAATAATACACAGAGGTTTACCTGGAACTATGTGAGTCTTTCCGATCTGAATATACAGATGGTTACCGGAAAAGATTTTTATATTGTGGTCAATGGTTTGGGAGGAAGAATCGCCATGAAGGCTGAAAATGCAGTAGTTAATAACAGATCTAAAACATCTACAGATGGTACAGCCTGGACTTCAAGAACATTTGACTTTAAAATGAGAGCTGTAGTGTATGAAAATGTAGCTGAAGTGAAGAATTTAGCAACTTCCAACCAAACGAAAGCCAGCACGGTAGCCAATGGATATAACTATTTTACAAATATCTGCCAGCTTATAGCAAGAGTAGAAAAAGAAGCCGCAAGTACCGTAACAGGAAATGTAACATCAAAAGTATGGGTGGATAATGCACAGCCCAACTATGTGGCAAGAAGATATGAAATCAATTCGGATGCAAACACTACGACTGCAACTGGTAAAGTAACTTTATACTTTAAGCAGAGTGATTTCGATGCTTATAATCTTACCAATGGAGTGAAGTTACCTACTTCACCTACCGATGTTGCCAATAAAGCCAATCTTCTTATTGAAAAATACACAGGAACAAGTACCACAGGTACAGTAGCTTCTTTTGGAGGAACTGCAGCGATTATCACTCCTGATATTGCAGATATTATCTGGAATGATACCTACCAATACTGGGAAGTAAGCTTCCAGACAACAGGTTTTGGCGGATATTTTGTTAAAACAGGGACAACACTGGGAACAGCAGATGTTAAGATCAATGCAGAGGTGAATATCACCCCTAATCCTGCGAAAGATTTTGTGAATGTAGTGTTGGGCAGACATTCTAAAGGATCAGTGACTATTTATGATGCTTCAGGAAAACTGGTTAAAACAGCAAATGTCAACACCAACGCAAGTAAAATTGATGTTTCAGCACTGGTAAGAGGAACTTATCTGTTCACCATTGTATTGGAGGATAATACAAAAATTACGAAAAAGGTGATTAAAGAATAAAAATTCAGTAATCAATTTCAAATAAAAAAGCAGCAGTTTCTATAACTGTTGCTTTTTTTATATTTGCTTAAAATAAAATTCATGTCACGTAAGTTTTTTTTTGGATTTCTTGTATTGGTAACCATCGTCTTTCAGAGTTTTGTAAGCGATGAGGCCGTTCATCCCTACCATGTAGGCTCTGTGGAAATTAATTATAATTCAAAATCCAGAACATTTGAAGTGACAGGAAGGTTTTTCCTTGATGATATGGAAAATGGCTTAGGGAAAAAATATGGAGGCGCTTTTCATTTTAATGATGAACAATACAAAGCAAAATTGAATGATGCCCTGCAAAAATATTGTTCAGAATATTTCAAATTAAAAGTTGACAATAAATTTTTGAAGGTCAACTATATCGGGTATGAAGAAGACCAGGAATCGGTAAATGTATTTCTGGAATCTGAATCTGTACCCACTCCCAAAAAAGTAGAAACAGCGGTAAGCTTTCTATATAACCTTTTTGATGATCAGATCAATATTGTCCATATTATTGTGAATGGAGAAAGAAGAAGTGAAAAACTTACTTATCCTAACCGTTATCTTTATAAGCAATTTTAAACCTATTATAAAGCTCTAAAAGACAAGTAGAATTACAATTCGGTTTAGATTATTTTCGTTTGACGTAAAGATTTAACCTGTTGTGTGATGTTCTTAAGGGAGCAAAGGTAGAATCAACTTCATTGATTCCTTTTAAGCTTATTCATATCCACTCAGCTTAGTCAGCGACTTTGTCGCTTTCTTAGCTCACTTCTGATAAGCTATTTGACATGAACTTTGTGTTTTAACCAATTCGAAAATATTAATTTTCCAGCTGAATCAAGGTATTGATACCTTTTGCATGGGCGAGCAGATCAGGAAAAAAATCATCATAGCATTGCTGAAGACGCTCTTTATTCTTTAAAAAAGCTTCAAAAACAGGAATGTCCTTATCAAGATATTTTGCTTTATTAAGTACTTTCTGAATACTGAATTTAATTCCCCAGTTTTCACGATAATTATAAAGCCAGTCATCATGCTCCATTTTAACAAGCATTTTTTTGAAGTTTTCGGGCAGCCACTGTTCATTGGCATTCAAAACACAGTAGACTCGAAGGGAATGAGCTTTCCAGCCATCAAGCGTATGTAAAGAAAAATCGTTGGCTACAAAATGATCCATAGAAACATCTACAAATGCACCTGCGTACAATCTTACCAAAGGAGCAAACACTTTTTTGGCTTCATGAATGGCAGGGTGGGAATCTGTAAAAGTATCAATAGCTCTGTGCAGGGTAATTCCGTCCTGAATATCTTTCGGGAAAGAAAAACGATCCCTGTTGCGGATAAAATCTTCAAGAAACTGCCCCACGATCTGTCCGTCGGTAAAAGAAAGAAAAGAATGCGCCAGATAATTCATAATTTAAAGGTATGAATTAAATGTGAATGTTTGATAAAAGTGAATAGTGAATAGTGAATCCGCTTCGCTTGTGAATTTTTTTTATCTACATCCCATTGACCATTGAGTTGCGCAGCAAAAATTGACCATTCACAATCTAAATCCGCTTCGCTTGTGAATTTTTTATCCACATTCCAATTGACAATTTACTTGCTTGCAAAATTGACCATTCACAATCTAAATCCTCTTCGCTTGTGAATTTTTTTATCTACATCCTCATTGACCATTGACTTGCGCAGCAAAATTGACCATTCACATTAAAAAAGTCTCTCGTGAAAATCCTCAATTTTGCTCACTTCTTCAATCTTTATTCCAAATTTTCTCTTCGGAATTTTATTAAGATTAGAAACGAATATTTTTTCATACCCCAACTTTTCAGCTTCAGTAATTCTTTGTTCTACCTGGGCTATAGGACGTATTTCTCCACTCAGACCAATTTCTCCGGCAAAGCAGTAATGTTCCGAAATGGCAATGTCTTCATTGGAGGAAAGAACAGAAGCAATGACCGCTAAATCCAGTGCCGGATCATCTGTTTTTATCCCTCCGGTAATATTCAGGAAAACATCTTTTGCCCCCAATTGAAAACCTGCTCTTTTTTCCAGTACAGCCAAAAGCATATTGAGCCTTTTTGAATCAAAACCGGTGCAGCTTCTTTGAGGAGTACCATAAACAGCTGTGCTTACCAATGCCTGAATTTCCAAAAGCATAGGTCTGTTTCCTTCCAGTGTTACGGCAACGGAGTTTCCGGACAGTTCTTCAAATTTTTTGGTGATCAGAATTTCAGAAGGATTTTTAATCTCTTTCAATCCCTGGGAGACCATTTCATAAATACCAATTTCGGCGGTAGAACCAAAACGGTTTTTATTGGCTCTCAACAATCTGAAAAGGTGATTCCGGTCTCCATCGAAATTCAGAACAACATCTACCATATGCTCCAGGACTTTTGGGCCGGCAATTTGGCCGTCTTTGGTGATGTGGCCTACAAGGAAAACAGGAGTATTATTTTCTTTGGCATATTTGATAATCTCATTGGAACATTCCCGGATTTGAGAGACCGTTCCTGGAGAACTTTCTATCAGTTGAGACTGCAGCGTCTGAATGGAATCAATGATCATGAAATCCGGTTCCAGTTTTTTTGCTTCATGAAGAATTTTCTCCAATGACGTTTCTGTAAAAAGGAAACAGTTCGGATTTTGAATATCCGTAAGCCTGTCAGCTCTCATTTTAATCTGAGATGCACTTTCTTCCCCGGAAACATAGAAGATTTTTTTCTTCATTTTTAATGCAAGCTGAAGCAGAAGGGTAGATTTCCCGATTCCCGGTTCGCCACCAATTAAAGTAACGGAGCCTAAAACAATTCCACCTCCTAAAACGCGGTTCAGTTCTTCGGAAGGTGTTTTTATTCTCGGTTCCTCGCTTGTTTCCACTTCAACAATATTGATGACATGTTGTTTCGTCTTTGAGAAAGGAGGATTTTTGTGAGAAGGTTTTTCAACAACCTCTTCTACTAAGGTATTCCACTCTCCACAGTTTTTACATTGTCCCAGCCATTGAGGGTACTGTGTTCCACAGTTTTGACAGAAATATGCTGTTTTCAGTTTTGCCATACTGCGAAGGTATAAAAAAGCATTTTTTTTTCAGAATCTAATTGAACTTAATATTAAAAACTAATCCATGCATGGTAGAAATATCTTTCATATATTAGCCTCATTCAATTAAAATATTAATGTAAAATATCATTACAATGAAAAAAGTATTTTTATCTTTCGTGTTTGTGTTTTTAAGTGTTGTTACCTTTGCACAAGGTACGTGGGACGTAGACCATATGCATTCTTCCATCAATTTTAATATTAAACATATGGGAATTAGCTTTGTACAGGGAAGATTCGATAAGTTTGACGGAAGGATGGCCAGTAGTGGGGCAAATCTGGATAATGCTGATTTAAGCTTTTCTATAAGTGCTTCCACCATTAATACCGGAGTGGACATGAGAGACAGACATCTTATAAGTGAAGAGTTTTTTGATGTGGCCAAATATCCTGCCATTGAATTTAAGAGCTCTTCCGTTACAAAAGATAAAAACAACAACTATATTGTTAAAGGAAAACTGACGATCAAAGGAGTGGAGAAAGATATTACGGCTCCGGTTACCTTCGGTGGGATTACAAAAAATAAAGACGGAAAACAAATTATGGGGATTCAGACCAAGTTTACCATCAACCGTCTGGATTATGGAATCAAATATGATCCTACAGGAGCAGGTATTGCAAAAGATGTTGAAGTAACCGCTTACTTTGAACTGGTGAAGCAATAATATTCAACGCCTAAAATATAAAAAGGTTTTCCGTTCTCATGGAAAACCTTTTTTTGTTTATAAAAACCGGTTAGAGAATCTGCGGGAATGGAAAATAGTATTAATCTGAAACGTTTACTTTTCCAGAAGAAACAGTGAAAATTCCAAAATCATCAATCAGCATATTTTCTTTCTGAATGGTATTAAAAGCCATCATTCTGTCCAGCTCCTTCTGCGAGCGTCTTCTCATAATCCAGTCTTTGTTCTGATGGTTATTCAGTACATAGGCAATCATTTTCAGCTGAGGATGCCATGGTTGTCCGGTGTAAATGATGAAGGCATTCTTTTCCGAAATTGAATTCACGCCCTGAATTGCTTTACTTGCCATTTCATTATCTCCGAAAAGTTCAAAAATTCCAGATACAATGGTGATATTAGGCTCGAAATTCAGTTTTTGATAGGTTTGCGGATCAAAACAGTCAAAATTGGTAAATCTGATATCCTGATAGTTCTTTTCTTTAATAACTTTTTCTCCGATTTCAATATTGGATTTTACAAATTCGTTGATAACGATTTCTGCGTCCGGATATTTTTCTTTGATATCGAACAAATAATTTCCTGTTCCGCCTGCAATATCCAGTATTTTCACAGGTCTGCCCTGTTGTTTTAGTGTTTTGATATTTTGTTCCAAAAGCTGCAGCAAATGTTGTTTTCTGATGCGGATTCCCTTCCAGCCGATTGCATTGAGGTAGTTTTTATCCATCATTTTTCCAAAGCCGAATTTGCCTTTGGGTTGATTCTGATATACATAATCCAGCGAAGCTCCGGAATCGAAGCCGTATTTCAGACCAATGGCCATTCCATTGCTTAGTTTCCCGATTTTTCCTAAAGAAAATTTCTGCATTTTAAAATTCAGATTATTCCCGACATTATTTTGCAGATCGTTATATTCTTTTACAGAAAAACGGTCGGGAGAAAGAGAGTTTTGCTTTGTTGCTCTCTTGAAGCATTTTTCAGCAAAATCCACAATTTTATCGTAGACTTTTTCCTTTCCGGTATCGAATAAAATCCCATGGAAGAAATCAGGCAGCACTTCATAATGTTTCAAATCTGTATCCAGTTTTTCATGGAATATTTTCTGATCTTTATTGAAAACCACATGATCTTTTTCTGCAGCCAGAATTAAAGTCGGCGTATCTATAGCTTCAGCATCTTCTACCAGACGTTTTCCTGCTTTTGCCAGATCAATAAGAAGTTCTGCGTCAATGGACCTTGAGATCATGGGATCTGTATCATATGCTTTTTGCTGTTCAGGATCATGAGTCAGCATTTTAGATTTTACATAGCTTTTAATTATCAGTCCTTTCTTAAGCTTTGTTCCTAACGTAATCATTTCATTAGCAAGAGGAACAATGAGATTGATTTTAAAAGCTGGAGCCAAAAGAGCCATTCCTGCAATAGAAGGAGCAAAATCATGAGCCCATGCAGAAGCTACCACTCCGCCTATACTATTGGCTACAACAAAAATGTCTGCCGTTTTTATATCGTATTGGGAATTGATAAATTGAGAGAAAGCATCTAAATCTCTTACATAATCCATAAAAACAGATGAGGTTTGGGTTTTCGTATACCCATGCCCACGAAGATCAAATGCGAAGATATTGTATTTTGAAAACTGAGGAGATTGTGCAATATCATTTAGTCTTTCAGAATGTTCATGTCCACGGTGGATCATGATGATACTCTTCTGCTGAGGTTGATAATTCCACTCACGATAAAAAATTTCACTGTTGTCAAAACTTGTAAAATGTCCGCTGTTCATAGATTAAAATTTTTTCAGAAAATCCTCCAGATAAGTAGGTATGACCGCATGCTTATTGTGGGTTTTCATCATGGTTATTGCTTCTGTAAGAGGTAAAGATAGAATATTTTTGATTACTAAAATTCCGATTACTGAACTTCTTGCGAATCCCATTGTGCAATGGATCAGAATCTTACCGTCCGGCGGAAGTTTCTGATAATATTCTGTGATTTCCGTAACCAGCTTTTGGGTTTCAGAACTATCAAATGTTCCAATGTCCAGAAGAGGAAAAGAATGATAAACTGCTGTATCTTTTATGATAGAGAGTTCTTCTATTTCAGCTGACAGGTCATACACAAGGGTTGCTTTGTTAATTCCGAAATCCTGTATGCTTTCACGATCAGGTCTAGATGAAATATATAATTGGGGAATAATTTCCAAGGGAGTTCTGTTTTTCCGGAAAAACCTCCAAAATATCCTGTAAATTAACAGATATGGGATATAGAAAATCTTTTTTATCCACGGAATATGTCCTGCTCTATTTTTTAAAAAGAAGATGTTGTTTTTCTGATAATGATACCCGATCAGAATAATCATCAACCCTGGCCAAAGAAATAACAACCCTGTTTCTCCGATGAATTGATTAGCCAGAAATACGATTAAAATAATACACCATCCTGATAAAAAATAGAGGTTGGCGATATGAAAATTTCTATACAGAAAATTATTTTTTTGATAAGGAAAGATGATAAAACTAAAATGGGCAAGAATACTTCCGGTTATGACATCAATGAAATGATGCTGATACGTTGTCAACGTAGAAATTCCCAAGATAATAAGCCAAAGCATTACGAATGATCTTCCTTTTTTTAAATTCCTGAAAACAGACCAGAAAATAAAAGCATAGGCAATATGAAGGGACGGAGCCTGATTGAAAGGAGAATCAAATACTTTTAAAAACTGAAAAGAATATCCCAGAACCGGGTCGTTGATTTCAGGTTTGGACAATGAAAATTTTAAGGGAAATAATAAGAAGCAAATTCCGGCAACAACCGTTACGAAGAGCATACGCTGTGTTAAAACTTTAAGCTGTTGTTTATTTTGACAGAAAAAAAATACCAGACAGAAAAAGATTCCGCTGGTCATATAAGGAATAATGCTCCACGGAATAAATGGAATGTAATTTTCAAAATTAAAAACGAAGGACGGAACATCAGTCAGTTTTGAAATATACCATGCTGTAAAATTGTAAACCATCATAAATACAATGGAACACAGAATCAAGGCGTACAGCTTTCGTTGTATTGTCAGTCGTTTTTCATCCATTGGGCTTTTCTGAACATGATGATATTTAATAAAGAAGAAGGAAGGAGGGATAAAGATTTCATCATCCACTTCATTTTTGTTGGGAAAATAATAAGCTTTTTTTGTTTTTCTATGGCTTCTGAGATAATGGAAACTGCAGTTTCTACCTCCGTAAGGAATGGTTTTTTACTTAAGTCATTTTGGTTAAGCTGCCTTAATTTTTCGGTATCAATATATCCCGGAGCAATTGTAGTGACGGAAATTCCGAAAGGTTTCAGTGCACGGTGATACGCATCGGCAATCTGTATTACAGAACGTTTTGTCTTCGTATAAAGACTGGAATTTTCATATTCCAATATCCCTGAAACAGAAGCAATCACGGCAATCCTTCCTTTTTTCTGATTTTTCATTACTTTTCTTGCTGCCTCGAAAAAATTAACGGTTCCCAGAATATTGGTCTGTAGCATTTCTTCAGCCTCTTCGTAAGAAATTCTTCCTGCTACATCTTCTGCATAGCTTCCTGCACAGTTAATGAAAATGTCAAGTTCATTTTTATCCACAAGAAAAGACTGTAATGTGGATAACAGGGCGTTGATGTCACAAACATCTGTCTGAAAAGCCTTTATATCTTTAGAATCATTCTCCGGGATTTTGGTAAGATCTCTTCCACAGATTCCTACACAGTATCCTTTAGAAAGATAGTGTCTGGCCAGTGCATAGCCAATACCCGAAGTTCCGCCTGCGATAAAAACGTTCATGAGTGTCTGATGGTTTTCAATTCTATGTAAAAATAGATTTTAAAAGTGAAAATAAGGTGAATGTTTTTAACGATTGAAACATTAAGATTTTTTTAAGATGTTTAGAATATGAAGATGAGCTTTGCTTTAAGCTTAAAAATCAGGATGATTCATCTTAACTATACTTTATTTCTTAAACTTTCTTAATGGTTTTAGTATTATTTATAAAACTAAGATATTCAATAGGCACGGGCTTTAGCCCGTGATCACAATAGGTTGCATTTCCATTGGCTTTAGCCGAAACTTAAAACTATGTGTTAAAAACCACCCCGTCAAAAATTCTTTGAATTTTCGCCACCCCTCCGGAGGAGGGGAATTTTCCCGTCTTCAGTTGGAGGATTTGTCATCATCCTCTAATAGTTTTCATGGTCTGATCAAATCCATATTGCCATTGTATTTCCATGTCTTTCACAAATTGTTGATAACTTTTAGGAAACGAAAAATTGATTTCAAATTTTTTCCAGTCAATTCCTTTTTTCAGATAATGTCCTTCCAGTTCCTGTTTTATGTTGATGGTATCAATTTGGAAGCCTGATAAAAGTTGGTCTGTCTCTGCAAGCCTTTCATTTCCACTGAATCCAAGGACAGAACGTACAAGAGCTTCTTCCACGGGATTGTATGATTGTTTTTTTTCGGTAATGATTTCCTGTGCGAGATGCTGACTTAATTCTGCAGGAACAAGATCTATAGCTCCGCCAGCAAAATATTTTCCCTTAAGAAATGCAGGTTCTACATAAAACATATCGGAAATAGAAGCTCGGGTACTTTCAAGCATGGAAAAGTCAGTAACTATTTTGAGCGTTTCTTCAACAGCACTGTTTTTTAAGCTTTCAGAATGACTGACAATTTGTTCAGGGTAAATCTTCTTTGCTGTTTCCGGATCTGTGAAGATTGTTTTTTGATATAATTTTTTTTCATTTCTTTTTTGTCCACATTCTTTTGGGGTAAAAAGAATCTCCGAACCCATAATTAGGGTAGGTATTTCTTTTGAAAACTGAACATTTTTGATGGCTGGAAAACATTTGGATAGATCTTGGAGCATTTCAACAAGATATCGGTTGAAAACATCTTCAATGAATGGGGCTTTTCTTTTATCCAGAATTTTTTTTAGTGAGAAAATTCCTATTTGTGAAAGTTTTCTCTGCCTTGTTAATACAGTTCCTGAAACAAACTGAAAATATTCTTCAGATGTCAGGTATTCTTTCCGGGAAAGATGATCAGGAAAAGCATTGATGATTGTTGCTGCAAATGATCCACCACAGGAAGCAATCAGGAGATCCGGTTTAAGATCCAATTCTTCCAGTGCAGCGAAGATTCCGAGATAAATCATCAGCCTTGTTCCGCCTCCTGAAAAAATAACAGCTCTTTTAAATTTTTCTTCCATGGCATTAATTTTTTATCAGAAGAGGAAATAACCAAAAGAATAAAGGCGCATTAAAAACCAGACTGTCCATTCTATCAAGAAGGCCACCATGTCCGGGAAGCAGGCTGCCGGTATCTTTTACACCGGTTTTTCTTTTTACATAAGACATGAAGATATCACCGAAAAATCCTGAAATTCCCAGAACAAGTCCTAAAATAGAATTGGTTACCATATCTGTTGTAAGCAGAAAATACCCTAAGATATTACTCAGGATAATTGTAATAAAAATACCACCAATAAGCCCTTCCAGTGTTTTGTTGGGACTGATTTGAGGCGTTATTTTATGTTTCCCGAAAAACTTTCCCATCAGATACTGAAATACATCGTTCAGTTCAGTCACTACTACAATGAAGATAATGGCATTCAACCCATCAAAACGATTTCTTATCCATAGCAAATTCGGAAAAGCGATAAGGCATATTAATAAGGCAATGGAAATTCCGTATATCTGTTTTACGGAGGAACCTTTCAGTACAGAACGGCATACAATGAGGATTGTTATAAGGAAACTGTACAAAAGGTAAACATCAGTATTCAAAAAATAGAGCAGGAAAAACTGTAAAACACTTATGAAAATTGAAGGAGTAAGTGGAGAATCATAAATTTTGAACATCCTTGAAAATTCAAAAAAACATTGAAAACTTATCCATGAAACCAAAATGGTCATAGCAAGAGGATGTGAAACTCCCAGCGCAAAAACAATAATGATGTAGATCCATGTTTTTACCCGTATAGGAACATCTGCAAATTTATTTTCTTCAGGCTTCATTCAGAGATTTCTTAAGTCGTGTATAAGTACTGATCAGGAGTAAAACAATGATAATTCCAAAAATGTATGGGGAAACAACGGTAATGTTTACTCCGAAAAGGGTGAGTAAACCATACAATCCAAGGATAAGGGCACGGTCACTTTTTCCCATAGGTCCGTCATAACGGCGTTCCTTTCCTACGATTTTTCCCATTACTCCTGCAATTTCATTAATGATGCTAAGAACGATGAAGACAACGATAAGATATAAACTTTCAGGCTGAAACTTAAGAAGAGGAAAAAATATAATGACATCGGAAACAATATCACCCACTTCATTCAAAACCTCTCCGAGTTTGCTGGTCTGATTGAATTTTCTGGCCATCATTCCGTCCAAAGCATTTAAAGCCATTCTCAGAAGCAATCCCACGGGAAGACTTAGGAAGAACCATTTCGAAATATCCGCATTCCAGAACAGTATCCCAATAACCACGGATAAGAGAATGGAACTGATCGTAATCTGATTGGCCGTAATCTTATTTCTATGAAAAAATAACAAAACAGGAGTGAGGAGCTGCTGGAATTTTGGTTTTAGTTTATATACGGAAATCATGATGGTTATAGCTTTGTTTCATTTGCTTATACCAAATATAGATAAAAATTTTTATCAGGTTTTATGATTGTTTGAAGGATGTTTTACCATTTTCAAAATGTAAAAGATTGCTTTGTATTTCTTTTTCCCCTAACTTTGCACAAACCTAATCTAATGAGTAAAAAGAATACAAAGTACATCTTTGTGACAGGAGGTGTAACTTCATCTTTGGGAAAGGGAATCGTTTCTGCTTCTCTGGGACTTCTACTAAAATCACGTGGCTTTAATGTAACGATCCAAAAATTAGATCCTTATATCAATATCGACCCAGGAACTTTGAATCCTTATGAGCACGGAGAGTGCTATGTAACTGAAGATGGTGCGGAGACGGATCTGGATTTAGGCCATTATGAGCGTTATCTTGATGCTCCTACATCCCAAAACAACAACGTTACTACAGGAAAAATTTACCAGACTGTAATCGAAAAAGAAAGAAAAGGAGATTTTCTTGGAAAAACAGTTCAGGTAATTCCTCATATTACTAACGAAATCAAACGTAGAATTAAAATCCTTTCAAAACAGAACTACGATATCATCATTACTGAAATCGGAGGAACGGTAGGGGATATTGAATCTTTACCATACATTGAAACTGTTCGTCAGTTGAAATGGGAATTGGGAGAGCGTAATTCTATGGTAATCCACCTGACTTTATTGCCTTACCTGGCTTCAAGTGGAGAATTAAAAACAAAACCATCCCAGCACTCTGTTCGTCAGTTGATGGAAAGCGGAATTATGGCTGATGTTTTAGTATGTAGAACAGAACACAAAATTCCTAAAGATCAGAGAGCAAAACTGGCTCAGTTCTGCAATGTTCCTTTAGATAATGTTATCGAATGTAAAGATCTTGAAACGATCTATGAAGTTCCAATGTATCTTCAGAAGCAGAATTTCGATGATGTAGTATTGAAAGAACTTGATCTGAAGAGTGATAAAGATGCTGATCTAAAAGACTGGAAGAGTTTCCTTAAGAAATTCCAAAATCCAAAGAAAACTGTTGAAATTGCATTAGTCGGAAAATATATTTCCCTTCAGGATTCTTATATTTCTATTGCTGAAGCATTCAAACATGCAGGAGCTGACCTTGAAACTGAAGTAAAAGTAAGATGGGTATACAGTGGAGATATTACGGAGGAAAACATCAAAGATACTCTGAAAGGAGTAAATGGTATCCTTGTAGCTCCAGGTTTCGGAGACAGAGGGATTGAAGGAAAAGTTCTTACGGCAAAATATGCAAGAGAAAATAAAATTCCGATGTTGGGAATCTGTTTAGGAATGCAGATCATGACGATTGAATTTGCAAGAAATGTTTTAGGACATACAAAAGCAAACTCTATGGAATTTGATACAGCAACTCCGGATCCTGTAATTTCCTTGATGGAAGAACAGAAAAATGTGGTAGATAAAGGTGGAACAATGCGTCTGGGAGCATGGAAGTGTTCTTTGAAAAATGGTTCTAAGCTTTATGATATCTACGGAAGCAAAAATATCTCTGAAAGACACCGTCACCGTTATGAATTCAACAGTGATTATCTTCAGGAGTTTGAAAAGAGCGGTTTCCTTGCTACTGGTACCAATCCCGAAACTGGTTTGGTAGAAGCGCTTGAACTACCTGATCATCCATTCTATGTGGGAGTTCAGTACCACCCGGAATATAAAAGTACGGTAGCGACGCCGCATCCTTTATTCAGAGCTTTCATTAAGGCTTGCGAAAAGAAATAAGGTAAAATTTTATCATAAACGTCTACACATAAACTCAGGCTGATTATTCTCAGCTTGAGTTTATTATATAGTAACAACGTAAAGCATAGAGTTTTGATAAAAAAACAGTATTTTTGTCAGCTCAAATTACGTACACCAGTGCGTACATTTTAAATTTAAAATTTTAATATAAAATAAAATGCAACAAAACAACGGAATCGATAAGAAGCAAATGATTAGTTTCGCGGTTTTATGCCTTGTTCTCTTCGGTTTTATGTTCTATTTCCAGAACAAACAAACGAAAGAAGCGGAGTTGAAAGCTCAGGAGCAGAAAACGGAACAGGCTAAAAATGCCGTAAAGCAAACTCAGGCAAACAATATCAATCCAAATGTAACTCCTAACGCCATCCAGACCGCAAGTCTTGGAAATAATGAACTGAAACTTGAATTTTCAAGCTTAGGAGGACAGGTTTCCAAAGTAGAGCTTTTAAAATATAAAGCCTACAACCACAAAACAGACAATGCAGATCAGCCACTTTATCTGATCACTAAGAATAATTCAAACTACGGTTTTCAGTTTAAAGATAAAACAGGAAAGATTGTTAATACTAAAGATTTAGTTTTCTCGCCTTCTGTTAGTGGAAATGCTGTAACCTTAACTGCAGATTATAATGGTGCTGTAATTCAATTCATTTACACACTACTTCCAAAATATACCCTTGATTTTAAAGTAAGAACTCAGGGACTTTCCAAAATTACTTCCGATAACAAAGCAGATTTCATCTGGGATTACAATGTAAGAAACTTAGAGAAAGGTAGAGCTCAGGAGCAATCTCACTCAGAATTTTCCTATGCATTCAATAATTATAAAGACTATGATTATGATGGAAGAACAACGATGGAAGAAGAAAAGGAGACTCTTAACTGGATTGGGGTAAAACAGCAGTTCTTCACTTCAGTAATTGAAGCGAAAAACGGATTCACCCAAAGTAAAGGAAACCAGGAAAATGTTGAAGAAGGTGAATATTTGAAGAAACTCAACTATGAAGGCTTTGTTCAGATGACAGGAAGTGAGCTGAACCAGGACTTTACATGGTATTTCATGCCATTGGATTTACCATTGCTTAAATCCTATGATAAAAACTTTGATGAAATTCTTCCGTTAGGTTGGTCATTCATCGGAGCGATGAACCGTTATTTCTTCATGTGGTTATATGGTATTATTGCTGCGTGGGGATTATCAGCAGGTTGGGTAATTTTCGTAATGACAATCATTGTGAAACTAATCCTTTCACCAATTATGTATAAGCAGCATAAATTGAGTGCGATGATGAAGGTAATCCGTCCGGAAATTGATGAGGTAAACGCTAAGTTTAAGGATGCAGATCCGATGAAGAAACAGCAGGCTACAATGGAAGTGTACAGAAAAGCGGGAGTAAACCAGATGGCGGGATGTTTACCGGCATTAGTTCAGATTCCTATCTTCTATGCATTATTCCGTTTCTTCCCGAACTTTATTGATCTTAGAGGGCAAGGCTTCTGGTTTGCAAAGGATTTGACAGCTTATGATGATTTGATCAAGCTTCCGTTCAAAGTTCCTTTCCTTGGAGATCACTTAAGTATTTTTGCATTAGCTTGTACCGTTGTTATTTTAATCTATACTGTAATGACTTCAGGAAATATGCAGCAGCCTCAACAGGAAGGAATGCCAAATATGAAGGTATTAATGTACATCTTCCCGGTGACATTCTTATTCTTCCTTAACACTTCGGCTTCAGGACTTTCATGGTATTATTTTGTATCGAATGCGATTAACATCTTAATCATCCTTGTTATTAAATATGTGATTTTGGATGAAAAGAAAATCCATGCTCAGATTCAGTCTAACAAGGAAAAACCAAAAGCAGAAGGTAAATTCCAGAAGAGAATGAGAGAGATGATGGAGAAGGCTCAGGAGCAGCAAAAGACTCAGGAGCAACAAAGAAGTAAAAAGAAATAATTTTCTTAATTATATCTTAAAAAAAGAGAAGCAATACAGTATTGCTTCTCTTTTTTTATAGTAATTTTTATTTAGAAAGATTTTAAATTTCTAATTGTTATATGCGAATTTAATAATTGAAAATGAGAGGTTTTCAATCATATTTCAGTCTGAAAGATTGTCTGTGATGAACTGTTGGACCGTGTTTTATAAGGGCTTCCTGGTGTTTTTTTGTGGCATAACCAAAATTGGTATCCCAGCCGTATTCCGGATGTTCTTCATGAAGCTGGATCATTAATTGGTCTCTGTAATTTTTGGCAAGAATGGAAGCTGCGGCAATAGATAAAACTTTGGAATCTCCCTTAATGATACATTGGTGAGGAATGTAATTATAGGGATGGAATTTATTCCCGTCTACCAAAATAAGTTCCGGTGTAATACTCAGTTTGTCCAGTGCACGATGCATGGCATGAATGCTTGCATTGAGGATATTATGTTCATCAATAAAGGATGGGGGAAGTTCTGCAATAGCATAGCTTTTTACATTGTCTTTGATATAATGGTCCAGCTCCATCCGGGTTTTAAATGTTAATTTTTTTGAATCATTCACCAGATTTTGTTTGAAGTCATCATCTAAAATTACCGCTGCTGCTACTACCGGACCGCTTAAACATCCTCTTCCTACTTCATCACATCCGGCTTCAATGTAAAGGTTTGACCAGTTTTTTATTAGCTCCATGAATTGTTTCTATAAATGCAAAAATATAAAATTTTGCAGGAAGTGATTTTGTGTGTTTTTTACTGTTTTTATTGTTATAACAAGTATAATTTACTGTTTTTAATTTTTTTTATTGGGGTTGCTAATTGTATGTGTTTTTCATATTGATGAAATAATGTATATTTTTTTAATGAGTTGTTAGTTTTGGCATATGTTAAATGCTTTTGTTTTTGTTAATTATAAAATTTTAACATTTTCTTTGGTTATTTTGTGAAAGTTTCACATATTTGTAATCTGTAAAAATAATTGAATTTGATATGAAGAAATTAACTGCGAGTGTTTTCGCGGTGGTACTGTCGTCGTCATTTATGATGGTATCAGCCCAAAACACGAAAGATACTCTAAAAACCAAAAATATAGAGGAGATAGTTGTTACCGGAGCCTTAGGTATCAAAAGAAAGGCTGATGCGATAACAAATACACAGCAAGTTGTAACGACAAAAGAACTGAATCAGGCGTCAGCACCAACTGCTGTACAGGCATTGACGGGTAAGGTTTCAGGTTTACAAATCAATTTGACAAACAATGGTGTGGATCCTAGCTATAGAGTTGTCTTAAGAGGTGCTAAATCTATCACGGGTAATAACCAAGCGTTAATTGTAATTGATAACGTTATTTCATCTGCTGACATCTTACAGCAGATACCACCAGAAGCAATCGAAAACATCAACGTAATTAAAGGTTTACAAGGAGCAGCTCTTTATGGGCAGCAAGGGGTGAACGGGGTAATTATTGTGACGACAAAAAGAGGAACAAAATCTGAGAAACTTCAGATGACGTTCAATTCGTCTATTGATATCTCTAATGTTTTCATGCTTCCAAAAGTTCAGCAGAAGTACGGTAAAGGAGTTCAGGATGAAGGATGGAGTGATGTGGATTACGGTGGTACAAACTATGTGCCATGGGAAAACATGTCTTGGGGAGCTGCTTATGACAACCCGGCTATCGGAGGAACAATGATGCCTTCAGGTCTTCCACAGGCTGATGGTTCATTTATTTATGAAAAATATGCTCCAGTGAAGAATTTCATGAATAAATTCTTTTCAACAGGAGTATTAACCCAAAACGGAATTACAGCAACAGCAGGTGGATCTGATTCATATGTGTCCTTCTCTGCTAACAGAACTGAAAATAATTTCGTAGTTGAGGGTGATAAATTAAGACAAAACAGTTTTATTTTTAAAGCTGGAAAGAAAATAGGAAAATTGAAAATTGATGGTAACATCAACTATATCAATAGAATAATATCCACTACAAACTCATCATTATATGATGATATTCTTCAAACTCCAACTAACAACAACATTAAACTGTATAGAAATAGTGGAATTGAAGGATATTACACAGGATATGCTGTAAACCCATACTGGACAATTGATCACGAAAGATATGACAGACGTAGTGATTACTTTAGTGCTATCCTTGGTTTAGATTATGAATTGAATAAGAACATCAACATTACGTATAACGGAAACGTTACAACAAGAGGGATGACTTATACAAGACATAATGATGGTGCTATTTTTACTAATACATATAACCTTCCTGGAGCATCCATCGACGGAATTACTTTTGGTGATTTAGGAAATGGTGATATCACTTCTTGGTTCTATGAAAGTACTTCTAAAGAGAGAAATTACTATGGTGACTTAATGATTAACTTTGATTATGAGTTAACGGATAAAATCGGATTGAAGTTTAACATTGGTAATAACATCCAGGACAGAACTTACAATGTAACATCTGTAGGAGGTAATAATTTAGATATTCCAGGTTGGTATCACATTAAAAATGTACTTAATCCAGATCCATTCTCTAGTGCTAATCTTGATAACTATCAGACAAACAGTAGAATTATTGCAGGATTTGCGAATTTAGATTTAAGCTATAATGATTATTTGTTCTTAAACTCTACATTTAGAATTGAGCAGTCTTCAGTATTGTCAACAAGACCTTATAGCACAGGAAAAAGAACAAACCCGGTTTATCCTTATTATTCTGTAGGTTTATCTTTTGTGCCAACTAAAGCATTTGCTAACTTAAAAGGAGATATTCTTAACTACGCAAAAATTACCGGATCATATACACGAGTAGGTAACACAACTGCAGTAGATCCTTACAGAACAGATGAAATCGGAGTATTCCCGACAGGGTTCCCATTTAACGGATTAAGTTCATATATTAATAATCAAACGCCTACATCGGTAGATATTAAACCTGAATTTGTTAATACTTTAGATTTCGGAATGTCTCTAGGATTCCTGAAAGATAGAATTAGATTAGATGCGTCTGTTTACCAATCTACAACTGATGACTTAATTACGGCAAGAACTGCATCAAGTACATCAGGATTAACAAGTATTCTTGATAACGTGGGTAAAATGAGACTAAGAGGTCTTGAACTTGATTTAGGAATAACGCCAATTAAAACAAGTGATTTTACTTGGGATATGAAGGTGTCTTACTCTACATATAGATCTAAAGTATTGGAATTAGCTGATGGAGCTGATGAAGTATCTTTATTAAGCAGTACTTCAGCAGCAGTAGGTATCTTTGCTGTAAAAGGATCTGATTTCCCGGTTATCAAAGGAAGTGCATTCCAGAGAGACGATCAGGGAAGAATTATTGTTGACTCTAAAGGAAATCCTTTGACAACAAGTAATCTTCAGGTGTTAGGAAGAGCAACTCCTGATTATATTCTTGGATTCTCTACAAACATTAAGTATAAAGGATTTACTTTATCTGCGATGGGAGATTTTAGAAAAGGTGGTAAATTTGTATCCTTTACGAAAAACTTACTTGCATTTACAGGAGGTTTAGAGGAGTCAGCTGAGTTTGACAGAACTCAAGGATATGTTGTTCCTAATTCAGTACAGAATACAGGAACTGCTGCTAACCCAATCTACACTCCAAATAATACGCCAGTAGGAGGTGCAGGAACGTATACTAACGTTACTAACTATTTCTCAAGTAGTGCGTATAGAGCTGTAGGTGAAAACCTGGTAGTTGATGCAACTGCATTGAAGATTAGAGAAATTGCGTTAAGCTATGATATACCAAGATCAGTATTAAGCTCAACTTTCTTGAACTCATTAACAATCGGTGTTTATTCAAGAAACCCATTCTTTAAGTACGCAGATAATAACAGAAACTATGCTGATCCGGAAACTGCAAGTACAACAGGGAATGCTGCAGGTTTTGCTTATACAACGCAGTATCCATCAACTAGAAGCTTTGGATTTAACCTTAAAGCATCTTTCTAAAATTTAATTAATTATTACTTGAAAATGAAAAAATTTAAATATACAATACTTGGTTTAATCGTTACCTCAATGACGTTGACTTCATGTGATCATTATCTGGATATTAATGAAAATCCAAATAATATTCATGCGGAAGCTATTACACCAACTTTATTATTTCCTGGTGCTGTTGCTCAGACTTACAGAACACAAGCTACATGGATGAATAGATTTGGAGGGCTTATGATGAACTCTTATGCGGGTAACTCTTATTCTTTTGGAGCTCCATTTGGTAACGAATATACATTAAATGTAGATAGTTCTTTTTATCCACAGATCTGGGATGGATTATACAGAAACGTAAGTAACTTTGTTGCTATTGAGAAATATGATAATTCTAACCATAAATATGATAATTATGTAGCTGCTGCAAAAGTGATGAAAGCATTTTATATGCAGACTATTGTAGATTTGTATGGGGATGCTCCTTATAGCCAGGCATTTATGGGTCAGGCTAATGCAACTCCAAAATACGATAATGATGAGGAAATCTACAGATCATTAATTCTTGGTCTGAATGATGCTATCACTCTTATTGATAACGGTAATGCTGCTGCACTTGAACTTGGTGCTACTGATATTGTTTTCCAGGGAACAATGGATAACTGGAAGCGTCTTGCGAATACTGTGAAACTAAGAATGTTGGTTAGAATGTCTAAAGTAACAGGTTCTATGGCTACTTTTAGAGATCAGCAACTTCAAACTTTAGCAGGGGCAGACTTTATAGATAGCGATGTTTTAGTAAATCCTGGGTACAGTGCTGCTAATGATGACCAGCAGAACCCGTTTTATGGATACTATGTGAGAAACAGTTCTAATTCTCAGTTGCAGAATAATACATTATTTACAGCATCTGAACATATTGCAACTTGTCTTAATGGTAACCCTTATAATATGGCTGATAATGTTTATCAGAAATTTAATGGTATCATTGATGCAAGAAGAGGAAGAATGTTCTCATTAGTTGCTTATAATGGTCTTTCAGTTGTTAAAGGAGTTAGACAGGGTGCTACACCAGGACAGCCGGGAGCTCCGACTGATCTTACAACGGTTTCAAGATTTGGAAATGGTTGGATATTTGGTCAAGGTAGCCCTAGTACTACTGCTCAGCTTACATCGGTTGGATCTGCGAAATCTGGTGTTTTAATGACACGTTCAGAGAGTAACTTCCTTCAGGCTGAAGCTGCTGTTAGATATCCATCTATCTTCTCTAATGGACAAGCCAAATTTGAAAATGGTATCAAAGCATCTTTTGATTATCTATATGCTACAGCGGGTACTTCTGCTACATACATTACTGCTATTCAGGCTAAAGTAGGTTTAGGTTGGAATGGTACTAACGATAATAAGATTGAAGCGATCATGACTCAAAAATGGTTAGCTACTGCAGGAATTAACCCTACGGAATCTTTCATTGATTATAACAGAACTGGTTACCCGGTTACTCCTATGGCAACAACTTCAGCGAAGCCTAATAAGCCATACAGATTGATGTATCCGTCATCTGAATATGTAGCTAACTCAGCGAACGTTCCTCAGATTTCAAATGCTCAGTGTTTTACTAAGAACCAAACGACTCCATTCTGGAATCAGAACTAATTTTTTATAAAACAATTTTAATATATTTTACCGCCTTCGGGCGGTTTTTTTTGTTTTAAAAAGCAAAAGTTTCTTTATTTAGGAAAATATGCACAACATAGCATCTGTAATGGGTATAGATATTTTCTTTCTTTTTATGATTTTCAAGTTATTGACATTCAGTTTGTTTAACTTCTTTAGGAGCGCAAATTATTATAGATTCTATCAATTTAAATGATTGTTATTATTTCTTAAAAAAAAATAAGTTTTAAATGAGGGGTTTTTGTTAAATGTTTTGTTTTTAACTTATTTTAATAATTTATTGATTGTTTTTATTCTAAAATATTAAATAAGTTTCAATTTTTCTACATTTTTCTTTGTGGTATTAAGAAAGTTTTACAAATTTGTACAGTCACAAAAATTAATTTGATATGAAGAAACTAACAGCAAGTCTTCTTGTTTTAGTAGTATCTTCTTCTATAGCTGTTGCCAATGCCCAGCAAAAGAATGATACTGTTAAAACAAAAGAAATTGAGGGTGTGGTAGTAACCGCACTCGGGATTAAAAGAGAGAAAAAATCTCTTGGTTATGCTTCTGAAGAAGTAAAAGCAGCAGAGTTAACTGGTGGAACTACCAATACAGGTAACGTAGCATCTCTTCTTTCAGGTAAGGTAGCCGGACTACAGGTAAATACAAATAACAACTTTGGCGGGTCTGCCAACCTTTTGATCAGAGGATACAAATCATTAAACGGAGGTTCTCCACTTATTGTAATTGATGGTTCCCCTGTAAATAATACAACTGTAACAACAGGAGCTCCTTTCGATTATGGTAATTTCTTATCAGATATCAACCAGGAAGATATTGAATCAATCAACGTACTAAAGGGTGCAGCAGCATCTGCTTTATACGGAGAAAGAGGAAGTGATGGGGTTATCCTTATTGTGACCAAAAGTGGTAGAGGGAATAATGACGGAAGCTGGGGAGTTACTTTAAACTCAGGAATTACGGCTGGTTTTATTGATAAATCTACATTCCCTAAATATCAGACAAAATATGGAGCTGGATATGGAGGAGAATCTTGGAATGAAGATCCGGGGCCTGGAGGGTATAATTATGCTAACTTTGGGGATGACGCATCTTATGGTCCTGTGTTTAATCCTAATTCATTGGTTTATCAATGGGATTCATTTGATCCTTCTTCTCCAAACTATGGTAAAGCAACACCTTGGGTAGCTGCTAAAAACGGACCTATTAAATTCTTTGAAACACCAGTCACATACGTTAATACACTTACCATTGAAAAAGGAAATAAAACTTCAAATCTTTCCTTATCCTATTCCAATATGCTTTCCAATGGTCTGATGCCTAATTCAGAATTAAGAAAAAATACAATTTCTGCAAAATTTAGCCATGATTTTACAGATAAACTCCACGCTTCAGTCTTCACTACATTAACATTACAAGGGACAAGAGGACGTAATGAAACAGGATATTCAGATAATATTGTTTCTGGTTTTAGACAATGGTGGCAAACCAATGTGGATGTAGCTGCATTAAGAAATGCTTACCAAAACAATGGCAACAGTAATTTCAGCTGGAACAGAACCTCTGCAACTGATGGAACTCCTCAGTATTGGAATAACCCTTATTTCCAAAGATACCAGAGTTATCAGTCAGATGATAGAACAAGAGTTTTTAGCTATGCACAATTAAAATATGACGTTTCTAAAAACTTTGGTATTACCGGAAAATTATCCTATGATGATTTGCAGATGGTGGTAGAAGAAAGGTTGATGAACGGATCATTACCTCAAGTATTCGGAGCTTCCGGTCTTAATGTGGGCTCAGGATATGCAAGAACGAATGTTAAAAATTCGGAAATGAATTTTGATTTATTTGCGAACTATAAATTTGATATCACTCCTGATTTGAATGTGAGTGGGATTGCCGGAGGAAACGTGAGAAGAAATTTGATCGATAATGTATATATGAGTACAGAAGGTGGTTTATCTAAACCAGGACTTTTTGCTATATCCAACTCGGTAAGAACAATACTTCCTCCTGATGAAAATTATGCGAAGTTTTTAACTTCAAGTTTATATGCGACAGCATCATTTGGTTATAAGAATTTCTTATTTGTAGATGGTACTTTCCGTGTTGACCAATCTTCAAACTTACCAAAAGGAAATAACAGTTACTCATATCCATCCGTAACAGGATCCCTTATCCTGTCGGAATTTGTAAAACAACCATGGCTTAGCTTCTGGAAGGTAAGAGGAAACTATGCAGAAGTAGGTTCTTCTACATCGAACTACAGATTAGCCAATACATTTAAAGCAAGAGGAGAAGGATTGTTTGATCAGCCTTATTTCCTTGCGAATCCTAATTTGAAACCTCAAAGGTCTAAAGAAACTGAATTTGGTATGGAGGCTCAGTTCTTCAAAAATAGATTAGGATTTGATATCGCTATTTATAAGACCAAAACGATTGATCAGATTATCAATTTACCCGTATCTTCAGCTACAGGATACCGAACATTCTTAGTAAATGCCGGACAAATTGATAATAAAGGTATAGAAGTTCAGTTGAATGGTACTCCATTCAAATCAGAGAACTTTACCTGGGATGTTAATGTGAACTGGTCTAAGAATGAAAATAAAGTTATTGCTCTAAACGGTAATTCACAGAATTATCTAATGGCAACGTATCAGAACGGAGTGTCTTTGAATGCTCGTGTAGGTGAAGCTTTTGGAGCGTTGGTAGGATCAGATTATCAATATGATGCCAATGGTAACAAAATTGTAGATCCGGTGAGCGGAAATTATCTTAGAAATAACAACCAGGTTATTGGAAATATTACCCCAGACTGGGTAGGAGGTATAAGAAACAGTTTCCGTTATAAAGATTTCTCTTTAAGTTTCCTTATTGATGTAAAACAGGGAGGAGATGTGTATTCTCCGGATATGGCCTATGGTACAGCCACTGGTTTATATGAAGAGACTGCTTATTATAGAGAAAGTGGAGTGATCAATCCGGGAGTGAATCCTAATGGAAATGTCAATACTACTGTTGCAGGTGATCCAACCTCTGCTGGTAGTGTAGACGGGTATGGTGTTATGCCAAACAAGAGATTCGTATATGACGCTTCTTATGTGAAATTAAGAGAAGCGAGTATAGGATATTCATTGCCGAAATCTATTTTAGCGAATACTTCTATTCGAGATGCAAAAATATCTATTGTAGGTAGAAATTTATGGATTATCCATAAGAATTTACCATACGCTGATCCGGAAGCAGGTACAGGTAACGGATTAGCTGCAAAAGGACAGTCTATCGGGGTGCTGCCTACGACTCGTGATATTGGAATAGATATAACTTTAAAATTCTAAAAAAATGAAAAAAATATTTTTAATTATAGGCTTAGCTTCATTATCATTAACTTTTACGTCTTGTGAAAGAGAGATTACTTCATTGAATGAAGATCCTAAGCACCCGACGGAAGTACCTTCCGGAGTACTTTTTGCAAGTGCCGAACAGGTTTTACTGGATCAAATATTGAATGTTAATGTTAACCGTAATATTACCAGATTTTTTACTCAGCAATGGTCAGAAACAACCTACATTGATGAATCAAGATATGATATGGTATCACGACCGATTCCTAGAAACCATTACAATCGTATGATGGCTTCTTCTTCGGCTACAGTAAATTCTCCAGGAGTTCTTTCAGCATTGAGAGATGCCAGAAGGTTTCTTGATAACGAGGGAGTAAGTGGTGTTGCAAAAAATAATAATATTGCTATGATTGAATTGGTAAATGCTTATGCATGGGCCAATTTAGTAGATACATATGGAGATGTTCCTTATTTTGGAGCTCTTAAGGCAACTGCAGAAAATCCGGGAAATTCAGAAATTCCTTATGATGATGCAAAAACTATTTATCTTGATCTTATTAAAAGAATAGATGCAGCTCTTGCTATGATCGATACTTCAGGTACTGGATATTCCAATGATCTGATTTATAAAGGAGATATGTCAAAATGGAAAAAAATGGGTAATTCTTTGAAATTCAGACTGGCTGTTACCCTTGCTGATGTTGAACCTGCTTTAGCTAAAACTTATGCGGAAGCTGCTTATTCAGGTGGATTATTTACCGAGAAGTTAGATAACTTCGGATTACAGACTTTCCCTTCAGGTTTATTATCAAACCCTGTTTATCAGGATGTGATTCAGTCTGGTAGAAATGACTTTTTACCATCTGATGTCTTAATGAATTTTATGAATGGTAAAAATGACCCAAGAAGAGCCGTTTGGTTTACCACTGTGGGAGGTGTATATATTGGTGGAAAATATGCTAAGCAAAACGTTTTCGGACAATATTCTCATTTTACGAATGCTATTTCAGGGGAAAATGCTCAGGGATTCTTGTTGGATTATACAGAAATTATGTTTTTAAGAGCTGAAGCTGCACAAAGAGGATTCAGTGTGGGAGGAGCTGCTGCCACTTTATATTCTGATGCAATTAGGGCTTCTATGACAGAATATGGGGTTAGTACTGCCAACGCTGAAGCTTATGTTTTGGCTAATCCATATGATGCTGCTAACTGGAAAAAATCAATTGGAGAGCAATCATGGGTAGCCATGTTTAATAAAGGTTTCCAGGCATGGAACTTTACAAGAAGACTAGACTTCCCGGTATTCGTAAACCCTTCAAACTCCAGAGTAGAAGCTGTTCCCATTAGAATGCGTTATTCTGATCAGGAATATCTTTTGAATGCAACTAACGTAAATGCAGCTGCAACAAAAATTGGAGGAGATAAAGTTTCCACGAAGATCTTCTGGGATAAATTTTAATGTGAATAATAATCCGGTTAATAATAATGATAACCGGATGTAGAAAATACTTAATTATGAAATATTTTATTGGAATTCTTTTATTGATGGGAGTTGCTTCATGTTCTAGTGATGATGATACTCATGTAGTAGCCAATAATGTAAGTATAAACGGAACCTGGCGACCATTTAAATATGAATTCAGAGGTAAAACTATTGCATTGAATGATTGTGAAGATAAGGGAGTCATCATGATTAATGCCGATTTCTCAGGAGCCTATGATCGATATGAATCAGGGGTTTCAGGAAATTGTAATTTATCAGATTCTTTTGTCGGAAAATGGGCTTATGATAGTTTATATAATACACTTACAATCACTTATACAGATGCTGGAGTTACTAAAACAATGAAAAAAGTAGTACAGTCTTATTCTGATACTGAATTAAGAATTAATGACAACAGTAAAAACCTGGATAATACGCCTGGGAATGACGAGGCTGTCCTTGTTTTCAGAAAAGAATAAATATTCTTGTTTATGTATAAAAAACCGCCTTTTGGCGGTTTTTTTTTATTTGTAATCGTTTTAATAA
This sequence comes from Chryseobacterium sp. PvR013, assembly GCF_017833095.1. NCBI lineage: Bacteria > Pseudomonadati > Bacteroidota > Flavobacteriia > Flavobacteriales > Weeksellaceae > Chryseobacterium > Chryseobacterium sp. PvR013. Next base: position 4,514,879 of record NZ_JAFIBT010000001.1, read on the forward strand.
AGAATTTTGGGAATTAAATTTGGTTTTTGTATTTATATTAATCACTTATTCAATGTGTTATGTGGTTTTGTTGAGAGGTGGATTTAAATGGCATCAATTGAAATATTGATGTTATTTTTTTTATTTAAATTTTTATTTTTAATGTTTTTTTTTAATTGTTTTATGGGTTTTTACTTCTTTGTACTGGTTTATTTTTAACTTTTTCAAGTTTTACTTGTTGAATTGTTAATAAAAACACAATTTTGATGAGTAAAAATTAATTTTGATATGAAGAAACTAACAATGAGTCTACTTGTCGTTGTATTATCTTCTTCCGTTGCTATTGTAAATGCTCAGCAGAAGAAAAAAGATACTACTACACAGACAAAAGAGATTGAAGGTGTGGTAGTAACTGCATTAGGTATTAAGAGAGAAAAGAAAGCTCTTGGATACTCCTCTCAGGAAGTGAAAGCTGATAAATTATTTGGTGGAACTACTAATACTGGAAATGTAGCTTCCCAGCTTTCTGGAAAAGTTGCTGGATTAAATGTTAATACCAATTCCAACTTTGGTGGCGCAACCAATTTAGTAATCAGAGGTGTTAAATCTCTACAAGGAAGTAACCCATTAATTGTAATTGATGGATCTCCGGTAAATAACACTTCTACATTTTCAGGTAGTGCGAATGGAGGGTTTGATTTAGGGAATGCCTTATCCGATATCAACCAGGAAGATATTGAATCAATAAATGTACTAAAAGGAGCTGCTGCTTCTGCATTATATGGAGAAAGAGGCTTAAATGGGGTGATTGTAATTACAACTAAAAATGGTAAAGGTAAAGAAGATGGATCTTGGGGAGTTACATTATCATCGTCTGTACAAGCCGGTTTTATAGATAAATCTACATTCCCTACTTATCAAAACAGATATGGAGCCGGGTATGATCCATCTTTTTATTATGGGACGGGAGCAAATGGAATTAATAACGTGAATTTTGGTGAAGATGCTTCTTGGGGCCCGGAATATGATCCAAATAAATTGGTTTATCAATGGGATTCTTTTGATCCTACATCACCAAATTATGGTAAGGCAACACCGTGGGTAGCAGCCAAAAACGGACCTTTAAAATTTTTTGAAACCCCAATGTCGTATATAAATTCAATAGCTTTATCTAAGGGGAGTAAAGGATTTAATTTTAATTTAACTTATGATAATAATCTGTCTAATGGATTATTGCCAAATTCGAATTTAAGAAAGAATACTTTATCTACTAAGATTAATTATGATTTGACATCTAAGTTACATGCTACAGTTTATTCAACCTTAACTGTGCAAGGTACAATTGGCCGTACTGAAACTGGATATAGTGATAACATTGTTACAGGATTCAGACAATGGTGGCAAACCAACGTGGATGTAGTTGCGTTACAAAATTCATATAATAACAATATTAACAATCCTACAGCCGCTAATAATTATGGAAATGTAACCTGGAATAGAAAATCTGCAGCTAATGGAACTCCTGCGTTTTGGAATAACCCATATTTTCAACGATACAAGAATTATGAATCTGATGATCGAACCAGAATATTTACTTATGCACAGTTAACTTATGATATTGATTCCCATGTAAATATTACAGGTAAATTTAGTTATGATAATACCAATTTACTTTTTGAAAGAAGATTGGCTGTAGGATCATATCCTCAGGCATTTGGGATTTCACAAAAAAGTGTAGGGTCAGGTTATGACAGATATGATTTGACAAGAAGAGAGATCAATTATGATCTTTTTGCCAACTATAAATATGATTTGCTTCCTTGGTTAAACATGAGTGGTATTGTTGGAGGGACAGTGCGTAGAAATAATGCAAGTTCAACCGAAGCATCAACAGAAGGGGGACTTATAAAAGCTGGGTTATATTCTTTGGATAATTCATTAAAACCAGAATTAAATCCAGTAGAGAATGTTTCAACTATTCAAACGAATAGCTTGTATGCAACAGTATCGCTTGATTTTAATAAAATTTTCTATTTGGATGGAACATTCCGTAGAGATGTAAGTTCAACTCTTCCTAAACAGAATAATAAATATAATTATGGTTCTCTTTCCGGATCATTGATATTGTCAGAGCTGCTTAAATCTCAAAACTCTATTGTAAATTTCTGGAAAGTAAGAGGGAATTATGCTGAAGTAGGAGGTACTGCTGATCCATACCAATTAGCACCACAATATTTCACAGCGGGTTCATTCAATGGACAGATTGGAATATATAAACCTCAAACCACATTGCCTAATCCAGATCTTAAACCTCAAAGATCTAAAGAATTTGAATTTGGAACAGAAGTACACTTTTTAAAAGACAGAATTATATTAGATGCCGCTTATTATGATACCAAAACATCTAATCAGATTATTACACCTAATATATCTTCCGGATCAGGACAATTAGCGGCGGCAATCAATGCTGGACAAATTAATAACAAAGGAGTTGAAGTTCATTTAGGGATTACACCCATAAAAACACAAGATTTTTCTTGGGATGTAGATGCCAATTGGGCTAAAAATACAAGTAAAGTTGTGGCCTTGGAAGACGGTTTGAAAGTGTATCCATTAGTGGGTATGGTTGGAGCAACTATTGTTGCTTCTGTAGGAAATCCGTGGGGAGATATCTTCGGAACAGATTATGTTTACCTGAATGGACAAAAGGTTGTTGATCCCACTACAGGGCTATATTTAAAAGAAGGTAATAGAGTTATTGGTAATACACAGCCAAAATGGACAGGAGGATTAAGAAACACATTCAGATATAAAAATATATCTCTTAGCTTCCTGATTGATGTAAGACATGGAGGTGATATCTTTTCATCAGATTTATATTATGGCTTAGCTAGTGGTTTGTATCCTGAAACTGCTGTGGATGGGTATAGAACAAATGGAGTTGTACTTCAGGGAGTGAATCCTAATGGTCAGGTAAATACCACCCAAGCTCAGGTAGATGTAGCAGGTTATGATATGAATCCAAATGATAGTTATGATAAGGCACCAGGTAAACGATTTGTTTATGATGGCTCTTTTGTAAAATTAAGAGAAGCAAGTATCACATATTCGTTGCCTAAAACATTAATCGCTAATACTTTTATGAATGATGCTAAAATTTCATTAGTAGGAAGAAACTTATGGATTCTTCATAAAAACTTACCTTATGCAGATCCGGAAGCAACACAGATGGGAGGGTTATATTCTTATGGTTCATCTATAGGGGCCTTACCAACTACTAGAGAGGTAGGAATAAACTTCACATGTAAATTCTAAATATTAATATAATTTATAATTATTATGAATAACAAGATAAAAAATATATTATTATCAGGTACCTTGGCTTCATCATTGTTTATGATCAACTCTTGCCAGAGTGATATCACACAGTTGAACGAAGATCCTAAACACCCATCTGTAGTACCTTCAAGTAATTTGCTTGCTACAGGTCTATATCAAGCTTTTTATTATATGTATACTGGTAGTGTGAACTTTAATAATTACCGATTTTTCACACAACAGTGGACAGAAACAACTTATACCGAAGAAACCAATTATAATTTAATTACTAGAGCACAACCTAGGTCTCATTTTAATAGAATGTATGTTTATGCTCTGAATAGTTTAAATCAGGCAATGAAAAACCTGCCTGCTGAACTAAATGCGGATGATGGTATTGTAAATAATAAATGGGCTACTTTAGAAATCTCCTCAATATTCGTATGGGAAAATATTGTTGATACTTATGGAAACGTACCATATAGCCAGGCTTTACAGGCAGAAACAATCAAGTCTCCTAAATATGATGATGCCAAATCTATTTATCTGGACCTTATTAAAAGATTAGATATAGCAATATCAAAAATTAATACAGCTAAAAAAAGCTATGATACAGCTGATCTGGTTTACAAAGGAGATATGTCCAAATGGAAAAAATTAGCCAACTCTATTAAGCTGCGTTTAGCTATAAATTTAGCTGATGTAGATCCTGCAACATCTAAATCCGTAGCTGAAGCTGCTATAGCTGCTGGAGTAATTGATTCTGAAGCTTCTTCATTTTCATTAACATTTGATGGGGGAACATTTTCAAATCCTTTATTCGATGATTTAGTGGCATCAAGTAGAAATGATTTTATTCCTTCTTCAGTACTAGTTACTCCAATGAATACAAATTCTGATCCTAGAAGACATGGAATGCTTTTTGAAAATATATCACCTGCTAAAGTTTCAAGTGTAACGAGTAATGTGATTACATTTTCTAGTAATATTCCTTCTTGGGTAACCGTCGGATCAAAAGTATATCTATATGCTGATGATACTACAGCAACAAGTTTTATAGGAAACGTAATTTCTTCTACCTCCACTACGATTACTCTGGATAATATGTCTATGGCTGTAAATGCCGAAAATTTATTAACTTTTGATTATTATAAGGGAGGAACTTATGGATCTCAAAACTCTTATACTTCTAATAGTCATATTAACCCTGCTTATAAACGGGCAAATGCACCAGCTAAATTATTTGGCTTTACAGAAGTTCAGTTTTTGAAAGCAGAGGCTGCAGCTAGAGGTTATAATGCTGGTGGGACTGCATCTTTGTTTTTCTCTTCTGCTATACAATCTTCTATGTCTGAACACGAAGTGTCATCCACAGATGCTGCTGCTTATATCGCTGCTCATCCATTAGATGCTGCAAACTGGAAAAAATCTATTGGATACGAATCTTGGATTGCTATGTGGAATAATCCTTTTTCTGCATGGAATTTTGTTAGAAGACTGGATTATCCGGCTCTTCAGACTCCACCCAACAGTCAGATAGGAGGTGTGCCCTATAGAATGTTATATTCCGATCAGGAGTATGTCGTAAACTTCGATAATGTTTCAGCAGCGGCTGCAGCAATAGGAGGAGATAAAGCAACGACCAAACTATTCTGGGATAAATTTTAACAAATACTTTTTAACATTTAATATATTTTGGCCGCCTTCGGGCGGTTTTTTTATTTCCGTATATTTGTAACTTGGATTTTGAGCAGAAACACACGGTAAAATGTTTCGGCGATAAGCATTAAAAAGAGAATTTAGAAACATGAATATTAAATATATTATCGAAGAAAAACTTTCGGAGGTCATTTTAAACGTATATCAGTTAAAAGACATCAAGCTGGAAGTTCAGGAAAATAAAACGGAATTTGAGGGTGATTTTACCATTGTCACTTTTCCGTTGGTAAAACAATTGAAAAAAAATCCTGAAAGCATCGGGGTTGAATTAGGTGAAGCTTTGACAGAGCAGACGGAAATTTTTGAAAGCTTTAATGTGGTAAAAGGTTTCCTGAATGTTAAAGTTAAAAACCAATTGTTTGTAGACAACTTCAGATCAGTAACTAATAACTTCTCTACTATAGAAAAGAAAAATGCTACAGTGATGGTGGAATATTCTTCACCGAATACTAATAAACCATTGCACTTAGGGCATATCAGAAATAACTTATTAGGATTTTCAGTAGCTCAGATTTTAAAAGAAGCCGGATATGATGTGATTAAAACTCAGATCATCAATGACAGAGGAATTCATATCTGTAAATCTATGTTGGCCTGGGAAAAATTCGGAAACGGAGCAACTCCTGAAACAACCAATACAAAAGGAGACAAATTTGTAGGAAACTACTATGTAGAATTTGACAAAAACTACAAAAAAGAAATTGCAGATCTTGTAAACCAAGGTGTAGGAGAGGAGCAGGCGAAAAAAGATGCTCCGGTAATGAAAGAAGCTCAGAAAATGCTTTTGGATTGGGAAAATGGTGAAGAAACTGTAAGAGCACTTTGGGCAGAGATGAATTCATGGGTTTACAAAGGATTCAATGAAACCTATAAAAGATTAGGAGTTGATTTTGATCAGGTTCAATATGAAAGCAACACGTACATTTTAGGAAAAGATCTCATTCAGGCGGGATTAGATAAAGGAGTTTTGTATCAGAAAGAAGATGGTTCTGTTTGGTGCGACCTTACCGATGAGGGACTTGATCAAAAGCTATTGCTTCGTTCAGACGGTACATCAGTTTATATGACACAGGATCTTGGAACAGCCGTGGAGCGTTTCAAGCAAAATAATATCCAAAAGCTAATCTATACAGTAGGAAACGAACAGGATTACCACTTCCAGGTTTTATTTAAAATCCTGAAAAAATTAGGATATGAATGGGCAGATCAGTTGTTCCACCTTTCTTATGGAATGGTAGAACTTCCTGAAGGTAAAATGAAATCCCGTGAAGGAACTGTAGTAGACGCAGATGATCTGATGCAGGAGATGTACGAAACGGCAAAATCTAAAGCTCAGGAGTTAGGAAAATTGGAAACTCTTTCAGAAGAAGATAAAGAAGCATCTTATGAAACAGTAGGATTGGGAGCATTGAAATATTTCATGCTTAAAGTAGATCCTAAGAAAAAAATGCTTTTCAATCCTGCAGAAAGTATTGATTTTAATGGAAATACAGGTCCGTTTATTCAATATACCTATGCACGTATTCAGTCGTTATTGTCTAAAGCGGGTGCTTTACAAACAGAGACTGCAGATATTGAATTGAATCAATCCGAAAAAGAATTGATTATGCAGTTGGCCAACTTTAAAACTGTAGTCGCTAAATCAGCGGAAACATTAAGCCCGGCTTTGGTTGCCAACTACGTTTACGATCTTGTTAAGGCATATAACTCTTTCTATCAGAATAATCCAATTCTGAATCAGGAAGATGAAAACGTAAAACAATTCCGTTTAAATATTTCAGATATCACAGCAAAGACGATCAAAAAATCGTTAGAGTTGCTGGGAATCGGAACGGTAAACAGAATGTAAAAATAGAAAGCCTCCTGAATTTCAGGAGGCTTTTTTATTATAGAGCTATTTAATACTAAGATTGTTTTGATTCCGAAGTTTCTGGACTTTTGGTCTCTTCTTGATTATCTTTCATCTGTTTTAAGCTGTCAGCGTAAAGTTTGGCTGGAGTCCACCGTGCATGTTTGGAAAGAATAACTTTATATCCTTTTTTGTAAGTATAAACTTTGGTAAATTCTGCACCAAAGAATATCAGCATGCAGGAATAATTGATCCACATCATAATCAGAATCACTGTTCCGGCAGCGCCAAAGGCTGAGGTAGGTTTTACCTGATTAAAATAAAGACTTAATAAAAATTTCCCTAGCGTAAATAAAACAGTAGTGAGAAAAGCTCCCCTCCATACCGGTTTCCAGCTGACCAAAACATCCGGCAAAACTTTAAACATTAAAGCAAATAAGAGCATGACAAGTCCAAAGCCTACAGCGAAATTCACGGTTTCTACCAGCATATACGTTTCAAAACCAAAATATTGGGTGATAATCGTATTAAACAGACTGATCAGAGAAGATAAAATCATGGTGATCATCAGAAGAAATCCCAGAATAAGAATCATCCCTAAAGAATTCGCTCTGTCCAGTAAAAATTTAAGCAACGCTTTCTTTGGAGCAGCTTCTACTTCCCAAAGTGTATTTAAAGAATGCTGAAGTTGAAAAAAGAGTGTAGTAGAACCAAAAACCAATGATCCCACTCCTACCGCTTTCATAAAAATATTCTTTTTATCAATAAGAGCACCTGCCAGCATGCCTTCAATGCTTTTCGCTACATCCGGTCCCATGATACCGCTGATCTGTGTGCTGATCTGCCCGCGGATGGCTTCTTCACCAAAGAAGTTTCCAAGGACCCAGATAATAATAATCAATAATCCCGGAATAGAAAAGATAGCATAATAGGCAAGACTTGCTGAATCTTTTGATGCAGTAGAATTGTTCCATTCAGTAAATGTATCTTTAAGAACTTCCCAGAAAAATTTAAGATTTTTGATCATATTAAAAAGGATATCCGATGGCAATATTAAAAACAAGGTTATCTTTTCTCCAGCTTGAGTCTCCGAAGTTGATTTTGTCGAAGGTCCACCTGTCTCCTTTCTGATAGTAAGGAACTCTCAATGGCATGGCAAGATCAAGTCTTAGAATCAGGATAGAAAAATCCAGTCTCAGACCTACTCCGGCTCCCACCGCAATTTCATTTAAAAAATCTTTTGAAAATTTAGCTCCCGGTCTGTCTTTGTCGTCGTGAAGCAGCCAGATATTTCCGGCATCTACAAAAACGGCAGCATTTAAAAATTTATAAAGATTGGCTCTGTATTCAGCATTTAATTCCAGTTTGATATCTCCGGACTGATCAAAGTAAATACTCGGATCTATCGTTCTCGGGTCAAAACTTCCCGGCCCTAATGTTCTTGCACGGAATGCTCTGATACTGTTACTCCCTCCTGAGAAAAACTGTTTAGAGAAAGGAATAAATTCTGAATTTCCGTAAGGATAAGCGATTCCTCCGATAAATCTCGTTGCCAGTGAAGATTTTTCAGTAAACTTATGATAGAATCTGAAATCATTTTCAATCTTTACATACTGGCTGAAAGGAATCCCAAATATTTTCTTCTCTTTGTCCTTTTTTACATCAGCTCCGGTAACCAGACCTGTAATATTTCCTGCCAGATCAAGTGTTCCTTTGTAGTAAAAGGTATTGGTTCTTGGCAGCATCGTATTGGTGTAGGTATAAGAATAGGTAGGACCGAAAATAAGTTGTTTGGCTACAACTCTTTTCATGGCAGGATTTTTTGCAGAGATAGATTCATATTCTTCCGTAACATTGGCAGGAGAAACCAATGTAATATCAATCACTTTCAGATCATGTTCCTTTCTTGCATTTTCTTTCCAAACATATCCGAATGATCCGGTGAAATTATTAAGCGTGTAATATTGTGTTCTGTTCTGGAATTCATATCCCAATGTAATATTTGTTCTGGGAACAAATTCACTGGACGAGTGAAAACGGAATGGCGCTACAATTCTCGGAATAGAAAGTTGTACGTTTGTTCCGGCACGGAAAATATTATTGGCATTTTGGGCACCTCCCATCTGGAAATCAAATGCTCCGTAGATGGCGGCTTTGAATTGCTCGGCACCACGGAAAAAGTTTCTGTGAGTCCAGTTAAGGTTCAGCTCACTACCTGCGTAGTTGGCAGAGTTCGTTCTTCCTAATGCTTCCAGGCGCAGCGACTGGACTTGTCTAGGGGTCAATAGATAATACGCATCAAATTTATGGCTTAAAGAGTCAGATACAATGAACTCATTCTTTACAAATTTGAATACACCCAGACTGATGAGTCGGTTCAGGGTAAGATTATGATTAGAGCGGTTATAAAGATCTCCTTTTTTGAAATATAAAGCTCTGTCAAAAATTTTCGGTTTGAATTTATGCTGAGGATCAATAACGTAAATGTCGTCGAAACGATATTTGGAAAGAGAATCTTTGTCCATAGGTATACTGTATTTACCATCTTTTACGTCCTGAATGTTGTAATTGGGAAATACAATAACATTATCAATGCTAAACTGCTGAGTGGCTAAATCAGGTGTATTGTCTTTCAGTTTTACATTAAGTTCCACCTTATGATTTTTGCTCACCGTACTGTCTGCCTGAACAATAATATTATCAGGATGGAAATAATAAAAACCTCTTTCTTTTAACCTGTTGTCAATTCTGTCTCTTTCAGCTTTGATGACATCCAGATCAAATGGTCTTCCATTTTTAAGAAGCGTTTTATCAGTAAGGCTTTGAATTTCCTGATTAACCAGTGTAGAATCTTTCTGGAATTTTACGCCGTCAATCAGATATCTGGAACCTGGTCTTACCGTATAAATAACCTGAGCTTTTTTATTCTTTGAAACCGTATCATAAGAAGCTTTAGCATTGAAATACCCTTTATTTTCAGAATAATTCTCAATAATATCTTTATTGAACTCCCGGTCTACATCACCCAATAATACAGGCTTTTCACCCACTTTATATTTTAGCCAGTAATTAAAACCCTTATCCTTTTTAGGTTCCTTGGCTATATTATAGAAATATAGCTTTGGGCGCAGTCCTAAAAACGTAGAATTGGGCTTTGGAGTAAGATTGGCTTCCAAAGCAGCCTGAAGATCTTTTTTTTCTTTTTTGGAAATCGTATCATTTTCAATCTTTACTTTGGCTCCCGTGTAAAGCATCTGGCCTTCTTTCAAAAACCTGGTATTGCTGCACGAGACCACAGTGGATGCCATTCCGGAAACCAACAGATACTTACAATATATATGGAACTTATTACTCATTATTTAAATTCTACCACTTGGTTATTTTGATTTTTTTTCGGCTTCTTCTCTTTAGATTTCTGGAAAATCTCGCGGAATTTGTCATAATCCAATGTAATAATGAATCCAACTCCGGTTTCTATGATCTGCCCCTGAAGAGCCACCTGATACTCATCTTTACGGTAAGCTCGTAACATATACCTTCCATCTTTAGAAAGGCTGTAATCTACTGAAACATTACCCGCAATATTGGTCATATTTTCATTTTGGCGGGCCTGACCTTCCAGTCCGAAATTACTTCCTACCGTTACTTTCAGTCGGTCATTCAATAATTTTTTACTGATATCTACATTCAGGTCAGTTCGCGTATTTTTTTCTCCGCTGGAATAATCTTCTGAAGAATCAAGACCAAAATTAAGATCTACTCCTTTGATCAGACCTGCGGCAAGATTGTTCAGCTGCTGAGAAAGAATTTTACTCACACTCTGTCTCGCCATGGTTTCTGCAGACATTCCTGCACCGCTTTCAAATGGATTTTCTCCGATAAAACGGTTCAGAAGAAGTAAGGCAAACACTTGCTTATTCAGTTCAGATTCCTGAGTTCTGATCTGGGCGAGCTTTTGATCTACAACATCTTTCACATTCGTAGATACGGAATTATTTTTTTCATCTGTAGTGATATCAAAAGAAAGCTGAGGTTTCAATAATTCCCCTTTCATTTTTAATAAAGCATTGAAAGGAACTCTCTGCTTAAACTGGTTCAATGTTGAAGCACTTTCTCCACTGATCTGCTGTTCTACAAGGTCAATAGGCGGAGCTTCTGTTTTATAAACGGCGGTAATATCCATTTGAGCCGTTGTAGGTTCACCGGTCCATGTTATGGTACTGCCTTTCCGGATGTCAAATTTACGTTTCAGGAAACTCACAGAAAGATCATAACTTCCTTTTTCCACTTCATATACTCCTACCAATGTGGTTTTTCCTGACGGATCTATTCCTCCGGTTAATTCTGCCTCACCCTGCAGCTGTACAAAATCACCATTGGCTTTATCAATGATTAGCGACAGTTTTGCTTCTTTGCTGACTTCAATATTAACACTCACATCCATCCCTTTGATACGGCTTTGCGCATTAAGAGAATCTGCTTTGATTGTTTTGTTTAAAACCACCTGATCCTGATCCACAAATTCTACAATACCATCTCTTTCCTGTAAAGTAGGGCTGGATTGAGGAAGAACAAAAGTGAAATCCGTATTGTCTGCCACGCTTAGTCTTCCATCTACTTTTGGAAGATCAAGGTTTCCGCGGATATGAAGTCCGGCATCAATAGCAAGAACACCATACATCATTGCATCATTGGATTTTTCTGAATTGACTACTTTAAAGTCTTTAGCATTCACATTCAGGTTAAAGGCAAAATCTCTGTAAGTCTGTGTCAGAACCTCTCCGTCTACAACAAGAGCATTTCCGTCTTTATCTTTAATTTTAAATTTATCAAACTCGATTCCCCGGTTCGTAAAATCTATTTCATCACTCAGGTGTCTGAAATCACTTCCCGTTTTGGCAATTTCCAATCCGGCATCATTGAATTTTACTTTTCCTAAAATATTAGGTTGAGCAGTAGTTCCGGTGATCTTTAAATTTCCTGAGAGATAACCTTCCGTATTGGTAATCGCATTCATTGAAAACCCTTGAATACTTTTCATCTGAAGCTGATTGATCGCCATATTCAGATCAAAAGTACTGGAAGAAGTATTGTAATCACCCAGGATTTTTACATCATTGTTATTTCCGGAAAGGGCAATATCTGCATTTAAAATCTTCGGTGAAGCATTGTTCACTTTTACCGCAAGATTTCCGACAGGGCTTCCATAGACGATTAAATCTGAAATATTCAGATCCGAAGTGAAGGTCATATTTTTAGTCACATCACGAAGCTGTACTGTCCCGTTGATGGTTCCTCTTGCCAGAACCGTATCTTTTTTAATAAGTTCCGTAATGGTTTCAATCTTGAAATCTTTCAACGAAATGTTCAAAGGACTGCTTGGGCTGCTGCTTTCCGACTGAACAGCGATTTCACTGTTTCCATTGGAGAGAATAAAATTATCAGCCAGAATTCCTTTATTGCTGATCTGGATTTTGTTATTTTCTGCAACATTCCAATCCGTATAATTAAGTTTAAGTCCGTTCGGGTTCAGAGATATTTCGGTAATGTCATTCAGAGATTTTGCATTTCCGGCAATCAGGAATTGGGTTGCATTTTTTTCATCTTTTGTCGTAACATTGTAACGAATAGTATTGTCAGCAACATCACCGTCAATAGTAATTTTATTTAAAGAAAAGCTCGAGCTTTTTAATGCGGCAACATTAAGGCTGTACTGCAATGCCTGATTTTCATTGGTGACTTTCAAGGCTCCTTTTTCAATGGTGTTTTCACCATATAATAATCTTGGAATCTGCCCGTCAATTTCAATTTTCTGAGAATCTGCATCGTAGTTTCCTGTCAGATTGATGGTTTCAAAATCTTTTAATTCCGGCACAAATTTTCTGATCAGATCATCATTTTTGATTTTTGCAGTAAATGTAAAATGCTGCCCCGGATCAATTTTCTGGCTTTTATCCGGCTTCTGGAATTGATAATATTGATTGATCGTTTGGGTTAAAGCACCAAAGATCTGGGTAAGCTTATATTTACCTTTCAGTTCAACATCTGCCACCTGAGAGTTAAAAACAATCTGGGTAGAATCCTGAGTAGATGAAGCTTTCAGATTGACTTCCTGTACGGGATACACTTCTTTCGTATCCGAGAATGCAAAATCTTTAAGGTTTAAGTATCCGTTCAGGTTATTGGGATCTAAGCTTGTAAAATCTCCATCAATTTTTCCGGCAATGATCATCGGTTTTTCATAGAAACCAAGTTTGTTGACATCCAGTTTGATGACTTCTCCATTCACTTTTACCGTGGGATTTTTTTCATCATACACTCCGGAAGCAGTCAGCTGTAAACTGGCATTCGGATCTTTGGAATCTAAAATCACATGATATGCTCCTTTGTTGATCTTTCCGGTAAGGTTCATGTTTTGATAACGGTATCCTTTGTAAACGGCAGAAGCAACATACCCCTTTAAATCCGCTTTGGCATTTTTAAAATCAAAACTTTCACCTTTTGCCGCAATTTGCGCGGTGATTGGACCAATATCTTTATTCTGAATAATTTTTCCTACCTGTATTCCCTGAAGATTTGCTTTTACATCATAGAGTTCGTGATTCTTTCTACGCATGTCTACCTGCGCGATGATGGCTGCATTTCCCAAAGTAGAGTAGAGGTTCAGATCTGTATTCACCACTTTGGTTGTACCTTTTGCATTTCCTTTAATGCTGAAATGGGAAGGAAGCGAAATATTGGAAGGAATCGTATTTTTAGGGACAAGATTGAATATCGTTTTGGCACTGGAAGAAAATTCTCCGATTCTCAGATCATAATACAACTGATCAGGATTCATCGCATTTTTGATTTTCCCGGATGCCATTACCCTCAGCTGATCAAGCCCGGAAACTTTAAGATCCTGAATTAAAAGATCATTGACGCTCCCTTTTACATTAGCATTTACATTGAGAACAGCGTTTGGATATTTGTTGAATGGAACCGTATTTCTTAAAGTGGGAACCAGATTCAGAATATCAGAGAATCCTATTTTTGAATCTTTGATATTGGCTGAAATCTTTACAGCACCTAAATTTGAGCTAAGCTGATCAATGGAGTTATAGTTTAAAATAACCTCATCACGCAATACTGTTTTCGGGGTTTGAAGATAAAGGTCTTTGAGATAAGCTTCCTTTTCTGCATACACGAAATCCGTATTGAATTTTTGGATATCCAGGCCTCTGTTTTCTTTGATTTCTGCAGAATTTACAGTTCCAGCAAAAGTATTGTTCTCCATTTTGAAGCTTCTTACCTCAACATTCATTTTTGAAAAATTAAGATGATTGAAGTCTATACCTTGTTTAGTTGGAGCAATAGCAGTATTGTTATAAGTTGCCTTTACATCATTCAAAACAAGTTTCCCTAAGAGAAGTTTCATGGCTTTATCCTGATCGGAAACTTTGGAAACCTCAGGTTCCTGTGTTTTTTTCGGATTGGCATTCTGAGCGGGAAGATAGAGATTGGCATTAATGTCTGCTCCGGAAAGAAATACATTGGCTACATGGTAGTCATTGTTTTCCAGATCAAGTTTATTAACCTTTGTGCTCAGTTCTTTAAATATAACTTTTGCGAATGTTTTGGTATTTTCGTCACCGTAATCAATATCGAAATGAGTAAGTTTAATGCCTCTCAATCCAATATTCATCGGTTTCTTTTCATTGAGAGAATCTACTTTTTTCTCAACTTTTTGAGCAACTTCTTCTACAAGTCCCTGCTTTAACTTTAATTTTAATCCGTCAAGATTGATGTCATTGACTGCATATTTGTTTTTGCTGAGATCAAAAGTTTTGACTCTGGTATCAAATGACTTAAAATAGAGTTTGATGTCATTCTTCGACTGTTGGTCGTTGAAGGTTACTCCAATATCTTTTAAATTGATTTTATCAAGAGAAATAATAAAGGGTTTGGAAGGGCTTTCTTCTTTATCACTGGACGCAAATGCATCAATAATATAATCAAAATTGAATTTGCCATCCGGTTTCCGTACCACATTAGCACGGGCACCTTCCATATTGACTGAAGTGATATCTGCTGTAGAATTAAGGAGTTTCAGCATGTGTAACCCTACATCCAGTTTCTTTACTGCCAGAAGGGTATCTACATCTTGTCCTTTGAGGTAGAGATTTTCCATGACAAGGCTGTTGGGAAATCCGATGTAAACTCTTTCAAGGCTTACCGGAGTTTTGATTTTTTTCTCCAGATAAACAATGAGCTTGTCTTTGATAAAGTTTTGGACGGCAGGAAGTCTTAAGCTTAGTATCAACAGGGTAAGAAGAACCAATATTGAAATAATGGTTATTGCAATACGCCTTAAAAGTTTTGTAGTGTTGATTTTCAGTTTCAAATGCGAAGTGGTTTCTAACAAAGATAATAATACTATTTTATTTGGTCCTTGTTGTGGTACACTTTTGCGAATGCAAAAATCCTGCCTTGGCTGTCTTTTTATGGAATTTCTAGTTTGTAGTTGTCAAGTGAATAGTTGAGTAAGACGGGTCAAGGCAGTGATTGTTATTTTAAAAAACGCCCCCTTTTTATCATTTTTTTAATGTTGAAAAGGTTAGTTAGCAAAAATGAAAATTCAAATGTTAGTAGTTGTGATGGGGGCGTGGCATGGTTTATATGATAGATAATAATTTTAATTGTTTCCGTTTTCCCATTTCACTTCTTCTCCCTGAGGAGCGGCACCACCTTGTGCGGTTGTGATGGGAGCGGTTTCCTGGTTGATATGGTAAATATAAGCGGCAATTTTTTCAGCATCTCTTCCGGTAATGGTTCCTTCTTTGATGAAAGGTCTCATGGTAGGATTGTTAGGAGAGCCGTTTTCAAGCATCCAGAAAACATTTTTAAATAAGCTTTTTTCTTTAATATTGATCCAGTGGGTATCGGTAAGGTTAGGTCCTATGCCTCCTTTTCCACCGTCTCCATGGCAGGTAACACAATTCGTTTTGAATAGTTCCTGTCCGTCTGCGATATTATCAGCACTGTATTTTGCCGATTCCAGATTAATCTGAGGTGCGGTTTTTTCATACTCTTCAATGGAAGCTAACATCGTTTTTGTTTCTTTGGTATATTCTGCATCCGGATGGGCATAATCTGTAAAAGAAAAGGCAAAAAGATATACAGCACAGAAGATACATCCGAACCAGAACAGACCGATCCACCATTTAGGAAGAGAATTGTCAAGCTCTGTAATTCCGTCAAAACCATGGTCGATAAGGATATCTTTTTCTTCCGTAGCGGTTTGTTTTTTGAAGGCAGAGTTCCATAATTTCTGGTAATACGGAACTTTTTTCTCTTCCAGGTATTGTTTTTTCTCTTCTTCAGATAATCTGTTGAAATTTTCATTTTCCACCAGATCTCCAATAGAATTCATAATCAGCAGAAGGATAACGGCGATTAATATCAGCGCCCAGAAAAAAGGAGAAGAAAAATATCCTGAATCTCCGGCGAACATTTCAAAGGCCATGATCGTTAAACCTATCGTTGTGGCGATATATATTGAAATTGGGGTTCTCGTTTTCATTGCAATTCAATTTTAAATGTTACTCTACGCTTGCGGTTTGTACCTGGGTTGTTTTAATGTCTGTACCTAATCTTTGCAGGTAAGCAATCATAGCTACAATTTCTCTTTGTTCAAGCGGTACATAGGCAGATCCTTTTGCTGTTTTTTCTTTTACCATCTGATCTTTTACGTCTGTTGCTTCAGCGTAAATTCTCTGTACAATTGCTTTTGACTGGTTATCCGCCCATTGGTTGGCAGAATCAATCTGTGCTTTTGTATAAGGAACATCAAAGACATTTTTCATCAGCTTCATTTTGTCTACCATTTCTGTTTTGTCCAGTTTATTGGTGATTAACCATGGGAAACGTGGCATAATGGAACCTGCAGAAGTAATTCTTGGGTTATACATATGTTTGAAGTGCCATGAATCCGGGTTTCTTCCTCCTTCTCTGTGTAAATCCGGTCCTGTTCTTTTAGATCCCCATAAGAATGGTCTGTCATATACGAATTCTCCTGCTTTGGAATACTGTCCGTTTTTCCCTTCAAATCTTACTACTTCATCACGGAAAGGTCTTATCATCTGAGAGTGGCAAGCATTACAGCCTTCGCGGATATAGAGATCTCTACCTTCCAGTTCCAATGGAGTATAAGGTTTTACTGCTGTAATGTTGGGAACACTTTGTTTAAGAGATAAGGTCGGGACAATTTCCACCAATCCACCGATTGCTACAGTGATGAAAGCTAATACAGAAAGGAGAGTAGGAGTTCTTTCCAACCATAAGTGTACTCCTTCGCCTTCTTTTCTTGAACTTCCGATATTGGCTAACGCAGGAGCTTCCGCAGGAACTTCTTTCTGGAATGAACCAGCTTTAATTGTTTTGATAACATTGACCACCATTAAAATAGCTCCTGAAAGATAAAATACACCTCCTAAGAATCTCATTTTAAAGTAAGGAATGATTGCTGTAACAGTGTCCAGCCAGTTTTTCCATAACAAGGTTCCGTCCGGGTTGAATTGTTTCCACATCAATCCCTGTGTGAATCCCGCAATATACATCGGAACAGCATAGAAGATAATTCCTAATGTTCCCAGCCAGAAGTGCCAGTTGGCTAATTTTTTAGACCAAAGAGGTGTTCTCCACATAATAGGAACCAGGTAATATACCACTCCGAATGCCATGAAACCATTCCATCCAAGAGCTCCTAAGTGTACGTGACCAATAACCCAGTCGGTATAGTGACCAATTTTATTTAATGATTTTGTTGCTAATAAAGGTCCTTCGAAAGTAGCCATACCGTAGCAGGTAATTGCCACAACAAAGAATTTTAGAATAGGATTTTCTCTTACTTTATCCCAGGCTCCTCTCAGGGTAAGAAGACCGTTCAGCATTCCTCCCCATGATGGAGCAATCAGCATGATGGAGAATCCTGTTCCCACCGCCTGAGCCCAGGCCGGTAAAGCTGTATATTGCAGGTGGTGAGGCCCGGCCCAAAGGTATACGAAGATCAGCGACCAGAAGTGAATGATGGATAATTTGTATGAGAATACCGGTCGTTGAGCTGCTTTTGGCATAAAGTAATACATCAGACCCAATACAGGGGTGGTTAATACGAATGCTACTGCATTGTGCCCATACCACCATTGTACTAATGCATCTTTTACACCTGCATATACAGAATAAGATTTCCAGCTTGTGAAAGATAACGGAACTTCCAGATTATTGAAGATGTGAAGCATTGCTACAGCGATCCAGGTTGCAAGATAGAACCATATAGCAACATATAAATGTCTCACTCTTCTTTTGGCAATAGTTCCGAACATATTGATTCCGAAAATGATCCAGGAGAAAGCAATTAAGATATCAATTGGCCATTCATGTTCAGCATATTCTTTAGAAGTATTGATTCCCATAAGGAATGTAATCACTACACTTACAATCATAAACTGCCAAGACCAGAAGTGAAGCCATGAAAGCGTGTCACTGTACATTCTGGTTTTAAGAAGCCTTTGCATACTGTAATAAGCACCACAGAAAAAGGAGTTACATACGAAAGCAAAAATTACCGCACTGGTATGAAGCATTCTGATTCTTCCGAAGCCCATGGCTCCCTGAGTGTTGATCAGTCCTTGAATATTACCCGAAGCCAAGCTTTTAATAGTTGTATCATCCGTACCGAATAAAAATTCAGGTAATTCAGGATAAAAAAGCATCAGTGCAGCTGTAAGCCCCAGCAGAAATCCTACAAGTCCGAATGCGATAGTCGCATAGAGGAATGCTCTGACAATATTATTGTCATAATTAAATTTTTGCGTCTCCATAAATTCCAATAGTGTTTACCGAAGTGATATTTTCTCTGAAAAAACCTTATTTTTAGGCCTTTTCTATATTGAAAATAAATATCATGTAACGTGTGTAATGTTTTGCCAAAGGTATTTATTAACTTTGTTAGAGACTAATAGCTAATCTTCTAAAATATACCGAAAACTACTAAAACAAAAACGATGAAAGTATGTGGACAAAATATCAGGAAAATACGTAGGAGCAGAGATCTTACGCAGGAATATATGGCTTTTGAAATGGGTATATCCCAAAAAGCATATTCCGATATTGAGAATTCCAAAGTGAAGATCAACCTGGAGATACTGACTAAAATATCTGATATTTTAGACATCAAGCCATCGGATATCTGTAGTATTTCGCATAAATGTGGTAATGATGCCTATGAAGATAAATATCAAAATCTTCTGGAGTACATGAAAAAGAATAATATTTCTATTCCGAAAGAATTGTTATAAGCTTTACCCTTTCCCTTTATATTACATTTTAACGCTCATAAAACAATGATCTCCCCGGACAGAAGGAGATCATGTTTTTTTCGGACAAAAAAGACTGTGTTTCTAGCACCATGCCTGATGAGGCATTGACAGGGACAAGTGTTTAGTGTTTTCAAATTTATTATAATAGATATGTTATTCATAAATAATTATGTAGAGAAAAATTCACATAATTGTGGATAAATATTTACAATGGATTTGATTTTCTATAATATATTTGTCTTAAATATAACGCTGCCCTATTGAATGAAGCTTCTTTACTTTATTTCACTTTTGTTTTTTTTAAGTGTCAACGGGCAAAGCTATACTACCCATTGGTGCAACATGGACAATGGTTTGCCTCAAAACAGCATCAAGGACATTGTAAAAGATAAGTATGGTTTTATATGGCTGTCTATGGAAGGCAGAATTGTACGGTACGATGGAAGTAATTTCGTTGAGTACAAAAATTTTAAACTTAAAAATTTAAGTTTTGGTGATTTCTCCGGAAACATTCAAAAAGACAGTATTGCTGTTTTTAATGCTTCTGAAAAAGATGTTCTGATGATTTCCCATAGAAGCCCCCATATTATATCTTCCCGACTGGTATCCAATTTCAGAAATAAAACAAACAATAAAATATACAAACAGATTTTTAAAAATAATTTCACGGTACGGTATGTTTCGATTGTAGATTCGTTTTTCATCCATTTAAATAAAGGTTCTTATTATTTTGAAAAGAATGGAATTATTTATATTGAAAAGAAAAATAAGAAGCGTACGGAAATTGATCTGGCATTTTCACAAAGCAGATTGAACCGATTGTTTGTTCATGGGGATTACGTTTTTGTTGCTGATGCTGAGAATAAAAAAATTCTTCAGCTCTATCAGGGGAAATATTCTTATATCAACGCACCATCTGTTTATACGGATCCGGAAACTAAAATTTACTGGCAGCAGATTACCGGACAGGTCTTCATGATCAGTCATGGTAAAATATACAGAAGTGAATTTTCAGATGGAAAGTTGAAGCTTACTTATTTGCTGGAATATAAGGATATTAATAAAGATATTTCCGGTGCTATGTTTTACGATGAAGCAGCCCGGAAGTTATACATCGGAAGTTCTATTAACGGGCTTAAAATCCTAAGCTTATCCGATTTTTCAGTTTCCAGAAAGAACTTATCTTATCAGGATGAGGTTTGCTATGCTGCATTACGCTATGGTAATAATTCTGTCCTGACATCAGAAGGTATCAGGTACTATCAGAATACATCAGAAAGACTATATCCCGCTCCCCAATCTTATGATAAACGGTATATTTTGGAAGATAATGCCGGAAATCTGGTTTACAGGGAAAATAATTCCATTTACATCAGATATAAGAACAGCGGATTTACAAAATATGATTCCATTTCTTTTAAAAATAAGGAACTTGATGGTCTGTATAAAAGCGGAGCGCTTTATATGGCATCGTTTGTCAGCGGAAAAGGGTCTTATCTCTATCTGTTTAAGAAAGACCATTTTAAAGAAATAGAAAGAATCATTCCCTGTAAAGATAATATAGATGCTGTTCTCCGATATGATAAAAATTTTCTCTATCTGGGAAGCAGCGGTGGAATATATGTGTATTCTCTTACTGCGAATAAAGTGGTGAAGCTTATCGGAAAAGGTCTTCCGGTAAAACAAATTATTAGGACAAAAGACGGAAATATCTGGTTTACCACATACAATAGAGGGCTTTACTTACTAAAAGATCAAAAGGCAGTCAGGATTCCGTCTGATAAAAATGATTTCCTGGCGAATGCCCATTATCTGTTGGAAGATAAGAATTCCAATCTGTGGATCCCGTCCAATAACGGATTGTTTAAAATCAATAAAAATATACTTTTACAACATATAAATGATCCGAAAGGAGATCTCGCTTATTACCGATACACCAAAAAACAGGGACTTTTAAATAATGAATTCAACGGCAGTGCAAATCCCTGTGCCCACATTCTGAAAGATGGACAGTTTGTATTTCCTTCCATGGATGGATTCGTATTTTTTAATCCTGAAAATGTAAAAACGTATTATCCCCGGCTTGAAGACATACATCTGGAAAGAGCAAAGATAAAAGGAAAGATGATTGAGGTGAAAGATAAACTCTTTCTGGAACGAGGATATAAAAATGCAGAAATCTATATTGATGTTCCTTACTATTCCGATTTGGAAAATATTTATTTACAGGCTAAGCTTGACAATGAAGACAGCTCATGGATAAATATTAAAAGTGATAAAACATTCCGATTGGCCAATATAGATCCTGGAACCTACAATCTTCTCGTTCGGTTTCTGTCTTCCGAAACAGGGAAATTTATGTATAAAACCATCCCTGTAGAAGTAGAAGCCTATTTTTATCAGACGCTTATCTTTAAAATACTGATCGCTGGGATTATTATTTTCATTGTTTTGGTGATTGTACAGATCAGAACCAATTTTTTAAGACTGAAAAATAAAGTGCTGAAAAATACCCTTGTTCATAAAGACAAAGAACTTCTCGAAACGAATAACAAACTTAAAAACGCGTCCGACTATCAAAAAAAACTGGTGGAAAGCATCAGTCATGATATTACCACACCTGTGAAATTTATTGCCCTCCTTTCTCAGGAACTCAACCAGTCTCAGGACTTGAAGACACAGAAAAAATATTTTGACAGTATTTACAAAACTTCTGAACAGCTGTATAAATTTACTTTAAGTCTTAAAGAATACACCGAACTGTATAAGCAGGAAAATACAGCCAATGAAGAATACTCTATTTATGATCTGATTGAAACCAAAAGATTACTGTTTGAAGAAATTGCAGCGCAGAAAAATACATTTATCTACAACTTTTGTGATCACCAGTTGAGAACACGGCTCAATAAAAACATTCTCCTTGCAGTTTTCCACAATATCATAGATAATGCAGTGAAAAATACTTCAGATGGAGAAATTACCATCACATCAGCTTCCGCAGCTTCCCATTTGGAAATCAATATTTCAGATACAGGGAACGGAATGTCTGAGGAACAGAGAATTTACTATTCCGGGCTCTTTAAGAAAAAGGAAAATGATGAACATATGATTTTCAAAAACTATGGGTTAGGTCTTCATATGGTTGTTCAGCTGCTCATGAAGATTAATTCCGAAATGACTTTTCATAAAAATACTCCGAAAGGAACCACTATTAAAATCTTTATTAAAATATGACGAAAAAAATACTCATTGCAGATGATCATCATGTGGTAAGAATTGGAACCGCGATGATTCTGGAGAAAAATTTTAACCATTTTGAGGTCGATTTTGCAGAAACCTATGATGAGGTAAAACAGAAAATACAATCGGAAAAATATGATCTGGTTATTCTTGATATTGAACTTCCAGGAAGTATTCTCAAATCAATGGTGAAAGAGATCAAAGTAATTGCTGAAGACACACTCATCTTAATATTTACATCCTACAAAGAAAATATTGCGTTGCAATACATTGAAGAAGGAGCAAACGGTTTTTTGAATAAGCAAAGTGATCCCGAAAATTTTGTCAAAGCTGTTGAGGCGCTCTTTAAAGATGGACAGTATTACACTCCGGAGATATTGAGTGAATTGCTGAAAGGAAATAAAAAACGAAAAGCCATTGAGAATTTATCAGAGAGAGAACTGCAGGTTTTTAATCTTCTGGCAAAAGGAAATGGTAATCTTGAAATTGCCAATGCTCTTGATATTGAAGAATCTACTGTAGGAACTTATAAAAGAAGGGTTTATCAAAAATTAAAGATCACCAATCTTGTTGAATTGCTGGAAATCTACAGCGAAATTCATTAATACAACTTCTTTAGTTTTGTTAAAGAGATGAAACCGCTGAAAAGAATTTTTTGCAAATTGTTGGACATTTCTACGAAAAAGAATTTTAAAACCAATTTCAATAAAAAAGATCAACGATTTTATATTTATACTCAGAAAAGGCCTTGGCAAATTGTTAAGGTTTTTTCTTGTCCCGTGAATTACAAATTGTCAATTTGCCCCATGGAATGTGAATTTCTCTGAAAAGTTTTTATATATTTAGCGACCGAATAATTCATTCAATGAGCAACGAAAATAAAACAGGACAAAACGAGACTTTAGTTAGGGGATTAACAAACCGACACATACAATTAATTGCCCTTGGAGGTGCCATAGGAACAGGGTTATTTCTAGGAATCGGACCCGCTGCAGTACTGGCAGGACCATCTGTAATCTTAGGCTATGCCCTGGCCGGAATTATCGCCTTTTTTATTATGCGTCAGCTGGGTGAAATGGTCGTTCAGGAACCCGTATCGGGAAGTTTTAGCTACTTTGCCTACAAATATTGGGGAAATTTCCCTGGATTTGCTTCCGGATGGAACTACTGGATTCTCTATATTCTGGTAAGTATGGCCGAACTCACGGCAATCGGGCATTATATCCACTTTTGGTGGCCGGAAATACCACTTTGGGTTTCCAGTTTATTCTTTTTTATCGTTATCAATGCCCTTAATCTGGCTTCTGTAAAGGTCTATGGAGAAACAGAATTTTGGTTTTCCATCATTAAAGTAGTCGCTATTATTGCGATGATTATCTTTGGAGTATACCTTTTAATCAGTGGTACTGGAGGAGAAAAAGCTACGATCACCAATCTGTGGAATGATGGCGGATTTTTCCCGAAAGGATTATTTAATAAAACAGAAAACGGATATTCAGGATTGTTTGCGGCAATGGCGATGATCATGTTCTCATTTGGAGGCCTTGAACTTATCGGGATTACTGCTGCAGAAGCAAAAAATCCGGAAAAAACAATTCCACAGGCTACCAACCAGGTGATCTATAGAATTCTTATTTTCTACGTAGGTGCTTTGGTGATCTTATTTTCATTAAGTCCGTGGAGAGATATTACAGAAGGATCCAGTCCGTTTGTAATGGTATTTCAAAATCTGAATGGGCTTGAATTCAGTCTTTTTGGAAAGGTTGTACAGTTCAATACATTAATTGCGAATGTTCTTAACCTGATTGTTTTGACAGCTGCTTTGTCCGTGTACAACAGTAGTGTTTACAGTAACAGCAGAATGCTTTTCGGATTAGCCCAGCAGGGAAATGCTCCGAAATTCCTGAAAAAACTGAACAAAAACTCCGTTCCTACTAATGCAATCATTATTTCTTCATGTTTTGCCGGGATCTGTATTATCATCAATAAATTAGTACCGGAAAAAGCTTTTGAATACCTGATGGCTTTAGTAGTATCTACATTGATTATCAACTGGCTGATGATATGCTACACCCATTTGAAGTTTAAAAAATCTATAAATGCAGAAGGTGTTCAATCAAAATTCCCATCTATATTTTACCCGATTTCCAACTATATCTGTATTGCATTTTTGGTTCTGATTCTTGGGCTGATGAGTATCACAGGAATGGAAATTCAGGTGATCCTGATTCCGATATGGATTGGCTTTTTGTTCGTAATGTATAAATTGTACAAACCAAAATAAGAATATAACAACTCATTCAGATGGGTTTGGAAGAGGTGAAAATCATACGGTTTTCACCTCTTTTGTTTTATTTTCTGTAAATTAGATAGAGAATATGAGTACCTGTCTTTTATTTTCTCTGTATGAAAAGAATGTCAATTTAGGACAAGATTTGGTTTTTTGAGAGATGTAATTTTGCACCTGTAAATCATCACAATGATGAAGCTGCAGTGTAAAACTTAAAAAACAAATAGAATGAAAAATATATTTCTCCTCATCCTCTTGCTTTTTTTTCCTGGTCACGGATTTCTACGCAGGCCATTACTAATTTGGAGGTATTAATTGAAAAGAAATTTTAATGATATGAAAAAATTATTCACACTCACTTTTGTATTGAGTTTTATACTAAGTATGGCACAGACAGACTATCATTTTCCAGAGGAATCTTCACGACATGAAGGAACATGGCTGCAGTGGCCGCATCACTATCAACATGGAATGACTTACCGTAAAAGGGTAGAGCAAACATGGGTAGATATGACAAAAGCCCTTCAGTCCGGCGAGAAAGTTCACATTATTACCTATAATGATGAAGAAAAAAACAGAATTATCCATCTTTTGGAAGAAAATGAAGTTCCGATGAAAAACGTTGATTTTAAGGTTTATCCTACCGATGATGTATGGATCAGAGATAACGGACCTATTTTCGTAAAAGACAACAAAGGAAATGTTTTTATTGAAGATTGGGGATTTAATGGATGGGGTGAGAAATTTGATTTTGAAAACTGTGATGAAATTCCACAAAAGATAGGGGCAGACCTTGGAGTAAAAGTAATCAACCTGAATGAAGAAATGGTCAACGAAGGAGGTTCTGTAGAAACTGATGGAAATGGTGTTTTAATGGCTTGCAAAAGCTCTGTTATCAGTCAGAAAAAAGGAGCTGTCAGAAACAAAGACATCACTCAGAAGGAAGCAGAAGAAATGTTTGAAACTTATTATGGAGTATCTAAAGTAATCTGGCTGGAAGGAGTGACAGGCCTGGATGTTACCGATATGCATATTGACGGATTTATGAAGTTTATTAACCATAATACGATGCTTACCATGAAAGATGATGATCTTCTTGAGCTGGGACTTTCTGAAAAAGATGTCAATACCCTTTATACAGCAACCAATGTCAACGGAAAAGAATATAAAAAAGTCTACGTACCATCCACTAAAAATAAAGTGAAAACAGCGTACGGAAAGCAATTGGAAGAAAAAGGCTCCTATGTTAATTATTATGTCGCCAACACTGTTGTATTAGTTCCGAATTATGGAGATCCTAATGATAAAATTGCCAATAAGATTATTCAGGATCAATATCCGGATCGAAAAGTAATAGGAATAGATGTAAGAAACCTATATGAAAACGGAGGAATGGTGCATTGTGTAACCCAGCAGCAGCCTGCCGGAAATCTGGTAAGATAAATTTAAAGAATATTGAAATTAATTTTTTGTAGATCAGATGAAGTTAATTGAATAAATTGCTTCATTTGATTTTTGTAAAAACAATTCACGGAATCTGAAAGGTTCCTCGGTTATTTTTCGTAAATTGGTAAGAGGGTATATTTCAAATTCAGGTGAAAATTATAATCTGTTTGAAATACCTGCGGATAAGCCGAAAACCGTTACAAAAAAGTAGGCAGGACCAAAAAAGACACCTATGGCCAATTTATTTCAAACCCTTACCAACACTGTAAAACATTGGTACATCCCATTAATCTTTGGAATTCTTTTCCTTATCTGTGGTTTTTATGTATTCAGTGTACCCCTTGCAACGTATGTTACACTTTCTATTTTTTTCAGTGTTTCATTTTTATTTTCAGGAATTACTGAAATATTTTTTTCCCTGCAAAACAGTAAATCCTTACAGGGATGGGGCTGGTTTCTTGTAAGTGGATTATTAACAACTGCAATAGGGGTTTATCTTATTGCAAACCCTCAGATTTCTATGACAGTACTTCCTTTTGTAATAGGATTTACTTTGCTGTTTCGCTCCTTTCAATTATTAGGATTTGCCTTCGATCTGAAAAGCATGAGAATTATGAGTTGGGGAAATGTAGCGCTGGCCAGTGTAGGAGGAATCATTTTTTCTCTGTTGCTGATATTTAATCCGATGTTTACAGGAATTTCGTTAGTGACCCTTACAGGCATTTCTTTCATTTTCATGGGAATTGCTTCCATTATGCTCGCTCTGGATTTAAGGAAAGTCAAAAAGATTCCGGGAAAAATAAGCCAGGAATTAAGAGACAGAATCAAATCGATACAGGAAGAGATTGATGAGCTTAAAAAATAATAAACGAATAAATCTAAATATAAAAGACCTTGCAAAAGGTCTTTTTGTATGCTTTTTTTGTACCTCAATAGTATTTTGAATACTTATATCAATTGGATTTTGTTGCGACAAGATCGGTCGTTTTGTATGAATATCTTTGCATTTATAAATGATAAAACTCATATTAAACATTGCTAATAGTGTTTTGAGGCTGGATCATTCTTACTAGGTTGAGAAATGAATAGAAGTTCTAAAAATAGACGTGCTGTAAACTATGGGACAGCAACTAGAAGTATAAATTTAATGATAGGTAATGATATAGGAGTTGCTACTACTGAGACAACAAGAATAAATGAAAGTTGGTTTAAAAAACATATTTACCTTAAACCTCAATTCGATTAAACTATGAAAATATTTGTCTTTTTTAGCTTTTTAATCTTGGTGTCTTCATGTGGAGAACCTGATTGCAATGATGTGAAAAAAGCGTTCTACCCTGATGAGTATAATTTGATTGTCGGAGAAGCAAGTATAGATAATTCCTGGATCAAAATTACAGGCTATCATCCCATAACCTATGAAAAATCAAATATTATGGTACATAATAATTGGATTGACGACTATAATGAAGTGGAAGCGGGAGATACAATAATTAAGAGAGCAGGAAATCTAGAACTTGTTATTCATAAAAAAGATACTATTATCAGACATGATTGGTATTGTAAAGGAAAGCCTTATAAGTAAGTTTAATACTTGCTCTAATAATTATCATCCAATTAGATAAGAGTGGAAGAAATTCCACTCTTATTTTTTCGTAATCTCACTTTATTTTTTTTCATATCAAAGGATTCTTTTGCCTGAAAGTAAGCAATGAAAAATAGAATTTTCAACTTTTGTAATTTAAATTTGAAAGATTGATTATTAAAATAGAAGAATATTTTCCTGTACTATCTAGCTTAGATGGTTGAAAGAAAGAGTGTTGACTAGTTGGTGTTTTGGTTTAATCCCCAAATTTTGCGTTTGATTTATAATAATTCTTATTATTATAAAATTTACTATTTACTATGTAGAATAAAAACAAAAACCATCCTTAAAAAAGGATGGTTTGTAGTCCAAGATGAACAAATGTCGAACCAATTAGTTGCTGATTTGGAAATGTTGGCAGAATTAAATTCGTGATCTAAGTAAATTTTTTCTACTATTAATAAGCTTATATTAAGATTATTTCCCGTTGTAATATTTCATAAATAATTCGGTGGTTTTATGAGATTTCTAAAGTCGTTGGATCTGATTACTTTACTTTTTAAATATATTTTCTCAAAATGTCGTATCAGTAAACAAAGTTTTATAAATTTACAAGAGACGAGTTTAATGTAACAAATTATGAAAATAGGATATGCTCGGGTTTCAACCAAAGACCAAAATTTGGATTTACAAATCGAAGCTTTAGAAAAAGCAGGATGTGAGAAAATCTATCAGGAGAAAATATCCGGCACAACAAAGAATCGCCCTGAGCTTGATAAGATGATTGAACAGTTTAGAAAAGGTGATGAACTTTATGTTTGGAGACTGGACAGATTAGGAAGAAGCTTAAAAAACATTATTGACCTTGTTTTAAGTTTGAGTGATAAAGGAATTATAATAAAAGGTCTTGTTGATGGTGTAGATACTTCAAACTATTAATGGTCGCTTATTTTTAAACCTTATGGCTTCGTTGGCTGAATATGAACGGGAGCTAATAAGAGAAAGAACTAATGCAGGATTGCAATCTGCAAGAGGAAGATTGGGAGGAAGACCTAAAGGTTATACTGCAGAAACAATTTCAAAGCTACTACTTCTACGTTCAATTTATAAGGATCCAACATTACAACCGGAAGATATCTACAAGCCATTTGGATTAACTCGAGCAACATTTTACAGATATGCTAAGATTCTAGACAATAATACAGATGAAGAAATAAAAAAGATGGGAGTTAAAAAGTAAATATTATAAAAATATTATTCTAATTAAAAATTTCTATTTTTTTATTTACGGTATACCGTAATTTGTTATAAGATAGAATATTTATCTTTGAATCCTGTATCTTAATAAGAAATAATTATTACATTAGTGAAAAAATAAGTGTCTAGATAACAGCATATATAAATAATCTAATGGCACAGCTACATGTCATATTGAACCAAAATAAAAACTAAATGCCAGAAAAGAAGAATCCTTTATTTGAAGCTCAAAGAGAAAAATCCGGTTCAAAAACTATAAGTAAATATTTATTTCAATATCATTGGGCTTTATATAAAATAATCACAGAACATAGTACCATTCCCGAATATGCTATTTTTCTTGAATTACATGAAGATGTTATAATCTGTGATTCTTTAGATGTTAATAAAGCAAAGTTTGATTTTAATCAGGTCAAAACAACAAATGTTAAATTTAATACTAATCAACTCGTAAAAAGTAAAAAGAATGGAAGTTCTGTTTTAGGAAAACTTGTAAAAAGCGGTTCTGAAAAGCCATTTACAAAGGCTATTAATAAAATAAACTTGATAGCGGTTAAAGATTATGGATTAGAATTAAAAAAAGAAGGCATTACACTTAAAACAATTACAAAAGACGACTTGTCTAAAAAACAGTTGGATGAATTAGAACTCGAACTAAAAAAAGAAATAGGTGTAAATGGGTTACCCGATAATTTACAGTTTATTGTTACAAATCTTCCTGAGACAAATTATCAATTAATAACTATTGGAGCGATTGCCGAATTAATTAATTCTCTCTTTCCGCATTCTTATACAGACGCTAAAAATATTTATACCACACTTATAGATGAGTTAATTCGAAAAGGAAAAGAAACATATGATTTCACACTTTGGGAAGAAGTTCTCAAAAACAAAGCACTAACTTCCGTACAAGTAGTAAATGTAATCGCCCAATTTACAAATATTAAGAATGAATCAAATATTGATATAGAGTTCAATGATATTTGTAAAGAACTTAACTTAAAGTCTGTTCAATCAAAGCAATTACGACAACAGTTTAATAGATATAGAACACAAAAATTAAGTAATAGAAGTACACTGCAGTTGGATACAACAAAAAATGTAATTAAGCTTATAAATGAAAACTTCTCTAACGGAGAAACTGACATTAAGGATTTAATAAATAATGTTAGTAAATCACTGCCTCAAAATATCAAAAAGCAGTTCACAAACGAACAAGAAATAGCATCTGCAATTATATGTGAATTTATAATGATGAACTAATGAATAAAGAAAATTTTAAAATACTAATTAGAAACCTTAGAACAAAGAAAAATGCAAAGCTTAAAATTCAGTCGTCTTCTAGTGCTATCGAATTCCGAAAAATTAGCAAATCAATTCGAGTTCAGCAAAACACTGAATCTAATAACGGCAACTGATAACAGTGTTGGTAAATCTACTTTATTAAAATTGATTTTCTGGACTTTTGGCTGTGAACCGGAGTTTGATACTGCTTGGAAATCAAAAGATTGTACAACTTTAGTGGAATTTGAAATTTCTAATAAGTTATATAAGCTTAAGAGATATAAAAATCAGGTTACTTTACTTGCACCAAATTCTAAGGCTATATATTATGAAAAGATAACCGGAGATTTTTCTAAAGACATTGCGGACCTACTTCAATTTAGAGCTTTACTACCGAATCAGAATACGAACGAACTTGAAATCCCACCCCCAGCATATTATTTCATCCCATTTTATATCGACCAAAAAAGAAGTTGGTCTACTGCCTGGAACAATTTTGAAAATTTAGGTCAATATAGAAATTGGAAGGAAACAATTGTTAAATATCACATAGGACTTTTAACTGCAGAGCATTTTGAAATTGAGATTGAAAAATCAGAAAAAAAGTTTAGTCAAAATGTCGTAAAAGAAGAAATTGAAAAAATTGAAACAGCTATTGATATTGTTTCTAATTACATCCCTGAACCATTAACTACTGTAACTACTGTTGATCAATTAGAAATACTTACAGAGAATATTAAAAATGATTTACTTAATTTACAAGAAGAACAAGAAGAGCTGCTTGAAAATTTAGCTCTTAACAATGCAGAATTAACACATTTAAATCATCAAAAAGAGATTACAGAGAAAATTATTTTGGAGTTAGATTCTGATTATCGATTTACTGTCGAAAATATTCCTGATGACGAAATAGAATGCCCACTATGTGGTACAATACACGAAAATTCTATCGTTAATAGAGCATCAATCCTAGTTGACAAATCGCAGGCAGAAATACAATTATTCGAAATAGTAAAAGCACTCAATAAGTTCGAAAACAAAATTTCTGCTAATAATAATAAGCTAAATGAAGTTAAAAATAGAATTAACGAAATTAACTCAAAATATATCATCGAAGATAGGAATGAAAATAAAATAAATTTCAATCAAATTATCGAAAGTATTGCGGGGAATGCAATAAAACAAAATGTTGAAAAAACAAAAATTGAAAAAGTAAATCAGGTTCATGAAATTGAAAATGAAATAAAAGCTCTAAAAAGAAAGCAAAAAGAGCTTATAACGAAAGAAATTATCGAAGATAGAAATGATACTTTTATCTCACTCTTCACGGATTATCTTAGTGAACTTGCTTATGATTCAATCAATTTATCTGAAATAAATTCTCCGTTAGACTATAATAAAGTCATTAGGGAAGGTGGAGCTGCTGAAGGAGCAAGAGGAATTCTTGCATATTATCTGTCAGTATATAAAATGGTTGAAAAATATCAAAACGAAGTTCTTGCTCCATTGGTAATTGATACTCCAAATCAACAAGAACAATCAGGAAAAAATTATGAAAAAATTGTAAAACTTCTATTGAATAAGTTTGGAAATGGGCAAGTAATAATAAGCGCTATGGAAAACGATTATTTGAAACCATTAAAATTAAAATCCAAAATTATTACACTGAATTCTGAACGACTACTGATAAAAAAAGATTACGAAAAAATAAAAAAAGAATTAGATTCAATATAAACACGGCAGTAAAAAAATAACTATTATGACTTTCGAAGAAGCAATAAACGAACAAAATCAAGCGATGAAAACTGTTATGGAAACAGGTCATTCATATAATTATCTGATAGTACCTGAAATTGCAGAAGAAAGAAGTAAGTTTTTTGAAAACTACGACGAAAAGACTTACAATAATGAAGATTGTAAAAAATATTCAAGCAATAATGAATATTGTGTTTGGCAAATTTTAGATAATGAGTCAGTTAAAAGAATCATTAATGATTCTAAACGTCGATATAAATAATCTCAAAAAACGATAAAAATTGCTTTAAAGAAATGTTTTGCAATTCTTAAAATAAAAACGGCTAAAAATTAGCCGTTTTTATTTTATCCAGTAATTTTCAATGATTGTATTAATTCATCATCAATTTGTAATTGATAACTCAATACAATTGGGCTTCCGGGAAAAGTTCCTGAAACTTCAGCTTTTAAAATGCTTTCCGTTCCATTTTCTTCATAACCGACAGGCTTCATAACTGATTTGTAACGCTCGTTGGCATCTGCGATCCAATGTTCTATTTCTTTTCTTCCATTGTGCCTTTTTCCTTCATCAAAAACTACGGCTGTATCAGAAAAACAATTTGCATAGGCAACGCTATCAAAATCATCTTGGGCTTTTATTAAATCTGTGATTATTTTAGGTAAATTCATTTTTTATTTTTTAAAATTATTAAACTGTTGGTACGGTTCCTCCATCTATTACAAATTCAGTTCCTGTTAAATAGGCGGCTCTTGGTGATACAAGAAAACCAACTAATTCAGCTACTTCTTTCGTTTCTGCAGGTCTTCCGAAAGGTATTCCACCCAATGCATCCATTACACCTTGTTGTGCTTGTTCTACTGTACTATTAGCGTTTCTTGCAATTTCACCCAGCCAAGCTTCCGATGCTGTCGTATTGATCCATCCCGGCGAAACAGTCAGCACTCTAACACCTTTAGGGGTAACTTCGTTCGATAAACTTTTACTGTAGTTTCTTAAACCTGCTTTTGAAGCTGCATAAGGTAAAGTAGAATCGTACAAAGGCAATTTACCCTGAATGGAAGCTATGTGAATGATAACACCACTTTTTCTCTCTATCATTTGGGGTAAAAACCCTCTGTCCAATCGGATAGGAGCAAGTAAATTAGCCTGTAAGGTTGATTCCCAGTCTTCATCACTTAAAGTGTTAAAACCTCCTGCGGGTGTTGATGAAGAACCGAGATTGTTGACAAGAATATCCAACCTTCCATAAGTAGACAATACTTCGTTGATTACTTTTTGTGTTCCTTCAGCTTTACTCAAATCGGAGGCAATGAAATGCAGATTACTGTTTTCTTCTTCTGGCGCATTTCTAGCCGAAATGATAACTGTTGCGCCGGCTTGCAGCAACCTTTCTGCAATTGCTTTTCCGGCACCTTTTGTACCTCCTGTTACCAATGCAATCTTGCCAGATAATTCATTGTTGAAATTAAATTGTTCCATTTTTTAGAATTGTTTATAGGACAAAATTGGAGTATAAAAACAGTTTGCACAAGTACGGAATTACGATTCATATAGGGATAAATTATTCCCCTATTGTACAAATCGGAACATAGGATTAATTTTACAATATGTATGAGAGAAAAATAATACCGAACTTAAATTGCGGTCTTGATCTGATCGGTGAAGTACTTTATGGCAAATGGAAGATACGTTTGCTTTGGTTTATTCATCAGGGACATAAAAGACCAAGTGAATTGCAGCGAAAGATACCGGATGCATCACGAAGGGTTTTAAATATTCAGCTGAAAGAAATGGAGGAGCATGAGCTTGTTTCAAAGATTATTTATCCGGTTGTTCCGCCAAAAGTAGAATATTCGCTAACTGAGTTTGGTGAAAGTTTAATTCCCTTAGTAGGTGCTTTAGGACAATGGGCGGATCAACATGAGGACCGGTTGAGAATGTTGATTATGAAGAGAATTCAAGGATCTGGTGATATAGAAAAATTTTAGCTAAATTAATCTTAAAAAACGATTGCTTTTGAGTTTCGGAAGAAAGTTTGCAAAAACTATATCCAGTGGTAAGGTTTGTCCTTTCTATTTAGATAGCAATACATTTCTTCTTTTTTAAGTTCTGGGAAGAATTTCAGGGCTTTTTCGATAGCATAATTGGGCAGAAAGTAAATTTCGTCACGGATAGCAGTGACTACTTTTTCATACCCGTAAAAACGGATGATCTCATCAATCTCCTGTTGACCTCCACGTTCTACAATTCGGGCAATAATGGTCTTATAGGCTTGCATAAAGTCCATTGCATCAATGTCAAAATCCCAGAAAAAAACACGGTCGAGATTTGGAATTTTATTTATTTTTGCTCTTGATTCCATACTATAAATATACGATTTTTCAGCTTTACATTATGTATTTCAGCGTCTAAATCCTCTGCTTTTTTTAGGAGATTCTTGCCTTTCTCTGAATTTTAGCAATGGATCATTGACCGCTTTTTTTAATCGCTCACTCACCGTATCCATATCAACTTTCTTTCCTTTCAGTATATTCACTTTTGCATCCATGTCTATGTTGTCATGGTACAATAAAGCGTATGAAGCCATTACAGGGTTGCCATTGTATTTGTTTTGATAAGATTCCAGATAAATCTTAAGCGGATTGTGTTCCAAGAGAAAATGCATATCGATGAAATCTTTTATCCGTGTACCATTTTGAAAAATAGCATGAAGTTTCATCGCTCCTATATCCTCTAGTGATACTAACCTTATACCTTCCTTTGTCTCAAAAGCTTTTTGTAATGGATATTGATGTGCTAGAATATCGACCTTGACCTCACCTATATCAAGCAGGATTGTATTGCTAAATATATCCCTTACCTTCACCGTAGGATGTTTGCCTGTCAAATGTTTTAGCAGGGCTTGCTCATCAAACTCTTTAGTGGAGAACAGGTCTATATCGATGCTCAATCTATGACCGATTTGAAGGCTCAAAGAAGTTCCTCCAACGAGATTAAAATCTTTTAGTATTTCATCTTTCATCAACCTTTGGAGAAGTTCCCACATTTCCTTACTGACAGTTTCCTTATGGAGCATAATTTCATTTTTCAGAAAATTAATCCTGAAAATGAGGTATGTCTGTACAATGGCAGTGCGAGGAACTATTTGGCTTCGATTGTCAATGAAAGTCAAAATTAGAAGCCTTTTATTGATGCAGATATTAAGGATTGAGCTTAAAAATTTTTCTGTTGTAGCGAAGTAAGTATATACCTATTTTTAGAAACTCACCTTTTAGGAGGAAACCTTAAAGTAGGTTTGTGCTTTTTAAACCATTAATCAAAATTAAGGGTACTTTGTGAAAAGTAATTTATTTTAAATTTTGTTTTAAGAACAAATCTATTGTTTATTAAAAATGCGTGCGATTTTATAACTACACGGAGAAGTTAGGAGCTCATTCGCAACTTTGAAAGTCCTTATGTCCTAACAAAGTTGCTACTTCGCTCTGTGAGACTTTTATATTAGTGCTAGATAGTTAGAGTTTATTTATCTAACCTCCATTTGAAAGATTTTTCTACTTTAAAGTAGCATGTAAAATTAGCTTTGTCTATTTGACCTCTATTAGCAAATATCAATTAGTTTTGTCTAAAAATTGAAAATAATACGACACGTTTTGTCGCTTTCCAAATATACCTTTGTTTCATTAAAGAAAGTTAATAAATTTCTTTTTGAATAAATATTAAAATATCCTAATTTTGATTGCATTAAAAACATAACCATGAACAATAATTCTAATTTCCATTTGTGTATTTCTGTATACATAATAAATAAATAAATCACCATTTCTTTAACATTTATATAAGTATGAAAAAAATCTACATGTGTGCATTATCTCTATGCACAATTACGAGCATATTTGCTCAGGAAATACTCTGGCAAAAAGATATTAAATCCTCTACTCAGGATTTTCTAAACCAGATTATAATAACAATTGACGGACAGTATCTTATCACAGGGAGCAGCATTCAAACTGATAAGCTACAAGTAAACAGCAGACAAAACAACGGGTACGATTTTCACCTAATAAAATTAAATCAGCAGGGAGAACAGGTTTTTGAAAAATATTTTTCTGGAAACAATCACGATTATTTATCGTCAACCGTTGCTACCCAGGATGGTGGTTTCCTAATTTCTGGAACTTCATATTCAGGAAAAGGGTTTGATAAAAAAGATGATTCCCATGGAGGATCTGATATTTGGTTGATCAGGGTTAATGAATTCGGTGATGAATTATGGCAAAAAACCATAGGAAGTTCTTCAGATGAAGAAGTAAGAGCTGTTATCCAGACTACAGATCTTGGATTCTTTGTCGCGGGTAACTTACAGAACTCTTTGAAAGGGAATGGTTCAAAAGATGTTCTGATCATTAGATTAGATATGGATGGAAAGGTTCTGTCTGAGCAAACATTGGGAGGACATGAGCTTGATGAAGTAGAGAAAATGATCCCAACCCGCGATGGAGGAGCGTTGCTTGGAATTTATTCCAGAAGTTCTATAAGTGGGACAAAGAAAACAGAAAACTTCGGCGAAGGTGACTATTGGATTGTAAAGCTTGACAAAAGTGGAAAAGTAGAATGGGAAAGGAATTTCGGAGGGAAAGGTGATGATCATATCAGAACTCTGGCATTAACTTCCAATGGATTCATTATTGGCGGAGAATCCAGATCAGAAAAATCAGGAAATAAAACTGTCGGATTAGAAGAAGGAACAGACCTATGGCTAATTTCTTTAAATGAAAGAGGTGAAGAGCAATGGCAGAAGTCTTACAATTTCAAAAACCGTGATATTCTGATGGGGATGAGCGTTCTTCATTCTGCTGATGATAAATCTTCCAAAGGAATTTTATTGGGAGGCTACACTCAGGCTGAAGGAAGAATAGAAAGAGATGATGAAACTTTCTGGATGTTATACCTTGATCAGAATGGAATTGAACAATGGAGAAAACATGTAAAAGGTGAATCCAGAAAGAAGGAGGAAAGACTATCCGACTTAAAGCTGAACAGAGATGGTTCTATTGTTTTGGCTGGAACCAGTGCTGAAGAGTTGGGTAAAGAAAATTGGAAGATATTAAAGTTGGGAGATAAACAGGTTGATCAGCTGATTGAAAAATATGACATCAAAATCTATCCGAATCCTGTATCAGATTATGCTTATATAGAAATTGGCTTTGATTTTAAAGAGGCTGATATTCTTCTATATGATATGAGTGGAAGACAGCTTCAAAGTATAAAAACTAAAAATAGAGTGACTAAGATAAACACTCAGGTTTTGGTTCAAGGAGCTTATTTGGTGACGATTAAAACAGATACTAATAAAACAGCAAATGCTAAACTGATAAAAAGATAATGATGAAAAAGATATTTTTACTGATGGTATTGCCATTTATTTCCAATGTCTCAGTGTATGCACAAACATTACAGTTGCCCAAAAATATACAATCTCCCAATTCTGCTTCTCTGGGTAAGTATGGTGATATCCCTATGGACCTTTCCTCAGGAAGAGCCAATGTGAGTATACCATTGTATTCTCTTAATGAAAATGGTATTCCATTAGATATAAGCATAAGTCATGACACAGGTGGAGTGAGAGTTGGGGATACTTCGGGATGGGTTGGACAGAACTGGACATTGAATGCAGGAGGTGTTATTACGAGAGTAGTTAGAGGAGCTTCGTTTGACGAGAAATTTACCAATGATGTCCCTATGGGTTCCAGTCAATGGGGGATAGCGAGCGGATATTATTATTATACTCCAGCACTTAATGGGAATCAATGGAATAGTGTTAGTAATATGACAACGGTCATAAAAAATGGAGGAGCAACCAATGCTAATTTTCCGGCAGCAGATCTGGAACCGGATATTTTTATTTTTAATTTCATGGGACATGTGGGAAAGTTCTTTTTAGGCTCTGATGGGGTTTGGAAAGTATCTTCCAAGGATAATATGAAGGTGGAAATCAATATGAATGATAAGGTTACGCCAATGAATTTTCCTGCTACCAATAATTTCAATCAAAGACCATTTTTAAAGGTTCTTGGTAAAATTACCATGATTGATGACCAAGGCAATAAATATATTTTTGGAGGTATTCAGGATAATATAGAATATACTATTCCTGATTTTTATAATCAATTGGCAAATCCTGTCATTGCCAATGCCTGGTATCTATCTGAAGTATATGACAAGGAAGGAACAAAGATTTATTCTTTCGAATATGAAAGAGGAGATTATATGGCATCCTTCTATAATACTAACTCATTTAATGGTTATAGCAAACAGTTTGATGGAAATATATTCGTTCCGGGAGTTGGGTGTAGTGGTGGAAGCAGTGTAAGCAATCAAGTCGTTGCTGCGGGACAGCTTATCATTCCTACTTATTTAAAATCCATTACGACAAAATCTTCAACAACTATAAATTTTTCTTCATCAGTTACCAATTCATTGAAATACAGATATAACAATGGAGATCCTACGCTGGATGCTGCTTTTTCCAATATCTTAAGTTATCTGGCAGGTTTAGCTCTGCCAGGAGATTATGAAAATGCAATGTTCTATTATATAAAAAGATTACAAAATGGAGTAACCCCAAATCCAAATGTTACATCAGGACATTTTGGCTCTTATCTGAATGCATTGAAATGGAGGAAACTGGATTACTTTATTGTAAGGGACAGCCAGAGCAATACATTGAAGCAGGTTTCCTTCAGCTATAATAACACTCCTTCTGAAAGACTTAAGCTAGAAAAATTAACTGTAGATAATCAATTCAATCATACTTTTGAATACAATAACTTTAATCAGCTTCCAGGTCTACTTTCAACTAATGTAGACCATTTCGGATATTATAAATCTACCCCTTTTTCATTGGATTATAATTCACCTACTATTCATGAGCCTTCCAGAGAAACAGACCCGACTAAAGTATATTTTGGAACCTTATCAAAAATTATATATCCTTTGAAAGGCTATACAACATTTGAATATGAACCTCATACGTATTCCAAGTATTTGGATTCAAACAGCAGTTTGGTTTCTGGTAGCGGAATCATTGGAGGAGTAAGAATAAAGAAAATGTCGGATTTCAGTGATCCGCAAAACAAAATCGTAAAAGAGTACAGCTATACCATTGATGCCAATTCATCTGTATCTTCAGGAACACTGCTTCAAAAAAATGTATATTATATAAAGAATTTTCTTATCCCTACTGAGAATGGGATTCCTTATTACCAAACACAGTTCAGCATCGGTTCAGTAATACAGCTTTCCAATTTGATGGGACCGCAAATTGAGTATTCAACAGTGGTTGAAAAAACAGAAAATAACGGATATATTGTTAATAATTTTACCAATTATTCGGACTTTCCAAATTTACCCAATAGTGGAAAGCTAGGACAAAATAATTCTATTTTTGATCCTCATACGGAGTTCGGTTATAAAAGAGGTCTTCCGAAAGAAAGGAAGTATTATAACTCAGCTAATAGTCTGTTAAAAGAAGAGATTTTCACTTATAGTGAAACTTCTCCTCAGGCAGCACGGGGATTAAGTGGTAAATTTTTTCTTGCTTGTCCAGGTTCTAATGGGCAAACCCTGGAATATGTTATTGCTGGAACCGCGTATGAATTATATTTTTCTGACTTTAACCTTACATCAAAAAAGATCAGAACGTATGGAAATGGAGGGCAGTATTTTGAGACATCCGAAAGCAACAGTTTTATAGATTATGGGAATTTTGGGGATAATTTCCAGAAGAGTAAATCTTATATAGATACCAATGGAAAATCAATATCTGATAATTATCTTTATTCTTTTGATAAAAATGGTACTGATCCATATACTGCTATGGTGAATCGAAGAGAATACTCTGTAGTAGAAGCCAGTAAACTTGCCAATCAGCAGCTGTTAAGCAAAACAAAGACAGACTATGCCCTTGTGCCTACCGTGGCTGCCAATGGAACTGCCGTAGCATCCCGAATATTCCCGCAAAAAGTATCGGAAGCTAAAGGTACCAATGCTCTTGAAGAAAAACTGATCGTCGATAAATATGATACTGACGGACATATTTTAAAGGCACATCTACCGACTGGGAACTATACCTACTATTATTACGGTTACGATAATAAATACCCGATATTGAAGATAGAAGGAACTGAAATTACAGATGAAAGTACTGTTTTAGGATATTTGGCAATACTTAAGCCTCTACTCAACGTGATCTCACCTGATTATACCCAAATAACCCAGCAGCAGGCAAATATCATCAAAGCCCTGCCTAACCATCTTTGTACACTGTACACTTATAAGAGTGAGTTTGGAGTTAGCAGTATCATGAGCCCATCAGGTATAACTGAATATTATAACTATGATAATATTGGACGATTGATCAATGTAAAAGACCAGAATGGAAAACTTGTAAAGAGTTATACGTATGAAATTAAAAACTGATAATCTGATGAAATCAATATATAAAATTGTATTGATTGCGCTTATATTAAGTGCTTCAATAATAAAAGCTCAATTTTCAAATTATTCTAAATATTATAACTGGGATATATTTGCAACATATATTAACGGAGGTGGAGGTGGAGTATCATTAAATATAAATAATAATATGCTTAGTCTCAATTTTAGTGCAGGTTTTACAGAGACAACTCTGAAGCAAGGTAAAATAGCGCCAACTGATTATGTGGGAACACTGCCTAATACAGAAATCCCTATTCCGGCAGGAAGTTTTTTTGATGGTAAGGGGTATAGGTTTTTTATTGTTGACAATCAGCTTGCCATTTATCATACTAACCCAATCTCTTTAACGGGTTTTTCTGGGACGATATCGGTTAATTTGACCGCTCCGGTTTCGATACCAACAGAAATCTCAACATATCTTTCTAATTGGACTTCACAGAATAAGGTTATGTCGGTAAATTATCTTACAGACCAAGGGGATTCCGGGAAGAAGAAAACATCCATTGTATATTATGATGGACTGGGAAGGGAATTGCAGATCGTTGACAAAGAAGCAACACCTTTAGGGAAAGATTTGGTGACGCCTTTTGAATATGACAATGTTGGAAGGAAATCGAAAGATTTTTTACCTGTTCCGACTTCGCAGAACAATGGGCTTTTCGTTGATGCAGCTGTAGTTTCAGGTTTATCTTCATCTTTTTATAATGGTGAGCCTGCTTTCTCGGAAAAAGTATTTGAAGCATCTCCGTTAAACAGGGTTTTGATGCAAACAGCACCGGGAACAGCTTGGCAGAAAAACAGTGGACATGAAATAAAATTTACCGACGATGTAAATATGCTTTCTGATGAAGTAAAGAAATATGATATTGAACTGACATTTACTCAGGATATTTATAATCCTAAATTATTATTCGGTCCAAACTATGATGCAGGAAAATTGATAAAAAAAATAACAAAAGATGAAGACTGGACTCCTGCAAGTGGAAACAACAACACGTCAGAGGAATTTATGAACTGTTTTACAGAGAAAATATGTGGATGGCAATAAAGCAGATACCTACTATGTATATGACATTTATGGTAATCTTACGTATGTTATTCCACCTTTAGCCTCGGATGCGGTTAAAAGTATGACAACCGGTTTCTTTCCGGATGAAACTCTTAATAATTTATGCTATCAATATAAGTATGATAAGAAGAACCGATTGGTAGAAAAAAAGCTTCCGGGCAAAGGTTCTGAGTTTATGCTTTATGACAAACAGGACAGACTTGTAGGAATCCAGGATGCGGAATTAAAAATAAAGGGACAATGGCTTTACACCCAGTATGATCAGTTTGGAAGGACCGTTATTACGGGGCTGGCTACAGGAGGAGACCGTAGTGTAGAGCAACCGTTGGCTGATGGTTCAGGAAATATGACACGAACTAATTATGTAGTTTTTACCAGACAGGGAATGGATGTTTATTATGATCCGGGTGTTACATATCCCAATGCTTCTAAATGGGTTGCTTTATTATCAGTAAACTATTATGATGCCTATCCTGGATACAGTTTTAATCCTGCATTTCCTTCAAGCATTCAGGGAGAGCCTGTAATTTCTGATTCGCCCACCTCTGATGGAAGAAGTACAAAAGGTCTGCCTGTTATGAACTTTGTAAAGAATATCGAAGATGACAACTGGACCAAGAATTATACTTATTATGATAGGAAAGGAAGAGCTATTGGGAACCATTCAATCAATCACCTTGGAGGATATACAAGAACAGAACCAAAGATGGATTTTGCGGGAGTAACTAAAAGTGTTGTTACAAAACATAAAAAATTAGAAACAGATATAGAGAAGATTATTACAGAAACTTTTGAATATGACAGTCAAAACAGGTTATTAGTACACAAACACCAGATAGATAGCAATCCAATAGAGATTTTAGCTCAGAATGGTTATAACGAAATATCCCAGGTTACGAATAAAAAGGTAGGAGGAACAGATCTTGCCAATTCATTACAATCAGTAGATTACAATTACAATATCCGTGGATGGCTGACTCAGATTAATGATCCAGATAATCTTGGTGCTGATTTGTTTGGATATAAAATTAAATATCAAAATCCATCGGCTAGTCTTTCAAAGTATAATGGAAACATTACTGAAACAGAATGGAAAACATCCAGAGATGGAATTCTCAGAAGATATAGTTATACCTATGATAATATCAATAGATTGACTTCAGGGATTTATCAAGAACCTTTATCTACTGTCCCTAGTAACGATTACTATAATGAAAATGTTGTTTATGATCTTAATGGTAATATTATAACATTAAAAAGAAATGAAAGAGTATATGGAACTTCTACAGCAGCATTAATGGATGATCTGAAATATTTTTATAATGGTAATAAACTCACAAGAATTGAAGATCTAAGCCAGAATAATAAAGGATATCCTTACTCTTCTGTTCCTAATACCATTACTTATGATAATAATGGTAATATGATAAGCCATCTAGACAAGGGAATTTCTAGCATACAGTATAATTACTTGAATTTGCCGGTATTGATTACTCAAAATACAGGTAATACGAATTACTTTTATCGTGCCGATGGAACAAAAATTAAAAAGAAATATGGGACAAAAGAAACAGATTATTTAGGTGGCTTTCAATATGAAAATAATATATTGCAATTTACTGCAACTTCAGAAGGATATTTTGATTTTGTTAAAAATTCTTATATTTATAGTTATTTAGATCAATTAGGAAATGTGAGATTGAGCTATTTGTTCAACACTAGTACAAACACCTTGGTAACTATGGCTGAAGATAATTATTATCCATTTGGTCTAAAACATACGGGATATAACAATTTAGTTTTGAATTTAAATTATAAATATAAGTACAATAAGAAAGAACTTCAGGAGACAGGGATGTATGATTACGGTGCTAGAATGTATATGCCTGATTTAGGAAGATGGAGTGTTGTTGATCCATTAGCTGACAAAATGAGAAGACACTCACCTTACAACTATGCATTTGATAATCCAATAATGTTTATAGACCCTGATGGTAAAGCTCCTTTGTATGGAGAAGCTGCACAACAGGCTTTTATAAATTTTAGAAATTCACTATCAAGGCCATCTGATGATATAACTGTTAATCGTAAAGGAATTATCACTAACATTGTAAAAAATAATAAAGCCAATAGATTCTTTGACCAAAATGGTAAACAATTATATTTCAATGATCCCCAAGGTGTGGATAAAAATAATTTAAAATCTGGGACATATAAGAAGGGAGATCAATTATTTTATAATATCCCCAAGAGTCGTTTTTTTGAATTTATGAAGGCAGCGGGATTTGATGCTGCACAGTATAATTTAAGAGCTAATAGAGCTCTTAAGAATGGAGATAAAGATGCAGCGATGATCAGTAGGTATGCTGCATTAGAAATAGCTAAAAAGGAATCTTACGATAAGGCAGATTTTGCAATGTCCACACTACTTCGTACTTATTCATATCCAGAATATGAAACGAATAGAAGAAGACCTTATTTAGAAACTATAGTGGAGACAGAAGATTATTTTAGATTTGGAGATTCTAATACTTTGTATAATTTGTTTGACGCAGGAAATTATATGTGGGGAGGCTGGATGCATCTAAATGCATTTGATAAGAAAACTGTTAAATTTGGTTCAAATTTAAATGAGCTGATGAGGGGTAATATGGGGGATTCTGCTGCGGATCAGAAATCAATTTTTGATGGTTTTGACTTCACAGGTTATAAAAATGATTAAAAATGAAGAATAAAATTCAATATTTACCATTATTATTTTTG
The DNA here is from genome assembly GCF_017833095.1 of Chryseobacterium sp. PvR013. NCBI lineage: Bacteria > Pseudomonadati > Bacteroidota > Flavobacteriia > Flavobacteriales > Weeksellaceae > Chryseobacterium > Chryseobacterium sp. PvR013. Next base: position 4,559,289 of record NZ_JAFIBT010000001.1, read on the forward strand.
GTAGTAAATGTTTTTATCTATTTAATATTCCAGTTAATTTTTAATTATAATATTAATAGAAAGTTATATTACGAATTTTATACAAATATAATTCCTATATTAATTTTTGTAAATGTTTTTGTTTCAATATTCTTTTTTATTATTCTATATATAAAAAAAGAATATAAAAAAATGTATTATGCATTATATCCTTTAGTTATATATATATTACTTTTTATAATTGCATTGGTTATTTCATTTAAGTAATGTAGTTTTCTTCCAAGTATGATTTCTGTTACACTAATTCAACTTGTACAGAATCTGTCAACTTGGCAAATAACAGTAGAACCATCGCAATTGCGATGGTTCTACTGTTGTCAAGCATTTTGTTTGAACATAATCGATATATAATATGAAATTAAAAACCATTGGTTTAATAAAAATAACTTTGTTTTAAATCATTACCGGAATGTAAAATTTTGGAACAAAAAGAGAAAAGATTGATAATATTTTTGGTGAAGATTTAGTCTTACCTAGGAAATATTTGACATATGTTATTTATAAGAAAGAGAATTTAAAGACAGAAAAGATTATTCATTCGCTTTTGCGTAGTTTATCTTCTAGTACTAAAACAGTAATTAGTAGTGAAGAATTTATAACTTTTCTAAATCAATTGAATCTAGCTGAAATTGAAGAATTTTTTTGCTTAGATTATTTACGTAACCTTGCTAAAGTTGATGAAATTTCCTATACTTTGTTGAGAGATATGTTAGTCATTAATTCTGGTTATAAAAGAAATTTTATAGATTGGGACAAGAAAATTTATAGCTCTGACGATGTTAAAAAGACTTTTTACTCTCGCCTAATGAATAATTACAGGAGCTTAGAAAATCATATCCGCCAAGAAAAAGGCTTTGATGAAGTTGGAAATTATGTTATGAAAAGCATTTTCTAAATCTACTTACCATCGAATTTCCTACTTACAGAATCATTAGCCAGCATTCTCCGGAATGGTTAAATGGGCAGAGGTTCGATATATTTATTAAAGAACTAAATATTGCAATATAATATAATGGTATTCAACATTTTCATCCCATAGATTTTTTTGGAGGAAAAGAAGGTGTAGCCAAAACACAATTTTTCGATAATCAAAAACGTAAAAAATGTTTAAAATATGGAGTAAAAATATTTGATATAGATTATAACCAGGACTTTAATGATAGTTTTTCAAAGCTGATTATTTTACTTAAAGAACTTCAAAACGAAAACCGTATCAATAATTAAATCTTAAAAAAGATTAAATAAATAACGTTGGATTATCAGAGAATCAAGTAAGAAGTTTAAAGGTGAAAACCAGAATAACAATTTGGCTATTAGTATATTTATACGACTTTTTAGAAGAATAAAGTGCCAAATTTTCTAAAAGTATAAAAATTAATAAAATTGAATTTTTGCAAAATAGAAAAATGAAATATTCTATAGAAGATTTGAAAGAATTTGCTTTAGCCAAAAATGGAAAATGTTTATCGAATGTTTTTTTAGGTGTAGAAAAAAAATATGACTGGAAATGTTCAGAAGGTCATATTTGGAAAGCTTCATTTCATAAAATTAAAAATGGTGGAAATTGGTGTCCGACTTGTGCACTTATTAACCGTGCAAGAAATAGAATTAAATATACTATTGAAGATTTAAAAGACTTCGCAATAAAAAAAGAAGGGTTTTGTAATTCTGAAAAATTCATTAATATCAAATCTAAATATAAATGGGAATGTATAAATGGTCACATTTGGGAAGCAGTAGCCGATAATGTAATTAATAGTAACAAATGGTGTCCATTTTGTGCTGGAAATTATATAGGCAATATTCTAGAAATGGATTTAATTGCAAAAGAGAGAAATGGGAAATGTTTATCCTCTATTTATAAAAATTCATCAACTAAATTAGAATGGCAATGTTCCGAAGGTCATAGATGGAAAGCAATGCCAAGTTTAATTAAGCGTGGTGCTTGGTGTCCAAAATGTAGTCAAGGCATTGGCGAAAAAATATGTCGTGAATATTTTGAACAATTGTTTGAAACTGAATTTGAAAAAGCTAGACCAAGTTGGCTAAAAACTGAAAATGATAACTTGATGGAATTAGATGGTTTTTCAGAAAAACTAAAAATAGCATTTGAACATCAAGGAGAACAACATTATAAGAAAATCAATTTTTTTTATTCGGCAAAGCCTGAAAAATTTCAACAAACTTTAAACCGAGACAAACTCAAGTTAGAACTTTGCTCTAAAAACAACGTAATTCTTATTCAAGTTCCATCAATTCTAGAAAAACTCGGAGTTGAAAATCTTAAAGCCTTTATTAAGGATGAATGCTTAAAAAATAAAATAATAATTCCTGAAAATTTTGACCAAAAAATTGTAGACTTAAAAGATGTTTATTGTCCAAACAAGCTTAAAGAACTATCAATTATTGCAGAAAGTAAAAAGGGTAAGTTATTATCAAAACAATATTTAGGGATTTTTGAACCGTTAGAATGGCAATGTGAAAAAGGTCATAAATGGAAAGCTGCTGCAAATAATATAAAAAATAGTAATTCTTGGTGTCCAAATTGTTTAGGTAAAAATCAAACAATAAAAGATATGCAGATTTTAGCAAACAAATTCGAAGGAAAATGTTTATCAGAAAAATATATTAACAATAACACGCATCTTTTATGGCAATGCAAACTTGGACATCAGTTTTCATCAAAACCATCAAATGTAACAACTGGATATTGGTGTCCAATTTGTGGTAGAAATAAGTCTGGATTGAGCAGAAGAAAATATGATATTGAATTTATGCATAAAATTGCTGAAAGCAAAAATGGTAAATGTATATCAAGTGAATATCTGGGTTACAAAATAAAACTAAATTGGATTTGTGAAAATAATCATCAATGGGAAGCAACTCCAGAAAAGGCAATTAGAAATAATAAATGGTGCAAACAATGTAAAAAATAAAACAGCCTGCAACTTCACCAAGCTACGGACGTTAATAATAGATATAACTGAATCTCAAAAAACGATTATAAACATATAATGATGTAAAAAACAATTAAATTTATGAAGCTAAACAAACGAGGTAATATTTCAATTTTCATAGTTATATGTTTAAGTGTAATATTTGGATTTTTTTGGAATTTAAACAAATACAATAAATTTTACAATTCAGTATTGACCGGTATAGTTGAGGAAATAAAATCTAATCGAAAATTTGAAAACTCTAAAGTTGCTAAATTTGTTGGAGATGAAAATTTTAATTATACTTTTTGGATTTATGCTCCTGAAAAAGATGATTTAAAAATAAGTGATTCAATTTATAAAGCAAAAAATTCGGAAGATTATCAGATTTATAGACAAAACAGTTCAGGACGTTATAATTTTTATAAAATTTTAAAAGATAAATAATAGTTATTGTTTAAGATTTTTCCATTTAAGTTAAATTAGATTTCAAAAAAACGATGCATAACATCAATTACGACATAGAAAATTTCAGGATTGAAATTGAGAATATTTATAAAGCATACCGCTTTTCTAATGCCGGACTTTATAATTATAAAAGGCTTATAAAAGATGACATTACGAAAAATCCTGAAAATTTCCATATAGTAGATGAAGAATGTGAAATTGAGATAAAGTTTACAGAAGAAGAATTGAAGGAAGCAAACCATCTCGGGTTTTATCAAAAGATAATTGCAGGCAATACAATAGCAATGATCTATAATTTATGGGAAGATAAGTATAGGTCTAAATTTTCTAAATATCTAAATTATGAAGAAAAAAATGACCTTAAAAATGATTTTTTTGCGGAATTGGGCAAAATTAGACATGCAATTGTGCATACCAACTATAGGTATACTTCGAAACTTAAAAACTTGCAAATATTAAAATCATTTATTGTTAACAAGCAGCTTATATTAAGTTTATTTGAAGTAGATTATGTATACAAACAAGCGCTTAAAGCCTTGGAAGAAATAAAGGCTATAAATTAATCAATTAATCTCAAAAAACGATCAAAATAAATTCTAAACTAGGGGCATAATTAGCTTTACGAAAGCTGTATAAATCACATTGATGTAACTCACAAATTTTAAAGTGTGTGGAAATGTAAACAAATCTCGTCATAATGAAAAATAGATATTTTAAAAAATTTTGGAACGAAACAACTGGAGAAGAAGTAACTGATTCTTGGGGAAATTCCACATATTATTTTGAAACGGACGAAAATCTTAATGTAAACAAACAAATTCAAATTTTTGAAAATGAAAAGATTTTAAAATATGACGAACAAAATTTTGAAGACCAATATGGATTTCTAATAGATCAACCTTTAGAAATTGAAGATTTCGATAATTGTGAAATATCTGAAATTGATTTTTATGAAATTTGGAAATAATTGATTTACAATGCAATTAGTACGACGAAATGGGAAGTATAACAACAGTCTTAGATTGAAAATTTATCATTCGATTACCATATTATAGAGATGTCCAAAACACTAATAAAAGAAATAACCGAAATCTCAAAAAACGATTAGATGACAGAAAATTACATTCAATATGCAGGTGGCTATCAAAAAGACAATATTGATGAAAGGGATATAGTACAAGCAATATCAGACATTCAATTAGTGGATGACGAACATGGAGCATTTTGGGTTTCAGTTATAACCGATGATGAAAATGTAATTGAAGTAAATAAAGATTTATCACTTTTTGTAATTTTTGAAGGACAACAAACCCAATATCAAGCTAAAGATTGGAACGAAGTCAAAGAACTTTATAAGCTACTATTGATGGAAAAATTCGATGTAATAGCCGAGATAGTAAAATAGAACTGAATAAATCTCAAAAAAACGATAAGATGCGCCAATAGATTGCGTAGCAAGAATTTATATTTGTTGAATATCTATAAATACTATGAAGCTAAAAAAGAAAATATTTGAACAACATCTGTATCATGAAATAGATGACGAGGAAAAGGCGGAGGAATATCTTGACAGCTCTCTCCCACTTATCGGCTTAATAGTTATGTATTTTAATGGTCTGGAAAAATCACTAGATAGAATAATATGTGAAATATTTACTGACAGATCAGATTCAACAGGATTAATTGTATTGCATAGAATGTCATATGCCACTAAAGTAGATTTATTCAAAAGGTTTAGCGAAGATTTCCATTTCGGTTGTGATATAAAGATTGAAGGATATCAAGAATTGATAGCAAATCTTAGAGAAAGTGGAAGGTTAAGAAACCTTGTAGTTCATGCTGATTGGGAAAATACCGATGACGATGGTTATACCTATGTAAATTTAAAAATATTAAGTAATGGGATGGAGCAGGAGTATATGCAATTCTCTGAAGACTCGTTAAAAGAAATTATTGACTTAATTACTACAACCCGACATGGACTACATGAATACTGGGAGAAGCGCAATAGAGAATTATATAAACAAACTCCTTGACAAAAGAGACAACCTGATCAGTTCCTCTGCTTAAAAAATCTCAAAAAACGATTAAATCAATATTATGGTATTCTACACTTATTCAGAAAATATTGAGCATTTAAAAGCTTTTGATAAGGAATATAAATTAGAAATTTACTATAAACCGCCTACTAGTTATAAAAACCTAAAACGAAAATCTGTATCCGATAGAATATGTCGGTTCTGTGGTAAGGACTCAAATGAAACCAGTTTTAAAAGTAAGACACATGTAATTTCAGAATTATTTGGAAAAAATTCAGGTATATCTGATCATGAATGTGATACTTGTAACAATTTTTTCTCAACTTTTGAAGGTGATATGGCTAATTTCTTAGGGTTGGATAGAAGTATCAATGCTTTAGGATTTCAAACTCCACCAACTTTTTTATCTGGTGATAAATCTATAAAGGCTAAAAGAAATGTTTTTAAGGGTTTTAATGGTATTGAAATAAGAGCACTTAAGGATGGGGTAATTCAAAAAAAAGAGAAAGGAAATATTGAATTCTCCGTAATTGAAAATTCATATATACCAATTAATATTTTCAAGTGTCTATTGAAAATTGCATTAACTGTAATTCCTGATGACAATATTTCAAAATATAAACTTTGTCTTAATTTTATAATGCAAAATCAGAATGCATCTCATTTTGCTCATCACGCTAAGCAAATTCATAGAGGCTTATTAGGTTTCAGTGTTTCAGTACCAAAAATTTTAATATTTAGAAAAAGAAATTTTGAAAGTAAATTGCCTACTTACTGGATTAAATTATATTATCAAAATTCATACATCCAGTTTTATTTGCCTTACTATGAAGATGATAAAATATTATCAATTGGAGAAGAAATATCTTATCCTCTTTGTCCTCCATTAATTCGAGCAGTAAAACAACCAAAAGGTATTGCAAAAAATTTAGAAAAACTTGATTTATCATCGAATGAAAAAACTAGAAGCGATCTTAAAAAGCTCAATTTAAAATTTGATGAAGACTTATTAATTGGAACGGATAATACTAATAATTTTAACTCTGATGAAATTGTAAGTATATTTATAACTAAAGATTCTGGATTATTGGATAATTTAGAAATTGATTAGTAATAAATCTTAAAAAGCGATGAAAAAATGACAGGTATTCTATACTCTTTAAAAGATGAAAAAAAATACACCTTTTTATATAGTTTCCAAAAAGAATATTTAGAAGCGCACAATGGTAATATATTAATTTTTGAGATTTGGGAGAAAGGGAAAGAAGAACTTGACAAGTTTAGTTTTATGCTCCGAGAGATGGAAAATGGCACTGATTTGAAAGTCGTTGATCTATTTTCAGATTCAAAAAAATATTATTTAGGAAAAGGAATTTCAAGAGCGATGATTTTACATTGTAAAAATTTATTTGTGAAACGTATTATTTCTGAAGGAGGAAATAATAACTGGGAAGAAGCTCGAACAAAAGTTTGGGAACGAATGAAATCTAACGGGGAAGTTGCTTATTGTGAATCTAATGATTTCTACTTTACAATATGATAAAATAATCTAACAAAACGATTCCTTTTTAATTTACTTTTTTGTCTCAATCTCGATTGAGAATCCTTTTAGAAGTTTGAAATTAAAAGATTAATAGTTTCATATCATAAAAAAGTAGTATTTTAGATTTACTAAAATGGATATCAGTAGTTCTAGTTTTAGTATCTAATTTAATGTTTGGTTGCCCGCTGCCTACTTTTTTTCAGTTTGCTTTGGGAGGAGTTAGTTTATTCGGACTTTTAAAACAATTAAATTTAAATAATATGAAAAATAATACGGTTTGGTGGATGGGAGCAATTTTGGAAAGCAGAAAGATCGTCGTTAATATTTAGGTACAAACTAAGAATGAACTTATTAAGACAGCTCCGGAGGGTTCGACTCCCTCTCTTTCCACAAAATTGCCGTAGTAGAAGTGCTACGGTTTTTTATTTGCAGTTTTTAGAAAATCTGAAAATACCAGTATCAAAAAAGATTATTTTTAATGTTTCGCCACTTATGGTTTACAAAAATTAAGAAGTCCGCTAAAAAGCGGACACCTTACATCTTTTTTTCAAAAGGAAAAAGAAGCTAATTTCCCGCCTTTAAATGCCTCACGAAAATTAACAACTTTCAATTTTTATTGTGAGAAATTATTTTCTCAAAAATATTATTGATGCTGAGTTCCGGATGTAAGCTTCGAAAGACTAAATCCAATGATAAGGTTTACCACTTCTATTCTTATAACAATGCATTTCCTCTTTTTTAAGTTCCGGAAAAAAGTCGATTGCTCGGTCAATTGCATAATTCGCCAAAAAATAGATTTCGTCTCGAATTGTATTTACAACTTTTTCACGACCATAGTATTTTATAATTTCATCTATCTCATTTTGACCTCCTCTTTCGATGATTCGAGATATGATAGGCACACAGGCTGTCTCCCAATTTAATAAACTAAAATCGGTATCCCAAAAGAATTTAGGATGAATATCAGGTAATATTTTATCTTCTATTCTCATACAATAAATATAAGGTTTTTATCTCTTTTTCGCAACAAAATTACCTTTTAAATCGTTTTCCTTTATTCATGGGAATGGCTTTTTTTGAAAGTGAACTTCCAAATTTAAGATTGGGATTTGAAACAGCTTTTTTAAGTCTTTCCTGCATTGTCTTCCAATTATTCTCTTTGCCTTGAATCATTGAAACATCATATTGTGTTCTAATACCATCAAAGTAAATTAATGAACGTGCTACTAAATTTGAATTTCCATTATATTTTTGTTGGTAGCTGTCTAGATATGACTTTAAAGGATTTTCTTCAAGAAGAAAATACATATCTACGAAATCCTTTAACCTTGCTCCACTTTGAAATATTGCGTGAAGTTTCATAGCACCAATATCATCATTTGAAATCATTCTAACATTTTCTGAAAAATTATCGATTGCTATAACAGGATATTTGTGAGCTAAAAGATCAACTTTTATGTCTTCAATATAGGTCATAACGGTATTTTCAAAAACAATCTCATCTGTTGCCTTATATTTTTTTTGCAGGTAGCTAATTAAATCTTTTGAGTTAAAGTCTTTCGTAGTGAATAGATCAATGTCAATGGATAATCTATGCCCTAATTTCAAGGCTAAGGCGGTACCGCCCACCAAAGTGAAGTCCTTTAGCATTTCATCTTTCATCAGTTTTTGTAGAAGTTCCCACATTTCCTTACTAACCGTTTCCTTGTGTAGCATAATTCATTTTTCAGAAAATTAATCCTGTAAATGATGTATGCATGTACAATGGAAGTGCATGGAAACATTTGACTTCGATTATCGATGAAAGTCTAAAGTAGAAGCCTTTTATTGGTGAAGATATTAGTAATTGGAATTACAAATTTTTCCGGTAATAGTTACTTTAGCACGTAATAATTTTGAGAAGTCCATCTTTCATTAAACAAAATCTAAAATATGTAGGTGGTTTTGTTTTGCACATTTAAAACATTAATGAAAATCAAGCCTGCTTTGTAAAAGAGTAATGTTACAAAATATTGTTTTAAGAATAGATTTATTGCTTATTGAAATGCGTGTGACTTTACAACTACGTGGAGAAGTTAGGAGCTCATTCGCAACTTTGAAAGTCCTTACGTCCTAACAAAGTTGCTGCTTCGCTCTGTGAGACTTTTGAATCGGTATGATTTTGTTTTACACTTATAATCTGACCTTAATTAATAATTTTTTCAGGAGGACGAACAACATTAGATGATGGTTATTCTCTCTGTTATCTATTTCAATACTTGTACAAGTAAATATTCATTGTAGAATATTATTATATAAATTTTGCGTCTTTTTCTTTTGTACTTGCTTTTCATATTATCAAAATTTAGTATTAATACGACAAGTTTTGTCGTTGTTGATGGATATTTTTGTCATAATCGAATTAAAATAAATTTAAATAGAGAGAATTTAATTATAAAGAATATTATTTATCGGATATCACATTAAAATGATTTTTATGTTTAAAAAGGGTTAAATTTGCGAAGTTTTAAAAAACTAATTACTAACTCAAAAAACAACAATACGGGAAATGAGAAAAATCTATCTCGGAGCGCTCACCTTATGCGCTTTTCTGGATACTTCTGCCCAGGAAGTTCTTTGGCAAAAAGACATTAAGTCCTCTACTCAGGATTTTTTAAGCCAAATTACTACAACTATAGATCAACAGTATCTTATCACAGGAAGTTCTATACAGTCAGGAAGCGGGAAGCTGGAGACTGGAAGTAAGCAGAACAATGGTTATGATTTTCACCTGATTAAATTAAATCAGCAGGGAGACCAGGTTTTTGAAAAATATTTTTCTGGAAACAATCACGACTATTTATCTTCAACGGTTACTACTCAGGACGGTGGTTTTCTGATCACAGGTTCATCGTATTCAGGAAAAGGACTTGATAAAAAGGAAGATTCTAAAGGTGGCTCAGACATTTGGTTAATTAGAATCAATGAGTTTGGTGACGAATTATGGCAGAAAACTTTAGGAAGCTCATCAGATGAAGAAGCAAGAGCTGTGATTGAGACTACAGATCAGGGATTCTTTGTTGCGGGTAATGTACAGGGCTCATCAAAAGGTTATGGCTCCAAAGATGTTCTGATCATTAGGTTAGATAAGGACGGAAAGATTCTGTCTGAGCAAACATTGGGAGGGCGTGGACTTGATGAAGTAGAGAAGATGATCCCTACTCGTGATGGAGGAGCACTACTTGGAATTTATTCCAGAAGTTCACTTGGAGGAACAAAGAAAACCGAAAACTTTGGTGAGGGTGACTATTGGATCTTGAAGCTTGATAAAAACGGAAGGGTAGAATGGGAAAAGAACTTTGGAGGTAAAGGAGATGACCATTTGAGAACGCTAGCCTTGACGTCAACTGGCTTTATTATCGGCGGAGAATCCAGATCAGACAGATCAGGAAATAAAACGGCAGGCCTTGAAGAAGGATCAGACCTATGGCTGATATCATTAACTGAAAGAGGTGATGAGCAGTGGCAGAAATCCTACAACTTCAAAAACAGGGATATTTTGATGGGAATGAACGTGATTCATTCAGCAGATGATAAATCTTCCAAAGGAATTTTATTAGGAGGCTATACTCATGCTGAAGGAAGAATAGAAACTGATGATGAAACTTTCTGGATGCTGTATTTGGATCAGAATGGTACTGAGCAGTGGAGAAAACATGTGAAAGGAGAATCCAGAAAGAAGGAAGAAAGACTTTCTGATTTAAAACTTAATAGAGATGGTTCTATTGTTCTGGCCGGAACCAGTGCTGAAGAACTGGGGAAAGAAAACTGGAAGATTGTAAAGCTGGGAGATAAACAGGTTGATCAGTTAATCGAGAATTATGATATCAAGATCTATCCAAACCCGGTTTCCGATTATGCCTATGTAGAAATTGGTTTTGATTTTAAAGATGCAGATATTCTGCTGTATGACATGAGCGGAAGACAGCTTCAGAGTATTAAAACAAAGAATAGAGTGACTAAGGTTAATACTCAGGCACTCATTCAGGGAGCTTATCTGGTGACCATAAAAACTGATACAAATAAAATGGCGAATGCCAAACTTATCAAAAAATAAAAATCAATAATTCATGAATATTAAATTCAAACACCTTCTCTTGGCAGTATTTTTCATGCAATCAGGTGTTTCTTATGCACAAAGTGAGCTTTTATATACCAATCTTTTTTCCCAGAGCCCCGTTTCTAAAAGTTTTGGTTTTCAAGGACTTTATCCAGTAAATTTATACAGAGGACTCCCTGATATTTCTATTCCGATCTTTGAGAAAAAAGTTAGCAATACTAATTTTAACATTTCACTCAACTATGATGTTAGTACGGTTAAACCCGAAGCTGTACACAGTTGGGTTGGACTAGGATGGAGTACCAATATCGGCGGGGCAATTACAAGAGTCGTTAACGGGCAGTATGATGAACTTTACACAAGTCATCTTAACGAACATGACAAACTTTCCTATCTAGATCATTACAATACATTGGATAAACCTGACTGGGATTCTCAGGCCTCATTATCTGCTTTTTATTACGATGCGGAAAACTCACTACGATTTACAAGTTTTTATAATTACTCAATGCAGAGTGGAAATACGAACACTCTTAACTTCGGAGGAGGGCTAGATAATTATACGGATAAATGGATGCTAATCCCTGATCCGGACGAATTTATATTAAATGTATTGGGTATTAATGGACGATTTTACATGAATGAGAAGGGAAAATGGATCGGAAGAACTCGTGATGGAAAAACATTTTCAATACAGCATGTCTATAAAGAAAATCACACAATAAAACCCAACAGTTATATCAGTTATAATCTGAGAAGAATTTTATATGGTTTTACAGTCACGATGGATGATGGTACCCAATATATTTTTGGACAGGATGATAATGCCGTAGAATTTACTGAAGAAAGACCTCCTTGTGCCAATTGTAATTTTAATGAACAGATTGTAGCAAGTTCCTGGTTAATCAATGAGGTTAAATTTCCAGATGGCAAAAAAGTAAAATACACTTACGAAAGAGCTCCAAAGCCTAACTATATTGCAAGTCAGGTAGGTTATGATATTGTGTTAAAAGCACCCAATATTGACCTTTTCGAATCCTATGGATCAACAGCTTTAAACTGGCAGTATAATACTTATTTGAAAAAAGTAGAAAGTGATGAATTTTCCGTTGAAATTAATACATCACAAGTAAAGCCATTAAATTATCAGGTTTTGAACGAGCAATTAAGAGGCCAAATGGGTTCTTATCTGGGCTCGGGAGATAGTTCGCTTCTCTTTAACACCTGGTTTAAAATTGATAGTATCACTGTAAGGGATAAGGATAACCATACCGTTAACACCACAACATTTCATTATAATAATGTTGATACAACCAAGCGAATGCATTTGGAAGCAGTGATAAAGAATAACGATGAAAAATACTCATTTGATTATAATCCTAAGACGCTTCCCCTATACCTTGATTCAAAATATGATAAATGGGGATACTATGCTCCATCAACTCATAGTACTCCGGATCTTGAATATACAAAAGCTGAGACTTTAGAATGGATAAACCATCCTACGGGAGGAGTTACCCATTTCATCTATGAGCTCAATGATTTTTCCAAGTATGGAAATAAAAACCCTTTCTATACATCTGCGAATACCCTTGAGCTGATTGACACCGTTTCTCCTAATGAAATAGCGGGTGGTTTAAGAATTAAGAGGATTGAGGCTTGTTCAGAACATAGTACAGGATGTGTAATCAAGAACTATTCCTATAATGGTGATAACGGAAAATCCAGCGGTATTTTACCTTATCAGTTCAACTTTACCAGAGCTGGAGAAGTCCAAGATATGTATAAGTTTAGTCATAAATCAATGGGCTCATATCAATCCTTAAAAGGGGAGAATAACATGATTGGGTATAGTAAAGTAACCGTAACAGATACCAATAATGGTAAAACTGAAAACTATTTTACCAATTTTGACACTCCTAGTTGTAATGATCAGAGAGGGCCTATAATTATGGGACCGCCTGATCAATTTACCGGACTGTATAAAAGTGTTCCTTTCACATCTTTTTCTCTTATGAGAGGAAAACCTCTTAAAGAAATTACATCCTCTGCTAGTGGAGTGGTGCAGACGAAAGAATATGAATATGGATATAACAATGATCTGATAAAAGCATATGGTCTGGTAGAGGAAAATATTCATTATATGTTGAACCTACTAACAGTTACCGCTTATAACGTCAATTTTAATAGCAGCTTTCTTAAAGGAATTAAAACCACTTTAAACGGAGTAGAAACAAAGGAATCATATGATTATGAATATAACTATAATACTCTGAAGTCTCAGAAAATTATAGATTCGAACGGTGATGAGTTTCAAACGAACTTTACGTATGCTTTTGATAAGCCAAATAACTTTTTATTAGGAAAATATATGGTGGGCCTTCCACTTAAATCTGAGGAAATGAAAAACGGAAAAGTAGTTTCTAAAACAGAAACGTTGTACCCGTTAAGCCAAACAGAAGCTGATAATAAAACCTCCGGTCTGCCATTACCTACTGCGCAAGTTTCTTATCAGTTGCAAAGCAACTCTCCAGTCACTGAAGCTACATATGACAAGTTTGACAGTAAAGGTAATCTACTTCAGTATACAACCAAAAATGGGGTTTCTACATCGATTATCTGGGGATATAAGAATAATACCCTTCCAATTGTGAAAATTCAGGGAGCCAAGCTATCCGATATTCCTCAAGCGTATGTTGATCAGATTATCAATGCTTCTAAAATAGATGCTCAGCAGGCGACAGATGCATCTGAACAAGATTTTGTTAATGCGTTGGACCAATTTAAAAACCGTCCTGAATTGGCAGGATATCTTATTACCACTTACAGTTATGATCCTTTAATTGGTGTGAAAAGCATCGGACAACCTTCAGGAATTAGAGAGTTTTATAAGTACAATGCAGCGAATGAACTGGAAAGAATCGTGGATCAATCCGGTAACATTATTAAAGAGTTTGCTTATAAATATAATATCAAGAAATTCTATAACAGCGAAAGAAGCCAAACCTATACCAAAAATAACTGTAACTCGTTACAGGTTGGAGGTACCTACACTTATATAGTACCTGCTAATAAGTACGTATCATTGATCAGCAGCACCGATGCTGAACAACAGGCAGCCAATGATCTTGCAGCGAATGGGCAGAATGCTGCGAATACCAACGCACAATGTTATAATGCCCAATGCTATGCAAGTTCAATAAACGGATTTCAAGTTGGACCTCATGCAGAAATTTCTCAAAGCGTTTTAGGACACTTTAAGGTAGATATACAGGTCAAAGTACCTAACTCACTAACCAATCCAGATGGCAGCCAATGGTGGCAAAAAGGAGTTGCTAACATTCCGAATCCATGTCGTCCTAATACAAATTTAGCACCTGATATATTCAATAATAATGTTAAAGAGCTTACAACAAATACCTGGTGGAAAGTACAGATCACTTCTGCTGGTGACCTTATATTTATTCCTAATGGTTATGTGGCTCCTGGGACTCAGTTGTATTTTGTTTTTGAGTATGATAAAACTCCGAACTAATATGGTAATGAATAATAGAAATACGCATTTACAAGTAAAAACTTATAACCTAGAATTTGTCATTTAATGAGAAGAATATATACAATGGCCATATTAGTATGGACCGTTACAGAAGTCCAAGGCCAGACCCAACTTCCTTCTGGCCTTACCGGTACGATTGACGAAAATTATGTCTATACAAGAACGTACCTCGAACCTAAAACTCAAAGTGATAGCAATGCTAAGCAAATACAGGCTATTCAATATTTTGACGGATTAGGAAGGGCTAAACAAACGATTAATATAAAGGCTTCCCCAAAGGGAAGAGATATTGTAACTCCTTTTACATACGATTACTATGGAAAACCAACGCGGGATTATCTTCCAGTACCACAATCAGGAACGCAAAATGGAAAAATTTACTCACAAAATTCCTTGGCAGTTGATTTTCCGGTTGGAGATCCAGAAGCAATATACTCTGGAGAAAGACCCTTTACGGAAAAAGTGCTTGAAAAATCACCTTTAGACAGGCTTCAACAGCAAATTCAGGTAGGTAATGACTGGGCTAGCAAGCCTGTAACCTTTAAGTATGAATCCAATAAGAACGGAGAGGTTAAAAAATATACCGCTACATTTAGTTACACCACTTTTGTGGCGAAACTAATATTATCAGCTTCTTATGGATCAGGGCAGCTGTTTAAGAATACTGTTACTGATGAAGACGGAAACCAAACTATTGAGTTTAAAAATAGTCAGGGACAAGTTGTATTAGTACGAAAAGTAATCAGTGATACAGAAAATGCAGATACCTATTATGTTTACAATGATTATAATCAACTGGCTTTTGTGATTCCTCCAAAAGCCGCCATACAAGCAGATGCTAATACTGTACTAAACGAGCTATGTTATCAGTATAAATATGATGAAGGAAATCGATTGGTGGAGAAGAAGCTTCCTGGAAAAGGATGGGAATATATGGTGTATAATAAAGCTGATCAACTAATTCTTAATCAGGATACCGTTCTTAAAGATAAAGGACAATGGCTCTTTACTAAATATGATCAGTTTGGAAGAATCGTGTATACGGGGATCACAAATAATCCTGCCAGCAGGGCCTCAATGCAAAATAGTGCTAATATCAATACTAATTTATATGAAACCAGAACTGCTACAACAGGATTTATCTTAAATGGCCTTCCTGTATATTATACTAAGCTTTCCACTCCTACTGGTCTTAGTATACTGTTAAGTGTTAATTATTATGACAGCTATCCAACATATAGTTTCAATCCTGCATTTCCTTCAACTATTCAGGGAGTACCTGTACTTACTGCCAGCGCTACGACTGATGGTAGGAGCACCAAAGGACTTCCTGTGATGAGCTTTGTAAAGAATATTGAAGATGATAACTGGACGAAAAACTACACTTATTATGATCAAAAGGGAAGAGCTATTGGAAGCCATTCTATCAATCATTTGGGAGGATATACCAGAACAGAATCTGAGCTGGATTTTACCGGGACACCAAAGAAAACAGTTACTCTACATAAAAGATTAGCCAATGAGTCAGGAGTTACTATTACGGAACGTTTTGAATATGATAATCAGAACAGATTGCTGGTTCATAAACATCAGGTAGATGACAAACCGGAAGAGATTCTTACAGAAAACAGTTATAATGAGCTGGTTCAGATTACCAACAAAAAAGTCGGCAATAATCTGCAGAGTATTGATTATGCTTATAACATAAGAGGTTGGCTGACAGATATTAATAAAACACAGATGTCGGTTCCTGATTTAGGAGGGAAACTATTTTCCTACAAAATTAAATACAATCAGGTGAATGGAATAGAGAATCCTGATCCAGCATTATTCTCTGGGAAGAATGTAAAGGCAAAATACAACGGTAATATAGCAGAAGTTGACTGGAGAGCCGTAGAATCTATAGGAGCCAATCCACCTATAGAACCGAAGAGGTATGGTTATGCATATGATGCCCTAAACAGATTGACAGCAGGATATTATCAAAACCCTGTGAACCCTTACAGTAAAGAACATACCGAATCCTTTGCTTATGATCTGAATGGAAATATTACAAACCTTTACAGAACTTCTGCGATAGAAGGAAATAATACAACTGCTACAGTCATTGATGAGTTGGAATATACTTATGGAGCCAATAATCTAACCAATCAGGTATCTGTGATTAAAGACCACAGGAATAATCCTTCAGGATATGAAGGTGGAGGAGGAACGATTCAGTATGACAGCAATGGAAATATGTGGCAGATGCCGGATAAAAATATAACCAAGATTACATATAATCATCTGAATCTTCCCAATAAGATTGAATATGGAAACCTAGGGCTCTCTGGCCTTCATAATTACCTGTACAGAGCAGACGGAGTTCGTCTTCAGAAAAAGCTTCCCAAAAGTGAGTGTGGAATCATCAATTGTTATACTGTAACTGAGATTACTGATTATCTTGATGGATTTCAATATTATCGCAACGAATCAGACAATAATGGGGGAGGCGGTATCGAAGAACTCAGCATGATCACTGAAAAATTAAAATATGCATACGAACAACAGGCTTACAGTACTGAAAGTGGGATTGCAATAGCACCTGCAGCTCCTTTAGGAATAACTACTATTAAGACTCCTCAACTCATGTTCTTTCCTACAGCAGAAGGTTTTTATGATTACGGGAAAGATCAGTATATTTACCAATATAAAGATCATTTGGGGAATGTCAGGATAAGTTATGCAAGAAACAGCGTAGGTTCTCTTGAAATTACAGACGCTAATGATTATTACCCTTTTGGAATGAACCACTTAAAAACAGGAAATGCTTTCTTCGGATCTGGAAGTTATAAGAATTACAAATATAATGGTAAAGAACTTCAGGAGACGGGGATGTATGATTATGGTGCAAGGTTTTATATGACAGATATCGGACGTTGGGGAGTATTAGATAATTACAGTGAGAATTATTTTCCTACTTCCCCTTATAGTTATGTAGCAAATAATCCAACTAAATTTATTGATATAAACGGGGAGTGGATATATATTAACGATCAAAATGGAACACAATACAGATACCATAATGGCGCGACACAACATCAAGTAGATGGTAAATGGACCAATATTGATGCAAGTACTCAATTATCAGATTATGTTGTTCAGACTATAGCAGGATTAAATCATTTAGACAAAAATACTTCAATAGGAAAAACAATGATTGGATATTTTGATCAGGCACAAGGAAAAGATGGAAAAACGAGAGATATTTATTTTAATTCTACTAATGGTGATTCACAAATAAAATATGGTATCAGCAATATAATTGACTTAAATACATCTTCAACCAAAGGAGTTTGGACTACTTCGGGTAATGACTCTAAATATTCTCCTTTATACACAACAATAGCACATGAAATGGGGCATATTTATGAAAACTATGCTTTAGGAGTAACTTCTCAATCCGATACAAGATTTGGACCTAACAGCACAACAGCGGAAATATATGGTACACACGTAGAAAATATTGTAAGAGCTGAGTCGGGTCTACCATTGCGAACAAATTATGGTAGTATTTGTTTAGGCTCTACTTGTATTCCTAATAATGAAGGAAGGTTAATAGATAATGCGGGAAGTAGTATTTATTACAATTCAAATGGAGGTCAAATATCTCCTACTCCTAGTGTTCAAAGCGTTCTTAATGTTAACAGCACAATATTGCAAAACAGATATAATTATATTGGAGCTGCTGGATATTATAAATTGCAAAAATTCAAAAATCGCCCTAGATAAACAATAAACTTTTGAAAATGAAAAATTTTTTATTATTATTAAGTATTATGTTATTTTCTTCGTGTAATTCCCAAGGAAAGATAACTCTGAGACAAATGAATGAAAATTTATTAAAAGATAAAAATTCTATTACCTATAGTGATCCCAAGACAATAAAAATGCTTACAGAAGCATATAAGGTTTTTAGATTGCTAGGTGTAAAGTCTTGCGATATAGATCCTGACAAAAAATATTCTCAGATTTATATAGAAGACGGTTTCCACGATGAACAAGGTTTTTACAATGGCATTTTTATAATAAATAATAAAAATATTTGTGAGGTTACCACAAGTCCTTATAAATTACATCAAGACAGTCTTTCCTATAGGAAAGTCAAGGAAAAAGATATTTCATATGGTGAAATGGTTTTCTACACTAAAAAACTTTCTATCGAAGATTTTAAGAATAAGTATCCTGATGAATATTTTAGGTACGAATTGGTTAGGCAAAATAAAGTCAATGCTTTTGAAAAGTGTTTAGCAATTGATCAATATACCCCAAAATCAATTGTTTATGCTCGAAGCCATTACTTTACAGGAGAAAAAGTGCAAACTTATAATTTACCAATAAAGTATAGTGATATTAAAAATGGTATAGAAGAATTACCTTATTTTAAGGAAAATAAGAAGAAGGAATTTACAGAGTGTATCAATGAATTGAATATATTAAAAATACACAACTCATCGATTAAAAGTTCATCTTCTCAATAATTTAATTACTGTAATCTTTTACAATTATAGTAACAAAGCCTCGCGATTGCGGGGCTTTGTTGTAGTATCTTGGGATAAATCTCGACATCTGATGAAAATATTATATTTTAAGCTCTTACCTATAATCTTCTAATAGGGTTAGAAAGGTATTTTTAGTAAAAAAGGAGAATAACGTATTGATGAGAAATGGATTTATTTTTCCAAGCCAATAAATGACAGTTGAAGCCAAATGAGTCTTGTCATTTATAAGTAAAAGATAGGTGAGCTATTTTACTGTCTTATGAAAACGTCTATCAATTTCAAAGCAGTCAAAACAGATTCCGAAGCACACAATTTCAGAAGAAAAACCTTCGATTATATAAAAAAGGATCTTACGGTAAAAAATGAATATTGGGTAGAAAATAAGATTTCAGATAGGCTAAAATCAATAGAAGCATACTGTAAGGAAAAATCAGGAAGGAAATTACAGAAAAATGCAATGCCGATTCGTGAAGCTGTAGTTGTCATTAAAGAAAATACAACGATGCAAGATCTGCATAGGCTCGCTAAAAGGCTTGAAGAAGAGCTGAGAATAAAAACTTTTCAAATTGCCATTCATAAAGATGAAGGTCATTATGATAAAGATTCTAAAGTATGGAAACCTAATTATCATGCTCATTTGGTAGCAGACTGGCAGGATTTGGAAACAGGGAAAACATTGAAACACCAATTCTTTCATTATTCAAAAATGCAGGATATTACTGCTGAATGCTTGGAAATGGAGAGAGGTATTTCAGGCTCTAAAGGAAGACTGGAAGCCATTGAATTTAAAATCCAAAAAAAGGAAAATGAGCTTGTATTATTAAATAGTAAGATAGCTCAAATGAAGGCAGAGCTCAAATCTAAAAAGTTTACAGATCTTATTGTCAAGGAAAATGACTTTTTAGGTTTTAGCAGGATCAAAATAGATAAAACGATTGAAAACTATGAAAGAGTTTTTAAATCATATAATGTAGAACTGCTTAAAAATAAAGAAATTCTTCAATCCAAAACTAAAATCATTACTGAGCTTCAACAAAAGAATATTAACTTAAACAAAGAAGTTTCACAGTTAAAAAACAAGCTTTCCAGCATATTGTCTAATATTGCAGTATATACAAGAGAAAAGGAAACTTATTTTAATTCTGTTAAGGATACGATTATAAAATCAATCCAATTTGAAAAGTTTAAACAGCCTAAGTTATTTGATACTACCAAAGAAAAACTCATAGCAATTGTTGATCGTATTTGTAAAAAAGTTTCTGAAGAAAACAATATTCCTTTTTCATCACTAGAAGAGATTTTTAAAAATCCTGACATCAGCTTAGAAATATTTTCCTTACTGAACATTTGTGATCATAGAATACAATATAATACCGAAGATATTCCGGTTCAGCAAAAAAGAAAAAAGATAAAGAGGTCCTAAGTAGCACTGCAAAAAATTCATAAAAGAAAACAAAGGTATTGTTTCAGATTTTTAAAAAGACAAGTTCAGGTCCAAAGGATATGACAAAAAATCTCCACCTTGCAGGTTGTATTTTTTATCATAAACTTGCTTTTTAAAATCTTCCATAATGAATTTTTGGCTTTCTTTTTTCCTTTTTTCTTTTGAAAAATATAATTGGTCGTCGCGGAATTAGGGGTAGTAGCTTCAAATTCTATTGAGAAGACACATCTAAGGACTATTTTCCTTGAGAATCTTATAAACACCTTATTTCTTTAAATCCTCAATACCCTTATATGATTTAAAAAATTGTTCACGTAATTTTTCTATTCTTTTATGCGTCAAAATCAAAAAAATCCTTGAGAGAAATTCCTAAGAGATTACAAAATTTTGCTATTGTATAGATTGTCAATCCTCTTTTATTGTTTTTACTTTCCCAACGATTTAATATTTGTCTGTCAATTTCGTATTTTTTAGAAAATTCAGATTGAGACAAACCAGTATTAGCTCTTAGAAACTTAATTCTATCAGCAATTTTATTTTTCAGCAAAATATCTTCCTCGTTGAGTCCAGCCATAACGCAATTTTGCAAAAAAACACAACTTTCATGTAATCCATTTGGATTACATGAAAGTTTTTGTATATTTGTAAATAATAAAATGCAATTATTCCAATAGAATTAAAAATATTGAAGCAATTGCTTAGAATCTCGCATTAGAAAACTGGTAATTTTTATGTGTACGAGAAGATAAGTAAATTTGCTCACGACCGCGGCGTGGGCTCTCTTATCGTACACGGGTATACCAGTGCCTCTAATGCTATAAGTCGAGTTCCACGCCTTTTCTTTTAGGCAAGATGTAGTTGAGTTAGCGTTTTGATGCAAAGAATTCATCTTATTGATTGAAGCAGTTCCTTCCAGCAATAAATTAGCTAAAATATACTGCTATGAAAAGAACACACTCTTTGCCTCGTATGCCCACTGATCATCAGCTATATGAGTTGCTGAAAAAAGGTAATCCGATCTCTTTAGAACATATTTATTTACGATACAAAAGACTTCTTTTCTGGCTCGGAAGACAAATGCTTGATGATGATTTTGTAGTAGAAACGCTTGTTCAGGATACCTTTCTCAAACTTTGGCTACACCGTGATTCCATTGAAACTCCGAATCATATTCTTGGCTTTTTACGGTTTGTTTTGAAAAGAGACTGCATTACATATTTCAATACTCCGAAAAATAAATTCGCACGCTTAACGGCATCACTTGAAAGTTTTGAGAACTATCAGGATTATCTTATAGGTTTTGATCCCCAGAATGATAAAGAGAATCTTCTCAATCAGGAATCTGAACAAAAGAAATTTGATGAAGTTAAAAAGGTTGTAAACGTACTCGATCCCAAAAGAAAACACCTTATTGAACTTTGTCTTGAATATGGTTTTCAATACAAACCAATCGCAGAAGCAATGGGAAGTAGTGTGACAGGCATCAGCAATGAGGTGAGCAGAGCTATAAATGATCTTCGGAAAATTATTAAAGGAAGTTCTTTAGAACATCCACAGAAAAAAGCTTCAGCTAATGAAGAGCACCCAGATAAACTTACTTGCCAACAGCTCGAGATATTAAAAAGAAGGTTTGAGCAAAAATCCTCTTTCATAGTAATTGCTAGGGAGCTTAAACTTTCTGAAAAGCAGGTCCAGCGGGAATTTCTATATGCTTATCAATATCTACAAAATCGAAATACCTCTCAAATCCCTTTTTGAAATGGAAAAATCAACGATTACCCTTACCCGAAAAATTCAGTTGCTGATCGACGTTCCTTCCAATGAAAAAAAAGAAATATGGGAAAAACTCTACCGTTATCAGAATAGATGTTTCCGAGCGGCAAACTTAATCGCTTCTCATTTGTATGTTCAGGAAATGATCAAGGATTTCTTTTACCTCACCGAAAAAATACAATACAAGTTAGCTGATGAAAAAAAAGATCAGATGGGAATGTTTGACCGTTCGAAAACAAACAGCACAGCAAGAATGGTCTTTGACCGATTCAAAGGAGAAATCCCAACAGATATTCTGGGAAGCCTGAACAATACAATTCAATCTACTTTCTCTAAAAGCAAAGCCGATTATTGGCAGGGAACAAAATCACTTAGAAATTATAAAAGAGACATTCCAATCCCACTTCCGATTAAATGCATCAGTAAAATGAAGTATGATCCTGAAAAGAAAGCATTTTGCTTCAATATGTTTGCGATACCTGTCAAAACATACTTAGGAAAAGACTACGCTGATAAGCGAGTGATTATGGAGCGCCTATTAAAAGAAGAGATAAAGCTTTGCAACTCACAGATCCAACTTAAAGACAGGAAAATATTCTGGCTTGCAGTTTTTGAATTTGAAAAGAAAGAACATCTTTTAAAACCCGAAATTATTGCGGAAGCATCCTTGTCTCTGGAGCATCCTATCGTAGCAAAAGCTGGCAATGTGCGCATCAATATCGGCACAAAAGAAGAGTTTTTATATCGCAGACTTGCCATTCAAGCAAGTCAAAAAAGGATTCAAGCTGGTATTGGCTACGCTCGCTCTGGAAAAGGAGTCAAACGGAAACAGAAAGCATTGTATAAAACTGAAAATTTGGAGAGTCGGTATGTAAGTCATCGGCTTCATGTATACAGCCGACAGCTTATAGATTTTTGCATCCAGCAGCAAGCATCTACACTTATTCTTAAAAATCAGGAAGATAAAATTGGTATTGCAAAAGATAATGAATTTGTGCTACGCAACTGGAGCTATTATGAATTGCAGACCAAAATAAAATACAAAGCCGAAAAAGCCGGGATCGAATTAATAATTGGATAGCTAAAAAATAATGAGGGTGCTTGTACACCCGTGGGGTGAGGTTATAAACACTCACTAAATACTTTAATAGTATATACAACGGCGTGGGCTCTTTTTTATATGTATGATATGGAAAGAAAATACATCAGGGAAGAAACATAAAAACGCTTTAGAGAAATGTTTAAAATAAAACAAGAGGCTTAGCTATTGACTAGGTGATAAGTGTAATCGGGAGAAATTTACTTTACCTGAATAAAAGGAAGAAATTGATTAAAATTTCTTCATGGCTGTAGATGGATAATAATCCAATTGAAATGTACTTAAGGTGAAACCTCCGATTCTTTTGTGGGCGGAAAATACTAGCCTTAAAATAAAGCCATTAAAAGACATAGACAATCCTTCGAAGCCGAATAAAATTATTATTCAATTTAGCTAATAATTTTATTTGAAATTTATACAGAGTGCTGGAGGACAAGAAAATAAAAAAAATACCCATTGAGGAGGTGGTAGAATTCTTTCAAAACGAAGGCGTGGAAATAACTGAGGAAGAGGCAGAATTGATCATGGAGTTTCTGTACACTCTTACCTCATCTGTTATTAGACAGTACTTCGGTTCTGAATAATGTATTTCTAAAGCTATCCTCTAATATTTACTAAACATGAAAATTATGAAGGTAGCAGATCTATACATCCGTGTTTCTACTGATGAACAGGCAGACAAAGGATATTCACAAAGAGATCAGGAGGATCGTTTAAAAAAATATTGTTCATCTAACAATATCTCTATTGGACAAATCATCTACGAAGACCATTCCGCAAAATCATTTAACCGCCCCGGCTGGATAAGACTTTTAACTACACTTAAAAAGAAAAGTTGTAAGACAAACCTTATTCTATTTACTAAATGGGACCGTTTCAGCCGTAATGCTGGGGATGCATATCAAATGATAAGTACACTTGCAAAATTGGGAATAGAACCACAGGCTGTTGACCAGCCTTTAGATCTTTCTATTCCCGAAAATAAAATGATGCTTGCAATTTATTTGGCAGCGCCTGAAGTCGAAAATGACAGAAGGGCGCTTAACGTGTTTTATGGAATGCGTAGGGCAAAAAAAGAGGGAAGGGTTATGGGAAAAGCACCATTTGGTTATGCTAACAAAAGCAGGGAAAATGGTGAAAAGTATATTGTACTGCAAGAACCTGAAGCATCAGCAATGAACTGGGCTTTTAATGAGATTGCAAAAGGGGTATTGGCGTCTAATCAAATCAGAAAAAGGGTCAATGAATTAACAATTAAAAAAGTGAGCAGAACATCTTTTCATGTCGCAATAAGAAATCCCATATACTATGGGAAAGTATTTTTAGAAAAACACAAAGATGAAGAAGCACATTTTGTTGATGGTCAGCATGAAGCTTTAATCAGTGAGGAGTTATTCAACAGAGTACAGGAAGCACTGGATGGTAAAAGAAGACTCCAGCGGCCTAATACTAAAATTCTTTCCGGTGAGCATTTTCCATTGCGAGGTTTTTTGGTATGTCCTAGATGTGGAAAGAATATTACAGCAAGCGCTTCAAAAGGGAGAAATAACAGATACTACTATTATCATTGCAATGCAACCTGTGGATTCCGTCATAGAGCAGAATTGGTCAATTCAGTTTTTGAAGAAGGATTAAAGCAATTGGAAATGGCTGAGCCTGCAAAAAAGCTTATAGAAAAAGTATTTCTGGATAACTATCAGAAGTTTATAAAAGCCCCACAGGATGAAAGAAAGAAGATATCCGATGAGATAGACAGGTTGAATTCAAGGATTTCTCTGGCGAGAAATAAACTGCTTTCCGAAGTAATGACCGATGAAGAATATCTTGAAATAAAAAAAGAATATAAAGACCAGATTGAAAAGCTGGAAACACAATTAAATGACAAGCCTAAAGAGAATAAAATAGATATACCAAAGCTACTGGAAAGAGCATTAGAAACGCTTACCAATATCTGGAAAGTCTATACAGAAGGGGATATTGCAGTCAAGCGACAAATTATTGGTTCGATTTTTCCTGAAAAACTTGAATTTGACGAAAATCATTATCGAACCACAAGAATTAATACTGTAGCTCACTATATCTTTCAGATTAACAATGGATTGTCACAAAATAAAAACAGGAGAAATGATAATAATAATCATTTCTCCTGTTATGTAGACCCACAGGGATTCGAACCCCGACTGACGGTACCAAAAACCGGAGTGCTACCGTTACACTATAGGTCTGCTTTATTTTGGTGATGCAAATTTATATATTTTTTTCTTATTTACAAATATCTTCTTTCAATTTTCTGCTGTTTACATTAAAAAAATAGATTTTTACTCCCATGACAATTGATGGATGGATAAAAACAAAAACCATCCTTAAAAAGGATGGTTTGTAGTCAAAAGCGAACAAATGTCGAACCAAATAGTTGAAGACCTTATGGTTCTATCAAAGCTAACATCATAAAAACATATTTGTAATTATAGTATTATTCTAACTGATTCGTTATTATATTCGTTCGTATTTTGAGCATATTAATTAATTTCTTCTGTTTTCACCTCAATATCAATTTCTTCAAAATCATCAGGAGTTTCCTGAATGGGTTCTTGAAGCTTAATTCCATCAAGATAATAAGTCGTTCCCAAATAGATTTCATCGCCAAAAACAACTCCATCTGTTTTTCTTTTAAAGCATTTCCCAGGATCCGCTTTAATTATATTGTCTGTCTGTGTCATATTTTATTATTATGTTATCGGATAAATTTTTGCGGCAAAATAGCTCCAGTTGGTTGCCGTTTTATAAGCAGAAACGCTTGCTGCAGGAACATGAATTTCTACTTTATCAATAATAATCCCATCAGAAACGAGATTTGTACCTACCAAAACAGGAGGTGTAGTTGCCAATACTTTTACTACTACTTTTTTAACACTGGTTTGACCACCAGCTGCAATCAGATGCATGCAGCCATTTGCCATATAATTAATAGAAGCGGGAAATATAATAGTTATTTCACTTTCACCCGTTCTTAATCTTAGTCTTAAACCAAATGAATCTATTCTTTCCAGACTTGTACATCCTGTAAGATCAATAAAATTAGTAACATAATCTTCAACATTTGGATTGTTTATATTCGTGGTAAGCATTTCCGGAAATATTCGCGTGATATAAGGGAGATTGTACTTACCAGCTTTGGGATACTTGTAGGTAAACGAATATGCATCGTAAATCTTAACATTTTTAAACAAATTAATGTCTAGGTATTTTCCCATAATTGGGGAAATACCCAATTCTTCAACGTTATCAAAGTTGCCATTTATAACACTTGTTTCGTATAATTGAAAGGCATTTCTCCCTATTTTCTTGATATTGGGTGGAAAAGTTATACTTAGCAATGAGTTGTTGTCAAATGCATGATCTCCAATAGTTTCTACATTTGTAAAAAATCTAAATTCATCAAAACTTCCACCTAAGAATGTTTCTGAATTAATAAAAGGATTAAAACTACTGGCAGGTATATCAGTAACAGATCTTGCCTCTGAAAAGCTTAATTCACCATCACCATTAGTATCATAGGCTTTTAATAATGTAGTTTTTCTTGTTATATCCGAAATCTGAATAAAATTGGTAATGTTTGTATAAGTAAAATGAAAGTCGGGCCAATTAGCTTCCATGAAATCTTTATCTTCTTGATAAATATTAGTAAAAGTCCATTTTCCTTCAACGATAGAATGTGGGGCTGTATTACCTAAATCGTCAACTCCTTTAGCATTTATAAGTGGAAAGAAATTTTCGCTAGAAGTACTACTTCCATTTAGATTATTAATTCTCACTCTGCTCAAATTTTTAAGATTTGAAACAATATCATTAACATTAATTAAAGGACAGTCCTTAATTACAAGAGTTTTTATAGAACTTTCCGTAAAAGTTAAATTAGAATTTTTAATAAATTTTTGATTATCCAAAATCAAAGTATTTGCTGTACTTGGCAAAATTAAGGAAGCAAGCAAACCTCCTTTTGGCAATAATACCGACGATATTCCTGTTCCTGCAGCGGAAATATTTTTAATACTTGTACAAGCAGTTAAATCTATTGATTGTTTTAAATTTGGGCAATTTGAAATATCTAATTCTTCTAAAATTGTATTATTACCAATAAACAAGTTTCTTAAATTTTGATTTGAATAACCGGAAATTTGACTTCCAATCCGAAGCCTCGACAAATTCGTCGCTTTTGAAACATCTAAAGTACCCAGATACTTTCCTGACAAATCTCCAAGATCTTTAATTGCAGATGCACCATAAATAATGGTTTCTGTATCGTTAAAAGTAATAGCCGGAGCTTGAACTAAAGATGCAACATTTTTTCTAAGCCTCGCACGGTTGATATAGGAACCAAATTTAATTTTAGTGTATCCGTCTTTTTGAGCAGTTAGTAAAAAATTAGCATTGGGAGCAACTACAGGCGTGCCCGAAGGTGTATAAAGTCGCATCGTGATATAATCAGATGAGAAAGTAGATGTGTCATACTTTCCGTCCATATATCTGAATCTATTTAATAACCAATAATTCCTGTGCGATTTTCTTGAGCCTTGTGCGGTGTATAAGTAACTTCCGTTCCCGGCAATAACCAAAGGATCTATATATTTATATTTCGCATCTTCATTGAAAATACTTTCCGCCCATTTGTCAGATTCTAATGTGTTGAAATAAGTATTACACTTATCATAAGTCAGAATTCCTGAAGTTCTCATTTGCTGGTATAATGCGGTAATTTCAGTATCAAAAGCCACTTCAACCAGTTTCCAAAGCTCTGAAAGCGCGCCATTCCAGACAAAACCACTTCCTACTTGGTCGTGAGCTTCCACCCAATAATCATACACATTGTGGCCCTCGTTATTAAGACCTAAAACTGTGTCATTATCATAAAAAATAAGATACCAACGGTTATTTCCTTGCGCATCCGGATACATCGCAAACATCTGATTTTTAGCGCGCTGATCAACCATTGCAAAAAACTCAGTGAATACATAATAAAACAATAAAAATTGAATATTAAAATGATCTTGAGCCTCGGCTTTGAATTTTGCAGGATTATTTTTGCAACTTACAATCCATGTATGCAAAGCTTCAAGATTCGATGTATCTTCATTATCTTCCGGATATCTTCCCTCAAAATCATTCTTCCATAAATGCTTACCATTTCCGTCTACACTTTGAAAATCTGTAGCAATAAATAATGTATTATCTGACGTATTGTTTAAAAATTCCCAGCATTCCTGACCACCTGTAAAACCTGTTGTTGCTTCATTAGACTTATCATTATTAAAATTATATTTTCCTAAGAAAATACGCTCCGAATCTGGTGTCGCTCTGTGAAATATAAGCATTGGAAACCCGTCCATCGTAGTACGGATATCAGGATTAATTAATTGTGGTGGAACTAAATAACCCAATTGATTCAAAGAATCTTGTGCAAGCCTCGCCAAACCAATATTGTGAGAACCAGAAGACTCCATAAAATCGGCTTTAAAAGTAAATGTCTTTTCCGCTAATGAATTATCACGAAGCTTGTATTTTGAAGAATTTATTTCACCATTTTTAAAACCTCCATTAAATTTGATTTTAAAGTTTTTTCGGGGATAATATTGTGATGATGTACCCTGAACATCAATACTCGCATTTACATAAGAAAACGATTTTGTAGGATCTTTAGCATTTTCATACTCTCCAACAATTGTTTTTTTATCGCCTTTATAAGTTGGCAGATCTCCAACAATGGTTAAGCATGGAATTGATTGTAAACATTTATCGTAGGACAAATTTCCGAATGCATCGTACAATTTATTTCTCTCGTAAATATTGACTTTTTCAACCAGGTTATCCATGTCAGCGATGTAATTTGACAACATCTGATCCGCGTTTAGATTATTATTATAAACCCTGATATTATATAGATTAATAGTACAATCACTGCTTCCAATGGTAATGTTTTGAGGAGCTTGTTGTAAAAAGCTGTCTAATGAATTATACTGATATAATGAAGATATAATTCCATTGATATACACAAATACCAATCTTTGATCTGCAACCTTTGTAACGACTACACTTACACGGATCCTTTCCTCTTCTTTAAAAAATATGGAAGTACTGTCCTGCTCAGAACTGAACGAAAACGAATTTGAGGTAGCAACAAATCCAACATTTCCATTTTTACAAGAAAAAATAGTACTGTCACTGTTTTTTATATCTGAAGTTGAAAATTCAAATTCTAATGTTTTACCACCTGTTTTAAAATCATTTTCAAAAATCTTGAAAGGAATCTCAACCCTTGCATTTCCGCTCACTTTAAGTGCCACAGAACCCTTTGAATCTTGAACCCATCCATTGGTGCTGAAATCAAAATCAGTAAGAGTACATGACAGGTTTTTGTATTTCCACTCGTTTTTGTTAATCTCTGAATTGCTTCTGTTCCGACTGCTTAAAAATAATTCCAGGCCTAACGTTTCGGCTTCAACCTGAATATCAAATGCTGTTACAACTACTGAAGTATTTTTCGTGACAGTGCCACATTTAAAAGTTACAGTGTGCGCACCTGAGTCCATAAATGTATAGGTGAACTTCTGCAAACTTCTATTTACTACCAATTCTGAAACCTTCAATCCGTCGACCAAAATCTCAACATCGCTATAATTTGATGATGGTGAATACACCAGATATTCAATCGAAGCTGGAGCATATTGATTAGCGGCAACATTATTTGCTGAAGACACCAGAGGTGTTAAATTACCAGCAGCAACACTGATAATATCTGTAAATAAGTGATTGCTTTCAATGATCTCTCCGGACAAATCAGCGGTCATATACACCTCTAAAATATGAACTCCGTGAGACTGTGCTGGAATTTCATAAAGAAGTTCTTTGTTATTAATTGACGTAACTACTGGTGGAAGATCTGATCCATTTAATTTGAAATGAATCGTCTTCTCTACATTCCCGGTTGGAATATATCGAAAAATGATTGGTCCCGAATTAATAGTGGTCTTGTCGTAGGTAGTACTTAAAGCAAGTGCTATTGTTTGAATGTCATATTTTAATTTCCTATTATTTCCATAACTATCGGTGATACTGAGCGTTATTGTATTATCTCCCGCCAAAATATATGACGTAATATCTATCTCATTGACTCCCTGATTAATGTTTTTATTAAATAGAATCGTATTTCCTTTTAAAATACTTGCAGTTCCTCCGCCAGTCTCACTACCATCAACGCTGTCGATGGATGACCACGAAAAAACTATTTTAACTTCGCTTCCAAATGATTTTATGAATGATGTAGGTATTTCAGATTTTGCGCGGAAAACAATTCCATTGGCTCCTCCGGTTCCTCCACCAGTTCCATATTCACTTTCTGACTTTTCTCCTAACGCTGAATATGCAATCTGTTTAATGATTTTTCCATCTTCATTTTTAATGAAGAACATCACGGGATAAATGAAGTTGTCTGCAACTTCTTTATCTGATCTTTCATAATTTGTAAAATAAATTCTTCCTGTATATCTCATTTTAATCTTCTTGTGTTAAATCAATAAAACCATCTGTTCCACCTCCAGGCATATTAACCTCCAGAACAGACCAAACCAAACCGTCATAGGAAATTATCCCGAAATTTTCAACCTTAACTCCTGAAGCATTTTCGTAGACTCCACTCCCTGCCCAAAACCATTTTGCTGATCCAGGCTTAACAATAATATGATCAGTAGGCCTTAAAATTCCTCCAAAGGAAGAATTTGCTCCTGAACCTTTAAGCAATTCTATCTGCTCCCTGTTTTCTTTGATGTAGTCTACGATTTTCTGAAGCTTATCAAGATTATCATCATTCGAAGTTAGTATTTCGTTGATTTTTGCAATCAGCTCAAGCATTTCATTATCTTTTGCCTGAAGTATATTTACAATTTCCTCGATTTGCTCCTTTGTATAGACATTTCCGGTCTCTTCACCATCGTCTATAGTGGCTGCCAGTTTGATCTTTAATTTTTCTTTCCATTCTTCTATATTTCTGGCAGTAAGATTGGATGCATTAAGTCTTGCGAGCACTAAATGGTGTGCGCTTTCATCTTGCAGATGATTTGTAAAAGTTGTGCTGGATACCGTTTTTTGAAAAGTTTCATTTAAACCCGTTACCTCATCCATCCTGATATTTTCATCTAAATGACGGAATGAAGAAAAGGTCTGCTGAAATTGATTTTCTGTGGGTATATCACCCTTTTCAAACCAGCTAAATATTGTTTTTAATGGTACTTTCATTATTATTGAAAATTAGTTTTTATAAAATTGATGATTTGAGGGAAAGTTGGTTCCTGATAGACTTATTGTAGTTAAATAGAAGTCTCTTTCTTTTGGGTAATTATTGATTTTTGCCCTCTTTTATCGTACTGTCAATTAGTGAATTATTAATATGGTTGCAACTTAGAAAACATATATTTTCGCAATGTTTTTTTGTAATTTATTTTAAATCAACTACATTCTTTTACATTTTTCTATACTGTTTTCCTGGTATATTTTTTTTGATTCCAATGATCATTCACATTCTTTAGAGTGCAAATTTCATTGTTTTTTGGTCCTTATAAAAGTTTTTTGACCTCGCTATTCTGTAGTTGCAGTAACACGTATTTTTAACAGAGATAAGACGGTGTGAATTAATAATCAATTCACGATAAATGGACTCGTGAATATTGTAATCGCAGCTATATATTTTTACTGGGAAGTGATTTGAAATAAGGAAACAGATTTGAGTTTGATCATTTTTTTGATAAAGCCACCTATCTTTATCCGGCTCTAAGTTTTTATAATTTAATACCTGGTTGCCATATATATAATTCAAATCTAAAAGGATCAGATCTATTTAACTTGGATGAACGTTCGTACATTTATAGAAGGATTTTCAGAAGACATACTTTTTTCTATAGCTCCAAAAAATATTGATTTTGTGAATGGTAAAAATGGTGCTTATAGGGTTAAATTTAAGAAAAACCAATTGGGTACTTGGGATGATAAAAAAATAAAAGAAGCAATTAGAAATATTACAATCTTCAAGCTATCAGGTTTATATAATATGCACAAAGATTATATCAACGAAATTATTCAAAAGGCCCAAATTTATAATGAAGATTATATTAAAAGGCCACTTTAAAAAATAATAAGAAATACTTTTTAGTAGCGAAAAGGATGTGAGAAGAATAATTTCAGTGAAAACTTTGCATTGAAAACCCATTTAAGCGACCCTTAATTCTAATCTGTAAAGAACAGAACATTTTTTCTATTCAGATGAACTCAACTTTTTACCGGGTCCACAACTTTTGTGACGGATTCAGGATCTCCCTTTTTTATTTTTCAAAAGAGAACAAAAAACAAAAACCACCCTTAAAAAAGAGTGGTTTGTAGACCCACAGGGATTCGAACCCCGAATGACGGTACCAAAAACCGGAGTGTTACCGTTACACTATAGGTCTGTTTTATTTTGGTGGTGCAAATTTACAGCTTTTTTCTTTATATACAAGAACTTTTTGATTTTTTTTTTAAATTTACTGTAGAATTTATTTACAGAAAATATGCTGATAGACTTCAATAATCTCAATACTAATAAATTATCATTCGATACGGAATTTGAAAAGAAAGTGAAAATTTTTCTGGAAGAATGGTTTTCAGAAAAAACAGAAGTAAATGTTCAGACTTCAGGTTCTACCGGAGTTCCGAAAATTTTTGAAATTGAGAAAAAGAAAATGATCAATTCCGCAGTAATGACCTGTAATTTTCTGGGATTAAAAGAAGGGGATAGTGCATTACTTTGCCTGCCTGTAGAATACATCTCAGGAAAAATGATGATTGTCCGTTCCATAGAAAGAAAATTAAAATTAAAAATTGCTGAACCTTCTTTAAAACCAGTGGAAAATCTGGATGAAGAAATAGACTTTTGTGCCATGACACCTCTTCAGGTAGAAAACTCTCTGGAAAAGCTTCATCTGATTAAAAACCTGATCATTGGAGGGGCTGCCGTCTCAGAAAGCCTGAAAAGTAAAATTCTGCAAATGAACCTTAGCCCTTCAAATCGTATTTTTGAAACCTATGGAATGTCTGAAACCCTTTCCCATATTGGCTTAAAACAATTGATGCCGGAACAGGAAGACTATTTCACTGTTTTTGAAAATGTGTCTATTTCTTTGGACGACAGAGGTTGCCTGAAGATCTTTGCTCCCAATATAAATGCTGACGAACTGCAAACTAATGATTTAGTTGATATTAGAAATGAAAAACAGTTTAAATTCCTTGGAAGAATTGACAATGTGATTAACTCAGGAGGAGCAAAAATTTTCCCGGAAACACTGGAGACATTGGTGAAAAAAGAACTTCCGAATGAAGCGGTGTTTATGGGTTTGCCTGATGAAAGTTTGGGTCAGAAACTGATATTGATTATAGAAGGAAATAAATCCGATGAATTGATAAAAACAGTGATGGATATCCCTTTTGATAAAAATTTCCACAAACCAAAAGAAATTATCTTCATCAGTGAAATTCCGAGAACCCCTAACGGGAAAGTAAACAGAATGGAACTGTATAAAAGCATCAACATAAACCTCTAGTCACCAAAAAATGAAAGACTTTTCAAAAGAACTCAGTTTCAAAACTTCCCGCAGCAGTGGTGCAGGAGGACAGAATGTCAACAAGGTGGAAACTGCTGTTACCGTGCTTTGGAAAGTAAGTGCATCAGAAGTTTTTAGTGAAGATGAAAAATTACTGATTCATAATAAACTGAAAAACAGAATTAATATTGAAGGTTTTTTATTCCTGACGGTTTCCGAAAGCAGAACCCAGCTGATGAATAAAAATAAAGCCATTGAAAAAATAATTGAAATCGTAAACAAAGCACTCATTGTTCCCAAAAAGAGAACGGCAACAAAACCCTCAAAAGCGCAGAAGCAAAAAAGGCTGGATGGCAAGAAAAAACTTTCAGATAAAAAAGAAAACAGACGCTTCAGGTTTTAACTTGTTTCTCTCACAGAAAGCATTATTTTTGCGGAAACTTTTAAAACCATGATCAAAAAATTAATCTTAGTTGGAGTATTCTCAATCTCCACTATGTCTTTCGCTCAGAAATTTTCCATCAGACCTTCCGTTGGGTACGCATGGAGAACTGCAAAAACAATTTCCGGACTTAGTAAAGAAGAAAAAGAATATGTAAAAGACCTGAAAAATGGATTGAACTTTGACATTGCAGCCCATTATGAAGTGAAAAATGGTCTTGCATTCGGATTAAAATATTCTAATTACAGTGCATCCAGTGACGGATTTCTGCTTGGTTATGTAAATGGAATGCCTGTGTCTGTTCCTGTAACGACAAAGGATAATATTATATTTTTCGGTTTCTCCGGGCTTATTTCAAATAATCATTTGGCTACAAGACATAAAATATTTGCAGATGTAGCGTTGGGAGTAATGTCTTATACCACAAAACAGGAGATGTAAAAGGTAAAGGAACCACGTTCGGGGCAGAAGTTGATCTTGGGTATCAGTATCAGGTAAGCAAAAATTTTCTGATTGGCCCAAAAGTAGGTTTAAGTGGTGGAACCCTGAATAAAATGAAGTATAACGGAGTCACTTATAAATTTGATGGTGATCAAAAAGAAGGTTTGCACAGAGTTTCTTTAAGTGCAGCTGCCACATTCCGTTTTTAAGCTGTATCTTTGTTAGAGTTAATAATAATTGATAATGACAGCAACAATCTTTTTATCTGCAGAACGCCGCCGGTCAGGATTGCTGCTGTCTTTACTTTATCTTCACACAGATTCTTTTCTGAAAAGTTCTAAGGACTTCATCATATAAGCCCTGTCAGGATCCAAGACAGGGAATCAATTCGGATTTTATGTATTACTTTTTTGCAGTTTTCTATGGAAGAAGGCTGTTCTACACCTGGATTCTACATTGGATCATCAGGGAATAACTGCATTTAATTTTAAAAAATTGAAGAAAATGTCCAATCATATTATTGTAACCACCGGAATTTATGATGCTATAAAAGATACACTCAGAAGAAAAAAAGTGAGCATCGAAGAAGAAAAGAGATTAACGGAAGAACTTAGAAAGGCAAAACAGGTTCTGAGAAGAGATCTTCCTGCCGATATTGTAACCGTTGACAGAAAAGTGACCTTAAAAGACCATACATTAGATTTTGAGCATGAATATATATTTGTGCCTTCTACCAAACAAAAGCTAAAAAAGAATAAACATTCTATCCTTTCGGATATTGCCCTGGCAGTCGTTGGATATAAAGTAGGAGATGTGATAGACTGGCCTTTCAGAGACGGAGAAAGGAAAATCGAGATTCTGAAAGTGGAAACCTGGGAAGGATAATCCTTTACTGAATATTATTAAGTTAAATTACAATAGGAAAGCGTGGCTCATTTTGGGCTGCGCTTTTTTATAGTAATGTGTTGGAAAACGCAAGGGCGCAAATTTTTTAAATACTAAATAGTTTTAAAGCGCAAGGATCTTATCTCGATAAAATTTTATATTGTATAATTTATTTCACGTTGATTTTGCAGATAATATAAAATCCTTTGCGTCCTTGTGTTTTCCAACAACTTATTTAACAAATGATAAAAAAATACTTCTCTATGATACTTTCTTCAAGTGCTTTGACTGCATTCCGTTTTTAAGTTTTATCTTTGCAAAAATTAAAAAAATGAGCAAACCAATTTCTGAATTTATAGAGAAATATTACCTGCACTTCAATGCAGCTGCATTGGTGGATGCATCTAAAGGGTATGTTGCCCATCTTAAAGATGGCGGGAAAATGATGATCACTTTAGCTGGAGCAATGTCTACTGCTGAATTGGGTAAAATTCTTGCAGAAATGATCCGTCAGGGGAAAGTAGATTTTATCTCTTGTACAGGGGCGAATCTTGAAGAAGATTTAATGAACCTTGTGGCACACTCTCACTATGAAAGAGTTCCTCATTACAGAGATTTAACGGCTCAGGATGAGTGGGATCTTTTAGAAAGAGGTTTAAATAGAGTTACTGATACATGTATTCCTGAAGAAGAAGCTTTCAGAAGATTACAAAAACATATCGTAGAGATCTGGAAAGATGCAGAAGCTAAAGGAGAAAGATATTTCCCTCACGAATTCATGTACAAAATGATCCTTTCAGGAGTATTGGAGCAGTACTATGAAATTCCTAGAGAAAATTCTTGGATGATTGCTGCTGCAGAAGCTAATTTACCAATCGTAGTTCCGGGATGGGAAGATTCTACAATGGGGAACATCTTCGCTTCTTACTGTATCAAAGGAGAGCTTACAGCTACTACAATGAAATCAGGAATTGAATATATGACTTATCTTGCGGACTGGTATACTAAAAACTCTGCAGGAAAAGGAGTTGGATTCTTCCAGATTGGTGGAGGTATCGCAGGAGATTTCCCTATTTGTGTAGTTCCAATGTTGTACCAGGATATGGAAATGCATGACATTCCTTTCTGGTCTTATTTCTGCCAGATTTCTGATTCTACAACATCTTACGGTTCATATTCAGGAGCTGTTCCCAATGAAAAAATCACTTGGGGTAAATTGGATATCACTACACCGAAATTTATCGTTGAAAGTGATGCAACAATCTGTGCACCATTAATGTTCTCTTATATCTTAGAAAACGCTTAAGAATAAACATCTCATCAGAGATTACAATATCAGCGCTTCAATTCATTTGGAGCGCTTTTTTTATTACCATAAGTAAGTGTAATTTTGTTGGAAAACGCAAAGGCGCAAAGAGTTCCTAAGTATGTGGATATTTTTAAGGCGAAAGAAAATCAAAGATTTTCAGCAAGGATTCTGTATAGATTTAATAGTCCAAAATTTATCGAAGATAAAATCCTTGCGTCTTAAAGCCCATAGTATATAAAAATAGCGTCTTTGCGTTTCCCAAAATTCAACACCAAAATCTATGAAAATCTGTGTCATCTGCGGGAAAAACATTCACACAAATCCAGAAAAATCAATCCAAAGAATTCACCAGCACAAAATATCGATACGCCAGAATTCCCTTTTCAACCTTAGTCAGATGATTAGGATCTTTCTTACTCAGCTTCGGAAGAACTTTTTTATTAACGGCATTCAGCAGCCTGAAAAATGATTTTTTCATATCTTTATCTTTTAATGAAACATCATCGAATTTGATAGAGTTCAAAAATGATGCAAAAAGAGAATACTCAGCTATGGAAGAAATTTTCAAACAACAGGTTTACGAAGTGGCAAGACTTATTCCGAAAGGGAGAGTGTCTACTTATGGAGCTATAGCAAAGGCTGTTGGCTATCCAAATCATTCCAGGCATGTAGGAAAAGCAATGGGTGGATGTCCGAAAGATGTTCCTGCCCACCGTGTGATTTCCAGCTCAGGAGTATTATCTGTCCCGGAATTTCAGCCTAAACTGGAAGCAGAAGGAATCACTGTGGAAAATCTTAGAATAAAAAATTTTAAAAAACTATTCTGGGATCCATTGACTGAATTGTAAATTTCAAAGGATTTAAATCAAAGAATTTTTTAACGCAAAGATTTTCTCCGTATTCTGTAATATTTTTAAGAGAGCAAAGTCGGAATCAATTCCATTGATTCTTTCTAAGCGAACGCATTACCACACAGCTTCCTCAACGACAAAGTCGGAATTCTTTGCTTCCTGAAATAAAACATTTGAATCATTAGTTCTTTGCGTTAAAAAAAACTAGTATGCATTAATACAGAAAAAATGTCACTCCATAATTTAATATGAGTGACATCTATATTTTTACAGTTTAAAACCATATTATTTTCTTCCTTTTGGGAGACCTTTCGCTTCTTCTTTTAGCCTTTCGTTTTCTTCTTTTAATAAAGCGATATAACCTTGAAGGTTTTCAATAATAGATCCTGGAATATTACTATAATTATTCTGACTATTAATTGTCCCAGCAGAAGTACCAGAATTGTCATTAAACACAGGATGATCATTATTAACAACAAGCGTTGCTTCATCCTCTTCATAAATGTCCTCAAACGGTACATCCAGAAAACGGGCAAGTTTGTCCCATTCATCTTTTACAATTCTTACATCACCACTTTCTTTTCTGCTGTAATTCGATACATCCGTTGCGATGAAGTCAGCTACCTGTTGTTGAGTGTAGCCTTTTTGCTTTCTGATGAGACGTAATTTTTCTTTTTGCATGACCGACATTTTATACAAAAATGGCAAAAAAGCAGAATCTATACAATAGAAAACAGAAAAAATGTAGAGCAAAGCAATGAAAGCGAATAGAAAAGGCAGAAAAGCTGTATAATATGAATCTTATTTGGATTAATTGTGTACAATTTTTAGATTGTTTGGAATTGTTGGAAAAACGCAAAGGCGCAAGGATTTCTATTTTTATACTGTTTGAAGACACAGGGAAATCAAAGATTTTCAGCAAGAATAATGGATAACGACTTAGCAGGATACAATTTTATCGGAGATAAAATCTTTGCGTCTTAAAGCACATAGTATATAAAAAAATAGCGTCTTTGCGTTTCCCAAAAACTCTCCATAAAACTCTCCACAAAAATCTGTGGAAATTTAAGATTTTCAAAAAGCTTAAGTGCCCAGGATCTTTTGTGGCTTTTGTGGTTAAAAAGATAAAAAAAGACTGCTTCAAAATGAAACAGTCTCTTGTGTATTATTTTTCAAGTTGCTTATAGCTTCTCTGTATAAAATCTGTCAGGTCTTTTCCTTTCAGTAAATTTTGTGAAAGTTTGGCAAGATCCAGCGCATATTTGATCAGGCTTTCTTTCTCCTCAGCATTCTCCGTTTTTAAAATCTGATTAGAAAGTTCACTGTTGGAGTTCACCACAAGATTATACATCTCCGGGAAACCTCCCATTCCGAACATTCCTCCTCCGCCTGTTGCCTGCATTTCCTTCATTCTTCTCATAAATTCTGGCTGGGTAATAGTGAACGGAGCATCATTACTGTCAAGGTCTTCAAGCTGAACCGTAAATTTAGAATCCTGAATAGCCTCTTCTACATTCTTTTTCAAAGATTCTTTTTCAGTTTCGTTCAATTTTGAAATTACCGGCTCATCTTTTTTGATAAGATTATTTACATGATCAGCATCTACTCTTGCAAATGAAATATTTTCTTTTGAAGTTTCCAGTTTTTGAATCACGTGTGAAATAATAGGAGAGTCCAATAAAAGAACTTCATACCCTTTATCTCTCGCAGACTGAATGTAGCTGTGCTGTTCATCAGCATTCGTTGCATACAGTACCACAAGTTTATTGTCTTTGTCTGTTTGTATAGGCTTGATTTTCTCTACCAATTCATCCCAAAGGAAGTATTTCCCATCTGTTGTAGGATATAATGTGAATTTGTCTGCTTTTTCAGCAAATTTCTCTTCCGTAACAATTCCGTACTCGATAACGACTTTAATATCATTCCATTTTTGCTCGTAGTCTTCACGGTTTTCATTGATTAAAGAAGCCATTTTGTCGGCAACCTTTTTCGTGATATAAGATGAAATTTTCTTTACGGCACCATCTGCCTGTAAATAAGAACGGGATACATTCAATGGGATATCCGGAGAATCAATTACTCCTCTCAGAAGCATCAGGAAGTCTGGAACAATTCCTTTTACTTCGTCCGTTACGAATACCTGGTTTTGGTATAATTGAATTTTATCCTTGTCGATATTTAAATTGTTGCTCAGTTTCGGGAAGAACAGAACTCCTGTAAGGTTGAAAGGATAATCAACATTCAGGTGGATGTTGAATAACGGTTCTTCAAACTGCATAGGATATAGTTCGTGGTAGAACTTCATATAATCCTCGTTGGTCAGTTCGCTTGGAGCAATTGTCCACGCTGGTACCGGATTGTTGATAATATTGTCTACCTCTTCTGTTTCAGCTACGGCATCTTCAGGAGCATCTTCCGGTAATGGAAGTGTATGTGTTTTTGTTCCGAATTTAATTGGAACGGGCATGAATTTGTTATACTTTAATAACAGTTCACGGATCTTTCCTTCTTCTAAAAACTCTACAGAATCTTCAGCGATGTGAAGGATGATTTCTGTTCCTCTGTCAGTTTTATCAGTGGTTTCTTCAAGAGTGAATTCCGGGCTTCCATCGCAGATCCAACGTACTGCAGGTTCATCTTTATAAGATTTTGTAAGGATTTCCACCTTCTCAGCCACCATGAAAGCAGAGTAGAATCCAAGACCGAAATGTCCGATAATCCCTGAATCTTTTGCAGAATCTTTATATTTTTCCAAAAACTCTTCAGCTCCTGAGAACGCAACCTGGTTGATGTATTTTTCAACTTCCTCACTGGTCATCCCAATACCTTGGTCGATAATGCGTAATGTTTTCTGCTCTTTATCAATTTTAACTTCAAGTTTTGGATTTCCATATTCCACTTTTGCTTCACCGATGCTTGTTAAATGTTTTAATTTTAAAGTAGCATCAGTCGCATTAGAGATTAATTCTCTTAAGAATATTTCGTGGTCACTGTAAAGAAACTTTTTAATAAGTGGGAAAATGTTTTCCACAGATACATTAATATTTCCTTTAGTCATCATATTTTATATTTTAATTATTCCACATACTTCTCAAAAAAAATACCATCATGAGGAATGTGACAGAATGACATTTTTTTAGCCTGAAATGTGCTCATCATGTGAATTTGTCGAAGAAATACCTTATTTTTAATTCTTAAAATATTTTAAATATGAAGTTGAAATGTACAGTTTTTATTCTGCTCATCATGACCTCCTGGATGTATGCGCAGAAAAAGCCTTTAGACCATTCTGTTTATGACAGCTGGCAAAATATCGGCTCGAGAAAAATCTCAAATGATGGAAAATGGGTTGCTTACTCTGTGGATGCTCAGGAAGGAAATTCTAACCTTTCTTTATATTCCGTTAAAAATAAAACCTCAAAGAAGTTTGCAAGAGCCACAAAAGTGGATTTTACAAATGATTCCAGGTTTGCTGTTTTTCAAATCCGTCCCCAGTATAAAGATATAAAAGCGGTAAAAGATAAAAAGCTTAAAAAAAATAAATTAACGAAAGACAGTCTTGCCATCGTTGATTTTTTTAATGATAAAACGGAGAAAATTCCTAATGTAAAATCTTTTAAAGTTCCTGAAAAAGCAGGTTCTTACGTTGCTTATCTTCTTGAAAATACAAAAGATAAATCTTCGGATGATGCTTCTGATAAAGAAGATGGAGACGAAAATAAGGATGAAGATAAGAATGTAAAGCCATTGCAGCTGGTTGTACGAAATCTTTTGGATGGAAAAAGTACAACCTACGATAATGTAATACGCTACGAGTTCAGTGAAAATGGAAAGCAGCTTGCTTTTGTGACTAAAAAGCCGGAAGAGAAACCTAAAAAGGATAAAAAAGAAGGTAAGGATTCGGAAGATGAAAAATCTGCAGATAAAAAGGACACAGACAAATCCAAGCCAAAGAAATATGCATTTCAAACCGTACAGGTAGTGGATCTGCAGAAAGGAACAGTCCATACAATTTCTGAAATGGAAGGTGATTTTTCACAATTGTCTTTTGACGAAGAAGGAAATCAATTGGCTTATTTGGGAACTTCTTCAGCACAGAATGATTTGGTGAAATCATATCAGTTGTATTACTTTAATTTTAAAGGAAACAAAAAAGAAATTGTTACCAATGAAAATACAAACATGAAAAAAGGGTGGGTGATTTCTGAAAATCGTTCGCTTATTTTCAGTAAAAACGGAAAACAACTGTATTTTGGGGTGAGTCCAAAGCCTATCGCAAAAGATACGGCGATGATTGCAAACGACCATGCTGTGGTAGATATCTGGAATTATAGGGATGACTATCTGCAAACGGTGCAGTTAAAAGAATTGAAAAATGATCTGAAGAAATCTTACGCTGCAGTAATGCAAACGGAAAAACCGGATTTCTTTAGAAATATTGATGGTGAAGACTTAGATACATTAAGGCTGGTAAACGAAGGAAATGCTGAATTTGCGATGGGTATCACCAGTATCAATAACCGTATTTCTTCACAATGGGAGGGCTCAATCAAGAAAACCTATTTTCTGATTGATAATAAAACAGGGGAAAGAACAGAAGTCATTAAAAATCTGGATGGATCGGTTGCAGTATCTCCGCTTGGGAATTTTGTGGTGATTTTTGACAGAGAAAAAGGGAAGTGGCTGAGCTACAATGTGAAAACAAAACAAACACTTCCGCTGAATTCAGGATTACCTGTTTCTTTCGTTGACGAAGAATTTGATATGCCGGATTTTCCAAGTTCTTATGGTATTGCATCCTGGACAGATAAAGATGAATCTGTGATTATCAAAGACCGTTATGACCTTTGGGAGTTCTTTCTGAATGGTTCCAAAAAACCGAGAAATATAACCAATGGTTTTGGACGTAAACATAAAATAACATTTGAAACATACGTCTTAGATAAAGATATTAAAAGTTTGAACAGAAAATCATCAATCTATTTATCTGCATTTGATAATACATCCAAGGCGAACGGAATTTTCAAAACCTCTATTCAGTCGAATTCTGATCCTGTAAAAATTCAGATGGAAAACGTATGGGGATACAGAAGTCTTCAGAAAGCAAAAAATGCTGAAGAATATATTTTAGTAAAAGAATCTTACACGGATTCTCCAAATATTTTTGCAACATCAGATTTTTCAGAACAGCAAAAACTGAGCAATACAAATCCGCAGCAAAACCTGTATAACTGGGGAACAGATGAATTGGTAAACTGGACGACTCCAAAAGGAAATACCTCTACCGGAATTTTATACAAACCGGAAGATTTCAATCCGAATAAAAAGTATCCTATGATTGTTTATTTCTATGAAAAGCTTTCGGATAACTTAAACCGTTATGTGGCACCTGCTCCGACACCTTCAAGATTAAATATTTCTTATTTTGTGAGCAACGGTTATCTGGTTTTTACCCCTGATATTTCTTATACAGACGGATTTCCAGGAGAATCTGCAATGGAATATATTAATTCCGGAGTTGAAAAGTTGAAGCAAAATTCCTGGGTAGATGCTG
The DNA here is from genome assembly GCF_017833095.1 of Chryseobacterium sp. PvR013. Taxonomy (NCBI): domain Bacteria; kingdom Pseudomonadati; phylum Bacteroidota; class Flavobacteriia; order Flavobacteriales; family Weeksellaceae; genus Chryseobacterium; species Chryseobacterium sp. PvR013. The sequence goes on from NZ_JAFIBT010000001.1 coordinate 4,602,930, forward strand.
CTAAAATCGGAATTCAGGGACAAAGCTGGGGAGGCTATCAGGTAGCGTATCTTATTGCTCATACCAATATGTATGCAGCAGCATGGAGTGGTGCTCCTGTTGTTAATATGACTTCAGCATATGGAGGAATCCGATGGACTTCAGGGATGAACAGACAGTTTCAGTATGAGAAATCTCAAAGCAGATTAGGAAAGAATTTATGGGAAGCACCGGATCTTTACATTAAAAATTCACCACTTTTTACGATTGATAAAGTAAAAACTCCAGTGGTTATTATGAGTAATGATAAAGATGGAGCAGTACCTTGGTATCAGGGAATTGAAATGTTTACAGCATTACGCCGTCTCGGAAAACCAGTATGGCTTCTGAATTATAATGGTGATGATCATAACCTTATCAAACGTCAGAACAGAAAAGATATCCAAATCCGCGAACAGCAGTTTTTTGATTATTATCTTAAAGGAGCTAAAGCTCCGGTCTGGATGACGAAAGGTATTCCAGCCACCCAGAAAGGAAAAGATTGGGGATTTGAGCTTACAGATGATAAACCTAATTAATAAAAAAACCCGGCGGAGCCTTTGGCTCCGCCGGGTTTTTTTATTTCAAAATAAATTCCAGAAAGACAAAGCAGAAACTGACACAATGGCATTTTTTTTATGATGAGTCTGTTGATCGCTTTTATTATATTTACCGCCAATTATAAATAACAGTATGGGAATCTTTGATTTTTTTAAGAAAAAGAATAACAGTCAGGAAAATGTGAGTACTCCGGTTCAGGAAATGGAAATGCCAGAGGAAAAGATCGTAGAGGAAACAGTAGAAGAGGTGGCGGAAACAATTCCGGAAATCACTTTACAGCCAGTAACAGAGCCGAAAGTAAATGAAGAGTATGAAAACATCAGAGTTTATAATGATTATATCGTCTATTCTATTGCACTTCAGTTAAGAGGTGAATATACTCCTCTTTCAGCTTTTGAAAAAGAAAATGGTGAGGTAGAAGGATTTGCTTATATGGTAACAGAGGATGCCTATGCGCTTTCTCCACAACAGGCGATCACACAGATGGAAGAAAAATTTGAAAATGAGCTTCAGGAAGGAAAGATTAAATCTTATATGATCCTGTACCATTCTCAGTTTGATAATAATGGGAATCATACTCCGGCAATCCAGGAAGGAGAGTTCAAAGGAATTTCACTTGCTTATCATTTTGCAGGAGCGGATAAAGCGAAAGCAGGACTTCCATATATTTTTGAAAACCAAAATGTCACTTATAAAGGTTTCGCAGAGTTTTCTCACGAAGAAAATAATGAGATCATGAATCATCAGTTGGTTGAAGGCAGAAATTATTTCCAGCATACAGAAGGTGTTGCAGCTCCTGAAACGACTAATGAAGCGGGAATTATCATCAGAAAATCAAATGTTCATAATCTTATGAATACATGGAGCGGAATTTTTGGTCATCAGAATTTTCAGACTAAAGATTACGGTCAGTATCTGAATGCCATTCTAATGCACTCTGAGTCTTCTGATCAGTCAGATGATATTAAAAGTAAAACGGAATTTGAAGGGGTAAGATTTAAAACTATTTTAACAGAGGAGCTAAGTATTATCGTTCCGGAAGTGAAAACTGATTATACTTTGGATTTTGAAACGAGATCAATCAGAGAATGGGAAAATGCTTTGAATTTACAGGCGATTGTAGCAGGTCCTGCAAGAGATACTTTCGGAGTTTGGTTTTTTGCTACGGATTATGCTGAAAACAGAAACAGATACATGACACAGCCTCATCTGAAGGTAAATGTTAGTGGAATTGTTCTTATCCTTGATGTTCATACCAATACTGATTTACCAGATGGAACCAAAATGAGTGAAGATTTCACAACCTATGTACCAAGCCAGGATCTTCCTAACTATGCATGTTTTGACTTTATTGCTCAGCTTGTAGATTTTAAGGAAACAGAATTGCTTGATGATGGAAGTGTTAAAGGATATATTCTTAAACTGAAGCTGATCACCAATGAAGAAAATGAAGATTTCTTTACCATTGATGCTTTTGTGAATAAAGAAAACATGAGACTGGAAACACTTACAAAAGGAATGAAAGTGACCGGAGCACTTCAGCTGCAAGGTAAAATTGCTGAATAATTTTAAAAATATAAAAACTTAAAGAGGTTGTTCTAAGGAATGACCTCTTTTTTATTGTAAAAACTGAGAGAATATTTTAACGTTCTATGTTAACTTGCAAATAAATATTTTGAAAATTAATTTTCTATTTGTAAATAGTTTTGCTGATAGGGTATTTTGCTTTTCATTATCCCAAAACACTGTCTGAGTAATTTATTGCAAACAGCAATCAATGCCACTTTTTTTGATTTGTTTTTTAATAAAATTCTTTCATACAGTTCCTTGCATTGGCTGTTAAATCTCATGGCTGTCCAAGAACAGACATATAAAATACTTCTTACATACTTCTTTGTGGTCCGACATTTTCCAAGGCTTTTCTTTTTAGTTCCCGACTCATAAAGACGGGGAGCGACACCAAAATATTTGGATATTTGTTTAGCACTCACAAAATTTTTAAACCCATTAGTTGCTACCAGCAAAAGCAAGGCTGTTTTCTCTCCAATTCCTGAAATACTGCTCAACAGATCTACATCTCTTTTTAATTCTTCATTTTGAAGTTTGGACATCCGCAACATTACTTTTTTTATCTCACATTCATGATTCCTGATTATTTGTTCATAATGTTTTATTATTTCCTTGTTACATAATGCTTTTTGTCGAAGAGCATGAAGTTTAAGATTATATTTCTTTTTCTCCTGCTCCAGATCATGCCAAAGATTTAATTCCTGATCAAGATACTCCAGGGTCATACTTTTGGGGGTATAAGGTTTAAATTCTACCTGTTCACCATATTCTCTAATCAGTCTGGAATCTTCAGCATCGGTCTTACTGATATGATTCTTCAGCTCACCATATCTTTTTATACTTACAGGATTTACCATACTTATTTCGAATCCTAATTCATATGAAAAATATAAAATCTTGCTGCTGTAAGCCCCTGTAGCTTCTACTATAATCTTATATTCTTCTTTATCAAAAGATTTAAGAGTAGATAAAATTTCTTTTTTCAGATTAGCAATATTACATACTATCATTAATCCTTCTGAGTTCTTATAATTGAGAGTAAGCATTTTCAAGCTAACATCTACTCCAATTACTTTTTCTCTAAATTTGCCATAAGAATTTTCTTTATTTATTGGAAAGATGTTTTCTTGTAACCAACGTGGTAAGAGAATTTACCTAAACACCGTTCTATTCGGTTTTTAGAAAACAAGGAATAGGGATGGAGCGTTTAAATCGATATCGCAAGTATCACCGCAAAGGCTATCTGTTTCCTATTCCTTTTTCCAATAAGGTTATCCTTAAAATTAAGTCTTTCTCATTTATTGCAAACTTACCACGCAAAGGAATAAGAGATTTGAAAGTTTATTCCAGGGATGCAAAGAGTTGCGACTTTGTCGCTGATTAAGCTTTGTGATTATACATTCGCTTAATAAGAATCAATGAAATTGATTCCATCCTTTGCTCTCTTAAAAATATTATAGTATACAAATGAAAGCTTTGCGTTAAAAAAACAGAATCATTTAAAAACAAAAAGGCAATCCTAAGACTGCCTTTTCTATTATTTTCTGAAAAATTATTTATTTTTCATTTCTTCTTTGATCTTGTTTTCCAATTCCTCGGAAAGATCAGGATTGTCTTTTAAAACATCTTTTACAGCATCACGTCCCTGACCAAGTTTAGTCTCTTCGTAGCTGAACCAAGAACCGCTTTTCTTTACAATTCCCATATCAACTGCAGTATCAAGAATTTCACCTACTTTAGAAACTCCTTCACCATACATGATATCAAATTCTGCCTGCTTGAAAGGAGGTGCTACTTTATTTTTCACAATCTTCACTTTCACACGGCTACCGATAGCTTCATCACCTTGTTTGATCGGTGCACTTGCTTTTCTGATATCAATTCTTACAGAAGCGTAGAACTTAAGAGCATTACCTCCGGTAGTTGTTTCAGGATTTCCAAACATTACACCAATCTTTTCTCTCAACTGGTTGATGAAGATCACTGTACATTTAGTTCTTGAAATCGTAGCCGTAAGTTTTCTTAATGCCTGAGACATCAATCTTGCGTGAAGACCCATTTTAGAATCTCCCATTTCACCTTCGATCTCTGCTTTTGGGGTAAGAGCAGCCACAGAGTCAATTACAACGATATCAATAGCTCCTGAACGGATTAAGTTATCTGCAATTTCTAAAGCTTGTTCTCCATTGTCAGGTTGAGAAATGATCAGGTTTTCAAGATCAATTCCTAATTTCGCAGCATAAGTTCTGTCGAAAGCATGCTCTGCATCAATGAATGCAGCAATACCACCTGCTTTTTGAGCTTCAGCAATAGCATGAAGGGTTAATGTTGTTTTACCTGAAGATTCAGGACCATATATTTCAATGATTCTTCCTTTTGGATATCCGCCTATACCTAGTGCAATATCTAATCCTAAAGAACCGGAAGGAATTACTTCTATTGTATTGTCGATAGATTCATCACCTAAAGTCATTACTGTTCCCTTTCCATATGTTTTATCTAGCTTGTCAAGCACTAATGCGAGTGCTTTTTTCTTATCATCAATGTTACTCATCGCTATTAAAATAATTTCTCAAAAATACATAATTTAAATATCAAAAGCTAATATTATTTATCCGTGAAAGCTGTTTTTAGAGTTAAAAAATGATAAATTTTTACTACTGATCTTATTCATTACGAAGCATATGTGGAATGTGGTATCTAAATTGTTTTTACTAAATAAGAGTAGCTGTTTTTTATTGGAAATCGCAAAGGCGCTATTTATGTATAATACTTTTGTTTTAAGACGCAAAAATTTTATCTCCGATAAAATTGAATGCTGCATATCTTGACCTCTCACAGATTATGCAAATTACAATGGTACTAATGAAAATCTTCATAATCTACTTCATCTGCGAAAATTTCATCTAAAATTATATACTTTCCCTTGCTGAAAATCTTCGATTTTCTTGCGCCTTAAAAAGTACCATAATGTCTAAAAATCTTTGCGGCTTTGGATTTCCAACCAAAAAAACCTTTAATGAAAATTTGAATTTTTTGTTATGTTAAGGTAATCTTCCAGTACTTTCATCTGATCTTTATTTCCTCTTTGTATTCTTGACTTACGACTGACAAGTTGATCATAAATTTTGTTGAAAAGTATTTTCGATTTTGGAAACATCGTTTTATAAGGAACATCCGGGATTTGTAATCTTTTACAAACTTCATCATCCAGCAGAAACCAGGTACAGCAGACGTGCAGATATTTTAAATTTTTCCTTTGGAATTCAAATTTTAAAATAGGATTTTCCAGAGATTCATCCAGCAGAGAATGAGCCAGCAGAACAGAATCTTTATCCGAGGGCGGCTGAACAGAGGTCCATAAATAAAAATATTCTGTAGCCTGTTTCTTGTCATCGGGAAGAAGCTGTTCCGGAATTCCCAAAAGATAGCCTACATATTTCCAAAGGTGGAAAATTCCCTGCTCCTCTTCAATAGAAAAACGATTGCCAAGTTTCTGAAGACTATGAAGAAAGACCAGACTGAATCCGATATAGGTTGCCATCATATCCCACGAATTGATAGGTTCTCCCCAGTTTTCAGTATCCCAGTCTTTATAATGTTTTTTTATGGAAAGCCTGGCGTAGGAATGGATCAAACGGGTTTTTATCGCAAACTCATAGCCTTTTGCATGAATTTCCAGTGCATTGTAGCGGGTAGCATTCACCCAGAAATCCAACGTTTCGGAAAGACGTTTTACAGCACCTTTTTTCAATGCTTCTGTGACAATCAATGGCTTGTTGAGATAGGCGTAGTCGTAACCGCCAATCAGACAATAATCCCTCAGGGAGATCAAAGAATCGAGGTTACTTCTCATACACAGTTCAGCACCACTTTTGAGAAGGTTATAATCCAGCCATTCGGGAACTTTTTGAGTTTGGGTGAAAAGCTTTTTTACACTTTCAGGAACTGCCTCTGTTTCCGAAACCCCATTTCTTATATATTGCTCAATTTCCCTGGAAGCCTCATGAAATTTTTTAGTGAAATAAACCTCTTTTACCACTTCATCACCGATCTCATCCACATGATGAAAATAGGGCGCAAATTTTTCAAACTTTTCAAAATTCACCTCTGCTCCGGAAAATTCAATAAGGAGTTTTCCGTTCCCACTTTCCCAAAAGTTTCTGAAGTGAGGAGCATCTTCAAATCGAGGTTGTATCATGTTCATTCCTTTACCTATAAAAGTACAAGTTTTATGCTGAAGTTTTCCGGTGAGATTTATCAGGATTATTGATAATCTACAGATATCCCCATTCAAAAGTTTTTTTGATCAGCTCAGAACTGTTTTTACAATCAGATTTTCTTAAAATATTTTTTCTGTGGGTACGTACGGTTTCTTCTGAAATATTCAGTAGATCTGAAATCTCGCATGTCGAGTACCCTTTTGCAATACGATTAATAATTTCAACTTCTCTTTTGGTGAAAATAACGGGAATTGGCTCTTCAGATAGGTTGTGTTTCATCCACTGCATCTGGTGGAAATCTTCCCTGCCATTGATTCCGGAAACCAATACAACATAAGAGTTTTGATGAGTGATATGTTCAATGTTACTATGAATATTGACTGCCTGTAAAAGCCTGCCGTTTTCATCCTTATAAGTGTGTAAAGCCTGATGATGGAACAGTTCATAATTGCCTTTTGAGGTTCGCATTCTGAAACAGTAGCTGGTTTTCAGCTCCTGCTGGTAATCAAAACCATTAATTTCCTTTATTTTTTCTATGGACATTCTTTCAGCCTCCATGACAAACTCAATGTCATCAGGATGAATGAGGTCTATAATTTCTTTCAGGTGTACAGGATATTTATGAAGTCCATGTATTTTCAGAATATCTTCATGGTGATTGCAGATAGTACTGTCTGCAAAATTAATAACATAATAATAAAACTTTCCTGATGCGAAGATTTCTCCAATAATGTTTTCAATGAGGGGAACGGGTAATATTCTGTTGTCATTTTGTAAGATTTCAGGATAGTCATTCCAGACTTTAATGAGGGGATGCGGTTTTTTTGCATGAGTAAGGTGTTTTTTCTTCATTGGTTAATGTTTTCTTAAAAATAATAAAATTATGTTAAAAAATCACCCTTTTGTGGTATTTCGTGTGGTAGGAAAGTATTGTAGCTTTAAATAAAACTAATGACCATGGAAACTTAATTGTTGGAACATATCTGTTTAAGGTGATAATCCAACCACTGATACCTCAAAAAACTTTAATCTGAAAAATAAATAACCATGAAAACAAAAATTGTATTACTGTTTCTGCTCGGATGGGTGGGGATGGCTTTTGGACAAAATTGTTCGATTTCTTCTACCGAAGAAAAGGAAAATTCTCTAGAAATATTTATTAACCCGTTTAGTAAGGATAATTATCCGGCTGGATTTAAATTAAAAAAAGGGAGTACTATAAAATTTGTTATTAGTAATGTTAATCCTTTAAAAGTAATAGGCAGTAATATAGAAGCTAAAGGTGAAAATTTTCAATTTGAAATTCCAAAGTCAATTAGTGATAATTTTATAGGAAATGAAGAGAAGAGTGAAGAAAGTAGTAATAAAGGAAGAAATCCTGCTTCAAGTTCTTTTAATTCTAAAGAAGATTTTATTGCTGAATATCAGGTTTTAATAGAAAAGGCATCCAATATAGAAAGAAAAACAAATCTAAATAATATTTTGGTTGAATTACTTGGTGATAATAATTTTATAAAGAATATTGATTCAATTAAAACTCTTGCGAAAAAAATATATGAAAATACATATGAAACAGATACTCCTATAGAAAAAGATATATTGGAATTACAGAAATCATATGTGGAATTGAAAAAACTTTATAAAGATGTTAATTCCAGAACAGATAATATTTCTTTGTCAGGTACGATTAGTATTTATGGTTCTAAAGCAAAAATTAATGATGTAAAGGTAAGTTCCTCTAATATGATGTTTGAAGAAGAAATGAACGCAGCAAAAAAAATAATTGATGTAGTTAATGAAGAAAAGAAAAAAAATGAAATAATAAATAAAGCGTTTGTGGGGAAAAAAACATATGAAACTATAAAAAATGATGATTTTGTTACATTTACTAAAGCAACTCAATTAACGGATGATCAAATAGTGATAACTCCGATTCTTTTAGGAAAAGATAATAAAGAGTTAGAAAAATTTGACCCTATAAAAATTACAACATATGGTGGAGTTAAAGTTAATTTCAGTACTGGTTATATGTTAAGTTTTATAGGAGGTGATAATTATCTTTTAAAATATAGTAGTGATGGTAAAAGTAGTGGTGTTTACGAAAATGAAAAAAATAGCATTACACATGCAGTTGGAGTTTTAGCTCATGTATTTTGGGATTGTGGAAAAACGGCAATGTTTGGTATTTCATCAGGAATTAGCATTAATACGGATGCAAAACTCAATTTTTATGCTGGGCCATCTGTTGCATTTTTAGAAAAGAATAGACTTGTTTTTACAGGAGGCCTTTCTTTTGTAAATGTAAAAAAGCTTAATAGAAATAATTTAGATGCTAATGATAATTTTATTAATCCTAATTATTTAGAGGTTTCCTATTCTGATATTTATAAACCAGCTATTTTCTTTGCTGTAACTTATAATTTATTTTCTAATAGCAATGACAATACAAAAAAATAAATCTCAACAAACTTTCAAACTTAGTATTATGAAAGTTTAATTTTATGCAAATAGATCAGTAGAACAATATAGTCACGGATCCAACATTTAAAATATATACTAATGCTCGTATTGTATATCATATTGCAAATTGGAAAGGAAAAGTACTAAATGAAAAAATATAGTAAATTCTTTTTGGGAAACCAAAGAAAATTAAAATAATAATGATGTATTATCTTTTAAAACAAAAAACCTTCCCATGGGGAAGGTTTTATATTACTCATTGCTTATCGCTTATTACTTATTATAAAGAAGCAGCGTGTACAAGCATATCCACTAACTTGTTAGAGTAACCCATTTCGTTGTCATACCAAGAAACAAGTTTCACGAAGTTTGGAGAAAGCATGATACCAGCATCTTTGTCGAAGATAGAAGTTCTCTTATCTCCTACGAAGTCCTGAGATACTACAGCATCTTCAGTATATCCTAGGATACCTTTCAATTCACCTTCAGAAGCAGCTTTGATTACTGAACAGATATCTTCATAAGAAGCAGCTTTTTCAATTCTCACTGTTAAATCTACTACAGAAACGTCAACAGTTGGTACTCTGAAAGACATACCTGTTAATTTTCCGTTTAGTGAAGGGATTACTTTTCCTACTGCTTTAGCAGCACCTGTAGAAGAAGGGATGATGTTGTTTAGAGCAGCTCTACCACCTCTCCAGTCTTTTACTGAAGGACCATCAACAGTTTTCTGAGTAGCTGTTGTAGCGTGTACAGTTGTCATTAAACCTTCTACGATTCCGAAGTTATCGTGGATCACTTTAGCTAAAGGAGCTAAACAGTTTGTAGTACAAGAAGCGTTTGATAAAATTTTGATATCATCAGTAAGTTCCTTGTGGTTTACCCCCATTACGAACATTGGAGTATCATCTTTAGAAGGAGCAGAAAGGATTACTTTCTTAGCACCAGCGTTGATGTGAGCCTGAGCCGTATCTTTAGATAAGAAAAGACCTGTAGATTCTACGATATAGTCAGCACCAATTTCATTCCACTTTAGGTTGTTAGGATCTCTTTCAGCAGTTACTCTGATTCTTTTCCCGTTTACTACAAGATCATTTCCTTCTACAGAAACTTCACCTGGGAAAATACCGTGTACAGAGTCATATTTTAACATGTAAGCCATGTATTCTGCATTAATAAGGTCATTGATTCCTACAACTTCAATGTTGTCTCTTTCAGTCATTGCTCTGAAAACAAGACGTCCAATTCTACCAAAACCGTTGATACCTACTTTAATTGTTGACATAATAGTTTGTTTTTATTAGATTATAAAAATAATTAGATTGCTAAGATTTTTGAAATCAGTAAAAGATCTTCATTGATTTCGTTATGTTTTTTAATGGCTTCTTCAATAGGCGTATACGTCAGATCGTTGGAACGCATTCCGGCCATTACATTCGTTTGTCCTTCCATTAATCCTGTTACAGCACCGTAGCCTAATCTGCTTGCCAAAACTCTGTCTGCACAGCTTGGAGAACCTCCTCTCTGCATATGTCCCAGAATCGCTACACGAATGTCATAATCAGGGAAGGTAAGTTTTGTTTTTTCAGCAAGTTCATATACATTGGCTAGTTTTTCACCTTCTGCTACAACCACAATGCTTGATGCTTTTCCGGTTTTTTCTGCATCTCTGAATTTTGCGAAAAGCTCATCAATACTGTCTTTTTTCTCAGGAATTAAAATATCCAGAGCTCCGGTTGCCAATCCACTGTTTAAAGCAATAAAACCTGCATCACGACCCATCACTTCCACAAAGAAAACTCTGTTGTGAGACGTTGCGGTGTCACGGATTTTATCAATGGCATCCATTGCAGTATTCAAAGCAGTATCGTATCCGATGGTGTTATCTGTTCCGAAAATATCGTTGTCGATTGTTCCCGGGATACCGATTACTCTGATTCCAAATTCTTCATTAAAGATTTTTGCACCGGTGAAAGTTCCGTCTCCACCAATACAAACCAATCCGTCTATTCCAAGCTTTATGCAATTGTCATAAGCTTTCTGACGGCCTTCTTTCGTTCTGAACTCAGTGGATCTGGCAGATTTTAGAATCGTTCCACCCTGGTTGATTATATTTTTTACGGAACGGGCTCCCATTTTCAGGAAATCATTGTTGATAAGGCCGTTGTAGCCTTCTCTCACTCCGTAGCATTCGATATTATAGTAATTGGCGGTTCTTACTACCGCTCTTAATGCCGCATTCATACCCGGAGAGTCACCCCCTGAAGTAAGAACTGCAATCTTTTTTACAGCACTCTCTTTCATCAAGTAAAAAATTTCGAACACAAATTTACAAAAACAAGTTCAGATTATCGTAGTAACTTTCCAATAGTTTTGAATATAAATTATTAAAAGCTTCTGAAGTTTGTAGGTTTAAAAAAATATCGTGCAGTTTTTGTTTCTTCAGCATGGATGTCAAGATCGTACCAGGGTGTAAAATAGGGATTAAACGGATTAGAAAGCACATGAACCGACTGAGCTGGGGTAAATCCTTCACTTAATAAATACAATCTTTCCCCTTTTTGATTTTTGCAAACTCCGGTAATGAAGACAATATGTCCGGGACTGCCTGGAGTGATCAGAATATCTCCTGTTTTCAGATTAGAATTTCTTGTAACGGGCTTTGTTTCTTTGTTTAATGAAATTGTTCCTGCGTAATTGAAAATAAGATCCAGGTAATTCCTGAAACTCCCATAAGAATCATCAAAAGCTGCTGTTTTTCTAAAGCTGACCGAATTTCCGCTGACAAAAGCTCTCGTTCCGTTTTTATAATCGTTCCAGCTGAGAAGATCACCACTGGTAAAATGAAACTTGATTTCGTTAAATTTTTTTGCCTTATAAAGATACTCAGCTCTCATCCGGATTGCCGCATCAGCACATTGCTGGAGATCTTTATTTCCGGTATCAATGTCAAAAACAGCCTCATGAAGATGCTGGGTAGAAATAGGAGTACCATCATATTTTAAAATTGGACTGTCATAAGGTTTCAGCTTAAAATTTTCAATAAAATATCCGTAAGAATCTGGTTTTTCGTCTATCCACTCATATCCTTCCGGTGGAGAAAATCTTTCCCGGATGGTATTTTTATCCTTATGGATCTTTAGAGAATTTTCAGCAATTAAATGTTCGTTATGATCCGGTTCAGCCAGTAAACGGTCTGACAGTTTTTCTTTTGTACAGCCTGTGAGAAAGAGAAATGCTGTAATTCCTGTGATAATTTTTTTCATGCGTTTTTAGTTGATACAAAGATCATTTTTTTTAGATATCTGGCAATAAGGATTCTGAAAATATGAAGATTTGAAACCTGCTTTACCCCTTTTCTTTTTCCGGAATTAAAAGTTTTCCCCACTCATTCAGTTGCCAGAGGATTTCCACCAGCTTTTCACCAAGTTCCGTTAAAGTGTATTCAACCCTTGGGGGAAGTTCATTAAAAGATTGCTTTGTTAAAATACCATCTTCCACCATTTCAGTCAGCTGTTGATTGAGAACTCTTCGGTCCACTTTTGCAATACCACGCAAAAATTCACTGGGACGTTTTTTCCCTTCATTGATCTGCCACACAATAGGAATTTTCCATTTTCCACTAATTGTATTGACCGCTACTTCCAACGGGCAGATTTTATTTTCTTCAGCTCTTTCCTTTGTTTCCATAAAATTGACTTTTTTATCCCTATGGGTGAAAAATATGCGGTATTGCCTATTATTAAAGGCTTTTACATCTTTGTAAAAATAATAAAAAACAATGAATACATTGGCAATGGAGATTGAGCAATTGAATTGTGAACTTTCGTTACAGCTTCCAAAAGAAATGTTGGATGCATTCGGACATTCTATTGAAGATTTAAAAACAAAAAATATAGGACAGAAAAGTATTCAGATCGGCGATAAAATACCGGAGTTTTCTATACCCAATGCAGTCGGCAAAAAGGTAGACTCACAGGAAATCCTTAAAAATGGAAAAATAATTCTGGCTTTTTATAGAGGAAGCTGGTGTCCTTACTGTAATCTGGAATTGAAGTTTTTGCAGGATAATCTTTCAAGAATAAAAGAAAAAAATGCTGTTTTAGTCGCCATTTCTCCTCAAAGTCCGGATCATTCTCTGACGATGGCAGAAAAAAACAATCTTAAATTTGAAGTACTTACTGATCACAATAATGATTTTGCAAAAAAGCTGGGTATTGTATTTCAGCTGCAGGATTTCGTATTGCCTTATTATCAGGATTTAGGAATTGATCTTTCTCTTTTCAACAATAATAATGAAAATACATTACCAATTCCTGCTGTTTTTGTAGTGGATGAAAATGGTAAGATTCTATATAAATTTTTAGATGTAAATTACATGAGCAGAGTAGATATAGAAGAATTAATACAGGCATTATGACAGAAAAACGAAAAGGTGCCCGCTCCATCAAAGATATTCCCTCCGATATCTTAGAACAGCTGAACAAAGGTGAAATTGAAACTGCCAATCTTACGGAATGGCTGGCAGTAGATCAAAGGCTGTTGTTAGAAAATCTTCTTCAGCAGAATCACCGTACAGAATATTTGAAACCTATTTTAGAAAATGTAGATCAGCTGAAAAAACAAACGGTTAATACCATTAATGAAACCATTGGCATTGGTTTGCTTCATTGGGCCGAAAATAATAAAGATGAAGAATTTCTGCTGAAGCTATCAACCCATCCGGCAGATCTGGTACGATGCTGGGCTGCTTATACGATCGGAAGAAACAGTAATTTGACATTCAGAGAGAAATTAAACAAAATCCAGACGTTTGCTTCTGATACCCATTTTGGAGTGAGGGAAATATGCTGGATGACTGTACGTCCGGATATTTCAAAAAATCTTGTCGAAAGCTTATCTGTTTTATCGGAATGGACTCAGCATGACAATGAAAATGTGAGACGCTTTGCCAGTGAATCTACCAGACCAAGAGGAGTTTGGTGTGAACATATTGATGCTTTAAAACAAAATCCGGGACTAGGACTGGAAATTTTAGAACCTTTACGATCCGATTCCTCCCGCTATGTGCAGGATAGTGTTGGTAATTGGCTGAATGATGCAAGTAAATCACAACCCGAGTTCGTGGTGGAAATCTGTGACGAATGGCTTCGGGAAAGTCCCACAAAAGAAGCGCAGTATATCGTCAAAAAAGCATTGCGAACGATTAAGAAGTAAAAGTTATCCACAAATTTGAAATGTTGATTTCAATTCTTGTTATATAAATAACGGGTTTTCATTTATTTAGATAAGATTTCCATATTCCTTATTCTTTTAGAAATGCCTTAATCTGCTTAGTTTTTAAGGAAAAAACTGTTTTGAAATATTTTCAATGTTAACGCTATGTTAACTGTAAAAAGTTATCCACAATATGGGTTTTTGATTAATGTGGATTCTATCAGTCACTATATTAATAGTTTAAATAAAAATTGAAAAATGAGGACTTGAAATTCACTCTTTTCTTCGCCGAAAAAAAAGTTATCCACAATATGGAATTTCAGACTACCATTTTTCAGTCAGATACTTCCAATATCTTTTCGGAACATGCTGAATATGGAGTTTCATATTCTTTCGTTCCACAATATTTGTTTTGGTAAAATAGCGTTGCCAAAGTACCTGATAACTCTTTTCCTCATCATGAAATTTCTGCTGATAATTATTGAAATCAATCTTTTCATCAGGATAAAAGAAGTCACAGGTGTCCATATCATAAAGAATTCCATAGTTTCTTCTCAGGTCATAGATCATCCATTTCTGGTCCTGATACCGGTCATGAAAATGTTTTCTGATCAATGGAATAACGTTAAAGTCAGGATCTATTTTGGAAAAGAAGACTTCATCTTTCATTTTTTCAAAACGGACAAATGCGGTCATTCTATGCCTTTCCCTGTCTACTGATTTCCCGATTTTAGAGATTTTCAAAATATCAGAATCAGCAAAATTTTCAAGGATATTTACTTCCGGATGCTTCATAGATTGTCTTACCGCAGACAAGATGAGGTTTTCAAGATGGGGCTCTTCTGATAAAAAAACTTTTAAAAGTTTATAAACGCCCTGTTTTCCGATATTCTGTTCCAGTTTGTTCAGAACTCTTTCAGATTTTTCTGTCTGGGTAATAACTTCATGGATCTCAGCAAAAATATTTTTCTGGTGAAATCTTTCTCTACTTGTGATCTCTACATCTTTATAACGGTATTCGAAAACTTCAAATATCGCAGTGAAAAGTCCGTCGAAACTGCCATCGTAGAGTAGGGTTGTCATATATTTAATTTAAAAATTTAATAATGTGAAAATGTATAATTTGAGTTGGACTGTCATTCTGAATGAAATAAAATGAAATGAAGAATCTGGTTAATTGAAGAGATTCTTCCTTCGTCAGAATGACAGTAATGTTGTATTATAAATTTGTGATCATTCGTGAAAATATTAGTGTGGCTTGTGTTTAATATCAGGATCAAAATAAAGTCAGCTGTTGTGAAAACTGATTATGAAATTTGGATGAGCTTCCCCCAATCAGCAGCTTTCTGAAGTTTTTATCCGTTAAATACCTTAGGTAAGCATTCCCTGCATTGAAATCAATGAAATATTTCGCCCGGTTTACAGCAGCACCCAATTTTTTCAAATGATCCATTGTTAAAACCTGGAAACGTCTTGCACTGACAATTTTCTGGGCTGTTTTCACTCCAATCCCCGGAATTCTTAAAATCATCTGATATTCGGCGGTTTGAAGATTAATAGGAAATTGATGAAGGTTTCGCAATGCCCAGCTTAACTTGGGATCTACTTCCAGATCAAGGAAGGGCATATTCGGATCCAAAATCTCTTCTGCTTTAAAACCATAAAACCGCATCAGCCAGTCAGACTGATACAATCGGTTTTCACGAAGCATAGGAACTTCTGTCGTTAAAGAAGGCAGTCTCTGATCTTCCAGAACCGGAACATATCCGGAATAATAAACCCTTTTCAGATTAAAATTTTTATAAAAATGATCGGCAACTTTGATGATCTGAAGGTCGTTTTCATTGGTTGCTCCAACGATCATCTGCGTAGACTGTCCCGCTGGAGCAAACTTGGGAACTTTTTTCAGAACTTTCTTTTCATCCTTATATTGAATGATTCCTTTTTGAATATACCGCATCGGGCTGATCATATCCTGTCTGTTTTTTTCAGGTGCCAATAATTTTAATCCGCTTTCTGTAGGGATTTCAAGATTTACTGATAACCGGTCTGCATACAAGGCAGCTTCCTGCATCAGGCCGTCACTCGCTCCCGGAATAGATTTAAGATGAATATAGCCGTTAAAGTTCTCTTCCAGCCGAAGTTTTTTGGCAACTCTTACAAGCCGCTCCATCGTTGTATCTGCATTTTTGAAAATTCCTGAACTCAGAAATAACCCTTCAATATAGTTTCTGCGATAAAAATTGATGGTGAGATCTACCACTTCTTCCACTGTAAATGCAGCTCTTTTAATATCATTGGAGCTTCTGGAAACACAGTAAGCACAATCGTAAATACAATGATTGGTCAATAGAATTTTAAGCAAAGAAACACATCTGCCATCTTCTGTATAGGTATGACAAATCCCACTTGCGGAACTGTCTCCCAAAGCTCCCTTTTTATTCTTTCTCGTTCCTCCGCTTGATGAACAGGAAACGTCATACTTCGCTGCATCAGCAAGGATTTCAAGCTTTTCTTTCAGGCGGTCAAAATTCATACTTTTAAATGATTGATATGTTTTGTATCGGAATTATATTTAAATATTGTTCAAATTTAGTTCCAAAATTGATAAATGTCAATCTTTTTTCATAGAAGTTATCAACAAAAAAGAGTCTCAAAATCATTATATTTACGGCTCATTAAAGTTTATATCATGAATCATAAACCAATCGAAGGTTTTTCCAAGCTTCCAAAGCAGGGGAAAATCGAATGGCTCGTAAACGAATATCTTGAAGGAAACCAGGAATATCAAAATATATTAAAACAATATTGGAACGATGATGCAGATCTTCAGAAACTTCATGAAGAGTTTTCTGAAAATACCATCTCCAATTTTTATATGCCGTACGGAATTGCTCCGAACTTTTTAATCGATGGAAAATTATTGGCTCTTCCAATGGCTGTTGAAGAAAGTTCTGTAGTAGCAGCAGCTTCCAAAGCCGCTAAATTCTGGATCGACAAAGGTGGTTTTAAGACTACCA
This sequence comes from Chryseobacterium sp. PvR013, assembly GCF_017833095.1. Taxonomy (NCBI): domain Bacteria; kingdom Pseudomonadati; phylum Bacteroidota; class Flavobacteriia; order Flavobacteriales; family Weeksellaceae; genus Chryseobacterium; species Chryseobacterium sp. PvR013. Next base: position 4,619,998 of record NZ_JAFIBT010000001.1, read on the forward strand.
TTATCAATACAGAAAAGTTGGGACACACCCACTTTATTTTTGATGTTGAACCTCATAAATTATTACATTTCTTTAATTTCAGTTTAAAGAAAAAACTTCTCGAATCAACGGAAGATATTACAGCCAACATGAGAAAACGTGGCGGTGGTATTTTAAATATAAGCCTGATGGATAAAACAGCAGAAATGCCTAATTACTACCAGTTGAAAGCAAGTTTTGATACGGTAGATTCAATGGGAGCAAACTTTATCAACTCATGTCTTGAGCAGTTTGGGAAAACGTTAAGACAGGAAGTGGCAACCAGTGAAGATTTTACTCAGGAAGAAAAAAATTCTTTACAGATTGTAATGAATATTCTTTCCAACTTTACGCCTGATTGTATCGTGAGAGCTGAGGTTTCATGTAAAATGGAAGATTTAAAAGACGACAGTGGAATTTCTCCTGAAGAATTTGCTTCTAAATTTAAACAGGCAGTTACCATTGCAGAAATTGAACCTTACCGTGCAACTACTCACAATAAAGGAGTAATGAACGGAGTAGATGCTGTTGTGATTGCTACCGGAAATGATTTCAGAGCTACTGAAGCCTGTGCACATGCGTATGCAGCGAGAGACGGACAGTACAGATCTTTAACCCACTGTACAACAGATAACGGAGTTTTCAGATTCTGGATTGATCTTCCTATTTCTGTAGGAGTTGTAGGAGGGCTTACCAATCTTCATCCTTTGGTAAAATTCTCGTTAGCACTTCTTGGAAAACCTTCCGCACAGGAATTGATGAGTATTCTTGCTGTTTCAGGTCTTGCACAAAACTTTGGTGCATTACGTTCTCTGGTTACTACAGGAATTCAGAAAGGTCATATGAAAATGCACTTACTGAATATTCTGAACCAGTTGGGAGCTACAGAAGAGGAAAAGCAGCACTTTGTAACGTATTTCAAAGATAAGACGGTGAGCCATCATGAGGTGATCAATGAATTTAACAGAATGAGAGAAAACTAATGTTACAGATCATTTTGCCCATTGTATTCCTTCTTTTTGGATTTTTTCTGAAGAAAACAAACAATGAAGGTTTCAGAAGTTCCAAAAGATTTGCCAATATGTTTATCATACTGGGAATTTCTACATTGGTTGCTAAGTTTATTCTAATGTACCTAAAATCGAAATAGTGAAAAAGAGTATTGTATTTTTCTTACTGATTTCCGGGTTAAGTTTTTCGCAACAGCAAAAAGTGAAAATAAGTAATCTGCAGCCGAAAACTGAAGATACCGTTTTTCCGGTTGTTTCTTATTCTGAAAATCCGAGAGTAGAAAATAAAATCAATACATTTCTGCAGGTAGATCAGCTGGAATATGTTCCCGGATCTGGTGGAAATCCTTTTAAACTGGCTTCTACAGCAACAAATTCCTATTCAAACTATGTTTATTTTTATAGTTGGGACAAGATTGAAACTCCTAAAAATATTCTGAGTATTGCGATAAATGGTGAAGCTTCTGGTGCATATCCGGAAGAGTTTGCAGACTGGAAAAATTTCGATCTGAGAACCGGAAATTATATCAACCCTGAAGATTTATTTCAAGCAGAGAGCTTTAAAACTATCAATGGTTTAATTCAAAAGAGAATTCAAAAAAGAGTTGGTGATTTTTTAAACCAACTGAAATCTGAAAAAAATCCTTCAGAAGAAACTCCGGATCAGATTGCTCTGTATGAAGATTGTTTCACGGAGTATACTTTGAACGGCATCAAAATTTTTTTTGAAAAAGATAAACTGACTTTTGTTGCCGGAAGATGTTCCAACCATGCTATGCGGGCGCTGGATGATCTGGGAAGTCACAAGATAGAATTTTCTTACAAAGAGCTTGACAAATATTGGAGTTCTTATGCTAAAAACCTGATTTCCGGATCTGAAAAGACAGAGATAACAAGTCTTAATAATAAATTGTATAAGGGAAAGATCGATGGAAAGTATTCCATTACTGTTTTGATCAGTCAGGTATATGATGATGGTTCTTTCTCTGCAAAATACTGGTATGATAAAAATAAAAAACTAATTGAGTGGAACGGAAAGATAAAAGGTAATCACATTTCTATTATAGAAAACGATTATTATAGCGAAGAAACCAATCAATGGGTTTTCAAAGCCTTGGTGGAAGCAGATCTGCAAGGCAGGAAAATCATCGGAACCTGGCAGGATGAGAAAACAAAAAAATATTTAACCCTAGAATTAGAAGAGTTATAAAATGAAAACAATTACTTTAGTTTTTGGAGCGGTTTACGGAATGGTTTCTGTAATCTTGGGTGCATTCGGAGCACATGCTTTAAAGAAAATATTAGCTGTGGAAAGACTGGAGAGTTTTGAAACAGGAGTGAGATATCAGATGTATGCAGCTTTTTTCCTGCTGATCATTGGTTATATTTTAAAATTTGAAACTTCTGCTGAAAAATGGACTTCCATTTTAATGATTGCAGGAACCCTTTTATTCTCAGTGAGCATCTATTTCCTGAGCATGCAGGATTATCTTGGAATGAATCTTAAATTCCTAGGTCCTATCACTCCGCTTGGAGGTTTAATGATGATCTTAAGCTGGGGAATGCTGATCTTTTATTTTGCTAAAAATAGAATTTAGGAATGAAGATTAACAGAAGAAGACGGTTAATACGAACATTCAATCTTTTAGATCAACCTATCAGATTCAATCCGTTTGTGTTCAGCCGTACTTTTTTTATGTGGGCTGTTACAGGTCTTGTAGGCGGTATTATTGCCGGAGGATATTGGATCGTTCTGGAACATTTTACAGAATTTCTGGCCGAGTTTCAAGGTTGGCAGGTTATTCCAACCATGGCGATCTGTGGTTTGCTGGCCGGGCTGGTAATCCATTTTATAGGTGATCCCGGAGAAATTCATTTGATCGTTAACAACATCAGATTTAATAAAGGAAAACTGGAACCGAAGAATAATCCTTCGATGATCCTTTCTTCTCTTTTTTGTGTTGCATCAGGTGGAAGTTTGGGTCCTGAAGCTCCTTTGGTACAGGTTACAGGATCTACGGGAACCTGGCTGGGAAAAATTTTCAGACTGAAGGGAGAAGAACTGCGTTCTTTGAGTATTGCCGGGATGGCTTCCGGTTTTACAGCATTATTTGGTGCTCCGCTTGGGGGAAGTCTTTTTTCTTTGGAGATTTTGCATCACAAACATGCTGTAGAGTATTATAAAGCCATTATTCCTGCGTTGGTAGCAAGCTGTTTCAGCTATCTGATGTTTGCTTTGATTATCCATTTGGGAATTGGAGCAACCTGGGATCTGAAAGCATATCATTATACCGGAGTGTATGATTTTCTTTATGCTACATTGTTCGGAATTGTAGGAACTCTTTTCGGGTGGATTTTCATTTTTGTAGTTAAATTTTTCAAAAAGATTTTTGAATACAGAAAATTTCCGATTTATATTAAAACATTTGTAGGAGGAATTATTTTAGGAATCATTGCCTATAATTTTCCCATTACAAGATACTTTGGGCACAACGAGATCAATCAGCTGATCGGAAGAAACTTCGGATTGAATTTTTTAATCCTGATTCTGGTCTTTAAAATACTGGCTATTGCCATTACGGTAACTTCCGGATGGAGAGGTGGATTTATCATTCCTTTGTTTTTTGTAGGAACTACATTAGGATTAATTATTCACAATTTGTTTCCAAACGTAGATACTACATTAGCCATTGTAAGCTGTATGGCGGCGATCAATGCCTGCGTAACAAGAACACCGATGAGTACTACAATTATTCTGGGAACCCTAACGGGATTTACTTATTTTGTGCCGATATTATTTGCCAGCCTTACCGGATATTTCCTGGCTCCGAAAATTCCGTTTATCGGATCTCAGTCTGAGAAATTGTCGGAAGAATAGGGGAAATGGAGTGATATGTTAAAAATCAAGTCGATCAGACTTTAAATTTTAAGTCAATAAACTTGAACTTCCGTGTCTTTTTAGTAAATTTGTCAACCTTTAAATATTAAAATAAAATAATAAAAATAATATGAATCTTCACGAGTATCAATCAAAAGAGATTTTATCAAAGTATGGAGTAGCTATCCAACGTGGTTTCGTTGCAAACAACGTAGAAGAAGCTGTAGCAGCTGCTGAAAAATTGACTGCTGAAACCGGAGCACAGGCTTGGGTTGTAAAAGCACAGATTCACGCAGGTGGTCGTGGTAAAGGTGGGGGTGTTAAGTTTTCTCCAAACATGGATAAACTTAAAGAAAACGCTCAGAATATCATCGGAATGCAGTTGGTGACTCCACAAACTTCTGCTGAAGGTAAAAAAGTACACTCTGTTTTGGTTGCAGAAGATGTTTATTATCCTGGAGAATCTGAAACTAAAGAATTTTATGTTTCTATTCTTTTAGATAGAGCTGAAGGAAAAAATACAATCGTATATTCTACTGAAGGAGGTATGGATATTGAGCACGTTGCAGAAGTAACTCCTCATTTGATCCACAACGAATTGATTGACCCGGCAATCGGTCTTCAAGGATTCCAGGCTAGAAAAATTGCTTTCAACCTAGGTCTTGAAGGTAATGCATTCAAAGAATTTGTGAAATTTATTTCATCTCTTTACAATGCATATACAGGAATTGATGCTTCTCTTTTCGAAATCAATCCGGTATTAAAAACTTCTGATAACAAGATTATCGCTGTAGATGCTAAAGTAACTTTAGATGACAACTCATTGTTCCGTCACAAAGATTTGGCTGAGCTTAGAGATACTAGAGAAGAAGATCCAATGGATGTAGAAGCTGGTGAAGCTGGTCTTAACTTCGTAAAGCTAGATGGTAACGTTGCTTGTATGGTAAACGGAGCTGGTCTTGCAATGGCAACTATGGATATCATCAAATTATCAGGTGGTAACCCTGCTAACTTCCTTGACGTAGGTGGTACTGCTGATGCTCAGAGAGTACAGACTGCTTTCGGAATCATCTTAAGAGATCCAAACGTAAAAGCAATCTTGATCAACATCTTCGGAGGTATCGTAAGATGTGACAGAGTTGCTCAGGGTGTTGTAGATGCTTACAAAGCTATGGGTAGCCTTCCGGTTCCATTGATCGTAAGATTACAGGGAACTAACGCTGTAGAAGCTAAAAAATTAATTGACGAGTCTGGTCTTCCGGTACACTCTGCAATTACTTTAGAAGAAGCTGCAAACAAAGTAAAAGAAGTTTTAGCTTAATCTGAAATTTTCAAATAAATAGAAAACCGTTCCATTTTTGGAACGGTTTTTTTGTTATTATTTTGAGTGGTAATCGTTGAATTAACGGGATTTATTTCCTGAATTCTTCCAGCCGGTAAAGATCCAGAACATTGGGTGCAATTTTTAAATCCGGCCTGAAAATCAATATTCCTTTCACAAAATTTTTGAGTAACAAATTTCCATTGGTAATAACGGTGTCAATATTTAAATTGACAGTCTTCCGGGTAGCTTTTTTTAATTCAGGCTCAAAGAAATAGATACATAAACCAGGAGCAGATTCATCATACTCTGTTAATAATACATCATATTGGTCAGTTTCCGGATTAGAGTGAAGTTCAGCATAGGCTAAGGAATGTACAATGTTCCGGTTGCAGTAATGATGAATTCCTTTTTCATCAACAATAATATGAGTGGTGATATTTTTTTTGTTTTTCTGAAAGAGCATCCAGACACAAAAACATAGGATTGCTATAAAAAGGGCAATGAGGACAATTTTTATTTCTCCTGAGATTTCTTTTGCATTAAATGCCAATATAGCCATTATGATAATGGATAAAGGAGTCATAATTAAAAACGCTATGCCAACCACTTTTATCAATAAAGAAAGCCTTTTTGAAGTTTTTGATTCAATAGGGTGGAATGAATTGGATTGTGATGGCATTGTTTTATAGATTAAGATCTTTACATAAAAGTAAGAAATTATACGGTAATAAACTGAATATGAAACGGTTATAATGCATAATCTAATTCGATCAGTAAGCCAGAATATAAAAGCATTTATTTATCATGATTTTCTGGAGGAAGGGATTCCCCATTGGTAATGCTGATACTGGTTGGTGTTACCAACTGAACTTTGTCCAAATCAAAACGTTCTTTAATTCCTAAATAGGCCTTACTTCTTATTTGAGCAAGGTTAGCTCCTACTTTTATCCAGAATTTCACCTGAAGATTAAATGCCCCTTGTTTAAGGTCTGTAAAGATCACCTCTATAGTATCTAACTTATCCACATTATCAAGGTTTTTAATCACATCCAGAATTCCTTTCTGTGCTTTGCTGATATCTTCATCAGCGGGAATTTCAAAATTTAAAATAATCCTGCGTTGTGGGGAAGCGGTAATATTATAAAACGGAGCATTGAAGACAACCTGATTGGGAATGTAGGCTTTCTTACCGTCATCAGTAAGCAGTTTTGTGGTTAAAAACCCAATTTCCTGTACCGTTCCGGAATGAGCTCCAATCGTGATATAATCTCCTACTTTATAGGCCTTATCAATGCCAATCAGCATTCCGGAGAAAATACTTGACACAAGATCCTTCAGCGCTACCCCTGCAATAACCCCTGCCACTCCTAAACTTCCGATAAATTTCCAAAGAAAACCACTGAAACCCATTATTTCCAGAGAAATAAATGTTCCCATCAGCATAATCAGGAATCTGAATACACTGATTAAGGCTACTAAAGAACTCTCTTTTTTGCTTTTCGGGAAAAATTGGTGGAATAATTTTACGGCTCCTTTGCTTAAATATTTACTGCTAATAAGAAAAAAAGTAAATACTAAAATTCCGACAATCAGCTTTGGAGTAAGTTCCGCAAATGTTACATACCAATTTTCCAATACTTTATAAACAAGATCTACATACCTGAGCCCGGTTTTCTCCATGAATAAAAATTTTAATTAAAGATATAAATTTTCAACAAAAAATTTGCCAGTTCCAAAAAGTCTACTAAATTTGTAGACTATAAAGAGTGAACATTATGTCAATCAAATTAGGAGATACAGCACCCAACTTTCAGGCAGAATCGTCTGTAGGGGATATCAATTTTTATAATTATCTGGGAGATTCCTGGGGAATTCTGTTTTCGCATCCTGCAGATTATACGCCCGTATGTACTACAGAATTGGGGTATACAGCTAAGCTGCAGTCTGAATTCGATAAAAGAGGCACTAAAGTGATTGCTTTGAGTGTAGATGGAGTAGAGGATCATCAAAACTGGGTGAAAGATATTAATGAGACACAGAATACTCATGTTTTGTTTCCCATTATTGCTGATAAAGACAGAAAAGTTTCAGAGCTGTATGATTTTATTCATCCCAATGCTTCTGCTACGGCTACTGTACGTTCTCTTTTGATTATTGATCCTTCCAAAAAAGTAAGACTGATTATTACCTATCCGGCCTCTACAGGAAGAAATTTTGATGAGATCCTTAGAGTGCTGGATTCTTTACAGCTGGTAGATAATTATAAGGTGGCTACTCCTGTTAACTGGGAAAATGGAGAAGATGTTATTATACCGCCTACCATTTCTACGGAAGAAGCCAGGAAAATTTTTCCAAAAGGGGTAACGGAAATAAAGCCGTATCTAAGATATACCCCACAACCGAATACATGATTTATTTGATTTTTTATAGTTTAGTTTTAATTTGTACGAAAAGCGCCTCGAAATTAAATTCCGGGGCGCTTTCATTTTATAATTATGTATTGTAAATCGATTGATTACTTAACGTCGTTGATGATTTGTTTACCTTTAGAAGTTGGTAAATAAATGCTAAATCCTACATTGAAAGTTAAAGTAGAAGTTAATCCCTCGCTACCAAATCCAGCAACACCATTATATTTTACTAAACCTTCAACACCGATATTTGGTGTAATGAAGTATGAATAACCAGGACCTGCTCCAAAATCTAAACCTGTAGTAGAGTTAGATCCTTCAGTAGAAGTACCTCCAACACCTACATTACCTTCGAAGAACCATCTTCCGTGGTGTAATAAGTTATCTACTCCTTTTTCTCCTGGAGAAACATAATATCTACCTAAAGCTCCAACTTTATATACAAAATTGGTAGGCGATCCATTTGTTACTTTATTAAATCCTAAATCTACATATCCTCCTACTGCTACATTGTCTTGAATAAAATAAGCTGCTTTTGGCTGTAGTGAAATATTATATCCACCGCCTGTATTTAAACCAAAATTACTGGCTACGATGCTACTTCCTACCATCCAATTACCTTTCTGAATCTGAGCGTTTGCAGTTGCTGTTAAGCCTGCTACGGCTAATATCCCTGTTAAAATAAGTTTTTTCATAATTTATTATTTTAATAATTAAATGTTTATTATTCACGAATTATAGAAAAAACAATAAATGTGCCAGACTCTTAATTTTACGTAATTTCTCTAAATAAACGTTAAGATTTCCAGGATGATACATTTTGGTTTTTTAACATATTTACTGCGGATTTCGTAACGATAAATAAAATAAAACAAGCGTTTTGAGATGAAAATGATAAAAATAGATATGAGGTCATTAATGCTCAAAACTGTTGTTTTTTCTTTTATCCAGCTTTCATATTATTTAAATAAATAAAAGAATTACAGAAATAATAAGTCCTGCAATGGTAAACTTAATTCCGCGTTTGAATGCTTTTGTCTTAGGATTAAACATCCAGAAACTGGAGATCACGAAAAAGAAAAGAGAAACCCCAAAAAATACGCTTAAAGGCGATATCGTATCTTTAGACTGTGATTTGTGAAGAGAAACCATTTTGTCTAATACGAAAGGTAATTCCTTTTTTGAGTACTTGGCTTTTCCGGTAGCACTGTCATAAGTTCCCTGTTTAAAATAAAGAACACTTCCTTCCGTTTTTTCCACTTCCAGGCCTTTCATCTTCAGTTCTTTTTTGAGTTCTTTTTCTGAAAGATGAACTGCGATGTTTTTTTCATATTTCTTTTCGCTTTTCAGAAAATCAGTGTCTCTGTACACCAGAAGAATTCCACTTAATGAATATACAGCCATAATTCCGGCAAGAAAATATCCCAGATAACGGTGGGTAATTCTCATGAAGCTTCTTGTGTCTTTAATCTTATCCATATCTTATTGTTTTGTTTTTGTTTTAAAATTTCAAAAGTGGAAACTGCAAAAATGCAATCTCCACTTTTAATGAAAGAATTATTGTATAAAGAATTCTAGAGTCTGTATGTTAATGTGAAATAGTAGTTTCTAGGGGTGATAGGATTCACCGAATAGTTCTCGTGAACATTGTAGTTTACAACATCAAACAGGTTGCCCACTTTTCCTTGAATAGAGAATTTTTTCCACTCATATCCTACAGATAAAGAAACCGTTGTGTAATCTTTTAGATCAAACATTCTACTTACGTTGTTTCTGCTTGTATTTGTAGATTTTGAATCATTCCATCCAGCGATTCTGTCTCCGATGTAATAAATTCCGGCACCGATTTTTAACCCTTTTACGTAGTTTGTAAATTTATAGAAAACCGAAGCATTCGCTGTTGTAGCCGGTGTTCTTACCAATCTTTGGTTTTCAACATATCCTTTTTCCGGAGTGTCTGTGTACACAGAATTATTATAAGAAAAACCTCCGATAATAGATAAGTTTTCTGTAGGATTTCCAGTAATGTCTAGTTCCACACCACGGCTTCTCATATTTCCTGCAAATTCTTTAAGATTGGTATCTGTTGAATTTACTGGTGCTCCGTTTGGAGCAGAAGCGAACCAGTAGGTTTGATAGTAATTGTTGTACATGATCTGGTAAGCCGTTAAGTTAACCGCTAAAGCATTATTCCAGAAATTCTTTTTGACCCCAATCTCGTATTGGTCAACTGTTGAAGGTTTTATGCTTTGTCTTGATAAAGTAGTTAACTGATTTTGAACATCAGTAACAGATTGGTTGGTATTTACGGTACCAAACTGATCTGAAGTATATCCTGCATTTGAAGCAAATGAATTCGTGTAAGTTGCAAACACCGAAAGGTTTTCATTTGGAGCATACACCAAACCTACTTTTGGAGAAAATGCATTGTCAGAGGTTGACGAATTTGCTACTTCAATTTTATCATTTAATGTAAAACGAGTGGTCAGTGTAGGCATGTTTTCGATATAAGACCATCTTAGACCTGCAATCACCTTCAGTTGCTTTGTTAAGCTGATAAAATCTTGTGCATAGATTCCGATTCTTCTTGTATTGATTCTATTTCTTGTACTAAGAGTAGAATTGGGCATATCAATACTTCCCCATGTTGAAGGATCATCTAAATAGAGAAGATTTTTGGGAGCTGTAATATTATAAGCATAAGCATCTGCCTGGCTATAATCAGCATCTGAACCAATTAAAACTTTATGGTTGATGCTTCCTGTATTGAATTCACCATTGATATTTACTTGTGCAGAAGTATAATTTTGTTCGTTGTAAGTTCTACCAAAAGGTCTTTTCCAGGATAATCTGTTAGGATCTACAGTTGCATCTTTAGTTTCATATATCCATTGTACTCTTTCAGAAGAAAAATAATCTTTAGTATAGTTTTGGTAAGAAGCAGTAGCGTTCAAAGACCATCTTTCGTTAAACTGATGATTAAATGTTACATTCGTAGAAGCTTGCTGTACATTTTGATATTGCCAGTCGGTTCCGAAGAAAGTATTTCTGGAAACAGCATCATTCAATCTGTAGCTTTGGTCTTTTTCAGTAATGGATCCAATCCCGAAATCCGGAGTAAAATTATTTTTAAGATAATCTGCCTCAACAATTAATTGAGACTTATCACTTAAATTAAATAGAAATGAAGGATTGAAATAGTACTTCTCTGATTCTACCACATCTCTGAAACTTTCGGCATGCTCATACGCTCCATTTATTCTGAATGCAACGTTTTTAGATAAAGGTCCATAGATATCAACAGTTGGCTTGTAAGAGTTCCAGCTTCCTCCATTTAATCCAATGCTTCCACCAAAATTGAATTTAGGTTTTTTGGTAATCATATTGATAACACCACCTGCGGCTGTATTACCAAAAAGCATGGCGTTGGCTCCCTTTAAAACTTCTACTCTTTCAAGACCACTTACTTCAGGGAAAACACCGCTATTTATTCTTGAACCATTTTTAAAAATGTTATCATTTCCTAAAATGAAACCACGTCCACCAAAGCTGTCCTGAGAATTTCCTCTGGATGAAGTGATATACAGACCGTTTACATTCTGAAGAACATCACTTAGCTGTTTTGCCTGCTGCTGCTCAATAATTTCGTGAGTAACAATAGCAATAGGCTGTGGATTTTCCATTACCGTCAGATTTGACTTTGTCGATAATGCTCTTGCCTGGTTAGGATTTCCCGTTTTATGAAGATTAATATCCTCAATAGTCTGAGTTCTGATGGTATCTGCCTCAGCATTTTTCATCTGAGAACTCACTGAAACAGCGATGAATAGAAGACCTAAAGAAAGTAATTGTCTTTTCATTTTATTTTTATGTAGAACAGTTTTAAATAAGGCGCAAATGTAAGTATTTGTTTAGAATAGATAAAAATAATTTTATGATTTAAATCATATTTTTGAGTTCGTGAGATGGATTGTTTCTATAGCGCCTTTAGGTTAAGGGATAGAGAAATTTTTATGAATATATTTGTTGAAAATTATAATATGCAATTGGTAAAAGCAGGGCTTTGTGCCTTTGGAATGAGCGGAAAAGTATTCCATGCTCCCTTTTTAAAGGAACATCCGGGATTTTTTATGTCTGCTGTGGTAGAAAGAAGTAAGGAAGATTCAAAAGAAAAGTATCCGGAAGCAACCATTTACCGTTCTGTGGACGAAATGCTTCAGCAGGCAGATGTAGAGCTGGTGATTATCAATACTCCTGTTCAGACCCATTATGAATATGCAAAAAAAGCGTTGGAGGCCGGGAAAAATATTATTGTGGAAAAACCTTTTACAGTAAATGTTTCTGAGGCTGAAGAACTGGTTCAATTGGCTGAGGAAAAAGGATTGTTCCTAAGTGTATATCAAAACCGAAGATTCGACCGTGATTTTTTACAGGTTCAAAAGGTTTTAGCTGATGGAAAATTAGGAAATATAAAAGAAACAGAGATCCGTTTTGACAGATTCCGTACGACTCCAAGCGGAAAACAGCATAAAGAAAGCCCTGAACAGCTAGGCTCAGGATCACTTCACGATTTGGGAGCACATCTGGTAGACCAGGCTGTACTGTATTTTGGGTATCCTGAAAAGCTTTTTGCAGATGTGTTTTCGATGAAAGGAAGCGAATTTGCGAATGATTATTTTGAAATTCTGTTATTCTACAAAAATGATCTGAGAGTGAGATTGAAAACATCGGTTTTCAGTAAAGAAGGGCATTATGCTTATACCATTCATGGGGATCGAGGGACTTTCCTGCAGGAAAGAACAGATAATCAGGAAAACGAATTGGTAGCAGGCGCTATTCCCGTATATGGAAAAGAATGGACACAGCCTTTGAAAGAATCTGATGGAATATTGAATTTCCTGAATGAAAACTCCGAAACAGAAAGGATTCTAACTTCAACTGAAGCCGGAAACTACATGGATTATTACCAGCAGATCTATGAACATATTGTTTTTGGATACGCCTTACCATCTCCGGGAAGAGAAGTTATTCAGAATATGAAAATCATTGATGCTTCCCTGAAAAGTGCAAAAGAAGGAGGAATAATTGAATTATAAATTATAAATGATGAGTTGTGAATTATGAATGAATTCAAAGAATTAGAGAGTTTTAGGGTTGGAGAGTTTGAGTGTAAACGAGTTGGAAACCTCTAATCACGATTACTATTAACTTTAAACCTTAAACCTTAAACCTTAAACCTTAAACCTTAAACCTTGAATTCATTCATAATTCATCATTATTAAAGGAGTTCCTGAAGCTCCAGCCATCTCATTTCATGGTTCTCCAGTTTTTCTGAAACAGTTTCCAGTTCTGAAGAAAGTTTGGCTATTTTTTCATAATCAGCTTCGTTGTTGAGATTGTCCAGAATTTTGGTGCGCTGTTCTTCCAGTGCAGGCATTTCTTTTTCAATCGTTTCCAGTTCTCTTTGTTCTTTAAAAGTTAGTTTTCTTTTAGAATGGGAAGGCTGAGTACTCTCTGCTGAAGAAACTGCTTCTTTTACAGGCTCAGGTTTTACAGCTGTATTTTTTTCTAATGCTTCCTCGCGGCTTCTTGCTTCTCTGTATTCTGAGAAGTTTCCAACAAAATCTCTGATTTTTCCTTCTCCCTCAAAAGCCAGAACGTGATCTACAATTCTGTCCATAAAATACCTGTCGTGGGAAACGATAATCAAAGATCCCTGGAATTGCTGAAGGAAATTTTCTAAAACCGTCAATGTAGGAAGATCCAGATCATTTGTAGGCTCATCAAAAATCAAAAAGTTAGGATTCTGATACAAAATATACATCAGGTGAAGTCTTCTTTTTTCCCCTCCCGAAAGTTTAGAAATGGGAGAATATTGAGTCTGATCATCAAATAAGAACAATCTTAAAAACTGTGAAGCAGATAAACTTTTTCCGTTGGCTAGCGGATAAAATTCTGCAATTTCCTTGATGAAATCAATGACACGCTCATCCTCTTTATAAGTAAGACCTTTTTGTGAGAAATAACCGAAAGAAATAGTTTCTCCTGTTTCAATTTCTCCTTTATCAGCCTTTTCAAGACCTTGAATAATATTAAGCAGGGTAGATTTTCCTGCACCATTCTTTCCAATAATTCCCACCTTTTCTCCACGCTGAAACTGGTAGCTGAAATCTTTTAAAAGAACTTTAGGTCCAAAGCTTTTATCAATGTTTTTGAGTTCAAGAATTTTATTTCCCAGACGCTTCATTTCAAAATCCAGCTCAAGCCCGTCTTTTCTGGTGTCGGTTTTGGCTACCTTTTCAGTCTCGTAGAAAGCATCGATTCTGCTTTTTGACTTTGTAGTTCTGGCTTTTGGCTGTCTTCGCATCCATTCCAGTTCCTTTCTGTAAAGGTTGTTTGCCTTATCAATCGTAGCATTAAGATTCTCCTCACGAATCATTTTATTCTCAAGATAAGTAGCATATGAACCGTTGTGAAAATAAAGATTCTGATCTTCCATTTCCCAGATTATATCACAAACACTGTCAAGGAAATATCGGTCGTGAGTAACAAGCAATAACGTGATTTTTGCCTTATTCAGATAGTTTTCAAGCCATTCCACCATGTTTACATCAAGGTGGTTGGTAGGTTCGTCCATGATAAGAAGCGTGTGTCTGTGCTCAGCTCTTGTCTCTGTTAAAAGTTTAGCCAGAGCTACACGTTTGATCTGTCCTCCGGAAAGAGTTCCCATTTTAGCATCCAGATCAGTAATTTTAAGCTGGGAAAGAATCTGTTTCATTTCATTTTCCAGATCCCATGCTTTATGAACTTCCATATCGGCTAATGCTTTCTCAATAAAATCATGATCTGTGGAATGAAGTGACTGATGATAGTTTTTAAGCGCAAGGATAGGTTCTGAATCAAGAGCCATCATAAATTCTTCAATGCTGAGCTTAGGATCAAAGTTGATTTCCTGGTCAAATAATACTACCTGGATATCTTTGTTGATAATCACAGTTCCGCTGTCTGCAATTTCCTTACCCATTAATATTTTCAGAAGGGTAGATTTTCCACTTCCGTTTTTGGCAACAATAGCTATTTTATCTCCTTCATTAATATGAAAAGAAATGTCTTTAAACAAAACTTTGATGCCGTAAGATTTGGTGAGATTTTCTGCAGAAACGTAATTCATTGGGAATTAATGGTTTGATTTTAATTTTGAATTGAACCGCAAAAATACGAAAATGTAATCTAAAATTTTCCGGAACCTCTTTTATAAGACTCAATATTTATAATTTTTTAATAGACTGTGCCCCTTATCTGAAAAAACTAATTAGTAAATTTGATCAACACAATGAAATTTAAATTGTAAATAGTAATACATAATACAAAATCTGATTGAAGTAATGAAAAAAGTTATTGTCGACATGGATGGGGTAATGGCGGATGTATATCATCAGCTGGTACAATTTGAAAAAAGAGATACAGGAAAAGAAATTGAAATCAGTGATTTGGCTGGTAAGCCTGAAATAGAGTCTTTTCCAAACGGGAAAAAACATGTAAATGAAGTAGGTTTTTTCAGAACCTTACCTGTGATGAAAGGAAGCCGTGAGGCAATGGAATATCTGAATAATAAATATGATCTGTATATTGTATCTGCAGGAATGGAATTTCCGAACAGCTTAAGAGAAAAATATGATTGGCTGGCAGAACATTTTCCGTTCATTACTTGGGAACAGATTGTTCTTTGTGGAAGTAAAAAAGTGGTTGCCGGAGATATTATGATAGATGATTATCCTAAAAATTTAGATCATTTTTCAGGGCAGAGATTGATATTTACCCAGCCTCATAATGAACTGATAGAAAATGATACTTACAAAAGAGTTCATTCCTGGGAAGAGGTTATGGAAATCCTTTAAAATTTAAAACTGGAAGAAGGAAGGTGGAGATTGGAAGGGATCACATCATTTCATTAGCTCCCATCTTCCTGCTTCTAGCTTCCTTTCTTATTTTATTTCTAATCCAGTGTCAGTCTTTTCAACGACCACGAATTACCATTATAAATATCAAGATCCACTTTCGCATTGATTCCATGAACAATTCCGTTTTCTGTAAACTGCCAGAAATCCCACTCATCGTCGGGAGAAGGAGACGGAACATCATTGTAATTGGCAAGCCATAAAGGATAGCCTTCAAACTCACCTTTCAGAAAATCTTTATAATAATGATAATAGGTATAGATGATAGGTTTTTCGCCATAGGCTTCTTCTACGATTTTACACCATACTTTCAGGTCTTCAATCAGTTTTTTATTGGTTTTACGCTTTGGGATTTTTTCAATATCAAGAATGGGAGGTAGATCTCCACTCTCCAGTTTTACATTCTTCAAAAAATTATTGGCCTGGATCACCGGATCTTCATCAGCTCTGTAAAAATGGTAGGCACCGCGGATAAGATTATGTTTTTTAGCACTTTCCCAGAACTCATCAAAATGCTTATCTGCACTTCGGTTTCCCATGGTGGCGCGCATGACAACATATTCTAACGGGATTGTTTTATTTCCAATACTCAGACTGTCCCATTTGATATCTTCCCGGTTCTGATAATGAGAAACATCAAAGCCATAGGTTTTATCAAGATTGCTGGCTAGTATTCTCTGAATTCTTGCCGCTTCCTTTTCACTGTTGTGAAGTTTTTTATGCTTAAATTTATTAAAGTACAATGCATAATAGTAGCTTACAGACTGTTTTAAATAAAATCCTGTTCCCACCAATGCTACGATTAATATGCCCAATATCACCCATCTTCGGAAAAAATACTTTTTCCGTCTGGATTTATGGACTTGTTTGGCAGTTTTTTTGGTGTACTTTTTTGGTGTCATAAAGTTTTGCAAAACTAACTTTTTTCACTGCTAAATGCTAAAATAAAATCAGTAAATTTGTGTATTATGGAAACACGCGAAAAAATCATCATTATTGGAGGAGGATTTGCGGGGCTGCAGCTTGCAAAAACATTGAATAACAAGAATAAAAAGGTCATTGTTCTCGATCGGATGAACCACCATATGTTTCAGCCGCTTTTTTATCAGGTAGCCTCAGGGAGGATAGAACCTTCCAACATTTCTTTTCCCTTCAGAAAGATTTTTCAGCAGTCCAGAAATACCCAGTTTCGTATGACAGAGGTGAAAGAAATAGATCCTGCCAATCATAAAGTGATTACCGACGAAGCAGAATTTACCTATGATAAACTCATCATTGCAACAGGGTGTAAAACTAATTTTTTCGGAAACAAAGATCTGGAAGGAAAAGCTTTCGGAATGAAAAATACCCAGGAAGCCATCAGCATCAGAAATCATGTTTTGATGACCTTTGAAAAACTGATTATTGAAAAAAGCCGAAGTGATGACGGTAACTGGAACATCGTTATCGTAGGAAGCGGGCCAACAGGAGTAGAGCTGGCAGGAGCTTTTGCAGAAATGAAAAAAGACATCCTTCCAAGAGATTATCCTTATATGAACTTTGATCATCTGAAGATTATTCTCGTAAGTTCTACAGAAAAGCCACTTGCTGTAATGAGCAGTGAAGCTCAGGAGAAATCCGAAAAATATCTTAAAGATCTTGGGGTCACTTTTATGAGCGGGGAAGTAGTGACAGATTATGACGGAGATAAAGTTCATTTGAAAAGTGGGAAAGAAATTCCTTCCAATAATGTCATCTGGGCAGCCGGAGTTACAGGAAATGTGGTAGGAGGTTTTCCGGAAGACAAATTAGTAAGAAACAGATATATTGTAGATCGATATAATAAAATACAGGGTTACGATAATATTTATGCTATCGGGGATATTGCCTATATGGAAACTCCTAAATATCCACAGGGACATCCTCAGGTAGCCAACGTAGCCATTAATCAGGCAAAAAATTTAGGTAAAAATCTTTTAAAGAAAAGTCAGGAAGAGTGGAAAGAATATGAATATGATGACAAAGGCTCATTGGCAACGATTGGGAAGCACAGAGCTGTTGTGGATCTGCCATTTGTAAAATTCCAGGGATTTCTCGCGTGGTATTTCTGGATGTTTCTCCATTTAATGCTAATTTTGAGCGTTCGAAATAAGCTGGCCATATTCTTCAACTGGATGTGGAGCTATATCAACAAAGATTCTTCTTTAAGATTAATTATTATACCTACTAAGAAAAACGGAACATTACAATGAGAATTGACATAATAAGCGTACTTCCGGAATTGATGGAAAGTCCGTTCAAAACTTCTATTTTGAAAAGAGCGATGGATAAAGGGCTGGTAGAAGTACATTTTCACCAATTGAGAGACTGGGCGATTAATAAGCACAGACAAATTGATGACGAGCCTTACGGAGGCGGTGCAGGAATGGTAATGATGGTGGAGCCACTGGATAAATGTATTTCAGAGCTTAAATCTCAAAGGAATTATGATGAAGTTATCTATCTGACGCCGGATGGTGTTACTTTGAACCAAAAAATTGCCAATTCACTTTCCATCAAAGAAAATCTGATCTTTCTTTGTGGGCATTATAAAGGAATAGACCAGAGAGTAAGAGATCTTCATATTACCAAAGAAATTTCAATTGGAGATTATGTTCTTACAGGCGGAGAGCTGGCAGCCTGTGTGCTTGCAGATTCAATCATCAGATTGCTTCCTGGTGTTTTAAATGATGAGCAGAGCGCTTTAACAGACAGTTTTCAGGATGATCTTCTTTCACCGCCTATCTATACAAGACCCGAAAGTTATAAAGGCCTGGAAGTTCCCAGAATCCTGTTGAGTGGGAATTCCGGAAAAATTGAAGAATGGCGTCATGATGAAGCAGTAAGAATTACAAAGGAAAAACGCCCCGATTTACTGTAAACAAATTGTCAGCATTTATCTAATGCTGACCTGCGTATTTAATTCCATTTATAATAGGTGAATGGAATAATATTTGTTGTAAGTTTAATAGGTGTGAAAAACATTAATACTTCTTATTTTAAATTGAAAATTTATTTCTATTATTCCGGATTTTGTATATTATCTCAATTTTGACTAATATACTAAAACGCTCTAATAATTGAAAAATTAATTTATTATCGCTAATTTCATTGGTATTTTTTACTATATTTGAAATGTTTTCTATGAGGAATTGATTTGTTGTTTTAAGGATAAATCGAGGAAATTTGGAAAAAAAATAATAAATTTACATCTTAAAGTAAAAAGAACATAATAAATTAAAAGTATAGAAATTAGTGTAGATGGAGCTGTTCTCTTTTTATAATGTTGAAAATTTATTTTTACCCGATCCGAAACCTGTCCACAAATTAGATCCTACCCGGTCAGGATTAAGGAATTGGGATGAAAAGAGATATAGAAATAAGCTTTTCAAAATCTCTCACGTATTTCAGTTGATGAAGGAGGAAAATGATGTATTGCCATTTGTAATAGGATTATCTGAAGTTTCCGGAAGGAAAGTTTTGGAAGATCTTGTAGAAATGGAACCCTTTAATTCGGAATATGGAATTGTACATTATAATTCCATGGACGAAAGAAAAGTGGATGTAGCCATGTTATATGATAAAAATAAAGTAGAGGTAATAGATTCAGAAACCATTACTTTCTTTTTTGAAATAGTAAATAAAAACACAGAAAATTACGACACAACCAGAGACGTACTTTTTTCAAAAATTAAATATAAAGGGGAAATTATTAATGTCTTTATCGCCCATCTTCCCTCTAAACGCGAAAAAGATATCAATAAGCCTAAAAGAGCCTTTATATTGAATGAAGTCCGGGAACGGATTATGAAAATAGTGGATGCAGATAAAGAGCACGTTATATTGTGTGGTGATTTTAACGAAAACCCGGATGATGAAAATTTAGTACAGATTCTCTATGACAATGACCATGAGAAGGTTTTAGTGAACCCTTTTCAGCAATTGTTTTCTACAAGAAATTATTCTACTTTTCATTATAAATCTGGATTGTTGTATGATCAGATCATTATGTCAAGATCTTTACTTGATAATAAGACGCTGGCTTTTCAGGATGCCTATATATTTAATTCTGAAAAAATCCGCAGCAGAACCAGAAATTTTGAAGGACGGCCTTTCCGAACATATGCTGGTACACGGTATTTAGGAGGATATAGCGATCACTTTCCGGTTTTTGTAAAATTTAAAAATTTACATTAAAAAACATAAATAATAAAAAAGTAGAAAATGAAAAATTCGAGCAACACAAGCTACCATTTAGATTCTATTGACAAAGAAATCATCTACATGTTGATGGACAATGCTAAAACATCTTTAGCCCACATTTCAAAAAATGTTGGAATTTCCACAACTGCAGTGCATCAAAGAATCAAAAAACTCGAACATGCAGGAGTTATTGAAAATTCAATATCATTTCTTAACCCTAAGAAAATTGGATATAAAGTGATTTCCTACATCGGGGTATTTCTGGATCAGCCAAGCCATTATCCGGAAGTGGTAAAATCTCTGCATGATATCAATGAGGTAGTGGAGGCCCACTATACCACAGGGAATTATACTATTTTCCTGAAAGTTCTTTGTAAAGACAATGATCATTTAATGCAGATTCTTAGCAAGCTTCAAAAGCTGAAGGGAGTAACAAGAACAGAAACTTTTATATCTTTGGAACAAGGTATTTACAGACAACTGAAAGTATAACGATATGAACATAGCCCAATATTTGGATTCAACTTACCTGAAAACACCAGAACAATCAGGTATTTCCCACGAAGAAACACTTCAAAAAGATAAAGAACTTGCTCAGGAAGCAATAGATAATGGTATTTTTGCCGTGATGATTCGACCGGATTACGTATCTGAGATCAAAAAATATATCCAGGAAAGAAATTCAAATGTTGTAGTAGGAACTGTAATAGGTTTCCACGAAGGAACGTATTCTATTGATGAGAAACTTACAGAAGCTTCAAAAGCAATAGAAAACGGAGCAGATGAACTGGATTTTGTTATTAATTATACAGCTTATCTACAGGGAAATATAGAACTGGTAAGAGAAGAATTTGTAAAATGTACAAAATTATCTCTTGAGCATCATAAAATTGCAAAATGGATTATTGAAATCGCAGCATTGACTGATGAACAAATTGCAGATCTTACTAAAAATATTTCTACCTGGGCAGAAGAAAATTTTTCTGAAAATGAACTGTCGAAAATTTTTGTTAAGTCATCAACAGGATTTTACCAAACTGCCGAAGGAAAGCCTAATGGAGCAACCTTTGAAGGAATCACCATTATGCTCAATAATGCTGGGAAACTTCCTGTAAAAGCAGCTGGAGGAGTAAGAACTCCTGAAGATGCTGAGAAAATGATTAAAATGGGAGTTAAAAGAATTGGAACCTCTTCAGCGCTGGGATTAATTAAAAACGAAACTTCATCAGAAGGATATTAATATAATTAGATTCTAAATAAAAAAACCATCAGTTTTACTGATGGTTTTATTTTTATAGCTGAGCCTGGTATTCTTCGTAGAACTGCTGAGTCTCTTTGATCAGACTGTTCATTTCTTCCATAGTGAAAACTTCCAGGAATTTTTTTCTAAATTCCTTGAAATGAGGAATCCCTCTGAAATAATTGCTGTAATGCTGTCTCATTTCAACCAATCCCAATCTTTCTCCTTTCCATTCAGCACTCCATTCTGCATGTTGGCGAACAGCCAGTAATCGGTCTGAAATTGTAGGTTCAGGTAAATGTTCTCCAGTTTTAAAGAAATGTTTGATTTCGTTAAATATCCATGGATATCCAATAGCAGCACGCCCGATCATGATGCCGTCACATGCATACTTTTGTTTATATTCTAATGCTTTTTCAGCAGAATCTATATCACCATTTCCAAAAATTGGAATTTCAATATTAGGATTTTGTTTAATTCTTGAAATATGCTCCCAGTCTGCTTCACCCTTATACATCTGAGCACGGGTTCTTGCGTGTATCGTAAGAGCTTTGATTCCGGTTTCCTGCAGACGTTCTGCCACTTCATCAATATTAATGCTGGTACTGTCCCATCCTAAACGGGTTTTTACCGTTACAGGCAGGTGAGTAGAGCTTACCACGGCTTTGGTAAGGCGAACCATCAGATCAATATCTTTCAGTACACCAGCTCCTGCTCCTTTGCAGACAACTTTTTTTACCGGGCAGCCAAAATTAATATCTACAAGATCCGGGTTTACCGTTTCAACAATTCTTGCGGACATAGCCATTGCTTCTTCATCTCCACCAAAAATCTGTATCCCCACTGGTCTTTCATAATCGAAAATATCCAGCTTCTTACGACTCTTGATAGCGTCACGAATTAACCCTTCGGAAGAAATAAATTCCGAATACATTAAATCTGCACCGTGCATTTTACACAAACGTCTGAACGGAGGATCACTTACGTCTTCCATTGGAGCCAGCAAAAGTGGAAATTCCGGCAGTTCTATGTTGCCTATTTTTATCATGGTGCAAATTTACGAAATTCTTAAAAAACAATATTTTTTAAATTAAAATATGGTATTGCGTTTTGCTTGTGTTGTTTTGTTTAAGGGATTTTATGATATTCTGTTTAATTTTTACTTAATATATTTAACTGATTATCAATGTTTATTGAATTTTATTGATAATTATTTTTTATATTTAGTATAATAAAAATTAATGTCATGAGAAAAATTCTATTTTGTTTGATGGCAATTTTAGTTTCATCAAATTTTTATTCACAAGTAAATATTTCTGCTACGGCAGGAACAGCTACAGGAACCTATACTACGTTGAAGGGCGCATTTGATGCTATTAACGCAGGAACACACCAAGGGGCAATTACAATCAGTATCACAGCAAACACAACGGAAACGGCAACAGCCAGTCTGAATGCCAGTGGCGGAGCAACAAGTTATACTTCTGTTGCCATAAAACCTGCCACAGGAGTTACGGCAACTATTTCCGGGGATATTGCCAGTGCGCCTTTAGTGAGAATACAGGGGAGTAATATTACCCTGGACGGAAGCAATGCAGCTTCAGGAACGACAAGAGATCTTACCCTTACCAACACTTCTACTACAGCACCACAGGTCCTTACATTCATAGCGGCTTCTGCAGCTGCAGCCAATACTAATATTATGGTTAAAAACCTTAATATTATCAACGGAATGAATAATTCTTCAGCTTTGGTGATGTATGACGGAGCAGCAACACCTACGGGAGGCTTCTTTAACAATGTTACTATTCAGAATAATGCTGTGAAGAAAGCTTATATGGGAATTTATTTATTTGCTGCTACAGCTGCTGGTAATGGAGCTAATACATTGGTTACGGGTAATGATATAAGTGCTTCGGGAGCAGATGCCAACCGTCTTGGAGGAATTTATGTTCAGGGTGCCGATGGAGTAACGGTAAGTAATAACACATTAGGTAATTTTGAAACGACCAATGCTGAAATTAAAAGAGGAATCTGGTTTGCCACAGCAACCGTCAATTCTTCAATTATTTCAAATACCATAACCAATCTTGGGTATACCGGAACGGGTGCGGGAGGAGCTTCCGGAATAACCATCACCTCAGGGAGTACAGGAGCCTCTGCTGTAGCCAATATTATGGTAAGCGGAAATACGATTTCCAATTTTAATTCCAGTGGAACAGGGACTCTTTTTGCAGGTATTTATGCAGGAGGTACATTGACAACCGGAATGACCATTATTAATAATAAAATAAATGGAGTTAAAAATACTAATGTCTCAGGGTACGGAGCCCAGGGAATTTATCTGTCCACAACAAGTCTTATCTCCAATACATTAGTGGCCAACAATATCGTCAGTGGTGTGGCTGGCTATGGATATGCAACAACAGGAGGAGTAAATGACAATGGAAACGGGATTGTTGTCGCTGCAGGAGGCGGATATAAACTTTATTATAATACCGTTGTCATGAATGTCAGCCAGACTGTTGCCGGAAGACCCTCTGCTTTAAATATTACAAGTGGAGTGACCGGTGCAGGAGGTATTGATATCAGAAATAATCTTTTTGTCAATACCCAGACTCAGGCAGGTGACAGATACGCTATTTATGCGGGAGCCGCCAGCAGTGTTTTTTCTACTATTAATTATAATAATTTCTATTCTTCCGGTACCAATCTTGGGTATATTGGAGGATTGGCAAAAGCTACCCTTGCTGATATCCAGGCGGGATTCGGAGGAAATGTAAACTCATTGAATGTGCTGCCGGTATTCGTATCAGCAACTGATTTCCATTTGTCGGCCACAGGGAATGCAGCTCTTGATAATAAGGGAACTCCGGTAGTCGAAGTAACACTGGATGCGGACGGCAATACAAGAAATGCTTTAACACCAGACCTCGGAAGTTTCGAATTTACAGCAGCTGTATTGGCAGTAAATGAAGCTGCGAAAAAGAATACAGTGAATGTTTATCCGAACCCTGTTGTGGATTACCTATATATCAATAATGACAGTAGAATTAAAGATATTGAAGTGTATAATGTT
The DNA here is from genome assembly GCF_017833095.1 of Chryseobacterium sp. PvR013. Lineage (NCBI taxonomy): Bacteria > Pseudomonadati > Bacteroidota > Flavobacteriia > Flavobacteriales > Weeksellaceae > Chryseobacterium > Chryseobacterium sp. PvR013. Next base: position 4,644,137 of record NZ_JAFIBT010000001.1, read on the forward strand.
TCAGGCCAGAGAATTCTCAGCGAAACCATTAACGCTGAAAAAGGCTCTGTAGATTTGAGACGTGCTGCTGCAGGAGTTTATATTTTAAAAGTGAATACAGAAAAAGGATCACAGTCTTTAAAAATTATTAAAAAATAATATATACCCTAATAATCAGAAAAATCCCCAATAGCAATAATATTGGGGATTTTTTATTGTATAAAGTAACCATCATAATTAGAAGCTTGCTTTTACCTGCATACTTCCGATATGAATGGTCCGGTCACCTGAGTTTCTTCCTTCGTAATTAAGATTCAGTTGGATAAAGGAGTTGATAGCCTGTTGGATGAATACACTCCATACCTGGTTTTTCCCAGGCTTAAGGCCATCCAGCATCTGGTTTCCTACAATGCTGAAATTGTTTCCGGTAAAATTGTTGCTGATGAACGAGAAATTTCCACGGATAGACGTTTTTCTACGCTCCCATTGGATGGTTCCAGTAATATCAAAAGCTTTAAGAAGTTCTTCACCATCCAATCTTTGTTTCTGGCGGAAAGCAGAAGATAATTCAGCCTGAATAGCATCTGTGAACTTATACGTTGCTTTAGGCTTGGTTTCAAAATTATTAAGACGATAATCTCTTGTTTTAAATAATTGTGAAGAGTTTTGGATATCATGAACTGAGTTTTCCCAGTCTACTCTGAATTCTTTATTGAACCAGTATCCCACATTCAGGAAATGAGAAGTCTGCTCACGTTCTTCATTACTGAAATTGGCATTGATGAGATTGTCATTGGTAATGAATCTGTAATTTCCGTTCCAGCCTGACTTGTCGGTTGGATTAAACTGTACAGAAGCAAGAATATTCTGATTTTTAAGGATCTGATCACTGTTCTTTTCAAAAGGATTCAGAACAAGCACTTTTTCCTTTTTATAGAAAGAGTTTTGAGAGTTTAATGAAATATTGAAATTCCATCGTTTTAAAAATCCGTTCTCAGAATTGAAAACAATTGCCGGATTAACAAATAAAGCCAGCTGTAATTTATTTTTATTAGAAGGAATATATCTTACAGAATTAGTGTATACACGGATATATTGTGCAAGATCAGAATACTCAGCGATTTCAAATTCGTCCAGCTGCTGAACTCCATCTCCGTTATAATCGGTCCATTTATAAACCCCCTGTCCATCTGTTACTTTAATATATTGAAATTCCCTCTGGGCTTCCTGTCCGTTCCCCAGTTCATAGAAAGCCTGAAGGCGCATTCCATTTCTGAAAAGCTGTTGATTGTATAAGATGTTTCCAACAACAAAATCATTATTACGGGTTACTTCACCTTCTGGACCTGCGTAGAAGAATTTTCGGTAGTGGATTAAAGCATTTAGGGAAGTTCTTTCTGTTTTGATAATCTGACTTTCAGCCATAATTCCCAAAATATTGTTCATATTCTGAAGCCTGTTGTCACGTACCGAGTCATTATCTCTCATGTATACTTTTGCCAGCAACTTAGTTCTTGTACTGTCACCGATTTTCTTTTGCAAAAATATTTCCTTCCAGCTGAAACTCGTGACATCCATAAGTTGGGTGTCATTGTATTTCTTCTCATTATGTTCCATGCTTCCACCAACGGCCCAGCTTCCTTTTTTGCCGGTAAACTCTGTTGAAACTCCACCACGGATGAACTTCGTGTCCTGAAGGGTGGCAGTCGTATTCAGATAAGATAGATTTCCCTTGGTAAAGAACTTTCCTGTAAGCCAGCCAAAGTCAAGGTCATTTTTGATCCCTTTATAAGAATTTTGTTCATTCAGATAATTGACACGGTAATTTAAGGTGGATTTATTATTCCATTTATTAAGGAAACTGAAGATAAACCTGTTTTGGGTTTTCTTATTAAATTCCTGGGTAAGGTTGAAGTCTCTGGAGAATTCCACATCATTGATACGGTCAAGGATATGAAACTGTCTGTCTATATATTGATATTCAAAACTAGGTGTTCCTTTCCATGCATTTTTCGTGAAACTTTTATTTCCGAAAATACGCCATGCATATCCCATATTCTGATCAGAATCTTTTGAGGAAAATAAATTGACATCATAGTTACTCAGGGAAATGTCAGCTCCTATTTTTCCTTCATTCAGTAAATATTCAGAGTTCAGAGAGTATACCTGTGACTTCTGAGGAGAAGGAAGTTTTCTTACAGCTCTGTAATCTCCGGCATTCGGACCTACATATTCAAAAACACGTCCGTTATTGGTAGTTTGTGCTATTTTATAATCCCCCAGATTAGCCCCGAAATACGTAAAAGAAACCTGGTACAGCGTTAAGCTTGAATCAGTAGAATATTCATAGAAAGTTCCGGCAGGATTTAATTTATATAAAATTTTATTCACATCATACTCCGTTACCACCCCTGAAGGAGCATACATCAAATCCGGATTGTTTCCTGCATCTGCAAGAATCTGTTCATCTTCTTTGGAAAGACTTAAAGACAGAGGAGCATTCTTATTGTCATTTTCCATGAACCAGTTTAAGCCTACTTTGAATTTCTCTCTCTGATGTTCAAGCTTTCCTGTAAACAGATATCTTGAATAATTCCTGTTGGCATAGTTATAGGAAATCGTTATGAAATTCTGCTGGAAAATAGGACGGAAACTGGTAAAGGTAACTTCACCGGTATTATAATTGATAATATAATCCTGGTTTTCACCACGCTTCATCAGGATTCCATCAATGAAGACCTGTTCAGAACCGGAGATCAGTGTGATAAACTGTTCCCCATTCTTACCTGTCAGACGATAAGGTCCCTGATTTCCTTCAACCCCCTGAAAACGGATTCTGTGAAATTCACTTCGTGCAACACCTGCAGAGATATCTACCAATGTTTTGTTTTCCTTCCCGAATTCTGTCTGGAACTGAAGCCCCATGCTTCGTCTCTGGTATTTGGCAAAATAATTCTTAGATTCTACAAGGTCAAGATGCCCGGCTCTGAGGATGGATTTTTCCTTAATATTAAGCTGCATGTAGATTTTGTCAAACTCCTCCAGCGTTTGCGTATAACCATCGGCCTGAATAGGCAGATTGTGATCCGAAATACTGGCTAAAATCGTAACATCTTTGGATAAGCGCCCTGAAATCTGAAGATCCATAGAGCTTTGTACAGACTGGCCCTGATTGTTACCAAAAGTAATCCCTCTGATGATGGAACCTTTTGAATTAAGTTCTCCTAAAAATCGTTTTTTATCATTCTTTGCCAGTACAGCTTCATCAATAACGATCTTGTTGTGCGTTCTTATGAAATCAAGGGTGTCTTTTGCAAAGATATCCTGCTCAAGCCTTGCCGCAAGAATACTGTCTCGTTTAATACTGTCTTCCGGAACGTTGGGATTTTTCCATGAAAATACCTGAGCATTTCCTGAAAATATGCCTAAGAAGAATACAATTAGAAGGATATAATTCCGCAAGCCCTGAAAAATAATTGGTAAAAGTAACTAAAAAATGTTAATCGTAATAGCTTAACTATTATTAACAGAAACTTAACCTGTTTATTGTGTCAAAAAAAATAAAACGATGTACTTTTATCAAGGAAATTATTAATTATAAAAATGTTAAATCATGAAAAAAATTTATTCTCTTTTTGCAACGGTGATGATGAGTGCAGTTGCTTTTGCACAAACAACATACCTTTGGGACGGTACTTCTGTAAATCCTGTTTCGGGTACAAATGCTAATATTTCAAATGTAGCATTTGCAGCTACCCAGGGAAATAATAACGGTACTACGAATTTAATTACCGCTACATCTGTGTCTTCAGGTTATACAGGAGCAAGCGGATCCAGTAATTTTGGTGCTGCAGCTTTTAAAGAGGCTCTTTCTACTGCTACAAGTACTTATTTTAGTGTTACTGTTACTCCTGTTGCGGGTAATAAAGTTACATTGAATTCTTTAAGTCTAGGGTCCAGAGGTACCTCTACCGGACCGGGAAAGATTACAGTATATTCCAGTATTGATAATTATGCTACTGCAATAGGTACTGTAAATGTTAACAACAACAGTACATGGACATTGAATAGCATCACTTTTTCAGGAACTAATTTAGTAGGTGCGGAATCTGCTCCGGTTACTTTAAGAATCTATGGAAGCGACAGCCCTGGTACGGGAACTCCATCTCTTGGTACTGCCAACTGGAGAATAGATGATATTTCTTTAATGGTAACTTCATCTACTGCTTCTCTAGCTGTTATTGATGCTAAAAACGTAAAATCACGAAACTTTGTAAAGAATTCTTTCGTTAAAAATAACGAGATTGTTTTCGGATCTGATGTAAAAGATGTGAAAGTTTTCAATATGTTCGGACAGCTTGTAAAAGAAGCTTCTGTAAAACAAAACGAAACGGTAAGCGTTGCTGAGCTGGCAAAAGGAAGCTATATCGTAACAGGTACAGTGAACAACCAACCGGTCTCTCAAAAAGTTCTTAAAGACTAATCTCTTTTAGATAAAAATACATGCAGCCACTTCATTGAAGTGGCTGTTTTTTATACAATTATTACTGGTTTTGAGATTTTTGTATCCCATATATTTCTTAATTTGGTGGTATTGTTTTTGATGTTTTATTATTGATCCATTTCTTTAAAATTATTACGATGAAAAAAATCTTTACTCTTGTTGGACTTATAGTATTAACTTCTTTTTCAAATGCCCAGATTGTGATTAATGAAATCTATGGTGGGAATGCAAGTTCTGGTGCTGTATTGAAGAATAATTATATTGTCCTTAAAAATATCGGAACTACTTTGGTTTCTTTAACGGGAGCAAGCATTCAATATGCTCCGGCGATAGGTGCTTTTACCGAATATCATACACTGCCTGACTTTACTTTAGGCCCTGAAGAAACTTATTTGATTCAGGAGTCAGCAATTGAAGGAGGCGTTGAAAACCTACCAACACCGGATTTTATTGCCACTACAATCACTAATTTCGACGGAACTCCCAATAAATCTTCCGGGATGAAAATCTCCAGCGTATCAGGAAAAGTTGCTTTGGCCGGAAATATATTGCAGGTGACGGGACCTTCCGCATCCAATGTACTGGATTTTGTAGGATATGGATCAAATGCAGATCAGTTTAAAGGAGATGGGCCGGCTCCTTCTCCCACTACAACAACGGCTATTAAAAGAACGATGGTTGGAAGTAATGATAATATGGCAGACTTTTCCCTTGAAGGCAGTGTGAAATCTGGTTTTGTACAGAATCCTTTTATAAAAGACAGTAAAGTAGTGTTCGGAACCGAGGTGAAAGATGTGAAAGTTTACGATACATTCAGACAGGTTGTTAAAAAATCCCCTACAAAATTAGCTTCAACTCTTGATATTGCAGAGCTTCCAAAAGGAACTTATATTGTCACAGGAACCATTAATAATATTCCGATCTCACAGAAAATTATAAAAGATTAGTTTTTTAATAAAGAAGAACAGCTCATTAATGAACTGTTCTTTTATTTTTTATTACCATAAGTTTAATACCAACCTCTTCTTGCAGCATTAATAATGGAACCAAGATTAAGAATTAATGTATATCTGATACGCTTTCCATAATCTTTGAACGATGGCTCAAAACCTAAAGAAGATTGTATCGGGAAATAAACTTCCAGAAAATCAGGAATGATTCTTACCTTAACTCCGGTATCCCATATGAATTTGGCGGGAAGATCTTTGTTTTTATAAACACCGGCATCAGCATACACATGGAATATTTTCCAGACGCTTGAATCCACGTTGGCAGAAGTGATCCATTGGTTCACTGTTCCCGGAAGAAAAGATTTAAAACCACCATCAGCTAATATAAACTGTTGGGAAAGAAGGCCACTGCTGGCACTTTCTCCTAAAAGCGTATAAGAGAATGAATAGTTGGAAACCCTGGAAATTCCATAGTCGAAAAGGTTATTTCGGGTGTTGTTTCTTATAAAATATCCGGCAAATAAACGTAAACTCAGTTTTTGCTTAGGAGCAAATTCCCATCTGTAGAAACCTTCAGCCGTTATTTTATTAAAATCTTCCATTCCCTGCGTACTTAGACTAAAGCTTTTTTCATGAATCATCTGGTTGTCACTATAGCCATAGCCGATACTCCAGAGATTATACTTGCTATAATCATTATTAGCGATCATTTTAGGACTCAGATCCCTTTCAAAATAATTATAGGAAATCCCTAGACCTCTGCTTACAGTACTTCTCGGGTTCTTCCTGAAGTTGATAGAAGAAGATATTGAGGTTTTTCTGTAGGCAAGGTCATAATCATAATGAAAATAAGAACCCGAAAGTCCGAATGTTAAACTTCGGATAATGCTTTCTGCAGGCAGGATAGAATAGGAGACTGCTCCAGAACCCGTCAGTTTTCCTGTTCCGGTACTATAAGTCGGAGTAACCGAATACAAAAATTTCTGATCAAAGAAAGACTGGTTTTTTAAATTGATTCCCAAAAGAAATTTATCATACGTATTGTTAAAACGTACCCTTGGGCTGAGGTAAACTTCATTGTATTCCGGGTTTGGAATATCTTTTATTAATTTTAGTTTAATTTTTTTTGCATTGGAAAACAGGCCTTTTGCATACAGAAAATTATCTCTGTAATTGGATTCAGGGAAAATATATCCGCTGTTTAGAGTGACTTTATAAATATTTTCTGATGCGGGAAGAGAAAGGCTGGTGATACGTTCGTTTTCTTCGGTGTCTATCCAATAGGCCTTCTTTTCTCCTTCTCTGGTTTCTGTTTCCAGCTTTACCGGAATGGAAATATCTGTATTCTTTACAATTTTTATTTGTAGAGAATCATTTTCTTTTCTAATATTTTTTAGTTTAAAATCAACACGGTTCTTTTGTTTGAAAAAGTTGGAGAGATAAGCTGTTGATTTATTATTTTCTGAAAGAGCGGTCAGGAATTCTTCAGTATTGATTTTTTTTCCGGAATTCTGAGAAATATAATTCTTTACAATCCCATTGAAGTTATCGTATCCCATTTTGTCAGCCGAATAGTTGAAAAGACTTCCTGTTTCAAAGCTGCTGATGGCCATGTCATTGAAATTACTCAAAACAGGGAAGTGTTCATCAATCTTCTGATCAAGATTTTGCAGCATGATGTATTGATAGGAAAGTCCATAGCGATCCAGAAGTTTTACTTTGGATGCATGGAATAATTTTAAAGGTTTGAGCCCAAATATTCTGGTTTCGGGTAGCGTTCCTAAAAGTTTTGTATCAGCATAGAATTTTTTGAGATACTGAATTTCCAGATAAGATTTTAACCCATTTTTAAACCAGTGGTCTTTTTCTTTATCTGCAATAACGCTTTCATCAAGAATTTTCTTGGCAATGATCCCGAAATAATCCAGATCTGTTTTTTCAGTATCGGTAAACAGACGGAATCTGAATTTCCAGAAAGTAATATCATTATTTCCGAAAAAGTCTTCTTTAGCTCTGAATTTATCTGAAATAAAAATACTTTTCGGAAGAACTCCGATGCGTTCCTTAAGGAATTTTAAATGTAAGGGAAGATAAAACTCCAGATTTTGTTTTTCCTCCGGTTTTAGATTATACCCAAATTTGATTTCGATTTCCTCTCCGTCAACATTGGTTTTTATGGAAGGAAAACTGGTTGAAGAAATTAAAAATTCAGGATCGGAATCAAGGTATCCCTTAAATGAATTCATCTGTACCTGTGGAAGATTACCTTCTACAAAATTATTAACAGGAATATCAAAGTTGATGGTCCAGAAAGTATTGAAACTTACCTGTTCTTCAATATCATGGTAGTTTCTTTTAGAAATATTGTCCGGATCAAAATGATCCGGAACAATAAAGAAATATTTTAATACAGTATTCTGAGCGGATGTTCCGTATCCCGTAAATGTTTTATCGGGAAGCTGCATCCTGTACTGCAACTGTAATGTGACGCTCTCGCCAGGTTTTAATACATTTTTCAGAGGAATAAAAATATTTTCATCTGAAAGTGTATTGACGGGAATTGCTTCATTTTCAGAACTTTTAATGTTCAGTTCAAGAAGTTTTCCCAATTGATCGCTCTTCGCAAAATGCAAATCATTATTTCGGTCTTCCAGTTTTCGGTAGACTAAAGAAGTTCCCCGTTTATTGTACGCGGAAACCCAATTCAGGAGTTTTACGGTTTGCAGGTCTTTCCCGGAATGATTGTAGTAAACAATTTCCTGGCTGACATCAAGGTTCTTTTTGTCAGGAGACAGTTTCGTTTCAACGTATATACTGTCTGTCTGTGCAGAAACCTGTACAACTCCCCATAACAAAATAAGGCAAATGCTGATCTTTTTCAAATATTCGTGATAAAGCCCAAATATAACTTATTTTGTATATACTTTATAGGATTTTAACCCTGAATTGCTTTTTTTTCCAAAGAATTAATATAGGCATTCCATCCTTCTGTTTTATAAGTGATTGCAGACGCTTCAGGATCGTTGGATTTGTAGATTCCTCTTCCTACGATAATAAAATCTGTATGCAAAGTCTTGAAAACATGTTCTGGTGTGTTGTACTGCTGTCCTTTACCATCTCCTGAATCTGCAAGGTTTACCCCTGGAGTGAACAATAAAAGGTCTTCAGGAATTTTATTCTGAGATACACCACCAATAACATTAGGATGCGATAATGCTACTTTTAAAGCTTCTTCACGATAGCTTGCTGTTGTTAAGGTTCCTTTGGAAGACATTCCAACAATAGCTACTACCCCTACATTGCTGAAGCAGTCTAAGGATTCAAAACCTCCGATTACCTGAGAGGTTACAAAATCTGCCCAATTTGTAATTTTGAAAACTCCACTGGTAAACTGAAGTTCCTGTGTATTTCCAATGTCAGCAAATTTTCTGTCTTCCATCAATAAGAACTGATGTTTTGCAGCAATAGCTTTTAGAGGAGTGATTGTTTTTTCATATTCGAAATCAGAAATAATATCGATATGCGTTTTTAAAGCAACAATATGAGGACCTACCTTTTCAGCCAGCTCCAATAACTCCTGAGTGGTAGTAACATCAGCAGAAGCAATAAGGTTTGATTTTTTTGCTAAAGCTGTTTCCAGTAATTTTTTTGAAACAGAATGTTGGGTAACCTGAAGTTTCTGCTCATAAGAAGATCTTGTTTCTTCTTCGAACTGAATGTGATTTCCCTGAAGGAAGTCCTGGATTCTTTTTACCTCTTCATCAGACAATTCACCCGTTTCCTGAAGAATACCGCATACTTCGGAAATATTGAAAAGAGTGTGCACTCTAAATCCTTTGCTTTCCAGTAATTGTTTTCCTCCCTGCTCTCTGTCCAGTACCACAACGATATCCGAAACTTTAAGATCCTCCTGTTCTATTTCAGGAATGGTTTCTAATAAAGACTTTCCTGAAGTGATCACATCTTCTACCAAAAGACAGTTTTGCCCTTTCTGGTAAATTCCTTCAATCAGTTTTTTTGTCCCGTAGCTTTTTGCTTCTTTTCTTTTAATAATTAATGGAATATAGCTTTCCAAAGACATTGCAGTGGCCATAGGAAGGGCAGCATAAGGAACTCCACAGATTAAATCAAAATTATCTAATGGAAGCATTTCCAATAAATAATTAGCCAGATTTTTTAAAATTTTAGGATCTGAAGCCAAAGGTCTCAGGTCTACATAAAAAGGACTTTCGATACCACTTTTCAGGGTAAACCTTCCGAATTTAATGATTCCTAGTTTGTAGCACTCTAAGAAGAATTCTTTTTTACTTTCCATTATTTTTTATTAGATATTGCAAATTTAAGGAATTGAAATAAGGCTTAAAAATTTATCGCTCATTTGTAAATAAAAAACCATCCCGGATTAAGCAGGATGGTGTGAAAAATATAATAAACTATTATTTTACGATTTCAGCATCAATGACTTGGGCACCACTGTATTTTTGCTGAGCTTCCCATAATAAAAACTTGTCAACCTCTTTGATGAGCTTAGGAATAGTCAGTGACAATACTGCCAGATCATCCATGACTCCAAGTACCGGTATCACAAATTCAGGAAGAAGGTCAATAGGAGAGAGCACATATAAAATTCCCAGTAAAGGAAGAATAATGTCTATGGATTTCATAGGATAGATTCCTTTTCTCCACATTCTGACCATTCTGAAAATATCAGGGATCTTTTTTATAAAGCCCTTATGATTGATGGCTTCTTTTGCAAGATTTAATTTTGAATATTTCATTTTGTGTTTGGATTAATAAATTTTTCAATGCTATAAAATTCGCAAATCCTGTACCAACAAATTATAAAATTTAGTTAAAATATTATTTGATAATATTATCAATAAACTGATGCACAGTCTCTGTATTCCAGTCTTTTGTGGCATCCTCTTTAATAAGGATTCTTCCGTGTTTATCCAGTAGGAAAGTGGTAGGAAATACCTTGGGAAGAATTTTCTCAGAAATAGGACTTTGAGCAATATAGACAGGAACGGTATAGTTATTTTCTTTCAAAAACTTTCTTACATCTTCCTCTTTATCATTCATGGCAATCAATACAAAATCTACATGATCTTTTCTGGTGTCATACAATTTCTGAATGGAAGGCCATTCTTTTCTGCAAGGTGGACACCATGTTCCCCAGAAGTTAAGGAAAACACCTTTGTCCTTAAAGTTTTTAAGATTGGTGCTGGGTGCATTGATTCCTTTAAGTTCTACATCATAATCTTCTTCACTGATATGAACAGCGTTTTCGATAGTGGCTACCGGAAAGAATGTATCCTTTAGGAAATTTCTAATTCCCGGAACAAAAGCAACAATACCTATGATCGCTATTATTATAATATAAATGATACTCTTTTTCATCTCTTTTTTTATAGAAGATCTAAAATTTCCTGAACAGCATCTTTCCCTCTGTTTTTAGCATAATAAATCTGCAGATCATTATAGAATGTATCTTTTGGATACGCTTCGGGATCAGCTTTATACTTCATCAGCAGCTCATATCCATATTTGGGACGTGGGCCCCAAGAATTTTTTATCTTGAAATCTTTATCAAGGATAATGACTTTAGGAATAGATTCTGTGCCATTGGTTAAAAACTGATTAATCAAGCTTTTATCACTGTCTCTCAGGAAAACTCTTACCTCATTATGTCCTTCAAAAAATCTGAAAAGAGCAGGCACTGTTGCACTTGCATCTCCGCACCATGCTTCAGAAATGATTAAAATCTTTCCGTCAAAGTTTTTGGCAGCAAGTTCTTGCAGCTGATCTTCGTTCGGAACATATTTCTTCACCGTTCTGTCCATTCTCTGAAGACCCAGCTCATAATATTGTTTATAGTCAGCTTCCTGTTGGTTAGCAGGATTCTCTAATCTTTCTTTTGCAATCTGAAGATACTCTTCAAATGAAATTCCTTTATCCCAGTAATTTTTCATTACCAAAGCTATTTATGTTAAAAATTATTGATATTTCTTGTTTTGTTGACCAAAAATAGGTCTGCCAGCACAAATGCAGCAAGACTTTCCACTACAGGAACCGCTCTTGGAACTACACAAGGATCGTGACGTCCTTTTCCTTCTACGATTACCGGGTTTCCGTCTTTATCGATACTGTCCTGAGGTCTCAGAATAGTTGCTACAGGTTTGAATGCTACGCGGAAATAGATGTCCATTCCATTGGAAATTCCACCCTGGATACCTCCGGAAAGGTTAGATTTTGTAGTGAAATCTGTATTGAAAGCATCATTGTGCTCTTTTCCCGTCATTTTAGCTCCACAGAAACCGCTTCCGTATTCAAAACCTTTGCAGGCATTGATATTCAGCATTGCTTTGGCAAGCTCAGCCTGAAGTTTGGAAAATATAGGCTCACCAATTCCTACAGGAACATTTTTAATCACACAAGTGATTGTTCCTCCGATAGTGTTACCCTCTTTTTTGATTTCTTTGATTCTTGAAATCATCTTTTCAGCAGTTTCAGCATCAGGACAACGAACATCATTGCTTTCTGTTTGAGAAAAATCTAAATCCTGATAAGGTTTTTCACAGAAAATATCACCTACAGAAGATACATAAGCATTGATCTCAATGTTGGGTAAAAGCTGCTTGGCAAGTGCCCCGGCTACTACCCAGTTCATTGTTTCTCTGGCAGAAGATTTTCCTCCTCCACGGTGATCTCTGAAACCAAATTTCTGGTCATAGGTGAAATCAGCATGACTTGGACGATATGCACCTGCGATATGGTCATAATCTTTTGATTTCTGATTTTCGTTTTCAATGATAAAACCAATTGGCGTACCTGTTGTTTTCCCATCAAAGATTCCGGAAAGAAACTTTACTGTGTCACTTTCTTTTCTTTGTGTAACGATTGCGGACTGGCCGGGTTTTCTTCGGTTCAATTCATACTGAACTTTATCGAGATCTACCGCTAAACCTGCCGGAAAATTATTGATGATACCGCCATAAGCCACTCCGTGACTTTCTCCAAATGTTGTAAGACTAAGAAGATTACCTAATGTGTTGAACATGATACAAAATTACCTTTTTTTCTTCAGATAATAAAGTTTCTGGATTTGTTCTATTTATCAGTGTTTTTGATATTATTGATAACCTTTTGGGCTTCCCTTTTTTCTTCTGGTGTCATTTTTTTCCAGATAAATCCTTTTTTGATATCATTTTTGTCCAAAAGCTGTGGAAAAATACCTGCTTTCACATCTTCAACAATATAGAAAGGAGTCACAGCCGGAATTGGAGTATCAAAACTATAAGGATAATTATGGGAAACATTAAATTGAAGATTTCCGACTTTAAATGTGTCAAACTGCTGATATTCATAGGTTGAAGGTTTGAGAATCTGCTCTTTTTGTAATCCGTTCATAAAACTTCCGACCCGAAAACTTGGAATATATTTTTGAATAATTTCTGGAAAAGATAATATTGACATGAAAAATAGGCTGAGAGCAGAAAAAACAATAATGGATTTTTTTTTGTCAAAATATTCGTGAAACATGACAAAGAATATTACGAAAAAAACATCGATAAAAAATCTGTATTGAGCTGAAAAAGCAAGGATTAATATACTTTTTATTAATAATGAGATGCAGATTAACGTGATGAGTTTTCTCTTTTTTATCCAGGCAAATACAGAAAAAATAATTAAGCTCAGCACAAATAGAATATTAATTTTGGATTTGATTCCTTCAAGAGAAAACCAATTCCTAATATAATCAGCCGTTGAAAATTTTTGAATTTCCTCATAGGTATACTGCATGTCATAGGTCTTCATGACTGCAAATTGTGAAGAAGTATTTAAAATTTCCGGATTGGGTTTCCAGGATAGTCCCAGATCACCTATTGCTACAGGAAAGACAGGATATCCGAATGTCCAGATATTTTTAGTGAAAAATAAAAAGAGAATTGCTCCTCCCAAAAGAAGTTGTTTAAAGTTACTTTTAAAAATAAAAAGAGAGACTAAGAAAGTCAGGACAGGAAGCCATATCATGGTAGGTTTTATAGCAAAAACAAAAACTGAAAAGGCAAAAAGGATGATGGTATTCCTATTTCCGGCAATAAGTTCATTTAAAATAATCAATGAGAAAACTATAACCGGAAGGTCAGGGCTTGGAGATTGTGAAAATAGCAGTAATACCGGAAGGAAACAAAGATGGATCCAGTTTTTTCTTTCAATAATATAAAATGTATAGATCATCAGGAGAACCGTGTTGATTCTTAAAAACGGATCGGAAAAATTTGAAAATCCAGCCTGAAAAATATGCCAGAGAGACATTTGTCCTAAGGTGAGGTCTACATTGGAAATACCCTTTATCAGCCCATATTCTGTAAGCCATTTCAATGTGGGAATATAATATCCGAAATGATCTAATATATAAGGGTAAAAGGAACCCGCGAAGATAATCGTCAGAGAAATTACACTTAATACTGTAAAATCTTTTTTTGAAAATTGATGAAATTCCTGATAGAGTTTGTTTTTAAAGAAAAAGAATAGTCCCAATAGGATTGAAGGTACTTCTACATTTATATTTAAGGGTACGAAAAAAGAGGTAAGTGTCCATATCAGTGTTATTCCTATGATTCCGGATATCATTTTCCAGGAGATGCCTTGAAATAAAATTCCCCATATATTTTCCATGATTTTTCCCCAACCCATCAGGACGGGAATGATGAAAATAGAAGAAAATAGAATCAATACCATAAAAAAAGATTGCTTAAAAGTAAGCAATCTTTATATTCTATCATTAAAAATATTTATTAACGAGGTTGTACCCTTCCGTCTTTTCTATCCTGTGATCTACCAATGGTATATCCTGTAGCGCCTCCTACAACACCACCAATTACAGCTCCCAGTCCTCTGTTTTTCTTAGCAATAAGGGCTCCGGCAGCAGCTCCACCTACAGTACCAATGACCGTCCCTTTCGCAGCTTTACTCCATCCTTTTTTCTGAGTAGTTCCCTGTGAAGTACCACTTCCGTTGTTGGCATAACTTCCGTTGCTGCTTCCTCCAGAATTGGAATTGGAGCTTCTGTCTCTATATACTGTTCGTGTTTCTCTGATCACCTGTGGTTTTGAATTATTTTCAGCAGTAGCTTTTGCTTTTTTACTTTCTGATATACTATCTGCTTTTTTCTGAGCTTCATATACCAGCTTTTCTTTCTCAATAGCCAGTTTTTGCTTTTCTATTTCAAGTTGTCTGGCCTGAAATTCAAGTTTCTGTACTTCCAGTGATTTTTCAGCAACGCTGTCATCTTTCTTGCAGGCTGTCATTAAAAAAACAGACAAAAAACCTGCTAATACTATCTTTCTCATAATTCAAATTTTAATAAGATAAAGCCAAAACGACTTTAATTTTAGTTTTATTTTCAATTATGAAGCCAAATTTTAGTTAACGAGTGTTAAAAATGAGAATAAAAAGGAAAATGATTTTTAATGATGATGAATTTTATGTTATTAATGCGGGGTTTAAGCTTTATTTGTAAATTTAAATTCATTGATAGTTTTTCTTAAATTCATATAAGTTGAGTATTTTTGAATACCAAATTACTTTTTAATATGAAAAAATCAATTTTTACAGTATCAGCATTTATTGGACTGCTGGCTGTCACAACATCGTTTACCTCTAAGGAAATAACAGAGACCCATAAAGGCTGTTCAGAAATAACTGATAAGACCCCAACAACTCAGACTTATAAGATTCGTTATGGTCTTCTTTCAAAAAATGGAACAAAAATTCTTTCGGGAAATTATGATGTAGGAAGTTTTCTTGCTGAAAATATGGCTACAGGAGAAGTGTATGATACGTATTATGGTGGTGGATTTCAGTCTGTTCCCCAATATTATGACGGACTTCCTGCAGGAACCTATACTTTTTCTGTAATGCAGGGACAGGGAGGCTGGGTAGGATATGGAACGGTAGTTGCCACAGTTTCTGATGCACAGGTAGATTCTGAGGGTTATATTACAATATATATTCCGATCATTTGGGAGGAATAAGCCTTGTGAGCGAATAAATATTTAGCTAAATTTACCCATTCCAGTAATGAAGATTTTTAATAATTAAAATAATTATACATAGTTTTTGTTTGGTTTAATTGATTTTACATTCAATGTGAATAGTCTGAACATTTTTAATAATGTAAATTATATTTTGATTTATCTTCAGGGTGCAGTTTGATTCTTATAGAAAGCATTCATTCTTCTGTTCCGATATTGTATTATTTTTTCTGCTTAGAAAATGTAATGTAATGGTCATGCTGAATGATTCCACAATATTCTGTTTGGATTTTTCTAAATAGATTTTTTTCATCATTTGTGTTTTTTAGGCCTCCGCAAGGAGGCCGTTTCTTTTTTGATCGTTTTTATGATTTTGCACATAGGATACCTGTTCAAAAACCTATACTTTTATGAGAAACATTTTCATTCCATATTTTATTAAAAAATGCTACTCAAAGTGAGTAGCATTTTTTGTTTATATATTATCTAAAGTAACTTTTATTTTGCTGATCAGACGGTGCATTTTGTTGGTCTGGTAATTCAGAAGTTCATAAATTTCATTTGAACTGGTGAAAATTTCAGGAACAGCTTTATGATTAATCGTTTTGAGTCCCCGTCTTTTCATGGTATCATGGATCACTCTTGCAAATGATTCTTTTGCACTTTGTTTTGCTTTATCCTGAGAAATTCCATTGGAGTGAAGCCTGTAAAGATACAAAGGTTCCTTGAGGTATTTTACTTCTCCCTGTTCCAGTATTTTCAGATAAAGATCCTGATCTACTGCATTTTTTAGGTTTGTATTAATTCCTGCAGTTCTTAAATAAACTTTTCTTTTAAAGGTAAAAAGATGGGCAAACTGAATGGGACAGTTGAAGAAATATCGATTGTTATAAATCTGCTTCGTACCCGCGTATACTTTTTCCGGAACAAGATTTTCATTACAGATCATCATTTGAGAGTATACGGCGGCCAGAGCATCTCTGTTCATAAATTCCAGCGCCACTTTTTCCAGTGCTTCCGGATAAAGAGCATCATCCGGATCCAGATAAGCACATAAATCACCCTGAGCATATTTCATACAATTGGCCTTGGTAGATCCACAGCCTTCATTAACTGAATGATGATACAGTTTAAAACGGGAATCATCTTTTATCAGAGACTGTATGATTTCAACCGAATTATCTGTAGAGGCATCATCAATAATAATCGCTTCCCAGTTTTCATAGGTTTGATTGATTAATGAATCATAGCACTCCTTGAAATAATTTCCATTATTATAGTTGGCTATAAGTATAGAGAAACTTATCACGTCATTTTGAATTAATAATGTAAAATTATAAAATAATATATGCGAAAAACATAACCTCAATCATTATATATATATATTTTTTTTCTTATATTCTTCCAACTGTAAGAGCAAGATATTTTTTAGATGCATTGATCAAAATAGAAGCAATACATTATTTACCTGCAACGATGACAAGAATATACACAAAGGGTTTTTATTATTGTCTTTTTTTGAGAAATAAAGCTGATAGTCCGGAAATCCTGTATTTAAAAGAAATAATAATTTTATGATTATACTCATAAAATAAAAAAAAAGACTGGTATATCTTTGACTAAGAATTAAAAGATAAAATAATTTTTATCTCTGATATAAAATTTTTTTTCATCATTTGTGTTTTTTGAGGCCTCCATTTCTGGGGGCTTTTTATATATGAAAGAAAATGCTATAGAACTGTAAATTCCAGATGATATTTTTCCTTTAGCATCATGAAATTTTTTATTAAAAATTTTTTGTGACATAATGGTTTTCCATGTTAGTGAATGGAAGCAATTATAGAAAAAAGTGTGTCAATTTGTTTAGTGAATTTTTCTTTTTTGTGGCTGATCGGTATTTTAAAAAATTTTTATGTCCTGAATGTAAATTTTATTTTATTAAAATGTAAATTATTTTTTTTTTAATACTTTTGCCAGAGCGTTAGATTTATCTGAACTTATTATAGATAATTATGAAGTCGTTTTTAAAGTATCATTAAAATCGATTTAAAATGCTGAATTGGTTAAAATGGTGCCATAAAAAGAAATTAACTTTTTTTCTTGAAATTGTTATTCTTGGCACGATTTTTCAATATAGAAATGTAACTCATGTTTAATTTGAGTTTTCATGGTTATTAGTTTTTATCCTCGGAATTTCCGGGGATTTTTTTTATTCCCATATGACGCTGCTCATAAAAGTATGTTGGATTAATCCTCTATTTTTGAACGAGATAATTTTCTATCCATCATTACTTTTTTACATTATTTATCAAGCTCTTCTTTGAATGGGAAGGGCTTTTTTATATCATTAAAAATGGAACAATCACATGATGAATAAGAAGCCATAAAGATTATATAGCAAGTGGAAAAGCACTGTTAGAATAAAACTGTATTGATGGGTGTGCTGATGGTAATAAACATAAAGATTATTTAAAATAATACCTCCAAAAAATGTCATAACAATATACAACCCATTATAATAGTGCATGGATGCGAAAATAATACTCATTATGATTATACAAATTGCTTTATTATTGATCTTTATCCATTTACTTAAAATCAAATAGGGGAGATACTGAAATAAAAAAGTTTCCAGAAAAGGCGCGATGAATATGGCAATGAAGTTGAGTTCGTCTTTCGAAACATTGATGGGTGTATTCTGATGTACATCAAAATGAAAATAGACATCATTTATGTAATTAAAAAAATATCCATTCAACAGTGCAAATACAAATGAAATGAAGAAGAAGATTATGTTTTTTTTCATGAGTAATAGGATTGATAAAAAAGAGAATGGGATATAAAAAATAATGAGATTGAAAACAAAAAAACCTCTAAGTTATTTAGAGGTTTTTTCTGAGGTACCTAGCGGATTCGAACCGCTGTAGATGGTGTTGCAGACCACTGCCTAGCCGCTCGGCCAAAGTACCATTTTTACCATTTTTGAGGTGTGCAAATATAGCGAAATTTCTTTATGAACAAAAGTTTTTAAGCAAATTCTTTCTTTCCAAGGTCTTCTATTTCGCTTTTTGCTTGAATTTCAGCGTAATAATTTTTAACATTAATTACCCTCGTATCACTCCAGCTGTCATGCCATCCGTTTACACCCAGAAATGAAAGCCCATCGAAAGGGACAATTCTGGAAAGGCTTCTGTACATCATTTGCTGGGTAGTAGGTTTTGTACCATCTGTACTGATTACTTTGGTGCCTGTAATATATTTTGCAACGGTTCTGCCTCCTAAATAGTTTTCCATCAAAAAGTAATAAAGAAAATAATTGAAATTTCCAATAAATAGCTGCCATACTATATTTCCATTACTATAATAGTAGAAAAACTCAATTGAAGTTACTTCATAAAGAAAATAAGCAAGAATAGAAAGGATATAATTAATAGCGTATAGCATTATAAAATCGAGAAAATAATTGGCAAGCCTAATCCCTGACGAGGCTTTATTGTATTCAACAACATTTAGAATTCTTTTCATGGTTCGGTTATTAGTTTTTTAGTTTGGTTTTATCTGATGTTTTAGAATCCGTTGACAAGCAGTTTTAGTGAAGCGTTGGTATCAATAACGGCTGTAATACCAGTATTGCTGAGTAGTATTTTGCTGGGCTTCAGATTGAATACTTTCCCGTTCATTTTTAATCCCTTATAGTATTCTTTATTGAAGGCCTCTTCAATACTTTTTCTTGAAGTTTCTTCCAGTTCTTGGGTGGGAATTCCATATTCTTCTTCAATCATTTTTACAATTTTTCCCTGGAATAGGAGTGAAGCCGTTTTTTGCAGGATATTGGTCGTTTTCAGTTTAAATTTCGTTTCCGATAAAACAATTTTTCTTTTTGTTTCATCGTATACCGGAATTCCTGAAATGATGGAAGTTCCTTTAATATAGCCATCGGTTTGAGCTTCAATGACCACTCTGTTATCAACCCCATAGACTCTGATGTCCGTTATTTTTACTTTAGAATCACGTACCTCAAATTCTTTATTCAGAAAGGTTTTTCTTGCCATATTACTTGCTTCTGTAAATGGAATATTGGCCGTAGTCTGTAAAATGAATTTGTCTGCAACAGTAGGAGTGGTGTTAAAATTGGCAACACTGGTCACTGGTGAAGAAGCTGTAGGTTTATTTCCTGTAAAAGTTTCAGAAAATATATCAACACCAAGGGTTGCATTGATCTGGTTTCCATAAAACTTTAAAGGGGTAATATTCACTCCTACAGGGCTTACTTTAAGCCATGTATTATATTCTTCTGAAATATTAAAGGGCTGCAGAAAAGTATTCCATGCCATTAAAGCATATTGCTGGAAATTCAGTTGTGTCGCCATTTGCTGATCTATCGTTTTACAGAATTTTTCCTGTTGTTCCTTTAGACTTTTTTCCACAATAGAGGTAATAGGAATCTGGATTCTTCCATAATCAAGTACCGGCTTGGTTACCCATCTGAAACCATTGGGCCGGGTATTCGTAGTAATGGTCCAGTTATTTTTAAAAGTAACGGTTGTATTGAAAGACATTACTGTTTCAAAAGTGGTATTCTGATACGTATATACTCCCAAAGTACCGATCCCTTTTTCTGCCCATATTTTTAAAGGAACTTCAATCAGCAGGTTCTGACTGGTTCCTCCTACAAGACGGATAGGTCTTGTTTTCCATACTTTCACTTTAAATTGGTCATTGTTATTATCAGTATAGGAATCATCCTGATAAACCAGATCTTTCACAGAAGCGTTGATCATATTGCTCAGTTCCGAAAGAGGAATCGTCACAGGCATTGTAATACTGGACTTTATCTTTGGAAAGGTGTACGCTGCCAGCTGATTCTCAACACCCGTCTGACCGAAAGCACTGATTCCTGCAGCTAAAAATAATATTTTAACGAATTTCAATGTGTATGTTTTTTAATGAAACGAAAATAAGCAATTTAATTTTCCGGTTTAAAGCTCTTTTCAAGCTCTATGCTGGCACCTTTCATTTCTCCCTGCATGGGTGGAGCTGTTTTGGTGATTTTTAATTTAATATAATCAACCTGTGGAAAGCTGTCATGAATTTTTGTGATGATTCTTCCTGCTACATGTTCCAGTAATTTGGATTTTATTTTCATTTCCTGGTGGAGAATATCATTGATGTCTGCATAACTGATAGTGTCATGCAAATCATCAGATTCTGCTGCTTTCCACAGATCGGTATGAACTTCTGCATTCAGAATATAATAGGTCCCGATAATATTTTCTTCAGGAAGTACACCATGGTACGCATATATTCGTACATCTTCAAGATATATTTTGCTCATTGCTTCAGATTTTATGAAGCAAAAATCGTCTTAATTCTTCAAAATCTGAATTTATTTCTACAGTTTTTTTCTCCTTTTTCATCAGCTCATTTAAAGATTCCGGAATTTCAATCTGAGTATGAATAGCATTTTCCACAGCATCAGGGAATTTTACCGGATGTGCAGTTCCTAGAATAAATCCTTTTTCATCAGGATTTTCCTGCAGATACTGTTCCATTGCGGCAAAAGCAACCGCACTGTGAGGTTCCAGAATATATCCGTATTTCTCATAGACTTCTGTTATAGTGCTCATCGTTTTATCATCATCAATAGAATAAGCTGATATTTTATTTTTTAAACTTTCAAACTGATGCCCGAAAAGTTCAAGGATTCTTACAAAATTGCTTGGATTTCCAACATCCATAGCATTGGATAGGGTAGCAACTGCTTTTTGTGGCTGGTAATCCTGAGTGATAAAATAATCAGGAACTACGTGATTGGCATTACAGGCAGCAATAAAATGACTGGCAGGCAGCCCTCTGAAATGAGCAAGCAGTCCGGCGCAGATATTTCCAAAATTACCACTTGGAACACAGATTACCGGTTGTTCCTTATGATGCTGAAGCCATTGTTTCAATGCTATTAAATAATAAATCTGTTGAGGAAGCCATCTTGCAACGTTGATAGAATTGGCAGAGGTCAGAAATAATTCATTGTTGATTTCTTCATCTGAAAAAGCTTGTTTTACAAGATTTTGACAGTCATCAAAACTGCCATTTACTTCTAATGCTGAAATATTTTCTCCTAATCCAGTCAATTGCTTTTCCTGAACCGGGCTTACCCTGTTTTTAGGATAGAGAATTACTACATTGATTTGTGGAATTTTATAAAATCCATGCGCAACAGCACCGCCGGTATCTCCTGAAGTAGCTACAAGAACGGTGACTTTTTTCTTTTGATCTTTAAGAAAATAAGACAGACAACGGCTCATGAATCTTGCTCCAATATCTTTAAATGCAAGAGTAGGCCCATGAAACAATTCCAGTATAGATATCTGCTCATTGATTTTTACCAAAGGAATTTCAAAGCTGACGGTTTCTGCAACAATCTCTTTTAATACTTCTGAAGGAATTTCATCTCCCACAAAATCTCTCATGCATTGATAAGCAATTTCTTCATTGGAATACTGCTGAAGATTTTGAATAAATTCTTCAGTAAACTGAGGTATGGTTTCAGGGAAAAACAATCCTTTTTCTTTTCCCTGACCTTTTATTGTTGCTCCTCTGAAGTCAATGTTTTCCAGGTGGTCTTTTAAATTATAATATTTCATTTCTGTTTTTTGTGATTAAACTTCTTCAACGATTTGTATGCCTGACGGATTTATTTTTGACACATATACCAGGCTTTCAATTTCAATCTCA
This sequence comes from Chryseobacterium sp. PvR013, assembly GCF_017833095.1. Lineage (NCBI taxonomy): Bacteria > Pseudomonadati > Bacteroidota > Flavobacteriia > Flavobacteriales > Weeksellaceae > Chryseobacterium > Chryseobacterium sp. PvR013. Next base: position 4,666,345 of record NZ_JAFIBT010000001.1, read on the forward strand.
TCATAGACTGATTTCATCATCCGGGCAATTTTTTCTGCAGTTTCTTTTTGTTCAGACAACATAAAAATGGATGGCCCTGAACCTGAAATTCCGCCTCCCAATGCACCTGATTGCAGACTTTTTGCTTTGATTTCGTCAAATTTCGGAATCAGAATACTGCGGATAGGTTCTATGATAACATCATTAAGACTCCGGCCAATCAAAGGGAAATCATTTTTCTGAATTCCTGCTACAAGTCCGGCAATATTTCCCCATTGTTCAACAGCACTTTTTAAGGTGATATTTTTCTTTAAAATCTGTCTTGCGTCTGAAGTTTTGACTTCCACCTGCGGATGTACAGCGGTTACAAATAAATCTGGGCTGTTCAGGGAAACAATATCTATAGGATGAGTTGATTTTACCAGTGTAATTCCACCATAGATGCATGGAGCGATATTATCTGCATGGCGTACTCCTGAAGCCAGCTCCTCTCCAAACATGGCAAAATGAACCAGTTCTTCTTTTGAGAGTTTATTTCCCAATAATAGATTGGCTCCGAAGGCGGCTCCGGCGGCACTTGCCGCACTGGATCCGAGCCCACTTCCAGGTTTTATATGTTTACGGATAATAACTTCAAAACCGTTTTTCAGATTAAAATATTCCTGAATTTTTAACAGGACAATACCTGCGACATTTCTGGAAGGCTCTTCAGGAAGCCCGAAAGCATCAATATGTTTTATAATAATTTCAGGGGTTTCCAATAATCTGAATTCCATCTCATCATAAGGATCATGGACGGACATTCCTAAAATATCAAATCCGCAAACCAGATTGGCAACAGTAGCGGGAACTTTTAATTTTACTTTTTTCATAATTGTATTTTTATATAGAACGAATAATATCTGCAAAAACTCCACTTGCTGTCACTTCAGCACCGGCACCAGCACCTTTTACCACTAAAGGTTGTTCGGAATATCTGAGGGTTTTAAAAATGACAATATTGTCTTTGCCATAAAGGTGAAACAGATCACTATCCGGAGCAATATGCTGTAACCCGACTTTTGCTTTTCCATCTTCAAATTTTGCAACGTATTTTAATATTTTGCCTTCGTTTTTTGCTTTGTTTAGCAAGTTTTTAAAATGCTCTTCATACGCTGTAAGTTTTTCGTAAAAACTGTCAACGCTTCCCTGCATACATTCTTCAGGTAGAAAACCTATGTTTTCAATGACATCAAACTGAAGCGGATATCCTGCCTCTCTTGCCAGAATTAAAATTTTCCTTGCGACATCTGTTCCGGACAGGTCAAGTCTTGGATCAGGTTCAGTGTAGCCTTCTTTCTGAGCCTGTGCCACTACTTCAGAAAATGTTCTGCTGCCGTCATATTCATTAAATACAAAATTCAATGTTCCACTCAATACAGCCTGAATAGACTGGATTTGGTCTCCGCTTTTGATGAGGTCATTGATTGTTCCTATTACCGGAAGCCCTGCTCCTACATTGGTTTCAAAATAAAAATTACAGTTATGATTTCTTGCTGTATCTTTTAACGCTTTATATTTTTTATAATCTGAAGAGGCTGCAATTTTATTACAGGCCACAATATTTACACTTCTTTTTAATAAGCTTTCATACACTTCAGGAATGTCTGAACTTGCAGTAACATCAACGAAAACAGAATTTCTAAGGTTTCTGCGGATAATTTCATCAGCAAAATCTCTCGGAGAGGCTTTTTCACCTTGCTGGCTCCAGATAAGATAGTTTTCCTTTGACATTCCCTGATCTGAAAATATCATATGACGACTGTTGGAAATTCCTGCAATTCTAAGGTTAATTAAAAAATTTTCTTTTAAATAATCATTTTGGTCATAGATCTGTTGAATCAGCTTAGATCCTACATTCCCTGTACCACAGATATAAAGATGGATCTGCTTTATTTCAGATTCAAAAAATTCTTCATGAAGGACGTTCACTGCTTTTTTACTGTCTTTTTCTGAAATAACAATGCTGATATTTCTTTCTGAAGACCCCTGAGCAATCGCTCTTATATTGATTCCGTTATTTCCGAGGCATCCGAACATTTTTGCACTCACACCACTTCTGCTTTTCATACTTTCTCCTACCAAAGCGACAATGGAAAGCCCTGTTTCAATATTTACTGCATAAACTCTTTTCAGGTCGATATCATCAGCAAAAGAAAAATTGATTGCATGTTCAGCACGTAACGCTTCTTTTTCTTCAATAGCAATAGTGATAGAATGTTCTGAAGATCCTTGTGTAATAAGAATGACATTAATTTTTTCATGGCTTAAACATTGAAAAAGTTTTGAAGAAATACCCGGAATTCCTACCATACCGCTTCCTTCCAATGTAAGGAGAGCAATACTGTTCATATTGGAAATACCTACGGCAATCTGTTTTTCATTGTCTGAAGATTTCAGTTGATGAGAGATTAAAGTTCCCTGTGCATCCGGATCAAAAGTATTTTTGATCATCAGATTTATATTTTTTACCATCACAGGCTGAATGGAAGGTGGATAAAGCACTTTTGCCCCGAAATGAGACAGTTCCATCGCCTCATGGTAAGAGATTTCTGAAATAGGTTTAGCATTGGAAGCAAGGCGTGGATCGGCCGTCATCATTCCGCTTACATCGGTCCAGATCTGAAGTTCTTCTGCATCAATAGAAGCCGCAATAATGGAAGCAGTGTAATCTGAGCCTCCTCTTCCTAGTGTTGTTGCATTATTTTTTTCGTCTTGAGCTATGAAACCTGGACCTACAATGATATGGTTTTGATTTTCATTCAGGAAATTGATGATATTTTTTTCGGTAGAGTCAAAATCTACTTTTGCGTGAGTGAAATTACTATCCGTTCTGATCAGCTCTGCGGAATTCATCCATCCACAATCTAATCCTTCATGCTGGAGCTTTGCTGCTATGATTTTTGATGACAGAAATTCTCCATAAGAAGCGATTTTATCTTTAATTCTGTCTGTCAATTCACCAAGGACAGCGATTCCATTGCAGAGATCTTCGATATCGTTGAAGTGTTTTTTTACAAAACTTAACCATGAGCTCTGTTCTGTGATTGGGAATAGTTCTTTTACCAGACTGATATGTTTTTCCTCAAGGTTCTTGACAATCTGAATATAGTTTTCATCTTTTACTGAAGCATATTCTGCGGCTTTGATCAACTGATCAGTAACGCCATGTAAAGCTGATACAATAACAACAACTTTGCTTTTTAAAGATTCATTTTTTATGATTTTTTTCACCAGTAAGATATTCTGAGAATGGGCGACTGATGTTCCGCCGAATTTTAAAACTTTCATCAATTATTTTTTTGAAAATTGGGTAAATAGAATTGGTTACTCTTTAAAAAAAGAGTACGGGTACCGGAAATGATATGTGAAAATCTACCCCGTTACGGGGTAATTGTTGTAGTGCCAAATGTAGAAACAGAAGATATGCCTGAAATAAGTGATTTCAGGGCAGAAATATCAGATATGTTTCTTAGAAAATTCATTGTAACAAGACAAATGTACAAATTATTTTGGAACAGCCAAGTTTTTAACATAATAAAATATATTTCCTTTTTAGGAGATATATTTGGTGTAATTGATTAAAAATGTTACATTTAGAATGTTAACTAATAACGAAATAATCATGAAAAATTTAAAGAAATTAAACCGCCAACATCTGAAATCAATGAATGGAGGAGATGTGAATAACTGTTTTGAAAACTGCCCTGCCGGACCTTACGGACCTGGTCAACCAAGATCATGTGCTGATTACCATGCTTTACCGGAATGTTGTAAAGGAAGAGTCCTTGTGAGCTTTGAATGTTTTGATCCTCATTTATAAAAATAGGTTGAAATCAGATTCAGGAAAATAATCTACTTAAAAATCAAAATTTAATTAAAACGACTATGAAAAATTTAAAGAAATTAAACAGAAAAGAACTTGAAAAATTAAATGGAGCAGCAGGTCCGTCAAGATGTGCAGGATGCCCGCAACATGCTACTTTCGGAGATGGTCCTGAATATCAGTACCCATGTTCTGCTTATCAGGGACTTCCTGATTATTGCAAGATGTGTGTTCTGGTAAGTATGGAATGTGTGGACGGAGGAGTTTCTTAAAAGATAATTTGACTTTTATGAAAAATTTGAAAAGATTAAACAGAAGAGATTTGGAACAGATGAAAGGTGCTGGTGTATCAAGATGTGATGGCTGCCCTACCCACCTGGTTTTTGGGCCGGGTTCATCCAGTGATCCTTCGTGCGAGGCATATTGGACATTGTCGGAGAATTGCAGGATGTGCGTAGTTGTAAGTGCGGATTGCTTTGTTGCAGTTCCTGCAGACTAAAAATAAAAAGGGCTGGCTCAAAAAAGTAAATTCTTTCAGAGACAGCCTCTTTGTTTATTTTATGCTTTTTGAAAGATCAAGCATGGCTTCGATAGGTTTCAATGCCTTTAATCTTAATTCTTCGTCGATAAGAATTTCAGGAAGTTCATACTTCATACATAAATACAATTTTTCCATTGTATTACGTTTCATGTAGAAACATTCTGAGCAGTTACAGCTTTCATCAAAAACCAATGCAGGAATCAGTTCCTTGTGAGGAGCACGTTTTCTCATTTCGTGAAGAATCCCTTCTTCTGTAGCAATGATGAATTTCTGACAGTCATCTTTTTCTACATAGTTCAGCAGGGCAGAAGTAGAACCAATAAAGTGAGCCAGCTTCAAAACGGCTTCTTCACTTTCAGGATGTGCAATGAGTTTAGCGTCCGGATTGTCTGCTAACTGCTGAGCAATTCTTTCCATTGAAAATGCTTCGTGTACTACACAGCTTCCATCCCAAAGGATCATATCACGTCCCGTTTTCTTAGATAAATATCTTCCAAGGTTTTTATCCGGTGCGAAGATGATGGGTCTGTCTTTCGGAAGGGCTTCGATTACTGTTTCAGCATTTGAACTTGTTACGATTATGTCACTTTCAGCTTTAGTTTCTGCGTTACAATTGATGTAAGTGGCAATTAAAGCATTCGGGTGCTGTTCACGCATTTTTCTTAATCCTTCTCCGGAACAACCGTCTGCCAGAGAGCATCCGGCCATGGTATCAGGAAGAACTACTTTTTTAGTTGGGTTCAGAATTTTAGCGGCTTCTGCCATGAAATGTACTCCGCAGAATACGATCATATCAGCATTTGTATCTTTTGCCTGTCTTGCAAGCTGTAGAGAATCCCCCAGGAAATCAGCAATATCCTGAATTTCTCCCGGCTGGTAATAATGGGCCAGAATAACAGCATTCTTTTCCTCTTTAAGTTTAAGAATGGCTTTCACCAATTCTTCTCCCTGAGGAATAGCAATATCTTTTATATCCAGAAATCCTCTGACAGGAATTGCAGATTTAGCTTTTTCTAATGTTTCGGTACTCATATCAACCTCAATTTTTTCTTTATAGAAGTTAGAGATTAGAAACTAGAGGTTAGTACAAAATGAGGATAATTTTCCTGACACTAAAAAAACTAACTTCTAATTTCTAACTTCTAGTTTCTTTCTATAAAACTTTTTATTAAACTTTCTATTTCTTTTTTAGCTGCATCAAGATCTTCATTGATCACGATCTTGTCAAACTCGCTGGCGTAGGTCATTTCTTCTTCTGCCTTGGCAACACGGGTTTTGATGGTTTCTGCATCATCTGTGTTTCTGGAGATCAATCTTCGTTCCAATTCTTCAATGGAAGGGGGTTCTATAAAAATAGACAGTGCTTTTTCACCAAAATATTTTTTTAGAGAGATGCCTCCTTTTACATCTACATCAAAAATAACAACTTTTCCCTGATTCCAGATTTTTTCTACTTCAGATTTTAAAGTACCGTAATATTTATCAGTGTATACTTCTTCATATTCTACAAAAGCTTCTTCAGAAATTTTCTGTCTGAATTCATCAGGTGTCAGAAAATGATAATCCACTGCATGAATTTCACTTCCTCTTGGCTGTCTTGTAGTACATGAGATTGAAAATGCCAATTCGGGAAATGTTTCCAGTGAATGCTTTACCAATGTAGTTTTTCCGCTCCCTGATGGTGCTGAAAATATAATTACTTTATCCATTTTTTACAATTTCGGGTTACGGTTTTCGAGTTGGGAGTCCATTGTTGGGAATGACAATCACGCATCTCGTAACTCGCATCTATCTTACAATACGTTTAACGTTTGTTCTTTAATTTTTTCCAGGTCATCTTTCATCATCACAACCAGTTTCTGGATTTCTGCATGATTGGCTTTAGACCCTAATGTATTGATTTCTCTTCCGATTTCCTGAGAAATGAAGCCCAGTTTTTTTCCATTGAAAGACTCATTATCCATTACTTCTTTATAATATTTTAAGTGCTGGGTAAGTCTTACCTTTTCTTCAGAAATATCAAGTTTTTCAGTGAAATAAGCCATTTCCTGATAGAAACGTGTTTCATCAACGTTTTCAAATTCTTTTAAAGATTTCTGATAACGCTCTTTCACGCTTACAATTCTTTCTTCTTCAAAAGGAATTACTTCGCCAAGATATTTGTCGATATTCTGGATATTCCTGTTCAATTCTTCATGTAAAATGCTGCCTTCAGTTTTTCTGAATTCTTCGAATTTGTTAATAGCATTATTAACAATTTTAGCCAAAGCTTCCCATTCACCATCCGTCAATTCATCTGGTCTTGATGTAATGGCATCAGGAAGTCTCACCGCCATTTTAAGGTATTCGAAATCTGGACCGTCAGAAGCTATATTTTTAAGTTCTTTGATATAAGAGTCAATTAAGTTTTTATTAATTTTTACATCATTGGACTCTTCAAGATTCTCAATATTAACGTAGCAGTCTACTTTTCCACGGATAATTCTATCGTTAAGAATTTTTCTGATTTCAAATTCTTTTTCTTTATAACGTAAAGGAATTTTAATATTCAAATCAAAGCTCTTGCTGTTCAGAGATTTAATATCTATTGTAATTTTTTTTCCTTCAAAAACATCTTCGGCTCTACCGAATCCGGTCATTGATAAAATCATAGTTTTTTATTGTTCTACAAAGATAATCATTTAAGTCTATAGTTTGGCTAATGTTGAATGGCTGGAAGATGGAGGTAGGAAGCAGGAAGATTGTTATAGATCTAATTTTAACTTCCAGCCTCCAGCTTCCATCTTCCAGCAAATTAAATAAACTCGTTTTCGTAAATTAGCGCCGTGAAAAAGAAAAATTTAATTTCTGTAGTGGGACCCACCGGAATTGGTAAAACGAGATTGGCAATTGATTTGGCTCAGCATTTCAATACGGAGATTATTTCATGTGATTCCCGCCAGTTTTTTAAAGAAATGAAAATAGGAACAGCGGCACCTTCTGAAGAAGAACTGGCGGGTGCCCCTCATCATTTTATCGGAAATCTTTCAGTGGAAGAATATTATTCTATCGGGCAGTACGAAGAAGATGCGCTTCAAAAACTTAATGAACTTTTTACCACTCATGACACTGTTATTCTTGTCGGTGGAAGTATGATGTATGAAAAAGCAGTAATAGAAGGCTTACATGATCTTCCGGAAGCGAACGCTGAAAATCAGGAGAAACTTCAGACTATGATGGAGCAGGAAGGGATAGAAAAACTTCAGGATATTTTAAAAGAACTGGATCCGGAATATTTCAATGTGGTAGATATTCACAATCATCGCAGGCTGTTGAGAGCAATCGATATTATCTGGCAAACGGATAAAAAATATTCTGAACATATTTCGGTTTCCCAGAATGGCAGAGATTTCAATGTGATCCGTATCGGAATTGAAGCGCCAAGAGAAGAACTGTATGACAGAATCAATCGCAGAGTAGATATGATGATGGAAAATGGCTTGCTGGATGAGGTAAAAGCTCTTGAAAAATTCAAGGATCTGACAGCTTTAAATACAGTAGGATATGCGGAACTTTTCAAGTATTTTGACGGAGAGTGGGATCTTGATTTTGCGGTTTCAGAAATTAAAAAAAATAGCCGCAGGTATGCGAAACGCCAGCTGACGTGGTATAGAAAGGCGGATGATATTCATTATTTACCACTCGGGTATTCTCAAAATGATTTTGAAGACTTGCTGAAATGGATTGGAGAGCAATTTCAATGATAAATTTTGCCTGAATCATTTTAAACCATGAAGAAGCTATTAAGGTGTTAAGAATATTAAGAAAGCTTCGCATTATGAAGTATTCTTAAAAATCTATTTGATTTTTCTTAATTAAACTTAACAACTTAAATATTCTTAATGGTTTAATGATCATTTATTTCATCAATAAAATCGTAAAAAAATGCGGTCCAAAAAGAACCGCACCTTAACAAATATAATTTAATTTACTACTTCCAACCGCCGCCTAAAGCTCTGTATAAATCTACAATGCTGCTTAATCTCTGTCTTTTAATGGAAGCCAGATTCAACTCTGCCTGTAGGGAATTCCCTTGTGCTGTAATCACTTCCAGGTAATTGGCTGAACCTCCTTTGTAAAGAAGTTGTGCACTTTTAATTCCGTCTTTCAGTGTAGTGGTCTGCTCAGAGGCTTTTTGTTCCTGAATTTTTAAGTTTTCATTGGAAACCAAAGCATCTGAAATTTCACCTACTGCATTCAGTACCGATTGGCGGAATGCCAGAACATTTTTCTCTCTCTGAATTTTTGCTACTTCCAGATCTGTTTTTAATTGTCTTTTCTGGAAAATAGGCTGGGTAAGTCCTCCTAAAACTGATCCGAATAACGAAGCCGGAATCTGGAACCAGTTATCAAATTTGAATGAATTTACCCCTCCGTTAGCGGTAATCTTCAATGCCGGATACATATTAGCCTGCGCAATACCTACCATCGCATTGGATTCTAATAGAACCAATTCCTGCTGACGAACATCCGGTCTGCGGCTTACCATAGCTGCCGGAAGTCCTGCTGTGATGTTTTGAGGTAAAGAGGTATCAGACATTTCTATGGTTCTGTTTACTTTATTAGGCAATTCACCTGTCAAAATGCTCAGTGCATTTTCCTGAATGGCAATATTCTGTTCCAGTTGGGCAATCAAAAGTTCTGTTGCCTGTTTCTGTGCGGCTGCCTGCTGAACTCCTAAAGAGGTATTATCACCACTTTCCCACATTTTTTGGGTGATCAATAGGGTGTTGCTGCTCAGTTCCAGATTGGATTTTGCAATAGCCAATTGTCTGTCAAGCATTAACAAATTATAATATCCTTGTGCAATAGCTGCTACTACCTGAGTCTGAACTGCTTTTGAACCTTCATAGGTCTGAAGGTACTGCATTCTTGAAACTTCCTGCTGGTTTTTGATTTTTCCCCAGATGTCAGCTTCCCATGAAAGGTTGAAGGCTGCGTTATAATCTTCAACATGGCTTGAACCTAAAAATAAATTTAAGCTTTGTCCGTTCATGCTGTTTTTGGAAGGTCTTGAAATCTGTCCGCTTACTCCGAATCCAACGTCCGGATATTGCATATATTTTGCCTGTTTCAGTTTTTCCTGTGAAGCAGCTACCTGTTTCAGGGCAATCTGAAGGTCATAATTATTTTTAATTCCTTTTTCAATCAGTTCCTGTAAAATAGGATCGCTGAAGAACTGTTTCCACTCCAGGTTGGCTATACTGGCGGTGTCTGCAGTTGCGGTGTACTGGAACTTTTCCGGAAGAGGAAGCTCAGGCTCCGTGTATGCCAGTTTAGACACACACGAAACAGAGCCGATGGCCAGCACAAATGTTAGAATAATATTTTTTACTCGTTTCATAGTTTTTAAACTTTTAGTTGAATACAAAACTTAGAGAGGTCTCTATAGAGGCAAAAATTGTCTTTAGTAGGAGAAAATAATCAGCTTTTTTAAACCATTAAGATCAGGCAGGTAAATAGGTAAACCTATGATCTTAAAATTTTCCCTAAGTTTTTGTAATTCATTTTTTTATTAGTGTGTAGCAGCTAAAAGTTCTTCCTCCATTTGTTTTTTCAGAAGTCTTTTCTTTTTTCTGCTTGGCATTTTTTCATGCAGATACTGGAATATTACATACATCACCGGAATGATAAAAATCCCGAATATTACTCCTGTAAGCATTCCTCCTACTGTACTATAACCGATAGAGTGGTTTCCTTTTGAAGATGCACCTTGCGTCCATACCAGCGGAAGCATTCCCACAATGAAGGCAAAAGAGGTCATTAAGATCGGTCTTAGACGTAATCTTGATGCCTGAAGGGCAGATTCAATTAATGTTTTCCCTGCTTTTCTTCTCTGTACAGCAAATTCCACAATCAGGATGGCATTTTTCGCCAATAGTCCTACGAGCATGATCAATCCTACCTGAACATAAATATTGTTATCAATTCCGGCTAATCCTGTGAAGGCAAATACTCCAAAAATCCCTGTAGGAATCGTAAGAATAATAGCAAACGGAAGAATATAACTTTCATATTGTGCTGCCAGTAAGAAGTAAACAAACAGAATACTTAAGAAGAAAATAAAGGCAGTCTGTCCGCTTGTTTTAATTTCCTCACGGGTAATCCCTGTCCATTCATATCCATATCCTCTTGGAAGTGATTGCTGAGCAACTTCTTCTACAGCTTTGATGGCATCTCCGGTACTGTAACCAGGTTTTGGAGTTCCGTTAATCGTTACTGCGTTGAAAAGGTTATTTCTTGTTACCGTTTCAGGACCGAAAGATCTTTTTAACGTAACCAGTGTTTTTGCCGGCACCATTTCTCCGGATTTATTTTTTACATAAATCCCTTCCAGAGAGTTGACGTCAGTACGATAAGGAATATCTGCCTGTGCCATTACTCTGTAATACTTTCCGAATCTGTTGAAATCCGATACGAAGCTACTACCGAAATAAATCTGCATAGTCTGCATCAGTTCTGTTACAGAAACACCCAGCTGGTTGGCTTTATCAGTATCCACATCAATGGTATATTGAGGGTTTCCTGCGGCATATGTGGTAAAGGCAAAAGCAATTTCAGGTCTTTTCATCAATTCTCCAATGAACTGTTGAGTGGTTGTACCCAATTGTTCAAAAGAACCGTTCGTTTTATCCTGAAGCATGAATTCAAATCCGGAAACGTTACCGAAACCTTGTACAGTAGGGAAGTTGAAGAAAAATGCATTGGCATCTTTTACCTGGCTTACCTTACCTGTTAATGTTGCTGCAATCTGATCAGGATCTTTCATTTCACCACGCTTGTCATAATCTTTAAGCTTAATGAAACCAGCAGAATAGGGAGAAGCGTTGGCATTACTGATGAAGTTCATTCCATCTGCTACCCAAAGGTGGTTGGTTGCTTTTTCACCGTTGATAATTTTATCAATTTGTGCGGTTGCTCTGTGTGTTCTTTCCAGTGAACTTCCCGGAGGAGTATTCACTGCATAAAGTACGAATCCCTGGTCTTCAGTAGGAATAAATCCTGACGGTGCTTTTTTGATCAAAAATACACTTGCAGCTGTAATGACAACAAGGCCTCCTATCGCAACCCATTTGTTTTTAATTAAAAACTTAAGGCTATAGATATATTTTCTCGTCATGCTGTTGAAGCTGGCATTAAAAGCATTGAAGAATCTTGCTCCAAAACCTTTTTTATGACCATGCTCACCGTGTTCTCCCTGAGGATCATTTAAGAACATCGCACATAATGCAGGACTCAAGGTTAATGCATTCACTGCTGAAATTAAAATTGCAATCGCTAGTGTGAAGGCAAACTGTCTGTAGAAAACTCCTGCAGGTCCCTGCATGAAACCAACCGGAATAAACACGGCACACATTACCAGTGTGATGGAAATAATGGCTCCAGAAATTTCACTCATTGAGTGCATCGTTGCATGCTCTACAGGCATTCCTGTCTGTTCCATTTTAGAATGGACGGCTTCCACTACTACAATGGCATCATCCACTACAATACCAATGGCGAGTACCAATGCAAATAAGGTAAGCATGTTGATACTGAAACCAAATAACTGCAGGAAGAAGAATGTTCCGATAATCGCTACCGGTACGGCAATAGCCGGAATTAATGTAGATCTGAAATCCTGAAGGAAGATAAATACCACAATAAATACCAAGACGAAAGCAATAACAAGCGTTTCTACAACCTGATGAATCGAAGCATCCAAAAAGTCTTTGGAATTATACATAATAATAGGCTTCACTCCTTTTGGAAGGGTAGTTTCCATTACTTTCACCTGCTGTTCAATTTCGGTCAGGATCTCATTGGCATTGGAACCTGCGGTTTGTAAGATGGCAAATCCGGCAACCGGTTTTCCGTCTACTCTGTTGGTGGCAGTATATGTATAAGATCCGAATTCTACTCGTGCAACATCTTTTAATCTTAAGAAAGAACCATCACTGTTCGCTTTGATCGCGATGTTTTCATAATCTTCATTCTTATTCAGTTTCCCTTTGTATTTAAGGATATATTCGTAAGTTTCCTTACTTCCCTGTCCAAGACGGCCAGGAGCGGCTTCAAGGTTGTGATCTTTAATCGCTCCCAAAACTTCCTGAGGAGAAAGGCTGTTAGATGCCAGACGATCCGGTTTCAGCCAGATTCTCATGGAATAATCCCTTGTACCGAATACCTGAGCCTGTGCAACTCCCGGGATACGCTGTATCTGTGGAATTACGTTGATCTTCAGATAATTTTGAAGGAATAATTCATCGTATTGCTTTTCATTTTCACTGGTTAATCCCATGAACATGATCATACTGTTCTGCACTTTCTGGGTTGAAATCCCGGCTTGTACTACTTCCTGAGGCAGCTGGCTCATTGCTTTCGATACACGGTTCTGTACGTTTACCGCCGCATTATCAGCATCTGCTCCCTGCTTGAAGTATACACTAAGTGTCATGGTACCGTCATTACTGGAGTTAGAAGTCATGTAGGTCATATTTTCCACACCGTTCACTGCTTCCTCAATAGGAGTAGCCACCGAACGTGCAACAACCTCAGCATTCGCTCCAGGATAGAATGCCGTTACCTGAACGCTTGGAGGAGCGATATCCGGAAAAAGGGCAATCGGTAAATTAAAGAGAGACAAAGCTCCCAATAATAAGAGTATTATGGAGATGACCGTTGAAAGGACCGGTCTTTCTATAAATTGTTTTAACATAAGAAGTTTATTTTTTTAGTCTTCTGTATTGGGAAAAGGGACTATAATGGTTTTGCTTTTAATAAGCTGTCAGAAGAAATATTTTTCGGCTTAATGGAAGCACCATCTTTCAAGTTTCCAATTCCTGTGAATACGATTTTTTCTCCACGGGAAAGTCCTTCAGAAATAAAGTAATAGCTCTCTGTTTTTCCAGCTATTTTAATAGGTCTTCCCATTACTTTTTTATCCTTATCCATCACATATACATAGGTTTTATCCTGAATTTCAAATGTGGATTCCTGAGGAATTACTACAGCATTTGAGATCAGTTGAGGCATACGCACTCTTCCTGTGTTTCCGGTTCTTAAAGTTCCGTTGGCATTAGGGAAAACGGCACGTACACTGATGGCTCCGGTAGTTTTATCAAACTGTCCGTCTACAATACTTAATCTTCCTTTTTCAGGGTAAGTACTGTTATCAGCAATGACAAGATCTACCATTGGCATATTTTTAAGCTTTTCTTCTAAACTTGCTCCCGGATATTTATTCTGGAACGCAATGAAGTCAAGTTCACTTAAAGAGAAATACGCGTAGATTTCACTGATATCAGATAATAATGTCAATGGATTTACATCTGTTCTGGAGATCAGACTTCCTTTTTTGTAAGGAATTCTTCCAATATAACCGCTCACTGGAGCTGTAATCGTTGTAAATCCTACATTGATTCTTGCGTTTCCTACAGAGGCTTTGGCTTGTGAAGCAGCGGCAACAGCGGCATCATAATTGGCTTTTGCTGTTTTAAGCTGTACATCAGAAACTACTTTTGCAGCAACCAGTGGCTGAAGTCTTTCTACTTCCACTCTTGCTTTTTGGATATTGGCATTCGCAGCCTGAAGATTTGCCTGAGCCATATTCATCTGCTCACCGTAGCTTCTTGAATCTATTTTAAATAACGGTTGTCCTGCTCTTACATAAGCGCCTTCTTCCACATAGATTCTATCCAGATATCCGTCTACCTGAGATCTTATTTCTACGTTGTTTTTCCCTTCCAAAGCAGTTGGGAATTCCTGATATGTAGTTGCGGGTGATGTAATAACGGTATAAACCGGAAGTTCTGGAGCTGGAGGTGCGGCATTGGTTCCTTCTGCGGCTTTTGTGCAGCTCTGTAAAAGAATTATACTTGCAATAAGTACAATAAACCTTGTTTTTCCAGGTATTTTCATTTTGGTTTAATTTTTTTAATGAAGTGTTAGAGGTAAGTAAAGTGTTTTAATAAATGCTGTATTTTTTCCTAACAGTGTTAATAATTAGTTCAAAAAAAATTACAGAATTTTTAATGTCCGATAAAGTCGATTGTTTCCATAATTGAAAATTGTTTTTAATGTATTTAAGTGTATAATGATGGTGTAAGGTGTGTTAATTTTACTAACAGTGTTAATTCGTAAGCAAAAAATGACTAATTTTAACAACTGAATTCTATGAATGGTTTCATAAATGATTGAGTTTTAATCAGGAATAACAGAATACTTTTAATTATTCGGTGTTAAGTTTCCTAACGGTGTTAATTTTTAATTCAAAAAAAATTTACAAAGACTTAATGAAAGCCGAAACAGTTTCGTCCAATGTAGTCTTATTCATTGTTGCAGGAATATCAGCTGTACGCATCATCATAATAGAGATCATTCCGTGTACCGCAGAAAACAGAGCATGAGACATATGGCAGGCATTGTCCGGATTGGATCCGTTTTTCTTGATAATCTCATAAGTACATTCATAGATAAGCTCCTGAAATGATGAGAATTCCTTTTTCATCTGACCTTTTCCGCAACACTGCATTCCAAGACCAAACATAAGCTGGTAATATTCCTTATTTTTAAAAGCAAAGTTCCAGTAAGCATCCACAATAGCAACAAGCTGCTCTTCCGGAGTATCGTGTTTCTGCTGAGCTTTTAATAATTCTATATGTAATTTGTGGAAGCCATCTAAAGAAATTTCAAATAGGATAGCTTCTTTATTTTCAAAATAATCATATACAACAGGTGCACTATACTCAATAGCATCAGCTATCTTACGCATAGAAAGCGAACCCCAGCCTTCAGTTTTAGCCAACGTAAAAGCAGCCTGCAAAATATTTGCACGGATGGATTCTTTTTCTCGTTGACGGCGTTCATGTAGACCCATGATATTTATTTACTAACAGCGTTAGCAAAACTACAAACTTTTTGATATAAGTTCCAAAGGATATTGTAAGTTTTATAGACTTGCTGACTATTTAAAGAAAATAAATCAAAGGCTGGAAGCTGGAAGAATGGGGGCTGGAAGTTATTTCAGGGGTAAATAAATTTAATAATAGAATTTGACTATAACTATTTTTGAAGCCCTATTATCTTCCAGCTTCCATCCTCTACCAAAAATAAAATGCATGTTTCAGAACTCGGCTCAATTAACAAAAGAAATAATTATCTTTGCCGGTAAAGAAATAAGGATATGAATACTCCCTCAAATATGCTGGCATTAGGAACAAAGGCTCCGTTTTTTGAACTTCCTAACCCGTCAAAAACGAATGAACTTCAGTCTTTGGACGAACTGAAAGGAGAAAAAGGTACTTTGGTGATCTTTATGTGTAACCACTGCCCGTTTGTTCTGCATGTGATTGACAAGATCAATGAATTATACGAAGATTATAACGAGCGTGGAATTGAATTCATCGCCATTAATGCAAATGACATTGAAAAATATCCGGCAGATTCTCCGGAAAAAATGATTGAATTCCAAATCGAGAGAAGATTTGATTTTCCATATTTATTTGATGAAAGCCAGGCTGTAGCAAAAGCTTATGATGCTGCATGTACACCTGATTTTTATTTCTTTGATGACAAGCTTGATCTTGTATACAGAGGACAGATGGATGATTCGAGACCTGGAAATAATAAAGATGTAACCGGTGAAGATTTAATCATCGCTTTTGAAAATCTTTTAGCTGGAGAAGCTCAGGAAGAAATCCAGAGACCAAGCATGGGATGTAATATTAAATGGAAATAATTGCTGGTTGCTGGTTTATTTAGTTACTGGTTTTACTCAATAATACAAAGCTGCTCTTTTTAGAGTGGCTTTTTTGTTGATTGCAACATAATACTTGCAGCTTATCCACACACTTTTTCTCTCCGTAGGAGTCTCAGTATAGCTTATCCTATTTTTATTGTAACCCATTGTAAAATTTGAGTTAAGCTTGGATTCCTACGGAATGACAAATACGAGATATGGTCTATCCACACACCTTGTCACTCTGTAAGAGTCTCTGCATATCTTTTATTGTAAATTATTACAAAATTTGAAGAGAGTCTGGATTCCTACGCAATGACAAATACGAGATATGGTCTATCCACCAACCTTGTCACTCTGTAGGAGTCTCTTTACACTATCAAAAACTCACCTTACTTTTAACCTCTTTTTCAACCTTTAAATCTATATTGACTTTATTGTGAGAGTAGTTCTTGATAAACTCTGAAGGCGTTTTCCCTGTATATTTTTTGAACATCCTATTAAAATAGGTGACATTATTAAAGCCGCATTGATAACTGCATTCTGAAATAGATCTGTCCTGTGCCATCAAAAGACATGCTTTATTAATTCTGTAGCGGTTTACAAACTCTGTAAACGTAATCTGGGTGGCTTTTTTAAAGAAATTACAGAAAGCAGGTAAAGTCAGATTGGCCAGTTTTGCAACATCTTCAATATCAATTTCCTTGTCATAATGATGCTCCACATACGTAAAGATATTCTCAAGGCGGGTTTTGTTTTTGGAAATAATGGTATAGGGCATGATTTCCTTATTCAAGAGCTCATAATCCTCACATTTTGAAAGCTCAAAAAGAATTTCAAGCAATAGTAAATATCTTTTATACCCTTCTGATTCCAGCATCAGTTTTAGTTTGGGAAGCATTACCTTTTTTACTTTTTGATGAAAATGAATCCCGTATTTTGAAAGTTCCAACAGATTTTTAATAGATCTGGCTTCTACCTCCTGCTGGGGAAACTGAAGGATTTCTTCCTTGAACTGAAGTACAATTTCCTCATGCGGATCAATAGAATTCAGTCCAAATCCGGAGTGGGGAATATTGGATCCGATCAATACCAGATCTCCATTCGTATAATTACTTTTATGGTAGCCTACATGGCGGGTTCCGTTCCCGGAAATGACACATACCAGCTCAATTTCGGGATGATAATGATACTCCCATTTAAATTCTGAAATAGGGGAATTATTATGAATGGTACGGAACGAGCTCTTTTCATTTGGGATCACCCTTTCAAAAGTAACTTTCATTTAATTAATCATATTTAATTACTAAAAATACTAAATATATTAATATAGTTCAAATATTGATTTACTGTGTTAAATTATCGTTAACAGAAATGCTTCTATCTTAGCCGACAAGAAATAACCTGAATGAAAAATATTAACATCAAGGCCGTTTTATTTTTAAACTATTTTGTCTTCGCAATTCTTCTGAATTCTGTAGGAACAGTTATTCTACAGGTACAGCAGAATTTTGGGATTTCAAAATCTTCGGCCAGTGTTTTGGAAGGTTTCAAAGATCTTCCAATCGCCATATGTTCTTTCATTCTGGCTTCATTCCTTCCTAAAATAGGAATCAAAAAATCAATGCTGACCGCCTTACTCCTGGTAAGCTGTATGTGTTTTGTAATGCCATTTACCAATGATTTCTGGGTATTTAAATTATTATTTGCCACGGTAGGAGTTTCCTTTGCACTGATCAAAATATCAGTTTTTACTTCTATTGGATTAGTAACGGAAACAGATAAAGAACATTCCAGTTTCATGGGATTTCTGGAAGGCTTTTTTATGATTGGCGTATTGGCGGGAAATGTATTATTCAGTTTATATATTGATGATCACAATCCGAAATCTACCGAATGGCTGAATGTGTATTGGGTGCTGGGAGCACTTTCAAGTTTATCTTTTTTATTCCTGTTCTTTTCAAAACTCAATGAGCAGGAAGTTAAAAGTGAGAAAACAGATCTTTTGGGAGATTTAAAAAACAGTGCAAGCCTGTTCAGTTATAAAAAAGTGTTGTGTTTCTTATTATGTGCTTTCCTTTTTGTATTGGTAGAGCAGAGTTTTCAGACATGGACTCCTACTTTTTATAAAGAGATTTTAAAAGTGCCTACCTCAATGAGTATTCAGGCAGGAGCGGTTTTGGCAGGAGCTTTTGCATTGGGAAGATTTTTATCGGGATTCTTCTCCAAAAAATTCAGCTGGATCTATGTTGTTTCTTTTTGTGTAGTAGGTTTTGCTATTAGTTTACTGCTGGTTTTACCCCTTACACATAATATTACTATTGATAAGAATACAAACTGGGCGAATGCTCCTCTGGTTGTCTATTTATTTCCTTTAATGGGAGGTTTGCTGGCACCTATTTATCCGAGCATTAATTCTGTAATTCTGGCATCCATCCCCAAATATTTACACAGTGCCATGTCAGGACTGATTGTTGTTTTCTCAGCAATCGGGGGAACTATAGGTTCTATCATTACCGGTTTTGTGTTTCAGGAGTTTAGTGGACAACAGGCATTTTACCTTTCCCTGATTCCGCTTTCATTACTGATCACCTCAGCGGTTTTCATGAATAAATTAAAAATTAATCCTAAAAAATAACAATGAGTAATCAGCTTTACATAAACGAAATTCAAAGTCTGTTTGATGATGTACAGAGATCTGAAATTTTTGAAGATCAGAAAATGATGACGGATGCAGTTCCTCTGTTTCCCATTGCAAAGATTAATGAAGATTATGAACAAACAAAAAATACTGAAGGTTTTGATCTGAAAGATTTTGTGATGACTCATTTTGACTTTTTGGGAGCAAGAGTTTCCGTACACAGAGAAGAACAACTTCCTATTGGCGAACATATTGAGAAATTATGGGATGAATTAACCCGTACAGCCTATGAAGAAAAAGGAACGCTTTTAAAATTACCAAAACCTTACATTGTTCCTGGAGGTCGTTTCAATGAGTTTTTCTATTGGGACAGCTATTTTATTATGCTTGGGCTAAAAGCTTCCGGCAGAGTAGAAATGATGAATAACATTATTGAGAACTGTTCTTATCTGATTCAAAACGTAGGATTTGTTCCCAATGCCAGCAGAACTCATTTCCTGAGCAGATCACAGCCTCCCTATTTTTCATTAATGCTGGATCTTCTTTTTGAAACCACAAATGACGAAGGAATTTATACAGAATACCATGACACTTTGGAAAAAGAATATGCTTTCTGGATGAATGGTGAAGAATGGCTTGAAAACAATTCCAGTGTAAAAAGAGTAGTTAAAACAATAGACGGAGATATTCTGAACCGTTATTACGATGCAGAAAATGCACCTCGCCCTGAAAGTTACCTGATCGATATTGAAGATCATGAAAAAACTTCAGGAGATGAATTTTACAGAAATATAAGAAGTGCCTGTGAATCCGGCTGGGATTTTTCCAGCAGATGGTTCGCAGACGGAGAAAATATACAGACGATAGAAACGCTGAACCTTGCACAGGTTGATCTGAACTGTCTTTTATGGCATTTGGAAACAACTTTGGCGAAATCATCAGCGCTTCACAATCTGAGTGAAAAAGAAAATTATTTTTCAGAAAGAGCAGCAAGCCGAAGACAGATGATCAATAAATATTTCTGGGATGGAAATACTAACAATTATAAAGATTATCACACTAAAAAAAACACAAAAACACCGTCTGAACATATTGCTGCTCTTTACCCTTTATTCCTGGGAATTGCAGACCATACACAAGCTGAAGCGGTGGCCAAAGCGGTTGCTGAAAAATTTCTTTATAAAGGCGGGCTTGTCACCACAACCAAAAACTCAGGACAGCAATGGGATCTTCCCAATGCATGGGCTCCTTATCAATGGCTGGGCTTTAAAGCAATGAAAAATTATGGCTTTAATGAGCTGGCAGAAAAAATTAAAGACAACTGGTGTTCAAACGTAGAAAGAGTCTACAAAAACACTGGAAAACTGATGGAAAAATACAATGCATTAGACACAGAAACAATAGCAGGCGGCGGGGAATACCCCAATCAGGATGGATTCGGTTGGACCAATGGAGTGTATTTACAATTACAACAAAACTGAAACTAACAATAAAAAATATGGCTATGAAAAAAAAATCGATCTTTTTAATTGCCGCTACAGCTACGTTATATTTTAATAATGCTTATGCTCAGGAAACTCCGCAGGATTCTGCAAAAGTTTCTTCTATAGATCAGATTGTTATTACCGGAAATTCAAACCCGAAGAAAAAAATAGAATCCAGTACTGCAATTTCTACATTCAGCTCCAAAGAAATCCAGAAGCAGAATCCAATCAGTGCTGCTGCTTTATTACAGAGAGTTCCAGGGTTTGCCGTGGAAACTTCAGGAGGTGAAGTAGGAAACAACCTTTTTGCAAGAGGGATTCCTTCTGCAGGAGCCTATGAATTTGTACAGGTACAGGAAGATGGTCTTCCCGTTTTTGAAGATGGTGCGCTTCAGTTTGCCAATGCGGATAACTTTTTCCGTGTAGATAACTCCGTGAATCGTATGGAAGCTCTGAGAGGAGGTTCCGGATCTATTTACGCCACGAATTCTCCCGGTGGTCTGATCAACTTTATTACCAGAGAAGGAACCAATGATTTCAGAGGTACAGCAAAACTGGAAACAAGTACTTATGGATTAATGCGTACCGATGTTAACGTAGGTGGAGCATTGGTTCAGGATAAATTGTTTTTCAATGTCGGAGGTTTTTACAGAACAGATGACGGAATCAGAAAAACAGGTTTCAAAGCCAATAACGGCGGACAAATCAGAATGAATCTTAAATATGTCTTTGATAAAGGTTATGTAAAAGTGTATTACAAAAAACTGGATGACAGAAATACATTCTTCCTTCCTATTCCATTGGTGCAAAACGGAAATAAACTGAAAGGATTCCAGGGGTTTGATCCTAATTATGGAACGTATAATTACAGAGCAATCAGCCAACTGAATATTCCACAGGCCGGAGGCGGGTTTTTCAACAGAAATCTTGAAGACGGAATCCATCCGAAAGTAGATGTACTAGGGGCTGAGTTTAAATATGATCTTGGAAATAATTTCACGGTTTTAAACAAAACCCGATATACGGATATCAACATGAACTATACGGGGATTTTCCCGGCAGGACCACCCAAAGTGGCTTCTAAATATGCGACTGACGCTGTGAAAGACGGCGGGCTTGGAATGAGCAATTATCAGTATTCTCTGGTAAGCAACGGAGCCGTTGTAAATCCTGAGTACGTACAAAAATTAGGATTCTGGGCGATTGACAAGCAGATGAATAACTTTGTGAATGATTTACAGTTCAATTATAAATTTGATAAAGGAAATATTACGGCAGGTTTTTACAAATCCAACTGGAAATCTCAGCAATATTGGAACTGGAGCAATATTCTGACCACAGCAACAGACAGACCTGAGCTTTTAAATCTGGTAAACCCTTCTATGAGCCCTACAGATGATGGGTATTCTAAAACCTATAATGGGGTGATGGATATGACATTCCTGCAAAGAAGAACACAAACTCAGGGAAGTTTGAATGACCTTTATGTAAACTTAGATTATAATATTACCGATGCTTTAAGTGTGAACGGAGGCCTTCGTTACAGCCATGATTATTACAAAGGAAATTTTGCCAATACAACAACTTCCAATTTAAATAACTCAGGGTTAACAACAGATGGAACTCACGGTTTCAACACAACAACTGCTGATGATAATATGAGTGTACTGGGAAATAAATTTACTTACTGGAATTTTAACGTAGATAAAGTTTCTTTCACATTAGCAGCGAATTATAAAATCAACAGAGAGAATGCAGTATATGCACGTTTTTCTAATGGTTTCAGATCTCCGAATGAGGAAGCGTACTACAATTATTTCTCCAACCCGACTCCTGATAAACCGTTAAAATCTGTAACCACCAATCAGCTGGAAGTAGGATATAAATACTACTCGCGTACCTTTGATATTGCCGTGATTCCGTTCTATTCTACCTTGAAGAACCTTTCATTTACAGATATTTTCTCTGATGGAAAATCTGAAAATACCTTTGCCAATACAGAAAACTATGGAGTTGAGGTAGAAGGGTATGCCCGCTTATTCAATAATATGTTGGAAGTTACCTTTAACGGAACAGTTCAGAGTCCAAAATATAAAAACCTTGAAGCCGGAAGTCTTCTGGAAGGAAATGTGGTGAGAAGAATGCCGAAGTTTTATTTTAATATTTCACCGGCTGTGAACATTACCAAGTCATGGAGAGCTTATGTAAGCATGAATTATTACGGAAAACGCTTCCAGGATGAGCTGAATGTACAGACTTTACCTTCTTTCACAGAATTTGGAGCAGGAATGTCTTATCAGTTAGGAAAAATACGTTTTGCAGTGGATGGTACCAATATCTTTAATACGATTGGTATTACAGAAGGAGATCCAAGAGCCGGATCACCCAATGGAGATGGAATCATCATGGCAAGACCTATTATGGGAGCAGCTGCCAGAGCTTCCATCACTTTAGATTTCTAAACTCTATTTCTTTATAACAACAAAACCGTCAGGCTTAGTCCTGACGGTTTATTATTACTGTCCGATAAAAAGTATAAATACATTGAAAATATCAATATTTACAGCATGAATTAACAGGTCGCTCCTCCGGAGCTCTAATTTTAAATAAATACGTCCTATTAACAGTTAACTCCTATTGAAGCTGGATTTGATCCCATCGGGATTAACTGTTAGTAGAAAAAATGAGATTGCCGTAAAATAAAGCTCCGGAGGAGTGTCCTGTTCATTATATTTAAATTTTATCGAACATGATTTTTTATATAAAGTGTCAGATCTAAGGTTGATTTAAGACGTTTATATGACTCTCAAACTCTCAAACTCTCTTACTTCAAAAATGGATTATACTGCTTCTCAAATCCAATAGATGTAGGATTTCCATGTCCTGAGAAAACCTGTGTTTCATTATCCAGAATGAATAGTTTTGATTTAATTCCCTCAATCAGCTGATCATAATTTCCTTTATACAAATCTGTTCTTCCGATACTGCCTTCAAAAAGAACATCTCCTGAAATCATGAATTTCTGATTTTCATTATGGTAAACAACACTTCCCGGCGAATGTCCTGGGACATGATAAATTTTAAATTTCTCGCCATCTAAATCCAGTTCATCTCCTTCCTTGATATATTCTACATCTACTTTTACCGGATCTATCTGCATTCCGAATCTTACACCGCTCGCCTGAAGCATATCCAATACTTCCTGATCTTCCTGATGCATATTCACGGGGATATTGAATTTATCAAAAGCCCACTGTAGTCCGAATACATGATCAATATGAGCGTGGGTCAAAAGGATTTTCTGAATCTTCAGCTCTTTCTCTGTAATAAAATGATCAATAGCTTGAGTTTCCTGAGCATTCATATTTCCCGGATCAATTAACCAGGCATTTTTATTTTCGTTATAGATGATGTAAGTATTTTCACTCGCAAAGTTGAATACGAAACCTTGAATCTGAAGCATATCTGAATATTTTTTATTCAAAAATACGATATTATTAAGAAAATGGCTATTTTTCGTTATCTTCGTCATAATGAAAACTTTGCGAATACTCTTACTTTCTTTGGGCGGACTGGTTTTTGGACAAAATATCCAAAGTGTTCAGTTGTTCAATCCTCAGACGAATGATGAAACTCCGGTAATTAAGATAGGAGAACAGTTGGTTCTGGGCTTTGATGATCTTACAAATGGCAGTCAGATCTACCGGTATACCTTTAAACATTATGACAGAAACTGGAATGAGGATAACCTGTTTTTTACAGAATTTGCAACCGGAAGTATGAATGCATTGCTGGATCAGTTTCAGTATTCTTTCAATACATTGCAGGCATACACTCATTATAAACTGGTTTTTCCGAATGATAAAATCCAGCTGAAGATTTCAGGGAATTATGAGCTGATTGTTTATAAAGATTCTGCAGACCAGCCTCTTTTCAAAAAAAGGTTTTATCTGGTTGAGGATGTAACCTCTGTAGGTTTAAATATTTCAAGATTTGCAGATGCAAAAAATCCCAACATTAATCAAAGGGTAGAAGTGAATGTTTCTCCGAAAGGAGGAGATATTTCTTCCAATGTTAATTCAATCACTATGAATGTGATGCAGAATAACAACCCGAATATGGTGATTTCTAATCTTAAGCCAAGCAGCGTTTTAGGAAATCAGGTGCTTTTTCAGCAGACGAATCTTACGTTCCCTGGAGACAATGAGTTTTATTATTTTGATAATAAAAATATGAATATGGCAGCAGATATGGTGCGTGCCACTGAAATAAAAGATGATGTTAACCAAACCTATCTTCATCCGGTATGGGCATTTCCTTTGAATTACCAATACCAGCCGGATGTCAATGGAGCATGGTATTACAGGAGAAATGATCTGGGACGGGAAAGAGATGCAGAAAGGGAGGCGGACTATTCATGGGTACATTTCTACCTGGATTCAGATCCTGTGGATAAAGAAATCTATGTGCTGGGAGGATTTAATAATTTTAAACCAGGCAAAGAAAATCAGATGCAATATGATCCTGCCACGAAACAATATGTAGCCAAAATATTCCTGAAGCAAGGTTTTTATAACTACGTTTTGGTAACAAAAGAAGGAAATGGCTCTCTGAATTTTGGGGAAGTAAATGGTAACTTCTGGCAGACAGAAAACCTCTATCAGGCATTCCTTTATTATGCACCGTTCGGAAGAAATTATGATGGTCTTATGGGGTACGGAGAATTCAGAACCCCAATTGCCAATAAACGATAAGCAATGACTTGATATCATTTTTGTATAAAAAATATACATATAAATTAGGACTGTCTCTTAAGATAGTCCTAATTTTTTTGCCCATATTGAAATAAAATGCGCTCTAAAATCTCAGAATAGGGTTATTTTTTTTAATTATAATGCACTACATAGTGAAAAAAAATAATTCACAAAATTTTGATTTTAATTAATTATTTTAATGTAAAGTTTGTATTACAGAAAAATTATCTTTAAATAATTTTCTTTGTTTTAAAATCATCATTGTGTTTTATTTATTGATTTATAATATCAATTGAATTTTATTCATTTTTTATATCATTTTATTGTGAAAAGTTTATAAATTCGTCACCACAACCAACCAAATATTATTATGAAAACGAAATTTATCTTAGTGGCAAGTGTTGCCGCCTGCTCATTTGTTTTTGGGCAAAACACACCATCAAAACTAATTCCGGGAAAAAGCGGATTACATGCCGAGTTTATGAGATTTGAAAAAAATGCTCCTGCCTATCAGGGGAACCCTGTTTTATTTGACGAAGCGTCTCAGAGACTTTCTCCGGGACAAGCTCGTAAACTAGGCTTGGAAAAGGATGCATTAGGTTTTGAAACCCAAAGATTTCAACAGACTGTTAATGATATTCCTGTAGAATACGGAATGATGGCAGTACAGACAAAAAATGGTAAAATTATAGGACAGTCAGGAAAATGGGTTCTTAAACTTCCGAAAGAACTTGATAAAAATGCCAGCCTTGCTGAAAATGTTGCATTACAAAGTGCTTTGTCATTTGTGGGAGCAGATTCCTATAAATGGAAAAATAAAGAGGAGGAAGATTTTCTGAAAAAAGAAACGGGTGATCCCAATGCAAGCTTTGCCCCTAAAGGAGAATTAGTGTATTATTCAGATCCTGATGATGATAAGCTGAATGATCTGAGACTAGCTTATAAATTTGATATCTATGCTGAAAAACCATTAAGCAGACAATATGTTTTCGTAGATGCTAAAAATGGAAAAGTATTAGGTGTAGATGCCATTATTCATGAAGTGAACAGCCCGGGAACAGCCGTTACAGGATATAGCGGAACCCGTAGCATCACTACAGATTCTTATAACGGAAGCTACCGATTAAGAGAAACAGGAAGAAATGCAGGAACAGCTGTAGAAACCTATAACCTTAAAAAAGGAACCAGCTATGCTTCTGCTGTAGACTTTACAGATACAGACAATAACTGGAATAATGTTAATACAAATAAAGATCAATACGCTGCCGATGCCCATTGGGGAGCTGAAATGACAGTAGATTATTTTTATACAAAATATGGACGTAAGAGTATTGATAATAATAATTTCGCTATTAAATCATATGTTCATTATTCCAGCAACTATTTTAATGCATTTTGGGATGGTTCCAGAATGACTTATGGAGATGGAAGCTCTACAACAAACGGTGGAAAACCTTTAACAGCAATAGATGTTTGTGGTCACGAAATTACACACGGACTCACTTCTAAAACGGCTAACCTTGTCTATCAGAGAGAACCCGGAGCATTGAATGAAGGATTCTCAGATATCTTCGGAAATACCATTGAACGTTGGGCAAGACCTACACAGGCAAGCTGGACATTGGGTGAAGATTTCAATTATGTGATCCGAAATATGGCTAATCCTAACGCATACAGCCAGCCTGATACTTATCTGGGAACGTATTGGAAAACAACAACAACTTCCGGTTGTGTAACTCCAAGCCAATCTAATGATTATTGTGGAGTTCATACCAACTCAGGAGTCCTTAACTTCTGGTATTATCTACTGGTTACAGGAGGTTCCGGTACTAATGACAAAGGCTTTGCTTATAATGTTTCAGCCATCGGACTGGATAAAGCAGGAGCTATTGCTTACAGAACTTTAACGACTTATCTGACTTCTTCTTCTACTTATGCAAGTGCAAGAACCTATTCTATTCAGGCAGCTACCGATTTATACGGAGCAACCAGCAATGAAGTGACTCAGGTTAAAAATGCCTGGAACGCTGTAGGGGTAGGAGGTGGAACTTCTCCGGCAGGAAAAGCAGCCGCAGCAGAGACAGCTCTGTATACTATAAGTCCAAATCCTGCAACTGACAGATTCACTATAAACTTTGAAGGGAAATCAGGAAAAGGAATTGTAGAATTGGTAAGTCTTACAGGTAAGAAAGAAATTTCTGAAAAAGTAGAAATTACCGATGGAGTAAACAGACTTAATATCCAGCTTCCTTCCAATATTCTTCCGGGAGTATATATTGTAATGGTAAACGGAGAGAAAGCAGGAAACCTGATTAAAAAGTAGCACCAAATTTTTTAATATATTCAACAAAAAGGCCGCAAGTTAATTCTTGTGGCCTTTTGTATATTTAGTGTAAAGTAAACTATACCAGATAGAAATCATTCAGTTTTTCTTCACAAAGGATTTTTACGACTTCAATCCAACGGTCTTCATCATTCAAACATGGAATATAGTGGAAATTTTCACCACCACCATGCATAAACTGTTCTTTCCCTTCCACAGAAATTTCTTCCAGGGTCTCAAGACAATCCGAAACAAAAGCCGGGCAGACGATAGCCAGGTTTTTTATCCCTTTTTTGCCAATGGTTTCCAATGTTTCGTCGGTATATGGCTCAATCCATTTGTCTTTTCCTAATCTTGACTGGAAAGAAACGATTGTTTTTTCTTTCGGTAAATCCAGTTTTTCGATAACACGCTGTGTCGTTTTATAACATTGATGACGGTAGCAGAATTGATGACTTGGATTATCATCTCTGGAACAACAGTCGTTGAGGTTACAGGTTTTGGTAGGATCCGTTTTATAAATATGTCTTTCCGGAACCCCATGATACGAAAACTGCAGGGCATCAAAATTTTCAGGAAGTTTTTCTTTAATACTTTCCGCCAGACAGTTGATGTAGATATCCCTGTTATAGAAAGGTTGAATATAATTGATCTTTACTTTTGGAAACTTCTTCTTTCTGACTTCTTCTGCTTTTTCAATCACTGTTTCCGTAGTACTCATCGCATATTGAGGATAGAGAGGAAAAAGAACGATTTCAGTGATTCCCTGATCTACCAGTTTCTGAATACCGGTTTCAATACTCGGTTCTGCATACCTCATTCCGATTTCCACCGGAACATCTACCACTTTCTGAAGTTTTTTCTGAATCTGTTCAGTAATAACAATCAGTGGAGAACCTTTATCCGTCCAGACTGTTTTATAAGCTTCAGCAGATTTTGCAGGTCTTGTTTTCAGAATAATTCCCTGTACAAGAAGGGCACGGAAGATCCAGCGATAATCAATCACTTTTTCGTCCATCAAAAATTCATCAAGATATTCCTTTACGTCGTTTACAGAAGTTGATCTCGGTGATCCGAGGTTGACCAGTAAAATTCCTTTCTTATTCAATATTCTAATTTTTAATTATGAAACAGAAGTTGTAAAATCTGTTACTAATTCTGATACTTTAGCAAAGGTATTACTTTCCAGTAAGCCATTGCTGTCAAATTTGCCTTTTATCCCTTTTATTAATGCCTGATGTTTATCATCTGTTACCGCTCCGAGGGTCTTTAAAATCAATAATAACTCTTCATGGCCTTTTTCTCCATTGGCAGAAGCGGTGATCACAGCAACCGGTTTTTCAGAAAATACTGTTGTGGAAACACACCATTCCAACAGATTCTTTAATCTTCCGGGAATACTGAAAATATATTCCGGTGTAGAAAATAGTACGCCTGCTGAATTTTTAATGTCCTCTCTGATTTTCAGAACTTCTTCCGGAGTGTGAGCGTCGGTTAATGCGGTATCAAAATGCGGAAGAACAGAAAGATCATCATACATCTTGAAATCTGCATGATCCATTTTTTTCAGTACCTGTTCCATCAGTTTCTGATTGCTGGAACTTTTAGAAGCACTTCCTATAATGATGATAATTTTCTTTTCGGGAGGCATTTCCACTGTTTTATCCGTTTACAGCTTCCACTCTTTCTACTAAATCAGGAACGAATTGTTTTAAAATATTTTCAATTCCGTTTTTCAAAGTAGCTGTAGAGCTTGGACAGCCAGAGCATGCACCCTGCAGAAGCATTTTTGCCGTTTTATTTTCCTGATCATATTCCATCAAAGAAATCTTTCCTCCATCATTTTCTACGGCAGGAGCTACATATTCATTTAAAATGTCAGAAATCTTCTGCTCATCTTCAGTATAATCTCTGTTGATGATTTTTTCAACAGGGTTTTCATGTTTCTGAGGTTCTATTTTTGAAATTTCACCTCCGTTTTGAAGATATTCAGCAATAAGCGCACGAACAGTCATCATTACCTGATGCCATTCTACAGAATTATTTCTGGTTACCGCTACAAAGTTGTCAGAAATGAAAACTTCCGTTGCAAAATCAAATTCTTTAAAAATAGCCAGCGCCAAAGGAACTTCTTCAGCAGCTTCTTTCGATTTTACTTCCACAAAACCATCCATCAGCAGCTTGCTTGACACAAACTTCATTACATTGGGATTCGGAGTCATTTCAGCATAAATCTGATACATTTCTTTTTTCTTCTGAAGATAAATTCTTGGGTTTGCCAATAATTCATCCTCAATCACATTTTTCAGACTTTCAGCTACATGTTCCCATTCTATGGTATCCTGTTTTGCTACAGCTACAAAATTAGCCGTAATGAAAACTCTTTCCACAAAAGGATAATTGAAAAGTTCCTGTGCTAAAGGAATTTCTGAAATATCTGAATTTCTATCCAGTTCTAAAGACCCTGGAATGAGATTGTAATCTGCTACAAATTTCATCACTTTTGGGTTTTCAGTTGGTTCTATAAGTACGGTACGCATTTTTTCGTTAAATTTGAGATACAAAAATACGCATTAGAAGTTAGAAGCTGAAAATTGAGAGTTAGATTTTTGCTATCGCTGTAATTTAGAACTTAGATACAAGAAAAGATAACACATCATACATTCTCAAATTGGCTCATTTTCAAATTTTCAAATTAATATTATGGCACTTATAAAAGAACTTTTAGGAAAAGCACCACAGATTGGAGAGAATACTTTTTTAGCAGAAACAGCTACCATTATTGGCGATGTTGAGATGGGAAGAGATTGCAGTGTTTGGTATAATGCAGTGATCAGAGGAGATGTTAACTATATCAAAATGGGAGATAAGGTGAATGTTCAGGATAATGCAATGCTGCACTGTACCTATCAGAAATTTCCTTTGAATATCGGGAACAATGTTTCTATCGGGCATAACGCGATTGTTCATGGATGTACCATTAAAGATAATGTACTGATCGGAATGGGAGCGATTGTGATGGATGATTGTCTTGTAGAAGAGAATTCCATTGTAGGAGCGGGTTCTGTAGTAACTCAGGGAACTCACATAAAATCCGGAGAAGTTTGGGGTGGAGTTCCTGCAAAAAAAATCAAAGATATTAATGCTCAGCTACTGGAAGGAGAAGTGAACAGAATTGCAGATAACTATGTGAAATACTCATCGTGGTATAAGGAAAATGTGAAAGACCATCAATTTTAAGCTGTCAGGTGAATAGTGAATAGTCAATTCGCTGCGCTTGTCAATTTTTTTGGTGTTAAAAATTCACTATTCACTTGCGAAGCAAAATTCACCATTGATCTATTTAAAATAAATATAAAAGCTCTGTTTTTGGACAGAGCTTTTTCGATTTGATATAGAACCTTTGCTTTATTGTTAGTTATTGTCTGGTGTGATCAGTCTTATCTTGCCATTGATACATTTGAGAGATGTAGGAGGCGTGATCATCATACAGTCAGACATAATATTATACTTTTCATTAAAAGCTTTCACTTTATCCGTATACTCATTCACTCTTGGTAAGAAAGTTTCTTCTATTTTTTTAGGATAGGCAATGTATTGCTGAGGCCCGCCACAGGATTTCGATCCCATGGGAGCAAATGTCCATTCATTGGCATCCGTACATTTTTCTCCTGATACTTCAGATTCGATGGAGGCTTTTAATCGGTCGAGTTGTGCCTGTTCATATTTCTGACTTTCTTCGTCAGCAGGTCTGTCTGCGATATCAATAGGAAGATTGGTATTGGCATTCTTTGATGTATTACATGAAACCAGAGTTATTGTAGTACATAATACTATTGCCGGGATATGAAAGAATAATTTTTTCACAATAAACTTTTTTCTTTTTATAAATTTTCAAAACTTATGCCAAGGTAAGAAATTCAAATTCATTTCCGTATTTTTGACAACGATGAACAATCATTTTTTTGACTTAATAGAATATACAAACAGAAGCGTTTTTTTAACCGGGAAAGCCGGAACAGGAAAAACGACATTTCTTAATGATTTTGTAAGGCGTACAAAGAAAAAGCACATTGTAGTAGCTCCTACGGGAATTGCTGCAATCAATGCGGGTGGAGTAACCATCCATTCTATGTTTGGACTGCCGCTAAGAACCTTTCTTCCCACCACAGAAAGGATAGATACCAGTTTGGCCAATAATATTGCTGACCTGATGCCCCATTTCAAATATCGTAAAGATAAACTGAAGCTTCTGAGAGAAGTAGAAATCATTATTATTGATGAGGTTTCAATGTTGAGGGCAGATGTTCTGGATATGATGGATTTTTCTTTGAGATTCATCAGAAGGAATAATCAAAGATTTGGAGGGGTACAGATGCTTTTTATCGGGGATTTGTTTCAGCTTCCTCCGGTAGTGAGGGATGAGCACATTTTGAAAATGTATTACAATTCACCTTTCTTTTTTGACAGCCATGCCATTAAAGAAATTCCCATTGTTACCATTGAGCTGACAAAAGTATACAGACAATCTGACGAAGAGTTTCTGGAAATTCTGAATGCGATCCGTGATGGAGATGTAGATAATATAGATTTTAATCATCTCAATGAAAGGTATGATCCTGATTTTGATATGGGGAAAGAGTCTTACGTTTATTTGTGTTCTCACAACAAAATGGCAGATGAAATCAACCAGGAAAAACTGACAGAAATTAAAGTTGATCCTCAGGTGTATGAAGCGAAATTGGTAGGTGATTTTAAAGAAAATCAGTTTCCGAACGAACAGTTTTTAGAACTGAAAATCGGAGCCCAGATCATGTTTATCCGAAATGACATTTCCGGTGAGAAGAAATATTTTAACGGAAAACTGGGCGAGGTTATCGGATTAGATGAAAATGAAATCCGTGTTGTACTGGACGAAAGCGAAAACGAAATTGTTGTAAAAAGAGAAACCTGGGAACAGAAAAAATATTTCCTTGATACGGATAAAAATATCCAGGAAGAAGTTTTAGGAAGTTTCGAGCAGTTTCCTATCAAATTAGCATGGGCGGTAACCATCCATAAAAGTCAGGGATTAACGTTTGATAAAGTGATTATTGATGCCGGAAAAAGTTTTACAGCCGGTCAGGTGTATGTGGCTTTATCCCGTTGCAGAACATTGGAAGGAATTGTGTTAAAATCAAAAATTACCCCTGAAGTTATTTTCAAGGATAACCGAATTTTACATTTCCATACAGATACTATTGCCAACGACCATGTTGAAGCCATCCTGAACCAGGAAAAATATGATTACAGCATCAGAAAAGTACTTCGTACATTAGATTGTACTTGGTTTTTAAAAGAGGTAGAAGAATGGAACAACCTTTCGATGGTGACCAAAAATATCGATCATGTAAAGACCAAGCAGCTTTATCTGCAATTGAAACATGAAGCGGTAAATCTTGGGAAAATATTTGAAAAGCTGGAACGTATCATTTTTCAGAAGGTCAATAATTTTATTGAACAAAAAGAAGATTGGTCCGAAATTGAAAGCAAGTCAAAAGGAGCGGTTAATTTCTTTTTTACAGAAACCAGGAATAAAATTTTCGATCCTTTGAAGGAATTCTATGCTGAAATAAAAGGAGCGAAAGGTTTAAAACAATATAACGAAGAATTTAAAAGCTGGCTGGAGGATATTGAAGAATACCTGAACAGTTTAAGAGATATTTACCTTCTTGAAACGAAACTTTTAGATGAAAAAAATGATAAGGAAATCAATCTGAAAATAGCTAAAGTTCCGTCTCAGGTTTTAACTTTTCAGTTGTTTGAACAGGGAAAAACCATTGGGGAAATAGCCCTCGAAAGAGGTTTGGTAAAAGAAACGGTCATTGGCCATCTTGCCAAATTTGCAGAACAGGGATTGCTGGATATTGCAAGAGTCATTACTTCAGATAAAATCAAAGCGTTTGAAGAGGAGTTTTACAAAAACCCACACGAAACATTGACTGAGTGGAAGAATGCATTGCCCAACCACTTTGAATTCAATGAAATCAGGATTTTGATTAATCATTATAATTATAAGAAAGGGAAGAATTCATAAGAATTCTTCCCTTTTTGATGGTCACAAAAATTCTTTAAAATTAAGGATACATCGCATTGATGGTATTGATATCCCCGGTTGTAAAACCTGTTCTGTTATAAGTGAAATTTGAATTGTCTGCTCTTATAATTGTTGGCAGTCCGTTTTTAGAATAGGATGTTGGCCAATACATCATCACTGAATTAATATTGAAAGGTCCTATGTCTGTCCCGGAATTATAGATATTAAAATTAAAAGCCTGCCCATTTTGAATATTGTTCCAAAGGATTTTTACATATTGATCTCTGTCTTTGCGGGTATGTTCGTGATAAAGACCTACCGTGTGGCCCATTTCATGAATTACGGATCCTACAGAAATATACTGATCCAAAGAAACCGTTTGTTTTCCGCCCCGATATCCGATATGAGCCCAGCCATCTGATCCGGATGAACTCCCAAAAATAAATTCAACATAGTTAGACTGATTGCTTCGGTAGATCCATTGAGTATTGGTTTTATTATTATACTCACTGATTGCGGAATTGATTTTATTAACGTTGATTGAACCCATATTGCTGGCAATGGTATAATAAATTTTACCATTGGGCCATCTGGAATAACTGGCGCCGCCTTTATTGAGTTCGCTGCCTTCTGACAATTGTTTGTCGGTAAGAACAATATCTCCCTGGAAAAAATTCATTCCGTTTTTTCTTTCATAGGTAATGTCCTGACCTCCAAATTTTCCTTTTTTTACATTGTCTGTGCTCAAGGCATTGGTTTGGGCTTCGGTGGTAATTTCCTCATTATTTTTGCTGCAAGAGGAAAATGTAGCTGCAATAAGAAAACTCATAAACACAGTTTTTCCCGTCAGCATCTGCTTATAAAACAGGCTGTTTGTTTTTTTGTTCATATTAAAGTTTTTAAAAATTTGGTATACGAATATAATGAATATCTCTCTTTTTGTTGAATTATTTTTGTTAAAATATACTTATTCGTATTATTTGTTTTAAAAATCACTTAAAACCCTGTA
Organism: Chryseobacterium sp. PvR013; assembly: GCF_017833095.1. Lineage (NCBI taxonomy): Bacteria > Pseudomonadati > Bacteroidota > Flavobacteriia > Flavobacteriales > Weeksellaceae > Chryseobacterium > Chryseobacterium sp. PvR013. Next base: position 4,700,775 of record NZ_JAFIBT010000001.1, read on the forward strand.
AAATAAAAAAGGGTCCTGAAAATGTTCAAAACCCTTTATTTTTATTCGTTTAGCATATCTTGATTAACTCTGTAACCAACGATTTTTATGTCTCCTTCTTTATTCTTTTCTAAAGTAAAAGATTCTTCTGTTTTCTTAGTTCCTCTTTTTACATTATACATGAAGAAGTATTGACTTCGTGCGTTGTTTCCCTTCACAACCATTGTTTCCCATTTGGCAAGATTGTATTCTTCAACAGGGCCAATCGCATTGACTGTATTCATAAGTTTTACAAGTTTTTCTTTATCGGTCACTTCAAAAAACTTCTCACCAAATAACTTATAAATATCATCCGGATTTTTTCCATAACGAAGTTCCCAATAAAATTTTATGGGAATTTTTTCACCATCTGTTTTGTCTGATTCTCTGTCTTTATAAAATTGATTGAAAGAGCAGCTTATTAAAAAGAATGATAAAAGCAGTAAATAAATATTTTTCATTTAAATTTTAGTGTCTAAGATTAATTTTCTTCGGTTGTTATCATAAAAAGTAGCATGAAAACTGCTATCTCTGAATTCAGTTTCGGTATTTTCTAATTCGTTAAATCTGCTTTTATCTGTTTGGGAGAATTCAACGATCTCAAAGTGATTTTTGTCTATGCTATTGAAATCTACCAATTTCAGATATTCATCCATAGAGTTTTTAGCAAGCATAATTTTTCCGCCTCCACACCAATGCCTGTCCTGTCCGTTTTTCTTAATACCGGATACCCAGTATTCTTCTCCGGTTTCTATATCAAAATAGTTGGCAATATATTCCGGTCTTTTCAGTTTTTTCAAAGCCTTCCCGTTGCAGTAAATAGTTTGTCCGGACTTTGAAAATTCCACAAAACCAATCCATGCCGGCCCGCTATGTCCGAAGGATTTGTTTTCGATATACATTATTTTTGTCTTCATGTTATTAGTTATTAAATAATGTTGCAAGTTACCAAAACCTTATAAGTAAAATCATATAAACAAAAATTTTATTCCAATAGTTTTTCCCTGAACTGAGCCATTGTTTTTATTAATTACAAAAAGTAACTAATGCAGTTTTTATGTTTTAAATTTGTTTGGTTTTTAAAAACCACTTTAGAATTATGAAATTGACAAAGGAGATTCAGGATCAACTTTGAAAAAATTAACATCTCAATATGAAAAATTTTGAAATTTCTGTTTTAGATCTTGCCCCTGTAAAGCAAGGTAAAAGCATTCACGATACCTTTCAGGACAGCTTATCATTAGCCAATCACGCTGAAAATTTAGATTATAAAAGATTCTGGCTGGCAGAACATCACAATATGGAAAGTATTGCCAGCTCAGCCACTTCTGTTTTGATTGGTTTTATCGCCAATGGAACGAAAAAAATCAGAGTAGGTTCGGGAGGAATTATGCTTCCCAACCATAGCTCCCTGATCATTGCGGAACAGTTCGGAACCCTGGAATCTCTTTTCCCGGGAAGAATTGATCTGGGAGTAGGAAGAGCTCCGGGAACTGATGGATTAACAGCTCAGGCTTTAGGAAGAAATCCAGCTCTCATCAATGAACAATTTCCAAGACAAATCCTCGAATTACAACGATATTTTTCAAAAGAAAATTCAGAGGCCATGGTGCGGGCTATTCCCGGAGAAGGACTTGATATTCCGATTTATATTCTGGGATCAAGTACAGATAGTGCATGGCTGGCCGCAGAACTTGGGCTGCCTTATGCATTTGCAGGGCATTTTGCTCCGGAGCAGATGGAAATGGCTTTTAAAATATACAGAGAGCATTTTGAGCCGTCAAAATATTTGGACAAGCCTTATATCATTGCCTGTGTAAACGGGGTGGCAGCAGAAACATCGGAAGAAGCTCATAAAATATCTACTACTTTATTCCAGGCATTCATCAATATTGTAAGAAATGATAGAAAGCCTTTTGCTCCGCCGGTGGATGATATGGATGAGATCTGGTCTCCCATGGAAAAATCTATGGTTTTACAAAAGCTGAGATATACGTTTATTGGGGATCAGGCGGAAGTTCAGGAAAAGCTTACAAATTTCCAGGAAAGATTTCAGGTGGATGAAATGATGATCAACTCACATATCTATGACCATCAGAAAAGATTGAGATCTTATGAGATTTTCAGAGAGGCAGCGAACTCTATCCAAAGCGTAATAAACCATTCATAATTAGTTGGGAGATGCTTATTTTTATGAGTATCTTTGCACAAATAAAAAGTAAAAATGTCCGATATTAAATTAAATACTATTCCAGAGGCTATTGAAGACCTTAAAAATGGTAAAATAATCATAGTAGTAGATGATGAAGACAGAGAAAATGAAGGCGATTTTCTTTGTGCGGCAGAGCTGACAACGCCGGAAATTATCAATTTTATGGCGCTTCACGGAAGAGGGCTGATCTGTATGCCGCTTCCTGAAAAAAGATGTGATGAGCTTGGACTTGAAGTGATGGTAAGCAGAAGCAGCGATCCTAAAGAAACTGCTTTCACCGTATCGGTTGACCTTCTGGGTAACGGAACATCTACCGGAATTTCTGCAGGAGACAGAGCAAAGACTATTTTAGCACTGATGGATGAAAAATCCAAACCTACAGATTTTATGAGACCTGGTCACATTTTCCCGCTTCGTGCAAGAAAAGGAGGAGTATTGAAAAGAGCCGGACATACTGAAGCAGCTATTGACCTTACTCATTTAGCAGGTTTAAAAGAAGGAGGAGTGATCTGTGAGATCATGAACGAAGATGGTACGATGTCTCGTTTGCCTGAACTTCATGCTTTTGCTCAAAAACACGATATGAAGATCGTTTCTATTGAAGATCTGATCCATTATCAGCTTAAAAAAGGAAATCTTGTAGAAAGACTTGAAGAGAAAAAAGTAAAAACACATTACGGTGAGTTTGATTTTTATGCCTTCAGAGAAACTTCTAATGATCAGATCCACTTTGCACTGACAAAAGGAGCCTGGACTGTAGATGAGCCTGTGTTGGTAAGAGTACAGTCTTCAGATTCTTATTTTGATGTATTGACAAGATTAAATAACGGTGAAAAACCATTATTGGAAAAAGTAACCAATATGGTAAATGAAGCTGGAAAAGGAGCAATTATTTTCATCAATAACGTTTCTAATTCCGAAAATACATTGAGAAAACTTCAGCAGTTCTTAAACTATCAGGATGGTCAGGAGCAGCATCCTACATTAGCGTACAATTACAGAGATTATGGAATTGGAACGCAGATCTTGAAGAATTTAGGAATCAATAAGTTCAAAGTAATCACACAAAACCCTAATATCAAACCTCAGGTTGGAGGATATGATGTAGAGGTTACTGAGATGGTACAACTCTAATAAATGAATAGTCAATTGTGATTTTTTCACAATATATGACTGTTTACCATACAACATACAAGGTTTAGGATTTTTCTAAACCTTTTTTTATTTTTAAACGATGACTGAGCCATTAAAAAAACATATCCGGGAATATATTGATATCTCAGACGAAAAGCTGGAAAAATACTGCAGTGCTTTTAACCTTCGGAAAATAAAGAAGAAAGAATTCCTTTTAAAAGAAGGGGAGATCTGCGAATTTGAAGGATTTATACTGAGTGGATGCTTTAAAGTTTTTCATACCCATCACAATGCTGCCGAACAGATATTATATTTTGGAATTGAAAACTGGTGGGTTTCTGATATTGACAGTTTTATCAACCGCATTCCCTCAAAACTTAATATTCAGGCACTCGAGGATAGTGAGATTCTTCTTATTCCGAAAAAAGATAAAGAAAAACTGTATGCTGAAATGCCGGAAATTGAAAGATTGATGAGGCTTAAATTTCAGCAGTCAATTATAGCATTGCAACGAAGAATTATCGATAATCTAAGCAAGCCTTCAGAGGAAAGGTACGTAGAATTTTTAAGGGATTACCCGAAAACAGCGCATCGTCTTACCAATATTCAGATTGCAGCTTATCTGGGAGTAACTCCTGAGTTTATAAGCAGAATACGCAAGAAAATTGTCAGTAAAAGCTGATGGTTAAAAATCGAAAAAGTCCCAAAAGTATCTACAGACAAACTTTTGGGACTTTATATTTGATAAGATATAAATCTTTAGATTAATGTGATTCCATCAAAATTTCGGAAACCGTTCAGAAAATCTTTAACCATCATTCTTTTTTTACCTTCCAGTTGAAGTTCCAGAGGATAGTAGATTCCGTCCTGGGTATAGATTTTAAATTCATTTTTTGAAATATCAAGAGTTCCTGCTGATTTTCCGTGATCAGAAAGTTCAAACTTTCCTCCGAATATTTTTAATCCTTTTTCTTCGTTTTCAATCTTCAACGTGGTGAAAGCTGCAGGATAAGGTGACATTCCCAGAATAAACTGATGAACAGTTTTTGAGGGCTGTACCCAATTGATTCGGGTATCTTCCTTGAAAATTTTATAAGCATTTTTAGGATGTTCCACCTGAGGCTGAGGTTTTTCTTCAATCGTATTTTCAGCAAGGGCATCCAGCGTTTTTACAACAAGTCCTGCGCCCATCTCCATCAGTCTGTCGTGAAGGCTTCCTGCATTTTCATCAGGCAAAATTTCCATTTCCTGCTGAAGCAGAATATTACCTTCGTCAATTTTTTCATTGATAAAGAAAGTCGTAGCTCCGGATTTTTCTTCTCCGTTGATAACGGCATAATTGATAGGGGCAGCACCTCTGTAATCCGGAAGTAGTGAAGCATGAAGATTGAATGTCCCCATTTTAGGCATTTCAAAAAGTACTTTAGGCATCATTCTGAAAGCAACAACTACAAAAACATCGGCATCCAGTTTTCTAAGTTCTTCTAAAAATTCCGGATTTCTTAACTTTTCCGGCTGGAAAACAGGAATATTATTTTCTTCTGCATAGATTTTTACCGGTGATTGGTGAATTTTTTGTCCACGTCCACTTGCTTTATCAGCTACTGTGACTACACCTACCACCTGATGGTGAGATTGATGGATTGCCTCCAAAGAAGTTTTTGCAAACTCAGGAGTCCCTAAAAAAACGACTTTCAATGATTTCATAATGCAAAGATAAGTTTTTGATCTGAGAGTCGGAAAGTGTTTAAGTTTGAGGGCAGGAGAGTTTTAGAGATAGGATAAGTTCATCAGGATTTTACCACAATACATTTACTATTCATTACTCATTACTCATGATTAAGCGCATACGTTCTGAAATTCAGCATTCTTACCTTTCCGGAATCTAAAAGAAAAATCAGATTTTCTAATATATTTTCTTTAGAGTGATAACTCAGCTGTATAGAAAGTTCTTCAATGGTTGCCGATTTTTTGGCCAATACATTGATAATCTGCTGGGAAATATTTTTTCCAAAAATGGATTGTTTGTTCTTTTCACAGACAGAACACTGGCCGCAGTTTTTTGAATTCTTTTCACCAAAATAGGCTAGAATTAGTTTTATTTTACAGTAGTCGTTGTTTTCTACGTAAAATTTCATCTCTTCCCATTTCTGGATTTTGTTTCTCTGAATATGCTCAAATAACTTCCAGTAAGCACTGTTTACCGCTCTTTCATCGCGAGGTTTAAGGAATTTGATACTGGATAGTGCTCCATCGATATATTCAAGATAATTCTTTTGCTGCATTTCCTTCAGCCGTTCTTTGATCAAAGGGACACTGACATTAATTTTATTGCTTACCTGTTGTTCACTGAACATTACTTTATGGGTCGTAATTCCGGATATGGTGCGGAAAAGAAGTTCTATAAAATGAGCATCTTTTTGTGGTAACTGATCTATTTCGTCGGCTTTGATAAAAAGTTCAAGCGAAGACAGACTTTTATTATCATTGTAGTAAACAATTTCCTGATTGTGCAAAAAGTTGAGTACATTATTGATTTTCGCTTTCGAAAGCCTGGTAAAATTCTGTATACTAAGGCTATTCAACTGAAAAGTTTTTTCGGGAAGTTCAAACTCTGCTACCTGAAAAATAGAGTAGAGGTAACTAACAATCTTCAAAAACTCAGCTTTGTTGGGGGTTTGATTTTTTAAAATCTGATCAAAATTCAAGAGCTCCTGTTTGTTCCAGAGCATGAAGGCAAAACTGTCTTTTCCATCTCTTCCGGCTCTTCCGATTTCCTGATAATAATTTTCAATGGATGCAGCAGGAGAGTAGTGAATGACAAATCGTACATTATCCTTGTCAATACCCATTCCAAAGGCATTGGTAGAAATAAGGACATGGTTGTCGCTGGTGTTCCAGAGATTCTGCCTTGCATTTTTTTCTTTAGTAGTTAAGCCTGCATGGAAATAATCCACATTTTTCAGCTGATTTTTCTTCAGAAATTCTGCCAGTAATTCAGCTTCTTTTCTGGTTCTTACATAGACAATTCCGGAGTCGTTGCTGTATTTTAAAATATCAAAAACACGCTGAAATTTATCAGATACTTCATCGGTAAAGATTTTGATATTCTCTCTTTTGAAACTTTTTTGAAAAACAAAAGGCTTTTTAAGTTCCAGTTTATTTTTAATTTCTTCCAGTACTTTGGGAGTAGCAGTTGCAGTCAGAGCAAGACAGGGAATCTCAGGGTTATTACTTCTGAATCCTTTTATATTCTGATAGCTAGGTCTGAAATCCTGGCCCCATTCTGAAATACAGTGCGCTTCATCAACGGCAATAAAGGATAACTGAATTTCCCCCATGTTTTGAATAAACTGAGTGTTGGTAAGTCTTTCAGGAGAAACATAGAGCAGTTTTGTAAGACCTTCTTTGCAGCGGTCATAAATAGTTTCAGCATCATATTCATCCAGTTCAGATGAAAGGTATTCTGCTTCTATACCACGGGATTTGAGCTGATTAACCTGATCTTTCATCAATGCCAGCAAAGGAGAAATTACGAGGCATGTTCCTTCTTTTAATAGGGCGGGCAATTGATAACATAAAGATTTCCCTGCTCCTGTAGGCAACAGAACCAGCGTGTCCTTTTCGTTGATAACAGCATTGATAATTTCTTCCTGAGAATCTCTGAAGTCTGTATAGCCCCAGAAATACTTAAGAGTATCATATTTTAGCTTTTGAAAATCCTGCGGAGAAATCATGGTGTAAAAATAAGGAAAGAATTAGACAAAAAAAGTCACGCAGGGCGTGACTTTCATATGATATATCAATATGTTTATTATTTAGCTTCGAAGTATACTCTTCTATTGGCTCTGTTTTTCCATTCAGGGCACTTCGTTGCTGGTTCACATTCAGGGTATTTAAGGTCTTTTTCACCTTTTCCTACTGCCTGTAGTTTACCATTTTGAACACCGTTTTTGATCAGATAGTTCTTAACGTTGTTTGCTCTTCTTTCAGATAGTTTTTGGTTGTAAGCGTCAGTACCTCTTGTATCGGTAGCTCCGATTACATTGTAAGAACCAGTTGAAGAATTAATATAGTTTACCGCATTATTTAAAATTGGAGTATTTGATGGTAAAATTCTGTCAGAATTTAAGTCAAATTCAATCCCTTCCAATTTAGTTTCTGTTTCTACTACAGGTCCTGTTGTTGCTACCGGACATCCGTTGTTTTCAACAGGTCCAGGAACAGTTACACACTTATCGTAAAGGTCAATAACTCCGTCTAGGTCAGTATCAAGTGCAACTCCGGCACCATCCACTCTTGCCCCTGCAGGAGTATCAAGCTGTCTGTCCCAATCGTCACATACCCCATCGTTATCAGCATCTCCTTTTTTACAAACTTCGATATCCTGGTTTTTATTAGCCAGTACATCAAGTTTATAATAGATTTCCTGAAGTGGGTCATGCCACATTAAGTGAGATTCGTGTTTTCCAAGTTTTACAGAAAGACCTAAAGTAGCATTAAAGAAGTTGTCAGAAACCTGCTCAGAACGCTTGTTGATAGCGCTGTACGCATCACCACCACCATCAAACTCATCATCACCGGTTACAACATACATTAATCTCCCTTCAATATCAATTCTTCTGTTCACTTTGAACTTCAGACCTGTACCAGCCTGCATGAATAAAGATCCTAATTGGAAAGGCTTAATCTCAGTCATCAATCTCTGTTTGTTATTCCCGTCTTTCTGGTATGCTCTGTAGGCAATAGTACCAATACCTGCATATCCATGAAGCGCCCATCTGTAAGGAGAGTGGTTATCAACTCTTCTTAATAGGTTAGAAAAATTAATGTCTCCTAAAATAGAGATTGCGTCATACTGAGTTCTTGCTCCTACTGCTGATGCATCTGGTGCTGCATTTTTAGTATTGAACCATCCTTGTCTGGTTTCACCTTTGTCATATTGTAAATTGATCCCAAATGCATGGGTAATCGCTTTATCAATACTTACATAAGCTGAATATCCAAAAAGGTTTTTACCATTACCATTTTTGATAGAGGTCAAATCCGCTGACTGAAGAAGTGGAACACCCACCCCGGCAGAAATGGACCAATCGTTAAATCTTTTAGATTGATTGGTGAATGGGGAAACATTAGCAGATCCCGAAGAAAATGTATTAGGATACTCTCCTTTTGAAACTGCCGTTGAGTCTTGTGCATACGTGGCAGAAGGAATTGCCAAAGCTAATGCAACAATTGCTAAACTTAATTTCATAGTGTTATTTTTTTAAGTTAAGTTATTTTAAATGATTTTTTACGCTAAAAAGTGATATTGCGTTAATTTTTTTCAGGAGAAACTCGTTGATTTTTAATATGTTTCATACAGTTGTCCTGAAAATAATGTTAAAGGTATGTAAAAAAATTCGTAGTAGAAAAAAAATAAACCGAAAAGAGTAATTCTTTTCGGTTTATAAAGTATTTGAAAATTTATTTCTTCTTTTTCTTAGCAGGAACTTTTTTTACTGCTTTTTTTACAGGAGCATCTTCATAGTCTTTCTTTTTAATAGAATCCCATTCTGAACTTTCTATAAATCTTACAGTAACTTTTCTGTCTGCCATTCTTTCAGCATCTGAAGCTGATGCAGGAATTGTTGCTTCAGCAGAGCCTACTCCTCTTGATTTCAAGACATTTTCATTAATGCCTCTGTTTTCCAGAGCTCCTACTACAGCAGCTGCTCTTTCTTTAGAGAGTCTTAGGTTGTACGCTGCACTTCCTTTGATATCTGTATGTCCTGTTAACAGATAGTTACCTCCGTTTTCTTTAATAATGGAAGCAGCCAGATCTAATTTTTCGTTAGATTCAGGTCTGATCGTTGCTTTATTAAAGTTGAAATAAATATCCTTAAGGGTTTTCTCTACTTCTACAGCAGTTTGTTTATTGTCTTTAACGATAGGACATCCGTTGTTTTCAACAGGTCCAGGAACCGTTACACACTTATCGTAAAGGTCAATAACCCCGTCTAGGTCAGTATCAAGGGCAACTCCGGCACCATCCACTCTTGCCCCTGCAGGAGTATCAAGCTGTCTGTCCCAATCGTCACATACCCCATCATTATCAGCATCTCCTTTTTTACAAACTTCGATATCCTGGTTTTTATTAGCCAGTACATCAAGTTTATAATAGATTTCCTGAAGTGGGTCATGCCACATTACATGGGATTCATGCTTACCTAATTTGAAGGAAAGACCTAAAGTAGCATTGAAGAAGTTGTCAGAAACCTGCTCAGAGCGCTTGTTGATAGCGCTGTACGCATCACCACCACCATCAAATTCATCATCACCGGTTACAACATACATTAATCTCCCTTCAATATCGATTCTTCTGTTCACTTTGAACTTCAGACCTGTACCAGCCTGGAAGAACATAGAACCTAATTCGAAAGGCTTAATTTCAGTCATCAATCTCTGTTTATTATTTCCGTCTTTCTGGTATGCTCTGTAGGCAATAGTACCGATACCTGCATATCCATGAAGTGCCCATCTGTAAGTAGAGTGGTTATCAACTCTTCTTAATAGGTTAGAAAAATTAATGTCTCCTAAAATAGAGATTGCATCATACTGAGTTCTTGCTCCTACTGCTGATGCATCTGGTGCTGCATTTTTAGTATTGAACCATCCTTGTCTGGTTTCACCTCTGTCATATTGTAAATTGATCCCAAAAGCATGGGTAATCGCTTTATCAATACTTACATAAGCTGAATATCCAAAAAGGTTTTTACCATTACCATTTTTGATAGAGGTCAAATCTGCTGACTGAAGAAGCGGAACCCCTGCTCCTACTGAGATAGACCAATCATTAAATCTCTTGGATTGGCTGGTAAATGGGGTAACATTGGCAGATCCTGAAGAAAATGTATTTGGATATTTTCCACTAGTATCTGCAGTTGAGTCTTGTGCATATGTGGCAGAAGGAATTGCCAAAGCTAATGCAACAATTGCTAAACTTAATTTCATCGTGTATTATTATTTGATTTCTTTTAGAAAAAAGAAGTTTAAGTTTTTTTAATTATTTAATTGGGCATCCGTTATTTTCAACAGGTCCTGGTACCGTTACGCATTTATCGTAAAGGTCAATAACTCCATCCAGATCCATATCTAAAGCAACTCCGGCACCATCTACTCTTGCTCCTGCAGGAGTATCAAGTTGTCTGTCCCAGTCATCACATACTCCATCATTGTCTGCATCTCCTTTTTCGCAAACAACAAGATCGGTACTTGCATTTTCAAGAACGCTGGTTCTATAATAAGCTTCCTGAAGCGGATCATGCCATGCCAGGTGAGATTCTTGCTTTCCTAATTTGAAAGATAATCCTAAACTTACCGTCCAGGCATTATCAGATCTTCTGGAATTTAGCATATTATATTTTGAACCTGGAGTGGAAGGATCATAATCATTAGGATCAGCCCATCCGCCACCATCGAATTCATCATCACCACTGATAATGTACATGGTTCTTGCTTCAACATCAATAAGTTTTGAAACATTATATTTTATTCCCAGACCTCCTTGATAGAAGATAGAGTTGATATCAATGTCTTGCTTAATGAATAAAGGGGTTCTTCTTGGGGTAGTACTCCATCTGAATTCGTCATTGTCATGTAATGATGTTCTGAATCCCTGAACTCCAATACCCATATATCCGTGGAAAGCCCATCTGTATGGAGAATGATTGTCTACTCTTCTGAATAAATTTGAGAAGTTGATATCTCCTAATAAAGAGATGTTGTCAAATTGTGTTGTTGCAGTAGCTACTCCTGATTTTACACCTGCAGCACCGGGAAGTTGGGCTGTCTGTTTCGTTTCTCCTCTCATATACATAACGCTTAATGCGAATGCATGTGTGATTTGTTTGTCCACGCTTACATAAGCATTATACCCCCAATTGGTCTTATCCTTGCGGATAGATTTTAAATCAGAGTGTACCATGAATGCAGGACCTCCTCCGACAGAAATAGACCAGTCTCTGAAGCGTCTGGCTTTATTGTCAAAGGGTTGTACATTGGCGGAACCTGAGGAGAATGTATTAGGATACTCTGTGGAAGAGTTTACTGTAGTGCCGCTGTTCTGTGCGAAAGCTGCAATTGGCAATGACGTAGCCAATAATAATAAACCTAATTTCATACAATATGTTTTATGTTTTAAATAAAATCTTTCAATAATATTCTGGAAAAATCCCTTTCAAAAAGATGTTTTTTATGAGGGATTTCTAACCTTTCTGATTTAAAATTTAACTCATTATACTTAATGATATCAATGTCTATTATCCTGTCAGTATACCCTCCGGATACTTTTGAATCATTAATTCTTCCCATCTCAACTTCTATATTCTTAATACAATCAAGCAGTTGGATTGGTGAAAGATATGTGAATATTATTGCTGCAATATTACAAAAAATATTGGAACTGGCAAACTCTACGGGGTCAGACATTAAATATTCGCTGATTTGTGAAATGTTATTTCCGGCATCATTTATCTTCTTTAATGCAAGCTCTACATTTTTTTTTTGCTCTCCTAAGTTACTTCCTAGTAACAAAACGACCTTATGCTGCGACATATTGTAAAATTGATTGATTTATGAGAAGTTTCTTCAAAAATGTTTTGGCAAATATAGTAGCAATTATCATACTTTGCTCTCTATTTTTCATCTTTTTCATTATGATGATTGTGTTCAGTTCGATGGGAAATGATAAGTCGGTGGCGGTGAAAAAGAATTCGGTTCTTACGATTAATTTAAAAACAAATATAATCGATAGTCCCACTGAAGAAGAGATGGGATTGTTCGGATTAGGTGCCCAAAATAAAAGTATCCTTATATATGATGCATTGGAGGCTATTAATAAAGCAAAAACTGATGATAATATTAAAGGAATCAGTATAGAAACTGATTATTTATCTGCGGGTCTTACTCAAATTGATGATTTGAGAAATGCTATTGAAGATTTCAAGAAAAGCGGAAAGTTTGTATATGCTTATGGAAACGGAGTATCACAGTCGGCCTATTATTTAGGATCTGTTGCTGATAAATATTATCTGCACCCGGCAGGAATGATAGAATTAAAAGGTCTTTCTACGGAGGTTACTTTCTTCAAAGATTTTGCTGATAAATATGGAATAGGAATTGAAGTGATCCGTCACGGTAAATTTAAGTCTGCAGTAGAACCTTTTTTAAGAAATGATATTTCTCCTGAAAATAAAGAACAGCTAAGCACTCTTTTGAATGATCTTTGGAAAAACACTTCCAATAAAATGGCTGCTTCAAGAAAGATTGATACTGCTCAGTTCAGAACGATTACGGACAGCTTATACGGAATGATTCCTGAACAAGGCGTAAAATATAAACTTGCGGATAAACTTATCCAGAAATCAGAATATGAAGATCTTCTTAAAACGAAGTTAAATGTAAAAGATAAAGAAAAGCTTAATAAAGTTTCCTTGGCAAGCTATATAAGTTCTTATGCAGATGATGATCAATCAGGTGAAAAAATAGCTGTGCTTTATGCCTCCGGATCTATCAATAATGGTGATGAATACAATGATATTCATTCTGAAAAATATGTAAAGTATATCAAAAAACTTCAGGAAGATGATAAAGTTAAAGCGGTTGTTTTCAGAATCAACTCTCCGGGAGGAAGTGCTAATGCTTCAGATGAAATCTTATTTGAATTGCAGCAGCTGAAAAAGAAAAAGCCACTGATTGTTTCTTTTGGTGACTATGCAGCATCAGGAGGATATTATGTAGCCATGGCAGCGGATAAAATTTATTCAGAGCCTAATACACTTACCGGTTCTATCGGAGTGTTCGGGGTGATGCCTTATTATAAAGATATTGCGGCGAAAAACGGAATCCGTGCAGATATTGTTTCTACCAATGCCAACTCTATGTATTATTCAGGATTAAACGGAGTAACCCCTTACGGAGTCAATATGATGACAAGAAGCGTAGAAGGTACCTATAAGAGATTTGTCCATTTTGTGACTCAGAACAGAAAGAAAACTTTTGAACAGATTGATAATGTAGGTGGCGGTAGAGTATGGAGTGGTGTTCGTGCTAAAGAAATAGGATTAGTAGACGAATTGGGTACTTTGACAGATGCTGTGAAGTTTGCTGCACAGAAAGCAGGATTAAAATCTTACCATGTAGAGGCTTTTCCTAAGAGAATGTCACCGTTTGAGCAAATCTTCAAAGATCTGAACGAGGAAGATGTTTCTGCAAGAATCATTAAAAATAAAATAGGGAAGTCCAACTATGAAATATTGCAGCAGATCACAGATAAAAAGCTACAGTCTGAGGTGAAAATGGAAATGCCTTATCAGATTAGAATCAACAACTAAACTAAATTTTATATTGTATACAAAAATCCCGGACCTGAAATTTCAGATCCGGGATTTTATTTTTTTATCAGCGTTAATATCAGCTTTTCTTTGTTGCCATTCCGTAAATCCAGAGGATAATTAAAGCGCCTCCAATTGAGAGAATCCAGCTTCTAGGATTCCAGAATGAAGTGACATCTCCCCAGTGTAGAATGTAAACTCCTATAGCTCCTCCTATAAACGCTCCCAGAATTCCCAGGATAATAGTGATAAGCCATCCTCCTCCCTGAGTTCCCGGCATGATCATTTTAGCGATAGCACCTGCAATAAGACCAAATAAGATCCATGTTAATATTCCCATAGTTGCAAATTTTTTTATTGTTAATATTTAAAAATGATTTGTTTACTAATATAAGGGAAAACATGATATAAATCATCTTTTCTTGAAGAATGAGTCTACAAATTCCGTACCATTAAAAAGCTGTAAATCCTGCATTTTTTCGCCTACACCAATATATTTAACCGGAATTTGGAATTGATCGGAGATACCGATTACAACACCTCCTTTTGCTGTTCCGTCCAGTTTGGTTACTGCTAATGCATTTACTTCTGTAGCAGCGGTAAACTGTTTTGCCTGTTCGAAAGCATTCTGTCCTGTAGAACCGTCAAGTACCAGCAGGATCTCATGAGGGGCATCAGGAATTACTTTCTGCATTACCCTTTTGATCTTGGAAAGTTCGTTCATCAGGTTGATTTTATTGTGAAGTCTTCCTGCTGTATCAATGATTACTACATCCGCATTCTGTGCAACTGCACTTTGTACAGTATCAAATGCTACGGAAGCAGGATCAGAGCCCATTTCCTGTTTTACAATAGGAACACCCACTCTTTCGCTCCAGATGACAAGCTGGTCTACAGCAGCCGCTCTGAAGGTATCAGCAGCACCAAGAACCACCTTTTTACCTTCTGATTTGAACTGATGAGCCAGTTTTCCTATAGTCGTTGTTTTGCCCACTCCATTCACTCCTACAACCATGATGACATAAGGTTTTTTGGAAGTATCGATATTTCCTGTACCTGCATGAGGATTTTCAAGCAATAGTCCTGAAATCTCATCACGAAGAATTTTGTCAAGCTCGTTAACGCCTACATATTTATCTCGGGCAACACGTTCTTCAATTCTTCCTATGATTTTGATGGTAGTAGAGGCGCCTACATCGGAAGCAATCAGTACTTCTTCAAGATCATCAAGTACCTCATCATCTACTTTACTTTTGCCGACTACGGCTTTCGTCATTTTTTCAAAGAATCCCTGACTGGATTTTTCCAATCCCTTGTCTAAAGTTTCTTTTTCTTCTTTTTTGAAAATATTTTTAAACCAACTCATAGTTTTAGTTTATTCTTATTTATTTTTAATCACTGCTGTGGCTTCTACTTCTATAAGCACATCATCTCTGAAAAGCCCTCTCACTTCCACAAGGCTGCTTACAGGAGGATTTTGAAGATTGACATACAAATCCCTCACTTTTCTGAAATCAGCTATTTTTTTGATATCCGTGGTGTAGATTACCAGTTTGATAATATCTTTTCCTGTGCCTCCATATTCTTTCAGGATGTTTTCAATATTTTTGAAAACCTGCTGTGCCTGATCTTCAATAGTATTCCCCACAAGATTACCTTCCAGATCCAGAGGCACCTGTCCGGATAATAAAACCATTTTAGAACTGCCACAGTCAATACTTACTGACTGAGATAATCCTTTTATGTTGAAAACTTTCGGCGAACTTTTATATTCTACAGGGTTCATTGTTTTCTGACTGAATGAAAATAGAAAAGTTGCTGTACATAACAGAACAAGAATCTTTTTCATATTTTGCTGATTAATAATCTGGTGAGCAAAGATAGCAAAAAAACTACCCAAAAAATGAGTGTTTTTTTTACATTATCTATAAAATATAGACTATCTCACCATGTTAAGCCCGTTGTATTGTGTATCTTTTTCTTATTTAAAATTATAGTTCTACCGTATCTCCAAGTCTTGCAATATTAAATCCATTGGCCAGAACCGTTTTGCTCTGTTGGCTATCCTGAATTAAAAGTTTGTTGGTGTGATTGAAGTGAATAAAGTAGATTTTCTTTTTTTCCTGAACCGGCAGGTTTTTAAAAAGCTCCATACTTTCCGTTACAAATGGATGGGGAATTTCTGAGATATCTCTGAAGCCTACTTCTTCAGCGTCATAAAATGTGGCGTCTAAAAATGCATAATCAACCTTTTTGATGAAATCTGTAATGCTGTGCTTCCATGTATTCCACTTATCAATATCGGGTATAAATAAAGCCTTCTTATGAGGCCCCTGAATTAAGTATCCTACTGTTTCGGAGTATTCATCCCGATGAGGCACTAAAATAGGAGTGACCTGAAGATGAGGATTTATTTGTAGTGGCACTTCATTTTTCATTTCCCGGATCTCAATGTTTTTTAAATGAACCAATTGTGACCAGGGTCCGTTATTCTCAAAATACTTCTTAAATATCGGCATAGCATACACCGGAACATTTTTAGAATTCATACCTTCTCTTCCCAAAAACATCAAACCTGTATAATGGCCGATGTGGGCATGCGTGATAAAAATTCCATCCGGAGCTGTTTTTTCCAATGTGCCGGATTTTTCCTGTAATAATTGAAGTTGTGAACTGAAATCAGGACTGCTGTCGAAAATATAATTTTTTTGCAGATCGTAATCAATGACTCCCATTGATATAATTTTCCGATCTTGTCTGGGATGTTTCCAAAGATCAGCACAACAGCTTTTCTTACAGCCTGCCTGTGGTGAACCTGCATCCTGTACATTTCCAAGGACCGTTAAGACGACCCCTTTATTTGTATTTGTTTTAATACTTTGAGCCGAAATGGGACAGAAAATAATGGTGCCCAAAAGCAGCGTAAACAACGATTTCATTTGTATGTTTTTTAAGCATAAAAATAACAAAAAAACTACTCACAAAATATGAGTAGTTTTTTTATATTGTAAACAAAGTACAGATTATTTCTTTAAATAACCGTCTACTTCGTCAGCATTCATTACTTTTTCTTCGAAAACGTAAGCTCCTGATTTAGAAGACTTAACCATTTTCACCACTTTAGTCATTTTTTTAGACCCAGTTTGTAGGGTTGCTACTACTTTCTTTGCCATGGTAAGTTATTATTTATAAATTACTTAATTTCTTTGTGAAGGGTAGATCTCTTAAGAACAGGATTGTATTTTTTCAATTCCAATCTCTCTGTAGTGTTCTTTTTATTTTTTGTAGAAATGTATCTAGACATTCCTGGCATACCACTTTCTTTGTGCTCTGTACATTCAAGGATTACTTGAACTCTATTTCCTTTTTTTGCCATGATTTATTAATTCTTTTTAATCAATCCGTTTCTAGTAGCTCTTTCAATAGCTTCCTCGATTCCAATCTTGTTAATCACTCTCAATCCATGAGCTGATACTTTCAGTGTAACGTGCTTATCTTGCTCCGGAAGGTAAAACTTCTTCTCTAATAAGTTAATTTCAAAACGACGCTTCGTTTTGTTATTAGCGTGAGAAACGTTGTTACCAACCATTGCACGCTTTCCTGTTATTTGGCAAATTCTTGACATATCTCGATGTTCTTATTTGTATAATATTTGAGAGTGCAAAATAACGAAGAATTTTTTAGATAGACAAATCTTTTAGAAAATATTTGCAAATAAGTGACTGATTAATAATCATGAATTTTTAAAATAGTAGAATCCTTGGGATACAGCAGTTAATCAGTGCTGATATATTTCATACAGGCTTTTTTTTAAGCAAAGAATTTAATATTCTATCTTTGTTTTTAATTAATCTAAATAAAAACAACTATGAAGAGGATTTATATTTTATGGTCTATGTTGCCTGTCAGTCTGATGGCCCAGAACTTTACTGAGGTGCAGACCAACATGAATAATTTTTATTATTCAGCAGCTGATATTGCTGATATAGACAACAATGGTACGCTGGATATTGTACTCAATGGTGCGATAGATTCTGACGGTGATGGAAATGTAGACAGTACCTACAATGAAGTATATCAGAATAACGGGACTACTTTATTACCGTTTGCAGGATTAGGAGCAGATGTGACGCATCTGGGAGATATTAAGTTCATTGATTATAATAATGACGGGCTGATGGATATTGTTTCTACTGGACTCAGCTATTGGGATGTTGTTAATTATAAACAATACCGATTCAAAAATACCGGGACAGGATTTGTAAAAGAAGCAGAGTTACCCGGTAAAATATATGGTTCTCTGGAAGTTTTTGATTTTAACCATGACGGGAAACCTGATTATGCCATTAATGGAACTCAATATGCCCATGGAGGAGGATTCGGAAATAGTTTAGATTATTATAAAAATACAGGGACTGATTTTGTTCTGACGGAAAACTGGGTGGATGGAACTCAGAGCGGAAGTTTTAAAGTGGTAGACCTTAATAATGATCATCTTCTGGATCTTGTGATTATCGGATCGGATATCAACGGGGATCCAGTATCCAAAGTATACATGAATCAGGCAGGGGTTCTGACCCATACCCAGGATCTTGCTCCCGTAGCAGTAGGGAAAATAGATTTTGCAGACTTTAATGCAGACGGTTTCCAGGATATTGTAGTGATTGGAAGGGATGCCAATGATGATGGGTATTTTGCCGTTTTAATGAATGATGGTACCGGTACACTGAATGCTCAGACCATTGCGGTAGGTGATATTTCAGATGTGGCATTAAGTGTTGGTGATCTTAATAATGATGGGTATTACGACTTTATCATTTCCGGGAATGAAAACTATAATGCCGTTGTGAAAACGTATATCTATAATGCATCCAATAATACATTTAATGAAGGAATCGTAACGGGCATCCATGAACTGGGAGGTCCGGGGATGGTTCAACTTTTTGATTTTAATAACGATCATCATCTGGATATCTTACTGGGTGGATTCGACTGGGCTGCTTCTGATCTGCCTTCACTAACGAAAGTATTTAAAAATAATGCTACAGCGGCCAATGCAAAACCTGCAGCACCTACTCAGCTGAATATGACGAAAAATGGAAACAGGTTCAATTTTACCTGGAGTGGTGCATCGGATGATAAAACTCCGGTGAATGCCTTACGTTATGAAATTACCGTAGGATCTACACAGGGAGCTCATGATATTGCTAAGTATGTAGTAACCACACCATCATGGTTTCTGGATCTTGATCCGTCCATTCAGAATATATACTGGAGTGTAAAATCTATTGATGCTTCAAAAGTGTATTCTGATGCTTCTCCTCAAAGTGTGCTGGGAACAGCGGACATCAAACCTGAAAAGCAACTTGTTATCTATCCTAATCCGGTATCAGATAAAGTGTATATCAAAGGCGAAAAAGTTTCAGAAGCCGAAATGTATTCGATGGACGGAAGAAAACTGAATATTAAGGTAAACGGAGATCAGTCTATTGATGTTTCTCATTTACCTAAAGGAGTATATTTATTAAAACTGAAGATAAAAAACGAAATAACCACCAGAAAACTTACGATTAAGTAATTGAATCAATTCTATCTTCTATCAATGAGAAAAGCCAGGCGTCCAGCTGGCTTTTCTTTTTTCTATCTGTTTGTTTTTTTGATTTTCAGTAAATATGAGTGGAGTTTATCATTGAAGTTCTGAAATACAAAAAGAAAAAATAAAGGAAAATATAACAGGAAATATCTTGGTAATGGCGCTACTGAATAAAACAATAAATAAAAAATAAAAATGATTCCGGTATATACAGCATCAAATGAAAATCTTAATTTTAACTTTTGAATGATCGTGTAAATAAAAAGCAAACTAAAAACCATTAAAATAATAGAATAGAGGTACATTATGTAAATACCTGAAAAATTATAATTTCCCGGATAATAATTTAAAAAGTTAATTCCTATTTTTTTTAAACTGTTTTTAATAAACAGTTCCGGATGCTCCGAAATAAAATTTTTATTAAGCTGTTTCAGATATTGATCTATTTGTTTTTCATCTGTAAAATTCTGACGGAGATATTCATCGGTTAATAATATTTTTTTTGCAGGATCATACGGCAGGTTTTCACTTGAGAAAATATCATATTTTTCATTATTGCCCTTTGCAAAATTATAATTGAGAGAAGTTGAATAATGGAATACTCCTGTTTTTTCATAGTTCCTTATACACCATGGAAGATATGTAATGAAAATAAATGTGAACACCAGTGCAAGGTTGTAATATTTTATTTTTTTATATCCAATCAATATAATTGCTGAGATGATCATTAAAAACAGAAATTCAAATCGGAGGTATAGCCCGGCTATTGAAAATATTGAAATTAATATTACATTTTTTACAGTGACCTTCTGTGATAATTTCAATACCAGTGCAAAGAAAATGCTGAATACAGATAATGTAAGAGCAAATGAACTGATTTTTGTAGCGCCTAAAAGAATAGGCGGAAAAAAAATAATACACCCAAAAGCAAAGAAGTAGCTGTTTTTTTTTATCGCATTTTCTTCAAAAGACACAACAAGTAATAAAACAGAGAAAAATAAAATGACAGCCTGCAGAACACATGAAATCATTACCCAATTCGGTGTTTTGACAATACTTTCTACTAAAAGTAAATAATAAGGATATAAAGGTGGCATATAAGCCGAAGGTTTACCCAGATAATAATAATCATGATAAACGGAAAAATCTTCCATGATTATCTTCCATTCAAATACAAGATCGGCATTCCTACTTAGATAGTATGCTGTAATGCAATATAGTAGGAAAATGACAGAATATCTGTATCTGAATAATTTTTTTTTCACTTTTCTATCTATTAAAATCAATTAACCTTTGGGAACTACGCTTTCTTTGTTTTCTTTTTAAACCATTCAATCAGGTAATAGAACAATAAAAATCCTAATGCAAATAGGGAAAATCTTGAAAGAATATCTCCGGCTCTGGTATAGAATGTCATGGTATCATAAAGATTTACCTTTGCGAATAAGGCTGTTTGGTCACCATAGAAAGTATCTGCGGTGATCTCTCCTTTAGCATTGATATGTGCTGAAATCCCACTGTTGGCCGCACGGGCAATTTCTCTTCTGGTTTCGATAGCTCTTAATTTCGCGTAAGATAGAAGTTGTTTGTGTCCCTCTGTAACGCCCCACCAGGAATCGTTGGTCATAATGCCTAAGAAATTAGCTCCTTTTTTTACATAGTCTGTTACAAACTCCCCGTAAATGCTTTCATAGCAGATAATTGGTGCCAGTTTCCCTTTATTGTAAGGGTTTGAAAAGGCAACTCTTTCTTTATCTGTCCCCAAAGAGGCTACGGTACCGCCAAGGTTCAGCATGGCATCTCCCAACAATGGTTTTAAAACATTCATATAAGGGAATATTTCTACACCCGGCACCAGTTTTCCCTTGTGATAAACCTGAACTTTTTGGTTAGGAACCAATTGAATCGCCGTATTATAGCTGCTTACCCAAACACCGCTGTTGATCTGATAGGCTTCTTTAGGTAAATCAACCGGATTATAAAAAAAACGGTGGGAAGAAATTCCTGTAGCAAAAACAGATCCCGGATGATTGGATAAAAATCCTTTGATATTATTTAAAAGTAAACTCTTTTCAAACGCTGTTTCAGAAATAGATCCTCTGCCAGGAAGCGCTGTTTCGGGAGCAATATAGTAATCAATCTTACCTGTTGAGTTTTTTTCAGCAAGAGCCAATAAATCCTGTTCTATCGTCAGACTGTCTTTCGAATATTTTTCAGCATAAGGATCAAGATCCGGCTGGAGCATCAGAACGCTTACCTGCCCGATAGGCTTTTCATCAAAACTATTGTATTTGATCACTGAAATAATCATCGGTAAGATAATTAAAGCCCCTACGATAGCAGAATTTTTAATCAGATCTTTTCTTTTTCTTCCGGCTTCCCAGGTTCTTACCGTATAGAATATTAAAACATTAACCAAAAGAATCCAGAAGCTTCCCCCTGTAGCACCCAACGTGTCATACCATTGGATCAGCTTTGGGTAGTCTGAAAATACATTCCCCAGATTCAGCCATGGCCATGTCAGTTCCCATCCCAAATGAAACTTCTCAAAGCTCATCCAGATGGCAATTAAAAATCCTAATCCCCAATAGGTTCCCTGAGCATTTTTGTACCAGTGATAACATTGGAATACCAAAGAATATAAAAGGGAATTTACCAGTACCGGGAATAATACAGCCATCATAGAGTGGCTTCCATCAGGGTTTTTTGAGCCATACAGCCATCCTGTAGTGACTAAATTCCAGATCACAAAGCATAAGTAAGATAATCCGAAGACGACCCAGCTTTTCCTTTTGTAATCTGAGAATTTTGAAATCCCATGTTCCATCATCAGAAGAGGAACAAGGGCAAAAAATATAAAAAACGGAACTCCATAAGTTGGCCATGAAACCGACAGCAGCATTGCTGAAATAAGTGTAAGTAGAACGTATTTCATTAAATTATTTTAATACACAAATTTAATGTTTTTGAAATGAATATATTAGCAGTTCAATGTTAAAGAAAATATATAAAATCATTATTGTTCCCTATAGTCTGCTTTTGCTCTATCTGATGTTTTTAGGAATGGGCAGATTTCAGTACGAGGAAAATCTTATCACGGTAGAACCTGTTTTTTCTACGGTAAAATTTATTCAGGGTCCACACAAGACGGTAGATATTGTGACGATTGTTTTGGGCAATATTATTATGTTTATTCCTTTTGGATTTCTGGGCTGGATGATTCCCGAGCTGAAAAATTAAAGCCATTGATGTTTGGCTTTATCTCATGTATCTTAATTGTAGAAGCACTTCAGTACTTTACAAGAATGGGCATATTTGAAGTAGATGATATTATCCTGAATACTTTTGGAGTGTATCTGGGATGGATATTATGCAGCGCTATTGATAAAAGATTTAATTATTAAGTTCCTTCGCACGCTTTTCGGCATTCAGAATTCCCTGTTTCAGAATTTCTTTGAAACTGTTTTCTTCAAACGTTTTTAAAGCAGCTTCAGTAGTTCCGCCTTTAGAAGCAACGTCTTTAATCAGTTCTTCAAGATTTTTGTCAGAATTATTAATCAGGTGATACGCTCCCAGCATGGTTTGTTTTACAAAAAGTTTGGAAAGGTTTTCTTCAATTCCCATTTCAACCCCTGCTTTAATCATGGCATCGATGATATAATAAAAATAAGCAGGACCACTTCCTGAAAGAGCGGTAACACCATCCAGAAGTTCTTCATCCTCAAGATAAACCGATCTTCCGGTACTGTTCAATAATCTTTCTATACTGATTAATTGACTGAAAGAGATTCCGTTGGCCGCTGTATAGCCTGTAATTCCCATTCCCAAAAGGGTAGGAGAGTTCGGCATTGCTCTTACCACTAATGGATGATTCAGTGATTTCTGAATTTTTTCAATATTAATCCCTGCCATAATGGAGAGAACCATCTGGTTTTCTTTGAAGGTAAATTGAATATTTTGAGCAACGGCATGAAAATCCTGAGGCTTTACGGCAATAATGATTAAATCAGCATCGAGTTCCTGAATTTCTTCAAACGTAGAAATTTTAGAATGGGGAAATTCTTCAGCTATTTTGGAGATTTTTTCCTGATTTCTGATAATAAGATGAAGGTGTTCAGGTTTGATCAGTTCGTATTTCAAAAAAGATTTTGAAAAAGAAAGTCCCATATTTCCGGCTCCAAGAATAGCTATTTTCATCACGAATTGTAATTTTTAAGCTAAAATAATGATTTTCCGGAGACTGGATATGAATTGATTCTGAATTAATTTTTTATTGGAAAACGCAAAGATGCAAAGGTTTTGAATAATATGCTGTTTTAAGGCGCGAGAAAATCGGAGATTTTCAGCAAGGATGAGAATGAAATAAGATAAGGTTAATCCTTTTGTAGCACAAAGATCGAACAGTATTAAATTTTATCGAAGATTAAATCCTTGCGCCTTAAAATAATAACAAAGAAAATAAAAGATCCTTGCGACTTTGCGTTTATCCAATACTTAAAGATAATAAGAAATAAAAAAAGACTGAATTCATATGAATCAGCCTTTATATTTTTTAGATTAAATAATATTCACTTCCCGTTCAAGCTCTATTCCAAACTTTTCTTTCACAGAATTGATGATCTCTGTAGAAAAATCAAAAATTTCCTTTCCGGTAGCCTTTCCTGTAGCGTTGATGATCACCAATGATTGAAGTTGGTGGGAAGCTGCATTTCCGATCTGCTTTCCTTTCCATCCGCATTGCTCAATTAACCATCCTGCGGGTACTTTTACCATGTTTCCATTGGGATAGCCCTGAATATTTTCAAACTGCTGTCTTAATGCTTCAAACTGAGCCAAAGGAATTGTCGGGTTCTTGAAAAAACTTCCGGCATTTCCAATTTTCTTAGGATCCGGCAGTTTGCTTTGTCTGATATGGATTACCGCTTTGGAAACATCCTGAATCGTAGGGTTTTTAATGCCAAGATTTTCCAGTTCGGATTGGATGGCTCCATATTCGGTTTTGATACGATGTTCTTTTTGGGTAAGCTTAAAAGTGACTCCAAGAATAACATATCTGCGTTTTCCTTCCTGCTTGAAAACAGAATCTCTGTATCCGAATCTGCATTGTTCAAGACTGAAGGTTCTCAGTTCAAGATTTTCCAGATCCAATGCCTCACAGCTTACAAAAACGTCTTTGATCTCTGTTCCGTAAGCCCCAATATTCTGCATAGGAGAAGTTCCCACATTTCCCGGAATTAAAGACAGGTTTTCAAGTCCTCCATAATTTTTTTGCAGGCAGTACATCACAAATTCATGCCAGTTTTCACCTGCTTTTGCGGTTACTAATACTTCATTTTCACTGATGTGTTCTTCGGAAATTCCTTTTAAATTCAGTTGGATAGCAAGACCGTCAAAATCTTTGGTAAGAAGAATATTGCTCCCGCCTCCCAAAAAGAGAAGCTGAAGGGAATTCATCTTCGAGAAAATGAGTGCCTCTTTTAATTCATCAATAGTACTGACTTCAGTAAAATAATGGGCTTTGGCTTCAACACCGAATGTGTTATAAGGTTTTAATGAAAAATTTTCCTGCATGTTTTATTTGTATTCTTTGGGAAGAATCTTGTCTAGTTGTTCTTTAAGTTGCTGTAGCTGTTTGTAATGTAAAGTATCTGCGTAGGCATTTACATAAATATGGGATTTTTTCGGAGTCCGGATCTGGAATGTTTCATCTATTCCGTCTACAGACTGTTGGCTGGGAGAACTTTTTATATGATCAAGATCTACAATATGGACTGATGATACAAGCTTTTTCCAGACTTCGGGATTGATGGCAGATGCCCATGCCTGATGGCTTTGTTGGGCCGTTATCCCTTTTTCTGCAAAAATAGAATCTTTTGTGGCTTTGATAATTCTGTAATTTCCAAGGTTTCCCCCAATATCAGATACACTGATGAATGTAATTTCGTGTGGATTTCTGTGGGGTGCCGACTGTTCAGTCTTTTTGGAATCACATGAAAAAAATGCCGACAGCAAAAGAATCGAAAACAGAATTTTCAGATGGAGTTTTTTTGTTGTCGGCATAGTATATATTTTACAGACTGAATTCTTCTCTGTACTTCTTTAAAGCTTCTTTAAGAATTTCAGCACTTCTTTTTAAATCTTCTTCTTTCAGAACATAGGCAATTCTCACCTGTTTCTTACCTAATTCAGGATTGCTGTAGAACCCTCCTGCAGGGGCAACCATGATGGTTTCGTTATTAAGAGCGTATTTTTCAAGCAGCCACTGAGCAAATTTTTCAGTATCATCTACCGGAAGCTCTGCAACACAGTAGAAAGCACCTCTTGGTTTAGGGCAGATAACTCCAGGAATAGCATTTAAAAGATCTACCAATACATTTCTTCTGTGGGTATATTCTTCTCTTACTGCTCTGATATAAGGGCCATCGTTCTGGTGTGCTGCTGTTGCTGCAATCTGTCCCAAAAGAACCGGGCTTAATCTTGCCTGTGCAAAAAGCATGGCTGCATTACGGATTTTGTTGGAGCGAGTCACCATACATCCGATTCTTACTCCACACATAGAGTAACGCTTGGATTCTGAATCAATGATGATACAGTTTTCCGCTAATTCAGGGAAATCAAGCATGGAAATCTGCTGCTTTCCGTCATATACATATTCTCTGTATACTTCATCAGAGATGATTACAATGTCGTATTTCAAAGCAATTTCTGCAAGTTTCTGAAGCTCCTCACGCGTATAAAGATATCCGGTAGGGTTTCCAGGGTTACAGATAATGATTGCTCTTGTTTTTTCTGTAATTTTTTTCTCAAATTCCTCAACAGGAGGCAAAGCAAAACCTGTGTCAATTGTAGAAGGTACTGCTACTACATTCACATCAAATGTACTGGTGAAACCGTTGTAGTTGGCATAGTAAGGCTCAGGAATAATCACTTCATCCCCTTCATCACATAGAGTAGAGATAGCAAAGTTCAGGGCTTCAGAACCTCCATTGGTAACAATAAAGTTGTCCGGGGTAAGATCTGAGAAACCTAATGAATGGTAGTATTCTGTAAGGGCTTTTCTGTATTCAATATTTCCTTCAGAAAGCGCATATTCCAATACTTTTAAATCGATGTTTTTTAAAGCATTTAACGCTGTTTCCGGAGTTTCAATATCAGGCTGTCCGATATTAAGGTGATATACTTTTATTCCTTTCTGTTTTGCTTGTAACGCAAAGGGAACCAGTTTTCTTACCGGCGATGGCGGCATATGCAGTGCTCTGTTTGAAATATTCGGCATTGTTCAAAAAATTTGTATGACAAAAATAGGATTTAATTTCTCAATAATAAAATTAAGAGTCAATTAAGAAATAGGAGAATGTTCTTTAATTTTTTTTTACTTCTGTTAATTTTTGTGTGCGTTAAATATTAATATTTGATCTTTTTCGAAATTATTTTATTTTTTAATCAAAAAAAACTTTTTTGTATTGTTATTTTTACTAAATTTCGCCACAAATGTGATTAAAATGGCAATAAATTTATTTTCTAGAGTGGTACCTGCTGTCGCTCTGTTTTCAGCCAGTGTACTCCTGGCTCAAAATTATCAGACCATGCCGATTACTTCAGGCTTAACCGCTGATGTAATTGCAAACGGTATCGGTTCTTCAACAATTTCTACAAATAATGACGTAGATGGAGTTTCATACGCTTTTGTAGCGAAAGATTTTCAGCTGACCTCTACAAGTGCAGCGATTACGTATGGTATTCCTGTAGATGGGCTCATTAATTCTGTAGTGGGAACAACTCCCGGATTAAGCTTTCAACTGGCAAGTTTAAATGCAAATAATTCTCTAAGATTGGCTGCAACCAGTGATAACGGAACTTTGGCATTTACAACACCAAAGGCAGCGATCAAACTCTATATGCTTGCTGTAAGTGGAAGTGGTACTTCTACGGTAAGTGTAGTGGTTAATTTTACCGATGGCAGTTCGCAGACATTTTCAAGTATAAGTCTTTCAGACTGGTATAATGGATCTAATTTTGCGATACAGGGAATAGGAAGGATTAAAAAGCCGGGGGCTACTCCAGCCAGTGGTGATGATGTGCCTTCTCCTGAAGGGGGAACCAATCCAAGATTATATCAGGCTGAATTGGCAATAGATGCAGCAAATCAGGCAAAACTAGTACAAAGTGTAACCGTAACTAAAGTTAGTGGTTCAGGGATACCGAATATTTTTGCTTTTTCAGCAGATGCCTATTCTGATTGTGCACCTCCTGTATTACAGGCAGTTTCCGGAATCACAGCAAACTCAGCTTTGGTTTCATGGACAGGCAGTGCTGCCAGTTATGATGTATATCACAGTACTTCAAACACAATACCATCGGGTTCAGTAACGCCTACTTATCCGGGGGTAACAGGTACAAGTACAACTATTGGAGGTCTTAATTCAAATACTACCTATTATTATTGGGTGAGATCCAACTGTAATACTGCTACCAGCCAAAGTGTATGGTCTTTTGCAGGAACATTTAAAACAGCTTGTTCTACTTTCACTGTTCCTTATACTGAAAACTTTGATACAACAAGTACAGGTTCCTCTTCAAATACGAATGCTCCAAGCTGTTGGGCATATCTGGAGAGTGCCTCATTTGCAGGATATGGATATGTAGCAGCATCCAATAGCTATTCAGCACCTAATTCTTATTATATGAATAATTCAAGTGGGACTACAGGCAGCCAAATGTTAGTGGCTCCTCCTACTATAAACCTTTCAGATGGTACGAAGCGTGTAAGATTCTATGCAAAAGGAGGAGGAAGTAATTATACATTATTAGTGGGAACACTTTCGAATCCTACAGATCCTGCTTCTTTTACACAGATTGGAGCTCCTATTACCTTAACTACTACTCATACACAATATACCGTTAATATTCCTTCAGGTTCTGATTTGCAATTGGCATTTAAACATGGATTGGGAGGTTCTTCACGTTCTATTTATATTGATAATATTACGGTTCAGGATATTCCTTCTTGTCTTGAGCCAACTGCTGTTACATCATCAAACGTGACAATGAATACAGCAACGATTGGTTGGACGGCACCAGCTTCTGCTCCTGCCAACGGATATGAAGTATATTACAGTACAACGAATACTGCACCTGATGCATCTACTGTTTTGAACGCTTCCAACTCTGCAACTTCTGCTACGACTTCAGCACCGCTGAGCTCTCTATCTACTGATACGAATTACTATGCATGGGTAAGATCTGTATGTAGTGCCAGTGACAAAAGTATCTGGAGTGATGTTACAGCATTCAGAACAGGTTACTGTCTGCCTTCATCTACTTCACAGAACTCATGGCTGTCTGACTTCAGTTCTACCGGAGGATTGGTAAATATGACATATTCATCCGGTTCAAGTGTTGCAGGTGGATATCAAAATTTAATAGCAAGCAATAACAAGATCATCAATGCTCCGGGATCTGACACTTCAGTGTCTTTCACCGCAGGAGGTCCTACATGTGGAATTGCAGTTTGGGTAGACTGGAATAATAATTTAACTTTTGAAGCTTCAGAAAGAATGTTTGTTACTAACACTTATATAACAAATGCTTCCGGAACTATTACGGTACCTGCGGGAACACCTCTTGGAAGTTATAGAATGAGAGTAGTAACTGATTATAACAGTACAGCACCATCAAACCCTTGTTCAGCGATCTCAAGAGGAGAATTCATTGATTTTACTTTTGAAGTAGCTACTTCATTATCAACTTCAGAAACCAATCTGAAGAAAAAAGAAGTGAATGTATATCCTAATCCTTTCAAAGATGTTCTTCATATTGCAGATATCAAAGATGTTAAATCTGTAACTGTTACAGATGTAGCGGGAAGAGTAGTGAAAACTATTGATAATCCAACTACAGAACTTCAGTTAGTTGAATTGAACGCTGGTTTATATTTAGTAACAATGAACTTTAAAGATGGCTCAAAATCAACAGTAAAAGCCATTAAGAAATAAAATTTTTTGAGTTAATAATTTCTGTAGGCAGTTGCATTCGTGTGGCTGCCTTTTTTTATGATTTGTTTGAATAATAATCTAAAAATAGTCGTATTTTAGAAAAAATTACCATATGCAGATTCAGTCAGTTTCCATAGAGGATTATATCTCAAAAATTCCTGAAGAAAGACAGGAAGCCTTCAAAAAGCTTTATGATACCGTGAATGACAACCTTCCTAAAGGTTTCGAAGAGGCCACAAATTATGGAATGGTAGGTTGGGTTGTTCCTTTGAAAACATATCCTGCAGGTTATCACTGTACACCGGGAACTCCACTGCCATTTTTAAGCGTAGCTTCTCAGAAGAATTTTATAGCGCTGTATCATATGGGACTGTATTCCACACCGGAACTTCTCGACTGGTTTGTGGCAGAATATCCTAAACACTCCAAAAAAAAGCTGGATATGGGTAAATCATGCATACGTTTTAAAAAAGTAGAAGATATTCCTTTTGAGCTGATCGCTGAACTCAGTAAAAAAATAACTGCTGATGATTGGATCAAAATTTATGAATCTCAGTATAAGAAATAAAAAAAGCTCTGAAATCTACTTGATTTCAGAGCTTTTTTTATGCTGGAAGCTGGAAGTCTGAAGCTGGAGGTAGTATTTGTATTTTAAAATCACCAATTGTCATTTCATGATGAGCTTGATAAATATTTAAAAGTTAATTAAATAGTGTATATTTATTCATCGGCTTGCAGAAACTTCCATCCTCCAGCTTCCCTCTTCCTTTCTAAAAATGAATATCCCAGATTCCTGCTTTCCGTTCAAGTTCAATCAAAGCAGCGGCATTATCTGCAAGAGCCTGATAATAATCTTTCCGGATATTATTGTAAGTTCTTTGGGCATTCAGCACTTCCAGAATAGAGCTTTCTCCTCTTTTGTAGCTGTAGGTAATTCCTTCCAAGATGCTTTGTGCTTCTGAAAGCATTCCGTTTTGGAACTGTCTGAGCTGTTTCTGAGTTGCTATATATTGCTGGTAGGCCTGCATCACTTCTGCTTTTATGCTTTGTTCGATTTGTTTGTATTCAACTTCTGCCTGAGAATGCGCCATTTCTGCAATCTTCAATCCTGCATTTCTTCTGTTGGAAAATTTTAAAGGAATACTGATACCCATTTTTACCGCATTTACGGTAGGAGAAGGTGCAATTTCGTTGGTTGCTTCTGTATGGCGTTCTGCTCCTGCACTAATGCCTAAGTCGATAATACGGTTGGCTTTTTCAAGATTGATCTGGCTTTTAGCTACTTCTGTATTTTGTCTTGCTGCCAATAAATCGGCTCTTTCATTCAAAGCCTGTAAGGTTAGATCGTCAATACTGAAATCCCTGTTGAAAGTATTGAAATCTCCGGCAACCTCTCTGCCTGTTATTTTGCTGTCGCCAAGAAATACTGATAAACTGGTGAGAGCCTGTTGTTCTGCACTCTCAGCCTGATATACTTCATTGAGTAAAGAAGCCGCTTCCAGTTTACTCTGTTTGGAAGTCACTAATGATATGGTTCCCAAACGATACCGGATACTGTCGGATTTTGCCAGCTGCTGCATATTTTTATAAGAATCCTGCTGTACTTCAAGCAAAGCTTTTGATTTTAAAGCATCAATGTATCCTAAACTGGCATCTGCACGAAGATTCCTGAAGAAATCCTGCAGTTGTATTTTGCTCAGTTCAGATTGGTTTCTGGCCAGATTTACCCGGGCTTTTCTTTTACCACCCAATTCAAGCGTCCAGCCGATTGATGTGCCATAGACATTGCCCATATTTTGATTCACCCCATTATTGGTGGTTTCCATTTCCAATTGGGGATCAGGAAACATATTAGCGGTCTGAATGGCAGCCTCAGTCATACTTACATTGTATTTTTGAGAGGCATATCCAAGATTTTTATTTCCCACAAGACTCAGGTATTCTTCAAATTGCAAAAGCTCTTTTTCCTGTGCCTTTATCTCTGTAATACTAAACCATACTACAGATAATATGATAATATGAACTTTAATTTTCATCTGATTTCAAATTTTGTTTTTCGTGGCGGCGTTCAGCCATAAAATAAATAGCCGGCAGCACGAAAAGTGTTAAAATAGTAGAGAACATTAACCCGTAGACAATTACCGTTGCCAGTGGACGCTGTACATCCGAACCAATGCCTGTAGCCAGTGATGCCGGGAATAATCCAATTACAGCTACCGTTGCGGTCATCAATACAGGTCTGAAACGGTCTTTTGCTCCCTTGATGGCAGCATGTTTCAGTTCATATCCTTTCTTTCGCAGATCGTTGATATGAGAAATCATAATAACTCCATTCTGAATGGCAACCCCGAACAATGCGATAAATCCTACTGCCGAAGATACATTCAGGGA
The DNA here is from genome assembly GCF_017833095.1 of Chryseobacterium sp. PvR013. Taxonomy (NCBI): domain Bacteria; kingdom Pseudomonadati; phylum Bacteroidota; class Flavobacteriia; order Flavobacteriales; family Weeksellaceae; genus Chryseobacterium; species Chryseobacterium sp. PvR013. Next base: position 4,732,491 of record NZ_JAFIBT010000001.1, read on the forward strand.
CATTCCCCGTATGTTGAGTGCCAGCATTCCGCCAAATAATGCCAGTGGAACAATAGACATCAGCACCAAAGCCTGTCTGAAATCTCCAAATGCACCATACAATAACAGGAACATAATTGCCAATGCCAGCGGAACAATAAACGCCAATCTGGAATAAGCCCTGTTTTGATTTTCAAACTGTCCACCCCATTTGATCTGGTATTTCTCATGGTCATATTGGATATCTTTTTCAATTTTATCCTGTGCTTTTTTCAAAAATGAAGAAAGATCCGTTCCTCTTAAATTTAGTTTAACGGTAAGGTGTCGTTTGTTCATTTCCCGGGTAATAGTACTTTCACCAGTACTTAACTTCACTTCTGCTACCTGAGATAAAGGAATTTTAGCTCCGGAAGCTGAGGTAAGCATCAGATTTCCGATTTTATCCGGAGTATCACGGCTGTCTTCCGTATAACGGCATGAAATATCATAGACTTTATTGCCAATAAAAATCTGGGAAATGGCTTTTCCTCCCAATGCCACTTCAATAAGGTCGGCAACATCAGCTACATTCAAGCCATACTGAGCAATTTTGTCTCTGTTGGCAATAATCTGTAATTGAGGTAATGGCGGTTCCTGATCAATGGCAAGGTCTGCCGAACCCGGAATTTGGTTTAAAGTAGACAACACATTTTCGGCAATACGTCTGGTTTCTTTAAAATCTTCTCCATATACTTTTACCACCAGTTCACTGTGAGCTCCGGAAATTTTGTCCATTACTCCGTCAATCATAGGTTGCGAAAAGCCTACGGTGAATCCGGGCATATCTTTATAATCAGCTGCGAGTTCTTTGATGAGGTCTGCTTTTGTTTTTCCTGCAGGCCATTCGCTGTAAGGTTTTATCCCGACTGAAACTTCAAAATGGGAAGCTGTCCATGGGTCGGTACCGTCATCATTACGTCCTGCCTGAACCATCATATAAGTAATTTCAGGATGTTTTAAAGTACGGGCACGTAAGGTGTCACTCATTTCTTTTGATTTAGCTAAAGAAATTCCGGGTGGCAGCTGTACCTGAAGCCAGATAGAACCTTCATCCAGCTCCGGAAGGAAGTCTTTTCCTACATTGTAGGAAAGAATTCCGGCAGATACTAAGACGATTGTAATAGGAATCATCACTCTTTTGGGAGCCTGCATTATCTTTTCAATACTCTTCCCATAGGCGGTACTTACTTTCTCCAGCCATTTATTGTGATAGATTTTCTGGGGTTTGCGATAGATTACATACGCTAATCCAGGAATCAGAAGTAATGCTACGGCGAGTGCTCCCAATAGAGCATATCCTACAGTAAAGGCCATGGGGGTAAATAATTTTTTTTCTACTCTTTCAAAAGCGAATAATGGAAGGTATGCTGTAATGATAATAATAGTGGAAAAGAAAATAGGTTTTGCCACTTCAATCACTCTTTGGGTTATCGTTTTTTCTTCCAGTGTTTCTTCAGAATTTTCTTCCCTTTTCTTCAGAATGGTTTCCAGCATGACAATAGCTCCGTCTACAATGATTCCAAAATCAATAGCTCCCAGTGAAAGCAGGTTGGCCGGAATATTAGTGAAATGCATTAATATAAAAGCAAATAATAAAGAAAGCGGAATGGTAATGGCTACCAGCAATGCTCCGCGCCAGCTCCCGAGAAATACAATCAGTACAATAATAACCAATACAATTCCTTCAGTAAGCGTATGGGAAACTGTTGTAAGCGTTGTTTTGACAAGGTCTGTTCTGTCCAGGAAAGGATGGATCTTTACACCGGGAGGCAGTGTTTCGTTATTCAGTTCTTCGATTGCTTCATGCACTCCTTCCAGTACTTGTGAAGGGTTTTGACCTCTCAGTAAAAGAACAATTCCTTCCACGCTTTCAGAATAATTACGTTTCCGGTCTGTATAGCCAAGAATTCCTTTTCTTTCAAGGTTTCCGTATTTCAGAGTTCCCACATCATTCAGAAAAACAGGAACCCCGTTTTGTGTTTTTACCACAATTTTTCCAAGATCATTTAAATCTTTTACCAATCCTATTCCACGGATGACATAGGCTAGATTTCCACGGGGAAGCATACTTCCTCCGGCACTTACATTGTTTTTGGAAATCGTTTCTGTTACTTCTGACAGGGAAAGATTATACTGTTCAAGTTTATGTGGATCCAGCTCAATCTGAAACTGGGTGGTAATTCCCCCGAAATTCGTTACATCAGCAATTCCTGAAACCTGTTTGATCCTGGGAATGATGACAAATTTTTGCAAATCCGTCAATTCCCGAAGGCTATGGTTGTTACTTTCGATAATATAACGATATACTTCGCCGATAGGAGAGGTGAGGGGATCTAATCCGGGCTGTGCACCATAAGGAAGATCCACATCTGTCAGTCTTTCCTGAATACGCTGGCGTGCCCAGTAATCATCTATGCCATCATCAAAAACCATAGTGATAATGGAAAGTCCGAACGTACTTTTGCTGCGCATTACATGCATTCCCGGAAGACCGTTCAGTGATCTTTCTAAGGGAATGGTGATTTGCTGCTCTACTTCTTCAGCGGCCAGTCCAGGAACCTGTGTTACCACCTGGGAAGTTACGTCGGCAATATCAGGATAAGCTTCTATGGATAATCTGGTCCAGGAATAATATCCAAAGAACCCCAGTAAAAGGAAGAGAGCAAGCATGAGCCATCTCTTCTGTATAGAGATTGTAAGTAATTTTTTCATAGTTTCTGATTTCGCATCATTTTACATTATTTCGCATCAAGCATATAAATTCCTCCTTCCGTCATGATGGTTTCTCCGGGTTTTAATCCTGAAATAATTCTTACTGTTTTCTGGTCGGTTTCTCCTGTTGTCACGGGACGTTTCGCATATTGATGCTTTCCTGTTTTTACCCATACATATTGGGAATTATCCTGTTGCATTAAAGCGGTTACGGGAATCATCACAGCTTTTTCAGGCGTTGTGGAAAAATTGACGGTAGCGTACATTCCCGGTTTGAGTTTTCTGTCGGGATTATCACATTCAATAAGGACTTTTATGCTTCGGGTATCTTCATCTACAATTTCATTGACGTGATATACTTTTCCTGTAATATTTCTGTCGGGATAGGCACTTACTTTTACAGAAACCTGATCTCCGGTATTCACAAAACGGATGTCTTTTTCCTTGACATCACCGGAAATCCAGACTTTTGATAATTCTGCGATAATCATTACAGGATCTGCATCTCCTTTCAGATACTGGCCGTTTACAATTTTATTGGAAATGATTTCTCCTTTGATGGGCGCTCTTACAATAAGAGGACTTCCTATTCCTCCGCCTTTGCTGTTATAGACCTTCAAAGCAGAAGAGGCATTGGAAAGAGATGTTTTTTTATTTTTAAAATCCGTGTCTGCTTCATCCAGTTCTTTCTGAATACCTACGCCGTGTTTCACAAGGTCCTGCTGGCGTCTGTAATTTTTTTCTGCAAGCTGTACCTCATTCAATGCATCTGTATAATCCTTTTGAACGGAAAAATAATCGGAAGAAAGAATTTCAAAGAGCGGGCTTCCGGCAGAAACATTTTGTCCCAGCTGAATAAATGATTGGGTTATTCTTCCGGAAAACGGACTTGCAATTTCTGCGTAATGATTGGGAATAGCCTGTATTGTTCCGGCCGAGACTATACCATCGCTGTGTTCCTGCTCGGTAATAATCTGTGTTTTGATTTTTTTGAAAACAGGATTGTTTTCCGGGATGATAACCTGCTCGCCACCGGTTATTATTTCAGATTCTTTGTTTTGTTGAGATGTATTGTCTTTACAGGAGACTACAGAGAGACTGATAAGAAATAAGATTACTTTTTTCATGACCTTAATAAAATTGAGTGCTATTGCTGATTGTTGCTTTTGTTTCGTTCTTTTTCTTGGTACTGACCAGTTTTTTGCTCCTGGCTTCTTTTTGTGAGGATAATGAGGGTCTCAGAAATATATTTGTAGAGACAATGAAGATTACAGTAATGAGTGCTTCTATAGGGTATCCGAGAGCACACAATGCGCCTATGGCTGCTGAGCACCATAAAGTGGCCGCCGTATTTAATCCTCTCACGGTAAGGCCGTCTTTCATGATCACTCCACCGCCAAGGAAGCCTATTCCACTAACGATATAAGAGGTGATTCTTCCGGCTGCATCCCCACCAATTCTGATGGCAATCAATACGAATGCTGCTGAGCCAATGCAAACCAAAGTGTTGGTTCGGAGACCTGCGTTTTTTTTGCGCCACTGTCTTTCGAAGCCTATTCCTGCTCCCAGGCTGAATGCGGTTAGTAAACGAAGGGTAAATTCAAATGTATTCATAACTTTTCCTGTTTTTCACAAAGCTTTTCAGCTGTATAGAAAAGTGAATACAACTAAAGCTTTTAAGATTGATAATTAGGGTAAGGATCTGGGTCCATATGCTTTATTTTTTACTGTGCAAAAGTAGAAACGACTGCTTTTTTTTACCGTTAGAAAAGCTTTAGAATGTTATTAGAAAATCATTAGAGAAAATTACTTTGTATTTTTTTGATGATTCTACAAGGAATAATTATTTATTATATCCTATTAATATGTGTAAACTGTACCCATGGTAAGAGATAAAATTTCAATACATTTGGAGGCTGGTTTTTGTATGATGGATTTCACCATTGGTCATACAAAATAAGAGCTTGTTTAATCCCTGAGATTTCCCTCCAAAACCTTTGAATTAAAAATGAAAAAATCAAACATAGCAATACCTGCTACATTGTTAGCTATTATATGTGTACAAGGCGGAGCTTCCATCGCAAAGCAGCTATTCCCTGCTATTGGTGCTATTGGTACGGTTACCTTAAGAATTGTACTTTCTGCTGTATTGCTTACTTTGATTAATCGTCCGAAATTTTTACAGTTTGACAGACAGAAATGGAAATACTGTGCGATATACGGAATAGGTTTGGCAGCAATGAATCTTATCTTCTATATGGCCATTCAAAGAATTCCATTAGGATTAGCTGTCACGGTGGAATTTGCTGGTCCGTTATTTCTTGCTTTAGCCTTGTCCCGAAAACTGCTGGATGTTGTGTGGGCGTTGCTGGCATGTGTCGGAATTTTACTGATTGTTCCATGGCAGAATGATCATGTAGATTTAATAGGACTGGGGCTTGCTTTTCTTGCGGGAATGTTCTGGGCTGTCTATATCATAATGGGCGGGAAGGTTTCCAAAATAATGGATGGTAAAGATGCGGTAACGACAGGAATGATATTCGCCAGCCTCGTAATTATTCCATTTACAATATGGGATGGCGCTGTTTTCAACCTTACTCCGAATATTTTTGTAAAAGGGCTTGGGGTGGCTATTCTTTCGAGTGCCTTACCTTTTTCGCTGGAGATTATGGCATTGAAAAGGCTTCCTGCAAAAACTTTTAGTATTCTGATGAGCCTGGAACCTGCATTTGCCGCACTTTCCGGATTGGTTTTCCTGGCTGAAGAATTATCTTTTTTACAATGGATTTCTATTGCATGCGTCATTGCAGCCAGTATAGGAACAACCGTTTTCAATAAGAAATCTCTTTCTCACGAGTAGAGGGATTACTTTTTTAAACCATTAAGCTAATTAAGATTTTAAGGGAAGTTAAGATTCAAATAAATTTGAAAGAAGTTTTTGATTCATTAACTGATCATAAACTCCACGGTAAAAATAGTTTCATGATGATTTGATAGTACCGTAATTTTTGCATGGTGGAGCAAAATAATTTTCTCAGTAAGGAAAAGTCCTATTCCGTGGCCTTTTTCCTGTCTTGGAGTCTCACTTCTGTAAAAAGGTTTAAAGATATGGGGTAAATCTTCCTGAGGAATACTATTTCCCGTATTGGTAAAGCGGATTTTAAGAACGTCTGAATGGGTTCTGACATCTATTGAACAAGTATGTTCCGGTGAATATTTACACGCATTGTCGATGAGATTATTAAAAGCAACCTGCAGAAGATATTCGTTTCCCTGAATGATAAGCTGATGTTCTTCTAATGAATCTTCGATGTTTAATGAAACTTTATAGCCGGGATTTTCTTTTATTATTTTGGTGTAAGATTCCAGAAGAATTTCATCAAGGCGGATTTCTGAAAAGCTGATCTCGTTGGGATCATAGCTGGCTTTTGCAAGATCCATTAAGCTATTGGAAAGTTTTACCATATTGCGGGCATCTTCCAGTGCATATTGAATGGTTTCCTGATATTCTTCTTTGGATTTATCTTTTTCGGAGGCCAGTTCCAGTTCAGTAATAATAGCTGATAAAGGTGTTCTCAGTTCGTGTGAAATATTAGAGACAAAATGTTTTTGGGAATCAAAAGAATTTTCAAGCCTTTCCAGCATTCCGTTGAAATTTTGGGCAAGCTCATTGAGTTCGTCTTTTTCTTTTGTTGTTTTCAGGCGCAACTCTAGCTTTCCGGCAGTAATTTTTTTAATCTGAATGACCATTTCACTGAGTGGGCTCAATGCTTTTTTGGAAAGAAATATTCCTGCCAGGTAAATCAGAATCAAAATACTGAAGAATGAAATAATACTGATGGTAAGAAGATGAGTCAAATATTCATATCCGTATTGATCATAAGCAGCAGCAGTTACAGCATATGATTTTCCTTCATAATGATACACCATCCCGATTACCTGCAGATTGTCTAAAAAGAAAGTGATTCTTTTTTTCTGGAATATCTGGGAAAGCATCTTCGGGGTTTCTTTCACATAGTCTACTTTGGCATCATCATGATAGATCAGTTGCTTATTGATATCATAAATGGCTACCTGAACCTCATTAAGCGTTCTGGTATTGTTCTTATAAAGCTTGTGCATTTCCTGTTCAGGAAGTGAGCTTCTGAAGAATAAATCAGCCTTGGCAATGGCTTCATTCTGAAGTTCGCTGTAAAAAGATTTCTCCCTGGCTTCTTTGGATGAATAATAAATCGAAAAGCTGTATATCCCTAAAAGCATTGCCGTAATTAAGGTGAAAAGCAGCGTAAGTCTGGTTCTTATTTTCATCCGGATATTTTTAGTTCATCTTCATGATTATTGTACAATGCCTGACTCGTAGTCTTTTTTCAGAATAAATCCCATACCGGCTTTGGTGTGGATAAGTTTGGCCTCAAAATCTTTATCAATTTTCTTTCGGAGATAATTAATATATACATCAATAAAATTGGTTCCCGTATCAAAGTGGGTTTCCCACACTTTCTCTGCAATTTCACTTCGGGAAAGAACTCTTTCTGAATTTTCCAGCATGAATTTTAAGAGGTTAAATTCTTTCGGTGTTAATTTTATCGGGGTATGATCACGGCTTACTGTTTTCTGCTCCAGGTTCATTTCAATACCTTCATATGTAAGAATAAAAACTTTTTGCTGAAGCTGTTGCGAAAAACGTTTCAGGAGAACTTTAATTCTTGCTACCAGTTCTCTCATTTCAAAAGGTTTCGTAAGATAATCATCTGCTCCGGCATCAAATCCTTCCAGTTTATCATCAGTGGTTCCCAATGCAGTAAGCATAATGACCGGAAGATGAGGTTTTAATGTTTTGATTTCATGGCAAAATTCAAGGCCATCTTTTTTGGGTAATACAATATCGGTAACCACCAGATCAAAATGGGTCTGCATTGCCAGTTTCAGACCTGTAACTCCGTCGTAAGCCACTGTTACCTCAAATTCAGCTTCCTGAAATCCTTTTGCAATCAATTTTGAAAGCCTGTCATCGTCTTCAACTAATAAAATATGTGGCATAAGATTTTGGAAATGTTTGGTGTGAAGAATAGATCAATATTCCCACAAATGTAATGAATTCTATTTTGTAATTTTGACAGCGAAAGTATAATAGCATGTCTGAATTTAGAAAATCTTTTAGCCCAAAAATTAAAGAACTTATGGTTGCAGGACTTTTGTGCTGCTTAATGATCCTGTTGGTTCAGTGTAAAAATACTCATTCTGGCAATGTACAGCTTAGAAATGGAGATCTTCTTTTTGTCACAGCAAAAGAATCCGGACTTTCCGGGGCGATTAATAATGTGACTCAAAAACAAAAAACGGCTTCATTTGATCATATAGGAATTCTTGAAAAAGAAGGGAACAGAATGTTTGTTCTGCATGCTGCGCCTAAAGGTGGTTCTCAGAAACAGGATTTCCATGATTTTATAAAAGATCAGAAAGAAGAAGGGCAGGAAGTGATTGTCTATCGTCTAAAGCCCGAATACCAGAAAGCAATTCCTGAAGCTATTAAAAAGGCACATTCCATGCTTGGAAAACCTTACAATTTCAATTATATTCTGGATGAAAATTCATATTACTGTTCAGATTTTGTGGAAAGAGCTTTTCGGGAAGAACATATTTTCAAACTGGAACCCATGACATTTATTGATCCTAAGACCGGAAAAACAAATGTATTCTGGGAAGAATTTTACACCAAAAAAAATCTGAAAGTCCCTGAAGGAGAGGATGGTTGTAATCCTAATGGCCTTGCGGGTTCAGAGAAATTAGAAAGAATAAATACACTGTAAAATAGAGAGAGAAGCTTATAAGGCTTCTTTTTTTTATGTTAAATTTTTAAAAATATTAGTCTACTAATTTGGTGGACTAATATTTTTTTATATTTTTGTCACAGATTTAAATGCAGAGCGCGATATGATCTAAGAGTGTTTAACCAAAAAATGTTTAGCGATGATTACACCTAATCCAGGCCTGCAGGTTTTACAAAATAAAATAAACCTGCCTAAAAAAGAATTGTTATTGGAAATAGAGTTGAATGGGAAAATGAAATTTGAACATTTAATGAATACCATCTATAATCAATTAGGCATTTGCCATAGAGTGTTGTCAGCTAATGTAGAATACGTGAACGGATATAGTTTTGGTTCCGTACAGTTATATATTAATGTCAATTCAGAAGATTTTCAGCAGCTTGAATTCTATCTGAATAAAAATAAACTTATCAATACGACGGTAGAATATACCTGCAGAACCTATTTTTAAGTGAGATTCATATAGTTTTAATTACTCAAAGTGTCTGGTTTTTTACTGGGCACTTTTTATTTTTTACAAAAGTAGATGATAAACACATTAAAAGATCAATCGTTAACCGGGACAAAATTCCCCTCCTCCGGAGGGGTGGCAAAAATTCTTTGAATTTTTGACGGGGTGGTAAAACAAAAAAAGCGCCCAGAATACCCTGAACGCTTTCGTATTATCAAATAAAATAATTTTAAATTCTTTCGATGTCCGCACCAATAGCTCTTAGTCTTCCATCAATATTTTCATATCCTCTGTCGATTTGTTCGATGTTGTGGATAATAGATTTTCCTTCTGCTGAAAGGGCTGCAATAAGAAGTGCATTTCCTGCTCTGATATCCGGGGAAACCATAGTTGTACCTCTTAACGGAGCTTCCTGATTTAATCCGATTACTGTAGCTCTGTGCGGATCACATAAAATGATCTGAGCACCCATGTCAATTAACTTATCCACAAAGAATAATCTGGATTCAAACATTTTCTGATGAACCAGGATGCTTCCTTTTGCCTGTGTAGCTACCACTAAAATAATAGATAATAAATCCGGCGTAAATCCAGGCCATGGCGCATCCGAAATTGTAAGGATAGATCCGTCAATAAATTTCTGAATTTTATAATGTTCCTGAGCTGGAATGTAGATGTCATCACCACTTTGCTCAAGTTCGATTCCTAATTTTCTGAATGTATTCGGGATAACACCAAGCTGGTTCCAGTTTACATTTTTAATGGTAATTTCAGATTTTGTCATAGCTGCAAGACCAATCCACGAACCGATTTCTACCATATCCGGAAGCATAGTGTGCTCAGTTCCTCTAAGGTATTCAACCCCTTCAATGGTCAAAAGGTTTGATCCGATTCCTGAGATATTAGCACCCATTCTGTTCAGCATTTTGCATAATTGCTGAAGGTAAGGTTCACACGCAGCGTTATAGATTCTTGTTTTTCCTTTTGCCAGAGCCGCTGCCATTACAATATTAGCTGTTCCGGTTACAGAAGCTTCTTCTAATAAGATGAATTTTCCTTTCAGTTCTTTAGCTTTTAAAGAATAGAAATATTCCTCTTCATCATAATTGAATTCAGCACCTAATTCTACAAGTCCTTGAAAGTGAGTGTCTAATCTTCTTCTTCCGATTTTGTCTCCTCCCGGAGTCGGCATATAAGCCTCTCCATAACGGGCAAGCATTGGACCCATCAACATAATAGAACCACGTAATTTTGCTCCGTCTTTTTTGAACTCGTTAGATTTAATATAATCAAAATTAACCTGATCAGCTTTGAAAGTATAATCTCCCTGTCCGTTTTTAGTAATTTTTACCCCAAAATCTCCAAGAATTTCAATCAGTCTGTTAACATCATGGATATCAGGAATATTTTTGATTCTTACTTCTTCGTCCGTTAGGAGAACCGCACATAAAATTTGTAAAGCCTCATTTTTGGCTCCTTGTGGAGTTATTTCACCCTGCAGTCTTTTTCCTCCTCTTATCTGAAATGTTCCACTCATTATTTTCTGTTTTTATGATTGTTATTATGCCTTCTCTTGTTAGGCTGGTTATTATTTTTATTATTGCTGTTATTCCTGTTGTTATTGTTGTTATTTCGGTTGTTGTTATTATTATTGGTATAATAAATCTTACTTTTCTCAAGAGAATCTATTCCGGTAAGATCCAACCTGTTTTCAGACAGCTCTTTCAGGTGGCGGAAAATAACATCATCCGTCACATGTTCTTTATTATAGACATTATAAGACTTCTTCATATTGTTGGCAATCACTTCGATAAGGGCTTCTTTTTCATCACCCGTTTCCAGTTCGATTGCTTTTTCTATCAATTGAAGAATACTTTTTCCGTAGAACTTAAAGTCACCTTGAAGTTTTGGATATTCCATTCTTTTAGGTTTTTCTGCTAGCTGTTCCATCGTTGGGAACGGATAAGGAGAATCTACATCCAGATCATGATTAGCAAGAATAAAAAGATGGTCCCAAAGTTTATGTTTATAATTTTCCTCGTCGCGAAGTTGTGGGTTTCTCTGACCCATAAAATCGATGATTGCCATAGCCATTTCGTTCCTTTCCTCTTTGGTAGGAAGTTCTTTGCAGCGCTCAACCAACTGTTGTATAATTCTGCCATATTCTGGCATATGAAGCTGAGTTTTTTGGGTATTGTATTCCATAGTATGCAAATATATGGATTAAAAGAAAAATTGTTTCCAGAATCTTAAAAATTTATGATTTTTTAATGAAAAATTGAATGGCCTTTCTTCTTGATTTATTATAGAAAATGAAAATATTTCCCATTCATTTGAATTTGTTTTTAATAAAATTGTATCTTGTTTAATAGATTGATAATTAATTATTACGATGAAAAAAACAAACTTTTTCCTTTCTCTGCTGGCTTTGGCGCTATTGAGCTCTTGCCAGAACAGAGATGAAATGATTACGGAACCTGCCAGGCAGCAAGAGGTTCATGACAAAACAGTACATGTAACGAATCATGACGGTCGGCCTTTCAGTACTGGAAATGAGTCCGGGGCTATGCAGGGTAAATTTGTAGCAGGTCCCGGCGGTGGAGTTCTGATGCAGGGATTCTACTGGGATGTTCCGGAAGGAGGCAATTGGTGGAATACTGTTAAAGATAAATTAACGGCATGGTCCGATGCCGGAATTGGTGCTGTATGGCTGCCTCCTGCATCAAAAGCACAGAACGGAGCCTATTCTATGGGATATGATCCTACGGATTATTATGATTTCGGAAATTTTAACCAGAATGGAAGCACAGAAACCCGTTTCGGATCAAGAACCGAACTGGAAGCATTAATTACCAAAGCACATACTGAAAATATGCAGGTGTATGCAGATATTGTCATCAATCACAACAGTGGCGGGCAATCTGAAGCCAACCCTTTTACAGGGACTAACACCTGGACCAATTTTTCAGGCGTTGCATCAGGGAAGTTTCAGCGAAATTATAATGATTTTTATAAAAATGCCTATGGAAATAATGATGAAGGAGCCTTTGGAGGTTTTCCGGATTTATGTCACGCCAATCCCCATGTACAGGACTGGCTTTGGGGAAGAGATGATTCTGTAGGTAAATATTATAAAAATGTGATGAAGTTCGATGGCTGGAGGTTTGATTACGTTAAAGGATTCGGACCTTGGGTAGTGAATACCTGGAATTCCAATGTAGGAGGATTTTCTGTTGGAGAACTATGGGATTCCAATGTAAATACACTGGAGTGGTGGGCCAATAATGCCAACAGCTCTGTATTTGATTTTGCTGCGTATTATAAAATGGATGAAGCTTTTGATAATGGAAATTTAAATGTTCTGAATGATGATATGATGTGGAAAAGAAATCCCTACAAAGCAGTTACTTTTGTAGCCAATCATGATACAGATATCATTTACAATAAAATGCCGGCATATGCCTATATCTTAACCCATGAAGGGTATCCCACAATTTTTTACAGAGACTACGAAGAATGGTTAAATAAAGAAAGATTGAATAACCTGATTTGGATCCATAACAATAAAGCTACCGGAACTACTTCTATCCTGTATACCGATAATGATGAATATATTGCGAGACGTAACGGTTATAATGGAAATCCAGGACTTGTTGTGTATATCAACACATCCTCAAATTGGCAGGAAAGATGGGTGGAAACCAATTGGAGCAGCCAGCAGATCAAAGACTTCACCGGAAGTTCAAGCTGGTATCCGACAACACAAGGAGATAAGTGGGTGAAAATCCAGTGCCCGCCAAATTCTTATTCTGTGTGGTCGCTTAATTTATGAGTAATGAATGATAATTGATAATTGATAATTGATAATTGATAATTGATAATTGATTAAGCTGGTAAAAGACTGTTTTTCAGTTTAATTTCCATTAAACATTAAACATTAAACATTAAACATTAAACAAAAGCAATTATACGTCTTATTTGTCATTCCGTAGGAATCTCTACAATGCATTATCTTTAATGTTAATGTGTTGGAGACTCTTACGGAATGATATTTTAGATTATGTTGAAAGAAATTTTTGTCAGACAAAGAAAATTATACCTGAATAAATTTTTTCTTCTGATGCTGATCCGGCAGATAACATTTCTGATTAGCCAGTTTCATCCTGTTTCGGGAAATTATATCATATACTTTATCACTTAAAGATGAAGGAAGAATTTTCCCGACAAAGGAAAGTTTATAAACTCCTCCCAACAAATTAGCGATTTCCAGTACAGCTCTGGATTTGATCTGATAATATCTTCCAGGTTTCCACAGATACATGGTATTGAATATACGGGTTTCCAATCCTCTTTCAGACAAAAACTGCTGTCCGAAATCAGACTGAAGCGAAGCAAACATGAATTGATCTTTCTTGTCGCGCTCCAAAATCCATTGCACCCAGAAATTACAAACTCCGCAATCTCCGTCAAAAAAAACAATATGTTTATTTTCCCAATTTTCCATGACTTTATTTATTAAACATGATCCCTCTCTCAGTGTCTTCTTTTACTTTTTTGAAATATTGAATAAGGTCTGTACGTTGTTCATCCGAAAGTTTAGCGCTTTGATGTCCCAAATAATAGGATTCAAGCGGCATTTCCTTTTTCTCAACCATTTCTATACATTCTTCCAGTTTATGAAGTTGTCTTTTAGGTTCATATACTGCAAAGGTAGAAAAATTAAGATGTTTTCTGCCTTCATTGATGTGATTTTTTACCCACCATGAAACGGGAGATATTTTGCTGTACCAAGGGTACTTTGTTTCATTGGAATGACAATCATAACAAGAGGTTCTGAGAGTACGCGCAATTTTCTCCGGAGCATTTTTAATCTTCAAAAAATCCATGCCTGGGGTAGGTGGAGGATTTGTTGTATCAATGGGAAAAAACTGAATCATAATAAATGCAACAAGAATGACAATAATTACTTTTTTCATAGCAGATGTTCATGTTTGGTAACATAAAGATAAATAATTTATTTTTAGTGAGATAAAGCTGGAAGTTGGGTGATGGAAACTGGAAGTACTTTTAGAAATTGTTGAAATAGCGTGTTTTTTTCATGAGGTTATTGAACTTCCTTCCTCCAGCATCCAGCTTCTTTTCCCCTTTAATTCCTTACGTTGAGTAATTCTAAATTGGCTTGTATCCCGCTGTTTTTATTTAAGTTAATCTGAAAAATGACTAACTTAATACCACAATTATGTCTCAGCGCAAAAGCTGTCGAAAATACTCATTTATAGTTTTTAACTATCGTTGAAATAAAAATTAATAGATTGTGTATATCGTTCAAACGTTGTAGGTTTGTCATGTTCTTACAACAGAGAATTTAAATTAATCAACATAAAAAATAAAATAAACGACAATGGAAAAAGATTTGAATGACATCAGTAAATGCCCGTTTCATAACGGAACAATGAAGAAGAGTGTAGCAGGTGGTGGAACCCAAAATTCTGATTGGTGGCCTGATCAGCTTAGAGTAGATCTTCTGCGCCAGCATTCTTCCCTTTCTGATCCTATGGATAAGGATTTCGATTATGCTAAAGCGTTTGAAAACCTTGATCTGGAGGCTGTAAAAAAAGACCTTTATGCATTAATGACAGATTCCCAGGATTGGTGGCCGGCAGACTTCGGTCATTATGGCCCTTTGTTTATCCGTATGGCATGGCACAGTGCAGGAACATATCGTGTAGGTGACGGAAGAGGTGGAGCAGGAGCAGGGCAGCAACGTTTTGCCCCATTAAACAGCTGGCCGGATAACGTGAGTCTTGATAAAGCAAGAAGATTACTATGGCCAATTAAACAGAAATACGGCAGAAATATATCATGGGCAGACCTTTTGATCCTTACAGGGAATATCGCTCTTGAATCCATGGGCTTTAAAACATTCGGATTTGCGGGAGGGCGTGCAGATGTCTGGGAACCGGATTCCGATGTATATTGGGGATCAGAAAAAACATGGCTGGGAGGCGATTTACGTTATGCCCACGGTTCGGAAGGTGTTGTAGAAGGTCACTCGGCAGTTCTTCCTACCGATGATAATGCAGATGGAGACATTCATTCAAGAAATCTTGAAAATCCATTAGCTGCCGTACAAATGGGGCTTATCTATGTGAATCCTGAAGGTCCGGATGGAAATCCTGACCCGATTGCAGCCGCTAAAGATATCCGTGATACTTTCGGACGTATGGCGATGAATGATGAAGAAACCGTTGCTTTGATTGCCGGAGGACATACTTTCGGTAAAACCCATGGAGCCGGACCTGCAGATCATGTAGGTAAAGAACCAGAAGGAGCAGGAATTGAACAACAGGGGCTTGGATGGTCTAGCAGTTATAAATCAGGAAGCGGAAGAGATGCTATTTCCAGCGGTCTTGAAGTAACATGGACTGAAACTCCGACTCAATGGAGTAATTATTTCTTTAAAAATCTTTTTGAAAATGAATGGGAACTGACAAAAAGCCCTGCCGGAGCTCACCAATGGGTAGCTAAGGATGGAGCAGATATTATCCCAGATGCATTTGATGCTGACAAAAAGCATAAACCAACAATGCTTACCACAGACCTTTCGTTGAGACTGGATCCTGTTTACGAAAAAATTTCAAGACATTTTTATGAAAATCCTGATGCGTTTGCCGATGCATTTGCAAGAGCATGGTTTAAACTTACGCACAGAGATATGGGACCGCGTGCCCGTTATCTGGGAACAGATGTACCACAGGAAGAACTGATCTGGCAGGATCCTATTCCTGAAGTAAACCACGAATTGGTGGACGGAAATGATGTGGAAACATTAAAATCAAAAGTTTTAAATTCAGGATTGAGCAACGCTGAACTGATATCTACAGCATGGGCATCTGCTTCTACTTTCAGAGGAAGTGATAAGCGTGGTGGTGCCAATGGATCAAGAATCAGGCTGGAGCCTCAAAGAAACTGGGAAGTGAACAATCCTTCACAATTAAATAAAGTATTAGGAGTATTGGAAGGAATTCAAAAAGAATTCAACGATTCTCAAAACGGAGGTAAAAAAATATCATTGGCCGATTTAATTGTACTGGCTGGTAATGCCGCAGTCGAAGTGGCTGCAAGAAATGCAGGTCAGGACGTAAAAGTTCCTTTTGCTCCGGGAAGAATGGATGCTTCTCAGGAACAGACGGATGTAGAATCTATGGGCTATCTTGAACCCATTGCTGACGGATTCCGTAACTATCTGAAAAGAAGATTTACAGTGTCTACAGAGTCTTTATTGATTGACAAAGCACAGTTGTTAACACTTACTGCCCCTGAACTGACAGTACTGATAGGAGGAATGCGTGCTTTGGATACCAACTTTGACGGTTCAAAGCATGGAGTGTTTACGAATCGTCCGGGAGCTCTTACCAACGATTTCTTTGTAAATCTTTTAGATATGGGAACACAGTGGAAAGCAATGTCGGATGACAGAGAGTTATATATGGGAACAGACCGTTCAACAGGACAGCCAAAATGGACAGCAACCCGTGCTGATCTTGTTTTCGGTTCCAATTCTGAATTGAGAGCAATCGCAGAAGTATACGGAAGTGCCGATGCACAAGGAAAGTTTGTAAATGACTTTGTAGCAGCATGGACAAAGGTGATGAATCTGGACAGGTTTGATCTGGTTTAATAAATAAAAATGAAAATAAAAAAAGACAGCAGAAGTGCTGTCTTTTTTTGTTTTACAAAATATCTTATTGACCAATTCATAATGAGATAGAGTAAAAGATGAACAAAATATTTAACAGAAAAATATTATAGAGGATTTATCATATTTGTGAATAATTTAAATGTATAAATTATTGTAAATGAGATATTTATGTGTTTGTGAAAAATCGCAACAAAAAGAATTGTAGTTGATTAGAAACTATTTTATTTTCGTCATTGTAATGAGATATAAAAAATTTTAAAGAAACATTGTGGGAGAGTACTTATCAAAAGTTTACGAATTCAATATTATTACTTTAAAGTTTTTTATAAAAATATAATACGACAAGTATTGTCGCTTTGCAGGTATATCTTTGCTTTTATTAAAGACAGTTAATAAATTTTCTTTGAGATAAAGATTAAAAGTTCCTAATTTTGAACGTGCTAAAAACATAACCATGAAACAATAATTTTACTCAGCAATTTGTGTATTTCTATATACACAATAAATAAATCAACATTTACTTAACATTAATAACACAAGTATGAAAAAACTCTACATGTGTGCATTATCTCTATGCACTATTTCGGGCATATTTGCCCAGGAGGTACTTTGGCAGAAAGATATTAAATCCAATTCGCAGGATTTTCTAAGCCAGATTACAACAACAATTGACGGACAATATCTTGTCACAGGAAGTTCTATTCACAGTGATAAACTCCAACAGAACAGCAGACAAAACAACGGTTATGATTTTCACCTTGTAAAACTTAATCAGCAAGGAGAACAGGTTTTTGAAAAATATTTTTCAGGAAACAATCACGACTATTTATCTTCAACTGTTACTACTCAGGACGGCGGTTTTCTGATTTCTGGAACTTCATATTCAGGCAAAGGTTTGGATAAAAAGGATGATTCTAAGGGAGGATCAGACATTTGGTTAATTCGAATCAATGAATTTGGTGACGAATTGTGGCAAAAAACATTGGGCAGCTCTTCAAATGAAGAAGCAAGAGCTGTAATTCAGACTACAGATCAGGGATTTATTGTAGCTGGAAATGTACAAAATTCCTCTAAAGGTTATGGTTCTAAGGACGTCTGGATTGTAAGGCTTGATAAAGATGGAAAAATATTATCTGAACAGACATTAGGAGGACGTGGACTTGATGAAGTTGAAAAGATGATTCCCACCCGTGATGGAGGAGCCTTAGTTGGAATTTATTCAAGAAGCCATACTATGAGTGATTCCAAAGATAAGACTGCTAAACAGACTGAAAACTATGGTGAAGGTGATTACTGGATTGTAAAACTTTCAAAAGATGGAAAAATAGAATGGGAAAAGAACTTCGGAGGGAAAGGAGATGATCATATCAGAACCCTGGCCTTAACTTCAACTGGCTTCATCATTGGAGGAGAATCCAGATCAGAAAGATCAGGAAATAAAACTGTTGGACTAGAAGAAGGAACAGATCTTTGGCTGATTTCTTTAAATGAAAGAGGGGATGAACAATGGCAGAAGTCTTATAATTTCAAAAATCGTGATATTCTAATGAGTATGAGCGTTCTGCATTCAGCAGATGATAAATATTCCAAAGGCATTCTATTAGGAGGCTACACTCAGGCTGAAGGAAGAATACAAACTGATGATGAAACCTTCTGGATGCTGTACCTTGATCAAAACGGAAATGAACAGTGGAGAAAACATGTCAAAGGAGAATCCAGAAAGAAGGAAGAAAGACTTTCTGATTTAAAACTCAACAGAGATGGTTCCATTATTCTGGCAGGAACCAGTGCAGAAGAGCTGGGTAAAGAAAACTGGAAGATTGTAAAGCTTGGTGACAAGCAGGTGGATCAGTTAATTGAAAAATATGATATCAAAATCTATCCAAATCCAGTTTCCGATTATGCTTACATAGAAATTGGCTTTGATTTTAAAGATGCAGATATTCTGCTGTATGACATGAGCGGAAGACAGCTTCAGAGTATTAAAACAAAGAATAGAGTGACTAAGGTTAATACTCAGGCACTCATTCAGGGAGCTTATCTGGTGACCATAAAAACTGATAACAATAAAACAGCAAATGCTAAGCTCATCAAAAAATAATGTTATGAAAAAAAATATAAAATACAAGCTGTTACACTTTACCGGAATATTGATCGGAATTTTAATCTCCAATATGTTAAGGGCTCAGACACCGGAAATTAATTTTGGAAACTTTGCCCATCCTGTGGCATCAGTATCCTCTTTAGCCGCATATAATAATACCCCAGCTACAATAGCTAGTGGTACATCAAACGTATCTATTCCTTTGCTTGAGCTTCCTACTCGATCCAAGAATATTTCTTTGCCACTATCACTGTCTTATAATTCTATGAATGTAAAAGCGTTGGAACCTGCAGGAGAAGCTGGTACAGGCTGGTCTCTCTTTACAGGTGGGGTTATTTCGAGAGAAATTATAGGCGCATTAAATGAGGTTCAATACAGTAATAATCCATCGAGTAATTCCCCGGAAATTTTTGATGATGTTTACTATTATAATTTACCGGGAGTTTCAGGAAAATTCAAATTTAACAAAAATGCATCGACTGGTAGCATTGATATTCAAAGCCTTTCGGCGAATAAAGTAAAAATAACCTATATCAGGGACACCGCAGCACCGATCTATTTTACAGTATTAAGTTTTACCATTACAGATGAAGGCGGGTATCAGTATGTTTTTAAAGATTATAGTGAGAGTAGTAATGCTGATGCTATTACAACGTACAGATCAGCCTTCTTTTTAAGCCAGATCAAAATGCCGGATAATACGGTTGTTGCAAGCTTCGAATACAGAAAAGACAGTAAGCATGCTACCGAAGAGTGGACTTCTCCTATTGTATATCGGAGTTGTAAACTTTCAAAGATAAATGCTGACGGCATAGGATCTGTGAATATAGATTATCAGTATGACACAACAAAGGAAAAGACAATGAATGATCCCTACAGTATCTCACAAATTCTTTTGAAAGATATATGGGGAAGTTTGATTTCGGGATATAAATTCGCTTACAGCTGGATTCAACTTTATCCTTCCTCCCCTTCCGATAATACCGAAGAGAAAGGAAGAAGGCTGCTAACAAAACTGATAAAGATTGACAAAGACCAGATAGATTTTGAAAAAACAAGTTTTGTATACAACCCTTATCAGGATGCTCTTAATGAGAAGTTTATTTATCCTTGTTATCCTGAGCCTGTTTCCACACCTGGTAATTTCGACTCTTACCAAATGCCTGGATTGTTAAAAAGAATTGTTTATCCTATGGGTGGAGTCGTGGAATATAACTATGAGGCGCATGATTACTTTTTCAATAGAAATACGCCACAATATCTGGAAAATGCATTGGGTTCAGGAATAATAAGTGATCCATATGTCCAGGATTGGGAGCCGTTAGTTCCGGTACTTAATGTAGATACCAATCAGAGCTTATCATATACTTTAACTGTTACAGGAACTCCGGGAGTAACAAAATCAGTAGCATTACAGTTTCTTGTCAGTGAATATTACCCCCCTGGAATATGGGTTCCAGATACCCCTGATCCCAATGATCAGCCAGATCCAGAAGGCAATGATCCTCACCCAGGAGGGCATTATCATTTTGACTTGACCTATACGCTGAAAAAAAATAATGAAGTAATGAATACATTTTGTATTTCTAACCAGGCATCCATCTATCAATTATTACCAGGTACTTATACAATAAATGTTTCCGGGACAGGAGGTAAAGCACAGCTTCTAATGTCTCAGATAAAACTGAAGAATGGTACTTATCCCAATAAAACCAGCACTTATAAGTATGGCCCCAGACTCAAAAATATTAAATATTACACGAGCAGTACGGAGACTATTCCATCGAAAACAGAACAATATAACTATGGTTCATTCAGTGATCCCATTAGCTCTAGTGGGTATATTTTCAGAAATGAAGCTGAAAGTAGTGATAATTTTTTCCCTGGCTATGTATTGTATAAAAATGTATCAGTAAGTGACGGAGAAAACGGTTTTGTGCGTTATTATTTCAAAAATCCGGATGACTATTCAAAAACTTCATATACAGTGGATGGCAACCCTACCAGCTTTTGGCAATACTATCCAATAACAAAATCCGGTGTATTAGAAAAGAAAGAGGTATATAATGTCCAAAATCAGCTATTATCTTCTTTAGAATATGAGACAGAATTTGAGACCCTTCAAAACCTTCCTGATCTGAAAATAGATGTATATGATGGTAATGCAGAAATCTATACAAAGCCTGCTTACATCAAGAATACAAAAACCATTACAAAAAATTTTTCAGGGAATGTCTTTGCAAAGACTATAAGTGAAATAAGTTTTAATCCTGTCAATTTTAAAGCAGGATTTATGAAAGGAATATCTTCTGACGGCATCACAACAGAAAGCTGGATCAGGTATGCAGCAGATAAAAATAAAACACAGATGATGGATGCCAATATTTTTTCTGTACCACTGGAAACAGAGACCAAGATAGATGGAAAAGCTGCAGCTAAAACAGAAAACTTCTATACTGATTCGGGAAGATTTGATCCAATATCATTAAAGGTCAGCAATACAGATAATGGAAGTAGTAAAACAGCTGTAAAATATGAGGTTTATGATAGCTACGGGAATATACGTCAATATATGGTAAATGTTGACGAGAATTCAGGAAATGGATTCCCTATTGTCTTAATCTGGGGATATAACCAAACTATGCCTATTGCAAAAATAGAAGGAGCCAGACTCACAGATATAGGAACTCTGGCAGATGATATTATTTTAAAATCCAATGCTGACAAAGATATCCCATCTGAAACAGAACTTGTTAAAGCATTAGACTTGTTCAGAAGTAATGCTGTTTTGAAAAATTTTCAGATTACAACCTATACCTATGATCCTTTAATAGGTGTTACCACTACCACTCCTCCTAATGGTATTCGAGAGATTTATCAGTATGATAGAAGCGGAAGGCTGAAAACAGTAGCCAATGTAAATGGAAATATTCTAAAGGAATATAAGTACAACAACAAGCCACAACCTTAATATCTTAAATCTAACAGTATGAAAAATATTATATTGTCATTCTCTCTTTTTCTCTCTGTTCTGGGCAAGGCGCAAAGTTTAACGCAGAGTGAGAACTATATTTACAGCAGAACTTATATGGAAGCTGTTACCTCAGAACAGGCTGGTGCTGCCCAGATCCAGACTGTACAGTATATGGACGGATTGGGAAGGCCTATTCAGAATATTGCGATAAAGGGATCTCCGTCAGCAAAAGACATTGTAGTTCCTATTGCATATGATTCTTCAGGAAGACAAACTAAATCTTATCTCCCTTTACCCGCAGATTCACAGAATGGAGCTTATTTACCAGCAACGAATGGAAATACTGTAAACACTTATTATGGCGTTCCCAATGCCTATTCGGAAGCAGCTTATGAAAAATCTCCATTGGGAAGACCGGAGAAACAGGCAATGCCTGGAACAGAATGGCAGATAAGTGGAACACACGTTCAAAAAATGGAATACGCACTCAATACCGATGGGCAAGTTAAGAGATTTCGGGCTGTAACAGTTTGGAATCCATTAACAGGTATCTATGATGTTTCTTTATCATCGGGAACAGATGATGCCTATACTTCTGGAGGATATTATAAGGCAGGCACCTTATTTAAGACCGTTTCTAAAGATGAGGATGGGAACGAAACACAAATATTTACCAACTCACAAGGAAAGAAAATGCTGAGCCGTCAGGTCAATACTACTGTAGATGGTTTACAGGAGAATCTTGATACGTACTATGTATATAATGAGACTGGAAATATAGCATTTATAATTCCTCCTAAGGCAGCCGTATTTAATACTACAGCGCAAATTCAGGCAGTATTGAATACGTTATGTTACCAATACAAATATGACCAATACAATAGGCTTGCTGAGAAAAAAGTGCCGGGGAAGGACTGGGAATATTTTGTATTTGATAAACAGAACAGACAAGTACTTGGACAGGATGGAAATTTAAGAACCACTACGAACAATTTTGGACAAAAGGGCTGGATGTTCACAAAATATGATGCTTTTGGAAGGTCTTTATACTATGGTTTCTTTCCTTCCACTGCTTCAAGATCTGATATTCAGGTGGCATTGAATAATATCTCAGTTAATGTACTTAATAATGAAAAGCCCAGCAGTTCATCATTTAATCAGAATAATCTTAACATATACTATACTCAGGAAGCTTTTCCTACCGGAAGCTTGACCGTTTTAGGGGTTAATTATTATGATGAGTATCCTTTGGGGGTGCCTGATAGGCCTCAACAAATACAAGGAACCAACACCCTTGCTCCTGCACCATTGTCCATTACTGTCAATGGTTTATCATCTGTAAGAAGTACTAAAATGCTTCCTACAGTATCTATCACAAGAAATATCGAAAATGAAAAATGGACCTCATCGGTACTGTGGTATGATACTTTGGGAAGGTTGATCGGGACCTATAAAGTCAATCATCTGGGTGGTTTTACTCGTACAGAAGCTTTACTGGATTTTTCAGGGAAAACAAAAGAGTCCTATACTTTCCATTCAAAAAATACATCTAATACTGAAATTACGGTAAAAGACAGATTTGAATATAGTCCTCAGAATTTCCTGCTGAAGCATTATCAGCAGATTGGATCCAACCAAGAAGAACTTCTTTCTGACTATACCTATAATGATTTAGGACAGATAACTAATAAGAAGACAGGAAGTACACTTCAGAGCATTGATTATACTTATAATATCCATGGATGGCTTACCGGAATTAATGGTTCCGATATCAACAGCATGGGAAGTAAGTTATTTGCCTACAGAGTAAAATATAATACTGTAGAGGGAGTAGAAATGCCTAACAACTCTTTTAGCCACCATAGAGTGAAACCGAAATACAACGGAAGTATTGTAGAAACCGATTGGAAAACAGCTTCCGGTGCCAATGAGTCATTAAGAAGATATGGTTATGTGTATGACGGAGCATCAAGATTATTGGCAGGATTCTTCCAAGCCGCAACCAATCCTTATTCTAAAGAATATAGTGAGGTTATAGGTTATGATACGGGTGGAAATATCATTTCAATGAATAGAACGGGAAGTGCAGTCAATGGAACAGCTGAGGTGATGGATGACCTTACTTATAATTGTCTAAGTGGTGGAAACCAACTGGAATATGTGGCAGAGTCAGGAAAAGGAAATGCCTTAAGTGGGTATCCACTTGCCCGCGGAAAAGGAGCAGTAATGAGGTATGACGCCAATGGAAACCTTATACAGCATCTGGATAAGAAACTGGAAAAAATTTCTTATAATTTTCTGAACCTTCCTTCAATAATTCCTTTTACAACCCAGACAGAAACGCTGAAATATGTTTATTCTTCTGATGGTACGAAAGTACAAATGACCAAAGATGCGGAAGTAACAGATTATCTGGGAAGCTTTCAGTACACTGCCAACAGCTCTACAGGCGCACAGACTTCATTTGTTCTGGCTAATGAGGAAGGATACTATGATTTTGTGAACAGCAGATATGTGTACCAGTATAAAGACCATTTGGGAAATATAAGATTGTCTTATACTAAAGGTAATGTTGGACAGCCTGTAATTCTGGAGGAAAATAATTATTATCCTTTTGGATTAAAACATGCCGGTTACAACACAGGAGATACAAGTAATAATAAATTTAAATATCTTTACAATGGTAAAGAATTACAAGGTACCGGGAATCTGGATTATGGCTGGAGACAGTACATGCCGGATCTGGGAAGATGGAATGGTATAGATCAGCTGGCAGAAAGCTATCATTCTACCAGCCCTTATGCCTATGTGATGAATAATGCTATTAATATGTTTGATCCTGATGGCAGGTACTCAACAGACGAAATCGTAGCGGCTATGTGGAATGCAACTCCAGAAGGTACAAACTCTTATTGGTTCAGTGATGGCGGAGGATTTACCAGCTATCAGGACGGACCTACAGGTAGTGGTGGCACTGGTCTTGCCTATAATTCTACGGTAGGGTATGATGGTACTTTTACAATGGGTAACTGGGAAAATGTTATCCCAGTTACTATAAATGCTCATGGAAATAGATTTACATGGAATGATTCTGAAAATTATGGTTACAACAGTTATCTTATGATGAGTAAGCTCACTGGTGCACTTGGGGAATGGAATTTTCAACAAAATAGAGCTTTTTATTATAGTGAAGTTGCAAGAACAGGAGCGGATAAAGTAGAACGAAATTTCTATTTAATGTTTGGAGGTGCTTTAGCCGCACCATTTGTGGGGTCCTATATTGCTACACTTGGAGGAGAAACAGCAGCTAGTTATCTGCAAGGGGCTTTAATAAGAGGAGTTGCAGATATGACGTTACAAAAAACTATAAAAGGGAGTATTGACTGGAAACAAACTGGTATTAATGCATTTATAGGAGGTGGGCAAGGTTTTGGAGCTATCAAAGTGAATTGGCTAAATTACGGAGGTAATATGCTTAATAACTTTGGTACTTCATATTATGATGGTGGGAAAAAAGGATTTATGAAAGATATTGAGGTAAATAGCGCAAAAGCATTAACTGGTATTTTTGGAATGGGAGTGGGAAATTATAATGGTTTGACAAATGGCTACCTTAGTGGTTACTTTGGTACAACTGTTTTACCCGGAATTTACTTTAATACAACAGATGTTATTATAGAAAATAAAATAAAAAAATGAACAAGATAGTCAGTAAGAACTTCCATTTTATTCTAATTTTCATCGTCATAGTCGTGATTGGTTATTGGTACTTTAGCTCAGTGAATGGTCTTAAAAATGTATCAAATAGACAAAAATACACTTCAGCATTAGTAGTAAGTGATTGGCATCACAAAAACACTAATGGAATAGGTGTGGATTATGAATATTTTGTAAATAATATAAAATATACTAATACAATAAATTTAGATTTAAAAAGGGGACAAAGGTATCTTTTAGTTTTTGATTCAATAGAACCTGTAAATAATGTTATTTTAGATATTTATCCGATATACAATACTTCCTCAATTCCCTTAAATGGATGGAAAATTAATGAATTACCTATAAAGGTTGATAGCACAAAAATTAATGATATAATTCTGGAAAAATAATAAACACTTATTAATAAAATGAAATATAAATTAAATATAATAAGTAAGAAAAGTTTATTTGTGATAATTTTGCTTGCATCTTTATCAATATATGCCCAACAAATAAATGAGTATAAATTTCTGACAAAAGGGCAATATGACAGCAAAATATATGAAAAGTTAGAAAGAAAGGATGGGAATAAAGTTTATGTATGGCACAAAATAGAAGAAACCATAAAGAATAATCCGGGAATAGCATTTACTGAGTTTTATGTACAGATCAATTGTACTACAAAAATGAGTGTATTAAAAAGCTCTATTACTCATTGGAGAGATGGTACTGTTCAAAAGTTTGATGATTCTTCAAATAAGGAGGTTCCAATAACAGACCTCACATCTTTTCTTGGGCTTTCATATAAGAATCGTTGTGTGAAATAACAATAATTTAGATAATGTCCTATATATATTTTAACGGGGTAATCTTAAACGTATTGATGATGAAATAGAGTGTTGATTTTCAATGCTCTATTTTTTTTAATGCGAACAAAAATAATGGATGTGTGTATGAGAAAAAGTAGAAATTAGACTGTTTAAAATATCGAAAATCATATTAGGCGTTTGAAATGTACCTGAGTAACTTCTTTTGAAGGAATAAGATGTAACTCACTTAAGGATGAGAGTGGTGGTACCTTATAAAGGATGATTATAATGATGATATTAAGACGTTAAAAATGGTCCATTTTTATCATATTGCTTTTACTCAGCCTGATATTTTAAAATATTTAACAATATCCCGCCGGATATAAATTCCTTATGAAAGAGGGCCTGTGGATTCCGCCATAGAGCAGAATTGGTCAATTCAGTTTTTGAAGAAGGATTAAAGCAATTGGAAATGAGTAGCTCTGCACAAAAACTCATAAAAAAAGTATTTCTGCATAACTATCAGAAGTTTATAAAAGCCCCACAGGATGAAAGAAAGAAGATATCCGATGAAATTGATAGGTTGAATTCAAAGGTTTCTCTGGCAAGAAATAAACTGCTTTTCGAAGTAATACCGATGAAGAATATCTTGAAATGAAAAAGAATATAAAGAGCAGATTGAAGAACAAGAAACACAATTAAATGATAAGCCGGAAGAGAACAAAATTAATATACCAAAGCTACTGGAAAAGGCATTAGAAACTCTTACAAATATTGAGGAAAACATGCTTATCATTATAATGAAACATTCTTCTTTACTGAAGGTAATCATAGGATTAATGCTGCAATTCAATATAAAATACAAACAGGAAGCTACAAGTATTTAGACATTTTAATGGAACATTCTACACGAGATACTAGTAATCCACTTAGATATGTACCGAAAACATATAAATTTCCAGTAAAACCAACTAGATAATGAATGAAATATTATTAATAAACTTAAAAGAATTGAAATTTTTAAAAAATAAAAATGAGTATGTTTTTTTAAACTTTGCTTATGGAGATGCATTAATGATTACCTCTTTTTATGACAAAATTAGAAAGAAAGAACGTAATAATTTAATCCGACTTTTTAATCAGTTAACTAATATTGAGCTTCGAACTGATGATATTTTAGGTAAACTACATATTGATATACTTAAAATCCTTGTGGATCAGAAAAAAGATACTATTATAATTACTAATATTGGATTTCCTTCCGAGTCAATCAGTTTTTTAATAGATAATTTTAATAAAGTATTTTCTAATTTAAATACTTTAAAAAACAAAAAAGTTATTATTGTAGAGTGCGAACTAAACAATCCTGAAAATGATAAATATTTCGAAGAGTATTTTAATGAATAATATTAAAATTTGTTATTTAGAGTGCATCCAAAAGTTTAGATAAAATGAAAATAAGGAAAGGCAGCATGTATGGCTGCCTTTTTTATTAATTTCAATATAAATAACAAAAGATGATTTGCCGTTCATTTCAGATTTAGATCTAAAAAAGAAAACCACCCTTAAAAAGGATGGTTTGTAGACCCACAGGGATTCGAACCCCGACTGACGGTACCAAAAACCGGAGTGCTACCGTTACACTATAGGTCTGTTTCTATGTTGCGAAATTATAGAATTTATTTTAAATATGAAAATCAAAATTAAAGATTAGTTAACATAATGAGAGTGCAAATCCCTTTACTTGTTGATATACAAATAATTATTTTTCAATAAAAATTTAAAAATAATCTGCTTTTATAAGGAGAATAGTGGCATTCCAGATATTTTCTGTTCAGTTTTAAAGTGAATGACTCTTATGAATTCTCCGATGAATAGAGCGTCCCAGCCTCCTTCTTCCGGCTTCCATCCTTGAAGTGCTGTTAAATAATAAAACCTTATCTTTGCAAAAAATTGGGCTCCAAAAGTTGGAGTAACCCATTAATAACATATCCTGAGCAAAGCAAAAGGATTATTAAACATTTTTTATGTCAAATATTGTCGCAATCGTTGGACGTCCCAACGTAGGAAAATCCACGCTTTTTAATCGTTTATTAGAAAGAAGAGAAGCTATTGTAGATTCTACAGCTGGTGTTACCAGAGACCGTCATTACGGAAAATCCGACTGGAATGGAGTAGACTTTACAGTAATTGATACCGGAGGTTATGATGTAGGTACAGATGATATCTTTGAAGAGGAAATCCGTAAGCAGGTACAATTGGCAGTGGATGAAGCAACTTCTATCATCTTCATGATGAATGTGGAAGAAGGACTTACTGATACAGACTACGAAATCTACAGACTTCTTAGAAGATCCAACAAGCCGATTTATATCGTTATCAACAAGGTAGATTCTGCAAAAGAAGAGCTTCCTGCAACTGAATTCTATCAGTTAGGAATTGATAAATATTACACACTTTCTTCAGCTACAGGTTCCGGGACAGGAGATTTGTTAGATGATATCATTAAAGATTTTCCCACTACAGAATATAAAGATCCTTTTGAAGGGCTTCCAAAAATCACTATCGCGGGCCGTCCAAACGTAGGAAAATCTACGATGACCAATGCTTTATTGGATGTTGAAAGAAATATCGTTACTGATATTGCGGGAACTACCAGAGACAGTATCCAGACTTTATATAATAAATTCGGACATGAGTTTGTATTGGTAGATACTGCAGGGATGAGAAGAAAGTCTAAGGTAAACGAAGACCTTGAGTTCTATTCTGTAATGAGATCTATCCGTTCTATTGAATATTCTGACGTGGTAATCATTATGGTAGATGCTACCCAGGGATGGGAATCTCAGGATATGAATATCTTCGGTTTAGCTCAGAAAAACAGAAAAGGAATTGTGATCCTTGTGAATAAATGGGATTTGATCGAAGACAAGCAGACCAATACGATGCGTGATTTCGAAAGATCAATCAAAGATAAAATTGGTCAGTTCCAGGATATTCCAATCTTATTCGTTTCAGCATTAACGAAGCAGAGAATCTTAAAAGCGGTAGAATTAGCCATGGAGGTTTACGAAGACCGTAAGAAGAAAATTAAAACTTCAAAACTAAATGAAGTAATGCTTCCGATCTTTGAACAGACACCGCCACCGGCACTAAAAGGAAAATACATTAAAATCAAATATTGTGTACAGCTTCCTACACCGTCACCACAGTTTGTATTCTTCTGTAACCTTCCACAATATGTGAAAGAACCTTATAAAAGATTTACTGAAAACCAGTTGAGAAAACAATTCGGGTTTACCGGAGTTCCAATTGAAGTGTATTTCAGACAAAAATAATGAGAACAAGTGTTCATCAGAAACTCCGGCAAGCAAAGCTTGCCGGAGTTTTTTATTGAATTAGAGCAGATTTTCTCCTCAAGCCCAAACTTTCAATTCGTTTTTTAGTTGTAATTTTGCAGCAATTAATATCAATTAACTGAAATTAAAAAAATAAATTTTCATGCTTACTATTTTATCGCAACACTTTTCTCTTGTCAATGAATGGATCAACGAACTTAGAAACGTTGACATTCAACATGACCGAATGAGATTCAGAAGAAATATGGAAAGAATCGGGGAGATTGCCGCTTTTGAAATCAGTAAAGGACTGGAGTACAGAGAAGTTGAAATTCAAACTCCTTTAGATACAATAAAAAGCAGAGAAATTGCTGTACAACCCGTTATTACAACTATCTTGAGAGCCGGAGTTCCATTATTCGAAGGAATCCTGAACTATCTTGACAGAGCAGACTGTGGTTTTGTAGCAGCCTACAGAAAACACGATGCCAACGATTATTTCTCTATCAAACAGGATTATCTGACTTGTCCGAGCATCGAGGGAAGACCTCTGATTGTGGCAGATCCCATGTTGGCAACAGGAGCTTCTTTAATTGAAGCGATCAAAGACCTGCTAACCAATGGAAATCCGACCCAGCTTCATATTGTTGTAGCAATTGCATCAAAACAAGGGGTAGAGACCATTCAGAATGCATATCCTCAAGCGCATATCTGGGTAGGAGCAATGGATGAACACTTGACTTCAAAAGGGTATATCACTCCAGGATTAGGAGATGCCGGAGACTTGAGCTACGGAGAAAAACTTCAGAGATAACTTAAGAAAGATTCCAGAAATCTTTTATTAAATTCAATAATAAATCAGGTCGTACTTTATCTATAGGATGCTTTGTGTCTGGGAGTACGGCCAATTTTGCATTGGGAAGACTTTTGTAAACCCTTGTGCTCTCTTCGATAGTTACCATGTTATCTTTATCTCCCACCATAATTTGAGTTGGAGTAGTAATCGTAGCAAGATTGTTTTCCAAAGGAGGATTTTTACCTAAATCAATCATTAAACCAGCAATAGCCGGAAGAAGCTGTTTCCATTTTGCTCCGTGCTGGGATTCTAAAAGTTGGGCATACTGCGGAATTTTTTCAAGAATAACATCTGGATTAAGCATCTTACTTTCTTTCAAAGACTGTTCCTCAGTCCAGTCGAACTTTGTCCCCAGTGTTATAATAGAATTTACATTTTCAGGATTTTCCATTGCGTAGCAAAGGGCAACATAGCCTCCCATACTATGTCCGAAGATTGATACATCTGTTAAGTTATTCACTCTACAGTATTCGGAGAGTTCTTGGGTGTATTTTTCAATGGTAATGCCATCTGCCGGAAGTTCCTGATCTCCATGTCCTGAAAACAAAGGAGTGTATACCGTAAAATATTGGGATAAAGTATTCAGATAAGGTTTGAAAATGTCGCTGTGAACTAAGGCTCCGTGCAGTAAAAGCAGATTTGGCATAGTGGTTTAGTTTCCGGAAAATTAGGAAAAAGAATTGAATGATGAAAATGGTTTGGGTAAGAGTGTGGGAGAGTTTTAGGGTTTTAGTGTTTGAGAATATTTTTGAACATAGCTCTGTACCTCATACTCTGAATTTTTCACCCTATATCTTTCCTTCTTGAACCTCGAACCTCGAACCTCGCATCCCACATTAAACATCCACAGCCATTACCAAAACACTCACTTTATTATTTCCTGCATTGAGAATCTCCCATGCTATAGACGAAACCGTATTTCCTGTAGTGAAAACATCGTCAATCAAAAGAATATGCTTTCCGGTAATAGGTTGAGTGATGGAGAATGTATGGACAGATTCCAGTCTGTGTTGTTTATCCTTTAAAGCCTGTGCTTTTGAATAATGATTTCTTTTAATGAGTTGATGATTAAAAGGAATGTTGTAAAATGAAGATAAAGTTTCTGTGAATAAATGAAGTTGATTATATCCGCGTTCCTTAAGTTTCCTGGGGTGAAGGGGCACGCTCACCAATAAATCAGGTTTTTCATCCTTGAATTCCAGGCGTTCGATAGTCCAGTCTGCAAGAATTTTTCCTGCCTTTTCCCTGCTTCTGTACTTTAGCTCATGAACAATCTGCCGGCTTAAGCCTTTCTCTTCAAACTGTATTAAAGCAAATGCGTTTTCAACCGGAAAAAATAAACTGCATTTTTCTTTGATCGGAGTGTTTTCGAAATAATCATAATGGGTAAAATGAATCTGGGTAAGGCAAAGATCACATATCAAAAGTTCAGGATCAATGATTCTGTTGCAATGGGTGCAACGGTTCGGAAACAATAAGTCTAATATCATAAGTGTGTTTTCACTAAGATAGGAAATAAAAGTCAATTAAGTCAATGGTGAATTTTACTTCGTAAGTGAATTGAAGGCGGAAAAGTTCATAAAAGAATACTTCATAACAGTATTAAAAATTCACAAGCAAAGCGAATTGACGATTTACCATTCACCATTCATTCTTCACCCTTTAATTCTCAAACCTCTTCCTGATCTTCTCCACAGAGCTTTTCATACTCAGGTTAAAATGTTCCTTTTCCAGCCTTACCGGAGGTGCTTGTCTTACTTCACAATCGGCAATACTGCATGATTCGCAGGTCACACCTACATTGATCGTTTTTAAAGAAGGAGACTTGATGAAACCTATTTTTTTGATCGTCTGAGTATTCAATAAAATCCCCAGACAATAACTTCTGTTGCTTCCATCCGAAAAAGGATTTCTCTGTGAGGTGGAAATAACCAGATAGCTTATTCCCTGATCTTTATAATGTGAGATCTGAGCATCTGTCAGGGTTTCATTTTCTTTTAAATCATCAAGGTTTTTCACGGCAATCCATCTCCTGCAATAATGTTCGTTCATTGCGTTGGCATGAGGAGCTTGCTGATGGTTCAGGTGGAGCTCTTTTAAAATCTGAATTTTATATGAATTTTTCTTTTTTACCAGACATAAGTAAAACAGATCTTTGATTCCCATTTCAGCCGAAAGAATATTGGTAAGCCGGTAATAAAAAGTTTCGGGAGAGCGGGTAAAGCTGTTGATAAGGTTCTCGAAATGGCTAGGTTCCCATGTGTTTTGCTGAAAGAACTCAGAAGTTTTTTCAATAACGGGTTGTTTTGAAATTAGCAGAGCTCCTGCGAAATAAGAAGCGTAAAAGTTATTCAGAATTTCTTCAAAACTGCCGAAATCAAGCCAGGAATAAGTGTTCGGGCGGGTTTTTAATTCCAGAACATTGAATCCAATTTCTTTTGCAAGGATAAAAGTTTTTTGATCCTTCTCTAGTTTTTGGTTCAAGAGCAATAGTTTTTTCTCCGGAATAAAAAGTGAACGGAGATTATCCAGCGTTCCGTATTTTTCAAAATCTTCAGATTGAATGGTATAACTGAACTTTTCTATAAGAATTTTTTCCAGCACTTCAGATTTTAAATTTTTTCCGATTTGTAACTGGTTTTCCAGGATAAATACCCTTACTTTTTCCTCAATTTCCGGGAAATAATTATCGTACAACTCCTGGAATGATCTTAATACCGCAAAATAAAACCTTTCCTTTCCCAAATTATAATTCTGGGAAATTTCAATCAGCGCATTGATAAAAGCAGTTACTTTTTTAGGAGCATCACTGATAATGCTGATCAGGTTGTTTTTATTGATCCCAAACAGTTCCAGTGGAACTTCTTTAAAGAAATCAGACTGCAGAATTTCATTGAAAGGAGCAAGACTTTTATCAAGCTTGGTGGAAACCAGATCATCAAAAGTACAACTCAAAGCATCAGAAAGCTGAATGATTTTATCATGCTTGGGATATTTTTTTCCGTTTTCAATCTCGTTGAGGTAAGATTTTGATAATCCTGTCTTTACAGCAAGATCCTGCAGAGACCAGTTTTTCTTTTGTCTCTGCTGTTTCAGTTTTAACCCAAAAACTGTTTTGATAAAGTCGCTTTCTGAATTCATTACTCAAATATAAATAAATAGATGCGATTATTCGCATAATAAATTTTAAATAAATTTAGCGAACGTTCGCTATTTGTGAAAATTTTTATTTATGTTTGTAACATCAAATCACAAAATCAATAAGTTATGGAAACTAAGACTCAATTAGAAATTAAGGCGCAGAAGCAGTTTGAGGAAATATTTACTCCTGATTTGGTAGATTTTCTGATTGCACTCCATCAGAACTTCAATCATAAAAGACTTGAACTTTTAGAAGAAAGAAAAAATATACAGGAGCATCTTGATGAAGGAAAACTTCCTGAATTCTTAAAAGAAACAGCAGAAATCCGAAACGGAAATTGGGTATGTGCTCCGCTTCCTGACGATATGCTGGACAGGAGAGTAGAAATTACCGGACCGGTGGACCGTAAGATGATTATCAATGCCCTGAATTCCGGAGCGTCTACATTTATGGCTGATTTTGAAGACAGCACTTCGCCGGTATGGGAAAACTGTATTCAGGGACAGATTAATCTTTCTGATGCGATTAACCGGACTATTGATTTTGTCAACGAAAAAGGAAAATCGTATACTCTTCATGAAAAAACTGCGGTTTTACAGGTTCGTCCACGCGGTCTTCATCTTCCGGAGAAACATATTGAAATCAGTGGGGAGAAAACTTCCGGTTCACTGATTGATTTTGGAATGTATTTTTTCAGAAATGTAACACCGCTTTTGGAAAAAGGAAGTGCCCCTTATTTTTATCTTCCAAAATTGGAACATTATAAAGAAGCACGCTGGTGGAATGAGGTTTTTGTTTTTGCCCAAAATTATCTGGGAATTCCGGAGGGAACTATTAAAGCCACTGTTTTAATCGAAACCATTACTGCCTCATTTCAGATTGATGAAATTTTATTTGAATTAAAAGAACACAGCGCAGGGCTGAACTGTGGCAGATGGGATTATATTTTCTCTTACATTAAAAAGTTCAGAAATCTTCCTGAATTTATTGTTCCGGACAGAGATCAGGTGACCATGAGTTCTCCTTTTATGAGTGCTTATTCAAAAAGAGTGATAGAAATATGTCATAAAAGAAATGTACA
Source organism: Chryseobacterium sp. PvR013 (assembly GCF_017833095.1). NCBI lineage: Bacteria > Pseudomonadati > Bacteroidota > Flavobacteriia > Flavobacteriales > Weeksellaceae > Chryseobacterium > Chryseobacterium sp. PvR013. The sequence continues at coordinate 4,767,208 of NZ_JAFIBT010000001.1, forward strand.
TGCTATCGGTGGAATGGCCGCGCAGATTCCTGTAAAAGATAATGATGAAGCTAATAATGCTGCTTTTGAGAAAGTAAGAAATGATAAAGAACGGGAAGTGAAAAACGGTCATGACGGAACCTGGGTGGCACATCCGGCATTAGTGACTGTTGCTAAAGAAATTTTTGACCAATATATGCCTTCTAAAAATCAGATCGAGAAAAAATTTGAATACCATATAACGGAAAGCGATCTGTTGGAAATTCCCAAAGGAGAGATCACAGAGAAAGGCGTCCGAAAAAATATCAATGTAGGAATTCTTTACCTTGAAAGCTGGCTGATGGGAACGGGTGCTGCTGCCATTTATAATCTGATGGAAGATGCTGCTACTGCAGAGATTTCAAGAACCCAGATCTGGCAATGGCTAAAAAACGAAGCTGTACTGAGTGATGACAGAACATTAACCCGAAGTATGATTTTGCAGTGGGAAAAAGAAGAAATGGACAATATTGAAAAGTATGTGGGGGAATTTCGTTTCCAAAACGGGAAATTTAATCTTGCCAAAGAACTTTTCAATGAATTGATTTTTTCTGAAAAATTTGAAGAATTTCTGACCCTTAAAGCATATCCTTTTATTTAGGAAAAATGTTGGTTGCTGGTTTTATAGTTGCTGATTGAAAACCAATTAACCATGGAATCAGAAACTAGTAACAAAATTAATCTAAAACCTAATCAAACAAAATCCAAATATTATGAAAACAAGACAAGAACAAATCCAGGCTATTGAACAAGATTGGCTGACAAATCCACGCTGGAATGGGGTGAAAAGACCTTATACGGCAGAAGAAGTTTTAAAACTTCGCGGATCTTATACCATAGATTACACAATTGCTACAGAAATGTCCAAAAAATTCTGGGATAAATTAAATACCCTGGATTATGTGGCAGGACTTGGCGCATTGACAGGCAATCAGGCAGTACAGGAGGTAGATGCCGGACTGGAAGCTATTTATCTTTCAGGCTGGCAGGTAGCTGCAGATGCTAACTTATCAGGTGAAATGTATCCCGATCAGTCATTGTATCCTGCCAATTCAGTACCTTCTGTTGTGAGGAAAATAAATAATGCTTTATTGAGAGCAGATCAGGTACAGTCTGTGAGCGGAACAGGAAATAAAGAATATCTGGTACCCATTATTGCAGACGCAGAAGCAGGTTTTGGAGGAAACCTGAATGCTTTTGAACTGATGAAACAAATGATTGAAGCCGGTGCAGCAGCCGTTCATTTTGAAGATCAGCTTTCTTCCGCAAAAAAATGTGGACATCTTGGAGGAAAAGTATTAGTACCCACTCAGGAAGCTATAAATAAACTGATTGCTGCCCGTCTGGCTGCCGATGTACTGGGAGTTCCGAGCCTTATTATTGCAAGAACAGACGCGGATGCTGCAGATTTACTGACTTCTGATATTGATGACAGAGATAAGAAATTTGTAACAGGAGAAAGAACTTCCGAAGGATTTTATGTAGTGAAAAACGGAGTAGAACAGGGGATTGACAGAGGTTTATCCTATGCTCCGTATGCAGACCTGATCTGGATGGAAACCTCAAATCCTGATCTGGAGCAGGCGAGAAGATTTGCAGAAGGAATTCATGCAAAATTCCCTGGGAAAATGTTGGCTTACAACTGTTCTCCTTCATTTAACTGGGCTGCAAGGCTGAGCGTAGAAGAAATGTCTACTTTCCGTGAGGAACTGGCTAAAATGGGATATAAATTTCAGTTTATTACGCTGGCAGGATTCCATGCGCTGAATACAGCTATGTTTGAACTGGCATTAGCATATAAAGAAAGAGGAATGGCGGGATATTCAGAGCTTCAGGAGCGTGAGTTTGCATTACAGCAGAAAGGATTCAGAGCAGTGAAGCATCAGTCTTTTGTAGGAACAGGGTATTTTGATGAAATACAGAATATTGTTACCAATGGCTCTTCAGCCACCGTAGCGATGAAAGATTCTACAGAAACCGCACAATTCCATTAGTCATTTTTTCCATATTTTTTTGATGTTAAACCTTCTCTGTTGTGGGGAGGTTTTTCTGTATTGATGGTGATTAAGTTCGGTTTTAAGTCTCATTCGGGTAATGAAATGATAAATGAAAAATCCCCATGATAAATAATGAAAATTTGAATTATATTTGAGGACGAAAAAAAATATTAAAAATGAATTTAATCAAAGTACTTTTTATTACATTAGGATTAACACTTACTGCAAATGCTGCGAAAGCGCAACAGAAGATTGGAAGCGTAAATACTGATGAAATTTTTGCAAGTTTACCCGAAGCAAAAACTATAGGTACCACTATTGATAATCTAACTAAAACCAAGCAGACTGAAATTGAAAAACTGATTACTGAATATCAGAACAAACTGAAAGCAGCAAAAGATAAAGAGAAAACTCTGAGTGAAGCTAATAAAGAAGCGGTGACTAAAGAACTTATCGCTGCACAAACAGAACTGCAAGGTATTGGTAAGAAAATAGAAGAGGCCAGAGCACAGGCAGGTAAAGATATTGCTGCTAAACAAAGTGAATTGCTGACACCTCTACAGCAAAAAGTAAGATCTGCTATTTCCTCTGCTGCCAAAGAAAGAGGCCTGAATTATATATTTGATGTGGCATCACAGGAATCTAATAATCTTGTTTACAACGATGGAAGTGAGGATATCACTGCTCTTGTGAAAAGTAAATTAGGAGCTACAGCAGCGCCTGCAAAACCTGCGGGGAAAAAATAAGAATTTCATTATACTGAATATTGTAACGGAATCATAACGCATGATTCCGTTTTTTTATGCACAAAAGTGTAGAGCCGGATGAAGACAGTTCTGTTTTAAAATGATAAATTTGAGTAAACTTTCAGGAGAATGAACTTAATGTACGAAAAACAGATACGAGTAACAGAAGAACATATTGATCAGAATAACCACGTGAATAATGTACAGTATGTGCACTGGGTGGAAGAAGTAGCCGCTGAGCATTGGGATCTTTTAAAGTATAAAACCGAATATATCAACGATGCCTGGATGCTTCTGGATCATCATATTCAATATAAAAAGCAGGTTTATCTGAATGATATCATCACGGTAAGAACTTATCCCATGACTCCTGAGGGAGCCAGGCAGCCAAGGAAAGTTGAATTTTATTGCAATGATGAACTTGTGGTGGCCTCCAGTACACTCTGGATTTTGTTTGATCCTGAAACCAAGAAGATCAAACGTCTGGATCATGACTGGCTGGAAAAGTTTTTTTAGCAGTAAAACATTAATTCAAAAGCTAAATACACATGAAATTCTTTTCTTCACTGGCTTTGCTATTGCTGAGCATAGCAAGTTATAGTCAGGAAAATCCCTACTGGTTTACCGATGATATTAAAAAAAAGGTGGCAGACTCCACTCAAAGTCAGTCATGGAGAAGCCAGATGGCAGCAACGTATTATTCAATAAGCGGACAATATAAACCTGCACTAGAAAGTTGGGATATGACTTTTGGAAGGGTTAAAAAACTAAGTGTCACAGATAGCTTGAAGTTTACAAAATTAAATCCTGTTAAGGCAAAAGATTATATTTTGGAAAAAGCAGTCCATGAACAGATTGTTATCATTAATGAAGCTCATCACAATGCAAGCCACAGAAACTTTGCCTCTTCTTTACTTCAGGGATTATATGACAGAGGATATCGATATTTAGGAATTGAAACATTGGCGAATGACTCTTTAAACAGCGAAAAGTTTGCAACACTCAGCAGTGGATATTATTCCAAAGAACCGGAATTTGGGAATTTTATTTATAATGCTCTGAAAATTGGGTTTACCCTATTTCCATACGAGGCTGAAGGAAATAATAAAGAAAGGGAAATTGGAGAAGCACAAAATATCTTCAATTTTATGCAGAAAAATAAAGATGGAAAATATCTGATCTATTGCGGATATCAACATGCTTATGAAGGAATTCATAAATCATGGGAGAAAACAATGGCAGGAAGGCTTTCGGATTTAACAGGGATTAATCCGTTTACCATTGATCAGACTCAGTTTTCAGAAAAAAGCAATCTGAAGTATAATGAACCGCTTTTAAGATTGGTACGTAATACTGTTCCTGTTGTTTTAAAAGATGAAAACCAGGGAATATATAATGGTGAAGACAAAGATTTGTATACCGATATTAAAATCATTCATCCCGTCACACAATATAGTAAAGGCAGACCAGATTGGATGCTGAATAAAAACAGAAAATTTTATAAGATTCCGGTTTCTAAAGTTTCCAGCTATCCGGCTTTGGTGTTAGCATACAGAAAAGGAGAGTTTGAAAAAGAAGGAATTCCTGCTGATATCATTGAGATTAATACTTCCAAAGACAACCTTTTTTTAATTCTGGATAAAGGAATTTATGATATTGTGATTAAAGACAAAGAGTACAAAGTCATTAACAGATTTGAAAAAACGATAAAATAATGTTTGAAATAGCTTGGTAGAAAAAAGAGGTAATGAAAAGTAAGTTAAGAAAAATAACCATCAATGCAGTAGAATACTTGTATTCAGTTTCTGATCAATATCATTCCGAAACTAAAACTAATACTTTGACTGTAAAAGTTTTTTTTAAGGGACAAAAACAAACTCCTTTAATCATCAAATGTATGACTGTGGATGATTATATTATGGGACAGCCTTTAAAATCAGGGGTGAAGCTGATGAATAAAATCACGTGTTCAGAAGATGAGGTAAATCTCAATAAGCCACAATACATCAAACAGTTTATTTTATTGGGATTACAAAAAGGATGGTCGGGCTTCAATTCAATGGAAATACAAAACGGATTTGATTATTTGAATGAATTAGGTTTTGAAACAGACCCGTTAAAACCATAAACCCAAATAACTTTTTCCTAATGTAATATAATAAGAAACACAGTTGTTTTAATAAGGAAACATCAAACAAACATCTCCATGAAATCATCTGTTTTAACTCTATTATTTTCAAGTTTTTTCTTTATGGGTTACAGCCAGACGGCAGAACAGTCAAAAGCTATTGATAACTATATAAAAAAGGTTATTCAAATCAATGAAATACCGGGAATAGCGGTAGGAATCGTAACCGATAATAAAGTAACTTTTCAGAAATATTATGGAACAGAAACGCTGGAAAGTGATAAAAAAGTAGATTCCCATTCCATGTTCAGGGTATATTCTACTACAAAGCTGATGTCAAATATCGGCCTTTTTCAGCTTGTTGAACAAGGGAAAGTATCCCTGGAAGATAAAATTTCAAAATATATTGACAATGTACCAACAGACTGGCAAAATGTTCAGGTAAAAAATCTTGTTTCTCATTCTTCAGGACTGCCGGATTGGATTCGTTTCAGTGATATTTCCATAGATGCTCCCAATGCTGAAGTTATTGAGCGGTTGTCAAAAGAAAAAATGGAATTTGAAACTGGAAGTGATTATAGATACAATCAGACAAATTACATGCTGATCGCCATGATTATTGAAAAAATAACGGGTGAGAAATTTGAAGACTATATCACAAAAAATCAGTTTTCAGACTCCCGACATCAAGTGGTATTCTCCTCTGATTCTATGGAGAAAATTCCGAACAGAATTGTAAAGTATATCTACAACAATGATACCCGTCACTATGATAAATCTACCTTTGTGGAAGGAAGAAGAGCTCACTCTGCCAATGGATTGGCTATTACGCTGCCTGCTTTTTTAGAATGGAGTATCCATCTTAGTAAGAATGATTTCCTGAAACCTTCCACACAAGACCTGATGTGGAAACCTTTTGAATATAAAAATAAAGATATCAAATTTACCCACGGTTGGGATATGTCAACTTTTAATAACATAAAATCATATCATTTTTCTGGTGGAAATGTTAGTGCATACAGAATTTATCCGGACCAGAATATGTCTATTGTGTTGATGTCAAGTGGGTATAAAACCTTTCCTGTTTTTTATACCATGGTCAACCAGATTGCAGGCATCATGAATAAACAGTTGCTGAACCCATATACGCTGGCAGAGGAATATACAAGAACCGAATCTTTTGTTCATCCCGGAAGTAAAAAAGAAATTTACGGGTACCGAAAAGAAAAAGATATTGTTATTTTTTCCTATCAGTTTCCTGAAAAACAAAGCACAGAGCTGATCAGAAATATTTCAGTGGCAGGCTCCTTTAATGACTGGAATCCTGAGGATAAAGTATTTCAGATGAGTCTGAAAAAGAATAATACTTTTGAACTGTCAATCCCAACATCTAAGTTCGAAAAAGGAAAGACTTACCAGTTTAAATTTATAATGAATAAAAACGGTTGGCTTTCTGTACCTTCCAATGCAATGAATGTGGATGGATCTCAGGATAATAATTTAACGTTAAAAATTGATTAAAAAGAATAGGTAAAATCGTTGTAATAGAAACAGTCTCTTCTGTATTAAGCTGTTTTATCATATCTTTGTACTATGATACGTATTACAAAAATTTTTACATTCGAAACGGCTCACGTACTTTACAACTACGATGGGAAGTGTAAAAATATGCATGGACATTCTTATAAGCTGTTTGTAACAGTGAAAGGAAAACCGATCAATGATATTGAAAATCCTAAAAATGGAATGGTGGTAGATTTCGGAGATATTAAAAGTATCGTAAAGTCTGAAATCGTAGATGTATGGGACCATGCGGTTCTTGTTAATGCCCTGTCTCCTCACAAAGAATTAGGAGATGATCTTGAGCAGAAGGGACATAAAGTAATCTATTGCAGCTTCCAGCCAACCTGTGAAAACATGTTATATGCCATTGCTGCTAAAATCAAATCAAGACTTCCTGAAGGAATTTCTTTAGCTTATCTTAAGCTTCATGAGACAGAAAACTCTTATGGAGAATGGTTTGCAGAAGATAATCAATAATTTTATCCCACAAAACTCAGAAAGTGCTAAAAACAACAATTAATTTAGAACCTGGAAAAAAAGTATACTTTGCTTCGGATCAGCATTTTGGAGCTCCTACAACCAAGGAAAGTAAGGTGCGTGAGGAGAGGTTTATACACTGGATGGACGAGATCAAAGGAGATGCTCAGGTTTTATTTTTAATGGGTGATCTTTTTGATTTCTGGCATGAATGGAAGCATGTTATTCCAAAAGGGTACGTGCGCGTGCTTGGAAAAATTGCAGAATTGAAAGACCGGGGAATTCATATTTATTTCTTTGTCGGAAACCATGATCTTTGGATGAAAGATTATCTGGAAGAAGAGATTGGGTGCACAGTATTCTACCAGAAACAATATTTTGAAATGGGTGGGAAGCAGTTTCTGCTGGCTCATGGAGATGGATTAGGGCCTGGAGACAAAGGATATAAAAGAATGAAAAAACTATTCACAAACCCTGTGGCACAATGGTTCTTCAAATGGCTTCATCCGGATATTGCGATGAAAATTGCTTTATATATGTCCCAAAAAAATAAAATGATCTCCGGAGAAGAAGACAAAGCATTTCTTGGAGAAGATAAAGAATTTCTGATTATTTATTCTAAAGAAAAGCTGAAAACCCAGAAGATTGATTACTTTATCTACGGACACAGGCATTTGCCAATGGTACTGGATCTTGAACAGAATGCAAAATATATCAACCTTGGAGACTGGATTTCCTATTTCACTTATGGGGTTTTTGAAAAGGATTTTGAACTCAGGACTTTTGAAAAATAAAACAAAAAAAAATTACCCCTAAAAGAGGTAACTTTCGAACGGGTGGAAAACCCATTCTTGTTTTTAATCCATATTCCGTTTAGATAATTGCAATAAGTCTACCAAAATAGGTTTCATACATTAAAAAATTATTAATATCAATACATTACCTTTGTAACTATCTTGTAATGAGGTGGTAGCAGGGTTGAAAAAAGTTATGGAATTAAATAATATATTCAACATACAGACTGAACAGGATTTCCTGAATGCATCATTGAAAACATTTCGTTATCAATATGAAAATGTTGAAATATACAGGAAATTCGTTGATTTTCTGAAGGTTAATCCCGCTGAGGTAGACAGTCTGGTAAAAATTCCTTTCCTGCCTATTGAAATGTTTAAAAACCATCAGATCCTGGATAAAAATGCTGCTGCAGATCTTTTCTTTCAGAGTTCAGGAACTACCCAGATGAATCTTTCCAAACATTTTATAGCAGATCCGGATCTTTATGAAGAGAGCATTTATAAAAGTTTTGAGCAGTTTATCGGAAAACCGGAAGACTTTATTTTTCTGGGTTTACTCCCAAGTTATCTTGAGAAACAAAATTCATCACTGATTTATATGGTAGATTATCTGATGAAGAAATCTGCCAAACCGGAAAACGGATATTTCCTTTATAATCATTCTGAACTCTTTGAACTTTTGAATACACTGCAGGATAAAAAAGTTATTCTTTTCGGAGTTTCTTTTGCCTTATTAGACTTTCTTGATTACTGTCATTCTGAGCAAAGCGAAGAATCTCTAAATTTTCAGGAAAATTTAGTGGTGATAGAAACTGGAGGTATGAAAGGACGAAAGGAAGAAATGACAAAGGATGAATTGTTGAAAATCTTGCAGGAAGGGCTTAAAACAGACAAAATTTATTCTGAATATTCTATGACAGAGTTGCTTTCACAGGCTTATTCCCTTGGAAATAACGAATATGAATGTCCAAACTGGATGAGAATTATGGTTCGGAATGCAGAAGATCCTTTAGCTTACGAAAAAGAAGGACGTACAGGAGCTATTAACATTATTGATCTTGCCAACACCCATTCCTGTTCATTTATTGCCACACAGGATTTAGGAAAAATAGTAGGTGATAAATTTCAGGTATTAGGAAGAATAGACCATTCCGATATCAGAGGATGCAGTCTGCTGGTGAGTTGATGATTTAAACTAAAGAAAGCAATGGTGAATTGTCAATTCGCTTTGCTTGTCAATTTTGTATTCCGGCATTATCATAAATACATTATACATTTTACTTTGTACAATTATATTCATGCTCAAAATAGAAGAACTTATACACGCCTACATCCATTCACACTGCGATTTTGAAAAAGAAATTGTACTGACGAATTATTTTCAGGCAGATTGGGAAGCGGATATTCTGATCATAGATTCAGATGGGGGAAGTCATGAAATAGAGATCAAACTTTCAAAAAGTGATTTTAAAAATGATTTCAAAAAATCATACCTGAATAAAGATACCGGAGAAAAATTTCTGAAACATGATAAAATTTCCTGTGGAGATTATATGTGTAATGCTTTCAGTTTCTTGCTCCCGATGGGAATGGTAGATGCAGAACTTATCCCTGAACATTGCGGAATCATTGAATTCTATCATAATGTTGATACCTGGGAAACTGAATTTTATCTGATCCGCAACCCTAAACAGCTTCATGAAGATTCTTACTGGAAGCTGAATGATAAAGATCTTTTTATCAGAAAAATGGCTTTGAATCTTCTCCAGCGTAAAATGGAAATCAAAGGAAAACATGAAGAACTGATCTTCAAAAACCCTTTTGAAATCAAAAAACTGAAATAAGATCAAAAATTTTTTTTTAACGCAAAGTTTAATTTCTTATTGATATGTCTTAAGGATGCAAAGAAGGAATCAATTTCATTGATTCTTACTAAGCAAACATTACAATTAGCTTCATCAGCGACGTAGTCGTAACCACTTTGTTCCCTTGAATAAAAGCTCTCCTTCATAAAATCTTTGCGTTTACAAAGAATTTCAAAGCAATTTATTCAAAATCAGAAAATAAAAAACCCTGCCGCCTGACAGGATTTTATAATGGGATATTATTTTAAAATTAATCTGCAATTTCAGCAGTATCTCTCTGAAGTAAGAACTTATAGATCAATCCACCTACGACTCCTCCCAAAATAGGGGCTACCCAGAACAGCCAAAGCTGTGACATAGCAATGCCTCCCATAAAGACTGCCTGAGAAAGTGATCTTGCAGGGTTTACAGAAGTATTCGTAATCGGGATAGAAATCAGGTGAATCAAAGTAAGAGCAAGACCAATGGCGAGACCGGCAAATTTACCGTTAGCCCATTTGTCTGTAGCTCCCATGATTACAATTAGGAAAAAAGCAGTGAGTAAGAACTCAGCAAGAAATGCGGCTCCCATACTGAAAGCTTTTCCATTGTAAACGGCTTCACCGTAAAAGTTTGTGGCAAAATCTCCGGGTTTTGAGAACTCTACCGCTCCGGCACCGTTAAGAATTGTATACAGGCATCCTGCTGCTACAATTGCTCCAAGACACTGGGCTACAATGTAAGGAACAAGGTCTTTTGCAGGAAATCTTCCTCCCGCTAAAAGTCCGAAAGAAACTGCCGGATTAAAATGCCCTCCTGAGATATGGCCTACCGCGTAAGCCATCGTAAGAACAGTAAGACCGAAGGCTAAAGCAACGCCTAAAAGTCCGATGCCGATGTCTGGAACACCAGCTGCGAAAACAGCGCTTCCACACCCTCCGAAAACAAGCCAAAATGTGCCGAAAAATTCAGCGAAAAGTTTTTTTATCATGTTGTTTATTGTTTAAAGTATCTCAAATGTAAAATTTAAATCTTAAAGTAAAAAGCAAAAACTGAAAAAATATTTCAAAAAAGTGGGAACAAAAATTGCAAAATCTGTAATTTGGTGTAAAGTTTGTTTGGGATTTATTTAGAGAGTATTATCGTCAGTTTTGAAAGATATAACATAAATGTTTTATCTTTCATTTGTAATTTTAAAGGATGGTGAATGAGAAAGTTTCTTTGTGTGGTCTTTGTACCTTTTATTTATAGTTTACATTATTCGCAGACAGCTAAAAAAGCTTTTCCCTGCTATGATCTTGGCACTGTATTGAAGGTTGAGCCTACGCCACTTTATAAACCTCATCTTGATGCATCAAAGAGTTTTGGGGTACAATTACTGAAAGATTCCAAAACCGTACAGAAATATATCAACAAAGGAAAATTCCACAAAATAAAAAAATCCGGCAAAGGATATCAGGTTCAGAGACTTGATTACAGCAGACCTTATATGGTATCCAAGGCAAAAACAACTCTTGAGAAAATAGGTTCCAAGTTCAGCAAGGATACAAAAGGTGGTACATTTACTGTTTCATCCATTACCAGAACTCTTGAAGACCAGTGCAGGCTGAGAAGAGTGAATTCTAATGCCTCTCTGGGGATTAGTTCTCACAACTACGGCAACTCTTTTGACATTTCTTACGTAAGATTCAACAATGTTCTGAAATACAATCCCAAAATGGAAATAGCTCTGGAGAAAGTTTTAAAGTATTACGAGAAAGCCGGTAGAATATATTACATCAAAGAGAAGCAGCAGAGCTGTTATCATATTACTGTGAAAAATTATTAATTAAAATCCTCTTGCATAGCATATTTAGTTTGTATATTTTTATACGACTAAAAACTATGCTTATGTCAACATTAAACATTGTAGACTATATGCTGCCTGTAGAAGAATGTAGAGCAGCGTCAAACCAGTGGAAAGCATGTCTTTCTGACTTTTCCAAAATTCAAAAACTTATCCCTACCAACTATGTTTTTAATATTTCCAGAGAACACCTTGAATGGATGAAGGAGTTTAAGGATTATAAAGACTTCTGTGCGGCAGTAGGAATTTACAGAGACCGATTGATTCTTATCTTTTATCCTATGAACAATGATGGGGTAAAAATAGATGTAAAAGAATATCCATACAGCTTCCTTACCGAGCTGGAAAAGGATCTGAGACTCCAGGAAATCCAAGAATATACGCTTATTAGAAATGCGGTTCTGTCTAAAGATCTTGAGAGCATGGAAAAAAATGCCAATATGGGACTTCCGGTTTCCAATACCCCAATTCTTGAGCAGGACAAAGCCGTAGATGCTATTGAACGCTGGAGAAATCAAGGGATGGATTGGTTTTATAAAGAGACCAGAGAAAATCAAGGAAGTGGAATTTTCAGAAAATTCTATGTTCCTACAGCAGACCTTTGCCTTTCAGATGATGGTTTAGCAGGTATCACCTGTTCTTTTGGAATCAGATACAATGATATTTACGGGAAAATGTTGGTAACGCTTATCTTTATCTCTTTCCGTGAAAATCTTAGGAATGCAGAACTTGGAGCCGAACCAATTTCCAATACTTACGACTGGGCAAAACCATGTCCGCCTATCTGCCGTATTCCGGATGTAGAAGTTGGAGGTGAATTTTAAAAACGATAAACTAAGGAATGGCTGGACTTTATAAGGCAATTTTATTCCTGAATTATGCACTGCTCCTATCTGTTATACTGCTGGGAGCAGCAAAATACCGCATATTAAATCATAAAGAAAAGCAGTATTTTCATTGTATTGCTTTTCTTTTTTTTATTGAGCTGCTGAATCTTGCGCTGCCTTATATCTTCAGATTGAATGATACGTCATTCCTTTATCCTTTATATATTGCAGGAGAGTTTTTTCTGCTGACTGGTTTATTTATCAGAAAACTGGACTTACCAAAATCTGTTCTTGGATGTACCGCACTGATCGCGGCAGGTTTTATGATCTCGAAATATGGATTTGATTATCCCGGAAATGCCGATATAGCAAAAGTGGTTTCCAATATTATCATTATCTGTCTTTCCGGATTTACCCTGATCCGTGAGATTAAGAATACATCTTTGCAGAACCGTTTTCTACTTGTAGATGCCAGTATTTTCTTCTATTACTCAGTCTCTGTATTTATCTTTATCATCCAGCATCAGATAGCGAATCTGTCAGAAAACGATTATTATATTATTCTCAGTGCCAATAATATTCTTTCGAGTATTTTGTACTGTTCATTTTTATACACTTTTTTCAAATTAAAGAAGTAACTTTAAATATCAATCTGCTGATCCTTATAATTGTTACCATAACAGTTATAGTATCCTTTATTCTGTTAGCTTACAGAGCTTTTATAACCAGAATAATTAAAGAGAAAAATGTACAGCATGAGGCAGAAGTTCTTCATCAGAAAAAATTAGTACTGGAAAACATCAAAGCCCAGGAAGAAGAAAGAAAAAGAATTGCAGTCATGATTCATGATGATATCGGAAACCGGCTCAATATTCTTTCCTTATGGCTTAATAACCTTGATACCCAGGGTGATGAGCTTATCAAAAAAAATATCTATGGTCAGATGTCTTCCCTGATTGATGCTGCCAGAAGTATTTCCCATTCATTATACCCCGTAAACCTGGAATCAGTGGGACTGGTTTTATACGCTGAAGAATTAATAGCCAACCTTTCCCATAAAATTAATATTTCCCTGCAGGTAATGCCGGGATACGAAAAGAAAGATCTTTTTGTGGAAGTACAGTTGTACAGGATTATTCAGGAGTTTACTACGAATGTAATCAAACACTCGGATGCCACTGATCTTTGGATTTACATTAAGGATTATCCTGAAAATATGGCAGTGGTGATTTCCGACAACGGACAGGGTTTTGAATATGAAGAAGTAAAAAAAGGAATGGGAATTAAAAATATTGAATCCCGCATCCAATCAATGAATGCCACACACAAATGGAAAAAAACATTTTCAAACAAAGGAAGTCGTTTAATCATAAAAATTCCAAAATATCATGAGTTCCCAAATCAAACTAGCACTGATTGATGATGAACAGCTGATCCTCGAAGGGGTAAAAATGTTGCTGTCCAATGAAAAAAATATATCGGTGAACCTTACCGCGGATAATGGTCCCGATTTTATAGAAGCCCTCGGAAAACTTTCACAAGATGAATTTCCTGATATTGCTCTCGTAGATGTTCAGATGAAACCAATGAACGGTTTTGAACTGGTAGAAATCCTGAAGGAAAAATATCCTGATCTTAAAATTATTATCCTGTCATCCCATTATAAAACCTCTATTCTTGGATATATGGTCAAGCTGGGTGTATCTGCCTTTCTTCCAAAAAATTCAAATAAGAAAACCTTCATTGATGCCATTACAATGGTGGATAAAAATGGAGTCTTTTTCACGGCTGAAGACCATCAGATGCTATTTACTTACATGAACAGTTCTGCCAAGAAAAATTCTCTTTTTGAAACAGAAGATGAATTATCCGAAAGAGAAAAAGATGTGGTTAAACTCATCTGTCAGGAATTTACCAACAACGAAATAGGAGAAAAACTTTTTATCAGCCCAAGAACTGTAGAGAGCCACAGGCAGCGTATCCTGGAAAAGATCGGAGCTAAAAATACGGTGGGAATAGTGATCTATGCCATTGTTAACAATATTTACTCTCTTGAAAAAATATAATTTGATTCCGTAGAAATACGGATTTTTTTATTTGGTACTTTTCACTCTAGCTCGCTTTGTTTTTCTTCTGTTATTTTGAAATGTCTCTTTTGGGGATGTTAATTGGAAAAAACACAAACAAGATCTGTAATAAAAAATTAAAGTAAGAACATGAATGGCAGCAGAGTGATTTCCGTCGGGATTTTCTTTGACGGAACAGGAAATAATGGGGTAAATATTCTTTCACCGGATAAACCACTGAATAATAATGAAAGCTATTATGGTACGTTTACCAACATCTATAAATTATACAGTTTATTCACTGGAGATGAAAAAATATATATTGAAGGAATCGGTACTGTAACAGGCAATGAAGATAGTAACTTTGCTATGGCAACCTGTGCAAATCCACCCTATGGAAGAGGATATTCTTCCGATGATAAACTTCAGAAAGCTGGCGATTTTGTGCAGCAGATTGCTGGTGATAAGACAACAGAATATCATTTTTATCTATACGGATTCGGAAGAGGAGGCATGCTGGCAAGAACTTTCTGTAACCAGCTTTTAACGTATTATGCGGTGGGAAATTGCAGAATAAAATTTTTGGGCGTCTTTGATACCGTAGAGTCTAAACCTTTTAATACCTATAATATGAAAATGCCTGTACAGGTAGAGAATGCATTGCATATTTGTGCAGTCAATGAAAGCAGGTTTTTCTTTCCGCTTACCGGTTTTTTTGAAAACTCGGTTATCATGCAGGATCAGAAATCTGAAAATCAGTCATCCGTCTGGAAAGAAATTTTTGTACCCGGAGATCATGCTGATATAGGTGGTGGATATCTGGAAGGACCACAATCTGTTTATATTTCTACAGATTTCATGAGTGTTGATGATCTGCATAACTATGTTTCAGATATCAGAAATGAAAAAACCAATGTTGATGGAAATAAAATCTGGGAGGCATTACTCTCAGAATATAAAATAGAAACGGTTAATGGGCTTTCACAGGCTTATGTGTGCCGTGATAAAGTATACAATGATCTGTCAAAAGTATATGGAAAACTGATGATGGATGAAACCAATGCAAAATCCTTGATCTTTAATACAGAGAATGAAGCATATTTTGGAACAGATTATAATAAACATTACTTTCTTAGTCGTTTTTATACCAAAATGAAAGAATATTTAAAAGACCTTTCCATCAACAAAAAACCAATATATGACTTTGGAAGATTTGCAGATTATACCCATATCTCATCAAACTTTGGACTGTACAGTGATAGTTTCCAGTACAGAACTCAGCGGGAAATTAATATTGAGTTGATCAACAACGGACTCAATGTCTCAAGCAGCACCTCTGTAGATGAAGCAAGCCAGACAAGACTTTCTGTAGAGCTTCACCTGCCGGAAGACAGTTTTGTTGCTGATTTCCTTTATGGGACAAGCGTTCCCAATAATGATATCTGGGTTCGTACCATTTTAAAAACGCCGGCAACTATTATATTAAATGAAATGAAGAATTAGTGCCCAAGCTTCTCAGTTTTAAATTTAGGTTAGGAGACATCTGGTTGGTGTCTCCTTTTTATGTTTTATATATTACATACAGTGAAGAAAGGCAACAGATGCAAAAGTTGGGGCTAAGCAAAAAGTTTGGCTAATCTGAATAGAAAAAAGGTTCTTCACATTCGGATAAAACCAAAATTCTCATAATGTAGCTACTGTAAATCAACAACTGTAAAAATATTTTATTCTATACATGATTCAATATTATTTTAAATATTTCATTATATCATGAGATATAATTTAATAAATTATATATTTATGTTTTAAGTATTTAATTTGCATTAAATGAGCTAGTTAACATAATTGAATTTTTCTCATTTGATTGATTTATGTTCTTATATTAGCTACTCAAATTTATTACAATCATGAAAAAATTATTATTTATTGCTATGGTTGGTATAGCAGGTTTTGCAAGTGCAAAAGGAAACGTGAAGAAAGTAAATGATACATTATGAGTTTTATAAAAAAACAAACTTTAACAATTATATTTTTATTCATTTTCTCTATTTCGCTTTCTCAGACAGCTATGAGTGATTCGTTAAGGGGTGAGTTTACCTACTTACTTCAGTACAAGCCTAATAATCTAAATCGAGATTACGTTATAAAAGAATTATATTCATTACAAATAACCGATAAACGTTCTTTTTTCAGTAGTGAAAATAAACTGAAATTTGATTCTGCTTTTTCAGCAGCATATAATAAAAAAAGTAATATTATTGATTTAAGTGGTATTCCTGCCTCAAGGTCTAACTTTTTAATTATCCAAACAAATGAAAATTCAGAATTTTACGAATCAGTCGGGATGACTCTGCTATCGTATAATTGTCCGGTAATTCGTAATTGGAAGCTAGTTAATGAGACAAAAGTAATTAACTCTATTAACTGTAAAAAAGCAGGAGTAAATTATAAAGGTAGAGACTGGGTAGCTTGGTATTCAACCGAAATTCCTTTTCCCTATGGTCCATACAAATTCAGTGGCCTCCCCGGATTAATCGTAAAAATAATTGATAAAACGGGAGATTATGATTATGAATTAGTAAAAGCAGTATCTAGTTCTAAATTAAAAGGCAAAACCGTCACAATAAAAAAAGTACGATACGAAGGGGCTAAGTTAGTCACACAAAAAGAATTAGCAGATGCAAGAGCAAATTTTAGAGCCAATGCAAAACGTGAGTTAGAAAGTATGGGTACTGTATTTTCAGAAGGGCAAAACAAACCAAAAATAAGTGAAGCAGAGAAAAAAGGACATAACCCTATTGAGCTAGAGTAATGAAATGTAATTCGTTAATACTTGTGAAGTATTAGATTCCACACACAAATTAAAGCATACTTTAAGCATTGAAATTCAATCTGTTTTTTTGATTGAATAAAATAATGAAAATCAATTGATTGATATACGGATCGTTATTTCTTTGTGATTACACTAATGTATATAATAAAAATTTCCTCTCAAAATGGAGGAAATTTCTGTTTACTAAAATCTCTTACAAGGTCTATACCTGTCTTTTGATTGAGAAAGAAAACAATTCAAAACTGGCCAGTTTTTTTATTTCTGGGCTATTCATTTCTTTTTCCGTATTTTTGCACCCGAAAATTCATTATTCATTACTAATTATTAATTAAGATGCTTTCGGTTCAAAGTTTAGGATTACATCATTCAGGAAATTATTTATTTCAAAATGTCAATTTCACCATTAAAAAGGATGATAAAGTAGGTCTGGTAGGTAAAAATGGAGCGGGTAAATCCACTTTATTGAAAATGCTGTCCGGAGAAATTAATTTCTACGAAGGAGAGGTGGTGACGGAAGGAAGTGTTACCATTGGTTTCCTGAAGCAGGATCTTGATTTTGTAAAAGGAAGAACGGTATGGGCGGAAACCATGCAGGCTTTTGAACAGATTAATGCCTGGAAAGATGAGCTTGAAGAGGTGAATCACCAAATGACTGTCAGAACAGATTATGAAAGCGATTCTTATACGGATCTGATTAATAAAATGACCGAACTGAACGACCTTTTGATGAACCATGATGCCTATAATCTTGAAGGTGACATGGAAAAAGTGTTATTTGGTTTAGGATTTAAAGCAGACGATTTCCAGAAAATTACTGATGAATTTTCCGGAGGATGGAGAATGAGAATTGAATTGGCAAAATTACTTCTTCAGAAGAATGATATTATGCTTCTCGATGAGCCTACCAACCACCTGGATATGGAATCCATCATCTGGTTGGAGAACTTCCTGAAAGACTATCCCGGAGCTATTGTTCTGGTAAGTCACGATAAACAGTTTATGACAGCGGTTTGTAACCGTACTTTTGATATCAACAATAAAAAAGTTGACGATTATAAAGCGAACTATTCTAAATATCTTGTCATGAGAGAAGATCGCCGTGAAAAACTGATTCAGGCTAAAAAGAATCAGGATGCGGAGATCAAGCAGATGGAAGACAATATTAATAAGTTCCGTGCCAGTGCTACCAAAGCCTCTTTTGCACAGTCGCTTATTAAGAAATTAGATAAAATTGAACGTATCGAAGTGGATAACGAGGACGTTTCAAAATTCAATATCCGTTTCGTACAGTCTATGGTTCCGGGGAAAGTAATCTTCGAAGCTGCAAATCTTGGAAAAGCATATGGGCAGAAACAGATTTTTGACAATGTAGATTTTATCGTTCAGAGAGGAGACAGAATTGCTCTTTTAGGACAGAACGGACAAGGAAAAACAACGTTAGCTAAAATTTTAGCAGGAGATATTAAAGATTACTCAGGAGCCTGGAATCTTGGTCATAATGTAAACATCGGTTACTTCGCACAGAATCAGGAAGAGGTGTTGACCCCCAATAAAACGGTTCTGGAAGAAGCAGAAGATGCGGCAACAGAAGAAACAAGACCTAGAGTAAGAGACTTATTAGGATCTTTCCTTTTCCAGGGTGATGCCGTTACTAAGAAAACAAAAGTACTTTCTGGAGGAGAAAGAAACCGTCTGGCGCTTTGTAAACTATTGCTTCGTCCTTTCAATACGTTGATCATGGATGAACCTACCAATCACCTGGACATCCAGTCTAAGGAAATCATCAAGCTGGCGCTGCAGAATTTTGAAGGAACCCTAATTGTAATCTCGCACGACAGAGAATTCCTTCAGGGACTTTGTGATAAGATCTACGAATTCCGTGACGGAAAAATGAAAGAATTCCTTGGAGATATCAATGAATATCTTGAATACAGACAAAAAGAAACCATCAGAGAGATTTCTGCAGAAAAGGCGAAACTTCATAGCGAAGTAAAGGTAGAGCCAAAGAAAGTGGAAGAAAAACCTGTTGTAAGCAGTCAGTCTTCAAATATTGTAAGTAAAGAACAAAAAAATATTCAGAATAAAATCAAGAAAGTAGAAGAGAAAATTTCTGAGCTTGAAACAAAAGTAGAAGAAATGGAAGCCTCTTTTGCCAAAGAAAATCCTTCAGATGAAACCTTAGAACAATATAATAAAGCTAAGGAAGAGCTGGATACTGCTTTGCAGGAATGGGAATATCTTGGAACCCAACTGGATTAAACGAAATATAAATGCTTCATTAACTAAAAATTATGAAGCATTTTTTTTGTAACAAAATCTTACTCATTTCTACATATTATCAATAGTCATTAAGTAATTTAATAAAACTTTAAGGAAACAATTAAATTATTTTCATAATTTTGAACCATGATTTTTAAAGAAAGCAGAAACCTAAAGAGTTTTATCTCCAAGCTATTGTTTGGAGTATATTTCCTTGCGCTGCTTTCTCAAAGCTTTCACCACCACGATTCAGTAGATTATTTTAAGGCATTTCATCTTAAAAAAGTCGAGAATACGATGACGAAAGCCGTTACTAAAGAGAAAGCTGGCGACTGTCTGGCCTGCCACTTTTTGGTTACCGGACATACATTAGCTCCTGAAGAATTCAATTTTACTTTTGAGCATTACAGCCATGAAGTAGAACAAATCATCGCCATCCAGGAGAAAATCTGGTCACAGACCAAATTCACTTTTCAGCTTCGGGGACCGCCCGCACTTTCATAATTCACAGATTCTATAGGGTTTAAAGTTTGATACTTTAAGTTCAATGTTTAATACTTAAAATTTAAAGTTTTAGGTTCAAGGTTTAATGTTGTTGGGAAACAACGGATAGCTTGTAATTGATATTTAATTACTGGCTTCTCATTTCTAACCTCTAACTTCTCATTAGGCATTATACTTTTTACATTGTACAACATACATTTTACAATCAAGCACAACCCTTCCCACAAATTTTAACGAAAAATGTACCTTATTGAAAAAGGGTACGCAATCAATCTATTTACAATGAAATTGATATATTGCCTGCTGCTGATCTTTTGCGGATCAGTATTTACAAGTGCACAAAAAACTTATACTGTAGAGGGAACCGTTCATGATTTTCATGATAAAACATTGCTGGAAAATGCAGTAATCAAAATCGGGAACTTTACAGTTAAAACAAACAAGAAAGGTCAATTTTCTTTTGACAAAATTCCTGCAGGGAAGTATACACTCATTGCACAACATCCTGATTGCAATGATTATACTGAAAATATAGGAGTTGATAAGGATGTTCAGCTGGTGATTACACTGGAACATCACGTGAGAGACATCGAAACAGTGACGGTTCACGGAAGCCACAAGAATAACGGAAGCATGGTGGTGAAAACCCTTGATAAATCAATGATTTCAAGAAATGTTACCGAAAACTTAGGGAATTTACTAACCAATATTTCCGGTGTTAACGTTCTTAAAACAGGAAATAATATTGCAAAACCTATTATCCATGGACTTTATGGAAGCCGGGTTTCTATTATGAATGATGGGGTAAAACTTGCCGAACAGGAATGGGGCGTAGAACACGCACCTAACGTAGATGTCAATAATTTTGAACATATTGACGTGATTAAGGGAGCATCGGCCTTGAAGTATGGAGCCGGAGCGGTAGGTGGAGTGGTTGTTTTACAGCCTCAGGTTTTACCTAAAAAAGATACGATCATGGGAAATGTTTCCCTTTCCGGAATTTCTAACGGAAGAGGAGCTGATCTTAATGTAAAACTGGCCAAAACCTGGGAAAACGGCTGGGCCATAAAAACGAATGGAAGTTATAAAAAACTGGGTGATCTTGAAGCTCCGGATTATGGCTTGATGAATACAGGGCTTGAAAGCTCCGGATTTAATTTTGGTGTTCAGAAGATGACATTTGAAAAAGGTTTTTCATTTGATTATTATCTGACGAAAAGCACGGTCGGGATTCTTAGAAGTTCTCACGTAGGGAATTCTGAAGATCTGCGTAATGCTCTTACTTCATCAGAACCAATCTACCAAAGAGATTTTAGTTATGATATCGATAATCCTAAACAGGAAATCGAGCATCATATTGCTAAAGTTTCTGCTTATAAAAGGTTTGAAAATTTTGGAAAAATCACGGCTACATATAGCTTCCAGTACAATCATAGAAAAGAATATGATATAAGACGTACAGAAACACTTAGCAAAAAACCTGCACTGGATCTTGAGCTGATCACCAATGATCTGAATGTGAACCACCTGATCGAAAGAGGAAAATGGAATCTTGAAACAGGGATTAATGCAGGATATCAGAATAACTATTCCAACACTCAGACCGAGGCAAGGCGTCTTGTCCCGAACTATGACAGATATTATGCAGGAATTTATTCCGTATTAAAATATAAAATTGCACCTGAGCTGGATCTTGAACTGGGAGGGCGATACGATTATGATCATTATGATGTAACAAAATGGTATGATCTAAGCGACTGGAATAAACAATATGCCGCAGATTATTCAGACTTTGTCGTGAGAATCAACCAAAACAGAATTCTTACCAACCCATCTTTAAGTTATAATAACATTTCAGTAAACGGAGGGATTGTCTATCATCCATCTGAATATTTTGACCTGAAATTTAACTATGCAAGAGTTTCAAGATCTCCGAATATTGCCGAACTCTTTGCAGACGGGCTTCACCATTCCGCAGCCATTATTGAAAGAGGAGATATGAGAATGAAAAGCGAGACGGGAAACCAGTTTAATTTGGTGGCAGACGTTAAAGCACATGTCTTAAAAGGATTAAGTATTTCAGTAAACCCGTATTTCTTTTATACTCAGAATTTCATCAACCAGATTCCTACAGGATATCAGAATACGCAATGGGGTGGGGCTTTTGTAGTTTACAACTATCAGCAGATCAATGCAAAAATGTATGGAATTGATATTGATGCTCAGCTGAAAATTACAGATAATCTGACCTATAAGGGAAGCGGTTCCTATGTGTATGGACAGGATACAACCCATAATGTACCCCTTATCCTCATGATGCCTCCGAACTTTAACAATTCATTGGAATTCAATAAAAAAGAATGGAAAAACTTCTATGTCTCAGTAAGTAACAATACCTATCTGAAGCAGACAAGATTTCCGGTTTATAATGTTCCAATCAGACTATTCGATTCAGATGGAAATGCTTACAATGAAGAAGTAGATATCTCTACGCCTCCCAACGGATATTCGCTTTGGAACCTTCAGGCAGGGGTGAATCTGTCTAAAAATTTCGGAATTGATTTTTCAGTCCGAAATGTATTCAATACGTCTTACAGAGATTATCTGAACAGACTTCGTTTCTTTTCCAACGAAATGGGAAGAAACTTTATTTTAACTCTTAAATATCAATTTTAATTATTTAAAATCAAAAACATGAAAAATATTTTTAAAAATACGACTCTTATCTTAGGACTTTTATTCTTCGCAGTTTCATTAAGCTTAACCTCATGTAACAGAAGCGATGACGAAGCAGATGACCTTCCTCAGGAAGAACTTTCAGATGTTCTCTTAAGAGTTACCGATGTAGCTACAGGAACGCCGGTGGTGTATGATTATCAGGTGAACAGTACTACCAATCCAAATGTTAAATTGATCAACGGGCATACCTATAATGTGGAAGTAATTTTCAAGAATGGTGATGAAGATGCCACTCAGGAAATCAAAGATGCAAAAGATGAACATTTCTTAGTGTATAACTTTCCAAACTCAGATATCACTTTAACCCGTACAGATGATGCGAGCTCTACAAGAGGAGACGGAAACCGCGTAGGGTTGAAAACAAAATGGGTCGTAAATACGGCTGTAAAAAATGCTTCTGCACCTAGTCAATTGGTTCTTACCCTGTTCCATGAGCCGGTAACGGTTTCTGAAACTTCTGCAGTGAGCGGAAATGGAGTGATTTACGGAACTCATACAGGAGGTGAAACAGATGCACAGGCTAACTATAATATTACGAATTAATATATCCTTTAATCTTGTTTGGGCCACCGGAATGTTCCGGTGGCTTTTTATTTAACAATATTTGGCTTTATAAGTTGATTTTAAATGGGTTTTTTTCATAAAAAATTCATATTTTTGCAACCTAAAATTTTAATCAATAATGAAGGTTACCGCACAAAACCATGATGACGTAAGTGCATTGCTTACAGTAACATTGGAAAAATCTGACTACAAAGAAAAAGTAGAGAAGCAGTTGATTAATTATGCTAAAAATGCGCAAGTTCCTGGATTCAGAAAAGGGAAAGTGCCTTTAAGTATGGTTAAAAAACAATATGAAGCAGGTATTGCATTTGAAGAAATCAACAGACAGGTTTCTGATGCATTGAACAACTATGTTAATGAAAACAAATTAAGATTAGTTGGTCAGCCTATTCCTCAGCCAGTAAACGAACTAGATTACAACGCTGATCAATTAGAAGTTGCTTTCGAAGTAGGATTTGAGCCTGAATTCACTATAGATTTAGCTAAATATGAAGCTCCTCACTACAAAGTAGAAGCTTCTGATAAAGAAATCGGTAAGAGCATTGAAAACATGCAGAAGCGTTTCGCTGAGCAGGTTCCTCAAGATAAAATCACTAAAGATTCTTACATTGCTTTAGAAGTTTCTCAGGTTGTGGAAGAAGATGCTGAAGGAGAGCACCACCACCACCCAAAAAACCTTACCATTACTGCTGAAAACAAAGAAGCTTTCAAATTGGTAAAAGGGTTGAAAATGGACGGATCTGTAAAAGTTACAAAAGAAACTCTTGCAGGTGATGAAGAATTAGCTAAAGAATTAGGATTCAGCAAAGAAGAAGTTGAGCACCTACACCACAATGAACTAGAAGTAAAAGTAAAAGATTTCTATTCATTAGATTTAGCTGAGCTTAACCAGGATCTATTCGACAAAGTATACGGAGAAGGAAACATCAAGTCTGAAGATGAGCTTAAAGATAAAGTGAAAACTGAATTAGACGAGTACTTCCAACAGAATGCTGATGTTCACTTCGTGAATAAAGTATTAGAACAAGTAACGGAGAAAGAAGAAGTAAAACTTCCTGAATCTTTCCTTGTGAAGTGGTTGTTATTCTCTAACCAGAACATCCAGTCTGAAGATCAGGCTAAAGAAATTCTTGAAGCTGAGAAAAACCAATTGAGATACCAGATCATCGAAGGTAAATTGATGACGGAGAACGAAATCAACCTTGACTATGCTGATGTATTAGGTCAGGCTGAGCAGTTGGTGAAAAACCAATTAGCAATCTACGGAATCCACCACTTAGGGGATGAAGAAATTCAAAAATATGCTGTTGAAATGTTGAAAGACCAGGAGCAGGTAAGACAAATTTCTTCTGAAGTTGCTATGGCTAAACTGAAAGATGTAATTCTTGAAAAAGCAAGCAAAAAAGAAACTAAAATTTCTCACGACGAATTTTTAGAAGAACTTAAGAAATAATTATACTTCGATATAAATATTTGAAAACCGTCAATTTTTTGACGGTTTTTTTATGATGTATCCACACCTAAAAATTCATTATTTATCACTCATCATTACTCATTATCAATCAATTATCATTCATTGCTAATTGCTCATTACTCATTATTTATTTGTATGTCCGCCAATATTCCTATATTTACCCTTTAAACTTTATTATAAATATGAAAAAGATCATCATTCCGTTTTTCTGCGCTGTACTTTTCTCAGTGCCTGCAGCAGCTCAGAAAAAAGGGGCTGCCTCTGCTAAAACAGAAGCTGTAAAATCAAAACAGACACCTAAAGAAATTGTTGATAATTATTTCAAAGCATTAGGTGGAAAAGATAAATTAGACGCTGTGAAATCTACCATTACGGATAACACAGTTGCGGTACAGGGAATGGAAATTCAAATGACGACTAAGAAATTAGGAAATAAATTCAAGTCTGTACAATCTTTCATGGGGAAAGAAATGGTTCAGTTGTTTGACGGTGAGAAAGGTTACTTTGATCAGATGGGAACTAAATCAGATATTCCTGCTGATAAAATTGCCGAGCTGAAGAAAGGAAAACCTATTGATGCCCTGGCTTTTGATGCTTCTAATTTCCAGACTGCAAGTACAGAGAAGTTAGATGGAAAAGACTATAATGTTTTGTCTTCAGACAAAGGAAAATTTTATTTCGATGCAGCAACCGGACTTTTGTACAAAACGGATGCTGGAGAAGGTAAAGCAACCATTAAAAGCTATATGGCGGTAGATGGAATACAGTTCCCTGCTGAAGTAGATGCTGAAGGCGGAGGTCAGAAAATGACAATTAAAACTACGAAAGTGGTAATCAATTCAGGAGTTACAGATGCTGATTTTAAATAAACAACCGCTTTTTTAATCAGCTTTTTATCCAATATAAAAAACCGCAGATCTCTCTGCGGTTTTTGTTTTTGTATTCAAATACATATCGGTTAAGAACCGTATTCTTTTTTCCATTCGTCAGCAGCTTCGCTCAGAACCGTGTAGAATTCTTCGCCATATTTTCTGATCAATGGAGTTTTTAAAAACTTATAAACAGGAACCTGAAGTTCTTTTCCGAGTGTACATGCATCGCTGCATACATTCCATTCGTGATAATTCAATGCGGTAAACGCTGAATATTCTGTAACACGGATTGGGTAAAGGTGGCAGGAGATAGGTTTTTGCCAGTCCACGGCACCATCTTCGTACGCTTTTTCAATACCACATTTGGTAATCCCTTTTTCATCGAAAGTTACATAGGCACATTCGCGGTTCTCCACCATTGGAGTAACATACATTCCGTCGTGTGGATCAGTAGTCCATGTTCCCTGCTCTTCAAGGGCTTTAATCCCCTCTTGGGTAAGGTAAGGTTTTATCTGATCAAAAATACGGTCCAATATCTCAAGCTCGTTTTTGTCTAACGGAGCTCCCACATCTCCTTCCACACAACATGCACCTTTACATTTCGTAAGGTTGCAAACAAATTCTTCGGAAAAAATTTCCTCTGAAATCAATTTATCGTCTATCTGAATCATAATTTTCTAAAATAAATCAAAAACTGTACCTGCTTTAAAGGTCAGTAAACTAATAATAATAAGCCATACACTGGCTTCCCGCATCCAGTATTTGGGTAAAAATCTCATCATCCTGCTCAGAATAATACTTGAAGGAAATGCCAGAAGCAGCAGATATTCATAGCTTTTATTCATATATAAAATGATGGAAATAAGCTGCG
This sequence comes from Chryseobacterium sp. PvR013, assembly GCF_017833095.1. Lineage (NCBI taxonomy): Bacteria > Pseudomonadati > Bacteroidota > Flavobacteriia > Flavobacteriales > Weeksellaceae > Chryseobacterium > Chryseobacterium sp. PvR013. The sequence goes on from NZ_JAFIBT010000001.1 coordinate 4,793,633, forward strand.
CTACAGAAAATACCAGCAGGAAAGTATATTTATATCTGCTTATCGGACTTTTCTTGTTATAGTTTTTAAAATGGTCATATACTGCATAGATAAGCATCAGAACCACAGGAATCAATGGTAAAAGCTCTGTGTAATCCGTAACCGGTTTCATTTTTCCAAATGGGAAATAATCGATATTCCATGAAGTGAACTGAACGAAATACATCACAGAAAAATAGCTGAACGTAATCAGAACAATTCCTAAAAGAAATCTGAAAAGATTCAACCCGATTTTGGCGGAAGTTGCAATGACGTGGATAATCACAAAAACAGCCATCGGCCATGTCGTAGGAAGAAAAATAAAATTCAGCGCTACAATAGCTCCTACCAATACGTAGGATTTTTTTCTGATATCTTCATCTGCACTGGTCAGAAGCAGGATAAGAAACGAGTTCGTAAGCAGCGAGACAGCAATTCCTATATCCAGATTTCCGGGGTATAACCCAAAAATGAAAAATGTATACAGGAATAAAGGCAGATGGGTCTGATAATTAAGGGCAATACTATGAAAACAAAAATATCCCAAAGCAATTCCCAGAAAAGTTATTCCGGCAATTATAGCTTCGTAAGTATTGAAATTCAGTATGTTAAATATTACGACTACTAAAAGAAGAAAACCAATATAAACAGGAATTGAAAAAATATTGCTTTCTTTTGAAAGTAATTTAAACATTTTTTATAAATTTGTACAAAGTTAATTTAAAAAAGGAAAATAATGACGTCTTTCTTTCTATTCTTAAGTAAAGTTTTCAAATGGACTTTCGGTTTCTTTGATACTTTCGGTAATGTTTTAAACTGGATTTTGTTTGCAGTTTGCTGTGTATTATTTACTTACTGGTGCTATGTACTTGTAGTAACATTAGGTGGAGACAAAGATAAAGACTATTATTCTCCAACGGAAGGTAAGAACCCTTACTACGATCCGAATATCTACAAAAAAGAAGGTTAATTAATTGGTTATATAGTAAAAAACCGATCAAACAATATGCTTTGATCGGTTTTTTTATTACTAACGATTAAAATTTCTTTTTCTTAGTCGTGAATTGGAAGTACCAGCACAGGAATGTTTGAACTTTTCGTAATCCCTTTTGTTAAGCTTCCCACGAATACATCATAAATTCCGCTTCTGCCATGTGATCCCATCACAATATAATCTGCATTTTTTGCCTTTGCGTGTTCCAGAATAATATCTTTGGCAAGTCCCTGTTTTAACAGGTGCTCACAGTCGATATCATGGCCGATGATTCTTTGCTCAATTTTATTAAGCTGCACCAGCTCTTCTCTGATTTCATTGGCTTCCACTTCAGGGAAATATTGAAATCCCATATCACCAATGGCAAAGCCGATATCTGATGGTGCTACGTGGATCAGGTAAATTCTGCCGTTAAGCTGTTTTGCAAATTTTATGGCACCGTCTACCAATTGGTCTGTCTTGTCCCCAAAATCTACGGGTAATACAATGTTTATCATAACCTCTAATTTTGTTACCTAAAGATAGGAAAAATTTGCCAGACTCTGATGTTAAATACTTATAATATTCGGATATCAAGGATTTTTTCATCCTGTAGATAAGCTTCCAGAATATCATTTTCCTCTACTTTTCCAACCCCTTTTGGAGTTCCGGTAAATATCAGGTCACCTACTCTTAACGTAAAATACTGGGAAGCGAAAGCAATAATATCATCAAAGTTGAACATCATATCTTTCGTATTGCCATCCTGAACCTTGTTTTTATTTTTTAATAATGAAAACTGAAGATTCTCAAGATTAAAATTTTCTTTTTTGAAGAAACTGCTTACCACAGCAGAACCGTCAAAACCTTTGGCAAGTTCCCAGGGAAGCCCTTTTGATTTCAGTTCGCTCTGAAGATCTCTCGCAGTAAAATCGATTCCAAGACCTATTTCTTCATAATGTTTATTCGCGGATTCTTTCTGAATGTATTTTCCTCCCTTTGAAATTTTTATTACCACTTCAAGCTCGTAGTGAATATCATTCGAAAATTCAGGAATGTAAAAATCGTTTCCTTTTAAAACGGCTGTATCCGGCTTCATAAAGATAACAGGATTCTCAGGAATTTCGTTTCCTAATTCTTTCGCATGCTCGGTGTAGTTTCTTCCTATGCAGATTATTTTCATAACTCTTTTTTATTTTATTTTGGACTTCGTCATTACGAAGAACGAAGCAATCTTTTATAATATTGACTAAGGGATATTAATTCTTATTGATTAATGCGTAAACTCATTCCCGCAATAATAACATTTGAATTTATGACTTGTCAGAAAAGAAATCCCAAAGAAGCTGGTAGCACTGTCATCCCTGTAAATATGATTGGAACCACATTTCGGGCAGACAAAATCAAACTCAGGATCCTCAATGGTGTGTTCCACTTCCAATGAATATTGCTCATTCTCTTTATAATCCTGCAGGATTTGCTGAGCCTTTTCCTGATCATCTTCAAATACCTGAAGCTGTATGCCTCCTACAGCTTGCGACAAAAGCCAATCCGACTGGATCAGTTGCTCATTTGCAATGAAACTGTTGATGCCATTTTCGGCCAGTATCTGCTTGTCCCTGTTGGCTTCCAGGGCAGTTTCATAAAATTTAAAACGAACCAGTTCAGACATAGTTAAAATCTGCTTGAAAGTTGAATCTTAGTGAAAACCTTTTTGGTATACAACGGAAAATCAGCATTCTGAAGCCATCCGAAATATCCTAAATCTTTTTGGAACACGGCTTTCACTCCTTGGCCTTTGTATTTTCCAAAGTTGAAAACTTCTTCCATTTTTTCATTATATCCGATGAATCCGGCAAGATCTGCATTCTTATTATGGAATGTGAATTCACTTAGCGGGGCTATTTCATTCGGAATATCATCGTATTTTCCCACCTGAGCATCCAGAACTTCAAATGTTGCCATAACATCAGCTTCTGCAGAATGGGCATTTTCCAATGTTTTTCCACAGTAAAACTGATAAGCAGCTCCTAAGTTTCGGGGTTCTTTCTTGTGAAAAATAGTCTGTGCATCTACCAATCTGAACTTACTCAGATCAAAATCCATTCCTACTCTTAAAAGTTCTTCTGCCAAAAGAGGAACATCAAATCTGTTGGAATTAAATCCTCCCAAATCAGTTCCGGTAATCATTTCCATAATTTTAGAAGCAATATCTCTGAAGGTAGGAGCATCTTTTACATCTTCATCATAAATTCCGTGGATTTCACTGCTTTCTTTTGGAATAGACATTTCCGGATTTACACGCCATGTTTTGCTTTCTCTGGAGGCATCCGGATTTACTTTTAAGATACAGATTTCAACGATTCTGTCTTTTCCGATGTTTGTTCCTGTGGTTTCCAGGTCAAAAATACAAAGTGGTTTATGGAGTTTTAAATTCATGTTGATCATTAATAATTTGAAATGTGTTTTATTTAAATAAATTATTTTAACTGTCCCTGAAAAATAAGAGACACCAATATATAATAAATAACAAGCATAGGAATTCCTACTACCTGAAATATCGCAAGAATAGCAATTCCTCCTACCAGTAATACTACTTTAGGATAGTTGTCTTTTAATTGTTTGGATTTGAACTTCATGGCCATCATCTTAATCGGGCTGATCAGCAGCCATGAGGTAAGAAGAGTGAGCAGAATCAACAGCAATTCATTATTAAACAAAAAGCTGAAAGCTCCGGTTTCTTTAAAGGCATAATAAAGACCGAACAATAAAACGGTGTTTGTAGGTGTATTCAATCCTTTGAAATAATAACGCTGCTCTTCATCAAGATTGAAGATCGCAAGCCTCAGGCAGGAAAATACGGTAACGATTAATCCCAGATACTTGATCTCAAACGGAAAATGAATTCCCAGCAGCTCTGCCCCAAAAGGTTCAAGTGCTTTATACATCGTAAGCCCGGGAATTACCCCAAAGCTCACCATATCTGCAAGAGAATCCAGTTGAAGCCCCAGATTGGAGTTTGATTTTACAGCTCTGGCTACAAAGCCGTCAAAGAAATCAAAAATTGAAGAGAGCACAAGGCAGATTGCCGTAGTCTGATAATCTCCTAAAATTAAATGTATTGCCCCTACACAACCTGCAAATAAGTTAGCCAGGGTTAAGGCATTGGCCAGATTATTCTTTATAAAATCCATAAGCACAAAATTACAGTTTTTAAAAATTCTAACTCAAAATAATCTGAACTAAAAAATGCATTAAAGTGATTTTGATGTAAATTTGCTCCATGAAATTTTTAAAAGGATTTAGAAAACAGGAAGTTCTGGCATTAGTTTACAGGATTTTTTTAGCCTATGTTTTTTATCAGATTGCCAGACTCTTATTCTGGTATTTTAATAAAGATCTTATTAAAGTTGATTCTGTTTCGGAATATATAAAGCTGGCTTTCCATGGTACTGCTTTTGATACCACCGCTATTCTGTATGTCAACGCGCTATTTATACTCCTTAGTTTATTACCCTTAGTAATCAATACGAAGAAAGTTTTTCAGAAAATTCTTTTCTGGCTGTATTTCATTACCAACGGTATTGCTTATGCCATGAATTTCGGAGATTTTATTTACTATAAATTTTCTCAGGCAAGGCTCACTTCGGCAGTATTTCAAGTGGCCGAACATGAATCCAATGTATCTAAAACACTGATGATCTCTGTTGGAGAACATCCTTTTGTGCTGATCTGGTTTGTTGTTTTGATGATCTTATGGGTTTTCCTTTACAAAAGAGTGAAAGTAGAAGAGGTGAAACCTTTGAAATTGTTTCCTTACTTTATTACTTCCATTCTTACTTTGTGTATTACGGCAGTATTAGTGGTGGGAGGAATAAGAGGAGATTTTAAACACAGTACAAGACCTATTAATATGGTGGATGCTACCCGTTTTGTAACAAATCCTCTGCAGGGAAATATGGTTCTTAACAGTACATTTTCTTTTTTCAGGACTTTAAATACCAATAACTTTAAGGAAGTTCATTTCGTAGATGAAAAATATATTGAAGAAAATGTGCAGCCTTATAAAGTGTATGACAGAAAAGTAGAGAACCGTCCCAATATCGTTATTTTCATTGTAGAATCTTTCGGAAGAGAATATTCGGGAGCTTTTAATAAAGATAAAAATATTAAAGATTATGTTTCTTACACTCCTTTCATGGATAGTTTAGCGACTCAGAGTCTTATTTTTCCGAATACTTTTGCAAACGGAAGACAGTCTATTCATGGAATGAGCAGTGTGTTGGCCGGAATTCCGAGTCTTACCGATGCATTTACGGGATCTCCGTATTCCAATCAGAAAATTCAGTCTATTGTTTCTGTTTGTAATGATCTGGGATATGATACTTCTTTTTATCATGGTGCCCCAAATGGATCTATGGGATTCCTTGGATTTGGAAATATTCTAGGATTTAAACATTATTTCGGAAAAACAGAATACAATCATGATGAAGATTTTGACGGAATGTGGGCAATCTGGGATGAGCCATTCCTTCAGTATTTTGCTAAAAATGTCGGGAAGAAACAGCCTTTCATGACCACTGTGTTTACTGCTTCATCACATCACCCTTTTAAGATCCCTGAAAAGTATAACGGGAAATTTAAAAAAGGGAAAATTGAAATTCATGAACCGATGCAGTATACGGATTATGCGATCAAAAAATATTTTGAAACGGCTAAAAAACAGCCTTGGTACAACAATACCATCTTTGTTTTCACAGGAGATCATACCAATCAGGTGTACTATCCGGAATACGAAAGAGCCATGAACCGCTATGCTGTTCCATTGGTTTTCTATTCTCCGAATCCTGAATATCAGTTAAAAGGAGTGAGTCAGGATATAGCACAACAGGCAGATATTTATCCTACATTAGCAGATCTTATTGGGTACAACAAACCCATCAGAAGCTGGGGCAGAAGTTTGGTAAGTGATAAAAAATATCCTTTTATTGTTGTCAATTCAGATGGAAGTACAGATCAGTTCATGATTGGAAACTATATTTATCGTTTTGATGGAAAAGAAATCATCGGAGTGTATAATCAATCTGATCTGAGTCTTGAGAAAAATCTGATCAATGAGGTTAAAAACCCCGAAGTGGAAGCTGGGAAGAAAACTGCGAAAGCCTGGTATCAGGATTATATGGATAGGGTGATTAACAGGAAGCTGTATTAAGATAGAAAAGATAAGTTATAAATAAACTGGTTTACTTTTTTAACCTCTTTATGCTTTGTATAATAAAAGTTTTTGTTCGTTGAAAATTAATTTATATTTTTATCAATACGTAGATAAGAATATTGTATAAAAATTAAAACTATAAGAAATATGAAAAAAATATTGTTAACGTTCGCACTTTCTTTTTGTGGTGTGCTCACTTTTGCCCAGATTGAAGGTAAGTGGAAAACAATAGATGATGAAACAAAACAGGCAAAGTCTATTGTTGAAGTGTACAAAAAATCAGATGGTAAATATTATGGGAAGGTTTCCCAGTTGTTGATAAAGCCAGCTGATCCAAACTGTACAGCTTGTAAGGATGACAGAAAAGGAAAACCCATTTTAGGATTAGAAATCATCAGAGGATTGAAAAAAGACGGTGATGAGTTCACAGGAGGAACAATTACGGATCCTAAAACCGGAAAAACTTATAAATGTACCATTACAAGAAGCGGTGATAAGCTGAATGTAAGAGGTTACTTAGGATTATCTTTATTAGGAAGAACCCAGGTTTGGGAGAAAGCTAATTAATTTAAGTTTAAATAGAATTTAGATGACATTTCAGAAATGAGATGTCATTTTTTGTATGCAAAAGAATTACCTGGAATTTCTTCATAGCTTTAGATAAACGGCAAATAACTGTGTAATCACGAAGAAAAACCGTTTTAAATAAAATTAATATTAAAGCTTTCCATTCAAAATGAGAAGCCTTTTTATGATGTGTATAATAAAAAAACACTATTTTTGTAGTCTAAATTTTTCGAATAAATATGGCAGAATATACTTTTCGTGAGGTAATTGCACAGGCAATGAGCGAGGAAATGCGTAAAGACGAATCCATCTTTTTAATGGGGGAGGAAGTTGCAGAATACAATGGTGCTTATAAGGCTTCAAAAGGAATGCTGGATGAGTTTGGTCCTAAAAGAGTAATCGATACCCCAATTGCAGAACTTGGTTTTACAGGAATTGCTGTGGGTGCTGCGATGAATGGTAACAGACCCATTGTAGAGTATATGACATTCAATTTCTCATTGGTAGGAATTGATCAGATTATCAATAATGCGGCTAAAATCCGTCAGATGAGTGGTGGACAATGGAATTGCCCAATTGTTTTCCGTGGTCCTACAGCTTCTGCAGGTCAATTAGGAGCTACCCACTCTCAGGCTTTTGAAAACTGGTTTGCAAACATTCCCGGCCTTAAAGTAGTAGTACCTTCAAATCCTTACGATGCGAAAGGGTTGTTGAAAACTGCAATTCAGGATAATGATCCGGTTATTTTCATGGAATCTGAGCAGATGTATGGAGATAAAATGGAAATTCCTGAAGAAGAATATTATTTACCATTAGGAAAAGCAGATATCAAGAGAGAAGGTACAGACGTTACTTTGGTTTCTTTTGGTAAGATTATGAAGCTGGCTTTACAGGCTGCTGAAGATATGGCTAAAGAAGGAATCTCTGTAGAAGTTATCGACCTTAGAACTGTTCGTCCTCTTGATTTTGACACTGTTTTAGCATCTGTGAAGAAAACAAACAGACTGGTTATTTTAGAAGAAGCTTGGCCATTTGCTTCTATATCTTCTGAAATTACTTATATGGTACAGCAAAAAGCATTTGATTATTTAGATGCTCCTATCAAGAGAATTACTACTCCTGATGCACCTGCACCTTACTCTGCTGCATTATTTGCAGAATGGTTCCCTAAACTTGAAAAAGTAAAAGAGGAAATCAAAAAAGCGATGTACGTAAAATAGTTATAGAAAAAAACTTCCGAAAGGAAGTTTTTTCATTTATTATATTCATGAAGAAAAATTCTTGACGTCATAAAATTAGTATAAATTTGCGCCTTTAAAATAAATTAAGCTGATATGGCAGAAGTTACAGAAGATGGTTACCACTTCGACATAAAGAAACTTTCCTTTATTGGAGTTTTAGTGTCTCTAGGAATAGTTTTTGGAGATATTGGTACCTCTCCGCTTTACGTAATGAAAGCAATTGTGAATGCAAGATCCCAAGGGAGCAATATGCCTTTCAATGAATATATAGAGGGAGCACTCTCGTGTATTATTTGGACGCTTACCCTTCAGACTACAATCAAATATGTGATCATTGCTTTGAGAGCAGATAACAAAGGCGAAGGAGGAATTCTGGCCTTGTTTTCATTGGTAAGAAACCTTAAGAAAGGATGGTTGTACCTCATTGCAATTGTTGGTGCTGCTGCCCTTATTGCGGACGGAGTAATTACCCCATCACTGACGGTAATGTCAGCTATTGAAGGTCTTGAAATTTATAATCCTCACACTCCTGTTGTGCCCATTACAATCGGAATCCTGATCGCCATTTTTGTGGTACAACAATTCGGAACCAGCTTTATCGGAAAGTTTTTTGGTCCTGTGATGGTTGTTTGGTTCCTTGTATTAGGAGGATTGGGAGTAATGCATTTGAGTGAGAATTTTGAGATTTTAAGATCATTCAATCCATATTACGCTTATAAACTTATTGTCAACTCACCGAGTGCCATTGTTATTTTAGGAGCTGTTTTTCTTTGTACAACCGGAGCAGAAGCCCTTTATTCTGACTTAGGACACTGTGGGGCTAAAAATATCAGAGTAAGCTGGGCATTCGTTAAGATTATGCTTGTTCTTAATTACCTTGGACAGGGAGCATGGCTTTTGACTAATTACAACAAACCAGGATTCTCTGTGGTAAACCCATTCTTTGGAATCATGGAAGAGTGGATGATTATTCCGGGAGTAATTCTGGCAACAGCTGCTGCAATTATTGCCAGCCAGGCATTAATTACAGGTTCTTTCACCATATTCTCAGAAGCAATGTCTCTAAACCTTTGGCCCAATCAGAAAATTGATTATCCTTCCGGGGTGAAAGGACAAATGTATATCCCAAGAATCAACTGGGGACTTCTTATCCTTTGTATTATTGTTGTGCTGCATTTCAGGGAATCTGGAAAAATGGAAGCCGCTTATGGACTTTCCATTACAGTGACAATGCTGATGACTACCATCCTGTTAGTCTTCTGGCTATTGAAACAAAGAGTAAGCAAAATATTAATTTTATTTTTTGCCTTTGTTTATATGGCTATTGAATTAGGCTTCTTCAGTGCTAATATTATCAAGTTCATGGAAGGTGGATGGATTACTGTTGTATTGGCAGGTTCTATCGGGGTTTCTATGTATGCCTGGTATAACGGAAGACTGATCAAAACAAGATTTATCCAGTTTGTAAAAATAGAAAAGTATGTGTCTATCCTTAAAGACATGAAGCTGGATGAAACCATTCCGAAATACGCTACTAATCTTGCTTACCTGAGCAGAGCAAAAAGAAATGATGAGGTAGAATCAAAAATTATCTATTCCATCATCAAAAAGCAGCCAAAAAGAGCAGATCATTACTTTATCCTGAGCATCGTAAACCAGGAAGATCCATATACCTTCAGATATACCGTAGATGAAATTCTTCCGGGCACAGTGTATAAGATCAATTTCCTTTTAGGATTCAAAGTAGACCGTAGAATCAATGATTATTTCAACATGGTACTTAAAGATTTGATGGCAGACGGAACCATTCCTTCAAGAAGCAGCCATCCTTCTTTAAGAGCTCACGATATACCGCCGGATCTTAAATATGTGATCATAGATAACACCTATATCAACGATATTCTTTTAACTGTTAAACAGAAGATTACCCTTAATATTTACAACTTTGTGAAGTATATCGGAAGTGACGACTTTAAGGCCTGGGGAGTATCTTCCCATAACGTTGAAGTGGAGTCTGCACCGATCACAGAACTTACAGTGTATGACAATAAGATTGAGCAATCCGGGTATTTCCGTCACAATTCTTAATCCTCTAGTATTTAACCATAATATCTATTTAAATAAAATTCAATAAATTTGTAGATAATTTTTTTAATGGATACAATACAAAAAGAAAAAAATATAGCTTTGATCAAGGATGTTTTAAGAAACTACTTATTAGAAAAAGGGTTCAGAAACACACCTGAAAGATATACGATATTGGAAGAGATTTATAATATGGATCATCACTTTAATGTTGATGATCTGTATCTTCTGATGATGCAGAAGAAATACCATGTTTCCAAAGCAACCATTTACAACACGATTGAAATTTTCCTTGATGCAGGCTTGATCCGTAAGCATCAGTTCGGAGAAAAAACATTGACCTCTTCATCATATGAAAAGTCTTATTTTGACAAACAGCATGACCACCTGGTGATCTACAAAAAAGACTCTGATAAAGAGATTGAAGAAATTATTGAATTCTGCGACCCAAGAATCCAAGGAATCAAAGAAGCCATTGAAGAAGCATTTGGCGTAAAAATTGATTCTCATTCGCTATATTTCTATGGCACTAAGAATGACTAATTAATGAGAATAGCCTTTTTTCTGTTAATCTTTATTTCTACGCTAAGTTTTGCGCAGGATAAAACTCCTGTGAAGAGAGATCCTTATTTGCAGGCTCCTTCACCGGCTCAGCCTAAACAGGTAAGACCTGAAGATAAAGTAAAGATCATCCACGCGGACGAAATTAAGAAAGATCCTGAAAAATACGACGGGAATCAATATTTTACCGGTCATGTTCAGATCGAACACCAAGGCTCTATTCTTACAGCAGATGAAGTCATTCTATATAATGAGGAAAACTTTGTAAAAGCAATAGGCAATACAAGACTTCAAAACACTGACGGCTCTGTAATCACAGCAGGAGAAATGGAATATGATGCCAATACCCAAAAAGGTGTTGCCAGAAAAAATGTGGTCTTGACTGATCCTAAACAGACCATAAAAACAGATATCCTCTATTATGACAGGCTGGCTAATCAGGCTTATTTTAATACAGGAGGAACAATCTCCGACGGTCAGAATGTAACCTATGCCAAAGTAGGAACTTACTTTCTGAATACGCGGGTGGTGGATCTTACCGGAAATGTGAAAATTGAAACCCCTCAATATACCATAGAAGGTCCCAACATCAAGCAGAATCAAAATACAAAAATTGCGGATTTTTTAGGTCCTACAACCATTACCAGTAAAACCAATCCGAGAAACAGAATCTATACCGAAAAGGGAACTTATAAAATGGATTCCAAGGAAGCTTTTCTAACCAAAAACTCCAGGATTTATTATAATGAGAAAATTCTTACCGGTGATGATATGTATTACAATCAGATTTCCGGATTCGGTAAAGCAACAGGAAATGTAACCCTGGATGATCCTAAAGAAAAAAGATATATAAAAGGAGGTTACGGAGAGATTTTTGAGAAAAAAGACTCCGCAATGATGACGAAAAATCCTTATGCAGTAAAAGTAATGGAAAAAGACTCCATTTATTTTGCCGCAGAAAAAATAATCTCTTATCAGAGACCGGACTCATTGGATATCAAAGTTAAGAAAAGTTACCTGAGAGCCTTTAAAAAGGCTCGTATTTATAAATCCAATGCACAGGGAAGAGCAGACTCTATTGCCTTCAATGAAACAGACGGAATTATGCATATGTATACCAATCCGATTCTTTGGAGTGGTGAAAAACAGGTTACCGGAGATAAAGTAGAAGCTTACTTCAATACCCAGACGGAAGATATTGATTCATTAAAAGTCATCGGAAATGCCTTTGCCATCAGTAAAGTAGACTCAATAACGCTGAAAGATGAGTTCAATCAGGTGAAAGGAAAATTCATGACGGTTTACTATGAGAAAAATGCAATTAAAGAGGCAAGAGTAGTGGGGAATGCCCAGGCTATTGTATATGTTGATGATACCGATCAGGAAACAAAAAAACAGGAAAGAATAGGGATCACCCTTTCAACATGTGGAATTATCGGAGCATTGTTTGAAGAAAGAGCTTTACAAATAATTTCATGTAGTATTGGGGCTGTATCAGATACTTATCCTATGAGTATGATAGAACCTTCGAAAAGAAAATTCCCGGATTTTAACTGGAATACCAAAGACCGGATCCGGAAATGGCAGGATATCCTTGTAGACACTCCGAATAACGAAGAAATACAATATACAGCTGATAGTGAGCTATTCGATAAAGCTCAGAAAGCTATAGATGACGAAAAAGCGAAAGAAGAAGCTAAAAAGCCTAAACGAACCAGAAAATAATAGAAAAGACCAGTAAGCACTGGTCTTTTTTATATATTAATTTTAGCATGTAATGAATCTTTTATAGCTTTGCTGAAATTTTTGGAGACAATGGAAATGCATAAAGATTTTTTTCTATATCAGGCACAAACCACAAAGTTTGCAGCAGGTTTTGAAGTTGAAAAAGCTGAAGGAAGCTATATTTATGGAACAGACGGAAAGAAATATCTTGACTTTGTAGCAGGAGTTTCTGCCAATACTTTAGGACATTCACATCCTAAAATTGTGAATGCCATCAAAGAGCAGACTGATAAATACCTTCACGTAATGGTGTATGGTGAATATGCCCAGGAAAAACCTACAGCGTTATGCAGATTGCTGGCAGAAGCTACTCCGGATCCACTGGAAGTTACTTATCTTGTCAATAGTGGTGCTGAAGCCATTGACGGAAGTTTGAAGCTGGCAAAACGATATACAGGGAGAGAAGAAATTGTTTCCTTTAAAGACTCTTATCACGGAAATACCCATGGAGCGTTGAGCGTTTCCGGAAATGAAACCCACAAAAGGGAATTCCGTCCCTTACTGCCAATGGTTTCTTTCATTGAATTTAATAATGAAAATGACTTCGATAAAATTACAGAGAGAACAGCATGTGTTATCCTTGAAACCATTCAGGGAGCAGCAGGGTTTCTGGTGCCCAATAACGACTATCTGATCAAACTGAAGAGAAGATGCGAAGAAGTAGGAGCACTTTTGATTTTAGATGAAATACAGCCAGGATTTGGAAGAACAGGGAAATTATTCTCTTTCGAACACTTTGGAATCGTTCCGGACATTCTGGTAATGGGGAAAGGAATGGGAGGAGGAGTTCCTGTAGGAGCTTTTATGAGTTCCAGAGAAATTATGGAAACCCTTTCACATTCACCAAAGCTAGGTCATATTACTACTTTTGGAGGAAACCCATTGATTGCAGCAGCGAGTTATGCTACTTTAAAAGAAGTGCTGGAAAGCGGTTTAATGAATGAAGTAGAAGAAAAAGAGAAGTTGTTCAGAGAACTTTTAGTTCATCCTAAAATTAAAAATATCAACGGTAAAGGTCTGATGCTTGCCGTGAACTTAGGAACTCCTGAATATACCCTGGAAGTGGCAAAAAAATGCATGGAAAGAGGACTTATTGTTTTCTGGCAGCTGTACAGAAATGAATATCTGAGAATCTCTCCACCTCTCACATTATCTCTGGGCGAAATCAGAGAAGGATGTCAGATTATTCTAGATATACTGAATGAAAATTAAAGATAAAGTCTCTCCGGGAAGGAGAGATTTTTTTATGTTTTGCATGGCAGTTTTAAGCCCTAATATTTAACATAATAAGGATTTGAATCCCGTGATAAATATCATACTGATTCTATAAAAAAGTAATTGTTTTTTTGCGTAATAAAAAAATTAATTTATATATTGCGGGACGATAAAACAAAGATTATATGGCGAAACATAAAGTCCATTACGAATTTCCAATGCACTGTTTATCAGAGATTTTATATGAATATCTGGCGACTGCAGAAGGATTGTCTGAATGGTTTGCGGATGAGGTAACAGAGAAAGGCGATGATTTCTTTTTTAGCTGGGGCGGAGGACCTGCTGAGAAGGCCACTTTGATCAGATATAAGCCTGAAGGTTTCGTGCGTTTCAGATGGGAAGAAGATGAAGGAACAAAAAATTTCTTTGAAATGACTATCACAATTGATGATATTACAGAAGATCTTGCTTTAAATATTACAGATTTCTGTGAAGAAGGTGATGAAGAGGAAAATGCAATGTATTGGGAAAATCTTATTGAGAACCTAAGAATAAAACTGGGTGCGGCATAATACCGGGCAATATTAAATGATAAAACTGATGAACGATTTATCGTTCATTATTTTTTTGTAAATAAATCACATCAAAAATTGGAAAATCAATATTTTACATCAGACGAGTTAAATGTAAAGAACAGAGCTTTTCTTTGGGGCGACTCAGTGAAGGTTTCTTTTTTTGTAAGAAATGGTGGATTGATCATGGACGAAGAATGTTATTTCTTCCTGATGGCTTCCATGAGAAAGATGAGAATGAATATTCCTTTGACTTACACGCTGGAGTTTTTCCAGACCCTTTTTCAAAAAGAAATTATAGAAGGGAAAGAAGTTAAGAACGGAATTATCAATTTCCAGGTGTTCAGAAATAATGATGGCGTGACATTGGCAAAATCTTCTGTTTCTTATTTTTATGAAGTAACAGAAATGGCTGATGTGCTTGCAGTTCATCAAAGACCTTTAGAATTGGATTTGACTAAAGAAATTAACGTTAATAACAATCTTCTGAGCAATATCAGGGTTCACTGTCCGGAAAATATCTACGGAGCGATCTATGCGCAGGAAAATGACCTTGACGACGTTATTCTTCTCAATCCAAACAAAAGAATTGCACGTACTACTGCCGGAAATCTTCTCTTTTTAGAAGGTGATGTTATCAAAGTACCCAAGCAGACTGAAGGAGCATACATTTCTCCTTTGATGGAAAATTTTGTTACTTTTTTACATAAGAATAATCTTGCGGATATCCAGGAACACGAAATTATCGCATTCGAATCTCAGAAAGCTGAAGAAATTTTAATGATTTCTGATGAGAAAGGTATATTTTCTGTAGGTAAGATAAGAAATAAGACTTTTGAAACTTCCCGCTTCTCCGAATTGGTAGAAAGCTGGAAACAAAGTTTTAATCAATAGAAATTGACAAACCCGGTAAACAACAAAGTTCCAGAAGTCCTTTACCGGGTTTTATTCTGAGTAAATCAGAAATTGTTATTTTATTTAATATTCGTTGATGATCTCAACAAATTTCTGTGCAATTTCTTTCTGCCCCTTTTCACTGGTAATATAATTCCTGTTATCAGAATTATTGATAAATCCAAGTTCTACCAATACAGCAGCTGCTTTGGTTTCTCTTAGCATGTGAAGATTACGTTCCTCAATTTTACGGGCATTGAATTTCTTGTAGATTTTTCCGGCCAATTCCTTTGAAACATCAGAATTCTGAACATACACTTCAAACCCGTTGTCAGATCTTTCTTTTTGAGGAGAACTGTTAACGTGAAGAGAAATGACCATTTCTGGGTTCAGCTTATTGATCATATCTGTTCTTTCGGCAAGAGTAGGAGCGCTATCTGAATCCCTAGTTAAAATAACTTCATATTTATCCTGGCTTTCATTGATCTTCTGTATTTCCTTAGCAACACTTAATGAAATATTTTTTTCCAGAATTTCACCATGGGTAGCCCCAAAATCATTTCCGCCATGGCCGGCATCTATGACAATGTACTTTTTGTTGATAGGAGTAAATGATAAAAACGCTGTAGAAAATATTGATAAAGCAAGTAATGTAATACCTTTCATATCAGTGATTTTGGTTTTTCAAAGAACGGAAAAACTTTGTTTAAAATTGGTTAAAGGAATCTTAAAGTTTGTTAATTATCAGAATGATACGAAAAATAGGCCTTTAGTTCAATGAGATGTCTTCAGGTGAATTGGCCCAGAGAAGAAATTCTCCTCCAAGATTCTGCATGATAGACTTCCAAAGCGTCTGATCATTGGGTAACGTATAATCAAGATTGTAAACATCCACTACCGTCCACATTTTCCTTTGAACCTCAGTGTCCAGCTGGTTCGAAGACCATCCGGAATACCCTGAAAATATTTTGATATGATTAATATCCAGTTCACTGCTTAAAACAGCGTTAATGATCCGTTCAATATCTTCTGTAAGGTAGTATTCATCAGTAATGTCTGTATAGATCTCTGTGACTCGTTTACCCTTTACGATGAAAAATACCTTGTCATTTTCTACAGGACCTCCATCATAAACCTCAATTTTAAAGTCAAAAAAATCTTTGAACTTGCTACTCATCTGGCTGTTCTTTTTATTCAATATCAAACCAAATGCACCACTTTCATTATGTTCAATAACCAATACCACCGATCTTGAAAAAATATCGCCGGAAATGTCAGGTGTCGAGATTAATATTTTACCTTTGTATGAGTGATTCATACTCAAATTTAATAAAAAATATTTATGGAAAACCTGCACGACAAAAGAAAAGTGTACGATAAATCCCAACTTATTGAAAGTGAGATAAAACAAAATCCAATTGAGCAGTTTAGAGACTGGTTTTTGGAGGCAAGTGAGAGCCCGATGATCTCAGAAGCTAATGCTATGGCGGTTTCTACAGTAGAGGAAGATGGATGCCCGAGAACGAGAATGGTACTTCTTAAAGCATATACCCATGAAGGGTTTATTTTTTATACCAACTACAACAGCAGAAAAGGAAAAGCAATAGAAAATAATCATAAAGCATGTCTGCATTTTTTCTGGCCCAATCTTGAAAGGCAGATTATTATCAAAGCGGATCTTGAAAAGGTAGCAGAAAATCTGAGTGACGGTTATTTTCATTCAAGACCAAAAGGAAGCCAGCTGGGAGCTGTTGTCTCTCCGCAAAGCCAGGTGATTCCTAACAAGGAGTTTTTAGAGGAAAAATTGAAAGAATTAGAAAAGGAGTATGAAAATACTGAGGTGCCAAGGCCTGCCAATTGGGGCGGATATCTTGCCAGACCTTATGAAATTGAATTCTGGCAGGGAAGACCCAACCGTCTTCATGACAGGATTATTTATCAGCTTGAAGATCTCGACTGGAAAATTTCAAGACTGGCACCCTAATAGGAAAATCAGAGGTTAGAAGTTAGAAGTTAGAAGTTAGAAGTGGTGGTTTTTAATATGAGACAAACCACTTGAAAATATAAACTCTGTAATTCAATAGGAGCGGGCTTTAGCCCGCTTATTTTTATTATGCATAATGATAGAGGCTTTAGCCAAAACTTAATAATTCTTACGTCCTTAAAACTTCTTAATGGTTTAATTCTCTATCATCTTGACTAGTCCTAAATAAGCGTTACATATTAATAGGATAAAAATACTAATATTTATTATATAGTTGTTGGGTTTTCCCGACAACTATATTTGTTTTTATACGTTCTTATTTTTACACTATTTTGTTTGTGCATCTGCTCCGGTGTTTTCATATAACACGACCAATGTGGTCTTTTGGTATTATAAATGTGAACTGCATCTTCTACCAATAGCTTCATTGTCTGTATATTTACCTGATAATCTTCTAATAAGAACTCTTGCTTGAGTATTCCGTTTACTCTTTCTGCAATAGCATTTGCATAAGGATCATAGCTTTCAGTCATTGAGGGTCTGATATTTTTCTTTTTCAATATTTTTTGATAAACATGACTGCAATATTGTAACCCTCTGTCGGAATGATGAATTAAGCTTTTTTTATAATTTCTTCTCTTTATAGCCATATTCAGGGCCCGCAGAGATCCCTCAGTTGCCAAACTATTAGAAAGATCATATCCCATTATTTTCTTAGAATAAGCATCTGTAACCAAAGCCAGATAGCAATTCCTGTCTCGCCCTCCAATATAAGTGATATCTGAAACCCATACTTGTTCCGGCTGTTCCAATGGCATATTTTCTATTAGATTCTTATGCTTTCTGAATCGATGATGGGAATTGGTGGTTATTCGATAGTTTCTTTTGGGTTTTATGAGCATATGATTGGCTCTGAGTATGCTGAAAAGTTTATCTCGTCCCACATGTAATGTATGCAGAGAGTCCGCCAGCATATGATAGATCTTTCTTGTACCCACACGAGGCATCATCAAACGCAGGTTATTGACCAGTGTAATCACTTGGTCAGCCCGGGCTTGTTTTTGATCTCTAAGCCAAAAGCTTCGATAATAGTGCTGTCGGTTGATCCCGACCAATCTACAAAGATAACTTATCGTTTTTTTTGTTTCTTTGCTGAGATGCTGGATTGATCGGGAAAGGAGTTTTTTCTTACCGAAATCAAATATTCTTCCTCCGCCAGGTCTATCAATTTATCCAAAATAGCGGCTTTGTCTTCCGATTCCATTAAACGGGTTTCAAGATATTCGTTATGACGTTCCAGACGTTTTAACTTCTCTTCCAGCTCTTTAATCTTTTGTTCAGGTGTTTGCATAGCTTTATGTTGGGAGCGGTTGTCTATATCAAAGGTACCATATTTTCTTCGCCATTCCGTTATAGTGCCGTGACCTTGAATACCATACTTACGCATTGCTGCACGATTGCCAATACTGCCACTCTCTACTTCTTTTACTACCGCCAATTTAAAGGAGACGCTGTAATCCTTTTGGCTACGTTTTACATACTGATTGTGAAATGATTCCATAAAATTACTTTTTTTGTGTAACGCTATGTTAGGACGAGACATCTTTAAAACAAAAAAAGGCTGTTTCTAAGAAACAGCCCTTGAATTTTCGTAATCTGAATGATTATTTTTTCTTAGCACCTGAAACTGCATTTGATAAATCAGCTCCAGCTTTGAATTTAGCAACTTTTTTAGCAGCGATCTTGATCGGTTTTTTAGTTGCAGGGTTAATACCTTGTCTAGCTGCTCTCTCAGCTACTGAGAAAGTACCAAAACCTACCAAAGAAACTTTTCCATCTTTTTTCTTTAAAGTAGTTGTAACGTTACCGATGAAAGATTCTAAAGCAGCTTTTGCTGCAACTTTAGTGATACCTGCATCTTTTGCGATTGCGTCGATTAATTCAGACTTGTTCATAATTTTTAATATTAAAGTTAGTTCGTAATTATAGCAAATATAGTACTATTTTCTAATTGTGCAATTTTTTTATTAAAACTTGTAAAATTTTTTTGCTTTTCACTCAAATCAGTTAAAATATGATAATTCCACTTTTCACAGAAAATCTACGTTACAGGTTACTAAAATCATGCCAAATGCTTATGTTTATTGACTTTAGCAAAAAGTTAATATTATTTTTTGTATTTATTAAATCCTAAATTCTATATAAACAATTAATATTTTTGATCATATGATTATTAAATTTATAAGTAATTTTTATATTTCTTGTATTTTGTGAAATTAAACCCCTGTGTTTGTGGGAGTTTTTAAATGATAGGAAAGACCTGTTTTATTAATTTTTATTAATAAATTTGCATCATGCTAATAGAAGTTTTCAAGTCTAAGATTCATAGGGTGAGAGTAACAGCCTCTGACCTTAATTATATAGGGAGTATAACGATTGATGAAGATCTTATAGAAGCTGCCGGCCTGGTAGTGGGAGAAAGGGTCTATATCGTGAATGTAAATAACGGAGAACGTTTTGATACCTACGTGATCAAAGGGAAAAGAAAATCAGGAGAAGTTTGTCTGAACGGACCTGCAGCAAGAAAAGTACAGAAAGATGATATCATCATCATTATTGCTTATGCTCAGATGACCCCGGAGGAGGCAAAAGACTTCCAGCCGAAGATCGTTTTCCCGGATGAAAAAACAAACCTTCTTACGTAGGACATGGAGAAAACATCAAAAAGTCCGGTAAAATCAATACTTACAATCGTAATATCGCTTGCTTTTGCAGGCTTTTTTTTATGGCTTGCCCTAAGGGGACTGGATTTTAAAGTCATTCAAAAATCACTGGCTAAAGCTAATTATATCTGGGTATTGTTTGCCTCCGTATTTGGTCTTCTTGCTTACTGGTTCAGAGCCATCCGCTGGAATCTGATGCTGGAACCCATGGGACACAGAATTTCGAACTCCAATGCCCTTTGGTCTATATCATTTGGATATCTGATGAACCTTACCATTCCGAGAAGTGGTGAAGTAGCGAGAGCTACAGCTTTATATGGAGTGGAAAAAGTACCGGTAGACAAATCTTTTGGAACAATCATTTTGGAAAGAGTAGTGGATCTGGTTTGTATGATGGGATTTTTAGGATTGACTTTATTGTTTAAATATGATGCGATTCTGTCATTCTATAAAAACTCCGGAGTGAATATTAATCCTAATAAAATAGTATTGATCCTTTCCATTCTGATAGGAGGAACAGTTTTGTTTTTTGTGTTTAAAAAGAAACTTTCAGGCATTCCGTTTTTAGGAAAGGTCGTTAATTTTATTGATGGGATTTTTCAAGGATTAACTTCTATCTTTAAATTAAAAGAAAAGGGGAAATTCATCCTTTATACATTAGGAATCTGGATTTGCTATTATCTGGCAGCCTATCTTGTCTGCTTTGCTCTTCCTGAAACCTCAGGATTTACCTTTGCAGACGGCTTTTTCATTATTGTAGTGGGAACATTGGGAATGATTATCCCAGCCAGTGGAGGAATTGGAGCCTATAATCTTGCGATGAAGTACGGTTTTATGGCCCTTTTTATTTCAGTAGGAAAAAGCGCAGATTTTGGAGGGGAAATGGGGCTTACCTATTCCTTTATTTCTTTACCACTGCAGATTGTGATTATGCTGGTGATGGGACTGATTTCCATTCCTATGCTGGCAAAAGCAAGAAATGCTGCTGTTTCGGATCAAGAATTTGAAAAGTAATTCAAAATACATTTATACAATACAAGGTTCAATTTTTTAATTGAACCTTTTTTTATGGTCATTTTGTGACGTAAATCGTTTTAATGAAGCTGTATAGATCATTTTTTTATCAATAAATTTGGTCAATTCGTAAATCACTTCTATCTTAATGCAAAAAATAATCATAATATAAAACACTATGGCAATTAATCTACAGAAAGGGCAAAAGATCGAGATAGGATTAACTAAAATGACGATTGGATTAGGCTGGGATCCGAATGAAGGAACAGGCTACGATTTTGACCTGGATGCTTCTGCAATCATGATTGATTCTGACAGAAAATTAGTAAGTGAAGAATACTTTGTTTTTTACAATAACCTGAATTCTCCGGACGGAGCGCTTACCCATACAGGAGATGATCCCAGTGGTAAAAACAGCGATGGTGACGATGATGAAGCGATCGTTATAGATCTTGATAAAGTAGATTCAAGAGTGGAAGAGATTCTTTTTGTGGTTACTATTGAAGATTTTGAAAGAAGAAGACAAAATTTCGGACAGGTTAGAAACTCCTATATCAGAGTAGTAGATAATCATTCAAATCAGGAAATTGCAAAATATGAACTGGATGAAGATTTCTCCATTGAAACAGGAGTAGAGTTCGGAAGGCTGTACAAAAGAAACGGAAGCTGGAAGTTTGAAGCTTCGGGAATAGGATACAGAGCAGATCTGGGCTTCTTCCTTGAGAAATACTACAAAGGACAAATCATCAAATAAATCATCAAATACACAAAAACGATAACTATGGCAATTAATTTACAGAAAGGACAAACGATAGATTTAAGAAAGAATGACCGCGGAGAAAGCGTTTATGATCTTTCAAAAGTAACCATCGGTTTAGGATGGGATGTCAGAAAACAAGGCAGTGGATTCTTTGGGAAACTGTTCAGTAAAGAAGCCGAATATGACCTTGATGCAGTAGCATTTCTTTTAGATGGCAACGGAAAAGTAGCTAATCTTGGAAGAACCGTTCAGACTAATGACGGAAGACAGATGGGACTTTATCAGGGAGATGTGGTTTTCTTCAATTCTATGCAGCACCCAAGCGGGAATGTTTGGCTTACAGGAGATAACAGAACCGGAGCCGGAGATGGAGATGATGAGCAGATTATTGTAAGGCTGGATCAGCTGGACGAAAGCTATCAGAAAATTGTATTCATTGTTACTATTTATCAGGGAAGAACCAATAACCAGCATTTCGGAATGATTGAAAATGCATTTATCCGTGCGGTGGATGCTTCAGGAAAAGAAATTACAAAATACAGCCTTTCCGGAGATTCAAGTATGAACGGAAAATGTGCAATGGTTTTTGCAGAGGCATACCGACATAATGGTGACTGGAAGTTTCGTGCTGTAGGTGAGCCGCATAATACAGATAATTTTATCGATATTCTGAGACAGCAGTACGCTTATTCCAACTAGATTTTCACTTTTTTTCAACTCAAATAAAAGCCGGCTTGGAAGTCTCCGACTCCTCCGCCGGCTTCAGAATTAATATTTGTCTATAATGAGCAGGAGATTATTAGCTTATTTTTTATTGGATACTTCAGGTTCTATGAACGGAGAACCTATTCAGGCATTGAATAACGGTTTCAACGGCCTTATCAGCATGCTGCGTGCAGATCCGCAGGCGATGGACAGTTTACATGTAAGTGTTATTACCTTTGATAGAGAGGTTAAAAACATGATACCATTAACAGATCTGGCGAGTTTTTATCCTATGGAAATTACCTGTCCGGATAGTGGACCAACCCATACGGGAGCCGCTTTGGAAATGGTTTCTGAACTGGTTCGGAAAGAACTCGTAAAAGAATCAGCCGATGCAAAAGGAGACTGGCAGCCGCTGCTTTTTATTTTTACGGATGGAAAACCTTCCGATATCCAGAAATACAGACAAATGATCCCTGTGATCAGAGGTTTGGAATTTGGAGCCATCGTAGGGTGTGCAGCTGGTCCGAAAGCAGATGAGCAGTTTCTGAAAGAACTGACGGATCATGTGGTAAAACTGGATACTACAGATGCCATTACGCTTTCTTCCTTTTTCAAATGGGTGAGTTCTTCCATTACACAGGGAGGACATTCTCAGAGTACGGGAGAAAATATCACATTACCTCCGCCACCATCGGAACTTAATATTATTATTTAAAAAATTGTCTTTACACCATGAGAAGACTGCCTATTTATTTTTTAGTAGATATCTCCGAATCTATGGTAGGAGAACCTATTGAGCAGGTACAGGAAGGTATCGCCAATATCATCAGGGAATTGAAAAAAGATCCCTATTCACTCGAAACGGTTTACATTTCTGTTATTGGCTTTGCAGGAGAAGCTGAAGTGATTACTCCAATGCAGGATATTATCAGCTTTTATCCCCCTAAGATTCCAATTGGAAGCGGAACGTCACTTTCACAGGGCTTAATCAAAGTAATGGATTGTATCGACAGGGATATTGTGAAAACCACCTATGAGAGAAAAGGCGACTGGAAACCTATTGTTTTCCTGTTTACAGACGGAGTGCCTACCGATGATGCTACCAAAGCCATTGAACGATGGAATACCAAATACAATGGAAAATCCAATACAATTGCCGTATCCATAGGGGAAAATACCAATTATAAACTTCTTGGTTCTCTGGCAGACCATGTTTTGCTGTTCAATAATTCAGATGAAAATTCCTATAAAGAGTTTTTCAAGTGGGTAACGGACTCTATTAAAACAACCAGCCAGAGTGTTACAGAAGCAAAAAAAGAAGGCATTAATTTATCTAAAATTGATTCCCTTATTTTGGAAAAAGTAGATCCTGAAATGGAACAGAAATTTCCGGACAATAATTTTGTAGTACTGAACGGAAAATGCCAGGAAACTGAAAAGCTTTATCTGATGAAGTTTAGAAAAGCATTTGCGGAATCCAGCATACCAGGAATGGCAACACGGTATTACAGATTGGATGGCGCCTATAAAATTGATGAAAAAGCGTACTACAGACTTTCTTCAAACCAGAAAACCCACCTTAAAATCAATATAGAAGAACTGGATGGAGGAACTTCATGTCCTCACTGTGCCAATCCCATTGCACTGGCTACCTGCTCATGCGGAGGAATTCATTGTCTGAGAGGAGAAGGATACAGTAAATGTCCATGGTGTGGAACTTCGGATTATTACGGTTTTTCCGGAGGTGGATTTGATATTAACCGAACTTTGGGCTAATGATGGGTAAATTTTTCCGGAAATCAGCCGGTGAATCTAAACCGAAGACTGTGGAACAAGCTGTTATTTATAAAGAAAAAGAAGAATTCAAAGAGGTTCATTGGGTATTGAAGAATGCCAGTGTTAAACAGTTTTATGAATTCCCTCTTGACATGGACGATTTTCCGAACATCAAAATTCAGAATATCGGGAATCTCGAAGAAGCAGGACTTACTTTTGAAAACAATACCATTTCAGGAACTCCTGTAACCAACAATATGTACCATCTGGACGTTCAGTTTTATCACATACATGATCAAAGCCAGATTGAAACAAAGAAAATTCAACTGTTTGTCAACGCAGATCCAAAAGACTTATGGAAGAATATTCCGAGTGATAAAAATGCTGTTTTTTATAAATCTGAAGAAGCCTCTTTCAAAGGTTTATTTTCAGATAAAAAAATTGTTGTGGCTTCCAAAAGAGGACGCTCCCATGCGCATGAAGGGAAATTCCGTGAAGATGATTTTGCCGTAAATACTTTCCCTGCAGGCTGGAATATTGTTTCGATTTCTGATGGAGCAGGTTCGGCAACAGCAGCAAGAGAAGGTTCAAAACTGGCTACAACAACAATCAATCAGTTTTTCAGTTCAGAGGAGATTTTAAATCAGATTGAAAATAATATCAATCGTCTATATGCTGCCCAATCCTCTAATGAAGAACAATCGGAAGCCAAACAAAATGTTATAAATATTTTATCCGAAGCTGTTTTATCTGTTTATCAGAGATTAGAAAAGACAGCAGCAGAAAACTCCCTTTCTGTGAATGATCTGCATGCAACGCTTATTTTTACATTGCTTAAAAAATTTAGTTTTGGATATGTTATTCTAAGTTTTGGAGTAGGAGACTGCCCGATTAACCTCATCAATACCGACTTTTCCGAAGTTAAACTTTTAAATAAAATGGATGTGGGAGAATTTGGCGGAGGTACCCGCTTTATCACCATGAAAGAAATTTTCAACAATACAATGGCTTCCCGTTTCAGGATTACCTGTGTGGATAATTTTTCCTATCTCGTGCTGATGACCGATGGTATTTATGATCCTAAATTTATCACAGAAAATAAACTGGAAGACACTGAAAGCTGGAAATCACTTTTTGAAGACCTTGCCGGAAATAATGATGACCGGACGAAAGCTGATTTTATGAATGATGATAAAATTGACGAAGAACTTTTAATCTGGAGTGATTTCTGGAGCAGAGGAAATCACGATGACCGTACATTGGCAATAATCTATTGATACCCATGAAAAAGACCATTAAAGTTGTTTCTGTTCTGGACACAGCCAAATCCTATGAATATGTAGATGAAAACCCTATCAGGGGCGGAGTGAAAGATGTTTATTTTTCTCCCGATAAAGAATATGTGGTGGCTTTCTACCGAAGTCCTTTGGATGAAGGACAAAAAGAAAGGATCAAGAGAATTGTTTCTACTTATCTGCAGAGCATACAGAATGGAAATGCCCCAGAGTACTTTCTGAACGAAATATTCAGATGGCCTTACGATATTGTGGAAAGAGATAAACTCACAGGAATTGTGGTTCCTGTTTACCATCATAAATTTTATTTTGCCAAAGGATATATTGGTTCAGATAATATCCAGGGACAGGATAAAGTGGGAAAATGGTTTACAGCTCCTATGTTCAGAAATCAACAATATCCTTT
Source organism: Chryseobacterium sp. PvR013 (assembly GCF_017833095.1). Lineage (NCBI taxonomy): Bacteria > Pseudomonadati > Bacteroidota > Flavobacteriia > Flavobacteriales > Weeksellaceae > Chryseobacterium > Chryseobacterium sp. PvR013. The sequence goes on from NZ_JAFIBT010000001.1 coordinate 4,819,425, forward strand.
AAGACTGGATCAGTCAGAACTCGGAGATTGGCTGAGTTATTTTCAGATTGCGGTGAACATCAGCCGGGGAGTGAAAAAACTGCATCAGATGGGGCTGGCACATTCCGATTTATCTTACAATAATATTCTGGTGGATCCCGTTACAAAATCTGCCTGTATTATTGATATTGACGGGCTTGTTGTTCCAAAGCTGTTTCCGCCGGAAGTGATAGGAACAGCAGATTTTATTGCCCCTGAAGTGTTGAAAACAAAACATTTGAGTCTTGAGGATCCAAACAGACATCTGCCTAACCAAAAAACAGATCTGCATGCCCTTGCTGTTCTGATTTATATGTATCTGCTACGAAGACATCCGCTCCGTGGAGGGAAAATCTGGGATCTGGATTCCGAACATGACGAAATTTTATCCATGGGGGAAAAAGCAATGTTTGTAGAACACCCGGAAAACTCTTCCAACCAGGTAAAATCTGATCATCTTAGAAAATGGGACGCATTCTGGGGAGATCCTCAGCAGATTCCTTATACGGTTACGGGGCCTTATATTTCAGAATTGTTCCGCAAAACATTTATAGACGGATTACATGATCCCATCAGGCGGCCTACAGCCAACGAATGGGAAACCGCTTTATTGAAAACCGTAGATCTGATACAGCCTTGCCATAATTCCGGCTGTACTGAAAAATGGTATGTTTTTGATAATACCAGCAATCCGAAGTGTCCGTTCTGTGGAACTCCGCATCAGGGTACTTTACCCATATTAGACTTATACTTCAAATTTGATGACGAGGTATGGAAACCGGAAAATCACAGGCTGATGGTTTATCATAATCAGTATTTATTCAAATGGCATGTTTCCAGGAAAGTGATAAGAAATGAAAACCTGACTATGCAGGATAAAATGCCTGTAGGGTATTTCACATTCCATCAGGGAAAATGGGTATTGGTAAATCAAGGCTTATCAGGAATGAAAGATGTCACTGAGCAGAAAGAAATTCCACCCGGTTCTATGGTTGAGCTGACAGATGGTAAAAAAATACTGCTGTCTGCAGAAGAAGGCGGAAGGCTGATCTATGTAACGATGGCGAATCAGTAAACCGTCATTGCGAACGTAGTGAAGCAATCTCAGATTTTCAGATCTACAGATGATTGTGACTATTTGTGCTCATTTATTTGTGAGATTTGTGTTTAAATCAAAGAGAGTCTTCCAACCGCTTTAGCCAAAAATTTTAAAAAAAATTATTTACTGCCTTTCCGTTTCCATAAAATATGAATATTCATCTTCCCCGGTAATCTTAAATCCAAGACTTGTGTAAAGATGCTGTGCCTTGTTGGTTTTTAAAACACTTAATGACACCGTTTTTCCTGCTAATGAAGCTTCCTCCAGAATATCTGACAAAATCTTTTTTCCAAGACCTTTACCTTGTTGGCTGGGATCAATCTGAAGTTGCAGAACCTCAATGTTGGTAAATGTTCGGTCTACTTTTAACAGTCCGATGGGTTGATTGTCTAAAAGAATAATATCTGCTTTTTCAAACTGGTACAGAACCCTTTGCAGGGTGGTTTCTCTGTCGGTAGAAAGTCCTGAAGTCTCATAATGAGGATTCATGGTTTTCATTCTGAGATCAAGAAGATAATCGATGTCGTTGTCAGTAGCTTTTCGGTAAATAAGGGAAGTACTCATATTTTTTAGAATTCCAATTTTAGGCTATATCAGCATTAATAAGACTGTAAGATAAGAATTTTTGGATTTTTTTTTGCATCAATTCTGGATTTCATTTCTATAGATTTCCGGAAGAAAGAATAAGAATGGAGAACAGAATGACTATAAGGACTTTTTTCACTGGGATAAAATACTTTGGCAAGAAACTGTACTTCCTCTTCAATGATTTCAAAGAGCAGGCTATTATCCTGATTTTCTTTTTTGATTGTGTTGACGATTCTTTCCTCTTCTGCGGTCAGTTTATGCTCATGATCATGTATTTTCCGGTCAAGAATTTCCTTTGTGACCAAAATTACATAATCGTTGAAGAGCAGAAAATCTTCTGAGCAGATCCTGATACCCGACTGATAATTCTTCAGCATGCTCATGGGGAAGAACTCAGTGTAATTTTCGTATTGATGCATATAGCCATAATATGCAGCAGCATTAGGAAACTCGTAAAGCCAAAAAATTCCTAAATATTGATATAATGTTTCAAAATATTCATTCCTTGCTTCCCAGGAATCATGATGAAAGAGAGGCTCAATCTGACTTCTAAAGAACAACGTGATTTCCAGCATATCTTCAGGCGTAATATTGTTGATATCATTTTTGATGGTCTCCAGTATTCTGTCGAAGCTGATTTTATCATTATTCAGAGCCTTTTTTCTGTTGTTAATAAAACCTCTGAATGTTTGGGTATGATACATTCTGTGCTGTAGATCCTCATAAAGATTCACTGCTGCCTTTTCACTGTCAAACATATAAATTGAAGTATCTTTTCCCATAAGTTGTAAAGGTTATTTAAAACTTATTTTCAGTCCCATCTCTTCCTTCATGTAGAGCAGAACCTCCGCATTTCCTCTGGCATCATCTACCGGGTTGTGGGTATGTTCGGTTTTACGCAGATGTTTCCATTGGGCAAAAGTATCTTTTTCCAGTCCGCAATAAAGATCAGAAAGTCTCCTCGAAGAAAAGCCAAAAGGATTCCGTCCGATAAAATGATGGAAATACCAGCAGATAAACATCCAGTCGAAACCATTATTATCACTGATGAATATTGGTCTGCCTTTAGAATGTATTTTAATCCAGTCTTCAAAGGCAAGCATTACCTTTTCCGGATCATCAAAATTCATTGTTTCTTCTCTGCTGAAACCGGAAACCGCTAAAGCATCAGGGTTAAATTTTTCAGAAACCGGCTTCAGTTTTCCATAAAAGGTGGTGCCTAGTTCCGCATTCACAAGTACTGCTCCGAAGCAGACCATGGAAAAATCTCCTGGAATCGGCCCGTCTGACTCTATGTCGACCATGATGTAGCTCATTGGAAAATAGTTTTTAGAAAACGAAGATATTGAAATTAGTTGAAGGAGGGAAGATGGGAGAGGGAAGCTGGAAGTTATTTTCGGGCTGTAAAGAACTTCTGTGTTTTTTAATTTTAGCTTTTGTTTTAAAAATATTCCTATCAAAAAACTTTATAAGTTCATCGTCTTTCAAAAACTTCCCTCCTCCAGCTCCCATCTTCCCGCTTTTATATCAGCTCAAAAAAGCCCCTTTTTCCGATCTTTATTTTGGTTTGAGGGATCAGTTCCATTTCTTCATTAGAGTCTGTTATTTTACTGTTATTGATTTGAATTCCTCCATTCTCAATCAGTCTCCGGATTGCCGATTTGCTGAGGTCACTTTTAAGATGATGACAAAGTTCAACAAGAGATATCCTGTTTTTAATCTTTCCCAAAGAACTTATAGAAACAGGCTCATACTTTTTCTCTTCAAAATTTTTATTCTGAAACTGATTGATAAAAAACTGTTCTGCATTTTCTGCTGAAGCAGCATCGTGGTATTGGGTAATGATGTTTTTAGCAATCTGTTTTTTAATATCCATGGGATTTTCCCCTTTTGCTATTCCGGAAAAAAGTGCTCTTTTTTCTTCCATCGAAAAATCGGTGGCCAGGTTGATGAATTCTTCAATCAATGCGTCGGGAATAGACATGGTTTTTCCAAACATCTCGTTAGGTTCATCCGTAAGTCTGATAATATTGTTCAGAGATTTGCTCATCTTTTCCTTTCCGTCAAGACCTCTCAGCAATGGCATACACATCACAATCTGAGCTGGCATCTGGTGTACTTCCTGAAGCTGTCTTCCCATGGTACAGTTAAAAAGCTGGTCTGTGCCGCCCATTTCAATATCACATTCAATTTTTACAGAATCAAAACCCTGAAGAATTGGGTATACCAGTTCATGCATGGCGATGGGAGTATTTTCTGTAAACCTTTTATTAAAATCATTGCGGTGCATCAACTGAGCAACGGTAACTTTTGAAAGTAACTGGATTACCTCAGAAAAGTCCAGTGTGTCCAGCCAGTCAGAATTGAAGACAATCTTTGTCTTCTGAACATCAATGACCTTGGAAAGTTGGTTGATATACGTCTGGGCATTGTGCTGTACATCTTCAGTACTTAAAGGTTTTCGTGCTTTGTTTTTTCCGGTAGGATCACCAATTCTGGCCGTAAAACTTCCTACCACAATGATGATCTGATGTCCCAGATCCTGAAACTGCTTCAGTTTTTTTAATACCACGGCATGTCCCAGATGCAGATCAGGAGCCGTAGGATCAAATCCTAACTTGATGGAAAGTTTTCTATTTTCCTTTTTGGCTTGGGCTAATTTCTCTTCCAGCCCATTTTCAGGCAGGATAATGGCCACATTTTCTTGTAATGAATGAATCATGTTGAATAGTTTTAAAATGAAAAAACCCGGACAGGGACTGTCCGGGTTCTATATATACGTTAGATTATTTTATTGGATTACAGATATAGAAAGTCTTCCCGAACGATAGCCCGGAGTGTAATATTCACTGAAGAATGGAAGACGTAATATACTGTTTAGATGTTTCATTGTTGGGTAAATATACAGGAATTTCCTGAGGATCCAATATTTAAACCATTAAGACGCATTGCAGGGTTATAACAAGATTTGTTTTTAAATAAAAACTTAACCATCCATCAATCTTAATGGCTTAAAATAATGGTTCAAAACAATTTTACTTGCGATTTTTGAAGCTAATTTCATGCCATAAATCCTTTAAAAACAAAATAGAGGATAAAGAGATAAAAACTGTATTTTATTATTTTTTTCGTTAGTTTATAAGAACCCAATAGAACAGGACTGATATCTTGTTTTTCTACAGATGTTTTCATTAAGTAAAAATTAATAGTTAAATACAGGTTCGGAAAATAAATTTTTAACCTGACTTTTCCAGATTTCCAGATCTTCAGAAGAAGCTTTATCTGCTTTATCAAAAAATAAATGTCTGATGATTTCCAGTCCGGAGTACATGAAAATACCATGATCAGAAGTTAAAGTCAGAGCTTTATCCATTCCTGTTTTTTCATATTCTTCATGAGATTTCCCATGAGTATTGATAATAACAGTTTTTTTGCCTTTCAAAAGCCCTTTTTGGATGCCCTGATCATAGCGGTAAGCAAAACCATAACTGAAAACGCGGTCTATATAGCCCTTCATGATTGCAGGAAGACCTGTCCACCAGATAGGATAGATAAAGGTAATCTGCTCTGCCCATGAAATGTGCTCCTGCTCAATTTTTATATCATCTGATACTTTTCCCAAACGCTGTTCCTGCATATCAGCCAAGGAAAGAACCGGATCAAAACCAATGGCATACAGATCTCTCACAATAACTTCCTGATTACAGGATTGGAGTGTTTCTATAACAGTGTTTAAAAGATTGTGATTTAAACTGTTATTATTAGGGTGCGCGTAAATGATTAAATGTCTCATTACTTTGATTGTTTAGATTAATGAGACAAAAGTAGTCTGGTGTACACTTCGAAAATTGTAAGAAAACGAAATAACCTATTTCGATTTTGGGTTGCAGATCTCCTGCTGGAATTTTAAATACTGAGCGGGAGAAATATTGATAAAATGCTTGAAATCATGAATAAGCTGGCTTTGATCATAATAACCACACTCATCAATGATGACAAACCATTTGACCTGATTTTGTTTTTCGGTTTCCTCTTCAATGATTTTGATGGCTTTTAAAAAACGGTTGTAACGGTTAAGCTCTTTTAAAGAATACCCAAACTGCTCTTTCTGTTTTCGCTGGATGTTTCTTTCTGTTTGATGAGTCTGTTCAGCAATGACTTTAACAGGGTTTAGAAGATCATTCTCAAAACTGCTCAGAAGCTGGCTGGTAATATCCCGATCCTGCAGATAAGGTCTGCAGAATTCTAAGATATGATTCACTTGTTCTGTAGTAGAATGTAATGCTGTCAACTGATGCCACAGATCTGTAAAACAGTTTTCTTTCAACAATTCATCCGGATGTTTTACCGATTGCATAATGGATATTTTTCCAAAAAATCTGAAGAATGCATCATCTTTAAAATTGGCGACAAGAATAGAACATCCTGCCGGAAGCGTATAGTCAAAAGCTTGTCTCACCGGACCGAATACCATACATTTATCAATACTTATGATGGTTTTTTCCCGTGTAGACATCGTGGCACTTTCTCCGAAACAAAATAACAGGATTGTCTGATAAGTTGGCAAAAGTGTTTTGGTTATTGATATTTCAGAAGTATTTTCAGCAAAATAAAAATGAGTAAATACATTTTCAAACTCCTGAGGAGCTGAAATTCTATACTCATTATATTCTGGTTGTAATTCCATCAATCTTAACATTAAAAGATAAGTGTTTTTGCCATTTTATAATTCATCATCGCAATTCCTTTTACATACACTGTTTGCTCCAGAACAACCTGAAAACCGTTTTTTTCAAAAAAGGGTCTGGCTGTTTTGCTCACATCAGCAGTAAGTTCTCTCTCATGATGCTGCAGGGCTTCTTTTTCAATCAAATTATAAAGCATTGAGGCAATTCCTTTATGCTGATAATCTTTGTGTACAAAAAGCAGGTCAATATAATTTCCCTGATCAAGAGTACAGAATCCTACTATTTTATTTTCGGTGAGAGCAATCAAAACATGTTGATCTCTCATCACTTTTATCCACCTTTCCTTGTTCTCTCCACCGGATTTCCATGCTTGAAGCTGTTGAAGATCATAATCTTTTTTACATATCTCATCTATAGTTGCGGTAAAAAGCTGCAGCATCTCCGGTAGATCATCATTCATCCCTTTTCTGACGGTCATGTTATGACTGTTGAATATATTGTTCTTCATAAAGTTTTTGCTGTTCTTTATTGAGAATCGGGTAGAAAAGATTCATCTGCAGAATCGTATAGTGCAATATTGCTTCTTTCTGATTGAGTTTTAATATAAGCCTATTGTGGGTAAGCCAGTTGTCTGCAATGATGAAAATCTGTTCAACAAGACCCTCTATAATAAAATGAGGAACATCTTTCTGAAATATATTGCTCTTCTGAAGATCTGAAAAGATCTGCTGAAATTCTTCTTTCCTGCTGAAATTAATCCCTTCATAGCTGGCTTTGATGTCGGGATTTTGATTCAGAATATCTATAAAATTGATGAAGATGAAACGATAAGAATAAAAAATTCTGCAGGTAGAATAAGTAAACTGATAAAGATCATCCAGCGTTTTATCCTCTGTTTTTTTCATTTGGTTCAGCAGCTCATCCATTTTCAGAGTAAGCTCAGAGAAAAGGATTTTAATGAGGTCTTCCGAATGTCTGAAATGATAATGCAGATTTCCCGCACTGATATTGAGTTCAGCTGCGATATGCCTGGTGGTAATATTGTTGTACCCCTTGTCATTATATAATTCCAGTGCTTTAGACAGAATTTTATCCTTGGTCTTCATCATCCAAAGATAAGAATATCAGAACGGATATAAATCATATTTTTAAAATTAGAACAATTGTTCTAATTTAATATATTTGCAGGATTAAATCTTATCAAAATGGAAGGGAAGCAAAAGTTCAATTATGAATCAGCAGATCAAACTGAAAAAGAAAATACAACAGACTCCCAGGAAGTTATATCAAAAATCCTGCAGGTAATCCTTGGGATCATAATGGCAGTACTGCATATGTGATGAGCAGAAGAATTTCATTTTGGTTCCTGATGGGATTGGCAGTTTGGGGACTTATTATTCTGCTGAGACGAAACGGAATTTTTATTCCCGTTATCAATGATCATTTTACAGATTGTATGACAGTTCCTATGTATTGTTATCTGATAGAATATATCATGAATTCTGTGCTGGGCTATCACTGGAAACCTGATCTGAAATTTGTATTGACTTCAGTGCTTTATCTGTCTTTTTTGTTTGAAGTGCTTTGCCCGATACTATCCCCTCATTTTACAGGAGATTTTTGGGATGGCGTGGCTTATTTTGCAGGTGGAATGGTATATTACTTTCTTATTCTCCGGAGGGGCAATAAAAAAGCCAACAGTTCCACATCGTAAAAGGAGACTGCTGGCTGTGTTATAGTTTTTATCCTGGTTCTGTACTCGTTCCTGTAGTGTTTTTATTTCCTTTTTCAGCAGCAGATTTTCTTTCGGTTATGTATAGAAGACAATTGTTGAATCCAGTATGTTACATAGACAGGTAAATATTTTTTAAGTTCATAAATATTGAAGTTTTCTTTTGGTATTTTTGTGAAAGATTAAAACATACTCAGTTCAATGCATGACAAGCTTTTACAACATATTTATTCCGGCCATGATTTGAGTCAGGAAGAAACAGAAGCAGTCAAAAAATATTTTGAGCCTGTATCATTTTCAAAAAATACGATTATAGAAGAGGCGGGAAGAATACCTCAATATCTATATTATATTGTTTCAGGCTATCTCAGACTTTTTTATACCGATGAAAATGGTCATGAAGTAACCACGCATATCAATTGTCCGCCTGGATTTTTTACCTCTTATTCAGATTATATCAACAGTACAGTTTCTGAAAATAATTTAGAAGCGATCACCGATGCTCAACTTTTGAGAATTTCCCAAGAAAACCTGAATTTTTTGATCAGCCAAAGCCAGGCGATGAAGGATTTTAGTATTTCAATTTTCCAACAGTCGATTACCTATAACGAAAAACGTTCCAGAGAGTTATCTGTTTTAAATGCTGAACAGCGATACCTGAAACTCATGAATGATTATCCTGGCATCATTCAAAATGTTCCTATCCAATACATCGCATCGTTTTTAGGAATGAAGCCGGAAAGCCTGAGCAGAATCCGGAGGAAAATAATTAACTAACAAAAGTCAAGTGGTTCTGGAATAGGGAAGATGAACTTTGCAGCATTAAAATTAATGTAATGACAAAGAATAATGTAAGTCTTGTTTCAGGAGCCAATGGACATCTGGGAAATAATTTAGTCAGATTTTTACTTGAAAAAGGGATTCCGGTAAGAGCTGCTGTAAGAAATACAAAAAACAAAAAACCTTTTGAAGGATTGTATTGCGAGCTGGTACAAGCGGATATTACCGACAAAGCTTCTTTTGTAAAAGCACTGCAGGGAGTGGAAACATTCTATGCTGTAGGCGCTTCTTTCAAATTATGGGCTAAAGATCCTAAAAAGGAAATCTATGAAGTAAACATCAATGGTACCCGGAATACTATTGAAGCTGCCGCAGAAGCAGGCGTAAAAAAAATAATATATGTAAGTTCTATTGCTGCTCTCAATTATACAAATTTACCTACCAGAGAAAGCAATGGTTATAATCCGGATCGCAGAGATATGTATTATAACTCTAAGAATGACGGGGAGAAACTGGCATTTGACCTGGCTTCAAAACTAGGAATAGAATTAGTTTCAGTAATGCCTTCTGCGATGATTGGTAGTAAGGCATTTTTACCGTTAAATGTTTCCTATGGAGTTCTTAAATTAATTTTGAATAGAAAAATTCCGGTAGACACTAAAATTACGCTGAACTGGATTGATGTGAAGGATGTTGCAGAAGGATGCTTTTTGGCCGCTGAAAAAGGACGTTCGGGTGAACGTTATATTCTTGCCAATGAAAAATGCATGACGATCACGGATACAACTATTCTTGCCAATACCCTCTATCCTGAACTGAAGCTGAATATTCCCCGTTCCGTTCCCAAAGGAATCCTGTTTACGATTGCTGGTCTCATGGAGCTTACCGCAAAATTGAGTGGAAAACCGCCCGTACTTACCCGAAAAGATATTGCCATGTTTTCAGGATTACAACAGGATTTTGATATTTCTAAAGCAAGAAATGAATTAGGATTCAATCCTAAAAGTCCTGAACACGCTGTGACAGAAGCGTTAGAGTATCTCATGAAAAATCCTGAAATGCTGCGAGAGGTTTAAGAAGCCTCTTTTTATTGATTCTCAAGTTTGATGATAGAACCTTTGTAAAACTTAGTCAGATCATACAGATCGGTAAAATAATGCTGCAGATCCGGGATGATGGCAGGATCAAAATCTTTCAGACTACACTGGTCTTCAGCCAGGAGATATAAAGACTGGTTATCCGGTTTCAGATATTCGCAAAGGATATTATCCGGATGCTGTTCTCTGTTGATAATCTCTGTCAGAAAAATCCCGTAGATCAGGAATTGATTGAAGTTTTTGGAGTCTACAATATAATTCATATCCTGCTTCAGAAGTTTTTCATAATCTGAAAGAATCTGAAGGAAATTTTCGGCATGAATGTTAGTCGGAATTTCATAAAAAAGATCAATACCATTGATGAAAAGCTGTGTTTTGGTTTCCTCATGATCTGAAGAATACACCTTATGAAACCATTGAAAAATAAGCAGAAGTTCTTCCTGGCTAAGTTCTTCAACGGAATCTTTTACTTTTTCTTTAATTGTTTCAAGGGTATTTTTCGCTTCAGGCGCAAAGAATTTCAGAATATTTTCTTCTTCACGGCTGAGCTTATTGTACAAATTTATTTTGGCAATAATGGGATTGGTTTTGATGAAATACAGTTCTTCCGCCATAGGTATTTACCAAATTAGATTTCAAATGGTTATTTAAATATACAAAATATGCTTCAACTGCATGAAAAAAAATAATATGCAATGAATGGTATGGCTACTTTACTGTTTCATGCAGCGCTATTCTGTTGCCTTCCGAGTCTTCAAATTCTGCTACTGCAAAACCGTATTTTTCATCTATCCTTTTGGGGTAAAGAACAGAACCTCCATGTTGTAAAACTTTTTCCAATGTTTGGTCAATATTTTCTGATTTAAAATAAATAATGACACCATTTTTGGAAGGTTGGTAGACATCTCCTTTAGCTAATGCACCTGTAATGCCACTGTTTTTTTCTTCAAATGGAAACAATGCCATCTCATAGCGGTCTATGATTTCTTTCTCAAAACTAAAGTTGAAAACAGCAGAATAGAACTTTTCAGCACGCGCCAGATCATGCAAGGGAATTTCAAAGTAGACGACAGGATTGGAGGAATCCATATTTTTTAAAGCATTAGGTTTCTGTGATTGACTGCAAGATACGGTTAGCAATATAAATATCAAAAAGAGCGACAGTGATTTCATGATTGGAAGTTTAAATGGCAGATGGTATTTCCTGAATCTAAAATAAAGTTTTTATCTCAATTTCAAAAATAGATAGACTTATCTATTTTTTATCTACATTTGTAAAAATTTTCACGATGAAAAAAGAAAAAGTACTCGAGAGGATTATCAGGGTTGCTTCAGAATTATTTTATAAGCAAGGGTATAATTCTACGGGGATCAATCAGATTATTGCAGAAGCGGATATTGCCATTGGATCTTTGTACAATCATTTTTCATCCAAAAATGATCTTCTTCAGGCCTATCTTATCAAAGAGGAGCTTGGCTGGTTTGAAGGATATGAAAACAGTATATCCAGGGTTTCAGACCCGAAAGAAAAACTTCTTACGCTCATTGACTACAGAAAAAAATTGCAGCAGGCCTCAAAATTTGCAGGCTGTCATTTCATTAAAATTGTCTCCGAAATAGGAGAGGGCAATCCTTCTGTTTCCACTTTTGCCATACAGCATAAAGAAAAGCAAAAGGATTTGATCAGAACACTTGCCAATGAATATGGAACAGAGGCAAAGCTGGCTGACACAGATTCAATAGCAGATCATATTTTTCTGTTAATCGAAGGAGCTGTTGTTACCTCTACGATCAACAAACAAACTGATTCTTTTGACGAGATAAAAAAAATTGTTCAGGGTTTATTGCCCTAATTTTTTTTAATTATTTAAAAATAGATATATCTATATAAAAATGAAACATAAGTATTTGAAATTATTAGTGATACTGTTGGGACAGTTGTTAACAATCATGGATATTTTTATCATCAATGTGTCTATACCTTCCATACAACGTGACCTTCATGCTTCTCATGGAGAAATGCAGTTTATGATTGCCGCTTATCTTATAGGATTTGCTTCTTTACTGATTACAGGAGGCAGATTGGGAGATCTGTACGGAAGAAAAAGGATTTATATTTTCGGATTGATTGCCTTTATGATAAGTTCTATTGCCTGCGGAGTTTCTGTAGGAGCTGGTCAGCTGGTAATTTCAAGGTTTGTACAAGGAATCAGTGCTGCCATGATGGCGCCTCAGGTACTTTCCATGATACAGATTTTATTTCCCGGTCATCAGGAACGCACCAAGGCGATGGGATGGTATGGAATTACTATCGGGATTGGAACCGTTTTGGGACAGTTTCTCGGAGGATACTTTTCATCTTTGACTGTTATGGAAGAGCCATGGAGACTTATTTTTCTGATGAATATTCCCATCTGCTTGCCCGCTATTTTTCTTAGCCTGAAATTATTGAACGAATCTAAAACGCCTGTAAAACAATCTTTCAATGCTGGTGGAGTTCTCATTCTTTCTGCAGGATTGTTCTGTGCAACTTATGCTTTAACAATGTCTGAACATGAAGGTCTTCATTTCAAAAATGTTTCATTAATGATTATTTCTGGTGGAATTTTATTCAGTTTTATAAAAAATCAGAAGAAGAGAATCCAAAATGAACGTTCCTATCTGATTGATTTTGAATTATTCCGTTATCAAAATTTCAATTTGGGAATTGTGGCGGTTTCTTTCTTTTTTATTATGCTGGATTCCTATTTTTATATTCTGTCTCTGTTTTTTCAGGATGGACTAAAGATGAGTCCATTAGAGGCCGGAGAGATCATTGTTTTTCAGGGATTGGGTTTTATTTTAGCTTCAGTCATTTCTGTAAAACTCATTTTGAAATATGGGAAAAAGGCCCTGATGGCAGGGCTTAGCTTTATTATTTTGATTCTTATGCTTCAGTTATTTTTATTCAGAATGGAGACTGGTTTTCCCGTTTTCTGCCTGCTTTTATTTTTGCATGGGCTGGGAATAGGATCTATTATTCCTTCACTGGCGAATATTGCTTTGTCAGGAATGTCTGAAAAACTGGTTGGAAATGCTTCCGGGGTTTATAATACTTTTCAACAGATTGCTGCTATAGTCGGGATTGTTGCTGTAGGAAGTATTTTCCATTATTTTCTGGGAACAAAACCTTCCGTACAACAGTATCACAATGCCTTTTCCGTTTCTTTACTGATTAATATTCTCTGTTTGATTTTTGTAGTGGCCTGTATTTTTAAGGTTCCGGACTATGTTCTTCCTGAAATGAAAAACAGGAAATAAAACTAAGGTTTTTTTGCTGAGGTTTTGATTTCTTGTAAAGCAGCCTTAGCAATATTTCGGGTAACTTCTGTAGGAGAGTGGCAGTCACAATTGCTGAGCCCTATCACATAGAGATCTTCACCTGGAATGTAAACTCCCATGCTTTTAAATCCAAATACACTTCCTCCATGCTCACGATCAGGTGTTCCGTTAATTTCTTTCAGATGCCATCCGTATCCATAGGTAAACTCTTCACCATTGTTCAGCTTATATTTTTGAAAAGCTTTTTGGGTTTCTTTTGAATTCAGTAAAGTATTTTGATTCAGAGCTTGCTGCCATTTCAGCATATCATCTGCGGTAGACATCAACGAACCGGAAGAAAACGGAACACTGAAACTAATCACGGTTTTATTCACAAACCCCTGTTCTTTTTTGTGATAGCCGTAAGCTCTCTGAGGAATTACTTTTCTGTCGGAAGCGTAATAAGAATGGCTCATTCCTGCTTTATCAAAGATATTTTTCTTAATAAAATCCTCATAAGAAGTTCCGGAAACCAGTTCAATGATGTATCCCAACACGACATACCCGGAGTTATTGTAATCAAACTTCTCTCCTGGTGCAAAGTCGACAGGTTCGTTTTTGAAAAAATTGACCATTTCTTCAGGCTTCATTTCTTTTTGAGCAATAGAAGGCAAAGATTTTATTTTCGTAAAATCTTTAATTCCCGAAGTATGGGTCAGAAGGTGGTGAATGGTAATTTTATCTCCGTTAGGATAATCTTTGATGTATTTCGAAACGGGATCATTAACATTAAGTTTTCCCTGCTGTTCAAGCATCAGAATCGCCACAGCAGTAAACTGTTTGGTCATTGATCCGATCTGGAAAACCTGATCCGATGTCATATTGACATTGAGTTCGAGATTGGCTTTTCCAAATGCCTTACGATAGAGACTTTTTCCGTTTTGAGAAATTAAAAAAACACCTCCCGGTTCCTCTTTATTTCCAAATTCAGTCTGGATAATACTGTCAATTTTCTTTTCATATCCTTTTGTTTGTGCCTCCATTGTTTGAGTTAAAAATGGCAGCAAAACAAAAGCGGTTATCAATTTTTTAATAATCATAAGTATGTAATTTGTTATACAAAGATATGATTTATTTTTATTACTATGTTATACAATATAGTTGTTTGTAATTGTGTCCTGAAAAAAATGATATTGATATTTTAAAAACTATTTTACAGCAGAGATGATTAACATCATAGGTCTGCGGAGTTCCTCTTTCATCTCCGGAATCTCCTTAAGCATTTCCTGAACTGGTTCAGGTTCAATAACTTCTTTAAGGGTGAAGCCATGTTTTAATAATGTATTTAAATAAGAAGTTAAAGTACGGTGGTATTTGATTACATTTTCTCCCAGAAAAGTAGTGTTTCTCTTTCCTTCTATAAAATATCGGTCGACAGGCCAGCATATTTTCTGACCGTCTTTATCATATAGCCAATCCTGGCCACCTTCTGCGGTAAAAACAGGATGCTCTACTGAAAATACAAATGATCCGCCAGGAATAAGCCATTTATAAATAAGCTGAGCGATGGTATCGAATGATTCTACATAATGTAAGGTGAGAGAACTTAATATGATGTCAAATTTTTCAGCAGGATAATCCACTTCTTCCAGAGCTTTTCTTTCATAATGAATTCCTTTCATATTATTAATTTCCTGAGCTTTAGCCAGCATTTTTTCTGAAAGATCAATTCCGATGACTGATTGAGCTCCGTTTTCTATCGCATAGCGGCAATGCCATCCGAAACCACAGCCAAGGTCAAGAACATCTTTTCCTTGAAAATCCGGCAGCATATTTTTCAATGTGTGCCATTCTCCGGCTCCTTCCAATCCTATCTGAGAACGAAGCATTTTTTCATATTGGTCGAAAAATGACGGCTGGTTGTATTTATTTTCTTTCATAGCTTGCAATTTTTCTGTTACTTAAAAGGAACTACAGCATTCAAATAAAGTCCTTAAATTATAGAACTTTCAATTGCAGATCATGCGTCTAGCGTTTATTTTCCCGCATTGCTTTAATGAGTTTATCATTTCGTTGATCTGCTCTTGCATTATTTAAAGAAAGTACTGCCCAGATTGCGGCAGGAAGCCATCCGATCAGAGTGATCTGTAAAATCAGACAGATAATTCCGGTGAGAACTTTTCCACGGACCATGAAAGATAAGAAAGGAAGTAATATGGCTAGTAACATGATTTTAAGTTTTTAATTGAACTGATTTTTTACCGGGACTGAGGATCAAAATACGCTTTAAAAGTAAGAGGATCTTCAATGGTATCCTCGGCTTCTTCAAGATATTCCAGATACTCTTCCTGATGTTTCTCCATATAAATAAGCACAATGGTCAAGTTTACAAAAAGATTTTTGTCTTTAGAACCCAAATCTAATGCCATTTTTAAGTAGGCCAGGGCCTTTTCATTTTCACCCATATCAGAATAAACAGCACCAATACTAATTAAAGCTGCCGTATTTTTAGGCTCAATAAGCAAAATTTCATCTAATTCTTTGACCAATAGATCGTTTAAGGTGTCCCAATGGTCTTCATTTTCCCATCTTTTAGCCTGAAGTTTTTTTACGTTTTCTAATCTTAGTGTTATGCTGCTCATTATTTAAAATTACAGAATGGATGTTTATTTATAAAGTACAAATTTAGCTTTCTTAGAATAGATATGGTGTTTTTTAAGAGTAAAAAGAATTTCAGTATTTTTTATTCTTTAAGTCCATCCAGTATCGCTGCTTTCAGTATTTCAATGTTAATATCTTTCAGAGCTTTAAATTTAACACAATATCCTGTTACGCTGGCTTTACCTATTTTTTCTCCATACGTTTCGGATAAATATTTTTTATCACTGATGTTCATAACATAGATTGAGATACCGGTTGTATTGGCGCTCATTCCGATCTGGTAAAAGTCCCGGGTTTTTCCACCTGCATATTGCAAGGTATACAATCCATATCCGATATTAGGATTAGAAACGGTTTTATTTTCACTGTCTTTACCATCAAGAAACCATAGCTGGCATTCCGGCATGAGCTCAAGAATGGTTTGGTGAAGTTCCTGCATATCATTGCGTTTTGGTTCAGGCTGGCTGTGGATATAATTTTGGATTTGTTCTTGGATATTCATATATAATATATTTAATTTATTATATCAAAGTAAATTTCATCTATAGAAATATTATTACTAATGTTTTCCAAGGTAACATATAAATTTATTTTGATGTAATTTAACTCCATTAAACCTTCAGTGAATGAGTTGTAATAATACTTTTTATCAAATCCTATTTCGATTTCGGTTTCTATTTCATGCTCAAACTTTATAATTAGATCTTTGTTTGACATTTCATAAACATAGAAATTTTCAGAATTACCAAAGAAGACTCTATTTAATTTTATTTTACCATTGGACTTTAAATCAGGATTTTGTTTTTCAAACCAATTACAAATTTCTTTAGCTTCATATACCTCAAAAGTTTCTTTGATCTTTTCTAGATATAGGTTTTTGTCAATATTTGTATTCAACCACTCGGAACTAATAGAATTTATATGTTTTGAATGCTTTTCTATGAAATCTTTAATATTACTGAAGTAATAAATTTGTGTTTCAAATTCTTTAATTTCTTCTAATAATAATGGATGTAAATTATTTTTATTGTTTTCATCAGCAAAATCTTTAACATTATTACTTATGAATATGACACTATCCTTATATGAATACATTCTTATATATTCTATAATTGATTCCCATAAAACGGCATCTTTAAAGCCAACACCATTTATTCTAAAAGGTCTTTTCTTATTAACTGCTCTTTGTATTATTTGATTAAACGACGAATTCTCCAATTCAAAAACTTCATTATATTCTGAAATTTGGAATTTTTCCAATAGGTTGTCTTTGAATATTTTCTTTTGTTTTTCAAAATCTATATCCTTTAAATCACTTGGCCCTTCAGCTAATAATCTACTTAATTCAAAGTTTGTTCTTTTAAAAGCATCATGTTTTTCTTTTAATTCTTCTTCATATAGCTTTTCAATTTCTTGCATGACTATATTTAATAAAATTAAATTAGAGTGAGTTTTTTCTATATAATCAAATATGACTTCAAAATCTTTTGAATTAAGAAAGAAATCAGTCCTAAGAATATTTGTGTCAAGAATAATATCCATAATTTAAATATTTAAAACACCTACTTTTATGATAAAAATAAGTTTTAAAATTTTTTGTATAATATAAATAATACATGGTTAGGTATTTATCGTGGAAAATGCGAGAGACTATAAATGAAATATTTACTATTGAAATTCTTTTTATCATTGCATTTATTTCAGGCTGGTCGCTGATATAGTCTTTGATTTGTTCCTGAATAATCATATGGAATTTAAAGTTATTAGGAGACTAATTTACAAATTTTCATAAAGTACAATGAAGGACTTTTTGTAAAACAAAAAAAGAACAGCAATCGCCGTCCTTTTTACATTTATTTTTTCTGTCACAATCTGAATATATATCCTATCCAAATGCTCTTTTCAATAAGCTCTCTACTTTCGGCTCGCTGCCTCTGAAATTTTTATAAAGCTCCATTGGATCTTTTGTTCCACCTGAAGACAGCAATACTTTATACTTGGCCGCAATCTCAGGATTGAAAATTCCGTTTTCCTTGAAATACTGGAAAGCATCAGCATCCAGAACTTCTGCCCATTTGTAAGAATAATATCCTGCAGAATATCCTCCCTGGAAAATATGAGAGAAACTTGGACTCATTGCCGTTTCTGAATTTGAAGGATAAAGTGTGGTTGCTTTGGTATACTTATCTTCAAACTCTTTTACACTTTCATTCTGTAATTCTTCAACTTTCGTATGATAGTTCATATCCAGAAGTCCGAAGCCTAATTGTCTTAATGTTTGGTAGCCTTCCATAAAGTTTTTAGACTGCTCAATCTTTTCAATTTTTTCGTCAGGAAGTACTTCTCCCGTTTTATAATGCTTTGCAAACGTTTTTAAGAACTCAGGTTCATAACAGAAGTTTTCCAGAAACTGTGATGGAAGTTCCACAAAATCCCATTTTACAGATGTTCCGGAAAGGGTAGGATATTGGGTATCCGCCATCATTCCGTGAAGAGCATGCCCGAATTCATGGAACAAAGTAGTCACTTCCTGGAATGTCAGTAAGCTAGGGGTATCTTTTGTCGGTTTGCTGAAGTTGCAGACAATGGAAATATGCGGACGGGAATTCTCACCGTTTTGTTTGTACTGATTTTTGTAGCTGGTCATCCATGCACCGGCTCTTTTTCCTTTTCTTGGAAAATAATCAACGTATAAAAGAGATTTGTAAGTCCCGTTCTCTTTTACTTCATATACTTTTACATCCTCGTGGTATTTCGGAATATCATTTCTTTCCTCAAAAGTTAATCCGAAAAGTTGTTCTGCCAACCCGAATACAGCATCCTGTACCTGATCTAACGGGAAATAAGGTTTCAGTTCCTCATCATTCAGGTCATATTTCTCTTTACGAAGTTTTTCAGCATAAAATGCGTGATCGTAGCTCTGCATTTCTTCAATTCCGTCAGCTTTTGCTAAAGATTTTAATTCTTCAATTTCTTTATCAGCATAAGGTTTTGCTTTGGTTAGAAGTTCATTCAAAAAGTCAATAACTTTTACCGGAGACTTAGCCATTCTCTCTTCCAGAACAAAATCTGCATAGTTTTTATATCCGATAAGCTCAGCTTTCTGTTGTTTAAGAGTAAGCAATTCTTTAATCAGATTCTGGTTGTCATATTCTCCGCCGTCAAAAGATTTTTTACCATTGGCTAAGGCGAGTTCCTTTCTCAGTTCACGGTTTTCGGCATAGGTCATAAACGGAATATAGCTTGGATACTGTAACGTCACTACCCAGCCTTCAAGATTTCTTTCTTTTGCTTCCTCCGCATATTGATCGATGATGGCTTCAGGAATTCCTGCAAGATCTTCTTTATTGGTAATATGTTTAAAATAGGCATTGGTAGAAGCCAGTACATTTTGTCCGAACTGTAAAGACTTTAAAGAAAGATCCATACTGATTTTCTTTAATTTTTCTTTGTCTTCCTCATTCAATAAAGCTCCGCTTCTTACAAAACCTTTGTAGGTTTCATTCAAAAGCATTTCCTGCTCTTCGTTGAGATTATAATTTTCCTTTTCATCATATACTTTTTTGATTTTATTGAAAAGGGCTTCGTTTTGAAATATTTTTGAAGAATATTCTGTTAAGATCGGGGAAACTTCCTGAGCAATTTGCTGAATTTCGTCGCTGGTTTCTGCAGAATTTAAATTGAAAAAAATATTGGATACCACATCCAGCTGCTCTCCTGAATAGGCCAGTGCTTCAATTACGTTTTCGAAAGTAGGTGATTCAGGATTGTTGACAATAGCCTCAATTTCTTCTTCAGATTTTTGAATCAATTCCTGAAATGCCGGAAGATAATCTTCATTTTTGATGGCATTGAATGGTGCCGAATGGTATGGAGTGTTAAATTTTTCTGTTAAAATATTCATTTTTGATCTTTTTATATAAGGTAAATTTAATGATTCATTGGGAATCAAAGCTGAAACGCGCAAAAATAATGCCTCACTGGCGGGTTATGACAAAAATACCTTATCTTTATTTAATCTTGTCATATGGAAAGAGGGAGTGATGTGGGAATATTTAATTTTGAGAACAGATTTAAAAGTCATCATTAAAATAAATAACCTTAAATATATAG
This sequence comes from Chryseobacterium sp. PvR013, assembly GCF_017833095.1. Lineage (NCBI taxonomy): Bacteria > Pseudomonadati > Bacteroidota > Flavobacteriia > Flavobacteriales > Weeksellaceae > Chryseobacterium > Chryseobacterium sp. PvR013. The sequence goes on from NZ_JAFIBT010000001.1 coordinate 4,839,501, forward strand.
ACTATGAAAACACTCTTAAAAATTATTGGTACCATCATCGTACTGATTATTATCTATGCTGTCATTGCCATGCTCACTTTCAGTAAAGATTACCACTATGAAAAATCTATTGTAATCAATGCACCACAGGAAAAAGTATGGAGCTATACAGGGAATTTAAAAGGATATAACCAATGGGATCCTTTCTCCAAAGCGGATAAAAACATTGTCATTACCTATTCCGGAAACGGAGATAAAGTAGGAGATTCCTATCACTGGAAAGGAGATAAAAATGTAGGTGAAGGAGAGCAATCCATTACTGAACTGATACCGAACCAGAAAATGAGTACAAAACTTCACTTTATAAAACCTTTTGAAGGAGATATGAAAGCTAATTTCATGTTGGTTCCTGAAGGAAGTGGTACCAAAGTAACCTGGATGATAGATAATGAACTGACTCCCATGATGAAGGTTATGAAACCTTTGATGAATGGCAATATGGACAAAATGTTCAGCCAGGGGCTGGGCGATCTGAAAAAACTTGCTGAAAAATAATAAAAAGCCTTGTAAAGTTTACAAGGCTTTTTTATTGCAGTCCATTATTGGAACTGAATCCCATTTTCTTTCTCCTTTATTTTTGTAAGCGTTATTTTTGTAAAGCCAAAGAAATATTATTCTAAAAATATTATCTTTATATAAAGAATAGATTGTATGGAGAAGATTGTATTTGAAAAAAGTGATATCAGAGACTTTGTAAAGACTACCATCGCAGAGAAAATTGAAAAATTGAAAAACTTTATCGAATTTACCCTGGAAGCCAGCCGTGACATCAAAAAAACTCCGAAATATGACAGCATGAGAGAAGAAATGCAGGAGGAGATCTATCAGATGCAGCGACAATTGGGAGCTTTGAATGATCTTAAAAGAAATATGGCAAAAGTTCTCAATACGGCCACTGAAAGAGTACAGCTCGGTTCGTTGGTTATTACCAATAAAGCCAGATTTTATATTTCTGTGTCACTGGGAGAATTCTTTTTTGAAGGAGACAGGTTCTATGCCATATCTCCGGAAAGTCCTATGGCTAAGGAGATGATGGGCAGAAAGAGCGGTGATGAATTTACTTTAAACAAAATCCATCAGAAGATTGTTGAAGTATTGTAGAATATAAATCTTTATATACAGGCTTTGAATAGGAAACCTTATGAGAAATGGTTTTCTATACTCTTTTTTTAGTCTTTTTTATCCTGAAAAGGTTAGTCATCATCAGGAAGTAAATACTTAACATTTTAAATGGAAGAGATTGAATTCCATGTTGTAAATTTGCAGGTATGAATAATGCATCCATTTTAAAAGAAATCATAGAGCAAAGAAGAAGTATTTTTCCAAAAGATTATACTGATACAGAGATATCTCAGGAAGTGTTGGAGGAAATTTTAAATGCTGCCACATTTGCTCCTAATCACAAACGTACCAAACCTTGGCGTTTCAAAATATTCAAAGGAGAAGAAAAAGCACAGCTTGCGTCAGAAATGCAGGCGATCTATAAGACAGTTACACCAGAACAGCTTTTCTTAGAGAAAAAATACAACGATATTGGTTTTAAAATCAATAAAGCTGATGCTGTAGTTTCCATTGTTGTCAATTTCAGCGGAATGGTTCCTGAGTGGGAAGAAATAGCGGCTACCTCAATGGCAGTTCAGAACATGTATCTTACCTGTACTGCAAATAATATCGGATGCTACTGGAGTTCTCCTAAAATTGTAGAGGAGTTGAAAAACTCTTTAACCATTGAAGAAAACCAGAAATGTCTGGGACTTTTCTATATGGGAACAATATAATATGGTTTTAATATAACAATCTGAAAATTTACCAATGTAACAATCAGTTTAAAAAAGGACCAAAATATTGTTTCCCTATTAGATTGATAAATTGTTATATTTATTAATTGTTAAATTAGAATTTTTGTTTATCTTTGCACTCTTAAATATTTAACTGGGACGAGTTCCCGTAAAATTCAAACATTATGTCAGTAAAAATCAGATTACAAAGACACGGTAAAAAAGGAAAACCTTTTTTCCACATCGTGGTTGCAGATTCTAGAGCTAGAAGAGATGGTAGATTCATCGAAAAACTAGGAACTTACAACCCAATTACTAATCCGGCAACTATCGAATTGAACGTTGATTCTGCTGTACAGTGGTTAAACAACGGTGCTCAGCCTACTGATACTGCTAGAGCTATTCTATCTTACAAAGGTGCTCTTTACAAAAAACACTTACAAGGTGGTGTAGCTAAAGGTGCTTTTGACGAAGCTGAAGCTGAAAAAAGATTCAATGCTTGGGTAGAAGCTAAAGATTCTAAAGTACAAGGTAAAGTAGAAGGTTTAGCAACTGCTAAAGCTGACGCTAAGAAAGCTGCTTTAGAAGCTGAAGTAAAAGTAAACGAAGCTAGAATTGCTGCTGCTGCACAAGTTGAAGCTGATGCTAAAGCTGCTGAAGAAGCTGCAAACGCACCTGCTGAAGAAGTTGTTGCTGAAGCTACAGAAGGAGAAGCTCCTGCTGCTGAAACTGAAGAAAACACTGAAGCTTAAGAACAAACCCTGTTATGCGTAAAGAAGATTGCTATTTTTTAGGTAAAATCACACGCAGACATGGACTTGCGGGTAACGTAATCCTTAAATTGGATACCGATCAACCCGAGCTTTACAATAAATTGGAATCAATATTCGTTGAAATCAACGGATTATTGGTTCCATTTTTTATTGAAAAATCATCATGGAGCAAACTGGATGCTCTGAATCTTGCATTCAAAAACTCTTCTGAGGCTATGGTGGATCAGGTGTTGGGTAAAAGTGTTTACCTTCCGCTTACTTCACTGCCTAAACTTTCAGGAAAACAATTCTATTACCACGAGATCATCGGATTTGAAATTTTTGATCAAAATGATAGCAATTGTGGGGTGATCAGATCCGTAAACGATCAGACAGCACAGGTATATTTCATTACCAATCTGGATGGAAAAGAAGTGGTTATTCCTATGATCAAAGACTGGATTCTTGAAGTTGACAGAGAAGAAAGAACCATCAAAATGGAACTTCCTGAAGGTCTTATTGATGTTTTTCTTATTCCTTCAAAGAAAGACGAATAGTTTTGCAATAAGCAATAAGCAATAAGCAATAAGCAATAAGCAATAAGCAATAAGCAATAAGCAATAAGCAATAAGCAATAAGCTATTCTTTCACTATTTTCACATTACTATTTTCATTACTGATTATTCATTACTCATTTTTAATGCGGGTAAAAGATAATCCTGTACTATTTTTTCGGATTGCTGATGGGCATAAGGCTTGTTGTAAGCTTGCGCTGTAATCACGATGACAACAGGAATTTTCGTAAAAATAATAATTTTGTTCCCTCCATTTCCACTGGACTGGAAAGCTTCATAATTATTGTTTCCTACTGTATAAACTTTTCTCCAGAATAAATATCCATATCCTTCAAAATCAGGATTATCTGTGAAGTAATTGGTGAAAGATTTCTTAATCCAATCCTGAGTCAGAATCGTTTTCCCATTCCAGATTCCGTTATTTTTATACAGTTGCCCGAATTTTGCAAAATCAAGAGCTCTCATGCGTAATCCTCCGGCCAGAGAAGGCTTTTGCTGTGGAGTAAACTGCCATTTGTAATTCGTAATTCCAAGAGGATGAAATAGTTTTTTATCTGCATAGTTTTTCAGACCTTGTGGAACTGTTTTATCTAAAATATCTCCGGTTAACACAACCCCGGCCGTGAAATAACTCCAGTTTTTTCCTATCGTATTCTCAGTCATCGGCAGATCCAGAGTAAATTTTACCCAGTTTTCAGTCGGATACATATTTTCTTCATTTCCGGGAGAATCATAATTCTCATCGTTTCCATCAAATCCGGAACTCATGGTTAATAAGCTTTTTAGGGTAACATTTTCTTTTTGAGAAGAATTGTTTTTAAACTGATTCAGGTTATAAAATTCCTTCAGATTTTGATCTTCACTTTTTAAATATCCTTCTTTGATCGCAATTCCTGTTAATGCCGAAGAAAATGATTTTCCTACTGAGCGGGTGTCCTGCAGAGAGTCTCTTCCGGAGCCGTTGAAATATTCTTCAAGAAGTAATTTCCCTTCTTTGATAATGACAATTCCTGTTATATTTTTAAACCTGTTTTCTGCAATTTTCCTGTTCAGAGATTTGATGATCTCCGTATTGATTTTCTCATGAGAAATCTTCCATCCGCTATTGGATTGAATAGACTGAATAGCGATTTGCTGCTCCGTAATATTTTGAACTGGAACAGTAAGGTTGATTTGTCCTTCTGCAATAACAGGTCCTGTTTTGATTGTGGAAACATGGAGATAAGGACGTATTTCAATGTTTAAGAGGTGATTTCCCGGTGTCAAAGCATCAATTCCATTATGGGCCATATAAAAACGCATCCATAAATACCTTCCCCATGAATCTTCATTTTTACTGCTGAGAAGAGGAATTCGCAATGTCGTTTTGACTTTTTTATTTTCTGCTGTACCTGCTCCTGTATTGAGATTTTCTGTATAAATCAGCTTTCCGTCCACATAAAATGAGAACTGATAATTTCCTTTTTTGAGAAGTTCTTCTGCTGTCCAGTTGGGTTCAAGCTGATGCAGATTGTTGACAAGAGAGTTATCAAAGAAAGCATGAATGGCAAGATCTCCGTTTTCCTGAAACACAGAAGAAGTGAGAAAGTCCGAATCTTTCAGGTTTTCAAGAGCTATAGTTTTATTAACGAAAACAATCTTACCAACATTATTTTTTTGAATCGGATTTTCAATTTTTTCTGGATTGACTATGTTTTTGTTTTGTCCGTGATAAAGATAAAATGTAAAAATAAAGATCAATAATAGAACAGGTTTCATTGCTAGAAGTATTTAAACAAAAGTAACAAACTTCTTCATGGTAAAATAGAATGAAATTAACATTACTGTTTTATTATTTGCGATCTATTCTAATTGAACAATTTTCTAAATTCTCCAGGAGACTGATTCGTCTTTTGTTTAAAGAGTTTACTGAAAGACTGCGGATGTTCAAATCCCAATTCATAAGCAATTTCACTTACCGATAAGTTTGTGGTACTCAAACGCTCTTTGGCAGAATCAATTAATCTATTCTGAATATGCTGCTGTGTATTTTGCTGCGTATGCAAACGGAGCAGTGTTCCCAGATAGTTTGGAGAGATATTCATTTGTTCGGCAATGGTTTTTACAGATGGAATACCATTTTCAAGGAGATTTCCGTTTTCAAAATATTGAGAAAGGATATCTTCGAATTTGTACAATAATTCATGACTTGATTTTTTTCTGGTGAAAAATTGACGTTCATAAAAACGGTCAGAGTAAACCAGCAATAATTCAATCTGGGCGATAATCAATTCCTGGGTAAATTTATCCGTATTGGACTGATATTCGCGTTCAATATTTTTAAAAATTTCTACAAGGATTTTCTCTTCCTTATCAGAAAGGAAAAGTGCCTCTTTTACCTGATAACTGAAGAAATCATATGATTTTATTTTTCTGGTTAACGAAGTATTCCACAGAAAATCAGGATGAATAAGCAATAAAAATCCTGTGGGTTCTACCTCAATATCCGGATTGATTTCAAGACTTAAATATTGCTGTGGCGAAACAAAACACAACACTCCTGAATCAAAATCATATTGCTGTTGCCCATAATTGAATTTTGGAGTGACATTCTTTTTCAAACCAATTGAATAAAAACACTGAATCCACTTCAGCTCTTCATTGTCAACGATATAACGAACCTTGCTGTAATCTATCACACTGATCAACGGATGCTCAGGATTAGGAAGCCCACAGAAAGTATGAAAATCTGATATAGAATTAAAACGAACGGGTTGTTTCATAAGAGCTAAGTTAGTTGTTTTTGTAAAAAGTGTATTGCATGATCTTAAAAAGTCTTCGGCTCCGCGCTGACTGACTTTTGTAACACTTTATATTTAATTAATCTGTATAAATTGAAACGTCAAGTATTAGGAATGTCACCCTGAGCGGAGTCGAAGGATAGTATCAAATTAAATGGCAGTAGAAACAGTCAAACTTTCCCATTTCTCAGCATCTTTCTTTAAAATATCAATTTTATTATTGAGAAACTCCATCGTTCCTACACCCAATAATAAATGTACAGGAGGATTTTTCTCTTTACTGATCTGGATGAGAACATCAGCTGCCTTTTCTGGATCATTGGGTTGGTTTCCGTTGATTTCATTGAGGTGTGCCTGTTCAGAATTTCTTGCCGCTTCGTAAGCCTGAATAGGATTTGAAGGTGTTTTTACAGAATCTTTAGTTAAAAAATCGGTACGGAAATATCCGGGATAAACCACAGTAGCATGAACTCCAAAATCTTTTACTTCTTCGGCCAGTGCTTCCGTAAATCCGGCCACTGCAAATTTTGTAGAACAGTAAATTCCCCAGCCCGGAAAATTAGCAGAATATCCCCCAACAGAAGAAATATTGAAGATGTTTCCTGATCTTTGTTCACGAAGGTAAGGCATAGCATTTCTGATCACATTCAATGTTCCGAAAACATTCACAGCATAATTTTCTCTTGCTTCTTCATCGGTAAGTTCTTCCAGCGTTCCGATCTGTCCATATCCCGCATTGTTGACAACCACATCAATTCGTCCGAAATGTTCAACCGTTTTTTCAATGGCAGATTTTATATCATTATTGTCTGTAATGTTGACGCTGAGTGGAAGGAAGCTTACTGATGTTTCTCCGATAGTGGAGATCAGGGATTCAACGGTACGGCTTGTGGCAGCAACCTGAAATCCCTCGGATAGTAATTTTTTTACCAACTCGAATCCTAAGCCTTTTGAAGCTCCTGTCACGAACCATACTTTTTTTGTTTCCATTTGTAAATATTTTTTTGTTTAAATGATGGTACAAAGATGGAAACTTACAGAAGGGTAAATGTAGCCGAATCGGGGAATGATGTATCCAAATCGTGAATGATGATCTCTCAAAATGTCATTCTGACGCAGGAAGAATCTCTTTAGTGGTCAATTGTTTGAAACATCCTCTTACTTTCAAATAGAGGTTCAATGAATTTTCAAAAGATTCCTGTATTTCAAAGGGGTAATTCCAATGTTTTCCTTAAAACACCGGATAAAATGACTCTGGTCTGAAAAACCGCATTCCAGAGCAACATCTGTTAAAGTATGAGGTAGCGCAAGAAGTTCCAGAGATTTATTAAGTTTTAATTTTCTTAGGTATTCGCCAAGATTACAGTGGAAATATTTGTGGAAATCCCTGCTGAGATGAATAGGGTGAATGTCCAGTATATTGGAAAGTTCAGTGAGACTGAGGTTTTCTGTAAAGCTTTCATGTAAAATTTCATTAATCTGGCTTACCCACACGGGTTTTCTTTCCGAACTTTCCTTCTGATGGGTTAACTGGCTGAAAAGGTTTACTAACAGCTGATTAACGGCCAGTTCAAAAGAAATATCGTAAGTTTTGGTTTCTTTGAACATCTGATACACCAATAGTTTCAAGGCTGGATTTTTTATATTAATGCTGCCTTCCACTTTATTTTTTTGAATATCAAAACGGTCAAACCAGCTTTGGGAGAGCTCGATATGAAAACCTCTTGTAAAAACATCAGGTTTACTATTGTAATGCGGATCTTCCCAATGATGGTACAATAATGTTCCGGCAGAACAGCTGTAAGTTTCTTTTTTATTTCCTTCCTTCATATTGCCCTGAAGCAGGAAGGTAAAGTAAGCATTCTCATGATAATGCCAGTCTACGTAAGGATGTGTATATTCCGTATCAGTGATGGTTAATCCTTCTAAATTGACCATTTGATTGGTTTCTCCAAAATATTCGCCGTTACGAAGAGTATTCATGATAAATTTTGTTTTAATCGGTCAATCTGTTCATACATTTTATTAAAAAACATTTTCCTCTCTCTGTTCCCGGATTCATTCAGTGATCTTGAGTTTTTGATCTGATGTTCAAAATAGCTCAGAGAATCTTCACAGGTGATTTTATCATTGGTCATCATATATCCGAACATGCTGAAAGGAACAAAAAAAGAACATTGCTCTTCATTTTTGAATAAAATACTGTTGTTTAAAATTACTAAATCATTCACATATATTTGGAAATTAGTTTTTTCCAGTGTTTTGATTTCGAGTCCTTCCAGTAATTTTCTCAGATCCTCCAGAATGAGATCCACATCATTCTTTTTTAACAATCCCATTTCATAATAAAATGAAATTTGCCTCAATGCACTCATAATGGTGGTGTCATTCCATATTTCCGTTACATTTTGTTTATCATAAAGATCTTTCAGCATTTCATTTTTTACAGAATGGTACTCCATATTAAATTCGTGAAAAGGACTTAAGAATTTATCCTGATTCAGTAGATTCATCCAGACATAAAATTTGAAACGGGACAGCACTGAATCTGAAATCGTATAAAAAAACGGGATGTCTTTTGCTGAATAAAATACTTTAGAATTGGTAATATTCTGAAAAACATTCAAAATCTTTAAAGAGTTCTCGAAGTAGTTGAGAAGATCTTCGGTAGTTTTTACAGGCTGTGTTCTTTTGACTACCAACTGGTTTTCCGTTCCCAGAAACTGATCCAGTGAGATCTGATAGTATTTGGCTAGTTCCAGAGCTTCCTCAAAACTAAACTTCGCTTTCAAAGAAGTTCTTCTGTGAGCTGCATCATAGCTGATATTAAGGATGTTGGCAATTTCATCATTTAAAGATTTTTCACCGATTTTTCTTCGGATTTCCTTGAGGAGAGCTTCCTGGTGCATAGTTTTGTGATTTTCACAAATGTAGTATTTTTTTTAATTTTTTTTCACATTCGGAACTGAGCCCTTCGCTGATAATTTTGAACTGTAATTTTAAAATAACGAGTTATGAAAACACGAATTTTATTAGCAGCAGTTCTTTTATTCAGTAGCCTGATGTATGCATCAGACAGTGTAAAAGCAGATTCTTTGAAACCAAGATTGATTGCAGCTTCACCTTCAAAGAATGTCAAGAACGTCAACGGAATTCTATTTAAATATTATGATGAAGAAGATCATTTTAAACCTAAAAAAGTAAATGGATTAGGAATGGGATTCAACGTTATGGGTATTTTCCTTCCTCCATTAATGCTTTTTACTTTACAGCCGGATCATTGGAATCTTAATAATGATTATGTAATTCTTCGCTGTGAAAAGATGAATACCATTAACGGACTTCAACTTTCATTGATCAACATGGAACCCACGGTCACCAATGGTCTGGAGATCAATATATCGAGTAATGTGAATACTTATGCGGTAACCAACGGCATGTCTGTTTCTCCATTTTTTAATCTGCATCATGAGATGAAAGGGGTTTCTGTAGCACCATTAGCCAATATCGGGCAGAAATGCAGAGGAATACAGATCGGTTTGTATAATAAATGTAAGGATTTCAGAGGAATACAGATTGGCGGATGGAATGAAAACGGAAGGAGAAAACTCCCTCTTATCAACTGGAATTTTAAGAAACAAAAAACAAATCAGGCGTTATGAAAAGGCTCGTTGTCATCACCGCAATATTTCTATGTGGCTTTCTGAAAGCCCAATTTGAAGAAATCAAAGAGAAAAAATGGCTGGTCATTCTTCTCAGCACCAGAATTGAAGGAACTTCACTGGATAATAAGGCATTCCTGTCAATAGGAACAAAACTTACTGATGGTGATAAGAATTATTACAGCTTAAGAGGCCATTTTAACTGGTGGGATGAAAGAAGGCTGCTGGTCATTCCCGAATTTGATTATTTCAGAAAAGTTGTTTCCTTTGAAGATGGAGTAGAAATATCAGCCTTATATGCAGGTGTGGGAGTTTCACCTTATGCGGTTTCGCCTAAAGCAGGAATCAACTTCTACCATTTCTTGTGTGCAGAATTCGGATACAACTTTGAATATAACACCTATAAGCCTTTTCCTATTAAAGGATTCCGATATGGTTTGGGAATTAATCTCGTCTTTTAAATAATTAATACAATGATTATGAAACCAAAAATCAGATTTAAAAAGGCAACCTCTCCCTTTTATTCAGAATTGCGTGAAGAGGTGAAAGTATTGCTTACGGACGAAGTGACAAAAAAGGCCGGCAGATTGATGATTGTGAAATTTCTGTTTTATTCTTTGAGCTTCCTGTTTTTATATGCTAATCTTTTTAATCCTTATATGGAAGATAAGAGTTGGGCTGTAGCTTTGAATTATGTTATCCTGGGTCTAACGGGAATACTATTGGCTTTTAATTGTGCTCATGACTGTGTACACAACACATTTTCCAGGTACAAAAAGGTGAATCAGATTATTTATTATATCACCTTTAATCTGCAGGGAGTGAATGCAAGACTGTGGAGAACAAGACATATTGCATCCCATCATGTATTTCCTAATGTGGATAGCTGTGATGCAGATATTGATGATAATATTTTTTTACGGTTGTCTGCACATCATCCCAAAAGGAGAATCCACGCCTATCAGCATTTATATGCTACCATACTGTATTGTTTTTACACCTTGCATTGGATTGTCATCAAAGATTTTATATATGTCAGAAAAAAAGAATTGGCCAATCTCAGAAATCAGAGACATTCTATACTGTCTGTGGCTGAAGTTATCCTGTTGAAATTAGCTTACTTCAGCTATATGTTGATTTTGCCTGTGCTTTTTACTGATATTCCGGTGATGACGATTGTTGCATCTTTTATCATCATGCATGTGACAATTTCGTTGTTTTTTGTGCTGACCCTGATCATTTCTCACCTGAGTCTTGAAACAGATTTTCCCAAAGCGGATGATAAAGGGTATCTGCCATATGATTATTATGAACATCAGTTAGCCGTTTCATTGGATTATCACCCAACCAGCAGATTAGCTAACTGGATTTTTGGTGGATTCAATTCCCACGCAGCCCATCATCTTTTTCCCGGTTTACCTCACACTGTTTATACCATTATTACTCCGGCGATCCGAAAAGCAGCTGCCAGGAATAATTTTCCATACCATGAGAAAAGTATTGTGAAAGCTGTTGTTTCCCACTATCAATATCTCAAAAAATTAAGTAAATGATTTTAAACCATTAAATACTTCAGCCATGAAAAATGATAAACTGATCCTATTTTTATTGATGTTGCCGGTACTTATTTTTTCACAAAATACTGCAACAGATACATTGAAGACCAATATTGAAGAGTCTTTTGATTATAAAAAATATTATGACTGTGATTTTGGAGAAGGAAATGTTTTGATTGTGATCAAAAAAGGAAAAGCATTTACAGACCTTACAGATTTAAGAAAATCAGGGAAAGGATTTGCGATTAAAATGGAAGCTATATATAGTATGGAGTTTAATGACGGGAAAAGATATGAATCAAGTGTGGTGAAAAAAATTACACAGGATAGTATTTCAATCACAAACTTTTTTAATGAGAATGCAGCGAAACTGGCGGGACAACCTTTTACGTTAATTACTTACCCGCTTTCCTCTTTGAAGTATGTCCGTTTTATTGATGACAGAATGTTATCTCTCTACGGTAAAAAAAATATCCGGAAAAATTTTGATCTGATTGTAAAAAGATTGGACCGCGCGAAAATGTGTCCTGCTATTATTCAATTTAAAGACAGAAACGGCGAGATGAAAGTCTGTCATTTCTACCTGACATCTCAGGGATATGATCTTTTGTATGAAAACAATGGAAAAGTATATTATCTGGAAGGTAAAGTAGAATGGAAATGATATTTGAAATGAGTATAATCTTTAATATGTATTCACTTTTTGTTGAATTATTATTTTAAATTTTAATGAAAATATGGATGAATACATGGAAAAAAGCAAAAGGAGTAGTGTATCTACTGAAGAAAAATAATATTTTTGTAATATAGCTAGGATGAATGATGAAAATAAAATCTTTACTACTGTTTTTGATTATTGGAAATGTGTTCTTTAAGGCACAGACCAATAATATAGAAAAGAATATTCCAGAGAAACGGACTTATGAAGAGTTGAGTAAAGAATTCTATAAAAGCCGTATAGGAGAAGGAAACAGTAAAAGTATTGCCAATTGTTATCTTAAAAAGGCAAAATCTGAAAAAAATACAACTCAGATTGCTGAGGGATATGTTATGCTTCATTTCGAAGAGAACTTACCTAATGCTTTAAAATATCTTGACAGCTTACAACATATTACACAAAATTCTAAAGAAAATACCTATCCGGCAAGAACTTATCTTTTAAAAGGAAACCTTTATTTTAGAAATGATAATCTCCAGTCTGCATTGAATAATTATATTTTGGGACTGAAATATGCAAAAGAAAAAGGAAATAAAAGGCAGATTGCCATGGCACATATCAATATTGCCTATCTGAATAATTATATAGGAAAACATGAGGAGACAGCAAAAGTCCTGAGGCACTATGCTTATGATGTTGATTATATGAATGAAGATGAGATAAATTCTCTCAAACTGAATCTGGCAGATGCCTATATCGAGATCAGTAAAATGGATTCTGCTTATACATTGATACAGGAAGGTTTACAGGATTCCAAGAAAAATAGAGATGTTTACCGTTATCATCAGAATCTTGGATTATTAGGATATTATAATCTGCATTCAAAAAATTATCAGAAAGCTATTGACGGTTTATTAGAGTGTAAAAAATATTTCTTTACCAATAATAATGATAGAAGAGATCAGAATTATACCCTTTTATATTTGGGGAAATCCTATGCCGGGCTTCAGGAAAAAGAAAAAGCTGTAGATTTTTTCCGGAAGATTGATTCTATGGTTCTTAAAACAAGTTATATCTATCCGGAGCTGAGGGATGTATACACTTATCTGATTGATTATTATAAAGCAAACAGTGATAAAGAACAACAGCTGTATTATGTAGATCGCTTTTTAAAGGTGGATCAAGTGCTGGATAATCAGTTCAGATATATTTCCAGAGAACTTCCGAGAAGATATGATACTCCGGAACTACAGCAGGAGAAAGAAAGTATTACCAATGAACTGACTAAAAGAAAGAGTCTGTTTTATATTGTGCTGAGTCTTTTACTGATATCACACCTGTTGTTTATCAACGTTTATTTTAAATATAAAAAATCTGAGAAAAATTATAAAAAGATTGCTCAGGATCTTATTCAGTCCGTTAATGAAAATAGGGTAGGGAAAAATGCAGAGCCGGAAACCCCAATCGAAATTCATTCTGAGATTCTTCCGGTAACAAATACGGAAAATTCTGAGGACAAGACATCCAGAACTATTTCTGAAGATATTGCACAGAATATTTTAAAAGAACTTGAAATATTTGAAAACAATGATCAGTTTTTGAACAAGGGAATTACATTGGGAAGTCTTGCCAAAAAAATAAAAACAAACTCGAAATATTTGTCGGAAATTATCAATACTTACAAAGGAAAAAACTTTGCTACTTATCTCAACGATCTTCGTATTGATTATGCCATCAGCAGATTGGCCAATGACAGAAAATTCAGGTCTTATAAAATTCCTTTTATTGCCGAAGAATTAGGATATAATAATGAACAGGCCTTCACTTTAGCCTTCAAAAAACGCACCGGAACACCACTTTCTATCTATCTGAAAGAAATCGAAAACATGTCTTCGAATCAGGGTTAATTAATTGATTTTTAATATTTTATTATTTATAAATTCATGATTTTAGGTATATAAATTTATGAATCTATAAAGCATTCACTTGTATCGTTATTCTACTTCCTGCATCTTTGCTTCAGGTAAAAACACAACCTTTTATTTTGTATGTACACAGTACAAGATATCATTCCAAACTAATGGTTAATTAAAAGATCAGGGTTAGGAACTGGATAACAAAATTATTAACGAAGCTGGTAGAAATGAGAAATAATAACCAGTAAAAAACAAAATGTAAAGAATGAAATATTTGTTCAGAATTTAGAGATGTAAAAGTGTAGTGATCATTTAAAAAATCGTAAACAGTTAAAATTAAAATCCGTTGAATCCACAACAATGTTTAAAAGTATAGTATAGTCTAAAAATGGATGTATGACCTGGTAATTTACCACGAACTTAGCACTTAAAAACTAATAACCATTTCAATAAAACTAATTCCATGAAAGCTCAGAGTAAATCAAATTTATTCTTTCTAAAGGTGATAATGTAAGTGTGTTCATTCCGGGTCAATACGGATTTTATTGAAGTTCAGGACAATATTGAGTGGAAATGTAACCTGAAAATGAAGAAGGGTTGGCAGATGAAAAAAGGTGAATTTCCTGAACTGAAAGTCTAAATACCTGTTAAATGATTTTTAAAGACAGCGCAATCATTAAGTTGCGCTGTTTTTTTGTAACTTTGCAGACATTAATTTTTATATAAAAAATTTATCATCAACAAATGGAAAAGCAAACGATCAAAGAAGTCCTAAAGGATTACAAGAAAGTATTACATCATGACATTACCGTTTACGGATGGGTAAGATCCTTCCGTGCAAATCGCTTTATTGCGCTTAATGATGGTTCTACGATTAATAATTTGCAGATAGTTGTTGATTTCGAAAATTTTGATGAAGCGATCATCAAGAATATCAGTACTGCTTCTTCTCTGAAAGTAGTAGGTGAAGTGGTGGAAAGCCAGGGAGCAGGACAGTCTGTGGAAATTATCGCTAAAAAGATTATTGTTTTAGGAGATAACTTTACAGAAGAACTTCAGAGTACGATTCTTCAGCCTAAGAAACACAGCCTTGAAAAGCTTCGTGAGCAGGCACACTTAAGATTCAGAACTAACCTTTTCGGAGCTGTATTCAGAGTGCGTCACGCTGTAAGTTTTGCAGTTCACTCATTCTTCAACCAAAACCAGTTCTTCTATATCAACACTCCGGTTATTACAGGAGCAGATGCAGAAGGAGCAGGTGAAATGTTCGGAGTAACCAACTTTGACCTGAACAACATGCCTAAAACTGAAGAAGGAGAAATTGATTTTTCACAGGATTTCTTCGGTAAAAAAACAAACCTTACCGTTTCAGGACAGCTTGAAGGAGAAACTGCAGCCATGGGATTAGGAAGAATCTATACTTTCGGACCTACTTTCCGTGCTGAAAATTCCAACACAACCAGACACCTTGCAGAATTCTGGATGATTGAGCCGGAAGTGGCATTCAACAACCTTGAAGACAATATCGACCTTGCGGAAGATTTCTTAAAATATGTAATCCAGTATGTATTGGATAACTGTAAAGATGATCTTGAATTCTTAGACAACCGTTTTGCAGAAGAGCAAAAAACAAAACCTGAGAAAGAAAGAGCAAAAGAAGGACTTATCGAAAAACTTCAGAATGTAGTGGCTAAGCGTTTCAAACGTGTAAGCTATACGGAAGCCATCGAAATCTTATTGAATTCTAAAGAAAACAAAAAAGGAAAATTCGCTTACCCGGTTGAAAGTTGGGGAACTGACCTTCAGTCTGAGCATGAAAGATACCTTGTTGAGAAACATTTTGAAAGCCCGGTAGTCTTATTTGATTATCCGAAAGAAATCAAAGCTTTCTACATGAAACTGAATGATGATAACAAAACCGTTGCCGCTATGGATGTTCTTTTCCCTGGTATCGGTGAGATCATCGGTGGATCAGAAAGAGAAGCAAGACTAGATGTTTTAAAACAGAAAATGGCAGATATGCACGTAGATGAGCATGAACTTTGGTGGTATCTTGATACCAGAAAATTCGGTTCTGTGCCGCATGCAGGCTTTGGTTTAGGACTGGAAAGATTAGTTCTTTTCGTAACAGGAATGACGAATATCAGAGATGTAATTCCTTTCCCAAGAACGCCGAAAAGCGCTGAATTCTAACACAATAAAAAAAGCCTTAATCACGAGTTAAGGCTTTTTTTATTATTTAATAGTTTATTATATTAGGATAAGTAATGCAAAAATCATGCTAAATGCGTTTTTTATCAAATAAATTTATTAAATTCGTAGAATATGTTATGTTAAAACGCAAATAAGAATATGCTTAAACAACACTTACAACTCAAATTAGGACAGAAGCTGGCCCCTCAGCAGATCCAGTTGATGAAGCTTATTCAGCTTCATACTCTTGAATTTGAAGAGGAGTTGGAGAGAGAGTTAGAAGAAAACCCAGCTTTGGAAATTGCAAAAGAAGATTCTAAGGAAGATGAATATTCTTCCCTTGAAGACGCTTATCAGGATGAGGGTACGGAAAGCATTGAAACAGATTTCGACGTCAATGAATATATCTATGACGATGAGCCAAGCTATAAAACCGCATCCAGCAACTATTCTCCGGATGATGAAGAATTTGATAACGAGAGTCTTTTAACGGAAGGACAGTCTTTATATGATTATCTTAGAGAACAGATTCATTTGGTGAATATCAGTGCTGAAGATCTGAAGATTGCAGAATACCTTATCGGGAATTTGGATACAGACGGATATCTGAGAAGAGAAATCAAGTCTATTGTTGACGATTTAGCTTTCTCACAGGGAATTTATACCACAAAAGAAAGAGTGGAAGATATCCTTGAGAATTATGTTCAGAAACTGGATCCACCCGGAGTGGGAGCAAGAGGTCTGCAGGAATGTCTGCTATTACAGATTGAAAAGAAAGTAAGCTCAGATAAAGCGGTTTCTTTGGCTGCCAATATCTTAAGACATCAGTTTGAAGCTTTAACAAATAAGCATTATAACAAAATCATTCAGAAATATGATATTGAAGAAGATGATCTGAAAGATGCCCTGGATGAAATCTCAAAACTATCTCCTAAAGTAGGAGGGAACTTTGATACACAGACGATTACAATCAATCAGGAAATTATCCCGGATTTTGTTATTCAGGTGAAAGACGGCCAGGTAATTCCTATGCTGAACAGTAAAAATGCACCTACTTTAAGGGTTTCTGAAGAATATAAAGATATTCTGACTACGTATTCCCATGATAAGAACTCATCGGAGCACAAGCAGGCTGCTTTATTTATTAAACAAAAACTGGATGCTGCAAAATGGTATATCGATGCGATTAATCAGCGTCAGAATACCTTATTACAGACCATTACAGCGATTGTAAAGTTCCAGAAGGATTACTTTATCACAGGAGACGAAAAATCACTGAAGCCAATGATCCTGAAAGATGTTGCAGATATTACAGGATTTGATATTTCTACCATTTCAAGAGTCGTAAAAAGTAAATATGCAGATACCCCTAATGGTATTGTATACCTTAAAGATCTGTTCTCAGACAGTTTAACGAATGATGATGGAGAAGAAGTTTCTACCAAAGAGATCAAAACCCATCTTCAGGAAGTTATCAATAAGGAAAATAAGAGAAAACCGCTTACAGATGATGCATTAGTAGTTATTCTGAAAGAACAGGGGTATAATATTGCCAGAAGAACGATTGCCAAATATCGTGAACAGCTCAATATTCCTGTAGCAAGGTTAAGAAAAGAACTTTAAAAATATAAAAAAGCATTTCAATCTGAAATGCTTTTTGCTTTTTATAATAAATTGATGGACTCGTTCTTTGCCTTTTGGGCATGGAATCTTTTACTTTTCCATCAAATCTGTTTTACATTTTCCAGTCCTAGTTCTCTCATAGAAATTTCCCGCATTTCTACCTTTCTTATCTTTCCGGAAATAGTCATTGGGAATTCATCTACAAATTTCCAGTATTTCGGAACTTTATAGTGGGCAATTCTTCCTTTGCAGTATTCCTGAAGTTCTTCTGCAGTGAGGGTAAATCCTTTTCTCACTTTTACCCACGCCATAACTTCTTCTCCAAATTTTTCACTCGGAACCCCTATGATCTGAACATCCAGAATATGGGTATAGGTATATAAAAAGTCCTCAATTTCCTTAGGCGAAATATTTTCTCCGCCACGAATGATGAGGTCTTTTATCCTTCCGGAAATGGTAATATAGCCGTCTTTATCCATTACTGCCATATCTCCGGTATGCATCCAGCGGGCTTCATCCAGTACTTTCTTAGTATTTTCAGGATCATTCCAGTATTTCAGCATTACGGAATAGCCTCGTGTGCAGAGCTCACCATGTTCTCCACGTTTTAAAGTTCTGCCATTTTCGTCAACAATTTTTATCTCTAGATGATCCTGAACAGTTCCTACAGTGCTCACCTGTTTCTCCAGAGGTGTTCCTATTAAAGTCTGAGTAGATACAGGTGAAGTTTCCGTCATTCCGTAGCAGATGCTCATTTCTTTAATATTCATGAGATTTTCCACTTTCTTCATGATTTCAGGAGGGCATACAGAGCCCGCCATCACACCGGTTCTTAAGCTTGAAAAATCATAGGTGTCAAAATCTTTTACTGCCAGTTCAGCAATAAACATAGTGGGTACTCCATACAAAGAAGTACATTTTTCGTCCGAAACAGCTTTTAAAGTAATCTCCGGATCAAAACTGTCATTGGGAATCACCATACACGCTCCGTGTGCCGTACAGCACATATTTCCGATCACCATTCCGAAGCAATGGTAAAAAGGGACCGGAATACAAACACGGTCTTGCTGAGTGTATTTTAACCTGATACCAATGAAATAACCATTGTTGAGAATATTATGATGGGAAAGGGTAACGCCTTTCGGGAAACCGGTAGTTCCGGAAGTATATTGAATATTAACAGGATCATCAAACTGTACATGTTCTTCAAAACTGTGAAGCATTTCATCTGATATTTCCTGGCCGTTATTAACAAATTCTTCCCAGTTTTCATCAAAGAATATTTCGTGCTCAAGGGTTGGACATACTTCTTTTGCATATTCAACCATTTCTTTATAATTACTGGATTTAAAACTTAAAGAAGAAAAAATAAAACGAACTTCAGACTGATTGAGAACATAGGTCAGTTCATGAGTTCTGTAGGCTGGATTGATATTCACTAAAATAGTTCCTATTCTTGCAGTGGCATACTGCAAAAGTACCCATTCATAACGGTTGGAAGACCAGATTCCGATTCTGTCGCCTGCTTTTGCTCCTAAAAACAATAAAGCTTTTGCAACAGCTGTTGTCTGATTGTAAAATTCCTGGTAAGTAGCTCTGTAATTCTGATGAACGCAGACTAATGCTTCCTGATGGGGATATTTTTCGACAGTACTTTTAAGATTCGCTCCGATAGTCTGTCCTAATAATGAAACCTCAGAAGTTCCATACACATAAGATAAGGGCATAGTTTAAGATTTGGTGGAATAAAATTAGCAATTATATCCCGAACTATGCCTATGTATATTAATTTTCCTGAGAATCTATTTCTTTAAGCTGCTTTAGATTTTTATCAAGTTTTTTAATAATTGTTCCATATACCAGTCTGTAATAAAACCAGATCATAGAGACTGCAAGCAATGAGCTTACGGCAATTCCAACAATAACAATCGTAAGGTTGGAGCCATTAGGCTGTATATTCTGAGAATCTAATATATAAAAGATGAAAGCGATAAGTACAAAAGTGAATATTAACAATAAAACAATGCTGATGAGAATAAAAGCATTGACTGTTGTTTTGAATTTAATGATGCGGGTAATAAGCCCTTTCAGATTTTCCTCAATCTTTATTTTTCGGTAATTCTGATAGAATTTCAATACAAAATAAGCTGTAATTAATAAACTTAAGACTTTTATAGCCAGATAAGCATAACCAAAATTGTTTTCTGCTTCAGGAGATTCCTGAGCCCCTAATCGCTCCAGCATTTTACGGAAGCTGTCTGATTCCTCTTCCGGGAAAAGATAAAACAGTCCCAATACCGAAAAGAACAGAAATTCTATAACACTGATCCAGAAAATATATTTCACATAGTTACGTGATTTTCTATTCAGCATCTGAAGAATCTCAGTGTTGTCATATTTATCTTGTACAGGTTGTTCCTGCCATGTTTTCTTAAAGCTATCTAAATCAAATTCAGGCATATTTTTCCATCTGTTCTTTAAGGGTTTTCTTTAATCTGTTCATTTTCACGCGTGCATTGACTTCAGTGATTCCGAGGTTTTCTGCAATGTCCTTGTAAGGCAGATCGTCAAGATACATCATGACAATGGCTCTTTCTACATTCGGAAGAGTCTTGATTACAGTATACAAAAGTGATACCTGCTGCTGTTTTTCATCGTCATCTTCCACAAAATCTTTATGGTTGATGTCCAGCTCATTCGTAGGAAGGCTTTTGCTTTTTTTTCTAAAGAGGGTAATGGCTGTATTGAGCGCTACACGGTACATCCATGTGGAAATTTTAGAATTTCCTTTAAAGGAATCATAGCTTCTCCAGAGTTGTAACACAATTTCCTGGAAAAGATCCTCTTCATCTTCCAGAGAATTTGTGTACAGACGCGATACTTTAATAATCAGTCCCTGATTATCCTTGATAAGCTGCGCAAATTCTTTTTCTCTGGAATCCATAGATATATAATGGCACGAAGATAATAATAAAGTGGTAATTGGTGAAAATTATAACAAAAAATCGTAAAAGCTAGACCATAGAATAGTAAACATGCTTTGAATATTGTAGCATGTAATTTATATTCTCATTAAAAACAAAAGAAAAATATTTATATATTTACTCATTTACATAGCGCTTAAAACCATTGAGGCTTTCTGAACTTTTACCTTTTTAACCGCAAAATTTGCGTACCTTTGCCTCCGCGAGAAAATCGGCTTGTTGATTTCCCGTTTTACGGGAGGTAGGAAAGTCCGGACACCATAGAGCAGCAAAGCGGATAACATCCGTCACCCGTGAGGGTAGGACAAGTGCAACAGAAAGCAAGTACAGTTCGGCTGTAGTGAAACCAGGTAAACTCTTTGCGGTGCAATGGTAAGTATATCGGTTCTTTTCAGCAATGGAAATAGGGGCGGCTCGTCCTGAAAACCGAGGGGTAATCAGCTCAAGTGTTGCAGCAATGTACCACGTAGATAAATAACAGGCGCTTCTTCGGAAGTACAGAATCCGGCTTATAGATTTTCTCGTGATTTTTTTTAAAAAGCTGGAAGTCAGAGGCTGGAAGAGTGAAGTTTTTAAAACCTCCATCTTGATGCTTCCATCTTCCAACCTCATTTATTCGCTTTCCAATTGTTTTTTAGATTCCTGAAGCTCCTGTCTGTCTTTATCAGAAAGAGTAGGATATTTAAGATTCATTTTTTCCAGAGTATCAATAATAATCTGGATTGCTGCTACTCTTGCAAACCATTTGCTGTCAGCAGGAAGCACATACCACGGAGCATGTTCTTTTGATGTTTCGTTGATTGCGTTTTCGTAAGCTTCCATATATTGATCGAATAATGCTCTTTCCGGAAGGTCTCCAGCAGAGAATTTCCAGTTTTTTTCCTGTTCGTCAATTCTGTCCAGAAGTCTTTTTTTCTGTTCATCCTTGGAAACATACAAAAAGATCTTAACGATTGTAGTTCCGTTTTGTGAAAGGTGTTTTTCAAAATTCCGGATGCTTTCATATCTGTTTTCCCAGAATTTGCTGTCAAAGTCTTTTACGGAAGACCATGTTTTTTCGCTCAAATTATATTCAGGGTGCACCTTACAAACGAGAACACTTTCATAGTGAGAACGGTTGAAAATTCCAATCATTCCTTTCTGTGGCAATGCAAGATAATGTCTCCATAAAAAATCATGGGAATATTCTTTGGAACTTGGGGTTTTAAAACTGGTCACATTACATCCCTGAGGATTCACTCCTCCGAAAACATGCTCTATCATACTGTCTTTTCCGGCAGCATCCATAGCCTGTAATACAACAAGCAAAGACTGGCTTCCGTCAGCATATAATTTTTCCTGCAGTTCACGAAGTTTTTCTTTCTCCTGAATCAGCATTTGCTCTCCTTCTTCTTTAGTAAGCTTTCCTTTATAAGAAGTTGACGTTTTTTTTATCGAAAATTTTCCATTTACCTTAAAGTCATCTGAGAAATCGGTATCCATATATTTTTAAGATTAAAAGATTAAAAGATTAAAAGATTAAAAGATTAAAAGATTAAAAGATTAAAAGATTAAAAGATTAAAAGATTAAAAGATTAAAAGATTAAAAGATCTTGTTCTTTAAATTCAATAGGGGGGGCTTTGGCCCAGCCATTTAAAAAAAATCCGAAGGCTTCAGCTAAAACCTAGATAATATATTTGATAAACGTCAATACATTTACTGCCATCTATTACCTATCATCTGCCACCTAATCAAACATAAATGTAATAAAAAAACCGCCTCATTGGAGACGGTTCTTTTATTTTTTTTGAGTAGAGATTACTTCGCAGCAGCTTTTTTAGCAAGTTTTGCAGCTTTTTTCTCAGCTTTAGCAGCTTCTTTCTGCTCAGCAGGAGTCAATACTTTTGGTTCAGGAGCATTAGCATCTACGTTACCTTTGATGTAGATTACACTTCTGTTGTTAGCGGGATCGTTAGAAAAAACCTCAATCATTTTGTTGAAAGGGCCAGGAATAGCGGTGTTGTATCCAACCTTGATCTTAGCTGATTTCCCAGGCATAATAGGATCTTGGCTGAATTCAGGAGTTGTACATCCACAAGACGGTTTTACATTTGAAAGGATCAAAGGCTTATCACCTGAGTTCGTTACCGTAAAGAATCTTGTACCGTCAGCATTAGGCTTAATAGTACCGTAATCGAAAGTTGTTTTATCAAATGTAATTGTTTGTGCAGATGCCAGAGCAAATGTCCCGAATAGTGCAATTCCTGCAATTAATTTTTTCATATTCTTGAATGTTAATACGTTTGTTAGATAAATTTTGTGAAACAAAGTTAAAAATTATTTTAATTCATGCTTAAAAATTTTTTTCTTTAGACTATTTTTGCAAATTGCAAGCCAAAGAAATAGAATTTATGCAGATTTCAGAAAAGTACAATCCACAGGAAACAGAACAAAAATGGTACAATTACTGGTTGGAAAACAAATTTTTCCATTCAGAGCCTAATGACAAACCACCGTATACCGTGGTCATTCCTCCGCCAAACGTAACGGGGATATTACACATGGGGCATATGTTGAATAATACCCTTCAAGATGTTCTGGTCCGTCGTGCAAGAATGCGCGGATTTAATGCTTGTTGGATTCCGGGAACAGATCACGCTTCAATTGCTACTGAAGCTAAAGTTGTTGCTAAACTGAAGTCTGAAGGAGTCAATAAGTCAGATATTACCCGTGAAGAATTTTTAACGCATGCCTGGGATTGGACCAATAAATATGGCGGAACCATCCTTGAGCAGTTGAAAAAGTTAGGATGTTCATGTGATTGGGACAGAACCCGCTTCACTTTGGAAGACAAACTTTCGCAGCAGGTTATCAAAAGTTTTGTAGACCTTTATAATAAAGGATTAATCTACAGAGGTTACAGAATGGTCAACTGGGATCCGGAAGCGAAAACCAATATTTCTGACGAAGAAGTAATATTTAAAGAACAGAACGGGAAATTGTATTTCCTTAAATATAAAATTGAAGGTTCAGAAGAATTCCTTTCAGTAGCGACTACGCGTCCTGAAACTATTTTCGGGGATACAGCCGTATGTATCAATCCTAATGATGAAAGATATGCTCACCTGAAAGGTAAAAATGTAATTGTACCCATCGTTAACCGAGTAATCCCAATTATTGAGGATGAATATGTTGATATAGAATTCGGAACAGGTGCTTTGAAAATTACACCTGCCCATGATATCAATGACTACGAAATCGGACAGAAACATCAGCTGAAAATGATTGATGCACTGGATGATGACGGAAATCTTAACGAACATGGTTTACATTATGCCGGAAAGAACAGATTTGATGTAAGAAAGCAGATCGCTAAAGAACTTGAAGAGAAAGATCTTTTGTTAAAGGCAGAAGATTATGTAAACAAAGTAGGAACTTCTGAGAGAACAGGAGCTGTTATTGAGCCTAAGATTTCAGTACAGTGGTTCCTTAAAATGGCTGAAATTGCTAAACCCGCTTTGGATGTAGTAATGGATGACGAAGTGAAGTTCTATCCGGAGAAGTTTAAAAATACTTATAAGCACTGGATGGAAAACATTCGTGACTGGAATATTTCCCGTCAGCTTTGGTGGGGACAGCAGATTCCTGCTTACTATTATGGAGAAGGTGATGAAGATTTTGTAGTTGCAGAAACTAAAGAAGCTGCTTTAGAACTGGCAAAACAAAAAACAGGGAATTCAACTCTGACGATAGAAAGCCTTAGACAGGATGATGATGCATTGGATACATGGTTCTCATCTTGGTTATGGCCAATGTCTGTATTTGACGGATTGCTTGATCCTGAAAACAAAGATATCAACTATTACTATCCAACATCTGATCTGGTTACAGGTCCGGATATTATTTTCTTCTGGGTAGCCAGAATGATTATGGCCGGATTGGAATACAGAAAAGAAGTTCCATTTAAGAATGTTTATTTTACAGGAATTGTAAGAGATAAGCAGAGAAGAAAGATGTCAAAATCTCTTGGAAACTCTCCTGATCCTCTTGAATTAATGGATAAATATGGAGCAGATGGAGTACGTGTAGGAATTCTATTGAGCTCTGCAGCAGGAAATGACCTTCTTTTTGATGAAGATTTAATGCTTCAGGGAAGAAACTTCATGACGAAGATCTGGAATGCATTCCGTCTGATCAACATGTGGAATCATGAAGATAAGCCAGCTATTGCTACAGATAATCAGGCTATTGAATGGTTTGAAAACAAGCTTAATAAAACAATTGCCGAAATTAATGATCAGTTCGAGAAATTCAGAATTTCTGATGCCCTGCATTTGATCTATAAATTAATTTGGGATGATTTTTGTGGGTGGTACCTTGAAGCGATCAAACCCAATTATGGAGAAGGAATTTCTAAGGATGTTTATAACAAAACAATATATTTCTTTGAAGAGCTGATGAAGTTACTTCACCCGTTCATGCCTTTCCTTACAGAGGAATTATGGCAGACTATTTCGGAAAGAAGTATTGATGAAGCTTTAGTTATCGCTCAGCAGAAAGAAGCTGGAAAGTTTGATGAGACTATTATTAAGAATTTTGAAACTGCAGCAGAATTGATTTCAGGAGTTAGAAATTACCGTCAGACAAAAGGAATTTCACCAAGAGAAGCCGCTGAGGTATATACCAATGCTACTGAATTTGCCAATGAAGATGTAGTAAGAAAATTAGCAAATATCTCTGAAATTCACTTCGGGCAGAAAACAGATAAGCCAAGCTTTACATTCCTGGTAGGAGCTACTGAAGTTTCTATTCCTTTAAGTGAAAACTTGGATTTAGGTGAGGAAAAAGCTAAAACTGAAGAAGAAGTAAAATATTTAAAAGGATTTTTGGTTTCAGTAGAAAAGAAGCTTTCCAATGAAAAATTTGTTGCGAATGCTAAGCCTGAAGTTGTAGAGGGAGAACGTAAGAAGCAAAAAGATGCTCAGGATAAGATTGCGATCCTTGAAGAAAAACTGAAAAGTCTGTAAAATATTTAATACTCCTTAAAATATGGATGACAATAGAGATATTTTAACATTAGATAGTAGAACAGTTGCTTCAAATCCTGGAAGGGTTAGAGTAATGCCATTTGTATTGATAAAATACATCTATAAACCTATTTATTTGTTAATTGCTTTATTGTTTTCGTTAGCTTTTGCATGGGATGTTTCATGGCTATGGGGAGGATTTGCTTTTATTATTCTTTTACTTGTAAATATTTTTTATTGGAGAAGGCAAAAAGAACATTTTAAATATGGAGATTCTAACGGAGCAATAGTCATTTCTGAAAAACCTAAAATGATTGCTGTTACTACCAATCTATCCAAAGGTTTTGGAGGTAAGTTTCCTGTCATAAAGGTTTTACCTTATAAAGGAAAAGGAAAACTCAATGATAGGATAGGAACAGTTGCTCTTTATGAAAATTCTGAAGAAAAGCCCCACTGGAATAACTTTTTTCCAGTTCCTGTAGACTATGTTAATAATAATAAAGAGGAATTGAAAGCTGTTTTGGAATCATATTCAGAAGAAAGCTGGGAAGTTTTGAAAAACAGAATAAAGCAGCTAAAGCAACCATATAGAGAAGGATTATTTAAAATATTTGATGAAACAAGCAGTTGGTAAAAAGTATAGATATTTTTATCCTTGAAGAGAAACTGAAAAGTTTGTAAAATATAGACAATAAATTTGTCAGAAATCTCAGGCTGGGTACAGATGAAAATTGTATCCAGCCTGATGGTTTAAAAGAATAAATAAAAATGACACATATAGAAAACATACAAAAACTATTCTCGAAAGACTTTGTAGAAAGTCCGTTGCTGGAAAGTTTTGAAGTAGGGAAGATCTACCTTTCAAGTGGAAAGATTGTTACCTGTGATCCTTTGATCACTAATGATATGCTTCCTTTTACCACAGAATTTCCCAAAGGAGATTTTTCTGTAATGATACACAAAGAAAGAGAGAGCAACTGTGTAGCCTATGCCGAAATTATATTCAGTAATTCTGAAATTAAAGAATGGAAAATGGCCACTACAGCAGGACAGAATATAAAAGATCTTGCGAAAGAAGAAGTGTTCGGATATCCTGTAGAAAGCGGGATGGGATGTTTCATGGATGTGGATACCCAAAACAGTCTGAACGAACTTGAACAGAGGTTGTATCAAAATAAAGGAGGTGATTTTATGGGAATCTACGAAGAATTTTTCCATGACTACTTCTTTGATGAAAACGGCGCAATAGATCAGTATGCCTTTCTTAAACCTGCAAAAGAACATCCCGGAACTATATTTGCTTTTGAAACCGGATATGGAGAAGGATTTTATGCCAGCTATATAGCGTATAACAAAGATCAGCAGCCAGTGAAAATAATTACTGAATTTATAGAAATAAGTTAATTTTAAATTAGCTATTTTTGAGACGCAATTTTTGTCAGTTATAAATTTTAAAGCTAATACAAAACACAATGAATTTCTCATCAGAACAACCCCGTATTATTGTTGTGGGCAGCTCATCGATAGATTTGGTTCTTGAAACCGAAAAACTCCCTTTGCCTAATGAAACGGTTTTAGCCGTTAAGTCAGATAGTTATTTTGGAGGTAAGGGCGCTAATCAATCAGTAGGTACAGCCAGGCTGGGAGCAAGTGTATACTTTATCGGATGTGTAGGAATGGATCCTCTTGGGCAGCAGATTATGAGAAATCTGGTAAGTGAAAACGTGAATGTAGGATTTGTTCACGAAACAGATAAAGAAGCTACGGGAACGGCCTATGTAACCACTTCCCACGGAAATGCAGCTATTGTTGTAGTACCGGCAGCCAATAAATACCTTAGCAAATTACATATAGACGAGGCAGATAAGTATTTTCATACCACAGATCTTGTGCTGGTACAGCTTGAAGTTTCTATGGATGTTGTAGAACATACCGTTAGAAAAGCCAAGAAATATGGAAAAAAAGTAGGATTATACGCTTCACCTGCAATGAGAGTCAGTGAAGAAATTTTAGAACTGGTTGACTTTATTGTTGCTAAAAGCAATGAGTTGTACGTTATTTTCGGGGAAGAAAAAAGAGAAGAGGTTCTTAAAAAATATTTCAATAAAGTTTTTGTAAGAGATGATACCAATTCCACCATTTATTTTGATGGTACAGAAATGAAATATTACAGAAACGATAAGGATGAAAAAGTATATAAAATGGGAATGGGTGATGCATTTACGTCAGGATTTGCCATTGCGATGTGCCATGGGAATTCTATCGAAGAATGTGTAAAATTCGGAAATGAAGTCTCATCAAGAGTTTCCGGAGGTAAAGGCTCTCAGACAGGACTTCCGAGAATCTCAGATTTCTTTTCCTAAAGCTATTTACGACATATCAAAAGTCTGAAACTTAACATAAAAATATAAGTAAAATGTCCACTTTTATAGTGGATTTTTTCTTTTTATACTATGGAAAAACTAATACTAACCACAGAAGATCATGTCACGCTGACCGCCCATTTGTTTAAACCGGAAAAAGATAATGGGAAATTACTACTGATTAATTCAGCAACTGGGGTAAAACAGCAGGTTTATTTTTCTTTTGCCAGCTATTTTTCTGAACAGGGATTTACTGTCATTACTTATGATTACCGGGGAATTGGTCTTTCCAAACCGAAAGATATGAGAGGATTTCATGCTTCTATGAGGTTATGGGGTTCCAAAGATTATAAATCGGTAACTCAATATATTAAATCAACTTTTAAAGAGCACCAAAAATACTGTTTAGGCCATTCTGTAGGCGCATTGATTCTGGGAATGAATGAAGATTCCAACATCTTTGAAGAATTTGTTTTTGTGGGAACCCAAAATGCCTTTGTTGGAAACCTTAAAGGGATGACAAAAGTTGAAGCCTATTTAGGCTTTGGAATTGCTCAGCCGTTAACGACTTCATTGTTAGGATATTTTCCCGCCCATTGGTTCGGACTGGGAGAAAGTCTTCCAAAAAATTGCGCATATGACTGGAGAACCTTAATTTTAAACAAGAAATCAACCAACAGATTGTTGGAGAAAATTGATAACTTTTCTGAAAATTTGACCCAGAAAGTATTTGTAATTCGGGCGGAAGATGATGTCTGGCTGACAGAGAAAGGCGTGTTGAGTTTATTAAATGACACCTATCCTAATCTTAAACCAACTTACCGGTTAGTAAATGTTTCAGAATCTGATAAAAAAGAAATAGGACATGTCAATTTTTTTAGAAGTTACAACAACAAGCTTTGGGATATTATTTTAAATGAACTGATAGATAAATGAAAAGTACGATTAACAACACAGTAGCATTTGTAAAAGAAAAATTAGAAGGAGCAGAAGCAGGACACGACTGGTTTCATATTGAAAGAGTCTGGAAGCTGGCCGCTAAAATAGCAGAAACAGAAGATTGTAACAAAGAAGTAGTAGAATTGTCTGCTCTTCTTCATGATATTGCCGATCCTAAATTTCATAACGGTGATGAAACCATTGCTCCCCAAATATCCAGAGCATTTCTTGAAGAACAGGGCGTTTCTGAAGAAATCATCCGTAAGGTATTATTTGTGATTGAAAATATTTCATTTAAAAACAGAGATCAGGCACCGGAGAATCCGCCCATTGAGCTTCAGATTGTACAGGATGCCGACCGTATTGATGCGATAGGAGCTATCGGAATTGCCAGAACATTCAACTTTGGAGGTTTTAAAAATAACCTGATGTACCACCCGGATATGAAACCCAAATTGGGAATGTCCAAAGAAGAATATAAAAAATCTAACGGAACAACTATTAATCATTTCTATGAAAAATTATTGCTTCTGAAAGATATGATGAATACTGAAAAAGGAAAAGAAATGGCAGAAGAAAGACATCAGTATATGATGAATTTCCTTGATCAGTTTTATAAAGAATGGAATGTAGATTAGAAAATATAATCCGAACAAAAAGAAAGAGAAAAAGCTCTTTTTCATGATGGGGTAAAATTAAAAAAATGACCTCAGATATAGATAAAATAGAGAGAAGAAGTATCTTTGTAGAATATGACACTCATTATTTTTATAATATTTCTGGCTTGTGTTCTTTCTCTGATCCTGTTTAAGGTTAAATCAGGAAGTATGGCCAAGTGGGCGAAGCTGTTTCGTATCGTAACAGTAGTTTTTTCAATTTCTGTTTTTACGTATTGGTTTATCAAGAAAAGTGCTGTGGCATTTGTGGATAATTCTGTAGGGCTGCAGGTGATTAATAAACTTCCGCAGGCATTGGATTTTTACCTGATCAAAGTAAACAAAACAGAGCAAAATACAAACCTTGAACCTAAGCATATAGGGAAAATACGTCCGGAATATTACAGGATAGAATACCTGAAAATGGATAAGTCTGATGAATACTGGATTGCAGGCTATCTTGGAAAGAAAAACCTGGTGTACTTTTCTCAGCATTCCGTACCCAATAAGAATATCGATCAGATTGTAGAAGTACAGAATTATATTAATCAAAGTATGAAACTTTCTGATGCCGCCAAAAAGCAGGTAGATGCTTATAATTATGAGAATACAAAATTAGGAATCTGGATTACACTGGACTTTCTGCTTATATTTCTCAATCTGGTATTGCTTCTTAGAAAAAATAAATAAAAAAGGTAATGAGTTTCAAATACTCATTACCTTTTTTGTTAAGGATAATCCAGAATCTGCATAATCCGTTCTTTAAATTCTTCAGGACAGGCTTTGATCAGCTTATCCTTATTCTGTTTACTGATTTCTTTAGGTTCGAGCCATTCGCTCTTATTGGAATTCAAACTGTGATTATCATATACTCTTTTTATGGTATGATTTTCATAAAAGATATATTCATCACCAAGCCAGTTATTGGCAATACTGATTGTACAAATTTCCTTTTCCATGATTTATGTTTTTTAAAGTATAATGATTATTGGAAAACATTATACTCTAAGGTACGAATTTTTTCATGATGAAAAGGAAGTTACTTATACCGAATTTATTCCATTTAAATTTAAAAAAGCGTTCCTGTACTCTCCGTTGCCATTTGTGGAATATGAATATCCGTTTTCCATTCCTCATTCACTTTTTTGATGAAATAAGCAGATAATAAAGGAGAGGCTTTTTCAATATTCTGATGTACGAAAAAGTAAAGATTCTGAAGTCCTTCTTTTTTCCATTTTGTGAGATGCTTCAACCAGTCATCCAGTCTTTCGTAGTCACTTTCTGCGTTGGCTCCTACATAGCGGATAAATGCGTTGGGGGTTGTAAGGCGCATATGAAGCATATCTCTTCTTCCGGCAGTATCTACAATGATATTGGTGATGTTATGGGCTTCAAAGAGCTCACAGGTAGTATTCAGGATTTCCTCATCAGTAAACCATTCCGTATTTCGGAGTTCGATTGCTAGAGGAACTTCTTTGGGCCATTCTTTTACAAATTTTTCCAGTCTGTCATAATCCTTAGGTTTAAAATTATCATGAAGCTGCAGGAAAGCCATTCCCAGTTTTTCATCAAAATTGATCACCGAAGATGCAAATTGCGTCACCGGATCTGTTACATCAATCAGTCTTCTGAAATGGGAAACCGTATTGGTGATCTTTGGAAAAAATTTAAAGTCTGGCGGAGTTTTCTCTTTCCATGTTGTTACCTGTTCAGGGGTTGGCATTCCGTAGAATGTAGCATTCAGTTCGATAGAATTAAACTGAGTGGCATAATAGGTCAGCTCGTCTTTAGTTCCTTTAGGATAAAACCCTTTAAGGTCTGTTTTGTTCCATTTTGCACATCCGATAGAAATATTTTCCAGACCTTTTTTATTGAGTGCCAGTATTTCTTTAGTTCTGGGATGGTCTTTAGGTAATGTGAAATCTATTTTTGAAGGGTCTTCTACTTGTCCGAATTTCATATCTGTAGTTTTGGTATTAAACAATAAACACAAATATAAACCAAAAATCTCAGAGCATTTCATGATTTCTACGGAAACTACTTTAGCAGAAAATGATTGTATATAATGAAATTTTAAGAAATTAAAACCTTTTGAGATACTTGAAAAACAGAGCATTTTATAGGTTTTATGTAGAAAATTTTTTAAGACTTTTACTTTGTTTCTATTAAGTTTTTTTTAAGGAAATGTTAAACATTCTGTTACGTAATGTTAATTCTATGTTACCCTACTTCATTTTTACTAGGTATAATTTTACACCAAGTTTATAGCGAATAAAATATGAAGAAAAAAATCATCTGTGCTTTTGCTCTGTTATCGTTTGGGTTTGCATTTTCACAGGAAACCAGCTCTAAAATTTTTGGAAGATTAAAGGGAATTTCTTCCGAAGTCACAGTAAAGGTAGTACATATTCCTACCAATAGTACCTTTGAGACGAAAAGTAACAGCAAAGGGCAGTTCAGTTTAGATAATCTTCAGCCGGGAGGGCCTTACAAAATTGAAATATCTGACGGATCACAGGTTATCTATGAAAATCCGAATCTGCAGCTTTCTTTAGGAAATAACGACTTGCCTGTAGTAGAAGTAGGAAACAAAGAAAAAAGAATTGATGAGGTAAAAATTACATCCAAAAAAACGACTGCAAAATATGGAGTAGGAATCAGCCAGGCACAAATTTCCGGCCTTCCGAATATCAACCGTGGAATTCAGGATGTTACCAAACTGGTTCCTCAGAGTGCCAACAACTCTTTCAACGGAACCAATTTCCGTTATAATAACGTGACGATTGATGGCTCTATCAATAACGATGCTATTGGTTTCAGTCCTTCATTGGGAGGGCAAACCGGGACTTCAGGAATGCCGGGAAGCAGTACGCGTTCTAATTCAATAAGTCTGGATGCTATTCAGGATGTGCAGGTGTATATTGCACCTTACGATGTGAAATTGGGAAATTTTCTTGGGGGAAGTATTAATGCAGTAACCCGAAGTGGGAGTAATGATGTTACAGGTTCAATTTATGCATACGGAAGAAATGCAGCTATTACAGGGAGAAACAGAGTAGGGGATAATTCTAAAATGCCAGGTGACTTTGAAGATTTTATTTATGGTGGAAGAGTAGGATTGCCGGTGGTTAAAGATAAAGTGTTCCTGTTTACCAACCTTGAGTATACCAAGAGAACAGATCCTGTATTTTATAATGCCAACGATCCGGGAGCACTGGTGAATGAGCAGGTTGCTCAGCAGATTTCAGATTTTGTACGAAATAAATATGGTTTCAATGTAGGAAGCTTTAATCAGTACAACAACTTCTCTGAAAGTTCTAAACTTTTCAATAAACTGGATTGGAAAATTAATGATAAACACACTTTATCCATTAAAAATAATACGGTATTTTCACAGGCATCCAACCTGGAAAGAGACGGAGCCAACTTTAGGTTCTCCAGTATGGATTTCGTTCAGAAAAATACAGCGTCTACCACTACACTTGAATTGAAAAGCCGTTTTAATGACAAGTGGAGCAATAATTTAGTGGTGGGATACTCATCCATTCATGATTACAGAGATCCTACTTCGGGTAATGCGATGTTTCCACAGGTGGAAATTGCTTATAATGGCGGAACGATTCTGTTAGGAAATGACAGAGAGGCTACTGTTTTCAATATGAAGCAGAAAACTTTTGAAATCACAGATAATCTTACTTATAAAACAGGAAATCATACGTTCTTATTGGGAACTCACAATGAGCTTTATAACATTGACTATGGTTTTGTGAATGCTTTAAACGGAAGAATTTCTTATAAAAACTTAACTGATTTTTATAATGGGACACCTGCAAGGATAAGAGGTACTTACCCTTTCAACGGAGACAGCAGACAGACACTTTTTGATAATCCTTACGCACAATATAAAGTAAATTTGCTTTCCATGTATCTTCAGGATGAAATCAACTGGGGAAGAGTGAGACTTTCACCGGGAGTAAGAGTAGATTATACAGATTTGCCAAATAAACCACAACTAAGTCCACTGGTAACCAACTCTCCTCAGGATCCAAACGCTGGCAATACCTACAGCTACACTCCACTAAGTCAGCTTACCAACAACTACCTGAATAAGCCAACATTCTCTCCAAGACTTGGATTTACGATTGATCTTACAGAAAACAGATCTATGGTACTACGAGGAGGATCAGGGATTTTTGTGGGAAGAATTCCTTTCGCGTGGTTAGGATATGCTTATTATAATGATGGAGTAGGTTTTGGAAGTTATGATTATAATGCACCGACACCAGCACAGCTTGCTGCCAACGGAGATCCATTGAACAGTGCCAATTTCCCGAAATGGCAGAACTCCTCAAAAGTACAGGTAGACCTTATTGATAATAATTTTAAAATGCCAAGAGTGTGGAGGAGTTCATTAGCTTTCGATTATACTTTGGCAGGATATAAATTAACCTTAGAAGGAATCTATACAAAAGTACTTTATGATCTGAAATTCCAGCAGGTGAACAAGACGGATAATGTGACCTATTACAGCTATGATACGAACCATGAAATGCCGATCTATACCACAAATATCAACAGTAACTTCTCTAACGCTTATCTTTTATCCAATACAAAAGAAGGATATCGGTATAACCTGACAGCACAGCTTTCAAAGTCGTATGATTTCGGATTTAATTTCTTTGTAGCCTATACTTACGGAGATGCTAAAGATATTACCAATGGTATCAGAAACTCTATGGAAAGTAACTGGCAGATGAACCAGTCTCTTACGCCTAATGATCCGAAACTGACCACCTCCAATTTCGCCATCAAAAACAGAGTGGTAGCCAATCTTGGATATGCCTTTAATATTTCCGATATGAACAGGTTATCCACCAATGTATATTTCAATGCTCAGTCCGGAAATCCTTTTTCATGGGGATTTGTAAACAGTACAATTGCCAATACAGGACAGGCAGCAGGACTTGCCTATATCTTTAAAGATGCTGCAGAAGCTGCAAAGTATATCGTTCCTATCAAAGATGCTTCAGGAAATGTTGTGGTAACTGCTCAGCAGCAGATTGCAGACTATGAAAACTTTGTCAACAATAATGACTATCTGAAATCCAGACGAGGCAAATTCACAGAAAGAAACGGTGATGTTACTCCTTGGAATATTCAAGTAGATATCAGAATCATGGATGAAATCAGGCTAAGCAAGAAATCCAAGAATAATATACAAATCTCATTAAGTATCATCAATTTTACCAATCTGCTAAATAAAGATTGGGGCAAAGTATATTTTGTACCTAATACTTTCAATTCAACAGCAAGTGTAGGATTAACAAAGGTTGGGAATGTAACGACAGGACAACCTTCTGCCGGAGATCCTACGTACAATTTCAAAACCCCTGGACTGCCTTATACTATTGATCAATTTGCATCAAGATTCCAGGCTCAACTGGGGGTTCGATACAATTTTTAATCACGCTTTTACATTTTACTTCATATAATTCTTTTTCAAAGGTTCGGATTTTCTTTCCGGACCTTTTTTTGTAAATGATGAATGATGAATGATGAATGATGAATGATGAATTTCACCAATAAAAGACGTACATTTTTATTTTTATTAAACGATTTTAAGTACACACAATCATCTGTGAAGATCTGCGCAATCTTTGGGGAACTAAACTATTAATCAAGATCTATGAAAACGACAAAAGCACACCTTTCGGTATGCTTTTGTAAATATAGCGTGTTTATTACTTGGTCCTATGCCTCACAGCTTGAACATGAAACGAAGTTAACCATCATTTCTTTTGAAACTGATGAACTTCTTTGGTAGTAAAGTGTTTTTACTCCTTTTTTCCAAGCTTCAATATAAAGATAGTTGACATCTTTTACAGGCATTGTAGAAGGAATCTGAAGATTCAGTGATTGTGCCTGGTCAATATATTGCTGTCTCTGTGCCGCCTGAGAAATAATCTCCATTGGAGAGATTTCTTTAAATGTTTTGAATACTGCTTTTTCTTCAGGAGTAAGCTCATTCAGGTGTTGTACAGATCCGTGGTTCAACATGATGGTTCTCCACGTTTCTTCATTATCCAGTCCTTTTTCTTTCAAAAGTTTTGCCAGGTATTTGTTCTTACGCATAAAGTTTCCTTTAGCAAGACCTGCTTTATAATAGTTTGAAGAGAAAGGCTCAATTCCAGGGGAAGTTTGTCCCAGGATTGCAGAACTTGAAGTGGTAGGAGCAATAGCCATTGTGGTGGTATTTCTTAATCCATATCCTTTCAATACTTCCGGTTCTCCATAGATGTTGGCAAGTTCTCTTGAAGCCTGCTCAGCCTGATCTTTAATATGTCTGAATGCTCTTGCATTGAACTGAGTTGCTTCGAAGCTTTCAAACGGAATCATATTTTTCTGTAAATAAGAATGGTATCCTAAAACTCCTAATCCAAGAGCTCTGTGACGCATTGCGAAGTTTCTTGCTCCCTGCAGATAATAATTACCTTCAGTTTTGTCAATAAACTCAGATAATACAGCATCCAGGAAGTATACTGCTAATTTTACAGCATCTGTATCTTTCCACTCATCGTACAACTCAAGGTTCATGGAAGACAGACAGCAGATGAAAGATTCTTCCATTGTAGATGGAAGCATGATCTCAGAACAAAGGTTACTTGCATTTACCGTCATTCCCAAATCTTTATACACCTGAGGTTTATTTCTGTTTACGTTGTCTGTGAAGAAAATATATGGAAGACCTTTTTGCTGGCGGCTTTCCAATACTCTTGCCCAAACTTTACGTTTCTCCATATCACCATCAATCATATCCTGCATCCAGTAATCTGGTACACATACTCCGGTAAACAGGTTCTGAATCGGGCTACCGATATCTTTAATGGATAAAAATTCTTCAATATCTCCGTGGTCAATATCTAAGTAAGCAGCAAAAGCACCTCTTCTTACACCTCCCTGAGAAACAACATCCATTGCCGTATCGAAAAGCTTCATGAATGAAACTGCTCCTGAAGATTTTCCGTTATCCGTTACAGCGGTTCCTCTGTTTCTCAATTCTCCGAAATACCCTGAAGTACCTCCTCCGATTTTAGTCTGCATGATTACTTCACCCATTTTGTGAGTAATACCTTCAATGCTGTCCGGAATGTGAGTGTTGAAACATGAGATAGGAAGACCTCTTTCTGTTCCCATATTCGCCCATACAGGAGAAGAGAAACTGATCCATCCTTTTGTGATCATTTCTTTGAATGCCGGTTGAAGTTCAGGTTTGTATAACCTTTTTGCAGCGGCAGTGGTAATTCTGTCGATAGCTCCGTCTACCGTTTCACCTTTCAACAGATATCCTCTGTTCAGCATCTGCTCAGACTCTTCATTGAGCCACCATATATTTGAATTTTGCTCTTCCATAGATGTTATATTTTCGAATTCCGGAATGAGAGAATCACTCCGGAATTTTGTTTTTTTATAGTATTGATTGTAAAATTTCTACTTTGTGGGAACCGTTCAGTCCGCTTTCATCTCTTAACCTCTGAAATTCTTTAAAAGACGGAACATTCAAAACTTCATGCTGAACTTCTTCATTGATGTAGTTTGAATAATGTACAAAAGTAACACCGTCTTCCTTTACATAAACTTTATATTCAAAGGTGGAAGGATCTAAATTCTTGAAATCTTCCAGAAACTTTTGGATATTGGTTTTATTGTTTGGAACAAATTCGGGGTTTACCGTATAGGTTACTATTACATTGATCATTTCTTTTGTATTTGTGCTTTATTCATGAACAGCAATTCCACTATATTGTCAGAAAAAGGATAATCCTAATACTGACTGCTTTGACGCTCGCTTCGCTCGCGCCTCTGTATTAAAACAAATCGTTTGCAGTAATACTCTTATCGTGCTTCGTATAGTCTACAGGTCTTTTTGCAAAGAAATCATCTAATGAATTGGCAAAAACTTCTTCCTCGAACCATACCATTGGTCTGTATTGTTCCGGAGTGATGTTGTATCTTGTTTTCATATTGATTTTCTTCAAGCTGTCATCTACACGGTATTTCATGAAGTTAAGAAGATCTTCTTTAGAAACGTTGTCGATTTCTCCCAATTCAAAGATCCAGCTAAGGATATCACCTTCTCTTGCGATAGATTCGTCTACTAAGGTGTAGATATCTTCAATATCGCTGTCTGTTAATAAGTCAGGTTGTTCCTCACGGATTTTGTTGATCAGGTAGATTCCTGCATTCGCGTGAATTTGCTCATCTACTGAAGTCCATGCGATGATATTGGAAACATTTTTCATGAATCCTTTGAATCTTGTGAAAGAAAGGATAATCGCAAACTGCGAGAAAAGAGACACATTTTCCACTAAAATACTGAATAACAATAAAGCAGAAACATACTCTTTAGGAGTCGCAGAATTAGCATGCTTTAGCGCATTTCCTAAGAACTCGATTCTTCCTTTTACAGCAGGAATTTCGATTACGTTAAGAAACTCGTCGTTATATCCTAGTACCTCTAATAAACGGGAATATGCTTCAGAATGACGAAACTCGCACTCTGCAAAAGTAGATCCTAATCCATTGAATTCCGGCTTTGGTAGGTGGTTGTATAAATTCCCCCAGAATGTCTTTACAGACACCTCGATCTGTGCAATGGCTAACAGCGCATTTTTCACAGCATGCTTTTCATGTGGTTCCAACTGCGAATGAAAATCCTGAACATCTGCAGTAAAGTCCACTTCCGAATGCACCCAGAACGATTTGTTGATGGCCTCTACAAACTGAAGAACCTCCGGGTATTCAAATGGCTTATAGCTTACTCTTTTATCAAAAATTCCCATATTAAATATCTTTATAATTAAATAATTTAGATCCTTGTGGATAACGTTCCGGAAATACTTAACTTTTTGTTTGTCTGTATATTGTGAATTAAAGTTATTCACTTTCCTCAATCAGTATTTCTTGTAAAGAACTAACAGCAAAGTTCGAAAAAAAGAACTGATTTTGAAAGAGGTAAATACTAATAGGCTGACTTTTAGCTTGAAAAGTTTTCCACATTTACATGAAAGGGGCTCGAATAATAGGCTGGACAGCAATCCTGGGGATAAATAGATGGAAATACCAAGTTACAGTTAAACAAAATATTGTAAAGTATTATTAATAAAGGCTTATAGTGTTAAACAAAAAAATATTTGAATAAATTTTTATTCTTGTAACAATTTGAAAATATCATCTACTTATTGGGTATAAAACATACATCACTTAATGTTAGTAATTCAGGATTTAAATAAGTCATACGATACAGGGAAAAGCAAACTTCATGTCCTTAAAGGAATTAATCTGAATATTTCTGAAGGAGAGTTTGTTTCTATTATGGGAAGTTCCGGCTCCGGAAAATCTACACTTCTTAATATTATTGGTATTCTGGATGAAAAAGATTCAGGAACCTATGAATTGGATGGAGTTCCTATCGAACATTTATCTGAAGTAAAAGCTGCGGAATACAGAAGTAGGTTTTTAGGATTTATTTTTCAGTCTTTTAACCTTATCAATTATAAAACGGCGTTGGAAAATGTAGCCCTTCCTCTGTACTATCAGAATGTACCGAGAAAAGAGCGAAATCAGAAAGCGATGGAATACCTGGAGAAAGTAGGATTGGCACAATGGGCCAATCACCTTCCAAGTGAACTTTCCGGAGGGCAGAAACAGAGGGTAGCTATTGCAAGAGCTTTAATTACCGATCCAAAAGTAGTGCTGGCAGATGAGCCTACAGGAGCACTGGACTCCAAAACCACTCATGATATTATGAAGCTTCTTCAGGATATCAATAATGAAGGAAAAACAATTATCGTTGTAACCCACGAACCGGATGTTGCTGCACAAACCAAAAGAAATGTAGTACTGAAAGACGGGATTATTGAAAGTGATGAGTTTATTAAGCAGATTGTACTATAAGTGAATAGTGAATGGTCAATTTTGCTTCGCAAATGAATTTTACAATGAGGAGGACAAATAATTTATAAAATGCACACACAAATGAATATGAAAAAAAATAAAAATGTTTTTAAATCTGAACCATTATAAGCTTGATGTTTATCAGTCAGCCAGAGAATTAAGAATAGAATGTTATAAAATTTTATCAAAAATTCCGGATAATGAAAAGTTTAATATAATCGACCAGATAAGGAGAGCTTCTACTTCTGTAGTATCAAATATTACTGAAGGATGTTCAAGAAAATCTGAACTGGAAAGGAAAAGGTATTTTGAAATTGCCAGAGGATCGGTTATTGAGTTGGATTCTTGTTTTGATATTGTTATAGATTGTAATTATATTGAAAGACAAGGATTGACAAAAATTGAAAATTTAATAAAAACGACATTTATTTTATTGAGTAAAATGTTGAAAAGAGATTAGAAATGTAAAAAGTAATTAGGTCGTAATTAAAGTCTGGTGAAGAATAAAATTGACAACAACGTTAATTGACTTCGAAGAAAATTGAGAGCGCAGCTAATTGACTTTTTTACAAGGTAAAAAAATAAAAACTATGTTTGACCTAGATCGTTGGCAGGAAATATTCAGTTCTATCCGGAGTAATGTACTTAGGACGGTGCTTTCAGGCTTTACTGTAGCTTTGGGGCTGTTTATTTTCATTGTACTTTTTGGAATTGGAAAAGGACTTCAGAATGCATTTTCTGAAGGGTTTGCAGGAGATGCTAAAAATCTTATTATTTTTTCTACAGGAAAAACTTCTTTAGCATATAAAGGCCTTCAGTCTGATCGAAGTATAACAATGAATAACTCAGACTATGACTTTTTAATTAATGCAGATAAGGAAAAAGCCGGACCTTCCAGCCCGAGATATACTGCCAGTTTAATGGTGAAATATGGAAAAGAAAGTGGTCTTTATCAGATTAATGGGGCTGAACCAGGAGAGCAAGTCATTGAAAACAGAAAAATGATTGATGGCAGGTATCTCACAGCGATGGATCTTGAAAGGAAATTAAATGTTGCAGTTATTGGAAGAATGGTTCAGAGGGATTTGATTAAAAATGGAAGCCCGATAGGAAAAGAACTCGATATTAATGGAACGATGTATAAGGTTATTGGAGTTTTTTCAGATGATGGAGGAGATCGCGATGAAAGGCATATTACTGTTCCTATTACAACTTTACAGCAGATGAAAAAAGGCTCTGATACAGTAAATATAGCCTATATTACATACAATGATAAACTGACTCCGGAACAGGCCATTAAATATGGTGATGAGCTTAAAGATAAACTAAAAGCGAGAAAAAGTGTTTCTCCTGATGATGAAAAAGGGATACGGGTATGGAATAATGCCCAAAACATGAATGACACATTTATGTTTATGGCGGTTCTTACAGCAATTGTTGGATTCATTGGCCTGGGAACGCTGCTTGCCGGAATTATTGGGATCAGTAACATTATGGTGTATATCGTAAAAGAAAGAACCAAGGAGATCGGAGTACGAAAGGCTATTGGGGCAAAACCAAGCGGCATTGTAGGTCTGATTGTTCAGGAAAGTGTTGTAATCACAGTGGTATCTGGACTTATTGGAGTAGGAGTAGGAGTTTTAACATTGAGCCTTATTGGCGATAGCCTTGAAGAATTCTTCATCAAAAGTCCAAGTGTGGGCTGGGGAGCCATTATTATGGCATTCATTGCCCTGATTTTCTCAGGATTAATTGCAGGATTTGTTCCGGCATACAGAGCTTCAAGAATCAAACCGATCGAAGCATTGAGAACAGAGTAATTTACAAAAAAGATAAACGGATTAATGAAATTCATAATTCATAATTTATAACTTATAATTCAAAAAGGTGAATATCATATTTAAAAAAGATACTTGGCAGGAGATCTATTATTCATTGAGGAATAATAAACTCCGAACATTTCTTACCATGATCGGCGTAGGATGGGGGATGTTTTTGTATGTAAGCCTTCTTGGAGCAGCCAAAGGAATGGAGAATGGTTTTGATAAATTGTTTTCCGGTTTTGCCACCAACTCAATATTTCTCTGGGCACAGAAAACCTCTATTCCTTATGAAGGATTTCCTAAGGGACGGGAAGTTCACCTGAACTTGAACGACATGGAAATGCTGAAAAGAAAAGTGACAGCCATAGACTATATATCACCACAAAATGCAAGGGGAAGCTTTACCGGAACACCGGGAGAGTCTATGTCCAGAAACGGGAAGAACGGGACCTATTCACTTACCGGAGACTACTCCGTAGGAAATAAGATTTCGGAAAAGAAACTGATCTTCGGACGCTATATCAATGATGCTGATGTTTCTGGAAATAAAAATGTAGTAGTTATTGGAGAAGAAATTTATAAAAACTTCTTTGATGCCAAGAAAAAAGAAAATCCCATTGGGAAATCAATCAATATTAAAGGGATATTCTTTAATGTAATTGGAGTTTTCAGAGTGAAAAAAGGAGGAGGATTTGAAAATGACCAAACGGCTTTCATTCCGCTTTCTACCTATACAAAAATGTATAATGCAGGAGATCAGATTGACTTGTTTGCCATTGTCAGTAAGCCCAATGCCAATGTGAACTCTGTAGAAGAAGATGTAAAGCAGGTTTTAAAAACAAAAAATAAAGTTTCACCTGAAGATACCAATGCTTTCGGAAGTTTCAACCTTGGAAAGGAGTTTAAAAAACTGACAGGTTTTCTTACAGGAATGCAGTTATTAACAATTATCGTGGGTACACTTACCATTTTGGCGGGAGTAATTGCCATTTCAAATATCCTGTTGATTACCGTAAAAGAAAGAACCAAAGAAATCGGAATCAGAAGAGCATTGGGAGCGAAACCGGCAGAAGTAAGAAATCAGATTTTGCTGGAAAGTGTGGTTATCACGCTCTCCTCGGGATTATTAGGTTTTATGTTTGGAATTTTTGTGCTGATGATTCTTAATGCGGTTACCCAGGGACAGGATTCATTTCCTTTCTATAATCCGACAGTCAACTATGGGAATGTATTTGCTGCGATGGCTGTAATGGTAATTCTGGGACTGATAATCGGGATGATTCCTGCACAGAGAGCCGTAAAAATCAGACCTATTGAAGCATTAAGAACAGAGTAATTAATTTGAAAATCAAACAATTTGAAAATAAAGATAAATGATTAATAAATGCACAGAATCAATCTTTTAATCTTTAAATTTTTCAATCTATTTAATAAAAAATAAACTATACATATGAAAAAGAAATTCACCTGGAAAAAAGCCATTTATATTGTGTTGGGGCTTTTATTTGCAGTGGCATTGTTCTCGGGGCTTGGCTATCTTATAAAATCAAACTCTAAAGAAGGTGAGGAGTTCCTTACCCGTAAACCTACTGTTCAGAATATGGATGATAAGGTAATGGCGACGGGAAAAATTGTTCCCAAAGAAGAAATTGAAATTAAACCCAATATCGCAGGGATTATAGATAAAATCTTAGTAAAAGAAGGAGATAAAGTAGAAGTAGGACAGTTGATTGCTACCGTTAAAATCGTTCCAAGCATCTCTGAAGTAAACGCATCTCAACAGGAAGTTCAGAATGCGCAGATTCAGATCAGTAATGCTCAGATGAATGTAGGAAATATGCAGAAGCAGTTTGAAATGCAGGAAAGACTATACAAGCAGGGAGTAGCATCTAAACAGGAGTATCTGAACGCTCAGCAGCAGTTGTTTTCTCAACAACAAACTTTGAAAAATGCCCAACAGCAATTGAATACTGCTCAAAAAAGATTACAGATCGCTAAGACAGGAGCGACTCCTGAACTTAAAGGGCAGGGATTAGCGACCACTGAAATCCGTTCCAAAGCTTCAGGTACTGTACTTGAAGTTCCGGTAAAAGCAGGAAGCCAGGTAATTGAAGCCAATAACTTTAACGCAGGAACTACAATCTGTTCTGTAGCAGATCTGAATGTTCTGATCTTTAAAGGTGAAATTGATGAAGCACAAGCTGGAAAACTGAGTGAGGGAATGGATATGAATATCGTAATCGGTGCCCTGCAAAACAAAACTTTCCCGGGAAAACTGACGATGATTGCTCCTAAAGGAAAAGATAATGCAGGAACAATCAAATTTCCGGTAGAAGGGAATGTAACTAATCCTAATAATGAGTATATTAGAGCAGGTTTTTCTGCAAATGGTGAAATTGTTTTAAGTTCTCAGAAAAATGCTTTATTATTGGATGAGTCTTTAGTTCAGTATGAAAAGAAACAAGGAAAAGATGTAGCTTTCGTAGAAGTAAAACAAAAAGATGGGAAATTCAAGAAAGTATATTTGAAATTGGGAGCAAGTGACGGTATCAACGTTCAGATTCTTCCGGGATCAAACATTACAAAAGACACTGAAATAAAAGTTTGGAACCCTTCTGATAAAGACAAAGAAGAACTAAAAGAAAAAGCGAATAAAAAATAATAAACTACACTATACACTTTTAAACTGTGAATCCTGGAGAATTTTTGTTCTCCGGGATTCTTTTTTTATATCAAAACCTTTTACAGGAGTAAATTCCTATATTTGAATCAGATAAACCCATAAAAATGTGCAGATACGCTGCGAAAACTTATAAATCACACTATGTATGTTTTAAATGCCGGAAATCATTTAAACAGCCTGATAGTGCTGATATCTTACGCCGGATTGAAAAAGAGAAAATATATCATGAACCCGATGGGAAATCAATTCGTAAAATAGGATACGTTTTTACAAAAGCAGAAACAAAAGAGTTTCAGAAAATTGTTTCAGAGATTGAAAACAGAACGATAAAATGTCCTGAGTGCACCAGTGTGATGGCTGATCTTGGAAAAGATTTCAAGGCTCCTAAAAAAACAGCGGTCAAAGAATGGAAAATCATAGAAAGTCTTTTTAAAACTGGAAAATGCTTTCATAGCTGTGGCTGTGATGGAATAGGCTATATTCCTAAAAATCCTAAAGACTACGAAACCTACCTGAATACTATTTTGAAAACATATCAGGAATATTTAGTAGCCTGTCAGAAAATTCCTCTGGAAGAA
Organism: Chryseobacterium sp. PvR013; assembly: GCF_017833095.1. Lineage (NCBI taxonomy): Bacteria > Pseudomonadati > Bacteroidota > Flavobacteriia > Flavobacteriales > Weeksellaceae > Chryseobacterium > Chryseobacterium sp. PvR013. Next base: position 4,884,020 of record NZ_JAFIBT010000001.1, read on the forward strand.
TGTCCTGAGAAGATTGAAGAAATTAAGTATTGGTCTGGCAATATTCAGAAGATTAAAACTGAAATTATTAATAATAGCTTTGAAATAATGTAAGTGTAACAAAAAAGAGATTTAAACTGTCTTACTTTTAAACTCCAAACGATACCTCCATGAAAAAAGACTACTGGATTCTGATTCTTTTTATCATTGCCAAGTTTGCGCTCCAATACTCACTGATAAGCCCTGAGTATGAGCTGCACAGAGATGAATACCTGCATCTTGATCAGGCGAACCATCTTGCATGGGGATATCTCTCAGTTCCTCCGGTTAATTCCTGGCTGGCCTGGATCATTAAAATGCTTGGGAATTCTATATTTTGGGTTAAATTTTTTCCCGCTTTATTCGGAGCTTTAACCATTGTGCTGACATGGAAGATCGTTGAAGAACTTAATGGAAGCCTGTTTGCTAAAATACTTGCCGCTTCAGGGATTCTATTCTCAGTACTTCTCAGGGTAAATATGCTCTTTCAGCCAACGTCTTTAGAAATTTTTCTGTGGCTGTTTCTTTATTATAGTTTGATTAAATATTTTGATTCCCAAAAAGTAAAATGGATTTACATTGGAGCCGTTATTTTCGTAATTGGAATATTAAACAAATACAATATTGCTTTTTCATTGTTGGGACTTGTTCCTGCATTATTATTAACAGAGCAGAGAAAGATTTTTATGCAGCCCCATGTGTATTGGGCATCGCTTTTAGCGTTAATCATCATTTTTCCTAATCTTCTCTGGCAGTATCAGAACCAGTTTCCGGTTATTCATCATATGAAAGAACTTTCAGAAAAACAGCTTGTCCATGTAAATAGGATGGATTTTATGAAATCTCAGGTATTATTTTTCATTGGAGTTGCCTTTGTAATTATTGCAGGATGGGGAGCATTGTTGTTGTATAAACCTTTTGAGAAATTCAGATTTTTCTTCTGGAGCTATATCATCACGATCACCCTGTTTTTGTTTTTTAAAGCAAAAGATTATTATGCAATAGGACTTTATCCGGTATATATTGCTTTTGGAGCTGTTTTTCTTGGAAATTTATTTGAAAATGGCTGGAAGAGATTCTTGAAACCTGTCAGTATTCTCATTCCCATACTATTATTTCTCCCTTTATATCATGTCGCCTTTCCGAATAAAAGTCCCGAATATATTGAATCCCATCAGGAACAGTACAGGAAATTAGGATTGCTTCGCTGGGAAGATGGAAAAGATCATCCTTTACCACAGGATTTTGCCGATATGCAGGGCTGGAAAGAACTGGCTCAAAAAGTGGATAAAGAATATTCTAAATTGTCAAAGTCCGGAAATACCATGGTATTGTGTGATAATTACGGACAGACAGGAGCTATTAATTATTATTCAAAAATTGGCGTAAAAGCAATGTCATTTCATGCAGACTATATCAATTGGATAGATCTGAGTAAAAAATATAAAAATGTTATAAGGGTAAAAGATGCTTCCGAAGCAGGAAAAGAACTGAATGAATCCGGTTCTTTCTTTGAAGTTGCCCGATTAAAAGATTCCATTGCCAATCCATATGCAAGAGAAAGAGGTACCGCAATTTTCAGTTTGCAGGGAGCTAAAATAGATGTCAATAAAAGAATTCAGGACGAAATTGATGAAGTCAAAAATGAGTGGAAGTAGTTTTCGATAAGAATAAAAAATGATGATTTGTAGACAGGATAAAGTTAATAGATAAATATTATTGCAACATTATTGCATTAGTTGATTTTATGTTAACTTTGCACTATCAACTATCAACTATCAACTATCAACTATCAACTATCAACTATCAACTATCAACTGAACTATGGAAAACAAAAACTTTGATGCCATCATAATAGGAGGGAGCTATTCAGGATTATCAGCAGGAATGTCATTAGGAAGATCTTTAAGAAATGTTCTCATTATTGATAACGGAAAACCTTGTAACAGGCAGACTCCTCATTCTCATAATTTTGTGACTCACGATGGCAAAACACCAGCAGAAATTGCAAAGCTGGCAAAAGAAGATGTAGAAAAATACAGTACGGTCCGGTTTTACAATGGAACAGTGGTGAAAACAGTAAAAACAACTGAAGGTTTTGAAATTGAAACTTCAGCCGGTGAAAAATTTCAGGCTAAAAAAATGATACTGGCATCAGGAGTAAAAGATCTTATGCCGGATATTCCCGGATTTGCAGAATGCTGGGGAATCTCTGTTATACATTGCCCTTACTGCCACGGCTATGAAGTGAAAAATGAAGTAACCGGAATTCTTTCCAATGGAGACATGGCCTACGAATTTTCAAAACTGATTTTTAATCTGACTAAAAACCTCACCTTATTCACCAATGGAAAAGCTGTTCTTACTGATGAACAGATTGAAAAACTGAAGCAGAATAAAATCATTCTGAACGAGGAGGAAATTGGAGAAATAAAACATGAAAACGGATCCATTCAGAAAATTATTTTCAAAAATGGAAAAGAAGTTCCCTTACAGGCTTTATATGCCAAAATTCCTTTTGAACAAAATATCAATGTATCCGAGGATCTGGGATGTGAACTGACAGAACAGGGATTTATTAAAGTAGATATGATGCAGAAAACAAATGTTCCAGGAGTTTTTGCCTGTGGAGATAATGTGACCATGATGCGTTCCGTAGCCAATGCAGTTGCACAGGGAAGTTTTGCTGGTGCTGTCGTAAATAAAGAGCTTTCGGATGAAGAATTTTAATAGCTTTCTTATTTAAACTTAAAAAAAAACCGCAAAAGTCACAAAAGTTTTCATTTTAAAACAATTTAGTTCATTTAAGTAAGTTTAAAATGAGTCCGCAGAAAAGTTCACATAAGATGAAAATCGAAGATTTTTATGAAACTAAGGTGTATTTATGCATAAATTTTGGACCTATAAAATTTAAGTATTTAAACTTTTGGGTCTTTTATGGTTAAAATAATCAATGTAAAAGTTTATACGGTTTTAATATAAAAGGAGGTATTTTTTTATTTTTTAGTGTTTAAAAATCATTTTTTCAATAGAGAAATCTCAACGAAAATTCCGTACATTTGGGGTGAAAATTTCAAAAACTAAAAGTAAAATGGATATTATTTTCGACCTGATTGAAAAGGAAAGACAAAGACAAACTCATGGATTAGAGCTTATCGCATCAGAAAACTTTGTTTCTGAAAACGTGATGAAAGCAATGGGAAGTGTACTGACAAATAAATATGCTGAAGGATATCCCGGAAAAAGATATTACGGAGGATGTGAAGTAGTAGATGAGGTTGAAACTTTAGCAATTAACAGAGCTAAAGAGCTTTTCGGAGTAGACTATGTGAATGTTCAGCCACATTCCGGTTCTCAGGCGAATGCTGCCATTTATCTTGCCGTTTTGAAACCAGGTGATAAAATCATGGGGATGGACCTTTCAATGGGAGGACACCTTACTCACGGTTCTGCAGTGAATTTTTCTGGTATTCAGTATAACGTAGTTTCTTACGGAGTTCAGCAGGAAACAGGTCTTATTGATTATGACCAAATGAGAGAAGTTGCACTAAGAGAAAAACCAAAAATGCTTATCGCTGGTTTCTCAGCATACTCAAGAGATTTGGATTATGCAAAATTCAGAGAGGTAGCAGATGAAGTTGGAGCAACTCTTTGGGCAGATATCGCTCACCCGGCTGGATTAGTAGCAAAAGGATTATTAAACTCACCATTCGAACACTGTCATGTAGTAACTACCACTACTCACAAAACACTTAGAGGGCCACGAGGAGGAATGATCATGATGGGTAGAGATTTCGAAAATACATACGGCCACAAAACTCCAAAAGGAGAAATTAAAATGATGAGCCAGGTATTGGATGGTGCTGTATTCCCAGGTATTCAGGGAGGACCGCTTGAGCATGTGATTGCTGGTAAAGCGGTAGCTTTCGGTGAAGCCTTGGATGTACAGTTCGAAACATATGCAAAACAGGTTAAATCTAACGCTCAGGCATTATCAAAAGCGATGATCGACAGAGGATTTGATATCGTTAGTGGAGGTACAGACAATCACTTGATGCTGGTAGACCTTAGAAACAAAGGAGTAAACGGTAAGGAAACTGAAAAAGCATTAGTACTTGCTGATATTACTTGTAACAAAAATATGGTTCCTTTTGATGATAAATCTCCATTTACAACATCGGGTATCAGGTTGGGAACTGCAGCCATTACAACAAGAGGATTAAAAGAAAATGATATGGATACTATCGCCGGATTGATTTCTGATGTAGTAGACAATATCAAAAATGAAGAGGTTCTTGGATCTGTAAGAAAAAAGGTAAACGAATTAATGGAAGGTAAAGCTCTGTTTAATTACTAACAGGCATTCCAATATCATATAAAGAATGAGCAGTCTGCTCATTCTTTTTTTATTCAAATGGAAAAGAAATCCTATACTTTTGACGAAATTAAACAGAAACTGGTGAATTACTGTGTTTACCAGGATCGTTGTCATGCGGAAGTGGAGCAGAAGATGAGAGAGTTTCTCCTTATTGAGGAAGCGAAAGAAGATATTATTTTATTTCTCCTGAAAGAAAATTATCTGAACGAAGAAAGATTTACCCGAAGCTATATCAGAGGTAAGTTTTATATCAAGCACTGGGGAAAGACCAAAATTAAAATGAATCTGAAGCAGAAACAGATTTCTGAAAGGTTAATCAACTCATGTTTTGATGAGATTGATGATTCAGACTATGAGAAGACGATCAGAAAGATTTTTGAAGATTACTATTCCAGACAAACGGGCTTGAAAGAATATCAAAAAAAAACCAAAACAATAAAACATTTAATGAGTAAAGGTTTTGAATATGAAAAAATAATTGATATTTTTGACTGAATATTAACGAATTTTAAAAAAAACTTGACTTATGACTTTTCGTAAAAAAATAATCAGTTCATTGAAAAAGATTGATACATAAAGATTTAATAAATAATTTTTTTAAAAACAGCTGAAATAAAGAATATTCACAAATAAATGTCATTTTTATAAGTATTCTTATGGTATGATTTTTGTCGGTGGCTTTAGCTGTACCACAATGAAATTGTTAGATTTTATAAATATAACATCAAATTTATTTTTGATTTCAGCATATTGAAATAAATTTATTTATTTTTGTATGATTGTGTCAAAATTATCTTTGACTGGATAATTAGATATTATACCTTAATTAAATATGAACACCAATACAGACAATGTACAATTCTCTTAGAAAAACAATATTTGGAGGGGATAATGTTGTCAATCTCTCAGACGTAAGATATCTTCCTAGATGGATAATTCTTGTAATAGACATTATTATTCTTGTAATATCTTTATTTCTTTCTACTTACATTATCGCAAAAATTACCAAGCAGGAATTTATATATCATGATGATAAAAGTCTGATTTTTGCTTTTATTATTCTTGTAAATGCTGCTTTTATGTATGCCTTCAAGACCTATGCCGGGATTATCCGCCATTCCACATTTATAGACTTATTTAAGCTTCTGATTTCCTGTTTTTGCACAATGCTGGCTATCGGAACAATAAATATCTGCTATTTCTGGATCACAGGAAGTAAGTTTATCCTTACTCCTTATCTGATGCTTTATTTTGTAATTTCATTTATGGGACTATTTCTTTTCAGACTTTATGTGAAAGAATTTTTCCATATTGTAAGGGAATACAGAAGAAGTGCACTGAAAAAAAGAATTCTCGTATTGGGAATTGATGAACAATCTATTGCCATTGCACGTGCTATTCTTGATAATCCAAGTCTTCCCTATCAGGTAGTAGGCTTTTTGACACAAAGAACAGACTCCAAAAGGGCGTCCCTGCTGGGAAAGCCTATTTATGAAAAGGAAAAAATAGAAGAAAACACCAAAGAAGATCTTATCATTGACGGCGTTCTTGTTGTTAAAGAAATGATGGCCAGAGATGAGATGAATTCATGGGTGAATCTGTTTTTAGAGAAAGATCTTAACGTCTTTAAAGCACCATCTGTACAAAAGCTTAGAGACAGTGATCTGGGTGGATCTATCAGAAATCTTCAAATTGAGGATTTGTTAAATAGAAAGCCTATCAAAATTCAGAACGAAAAAGTCAAAAGCAGACATTCTGATAAAACAGTATTGGTAACCGGTGGAGCAGGATCCATAGGAAGTGAAATTGTAAGACAGGTTGCTCTTTTCAATCCTTCATTGATTGTCGTTTTAGATCAGGCAGAAACTCCGCTTTATGAAATTGAACTTGAAATGAGAGAGAAATTTCCTCATATCGCTTTCAAATTTGTTTTAGGAGATGTTTCCAATCATCACAGAATGGAATCTCTGTTCCAGACGTATAATTTCTCAATGGTATACCATGCAGCTGCTTACAAGCATGTACCTTTAGTGGAGGAAAACCCTCATGAAGCTATTTTTGTTAATATATTAGGCTCTAAGATTGTTGCAAAACTATCCAGCAAGTATAAAGTAAACAGGTTCGTAATGGTATCTACAGATAAAGCTGTAAATCCAACTAACGTAATGGGAGCTTCCAAACGTGCTGCAGAACTTTTTGTGCAATCACTTCAGAATGTAGAAGGAAACGTTACCAAATTTATTACAACAAGATTCGGAAATGTGTTAGGATCCAACGGTTCTGTAATTCCTCATTTTAAAAAGCAGATTGAAGCTGGAGGGCCGGTAACCATTACCCATCCGGAGATTGTAAGATATTTCATGACGATTCCTGAGGCATGTGAACTGGTACTTCAGGCGGGAACAATGGGAGAGGGAGGTGAAATTTTTGTTTTTGATATGGGGGAACCCGTTAAAATTATTGATCTTGCCAAAAGAATGATAAAATTATCAGGATTCGAACCTAATATAGATATTAAGATCATCTACACTGGATTGAGACCGGGAGAAAAGCTGTATGAAGAACTCTTGAGTGATGATGCAAAAACACTTCCTACTCATAATGATAAAATTATGATTTCTAAAGATCCTTCAATGGGATTTGAAGATATAGACAGGCTTACTAAAGAAATTACCAAGGCTTCCCTGCGAAGAGATAAAGTGGAAGTTGTAAGGATTCTTAAAACAATAGTGCCGGAATTCCGAAGCAATAATTCAATCTATGAGGCCCTCGATAAATAGATAAAATATAAATGTATATTTGCATAATTTAACAAGATAATGAAAGGAAAAATATTAGCAGTAGTTTTGGCATCTTCATTAGTGATTTCCTGTAAAGTAAATCCTAATGCTAAGAATGATTTAAATTATATGCAGAATATCGAACAGGTTGCAATTAATGCCTCTGCTAAAAATTCAACAAACACAATTCAGGTTGGAGATCAGTTGGTTATTCTGATTACTGCCAAAGATATGGATGTTGTAAAGCCTTTTAATCAGAATTATTCTTCCTCAGAACTTATCCAGACAAATGCTATGGCCGGCGGAAATACTCCTAATCAGGGATCAACAGTACTTTCAGGACCCACTTATATCGTAGATGCAAATGGAGATATTGATTTTCCTATATTAGGTAAACTGAATACTTCAGACAAAAGTTTGACTGCTTTTAAAGATGAACTTAGAGAAAAAATGACCAGATACGTTATTAATCCGACAATTAATATCCGACTCTCGAATTTTAAAGTTACAGTACTTGGAGAAGTCAACAGGCAGGGAGACTATACTATAGCCAACGGACAGGCAACTGTTTTAAACGCATTAGGTATGGCTGGTGATCTGACACAATACGGGAAAAGAGAGGACATATTGGTTATAAGAACAGAAAATGGTGTCGTTTCTCATGGCCGTATCAATATTCAGGATGCTAATTTAATTAATTCTCCATATTATAATCTTAAGCAAGGGGATGCCATTATTGTTTCCTCAAGCAATACCAAAGATGTTTTAGCAAAACAAAATCCAAATACAACTCTTTACCTTACGGCAGCTTCTATAGCTATCACAGCAATAGCAGTAGTAATAAGTTTATTTAAGAAATAACAGAATTAATGAACACCCAACAGTCTTCAACACCTTTAGAAGTAGAAAATAGTTCAAGGAATATTGATATTAATGAAATAGTAAAACCCTATTTAAGAAAATGGCCATGGTTTGCTCTAAGTGCCTTTATCGCTTTGGTAATAGGCTATGTTGCATTGAAGTTTATGACTCCTGTTTACAATGTACAGACAACAGTACTTGTAAAAGATGCCAAAAACTCATCGTCTCCCATAAACAATGATTTAGGCGTTTTACCTGACTTTTCGAATTTAGGAGGTCTGAAAACAAACAGTATTGCTAATGAAATTGAGATGCTGAAGTCAAAAAGATTAATGAAAGAAGTAGTCATTAATAAAAACCTTCAGACCGATATTTTTGCAAAGTCTAAACTCAGAAAAATTGAACTTTATAAGGATACTTCACCCATTGAAGTAAGGGTAATTAATGAGAAGCCGGGTGGGATTTTCACTCCTGTTCTGCTTAAAATAGAAGGGGAGAAACTTATTGTAAGTACAGACAAGCCTCAAAAAGAAATTGTTACCGGTTATGGTAAGACAATAGGACTTCCTTTTGCTAATATTATCATCACTAAAAATGTTAAGTATAATCCGACTGCTTTAAAAGAAGTAAATCTGAATGATCTTGAACTTTACATTGCAACAGTAGATGGTAAAGTAGACATGCTGCAAAACACGCTGGCAGTAAGCTTAATTAATAAAGATGCTACTGTATTAAAACTGGATATGAACTATCCTCAGATTACAAAAGCGCAAGATGTACTTAATGCTTTGGTTGTAGCATATAACAATGACGCTATTTTAGATAAGAATTCGGAATCTAAGAAGACACTTGACTTTATCGAAGACAGAATTAAAAGGCTTACAGGAGAACTTGGAGATGTAGAAAGTCAAAAAGAAATATTTAAATCTAAAAATAACCTTACAGATCTTGAAACAGAGGCAAAAATTAGTCTGGAAAGTTCTGCCGCTGCAAGGGCAAAACAGCTTGATGTAGATGCACAGCTGGAACTTACTAATGCTTTGATCAGTTTTGTAAGTAGACAGGGTCAGTATCAGGCTTTACCATCCAATGTAGGACTAAAAAATCCTGAAGCCATTGCAGGAATTTCTACTTATAATCAGCTTGTTCTTCAGAGAAACAGATTTTTAGAGTCTGCAACTGTAGAAAACCCGACAGTGGTAGATATTACCAAACAGATCAATACAATGCGTCAGTCTATTGAGCAGAGTTTGCAAAGAAACAGAGTAGGTCTTGAGCTGGCACGAAATGAATATCTTGGTGAGCAGAATAAAGTTTCAGATAAAATATCTAAACTTCCTTCTATTGAGAAAATGTTCAGAAGTATTGAAAGACAGCAGCAGATCAAGGAAAATTTATACTTGTTGTTACTTCAAAAAAGAGAAGAAACAGCAATTGCCGAATCTATTACAGCTCCTAAAGCGAGAATAATAGATAAAGCATATGCATTATCAAATCCTATTGCACCTAATAAAAAGATTGTCCTTATTTCAACATTGTTTTTGGGACTTTTAATTCCATTTTTGATTATCTACCTATCTACTATTTTCAACAATAAGATTGTTACAAAACATGACCTTGAAAAGCTAGTACATGCACCTATTATTGGTGAACTTCCAAGTCTTGAAAAAGGAGATTCTGAGATTGTTAAAATGAATGATATTACTCCTATGGCGGAAGCATTCAGAATTCTTATTACCAATATGAATTTCATGCTTTCAAAAGAGAAAAAAGGAAAAGTAGTATTTGTTACTTCAACGGTAAAAGGAGAAGGAAAAACATTTACATCTGTCAACTTAGCTTTGACATTAGCGAATCCAAAGAAAAAAGCAATTATCATCGGGTCTGATATCAGAAACCCTCAGCTTCAGCGATATAATCCTGCCAGAAAAGGACTTGCCGGGCTTACGGAGTATCTTTACAATGATGAGACTAAGCTTGAAGATATTATTCATGTATCATCTTTTAATCCTTACCTGGATGTTATCTATTCAGGAATGATTCCTCCAAACCCAACAGAATTGCTATCTAACGGGCGTTATGAGATCCTTCTTGCAGAATTGAAAGAAAAATATGAATATATTATTCTGGATACAGCACCATTGCTTCTTGTAACCGACACTTTCCTTATTGCTGAACTTTCTGATGTAACTATTTACGTTTCCAGATCTAAATACACAGAAAAAGCATTGTTGGAATTTGCCAACCGTAATATTGATCAGAAAAAAATTACAAATGTAGGATTTGTGCTTAACGATGTGAGCAGGGAAAATTTAGGATATAGTAACAAATATGGTTATGGTTATAACCAGCATACAGAACAATCTTGGTTTCAAAAAATAAAAAATAAACTTAGTTAATGACAACAACATATAAAATAGCGGTTATAGGCCAGGGCTATGTGGGTCTTCCTCTTTCTCTTGAATTTGCAGATCACTATCCTGTTTTTGGATTTGATATCAATACACAGCGTGTTGAACAGCTTAATAACGGAAAGGATATAACGCTTGAAGCTGATGTTGATAAATTAAATAACGGACTGAAAAAATATAACGAATCAAATGGTTCTTTAGGCTATAAAGCAACAAGCCTGTTATCTGATATTGCGGAAGCTAATGTTTTCATTGTAACAGTTCCTACCCCTATTGATAAATATAATGCTCCTGATCTTAATCCACTGATTTCAGCCTCAAAGATGTTAGGAGAAATCATTAAAAAAGGAGATATTGTTATTTATGAATCTACGGTTTTTCCAGGATGTACAGAAGAAGAATGCGTACCGGTTCTTGAAAAATATTCAGGACTTACTTTTAACGAAGACTTTTTTGTAGGATATTCTCCGGAAAGAATTAATCCTGGAGATAAAGTGAATACTCTTACCAGTGTTAAAAAAGTAACCTCAGGTTCTACCGAAAAGATTGCTGAAGAAGTAGATAATTTATATAAAAAAATCATCACAGCTGGAACTCACAAAGCACCCAGCATTAAAGTTGCAGAAGCTTCAAAAGCTATTGAAAATGCACAAAGAGATGTAAACATTTCTTTTGTTAACGAATTAGCATTAATTTTTGACAGAGTAGGTATCGATACCAATGATGTATTAGAAGCTGCTGGAACAAAATATAACTTCCTTAAATATAAACCAGGATTGGTAGGTGGACATTGTATCTCCGTAGATCCTTATTACCTGGCACACAAAGCTGAACAGCTGGGATATCATCCAGATGTTATCTTATCTGGAAGACGTGTAAACGATTCCATTGCAAAGTTTGTTGCGGCTAAAGTAGTGAAACTTCTTATTGCAAAAGGAGGAGTGATTAAAAATTCAAATGCCCTGATTTTAGGAGTTACATTCAAAGAAAACTGTCCGGATGTCAGAAATACCAAAGTAGTGGATATCTACCGGGAGCTTGCTGATTATGGTATAAATGTAGAAATATATGATCCATGGGCAAGCAAAGAAGAAGTAAAGCATGAATATGGAATTGATATTCTCGAAACTCTTCAGGAAGGCAAAAAATATGATTCTTTAATCATTGCGGTATCTCACAACGAGTTTCTGGAAATGGATCTGGATCAGCTTAAAAAAGAAAATGCTGTGGTTTTCGATACCAAAGCATGTTTGGACAGAAATCTGGTTGATGCAAGATTATAATAGATAATGAACTATGATATCATAATCATTGGTGCGGGTCTGGTAGGATTGGCTACAGCCTATCAGACTAAATTGAAAAATCCTGATTCTAAGATTCTGATTTTGGAAAAAGAAAACGATGTGGCATTGCACCAATCGGGACATAACAGTGGAGTAATCCATAGCGGGATTTATTATAAACCGGGAAGCCTTAAAGCTAAAAACTGTATTGAAGGGTATAACTCAGTCATCAACTTTGCTGAGAAACATGGCATACGATATGACCTTTGCGGGAAGATCATTGTAGCTACTTCACAGGAAGAATTACCTCTTCTAGATAATATCTATAAAAGAGGAGTTGAAAACGGACTTCAGGATTTAAAATATCTTTCCAGAGAAGAATTCCGTGAAATTGAACCCCACTGTGAAGGCGTAAAAGCAATTAAAGTTCCACAAACCGGAATTATCGACTACCCGGGAATAGCGAAAAAAATAAAAGAACTTTTTGAAGAAGCAGGTGGTGAAGTAAGATTCAAACATGAAGTAAAAAACATTACTGATAAAGGATCTGAAATTATTGTCAGCACTAATATTTCCGAATTTAAGACTAAAAAACTTATTTCCTGTGCAGGATTATATTCTGATAAGATAACCAAAATGACCAATGAAAAAAATGATGTGGTCATTATTCCTTTCAGAGGAGAATATTATAAAATTAAGGATGAAAAAAAGTATTTGGTAAAACACCTTATTTACCCTGTACCTGACCCTAGTTTTCCGTTTCTTGGAGTTCACTTTACCAGAATGATTGATGGTAATATTGAAGCTGGTCCTAATGCAGTGCTGGCTTTTAAAAAAGAAGGATACCATTTTTTCGATTTCAATTTCAATGAAGCTATGCAGACGATGCTGTGGCCGGGATTTAGAAAAATTGTAGCGAAATACGGAAAAACAGGAATGGGAGAAATGCATCGTTCACTTTCCAAATCTGCGTTTACAAAAGCACTTCAAAAACTTTTACCGGAAATACAGGAAAATGACCTTGTGCCGGGAGGTTCAGGGGTAAGAGCCCAGGCTTGCGACAGAAATGGAGGATTAATTGATGATTTTGACATCGTGAAAAACGGAAATATTATCCACGTTAGAAATGCTCCCTCTCCGGCGGCTACATCTTGCCTTTCCATAGGAAATAAAATCAGTGAACTTGTCATAAGTTAAAAACGCACCTCTATACGCACTCAAAAAACTAAAATATGAAAATTCAAATGGTTGATCTTAAAGGTCAATACCTGAAAATAAAAGAAGACATAGATGCTGGTATTCAGGAATGCATAGACAATAGTGCATTTATCAATGGCCCTGCTGTAAAAGAATTTCAGCATGATTTCGAAAAATATCTCGGAGTAAAACATGTTATTCCATGTGCCAATGGAACAGATGCTCTTCAAATTGCCATGATGGCGCTTAATCTGCAGCCCGGCGACGAGATAATCTGCCCTGCTTTCACTTATGTAGCGACTGCGGAAGTTATTGGTCTTTTAGGATTAAAACCTGTAATGGCAGACGTAAACGAAGATACTTTTGATATACAGCCGGAAGATCTTGAAAAATATCTTACACCCAATACCAAAGCGATTGTTCCTGTTCATTTATATGGACAAAGTGCTGATATGGAACAAATTCTTACATTTGCAGAAAAACACAACCTTTTTGTTATAGAAGATAATGCTCAGGCAATCGGCTCTGATTATACGTTTTCAGATGGAACCGTTAAAAAAACTGGAACTATCGGACATATCGGATGCACTTCATTTTTTCCGTCAAAAAATCTGGGATGCTATGGTGATGGAGGAGCTTTGATGACCAATGATGATGAATTAGCTTTCAAAATCAGAATGATTGCCAACCATGGTCAGGAAAAGAAGTACTATCACAAAGTTTTAGGTTGTAACTCAAGATTGGATACCATTCAGGCCGCTGTATTGAAAGTTAAGCTTAAACATTTGGATGAGTATTCAGCTGCAAGAAACAGAATGGCAGACTATTATGATAAAAATCTTACGGGTATAGCTGAAATTCGGACTCCTGAGAGAGCTGGAAATTCTACCCATGTATTTCATCAGTATACCCTTAGAGTGAAGAATGGAAAAAGAGATGGATTACAAAAATATTTGGCAGATAAGAATATCCCAAGTATGATATATTATCCTTTGCCCCTGTATAAACAGGAAGCTTTTTATCAATATGTAGAGGTTGGCTTTAGTCTTCCGGTTACGGAGCAACTATGCAAAGAAGTTATTTCTCTTCCTGTACATACAGAATTTGACCAGGAAGTGCTGGATCATATTATAACAGAAATTAAAAATTATTTTAATTAATATAAAACAGATATGTCGGATTTTTTTGCACACGAAACAGCCGTTATTGACGAAGGATGTCAAATAGGAAACGGAACCAGAATTTGGCACTTTTCACATCTTATGACAGGTTGCATTTTGGGTGAAAAATGCAATATTGGACAGAATGTTGTTATTTCTCCCCAGGTAGTTTTGGGAAAAAATGTAAAAGTCCAGAATAATGTTTCTATCTATGAAGGAGTAACATGTGATGATGATGTCTTTTTAGGACCTTCAATGGTTTTTACCAATGTAATAAATCCAAGAAGTGCTGTAAACAGAAAGAATGAATATCTTAAAACACATGTAGGAAAAGGAGCTTCCATAGGAGCTAATGCAACGATTGTTTGTGGCCATAATATAGGTCAGTATGCTTTTATCGGTGCAGGTGCTGTGGTTACAAAAGAAGTTCTGGATTATGCATTGGTAGTAGGAAATCCTGCCAGACAAATGGGATGGATGAGCGAATTCGGACATAGGCTTCAATTTGACTCAGAAAATATGGCCATTTGTGAAGAAAGTGGAGAAAAATACAAATTAGAAAATAATAAAGTTTCAAAAATTTAAATATGCAAATGGGTGAAAAAATAAAATTTGCAGTAGTGGGCTGCGGGCATATCGGAAAGAGACATGCCGAAATGATCACAAGAAATTCAGAATGTGAGCTTGTAGCTCTTATAGACATAAAGGATAAATCTGCTTTAGGAATTGAAAGCTATGATATTCCTTTCTTTGAGTCATTAGATGAATTTTTGAAATCAGGAATAGAAGTAGATGTTATCAATATCGCTACTCCCAACGGATTCCACTTTGAACAATCTTATAAAGCAATTGATGCCGGAAAGCATATTGTTGTGGAAAAACCAATGACTTTGAATAAGCAGGATGCGGAAAAACTTATTTTTCAGGCCCTGCACAAACACAAACAGGTTTTTGCTGTAATGCAAAACCGTTATTCTCCACCATCTGCCTGGGTAAAAGAGATGGTAGAAAACGGAAAATTAGGTGAAATATACATGGTTCAGCTTAACTGCTACTGGAATCGTGATGACAGATATTATAAGCCGGAATCATGGCATGGAAAGAAAGATCTGGATGGTGGTACATTATTTACTCAGTTTTCTCATTTTATAGATATTATGTACTGGTTGTTCGGTGATATAACAAATATACAGGCAAAATTTGCTGATTTTAACCACCAGACTCTTACCGATTTTGAAGACTCAGGATTTATTAGTTTCGATTTTGTAAACGGTGGGATGGGAGCATTAAACTATTCTACTTCAGTATGGAATCAGAACCTTGAAAGTTCAATGACAATTATCGCAGAGAACGGTGCTATAAAAATTGGAGGCCAATATATGGATAAAGTTGAGGTGTGCAATGTGAAAGATTATATAATGCCAGAATTGCCACCTACAAACCCTGGGAATGATTATGGTGCCTATAAAGGTTCTGCTGCCAATCATCACTATATTATTGAAAATGTAGTAGATGTATTAAAAGGAAGAAATACTATTACAACCAATGCTTTGGAAGGGTTAAAAGTAGTAGATATCATTGAAAGGATTTATCAATTAAAAAACTAATTATGTTGTCAAACTTTGTTCCACTGGCAAGTCCGGATATTAATGAAACAGATATTAACCGTGTTGTGGATGTTTTAAAATCTGGAATGCTGGTGCAGGGAGAGAATGTAGGCTTATTAGAAAACTTTTTCTCTGATTATTTGGGAGCAGAATATGCTTCAGCTCTGAGTAACGGAACTTCTACTTTACATCTTGCATTAATTACATTAGGAATTGGTGCTGGTGATGAAGTCATTATACCTGCATTCAGTTACGTGGCTACAGCCAATGTAGTGGAACTTGTGGGTGCAAAATGTATTTTTGTAGATATTGATGAAAATACATTTAATATGGATGTCAATAAAATAAAGGAAGCTATTACTCCGAATACAAAAGCTATTATCCCGGTTCATGAGTTTGGTTTAGCCTGCGATATAGAAAATGTAATGAATATTGCCAGGGAGCATAATCTGTATGTCATTGAAGATGCTGCATGTGCTTTGGGAGCAACTCAGAATAATAAGAAAGTAGGGACATTTGGTGATTTCGGTTCATTCTCGTTACATCCCCGTAAAAGTATTACCAGCGGTGAGGGAGGAATTCTGACAACGAATAATGCCGGGTATTCTGCGAAGGTAAGAATACTTAGAAATCATGGTATTGAAATGCAGGATGGCAGAATGGAATTTGTAGAAGCAGGATACAACTATAGAATGACAGACTTTCAGGCAGCACTGGCTCACAGCCAGATCCAGAGGCTGGATAATATCCTTACGATGAAACAAACTCTGGCAGATGTGTATTTATCGGAAATTATAAACCCAAAGATCACCTTACCCGTAGTACCTGAAGGAAGAAATCATACATGGCAGACTTTTCATGTCTTAATTGGCGATAGTTTACAGCAAAGTCAGGTACTGGAGTTTTTAAGAAGCAACAAAATTGGGGCAAACTATGGTGCTCAATGTATTCCTGCCATGAAATATTATGTAGACAAATACGATCTGGATTATAAAGAAAAATTCCCGAATGCTTACAGAGCATACTCTAAGGGAATTGCTTTACCATTGTATGAAAAACTTACAGAAGATACAGTCTTCAAAATCTCACAAATAGTCAACAGAATATAACTATATAACGAATCAAAAAAAATTATTTAAAATGATAACTAACAAAACGATTTTTATTACCGGAGGAGCAGGATTTATTGCCAATACTCTGATTAAACATTACATAGAAAATAATAAAATTGTGGTGTATGATAACTTTCACAGAGATACATTAAGCTCAAGTGGGTTAGCAAATCACCAGAATTTGACGGTCATCAAAGGAGATGTTTTAGACTTACCATTTTTAACAGAAAGCATGAAAGGTGCTGATGTTGTTGTTCACGCAGCAGGTATTGCAGGTATTGATACTGTAATCAAAGATCCGGTAAGAACAATGAGCGTAAACATGATAGGAACTGCGAATGCGTTGGAAGCAGCAAAAATAAACGGAATAAAAGACAGATTTGTAGACTTCAGTACTTCTGAAATTTTTGGTAGCCACGCTTTCAAAAGTAGAGAAGAAGACACTGCGGTTGCAGGAAGCGTAGGAGAAGCAAGATGGGTATATGCAGTAAGTAAGCTAGCCGGAGAACATTTGGCTCATGCCTATTACAAGCAGCATAAACTTCCAGTGGTTACTGTAAGACCTTTCAACGTATATGGTCCTGGACAAACCGGGGAAGGTGCTCTACAGATTTTCATTAAGAAAGCCCTTAAAGATGAAGATATCTATATCTACGGAGACGGTACGGCAATCAGAGCCTGGTGCTTTGTTGATGATTTCGTAGACTGTCTGATCAGATGTATTGAAGATCCGAAAGCTATTGGAGAAAGCTTCAACCTGGGTAATCAGAGAACAGTTATTACAACATTAGGACTTGCTGAATCTGTATGCAGAGTACTGAAGAGCAACAGTAAAATCATCTTCAAAGATGCCCTTAGTGCAGACATTGAAATGAGAATCCCAAGTGTAGCAAAATCAAAAGAAATTTTAGGTTTTGAAGCAAAAGTAGATCTGGAAGAAGGTATCCTAAGAACAGCTGAATACTTTAAAACTATTGAAAATTAAAGAAGAAATATTAATATTTCCTTATAGCGGGACTGGCATTGAGGCACTAGACTGTCTGTCTGAAGGACAGTGCTGTATAGGTTTTATTTCTGATAATCCTTCGATGATCGGAATGGAACAGTATGGCATTAAAATCTATAGCAGAGAGGCGTTTCAGGAATTTCCTGAAGCCAAAATCTTGGCTGTCAATGGCAGTCCTGATTCTTATAAAAAAAGAAAACAGATAATTGATGGACTTGAAATAGAGAGTAACAGATTTACAACTCTTATACATCCTAAAGCTGTTATCGGACGGAATGTAAAGGTAGGAAAGAACGTCCTTATTATGGCTGGAGTAGTAGCTACTGCCAATGCAGAGATAGGAAATCATATTTGTATTCTGCCCAATACTGTTGTTCACCATGATTCTAAAATTGGGGATTATACCCTGGTTGCAGCGAATAATACTATTTGTGGAGATGTCATCATCGGAGAGAACTGCTATTTAGGAGCTTCTTCAAATTTCAAAAATGGCGTAAAAGTAGGCAATGGAAGTCTTATAGGTATAGGAAGCAATGTGGTTGGTAATATTGGAGATAATAAAACTGTAATAGGTAATCCTGCAAAAGAATATTTCGAGAAATCAGACTAAATAGAAGATTTATGAAACATAAAATTAAAGCTTTCAAAAATATGCTATTGATGTCTGCTCCGGAATATATTGCCGGATTTTCAGTTTTTGTTATCCTTATTTCTTTTTCCAAGAAGGCATCTCTCGCAGAAATTGGAGAACTTACATTTGCTAATACTGTGGGGCAGTTGGTTTCCAGTGTTTTAGCTGTTGCGTTGTTAACAACAATGCGGCGTGATTTTGTACTGAAAACAAGACTTAGGGATAAGTATGCCATATCTTTATATATCATTAGAATCCTGATTTCATTCTCTATATTTCTTATTTCGTTTGTACTATTGAAACTAGATATTTTCAGTGAAATTGTATTGCTAATGATAGTTTCCCGAGGAATCGATTCTTTGTCTGAAACCTATTATTATACGTTGCTTTCTAAGGAGGAAATTTTAAAATTTTCAATATTAAAAAGCTTACACTATATCAGTCTTATATCTTTTGTAGTTCTTGGAATTTATAAAGGATTTGATCTGCATCAGATCAGCTATATATTTTTATTTAACAGTATAATCTGGTGTTTGGTCAATTTTATTCTTCTTTTTTTTGAAAAAGGAATTGCCAAAAAAATCATTTTTCTTGATACTTATCAGACTGATCTTTTTAAAAGAACATTACCACTGTTAATGAGCAGTACGATATATTTATTATCTGCAAGACTGAATTTATTTATTGTAAAAAAGATATGCAGTCCAGAAGATTTTGGTCTGTTTAGTATAATTATTACTATTCTGGGGATATTTTCTATTTTTACAAGTGCAATCAGTAGCTTTCTGATTAATAAACAGGTAGAATGGTATAAAGTGTCACTTCAAAGGCTAAAAATAAATTCAATAAAACTTGCGGTTCCGTTATTTGCGGCAGGACTTGTTATTTTATTGGTTTCTTATTTTGTCTCAGACTACATCAATTATCTCTTCAAGAATTTTGATATGAACCACTTGTGGTTATTGAAACTATCTTTAATTTCAATTTTGGTTTATTTCATTCAGATCCCTTACAACTATCTATTTACAGTGATGGATAAAAATAAAGTGGCCCTATACTTTTCAGTCTTTATGATCATTGTTGCGGCATTATTATATTATCCGTTTACATTTTATTTTGGTCTTACGGGGTCTGTAATTGCTTTTTTAGGATATAATATACTTTGGTGTGGTAGCTTATTTGGTATTTCTATGTATATTATTAATAAACAAATTTCAAAAGGAAATGAATAACATATTGATTGTTTCTAATACACTTTGTTTTGGAGGGGCAGAAAGTTTTTCTGCACAGTTATTCGAAAATTTGGATCAGCAGTATGATAATCTTCATTATGCTGTTTTTTCCGGCAATATGGATTTACTGGACCGTTTCCCGGCTATTGATAGAAAAAGAATATTTCAGTTTGATGATTCTGATAAGACCAGTACTTTTAAAATGCTTTCAAAGATCTTTAAAGTAAAAAAATACCTTAAAGAACATAATATTGATACAATATACTGTTGCCAGCCTGATTCCGCACTGGTTTTTTGGTTATTGAAAATTTTTTATAAAAGAATTAAAATCATATATATTACCATGCATGTATATGAAAATGCAGATGCCAAAGAAAAACTTATATGGAAAACTAAGCTCCCTAATAGAAATACAGATATTTTTATCGGACTGAGTGAATACTTATCTTTACAGCTAAAGCAAAAAAATAAAGTCGATTCTTCCAAAGTAATAATTAACAGGCTTCCTGTAGATATCGATAAATTTAATGTTTCTGATAAAAAAAACAGAGGACAGTTTAATTTACCTCTCAATAAGAAAATTGTTGGAATATGTTGCAGACTTTACCCCATAAAAAGAGTTGATCTTTTTGTAGAAGCCTTCAGACATATCGAGGACGAAGATACAATAGGTGTCATCTATGGAGAAGGTCCTGAAAAAGAAAAACTGCTTGGTATGATAAAAGATTATAAATTATCAGATAAAGTCTTTTTGAGACCATTTATAGATAATGTTAATGAGGTTATTCCTATGTTTGATCTTTACCTACAGACTGTAGACGGTCCTAATTTAGGATTGGTAACACTTGAGGCTTTCAGTTCGGGAGTTCCGGTTATTATGCTTGCAGATAATGACGAAGAAAGATTTATGATCCTGGATACTTATTGTAATGAAAATGTAGGCGGAATATCTACCACAGATCCTAAAAATATAGCTTTAAAAGTGTTGGAAATATTAAATAATTCCGAAAAGGATGGAATGCCTGCAAGATGTAGAAAACTGGCAGAAGAAAAATATTCATGGCCAGCGTTTCTTTCTATCAATGAGAAAATTCTAAAACAGCTTAGATGACTTTTTTTATAATATTATATATAATATTTCTTACTCTGGTATTTTTCTTTTTTAAGAAGAATCACAGACTTTTTGGGTATGAAAAGTATGATTTTCTTTTACCCATAAATATTATATTGTTTTTTTCAGTATTAGCTACTCCCTATATGTTTTATATAGTGAAACATCCTGATGTTATCTATACTCCTGTTGATACTGATAATTTAGATAACTTACTGTTCAAGTATATTCTTTTGCACATAGGCTGTATTATTTTTTTTATTATAGGTACTGTATCTTTTATGAAAAAAATGTTAAGTTCTTTGATCGGAAAGCTGGATATAATTACAGTGGGGCAAAGTAAGAATTTGTTATTTTTATTAAGTATTATATTTTACTTACTTTCTGTTTATAACTTTAAATCCTTACAGCTTGATAATCTTTTTCAAATTTTTATCAATAGAAATGAAAATATAAGTAAACTGGGATATATCTATTTTACCCAGCAGGTTATCGGGTATTATGTATTATATCTCTATCTTTTAAGAGACCGGTTAAACTTGGTACAAAAGATCAACTTGGGAGCGTTTTTTATTACATTCCTGCTATCTTCTCTGCTTACTGGAGGACGTACTCAGATATTATACATGCTTATATTCTGTTTTATTGTTATACAAATAAAAAGACCAGCATCCATTAAACAATTCTTTAAGCCGAAATATATTTTACTGATAGCACTTTTCTTCGGAGTAATGTACATCATCCCAAAATTCAGAGGAACAGCCGCCTGGAATAATGAAGGATTGGTATCTGTGATGACAACTAAAGACGAAAACTCTTATCAGTCTTATCAGCTGCTTTCTGACATGAGTGGACTGGATAGGTATTTATTTATCATAGATATGTTTGACAGACATGGCTTCTGGTATGGAGAAGGATATGTAGATGTCGTAAAAATTTTACTGCATCCTATTATAAGAAGTGATGTAAGTAAGCTTCCAAAAGGAGATGATGGCCTTTACCTCGCAGTAATGTCGAACGAAAAACGATTTATTGATAAACCTTATCGTGTAGATGATGATTATATGACTTCCTTTCCTGTAGGTAATTATGCAGCCTATATGAACTTTGGAGCAATAGGTTTACTGATTGCTTACTTTTTACTTGGAGGAATTGCCAATACACTCTATCAGGGATGCAAGAAAGGACGATTTAAGTATATTTATTTCTATACGCTCTTTATTTCTGGATCTGTTGCCTTTTCGAATATTGGTTTCCTTAATATTATTATTAACTCTATTACCCTGGTAATTGTATTTGTTATTATCAGAATTTTTAGCCCGGGTAATATAAAATTACAAAGATGAAATTTGTTTTAATGGGAGTAAAATCCTCTCCTAAAAATATAAGTGGTCAGTCTATATGTTTTGATATGCTTTTGGACGAACTGAAAAAGCAAATGATTCCGTTCAAATATATCACCGTAAGTGTAGATACTGACAGTAATTTTCAGAAGATATTGGAATATATTACAGCATGCATCAAGCTGATTTACTTTTATATGATGACAATAGGTAAGTCGAAGATGATCTACATTGCAGTTGCACAATCCAAACTGGGCTTTTACAGGGATTTCGTGTTCGTCTGGATTTCTGCATTATTTGGAAAGAAAATCGTAGCCCATCTGCATGGAGGCAATTTTAAAACGTTCTATCTGGAACAATCTCCTTTCCTTCAAAAGATTATCAAAAAGACATATGGCCAATGTGACTGTATTATTGTTTTGTCCAGAGTGTATATTGACCTTTTTGATTTTGTAGATAATTATAAAGGAAAAGTTAAAGTAGTTCCTAATGGAATTCCTGAATTTGATAATGACGAACCGATAGAGAAAAAATACAATCACAACAAACCCGTGATCTTGTATCTTTCTAATCTTATTGAAAGTAAAGGCTATCTGGATGTTTTACATTCATCCATAATCCTTAAAGAAAAATATAATATTTCTCCACAGGTTTATTTCTGTGGAAACTTTTTAAGTAACTCGGATGATGTGACTTTTGACAGCGTTGAAAAAGCAAAAGATTACTTTCATACTTTTGTGAAAGAAAATAACATGGAAGGCAATGTGGTCTATAAAGGGTTGGTTCAGGGAGAAGTCAAAGATCAGCTTTTAAAGAGCGCAGACTTTTTGATTTTACCTACCAATTACAATGCAGAAGGCCAGCCTATATCCCTGATTGAAGGGTTAAAGAATGGCTGTGTGTTGATTACAACCCAATACAGAGACATTCAGTATATGAATCTGGATAAAGAAACAGGTTTTTTTGTAAATTATAACGATCCCGAAGCTATTGCAGAAACGATCAGTAACGTGAATGAACAAGACTTTAAAAGAATGAGCCTGAATGCTCAGAAACACTTTAAAAACAGCTATTCTTTTATCAGTCATTATAATAATATATTAAAAATTTTCCATGAATATTCAAAATAAAGTATTACTAATTACTGGAGGAACAGGGTCTTTCGGAACAGCGGTTCTTACTAAATTTATCAATACCGAGCATTTTAAAGAGATTCGTATTTTTTCCCGTGATGAGAAGAAACAGGATGATATGAGAAATCATTTTAAAAATGATAAATTGAAGTTTTATATTGGAGATGTAAGAGATTACAGAAGTATTGAACAGGCGATGAGAGGAGTAGACTATGTTTTTCATGCTGCAGCCTTGAAGCAGGTTCCTTCTTGTGAATTTTTCCCTATGCAGGCATTAAAAACCAATGTAGAAGGAACACAGAATGTAATTGATGCCGCTGAAGCAAATCATGTTCAGAAAGTAATTTGTTTGAGTACAGATAAAGCAGCCTATCCTATCAATGCCATGGGTATTTCCAAAGCAATGATGGAAAAAGTAGTAGTAGCAGCCTCCAGAAATCTGAAAAATACAACAGTTTGTCTTACGAGGTACGGAAATGTTATGGCATCCAGAGGTTCTGTGATTCCATTATTTGTTAAACAAATCAAAAATGGTGAACCTATTACGATTACAGATCCAAAGATGACAAGATTTTTAATGTCATTGGAGGAAGCTGTGGAACTTGTTTTATTTGCTTTTGAAAATGGAAATACAGGAGATCTGTTTGTCAATAAAGCACCGGCTGGAACTATCGGTGATCTGGCCCAGGCTCTGAAAGAATTGTTTAAAGCAGAGATTCCGGTAAAAGTAATTGGAACAAGACATGGGGAAAAACTTTATGAAACGCTTTGTACACGGGAGGAGATGCTGAAAGCGGAAGATATGGGAGATTTCTACAGAATTCCTGCAGATAACAGAGATCTTAATTACGATAAATATTTCTCAGAAGGCATGAAAGACATTTCAAAAATAGAAGATTATCATTCTCATAATACGAAGCAGCAAGATGTAGAAGGAATGAAAAAACTTCTTTTGAAGCTTCCTTTGATCAGAAAAGAAGTATTGGGAGAGGATATCATGCAATATCCGGACTAGAAGATGAATAGTCCAAAAATTATTGAAGGCGGAAAATATGCTGATGAAAGAGGAAATTTGTTTGTCAATAATAATTATGATGCTTCTGCAATAAAAAGAATATATTGCATTGAGAATAACAGCATTGACTATATAAGAGGATGGACTGGACATAAAACAGAACAACGCTGGTTTACAGCCATCCAGGGAGCTTTTATTATTAAATTGGTTAAAATTGATCACTGGGGAGAACCCTCAAAAGATCTTCAGATTCTTACTTTTGAATTGAATGCCGGAAAATTGGATGTACTTTATATGCCGGCAGGGTATGCATCCGCAATTCAGGCAAAAGAAAATGGATCGAAACTTTTAGGAATGGTAAACTATTCTTTAGGTGAAATTGATGATGACCATCGTTTCCCTATGGATTATTTTGAAAATATTTAGTGATGAAAAAAATAGGAATAACCGGACAAAACGGTTTTGTAGGATCACATTTGTACAATACACTCGGATTAAAACCTGAGCAGTATCAGAGAATTGAGTTTGACAGATCTTTTTTTGATCAACCGGATCAGCTGGATGCATTTGTAAAACAGTGTGATGTTATTGTACATCTTGCGGCAATGAACCGCCATCCCGATCCTGAAGTGATTTTCAATAACAATATTGAACTCGTAAAGAAATTAATAGATTCTTTGGAACGAACAGGATCAAAGGCTCATGTTATATTTTCATCATCTTCTCAGGAAGAAAGAGATAACCTGTATGGGAAATCGAAAAAAGAAGGAAGAGTACTTTTGGCAGACTGGGCAAAAAGAGCTGGCGGAAAATTTACAGGAATGATTATTCCTAATGTTTTTGGACCTTTTGGAAAGCCAAACTACAACTCTTTCGTTGCTACCTTCTGCTACAAACTTACACATGGCGAAACTCCTGTTATTGATAATGACAGTGAAGTGCAACTAATCTACGTAGGAGAACTTGTACAGGAAATTATCGGACAGATAGAGGCGGCAGATACCAAAGAGCTGTACGAAGCAGAGCATACTTCAGTAAATAAAGTTTCTGAAGTATTGGCAAAACTTGAAAACTATAAACAATTATATTTTGATAATGGTGAGATTCCACAGCTTGTATCAGTTTTTGATCTGAACTTGTTCAATACTTTCCGTTGTTATTTCGATATTAAAAACCATTATCCTGTAAAATTCACACAACATACAGATCCAAGAGGCGCTTTTGTAGAGGTGATCAGACTTGGAATAGGTGGCCAGTGTTCATTCTCTACAACAGTTCCGGGGATTACGAGGGGAGATCATTTCCATACCAGAAAAATTGAACGATTTGCAGTAATAAAAGGAGATGCACTTATCCAGTTGAGAAAAATTGATACTGATGAAATCTTCGATTTTTATTTGAAAGGTGATGAGCCCGCTTACGTAGATATGCCTATCTGGTATACCCATAATATTAAGAATATAGGAAATGAAGATCTTTATACCATTTTTTGGATTAACGAAGCATTCAACCCGGAAGACCCTGATACATATTTCGTAAAAGTATAAATAAATGTATACACCGGCTGCTTTTTCAATTGTATTCTATCTGTTTACATCATTGCTGGTTACAGGAGTTGTGATAGATAGTTATTCAAAAAAACGGTTACTCAATATAGATGGAAATACAGGCTATTTCTATCTTATTCCTTTATTGTTGGTTATCCTTATTGGTTTCAGACCAGTAGGGATAACTGGTTTCACAGATTCAGAAATGTATAGGGAATTCTTTGATATAGCACGTGTAGAAGGAATTTCACCAATGCCGAATAAGGATTTGTTTTTTGGGTATTTTATTTTATTTACCTCATATATTACCAATGAGAGAGGTTTTTTTATTCTATGTGGTTTAGTATCAGTAGCACTGTTGGTGTTGGTATCAAAACATATTTCTAAAAAGCATTGGATATTATTTTTTATCTGTCATACAGCTTCCCTTTATTACTGGAATTATAATGTTTACGGTATCAGACAGGGGATGGCATCTGCAATGTTTTTATATGCAGTTTTTATTAAAAACAAATGGTGGAAATCTTTACTCATGTTACTGGCATTTGGATCTCATTTTTCTTTGGGGCTTCCGGTATTGGTATATATCTTCTCAGGACTGATAAGGAAAGTTGATAGAAAATTCTATTGGATTTGGGGATTGGCAATTCCTGTTTCCTATTTTTTTGGAACTGAAATTGAACATACCGTTTCCAACATAATTCCCGATGAAAGAGCCCAATATTTTATAGAAAATATTGATGAGCAGGTATTCCGTTGGGATTTGATTGCCTACAGTTTGGTTATCATGGTAATCTCTTATTATTTTATATTCATTGAAAAGATAAAAGATGTCACTTATCATCGGATAGTGAACGTCTTTATTTTTACAAATACTATATTTTTATTTTTGGTAAGAGTAAATCACGCTCATAGGTTTGCCTATTTATCCTGGTTTTTAGCTTCATTAATCATTTTTTATCCTTTTTTCCTTAATAAGGATGAAAAATTGAAAAACAAATACAGGTTGTTTTCGCAAACTTTACTCGCGTTTTTTACCTTTGTAGTTCTCCACTTTATAAGAATAACTTTTTTATAACCATATGATGAAATTAAAAGTAATGACAGTCGTGGGCACACGGCCGGAAATCATTAGATTATCAAGAGTGTTATCAGCTTTAGATACTTCTGACGCTGTAGAACACATTGTAGTCCATACAGGACAAAATTACGATTATGAACTTAACCAGATCTTTTTCGACGATTTAGGCTTAAGAAAACCTGACCATTTTCTGGAAGCAGCAGGAAAAACAGCTGCGGAAACAATTGGAAACATTTTGGTTAAAATAGATCCGCTTCTCGAAGAAGTGAAACCGGATGCGTTTTTAGTACTCGGAGATACAAACTCATGTTTATGTGCTATTCCTGCCAAAAAAAGACAAATTCCGATTTTCCACATGGAAGCGGGAAACAGGTGTTTTGATCAAAGAGTTCCCGAAGAAACCAACCGGAAAATTGTAGACCACATTTCTGATATTAATTTGACATACTCTGATATTGCCAGAGAATACCTTTTAAGAGAAGGCCTTCCGGCTGACAGAATTATTAAAACCGGATCCCCAATGTATGAGGTTCTGAATCATTATCTTCCCAGCATTAAAAATTCCGATGTTCTTACAAGATTAAATCTTGAAGAAGGAAAATACTTTGTTGTATCATCACATAGAGAGGAAAATATTAATTCAGATAAAAATTTCAAAGGACTCATCAACAGCCTTAATGCAATTGCAGAAGAATATCAATATCCGATCATTTTTTCTACCCATCCGAGAACAAGAAATATGATTGATAAAATGCAGGTTCAGGTGAGATCTGAAATTCAGTTTCTGAAACCACTTGGTTTCCATGATTATAATGCTCTTCAAATGAGAAGTTATGCAGTACTGTCAGATTCCGGTACCATTTC
The DNA here is from genome assembly GCF_017833095.1 of Chryseobacterium sp. PvR013. Classification (NCBI taxonomy): domain Bacteria; kingdom Pseudomonadati; phylum Bacteroidota; class Flavobacteriia; order Flavobacteriales; family Weeksellaceae; genus Chryseobacterium; species Chryseobacterium sp. PvR013. The sequence continues at coordinate 4,911,790 of NZ_JAFIBT010000001.1, forward strand.
AGAAGAATCTTCAATCCTTAATTTCAGAGCGCTTAACATCAGAGAAGCGCACGAAAGACCTGAAGCTATGGAAGAAGCTTCTGTAATGATGGTAGGATTATCTCCTGAGAGAATTTTACAGGGATTAGTACAGCTTAGGCAGCAGCAAACAGCAGAAAATAGAAACTACAGGCTTGTGGCTGATTATTCTATGCCCAATGTGTCAGAAAAAATGGTTAGAATTATTTTAAGCTATACCGATTACGTTAACAGAGTAGTCTGGAGTAAATTATGAATATAATGTTTCTTACCTTAGTGAAGATAAATACCTTAAAAGAACGTGGTATTTATCAAGATTTAATGCGGGAATTTTCCCAGCATGGGCATCATCTATACATAGTTTCTCCTGTTGAAAGATGCGAAAATCAAGAAACAAAAGTGAAAAAAGAAGGGAATACTGTTTTCCTGAATGTAAAAACACTTAATATCCAGAAAACGAACTTTATTGAAAAGGGAATTTCTACCCTAACAATAGATAAACTCTTTCTGAGAGCCATCAAAAAACACTTGTCAGGAGTGAAATTTGATCTGGTTATTTATGCAACACCTCCTATTACTTTTACGAACCTTATTAAATATATAAAAAAAAGAGATCAGGCTAAAACATATCTTCTTCTAAAGGATATCTTCCCTCAAAATGCTGTAGATATGCAGCTGATGTCTAAGAAAGGATTATTGTATAACTACTTTAGAAATAAAGAAAAGGAATTATATCTGATTTCCGATAAAATTGGGTGTATGTCTGATGCGAATCTAAAATTTGTGATGGAGCACAATTCTTTTATTCCTAAAGAAAAACTGGAGGTAAATCCAAATGCTATTGAACTCTTACCTTTAAACAGAGAAATCATTTGCCAATATAAAGAAATTCATGCCAGATATGGAATTCCGGAAAATAGGAAAATCTTTATCTATGGCGGAAATTTGGGAAAACCTCAGGGTATTGATTTTGTGATAGAAACCTTAAAAACGAAAGCTGAAGATGACAGATTATTTTTTGTGATAGTGGGGTCAGGAACAGAATTTGGCAGAATGAGGAAATGGTTTGATACTTTCCGCCCTAAAAACGCATTACTTTTATCTGCCATTCCAAAAACTGATTATGACCTGCTGGTACAGTCCTGTGATGTTGGGCTGATCTTCCTGCATAAAGATTTTACCATCCCAAATTATCCATCCCGTTTACTCTCGTATCTTGAGTTTAAATTACCGGTTCTTACTGCTACAGACCCTTGTACAGACATCGGAACAGATGTGGTTAAGAATAATTGTGGCATAGCTGTGGATTCAGCAAATCTTCAGGATATGATAAATGCAATAGATAAATTTGTAGAAATGAATACGAACGATTTTGAAGAAATGAGGGAGAACAGCAGGAAATTCCTGGAAAGAGAATTTCAGGTACAACAATCGTATGATAAAATTATTAACGCTTAAAAAAAAGAGAAAAGAAAAAGATGTATCGTGTTTTTGTAAAAAGAGTTTTTGATTTTATATTAGCCTTAACCGGTTTGCTTATAATAAGCCCTGTCTTTATTGTTTTTTTTATTGCTTTGGCTATCGCAAATGAAGGGAAACCCTTTTTCTTGCAGAGAAGACCAGGGAAAAACGGTAAAATTTTTACCATTATAAAATTCAAAACAATGAATGACAAAACAGACTCTGAAGGTAATCTGTTGTCAGATGCAGAGAGACTTACAGCAGTTGGGTCGTTTGTCCGTAAAACCTCTATAGATGAAATTCCCCAACTGATTAATGTTTTGATAGGAGATATGGCATTAATTGGTCCAAGACCATTGTTGGTACAGTATCTGCCATTATATGATGATTATCAGGCAAGAAGACATGAAGTAAGACCGGGAATTACCGGCTGGGCACAGATTAACGGAAGAAATGCTATTTCTTGGGAAGAAAAGTTTAATTTAGATGTCTGGTATGTGGACCATGTATCGCTTATGCTGGATCTGAAAATAATATTTCTTACTATAAAGAAAGTTTTTATAAGAGAAGGTATTTCAGCAGATGGCCACGTTACCATAGAACCTTTTAAAGGAAAGAAAAAATAATGTATTTATTTGGAGCAAGTGGACATGGAAAGGTAATTGCAGATATTGCTGCTGCTAATGACATAAAAATTAAGGCATTCATAGATCAGGATGCCTCTAAAAAGGAATGCTATGGATTTCCTGTATTGAATCATGTACCGGATGATAAGGAAAAGCTTATTATTTCAATTGGAAATAACCTTACCCGTAAGAAAATCGCAGAACAAATTAAGAATAAGATTGATGTCTTAATACATCCAAAATCAATTATTTCAGGCTCTGTGAAAATAGAAGAGGGAACTGTAATCATGGGTGGCGTTGTCATCAATGCAGATACTACCATTGGAAAGCACTGTATCATCAATACCAATGCATCCGTAGATCATGATTGTGTGATTGAAGACTTTGTCCATATCTCACCCAATTCGGCACTTGCCGGAGGAGTAGAAGTCGGTGAAGGCTCTCAGATTGGGATCGGCGCTTCGGTCATTCAGGGAATCAAAATAGGAAAATGGTGTGTAATAGGTGCCGGAGCAGTTATTATAAACGATATTCCTGATTATTCAGTGGTAGTGGGAAATCCTGGGAGAATTATCAAGAAAAATATTATATAAAAAAGTTACGAATCAAAAATATGAATACTAAAATCTGGCTGTCCTCGCCACATATGGGAGGGAATGAACAAAAATACATCAACGAAGCATTTGAAGAAAACTGGGTAGCTCCGTTGGGACCTAATGTTAATGGATTTGAAAGTGATCTGGAGCAGTTTTTAGGTGGAAGCGCAAAAGTAGCAGCACTTTCTGCAGGTACTGCAGCATTACACCTTGCTCTTATCGAATGTGGAGTTGTACATGGTGATGAGGTAATCTGCCAATCAATGACTTTTTCTGCTTCAGCCAATCCAATTGCGTATTGTGGGGCAATTCCTGTTTTTATCGATAGTGAGCCTGTTACATGGAATATGTGTCCAAAAGCACTAAGAGAAGCCATTGAAGACAGAATCCAAAAAGGAACAAAACCTAAAGCAATCATTGTCGTTCACCTTTACGGTATGCCGGCAAAAATGGACGAAATTACAGCCATCGCTCAGGAATTCCAGATTCCTGTGATAGAAGATGCGGCTGAAGCTCTTGGCTCAACGTATAAAGGACAGGCATGCGGAACATTCGGACGTTTTGGTATTTTAAGTTTTAACGGAAATAAAATTATTACCACTTCAGGAGGTGGAGCTTTGGTTTGTCACACTCAGGAAGATAAAGATAAAACCGTTTTCCTTTCTACACAGGCAAGAGACAATGCACCTCACTATCAGCATTCGCAGATTGGTTTCAATTATAGAATGAGCAATATTGTTGCAGGAATAGGAAGAGGGCAGATGGAAGTGCTTAAGGACAGAGTTGAGGCCCGTAGAGGAATGCACAATTTCTATGTTGACCTTTTCAAGAATATTGAAGGAGTAACAGTATTTTCAGAGTCAGGAGATGATTTTTATTCAAACCATTGGCTGTCTGCAATCATTGTTGATCCTGAAACTACAGGGAAAAACAGAGAAGGTTTGAGATTTGCCTTTTTAGAAGATAATATTGAATCAAGACCACTGTGGAAACCAATGCATTTACAACCGGTTTTTGAAACCTCACCTTATTATGGAGGGAATATTTCAGAAAAGCTTTTTGATAACGGATTATGTCTTCCTTCAGGCTCTAATCTGTCAGATGATGACAGAGAAAGAATCACAAAAGTAGTGCATACTTACTTTGGAATTTAATATCATCGAATTTAATGAATCAGTATACATATTGGAAAGCGGTTTTTGATTTTACCTTAGCGGCAATATTGATCCTCTTTCTTATGCCGGTACTGATCATTTTATTTGTGATTGCAAGTTGGGATACCTCTTCCAATGGAATTTTTTTTCAGACCCGGATAGGGCAGTATGGAAAACCTTTTACCATTTTTAAATTTAAAACAATTCATGAAGAGACGAGAACATGCTCAAAAATCGGGCAGACGCTCAGAAAATTTAAGCTGGATGAATTTCCGCAATTGTTTAATATTTTAAAAGGCGAAATGAGTTTTGTGGGTCCCAGACCGGATATCGAAGGGTATTATGATAAACTTGCCGGAGCAGATAGAAAAGTCTTGGAACTCAAACCCGGGCTTACCTGTGAAGCAAGCATCAAATACAGAGATGAAGAAAATCTTCTGAAAAACCAGAAAGATCCTTTAGCATATAATGATGAAGTATTATTTCCGAACAAAGTAAAAATGAATCTGGACTATTTTGAAAATATGTCTTTTAAAAACGATGCAAAAATTTTGTTTAAAACATTAATAACCACATTGAAATAGAGTTTTTTAACTATTATGAAAATTAAAGAAACCCCGCTTAAAGACTGCTACATCATAAAGCCTACCATATTTGAGGATGAAAGAGGATACTTCTTTGAAAAGTTCAACGAAAAAAAATTCGAGGAACTTACCGGAATGAACGGGCACTTTGTACAGGATAATATTTCCAAATCTTCCTATGGAGTATTAAGAGGATTACATCTTCAGAAAGGAGAACATGCTCAGGCAAAATTAGTTTCTTGTCTTGAAGGAAGCGTTTGGGACGTGGCTGTAGACCTTAGAGAAGACTCGCCTACATTTGGAAAATGGTTCGGAATAGAACTTACTGCTGAAAATAAATTACAGCTTTATGTACCGCGAGGTTTCGGGCACGGGTTTTCTGTGCTGAGTACCCACGCTGTATTTTCTTATAAATGTGATAATTTTTACAACAAAGAATCAGAAGGCAGTGTAAAATTCAATGATCCCGATCTTGATATCGACTGGAAGGTAGATGAAAAAGACGCCATCCTTTCTGAAAAAGACGAGAACGCTCCTGGATTTAAAGAAAAAAACTTTTAAAGCATATCCCTGAAAACCACTTTTATAAAGTGGTTTTACTTTTTTAATCTTAACTCTCCAATATTTTGTATCTTTGCAGACTCAAAATCAAAACGATGCGTACAAAATCTGTAGGGAAGAAGAAAATCAATGTAGTCACTCTTGGATGTTCCAAGAATGTATATGATTCTGAAGTATTAATGAGCCAGCTGAAAGCCAATGGCAAAGAAGTGGTTCACGAAGACCGTGGGGACATTGTGGTCATCAATACCTGCGGATTTATTGATAATGCTAAAGAAGAGTCTATCAATACCATCCTTGATTATGTGGACGCTAAAAACAGAGGCGAGGTTGAAAAAGTATTCGTTACAGGATGTTTATCTGAAAGATATAAACCGGATTTGATTAAAGAAATTCCGGATGTAGATCAGTATTTCGGAACCAGAGACCTTCCAATACTTTTAAAGCACCTTGGAGCAGATTATAAACATGAGCTGGTAGGAGAAAGATTAACAACAACTCCTAAACATTACGCATACCTTAAAATTTCTGAAGGCTGCGACAGACCATGCTCTTTCTGTGCCATCCCATTGATGAGAGGAGGACATATTTCAACGCCTATCGAAAAGCTGGTTTCTGAAGCTCAGAAACTGGCCAAAAAAGGAACAAAAGAATTAATTCTTATCGCTCAGGATCTTACTTACTATGGGTTGGATCTTTATAAAAAAAGAGCATTGGGTGATCTTCTAAAAGAACTGGTAAAAGTAGAAGGAGTAGAATGGATTCGTCTTCACTATGCCTTTCCAAGCGGCTTCCCGGAAGATGTTCTTGATATTATCCGTGAAGAACCTAAAGTATGTAACTATATAGATATTCCTCTTCAGCATATCAATTCAGATTTGCTGAAATCTATGAAAAGAGGAACTACCCATGAAAAAACGGATGCCCTTTTAGGAAAATTCAGAGAGAAAGTTCCTGATATGGCAATCAGAACAACGCTTATTGTTGGATATCCAGGAGAAACACAAGAAAGATTTCAGGAGCTTAAAGATTGGGTAAGAGAGCAAAAGTTTGACAGATTAGGTTGCTTTACTTATTCTCATGAAGAGAATACCACTGCTCATGTTTTGGAAGATGATATCCCACAGGAAGTAAAAGAGGCAAGAGTAGAAGAAATCATGGAGCTTCAGTCTCAGATTTCGTGGGAGAAAAACCAGGAAAAAATCGGTAAAGTATTCAGATGTATTTTTGACCGTAAAGAAGGGAATTATTTTATCGGAAGAACAGAGTATGACTCACCAGATGTGGACAATACAGTTTTGGTTTCTGCCGAAGATACTTATATTTCAATAGGTGAATTTGCAGACGTGAAAATTACCTCTGCCGAAGAATTTGACTTATATGGAGAGTTAGTCTAGCTAAACGCTTATTAATCAAGTAAAAATATCATTTTTAAAATTAAATTATTAACGAAAATTAACATAGAATTTTCTCGGTAATTTATTTTTATTGTATTGATAATCAATTTGTTAATATTTTGTGTAATTAAGAATTTTTAATTTTCTTTTATAATGTATTTAAAATCGAAAATTATGTCTTAAATTTGCGCAAGAAGCAATATTTTTAAAGCGTATGATTTCAGCAAGTTAATCATTGAAATGAAGTTAAAATCAATTGAAATACTTATTTGAATATTTTATTTTTAGTTCAGTGTTCACAAGTTGAGATTTATTAAGCTTTTTGGAAATATTGATGAAAAAATGTAATTAAAAATCTTTAAAAACTTATGAAAAAATTTTTATTAACAGCAATTATGCTTGTTGGCCTTTCGGCCGTTTCTAAGGCTCAACAGGGGCGAGTGGGGATTAACACAACCACACCTGCCGCAACATTAGACGTAGTAGCAAATACTACAGACAATGCAAGACCTGATGCCTTACTAGTCCCTCGTATGACGGCAGCAGAATTATCTTCTAAGGATGACACCAGTGGTACATACGGTGCACCTCAGAATGGAGCAATTGTTTACATTACTTCCGGAACAGGTACAGGTGCAAGAAAAGTTAAAATTACAGGCCCTGGATTCTATTATTTCGATAATTCAGTTCCTGAATGGAAGCCTATAGGTGGCTCAGCTACAGCTATCGGATATACTAACGTTTCACAATCGACTGCTATTAACAAGAATGAATCAATGTTGGTAACTACGAATGTAACTATTGCAGCTCCTGCAATAGCAACTTCAGTTGCCGGAGATAAATTCAGAATTGTTGATGCTACAGGTGGTGCTGGATTTAGTGTTACTGGTGTTCACTCTAGTACAACTACTTCGCCAGCAGTATCAGGTTCGGCATTAGAGTATACTTTCATCAGTGGTGCATGGTATTGCACAAGTTTATAATTTAAAATAATAGTGAAATGAACACAAATAAAAAAATTTCTGCTCTTGTATTATTAGCTGTGGGTATCTTTTCTAATGCACAGATCAAAACAAATAATACAATTAATGCAACCATAGGTGGAGAATCAGTTTACTTAGATGCTTCAAGTTTCCCTTCATCAAATAACTTAGGAAAAGGTTTATCTGTTCCAAGAACAAACTTAACTACTTTTACATTTGTTACACCAGTAACTAATGCATTGAAGTTTCCTACAGCATATGATGGTATGATCGTATATAACTCGGTTGCCGGTACTACTCCTGCTACAGGATCAGGTATCGGAGGTCAAACTGTAGGTGTAGGTTTTTACTATTTTAGCAATCCTACTCCAACGCCGGCATTTTCTTCTGCTTCAGGACAATGGTTGCCATTAGGTGGAGGAGGTAAAGAAAATATTCTTACTACTGAAACTGTTACAAACAGACAGGTAAACAACGCACAAATTTATGGTATAAAAGGAACTTTCGCTGCAAACGGTACTACTACTGCAGTAACAATTCCTGCTCCTGCTGGAATTACTGCTATGTACGGAATTACTATTTATAAAGCGGGTACTAATACAGTATATTCTAGAGGATTGTATTCATATGATACAGGTACAGGAGCTGCTGTTACAGGGTCTCCAAGTATGTCTGTAGTATATCCTAACGGAACGTATGACTACGTTTTAGAATACTTAAAATAAAGAAATTTATTTAGTTACATAATAAAAACCAATGAGAATATCATTGGTTTTTTACTTTTAAGAGGCGTAGCGTTCATTTATTTTTTTGACAGTAAGTAATCATATTGATGTAATTTTTTAGTGTAGAATCATGAGATTATGGAAATAAAGAATCAATCAGGAAGTTTTAACAAAATATAATGCTGTTAAAATCTGATTCAGAAACCTGATTTTATAAAGCCAGATATCTTCTATCAGGACTTTTCTCCAGAATCAGATTTTATGATTTCTGATTTTAATAATAATTTTTTTGATTCAATTTTTTAACGTTGTTAATTTTATAACTAATTGATTTTCAATTTGTTTTTATTTTTGCTTTTTCAAATTTTATGTGATTTAGTTAATTATATTAACTTTTTGGGTATTTTTTTAACATTTTTTAACAGTGTGGTCTAAAAGCCCTGTTAATAGGGTATTGCAGGGTTTGTTAACATTTCTTTACTGTTTCATTAACTCTTTTTAACATATTGGATAGGGTTTTATAAAGATTCCTGATACTTTTGTCCCGTCAAAACCAATAAAAGTTCAAAATGATGAAAAGATTCATTCTCGTAATCATAATGATGATTTCAACCTTAGGTGTTTATTCTTTTACGAGTAATGCCTTAGATGCGAAAAAAACAAGTTATGCATCGTACTACCACGATAAATTTAACGGTAGAAAAACTGCTAGCGGAGAAATCTTTGATAACTCAAAGTTTACTGCAGCAAACAGAACGCTTCCATTTGGAACAAACGTTAAGGTAACAAACCTTAAGAATGGTAAAGAGGTAATAGTGAGAATTAATGACAGAGGGCCTTTCCATTCATCAAGATCTTTAGATATGTCTAAAGCTGCGTTCGATGAGATCGGAGATATCAGTCATGGTACAATTCCGGTCGAATATGAAATTGTCGATTAATTTTATGATTTAAATTAAAAAAAAGCCAGCTGATTCAGCTGGCTTTTTGTATGCGGTAATATCCCGTTGATTAAACATCCAATTCTAATAAAGCAGGACAATGGTCAGAATGTACTGCTTCCTTTAAAATAACAGCCCTGCTGAGCTTATCTTTTAAACTATAAGAGGTGAAGTTATAATCCAGCCTCCATCCTTTATTTCTTTCCCTTGAATTTTGCCTGTAACTCCACCATGTATAATGATCAGGTTCATTATTGAAAAACCTGAAACTGTCAATCAATTCACATTCATTGATGAAATTGGTCATCCATTCCCTTTCCATAGGAAGAAATCCTGAAACATTCTTTAGACCTACAGGATTGTGAATGTCGATAGCCTCATGGCAGATATTAAAGTCACCGGATATAACCAGGTTAGGAATTTCTTTCTTTAAGTTTTTGATATACTCCAGGAAGTCATGGCAAAACTGCATTTTAAAATCCAGTCTCTCAATATTAGAAGCGGAAGGCACATAGACGGAAATGGCAGAAAATCCATCGAAATCTGCACGGATGATTCTTCCTTCATTATCGTAGCTTTCAATACCACAACCATACTCTACATGATTGGGTTTTATTTTTGAGGCAATTCCGACCCCGCTGTAGCCTTTTTTTACCGCTGAGTGCCAATAACTGTGATATCCTAATTTTTCAAGACTTTCGATATCTATCTGATCGTTTCCTGCCTTGCTCTCCTGAATACAGATGATATCCGGATCGGCAGTCTTCAGCCAGCCTAGAAAATCCTTCGTGAAAGCTGCTCTGATTCCATTGACATTGTAGGTGATTAATCTCATTATTCTTCTATAAATATTTTAAAATTGTCATTGTATTTGGACGGAATGAATTCGGTGATGGTATAATCTGCTATTTCATGAATATAAAAAGGATCTTCAGTAATAATCTGCTCAATATCTTTTTTAGATTCCGTTTTGGCAATAATGATCCCTCCTGTTCTGGGTTCTTTTCTTCCTGATGCGATAAACACTCCGGATTCATAATGTTTGTCGAGGAAAATATTATGTTGGGGAATATGTCTTTCTATATCTTCAAGAGAACTCTTATAAGTGAGCGAAATAATAAACATGATTTATTTTTTACGAAGATATGAACTATAAAAAAGAGGCGGAAAAAATCGAATGATTTTTTCCGCCTTAAACCCAAAATTAAATAAACTATGAAAAAAACTACTTGGGTTCTAGAACGCTGATGGGAATGATACACTCTTCCAGTGAAATCCCCCCATGCTGGTAAGTTTCTTTATAGTAATTTACAAAATGATTGTAATTTTTAGGATACGCCAGGAATATATTGTTTTTAGCAAAAATATATTTCGAACTTAAATTTCCTTTGGGAAGGAAAAGCTTTTCAGGATTGGTAATTGCCCATACATCACTGTCATCATACGTTAAGCTTTTACCTGTTTTGTATCTGATATTCGTAGACGTTTCTCTGTCTCCTACAACTTTACTTGGTTTTTTCACGTATACCGTTCCGTGGTCTGTGGTGATAACCAGTTTATATCCATTTTCTGCAGCGGTTTTAATGATCTTCAGTAAAGAAGAGTTTTCAAACCAGTTGAAAGTAAGAGAACGGAACGTTTTATCATCACGGATCAGCTGATCTACAATATGGTTGTCTGTTTTTGCGTGGGAAAGGATATCAATGAAGTTGTATACAATGACCAACAGATCATTATTTTTATGCTGATTGAAATCATCATAGATCTTTCTTTCAAAATCAGCGTTCAGTACTTTAAGATACTTCATAGACTTTGATCCGAGACCAATTCTCTTCATTTGATCTTCAAGGAAATCGCGCTCAAATTCATTTTTGTTTCCTTCCTCATTATCATTAAACCATTTATCCGGGAAACGTTTCTCAATCTCGGATGGCATTAATCCGGCAAAGAAAGAGTTTCTCGCATATTGTGTTGCGGTAGGAAGAATACTGTAGTAGTAATCTTCTGATATTTTATTGTAATATTTTGTAAATAAAGGCTCAATTACTTTCCATTGGTCATAACGAAGGTTATCAACCATCAGTAAAAGAACTTTTTCTTTTTCCACTTCAGGCTTTACCTTTTCCTTGAACAGGGTATGGCTCATCAGAGGCTTGTCTGAATCAATAAGCCAATCTGCATAGTTTTTCTCAATAAACTTAGCAAACTGAATATTTGCTTCTTCTTTCTGAGATTGCAGAAGGTCGGCAAATTCATTATCTGCTACTTTATCAAACTTGATTTCCCAGCTGAGGATCTTTTTATAATATTCAGCCCATTCCTGATAGGTTCTCAAATAAGAAAGTTCCATAGAAAGATTCCTGAATTCCTGCTGATACTGCAAAATAGTTTTTTGTTCAACAAGATTATCCTCCTGAAGATTTTTCTTTAAGGAAAGTAATATCTGGTTAGGATTTACAGGTTTTAATATATAATCGGCAATCTGGGAACCGATAGCCTCTTCCATAATGTGTTCCTCTTCACTTTTGGTCACCATGACGATTTTTAAGGCATTATCTTTTTCCTTAATCATAGGAATGGCTTCCAATCCGGAAATGCCGGGCATATTTTCATCAATTAGCGTTAAAGCAAATTTCTCTGAATCCATAAGTTCCAAAGCCTCATTCACATTATTAACAGGAGTTACCTGGTAACCCTTCTTTTCTAAAAATACGATATGAGGTTTAAGTAAATCTATTTCATCATCGATCCATAATATCTTTTCTGACATAATTTATTTTTTACATGGTTATTGTATCAAAATGTTGACCAATTCCTTTTAAAATCTCACAAAATCGAAAGATTAAAAGTTAAATATTAGTTAAATGAAAATACCGTAAAATATTTCACATTTTTGCTTCATTTAAGGAATGGTTTCTATATATTCTAAAGCCTTTTCCAGGACTTCATCTTTACCGTTTTTAAGTCCTTCTACACTGGGTTTTACAAGAATGTCCGGGATTATTCCTATCCTTTGAGTTTCCCTGCCGTCAGGATAATAAGCCCCAAGGCCAGTGAACCGTGTGTCCAGGTCAGCAATTTTAAACATAACAACATCTCCGTTAGCTCCGGAAGTATTACTGCCGATAATTTTAGCTTTCGGATGCTGTTTGAACATCATTGTTGTGGTCTCTGCCTGGCTCTGTGTATTCTCATCTACTAAAACGATTACATTTCCTTTATAGTATTCAGGATTCTTTCTGCCGGTCACATTTTTTCTGCTGTAGAATTTTCCGGGATAGCTGGTATCAGGAAAAGTAAACTGATAATACACGGTTGGCTCTGGAAGCAGAAGATAGCTTAAAGGAATAATGGTTTGTTTAGGGTAGTTCCTTATATCAAAGATAATGGATTTTGTAGATTTCAATTCTCTGTACATTTCATCCAGATCTTCTTTTTCTATCATTCCCATATTAACATACCCGGTTTTCTTTTCATCATCAATGAATTTCCACTTTTGGGGAGCCACAATTTTTTCATGAAAGATATCTTTGACAAGATAGGTTTTGGCTTTTATTTCCAGATTTTGCCCTTCTCTTTCAATCTTTACAGAAATAGAATCATTGTTACTGAAAAGAAGTTTGTCCTTTATTTTGCTGACTTTGCCCCATGAGTTCGAAGCAGGAACATATTTTCCCAGGTTATTGATCATTTGAGGAATTGTTTTACCATCAATATCATAGATAATGTCACCGGTATGCAAAGGACTGCTGTTTCTTGATCGGGTGTTGTTGATTTTTATAACAACCAGTTTTCCTTCAGCATAAGAATATTCTACAGGAACTTTTCGTTTACCATACTGATGGAGCTGAATCTCTTTTGAAGAAATAAAGGCATGTGAGTCATCCGTTTTAGTGACCAGTTCTGCTAATGTAAGGTGAAAATTTTCGTCATTATCAATCATGAGAAATTTTGGGATCATTTCGGAAAGAACATCATTCCAGTTTTGATCGGTTTCATATTTATAAGGAAAAAAATATTCTACATAATTCCAGTACCTGAATAATTCCAGCAGGCTAATTGTTTTGGAAGTAAATTCAGAGCCATACGATTTTTCATTTCTGAAATATATTTTTCTCCCGCCTTTTCCAACATAGTGATTGTCTCCAAGATTCCTGTTTTTTTCAATATAACGAAGTTTTTGAGATACATCATCAGAGAAAATCTGCGAATTATCAATCCAGCGCAAATCAAAATTTTTAAGGAAATAAACTTTATGATCCTTTACTGAACATTCTTTGCACAAAGGAACTTCTCCAAGGTTGGTGATCCAATCAGAATAAAGGGTATTAAGAGACTGCTTGTTATGAATATGTTCCAGTTCATTAATCTTCTGAAAAAGCTGTTTGTCCCAGTTTATATTTCCTTTGGCAACATGAGGATGATAATATTTTAAAAATCCCCAAATTCTGCAGAGGGACTCCAGTTTTTGGGTCTCAGTGATAACTTGTGCGGAAAAATGTAAGCTTAAAAATAATAAAAGGAAAAGAGAGTATTTTCTCATTAAAAGTTATCGTGTTTTCTCAATCAAAGATAGGCTTAAAATACAATAATGACAAACGTTTCTAAGGAATTAATCCTGAAGGGGAATAGATCTTCTTTTAACATGAAATTAATCATAACTCAAATTTAAAATGCCTAACTTTGTTTACTAATATTGACGTTTCAATGCAGAATAAGCTAAAAATCATCAACGATCCTGTTCACGGATTTATCAAAATTCCACACGAAATTTTATTTGATATCATTGAGCATCCTTACTTTCAGAGATTAAGAAGAATCGGGCAGACCGGACTTTTGAACCTGATATTTCCCGGTGCTACCCATACAAGATTTCACCATGCACTGGGAGCCATGCATCTGATGTTTACAGCTTTGGAAACATTGAAACAGAAAGGAGTAAAAATTTCTGAGGAAGAAGAAAAAGGAGCGATGCTGGCTATTCTGATGCATGATATTGGTCATGGTCCGTTTTCTCATGCGCTTGAAAGTATGCTGATGGATGACTGGCACCATGAAAATCTTTCTTTACTGTTGATGAACAAGCTGAACGAGGAATTCAAAGGGGAACTCTCAATGGCGATTGAAATGTTTCAGGGGAAATATCACAGAAAATTTTTTAATCAGCTGATCTCTTCCCAACTGGATGTGGACCGTTTGGATTACCTGAAAAGAGACAGTTTTTTTACCGGAGTATCAGAAGGAAATATTAATACCCAAAGAATTATTTCCATGATGAATGTGTGTGAAGAAGGGGAGCTGGTGATTGATGCAAAAGGAATTTATTCCATTGAAAATTTCCTGACCGCCAGAATGTTTATGTACTGGCAGGTGTACTATCATAAAACTTCAGCTTTAGCAGAATTTCTTTTGGTTAAAATTCTTGAAAGAGCAAAATATCTGATTTCTCAGGGTACAGAGCTTCCTGCAACGGATAATCTGAAATATTTTTTATACCGTGAAAAAAGTGCTGCAACGGATGAAGATATAGAACGATTTACCAATCTTGATGATAATGACGTAATTCAGGCAATGAAAGAATGGCAGAATTCGGATGATTTTGTCTTGTCATACTGGTGTAAATGTGTAATTCAGAGAAATTTACCTAAAACAATCATTTCATCTCATCCATTTGACGAGAAAATAATTGATGAAAAAATAAAAAAGAGTAATGAATTTTTTGGAATCGATAATGGTAATGAATTGGTTCATGAAATTAAAAGAAAATTATTACCCTATCATGCAGAGAAACAGCCGATTTATTTACTGCATAAAAATGGCAGGAGAACGAGGCTGCACGAGTCGGAAGATCAGCTTTTATCCGGGTTGATCGTGAATAAAACCACTCGTTATATCCTTATGTTTCCAAGAGATATCTCCAAATTGGACTCTTAAAGAATATTAAAATTTACGATCTGAAACTAAAACATGTTTGCAAATTATAGAATTTCTTATCTTTGCAGAATATGGAATTTACAGCTTCGCAAATTGCAAGTTTTATTGACGGAAAAATAATAGGTGACGAGAATGCAC
Organism: Chryseobacterium sp. PvR013; assembly: GCF_017833095.1. NCBI lineage: Bacteria > Pseudomonadati > Bacteroidota > Flavobacteriia > Flavobacteriales > Weeksellaceae > Chryseobacterium > Chryseobacterium sp. PvR013. Next base: position 4,926,908 of record NZ_JAFIBT010000001.1, read on the forward strand.
TTATTACGGGAGTTTCACCAATTGAGAATGGGGAATCAGGACATCTTTCTTTTATAGCACAAGATAGATTTTCTCATTTTTTGGATAGCTCAAAATGCTCTGTTATTATCGTTTCGGAACAACTTCTGGAGAAAAATCATTATAACCCTACCTTAATTGTTGTAAAGGATGCCTATCTTTCTTTTCAGATTCTGATGAATTTATATCAGGAAATGCAGGGGAGAAAAGAAGGTATTGAGAATGGATCTTCCATTCATGATACTGCCATTATAGGAGATAAAGCCTATATCGGGGCATTTACTTATGTTTCTGAGAAAGCTAAAATTGGGGAAGGTTCACAGATCTATCCACATGTATATATAGGAAAAGGAGTGAAAATTGGTAAAAACTGTAAAATAGACAGTGGAGCCAGAATTTACGACTACTGTATTATTGGGGATAACTGTGTCATTCATTCCAATACGGTAATTGGAGGTGACGGTTTTGGTTTCCAGCCAACCGCTGAAGGCTTCAAAAAAATACCACAGCTTGGAAATGTAATTATTGAAGACGATGTTGAAATCGGTTCAAACTGTAGTATTGACAGAGCTACAATAGGCTCTACTACTATTGGTAAAGGTACCAAAATTGATAATCTGATTCAGATTGCTCATAACGTGAAAATTGGTCAGAATAATGTGATTGCTGCACAAGCGGGAATTGCCGGTTCTACTACAATCGGTGACTGGAACCAGATCGGTGGTCAGGTAGGAATTGTAGGACATATCAAAATAGGAAATCAGGTGAAAATCCAGGCTCAGAGTGGCGTGAATTCCAGCGTTAATGACAGAGAAACATTGTACGGCTCACCGGCTATCAGTTACAATGACTATTTGAGGAGTTATGTTCATTTCAGGAACTTACCTGGAATAGTAAATAGAATAAATAATCTTGAGAATAACTCAAAAGATAATACTAATGAGTGATATGCAAAAAACACTTCAGCAAGAGGTAACTCTTTCTGGAATTGGCCTTCATACGGGTAAAGAAGTAAAACTTACCATTAAACCTGCAAAAGAAAATACAGGTTTTGTATTTGTAAGAACAGACTTGGAGGGACATCCTCAGGTAGAAGCAGATGTAAATTATGTTGTAGCAACAGAAAGAGGAACTACATTAGAAAAATTAGGGGTAAAAATTACCACATGTGAACACCTTTTAGCAGCCCTGGTTGGTTGTGATATAGACAACGCAGTTTTAGAAATGGATGCCTCTGAACCTCCTATTTTGGATGGATCTTCAAAATACTTTGTAGAAGCAATCGAAAGTGTTGGAGTAGCAGAACAAACGGTAGCAAGAGAATATCTTGTAGTAAAAGAAGTTCTTACTTACAGTGATCCGGCTACAGGTTCGGAAATCACAATTATTCCTTCAGATACTTACGAAGTAACTACCATGGTAGATTTTGGGACTAAAGTATTAGGGACTCAGAATGCTACCCTTAAAAATATTTCAGAATTTAAAGACGAAATCTCATCAGCAAGAACATTCAGCTTCCTGCATGAGTTGGAAATGCTTTTAGATCATGGTTTGATCAAAGGTGGAGATATTTCCAACGCTATTGTATATGTAGATAAAGATCTTACTCCTGAAACTACAGAAAAATTAAAGAAAGCCTTTGGAAAAGACAATGTATCGATCAGACCCAACGGTATTCTGGACAATCTTAATTTAAATTATCCTAACGAAGCTGCGAGACACAAATTACTGGATGTAATCGGTGACCTTGCTTTGGCAGGTGTAAAAATAAAAGGTAAAGTTATCGCTAACAAACCGGGACACTTTGTGAATACTCAGTTTGCGAAAAAACTAAACCGCCAGTGGAAATTGCAGAAAAAGAAAAACGTTCCGGATTTTGACCTGACAAAAGAACCCGTATTCGATATCAACGGAATTATGAAGCTTATGCCTCACAGACCTCCATTCTTATTGATTGATAAGGTTCTTGAACTTTCAGATTCTCACGTTGTAGGTCTGAAAAATGTTACGATGAATGAGCCATTCTTCGTTGGACACTTCCCTAAAGAACCTGTAATGCCTGGAGTACTTCAGGTAGAGGCATTGGCACAGACAGGAGGAATTCTTGTACTGGCCAGCGTTCCGGATCCTGAAAACTATTCTACTTATTTCATCAAAATTGATAAGGTGAAATTCAAGAGAAAAGTAATTCCGGGAGATACGCTTATATTCAAAATTGAATTGATAGAGCCTATCAGAAGAGGAATTGTTCATATGCAGGGATATGGATATGTAGGAGACACTGTAGCAGTAGAAGCAGAGCTTATGGCTCAAGTTGCAAAAAATAAAGTTGATTAAATGATTCATCAATTAGCAGCCGTAGATAAACGTGCGAAAATCAGCAAAAATGTAATCGTAGAACCTTTCACTACCATTGCAGGGGACGTAGAAATTGGAGAAGGAACATGGATTGGTCCTAATGTAACCATTATGGATGGTGCAAGAATAGGAAAAAACTGTAGGATTTTCCCGGGAACGGTAATCTCTGCGATTCCTCAGGATCTGAAATTTGATGGTGAAGATACCCAGGTGATTATCGGTGACGAAACGACAATTAGAGAATGTGTTACCGTAAACAGAGGGACAAAAGCCTTAGGGTTTACCAAAATTGGAGCTCACTGTCTTATTATGGCAACTTCGCATATTGCACATGACTGTGTTATCGGAGATCACGTTATCATTGTCAACGGTTGTGGTATTGCAGGGCACGTGGAGATTGGAGATTATACGGTAATGGGAGGTTTATCTGCAGTTCACCAGTTTGGTAAAATCGGAAAACACGTCATGATTTCCGGGGGTACTCTGGTAAGAAAAGATATTCCGCCTTATGTAAAAGTAGCAAGAGAGCCTATGTCTTATGCAGGGATCAATTCTGTTGGTTTAAGAAGAAGAGGTTTTACGAATGAAAAGATCTTTGAAATCCAGAAAATTTACAGAGCGATCTTTCAGATGAAGATGAACGTTTCTCAGGCTATTTCCCATATTGAAAAAGAAATGCTTCCAACGGCTGAAAGAGATGAAATCTTACAGTTTATTCAAAATTCACCAAGAGGTATCGTAAAAGGTTACGGAACCGGTAAAGAGAGTAACTAATGAAAAAATTATCTTTTCTTTTTGCATTGGTAATTTCACATTTTTGCCTTTCCCAAAACCAAAGGATAACAGGGATGGAGTTCTATTACGGCTTCTCAGATTATAAAAAAGACAGCCTTGCTAAACCCAATGTTTATGCAGAAGTAAAAAGTCAGAATGAAGATTACATCAAAATGTCGCCATTCAGATTTGCAGATACTGATAAAAAGGCAAAGATGGAGAATAGAGCATGGCTGATGAAATATCAGGATAACCTGTATTTTAGTATGACCTATGCAGCGTATATCTATTCTTTTGATACATTTGCAAGAGTGAATGTAATCGGGAAGAAATATTTTTTGATCTATCTGGATGAAGTAAAAGATAAAAAAGCAATTTCATACAATAATCCTTACGGAGGAGGCTTGTTAGGAGGCGCTTTGAATGCAGGTTTAACACCTAAGTTTGCGTGGAAGGATAAAAAAGGAAATTCTTACAAGGTTCTTTTGGTTGATATTGAAAAATCAAATAATACCTCTGATAAAAGAGATGTCAGCTTTGGATTGGTAGTGGATACAAAACTCATTGTTAAACTTACAGATAATGATCCGGAGGTGATTTCAAAACTAAAAGCCAATCAGTATTACCTGGAAGATATAATTGATTTGGTGAATAAAGAGAATAATAAATAAAAAGAATATAAAATATATTAATGGCAACAAGTAACGATATCAAAAAAGGGCTATGTATCGAGTATAGCAATGATATTTATAAAGTAATTGAGTTTCTTCACGTAAAACCAGGAAAAGGACCTGCTTTCGTAAGAACAAAACTAAAGTCTGTAACCAACGGTAAAGTAATTGATAACACTTTCTCTGCGGGACACAAAATTGATGAAGTAAAAGTAATCACCAGAAAGTTCCAGTATTTGTATGATGATGAGAACGGATTCCACTTCATGAACAATGATGACTTCTCTCAGTTATACATCAATAAAGAAATGATTGAAAACTCTCAGTTTATGAAAGCTGGTGAAGAAGTAACAATCATTTTGAAAGAAGCTGATGAAACACCACTTTCTGCTGAACTTCCACAGTCGGTATATCTTGATGTTATCGAAGCTGATCCAGGGGTTAAAGGAAACACTGCAACCAATGCTCTTAAAAACGCAATCGTTGAAACAGGAGCAAGAGTAATGGTTCCTTTGTTCATTGAACCGGGAGACAGAATTAAAGTAAGCACTGAAGACGGTAGCTACTTAGAAAGAGTAAAATAATAAATAAAAATTACATAAATTCGGTTTGCATCAGCAGTCCGAATTTTGTTTTATAAGAAAATCTATTGTTATGAGATTCCATTCTCCGCAAAAGCTTAAAACGATTGCAGATTTAATAGGCTCAGCATTTGTAGGGCCGGAAGATTTTGAAGTATTGGGAACCAATGAAATTCACATGGTAAAACCTGGTGATATTGTCTTTGTAAACCATCCTAAATACTATGACAAAGCATTAAACTCTGCAGCCACTATTATTTTAATTGATAAAGAAGTAGATTGCCCGGAAGGCAAAGCACTTTTGGTTTCTGATGATCCTTTCAGAGACTTTAATAAAATCAATACTCATTTTACCCGAATATATAATTTCACAGAAGAGCTTCATGATGTTGAAATAGGAGAGGGTACAAAAGTTCACCATTCTGCAGTGATCGGAAACAATGTGAAAATTGGAAAAAACACCCTTATCTTTCCAAATGTTGTGATTGGAGACCGTACCGAAATCGGAGATAATGTTGTTATTCAGTCTAACACCGTTTTAGGAGGTGACGCATTTTATTACAGAAAACTGAATGGAAACTTTGACCGTCTGATTTCTGTAGGAAATGTTATCATTGAAAACAACGTAGAGATCGGTAATGGCTGTACCATTGACAGAGGAGTTACAGACTCTACCATCATTGGTGAAGGTTCTGTTTTGGATAACCAGATTCAAATCGGGCATGATACCGTTATCGGAAAAAAATGTCTGATTGCTTCTCAGGTAGGAATAGCAGGATGTTGTGTCATTGGAGATGAGGTGACGCTTTGGGGACAGGTGGGGATTGCTTCAGGAAATAAAATTGAGGCTGGATCCGTACTTTTGGGAAAAACAGGAGTGAACAGAGATCTGGAAAAAGGAACCTATATCGGGATGTTTGCAGAAGATTTCAAAACCTATCTGAAAAAAGAAGTAAAACTGAGAAAACTATGATGAAGAATTTATTAGCTCTATTTCTTTTTGTATATTCAATAAGTTTCGCTCAGAAATCACAGATTGAATCAAAGGTTACATTTAGTGATAACAGAACTGTAGATGCTAAAATACCTTTTATAACTAATCTTTTTGATAGTAATCAAATTGATGAGATAACGATTAGCGACAGAAAAGTTAAGATTCTGGAAAATGGACAAACTATTAAATATCAACCATCTGAAATTCAAAAAATTGAGTTCGTAGATCTTAAAGGAAAGCCAAGAGTTTTTATTTATTTTCCTTTAGAATCAACCAAAACTTTGGTAGAACTGGTATATGATGGTAGAAAAATAAAATGGCTGAAAGCATACAGACGTCATGGTTATGACGGATCCACTCTTACATCAGATGTTTTATACAAAGGAGATATAAGACAACCGTTAAGTCTTTTTGTCAATAACAGGAAGAAATTGAAGGAATTAACGGCTGATAAACCCGAGCTGGAACCACTGATTGAAAATATTAATTACAACAGACTTAAGGAACAAGATTTAATCGATCTGTTGAAAAGATATGATGAATAAAATCAGATTTAAAAATTTTTTTAACGACAAATAATCATTATTTTTGTCTGAACGTATAAGACGTATAAACTGAAAATAAATAAATTAAAACAACAATAAAATGTCAATTTTAGTAAACAAAGATTCTAAAGTAATTGTACAAGGATTTACAGGAAATGAAGGAACTTTCCACGCTGGTCAGATGATTGAATACGGAACAAACGTAGTAGGTGGTGTTACTCCAGGAAAAGGAGGTAGCGAGCACTTAGGAAAACCGGTATTTAATACTGTAGCTGACGCTGTTGAAAAAGCAGGAGCAAACGTAAGTATCATTTTCGTACCGCCGGCATTCGCAGCAGACGCTATCATGGAAGCTGCTGAAGCAGGAATTAAAGTGATTGTATGTATTACTGAAGGAATTCCTGTAGCTGATATGGTAAAAGTAAAATCTTACATCGCTGACAGAGACTGCAGATTAATCGGACCAAACTGCCCTGGAATCATTACTTCTGAAGAAGCTAAAATTGGTATTATGCCAGGTTTCGTTTTCAAAAAAGGAAAAGTAGGGATCGTTTCAAAATCAGGAACCCTTACTTACGAAGCTGCTGACCAGGTAGTAAGAGCTGGTTACGGTATCTCTACAGCAATTGGTATCGGTGGTGACCCAATCATCGGAACAACAACAAGAGAAGCATTAGAGCTATTCATCAACGATCCTGAAACTGAAGCAGTTGTAATGATTGGTGAAATCGGTGGAGGTCTTGAAGCTGAAGCTGCAAGATGGTACAAAGCAAGCGGATCTAATAAGCCGGTTGTAGGTTTCATCGCTGGACAAACAGCTCCAAAAGGAAGAACAATGGGACACGCAGGTGCTATCGTAGGTGGTGCTGAAGATACAGCTCAGGCAAAAATGGAAATCATGAGAGAAAACGGTATCAACGTTGTAGATTCTCCAGCTGATATCGGTGCTACTGTAGCAAAAATTCTTGGATAATATAAAACCACACCATATGAAAAAACTTTTATTAGCCTCAGCTTTAACTCTTTCTGCCTTATCTTTTGCACAGGTGCAATGGAAAAGTACAAGATTTGGAGTTACAGGAGGTTTAAACTACTCCAGAGTATCTAACGCCCACAATCCTTCAGGCCCAAGATACACTTTCCAAGCTGGAGCATTGGCATTGATTCCCGTAGGAAAGGCAAACCAATTCTTTATTCAGCCTGAAGTTCTGTACTATGGTGCAGGAGAAACAGGTAAAGATAAAGATGCTAAAGGGGTAAGCGGTTATGATGCAGTATATGCTAATAACTACCTGAGTGTTCCTCTTTATTTCAAAGGATATTTCTCTGAAGCAGAATCAGAATTCTTTGGATTAATAGGACCTAGATTTAACTTCTTACTGAGCCAGAACGTAAAAGACGTTCCTGTAAGCAGACCTTATTATGACCCGGATGTTACCGATCCTAACCAGCCGTCAGGCGTAAATGGAAAGGCAAAGAGCTTTAACTGGGGACTTGGACTGGGAGTAGGATATAGCTACAAAAGACAACTTGAAGTAGCTTTAAAATACGACCTAGGTCTAGGAGATACTTATCCAGGTCTCGCTAAAGAAACCAAGGGTACTGATAAGAAAAAATCAGAACAGGTAATCGCACTTACTTTAAGCTACATATTCAAATAGAATATTTCAAAATAAAAAATCCCGGAAACTCAGTTTCCGGGATTTTTTATTGATATGTCTTTTGGAAAATCAAAAGATAAAATTAGCGTTTTGCTATTTCGATTAATTAGCCCTTAATCCACTTCCAAAGCTCTTTTAAAGTAGCTTTATTTCCGTACATCAGAATACCTACACGATAGATTTTTCCGGCAAGGAAGATCATGAAAATAGTTGTTACCAGCAGTAATGTTATAGACAATACAATCTGCCAAGCAGGAACTCCAAATGGAATTCTGGCAATCATAGCAACTGGTGAAGTAAACGGAATGATAGACAGCCAGAAGCCTAAAGGTCCTTCCGGATTATTCATCAGTGTGAAGCTGCCATACATGCCTAATGTTAAGGGTAAAATTGCAAATAAAGTAAATTGCTGTGTTTCTGTTTCGTTATCTACAGCAGAACCAATGGCTGCATAAATAGAGCTATAGAAGACATAGCCTAATAGGAAGAAAACGATGAATACAAAAATGATTAGCGGGAAGTTCAGTTCCAGTAAGCTGTGAGAAATCTGGGTAGCAAGCTGCCCAATGTCCAGCTTACTTGCAATCTCTTCATTGGCCCCCGGAATATTTTTCTGAAGCGGAGAAAAGCCTGTATTTAATACCAATGCTCCGATGACAGACATGGTAATCCAGATCAAAAACTGGGTCAGTGCAACCATTGTTACTCCCAGAATCTTACCCATCATCAGTTCAAACGGTTTTACAGAGGAAATAATAATCTCTACAACACGGTTATTTTTCTCTTCAAGAACACTTCTCATCACCCTTACCCCATAAATAATGATGAACATAAAGGTAACGTACATCAGAACCATGCTCAATCCGGATTTAACGCCAAAAGCAAGATCAGAATCCTCTTTATTATTATCCGTTACATTAATGGTTTTTAAAGTAAAGTTTTTGTCAAGATCATTCAATTGAGTTTCCTGAATACCCAATTGCTTGATTTTTTCTTTTCTGACCACATTGCTGATGTCAGATACAATTTGCTGCTTGGTGTCAAATCCTATTTTGCTGTTGATGACCAGTCTTGCCTCTTTTTCAAGCGCATCGAAATTCTGATTTTTCAATTCAGGAAGGATCAGAATGCCGTCCAGAGATTCATTTCCTTTTAAATTGTTAATCTTAGACTTTTCATCAGCCGCGGAAACAAAAACGTAGTTTAATTTATCATTAGATTTAAGATGGTTGGTAAACAGACCGCTCTTATCCACCACCTCAATAATGCTATGTGACTCATTTGCTTTAAACATTAAACCCACCACTGCTCCGAAAGCAATAATCATTACAGGAGCAAGCAAAGTCAATATAATGAAAGATTTTTTCTTAACCTGGGTAAGAAATTCTCTCTTGGTAATTAAAAAAATATTATTCATAAATTAAGAATGGTTACTGACAGCGTTAATAAACACTTCATTCATACTAGGAATTCTTTCGTCGAAAGATCTTACTTTACCTACCTGTACCAGATCAAGAAGCACATTATTTTGGCTCTCCTCATTTTTCAGATCAAAAGAAACAAGATTGTTTTCATTAGATAAATTGAAGATCTCATATTTATTTTTGAAATTTTCAAAATGATCACTGCTTACTTCAGAAAGCGTAATCCCAAAAATATTTTTCTTGAATTTTTCTCTTACGTCAAAAACCCTTCCGTCAATAATTTTCTTGGAATTATTAATCAAAGCAACATAATCACACATTTCCTCTACACTTTCCATTCTGTGGGTAGAAAGAATAATGGTTGTTCCGTTATTTTTAAGATCAATGATCTGATCTTTGATTAAGTTGGCATTCACAGGATCAAAACCCGAAAAAGGTTCATCAAGAATCAAAAGATGCGGCCTGTGAAGAACGGTAACTACAAACTGAATTTTTTGTGCCATCCCTTTAGAAAGTTCAGAAAGCTTTTTCTTCCACCACTGATCAATGTTCAGTTTTTCAAACCATTTTTTGGCTTCATTCAAAGCATCACTTTTGGTCATTCCTTTCAGTTCCCCGAAATATAGAATTTGATCACCAACAGTCATGTTTTTGTACAGTCCTCTTTCTTCAGGCATATAGCCAATGTCTTTGATATGGGCAGGGTTCAGTTTTTGTCCATTAATAAGGATTTCTCCAGAGTCGGCCTGTGTAATTTGGTTAATGATACGGATAAAAGAAGTTTTTCCGGCTCCGTTGGGGCCTAAAAGGCCATAAATACTGCCTTTTGGAACATGGATGCTAAAATCATCCAGGGCGACCTTTTTTCCGGCATTATAGGTCTTTTTAATATGTTCAGCTTTTAGCATTAAATTGTTCTTTTTACTATTAGTATGAAAAAGTCCCGAAAGTTACGGAAATATTAAAACAGAATTAATGTAAAAGAAAAAATCCTGATGATTATCAGGATTTTAATTTATTGTTTCACGATTTGAGTAACTTTCTGCGTGTTGTCACTTAAAATATATCGGATCATATATTTTCCGGGCTTTAATTTTTCAATATTAATCTCTCCGGAATTCATATTCACCGTATAACTAGCAACCTGCATACCCAAAATTGAATAAAAAGTCACACTTTTGATTCTTAACGAAGAATCTTTTGCCTTAATAATAAGGAAATCCTTTGCAGGATTTGGATAGGCAAGCAATACACCATCATCCGCCTTTTGAGTGATGGAACCCGGCTCTCTAAGCTGAGCTTTTAAATTGTTGGAAAATCCAACAAAAGTGCCTACAAATAGAAATAAAAGTAAAAGTTTTTTCATCAAATTTATAATTTCTCGAATATATATAACAAATGTAATAAATTCTACAATTTCGTACAATAGTTTTTTGCAGAACTTATATTAAATTTGTAGAAACTTATTCAAAAAGTATTCCAAAATGATACATTCAAGAAATAGAAGACTTAGAGTTAATGAATCTATCAGAAGTTTGGTAAGAGAAAATGTGCTTACAACTGATGATTTTGTAATGCCGATCTTCGTAATGGAGGGCGAAAACAAGCAGGAGGCAATCCCGTCTATGCCGGGAATTTTTAGGCGGAGTATAGATTTAACAGTGAAGGAATGTAAGGAATTATTTTCTTTGGGGGTAAAAGCTGTCAATTTGTACATGAAAGTGTCAGAACACCTGAAAGACAATACAGGAAAAGAAGCCTGGAACAAAGACGGATTAATGCAGAACACCATCAAAGCTATTAAAGACGCCGTTCCGGGAATGGTTGTGATGCCTGATGTAGCCCTGGATCCTTATTCAATCTATGGACACGACGGAATCATTGAAAACGGCAAAGTTTTAAATGATGCTACCAATGATGCACTGGCAAGAATGTCAGTTTCTCATGCAGAAGCAGGAGCTGATCTTGTGGCACCAAGTGATATGATGGACGGAAGAGTACAGATCATTCGTGAAGCATTGGAAGAAAGCGGATTTACAGATGTAGGAATTGTAAGTTATGCAGCCAAATATGCAAGCTCTTTCTATGGACCTTTCAGAAGTGCCTTAGACAGTGCACCGAAAGATGATATGGAAATTCCGAAAGATAAAAAAACTTATCAGATGGATTTTCACAATACCCGTGAAGCATTGAACGAGGTATTTAAAGATATCCACGAAGGAGCAGATGTGATCATGATCAAACCGGGACTTCCTTATCTGGATATCGTTTCCAAAGTACGTGAAGCTATCGATCTTCCGATTGCAGTATACAATGTAAGTGGAGAATATGCCATGGTAAAAGCTGCTGCCCAAAACGGCTGGCTGGATAATGACAAAACAATCATTGAAAGTTTGACGTGTTTCAAAAGAGCAGGAGCAGATATGATCTTTACCTACTTTGCAAAAGAAGCGGCTATCTTATTAAATAAATAATAATTAAATTCATCCCAATAAAAAAAGAGATTACCCAAACAGGCAGTCTCTTTTTTATTTATAATAGGTTGATGATAATTTCTTATAACCACCCTTTTTTTCCATAAACATAAGTGTCATCAAAGTGTTTGTCACTCATAAAGAGATATAAAATACCCTCAATAAAAGGAATAATTGAAGCTGCACCAAAAGTAACGACATTCAGAACCAACTGAATGATTCCCTCTTTGGTATAACCCAAATAAAACTTATTTAAAGCCAGCCATCCCACAAGAATTCCCAATATGGCAGCTGGGATTTTCTTTTCCGAACGGTAAGGAACATTGCTTTGCTGGTTTTGTACATTCTCTGTTTTTGTGTACCCGTAATTTTCCATTTCTTATTATTTGTAATTGATTGATATGTTTTATGATGAGTAGATTAAAATGATAAAAAGTTACAATGGTTTGTAAATGAACAAGTTTGCATTTAACCTAAACAAGTTTGCATTTAACCTATAAGTGAAGTTTATATTTTTGATATATTTGCCCTATGATTTTACGAGGAGAAAACTTAATCAAGGAATACGGTCCTAAAAAAGTTGTAAAAGGCGTTTCTGTACAGGTTCAACAGGGAGAAATTGTTGGTTTGCTGGGTCCGAATGGAGCCGGAAAAACCACATCGTTTTATATGATCGTAGGGTTGGTTAAGCCCACTTCAGGAAAAATTTTCCTGGATAAACAGGAGATTACTACTGATGCTATGTACCGAAGAGCTCAAAAAGGAATCGGGTATCTGGCTCAGGAGGCTTCTGTTTTCAGAAAACTTTCCGTAGAGGAAAACATTATGGGAGTTTTGCAGCTGACTAAGCTTTCAAAGCGTGAGCAGCAGATCAAATGTGATGAACTGATTGAAGAATTTTCTTTACAGCATGTCCGTAAAAACAGAGGAGATCTTCTTTCCGGAGGAGAAAGACGTAGAACCGAAATTGCTCGTTGTCTTGCTACAAGCCCGAACTTTATCCTTCTGGATGAACCTTTCGCAGGGGTAGACCCGATTGCCGTAGAAGATATCCAGAAAATTGTAAGAAGCCTTGTGGATAAAAACATCGGAATTTTAATTACCGACCACAACGTACAGCAGACTTTAGCCATTACCAACAAAACCTATATCATGTTTGAAGGAAAGATCCTTAAAGAAGGACTTCCGGAAGACCTGGCAAATGATCCGCAGGTAAGAGAAGCGTATCTGGGTGAAAACTTTGTTTATCAGAGTATTTTGGATAAGCCTAAAAAGAAGAAATACGCTTACAATATCTGGGCAGGTAATTTTGATTCAAAAGCACAGTTTCAGGGATTTGTCAATGATAATTTCAAACAGTTTGATGACCTGAGACTGATGTATGGTTTTGAAGATATCAGTTTTGCCTCATTAGCCAACTCTGAAATTGAGCATATCTTTAATGATATTGTGGATAAGAATGCCAACAACTCATTTGTTTTTCAGAAAAAGGAAATTAATTCTCAATATTCTCTGGAACAGGCGGAAGCAGAGTCTAAAGAAGCAAGCAGAAAAGAGCTGCACTACCTTACGACTTATATGTATGAGGGATAAAATATAAAGCATTTATTTGCTGAATATGATAATAAAACGTACCTTTTTCTTTTGAAAGCGGTACGTTTTTCATTTAAAATGATTTCTATGGCTAAACCTTTTAACAGAACCGTTACTTTATTCGGAATTTATAAACAGCTTGTCCCATTCATCAGACCTTACCGATTAATGATTTACGGAACCCTGTTTCTTACTTTTCTCGGAGCTTTGGCAGCGCAGGTGAACCCAATTGTTTTGAAATATACAGTAGATGAGGTGACTAAGCTTACCCATCTTCCACATCCCATGTCAGAGGGAATTCATATTCTTATCATCATTTCCATTATTTTACTGGGAAAGGAATTGCTGAATATCTTTATCAATTTCGGACAGAAATTTTATGGGGAGAAGATTAGAATTAACGTAAGCTCGGTATTGGCACAATCGGCGATTGATAAGATTTTAACCTACAGGGTTGCTTATTTTAATGATGAAAACCATGAGTCCGGAAAACTCCAGATCAGGATCGATCGTGGAATAGAAAGTCTGACAAGGCTGGTTCAGAATTTTTTCATTGATATCCTTCCTCTTTTTTCCAATGCAATTATTGCGCTGATCATTATGTACATGCAGAATGTTTATGTGGGGCTTGTTTCAACGATTATTGTTCCGATTTATTTTTACATAAGTTCTTTGCAGGCCAAAAAATTGGGAGGAGTCCGCCGCCAGCTCAGAAATCAAAGGGAAAGAAAGACATCCGGACTTTTAAATCTGATTAATTCTATTATGGTCATTAAAAGTTTTGTCCGTGAAAAATTTGAAGGAAAAAAACAATATGATCTTCAGATGGAGTTGATGGAAAGCCAGATGATCACGAGAAGAACCAATTTTATCTATGATGGATTAAAAACTTTTATAGAACAATTCGGAGTGGTTCTGATTATTCTTTTAACCGTTTATCTGGTTCTCGATCAGCAAATGACTATTGGTGCTATCATGCTTCATATTATGCTTTTTAACAATGTTTCAGCACCTATTCGTCAGCTTCATAGAATTTATGATGATATGAACGATGCCATGATTTATGCCGAAGGTTATTTCGATATTCTGAATGCAGATAACGAGATGGAATCGAACGGAAACTTTGTAGAAAAACAAATCAAAGGAACTTTTGAACTGAAAAATGTAGATTTTACGTATCCCAACGGAACAAAAGCTTTACATGGTGTTTCTATGAAAATTGAAAATGGGAAAACTACGGCTTTGGTAGGATTAAGTGGTGCAGGAAAGTCTACAGTTATTAATCTTTTATGCAAATTTTATCTTCCGGATTCAGGAAAAATTCTTTTGGATGGAGTTAACCTTAATGAATACGACAATACCTTTCTGAGAAGTGACCTTGGGCTGGTACTTCAGAAAAATCATATCTTTCAGGGAAGCATAGAAGATAATATCCGTTACGGAGATATGAATGCAAGTTTTGAAGAAATTCAGGAAGCCGCAAAAAAAGCTTATCTGCACGAGCAGATTATGGATCTTCCCGACAAATACCTGCATGATGCCACTCAGCTTTCCGGAGGACAGCAGCAGAGAATTGCCATTGCAAGATTATTTCTTAAAAACCCTCCGATTATCTTTTTGGATGAACCCACAGCCAGCCTGGATGCTATCGCTACTGAACAGATCAAAAATTCTCTGGATGCTATAAAAGAAGGAAGAACGGTAATTATCATTTCTCATTCCCTGTCACAGATTCTGGATTCAGATACCATTTATGTGATGAAGAAAGGACAAGTGGTAGAGAACGGAACTCATGATGAACTTTACAATAAAGAAGGAACTTATCGTGAAATTTTCGATGCATCAGCAAGGAGTCTGAACCTCGATAAACTGGTGAATACTTTTAAAGAAAATTAAACAAAAAACTCAGCGGTCAGGCTGAGTTTTTACATTTCTACAGTATTGCTTAAAGTGCTTTTTCAGGAACCTGATAAGTACCTACATCAGCTCCGAAAGCAATATTAATTCTGTTATAACTGTTGATGGCAATAACAGCCATGGTTAAATCTACCATTTCAGTTTCAGAAAAATGATGACTTACCTTTGAATAAATCTCATCATTCACTTCTTTACCGTTTAAAGCAGTTAAAGTCTCCGCCCATAAAAACCCTGCCTTTTCTTTATCTGTATAAAATGAGCATTCTCTCCAGGCGCTTACCAGAAATATTCTCTGCTCAGATTCCCCTTTCGCTCTTAATTCTTTGGAATGCATATCCAGACAAAAAGCACAGCCATTCATTTGTGAAACTCTGAAATACATCAGTTCCAGAAATGAATTGTCCAGTGAAGAATGCTGTATCTGAAATCCCATGTTGTGAAGTGCATTTATAGCCTTATTTCCGATCGCAAATGCGTTGATTCTTTGTGACATAATATTTGTTTTTGTGATTAATTATGTGACAAATGTAGAGTGGAATTTCCCTGAATTTTTTTACAAATGATAAATTTTAAAAGGAAAGATTTTAGAAGCTAGAAGCTAGAAGTTACTATTAGGTAGAGGATATATACTCAGTCTGCAATAACTTCCCTCTTCCAGCTTCCATCACCCCTTCTTCTCATAATTTCTGTGCTCTGATTCTGCTCAGGGAAACCTGAGTGATGCCAATATAATCAGCAAGATCCCCAAGACTGATGCGTTGAATAAGATCAGGTCTTTGTTTCAGAAAATTGTGATACCGTTTTTTTCCATCATCTTCCAGCATTTCACTGATCCTTCCCATCATATTCACCGGAGCTTTTGAATACAACTTACTGAAAAGTGTTTCTGCCGTATGATATTTTTTGCATAATCCTTCAACAACATCTCTGTGTACCCGAAGAACTTCTGTAGGTTCCAGAGCAACAATCATATATTTTGATGGATTTCCGGTAAGAAAACCGCTCAACTCTGCGAAAAAAGCATTCTCAGCAAAAAATGTCATGATAAAATCTTTATCTCCATTGTCAAAAAATAGTTTTACAAGCCCTTTTTCAATGAAATAAAAATACCTGCAGGTTTCATCGGCTTTTAACAGAAAATCTCCTTTTCTGTAAGTTTTGGATTCCAGATTGGAAACAAGTCCGTCTATCACTGCCTGTTCCGGTTTTAAGATTTTTTCAATAGATTGAACGAAATGAGTGTGAAGCATAAATAGGAAACTGTTTTGTGAAAATAAAATTAATAAAAAAAGCGGTCCTATTTATAAGCCATACTTCGAAAAAGAATTTTTAGCTTTGTTATATAATGAACGACCACTATCTTAAAAAACTAGACCGGGTAACGGCCATCCTTACCCAGCTGCAGTCTAAACCTATTGTGAGGGCTCAGGATCTGGCTGAAAAATTCGATGTCAGTATCAGAACCATTTATCGTGATGTGAAAACGCTGGAAAATGCCGGGATTCCCATTGTGGGAGAAGCGGGTAACGGATATTCATTAATGGACGGCTATAAACTTCCTCCGATCATGTTTACCAAAGAAGAGGTGTTAAGTTTCATTACCGCGGAAAAACTGATGCAGAAATTTTCCCATCAAAGCTTAGGGAACCATTATCAGGCTGCCATGGAAAAAGTGCGTTCAGTGCTGAAATATTCGGATAAAAATCTGATTAAAAATATTGAAAAACAGATTGATGTTTTCAGCTTTCATACAGATTCCGGGGACTCGCTGAAAAATGTGATTCCTATTATTCTCGAAAGTATTGCAGAGAAAAGCCAGTTGAATATAAAATATCAGACGGTAGACGGGAGAGTGAATAATAGAACAATTGAAACAGTGGGGATGTTTTTTGAGTTTAATTTTTGGTACATTATGGCATTCTGTATGTTGAGAAAAGATTTCAGACAATTTCGTATTGACAGGATTCTGGAAATTTCAAAAACACCGAATCCTTTTGTGCAGGAATACGGACAGGTGAATGATTATCGCAAAAAATCAAATGGAAATAAGGTTAAAGCTAA
The DNA here is from genome assembly GCF_017833095.1 of Chryseobacterium sp. PvR013. Taxonomy (NCBI): domain Bacteria; kingdom Pseudomonadati; phylum Bacteroidota; class Flavobacteriia; order Flavobacteriales; family Weeksellaceae; genus Chryseobacterium; species Chryseobacterium sp. PvR013. Next base: position 4,943,979 of record NZ_JAFIBT010000001.1, read on the forward strand.
ACTTCTGGTTGACAAAAAGATCATGAATCACCTGGTAAATTCTAAAAAATATTATGGACTTATAGAAGAAGTAGAAACCGAAAATGGAGTAGAACTGACTTTTGAAACAGAATGGATCAATGACGGGTTTCCCCGCTGGCTCATCACTTTTGCAGACTATGCCACAGTTCTGGAACCCGAAAGTCTTCGCACACGATTGAAAGAACTGCTTCTGAAAATGACAGAAAGACATCAATAAAACCCCAACAGAACATCTGTTGAGGTTTAAAGACTTAATTGAGGCAAATAAATGAAATGGTTAATAAGCGAAGAGCAAAATCACAAAAAAGCAGTGGTGTTGAGTCGCAAAAAAATGATATAAGTTGTTGGTGAATTGAAGAAAAATCACTGTTGAAAAAATGACATTGCAGAGGTGATTTTTTTCAGGATTTCCACCTTTTTGCGATTTTATCCTTCCGTTTTTATTAGAATCTTTCCCAGAAGAAAGGAGGTTCAATTCCCAAAGCTCTCAGATACACATATCCTTGTCCACGGTGGTGAACCTCATTATCTACAAAATAAAGAATGTTTTGATATACCGGAAACTCATACTCTCCAAATAAATTGAAAGTTTCCTGGAAACGATCCTCAGAAATCAGATTGAAATAATGATTAATCACTTCTGTTTCTTCATCCCACTTCTTTAAGATTTCTTCTTTTGTTTTCGGATTGAAAGCTTCTTCGTTGTAAGCTTCTGTAGTCCCTTCCACAATTCCTTTTAAAGCAGGTCCGGCAATTCCGATCAGTTCTACTGCAAGCTTTGCAAATGGTCTCATTCCGCCTACTGAAAATTCAAATAGTTCTTTCTCAGGAAAAGATTCAATGACTCTTCTCGTCAGATTTCTGTGTCCCTGCCAATCGTTTAATAATTGTTCAGAAGTCATGAATTGTTTTGTGGCTGTGGCTGTAGTTGTCATAATGTATTTGTTTTGTTTGTTGTTGATACAAAGGTAAGAGAGGGCTATGACAACAGTTTGTCAGTAGGATTTTTGATATTGAAAAAATATTTTTTTAATCTTCAAATATTGGCTCTAATTTTGCGTTAGAAGAGTAGTGTATTACTAAAAAAAATCGCAATTAATAGAATTATGAAGAAGTATATTTTGCCTGTTGTCACTGCTTTTTTAGTAGTATCATGCAATAAGATAGAGGAAAAAATTGACCAGACTGTTCAAAAAACTACCGAAACCGTGCAGCAAAAAACACAGGAAGTGGTGGAAGAGACGGTAAAGAAAACAGTCAATGAATCTATAAATTCTTTAACCAATTCCGAAGACGTTAAGTTTAATACTGTTTTTCCTGGTACAGGAGCTTCTATAGTTTCTGAAGAAAGGGGTAAGAAAATTAAAATTCCGGGAAGATCTGAAGGGTATATTTTCAAATACAAAGCAGATATTGCAGTACTGCTTCCGTTTCTGGAAGGACAGCCTGCTTCTGACGAAAGTAAATCTGATAAAACTGCCCGAAAGATTAATGGACAGAATATTATTGATAAAATAAGTTTCCTATCGAAATTTCTTCCTGACAATACATTTGATGCAAGTATTCTTGAAGATATTAAATCCGATAAAAACATTCAGTATTATAAGCTGAAAAGATTTCCCAACAGTAGTACAATCATCTACAACCCAAAAAATCAGACCATCATACAATACGTAGAGGTAAATAAATAATTTGGATATGGCCGGTTTCTCCCGGCCATTTTTTATTCCCACTCATTGCGAGCCATAGGCGAAGCAATATCAACCCGTTGAAAACTACTCATCAGAACGAATGAAATCATGTTTATTTCCGATGTTGAGTAATTAATTTTTTTATACAAATATGATGTTATTGATTTATTTTTTTTCTTGTTATTAATAAATTACTTTATGTTTTGTGAACTAATTGTGATTTTTGTGAAATGGTATAGTTTTCGTTAATATGTAATTGAATTATTATTATATGTTTTGTTTTTGTGTTTAATGTTAATTTTTTTATTAGATTTATTGAATAATTAACAATTGACATGAAAAATAATTTATTTAATGGAAAAATCTATGCATTAGTATTAAGCGGAGCAGGTGCTATGGGATATGCTCAGGACAGCATAAAACAAAATAAAATAGATGAAGTGGTGGTTACCACAGGTAGAACCAAGCCCAGAACCATCATTACCTCTGCCATTCCTATTGACAATATTTCGGCAGTACAGCTAAAATCCACGGGGCAGGTTACTTTTGATAAAGCTTTGACGTATGCTGTACCCTCTTTTAATTCATCACAGCAAACTGTTTCTGATGCAACGGCTCACTTTGATCCTGCAGATTTAAGAGGATTAGGGCCTTCCAGAACATTGGTTTTAGTGAACGGTAAAAGAAAAAATCAAAGTGCTTTAATTTATGTAAATGATACACCGGGAAAAGGTGAAGTAGGTACAGATTTGAAAAGTATTCCTTCAGCAGCCTTACAAAATGTAGAAGTATTGAGAGATGGAGCATCTGCACAATATGGCTCGGATGCTATTGCAGGAGTAATTAATATAATTCTTAAAAACAGTGTGGGAAAAAGCACGGTCAATCTTTTTTCAGGTATTACATCAAAAGGAGACGGTTTTAATATCGGAGCAGATTTTAATACGGGAATCAGAGTAGCAAAAACAGGAAGCCTGAATCTTACATTCGGATTTTCCTCTCAAAATAAAACGAACCGCGCAGGCTCTGTTACAAAAGACGAACTTTTTGGTGTCGATAATGCCTGGACACAAGCTAATCCTGGTCTGGGAATGATTATAGGGCAGCCGGAAACAAAAGTGGGCAATATGTTTGTCAATTTTGAATTGCCAACAGGTGAAACAGGTAAATTTTATGCTTTTGGGGGTACCACTTACAGAAGTGGGACTAGCTTTGCTTTGTACAGAACGCCCTATTGGGTAACTTCAGATTTTGGTTTATTAACTCCACAAGGACAACCTTACAATGGATTTCAACCACAATTTAAAACAGATGTTTACGATTATAATTTAACCTCCGGATGGAAAGGAATGTTTGGAAAATGGAGTTTTGATGGCAGTGCAACCTTTGGCTCTAATGCCGTAGATTATGCTGTAGGAAATACTATTAATACATCTTTGGGGGCAAATTCACCAACCTATTTTAAAGCAGGTGGCCACCAGTTCAGTAATATTATTGGAAACGTAGATATCAGCAGGGATTTTGGTGCCCTTGTTTTAGGAGCCGGAGCTGAAGTACGTAATGAAAATTATCAGGCAAGGGCAGGAGAAGAAGCATCTTATAAAGGAAGTGGAGCAGAATCATTTCCGGGACTGCAGCCTCAAAATGAAGTTAACAAAAATCGTCAGAATATCGGAGCTTACATGAATGCTGAATGGGATGTTACGAAAAACCTGTTAATTGGAGGAACTGTGAGGTATGAAAATTTCAGTGATTTCGGAAATAATGTTTCATGGAAAGGAAATGCAAGATATAAATTACTGGATGATAAATTGGTTTTCCGTGGGTCGGTTTCTACAGGATTCCGTGCGCCTTCATTACACCAGATTTATTACTCTAATGTTCAAACCAAAATTACAGGGAATACAGTAGCTAATCAGGGTACTTTTAATAATGACTCTCAAATTATAAGATCTGATCTTGGGGTGCCCAAATTAAATGCTGAAAAAGCCTTTAATATTACGGGAGGATTTGCCGTAAAGCCTTTTAAAAACCTTACTATTACAGCGGATTATTACAGAATAAAAATTAAAGACAGGGTACTTTTCTCAGGAGATATTGGGTACAAAACCGGTGCTCCGGGAAGTCCGGATCTGACAAACCCTGTGGAAGTCATATTAAACAATAACAAAATAACCTCCCTGAAGTTTTTTACCAATGCGGTAAATACAGTGACTGAAGGGGTTGATTTTGTAGCGAATTATTATACTTCTGCTATTGGCAAAGGAAAATTGGGAATTATTGCTGCTTTCAATTATAACGAAACTAAGATAGTAGATAATATTGCTGTTCCGCCTATTTTGGCTGAAAACGGCTATTCAGAAAACTTTTTTGATAGAAAGGAACAATCCAGAATTATCTCTGCAAGACCAAAAACAAAAACTATTCTTAGCCTTTCGTATGATATTTCAAAGTTTAATTTTAACCTTAATAATACGTATTTTGGTTCGGTTACATGGCAGCACGCTACTGATCCTGCCAAAGATCAGACATTTTCCGGTAAGGTAATTACAGACATCGTTTTAACCTATAAAATCACGAATGATCTTAAAGTTTCCGGAGTTGTCAATAACTTATTTAATATTTATCCGGATATAATAGACAGCAAAGGAGATGTAGTAACAGATCTTGGAGGAAGGTTCAAATACCCTTGGGAGGTGAATCAGTTTGGATTTAACGGAACTATTTTTCAGCTCAATGTCAATTATACTTTTTAACTCATCAATAAGGAATTGAAATTTGCTTGTCATGCTTAACAATGAGAAAGCAATTTCAAAAGATATACAAACATCTATGTAAAATTGCCTGGTATTAATTAATGTCAGGCAATTTTTTTTTCAGATAGGATAGGAACTAATTCCTACATTTTACTTTTTACATTGTACAAAAAAAAGTATTTTAGTACTATGAAAATTTATACAAAGACAGGAGATAAAGGCCAGACTGCATTGTATGGCGGAACAAGGGTTTCCAAAGCCAGCGCAAGAGTGGACAGCTACGGAAATATAGACGAATTGAATTCATTCATTGGGATTTCAAAAAGTCATATTGAAGATGAAGAAGTGTTGAGACAGCTGAAGAAAATCCAGTTTGATTTATTCACGGTAGGTTCAGAAGCTGCAACACCTGTAGATAAGCTGATGCTTGCCAACGGAAAATCACGCCTTCCGATTATTATTTCAGAAACTGAAATTGAAGAGCTGGAACAATGGATGGATGCCTTCGATGAAAAGCTGGAACCTCTTCAGTACTTTATCTTGCCAGGTGGTGGAAAATCTGCAACTTTTTTACATGCAGCAAGAACCATCTGCAGAAGAGCAGAGCGCTCATTGGTATTTCTGAATGAATCAGAAGAAGTACGCCCTGAATTGATTAAATATTTAAACAGACTTTCAGATTATCTTTTTGTGTTGGCAAGATACATTTCAAAACTGAACAACGAACCGGAAGAATACTGGAACCCGAATGAGAGATAAAGCATTACTTTTCATCAACGGAGAGGCTCCAAAATCATTACCCAATCCTGATAATTATGGTTTAGTTGCCTGCACAGACGGTGCTTTTCATTATTTAAAAAGAATGGGTTTTCCTCTGGATAAACTGAATTTTATATCCGGTGACTTTGATTCACACTCCGGATCAGATGAAGATATGTATGAAGGAAAATTTATCCTTACCTTAGATCAGGAAAAAACAGATTTTCATAAAGCACTGGAAATTATTCAGGAAAAAGGGTTTTCAGAAACTGATGTTTTTGGAGGAAGTGGAGGCGAGCAGGATCATTTTTTGGGAAACCTTACCGTTGCCTATGCATTCAAAGATCAGATGAACATTAAATTTTATGATGAATTTTCAGAGTATTATTTTATTCCCAATCATTTTACATTGAAAGGAGCGAAAAAAAGAATGATCTCTCTTTACCCTTTTCCATCGGTGAATAATATAACAACAAAAGGGCTTAATTGGCCTTTAACCAACGAAAATCTAAGCATCACATCAAGAATAGGAACCCGAAATTTTGCTGTTGAAGATGAGATTTCTGTAGAATATGAATCAGGTGATGTTTTGTTATTCGTAGGAGTCAGCGAAATAGAATATCCAACAATCTACTAAAGAATCAATTATCAATAGAAACGGGTTTAACCCATTTAAAAAAAGACTGTCATTAAACACCAATTACACCAATGTTTTTCACAAATGGCACGAATTTTTACATCAATAGAAACGGGCTTTAGCCCGTTTAATAAAAATAAATACATCCATTGGCTTTAGCCAAAACTTATTAAAAATATTGAATAAACTAATCAAAATATCAGTGTTCACCATTTCATTATGCTGCATAGTCTCATGTAAGACCCAGCATTTTGAAACACCCGAATATGGAAAAAATGAAACTGAAAAAGTAATTCATATTAAGAAAGTAACGAATTTCCGTACGGTAGGAAATATTAAAAACACAGAAGGAAGAACTTTAAGAGAAGGAAAGTTATACCGAAGTGCCCATCTTCATCAGCTTAAAAAGAAATCTTTTGATGATGTTGAAAAACTGGGGATCAAAGAAATTATTGACCTTAGGAATTCAAAAGAAATTACTCAGAAGCCGGATCAGCTGCCGGCAGAAACTGCATACAAAAAATATTCAGCGTTCGAAGATGAAGGAGATCAGTTGGCTCAGGCGAAAAAACTGGTTCTAAAAGGTAAAGTGAATGCTTCCGATGCCGATAAAAGAATGATTGATTTTTACCGTGAGTATGTGACGGAAAACCCCGAAACTATAAAAAGGATTATTACAGAAATTCTGGAATCTAAAGATCCGATTCTTTATCACTGTACAGCGGGAAAAGACAGAACGGGAATTATCACAGCATTACTTCTAACGATTCTGAAATTTGATAAAGAGACTATTTACAACGAATATCTTCTCTCTAATAATTATAGGAAAGATCTTGTTCAGAAGAGGCTTCGTCTTGCCAATACTTTACATTTTCTCTATCCGAAAATGGATTTACAGGTACTGGAAAAACTGAGCTGGGTTGAAAAAAGATATCTTGATGCTGCTTTTGGGGAGGTCAATAAAAAGTATGGTTCCACGGATGCTTATATTCAGCAGGCATTAGGGATTTCAGATGCTAAAAGGAGGGAATATATTCAAAAGTTTACGTATTGATTATCAGAGATAAATTTCTATAAGATTTAATATTGGGTGTTTATTTAAAATTATAATAATTTTAACACCTAAAAATGAAACTTTTTTAGCAATTTTGCATTTCTTAATTCACTTGTTTAGAAATGAAAATAAAGTACTCGGAACTTATTGATCAGACATTATATTTTCCTACAGAGGAATTTAATGTTTCTGAGAACAATTTGTTGTTTCACGACGTTCCACTGATGGACGTAGTTGAACAATTTGGCACTCCGCTAAAGATTAGCTATCTGCCGAGAATTTCTCAAAATATTCAGAAAGCAAAAAGCTGGTTTAAAGAAGCTTTTGAAAAAACCGAATATAGAAAGAATTATACCTACTGCTACTGCACAAAATCCAGTCATTTTAATTTTGTATTGGAAGAAGCATTGAAAAATGATATTTCAATAGAAACTTCTTCTGCTTATGACATGGATATTGTAAAGTCTCTTTATGAAAAAGAGAAAGTAGATAAAAATATTGAAGTCATCTGTAATGGTTTCAAAACTGATGATTATCTGGCAAAGATTTCAGATATGATCAACAGCGGTTTTGAAAATATTACTCCGATTCTTGATAATTACAGAGAATTGGATAAACTTACGGAAAGCATTGATTCTACCTTTAATATCGGAATCAGAATTGCATCAGAGGAAGAACCGAAGTTCGAATTCTATACCTCAAGATTAGGAATCGGATATAAAGATATCATCCCTTACTACAGCCAGAAGATCGCAGAACACCCGAATGCAAGATTGAAAATGCTTCACTTCTTCATCAATACCGGGATTAAAGATACTTCTTACTACTGGAATGAATTGTACAAATGTCTTCGTGTATATGCCCGTTTGAAGAAAATTGCTCCTGAAGTAGATTCACTGAACATCGGAGGTGGTTTCCCAATCAAAACTTCTTTGAACTTTGATTATGACTACCAGTATATGGTAGAAGAGATTGTTTCTCAGATCAAAAAATTCTGTGAAGAAGAAGGAGTGGAAGAACCTAACATCTACACGGAATTCGGAAGCTTTACCGTAGGGGAAAGTGGAGCGAACCTTTACAAAATTATCTCTCAGAAACGTCAGAATGACAGAGAAAAATGGAATATGATTGACTCTTCTTTCATGACCACTCTTCCTGATACATGGGCCATTTCAAGACACTTTATCATGCTTCCGCTTAACCGTTGGGAAGATACTTATGAAAGAGTATTCCTGGGAGGACTGACTTGTGATTCGGATGATTATTATAACTCAGAACAGCATACCAACGCAATTTATTTACCTGTTTTCAGTGATACAAAACCTTTGTATATCGGATTCTTCCACACGGGAGCTTATCAGGAAACCATCGGTGGATATGGCGGAGTACACCACTGTCTGATGCCTCAGCCTAGACACGTCCTGATTCAGAAAGATGAAAACGGCGAACTGCAATACGAAATTTTCCGTGAAAAACAGGAACCGGAAGATATATTGAAACTGCTTGGTTATAAATAAGACTTTAATCTGTCATTGTGAAGAACGAAAGTGACGAAGCAATCTCATCTTAATGTTTTAAAATTTAACCATTAAGTTTTTTATTAAGAATTAAGGAAAGTTAAGGATCTTCACTTCGTTCAGATGGCAAAGTACATACAAAACAAAAGCTCTCAGATTTTTCTGAGAGCTTTTTTATTTAAAAATATTTTGAAATTTTATCAAGTTCGAGATCTTCATAATCCGAGACTACAGTATCCGCTAAGGTGTAATCCTGATTTTTCGAATGTGGACTTCTGTATGCGGCACAGAAAATTTGCGCTCTGTGGGCTGCCAGGATTCCGTTGGTAGAATCTTCAATCACCATACAGTTTTCAACAGATTCTCCTGCCATTTCTGCTGCCAGTAAGAAAACTTCAGGATGAGGTTTTGATTCTTTTAAATCAGCACCGCTGATCTTTCCGCTGAAATATTGCTCTAACCCGAATTTTTCAAAAACCATATTGATGGTTACCATGGTAGCAGAAGAAGCCAGAATAAGCTTGAGGCCATTTTCGTGATAATGTTCAATCAGTTTCCTTACTCCGGGAATCAAATCAAATTCATCATCATTATAAAAATAATCTTTGAAATGAGATCTTTTAATCCCTGCAATGGATTCATAAGTCTGATTTAAATTGAATTCCTTAATCAGTGTTTCAGAAACCCTTTTGGTGGAAGCTCCGGTAAAAGAGGTGTATAAATCTTCGGAAACCGCAATTTCCAGTTCATCAAACGTTTTGAAATAAGCTTTTCTATGCAATGGCTCTGTATCTACAATCACACCATCCATATCGAAAAGAACAGCTTTTAAAGGCATATTATGAGTTTTGTACAAAAATAACTTTTAAAATTTAAACATTAAAATATTTAAAAATTTAAAAAATAGCATGAAGGTTAAAAATTCATAACACACCGTTCATCACTTATAACTCAAGGACTATTTTGTATCTTTGTGAAATCATTTAATCTTTCAATCATTTAATTTTTTAATTAATAATTATATATGAAAACATACGCAGGAATTCCCGAAGAAAACGCAACGTTAGAGAATTCGAAAGTAATGTTGGTAACTGTTCCTTATGATGGAACTTCAACATGGGGTAAAGGAGCTGATAAAGGTCCGGAATTATTCTTAAACGCTTCTGAAAACATGGAGCTTTATGATATTGAAACTCAAACAGAACCTTACCTACAGGGAGTTTATTTGGCAGGAGAAGTTTCTGAGAAATCCAGTCCGGAAGCAATGACAGAAGCGGTTTATCAGAAAACAAAAGAACTTTTGAACAATGAGGGTAAATTATTCACTCTTTTTGGGGGCGAACACTCTGTTTCTATTGGTTCTATCCGTGCGGTAGGAGAGAAGTTTGAAAACCTTACCGTTCTTCAACTTGATGCTCACACAGATTTACGTCCTGATTTCCATGGTTCTACATCAAACCATGCTTGTGCTGTTTTTGAAGCGAATCAGAAGCATAACTTAGTACAGGTGGGAATCCGTTCTATGGATGTTGAAGAAGTTGAATATTTACCGGAAGGAAGAGTATTCTTTGCTCACGAAATTGCGAACAACGAAAACTGGATCAACGATGTATTGGAAAAAGTATCAGGAAATGTTTATATCACGATTGATTTAGATGCTTTTGATCCTTCCATTGCTCCTTCTACAGGAACTCCGGAACCAGGAGGTTTACAATGGTATCCAACGCTGGAATTATTGAGAAAAGTATTTGAAAAATGTAATGTAGTAGCATTTGATATTGTAGAATTAATGGATTCTCCAATGGCTAAGCCAACGGCTTTCTTATCTGCGAAGTTATATTACAAAATGCTTGCTTACTACGATATTTATAACAACAACTAATATTCCGCAAGAATCGGATTTTTTCTGCCGTATATTCTTTGGAAATTTGTGAGGTAAAATAATAATACAATGTCCACACAAAGTCAGATAGATTATAACAGAATTGCCAAGGCGATAGAATATATCCAGAGCAATTTCAGGCTTCAGCCAAGTTTGGAGGAAGTGGCAGAGAATATTCACCTGAGTCCGGCCCATTTTCAGAAGATATTTACTGATTGGGCAGGAACAAGTCCGAAAAAGTTTTTACAGTTCATCAGTCTTGAACATGCTAAAAACTTATTGAAGGAAGAAAAAGCAAGCTTATTTGATACCGCTTACGAGACGGGATTCTCCAGTACCAGCAGGCTTCATGACCTGTTTGTAAAAATAGAAGGAATGTCTCCGGCAGAATATAAAAACGGCGGAAAAAGCCTCAGTATTCATTACAGTTTTTCTGAAAGTCCTTTCGGAAATATACTGGTAGCTTCTACAGAAAAAGGAATCTGCTACATGGCTTTTGAAAACGATAAAGAAACAGCATTAGGGGAGCTGAAACAGAAGTTCCCCAATGCTTCTTTTATTGAAAAACAGGATGCTTTTCAAATGAACGCACTGTCCATATTCGATAAAGACTGGACAAAACTCAATACGATAAAATTACACTTAAAAGGCACCGATTTTCAGCTTAAAGTATGGGAAAGCCTGTTGACAATTCCAATGGGAAAGCTGTCTACTTATGGCAGCCTGGCTGAAAAAATTGGAAACCCTAAAGCTTCCAGAGCGGTGGGAACAGCTATTGGAAGTAACCCTGTTGCATTTCTTATTCCATGCCACCGTGTTATTCAGTCTACCGGGCATCTTGGCGGCTACCGATGGGGAAGTGAAAGGAAGCAGCTGATTGTAGGTTGGGAAGGTTCACAGATGTACTCGTAACATATTTTTACGACAAAAGGCACAAAAGAATTTTGAGAGATGGGTAATAAGATTAAAAATTATCTGTTATAAAGTTCTCAAAAAGAAAATCAAAGATTTTCGAAGACTTTAGTGTACTTTTATGTATGAATCTTGTTACTTAAATGGTTTACTGTATTACAACTTTTGTGACTTTTACGGTTGAAAAATATTGATCCTTAAGTTTTGGCTAAAGCCAATGGATGGTTGAATTATTTTAATAAATGGACTAAAGTCCGTTCCTATTGATATAAAATTCGTGTCATTTGTGAAAAACATTGGTGCCATTTGTGTTTAAATATAAAAGACATCAATACATTTTACATTATACTTTTTACAACATAAAGCATTTAATTCTAAAACTATGATGAGTCTCTTCGAAGAAATATCAGATTATCCAATCAATATACTTCCACATGGTGGCACTGTTCATTATTATGGAAAAATTTTTTCAACAGAACAATCTGCCTTTTATTATGATTATCTGCTCAATCAGATTCCATGGGAAAATGATGAGGCATTAATCTTTGGAAAATTGATTTTAACCAAAAGAAAAGTAGCCTGGTTTGGAGAAAAAGCTTTTGAATATACCTATTCGAAAAGAACAAAATATGCCAAATTCTGGACTCCTGAATTATTAGAATTAAAAAAGAAGTGTGAAGAAGTTTCAGGGGAAACCTACAATTCATGTCTACTCAATTTATACCATGACGGAAGTGAAGGTATGGCATATCACAGTGATGGTGAAACAGATCTGAAAAAACATGGAGCAATTGCCTCTCTGACCTTTGGAGCGGAAAGAAAATTTTTATTCAAACATAAAACAACCCAAGAAAAGGCAGAAATATTCCTGGAAAACGGAAGTTTATTAATTATGAAAGGAACTACTCAGGACAATTGGCTGCACAGGCTTCCTCCAACCACAAAAGTGAAAACGCCAAGAGTAAATCTGACTTTCAGAACGATTGAGGAATAAAAAAATCTGGAATAGTCATTCATACTGCCTTTACTCCTGTCATCTGTGAAAATCTGTGTGATCAGTGGGAGATGAACAACTTAATCATCCGTAAAATTAAATCAGATTGCGACTGGCCATAAAAACAAAAAAAGCTGTTCAAACGAACAGCTTTTTCAATTTATTTTAAAACTTCAGCTTCAATGGAGCTGTCGTCATATACTTTAATAAATGATTTTGTATAATCTTCTTTGTTGGCAAAATTCGGATTATCCATAAATTTCTGCGGATTGATAGCGAAAAGCGGGAACCATGTACTGCTGATCTGAATCTGGATTTTATGTCCTTTTTTGAAAGTATGAACCACATCCTGAAGCCTGAAATTAACAGCTGTTTTCTGATTAGGAATCAACGCTTCTCCCTTTTCTTTTGTATTTCTGAATCTTGCAGGCATAATCTCACTTCTTACCATCTGGTGATAGTTCCCATAGATAACACCTTCTTTCTTCTCTGCAGGTTTGAAATCTTCAGGGTAAACGTCAATTAGTTTTACAGCAAAATCTGCATCTGTGGACGTAGAAGCAATATTCAGTTTAGCCATGATCTCTCCGGCAAATGTAATGTCGTCAGTAAGAACATCTGTTGTGAATGTTAATACATCAGGTCTTCCTACTGCAAACCTCTGATCTTCCGACATATAATTTTTAGGAGTGAAGCCGTTGAAATCTTTTAAATGATCTGAGCTTAAAACAGGATTGTTTGGATCACTGTAATATTCAGAATAGCCTTGCCCTGAAGCTTTTTTCAAGGTTTTATCTGCCAGATAGAAATTCACTTTCTGTGCATTTTTAGGGGGATAAGAAGCAAATTCTTTCCATTCTTTAGCACCGGTGTCATACATGAGTGCTTCAGGAAGTCCCGCATCTTCTTTGGTGTTGCCTTTCAGATAATGGTTGAAGAATTTTGTTTCAATATTTTTCTGGTAATAAGTAGCAATGCTGTCACCAAAATACGTTTCACTGTGGAAATGTTTTCCCTGTTCCTGAGACCATCCGCCATGTGAGAAAGGTCCCATTACAATTGTATTTTTGGCTTTAGGACTTGTTTTTTCAATCGTCTTATAAATATTCAGAGGACCGGAAAGATCTTCTGCATCAAACCATCCGCCAACGGTCATTACAGCATGGCTGATATTCTTCAGATGAGGAAGAAGACCTCTTTTCTGCCAGAATTCATCGTAGTTGGGATGGTTCATAATTTCTGTCATGAAGAAATTATTTTTGTAATATTTTTCATAAGCATCTTTCAGTGTGCCCATATCTCTGTAGAATTTCAGACCGTCTTCAGAAGTCTGCTTGATGAAAGAATCCATATACCAAGCCTGTTTTTCCGGCTGTGTTTTCTGAACCCCAAAAACCGGGAATGTTCTGAAATACCCCAGCATAAATCTTCCGTTGTGAAGAAAATCATCATTCCAGAAATCTGAAATAGGTGCCTGTGGTGAAGAAGCTACTAAAGCAGGATGCTGTGATAAGGTTCCTACAGCAGTATAGAATCCAGGATATGATGTTCCAAACTGGCCTACTTTACCATTGTTATCTTTAACATTTTTCAAAAGCCATTCGATGGTATCATATGTATCTGTACTTTCGTCAACATCTTTTTTGGTTTTACGCTCTACCTGTGGAGTCATATTGGTAAAAGTACCTTCACTCATATATCTTCCGCGTACATCCTGATACACGAAAATATACTTGTCTTTCATAAGGTAAGTGTTAGGGCCCACCTTTGTTTTATATTCACTCTCTCCGTATGGGGCGATGCTGTAGCAGGTTCTCTGCATCAGAAACGGATATTTATTTTTGTTTGTTATATCTTTCGGGATATACACTGCTGTGAAAAGTTTCACTCCGTCACGCATTGGAATATAAAATTCTTTCTTGGTGAAATTGTCTTTAACGAAAGTATCTTTCTGTTCCGTTTTCTGAGCTTTTCCAAGAATGAAAAAAAGAATACATAATACTGAAATATGGATTTTCATAAAAAAAATTTGCTGCTAATTTAAAAATAAAAATAGGTTTATCCGTATATCTTGTTTAAAAGGTTATGGGTATTTATTGGAATGAGTATTATGATAAACCACCCCGTAAAAAATTCTTTGAATTTTCGCCACCCCTCCTGAGGATGGGAATATTACGTCTTCATTTGTAATGGTGTTCGGGGTTGAATGTTAGGTTATTCATCAAAATAGCCGGAAAGATCCGGCCATTATCGAAAATATATATAAAAGTATGGTGTTGCTTTATTGCATTTTTTTACCTGCAAACTTATTCAGTTTCATGCTGATGGAAAACATGATGTATCGTTTCAGGATAAGGTCTTCACGGTCTTCGAAGTAAGAGTCTGTGATTGTTCTTCTCACACTTTGATTCTGATTTAAAACATCATAGATCTTCACTTTCGCTGTAAACTGCTTCTTATAGAATGAATATCCAAGACTGGTATTCCAGAAATAGAAATCTTTTTTAAAGCCCGGAGCAATATTGGAATTGGTATTGTATTCAAAATCATTTCCAAATACAAATCTGCCCTGAAGCATATAATTGGTAAGTTCCAGTTTTAATGACTGATTGGCTGTATTTACTGTATTAATATCATAATTGGTATAATTTGAGAAGCTGTATCCAAGTCTGTAAGAAGGTTTGATGGTCATTTTATCTTTAATTTCATAGGTAAGATTAAGGCCTGGGTTTAGATTATAAGAATTGCTGGTGAAAGATTGTCCATCAATAAAACCGTTATTGTAAGCATAATTCATGGTAAATCTTGGATTGATAATAAGTTTATTATTCTTCCATTTCAATACTTTACTGAAACCTCCGCCGGCATTGATGCTTTTATTTCCGCTTATGTTGTCATAAGTGATCACCTGTTTTCCTGCATTATCATACTTGGAAAAATTGATGATATCATTATTTCTGTATGTAAAACCAATATTGAAATAGTAGCTTAACTCTTTCACTTTATTATAATTATTGAAATACAGATAAAGATTGTTGGTCCAGGTATTTTTTAAGTTAGGGTTTCCCTGATAGGTAATCAAGGGGTTTGATTCATCTTTATACGGAGTCAGTTGTTCTGCGGTGGGGATGGTGAAGTTGGAATAGTTGTAAATGTTCAAGGTTTTCCCTTCACTCAACTGATAGTAAAGATTGACATTATATCCAGGTAAAACAAAATTTTTCTGCAGATCATATTGCTGTCCGTTGTAGATAGAATTTACTTTCATATCAGAGATGTCAAGGTTCATGGAAGCCCAGAAATTCAGTTTCTTTTTACTCAGCTGGTAAGTGAATTCAGGAGAGATCTGATTGATTCTCTGTTTCATATTGTTGGATAAAAGCTGATTGAATTTAGTATAATCTCCTGTAGTATTATCAAAATCGTTTACATTTCTCAAATCTCTGACAGATCTGTTTTCATATTTTACTTCAAAACTTACCCTTGCTGAATCAGAAACGGGTTCTGTATATCCGGCAGTGAAATTAAAACTGCTGTTCTGATTTTTGTTGTTAGCCAACTGGTCCCTGTTGTCCACTGTTGTTCCATTGGGTTGATAGAAGGTATTCTGAGACTGGTTCAGGTTATCTCTTTTAGATTCGGAGATGGAACTGTTTATATTGGCAGAAATCACACGTCCTTTTTTCTTGAACTTTCTTGAGAAATAAAGGTAAGGATTAAATGAATTATTTTCTGAATTATTGTTTGAATAAGCATTACTTTCATTCAGAAGGCTACCGTTATTTAAAGTAGATGACCGTGAATTATTAGAACTAAAGCTGCTGTTCCTGGAAAATCTCGGAGAAAGATAGATACTTGTCAGGGAATCCAGTGTAATTTTGGCTGAGGTATCAAAACTATATTGTTTGGATTCATTTTCTCCATTACTTTCAGAATTGGTCTGAAGAGTATAAGTGGGCAGAAGAGTAGATCTTGAAACTTTGGATTTTGTTTCTGTATTAGAATCGGTGTGCATCAGGCTGAAAGAATCCAGATCAGCATCTTTTCCCAGTTTATCACTGTAATTTAAGCCTATGGTGGTAGACCTTTGAATTCCTTTTGCACCACCTCCCTGATTATTTCCTGATGAAGAAACAGACCCTCCTCCCGTCCAGGAATTCCTCCCGTCACCCATACTGTCAAAGACATCATCTTTGGAAAATCCCTGTGAATTGATATTATTGGAAGAGCCAAGAATACTCACTTTCATATCTCCTTTGAAATAACTGGCCAATCCGCTTGCTTCATACCGCTTGTCTGATCCATATCCTACGGTAAGTCTCGTCAGTAATCCTTTATTTTTCTTTTCGTCAATATTAAAGTTGATTGTGGTATTCCGTGATTTGGCTGTTTTTCCGCTAAGTTCTTCCTCTTTTGTCTTGGTGGTGGTAAACTGAATATTCTTAATGATATCTGCAGGTAAGTTCTGGAGGGCAATTTTACCATCTTTATCAAAGAAAGGTTTTCCATTAATCATGATCTGATCCACCTCTTTTCCATTGACTGTAATTTTTCCCTCATTGCTGACCTCCACACCGGGAATCTGCTTCAGAAGTTCTTCAATTTTACTGTCAGGCCTTACTTTGATAGCGGCTGCATTGAATTCAATGGTGTCTTTCTTAATTTTTACAGGAGATACTGTAATTTTCACCTCATCAATGTCAGTAATGATGCCTTGTTTTTCAAGCTGAATTTCTCCCAGAGACAATGCCCGATCTATTTTCTCAAATTTTTTGGAGTAAGAAGATAATTTATCGGCATCAATTTTAAGAATGGAAGGTTCTTTTATTTCATCAATTTTCAGAGAGAATTTCCCTTCTTTATTGGTTGCCGTATAATTGATGATGGATGAATCTTTTTCTTTCAAAAGATAGACGGTGGAGTTTTCTATCGGCTTCTTTTCAGAATCGAATATTTTTCCGTCAATGTGTAGTTTTTGACCGTGCAGGATAATGACTGTGAACATCAAAGTCAATAGCAACAGAGTTTTCTTCATTAGTTCTTTTCAGAGCCGTAAAAATATAAAAACATCCCAAAGTTGGGATGTCTCTATGCTTTTTTTATAAAAATTTATTACTTTTTAATAAAAATTATGCTCTTAAATATCTTGAATAAGCATACCCTTCCTGACCGTCAGCAGTTTTTACTTTCCACCAGTCATCAGAAGTCTGCTCAATAAGAGTCACAGAAGAACCTTTTGCAGCTTTACCTACAACGGCAGCTTCAGTAGAAGGCTCCTGTCTGATGTTAAGATTAGATTCTTCCGTTGCTACCGTTAAAGAAGCTCCTGAAGAAAGACCTGCAACCTGTACATCAATATTGATATCTGAAGCAGAATAAGTAGAATCAATAGCTCCCAGAGCATTCCATACAGCATCTTTAGCCGCAGTATTGGAAGCATTTCCGGAAACATAAAGAATTCCGTCCTGCTCCTGAACCTGAAGATTTGAGATCCCTGCAGACTGTGCCGCTGAAACTACGCTTGAATATTTATCTTGTAATTCGCCCATTTTAAATTATTTTACGATTAGGTTGTTGTTATACTTTCCGATTTTCAAAGCATCTACAGATTCTTTGATTTTTCTAGCTTGTAAGCCGGAAACATTTCCTGTAAGAGTAAGCTGCCCGTTTACAACTTCTACTTTTACAGAAGGGAAATCCTTCACCGCATCCTGAACTTTTTTCTGAACAGCAGGATCTACAGCAGATGCTGTTTCAACAGGTGCTGCAGGGGTAGGAGCCGCTGCTATAGTAGACATATCCATTACATCTTTAACTCCGCTGATCGCTTTTAATTTTGCAATCATTGCGTCTTTAGACTGTTGATCTGCGAAAGTACCGCTTAAGTGAGCTACACCTTCTTTTACTTCAACAGAAGCATTGGGATTAGAAGTTACTATAGTTGTAGCCTGAGTCTGAAGGTCGGCATCAGAAACTTTCTTTTTACAAGAAATAGCACCGAAAGATACAGCTACAGCTAATGCAGCCATTGCAATAGTTTTTTTCATATTGTATATTTATTAATGTTGTTATACACTCAAATGTAATAATAAAATTTGTACCAAAAGAATAAAAATTCAATAAATGTTTCTTAATTTTTTTACAATATTTTCTAAACCAGGGATTTAATTTTCAGGGATTAAAAACTTAATCTAAAATTCATCCTGATAGAAGAAAATCTACTGTCAATTGAAAAACCATTATATTTGCGCAAATTGAACTATATATATGAAAGGACAGAATAAACTTTTTATAGCAATTATCATTGCTCTTCTTCTGGGAGTAGGAATTGGAGGTATTGTACACGTAAGCTATCCGGATAGTGCAGAACCTTTTTCCAAGAATATAAAACTGTTGGGAACGGTTTTTATCAGATTGGTACAGATGATTATTGCTCCATTGGTTTTTACGACATTAGTAGTGGGAATTGCCAAAATGAGTGATATCAAAATGATCGGAAGAGTAGGAACAAAAGCAATGCTTTGGTTTATTTCCGCTTCTCTGATTTCCCTTTTCATTGGGTTGATCCTTGTTAACTGGCTTGAACCTGGGCATGTTACAAAATTGCCAATTCAGGATGTTGCTTCTGCGGATGAACTTCTTAAAAGCAGCAAAAGTTTTTCTATGGAAGACTTTGTAAAACATATGATTCCTAAAAGTTTATTTGAAGCCTTTGCTACCAATGAAGTACTGCAGATCGTTGTATTTGCTGTGATGTTTGGAGTTGCCCTTGCTAATTTAGGAGAAGAATATGCTAAACCTGTAGTAAAGCTTTTTGATATCATTGCTCATGCTATTCTTAAAATGGTGGGATATATCATGTGGTTTGCTCCGCTTGGAGTACTGGGAGCTATTGCTGCAGTAGTGGCCACCAATGGTTTTGAAATCTTTAAAGTATATGCTATTTATTTAAGAGACTTCTTTTTTGCCATAGCCGTTCTTTGGCTGGTACTTTTGTTAGTGGGATATTTCATCTTAGGAAACCGTCTTTTTGATCTTTTAAAAAGAATTAAGGAGCCATTGCTGATTGCTTTCTCTACTACAAGTTCAGAAGCTGTATTCCCGAAATTGGTTGAAGAACTTGAAAAATTCGGGTGTAACAGCAGAGTAGTGTCTTTTATTTTGCCATTAGGATATTCATTCAACCTGGATGGAAGTATGATGTATATGACATTTGCTTCAATCTTTATTGCACAGATCTACGGAATTGAAATGACTCTTGGACAGCAGATCACGATGCTTTTGGTATTAATGCTTACGTCAAAAGGAATCGCTGGGGTTCCGAGAGCGTCTCTTGTAATTATTGTGGCAACATGTTCAATGTTCGGTATCCCGCCGGAAGGAATTGCTTTAATTCTCCCAATTGACCATTTCTGTGATATGGGTAGAAGTATGACCAACGTATTAGGAAATACACTGGCAACTACAGCAGTTTCTAAATGGGAAGGGCAATTGACTGAGCCGTTAGACAAAATTTAAATATCAATGAGTTTAAATAACTTAGAAAATCATAAAAGCCATATTGAAGAATATGGCTTTGCTGTTATCAATAATGTGTTTTCGCAGAAAGAGTTAGAGGATATCAATCTTGTTCTGAAAAATATAGACACTTCCAAAGAAAATTTCAGAAAGTCTGAAGACCTCTTTGCCATAAGACAGTTTTTAAAAGAAGTTCCGGAAATCAAAGACCTTGTTTTGAATGACAATATTCAGAAAGTGGTGAAGAAGATCTTCGGAGAAAAATATTTTGTGGTAAAAAGTATTTATTTTGATAAACCTGAAACCTCCAACTGGTATGTAGCCTATCATCAGGATCTGACGATTTCTGTAGATAAAAAACTGGAGTTAGCTAACTTCGGTCCATGGACAACCAAACAAAATCAGTTTGCGGTACAGCCTCCATTGAATATTCTGGAAAATATTTATACCATCAGAATCCATCTGGATGATACCGATGAAAATAACGGAGCACTGAAAGTAGTTCCAAAATCTCATGCAAAAGGTATTTACAGACCGGAAACCATCGACTGGACCATTGAAACAGAAGAAATCTGCAACGTTGAAAAAGGAGGAATTATGATCATGAAACCTTTAACGCTTCATGGTTCCAACCGAACAACGAACGGAAAGAAAAGGAGAGTGATCCACATTGAATTTTCTGATATGGAACTTCCGAAAGTCCTGCAATGGTCGGAAAGAATGAATTGATAAAAACCGCCCTTCGAATATTTTCGAAGGGCGGTTTTTATTGCTGGAAGATGGATGCTGGAAGAAGGAAGTTTCTGAAAGCCTAAGTACTAATATTAATCTATTTATTAAATTTTTGAAAATCAAATTCTCTAACAAACGACTTCAAGAAGTAGTTCGTCAAATAGGAACTTCCATCTCCCTTCTCCCATCTTCATTACTTTATACCAATTTCATCAATAAAAATATAAGCATCACCTCCAGCGCCCTGGTGCCATTCCGGAAGTTTTCCGAAATAGTAAGCTTTTACTTTGAGGTATCGGGCTTCAGTAGGAAGAATGCTGGCAGAAAAGTCTTTGATCTGTACCTTTTCATCTTTAGGATCAATATCATTTTTCACCGTTTGAAGAAGGATAAAATCTTTTCCGTTCATAGAGGCGTAGTATTCTACTTTTTTAGGCATCACAATCCAGGCTCTGCTGTCCTGAAGATAGGTGGAAGATAATGATTTAATATGTTGAGGAGATTTGAAATCAATAATTGTTTCAAAATTCTGCCCCTGATATCCATGCCATTCTCCTTTTCTCCAATTGACATCCCCTCTGATTCCATCAATAAGAGCCAGGTTTCCGGTAGCACTATACTGCGGAGTAACTTTTGACAGAATATTAATATCCCAATAATTAGGTCTTCTGTTGAAGCTGGCGGTGGTAACAGAACTTTTTTCACCGTTTCTTTCAGCATAAGCCATTACCTGAGTGGTTTTGGTGATGGAGAATGGACCTTTGTGAGTACTGAAAGTCTTTCTTTTGTTGCTGTCACTTTCATCCATCGTCATGTAATATACTTTGTCATTCTGATTCAGTGGGGTGATTTCCACCTTGGTAGAGAAATCAAAGATTCTGTCCGCAGCAATTACCGGAGAGGCTGTTTGTTCAGTATATTTAAAATCTTTAGTCGGTTTTACGTTTTCAAACCCTAATTTTTTAAGTTCAGCTCTGCTTGTATTTTTAGTAATGGTTCTTGAGGTTCCATCTTCAAGATGAATTTTAATTTCATCAAAATAAGGAGTGGTAGTTTCCCATTCCGGTAATCCTGGAGTTACAGAATAAATTCCCATAGAACTTAGGATATACCAGGCACTCATCTGGCCGCAGTCTTCATTTCCAATCAATCCGTCAGGTGTATTTTTATAAAAATGATCAAGAATGTATTTTATTTTGGCATCTGTTTTTTCAGGCTTGTCTACGAAATTATACAGGTAAGCAATATGGTGGCTCGGTTCATTTCCCTGAGCATACTGTCCCATTAATCCTGTAATGTCTACCTGCTCTCTACCTGTTGTTTTATCAGGAGCGGTAAAGATGGCATCAATGAACTGCTCGAATTTTTCTTTTCCGCCGTGAGCGGCAATCAGTCCCGGAATATCCTGCTGTACGGAATAAGAATAATGCCACGAATTCCCTTCTGTATAATTGTTGTTGACTTCTCTTGGATCAAAAGGCTCATACCAGTTTCCATTCTTTCTTGGCTGCATGAAACCTGTTTTAGGATTGTAAAGATTTTTCCAGTTTTGAGAACGTTTCATGAACTCCTGATATTCTTCTTTTTTGCCTAAAATCTTTGCCATTTGAGCAATACACCAGTCGTCATAGGCATATTCTACGGTTTTGGAAACACTTTCATGCTCATCGTCTATACTGATGTAATTATTCTGTTTGTAAGCATTCAATCCAAAAATATCCTGCATGGCAGAACCTTTGGCAGCCTGAAAAGCTTTTTCATAATCAAACCCCTGAATTCCTTTAGCCATAGCATCTGCAATGACAGAAACAGAGTGATAGCCAATCATACATTCCGTTTCATTGGAAGCCAGTTCCCATACCGGAAGTTTTCCTCCCTGTTCATATTGTTTGATGAATGTATTGATAAAATCTGCGGTTCTTCTTCTGTCAATTAAAGTCATTAACGGATGAGCTCCTCTGAAGGTATCCCAAAGTGAGAATACGGTATAATAATCAAAATCACTGGCGTTATAAAGCTTATTGTCTCTGCCCCGGTATTTTCCGTCAACATCCATATTGATGTTGGGTTGGGTGAAAACATGATATAAAGCGGTATAGAAAACGGCTAATTTGTCTTTATCATCAGACTTTACTTCAATTTTTGAAAGTTCTTTGTTCCAATCAGCTTCTGCCTGTTTTTTTACGAGTTCAAAATCCTTCGGTTGTCCTTCTGCCAACATGTTTTTTCCTGCACCTTCATAACCTGTGGGAGAAAGGGATACTTTTACATTAATCTTTTCTCCTTTTTTAACACTGGTGGAAAATGCCAGCGCAAGCTTTGTTCCGGTAAAAAGATTGTTTTCCTGTTTTCCGTTGGCCTCTTTTTTTGAAATTTTCATCGGTTTTGAAAACTCAATTCTGGCATAAATATATTGGTTGGTTGCCCAGGCTTCACTTCTTCTGAATACTTCAATGGTTTTGTCATCAATGATTTTTACTTCGCCTTCCAGAAGTTTGTCTCTATGGTTGAGGTCTAAAATAATATTCGCATTCCCTGCATTGTTGAAAATATATTCATGGTAGCCTACTCTTTTGGTAGTGGTAAGACGAACATCAATATTGTTTTTGTCTAATTTGACAGCATAGAATCCTGCGGTTGCCTTTTCATTTTTATGAGAAAATTTTGAAGAATAATCTTTGCTGTTCAGACTTGGATTTCCCATGGTGGGCATGAGCATAATATCTCCATAATCCGAAACTCCGGTGCCGTTCAGGTGGGTATGAGAAAAACCATAGATCACGGAATCCGAATAATGATATCCGCTGCATCCGTCCCAGCTTCCGTCAATTCTTGTATCCGGAGAAAGCTGTACCATTCCAAAAGGAACAATGGCCCCCGGAAAAGTATGGCCATGGCCTCCGGTTCCTATAAATGGATTGACATATTTTGAATAATTCTGTGCCGAAATGATCTGAGTAATACATATGGAAAATGCAATAAGCCCTTTTTTCATGTTCTGATTTTATGAAGCGAAGATATTGAAAAACAGTAAAAGTGATGTAATAAAAGATAATTACGGTTTGTCTTATTAAAAACGATATAATTCATGAAGAAGACATTATTTGCTGTGATCATGCTGTCGCCCATAGCTGTATTCGCCCAAAGTATAGCAGGGAAGATTACCCAACCCGGAAATGGTGTTCCTGACGTAGAAGTTATTGCAATAAAGGATCAGAAGAAGCAGACCGCTATTTCAGACGAAAAAGGAAATTACTCACTGAAGCTTTCAGAAAACGGGAACTATAATATTAAACTTATCCAGGATGGTATAGAAATATCCAATAAAGATATTGTTATAAACGGAGCAGTGAAACAGGATTTTTTTGTTGAAAGAAGAAAAGAAAAACAACTAGAAGGCGTTACGCTTACTGCCAGAAAAAAACTGATTGAGAGAAAAGCAGACAGACTTGTTTTTAATGTTTCCAATTCTGTTGCTTCACAGGGAATGGATGGAGCTGATGCACTGGCGACAACTCCTCTGGTAAAAGTAGATGATAACTCAGGAGTTTCCATTGTTGGGAAGAGTAGAGTAGCAGTAATGATTAACGACAGAATTCTGAATTTGTCAGATGCTGAACTGGTTGTTTATCTGAAAAGTCTCAGATCCGAAAATATTGAAAAAATTGAAGTCATTACAGCGCCTCCAGCCAAATATGAAGCACAGGGAAACAGTGGTTTAATCAATATTGTTTTAAAGAAAAACCAGAATCTCGGGTGGAGTGGAAGTTTAACCTCCAGCCTTCAGCAACAGACCTATACCGGAAATTCAAACAGCATAACGATAAATTATCAGAATGAAAAACTACGTACTTCAATAAAACTAAGACAAAATAAAAATGAAAAACATTCCTATGAAAATTATTGGATAGAAGGAGCAGACGGTCTTAAAAGCAATGACAACAGAAGAGATTTCGGAGATGGGCTTGGGGTAAACGTAAGTCTTGATTATCAGCTAGGTGGAAAATCTAATATCGGATTTATTTATGATTTCGGATTCGGGCATTCCAATATGGATATCAGGAATACTTCAAACTATTTCCAGAATGGTAATTATACGAATACACTCCTTACCGATGCAGAGCACAGAGCCACGGGAAGGCAACATACCGCTAGCACTTATTATGACCTGAAATTCGGGAAGCAGGATCATAAACTGAGTATCACGGGAAATTATTTTTCCAATACGCCGGAAACAACTATTGATTTTACCACTACAGAGAGTTCGGGCGATCAATTTGTGGTAAAATCACCTTCTATGGTGGATTATACAATTTATTCCGGGCAGGCGGATCTTACATTGCCTTATCAGTTTGCAAAGACAGAAGCTGGGGTGAAATTCACCAATTTTGATAATAACTCCAGTATATTTTATCAGAACTTGACGAATGGACAATATATCACAGATCCATTGAAAAGCAATGAGTTTGAGTATAATGAGAAAAATTATGCCGCTTATATCAGTTTTGAAAAATCATTCAGTGAAAAATGGTCGGCAAAAGCAGGTTTACGCTACGAATATTCTGTAGTTAACGGAAATTCTTTAACTTCCGGACAGCAGACTGAGAATTCTTACGGAAAATTTTTTCCAACGGCTTATATCAGTTATAAAAGCAATGAAAATCATACTTTCAACCTGAGTTATTCCAAAAGAATCGAAAGACCCGGATTCCGTGCGATCAATCCATACCGGTGGTATATCAACATCAACTCTTATTTTACCGGAAATCCTTTTCTGAAGCCTTCTTTTAACCATAATTTTGAAGTCTCTTATGTGTATAAAGGAAAATTATCTGCTTCAACGTACTTTCAGAGAACATTAGACGGTTTTGGACAGATTGTGAATCTTGATGGAGAAAACAGGATCAGTACTTTTGCCAATTTTTATACTCAAAACAGTATGGGAATTACCCTGAACTATTCTGATACATTTTTCAAGAAATGGGAAGCCAATTATTCTGCGGATCTTTCTTATATGAAGACACAGGTTTTTGCTACAGATGCTGCTTCCAGAAAGGGGCTGGGTTATGACTTCAATCTTCAGAACAATCTGTCACTCAATAAAAATAAAACTATTCAGTTTATTCTTAATTACTGGTTTCGTCTCCCTTCCAATTTTGGAATGGTACATTGGGAGTATCTGGGGAACTTGACTGCCGGAATGAAGATGAATTTCATGGAGAAAAATTTACAGATTAATGTGTTGGTTTCTGATATTTTTAAAGAGTCAAAAAGTTTAGGACAGATTTATTATACTACAGGAACTCATTCTTTCAATAATTATTACGATTCCAGAAGACTTACTGTATCTGCAACTTATACTTTTGGAAATAAAAAAGTAAAAGGAACTGACCGTAATGTGAAATTTGATGAAAAAAACAGAGCTAACTAATACTCTGGATTTTAATTATTTTTTGATGCATGTCATTCTGAATGAAACGAAGTGGAATGAAGAATTTCTTCTTTTTATGAGATTCTTTCTTCGTCAGAAATCGAAGATTCGACATAGTCAATGACAAGACAGAACACTTATACTTCTCCCTCAAAGAAATCATTGAGATATTCCTCTTTGTCTTTTTCTTCCCGTCCGGAACCAAGAAATTTTTTCCAGGACTGAGATTCATGATAAACAATACCCATTTCCCAAACACAGTAAGTCGGAAGGTGGGTTTTGTTCCTGTCCCATATTTCAAATTTTCCGGAACCGTCATAGTATACACTTTCCCATAATTCGTTTTCACTTCGCCACGTACACACTAACAGAAGATATTGATCTCCGCAGCGGTGCATGATAACGAATCCCAGATCATGAATATTTTTAAAGTTTTCTTCAGCATTTTCTATACACTTCCGGGCATGCTCAATGTCCTTTGAAGAAACTTGTGTGGGGTCATTTGCCAGATTATACCATTTGAATTTTGTTTTTCCGACAGTGAAAATTCCTTTTGGCTGTGCATATTTAGAAGGATAAGAAGTTGTTTTCATATCAATTGTTTTCTGGGCTTCGGTGTATTGTCAGGATAAAAAAACAGAAATAAGAAATTTTTAACGATCTGATTTATCACCTGATATTATAGATTTTATTGATTCTAAATTACCGAAAAAATGCGTAAATTTGTAAACAATTTATATTTATATGTTGACGAAAGAAAAGGTTCAGGATTTCCTTAAAGAAATAGAAGTAGACGATTTGGTGAATAATCTTCAGATTATGGGTAACGATGTTTATATTGACATGACCGCTCATTCGCCTGCAATGCACGAAAAGAAAAAACTGGAGGCAGCAATGAAACAGGCTTTTGCCAGTGAGTTTGGAGAAGAGGTTCATTTAAAACTTAAAATCGTTTCTCCGGAGCCTAGTGAAATTCAGCAAAGTCAGATCAAAGGAAAACAAATTCCGGGAATTCAAAATATTATCGCTATTGCTTCCGGTAAAGGAGGGGTTGGGAAATCTACAGTTTCTGCAAATATGGCAGTAACACTAGCTAAAATGGGCTTTAAAGTAGGATTATTAGATGCTGATATCTATGGTCCTTCAGTTCCTACCATGTTTGATACAGAAGGTGAAAAACCTATTTCTGTAGAAGTAAATGGAAAGAGTATGATGAAACCTGTTGAGAATTATGGCGTGAAAATGCTTTCAATAGGATATTTCTCAGGAGCTAACCAGGCTGTAGTATGGAGAGGTCCTATGGCTTCAAAAGCTTTGAACCAGATGATCAGAGATGCTGCATGGGGAGAACTGGATTTCTTATTAATCGATCTTCCTCCGGGAACAGGTGATATTCACTTGTCAATTATTCAGGAAGTACCGGTAACTGGTGCGGTGATTGTAAGTACACCTCAGCATGTTGCATTGGCAGACGTAAGAAAAGGAATTGCCATGTTCCAGATGGAAAGCATCAATATTCCGGTTCTGGGATTGATCGAAAATATGGCATATTTTACACCGGAAGAACTTCCTGACAATAAATATTATATCTTTGGGAACCAGGGAGCACAATATTTAGCTGAAGATCTTGGAATTCCTGTATTGGGAGAGATTCCGTTGATCCAAAGCATCAGAGAAGCAGGAGATGTAGGGAGACCGGCAGCGCTTCAGGATGGATCTAAAATTGCAGATATCTATACAGAAACTGCCAGAAAAATGGTAGAAAGCTTAGTGGAAAGGAATAAAAGTCTTCCTCCTACCGAAGCCGTGAAGATTTCAACAATGGCTGGATGTTCACCAAAAGCAAAATAATAATAGCTTTCAATATACTTGAAAGTACCAAATTGAACTGAAAAATATGGAAACAAACATAACGCACGAAGATACAGTAACAAGAGTAATGGAAGCTCTGGAAAGCATCAGACCGTTTTTGAATAAAGACGGTGGTGATATTGAGCTTATTGATGTGAAAGATAATCAGGTGTTTGTGAAACTTTTAGGTAACTGTTCCGGGTGCTCATTGAATTTTTCAACCTTAAAGCTAGGCGTTGAAAATACCATCAAGCAACATGCTCCGGAAATCGAAAAGGTAATCAACGTAGAGTAAAATTATATCTGAGATATTTTTAAAAGACAGGTTTTTTAAAGCCTGTCTTTTTTTGTTGAAAGAAATGATAATAACAAACCCCCGCAGATTGTAAGCCTGCGAGGGTTCTGATTATTAAAAACAATAATCAGGAAAATATAACTATGAATGCTGTGCTAAAAATCTCTTATAGTTCTCTTCATTTTCAAAATAAGCTACTTCACCTTCGTCACTGATCATAACAATATAGGCATCCGCTTTGTCTATTGTTTTTCCACTGAACGGATCTATGGCTTCTCTGGCTGTTTTATCCTTGGGAATCCTTTCTACACACATTTCACAGCAGCCGTAATACATTTTTCCGGCATGAGGAACCTCTATTTGTTTTTTACCCATGTAGGCATTATTAACCATACATACCGTTTCATTGGGAACTCTGTCCCCTTTTGCAAACTTTCCGGAAGTTTCCGGCTTCATTTGTTGAGCCATTGTTGGCTGCTCCGCATTAACTTTCTTAGATTTTTCCTGAGTGCATGCAGATAGCGCAACAGCACTGAAAATAATCATGAATGCGTTTCTGATTACTATTGTCATTGTTGATATTATTTGATTAAACTTCCTTCTAAAATCTCTTCATTTCCCTTCTTAATAATAGCGTCACCTTCTGACAGATCGCCGAAGACTTCAATGGTATCATTCAGTATTCTTCCTTTTTTTACAGGGACAAATCTGGCTTTTCCATTTTCTTTTTTAATGATATAAATTCCCATATTGCTTTCCACCAAAGCAGATCGGGGAATAAAAAATGTAGCCTCAGTATTCTGTAAAGGGATCGTGGATTCAGCAATCATGAAAGGTTTTAATTCTTTAGAATGATTGATAAAATCGGCTTCTATTTTTTCCGAACGCAGTTTTAGGTCTAAAGAACCTGATTTTCTGGATATCCTTGCTTTAAAACTCTTTTCAGGAAGAGCATTGACCCTGAATGAAACAGTATCTCCTACACTGAGGTAAGGAACATTGGCTTCAGGAACGGATAAACTGAGCCGAAGCTTTGAAGTATTCTGCACTACCAAAAGTGGAGTTCCACCCATGGGTCCTACATAAGCTCCTAAATCTACATTTCTTTCCGTAATGACCCCGCTGAAAGGAGCACGGATAATCAGATAGCGGTTGATATCCTGCAATTCGTGGTATGCCGACTTTGCAGCGTTAAGCTGTGCCTGATCAGATAATTTTCTTGCAGTAATCTGATCGAGTGCGTCTTTTGCAATAGCTCCTCTCGTTTCATTTGCTCTGTACATTCTTTCATAGCTCGATTTTGTTGAAGTGTATATGGCTTCCTGTGCCTCCCATTTTGCTTTTGCACTGGCAGCCTGTGATTGTATTTCCGGAGCTTCAAGAATCATCAGAACCTGTCCGGCATTTACGTAAGAGCCAATATCAACATTGATTTTCTTAACATAGCTTTGAACCTTGGCAAATAATGCCGTCTCCTGATCCGGAACGAGTTCACCAGGAAGTTTCAGGTCAACTTTAGGATTGCTTTTCTTAATAATTACAGTTTCCATACTGTTCATCATCATAGGTTTAGTTTCCGGTTTGGGAGTCTCTTTTTCCTGATTACAGGAAACCTGGATAACGAGAAAACTTAAGATTGCGGCTGTATATAAAATATTTTTCATTGAATGTAAAAATTATGGGTGGGTATTAGAATAGTGAATGCTTTCCTCATCTTCAGGATCTAATGAAGGAGAAATAATGCTTGCGTTGTTTTGAATCCATCCAAAAACTAGCGGAAGGATAACCAGTACAGAAAATGTAGAGAAAATAAGTCCTCCGATAACTGCCCGGCCGAGTGGAGATACCTGATCTCCGCCTTCGCCAAAACCGATAGCCATAGGAAGCATTCCGGCCGCCATGGCCAGTGTGGTCATAATAATAGGACGAATACGCAGTCTGGCAGCTTCAATACCTGCTTCGGAAGCATTACCCGTCGATTTTCTGATCGTCTCTGCATTACTGATCAATAAAACAGCATTGGCAATAGACACTCCGACAGACATAATAAGTCCCATATACGATTGCAGGTTTAAGGTTGAGCCTGTAATTTTTAATAAGGCTAAAGATCCTACAACAACGAACGGAACGGTAGTAAGAATAACCAGAGACACTCTGAAAGACTGAAAAGTTGCTGCAAGCATCAGGAAAATAACTGCCGCAGCAATAAGCAATCCTGAAGAAAGACTGTTCATCGTTTCTTCCAATACCGGTGACATTCCTGAAACTTCAATATTGACTCCTTTGGGAAGTTCTCCTAGTGATTCAATTGCTTTTTTCACGTCTTTAGAAGCCTTCTCCAGATCGGTTTTGTGAATATTGGCTGTAACTGTAGTATAGCCCATCGTTCCCAGGTTATAGCTTTCACCCAATTCTTTTGAAGGAGTAATTGTAGCTACATCTCCTAGAACAGGTCTGTCAGAATTTTTAGATAATGGAAGGCTGGAAAGTTCCTCTTTGCTGTTCAGAATATTTTGAGGAGTCTGAACCTGTACATCATAGGCGATTCCCATCATTCCTCCTACCCAGAAATTTTTATTGGTATATCGGGTAGAAGCGGTGGCTGTTACCAATGATTTTGCAATATCCTGAGCATCCAGTCCCAATTGGGCAGCCCGTGTTCTGTCTATATTGATCTGAAGGGCAGGATAGCTCATCGATTGAGGAATCTGCTGGTCACGCATATATTCAATTTCTTTCAGCTTAGTTAAAAGCTTTTCTGCATACATACGATTCATTTTTTTCATCATACCTGAAACCCTAATTTCTATTGGAGTATTGGTGCCCTGACTCAAAATTTTCTCTGTCAGTTCAATAGGCTCAAAAGAGATTTGGAGATCCGGCATTTTCTCTTTATAATATTTGCGGAGCTCATCTTTAAGTTCATCCGAATTACCATCGAATTTTTTTAATGCAACCTGCATCAAAGCCTCATGCGGCCCTGCATTGTACAGATAGATAGGACTCACTGCAAAGGTGGAAGGATGTTGTCCGATAAAGACTGAAGAAATGGCAATATTGTCTTTTCCTACCTTTACTTTCAGGTGGTCCAGAAACTTTTTGACTTTTATTTCTGTAACTTCAATACGAGTTCCTTCCGCAGCTTTTATACGAACCTGAAACTGTCGTGAATTAACAGCAGGCAATACATCTTTTCCTGTGATCTGATACAGCCCTGCACCAAGACATAACACGAATGCCAGACTTAGACTCACCATCATCTTCTTACGTTTCATCAATGAAGATAAAAATCCAGTGAAGCGGTCACGGAAATGGGTAAACCAGTTAGGTTTATGATTTTCACAGGTTTTAGGCTCATGTTTCATCATCCAGTTGGCCATTACCGGAACAAAAGTCTGTGACAGAACAAAAGAAACAATCATAGAAAAACCGATTGCCATAGCCAGAGGCATAAACAATGATCCCGGAATACCATTCATCATAAAGGCTGGCGCGAATACTGCCAGAATACAAAGCATAATCAATAATTTAGGAAAGGCAATCTCCTGGCAGGCATCCCATATGGCTTGTGCACGCGTTTTACCCATGGCAAAATGCTGATGTATATTTTCAATAGTCACCGTGCTTTCATCTACCAGAATTCCAATTGCCAGTGCGAGTCCTGATAAAGACATGATATTAATGGATTGTCCGAATAATTTCAGGAATAATACCCCGGAAATAATAGAAATAGGAATAGTCATGATAACAATAAGAGCAGCTCTGCGGTCATTGAGGAACAACATCACCATAAGACCAGTAAGTAAAGCTCCAAGAATTCCTTCAACAGCCAGACTTTTTAAAGCATTTGAAATATAAACAGACTGATCAAATTCATAGGAAATCTGGACATCATCCGGCATATTTCTTTGAATTTTAGGTAATGCTTTTTTTAGTTTATTAACTACTTCCAGGGTA
The DNA here is from genome assembly GCF_017833095.1 of Chryseobacterium sp. PvR013. Classification (NCBI taxonomy): domain Bacteria; kingdom Pseudomonadati; phylum Bacteroidota; class Flavobacteriia; order Flavobacteriales; family Weeksellaceae; genus Chryseobacterium; species Chryseobacterium sp. PvR013. The sequence goes on from NZ_JAFIBT010000001.1 coordinate 4,975,986, forward strand.
GACGCATTGCTGGCTTTAGCGATATTGATGTAAACCGAACGCTTGCCGTCTATTAATGCATATCCGGTGGCAATATCTGCTCCGTCTTTTACCGTTGCTACATCCCGGATATATACATTGTCTGCTGTGCCTTTGAAAAGCGGAATATCTCCAAGCTCCTCCACTTTTTTTACCGTATTATTGGTAGGTGTGAGGTAATTGGTTTCACCGATATACACATTTCCGGATGGAGAAGTAATATTATTACGGCTTATGGCTTCCACTACCTGTTCCGGAGACATATGATGAGCCCGGAGTTTTACAGGATCTACATTTATTTCTATGGTACGTGGGCTTCCTCCGAATGGTGGAGCAGTCGTCAGCCCCGGAATAGCGATCAGAAAAGGACGTGCATTGAAATTAGCAATATCCTGAAGCTCGTTATTGGTTTTTGTATTGCTGCGGAAAACCAATTGTCCTACAGGCTGTGAAGAAGAATCAAACCGGATAATAAACGGAGGCGGTGCTCCGGGAGGTAAAAATACCTGTGAGCGGGTGGAAAGAGCATTAATCTGTGCAATGGCTTCTCCCATGTTGGTTCCTTCGTAGAAATTCACTTTCATCAGGGTAAGTCCCTGAGTGTTTTTAGATTCAATACTTTTGATTCCGTTGGTAAACAAAAGCATATTCACATACATTTTAGTAAAATATCCTTCCATCTGCTGTGGTGTATACCCATTGAAAGAATGGGCAACATAGACTACAGGAAGATTCATATCCGGAAGAATATCTACTTTAACATCTTTTGCTGCTTTGATTCCAAAAAACAGCAGACCCAATACCAATACCATTACAGATATCGGTCTGCGTAATGCAAACTTTATAAGATTCATGTTTAAATTTTTGGTGAGTGGGTAATTGCTTTTGTAATCAGTGAAATATCTCCATGGGAAGCAGCAATGAGTACAATGGCCTGCCAGGAATTGTTTTGGGCAATCTCATAATTGATTTCAGCCCGATTCAGAAGATACAAAGCCTGCGTGAAGTCTACAATGGTTGTCAACCCATTTTCATACAATGCTTTCTGCTGATGAAAGGCTTCCGTTGCCGCTTCCATCTGAATTTTGGCTTCTGCTACTTTTACCAATGCATTTTTATACTGCAGTTCAGAAAGACTTTGTTGATTATTAAGTTCCTGTTGCAGCTGCTGATAGTCAAAATCCAATGCTTTTGTCATCAGTTTCTGCTCATTCACTCGGGATTGGTTTCTGTAAAAATCTGTAAGATTCCAGCTGAGGTTAAAACCCACCACATAGTTCATTCTGTCTACTCCGATTCCCTTTAAATAAGATTGTGAAAAAGCAGAATTATCCTGAACATAATTCCATCCGAAACCGGAACCACGTCCCTGAAATACGCCAAAAAGAGAAAGAGAAGGAAGTCCGGTTGTCGTTAAATAAGCCTCCTGTTTTTTACTTTTATTAAGGTGTCCGTTAATAAGAAGGATATTAGGATGAGTTTCAAGAGATGAGTTTTCCTGAACAAAGGAAGGAATACTTTTGCTGAAATAATGATCCAGTTGATATTCTGTAAAGTTCTCTGCCAGGAGATCTGATAGTTTTTTATTGTATTCCAGTACATGATCGTTGGCATTGATGATTGCAGTCTGTGCACTGGACATTTCTGCTTTTGCCAGGGAAGCATCTACTTCAGGAATGAGACCGCTTTCGGCTCTTGCTTTGGCAATGGTATAGATAACTTCGGAGCGTTTGTGATTTTCATGCTGTACATTTTCAAGGCGCTGGCTTACCAAAAGATTGAAATAAACTGCAGCTGTTTTGATCTGATGCTGAAAAATCTCTTGATTCAGATCTGCTTTCTGAAGTTCTATGTCAGCTGTTTCTACATTTTCTTTGGATTTAAGTTTTCCGAAAGTATAGACATTCCAGTTGATGTTGGCCAGATATAAACTTCCGAATGCTGCATTCCAGTTTTGTTCTGCCAATGGCATAGAGGTAGAGGCTGCTCCAAGGCCACCTTGACTGTACATCGGACCATTTTGGGCGTTGATGGTTCCAAAGTTTTGCTGAGCCATCACTGTAACTTCCGGAAGATAATACGTCTTTTGAAGTTTAAGCCTTTCATGTGACGCCTGTATATTGATTTCCTTTTTTTTGATAGACTGGTAATTTTTTTCGGCCCTTAGTAATACTTCCTCTAAACCCGTAATTTGGGCAAAGGATAGGGCAGGGCAGCCCAGCCATAAGATGAGTGCTCTGAATGATAAATTCATAGGATATATTTAGAATTAAAAATTGAAAAATAATTGTCCCGATCGGGATTATCGTATAATTCAATCTATTCTAAATTCTATAAACGCAATGAAGGATGAAAAGGGAAGGATAATTGAGATGGTATTTTGAAGGATCAAAATAGAAGGTATGGTTTTCAGGATCAAGAACTGATGCCTGCTTAAATACAGTTCCTAAAGTATAATACGGAATGGAAGCTGATAAAAACTTAACCGGAGAATTTTTGTAAGAATGCGGAAGATTGTCTTCCTTACAGATCTTTTTGACTTCCAGTTTACAGCATCCACTATGGTTTTTCTGTTTATTGGCTTTACATTTGGAGCAATCCAGATCAGAAAGTTTTTTCAGTCCTACATGGATCTCACTTGAATTTCCTTTACATACATGCCTGCTGGTTGTAAACCCTGAGGAAACCACGATGTATAGGAGGAGAAACAGTATGTGAAAGACTTTTTTCATTTCGCGGGATAAAATTAAAGTGAATATCAGCCGCAGTGTTATAGAATTATGGAGGAAGTTTATATTTTAAAGGAAAAAGCGTTGTTGAAGCTTAATAAAAAATGACCTAGATGCAATCTAAGTCATTTTTTTATGTTTTATTGTTTTACCACTCTATTCCCCACTCCTGTAATAGAAACATCAGGTTTTCCTGATTTTGTTCCTGAAGTTCGGTAGTATACTGTGTTATTACCTCCTTCTATGGAAACTTTATCCACTTTATCAATATATACTTTGTTACCCGTTCCCGAAACTGCAATCTTTTTTGCACTTCCTTTGATCGTTACCGTATTGTCACCACCTTCTACTTCAGCAACTCCTCCGTTGAGAGAATAATTGAGTTGGTGGCCTACACCTTCTACATGTACAATCTTCTTATTGTCCGTTTTTTCTACACCTTTTGCAGATTCTGTTTTCCTGGATTGTGAAAAAGCTGTTCCTGTCCCGAGTAAAAGGATAGCCAGAATTCCTGCTGTTTTAATATTTTTCATTGTGATTGGATTTTGATTGGAGTAAATATAGAAATAAAATGATTTTTTTAGGTATTTTTAAAGTTAAATCATCTTAAATATAAAGCTTTTAAGACACTGTTTTTTCAATGATTTAAGAAATAGGGTTGATATCATTTTATCAACAACAAAAAAGCTCCGGAAAATCCGAAGCTTTTTCAATCAACTAAATATTATATTTTACTTTATAATAATTCTTTTTATCTGTCCTTCTGAGGTTTTTACAAGGTAAACTCCTGTAGAAAGATTGAACGTGCTTATTGTTAAAGCATTTTTCTCTTTTCCGATTAATTTCCCGGACATATCATACAATTCGTAATCCTGCTTTCTGTTGAAATAAAGAGTGTTTCCTTTGTTTACGGGATTAGGGAATATGTTGAATGTAGCCTGTTCAGTTTTAATTTCACCAGTTCCAAGTGTTGCCGGTGTAGCAACTTCAAAGATGGAGAGCGTTCCACTGATTTCATTGGCAACGATCACATAACCATTGGCTGTTGTATTTTGGGGAGCAATGTAGATGATTCCTTCAGGACCATTGTCTCCTCCATATGCGGAAGTTGATCGCGAATGTTTATAATCTGTGAAGGTAGGATTATTAGGATCTGTAATATTGTAAACCATAACACCACCTGTTCTTTCTAAGGTAATGAAAGCATAAGTCTGCCCGTTGATATTTCCTAATGCCACTCCTTCTGGTTCAGGACCTTTAGCACGGCTTCTGTTTTTGACTGCATTTGATTCATTATCTGCATTGAAAATTAATGGATGCTTCACGGAAATATATCTTTCAAACTGATCACCACTATCATAAACAATCTGCTTGTTATCTGCATTGAAAATGGAAAATGAACGAGCCCCTAAAGCTGCGATTTCTTCAAATTCTGTATCTCCGTCTGTATTTCCGGTAGCAGATGAAACCCTGAATCTTCCAAGATTATAAGAAGCCTTTAAGATATTTGAATGAGGGAAAAGTACAGGATCTAAAGTATAAGTATTAGCTCCCACAGTTGTTCTTTCACTATATCCGGAAAGATCTTTTTCATCTCCTTCATTGGCGGTTACAATATAATTTGTGTTACCTACCTTATAATTCTGTACTGCATCCGGAGTATAATAGGCTTTCACCGGCCAGTTGGCAATTAAAACCTCTCCATTATTGTCCGAAGCATCAAATCCGTTCCCCGGAATACTCATGTCTTTTTTGCCTAATCCCCAAATTCCTGTGATGGTTTTGGTTGCCAGGTTAATCTCTGCGATGGCATTATTTTCCTGAAGGGTTACCCATGCTTTCTGACTGTCTGAACTGATGGTTACATATTCTGGTTCCAGATCCTGAGAAAGCGTATTATTCGTTCTTACTTTTCTTAATCCGGTAGCCGTTAAAGCTGCTACCTGAGAATCAAAACTATTGAAATTGAGTGTTGTTACATTACTTTGGGTAAGATTTCCAATCCCTCCGGAAATATCAATGATGCTGATAGTTCCTTCAGGATCTACCGTATAAGCGTCATTAGGTTCTCCTTCGTTGGCGGTCACTACTTTTGTTCCGTCAGGGGAAAAGGTAATCATATCCGGTAACGCTCCTACAGTTAGTTGTTTCAGGAAGTTTCCGTTAATATCAAAGAATACTACAGAACCGTTTTGCTGAGGATCGGTATTCGGAGAAGCAGCTGCGATGATTCCGTTTTTTACGGCAATACTCGTAATTCCGCCGTAAGGAGCCATATTGACTGTTTTTACAACTGATGGAGCTGCCGGAGTACTGAAATCAATAATATCAAAAACATCTGTAATCGAACTGATCGTGAACAAACGTTGTGTGGATGCATCATGAACTACAATTTCTGTAGAACTGCTATTATTTCCTGAAGGATCAAAACTTCCGAGGTAATTCAATTGAATCTGATGGGAAGGAACCGGTGTCGGCTTATCATTATCTACAATATAAATGGTTGCCGAATTATCTCCTGATATTGTTGCTCCCACAGGATTTTCAAGACTTACTACAAAGTATTCAGCCTGCTGTTCTGCCACTGTGTCATCAATAATCGGAATATTCACGGTGTAGCTTGTTGTAGAAGGAGTAATAGAAATAGTCTGGTTGACTAAAGTAAAATCATTAGTATCAGCAGTACTGAATGGTGCGGGCTTAACAACAAGATTTACTGTAGAGGTTGATGGATTCGTTATATTAATTTTTAACGCCAGGTTTCCTGCATTTTCATTGACTTTAATGAAATTCTTTTCTAAGGAAATAATAGTTCCGGCAGTCGTAAAAGTACTGGACGTAACGGCAGTAACGCCATTATCACTGAAATCCTCTACCGTATTGGGCTTAAGAGCTACATAATACGTTTGTCCCGGTACCAAGCCGGAAGCCGGAATTACGGTGATGATATTATTACTGAAAGTGGTAGTAAAGGGAACTTGTGTACCTGAAGCATTTCCAAGACGGAAATCTATAAGGTTTTGTGCATTAGAATCGTTGATTGCTGAATTGTCTGTTAATCTTACATTCTCATTAAAAGAAAGGGTAGGATTTACGGTAATTGAAGCGTTATTGGTAGTATTAGCAGGAAGATAAGTGACTGCTGGTGGAGTTGTGTCTGCACTTCCAACAGAGGTTGCATCTACTGTAAAATTATCAAAACGGTTGTTTCCTCCTGTTCCGCCTCCTGTTGCAGAGAATTCAACTTTTAATTTAAAATCAGGATTATTATTAGCTCCCTGAATAGCAGAAAAATCCAATGTAGTCAATTGTGGATCTGCATCCTGGGGATTCACAGTCTGAAGTTGTACAAAGGCAGTTCCGTCTGTGGAATAAGACCATGTCTGCGTTCCGGCTCCCTGTCCGGACCTTCTGGTCGTGAACTTAACAATGACATTCTTGTATCCTGTTGTAGGAAGATTAAATTGTAAAGCTCCACCAATCGGATTATTGAATCTTAAATGAGTTCCGGATGCATCACCATTTCTGGCATTTAAATTTTGCAAATCAAAATTCTGTCCTGTACCACCGGCAAAATCAATTATACTTGTTCCTCCTGCTATCGCTGCAAGAGAGCCATTCACTATGGTTGACGATGGTGTAGTGACTGCAGCAGCAGAAGTGTTATTGTTGAAATTCCAGTAATGAATCAGTGTCTGTCCGAAAAGACCGCTCTGAAAAAAGAAGGCAGCTATCACAGACCCTTTTAATAGGTAGTTGTTGATCATTTTTACTTCAATTAGATATGCAAAAATGAACTTTCTGTTTCGCAACTATTTTAATGGAATCTTAAGAAATGTTTAAAAAATAGGTTTGTTTCTGATAAAAGATAGAATTTTGTTCGAATAAGAGAGTTGAGATGAAATTATTTTCCTGATTTTCCGGAAAAATTTAAAATCGTTCCTGATTTATTTCCTTCCAGCGGATGTTTCTGCATATAAAAATATCCTGAAACAGCAGTCACAAGCAACAGTACAAAAATAACCAGAACAATTCTTTTTAACATGTCTCTCATAGTGCTAAATTTTTAATATCTCTAATTTCTAAAGTAGATGTTGGGTATCCATTTTGTGTCACTTTGATCATTGCTCTACCCACTTCGTGTAAAGTTAATGATTTTGATTGGAAAAAAACAGGAAAAATCCAAATAAAAGGTTTAAAAAACCATTTTACATTCAATTGACCATCAACGGGTTTCATAAATCCGGGACGGAAATTATAAGCTCCTTTGAAATTCATTCTTTTCAGATCATTCTCTGTTTTCCCTTTTACGCGTGCCCACATCAGTTTACCACTCTCTGTACTGTCTGTGCTTGCTCCGGAGACATAGCTGAAAACCATGTCCGGATTTTGGTTTAAAACAGCTTTTGCAAAATGGAGGGTTGTATCGTAAGTGATTTTGGTGTAGTCTTCTTCATTCATCCCTACACTGCTTATTCCTGCGCAGAAAAAGCAGGCATCATAGCCTTTCAGGTTTTCATCATGAAGATCTATGGATAGAAAGTCAGGGATAAGATATTCTTTCAGTTTGGGATGTGTTTTTCCGGAGGGTTTTCGGCTTATGCTCAGGATTTCAGAAACATTAGGATTTTCAAGACATTCCATTAAAACACCTTCGCCTACCATTCCTGTAGCTCCTGTAAGAATTATTTTGATTGGGTTCATTGCTTTGCTATTGATACAGGTATGACGGATGAAGATGAGGTTTTACTTTAAATTCTGAAAAATTTTTATTAGAAGATAAAAGATAAAAGATAAAAAATGTTTGTGTTAAAATTCAATAGGGGTGGACTTTAGCTCGTCTTTAAAAATGGTAAATCTTCTTATTGGCTTTAGCCAAAACTTAATAATATGAGAGAGCATAGAGATTGCTTCGTCGCGTTGCTCCTCGCAATGACAATGCGCGAAACAGCTTCTCAAAGAAAAAGCCAGCACAAAAATGGCTGGCTTTCAATATTGTTTGTATGCTGTTATTTTTTATGTTGCAGCTGACTGTAAATATTATGGATCAATCCGTCTGCTACTGAGATTTTAGGGACAAAAATCCTGTTGATCTCAGACCAGGACATTACGTTGTTGAAAATTCCCAGAGCATGTACCAATACGTCTGCACGGTCTTCTCTCAGGTTGTAATTGCTCATTCTTTCTTCTACAGACAATTCATTGAACTCTCTATAAACCTTTTTCAGATGAGACAAAGACATTGGTTTTCCGTCTTTGGTTTTGCTCATGGAGAATACTTTGTTGATATTTCCTCCAGACCCGATGGCTACAATTGGTTTTTTGCTGATGATATTTTTCTTGATTTCATCTTTCATTTCCTTCCAGTTGTCCATCGTTACAAGATTGTTGAGAAGACGGATTGTTCCGATATTGAAGGATTTTTCGTAAACCATTTTACCGTTTTCGTAAAAGGTAAGTTCTGTAGAACCTCCGCCTACATCAATATATAGATAGGCAAATTCTTTGTCAAGACCTTCTGCTACGTGATTTTCATAGATGAGCGTTGCTTCTTCATCACCGGAAATGATCTCAATATTAATACCTGACGTTTCTTTTACCAGATTGATGATTTCATTACCATTGGTGGCATCACGCATTGCACTGGTAGCACAGGCTCTATAATGATCTACTTTGTATATTTTCATCAGGTCACTGAAGATTTTCATGGAGTCAATGACCATTTTTTCTCTTTCCGGGCCTATCTTTCCGATGGTGAAAACATCCATTCCCAGCCTCAGAGGAATTCTGAGAAGGTTAAGTTTGATGAATTCAGGTTTTCTGTTATTAATCTTTACTTCATTGATAAGAAGGCGGGCTGCATTACTCCCTATGTCTATCGCTGCTATCTTCATTTTTTGCTTGTTTTAGCTTTTAAATATTTATAGGTTTCTATTTGTGATCGGCATTCTTGTTTTTCATTTCTTACATATTCATTGCTCAGTCTCTTATCCAGAATTCGGGCTTTTACATTATCCCTAAGCTGAATGTCAAGAATGTCTTTTAATTCTTTCTTCAGGTTCTTGTCCGTAATTTTAGCGGCTGCTTCAATTCTGTAGTCAAGATTCCTTGTCATCCAGTCGGCAGAAGAAATATACATGTCTTCTGATCCTTTATTGTAGAAATACATTACTCTGGCATGTTCCAGATATTCATCTACAATACTTATAGCTTTTATTTTTTCTTTAAAATCCTTTTGGTTGACGGCACAATAGATTCCTCTTACAATCAGTCTGGTTACTACGCCAGCTTTTGCGGCATCATATAATTTTTCTATCAGCAGTCTGTCGCTCAGAGAATTTACTTTTACAATGATCTCTGCTCTTCGTCCTGCTTTAGCTTCTTCAATTTCTTTATCAATATGGTGAACAATTTTTTCACGCATAAACTGAGGGCAAACTAATAAATTTTTACAAGTTTTCAAAATGGAAATAAAATCATCTTTCGGTTTTTTCAATACATTGAAGACTTTATTGATATCTGCCATGATGCCACGGTCAGCAGTTAACAACAGGTGGTCTCCATATATTCTTGCCGTTTTTTCATTGAAGTTTCCGGTACTTACAAATCCATATTGAATTGTTTTGTTGTGGGCTCTCTTTTTGATAACACAAAGCTTGGCATGTACTTTTTTATTGGGAATACCAACAAGAACGGTAATTCCTTCCGGTTCCAGCATGTCTTTCCATTCCAGATTGGATTCTTCATCAAATCTTGCCTGAAGTTCCAGCATCACTGTCACTTCCTTACCATTTCGTGCCGCATAGATTAATGCATTAATGATTTTTGAGCTGCTGGCCAGACGGTAAGCCGTGATCTGTATGGATTTCACATCCGGATCCATGGCGGCTTCGCGAAGAAGGTCAATCACCGGATTATACTTATGGTAAGGGAAAGTAAGGAGAACATCTTCTTTTAAAATAACATCCGTTACTCTTTCCCCATGTTCAAATGCCTGATGGGTAAAAGAGGTTCTTTCCACCGGTCTTTCATACTTTTCAAAAACATCAGGAAAGTCCATGAAATGCTTGAAATTATGAATTTTTCCTCCGGGAATGATACTGTCTTTCTTGGTCAGATTCAGTTTTCTGATAAGAAGTTCCAGCAGAGCTTTATCCATATCTTTATCAAAAACGAAACGGGTAGGTTTTCCTTTTCTTCTGTTTTTGAGTCCTTTTTCTATCTTTTCTGCGAAGTTGGTTCTGATATCATTATCCAGATCCAGTTCCGCATCTTTTGTTACTTTAAAGGCATTGGCAGCAAACTCATCATATCCGAAATAAGAAAATATGTGAGGAAGGTTGAAAGTAATCACATCTTCCAGTAACATGACATTTTTTTCTTCCGGATCTTCCGTTGGCAGCAATACGAATCGCCCCACAAAACGGGAAGGAATTTCAATAATTGCATAATTGCTGGAATACTGCCAGTCTTTTTTTCTCATGGCTACGCCCAGATAAAGACTTTTATCTCTCATGTAGGGCATAGGTGTATTTTCATGAAGAAGAATCGGGATCACATTGGATTCTACCACTTCGTCAAAATATTGTCGGACAAACTCTTTCTGTTTTGCTGTCAGGTTTTTGGCGTTTTTAATAGAAACTTTATGATCAGCCATTTCAGTCTGGATTTTTTTCCAGGTTTTATCGAAATTCAGCTGCTGTCTCATAACGACCTCGTTAATTCTCTGAAGGATTTTGGTAGGAGGCTGATAGAAAGATTCAGCAATCACTTTTTCCTTAAAATCCATGGCACGCTTTAATCCGGCAACACGTACTCTGAAAAATTCATCTAAATTGTTGGAGAAAATTCCCAGGAAACGTATTCTTAAATGTAAGGGTACTTTTTCATCCATAGCCTCCTGCAAAACTCTTTCGTTAAAGGCAAGCCATGTAATATCTCTTGGATTAAAGTGTATTGACATTCTAAATGTGTATATTTTATCAAAAATAATAATTCACAAAGACTATCACCTTATTTCTTAGGTTAAACTTTGATTAATTTTTAAAGATTGGTGAATTAATTTGTTGGACTGATATAATCATGTTGATAATCAATACTTTTTTACGGGATTGATATGGATCAAATTTTATTTTTATGAAGAAAAATGAGAGAATACCTCTGATCAGTCATGACAGTTTATTGTGGTACTATAACGTACCAGAAAAAATCTCAAAATAGTTATTGAAATCCTGGAAAGCTTATTTATGGCATTCTGATAAAATCTTGTAGGAAAAAATTTCCATATTAAACCATATAAAAACCTCAATTTATCGGGGTTTTTATTTTTATTGTGTCATTTTGTCATAATTCTTCGAATGGTACAGATATTGAGAAATTGAGAGTGTAAATTAAATTAAAAATAGAAAAAATATAAAATATTATGAGTAAAATAATTGGAATTGACTTAGGAACAACCAACTCTTGTGTTGCTGTAATGGAGGGAAAAGACCCTGTTGTTATTCCTAACGCAGAAGGTAAGAGAACTACTCCTTCTATCGTAGCTTTTACGGAAGATGGAGAAAGAAAAGTAGGTGATCCTGCAAAAAGACAGGCTGTAACGAATCCAACAAAGACTGTTTACTCTATTAAAAGATTTATCGGAACTCATTTTAAAGATGATGCTTCTGAAATCACAAGAGTACCATATAAAGTAGTTGCCGGACCAAACGATACAGTAAAAGTAAAAATCGACGATAGAGAATATACTCCACAGGAAATTTCTGCAATGACTCTTCAGAAAATGAAGAAAACTGCTGAAGATTATCTTGGACAGGAAGTAACAAGAGCGGTAATTACTGTTCCTGCATACTTCAATGATGCACAGAGACAAGCTACTAAAGAAGCTGGTGAAATTGCTGGTCTTAAAGTAGAAAGAATTATCAACGAGCCTACAGCTGCAGCATTAGCTTACGGTCTTGATAAAAACCATAAAGATCAGAAAATCGCAGTATATGACCTTGGAGGTGGTACTTTCGATATCTCAATCCTTGATTTAGGAGACGGTGTATTCGAAGTATTGTCTACAAACGGTGATACCCACTTAGGAGGTGATGACTTTGATGATGTGATCATCAACTGGATGGCTGACGAGTTCAAAGCTGAAGAAGGTGTAGATTTAAAATCTGATGCCATTGCTCTTCAAAGATTGAAAGAAGCTGCAGAAAAAGCTAAAATTGAATTATCTTCTTCTCCTCAGACTGAAATCAACTTACCCTATATCACAGCTACTGCTACTGGCCCTAAGCACTTAGTGAAGTCTTTAACAAAAGCTAAATTCGAGCAATTATCTGCTGATCTTGTAAGAAGATCTATGGAGCCTGTTGCTAAAGCATTAAAAGATGCTGGTTTATCAACTTCTGATATTGACGAAGTAATCTTGGTAGGTGGTTCTACAAGAATCCCAATCATCCAGGAAGAAGTAGAAAAATTCTTCGGTAAAAAACCATCTAAAGGAGTTAACCCGGATGAGGTTGTAGCAATTGGTGCCGCTATCCAGGGAGGTGTATTGACAGGTGATGTAAAGGACGTATTACTACTTGACGTTACTCCGCTTTCTTTAGGTATTGAAACAATGGGTTCTGTATTCACTAAATTAATTGAAGCGAATACTACCATTCCAACTAAGAAATCTGAAGTATTCTCTACTGCATCTGACAACCAGCCAGCAGTAAGCATCAGAGTAGGACAAGGTGAAAGATCAATGTTCAACGATAACAAGGAAATCGGTAGATTCGATCTTCAGGATATTCCGCCAGCACCAAGAGGAGTTCCTCAAATTGAAGTAACTTTCGATATTGATGCTAACGGTATCCTAAGCGTATCTGCTAAAGATAAAGGAACAGGTAAAGAACAGTCTATCAAAATTCAGGCTTCTTCAGGTCTTTCTGACGAAGAAATCGAAAGAATGAAGAAAGAAGCTCAGGAAAACTCTGCAGCAGATGCTAAGAGAAAAGAAGAAGTTGAAATCTTCAACAAAGCTGACGGATTGATCTTCCAGACTGAAAAGCAATTGAAAGAATTCGGTGAGAAACTTTCTGCTGACAAAAAAGCAGCAATCGAAGCAGCTCATGGAGAATTAAAAATAGCTTTCGAAGCTAAAAACGCTGATGATGTTAAAGCTAAAACTGAAGCATTAGATGCAGCATGGATGGCCGCTTCTGAAGAATTATATGCATCGGGTCAACAGCCAGGTGCTGATGCAGGTGCTGGAGCTCAGAATGCTGGTGGAAACGCTGGAGCTGAGGATGTACAGGATGCAGACTTCGAAGAAGTCAAATAGGTAGCAATTATTATCGATTAATATCGATTGAAATAAATTAGCAAATCGCTGTAAATGTAATGTTTACAGCGATTTTTTTTTGTTTTGTAATTTTTGGTAATAGTTGATTTTAATCATTTTTTATTGTATTTTTGTCTCTTATTTGTACCGATCGTTATTTGGATAATATGTGCGTCTTATGCGTCTTATTTTATTTTAGAAGCCAAAAAACAGAAAATGTGCAGGATGTTATTTCAGAATGGGATTTAGTAAATTAAAAATACCGAGGGTCTGTGAGCATTGCTCAAAGCCTTTTGAAGCAAAGACAGTTACAAGTCGTTTTTGTTCTACTTCTTGTAATAATAAATCGTTAAAGGCAAAGAAGAAACTTGAAAAAGAAAAAGTTGAAAAAGAAATTCTTTTACTAAAATATAAAAACAAGATTGCTGAAGTACAAACAAGGGAATTTATTTCTGTTGCTGAAGCTACAGTTATGTTTGGAATTTCTAAAGATACTATTCACAGGTATATAAAAAGAGGAATAATTACTGGAACTAACTTAGGAACAAGACTGACCCGTGTGAAGCGGTCAGATTTGGAAGCTTTGTTTTCAGCTGTTGAAGTACCTGAGAAAAAAGAAATAGCAATTGAGAAACCCAATTTTGAAGTCGGTAATTGCTATACGATTTCAGAAGTCATCGAGAAGTTCAATGCTAATCCTAGCACGGTTTCAAATGTTATTAAAAGAAACAAGATTCCTACAAAAAAAGTTGGAAGTTTCGTGTATGTGCCTAAAAATTTAATCGATAAAATTTTTGACGGAAAATGAAAGAATTATTGAAAACTAAAGTTACAGTAAGATTGCGAAAGGCCGAGTTCCGAAAAGAATGGTTCATTTATTTGGAAAGTTATCCTGTGATTTTGCCTGGTAAAGAGAAAGCACAACGAGTTCGGGAATATTTGAACCGAAGTGTCACAACTGTAGATTTTGACAAAAAAAGGCCTGCAAGAACTACGCAAGATTCAGTTTCATTTAAACCTAAAAGAGATGATAACGGAATTATAGTTTGTAAAAGTGAAAATGACCGAGAAACAATGATCTACGCAGATTCTCTTCGCAAATTACGTCAAAGAGAATATGATAATATAGAACTCTACAGTGAACTCGACGCAATAAAGGCGGAAGAAAAAGAAAAATCTCAGGAGGATTTTGTCAAATATTTTGATTTGCTAGTCACTAAGAGGCATAAAAACAGTTCCGAATCTATACAAATAAATTGGTATCGCTCCATTAAATTTCTAAAAGATTTTGGAGGTGAAAAAATTACCTTTTCAGAGATAAATACAAAATTCTGTGAAAAATTTAAATCATATCTTTTGACTGCAAAAAGTGGAAGTAATAAGGAGAACACTATTTCCCAGAATACCGCTTCCACATACTTTTCTGTTTTTAAAACAGCATTAAAAGAAGCTTTTATTGATGGTTACTTTACGTCTGATATTTCTGCTAAAGTAAAATCGATTCCACACGAAGAGTCAAGACGAGAATATTTAACTCTGGAAGAACTTAATACCTTGGTTGAAACACCTTGCGAACTCGATGTTCTTAAACGTGCAGCACTATTTTCAGCTTTAACCGGTCTACGGCATTCTGATATCCAAAAACTAACATGGGACGAAATAAGTATTGAAAATGAGCAAGCAAAAATCAATTTCACGCAGAAAAAAACAAAAGGTGTAGAATATATGCCGATTTCTAAACAAGCATTACAGCTTTGTGGTGAAGTAGGGCTTCCGACTGATTTGATCTTCAGGAATTTAACTAATCCAGCTTGGATTTCTCGACCACTTAAAAAGTGGATTGAAAGTGCAGGAATTACCAAAAAAATAACTTTTCATAATTTTAGACATACTTTTGCTACTCTACAACTTTCGAGTGGAACAGATATTTACACTGTGAGTAAAATGCTTGGTCATACAAATGTAAAAACTACTCAAGTTTACGCAAAAGTGGTAGATGAAAAGAAAAATAAAGCCTCACAAGCCATTCATCTAAAGAACTTACAAAAATGAATTTGAAATATTTCGAATATATAGTTATTTATCTTTCGGTTCTGCTCGTATGTGTAGTTGCAGGAACATTGGCAAGACTTTCTTTTCTTCATAAAGGCGGAGATGAGTATACTGCGAATATTGTTTTTTGGTCAATTACCGCTTTTAGTGTTTTGATTTATGGTATTATTATTTTATTTCTGGATGTAATTTTAGTAGGTATAAAAAAAATCATACAGAAACGTAAGAATTCAAAAAACACCTTAATAAAATCAGTTCCAGCTAATATTTTAGATGAAAAAATTGAGGAGCAAGAAGCAATAATAAACGATAATTCATCAATTCATTTCAACGAAGATTCACAGGAAAATAATTTAGCTCAAACTTCTGTATTGGTAAATTTGGAGTCTATAAGAAAAGTTCAACTTCAAGAAAAGCAACAGATTGAAAATCAAAAATTACAAATAGCTATTGATTATACCCGTAATCAATTTGCTTTATATGTAACTGACGAAAGTCTTGCTGAAATTTGCAAATCAATAAGTCTCTATTCAAAACAAGAAGAAATCCCACCTCACACTTCAGTCGTTACTAAAGAACTTTCAAATCTTGATCTCTATCATTTTGGCTGGAATATTTGGAATCATTTTAAACCTATAAAACAAGAACGAGTTTCGAAATTATTAAAAACTGTGTTCGTTTCGCTTGATGATATTGATGTTGATACCATCAAATCACATTTAAAGGACGAGCCTAAAAAAGGCATAATCAAAATTCAAGAAAATTTGGCGTACTAAAAAACTTATAAAAAATTACAAAACAAAGTGTTTGTAGAGTGATTTCTCTGTAATTGCGTGTTTACGGCTATCACGGAGGAATCACTTTTTTTCTTTGCACCATAACAATTAAAAACAATTAGTTATGGATAGTAACGAAATTTCATTTGAAAACTTGCCAAGAGCAGTCGCACATTTAGTTAGCGAAATCGCAGAGATTAAGTTTCTTGTAGAAAGAAAAGAAGTTCCTGTGATTTCTCAAAAGAGAGTTCCGATTGACATTGATGCAGCTTGCCAATTAATTGGCAAAGCAAAACCAACTGTCTACACATTGGTCAGAACCCGAAAAATTCCCTGTTATAAAAATGGGAAGAAACTTTATTTTTTTGAAGATGAACTTTTAGACTGGATTTCTAAAGGTAAAAAGAAAACTCTACAGGAAATTCAATCAGAAGCTGAAGTCAGCTTTAAGAAAAATTCACGACAGTCAAATATTGGTTCTAATCAAAATCTGTCAAGATGAGCAAGAAATCCCCTTATTTGAGAGTTGGAACCACTTACTATAAAAACATAGAAAAGCCCTTAATCTCTGGTGATACAACTTCGGTTTTGGTTCGTTGGAATCGGGAAACAATTATCAACGACCACGGAAAAAGTTTTGTTGAGGATATTCCGAAATATGATGGGTTTTGCTGTATTCCGGAACATTTAGATTATCAACAAATCGTTAAAGGTTTTTATAATATTTATAATGAAATTCCTTTTGCGCCTTCTTGTGAAAAGGAAGGTTTAAAAAACTCGATTCCTTTCTCGTTAAAATTTGTCGACCATATTTTCGGCGAACAGCTGGAAATGGGTTTGGATTACTTGAAAATTCTGTTACAATTTCCAACGCAAATTCTACCAATTTTATGTTTGGTTTCTAAAGAAAGATCAACCGGAAAATCTACATTCATCAAATGGTTGAAAGAGATTTTCGGTTTGAACATGACCTACATTAAAGGTGATTCTTTTGGAAGTCAATTTAATTCCGATTGGGCAGCAATGTTAGTGGTGGCTATTGATGAAGTTTTCTTCGATAAAAAAGAAATTACTGAACGATTAAAATATCTATCGACAACCAATAAAGATAAACTCGAAGCCAAAGGAAGAGACAGAGAAGAAATCGACTTTTTCGCCAAGTTTATTTTGTGTTCCAATAACGAAGAAAATTTCATTCAGATTGATGAAAATGAAATCCGATTCTGGATTCTAAAAATTAATCCTATTAAAACTGAAAATACCGAGTTTCTAAGCAATCTCATTGCAGAGATCCCCTATTTTCTTCGGTTTTTAATTGATCGATCATTTTCAACGGAGAAGAAAACCAGAATGTGGTTTTCTGCCGATGAAATAAGAACTAAAGCACTTCAAAAATTAGTTTTTAAGAATAATAATAAACTGGAATCTAAGATAATTGAGTTGCTGTATGAGTTTTTTGAAAGCAATAATGATGAGCAGATCAATGTTGTTCCACAGGATTTGCTAAATATGATGAATCGAATGTTCAGACCAACGTATTGGACAAGAAATGATATTCGAAATCTACTCAAAGAAACTTGGAAATTAGTTCCACAAACTAATGGTTTGACTTATATCAGATACGATATTGATTTTGCTGGAATCTTTTACCAGAACAATTCAGTTGGTCGGTTTTTCACGATAAAAAAGGATTTTATCCTTGGTAAATATGTTGAACTGTTGAATTAACTGATAATGAAAATAAAATCAAATACTTAACAGTCAACAAAATCCTCAACAAACTTTAAAACTTCGCTTTTTGTTGAATGTTTGTTGAGCGCAAGAACTCTAGTTTGTTGAATTGTTGAGACTTTGTTGAATATGCAAATTGTATTTAATCGATAAGTTACAAGATTTACTCAACAATTCTACAAAAATATCTCATCTAAAATACTCAAAATTTAACATTATGAACTGCAAACAATTCAACAGCATATCGTTGGAAGAAGTCCTCCTTTCCCTCGGACACCTTCCCACGAAACAAAATGAAAAAGAAGCTTGGTATCTCAACCCATTTGTCAGCGAATCCCAAGCCTCTTTCAAATTAGATAAAAGAATTAATGCCTGGTATCTGCACTCAGAGGGTGTAGGTGGTAACAACACCGATTTTATGAAAAAGTATTTGAACACCTCGGTCAATGAAATTTTAGACTGGGCGCAAAAACAAAATTTTTCTTCTTTTCATCAGCAAGAACGACATTTTAAAAAGTCGGAACCAAATTACAGAATTACTGAAATACTGAACTTAGAAAATCCAAACCTGAAAAAATATTTACAGGAGCGTGGATTGAGTCCTAAAATCTATGATTACATAAAAGAGGTGCGGTTTACAGTCGGAGAAAAGAAACTCTACGCAATTGGCTTTGAAAATTTATCCGGAGGCTTTGAGCTTCGTAATTCTTTTTATAAAGGGTCATTGTTGAAAAAGGATATTTCAATAATTAATCTCAATTGTGGTTTACAGGACATATCAAGTGTCGAAGTTAAAAATATCAAAAGTGCAGCAGTTTTTGAAGGCTTTATTGATGCCTTGTCTTTTGTCGAAATGCAGAGATCTTTCGCAGGAGATATTCTTGTAATGAATTCCATTGCTCTTTTAAACAAATCCATAGAACGTTTGAAAAACTACTCTGATATCAATCTGTTTCTCGATAACGATAATGCGGGAATTAAATGTAAATCTCAGATCATAAAATCTTTTTCGCAAGCAAAAGATTACTCCGGAATTTATTCCAACCATAAAGATCTCAACGAATTTTTGATACATCGAATAAAAAATGATTTAGCTAATAAATCAGGAAAGCGATCTGAAAAATTTCCTGAAGCGGACGAATTACAAGTAATACATCAGGAACCTGAACTTAAAAATTTAAATGGTTTTAAAAGGAAACGTTGATAAAGCTTGCTGTATGTTTTACTAACTAACCGCAGAAGTTAGGAGCGCATTCGCAACTTTGAAGGTCGTTCCTCCCAACAAAGTTTCAAATACGCTCTGCGAGGCTTTAGCCTGAGTAAAATAACATAAGGTTGACTGGAAACAACCTGTATAAAAAATACGCAGTTCTATTAACGAAGGTGCGTAAAAAATGCACAGGTAAAATTAATTGCTGTATAATTTTTATACAACAGTTTTGATTGGAAACATATAGCACAAACTTAAAAAATGAAGACTAATGAAGACTTCAATTAATTTCAAAGCAGTCAAATCGGACTCTGAAACCCATAATTTTAGAAAGAAAACTTTTAATTACATCCGTAAAGATCTGACACCAAAGAACGAATATTGGATGGAGCAGAAAATAGCTGACAGGATCCAAAAGATCGAAGCGTATTGTAAAGAAAAGTCCGGAAGAAAATTACAGAAAAATGCAATGCCGATTCGGGAAGCAGTTGTTGTTATCAAAGAAAATACAACGATGTTGGAGCTTCAAAACTTGGCAAAAAGACTGGAAGATGAACTGAAAATCCGTGTTTTTCAAATTGCTATTCATAAAGACGAAGGTCATACCGATAAAGTCACGAAAGAATGGAAACCAAATTACCACGCTCATTTGGTGGCTGATTGGCAAGATCTGGAAACTGGAAAAACACTCAAACATCAATCCTTCCATTATTCAAAAATGCAGGATCTGACAGCAGAGTGCCTGAATATGGAGAGAGGGATTTCTGGATCTAGAGGAAGATTGGAAGCGATTGAGTTTAAGATTCAACAAAAAGAAGAAGATCTCAAAGTTTTGGAAGAAAGATTCAATACAATGAAATCTGAAATGAGTTTGACAAAATCGGAGGGACTGGTTGTAAAGGAAAATGATTTTCTAGGTTTTAAAAAAATTAAGACTGACAAAACAATCGCGAATTATGAAAAAGCATTTCGAAGCTACAGAAGCACAATTCAAAAAAATAAAACTGAATTGGAATCTAAGTCAAAACAAATTACTGAGCTCAATACAAAGGTTATTTATTTACAAAAGCAAGTACATCTATTCAAAAACAAAAATGCTGTTCTATTGTCCGACCCAACTGTTTTTGCTTCTGAAAAGAAAAAATATTTAGATTCTGTTAGTAATATTCTTGAAAGAGAGATCAAATTTAAACGGTATCGATTTCCTATAGTCGATAGATATGACAGAGATACTTTAATTTCTGAAATGGGTAAGATTGCGGAAAAACTGAGTGAAGAAAATAATATTCCTTTTTCAGCTTTTACTGAAATCTTCAAAGATTCAGAAAATAGTGTTAGATTTTTATCTTTATTGCGATTTGGAAATCAAAATCTGAATTATAATAATGAAGATATTCCAATTGAAAAGAAAAAAAGAGGAAGGAAGATATAAGTAGGTTATTTGTAAGTAATGAGATTTTACAGTATTAATCTTTTTTTGTTGTTGACAAAAGCTTTTAATTTGAACTATAATTCACAGTTTCAAATTCTTTCGGAGTAATCACGCATAATTTATTTGAGATTGATTTTCTAAATAAAACATCCGCCAATCTAAATTAAAATTAATTGATAATAAAGTCATTAAAATTAATTTTATATTAGCAGTAGAAATGGCTTTACGAAAGTTATATAAATAAGATTAACGCAATGCGTAAATTTGAAAGTTAGCCGACTTATTAAAATAACAGCATGAAAACAACATCTGAAAGGATTACGACGAATACTAGAGTTATCAAAAGTCACTTTACAAAGTATGGTGATACATTTAAAGCATTTAAAGAATTAATAAATAATTCTATTCAAGCTGATGCGAAAAATATTTCAATTGACATTACGTACAATCCTACTATAACATGCAAATCAGGAATAGAAAAAATTTCCATTACTGACGATGGTCATGGCGTTTCAAAAAGTAATTTTAAAACAACGATACTTGAAATAGGCACAAATGTAAAAAACAACGGTCAAGGTATTGGAAGATTTAGTTCTTTTCAAATCGGTGAACTTATGAAAATTGATACCGTAGCTTATGACGAAAAAGAATCAAAATTTAGTAAAACAGTTTTTGGAATTGACACAACAGATTTAGAAGATATAGCTCTTGAAAATGTTGACTTGAAGATTGACTATGATTTTTTTGAAAATAGTAATGAAAATTCATACTACAAAGTTGAGATTGAAAATTTACACCATAATATTCAGCATAAACCATTAAAAAAGAATAGAATAACAAACAATTTTCTGTTAGAAAATATTGGACAAAGTTTATTTGAAAATTATCCCTATGAAATTTTCAATAGCAAAGTAAATTTTACTATTAATGGCAACTATTTAAAAAAAGAAGATTTTGTTGCTGAAACTCCTAGTTTCAAACAAGTTATTTACATCGATAAAAGAGGTAAAAATCATGAAATCAACTTTTACTTTTATAATATAAAATCTCAACTAAATAAAGTTAAAGTCTTTTTTCAAACAGACAATGCTGGTGTAAAATCTGTTGCACATGAATACACTTATTCATCAGATTGGTATACTCCTGATTTAGGTACATGGTTTATTTATGTTGATTCTAATTTCTTCGATATTGACCTATTTAGGAATCTTGATATAGAGTCACTCGGAGAAGAAGAAATAAAAAATTTAAAAAGCGAAGTAAAAAATACGATTAATGAATTTTTCAAAAACAGAAATAAGAAATTTGAAAAATTTATCACGAGTTTGGAGTCTGACAAATATTATCCTTATAGAGAAGAAAGACCAGCATCAGATTTACAAGAAATAGTATTCAAAAAAATTGCTTATTTACTCGAAGACGAACATCATTTAATTCAATCTGACAATAAAATTAGGACATTTTTATATCCACTTTTAGATAAAACAATTTCAAATGGTAATATTGAATATATATTTAGTAAGATACTAAAATTATCTGATGAAAATCTTGAAAAATTCAACTCTCTTTTGCAGAAAACAGAACTTGAAGACGTTATACATTTTGCAAGTCAAGTAAGTGAAAAATTAGAATTTTTAAATTTTTTACATGAAATTATTTACGGCGAAATTTCAAATGTACTCAAAGAAAGAAGTCAATTACATAAAATAATTGAAAACGAGTTATGGGTTTTTGGTGAAAATTATAATGGAACTCCACATTTATGGTCAGATAAAAAAATTGGAAATATTCTTGATGAATTACATTCAAAGTTTTTAGATTACGAACCTACTAAAGATGATGAAAATCTAATAGAAGAAAATAATCTTGACGACATTACAGACTTATTCTTTTATAATGAAAAAATAACTGATTCTGATGAGAAAGAAATAATGATCGTAGAACTAAAATCACCTAAATGTGCTATTGGACTAAAAGAATTAAATCAGATAGATAGATATGCGTTTACATTAGAACAGCATTCAGCACTACCAAGCGATAAGGTTAAGTACAAACTAATACTTGTATCTTCTAGACTTAATGCTTATGCCAAATCTAAAGTTAAATCTCAAAGAGAACTTTATAGGGAAACCCCATATTTGTTTGATAAAAAAACAGAGAGAAATATTGAGGTATATGTTATGAGTTGGGCTGAGATTATAGAACTAAATAAACGTAAACTTGGCTATCTACACCAGCAATTAGAAATTAAAGACAAGTCGGTAAAAGAGAAATTCGAAGAAGAATATCCTCAATTAATTGATGAAAAAGTTCATGCTCAATTAAGAATTGTCGGTTAAAATACGTCTGCTAACAGGCGTTTGGCAAGATTGTGGAGTTTGTAGTAATTTGATGTTCCCATTTCGTAGGAAATTTTATTTTTAGCAGAAAATAATAATTATATAGCTCGAAACCTCGCCAAATGCCAGAACGTTAGCTGTAATTGTAAAAATAAATATATGTCAGATTATAATCAGGAATTTATATATCAAAAATTTGGTCAATATGATCAAGTTGTAACAATTTATCTTAGATATAACTCTCCAGAATTTCAAAAATATGGAAAATCTTTAGTGGGTGTAATTCGATATAAAAAAGACGAAAGAGAATTACTTCAAAAATCTTTGGATGAAAATATTCCTTTGTCGATAGCATTTACACACCTAAAAATTGATGACAACGTTTCAGACATTAGTACTGAATTAAAATATGACTTATTCTATGAAGGCGTAGATCTAAATTCTATTGAAGGAATTTATTCTATACCATATAATCTAACAAATGAATACGCAAAAAAAGATTTAAGGACTTTACCTAATCCTATTGAAATAAAATTTGATGCAAGCAATTTCGATGCTCCGAAAATGTATATTGGTTTTTATAATTCAATTATAAAAGACGGTTTTCTTCTGACTATTTTTGAAAAAAAACAATTAATCGCATACGAGATTATTGCAAATAATTATATTCTACCAACTAAAATTGCACTTAATGAGTATTGTGATGATGTACGATACTATGTACTTGAATATAAATATTTATATGAATCATTAACAGAGGATGAAGATAATGAGTTTAGAAAAATACTTGAAGTTAAAATAAAAGAAAGTGTTGATATTTTAATGCAAAATCTTAAAGATGAATCTGGCGGAAACCTAAGTTTTCTTAATGGTAGAACTGATTTATTTACTATTTTATCAAAATTAGCAACTTATTTTAAACCTGAAAGATTAACATTTACAAAAATTCCAATTTGGTGGAATTTAGAAAGATATCTACATATAATTTTAGGACATGTTTCAGAATTTCAATTTAATATTAATACAAAAACTAATACGTCTTTTCAATATCATTTGAAAGACATAAAGGATGTTATTAAAGATATTATTGAAAGCTTAATTGAAGAAATTAATTTACATTTTGAAAATTATCCAGGAAAAGATTTTAAAAGACAAGGAGGTATGAGTTACTATTATAAGGGCGATTACTATGTTATTCACATTAGACATGATGGGTTATTAATGACTCTTTATAAAAATAATTAATATAACTATAGCTAAAGATGGATAGCCATTGTACAACTCCCAATTCCAGTAAAATAAAATACAATCACCTTTTTTGAAGCAATTTAGTAGAGTTTTTTTAATTTAATTTTAATTACTAAGACTTTCAAAATTAAAGTGGCTTCTTTCAAGAAGAGCTCAATTTTTATTTTCTTAAAAAAAAGCCCACGCCGTTGTATATACAGTTAAGTATTTAGTGAGTGTTTTAAGACCTCACCCTACGGGTGTACAAGCACCCTCGTATTTTTTTCTATCCAATTATCAATTCAATTCCAGCTTTTTCAGCCTTGTATTTTATTTTGGTTTGCAATTCATAATAACTCCAGTTGCGAAGCACGAATTCCTGTTTCTTTGCAATTCCAATTTTGTCCTCTTGATTTTTGAGAACAAGTGTGCCAGCCTGTTGTTTGATACAGAAATCGATAAGTTTCCGGCTGTATAGGTGAAGCCGATGACTTACATATCTGCTTTCCAGATTCTCTGTTTTATACAACGCCTTCTGTTTCCGTTTAGCCCCGTTTCCCGAACGGGCATAGACTATACCGTCTTGAATCCTTTTTTGACTTGCCTGAATTGCGAGCCTGCGATACAAAAACTCTTCTTTTGAGCCAATATTGATTCGTACATTGTTAGCTTTTGCAACTATTGGATGTTCCAGAGACAAGGATGCCTCCGCAATGATTTCGGGTTTTAAAAAATGTTCTTCCTTTTCAAATTCAAAAACTGCAAGCCAGAATATCTTCCTGTCTTTTAGTTGGATCTGTGAGTTGCAAAGCTTGATCTCTTTTTTTAGCAGGCGTTCCATAATCACTCGCTTATCAGTGTAGTCTTGTCCTAAGTATGTTTTGACAGGTATCGCAAACATATTGAAACAAAAGGCTTTCGTTTCCTTGTCATATCTCATTTTACTGATGCATTTAACCGGAAGTGGGATTGGAATGTCTCTTTTATAATTTCTAAGTGATTTTGTTCCCTGCCAATAATCGGCTTTGTTTTTAGAGAAAGTTGATCGAATTGTATTGTTAAGGCTTCCTAGAATATCTGTCGGGATTTCTCCTTTGAAACGGTCAAAGACCATTCGTGCTGTAGTACCAGTTCTCGAACGGTCAAACATTCCCATATGATCTTTTTTTTCATCAGCTAACTTGTATTGTATTTCTTCGGTGAGGTAAAAGAAATCTTTGATCATTTCCTGAACATACAAATGAGAGGCGATTAAGTTTGCCGCTCGGAAACATCGGTTCTGGTACCGATAGAGTTTTTCCCATACTTCATTTTTTTGATCGGATGCAACATCGATTAACAACTGAATTTTTCGGGTAAGTGTCATCGTGGATTTTTCCATATCAAATAGGTATTTCAGAGTTTTTCCGATTCTGTAAATATTGATAAGCACAAAGAAACTCCTGATGGACTTCTTTTTCAGAAAGTTTGAGTTCTCGTGCAATGACTGCAAATGAAGATTTCTGTTCAAATCTTCTAGTGATAATTTCCATTTGTTGACTGCTGAGTTCTGACTTTTCTATGTTATCAGATTTTTTTCTTTTTGGCTCTTCAATAGAACTTGTATTAAGAATTTTTCTTAGATCAACAATTGCTCTATTTACTTCATTGCTAATGTCTTTTACATTGCTTCCCATCGCTTCTGCAATGGGTTTGTAATGAAAGCCATATTCAAGGCAAAGTCTAATTAAGTGTCTTCTTTTGGGACTAAGTACGTTTAAAACCGTTTTAACTTCATCAAAATTCTTTTGATCGGATTCCTGGCTGAGAAGATATTCTTCATCTTGCCTGGGGTCATAACCGATAAGGTAATCCTGATAATTCTCAAAACTTTCAAGTGAAGCCGTTAGGCGTGCGAATTTATTTTTTGGAGTATTGAAATAAGTTATGCAATCTCTTTTCAGAACGAACCGCAAAAAGCCCAGGATATGATTTGGTGTTTCAATGGAGCCACGATGTAACCAGAGTTTAAGAAATGTATCCTGTACAAGCGTTTCCACGACAAAATCATCCTCAAGCATTTGTTTTCCGATCCAGAAAAGAAGTCTCTTATACCGTAAATGAATATGTTCTAGTGAGGTGGGATTGCCTTTTTTCAGCAGTTCATATAGCTGATGATCGTTCAACATTCGGGGCAATGAGCTTGTTCTTTTCATAAGCAGTTTATTTGAGCTGAATTATTACTAAAAGGAACTGCTTTGATCAATAAGATAAATTCACTACATCATTGAAATATTTACTCACTACATTTTTACCAAAAAAAAGGCGTGGAACTCAACTTATTGCATTAGAGGCACTGGTATACCCGTGTACGATAAGTGAGCCCACGCCGCGGTCGTGAGCTAATTTACTTATCTTCTCGTACACATAAAAATTACCAGTTTTCTAATGCGAGATTCTAAGCAATTGCTTCAATATTTTATTGGAATAATTGCATTTATATTATTGCAAATATACTAAAATTTTCATGTAATCCAAATGGATTACATGAAAGTTGTGATTTTTTACAAAATTGCATTATGGCTGGACTCAACGAAGAAGATATATTGCTAAAAAATAAAATTGCTGATAGAATTAAGTTTCTAAGAGCTAATACTGGTTTGTCACAATCTGAATTTGCTAAAAAATATGAAATTGATAGACAAATATTAAATCGTTGGGAAAGTAAAAGCAATAAGAGAGGGTTGACAATTTATACAATAGCAAAATTCTGTGGTCTGTTGGGGATATCTTTAAAAGAATTCTTTGACTTTGATGATTAGCAAGCCAGAAAAATTGCTCTAAAAACAATTTTTTATTTCTTAACTAATAAAATACTGCAAGCGGTTACTATTAATTGGGTTGCTCACTTTTCCAATCCTCCTCACCTCTCATACTAGCATATGTTAAAACACACAATGCTAATCTTGATACTTCTCGAAGAAACTGGCTAGTAAATATTTTGCTTGTGGTCTATAGGAGTTTTATGAAGTTTGGTAGTATTCTTGTAGATTCAGATTGATCAAAAAATCGCCAAGAGATTTTTTAGCTTTTTTCTTAAAAAATCCATCATCTCATAGGGAAGTTTAAAATGGATTTTGAACATATAGCAGATCTCTCAAGCCTATATCTCCTTTAATTTTTTCTTAGTTAACTATTCTATTGAACCACTTTTTACAATCATACCAAACTAATGTTCATACTTTTAGAATTGCAATTTGGACTAATATTGATATTAACATTAAGTTAATTTAGTGTGTAACGTAATTTTTACTAATTGTATTCGTTTCGGTTTTTTGGTAAGATTACAAAAAAATATATTTTTCCATGATTTTTTCCTGAATAATGCTTTATCTAGGAAGCTGAATCGTTTGATTATAAATTTTGGCTATCTTTAAACATTTTAAATTATAGAAGATATTAATGGCTATAAAGAAATCTGAGCTATACAGTTCATTATGGGCTAGTTGTGATGAATTACGAGGAGGTATGGACGCCTCTCAATATAAAGATTATGTACTTACAATGTTATTTGTAAAGTATATTTCCGATAAATACAAAGGTGACCCATATGGTGCCATCACTGTTCCAGAGGGAGCATCTTTTGATGATATGGTGGATTTGATTGGAAACGCTGAGATTGGCGATAAGGTCAATAAGCAGATTCTGAATCCAATCAAGGAAGCTAATAAACTCAATGAATTTCCTGATTTCAATGACGAAACTAAATTAGGCAAAGGAAAAGATTTGGTAGATACGGTTTCGAACCTTATACGTATTTTTAATGATACAAGTTTGGATTTTTCTGGAAATTCTGCTGAAGGCGACGATATTTTGGGTGATGCGTATGAGTATTTGATGCGCCATTTTGCAACGGAAAGCGGAAAATCTAAAGGACAATTTTATACGCCTGCCGAAGTTTCAAGAGTGTTGGCGAAAGTGATTGGGATTAATCAAAATAATTCTTCGCACCAGACAATGGCATACGATCCTACTTGTGGTTCGGGCTCTTTGTTGTTAAAAGTAATGAATGAAGCGGGAAAAAATATTGATCTCTATGGACAAGAAAAAGAAACCACTACAGCCAACTTAGCGCATATGAATATGATTCTGCACGGTGCTGAAACTGCCACCATTATTGCAGATAATACTTTGAGTCGTCCATCTTACAAAGAAGAAAACGGTACGCTCAAAAAATTTGATTATGTGGTTGCCAATCCGCCTTTTTCTTTAAAGAGCTGGAGCAATGGTATAAATGTGGACAACGATGAGTACAACCGTTTTGCTTTGGGCGTTCCTCCAGAAAAGAACGGAGATTATGCGTTTCTTCTGCACATTTTACAATCTTTAAAATCCAATGGAAAAGGAGCGGTGGTATTGCCTCATGGTGTTTTGTTCCGTGGGAATGCTGAGGGTGAAATCCGTAAGAATATATTAAAGAAAGGTTACATTAAAGCCATTATTGGTTTGCCTGCCAATTTGTTTTATGGCACCGGTATTCCAGCTTGTATTATTGTATTGGATAAAGAAAATGCTGAACACCGCAAAGGTTTGTTTATGATTGATGCAAGCAAGGGTTTTGTAAAAGATGGTAACAAAAACAGATTGAGGGAACAGGACATCCGCAAGATTACTGATGTTTTTGATTCTTTTGCTGAAGTGCCGAAGTTTAGCCGAATGGTGAGTATGACGGAAATTGCCGATCCTAAAAATGATTACAACCTCAACATTCCACGGTATATCGATACGCAGGAAGCAGAAGATATTCAGGATTTGGGCGGGCATTTGCAAGGTGGTATTCCGCAGAAAGATGTGGATGGTTTGCAGGCGTATTGGGATTTGTTCCCTTCGCTGAAAGCTGATTTGTTCAATCAATTAAGGGATGGATATTTTGAATTGAAAGTAGGCGCTGAAAACATTAAATCTACTATTTTTAATCATCCCGAGTTTGTAGCTTTTAACGCCAAAATGCATCAAGCATTTGACAAATGGTTGCAGGAGCGACAAGGCGAATGGGATGGTTTGGAAAAAGGTTTTCATTTGAAAGAAAGTATTGACCAGACGGCACAAAGCTTATTACAGCATTTTGAGAACAATGCTTTGGTGAGCCATTATGCGATGTACCAACATCTGATGCAATATTGGGGTGAAGTGATGCAGGATGATTTTTACAGCATTGCTTTGGATGGCTGGAAAGCAGGAAACGAATACACCCGACTGGTCATCAAAGGTAAAAAAGGAAAAGATGGTAAAACTGCTGCTGACAAAGAAATTACAGGTTTGGCGGGTATTGAAGGCAGAATGATAACGCCTGAAATGATCATCAATTATTTCTTCAAGGAACAAAATGAAAAATTACAGGATTTAGAAAACCAATTGAACTTAACGCAGGAAGCATTGGCTGAAATAGAAGAAGAAAACAGTACAGAAGAAGGTATTTTCAGTGATTTGGAAAAAATAAATCTTAAAAATGTAAAAGACTTTTATAAGATTCGTAAAGCCGAAAATGCTTCTAAAGAAGAGTTGAAATACATCAAAAATTATATTGATACGCAGGAAGCTTTGGGTGGTATTACTAAACTCATCAAAATAGCCGAAGAGAATTTGGAAATGAAAGTGGTGGCACAATATCCTTTATTAACCGAAGCCGAAATAAAAGATATGGTGATTTACCACAAATGGACACCCGTATTGCAAAATGCCCTGAACAGCGAACAGGAAAAGTTGAGCCAAAACTTGACGCAACGCATTAAGGAACTGGCAGACCGTTACCAACAGGCTTTACTGGCTTTGGAAACCATAACAGCGGAAGCATCACAAAAAGTATTGTATCACCTGCAAAAAATGGGATTTGTATGGTAAAGGAAAATAAAATGGTGCAAACGGAGATTGGATTGTTACCTGAGGATTGGGAAATTGTTGATTTAGGCAGTATCTTATTGTCTAATCCTGATTATGGAATTAATGCATCTGCTGTAAAATATAGTGATACATTACCAACTTATTTAAGAATTACAGATATTGATGATGGAGGAAATTTTATAAAAGATAATTTGTCTTCAGTTAATGATGTAAATTCAGAAAAGTATTATTTAAGTAAAGATGAAATCGTATTTGCGAGAACAGGAGCAAGTGTAGGTAAAACTTATTTGTATAAAGAAAACGACGGTAAATTAGTTTTTGCAGGTTTCTTAATACGTTTAAAAGTGAATACTAAAGAGGCTGACTCAAAATTTATCTTTTACAACACCCAAACAACTTATTATAAAAATTGGATTATTTCAAATTCAATGAGAAGTGGACAACCTGGAATTAATTCTAATGAAATTAAAGGTTTTCAAATTCCCCTTCCGCCCTTACCCGAACAAGAAGCGATAGCGGAAGCCTTGAGTGATGCCGATGCGTGGATAGCAAGCCTGGAGCAACTCATTGACAAAAAACGCCTTATCAAACAAGGCGCAATGCATGAATTGTTGACACCAAAAGAAGATTGGGAAGTTAAGAATCTTGGAGAAAATTTCGTTTTAAAAGCAAGAATCGGATGGCAAGGTTTAACTACATCTGAATATAAAACTACTGGAGATTATTATTTAATAACAGGAACAGATTTTAAAAATGGATTTATTGATTGGGACAACTGTGTATTTGTAGAGAAAATTCGTTTTGATCAAGATCGAAATATCCAAATCAAAATAGATGATGTTTTAATAACAAAAGACGGAACTATTGGAAAGGTAGCGTATGTTGATAAAATGTCGAAGCCAACTACATTGAATAGTGGTGTATTTGTAGCCAGACCTAAGTACACAAATCTTTCAAGTCGTTTTTTCTACTATATACTAATGTCATTTCATTTTGATGAATTTTTGAATCGAATTACTGCTGGTTCTACAATAATACATCTTTATCAAAAGGATTTTGTTGGATTTAATTTTCCTTGTCCAAAAAGTCTGTTTGAGCAAAACCGCATCGCCACAATATTATCGGATATGGATGCGGAACTGGACGCTTTGGAAGCACAACTAGGCAAAGCAAGAAAGGTAAAACAAGGGATGATGCAGGAATTGCTGACGGGGAGAGTGAGGCTGGTGTGATTATAAACAAAAACTAAACTATGGAAATATTAGAAATTAGTTCAAAATTCACTTCTACAATAGCGACTATTTTTGCAGGACTTATAGCAGCCTATATTGCAAATAAATATCAAAAGAATAATCTTGATCTATCTCGTGAAAAAATGGAAAAGGATTTATTCACTGAATTTAATAAAAGATATGATGAATTGAATGACAGCTTAACATTATTGTCAAATATAAGTTCAACTGAAGAACTAAAAGCTACCGAATCATTAATTGAAAATAAATCTATGTATAATGTATTAATAGATTACTTTAATTTGTGTGCAGAGCAGTTTTATTGGAAGGAAAAAGAAAGAATTTCAAAAGAAATATGGAAAAGCTGGAATAAAGGAATGAAGTTTTATTATGACGGCTACGCTGTAGTGAGAGAGCTTTGGGAAGAGGAAACAAAAGATGAAAAGTATGAATCTTATTATTTAAAACAAGGACGTGATTTCTTTAAAGAAAACTAAATAAGCACTATAAAAAACTAATACCGATGAAAGTAAGACACTCTAAATTTTTTAAAGACTTACCTAATTATTCAATTGAATGGGGAGATGGTACGTGGTCAAAAGGCTGGGAGGAAAAGGATTTTGCTATAAGAAATCGTTACAACAAGGAAGATGGCGGTTTTAATATTAGAGGATCTGCAGAAATTCCTTGGACAGATTTTAATAGGATGATTATTGAAAGTATTAAAGAGAATCAATTCTCTAAAAAAGAAATTATTACCATTTTTAAATTTTCAGTAAATCGAATGATTAAAAACATTTTTAGCAAATGAAACATATCTCCTTACGATTAGCTTGGCACGATGAAGGCTGGAACGGGCATATCTGCAAAAATCCAAGAGCCAATACCCATTGTGTGGGTCAGCATTCCTATCCAGGTGATTTAATTTCGCAAGACAGAGACTTGGATTGGGAAGAGCAAGAAAATGTAGCAGGATGTCATTGTTCAGCAATTGACGGCATACCACCTTGTTCTTACAGCATCAATGCTTTTGGAAATGCTGCAATCAAGGGAGAAAGTAATCCGCCTGATTTCTTTAAGGATAATTCCAAAGGCATACAGTTTGAAATTATGGCTTCTACAGCCTGTATTTGGCCCTATGAACAGATGTATTCTGACGATATTAAGGCTGATAAAGATTCATCGCAGACCTATAATTATACGAAAAGGTTAGCTGCAGCTAAAAATTTCTTTAAGGAAGTAATACCTAACGAAAGTCTTGTATTTTATTATGCCAACAAAAGTAATCCCTTCAGCGAAGAGGACGATAGAAATTTTGTGCTGGTAGGAATCTCCAGAATTAAGCGAATTGGAGAGGTGATGTATTACGAAAATGTATCTGAAGAAAATAAAAAAAAATATGCAGATGGATTTGTATGGCAATTGCCTATCACATCTAAATTTCCCGACGAAGGATTTGCAATTCCTTACCATAAGTACAGAGACCAACCAGAAATATTAGAAAGGATAACCTATATACCAGAAATTTCAGATAATTTTAAATACGGTACCAAACATATATCTGATGATGACGCATTGATCTATGTAGAACGTTTGACAGAAATTGTAGATTTTTTGATCGACATAGACGATACAGAAAATTGGGCAGAAAGAAAGACCTGGTTAGTATCATTGCAAAATGAACTTTGGAAAAAAAGAGGGCCTTATCCTGGGCTAAATTCTGCTTTGGAAGCTTTGGAAATGCCGGAATTTATGGATTTCTACAAAAAAGCGGTAGCCATAAACGAAGGAATTGAAGCAAAAGAAACTATTTTTAGATATCTGAATGATAAAAAACTTATAGATTTTGTAGATAATTTAATTAATCCATCCACACTAAAAGCTTATCAGAAAAACTGGTGTATCAAGTTGGAGAATCAAAACAAGCGAGATTTAATTGAAAATATACTGTCAAGAATTGATTTAAAAACCAGTCAGATCAAGCTGATATTGGATGATAAAAGAGAGCAGAATAATATTTATTCCTCCATCGACGCAATCCTTGAAAACCCTTTTATCATTCAGGAGGAATACATTGGTACTGATGCAAGCGATATCATCAACTTTGAAAAGATTGACCACGCAGTGTTACCGTCTCAGGAATTGAGTTTGGATATTTTAGTTCCCAAAGATGATAACAGAAGACTTCGTGCTTTGATTATTGATTGTCTCAAAAAAGAGGATGTTCATTCTTTTTTAGATCAAGACACTATTCTAGAAAAGGTAAACCAAAAAATGGGTGTTTATCCTGAATGGAAAAACATTCAATTTAATAAAGGATACATTGATTTTGAAAAGGAATTTTTTGAAGAGAAGCTTTTTTTTAGAACAGCAGAGAATATTACTTATGTCTATCTGAAAGACATCTACGAGCAAGAGCGGGTAATTGAAAAACAAATTCGAAATTTGGTTGGACGGTTGGCAATAGATGTGCAAAGACCTTTTACCGGAGCGAAATGGCAAAACGAAATCTTCAAAGCGGATTGTGATTTGGATAGAAAAGCTCCAGAAGAATATAGAACTGCCGTCGAAAGTCAGGTTTTGGTGTGCCAGCAAATTTTCAGAAAGCCTATCAGTATCTTATCAGGTGCAGCAGGTACCGGTAAAACAACGGTCATCAATGCGATTATAAAAGCGATAAAATTCAGTTCAAATAATACTGAAAAGTGTTTGCTTCTAGCGCCTACTGGTAAAGCTTCAGACAGAATGAAGGAAGCAACTGGTGAAGAGGCGAAGACCATTCATCAATTTTTAGCAAGTAAAGGTTGGCTCAATCCTAATTTTACTTTCAAAAAAGAAGGAGGCAAAAAAGAGAGTGATATCACAACCTACATTGTTGATGAAACTTCAATGATTGACTTGACCCTAATGGCAACCTTATTCAAAGCCATTAATTGGGATTATGCCAAGCGCATCATATTTGTGGGAGATCCAAATCAGTTACCACCAATTGGGAAGGGAAAAGTTTTTGCAGAAACTATTGAATTTATCAAAGAGATTGATGAGGAAGCGTATGGTCATTTGCGTGATAATATGCGCCAAATGGAAAATAGGATTGACGGCAAGGGCACAGGCATTATTGATTTGGCCTCTATTTATGTGCTAGAAGATGGACATTCTTTTGAAAGCAAATCTGACACCGAAGATATACTGAAAAAAATAAATGAAAATGGTGAATTAGATCAAGATGTAAAAGTTCTTATTTGGGAAGATGATGTTTCTCTGGAAGAAAAACTAATCTCCTCTATAAAAAGTGATATGGAACAGAGCGGAAACGATAATATTATGAATTATCAAGTGGTTTCGCCCTATAGAGGAGAATTATTTGGAACGGAGCACTTAAATAAAGTACTTCAAACAAATCTTAATAGTAAAAATGCTCAAAAAGGATTGCTCGGCGGAATAACCTATTTTGATAAAATTATTCAATTTGCTAATCGAGCTGGTTTAAACTCTTACTGGTATAATAACTATAAAATCGATAAATGGGAACGTGTCGCTGTTTATAATGGAGAAATTGGCCAGGTTTGGATGCATCCGTTTGATAAAAAATCCTATCATTATTCTACAAACATCAAGAGATTTAATGTAAAATTCAATAGGCAGCCCCAATATTATATTGAGTTTAATAACGAAAATCAAGTAGTTGAAAATATAGAATTAGGCTATGCGATATCAGTTCATAAATCTCAGGGAAGCGAGTTCATTTATCTATATTTAATTATACCACAATCTAAGCAAACTTTGCTTTCCACAGAATTAATCTATACAGGAATTACACGAGCAAAAACAAAACTTAGAATTTTTATTGAGAAAGACTTGAGTATTCTTCAGTCGTTAAGGAGGCCAGAACGCTCAAAGCTAAAATTTATAAATTCTTCCTTATTTGCGTTTAGACCATTGCCGATGGAATTTTCAAGTATGGGAGCTTGGTACGAGGAAGGAAAAGTTCAAGCAACCCTAAGTGAATATTTGGTAAGAAGCAAATCTGAAGTGATTATTACCAACCTCTTGGTTACTAACGAAATGACCAGTTTTAAATATGAAACGCTATTGTATGCTCCTGATAAAACATTTTATCTCCCAGATTTTACAATCAATGTTAATGGGAAAACATACTATTGGGAACACGTAGGAATGTTGCATTTACCAAAATACAAACAGCGATGGGAAGAGAAGCAGAAATGGTATGATAAGTATTTTCCAAATCAATTGTTGGTTACCTACGAAAGTGAAAATCTTACGATAGAAGCCCAGAGAATAATTGACGAGATAAAAAGAAATTAGGTTCGTAATTGACAAAACACAATCACTATGATCAACCCCATAGAACGCATCACCCAAAATCGCATCATCCAACTTTTCCAAAAAGAATTAAGTTACACGTATTATGGTAACTGGGAAAAAAGAGAGCACAACAGCAACGTAGAAGTTGATATTTTGAAAAAGAATCTGATGAAGCGTGGCTATTCAGAAACTTTGGCAGATAAAGCCGTAAAAGAAGTTTATGATTTGGCAACTACCAATTCGGGTAATTTGTATCATCGCAATAAATTGATGTACTCGCTGTTGCGGTATGGGGTGAAAGCCAGACCGGATTTGGGTGAGCAATTTGATACCATTTTTCCGATTGACTGGAATGATTTTGATAAAAATGAATTTGGCTTTGCAGAAGAAGTGACGCTCAAGAAAGGTAAAAACAACCGCCGTCCGGATGTCGTTTTATATATCAATGGGATTGCAATTGGAATTCTGGAGTTAAAAAGAGGAACGACTGATATTTCGGAGAGCATCAACCAATCTATTTCCAATCAAAAAGTACTGTTCAACGAATGGTTTTATACGACTGTACAATTATTGATGGCGGGAAACAATACGCAGGGACTGAAATATGGAACAATAGAGACCCAATCAAAATATTACTTGTCGTGGAAAGAAGATGAAACAGATAATGAAGGTTATAAATTAGATAAGTATCTTAAAAAATTATGTACTAAAGAGCGACTTCTTGATATCATGTACAACGGTGTAGTGTTCGATGCAGGTGTTAAAAAACTGCCTCGTCCACATCAGTATTTTGCTTTGAAAGAAGCACAGGAATTTGTGCGTAAAAAAGAAGGTGGTATTATTTGGCATACCCAAGGCTCGGGCAAATCATTGATGATGGTAATGCTGGGTAAGTGGATTTTGGAAAATGTTGCCAATTCAAGAATTGTCATCTTAACTGACAGAACAGAATTAGATGACCAGATAGAAAGGGTATTTAAAGACGTGGGCGAAACCGATGTGGCTAAAACAAGGTCAGGAAAAGAATTGATGCAATTTTTAACTTCTTCAAGACCTAGGTTGGTTTGTTCGCTTATTCATAAGTTTGGTAATAAAACAGAAACTGATTTTAATGCTTTCATCAAAGATTTACAAGACAATCCTGTAAAAACACAGGGAGAGATTTTTGTTTTTATTGATGAGTGCCACCGTACGCAAAGTGGTAAACTGAACCAGGTAATGAAAGCAGTTTTGCATAACGCTGTATTTATTGGTTTCACAGGAACACCATTATTAAAAGAGGATAAGAAAACAACGATGGATGTGTTTGGAAGATACATTCATACCTATAAATTTAATGAAGCAGTAGAAGATGGAGTTGTGAAAGATCTGATGTATGAAGGTCGTTCTATTGAACAAAATCTTACGTCTCAAACCAAAGTAGACCAATGGTTTGAAGCAAAGACCGCTGGCTTAAATGATTTCCAGAAGAATGAGCTTAAAAAGAAGTGGGGTACAATGCAAAATGTATTGAGCTCTAAAAGCAGAATGGAAAAAATTGTTGCTGATATTGTTGTTGATTTTTCTGTCAAACCACGATTGAGGTCCCAAAATGGCAACGCTATTCTTGTAGCATCCAGTATTTATGAGGCTTGTAAATACTATAATTTATTTTTAAATACTGAACTTAAAAATAGATGTGCTATCATCACCTCTTACAATCCAAATGCTGGGGATGTTACATTGGAAGATACAGGAACAGATAGCGAAACAGATAAGCAGTTTATTTATAAAACGTACACAGATCTTTTACAGAATGTAAGCGCAAAAGGAAATAAATCTAAAACAGAAACTTACGAAACGGATTCCAAAAATAGTTTCCGTAAAGAACCAGCAAGAATGAAGCTGCTGATTGTAGTTTCTAAGCTATTGACAGGCTTTGATGCGCCACCTTGTACCTACATTTATATTGACAAGCGAATGCAGGATCATACTTTGTTTCAGGCAATCTGCAGAGTCAACCGTCTAGATACTGATGATAAAGATTACGGATACATCATTGATTATATGGAGCTGTTTGGCAATGTAACCGATGCAATCAATGTTTATACTTCTGAATTGGACAGCGAAGGATTTACGGAAGAGCAGGTAAGCGTACAATTGAAAGACCGTCTGAAAATAGCTAAAGACCGTTTGCTCACAGCATTGGAAACAGTAGAAAGCATTTGTGAAAATGTTGATTCTCCAAAAAATGATTTAGCCTACATTCATTACTTCTGCGGCAATACAGAAAATTCGGAAGATTTAAAAGTTACAGAATATAAACGTATGGCTTTGTACAAAGCTATTGTAGAATACATCAGAGCTTATTCAAATGTAAAAGCAGATTTTATTGAAGCAGAATTTACGGATGCAGAAATAAAACGTTTTAATGATAAGTTGGATGAATATTTAAACCTTCGTGAAATCATTCGCATTGCATCCGGTGAGACGATTGATTTAAAAGCTTACGAAGCGGATATGCGTTTCCTGATAGATACATATATTAAAGCTGAAGAATCTGAAGTGATTTCTTCTTTTGAGAATATTTCCTTATTAGATTTGTTTGAAACGGATATGGAAAAAGCTATTGACAGCTTGCCAAAAGAGATCCAAGGTAATCAGGAAGCGGTTGCTGAGGTGATCGAAAATAATGTCCGAAGTAAAATTGTCGAAGATCATTTATTTGATCCTAAATATTTCGATCATATGTCAGTTTTATTGCAAGAATTGATTGAACGCAGAAAACAAGAGACTATCAATTACCGAGATTATTTGAAAGAGATGGCGGAGGTCATCCGTCGAGTTAATAAGGGCAAGAAAGATGATATTCCAAAATCACTAAATACAAAGGGTAAGGTAGCGTTGTACCATACTTTAGATGGAGACGAGAAATTGGCACTGGTACTTGAAGAAAAAGTTCAATATGCAAAGCAAGAAGGTTTCAGAGAAAATTTGGCAAAGCAAAAGTTGGTAAAGAAGGCTATTTTTGATGTGCTAGATGACGTAAGTAAGGTTGAAGAAATTTATAAAATCATTGAAGCTCATAAAGACGAATATTAATGAACACTGAAATTTTACACATCGGTTCGGTAGATATAGAAGTCACTTTTAAAGCAATAAAAAACCTGCATTTAAGTGTACACCCACCTTACGGAAAGGTCACAATTGCTTCTCCTGATTTTTATGATTTGGAAAAAATCAAGATTTATGCAGCTACAAAGTTAGGCTGGATTAAAAGAGAGCAGGATAAAATCCGGAGCCAAGAGCGTGAAGAGCCTAAATCAATGATTACTCAAGAAAGTCATCAGTTTTTAGGGAAGCGTTATTTACTAAAAGTTATTGAAGCTAATCGCCCAAAATTAATTCTAAAACATAATACAATTGAACTCTATGCAATACCAAATGCTACTTTGGAGCAAAAACACAATACCCTTTATAATTGGTACAAAAGAGAATTAGAAGCAAAAATTGGAAACTCAATTACCGATTACGCTAAAGTAATGAATATTACAGATGTCAATTTTGGTATCAGAAAAATGAAAACCAAATGGGGAAGTTGTAGTATTGAAAAACGGATGCTTTGGTTTAATATTGAATTGGTGAAAAAACCAATCGACTGCATAGAATATATTGTTGTGCACGAACTTGTTCATTTATTAGAAAGAAATCATAACAAGAACTTTATTATCTTGATGGATAGGTTTCTGCCGAATTGGAGAATGCAAAAGAAAATACTAAACGAATTACCTCTATAAAATTACTAAATAAACATCCCACACGCACTGCTTCACCTCCTCGAAGGCATCAGTCGCCAACTGGAAATAAGCATAAGCGAAATTTTTCAGAAATAATTATGGATTCAAAAAGCTAAAATCTGAAATTAACAATTTGAAATTGGATTACTTTAGATGATTAATTTTTGAATAATTAATTATAAATATTGCTATTTTTTGTATCTTATTTGTATCTTTAAATTTTAACTTGTTGATTTTCATGTGTAGTTATTTTTGAAGAAGTAAAATAATAGATGTAAACACTAACATTTAATTATAAATCAACCCCGCGGTAAACAAAGTTTACCGCGGGGTTTTTCGTATATAAATACTCATAAAAATAGATCGGATGAATATTATTTTATTTTACATTAAAATATCTTTAATAATTTCAATAACCTACTTTTTATTTAGAATAATTATAATTAATTTTGCGGCCTAAATATTTTAAGGGTGAAAGTATCGTTATTAGCAGGTGCTGTTTTTTTAACAGCAGGAGGTTTCTTGTCTGCACAGAATGTAGAGTTCTATCATGATGGACAACTTAAAAAGGGAGAACTTCTGACCAGAGAAATGGAAAAATGTAAAGACTTGGTCTACAAAGATCAGACTCTGACTTTTAAAGGAAGTTGTCAGATAACCCTTCTGAATGCCGACAATAAAAAAGAAAAAATCACTCTAAAAGAAGGAGAAGAGCTTAAAATACAATTCATTTCATCCAAAGAAAATTTTTTAGAAAAACCAGCGATTAGAATTGAAGGCGTACAGCTTACCGCCAGAAAAAAACAGTTTTCTGAAATTGCTATCCAGCAGGAAGCCCTTCAAAATTTACAATCATTTTCTATCGGAGATGTTTTACAACAGTTACCAGGTCAATATGTACAACAATTTGACAATACCCAGTTTAAAAATATCGTTTTCAGAACAGCAAGCGGATCATCTGTAACAGGATCCGGTAATATTCCCGGTGGAGATGATTTTGGAAACAGAGCATTTGGTGTACAGTTGATGGTCAACGATATTGCCTTATCCAATAATGAAAATATGCAGAGCTATGATTCTGCAAACAGCGGCCCCTTCGGGATAAGTTTTAGTACTTCTACCAATGGAGGAAATTTAACACCAGGCCAACCGAATTACGGGGTCGATTTAAGAGAAATTTCGACTGAAAATATTGAAAGTATTGAAGTAATACAAGGGGTTCCGGATGCTAAATATGGAGATTTAACTTCAGGACTTATCAAGGTTACAACCATTGCCAAAGCATCACCACTCCGCTTGGATGCATCGCTCAGAGATGGAACTTACCAGGTAGGGGTTACAAAAGGATTTAAGCTTAAAAACAACAATGCCCTGAATGTATCTGTGGGCTATATGAATTCACTTTCTGATCCAAGAACCAGTCTGGTAGGATATGACAGAACAAATGTCAATTTCCTTTGGTCATCAAAAAATAAAAACGGTTTCAGTAATAAATTCTCAGCTTCGTTTTCTACCAATACCAGCAAAGGGAAAAGAGATCCTGATGATCTGGACGGAATGATTATCAATGTAGATAACAAGAGTTTTTCATTAGGAAATAATATAAGTTATAACTTTAATCGAAACGGAAGCAAACCATTTTTCAGAACGGTCAGTGCAGATGTAGGGGTCAGCTATTCAACGCAGCTTACGGAGAGAAGATTCTGGCTTAACCAGGGAGCCCGTCCTTATGGAAATTCAACCACTGATGGTGTTTATTACGCTCCTTATACACCCCCAAGTTATGAAAATCAAGCCTTCTCAGACGGTAAACCACTTACTATTTTCACTGATTTAAGTGTGAACGGAAGTAAAGTGACAGCTTCCAAATGGGTTCATATGTACAGCATCGGAGCAAACTTCAGATATGGAAACAACTTCGGAAAAGGCCGTTACGGAACTGCAGGACAGTTTACAACATTTAATGCTGCAGGTCAGGGATCAAACGGAATGAGAGACTTTAATTATCGTGATCATGTTTTTGCATCCAAACAATATGCATTCTATATCCAGGATAATATTACGAAAGCTTTTGCGAATAAACATATCTTAAGAACCAATCTGGGACTTCGTTACGATCTGCAGAATTCATATTCTACCTATTCCCCAAGGGTAAACACTTCGTATCAAATGGGAAAATTTTCTGTAAGAGGAGGTTTTGGGCTCACTTCCAAAGCTCCTTCTTTGAATCAGATTTACACAGCACCAAGATATTTTGACTTCCTTCTTGGTGATTATCGTCTGCCGGGATATTATTCAGCTGCTATCATGCAAACTGTTGTTACGCCGGGAGATAATGCCAATCTGAAACCGTCACGAAGCTGGAAAACTGAAGTAGGAATGGATTACAGATTTCCTTTTGCAACAGTTAACCTTACAGCTTATTACAACCGATTATTTGATGGATTTACCACAGCAAGTGTTCATAAAATTATGGATAAAGCGAAAGTAAATGTCAATGTCTCAGGAACAGAAGTACCTACTTTTGAAGTGATAGGAACAGAAAAATTTAATTATCTCCAAAACAGAATCGTTAACGGATATCAGTCCGTAGATAAAGGACTGGAGCTGATGGCAAGTTTCAAAAAGATCGAAGCTTTAAATCTTGTTATAGGTTTCAATGCCAGTTATGTAGAAACTTCCGGCCATAAAGATGAAGGTCTTTACAAGATCACTGCTCCTAAGATTGCAGATAAAGACTATGAATATGGAATTTATAACGATTCCCGAAACAAAAGTTCTATGGCCAGAGCAAGTTTCAGTTTTGACTATCACCTGGCCTCATCAGGATTGATTATCGGTTTGAGAACAGATCATTTCCTTTCAGACAGAACCCTGAATGGTATGAATGATATTTATCCGATAGGGTATATCAAACATGACGGAGAGGCACAGATGATTCCGGAAAATGACCGTACTAATCCAAAATATCAGGGACTCTTCCTGAAACCTTCCGATGAAAAACTTTCAGGTTTATATAACAAAACCCTGCATAATATTCATTTAAGAGTTACCAAGGATTTCCTGAGCGGCTTCAGACTTTCAATTTATGTGAGTAATGTTTTCAACTTAAAAGCATACGACGAAAGAGGAGCTGTATACGGCAACTTTACATCTACCTCGTTTGGAGGAAATATTTCATACCGATTTTAATACTACTAAAAATAAACTTGAACATAATGAAACAATTCATACTATTACTCCTATTTCCTGTCCTTGTTCTGACAGGATGCAACAGAGATGATGACTTTGGTAATAATGAGATTAAACCTGTTCCGTTTACCATAAATATAAAATATGATGCTTCAAAATATCCTTCCGTTTCCGATAAAGGAGTTGCCAATGTAACCGTGATTCTGAAAAACTCTGCAACAGAAGATCAGATTATAGGAAAGACAAATGCAGATGGTGAACTGATTTTGGATGCTGTTCTGCCGGGAACTTATAGTGTTCAGGCTGAACTGCAACTGAAGCAGAATGAATATGAACAACAGATTGGAGAAGAAACCAGCTATGAAATTGTACACTTCGGAGGGTTTGATGAAAAAGTAACCATTAATGCCAATACTTCTTCAAAATTGGTCCGAATCACCAGTGGAAACTTAGGAGATCTTGTAATCAAACAGTACTATTATGCAGGCTCGGATACGAAATTAGGAGCCAATTTCAGAGATCAGTTTATTGAAATTCACAACAATTCTGATCAGACTATTTATGCTGACGGTTTATATCTGGTATTTCTGGAGGGGAATACGAATAATAATCCAACTACTTATACTTTATCGAATGGCCAGTACGACTGGAGCAAAACTGCCGGCGGCGGATCTGAGGCAAACACAGCATATGTATATTCCAATATATTCATTAAAATACCAGGAAACGGAAATCAGTATCCTATTTTGCCTGGGAAAAGTATTGTGGTTGCTCAA
Organism: Chryseobacterium sp. PvR013; assembly: GCF_017833095.1. Lineage (NCBI taxonomy): Bacteria > Pseudomonadati > Bacteroidota > Flavobacteriia > Flavobacteriales > Weeksellaceae > Chryseobacterium > Chryseobacterium sp. PvR013. Next base: position 5,019,003 of record NZ_JAFIBT010000001.1, read on the forward strand.
ACCGCTATCAACCATAAAATGCCTTTTGATGATATCAACGGTACTGGTGTAGCGATACAGGAACCTGACAGAACAGTAGACCTGAGCCATGCAGATTTTGAAACCTATATGGGTGATTATAATACAAGTATTGGTAAGAAACCTTTTGCATGGGATATCCAGAATATTTTGGTGCCGGATATGCTGGTATCATACTGGAGTATTGCATCCAATGATTTAATCCTTAATGTAACTTCAATGCTGGGGCTGGGAATTCTGAGAGCAACCGATGCAGAAGTGGCAAGCTGGAAAAAAGTGGCGTCACCTAAAGCTCCAACCGGAACTTTATTTCTGCAAATTCCTAAGAACTATATCATAGACGGAATTGATATTACAGACAAAGAACAAAAAGCACCAAAAGACTTTCCGGCAGATATAGATGCCTCAAGAACATTTATTGTTAATGCTGCGGGACAGGCTGAAGCTACTTTTACCGGATTTTCTGTAATCCGAAAAACGAAGGAAATTACCAATGGACGTATAGTATTGCAGGATACGAATAATTCTGCCAATGATTTTGTAACGATTAAAGCAAACCCTAGAGGATATGCACAATAATAAAAATAAGACAATTAAAGTTTTTCAATACAGTATATTGGGATTGGTTGTAGCAGGCACTCAGTTCTTTCATGCTCAGGCAACTCAGTTAGACAGTATTAATATAAGTGCTGTAGAAAAGAATATTAGAATCAATGATCCCTATATTTCATTTTTTCAGCCCTTGGATTTTTCCAGGACAACTTTTCAATATTCTTCAACAAAGCAAAATTTTAAAAGAGTTCAGACTCCTGAAGAGACCGGAAGTTTTACTTTTCTGTCTGAAGGAGTATATAAGCTTAATAATAAGATCGCTTTATCAGGAAGACTTAAAGCAGACAAAACAACCGAAGATAATGTTCCTTATATCCTCAGCGATGAAAGAACGAACAATTCTTCCTTTATTTACAATCCCTCTTATTATTGGGTTTCCCGTTCGGCAAAATGGCAGAAACAGAGTTATCTTATCAACGGACAGTTTGCCTATAATCCGGTAAAACCAGTCATTCTTCAGCTGGGAGGAGAAGGAATGTATGCTAAATCTTATCGTCAGAATGCAGATCCGAGACCCAAAGTAGATGATTATAAATACAAAGCTTTTGCAAAATTAGGGTTGAACTGGAAGCAGCACGCTCTATTTGGAAAACTGAGCTATGTGCATCATTACAAAGGAAATGATATCATGTTTGTGAATATGAAAGGAAATGTACCTGCGAATGATAGTATTTATATCCGTTATAACGAAGGCTACGGTAATCAGTATATCGGAATTACCCAATATAAAACTTCTGAATATAAAATGGGAGGCTATATCTCGGGCGGAGAATATGCCTTTAATAGTAATAATACTCATTTTTCTGCCGGATATGATTACAAAAACCTTATTGAACGCTTCTACAGAGTTTTTGAATATCAGGATGCAAACTATAACTGGCAGAAAGACTATACAAAATATTCCGGGCTGAAAACAAAGCTGCATAGCTTCTACCTTAACTTTTTAGAAAATTATAATGGGAAAAAATGGGCTTCTATGATGACGTATCAGGATCAGCTGGATACCAATTACAATTATCCTTTGGATTACACATCATACCGTCTGGAGCAGAAGAATCTTTCCTGGCAGAATAGCCTGATCTGGTTTAATCATAAAAATGAGGCGTTCAAGGTTCTTTTCGATGCAGCCTATGGGAAAAATCGTGTAAAAGATCTGTCTGTAGTAATGGATCGAAAATTGTCTTTTTTCAATTACAGACTCGGAGCTGAAAAAGAATTTGCTTTAAAATCTTCTCATAAATTGGCTATTGGTCTTTCTCAAAATCTTTATGTTCCTTTGGAAAAAGAATTCAATTATCAGCCTTATCAAAGCACAAAAGAGAATATCTTTGCAACTAAAATAGCACAGCCGGACTTTGCGTATGATGCAACACCTAAAATTGGTCTTAATTTTAATGCAAATTATATTTTTGATCAGAACAAAATAAGGTATGAATTGTTTGCAAGTTTTTCCCAGATCTGGCTGATGAACAGTACTTATAAAAATCAAGTTGACTACAATGGCAGAGCTAATCATGTTGCCCTAGTAGGATTGAATGTTTATTATTAAAAAATAATGAAAGACAGATATATTGCTTTTCTGGCAATTGCCGGGATAATATGTTTACTAAGTTATACTTCTAATGACCCTACGGGATATACCGTGGAAGAACTTCGTACGCTATACAGCAGTGGAGACCAGAGCAAATGGCCGGCTGCTCACTTATTTGATGAAGCTAAAGAAGGTTTTCAGGATATCGGACCTTTGTCTAAAATGAATTTTCCTGAAGATAATCCCTATTCCGAAGATAAAATGGAACTAGGGAAAATGTTGTTCTTTGATCCGAGACTTTCTAAAAGCGGACAGATTTCCTGTGCCAACTGCCACAATCCCGAAATAGGCTGGTCAGACGGAAGCAGAGTTTCTTTTGGTCATGACAGGCAGACTGGAACCAGAAATGCACCTACTCTGGTGAATATAGGATATGCCAAAACATTCTTCTGGGACGGTCGTTCATCAACTTTGGAAGAGCAAGTAAAAGCTCCCATTGAAAATCCTGTAGAAATGAATCTTCATATGTCAATGGCAACAAAAAATATCCGAAAAATTAAAGATTATAAACCTTTCTTTGTCAAAGCTTTTGGAAATGGGGAAGTGACTGAAGAGAAAATTGCAAAGGCTGTTGCTACTTTTGAACGTTCGCTCATCAGTCCGCCATCAAAGTTTGATAAATTCGTTTCCGGAAAAAAAGATGCTTTAACGGATTCTGAAATTAACGGGCTTCATTTATTCCGAACAAAAGCAAATTGTATCAACTGTCATAACACCCCTTATTTTTCTGACCAGAAGTTCCATAATCTTGGACTCACCTACTACGGAAGGAAATATGAAGATCTGGGAAGATATATCGTTACTAAAAAAAATGAAGACGTAGGAAAATTCAAAACCCCTACACTGAGAGAGGTTTCTGAAAATAAACCATATATGCATAACGGACTTTTCCCTGAACTGGCCAATATCGTCATGATGTATAACGCCGGAATGGGCAGAGAAATACCCAAAGCAGATCAGCTCAATGATCCGAAATTTCCTCACAAATCAGGAATGGTAGAAAAACTGAATCTGACAGATGACGAAGTTTTTGATATTGTAACATTTTTGAAAACACTGAACAGTTACAAGTACAAAATGCGCCCGCCGGAATTGCCTAAATCATAACTGTAATAAAAAACTCTTCCAAGCGGAAGAGTTTTTATTTTTGTGGAATTCAAATACGAAAACTGACAAACCTTTTTAGGCAGAATTCTTTTATAAAATCAGGAAAGATACTTATGATAGTAAGCCTTAATCTTTACTAATAATCTGTAGCAAAGATTAAGAAAACATTATATTTCAATTAGGATGACTGATTTTGGATGTTATGATCTTGTAAAAATTAAATTCATAAAAACAAAAGATCTCTGAGCTACCTCAAGAGACCTTTCTATGATTATATGTACTCTTTTTGTGCTAGTTTGCTTTAACAAATATAGTTCCGCTTAAGGATCCCTTACCCCAGTTGAAGTTTGATCCGGATGAAGCGAACATATTAAACCTGGTACCAGTTGCAGTTCCTTCCACATAGCCATTCAGTGTATATACTATATTCAGAGGTGATGATCCGCTGTTAACAACAGTTTCTGAAAAGCTCCCTGATACACTCAGCATATGCGAACCAGAAGAAGAATAAGGGACAGAATATTTTCGGGAACCCTCCGATGCTTCCGCTCCGTCTTTAACAAAACGAATCCCAAAATATCCATTAACAACTGTATTACTGTTATTTATAGGAAAAGTGCCCATAGGAACAGTGTAGGTCATTAATATTTTGGCAGTAGAATTAGCAGGAACCACTACCGTAGCGCTTAAGCCAAGATCTATATTATCTATAATGTTGCCTGCTCCCACAGCAGCCTGATCTACCGGTGCTGTTGCTGCAAGGGCCACTACCTGTGATAAGACAAAATCACTTTTCTGAGGGGCCAGCTTATTCCAGCTGGGTGCTCCGGAAGTTCCTGAATTATAATAAATTCCCTCTCCATAAGGAGTTAATGCCGTGTTGGAATTGTAAACCATCAATCCTTTTGCAGGTGACGGAACTGTTGCTCCATCTGTCATTGATGTTAATGATACTCTTGGAAGTAAAAATCCTTTGGTAGCTGAATTAAGATCCAGCAAAGCTGAATTATCCGGAATGCTTGTTCCTACCCCCACATTGCCAGAAGGAGTAATTGTCATCTTTATACTATTACTAGTTACCAGATGCAGGTTGTTGGGTGTGGTAGTTCCAAAGTAGGCGGATCCTCCCCCAATATACGTTTTCAGATTGATTGTACCATTGGTATGATTCAAACCGAAACTATTATCGGGTGTACTGATGGTAAGTTTAGTATCAGGTGTAGCGGTACCAAGCCCTACGCGGTCATTGGCAGCATCTACTGATAAGGTATTTCCATCCACGGAAAATGCATTGGTCTGGGTTCCGGTAAATGCCAGAGTATTGGCACCCTGTGTTACCGTTCTGTTACTGGTAAGTGTACCATCTGTATTATAAATATTAATGGAAGTAGCTCCTACAGCACCACCATCCGTAGATCTCCAGCCAGAGTTACTGTATACATATTCCAAAGCCTTACCATTGGGAATGGTAACACCACCTAATGTAGCACCAAAGCCTCCCGTTGTATTATTAAAAACAACGATTCGCTGACCTGCATTGGGGGCAGCAGGCGCCGTAATAGCAATTGTTGCAGTAGCAGCACCGGTAAGCTGTACCTGGCTTATATTAGCTGGAATAGTAGCTGCGTTACCAGTAACAACCAGTGTTGTTTCACGGTTGGTAATGGCTCCGTTCACATCCAGGGTGGTGCCGGGAGCGGTAAGGCCCAGTCCCAGATTACCATTAGAAGTCATTACCAGATCATCTGTAGCCTGAGCTGCTGTCGGGATTCCTGTTGTTGGATTATTTTTTACTCCATCAATGTTAAATACTCCCTGAGGATTAGTTGTATTGATCCCCACTTGTGATTTTACCACCAGGGAAAAGGTGGTAAGCAAGCCTGCTAGTAATAATTTTTTTTTCATAATATATAAGAATTTAGAATTAAAATAAATTAATATCTCTTTTTCTGTGAGTATTTCATAAAAAGAACAGTGTATCCTTGCGTTTTATTGAATCATATTTCTTCAAATAAAAGTAAGGATATACTCCAGGTTGTTGCGTGTTTTGATATACATCATACATACATCACATATACATCATATGTTATTTGATTACGGTTTCTGTGTTTTTATCATTTTTGTGTGGAGTAATTACTCTATTGTGTGGTTTATCTTTTTTATTGACACTTTAGTAAATGACATGTTATTTACATCCTATGCTTTATACTCTGAAATAAATGTTTTCTGCCAATGATTTTGTAACGATTAAAGCAAACACTGAATCTGACAGATGACGAAGTTTTTGATATCGTAGCATTTTTGAAACACTGAATAGTTACAAATACAAAATGCGTCCACCAGAATTATCTAAATCATAACTGTAATAAAAAACTCTTCCAAGCGGAAGAGTTTTTTTATTTAAAGTGCTTTAATCATTTCATTTTTGTACAGATTTAATGGATAATTATAAGATAGAATAGGGATGAATATTAGATCATTATTGTTCTTTACTGTTGGATTAAATGTTTAATTATTAATTGTTTATGAAAATTACATAATGGATTATAAAAAGTGATTTTAATTTGTATATTTGATTTTTATTTAGAATAAATAAAAATATAGTGTAAAGAAATAATAATGACTACAATTTTATCCATCTAATCCACAATTTCCACTAAAAACTATGGAACAACAAAACAAAAGAATCCTGACTCTGGATTTAATAAAAGGTATAAGTGTTCTCGGAATGATCATTATACATACCTTATTGGTGTATGCCAATGTCAAATCACAATATGAAACAGCCATTGGCAGTTTTATTGTTTTTCTCGGAAGAGGAACTTCCATCTTCCTGATCTGTATGGGAATCACCTTCATGACTTCCAGCCATCAAAGCCTTAAGAGTGCATTAAAAAGAGGTGTCTTATTAGTGTTTGCAGGTCTGTTCATGAATTTTATGAAGTTTATGGTCCCTGTTATTTTTAATTTTGCTCCCGATAATTTTATCCAAAAATACGGATGGCATGCTCCTATAGAACAGCAGTATGTATATTTGGTACAGCTGGGTGATATTTTACAGCTTGCAGGGATGTCTTTATTATTCGTTGGGTTTATCAGAGAATATGTGAAAAATAAATATATTATGCTGGCTATAGGCTTATTTGTAGCCCTGATATCCAGAGAAGTGAGCGGAATTAATCTGGACTATCCCGTGATCAATTATGTTCTGGATCTTCTTTTCAATACGGATTATCCGGCATATGTCTATTTTCCTGTTTTCCCATGGATGGCTTTTATTATCATCGGAATGTTTTTCGGTAAGTGGTTTCAGGAATTAAACTACAATATCCAACAGATATTTAAAAATATGCTGTATGTGGGGCTGTTGTTCATTGCCATAGGAGCACCGCTGGTTTTTCTTTATGGTGATTATAATTACAACGGTTTTTATCATATGGGACCTGGAGGAGTAATTTATTTTGCAGGCTGGACATTACTGTTTTTATGGCTGATCAATAGAATAACGACAAATAGTAAAGAAAATGGCTTCATGCGTGTTCTAAAATACTGCAGCAAAAATTTAACCTCAATGTATATGATTCAATGGATACTGATCTCTTGGGGAAAAGGAATTTTTGGGTATAGACAGCATGAAATTGGTTATGTTTCGGTGCTCATCGTACTGTATATTATTCTCACCTTTTCAGTGCAGACTTTGTTGGATATCATAAGAAAGAAAAAAACTTTATTTGATTTTACACCCATATCATCAAACAAAACAGTGTTGAAATAAATATTTCAGCTCAAGACCAAAAATATTTTATAGCAAAACCACCGTAAATCTTTTACGGTGGTTTTGTTTTTAATAACGGGTTAAAGAATTTCCACTTCTTCAGGGATCACAAAAAGAATGGTGCATCCATGTTCCGATTTCACGGAATGTTTAAAGCTAGGTGGAGTGTATAAATAATCTCCTTTTTCAAGTGTGGCTCCTGCAATAGTGGCATCGCCTTCCATGATAAACAGTTCCTCACCTGCAGGATGGTTGTGATAAGGGTAGCTGGCTCCCGGTTCAAATTTTAAAAGAATACTGGTTGAGCGATTGTTTTCAGGATCAAATTTTAAAGATTTTACAAAAATACCTTCATAATGAATCCCTTTTTCAATTAAAGGCTGCCATTCTTTCTGTTCTGTTTTTACGATGTAATCGTGGATGTTGGTGTTCATACTATGTAAATTTTAATTGTTATTGTTATAAAAATGGTCTAAACTCCAGGCGTAACGGGAAAAAGTACTCAGGAGAAATGCTGCGGCACTGAAAACAAAGACAGAATAATCCAAAGGCTCTTTAATACCCGAAGAAATGCTCATCGCAACCGCAAAAAATAGGGTGAGAATAGAGGCAGACCATGCTGTCTTTTTTATTTGAAATCCCAAAAGAAGCAGCACTCCAATTGACAATTCAGCGGTGGTAGATAATACGGCAATACCAGCTGCCCACGACTGTGGTAAAAATGAATTTATTTCAGCAGTATATTTAACAAAATTGTTCCAGCCGGAAGACTGATTTCCCCAAAGATTCAGCCTGCTTGCCACAGCAGATAAAAATCCGAAAGCCAAGGTAATTCTTAATAAAAAAATAGCGGCATCCTGTTGAGTTTTCATACGTATAATTTTTAGGTCTTAATTACAGTACAAAGTTCAGTGAAAGCCGTCATCTAAAGAATAGACAATTCCGGGAAAAGCATAGAATATTTTTATGGAAGAGGGAAGCAGAAGGATGGAAGTTGGAGGCTGGAAGCTGGAAGTGATGATGTATAAAAATTCTGGACTAGTCTCAAATGCTGTGGAGAATTCAGTATATTGACATTTAGTTATAAATTATAGTATAGCTTTAAACACATGCTTCATCAGAATCGATTGAATATCGATTCATTTCTTTGCTCACTTAAGATAAAACGGAATTGAAAATAAATCTTTGAGTGTTATAAAAATCCAGAATTACAGACCTCTCCAACTTTTAAGACTGATTCAAAGTTTTAAGAAGTTGATATTATATTTTTATGGAGGCAAAGGCGGAATCAATTTCATTGATTCTTTCTAAGCAACAGGATATTTATATTGCTTCATAAGGTGATTACTACATTTTTTTGCCTAGCCCCAACTTTGCACCTGATTTCTATCTGGCTTCTTTTAAATTTCCTTTACGATCTTCTGATAATCTTTTGGAGAACGGGAAGTATGTTTTTTAAAGAAATTGGAAAAGTAGAAAGGATCATTGAAACCAAGAAGGTAAGCAATTTCTTTTACGGTAAGTTTTTCATAAAGTAAAAGTCTCTTCGCTTCAGAAATAATAAGACTGTAGATCACATTCTGAGCGGTTTTGTTGGTGTGAAGTTTTGAAACCTCATTCAGTTTGGCTTCAGTGGTTCCAAGAAAATCTGCAAAATGAAAGACCTGATAATTGTTTTTAAAGTTATCCCTCACACTTTCCAGGAACTTTAAAAATAAAGCATCCGGTTTCCAAATTTCATCACCATTGGCAATCTTACTGCGGTTAATTTCTACCAATAGCAGTTCCACCAGAGAATGGGTCGAGATCAGATACTGATAAGGCTGCTCCTGAATTTCTTTTTCAATAGTATTCAGCATTTCAGAGAAAAATGCAGGATGCTGTATGGTAATGATTTCATTCATCCCGAAATGACAAAAGAGCCCGTTGTGAAAAATAAGTTCTATATCACTATCGCTTTTACAGAAAAAGTCCAGGGTAAATTCTAATGCAGTAAGTTCTCCTTCCACAGATTTTAACTGATGAAACTGTCCCGAAGTAATGGTTACAGTCTGACCTGTTTTCAAGGTGAAGATATTTTCATCAATCAAAATTTCAGCGGTTCCATGATGGCACCAGAACAAGGTATATTTAATGACCCGTCTAGGTTCAGCATGTCCTGCCTGATTAGAATATTTTCTTATTTCAATCATTTTATAAATATTTAAAGTTAAATAAAATAAATGAAGGATTAAATACCTAAATTCGTGTTGATTTTAAATGAAAATTCAGAATGAAATACTCTAAAATTATTATCGTTGTCAGCCTTTTACTGTTTCAGTTGGGAGCAGCACAGGAAAAAGCAGATGTTGTATTAAATAAGGCTTTCACGGAAGCTAAAGCAGGAAAGAAGAATGTTTTATTGGTGTTCCATGCTTCATGGTGCAAATGGTGTAAAATGATGGAAAAAAATATGGATCTTCCTGAAACCAAACCTATTTTTGATAAAAGATTTGTCACAGCGTATGTAGACGTTCAGGAAAGGGGAGATAAGAAGAACCTTGAAAATCCAGGCGGACAGGAACTTATGAATAAATATAAAGGCGGAAATGCAGGACTTCCTTTCTGGCTGGTTCTCAGTCCAAAAGGAGAAGTACTGGCAGATTCTTTTGATGACAAAGGAGAAAATCTGGGATCGCCGGCAACCCCTGAAGAAGTAAAGTCTTTCATTGCCAAGTTGGGAAAAACCTCAAAACTTACTAATGAAGAATCACAGACCATAGAGAAAGTATTTGTGAAGAAATAAGAAATAAAATCCCGGGAATATTACCCGGGATTTACTTTTTAGAATGAGGTCATCTGAAGTTTATTATCTTTCCATATTTCTTTAATAGAATCATTATTTTCTATTCTTAACGGAATAAATTTTTTGTCAATTTCATCAAATATTTTCAAGTACGATTTAAAATCATTCACCTTGAATTTTTTATAGTATTCAATGTCTTCATTGGAAAAAAACAGTTCCAAATCTTTTTGTTCCTTCATATACTCATAGTCTTCATAATATTTGATTTTAGACATAACATTTCCCCGTATGTTGCTTAATGCCATATCCTGAGGCATAATAATACATCCCATTTTTTGATAATAGATTAATGTAAACTTGGAATAATAACGATATAAATCAACAATCCTTTTGTCATTTCTATCTATAAGAGAAGATATTGCATTGATTCTTATAAAAGTACTTCCGTTAAATGCCAAATAAAATAGTTCATCATTGGTTGCTGTTTTATCAATCTCATTATACATTTCGGATAATTTGGAATACTCTTCTGTATTATAATCCTCTTTAAGTGTTAAGTCGAAATATCCTTTATCAATAGGGTCAATAAGTTGTTTTAGCTGGTCAGAAGTCTGGGCATTGAGTAAGTATATTTGTAACAGAAGGAATAGTGAAAATCTTATTTTCATGGTATGGTTTACCAATAAACGATCTTTGAAATATATTATTATAGGAAGTTCATCAATTAAAACTTCCCGGATCTTAATAAGATGGGAAGTTTTTTAGAGTTTAATAATTAAGAAATGAGGATATAACTACAATTCTTTATAAGAATATTCAATATTAGTCCACAAAACCTGATCTCCTGCTTTTATCATTTCGGAGGGAGTCGTAAATATATTTCCAAAAATATTTTCGAATTGGGTGGTCCCAAAATGGGCACTTTTAGTAATTAATAGTGCGTCCTGGTCGTTTCGGGGTACTTTTTTAACGTATCTGTACGTTCTTTTTAACGTGAATGAAGAGGTGTTTTTATTGAAATCGCCAATGTAACTTGGCTTATTATTGTTATTCTCTTTGATCAGTACAGAGTCATTGACGATCGTAAAACTATAAGTGAAATCCGTAGATGAGGTTTCGGAAAACAATTTAATGGTTTTGTTTTTAAGATCAAGGCTTATTTTTTTCCAGGCAGGTTCCTGATATAAGCTCCAATAATTGTTGAGGTAAGATTCATCCGGTGTAGATTTTTCTCCATTTGATCCTTTGTACAAAACTGTATTTTTTACAGCATAGCTTTTAAATTGAAACTGGTAAAGACTTTTATCAACAGGTCTTGGATCATCAATCGTAGTGTCATTATTTTCACAAGAGATCAATGAGAGTGCCATCATCAGGGCATAAAAAGAGTATTTCATGGGTATATTGTTACAAAAATATAGAGGTTTCACACGTAACAGTGAAACAAAATAAAATGGAAGCTATATTTAATAGGGAAAAAATAAAAAGGTGAAAAGGTAAATATTCGATTTACCCTTTCGCCTTTTGCTTTAATTTATTTTCCAAAATATATCATATCCTGCTTCTGTTGCTCATTATAAATGATCTGGAAGCTTACAGGCATATATTGATAAAGGAGTTTCCAATGTTGAATCTTTGCGTGTTTTTTGAAACTTTCAAAAGATCTTACAAACAGATTTTCAATCATGGTTCTTACATAAGAATCACCGTTTTTATAGATTGAGTCCATCAGTTTAAGGTGATGGGCAATAATGCTGATTTTAGATTCCTGTAAAAGATTCTTCAGATAATTCACGGTAGCCTGCATGATTCCAGCGAAATTGTCCTGAACAGACAACTGGGTGATTTCATTGCGAAGTGGCGGATAGAAAAATTTTAAGTATTCAACAGCTATTTTTTTATTAATAGTTTGCATTTTTACTTTCATCATAATTAAGAATTTTTCAAACACTTTTTAGTGCAGCGAAATGTATACCAAAATCTAAAGACAGGCTGCAAAAATAAAAACTCCTAGGATCACTGCTATGTGAGTGAGTAATATCTCTGTATTGTGTCTGTTTGACGTAGTTTTCCAGGTTTTCCAGTCTGAAATTCTTCTTATTTTATTTTTCATAATCTATTGATTGTGAGTTATTTTAATTTTTGTTTAATTTAAACACTTTGTAATGAAACGGATGAAAAATGTAACAAACCCGTTATATGCCATGACTGTAAATTTGTCTTGAATACACCTTCTGAAGGTTGGCAGAAATGTGACTAAAAATCACTTTTTTGTATTCCTCACTGCAGAAAGCAGTACAATTGTCCAGAGAATAGATAAAAGTAGTTTCAATAGCGTTCTTTAATACCGTATCTCCGTCAGTGTATATTTTGTCCATTTTCTGTAAACTTCTGAACAGCAGATTTCTGTCATTCTGGCGGATCATATTTTTAATACGTTCCGTAAAAGTTCTGATGATGCTGTATGAATTTTGAATTTTAATTTCTTTTACTTCTTTTTCAAAGTCGGGAACCACGTCTGTGATTTCCTTTACGGCTTGCAGATAATTCATAATATTATATTTTAATTTGGATTGTGTTCTAATAGTTTAATGATCGCACCAAAGATGAAAATGGTTAAAAAAGCAAAAAAGAGCATATGATAAGGTTTCAGCCATTTTGGAGTTTCAGGTCCTTTGCTTTTTAATCTTCTGAGCTTGTCTATTCTGTTTAAAGTTTTTAAGTCCATTTTTCTATGTTTTCAAATGATGATACCAATGATATTCCGTTAGAAAAGAAATAGAATTAATGTGTTGATATTAAGTGCGTTGTGTCTTTATTGTTGAATTTTTTAAACAAAAAAGTATGTCAAAATGATAAGGTTTTTATCAATTTGGAAAATAAAAGTCACCAAAACTTCTTCCACAAACCTATTACAAATGACTGACTGATAATTCCCCTCCCTTGGAGGGGTGGCAAATTGAAGATTTGACGGGGTGGTTAAAAACTCAGCTCTCTCTAAAATGACATTTTTTAAGTTTCGCAATAAGGATAAGAATGAATATCTTTGCAGTCCAAATATTCAGAAAAATGTTTTCAAAAATAATAGTACACAGAGTAGGAAATAAGATCAATGGGGATTCCCTGACGATTTCCCAGGAGGAATTGAAACTGGAAGAAGGAATGGCAGAAATGCTTGAAGACTACTTTTTAGGTTCTTTTAAATCGGAAGAAACCTTCCATTTTTATAGTGATACTTACCTGGTCAATAATCCGGTGTACAGTGCTGTATCTGAGATTTTTGATGACAAGTCCAAGTTCATCTGGGAATCTGAGAATATTGCAAAGCATCTTTTTGAAGCCGCAGAAAACCCAAGAGTTCAGAGTGGAGAGCTTTTTATCGTTCTTTTTGAAGATGAAAGTGACCGTCCGGACAAGGTAGATAAAATCGGGATCTTTAAAACAGAGAAGAGAGAATCTTTCCTGAAAATAAATCCTGCAGAAGAAACATTTGACATTGAAAAAGATCAGGGAATTGGTTTATCCAAAATTGATAAAGCCGCTTTGATTTATAACAATAATAAAGAAACCGGATACATACTTTCTGTAGTTGACAACAACAAAAACGGAGATATGTACTACTGGTTCGAAGATTTCCTGAAAGTAAAACAGCGTGATGACGAATATTTCCACACGCAGGAAGCTTTGATGGTTTATAAAGATTATATCACAAAACAGCTTCCTCAGGAATTTGAAGTTTCCAAAGCGGATCAGGCAGATTTCCTTAATAAATCTATCAATTTCTTCAAAGAAAAAGAAGAGTTTAAACTGGATGAATTTGCCAGTGAAGTATTGGGTGACGAACATGTAATTGAAAGTTTCGTGAACTTTAAAACAGATTACGAACAGGATATGCAGGTGAATATCGCTGAAGAATTCCCGATCAGTGAAGCAGCGGTAAAAAAGACACAGAGACACTTTAAGAGTATCATTAAATTAGATAAGAACTTCCACATATACATCCACGGAGACAGACAAAAAATTGAAATGGGTGAAGATGATAAAGGAAAATATTACAGACTTTATTTCGAAAAAGAGGTATAAAAAGAAGTCATTTCATAATAATATCATAACTTTATCAGACCACACAAAATAACAGTTATGAAATTCATGATCATTTTCTGGGGAGCTTTTTTCTTTTTTTTCTGCGCTCCTTTTCCGATTTTCATTTATATGATGGGGGAGGAACTCGCAACAGAACCGAGAAATTCATTAGCCGTGAGCTATGGGTATCTCGGTTTTTCTTTGCTCATATGGATGTATGTGATTGCCTTCTTTATTAATATTCTTTTCATCAAAACCTTTAAGGAGAAAAGTACCATCCAGTCTATACTAAGGAATGGAATTCCGAGAGAAGGAAAAATCATTGATTATAAACTTCTGAAATACATTCCGAAAACCAATATGAATGTCATTCAGATCGTTCTTTCATTTCCTAATCTTAGAAATACATTAATTGAACATCAAATGATGTTTCACGATTCCAAACCACAGGAAAAAAGATTTGCTGTCGGAAATAAGGTGAAAGTATTGCTGAATCCCAAAGTGTCACAGGAACCTTACTTTATTTTAAGCGATCAGAAAGTTGGTTTTAATTCCTTTGGAATCATTTTAAGAGTTGCATTCATTGTATTCTTACTTGCTTATGTGACTGGATTATATTATTATTTCTACATGCGGGAATCCTTCGATTTTGGCTGGAGGTTTCTGACCTTCATGCACCCGATTATTTTCAGTGGAGTGATGACTCTGATTTATATATTGGTTTTCCAATTGTTGATCAGTAAGCTTTTTAAAAATAAAAAAGAAGAACGGATCCTCTTCTCAGGAAGAAATGCGGAAGCCCATATCATTAGTGTAAGCCAGACTGGTCTTATGGTAAATGATCAGCCGCAGATTATGTTTCAGGTGAGTTTTAAAGATTTCAGAGGAACTGAACATATTGCAGTCTTTAAGAAAGTTGTTAGCCTTTTAAATCTTTCTTCTGTCCCTAAATATGGAAACATTGAGATCATGTATGATGAGAACGATCCGAAGAAGATTATGATTCCTAAAGGAATTTAAGAACAAAGGAACAAAGCAAAAGGATAATGATGCATCAAAATAATTAAAGAACCTTTACACTTTACCTCTAAAAATCTCTGTTTGAAATTAATTATTTAACATATTAAAAAATACCCAAAAGTATTTTTTAATAAATGCTTTTTTGTTTAACTAATATGATAAAACCCATTCAGTTTTATACGGAAAATCTTTAAGTGAAAAATATGTTTTACTCAGATAAATAGCTACTTAACATAATAAAAGACATGCTATGGATAAGAGTTAGTTATATATATTTATGATCTAACCAAAAAACATATTTTATGAAAAAATTAAAAAAATTGACTCGTGAAGACCTTAAAACTGTAAAAGGAGGTATTAAACAGGTGTGGATTGCAGAATTTTGTGGTCAGACTGCTACTACAACTCAAGATTGGACTGCTGAACAAGCAAATCAGTGGCTTGCTAATCTCGAAGCAAATTACTGTAAATAATGTTTCATATTTAATTATTTGCACTTATGACCTTATAAAGTTATAAGTGCAAAATAAAGTTATAAGTGCAAATTTTTTTGTAATCCAAAATAATTCTATGTATTACTATAAAAAAATATTTCAATTATTAAGCTTATGTTTTAGCGTCTTATTTTTTTCTCAATTACATAAAAAAGATACTCTGCGTGGTGAGTTTACCTATTTATTAAAAGCCAAATTGAATACATTAACTCCTGATTATAGACATGAAGAACTTTTTTCATTACAGGTAGGTGATAAACGTTCTTTTTTTGCAAGTATTCAATCACTGAAAAGAGATTCAGTATTTCAAGCACTTCCGATAAAAACGTTGGAAAATGGAGCAAAACTGTTAAGTTCGAAGGGAGTATCCGTTCCAAAAACAAAATTTGCCTTTACCATAATACAATCAAATGAAAATATACAGTATTTTAACTTAGTTGGAATGTCAATACTCACCTATAAAGAACCGGTCATTAAGAATTGGAAATTAAGTAATGATACAAAAATAATAAACACAATAAATTGTAAAAAAGCAGAAGTTACCTTTAAGGGGCGAAATTGGACCGCCTGGTATTCTCCCGAAATTCCTTTACCCTGTGGGCCATATAAATTTAGCGGATTGCCTGGATTGATTGTTAAAATAACAGATGACAAAGAAGAGTATGATTTTGAGCTTGTAAAATCTACACCTGCATTTAAGTTAAAAGGTAAATTAATTAAGATGAACGAAAATCGATATAATGAAGCTTTTGAAACAACTCGACCGAAATTTGAAAAAGCGGTAAAAGATGCTAATGCCAATTTAATGGGTGTACTTCAAAGTTCTGAAACCACTATTATACAAGGCCAAGAAATGATAAGGCAGAGACAAAAAGAAAGAGAAGAAAATAAAAAATATGAAAACCCGATAGAATTGGAAAAAGATTAGTAAAGGCTAATCTTTTTTCGTTTGCTAATATCTATTCGTACTTTTTACCTTATTCATTATCTTTGCTTCCTTAGCTAAATCATATGAAAACAACACTTGTCGATTTAACAAAGCCTATTCAGTATAATGCAGGCGACCCATGGTTCATGCGGGTGAAAATCAAACATAAAGCACACAGAAAATCACATTGGCTGATTCGTCTGGCACTGAGACTTCCTTCAAGACTTTTTCCTAAAAACTGGACGGGTTGGGCAGATGATACCATCAAAAATATGGGACTTCATGCTACGACCCATATTGATGCTCCATGGCATTACGGCCCTGTAGTAGAAGGGAAACCTGCTAAAACAATAGACCAGATTCCATTGGAGTGGTGTTATGGAGAAGGAATTGTGATCGACTGTACTCATAAAGAAGATTTTGTAGCCATCACGGTAGATGATCTGAAAAATGATCTGAATAAAAACGGAATCACTATCCAGGAAGGAAATATTGTACTGATCAGAACGGATCGTGATAAGATGATGGGAACTCCTGATTTTGTAGAAAAAGGAACAGGAATGAGCAAAGAAGCTACAGAGTGGCTGATTGACCAGGGCGTGAAAGTAATGGGAATTGATCAGTGGGGCTGGGATCTTCCTCTAAAATATATGGCTCAAAAAGCCAAAGAACTGAATGATCCCGAATTCTTCTGGGAAGGCCACCGCGTAGGAATTGAGAAAGAATATTTACATATCGAGCAGCTTACCAATCTTGGAGCATTGCCTCCGTCCGGATTTAAGATCTGTGTATTTCCTCTTAAAATTGTCGGAGGATCTGCAGCTCCGGCGAGAGTAGTAGCGATGATAGAAGCATAGGAATGTGAATTTTATAGAAAAACAAAAAGGACGAATTTGTCAATAAGCAAATTCGTCCTTTTAAATAGTATCATTTCGACTTTGGTCTCATTTAATTCTTCTTTCTGAAAAACAAAGCTCTGTTATACTCAAAATTCATTCTGGCGATATTGAGTACGGAAATTCCCTGAGGGCATTCTACTTCACAGGCTTCCGTATTGGAGCAGTGCCCGAATAATTCCGTATCCATTTGTGCAATCATATCCAACACTCTTTTACTTCGTTCCTCTTTCCCCTGAGGAAGAAGTGCCATGT
Organism: Chryseobacterium sp. PvR013; assembly: GCF_017833095.1. NCBI lineage: Bacteria > Pseudomonadati > Bacteroidota > Flavobacteriia > Flavobacteriales > Weeksellaceae > Chryseobacterium > Chryseobacterium sp. PvR013. Next base: position 5,036,567 of record NZ_JAFIBT010000001.1, read on the forward strand.
GGGTAATCTTTGCAGAGGTAAATAAGGCGGCACTTCCATTTTTACAGGTAGCCACACAAGCTCCACATCCGATACATGCAGCAGAATCAAAAGCTTCTTCAGCCGTTTGGTGAGTCACCGGAATGGCCGTTGCATCAGGAGCCTGGCCGGTATTTACAGATACAAAACCTCCTGAAGATATAATTCTGTCAAAAGCAGAACGGTCTACTTTTAAATCTTTCTTTACAGGAAATGCTTCAGCCCGGAATGGTTCTATCAGAATCGTTTCCCCATCTTTAAAAGACCTTAAATGAAGCTGGCAGGTTGTTGTATTTTTCAGGGGACCATGGGCAATACCGTTAATCATCATCCCACATTGTCCGCAGATTCCTTCACGGCAGTCGTGATCAAACTCTACAGGTTCATCTCCCTCAGTGATCAGTTTTTCATTCAGGGTATCCAGCATTTCTAAGAAAGACATATGGGAATTCAATCCTTTCAGGTCATAACCAACGAGTTTTCCTTCACTTTTTCTGTCTTTCTGTCTCCATATCTTAAGATGTAAATCCATAATTTTCTGTTTTTTATTTGTAACTTCTTACCGTTGGCTGAATCTCTTCAAAGATTAAAGGCTCTTTAATCAATGCTGGTTCGCCATTTTCACCCGTCCATGCCCAGGCAGAGATAAACTGATATTCGGTATCATTTCTCATCGCTTCTCCATCCGTTGTCTGGAACTCTTCCCGGAAATGAGCTCCACAGGATTCGTTACGGGTTAATGCATCATAGCACATCAGTTCTCCGATTTCGAAATAATCGGCAACACGGCCTGCTTTTTCCAGTTCGGTATTCATTTTATCTCCCTGTCCGGAAACTCTTACATCTTTGTAGAATTCCTGTTTCAGTTTTCTGATCTCCTGAATGGCATATTTCAATCCTTCTTCGTTTCTGGCCAGACCGCAATAATCGTACAGGAGTTTTCCCAATGTTTTGTGGAAATAATCAACAGTTTTGGTTCCTTTGATGTTCATAAAGTCCTGGATCTGTTCTTTCACTGCTTGTTCAGCCTGTTCAAATTCCGGAGTATCCGTTGAAATTTTTCCGGTATGAATTTCATCGGCCAGATAATTGGCAATCGTATAGGGAGCAATGAAATATCCGTCTACTGAAGCCTGTAAAAGAGAGTTTGCGCCTAATCTGTTGGCACCATGATCTGCAAAATTAGCTTCACCTAAAGCAAAAAGTCCCGGCACAGTGGTCATCAGTTCATAATCTACCCAAAGCCCGCCCATTGAAAAGTGTGCAGAAGGAGAGATCATCATAGGTTCCTTATAGGCATCATATCCTGTTATTTTAAGATACATATCAAATAAGTTTCCATATTTTTCGCTGATCTTATCTTTTCCCTGTTCCTGTATTGCTTTTGAAAAATCAAGATATACTGCATTTTTCAAAGGTCCGATTCCGAAACCGGCATCAATTCTTTCCTTTGCCGCACGGGAAGAAATATCCCTTGGCGCAAGATTTCCGAAAGCCGGATATCTTCTTTCCAGATAATAATCCCTTTCATTTTCCGGAATATCATTGGGTGGTCTGTTTTCACCTTCTTTCAACGGAACCCAGATTCGTCCGTCATTACGCAATGATTCAGACATTAAGGTCAGTTTAGACTGATAATCTCCGGATTGCGGAAGAGAAGTAGGGTGTACCTGAATCCAGCTTGGAGAAGCCATTAAAGCTCCTTTTTTATGAGCTCTCCATATGGCAGAGCCATTACATCCCATGGCAAGGGTAGACAGGTAATAGATTTTTCCGTAGCCACCTGTTGCCAATATTACAGCATGTGCTGCATGTCTTTCAATTTCTCCGGTGTCTAAATTCCTAACGATAATTCCTCTGGCTTTCCCATCAACGGTAACCAGATCAAGCATTTCATGTCTTGAAAATAATTGTACGGAGCCTTTTCCAACCTGTCGCATTAAAGCCTGATAAGCTCCCAGAAGCAGCTGTTGTCCGGTTTGTCCTCTGGCATAAAAAGTACGGCTTACCTGAACTCCACCGAAAGAACGGTTATTCAGATAGCCTCCGTATTCACGACCGAAAGGTACGCCTTGAGCTACAGCGTGGTCAATAAGGTTCAGAGAACATTCTGCCATACGGTATACATTGGCTTCACGGGCTCTGAAATCTCCGCCTTTTAGCGTGTCTACAAACATTCTGTATACGCTGTCACCATCGTTTTTATAGTTTTTTGCTGCATTTACACCTCCCTGCGCTGCCACAGAGTGTGCTCTTCTCGGGCTGTCCTGAAAACAGAATGATTTGACATTATAGCCCATCTCTCCCAAAGAAGCTGCAATAGAACTTCCCGCCAGCCCTGTTCCTACAACAATAACATCCAGTTTTTTACGGTTGGCAGGATTAACGAGTCTTGCTTTCTTTTTATAATTTTCCCATTTATGTTCCAATGGGCCTTGTGGTATTTTTGAATCTAAAATCATGACCGTTCTGTTTAATGATAAGTAAAGAATACATACACCGGCATCAATGCAAAACCTACACAGATAATGATTGAATAGGCAATCCCAATCGTTTTGAACCATCGTACAAACTTAGGATGATACAGTCCCAGCGTTCTTACTGCACTGTGTATCCCATGAATCAGGTGATAGCATAAAGCAATCATTGATAAAACATAAATGATAACATACCACCATTCTTTAAAGACATTCACTACCAGAATGTAGAGATCTTTATTTCCATTCTCATCCAAAGGCGGATTTCCGAATTTGTAGATATACCAGAAGTTCTGGAAATGGATCACCAGGAAAATCAGAATTAATGTCCCGAGGATTCCCATATTTCTGGAAGCCCATTTACTGGCTCTTCCACGTCTGTCTGTCTGATAACCGCCACCAGACTTTTTATTTTTTAGCGTAATGATCAGTCCGTCTACAGCATGCAGAATAATACTGGCATACAAAACGTAAGAAACTATTTTGATGATAATATTTCCTGATAAAAAATGCGAATAGGCATTAAATTGCAGGTGTGCCTGTTCTTGTGGAAGAAAAAGCTGAAGATTTCCAAGGAAATGAATCAACAGGAAGAATCCCAAAAAGAGTCCTGTAAGGCACATCAGCATTTTTCTTGACAGTGTTGATAACATATTTTTGATTTATTGATTAATAATATCCTAAGACTTTCATCCACAATCCTCCTACAACCATATAAATGATCAATAGTACGATTCCTATTTCAAGACCTCTTACCCACCAGGCTTTGAGATCTACATATCCACTTCCGAAGAATACCGGAGCCGGACCGTGGCCATAATGGGTAAGTACTCCATAAATAGAACCCATGAAACCAAGCATCATTGCCAACAGCATAGGAGGAATTCCTAAAGAAACCCCAACACCCAGCAATGCTGCATACATAGCTGCTACGTGAGCGGTGGCACTGGCAAAAATATAGTGACTGAAGAAATAGACTATAATAATAACCGGGAAAGCTACCTGCCAGCTCAAACCTCCAATTTGTACTTTGATAAGGTTACTGAACCATCCAATGAAACCTAATTCATTTAAAGAGCTTGCCATCATCACCAGTACGGCGAACCAAACGATAGTATCCCATGCTCCTTTCTCTCCTTTTACATCTTCCCAGGTTAATACTGAAGTTAACAGCAATAATGTTAATCCGATGAATGCTGTAGTGGTAGCATCAATAGAAAGTGCTCCCCCAAATATCCAAAGGGCCAGCAGAATAAAAAATGCCAGCAGCATTAGCCATTCGTTTCTGGAAATAGGACCCATTTCTTTTAATTTCTGAGCGGCCATTTTCGGAGCATCACCCGTTTTTTTCAGTTCAGGCGGATATAATTTGTACAATACCAAAGGAACGACAAAGAATGCTACCGCACCCGGAATGAAACCTGCTGCAGCCCATGACATCCAGGTAATATCAATCCCAAGATTGGCTGCAAATTTCTGACACATCGGATTACTTGCTGTTCCGGTAAGGAACATGGAAGAAGCGATGAGGTTCATATAGTAGCTGTTCAAAGTCAGGAATGATCCCAGTTTTCTATGGGTTTCCGGTTTTTCAGGAACGGAATCGAAGCTTATTGCCATAGATTTCATAATAGGGTAGATAATCCCACCACCTCTTGCTGTATTACTCGGAATAGCAGGAGCCAGACAAACATCAGCAAGCCCTAATCCGTACGCAAGTCCCAGTGAACTTTTACCAAAGACCCTGATGAATAAAAAGGCGATACGGTTTCCCAATCCTGTTTTGATAAATCCTCTGGCAATAAAGAATGAAATCCCGATCAGCCAGATTACTTTGTCTCCAAAACCGGAAAGCGCTTTGGTAATGGATTTTCCGGCATCTCCCGGAGCAACTACCTGCGTAAGGGCTGTAAAACCAATGGCCATCATACACATTGTACCCATTGGAGCAGCTTTAAGAATGATCCCTAAAATAGTTGCCGCAAAGATGGCAAAAAGATGCCAGGCATTCTCGGCAACACCCTCCGGAGCAGGGATGAACCATATGATTAACGCAACAACAAATGTGATCGCTACGTTTTTGATATTAATTTCTTTCATGATACTAACTATTTAATCGTTTAAAACCTACTTTGTACTTGCACTATAAATAGATTGTTGTTGTATTGTGAGGTGTTTTCCACCTGATATTTGTAGCGGTCAAACTGTACTCCCAGCTGAATTCTTGCTCCGTAATTTTTCAGGAATTCCAATCCGAACATTGGGGTAATGGTTTGTCTTGGGTTAGAAGCCATTCTGAAATTGGTGTCAAGATATTCGTAGCGGCAGGATAATTCGAAAGCACTGAGATTTTTGTGGTTGATCTCATATCTCAGGTTCGGCAGGAAGTAGGCTCCACGGATAAGATACTGATCAGGATTGTCAGGACGTAATTCCGGGGCAATGGAGTTATACAGAACGTGGTTGGTTGCCTGTTTGGCTTCCAGCTGCATATCAAGGCTCCATTTTGGATCAAATTGGATCAGTGAGCTTAGATCTATACCTAAGGCATACACTTTTTTGCTGAAAACTTCTCCGGTACCTCCATTCAGACCTACATTGAAATGATATTTTTTTGATAATCCGAAAACAAGACGGGTAGAGTACTGCTTTCCGTTGTCATTATCGTTGATCTGATTTTTTCCATTTCCGTTCACCACGGAAACTGCATATTGGAAGGGTATTTCTCCCAGTTGAAGTTGTCCAGTAGCAGACATCCCGATCTGGAAGCTTGTCCAGCCCAGTTTTCCAAATTCCGTATATTGATTGGACCAGTCTAAAGATTTAATAATATCAATAGGGTAAGTCTCTTCAATACCAAACCAAGGTCTGAACTGTCCTACAGTAATGGCTAATTTAGGATTGAAAGTATACTTCAGATAAGCATTTTCAAGAACTCTGCTTTTGGGGTCATTTTTAAAATCGGCAAGGTTGGCCAAAACAACAACTTCCGTTCGTTTACTGATCTGTGCCCGAACCTGAACCCTCATGTATTTGAGCATGAAATTATTATCGGTTCCGGAGCCATCGGTATGATGAAGCCCGTTTACATCAACATCTTTAGACATTCCTACCAGATAACGTGCCTGAAAAAGGCCTTTGATCTGCAGCTGTGGATATTTTACATTGTCTTCTTCCTGTGGAGGAGGTGTGGTCTTCAGAGAATCCTGATTTTGTGCATGGGCTGATAACGCACAAGCCAGCATGCACAGGATCAGGCTTTTCTTTTTAATCGAAAAAAAGGCCATATCTATTTTTTGTTTTTTTATTGTGAACTCTATTTTACCACAACTGCTTATTCAGCCCGTTTTAGTATCTCATAAAATCATAATGGGGCATACTTAGGGCATTGTTTACTAAGCGCAAGCATTTTTTGTGGCGAAATATCTATTTTAATCCCAAGAATGTGAAGGGTGCAGATTCTTTAAAACTTGCATTGGATTTACCGTTGTAGGTGTTATTATTACTGAGATCCAGTTTCATCACTTTTCCTTTAGAGCTTAAGTCAAAATCTTTAAGATCTACCCAGAATGTGTTGGGAGTGAAAACGGTTTCAAAATAATATACCAGGTTTTTCTGATCCGAAACAGAACGCCATCTTGTGGATGAAATATTGGGTTCGGTAGCGGAAGAGATTCCATAAGGTACAGAACAGTTTCTGATGACACTGAAAACACTGGCTACTGCTGTGCGGGTATCGGAAGTCTGCGGAATTGCATTGATGTAGTATGAAGCTCTCACAAAGCGGTCTGCAGCACGGTTGGTTCCGGGAAGCATAACTGTTCCGGGAATCCCTTTCCAGTAATTGTTAAGAGCGAGCTGTTCCTCAAAAATAGGAGAGTTGGTCATAACAGTGTAAGAAGGATCATGGTGGATCACCTGTTTTCCGTTAATATATTCGAATACGGCACTGTCTCCTGAAGCATCGGAAATGGAAAGGTGAACGGTTGTAAATCTCTCTGTTCCCGGAATATAATCACTTACAATCACGAACGGTTCTTTTTGTGAATGCTCTACAGCTTCTTTTACAGTAGCGAAATTATCAAGATAATATTGTGCCCATAATGAGATGGCAATTCCCTTTTTACTTCCTTTTCCATCGAATTTTGGGTATTGGGATTCTCCCAGCCAAAGCAGATTAGCAACCAATCCTTTTTCGTTCATTCCGTCTGATGATGCAATATCCCATGACGTACTGACGAGGCTTCCGTATTTGGCAGTCCATTTTACTGATTTAGAACCTACCTGCCCGTTACGGTCTATACCTTTTGGCAAAACCCATAAATTGGCCGGGATTTCATCACGCCAGTCCATAGAACGGGCTGTAATAACGGTGTTCTGCGGTCCTTTGTAAACTACCCTTGTACATGCTTCTGATGGATTCCACAATCCTACAGAGAGGATCAGAGAAAATAAAATTAATGGGAACTTTTTCATAATAGTATTATTTGAATTTAAATTTTATATTGAATTTATTGTGAATAATTCAATTAATTTTGATCATATTCATTATTTGGTGATATAAATTTAGCGAAAATTGTTTAAATAAAACAATTATTAAAGTTAATAATCTGTAATCCATGTTATGAATCATGATTAAAGAGTGCATAACCTTATTATTGGATTTTTTTTCGTATATTTTAATGATATGGCATAAAAAAGGGGTGAAAATGAAGAATATTTAAATGCATTTTTACTACATTTTTTATCTGTTATCTCCCATGAATGCGTCGTAGAGTGTACTTTGAAATTATATACCACAAAAGTAAACACTGTTCAAAAAAACGCTATATTTGATTAATAGACTGAAGAGATATATGAATTTTGTAGAATGTCATGAAGAACCTATCCATATTCCGGGTTCTATACAAAGTTTTGGCTATTTGATTGGCATTGATGCGGAATCCCACACCATCACTTTTTTTAGCAGGAATATCTCGGATATATTTACCATCGAAAACCCGGAAAAGCTTTTCGAAAAGAAGATTACAGACTTTCCCGAAAGCTTTCAGAGTATTATCAATTCAGAAATATATACTTCTCTGGAAAGGTTTACCAGACGTAAAAACGAAACCTATTTCGATAAAATTTTTATCAACGAAAAAGAGTATCACTTTTCTGTTTTCAGGAGTGAATCTTCCATTTTTCTTGAATTCGAAGAAGTCCTGCTCAATCCTGACAAGAGGATTTCCAATAAGTATGACAATTTTTACATCATTGATAACGAAAAAGAACTCTGGAATCATCTTCTGGAAACGCTGTCAAAGGTGGTAAACTATGACCGGATGATGGTCTATAAATTCATGATGGACGGTTCCGGAAAGGTAATTGCCGAAAGGAAAAATGAAAATATGGAAAGTTTTCTGGGGCTTCATTATCCGGAGTCTGACATTCCGAAACAGGCACGGGATCTTTATCTGAAAAAAAGAAAAAGAATTTTCAGTAATGTATATGCTGATACTGTTCCTATTTTAAGCAAAAGTGCGGAAAGTATTGATCTTACTTTTTCAGCTTCCAGAGGGATGTCGCCTGTTCATGGGCAGTATCTTAAAAATTCGGGAGCGGCTTCAAGCTTCAGTGTTTCTATTATTATTGATGATCATCTTTGGGGGCTGGTTACCTGCCAGAATGTAGAACCCAAGCATATTGACCTTGAGGATAGAGTACAGGCCGGAATTTTTACCACGCTGGCTGCGAATGCCTATTCATCTTTTAAATCTAAAAGTGAGCTGAACTACCGTTTGGAACTGAATGAGAAAATGTCTCAGATGAAAACGGAATTTCTAAAGCACCATAACCTGTTTGATTCTCTTATCGAATGCAAAAAAGAGATCCGAAACTTACCTGAAGCAGACGGGCTTGCCATTGTTTCCGATGAGAATATTGTGACAGACGGAAATACTCCAGGGTTGGAAAGTATCAGTACCATTGCAAAATGGGCACTTGAAAATACCAGTGATCTGATTTATGTGAGCCGAAACTTCCTTAAAGACCATGGTAAAGAGCTGGATCTGTCTGAAAATGCAGCAGGAATTGTTATTTACTTTATTGAAAGAGATAAAAATGAAATGCTGATCTGGTTTCGGAAAGAGTTTGATGAACACATCAACTGGGCTGGAAATCCGGAGAAAAGAATAAGTGTGTTTTCTCAGAACGGCGAAGAAAGACAGATGATATCACCCAGAACTTCCTTCCGTATTTTTACTGAAAATATCAAAGGCTATTCTAAAAGATGGAATTCCAGAAATGTGAGTGCTGTACAGGCTGTAAGGGACCTCATTTTAGAAACTTCTCATAAAAATTATAATGCAATCAAAAGGCTTAATGATGAGCTTAAAAAAGTAAATGAAGAGCTTGACAGTTTTTCTTATACCATCTCCCATGATCTGGGAACTCCTTTGACTGTAATGAAGCTGAATGCTCAAATGCTTTTGGGAAATCTTAGAGATGATTCTGGAAAAAACAAGACCAAGATTAATTCGATTATCGAGGAAATCGACAATATGGCAGAAATGATGCATGATGTACTGCAGCTCAGTCGTGCGAAACATAGCGAAATTCAGCTTGAAAGTCTTAAAACGGCTCATACAATTGAGAAAATTTCCGAAAACGCCAAGATGACCTACGGCAGTCCGAACAGTGAAATTATCATTAAGGAATGCCCGGATGTCATGGCTGATAAAACCATGCTTCATCAGGTATTTTTGAATATCATCAATAATGCGGTTAAGTATTCGTCCCATAAAGATCTTCCGCAAGTGGAAATTGAAGGAATTGAAGACGGCCAGACTATTATTTACAGGATTTCTGATAATGGTATTGGTATTCCTGAAGAGGAGAAACATAAGATGTTTAAAATCTTCAACAGAATGGATAATGCCAAGAAGTTTAAAGGAAACGGAGTAGGGCTGTCTATTGTACACCGCATTATGAAAAGATTGGGAGGAAATGTGGATTTTGAAAGCAACAGTGAGGGTACTTCCTTTATTTTAACGTTCAAAAAGCCTTATATTTGAGAAACTTTTAAAACGTTATGTATGGTATCAGAATATCTTAAACAGAATACAGCAGATTATCACGATGCAGCAGAAAAACTTTTTAATTCTGAAAAGATCTTTAACAAAACTTTCACTTTAGAGGATTATAAAAAGATTATCCACACCAATTACCTGATGCTTCTTCACAGTGAAGATAAAATATTCAACAGCCTTTCCGGTAAGTATGCAGAGAAACTTCAGCTGGATGCAAGAAAAAAACTCTCCCTTATTGAAAAAGACCTGAAAAGCCTTTCTCTGGAAAATCAGGAAGTATCTCATCCTCTGGATTTCAATAACGAGCATGAAGCACTTGGAGCCATGTATGTGATTGAAGGTTCTACCCTTGGTGGAAATGTAATTGCAAAACAGCTTTCTAAAACGGAAGGATTTGATGAGGTTACCTTCAACTTTTTCGGATGTTATCAGGAAAATACATGGCCTATGTGGAAGAATTTTAAAGAAGTTCTGGATACAGAGGTAACTGAAGAAAACTACAATGAAGTGCTTTCCGGCGCGAAAAAATTATATACGTTTTTACTGAACGTCAACTAATTTATTTTAAATCTAATTAAATTCCTGAAAAATTGCTCAATTTTTCAGGAATTGTTAAATTTGGGGAGTTTCAAATTTAAACTTAACTAACAAAAAATAATTTTTAAAAAGTAACAATATGAAAGTAACTGTAGTAGGTGCAGGCGCTGTAGGAGCAAGCTGTGCAGAATACATCGCAATGAAGAACTTCTGTTCAGAAGTAGTTTTGGTAGACATTAAAGAAGGGTTTGCTGAAGGAAAAGCAATGGACTTGATGCAGACAGCATCTCTTAACGGATTTGATACAAAAATTACGGGTACAACAGGAGATTACAGCAAAACTGCAGGTTCTCATGTAGCAGTAATCACTTCAGGGATTCCAAGAAAACCTGGAATGACAAGAGAAGAATTGATCGGTATCAACGCTGGTATCGTGAAAGAAGTTACTGAAAACTTAGTAAAACATTCTCCGGAAGTAATCATCATCGTGGTTTCTAACCCAATGGATACTATGGCTTACCTTGTTCACAAAACTTCAGGTCTTCCTAAGCACAAAATCATCGGAATGGGTGGTGCATTAGACTCTGCAAGATTCAAATACAGATTGGCTGAAGCATTGGAAGCTCCAATTTCTGATGTTGACGGTATGGTAATCGCTGCTCACAGTGATACAGGTATGCTTCCATTATTGAGCAAAGCGACAAGAAATGGGGTTCCTGTAACTGAATTCTTGAGTGATGAGCAACAAAAATATGTAATCGAAGAAACTAAAGTAGGAGGAGCTACTCTTACTAAATTATTAGGAACTTCAGCTTGGTATGCTCCAGGTGCAGCAGTTTCTGTAATGGTTCAGGCTATTGCATGTGACCAGAAGAAAATGATCCCTTGTTCTTTAATGCTTGAAGGAGAATACGGACAAAATGATATCTGCCTTGGTGTTCCAGCAATTATCGGAGCAAACGGAGTAGAATCAATTGTAAACGTAACTTTGACTGCTGAAGAGCAATTGAAATTCGCTGAAGCTGCTAACGCGGTAAGAGAAGTGAATGGAGATCTTAAATTTTAATTTACTGGATTTTATATAAAAAAAACCGCACCTTTTGGTGCGGTTTTTTTTATGCATTACGACTTCATTTAGGTCTTTCGTTTGAGGATTCGCTGGCGCGAGCGTCTCGCTCGTGTCCACATTATAAATTAACATCTATTTCAAGAATCCTCTCATAATCGTCACAATAATTTCTGGCACTGCTGTATTTCCATTCCCAAGGTTCCATAACGAATCCAGATTCTACAGGATTCTGATGAACATAATTTAGTTTTTGTTCAAATACTTTTAATGACCATATCTCTATGGGCATATTATTTTGTTGCCAAAACTGATACTTTTTTATATTAGAATTTTGGCTTCCTGCTTTTTTAAACATCCACAATAACCACTCTTTTCTGCTTTCCTGAGTATTGTCTTCAATAGCTTGTAGTAGTTTTTTAGCTGTAAAACCTTTAAAATCTCTTATTAATTCTGAAGGTTGGCATTTCTCTGACCGGAATAACAGATGTACATGACTAGGCACGATACAATATCCGAAAATAATCATTCCTTTGTTTTTTCTACAATATCTTAATGCTTCAATAAGAATATCAAAATATTCCATTCGTGTAAAAATATCTATCCAGAATACTGAGGCAAAGCTTATAAAATAAGCTCCTTCTTTTTCATGAAATTTGTGTTTTCTGCTCATATTATAAAAATACTAAAAACTCATTGTCATTATTGTGTTATATATTTTTTAGAGATCTAAGGGGCTCACGAGGGAGGATGTTAAGTGAATTTTGAATTAAATTATTATGAGGGACACGAGCGAGGACGCTCGCGCCAGCGGAGAATGCTGTATTATTTTCCATTTATTTTTTTTAAGATTTCCAACAATTCAGGTATTTTATTTACCTGAGATTCTGTCCAGAAATAATGTTCATTATCAGTTATACCATAATCTTTTAGATAAATAGATATTCGACGAGTATTTTTTTCAATATAGAAATTGAAAGATATTTCTTTAGAGTTAAAGATATAATTTGTAGACTGTTTATTTTCTGTTTTATCTTTTAAATTGGGGATTACATATTGTTCTATAAACAGAACAAATTCTTCTACCTCATCTAAATCTAACCAGGATGTTTTGAAATATTCTTTTGACTTTCCCATGAAATCTGATTTTATATTCATATTAACCTGAATAGATTTCATTTTTTGATTTGTTTTAAGATTGATAGCTTCCACAGGAAAGAAGGAAACTTGTTCACCAATCCCCGATCTGAAATCAGCAGTGACATTCCAATCTTTATTGATTTGAGTAAAATCAGCACCACTAATAAATTTCCGTGTCGCTGAATTTAAACTTTCTTTTTCTTGTGCGTTAGAAAATAGGCAGAATGATAAAAGAAAGATAATAGAGACTTTTTTCATAAATATTTTTTATTAAATCATAGTATTTCAAAACTAAAGATTCTTTTATCTGAATCATTACGGAAAACCATAATCAAGTCTAATCATTGAAAACGGTATCTACAGCTACTTTTTGAACTTCCAATACCCCCTTCTATAAGTCCCTCTACCCCCTTACCCAAGGGGGTAGACCTGGTTGTTTATGGGGATAGAGATAGTTCTGTAAGGGGGTAGACCTCCTGGATAAGTGCCTCCAGGGGGTTAATGAAGGGTATACAGACCGTTACATAAGTGGGTAGAGACCGTTGATGAAGGGGCTGGAGGCCGTTCTTAACTGGTTATAGCCAGTTCATGAAGTGGCTAAAGATACTTATACAACTGTCTAAAGGGAGTTCGGAAGTGGGTAGAGGCAGTTGATGAAGGGTTTACGGGAACTTTTATAATGTAGGAATGGTTTCAGCGCGGCCTCCGGCCGCGCCAAAAACTTAATATTTGTAAAATAGTCAATACAATATTACTTTGTAGTATTCACAAACTGACTGACAGCGTTCACAAACTCTTTATTTTTTTCATAGTATAAAAGATGTCCCCCATCAATGGATACTACTTTCTGATTGGGAAAACGGAAGGTTTTATAATGCTGAGTACCGACAGCTTTATCTTTTTTTCCGGTAATGATCAATACAGGAACAGAGATATCTTTTGTAATGGGAGCGTAATCTGCATAATATTCCGGGAAGTCTTTAGGTTTTGAGATAACGGCCATTCCGAAGTCGATGATTCGGGGATGGAGAGAATCAATCTTATCGGATTCTTTTATGGTTTCAATATCTTCAGTCAGAAATTTATATCCGATTCTTTTTTTCCTTAATGCACTGCTTATTTTTGAAAGTTCTAAGGTCAGACTGTCTTTAGGAACGGATTTGTTTTTTGCCTGTAGAAGACTGTTTCCGTATTGAATCTGTTCCTTAACCGATTCATCATTCAGGAAGTGGAGCGTGACATTGGCAAGGATAAGCCCTTTGGTATGCTGGGGATATTTTTTTGCATAACTGACCGCAATGATTCCCCCAAAGGAATGAGCAAGGAGAAAGATTTTTTTCAATTGGAGATGCTGTCTCAGTTCTTCTATATCCTGAATCATTTTATCGAGATGATAGTTTTCCGAAGTACCGGATGCCCCGGAACCTCGTTGATCCATATAAATCATCTGCATGTTTTTTTCCAGATGGTTTCCACCCATCAGTTCAAACGATGGATAGCCCTGTCCGGGACCGCCGGGAATATAAATGCAGGCTTCTCCTTTTCCGGAGACTTTGTACTTGATCTTTACGTGATCTGAAGTTTCATAAAAACCTTCGGAGTGATGATTCTGAGCTGAAATGACAGTCAGGGAAACGAAAAAAAAGAATAGGAGAGCAATTGTTTTCATATCCTTATAACAATTATAAAGGACTGTTTATTACGCTGAATATTATTTAATTACTGAAATAGCAATACCCCTGTAATTATAATGAATACTATAGCCACCTTCTTTTTCAAAATCTTTTTGAGATGCTTCCTGTTGCTGTTTATAGTTGAGTTTGAAAATAAAAATTAACCTTATTACATTACCAATTAATCCTAAAAAATTGACATCCATATTTATTTTTATGCTTTGTTATCTTGGGGCATAAGGGATCATATGTGTGCTGTGAAAAAAAGGACCGCAGCTTTATCTCATCATTTGTGATATTGTTTTATGTCTCAAAGTTCTGCAATCTTTTCAAACAGTCTTGGATAATTGGTAACTAATCCTTTTTCATCCACTGAGATTTCTGCTTTAAAATCGGTTTCAATATTTTCATACAGGTATTTATTAGCTGCTGTTCGGGTGTATTGTTGCTGAACAGGTCTGATATGATGGTTTAAAACATCAATATAAATAACATCAATTTTCTTAGAACTGTTTTCTGAAAGTTTTAAGTTGTTGATTGGTAAAGTATTGGTGAATGGCGTAAGTGAGATATCTATGAATGGAAAATTATTGAATTCATGATGTACAGCATTATTGATTTCCCATTGATCCCGGATTCTTTTTCCTGTAAGTGTTCTTTTACTGTTATTGATTTCAGATTCGATTAAAAAACTCTGAACAATCCAGTTTTTATCAATGACAATGCTATAGTTTACAGCGTAGATTTTATCTTCATAAGATCCGATGATTTTTGATGTTACGCTATGACTTTTATCATCAGATTGTAAATTAAAATATTCAAGAGACTTGAAAAGAATTCCTTGCCAGATCAGTGTTTTCATATATTATTTTGGATGTAATTCGTTAACGGGTAATTCTTCGTTTCCGGATTCTGCTTAATGTTTCTCTTGCTACTCCAAGAAATGAAGCCAGCTGAGTGAGCGAGACACGTTGCAGCATTTCGGGATGTTGGGTTTCTAGATATTCCAGTCTCTGTTTTGCTGTATAAAGTTTGAACAGATTCGAAAATTCTTCTTGTCTGGAAGCAAATTCCCGGATACAATGGCGGCCTAGTGTTTCAATTTCAGGTGTATTTTTAGCTGCTTCAAATAATTTTGTTTTATCAAAAATAATAACATGCAGATCTTCACAAGCGATGATATTAAATTCAGACTTTTGACCACTTCCAAAACTGCTGATATTGGTTGCTACTTCATTTTCAAAGAAAAATCCGGTGTTTTTTATGATTCCTTCTATTTCATAATAGCTCTTACAAAATCCTTTATCAATATAAAATAAGGCGTTGCAGATTTCACCTTCCTGTAACATCAGTTCATTTTTCCTGTAATTCCTTTCCGAAAGAGCAGGCTGAAGTATTTTCCAGCTTTCGTCAGAAAATAGGGTGAGAGATCTGATATATTTCAGAAGATTTTCCATGATATTGGAGTTTCTGTTTTTGCGAAATTAATGAAATTGCCGGAGAATGTAAGCATGTCTTGCCTTTGAAAAGGTCATAAAAAAGAGCGGTAAAAACCGCCCTCAACAAAATTTTATCTAACAAAAATATTTTACATATAAACACATCCGCATCCTGTTTCCCATTCCTGGCACAGGCGCATAGGTTCGTTACATCCGGGATTGCTACCGCCACCACCGGAAACCCTGTAACAGGTACCGTCACTACAATAGTAAGAGCCTATAGTAGGCGGACAATTTCCATCCATATCACATAATGCATAGGGAGTGTCACCTCCACTGATCAGTACAAGCTGATTCCTTTTAAGTTTTTTAAGGTTTTTCATAGTAATCAGATTTTAATTTGTTGATTACTAATGTATAAAATTTTTAACACACTAACAAGTGTTTTAACGTATTAGAATTAAAAGAGGGTAAGATTTTGAGATTTATTCTACATCTAAAGTCATGAAAAGTGCGATTTCCTCTGCATTTTCATAGAGCCTTGTATTCAGTCCGGTAATAGTGAATCCCATTCTTCTGTAAAACTGTATAGCGGGATAGTTGGTATTTTGTGTTTCAAGTTCAATAACTCTGCAGTTTAATCTTCTGGCTTCTTTGATCGCACTTTTAATAAGGTTGACTCCGATTCCCTGTCGTCTGTGCTTTTCGTCAATCAGAATATTTTCAATATAAAAGCTGTTGTTCCATGTCCTGTGTTCACCAATAATCCAGCCTGCAAGTTTTTCATCAACAAAAGCACCGAAAGAATTTTCCTTTTCAATAATTGTATTGAGTTCTTCCAGTTCTTCAGAAGTTGTTTCCCAGGTTTTGGTATAAGGCAAAGACTTTTCTTTTAAAATAAACTCAAAAGAGCCTCCGGATTCTATAGATGAAACGATGTATCTTATTTCTGTTGTATAGCCGTTATGTCCCCATTCTAAACTTGGATTAGAGGATAATTTTTGTAATTTCTTTATTTCCACATCAAATTTTTTTATACTTATTGAATTTCAGTACAGATTTCTACCAGATAATGATCAGGATCTTGGATATAGGCTGTTTTTTGTCCCCATGGTTTTACCGTGATATCTTCATAAAGAACAGCTCCGTTTTTTATGGCCTTTTCCACCAGGGCTTCAACATGGTCTGTGGTAAATCCCAGTTCTATTCCGAAAGGCTTATCCTGAGTTTTTGAGCTTAAAAATCCTTTTCTAATATTGGAATTCGCAAGACTGAGAGAAGCAAATGACAGCGTTGTTTCTCCCGTCAATAGCTCACCATAATCTTTTTCAGGGGTAATGAACTTTATTTCAGAACCAAAGGTGTTTTTATAAAAATTCATAGACTGCTCTACATCTTCCACATAGAGAATGACATATTTGAATTTGATCATAGGATTGAATTTAAATAGTTTTATTTTTTGTTTAAAATATATTCCTCATCTGCTATCAACACTACATGAGGCCCTTGTAAAGGATATTCTTTAAAGCTTCCGAAATGACCGAAATGAAGAGGGAATTTCCGGGTAATTTGACGAACTTTACTTCCAAAAGAATTCATATCAACCTTTTGGATATTCTCTTTTTTCTGCCTGCCATTGCTGAAAAACAGCATCAGGTTGCAATGAGCATTAAAATCAGAATCATGATAATAGAATACATGGAGATTTTCCTCCCGGCAAATCTGTACTAAATCATTAATAAGATTTTGTTTATGCTCTAAAGGTAGATTACAGTCAATTCTGGCCGTATAATTTTCAGCATTACTTTTTTTTAAATCTGAACCCACCATCTGAATGAACCGGTGTTCTATATTTTTGAATTCTTCTCTTTCAGGAGGATAGCTTTTACTGGATTGAAGGGTGAAAGGAGGGCTTGAATCTAATAGTATTGCATTTTCACGGATCAATAGCTCTTCAATCTCTACGGCAAACTGAAAGTGAAAATCAAAAAGCATATGGTCCCCGATATTGAGGATCAACTGATTCCCATCGGTATTGACATGTAGATAGGTTTTGTTAAAGCCTGATTTCAGTTCTTCCAGTTTCATTATAAAATCATCTGTATTTTTAACCTGAACTCTTGCTGCCAGTTCAGCCGGATTATCAGCATGGCCGCCATATCCCGGATAGAATTTGAAAAACGTAAAGTCATATAAATGATCCGGAAATTTGAAATACCAGTATATGCCTAAAATCATAGAAGATTGATTGATAATTGTACAATAATCAAATTTAAATAAAATTTCATACTCCAAAACTTTCAAAACCCTTAAATTTGTCATCAATAAAAATTTACTTGGATGCTTAGGAACATTTCAATTGCGGCAGCTACTTTATTGTCCGTAGTTACAATCAATGCACAGAAGAACAAAAATACTCAACTGGAAAGACCCAAATTAGTTGTAGGTCTGGTAGTAGACCAGATGCGTTGGGACTATTTATACCGTTTTTATGGTAAATATGGTAATGACGGTTTCAAAAGACTTTTGAATACAGGATATTCTTTGAATAATGTACATATTCCTTATGTTCCTACCATTACGGCTTTGGGACATACATGTATCTATACAGGATCTGTACCGGCTATCCACGGAATTGCAGGAAACGACTGGACGGATAAGGAAACAGGAAAAGGAGTGTACTGTACTGCGGATGAAAGCGTTCAGCCCGTGGGAACCACCAATGTAAAAACAGGAAGCCATTCTCCAAAAAATCTTTGGTCTACTACGGTGACTGACGAATTAAGGCTGGCCACCAACTTCCAGGGAAAAGTAGTAGGAGTTTCTTTAAAAGACCGTGCTTCTATTCTTCCTGCCGGACATACGCCAAACGGAGCTTTCTGGTTTGATGACAGTACAGGAAACTTTATTACCAGTACCTGGTATATGAATGACCTTCCTCAATGGGTAAAATCATTCAACTCTCAGAATCTTCCTGAAAAATTAGTAGCCAACGGTTGGAATACTTTACTTCCAATCAATGAATATACGGAAAGTGCACCGGACAATTCGCCTTGGGAAGGCCTGTTGGGAAGTGCAAAAACACCTACTTTCCCTTACAGTAATTTAGCAAAAGACTATCAAACTAAAAAAGATAATATCCGCTATACACCTTTCGGAAATACGTTGACGTTAAAGTTAGCCGAAGCTTCTGTTGAAGGTGAAAAACTGGGTGGAGATGCTGTTACAGACTTTTTAGCCATCAACCTTGCCTCTACAGATTATGCAGGACATAAATTCGGACCTAATTCTATTGAAGTAGAAGATGTGTATATCAGATTAGATCAGGATTTAGCAGAATTCTTCAAATATCTGGATTCAAAAGTAGGAAAAGGAGAATATACGGTTTTCCTATCTGCTGACCACGGTGGAGCACATTCTGTAGGATTTCTTAAAGAACATAAAATCACTACAGGTTTCTTCGGGGAAGATGCTGAAAAGAATCTGAACCAAAAACTGAAAGATAAATTCGGAGCAGATAAATTGGTCAATGCCATTGATAACTACCAGGTTTATTTCAACAGAAAAGTATTGGCAGATAGCAAGCTTGAGTTGGATGACGTTAGAAACTTTGCTGTAAAAGAAATTGAGAAAGATCCTACTGTTTTATATGCTGTTTCTGTAGATAGAG
The DNA here is from genome assembly GCF_017833095.1 of Chryseobacterium sp. PvR013. NCBI lineage: Bacteria > Pseudomonadati > Bacteroidota > Flavobacteriia > Flavobacteriales > Weeksellaceae > Chryseobacterium > Chryseobacterium sp. PvR013. The sequence continues at coordinate 5,055,657 of NZ_JAFIBT010000001.1, forward strand.
TTCAGGAAGCGAGTATTCCGGAGCCAATTAAACAGAGAATTATCAATGGGATCAACAGACAGAGAAGCGGGGATATCCAGTTAATTTCTCACGATTCTATGCTTCCTCCATATTCTAAAACAGGAACTACACACAGTGTATGGAATTCTTATGACTCACATATTCCATTGATCTTTATGGGATGGGGCGTGAAACAAGGAGAAAGCAATAAAGAATATCACATGACAGATATTGCTCCTACTGTATCTTCTCTATTGAAAATTCAGTTCCCAAGTGGAAATGTAGGAAACCCGATCACTGAGGTTATTGGTAGATAAATTGAAAATTACAGATCATAAAAAAACATTCCTATCCGGAATGTTTTTTTATTTTCAGAGCTTATGATGTTCTTATCATTTGCTGTATCTCTTTCTGAAACTTTTTATTCTGTTTTCTGATTTTTATAATAAAGTATAAAAGGATAACGATAAAAATGCACCCCAGCAGAACAGATATAATTTTAATGTAGCGATAATAAGATTTCAGATCTTTACTTTTCAATGCAGTTTCCTTATTATGATTGTCAATCACCTGATTAATGGACTTCAGTTCATTCTGCTTTCTTTTGAAACGCATTTCCAGATATTTTTTATTATACTGCTGATAGAGATTTTGCTGTCCCATAGCAAGATAATTATCAGCCAATTCTTTGTAAAGTCCTTCATTCAGAATAATATCTCCGGTATTTTTACAAAGGCTTTCAGCTTTTAGTAAAAGGCTTATGGCAGATTGATTTTCATGCTTTTGTTTATGGATTTCAGCAATTCCTTTCAGGGCAAAGGCTTCCAGACTTTTAGCATAATTCTTTCGGGCGAAGGCGATAGATTGTAAAAAAGCTTCCTGTGCTTTGTCAATTTGATTGAGATTAAGATAGCAATATCCAATATTGTAATACACCACACTCATATTGGAATAAGTAGTTTTCTTCACGGGAACCTTTTCATAATTTTGTATAGAAATCAGAAATTTTTCCAATGCAATTTCTGAATTGGACTGGCTTTTATAAATCATTCCTCTTATGGCGTAGCTTGCAGCCGTCTCACTATATCTTTCTGGATTTTTGGCCGGAATTTTTGCAATATACTGATCGGCTTCATTCAATGTTTCAAGACTTTTGCTGAAAAGTTCCATTTGCTGATACTGTATAGCCACTGAGATCAGTACTCCTGACTGGCTTTTGGGATCATTGGTTTTCTGGGAAAGTTCCTTTGCTTTTAAAATATATTTTAACGATTCTTCAAAGTTCCTTTTAGCAATATTGGCTGTGGAAAGAAGCATATAAAGATTAATAGAGGTCTTTACATCATGAGATTTCTTTAATAATTGTTCCCCAATTCTAATGGTATTATCAGGGTTGTCATAAATTTCAAGTTTAGCCTTTTTTATTAAGACACTGTCTGGTGTCTTTTGTGCTTTCGTAAAAATATAAAAAGCTATCAGCAGCAGTGATAGTATTTTTAAAAATAGTCTCATACGGCTTTAGTTTTACTGATTTCCTGAATATAGGCATTGGGAGACATTCCGGTGACGGATTTGAAAACAGTTGTGAAGGCACTGTGGGATGAAAATCCTGAATACTCTGCAAGGTAGCTCACTTTATAGTTAAGAAAAGCTGTATCACTTCTTAATAACTGTACAATGTGATTGATCCTTAGTTTGTTAATGTATCCGTTGAAGTTTTTTTCTTTATTATTGATAACTTCGGATAAGTACTTTGTATTGATTTCCATTTGTGAAGAAAGCATAGACAGTGACATATTTTTATTCAGATAGCGGTCAGATTTTTCAAATTCTTCAAGCTTTTGGAGGATTTCATCTTCTTTTTTCCTGGAGATTTTGGTAGATCCGGAATCTTTTGCTGCTGCAGGAGTTTTGCTTATTAAAATAGGTTGAGGTTTCTGGCTGATCTGTTTTTCAAAGAAATCAAATTGCTTTTTTAAATCTTTATTTTTGCTTGTAACGAGTAAAAAATAGGTAAAAAGGGCTATAACAATCAAAGATAAAATGATAATCAAAAACAGGGAAGACCTGAGTGATATCTGTTTTTGAAATTCAATGTTTTTATTCTGGTTGGTCTCAACGAGTTTCACAAGATACCGTATTCCTTCTTTCGAACTTACATCTGTTTTTGTTTTTAAGTCAGTATAAAGTTTATTGTATTGATGGTATTTTGCATCATTATGAATAGCGTAGTAAGTACGGGCTAGTGATTCGTAAATTTTAATTTTTAAATTGTTGAAAGGAAGGTTTTCAATCAATGCAAGCCCGGTTTCCAGCTTTTCAATAGCTGTTGTATAATCCTGTTTCAGGAAATAATACTGGGATAAGTTCTCATAAGCCAGCCCTAGCAGAAAAGGCTTGTTTTTCTGATGTTCAAGATCTGAAATGACACTTTCTATAAGGGATTTATATTCAGGGAGTTTATTTTGCTTCAGTAGGTATGAAGACTGGAAAATCCTGTTTTCGATTTTTAAAATTTTCTTCTCTTCATTATGACCACTGAGGTATTGATTGCTTTTATCAAGGTTTTTCAATGCTGTTGGATAATCCCTGTTGATTCCGCAGTTCAAAGCCTGAAGCTGATACAGTTTTGCGGTAGTGACTTTTAAAGTCGGATCATTACTTTTAAGGAGCTTCTGATCAGATAAAAGATGAGAAATAATTCTTTTTGACTGGTTGTACAACCCCAGATTCTGATACTGATCCGCAAGATTATAATCACTGAAGACCTGCCTATCATAGGAAAGATCATTTGCCTGACCATTATCTTCTTTTTGAGCAAAAATATTCACAGACTGTACATAATCGCCCTTCATGGCAAAAGCTTGTGAAATAATATTTTGCAGCACAATTTTGTGTTCCGTATTCTGATCACTAACCAGAATTCCCTGGGTATAACTGATGCATTCGTCAGAATTCTGATAGAGCTTGAGAAATGCCTTATCGGCTAAAATAGTAAAGTCCGGACCGGACTGTCCATTGATACAATAAGAGCTGTAAATAAAAATAAACAGGAATATTTTTCTGCTGTTTTGAAATAATTTTTGTTCTGGTAATTTGTTTTTTGTGTTTTTTTGAATAGTTCTGGTAAAATCCATATTCAAAATGTTGTTTTGTATCTGTTTGTTTATGAGTGTTTTAAAAATTAAATTCTTTTGAAATTCACGAATTATGAAAGCCTATTTCTTTGGATAGGCTAAATATTGTATTAATATTGTTTCCACCAATTCGAAACGCTAAATATAATAAAATATGAAAAATTTTTACAGAATGTCAATGAAAATATTGATGGCTTGTATTTTCCTTAAATTTTGTTTTGCAGAGGCGCAGCTTACTGTAATAGGTTTAGGAAATTATAATGTAGGTGCAGTTTCTGATAATGGAATGGTAAGTATGCATACCAGCGCAGGAGGAATATATAAATGGAATGCAGCAGGAGGACTTGTACAGATAGGTTCTATTTCAAACGGATATCCGGCTGCAGGAAGAACTATTGTTTCGAATGACGGAACTAAAATATCATCTTCCATTACCAATACTGCAACAGGATTTAATGAAATATCAACGTATGATGTTGCTGCTGCCACTTGGGTAAACCGGGGCGGACTTGTTCCTACCGGATGGGACGGAAGTGTAAGCTCTACCTGGGGAATGACTACCAACGGAAATACAATTGTAGGGCTGGGGTTTCTTACTGCCGCGAATGCCCACGCTGTGAAATGGGATGAAGTGAACGGAATGGTAGATCTTGGAAGTATTGTTTCCGGACGCAGTTCAAGAGCAAATGCAATTAATGCAGCAGGAACAGTGATTGTAGGATGGCAGGATGAATCAAACGGTACGAGAAGCGGTGCAAAATGGCAGGATGGAGTAGAAAGTTTTATTACTGATAATAACGGGAATAATGTAGGGGAAGCAGGAGGGATTTCTGCAGACGGAAATACCATCATAGGATCGGCAAATCCTAATCCCTATGTTTGGAATACTGTAAGCGGGCTCACGTATATCACCCATCCTAATGCTTCTTTCAGTTTCAAAGGGGGTGCAACAGGAATTTCTGCTGATGGGAAAAAAGTTATCGGATATTACAGAGCATTTGGTGCTCCTCCCATGTCCGGAGAAGGTTTTATCTGGACTTCTGCTACCGGAAGGATTAATCTGAATGATTATGCAGCATCTTTAGGAATTGCAACGAATGGAGTAACAATGGGACTTCCTCTGGCTATTTCACAGGACGGAAAGAAAATTGCCGGTTCAGGAACAAATGCTTCAGGTCAGATGATCGCTTTTTATCTGGATACTTCTGAATTTTTATCCATCAATGATGCTGTAAAAGAAAAAAACAGCATAGGTATTTATCCTAATCCAGTTGCTGATATTCTATATTTTAAAGGAACAGGAAAAATAGAGAACGCAGAAATTTATAATATGGTTGGACAAAGGGTGAAATCATTCAATGCTGTAGAAGGACAGATTGATGTTTCATCCTTGTCAAAAGGAGATTATATTTTACAATACTCTGAGAAAAGAGGTAAAAAAGAGACTTATAAACTGATTAAAAAGTAACATATATAAATAGTAAAGTAGTGGGATGAATGGCTGTTTTCAATATTGAAAGCAGCTGTTCTTTTTTTGTTTCACCTCATAAGAAGACCGGCTTTTTAAGCATACGTATGGTTTTGGGCGGATACATATAAAAAACTATCTTTGCAAAAATTTTGGTTTCCAGTATTTTGGAATGAAAAGGGAATCGGGTGTAACTCCCGGACTGTCCCCGCAACTGTAAATCGCAACAAAAGTTTCTGCAAAAAACCACTGTATAAAAACGGGAAGGAGCAGAATGCGAAAGTCAGGAGACCTGCCGGAATTATAATTAAAAAAACATATTGCTTTCGGAGGAAAAGTAAAAAAGTATGGATATAAAAAGATCTTTAGTACTGCTTTTTTCATCGTATGGTTGCTTTCTTTTTGGACAAGAGAAAACCATCGATACTATTTATGTTTTCGACAACCAGATGAACAGGGTTAAACTTTTTCATCCTGTAAAAATAATTTCGGCGGAAGATGCCGAGAAAAACTCCAGTAATCTTTCGGAGCTTCTGAGATTTCAGTCGCAGGTTTTTATTAAAGAAAATGGTCGTGGTGCTGTTTCTTCACCTTCATTCAGAGGAACTACCGCTCAGCAGACAGCATTTGTATGGAATGGGATTAATATCAATTCCAGTTTTCTGGGACAGGGAGATATCAATAATATTGCTTTGTTCGGCTATGATCAGATCGGTATAAAAGCCGGTGGCGGAAGTGTGGTGTATGGAAGTGGTGCTATCGGAGGAAGTATTCACCTGAATAATACCCTTGATTTTAACAAAGGTTTCCATGGTTCTTTATTTTCAGAGGTTGCTTCTTTTAATACCTATAATAATTTTGTAAAAGGTTCTTACAGTAATGAAAGGTTCAGTTTTAAAGCTTCCGGAAATTATTCTGTAAGTGAAAATGATTATAAGGTAAGCGATCTGAACTATATTAACAGAAACGGAAATTATTACAATACTACGTTCAATGCAGGAGCTTCCTACAAGATAACGAATGATCATAAAATTTCATGGCAGAGCCAGTTTTTTGATTCTTCACAGCATTATCCTGTGTATGAAGAAACAGGAACAAAGACAAAATATAAGACTCAAAGTGTAAGAAGTCTTCTTTCGTGGGACTGGAACAAAACAAATTTCAGCAACTCCTTTAAAGCAGCCTATACGGAAGAAAACTTTCAGTATTTCGGTTCACTAAATCAACCTAAATCCAGTGGTGGAACCGGGAAAAATTATATCTTCAAAAATGATTTCAATTATTTCCTGAATTCAAAATGGAATTTTAATCTTATCGGAGAATTTCAGATCAATAAAGGAGAAGGGTACGCGAGTGGAATATCTGATGTAAGCAGAAATATCGGCTCAATTTCAGGATTGTTGAGGTATTTTGCTACGAAAGACCTGCGTTTTGAAGGTGGATTTAAGAAAGATTTTGTGGAAGATGTGAAGTCTCCTTTTATGTATTCATTCTCCGGAAAATGGAGTGCCTTGAAATGGTATGATGTGAGTCTTAACGTATCAAAGAATTTCAGATATCCGTCATTTAATGATATTTATTATGAACCGGGAGGAAATAAAGATCTGAGACCCGAAACTTCTACTCAGTTTGATATGACAAATGAGTTCAAAATGGGAGATTTCAAACTTACTTTGTCTCCTTATTATATGAATGTGACGGATCTTATTGTATGGCTTCCCACTGCTTTAGGCTACTGGCAGGCATCCAATATCAATAAATTTGAATCTTACGGGCTGGAATCCCAGTTGTCTTTCAGTAAACAGTTTGGGAATCATAAATTCAGAGCAAATGCAGGATACTATTATGCAAAATCTATTGATAAAGAAACGAAGATGCAGAGACCTTACGTTCCCATGCACAGAGGGACGGCGAATATAGATTATGAATATGGCTTCTTTAAATTTTTCGCACAGGGACTGCTGAATGGTATTACCTACACGACAAGTGATGAAAAAAGATCAGATGCCATAGATCCTTATTTTCTTTTAAATATGGGTGTTTCTGCAACCTTAGCCAAAAAATATACTTTAGGGTTTAAAGTGAATAATCTAACCAATACATACTATAAAACCGTTGCTTTCTATCCTTTACCGAAAAGAAACTATAGTGTGTATGCAGCAATAAATTTTTAACAAATAAAATTGAATAAATTATGAAAATAACTAAACTTTTAACTGTACTCTTTGCAGTGGTATTATTGTTTAATATCTCTTCATGTACAAATGGTTCTGACGAAATTGAAATCTCTCCGATCACTTATCAGAACGGATATTTTATCTCTAATGAAGGGAATTTTAACAGCCAGGGAGCTAAAGTAACATTCCTGACAAGAGATTTAAGCCTGAAGCAGGATGATGTGTACGGTTATAACAATAAAGAAATCCTTGGTGATGTTCTTCAAACGATTGGTCTTAACGGAAATAAGGCTTATCTTGTGATCAATAACTCAAACAAAATTGTTGTTGTAGACCGTTATACGTTCAAGAAGTTAGCAGTAATTACTGATCAGCTTGATAATCCAAGAGGAATTACTTTTGCGAATGACTTTATCTACGTTTCCAATACCAATTTCACAGCCAATACGAAAAGTGTAACGAAATATAAAGCTTCTGACTATTCATTTGTAAGTAAAATCAGTATGACTGACGTTTCTGATAAAACAGTAGAAGCAGGAGGAAATGTTTTTGTACAAAATGCTTCATCAGGATTTGGAAATAAGATTACTTATATCAATACTTCCAATGACAATAAAACTGAAATTACCGTTCCGAATGGTCAGATTGGAAATACAGTGTCTTATAAATCCAATGTTTACACAATTTCTTCAACAGCTACAGATTCTTACATCTATAAAATTTCAAGTACAGGAACTCTTACACCAGTAATTACACTAACAGGAATTCCTAGTGCAACCAACCTTCAGATTGATAACGATAAATTATACTTCAGCTCTTCGAATAAAGTGTATACAACAAGTTTAGCGACTCCTGTAATTCCTACAACTCCATTGTTAACAGCTGCAGATGGAGGTCCTTATTTTACGCTTTACGGATTTAATGTAATAGATGGAAGAATTTTTGCATCAGATGTTAAACAGTTTACTCAGGACAGTGAAATGGTAGTGTATTCAGCAACTACGGGTAGCAAACTGGGATCTCTTAAAACAGGAGGTCTGGGTGCTAACGGAACTTACCTGAATCCATAATACCTTACAGTATATAAAAATATAATTTTTTATTTTTTCATCATTTGTGTTTTTTTCCGGCCGGTTTCTTCGAAACCGGCCGGCTTTGTTTTCATCAGTGCACATAAAAAATCCGGCGGAATGTTCCATTCCGCCGGATTTTTTATGCTTTTTATAAATTTACTTTATAATGTTAATCCCAGTTTCCCAGCCTCAGCAATAACAAACTTTGTGGCTTCTTCTTTTTCATTAGGAATTTCACCCTCCAGGATAGCTTCTTTGACTTTCTCTTTTAAGATACCAATTTCACGGCCTGGCTTAAGGTTAAACATTTCCATAATCTCTTCACCGGTAATAGGCGGCTGAAAATTTCTTACCTGATCCTTTTCTTCCACTTCTTTGATCTTTACCGCTACATATTCAAAGTTTCTTTTGAATTTCTCCTGTTTTTTAGAATTTTTCGTGGTAATATCTGCTTTACAAAGGGTAAAAAGATCTTCAAGATTTTCACCTGCATCAAATAAAAGTCTTCTCAATGCAGAATCTGAAGCGTCATCAGTAATCAGTGCTATAGGTCTTGATGAAAGTTTTACCATTTTCTGAACATATTTCATATCGCTTCCCAATGGTAATTTCAATCTCTGGAAAAGTGTTTTTACCATTTTTGAGCCCAAAAATTCATGTCCGTGAAAGGTCCATCCCGTTCCTTCTACAAACTTTTTTGTTGGAGCTTTTCCAATATCATGGAGCAGAGCAGACCAACGAAGCCACAGATTGTCCGTATTCACAGAAATATTATCCACAACTTCCAGCGTGTGATAAAAGTTATCCTTGTGGGTTTGTCCTTCCACTTCTTCCACGCCTTTTAGTTCAATCAGTTCAGGAATAATCAGTTTCATAAGACCTGTTTGTTCCATCAGTCTCAGTCCGATAGATGGTTTTTCAGAAAGCATGATTTTGTTGAACTCTACCATGATCCTTTCCATAGAAACAATTTTGATTCTTTCCGCTTCCTGTTGGATCGCTTGCAGAGAGTTCTCCTCGATTTTAAAATTTAAAGTTGAAGCAAAACGTACTGCTCTCATCATTCTCAATGGATCATCAGAATAAGTCTGAGCCGGTTCTAAAGGAGTTCTTAAGATTTCTTTTTCAAGATCTTCCACCCCGTTAAACGGATCGATCAGTTCTCCAAAGTTCTCTTTATTTAAAGAAATAGCCATCGCATTGATGGTAAAATCTCTTCTTTTCTGGTCATCTTCCAGACTTCCGCCTTCCACCTCAGGTTTACGGCTGTTTTCTGTATAGCTTTCTTTTCTGGCTCCTACGAATTCAAGCTCAAGTTCTTTATACTTGATCATCGCTGTTCCATATGTTTTGAATACGGAAACTTTTAATTTAGGATCTATATCCTGAGCTACATTTTGGGCAAGCTCAATACCACTTTGCTCTGTTACAAAGTCGATATCTGTAGAAGCTTTTCTGTTCATCAGAAGGTCACGCACATAACCGCCCACAATGTATACGGACTGGTTATTCCTTTCTGCTGCTTCAGAAATGATTTTAAATAGTTTTAAATTCTTATTTTGATTAAGATTAATTTTCATCGTTAATAATAGTGACAATTTCTACGTATGCTACCATTAATCATAATGAGCATACATTTTACTAATTTTTCCGTCTTCATTAAAAAACATGACTTCAACAGCATGTTTATCCATAATCGACTTATAAAATAATGCTACTGAATCTACTCCCGCAGTGGAATGTATCAGATCAAAACGGAGATCAGGAAATTTTTCCAATGCCTTTTTCCAGTATTCACGGACGGCTTCTTTTCCTTTTAAAGAACTTTCCTTACCATCGGCAGCCATTGCAATCATGGGAGTTGTAATCTCAATATCATCCGAATAATGGGAGAGAATATCCTCTAAATCATGAGAGTTCCAAGTATTAACCCACATTTGAGCAAATTCCTGATGATTCATAGCAAATAATTTATGAGTTGAGTTTGCAAAGATAGAATTAAAAAAAAGAAATCCTGCCGATATGAACTGACAAGACTCTAAAAAAATTAAATATAAAGGTTCAGGATTTTTATTCCCGAAGAACTTTTATCCTGTTGTCATTCCATATTTTGATAACGGAAGAACCTGAATATTTTGAAACTTTTTCTCTGTCTTCTTCCACCGCATAATCCACAAGGCTGATCATCTCTTCAGAAATATCAGAGAATTTCAACGGACTTTTCTCACCACTGAAGTTGGCGGAGGTAGATACCAAAGGTCTGTTCAGTTTTGTGATCAGTTTTTTGCAGAAATCATTTTTTACCAATCGGATTCCTATACTTCCATCCTCTGCAAGAAGTTCTTTCGGAAGACCTCTGGGATTTTCATAAACAATAGTTACCGGTTTTTCGCTAAGATCAATAATTTCCCACGCCATTTCAGGAACATCCACCAGATCCTGAAGTCTTTTCTCAGACTCAACAAGGATGATCATGGATTTATTTTTTTCACGCTTTTTAATGTCAAAAATCTTATTGACAGCTTCTATATTGGTAGCATCACAACCAATTCCCCAAATCGTATCTGTAGGATAAAGGATTGTTCCGCCGGATTTTAATATTTCGATAATATGTTCCATAATAGTATATGAGTTCAAAGAAAGGATAAAGGTAGAGAATCTGTGAATTTTAGGCAAACGATCACTAAGTAAATGGTAAATTTTTAAAGATTATAACCCGTGAAAGAATGAATTGAAATAAGTTGTACGTTTAATGGGTTCAACATATTCAGGGCATAGTATTTTTTTGAAATCCCTTTTGGTTAAGTGTTGAGAAAGCAATACAGGGAAATTCGATCTTGATCCTTCCTTAATTAAAGTATAAAGAATAGCATTGTTTTTAAAAAACACAATAGTGGTCTGTTCATGTTCTTTTCCTGGACTATAATTGTCACTTGGCTCGTTAAGAAAAATCAGATTGCCGGAAATCTTTGAAATTCTGTAATGGTGTCTTTTCCCATACTCAATAATTCTTTTTTTTGCTTCTTCTTTAGAAATGGCAAACGGAATTTCTTTTAAATATTTCTCAGTGAATTTACAGTACAAAACATATCCACTAGAGATAAACAAGCCTATAAGAATCGAATATTCTAAGCTATTATTAAGAGAAGGTGTTATATCTCTTAATAAAAATAGAGAAGCACAAACCATTACTGAAGAACCAAAATAGATCGTAATAGTGTCAAACTTATCATAGGAGCTTTCTTCAAAAACTAATTTTTTAGATTGAATACTTTCTGTGATATTTAAATTTTTTAATGATCTCATGGGAAATTAGGGCAATATTTTATTTCTTTTAGATTTTATAATTAAATAAAACGAACCAATCGTTAAACATAAAATAGAAGTTATCCATAGGAAATACCCTGTTTCCAAACTGTGTATTTTTCCCATCCTTCCATTTTCAGCAGCTAAAATTTCCTTCCAGAAAAAAAAAGAGCCGGCTGTTAAAAAGGCTATTATACCTAATGTGATTGAGAGGAGAAAAGACCTTTTATAACATAATATAACAGCAATGAAAAACCAGCCATTGGCGGTCCATACTAAAAATTCAAATAAACCTCCGCCCAAAAAACTAATGGGACCTATAAGGAAAGCTTCAAATGATTTATAATCTTTAATTTCTCCCATATCCTCAACTTTAAAAGCCGTAAAACAAAGAGAGAGCACAAAAATAAATACACTGATGAATGCGATTCGTTTTGCTACATCCATCCCAATTTCGATAAATACCTTTCCTCGATAATATTCAGGTGGTGATAATTATGTCCCACGATCAGTTTTCCGATGGTTTCTACAGAAATTTCATGACCATTGGCTGTACCTGTATTTTGTAAAGCGGAAGGATGAAGGGTTTCTAATAGAATCTGAGAAGATTTTCTTACCAGCTTGTATTCTTCCAGAAGGGATTCGATGGTTCTTTCACTTGCAAAAGATCGGTTAGCATATTCATCTTCGTCGAAGCCTGGAAGATTGTTTTTCTCTCCTCTGGCAAAAGCTAATATTCTGTATTGGAACACTCTTTCCGTATCTGATAAATGGAGTAGAAGCTCCTTTAAAGTCCATTTACCTTCAGCATAAGCAAAAGTAGACTGCTCTTCAGTAAGATTTGAATAAATTCCTATTGTTTTGTCTGCGGATGTCTGCAGTTCATTCAACCAGTCTCCTGCTGGAATCTGATCTAAATATCGTTGAATGTATTTTTGAAAATCGGTCATATTGTTTTTGTTTTTATCAATTGATTTTGAGGTGCGGATATAATGAAAACCAATGATCGCAATGAATACATTTTACAGAAAAATTACTCATTACTTATTATTCATTACTTATGAATTACTCCATTCGTAGAAATTCACGGAGTCATACAGTTCGAAGCCGCAGGATGGATAAAGCTGATTCCCTATATCATTACTTTTTCCGGTTTCTAAAAGAATACCGCATGCTTTAGATGAACGGCAGTGTTCTTTAGATTGTTCAATTAATTCTTTGGAATAGCCTTTTCCTCTGTGGGTTTCATTTACGTAGAGGTCATTCAACAGCCAGTAGCGCTGCATTCTTGTGGATGAAAATAGGGGATATAACTGTACGAAACCTGTCAGGCTACCATTTTCTTCTGCTACAAAAATTTCGGAATCTTTATTTTCAAGTCTTTCCTTTAGAAAATTTGTTGCTGCGGGAATATCGGATGTTTTATGATAAAATATTCTGTACTGATCAAATAATTCCGAAAGTTGGGGCAGATCGGAAATAGCAGCTTTTCTTGTATTTTTCATAGTATTAGTATTTGGTGTGTGATATAAAATGAGAAGGATTTGACAACCCTTCTCATTTTAGTTTATAGTATATTAAGAAAAAGCTTTCTCAAGATCTGCAATAAGATCTTCAGCATCTTCAATCCCTACGCTTAAACGAACCAGGTCATCAGTGATTCCTAATTCAGCACGTTTTTCTGCCGGAATGGAAGCATGGGTCATCAGAGCAGGGTGGTTAGCCAGAGATTCTACTCCTCCTAAAGATTCTGCAAGGGTGAATACTCTTAGTTTCTCTAAGAATTTGATAGCATCTTCTTTCTTTCCGGATTTGAAAGTGAATGAAACCATTCCTCCGGATTCCTTCATCTGAGATTTTGCCAATTCATACTGTGGGTGAGATTCCAATCCAGGATAAATTACTTTATCTACAGCAGGATGATTTTCAAGATATTTGGCTACAGCAAGTCCATTATCAGAATGTCTCTGCATTCTTAACGCCAGTGTTTTGATTCCTCTCAATACAAGATAAGAATCGTGAGGTCCTAAAATACCACCACTTGCAAACTGGATAAAGTGAAGCTTGTCTCCCAGTTCAGCATCTTTAGCGATAAGAGCTCCTGCAATCACATCAGAGTGTCCTCCTAAATATTTGGTTGCAGAGTGCATTACGATGTCAGCTCCAAGATCAATGGGTCTCTGGATATAAGGGGTTGCAAAAGTATTGTCTACAGCCACTAAAATATCTTTTCCCTTTGCAATTTCTACTACTGCTTTGATATCCACTAATTTCATCAATGGATTGGTAGGGGTTTCTACCCAGATCAGTTTTGTTTTATCCGTGATAACATCAGCAATTTTAGAAACATCATCAAAATTCACGAACGTAAATTTCAGCTGATATTTTTCGAAAAGTCTTGTGAACATTCTGTAAGTTCCACCATAAAGATCATCTACGGCAATTACTTCATCACCAGGATTTAATAATTTCAAAACACAGTCGATGGCTGCAAGACCGGAACCGAAAGCTAAACCTCTCGCTCCGTTTTCAATACTCGCCAAAGAATCTTCCAATGCCTGTCTTGTAGGGTTGGCAGCTCTTGAATATTCATATCCGGAATGTACTCCCGGGCTTTTCTGTGCAAATGTAGAGGTCAGAAATACAGGTACATTTACAGAACCTGTTGCAGACTCGTGGTGCTGCCCTCCGTGAATTACTTTTGTATTAAAATTCATAATTTTTTGCTTTAGGCTTGAACATTAAGCATACGAGTTTAATGTTCATTGTTTTTATTAAAAGTTGCTCTAGCTGAATACAAAAAGCTTACCGCTTACTGCCTTCAGCTTGTTGCAATTGTATTTTTTACTTAATAGCAGATTTCACCGCAAATTCTTCTGCAATTTCCTCCATCCACTGGGCTACATCCTCTTCACCTGTCGCTCTCTGATACGTACTTCCTAAAGATATTAAAATCTGGTGGATAAACATCTTCATCTGGTCTACAGGCATCTCTTTTGTCCAAAGATCAATTCTTAGGGCTTCTCTTGTTTTATCATCCCATACAGAAATCATGGTTGCTTTGGTATCTTGTTTATCAATACCACCATCCTGAGCATTCCATGTAATATTTTCCGGGACATGATTTTCATCAAGCTCTACATCTATCGTAATCTGAGTCTTTCTCATTTTTCTATTTTTTCTAAATTCTAAATTTTCTATTATTTAAGTTTCGGTTTATAACCGGATTGATTAAAAATTGTGGTAGCATCCATTTTCAGGAACTGGGTCAACTTTGTTTCAGGTTTTTCTTTAAGATATGTCTTGCAGATCTGCCATCCCGTAAAAATTCCGATTTGCGGTGAAGATTCATTATCAATCTCTGTGTAAAATTTCGAGAATGGGCCAGGAGAAATGAAACGCTCTCCCAATCTTGGATCATCTCCGAAAATAAGATTGCTTTCTACAAAATAATTCCAGATGTTGGCTTCATTACTTGTTGCCCACTCATACTGCTTCTGAGTATAATTCATTTTCAGATAATCGGGAACATCAGGGAGAAAAGCATCCTGTAGAATCATTACTTTTCCGTTCAGAATAATCTGATCAATAAATTTCTGATGATCAGGAGATTCCGTAACAATGTTTTCAGCAAAAAGCTGCGACACTTTTGGAACAATATTTTGTGGGTTCATTGATTTTTGGAAATACAGTTCCAGGCCTTTATAATTAGGATTTCCATCTCCCATAAAACCGGTGACATCTATAAATAACAGATTGCCCTTCTGGTCATAAAATATCGGATCCTGAACCATCTGTAAAGCTGATGAAAACAGATATACTTTTGGGGTTTTAAACTGTGGGAAGTAATATTTGATATGTGAAAATAAACTCTGAAGTTCTTTTTGAAGCTTTGCCTGATCTATTTTCCCAATCGCTTCCTTATAGATTTTTATTTCTTCAGCATCTGCTCTTCTTTTTCCAAAATCGGCATCAGAAACACTGCCCTGAAACCAGGGAAATTGAGCTTTAAACTGATCCAGCGGAAGAGCCGGGTTGTAAAACTCTTTGGAAATATCCGTGATGTCAACTTTTTCGGCAGTTTGTTTAACTTCTACCTTCCATTGATTTTCAGGTTCTTTTTTGCAGGAAATAAGTCCGGCAGCTAAAAGAGAAGAAAGTGCAATATATCTAAAAATCTTCATTATTTTTACATGGAATTTAAGTTTACAAAAATAAGGATTAAATACACAATTTATGATGAAAATTAAAATATTTACTGCCATTTACCTTATTTATGGACTTTCTTTTTTCTATGGGCAAAAGCTTGAATTTAAAGATAAAAACTTTGAAAAAGCAGTACTTGAAAATTTTGATCTGAATAAAAATGGAATGCTGGAATCTCCGGAGGCAGATAGGGTTACCAATCTGTTCCTTGTTCAGAAAGGAATTACTTCTACGGATGATCTGCACTTTTTTAAAAATGTAAAAATGATTGTCCTGGATGATAATGTAATTCCTAATATGGTAATAAGCAACCTCGATCAGCTTGAGTTGTTGTCATGTACAGGATGTAAAATCTCTTCATTCAAAACAGAAAATCTGAAAAACTTAAGTTCTTTGTATTTGGATCATAATAGGTTGGAAAGTATTTCGTTGACAGGAATTCCAAAAATTGATCAATTAACATTATCTTTAAATCAATTAAAAACAATTGACCTGGCTCAGTGTAAAGGATTAAGAAAACTGAATCTGGAACATAATAAACTTCAAAAAATTGATATTTCCGGGAATCCGGCTTTACAGACTCTGAATATAATCGGGAATAAGATAAAGGAAAAAGATATAAAGAAAGGAACAAAAACAGAGGTTACCATTTTTGGTGCAGAAGAATAAAAACTAATCATTATGAAAATAGAAACAAAACGACTGATTTTAAGAAAACTTGAAGAGGCAGATGTTGAACGCATTTTTCTTTTGGATTCCAATCCTGAGGTGATGAAATATATTGGTGTACCCGTTTTGACCGATATCAATGAATCAAAAAATGTTATCAGCATTATTCAGAAGCAGTATGAGGAAAATGGTGTTGGAAGGCTGGGAGTAGTGGAAAAAGAAAGCGGACTTCTGATAGGATGGAGTGGATTAAAATTACTGACTCATGAAACGAATGGCTATAAAAATGTGTTGGAACTGGGATATCGTTTTCTGCCTGAATCATGGGGAAAAGGATATGCTGTGGAAGCCGGAATAGCCTCTCTGGATTATGGCTTTAACGATCTGAATGCAGAGGTCATTTATGCTTATGCCCATTCTGAACATGATGCTTCCAACCATATTTTAAGAAAATTAGGATTCGAAAAAACAGGTGAGTTTGAAGAACCAGACGGAACTTGCTTTTGGTATGAACTGAAAAAAGAGAAATATATTTAAAAATGATAACGATACGAAAGGAAGAGGAAAAAGACCATCAAAAAGTCTTTCAACTTACAGAAGAGGCTTTTAGAGAAATGGAATACAGTGATCATCAGGAACAGTTTCTGGTAGAAAAATTAAGAAAATCTGAAGCCTTTGTTCCGGAATTGTCATTAGTGGCAGAAGATGAAGCCGGAGAAATTGCCGGACATATTCTGTTTACAAAAATTACCATTGAAGAGGATGGAGAATCTTTCCAATCTCTTGCCTTGGCTCCTGTTTCTGTAAAACCTGAATTTCAAAATCAGGGAATCGGAGGGAAATTGATTCTGCAGGGACACCATATTGCCAAAGAACTGGGATATGAATCTGTAATATTGATCGGACATGAAAATTATTATCCGCGCTTTGGTTACAAAAAAACAAGTAATTTTGGGATTTCTTTTCCATTCGATATTCCGGAAGAAAACGGAATGGCTGTAGAATTGGTAAAAGATGGATTAAAAAATAAAAAAGGAGTGGTGAAATACCCTCAGGAATTTGGAATAGACTAAAAAAATATAAACGATGCAGACACAAAAAGTGATAGATCATATTGTAAACTGGTTAAAAGATTATGCGGCAAAAGCAAGAGTAAACGGATATGTAATCGGGGTTTCAGGAGGAGTAGATTCAGGAGTTGTTTCTACGCTGGCTGCAATGACCGGACTGAAAACGTTATTGATTGAAATGCCAATCCGTCAGAAAGCAGATCAGGTAGACCGCGCAAAGGATCATATGGATGACCTTAAATCCAGATTTCCGAATGTAGAAACAATGTCTGTAGATCTGACCCCTGCTTTTGAGGAGCTTTACAAAACTTTTGATGTAAAAGATGATCTGTATCCTAATGAAAAACTGGCTTTCGCCAACACGAGAGCACGTCTGAGAATGCTTACTTTATATTATTACGGACAGCTGAACGGACTTTTAGTTTGCGGAACAGGTAATAAAGTGGAAGATTTCGGGATCGGATTTTATACAAAATATGGAGATGGTGGAGTAGACGTTTCTCCCATTGCAGATCTTTATAAAACGGAGGTATATGAATTGGCCAAAGGGCTTAATTTAATTAAAAGCATTCAGGAAGCGATTCCTACTGACGGACTTTGGGATGTAGACAGAACAGATGAGCAGCAAATTGGTGCATCTTATCCGGAACTGGAAAAAATCCAGAAAGAATACGGAAATAAAACTGCCGATGATTATGAAGGAAGAGATAAGGAAGTATTCTTAATTTTTGACAGAATGCATAAAGCCGCCAAGCATAAAATGGATCCTATTCCGGTTTGTGATATTCCCGAAGAATGGAGAGCATAATACACTGTACCAATACTGGTAAATTGTCACATTAATACAACGATTGTTATGAACGGTAAAATAAGACCCGTGTTTTTTATATGTCTGGGACTCCTTTTCGGAATGTCTGTAATGTATATCTATAAAAATTTTATTGAAGATAAAAAAGATCAGTCAGATTCAGTAAAAAAGGAAACGGTGAGCTATGGCAGTACCTCTTCAGAAGGAGCTTCCAATAACGGAAATTCATCTGCTCAGGTTTCCATTGATCAGCTTACAGAAGAAAAAACGGTTATCAGCTACGTAAAACAAAATCATCAACTTCCAGATTATTATATCACTAAAAATGAAGCCAGAAAACAGGGATGGAATCCTTCCCAGGGGAATCTTTGTGATGTGCTTCCGGGAAAAGCTATTGGTGGAGATAAATTCGGAAACAGGGAGAGACGTTTGCCGGACGGAGAGAAATATTTTGAAGCAGATGTAAACTATCATTGTGGAGGAAGAAATGCTGACCGTATCATTTACACTCAAAATGGAGACGTATATCTTACCAAAAACCATTATAAGAGCTTTGAGAAACAGTAGGCTGTAAATAAGAAATAGTCATTGCGAGGAACAGAGTGACGAAGCAACCTCAAAAAAAGAATCACAGATGAAAGCAGGTTTTGTCTATATTATGACGAATAAAAATCATAAATAAGCATACTATTCACAAAGCTTTACCCCAAGATATAATTTATATATTTTGGGGTATTGGGAGGCTTTTCAGGAAATAGGTGATGCTATATTTAGAGAAAAACAAATAAAGGCTGGCTCAAGACAAAAGAAATTGGATTTAATTAATAGTATAAACCCAGATTGGAAAGATCTTACGGATGATATCCAGCATATTTTAGATGTTTTTTGAGATTGCTTCGTCGCACAGCTCCTCGCAATGACCAGCGTATAATTTGTAGTTAAATAGTGATAAGTCGTATTTTTGAAAAATAAAAGTGTTGTATGGATAGTTCTGAAAAGATTTCTGCCAAAAATGCAAAGCTTTTTTAATCAATAAAAATTGGAAATTTAGTTCAATATGAAGACAGTATATATAGATTTTACAGACATAGGTGACTATGAAGATTTTTACGCTCAGTTAAAGGAAAAAATTCAGCTTCCTGAACATTTTGGCGATAATCTTGATGCACTGTCTGACACCATCACCGGAGACTTGGAAATGCCGCTCCACCTGGAATTCGTAAATATGACTGTAGATCAGCTTGAGATTTTTGAAGACCTGCTGACTACTCTTGAAGATGCTGAAGAGGAAGTGGAAGACTTCAGCTTTAGCTACTATCTGGAGCAATACGAAGACGAAGATGATGAGGTAGAATCTGAAGAATAAAAGAAAAACAAGGCTGTTTCAAGATAAGAGATAGCCTTTTTTATGCTGAAATGTGAAGTTTGTTGTTTACTGAGTTATTATTCACCATGTCAAGGTTTTAAACCTTGACATGGTGGATGAAATCCTTGAAATTAAAAGATTTTAAACCAGTGGTTACAAAAATGTTGAATCAAAGTAAAAAGGAAGCAGATCTTTTACTGCACTTACTTTTACAACCTCTTCATTCATACTGGAGAAATAAAGGTCAATATTTTCGTTCTGCTTGGTTTCGTACTCAATCAAACTTTGGCGGCATGCTCCACAAGGAGGAATCGGAGGATTCTTTTCATGAAATTCTTTAGGACCTCCTACAACGAAGATCTTTTTTATTTTCACATCCGGAAAATTGGCGGCTACCCAAAAAAGAGTAGTTCTTTCTGCACAGAGCCCGGACGGATAGGCAGCATTTTCCTGATTGTTTCCGGAATAAATTTCTCCATTTTCCAATAATACGGAACATCCTACCAAAAATTGAGAATAAGGCGCATAAGCATTCTCACGAGCCTCTTTGGCTCTTTCAAATAGTGTATTTTCTATATCACTCAGTTCACTGCTATTTTTAAAATATTCGTAACTGATCTGTATGTCTTTTTTCATATATTGTCAACTAAAAAAGGGGGGTAAAATTAGTTCTTTTTAATGAAGTGGGCAATGTTTTATTCTTCCGGTGAAAAGTTCAATTTTTTTTAAGGAGTAAAATGCTATACACACCAATAAAATTCAGAAATGTAGAGTTAAAAAACAGATGGGTAATGTCTCCCATGTGTATGTATTCATGTGAAAACGGAGAGGCTAACGACTTCCATTTTGTACACTACGGAAGCAGATCTCAGGGCGGAACAGGTCTTTTGATGGTAGAAGCTACAGGAGTAGAACCTAAAGGAAGAATTACCAATCACTGTATGGGAATCTGGAATGATGAACAAGCAGGAAAGCTGCAAAGAATTGTAGAATTTGTTCATAAAAATTCAGAAAGCAAAATAGGAATTCAGCTGGCTCATGCGGGAAGAAAAGGATCTACCTCGAATAATATACAGATTCCTCTGGAAGAAGGCTGGGAAACGGTGGCACCAAGTCCTGTTCCTTATCACCCCACAGAAAGAATTCCGCATACACTCACTACAGATGAGGTAAAGGAGCAGGTTAAGAATTTTAAAAAAGCTGCGAGAAGAGCTGTGAAAGCTGGTTTTGATGTTATTGAAATTCATGGGGCGCACGGATATCTGATTCATCAGTTTCTGTCACCACTTTCCAATATCAGAACAGATGAATATGGAGGCAGTTTTGAAAACAGAATCCGATTTCTGATCGAAATTGTAGATGCTGTTAACGAAGAACTGGATGAAAATACCGCTCTTTTTGTACGAATTTCAGGAACGGAATATGCGGATAATGGCTGGGATATCCAAAGCAGTGTTGAGCTGGCTAAAATTTTAAAAGAACATGCTGTCGATCTTGTTGATGTATCCAGTGGCGGAAATATTCATGGTGCCAAAATTTCGGTTTTCGATGGCTATCAGGTTCCTTTTTCATCACAGATAAGAAATGAAGCCGTTGTAAAGACAGGAGCAGTAGGGTTGATTACTAAAGTGGAGCAGGCTGAAGAAATTCTTCAGAAAGGCGATGCCGATTTAATTTTCGTAGCAAGAGAGATCCTTAGAAACCCATATATTGCTGTTCAGGGATCTTTTGAAATGAAAGAAAACTGCTTTTTCCCGCATCAGTATACCAGAGCCAAAATTTCTTCTTAATTAACAGGTCTCTTATAAAACCAGTACAGATGGATATTGATGATTTCATGCTTACCTGCCCCAGTAAAAAATTTCTGGGAGTAGAATGCCTGGGCTGTGGTGCACAGAGAGCCGTTGTATTGGTGTTCGAAGGAAAGTTTGCAGAAGCTTTTCAAATGTATCCTGCTGTGTATACCTTATTGATATTCTTTATAATTCTTGCTCTGAGTTTTATCGATAAAAAAAGAAAATACGGTAATATTTTACTGATTATGATCATCATCAACCTGATTATTATGGTAATCGGGTATATTTATAAACATCACTAATTACGGAGGAAAGACAAACTAAATAGATGATACTGAAGGAAATGCTTATTGAGTGTTTTCTTCAGCACTCTAGTTCTCGTGGGTTTTGTAGAATATTTTCAATGAAAAATAAAATAAATTAGTTTAAAATTCTAAATTTATTTTTTAATCCGGAATTCTAAAAATGTCGTAGAATTACTACAATTTCTAAAACAGTGCCTTAAAAACTTTTTAAATTAGAACCTGAAGTCTATCTTTGTTATATAAATCCTATATCAGGGAACAGTCGTTAATGATTAAAATGTAAGAATATGGCAGGAAATTCGAGAGGAATCTTAAAATTCAATGGAGGTGAAGGTCAGAAGTTATTAAAGCTTAACTACAGCGTATCAAGATCTACAGATGTTTCAGGACGTGTAGCATCTGATCCGTCAAACGCATTGATTAAAGTAACCATTGAAGCAACAGAAAAATCTGATGTTTTAGAAAGCTTGTTAAACAGCAAATATAAACCTACAAACGGAGAAATTCAATTTAATAAATCTCACGAAGAAGGAACACTCATTTCTTTGAAGTGGGAAAACGGATATGTTATCCAACATGAAGTAGATTTTGATGCAATAGACAGCAACAACATGCTGATCAGCTTTGTAATAAGTGCTGAAAGCATTACGTATGGAAATTCATTCTATGACGGACTTTGGCCAATGAGCTAAGTCTTTCATGAACTAAAAATAAAAGACTGTCCTTCATAAGACGGTCTTTTTTTACCTAAGACTATATTCTGCAGGAGCTTTTGTTTTTATTTTTAAACTCCCTTTCTGTTGAATAATCGTTTAGAAAACTAATCAAATCACTAAAAATATGTCAAATACACCTGGAAAATCACAAGCGACGTCTTTTCGTCCGACGCAGAATGCGGATGGTATTTCTGAAAACCATCATACAGGCATCAACCGTCTGGTAAAACTTTCTCTTGTCATAGAAGGGAAAATTATCAAGTACTATAAACATTTCAAGCTTAAACAAAGTACCAGAAGACATCACGAATTTACACTGACACTGGCACACGATACGCTGGGGGACAGACAGACCCATTCATTAGAAGAGGCCAATAAATTCCTTGGAAAAAGGCTTACGGCCATTATTTCCTATAAAGATATAGACAACAGCCCGGAAAGAACTTTTGTAGGAGTCATTACCGGAGTAGGATTCAGTCAGGAACATATGAGTTTAGGAAATATTGTACTTACAGGTTTCAGTCCTACCATTCTTCTTGACGGTGCACCGCATATTCAAAGCTTTGGAGGGAACCAATCTGTGAATGTAGGGATCATTGCTGAAGAAGTGATTAAACAGGGAATTGATAAAAGCCGATTTGATGTCAGGGTAGATGCCAATAACTTTTCTCAGATCATTTATAGCAGTCAGTATGATGAAACGCATTATAATTATCTGGCAAGAATGGCTGAAGCCTATGGTGAACAGTTCTATTATGATGGTGAAGTTTTACATTTCGGAAAACTTCCGGCTCAGAATAAACCCATTACCCTTACCTACGGAAGCAGTGCCAATGATATAAAAGTTGAATTGAAGGCGGTACATACCAAGCCTCAGTTCTATGGCTATAACAGTAACAAAAATGAAAGACTGACTTCGGGTTCAACACCCATTAAACATGTAAGTGATTTGGCGAAAACAGCCTACAGTCATAACGAATCTATTTATAAAACGCCGGCTTTGCAGATGGCTCCCATTAAAGCGACCACCCATCTTGATGTGGAATACTCTCAGAAAAGTGCGGCCGGAAGTGAAGCGGTGAATGTGTTTTCCATTTCAGGAAATACAACAGTTCCTTTCCTGCATCCGGGTTGTGTAGCAGATGTTCAGATGCGAAAACAGGATTCTAATGAAACTTCTTATTTCACCAGAATCATGATTACAGAAGCGGAACATGAAATTGATACCATCGGTCATTACAAAGGAAGCTTCATAGGAATAGCAGCTGATACAGGATTTCTTCCAAAACCGGAATTTACCATTCCAAAAGCTGAACCACAGACGGCTACCGTAATTTCTAACACAGATCCCGAAGGACAGGGAAGAATACAGGTGAGATTTGACTGGCAGACCAATGATACTACTCATTTTATCCGTATGATGAGCCCTGATGCAGGAGGAACGGATCAGATTACTCAAAACCGTGGTTATGTAGCCATTCCCGAAGTGGGAGATCAGGTGATGGTTAATTTTGTACACAGTCATCCGGACAGGCCTTTTGTCATGGGAGGAATGTTTCATGGTGGAATTGCTTTGGGAGGCGGCGTTAACAATCACCTGAAATCCATCCAAACCAGAAGCGGAATCAGAATTTTAATGAATGATGAAGAAGGCAGTGTAACGATCCTGGATCCGAGCGGAAATACCTATTTCATGGACGGACAGGGAAATATCAGCATGAAAGCACCTAAAAACTTTACTTTAAATGCAGGTGACAATATCAATATTACAGCCGGAAAAGAAATCTCGATAGGAGCAGGCGCAAGTATTACCAGTACAGCGAACGATAATATTGTTTCCATAGCAGGAAAAGATATGAAACTTACTGCTTCTGGAGACATTACGGAAGCTTCCGATACCCGAACGGAAATGATTGAAAAAGAATTCAAGAGACAATCTGAAACTTCCAATGAAATAGCCGGTGAAATTTCCATGTTCAGCGAACTGGAAAATATGACCATGCAGAGTGGAAAAATTGTAGAATTCAACAGTGCTGAAAAATCAAAACTTTTCTGATATGGCGATCATCAAAACAGCAACCAATCTGCGCATAACAGTCAAAGATTCCTACCATTTGAGCGTAGGAAAAAAGGTTGAAAAAATAGCAAAGAAAATCAATGTGGAAGCCCATAAAGAAAATCTGGTTTTAGCAAGTAACAAGAAGATTATGTCCCATGGTCATAAGTAAATATAACCTGCTGATTCTTTTTATATGGTGTTTTTCATTAACGAATTGTCAGAATAAAAAAATGGAAGAAAAATACAGTTGGCTCGGAACCGTTTCTGCCCCGCAGGAATATCCGATGGAAGTTTATGAAGGAGCAATTGTCGCTGATGATTTTACATACGGCTTTGATGCCATCTGGGGAACACAGAATACAGGATGGGGCAAAGAAGGTGGTACGATGAACGTGACAACCGAAAGGATGAATGCTCCCCATGAACTTGAATTCACATGGTTTTCTTTGGTAGAAAAAAAATTCTACACCGGAAAATGGAATCTGGATAAAGAAAAGATAAAAGCCCTTTTTGATGAAGGATTTGTAGATCAGGATACGAAAAAGAAATCTACCTACAACTCTTTTGTTGTCGGACTGGCTCCAAAGGGAAGAGTGGTGTTATGGATGAAAGGTCCCGGAAACCAGAAAGAAATAGGTGCTTTCCAGGCTCATGATACCGTAATTACCAAAGAAAAAGCCTATGATAATGCTCAGTATATGCTGAAGGAAGGTTTTGCCGACAGAATGCTTAAAGATCCGTCTTACAAGACATTCAAGCCGGAAGTACGGGAGAAAATTGAAAAAGAAGGTTATCCTGCTGCAGATGTTTACAACGTCTACAGAGAAAAATACAACTGGAAACCTGCTGTGATTCTTCCTGAAGGAGCAACATGGATCGATTTCGGTTTTACCAATTATAACGGAGAGCAGGAAAATCTTTTTGACCAGAGCTTAAAAGATAATACTTACAAAAGCAGAGCTGTACCAAGATTCTGTGGTTTTTACTGGAAAGATAAAAACAACAACAGATATGCAGTTTGGATAGACGCTTTTGATGATAAAGAAATATTTGACTTGTTTCAGAAATCAGGAAAAGACAAAAACATTGATCTTACCATTAAAGTAAATGAAGACAATACCAGAGTTTTGGTGTCCTTAGAATCTGAAAAAGAAAAACTGCCTGTTACCAAAGCAAAAATCAGGGTATCCCGAAAGATAGAATGATAGCATTCACTCAGTCAATTTAAAAACAAGAACTATGCACAACAATCAATTTGGAAGTTATACACCATCTGTATCCAAAGAGGAAGTACTGGATATTACCATTGGGATTTTTTTTGACGGAACCCTGAATAATAAAACCAATACAGACGAAAGAAAAAAAGGAACAGATGCCCATAAAAAACACGGCGGAAAAGCGACAGACAACACCAGCTACAACAATGACTGGAGCAATGTTGCCCGCATGTGGGACAACTATGATAAAAACTTCGGCATTTATATAGAAGGTATCGGTACACAGGATAAAGAAGGCGATGCTACGTTGGGATATGCTTTCGGAACAGGAGAAACCGGAATCAGATCGAAAGTGAGAAAAGGCTGTGAAGAAATTGTAAAAAAGGTGAAAACCATTAAAGCAGAAAAGAAAGCCGATAAAATTGCTGTGCTTACTTTTGATGTATTCGGATTTAGCCGTGGAGCTGCTGCTGCCCGTAATTTTGTATACGAAATCGGAAAAGCAAAATATAAAGCCACTTCCCGAACCGTTGCCAATGAAGCGGTGTCGGTGACAACGTATTCCGATGATGATGGAAAGGGTGTTGCTTCAGAAGAACTTCCAAAATGGGGACATTTAGGCCTTAAACTTGAGGAAGCAGGATTAAAAGTAGATGTGTTGAAAGTAAGATTCCTGGGAATTTACGATACTGTTTCTTCCTATTCAAAATACCTGTCGCCAGTACCTAATTTCAGCAATGACGTTGAAGAACTGAGCCTGAATGATATCGGAAAAGCACAGACCGTAGTTCACTTTACTGCAGAAGATGAACATAGGGAAAATTTTGACCTTACGAGAGTGCATATCGGAACTGAAAAAACATTCCCCGGGGTACACTGTGATGTAGGTGGAGCTTACGAAAACGGACAGGAAACATGGGAAGAAGTGGAAACTTCATGGACTACCAGTACCAAATTAAAAGCATTAAAAACAGAGCTTGAAAATGAAGGTTGGTATCATAAAGATGAGCTCACCATTACCCCCGGATTCTATTTATCACTAAGAGGAACACGCAAGCTGCTGAAGACATACAGCTACATTCCTTTGCATTTTATGGCGGAATATGGGGTAGATAAAAATCTTCCTATTACCATAAAGAAACTGACAGACGATAAATATTCTATTTTGGATGATCAGTTTTTAATAGGAATAAAAGACCGTCTCAGAACTTACGTGATGGGAGATGGCAAGCCTTACTCTTTCAAACATTATAAAGCCCTGCGGGATGCCTACGGAGGAAACGAAATCCCGGAAAACCGTCAGACAGCTTATCAGAAAGAAGTAAAGGAACAGGATGATTTAAGAAAACTTCGCCATGAATATCTCCACTGGTCAGCAAGAAGAGAAGGTATTGGTATGGATCCAAGACCTAACAGAACAAGGGTTATTCATTTGTAATAAAATATCAAATAAAGAAAAGAATTGAAGCAGGAATATTTTTATGCAGAAATATAATATACATACCGTTCAGAAAGATGAAACTTTAAAAAGTATAGCCTCGCTGTACGGGTTGGATAAAGATGCATTAAAACTCTTTCATAACAATCACTGCACGGTTAAGGATATGATCCTGATCAACCTGAACGGGCAGAAAGAACTTTTTGTTCCGAGAACTGCGGTTGCAGATAAAAATATTTTGGTAAAATTCGGGAAAGGAAACAGCCTTACCCTTCAGCCGGAAAATTCAGTACTAAGATACAGTGTCGTCATTACCATTGAAAAAGGAGAATCTAAAAACGAACTAAAATATGAAACCTCTGTTCGCTGGTTAAAAACAGATAAAGGAATTCATTTTTTTGAAATAGACAGAACATCCAACCTGTATCTTAATGAAGAAGAAGTGAATGAAATTGCAGACCTGCTGGCTTACAGAACCTCTAAGGTTTTATATCCTTTACAGATTAGTACAGATGAACACGGGAAATTTGAAGCCGTAGAAAATGCTGACGTATTTCTTAAAAGATGGACGGCTGTAAAAGAAGAATTATACAAAGAATTTGAAGGCGAAACCGTAGACGAATACTGCGGAAAGATTGAAAAAATAATCAGCCAGCCTGAAGCCATCAATCTTTACATTAAAAATGATTACTTCATCCGCACTTTATTCTTTGGAATATACCAGAGTTTTGGAAAGGAATATAGAACTGAGATGACAACAACTTTTCCTGTAGTGGACAATGCGATTGAACCCAGATATAAATTTACCCTGGAAACAGATCCGCTGAAAGAAGAAACAGGCCTGATAACCATAGAAGGAACAGGAAAGTTATATGAAGAAAGAGATATTGATGATTTTATAAGAAGATCACCTTTTTCATTGATTATAGAAGATGAACCTGTGATGAATGAAGAAGGAACTTTCAGACTCATAAGCTATCTGAAAGGAGAAACTTCACTTCCGGAATCTCTTTACCTGGAATGCAGTATCATGCTGCAGGAAGAAAAAAAGATTTCAGTATCAGTTTCAGGAATTGATGAAAAATAAAAATACCATTTCACTAAAGATAAAATTAATATGGCAGAAAAACATATTGTAGTACAGGGCGCCCTATGCAAATGCCAGTTCGGACAAGTTCCGGACAAGCTGAAAGTACTTACACACCAAAAAGAATATGCCAATGATAAAAGCGCTTCCAAAAAACTGATCGTTACCACGAAAGAAATTGGAGCAGCCACATTTGAAAAAAATACATTCGGAAACTGTACCAAAATGGGTGGCCCACCACCTCCCTGCAAAATTATGGTTACAGAATGGCAGAAGTTTTATGATAAAGTACAGCTCAGCAATGGCGGATATATCATTGTAGAAGACAGCAAAGCAGTATGTGCTATTGCCGGAACTCCATGTATTGAGATTATAGACCATGGGCAGAGAGCTGAAGCCAGCCAGCAGAACTTTAAAAATGCTGACAAAGATGTCCAGCAGCAGATCAATCCGTTGGTGGATTCCGAAGAAATGTATAACGAACAGCCTTCAGGAGGAGGGCAGGATGGTGCAATCTAAATGATAATACAATGGCAAAAGGCGTAAAAAAAATAAAAGTTGTAAGCGGATTGTATTATCCCAAAATGTCTGTATTAGGACAGAGGGTTACTATAAAGCCGGATCAGTGGGTACAGTTTGGCGTGGGCGAATGGTTACCAGGCACTACAGACGCAGACAAAAAGAAACCTCTCACCTGGATGAGGCAGAACAGCAGTAAAAAAATTATTATCAATCAGATAACCTCTGCTACAGGATATAAATTTTTAATTGGAAAACAGTTCTGTGGAAGCTATCAGTTTTATATTGAAGCCAGCCTGTCAGGAGTAAGAGACCCCAAAAATGATACAGGAATATATGTAAAAGGCTGGTGTGATCCCAAAATTGTCAGCAGCAAATGGTCTACCCAGAAAAACAGCAAAAGCATCAAAAACAATAAAAAGAATGAATATATTTCCTACGGACACATTGTACACCTGAACCTGATGACGGAAGGTCTTAACGGAAATACACTCAGTATCGAACTCTGGAATCAGCAGACAGCAAAAGCAGATAAGCTGGTACATACCTACAACAATGTACAGGTCATAGATGGTGAAGTAAATCTGAAAATAGAAAATACCTTTGCCTGGATGGCCTATGTAGACAATATCCAGAATGTAGAGGAATTCTATGTTAAAGTAAAGGATAACGCCTCAAAACAATACATCAAAGATAAATTGGGTGATGATCTTCATGCCATTTATCTTAATGTAAAAAATAAAGTTGTTACCACCAATACCAACGGAGCTCAGAACCAGACACCGACTAAAGTTTATAAGCCGGATGTAAATTCTGTCAGACTGGAACCTTGTAAGTTTGAAGTCATTAAGATTACAGAAAGTGAAATAAAAGATGGTAAGGCTAATAATACAACCGTTAAAGTTTTTGATAATGGTAACGGTGTAAAGCAAATACAATCGCCTGCACTGCAGGAACATATTCAGAGAACAATCTTTTATAAATTTGATTCTACGGTCATAGATAAAGACGGAGTAGCCATTCTGAATAATGTACTCAAATTCCTCTTAGAACATAAAGATGCCACCATGAATCTGAGTGGTTATGCCTGTGTTATTGGAAAACAGAATTATAATAAAGGACTTTCCCAAAGAAGAGCAGACGTTGTCAAAAAATTCTTTGCAGACGGTGGATTAGATCCCAGAAGAATAATCTCTGTGGGAAAAGGAGAAGTAGATCCTACAGATGATAAAAAGGGAAGAGATAATATCAAATATAAAAATGAAAAAGACTACGAAAACAACCGTAGAGTAGATATCTCATTCGTGTTCAATGCCCATGATGCCCAGACTGTTAACTATGAAGTGACAGCACCTAGCGTATCTATGAAGAAAGACTTAACGATTGATGTTACAGGTTTTCAAACCAATGAATGTTTCAGAGACAGCAAAGGAAAACATAAGAAACAGGTCCTGATCGTAGATGTAGGCCAGGCCATCGATAAAGGAGACACCGTAAAGACATTTACTACACCTTCATTTAATTATGGAGTGTATTCAGATTTATCCAAATTTGATACGATGCCTATACATTACATCTGGCCTATGTGGGCTAATCCAAACCAGTTCCATTTGCATGCCCATACCTGCAGGTATTTCAGTAATGAAAAAAGAACCACTGTATTAATCAAGGCCTATCCGGATATTAAATGGACGCTAACTTTCTTTGTTAATCTTACCAATGAGCTTAGCGTAAAATGGCAAAACCAGCCCGCTGCAAAACATAAAGACCTACAGGCAAAAGCCGGTAAAATAGGCGCTGAAAGAAGATGGAAACAAAAAGATGCTTCATTCGGATTCAGTCTGAAAAGTGAATGGGAAAAGAACAGAAGCGGAAATTTTCAGAGAAGTAAAGAGCTTAAAGGAGAATACGAAACAAAATTTAAAAAGCTCTATGATCTTTTTGGTTCATTCGGAGCAATGTCTGATGGTATTACCAACAAAACTAAAGGACAAGTTAGAAACATGGGTTTTAAAGGTCTTCCGGTAACTTTTGCCATCAAACCACCCAATATTAATCTGAAGGGAGAATGGTGCCTGGAAAGAGCCAAACAGAAAAATACAGAAATAGAAAGATTAGGAACAAAGGTTGATATATCTTTTAATGCAGAACCCCTGATAGGATTAGAGGTCACTGTTGACCTTCTCTGTACTGCTGTTGGACTTGTTGCAGGAGCGGTAAGTGGAGGAACTGCTGCGCCGGGAGCGGTGAGATTATATGGAGTGATCAAAGACCAGATGAACACAGGGGTGGAATTTGGGAATGATGATTTCGGAGCTAAACTAAGCTCAGATGTTTATATTGATCTCGTTATTTCAAGTGAAATCAAAACTTCAGTTGGTTTTTCATTCAATACCGTAAGTGAAAAAGGGGACACGCAGGGAAAAATAGAAGCAAAAAATACCCTTAAAATTGAATTGAAAGCAGGAGTTTGGGCAAAAGCAGAAGCCAATCTTGTTATTGTTAAAGTAGAAGGATATTTTGAGATGAGCGGTAAGGGATCAGCTTCCATTACATTCGGGCATGGTGTGAAATTTGATGATAAAGGATTAAATTACCGTCCGGAATTAGGATTCGATGGGCTCAATGCTGAATATGTGATCAAAGGAAAAGTAGGAATGTCCGCCAAAAAGAAAATACCTAGAGGAGGTAATAAAAAACCGGCAGAACTTAAAGGAAGTTCGGAAGATGAAGGTATTATCGCAGAAGGTAAATTTAACGAAATTGTACCTAAATTTGATGTCATCAAAAGTCTCGAAGAACTTTTCGGATTCAGTGCCGATATTCCGTTAATAAGAAATTAGATAATATGAAAAAGATCGTTTTAATAATTTTGTGTTTTATCATGTTTGTATCATGCCAGTCACAACAGAAGACAGACCTGGAGAAAGTAGATTTTTCCAAAGGGTATAAAGAAGTTTTAAAAGATACCAAGTATCAGACAGAGGCAAGGGAAATTGTAACCACACTCCCTATTGCGTATACCAAAGATGTAGCCGGATACAAATTCGGGAATATCTCCTTTCCGGAACATAAAGAAAATAAGGTAAAAAGCTCTACGGTAGGATTATTAATAAACAATCCTGCGGAAAAACTTACAAAAGGAATAAAAATAGAATGGGAAGATACCGCTGCAGGAAATGATCTTTTGGCTTATCTTAAATCACAATACAAAAATCCTAAGGTTCTTGCCGGAATTCCCGCAAAGAACAGCGAAGGAAAAATATTAGGAAATGCAGCCTATCTATGGGATATGAAAGATAAAACCATGGTACTTGTACAATATTATGAATACACCAATAATAAACCCAATACTTCCTCTGTTCTCTATATTGTAGACAATCAGGTGAAGACCGCAGACGGACAGGAAACTGCTGCTGCACATCTTGTAAAAACTTATACTCCATAGCAGACTCTTATTGATGGATAATTATGATTATTATGCAGAAAAAGTAATTACGTATTTACCGTTAGTTATACTTTCTATTATTGCAGTTGTTTTACTGCTTCCTAATTCTAGAAAAAGATTTTTAAGAATTCAGGCATCATTACCTACATCCAAAATAAAATCAGTGGCCATGGGACTGGTAGAAATTCAGGGGAAACTGATTATGAAAGAACCTTTGATTTCACCTGTTGCAAGAGAAGAATGCATAGGATATTATTATACTATTGAAGATGTTACAAGAGATAAGGATGGAAAAAACTCTTATACAACCATTCATAAAGAAACCCAGTGTAATCTCTTTCAGATGCAGGATGATACAGGAACTATTGAAGTACATCCGGAAGGGATAGAATTGATATTCATCGAAGAAACAAATGTAAGTTATAACGGACAGAAAAGATATAAGGAAACACTGCTTAAATCTGGTCAGGAAATGCTGTTGGTAGGTGCCGCTGATTCCAGAAACGGTGAAGCCTTTATCAGAAAAGATACAGGTCATAAGCTTTTAGGAATTACCACTGCAGCAGGAATTTCAGTCTGGAATAAATACCAGCCTCTGTTGAGATCATTTCTGGTAACCTGTATCGTTATACTTATAGTAATGATTTTAATCTTATCACAATAATGGATCAAATTGTAGCCATCGTTATCGCCGTATTTCTTATCATAGCCATTCTGGCTTTTTTCATCAGTTTGTACAATAAGCTTGTCATGCTGAAATTCAATGTGGAAAAAGCATATGGGAATATAGATGTTATTTTAAAACAAAGAGCCGATGAAATTCCTAACCTTGTAAACGTTGCCAAACAGTTTATGAATCATGAAAAAGATCTGCTTACCAAACTGACTGAGCTTAGAACTTTCTATAACACTACGAATGATTCTGACAGAAAAACGGAACTCGCAAACGAGACCTCAAGAGCGCTTTCATCATTTTTTGCCGTTTCAGAAAACTATCCGGGCCTTCTTTCTAATAATAACTTTTTGGAACTACAGAAAAGAGTTTCCGGAATGGAAGATAAAATAGCAGACAGAAGAGAATTTTTCAATGACAGCGTAAGCCTTTATAATATAGGAATTCATGAATTTCCCAATGTTATTCTGGCAAAAATGCTAGGCTATAAAGACAAAACCTTATTAGAAGTTTCAAATCAGGAAAAACAGTATGAAGGAGTTCAGTTTTAATACATTTTTCGGGTATGAAAGTATACTGATGGAAAAACCCGAAATTGTTCTTTTCGGGGCATTGCTGCTTCCTATAGGTCTGATTATGGTGGTCAGTATGATAGGCTGGGTTTTCAGAAAACTGAAATTCAATATGTATATTATTCAGGCCATACTATACACCCTGCTTTTCACATTCTTTTTTGGAACAGTCACTATGCTGATTCTTTTTTTTATAACAGATAAGAACGGAGTGAAGCTTGCGTGGTGCTGGAGCTCTATTCTCCTGGGAATGTTCTGCTTTAGCATCATCAATACCAATACCATCAGTAAAATGTTTACCGATTGGTCTAAAATCATTAAAAACTAAAATTATGATACAACAACCCTATTATATGATCGACTTCAGTGCATCAGCCTGTTTGTTCGAGATAAGGATTAATGATTATCCTGTGATTCATATGAATGTTGAAGGGCAGGTAGCTACTAATATTCCGATTAATTTTGCCATACTGAAAAGTGGTGTTCAGTCTATATCAGCAACCATTTTACCTAATATTGGCGATTTGCAGCTGCACCCTAAATCAGAATTGAAATTTAATATTAAACTTTTTGATGTGGCTAATGATTTTGTCTTTGACCAACAGTTTGGTGACTATCGCTCTGAAGCTATAGAAGATAAAAAGAAACAGGTTATTAAACATGTGGGTTCCTTTAAAGCAGAAGTTCCCTATCAGCTGTCTGCGTGGCAGAACGGAAGAAATCTGCAGGATATTAAGGACAACAGAAAAAAACTGGAACAGGCTTATGATCATATATCAAGATTAATAAGAGAAAATAAATTTGAGGATTATAAAAAATTAATTTCCAAAAGAGAGGAAAATATGGCCGCTTCAATGTATCTGTCGAAAGCAGAATCGGAAGAACGTTTTACTGATCTTGTAAAAGATTTCAAATCCGGATTTAAAATACAACCAGTTTCTAAAGATGCCGTTATGTTTGTATGTGCAGAAAATAAAGTCGCTTTTTTAAAAAAGGCAAACGGAGAATCTGCTTTATATCTGGAAAACCCGGAAACAGAAGAAGAACTGATGCTTGATATTTCATTTTATATTCCCGAAGGAAAGGAAGAATTTGAAATAATATAGGCGTTTTATATTCATGCAAAGAAATAGGAATTTGAAGTTAAAAATGAATAAAAAACGTTTTCCGGATACTTGAATCCACTTTTTTCTGTTTTATTATTGAGAACTGCATACTAACACTAACATTATGAAAAGATTGAAATATATAGTAATACCAATGATCTGTTTGGCGATTGCTTCATGCGGCCATCAGAAAAATAAAGATACTGAGTCTCTGGTTGAAACACAGGGAAGTACTCAGACAGAACCTTTCAATCTTGCTAAAGTTGCTGTGGGACAAAATATCAATGAAATTTTAAAATCTGCCGGAGCAACAGAGAAAGAAGCTGTTCGAACCAATGAAGTGACCCTGATTGGAAATGAAAAACTGGCCTTTTCATCAAAAGAATTATTACACTTCAATGGAATAGATCTGGAAGGAAAGAATCATAAAAATACCAATAAAGTAATTTTACACTTCGGAAAAGTAGATCAGGAAATTGGCCCGCTTGCTAACGAAAAAGAAGATGAGTTGGGAATGTATCAGCTTGATATCTATACAGAGGAAGAAAAAACGGCACTTCTGGATAATCTGAACAAAACATTCCAGAAACCCAGATTTGATACCATCCGTGAAGGTTTTGAATCAGAAATTAAAGACAATGAAATCATCAAGACCCATAATAAAATGAGACAGGAAGTGGCCATATGGAGAAACAAAGATATGCTCTATTACTATTGTGAAACCAAAATAGATAACAGACCTGATGAATACCGCTGCAATCTTTTCGTGTTCAAAAATAAAGAATGGAAAGATCTTCTCAAAGGATCAGGATATCCCGATCTGGATAAAATTTCCTTGAACTAATTACATTAATTAAGATAAAAGAAACAAAGAAATTAGAACATTCGCTTAATCAAATCAGCTTGCTGATCACTCTTTGCTTTCTTAAAATAAAGCATTAAAAAATAAGACCTCTGCGTTAAAAAGGTCTGCTCAATCAGCAAAATCAGCGGGAGTTTAAAAAATAAATGCCGGTCTTCTTTCGACCGGCATTTTATATAAAGTTGATATCTGAATTATTTTACAAGGAACTGCATCGTAACCTGATCCAGCTTCAAAATATAAACTCCCTGACCAAGATTTCTGGTTTTAATAGAATTTCCATTTCTGAAAGGCTGATCAATCGTCTGAAGAGTTTTCCCCTGAAGGTTATAAATCTCAGCTTTTTTTACCTTCTGAAGATCTCCTTTTACAAAAATTTCCTGATTGGTAATAGGGTTTGGAGAAATTTTAAAACTGTTAGAAGTTGTTTCAGCAGCTGTACTTTGAGCCATTCTTGCACTTGATCCTGAATAGCACGTCCATGCAAGATCATCAATAGCCACTCTGTTGCTGGATGAATTATTAACCAGGCTTACCACTACATTCCCGGAAGTGTTGATATTATTGATAGTTGTCGTTGTAGATGACGCACTGTAAGGAATAGTTCCTACAGTTGTTCCGTTTACTTTTACATCAAAAGTACCATTAGTTCCGGAAAACTTAAGCTGTGTAGTTACTGTTAAGGATCCAATACCGTTTGCAGAGCTGCCTGATGTTAAAGAACCGTTTCTTACCGTAATTGCTTTGTTATTAAGAGTCTGATCAGTTCTGGCATCTGTGGCGGTCCATGAAATACCTCCGTTGCTCCATGTTTTGGTTGAATAAGTAGAGCTGGCTGCAGGAATAGTTTCAAAATTTTCATTGGCACAGCTGGTACCTGGAGTAGTACCTCCAGAATTGGTAGTACCGGAAACCGTGGAACTGTTCGATGACGAATTTCCTGCTGCATCCTTCGCTACAACATAAAAGCTGTAAGTAGTAGAAGGAGTAAGCCCTGAAATTGTTGTTGAAGTTGAACTCGTTGTAGTTTGCAGACTTCCGTTCATGTAAACATTATAAGCTGTTACCCCTACATTATCGGTAGAAGCATTCCATGCCAGAGAAATGCTGCTGGAAGTTGTTCCTGAAACATTCAGACCTGTCGCTGTAGTAGGTGCCTGAGTGTCACCTGAAGGCTGTTGAGAACCCCAGATAAGGTTTATATAATTTGGATTGTCTATGAAAGGGTTTCTGTTCCCCTGAAAAGTATATGAAGCATTATTTCTTTTGATCTCAGCCTGAGAAACCGGATCCTGATTGTGCCATGCCAGAAGAACGTTCAGCTCCCAAGTCTGTAATCCCGGAAAAGTAGAACTTCCTAACATGTTTCCTGATGAGAATGTAGAAAGTTTGCTCTGGTAACGGGTTACAAAATAGAAAATCATACGTGCCACATCTCCTTTGAACTCATCAATCGGCTCAAATACCGTTCCTGAATATCCTGAAGAAGCAGAAGTTCCAAGCTTTGAACCGTTCTGGGACGTAAAAGAAGTACTTCCTACCTTTCCGAAAGGATAATTACTTCTCATTCCATTTACTTTCCCGTCTGTAGCTCTGATAAAGTGAATATCTGCAACCATGGGAGAAGCTTGATTGAAAAGACTTTGAGGTACGATATGCTCTCTGTTGTAGCAATTTCCTTCAGTAGAATAGGTACCGCACTGATCACTTCCCGGAGTATAGTTATAAGGGTCAACCCCTGAAGGTCTTTCTGAATAAATATCAAGGATTGTTCCGTCATTTTCGTAATCCTTATCAATATCAGTGGTTTTATATGCTGTCCAAAGCCCGCTATAGCCTTTATCCATATGTCCGTTAGAGATAATGCTGCTTAATTCGGTTTTCAGCGCTGCGCCACTCAGTCCGTTGGCAGAGTTGTAGTATCCTGCAGGAGCCTGAGCATGGGCAAGTCCCGCAAATACAGAAAATAAAATAACTTTTTTCATATTAATACAAGTTTAAGCAAGAATACTACAATTTTTGTAAATAAAAAATTACAAAATCGTTAATTTTAAATGCACTGCATGTAAATAAAATAAGTAATGAATGATGAATGATGAATGATGTTGCGATTAAATATCTGTATCTGCATTCAATTCAATAGGAGTGGCTGTCATCCTGAGCGTAGTCGAAGGATCTCACTGATAAAATAAATCAAA
Source organism: Chryseobacterium sp. PvR013 (assembly GCF_017833095.1). NCBI lineage: Bacteria > Pseudomonadati > Bacteroidota > Flavobacteriia > Flavobacteriales > Weeksellaceae > Chryseobacterium > Chryseobacterium sp. PvR013. The sequence goes on from NZ_JAFIBT010000001.1 coordinate 5,092,933, forward strand.
AATCTATCTGATTTCAGACAAAATCTAAAAATAATCATACAAAACTCACGAATCATTAAACATAATTATCTGTGCAAATCTGTCTTATCTGCGTGAAAAAAACACAAAGCATAAAAAAGCCGATACAAAACGTACCGGCTTATATAATGGATGACTTACATCTTATTTTCTTTGTGGCGGATAATTTTTCATAATCTCAGCCATAATCTCTGGAATCTGTCTCTGTTTTGCTTTTGGAGAGTCTACAGAAATTCCGCTTCCGATACCCTGCCAAACCAATTTGTTGCTTCTTGCATCAATAAGGTCAACAATCAGAGCGCCTTCATTGTAATTCGTTGTCCAGGTTCTGTTCATACCAACACCCCATCCGAAAGGTCCGCCCCATCCCCACATTCCGTAAGGAGAAGAGGAATTGATGTCAGTAATCTTTTTATGATTTGCTTTTACGTTGATAATCAGATCAGGATTTTCTCCGGACTGAAGTCCTTTGCTCTGAAGCTGTCTCGACAGTTCGTTCAGTACCCTGTCTTTATCAATATCATTCAATTTTAGATCATCAATTCTTATTTTGTAAGTTTTATAAGAATTGAAATTGGCGCTTTCAGCATAATCTGAACGTACCTGAAAAGGGCTACAAGAAGTTAAGCCTAAAGTAGCAGATGCCAACAAAATAAAAATATATTTTTTCATTTTATTTATTTTTTTTATCACTTTTAATGAATGTATCAGTCTTTTTATCGTACCCGTAAGGACAGTGTCTGCAGCCGCTTTTACAGCAATATCCTCTTTTCAGATGAAATTTTTCTGTAAAAACCTTGTACCCCTGTTCATTATAGTAGAAGTCTTCACCTTCTTTGATGTCATAATGGGCCATAAGTTAAATGCTAGTCAAAAAACTTTTTATATTTGTTACTATGATAATTGTATGCCAAAAGCCTTTAAAAAAATTAAAAATTAATGGCATTGCTCTATTTCCCTTTATCTTCATTAGGAAACCCGAAGATAAGGAAAATAATGTATTGATTAATCATGAAAAAATCCATTTGCGGCAACAGATGGAAATGCTCATCATTTTCTTCTATATTTTTTATGTTATTGAATATTATTACTGGTTTTTCAAACTTAAAGACGGATATCTTGCTTACAGAAGAATTTCTTTTGAAAGAGAAGCTTATGCCCATGAAAATAACCTGAATTATCTCAAAAAAAGAAAATTCTGGAACTTTAGAAAATACCTTTGAAATGATGAATGATGAATGATGAATTTCGGGATTCGTGTTTCGGGGTTTGAGAGGTTGGTTTTGTATTTTATATTTAGACTGTGATTTTAAATATTATCTATATTCAATAGAGCTGGGCTTTAGCCCGCTTATCAAATAATTTCAAATTTATTCGGCTTTAGCCGAAACTTACAATAAACAATTCATATAGAATAAAAAAAAACAAAAAAAATCTGTGTAAATCTGCATTATCTGTGAGAAAAAAAGAAAACTCACACCACACTAAATCTTTTCCTACTTTTGTAAAGAATAAACCTTGAGTCGCTAAAAACTGAAATGCTATTACAACTTCCCACAGAACCTATTCCCATTCAGGAAATTCCAATTCATAAAAACATACAACTGTTTATTAAAAGGGAAGACCAGATTCATCCGCTAATTTCAGGAAATAAATACTGGAAACTATTCCATAATGTCAATCATTATCTGGCAAAAAATCCTGATAATCCCTATATTATTACTTTTGGAGGTGCTTTTTCCAATCATATAGCCGCAGTTTCCGCAGTAGGAAGTCTGGCAGGTATTCCAACACTGGGAATCATCAGAGGAGAAGAGCTTCAGCATAAATGGAGGGATAACCCCACATTACTTTTTGCCAAAAGAAATGGAATGAACCTGAAATTTGTCACCCGTGAAGAATACCGCCATAAAGAAAAACTCACAGAATTCCTTCAGCAGGAGTTCCCTGAGGCATTGATTGTTCCTGAAGGTGGAACCAATGAAGAGGCAGTGGAAGGGGTGAAAATGATGCTCAACGAACAAACAAAAGATTTTGACTATCTTTGCACCGCAGTTGGAACCGGAGGAACCATTGCAGGGATTTCAAAATTTTGTGAAGAAAATCAGAAAGTTATAGGATTTAAAGCGGTTGATGATGCTTCACTGGAAAATAAAATTTTTGAATTAACTTTGAGACAAAATTTTAATCTAATAGATTCATGTTTTGGAGGTTATGGTAAAATAAGTGATGGAAACGTCCGTTTTATCAATGATTTCAAGGAGAGATACGGTATTCCTCTGGAACCGATTTATACAGGGAAAATGATGGAGAAGGTTTTTGAACTGATAGAAGAAGAATATTTTCCTGAAAACAGTAAGATTTTGTGCTTTCACACTGGTGGATTACAGGGAATTGAAGGAGCTAATCTGCTGTTGGAAAAACAGAATAGAAATTTAATTATATAAGTAAAATTGAAAAACATGAAACACTTAGTGTTCCATCTTTCATTTTAAAACAATAAAAAATATAAGATGAAAAGACTTTTTCTATCCATAAGCCTTTTAGTTTTATCAAAATTTTCAGCCCAGACTTGGGCAACCGAAGATCAGTATATTCAGAAGTTTGCTAAATATGCCGTAGAAGAAATGGAAAAATATAAAATTCCGGCTTCTATTACTCTTGCCCAGGGATTACTGGAAACCGGAGGCGGGCAAAGCAGATTGGCACAGGAAGGTAAAAACCACTTCGGTATAAAATGTAAAGAAGACTGGACCGGTAGAACGATGAAACATACCGATGATGCACCTAATGAATGCTTCCGTGTGTATGACGATCCAAGACAGTCTTATGAAGATCATTCTATATTTTTATCCACAAGAAAATATTACGCAAATCTTTTCAAACTGGATATGAGAGATTACAGAGCGTGGGCAACCGGTTTAAAAAAAGCAGGATATGCCACCAATCCGCGCTATGCTTCAATTCTTATTACCAAAATTGAAAAATACAGACTATACGAATACGACAATACCAATTCTAATGAAGTATTGTACGCTGTTCTTAAAATGTATCCGGATCTGAAAGACGACAGAACTTTCATGGCACAGCTGGAGCCTTCAAAAGCATTGAAAAAAGCTAAAGACCCGGTGACTGTAGAAGTTCCTTACAAACAGACTTCTTACGCACAACAGCAAAAAAGAGTGGAAAGAATCAAAACGAAAGCTGAAATTCTTAATTCCATTCTTATCAAAAGCCATCCGAATGACGGTCTGAAATATATTGTAATTCCTGAAGATACTGATGTGAAATTCATCGCCAATAAATTCAAAGTCAGCGAAAGCAGACTGATAAAGTGGAATGAACTGGAAGGTGAAACCTTAAAGAAAAATGATATTGTTTTCCTTGAGTCAAAAAATTCTACAGGAAATACAGCAACCTATAAAGCGGTGTCCGGAGAAGATATGCATGATATCGCCCAAAAATTCGGAATCAAATTACATAAATTGTATGCCAAAAACAGAATGGATGAAGGACAACAGCCATCTGCAGGACAACTGATTTATTTAATAGACAAAAAACCACGAAACTAATTTAATTTTTTGTTGAGAGTTTACCGTTGACAGTTTATTGCCAACCGGCAGCTGTCAACAGCAACTAAGTATATATGAAGTATCAAAGAAGTTCGGCTTTATTTGATGAAGCCTACAAATACATTCCGGGAGGAGTAAACTCTCCGGTAAGAGCATTCAAATCCGTAGGAGGAGTGCCTGTTTTCATGAAATCGGCAAAGGGTGCTTACCTTACCGATGCAGATGATAATACTTATATCGATTATATCAATTCATGGGGCCCGGCCATCTTAGGACACACCCATCCTGAAGTATTGGAAGAACTGAAGATACAGGCAGAGAAAGGATTCTCTTTCGGAGCACCTACAGAACTGGAAACAGAAATTGCAAAATTCATTATTGAAAATGTCCCGAATATTGACCAGATCAGAATGGTTTCTTCCGGAACAGAAGCATGTATGAGTGCAATCAGGCTGGCAAGAGGATATACAGGAAGAGATAAGATTGTAAAATTTGAAGGTTGCTACCACGGACACTCAGATTCATTCCTGATTAAAGCCGGAAGTGGTGCTGCTACATTCGGAAATCCAAATTCTCCGGGAGTAACTGCTGGTACTGCAAAAGATACTTTATTAGCCCGTTATAATGATTTTGAACAGGTTGAGGATTTATTCCGTCACAACCAGGGAGAAATTGCAGCAGTAATTATAGAACCGGTTGCGGGAAATATGGGATGTGTATTGCCGGAAAACAATTTCCTACAAAACCTGAGAAAGATCTGTGATGAAAACGGAGTTTTATTAATCTTTGATGAAGTAATGACCGGTTTCCGACTGGCTTTCGGAGGAGCGCAGGAACTTTTCAATGTAAAAGCAGACTTAGTAACTTACGGAAAAGTAATCGGTGGAGGACTTCCGGTAGGAGCTTTCGCAGGAAGAAACGAGATTATGGACCATCTGGCACCAAAAGGAGGTGTTTACCAGGCAGGAACATTAAGTGGAAATCCTTTAGCAATGAGAGCCGGATTAAAAACCCTTCAGCTTATTAAAAATGACCCTGAGTTTTTCAACAGATTGCATAAAACAACAGAGACATTGGATTTTGAGATCGGGAAAATTTTAAATGAAAAAGGAATCGCTCATAAAATCAACAGAAAAGGTTCTATGATGTCTGTATTCTTCCATATCAACAGAGTTTCAAACTTTGATGAGGCACAGGAAGCTAATCATTCATTGTTCAATAACTTCTTCCACCAAATGTTGCAGAATGGGGTATACCTTCCGCCAAGTGGGTACGAAACTTACTTCATCAGTGATGCAATCAAGGATAAAGAAATTGATATGACGCTGGAAGCTGTAAGAAAATTTGAATATTCTAACAAATAAATAATAATGAAACCGGATTTTAGATCCGGTTTTTTTATGCAAAAGAAATTTGATTTGAAGAGTTTAGATTGAAAAAATCTCAACGGAGTCTCTGTCGGAGTCTCAACAAATAAAACTAATAATAGCTTAGATTCCTACGGAATGACAAGCGTTATGGATAATTTTATATTAGTTGTTAATTATTAGCTATAGTTGAAACAGAAAGTTTGGCCTGTCTCTTTGTCACTCCGTAGAAGTCTCGATAGTGAAAAAACACTATAATCTGGATTCCTACAGAATGCAAGCGGTATTGATAATTTTATATTAGTTGTTAATTATGAGCTATAGTTGAAACACAAAGCTTTGCCAGTCTCTTTGTCACTCCGTAGGAGTCTCAACAGTGTAAAAACATTATAATCTGGATTCCTACAGAATGACAAGCGGTATTGATAATTTTATATTAGTTGTTAATTATGAGTTATAGTTGAAACACAAAGCTTTGCCAGTCTCTTTGTCACTCCGTAGGAGTCTGACAGTGTAGAAATAGTATAATCTGGATTCCTACGGAAAGACAATTCCCGTGAATACTTTTTTATTGTAGTATGAAAAGATAGACCGGGTATTTTAGTAAGTAATCAAAACAATGCATAAATCATACAGATTTTGTAATAATTCATACACTTTGTTCAGGGACACTTCTTTTTAATTTTGTATTAAATAGATTGGACATGAAGACCTCAGACAATAATATCTCCCGCAAGGATTTTATCCGGAATTCAGCATTGGCTGTAGCAGGATTAACTTTAATACCCAATATTATGACGGCATCACCTTTATCTGATGAAAATAATAGTTCTGCAAAAGGAAAAATGAGCCTTAAAAATGTTCGTCTGGAAACAGGTTTTGAATACCAGGATGGGGAAGTAGTTTCTACCCAAACAGATCTGTTCTATGTAGAAGTTGAAAACGGAAAAATTACAAAGATTGCTCCAAACCAGCCTAACGCTAAAGCGGTTGATGCGAAAGGATTATTGATGCTTCCTGCATTTAAAGATATGCATATTCATCTTGATAAAACCTTTTATGGCGATCAATGGCAGGCTGTGAGAAAAAGAACGGGAGGAATCAAAGGAATGATAGAACTGGAGCAGAAAATACTTCCGGAGATGCTGAAAAATTCAACCTTCAAGGCAGAAAAACTGATCGAATTATTACAGTCAAAAGGAACTTCCTATGCCAGAAGTCATGTGAATATTGAACCCACTTCCAAACTTAAGTCGTTAAAGAATTTACAGAAGGCTTTAGAAAATAAAAAGAAAAGCTTTGGTGCTGAGCTGGTAGCCTTTCCACAACATGGAGTGTTTTATACGGACTCTGTGCCTTACCTGAAAGAAGCTGCGAAAATGGATATTGATTTCATCGGAGGAGTAGATCCATTCAACATCGATGGAGATATTGAAAAAGTAGTAGACTTCACGGTTCAGCTTGCTCTGGACAATAAAAAGGGAATAGATATCCATCTGCATGAAACGGGAGATTCAGGATTAAAAACTGTAGAATACTTGATTAAAAAAGTGAATGAAAATCCTGAGCTTAAAGGGAAAACCTACATAAGCCACTGTTTTGTCCTTGGAAAATTGGAACCAGCAAAACAGGAAGAAATCGCTGAAAAATTAGGTGAAGCGCAGATCGGAATTGTTTCCACAATCCCTTTTGGCAGGCTGATTATGCCCATACCAACGCTTTACAAACATAAGGTAACGGTTCTGACAGGAAATGACAGTATTATAGATCACTGGAATACTTTCGGAACTGGCAGTGTACTTCAGAAAGCCAACTTAATGGCGCAATTGTATGGATACTCAACAGAATTTTTATTGTCAAGAAGTTTAAAGCTTGCAACAGGAAATATCCTTCCATTGGATGATAAAGGAACACAGCAATGGCCAAAATCCGGAGATAAAGCAGATTTTGTTCTTATCAATGCAAGTTGTTCTGCAGAAGCTGTTTCGAGAATTTCGGATGTGAAGTCCTTAGTACATGAGGGAAACATTGTTTTTTAATTCAATATAAAAAGGAATTTAATATATTTTTAGTTGTGTTTTTTTGACCACAAAGGGTATAAAAGTTTTACGAGGGAAAGCCTGTAAATTCATTAAGATTTCAGAGACCATTACAGAAGCAAGGTGGAAATTGAAGATAGCGTGATGGAGATAAAACTTTTGTTCCTTTTGTGGTTGTTTTAGTTTTTCTCTCATAAATTTTAGTAATTTTAGGAGAAAATCAGGCAGAGTGGCTTACCATACGGATCATTTTCCTATTTTAGGAATTCAGGAATTTAGTGAAAATCAGTTGAAAGGCTGTAATCTGCTGTTCAATGAACTTTCGGGAGCACGCTCCATTGATGATCCCCACAAACATGACTTTTTTATCATCAATCTTTTTGAGCACGGAGTCGGTTCGCATACCATAGATTTTACAGAATATCAGGTGAAAGACTACCAGATTCATCTTGTTTTTCCGGATCAGGTACATCAGTGGGTCATTGAAAAAGAAACCATTGGTTATCAGCTGATGATCAGCAGAGACTGGTTTGAAAGTTTTCTGCCCTCGTTAAGATTTTCTGCATCCTATTACCAGAATCATCCGGTGATTAATCTTTCCAAAGACGTTTTTGAAAATTTTCTGTATGAATTTCAGGCCATCCAGAAAGAACTGAGCACAGAAAAAATATTCTGGGAACTGATTCAGAAAAGAAGCGAATTGATTGGCCTGCTGGTGAGTAAATCTGTGGAAGGAGCTTTCAAAGATTTTGAAGTCTATAACTCAAATCCCATTATTTCAAAGTTTCTGCATCTTATTGATGAACATTTCAAAACAGAAAGATCCGTTTCTTTTTATGCTGATAAACTGAATATCTCTGCCAATTATCTGAATATTGTCTGCAAGAAAAATCTTAATGCTTCGGCATCATCTCTTATTCAGGATCGTATTTTACTGGAAGCCAAAAGACTTTTAAAAGTTTCTGAAATGTCTGTGAAAGATATTGTATACGATCTCGGTTTCTATGATCACGCCAGCTTTTCCAAATTCTTTAAAGCACAGACGGGAATGACACCTTCCCAATTCAAAGAATAATCTGTACAAAACAAGACATAATTGATACACCGGTTTTACGCTCAGGGCTGGTTAATTTTGTATTGTTAAATTTAAAATCATGCAATTTCCCTATCAATTAACTGCAAAAGGAAACTATACCCTTAAAAATGTCCGCCTGGAAACAGGTTTTGAATACGAAAATGAAGAGGTTACCGGAACAAAAACTGATCTTTTCAGTATCGAAATTGAAAACGGAAAAATAAAAACAGTAAAAGCAAATGATCCTTCTTTAAAAGCAATCGATGCAAAAGGATATCTGATGCTTCCCGCTTTCAGAGATATGCACATCCATCTGGATAAAACATTATATGGTCTGCCATGGCAGGCACTTTCTCCGAAAAGAAGAACGGTGAAAGATATGATTGCCTATGAGCAGGAAATTATCCCTGAACTGTTGAAAACTTCTGTAAGCAGAGCAGAACAGCTGATCAGTCTGCAGCAGCACTACGGAACTCATTTTGCGAGAACCCATTTTAATATTGATCCTACATCAGGATTAAAGTCTCTGGAACATCTTGAACAGGCTCTTGAAAATAAAAAAGATTCTTTCAAAGCTGAATTGGTTGCCTTCCCGCAGCATGGCGTTTATTATACGGAATCTGCTCCTTTGATGAAAGCGGCAGCCCAGCTGAAAAGTGTGACGTTCATTGGTGGATTGGATCCGTTGAGTATTGACGGAAGTATTGAAAAGGTAATGGATTTTACCGTTCAGCTCGCGTTGGATCACCATAAAGGCATTGATATTCACCTGCATGAAGCAGGAGAGTCCGGAATGAAAACCATCAATTATCTGATTGATAAAGCAATTGAAAATCCGGAGCTTCAGGGAAAAACATTTGTAAGCCATGCATTTGCTTTGGCTCATCTTTCCCCTAAAGAAACTGAGCAGATTGCAGAAAGACTGGCTGCCGGAAAAGTAGGAATTGCATCTTCTGTACCTTTTAAAGGAACGGTAATTCCAATACCAACCCTGAAAAAGTATGGTGTGAATGTGTTGATCGGAAATGATAACGTACAGGACTACTGGAGTACATTCGGATCCGGAAGTATGCTGCAGAAAGCCAATCTTATTGCAGAGCTGTACGGTTATGCCACAGAATTTGCCCTGTCAAGAGTTTTACAGTTTGCTACTCAAAGTATTCTTCCTCTGGATGAAAAAGGACAACAGCAGTGGCCTAAAGCCGGTGATGAGGCTGCAATTGTTCTCACAGAAGCTTCATGTTCTGCAGAAGCCGTTTCCAGGATGTCTGAAATAAAAGCCCTGATGAATGACGGGAATTTGTTTTGGAGAAATTAATCTGAAGTATATATTTTTTATACACTTGTTTTTTGTAACTGCCATCGGAAGCTTTTCTGGTGGCTTTTTATTGAATTATAAATTATGAGTTTCGGGATCCGGGTTTCGGGTCTCTTCTCTATCAATAGAAACGGGCTTTAGCCCGTTATTAAATATGAATAAATTCACTGGCTTTAGCCAAAACCTATTCATAAAATAAATAAAAATCGATCCATCTGCGATAAAAATTACTGTTCATATTCCCTTTTTCTGTTTTTACAATATGAACACCCCTTAATATTGATTTGGGCAGTTAATCATAATGTCTGATATTAACAATAAAAAAAGCCCTCAGAAAATACTTCTGAAGGCCTTCTATTTGAAATTAAATCTAGGTACTTATATGATGATGTTATAAGTTAAAGTTTGTCCATCCTGCATACCATGTATCTGTAGCATCTTTTACAGCACCTCTGTATGTTACTTGTGTAAACCAAGTAGCTAATTTAGGGTTTGTAAATGCTCCACCTGTTAATAATGGAGAACCTGCAGTAGGAGTGAAGTTTGGTGTAGTTCCTGCAGGAGCCCATGCGCCGGCAAGTTTTACATCAGCTGTAGAAGCAAGGATTGTATTTCCTTTAGCATTAAACCAAGTCGTAAGATCGTTTAATGTATATGTTGTCGGAGTTGATGTAGATGGTCCGAATTTTAAAGGAGTTGTATTTCCTGCTAAAATGTTGTTTTCAAAGAATAATTTATTTCCTACAATATTGTTATCCGTTGGAGCTCCTTTCGTAGCATCAATGAATAAACCTACCGGGAATCCTGTGAATACAGAGTTGAATACAGAGATTGAAGAATTTCTTCTGATCTGTAATGCATTCTGGAATAAAGCGTTGATAGATCCAGGAGCCGCAGAGTTGATTGGCCCGATAATCGTCATGTTAGAGAATGTAGCTGATGTCTGAGGTGTTAATGTAGAACCGTTAGCATCATTATCAGATTCAAATGCGTTAGAACCTGAAACGTCTGCCACCTGAGAATCTCTTACTGCGATACCAAACTGTACATTTCCTGAGAAACCGTTATCTGTATCGAAATCATCATCAAGACCTTTGTAAGAAATAAGGTGAGAACAGTTTACTGTTCCTCCGAACCACTCGAAACTGTCATCATTAGCATAAGCAACTTCTACGTAGTCTACTGTAGTTCCGTTACCTACACCTCCGAAAGTAAGTCCGTTAACCTCTTTATCCGGTAAGAATGCATATCCTGCATATTCAATTCTTACATATTTTAATATACCACTGTTGTCAGCAGCATTTGTTCCACCATAAAGTCCAAGACCGTCAGAGTTGTTGATACCTCCTTCAATTTCTCCAACCCCGTTTACTCCTCCGAAAGATGCATTAGTAGGAGCGTTTCCTAAAATTACTACACCTGCCCAGTCTCCTCTTTTAGGACTTGGTTTTTCTGAAGTGAAGATAATAGGGTTGGCAGCTGTTCCTTCTGCCATGATTTTACTTCCTCTTGTAATGATCAAAGCTCCGTTTTTATCAGCTTCACCTACGATCTTTGTACCTGGTTCGATAGTTAAAGTAGCTCCGTTAGTTACATATACTAGTCCTCTTAGCTTATAGATTTTATTTGCTTTAAGCGTAATGCTGGAAGTGATTTTTCCTGAAAGAATAAGGTTTTCAGTATTTCCGTTTCCGTTACCTCCATCTTGAATAATGGTAGGTCCATCTTCTTCTATATTTCTACATGCGGTAGTTGATACTAGAGCGCCAAGCATTAAAGAATATAAAACGAACTTTTTCATGTTATAAAGAATTAAATTATTTATTAGATTATTTGTTGAGTGAATTAAAAATTGTATCCCAGTGTTAAACTGATATTGGTTCCTGAAAGTCTTTCAATGGCAAGAGCATCTTTGCTGTCATATTTACCGTTGTCATTCAGGTCATGGTAGAATTTAGCACGACGGTTCAGAATATCTGAAACATTCAGCTTGATTTCTCCTTTGTTATTCCATAATTTTTTAGCAAGCTGGAAGTCTAAAAGAGGTCTAGGTGCTTCCCAGATTGGTGGAACCTGATCGTTTCCTACATAAAGGATTCTTCTTCCGATCATGTTAAATAGTACAGTAGAAGACCATCCTGATTTTTCAGTATCATACTGAAGGCTTACGTTGACAGTATAAGGAGACTGTCCCTGCATTGGTCTGTCAATCTTAGTTGCTTCGTCTGTTACTTTGTTTTTAATTAAAGCTACGTTTCCACCCAGCGTAAAGTTCCTAAGAGCGCTTACAAAATCCAGTTTTTTTCTGGCCTCTACTTCTATACCATAAGCATCAGCTTTATCTACGTTAAGGTAGTTGAAGGTGTTACTGGTTCCTACCCCTGATTGGTTGAAGTATAATTCAATCGGCTTTTTGAAATTTTTATAGAAAGCGGCCACCGAGATAATCTCCCCGTTTCTTGGGTAATATTCCCAACGAACATCGGCGCTCGTAATTTTAGTTCTTTCAATTGATTTGTTCCCAATTACAGTCGCTCCAAGATCAAAATCATAATATGCCAGCGGAGAAACCTCTCTAAATTCTGGTCTTACAACAGTTTGTGAACCTGCAAGACGGATATTCATTTTAGGATTTACCTTGAATGTCAAGTTAACAGCTGGTAAAAAGTCTGTAACACGTGTATTGACAAAACGGTCATCACTTTTTTTCGTGCTTCCTACCAATTGATCAAAGTTCTCAACTCTTAATCCCCAAACGGCTCTTAACCACGGTGTGAAGTTGTTGTCAAACTGTAAATATCCTGCGTTAAGGATGGTATTGGCAATATATCTGTACTGATTTCCTGCAATCTCATCAAATGTAAATCCTCCGTTAGTTCCAAAATTACCAGGATTGAAAATAGTTTCAAAAGGTTGAGAAAGTAATCCCTGGTTGAAGTTTTCAAGTCTTACAGAGAATGGTCTTGAATTGTATATTCTGTCTTTTACCTGGAACAAATAACCTCCTTTGATGGTTTGTTTTTGGCCAAACATTGTAAATGTCTTGGAAATATCACCTCCCGCATTATATAAATAATCGTTTAGCGTAGAGTAGAATACACTACCTGATTTTTGAGAAAGACCATTAGAAATCAATGCTAAATAAGGGCTTCCCGGCATGTTAGTATATTGGTTATACTGTAAACGCTGTAACAAAGGGATGTATTGATCCAGGATTCCGAAGCTTCCGTACCAGTTTACAGTAAGCCCGCCAAGAGCATCTATTTTATGAGTACCGGTAAGGGTAGAATTGTAGAAAGTAGTTTCTTTAAAACCTATTTCCCTTGCCATAATGTTTGTCCCGTTGATAGGATCAAATTCAAAGTCCTTTCCTGTTCTGAAGGACATATGGTTCACCGTATTATTGGTGATGATATTCTTTAAGGAGATTTTATTATTGCTGTTGAGCTTTAAAGAAAGGTTCAGCATTCCTCCTAAGATAATATCATTGCTGTATTTTTCTGTAAAATAATCGAAGTTGGTATCAGCAAGTTGGTCGTTGATGGTAAAGAAACGGTTGGTAGATTCAGTTCTTCTTTTGTTATTACTATAGTTTAAAACAGCAATTACCCCTAAATCTTTTCCGAATAATTTGGTATTGAAACCTCCGTCAAGTTGTAAACTTAAGTTTTCAGGATAACCAATACTGTTGTATCCTAAATTCTTTGTAAACCCTTTACCAATATCGGTTTTCTGACCCTCACTTAAAATACTGAACGCATTTTTTGCAGGCATATTGGTGGGCAGCTTTCTGTAACCGTCATCAATTCCTAAGAAATCCCATTTTCCACCTTTTTGCATATGGAATTCCTGTCCCATAGTAGCCGTATTTCCTCCTACACCTACCTGTACATTGAAGAAATTTTTATTAGGAATATCCTTTGTGTTTACCTGAATCAAAGCTCCTCCCCATTCTCCGGTATATTCAGGAATGAAAGTTTTGTTGATGACAAGTGTTTCGATAACGTTAGCAGGGAAAAGGTCGAAAGAGAAAGTCTTTCTGTCCGGTTCTGTACTGGATAGCTGAATACCGTTAAGCATCGCCTGATTGTAACGGTCTGATAAACCTCTTACTACAATATATTTTCCTTCAGATAAACTCACTCCGGAAACTCTTTTCAGAACTTCACCCGTGTTTCTGTCCGGACTTCTTTTAATAGCTTCAACCCCAATAACCTGAGAAACTACACCGGCATTCTTCTGTAAACCGATGGTAGAGGCTATGGTTTCTTTTCTTGCATTTGATTTTATGACAACTCCCTCAATTTCTTTTTCCTTGATAGAGGGCTTATCCAGAACGATATCAAGATGAGTATTACCTTCATTTTTGATAATAACTTCACTGATCTCTTTTCTATTATATCCATTGGAGCTTACCGTTACAATGTAATTGGTACCAGGGGAAAGGTTGATAGAGTAGTATCCGGAAATGTCAGTCATTACTTCCTGACCATTTACTTTTACTTTTACCCCTTCTATAGGAGTATTATCTTTCTCGTCCAATACCCTACCTTCCAAAATCTGACTTTGTGCAAAAGCATAGCCAGCAGAAAACAAGGCAAGTAGCATTATGCTCTTGTGGAGTTGTTTTTTCATTTTACTTCTTTTACTTCTTTTTCAAGGGCAAAATAAAGGCTAAGTTTTTAAGAAAACTTTAGGAGAATCTTAATTAATTATGAAATTTGTATTAACGAATGAACGAGATTTATAGTTATCGATGTTTAATTTATATAATTATAATTTTTGTTTTAATTGTAGATATCATTCCTTATATTTGATTTGTGTATATTTATTTATTGATTTTTTTATTGATTTTATAATTTACTTGCAAGATGTTATTTTTTAATAATTAGTTAACATTTGACAGATAGATGAAATCAATTGAAATAATTAATTTTGTGGGAATTCTTAAACTAGAAGATGAGCAAAAAAATTCTTTTAATAGACGATGAACTGGACATTTTAGAGATTCTGTCTTACAATTTGGAAAAGGAAGGGTATGATATCTATACAGCTACTAATGGTAACGAAGGTATAGAAAAAGCAAAGGAAATTGTTCCGGATCTTATCTTATTAGATGTTATGATGCCTGAAAAAGATGGGATAGAAACCTGTCAGGAACTTCGTAAAGTGAAAGAACTTCAAAAAACACTTATTGTGTTCCTTTCCGCAAGAAGCGAAGAATTTTCTCAGTTAGCAGGTTTTCAGGCAGGTGCCAATGATTACATCGTAAAACTGATCAAACCGAAAATCCTTATCTCTAAAGTAAATGCATTATTACAGTTAACCTCTCAGGTTTCTGAAAATGCTAAACTTATCGAAATCGGAGACCTTGTTATCGACAAAGATAATTTCAGAGTTTCCAAAAGCGGACAGCAATTTCTTCTTCCCAAAAAAGAGTTTGATTTGCTTTACCTTTTGGCTTCCAATACTGAAAAGGTTTTCAAAAGAGAAGAGATTCTTGAAAAAGTTTGGGGTAATGATGTGATTGTAGGAGAGAGGACTATTGATGTTCATATCAGAAGGCTAAGAGAAAAACTCGGAATCAATACGATTCAGACATTAAAAGGGATTGGGTATAAACTAATCGTTTAATTATTTAAAAATCTTAACTTTACGTTCAATCCTTAAAACGTTGTAAAATTGAAATTTTACAGACTTACCCTCGTTGCCTCTTGTCTGCTGACACTGGTAATGCTCCTTTTAGTCGTTGTATTCGACTCGCTGAAAGATATCTATTATGAGACCCCTTTATTCAAAACGGGTCTTTTCATCTGTATTATCCTGATCTTTATGATAAACTGTGTAGTATTGGAACTTCTTTTCAATTACTATAGCAGAAAGCAGGTAAAGGGCCTTTCCGGGTTTCTTCCGCAGGAAATAGTGCAGAATCATGACGAAAATATTACCATCAAAGAATTGGGTGAAAGATTTTCAGACCTCAATCAGCAGCAGGTATCAGAAATTGATATGATGAAAGAGATGGAAAGCTACCGTAAAGAATACATCGGAAATGTTTCCCATGAACTGAAAACGCCCTTATTTTCTATCCAGGGATATGTAGAAACCTTAAGAGATGGCGGGGTGGATAACCTTACTATTCGGGACAAATACCTGGAAAGAATTGATAAATCAGTAGAAAGACTTATTGCTATTGTAACAGATCTTGACATGATCAATAGACTGGAAGCCGGCGAAATCAATCTTACTGTCTCAAAATTTGATGTCAATCTTTTAATCAAAGAAATTTTCGACCTTCTTGATCTTGAAGCGGAAAAACGAAATACCACCCTACAGATTCAGACTCTTCATCCACAGATTTTTGTGGAGGCTGATAAACAAAAAATTTCCCAGGTTTTCATCAATCTGATTTCCAATGCTATTCATTATGCCAATAGACAGGAAGCAAAAGTGATTGTAAAAACCAGCGTTCTGAAAAATAAGGTACTGATAGAGGTTATAGACAACGGAATGGGAATCAAATCTGAAATTCTTCCAAGAATTTTTGAAAGATTCTATCGTGTGGAAACCAGCAGAAGCAGGAGAGAAGGCGGTTCCGGACTTGGTTTGGCCATTGTAAAACACATCCTTGAAGCACATAACGAAAATATTACCGTAGAAAGCGTTTACCTTGAAGGTACGAAGTTCAGTTTTATGCTCGAAAAAAGTAAATAATTCCGGCAAAATGTAAGAAAAAAAAATATTTTAAAAAATCCTGAAATATTTTTTTGTCACATGTCATTTATTATATATTTGCAACAGAGATTTATCATAATTATAAAGGCAAAAAAGTAATTTAAGAAACTGATATGGTTTACAAAATCCGCGTAATATTAGATGCGAAAGAGGATATTTTCCGTGATATTGAAGTTAAGGGAAAACAAACGTTATGGAACTTACATTTAGGAATTAAAAGTGCATTCAGTCTGCAGGGAGATGAGCTTTCTACTTTTAATCTGTTAGAAGATGACGGAACAATCGTAAAAAGTGTCCCATTGGAAGATATGAGTGATGATGGTGATGGTGAAATTATGTCAGATGTTTACATTGATGAGGCTTTTGAAAATGTAGGCGACAAAGCACAGTTCCAGTATGGGCTTCTTGATCTTTGGGAATTCTTCTGTGAGCTTGTAGAAGTAATTGAAGAAACAAAAGGAGTAAACTATCCAATCACCGTATACCGATTTGGAAACGTTCCATTGAAGGCACCTAGCAAAAACGGAAGTGCAGGAGGAAGCAAAAAGAAATCAGCAATGCCTTTGGCAGATGACGAGTTTGGTTTTGATGACGATTTTGTAGCTGGAGGGAATTTTTCAGATGAAGATGATGACAGCTTTGATGATGAGGAAGAAGAAGACTACAATGACGATGTCTTTGATGAGGAAGATGACAATGATGACGAAAGATAGTCAACACAATATACTGGCCCCGGATTTTGATTCGGGGCTTTTTTTATGACAAAATAGTAAGGAAATAAAGAACGTAAATTTTTCCTTTTTGCCTTTTTTCTCCTTTTTCAGCCAAAAAACAATCCTTACTTTTGTTAAAAATAGTTTAATGAAAAAATTAATTTTGTTAGCTGTAATTGGTCTGGGAATTGTTTCCTGTACCACTCAAAAAAAAATCCGGAAGATGACAGAACTGCCAAAAGATTGGAAACATAATACAAATATCTACGAAGTAAACATAAGACAATATACTCAGGAAGGAACTTTCAAAGCATTTGCAAAAGAAATGCCCCGCCTGAAATCAATGGGAGTAAAAACACTTTGGTTTATGCCTATTACCCCAATTGCCCAGCAGAATAAAAAAGGAAGTATGGGCAGCCCTTATGCCGCTGCAGATTATACCTCTGTCAATCCTGAATTCGGAACATTACAGGATTTTAAAGATATGGTGAATGAAGCACACAGATTAGGATTCAAAGTAATCATCGACTGGGTGGCCAATCATACAGGCTGGGATCATGTCTGGACAAAAACACATCCGGAATTTTATCTGAAAGATCCCGACGGAAAATTTCATATCGCCTCCGGAATGGATGATATTATTGAACTTGACTATAAGAACCAGGAAATGCGTCAGGCTATGATCAATGCCATGAAATTCTGGGTACAGGAAACCGATATCGATGGTTTTCGATGTGATCTTGCTTCATGGGTAGAAGTAGATTTCTGGGAACAGGCACGCCCCGAGGTGGAAAAAGTAAAACCCCTTTTCTGGCTGGGAGAATTTGATGAGCTGGAAAGCCCGGAATACGGAAAAGTTTTTGATGCCAGCTATTCCTGGAAATGGATGCACAAGTCTGCCGATTATTACAAAAAAAATGAACCTCTTCAGGAGTTAAAAGATCTGCTGAGACAATATTCCAATATTGGAGATACCTCAATGAGAGCATGGTTTACTACCAATCACGATGAAAACTCATGGAACGGAACCGAATATGAAAAATATGGGGTCATCACAAAACCTATGGCGGTATTCTCCGCAACATGGAATGGTGTTCCCTTATTATACTCAGGTCAGGAACTTCCGAATATGAAGAGACTGGAATTTTTCGAAAAAGATGTCATCAAATGGACTCATACCTACCAGGTTGCCGATTTCTATAAAACATTATTGGAGGTAAAAGCTTCCAATCCTGCCTTAAGAGGAGGAGATCCTCATGTTACTACTTATCTTCTGAATACGACAGCCAATGATAAAATTCTGGCCTACGTAAGAAAAAATGGAAAAGATGAAATATTGGTAGTCCTGAATATGTCAAAAGAGCCGGTTAACTTTTCTATTGAAGACGAACAGCTATCAGGAACATTCAGAAATATTTTTGATAAGACAAAAAGAGATTTCAGCAATGGAAAAGACTTTAGTTTCAAAGTTTCTGATTATGCGGTATTTGAAAAATAAGTAGTAGTACATCTTAACGACTCGTCTTTAAAGCTTCTCAATTCCCCTCCGCTGGAGGGGTGTCAAAATCGTAGATTTTGACGGGGTGGTTTATCTACCCTACAATAAAAATCCACCATTACAATGAACAAACAGGAAATAATCAATATCATTAAAGCAAAAGTTGCCGACAAAATCCAGTATTTTGAAAACCTTATTGCAGAAACACGGGCTTCCAATAATGATACAAAAAGCTCAATGGGGGACAAATATGAAACCGGAAGAGAAATGCTTCAGCAGGAAATCAATAATCTTCAGAGACAGCTTAACGAAGTATTGAACCAGCAGAATATTTTGCAGAAAATAACATCTGATCCTTCGGAAAAAGTTCAGAACGGGGCATTGGTAAAAACCAATAAGGGATTGTTTTACGTTGCTGCTTCAATGGGAGAAATTGTTTTTGAGAAGCACAAAATTATGACTGTTTCCGCAGAATCTCCTTTGGTAAAAGTGATGTACGGCAAAAAAACCGGAGAATCATTCACTGTCAATACCATTCATCAGACCATTGAAAATATATGGTAAAATTAATATCTGTTAGATTGCAGATATACAGTTGTTTAATAGAAAATAAACATCATCTCTATAAAAAGCATTCATAAAAGTGAGTGTTTTTTTTAATGGTTTTCACTAAATTTGAAACTTAAAATCTCATTCAAAATGCAAAACTACCTGGATCTTTTACAACATATTTTAGACAACGGAACTGATAAAACCGATAGAACAGGCACTGGAACAAGAAGTGTTTTCGGATATCAGCTGAGATATGATCTGTCTAAAGGATTTCCTTTGGTAACGACAAAAAAAGTGCATTTGAAATCCATTATCTATGAATTGCTTTGGTTTCTGAAAGGAGATACCAATATCAAATATCTTAAAGATAACGGAGTAAGCATCTGGGATGAATGGGCCAATGAAAATGGAGATCTGGGACCTGTTTACGGGGCACAATGGAGAAGCTGGAGTGGAGCAGACGGAAAAGTGGTAGATCAGATTACAGAAGTAATTGACCAGATCAAAAAGAACCCGGATTCAAGAAGATTAATTGTGTCAGCATGGAATGTTGCTGAAATTCCAAACATGGCTTTGGCTCCTTGTCACGCCTTATTCCAGTTTTACGTAGCTGATGGCAAATTATCCTTACAGCTGTATCAGAGAAGTGCTGATGTTTTCCTTGGGGTACCGTTCAATATTGCAAGTTATGCATTGCTTTTGATGATGGTGGCACAGGTTTGTGATCTGGAAGTAGGAGATTATGTTCACAGCTTCGGAGATGTTCATATTTACAATAATCACTTTGAACAGGTAAACAGACAGCTTGCCAGAGAACCGAAATCTCTTCCCACGATGAAACTGAATCCCGACGTGAAAAATATCTTTGATTTCGATTTCGAAGATTTTACCCTGGAAAACTATGATCCACATCCTGGGATCAAAGCTCCTGTAGCGATTTAATATTCTTTTATCACTTAATTCTTTATTCACTTCTATTATTTTAATACTAATAGATGTTTTTATCTGTGCCCATAAGTTATGGAATCAGAATATAAATACTTTAGTACGCTTTCTTTTGACAATTGTTTCTTACATTTGAAAGAACAACGCCGGCTCATTGGATTCTTTTGAAAAAGAGATCAATGGACGGGTACAGATCACACATTTCAAATGCTTAAAAATACATCATGAAGTATTTAAAAATTAATATAGAAGAAAATGCAGACATTGAAGCCCTGAAAAATGTTGTACTTCAGCTGAAAGGAGTAGCATCAACAGAAATAGTTGATGACGAAAATCCGGAAAGCGAACTCAAAAAAGCCTTTGCAAAAACGAAGGAACAGCTTAAAAAAGGCGATTATGAAACTTTAGTCAATGATATTTTCGATATAATCATTAAAAAATAATTCTAAAAAATAAAGTAGACCGATGAGAAAGGCCATTTTATCAATTGCTATACTTGGAATTGTATTTTCCGCCAATGTATCAGCACAAACCGAAACTTCAGGCAGAGAAAAAGTATACAGAGCTACCCACACCAAAGTAACGGAACTTAAACACACAAAGCTGAAAGTAAATTTTGACTATCAGAAAGAACAAATGAATGGGGAAGAATGGCTTACTGCTTCACCTTACTTCTATGCTGCAAACGAGCTGACTCTTGATGCAAAAGGAATGCTGATTCATGAAGTAGCTCTTGATAATAACGGCAAAAAATCTCCTTTAAAATACGAATATAAAGATGATGTTCTAAAAATTACTCTGGATAAGACCTATCAGAGAAATCAGGATTATACAGTGTATATCAAATATACCTCCCGCCCGAATGAAGTGAAACAGGAGGGAAGTATGGCAATCAATGATGCGAAAGGACTATACTTCATCAATGCTCAGGGAACAGAACCGGATATGCCTACACAGATCTGGACACAGGGAGAAACAGAATCCTCTTCTGCATGGTTTCCAACGATTGATAAACCCAATCAAAAGACAACACAGGAAATCTACATGACGGTTCCCGATAAATATGTTACCCTTTCCAATGGGCTGATGAAAGATTCTAAAAAAGAATCCAACGGGCTTAGAACAGATCATTGGGTGATGGATAAGAGACATTCTACTTACCTTTTCTTTATGGGAGTAGGCGAATATGCCGTGGTAAAAGACAAATGGAAAAATATTCCGGTTGATTACTATATTGAAAAAGAATATGAGCCTTATGCCAAGCAGATCTATGGAAATACTCCGGAAATGATTGACTTTTTCTCCAAAAGACTGAACTATGATTATCCATGGGCAAAATATGCTCAGATTTCAGGACGAAATTATGTAAGTGGCGCAATGGAAAATACCACGGCCACCCTTCATGGAAGTGATATCTTACAGAAACCGGGACAGCTTATCGATGAAAATACATGGGAAGATACCATTGCTCATGAATTGTTCCACCATTGGTTTGGAGATTTGGTGACTGCAGAAAGCTGGAGCAATCTTACCGTCAATGAATCTTTTGCCAACTATTCCGAATACCTGTGGAATGAATATAAATATGGAAAAGACCAGGCAGATTATCACCTGATGACGGATGTGAATCAGTATATTCATAACCCAAAAGATTTTAATAAAAATCTGGTAAGGTTCAATTATGAATCCCGGGAAGATGTTTTTGATCTGGTAACGTATCAGAAAGGTGGCGGAATTTTAAATATGCTGAGAAGCTATCTTGGTGATGATGCCTTTTTCGCTGGAATGAATGATTATCTGAAAACCAACGAATATCAGAATGCAGAAGCCCATCAGCTGCGCCTGTCTTTTGAAAAAGTATCCGGTAAAGATTTGAACTGGTTCTTCAATCAATGGTATTTTGGAAACGGAAACCCGAAGATCAATTATTCTTCTACATTTGAGCCGGTAAAAAAACAGGTTGCCGTAACGATTAATCAAACTCAGGAAAAACCATTTGAATTTCCTCTGGCTATAGATGTGTATGACAACGGAAAACCTAAAAGATATAATGTCTGGGTAAATGCAGAAGCTAAAAATACTTTCAGCTTTGATGTTTCCAAAGCTCCAGATCTTGTAAATATCAATGCAGACGGAGTTCTGCTGGCAGAGATTACAGATACCAAAACTCCGGAACAGAATCTGATGCAGTTTATAAATTCTAAAGAGTTCAAAAGCAGATATTTGGCTTTAACCGGAATTAAAGAGCAGGTGGGGAAAAATCCTGCTGCTGTAAAATTGTTGGCTGCCGCATTGAAAGATCCTTTCTTCAGAGTAAGAATAAAAGCTTTGAATTTAATAGACCTTACCAATCCTGAACAAATGAAAGTGCTGGGTGCTGAAGTTGAAAAACTGGCTTCCAATGATCCGAAGACATTAACTCAGGCTGCAGCTATTGCGGCTTTGGGAAAAACAAAAGATAAGAAATACCTTCCGTTATTTGAAAAAGGAGTAAACGCTGTTTCCAATGCTGTGAAAGGAAGTTCAATGAGTGCACTTCTTTCCATTGATCCTTCAAGAGCAAATGCTCTGGCTGATAAAATTGATATGAAAGGAGCATCAGATGAACTCAGAGCACAATTGCTTCCGATTATTGTGAAGAACAAAATTACCTCTCAGATTGAAAATATTGCCCCTCTTGCCACTTTTTATCCATTCATTAAATTCCAGAACCCGGAATTAGGAAAAGCAGCAGAAGATGGTTTCAATTGGATTATGACTTCCGATAATCTGAAGGCAACGGAAAGCGTTACCAAAATAGCAGGATATGCCAAAAACCAGATGGCAGATAATCCACAGGCTAAAATGATGATGGTTCAGATGCTGAAAGATGGGCTGAGCAAAAAAATGGAACTGCTGAAACAGAATCCACAAAATGCAGCAAGTATTAATAAACAGATTGATGTGATCAATAAAGCAATTGAAAACTATAAGTAAATAGAGAAAGCCGGCAGATGTGTCGGCTTTCTTTTTGTCTTTAAGTGAAATTAAATGGACAGATTATATGGTAAAATCCATTGGTTTTTAATGATATTACAAAAATCAGCATTTTTAACCACTGTTTTTTGCATTATCTTTCATAAATTCGTTTAAAATTTAGACAATTATGAGTTTTGGAATTGAAGCAGCGGGCTATTATGTGCCTGGTTTATATTTGGAGATTAAGGATTTAGCAGAAAAAAGAGGAATAGAACCGGCGAAACTGGAAAAAGGCTTAGGTCTTCATAAAATGGGACTTTCTGATGTTCACGAAGACGCCGCTACTTTTGCAGCAGAAGCATTACTGAAGCTTATAAAAGATTATCAAATCAATCCTGAAGAAATAGCAAGAGTATATTTGGGAACAGAAAGTGCGGTGGATGCAGCAAAACCTACAGCTTCCTACGCTGTACAGATGGTAGAAAAAGTATTGGAAGAAGAATTTGGAACAAGATGTTTCAGAAACTGTGATGTACTGGATATGACTTTTGCCTGTGTAGGAGGAGTGGATGCACTACATAATGCTCTGGATTTTGTAAGAGTAAATCCTGATAAAAAAGCAGTCGTGATTGCCAGTGATTATGCAAAATATGAATTGGCTTCTTCAGGAGAATATACCCAGGGAGGTGGGGCTGTCGCTCTTTTGGTTTCATCAAAACCGGATCTTCTTGAAATTGAAAATAATTGGGGCGTTGCTTCAGAAAGTGTCTTTGATTTTTTCAAGCCGCGAAGATTATATAAGAAAGAAGATTTGAATGGAGCTCCGGAAACATATCCTGACAAGGTTGAAGTTTTTACAGATGAGCCTGTTTTTGACGGACAATATTCTAATCAATGCTATCAGGATAGAATAAAAGAAGCTTATTATCATTATAAAAAGATCACAGGGGAGAATAAACCTTATGAAAACTGGGAACATATTATTTTCCATCTTCCCTATGCTTTCCATGGGAAAAGGGTTTTTACTGAAATATATAGCCTTGAGAATGATCTTTCCTATGAAACAGCAGAAGAACAGAAGGCGGTTGCCAAATCAGAAAACTATCTGAAATTAATTAATGATAAGATAGAAAAGAGCCAGAGAGCCTCTTCAGAAATAGGAAATATGTATACTGCATCTATTTTTATGGCGTTTCTTTCTGCACTACAAACATCTTTTAATGAAAATGAAGAACTTTCAGGAAAAGAAATTGGTTTTGTAGGCTATGGAAGCGGTTCGAAATCAAAAGTGTTTGCCGGTAAGGTTTCTGAGAACTGGAGAAAAGTAGTTGAAAAATGGCATTTATTCGAAAATTTAAATCAGAGATCAGCTGTTGATTTTGAAACCTATGAAAAACTTCATAGAAAACAATTGAGAGAATCTGTAAACAGAAATTATAAAGGTTTCGGGCTTGTTTCGATTGAAGTAGAAAATCCTGTTTTAATTGGAGCCAGATATTATCATTATCAACCATAAGTTTTTAGAAAATTAATACATAAAGCATCTCATATTTTGGGATGCTTTGTTTTTTTGTTGTTTTTTGTGAAGTATTATCACTCATTGTGGGGTATTTTGATACTTTTTATGTGAATATTAACTATTTTGTTTTGGATATTATTAATCGGGAATTTTTGTTTTGTTGATTTTTTTTACCGCTTTTTCCAATAAAGTGAAACCTCATAATATTTTTTTCGTCTGCCAAAATTCTGTCAAATTTCTATTATCGTTTATTTTTTAAATCAATAGAAATGGTTTCTCAGTTGGGGCTGGTGTTTTTTAATATTAATTATGAATTAAATACGTTTTAACATGTTGTTTTGCAGTATGTTGTGATTTGATGTTGTTAAGGATTGTTAACATATTTGTTGCTAAAATATATTAAAATATGTTAATATGAATGTGAAATTATACGTATTGAGTGCAGGAGCTATGTTCTTTCTTGGGCAGACTGCTTTTGCTCAGAAAGTAAGCAAGGATACCATAGCTAATAAAATTGATGAGGTTGTTGTAACCGGGTATCAAAGAAAAGCAAAAGATGAAATTGCCCAGGCACAATCTACAGTTACAGCTGAAGAATTAAAAACACAAACACCTGCTACCTCTGTAGGGAATATGCTACAGGGAAGGGCATCGGGGGTATATGTTCAATCACGAAACGGACAGCCGGGATCAACTGCTGAGATTAATATTCGAGGGATTGCCGGGTTTACGGGAAATTCAGAACCATTGTACGTAGTGGACGGGATTTATATGACAGCAAGACAATTTAATGCTGTTAATGGTAATGACGTAGAAAGTATAGTCATTCTGAAAGATGCTGCGGGGACAGCACAATACGGTTCAAGAGGAGCTAACGGAGTTGTCGTTGTAACCACGAAAAGAGGTAAGAATGGCAGGACGCAATACTCATTTGAAAATAGATTAGGCTTCTCTCAAAAAATTTCAAATAAGGAATTGAATTTTGAAATGATGAATGCTGCTCAGAAATTACAATATGAAAGAGAAATGAGAGCTTTGGGGTTACCAGGCTTACCTGATTATACAACAGCGGAGGAAGAGGCTTTACTAAAGCTGGATCATAGTTGGGAGAAAGATGTTTTAAGAACTTCTTTTCTCCAGAGTTATCTGTTTTCAGCAAGAGGGGGAAGTGATAAAAATAAATTCTACTATTCCCTTGGCTATGATAAAGATGATGGGATTGTTCGAGATATTAATGGACTTGATAGATACACTGGTAGGTTTAATTTTGAAAATAACTTAAGTGATAAACTAAAGGTAGGTTTAGACTTAGGAGCTGCTTACCAGTATACTCAGAATATAAGGGATAGAAATAATGTCCAAAGTCCATTTGGTGCCATGTACAAATATAATCCATTTGAACCGGTTTATAATTCGGACGGATCCTATAATTATGATTTGAGACAAGGTTTTAATATTGTTGAAGCATTACGGAATAATGTTGATTATGACCAAAGGTTAAGAGCTACCGGAAATATTTTTGGTGAATATAAAATCAATAAAGATCTGTCTTACAGGATGTATTTTAACTCATTATATGATAATTTAGTAAATACGAATGACCTGAAACGAGGATCTCAATTAGATGTTATCGTAAATGGAGCAGCTGGCTTAGGGACACTTAGAAAAAGTACTTTTTATTCATTCAATTATATTTATGGAAATAGAATAGATTTTAAAAAGAAATTAGGAGATCATTTTATTGGAGCTACCGGTCTTGTAGAGTTTAATAGTGAGTTTACAGAAAATATTACTGCAAGTGGAACTAATTATAAAAATCCTAATTCAGATGCTCCTTCGAATACCATTCCATCCGATAAAAATACTTTTACAGGAGATAAAGTAAAAAGCACGTTATTCTCTCTATTAGGTTTGTTCGAATATAATTATCAAAAGAAATATTTAGTTACAGGTTCTATTCGTCGGGATAAAAGTTCAAAGTTTGGGGCCAATAATAAATCTGGAGTATTTTGGAGTGGTAGTTTAGCCTGGAATGCTGCAAAAGAAGAATTTTTAGATGGAGGCTTTTTTAATGAACTTAAAGTCAGAGCATCTTATGGTACTTCAGGAAATGATAGAAATATTCCAAACTTTGCTAACGTAGGTTATGTTTCTTATGGAGATTATGGAAGCGGAGCAACAATGACGCCTACCACTATAACAGGAAATCCTGATATAAAATGGGAAACCAACAAAACAACCAACTTAGGAGTAGATTTTGCCTTTTTAAATAACCGATTTAGAGGAGCTGTTGAGGTTTATCGAACAGATAGAAATAATTTTATTCAGCTATTACCACTTCCCTACGAATCAGGTAACTATTCAATATACAAAAATCTTGGTGATATGCGTAACGAGGGACTTGAAGCTGAATTTACATTTGATGTGATCCGAAAAACGAATCTAAAAGTTTCATTAAGAGGAAATACATCTTGGCAAAGAGCTAAAGTAACATCTCTTGACGGAGTAAGTACCCAAAGAAATATGGGGGAGACCGCTTTAAAAATTGGTGAAACCCCATATTTCTACAGATTTGTAGAGTATGCAGGGGTAAATCCTTCAGACGGAAAAGCATTATATTTTACGGATAGAATAACACCCAATACAGGAGAGAATTTTTATACAATTAATGGAAGGACAGCTACGGATGTTTATAATGCCTCTGCAGATATTAAAGACCTTACAAACAAAAGCCCAATTCCAAAGTTCTTTGGAGGTTTTGGTCTTAGTGCTGAAATTTATGGATTTGATCTTTCAGCAGATTTTACATTCAAAACAGGAGCGTATACTTATAATTATCAAACTCAGACTTTACAAGACCCCTCATCTAGAACGGATAATATGAGTATTGATGCCCTTAATTATTGGAAAAATCCGGGCGATACAAATGTTCTTCCAAAGCCAACTGCAGTAGGTTTAAGAGATTCTGATCAATTCTTGGAGAAATCAGATTATCTAAGATTTAGAACTTTAATGATAGGCTATACATTTAATAAAAAATTCCTGGGCGAAAGTATTCCATTGAATTTACTCAGGGTGTATGTTCAAGGGCAGAACTTATTAACATGGACCCAATTTAAAGGTGATCCTGAGGTGGCAGTGGGTTCCGGCGAAAATCAATTGTCAGCAAATCAAACTTATGTACCTGGATCATATGCCTTATTTAGTTATCCGGCAGTAAGACAGTTTATGTTTGGTGTTCAAGTAGAATTTTAAAACTTAAAAAATGAAAAAGATAATTATATCAGGTTTATTACTTGCTTTTATAGCAACGATTTCATGTGATAAGGATTTGGAACAATTTTCCAATACCAATACATTTGTGGATAATGCATTTAAATCATATACTGATTATAGGTTTGCTTTAGATGGAGTATATGATGCTATGAAAAGAACAGGATATTTTTCGGGTGGCGATTCCGGAAGTCAAAATATTATGGCTGATCTAACTGCTGATAATTTGATCCAGAGCCCATCAGGAAGACTTACCGAAACAAGGTCATGGCTTTTGGAATTTGGTCCTGATGACGGGCAGACTACAGCATTGTATGGAGCAGGTTACTTTGCTATTTCCAGAGCTAATTTTGTTCTTGAAAATTTAAATAAAGGAGTTCTCACTCCTGCAGAATCATTACAAGTTGAAGCTGAAGCCAGAGCATTAAGAGGTATTATACACTTTGATATTGCCAGAGCTTATTGTAAAATTCCAACACAATCCTCAGATGCAAATACCTCTCTTGGAATTGCATATATGACCACTACTTCCAATACTCCGGTGACAAGGAATTTAAATGTTTCTCAGGTTTATGAAAAGATCATAGCTGATTTAGAATTTGCAAAAGCTAATATACCAGCCACTAATAATACCGCTGCTCCATTTGTAAAGGGCCGGCTGAATAAAGCTTCAGTTGCAGGACTATTGTCAAGAGTATATTTGTTTATGGGAGATAATGTAAAAGCTTTGGCTGCAGCAGAAGAGTCTATAGCAATATCTCCTAGTGTCGGCGCAATAGGTAATTTCCCTTCTGTTTGGAATAGTACCAATCAAGATGGTACATTATTGGAAATTTTGAATTCAGATGCAGAAAGAGTTACAATTGGTAGCTGCTATAATCAAATTATAAGTGGAGCCATTAAATCAGAATTTGTAGTATACAAGAACTTCTATGACTTATATAAAGCTACTGATGTAAGAAAAAATTCTTATTTTAAAGTAAGTACATTTTCTGGCCTGAGCTATATTAATGTAATTAAATATAATACGAGAGGATCATTGCCGAATGTGGTTAATTATAAATATCTTAGAACAGCTGAAGTATATCTTAACGGTGCAGAAGCGGCTTTTAGTTCTAATCAAGCCAGAGCTTTAGCATTGCTTAATATTTTAAGACAATCCAGGTATTCTGATTATTCACCGTTAAATTTAACAGGTACTGCTTTATGGGATGAAATTCAAAAAGAAAGAAGACTTGAATTAATGGGAGAAGCTGACAGGTGGTACACATTAAAGAGATTAGGATTAAGCTTGTCAAGACCTAACCAGGGCGCTTTAAGCAATGGTAATGGAACTCCTGCTCCCACTTTAACTTTATCTTCCACAAGTAATAAGTGGCAATGGCCAATTCCTATAGATGCTATTAATTTGAATCCACAAATTCAACAAAATCCTGGATATTAGCAATTAACAATTTTTTCTTTTTACCTCTCAAAAGGCTGTCTCTAAGACAGTCTTTTGAGGGGTAAACTCGTCGTTTGTTATGTAAATTTTAAGAAATTGAATATATTTTTTTACATTTTCTCTTCAAATCAGGCAGGGTTCTATTTTATATTTTTCGTAAATTTTATTTATTGAAGTTTATTTTTTTAACCTATTACTTTAAATTGCTTTAAATTGATTTTAATTTTGAAATTTATTAAAATTCCGTTAATATTTAAAATGACTTATTTTTTGTTAATTTTTTAAATACAATTAAAATGATTCCCCATCATTTTTCAAGTATCAATGTGAATCTCTCCGTTCTGGAAGCCTGTTTTCAGCATTTAATGAATTGATGTTACAGATATTTATTAACATATTTGTCCCTTGAATATATTAAAATCTGTTAATATGAATGTGAAGTTACATGTATTAAGTGCAGGAGCTTTGTTTTTTTTAGGACAAGCTGCTTTTGCGCAAAAATCTAAGAATGATTCTGTTCTGAAGGAGAATAAGATCGATGAGGTAATCGTTACTGGATACCAGAAGAAAAAAGCAGATGAAATTACCCAGGCTCAGGCTGTTGTGGGTGGAGACGAAATCAGAAGGAACTCTCCTACAACATCTATCGGTAACTCTTTACAGGGTAGAGCTTCAGGGGTATTTGTACAAAGTACTACTGGGCAGCCAGGTGCTGCTGCTACCATCCAGGTGAGAGGGATTGCCGGTGTTGGAGGTTCTTCAGAGCCTACTTACGTAGTAAATGGGATGTACATGACTGCAAGACAGTTCAGTGCAATCAACCCTGCAGACGTAGAGTCTATTTCAATTCTTAAAGATGCTGCTGCTACAGCACAGTATGGTGCGAGAGGAGCAAATGGGGTAGTTGTAGTAACTACTAAGGCCGGAAAAGCTGGGAAAACTCACTATTCATTTGAAACTAAATTTGGTTTCAGTGAAAAGCTGAGAGACAAGAACTACACCATGATGAACTCCAGAGAGCTGATGGATTTCCAGAATCAATTGGGATACCTTGGATTTAAGCCGAGATCTCAGCAGGAAATGGACAGACTTGCTGCTTTTGATCACAACTGGCAAAAAGACCTGTTGAAGCCTTCAAGCATCCAGTCTTACTTGTTCAGTGCTCAGGGTGGATCCAGAGAAAGTACTTTCTACTACTCTTTAGGGTATGATTCTGACAACGGGATTATCAGAGATATCGACGGTCTTAAGAGATATACAGGTAACTTCGGATTTACGAATAAGCTAAGTGAAAAACTGAACGTAGGAATCAACCTTGGTGTTCAGTATCAGGAAACACAAAATTTCAGAGACAGAAACAATACACAGAACCCATTTGGAGCAATGTATAAATATGCTCCTTACGAGCCTGTTTACAACCCGGACGGAAGCTATAATCAGACAATGAGAGCGGGTTCTAACGTTGTTGAGCAGATCCGTAATTACAGATTAGATGATCAGAGACTGAGAATTCCGGTAACGTTATTCGCTGAATATAAAATTATCGATGGTCTGAAGTTTAAAACAAACTTTAACGGACTTTTCGATTGGTACATGGGAACTCAGTGGCTGAAGAAAGGTTCAAACCTGGATATCACAGTGAACAAAGTTCCTACAGGTTCATTGAACAAAAATTCATTCTATACATTTAACTATACTTGGAATAACTCCATTAACTATAAAAAATCATACGGAAGCCACAACTTCGATTTCTTAGGATTTATCGAATATAACGATAACTACAACGAAACAATGAACGGTGGAGCTTACGGATTGAAGTCTCCAGCATTAAATGTTCCATCTATTACGACACCGTCTGACAGAAATACATTTACCGGGGTTAAAGTAAGAAATACCCTGTTCAGTTTAGCAGGTATGTTAAACTATGACTATGAAGGTAGATATTTGGTAACAGGATCATTGAGAAGAGATGCTTCATCAAGATTTGGTGCCAATAACCAAAGTGGTATTTTCTGGTCTGCAAGTGCTGCCTGGAATATCGCGAAGGAAGAATTCATGAAAGGTGGTTTTATCAATGATTTAAAACTTAGAGGATCATATGGTACGACAGGTAATGACGGAACACTGCCGGATTACTACAACGTAACCAATGTCAGCTATGGTTTATATGGTGCTAACGGAGCATTATATCCTGGTACATCCAGCAGCTTTATCATCGGTAATAGTAATCTTAAATGGGAATCTAACGCGATCACCAACTTAGGAGTTGATTTCACAATGTGGAACAGAAGAATCCGTGGATCCGTTGAAGTTTACAAAAATAAGAGAAAAGATTTCGTACAGCTTGTACCTTTGGATAAACAAGAAGGAGGATACTACCAGTATATCAATGCGGGAGATATGTCTCAGAAAGGTCTTGAAGTTGAGCTTAGCGTAGATGTAATCAAGCAGAAAGATTTCCAGTGGAACTTACATGCTAACATGTCTTTCCAGAAATCAGTTCTTGATAAGTTAGCAGACGGTCAGACAGAAAGAAACTTGGGAGATACTTATCTTAAAGTAGGTGAAACTCCTTATGTATTCTATAATGTTAGATTTGCAGGAGTAGATCCAAGTAATGGAAATGCATTATATTATGATAAAGCTGGAAATATTACTAATGTTTACAGTGCTTCTAATGCTGTTCCTCTTACTGATAAATCTCCATTCCCAAAAAGCTTTGGTGGATTCGGAACTACAGTTCAGTACAAAGGACTTGATTTCAGTGCAGACTTTGCATTCAAGTTAGGTGGATATACGTATAACAACATGTATGCTGCTGCTGTTGACCCAACATTGGCTGTTGCAGGTAGAAACATGGCGCAGTCTGCTGCTCAGGTTTGGCAAAATCCAGGAGATACAGGAGTATTCCAAAAAGTTGACTCAAACGGTATGCGTGATTCTGATCAGTGGATTGAAAAATCTGATTACTTAAGATTAAGATCACTTACATTAGGATATACATTTGATAAAGCGTTCCTTGGAGAAGGATCTCCTATCAATAAGCTTAGAGCATATGTACAGGGACAAAACTTATTTACAGTAACTAAATTCCACGGAGAACCTGAAGTTTCAGTAGGATCTGGTGAATCTACAGCATTGTTCGTTCCTGGAGCATATAACCTTTATACTTATCCAGCTGTAAAAACAATCTTGGTAGGATTGCAATTAGAATTTTAATATTGAATAGCTTTATGAAAAAGAATATAATAAAAATAAGTTTAGCTGCGTTAACCATTTTTGTTTCGTTAACGTCTTGCGACAGAAATTTAGATCAGATCTCTTCAATCAATGAAGATCAAAGCCAGGCAATGACCAGACCTGAATCATTCAGACAGGCTATGGACGGTGCCTATACAGTTCTTAAAGGAGCTGGATATTACAGTGGTGATACAGGAAGTCAGCTTATTATGGGTGACCTTACTACAGACAACCTAATCCGTACAGCTTCAGGAAGAAATACCAACTTTGCAGCGTCAAACTTTGAATTTTCTTCTGATAACTCACAGACGACAGGATTATACAGTGCAGCTTACCTTGTAATCAGCAGAGCAAACTTTGTATTGTCTTACATCAATAACGGAGTATTATCAGGAGCGCAGAAAACAAATATAGAAGCTGAGGCAAGAGCATTAAGAGCAGCCGCTCATTTTGATATTGTAAGAGCATATTCTCAAATCCCAACTCAGTCTGCAGGTGCTAAAAACTCTGTTGGAATCTATTATGCTGAAAATTATAATCCTTCTAATACAACATCATCTCGAAACCTGACTGTTGAGCAGGTATATGATAAAATTATCGCTGATCTTTTATTTGCCGTTGATAATATTACACAAAATGATGCTGATAAAGGAAGATTAAGCAAAGCAGCTGTATACGGATTGTTATCAAGAGTAAATCTTTATAAAGGAGATTATACCAATACAATTAAATATGGTGAACTAGCATTAGGACTTTCTCCAAGCATCACAACACTGGATAACTTTACAAGAATCTGGAAAGAAAATGAAGGTTTATCCAGAATTACTGACGGAGTATTATTCCAGGTATCGAACGCTGCGGCAGAGCCAAATAATACTGTTGGTGCAGCTTATAACCAGTCAGTTCCAGCTCTAAGGTCTGAGTTTGTTGTAGATTATGATCTATACACAGCTTATGCAGCTGACGATATCAGAAAAGCAGCTTATTTCACAACCAGTACATATAGCGGACAAAAGTACAACCACGTTACAAAATATGCTGGTAATGGTGGCCCTGCTAACATCGTACCGGTTAAATATCTTAGATCTGCTGAAGTATTATTGAATGTTGCTGAAGCTTATTACAGAACAGGTAATGGTGCACAGGCTCTTGTTTTATTGAACAAACTAAGAGCAGAAAGACATTCTTCATTTACTCCAGGTACTGAAACAGGACAGCCTCTTTTAGATGCTATTCTGAAAGAAAGAAGATTGGAACTTGCATTTGAAAATGACAGATGGTACACATTGAAGAGATTAAACCTTGCTGTTCAGAGATCAGGGAAAGGAGACCTTTTTGACGGTACAGGTGCACCAGCGGTAGCACAGACTCTTGAGGCTGGAAACTTCAAATGGCAGTGGCCAATTCCTATTACGGCAATTCAGGCTAATCCAAAAATTGAACAAAATAAAGGTTACTAATTTTGTAATTATTGTTTTTTTACATAAGAAGGGCTCCATTAATTGGAGCCCTTTTTTATTGGTATATTGTCAATTAGCTATCTCGTAATCATCCTATCCTGATAACTTTTCGGAGTTGCTCCTTCCAGTTGTTTAAATACCCTAGTGAAGTAATTGGTATCTGAAAATCCCGTCTGAAAAGCAGTTTCTTTGATACTGGTCTGGCTGGCTAGCAATTCTTTTGCCCTGTTAATTCTCTCCTGCAGAATAAAATCATTAGGGGAAGTTCCCAGCTCATCTTTGAACATTTTAAAGAAATTCGATTTGCTTACATAAGCCAGTTTAGCGATACTGTCAATGGATAATTTCTGGTGCAGATTTCGTTTAATATAATCCACCACAAAACCTATTCTGGATTTATTCTTTACAATATTCTTCTCTACCATACTCCTTGCCTGGGTCTGCATCAGTCTGATCAGAAGTTCTTTCAGAGCAAAATCAGCCATGATATCCTTTTGAGAATTATCATCCATGGCAATTCTCATAATATTATTGGTAGCTGAAGCAAGGGCTTTATTATTAAACAGAAAATACTCATCCAGCTGAATATTCCATTGTGAGGTTTCATCTACTTTGGGAAGGTGGTAATTGAGATAATTAAGGGAATCCTCAATAAAATCTGGATTAAGACTTAATGAAATGCATTGCGTAGGAGTCTCATCCGCTTCAGGAAAATCAATCACCATCGTTTCGCCCGGTGCTACCAGAATACTTTCTCCCGGATAATAATCGAAATAACTGGTTTTATTATCCAGTTTCATATGCTTTTTACCTCTCAGCATAGCTGTAAACGCAATATTTTCAAAATGAAGTTTTACATCAAAAGCAGCCTCATGAGTTTCATAAATACTGAACTCACAATTGTTTAGATTGAATTTCGTCTGGTGTTCAACAAGACTCAATAGCTGGTTCTCCTTACGTAATTCAGGAGTATTTAATAAAATCTTACTATTGTTATTCATTTCTAAAATTTTTTGAAAAGGAGGTAACTCAAATATAGAAAATTTGACCGTACGTTGCTGTTAATAAAATACTAAAATTGAAGCCCTTGCACTATTTTACACTTTTTTTATACGATTGTGCTATACTCTTTTGGGCATCTCAGTGTAATTTGGCTTTATCGAAAAATAAAAACAATACTAATATGAGCACTATTACAGAACCAAGATCAACGACCCTTTTACAGCGTCCGGAGTTCAAAAACAGATATGATAACTATATTGATGGTAAGTT
This sequence comes from Chryseobacterium sp. PvR013, assembly GCF_017833095.1. Taxonomy (NCBI): domain Bacteria; kingdom Pseudomonadati; phylum Bacteroidota; class Flavobacteriia; order Flavobacteriales; family Weeksellaceae; genus Chryseobacterium; species Chryseobacterium sp. PvR013. The sequence continues at coordinate 5,127,931 of NZ_JAFIBT010000001.1, forward strand.
CACACCGCCTGTTAAAGGACAGTATTTTGACGTAGTCTCTCCGGTAGACGGGAAAAAATTTACCCAGGTAGCCCATTCCTCTAAAGAAGATTTGGAATTGGCTGTAGATGCTGCGGATAAAGCTTTCCGTACCTGGAAAAACACTTCCTCTACAGAAAGAAGCATTATTCTGAATAAGATTGCAGACAGGATAGAACAGAATTTAGAATATCTTGCTACAGTAGAAACAATAGACAACGGGAAGGCCGTAAGAGAAACACTGGCTGCAGATTTACCTTTAGCCATTGACCATTTCAGATATTTCGCGTCTGTAATTCGTGCAGATGAAGGATCTCATAATGAACTGGATAAAGACACGGTATCTCTGATTGTTCATGAACCTCTTGGAGTCATCGCACAGATCATCCCATGGAATTTCCCGATACTTATGGCTGTCTGGAAACTCGCTCCGGCATTGGCAGCTGGAAACTGTGTGGTGTTGAAACCTGCAGAAAGTACCCCCGTTTCAATCATGGTTTTAATGGAATTGATCGGAGACCTTTTGCCTGCTGGTGTCATCAATATTGTTAACGGATTTGGAGCTGAACTTGGAAGAGCTTTAGTGACCAATCCGAAAGTTGCCAAAGCAGCATTCACCGGATCTACTGCTACAGGACGTATGGTAATGCAGTATGCCACAGAAAATATCATTCCTGTTACCCTGGAATTAGGAGGGAAATCACCCAATGTATTCTTCAATTCAGTAATGGATGCCGATGATGAATTTTTAGATAAAGCGATAGAAGGAGCCGTACTTTTTGCTCTTAATCAGGGTGAGATCTGTACGTGTCCTTCAAGGCTGCTGGTTCAGGAAGGTATCGCAGATGCCTTTATTGAAAGAGTGATTGAAAGAGTAAAAGCTATCAAAGTGGGAAATCCTTTGGATAAAACCGTGATGATGGGAGCACAGGCTTCACAGATTCAGAAAGATAAAATCCTTTCTTACATTCAGCTTGGAAAAGAAGAAGGAGCAGAAGTTCTGGTAGGAGGAGATGTCAATAACCTTGGAGAAGATTTGGAAGACGGATACTACATTCAGCCTACAATTTTCAAAGGAAATAACAGAATGAGAATTTTCCAGGAAGAGATTTTCGGTCCGGTGCTGGCGTTTACCACTTTCAAAGATGAAGAAGAAGCGATAAAAATTGCCAATGATACCATCTACGGACTTGGAGCAGGAGTTTGGACCAGAGATGCTCATCAGCTGTACAATATTCCGCGTCAGATTGAAGCAGGAAGAGTTTGGGTAAACCAATATCATTCATATCCTGCAGGAGCGCCTTTCGGAGGTTACAAACAATCTGGAATCGGAAGAGAAAACCATAAAATGATGCTCGACCATTACCGTCAAACCAAAAACATGCTGATTTCTTACAACAAGAATAAGCTAGGTTTCTTTTAATATTATTTAGGACGTGCCCGATTGCCTTGGCTTTTTCCAGGGCAAAACGGTCGGGCTATCCAGGGCTGCACTTCGTTTCGGTGCTTCATTGCATTTCGCACCGGCTCGTTCCTCGCCGCCCTTACTATCCCTCACGCAAAGAACTTATCTGTTCAGAAGTGGATATAAAAACAAATAACCCAAATAACTCAATCCAAAAAATAAGATATGATTCCAAAAACAATGAAAGCAGCAGTAGTTCAAGGCTACGGCCAGCCACTGAAAATAGAAGAAGTACCTGTAAGAGAACCCGGAAGATATGAAGTCCTTGTCAAAGTAATCGCCTGTGGGGTTTGCCATACAGACTTACATGCTGTGGATGGCGATTGGCCTGCAAAACCCAAAATGCCTCTTATTCCAGGACATGAAGGAGTAGGTATTGTGGTGGCCTGTGGACCGGAAGCTTTTGTAAAAGAAGGAGATGCAGTAGGAGTTCCATGGCTGTACAGTGCATGCGGATGCTGTGATTACTGTATCACTGGCTGGGAAACCCTTTGTGAAGCACAGAAAAACGGAGGGTATAGTGTAGATGGCGGATTTGCAGAATATGTCATTGCGGATTCAAGATATGTAGGACATTTGAAATCAGATGTCAACTTTCTGGAGATTGCTCCTATTTTATGCGCTGGAGTAACGGTTTATAAAGGATTGAAAGAAACAGAAACAAAACCCGGAGAATGGGTGGCTATCTCAGGAATCGGAGGTCTGGGACACGTAGCTGTTCAGTATGCAAAAGCAATGGGAATGCATGTTGCAGCCATTGATGTGGCAGATGATAAACTTGAACTGGCAAAAAAATTAGGTGCGGATCTTGTCGTTAATGCAAAAAATACAGATCCCGGAGAATATTTACATAAAGAAGTTGGCGGAATGCACGGTGCATTGATTACAGCGGTTTCACCCATTGCATTTAAACAGGGAATAGATGTGTTGAGAAGAAAAGGAACCATTGCTCTGAACGGTCTTCCTCCGGGCTCTTTTGAACTCCCTATTTTTGAAACCGTTTTAAAAAGAATCACAGTCCGAGGTTCCATTGTAGGAACAAGAAAAGATATGCAGGAAGCACTGGATTTTGCCAATGAAGGATTGGTAAAAGCTACGGTCACTGCCGCAAAACTGGAAGATATTAATGATGTTTTTGATAAAATGAAAAAAGGTCAGATTGACGGCAGAATCGTTTTGGATATTGCCGGCTCAAATTAATTGATGATGTGTTGTGAATCCCGGTTAGAATATATTTTACCGGGATTTTTTATTACGATACATTTTGTTTTTAAGCTAAAATAAGAACAATGGAAACAAAAATATCAAGACTATCTGCAACGGAGCAGGCTCTTGAAGTCATCCATAAGCTGGAAGACCAATATGGTCCCCTGATGTTTTATCAGGCAGGAGGATGCTGTGAAGGTACACAGCCGCAATGTTTCGAGAAAGGAGGGTTTTTTCCCAGAATGAATGATGCCATGATTGGTACCATTAGTGGATATGAGTTCTGGATAGACCGTGATCTTTTTGAATACTGGCAATATTCCCACTTTACACTCGATGTTACAGACGGTTTCGGGCCAGGTGGCTTTTCACTGGAAACTCCTTTAGGAAAAACTTTTAAAGTTCATTACAGACTTTTTACTCCCGATGAATATCAAAATCTGGAACCGGTAAAACGTAGTGAGTAAAGCAAAGGATTAAGGTTTTTGAGCAATATAGATAAGCTCTCTTTCAAACTCATACTTCCCTTTTGAAATTCCTCTTTTCAGAATGAAATATTGAGTGACAGCAATTACTAAAGCGACTCCTGCAAACATAAAGTTTTTTTGATCACCCAATATATTGACAAAAATTGCCACGAAGCAAAAACACAGAATCATCATCCAGTTAAATATCTGAAACCCCGAAGGAAAAAATTCTACAAAGACAGAAGATTGACCATTTTTATCAGAAATAGTCCCCTGAAATAAAGGATTACTCCGATTCATATCAAATAACCTGGCTCTTCTTTTAATAGTAAAGCTGTTTGCATCAATCATTCCCCGATATTCAAACCGCGTGGGAATTGAAGAATCTTTTTCCAGAGATATGAAGGTAGTATTGGTTTTATAGGTTACTTTCCATAATCTCTGTATGAGTTCTGCACTATTGATATTGAGATCAATATTCAGGCTGTTGTATAAGCCAATGCTTTTGAAAAATGAGTTCATCTGTTAAAAGAAAATAATTCAACAACAATCAGACTTTTACAAACCGGTTGACAAACATGGCGGCGACGATATCTCCTACAGCATTCAGAACAGTAGCCAAAGGATCTACCAAAGTCCCGATAATCATCACCGCAGGAATGGCTTCCTGAGGTAATTTATAAACAGAAATCATCAGCATTTCCCCGATATATCCACCATTGGGAATTCCTCCGGCTACAATACTTACGAAGACTGTAATTCCTAACGCTAAAAGTAGGTTGGCAGGATCAAAAAAGTCTCTTCCAATAATTAAGAATGCTACATAAATTTTAATAATAGAAGACATGGAAGATCCGTTTTTATGCAATGTAGTCCCAATAGGAATCACAAGATTGGCAATAGAATTCGGAATTCCGATTTTTGAGGCTGCCTGCAAATTAGCTGGCATCGTTGCAAAACTGCTGCAGGTACTTATTGCCGTTAAGGTAGGGTAGATGGCATTCGTCCAGAAACTTTTGACTCCTTTCTGCCCATTCGCCATAAAAGCATAAATAGAAAAGAACACCAGAAAATAAATAATTCCTGCAATATAATAAAGCCCCAACGGCTTTGCATAAAATCCAAAAAGCTGTGGTCCTAAAGTGGCCACCTGATACGCAAAATATGCACCCAAACCAATAGGAGCAAGCTTCATAACCAATAATAGCAATTCTTTCATCACTTCATATCCGGAAGCAATAAAAACCCTGAAAGGCTGTCCTTTTTCTCCTGTTTTCCTGGCTGCAAATCCTGTCAGAAATGCAAATACCAGAAGAGCCAGCATATTCCTTCTTGAGAAAAGTTCAGTGAATTCTCCCACAGTAAAGAAACTTACAATTCTGTTACCCCAAGTATCCTCATTGGCAGCTTCTGTAATCATCTCAGAGCTTCCTGAGACACCCGAGACCGGGAAAAGATAGACAGCACAGATTGTAAAAACAGCTGCTGTGAGAATAAAGAATAAAAAGGTAAGAGACATCACAAGGATGATCTTTCCAAATTTAGACTGCTGTTCCAGAGAAGAAATAGAATTGGATACCGCAAAAAATACCAAAGGCACTACACTCACAAAAAGAAGATTAAGAAATATATCTCCCAAAGGTTTAATATATTCCACAAAACCAGGAGCAACAATTCCAATGATGCTTCCAATGGTGATTCCTAAAAGTAAAAATATGATTCCGGAGTAGTTTTTCAGTACCTCTTTCATGTAGGGCTTTTTATCAAAGATAAGTTTATTTTTAACATTTCGTTATACAATTTTCAGACCTAAAATTCATAAATTTGGGTAAACCTCATTTCTATGGCTTATATAGATTACTATAAAATTCTAGGCGTAGATAAAAGCGCAACACAGGATGATATTAAAAAGGCCTACCGTAAGCAGGCAAGAAAACATCATCCAGACCTTAATCCTGGAGATAAAGAAGCAGAAAAGAAATTCAAAGAGCTGAATGAAGCCAATGAAGTGCTCAGCAATCCTGAAAACAGATCAAAATATGATAAGTACGGAGAAAACTGGAAGCATGGCGAAGAATACGAAAAAGCCCAGCAGCAACAGCAAAGACAATATCAGCAGCAAAGTTATAACGGAGGATATTCCGGAGCTGACTTTGGTGAAGGAGAAGATTTCTCAGATTTCTTCCAGAATATGTTCGGTGGATCTGGTAGCGGATTCGGTAAAAGTTCAAGAGGAAGGGCTTCCGGTAAATTCAAAGGTCAGGATGTAAAAGCTGAACTGAGCCTGAACTTAAGAGATGCTGCAAAAACCCATCCGCAAACCTTTGAAATTAATGGGAAAAAAGTCAGAATTACTATTCCTGCAGGAGTATATGACGGGCAGCAGATCAAGCTGAAAGGACACGGAAATCCAGGAGTAAACGGAGGACCAAACGGAGATTTATACATTACCTTCAATATTCCGGTTGATCCGGATTTTGAAAGAATCGGTGATGATCTGAAAACCAAAGTAGCGATTGATCTGTATACAGCTGTTTTAGGAGGGGAAGTGAAAGTAAATACCCTTGAAGGCAGTGTAAACCTTAAAGTAAAGCCTGAAACCCAAACCGGAATGACGGTAAGACTGAAAGGAAAGGGCTTTCCTGTCTATAAGAAAGAAGGAGAACATGGAGATCTTTTTGTAACCTATGAAGTGAAACTGCCCACCAACCTTACCGAAAAGCAGAAAGAACTTTTTGAACAACTAAAAAATTCCTAAGCCATGAGTGAAAGAATATCGCGGGAAGAACTCGTAAAAATCTATAATATAGAAATTACTTTTTTTGATGAGCTTGTAGATTATGGGCTGCTGAATATTCATATTGAAAATAATATTCATTACCTGATGTATGAAGACCTGCCTGATCTGGAGAAATTTGCCAACTGGCATTATGATCTTGAAATTAATCTGCCCGGCCTTGAAGTAATTCATAATATGCTGAAAAAACTGGATGCTCTGAACCGCAGAAACAGAGAACTAATGAGTAAACTTTCTGCAATAAGTAATCAATATGAAGATATTTAGTTTAGTTTTGTAGCTTTTTAAAGCAAACTCTATAATTTATGAATGAAGAAAAGGTGATTACCCTAAAAACAGATAGAAAGATTTTTGAAGATATTTATTTTAGCGGTAATCAGGGAAGTCTGCTTTTTTCTCCTACAACGAAAGGTAAAACCATTGCTACCATTGGAGCAGCAGTGATTGTTTTCATTGTTTTTCTTTTGAAAGATCTTCTGAGTAAAGAAAGTGTGGGGATTTTATACTTTTTGAGTTTTATATTTTTGCTGTGTGCCATTTTTTTGTCTGTCAGCGTTAATAAAGTTTCAAGATGGAAAAAACAGGTGAATCACTACTTAAATGTACTGGAAAAGTGTAAAGTCTATGAAATCAGGTTTGATCAGAATTTTTTCACGGTGAATATTGATGGTGAAAAGGAAACCAGTGAATGGAAAGATTTTGAATACTTTGACAGCAATAATGAATTTATTTCCCTTGAAGGAAAATACAGTTATATGTTTCCCAGGAAAGCAATGAGCGAGAAAGAATACAGTTTTCTTAAATCTAAATTAAAAGAAAATATCAAGCAATAAAAGTAAAAACGGAGCAAAATTTTGCTCCGTTTTTTTATGATCTTTAAAGAGGTTTATTAACCTTCTTTGTTTTCTTCCAGCCAACCCATTTCTTTCATCCATTCGTCATTGTAGATTTTTCCTACATATCTTGAACCGTGGTCATGAAGTAAAACTACAATGACATCATCTTTAGTAAACTGATCTTTCATCTGAATCAAAGAAGCAATGGCGCTACCCGCAGAATATCCACAGAAAATACCTTCTTCTTTCGCCAGTTTTCTGGCATAGATGGCACCGTCTTTATCCGTTACCTTTTCAAAGTGATCAATCACAGACATATCATAGTTTTCAGGAATGATATCTTCTCCGATACCTTCTGTAATATAAGTATAAGCATGATCGTAATGCAGTTCTCCTGTCTCGTGGAATTCTTTCAAAATAGAACCGTAAGTATCCACTCCGATTACTTTAATGTTCTCATTTTTTTCTTTGAAGAAAGTTCCGCATCCCGTGATCGTTCCTCCTGTTCCTGCTCCTGCCACAAAGTGAGTCAGCTTTCCTTCCGTCTGTTCCCAGATCTCAGGAGCTGTAGATTCATAATGAGCCGCTCTGTTGGATAAGTTATCATATTGGTTTACGTACCATCCGTTTTCTGTCTCTTTTGCCAGTCTTTTAGATACTGAATAATAAGAACGCGGATCAGTAGGTTTTACGTCTGTAGGACAAACGATTACTTCAGCACCCACAGCACGAAGAATATCACATTTTTCTTTAGACTGCTTGGAATTCGTTACAAAAATACATTTGTAACCTTTGATGATGGCAGCTAATGCCAGTCCCATTCCTGTATTTCCGGAAGTACCTTCGATAATAGTTCCTCCAGGTTTTAATCTGCCGTCTTTTTCGGCATCTTCTATCATTTTAAGAGCCATTCTGTCCTTTACGGAGTTTCCGGGATTGAAGGTCTCAACTTTTGCTAATACTAATGCCGGAAAATCTTCACCTAATACTTTGTTAAGCTTTACCAGCGGTGTGTTACCTATCGTTTCAAGGATATTTTTTGCGTATTTCATAAATGTTTTATAAGCGGCGCAAAGATAAGGCTTTTAAAATTATCTGCGCTGTGGATAACATGTGGATAAGTTGTGGATAACACTGAAATCAACTGATTAACAACAAATATCTTTCAATTATCAATTATCAATTATCAATTATCAATCATCAATTATCAATCATCCTGTTAGTTGTACTTAATCGCCTTCACCGGAGAAATCTTACTGATCAGGTAGCTTGGAATAATCAAAGCCAATCCGGAGATGAAAAGAATTCCCACTGAGATAGATATAATTGCAATTGGATTAAGATCTACCGGAACGGTACTTACATAATAGTTTTCAGGATTAAGTTTAATGATCCCAAAGAATTTCTGTATTAAAATCAGTCCCAATCCGATGGCATTACCATACAAAAGTCCAGGAATCATAATAATCAGGGTATAATTAATGAAGGTGGCTCTTATCTGGGAATTGCTTGCTCCTAATGTTTTAAGAAGACCAATAGAATTTGTTCTTTCAATAATAAGGATCAGAAGAACCATAATAATATTAATCACCACTACAATCAGCATAATAATGATAATTAATGCAATGTTGGTGTCAAAAATACTGATCCAGTCTGTAATCTGAGGGAATTTCTCAGTAGCTTTTTCAGCATAGTTTTTATAGCCGATCAGCTTTTCAATGTCTGGAAAATCTTTGTCGATGTCATTTACATTTTTCAGGAAGATATCTATTCCGCCGATTTCATCAGGTTTCATATCCTGAATTTTTCTGGCATGGTTAATTCCTCCGATAACAAACTGTTCATCAATTAGTTTGATGTCAGTTCTGTAAATTCCAATAACTCTGAATTTACGGTAAAGCGGTTTCTGATCTGCTTTTAAAAATACAGTTACAATGCTATCATTTAATTTGAGATGAAGATCATTGGCTACTTTTTGTGAAATAGCAACATCATTGTTGAAGCCTTTTTCCGTTACTTTTGGAGTTGTTCCGGCGATAAGGAATTTCTTAAACCTCAAACTGTCAAAATCTTTTCCGATTCCTTTAAAAATGATTCCGGCAAAATTGTGCTCATTACGCATGATTCCAGTAACCATCACATATTTTTGGGTACTTTCCACATCGGGAAGCTCCTTTATTTTTGGAATATTTAAGCCCTGGTTATCGAGAACAGAAGTATTGTATGAAGAATTCGAACGCGTGGATCTTACCGTGATATGCCCGCTGAAATCTGCCAGCCTCTCTTTGATAGCTTTTTTGGAACCAAAACCGGTGGCCACGGTAATTAAGGAAACAATAATCCCCAATGCTACGGAAAGCCTGCCAATGAAGATGATAACCCTTGAAAGGTTATTTTTGTTATCTTTGGAAAATGCTATTTTTCTAGAGAAATATAAAGGAAATTTCAAGCTTATGAATTTAGATTTCAAAATTAAAAATTTACTTCTGATTTGCCTAATTTTTTTAGGAGTATTCAACCAATATTATTCTCAGACTCAAGTTCAACCGGATTTTAAAACCGGAGCAGACCAGCCTGAAATATATTTACCCCTGCTAAAAGATAAAACGATAGGAATTGTTACCAATCAGACAGGCTTGATGAATGACAGAACTCATTTGGTAGACTTTCTGGTAAAAAATGGGATTAAGATCAAGTCGATTTTTGCTCCCGAACATGGTTTCAGAGGAGATGCTGATGCAGGTGCAAAAGTGAAAAACGGGGTAGATGTAAAAACTGGAATTCCTATTGTTTCTCTGTATGGCAATAATAAAAAACCAAAGCCGGAACAGCTTGCCGGAATTGATATTGTCATTTTTGATATCCAGGATGTTGGAGTAAGATTCTATACTTATATTTCCACGTTGTCTTATCTGATGGAAGCAGGAGCTGAAAATAATGTGGAGATCATGGTACTGGACCGTCCCAATCCACATGATGGATATACCGATGGCCCTGTATTGAAGAAAAAATGGACAAGTTTTGTAGGGCTGCACGAAGTTCCTGTTGTTTATGGACTTACCATAGGAGAGTATGGAAAGATGGTAAACGGAGAAAAATGGCTGAAAAATGGAGTTCAGGCTAAATACACGCTTATTCCAATGAAGAACTATCATAAAAAGCAGCGTTATCCAATGCTTGATAAGCCTTCTCCTAATTTACCCAATGATAAAGCAATCAATTTATACCCGAGTTTGTGCTTTTTTGAAGGAACTCAGGTTTCTGTAGGAAGAGGAACAGATCTTCCTTTCCAGATTTATGGTTCTCCATGGACGGAAAGCCTGCCGTATCAGTTTACGCCAAAACCAGGCTATGGTGCTAAAGATCCCTTCCTGAACGGGAAGTTATGTTATGGTGAAAATCTCTCCGGTTATCCTAATGATTTAAGAGAATTAAATCTTGAATGGGTTATCAAAGCCTATCAGAATTATAAAAATCCTCAGCAGGATTTCTTCCTGAAAAACCTGTGGTTCGATACCTTATCAGGAACTGATGAATTAAGAAAACAGATCATCGCCGGAAAATCAATTCCGGAAATTAAAGATTCATGGAAAAAGGATCTTGAAAGTTTCGAAAAGATCAGAACCCGATATGTGGTGTACGAAGATTAATTAATCAAAATTCTGGGGCGGATTTTTATCATTTCTGCCCTTATTTAATATAAATAATCCGATTGTCAGTCCGACAACTCCTGCAAAAGCAGTCATTAATGCCCTTTGTAATTTATCAGGCAGATCATTTCCGATATAATTCATTAAAAAAAGGATCACAAAAGTGATCACTAAAATAATGATATGATTTCTTCCGAATAGCTTCATGGTATTATTTTAATTTGTAAGAAATCATTACACCTCCTCTGTAGGGGATGATTTCACCGCTTTTATTGAAATTCTCAGCAGAGTCATAACGTTTTCCCGTGGATTTGTCATACCCTTTATAAAACCCTTGTGATGTTCCAATCGTTCCGTAAATGTCAAGATTCCATCGTTCAGATAACTGGAACTGATATCCAGCTGTAACACCCAGCATCACAGAAAATCCTTTTTGGTACAGATTGGAATTTTTAAGAATTTCTCCATTCCAGTTTTCAAAGGTGCTGTCATTCCAATAACTCCATTTTGTGGCATTGTAAGCCGCCACAGATACGTTGGCCCCAATATACCAATGTTTGAAAGCTTCCGTAAAGTAATATCTTCCTTCTGCAGAAACAGAATAAAATTGTAGTTTATGCCCACCGAAAGATTTCCATGGTGAAATGAAAACGTCTCCCTGAAGCGTATATTTTGGACTAATCTGTTTTTCTATTCCAAGGTTTAAAATACCTAGTGGAGCAAATAAAGCATTTCCTTTTATGTATAAACTTTTATCCTGTCCTCCTTGTTCCTGTTCCTGAGCGCTCAATGTACTTGTAGACAGGAAAGCTAAAATGCCTGCTGCTAATAATTTATATTTCATCCGGTAGTAATGTTTATTTTATTTGCTTTAATAGTTCATCTGCCAATTGAGAATCCTTATTGCCCTGAACTGCCATATTTTTAGACATTTCAGCGTAGTTTTTTGCCATCTCTTTATTTCCTGTAAGATTGTAGAGTTTGGCAAGAATATAAGTGTTTTCTGACGTTTCGCTTCTCATGACAGATTTTTCTGCCCATTCAGTCGCTTTCTTTAATGAAGAGGGTGTTTTTACATGATCTGCAAATATCCATGCAGCTCTTAGAAGCTCATTAGGATCAAAGGTGTCAGAATTTTTATAATAATCTAAAGCCGCTTTTTCGTACTCAGGAAAATTGGTATTTTGTTCATAATAGCTGAGCTTAGTCTGATTCAGTTTTTTTACAGCAGCTTCTTTTCCTACCAATGGTTCGGCAGCTTTCATGAAATAGTCATCGTTGATTTTTTTATTTTTATCATCAATAGACTGTTCTACTATTTTTCCCAATTTGAGCTGAGCATCAAATTCGGTGTATGTTTCTTCAGGAAGGAACTTAACAATCTCCGCCTTTCTGGAGGCAAAAACACTGTAATTGGTATCTTCCGATGATTTTACGAAATAGAGAAGAAAACCAATTTCATCTTTTGTCAATTCTTCAGTTTTCTTTTTATTCTGGAAATATCTTTCTGACGCTTTTTTTGCAAATTCATAATCTGTATTAGCGTTCAGCTTCATGATATTGATAAGAAATTCCGGGTCTTTTTCACCACTGGCAAAACGGTCTTTAAGAGATCCCTTTTTATTTCCGGGTGAATTGATATCCTGAGCCATTGCCACAAACATGCTTTCTTCCATATATCCTGTATTTCTGGAAACAAGCTCTCCTTCACCATTCAGGAAAAGATAAGTAGGATAGGAACGTACCCCGAATTGAGAAGCAATATCTCTGCCTTCTCCTTTTTCCATGTCAAATCTTGCATTAATGAAGTTGGTATTGTAATAATCGCTGACCGCTTTCTGAGTGAAAACATTTTTTTCCATCATTTTGCATGGTCCACACCAGGAAGCATATGCATCAATAAAAACCAATTTCTTTTCTTTTTTGGCTTTTGCAATAATATCTTTGAACGGCAGCTCCTGAAACTTGATGGATTCCTGAGCAGAGATAGCGATGGCACAAAAAATAGATATCCCGGAGATGATCTTCTTCATTTTCAAATAAGATTTGTAGGCGAAGATAATTAATTTTCAAAATATAGCGTGTTGAATCGGTAGTCTGAATGACGATATTAACTAACTTTAAGACTTAAGCTTGTATAGTTTTTTGTTTTTTCAATTTAAAAAATGAAAGATTCAATACGCTTTTATCAAAGGTTTTATTTTCAATATGCTGCATCGGGGTTTAAAAAATTATAATCTAAATTTAATTCACTTTTCAGTCCTGAAATCTTTGTTATATCTTTGCAAACTAATAATTTATAGGTAGAGGAACCCACAATTTAGAGAATTTGATTATTAATTTTAAGCACGCTTTATCCAAAAAGTCCATTTATATTACCGCTTTGTCTGCCTGCCTGATTGCTGTGGCAGCATTTGCTGTTCTTAGTCTTTTGATCACAGAGGACAGCCGGAAAAATACCGATGATTTCGCCAAGAAAACATTCTTCAGGAAATATGAATCCATAGAACATGAATTCAGAAATATTGAAGATTATCAGTATCTGCTTCGTGCACTAATCCAGAAAGACGGTCTGAAAAACTATAAGGATTATTCTTTGGTTTTGAATGATTTAAACAAAAAAAGAAATCTGCTGCCTTACAGCTGGTATTATTATGAAAACAGGCATTCAGGAAAGTCTGAGAGTAACAATCCCTTATCTGATATTTTCAAGAATACAGACCACACCGCAAAGCCCATTGTGATAAGAAATAATGGAACGGGACATTTCAAAGACCTTTTAATTACCAAAAAAGACAGTATGTACTGGGTGAGCTATGATTCTTTGGTACTGCCTGATAAAAACAAGCTGTATTATGGTTCTACGGTTAGCCTGGATGATCTCCATCAATATTTTATCAATGTAGACAAGAGCTCCAATACCTACGCTTATGTCTTTACCAAAGAAGGAATTTGTATTACCCATCCTGAAAAGAAATACATTGGCAAGAATATTTTTGATTTTACAGATATTAAACCTAATGATACTTTGGCCAGCAAAACTGATGTGGGATATACCAAAGGAACAGCGGTTTCAGAATATCTGGGAGTTGAAGTAACACGTTTCATAAAACCTTTAAAGACTGATAATTTTGAGGGATATACTGTAGTGAATCATGTGAATTTTATTATTGATGAAAATATCAGTAAGATAAAAACGTATACTGTTTATATTTTTCTGGCAGCATTGTTCCTTATTGTAACGGTCTTTATATTGTTTCAGAGGGCAACCGGTCTGGCTTACCAGGAAAAAGAGAAAATACAGTCTGAGAAAAATTTATTGCTGATAGAAAACGAAAAGATGCACAAGGCAGAAGTGATCAATCAGCTGCAGCAGCTTAAAAATAATATTAACCCTCATTTTCTGTTCAATTCACTGAACTCCCTTTATATGCTTATCGGGATTAATAAAGACAATGCACAGAAGTTTACCATGAATCTATCAAAGATTTACCGGTATCTTATAGTACCTCCGAAAGAAAATATTGTTCAGGTTTCACAGGAGATAAAATTTATACAGCAGTATATGGAACTTCTGAAAAGCAGATTTGATGAAGAGATGAGGTTTGAACTGATTATTAATGCTCCTGAAAGCCTGGAAAAAAGAATTCCGTATTTATCCCTTCAGATTGTCACGGAAAATGCTACCAAACACAATATTGCAACGATAGACCAGCCCCTGGAAATTATCATTATTGTAGATAAAGACGGAATCACGGTAAAGAATACCTGGCAGCCTAAAACCGAACCGGTGCAGGGAGAGAAATTTGGAATTGATTATTTGAACCAGGTTTATGGATATTTTAAGAATAATCTTCTTCATATTTCTGTAGATGGTGAATATTTCGTATGTTTTTTGCCTTTAATGGAGTAAAAATAAAAATCCATTCACTCCCAAATTATCACCGTTCACTCCCTAATATTATATATATGATTCACGTTACCTATAGCTTTGCGAGCTGAAACTAAGATATTTACTATTTGGAATGAATCGGACTATTTTAATGAAGAATTACAGACTCGCACTGTATCTTGGCCTTGCTATGGCTTCACCAATGGCAATAGCACAGAAAAAAGATAAAGATACAGTAAAGGTCAACAAAGAAAAAACGGATAAGACAGAGACATCCTCATCAAAGAAAACAAAAAAAATTGAAGACCTGCTTAAAAAAGGAACCTATAAAAAGGGACTTTTTAATACCATTCAGGTAAAAACGGATATTTATTTTGAGATCCCGGACAGTTTGATGGGACGTCAGTTTTTGGTGGTTAACAAACTTTCTCAGGTACCTATGCAGGTGAATGAAGCTGGTTTGAACAAAGGAATGAATTATGAAAATAAGGTCATCTCCTTTCACCGTGATCCTGTAGCTAAAAAAGTATGGGTGAAAACTGTGGTTCCTAAAGTGTCATCCCCAAAAAATGATGCCATTACAAAATCTGTGAAAGACAATTTTTCAGAATCTGTAATTGAGGTCTTTGATATTGAGGCACAAAACAGTGATTCTACAGCTGTGGCAATTAAAGTCAACAAAGTTTTTGATGGAAATCAGAAGAGCTTTAACGATGTTCTTGCCAATGTAGGATTGGGAGGATCTGTGAAATCAAGCCTTTCTTATATAGAAGGAGTGAAGACATTTCCTAAGAACCTTGTGGTGAAGTCTCAATTATCTACTTCTGTAAATGAAGGTGGAGTAGATCTGCCGGTAACATTAGGGGTTACTACCAATCTTGTTCTGCTTTCTAAAATACCGATGAGACCAAGAGTAGCGGATTCAAGAGTAGGATTTTTCTCCGAAAAACACTGGTCGTTTAATGACAATCAGCAGAAAATGGATGAAAAATTTTTCATTACCAAATGGAATCTTGAACCCAAAGATGAAGATAAAGAAAAATATTTAAGAGGAGAGCTGGTAGAGCCTAAGAAGCCTATTGTTTATTATATAGACCCGGCAACCCCAAAACAATGGCGTGAAAAAATCATTGCCGGAGTACATGACTGGCAGGCGGCGTTTGAGCAGGCAGGATTCAAAAATGCAGTGATTGCGAAAATGCCGGATGAGAAAGATGAAGATTTTGATATTGATGATGTAAGATATTCTGTGATTACTTACGCCGCTTCGCCAAAGTCAAATGCAATGGGTCCATCAGTGGTAGATCCGAGAAGTGGGGAAATTATCGAAGCAGATATCATCTGGTGGCATAATGTAATGACTTCTCTTCATGACTGGATGAGAATTCAGACAGGACCTATCGATCCGAAAGCAAGAGGTAATAAATTCAGTGATGAACATATGGGTGAAGCGATCCGTTTTGTTTCATCTCATGAAGTAGGACATACTTTCGGACTGAAGCACAACATGGGGGCTTCATTTGCATTTCCGGTAGAATCGCTTCGTTCAAAAGAATTTACTGACAAAATGGGCGGTACGGCACCTTCCATTATGGATTATGCACGTTACAATTACGTAGCTCAGCCGGAAGATGGTGTTTCAGCTATCACTCCGAAAATTGGTCTTTACGATAAATATGCCATAGACTGGGGTTACCGTTGGTATCCGGATGAATTTGTCGAGAAAAAAGCGCTGAAAAACTTAATTGAAAAACACGAAGATGACCCGATGTATTTCTATGGTGAGCAGCAGAGCTACCTGGAGACCATCGATCCGCGTTCGCAGTCTGAAGATTTAGGGGATGATGCGATGAAAGCCAGCGAGTATGGAATGAAAAATCTGAAAGTGGTTATTAATAATCTCTTGAAATGGAGCTATGAAGACGGTAAAGAATATACAGATGCCGGAAAACTGTATCTGGGAGTTATCGGGCAATGGGATCTGTATACAGGTCATGTGATGGCGAATGTGGGAGGAATTTACCTGAATCATACTGTTTTTGGCAACAAGAAAAAGGCGTATGAAGCTGTTCCTGCAGACATTCAGAGAAGAGCTGTTGATTACCTTGTTAAAAATGCGATCAACCTTCCGGAATGGTTATTCTTTAATCCGATTACCGAAAAAACATATCCGGTTAAAGACTCACCTATGGGACCATTCGAACAGACTCCCTATACCACAGCTAGAGGAATGCAGTATGCGAATATCTATTCTTTATTTATGGATGACAGATTGCTGAGGTTGCTTGAAAATGAATTGAAACATCAGATGTCCGGTTCAAAAGAAGAAATCTACACGGTAGAGAATTTATTTGATCAGGTAAGAACAGCTATTTTCAGTAAAAAAGGAAGCCTGACGATGCTTGAAAAGATGACTCAGAAAAATTATGTGGATGCCCTGATCGTTTCTGTGAACAAATTATTTGAAAAAACAGCAGTGAAAGGATTGAAAACAGATAATACTTTGAATATCCCAACCATCTGTAATTTCCATGAAGATGATCATGGTCTTAGGAATATCAATTATTCATCCATGAAAAGAGTATCTGAAGTCACTACCTATAAGAGGGCGGAACTTCAGAAGGTTCTGGACTTATTGAACAGAACAAGATACAGAGGTGATGATGCTTCCAGAGCGCATTACACAGATTTAATCATTCGTATTCAAGAGGCTTTAAACAAATAAACGGAAATGAAAAAAACTCTAATACTTTTACCTCTTTTGGCTGCTAATATAGCAATGGCCCAGCAAAAGAAAACCATCACCGGGAAAATAGAAGATTCCAATACTTCACATATTATTACCGGTGCATCTATAAAAATTGAGACACAGTCCGTCTCTACAAAAACAGAATTAGAAGGAATTATTGAAAGTGTATCAGTAGGTACAGTGACCGATAAGGACGGAAAATTTATCCTGGAAATCCCTGCTGATACAAAAACCGTATTGGTAAGTTACCCAGGTTATGAATCCCGAGTGATTCAGCTTAATGAAGGACAAACGAACTATACCATAAGATTAACTTCTGAGATTTCAGACAAAAATAAGATCCAGGAAGTAATCATAACCGGATATCAGAAAATTGAAAAACGTAAACAGACCTCAGCGGTTTCTACAGTGAAAATGGACAACATCAGCCAGGCTGGTGTTGCCAGTGTAGACCAGATGCTGGCAGGGCAGATTGCCGGTGTGGCTGTAACTCCTGAAACAGGAGCGCCCGGAAGTCCTGCGAAGATCAGAATCAGAGGTACAGCTTCTCTTTCCGGTCCTCAGGATCCACTATGGGTAATTGATGGCCTTCCATTGGAAGGAAATGATGTTCCGAACTTTACGGATAAAGATAATATTGACCAGCTTCAGAACTTCTCTATTGCAGGATTAAACCCTAATGATATTGAAGATATTACGATTCTTAAAGATGCGGCTGCAACTGCAATTTACGGAGCAAGAGCAGCAAACGGAGTGATCTCCATTACAACCAAAAAAGGAAAAAAAGGAAGTCTGAAGCTGAACTTTTCAGCAGATACTTTCGTAACATCTCGTCCTGATTTTGATAAACTGAACCTTCTAAATGCTTCCGAAAAAGTAGATCTTGAACTAATGCTTGCCAAGCGTGCCGATCTTACCTACCGTGCCGATAAAGGAGAAGTAATGAGAATTCTGACTCAGAACAGCCAGCTTGAGGCTTTCAGAAACGGAGGTTTTGATGCACTGAATTCATTCACACGACAGCAAATTAACGGTCTAAGAAATAACAACACAGACTGGGGCAAACTGTTATACAGAAATGCCATCAACAAACAATATGGATTAAGTGTTTCCGGAGGAAGTGACAGAGCAGATTACTATTTCTCCCTGGGATACTATGATGAAGAAGGAACAACTATCGGTACAGGGTTTAAACGTTATAACCTGACTTTAAAAAACAATTATAAATTAAGCGATAAGTTAAATGCAGGAATCTCTATTTTCGGAACTCAGAGTGAACGTACATCTTTTGTAACGGATGCTGATGCTTCAATCAACCCGGTTAATTATTCAAGAAATGCCAATCCTTATCTGAAACCTTTCAATGCAGACGGAAGCTACAATTATGATAAAGATATGGATGGTTTTGAAGACCGCTATATTCCTTTCAATTTCCTTGAAGAAAGAGAGAATACAAACTATTCACTGAAAAATAACTCGCTGAAAGCGATTTTAGATTTAGAATATAAAGCTTCAAAAAATTTAAGATTTACCTCACAGTTAGGTCTTCAGTACGATGCTAATAAAACAGAAAAGTTTGCAGCAGAGAATACCTATTTCACCAGAAAAATGAAAGAAAATACCCGTTATTACAAAGACGGTAAATACAATTACTTTCTGCCAGCGGGTGCCGTAAAACAAAATTGGGATAATGATTTCTTCCAGTACAACTGGAAATTGCAGGCTGCGTACAGCACAAAGATCAATTCAAAACATGAAATTGATTTGATGGCCGGTACGGAAATCCGTAAAACGGAGGATAATACAACGATTACGAGAGCTTTCGGATATGATCCAAAAACCAGAAGAGCTACGGCAATTGTTTTCCCGAATTCAGGTTTTGCAGCAGATAAAAGATATGAAACGTACCGTGAAGCCGCTCCTATAGAGAATGCTTATGCTTCTATGTTTGCCACAGCATCTTATACGTACGATCAGAAATATACATTCTTCGGAAGTGTAAGATATGACGGGACCAACCTGTTCGGGGTGAATAAAAAATATAAATATCTTCCAATATGGGCACTTTCAGGATCATGGCTGGTGACGAAGGAAGACTTCATGAAAAATATTTCTGCAGTATCTAACCTTAGATTGAGAGCTTCTTACGGTCTTCAGGGGAATATCGACAGAAATACATCGCCATTCTTTATTGGGGAATATAATGATGCGACGATTCTTCCGGGAGTAAAAGAAGGAGTCATCAATGTTATCAGCCCACCGAATGATAAATTGAGATGGGAAAAAACTACCAATACTAACGTTGGTCTTGATTTAGGATTGTTCAATAACCGTGTAAGCCTTACCGCTGATGTTTACAGCAGAAAAGGTACGGATATGATCAGTATGAAAGAAACTCCTCTTGAAACAGGGTTTGAATATACAATGATGAACTGGGGAAGCTTGACTAACAAAGGTTTTGAATTGGCAATATCTACCAGAAATATCAATCATGATAATTTCAAATGGACGACTACCATCAACTTTGCACACAACAAGAGTAGAGTATTGAGTGAGCAGCCCCGTGATAATGCTTTCCTTCCTTCAAGAGAAGGTCTGCCTGTAAATGCTGTTTTTGCTTTGAAAACCGCAGGAATGGATGAACACGGAAACCCATTGTTCTGGAAAGGAGATCAAAAGATTTCTGCAGTAGAATTCTTTAAATTATATGATGTATATGCAGATTTCCTTCCTGGACAGCTTGTGGATACCAAACTTTCAAACGCTGAGCTGAGAAGTCTGTTTACGTACGTTGGAGACAGAGATCCGAAGTTTACCGGAGGTATTATCAACACATTTAAGGTAAGTAATTTTGATCTTACTATCTCTGCAACATTCAATCTGAAGCAGACGGTAATGAGAACGCCTTCTTACCGAGGTATGGATCTGGACAGAGGAAGAAACTATACAAGAGATATCTATGAAGCAGGAGGTTCACTTCCTGGAATTACAAGTCCTGATATGGATGCTAACCCGGACGGATGGATGGCGAATAAATGGTTTGCCGGAAACCGCTCAAGCGCATACAATCTGCTTGATATATGGGCAAAAGAAATCAGCTATATCAGAATCAGCAGCATCCGTTTAGGCTATACGCTTCCGAAAGAATTTACCAATCCTATGGGAATCAGTAGTTTGAGGCTAAGTGTAGAAGGGCGTAACCTGTTTGTATTCAGTAATGGATATAAAGGATATTTTGATCCGGAAACGTATGGTAATATTTATGCACAGCCTATCACCAAGTCGGTAACAGTAGGATTTAATGTTTCTTTTTAAAACTTGAAAAAATGAGAAAAATTACAACAATCATAGCGCTTACAGCAATCAGCCTTATCAATATCGGATGCGACAGGTTTTTAGATATTCAGCCTGAAGGTAAAGTCATTCCTGTTACAGCTGAAGACTACCGAAAAGTACTTACGTCAGCCTATTCAAAATACCCTGTTCACAAATCGTTGGTAGCCCTTCGTACTGACGAGACAAGTATTGATGATAATGGAGTAGATTTTATTTCTTATCGTGAAATTGCGATGTGGAAAGATTCTAACTATGACTCTACCTCTGCGGAACTTCCTTGGTTAAGTTTTTATAACGTAAACTTCTATCTGAATCAGATCATCAATGAAGGAAGTAAAACCATGCAGGATTCTCCTGAGAAAAATCAGATTTTAGCAGAAGCTTATGCTTTGCGTGCTTACCTGTATTTTGATTTGGTGAATTTATATGGAAAGCCATACAACAGTGCTACGGCTTCTACAGACAGAGGTGTTCCTATTAATCTTGAAATTGATCTTGAACAGGTATTGAAGCCATCTTCAGTACAGGAAGTATACAGTCAGGTTCATTCTGATCTTAAAAAGGCAGAAGGTTTGATGGTAGAGCAGAACCAGGCATTGGGAGCAAATTACAGATTCTCAAAAACGGCATTGCTGGCTTTTGAAGCAAGAACAGCTCTATACGAAGGAGACTGGAACAAAGCCTTAAACTATGCAGATCAGGTACTGGCGGTAAAAGGAGATTTGAGCAATTTAAATACAGTAAATACACCTCCCAACCATTATGCTTCCCCGGAATCTATTATGGCTCTTGATAATACATGGGATAACTCTATAAAGAACCTGTCTTTTGCCTCTCCGGAACTTATTTCTTCCTATAATATGATCTCAGATAAAAGGTTTGGCATGTATTTTGAGAAAAATGGTAGTAAGTATAAAGTCACCAAAGGAGGAAGTTTAGAATTCAAGGTATCTTTCAGAACAGCAGAGCAATACTTTATAAAATCTGAAGCATTATTAAAGCTGAATAAACTGACTGAGGCTAAAGAAACCCTTCTTAAAGTAATGAAGAACAGATATACTCCGGAAGGATATACTTCAGTACAAAATGCCGTGTCTTCAATGGATTCTACAGCATTTATGAACTTTATCCTGGATGAAAGATTTAGAGAATTTGCTTTGGAAGGCCAGAGATGGTTCGATTTAAGAAGAGCAAATCAGAAAAAAATAAGCCACACTATTAGTGGTAAAGAATATATTCTTCAGCAGAATGACCCGCGATATACCATTGAATATCCAATGAGCGCGAAGAAGAATAATCCTAATTTATAAAACTTCATATCAAATTCAATACAGATGAAACCGCTTGAGCTTAATTGTTCTAGCGGTTTTTTTGTACTTTTGCACCGTTATGAAAATTGCCATTATAGAAGATGAGCTGTTGGCTGTGAATTATCTGAAAAATCTTTTAGATACACAGCGCATAGTCCCTGTTACAGAGACTGTTATTCTTCGTTCCAAAAAACAGGCAATTGATTTCTTTGAAAAAGATTCGGCGGATCTCATCTTTATGGATATTCATCTTGGGGACGGGATGAGCCTGGAGATTTTCGAACAGGTAGAACTTTTTACCCCAATTATTTTCATTACCGCATTTGATGAATATGCCATGAGAGTCTTCAGGCATTTTACTATTGATTATCTTCTGAAGCCTTTTGAAGAAGAAGATTTGCATAAAGCTTTACAGAAATTTATCTCCATAAGAAACAATTTTGACCCTGAGCCGGTATTGAAATCCATTTCTTCATTACGACAGGCTGATGATGAGGTGATGAAACGTTTTATGGTAAGAGAAGGAAATAAACTGAAATCAATAGACGAGCATAACACGGCCTATTTTTTTGCTTCGGGGAAATACCTTTTCCTTACCACAAAAGACCATCAAACCTATATTTTTGATGATACCATCAAGGATATTATTCAGAAATTGAATCCTGAGATCTTCTTTAAAATAAACCGTAAATTTATCATTAATAAAGAAGCGGTTTCCGAAATTATCAAGCATTCCAGCCAAAAAGTAGAACTTAGACTTTCTCCTGAACCGGAAGTGAATAGCGAAGTTTTCATCAGCAAAATGCAAATTGCCGAATGCTTGAACTGGCTGAACAGGTAATGCTAAACGCTCTTATAAATAACTTCCTTACAGATTACAGAAGCCGTACTGTTTTCTAATTTTCCTTATTGAGACGACTAAGGAAATAGGTAGGTGGAATCTGATATTTTTCCTGAAAATTTTTGGTGAACGTTTGGGTTGTATTATAGCCTGCATTTTCAGCGGTTTCCTGAATGCTGATATACCTTGTTTTGGGTTTGTTTTTCCATTCAGAAACAATATAATCCAATCGTAATTCATTCAGATACTCATTAAAGCTTTTTTTCTTATAAAAATTGATAATCCTGGATAGATAAACCGTATTGGTACCACACAATTTAGACATGCTGGCAAGTGAGATATTCTTTTTAAGAAATTGCTTGTCCTTTTCAAAGTCTGACAATACCTTCAGAACATTTTCAACCTTTAAAGGGTTTATTCCCAGTTGATCATCAAGAATATTTTCTTTACTTTCTGCCATCAGAACTTCTTCATGAACCGGAGTTTCTTCATCCTTATTTTCCATAAATTTTTCATAAAGGATCTTGAAATGTCTTTTCTTTTGATAGTATTTAATCAGCAATACCGTTAAAACTGTAATCAGTATAAGCCCAACGCCGATGAGGATAATATAAATAAGTCTTTCCCATTTCATTCTATTCTCCAGCATTTCTTTCTCATCAAACAGCTTTTTTGTGTCGTATTCTTTGTTTAAAGTGGAGTTAAGGTATTTATAATCTTTCTCATACGCACGATCCAGAAGAATCAATTTGTTAATGTACTCCAGCTGTTTCCTGCTGTCATTATTTTCTGAATAATAATTGATAAGCATTTCAAAAGCAGGTCTGAATCTTGGATCTAATTTTTTAGTTTCATTATACTCTTGGTCCAGCAATAAAAAATAAGGTAAAGCTTCTTCTTTTTTATTCATTTTCCAGAAAGACATTCCCAGATAATATTTATCAGTAAGGTGTTTCCATGAGTCATTGTAGGACTCTATTGCTTCCTGAAGTTTTGCAGCGGCCTGATCATATTTTCCTTGGTAATAAAAATCGGTTCCCTGTGATGATGTAAAATAGGCATTGTATTCCTGAAAGCCCGGATGGGTTTCTATAAAGTCTTTTCCTTCCCGGATCAGGGACTGATTGATTTCAAAATTAGATAAATACGTATTGGTTTCTATAAGAGCAATTAAAGAATAGAGATAGTAATATTTATAATTAGTATCCCCGATTTTCTCATTATTATTTCTGAAGAATGCCACACAATTCATCAGCAGTTTATTAGCATCCTGATAGAGTCCCAGATAAGATTTGGTTTGTGCAATCTGATATTCCGTATTATGAATCAGATAAGGGTCTTTATTCTTTTTGATATAATCATAGCCTTTAAGAAATGCATCGAGTGCTTTGGGATAGTTCTCATTGCTGATGTAAGACATCCCCAGGGATAAATAACTGTCTCCAATAATGTCAATGTTATTTATTTTTTTTGCGATCATTAATATGCTGTCTCCATATTTAATCTGCTCTTCTCCTCTTTTATTAAAAGTAGCCAAAACATACCCCCTTCTTATCTTCTCAAGGTTATTTTCTTTCCGTGCTTTTTGAATAAATCGGGTAATATATTTCCATTGTTCCTCTGGATTATTTTCTATTTTTTTGATGGCCAATTCCAGCTCAGGGTAATTCATATTACCAAATTCTTTTTGATTGTGTTGAGCGGGGAGGAAAAAAAACATTCCAAAAAGAAAAAAAATGAGAAAAATATACCTTAAATGATTCATTTGTATTTATAAAACAAGATAAAAATAAGTAATTTTTTATTAAATCAGGTATTAAATTACAATTGATTGAAAATCAAATTTTTGTATTTATGGTTTTTATGAAAATATAAATTTTTTTTATGATTTTATTGTCTTTTTTTAAGTATAAACGCTCTTTTTTTACGCTATTAATGCTTTAGATAATTGTAAATTTTGCAAATTCTATTTTACCTCTATATATTTCCACCACAAAAACTGATTATTATGGAAAAGATGAATTACTATTTAGCTCTGATCTTACTTTTATTTTTATTAAGCTCATGTAGGGATGAAAATGAATTAGATACTATGGAGCCCGCAAAGATGAATTCTAAAGAAATACTAAAAGGAAGTAAAAACTCACCTGAATTATATAAGATCATTAAGAGTGATACAATATCCGTTCCTAACAACATAGACGAAGAAGACCCTAAAAATACACCTCCGAAAAAATAGAATGTACTCTTCTGCCTTTAACAATACTTGATGTTGTAAAAGGATGGAGGACTGAATATCCCTACACGAGAGTATTGCAATTATTTTACTGAATAATAATATGTTAAAATTCCATTCTTCATTTTATTTCTTTCCCTTTTTTTTCATGTCGGCTTTCTCATATGCACAAAGTATATCCGGGAAACTATTGGATAAGGATCAAAAAGCCATTCCATATGCTGAAATTACAGCAGGAAAGGACGGGATAAAACGAATGGCGATGAGTGATGAAAATGGAGAATTTATGGTAAGCCTTCCTGAAAATGGTAAATATTTACTGGAAGTTCTTCAAAATGAAACAGTAGTTTACAGTAAAATTAGCATTGTAGATGGAAACATACATTCAGATTTGATTGTACAGGCCGCAAAAGAAACAGATATCAAGGAAGTAAAACTAACCGCGAAAAAAAGATTAGTAGAAAGAAAAATTGACCGCCTGGTTTTTAATGTGGAAAATTCTGTTTCAGCACAGGGAGGAGATGCAATGGATGCTTTGAAACTGACTCCCGGAGTCAGGATTCAGGGTGACGAAATAAAACTGTCAGGGAAAAGTTCCGTCAAAGTAATGGTTAATGACAGAATTATACAATTATCCGGTGATGATCTTTATAATTATTTGAAATCAATTCCTGTGGCAAACATCCGGAAAATTGAAGTCATTACAAATCCACCGGCACAATATGATGCGGAAGGAAATAGCGGACTTATCAATATTCAATTGAAAGAAGCGACGCAGGATAACTGGAAAGTAACCCTACGATCAGTGTATCAGCAGGCAACTTATGCTACTTTTTTACATGCAGTAGGATTAACCTATAAAAAAGATAAATTTTCTGCTTTAGTTGATCTCAACTATCAGTATGGGAAAAATATGTATACCAACGATATTAATTATTATTACCCTAACGAACATTGGAATAATAATATTTATAACCGGAATCATCAGAAAAATTTGGGAATAGTAATGAACTTAAAGTACAACCTTACCAAAAGAAGTAGCATTGGAACACAGCTTATCAGCTCGTTCTCAAATAATACGTCTGATGAGTTCAATAATAATTTCAGCAGAAATTATACAGATGGTGCGGTGATTAAAAACTATAAGACAGAAGGAATGTCATCCGGAAAACCCAAAAACGTTTCTTTGAATGTCAATTATACACTGGATCTTGATGATAAAGGGAAAAAGTTTTCAGTAGATGCCGATTATTTTAATGGAGTATCCCCGAAAGATAATAATTTCAGCTCCCTTTTACAGGATTTTGTGGGGAATTCCAGTGAAAATCAGTTGGCTATTAATAATTCTCATCAGGATATTAAAAATTATTCCTTGAAAGCAGATGTTGAGCTTCCGGGCAGCTGGGCAGATTTTGCCTTCGGAGTAAAAGCCACTTCTACTACGACAGATAATAAGGTAGACTCAAAATTTTATAACAAGATTGATGAGAGCCTACTTTCATCACAGGCAGATCATTTCCTGTATAAGGAAAATATGCAGATGATTTATATAAGTGTATTAAAGCATTTTGGTGAAAAATGGGATGTAAAAGCAGGACTTCGCGGTGAGAATACACAAACCAATGCCAATTCTTTTTCTGTAAATCAGGAAATAAAGAGAAATTATTTTAAGATTTTTCCTACGGCTTATGTTTCTTTTAAACCCAATGAAGATCATGTGCTGTCACTGAATTTCGGAAGGAGAATTCAGAGACCGGGATTTTGGGAAATGAATCCGGCAAAATGGTATATTAGTCCCAAGTCATATACAGAAGGAAATCCCTTTCTGCAGCCGGCATATAGCTATAATATAGAATTTAATTATTCCTATAAGAGCTTACTGAATCTAAGTCTGTATAATAGTAATAAACGTGATGGCTATGGGCAGGTAACGGTACATGATATCATGAATGATTCCCAGGCTTTTAAAAGATTGAATTATTTTGATTCGAGCTCTTTAGGAGGATCTTTGACATTCAATTATGATCTTTTCAGCTGGTGGAATACCGCAACGGAAGTATCGGCCTATTATAATGAGCTGAATCCGAAGATCGATTTATTTTCAAACTTTTATTCAGGCTGGGGAGGATATACAACATCTACCAATACCTTTTCTCTGAATAAGAAAAAAACATTTTTAGCAACCCTTTATTATGAATATAATTATCCGGCGGTACAAGGGATTATAAACAGTTCCTCTTCGTCAACGTTAAATATCGGGTTTAGGTCTTTGCTCTTTAATAAGAAATTAACGGTAGGGCTGAATTTTGATGATATTTTCAGAAAAAATCTCACCCTGTATAGCAACAGATCTCAGGACATTAATCAAACCTTTTTACAATATTATGACACCAGACAGTTTAGAGTTTCACTAACCTACAAATTTGGAAGTACTAAATTATCTATGGAAGAAAGAGAAACAGGTAATCAGGATGAAAAAAACAGATCAAATTAAGATTTATCAGATGAAGTAATTTGTAGAGTACTATACAAATGAAACATTTATAAATACCCCTTGCAAGGAAAGTGTGAAAAAGTCTAAAGAATTATACACTTCAAAAACTATGATTCTACATCTAATTCTTAAAATTAATTAAAATGAAAAATTCAAAATTACAAAACCTGTTGACTAAAATTTCAGCAGATGTGACTACACTAAAAGAAGGAGAATTATCTTCAATCAAAGGAGGAAACGCGGCAGCAAATAATACAGGCTGTGGAAATACTGGTTGTACAGTAAAGCCAAACGTAAAGACTCTATAATTCCAAAATGACCGAATGTGTTTAATGTCAGAAAACTATGAACACTTTTTCTTTTAATTCTAAAAGTGAACTAATGAACTATAAATTATCTCATTATACAGTCTCTACGCAAGTTTCGGAAGATAAATACACCATCTTTTCAACGAGAAGCTGTAAAGTACTTCTTCTACAGAAAGAGAATTTCGATTTTCTGATAGAGGGAGATTTTGATAAAATTGATGCAGATATAAAAAACCAACTTATTACTGCTCTTATTTTAGTGCCTTCTTTCGAAGATGAATTAATGGAAATTGTTGAAGAAAATAAAATGATGATTTCAAGCAACGATGTGTTGTATCAGGTTATTCAGCCTTCTTCAAACTGCCAGCTAGGTTGTGATTACTGCGGACAGCAGCATACCAAAAACGATCTGCAGGCTAAAGATTATGAAAAACTTATTGAACGATTAAAACATAAGCTTTCTTTAAAAGATTACAAGGCACTGTTCATCGGCTGGTTTGGAGGTGAGCCTCTGATGAGTTTGCATACGTTGAGAAAAGTGTCAGAAAAATTAAAAGAAATAACTTCTGATTTAGGAATCGGTTATGGTGCTAAAATGACAACTAATGGGTTAGCGCTTAAAAAGAATATATTTTTGGAATTGGTTAATCAACACCATGTCGGGGCAATAGAAATAACATTGGATGGTACCGCTGAATTTCATGATAAAAGACGTTTTGTGAAGTCTGGAGAAAACTCATTCGATCTTATTTTTAAAAACCTGGTTGATATTTTCAGTATTGAAAATTATAAAGAACTTGGAGTTAAAATTTCCATAAGATGTAATGTAGATAAAAGCAATTATCAGTCTGTAGTTCCTTTATTACAACTGATGAGTGAACATGGTTTTCAGGATAAGATTTCCCATTTTTATGTGGCTCCCATCCATTCCTGGGGAAATGAAGCACATCTTGTATCCCTGGAAAAAGAAGTGTTTTCTGAAAAAGAAGTAGAATGGATTATAGAACAATATAGATACGGTTTTTCACCTTCCATTCTGCCCCAAAGAAACCATGAAGTATGCATGATTACCAATCCTGATGCAGAATTAATAGATGCGTATGGAAATATTTACAACTGTACGGAGGTTTCCTATGTTCCTTCCTATGAAGAGACAGCTCATAAACTTGGAAATATAAAAGATATTGAAGTGAACCAGAAGTTCAGTACACTTCATTTACAGGACTGGAATGATATCGTTCTTACCAATCAGGAAGGATATCCTTGTTATACCTGTAAGATGTTTCCGGTTTGTGGAGGCGGATGTCCAAAATCTTGGGAAGAAGGAATAGTAGCCTGTCCTGCCAATAAATTCAATATTCAGGATAAACTTGCCATTAATTATATTATTCAGGAAAAAGGCACAGAATATTTAATCAGTTGACACTATGGAAAATAATATATATATGATAGAACTTTTACAGCAGCATAAAGACCTCATATCTACCAATTTAAAGCATTATAAGGATGATTTCATTTTTGAAAGTGAAATGGAAAAACTTATCAATATCGTATGTGAGGATAAGGAAGCTTTCAATTTTTACAGTCTCAATTATCATGAAGCTTTAAAAGAAGGAAGGGCCGGAAATATACAAAAAGCAGAAATGCTGATTGTACGTGCTAAAAAATATATTGATTTTGATTCATTGCAAGCAAAAGAAAAAGATTTGTATGGGTTAATCAGCTTACCTATCCATGCTTTCTTAAGTTATAAAAGGTCCAATTATACATTGGCTAAACAGCAGACTCATGAAACCATGTTGTTTGATGAGAAGCTTGAGCAATACAATCCTTCAATGTTTTACCATAAAATTCAGCAATTGCATAATATTTCAAGAGTTGAAATGAAGGAGAATAATAATGAAAATGCAGTCGGGATTTTTAATTTATTATACAGAAGTTTATTGCTTTCAGAAGAAGTACATTATCTGGATATTAAATTTTCCTATCAGGACAGTTCCGAATCTCTGAAAAAATTAAGAAAACTGATGCTGGCTCAGGTTACCAATGAATATATTCCTTTTCTGGATCGTCTTGATAACAGAGCTGAAATCTTATACCAAACTTTTAGTGAAGTACTTAATAATCAAACCGCTGTAGATGATGAATTGATGAGCTTTGTATATTGGGTAAAACTCAAGTGGAATAGTATTAATCAGGAAGAATGGAATAAAGATCTTATCAAAAATTTCATAAGAAGTTCTGCAGATTTTACTTCTTCAATACCCATAGATTCATTGCTTGAAGATGCAGGAAAAGAGAAGCCACAGCTGATGTAAATATGATATATTAACACTTTAATTCTATTTTTATGACAAGTTTAATGACAACACAGGCTACAAAAGAAGAAAGATTGAAAGATATTCCTGTAAAAGAAATAAAAACGGAGAGAATTGCCAATCTATACCTGTCGCAGGGAGAAAGTTTCTCTTTGGTCATAGAAGCTGATAAAGAACAGCAGCAGAATATTAAAATTTACAGGGATGGTGATCATATATTGATTTATACCCATGAACAGACTGAAGAAATGAAAACCTGTAACGTGTATATAACAATTCCATATACTACAGAAGAAATTGCTGTAAATGCCTTTCAGACCGGAACTGTTTCTACCGGAGCAGACCTTATCATAAATTCTTTACAGCTCAATTTTAATGTGGTGGGAACTACTAACCTGGGGATCATTTCTGATAAATTAGTTTATACCGGAAATTCTGTGTCCAATAGTACAATAAAAGGAAAAGCTGAAAAATTGAATCTGTCATTGAAATCGGCAACTGATTTTAATGCAGAAAAACTATCAGTTCAGTATTTAAATCTGAAAACAGACTCTTTGGTTAATGCTGATTTTAATGTAGAAAATACCTTGAGTATGAGAAGTAATAATTCATTTAATGTCAATATTACAGGGAATCCTGTAAAAATAAAAAAGCAACTGGATGCTCTTTCAACAGTAACTTTTAAATAATTCTATTTATTTATGAATTTTGTTCCTCAACATGACCAAATGGATTGTGGCCCTGCATGTTTAGCTATGATAGCTTCTCATTATGGGGTGGATTTTACATTACAGTATCTGAGGGACAAAAGTTTTATTACCCGCGAAGGCGTTTCATTATTAGGAATTAGTGAAGCAGCTGAGAAAATAGGATTCAAAACGGTGGCTGCAAAATCACAGATAAAGAATTTGAATAATTCTCTTTTGCCTTGTATCCTTCATTGGAACCAAAATCATTTTGTTATTTTATATAAAATTTCAAAAAATGTATTGACCGGAAAACCTGTTTTTAAAATTGCAGATCCGGGACACGGTTATATTGCCTTATCAGAAGAAAAGTTTGAAAAAAACTGGATTTTTGATGAGGATAAAGGAGTCGTTCTTTTCCTGGAACCCACAGAAGATTTATACCAGCAGAATCCGCCAAAAGAAAAAAAATTATCAATAAAATTTCTGTTAAACCATCTGAAGCCCTATAAAAAACAAATGCTTCAGATGTTACTGCTTTTGCTCTTCGGCACCGTTACTACTCTGGTATTTCCTATTCTTACTCAGAAATTAATGGATGAAGGGGTGAGTAAGAAGAACCTTTCGGTTATCTCCTATATATTGATTGCCCAATTAGCCTTTTTCTTTGGAAATATCATTTTTAATATATTCCGGAACTGGATCATGCTGATTGTAGGAACCAATATTAACATCCGTATTATTTCTGATTTTCTGAAAAAATTGCTGAAGCTGCCCATAAAGTTTTTTGATACTAAACTCATGGGAGATTTTAATCAGAGAATACAGGATCATGAACGAATAGAAACTTTCCTGACTTCACAAAGTCTGATTACCTTGTTTTCTGCCATTACCTTTTCAGTTTTTTTTGCCGTACTCTGGTATTATGATGTTACCATTTTGGTGGTATACATCATCTTAACACTTGTATCAGTAATCTGGTCTTTATTCTGGATGAAAAAAAGAAAAATCCTGGATTATTTCCGTTTTCAGCAAAGAAGTGAAAATCAGGAATCCATCTATGAAATTATCAATGGAGTATCTGAAATGAAACTGAATCAGTTTGAAAACTATAAGCGTGAAAAATGGGAAGAAATACAGCAGAAACTGTTTAAAACAAATATAAGAATACTAAAGCTGGATCAGGTACAGCTTTCAGGGTTTGAATTTATCAATCAGTTAAAAAATATTATTGTCACTTTTCTGGCAGCATCTTTTGTGGTCAAAGGAAGCATGACTTTAGGAGAGTTATTAAGTGTTTCTTACATTATAGGGCAGATGAATTCTCCGGTAAATGAGCTGATTCAGTTCTTTCGTTCTTTACAGGATGCCAAATTAAGTTTATCCCGTTTAAATGAGGTTCAGGATCACCCTGAAGAAGAAAAAGAAAATCATGTTCCTTTACTTAGTAAAAAATATACCGAGCAGAATGGAATACAGAGAGGAGTTTATTTCAAAAATGTTTCTTTCCAGTATGAAGGGCCCAGATCTCCTTATGTCTTAAAAGATATTGATCTCTTTATTCCCGAAGGTAAAGTAACTGCAATTGTGGGAGCGAGTGGGAGCGGGAAGAGTACTTTAATGAAAATGTTTTTAAAATTTTATGAACCTGTAAATGGAGAAATTTATTTCAATCACTTAAATAGTAAAGACATTTCTCCGAAAGATTTACGGAAAAACTGCGGAACCGTTATGCAGGATGGCTTTATATTTTCGGATACCATAGAAAGAAATATTGCTGCAGGGGATGAAAATATCGATTATGATAAACTTGAAAAAGCCTTAACAACAGCTAATATAAAATCATTTGTTGAAGAACTTCCATTAGGACTTAAGACCAAAATCGGAGCTTCCGGAAATGGGATTTCTGGGGGACAAAAACAAAGAATACTTATAGCAAGAGCAGTCTATAAAGATCCAAAATTTATTTTCTTTGATGAAGCTACTTCTGCTCTTGATGCCGATAACGAAAAAGTGATACATGATAATCTTCAATCTTTTTTTCAGGGCAAAACAGCTGTTATTGTAGCACACAGACTTTCCACAGTAAGAAATGCGGATCAGATTATTGTATTAAAACAGGGAAAAATTGTTGAGCAGGGAAGTCATAAAGAACTTGTTTCTAAGAAATCCGATTATTATCATCTCGTAAAGAACCAGTTGGAACTTGGAGATTAACAAAAAAACCTCTAAAAATAGAGGCCTTTTTATGGTAATATAATTTTTATAACATCAAATCATCTTCATATATCTGAGATAGGCTTCTATAACCGGTTTATTAAATATAGCCGGTTTTATATTTGTATCTTTTAAGAAACGTTCTGTATTATTACTTTTAAAATAATAGGTATTTTCATAGGCTTCAACAAGAGATTTTCCTTCATGAATATCATCGGAGAATATATAAAGTAGTGCATACACAGGAGTATCGTGATTCCGTTTCCATTGTTCAAACCAGATTCCAAAATCCATACTTTTCATTTCTAATCCACAATAATCAGTGATACGTACACAGAAATCTGTAAGAGAAAGGTCGTGTTCCGGTAAAGGGTTTAAATTGAAATTTAAGCCTACTGCATCGGGATTCTGACTAATATGGGCAATGGATTTGCATAAATAATCTACAGTAATCACCTCATCTTTCAGTCCCATGACCAGCGGAAAGGCTTTTAGCTCAATACAGGAACGCATCAGCGAACTCCACCACTGATTCAATGGAGTGGCTCCGGTTTCTCCATGACAGACTACAAAACCTAAACGGAAATTTATTAATGGAAGGCCTTTGTCACGGGCTTTTGCGGCCATGCTTTCCATAACCCATTTGCTTCGGATGTATCCCATATCACGGCACACTGCAGGTAAATTTTGTTCAATAGGATCATCTTCGTTCATCCATGTTTTTCCGGTAAAGCTTCTTCCCCAGCTGTAGACGCCCATTGAAGATGAAATAATCAGAAATTTGGTTTTTTCGTGTACTGCCAGATGTAATATATGAGCCATACCGTCAACGTTAGGTTTTTTGATGTGTTCATAAGGTTTTACATAGCTTACATCACTTCCCATATGATAAATAACCTCTATATTTTTCAGAAGTTCTTCATATAATTTTTCGTCAATTCCTAATTTCGGTTGGGTGAGATCACCTAAAACAATTCTTATTCTGTCTTCATACTCACTTTTCCACACCAGTTTGAATTTTAAAAAAGTACTCTTGATACGTTCTAATCCCAGCGTTTCATTCTCGGCTCTTATAAGACAGTAGATCGTAGCATTGGGATTTCGGGGAATGATTTCCTCCAGCAGATGTGAGCCGACAAATCCCGTAACTCCTGTAAGGAAAATAGTAGAAGGATTGGACAGAAGTTTTGGATCCGGTTGTTCGGTAATTTCAAAATCAAATGGAAGTTCTGCATCTTTTATAAGCTGTTCCTGCACAAGAAGAGCCTTTTGTTGCTGACTCATTTGAGTCTGCGCCAGACGGGTTTCTGCTTCTTTTACGAAAAGAGATATGGTTGAAAACTGATACAGTTCGGGAAGGGATATTCTTTTCTGAATATTTAGAGGTAAACGGGCATGCATTTGTCCCAGCATTAAAGAATGTCCGCCCAATTCAAAGAAGTTATCATTTTCATTTATTTCATCCAGATTCAGTAAGTCCATCCAGATTTCAGTGATTTCCTGTTTGAGATCTGATGTATCCACTTTCTCTTTTGCCTTTTTGATAGTTTGCTGTAAAGGAATATGAAGTTTGCTCTTATCAATCTTTCCGGTAATTGTCAAAGGAAGTTTGTCCTGCAAAATGATTTTTTCAGGAAGCATATAGGTGGGAAGGCTTTGTTTCAATCGTGTTCTGATATCTTCCAGCGTGATATGCTTTTTATCCGTTTCATAAAGTTCGAGGAATGCAACAAGAACGGGCTGTCCCTGTTCCGGACGATGTACTTTTACAGCTACATTGGCTACCTGGGCAAGTTGTCCTATATGATGTTCAATTTCTTTTAATTCAATTCTGTATCCTCTTAATTTCACCTGTTCATCCAGTCGTCCTACAAATTCAATATTGCCGTCTTTTCTCCAGAATCCACGGTCACCGGATTTGTATAATCTGTAATTGATCCCGTGGTGAGACTGCATCCATTCAGGAGCATCAATAAATACTTCTGATGTTTCTGCCGGCTTATTGATGTATCCTTTCGCTACCTGTTTGCCTCCTATATAAATTTCGCCGGTAATTCCTTCACTCACATTTTCCAGCTCCTGATTGAGAATGTGAATATGAGTGCCTTCTAAAGGTCTTCCGATAATATGAGGATTGGTATCAATCTGGAAATGATGTGTAACAACACCTACTGTAGTTTCGGTAGGTCCGTATACATTAATGAGACGAACTCTGTGATACCAGTTTTTTATGGTTTGCTCAGAAGGTACTTCGCCTGCAATTGACAATGTATGAAGATTCCCGATAGGAATATCTGTAGGTAATGTACTCAACACAGCTGGTGGAAGAAATGGAACAATTTCTATCTTATGTTCTACGATAAAGTCCAGCAAAGGTTTTCCTATGATCTTGTTATCCGGATACAGCACAACAGTTGCCCCTGTGAATAAAGGCACCCATATATCAATAATAGAAAC
Organism: Chryseobacterium sp. PvR013; assembly: GCF_017833095.1. Classification (NCBI taxonomy): domain Bacteria; kingdom Pseudomonadati; phylum Bacteroidota; class Flavobacteriia; order Flavobacteriales; family Weeksellaceae; genus Chryseobacterium; species Chryseobacterium sp. PvR013. Next base: position 5,163,214 of record NZ_JAFIBT010000001.1, read on the forward strand.
GTCAAATCCGGCTGAGCTGAATTGAAGTGTTCTGTCCTTTGCCGAATATCCCCAGAGACTTGTAAAAGACACTATAAAAGCATGAAAAGCTTCATGATGAATTTCTACTCCCTTAGGAACTCCTGTACTTCCGGAAGTATAAATAATATAAGCTGTCTGCATCATATCAATGTCGTCAGGATTGATCTCTGGGTGTTTAACAGAATCGTAGCACCTATGGCTCATATTCATCAGCGGGGTTTCTGTACCAATGAATTTATTACTATAAGAATCCTCAGTAATGATAAGTTCAGTTTCCGAGTCTTCTATAATCATTTTAATCCTGTTCTCCGGTAACTGTCCATCAATAGGAATATAAGCAGATCCTATCTTGAGTACGGCTAGAAAAGCGATGATACGTTCTGCAGATTGAGACATACAAACTGCAATAGCAGATCCTTTTTTTAAGGGTAAAGTAAGAAGATGAGCTGCCAGTTGATCTGATTTATAATCCAGTTCTTCATAAGAAAGGGTTGTGGTCTCAGAAATAATGGCCGTTTTTTGAGGTAAACACCTGCTTACTTCTTTAAAAATAGAAAGAACATTCTTAAACTGACTTTGTTGAATGTTAAATTCATTATTAACATCTTCTTGAATGGTTTGGTGTTCCATGATTTTGATTGGTGTTGGTTATTATATTTGTTAATAATTGTTTATGTTTAAATATAATGCAATTTTGTTAATAATTCCTTTTTGTGTGATTAAATTTGATTGGTATTCTGGAATTGATTAAAATGCCATCAGTTTTTGACGGATAGAAAGAAATCATGAAAGGGAGCGTAGGATCGGCTCGTAGTATAAAACAAAAAAACCTCTAAAATAAATTAGAGGTTTTAAAGTGGTTTCTCCAGGAATCGAACCAGGGACACATGGATTTTCAATCCATTGCTCTACCAACTGAGCTAAGAAACCATTTATGTTTTCGTTTATTACTTCGTTGTTTTAAAGTGATGCAAAAGTATAACATTTTATAATACCGCGCAAGTATTTTGTCTTGTTTTTTTGAATAAATATTCTGGTATCGCCCGTTATTCTATTCAATGTGCTGTTCATCAGTATTTTGATAGGTCTTATTTTTTTCTGTTTTTTTATTGTTTTAAAAAGTATCTTAATAAATAGTCGCATGATTCCGAAAATTTGTGGTCTGCTTAAAACTTTTTTTCTATCAGGGAGCAATCAGAAGATTGTTTTTATTTGAACAATATTAAACAGCCAATAAAATAATCAAGTTTTCAGGTGGAAAAATGGCAAACACTTGATTTATAGTGATTAATTAGCCTAACGGTTGTTAGTCGTACTATTACGACACTTTTTAAAATTTAATCATAAATTCTATTTGCTTTTTGTAAATACATCTATATTTGGTGATATAGAAAGCAAACAATCACAACATATTAACCATTAAAATTTACAAATCATGGCAGAAAGAAATTCAAGAGGAATTTTAAAATTCAACAACGGTGAAGGGCAAAAGTTATTAAAGCTTAACTACAGCGTATCAAGATCTACAGACGTATCAGGACGTGTAGCATCAGACCCTTCCAACGCTCTTATCAAAATCACGGTGGAAGCTACTGAAAAATCAGACATTCTGGAAAGTTTACTGAACGGAAAATATAAGCCTACCGTAGGTGAGATTACTTTCAATAAATCTCACGAAGAAGGAACATTAACAACCCTGAAGTGGAACAACGGTTATGTTATTCAGCATGAAGTAGATTTCGATGCTGTAGATGACAACAGTATGTATATCAGTTTTGTGATCAGTGCAGAACAGATAGATCTGGGGAATTCTTCTTACTTCGGAGCATGGCCTTCTTAAGCTTATTCAGAATTTAAATATCAGGCAGGATAGTACACCCGGTTTATGGGATGCTGTTCTGCCTTTTTTAACCTTATAGAACTCCTGTTTATTTAAAATGAAGTTCAGAAAAAACACACCTAATCACTATGAATAAAAATGCCTCGAATTCCGATAAGATTTCAGAGAATCATATTCCCGGAATCAACCGTGTGGTGAAACTGGATATTGTGATTGAAGGCAAGATTATCAAACACTTCAAGCATTTTCGCCTGCAGCAAAGTGCAAGACGTCATCACAATTTTGAACTTATTCTCGCCCATGATTCTCTTGGGGAAGCTCAAAACCACACCCTGGAACAAGCCCGCCAGTTTTTGGGAAAAAGGATTACCATTGTTTTCAAATATAAAGATTATGAAAGCGAGAGCCCGGAAAGAACCTTTGTAGGGGTAATCACCAAAGCTGCATTCAGCCAGGAAAAAATGAGCCTGGGGAATATAGTATTGCGAGGTCAAAGTCCTACTATTCTTATGGATGCCGCTCCTCATACTCAAAGTTTTGGAGGAGATCAGGCTGTCAATACAGGAATTATTGCCAATAAAATACTTAAAGAAGCACTGGGATCAGAGAAATTTGATTTCAGAGTAGATACACAGAACAAAAGCTATATCAATTATAGTTCACAATATAACGAAACCCACTATAACTATCTTGCACGAACTGCAGAAGCATATGGAGAACAGTTTTACTACGATGGAGAAGTTCTTCATTTTGGAAAACTTCCCCCTTCTGAAAAACCTATCCGGCTTGTCTATGGAAGCAATGCAACAGATGTTCAGGTAGAACTGAATGCTGTACACACCAATCCTGAGTTTTTTGGATATAACAGCAGCAGCCATACAAAAATGGAAGGTTCTGAAAATAATATCAGACATCTGGGAGAAATTCCTTCGAAAGCTTATGAACTTAACAACAATATCTTTAAAACCCGTTCACTTTCTCCGGCTCCTATCAATGCCAATATGTTTGTGGATGTAAGTGACTCTCAGAAAAGTGCTGCCGGAAGTGCTGCTGTAGAAGTATTTACTGTTTCGGGAAATACTACGGTTCCCTTTCTGTATCCGGGCTGCCTTGCCGATATTGAAATGCGGAAGCCGGATACCAGCCAGACTTCTTACTTTACAAAAATCACGGTTACTGAAGTGACTCATGAAGTCAATGCCAGAGGATATTATAACGGCAGTTTTGAAGCCATTGCTGAAGGAACAGGATTTATGCCAAAACCTGAATTCATACAGCCTAAAGCCGAGCCGCAGGTTGCCACAGTCATTTCCAATACCGATCCTCTTAATCAGGGGAGAATACAGGTGAGATTCGACTGGCAGAAAAACCCTGATACTACCCATTTTATCAGAATGATGAGCCCTGATGCTGGAGGAACAGACATGATCACTCAAAACAGAGGTTTTGTTGCGGTACCTGAAGTAGGCGATCAGGTAATGGTAGGTTTTGAATATCATCATCCGGATTTTCCGTTTGCTATGGGAGGAATGTTCCATGGACAGGTGGCATTGGGAGGAAGTATCAATAACCACCTTAAGTCTATTCAAACGAGAAGTGGTAATAAAGTCATTTTTAACGATCAGGAAGGAAGTATTTTCATTGAAGATCCAAGTGGAAATACTTATTTAATGGATGGAAAAGGGAATATCATTGTGAATGCTCCCAAAAATATAACCTTCACAGCCGGAGAAAATGTGCAGATCAATGCCGGTAAAAATATCATTGCCTCTGCCCAGAGAAATGTAAATATTATGGCAGGAGAAGATATCACGGAAACTGCTAATGATGATTACAATCTTACAGCAAGTAATATTATCGAAACTGCAGAAGTAGGAAGAAGCTCAAGGGCGAAAAATATTACAGAAAATATGGAAGCTGGCTCTTACATCAGTACAAAAGATGCGATTAATGTAGAAAGCGCCAAAGAAGTGCTTATCAATAGTGGTAAACAGGTAAAAATGCAGTAATATGGCAGGCGAAGGCGGAAATATCGTAAGAAATGTCTTTGGAAAATCCTACAAGGAAGCAGAACATATTATGAAAGATGCTTCCAAGGGAACTTTGGATTTTAAATCTCCTCAGGAAAACACCTTTTATGGGAAAAAAGGAGGAAAGAAATTTGATGAGTATCAGGCGAAAGAGCAAACAAAACAACTACAGGTAAAAGCGGTAAAATGCTATGAAGACTTTGCATGTACAAAAGAGGTTAAAATTATAGAAAATGGGAAAAGCTATTTTTTTAAGGCGATTCAATACAACAGAACGCCAACAAAATTAGAATTGAAGAGTCTTAAATGGGCAATACAGTATGATGATACGAATTTAGCTAATGCCCCCCAGGTAACAGGTGAAGAAAAGATTTCTTATGCTGTGCCAAAAGATAGAAATATTGCTAAACTAAGAGTATATGCCTTTTTTAAAGATTCTGAGAAAGTGAATACAGAAGTATTTTTACAACATTTAAGATTGGTAATTACGGATAAAACCATTGGATATTCAATTCTTCGGATATTTAATATAGCCAATAGAGGTATAGGAAACATTAATCCGGCTTGTATAGTAAGTGTTTATAATGCAGAGCTGTTTTTGATGAATGCTAATGAACAAAAAAAAATATTTTCATTTGCGGTTACCAGAGATGGATGGCAAAAAATAGGTGAGGTTGATAAGGATACATACTATTTTCTCAATAGAGCATTTGAACCGAAAGATGCAAATGATAATATATATAATGCCATGGACTATGTTTATCCTAATCAGATAAAAGGTTGGATTCAATTCCCGGCATTTAAACTTTCAAGAAATAAAAGTGTAAGTCTGCCGGCGGAACCATTGGAAAGAAATACCGAATTGGACGGTAAAACTCCGATTCATGATGATCGGGATGATATAAATATTGCGAAAGATGTAATGATTCATATCGGAGGTCATTATTTGAGGGGTGGAACAGTATATATGGCTCAACCTGGAGGTGTTAAAGTTGGAATAGATTGGTTAGGAGGGTCTTTAGGGTGTTTTGGCTTTGTAGAAAGTGTAGATGTTAAATCTACTATTGCATTAGCGAAGAAGTCACACGAAGATGATGATTATGATGATTCTATGTCTGATAAAGAATGGTATCAAGCTGTAAATACAATTAATAATTATAGAAAGCAGTATAATGCCGAATTATTTATACAGGTTATTAAAAGACCGAACGCAAAAAAAAGTACAACATTTAAAAAAGAAGATATACTTTGGGAGTAAATTTTAAAAATAAACAATTTAGATTATTAATGTTTGAATTTAATGATCGGAAGTTGACAAATAGGGTAACTGCTCAAATAATAAATATTTGTTCAATCTTATGTTTTCTTTTTTTGATTTTTGGGGTTATAGGGGTTTGTCTATCTGCTTTGTTTTTAGGATGTTTTACATCAAATACAGATAACAATTCAGATTGCTTAAGCAATGAAGAAATTGCGCTGCTTTTTGGGAAAGTTATTTTGATTTTTTTAATAATTAATACATTGATAAGTTTCATTGTTTTTACAATGAGTAGATCAGAAAAGAATAAGGAGACTTTGGATAAATAGAAAAATAAGGGAAGTAATAAATAATGGTATGTAATACAATTCAGATTATAACAAAAAATATTATACTGAAAATTAATGAAGAAATATTTAATAATAGGAATTATTGCAATACTGGGTCTTATCATTTATAGATATGGTTTTCTCATTGTATTTTGGCTTACAACACCTAAAGAAGGAACTTTAAGCTCATCTGAAAAAAACCTTTTAGAGAAAATCAAAACAGAAAATCATGCGAAAGAGGTATGGAGGGAACCTAAATATAATATTGATCAACCTAAGGATACAACAGTTTATAAAATCATTGTCAATAAAATACCCTGTACATCTGATACATTAATGTTAAAAAATAATGCTTCCTCAATAAAAAAGAGGTTGGATGATATTAGTTTACATTAGAATTATTATAAATACCAGATATTTTATGAATGCACTGATGGTAAAGAATATGTTTACTCTTTTATAAGAAAGTAATCTTTTTTTGCTTTTTAGGGTGGTAGGGGGTTGTATATCTTATTTGCTTTTGGGATGTTTTACATCAAATACAGATATTCAGATTGCTTAAACAATGAAGAAATTGCGCGGCTTTTTGGGAAAGTTATTTTGATTTTTTTAATAATTAATACATTGATAAGTTTCTTTGTTTTTACAATGAGTAGGTCATAAAAGAACCAATAAAGCTTTTTAGAAGGTGATATAATTAACAAAACATTTTATTCCAAAAAAATATGAAGAAAAGAATAATAACAGCAGGAGGATTTATAGGAATATTATTCTCGGCATGGGATTCAATGGTAGACAATGCTGATTCAGCATCATTGAGTGACCATTTAAAGATTGGATTTATTTTCCATTCGGCCTTTAGTTTGAAAACATTGATATATCTGTCGATTGGTGCGGCCTCCGGATGGATAATAAGTGTAATGATTAATAAAATCAGTGAGTTGCGCCGGGAGTGGAACGACTTTTAAATAATACAACCAATCAGTATGGTAGAAACAAGAGTAAAACCATTTCAAAAATATACATCAGGAATCCATGATTATCAGGTGGAAAATGCTCTTGAAATACAGTTCGGGGAAGAAAAAGGATTTTATTCATCCTTTAAAATTACTGTTCAGGAAAAGATAAATGAAGACCACACCAAAAACTGGCTGATAGAAAAAGTGGAAGATTCCTCTTTTCCCTCCGAAAATAAATTTATGGAAATCCTGCATATCCTGGAACAGAGCTCTTATCCGCTGGAAATAAAAGTGGATGAAAAAGGAAGCTTTCTGGGAGCAGTAGACCATCAGAAAAATATAGAAAGCTGGAAACTCAAAACAGCTGGGCTTCAGGAAAAGTATCAGAATGTAGATGTTTTCAGAAACCAATATTTGTCAGCTCTTGAAGATGAAGCGGGCTTTTATAAAAATAAACAGAAAGAACCCTTCTGGAATCTTCTTTTGTTTGCTCCTTATTATGTAGATAACGGAGGAAAAAGTGAGGAATCTGTTGTATGGAATATCAAAGGAATCGGAGATATAGAATGTCACGGAATTATCAGTGCCGAACAGAGAGAGTACGGATTTGAATCTTCTTTTATTTCCGAAATTAAAGTTCCTGCTATCATAAAAGAAGAATTGGAAAAAAAATACCTGTATCAGCCGGGACAGTATCAGGTAAAATTAAATATAGAAATGGAATACAACTCCCGTAAAAAACAGTATTCCAAAAAGAAAGCTGACTTTATATTGTCAGACGGAGAAAAAACAGTATACCGGGAAACGATCACAATGACTTAAACTTTATGAACAAATGACATGGCGGATAAAGGATACATCATTATAGAAGGAGCTACTGCGTACTGCAGCAGTTCTGTAACCAATAACTCCAATGGGACCGCCGTTCCGATGGAAGTGAAAAGCCAGAAAAAAAAGCTGGGCAAAAATAAGTATTTTGCACAGAACAAGCCTGTTGCCACCTATCTTGATGACAAAGCCGACAGCTTCGGAGGAGGCAACGGGTTTGGAAACTGTAAAGGCTCAGACGGGAAAACCTATCCATGTAAAGGTAAATGCAACATAAAATATAAAGACTATTACGAAAACGTAGAATTCAACAAGAGTATGAAAATACTGTTGGATGCTTCTACAGGAAATTGTCCGGGATATGGTGTTCCCGGAACTATTGCTTTTGCTACTACAGGACAGGCTAATAATGTTTCCCAAATAGAGGTAAAGGAAGCTGATGAATTTTCTGTAGCCAATACTTCCCCACAATGGCCTTCATCATCCACGTCTGAAGCAAGTATAGCAGTGACATCAATTTCGATGATAAGACCTGTACCAGCGGATAAGCCTACCGGAAATTACTACTATATCAAAGGAATGAATGGTCCTTTGTTTCCTATCACAAACCCTTTCGGCGGTGATAATCTGGATTTAAAAGCTCAGTTCAAAGGAGATGAGAAAAAGATTATCTGGGCTCTTTTCAAAGGAGAAGGAACCAAAGATAAAGTAAAAACATTTATCGGGTTAGGGAGCAATTTCAGCCAATCCATGAGTAAAATATTTGATGGACTTGCAGAAGGAAAATACAGACTGGAAGCCTATGGCAAAAAAGCAGGTGATGCCAAATGCTCTATCAATGTAGAAGTGATACAGGATTTTGTTAAGAAAATTGTCAGTCCCGGATCCTCAACGCTGATTAATATTCCTTTACCTTTATCTATTGAACGTAAACTTAACAGTACTACCGATCAGGCAAAAATACTTAATAAGGGATTCTTTATGCCTGTAAATACGGTTCAATGGACTGTGAAGCAGGGAACAGCAGTGCTGTATAACAGTTCTTCCGGAGCCTCCTCTTCACACCTTGTTTCCGTTACAGGAGCTGGTGATCGGGTTATTCTTACCTTTAAAAATGCAGGTAAATATACCATAGAGGCATTTACAGATCCCACAGATCCAAAACCCCAGTCTGTAGAAGTGAAAATCGAGAATAGTCTGGGTGTAATGGGAGTCAAAGGAGAACCTGGTTTGGTGAGATTCAGTGATACGATTAAAGTACAGGCTTCCAGGTTCAATGTTAATTATATGCCTTCCGGCACATCTGTATATTGGTATCTTAAAAAAGAAGGAGTGGGAAGAGTCGCTCTATTTGAAAGTTCGCCTTCCTTCAGAACAGGTACAATCAATAAAAGAGTGGCAGAATTACTGTATAACGACGCAAAACTGGCCAGTAATCAGTATTTCGGGAAATATATACTTGAAGCCTATGCTAATCCTATAGGAGCAGGAAAACAGCCCGGATTCTCAGGTTCAGACTGTTTTAATTTTGAGGTGATTCAAAATGTAATAGATAAATTTACTTTTCCGGCAGCCAATATTCCAAAAGGAACAAAAATAAAATATACAGCAACAGCAAGAATTGCTACGTTGTCCGGAAATGAGGCCATAAAAATAGAAGTCCCTGATAAAGTAACTAATAACGGAGACGGAACCATTACATTTAATGATCTTGGAGAATACACGATTTCCGCTTATTTAACAGGAGATTATACCGATGGGAAGAAAATAGAAGCAAAAGTAAAAGTTTCAGAACCTACGGTAAAAAGAGCACTTTGGGCGTATGGAACAGGAGTAAAACGTACTGAAACAGGATTTGGAGAAGAAACCTATGGATTTCTTGAACTGGATGGACTTCAGAACCAAACCTTAAAAGTAAAAGTTTGGGTAAAAGGAGAAGGCGATGATTTCTATAAAGAGAAAGATAAATATATGCTGGAGGAAAAAACGGTTACCCTTAATAATGAAGGCAAAGCGTCTTTCCTTATCACAACGAATGATGATTACAAGAAAAAATTGCTGGCAGCTATCCCCAAAACAACAGAAAATCCCAATCCTTCTTACCGTTTGGTATTTACGGTAGAGCTTCAGGCGAGTTCATCTGCGGATATTGTGCTTCCGGGTAATATTACCATTCTGGGAACACGCCCTGTAGTGGTAGATGCTGCAACAACTTATCTGGAAGTTCTGGATTCAAATGAAGAACTTGTCATTACTTCTGAACAGAAAATTATTTCCATCATGTTCTCTACTGAAGATGGTAAAGATATTCAGCGGATGCAGACTTTCTATGGTAAAACCCACAAACTTTGGGTGCACACCGTCAATATGACCGAAGAAACTCTGAAGATTGACGTTCTGAAGGAAATCCCTAAAGAAGGTTTAAACGAAACAGATCACATCACTTATACCCACGAAAGCAAACAAAGCTACAACGAAGAAAAAACAGGAAAAGACGGCTTACTGGAAGTTTCCTTCACAGCAAAAGAAGAATGGAAAAATCCACCGAAAAATTTTGATTACTATATAGCACAGGTTTCCCGTCAGGTGCAGGATCCCGCAGATTCCAAAAAGAAAGTCTGGAAAATAGAAAAAAGCCAGTTTACCATCAACAATACACTTCCTGCTGATCTGGTTCGAACGGAGGATATGGAAAAACTTGGAATCAAAGCCTACAAAAAAGATGGAACTCCCTTTACGAAAGAAGAAATGCTGGAACTTAGAAAACAGTTTATTTTTTATGAAAGTGGCTGCCTTAAAGTATCTCAGAAAGAAACTCCTGAAGCTATTGAGAATGATGTGATGCCGGTGGTGGTGGAAATGGCGGAAGTGAAGAAAGAGGGAGGTGAGTGCCCTCGTTGTAAGGCAAAGATTACCTTAGATGAATTGAAACAGGTTTTTTTCAATGGAAATAAAACTTTAATAGAAAAGTGTTTGCCTTTTATTAATACTTATTTTGAAAAATTTAATATAAATACTTGTAGACGTAAGGCCCATTTCTTCTCTCAAGTAAGAACAGAGACAGATTTAGTAAATTTAACAGAAGATTTACGTTATAGCTATAATACGTTATTTAATAGTGATTTAGCATATTATAAAGGTAATGCTGAACGGTGTAAACAAGATGCTTTAAATGACAAATCAATAGGAATTAACGCATACGGAAGTAGATTAGGAAATAGAGCAGGAACAGATGATGGTTTTGATTTAAGAGGAAGGGGTTTTATAATGGTAACAGGAAGAGATAATTATAAGGGATTTCAACGGTTTTATAACACCCATAGAGCAAGTCTCGGATTATCTGAAATAAAATTTGTAACATTAGACAATGATTTTACAGGTGAACATCCTGAAAAATTAGCAGAGGAACAATATGCTGTTTTATCTGGAATTAGTTTCTGGATTACGAAGGGGCTTAATGAAATTGTAAGTAATGGAACTGACGAATTAAAAACTATTAATGATCTTGTAGATGTTATTAATAGTAAAACAAGTTCGCGAGATAAAAGAAGGGCTTCTTACCAAGGAGGTAAGTATATTTATAAAAAGAAGGAAGGAAACTACGATACGGGAACAAAAGCTATCTTTAAAGTAGATCAATGTGGTAAGACAAAAGATACAGGAATGGCTCTTGCAGGGAAGGCTCCATGGATGCCTTTTGCTTTTCCGGAAGTTGGCCAAAAAGCAATTGCTGGTTCGGAAAACAATCCTAGAATTAGCGAATACTTTAATGAGTCTTCTAATGGAAAAGGTCTTAACGAAGGAACCAACTGGTGTGGAGCTTTTGTAAGCTGGGTTTTTGCGCAGGCAGGATATTCACCACCACCTTTATCTTGTAGGGCAGCTATGTGGCAGTTCTGGAAACAATTAGACAAGAATAAACCTATTTATGGTGCTGCAGCTGTAATTGATTGGGGTGATAATGGATTGGCGAGTGCCGATGGAAAAAATGTAGGAGGAGATGGGCATATAACTTTTGTAATAGGAAAGACAGAGGATGGAAAGCATTATTATTGTTTAGGTGGAAATCAGGGAGGAGTAAAAGGAGCTAGAACTGTAAAAATATCAAAATATTCAGCTGATGATATTGATTGGTTTGTGATTCCTCCAGCTTATACTCCAACAGAAGATGAATATAATTTGAAAGTAATGACTAGCGAAGCAGATGTTGATTCTCAGTCAAACACAAGAAGTAATTAAATATTAATATATTATGAAGAATATTTTATTAATAGGGATTGTATTAATGATGAATAAATGTAACTCTCAGAAACCAACTAATAATATGTCAAATACACATTACGTAAAGCAAGAATCAGGTTCTTATATTCCTGTATTAAAATCGCAGTTATCAGCTGGTGCAAGTGGAGAGAAAAATGAAACAGATTATCCTACGTATCAATTTACATTAAAAGATTTAGAAGCTACAGAATCTATCATATCAAAAGAATTAGAAGATAATGGATACAAAAAGCCAGGTAAAGAAGACTTTGCTAATACGGTCAATAAAGTATTCAATAGAATAATTGATCCGAGATCGGAATCAAAGTATTTGCATATTAATTTTGAAGATAAATGCTCAAAAGACTTTAATCTTTTTAAAAACTCAAATAGTATTGATGTTAATCCATACAGTACATATGTTTTTAAAAACGGACTTTTCATTTCAGATTTATACAGCATTCCTGAAATACTGGATTATACTAAAGATCCTGAATTATTGCAATATGAAAAAGATGCTGAGAATAATAATCATATAACAGATGTCAAGATATATTATTGGAAAGATATAGCTGATTTAAAAAATATAAGGAAGCAAAATATTAAAACAATTGTTGCTAGAAATATGTATTTATTCAATAATAATAAATCATACACGACATGGCTGGTACAGAATGATCAAGTTTTCGTTAAAAATCTTATCAAGTTTTTTGGATATGATAAAGAACCAAAATTTAATGAATTTGTTATTAATCATTTGAATTTAAATTCACTCAATAATAACCAGGAACTTTTGGGTTATATTGCTTCCAAAAATTGTGATGGTGGGTTAGATATAAGAACTTCATTTCTTAATTCGTATGAATCTTTTTATAATAACTCAAAGAATTTAAATGATATATTGATATTAAAATATCTAAGCTCTAAGCTTATCAACAACGAGCCTAAAAATAATTTTAGTGATAAAGAAAAAATGAAGATTTTAGCTTCTCTGGCAAATATTTATGATCCAATATTTAAAAAGTCTCATCATGATGGTCAAAATTGGGGTGAAATGACAATATTAGCTGATTACAGAGATTTTATAGGTGAAGAAGATTGGACTAAAGTTAAGAATGAATATAAAGTAAACAATTATTATAACTTACCCAATTTAAAATCAATGATCGAATATGCAGATTTATTTGATAGTGTTGGTGCACCAGATTAAATTAATAAAACTAAAGCATATCTCATGATATGCTTTTTTACTTCTAAAACACAAATTTAATACGATGAAAATCTTAAAAGGTTTAACAGTTATTCTACTATTCATAGGTGGTAATAATAAAGGACAAGAAAAGAAATCTATTGCAGATATTAAAAATCCGGGTGATGATTTTATCAAAACAGCTTTAATCAAACAACTTAAACAAGGGTCAACTTTTACAATAGATGAGGCGGGTGCAGGCTTAAAAAAAATTCAATTTGAAACTAAAGAATTGGAAGCTGTAGCAATAACAGCTGATGAATTATTAAAATCAAATGGTTTTAATACTTTGGGCACTGATGAATTTAATGAAAAAATCAAAAATATTTTTGGAAGAATTATCGACCCAAATTCTCAATCAATTTTTTTATATATCAATTTTTTTGATAAATGTGATAAACAGTTTGTTATGTACCATAATAACGGGGTTGATTATGAAGGATTGTTTGTCGATAAACAGAGAAAAATATTTACAGATTTTTATTATATACCGGAACTTATCGAGTATAAAAAAATATATCCCAAATTAAATGGCATTGAGAATTTCGATGTAACAAGAAAATCAAGCATAAATGATTCGGATATTAAAATTCCACACTGGAGAGATATTGCTAGCTTAAATGAAATTCGGAAAAAGAATGTCCAAACAATTGTAGCAAGGAATATGTTTCTGTTCAATGATAATAAAACTCAATACAAATGGCTTATTTTAAATGATCAGAATTTCATGGCAGCCTTGGTAAAAACATTTGGATATACAGCAAATACTGAACTCCTAAAATGGGTTATTGAAAGAACAAAGTTTAATAAAAACCATCCACAAGATTATGGAAAGTTGTTTTGGACTAAACAATGTGACGGAAGTTTAAAGCTCCATGCCAATACTTTCAAAGTTCTTCAAAAACTATATCTTCCTAATGATCCGTCAGAAAATAGATTTATCTTGGATTATATCAAAAACTATCTTGAATATTTTGCTGATTTTAATAACAAAGAAACTGGCATTTCAAAGGAAGATAAAGTGAAAATACTTGCAAATATTGTTTATTTTGCTGAACAATATAAGTATGACAAAAGATTTGTTTCGGGATATGGAGATAACTCTAAAATGATGGGAAGGTTAAGATTCTTTTTAGATCAGGAGGAAGTAAATATTTTACAGAAAAATAATTATTTCAACCTTCCAAAATTTAAAGAATGGTGGGACAACGCTGACTATGATGACTATTTTGTTGAAGAATGTGAGTACAACGGAACATGTGGTCCGGATAACCGACCTATGAATATGACAGAATGGAGAAAACAACATCCTAAGGAATAAATATTGAGAGTATAGTCATTTTTTTGGCTGTGTTTTTTTAGATAGGAGCTATCAACGCTTTACAAATCGAAAATAAATAAAAAAGCCAGTTCTTAATAAAGTAACTGGCTGATAATTTTAGGATAAAATGTTAAGGAAGGGTTGAAAAATTGATATTAGGAGCTTGTGTAGGTGCAGTAACAGAAAACTGTGAGCCAGGTGCAACAGTTGTGTTAAAGAATCCTCCATTTTGTAAAAAGAAAGCATTCCCGCTTGTTCCTCCCATTGCATCTATTCTTTGCTGTGCGTTGTAGGTATTATCTACGCTAAACTTTGCTCCTGAAATGGCAACCCAGTTACCAGAGGAAGTTCTTATCCATTGATTTTTAAATTCTGCTTTTCTGCCCTGATATCCATTTTCGGGATTGAAATTTTCAACAAAACTATAGAAGCTTTTCAGATAAGTGCTGGTTTGGGGTCTCTTCCAGCTGGCGATCAGCTTCCATGTGGTGGTATCCGGAGATAAAAACCAGGCGGTGAAGTCTGTTTTTCCGGTGCCATCCGGTTCCCCTTTTAATAAGAATTTATAGGTTTGCCCGGCACTCCAGTTGTATTTATAATAGCTTTGTCCACCCGAACCTTCATTGCCAAATTCTCCGATGGTTACTCCGGTACCCGCTCTGTTGAGGATAATTTTGTGGTCAGGAGGAATATTATTGGGATCGTCAGTATCAAATGGGCTCCATACAGAGAATAAAATCCTTCTTTCTGTAGCAGAGTTCACCTGCATCCCAAAATAGCCCGCACTGAAGCCATTAGCCATAAAATAAGAACCGATTTTGTCTTCTCCTGCAGGAACTGTTACTTCGTTGTAATAATAGCTAACATTATCGGTTGTTGGAACTACATAGTTCAGATGGCAGGAAGGTCCTCTGCGTGCCCAATAATAGTATGACGGATCATTACTGTAAATATTGGTTCCTGTAGAAGCCGCTCCACTGAAAGTGATATCTGTAACATCTGCAAAATATCCTCCGGTTTTTGAAACTCCCTGAAGGTCAACTTTCACATAACCTGGAGTAGAAACGGTAAAATCTCCAACAGTATACTCTTTATTCGAAGATCCTGTTAGAGTCACATTTTTTGATATATTTCCTACCGTTATTTTTACAACACTTGTTCCTGATGGGACAGAAGCTTTTAATCCAAGGTTTAATGTTCCTGTATTACTCACTCTGAAATAAGTACTGATAACAGTATTAGAGTTGGTCCAGTTTCCTAAGTTAGTGGAGGTGATCACCTCGCTGGCTCCCGAAGGTTTTACCGTTAAAAAAGAATTTCCTGCAACCGGAACGCTGAAGGATGAGGTATTTTTTTGTGCTGCAATGGTGTCCTCTGTTGCCATAGGGGTTTCTGCGCATGATTGAAAAATAAGCAGAGTGGCAATACCCAGAAAAGTATTGGCTAATAATTTTACTCTCATAATTGTATTTGTAATTAGGTTTCACCTACTAAATTAAGCTTTACTCATTAAACAAGAAAGAAATAATTCCCATAATTTTGATTAATTTCTTATTTTTTTGAACAAATAGGAAGGGAGTTTATATTTTAATAGGGCAGTAATAGGGCAGGCGTAAGAAAATAGGAACAGATAAAAAAACAAAAAAACCTCTAAAATGAATTAGAGGTTTTAAAGTGGTTTCTCCAGGAATCGAACCAGGGACACATGGATTTTCAATCCATTGCTCTACCAACTGAGCTAAGAAACCATTATATTTTTGTTTGACTTACTTCGTTGTTTTAAAGTGATGCAAAAGTAGTAAGTTTTAGTATACAAAGCAAGTATTCATCGTACTTTTTTTGAATAAAGTTAAAAACTTACTGATTATCAGCCGGATTATTTTCCTGCTCTTTTCTGATCTGTTCACTCATCTCTTCCAATACCGGTTTGATCGTGTTTTCCGGAAGATCACTGATTCTGATATACATCAATCCGTCAATCGCATCATTAAAGTTGGGATCAACATTGAAAGCAATTACTTTAGCATTTTGTTTGATGTATTTTTTGATCAGAACAGGAAGTCTCAATTCAGGCTCAAGGTCATCAATAATCTTGTCCAGCTTGTTAAGGTCAGATTCCATCTCTTCAAAGAAAATGTTTTTATCCCTGTCACGAAGCTTTACTTTGTATTCATTCCTTGGAGTGATGTACTGAGCCACCGCAGAATCAAAATAATTTGAACGCATAAATTCGATCATCAGTGATTTTGAAAATTCTGAGAATTTGTTGGAAATACTCACACCACCCATAAGGAATTTATGATCAGGATTTCTCAGGCATACATGTACAATTCCTCTCCATAAAAGGAAAAGCGGAAGTGGTTTCTGCTGATATTCCTGGCAGATATAGGCACGTCCCATTTCAATTACCTTTTTAAAGAAAGGATGAATGTCCTGCTCAAACTCAAATAAAGAGCTTGTATAAAAGCCTTTAATACCATATTTCTTCATTACCTCTCTACCCAGTGCCATTCTGTAAGCTCCAGCCAGTTTTTTCTCCCCATTATCCCAAAGGAAAAGATGGTGGTAATGTTTATCATATTCATCCAGGTCAAACGGAAGATTACTTCCTTCACCTACCGCACGGAAAGTAAGCTCTCTCTGACGTCCGATTTCCCTCATAATAGAAGGAATTTCCTCATAAGTCGTAAAATAGATCTCATAATTTCCGTTACTGAACAGCATTTTATCCGTTCCTCTCAATTTATCAACATCTTTAATGATGTCTTCCAGAGGTGTTTCATCAATGATATTCTGAACAATGTTTTCTTCCTTCAATAAAGGAAACTTCACCGATAAGTTCTGAAGATTGATGCTTTGAGCAAGGGATTTTCTCTTTTCATAGTAAGATTTCATCATATAAACCTTACGTTTCAGAAACTCTCCCAATTCCTCAATTGTTTCCATATCGTCCATCGCCTTTACAGTAATAGGACGCCCGATTCTGATTCTGATAGGTTTTTCCCTGTCATTCATCATTTCTGAAGGAAGCATCAAAGTCTGCAAATTCGGGTGAAGTTTAGCCACCTGATAAAAAAGTCGGCTGTTCTTAGCGTGGAAATACATAGGAACTACCGGCACTTTAGCCATTCTGATAAGCTTAAGTGCCGTTTTTTCCCATTCCTTATCTAAAATTTCTCCGTAAGGATTGTTCTTGTTGGAAACTTCTCCTGCCGGAAAAATACCTACGCAGCCTCCGTTTTGTAAATGCTTGAGTGTTTCACGCATTCCTGAAGAACTGCTGTAAGCTTCTTTTCTGTTTTCAAAAGGATTTACAGCGATTACATACGGTTCCATAGGTTTGATCTTTTCCAAAAGGAAATTTCCCATTACCTTAAAATCCGGACGAACCTCTGATAAGACCTTGCACATTAAAATCCCGTCAATAGCACCCAGCGGGTGATTGGAAACCAGAATAAACGGTCCCGTTTTCGGAATCTTTGCCAGATCCTCTTCAAAAGCTACGTAGCTTAGGTTTCTTTCTCTCACAAATGAGTCGAAAAAGTCTTTGCCTTCCTTGTCTTTTAATTTATCGTATAATTTATTTACTTCGTTAATTTTAGCAATGCTCATCACAGCAGATGCTATTGGGTTCTTGAGAAACCCAATTTTATTTAAGCCGGAAGCTTGGATCAGATCGTTTTTCGAAATTAAACTCATGTGTGTTTAGTCGCAATTAATATTATTGTGTTACCATTTGAAGAGTGTTCTTGGAAATCTGTTCCAATAATACATTTTTTTCATGGTAAAATTTATCAATGTGATCTTTCTTCGCATTTCTTACTGTGAATAAAGATACATTTTTAATTGCTTCGGTTTTAAAAATTTTTTGAAGCTCTTCGTTGAGCTCATCAAGATGGTTAAATTTATCCTCAAGGCACAATGCCAGAGAGATCGCAGAATTCTGCATTAGGGAAACTTTGATCTTATATTTAGATAAAAATCCGAAAATCAGGCTCATATGATCTTCTGCAATAAAAGAGAAGTCTCTTGTAGAGATTTTCAAAAGATCCTGGTTTTCTTTTAGAATATAAGATTCTTCTTGTTGGTTTTTTTCGGAAGCACCTACTTTTGTTCCTTCTTTGGTAGGATCTACGAAAGATTTTACATAAAAAGGAATGTTCTTTTGCTGGAGTGGCTGTAATGTTTTTGGGTGAATAACACTTGCACCATAATAAGCCATCTCAATAGCTTCCTCATAAGAAATGTTGGAAAGAAGATTTACATCACTGAACTTTCTCGGATCTCCGGTCATTACTCCCGGTACATCTTTCCAGATAGTCATTGCTTCAGCATTTAAGCAGTAAGCAAAAATAGCAGCAGAGTAGTCAGAACCTTCTCTTCCTAACGTCACCGTAAAATTATTGTCGTCAGAACCGATAAATCCCTGAGTTACATAGCAGATTTCAGGATTGAGATTGGAAATAAATTCTTCCGTTCTTGTCCAGTCTACCGTACCTTCTCTGTATGAATTATCCGTTTTTACATAATCTCTGGCATCCAGCCATTGATTAGTAAACTGGATTTCATTCAGATATTCACTCACGATTTTAGTAGAAATCATTTCTCCGCAGCTTACCACCTGATCATACACAAAGTTGTAATTAGGAGATTTATTTCTTCGTAAAAAAGAATCAATATCATCAAAAAAGAGATTGATTTCAGCAAAAACCGCATGATTTTCAGGAAATAATCCTTCCGCAATTTCCATGTGTTTTCGTTTTATCTTTTCAATCTCAGTTTGATAGTTATCTTTTTTGAAATAAAGTTCTACAACTTTTTCCAACTCATTTGTCGTCTTGCCCATTGCTGAAATTACCAGCAAACATTTGGCAAATCCTTGGCTTTTTAGAACCATGGACACGTTTTTTACACTGTCAGCATCTTTTACCGATGCTCCACCAAACTTGAAAATTTTCATTAAATTGTTAAAAATAAAATTGTTAGATAAAAAATTACATGAGTTTTTTACGGACGTCAAAATTATAAATTTACAACGAGATATGAAATAGTCTGACGCGGAGATGGAATTAAGATTTCCTTAAAATCAACAAATAATGAAATAATTTTAATTTTTCACGAGTCTGATGTAACAAATTAGGAGTCCCAATTTTTAATAAAGACCAGGTATTATGTTATGTTTTGTTTGTATTTAATTGATATACAGTGAGTAATCTCTTTTTTAATTAAATTTTCTTAATGCGATAAATTTTCCGAAATTTGGGCAAAACGTAAAAAGAAAAATATGTCAAATCAACCATTACAGACTTTAGGAGAATTTCTTATAGATAAGCAGGACGATTTTCAGTATTCTACAGGTGAATTTTCTCGTCTTCTAAGTGCAATAAGATTGGCTTCGAAAGTGGTAAACAGAGAAGTAAATAAAGCCGGAATTGTAGATATTACAGGAGCTGCGGGAAACCAAAACGTTCAGGGAGAAGAGCAGCAAAAACTGGATGTAATCGCTAATGAAATTTTTATTACGGCTTTGTCTCAAAGAGAGGTTGTTTGTGGTATTGCTTCTGAGGAAAATGATGATTTTATTGATATCAAATGCGGTGAAAATGGTCATTTAAGTAAATATGTTGTACTGATCGATCCCTTAGACGGATCTTCCAATATTGATGTAAATGTTTCCGTAGGAACTATTTTCTCTATCTACAGAAGAGTTACAGAACCCGGAACTCCAGTACAGCTGGAAGACTTTTTACAGAAAGGAATCAATCAGATTGCAGCAGGATACGTTATTTACGGTTCTTCTACAATGATTGTTTATACAACAGGAAATGGGGTAAACGGATTTACACTAGATCCATCTTTAGGTACCTATTATCTTTCTCATCCCAATATGACTTTCCCAAAAACGGGTAAAATTTATTCCATCAACGAAGGAAACTATATTAAATTCCCTCAGGGAGTAAAAAATTACCTTAAATATTGCCAGATGGAAGAAGGTGACCGTCCTTATACTTCAAGATATATCGGTTCATTAGTTGCAGATTTCCATAGAAATATGCTGAAAGGAGGAATTTATATTTATCCTTCCTATTCGCAGGCTCCAAATGGTAAACTAAGATTATTATACGAATGTAATCCAATGGCTTTCCTTGCTGAACAAGCCGGAGCAAAAGCAACAGACGGATTCAGAAGAATTCTGGAAATAGAACCTACAGAACTTCACCAGAGAATTCCTTTCTTCTGCGGAAGTATTGAAATGGTGGAGAAAGCAGAAGAATTTATGCGTATCGACAGCGTAAAATAAATGGAAGCAACTTACTTACAATATTTATTACAATTTAAACGCCCGAGTGGAACATCTCGCGGCGTTTTGCTTGATAAAGAAACCTATATTCTTACAATTTCGGAAAACGAAAAAAAGGGAGTAGGGGAATGTGCTATTTTCAGAGGACTGAGTTTTGATGACCGACCTGATTATGAAGAAAAGCTGAAGTGGCTTTGTGAAAATATCAATCAGGATACGGCTTTTTTAAAAGAAGAACTGAAAGAGTTTCCTTCCATTTGGTTTGGCTATGAACAGGCAGTTCAGAATTTGAAATATGGAGACAGTCTTTATTTTCCAAGTGAGTTTACGGAAGGAAAATCTGCCATTACCATCAACGGTCTGATATGGATGGGAGATGCAGGGTATATGGAAGAACAGATTCAGGAGAAACTGGAAAAAGGATTTCATTGCATTAAGTTAAAAATTGGTGTTGACTGGAAATCTGAACATGTTATTCTCCAGAAATTAAGAGAAAAGTTTTCCAAAGACCAGTTGGAACTTCGTGTAGATGCGAATGGAGGATTTAGTAAAGAAGAGGCGATTATTGTGTTGCAGCAGCTTGCCGATCTTCATATTCACTCTATTGAGCAACCTATAAAAGCAGGAAACTGGGATGATATGGCAGAATTATGCGCCAAAACACCTACGCCGATTGCATTGGATGAAGAGCTTATCGGAATTATTGATCCCGAAGAAAAGAAAAAGCTGTTAGAAAAAATACAACCACAGTATATTATTCTAAAGCCTGCTTTGGTAGGAGGTTTTTCCGGTTCAGATGAATGGATTTCCCTTGCCGAAAAACAGAATATCAGTTGGTGGATTACTTCAGCGTTGGAGAGTAATATAGGCTTGAATGCTATTGCCCAGTATACATTTAACAAAAAAAATCCAATGCCTCAAGGTTTAGGCACTGGAGCTTTATTTGTAAATAATTTTGAATCCGATCTTGAACTCAGAAATGAGTTGCTATGGTTCAAAATATAACTGTCAAAAGTTAATTAGCACAATGGTGGAGGTGAATCCGGACATGTAGTTTGCCCACAATAGTCAGGAGCCCATGATCTGCAGCACATAGCCACTGGATTCCAGCTGTTACATCCAAGAGGTGGTCTTCCTCCTTTGATTGTTTTTAATTCTCCTCTTTTGATTTTTTTTAGATTTTTCATGTTATTGATTTTATTTGATTGGTAAGTAAATGTCGATAACTTTTTTGAATTATACAACAAGTGGGGAATTATTTAATAATATTTAACAATTCCTCTGTAATATTTAAATTGTATCGAATATGAGTTTAGTGGTCTCAGTTTTTTTTACCTGACAATCCCTTCCTGTACAGAACGTTTGAATGTTTTTATTCCGGTCTGTAGGAAAGACCTGGCAGTTTTTGATCGGATATTTTGTGAATTTAGAGGTTGTTACACAATTAAATCACATCTTTTACGAAAATAGCTTTCTTTATATAATCTAATATATCAGAAAACCTTTTTTTAATCTGTCCCATAATTAAAAATTGTAATTCCCTAATCTTTGAATTAGCAATCATTGTGCCATACTGATGAATTTTAGTTAATTTTTAACTTATAATTCATTTTTCAGGGATTATTTTAATTATTTGTTAAGAAATAATTGTGAAAATGTTTTCATTATCTTTAGATCTGTTGGTGATAAGATTTCTGTCAATTCCGTATAAATTTTGAAAGATATCTTCCTGTACCTGCGAGCTTGAGAGGTATCCCCAATGATTTCCCACTTCATATTTAAAGCTGTCAAGCAAATCATCTTTTACGAATGTACAGTCGATAACAGATACAATATCTTTATAGTGAGCAATATCGCTTGGTCCGTTTTTACCAAGCCTTGGAGTCAGGATGTTTTTCGTAAACTGAGAAGCTCCCAGAATAATATCCTGTCGGTTCAAGTAAATGGAAATTCTGTTGGCTAATAATGGCAGCTTATTAAATGAGTCTTCTGAATCTTCGAATACTTTATAGCTTACATCAGCGTTCAACAGGAGAACCTGGTCAATAACACGCAGTATATTTTCTCTTTTAAGGCTGTATAACATGCTTTGAAGCACTCTGTTTCCAAGAGAGTGAGCCATAAGATGGATTCTTTGATTGCAGGGAGCAAGATCCCGGTTGGAAAATATATCTTTTAAAAATTGAGTGTAGAAATAAAACAATCTCACCAGAGATGTTCCGGAATTGATGCTGGAGGCCTTATCATCAAAATAACTCAATGGGATTATACTGCCGGAAGCGGGCCAGCTCACAAATAAAATATGTTCTACAGGTGATGCCGGATTATCAATGAATATTTTCTTAAGATCAAGGATAGCCTTTAACTCATCATCAAAATCATACAAATAACCATGGATGAATATCAGTACATCACTCCTGTCTTTTGTGGAAGACATATTTTTGTACAGTTCGTAAAACATTCTTTGGGTTCCACCGAGATTATTGGCTGTAAGAGGGGAGTTTTTAATTCCTTTTTCACTCAATAAAACATCTAAAACTTCTTCATATCCTTGTTTTTCTGGTTCGGAAAGAAGTTTGTAATTTAAGATATTTCTGTTGGTGTAATCTTTTTTCTTTTTCGCCTGAGCGGTTGGTTCCTTATAATTATCAAAATCGCATTTAGCAATCCTGAAATTAGGAATTGAATATTCTTCATTGGAAAAAGAGTCTACTCTTTCGCCTTTATGTCTGATAATTTTCCGGTTGCTTAAGATATAAATTGCCATGACGGATAATTGGTTAAAATGGTACTAGCTTCCCGAAATTAGTGAAAAATATTGAATAACAATAGATAAGGCTTTTAAATTATCACTTTTACCAAAGCTTATTTTTCCGTAACTTTGTGAAACTTTTTTTGCTAAAAAATAAAAGCTACTTTAATGGAAGAAGAAAAAAAATCACTCAATTTTATTGAGCAAATTATAGAAGATGATCTGGCAAACGGACTGAAAAGAGATCAGATCCGTTTCCGTTTTCCGCCTGAACCCAATGGTTATCTGCATGTAGGGCATACAAAAGCCATCTGCATCAACTTTGGACTGGGCGAAAAATACAATGCTCCCGTAAACCTTCGTTTTGACGATACGAATCCTGAAAAAGAAGAACAGGAATTCGTAGATTCTATCATGAAAGATGTTGAATGGCTAGGTTTCAAATGGGATAAAGTTTTGTATGCATCCGATTACTTCCAGCAGCTTTACGATTGGGCAGTACAATTAATCAAAGAAGGAAAAGCTTATGTAGATGAGCAGCCTTCTGAAGTGATTACTGAGCAAAGAAAAAATCCTGCAGAACCGGGAATTGAATCTCCATACAGAAACCGTCCTGTTGAAGAATCTTTAGATTTATTCGAAAGAATGAAAAACGGGGAATTTGAAAGTGGTTCAATGTCTCTTCGTGCAAAAATTGATATGGTTTCGCCTAACATGAATATGCGTGACCCTGTTATGTACAGAATTTTGAATAAACCTCACCACAGAACAGGTACAGCGTGGAAAATTTATCCAATGTACGACTGGGCTCATGGTGAATCTGATTATATCGAACAAGTGTCGCATTCACTGTGTTCTCTGGAGTTTGAAAATCACAGACCTTTGTACAACTGGTATTTGGATCAGGTTTACGAAGAAGGAAGGGTTAAAAACAAGCAGAGAGAATTTGCAAGGATGAATGTTTCCTATATGATTACTTCTAAAAGAAAGCTTCAAAGATTAGTGGCTGAAGGAGTCGTAACCGGATGGGACGATCCTAGAATGCCTACCATTTCAGGGATGAGAAGAAAAGGATATACTCCAACTTCTATCAGAAACTTTATTGAGAAAGTAGGGGTAGCGAAAAGAGAAAACCTTATCGAAATTCAGTTGCTTGACTTCTGTGTACGTGAAGATCTGAATAAGGTTGCTAAGCGTGTAATGGCAGTGGTAGATCCTGTGAAATTAGTGATCGAAAACTACCCTGAAGACAAAGAAGAATGGTTAGAAACTGAAAATAATCCTGAGCAGGAAAATGCAGGAACAAGAGAAATACCATTCTCGAGAGAATTATATATTGAACGTGAAGACTTCAAAGAGGAAGCTAACAATAAATTCTTCAGACTTAAATTAGGGGGTGAAGTTCGTTTGAAATCTGCTTACATCATTAAAGCTGAAAGAGTAGAGAAGGATGAAAATGGTGAGATTACTACCATCTACGCTACGTATGATGAGAAGAGTAGATCAGGAAGCGGAACTGAGGAAAGTTTAAGAAAAGTAAAAGGAACTTTACACTGGGTATCTGCAAAACATGCTGTTCCTGTGGAAGTGAGAACATATAATCATTTGTTTACTGTGGAGCAGCCTGATGCTGAAAAAGATGTAGACTTCTTAAACTTCATCAATCCTGATTCTGTAGCAACGGTAAAAGGGTTTGCTGAGCCAAGCCTGAAAGATGTTGCTGTTGGAGAGCCATTACAGTTCCAAAGAATCGGGTATTTTACAAAAGATCAGGATTCTACAGACGATGTATTGGTATTTAACCGTACAGTAACGTTAAAAGATTCTTTTAAACCGGAATAATTTTCGGAAATATATAATACATAAAGCAGGAATTCATTGGAAGTTCTGCTTTTTTGTTTTTGTTGGAAAACACAAAGGGCGCTAAGAATTTTATACATGGTGAATATTTAGGGAGCAAAGAAACCTAAGATTTCCAGCAGGTGTAATACAATCTAATCAATCAATATTTTTAACTTTAGAAATCAACAGTGTTCAATTTTATCGGAGATAAAATCCTTGCGTCTTAAAACGTTTCGGAAAAATTATTTTGCGCCTTCGCGTTTTCCAACAAAAACAAAAAGCAGAACCTATAATAAGGCCTGCTTTCTTAATAGTTTAAAATCTGAAGTATAAGATTCTATTTCAGAAAATCTTTGTCGCGATATGAAGGATTAGGATATTTATAAAATCCTTCCCCGGTCAGTACTCCCAGCTTTCCTTTGTCAATATAATCTTCTTTTAATTTTTCTACGGCTTTGATCTTTAATGGATCCTGAGTTTCTTCAGCTTCCATTTTATTGATATTATATGCCGTTGTAATTCCCACAACATCCAGAATACCGAATGGTCCTACAGGAGCTCCGGTGGCTACCATCCATGTTTTGTCGATTGTTTCAATATCTGATACTTCATCAATCCAGAGATTAACTGCGGCTCCAAGCAACGGAACCAATAATGAGTTGACAATATATCCAGGTTGCTCCTTCTGGATCGGTAAGGCGACCATTCCAATATCTTTGGCAAATTTGATTACAGAATCAAATACCTCCTGAGAAGTTCCCGGATGGCGCATAACCTCTCCGGTATTGTGTTTCCAGATTTCATTGGCAAAATGGAGCGCTACAAATTTCTCCGGTCTTCCTGTATCTTCAGCAAACTGGCTTGGAAGCAGAGTGGAAGAATTCGTTGCAAATACTGTTTTTTCAGGAGCTACCTGTGCGAGTTTGTGATAAAATTCTATTTTAATTGCGGGTTCTTCAGGAACTGCCTCTATCAGCAGATCGGCATCTTTTACTGCTTCGGCAAGATCAGATGAGTAGCTGATATTTTTAAAGGTTGCATCCAATTGTTTTTGTGTTGCTCTCAGATCTTGTTGGTAAGCTTCACTTAAAACGGTGAATTTACCCCTGGCTTTTTCCAATACTTCATCATTGATATCATATACGGTAACATTGAAACCATGATAGGCAGTCTGGAAGGCGATCTGATATCCTAATACACCACTTCCTGCTATCGTTATATTTTTAAAATCCATGAGATTTATTTTTAATTAAACATGTTTTTAAAGTAGATAATCTCCGTTTGAAAATAATGTTCTGTCTTTGCTCTCTTAAAATAAGGATATGTTTTTATAAACCTTTACTATACTACTTTAAAACTACTTTTTGTAAGCGATATTTTTAGTCTTTTACTCCTTTTACCCAATCCTGGAATCTGGTTAAGAAAGATTCATGCTCTTCTTTTTCTTCCGGACGGTTGACTAAAATATGTTCAAAATAAGTTCCTTTTAATATTTTTCTTAAAATTCCTTCTCCTAAGAAAGGTTTGTAATCATTAAGAGCCTGGGTAGCTTTTAATAAATGTCGGATATCATACTGTAACGGATTGATGTCCGGAACCTGTTTGTTGAGGTTAAGAAGATTGTAAACGGCAATTCTTGCTGTTCTCACAGAACTTTCCATGGTGAATACCACATCATTATTGGTTTCTACGAATTGTCCTACAAGACCTAAATTGGTACATCCTTCAGGAACAACTCTCGGACGGTCTCCCTGTGCTCTCGGCATAAACATAGAGGTGATGTAAGGCATAAATGAAGTACGAACAATCGTATTTTCTATAACATTATCCAGTTGATCTGTCATTCCAAGGTGATGGCATAACTCGGCAAGAATCTCATTTCCGGTACATTGAGGCATTGTTTTTTTAATATAATTACCTTCTTTGTCCATCAGTAAAGCATATACCCAAACAACAAGGATATCATCCGGCTGGGTAGGGAAGTGCGGCTGTCTGTTGCAGGTAAAACTCATCACCCAGTTAGAGTCTGTAATGGTAATAATACCTCCGGTAGCAGTTCTTCCTGAATAAGGATCATTCACACACAATTCTTTTAATTTTTCTGTGAATGCAGAAGGTCGGCATGTTAAAGTTGCAGATTCCCAAGAAGATTTTTCAATATGGCTACAGAATTTTTCAGGTTTCCCGAATACTTCAGATTTTGCAGCCAGGTTTTTCCATAACTTCCATCCTGCACTTTGTCCGGCATTGCTGTTATCTATTGTCACTTCAGGAACGGTATTGTTGTCTCCGTAGAAAGTACTTTCAGTCATCGATCCGGTAGTTACAATAACGTAATCTTCTTTACCGACTGGAATCCTTACTTCCTCTCCGTTCTGTTCTGTAATAATACCTTCTACTGTTTTTCCTTCTGTATTGATATGAATATCAAGATCTTTAACCAACGTATTAAACTGGATCTGTACCCCTTTTTCTACCAGGAAGTTTTTGAGTGGTGTTACATAGGTATCATATTGGTTGTATTTTGGGAAAACCAGACATGAAAAGTCTTTCATTCCGTCAATAGCATGAAGGAATCTGTGCATATATAATTTCAGCTCCAGTAAGCTGTGCCAGTTTTCGAAGGCAAACATAGAACGCCAGAAGAACCAGAAATTACTGTTGAGGAATGATTCAGAAAAATAATCTTCAATGGTAAGATCGTCCAGCTCTTCTTTTTTCTTTAATAAAAGTTTTACAATCGCCAGCTGATCTTTTTTCTCCAAACCGAATTTACTGAAATCTTTGATTTGTCCCTGATTATGGATCAGTCTTGCTTTAGAATAATTCGGGTCATTGTCATTGATAAGACGGTATTCATCCAATACGCTGTACGGTGCTGGTAGTTCCAAAGCGGGAATATCCTGGAACATATCCCATAAATTTTCGTAGGTCATATCCATTTCTCTTCCTCCACGGATGATGTAGCCATCTTTTGCGTTACCGGCTCCATCCAGAGATCCGCCTTCAATATTCAGCTGATCGAGGAAAATAATGTTTTTGCCGGGAACACGGCCGTCACGAATGAAATAATAAGCGGCAGACATCCCTGCAATTCCGCTTCCTACAATATAGATTTTACTGTTTTCGTAAGACTGTAAAGGAATTCCTTTATTACGCTGATAGTTTCCGATCTGGTCGGAGAAAGGCATCGTTTTTTCAGGAGTGTTAATCTGAACTTCTTTACTTGAATCCGGTTCGTGGTTCACTTTTCCAAACTGCTCAGAGGCATTTAAAACTTTGTCGAATTTTGAATTGATCGTACTCATCTTTTATTGTTTTTAATTAACAGTATAAAGGTACTTTGATTCATAAAGCGATATATATCCTC
This sequence comes from Chryseobacterium sp. PvR013, assembly GCF_017833095.1. Classification (NCBI taxonomy): domain Bacteria; kingdom Pseudomonadati; phylum Bacteroidota; class Flavobacteriia; order Flavobacteriales; family Weeksellaceae; genus Chryseobacterium; species Chryseobacterium sp. PvR013. Next base: position 5,191,574 of record NZ_JAFIBT010000001.1, read on the forward strand.
AAGTTCAGAATTATTATCCCCAAATTCTCAGGACTGAATATTTTCCTTCATTCTGTATTCTGAAGGGGAAAGAGCCGTATGTTTTTTGAAAAAACGACCGAATGCCGAAGCGGAATTGAACTGCAGTTCAAATGCAACTTCCGAAATCGTTATATCAGGATTTCCGAGCATGACAAAGGCTTCTTTCAATAGGGCTTCATCAATCACTTCATGAGGTGTTTTTCCACTTGCCTTTTTAATAATCTCTATGAGGTATTTATTGGAAACGTGCAGCTGATCTGCATAAAACTGAACCGTTCGTTCCCTGTTAATATTTTCTCTGATGAGTTGGCTGAATTTCAGATAAAGGTCTTTTTTTCCTTCTTCTTTTGCCGGATTTGCTGTGTTTTGATGTTCCATAATCTCAGCCGTTTCAAGCAGCAGATGGAAAATAATAGTACGGATAATTTCCTCAGTAAACTTTCCTTCCTTCTTGGATTTTTTTTCAAGATCATCCAGAAGATTCTGCAGTAATGAAGAATTTTTCACTGTAGTTTTTACAATGCTGTAAGAACCTTTAGAGAAAAGATTCATCTTCTCAATGATAAAAGGATTGGAAATGTTTTTAATTAAAAAATTCTTGTCAAAGAACAACAGTTTCATCGTAAAATCATCGCTGGTCTTTCCAAACTTTACAATGGTGGAAGGAGCTGCCATCAAAAAACTGTGAACATCTACTTTATATTTCTGACGGTCTATCTCAATATTGATTTCTCCTGCGGTACAAATACAGAGTGCATAATAATCCATTCTGAAAGGCGCTTTGGGAAATTCAAAAATGGGTTTTCCGGAAGAAATATAATAGGATTGGCGGCAGTCAATACTGTAAAAAGATAGGGTATCATGTAAATTTTCGTAGGTTATCATTCTTACGTATTGGTTAAGTTTTTATTATGTTTTAGAGTCTTTTTTAGCTCAAAACGCCTGTTGTTACTGCAATTTACGATTTTTATAAAGGTCTTAGGGTTTTATATAGTTAAAAAAATGTTTTTTTAAGGATACAGATGATGGTCTGTTTTTATAGACTTTATTTATAAAAACAGGGTTTAAACAAGGGTTTTTGGGTTATTTTTATCTAATTTTGCACTTTCTAATTTCCCCTCCAAAATATTATTGTGAAACTAATTAACGTATATACGAGTTCTTTTAAAGGACTCTCGCAAGAGAGTTGGATGCTGGCGTTGGTAATGCTCATCAACAGGGCCGGTTCTATGGTGCTTCCGTTTTTGGGAGTTTATATGACTAATCATTTACATTTCAGTATTGAAAATTCAGGAATTGTACTGAGCTTTTTCGGGATAGGTTCCGTTATCGGATCCTGGCTGGGAGGAATGATTATGGATAAAATAGGGGAATACAGGGTACAGAGTCTGAGTTTATTGCTCAGTGTTCCTTTATTTTGTTTAATTCCGCTTTTTACAACGGAAGCTGGTCTGGCAGGAATTATTTTAGTCCAAAGTATTGTAAGCGAAACTTTCCGTCCGGCAAACTCCGTGGCAATTACCAAATATGCAAAACCTGAAAATATTACCCGTGCGTTCTCACTAAACCGTATGGCTGTAAATCTTGGGTTTTCTATCGGTCCGGCGTTGGGTGGTATTTTGTCGGCTATTTCCTATGAATTTCTGTTTTTCAGTAATGCGCTGGCTGCTTTGCTGGCTGGATTGATGTATATCTGGTTCTTTAAAGATCGTACAAGATTAGCGAAACAAAAAGCGAAAAAGGTAAAGGAAGCCATTGTTATTAAAAAAGAAAGTTCTCCGTACCGCGATCGTAAATTTTTGATTTATTGCGCATTCTGTATGCTGTTTTCGATATGTTTCTTCCAGCTTTTCAGTACGCTGACGATATTTTATAAGGACACCGCACATCTGAGCCAGCAAAATATTGGATATATCCTTGGTTACAGTGGTTTTCTGATTGTTTTGTTGGAAATGGGACTGGTACAGGTAGCAGAGAAGTATTTCAGTTTAGCCTTTACCATGTTGATCGGAACTTTCCTATGTGGAGTTTCCTATGCCATGCTGGCATTTGATTACAGTATGATTACCCTTGTTCTGTCTATGACACTCCTTTGCGTGGGAGAAATATGGACACTTCCTTTTATGTCAACCATTACCGCATTACGATCAGGAGAGAATAATAAAGGAGCTTATATGGGATTGAATGGGATATCATTTTCCATTACATTCATTATTACACCCTATATAGGAACACTAATCGCAGAAAAATTAGGGTTCAATATCCTATGGATCGGAACAGGAGTGCTGGCTGTGGCTATTGCTGTTGGTTTTTACTTTATTGTTCCCTGGATGCTTAAGGATAGAAAAAAGATTGAAGAAGATTTAATGTAAGATGATATAATATTTTTGCTTCATGGATTCAAAAATACAACTTCGGGCAATTTCGTAGAAATTGCCCGAAGTTGTATTATACTAATCGTTTACGATTAAGATCTGGAAAGAATCGTGTTGATGATCATGTTCGCATGAACCCTTGAGTTCTCAATGAACCAAAGATGGGTATCTTTTCCACCACATACTACTCCTGCAAGATAAAGATTGGAAACATTGGTTTCCATGGTTTCAAGATTATAAAACGGATTCAGACAGTCTCCATTAAGTTCAATACCTGAATTTCTCAGGAAATCAAAATCGGGAAGATAACCCGTCATAGCCAGTACAAAATCATTATCAATTTCATGAATTGCTCCTTTCTCGTCTTTAAAAATAACGGTATTACTTTTAATTTCGACCATTTCTGCATTAAAATGAGCTTTTATGTTTCCTTCTGCAATTCTGTTTTCAATATCCGGTTTAACCCAATATTTTACACTTTTGGAAATCTCAGAATGACGAACGATCATAGTGACTTCAGCTCCTTTTCTATAAGTTTCAAGCGCTGCATCTACAGCAGAATTGCTTGATCCTACCACCACTATTTTCTGTTTTGCATAAGGATAAGGCTCGGTGTAATAATGTTTAACCTTTGGAAGATTTTCGCCGGGAATATTCATGAGATTGGGAATATCATAGAATCCGGTGGCAATCACTACATTTTTAGCATGATAGGTTGCTTTTGTAGTTTCGATCTCAAATATTTCATCATTTTTTGAGACATTCAGAACTTTTTCATACAGATTAATGTTCAGCTTTTTCTGCCTTGCAATTCCCTGATAATATTCCAGAGCTTCCTGTCTTCCCGGTTTTGGAGCCGTAGAAATAAAAGGAACTTCATCAATTTCCAGTTTTTCTGCAGTAGAGAAAAAACGCATATATAAAGGATAATTGTACAGTGAGTTGACAATAGTTCCTTTTTCTATGATGACATGACTAAGGTTATTTTTTTGAGCTTCAAGAGCACAGTTTAAACCAATTGGTCCGGCCCCGATAATGAGAATATCCAACATTTCCATCTAACAAAGGTACGACTGAAATTATAAATTATCAATGATGAATGACGAATTCATGATTCTTTGCCTCATCTGCTGCTTGGCATCAGTTTTGGTGTTTTTTAGCAATTTCAAAATGTAAAATATGAAAAAAATATTAATGGCAGTATTCGTCCTGAGTATGATAGTAGCCTGTAAGAAAGAAGTTGGGAAACCTGTTCCCAATGAGATAGATTCCATAGCACAAACCAAAACAGATAGTGCAGACATCATTAAGAATAATGCTAATAAAGAGGTGGTTTTAAAGCAGACCAATGATGAGGTTTTGAAAGCACTGAAAGCTAAAGATTATACCACTTTTGCCTCCTTGATTCATCCCGAAAAAGGAATTCGTTTTTCAATGTATGCTTTTGTTGATACGAAAGGAGATAAACATTTTTCTAAAGAAGATTTTGAAAAATATCAACCTACCAAAACCTTGTTTACCTGGGGAGCACATGATGGTTCCGGGGATCCTTATAAAGCCACGATCAATGAGTATCTTGGTAAATGGGTGTTTTCCAAAGATTTTACGGCATCACAATATTCATTGAATAAATTTATCGGAGGAGGAAATTCCCTGAATAACTTACAAGAGATTTATCCTAAAGATGATTTCACAGAAAATTATATCAAAGGAACTGAAAAATATGGCGAAATGGATTGGAAAACAGTTCGTTTTGTATTTGAAGAATTTCAGGGTAAATACTATCTGATCGCTGTTGTAAATGATCAGTGGACGATTTAGAAGTTAGAAGTTAGAAGTTAGAAGTTAGAAGCCACAAATGGAATTTGTAGAGTAAGACCTCCAGCTTCCAGCTTCTAACTTCCTTTCTTTATTATAAGATTTCAGTCAGCTGACGGGTTAGATTTTTTCTTGAAAACTGTTCAATATGCTGAGTGTTTTCATGAAGACTTCCTTCTTTCCAAAGGTTGAATTTTTCAAGGATAAACTGCTTCACTGTTTCTGTATCCTGATAATTGAAATGCTTTCCTGACTGCGTTTCGTTCAGAATTTTTGCCACATCCGCCTGATCGGGTCCAAATGATAGGATCTGTTTTCCTGAAGCCAGATATTCAAATATTTTTCCGGGGATGATTCCCTTTGAGGCTTCATTCGGGAAATTGGTAATAAGAAGTAGACTTGAATTTTGCATTTCCTCTACCGCTTTACCATGAGAAAGATATCCAAGATTCAGAATATGGTTTTTCAGACTTGAATTTTCAATAGCGTATAGGATTTTATCATCGATTCTTCCTGCAAATTTTAATTTAAAATCAGCTGCAAAATCAGTGTTTTCCTTGATCAGTTCATCGAGTGCCTTCCATAGGTTTTCAGGATTTCTAAGCTGCTCCAAAACCCCGATATAACTTAAAGTGAATTGATCCTGATGATTCTGTCCTTTTACTTTTCCCTCTGAATCACTTTCATCAAATCCATTCGTAATACACACAGCATTCGCACCCGCTTTCCTGAAGTTTTCTGCATCGGTATAGCTTGTTGCCAGTGTAATGTCTGCATTTTTAAATACAGCACTTTCCAGCTGACGGTGTTTTTTATCCGAACTTTTGGTTAATTTCAAATGCTTGTAATAGGAAATTTCTGTCCATGGATCACGGAAATCGGCAATCCATTTCAGATCCGGCATTTTATCTTTAAGTCCTAAACCAATCAGGTGGAGAGAGTGGGGCGGACCGGAAGTTACAATCGTATCTATTTGATGTTCTCTCAGGTATTTTTCCAAAAATGTTATGGAAGGCTTCACCCAAAAAACTCTGGCATCAGGGATGAAAAAATTACCTCTCACCCAGATGGAAAGTTTGGATTTCCAGCTTTGGTTTTTACCTACATCAAATTGTCCTGCCTTAAATTTTTTATTGCTTTTATTCAGCTTTTCTGCTAATTGATAAGGTTCCCAGATTTTGGTTCTTACCATTTCAATATTTTCAGGAACATCTTTCATCAGGGTTTCATCCAATAAAGGATAGCTCGGATTTTCCGGAGTATAGATGACTGGTTTCCATCCGAAATCCGGCAGATATTTTGCAAACTTCAGCCATCTTTGAACACCAGGACCTCCCGCAGGAGGCCAGTAATAGGTGATAATCAATATTTTCTTCTGTTCCATTTTAATTGATTCCTATGTCATTCTGAATGAAGCAGAAGCGTAGTGAAGAATCTCACTCTATCTCTTCATTGAGAAATTTCCAATCTGGATTGAATTCTTTAATTAAGTTTTCTTTCTTTTGTCTGGTCCAGCCTTTTATTTGCTTTTCCCTTGTTATTGCTATTTCAATGTCATCAAAATGTTCAAAATATATTAAATAAAAACATTTATATTTTGATGTGAAACTTTTTTCAATAGCTTCTGGGTTTTTATGCCAATATAATCTATTCTTTAAATCATTAGTAACTCCTGTGTATATTACTGTCTTTATTTTATTAGTTAATATATAGACATAGTAATTATGAGTTCCTAGTGTTTTCATTTTGAGATTCTTCATTACGCTACGCTTCATTCAGAATGACATTCGTAATATTATTTAAAAACCTTATTATATTATTTAAGCTTTCTGTTCAGCTACAATTTCTTTTTTCTTGTTTTTATTCATCCAGAAAATTCCAAATGCAGACAAAAGAATAAATAAACCGAATGACAGTAGAGAAAGCCATTTTCCTTTTTCAATCACTTCAGGTTCAAATACCATTCTGATATGGTGATTTCCTGCCGGAACATGTACTGCACGAAGCAAGTAATCTGCTTTGATATAAGGAACTTCTTTTTCGTCTACAAACATCTTCCATCCGTGAGGATAATAAACTTCAGAGAATACTGCCAATTGAGGCGTTTTCGACTGAGATTTAAATTCAAGTTCATTAGGCTGGTATTTCGTAAGATTGATAAATGCTGCAGAATCTGCCTGAACGGGCTTGTTGTCAAAATAGGCTTTATCAGATGATGCAATAACGGCTGTTTTCTTATTGTCAATCGTTCCGATAGATTTAATTTCCTGGTTAGGAGTCTCTACAAATTTTAAATCGCTTACAAACCATGCATTTCCGTTGGCTTTTGGATTAGGAACAACCTGTGGCTGCTCGGGTCCTCCGAAAACCATATATTTTGCATTCAGTAAATTTAATACGTTAGGTGTTTTTACACTGTCAATACTATTGATATATTCATTCAGTACATCATCATATCTTCTTAATTTTACAGCGTGATAACCTCCAATGGAAGCCTTGAAATAAGACGTATTGGTTTCACTGGTTACTCCCAGCGTCTGGTTGTAAATTCTGTAGTGTGTTTTGTCCTTTTCAGCAATTGTTTCCAATGTTTTGTTGATGTTGACATTGGATAAAATAGATTCCAGATTCGGATTTCCCTGAACTTTTTCAGCCAACAGGTCTGAGCTTTCTGTCTGGAAAGGGTTTTCAGCAAAGATTTTATCTACGTAGTTTTCGTCATTTAAATAACGTTTGTTTACCGTCCAAAGATCAAATAAACTTACAAGTCCAATGACTACCAGAGCAATATTCTGGTTAAGCTTTTTCTTTAAAGTTAAGAATAACGCAGCAGCGGTAATCGCCACATAAATGAATGCTTTTATCGCATCTATTCTGAACAATTTATATCGCTCATCTACCAGATAATCCAGTAGGAAAGGAGGAAAATATGTTTTTTCATTTTCTGTAGCAAACCCTAGTAATGATTTTCCAAATATTAAAAGAATCAATAAGAATCCCAGAGTCCCACCTCCTACATACATAAGTATTTTTTGTTTGTACTCTTCAGTCAGTTTTTCATCTGTGAAGAATCTGTATAATCCCAGGATGGCAATTAATGGGAATAATAATTCCACAACAACTAAAATGGATGAAGGTGCTCTGAATTTATTATAGAACGGTACATAATCGATAAAGAAATCAGATAACGGCATAAAGTTACTTCCCCAGGCTAGTAAGATCGTCAGGATGGAAGCTCCCAGAATCCAGTAACGGTATTTCTTCGAGGCAAAGAAGAAGCCTAACAATGCAAGGAAACATACAATAGCTCCCTGGTATGCAGGTCCGGAGGTTCCCGGCTGATCACCCCAATAGGTTACTCCGCTGAAACCTTTGGAAATTCTATCCATTTCAGATTGTGAGCCTACATTTTCCTGCACCAGTTCCTGAACCCTGTTCATGATTTCTTTTCCTTCAGGTTCCTGGCTTCCACCACCCATTAATCTTGGGATGAAAAGGTTTAAAGTTTCCAGTTGTCCGTAGCTCCACATCAGCATGCTCTCTTTATCCATTCCGGATTTTCCTGAAGTATGGCTGTCGTTTGTTAAAATCTGTTTTCCACGAACAGTTTCTTTTACATATTCTGAATTAGCCATGATTCTTTGTGAATTCATTCCAACCCCGATCATGCATGATGCAGCAATAATTCCTGATGAAATAAGGAAATGCTTCATCGGTGTTTTTTTCTGTATCGCTCTGATCAGCTCAGAAAGGAATAAAAATCCTAAAGCAAGGAACAGATAATAGGTCATCTGTGGGTGGTTTGCCGCAATTTGAAGCCCCATAAAAAGGGTGGTGACGATGAATCCCCAGATGTATTGTTTCCTGATATAAACCAGTAAAATTCCGGCTAACAGCGGGGCAAAGTATTCAATGGTATTTACCTTACCATTGTGTCCGGCTGCAATAATAATATAAAAATAGGTTGAAAGCCCGAAGAAAGTGGCTCCCAGAAGAGCATACTTCCAGTTTCTGACCACTACCATTCCCAAAAGGAAAAAACCTGCAAATAGCAGGAAGAGATAATTGACCGGCCTTGGCAGGAAATTCAGATTGCTGTCGATTTTCTTGATGATATCACCCTTAAACTGGCTTCCCATCTGATAAGTCGGCATTCCCCCAAACATGGAGTCACTCCAATAGGTTTCATTTCCGGTATTGGCTCTATAGTCAAGCAGTTCTTTTGCTCCTCCTCTGTATTGCACAATATCATGCTGGAAAAGTTGTTTTCCTGAAAATACAGGGGTAGAATATAAAAATGCTAAAACTATAAATACTACTACTGAAATTGCAATATAAATTAAGTTTTTATTTTTTGCCATACTGGTTATTATCTTTTATTTCTTGGAATGTTTACCTTTTGTCATTACTCTCTTTCACCTCTTCATAGTCTACAGTTTCTGCATCCCAGTTAAGGTTCTGTTTGTTATTCTTATTCGAGTCGTGTATGTCCTGCTGTTTATTATTCTGATTGTTATTGTTGAAACGATAGCTGTAAAAGGTCTTAAAGAAAATTCTTTTCAGAATGTTCCAGACAAAGAAAATAATAATAGCAGTGAGTACTAACTCAAGAATGTACTTCATAATTTTTTGTTTAAAGTTCAGGGTTTAAAGAGTAATCTTTAAACCCTGAATATTTATCAAGTTATTTAGCAGAGGGGTTTACCATTACTGAAGAGTTGGAAACACTCTTCATAGACTGAGATTGTTTTCCATCGGAAATGGTTTCTATCTGAGTAGTCTTTACGTTGATATTCTGGTTGGTAATCCATCCTGTGTTTTCGTCAAACTTAATGGTTCCGCTCTGAACCAGTTCACTACTCAGGCTATGGGTAATAGGTCCCTGAGCTTTCTTCTCCGTTTTCTTAGGGATACCTCCTGTTACTGCAATTTCAGCCGCTCCGTTTCCTAAGCTTTTTACTACATAATTTGAAGTTACTTTTACACTTCCGCTTGGGTCGGCATTTTCAGAAGTTGACCACTTTTCTCCAATTTTCACTCCTTTTTTAGGAATAATCATCAGGTTTTTATGGAACTGATCTTTCAGTACTTTTTCATTGAATGATTGTTTAAGGCTTGCTACTACGCTAGCTTTTTCATTAGCATCTTTGATCAGTGTACCTACAGCATTTCCTACTTTTGTGTAAACAGCATCAAATCCTGTAATAGAAATTACATTCCCTTTTGTATCCATTTTCATCTGAAGCTTGTTTCCGGTAAGTGCTTTGTTGACATTCCAGATCATTTTAAGATCATCTTCTTTAGGAAGAGGAAGTTTGGTATCTACCACCACCGTTTTTCCCTGGGCAGACTGAGAACTTCTCTTAGCTACAAGATTAAGGGTCATTTCATATACATTTCCTTTAATATCATCCACTACAAAATTCATTTCGTCTGTAGATTCACTGGTTGCAGTAATTGATTTTCCCTGAGGATCTGTCATTGTTTTTACATCTCTCTGATACGTGGTAAGAGGATATGTTTTCCCTTTTTCAAGCTTGAAAGTCTGTGTAATAACTCCGGCAGAATCTTTGATTGCCGGGTTTTCTGTAACTTTTGCCACTGAATCGGCAGGAACTTCTACAGTTACTGTTTTTCCGGTTTTAGGGTCTACTTTCGTTATTTTTGCTGTCTCTTTTTTACAAGATACAAGAGCTATTGATGATATAAGCGCAAGCGCTGCAATGTTCTTCATTTGATTTTTTAACTTTATTTTTTACTACTATTTCTTAATAAATGATCTGCAATGTCATGCAGCTTCCCCTGAGATTCCGCATCCGATTCATTGGACAATATTACTATACCCATTTTTTTTGACGGATAAATCTGAAGTACGCTTGAAAAACCAAATGTACCTCCGGTATGATACACCGCTTGGGTGCCGTCTTCATAGGCGTGCAATCTCCAGTATAGCCCAATAGCATCTCCTTCACTTTTCACAAGAGGAGTATGAGATATCTTCACATACTTATTGTTTTCATCCAGATGATAACGCATATATTTCACCAGATCCTCCGTGGTGGATATAATTCCGCCTGCAGGAGCAAAGATGGTACTGAAATTTCTGGGCATTACTTTTCCTTTTTCGCTATAACAAGTCAATAGCTGTGCAGAATTCGTACCAATAATGGTCTGATTCATTTTCAGTGGCGTTGTAATATACTTTGCAAGCAGGTCTCCATAGCTTTTATGATAGATTTTTTCAAGGATATCTCCTGAAATCTGTGTTCCTACATTGGAATATTTATAGTCTGTTCCCGGTACAAAATCCACTTTAGCCTGATGAAGATCCTCATAAAACTTCTTCTTTGAATAGTTTTTATAAAAATCCGACAGGGCCATCGCTACAGAATCCATCGGTTTTTTAAAGGTCTGAGACTGATCCGGCAGAAACTGTGGCAATCCTGATGAATGATTGGTAAGATTCCCAATCGTTATCGGGTGTCCTTCAAATTCAAGATTGGCATAATTCCCATCTAAATACTTACGGATATCATCATTCATTTTGATTTTACCATCTGCTAAAGCATGAGCCAGAAGTGTTCCGGTAAAAGTCTTGGTAATGGACGCAATTTCGTATAAACTTTTAGAGGTTGGAAGCTCTGCTTTTCCTATTTCTGTAGTTCCATAATTATAAAAATAACTTTTACCATCTTTAAAAACACCTATTGAAAGTCCTACCCGTGCAGGATCCTGCATATAAGCGAGCGCTTCTTTCTGAACCATCTTATCAAGCTCAGTGGTAAGGTGATTGTCTGTTGCTATTTTTTTTGCCTGCGCATTAAAAATAAATGGGGCAAAAAATAAGGGTAAAAGTGATTGTATTTTCATGTTTTATGGGTTGGGTATCACAGTCATTTTCTGTCTTACCGCCTCATACAAAATCGCTCCACATGCTACAGAAACATTCAGAGATTGAGTTTTTCCTTCAATAGGAAGTTTTATTTTTTCATCAGCATGATGCAATACTTCTTTAGAAATTCCGGTTTCTTCATTTCCCATCACAATAGCACATGGCTCTGTCATATTAACATCATAGATCAATTTCTGAGCTTTTTCACTGGCAGCATATACAGAAATTCCGCTTTGCTGAAGGAAATCCACAGCATGAGCAAGATTGTTTTCTTTACATATTTTAATATTGTAAATAGCACCTGCAGAGGTTTTTATAGCATCAGAATTAATAGGAGCAGCACCCTTTTCCGGAATGATTATAGCATCCACACCTACACATTCTGCTGTTCTGCAGATCGCTCCAAAATTTCTTACATCCGTAAGTCTGTCCAGAATCAGAAGAAAAGGAGTTTTTCCCTGTTCAAATAATTGTGGAACAATATCCTCCACTTTATGAAACGGTACATCCGAAATAAAGGCAACCACACCCTGGTGGTTTTTTCTTGTAAAGCGGTTCAGTTTTTCAACCGGCACATAATTGGGACGGATTTTATTTTTCGCTAAAATGGCTTTTAATTCAGCATAAATAGGACCTTGAAGTGCATTTTGCACAAAGACCTTGTCAATCGTTTTTCCCGCTTCAATTGCTTCAATCACGGGACGCAGCCCGAAAATAAAATCGTCTTTCATTGAGTTGTTAAAATTTTATGTTTAAGGTTCAATGTTCAATGTTTAAAATTCAAAGTTTAATGTTTAAAGTTTTGAAATTCAATTTTTGTACTTTGTTCCCTTTAAATCTGTTGTATTTAAATATTTTATAAAAGAGCTGATCTTTTTACTTAACGTTTCTGTCTGCTCCATTAATGTTTCAAATTTTTCCTGAGAAATAAAACTTCTGTCGAAAACCCGATACAATTGTGATCTGGTTTCTCCACAGGAAGCTTTCGCAATAGAAAGAAACTGTATAAATTCTCTATTGCCGTTTCTTTCAAATCCTTCAGCAATATTATCCATTACTGATCCTGAAGAGCCATCGATTTGATTACAAAGTTTAAAATTATTTTTAAGGTTGGTAGATTCAATAATATCATAAATCTCATGACAAAGTTGTCGGGATAGCTTCCAGATCTCTAAATCCTCAAATTTATTAACTGTTCCCATAACCTTAAACTTTAAATCTTAAACTTTGAACTAATATTTCTCTCCTAAAATTGCTCTTTTCTGAGCCATCACGTATCCATAGTGAAGGCTTTCATGCATATTGTTGAAGATGATGGCATCCTGGATGCTTTTCAGATCCATCCCGAAACTTGTTGTGTAGGGTGTATAATCTGAGAAGAAATCACTGTCATAATCCTTCATTAAAATCTTTGAAGTTTCTGTAAGTAAAAACTCTAAATCTTCTACTTCTGATTTCTGAACATTTAAGTTGGGTAAAGTTCCTTTTTTATAGGTTTCAATCCAATATTTGTCAATACGGAAAGGATTTCCGCTCAGGTAATAGTGCAGCAGTTGCTGTGTGGCAACGGTATGTGCAATATTCCAGTAAATATTGTTGTTGAAACCATCCGGAATCAGAATTAAATCTTCATGAGATGTATTCTGAAGGATATCTAAAAGGTTCTTTCTTACCTGTCTGTGTGCTTGAAAATGATAATTCATTTTGCAAAATTTTTAATCACCAAAAATAGTTTAATAAACTGGAAATGACAATTTTTTTGGGTAGAGGATTAAAGTTAAAGTTTTTTAACTACTGGGAAAACGGATGGATTAAGATTATTTTTTAAACTGTTTTTATTGATATAAGGATGTTTTTACGCTTATATTGAAAAGGTAACCTATACAAAAACCCTCCCCAAAAAAGATTTGAAGAGGGTTTTATTATTGTGTTCAAAAGATCTACAGTTTATTATTTTTTGATGATTTTGTGTTTAAAGGAGGTTCCGTCTTTTAAAACAATACTTAAAAAATAAATTCCTGTGCTGTATGAGGAAAGATCTATCCTGTTCTCTTTGTATGTTTCTGCAAGTTTTCTTCCTTCTGCGTTGAAAATACTGATAGAATTAACTTCTACTTTTGATTTTATATTCACAAAATCAGAAGTAGGATTGGGGTAAATATTCACATCAACCGTTCTGATATCTTTTACATTCAACGTTATATTGCTTTTTCCCTGCATATAAACTGATAACATGACATATCCCTGCTGTTGGTTGAAAACTGCCGTTGGAATTGTGTGTTTCAAAGTATGATTGCCTGCAGTTAAGTTGGGTAATGTAAATTCTCTGATGGGAACAGCATTTCCGGGACACCAGTTATTCCATGAAGTCCAGTCTGCGAAAGTTTTAGGTGTGGCTCCATAGATTCCGTTTCCTTGAGTATTGTATACACGGTATGGTTCACATGAAATACCTCCGGGAGTATAGGTGAGTACCTGTACGTCATCTATGTAGGTGTAGTTTTGTCTTCTGATATATTCTTCACCACCACTGTTGGCGCCATGAGGAGTAGAAATTACAAAGAAACGGGCATCGGTAACAGGATTAGGTAGATTAAAAGTAACAATTCTAACAGTTTCTCCTGTAACATCAGTATTGTTATAGTTATTAAGGGTGCTATAACTTAATATGGGTACGATAGTGTTGCTATCGGTAGGAGTGGCTCCTGTATCCGTTGAGAAAAAGGTAAGAGTTCCCGAAAAAACATCAATTCTGCCTGAACAGCCTGAAACCTGGGTTTGAGCTGCATAGGGAACTCCAAAAACATCAAGTTCCATATACAGATCATAAGCATTTCGTAATGCTGTATCATGAAATATACTGTATAAATTGCTGACATCATAAGTGTAAGGAACTTCTGAAGGAGTTCTGTTTTTATTCATGAAAGGAGTAATATATCTGCCCACTTCAATTCTTTTGACATTAGGGTCATTGATGGTGTAGGTAGATTGGTTTTTAGGAACCATTGCTAAAAAGACTTCCCCAAGACGGTCATAATTATCACACAATGCTGCGATGGTTACCCGCATAGCGATCTTAGCCTTGAAAGCGTCTAACTCTGCATCAGTAAGTTTTCTTGTATATCTGGCATTATTCAGTCTGGTTAAACCCGCAGGTACAGGGTTGGATACCGTGGCAGCATAGCCATCATAGTATACTGCATCTGAAATTATATTGGTCATGGTCGTTTGGGCGAAAACGAGATGGGCAATGAAAAAACTGAAAAAGAATAGCTTTTTATACATATTATTGATGTTTAGTGTAAATGTATGAAATATGTATTAAAAATGGCTTTAATTTATTTTATTTTTATGGTATTGAGTGTGTTTATTGTTAAATGTTTGTTGTTTTTAATTTTGAATGTATTTTTTGTTTAAATAATTTCTTGGTGTTTAAATATATAATGAAATATGTTTTTTTTGCTATTATGAAAGTATTTATTATTAAATTAGCATGGTATTATAAATAAATGTTATTAATAATGAAAAGAATTTTACTTTTGGCTTTATTTTTTGTAGTGACGGCGGTGAGCGCCCAGATCAATATCAATATTGGAAGTTCAAATGTAGGTGTCGCTCCTATAAGCAGTTTTTTTTCCTATTCCTATGTACAGCAAATCTATCCTAAACAGGAAGTAAATGCCAATGCAGCAGGAAGTATCACAGGACTCACATTTTACGTGGATTCTTCATCAACGATTACTGAATCTTCTAACTGGACAGTATATCTCGGTCATACCTCAAAAACGGCTTTCTCTTCCGGTACAGACTGGATTCCTGCCGCACAACTTACGCAGGTATTCGCAGGAACTGTTACCAAAAACAATAATAAGGTTGAAATTATTTTTACAGCACCATTTGCTTATAATAATGTAGATAATCTGGTTATTGCCGCAAAAGAGAATTCTCCGAATATGGATATCAATACTTTTGATGAAGCTTTTCATGTCTATCCTCATATTCCCTACTCAACCTTGTATTATAAAGGTGACCGTGGAGTCGTAGATATTGCATCTCCTCCAGGAGGAATCAGAGCGGATTATAAATCGGCAGTTACCATTTCAGGTCTTACACCAAGCGCCGGGCCGGCATGTCCTTTTGTTGTTTATCCGGTAAATAATACTCAGAATATTTCTTTAACTCCCAATTTCAGCTGGCTTCCGGCTTCAGGGGCTACATCCTACAAAGTTTCGTTGGGAACAAGTTCAGGAAGTGCTGATATTATTAATCAGCAAACAGTTTCAGGAAATAGCTTTACCCCTTCCACAGTGCTTACAGCCGGAACCACTTATTATTTAAAAGTAACATCCGTTTCAGGAAGTACTGAATCTTCCGGGTGTTCAGAAATTGTTTTTAAAACTGTTCCTCCAATACCTGCAAATGATGCGTGTACTGGAGCATTGCAGGCATCAGTATTTCCTTACACCTATACTCAGGATGATGCTGTATCTACAACAAATAATACAGGAAATATAAGCGTATGTACAAGTACTGGAGATACAGGAATGAATGATGGTACCTGGTTCAGATTCACAGGAGATGGCAGTCAGTTTACCATTAAAGTGACCATGCCTTCTGGCAGCAGCTATGATCCGCAGATAGGCGTTTATAGTGGCAGCTGCAGTAATCTGTCATGTACCGGAACTGTAGATGATGGTGGTGGAGGTACTGCGGAAACGCTTACTATTACCACGGTATCAGGAACAGAATATTTTATAAATGTCGGAGCGTATGAAGATACTACTGATGCTCCCGAAAATATATTTACCATTACAATAACCAAGCTTTAAAATTAGATAATATAGTTTCAGATTAAATATTAAGAAGATAAATTAAAATGTTGCAAAAGTGATTTTGTGACATTTTTTATGAATTGTAATAAAATAAAGATATACCTTGATATAATTTGAATTCTGAATTTGTTTATACCTAAGAAATTCAGCGTTATAGCTTTAAATATCTCGTCAACACCGGATTTTTAACAAACTTTAACTCAAAAATGGCATTTATTATGTTGATTAATGCAAGTATTTATCAGAAATTTACCACTTATTTTAAATGAAGCTATGTCAGAGATATATCAAGCTGAAGATATCCGCCAATTGACGGAAAAAGTAAAGGAAAAAAACTACTTATTTTCTCTTCTGAGACAGGAAATCAACAAGGTTATTATTGGACAGGAATACATGATAGACCGTCTTTTGATAGGACTTTTGGGAAACGGTCACGTTCTTTTGGAAGGGGTGCCCGGGCTGGCTAAAACCTTAGCGATAAAAACACTTGCAGATGCTGTGCATGGAGAGTTTTCAAGGATTCAGTTTACACCGGATTTACTTCCTGCAGACGTAGTGGGAACTATGATCTATAATATCAAAGACAACGACTTTTCTATAAAAAAAGGACCTGTATTTGCCAACTTTGTATTGGCGGATGAGATCAACCGTGCGCCGGCAAAAGTGCAGTCAGCCCTTCTGGAAGTAATGCAGGAAAAACAGGTGACGATTGGTGATGAAACCATGAAGCTTCCAAAACCATTCCTTGTATTGGCAACACAAAACCCGATTGATCAGGAAGGAACTTATCTGTTGCCTGAAGCACAGAGCGATCGTTTTATGCTGAAGTGTACCATAGACTATCCTTCTTTTGAAGACGAAAGACAGGTGATGAGAATGGTTTCAACGTCACATCAGCCAACAGTGAATCCAGTGATTTCCCTTCAGGACATTGTAGACGCTAAAGAATTGATCAACCAGATTTATCTGGATGAAAAAATTGAAAAATATATCCTGGATATGGTGTTTGCAACCCGTTATCCGGAAAACTACGGTCTCTCTGAACTTAAAAATTATATTAGTTTCGGAGCTTCCCCAAGAGCATCCATTAACCTTGCTATTGCTTCAAGAGCATATGCGTTCTTAAAAGGAAGAGCATTTGTCATTCCGGAAGATGTAAAAGCACTGGCAAAAGATGTATTAAGACACAGAATGGGCTTAACATTTGAAGCAGAAGCAGAAGAGATTTCAACAGAAGAAATTATCAATAGAATTTTAGCAAAAATACAGGCGCCATAATGAGTGATGTGATCATAAGAAAAGCAGTTGTGGAGGATTGTGCTTCCATGCTGAACCTAATCAAAGAACTGGCAGAATATGAAAAAGCGTTGCATGAAGTAACAGTGACGCTGGATGAATTTATTCAGGATGGTTTTGGTTCTTCTCCTGTTTGGGGAGCTTTTGTTGCGGAATATAATGCTGAGATTGTTGGAATATCGTTGTATTACGACAGATATTCGACATGGAAAGGAAGAAGGCTGTATCTTGAAGATCTTGTAGTAACGGAAAGGTTGAGAGGAAAGCAGATCGGAAAGAAATTATTTGATGCCACATTGGAGCATGGAAAATCAAATAACTATAGTGGAATGGTATTTCAGGTATTGAACTGGAATGAGCCAGCCATCAATTTTTATAAAAAATACAATACAAAGTTTGATAATGAGTGGTCGAATGTTTCTATTGAGTTAAAAGATTAACCCAAAAACCATATTTCACATTAAACATTAAACTTTGAATTTTAAACCTTGAACTCGTTTATGCAGATAAAAGATATTGTAAAAAAAGTAAAGCAGATTGAAATCCGTACCAGAAAAAAGACGGAAGCTGCTTTAATGGGGCAATATCACAGTGCCTTCAAAGGGCAGGGAATGACTTTTTCGGAAGTACGCCCCTATCAGTTTGGAGATGAGATCAGAAGAATAGACTGGAATAAAACCGCCCGTTTCCGTGAGCCGTTTGTAAAAGTAATGGAAGAAGAAAGAGAATTGACGATGATGATTCTCGTTGATATTTCCGCTTCCATGGATTATGGTACGAAGGTCCAGTTGAAAAGAGAATATGTAGCTGAAATTGCAGCAAGTTTAGGATTTTCGGCAGCCGGAAATAATGATAAAGTAGGATTGATCCTGTTTGCAGATAAAGTATACAAGGTAATCCCTCCTCAAAAAGGAAGAAAACACATTCTATCCATTATCAGTAATATTCTGACTGCAGATTATGTTCCCGCAGAGTCTAAAATAGATAAGGCTATGGAATATATGATGGGTATTTTTAAAAGAAAATCGCTGGTTTTTCTGTTCTCAGATTTTGAAGATGAATATGATTCTAAAATGTTGAGAGTAGCTTCAAAGAAACATCAACTGCTGGGAATGAGGATTTATGATGAAAAGGATAATGAAATTCCTGACGTAGGATATGCCCGTCTGCTTGATGTGGAAACCGGAAAAGAAATATGGGCCAATACTTCCAGCACAAGATGGCGGTATACCTTTGCGGAAGCGCAAAAACAAAAGTTGAGAACGCTGGAAGAAGACTTTACCAACAGCTCTGCCAGTTTTATGAATATTAATACCGGCTCAGATTATTCAAAATTATTGTATAATTACTTTCAGAAAAAATAACACCGGGCTTTGCTCGTACTAAAAAACATGAGGCGTTTTGCCTTTATTATTTTAACATTGAGAAAAATACTTTTAATATTATCTTTTCTGATCTGTGCAAATGCTTTTTCACAGATATTATCCTCTAACGTAGAAAAGAAAACCCTTGCTCTGGGAGAAACCAATCATATTACCATAAAGATTGATAATCTTAATGAACAGCAGGTAACTTCGGCACCCAAAAATGAGCTTCTCCCGTTTCATTTTGAAGAAACTAAAGACAGTATAGGGCAGAATGCCAATACCTATGAGAGAAAGATAGAATTTGCAGTTTTTGAGGAAGGAAAATTTACCATTCCGGAACTGGAATTCAAAGTGGGAGATAAAATCCTTAAAACAATTCCTTACGAAATAGATGTCATTAATACAGCTCAAAAAGCAGATCAGATTAATGATATCATGAATAATAAGCAGGTGAAACTTGAAGCGAAAGATTATTGGGAACTTTATAAGTTTTATATCCTTGCAGCATTGGCCGGTATTGCACTGGTTATTGCTATTATTATGTTCGTAAAATGGGGTAGAAAATCAAAGAATTCTCCAGTAGTAGCAACCAATCAGACGTTGAAAGAACTGGACTCTCTTAAAAAGAAAAAATATATTGAAGGAGGAAATTTCCGCTCGTTTTATGTGGAACTGATCGATATTTCCAGAACCTTCATTACGAAACAATACCACCTTCCGGCAGATGTACTTCTTACTGATGATCTTATTGATGTTATGAAAAAAAATAATACCATCTCGCAGGATAACGAAAAAATAGTAGAGGATGTATTCCTTAGAGGTGATCTGGTAAAATTTGCCAAAACATTCCCTGATCAGGAAACAATGGAAAGAGATTTTGCCAATATCAGGGATTTTGTGAAAAGATCATCCAAAGATTTAGAATTCGAAAATTTAAGAAAGGATGTTTAATTTTGAGTTTTACAGTCCGTGGTTCTTATTGCTTTTTCTATTGTTTATCCCACTTTTCATTAAAGATGCAGGGAGAGGCAAAAGAAAAGGTATAAAAGTTCCTACCATAAAAAATATGGATCACAGCGGAGGGATTCAGGGGGTACTTTTTTTACTGAAAATTTCAAAGTATATCATTCTTTCGGCTTTGATCATTGCTATGGCCAGACCGAGAACATTCACGGTTTCACAGGACAGAGATGATACAAAGGGAGTGGATATAATGTTATCTATTGATGTTTCTTTAAGTATGCTCGCGAAGGATCTTAGTCCGGACAGAATTACAGCGTTGAAAGATATTGCTGTAAAATTTGTCCAGAAACGTCCTAATGACAGGATAGGTGTAGTAGCATATGCAGCAGAAGCCTTTACTAAAGTTCCGGTTACTTCAGACCATCAGGTTGTTATAGATGAAATTAAAAACCTTAATTCTGCAGGTCTTGAACCGGGAACAGCAATCGGGGAAGGACTTTCCGTTGCAGTGAATCATTTGATTAAAAGTAAAGCCAAAAGTAAAGTAGTGATCCTGATGACGGATGGAGTGAGCAATATTCAGAATGCAATTCCTCCACAGTTAGCCGCAGAATTGGCAAAAAATAATAATATAAAGGTATATTCAATCGGAATAGGAACCAATGGTTATGCTCTGATGCCAACATCACAGGACATCTTTGGAGACCTTATCTTTACTGAAACAGAGGTTGCTATCGATGAAAATACCTTAAGAGAAATTGCACAGACTACGGGAGGAAAGTATTTCAGAGCTACCTCAAACAGCAGTCTTGAAGAAGTATATGATGAGATTAATCAACTGGAAAAGTCTGATGTGAAAGTTTCCAAGCTGTACAATTATGAAGAATATTTTAAGATATTTCTGTGGATTGCTTTAGGAATGTTGTTGTTGGACGCACTGTTGAGATGGGTGTTTTATAAAATTTTAAGCTGATGAGTTGGTCTTTAGGAAATTATTGGTATTTATTTTTACTGTTGCTTCTGCCGCTGTTAGCTTCTTTTTTGATCCGTTTTTTAAAATGGAGAAGCCAGAAAAGAGAAATTTTTGCTGCCAGCCAGTTTCACGAAAACTTATTCGAAAAAAGATCAGGATTTACAAAGTTTTTCCCTGCACTATATTTATTGGGAACCTTATTTCTGATATTCTCTATCATCGACCTGCTGAACGGTTCAGAAGAGGTGAAGAGCACCCAGAAACTGAATAATGTGATCTTTATGCTGGATGTATCCAATTCTATGAATGCCGAAGATATAGATCCAAGCCGTCTTACAGAAGCCAAGAATCTGATGCTGGCTACCATGAAGAAAATGAATAATGACAAGGTTGGGATTGTTATTTTTGCCGGAAATGCAATGTCTATCATGCCTCTGACAACGGATTATAATTCTGCAGAAACCTATATCAGCGGTATTGAAACAAGCTCTATGCAGATTCAGGGAACGGATTTTCTGAAAGCAATGCAGGTTGCTGCTGAAAAATTTAAAAATGTAAGCAAAGGATCCAGAAAAGTAATTCTTCTGAGTGATGGAGAAGATAATGAAGGAAATGATAATGCTGCCATCAGATTAGCTAATAAAGAAGGAATAAGCATTACTTCTGTAGGAGTAGGTACGGATGAAGGCGCTCCGGTTCCGGAGTATGTTTTTGGACAGCTTATGGGCTACAAGACTGATGTAAACGGAGGAACAGTGATCTCAAAGAGACAGACGGAAGCTTTAAAGAAAATGGCCGGATCTACGGACGGAACTTATATTGATGGTAATAATATCAATGAAGCTCCGGACAGAATTGTAGATGCTGTCAATAAAAAGTCTGCAGGGGCTGAAACCTTGGTGAAATCACAGAATGCCAATCATTATTATCAATATTTCCTTGCGGTATCTATTCTGTTTTTCTTTTTAATTTATATTTTTAATCCTAAAAAAGATTTTAATGTGTAGATTTCCCTTATTTATAGAAGAAATTCTACAAGTACTTTAACCGAATTTTAACAAATAAAACTCTGTTTCTTAACATATAAAGGAATAATTTTGCAAGTGATGAATACTAAAATCATATTTTTATCGTTTATTGTTGCTATCTCGTTCTCAGGCTTCCTGTTTGGGCAGGAAAGCTATAAGAATTTAGTGTATGAAGGCAATCAGAAATTTGACGGTAAAGATTATGACGGAGCCTCCTCAAAATACATGGAAGCGATGAAATCCAATGATAAAGATTTTACCGCTCACTATAATATGGGGAATGCATTGTATAAAAGTAAAAAATACGAAGATGCAAAGGCCGAATTTGAAAAAGCGGAAAAACTTTCACAAACACTTCCTGATAAGGCTGCAGCCCTTCATAATTTAGGGAATGCTTATATGCAGATGAACCAGCCGGAAAAAGCTGCTGATTATTATAAAAAAGCCCTGAAACAGGATCCTTACAGTGAGGTAACCAGAAAGAACTATGAGATTGCCAAACTGAAAGAGAAAGAAAAACAACAGCAAAAAAAAGAACAAAATAATTCAGGAAAAGGCGGCGGCGGAGATGATCAGAACAAAGGTGATGATCAGAAAGGCGATAAAGACAAAAAACAGGATCAGGGTAACGGCCCACAAAACGAAGGTAAAAGTGACCAGGGTGACAATCCTAAGCAGAATCAAAATAATGAAGGCAGAATGCCAAAGAATCTTGAAAATGCGATCTTAGATAAAATCAACGAAAAAGAAAAAGAAACCGCCAGAAGAATTTTAAACAAAAATTCTTATTCGATGCCTGAAAGCAACGAGAAAGATTGGTGATGCAGCAAAAATTGATTTACATATTGCTTACTCTAGCATCCGTAATTACTTACGGACAGGTAAATCTTTCTATGGATGCAGATAAATCTGAATATGCCGGTAAGGATATTATCAATCTGACCATTGTTCTTGAACTTAACGGAAGTGATCTCGTACAGCAGACAGGTTTTCAGCTTCCGGATCTTTCAAAATTTAATATCATAGGAAGCGGATCCGTTACCAATACTGTTATTGATCCAGCTACCAATACTTTAATTACCCAAAAAGTTTCCAGAATTGCCCTTGAGCCTAAGAAAAAAGGGAAAATAAAAATCGGATCTGTTCTGGTTACCGTAAACAACAGAATTTACAAAACAGAACCTTTTGATGTCAGCATCCGCGATATTGTTGACAAAAGATCACTGGCTGCCAATACCTCCAATGATGTTTTTCTGAACATGGAGATTGAGGACAGGGATGTGTATCAGGATCAGCCCACAGTAGCTGTTCTGAGAGTGTATTCTAGAAATATGGATAACCTGAGAAAGGTGAAAAATATCCATCTTCCGCAGCAGGATAATATCAATGTGCATCCTATCAATTTTGATAAGTCTGAGATTGATCCGTCCGGATATGCAAACATGCCTTCACAGGTACTGGCCATGTTTATGGTATTTCCGAATGAAGCAGGCTATGTGGAAGTTCCCGGAGTATCGGCTTCTGTAAGTACTTATTCCAATAAAACTAAAATTGTTTCCAATAAAGTAAAAAT
This sequence comes from Chryseobacterium sp. PvR013, assembly GCF_017833095.1. Lineage (NCBI taxonomy): Bacteria > Pseudomonadati > Bacteroidota > Flavobacteriia > Flavobacteriales > Weeksellaceae > Chryseobacterium > Chryseobacterium sp. PvR013. The sequence continues at coordinate 5,214,712 of NZ_JAFIBT010000001.1, forward strand.
TAACGTAAGAAAACTTCCTGAGGGAGCTCCTGAATGCTTTAAAAACGCTGTTGGAAACTTTAATGTCAACGTATATAACGCTTCCAAAGAAAAACCGGAAGCTAAAAAGCCTCTGAATGTGGTAGTAAAAGTTTCAGGAGAAGGTAACTTGTCGGATATGGAACTTCCTAAAATTGCCGCTTCTCCGGATTATGAAATTTTTGCTCCGAAGATTATCTCTAACGTTGCTCCGGGAACTGCAGGAATGAAAGGGGAGATTCTGGCTAATTATGTGATTATCCCTAAAAAATCAGGTGCCATTTCCATTAAAACAGAACAATTCGCTTTCTTTGATCCTGCCAGTAAAGAATATGTAGATCTTGGACAGAAGACCTTGGATCTGAATGCCTTCTCTCACGATCAGATTATGGAGGCCCGTTCTACTGTAGAAAAGGTAAATGAATACACCAATAACCTTCTGGAGACCGTAAATACTCCGGTGTTAAAAACAACTTCATTTAAAGTAAAAGAAAAAAGTAAATTCCACTGGAATATTCTTCTCATCAATATTGCTATTCTGATAAGCTTATTTGTGGCGTATATGCTATTTAAAAATTGGCAAAAAAAACGTACATTAGTTAGGGAAACTGTACCGTCAAAACCTTTAGGTTCAGTGGCTGAAACAGAAAAAGAGATCAGAGAATTGATGAAAACGGATGTGAATGATTATTTCGGATATCTGGAAAACCTTAAAGATAATGGTGAGTATGAAAAGTTCTTTGTAACGCTGGAAGAATTGGATGAAGAAGTAAGAAGTCAGTATTTCCAAGGCTCTGCTTCCGAGTTTAAGACTTTTCTTGAAAAGCACAAAGGTTCTTCAGTTGCAGAAGAATACAGCAAACTGCAGCAGAAAGTTCAGATTGAAAAATACCATCCTGTGAAATCTGCTGAAGCTCTTGAAGAACTTTTGAAAACAATTGTTAATTTATATTCACAAATTAGCAAATAATCAGTTTATTTTCATATTTTTGCGAAATTATTAATTACAAAGAGATGGAAATTTTTGATGGTTTCTCTTTTAAAGAGATCGTTACCAGCTTTATGGTTCTTTTTGCCGTTATCGATATCATCGGCTCAGTTCCTATTATAGTAAGCCTTCAGCAGAAGTTTGGACAGATTGAAGCTGGAAAGGCAGCCGTTACTGCGGGAGCTATTATGATTGTTTTCCTGTTCGTAGGAAATAAGATCCTTAAACTTATTGGTGTTGATGTAAATTCCTTCGCCATTGCCGGAGCTTTTGTGATTTTTGTCATAGCCCTGGAAATGATTTTGGGAATTGAAATCAATAAAACCACCGAGGCAAAGGCTGCATCTATTGTACCCATCGCATTTCCACTGGTTGCCGGAGCTGGAACCTTAACAACTGCCCTGTCTCTTAGAGCTGAATTTCATGATATTAATATTATTTGCGGAATTATTCTTAATACAATTTTCGTATATTTGGTGCTGAAATCAGCGAAATGGCTGGAGAAGAAAATTGGGGATGCTACTTTGATGATCCTTCAGAAAGTTTTCGGAATTATCCTTTTGGCAATTTCAATTAAATTATTCACCGCAAATTTTGCTCAACTGGTGCAGAATTATATTAATTTTTAAGAGTCATGAAGAAGTTTTATAAAGTATTTTTAGTACTGTTTATTGTATTCATCACCATCAATCTTTATGCTATCAACTGGCAGGCAACTGATATTCTAGGAGATGAAGATAACATTAGGTTCGCATTCTCAGCCGGAGCTGCAGCAATAGGCCTTATCCTGCTTTTTGTTATGGATACTTGGAGCAGAATCGGTGTAAAGAAATAAATTGAATATTTCATTATAGATATAGCCTCTTTCTTTTTGAAGGAGGTTTTTGTTTTTTGTTAGGTAAGAGGTGTTAGGTAAGAGGTGTTAGGTAAGAGGTGTTAGGTAGCAGGGAATAGGAATTAGGGAATAGATTTGCTATCAATATACATATCTACTTTTCCTATTCAATACGAGCGGGCTTTAGCCCGTTCAAAAAAAGATAAGAGATCAATTGGTTTTAGCCAAAACTTATGAATACAACGCAAAGCTCACAAAGGTTTTATTCATAGCTTTAAAATCGTTCGCAAAAGCTTTGCCACTGAGCAAAGAAAATAGATACAACTATTTGTGTAAGTCTAACAGCATCAATCCATATATTACATAAATAATTGATCTGATTAATTCAGTAGGAACGGGCTTTAGCCCGTTTAAATAGAGTATAAAATTCAATAGGCTTTAGCCAAAACCTACATTATTGAGCAAAGCTTGCAGAAAGATGATAAATGGCTTTAAAAACCGGTTCGCAAAGGCGTTGCCACTGAGCAAAGAAAAATGAGCGTAAACACTTCTGAAAATCTGTGAAATGTGTTGGGAAATTCTCACATATAAAAAAAAATCTTTTAAGAAATAACCAGGTTTTTCAATATGGCTTCAGACTTCAGTTCTGTTTCTCTCCATTCCTTTTCCGGGTCACTTTGAGCTGTTATTCCTCCTCCTACAAAAACATGTACAGCATCTTTATAAAGTCTGGCACAGCGCAGATTGACAAAGTATAAAATACTATCTTCTGTTTCAACTTTTATATAACCGGCATAGAATTCGCGGGGAAATTTTTCGTATTTACGGATATTTTCGTTGCAAAAATCTTTTGGAATCCCACAGACAGCGGGAGTAGGGTGCAGATCCTGAATAATGCTGTCCAGATCTTCAGGTTTTATGCTGGTTTTAAAATCGGTTCGTAAATGTTTGATATTACCGGAAATATGGTCATAGGTTTCCGATTGTTGTACCGTGTCTGAATAGTTTTTAAGGATATCCTGAATGTAAGTCGTAACCGGCTTCTGTTCTTCAATTTCTTTTTCAGACCATTCCTCAGATACAGGAAGAGTTCCGGCAAGAGCCATGGTTTCAAACTCGTGAGTCCTTTTATTAAACTTTCCTAATACTTCAGAGAAAGCACCCATCCAGGCATTTTGTCCGTCATTAAACAAGTACCTGAAAGCATTGGGATAGGATTCACATAGATTTTTAAAGCTCTCTTTATAATTGATGAGTGTAAAGTCTGTAAAGATCTTTCTTCTGGAGTAAACAAGCTTTGGAAGATTATGATCTTTAATCACCTCAATCACTTCCTGTAGTGTTTTGCAGTATTCTTCTTTAGTTTTGGCAGGAGAATTTGTAGAATCATTGGTTAGGTCTTCATTTGTAATTGAAGTATGGGAAAATTCTACAGAATTAATTTCAAAAATATCTCCGCTGAAGCTAATTTGATCTAAGCCATTATAGGAAAAAAAGCTGACTGCATTCTTTGAGTTTTTTTCATCAGCAGACAGAAGTCTTTCATCGAAAGGAAGTTTGAAATAAATCATGAGTTATGAAGGATTTTGAAAATCATCAGCGGGAAATAATACAGGAAATTCCCAGGTTGATTTTCCTTTCTGCAAAGGTATTATTAGTCTCAAAGATGTCAAAATAAAAAGAACTTAAATTTATTTTAAGCTCTTTATTTTTTATATGCTGTTACAACTTATCTGTGAATAATATTATTTGTCATGGTTGTATGGTTGATCAAAACACCCTTTTCATCACGGATTTCAATTTCAGAAACATGCATTGTTTTGCCTTTTCTGATAAAACGTGCTGTAGCCGTTACAATACCCTCTTTTTTGCTTCTTAAATGGTTAGAATTGATATTGGTTCCCACTCCGTAATATTTTTCGCCATCGATAAAAATATTAGACAGGCTTGAACCCAAAGTCTCAGCTAAAACACAGCTCGCCCCTCCATGCATGATTCCAAACGGCTGGTGGGTTCTTGGAAGAACAGGCATTGTTGCGGTAAGGGTTTCATTTTCGAGATCAATATCGATGAATTTTATTTCAAGTGTCTTGGCAAGAGTTACATCTCCCCAGTTATTGATGAATGCTAATATTTCTTCTTTTGTCTGACCTTTCATTTTTATAATTGATAATTAATTTTGCCTCTTGCCTCTAACTCTGTTCGGTTCCCATAATATTGGGATTCCAGTTTTCCGGAACTTTAGGAACGATATCGTTTTTCACGTAATAGTCCTGAATTTCCTGCATAATTTCTGAAAAAGGTACTGATGCTATCCTTTCGTAAGGGATTGTATAGCCCAGGTAAACAATGTTTCTTTTAAAATCACCTGCTGCCAGCACAATAGGAACTTTTGCAGCCAAGGCCATATGATAGAATCCTTTTCTCCATTTCGGAACCCAGCTTCTGGTTCCTTCCGGAGTGATAACAAGGCTGAAATCTTCTTTGGAAAACTGGTTGGCTACGAAGTTTACAAGATCGTTTTTCTGGCTTCTGTCTATACCAATACCTCCAAGTCCTTTTACGATACTTCCATACCAGGCCTTGGTGTGTCCATCTTTAATGATAATTTTCAGAGGTTTTTCCAAAGACCAATAGGCGAAATTTCCTAAAATGTATTCCATATTATGAGTATGTGGTGCTACCACAAGGATACACCTGTTGAGATTGTTGACATCGCCCTGTAGAACGACTTTCCAACCTAATACTTTTAACATTGCTTTGCCTAACAGCTTTTTCATAGATTTCTTGAATTAAAAACAAAAAAGTATAACCAAACTTTGGTTATACTTTACAAATATATTGAAATATTATTGCTCTTAAAACAAACCGCTAATTAAATCTACGATTTTCATTACGAATTCCATTGCAAATTGTATCATGATGAAGCTGTGTTTTTGGTTGATTGGTTATTAAATTTTAGCTTTACGAAATTAAACCTTTTTTTTCACATAAGAAACTAAATAGCGTTTTATTTTCACTTTTCTGAGAGAAGAAGGGTGTGAATTTCAAACGGTTGCCATCCACTCACACCTTCTACCACTCTCTGAAGTTAATTATTTAGTTTGTATGGAAATTTCGTTTTTTCCGTCTTTGATTTTGATGTCCATATCTTTATTTGATTTTTTGATATTGGATACTGCAGAATCAATAACTTTCTTTGCCTGGTTGTTCGGAACCTTTTTTCCATTTACGATGATACTGTCCTTATCATCAGAGTTGTACTCAATACTGGAACCGTTTACTGTGATTTTATTTTTTTCAATTCTTACATTGTTGTTGTCTTCATCCTGGTCCTGATCTTCATCATTGATACCGTCTCCGTCTAAATCTCCATACATGTTAATATGGTCTTTTTTCATGGATATAACCACTGTTTTTTGCGGAACTACAAGTTCATAATCCAGTCTGTAATCTCTGAATCTGTGCTCATAAGGATACTTTATATAGTTTGGAAGAAGAACTTTATTGTTTACCACTTCTACAGGAACAGTCAGCTGGATTGGGAAATTATAGCCTTTTCCTTCTTTTTTAATGATCAGATATGGTGTTTTGATATCTGGTTTTCTTGTTACATCTACAGACACATAGTCTTCTTCGTAAACAGATCTTTTATCAGAATAAATATCATTGTTATAGGCTTTAAAGTTCTGAGGAATGTTGATTTGTTTTACATCTACATACACTGTATCTGAAGTAGTGTTGATGGCTACGTTTTCTACATCTTCCTTGTTTCCTTTGTAAATCATGTCTTTTTTAGCCATGCTGATTCCGAAATAAGTTCCAAGTCCGATCAAAAGAAGGAATAAACCACCTACAACCCATCCGATATTTCTCAGTTTTGTTTTCGGAGAGAAGATCTTGATGCTTAATAAGCTGAAAAGGATTGCCGGAATTAAGCTTCCGATCACCATCATCGCAGCCAGTACTTTATCAAGTCCCTGGTCATCCATGTAGAATCTGATTTCATTAGCTCCGGGGAAATCTGTATCCATTCCGAAAAGTCCGAATAATACAAATACTCCAATAATACTTCCTACAGCCATTAATACAAAGAATCCTCCTACGATATACTTGAATACATTCCAGATTCCGCTGCTTGCATTGTTGATATAAGGTTTGTTTTCTGTATAGATTTCTCCGACCCTCTGAGTAGATTCATTGGCAAATTGTACCAATTTATTAGACTCATTCTTAAGATTGTCGAAGTTCATAGGCTTTCCCTGCATTTTCAGGAAATCTGCTGCGGTTTCAGCTTTTGGAAGTACGATCCAAAGGATTACATATAAAAGACCTATTAATGAAGAGGAAATTGCTGCGGTAAAAATTCCTAATACGAAGATTCCCAGCCAGATTGCTCTCATGGTAGTAATATCCATTCCTACATATTGAGCTAAACCTGCACAAACCCCTGCTACTTTTTGTTTTTCCGGATCACGGAACAGTTGTTTTTTATCTGTATAACCGGTTCCTGAATTATTTTTTCTGGTAGATGTTTTTTCAGAAAAATAAGCCTCTTCCTGTTCTTCGATTTTTTCAGGGCTTCCGATTTGTGCGATTACCTTTTCTACATCGGTATCGTTAATCACTTCACGTTTTCCTAAAGAATCTTTGAAAATCTCCACCATTCTTATTTCTATGTCATGCATTACCTCATCTGCTTCTGAAGCTTCAAGTGAGCTTCTCAGTGCATTCAGGTAATCGCTGAGCTTTATATATGCGTGTTCTTCTATGGTAAAAGAAAAACCTGCGAGTCCTATTGAGAGTGTCTTGTTCATAGCTTTGTTTTTTAATTTTGTTGGGTGATTTGGTTTACTGAGGCTGTCAGCTCATTCCATGTATTTTGAAGTTCATCCAGGAAAAGTTTTCCTTTTTCTGTGATCTGATAATATTTTCTGGGTGGTCCTCCTGTAGATTCTTCCCATCTGTAAGAGAGAAACTCTCCGTTTTTAAGTCTTGTAAGAAGAGGGTAGAGGGTTCCTTCCACTACATCCAGTTTTCCTTTTTTCAGTTCGTCAATAAGATCGGAAACATACATTTCGCGGTTATTGATGAGACTTAGAATACAGAATTCCAGAATTCCTTTTCGCATTTGCGCTTTGGTATTTTCGGTATTCATCTTTGATAAGTTTTGTTAATTAGTTATATAATTTTCGAAGTTCGGAACCTAGCTAGTTGTACCTATTTCGATTTTACATTACAAAGATATGTAAATAAAATGGTATTATGCAATACAAAGTAGTGTAATTTTTAAAATAAATCATTTAAAGTATTGAAAATCAATATAATAATTTTTGTCGTCAATTTTGAGTAAAACGAATTTTACAAGAAAATGTCTGAAAATATTTAAATTTTTAAATAGAATTTTGAAAATTGGAGAGAAAAAATGATCTTTTATCACTTATCACTTATCACTTATCACTTATCACTTATCATTTATCACTCATTACTCATATCATAGCCCCGATAGCAGTGGTTACCCCGCAGCAGCAAAGGCATCGTAGAGAAGCGAGGAGTATGAACGGATAGCGGGAAACAGCTTCTCAGAAATAAATAAACTTCTATTTCAAAGGATTTAGTTGTTTCAAACTCGGGGAGATAATGACTTCTGAATTTTGAGATCGGCCTTAAGATTCGTATTTTTGTTAGGAAAAAAACACCTAAATCATTTACTATTACCATGAATTTATTCAATAAGTATAAGCATTTACCGACTTTTGTTTTACTAGGACCTGCCTGTTTTGGACAGTATCAGTTTGAAGTTAAAAATGCATCGAAGAGTTATGATGCAATCATCCAGGTGGAGAATTGCTATGATGGACAATGCAGCGGAAAAGGAACTGTAGAATTGTACAATCATAAAAATACAAAGGTACAGACTTTTATATCTGATCATCTTGTGCTGAATCTGAATCAGGGCGAAAAGCTAATACCGGGAAAAATGCTTCCGTTAAAGAATGAACAAAGCCCTGTGATCATTGATGATTTTAATTTTGATGGAACAGAGGATATAGCAGTAAGGAATGGGAATATGGGAAATTACAGTTCTGCCTCTTATGATGTATACGTATTCAACAGTACAAGAATGGCTTTTGTGAAGAGTAAGGAGCTTACGGAGCTTGCTTCCAATTCCTTTGATATTTTCGAGGTTGATGCTAAACGTAAACGCCTTATTACTTTTGGGAAATCAGGATGCTGTGATCTTTTTACGACAGAATATGCTGTAATTCCGAATAAGGGACTTGATAAGGTCTTTGAAAAAGAGGAAGATATGACCGTTTAAGGGCGCGTGAAAGTAACCACTAAAGAAAAGCTTAATAATAAATGGATTACCAAAATAAAGGTATATCCTTCAGATCAATATAACAGAAATAAGAAGTAAGATGAAAATTCAGAAAGAGATAGATTTTATCCTGGCTGTAGATGCGCTTAAAAATGTACAGCGAAGAAATTATAATGCAGACGATTCCCGAAGAGAGAATACGGCGGAACATTCCTGGCAGATTATTATTCTGGCTCAGATCCTTTATCCGTATGCTAAAAACCGTGCGGATATTGATCTATTGAGAGTGATAAGAATGCTTTCCATTCATGATCTGGTGGAGATAGAAGCCGGAGATACTTTTATTTTTGATGAAAAAGCAATGGTAGGTAAGTTTGAAAGAGAGAAAGCATCTGCTCAAAAGATCTTTGGAATTCTGGATGAACCTTTGCGTTCAGAATTCTTTAATCTATGGCTGGAATTTGAAGATGAGAAAACACCTGATGCTATTTTTGCCTGTGGAATCGACAGAATCATGCCGTTTATTTTAAATTCCCATACCACAGGAAAAAGCTGGACGGAAGCCGGAGTTACCGAAAAACAAATCCGGAATATGCTTGAAAATGCCATCAGTAGAGCATCGGATGAAATGGGAGAGGCTTTTGAACTTTTACTGAACAGAAGTCTGGAAACAGAAAAAGTGTTGAAATAACCTTAATGAAAATAAAAAGAATCGGGCGGCCTCTGGCCGCCCGATTCTTTATTTATAGTATCTGGATTGGTTTCTTGAATTCGTCAATCGCTACAAAAGTAAAATCACCTACGATGGCTTTCTCTCTTTCATACGAATACATCTGCTCTGTGTAAATTTCAACGTTCACTTTCATACTGGTTTTCCCCACGTATGAAACTTTCCCGATCAGTTCAACAATCGTTCCGGCAGGAATCGGTTTTTTGAAATCTATTTTGTCGCTGCTTACCGTTACCACTCTTTTTCTGGCAAAACGGGTAGCGGTAATAAAAGCTACTTCGTCCATCAGCTGCATAGCCGTACCACCAAAAAGGGTATCATAATGATTGGTTGTGTTTGGGAAAACCGCTTTAAAAATTCTGGTTTCGGAGGCTTCAATTCTTTCTTCTGTAGTCATATTTCATTATTAATTAAAGCGAAATGAAATAATATCAAACAACAGAATAATAACAGGAAATTCGGAAATTCCTGAAACAATTCATCAGATCAATACAACTTCAAATCGCGAAAGTTACTTGTTTAAGAAAAAGGCAGGTCTCCTGACTTGTAACATCTTTTATCTCCTTCCCATGCCTCGCACAGTGGATCTTTGATAAAGATTTCAGTTACTTACAGTTGCGCGACAGTCCGTGATTTTCACACGGTTCCCTTTTAATCTGCAGTGATGCAGAACCAATTTCTATGATGAATAAGCGTAAAACTTTTTCGGGTGCAAAAATAATGAATTTATTCCGGATTATGATAAATAATCTGGCTGATTACTCTTCCTTTTTTGATTGTCCAAAGAGTTGTATATCTGTTTTCTCCTGAACCATTGATCATATAAAGGAAAATATTATCGTTGTCAAGGGAAGTTACTCCAATGTTCTCAAAATCCATGGTAGGCTGGAACATATTTTTGATGGCTTCTCTTACAAAAACAGAACCTCTTCCGGGCTGTTGTACTCTGATGGATTTGATTTCAGTCATTCCTTCAGGAAGATCATTTCCTATTCCCCATGGTTTTACTTTATCAATGGTAAGAATTTTTCCTTCAGCATCTTTTTCCTTTTTACGGTATCCTGCATTGGAAGGATAGACATCAATCACTACTTTGCTTCTTTGTGCGGTAGGGATTTTAGGATCGGAATTGTCTGTGAAAATAATTGATCTTCCGTTTTTAGATTTAGAAGGAGTATAGGCGGGAAGCTGATCTACATAGGCAATACGTCCTTTATTCACCATTCCTTCTTTATCAAGAGTTTCATAACGTACAAAAGGCTTGTCATCATCCTGTTTCTCCGGATATTTGATCCAGATCCACTCTGTTTCTCCCGGAGCCGGTTTTACATAAACAAAAACATCTCCTTTACGCATACGGATCTTGTCTACAATTTTTCGGTAGTCATCTTTATGTACGCGTACGTTGGCATATCCTTCTTCAGCTTTTACCACTCCAAAAGGAACTTTTGTCTGCCCTTTTACAAAAACTATAGATAAAATACTGAATGCGGATAAATAGAATGCTTTATTTATAAAAGTCATCATGAAATTTTTTTTGATCCCCAAATATATAAATTAAATACTTTTCGGGAGATAATTATACCGCTGCAGTTCTTTAAAATCTTGTATTTGTTTTAGATGGCCGTCAGAAAGCAGATATATATGGTCTGAAATATCCAGAACATCCTGGTAATTGTGATCAGAAATAATAAAACCTTTATACTTTGACTGCTGAAGAATGATTTTCTTTAATTCTTCACAAACTTTTGGAGAAAGGCTGTGGAATGGTTCGTCCAGTAAAACAAAATCTGTTTCAGAGTAAATGATCATCAGGGTTTCAATAATTCTCTGTTCGCCTTTAGAAAGATTTTTAATCTTTTCATGGAGAAGGGGTTGTATGAATTCCAGGGCAAACAGCAAATTGGTGTTTTCTTTATTACAAAAGAGAGGAATCAGGTTTTTAACGGTTTCATATTTAGGCAAGAAAAGGTCTTGGGGTAAATAGGAGATTCTGTTTTTTCTGTCTGAAGTACTTTTTAAAACCTTGTTATCACATTTTATAAACTGGGTATCACCGCTGATAACCCCGAAAATAATTTTTAATAAAGTTGATTTTCCACTTCCATTTCTGCCCAGCAGCCCTGTAATCTGTCCGGTTTCGCATCCTATATAAACATCCTGCAAAATTTTCCTTTCATTGAAGGACTTTGTCAGACTATCAACATGCAGTTTGCTCATAAAAACAATGTTATAATTTTTACAATAATCCCCGATAATATCGTTCCTGCCCAAAGAGAAATTCTTGAAAACCCTACATTGGCATAAAAGTAATATTCGTTTTTAAACCTTAATTCATAAATGAAATAGTGAAGAACGGGAAGGATTAAAAGGAAATTCAGTCCAAAATTTTTAATACTGAATGATGATAAAAAAGAAATCAATAAAGAAAATCCCAAAGTTGGAAACATTATTTTTTTATAAAAAATCCAGAGAATAGAAAAACTTTTGTTCATGGTAAAAATAAAAATGGAATATCTATGAGAGTGTATTTTTTACAGCATTAATTTCAAAAGTATAAAAAAAAGCATAATAATATAGGGTCGTTTGGGAGATATTCCAAAAAATCTCTTATTTTTCAAGGGAATTTTAAAACTAATAAACATGACAAAAAAACTACTGTATGTATTCTCTTTTATTTTGGGAGTTTCCAGCTTTCAGGCAAACAACAAAGTAGAAGAAGAATTCCAACCCTTATTTTACTGTGATACCAATGCTCCTACTGGCGTGCAGGTGTCTGCTACAACTCTTACCTCAGGAACTATTACCTGGACTGCTGATCCCAATACTCCGAATAATTTTATCAGATATAGAATACCTGGATCCACTATCTGGATGGTGGCTACTCCTGTAGCTGGGCAAAATTCCTATACTATTACTAATCTGCAGCCTTGTACAACTTATGAAGTGCAGGTGGTAAAATTGTGTACTGTACAGGGAACATGGTCTAATCCTGTATTTTTTACAACAACGCTTAATTATTGTGCAAGTGCATCTACAGATACCAGCCTGATGCATATTTCCAATGTGACCGTAAATTCTGCCGGAATTACCACTCCAATGGTCAGCAATTCCGGGCCTTCCAATTATACAGATTACAGAAGTGATGTAAGCCGTAAGGTCAAGTTTTTTATAGGAAGTACAGGAAATACACTTTCAGTGACCAATACGTGGACGGGAACTCCGGGGACAACCACTGTAACGGCATGGATTGATCTTAATGCCAACGGAATTTTTGAATCCAGCGAAAGAGTTATGGTGGCGAATAATATCACTCAGGCTGCTCCGGCAGTGTCTGTTTTTACAATTCCAAGTTTGGCAGCAGTGACATTGTGTGGTGTAACCATGAGGATTGTTTCCAGTCAAACAATGCCAGCAGATGGCTGTAGTACATTTACCTATGGAGAAGTTGAAGATTATGGAGTAGATTTACTCAATCTCACCCTTGGAGTTGAAGAATCAAGGAAATCTGCAAAACCTGAAATTTATCCTAACCCTGCATCCGATGTTTTAAATATCTCAGGAATTTCAGACGTAACTGATTATGAAATTTATAATGCTGTGGGACAGAAAACGGGAGAAGGAAAAGTTTCTGACCATAAAGTAAACCTTAGTAATTTGCCCAAAGGAATTTATTTTATCCAGCTGAAAGATAAAGACAATACAATCCGATTAAAATTCATTAAGAAATAAAGATCAAAAAAGAGAGCACCAGAAGGTGCTCTCTCTTACTATTTGCATTACATTAATTTCAGATGAATTAAATTCTCTCAAGTTCATCCGCATTAATTGTTGTTTTGAAAGTTCCGTAATTGACAATCACTTTATTGCGTGAAATTTTTTCAATGGTTCCTACACTGGTGCTTCCCGTAATACGAACACGCTGCCCGATTTTCATCCACACTGCACGGTCGGTTTTACGCTGTTCCTCCAGTCTTTCATTGGTTTCTGCAATTTTTTCAATAACGTCTTCTTTTTTCAGCTGTTGGGTAATTTTTCTCTTAACCACCTGCAGACGTTTTGATTCATCTTTGTCATTCCCCAGTTTTCTGAATTTCTCCTGTTCAAGAAGCTTCACAAAATCTTTTACAACATCTTTTCTGGATTTTCCCTTAGTATAGCTGTCAATGAATGTTTCAATCTTATTCCCGAACTGAAGCTTACGATGTTCCTCTTCATACAGCTTCTGGAAATTGAAAAGCTTCTGCTGAAGCTGATCATTCAGTTTCTGAAGGTTGTCACGTTTATCTTCTACAGATTCTTTTCTTTCTGCAAGATCAGATTTCAGTTTTTCAACCTCAAACTTTTCCTGCTGCAGTTTTACAATCGTTTTATCGAGATTGACAATATCATGCTCTACCTTTTTCTTGGCAGAATGGATAATGAATCTTGGAATCTTATTCTTTTCTGCAACTTCAAACGTAAATGAACTTCCTGCCTGTCCTACTTCCAGTTTATACATCGGTTCCAATGTTTCTTCATTGAAGAGCATGGCTGCATTCTGGGCATTGGGAAGCTGTTCTATTACCAGTTTAATATTGGTATAGTGAGTTGTAATAATGGCAAAACTCTTTTTGTCATAGAAAAACTCCATGAAACTTTCTGCCAGCGCACCTCCAAGCTCAGGATCAGAACCCGTACCGAATTCATCAATCAATAAAAGAGTATTGGCATCAGCCTCACGGATGATTCCGGACATTTTCTTCAATCTTGATGAGTAGGTTGATAAATGGTTTTCAATGGACTGGTTGTCTCCAATATCCGTCATGATTTTCTCAAAGAAAAACATTTCAGACTTCGGGTGAACCGGAACCAGAATACCACTCTGAATCATCAGCTGCAATAGTCCTACCGTTTTCAGAGTAATTGATTTTCCTCCGGCATTCGGACCGGAAATACAGATAATCCTGTTGTGATCTGTTAAGGTAAGGCTCTGGGGATGAATTATTTTGTTCTCTACTTTATTTCTAAGCCATAACAGAGGATGATAAGCCTCTCTTAATCTCAGCGTTTTATGATGGTTGATTTTCGGAAGAACTCCGTTGATCAATTCACCAAACTTTGCTTTGGCTCTAATAAGGTCAAGGTCAAAAATATAAATCTGATATCTCCACAGCTGAGGTTGAAATTCTGCCAGTTCTGCAGTCAGTTTACGGAGAACTTTGTCAATTTCTTTTTTCTCTTCCTCTTCATTTTCACGGAGTTTGAAATAGTGCTTCACAACACTATCCGGCTGAATGTAAGTAATGGAACCTGTCTTGGAAATTCCTAACGTTCTTCCGGCAACCCTTTTTTTGAATCCTGATTTTACTGCCAGAACCCTTTGGTCATCAATAATTGTTTCCCGAATATCATCCAAAAAGTCACTCTGTCCATACGTGGTAAGAGCACGGTTGAAATTTTCCTGAATCGCTTTTTTAGCAAGCTGAATTTCAGTTCTTATGCCTTTCAAAGCTGGAGAAGCTTCATTTTTTACCTCACCAAAACGGTTAAAAACCTTATCTACCTTCTCAATGATCTCTTTTCTGAATTCCAGTACAGAAACTTCTTCTAATAAAGTAGGGAAGGTTTCCGGCATGGTAGGGAAAAATTTCTGCAGTTTTCCGATCTGTTCCGTGATGGTTTTAATTTTGATGAAAGCAGCATTTTCAAGACGGTAATTCTCAATCAGCATCAATTTCAGCTCACTTTCGATATCTTCATATTCATCAAACGGAATCGCATTTGAACTTTCAAAACTCGAAAGATATTCCGAAGTTTTTTTTAATGAAAGTTCTGCCTCGTCTATTTCCATTGGACGAAGTTGAAGAATTTTTTCTCTTGTTTTCGGAGAATACGCAAATGGGGAGATTTCCGCGAGCAATTGCGGAAACTCTAATTCGTCTAAATCTTCTTTATCTATATACACAATGCAAATTTAGTGAGAATTTTGATTATTCCGTATATCTGAGAGATTTACAGAATAAATTACCTTTGAATTTGAAATTTATGATGTTACTTTTTTCTGAAAAAGATGGGAATGTTAAAAATAAGATGATATTCTTTTATTACATTTGAAATGTGAAACTGGAAACCCAAAGATTATTATTGAGAGATATCAACGAAAGCCACGTTGAGGATATTTTACGGATTCGAAGCAATGAAGTGATCAATCAGTTCGTCCTAAGAAACTCACCCAAAAATAATTATGATGCCCTTCAGTTTATTTTAACCATTAAAGAAAGAACTCGCAACAACCAAACTGTCTATTTGGGAATTTCTTTAAAAGATCAGCCGAATCTTATCGGAACGATCTGCCTTTGGAATTTTTCTGAAGACCGGAAAACAGCAGAAGTTGGTTATGAACTGTTACCCGAATATCACAGGCAGGGCATTATGTCTGAAGCTTTGAAAGCTGTTTTAGATTTTGGATTTAATGAATTGAAGGTAGAGGAAATTCTGGCAATTACCCATAAGTTCAATGAAAATTCGAAAGGGCTTCTTTTAAAACATCATTTTATTTTGGATGAAGGGAAGCAGGATGAAGGTTTTCCGGATCATATTATTTTTCGCCTAGAAAGAGTCTCTGGCGGTTCCTATGAAATCTAATAGGTTTTTCTCTATCTTTATCGCCGATTGAAATTACATATGAAAAATGAAATAAAATCTTTAACGGGACTTAGAGGGATTGTTGCATTATGGGTAGCGTTTTTTCATTTTAGTTTTTTCAGGAATGAATTCATTCAGGATGTAGTAGGAAAGGGGTATGTAGCAGTTGATATTTTTTTTGTATTAAGTGCTTTTTTGCTTACGGTTTCTTATTCCGGGAAGCTTAAAAATCTGAATTATAAAACAATAGAGGTTTTTTATAAAAAAAGAATCAATAGAATTTATCCTGTATACATTGTATCGGTTATTTTTATTGCATTGTTTTTGGTGAAGACTTCTATAGCAGGATTTCTGATTAATGCTGCATTATTACAATGTTTTTTTGATCCTGATTATCTGCTGAATGTAGTCTATTGGTCGCTAAGTACAGAATGGGTTTGTTACTTACTATTCCCTTTTATGTTATGGTTTGTTCTGCATTATAAAGTGCGCAGTGAAATTTTAATTATTGCCAGTTTGGCGTTGAGGTTTGTACTTCCTTATCTTCCCGGCCATTTGTATATTGGTTCTGAAATTCCTCTGGAGATAGGAGAATCACCAAGATATCTTGATCTTCCTTATGGGCTGGTTTCTCTTCTGAGAACAATTTCTTCCTATTTTCTTGGGATCGGAGTTGCCCTTTTACCAGCATTTAAAATGAAGAAACAAAACCTGATTATTTATATCATTCTCATATTGTTCATATCCATGTTGTTTGTGGAAAAAGGGCTGTTATTTATTCCTTTATTATCAGCATTTATGATCAAATATCTGTATGAAGGGAAGCCCAATTACCTGAAGACTTTTTTAGAAACCAAAGTTGTTTATTTTTTAGGAAATATCTCTTACTCACTATATATTATCCATTATATGGTGAAGAAACAGGATTTCGTTATTGTACATTCTTATCATCTTAATAACCTGTTATTAATATCCCTTTCATTGTTGCTGTCCTATTTTTCATATATGCTGATAGAAAGAAAAGTGAAGATATTTAAGGTATAACTGAGGCTCTTATTTTAATATTATTATTTTTGCACTATGACCTGGACAGAAATTTTAGCCCCGATAAAAAGTACGGAATACTTTACCACCCTTTGGGAGAAAGTGAAGAATGAATATGCAACAACCAAAGTTTTTCCACCAAAAAATCAGATTTTCAGAGCATTGGAGCTTACGGCTTTTGATGATGTGGAAGTTGTGATTATTGGTCAGGATCCTTACCATAATGATTATCAGGCGAACGGATTATGTTTTTCTGTATCTGAGCAGGTGGCAGCACCACCGTCACTTAAGAATATTTTTATTGAGTTAAAAGATGATCTGGGAGTGGTAAGAACCTCTAAAGAGCTTGATGACTGGGGAAAACAGGGCGTTTTATTGTTAAATGCTACGTTAACGGTTCGTGCCCATACACCCAATTCTCATAAAGATCTTGGTTGGGAAAAATTCACCAACTTCATTATTAAGGAAATTTCAGAGAAAAAAGAAAATGTGGTATTTGTTTTATGGGGCGCTTTTGCACAAAAAAAAGCCGAACTCATAGATCCGGCTAAACATTTTATTATTAAATCGGCACACCCTTCACCTTTTTCTGTGTACAGAGGTTTTTTTGGAAGTAAGCCTTTCTCAAAAATTAATGAGTATCTTATTTCCAAGGGGAAGAAGCCTATTTCCTGGTAGGATTAGCAGATGGGTCTGTTTTTTTTATCGTAATTCCGATTTTATATTTTCCGGCTAATGCTTTTGTACCATCCTGTGATTTTGGGGATGGAGCAACATCTTGCAATGTAATGGTATATCCGTTGAATTCTGTTGATTGGTAATAATTTCTTCCCGGATAATCCGCACTGGCAAGGTTCAGAATCATTGGTCGGGTAGAAGTTCCCATTACTTCTACCTGAGCAAGAGCAACTCCGGCCCAGATACAATTAGCTCCTTCAGGGCAACGGCTGTCCTCAGAAACCCCTTTGAATGTAACATTCATCTGGTATTCCCTTAAAAACTTATTTTCTCCTTCACTCAGATATATAACACCATCTTTCTGATTGTTAGTGCTTGTTGTTTTTGTACCTGCAGGCATTTCAGTAGCTTTTGGGTTAGTCTTGGCTTTCTTTTGGGCATCGCATCCTGTTAATGCAAATATTCCCAGGCTGAGTATGACAATTTTATGGAACATAGTTTCTTATATTTAATTAAATGACGTTGAACATATTAAGTAATACTACCAAAAACATTGCCACTCCTACCACAAAACTGAATCCGGTTCCATAAATGAATCCAATCAGTGCTCCTTTGGTTGACTGTAAAGCTTTATTCATATCCTTGCTGTCGTGAAGTAATTCACCAATAAATACCCCTGCAAACATTCCTATCAGAAAACCTAAGGGAATCGGAAGAAATATCCCCACAATGGTTCCTATTACAGAACCGATACTTCCCCAACGTGTACCTCCATATTTTCTATTGGTTTTTGCCGGAATCACATAGCTTAATACTACTGAAGCTGCGGTGAGAATTCCGAATGCCCAGATATAGATCATCGGAAGGTCTGCATCTGTCCCGAATTTATAGATCAGAAGTCCGCAGATACTCAGCAAAAGCCCGGGTAATACCGGAAGAAATGTTCCCAGTATCCCGATAAATAACAGAATAAGGCAGAAAATATTAATAATCGTTGTATCCATTCTTTTTAAAAAATATACATGCAATATAAAAAAAGTGGCCTTATAAAAGACCACTTTGAGAACTGAGTTATAAAATTTTATTACAAATTTAAGATTACGTATTCCAGAATCGGTCCTGATTTACCGATATTTCCACTGGCGTGGTTATGGAATGTGGTATAGTAGATATTTCCGCTGCTGGTAGTGGCTGAGCATGATCCTACATAATCACCATGCGCCTGGTGAGCGTTCCATGCATTCTGATTAATGGTAATGGTAATATTGTTACCATTTGCGGTATGGTGGCAGATGGTCATCTGGTTATTGTTTAACGATGTCCCCACAGGTGTTTTAGGAGCTGTTGTATCGACGTACTTATTGGTTCTTATCATCAATGGCTCATTATCTTTCTGTACCAATACTTCCCAGAACGACGGATCATAATGCTGGATTTTTTGCCATAAAGGCTGATCATACTGAATATCTAATGTGCTAAATCCTATTGCTGAAGCCATAGCAGCATTGGAAACGCTGCAGTTGTTATACATTGCACTATTACCATTGGTATTAAAGCATATCTTTGTAAGATCCAGAAAACCTCCATAAACACCACAGTACGGAGCATTTTTATCTCCACCTACCAGATAGGCAGCAGCCCAGTCTGAAGTATAAATGCTTCCGCCATTCGTGATAAAAGTAGAGAGATTACTGTAAATAGAAAGGTCGTTACTCGGTGTGTTGGTGCCTGAATAATTGAAGTTACGGGAACCGCAGTTCAGAAAAATAATATCGTACTGAGAAATGGTGTTGAAATTTTTTAAATCCTGATAGCTAATTTCTGTTGCTGTATAACCAAGACTTGTAATTATACTTTCTATCTCGTCATAACTGCCTTCTACATAAGCTATTTTTGCAATCTGATTCAGTTTTGAATCTTTGTCGGCCACACTGGTTGTTTCATTTTTTTTAACGGTAACAGGAACTTCTGTTCTGAAATTTAAACCATTCCCTGTCTGAATGTGAAGGGTAGAGTTTCCTTCAGGTGCCGTTAGGCTGAATGTTCCGTCAGCATTGGAATAGGTATGGTACACCTGATTTTTACTGTCAATAGTGAATACAATAGCCCCGCCAATAGGTTTTGTTCCGTTTTTAGCAAATACTTTACCTTCTATTGTTCCGGTAGGTATTGTTTTGGAATCTTCGGGATTGATTGGGTCATCGCCGCCTTTACAGTTTACTAACAACACAAGGCTGCATAGCATGATGAACAAGTAATTTTGTTTCATATTTAATTGATTTTGATGGGTTTAGTTTTAACCAAATTTAATAATTTTTTAATATTAAAACATTAAAATTGTAATTTATTTTAATATTTTTTACTAAAATTGATTATTTGTAGTTGATTTTTCATTTATAATTAAGGGTTGTGGAAGATTTGATGTTTTGAAAATTGATCCGCAATATTTTTCGTTTACTACTTTTTGGGATGAAAATTGATTATGAATAGTAAAATGATGATTCTTAATTTCATAAATTTGCTGTAATGAATGACCAGTTACAAGAAACTAAAAACTTTATACAAGAGCTGAGCGAACAGCTTTACATTTATATTACCCAGATATCACCTTCCGGGCTGGACTGGGTTTTCCATATTATTGTAAAATTGAGCTTACTTCTTGTCCTGTTTTTTATTACTGATTTTATTTTTAAATTCATCATTAATTCTGTCTTCAGGTTATTTCATAATGAACAGAAGTTTCCCATCTTAAAATCTATTTATCAGGCTAAAATCACCAACTCCGTAGCACATTTTGCAGCTTTGATTGCTGTTGCCGGTATACAGGGATCCATATTTCCTGAAAATGCATTGCCAAAAACAACCATTTTTATTATACGATGTATTAATCTGGGATTGGTACTAATGCTGGCAGGAATGCTGTACAGATCATTGACTGCTTTCAGAAATTATTTCAGCATCAAACAGGATTTCTATAAGATTATGGCACTTAATGCTATTTCTGAAACTGTGAAAATTTTAGGACTTTTCATCTTTACAGTAGTCGGGCTCTGTGTGATTTTTGGCATCAAAGGAACCACTATTGTAGGAAGTCTTGGGGCCATTACAGCGGTGCTGGTATTGGTTTTCAGAGATACAATCTTAGGATTTGTAACAGGGCTTCACGTAGCGACTTCTAAAAACCTGAAAGTTGGAGACTGGGTAAGTATTCCCAAATACAGTATTGAAGGAAATATTACGGAAATTAATCTTTTGACTACCAAAATCACCAATTTTGATAAAACCGTTTCTACCATTCCTACTTATGATCTGATGACCACAGAGATCAAGAATATGCAGGTGATGTCTGAATCCAATACCCGAAGAATAAAAAAATCAATCTACTTTAACATCAATTCTTTTAAATTTCTAACGGACGAAGATGTGGAGCGTTTAAAGGAGATTAACCTGATTTCAGATTATCTGGAAGAAAGAGCCTCAGAGATTAAAAAAGAAAAAGAAAGCCTTGAACATAAAGATAAAATCGTGAATGGAAGGCAGCTTACCAATATCGGTGTTTTCAGATATTACGCCCAGAAATATATTGAAAATGATCCGGATGTTGATAAAAACGGAACCCGAATGGTTCGCCAGCTGGAGATTACGCCACAAGGGCTGCCTCTTGAAATATATTGTTTTGCCAATGATTCCAAATGGGAGCGTTTTGAGCAGATTCAGGCCGATATTTTTGACCATTTATTGGTGGCTTCAAAAGAATTTGAACTTCAGGTGATGCAGGTAAGCGTGAAAGTGTAGAAAAGCTGGAAGACAGAAGAAGGAAGCTGGAAGTTTTATCCACTTTAAAACATATTTTAATTAAACTTTTAAATGATAATGAATTTAGAAAGACAAATAGAAGTACAAAGTCTGGTTTACTTCCAGCTTCAGGCTTCTGACTTCTAACTTCTCATATCTAACATCTAAAATAAAAAATGACAAAACTAAGCGTAAACATTAATAAAATTGCGACGTTAAGAAATGCAAGAGGAGGTGAAACCCCAAGTGTTACAGAAGCTGCTGTAAAAATTCAGGAATTCGGAGGACAGGGGATTACCATCCATCCAAGACCTGATGAAAGACATATCACAAGAAAAGATGTCTATGATCTGAAGCCATTGGTTACGACTGAGTTTAATATTGAAGGAAACCCTCATCAGGATTTTATTGACATGGTATTGGAAGTGAAGCCTGAACAGGTGACTCTGGTACCGGATGCTGATGATGCTATTACATCCAATGCAGGTTGGGATACCAAAAAACATCTTGATTACCTTACAGAGATCATTGCTGAATTTAAAAAAGCAGGAATCCGTACTTCTGTTTTCCTTGACCCTTTACCGGAACTGGTAGAATATGCAGCTAAAACAGGAGCAGACAGAATTGAACTGTATACCGAAGCTTACGCAAAAAATTATCTTATCAATAAAGAACAGGCCATAAAACCTTATTACGATACCGCTGTTGAAGCCAGCAAATTAGGATTGGGAATCAATGCCGGACATGATCTGAGTTTAGAAAATCTGAAGTACTTTTCAGATACTATTCCCAATCTGCTGGAAGTATCTATCGGGCATGCTTTGGTTTCTGAAGCACTTTATATGGGATTGGAAAATACAGTACAGGCTTATTTGAAGAGACTGGCAAAATGGTAATTAATTAAGAGAAGTTAGAAGCTAGATACTAGAAGTTAGTACAACTTTGTTTCTGATCTCTTATATTATCTAACTTCTAACTTCTAACTTCTAACTTCTAACCTCTAACCTCTAACTTCTAATTTCTAACTTCTATAAAAATGGAAATTTTAAACTCAAAAATATTCGGCGAAAATGTAACCAATACGCCGCTTCTTGTATTTCACGGATTATTCGGAATGCTTGACAACTGGGGAAGTTTCGGAAAGGATCTGGGAGAATATCTTCCTGTGCACCTGATCGATCTTAGAAACCATGGACGAAGCTTTCATTCAGAAAGTATGTCCCATGATGATCTGGCAGACGATATTGCACGCTATATGGATCATTACGGAATTCAGAAAGCTCATGTTCTGGGACATTCACTGGGGGGAAAAGCAGTAATGCAGTTTGCCATAAAATATCCTGAACGTGTTGAAAAACTTATCGTTGTCGATATTTCGCCTAAAGCATATCCGCCACATCATCAGGGAATTATCAAAGCACTGGAAACGGTTGACTTTGATACCGTATCCTCAAGAAATGAAGTGGAAGCCGTTCTGAACCAGTATATTCCGGAAAGATCTACCGTGCAGTTTTTAACGAAAAACCTGTATTGGGATGACAATAAAAAACTGGGCTGGAGATTCAATCTTAAAACATTATCTGAAAAATATAATGAATTTGTATCCAACGCCATTAAATTCGGTGTTTTTGAAGGAGATACATTGTTTATTGCAGGAGCAAAATCTAATTATATCCTGCCACAGGACGAATTTGGTATCAAGCAGCAATTTCCTAAAGCTAAAATAGTAACCGTACAAAATGCAGGACATTGGGTGCAGGCCGAAAATCCCGTTGATTTTGCAAATGTTGTTAAGGAGTTTCTTGGTTTAAATTAATTTTATACTTTGATTTTTGATATTGTGTTAAAATTTTATTAAAACGCAATATTGTTTCTCCATGATTTGAATTTTTTGTACTTTGGATTTTCAAAACAATAAAAATATTAACTTATGGAAAACAAAAATTCAAAAAAGAAGCCGTTTTTTGCGTCATTCTTAGAAAAACAGGTTAAAGATCCTGAAACAGTAAAAGGAGGAGGTATTACTTCCGTACTTGTAGACCAAATTACTACATCCCTACAAGATCAGATCACGACTCCTCTTAAGGATAATGTTACCAAGCCTGATAATGACAATGTAACAATGAAATATCCATCTGACGGAGATGATGATGTTTTAGAAGTATAAAAAATATACATACAGCTTAAGCTAATTATATATCAAACCAAAACTAAAACATTATGAAAAACCAAAACTCAAAGAAGAAGCCATTTTTCGCATCATTCTTAGAAAAGCAGGTGAAAGACCCTGAAACGGTAAAAGGAGGAACTGACGTAACCCTTGCTGAAAGGGATTTGATCACAAAACCTGCCATAGATACAGTAACTTCTCCAAAAGATGATATGATGCACACGCTGAAATATCCATCGGACGGTGATGATGATACCATCTTTATTCCACTGTAAGATCAGACAGAACATTAAATAAAATAGTAGGGGAAACTTAAATAGTAAGTTTCCCTTTTTAATAAAACCGGCAAATGATTCTCTGCATCACCCATTCACAGGATTTTTATAATATCGACATCTTTTTTGAATACCTGACGTCTCAAAATATTCCCTATTTCAGACTCAATTCTGACCGTCTGAACCATCTTCAGAAAATCAGCATCCATGAAAATTCATTTGAGCTCACGGATGAATCAGGGAAGACAATCCATTCCGATACCATAAAAGGAGTATGGCACAGAAAAGCCTGGAGGATCAATGCTCCTGAAGAACTGGATCAGGATTATGAAAGAATCTTTCTCAACGAATATGGAAGTCTGAGATATAATCTGATGACAGCTTTAGAACATATTCCCTGGATTAACCCTTACGAAAATGAAAAAAAAGTAGATGGAAATAAGATATTTCAGCTGAAAGTAGCCCAAAGAAATAACTTAACCATTCCCAAAACCATTTTTTCCAATGATGAAGAAAAAATAACAACATTTTTCTATCAATACTGTCAGGGAAAAGCCATTGCTAAACTTCATGGGGTAACAGCAAAAACTATGTCAGGAGAAAACATGATTTCCACTACAGTTATTGAGGAGGAATCTTTGGAACACCTTTCAGATATCGCTTACTGTCCGATGATTTTTCAACCTTATATTGACAAAGAATACGAATTGAGAATCGTTTATGTAGACGGGGATTTCTTTACAGGAAAAATAAATAACAGTGAAAATGCAGACTGGAGAGTAGCCCGTGAAGGGTATTTCTGGGAAGCTTACGAATTACCTGAATCTGTGAAAGCAAATCTCACTTCTATGATGAATGAAATGGGACTTTATATAGGCGCGATCGATATGATCAAAGGAAAAGACGGAGCCTATTATTTCCTTGAAGTCAATCCGCAGGGAGAATGGGGAATGCTGCAAAAAGAACTGGGGTTTCCCATTGCAGAAAGAATTGCCGACAATCTTATCAAAAGAATCAATTTCCATGAATAAAATTTTAATTATAACCCATACCGCAGATAATTTTTCTATTGAAAAAGTCACAGAATACATTGAAAAAAACAACTGTGAAGTCATTCGCTTTGATGTAGACGTATATCCTTTACAAAACAAACTGTCCACTATTTTCCAGGACGGAGAATGGATAAGCATTCTTGAAACTCCTGAAGCAAAACACAGACTGGATGATATTTCTGCAATCTGGTACAGAAGAGCCTACAACATAGGAAAAGGTCTGCGAGAAGAAATGGATACTAAATTTTACGGTGCCGCAATGGGAGAAATCCGTAATACCCTTTTTGGTTTCTTCGAATCTGTAGATGCCTATTCTTTAGGAAAACCAAGTGTGTACAGAAGACTCGACAGTAAAGAAGAACAATTGAAAATTGCAGATAAATTAGGACTGACTATTCCGGCAACCTGTCTTACCAACAATCCTGATGAAGCTAGAAAGTTTATTCTGAAACATCAAAATGTAGTGGCGAAAATGCAGACGGGTTTTGCCATTTATGAAGACGGTGTTGAAAATGTAGTATTTACCAACGTTGTCAATGAAGATAAACTGGAGGAACTGGATTCTTTGTTGTACTGTCCAATGCAGTTTCAGCAGATGATTCAAAAGAAAAAAGAACTTCGTATTACCATTGTAGGAAGAGAAGTCTATGCATTCGAAATAGATTCTCAGCAGTCTGAAGATGCTAAAATAGACTGGAGAAAAGATGGTGTGAATCTTATCGATAAATGGAACAGAACAGAACTTCCCGCAGATGTGGAAGCAAAACTCCTTGAACTGCTTGATATTTATAATGTTGATTACGGAGCAATAGATATGATTGTTTCCCCTGAAGACGAATATTACTTCATAGAGATCAATGCTGCAGGAGAATTCTTCTGGCTGGATAACCTTACAGAAGGAAACCTTATTTCCAAAAGTATTGCAGACGTTCTTTGTGACAAAGCACCAAGACGAAATAATGAGGTAATGGCTTAAAAACAAAGTGTTTTTTAATCATAAAAGTCCTGAAAGTTATCAATTCTTTCAGGACTTTTAAATTTAATACCCTGATGTTGTTAAAATTTTTTCGGTTTGTTGTTCTGTGAATGATAATATTGGTTAAATTAACTTGAATTATGCTTTAAAAATCGCAAATTTGCAAAAGCAGTTTTTCGGGGTAATTTTTACAGAAACCTGAAGAATTGCCGGATAGAAAATATTGTTATATTTTAGTCAGCAATCAAGAAAATAATTAATGATTTTTGTAACAGGTGCTACCGGAATTCTGGGAAGAATAATTGTACTGGAACTTCTTAAAAGAGGGGAAAAGGTGCGTGCTTCCAAACGGCCGGGCAGCAATTTAAACGAAGTAAAGCATTCATATAGCTTTTATACGGAGAATCCTGACGATTTTTTCAACAAAATTGAATGGGTAAACGTAGATTTTGACGATCTCGATTCCTTGAAAACAGCTCTGGAAGGAGTAGATGAGGTGTATCACTGTGCTGCAAAAGTAAGCTTTCATCCAAAAGATGAAAAAGAAATGTACCGCACCAATATCAAGGGTACAGAGAATCTTTTGTTTGCCTGTGAAGGATCGGAAGTTAAAAAATTTCTCCACGTAAGTTCTGTTGCTGTTCTCGATAATTTTAATGAAAAAGGAGAACTGGATGAAGATTCTGACTTTAATCCGAAACTGGAACATTCTGCCTATGCAATTTCAAAACATCTATCCGAAATGGAGGTGTGGAGAGCTTCAGCGGAAGGCCTTAATGTGATCATCATCAATCCGGGAATGATTGTAGGAAGCGGAAACTGGAATCAAAGCAGCGGTGAACTTTTCTCTACTTTTGAAGACAATAGTTTTACCTTTTCAGGAGGTTCTGCTTACGTAGATGTAAGAGATGTTGCGAATACGGCGATAGGATTAATGGAAAATAACCTTTTCGGAGAACGTTTTATTATTGTTGCTGAAAATAACAGATATGCCGACCTTGCAAAACAGGTCAGAACCCGCCTGGGACTTAAAGATGCCAGAATTCTTTCACAATCTGTATTAAATATCGGAAGAATTGCCAATACCCTTTTCGGATGGCTGATCCCGAAACTGAAAATGGTTACCAAATCGAATATTGAGGCCATTTCTTCATTCAACACCATTTCCAATCACAAAGTCAAAGAAAAGCTGAACTATCAGTTTATTCCTGTAAAAGAAAGTATAGACTTTCACCTGAATAATTATATTAACGACAAAAAGCTGAAGAAATGAATCTTGCAGAGGCAATTATCCTTAAAAATGTAGAAAAACATCCTATAAAAGCGGCCATCGGATTTAAAAAGAAAGATGCCGCCTGGAAAGAGCTGAGCTGGAAAAAATTCAGTGAGATTATTTTTAAAACAGCCAATGCCTTACAAGAATCTGGAGTTCAGGAGAATGACAGAGTGGCTATTTATTCAGATAACTCATCAGAATGGATGATCTTTGATCTGGCTTCAATGGCTATTGGTGCCGTTACGGTACCGATTTATTCAACCAATAATGCTGAACAGGCAGAACACATCATTAATGATTCAGGAGCTAAAGCAGTTTTAGTAGGAAATCAGATGCAGTATGATGCCTGCCTGGAATTTTTACATAAAGAAGAAAACAATCTGGAAACAATTATTGTTTCCAAAAAAGCAGTATGGATCAAAAAGGAATTCAACAGTTTTTATCTTGAAGATTTTATTGCAAAAGCTTCAACAGAACTGGAAATCTGTAAGAAAGAACATGATGATACTGCTACACTGATCTATACCTCGGGAACTACCGGAATCCCAAAAGGAGTAATGCTTACCCATGGAAATTTCATCAAAGCATTTGACTCTCATTTTGAATTTTTTAAATTTAAAAACTTTGAAGAAGAGCTCTCAATGGCATTCTTACCATTAAGCCATGTTTTTGAAAGAAGCTGGAGTTTATTATGCTTATATGGCGGAGCCCGCGTGTATTTCCTGGAAGATCCGAAAAATGTAGCCAAAGCACTGGAAGAAGTAAAACCTACTATGATGTGTGCGGTACCAAGATTTTTCCAGAAAGTATATGCAGGAGTTCTGGAAAAAGCAGAAGAAGGTTCATCATTGAAGAAAAAAATCTTCGACTGGGCGCTTAAAACCGGCTGGGAAACTGCTGAATTGAGAAGAAATGAAAGACCAATTCCTTTTGGATTAAAATTCAAAGAAGCTGTTGCCGATAGATTGGTTTTCAGTAAAATTAAGGAAAAAATGGGTGGCCGACTTTGGTTCTTACCTTGTGGAGGAGCTTCATTATCACCGGAAGTTACCCGTTTCTTTGAATCAGTAGGAATTCATGTGACTGTTGGGTACGGATTAACGGAAACTACAGCAACCCTGACTCTTTTCCCTTTAACTTATTTTGAACATGGTACAAGCGGAAAACCACTTCCGGGAGTAGAAATGCGTATCGGAGAAAGCGATGAGATTCAGGCGAGAGGAAACGGAATCATGAAAGGATATTATAATAAACCTGAAGAAACCCAGAAAGTATTCACGGAAGACGGATGGTTCAAAACCGGTGATGCAGGAAAGTTTGATGATAAAGGAAACCTGATCATTACGGATAGAATCAAAGATCTGATGAAAACTTCCAATGGAAAATATATTGCTCCGCAGCAGATCGAAAATCTTCTGACCAATAATAATTTCATCCAGCAGATTATGCTGATTGCAGAAGGTAGACAGTTTGTTTCAGCATTGATTGTTCCTAACTTTGAATTTTTACAGGATTATATCAAAAAGAATAATATTTCTTTTACCAATTGGGAAGAGGCTGTAAAAAATGAAAAGATCATCAACCTTTATAAAGAAAAAGTTAAAGAATTACAGAGTCACCTGGCAGACTATGAGAAAGTGAAGAAATTTACTTTAATGCCTGCAGAATTTGATATCAATACAGGAGAAATTACTCCTACGCTAAAGGTCAAAAGAAATGTGGTGATCAAAAAATATGCGGATATTATAGAGAAGATGTATTAAAAATTTTAACCTCCTGTTTTTCACGTCAAGTACAAATAGAGGTGTGAGAATTCCCCTCTTTTGGAGGGGTGGCGAAAATTCAAAGAATTTTTGACGGGGTGGTTTAAAATAATGACTTAAATGAAACTATGACGACACAAGAATTTATAGGAAAAGAAAATTTCAACATTCATACACAAACGGTTTCGGAAAGCTGTCCGTCTAATATTGCTCTGATTAAATATTGGGGGAAATATGACAATCAGATTCCTGCCAACCCAAGTATCAGTTATACACTAAACCATTGTAAAACCAATACTTCAATGGAGTTTACAGCAGATGAAGTTTTTTCAGTACAGACTTTTCTGGCTGGAAATGAAGAAGTGAAGTTTGCGGAGAAAATTGAGAAATATTTCAGAAATATAGAACAGTATCTTCCCTGGATTTTAAAAGGAAAATATATTATCAGAACTGAAAATACATTTCCCCACAGTTCAGGAATTGCGAGTTCAGCTTCAGGATTTGGAGCCATTGC
Source organism: Chryseobacterium sp. PvR013 (assembly GCF_017833095.1). Lineage (NCBI taxonomy): Bacteria > Pseudomonadati > Bacteroidota > Flavobacteriia > Flavobacteriales > Weeksellaceae > Chryseobacterium > Chryseobacterium sp. PvR013. Next base: position 5,243,775 of record NZ_JAFIBT010000001.1, read on the forward strand.
AAAATGTCTGATGGAATTGGATGCATCATTTACGGGGGGGAATTCCGAAGAAGAATCTTTGAGAAAGGCTTCATTTCTGGCAAGGCTGGGAAGTGGAAGCGCATGCCGAAGTTTGTATAATGGGCTTGTAGTGTGGGGGAAAACAGATGAGGTAGAAGGCAGTTCAGATCTATTCGGAGTACAATATCCGGATGCTGAAATTCATGAATCATTCAAAAATTTTAATGATTGGGTTCTTTTGATTCATGAAGGACAGAAAAGTGTTTCCTCAACAGTAGGACACGGGTTGATGAATACCAATCCTTACGCGGAGAGAAGATTTCAGGAAGCAAGGGAAAACTTTGTTCCGATGAAAGAAATCCTGAAAAACGGAGATATGGAACGTTTCATCAAGCTGGTAGAACATGAAGCACTTACCTTACATGCAATGATGATGATGAGTGACCCTGCTTTTATCCTGATGAAAACAGGTACATTGGAAGTCATCAATAAGATCTGGGATTTCAGAAGAGAAACAGGACTTCCTTTATTCTTTACCCTTGATGCTGGAGCTAATGTTCATCTTTTGTTCCCCAATAATGGTTCCGAAGGGCAGATTAAAGCCTTCATTGAAGCTGAGTTATTACAGCACACTCAGAAAAATGGAGTAGTGAAGGATGTGATGAATTTCTAAGTATGAAAAAGAAGAAGCTTTATATCCTTGTTGCTATTGCCATTGCTGTATTGTTTATGCTTTTTGCTGAATATGAGGAAGGTCCGGTAAAAGTAGCCTTTGGCTGGAACAGGACAATCAATTGGGGCTGGAACTTTGGATTCTGATAAAAAATATTTAATAGAAGTGGGCTTTAGTCCACTTTTTTTATTAATCTTCAGTAACGATAGTTTCACGTTCGCCATCTTCTTTCTTTCCTTCCTCTATCATGATTTCTGCTTCGGTTTTCTCTTCGGAAGTTGCTGTTTCAATCAATTCTTCCTGTTCATCATTGTGATGATCTATAAAAAATTCGCAGTATACCGGAAGGTGGTCTGAACCAAAATTTTCCAAAGTTTTCAGCTGTTTAATAAAAATGTCTTCGCTGTGAAACATCAGATCGATAGGAAACCTTAGGAGACGGTATTTCGCATGGAAAGTAGAAACAAAAGAATGCCCGATTCTCGGATCTATCAGGTGGCTTGTTTTTCTGAACAGAACAGATGATCTTGACCATGCAACATTATTAAAGTCTCCTACAACAATAACAGGTTTCTTGATGTCTTTTACACGCTTGGCAGTGCTTAGAAGATCACCATCTCTTTCCTTTGAAGTTTCTTCTTCCGTAGGACTTGGCGGCGGCGGGTGAACTCCGAAGAAAACAAAAGAAAAGCCATCTGCTGTTGTCATATGGATCTCAATACTCGGAATATCATCAGCCACGAAATAATGAGTTTTTGCTTCTTTGATTTCAATCCTGGAATAGAAATGCATACCATAAGTATTTTCAAGAGTCACTTTATGTTGGAAACCATATTCTTTTTCTAAAGGTCTCATTGCCTTTTCCCAATCGCCATTGCTTTCCATAGTCATGAAAAAATCAGGATTATGCTTTTTAACAAGCCTCATGAATTTCTCGTAGTCTTTATTGAACTGATAAACATTGGCAGAAATAAAATGCAGTTTATCAGAAGATTTGTGACGTTGTCTGTGTTTTTTTACGGGATAAAAACGGGTGTACTTGATGAGGGTATGGCTGTGATGAACAAATAAGACCAGAAGAAGTCCCTGATAATACCATAAATATTCTTCAGAATCAGTAAAAAGGCCTAATAAAAAAGTGAAAAAGATAAGATAGGTGACCTGTATTTTTGCAAATTCCGGAACCCTGAATATCCAGTGAGAATGCTGAATTTTTGGTAATATTGTCATGACCAGAAGAAGTATGGCCAAAGTCAGATAAATAATCCACATATAAAAAGCTCTGAAATAATTTTGGGTACAATTTAAGGAAAATGAATTTTAAAATTTGTTAATCAATTTAAATTTTATTTTATCTATTTTTAATTATCTAAATCTATGCTATGAATAAAATAATTGTACTTCTTGTTCTTATAAGTATTTCAGGCTTCGGGCAGCAGCATAAAGAGATTGAAAAACCTATCCGTAATCTCTTCCTTGGCATGAAAAATGCAGATTCTGAGCTTGTAAAATCAGCTTTTGCAGAGAATGCGGTGCTGCAAACCATCACTAAAGATGGGACTGTGAAAAGTGACAGTATACAGGATTTTGTTGCCTCTGTTTCAAAATTTACAAAAGGAGATCTGGATGAAAGAATTATCATAGAAGCTGTTCATACAGATGGAAACCTGGCAAGTGTATTTACTCCTTATTCTTTTTATGTAAAGGAAAAATTATCACATTGTGGAGCTAACAGTTTTCAATTGGTAAAGCAGAATAATGAGTGGAAAATCCAATATATTATTGATACGAGAAGAAAAGATAACTGTAAAGAGATAAAATAAGAACGTTGAATTAAGAAGTAGTTTAAAATTTAAAGAATGAAAATCCATCATATCGCCATTATCTGTTCAGATTATGCTGTTTCCAAAAAGTTTTATACAGAAATTTTAAATCTGAATATCATCCGGGAAGTATACCGCGAGGAAAGACAATCTTATAAACTTGATCTGGCTATCGGAGATCATTATGTAATAGAATTATTTTCCTTTCCTGATCCTCCACAACGGCCGTCAAGACCTGAAGCATGCGGTTTAAGACATCTTGCTTTTTCAGTAGAAAATGTTACAGAAAAAAGAAATGAGCTGATAGGAAAGGGGCTTAGCTGTGAAGAAATCCGCATAGATGAATTCACCGGAAAAGAGTTTTTCTTTACCCAGGATCCGGACCAGTTGCCGTTAGAGTTTTATGAAATGTGAAAAATTAGTGGGCGTACCCTGCAAAGAAACTTACCGCCATAATTGCTAAAACAATAGAAGAAATGACTACATACACGTAGTCTTTTTCTTTTAAATAGCCTATTAAAGCGAAAACAATTCTCATCAGAGGGGTGAAGATCAACAAAAGAATACCCAGCTGAATAATCGCTACACCTTCTCCTTTGCAAAGAGAGGTCCAGAAGTATCCCCATACTTTTTCAGAAGAAGTACCTACGACAAGGCTGGTATATTTTTCAGGCATTTTAAAACCTTCAATAAATAACTTGATAAAACCGATAAGCGATGTAGCCACAGACAGAATAACACCCAGTCTCAGAAGATTTCCTACGGAACGGTTCAGATCTACATCTGTAAAATTCTTTTTCATTATCTGAAGCTTTTGTTGATACCGTTATACATCATATAAACTGAAAGAATGGTAATAACAATGGCAAAAAATACTTTTAATTTTTTGGTTTTTGATACCATTAGCGTTTTTGAACCAATAAAACTTCCAATAACAACTCCTATCAATACGGGAGCTACAATTACCGGAATAATTTCTCCTCTCTGGAAATAGATCAGTGCACTGGCTACTGCCGTTACTCCAATCATAAAATTACTGGTTGTTGTAGATACTTTGAAAGGCAGTTTCATCATATTGTCCATCGCCAATACTTTTAATGCACCCGAACCTATTCCTAAAAGTCCGGACATTGCACCGGCAAACATCATCATAAAAAATCCGGGAACGGTATTTCTTGCAGAATAGCTTTTTAAAATCCCTTTATCCGGGAATGTTCCGTATAATTTTAGCTTCTCTTCCAGACTTCCTTTGATCAAAGGTTCCTGATGATCAGGCTTTCCTTTAAGATTTAAAATAACTGTAAGAAGAAGGATACTTGCGAAAATAATTCCGATTGTATTGGGGTTAAGCATTCCTGAAACCAGCGCACCAATAATAGCACCTGCTGTAGTCGCTATTTCGAGAAACATCCCGATTCTCATATTGGTAAAGCCTTCTTTTACGAAAGCTACAGCCGCACCGGAAGAGGTGCCAATCACAGAGATGAGTGAAGCACCGATAGCATAATGCATTGGAACGCCGAATCCCAGCGTTAATAAGGGAATGATAATAACTCCTCCTCCTAAACCCGTAAGTGAACCTAAAAGACCCGCGGAAATTGCGCCAAGGAAGAGTATGATGATTTCTGACATACTACAAATAATACTACAAATATAAAATTATTGTCGTAGTCTGCCAAACATTTGAAAAAGATAAATTTAACGTATTTTTGCATGCATGAAAAACGAAATGAAATTATTTTATGTCATTCTTGGGGCAACACCTAAAGGAAGAAATATTGAGCAGCACGATGTTTTCTTCGGAATAGCAGAGAATCTTAAAGATTTGATTCCGGATATGAAAGACTTTTGGAAGGAGGCAGAAGGGAAAATTCACCTGGACTGTTATCAGGAAGTAAAATTCGCTGATGGGTACAAAGTGGAGATTGTGGAAAAGGGTGAAAAATCTTCAGAAGATCAATTGTTTTTCCTCAATTTAGGAGGCTATAAGCCTGGTTTCTTTGAAGAATTCCATGAGCAGCACCTTATGGTTGGGCAGTCTATGGGTGAAATTGTAAAAAGAGCAAAGGCTACTGAATTTTACCAGACCATGGGATTTGAAGGCGCTGTAAGCCATATTGATGATAAGCACGGAGTGGATATTGATGATATTTTCAATGTAAGTGATATTCTTCCGGCCTATATGAAAGAAAAATATGCTATCGTTCTTAAAAAGTCTGATGAAGAAAATCAGATAAACCCAATGGGACTGGGCTATTTAAAAATTGATAAAATTCAATAAGAATAAATCTAATAAAAATAAAAAATGAAAATAGGAATTCTGGGAGGCGGACAGCTGGGAAGAATGCTGATACAAAGTGCACTGAAGTATGACGATGAGTTTTATACGCTGGATCCTGCTTCTGATGCTCCGTGTCATAATATCTCGTATTTTACACAGGGAAATTTCAATGACTACGAAACGGTTTTGAACTTCGGAAAAGATAAAGATGTTGTAACCATTGAAATAGAACATGTAAATGCTGATGCACTGGCAGAACTTGAAAAGCAGGGAATAAAAGTGGTTCCCAATGCCAATATCATCAAAACAATCCAGCAAAAGATCCTTCAGAAAGAATTTTATAAAACACACGATATCCCAAGCCCGGAATTTCAGGTGGTATGGAACAGTGATGAAAAGATCATTATGCCATTACCATTCGTTCAGAAAATGAATACCGGAGGATATGATGGAAAAGGAGTACAGGTCATCAAAACAGAAGAAGACTATCAGCATCTATGGACAGAAGCATCTGTTATTGAAAGTCTGGTTGATATTGAAAAAGAACTTTCTGTCATTGTAGCGAGAAACGAGAAAGGAGAAACCAATATTTTCCCGGTAACGGAAATGGTTGCTGATCCCAAGCTGAATCTTTTAGACTTCAATGTATGTCCGGTTCTTCTGACAGAAGATGTTCAGAACCAGATTGATTCTATTACTGAGAAATTTTTAGCTGCAGTAAACTCACCGGGATTATTTGCCATTGAATTATTCCTTGATAAAGAAGGAAAAATATGGGTGAATGAAACAGCACCAAGACTGCATAATTCCGGACACCAGAGTCAGGAAGGAAATACAAATTCTCAATTTGAGCAGATGTACCGTGTGGTTAAAAACTTACCTTTGGCAGATACCGATGCTATCACCTACAGCGGAATGCTGAATCTGGTAGGAGCAGAAGGATTTTCCGGAAAAGTAATCTATGAAGGAATGGAAGACGTTCTTCAGTTGCCTGAAACCTACATCCACTTATACGGTAAGACAGAAACCAAACCAGGAAGAAAAATGGGACATATTAACGTTCTTGCAGATTCCAGAGAAGAGCTTATGGAAAAGCTTGTCATGGTGAAGGGAATGGTAAGAGTAATTGCTGAGTAAAATCAGTTTAAAATAAATAAAGGGAGCCGTTTCAATTCAAAAACGGCTCCCTTTACTTTGTTATACAATCAATTCAATAGGAACGGGCTTTAGCCCGTTTACAAATAATTATAGATTCAATTGGCTTTAGCCGAAACCTAAAATTAAGTTTTGGCTAAAGCCAATTTTATGTATGTTATTCTTATTCTTATTCATATCGGGCTAAAGCCCGATCCTATTGATGACTGAATGGTTTGATGGTTTAATAAAAAGTGATTATTTGTGCATAGATAACTTCCATCATCCCTCTTCCTTCTTCCAGCTTTTTATTTAAAAATTTTCTGAATTACATTTCCAATCTCCACAAAATCTCCATGATTTCCTACAGAACGTATTTCCGGACTGTTTTTGTCATATTCTGAGAACGGGAAAATCAGAAGGTAATTATTATCTTTCAGGTTCCTGTTCAAAAGTTCCGGAATCAGTCTCATTCTTGGAATGTAAGACTTCATACCGCGTTTTGCCATAAGGATAATCAGGGCTTCATCATCTTTCAATTGGGCAGCCGTTCTTTCCCCGTCCTGCCAGGTATTCATAATGATAAACTCTGCTTCTATATTGGCTTTTTTGATGATTTTCTGCAGAATATCAAGGATATTTTCAGGAGCATAGAAAACAACTGTTGCTCCGGAATTTCTGGCAATGTTCCAGACTCTCAGCAATGCATGGAAGAATCCTGCTTCCTGATGGGCATTTTCAGGAATCATCACTGCATATTTTTTTATGGTGGAAAGTGGTTGTGCCGCATGATATACCAGCACATTCACATCATCATTCTGCAGATAACCGTTGTAAAGATTATAGACAAAAGAAGGGGAGAACCCTTTTTCATCCTCCAGTCCTATAATAAGGTCTGTAATTTTCTGTTCTTTAATCACATTATTTACACCGTTGATGACATCATTGTCATACCTTTTTAAAGCCTGTAATTTAACATCTGCGGCTGCGGCTGCATCTGCTGCCTGGTGAAGAAGTTTTTCCGCATTCTTTACTGAAGATTCGTTTTTGTCTTCATTAATGACATTCAGGGCGAAAAGATCTTCCGTATTGGAATGTGCTTTGATGAGGATTCCCAGATTTACCATTCTCTCAACCGTTGCTTCATGATTGATCGCTAAGAGAATACTTTCTTCCTCATGGGTATTTCCTGAAACCGTATCTTCATTGTCACTTTCCGCAATTTTCTGAGCACTTGCCATAGAAATGAAAGAGGAGATGGTACACGAAATCAAAATCAATAAAATACTTCCGTTCAGCACGTGTTCATTCAGTAATCTTACAGGCTCTCCGGTTTCAGTTTCAGAAAGAATAATATTATATCCTACCATTACTGAAGCCAGTGTTGCAGCAGCAGAAGCGGAACTCAATCCAAAGATGAGTTTCCCTTCTTCTTTGGTCAGTCTGAATGTTTTTTGAGTGGCTACGGCAGAAAGATATTTTCCTCCAATTGAGGCTACCAGCATAATTCCTGCTACTTCCAGTGTTTCCCAGCTTTTAAAGAACACTTTAAAATCAATCAGCATTCCTACACTGATCAGGAAAAACGGGATAAATATGGCATTTCCCACAAATTCCACTCTGTTCATCAAAGAAGAAGTATGAGGAATAAGTCTGTTTAAAGCCAATCCTGCAAAGAATGCCCCGATGATTGCTTCTACACCAGCCAGTTCAGCCAGCATAGCAGCAAGATAAATCATAACCAGTACAAAAATATACTGTGAGATTTTATCATCTACTCTTTTGAAAAACCAGCGTCCTATAATAGGGAATACAATCAGTACAATCAGGGCAAAAACAACAAAAGAAACAGATAATTTAACCCAAAATTCTGTTCCTACGTCACCCTGAGACATTCCTACAATCACAGCAAGTACCAATAGGGCAAGAATATCTGTGATCATCGTACCGCCCACGGTAATATTAACTGCTTTATTTTTCGCAATTCCCAACTTGCTCACTAACGGATACGCAATAAGGGTATGAGACGAAAAAAGACTGGCGAATAGTATAGATGTCAGCATGGAGAAATGAAGGAGGTAATATCCTCCCAGATATCCCAGTACAAAGGGAACCGTGAAGGTATAGATACCAAAGGTGAGACTTTTCCATTTGTTCTTTTTAAAATCTCCCATATCAATCTCAAGCCCAGCCAGAAACATAATGTAAAGAAGTCCGGTAGTTCCCGTTACCACAATACTGCTGTCTCTGGATAATACATTGAATCCGTTCGGACCAATGATGGCTCCGGCGATAATAAGACCCAACAGGTGTGGAACTTTAATTTTATTAAGCAGCAGGGGTGCTGCCAGGATAATGACCAATACCAACAGGAACTTCAGTACCGGATCTTCTATGGGAAGACTCAGGTTGTGTATACTCAGTAAAATCATATGTGTTTATTTTGTGGAACGTACTAATTCAACAGAGAACTTGGCGGTACAGCCATCAGAAGTGATGGTTCTTGTTCCTTTGATCTTGTTGTCTGAAATATCATTAAGAAGAACGCTCATTTCTACATTCTTTTTGGCCGTAGAATCTGTTTTAAAAGACAGTCTGATCTCATTATTTTCAAACTTGCCTGTATACAGCCTTACCAGATTATTATTATTGATAATTTTGGTAATAGGCTGGGTGGAATCATTATCGAATTCCCAGATGTCCGTACGCTGGTCTCCTACAGCATATTCACTGCAGTTAGACTCTGTACAGATAACTTTTCCATTCCATGGGCCGGAAATTTCAGTGGGCCATGTTGCAATAACTACGGAATCTTTTTTAGCAAAAATACTGTCTCTCATTTTCAGAAGAGACTGATATTCGGACTCTTTTTTAGCGAATATTTTTTCTTTTTCTAATAATTGTTTTTCCCGGTCTGTCAGGTTCTTTTCTTTCTCTTTGTAATCACAGCTTACCAAAAGGAAAGAGGCGGTCAGAAATAAAAATAATGTGTTTTTCAGCATATTGTATAGGTTGGAGTATACAATATAAGAAAAATGAAGGGAATATGAAAATAGTCCTGGCAATATTCCTTAGTATTCTAAAGGAATAAAGACAATTCCCGACACATCAAACCCTTGTATATTGGTCTTCCAGACAGGAGATGTTTTTACGATATCGGTGAGTTGTTTTTTGATGGTATCAGCAATATTCAAATTTTTTATTTCTACAAAAGTTGGAACACCATTTGGGTCTATATCTAAAATAAGAACAGAATTCCCTTTCTCTTTTTTCTTATATTTCTTTTCCAGAACCGGATAGATATTTTTTTCAATCCATTGATACAATGCTGCTTCACCACCTGCGAATTCGGGATGCGGAGGTTTATTGTCTTTGAATTTTGGAGGAAGATCCTTTGGATAAGAGGCCAGATTTGAATTTTCTTTGACTAAGGTAAGTACTCCTTTTTTATTGGGACTATAGATTTTATGGTTGATTTTTTCTGTAGTAAGATCAATATCTACAAAATGAATTTCTGTATTGTTCATTCTGTACATACCTCTGTGAGTTTCTTCCCCTGATATTTTTTTAATAAGAGCATTTTCTCTGATAGTATCCCCTTTATTAGGAATCATATATAATTCCTGATCGGTTTCTTTGTCTTTTTTGTTTTGAATATAGATTTTGTAATCAAAGCTTTTCAGTTTGATATCTTCCCTGGGCTCTGCTTTTTGAGAAAAATAAAATGCAGGAAGAAGTAAAACAGTAATGATGGATAGTTTTTGCTTCATGGTTATACTCGTTGTGTTTGGGCAAATGTAATGAAATTCTGATGCTTACCTGTAAATTTTAATTATTCTCGGATTAGAAATAAGCAGATTTACAATGATTCTTCTTCTGGAAAATGATAAACAGGTTTATAATCCTTTCTATTATCTTTCCAGTCAATTTTTATATACTGATCACATGTATCTTCAAAAGTTTTGAACACGTCGAAAAGTATGGCAGAACTTCCTTTTATGGTTTCCCTTTTAATTATTTCTGCTGCCATAATCATTCCTTGTGAGTCTTGCCCTGCAAAATCTGTAATAATATTTTCTTTTTTTGAAAGTACCGAATACAAGCTTAATAATTTTCTTGGATTGCCCGGCAGTCGTTTAATTTTTGTTTTTTTATTGATCCAGTCAATTTCGTAGATCTTTTGAGCATAAGAATTTTTTAAATTTGAATGCTTTTTCAAATATTCCCCAACTGTTATAGGAAAGAATATCCGCCTCCAGTTTGGTTCCCAAACATAATCAACAAATGTAAAGTCTTTGTAGACTAAAGTATTTTTATATTGTGCTTTTCCAGTGAAAATTGCTGTTAGGAATTGTTGTGTAGAATAAGAGTCATTATTTCCTATGTAAATACCAATTGTCTCACCCTTAAGGAGGGTGAATGCAGGAAGTGAAAATATATCATTTGATATTCCTTTACATTCAATTAAAATTTGATTCAAGATTTTGATTTTTAAATAGCTTAATAGCAAAAATAAAAGAACTTTTCAGGAAAAACGATAGTCATTAAGCAACCTTTTGTCTTTTGAACATCTCCGGTTTGTAGTTAATAATAAAAACACCACAAATGATCATGACAGCTGCAAGAATAAATTTGAAAGTCACTTTTTCATCCATAATCAGCCAGCCTAGAAATATGGCAATGATGGTGTTGATATAAGCAAGGATGGAAACCTGAACCGGTGAAATTTTTGTCAATGCATAATGAAAGGCAAAAAAAGCAGCTACAGAACCAAAAACAGAAAGGTATAGCATGGCTGAAATACTTTTAATGGTCCAGCTTCCAAAGTTATAATTTTCAGAAAACAGGAAAGCAAAAATAATCTGAACAACGCCTGCAAATAAGAATTGATAAAACAGGTTTAACGTTATATTTCCGCTCTGAATATTTAATTTCTTTGTGAAAATAGTTCCGGAAGCCCAGCCTGCAATGGCACAGAACAGGAAGATCATACCCATTCTGTAATCGGGGTTGGCAAGATCTTTCAGTCCATCCCAGAAAATAAAAAGAATTCCGCTGAAACAAAGCAAAACACCACTAAGGGCACGCAAACTAAACTTTTGTAATCCTACAGCCACACTTCCCAGAAATACCAGAATAGGTGAGCAGGCACTGATCAATGATGCAAGGCTGCTTGATACCGTTTCTTCAGCTACCGTAGTCATACCGTTGGCAACCACCAGCATCAGAGAAGCGAAAATGATCTGATATCCCAGATTCTTCCATCCAATCCATTTGAATTCCTTTCTTGAAAGAAGAACGATAAGCATGATAACAGAAGCCAGAAACTGTCGGATTCCGGCAACAAACCATGCAGGAATTGTTTCCACAGCCACACGGATGGCCAAAAAAGTTGTTCCCCAAACAATGGCAACAGTGAGAACAGCAAAAATAAGTTTATAATCTTTCAACGTGAATAAAGTGTAACAAACAAATGTAGAGGTTTTAAAATGATTATAATGGGTACAGTTGTTTCAATTTTTAATGATACAGATAAGAAAGGAAATAGTGGTAGGTTTTTGTTTAAATGTTGGATTGTGATTAAAAGAACTTCCTGCTTCCTGCTTCCAACTTCCAGCTTTATTTTTTATCTTTGAACATCTAATAAAATTGAAGATGGTAGGAATTATTATGGGCAGTCAGAGTGATCTGCCGATCATGGAACAGGCTGCAAATTTTCTTAAAAGCCTTGATATCCCTTATGAATTAACGGTAGTTTCAGCACACCGAACACCGGAAAGAATGTTTGATTATGCAAAGACTGCTCAGGAAAGAGGGTTGAAAGTAATTGTGGCAGGAGCTGGCGGAGCGGCACATCTTCCGGGAATGGTAGCAAGCTGTACTACACTTCCGGTAATTGGAGTTCCTATTTTGTCCAGTAATTCAATAGATGGATGGGATTCCGTTTTGTCTATTCTTCAGATGCCTGGTGGAATTCCGGTAGCGACTGTAGCTTTGAACGGTGCTTTGAACGCAGGGATTTTAGCAGCAAAAATTTTAGGAAGCGGTAATGAAGAAGTAGCCGCAAAACTTCAGAAATATCAGGATTCCTTGAAAGATAAAGTATTAGGAACAGTAGATGATATTAAAGCTCAGCATCCTAATCATTTTGACAAATAGTTAATCTTTACATTCAAAATAAAAAGCCTCACTTTCCAGCGAGGCTTCTTTGTTTTATTTCTTAATGAACTTTGAAGAGAGGGTAGTATCTTTCAGAATGAGTTGTAAAATGTAATTTCCTTTTGGTAAAGATCCTACATTAATCATATCCTTATTGGGATTTCCTTCCAGTACAAGTCTTCCACTTGCATCAAAAATTCTATACTTTTTAATATCACTTAATCCTTCAATATGAATATCATCTACCGCGGGATTGGGATATAGTGAAAGTTTTTTATTCAGCTTTACCTCCGATGAAGAGAGTAAACAATTTCCTATTGTATCACCAGACATTGTCCATCCTTTACTGATGAGAATATTCCTTTTATCTGCTGCATTGGAAGCATAAGTCAAAGGAGTTACAATATCTAAATCAACATTATTGGCAGTATTAGGATTATCTGCCCATCCGGCAAGGGTCTTACTGAAATTTTCACAATCCATTCCTGTCTGCATCAAAGCCTGGGCTCCATTATTAACGCTGGCAAGATTCCAGCTTGCAAGGGATTGATTAAAGTTCGGCGTTTCCTTCAGAATCTGGTCTATTCTGGTAACCTTGGTCATGTCCCAATTTTCCAGAGAATGGTTAAAAGCTGTACAGCCATGAATAGCATGGGCCATATTGGTAATTTTAGACGTATTCCAATTATTTAAAGATTGATTGAAACCAGAATCAAAATGAAACATAAAACGAATATCTTCAAGGCTTGAAGTATCCCAGTTATCCATAGGTTGATTGTAGCTTGGGCAAAGCGCAAACATCCATTTCATATCCTTTACATTGGAAACATTCCAGTTGTTCACGGTTTGATTAAAGATTCCTCGTCCTGCAAACATAAAGCTGAGATCAGTTGCTGATGACATATCCCAGCTATTAAGATAAGGAGAATTGAACTGATCAGGAAGCGTAGTATTGATACTGTCAAAAATAAGAGCAAACATAAATCTGAAATTCTTAATCTTTGAAGTATCCCAATTTTGCATAGAACTGTTCCCCGTAAAGCTTTTTGCAGCATAAAACATATACGAAGCATCTTTAACATTATTAAGATCGGGAGTATCCGTGGCTGTAATCTGAATGAGCTTACATTGGCTGAAAGCACTGTTCATAGAGTTCCATGCGATGTTTCCCCATTGTTCTATTTCCAATACTTTATCAGCACTCCCATTGATCTGCCAGATCGGGAAAATCTGGTCCGGAAGCTGAACCTCCTGTACGTCTCCAAATTTTATTTGCTGAAAAACACCATTTCCATTGCTTACTTTTACTCTGTACTTTGCATCATTCTTTTCTGCGATTGATGTACCAAAATCAATAAAAACCTGTTTTGTAGACGTTACATTGGTAAGGGAACCATTATGTTGGGGGAAACCTACTTCCTCCCAATAGATGTCATAGTTTTCACCAATTCCGGGAAACCATATTTGTTGAGTATCTGCCTGATAGGGAGCACTTACAGTGATTGGTTGTATTACCGTAGAAGCAGGCTTCCAGATAGTGATAAATTCATTCTGGGCTTTCGCAACGAATATCAGTAAAATAAAAAAGCCCACCCAAATTTTTTTCAATACCATATTGAGGTTTTATAGTTATTTCTTAATGAATTTTGAAGAGAAGGTGTTTTCTTTCATGATCAGTTGTATCATATAATTTCCTTTAGGCAGGGAGCTTACATTGATGATGTCATTATTGGGATTTCCTTCCTTGACAAGTCTTCCGCTGGCATCATAAATTTTATAGCGCTTTATATCACTTAATCCTTCAACATGAATGTCATCTACTGCAGGATTAGGATATAGCGAAAGTTTTTTACTCAGTCTTACATCTGATGAAGATAATAAGCAACTTCCTACTGTATCACCTATTAATGACCAACCTTTATTGATGAGAATATCCCTTTTGTCCGACACGTTTGAAGCATATTTTAATCCCGTTAGAGAACCTAATGCAATATTGTTGGCTGTATTAGGATTGTTGGCCCATCCCATCAATGTTTTGCTGTAATTTTCACAATTAAGGCCTGACAGTGTTAAAGCACCATTACCATTGATAAGAGAAACTAAGTTCCAGTTTCCTAATGACTGATTGAAACCTGATGCAATATTAAGCATCTGATCTATTCTGGTCACCTTTGTCATATCCCAATTTTCTAAAGACTGATTAAAGGTTGTACAACCATGAAATACATGGGCCATATTGGTCACTTTGGAAGTGTTCCAGTTTAACGGCTGATTGAAAACAGGAATCATATGAAACATAAAATGCATGTCCTCTAAACTTGAAGTATCCCAGTTATCTAGACGCTGATTGAAGCTTGCACACTGGCCAAACATCCAGCTCATATCCGTCACTTTTGAAACATCCCAGCTGTTAAGAGTCTGGTTAAAAACAGTTCTGTTTCCGAACATATAGCTGAGGTTGGTGGCTGAAGACATATTCCAGCTGTCCAGATAAGGGGAGTTGAACTGTTCTATTACGGCAGAAGATGGATTCACATCGAATAAGAGAGAAAGCATAAAACTAAAATTCTTAATTTTCGAAGTATCCCAGTTTTGCATAGAACTGGCTCCCTTAAAGCTGGTTGTACCATAAAACATAAAAGAAGCATCTTCCACATTATTAAGATTGGGAGTATCTGTTGCTGTAAGCTGCATAAGCCTGCACAGGCTGAAGGCGCTTTCCATGGTAGTCCATGAAATATTACCCCATTGTTCTATTTCCAGTATTTTATCTGAACTTCCATTGATCTGCCAGATAGGAATGACTTGCTCAGGACCAGGAAATAGTTGAGGAGTTCCGAATTTTATTTGTCTGAAAGTTCCGTTACCATTCGTAACTTTTACCCTGTATTTTGCATCATTTTTTTCTGCGATTGACGTACCGAAGTCAATAAGAACCTGTTTTGTGGAAGTTACATCGAGAAGGGAACCATTGTGCTGCGGATAGCCTACTTCCTCCCAATAAATGTCATAATTATCACCAATTCCGGGAAACCATATCTGCTGAGTCGTTGCCTGGTAGGGAGCATCTACATTTACTGCGGGTAATACGGTAGAAGCAGGTTTCCAGATGGTGATGAATTCGTCCTGAGCCTTTACAATGAAAGCCAGCAAAAGAAAAATGAGTGTTGGTATTTTGTTTAAAGTCATGATGAATGTTTATCGTTTTCTTGGGTTATTTTTTGATGAATGGGAAAGAATGCATTGTATTCTTCGTGAAAACCTGCAGGATATAATTTCCCGGAGACAAAAGTCTGACGGATATTTCGTTATGCTCCAGCTGGTCTTTAGCAACTGTTCTTCCACTCATATCTGTTATTGTATACCTTACTGCATTCGGAATATTTTTCAGATAAATATGATCTTTTACCGGATTGGGATAGATGGAGGTTTTGTTTTTAATTTCCGTTTCAGAAGTTGAAAGTGTCTGGTTGCATACTCCATTGTAAGTATCACCGGAAATAGTCCATCCTTTATTATTGATTAAATAATTTCTTGCAGCTACAGCATCGGCATGAGAATAAACCAATGGTGCTGCGCTGGATAGATTGATATTATTCGGGGTTGATGGGTTGTAGCTCCATCCATAAAGGGTTTTATCATAATTCAGGCAGCTCATGGCAGAATTGAGAAACATACCGGTTGCTGTTGTTAATGAGCTTAAATCCCATCTTCCAATATTTTGATTAAAAGCAGTGTCATGGAACATTTCGTTCATATTCGTTACGCTTCCCGTGTTCCAGTTTTGTAGATCCTGATTGAAATTTTCTGAATCATGAAACATATGCTCCATGGTGGTAACTTTAGCTGTGTTCCATTTATTCAAAGGTTGGTTAAATCCTGTGTAATCAAACATATAAGACATATCTGTAACATTCGAAGTATCCCAGTTTCCCAATGGTTGGTTGAAAAGATTATCATCACCAAACATATAATGCATATCTGTAATGGTGGAGGTATTCCATGTATTGAAAGAAGAATTACCAATAAGTGAAATGCATAAATAAAACATCTGACGCATACTGGTAACCATACTGAGGTCTGGAGCATCTGTGGCTGTTACATCCATATTATCGCAGTATACAAAAGCATTGTCAAAACTCTTCCATTTTATATTTCCCCACTGAGCAATTTGAGTGAGTTTGGAACGGTCTGAAGCATTGTAAACCGGGATTGATGAACCATTATAAAATCTTACCTGATCAAAACTTCCGTTTCCATTGCTGATTTTGATTCTGTAACTGGCCTGGGCAGGAGATGGGTTTAATGGTGTTCCTAAGTTGATGATGAATTCAGTGGTTGAAGTTACACTGCTCATTGTTCCGTTATGCTGAGGATATCCTACTTCTTCCCAGTAGACATGAAAGTTGGTTCCTCTTCCTGGAAATTTAATGAGTTGTGCATTCTGAGTTTTCCAGATGGTGATGAACTCATTTTGGGCCTTTGCCATGAGTATCATCAAAAGAAAAATGAGTATTGGAATTTTTTTTAAGATCATGTTTATTGTTTATGGAATTAGTTTTCTTGGGTTATTTTTTGATGAATGAGAATGAATGTACTGTATCCTTTGTGAAAATCTGCAGAACATAATTTCCCGGAGACAAAAGACGGACAGATATTTCGCTATGTCCCAGCTTGTCTTTAGCAACTGTTCTTCCGCTCATATCGGTTATTGTATACCTTATCACATTCTGAATATTTTTCAGATAAATCATATCCGATACAGGATTGGGATACATCTGAGGGGTAGTATTAAGGCTGTAATCTGAAGTTCCCAATTGATGTTCACAGGTGCCTAAATTATCTCCCAGAAAGCTCCATCCTTTTACATTGAGAAGATGATTTCTTGAAGGAGTTGCAGTATCGGAATAAGTTAAGTCTGAAACGATACCAAGGTGAATACTATTGGGAGTATTACCGTTATTAGACCATCCAATAAGGGTGTTACTATAATTTCTGCAGTCTAATCCTGAAGAAGTAAGCATTGAGGCGGCAGTTGTTAAGGAGTTCAGATTCCATTTTTCTAAAGTGTGGTTGTATGAAGTGGTCTCCATTAGCATTAAATCCATATTGGTAACGGTACTGACATTCCAGTTTTCCAGTGAATGGGTGAATTCATAGCAGCCGTGAAGCATGTGTTCCATGTTGACAACTTTAGCTGTATTCCAATTGCTTATATTCTGATTGAAATACGGATTGAAATGAAACATAAAAGACATATCCGTCACGCTTCCCGTGTCCCAGGAAGTCATAGGCTCGTTGTAGCTTACAGCGAGTGCAAACATGAGTGACATATTACCTACTTTGGAGGTATCCCAGCTGTTAATATTTTGATTAAAACTTAAAGCTCCGTTAAATGTTCTGGACATATCGGTTACTTTTGAGGTATTCCAGTGATTGAGTGGCTGGTTGAATTTTGGGGCTAATGAAAAGATACCACTAAGACTTGTTACATTTGAAATATTCCAGGTATTGATTGGTTGATTAAATTCCTTTGCTCCATTGAATATATCAATGATGTTCGTAAGAGACTCTGTATTCCAGTCTTGTAAAGGCTGGTTAAACTTTTCTGCACTCATAAACATCGATTGCATATTGGTAACTTTAGAGACATCCCAGGTTTTTAAAGTTTGATTGAAATGTTTTGAAAAATAAAACATACGGGACATATTGGTAACATTTGATGTGTTCCAGTTATCAATCGGAGAATTGAATGTTGTTTGTGAAAACAGCTCAGACATATCTTGTACAGATGAAGTATCCCAGCTGTTTATTGAATTATTGGATGTGAAATTCTTTGCAGATTTGAACATTCCGGACAGATCTGTAACTTGGGACAGATCGGGTGCATCGGAAGCCGTGAGAGTGATATTAGGACAGTTCGCAAAAGCATTGTTCATTGTACTCCATTGGATATTCCCCCATTGGGAAATCTCAAGCAGTTTATCCATACTTCCATTGTATTTCACTCCTGTAGAAGGTAAATATTCAGTAGAAAGTATTCTGAAAGTCCCATTTCCACCGCTTACTTTTACCTGATAACTGGCTTGCATTGAATTTGGATGTAATGGTGTTCCGAAGTCTATAAGTACCTGCTTTGTGGAAGTAACATTATTCATTGTTCCCTGGTGTGACGGATAACCTACTTCTTCCCAGCTTATGGTAAAATTATTGCCGATAGCAGGAAACCAGATTTGATTGTTCCCTGCGGGATAGGGAGCTGTAACGGATATGGGAACGGTGCTTATAAAGCCGGGCTGCCAAATAGTAATAAACTCATCCTGAGCTTTTGAAAGCTGAAATAATAGAATAAACAGAAGAGAAAAGAGTAGTTTTTTGTACATGTCATTAGTTTGTGAAATAAGCACAGCTAAAATAACAAAAAACTTAATATATTTTTAATGTAAATGTTAAATTTGTAGTATTTTATAAATTTTAATGAATTTATTTAAATAAAAAACTCTCCAAAATGGAGAGTTTACTTTATTCCTGAAGCATATTGTCACGTGTATTTTTCTGGACTGCGATGGCTCCGAAGAGCGCAAGCAAAAAGGCAAATGCATAAAAACCTTTTTCGCTGGGAAGAATGGTGGCATTCCAAAGTCCGATAGCCAATAATACAATAGATGATAATGTGGCAAACCAGCAGATCCCATAATAAATATCTGTCACCTGAATGTTTTCTAACCTGTCACGTACTGCTTTCTGTAACGAAACAACGGCAAACAAACCATAAAGAAGTATGGTGAAATAATATCCTTTTTCATTCAGCAGCATTTCCGCTCTTGCAAGACCAACAATAAAGCCAATCATTCCTGCGCCTAATGCTACCCATGATGCGGCAACGAACGCATTCGATACTCTTTGTTTTTTCATAGTTTAATGTTTTGTTTAAAGGGGCTAAGATATTCATTTTTTATAAATAGAGCCTAAGCACAGGGGAAATATGGGTAAAATACGGGTGATGGTTAATATATTTTAAGTTTTAGCTAAAGCCAGTGAATTTTATTTAACAGCCAACAGATTTATAATTCATCATTCATCATTTATAATTTACTTCCCTAGCCCCGATAGCAGCGGTTACCCCGCAACCAGCGTTGAGGCTCTTCGCCTGGCGTGAGGAGTATGAGCGGATAGCGGGATCAGCTTATAAAAAAACTCCCCAAAATTGGAGAGTCTGTTATTATTGAGTGATATATTCGTAATTATACTGAGCTGAAAGGTTTCCGTTGGCTTCTTTTGAGACTACCTGAGTAGGTAAACCGGCGCTGTTGTATTGTATCGTGGAGGTTCTGGTTTGGTTTTGTATCCAGGTACCGTTACTTTTGTAGCTTATCTTTTCTATCAGATAATTATTGGGGCTCATCACAATGGCTCTGCCCATCATAATTCTAATATACTTATTGAGATTGGTATAGGGGTTCAGTTTATCATCGTAGGAATACACAACTTTAGTACTGTAACTGGATCCTCCACCCTCTGAAATCTCTGAGGAAATATTGTTCCCATTATAAGCATACGTATCAACGATGGGATTGGAACAGTCTGGCGACTGGCAAAGAGATGTAGAGATCACCTGTCCGTTGGTATTATAATTATAGGTAATCGTTCGGTTGTAATCCGGATGAGTGTCGTAGATTGCTTTAACGCTTGCCAGCTGATCTCCGTTATAATTAAAAGCAGAATAGTATTCCAGTGTCTGGTTGGTATTATAATGATTTATCTTTACAGGCTTCCCGTTATTGTATTCAAATGTGGAAGTTCCATAGGCGGACGAAGTTTTTGTAAGCTGCCCCTGACTATTGTATTCAAGGGTTTCTACGCTGGTTTGAGGCTGTAATGGATTATCATAGTAAACTGTAGTGATTTTACTTAATAACATTTTTGGTTCGGAAGGATTATTGGTTCCCTCATTATCATCATTGCTGCAGCTGTTAAGGAATACAACAGCGCTCATTATTCCCAGAAATAAGTAGTTTTTCATGTTATTTTTTTAGTTGACAAAAATAAGGAATTGCTCTGCGGCACTCCATAAAAAATCCCACTATCTTAGAAATAGTGGGATAATATCATATTTTATTTAGATCTTAGTATCTGTAGTATTCAGGCTTGAATGGCCCTTTTACGTCTACTCCGATATACTCAGCCTGCTCAGGAGAAAGAGTTTCCAGCTCTACGCTTAATTTCTTAAGGTGTAAAGCAGCTACTTTCTCATCTAAGTGCTTAGGAAGCATGTATACTTCGTTTTTGTAAGCAGCAGAATTGTTCCATAATTCGATCTGAGCCAAAGTCTGGTTAGAGAAAGAGTTAGACATTACAAAACTTGGGTGACCTGTAGCACATCCTAAGTTTACCAATCTACCTTCTGCAAGGATGATTACTTCTTTTCCTTCGATAGTATAAATGTCTACCTGAGGTTTTACTTCAGATTTAGTCTGACCGTAGTTTTTGTTTAACCAAGCCATATCGATTTCGTTGTCGAAGTGACCGATGTTACAAACGATAGCTTTATCTTTCATTTTAAGGAAGTGTTCTCCTCTAACGATATTGAAGTTACCTGTTGTAGTGATGATGATATCAGCATTATCTACCACAGTGTCTAATCTTTTTACTTCATATCCGTCCATTGCAGCCTGAAGTGCACAGATTGGATCAATTTCTGTAACGGTAACGATAGAACCTGCTCCTCTGAATGAAGCCGCAGTCCCTTTACCTACGTCTCCGTATCCGCAAACTACCACTCTTTTTCCAGCTAACATTACGTCTGTAGCTCTTCTTACTGCATCTACAGCAGATTCTTTACATCCGTATTTGTTATCGAATTTAGACTTAGTTACTGAATCGTTTACGTTGATCGCCGGCATTACCAGAGTTCCGTTTTTCATTCTTTCGTAAAGTCTGTGTACTCCTGTAGTTGTTTCTTCAGAAAGACCTTTGATATCTTTTGTAAATTCAGGGTATTTATCAAAAACCATGTTTGTTAAATCTCCACCATCATCCAAAATCATGTTTAATGGTTTTCTGTCTTCACCAAAGAATAAAGTCTGCTCAATACACCAGTCAAATTCCTCCTCATTTAACCCTTTCCAAGCATACACCGGAATTCCCGCAGCAGCAATAGCAGCAGCAGCGTGGTCCTGTGTAGAGAAAATATTACAAGATGACCAGGTAACTTCAGCTCCTAAAGCTACCAAAGTCTCGATAAGCACAGCCGTTTGGATTGTCATGTGAAGACATCCTGCGATTCTTGCTCCTTTCAGTGGCTGAGATGGTCCGTACTCTTCACGGATAGACATCAAACCTGGCATTTCTGCCTCTGCAAGAGTAATTTCTTTTCTACCCCATTCTGCAAGGGAGATATCCTTAACTTTATAAGGAACGTATTGTGTTGTAGTACTCATATGTAATGAATAGTTTTTAAATTCAATTGATAACGAAAGGCAAAATTACGATTAATAATTAAGATATAAAAACGGCAGATCAAGTTCAGTTTTATGAGATTAAACATGAGTTAATATTATTTAGTCTTAATATAAATAATTAATTTTAGCTGATAAAAAAATATATTATGAACCGTACCCATACAGAAAAGAAAATCAAACCCGTTGCTCCAAAAGTACAGGAACTGATCAATGCTTCAAAAAGTATCATCCTTGCTACTGTAGATGCTGAAGGAAATCCTAATTCAAGCTATGCTCCCTTTGTACAGGTAGATCAAACTTTTTATATTCTGGTCTCTTTCATGGCAAAACATACTAAAAATCTTGCTGACGGAAGAAAAACATCCATTATGTTTATCGAAGATGAATCGGCTACCAAGCAAATCTATGCCCGCGAGCGCCTTACCATTGAAGCAGCAACATCTCAGATTGAAAGAGATTCTGATGTATGGAACACTGTAGTTACCCAGCTTAAAGAAGTTCATGGCAAAGTAGTGGACGTAATTTCTGAAATGGGGGATTTTATTTTAATTGCTCTGCAGCCTGTGAAAGGATCTTATGTAAACGGTTTCGGAAGTGCCTACTTCGTGGATGCCAACCTTGAAATTGTAGAGCATAGAAATGATGTGAATCATCAGGCTAAATAAGTAAGCTGGAGGCTGGGAGAGGGAAGCTAGAGGTTTGTAAAGATTAAGGAAGCAAAGAGTTTGTTTTTTCTCAACGGATTCTTCGGTCTGAAAATTCTTTTTACCACGAATAGTAACTTCGATCTTCCAGCTCCCATCTTCCATTCCTTTTTTCATCAAACGATTTTTCTGACTTTATTTATCTCTTGTTTTTATAACGGATAGTAACTTCCATCCTCCCGCTCCCAGCTTCAAGCTTTTTTTAGTATTTTTGTCTCATATAAAAAAAGAATGCCCCTTTACAGAGATTTTTCAGATGATAATGCCACCATCCTTGTTTGGAAATATGATGAAAGTGAAGAACTTGATATCAACCAACTTCTGGAACCGGAAAATGCTGAGAAGGTAAAAGATTATCATCCCAAGAAATTATTGGAAGTTCTGATGGTACGCAAGCTTCTGAAAGGATTAAAGCCCCATTCTAAGATTTTATATAAAGAAAGAGAGCCTTTTCTTTCTCCCAATGATGCGGAAATTTCTATTACGCATTCTTTTCCCTTTGCAGCCATTGCCATTTCTAAAAACAAAATAGGAATTGATGTTGAAAAGTTCAATCCTAAGATTTTAAGGGTGATCGATAAATTTACCTATGAAAATGAGCGCGGTTTTATTCCTGAAGATAAAGCAGACACTTTTTATACAATTATATGGAGTGTAAAAGAAAGTATGTATAAAATTCACCACTCAAAATATTGGTCTTTAAAGAAAAATTATGAGGTGAAACCTTTCGAGCTGAAGCATCTTCATAAAATAAGCTGCCGAGTATATGACGATCAGTTTTCAGATGAATTCAAAGCCCGGGTAGAGTTTTTCGACGATTACTGTTTTACGATTGTGGAGGAGTAGGATCTGTCTCATTTTTGTATTTTTCGATCACTTTTCTCTGTTCTTTTGCTACATCATAGATCAGCTCCAGAATATCGTGGATGTTTTTAAGCTCTGTTAAATGGGATACTTTATCAGGATCTCTTCTGTCAACGATATCATTTTCCTCAATCTCAGTTTTTCTTTTCAGAATCATATCTTCAATAGAAGAATCTTCCGGCTCAAGACGGCTTTCCATTTTCAACGTTTCATTGATATCATTTCCGTTGAGAAGGGTAGAGGTTTGCTGCATTTCGGCTTCAATCTTTCTGCTCCAGCTTTCAGCATCTATTTCAGGGTATTGCTCATTGCTTTTGGAATATTGAGACAGGGAAGCGGTATAGGCTGTGATCAGATGTGAGGTAGCCACAAACTGATGCACAACTTCCAGTTTTTTCTGCTGATTTTTAGGATCGGAAATCATTCTCTGGAAATTATCGGAAAGGTTGGCCAGAGAAATGATCGCATTTTTTCGTTTTACCTTATAATCTTCAAGGTCAAAATTTCCCTGTAAAAATTTAGAAATCACGCTTTGAAAATAAATAAGATTGTCTGCTGCCGATTTTTTCATCAGATCCAGGTTTTGGGTATGTTCCCAGACCGGAAGCACAATATAAGACACAGCAAAAGCAATGATTCCGGCAATAGCAGTATCGAATATTCTGTCTTTAAAAATAATATTGACTTTCCCGGGATTTAAAAAATTAAAACTCAGGAAAACATAGATCGTCATGAATAATACCGCCCAGAAATACCGTCCTTTCAGAAAACTGAAACACATGATCATGCTGATCAGCAGAATGGCAAATAAAACCCCATTAATATGTACAAAATGCAGAATGGCATACGCAATACTTGCCCCTACAATTGTTCCATAGAGACGAAGAAGGTTTCTCTGTTTGGTGATGGAATAGGCCGGTTTTAAAATGGCCGTAATGGTAATTAATATCCAATACGTGTGTCCCAACCCCAGAAAATCGAACATGGAAAAAACATATCCCAGCAGCAAAGCTGTTGTAATTCTGATGGCATGGCGGAAATGAGAGGATGATAACGAAATATTATTTCTTAAAACCTTGGCATTAAGTTTAGGCTCATTAGGCATGAATTTTTTCAAGTCTAATCCCGTAGATAAACTCTTCGCCAGTTTGATATCCTGTGAAAATACTTTATAGATTTCGTTAATTTCTTTCGTAATTTCATAGATACGCATCAGGATCTGGCGCAGAATCATGAAATTTTCCAGATTGTCAGGAGAAAGCTGTTTATTTCTGAGTTCGAAATAATTGTAGTTTAAGTTCTTTAATTCCAGTTCCAGATTGGACATAGGTTTTGCTCTGATACCGCTTTGTAATGCGATTCCGATATTGGTGATCTCTTCCGCCAAGAGATTAAGATAATCATGGATATTAACAAGGATCATACTGTCCTCAAAACTCTGTTGAAGTTTCTGATAGTCACTTTCAGAGGTCATCAGCTTTTCATGAAGGTCCATGGAATTCAGAAACATCAGCATTAATAAACGGCTGGTGGTTGTAGATTCATTGACGATCGTTCTTGTTTTGAAAACTGTTTCCCTGGTATCTTCCTGCAGGTTTTTTATTTCAATCTGCTTTGCAATAACCTGAGTGGTCAGTTTATTAAAATCCGGATTCTTCTGATAATAATTGGCTTTAATCTTTAAAAACTCAGCCAGCTGAAGATAATTTTCTCCAATCATCTGGCTTGCCAGTTTATACGGACGAATGGTGGTTACAATAAGAAATATGAGTAGAAACCATATACAGCCGCATGCAAAAATCAGCAGACTTTTAAAGATATTACTTCCTGTAAGGTGGCCATCAATAAAGATCGCGAGTACTACAAGTGATAGCGACCCTACAGCGGCCAATCTCTGTCCATAAACACCAATGAGGGAGAAAAACATCCCGAAAACAATGACCTCCAGCAATACCAGTACTTTGATATTCATCACAAGACTTGCAATGAGCGCTACAAATACAAAACAGCAGATGGCAAAAGTAAGAGCATTTCTTCTTCGGATAAAAGGTCCGGGCTGGTCGGTAAGTGCTACAAAGCTGGTTCCTAGCGGAAAAAGGAAATATTCTTTTAAAATCCCAAAGTGGGCGAGGACTAAACAAGGCAGAACAGTAGCTAGTGTAATTCTGATGGCAGAATATACATACTGACTGGTTACAAATTTTTTTAGTTCCGCCGAATAGTTCATACTACAAAAATAGCTATTGAATTTAAGAAAATCGCCATAAAAAAGAGACTTTTCTCAACTTAAATGTTATATTTTTTTAATGAGATCTTATTGTATTTAAAATAAACTGACATAAGAAGCAGATTGATGATTCATAATTCATACATATCAATTTTAACACAACAGCTAACAAATCTTGTTCCATGAATTCTTACTTTAGCTTATCTCAACTTTTAAGTAACAGTTTCATGAAAAATATTATTAAAAATCTCTTCTTTATATTCTTCTCTTTTTTCATTCTGAGTTGCGGCTCACAGAATAAGGAAAGTTTTAAAGCAAAGAAAATATATGAGTCCAGTAATCTGATCATCACCCAGATTTCAGAAAATTCTTTTATTCATACTTCCTTTAAGCAGACGAATGACTTCGGGAATGTACCTTGCAATGGATTGATTGTGAAAGATCATCTAGAAGCTATTGTTTTTGATACTCCCACTGATGATAAAAGTTCAGAAGAATTGATACAATGGATTGAAGGGAAGTTGCATGCAAAAATCAAAGCTGTCATTCCCACTCATTTTCATGATGACAGCTTAGGAGGATTGATGGCGTTTCACAAAAATGGTATTCCCTCTTATTCATATGTGAAAACAATTGAATTAGCGAGAGAGAATAATTTTGCTATTCCTGAAAATGGTTTCAATGATTCTGTTGTTTTGAAAGTAGGGAACAAAGATGTTATGGCAAAATTTTTTGGAGAAGGGCATACAAAAGATAATGTTGTTGGATATTTCCCGAGCGAAAATATTCTTTTTGGCGGATGTTTGTTGAAAGAGCTAGAGGCAGGCAAAGGATATCTGGGGGATGCAAATGTTTCTGCATGGTCTGGTACTGTTGAAAAAGTTAAGAAAGAATATCCCCATGTGAAAATTGTAATTCCGGGACATGGAGAATCTGGAGATGGAAAGCTCCTGGATTATACCATTGCACTGTTTAAAGGTCAATAGTGAATTTTTGCTTCGCAAAGTGAATGGTGAATGGTTATAGTATGTGAAATTGACAAGCGTAGCGGATTGACGATTGACAATTGCTCTTTCCTATTTTCAATAGTGAATTTTTGCTTCGCAAAGTGAATGGTGAATGGTTGTAGTATGTGAAATTGACAAGCGGAGCGAATTGACGATTCACAATTGCCCATAAAAAAGCCTCATTACAATGTATGAGGCTTTTTTATATAGCTGTTGCTCTTTTTTAACGATCGTTATTGGATGTTTCTTCTCCAATGTTCCAGGTAAGACCGAAACGAAGAGTGTTATCCAATGCACTGTTGATTTTAGACATATTGATCAAATAAGAAAGATCCAGTCCGAAAGAACGGTATCTTAAGCCGACACCCGCTGTTGCAAACTGTCTTGCTCCCTGCTCTTCACTTTCGTGGAAGTAACCTCCTCTTACAGAAAAAGCATTGTCATAAGAATATTCTAAAGCACCACTGTACATGATACTGTTTTTATTTTTGAAAGATTTTCCGATACCAGCCATTGGTCCTACATTCGGGATTTGATAAATAGGCTGTCTTGTATTCGGATCTATTCCTGCATACTCAGATCCTGGAACCAAAAGTTTTGATCCTTCTACAGAAATTCCAACTCTGTTCATATCATCCAGGTACATATCGTATCCAACCCCTAATCTTGCCATTGTAGGAAGATAAGATCTTGATTCTTCATTTCCTGTATAATCCAGTTTCGGACCTAAGTTCTGAATAGCGATACCGGCATTCACTTTACCATCATATCCACCGATACTTGAGAATCGTGGAGAGGTATAGTATCCTGAAACGTCTACCGCAAAAGAGTTTGCTGCTTTAAGCGTAGTATCAGTGTTGAATCCTCCGGCTAAGTCTGAACGGATGAATCTACCGGTAACGGCACCGGAGAATGAATCAGAAAGTTTCAAAGCGTAGGCAACGTCAATAGAGAATTCGTTTGGTTTTGATGTACCCATTGAAGCAATTTCTGTACCTACCAGCTGAGTCAGGTCTACCTGTCCCATATTGAAATAATAGATACTTGCAGAGATGGTAGATCTTTCTTCCTGCCCCAAAAACTTATGAAACGAAGCATATAATAAGAATACATCATTGGTAAGTTTTCCCATGTAAGGCGTATAGTTAAGACCTACGGAAGAACTTGTCCTGCTGAAGGGATATTTAGCCGCATTCCAGAATTGTGAAAAGGCATCCGGAGAGGTTACCACACCTTGATCTCCCATACCTCCCGATCTTGCATCAGGTGCAATTCTTAGGAAAGGAGCTCCGGTAAGAACTGGGTTTACTTTACCTAAATCTTGCGAATAGCCTAAAAAACCAGCACTCAAACCAAATCCTAAAAGCAGTTTAGTAGTTAAATTCATATGTTGTCTTTTATATATTATCAGTTTTTTATTAATATTATTGTCTATGTTCTATTTTATTATTTCAAAAGTACCATTTTTTCTACAGCTGTAGCACTTCCTTTGCATTTTTCTTGATTTTGACTTTTTGCAAATATCTTAAAAATATACGTACCTTTTGCTACCGTAGACCCAAAATCATCTCTTCCGTCCCATTCTATTGCCTGACGAGGGGTTCTAAAGCCCTGTAGGAACGGTTCTGCGACTACTGGTTGCGATAAAGTTCTTACGAGTCTTCCGGTTATAGTATAAATTTGTACGTTCACATCCAGAATGTCATCACAATTGTGTTCAAACTGAATATATGTTTTATTGGTAAATGGATTTGGCCAGTTCAGCGGACGGTTGATTGTCAGGTGTTGGTCAGATTCATCTTTAACTTCAAAATTTAACGTAGCAGTTGTGGAATTATTGTTTATATCCCAAACTTTAAATGTTAATTGATGTTGCCCTATGGCAAGATTTCTGAAAGGATAGGTTACATTCCCTTTTTGATACTCTGCAAGACTAGGATTTAAACATCCGTTTCCTTCTCCTGCTGCATAGAAATCATTCAAAACAACAGTATTAATAATCTGCCCGTCAAGATATACTGTAATATCGTGACCTACTCCTGATCCTGTTGAGTTGATTCCTGTATCATCCGTAAGGCAGGCAAGAAGCATAGGGTTCTGGTTGGTAATACCACCATCTGCAAAGTTGGTGTTATTCATATACAGCTTTACTTTTGGAGGTTGATTATCATTAATTCCGTTAGGATTAATATCACCTACCTGTACAGCCTGGTTATTGAAAACATCTGTTGATTTGTTGTCTGCATAGGCTAGTATTCTTCCCTGGCCTACAGCATAGTTAATATCTTTAGGAACATAAAACTCAGCAGTGAATACTCCGTTTACCGCAGTTCCGGCAGATTTTACGATGGCACTTCCTTCTTCAGTATAATCTAAAACCGGAGTTAACACGCCACTGTTATTTAATGTTTTCTTGTTTAATCTTTTATCAAAAATATTGATGCTGACTTTTCCGTTGAAGGTATTATTCAATGTTCCGTTTGGATTATTGATGTGTCCTTTTATCTTTACAAAATCCAACCCTCTTATCAGTCCTGGAACCGGAGTTTCAATATTATCAATGACTAAAAGTCTTTGTGGTCTGCTTAATTTCATAGCAGGGTCACCCAATAAGTTTACTTTTAAGTGATTGCTGTTTGGCCCTTTTTGTTTTTTAGCAATTAAGTGAGCATTTCCTAATGAATTAAAATCATCGTTGGTTAATTTAAAAATATTCTGAGTAAATGTATTGGTAAAATCACGTCCATAATCTACCCCAATAGCACGGCTGGAAGTAATCATTGTGGAAACACCTCCCTGCTTCATCTTAATAAACTGTTCCCCTACAGAGTTGGTGGATGGTTCATCCCATAATGTAAATTCGCAAGTGATGGTAGAAACGAATGGGAATCTGCTGTATACATTAGAGAAATTGTTGGCATTCTGAACCTCACTACTCGTCAGAACTCTTTCCTGTGCCCAGCCATTGATTCCTCCATGTCCGAAATAGAACAGATATAAACTGTTTCCGATAGCATTGGAAATCGCCTGATTTACCTGTGGATATCTTCGCCCTCCAGAGGTACTCTGAGCGGTAAAGGCATCCATATATAATTTTTTGACGTTATATTCTTTAAGATCCGTCTGGCCTGGCTGCTCAAATATACTCACCAGAGAATTGTTCATTACGTTATGAAACGGACCTCCACCTTCATCATTATCATCTACAACAAAGTCAAGCCTCATACGCCAGTCTCCGAAAGGACTTGACTGTCCCTGAAGAGAATTGTAATAAGCCAGTGTTTTATTGATCATATCTCCGGCTTCACTTACATTGGCTGCAGGAATTCTACCAACAGGCAGATCCGGTAAGTTATTTTCAATTAATAGCGTGGTCTGCGGTTTGGTCATGACGATATAATCATCCGTCACGAATGATGAAACGTAGTCTGAAGACTGCTCACTCTGATAGCTGGCAACAACGTTTGAATTATTCGGAACCCTGTTTTTATAATCATATGAAGCATCCCCCAGAATAAATACATACTGAAGTCTGCCCAGCGGAGTGTTCAGTTTGCTGACAAAGTCTCTTATTGCAGTAAGATCTTTACTTCCGCTGCCATATTCCTCATAGATTTTGTTAATGTCAACAATTTCTACCTTATAGTTATGGTGAGTCTGATGATAGCTGGCAAGTCGCTGTGCCTGTCCCATCATTTCAGGTACGGTAAGGATGAGATAATCTACATTTTGTATGGCAGAAAGATTCTGGTTGGAAATTCTTCCTACAAACTGAGGACTGAAAGCTGCATCAGCACGGAAAGCAACAAACTCATTGTTGAAATTCTGATCAGCAGCGGTATAGGCAAAGTTGAAAGAGCCGGCTCCTGCTTTATTCACTCTTCGGTTTGCATTGGTAATATCCGTAACGTCCCATACCTGTTCAACATTAGCAGCATTACTGATACTGAAACCATAGGTTGTATTACTTCCACTTACAATCGAATAATCCCTGAAATTCATCTGTGAACCATTGAACGCAAGATTTTCTTTATACTGAACCTCTACATAATCAAAATAGAAGGTTCCATTTGGATTTTTGGAAATATCAGGGTTATAAACCAGTGTAAACTGGTTTCCGGTAAGATTGGTGAGTGTTCCGGAATATGTTACAGGATAAAAGGTATACTGATAACTTGATGTATCCGTAGGGATAACCTGTATCGGATGCGGATTTAAATTGTTGATCTTAAAATCAACAGTATTCTGTTGTGAATTATAGGCTACAACCTGAGTTCTGTATCGTATCACATCATTCGCCTGTATAGGTGAATTGGTAGTAAGTGTTACTGTTTTTTCATTAGTGAAAGGCGTATCTTCTACCCATGTTCTCCCAACCTTTAACAGGTTTTTCTGATCTTTATTGATCACCTGGTAATTGTCATACCTTGTAATCATCTGGGCAGGAAGGTTTCCGTCAACAGTCGGAACTCTTTTTCCCGTACCTTTATCAAAATTGATATAATAATAAGAGAAATCTTCATAGATGTTTTTCACATTATTACTTCTCTCACTGAATCGGGTATCGTGTCTTTTAAAACCATTTCCATTGGCTGTATCATAAAGGTTGTATCCGTCCGGGCCTTGCGCATAGAAAAGAGCATAGTCATTATCATTCCATACCCCATCATCTTCACCTACTACCTGAATGGCATTTTCCTGTAAAGCACCATATCTTGGATCCTGATTGTATTCAGGAAGCATTACCCCTCCGTTTCCGTAAATTCGGAAGTTTTTAGGATTTACAGAACTCGGATTGATTCCATTATCTCTTAAAAACTGTGAAGTGATTTTGAATACTCCGGACTTGTCTACCTTTATTTTGTAGAAGTTTCCACTGGATAAAGGATTGGCAGTAGTTCCTATTTTATTAACCGTTCCTGTAGTATTGATAAAAGAAGAAGCTTCCGAAACATTAAATGAAGACAACCTCTGAACACGGCCCTTTATATTTTTAAATAAAGCAATGCTAATGCTGGCATAGCTTTCACCGTTTAAAGTATAATATGAAACATCGGCTACATCATAATCAGGAAGTCTGCCTTTATCCAGCTCAAACAAATCCTGATTGGAAACACCTTCCCAAACAAGGTCTGAAATTTTCAGCTGCTTTTCTCCAATTTTTTGTTGGGTTACTATAAAAACATTATTTTGGCTGAAAGAAAAACCTTCATTTTTAAAATTGGGAAGATTTAATTTTGTGTCACCAAAATCCTGGATTTTAGAACCATTCCATTCTATGGTGTTTCTCTGGGCGTAAAGTGTTGATGCAAAAGCGATTAAAGATAAAAGAGTTATTTTTCGTCTCATGTTTACTATTGAAATTGCTAAATTACAAAATAAATCAAAATTTTAGAATTAAATTGCGATACAATAAAATTAATTTGTTAACGTTTTTCAAAAAAATCAAATGTTTACTTGATTTATTGAATAATTTATTTTTTCTTTGTACTTTGAAAATATTTATATCGACTATGAAAAAACTAAAGTTGTTTTCATTAATAGCATTAAGTTCTACACTTGCATTAACCAGTTGTGGCGGATCAGGAACCAGCAAAGGTGGCGGTACCAAAAAATTTGTCAGTAAAACAGGTTGGAAACCAAACGAAAAACAAGGTTGGTTTTTTGCAGGAAAGCAACAAAAGCAGAAGGGGTGGCCTGGAATGGTATATGTAGAAGGTGGAACTTTTACAATGGGATTAGTGAAAGATGATGTTATGCACGATTGGAATAACACGCCTCGCAGAATGCAGGTAAGTTCATTCTTTATCGGTGAAACTGAAATTACTAACTACGAATACCGCGAATACCTTACATGGTTGAAGTATGTATTCCCACCAAGTGACCCGAGTTTTAAGGAAATCTATAACGGTGCTTTGCCGGATACCTTATTATGGGACAACAAATTAGCAAGAAACGATTATAATGAAACTTATCTGCGTTCTCCGGAGTTTGATTACTATCCGGTAGTAGGAGTTTCCTGGACCCAGGCAAACAGATACTGTGAATGGCTGTCAGACAGAGCGAACGAAAAAGCTTTGATGCAGGCTGGTATTATTGCTAAAGATTTGTATATCAACGAATCTAACAACCAGGGAGGTACTGCTTTCAACATGGATAAATTCAAATCGAATGATCCTGAAATGCAAGGGTATATCAACGAGAAAAGAATGCAGCAAAAAACAGGTATGAAAACTACCAACCAGAGATTGCTTGCTGCTAACAGGGCTCCTAATTCTGCAATGGTGCAGAAGTTCAGACTTCCTACTGAAGTAGAGTGGGAATATGCAGCTCTTGGTATGGCTAAAACCAGAGAATATAACCAATATCTAGGTAAAAAACCTGAAATCGAAAGATTAAGAGGTACTAAAGGAAGAGACAGAGGAATGTTCCTTGAAAACTTCAAAATGGGTAAAGGTGACTACTCAGGTATCGCTGGATGGAAGAATGACGGTTCTGCTCAAACTTCTGACGTAAGACAATATCCTTCTAATGATTTAGGAGTGTATGGTATGTACGGAAACGTTGCTGAATGGACGGCTGATGTTTACAGACCAATCATTGATGAAGATTACAACGATTTCAACTATTATAGAGGTAACATGCCTCAGGCAATTGTAAGAAACGGAGACGGTACTTATAAAATGATCGACGAAGGTACTATCAAATATGATACTTTGGCTGACGGAAGATTAGTTTACAAAGGACTTCCTGGACAATTTGAAAGACAGACTATCGCTGACTACAGAAATTACAGAGATGGTGACAGACAATCTTCTTTAGAATATTACAGAGCTTCTGATTCTGCTGCCGGATTCGATATGTACAACGCTCCTAAGAAAAGCTTTGTTGTAGATGGAACAGGTAGAGTGAAATTACAGAAAGATACCAAAGAGAGAACTTCAGGAATTTCTAACGAGGTTAGAGTGGTGAAAGGAGGTTCTTGGCAGGATACA
Organism: Chryseobacterium sp. PvR013; assembly: GCF_017833095.1. NCBI lineage: Bacteria > Pseudomonadati > Bacteroidota > Flavobacteriia > Flavobacteriales > Weeksellaceae > Chryseobacterium > Chryseobacterium sp. PvR013. The sequence goes on from NZ_JAFIBT010000001.1 coordinate 5,277,103, forward strand.
GCGTATTGGCTGGATCCGGGACAAAGAAGATATAAAAATCAAAACAGAGCTTATGGTTGGGTAGGATTCCGTGTTGCACAGGATGCTAGAACTAACGATAAGAGTAGAACTAGAAGATAATATTTATCAAAAAATACTTATAAAAAACCTTCCGAACTTTCGGAAGGTTTTTTTATTTTTGAACCATGAAATCGCTTCGGTTAAAAAGTCTAAAACACTCATGTAGATTTGGCGATTGCATGTGACCACTTTAAAAAAAATATATATTTCCAAATGAATATAGAACAGTTTTATCCTTTATTTCTGCAGGCCGCAAAAGTGACCATTGACAGCAGAAAAATAGCACAGAATGATATTTTCTTTGCTTTTTCCGGTGAGAATTTCAATGCAGCTACTTTAGCAGAAAAAGCCATTGATGATGGAGCTTTGGCCGTGATTGTTGAACTTCCGGAATTTGAAAACAACGATAAAAACATTTTCTATGTTCCGTCTACCCTTGAGTTTTTGCAACAGTTGGCTATTTATCATAGAAGCAAGCTTAGCATTCCTTTTATAGGACTTACGGGAAGTAATGGTAAGACTACCACAAAAGAACTTATTCATGCGGTTCTTTCTGAAAAATTTAATGTTCAGTATACATTTGGAAACCTGAACAATCACATCGGAGTTCCGTTAACAATTCTTTCCATTAAACCGGAGCATGAAATGGCTGTGATTGAAATGGGAGCCAACCATCAGAAAGAAATAGAATTTCTGTGTACCCTTGCTCAACCTGATTTTGGCTATATTACCAATTTTGGAAAAGCCCATTTAGAAGGGTTCGGAGGTTTTGAAGGCGTCATTAAAGGAAAGTCTGAACTGTATGATTATCTTAAAAACAATAACCGAACTATTGTTGTTAACGAAAATGATCCTATTCAGGTAGAAAAAACTGAAAACTATTCACCTAAAATTACTTTTGGAAAAGATACATCCGATTATAATTTTGAATCTTTTTCAGAAGAACATTTTGTAGGGTTGACTTATCAGGGAATAAAAGCCGTTTCAAAGCTGACCGGAGAGTATAATTTTACCAACCTTTGTGCAGCTGCAAGCCTGGGTCTTCATTTCGGAATTGGTTTTGACAAAATACAACACGCACTGGAATTTTATACCCCTACCAATATGAGATCTCAGGTGGTGAAAAAAGAAGGAAGGACTTTGGTTCTGGATACGTATAATGCAAACCCAAGCTCTATGACCGCTTCGTTGAATAACTTTATCAGTTTTGAAGGTACTACAACCATTATCATTGGAGATATGCTGGAATTGGGTGATGAAAGCGAGAAAGAGCATCAGAACATCTTAAAACTGGCTCAGGATCTTCATTTCAATGAAATTATTACTGTGGGAAAACATTTTAAAGCCGTTAATCCTTCAAATCTTGCTTTTGAAAATACAGCAGAGCTGATAGAATATTTGAAACAAAATAGAATTCAGTCCGAAAACATCTTGTTGAAAGGGTCTAGAGGAATTGCTCTGGAGAAGTTGATTGACTTTATTTAATGCAGTAAGGAAGCTGGAGGCTGGGAGAGGGAAGTTCATGAGCGCAATTGAAGAGCGTCCTCTTTTTTATTCAACTTTATAAAATTTCATTGTTAAAATGATCACAGGAAAATGAGGGTGCTGGATCGTAACTTCCAGCTTCACTCTTCCAGCTTCCAGCCTTCTTACTTATTTCTTCAAATCCCAGAATTCTTTTACAATTAGTTTAATATTTTTAAACGTACTTGGGAAAACTTCATTCTCAATTTCTGACGTGGTTTTCCAGGCAACTTCAGTAATACCTTCTTCTATTTGTGGCGTGGAAGTATCTTCTCCGTCAAAGTTCATTTCAAACCAATGGGTACATTTTAAAATTTTCTCCCCATTTCTTTCTACATAGATGTGGTAAGTGGTATTGATGAATTTTACAAGCTCTACATCACTAAGGCCGGTTTCTTCCTCTATTTCCCGTACAGCAGACTCTTCTCTGGATTCTCCTTTTTCCATCTTACCTTTAGGAAGATCCCATTTGCCAAGTCTTTTGATGAAAAGAATCTTACCTTCAGGGTTATTCACGAGACCTCCTGCAGCTTCTATAATTCTGAAAAGCTTTTGGAACTCCTGCCAGATTTCATCCAAATTCTCTCCATATACATTAAGTTCCTGTACAGAAGTGTTCTCTAAAAGATCCAAAGCAATCTCTAAAGTTGTGTAATTTTCATACGCAAGCTTTTTTTCAAGTTCTTCAGGATGCTTAGATATCAATAATTTTTTTTCGTTGACAAAAACTTTATACATTTGTAATAGTTAAGAATTTAAATACAAAAATAAAAAATGAATTTAGAAGGACGAAAGATTATTGTCAATAAATCATCTAAAGAACTTACCGAGTTGCTGAAATCACCTGAAAATTATAAAGATTTTATGCCGGATGGTCTTCAGAAATTTGAAACGAGAGATAACGGATTTAAATTTGGATTACAGGGAATGCCGGAAATTGCGTTAAAAATAGACGAAGTAGATGATCAGAAAGCTGTTTTAAAATCTGCAAGTTCAAGCTTGGATTTCACATTAACAGCAACTTTAAACCCAATCAGTGATAACCAAACTGAAGTTCAGATGCTATTCGAAGGGAAATTCAATCCATTCATTAAAATGATGGTAGAAAAACCACTACAGAACTTTATCAATACGCTTACTGATAAAATCGAAGCCTATAAATAATAAAAACCTCCAACGTTGGAGGTTTTTTATCATTTTGTCTTGTCCTGAAAAAGGTTGATTATTCATACAAAAAAATAGTCATTATTATGGATTTTAAGAAATTATTATATTAAAATATCTTGTTTGAATAAATCAATTAATTTATTTAAATATTTATAAGAAGTTAAATCTTCCCATTTTCCGTCTTTTATAAACTTTTCAGCAATACTGATAAAATCAGCTCTATCTTTCCATTTATGCAGATTACGTTTATTCAATATAATAAAGTTAAATTTATATAGGTCTTCATCATCATTAGATGTTAATACTCCCATAAATATGTAATCATGAACATCTTCTATAATTTCTTCATCTACAATACATTTTCTATTTTCAGGTTTAACGCTATAAAAATATTGTTTAGCTAATTCAACGGCTTTTTTTCCAAAAGAATGTTTATTTAAACAATTAATGTGAAATACAGAATCATTGAATTGATATAAAGGATCTTTAATATTTTGAATGAAAGGTGGAAATGAAAAGATACTCTCCAAATCAGTAATTTTTTCATTACACAGTCCACATGTCGTTTGATTTATAAATGCTATAGCCATATTTAAATATCTTAAGGTCTAATTAAAGTTGTTTCACCTCCATGAAAAACATATCCCATCTAGGAAAGAGGATTGCTATTAGTACTGCCAAAACTACTGTTATTATAGCTATTATAAGGGTTGTCATATATACTGTTGCAGGCACAGTTGTCATAAGCTCTATTACCACTTCCATAGCCGATCTGTATTCAATCTTTTGAATTAGAGTATTGGTTCTCAATACTCTAATTTATAGTCAACACATTCGGAATGTTACCAATGCATTTATTTTGTCAAAAAATTATCAAAAGAATTTCCAAATTCTGATTCTATTCCCTTAGCTAATGCTATTCCGCTATTACAAGTCAATTCAAAATTAGCTTTATTATCCTTTATGATATATTCATTTTCAGAATGTTCAGTATCAAAAGAAATACTAACAGATAATTGAGGATTTTTCCAAGAAAACTTTCCTTTTATATATTGACAATTTCCCATTACTAAATAAATGATTTCATCATCTTTTTGTGAAGTTATTTTTAGGGCTATCTTGTTATGGGTCATATCAAATAACCATATTTTAACCATATCGCCCTCATATTTACTTAATACAATATTGATCTTATCTAAATTTGTTAGTACTTCCATATTATTTTGATATAAATTGTGTTCCATCCCAAACAACTTGATTACCATTTTTTATAAATGTAGTCTTTTGAAGCAGCCCAGGATTACTTAATATGTGGTCAAATTCAAAATTTGTCATTTTCGGTTTTGGATAAAAAGGATTAAAACTAGTTACTTCAAACCTAATTCCCGCAGCATTTTCTGCGGCTTCTCTAAATGAAGATCTAAAATGATATTTGTCTATCAGCGCTTTAGCCCAATCAACTTTTGTTAATCCTGCTTTTTGCCATTGTGCTTCTTTCCAAGTTATTGCTCCGGTACCCCTGTGTAAAGCTAAATCAGCATCAATTCCTAAACCTATTATTTTTCCCTCCGCTTGCACTTCCTTTGCTGCCAGTCCTGGCTTCCTTAATGCTACTGCACCAATAATCCCGGCACCTATTGCAAGATACCTGTTTTCAGGTTTCCAGTTACTCATTATCTCCCCACCAATGTCAAAGATGCCGAAGAAGTCACCTACCCCTCCTATAAACTTTACAGGACCATCAGAGCAGTGCCCACAATATGGAGGTAATGACTGTATCTGCGGTGGCGGAAGGTTAACCTGGTAGCCTCCGTTTGCATAGCACATGGTACAGTTTGACGGAAATACAGAGTTATTATTATTGACATTATAATAATTTTCTATCTGCCACCATGTATGATAATTACTGCTGCCACCCGGTCTTTTCTCCTGTTCTGGCTATCCGCAATATCATTTAAATTGAGATTTTCATTCTTATTTTTAAAATTAGAGTATTGAAAACCAATACTCTAATTTAATATCAATACATTTGGAATATTCCGTTAATTTTTTAATTCGTAATTAGGATAACTTCATCATGTTCCAAATTTAAATTAGAGTTAAGAATTCTGTCTTGATTTACCCATTGGTTTTTACCTATTAAAAGTCCTCCAGCAATTATATAATATTTCTTTTCCTTCGATTCCAGTTTGAAAATCTTCATATTATATTTCAATAAGTTTTTATCGATTTCCATTGGAACTTCTTTTTCTGTAATTTCTTTAATTATAATATTATTAAGAATCGTTGGAATATTAATATAATTTACTGCCCAGAACTCGAAATCAATATTATAAGATTGATCTTCAGTATAATTATCCTGATCAGGAAATTTCATCTCACTACGTAATAATAATGATGAATGGCTTACAATATAAGCCCACATTTTAAACTTTCTATTTGAATTATATACCATAACTTTAGATTATTATAGTTAATATAAGGGTGAATAACTATCTAATATTTTATATGTACCATCTGCCGCTTTATTATAAAATATTGTTTTCTGTAATTAATAATGAAGCATCATTCATAATAGTATGCATTTCCCAGTTGGTATAATTTCTGAATGTAAGAGGTGCATTAGGGTCGAATTTAGAAAATTTAATCTTCCCAAATCCTGTTGTATTAAAATGTATTTTATCGTAACTTTTCATAGCATCTAATATTTTACTTTTATTAAATCCTGTGGAAAAATCTCTATAAGTATGAAATGAGTTTTTTTCTGCAAAATTGAATAAATCATCACCTAATCCTAATGCAAGATTTTTTTCTGCCTTTATTTCGGCGGTTGCCAGTCCTGGCTTCCTTAATACTACTGCCCCAATAATCCCGGCACCCATCGCAAGATACCAGTTTTCAGGTTTCCAGTTGCTCATTATTTCTCCACCAATGTCAAAGATGCCGAAGAAGTCACCAGCCCCTCCTATAAACAACTTTACAGGTCCATCAGAACAGTGCCCACAATATGGAGGTAATGACTGTATCTGCGGCGGCGGAAGATTCACCTGATAGCCTCCGCTTGCATAGCACATGGTACAGTTTGACGGAAATACAGAGTTATTATTATTGACATTATAATAATTTTCTATCTGCCACCATGTATGATAATTACTGCTGCCACCCGGTGGGGTAAGGATAATTTTTCCGATATCAATAGGATTACTGGATGAAGAACCCGGCGGATCTTCTCCGTATAATCCCGTTGGATCTATAAAATTAACAGGGTTATTAAAAGCATAGCCATAAAATCTTCCGGATTAAACACCAACACATCTGAAACACCTGATATGATCTTCAATATTTTAGACAGCCTATTTTCTCTTTTCTTCTGTGCCAGCTATCCGAAATATCATTTGAAATTGAGATTTATTTCCTGTTTTTAAAATTAGAGTATCGGTTTTCAATACTCTAATTTATTGCCAACACGTTTGGAACAATACCTAATGCTCTGATTCATTGTTACCTTAACCTTTTTATATAAAACTTCATATATTTTTTATAAAGAAGGCTTTTTGTTGCATCGATTATAAAAAGCATTTATTATAAATCTTCAATATCAGCTTGGTCTATATTATAATTCTTCAATAACGAATAAGCTTTTTCTGATATTGCTAACCCATTTTTTTCCGTAATAAAAAAATCATCTCTATTTGATTCCCCATTTATTTTAGCCCAAAAGAAGTTGGGAAGTTCTTTATTTGGATATAGCTCTAAAAAAGTTTCTGATTTAGATATTATAACCGCATCAAAACTAATACCTGTGAGTTTCTCATGTTCTAGACCTTTTCTAAGTTTCTCTGTTACTATGTAGCATGGAAAAGATTCTAAAATATCATCTCCTAACCAACCCTCAAATTCATAATGAAGATTTTTAATAAGAGGAGGAAAAAAAGAATTATCCAATTGTGTTTGTTCGCCTAAGCCTCCGGCTACTTCTGGTTCAATAAGTCTATACATTAATATTAATTATTTTAACGGTGGTGTAAATTGCGTTCCAAATTTTCACCTATTATTGTTGCCTGATCAAATAATTGCTGCTTGGTTGGACTAGGATTCTCTTTATAAAATTTATTCCATATTTTTCTTATTTGGCTTAAGTGGACATCACGCTCTCCGAAGTCTCCCGACTTTGGAGCATCTTGTATAGAGATTACTTTTATTACTAACTCAAAGTCAGGAGACTTTGCACAACTGAGGCATTGAAGATCTAATTTATTACCAACACGTTAGGAACATTACAACATTACCCAAAGTCCGGAGGCTTGGCATAGTTAGTACCTAATATTACCATTATAATCCAGAAGAATCGGGAAGTTTTTTTATAAACTCCTTTATTTTAATATCCTTTAGCCCTTCATGTTGCATGTAATGTTCAATTTTTAATGCTTTATTATAATCTTTATAAGATATTTTATACCTTAATATGTCAAAAGAAAATTTTGATAATTCTAATCTTAATTTTTCCATTTCTAGTGGATGCACCTCAGTATCTTTTTCAAGCATTTCTGCAAAATTCACTAATTTTTGGCATATATAATAAATTTCATCCTTAAGAAAAACAGGAGAAAATCCAAGTAAAAAATATATTCGAGAAAGGATAATTTTTCTAAAACTATACTCTTTTATCCCGTAAAAATATTCTAACTTATTAATATCTATATCAGCATTTAATATTAAAAAATTCACTACATCTCCAGGATTTACCTGATTTAAGTAAAAATTTTTCAATTCTCTGATGCTTGTCCATCCCGCTCTGTGTAATGATAAATCAGCTTGATTTAAATAAGCAAATAAAAATACACACAAGTTATATTCTAATTTTATTTTTTTCATATTCTCATTAAAAAGGCCACCAACGCTTAACATATTTTGGGTTCAAAGTTCTTATATCCAATTGCATACGTCCTTCTACTATAATTCTTCCAGAATTTCCCACGCCACCAATATAAGGAGTAGGCGTAATACCCGATTTAGGGACTGTAAACTCTACATATCCACCACCACGATTACCTCCTGCTGCTTGTCCCAGGTTTACCTTCGATGGCTTTACAAAAGGAGCTACTTCAACATCAACACCAAGTGGTTTAGGCGATGAAACATTGATAGATCCACTTTTCTTTATTGCATTAACCGCTGAATTAGATGTATGATGTCTTACTGTTATAAAGTCCTCTGCCAAACCTGACGCAAGTTTTTTTTCTGCCTGCATTTCAGCAGTTGCCAGTCCTGGCTTCCTTAATGCTACTGCACCAATAATCCCGGCACCCATCGCAAGATACCTGTTTTCAGGTGTCCAGTTGCTCATTATTTCTCCACCAATGTCAAAGATGCCGAAGAAGTCACCAGCCCCTCCTATAAACTTTACAGGTCCATCAGAGCAGTGCCCACAATATGGAGGTAATGACTGTATCTGTGGTGGCGGAAGGTTAACCTGATAGCCTCCGCTTGCATAGCACATGGTACAGTTTGACGGAAATACAGAGTTATTATTATTGACATTATAATAATTTTCTATCTGCCACCATGTATAATAATTACTGCTGCCACCCGGTGGAGTAAGGATAATTTCTCCAATATCAATAGGATTACTAGATGAAGAACCCGGAGGATCTTCTCCGTACATTCCCGTTGGATCTACAAAATTAACAGGGTTATTAAAAGCATAGCCATAAGGATCTAATGAAAGAGCGCTCAAAGGATCATGCTGCATAAATCTTCCCAGATCCGGCATATAGAAACGGGCATTCATATCATACATGCCTGTTTCCTGAAGTTCATTTCCAAGATAACCGTACTTATAACCAGAAGATTCCTCTATCTCATTATACCCCTGATGCTTTAATCCAAAAGGATAATAATTATTTTCTTCAACAATCCCTATTCCGCTGGTTGTATTAAGGTAACTTAGCCTTACATTGCCCAGATGATCTTTATAGTTGTAAATATACCTGTTTACCAGAAAATCATAGTATCCTTCCGAAGTGGGTACAAACTGTAATACTCCGTTTTTGTACTGAAACCCATCAAGATAATCTGTTACTGTTGTTTTATTTATTTCAGTTTCATCATGAATCAATCTTAATTTAGTCCCATCAGCTGAATAAAGATACTCAAAATTTTCAACTTGTTTCTCTATTAGACTGGGTAAATTTAAATGATTATATTCAATCTTATTAATCAAATGGGCTGCATCTGCTCTCAGATTTCCATTAACATCGTAGACCATCTCGTCTCCTCCGTCAAGCCCTGAAGAATTACCACTGGAATCCCAAACATCTACAAGCTTGTTCCCGTCATATGTGTATTTGATATCATCAATTTTTACAGCAGAATTACCATCAGAACTTCCAAACCTTAATAAGGTCTGAATATTTCCATTAACATCATAAGTTACTTTTTCGTTATAAGCATTTGTTGCTATGACAGTTGATTTAGGTTTTTGATAAACTGCTGATTCTAACCTATTAAATTGATCATATCCATAGCTATATCTTCTCAGCACTCCATCACTTTGGGTAGCCCAGTCAACCTCGGCAATATTCCCGCTATAGGATGCTGCAGTACTTTGTGGATTAGTATATTTGAGTTGTAATCCAAAAAGCTTATTGTTTAGGTTGTTAGGATCATTAATATGAGTTAAGGCTCCACGTGTGTTATATCGGTAAGCAACAGACTGTATACCATTACCCACGTTTTTATTCTGAAGTTGTCCCAGCTCATTGTAAACATATTCAGCCAGGGTTTCTTCGGCCCCGTCATTGATCCGGTGAGTATGTTTTAATAATCTTTCCTGATGATCATACGTAAAGATTTCATTGATCTTTACTTCCGGGCTATTGCTGTCTTTTTTATGACGGGTTGTGGTACTCAATGGAACTCCGGAAAAGGCAAGCGTGGATTCTATATTGGTATATCCCCCTAAATGGTTAATCGTTTGCCCTCCTGTTACTCTTTCTTTATCATCGTAGTAAGTATAGTTTTTGGTCCAGTTATTATCTTCTATATTTTTAATGAAGGAAGCAAGAAGTTTGGATTGTGTAACCACTCCTGAACTGTTTGACGGGCTTCCGGGAGGATACGTGTCATAATAATTAACACTTAAAACCGTAATATTGTTTTGCGGATAGGTATTGCCGGAAGTGTAATAAATTGTGGAGCCTGCTAAATCCGTAAAGCCTGTATTGCTCCTTTCTTCACCGGGATTAGTATTAATTGCAGCCTGCTGGGTAAATCTTCCTTTCGGGCTGCTTTGGAGTCCTGTGTAAGCAATCCGGTTGAAGGCATCATATTTTGTAAAAAGCCATTTGCCCTGAGAACGGAGATTGCCATCCTGTGACATCACTAATCTGCCCAGCTGATCATACACCATGTATTCCAAGGCTTTTCCAGGAAGTTTTTTTTCTACCAGCCGGTTCCAGCCATCATAGGAGTACGTATAGAGCAGCCTGTCCAGAATATCAGGAGTAATAACACCATTATTAGCTAAAATCTTCTGGGAGGCTAAGGGAGGGATAACAAAAGCCAGCTGATTGTATTCGTTATAAATATAATAAGTATTAAGGATGTCAAAACTTTCCTTTTTACGCGTCAATATTGTTTGCCCGCGTTCATTTTTGAACTCTGTAACCGAGTGTCCATCTTCATCCGTAACTATGGTTTTGTATAAGGTTCCTTCGGGATAACTTATGGGGTTTGGGTTTAAAGCAGAGGAAGTAGCCCCGTATTTCCAACTTGTTGTTGTAGTAAATTTGTAGACTTCTGAATTACTGTTAGTCTGATAATCATAGCTGACCTTCTTACCCAGCCATTCACTTCCCGGGCCCGCATAAGATTGTAAACGGTCTAAAGGAGAGTTTTCCAGGGAGTTTTTTCCATATATCAATGTATCCGCACTACCTGAAGTGGTTTTATAATATCCTGAAGTGGAGGGCGGGGTCTGGATATCACCATTTAAACTGCTCATGGGTACAGGAAGCCAGCTTTCCACTTGTCTTCCAAAACTGTCATAAGGAATATGGGTAACCATATCATTACCTGTTGGAGAGGTATGAATGGCTACATGCTGTCTTGGTTTTCCTAATCCATCGAAAAAAAGGATACCCTGAATCTGCTTAGCTTGAGCATCACTAAAAGTCTTTGGCTCCAGATAAGTGCGGGTATAAACATAATTCTCATTTATGCTAGAGAGATCAGAATTCTGGCCATTAAAGAGATTAGAAGTTGAATTAAGAACCGCCTGGCTGTAATGCATAATACTTACCAATAACAGTATAGCTGCGTGTAATTTTTTCATTGTTGTTAGTCTTTATAGTTTTTATATCGGTATTGGTAATCCTTGATAATATTTCCGTCTTTATCCTTTACAGAGTGTAACCTTCCCGTATTGTCATAAATATAATATTCCGTAACTCCTGATGGGGGAGTCATACTTCTGATCCCAACTAAAGGATCATAGGTATAAGTAGTGATCTGAAAATTGGATAGGCCAGGTTTTTTTCTAAAAGTATTCATTGCTGAAAGTAATGCTTCCTCGGAAGCCTGAGTTCCTGCATTGTTGTCTACGTCTGACGCATCAATGAAGTCTTGCGCTAGATTCCAGATTTGATCATATGCTGCCCCTTGCACTTTAGCAATGATGAGCGATTTATTATATCCGTAAATCATGGCAGTTTTTACGCCTGCTGCGTTTGAAAGCTGGATAAGGTTTCCTTTGTAATCATACGAATCCATCTTTTGAATTTCCTTCGTATTCTCATCTTCAATATTGGTAGCAAGAACAGAGGTAGGCAATAAAGAGCCGTTATTAAATAACACTTTTGATCTGGCAAGAAGCTTCCCGTTTTCTTTTTCTTCAACGGACACCGGTACACCAATCATATGGGCGCTTTCCAGATGAGAATATCCGGGTAAATTAGTAGGATAAGTAATGGATTTTTCTTTTACTTTCCCGTTAACAACTGATTTTATGTAACCGGGTTTAAGATTTATAGCGTTGATGCTAACCTCTGTTTCCTTAGTTATACTTTGATTATTAGCATAAAATTCCTTCTCTGTTTGAAGTGTTTTTAAAATATAAGAGCGTTTACTGGAAATGTGCTCTGAAATAAATACTGAATATTCCGGGTGAATCTTAAAATCATACTGACTTTCCCAATATTGATCAAAGAAATAATTAGTTTCTTTTTGAGAAAGCAATCGGTTCTGATCATCATACACTTCTTCCTTCGATGGTAAACCCCACCTTGTGATATCATAATAAGGCCAGAAATAATAATAATTAACATATATTTGGTTGGTCAAATATTTTGGATAATCATTAGGAGTAATAAATGTTTTTTGGGTATACCCTTTACCGGTTTCCCATACTTTCACATTTTTATAGAGGATATAAGAAACCTGTTTTTGCTCATTATACTCATCTATTTCTCCATAATATTTATATCCTGATGATGTTGTTGTTCCAAAAAGATTATAATCATAGTTGATGGTTCTTTCCGGAGCAATATCAATGCTATTTTTATAATAGTTGATGACTTTAACTCTCTTTGCTATATTTCCAGCTGCGGAAGCAGAATTGGTATAAACGTGATCTTCATACTTATATTCCGCAATCCCTCCTGCGGGTGTCGTTATTTTTTCCAGTATTCCTTCCTGATTTCCTGACTGCGCACTATTTTCATAGCCAAAAATAGTCTGCTCTATTTTGAGATTATTTTTATCGTTTTTTCTTATGAAATTTAAAATGCGTTTTCTTCCCCATACATCAGACGAGGGAAAAGCAGATATATAACTGTTCATTACATAAGAATACTGCACTTCACCTGAAGGATTTTTGAGTGTAATTTCTTTTAGCCAGTAAGGATCATTAACGGTGTTTTCTAAACTCTCATCATAAATAAATGTAAAGTTAACTTCTCCTTTGACCGTTTTTATTGACTTTAGTTTACAGTATTGCTGAGCCATCTGGCTCGGAACGTTTTTATTTTGCAACTGATAATCAAAAGTTGCCACTTCAACTCCTGTGGGGGTAAAAATTTTTGCCAGATAATAAGTAGATGCCACTCCACTGGGTTTTGGATAATTATTGCATTTAAATTGGTAATTATCAATATTATTAAAACTGTATCTATAACCATTATTAGTTATTATGGCGAATTCTAACCCAGTTGCCATAATAGAATTATTAATTTCTATTGTGATATTATTATTGGGATTTAAATTGACAACCTTATAACCATTGGTATCCTTTTTAACAGTAAACTTCCCAGATAAATCAAGTACATTGTAATAATAAGTGCTTTCGTACGGATCATACTGATTATTAATTCTATCACACTCGACTTCAACACTTTGTATATCTCTATAAATAATACTTGTTCCAAACAATGACCATCCCTGGCCAATATCACTGACTCCCCGGATGTTATTATAATTTCTGACATTATACCGTAAACTGATAGGATAATTGATGTTATTATCAGCCATAGGTATACTGAGTAGGGGAATATTTATATTAGGAATTCCTGAAGCCTCATTTACAGGCATATCAATATAATTGGATATTGATGCAATAGACTTTTCTAATGCCGCTACATTCTGTGCATATCCCTGCTGTATTCCTAATATCAGAAAGACTAACGGGACAAAAAAATCTGGATATATTTTCTTCATCATATTTATTTTTTAATGAGTTTTGCAGATGCTGTTTTATCTGTATCTGTTTTTACAGTCACCAGATAAGCGCCCTGAACCAAAGCCTGGGTATTAATTTTTGTTACTCTGTTCTTAGTTTTTATACTTTGAATCTGTCTTCCGCTTATATCATATAAAAGTATATCTGCTTCTTTGAAATCATTGAATCCTATTTCCACATAAGCATAATCTGAAACAGGGTTCGGATAAATTTTAATGTCGTATTTTTCTATTAACTGATCAACCTGTTTGTCTCCCAGTTTGATAATCTTCCAGTTCTCTTTACCTAATTCTTCTGCACTGGTTCCTGCCAATACAATAGAACCATCTCTGTTCAGCTTTAAGTCTGAAAGTCTTTCTTCTTTCTTTCTGGATTCTCCTTTTACATGTTTTCTCCACTGCTCGGTACCATTCTGATCCAAATACAGCATCCAGAAGGTTTCATCATCCGTTTGTATTCTTCCTTCTGCTTGAGTATAGCCGCCTAATAAGATTCCTTTGGAAGATTTATCATCTGCTGAATGAATCACACTCATTCCCATCAAAATATCCCTGTTTCCCAAATTGTAAGATTTCTGCCACTGCTCATCGCCTCTTTCGTTTAGGGCAATCAGCCAAAGGTCTGTTCCTTCTTCAATTCCTACGGTTTTGTTTCCTGATCTTTCTGATCTGGATTCTCCACCGATGATAAAGCCATTTGAAGCCAATGCCAGCGTTCTGATATGATCATCACCTTTCCCTCCGAAGTTCTTTTCCCATTCTACTTTTCCATTCTTGTCCAACTTGACAATCCAGTAATCTCCTTCACCAAAATTTTCAATTTGTTTCGAGTTTCGGGATACGGGATTTGAGTTTTGAACATTTGATGCAGAACCCGCACCTCGCACCCCGGAATCCTTTTCAGAACCCGAAACCCGAACCTCGGAACTCCTCGAATAAATCCCCAGTAACGCTCCTCCGTCTTTCGTTGGAATCATCTTTTCTACTTCATCTAATCCTTTTCCGCCTAAAATCAATTGTGAAAATTCTTTTCCGTCTTTGTCGAGTTTTGTGATCAGAACATCTTTGGAACCGTAACCTTTTGATGAGTTTTGAACATTACCGGCCACAAAAAATCCTAAATCGGTAGTTTGAATTACCGCTCTGGCTTCTTCATCGGCAGGCGAGCCTATAGTTTTTTGCCAGATTTGGTCTCCAAATTCATTGATTCTGATCAGCCAGATATCTGATCCTCCTTTGGAATCCTCTTTTTTATCCAATCCTTTTCCTGAATAAGAAGTTCCGGCCAGAAGAAATCCTCCATCCTGTGTGGTAACAGTGGCTGACAGGTAATCATGGTTTTGTCCTGAGAAATATTTCTCCCAAACTTCCTGCCCCTGCTGGTTGAGTTTTACCAGGTGGAAATCATAGCCGTTGTTTTGCTTACTTCCAGACTTCCGCTCCTCGCTTCCTGACTGTATAGAACTTCCTGTGATCAGATATTGTTGATCAATAGTTGTTGTAATCTGGCTTAGAAAGTTCTGCGTACCGGACCTGAAATCCTTTTGCCAGAGAATATCCTGGGCAGATATTTCCAGTATTGTACATAAGGTTAATGCACTGAGATAAATTTTTTTCATTAGCTCGCGTTGTATTTGATGGTTAAAATTATTATCTATAACCTACTTTTATATTGCGTAAAAGCCAATATTCTATTAATTTTTCTTAATGCATGTTGCTTTTGATAACATAAATTGTTTACTCTTCTGACTACGATGATAACTGTATTAGTTTTAATTGAAACCAATAATTCCTTTTGTATAAGTTAAATGTATTGAAGAATATAAAATCTTAGAGTTAAGGGAAGAATACATGTTGAATTATGTAATCGAACAACAATATTCTGTGAAAAGAAAAGACTTTCACAAACGAAACTTGCTATGATGATAGGGAAGATAGACAGTATCTCTATAAAGTGGAAAAAGGAAAGGTTACTTCCAGTATTGTCACTATTTCTGTAACTTATGCAATAAATGATATTTCCCTGACTGAGCTGATCGGTGAAATAAAAGTATGAAAATATCTAAGCAATAACTCCCGAACAATGATCTGCTGTACTTCCTGTGGCAGAAGACAACACATTGATCTCATTATTCATTTTTAGAACGCCCATAAAGGCAAAAATCAAAGCTTCCTTATAATTGATGATCTCTTTTTCAGGGATGATCACCTCGGCTTTTGTTTTTGCTCTTATCTTTTCAATTAAAAACGTATTGTAGGCACCTCCGCCTGTAACCAGAATATCTTTTATATTATTTTTATTGATCACAAGGGAAATCTGCTGCGCGGCATGTTCTGTAAAAGTTGCCAGCGCATCCAGGGTTTCTATATTTTCAAGAGCTGGAAATATATGCTGGTTGCACCATTCAATTCCCAAAGATTTTGGAGGTGGAATATGGTAGAAATCCAATGCGTTAAGCTGATTCAGTAAAGTTTCATTGATTTTTCCTTTTTCAGCCAATGCTCCGTTTTCATCAAAGTTTTTATGAAGCTTTTGAGCCAAATAATTCAAAATAATATTCACCGGGGCAATATCAAAAGCGATTCTTTTTTCGCCTGATTGTAATGAAATATTGGAAAAACCGCCAAGGTTTAAACAAGCGCTGTACTCCGAAAAAAGCAATGCATCACCTATGGGAACCAGAGGCGCCCCATTTCCTTTCATTAGGACATCCTGACTTCTGAAATCATAAATGACGGGTAATCCGGTTTCCAGTTTGATTGCTCTGCCGTCACCAATCTGAAGGGTGAATTTTCTCTTTGGCTGATGAAAAACGGTATGCCCATGAGAAGCAATCAGGTCGATATTTTCAAGCTGGTGTTTATGAATAAATTCTTTAACCCGCTGTCCCAGATAAAAACCATACTCTGAATGCAGTTCCAGTAAATCTTCAGCAGAAAGGTGAACCGAGTTTCTAAGTTGAGATTCCCAATCCTCAGAATAGGAGAGTGTCTCGGCCTTCAGGATTTGAAAGGTCCATCTGTTCTGTTTTTCAAATTTGGCAAGGCAGATATCCAAACCGTCCAGACTTGTCCCGGACATCAGTCCAATAGCCAGAGCTTTCATAGTTTTTTGGAATTATTTTTTATTCTCAGAAATTCTTTTAGAACTGAAATCTCCTGAGTTGTTATAGAATGTATATTCGGAAAAATCATCTTTGGCAGTCATTCCATTGGCACCTACCAGCGTAGAGCCGTCTTCCATGGTAACGTATACCGTATCTTTAGTATAGATTCTGTTTTTTCGCTGATCCCAATAAATACTCTGCATGGCAAATCTCTGTCCTTCATTGGTTTTTATTCTTACATCGCCTTTGGCTTCGTAGAACTTTTTGTATTCAAAAATACGGGCGTATTTAGCCGTAATTCTTCCTGGAACCTTAGGTTTCTTTTTATCAAAAAACTCAATGTCGATTCCTTTTCTGGCTACCACATACGGGCTGTCGATCAGCTCATATTTTTCAATGATCGGCGCTTTGGCCTTTAAAGTAACAAAACCGGAATCACGTTGTATAATATTGGCGTTGTTGATGATTTGTGAAGGGAAATTTTTGCTTTGGCTGCCATTTCTTTTGGTAAGATCCTCTTCACAGGATGTCAATATAAAAAATATAGCACAACTAAAAAGGCATGCTATATTTTTATATGATATTTTTTTTGAAAAGTTCATTTTAGTTATAAAGAGTCTTTCTGAACCATTTGTCAGCAAAATTAAAGCCGATTCTCAGGTTAACGAAATTCTGGTTGATCAGATTGTTTTGAAGAGTACCTCTCTTACCTACTTCTAACCCTATTTCAAGACCACTCATTCTTGTGATACTACTGTTTTTGAATGGAAGCATAACCCCTGCAGAAATACCGAACTTGTTGATACTGTTTCCTTCCAGATTAAGGTTTCCTCTCTCGTAGAAAGCACCATATCTATAGATTACTCTTGAGAAGTAGTTTCTAAAGTTATTGTAGTTCGGAAGATACCATCCCCCTGCAGAAATTCTGTAAGTATCCTGGAAATTAAAATCTTTACCAAAATAAGAGATATCTTCTCCTTTTTTATAATCTACCTGCCCTGATACAAACCAGTGGTTTTCACTTCCATATCCAACCCCTAATGAAGCCTGTAGTGGAAGAAGGTTTTTAGATTTTGTTTCTTTTTGCTCTATGATTGTTTCTGATCCGGTAACTTTCGTAGTCTCCTGAGCATCAGAATATCTGTATGTACTGTTGGTGTACTGAGTAGTCATATTACTTGTATTACCAAAAGTAGCAGTAGCTCCTACGGTAAACTTCTTATCAGTACGCGTATTTAAAGTCTGGTAGCTTGTACCTAATGTGAAATTAAAGTTTCTGATTCTGTTTTTAGTCTCATAACCGTTAACATATTCACCTACATAGGTACCAAGATTACTGTTGTAAGCACGGAACTCATTAAGGTCATTAAGATCTCCAAAGTAAAGGTTAGCTTTTGCCCCTACAGACAATTCCTGACTGATCTTATAAGAAAGAGCAATCTGAGCAGTGTTCAAAGTTCCGCTTCCTTTAAAATTATTTCTATAAAGAGGAGTTTTATCCTCACCAAGCTGTTCCGTTACGATATCGTAGCTTTTAGAACTGTATGGCTGATAAGAGATTCCCATTTTTACTTTAGAAGATAATGGAAATGCAAGCGAAATATTGGAAAGATACGTAGAATGCTTTGTAGATTTCATATCGTTATAGTTCGATTTGAAATAATTGTTTTCGTTGGTAGCTTCCAGTCTGATACTCGTAAGTTCAAAATTGGCGTTGTTTGCCGGGTTGGCAAAATTGAAACTACTGGTAAAATCACTTATAAAAGCAGTAGATATACCTCCCATAGAAGTAGTTTCGATCGTATTATCATATTTCACATCTCCAATTCCATACGTTGCATAAGGAGAGTTGCTTAGACTCTGTGCATTAAGAAAATATCCAACTGATATGAATGATACTACAAAGATTTTTTTCATTCTTTATTTTTAAAACAATGCGCAAATATCTTAAATATTAATGAATTGTAAAAATTATATGTGGTTAAAGTTTGTTAAGGGCTTTTCTTTCAAAGAAAAATGCAAATTTTCAGCCTTAAAAATAGCAATTCTGTTGTACATAAAAAAAGACTGTTCTTGAGCAGACAGTCTTTATTTATATTCGTTATTACCTGATTATTTATTTTACCTGAAGGACAGATCGGCTGTGGCTGAAACATTCAAAACTGAACTTTCCATGGTATTTTCCCATTCCTGAAGTTCCTACTCCCCCAAAAGGTAAATAGTGAGAACCCACGTGGATAATGGCACTGTTGATTTCAGCATCTCCGCTTGTCGTATGATGTAAAACATAATCAGCCAGTTCCTGATTTTCTGTGAAAATATACAATGCTAAAGGTTTAGGACGGCTATTGATTTCTTCCAAAGCCTCTTCCATATCGCTATACGTCATAATAGGAAGAATAGGCCCGAAAATCTCCTGCTGCATCACCTGATCATCCCAGGTAATATTATCCATTAGAGTAGCCCCAAAATGGCGCGTTTCAAGGTCATATTTTCCACCGTAAATCACTTTTTCCGGAGCTGCTTCCAGATAACCCGCCAGGTGTTTAATCTGGTTCTGACTAACTATTTTTCCTATTTTCCCAAGTGACTCTCCTTCATAAGTTGTATCCAGATTAGCTTTGAATTTTTCAATGAAGGCATCCTTTACAGACTCATGGATATAGATATAATCAGGAGCAACGCAGGTTTGTCCGCAGTTAATCCATTTTCCATAAGATATTCTTGCCACGGCTTTATCCAGATCTGCATCTTTATGAACAATCGTTGGAGATTTTCCACCCAGTTCAAGGGTCACCGGAATTAACTGCTCTGCAGCTGCTTTCATAACAATCTTCCCAACATTCGGGCTTCCTGTAAAGAAAATATAATCAAAAGGTAAACTTAATAACAATGTATTTTCTTCAATAGCACCCTGAATAACCGCTACATAAGATTCATCAAAAGATTTTCTGACAATATCTTCAAGAACCTGAGCTACATGAGGCGTATTTTCAGAAGGTTTTATAATGGCTGTATTTCCTGCAATCAAAGCCCCAATCAGCGGACTGAATGTTAATTGAACTGGATAGTTGAAAGGTCCGATAATATACGTAACTCCATAAGGCTGATAGGTCACTTTACTTACAATTTCAGCATCTGAAGGATGTGGTTTTGAAGGTACAGGGGTTGGCTTTGCCCATTCATCAACATTTTCCAGCAAATAATCAAGTTCACTGATAACAATTTGAATCTCCACGTACTCTGCTTCTTTTCTGCTTTTCCCCAAATCTGTATCCAAAGCCTCACAAAGTGCATCAGTATGCTGTAAAAAAACTTCACGGAATTTTCTTAATTGTGCTTTTCTGAATTCAATATCTTTAGTCTGATTCGTTTTGTAAAAGGCTTTCTGCTGTTGAAATATCCCTTTAATTTTTTGTTCCAGGTTTGTATCCATTGGTTTAATATTTTAAATAGGTGTGAAATGGTAATGAATTTACGAATAATTTCACGTTGCAAATGTATTGTATAAAATTACATTGTGTAAAATTTAATTTATATTTTATTCTAATCCTATTATTGATATTACCTATAATAGGAGGCATTTTTTTGAACCACTAAGATGGTATGAAGGTGTTAAGAGTAGTAAGATAAGCTTCGCTATAAGCTTAAAATCAGAATGATTCATCTTAACTATAATTTATTTCTTCAACCCTTCTTCATGGTTTTATTATATCCTGTATTTTTATAGATTTAAGGAAACTCAAAATGTATGATCTATATTTTTATGGATTTTAAGCAGACTTAATTTTATGAAATGAGAGAAGATTTTTTATCTTTGAAACATGAATTGGGAGAACATCGCCGGACAGACAAATCTGAAAAAACTTCTTAGAGAAAGCATTGCTGAAAACAGAGTGAGCCATGCCCAACTTTTTGTAGGAAAGGAGGGATACGGAACACTGCCTATGGTATTGGCCTATGCACAGGAAATTTTCATGCGGGAAAATGAACATGCTGCGGTGAAGGTAGAGCACCTTAATCACCTGGATCTGCATTTCAGTTTTCCGGTTTTTACCGATAATAAAAATTCATTAAGTAAAAATAAATTTGATGAGTTCAGAGAAATGATCCTGGCTTCTCCTTATGCAAGTTATGATGACTGGACTGCTTTTTTAGAATCGGAGAATAAACAGTTATTTATTTCTGCTGATGAGATTGATGACCAGAACCAGAAGTTTTCTTTGAAAAGTTATGAAGGGGGAACCAAAATTCTTATCGTCTGGAGAGCTGATAAAATGAATACTGCCGCTTCCAATAAGTTTTTGAAATTTTTGGAGGAGCCACCTGCAAAGACTGTTATTCTTCTTACAGCTGAAAGCACCAACGATATTCTTCCAACCATTCTTTCCAGAGCACAGATTGTAGAGATTCCCAGAATTAATGATGAAGATATTGAAAATCATCTCAAAAAGAATTTTTCTGTTTCCGAAGAAAAAGTGAGAGAGATTGTTCATGAAGCACAGGGAGATCTCAATGATGCCATAAAACTGCTGAATTCTGGAGATAAAAGCAATGAATTCGAAAAGCTCTTTGTACAGTGGGTGAGAGATGCATTTATGGTTAAAAAGAAACCTGAATATTTGAAAAGCATTATTTTCTGGGCAAGGGAAATTGCAGGATGGAACAGGGAAAAACAGAAAAACTTCCTCAACTATTGTTCTGAAATTTTCAGACTGGCATTACTTCAAAATTATCAGTCCGAAAATCTGGTGTATAAAAAGATTAATGCGAACGGCTTCAATTGGGCCGGGTTTTCAAAATTTATCAGTGGCGGCAACATTGAAAGTATTCTGGAAGAAATCAATACTGCGGATCTGCACCTTACCCGAAACGGAAATCCTAAAATTGTCTGGACCGATCTCGGCATAAAATTATCAAGATATATTCACAAAAGCACATAAATAAAACTCCGGGTCTCACCGGAGTTTTTGTTTGTATTTTCCTTTTTTTTAAGAAGTGTTTTCCAGTAAAATTGTGTTAAAGATTGATATTTTGTAGAGAATTTCTCCCAAATTTTCCATTATCATTAAACTTTATCCAGCTGTTTTTCTTCCAAAACAGGCTTTCCAGAAGTTCCAGCACTCATTATAGAAACCGTCTTTCCGTTACAATAAATTAAATCTATATTAAAAAATCAATCAATCGTTTGATTTGTGTTAAAACTTGTGTACATTTGCGCCCTGAAAAATGAACACTAACATGATTTCAAAAGAAGAAAATATATTATTCGCAGCCGAGAAGCTTTTTGCAGAAAAGGGATTCGAAGGGACTTCCACCCGCGAAATTGCAAAGGATGCTAATGTAAACATCTCTATGATCTCGTATTATTTTGGCTCTAAGGAAAAACTTTATGAGAAATTAGTGGAATACAGAATGAATGAAGGTCAGTTTTTTTCAAAGGATCTTTTGGGAAGAACAGATATCAACGAGTGGCAGAAAATTGAAAAAGTTATTGATCAGTTTTCTCACAAGATCAGAACTCAAAAATGCTTCTACAGAATTATGCAGAGAGAGCAGCTGCATACAAAGAATCCTCAGATTGTAGAATTTTTGAAACAAACCAAAATGGGATTCCTTTCTATGTATTCCCAAATATTGGAAAGTGGTCTTAAAAATGGAATTTTCACCAAAAACCCACCTATTTATCTGCTTCATTCCACGGTAAGCGGAACCTTATTTTATGCATTCAATGCTAAAGAAATGTATAAAGAGTTCCTGAATGAAACAGAAGAAGAAGAAGCTTTTGATGAAAAATACTACACAGAACTTAATAAACATATAAAATATTTACTAAAAGACCTTTTAGGTTATGAAGAGAATAAATAACTCAGTGATTGCATTATCACTATTCGTAGGAATAGCAAATGTAAATGCTCAGGAGAAAAAAACACTTTCTCTTGACGAAGCCGTGCAGCTGGGAATCCAGAACAGCAAGAATCTCAAGATCGATGCAGCCAAGATCGAAGAGGCTACAGCTGATCTTTTGGAGGCTAAAAACAGACAGTTACCGGAATTAAAAGTGTCAGGTAGCTATATGTACCTTCCGATAAAACCGAATGTTGATATTAAACTTCCGGGAGTTTCCGGTGGAGCAGGTGGCCCAGAAGTACATCAGGTGCTTTACGGTTCAGCTAACCTTAGCGTTCCGATCTACAGCGGGGGAAGAATCAAATATGGTATTCAGTCAGCTAAATATTTGGTAGAAGCTTCTAAACTAAGTACTGAGAATGATAAAATTGCCATTGCTTATAATGTCGCCCAGGCTTATAACAACCTGTTTAAAGCCAACCAGTCTATCAAGGTCTTTGAAGAAAATCTTGCCGCTTCTCAAAAAAGAGATGAAACTTTCCTTAAAATGGAAAACAATGGTTTGATTGCAAGAAATGACAGATTAAAGGCAAATCTTCAGACTTCAAATATTGAACTTCAACTGTTGGAAGCTAAAAATAACTACAATATTGCCAACATCAATATGGATTTATTACTTGGACTTCCTGAAACGACAGAGCTGGCAGTAGATGAAAATTATATTGAGGAAGGATCAGACGTAAAACCTGTTGATTTTTATGTTACCGAAGCCAGAGAAAATCGTAAAGACTTACAGGCTTTGGCTCAACAGAGAAAAGCGGCAGAACTGGGATCAAAAGCAGCAAAAGCAGAAAATCTTCCTTCTATTGCCTTTACAGGAGGTTATGTCGCAGCTGATATTCCTAAGTTTCTTACTGTTTACAATGCGATTAACGTAGGGATTGGAGTTTCCTATAACTTATCCAACCTGTGGAAAGAAAATTCTTCATTGAGACAGTCGCAGGCAAGAGAAAAACAGCTTGCTGCTACCGATGAATTATTGAATGATAACATTAAGCTTGATGTAAACAGAGAGTATCAGAACACAGATTATTCAAAGAAGAGAATTACTGTTTTTGAAAAATCTGCTGAGCAGGCTAATGAAAACTACAGAATTACCAAAAATAAATACGATAACGGTCTTGCAACCATGACAGAATTATTGGATGCAGATGCGGCGCAGATTGCTGCCAACGTTGGCGTAATCAATGCTAAGGCAGATGCTGCACTGGCATACAGAAAACTATTACAGACAACAGGAACTTTAACAATTAAATAATCAGATCGAAACCAAAATGGAAAATAATAATACACAGGCAGTTGAACCTAAAAAGAAAAAAAGTTTAGTTTTTCCTATCATTTTAGCTGCAGTAGTAATCGGAGGAGGAATCTACGGTTACAGAGCGTTTACTTACGGACAGTACCATGAAGAGACTGACGATGCTCAAATCGCTTCCAATATGTCACCGGTAATTTCTAAAATCTCAGGATATGTAGCTCAGGTAAAAGTAAAAGACAACCAGTTTGTAAAGAAAGGAGATACGTTGGTGATTTTGGATAACAGAGATCAGAAAATGGCTCTTGAACAGGCTCAGGCAGCATTATCTACAGCGAGAAGTAATATCTCCAATGCAGAAGCTACTACAACGGCTACTTCAAAAAATATCGGTTCTTCAGAAGCAGCGGTAGTCACTGCCAATGCTCAGATAGAAGCCGCAAAAGTAAATGTTTGGAAAACTTCTCAGGATTTGAAGAGATATGCTAATCTTGTAAAAGACCATTCTATTACAGAACAGCAGTATGAGCAGGCTTTAGCAGCAAAACAATCTGCAGACAGACAGTTACAGGTTTTAGTAGATCAGAGAAATCAAATTGCTCAGCAAACCCATATTGCTTCTTCTCAAACGGCTGCAAGTTCACAACAAATCAGTGTTGCCGGATCTGTTGCTAAACAAAGAGAAGTAGATGTGGAAAATGCAAAATTAAACTTATCATATACCGTAATTGTTGCACCTGAAGACGGTCATGTAGGGAAAGTATCTACACAGGCAGGTCAGTATCTGCAGGCAGGATCACAGTTGTTTGCTTTGGTTAAAAACGATCAGAAATGGGTTGTGGCCAACTTTAAGGAAACACAGGTAGATAAAATGGTAGAAGGGCAAAAAGTGAAAATTGAGATTGATGCTTTCCCTGATCAGGAGTTTGAAGGAGTGGTAAGTTCATTCTCTCCGGCTACAGGAGCTACTTTCTCTATTCTTCCTCCGGATAATGCGAGTGGTAACTTCGTAAAAGTAGTTCAGAGACTTCCTATAAAAATCGATTTTGTAAATCTTGATAAGAACATTGCAAAAAGATTAAGAACAGGAATGAACGTGAAGGCAGAAGTTGCTTTGAAATAACCTTTAAAACTGTTAAAAGTCAATGAATTTCGTTGTTAATAGGGAATCAGCTTTAAAATTCACTATTCACTTGCGAAGCAAAATTCACAATTGATTTTTTACATCGTAAAAAACTTATGCAAGATTCATTAGTAGAATATGGAGCGCGTAGAGTAATCATTACGATTACGGCTATCCTTTGTGCCCTTCTTGAAATTGTAGACTCCACGATTGTCAATGTTGCCTTGAATGAAATGAAGGGGAATCTTGGATCTACACTTTCTGAAGTGGGTTGGGTAATTACGGCTTATGCCATTGGTAACGTAATTATAGTACCAATGACGAGCTGGCTTTCCCAGCAGTTTGGGCGTAGAAATTACTTTGCGGCATCCATCATTATATTTACCATATTTTCATTTTTATGTGGAAATGCGACCAATATCTGGGAACTTGTGTTCTTCAGATTGATGCAGGGAATCGGTGGGGGAGCCTTATTGGTAACTTCACAGACGATTATTACGGAATCTTATCCGATTGAAAAAAGAAGTATGGCTCAGGCTATTTATGGTTTGGGAGTAATTATCGGTCCTACCTTAGGTCCGCCTCTTGGAGGATATATCGTTGATAACTTCAGCTGGCCCTATATTTTCTATATTAATATTCCGATTGGAATTGCAGCAACCTTGATGACGCTGCAGTTTGTAAGAAGTCCGAAATATGCAGAAAAACGTAAAGTCTCGGATGTTGACTGGATTGGGATTGGATTGCTGGCAGTAACAGTAGGTTCATTACAGTTCATTCTGGAAAGAGGACATGAAGAAGACTGGTTTGAAAGCGGAATGATTGTAGCCTTCACAGTAGCCGCAATTTTAGGATTTATATTATTCCTTTGGAGAGAACTTACCTTTAAATATCCAATCGTTGAGCTCAGGGTACTTAAAAATAGTAACCTAAGAATCGGAACCATGATGTCATTCGTGCTTGGATTCGGGCTGTATGGTTCCACGTTCATCGTTCCACTGTATACCCAGAGTATTTTGGGATGGACAGCACTTCAGTCTGGGGCACTGATGATTCCGGCAGCTTTAACGACGGCCTTTATGATGCCTATCATTGGTAGATTACTGGCAAAAGGAGCAAAACAACAGATTCTGGTTTCTTTAGGATTATTCATCTTCTTTGTCTATAGCTTCTGGGGATACAAAATTCTGACACCGGATACCAGTAAAGATGCCTTCTTCTGGATGTTGATTGTGAGAGGAGCAGGTTTGGGATTATTGTTTATTCCGATTACCTCTTTGTCCTTAAGTACACTGAAAGGGCAGGAGATTGGCCAGGGAGCCGCTTTCACAGGGATGATGAGACAGCTGGGAGGATCTTTCGGGATTGCAGCAATTACTACCTTTATTGCCAATGCGGGTCAGAAATACAGGAATAACCTGATTTCCCACCTTGACGAAAACAGTTTTGAAGTTCAGCAAAGGCTTGCCGCCCTTAAAGCAAATTTTATAGCGAAAGGAATGACTCCTGATGCAGCAATGAATGCCGCATATAAAATGCTCGACTTATCCGTAACGAAACAGGCAACGGTATTATCCTATATGGATGTATTTCTTTACCTCGGAATCGTATTCCTGATATGTATTCCGTTTATCTTACTTGTAAAAGAAAGAAAGAGCAAAGAAAAAATAGATTTGAGTGAAGCCATGCACTAAATTATAATAAAAAAAACCTTCGAACTTTTCGAAGGTTTTTTTATGTTGTTTCTGTTGTAAAATAGTATCAGTCAATATCTTTGGATTGTAATTTTGTTAAAGAAAAAATAATATCACATATTGGAGAATTTATTTATTTTGTCTAGCTTTACCATACCAAATGAAAAAAGTATGAATACATTCCCTCACCATTCAAGAGTCCAATCAAAAAGGATTTATCGCAATACAGTATCAGATTTTTATCTGAACTTCATGTATTAAAAACAGTTGAAACAGCTACTTTTTATTTTGTTTTTATATTCCATAAAGACAATTTTCCCATTTCCGAAGCTGTATGAAGTGGTGTGTTTCGTTGCGTTACCTAATTAAACCGTATTAAATATGAATCAAATTCAATTGCCGGAAACTTATGCCGCGTTATCCGACTTCAGAGAAAATGATGTTTATCTTCCTGAAATGGATCAGCCTCAGATTATTTCAGATTTCTTTCCCAAAACCTTTACTGAACTTACCCAGCGCTTGTCAGATATTACAGGTGCTTTTTATGGAGGGATGCTCAAACAAATCGGAAAACTTTATGGAGCAGAAGCTATAGAACAGCTTTCCAGTACTTTTATGTATGATCTCGGATCAAGAATGGCGCTGAGAAATCTTGAAACAAAACCTAACCTGCAGCCTGGTATTCCTGCTGTAGCAAAAATACTGATAGGAGCAATTTTTACATCCAGTCCCGAATATAACTTTGAATTTAAAGAATTAAATGACTACAAATGTGAATTACTGATTAAAGGAGTAGACCGCTATCATAAAATCACCCAGAGCCTGCAGATTGCGGGTTTGCTGAAATGGCCGGTCATAAAACCTTTCATACAGGGAGTTTGCGATACAATGGGACTGGATGTTTTATTGGATATAAAAGTCCTCAAACTAGATCCTGACAGCTCATGCAGTTATCATGTAGTAATCGTAGAAAAATAGAATTCTTACAAATATCTCGTTGATTTTACAGAATTTTTATTTCAAAATAGTGATAAAAGCGGATTTTAATCCGCTTTTATTATGGATAAATATCCAATGGTTTGAGACAAAACTGATAAGCAAACTTACGATTTAGTTGATTCCGTAGATTTTATTTTCACGAAATGATATCATAAAGAAAAATCAATAGGAATGGGTGTTGCCCATTTAACAAAACAGATAAATATCGTCTGCAGCATTCAATTTTATCGGAGATAAAATCTTTGCGTCTTATAGCCTAAAGCATGAAAATCCTTTGTGCCTACCAACAAAATATTTTATCTAATATTCTCAATCCATTCAATACCACTGATATCAATCAGCTTTAGAGCCTGAATTTCACTTTTTTCAATTATATCATCAATACTCACGGTTATATCAGCCTTTGCTCCCAATGGAACTACCAGACTGTGCTTTCCCGGTTTCACTTTGGCAACATAATGATTTTTTATATTTTCTTTAGACAATCCGGCAAGTTCTTTATGATCCAGCTCTTTTAAAATATTTCCATTTTTGTCCAGAATATGAATGCCTATCAGAAAAGAACCGTACACATCGGCTCCTTCCGTTCTGTACACTTCAAATTTTAAATCCGAATTAGTATGAGAAATATTTGAAATTTCCAGCTTCGGTTTTACCGATTTATTATGCAGGGTTCCCCATACACCTCCATGGAAATACTGATTGGTAAAAAGAGTTAAACCCAATATGATAAACGAACCTGCCAGTACAAGAACTTTGGGTTGTGAGACAGGGAAATTTCCTGAGCCAAGCCACTGAAACCATCTTTTTTGAGTGAAGCTTTTGTTATTCTTCATGAAATAATAATCCAGTGAATAAGGACCGCTTCCGGTAAGAAACAGAACAAATCCGCCGGCAACTCCTAAAACTCCGATCTGCCATTCATCAAGACAGGTTGTTCCCAGCCAGCCGGAACCTAATAATATCCCGAGGGCAAGACTGAAAATTCCGATACTCATTAACCGTGTAAATAATCCGAGAATAATGAATAATCCTACAACGGCTTCAATAATGGTAAAGATGATCATGGAGCGCTCCAAGGCATCCGGGTGGGTAACAAGATATTCAATAATAGGTTTTATGCCGAGGGCATTAGGTAAAAAATGATTGAATTTTTCTCCTATGTATCCTTTTTCGTCAGGAATAAGCTTGTTTTCAAGGATAAGTCGGCGCCAGAACGCTGAAAAGTAAGTCCATCCGATCACCATGCGGAGGGATAAAGTATATAATCCGGCCAGGTCCGAAGACTGGCTGTTTATGGTATGTTTCATTGAAATTAATATTGTATTGTAAAAAACTGATTGTTATTAGATTTAAAAATTTTTAAATCAGATTAAGTTTCAGTCTTTTAAATAGAATATATTTTGGAGGGCTGTTTCCTGTAGAATGCCCGGAATAGGTATTGAGGAGAATCTTTTCTTCAACGAAGTTACCTGTAGCTTGATTAGCACTCAATAAGAATTTACTGTATCGGCTTTGAACTTTAGTTTTTGAAACTGAAATTCCTGAAGAAGCAGAAGCGAGATCACAGCTAAAGGAAAGAGATGAAGTTGTTTTTACTTTATTCAGCCCGCTGATGTATTGAATGTCAAAAATATCAAGAACATTTCTTTTCACAGAACATGGTGATAATGAAAACACCAATATAAGCATCGTAATGATGGCTTTATAGGTTTTCATATGGATTCCTGAATGGGGCATGGTTACAAAACTACACTTTATTTTAATGTGAGCTTTATAAATTCCAGGAAATCGTTCTGTTGATCCACAAATAAGTAGTGGGAACAGTTATCAATAAGCCTGAAATGGTTCTTCCCGACAATATTTTTAAGATCATTCAGCTGTTTTTCTGAAAATATTGCGTCATTCTTGCCATACACTGCAAAAATGGGAATTCCTTTTTTGCTGATACTTTTTAAAATGGCAGTATTATCAAGATTATTCTGAGACTCATTTTGGTAGAATTTAAGAGGAGAATCAGGGTTTCTTATATTGTTTTTGTTGAATTCCCCTGCTTTGTATTCCGTTCTCAGCATTTCACTTTCGGGAGTAGGATGGGGCATATCAAAACATCCAAGTTTCCCAGCCATATCATAACATCTTTTTCTATAAGCAGCAGAATTTTTGTCTAGACTTTCTATTTCCGAAATCTCTTTAAGCCGGGCAGGATCATTTTTAAAATGTTCTTTAGCTTGTTTTATAATATGGTTGTAGGTTTCCTGTTGGGTAAATAAAGCTCCGGCAAGCGTAAGGGATTTTACTTTTTCCGGAAATTGTTCTGTAAATAAAGTCCCGATAATTCCTCCAAAGCTATGGGCAAGAATATTGGCTTTTTTGATATGGTAAGTGGTATAAATACTTTTTAAATCTTCAAAGCTTTCTTTGAATGTCATGGTTGCATTTTCATCCTTTGAGCGTCCTTCACCACGTCTGTCATAGACAATGACATAAAATCCTTTGTCGGCAAGGTTTTGAGCTGTAGTTCCTTCAAATAAAGTTGCATTTCCGCTGGGGCCGCCATGAATAAAAATGACAGGAGTATTTTTCGGATTTCCATAAGCCTTTGAGTATAAATTCTGTGCTTGAAAGGATATTGAACATATCATAAGAAGAATGGAAAACAGAGATTTCATGTTGATCGTTTTTTGAGTCTTCTAAACTACTAAATATTCTCTGAGCTGAAAGACCTCAAGCACATGGAATTATTATTAACATTAAAATACTACTGACGTACAGTTGTCACAAACCTGTCTTATCTTTACCACATTATTTAGAATTTAAACAGAATATTTCAATGAGTTATTGTTTAGCCATAGAAGGAATGCAGCCCGAAAGCCGAAAAGAACTGCACAAAAATTACCATGATAACTATTATGGATTTCCTATTCATGATGATAATGAGTTGTTTGGAAGACTGATTCTTGAAATCAATCAGGCGGGATTAAGCTGGGAAACCGTTCTGAAAAAAGAAGACAGCTTCAGAAAAGCGTATGACAATTTTAATATTCAGCAAATAGCGGCTTATACAGAGAAAGACCGTGAAAGACTGTTAAGCGATCCGGGGATTATCAGGAATAAACTGAAAGTGAATGCTGCCATTGAAAATGCAAAAAAGATTATAGAATTACAGAAGGAATTTGGTTCGTTCGAGAAATGGCTGGAACATCATCATCCAATGACATTGCAGGAATGGATGAAGCTATTCAAGAAAACCTTCAAATTTACAGGCGGAGAGATTGTCAATGAATTTCTCATGAGCACGGGATATCTCAAAGGAGCTCATCACGAAAGCTGTCCGATACATTCGAAAGTATTGGCTCAAAAACCTTTGTGGAGGGGGAAAACGGCTAAATAATATGCCTGGATTCCTACGGAATGACAAGGTGCGTGTTTAAGACTAAATACTTCTATTGGTCATTCCGTAGGAATCTCAATTATTCCTTGATGATTGCTTCATCAGTTCTTTATGCTCATTGCCCCATTTTTCAAACTCCAGGATGATGGGTTTCAGTTTGTAGCCTATTTCTGTAAGTTCATATTCTACCCTTGGCGGAACTTCAGCATACACTGTTCTGGTGATGATTTTATCTTCTTCCAGCCTTCGGAGCTGAAGGGTAAGCATACGCTCCGTAATGTTCTGAAGCTTTTTTCTCAATTCTCCAAAACGCATTTTTCCATTAATCAGATAACAGCAGATCGCCAATGCCCATTGTCCCCCGATAATATTGGAAGCATAGATCTCCGGACATTCATCGGCAAGCGCTTTTTTATTGGCAAAATTGGTTGAATTTTCCTTTATTTTAGTCATTACTTACATTTTTTATAGTACCATACAATGGGTAGCTAATGTACGAAATGTAAGTTACGTGTAGTAATTTTGTCATAGAAATTTAAACATAATGAAGACCTTAGTAATTGTTACCCATCCTGATATTGAAAAATCTGTTATCAATAAAAAATGGATTGACGAATTAAAAAAATACCCTGAAAAAT
Organism: Chryseobacterium sp. PvR013; assembly: GCF_017833095.1. Classification (NCBI taxonomy): domain Bacteria; kingdom Pseudomonadati; phylum Bacteroidota; class Flavobacteriia; order Flavobacteriales; family Weeksellaceae; genus Chryseobacterium; species Chryseobacterium sp. PvR013. The sequence goes on from NZ_JAFIBT010000001.1 coordinate 5,308,708, forward strand.
ATACTATTCATCAATTATACGAAGCTTATCCTGACGGAAAAATCAATGTAGCTCAGGAGCAAAAGCTGATGGAATCTTATGATAAGATTGTATTTCAGTTTCCGTTTTACTGGTTCAGCAGTCCGCCGCTTTTAAAACAATGGCTGGATGAGGTGGTTTTGTATGGTTGGGCATATGGAAGCAACAGCGGTTTCAAACTGGCCGGAAAGAAAATGTCACTGGCTGTTACCGCAGGAATAGATGAAGAAGGGTACAGTACATCTGGAGAATATAAATACACCATGAAGGAACTTTTCCGACCTTACGAACTGACCTTTGATTATATAAAGGCAGACTACAAAGAACCTTTCGTTTATTATGGAATTGAAAGAGATTCTTCCGATGAATGGATCAACAGAAGTGTTCCGATGTATCTGGAGTTTCTGGATAATTTGTAACAATATAAAAATGAAGTTGGACTCTTGAATTAAAGGAGTTCAACTTTATTGCTGAATATATTCAAAAGGTTCCACATTCCAGTCTTGTAAATATTTCTTTATGGTATTACTATCAATATTAAAAGGCACATCCTGATATTTCCAGCCTTTTGAAGGAACTTTTAAATCTATAAGATAGTTCTCAATAGAATAAATGCCAAGAACTTTTGCATTTTTAGGTTTTACAGAATCGAAAATGATGAGGAATTTATCTCCTTTTTTGTAAGAATAATTTGTTGTTTTAAAATATATTTTATTACTAACCTGATATCTATAATCTGTTCCTACACCATTGTTATTCTTTGGATGCCAATCCGTAACAGCTTCTCCAATTGTATATTTAGGGGATTTGAGCATTTTCTTTACCCATAAATTCTCGTCTACCATGCAGAATATGATTAATCCTAAAGTGAGTACCAAAAGAATAATATGGAATTTTTCTGACACAAATTTTTTCATATTCAGTTAATATATTTTTATTTATTTTTTTTTAGTCTACCAACTATTCCTACTATAGTTAAAAATATTCCAATGATTAAAAAAGGATGCCAGAGGAAAAAGGAAATTTCACCTAAATTTACAATGATTTCAGAATAATCTCCTCTTGCTGTAAATAATCCAACAGACGTAAAAAACATTATAATGGATAGAACAAACATTGATAATCCGATAAAAAATAGGTACTTGTAAATTGATTTCATTTTCTATTTATTTAAAACCCGATTGATTCTTTTCTCTGCTTCTTCTTTTGCAATTCCATTATAAAAATCATGTACAAATGGATGGTCATAACTTTGGTGAGGATAGACAAAAGGGCGGCCGATAGAATTATTCACTACAACTGTGGTAGGAACACTTTCTTCAAATTCATAATCCGGAAGATACGTAGAAAGCCATCCGAAATACTCGGCTTCAAATTCTTTATTGTCATAATTTTCCACATATTCATCAAAGCTCTTTTCACTCAGGGATACCCAGATTCCGTAATCCAGATCTCTGCAATCATCTGTGACTTCCTGTACAAGAACAGTACGGATAAATCTATGGGTATTTTCTTCCTCTTTTACAACGCAAAGGTCTGAACTGAGTTCAGCATTCTTTAATTCTTCTTCAGATAAGCAGGAGTAAAAATAAGGATATGAATAGGCTATTGCAGGCCAGTCTTCTTTCTCTTCTCCACAGCATTGGCAGATGTATTTCATGATTAAATTTGCTTTTCGGCTAAAATACCTAAAAATCCTTATCCCACCGTAGGTGTATCTTCTTCCTTCAGTATTTTTTTCTCCTTCATGGTAAGCATCATTCTTTCATATTTGTACTTTTCCCAATCAAAGGTGTTAAGAAAATCAAGGGCAGCCTGAAAACCTCTGTTGAAAAGTTCTTCCTTTTCTTCTTTTTTCATGAAGAAGTTCAGCCAGCTGCTGGTACCGCAGTTGACGCTTTGTATGCTGTATAAACGATAAAAAGTATGTTTGGTAAGGAATGTTTTGTCATTAAATCCTTTTAAGGTGCTGATGATATTTCCGGCATAACTGAAGGGCGTTTTGAGAATTTCCTCACTGGTTTTCCCTCTTTCAGAAAGAATAGCAGAATCGCTCGTCAGCTGTACTCCGAAAAGGGGCATTCTCGGATAAAAAACTTCATCAGCATGAAACAGGTCAATAGGAAAGTTGGAAATACTGCCACCATCAATGAAAACTCCGGCAGGATTAATATCTTCCGGTTTTGTATTCATCCAGTATCTCCAGGCGTACTTTACAGAACTGTCATCTTTATTGATTTGTTTCTGAAAAGGTTCAAAGAAAAGGGGAACCGCCATAGAGGCTCTTACGAATTCAGCCGGACTGATGTGTTTCAGTTCCTCTTCAGACCAGTAGAGATTGGCCATCGTAGGAAGCTCTACCTTAATTTTAGCATTGATATCGGTGGTAATGATTACATATTCAGACTTCAGAAGATAAAACGGGTTGTTTTTATAGTAATCATTGTTGACAGCGCTTTCATAGAAAATTCTGTATCGGGTTTGGTCAATGTGTACCTGATTTTTGATTTTAATTTTTTCGATGCTTTGCAGCGCCATCAGATAATATTCCTGCCCGTTTCCATAACGGTAATTGAGGTTGAGCTCCTGTTCTTTCTGAATGAATTTTTCATTGAGATGGGCAACCGTTTTTATTCCAAATTGATCCAGTGCATTTTGCATGGTATTCTGAAAAGCATTTCCCGGATTCAGTCCGCTGTTTTCTTTCCTGAAATTATTGTAGAGCTTTTGAATACAGAAAAAGAGAATGACAGCCGGAATCAGAGGAATCAGAAACATCAGTTTGGCATTCAGAATTGTTGTTGAAGGAGCGAAAAAAGGAATACTGATCAGAATAATAAAAAGGATAGCGGCAATAACAGCATTGATCTTAAAAAAATCTTTGTTGTTCAGCATCGCATGGAGCGTTGTTTTTACATAGGTTTTCCCATCCATGAAATCTGAAAAATCCCAACTGAAAAGAATATCTTTGATCAAGGCGCTTTTAGATTCTTCTTTGGTTTTACAGGCTGCAATGAGCATGGTGTTTATTGCTCCGGCACTTGTTCCTGCTACTTTCAGAAAACGGATGCCGAATATTTCCAGTCCGTAAAGATACCCTACCAATGCGCTTCCCCAGACACCGCCACCTTCCTGTACAAATTCTACATACTGATTACCATTCTGATCCAGAAGATCAGAGAATTCTTTGGCAGATATATTCTCGTGTAAGGCAAGCAGTTTATCTTTAGATGCCTGTGAAAGAGAAGGATCTCCCAGAATTTTGTTGAGGTTTTCAGTGGTCATGGTATTTTGTTTTGATGGTGTGTTGGTTAAAGGCAAAAATGCAATCAACCGATGTCTATTTTACCGAAGATAAAATCTTTGCGCTTTTGTGTTGATATAAAATTAATCACCACTGTCTTCGTCTCACATAAATAAACGTACTGATCACAACCGTTGCCATGGCTCCAAGCGTTATAAAATATCCATATTTATGGTGAAGCTCAGGCATATTATCGAAGTTCATTCCGTAAACTCCGGCAATAAAAGTAATCGGTAAGAAGTAAACTGAATAAATAGCCAGAACCTTCATCACCTGATTGGCCTTTTGATCCGAAAGTGCAAGGAACATGGAAATAAGGTTGGTGATCTGAATATTCAAGTGGTCAAAATCTGCCACTACATCTTTATGCTTATCCTTTAAATCGACAATTTCAGAGTCCTGTAAATTCAGTAATTTAAATTTATCAATAGCATCCGTGGAAATCACCAGTACCCTGGAATTTAATCCTGATTTTCGTTTCAGTTTGTAAAGACGGCGGATCTGGCTGGTATGATTGGTATTTTTAAGGAAAATCTCATTCTCTATATTGTCCATCGTTTCAAACAGACTTAAAGATTCATCATCAAAACTTTTCATGATCAATATAGCAATCATCAGCGTGATCTGCTGAGGATTAAGATCTTCCTGAATCAAAGAAACTTTCTTCTTGACTTCAGTGATGCTTCTGGTTTTCATCCTGTGGATGGTGATAATGGTATTTTCAACCAAAAAAATTCCAATCTTGGTGCTGATATCGCTGATGGTATTCAAATTCTTTCTTTCCAGCTCTGTACTTTCACGGAGTAAGAAGAATTTTATATTCCCGTCTTCTTCATATTTCGGAAGGTGATTAGGATCCATTGTATCTTCCAGCAGAAGATTATTGATTTCATATCTTTCATGAAGAAATTTCAGGTCTTCTACAGTAGGAGCCTCTACATCTACCCATTCGCACTGGGAGGTTCTGTATATCGTATCAATTGGCATAAAGTAAAAATACTAATATTTTGAAAAACTATGTGTTAAATAAGTTTTATCTTTGCCAAAATTAAAAAACTATATGATTAAAAGTACAATAAAAGGTGTGGGATTTTATGTTCCAGATAACGTTGTTACAAATGATGATTTAGCAAAACTCATGACGACCAATGATGAGTGGATTACGGAAAGAACGGGGATCAAGGAAAGAAGACATCGTAAAAATAGAAATGATTCTCAGGAAACAGCCGCTTATCTAGGATTTAAAGCTTCTGAAAAAGCCCTTGAAAAAGCGGGTCTGACTGCTAAGGATATTGATTATATTGTTTTTGCAACACTTTCTCCGGATTATTATTTTCCCGGATGTGGAGTATTGCTTCAGGATATGTTGGGATGTGATACCATTGGAGCATTGGATGTAAGAAATCAGTGTTCAGGATTTGTCTATTCTATGAGTGTTGCGAATGCATTTATTAAATCAGGAACTTATAAAAATATTCTTGTTGTAGGAGCAGAAGTTCATTCTTTCGGATTGGATTTTTCTGACGAAGGAAGAGGGGTTTCTGTAATCTTTGGAGATGGAGCAGGAGCTGTTGTTCTTTCTGCATCAGAAGATGAAAATGCAGGGGATATCTTAGCGATGAATATGCATTCTGAAGGGAAATATGCCGATGAATTATGTACACAGTTTCCGGGATCTAAATTCGGATGGAGTGACAGAATGAGAAAAGAACCGAAGAATGTTACCAATAAAGAAGTTTATCCTATTATGAACGGAAACTTTGTATTCAAACATGCCGTAACAAGATTTCCGGAAACCATGATGGAAGCACTGAACAAAGCAGGGAAAACCATTGAAGATCTTGATATGTTCATTCCACACCAGGCGAATCTTAGAATTGCTCAGTTTGTTCAGCAAAAATTTGGACTGCCGGATGATAAGATTTTTAATAATATTCAGAAATACGGAAATACAACGGCTGCTTCTATTCCCATTGCTTTAAGTGAAGCGATTGAGCAAGGAAAAATCAAGAGAGGAGATTTGGTTCTTCTTTCAGCTTTCGGAAGCGGATTTACCTGGGGAAGTGTTCTGTTTGAATATTAATAAACAAAAAGGCGAAAAGGCTTCATTGCAAAATAGCTAAAAAAAAACCGCAGAACTCTCGTTCTGTGTTTTTTTTTGTTTTTAATAGAGGTTTTAATTTGTTTTGTTTATTTGTTTTAATAATTTAATTTAAATCATTGTTTTTTAGTATATTATGTACGTATTTTTGGTTTTTAAAGTGAATTTTTTGTGTTATAGAACTTATAGTATAGTTGTTGTTTTTTAATTGAAAATATTCATTAAAGTTTTTTTAAGAAAAATATATATAATAGTAACTTTATTAAGTTTATTAAGCGAAATTTCTAGAAACAAAAAACATGAAAAATTATTTATTACTGGGAGCTTTTTTAGTTCCCATGTTTTTTTGGGGGCAGGTCGGGATACTGACTTCAACTCCTCAGAAAACCTTACATGTCAACGGTTCATTACAGGTAGTAAATGAATTAAATGTAGGTGGAGATAGTACAACAGCTGGATCAGCAGGAATTTCCGGTCAGATTCTGACTTCTAACGGTGTTGCGGCTGCACCCTCATGGCAAACAGTGAATACAATAAGCGGAACGATTAACAACGCTTATTATGTACAGGGAACTACAGCTGCTACAGCTGCTCCTGGAGCAACAATTGATGTGCCGGGAGTTACTATTACTTTAACAGTTCCTGCAGGGAGAACTCAGACCTTTTTATTTACTATTTTAGGATATGCTACATTATTAGATGGTAATTCGAGCCAAGGGGTTTTTGCCCTTTTACAGAATGGAGTGAAAATTTCTTCAGCTTTCGCTACTAAAGCAGGAAGTTTTCCTGGGGGAATCACTTTGCTAAATATGCCGATTCCGGTGACATTTTTGAAATCGGTAACCCTTGCAGCGGGAACTTATACTTTTAAAATTCAATATACTTCGTGGTCTGGGAGTGCTACAGTTAATTTTGTTCCTTCTGCTTATGCAGGATATAATGGTGATACAGAAGCAATGCTTACTAAGATGCAGGTTTTGGTATATAATAACTGAACATTCTAATCAAAAAACAAAAAACCGCGGAACGAAAGTTCTGCGGTTTCTTATTTATATAGTATACTCTATTAAAGGCTTTTTAATAATTTTTCTGTGTCAGAAGAATCCTGTCCGGTACTTTTTGCCAGTTCAATAGATTTTTCAGCCCACATTTTTGCATTTTTCTTATCTCCTACCTTATTGTAAAGATTGGCTAGCGTATCTGTATTGGCAAAGTTCTGGTTTTTCTTTACAGATTCTTGTGCCCATGTAATTGCTTTTTCCAGAGATGTCTTACTGCTTACATTTTCAAAGAAGTTCCATGCAAGAGAATTCAGTTCTTCAGAACCTGCTGCAGAATAATCTTTGTAAAGGTCAAGGATTAATTTTTCATACTCAGGAATATCTTTGTTCTTTAAAGCTCTGTTGGCTTTCATTCTTTTTAAAATCTTGTCAGCCTCTTCTTTGCTCAGGAATTTCTGGGTTTCAGCCATGAAATAGTTGTCATCCCATTTTTTTGTATCCGGGTTATAAGCTTTTTTAGAAACGGTGTTAAGCTTGATGTTTTTATCAAACTTTTCGTATTTATCTTCAGGGAAGAATTTAATGATCTCTGCTTTTTTATCCTGGAAAATCTTGTACAAAGGACTATCTGTTGTCTGAACTCCTGAAAGAAGCATCTGGATATCTTCCTGATCTAAATTGGGTTTCTGCTGGAAATAACGGTTAAGTACTTTTCCGGCAAACTCAGCATCGTTATACATAGTAAGTCCGGCAAGATTCTTTAAAAACTCAGGGTTTTTCTCTCCCTTTTCAAATTGCTGTTTCAGAGAAGTAAGTCTTTTATTCGGGTCTTCAGCATCTTTGGCAAACTGGATAAAGTCTTTTTCTTCTACATATCCTAACGTTCTGTGTACTGCTTCACCGTTTCCGTCAATAAACAGATAGGTAGGGAATGCTTTTACGTTATATTTTTTGGCAAGCTCAATTCCTTCTCCTTTTTCCATGTCAATTTTAGCATTGATAAAGTGAGAATTGTAATAATCACCTACAGACTGAAGCGGGAAAATATTTTTCACCATTAGCTTACAAGGTCCACACCATGAGGCATATGCATCAATAAAGACCAGTTTATTTTCTTTTTTTGCTTTGGCAAGGATAGAAGCAAAATTGCTGTCTTCAAATTTAATTCCCTGCGCCCATGCAAGAGCTCCTATAAAGATTGAGGAAAGTATGGCTATTTTTTTCATAAAAACTTTTATTCCCTGCAAATGTAATAAATATGATGACATATGAGTCGTTCATATTGAAAATAATTATAAAGGAACTTTAGTTTTAAAACAGCTATCAAGGCGTATGAAAGATAATCATCTATTGTTTTAGTCTTATTATTAAAATTAACGCAAATGACTGTTTTAAGGTAAATGATTAAATTTCAGTAGAATGTTTTAATAAAAAATAAAATATCACTAGTTTTGTAAAAAACAAAAAGACACTCCGTGAAAATAATGATGAATTATTATAGAATAAAAATAATAATTTGTTTTCTTATGCCTAAAAGTCTTCTGAAATTTTTGTTTTTGCTGGCAACAGCAGTCCCCATATTCGCTCAGAAAAAAAATAACTTTGACCTTATCTGTGAGAAGACTTCTTCTGTTACAGCCTATAAGGATTTACCCAAAGCCATCAAAACCGCAGATTCTCTGTATATGAGGGCACAAACATCTTCAGAGAAGATCAAATGTCTTGTTCTTTCTTCGGAGCTATATCATCATGCAGGAGAACTTAAAAAAGCAATCTGTTTCAGTGAAAATGCCCATTCGGTAATCAATCAGATGAATGATCCGGAATGGATGGCCGTGGTGACCAGATTACTTGCGAGGCAATATAGACAGGTAGGGTTATACGAAAGATCCAAAAAATACATTGTAAAAGGGCTGGAGGCTTCCGGACGGATTACCGATTTTCAAAAAAGTAATGAAGCCGCAGGGCTCCTGAATCAGGAAATGGCCTTCTATGAGATGGAGCTTGGGAATTATCCCAATGCGATACGGCATATTGAATCCTCTCTGAAATATTTTGAAAAAATAAACAGCTATAACGAAAGCAGAACAGCAGCAGCTTCATATCAGCTGTTGGGAGATGTCTATTTCAAACTTAATGATTATTCTGTTTCCGAAGATTACTATCGAAAAGCGGAAGGACTGCTTAAAAATGGAAGCTGTACAATGGGACTGGTTTATAACGGGCTGGGAGGTATACGCCTGAAGCAGAAAAACTGGAAGGACGCTGAGGTGTATCTTAAAAAAGCAGAAAAAATTGCAGACACATCCCGAAGCCTTAAACTTAAAAAAGCCGTTTATTCCAATATTAACGATTACTATGAAGGAATTGGAGACAATTTTAAAGCTTCATTATATGCTGTGAAATATGTACGTGCTTATGACAGTATTGCAGCCCGTAATCAGAGTTTTGCTGCGAAGGGTGGAGAAATTCTGAAAGGAAAGAACAGTAAAAAAGGAGCACATATGAATCTGGCAAAAAATGCAGCCATTATCATTCTGTTTACTTCGCTGGTTGTTTTACTTGTTTTATTCAGGGCAAAGCAGAAAAAACAGCGTTCAAAGTTCAGAAATATTATAAGAGCTCAGTTAAATATGATCAGTAACAGAACTCAGTATTCTTTACAACAACCCGATGGTGCCGAATTTTCCAATATATCTGTGGAAGAAATTGATGAAAAAGACTCTGAAGCAGACCGCAGACGGAATGATTCCCTCATGACTTCCGAAACAGAATCAAAATTGCTTGAACTTCTTGAAAATTTTGAAAAAGGTGATCTTTATAACAACAAAGGAATGTCCCTTTCTTTTCTTGCCGGTGAATTGAATACCAATACAAAATATCTGTCTTATGTTATCAATCAGCATAAAAGTGCAGACTTTAAAACGTATGTCAATCGTCTAAGAATCAATTATATTGTAGACAAATTAATCAATGATGAAAAGTACCGACAGTATAAAATAAGTATCCTTGCCGATGAATGCGGATTCTCTTCACACAGTAAATTTGCTGCTGTCTTTAAAGCGGTTACAGACTATTCTCCATCAGCATATATCAAATATCTGGATACTGAAAAGCAATCAGACAAAAATATCCATTTTCCCGAAAATGATTAAAAACAGCTTGTTTTTTTAATTCTACCTTACCATTTTCATGAAAATGAACAACCTATTATTTTAAAGAAAAGCTTTGCTGGTATATATTTGCATCAGTTTCACGGGACATGATGTAATTCTGCTGCAGCTTATCATTTTTATTTTCTTCTTTCAAGATAAGAGTAAGCCCAAACTGCAATTCCCTTTTTTTTAGCTTTTAAGGAAAATATTCTTCTGATCAGGAATATGAACCATATATTATAATCGGGGTTGATTGCCCGGTTTTTTTTCAGTCAAGTTTTTTTAAGTGCAAATCCACAGATTTCTGTGGATTTGTGATTTTATTTAACTTTTGTACTGTCGGTTTTAATTTTTGAAGTATCAGAGGTTGCGGGTGAAGGGATGGAGTTGGCCACAGCAGAATCTCCCATTTTATTTCTTAAAGAATCTTTATTGTGAGCCTCTTTATATTCCTCTCTTTTTTCTTTATTTTGAGCACAACTTCCAAGGAAAAGAAGTCCAAGAACAGCTCCTATCCATAATTTTTTCATAATAGTTAATTTTGATTGTTGATGATAATCAAATATAAGGAATTAATTAAAAGATAAAAGATAAAAGATGTTGTCATTAAAATTCAATAGGGGTGGGTTTTAACCCGCCTTTAAAAATAATATATCATCATCGGCTTTAGCCAAAACCTAAATAATAGTCCTTTAAAGCTAAAACTTGATGATAACTTCAACATTTCTGGTTATTCAATAAAAAAAATCTGCAGAGCTTTCATCTGCAGATTTTCCATTTTTAGATCGAATGTTATATAAATACTATTTGACAGGAGACGTTGCCATAGAATCCCTTTTTATCTTGATACTGTCAGGATTCGTCATTTTTGTAGTCATGGTATCAGTTGTTGTAGGAGGTATACTTTTTTGCGTATTACCTACTGTTGCTGAATCCCGGCTACTGGTTGACATTGTCGATTCTTTGGTTCCACAGCTCACTGCAAATATTCCTATTCCAACGGCTGTTAACAATAACTTTTTCATATTCTTCTATTTTGAGGTGTAGTAACAAAAAATCAATAATTATTCCTAACAGTACCTGGGAAGTCGTAAAATATCTGTAAAGTTTGTTAAAAGATGTTAGGTAGCAGGTTGCAGGGAATAGGAGTTAGAAGTTAGAAGTTAGAAGTTAGAAGTTAGAAGTTAGAAGTTAGAAGTTAGAAGTTAGAAGTGGGAGCGTGTTATGGAAATGAAAGTACTTTTTTAACTGCCAGTAACCTTAAACTCTAAACTTTAAACTTTAAACTTTAAACTTTAAACCTTGAACCTTAAACCTTAAACCTTGAACCTTGAACCTTGAACCTGAATCCTCGTATCCACAAAAAAGCCCCGAAACCGAAATTCCGAGGCTGCTATATCATTTATCAATGATCAATGATCGTTGATTACCCTAAATATGGATATTTGTAGTTTTTTGGAGAAACAAACGTTTCTTTTACGCTTCTTACAGAGGTCCATCTTAGAAGATTCATTTTAGAACCTGCTTTATCATTAGTTCCTGAAGCTCTACCACCACCGAAAGGCTGTTGTCCTACTACGGCACCCGTTGGTTTATCGTTGATGTAGAAGTTACCTGATGCATTTTCTAACGCTTTAAAAGCTTCATTAATTGCGTAACGGTCTTGTGAGAACACAGAACCAGTCAATGAATAAGGAGAAGTAGAATCTACAAGTTTTAGTGTTTCTTTCCAGTCCTGATCTTCATATACGTAGATCGATAAGATTGGCCCGAAGATCTCTTCCACCATACTTTCGTAGTGAGGATTTGTAGTTTCGATTACTGTTGGGTGTACAAACCATCCTTTAGAATCGTCAACTTTTCCACCGATGGCTACAGCAGCTTCACCGGAAGCATTTGCTCTGTCGATGTATCCTTTACATTTTTCGAAAGAATTTTTATCAATTACAGCGTTTACGAAGTTTGAAGTATCTTCTGGAGAACCTACTTTAATAGAGTTCATTTGAGTTTCCATTACTTTTTTCACATCAGCCCAAAGAGACTTAGGTACATACGCTCTTGAAGCAGCAGAACATTTTTGTCCCTGATATTCGAAAGCACCTCTTACCAATGCAGTTGCTACAGCTTCTACGTTAGCAGATGGGTGAGCGATTACAAAATCTTTACCACCTGTTTCTCCAACAATTCTTGGATATGTTCTGTAGTTGTGGATATTGTCTCCAATCATTTTCCACATTCCCTGGAATACTTTTGTAGAACCTGTGAAGTGAAGACCTGCAAAATCACGGTGAGCCAATACTTTCTCAGCAGTTTCTTTTCCATCTGTAAAGATCATGTTGATAACACCTGCAGGAAGACCAGCTTCGATTAATACATCCATGATTACTTTTGCAGAATATACCTGCTTGTCAGAAGGCTTCCAAACCACTACGTTTCCTAACATTGCCATACAAGTCGGAAGGTTTCCGGAAATAGCTGTAAAGTTGAACGGAGTTACTGCAAAACAGAATCCTTCTAATGGTCTGTATTCAACACGGTTCCAGATTCCATTGTCAGAAACCGGCTGCTCAGAATACATTTCTGTCATGAACTCAACGTTGAATCTTAAGAAGTCGATGAACTCACAAGCTGCATCAATTTCAGCCTGGTGTACATTTTTAGACTGTCCGATCATTGTTGCAGCGTTGATCACATCTCTGTAAGGACCAGCCAAAAGATCAGCTGCCTTTAAGAAAATTGCTGCACGCTGTTCCCAGCCTAGCTCATTCCATTCTTTTTTAGCTGCCAATGCCGCATTGATAGCGTCATCCACATGCTGCATACCACCCTGATAGTAGAATCCGAAATCATGAGCATGATCCTGTGGAGACTGAAGCTGTACTTTTGTATCCGTTTTTACTTCCTTTCCGTTGATGATCATTGGGATTTCTACCTTTTCAGCCCACATTTTTTTATAAGTGTCGATAAGGCTTTTAACTTCCGGAGATCCCGGTTCATAAGAATTTACCGGCTCGTTTACCGCTAATGGTACTTGCGAAATTGCTTTTGACATATTACGTTTTATTATTTTATTAAATTAAATAAGATGTGTATACAAATTTACGATAATTATAAGGAAAGAAAAAAATACCGCCTGCTTTTATGGAATAAACTTGATTGTTGAATAATCATTAATGGATAGCGGTTTTTTAACATATGAAATTGAGAATACAAGATGTATTTATTCGATTTCTTAAATAGAAGGAAAAGAGGAGATGAACAATCAGAATTATGGGAATGGGGACAATTAAATATTTGTCATAGTTTATAAATAGTGCTTATGTATTGTAAATAAGGGATTTATAGTGGAATGTTAAAAATACATAAAATTGCATTTGTTGCGATTTTGAACATTTTAAATAATTTTTTTGATAGCCTGGGTTTTAAGATTGTTCTAATTTTACACCATTATTAACAGTATGAAAAAAAGAGTCTTATTTTTCTCTTTTGTGATATTTTTCTCAGCGTTGTGTGCAGGTCTTTTTGCACATACAGGGAAAACTCAACCATACTCTGATATTCTTTCAAAAATTCATCTCCTTCAGCAGAAATCTGATCAGCAGACCCAGCCTGAAATGTATAGCTTTTCAGATGCACAGGATGTACAGGATTCCAACGACTGGGAGAAAGTGAAGTTTGACTATTCGATACTTGCACAGCAGTGGTTACACTATTTCTTTGCAGATTATACTTACAATACACGTGTTGCGGCCGTTCAAACCCGTATTTATATTACCGAACCAAGATACATTCTGTATCATTCCCTGCAGATAGCACGCTGCTAAATCTTTTAAAATTTTAATGATTCGTTATGATTTGTATTCATGTCAATACAAGTCCGTAAAAATCATTCCCATTTTACATTTCTGAACATTTCTATTTGCCTTTGCAGAAAGGCGAACGGGATTCTGTTTGTCCAATTTTAAATAAAAATATTATGCACTTAACACCGAGAGAAACGGAGAAGCTTATGCTATTTCTGGCAGGCGAGCTCGCTCTAAAAAGAAAGGCAAGAGGCCTTAAATTAAACTATCCGGAATCCATAGCACTCATCAGTCATTTTTTGCTTGAAGGAGCAAGAGATGGAAAAAAAGTAGCCGAATTGATGCAGGAAGGCGCTCATCTTCTTACTAAAGAGGATGTAATGCCTGGCGTGGCAGAAATGATCCACGATGTTCAGATTGAAGCCACTTTCCCGGATGGGACTAAACTTGTAACCGTACACAATCCAATCCGTTAATACCTACTGATTATGATACCAGGAGAAATTTTTGTAAAAGAAGGTACAATTATCTGTAATGAAGGCAGAGAAACTGTAAAAATAAAAGTAACAAATACAGGAGACCGTCCTATTCAGGTAGGTTCACACTTCCATTTTTTCGAAGTTAATAAAGCCATGAGTTTTGACCGTGAAAAAGCTTTCGGAAAGAGACTGAATATTGTAGCAAGTACTGCCGTTCGATTTGAGCCGGGAGAAGAAAAAGAAGTGGAATTGGTAGAAATAGGAGGAACTAAAAAAGCAATGGGTTTCAACAACCTTGTCGATGGGCAGGTGGATTCTGAAGAACAGAAAAAAGCAAGCCTTGCAAAAGTTGAAGAATTAAACTTTAAAAATCACTAAGATGAGCTTACACGTAGACAGAAAACAATACGCCAATATATTAGGTCCTACAGCCGGAGACAAAATCAGACTAGGGGATACTGAAATTATTATTGAAATTGAAAAAGATTTCACGCACTACGGAGACGAAGCCGTTTTCGGAGGAGGAAAAACAGTCCGTGACGGAATGGGACAGAATGTTACTGCTAAAAGAGACGAAGGTGTTTTGGATCTTTGTATCACTGGAGCCGTAATTATTGACCACTGGGGAATCGTAAAAGGGGATATCGGAATCAAAGACGGAAAGATCGTAGGAATCGGAAAAGCCGGTAACCCTGATACAATGGATGGAGTGACTCCCAATATGATTATCGGAGCTTCCACGGAAGTTCATGGTGGAAAAGGATATATCGTAACAGCAGGAGGAATTGACACCCACATTCACTACATCTGCCCTCAACAGATTGAAACATCCTTATACAGCGGAATCACAACAATGATTGGCGGAGGTACAGGTCCAAATGATGGAACGAATGCTACAACCGTTACTCCGGGAAGATTCAATATGCAGAAAATGCTTGAAGCCGCTGAAGAATATCCTATGAACCTTGGATTTTTCGGGAAAGGGAACTGCTCGGCAGAAGAACCTATTGAAGAGCAGGTAGAAGCAGGTGCTTTGGGAGTAAAAATCCACGAAGACTGGGGAGCAACTCCTGCAACCATTGATGCAGCCTTGAAAGTAGCGGATAAATACGACGTTCAGGTTGCCATCCACACCGATACTCTGAATGAAGGAGGATTTCTTGAAGATACCATGAGAGCGATCAACGGAAGGGTAATTCACACCTTCCACACAGAAGGAGCTGGAGGAGGTCACGCACCGGACATCATTAAAGCAGCAATGTACCCGAATGTACTGCCTGCTTCTACAAACCCTACACGTCCTTACACGGTTAATACCATTGATGAGCATTTGGATATGCTGATGGTATGCCACCACTTGAGTAAAAATATTCCTGAAGATGTGGCGTTTGCAGACTCTCGTATCCGTCCTGAAACCATTGCAGCAGAAGATATCCTTCATGATATGGGTGTTTTCAGCATCATGAGTTCGGATTCCCAGGCAATGGGAAGACCCGGAGAAGTGATCACAAGAACCTGGCAGACGGCAAGTAAAATGAAGGAGCAGAGAGGTGATTTGGCTGAAGATCAGGACAGTGGAAACAATAACTACCGTGCAAAAAGATATGTAGCTAAATATACCATCAACCCAGCTATTGCACACGGTATTTCAGAATATGTAGGATCAATTGAAGAAGGGAAATTAGCAGATTTGGTCATCTGGAAACCTGCATTATTTGGAGCAAAGCCGGAAATGATTGTAAAAGGCGGATTTGTAATTGCTGCTAAAATGGGAGATCCGAATGCATCCATTCCTACGCCTCAGCCTATTATTTACAGAAATATGTTTGGAGCTCATGGAAAAGCTAAGTTTGGAACTTGTGCCAATTTTGTTTCTCAGATCTCTATTGACAACGGAACTATCGCTTCTTACAAATTAGAGAAAATGATTCTTCCGGTGAAAAACTGTAGAAATATTTCAAAAAAAGACCTTATCCATAACGATAAGACTCCTCTGATTGAAGTGAATCCTGAAAACTACAAAGTAACAGTAGATGGTGAGTACATCACTTGTGAACCGGCAGAAAAACTTCCTTTAACCCAGTTGTATTTCTTATTCTAAGATAAATTTAAAGTACAGTATCTGAAAGCGAAATTATTTGGTTCTGTCATTCTGACGAAGGAAGAATCTCGCAGGAATCCTTTCGTTCAGAATGACACTTTCAGGTACTCCTTTATCCCAGGTTTACTCACTGAATGTAAAATAATTATAGAACGAAGGTTAAAAATGAAATATTTAAATAAAACAGTTTTTTCTCTTGCTGTAGCCGGAATGTCTGTGCTTTCAGGAAATCTGGGCGCTCAGTTTCTTGGCGGACACAGGCTTAAAAGTGATGAAGAAGGACCCAAAGGGCAGTTTATGGTGTACGGTTCATTAGACTACTCTAAAATTACAACACCATCAAGCAGCAGCAGTACAGTTGCCAGCGCACCGCTTGGAGTGGGATACTTCATCAATAATAATGATCTTATTGGAGTCAACTATGCCTACTCACAGAATACGGTAGACCATAACGTTGTTTATAAGCAAAATGAGGCCGGTATCTGGTACAGTCCGTCAGTAATGCTTGGGAAATACTTTGTATTAATCGGGCAGGTGGATGCTCATTATGTTTGGGGACAGCAACTTTCAACGGCTGCTGATGCTATGCAGAACTTTAATGGATTCCGTCTTCGTGCCTATCCTTTGATCGGGATTTTGCTGGGTGGAGGCTGGGCATTGAAATTCAAATTTGCTGAGCTTTCAATGCTGCAAACCAAAACGAAAGAAGAAGGCTGGACAAAAAGCTATGTAGCAGGAATCAGCGGTTCAACATTCGGGGTAGGCATTTCCAAAAACTTAGACTTCAGAAAAAAATCTAAAAATGATAATTAATCAAATCATAGGCAATCTCTCTGAAAATTCTTCAGATAAAACCATAGACTATCTCGATTTGGAATGGTTTGAAACCACCAAAAGAATTCAACGTAAAAAAACCAGAAAAGGAACTGATATTGCGATCAAGTTTCTAAGAGAGGGACAGCGTTTGCGTGAAGGAGATATTCTTTTTGAGGATGCAGAAAAAATAATTGCAGTAAACGTTCTCGAAACAGAAGCGATTGTGATGTCGCCTGCTTCACTGTTAGAAATGGGTACCGTGTGCTATGAGATCGGAAACAAACACATTCCGCTTTTCATTCAGAATGATAAAGTATTGCTTCCTTTTGAAATGCCCATGTTCAGATGGCTGGAAGCAAGTGGTTTCAGACCGGAAAAACAATCTGTAAAACTGCTGAATCTTCTTAAATCGAATGTAGAACCTCATGGACATGGAAGTCTGGGCTCAACAATCTTTACAAAAATCCTAAAAATGGCCGCCCCAAAAGATGAATAATATGAACATAAACTTCCTGTCGGGACTGCTTCATCTTGCAGATCCTACACTTCCCATCGGAGGATATACCCATTCCAACGGACTTGAAACGTATGTTCAGGAAAGAATTGTACATAATGCAGATACGGCAAAAGAGTTTGTGCAGAATATGCTTCAGTACAATCTTAAATTCAATGATGGAGCTTTTGTAAAACTGGCTTATAAAGCTGCAGAAAAAGGAGATTTAGAAACATTGATACTTCTCGATAATGAATGCAATGCAATAAAATGCCCGAGAGAAATCCGCCAGGCCAGTCAGAAATTAGGGCTCAGACTGATTAAGATTTTCAAAAGACGGGAAAGTTTCCCTTTTATGGAGGCTTTTGAAAAAGCAGTTCAGCATAAAGAAGCCAATTCTCATTACTGTATTGTATTCGGAGTATATGCTTACTTAATGAAGATTCCTTTGTATGAAGCTCTTTTGGGATTCTATTACACCTCTGTTGCAGGAATGATTACCAATGCGGTAAAGCTCGTTCCTCTCGGACAGCTGGATGGACAAGATATTTTATTCTCACTATATCCCGTAATGGAAAAAACAGTATGGGAAACAATGGAAATGGACCGGGATATGGTGGGACTTTGCAACACTGCCTTTGATATCAGGTGTATGCAGCATGAAAGACTGTATTCAAGACTTTATATGTCCTAAAAGATAAAAGAGCAAATTGATGAATTGCCCTCTGCTGAGTGAAACACCTTTACGATCGTAAAATATTCTCAATCAAAAAAACTTAGCGCTCTTAGCGTTAAAAAAAATAAAAAAAATGGAAAATAGAAAATACATAAAAGTAGGAGTAGCAGGACCTGTAGGTTCAGGAAAAACTGCACTATTAGAACGTTTAAGCAGAAAATTATTCGGTAAGTATGACCTTGGAGTAATTACCAATGATATTTATACCAAAGAAGACGCTGAATTTATGGCGAAAAATAGCCTTCTTCCCCACGACAGAATTATCGGAGTAGAAACAGGTGGCTGCCCTCATACTGCTATCCGTGAAGATGCAAGTATGAACCTTGAAGCAGTAGATGAACTAGCAGCACGTTTCCCGGAAATTGAACTCGTTTTAATTGAAAGTGGAGGGGATAATCTTTCAGCGACATTCAGTCCCGATCTTGCTGATGTTACCATCTTTATTATCGATGTAGCGGAAGGAGAGAAAATTCCTAGAAAAGGAGGACCTGGTATCACAAGATCAGACCTTTTGATCATCAACAAAATAGATCTTGCCCCTTACGTAGGAGCCAGCCTTGAAGTGATGGAAAATGATGCCAGAAGAATGCGAAAAGGAAATCCTTTTGTATTCACCAATCTTAAAACAGATGAAGGATTAGATAAAGTAATCGGTTGGATCAAAAAATATGCTCTTTTAGAAGAAGTTGAAGAACCGAACTTAGTAAGATAAATGGATAGTCGTTTAAAAATTATTGCAGGATTCAAGGGAGGAGAATCCTATGTGAAAGACCTTTATGTCTCACTTCCTTTCAGAGTAGTTTCTGTAGGACAGCGAAAAAGTGACAAAAAGCTCTATCAGATGGTGATGAGCTCCTCTCCGGGAATTCTGGATGGTGATCATTACCATTTAGACGTTGCCATTGAAAAAGGAGCTGCCCTTCAGTTACAGTCACAATCCTATCAAAGGCTTTTCAATATGAAGGATGAAGCGCGTCAGGAACTGAATGTTTCAATGGAAGATGAAACTTCTTTTGCCTATGTTCCGCATCCTATCGTTCCGCACGAGGATTCCAACTTTAAAAGTAAAGCGAATATTCATATTGGGAAAAATAGTCAGATCATCATCAGCGAGATTATTACCTGTGGAAGAAAACATTATGGAGAAGTTTTTAAACTGAAACGTTTTCAGAATGTGATGGAAATCTACCACAACAATAAACTTGTTGTAAAAGATAATGTCCTGATCCAGCCTGATATGATCCCAATCAATAGCATCGGAAATCTCGAACAATATACCCACCAGGGAACCCTGATTTTTTACAGTACAAAAGAAAATGTAGATAAAACTGGATTGATTGAGGAGATTGTTGAAGCCGCAACACAGCATCATGAAGAAATGGAAGTGGGTGTTTCCGCTATGGAAGATAATGGTTTTGTAGTAAGAGCTTTGGGACATGGCGGAGAACTGATGTACAACTTTTTCCTTCATATTCAGGAAATCCTTTGGACACTCGAGTAAAAAAGGAGAGCCTTGTCAAGGTTCAAAACCTTGACAAGGCTCTCAGGTAAAAAAATAAATAAAAAATGGATAGTACAGTTTGGGCACTTCTTTTAAGTGCTGTTTCAATAAGCTTTATACATACAGCCTCGGGGCCCGATCATTACCTGCCTTTCATAGTGATCTCAAAATCCAAAAAATGGAGTGGAATGAAAACCGCAATATTAACGGTTGTCTGTGGATTCGGACATGTGCTGAGCTCTCTGATCTTGGGTTTTATCGGAGTTTTTCTCGGATGGCAGCTGAATAAAATTTCATGGTTTCAGGATATTAGAGGGAACTTTTCAGGATGGGCATTGCTGATCTTTGGAGGGGTTTATCTGGTATATGGTCTCATTCAGGCAATCAGAAACAAACCTCACAAACATTTTGATGTGATGGGGGATGATGTATATGTATACGAACATAATCACAGCGAAGTGGTAATGCCTCAAAAAAGAATAAAAGTAACTCCGCTTGTGCTTTTTATGATTTTCGTGATGGGCCCCAGTGAGCCTCTTATTCCTTTATTATTTTATTCAGGAGTAAAACATTCTATGTCTGAAATTGCTGTTCTGGTTATTTCTTTTACGGCAACTACGGTCCTGACAATGCTTGGAATGGTTCTTTTGGGACGTTATGGTTACTCAACATTATTCAACACTGAAAAACTGGAAAGGTATATGGGAGTGGTAAGTGGAGCAGTAGTAACCGTTTGCGGAGTTGGAATGGTCTTTCTTGGATGGTGATGAGGTTCGGGATTCTAATGAAGGGGTTTGTGGGTAAGAGTGAGTGAGAGCTTTAGGGTAAAGTCCCGCTTTCAGCTCCCAACTTCCAACCTCCTGCTATTAATTTCAAATCATCAATACATTTTACATTGTACAAAATACATTATACAAAAAAAACTATGGACGAATTTTTCAAAAAACTTCCCTTTATCGATAAGGTTTTAAAAGGAATCGGGCAGATTATGCTCCAGGAAAACAGATGGACCGGGCTTTTGTTTCTGATAGGAATTTTTATGGGAAGCTGGCAGTGTGGAGTGGCAGTACTGCTTTCCACAGCAACCGGAACTTTTACGGCGATGAAACTTAGCTATGCCAAATCTGAAATCAACGCAGGGCTTTACGGCTTCAGTGCAGCCCTTGTGGGAGTAGCATTGGCATTTTTGTTTCAGACAACATTCTTAATATGGATTCTTATCGTATTGGGAGGAGCGTTGGCAGCTGTTATTCAGCATTTCTTTATCCAAAAGAAAATTCCGGTGTTTACTTTTCCATTTATCATTATCACATGGGTATTGGTATTCACGCTGCATCATTTTACTCATATTCCGCCTTCTGCGATGTTGAGCAGTGAAGTTATTTCTACAGAATATGATGATTTTCTTGCTTGTACCAATGGTTTTGGGGAAGTAATATTTCAGGGAGGCATACTTTCAGGAATGATTTTCTTCCTGGCTGTTTTCATAAGTTCTCCGATAGCGGCTTTATATGGATTGGCAGCTTCTATATTGGGAGCCGGATTATCACAATTGAATGGAGAACCTATCAAAGAAATTCACATGGGATTATTTGGATTTAATGCCGTGCTTTCCGCAATTGTTTTCTCCGGAGTAAAGAAAACAGATGGTCTGTGGGTATTGATTGCCGTTCTTTTAACCATTGCTATTGATGATCTTTTAATTGATAATCACTGTCTGGATAGAGTGGGTGGTGTATTTACGTTCCCATTTGTAGCCGGAACCTGGATTACGCTTTTAATTCAGAAAGTATTTCTTAAAGCAAAAAAATAAAGAGTCAGAGAGTCTTAGAGTTGGAGGGTTTGAGAGTGAGAGAGTTCAACGTTTAAAGTTCAAGGTTTAAAGTTTAAAGTTTAAAGTTTTTTTCACGATGATTGACCATTTACTTGCGAAGCAAAATTCACTATTGATATTCCTCTAACCTCTGGTTTCTAACTTCTAAAATTCAAATATAATTAAACTAAAAAAATGAAAATAACAAAAATAGCCGCAGTATTTCTGGTCATGGCATTCAGTGGAAAAATAATGGCGCAGGAAGCAGAAAAACAGTTGCTAATAAAAGATGCAGATGACAAATTTCCTATTGCAGATGCTTTGGTAAAATATGACCACGGAAACAGCCATACTCACACAGGAACAGACGGAACATTTGCCATTCCTGTAAAATCCCTTCCTGATACCCTTGTGATCAGCCGTCAGGGATACGATGAGGTAAAATGGGTAGTGGCCAATGATGAGGATAAAAATAAAGTTATTTTTTTACAGCATAAACCTTTTCAGATTTCTGAAGTAGCTATTAATCACAGTTCGTTTTTATCCGCCATTACAAAGGTTGATCTGAACAAATTTCCGGTAAATTCCGCGCAGGATTTGTTGAGAAAAGTGCCGGGATTGTTTATTGCACAGCATGCCGGAGGTGGAAAGGCTGAACAGCTTTTTTTAAGAGGATTTGATGCCGACCATGGTACTGATGTAAGCGTAAATGTAGACGGAATGCCGGTGAATATTGTCTCTCATGCCCATGGTCAGGGATATTCAGACTTACACTTTGTGATTCCTGAAACGGTTAATAATATTGATTTCGGAAAAGGAGCCTATTACATGGATCGTGGAGACTTTAATACTGCTGGATACGTAGATTTTCAGACGTACAATGGTTTGAAAAACAGTATGATTAAACTGGAAGGAGGTTCATTCAATTCAAAAAGAGTATTGGGAATGTTCAATATTCTGCATGATGATCTGGGCAGAAAAAATGCCTATATCGCAGCAGAGTACAATTATACAGACGGTCCTTTTGATGTAAAACAGAATTTTAACAGAGTCAATATCTTCGGAAAATACAACCAGTGGCTTACGGATAAAGACTATTTCAATATCCAGTTCTCAACATTTAATTCTTCCTGGAATGCTTCCGGACAAATTCCCGAACGCGCCGTAGATGATGGAATCATCGGACGATGGGGAAGTATTGATCCTACAGAAGGCGGAAAAACTTCCAGAACAAACCTTCAGATGAATTTTAAACACATTATTTCTCCTTCCGAACAGATTGATGCCATGGCTTTCTATTCAAAATATAATTTTAATCTGTATTCTGATTTTACCTTTAATTTAAAAGATAAAGAACATGGAGACGAGATTCAGCAGACGGACGGAAGAAATATTTACGGAGCTGAAGTAAAATACATCAAGACTTTTTCATTTGCCAACAGTTCTTTAAACTGGACTTCAGGAATTGGATTAAGAAATGATGATATTAATACCCTGCAGCTTAACCATGTGTATCACAGAGATCTTCTGTTAGACCGTTTGTCTGATGTAACAGGAACAGAAACCAATCTTCATGCTTATTCCGGACTGGTTTGGAAAACAGGGAAATGGACGATTAATCCGGCTTTGAGAGTAGATCATTTTATTTTTAATATGCACAACCTGCTGGATGTGGAACAATTGCCTTCCGGACAGTCAAAAGAAGCAACAAGACTGAGCCCTAAACTTAATTTCTCCTATGCCCAGAATGATAACGTAATGTGGTTCCTGAAAACAGGAATGGGCTTTCATTCCAATGACCTGAGAGTGGTAGTTCCCAATAAAAACGAAAATACACTTCCGTACTCTATTGGCGCAGACTTCGGAGTAAGATTACATCCGTTCAAATCATTAATTATTACTCCGGCATTATGGTATATGGATCTGCAGCAGGAATTTGTGTATGTAGGAGATGATGCTGTAGTAGAACCTTCCGGAAAATCAAGACGTTTCGGGGCCGATCTGGGAGTTCGTTTTCAGCCATTGGAAAACTTCTATCTGAATGCGGATATCAACTATTCCCACGCAAGATTTACTGAAGAAGAAAAAGGACAGGATTATGTGCCACTGGCTCCGGTAGTAACCAGTACAGGATCTGTAAACTGGGATTTCCTGCACGGATTTTCTTTAGGACTGCAGTACCGATATTTGGGAGCAAGACCTGCTGTGGAAGATAACAGCATCAGAACCAAAGCTTATTTTGTGAATGACCTGATGCTTTCTTATAACCGTCAGACATGGGGCGCTAATGTGCAGCTGAACAACCTTTTCAATGTAAAATGGAACGAAGCTCAGTTTGCCACAGAAACCCAGCTGAAAGGAGAAGCAGAACCTATTACAGACCTTACGTATACTCCGGGAAGTCCTTTTGGAGTGAGAGTCGGGGTGTATTATAAATTCTGATGTATAATGTATAATGTATAATGTATAATGTATAATGTGGTGCGGGCAATTGTTTCTTGAATATTTTAAAATAAAAAAAAGCGATCGTTCAAATAATGTTATTCTTATACATTGTACATTTTACACCCGACATTGTACAAATTACAAAAACATCCAAATATTCAATTTTCAGTATTAAATTTGTAATAATCAATTCATTATGGAAGTACTATCCAATTTTCAATATAAAAAGCTTTTTCTCCCGAATATTACGGATAAGATATTAGCCAATAATGCTGATATACAGCTGTATCGGATAGAAAATTATCTTAAAGGTATTCTCATGCCGGTCATTCCGTACCGTACAACGTTCAATTTTATTATTTTCGTGACCAATGGACATATCAGACAGTATCTTGAAAATAAAGAATACCACGCTGAAAAAGGAGGTGTGATCTTTATTAAACAGGGAACCATCACGGCTACTGTTGAGTTATCAGACGATATTGAAGGTTTCTTCCTTGCCTATGAAAATAATATTCTGTCTGAACAGGAACTTCCTAAACATAAAAGCAGTATTTTTTTCATGACTCCTTTTTTGAATCTTGACAGCCTGACCTATGGAACGATTACCCAGCTTCTCCCTATCATGGAGCAGGAACTATGGCTGAATAACCTTAATGTCAATGATGTTGTGGTTACTATGCTTCATCTTATTTTAATCAAAATGCTGAGCACAGATTCTGACACCCATCATAAATCTGCCACACGACCCATGGAGCTGTCCCTTCAGTTCCGGGATCTTTTGTTCAAATATCATGTAGGAGAAAAGAGAGTGGCTTTTTATGCTGATAAACTATCGGTAACGGAAAGTTATCTGAATAAATGTGTGAAAGGAGTTACTCAGAAGTCCCCAAAACAATGGATCAACGAGATTGATATCAATTACAGTAAAGCATTACTGCACTCCAGTAAAGACATTGCGGAGATAGCTTACGAATTGAATTTTCATACCGCCTCCCATTTTACACAGCTTTTCAAAAAAATTGCAGGCATTACGCCAAAGGAATATAGAGTTCAGTTTTTGAACAACAACAGGATTTCAATATAATTAGGCTGGAAGCTGGAAGCCAGATGCTGGAAGTATTGCAGTAACCTAATCAAAATAAGTTGAAAGTTCAGAATTTGATTTCAGGAATTTCAGAACTTCCATCTCCCTGCTTCCTTTCTTCCATCTTCTCACATTCTCTCGTTTTCAAGAATTTTCAGAACCAGCTTTTCCTCTTTTGTCAGATCGGCTTTTCCGTCATTTTCTTCAATAACTTCCAGCTCATCAAGATATTTTTTGATGGTATTGTTCTCGTAAAGATTGATGACTAATGGATGAACATAATATTTTCTACAGACAGCAGAGGTATTTCCCAGATTTTCTGCAACGATATCCAAGGCTTCTTTTACTTTCTTTTTATACTGAGAATCATTTTCTGCATACCCGATTTCTTTAAAAGCAATCAGAGCACTTACTGTTCCGGACCATGTTCTGAAATCTTTTGCCGTAAAATCCTCACCGCTTATTTCTTTAATATAATCGTTTACCATTCCGGAATCTATTGAATGCCGGTTTCCCTCATCATCAAAATACTGGAAAAGTTCTTTTCCGGGAATATCCTTGCATTTCTGAACCAGCCTCGCCAGCCTTTTACTTTTAAGGTCGATTTGATGCATAATGCCCTTCTTTCCTTTAAAAGAAAAAGAGATTTTCTGTCCGTTTACCTTTACATGTTTATCCTTTAAAGTGGTTAGGCCAAAAGAACCATACAGTTTTTCATAGACATTATTTCCAATACGGATATTGGTTCTTTGCATAAGGCTTACAATTAAAGCCAGGATTTTTCGTTTTTCAAAATTTCTCAGCGCCAGATCCTGTTCTATATGCAGCCGGATGTCCGGTAGCGCATACCCGAACTGAAGCATTCTGTAAAATTTGGTATGATTTCTTAAAGCGCTCCAAAGAGGATGGTAGCGGTATTGTTTTCTTTTTTTGACATCAAAGCCTGTTGCCTGAAGGTGGCCATTGTCAAGAGCACAGATCCATACATTTTCCCAGGCAGGTGGAATAACCAGACTTTTGATTCTGGTAATTTCTTCCTTATCTCTTTTATCTTTTTGCCGTCTTTATAATAGGAATATGTGTTTCCTGTTTTCTTACGGGTAATTCCGTCGGTTTCTGCATCGGTGGTATATACGAGATGTACCGCCTTTGCAGAAGCTTCCGGATCCTTCATTATTTTAACAATTTTTGAAGGCTTTAGGTGAGAAATGATCTCCAAATCTGTATTCTTCTCCATAAAACATGGTTAAGAGTTTTTACCCTTCGAAAAAATCAGTAAAAGAATCCCTACTATCACACAGACTAAGATTATTCCCCACCACATTCCTGCCTTAAAAATCGTTTCTACTGCTTCACAACTTGTTAGTGTCAACAAACTTAATATCGTAATACTATAAAAGCTCCATTTTTTCATAAGTATATATTTTGTGGGTGTGTTAGATTCTGAGTCGGTCAGCCCTCCATTTTTTTATAGACCTTTTAATTTCGTCTCCTGAGATGTTTTCATGAAGTGCTCTGTATAAAAGCTCTTTGAATTCATCATCATAGGTAAATCTCAAGGCAGCAATCTGGTCAAATCTCAGTTTTTCAGCAGTTTCATCAGATCTTTTATTGAAAATCTCGAAATAACGCTGCTTAAACTCCAGAATTACCATTCGGTTTTGAAGTCCCAGTGCATAATGCTGCCGTGTCATAAATGCCAGATAAAAAAGCAAAAAAATCACAACAGAAAAGAGTATCCAGACCAGCTGATTTCCAGGATCATCCCAGATTTTGTAAATTCCTAAAATCTCCAGTATAATAAGCAATGGAAGATAAATAAAATGATGTGGCGGATAAAATTTCCTGTGGTTATTGTAGTTTTGCTGTTTCATGAAGTAGAATGAAGCAATAATCCTTCCAAAAATTTATTATTTTGATAATGTGGTAGTTTTTTTTACTTGAAAATGGTTTTTTTTATTGAATATGTTTAAGGGTTTGATTTTTTTTTAGAGCCCATTAAAAATAACAGATTATTAAGCAAAATAGGCAGTAGATTTACCCTTCAGACATCAAATTTTTTGTAACTTTCGGTGGTTAAAAATAAAAATAATGACTTCAAAGGAAAAAGTTGCTGCACTTCGTGAAGAAATGCAGAAAAATAATGTTGATGCATTTATAGTATATTCTGCAGACCCGCATATGAGTGAATACCTTCCTGAAGAATGGCAGGAGAGAGCTTGGCTGTCTGGTTTCTTGGGTTCCGCTGGTTTTGTGGTGGTTACCAAGGATAAAGCCGGACTTTGGACAGACGGAAGATACTTTACTCAAGCCGCTATCGAGCTGGATGGTTCAGGAATCGACCTTTTCAAAGAGGGTATGGAAGGAACTCCCAATTATATCGACTGGATCATTTCAGAAATTCCTTCCGGCGGTAAAGTGGCGGTAAATGCTGTGGCAGCTTCCAATGCAAACTGGGAATTGCTTTCTCAAAAATTGAATTCAAAAAATATTACGCTGGTAGATTTTCCACTTTTAAAAGAAGTTTGGAAAGAAAGAGGAATTCCATCTGCCAATCCAATTTTTGTACATCCGGTAGAAAGAGCAGGGAAATCGGTATCCGATAAAATTTCTGCAATCCGTCAGAAAATGGAAGAACAGGAAGCTACCGTACATATTATCTCAAGCCTGGATGATGTTGCCTGGACACTGAACCTGAGAGGAAGTGATGTAGACAGCAATCCTGTATTTTTAGGATATATTGTGATTACTAAAAATGATGCGGTGCTGTTCACAGGATTAGAAAAAATGGAAGTGGCTGCAAGAAAACAAATGGATGATGCCTTTGTGAAAATGATGCCGTACGAAGAATTCTACAATTACCTGAAGACATTCAAAAATGAAAAAGTATTGGTTTCTCCAAACAGCAACCAGCAGATTTTCGAAACATTAAAGACAGACAATCAGTTTATCAAAGCTCCGGTTCCCGGAAATCTGATGAAAGCTCAGAAAAATGAAGCTGAGCTTGAAGGTTTCAGAACAGTAATGGTAAGAGATGGAGTAGCGATGGTGAAATTCCTTTACTGGTTAACTCACAACGCTGGAAAAGAAGCAATGAATGAATATTCTATCGGTGAAAAACTGAGAGGCTTCCGTGCTGAAGGAGAAAATTTTGTCGGAGAAAGCTTTGGATCTATCGTAGGATATAAAGATAACGGTGCAATCATGCATTATTCTGCCAAAAAAGAAGGAAGCAAAGACGTTACCAACGAGGAAACAATCCTTGTAGACTCAGGAGGTCAGTATCTTGAAGGAACTACAGATATTACGAGAACTTTTGCTTTAGGAACACCTTCAGAAGAGTTTAAAAGAAATTCAACATTGGTATTACAGGGATTGATCCGTTTATCCATGGTGAAATTCCCGAAAGGAACAAAAGGTGTACACCTTGATGCTATTGCAAGGCTTCCGTTATGGATGGAAGGTAAAGACTTCAACCACGGAACAGGACATGGGGTAGGAAGCTTCATGAATGTACACGAAGGACCACAAAATATCAGAAAAGACCTGAATCCTCAGGAACTTCTTCCTGGAATGGTTTGTTCAAACGAACCTGGATATTATCTGGAAGGTCATTATGGAATTCGCCATGAAAACCTGATCGCAGTAAAAGAAGCAGAAAAAACAATTCACGGAACATTCTATGAGTTTGAAACATTGACGTTCTGCCCATTCTTTAAAGACACTGTAGTGAAGGAAATTCTTTCAGAAAATGAAATTGCATGGCTGAATGGTTACCATAAAACCTGTGAAGAAAAGCTGGCTCCTCATTTAGATGGAGAAGTTAAAGAATGGTTCCTGCAATTGGTAAGCCCTCTTTAATAAAGATAAAGTTCAGGATGAAAAGTACATGATAATCATTACTTTACATTTTGAATTCTAAACAATAAACAGAAGAATTGTTAGATAAACCAAAGTCCTGTAAGGTATTTCCTGCAGGGCTTTTCTTTTTATACAACCGTATTTTTACGGATATAATTCTAGGGATTCCACTGATGGATAAAAACCGGGACTGGCTTATCTTTGTTATAACAAAACATCATTCATATCTTCATAAATAACTCAAGTAAATTCAAAACGGTATATCATCTCGTCCTGAGATGATTTTTTTTTGCTGTTAATTGAAGTTTATCAATATGCTCTCGCTTAAAAAGAGTCTGTCTCGGAAGTGTCATTCTGACGAAGGAAGAATCTTATTAATAACAATAAATATGAGATTCTTCACTACATTTCATTTCGTTCAGAATGACAAAAGCCAAACTATTTCACTTTTGAGACAGCCTCCGCCTTTACTTTTTTAAAATAGAATTCTATAAAAATCAAAACGCTGCGTTTACAAAGAAGTATTTTATTTATTTTCGCTGAAACTTATTTTATAGAATGGAACGTGAATATTTCCGAAGCTTTAATCTGTTTTCAGAAGATGAAATTGAAGAGTTCCTGAAATTTTCCGAGTTAAGACTCGTTAATAAAAATGATTATTTCATACAGGAAGGAGAACTTTGCAAAGAAGTAGGATTGGTGAAATCTGGTATTTTCCGTTCTTTTTATACTTCAGATGAAGGAAAAGACATGACCTATTGCTTCAGATTTCCCAATCATATGATTGCTGCCTATTCATCATTTGTTTCAGGTTGTCCCAGTAAAGAAAGTATGCAGGCTATTACCAATGCAGAACTGATTATTCTTAAAAAAGAAGCAGTAGATGAGTTGGTAAAGAACAGCATCAACTGGACGAAATTTTTGAAGATCATTGCAGAGCAGGAATATCTTGAACTTGAAACACGTTTTTTTCAGCTTCAGAGAGACAGCGCAGCGCAACGATATGAAACATTATTAAAGAATCATCCTGACTATATTCAGAATATTCCATTGCAGTATCTGTCTTCTTATCTGGGAATTACCCAACGCCATTTAAGCCGTATCAGAAAGGAAATTTCTTTTTAGACATTTGTCCTGCTCATTGAAATAGGAGCGCTCT
This sequence comes from Chryseobacterium sp. PvR013, assembly GCF_017833095.1. NCBI lineage: Bacteria > Pseudomonadati > Bacteroidota > Flavobacteriia > Flavobacteriales > Weeksellaceae > Chryseobacterium > Chryseobacterium sp. PvR013. Next base: position 5,338,581 of record NZ_JAFIBT010000001.1, read on the forward strand.
ACTTTTGTCAAAAAAAGTTATGGAGCAGAATATTTTAATTATCGGAGGAAATGGATTGGTAGGAAAAACGATTTCCCGCATTCTCAAATCAAGAAATCCTCATATCAATGTTTTTATTGGTGGAAGAAAAGGGGGAAAAACGGATAAAGACCTAAGGATTGATGTTACAGATCCTTCCTCTTTTAAGGTTATTGTAGAAAAAAAAATAAACCTCATCATTCTTTCTGTGAATGATAAAGAAGATCATATACTTCATTTCGCGATTACTCATCGAATAGATTATCTGGATATTACCAAACCTACTCCGGCTTTGGTAAAAGCTTATGCTATTGCCGGAAAAGCAGACGTGAACAGCAGAATTGTATTCAGTTCAGGATGGATGGGCGGAATTGTCCCGGGATTGGTGAATGCCCTTTCGGATTCAGGTGATATCAATGAAGTAAAACTCTTTGTATACTATTCTGTGAAGGATCTGGCAGGCGAGAGTTCGGCTCACTTTATGGCAGAAAATGTAGCGGTTCCTTTTGTGTATTATCAAAACGACAGGCCGGTTTCTATCAGACATTTTCTAGATACGGAAGCTTTTAATTTTTCCTTTGGAATTGGTAAGAGAAGTGCTTATAATTTTGATGTGCCTGATCTGTATATTCTTAATAAGGTGGAAAGAATTTCCGATGTGAGTGTGAAAATGACATATAATTCAAAATTCATTACCTGGTTGCTGGGCGCATTTCAATCCCTGAGGATCTACAATATTTTATCTTTAAAAGAGAGAAAAATGATTTTCGGTTCCAGTGGGAACGGAGATCAGTCTGTTTTTGAAATTGTTGTTGAAGATCCGTCCGGACAAAAGAAATTGAGCCTTCAGAGTTTAAAAGGACAGGCAGAACTAACTGCTTTATCGGCTGTTTTACACACAGAAGAGCTACTGAGAAACCCCCATGAAAATAAGGTGTACTTCAGCCATCAGCTGCACGACCCATTATCTTTAATGGCACAGCTTCATGCTTATGATTCAATTAATATTAATGTCACGCAATGAAAAAAATAGCAATTATCAACGGACATCCTAATAAAGATTCCTTCAATTTTGGTCTTGCGGAAGCATATCGGTTGGGAGCAGTAGAAACAGGTGCAGAAGTAAAAGAAATCGTCATAAGAGATTTAAATTTCAATCCCAATCTGCAGTTTGGATACCAGAAAAGAATGGAACTGGAGCCGGATTTGATGAAAGCCTGGGAAATTATTCAATGGGCAGATCATTTGGTTTGGGTACATCCCGTTTGGTGGGGCGGATTTCCAGCCTTGATGAAAGGATTCATAGACCGTCTTTTCTTACCGGGAATGGCTTATAAATACCGGGAGAATTCTGTCTGGTGGGATAAACTTTTAAAAGGTAAAACGGCACATATAATGACTACATTAGATCAGCCAGGTTGGTATTACCGTTTGTTTTTTGGAAGGCCCAGCGTAAATCAGCTTAAAAAATCCATACTGGAATATTGCGGCGTAAAACCTGTTAAACTAACTTATATCGGGATTATCCGGAATTCTAAAGATGAGCAGCGGGCTCAATGGTTGAGAAAAGTGAAAGAATTAGGGAAGAAACAGAAATAATTTAAATTTTAGGATGTAGTAATGATAACTTTATCCGGCAATAATCGGTTTTTATTACCGGATAAAGTTTCATTGTTAAAGTGAAAATATTGTTGTTGCTCCTTTTTACAGACCCTTTTTCCCTTCAATCCAATAGGCCTGGGATTTTATACACTTGGGAGAAACACCTCTGGCTTTAAGGAACTTCCTGATTAAAGACATTCTTCCTCCGTTTCCGGTAAGGTAGAACACGGCATCATCATTGTAAATGGCTTCTTTTTCTTCTCTCAGAAAGTCATTCAAAGCTTCGATCATTCTCATGGTATTGTTTTTAGGACTGTGATAGCCATATAAATTGAGTTTCTCAAGAGCGGAACATTCTTCCAGTTCATGAAGACAAATGAATGAAGAACCACATTCCTCCACAGCTTCTTTGAGGGAAAGAGAACTTCCCAAAGACGTTTCATCTCCCACAGAAAAATGAATTTTTGCATCAGGAGCAAAGAACTGTTTTCCTCTGGGCATTAAAAGTTTTACAGAATCTCCTTGAGTCAATTGGGTTACAAAATGGCTTCCGGCGGCAGAAATGTCATGCAGGTGAAATAAAATATCAAAAGTTCCTGCTTCCCTGTTGAAATTATAAGGAGAATAATTCCGGAAATCCCGGTCGTTAATTCTTATTCCTATGGCGTAGGCAGGTTCATAGGGAACTTCCTGTAAATCTGTTTCAAAACGTATACGGCAAAGGTCTTCCGTAATTTTTTCTATATGCGTAACAGTACATTCTTTAAATTTTGAGGACCAAACATTTTCTACTGTGTCATTGATCCATTTTGGTAGGCTTGGCATAAATCATTTTTATTGCAAAGGACGTTGCAAAATCAGAAAATACCGATAGCTGTTTCGGGGAATTAATTGGACTATTCGTGGTTTGTGTTATTGGTGTTGATTTCTGAATTCTGACGGAGATTGATCTTCCAGTTTGGAGAATAAACGGCTGAAGTAGGTGTGATCACTGTAGCCCAGCTCATAGGCTACTTCTTTTACGCTCAGATGAGTAAAGACCAGTAGTCTTTTCGCTTCAATTAAAATTTCCTGATGAATCCAGTGTTGTGCGGGTTTTCCTGTTACTTCACGAACCGCTTCGGTTAAATATCCTCTTGTAATATTTAAAATTTCTGCATATTCTGATGGACTTTTCAGGGTTTTAAAATCTCTTCGAACTAAACCTCTGAAGGCTCTTGACAGTTGCACAGATCGGCTTTCACCGGAAGCCTGAGACCTGTTTTTCTGGGAATACAGCAAAGCAAACATCCCAAGAAATGCATTCAGTAATGACTGAACCACCAGGAATCCCTCCTTAGATGAAAGCATCTCGTTGGTATAGGAAGTATGAAGGATACCGGCTGTAGTATTGAGTTTTTTAACCAGGTTTTTATCCAGAGCCAGCGGTTGAATTTCCCCCAGAGATTCATCAAAAAAAGTACGTACTGCATCAGGAACAAGCTCTGCTTTTACCGCGACAAACCATCCACAGACATCTTTCATTAAAAGTCCCTGATGTACCTGTCCAGGTAATACACAGAAAAGAGTGGAATCTTTGGCTTCAATCGTTTTAAAATCCACCATCATTCTTACATGTCCGCTTTCCATACAGGTAAAAATATAGTGACTGTCCCGGTGTATTCCTTTGTCCAAAAGAATATCCTCAGCTTCCTGAGTACTTTTATCCATTCTTTTGACATGGAACTGATGATGGGAAATACCGTTTAAATCATAAGTGGGAATGGTCTGTTTCATCTTTAAACCTGTTGTGATGAGGATAATACGCAATGGTAAAATTACGTATTTTCACGGTTTTATACCCCGAATATTAATCTCAAATTCGCGGTGCATAACCATGATGCTTTCTTCAAGTCAGATTTTATATGAATATACAACAGAATTCGGAACAGAAAGAAACCTGTTCCGGATTTTATTTTGCTTTAGAAAATGCCATTTTTATCGCCAGATAAGTCAGTACGCTGGCCATAAACCATTTCTGGACTTTTATCCAGACCGGATTATTGGAAAAGAATAAGGAAACTCTTGCAGCAGTTAATACAATGATAAAATTAATGCTGAAGCTGATCAGAACCTGAATAACACCAAGCTCCAGGCTTTGTGTGAATACGGAACCATACTCAGGTTTGATGAACTGAGGGAAGAAAGACAGGTAAAAGACTGCCACTTTTGGATTCAGGACATTCGTTAAAAAACCAATGGTAAAAAGCTTTTTGGGACTGTCATGAGAACTGCTTTTATCAACATCAAAAATATTCCTGCCGTTGGGTTTGATCGCCTGATAGGCAAGATATAAAAGGTACAACGTTCCCGCTGCCTTAAGAACGGTATAAGCGAATGGTACGGCCAGTAAAACAGCGGTCAGACCAAAAGAAACCATGATGATATGGAATAAAAATCCGCATACTACTCCGGCTAATGAGATAAAACCAGACTTTTTCCCCTGTGTTATAGACTTCGAAATGAGGTAAATCATATTGGGACCGGGGCTGATCACTAAGATGAGTGCAGCCAGAATGAAAAATATAAGCTCGTGAAATGGAATCATACGGTGGTATTTATTTAAATGAGGTGTTTTCTGATGCAAAGATAGGAGGTGTTTCTCATTTAATTTTATGAAAAAAAGAAGAAATAGTCATTTTAACTTCATTATATTTTATTTTCCACTTGAATGTGATTTAAAAATAAATAGCAGTCTGTTTTTTTTGTAAATTTCAACACATAAAATAATTATCATTCACAAATAAATATTATCATGACTACTGAAAACATCTTTAAAGCCATCAGAAAATGGAAAAATCTTATTGATTCTTATAAAAACGGAATTGATACAAATGGTAAAGAAATTTTGAATTATTTGAATCAGGGAACCCACTTCAGTGTTTCAGGGGAAGAGATTGAACAATGGAAAAGAAATCTTGAAACCGCAGAACTGAAAATGATTCATGCTTATGTAGGGATTCATGAAGATCAGCTGAAATTTTTCCTGATTGATTCTAAAAGCGATAAAGATGCCAATTTCAGTACAATCATTACTAAAGATTTTTTACTTGAGTTCAATGAATCAAAAATAGAAAGCAGTAACGATATTGCAGTAAATGTTCCTCCAATCACATCAGAATCTGCTATTAACCGTAGTTTCCGATGGAATATGTTTAGTACGTCATGGCTGAAGGCTCAGAAAAAAGAAGATATCTTTCAGCTTATTTCCATTCCGTTTTCAGATTATGAAAAAATGGGAATTGCAGGCGGACAGACGTGTGCCAGTTTCTTTGGACTTACTGATGATTTAGAAAAAAAGGATACTGATTTTCCTTATCATATCGAAATTATTACCATGAAAAGTCTGGCGATTGATCATATGAGTGAAACCGCAGAAAATTATTCTACTCCAAGACCTCCTTTTACCATTATTGATACTCTTAATGATTATCAACTTTTGAAGGTAAGCACCAGTGTTTTCGTATAACAGTTTATCCCTGTACTTACAGATCATTATTAACCTGGTCTTATGTACAGGGCTGATTCTATTGATAAAAGAAAGGGGAAAAACGAAACTTCCTGTGATCATACTTCTTTCAGGAGAATTCATGCTGGAACTGACAGATTTGGCCGGAAGGCTGATGAAGTTAAATACTTTCAATACCTACAATTATACATTAAGCCAGTTTTTTGGTTTGATGATTCTTACGGTGATCTATAGCAATTATTATATCCAGCTTTCCCGTGAGCTGAGATGGATGATCTATTGTTATGCAATATTGGTGTTACTTACGAATGTGTTGTATGTACAAGGAGATACACAGATTACTTTTTATTCCAATATTATCACCAGTATTATTATTTGTAGTTATGCCTCCTCTTATTTTATGAAGATCATAAGGGAAGGTAGGACAGATAGGGATATGTTTATCGTTAATATCATTGTTTTCTTGTTTTTTTCTATCGAATGTCTCATATCTACTACCTATAATTTTTTAATCAGCAACCATCTGAACTGGGTAGCTCCAATCTGGCTTTTCAGAGGTTTCCTGCTATTGTTTTTTTATATTGCTTTTATTAATCTGGGATGTGGCGTTGGGAAAATCAGGATCAGATAGTTGTATGGATATGGATCGGAATTGGACTATTTTTTTTAACAACATTATTCATTACATTATTGGTTATTAGTTATTTAAATAGTATTAAAAAAAATAAACAGAAGGTTTCCCGAATGGTTCGGAATACAAAAAATGAATATTGGGAGAGTATGCTGCTTTTACAGGAACAGGACAGGGAACGTCTGGCAGAAGAACTTCATGATAATATTATTTCACAGTTGAATCTTATCCGTTTAAACCTTAATGATAAAAAACCGGAAGAGCTTAATCGTGATTTAAAAAAATCTATGCAGCTGATACGCGAATTATCCCATAATCTTACCCCGCCTGATCTTGATGAGATTGAGCTGGAGGATTTAATTGCCGATTATCTTGATCAGGTCAATAAAAGCATAGAAGTCATTTTCCGGCATATTACGATAAGTACACCCATCAGTAATCCTGTAAAACTGAATCTTTTCAGAATCCTGCAGGAACTGATAACCAATATTTTAAAACATGCTGAAGCTACGAGAGTAGAGGTGTCCTTAAGAATCTCTCAGAATTATCTGATATTAACCATAGAAGATAACGGGCGCGGATTTATCATAGAAACCCATTCCGGAGGTATTGGTCTGAGGAATATTCAGTCAAGAGCACAAAAAATTAAAGCAATCTATAAACTTAAGACAGAACCCCAAAAAGGAACAAAATTTATAGCCTGTATGGCCATACAATAAAAAATAAACATGGAACATTCAAAAATTAAAATCGGAATTGTAGATGACGATCTGCTGTTTGTACAGCTTTTAAAAAATTATATTGAAAATAATGGTGACTACCAGGTTGTAATGACAGCTACAGGTGGACATCAGTTTCTCATACAGCAAAATTCCGGAACTATAGATATCCTGATTCTGGATCTGAGGATGACAAACGGTGACGGTCTGGAAGTAATGGCTGAACTCACCAAAAGAGAATCGGAAATAAAAATTATCGTTCTTTCCAGCTTCTACCGCCGCTCATTCATGGGACAAATGTTGAAAATGGGAGCCCATGCTTTTTTGCCTAAAGAAATTGAATTAGAAGAATTATTGGCTGTCATCAAAACCGTTCACCACACAGGACATTATTTTTCCAATGATCAAATTGATGTCATGAGAACTCAGCTTTCCAATAAACTCCCGGAATTTCATGCGTTTTCCAGGAATGAACTCACCGAAAGAGAAATAGATGTTCTGCGATTGGTTTGCCAGCAGCTCAGCACCAAGGAAATTGCTGATTCTCTTTTTATTTCTCCAAAAACCGTAGAAACGCATAAAACCAACCTGATGATCAAAACAGGCGTAAAAAATATGGCAGGACTGGTTATTTATGCCGTACAAAATAAGGTGATAGATCCTGATGAAATTGTGTTATTCGACAAGTAGTCTGTATCCAAAAAGAATCAGGGAGTACATGATGTACTCCCTGATCACAAGAAATCTAAAAACACACTATAATTTAGGATTCAATACTTTAGCAATAGAAACTGCATCTGCTACAGTGTCCAGGCTATAGATCTGCAAAATACCCTGAGTAGTGGCTGCCTGACCTAAAATATTTTGCTGGTTTTGTGCATTCACTGCATTTTCAAACATAATTCCTGTAGAATGTGCAGCTGATTGATATACGTTACTTAAAGCCATTGCAGGAGATTCTGCTACTACTTTTACGTTCGATTGCGTTACTGCGTCTGTGATTTGTTCGTTTACTGGCATAATGATTATTGTTTATTGGGGTTAAAAGTACCGGATTTTCCGGCTGTTTTGATAATAGTTTTAAAAGAGGTCCGCAAATGGATTATGGATTAAGGATTTTAGCCATAGAAACCGCATCAGCTATGGTATCCAGACTGTAGATCTGTGCAATACCTTGTGTAGTAGCTGCCTGGGTAACAATGTTCTGCTGGTTTTGTGCACTCACAGCGTTTTCAAACATAATTCCTGTAGAATGTGCTGCGGTCTGATATACGTTGCTTAAAGCTACTGCAGGAGATTCTGCAACTACCTTTACGTTCGACTGTGTTACTGCGTCTGTGATTTGTTCGTTTACTGGCATAATGATTATTGTTTAGTTGAGGTTAAAAACAACCGGATTTTCCGGTTGTTCGGATAATGAAATGTAAGCTGTTCGAAAAAATGGATTACGGATTAAGGATTTTAGCCATTGAAACCGCATCTGCAATCGTATCCAGGCTGTAGATCTGAGTGATTCCCTGAGTAGTAGCTGCCTGGGTAACAATATTTTGTTGGTTTTGGGTATTTACTGCATTCTCAAACATGATTCCTGTAGAATGTGCAGCAGATTGATATACGTTGGCCAAAGCCATTGCTGGAGATTCTGCTACTACTTTTACGTTTGATTGCGTTACTGCGTCTGTGATTTTTTCGTTTACTGGCATAATGATTATTGTTTATTGGGTTAAAATAACCGGCTGTTCCGGCTTTATAGAATTGTTTTAATTAAGGTTTAAGAATTTTAGCAATAGAAATGGCATCAGCTATCGTATCCTTCGTGTAGATCTGGGAGATCCCCTGCGTAGTAGCTGCCTGCGTTACGATGTTATGCTGGTTTTGAGCGGTCATCGCATTTTCAAACATGATTCCTGTAGAATGTGCAGCAGATTGGTAAACGTTGGCTAAAGCCATTGCAGGAGATTCTGCTACTACCTTTACGTTCGACTGCGTTACTGCATCTGTGATTTGTTCATTAACTGGCATAATGATTATAGTTTATTAGGTTAAAAAACGACCGGATTTTCCGGCTGGGATGATTACTTTTTTCGAAAAAGTTAAAAACTACGGCTTAAGAATCTTTGCAATAGAAACAGCATCTGCTACCGTGTCCAGGCTATAGATCTGCAGAATACCCTGAGTAGTAGCTGCCTGACCTAAAATATTCTGTTGGTTCTGTGCGTTTACTGCATTTTCAAACATAATTCCTGTAGAATGTGCAGCAGATTGGTACACGTTGGCTAAAGCCATTGCAGGAGATTCTCCTACTACTTTCACGTTAGATTGCGTTACTGCGTCTGTGATTTGTTCATTAACTGGCATAATTGTAATTGTTTTTTGTTGAGATCTGATCTCGGTTAATAATTATTTGAGGTAAACTAGTTTACTATTTGAGTTTTAAACTCACCACAGATCTTCAGATGAATACATTTCAAAGACATTGGTATAGACAGGTGATAGTTATGAATATTTAAATCTGAAGGGTGGCTCTGAATACAATGATTGAAAACCTCTCTGTAAAATCTGCGCGAGTTTAAAGCCTGTTTTTTCTGATAAAAGGATGCGGTCTTTATTTTTAATATCTGTCTTAAAAATAAATTTCTACTGCGGCTATGCTGACAATGCTGGATTCCTTTGGGCTAAAGATGGATTCTGAATGATTGTTTTGTACATTGGCAGCATCTGAAAGGCGGTGCAGGATAAATGTTGACCTGATTGTATATATTGAAGGCACCAGCTTTCATCTTTGCAGGAAACAGACCGCATCTGTAGTGATAAAACTGAAATTAGAAACGTTCTTTTCTCAATATCTCCAGTTCCTTTATTTTACTGTTTTTCGGACTCATTTTTTTTAAGCCCATGACATAGTTGCTCATGGCAGTCATATTATTTCGCTGCTGGTTCAAGGCAGAATTGATCTGCATTGCACCCGTAGAATGTGCACTTACCTGTGTGGTGATCGCCTGAGGTACAGCGGTAGACATTCCTGTAATCATTGCATCGATTTCGTTCATAATAATAGTGGATTTTGGGGGTTCTATGGTCGGATGTTTCCAAATCTGGCATTCAGTTTATTCATCCGGTCCATTATTTTAAGTTCTTTCTCCTTTACCTTTGCTGTAGAGGCCTCCTGAAGCTTTTTTAGCTGTTCTTCATAATTCATCACAGGAGTATCCGGTGGATCTGGTGTGACAGCCTGAACCTGGGCAGATTCCTGTTGTTTAACGGCTTCTTCAAGCTTTTCCAGCAGAGGAGCCAATGACTTCATCGTCTCTTTGATGGCTTTATCCCTGATATAATTGATGATTTCTTCTTCATGTCTTAAAACAAAAGGCATGATTTCTTTTTCCACAACTTCAGGTTCCGATACAGGAATCGGAGGTTTATAGGCGGGAGCTTTCTTTCTGGTTCTTCTGCGCATACATATTGCTTTAAATGTTGCAAAAATTACTACAGCAGATAATTAATAAATGCAGACGCAGCCTTCCAGTCACGGTTGATTTCTTTCAATACATTATACCCTGTAATTTCCAATGCTACACATGCTGCAATAGTACTGGCAGATAACATTTCTTTCAGCTGGTGTGGAGGAAGTGTAAGGATATAATCATCCGGAATGATAAGAGATTTACCGGGTGGAGGCGTTTCGTTCACAACAATACTCAGGATTTCCTGGAAATAATGAGCAATCAGCTTGGAGGCCTGAAATTCCAGTTCCCTTTTTAAGGCTATTGTTTCCTCCTGGGTAGCCAGGTCAGAAATAGCAGCCACATCTACATCATGTACTGAATATTGTGCTTCACCTGTATCAGATGGAGTGATCGTAATATCTGCTTTAAGGATGCATTTTGATTTTTCAAGATTGACCGTTAGAAGTTTTGAATCATAATCAGGAACAGCAATGTCGCTTAAGGTGGTAAGAGGCATAATTCTGACATTACAATAAAACACCTTTGGATCATCCAGTTTGACCATGATCACGGCAATTCCCGTTGATTTATCTATAGGTTCCACCACAAAACACTGAAACTGATTGTATCTTTTACTATTTCTGTTGAGGCAGTTGACCAGTCTTACAGAAGGTTGTATATTAATATTGGATGTTTGAAGATTAAATACAAAACGCTCTGCATTGTTTTCTGTCCTTTTGGCATCTGCACTTTTGGTATCAAAATAATCATTATCATGGTCTTTGACCAGGTAAAGTCGTTCATTTAAATCGTTTAAACTTTCTAGATTTAAAATTTTTGCGGGTTTAGTTACTGAGGAATAATTCATCTCTTATTTATTTTAATTTTTTCAATGATTTGGTTGATGATTGTTTTTTTCTTTGGCTTATCTTCAGGCTCTACTGAAGGAATTACTGCTTCTTTAATCTCTGGTTTTACAAGTGGCTGTGTCAGTTTTACTGACTTTAATACTAATTTTCCCCCATGATCAGCCGTGATAAAGCTTTTTCTCATACCTTCCTTTTCTGATGAGACTTCTTCCGAAACCGGATCTACTCGTTTTTTTTTTCAGAATCTTCAATCTCAGGGGAAACTTCCGTATAAGATGGGGGAGAAGGAAGTACTTCTGAGACTGGAATGGTATTCACATTATAAATAGTATTGGAAATTTTAGCCTTTACTTCAGCATATTCACTTACCATTTTGAATAAGTCCTTCATCATTTCATTACCTTTTCCTGCATCTTGGCCCTGAAGATTCTCAGCCATCTGAACGGAGGTTTCTTTACTTCCGGGAGCAGGCCCGAAAGTGGTTCCATACGTCAGTAAATTATTGGCCAGTCTGCTTAATGCAATCAAACCTACCTGTTCGAATCCTTTTAAAAAAGACTGTAAATCCTGAACCATCATTCCTGTAGACTGTTCTATCATTACTTTCGTTACTCCGGTCATTGGAGAAGCCTTAGGGGGAGCCAATACCTCACTGTTCACAAATACTACAGCTTTCTCCGCCGGAGTGGTAGCATTTGCTGCCTGGGATTGTTGGGTTTCACTGTTGTTTTCACTCATGATTGTAAGGTTTTAGATTATCCTTTTAAAATTTTAATGGCATCTGCAACAATCGCTGGGTTGAGCTGGTTCAAGTTCTGCTGATTCGTTACAGAATTCTGAATGGAAATTCCACTGGCATGGGTGGCCATCTGGTAAAGCATACTCATAGCCTGTGCGGGAGACTCACCAAGTACCGTAACATTCGTCTGTGTTACTGCATCTGTAGTCTGGGTGTTTACTGTATCTGCCATATTCTGGGTTTATTGGGTTACTATTGTTTTATGTTCAAGTATCTTTTTTCAAAGACTTTTCTTTCAACTCAACCTTTTTTTATTTTCCGGTTAAGCCTTCACTATGAGATTGTTGATCTCTTTTGTCTGATACAAATTTCATCAAACTCAATAAATCTTCATTAAGGGAAAAAACGGAATTTTAAAAAATAAGGGAATTCTCCTATGAGTGAAATTTTTTAAAAATGGATTGTATTTAAGAAATAGCAAAAACAGAAATAATCTATCTTAAAAGCCAGAAGCTGGAAGAATGAAGCCGGAAGTTACTATCCGGACAATTACTTCTTTAAGGGTTTATTGAACAATGAAATTTTATAAAGTTGAATAAAAAAGAGGAAGCTCTTCAATTACGTTTATGAACTTCCTATCCCAGCCTCCAGCTTCCTCTCTGCTTCATGAAAATACATATGAATACATAAATACATCACCTGTGAATACGGGTAAACCCTTAGTTTTTGAAAATGGGTAGATCCCCTCTATAACGGCAGCAGGTTTACTTTGAAATTTGTCTGATAACCTATTCTAACATTTAAAATCATAATATGAATAATCAGAACAACGAAGAACCGGAAGTGAGACCTCCCTTTATAATAGTACAGCCGGGATATGCCACCGGAGATATGTTTGCCATTGCTGCAACATTGATTAATGATGAAAGATACCACGTATTGCTATCTACAACAATGGATGAATTTGAGAATGTAAATGATCCGTATGATAACAGCAAATCGATCAGAGAATTCTACAGGAATTCCGGAATAAGTGAAGACAGGATACATACTCATAGAGTTCCGGAAGTGAGAAGTCCCGGGTTGGCAAGTGAGCTGAAAAAAGAAGTAATAAACCTTTTAATACATTATCCTAATATTTCAAAAGGAGAAATAATCAGAAACTACTATAAACCTGTAGGGGAAGGAACCCAGTATATTGCGCAAAACTTTTCTGATGAGATGAGAAATAATCTGAGAAATGTCTGGGACATCAACGGAAGCCAGGATAATGCGATAGAAATATGGCTGCAAACGCAGGGGATCCCCACAAGCGGGAAAAATTTACTGATTTTATGGTCCCGTTTCAGCGGAAAAGGAGGTGATATTCACATAGAACATGATACCAGCTATTGGGGAATCAAGCAGATTGTACATAGAGTGGCAGATATGTATGATGCCATTATTATTACCGGAGATAAGGGATACATAAAAGAAAGAGCAAAGAAATACGATGAAACAGCAGAGGAGATTAATAGATATTATGGCCCCAAAAAAGTATTCAATATTACAGAATTTTGGAAAGGAAACTCTTCCGAACTGAAAGCATGGGGAGGAAACACCCGTTTAGGCCAGTTTAAGTTGTATGATTATTTTCAGAGACATTTTCAAAATGTAAAACATCTTGGCTTCAGAAGCGGGAATCTTGAAGTGATGGCCATGCTGGGATATCAGGTTCGGTATATGGAAGAAAAAGGAAGTGAAAGCGGAGGCAGAATGACCATTTGGTTTAATAGGAGAGACGGTGAAACAGAAAAAGGAGGTAAAGCTACCGGATATGAAAGGCTTTTATTGGGTGAGCCTCCTACAAGATCCGGTAAATTTATTCAAAATCAAATCCAGGAAATAAACACAGAGATCAGGGGAAGGAAACAACCATTTGAAGATCATATTGAAAGATTAAAAGAAAGCGGGGAAAATCCGCAAAGTCAGACTATCAAAAACCTTGAAAAAAAGATAAAAGAAATAGATGATGAAGGCGATGCGAGAAAGAAAAAGTATGCCGGATCCGACCTGTCTCCCTATCGCAAAGATCAAAAGCTTCCCGAGCCTATTCTGAAAGAAGAAAAAAGCAACTACTCAGAAGGCTTTAATACTGATGATATGGATATTATTCTGAGATATCTGCAGCCCTTAGACTGGGTAGAAAGAGAAACAGGATACGAACGTAATATCCCGCAGCGAAAGAAAAGCTACGAAAAACTCCTGGAAAGTTCCGAAAAGATTGATTAAAATAAATATACCCTGCTCCAAAAAAACGGCATTCTGAATAGCTTCAGAATGCCGTTTCTTGTTTAAATTAAATACAAGAAATAGCGGATGTTCAATCTGAAACTGCTGGAAGCTGTTTTCTCTTTCGCCAGAAGAAATAAGCAACAATAGCTGTAGCAATAGGCAGAGCAATACCAAACTCATCAATATAATAATTGGTATTTCCCGTATCTACCGTAAGCGGTGTGAAAATAGACTGTATAAAAAGATTGTGGCTGGCATGTAAAATAACACCTGTCCATAAACTTCCGGATTTTAACCGTAACCAGGTGAAAATGAAACAGGCTGCAAATATCATCACCGTAAAACATAAAAAAGCCAGCCATTTGGGGCCGCCCGTATTATAATTGGAAAAAAGCAGCAGAGGATAATGATAGACAGACCATATCACACCCATCCAAAGAGAAGTCGCAGTATAAGAATTCATTTTGGCCAATTGAGGAGTCAGAAGACCGCGCCAGCCTATTTCTTCCCCTAATGCAGATCCTACCGAACGTACCATACCAAAGCTGCTCATCAGAATAATATACAGGATGATCGTCATGCCATCAGAAAGATTCCAGCCCATTCCTTTGCCAATTTCTGCTACAAATTCATGATTATAGAAACCGCCGGCTCCACTGATCCAGATGATGAGGTAAGGAACTAAACTGTAAAGAACAGGAATACAATAAGCCATGATCTGGTATTTCGTAAGTCCCCATTTCCAGCCCAGAGAAGAAATCGGGATATTTCGGATACGGCAGGTAAGAAATGCAGCAATAGCGGGACACCACATTACAATAGTAGCATAAGATATAATGCCGCCGCCAAGTTTTCCGGTACGGATACACATATAATAAACCGGGAGACAGAAAAGTAAGGTAAGAATCAGGTAAGTAGCAATATTCTTCCTGATTTCGGATTTGGATATTGTATTTTCCATAAACTGATCTGGTGTTGATGTTTATAAATGATTGAAAAATAGAAGGTTATTTTTAAATAAAAATACATTTATTTTTTATACGAATACCAATTTTTAGCATTAGCCTTCGTAAAGAAAATAGTTTCTGTTTTTTTAATAAGGGAAAGCTGTAAATTAGCCAAAATAATTTTTTTCGAATACTCTAAAAGATGTCCAAGCTAAAAGCCATAAGAGAACAAAAAAACCTGACGCAGGAGGAGCTGTCAGAAAAATCAAAGATTTCTGTAAGAACCATTCAAAGGATAGAATCTGGAACAGAACCTAAAGGACATACGCTGAGAGCCCTTGCACAGACTTTGGAAATAGACGAATCTTTATTATTGCAGGAAGAAGCTGTCATTTTCCCGGAAAATAATGAGGTAACAACAGAAGCTGCAGAAGAATCTGAAACAATCAATTATTCTTTGGTTAAAATGATCAATCTCTCCTCCTTATTATTTGTAATTGTACCCCCATTAAATGTTCTGGCTCCTTTTCTGCTGATGTTTTTCATGAAGCAGAGAAACACTCTTACTAAACAGATTATTTCGTTGCAGATGTTTTGGACTGCTATGGCGCCCATTGTATTTATGCTCGGTATCTTTTTAAAGCTCGGAAAAGAGTTTACCCTTATTCTGATGATCCTTATTGTATTATCCAACGTATTGATGATCCTCCGGAATGCTGCTGAGATTGATCGTAAAAAGAAACTATATTTCAATCTGAAATTCAGTATGTTATAATTTGTGTCGTGACTTTGTCGGGTTTTTGTCGGGTTCATTTTTATTTAAAAAACGAAATGAAATTGAATCTTTGTCAAAAAAATAACAATGACAAAGCCTACTCAGTTTTTCCTTTCTTTTTGCACCCTATTCTTTAGCATACACCAGGCGCAACTTAAAAATACAGATTCCCTTTATAAAACCATTATGTCGAAAGACAGCCTGTTTTTTTCAGCAGGCTACAATACCTGCAACATAAAGAAGATGGAAAATCTGTTAAGCGATACGTTTGAATTTTATCACGATAAAGGCGGTTTTGAAGACCGGAAAAAATTCATCATTGATTTTAAAAACGGATTATGCAAATCTCCCGAAACGTATCAGCTAAAAAGAGTTCTGGTGGAGAAAAGTACTGAAATTTATCCCATGTATAAAGATGGAAAAATATATGCTGCTATTCAGAATGGAGATCATCTGTTTCACGAAAACACCGGAAATCACGTTGAAAAATTAGTTGGAGAAGCAAAGTTTACCCACCTCTGGATGCTGGAAAATGATGAATGGAAACTTAAAAATTCATTGAGTTTTAATCACCATCCGAAGCAGACTACAGATAGTGAAACCCTATTTGATAACGATCGTTCCATGGAAAGCTGGCTGAAAGAAAATAATATTCCTGCGCTGGGATTAGGAATTATTGAAGGAGGAAAACTTCAGCAGGTAAAAGTTTTTGGAGATTATAAAAAAGGAATGCCGGCTCCCCGTAATGCCTATTTTAATGTAGCATCTCTTACCAAACCTGTCACAGCAATGGTCACTTTACGTCTGATAAGTTCAGGACAATGGAAACTGGACGAACCCTTAGATACTTATTGGACAGATCCTGATATTGCCATAGATCCGAGGCATAAAAAACTCACCACCAGAATGATCCTGACCCATCAGACCGGTTTTCCCAACTGGAGATGGATGAATACAGATAAAAAACTGAATTTTCAATTTGATCCTGGCACAAAATACCAATACTCAGGAGAAGGTTTTGAATACCTTCGGAAAGCATTAGAAAAGAAGTTTGGGAAATCGCTGGAACAGCTTGCCGGAGAATTGATTTTTAAACCCCTCAAAATGAGTGATACAAGCTACATCTGGGATCAAAGCATGGATGAATCAAGATTTGTAACAGGATACAATGAAAAAGGAGAAGCTTACCCCATAGAAAAAATTAAAATGGCTAATGCTGCCGATGATCTCCATACTACAGTAGAAGATTACGGGAATTTTATGGCCAGTGTCATGAAAAAGAAAAATCTGAAGCCAGAGGTTTTTCAGGAAATGATCAAAAAACAGGTAAAAACAAAAGAGGACAAGTATTTCGGATTAGGTTTTGAAATATATGACCTTGGAAATGGGGATTATGCATTGGCTCACGGCGGGACGGATCATGGCACCCATTGTATTGCTATTGTACTGCCTAATTCAGGTAAAGGGATTGTGATATTTACCAATGTTGATGACGGTTACAAAGTATATGAAAAACTGGTTGTCCACTATCTGGGAGAACAGGGTAAGAAGATTGTGGACATAGAAACCAGATAACTGCTTCTACAATGAAAATCTTTGTATATTTAGAGTATCAATCTGAAAATAAATGCAATAGATGAATATTTGTTTCCGGAATGCAGTACTATGAACAGAAATAAAACGAAAGGTATGTGGCAATATTATTTTATCCTTGGAGCAGGAGTGATTCTGTTTGTTGCAGCATTGCTGAGCCTCAAAAGCACACTCTTATTCTTAAAGAAAGCCGAAAAGGCAACGGCAACCGTTACCTCACTTCGGGAATTTGAATCGGATGGAGTAGTATTCAGCCCTCTCTTTACCTTCCGTACCCAAAATAATATTGAATATACCTATGAACTGCCTGAAGGAACCAATCCTTCAGCGTGGTCGGTAGGGGAAACGGAGACGGTTATCTATGATCCGGATGATCCTTCTTCGGTAGAATTATATACGTATTTCAGAATTTTTGCCTGGCCATTAATCCTGATCTCAATAGCACTGCCATTATTGGTGGTAGGAGCCGGATATTTTATCGCAGCTCAGTTTTTAAAATAACCTGCTTTTTTATATTGTTATTTTACTTTTTCCAGAAGATATAATTTAGCTCCGGAAAATGCTAATTTAGGCATCAGATTGCCTTCCAGAACCATCGTTTTATTGTTCACATCAATAACGGAAATATAGTTGTTGGAATTGTATTCTATATAATTCTCCTTTTCCTTCGTTGAAGGATTTTTTCCAAATTCCATAGAATATTTCACCCAATCCTCATCCTGCGTACTGCAATGTACCGGTTTGAATTTAGATTTTTTAGCCTTGAAAACAATCTGGTCAAAACCTTCCGTACATTCTGAGGTAAATGAGCCGTCAGGATTCTGATCTTTCGAAAAGTCTTCAAAAGAACCACGGTATACACCTACTACTTTCCAGGTGCCATCCACGCGGTCTTCGTCTATTTTTCCTTTCGCTTTGCTTACCGCCCAGCTGATTCCGTTTACGGTTCCTTTTACCGCTTTATAGCTTAAGCTTACCGCTCCGGATACTACTTTTGTAGCCGTTCTTACCACACATGAATGGAGAACAAATACAACCGAAGCCAGCAATATTATTTTCTTCATTTTGTCAAATTTTGTCAATTTTTTTCAGATACGAAGATAGGTTTTTTGGAAAAACTGATGGATTTCAAAAGACTTTTCCTGCTGTTTTTTAATAAAAATGAGATATATTCCTGATTCAAGCTATCCGGATCATCAATGGAAATTTAGTTTCCATCAAAATAATGGGTAAGATCAGATATACTTTTGATATGAAGCTCTTCAGCCTGCTTTCTCCGCATCATCAGAGCATAAGCATTGTTAAACCCAAGTGGTTTCAGCCATTGAATTCCATATTGTTTTTCAAACTCGGTATTCACATATTCATAGG
Source organism: Chryseobacterium sp. PvR013 (assembly GCF_017833095.1). Lineage (NCBI taxonomy): Bacteria > Pseudomonadati > Bacteroidota > Flavobacteriia > Flavobacteriales > Weeksellaceae > Chryseobacterium > Chryseobacterium sp. PvR013. Next base: position 5,357,073 of record NZ_JAFIBT010000001.1, read on the forward strand.
TTGCAGCGGGAATTTTGGACACATTGCTGATGGTCTCTGTGGAAGGTTTTAAAAGCACCAGAAGCCCTGTTCCCGTATATTCAGGATAGAAATCTATGGCATCATTCATTAAAGCATCAAAACATATTTTTGTTCCCCCTAAACCTGTTTTGGTTTCCACTTTATAATCTGTATACCCTTCAATAAGCAGTGTATACATTTCTGCGAGAATATATTGTTCCCCAAAGATTTTTGAGCCAATCCTGACGATTCCTGCATTACCTTTCCGGGGACTTTTATACAGATGATTTCTGATGAGAAATTCCTTTGCAATCTTTTCCGGAGTTTGATGGAGATGATCAGCTCTGTAATTCAGATCCGTCATGATAGAATCATTGAACTTTCCAGCCAGTAGGTTTAAGGTGTTTTCCAATTCCGGAAATTTTTTCAGAGTCTTGGTCTTGATGATGGGAGCAGCATAATAAGGCGGAAATATTTTTTTATCATCATTCAGGACATACAGATCATACGCTTTGATTCTTCCGTCTGTAGAATATCCGCTGATCAGATCCAGTTCATTCTCATAAGCAGCCTTATACATTATCGCATCACTTACCACAAGGGGATTCACATTCAGTCCATATACCGAGCGAAGCCCGATATCACCATCTTGTCTTCCCATAAATTCCGGTGTAAAACCAGCCTTAATCGTCCGGTGTGACACAAAAGTCAGAAGATATCCTATTCCCAGAATAATAAAGATAACAGGAAGAATATATTTCAGCTTTTGCAAGAACCGGTAACCTGATTTCTGGATCATGGCAATAACCTGGTCCAGAAAAACAGCCAATAATGCTGCCGGAATGGCTCCGGCAAGAATCATATTCGTATTGTTGAGTGAAATTCCTCCAAAGATAAACTCTCCTAAACCACCTGCTGCCACAAATGATGCCAGAGTAGCCACTCCTACATTAATTACAGCAGCGGTTCTGATACCGGCAATGATAACCGGCATGGCCAAAGGAAGTTTTACCTTAAAAAGAAGTTGGTTTCTGTTCATTCCCATAGCCTTGGCTGCCTCAATCACAGCCGGATCTACGCCCATAATTCCAGTGTAGGTATTCCGGATAATGGGAAGAAGAGCATAGATCAATAAAGCAGCAATGGCCGGCTTCGGACCAATCCCGAAAACAGGAATCATAAATCCAAGCAAGGCAATACTCGGAATGGTCTGTAAAATACCTGCGGTACCCAGCACCGGGCTGGAAAGTTTCTTTTTTCTTGAAATCAGGATACCTAATGGCACTCCAACAATGATGGCCAGAAGCAAAGACAAAAAGGTAAGCCCAAGATGCTGAATGATCTGGGTAGTAAGCTTTTCGTGCTGTTCCGCAATAAATTGCCAAAGACTCTGTTGCTGTGTCATACCATCTGTGATTTTCTATACTGATTAAACGCTCTGATCACTTGTTCATATACTTCAGCGTTTTGATGATCGGAACTCAACTGCTGTAAAATATCCCACACACTTGTACTGCCCGTACCATTTGGTCTGTGGTATACATTTTCTGGTGTAAGAAAAGGACTGATGTGGTGTAATGATGTTACTTTATACTCTAATAAAAGACGGTTTTTGGCAAAAAAATCACGCACAAAGTCATTTTCAGGGTGGTAAAGCATTTCTCCGGGAGTACCGGTCTGTATAATTTTTCCCTGATCCATCAGGCATATCCGGTGGCCCAGCTCAAAGGCCTCCTGTACATCATGGGTAACCAATATGATAGTTTTACTTTTAAGTTCTTCCAGCGATTTAAATTCCGAATGAATGTCAGCCTTAGTAATGGTATCAAGCGCTCCAAAAGGTTCGTCCATCAGCAAAACGGGATTATCTGCAATCAATGCTCTTGCAATACCCACACGCTGCTGTTGTCCGCCGCTCAACTCGTGGGGAAATCGGGAAAGTATCTCTTCGGAAAGGTGGAGTTTGGCCAAAAGCTCATCCGTTTTTCTTTCTGTCTTCTTTTTGTCCCATTTCAACAGCTCAGGAACCACCGCAATATTCTGCTGAATGGTATAATGGGGAAATAACCCCGAATGCTGCATGACAAAACCAATTCCCATTCTCAGTTCCTCAGCTTTCTGATCACGGATATTTTTGCCATCTATAAAAATATTTCCGGAATCTGCTTCTATGAGACGGTTGATCATCTTAAGTGTGGTTGTTTTCCCGCACCCGCTGGTTCCCAAAAGAACAAGGATTTCCTGATCAAATGCCTGAAAAGAAATTTGATCTACTGCTTTTTTTCCGTTAAAACTTTTTGAAATTGATTCTACTGTGATCATCGGTAAAAAATTACTGGGCAAGTCTGATTCCTGTGAACTGCCATTTTAAATTAGGCTGAAAAAAATTGCGGTAGGTATTTCTGCTGTGTCCCGGAGGTGTGGCTTCCGAAGCTCCTCTTAAAACCATTTGATTGATCATGAACTTTCCGTTATATTCACCTACTGCTCCTGCTTCTTTCTTAAAATGAGGGTAGGGCAGATAAGCAGAATTCGTCCATTCCCAGCGTGTTCCCCAGTCAAAATAAATGGAAGCCGTTTCCCATTCTTCCTCGGTGGGCAGACGCATTCCTTTCCAGGAAGCAAAAGCAGAGGCTTCATAGAAATTAACGTGGCACAATGGAGCATCAGGGTTTATTTCCTGCAATCCGTTGAGGGTATAATACATCCATTTGTTTTCGATATAATGCCAGTACAGTGGAGATTTTGCAGCATTCTGTTTCACCCAGTCCCATCCTTCAGCATGCCAGTATCTGAAATCTTCATATCCGCCTGCTTTCATAAATTCTAAATATTCACTATTGGTGACGAGACGGTTGGCAATTTTAAAGTCTGGAAGATATACTTTATGCCTTCCTAATTCATTATCAAAGCAAAACCCTTCTCCTTTAAATCCAATTTCATAGATGCCTTCAGAAAACCTTAACATTTCCAGATCTCCGGGGTTCTTTTGTCCGGATTTTTCTTTTGTATAAGCAGGGAAAAGCGGATTATGTCCTAAAATATATTTAATGTCAGTAACTAATAGCTCCTGGTGCTGCTGCTCATGGTTAAGCCCCAGTTCCAAAAGAGGTTCAAGAGCTTCTGTCAGAAATGAGCTTTGAAGAAAAACCTCCATATGCTCATCTACATATTTTCTGTATTGATACACCTCTGAAACAGAAGGACGGCTGAGATTTCCACGGTCGGTCCGGATCACCCGTGCCCCGATAGTTTCATAGTAGCTGTTGAAAACAAAATTATATTGGGGATCAAAAACCTTGTAATCCGGGAAATGTGGGGAAAGAATGAAGGTTTCAAAAAACCAGGTGGTATGACCAAGATGCCATTTCGGGGGGCTTACATCTACAATCGGCTGTACTACATAATCTTCGATTTCCAGCGGAGCACAGATTTCTTCAGAACGTCTGCGGATGTCCTTATACTTTTTAGTAAAATCTTTTGTGGTGATCTCTGGTGTCATGTCTTTTAGTTTTTAATGATTGATGTTCAATGAAAGAAGTCTATTTTATTTCACTTTTACATAGGCGTGGTGTGTATCCTCTTTTTTTATTTGACCTGCCAGACTGAATCTACAAACCATTTTTTAGAATCGTTGATAGTTCCTGCGATGGCAAATCCTGATTGTTGGGCTAAATCCATGATTTTTTCAGAAGAAAATTTTTGCGAAATCTCCATATCAATCCATTCGTTTTCTTCAAAAGAAATCCTTATATTGTCAATAGTCACTTCCTGGCTGATAAGGCTTATCAGAAAACTTCTGCAGGCTCCGCTAACCGGATCATAGGTCTGGTAATGCTGAAATTGTTTCAGATCAAAATTACCGCCCAGTTCATTGTTGATGCGGGTAAGAAGATTAAGGTTAAAAGAAGCGGTAATTCCTTCTTTGTCATTATAAGCTTCCAGAATAATGTGTGGATTTTTCATTAAGTCAAATCCTATCAATACACGATCTTTCGGAGATAAATTTTTATTCAGATGCAGACAGAAACCTTCAGCCTCTTCCAGAGTCATATTCCCGATATTACTTCCTAAAAATAGAACAACTTTTCTCCTGTCCGATAAGGAAGCTGCTTTTTGAAGCATTTCAAAATAATCTCCTTCCAGACAGGTTATTTTAATTTCCGGAAACTGGCTGCTCAGTTTTTGATGAAGTATGGAAAGAATATTTCCTGAGATATCAATCGGCATGTAAGTAAAGTTAATCCCTTTCCGGATCAGCTGTTCAAGTAAATAGGTGGATTTCATGGCGTCTCCTGCACCCAATTCAATCAGATCAAAAGGTTCGTCTCCGGGAATAAGCAGATCAATAAGTTCATCTGTTTTATTTTTGAAAATATCCAGCTCACAACGGGTCAGATAATAGGAAGGCATGGCCATGATTTTCTGAAAAAGATGATCGCCGATCTTATCGTAAAAATATTTTGAAGATAATTTTTTAGGAGTATTGCTAAGGCCGTTCAAAATATCTGAACGGAATTGATCAACAGCATTCTTTGCAGTCTTAGATTGCGGGTCTAACTGTACATTCATAAGTCTTATTTTGTGTGATTTGTAGATTATTGCAATTATCCTGCCTTTACAACATGAATTCTTTGAATATATCTAATTAAATATAAACAATTTTACTTTTAATAGAATGATTATCATGATGTTTTTACCAGATGTGGTACTTTTTTATCCATCAGGAATCCTTTCTTTTGAAAATAAAACCAATGAAGAAGAGCAGGGAAGCTGTCTGGTTTACCGCCTGAAAATCAGTTTTCGCCGTTCAATATGACCTGTTCAACATATTTACCCTTATTTTGAGCGCTGCTTTACCCTAATTTTACCCTCATAAAACATCACTATTATGAATACTACATTGAACTTCAGTAAAAAAGTACAGGCCATTTTATCCTTGGTCATTTTTATAGGAATGGGATTATTATCTCTTAAAGCACAGACTTACACGAATGGCGACAAAGATCTGGAAAACACTGCTGTAAGAACTGCTTTCCAGAATACAAAGAAAATCAGAGCCGGGCTGCTGGATGTAGGCTATGCAGAAGTAGGGCCTGAAAACGGAAAACCTGTGATCCTTCTTCACGGATGGCCTTATGATATCCATAGTTTTGAACAGTCTTCGGCTATTCTTGCTGAAAAAGGGTACCGCGTTTTAGTGCCTTACTTAAGAGGCTACGGAACCACTACCTTTGTGTCTCCGGATACCAAACGCAACGGCCAGCAGAGCGCAGTTGCACTGGATATCATTGCTTTTATGGATGCCCTGAAAATTGATAAAGCCATCATTGGCGGTTTCGACTGGGGAGCCAGAACTGCTGATATCATTGCAGCCCTGTGGCCTGAACGCTGTTCCGGACTGGTAGCTGTAAGCGGATATTTAATAGGAAGTCCAAAAGCAAATGAAAAGCCTTTACCTCCAAATGCTGAACTTTTATGGTGGTATCAGTATTATTTTTCTACCGAAAGAGGGTTTAAAGGATATAAAGCCAACACTGCGGCATTTAATAAACTGATATGGAAAACAGCTTCACCAAAATGGGCTTTTGATGATACTACTTATGAACGCTCTGCCCAGGCATTCAATAACCCTGATCATGTTGATATTGTGATTCACAATTACCGCTGGCGTCTGGGATTGGCGAAAGGTGAAAAACAATATGATGCGCTTGAAGCCAGACTGGCAAAATCTCCTTCTATAACAGTTCCCACCGTTACCCTGGAAGGTGATGCCAACGGAGCTGCGTTTCCTGCACCGGAAAGTTATGCCTCCAGATTTACAGGCAAATATGCACACCATACCCTAACAGGCGGAATTGGTCACAATCTACCACAGGAAGCTCCGAAAGCATTTGCAGAGGCTATCATAGAAGTAGATTCCATGTCATCATCCCAATAAAAAATTACAGAATTTCAAGAATAGCAACCCTTTTATTGGTCAGCTGATATGAATTTTCGTTCGTATTCTCAACAAAACAAAACCACTACTCAATAGCAGTGGTTTTTTAATTTTATCTGATTGTTAATTATCCTTCAGGGTTTTCCTGGATCTTCAGTTTATTGACCAGAGGGTTTGCATACATCGCCAGGAAATACTCCTTAGAAACAGGATCTGACGGATCAATACGCATTTCAAGTCTGCGGGCAAATAACTGTTTTTCCTGTTCCGTATATTCGGAAGCATAGGTATGGGTGTTGTGAAGCAGGTCGTAAGCGATATACTTGGTAGGCCAAAGCTTATAATTGCTGATGATAGAACGGTCAATTACCTGTGCAATAGCCTGCAGTTGTTTATTTTTATTGTCAATGGTAGCTGCAATTTCATCCAGTTCTCTATCTAATACCTCACCTGCGTGAATATGGATGCGTTTCTTTTGCCCCAGAATTCCGCTGATGATATTGGTAAAATCTTCATTTTTCCCTTTAATATATTCCTCATCTCTGTGCTGTGCCAGCAGTTGAGGCATCTTTAACGAATCTGTAGGATCGTACTCATAGGAAATGGAAACCGGAACGATCTTTAATGTTTTAAAATAATCTTTCAGAGACTGGTCTTCGGAAGCCATAGCAAGCATTTTCAAAACTCCCTGCTGGGTGGAATCGTTACCGTTTTTGGTACGGCCTTCACGCTGTGCAATCCATACAGAACGGTTTTCCTGAGACAGCTGTTCTTTAATATACTCAGACATGGTTTGTGAACTTGTTAGCTGTTCACGAAGTGGCAGACCTCTTTGTACCAGAAAATTTCGGTTCAGTTTAGCCAGTACATTTAAGAACTTTTTGCGAACAAGATTATCACCGATTGCTGAAGCAGTCATCACATAACCGCCTTCCAGCAATACGAGATTAAGCAATGAAGTATCCAGAACGATATCTCTGTGGTTCGAGATGAAAAGGTAAGGGGTATTCTTATCCAGCTTATCAAAGCCTGAAGTCGTTAAGCCGTCAGAACTTTTTGCAAGGATCTGGCGAACGGCATAGGCTACAAACTGATGTTGAAAATCACTGATAGAATGAATATTCTTAAACTGTTCCAGCCAAACCTGCTCATCCGTATCAGGAAAAGTGAAATTCATGAAGGCTTTCATCATCGGATCACGGGCTATACTCTGTAATCTCTCATTTACTTCCTGATCATTGAAATACCGGATTTCATCAAACTTAGACATGCGGTTGGGTAAAAATTAAAACTTTTTGCAAAAGAACGAAAATTTATTGGGGCATGGGGTATAATGGGTGTTAAAGTATTATGAAGGGCGTAGGAGTTCCGGAAAACGTTCGTCTATTATAAAGCAGTCAGTATACGTATTCACCTTGTCATTCCGTAGGAACCCAGGCTGCCACTTTAATCTGCAGTAGAAATGTGAGAGGAACAAGCTTGGTTTGTTGTAATGATAAACATTCATCTGGTTTTAACCCAAACATCAATAGATTGTTGAGATTCCTACGGAATGACAAGCTGTGTGGGCAAGGTAAGTGCATTGTTAGAATTGTACATTTTGAATAATTAATTAATACGGATCCTATACCTGCGTCTTTGTCATTCCGTAGGAATCCAGACTACCACTTTGATCTGCAGTAGAAATTTGAGAGAAATAAGCTTGGTTTGTTGTAGTGATAAAACATTCATCTGGTTTTAGCCCAAACTTCAGTAGATTGTTGAGATTCCTACGGAATGACAAGCTATGTGGGTAGGGAAGTGTATTGTTGAATTGTAGATGTTGAATAATTAACTAATACAGATTATATACATGATTTTTTTGTCATTCCGTAGGAATCTAGCCAAAGTTATTATATAAAGAATTTTTATTGTAGAAAATTGGGTTCCTGTGGAATGACAATATTAGTATTTTGATATAAAATGGTTTATGTTAACGCCAATTTTCAAACAAGTAATTCAAAAATTCTAGATTAGGATTGATTGTCCTTATAAGTTCAAGTTTTTTAATTCTTGACCAGTTTTTAATTTCTTTTTCTCTTTCAATAGCATAATGAATCCAGTCATATTTCTCATAATAAATCAAAAATTCAAGATTATATCTTGCCGTGAAGCTACTGCGATTTTGCTTTGTTTTGTGTTGATACAATCTTCTGTGGAGGTTTTCTGTAACCCCTGTATAAAGTACTTTTCTATTTTTATTAGTAAGAATATAGATATAGTAGGTGTATCTTCCTTTTGGAAATTCAATCATTTGTGTGTTTATTTTTCAAAAGTTACAAAAAATATATTTTCGATTCTTGTCATTCCATAGGAATCCAGGCTACCACTTGATCTGCAGTAGGAATTTGAGAGAAATAAGCTTGGCTTGTTGTAATGATAAAACATTCATCTGGTTTTAGCCCAAACATCAATAGATTGTTGAGATTCCTACGGAATGACAAGCTGTGTGGGTAGGGAAGTGTATTGTTGAATTGTAAATGTTGAATAATTAACTAATACAGATTATATACATGGTGTCTTTGTCATTCCGTAGGAATCTAGACTACTACTTGGATTTGTAGTAAGAATTTGAGAGAAATAGGCTTGGTTTGTTGTAATGATAAATGCATCTGGTTTTAACCCAAACAGTAATAGATTGTTAAGATTCCTACGGAATGACAAGCTATGTGGTTAGGGAAGTGTATTGTTAAATTGTAGATGTTGAATAATTAATTAATACAGATTATATACATGGTGCCTTTGTCATTCCGTAGGAATCTAGGCTGCCACTTTAATCTGCAGTAGGAATTTGAGAGAAATAAGCTTGGTTTGTTGTAATGATAAACATTCATCTGGTTTTAACCCAAACATCAATAGATTGTTGAGATTCCTGCGGAATGACAAGCTGTGTGGGTAGGGAAGTGTATTGTTGAATTGTACATATTGAATAATTAATTAATGCAGATTAGATACATGGTGTCTTTGTCATTCCGTAGGAATCTAGACTACTACTTTGATCTGCAGCAGGAATTTGAGAGGAATAAGCTTGGCTTGTTGTAATGATAAACATTCATCTGGTTTTAACCCAAACATCAATAGATTGTTGAGATTCCTACGGAATGACAAGATGTGTGGGTAGGGAAGTGTATTGATAGAATTGTAGATTTTGAATAATTAATTAATACAGATTATATACAAGGTGCCTTTGTCATTCCGTAGGAATCTAGCCTACCACTTAGATTTGTAGTAAGAATTTGAGAGGAATAAGCTTGGTTTGTTGTAATGATAAAACATTCATCTGGTTTTAGCCCAAACTTCAGTAGATTGTTGAGATTCCTACGGAATGACAAGCTATGTGGGTAGGGAAATGTATTGTTAGAATTGTACATATTGAATAATTAATTAATGCAGATCCTATACGTGCGTCTTTGTCATTCCGTAGGAATCTAGACTGCCACTTTGATCTGCAGTAGGAATTTGAGAGAAATAAGATTAGTTTGTTGTAGTGATAAAAGCATTCCCTTGCTGGCGCGAGCGTCCCGCTCGTGTCCATAAACAAGATTATTAAGTTAATATAACTATTCTGAGAATTCAATTACAGATTGAAGCAAAGCTGGCTGTCATCCAAAGTTTAAAAGTAGCAAAACTTGTAGTATAAACAAACCCTTGCATTTATGTAAGGGTTGTTATTTATTCTAACGTGGATATGAGCGGGACGCTGTCTACCTTCACGTTTCCGGAAGCATCTTTGTAATACGCTAATCTGATGTTTCCTACCTGATCAGAATTCCATTTTAAAATTTAGGGTATTAAAATAATACCCTAAATAATCAACATATTTATAAATTTATCTCTTATTGAGTTTTACAAACTTCAGAAGCAAAAATCTCCCCTGCAAATTGGGTTTCAATAATAGCACATTTTCCTTCTATCTTTTTGATCGTACAAAGATACCCACCATGAGAGTTAATATACTTGTCAGTTTCATCATGCTGGCTTTTGGTAAGGTCTAATAATAATATAAATTGACAGTCACTCTTCCATAATATTCTATAATATCTATCCTTCTGTATTTTTTTCTTTGTTGAAAGATCAAAAACTTCTTCTATCTGAAGGGTTTTGGTTCTGTGTATAAGAAATTTTCTGTTTGTCTCATTGCTTATTAATACAAATTTTCCGGTTTTAAAATCTTTGCAAGATAGGTTTCCAGAAATAATTTCTTTTGGATTAGCAAGTAATAATGGAACAAAGGAAAGTAAAATTAAAAGCTTCATAATTTTTAAGGATTATCATTTGGAAGTAAGATTTTGAAGTATTTAATCACTAAATTCAGAAAAATGCCACACAAAAGGATTCATGTGGCAATTTGAATTTTGCTACTAAAATAAAGCTCTTAAATAGCTGATTTTCTATTAATATCAAATATATCAATATCTTTTTCCTGAAATATATCTTCTAATGCAGATGTACCATTTTCCATTTTATATTCGAGTTCTTTATCAGAAATAGGAATACACAAAAGCCAATGTACTGTTTTCGTTTCAAGTTTTAGTGGTTGTAATTTGTTCTCCCATAAAAATGGTGATGTAAACATAATATGTTTCATTTCAGAAGTCTCAAAATACATTTCAACAATTCTCATAAATACTGAACCTGGTTGGCATTCCCACCCATTATTAGTAATATAAAATCCTGCTGTGGATAGAATATTTGACAACATTTTGAATTCTCTATATCCACCAATTAAAAGCTCTATTGGAATGTCTTTAAAGCTATTATTATTCATTTCAATTTTATTGGGGTGATCAGATATTCCTATCGTACCGCAAATTTTTATTCTAGGATAAAGAGGATCATCACAGGTGAAAATATCGATAAAATTCTTTTTTTCTTTGTCATAATGACGATCAATTATTTCATTAATACCAACAATATTTGTAATATAGTTAGAAAGTTTTTTGTTTTCTTCAGAAGGGTGTTGAGACATATTTTTTTAAAATGTAATTATATTTTATATTAATCCCCTCTGAAATCATTAGGATTGAAAAGCAACCAATCATATTAATTTTATTTTTTTTTCATATTTTTCTGCTTCTATTCGGTTTCCCAAGAAGCACTAATATCCTTTCTGTGTGCTTCTCTACCTAAAGGCAAATCTACCAACTCTAAAACTGTCGAATCAAGAGAAATAATTTCCTCAAGAGAAGCTACCCGAAAATCATCATCATCTAAGTTGGCTTCATTTCCAGAAAACTGCCAACTACCATCATCTTCATAATGGAATACATGTAAAATTGGAGATTTTCTTTCTAAAACGAATTTTGTAGTTATCACCGCTGTATTTAAATCTTCTTTAAATGATTTCATTTTATTTATTTGATTTTTTTATATTTTCTTCTTTTGATAATACCTGCATGTTTCTGTTGCTATTTGAACCTCCTTTTGATCGGGCTTTTATGTGATCAACTTCAGCCTGATCCATATCTGCTTTTTGTCCTTTAACATTTTTTTTGGGCATATTTAAAACCCTTCCATCCCCATCACTGATAAGTTTACCATTATTTTGTTTCAAGTTTTCAGCTAAAATTCTTTTTCTCTGTGCAGAGGTTGTTTTTAAGCCTTCTCCTACTGTATTTGGCTCTTTTAAATGTGAATACTTTCCAGCTTTAATTTCTTCTACACTATTAAGAACAGGTGCTTTCCCCTTAAATCCTTTTGCAATTCCGACGGTAGCTCCTGCCACCACGGCATCAAAAGCTGTTCCTCCCACATCTTGGCCTGCTGAGCGTGTATCTCCTTGAGCAGCCTTATTAACAGTTTTAGCAGTACCATAAATACCAAATGTCAATGAATTGGCTACACTATCACCATAATCACTCCATGTATAATTATTTACAGCATTTTGAGTTGTTCCGTAAGGATCTGATACAAAATTTTTGATACCATAAATCCTTCCAGTAAATCCTTCTTTTACACCTTTAAAGAAATTTCCGCAACAACCGTCTCCCTCACCAATTACATCAATTGGAGCATTTCCATCGGGATCAACATAACGTACCGGATTATTTAATACAAAATTATATGGTGACCAACCTCCAAACTCTTCACTCAATGGATCGAGTGAAAACCATCTGTCAATGTCAGGCATATACATTCTTCCACCAAAGTCACTCCATCCGGTCTCCTGTTGTTTTTCTTTTCCGTGAGTGGAGTATTTATAGTTTGGAGATATTGAAAGAGGTGTCCCTAAATAATCTCCAAACTCCAATCCAAAAGGATAAAAATGAGTTGTCCTGTCTATTTTCAGGTTTCCGGAAGCATCCTTATAATACGCAACTCTGATGTTTCCTACCTGATAGTAAATTACTTTATTAAAATTTAGGGTATTGTTTTTAATACCCTAAATTATCAATAGCAATTCTTTAAAATTGTTGATTTAATATGGAAGCGTTGAAACATCTTCATCTATCTCTCTTCCCTCATCATCAAAGAAAGTATACAAACGCTTCAATTCGGATAATAACATTTCTTCAAAGGAATTCCATTGAACTTTTGAAGTTGCGTCATGTGGTGAACCACAATGCACAATATTAGTATCTTTATCTATATATAAGAGTGAACCGTCCCATTGATATCCTCCAATAAAAAAATAACTTTCTTTTGAATTATCAGGCCTCTCATAAACATTCGGAGTGATAATTGAAAAAGGTTGCCTTGAATTTGCTTTTGGATCACGCGTCAATTGTCTTCGAAATCCATCAAGACTTAATGTTGCGGCTAGAAGTATCAAACCATTACTGAATTTTTGCAAAAAAGTCTTGTATTCCTCTGGTATACTTGTATCTAACTGATCTTCTAAACTATCAATTTCACTATTATCTAATACAGGGAACATTTCATTTAGCCAAGCTTCCGGAGCTTTAAATGGTATGTGACCTATTAACATTGCTCCATCGCTAGAGTTTACTGTTCCTAAATTTTGAAACTTATAAATAAGCTCTCTTATTTCTTTATACATAATTTTAATCTTTACGATTTTTTAAAGTTCCAGTAGTTTTATTTCTAAAATTTCCATTATGTCGTAGCAAATGTTCTTTTGTTGTTACGAACTCAATATTGTTAGGATCTCCAGCCATTTCAGGATGATGCTTAACATTATTAATATGATGCCCTTTCATTCCTTTTACTTTGCCAGTTTCTTTCAATTCTTTTAATTGAGCTGAGTTCCACCTTCTAGTTCCTCTTCCCGCTGTTCTTTCCACCATGCTTTGTTCTTCTTTCCAAGCTTTCCTAACAGCCCCTTGACGCTGGCTAGCAATGCTTGATGTTTTTACCGCATCTTTTACCTCTTCAAACCCTTTTACAGCAGGCGATTTCCCACCTTGCGCCGTTAATGCTCCTTCAGGTCCGCCAGCAACTGATAAAAGTATAGTACCCCAATCAAGAGCACCGTTTGCTACTTTCTCTTTCAAGGATTCTTTAGGAACTCCTGTAAGCAAAGTCAGCCCGCCTTCTTCACCAACTACATATTTATTTCTTACAGCATCATTGGTGAAAAAGTTAGCTGTTCTTGCAACATTATTGGCTACCGCAGCTCTTAGACTGTTAATCCCGCCACCAATCATTTCTGCAAATTCTGCAGGATCACCAGGAAGATCTTGTGCTCTTTTTGTGCTTTGCCACTCTAAGCCTTCCTGTTCTCTACCATCTACAACTCTGTTTTCAGAGAAATTATAATGTGACTGATAAGCATAGTCTTCACTTAATGGATCAACATTAAAGAACCTTGCCATTGAAGCATCATAATTCCTCCAACGGTAAGAACTCCAGCCTGTTTCCGTTTGCTTTTCTTGTCCTTGGGAAGAGTACTTATAATTCGGAGATATTGAAAGAGATGTCCCTAAATAATCTCCAGACTCCAATCCAAAAGGATAAAAATGAGTTGTCCTGTCTATTTTCAGATTTCCGGAAGCATCCTTATAATACGCAACTCTGATGTTTCCTACCTAAGTTATTATTTACCAACAAATCTGAATCACCAGGTATGATCTTCAATATTTTACATAGCCTATTTTTCTCTTTTCTTCTGCTCTGCCTACCGCAATATTATCTCAAATTCAAATTTTAACTAGTGTTGGTAATGAATTAGAGTGTTGGTTTCCAATACTCTAATTCATTACCAACATGTTTGAAACATTACCCAATATTATTCATTTTTCTATATTATGATAGTAAACTATCCTTCTACATCAATATTTCAGTTTTCAGGTAAACAAAATCTTTTTCCTTTCCCATTGCTCGCTCCTCGAATTTATACACTAACTCAATTTCATTTATGTACTCAATTACAAAGGCTTCACCAAGTTCACCTGTAATCGCAATATCACCTATTTGATCAAAATAATCTTCATAAGGAATATACGATTTTGGAACTTGTATTACGACATCATAGACATTGTCAGGATATTTGTAAAGAACATATTTCCATTCGGTTGCATTAAACTGAACTTTTTCATCATTTATTAAAAGGTTAAATATTAGTTTCCATTGTTTAGGAGGCTTAGCAGAATAAAAAATCCAACCTTCAATTGGGGGTGCCTCATTAATAATACTTTTTGAAAGTTTCAATAATTCTGCATCCCCTTCCGGTGAAATTGTTAAAAAATTCTTATCTTCTCTATTATCAAATCCAATTTCCCAAGAGAAATCACCAATCTTTTCAATTTCAGTGTCTAATAGATTAATATACTCCTCTGTAATTTTTTTGGGAGTTAAATATTCAATATTATTTTTAATCCAATTCCAAAAATTATTGAATTCTTTATCTTTCATATTTTGCTTTTACTTTGTTAAAACGTTCTGGGTTCATTTCATTTCTTTTGTTATCCAATTTACCTATTCCGCCTCTTTCATCAATGGCTTTCTGCTCTTTAAATGCTCCTTCTTCTGGATTCTTAGGATCATATTCATCAATGACCTTTGCTTTTTTTCTATCCCTGCCATCATCTTTTCCACCTCTCTTACTTGGATTACCTTTTTTAGTTCTACCTACATATGGCACCCCCGATTCAGTTCCGTCTTCAGGAACTTCATATACAACTCCTTTTTCCTTCGACCTGCCACTTTTGGCTTTACCTTTTTCGGTGCTATCTTTTTCAGATTTACTATCTTTTTTATCATTATCGTTATTCAGAACGCGGTTAGCAATGGATATTCCGGTGATACCTACTGCCGCAATAACGGATATTTGAGCAGCTAATCCACGCATTAAGCCATTATAGTTATTAACGGCATTACTCTTCATCTGCTCATATACCGCTGATCCTGCTCCCGATTTTACTGAATATCCAGGTGGAGCTGCTACAATCCCAGGTGCATATATTGGTAGCGGTACAGGCTCTAATCCTTCTAACTCTCTTGCATCTACAACCCTGTTTCCGCTGAATGCATAGGTAGACCAGATATGATACTGTTCTGCTAAAGGGTCAACATTAAAGAACCTTGCCATTGAAGCATCATAGTTTCTCCATCGGTAAGAACTCCAGCCTGTTTCTGTTTGCTTTTCTTGCCCCTGGGAAGAGTACTTGTAGTTTGGAGATATTGAATTGGCAGTGCTCAGATCTCCTCCAAATTCAAGTCCAAATGGATAAAAGTTCGTTGTCCTGTCTATTTTCAGGTTTCCGGAAGCATCCTTATAATACGCAACTCTGATGTTTCCTTGATGATCGGTAGTATATGTTTTGGTTCTTAAAAATTAGGGTATTGAGATCAATACCCTAAATCATTAACATTTGAAAAATAACATTCTCAATATTCAATATTTTTTTTTACAATCTGGACATCTTCACCATCAAATTCATACTTATAGACTAGCTCATACCAATCTTTTCCATTCGATGTATTATAGATTATTATTACATCTCCTATATCCTTAATTCTAGCATCAACACATACTGCTCCAAACTCAGTATTTCCTTCTTCAAAATCCTTCATTATTGTATTGATTAAAAAACTTTTCATCTTATTAGAATCCATAGAATCATCATAAGTTGCCAAATCCATCCATTCTCCATTCTTATAAATTAGCCCAAAGGGTGCAAACTCCTTTAGCTCTTTCAAGAATTTCTTACTTGTTTCAACGATTTGACTAATTCCTGTTATATATTTTTCTGACATAGTAATTTGCTAAATTTTATCACCAAATATAACATCGTTCTCTCCCAAAGCATAAGGATATTTAGCAATATATCTATCATCAGGAGATAAAATTATTTCTATAACTAATACGTCCATGCCATTAAACTTTCCGTCTAAACCTATGGCATAAAGTCTTACATCTTCATCTTTCAATTTCTCATAAGCTCCATTTAAAAGAGTTTCATACATTTCTTTTGAATCTGCTGTTTCAGAATATGTTCCAATATATGTTAATTTGCCGTTTTCTCTTATATACGTTGCAAAAGGTGCAAACTCCCCATTCTCAACTAAAAATTTCTCAGCTTGTTCTTGTATTGCTTTGATTAATTTTTCGACATTGTTCATTATTCTTTACTTTATTATATTAAATACAATTAGGAATTTTAGCACATGCATCTTTTCGAACAGGTTGAGAACGTATAAACGCAGGAGGGTTGCTATTAGCTTTTATATTATCTGTTTTTGGTATAGAAGGTTGGTATCTTTCAATTCTTATACCCGATCTTTCAAGAGATTTAGTAGTTGTAGCTTTTTCATTTAGTTTTAAAAGAGCTTCAGCACCATTTTGTTTTGAGATTTCTATTTGACCTCTTAATTGTTTAGTCAATGACTGTTTTTGAACATGTTTTACCTCAACGGTACCACCATCCTTCGTCATTGCATCAGGAATTGTTCTTTCTAATTTTCCTGTTTTAGGATCTTTAAATTCAAAAGTTTCAGTATTTTTTTCTAATCCCATTTTATCGAGTACTTCTTTTTCTACTTTCCTTCCTAAGTTAAAATGCTCCAGCTGTTCTTTGGAAAATCTACTTGCTTTTGACGTTCCTTCAATTACTTCTGGTTTTGATAGAGGTTCAATAACAGGACGGATTCCTGTATTTTCCATCATTGGCATAAATCTGGTAGCGATTCCTACCCATTCCAATCCCTCTAATTCCTTACCATCAACAACCCTGTTTTCAGAGAAATTATAATGTGACTGATAAGCATATTTTTCACTAAGCGGATCTACATTAAAAAACCTCGCCATTGAAGCATCATAATTACGCCAATGGTAAGAACTCCAGCCTGTTTCCGTTTGCTTTTCTTGTCCTTGGGAAGAGTACTTATAATTCGGAGATATTGAAAGAGATGTCCCTAAATAATCTCCAAACTCCAATCCAAAAGGATAGTAATGAGTAGTCCTGTCTATTTTCAGGTTTCCGGAAGCATCTTTGTAATACGCAAGTCTGATGTTTCCTACCTGATCGGTATAATGGTAAATATACTTATTCTGAACGAAGTCATAATAGCCCTCTGAGGTCGGCACAAAGCTTAATACCTCATTGGTATACTGAAATCCATCTAAATAATCTGTTTTGCTGACGGCTTCAATCTGTGCTCTACCAGTTCCATGCGTGTAAACTTTTCTTAGCTTGATTCCCGCAGCATTATACAGGTATTTTGTGTTGAAGTTGTAGGTATTTACAAAGTCATGGCTATTGTATAATCTATTAAATTTTATGGAGTTGGGAAGATTAAGGTAGTTATAGTCTATCTGCAGAATACCTCTATCCTCGTGGCTGATCATATTTCCGTTACCGTCATAAGGAATTGCGGTGGATACTGAAGCGGGATACCCTGCATAATTACTTGAAGCATCACTCACCGTATTTACTCTGTTGCCATTGTAAGTATAAGTAAGATCATCAATCAGCTGTGCCCCAAACCCTGTCAAAAACCTGTTTCTTTTAAGGGTTTGGATATTCCCATTGAGATCATAGGTCAAAGCTTCATTGTAATAATCATTCTGTGGAACGGTGGCATTGGGTTCAGAATAGATTCCGTTTTTTAAGCGATCTAATCCATCGTATTGATAATTATACCTTCTGAATGTTCCGGTATCTGCACTTGACCAGTCTATTTCTGCAATATTCCCATTGTATTTTCCTGTAGACACCGTAGAATACACGGGATTATGATATTTCAGCTCATAACCAAAAAGCTTCCCGTTCAGGTTGGCAGGATCATTCACTTTGGTAAGCCATCCACGGATATTGTAGGTATGATCTATCGACTGTAAAGGAGTATCCGTGGTATTCCCTGTTTTTTTATTGATAAGCTGTCCAAGATCGTTGTAGGTGTTTTCTGCCAGCAGTTCTTCCATTTGGCTGTTCACCTTGTGATAGTGTTTCAATAGCCTTTTCTGGTCATCATATACAAACCTTTCCTGGATGGTAACCTCAGCATCTGAAGCCCCTTTTTTGTGATAGGTATAGCTTTCATCCACAGCACCGGAAAAATCAAGTTTGAATTCCTTTTTTGTATATCCACCCAGTTGATTCCAGCTTTTCTCCGCTACTTTCTCACTCTTTGTATTGTAGTAGAAATAGGTTTTGGTCCAGTTATCATCCTCAATATTTTTTACATAAGATGCCGTGGGCAGCCCTTGGGTACTGGCTCCTCCGTTAAGCGATTTGTCTTCGTTAATTACATATTGATCGAGGATTTTTGCAGGGGGAAATTCCTTAGTATCTCTTGGATAAGAGTCGTAGTAATTAACCGTTAAAAGTGTCGTAAAGCCGGATAGGAAATTATTGGTGTAATAGACGATGAAGCCATTTTTATCAAATCCATTTGCTGTCTGGTTTTCACTGACCACCTGAGAAGCAAGCTGGCTTTGCATGGCTGCTCTTTCTCCACCTGCCATAAGTCCGGTATAGGCAACACGTCCCAGAGCATCATACTTGGTCAACAGCCATTGTCCTTTATTTTTCAGGTTGACATCCTGGGTAAGCACCGGACGGTCAGAAGCATCATATACTACAGATTCCCAATCATCCCTTCCGGGCAGTCTTTTTTCCACCTGCCTGTACTGGCCGTCGTAGCGGTATTGATAACAAAGGCTGTTTAGAATATCGGTGGAAATAACATTATTATTCTGCTCAATCTTTTTTACTGCTAAAGCGGGAATTACAAATGCCTTTTGCCCATATTCATTGTAGACATAGTAGGTATCAATATTTTGGGTTCCATCAGTACGGCGTATCAGTACCGTCTCACCACGCCCGTTCTGAAACTCTATAACAGGTGTTCCATCTTCATCGGTTACGGTATCCTTGTATAAAGTTCCCGGGGCATAAAACTCACTGCCCGGCACTATGGATACAGAGGAAATGGTTTTATGATCTGCTCCAGATGTAGCCGTGGTTGTACTCGTGATAAATTTCTTTACCTCTGAACCCAGGTTCACTTCATAGGTAAGCTTTTGTGTATGTCCGCCCGCCATTTTCCAGGGGTCACCAGGCTGAGCCACTTGCTTTAGCCTGTCTAAGGGAGAATTCTCCATCTCCTTTTCCGTATAGGCATTGGCTGTTCCGTAGTAAGAATTAGCCGCAGTTTCATCGATAATCCCGGTATGAATGCCTGAATTGAGGGTATTGGCAGGAACTGGAAGAATATCCTTTACCTGTCTTCCGAAGGCATCGTAAATAATAGGAGTCACCAGGTCTTTTCCTGTTGTGGTCGCTTTTACGCTGACAATCTGCTTGGGTCTTCCCAGTCCATCAAAATAGGTAAGGGTTTCTGTCTTTTTGCTGCAGTCTCCGCTCAGGCAGGTTTGGGATTGTATATAGTTTTCTGAGATACTTTGTGCAGAGGTCAGCATGGCGATCAACAGCAGACCTAATAGGTGTATTTTTTTCATGGGTGTTTTTTTATGGGTGCTTACTGTTTATAGTGATATCTGAATTCTTTCACCACTTTATAGCTGTAGGTTCCGGTATTATCCCTTTCCCTTAACTGAACCTGTTTTAATCGGTTAGCGCTGTCGTAGACATAGAGTTCCCTGATTCCTGACGGTGGCGTTATGGTGGTTACTCCTACCAAAGGATCATAGGTATATTTGGTGGTCATTCCCACAGGCTGAAAGGCATCAAGAGCCAGTAATAACTCAGCTTCTTTGGTGGGATCTGCTGCATCTTCATTGGACTTAGTTACGATAGTATTTATCATTCCTTCGATTTGACTATAGGTAGAGCCTACAACTTTGGCAATCGGCCTGGTCTTGTTATAACCCCAGACAATACTTACCGGAGTACCGTCTTTCTCCCTGTACTGGAGAATGTTTCCCTTTTCATCATATTTTTCATAGGTAACCTCCTTTGAGGAAATAGCAGGGCTTAATGCATCATAAGAATATTCAGCTAATGGAAGCACTAAATTTCCCGTGGTTGCATGGGGCAAAGCGGCTGGATAAACAGTCTCATCACGGGAGATCACTTTGGTGATATTATTTGCCGTTTGCTGTGTTTGGCTTTCTAAAGGGATGCCCACCATATTTTTATCAATCATCAGCTGGTTGTTTTTTTCATGGGCGTACTGATGCGTTTTTTCTGCTGTGGAAAGGTCTGGAAAAATTGTTTTCTCACTGGTCAGTTGATGGTGTTTAGGATTGGTGTAGAAATACTGGGTTTCTGTTTTCATGGCATTGCCGTTGAGATAATCTATTGTTTTCTGGGACTTCAGATACTCAAAACGCGAAATGTTCTTATACTGCATGATGTCAAGATTGTCCAGTTGATCAGCAAACGCAATGACTTCTCCAACACTTTTCCCATAACAAATATCTTTATACGTGATAGTTTGGTTATTTGCCCCTATGGCATGGCAGTTTTTATTTCCATCTGTAGTTGTATAGAAATGAGAATGGTTGGCACTGCAGTAGGTGTAATCATAGGTTCTCGCAACATCCTCTGCCGTGCAGGTTCTTGTTACATTTTGTGTTACCGGATGATCATAATTTTTTCTGATCGAAAAACCATCTACCTGATACTTGCGGTTGTTATCCTCTTCATAGTTCATTTCTATAGTCCGAACCAGGTTATTTCCGCTGTCCAGATATTGTGTCAGTTTCTCTTTTCCGTTATTCCAGCCTAAATTGGTCAGGACAGAGTTTCTGATGTTTTTTCCATACAGCACTTTGCCGAAATCATCAGCGTCTGTGGAATAATGGTGGATGATATTTGATTTTCCTTCAACAATCTCCTGAACGGTCTTGTAGAAAACATTGGGATGAGTAGCGAAGAGTTGATTGATATTCGTTGACGTTATGGTGTAGTACGGAAACCGCTCTACGCCTGTAGGGACATTCCCACCATTATTGCCCGGATTAGGTGTCGTATTGCAGGTCATTGTATAATCCAACTGCTCTTCAAACTCTGGAGTTCTCAGTACAATCGCTTCCGTGGTCTGTTCACCAAGATCATGGTAAACGAACTTTCTGGTTGTAGCGACTCCGTTTTCTGTGGTATCTACAATTTTAGCAATTCTTAACCCTCCAATGGGCTCTTCTTTGTCTCCTCTTACTTCCAGTGCTTCCGTATAAGTTGCTGATGCCTCCGCCTGTACGCATACAAAAAGGGTACTGAGCGACAGGGTAAGCATTTCGTTTTTGGGAATCATGGCATAATAGGCATAAGGTGCTGGAAGTGTAAGGGAAGTGGTTGGACTTGTCAGCATACCGCTTTGTGTTTTTTGATAAAGAGTGACACTTTGCCCATTCGCCCGTTTAAGCTGGGCAACAGCACGGTGTTTACCCGGAACTTCCCATTGGGCATCGCAGGCATCACTATTGAACCATGCTCCTCCGCCTATGGTAATTTCTTCATCTTTTACAGACATAAATGTAGTGGAGTTCGTTCCCTGCGGGCCACTGCTTCCTTTCTGTGCTCCAATCTGAACTCCATTCTTCTTTTCAGGGATAAGGACTACACCCTTTTCCACCACTGTATTGTTTTCGTAGAAAAATTCTGAAAAGCCTTTAGTGGGATACGTAATTTTTTGCAGTATTCCGATAGAAGTTTTAAAAGGGACAACACCTCTTGCAGAAGATTGATAACCGCTCCAACTCATAATTTTGGGGATATAGGGAAGCAGATTAGAGTTACTTTCAATTCCATTGAAATATCCCCAGTCATCCCTGCCAAATGAAAGCCTGGGTGGGAACTGGTCAGGCTGGTTATACTGAAAACTGTACGAACTGCCCGATACATTGTCAGAAACAGAATTCAGAAACAATCGGTTATTAGCGGTGAGGGTATAGTTTAAAGTAACATCATTGATCATGCTGTTATTCACTTTTTTGGTGATCTTTTGTAATCGTTTGTAGTCCGAACTTCCTCCCGACTGAAAATAATCAAATATAATTTCGCCCTGAGAAGGATTATTGCTGTAGATTCTTTTAATCTGCTTGCCATTAACCGTCTGGTTGTGGCTGATCAATTCGCTGACTTGAGGATACCTTATAAATGTGGGGTTTCCACAGGAAGAAAACATTGGCCCACTGTTGGGACTGGTATAGGATAAAGTCTGAGACTGGCTCATGGTAGCTGTATATCCACCCTCTACATTTTCGATAAATACAATTTCTCCGCTGGAAGTATCTTCAATTTTTGTCAGATACCAGGCTGTTGTAGAAATGCTGATCAAAGAATGTCCTGCACCCGAGGTACGGTTGGAGGTAGATTCTTTATCCGTAAAATAGTACTTGATACCATCATCCGTGGTAATGGTAAATGAATCCCCACCGCTTTTTCCTTCAATGATGATGTCTTTTTGAGAATAGATGACAGGAATTCCCTTCTTGTCAAAAATAAACTTGATTTGCATTCCCCCGAAACTGGCCATATATAAATCCTGTTCCGTATCTACATTATCATTAGAAGCATCCTGAAAAAACTGCATGGCTATAGGGTTATTAGCCCCTATCTCATCAAAATTGGTGGGTATAGAGACATTTGTGAGGTTATTTTCATCCGGAAGATCACGAATGATTCGGGTGATTACGCCTCCGGAAGTAAGCGTCCAGCCCAATCCTGTAGAGCCGTTCATATCGTCTACTTTTATCCCATTGGAAAAATAATTAAGTCTGATGGGAATGTTGATATTTTCAGTGGCAAAGGATGTTATAGGGATGTCTACATTGGCGTTCCCTGTAAAAAGGCTTACCGGAAGGTTTCCAAATGCTCCCAGTTTATAGGACTCCGAAGAAGGAGGAATGATATTAGGAAGTGTTGATTGCTTGCTGCCCGTAGTTTGTGCTAATGCAGTCCCAAGGGATAAACAGAAAAATAAACTGCTTATATTTTTTTTCATGATTGTGTTTTTATTGTTATTTTTTAATTAGCTTGGCATTCGCCGTTTTGTTGGTATCAGTTTTTATTGTCACCAGATAGGCTCCCTGAACCAAAGCCTGAGTGTTGATTTTGGTTACTTTGTTTGTGGTTTTCAGGTTTTGAAGCTGTCTTCCAGACATATCATACAACAGAATGTCAGCATCCTTAAAATCAAAGCCGATTTCTACGTAAGCATAGTCTGAAACAGGGTTTGGATAAATTTTGATGTCGTATTTCTCAATAAGCTGATCCACTTGTTTATCGCCCAGCTTTACAATCTTCCAGTTTTCTTTGCCCAGTTCTTCTGCACTTGTTCCGGCCAGAATAATAGAGCCGTCTCTGTTCAGTTTTACATCAGAAAGTCTTTCCTCTTTTTGTCTCGATTCTCCACTCACATGCTTTCTCCATGCTTCGTTCCCTAACTGGTCAATGTACAGTAGCCAAAATGTTTCATCATCCTTCTCTATTCTTCCTTCTGCCTGAGTATACCCTCCCAGCAATATTCCTTTGGTAAAGTCTTGATTCTTGGTTCTTGCATCCTGGCTCTGAATCACACTCATCCCCATCAGCACATCACGGTTTCCAAAGTTGTAGGACTTCTGCCATTGTTCTTCGCCTCTGTCGTTCAGTGCGATCAGCCAGAGGTCTGTTCCTTCTTCCAGGCCTACCGTTTTATTCCCTGATCTTTCTGATCTGGATTCTCCCCCCATCACAAAGCCATTTGAAGTCAACGCCAAGGTTCTGATATGATCATCTGCTTTCCCTCCAAAGTTCTTTTCCCATTCTACCTTTCCGTTTTTGTCGAGTTTTACAATCCAATAGTCGCCTTCACCGAAGCTGTCGCTTTGCTTTGAGGTTGCAGATAACAGGTTATGGGTTGCAGGTCTGTCAGACGGAATATTAGTGTTGGTCGTTGATTGCTGATTATTTGTCCTAACAGATGAGCTTCTTGAATAAATTCCGAGTAATGCTCCGCCGTCACGGGTTGGAATCATTTTTTCTACCTCATCTAACCCTTTTCCCCCTAGAATTAATTGGGATAATTCTTTTCCGTCTTTGTCCAATCTTGTTATTAAGACATCTTTTGAACCATAGCCTTTCATTTTGGAGTCCTGGGCGGAGGTGAAGGATCCTGCTATAAAAAATCCTGAATCCGTGGTTTGAATCACTGCTCTGGCTTCTTCATCGGAAGAACTTCCCAGAGTTTTCTGCCATAATTCATCGCCAAATTCATTGATTCTGATCAGCCAGATATCCGAGCCTCCTTTGGAATCTTCTTTTTTATCCAGTCCTTTTCCTGAATACGATGTTCCGGCTAATAAAAATCCGCCATCCTGGGTGGTGACGGTTGCGGATAAATAATCATGGTTGAATCCAGAGAAATATTTCTCCCAGACTTCCTGTCCCTGCTGGTTCAGTTTTACCAGATGAAAATCGTAACCGTTGTTTTGCTTACTTCCAGCCTCCAGCTTTCCGCTTCCTGACTGTATAGAACTTCCGGTGATCAGATACTGCTGATCGATGGTGGTAGTGACCTGGCTGAGAAAATCCTGAGTGGAGGATTTGAGGTCTTTCTGCCACACTACTTCCTGAGCGGATACGCCGAGGATTGTGCATAGAGTGAATGCACTGAGATAATTTTTTTTCATTCCCGTGTTGTTTTAAGTTAACATAGTTTGTTCTGATAGATCATGGTTAATCCAATTCTTTTTTATTATCTTTTTTGAGAATCAGATGCTTTTATAGGCTCAGAAATGTTTCAAAACTATTTATAATAATATTTTTTAGGGGTGAAAAATATTGTAATTTATGTGCATAAAATTGAGCGTCAATGTGTACACATTAAACTGATTTTTAGTATTTTAAAAGGTGTTGAAGAATATCCGCTGATTGGATTTAACTGACTAAAAAAATTATAGTTATTGCTTTTTACCCCTAATGGGCCGATGGTAAAAATCTGACCTATTTGTATGAATGTTACTTTGGTATATGCAAAAATATCCTCGTGAAGCAACAGCATGTCTTATACTATTTAAAAACATCTGTTTATGACTATTAAATTTTTAAAAGAGAAATTATTGGAAGCAGCCATACTATTACACCTCTTCGTCCTCTGCTTACAGAAATAAAAGAATTTTTAATAAAATGGCTCTTAAAAGGGGCTTTACCCTCTTCCGAAGTCCCTCCAGCCACTTCAATAAGCCTCTGGAGGGACTTCCAAACGGTCTCCACCCCCTTCATGAAGGGGCTATACCCCCTTAGGTAAGGGGGTAGACGGACTTGGATAAGGGGCTCCAGGGACTTCTGAAGAGGCTCCAGACCGTTATATAAGGGGCTCGGGACGGTTGCTATACTGCCTGGAGAGGGTTAGGAAGAGGGTAGAGGCGGTAAAATGCTATTTTAAAAAGCTGTTTCACTATCCACGCAGCTACTCTTCTTTGCTTTCTCAAATCATCCATTATAGCTAATAGAACTTTGCGTTTTAAAAAAAATCTAATCAGATATTTGTTTGAAACGCAAAGGCGCAAAGTTTTTAGGCTTACTGTATTTTTAAGACGCAAGAACATTTCGGCTTCGCTCAATGTGAGATTTCCAACCAGGAAATTATAATAAAGTATCAGAAAATTTTATCGGAGATAAAATCCTTGCGCCTTAAAAAAACATCCTTATGATAAGAGCTTGCGCCTTTGCGATTTCCAACCATTTTTAGCAACTCTTAAAATCTGTGAGTGAAGATAATGTATAGTATTTATTTTGTTTGAAACGCAAAGGCGCAAAGTTTTTAGGCTTACTATATTTTTAAGGCGCAAGAACATTTCGACTTTGATCAATGTGAGGTTTTCAACCAGGAAATTATAATAAACTATCAGAAATTTTATCGGAGATAAAATCCATGCGCCTTAAAAAGCGTCCTTATGATAAGCTCTTGCGCCTTTGCGATTTCCAACCATTTTTAGCAAATCTTAAAATCTGCAAGGGTGGATAATGTATACTATTTATTTTGTTTGAAACGCAAAGTCGCAAAGTTTTTAGGCTTACTGTATTTTTAAGAGGCAACAACATTTCGACTTTGATCAATGTGAGATTTTCACCCAAAAATCGGCAGATGAATAATCACAAAAAAAGCACGTTTTCACGTGCTCATGTGGAGAGAAGATGTATTTGCTAGTACTATTGACTAAGAAGAAGTATTAGGATCTGTTGAGGATGGAGGAGTTTGAATTTGCTGAGGAGTTTGTGTGGTTACAAAAAACTGTCTCATATCATCATAAATGACATTGGTTCCCGGTACATTCTCTTCAGAAAGAAATCTGATATTCCTGTAAAAGCTGATCGAGTTGTGATAATTGTCGTGATCCAGCAATACTTTGGTATCTGAAAGCTGTTCTGCTAAGGAATCCATCTGCTGCAGTCTTTGTTCAATCTGTTCTCTGGCGGTATAATCTTTGTCGAATTCTGCTTTATCCAGGAAGGGAGGAACATATTGCGGATACTGTTCCATATAGATTTTTGCTTTATTCACGAAGAGTTTGTTCTGTTCTGCAATTCTTCCGTATTGCTGTCGCTGTTCAGGAGTAAGATTGATGGTTTTTCCTGTAAGTACAGACTGGATGTCCTGAATCGCTTTGTCAATGGTTTCCAAATCTGTTTTTGAAAAGCTTACACTGATTAAATTGTCTAGCGCCATAATATTGTGTTTTTTGGTTGTTTGTTGAATCAAATATAGCGAGTGCAGGGCATAGAAAAATAGGGTGTTATAAGATTTTCAGAGTGTGTTCATCAGAAAGTGAAAACGGTATAACAGGGTTTGTTTTTTCTAGGTTTTTAAAGAAAAAAAGAGGGTATAAAAATGGAAATGGCGAAATAGGAGAGGAGACCCGTTTCACAGGATCATCATGAAGAACAGAGATTGTAATTAAGCTGTTTTTTAAGCACCGTTTTTATAAATATTTTTCTATATTTAAGCCTCATAAATGTTGAATTATCATGGAACATAAAATACATCAGGGACGCAATGTAAAACGATTCAGAGAAATGCTGGGCATCAAGCAGGAAGCATTGGCTCTTGACCTTGGGGACGACTGGAACCAGAAGAAAGTTTCTCTGCTGGAACAGAAAGAAATTATTGAAGACCCTTTACTGAAAAGAATTTCTGAAGTATTGAAAATTCCGGTGGAAGCGTTTCAGAATTTTGATGAGGAGCAGGCGGTGAATATTATTTCTAATACGTTTGGTGAGCATGCTTTCAGTAATTCATTTAATTATGGTACAATTAATTTTCATCCTATTGAGAAAATAGTTCAGTTGCATGATGAAAAAATTGCTCTTTATGAGAGGATGCTGAAGGAGAAGGATGAGATGATGGAGAGGTTGGAGAAGTTGATTGAGAAGGGATAACTTAAGATATAGAAAAAGGTTCAGCATGTGCTGAACCTTTTTTATTTTTTTAATACTTTTACAAAAATACCTAGAGTTTTAAAATCAATCGTTTCCTCATCTCTAAGAATGATAGGCTCAAAATTAGAATCGTAGGATTGAGGTAGCAATACTATTTCTTCATGATGCCATCCTTCTTCATCAGTTAATTTTTTGCTGGAATATTCTTTAATAGTGTAATTGCTTCCAAATTCTAAGTCAGCAATGTTTCTTCCCTCAACTAAAGTGATTAGTCCGTTACGAGAACCTCCGTTATATTTTTTGAACAAACAAATACTCCCATTGGGAATGATTTTATTCATTGATTCACCTATTACAGTGCATGCAAAATAATCATCTCTATTTTCTATACTATCAAGTTCTATAAATTTCACCTTTTCTAATTGCTGCAATTCAGAAAAAGAGCCTGCCGCAATATTTAAATCGTAGAAAGGAATTGAACTTTCTGTAGGAGTATTGGAAAATTTTATTGATTTCTTATCAGTGGAGTAAGGGTTATAAGATAGAATAAACTGCTGAAGAAAGCGTCTCAAATTTTCATTGCATGCATAAATATAAGTACCTTCTATTCCCCTCAACAATATGGTTTTATAAATATTGATAATAAAATCTAATAATTCTTCTTCATTTTTAATAGAGTTTTTACCATTCTTATCTTTATACTTTTGCTTATCAATAATAAATTTTCCAGATACAAAATCGTAATCCAATTCAGGTCCTATAATTACTCCTGTATAATTCAAATCATAACCTTGTGTAGTATGAATGCATCCAACCTCATTGATAGAATTAGGTGAATTGACCCAATCTACAGAAACACTGTTCCATTTTAATTGGTTTTCTCCAATAATAATATCATAAGCTTCAGTATTTTTGCTTGAAACCCATTCCCAGGCATATCCTGCTACCATCCTTGACAAACCATGAAGTTCGTTCTTCTTTTTTATTTTATCAATCATTTGAGATAAATCATCAAAAAGATAGAATTCATAGTCATCTGTTTTATATGGTTCTAAAGAAAGTGTAGCAGGTGCATCAAAAATTTTGTGAATTAATTTTATATAATTATTTCCACCACGTACCCGAAGTTGAGTTTTTAATTTTTCAACACGTGTTAAAGGTTCAGCTTCTAACTTTTTAAAACTACTTC
This sequence comes from Chryseobacterium sp. PvR013, assembly GCF_017833095.1. Taxonomy (NCBI): domain Bacteria; kingdom Pseudomonadati; phylum Bacteroidota; class Flavobacteriia; order Flavobacteriales; family Weeksellaceae; genus Chryseobacterium; species Chryseobacterium sp. PvR013. The sequence continues at coordinate 5,385,973 of NZ_JAFIBT010000001.1, forward strand.
TTTCTGCATCGGAAGGTTTTATAGATTGAAATTGATCATAAAAAATGATCGATTTATTACTTTGTAGAGTAACCCAATCTAGTTCAGAAGCAGTAAACTTATCTAATCCTAATTTTTCACAATTTGTATCAAATGTTCCAAAGTAAGATCCTAAATTTACTCTCCTTCTCAGCCGATGTCCTTCATCAACTATAATAAGATCATATTTGTTTTTTGCTAAATCTGAAGGTCCTATTACCATTTTTCCAGATAAGCCATTTACATTCTTAAATACATTAGAAATGGTTTTTCTAAATGATGCCATTGGAATTACTAATGCCATATTTAAATCCTTAAATTTATTTTTAACCCTTTTTAGTAAAAGGAAAAGGTCTTCATCATCTTCATCAAAATCAGCATAGTTGAAATCCTCTAAATTTGTTTTCAATAGTTTAAATAAAAAAATTGCTAAAATAGATTTACCAGTTCCAGCTCCTCCATGAATAAGACTGACTTTAGCATTTTCATCAAGTAAACAGTTTAGAATCATTTTCAATCCTTTGATCTGTTCTTTAGAAAGAGATTTATACGGAGAATATTTAAAAAGATCTGAGTTATTGATAAAGTCAAGAGAATGTCGGGATATACCTAGTTGTCTAAGTTCATCCCAAATGTCTTTGAATAAATCCCAATAAACTTTCTTTTCATGGTATTGATGATTAGAAATTCCCAGATTCCCATTTTGTAATGTGTATTGTCCGTCAGCTGAAATATATTTAATAAGATTTGATTCTAAATCTAAGGTAGCAGATTTGTGGAATAAATCACTTACAATAAGATTTACAGATGAAAGCTGTTTCTTTTCTTCTGACTTTAAGTGGGTATTTATTCTGGTTAATACATCTGTAGTTTCTCCAACATAAGCAGATTTAGTTTTTTTATTTTTCAAAAAATAAACTATTGGCCAGGATAAGTAGTCTTTATGATTATTATTTATTTTGGTTTCTATGAGGTGATCAAAATCGTATTCCTCTGTAATTGTAAAATTCTTCATTTCTTGTACTACAAATCATCGTACTTATTTGATTTTCCTTTTGCTTTTTCTACAGGATACTTCTCGTTATTTCTCTGTAACTTCTTTAGAATAATACTATTGATATCTATATTATTCTTATTTGCAAGGAGTAAACCATACATGAATACATCGGCTAATTCTTCTTCCAATTTATCTTTATCAAAATCTTCATTCTTCTTCCATAAAAATATTTCTAAAAGTTCAGATGCTTCAATGGATAAAGCTAATGCTAAATCTTTGGAATTATGAAACTGTTCCCAGTCTCTGTCATCACGAAATTTTAGAAGCTTTTCAATTGTACTTTTATCTATCATGAGCACTATTTAATAAATTGAAATCTAATTCAACCTTAAAAATAGTAAAAACTTGGGCATAATCATCTTGAAAATATTAGTTTATTCTTAGAATTTTAAGTTGATATGTACATTTAGACTGCTTAAGCATTTATAAATATTTGATAAATAGTTATATCATACTTTAACTCCCAAACTTCTTCACCCTAATAACCTTCTCCCTTACCTTAATCACAAAAGGCTCCAGTTGTACTATTTTCCCGGCTTCCACTTTGAAGGTATCAGTAGAGTGTTCGCAATAGGTATTGGCAGGCAGGGAGTTTTTGTTCAGTTCAATCCTGTAATTTCCGGAAGGTAGGAAGGAGGCAAATTCACCGTTATCATCGGTGATGATATGATGTACTAACTGTTCGTTACGGTAAATATTGAACAGGATACCTCCTGTTTTTGGGGTGAAATCTACTGCGGTTTTGGAATCAAAATCATAGGTTATTTTTCCCTGGGTAGTTCCGTTTTGATGAAGGGGAATCTGAAAAGAGTAGTGATGCTTGTCTACGGTAAATTCGGTTTCATCATAATACCAACCTTGCTGGATAACCTGTTTCAGGGCATACTTTCCGTAAGGGATAGAGCGGTAACTGATAGAACCTGAAGGGTCGGTTTTAAATGAAATATTGTTGAGCATGATAAGGTAGCCTGCCGCTTCTTTGTCGCCCTCATCATAGATATTGTTTTCGTTCAGGTCATAATAGACGAATGCTTTGATATCACCTTTTTTACCTGGATCCAGGGTGCTGTTTCTAAGGTTGACGGTCACTCCGGCTTCAATGGTCAACAGGTTATTGGTAAAACTTCCTGCCGTATAACTGAAGTAGGAAGAATTCAGATACAGGGCATATCTTTCCCTTGAATATTTCAGGTTCATAAAGCCTGAAGGTGATTTTCCGTACAGAACATCATCCGTATAAGAAACTCCTGTGGTCACATTGAGCTTATGGTCGAAGAAGTTTTTATTCACAAAAGCAGAAAGCGAAAGTTTTTTGTAGGGAGTGCTCTGGTTCATCATTTTTGAAAAAGCATACTCGGAAAGGAAATAACTTCCATGCTGATAAATACCGTTCACTGTGAGCCATTTGTAGCCATAGGTTCCGCTTACTTTCATCTGGAACTGCTGTTTGTCGTTGTCCGGATATTGCACCCATCCTGTCTCCATGCTCAGGATAGAGGTATGCTGTTTATCAGGGCTCAGCCAGGTAAGATATTCCGTAAAACGTTGTGCTTTGAGTTGTTTCGTATTCTCGTAAGGCTGGGCATTGAAAAAATTATTGTAGGAATTAGAATTTTCTTCCTGATACTGATAGCCGAGTCCCATCCCGAAATTCCCTTTTTTAGGGAAATTGATTCCTGTATCCAGTCTTATGTTGCTTGAGTTCAGAGTGTTGTCGTAAAAGTAGAATTTAGGTGAAAAATGGGAAGCCATAATGTTGGCATACACATAATGGTCTTTGAAAATCATCGTGGAAAAATTCTGCTGGATCTGTAAAATTCCTCTTCTGTTTCCAGGGTAATAATCGGTGCTGTAGAAATAATTTCCGTTCAGATTGACCTTTCTGATCTTCCCTGAATACTGGGATTCCAAAGCGAGAGAAGGTTTGGTAGACTGGTTATTTTCGTAAAAACTCAGTCCGCCGTACACTTTTGTATTTATTTTCCAGTCTTTCCCGAAGGCGTGCTGAAGGTCTGTTCCGGCCACATGATGTCTGGCCTTTTCATAAGGATCATCCCTGAAAATATACGTTCCGGAGATATTGCGGGACGCGTTTTGGGCTCCAAGGGTTCCTCTGGTATAGAATCCGTAGCCATACTTCAGAAATGAATTTCTTTCTATAAGGCTATAGGTCTGATCTACAAAACCTGCTTCAATTTTTGTGTCATTATCCGGAGAAGTGTAGGCATATTCCAGCCCTCTTCCAAACAGGGAAAGTTCGAGCATTTTGTTGATGTTTCCGATGGTGAATTCACTGTTTTCGCGACGATAGGTCAGATAAGTATTGTTGACAATAGGATCACTCTGATTCGTCATGGTATAGATATTTCCCCGGATGAAAACATATCCGGAAGGAAGGTTGAAGCCTCCCGAACCTACGAGCTGGTACATATCCAGATTTTCCCCGGCATGTCTGTAGCTTGCCGTGATGGTGTTCCTGGTGAAATTTGAAAAGGCGGTAGATTCAAGATCTTCATAACGCTGTACCGAAGAAACATTCTGTACAGTTACTGAGGTATTGCCGAATATTTCTCTATCCGGTTCCCTGAAACCTGCAATATTGACGGAAAGCTGGTTGCCCCGCGATCGTATTCTGGAAGGCAGAAAACGAAATACAAACACCGAATCCGTCTGCACGCTGATACTTCCTTTTTTCTCTATGAAAGCATTTCCTTGTTCTGCTTCGGGAATTTTAAATACAACCGTTACCTTCTGTTTTCTGTTGCCCAGATTGGAAACTCTTGCTCTGACCTCTACTGAATCAGTGACTTTATTCATATAGATCACTGGATTTTCTGCCGTGATGCGCATTGCATTATTTTCTCTGACCGTATACAGGATTTCTTTTTCTGCAGCTGTTTTATGCTGCGGGTCCGAAAGCCGGAACGTAAGTCGGGCATCTCCTGAAACGGCATTGTTGCTGACCACAATTTTTACGGGTAAAAAAAGATGTTCCCCGGATTTCATTTCGACCTGAAGACTGTTTCCTGAAATATTTCTGAAACCTTTAGGAATCGTGATGTTTACTTTTCCTTTGAAATCATTTGTGCTTTGATTGTCAAGAACGATGATCAGATCCAAAATCCCTGCTTTATCTGTTCTGGATTCATTACGGATATCAAGACTTACTCCGGAACTGCTTTGTGCCGGAATCCATATCTGGAACGAAATCAAAAAAATGAAAAAGATTTTTTTGAACAGGTCTTGAAGCATGGTTATTGGGGGATAATCTCGTATTGAAGGGTGGTGGAATATTCTTCCGATTTGGCATTAATCAGTCTTTCATCATTAGCTTTGGTGGAATATCTGATATCGTAATACAGGCTTGAATTTCCTGTAGAGCCTCCTGTAGCAATAAGCTGGGGAGAAGCACTCAGCAGGATAGGATATACATTACCTGTGTTTCCCGAAACGGGAATGAGATTCATTTTTACGGTTTCTAAAGGAATAAAATTTCCGGCTGGAGAGCTGAATTGTCCCTGAAGAGAATGTAATTTGATCTGATAATTGGTATTGCTTTTTACAATCAGTCCATTGGAATAGGTGACACTTACTCCGTTGACATAATCTGACATGCTTTTGAATTCCAGTGATCCGTTGACTGCTTTTGCTGAAAACTGAAGCGACATTTCGGGGACATCAGTAGGAGTTCCGCTGAGTGGTCCGATGTGAATCTGAAAATTATGATCAGCTCTGCCAATAATATTATTGTACTGGTCATACGCCGTAAACTGTACCGGAACATTAAATCTGGTCCAGGAAGGGTAGCTTCCCAGATAAGATCCTCCCATAACGGTCAGGCTGTATTTTACTTGCAGGTTATAGTAGCCGTTGGGCTGTGGCGGCTGATTGTACAGCGCTGCATTGGACTGCGGAATTAAAAAGACTTCCTGGTTGGCCTGAAGAAAAGTATTCAGCGGCATTCCGATCTGTGGAATCGTGGGTACAGGTCCCGGATAAGCTTGTCCTGAAGTGGAAACGGGCTGAAATGATATTTTGTTGGCAGGCATCGTATAGTTTCCTTCAGTAGAAGTGATAGGCTGTTTCAGCCTCATGGATATTTTCCAGTACGGAATATTAAATGCGCCATTACCAGCCAGAGTAAAGGTATAGGCATCAGGATTGGTATTTCCGCTGTAAGAATTAATCTGCAGATAGCTGTTTACCCATGAGTTGTAATTGACCTGTGAGAAGCAGTTCAGAGAAACCAACAGAAAGAAGCAGAAGAAAATTTTACTATTCATAGCTGAAACTTAATTCTCCTAATTCAAGATTGTTGTTGTCTCCGTAATCAATCATGACGGAAGCGGTATACTTTCCTTTTTCAAGGCTTGCCGGAATAGGGATATTCATTTCCCTTTTATTTCCGGGCATGGTGTAAAAGATAACGGGATCCAGCGATACTTTTTTTCCGGTTTGCGTATTCACAAAGTCGGAGTATATTTTTCCGTCTCCCCATATGTCACCCTGATTTTCAAAAAAAAGGTTGATGGTATGGGTTGTTTTTCCATATACCAGATTCTGGATTTCAAGTTTTTTGGTTTTGGCTGCAGGCAGTTTATGGAATAATTTGATTCCTGAGCGGATGCTTACTTTGATATTCGCTCCTTTATGATCCACGTCATCTACCGGATTCATCTGGCTTACATACAGAACGGCCGTATGGGTAGCCAGCTGGTCTGAAAGTGCATTCGGAGCGGTAAGAGTTACCTCAATATCTTTTTTTTCTCCGGGAGCCAGGGTAAAGTAATTCTCTTCTTTTTTGACCGAAACCCAACTTGCGCAGGAAGTGGGAAGCGTATTGGCGGGATACGTTATATTCTCACCTTTGCCGTCATACTCCCAGTCTCCCAAACTTATGGCAAGATCCAGAGAATTCTTGGCACTTACATTCGTCACCGTTATGGTCTGGGTATTGCTGTTTCCGTTTCCCGACTCAAAGTACAGTCTTGGCGGTGAAACCGAAACTCCTGTTTGTGCATACCCATGAAAAAAGGATAGGAAAAGAAGGCTGAAAAGGAGAAGAGAGAATCTGCTCATGGCGGAGATTAGTTTTTAAGTGTTGATAAAGTGCTGTGGTAGGTACAACACTTTATCATTACAAAATGATAGCTATTATTGAGAAATAATGGTATACGTAAGTTCAGTAGTGTATACTGTAGGATCTTGTCCGGCAATATAATTGTTCAGGTACTTATTATCTCCGGCTCCTTTGTATTCAATGTTGATTTTTTTGTCTACTCCTCCGGTAGAAGAAGTTACCAAAGTGGCTTCGTTAGTTGATAATTGTACACTCTGAGCATATTGAGCACCGTTTACAGCGTCAGAACCTGCGCTTGCTTTAATCTGGATGGTGTTAGCCTGGATGCTTTTACCTCCATACTCTAATGCATCGTTACCACCTCTTACTTTTACCTGGAATCCTCCTGTACTGTAGATGCTTAAATGATCTGCGTTTACAGAAGATACACCATTGGCATAGTCATCTTTAGTAAGGTAGTCTAAATTAACGACTTTTTGAGCGTTGTTAACAACAAGAGTCTGAATAGGTTTAAGTCTCACGTTAAGGGTTACATTCTTTTGTGCTTGTAATGTAGAGAATCCCAGGATAGCAAAAGATGCTAAGATAAAATTTTTCATAAGGTTAAGGATGTTTTTTTGTATTAATTGTTTTTAAAATTGCGGATGCAAAGGTAAATACAAAGAACATCAGGGCCTTTGTGAAAAGATACTTATTATTTGTGAATTTTTACAAACAGATTAGCGCACAACAATAAATACCTTTTATGAATAATTGCATAAAAAGTATCATTTAAATACTGATAAAATCACCATAAAGCAAATTTAATGTTTTATTAATCTTAAACACTAAACTTACTTAATACAAAGGGAATGAATAAATTGCAAAAGTATTATTCGTTGCATAGTTATTTTTATAGGCCTTGCTTAATTTTTTACTGAGAAATTAGAGTTAATATTAAAAAATTACGCTCATCACTCGGATTAGTGGCTAAATTTTTTATTGCATTTTTAATCTCATGATTGATGGGATATCTCTTCTGAACCACTCCTTTATGATGGTTGATAAGATGATATTCATCAGATCTTTCCCGGTTGCTTTCGGAATGTCCGATTGTATCACGATATTCATTATATTGTGCATTCAGCTGAAACCCTGACGGACTTGAGATTGTCACAGACTGAACTTCCCGGGAGGAAGACTCATTCCCATCGTCCGAAAACCCTGAGCCAATAGCAAGCATCTGTACCGGATAAAGCCTTACGTTAAGCCTTAAACCGTCTGCTGCCTGTGCAAATGATTTTGTAAAAGCAAAATATAACAAAATGAATAAAATGTACTTTGCAAGCATATAACCTATATTTTTCCCCAAAAGGTTACTTATGTAAATATACAAATTATTTCATTTCTGAGGGATTTTTTCCTGTATGTTTTTTGATGAAATTGGTAAAGTTTCCTTCATTGCTGAAACCCAGCTCATAAGAGATTTCAGAGATGGTAGCGTTTGAAAAGGCCAGTGCTTTTTTGCACTCGGTAATCAGCTTTTCAATGATGATATGTTTGGCTGTTTTTCCCAGTACATATTCTGTCATCTCGGTCAGTTTTCTTGAGGAGATATTCAATTCTCCTGCATAGTAGGCCACCTTTTTTGCTTTTTTATAATCTCTTTGTAAAAGCACTTTGAAGCGGTTCACATAATACATATAGTTGAATTTGATATCTTTTTTGATATCTTCAGTGGGAATATGAAAAAATGCGTCCAGCATCAGCCTTTCTATAGCATTGTGGGCAGCAGATATATATAGACTTTCATCCTTTTTCCGGAAACTTTCCATCCGTTCCAGAAATATGACCCTCATCTGCTCTATATTGTTGAATGGCGCTATAAATATTTCAGAATTATAATTGTAAAAAAGCTGTGAATTGATAAAAAGGCTGTCCTTGGTTGATCTTTCATAAAAACTGGATGAAAAAGCAATGGAATAGACATCTGATCTTTTGGTCTCCCCAAAAACGATTTTCTTTTGTGGTCCTACGAAGGCTATATTTCCCTTTTTTAATGAATACGGAACATTTTCTACCGTTAACTGGATGTCTTCAAGAATAATATAAATACAAAAATAGTCTAATGTGCTGAATTCTCTTCTGTAATTATTTCTGGTAATAATATAATCTAAACGATTGATACTGAATCCTATATTTTTTAACTGATCCGTGATTTTGTACATACATTATTGCTCATTCTGCCCAAGAAAAATTCTGGAAAATTATTGATATAAATATAAAAAATTTATCAAATATTGAGTTTTAAAGAAAAAAATTAAGTTGATCGAGATATTAAAATCCCGGATGGCTACTAAGTCATCCGGGAATATTCAGTATTTTTGATTCGTAATGAAATGAAATACAGTGCTGTAAGTTTGTTTGGCCGTGGGTTATGTGTTGAGGTCTGCGGGCAGAGGTCGTACTCTGGACATCCACCTTCTCAATCTCCACACGGGCAGATACACAAAAATCACGGACAGCACTCCTGCCAATATACCCACCACTACAGCCATGGCGGTAGCATCCAGTTTATAATCTTTGGAAAAATTGTACTGTCCGATAAAGAGCAGGGATAGTACAAGCAACCCTGTAATCAAACCATGTAAGATGCTTAGCCTGGTCATCAGTTTTTTAATATTCAGCTGTTCATCTACCGTAAACTCTATCGCTTCCTGACTGGCGGCATCCGTTACTCTTTTAATAATATCAATGGTAAGAACAACGGGAAGAAAAATAGCCATAGGAAGGGTAAGACGGGCCAGATTTTGAGTTCCCGAAAAAAAATGGGTGTACCCTAATTCTTTGAAGCTGGCGTAGGCGATAATGAAATTAAAAAACACATTCGGAAGGACATAGTAAATCGTACGCTTGATGAGAAAGCGTTTCAGGGTAGTTTTCTTAATGAGTTTCGGCTTCGGCGGCTTTATTTTAAATTTCATAGACAGGTGGTCAATAGCTCGATGGCTTTATCTTTTATCTGATGGGCTTCCTCTTTGGGAAGAAAATTTTCATTGGACATAAAGGTGAAGTCCATCTGCTGGTTGTACGTACTGGTGACTAAGGTATTGGAGTTCAGCCATGGGAAAGCCACAGTAGGACTGAATACCGTTTCCAGATTGAAATTTTTATAATCATTCGGGATATTGACCTTTCCCATATTGGATAAGGTTACATCATGTCCGCCTTCGCTGGATTTCAGCATATGGATCATGCGTTCCACAATGGGATGCATATGTTCGCCCATCCAGAGGAGTTCACGGGCTTCCATTTTACTGATTTTCTCAATAAGATTCCTTTTGATTTCTTTGGCATTGCTCATCACATTCTTGTTGTCTTTCTTCACGGAAAGTTCTACCGTTGGAGCGAAAGCAAATAAATGATCTTCTTTAATTTCCGGAATAAAATGACGCACATCTACAGGGCTGATCACCTTGCCTTTGGCACGGTCTCCCTGAACATCACGGAATGCCTGCATCACAGAAGAGCACAGTAAAGCATGTACAGAGATTCCGTTGGCTTTACATTTTTCAGTGATCAGCCGGGTTTCTTCCGGTGTCATTTTCCAGTGAATCGCGTAGTTTTTTCCTATGTTTCTCTTTTTACTTTTTCGTTGGATTGCAAAGAAAATTTTAGCAAACAGCAGATAAAGACCGGCTTTATATTTTTTAATTCCCGTATTAAAATCTGAAGGAAGAAAATCATCAACAGATTCAAAAGCAACATAAGGAATTAAAGGAGCATAAGGATTATCCAGTAAACTCAAAAGCTCACGCATTAAAGTTACTCCCGTAGTTCCGTCAGAAATACAGTGAGGCATGATCCAAAGGATTTCGGAAGTGTTCTGTCCTTTTACCCAGACTACTTCAGCCAGTGGTTTTTTAGGAGTTTCAAAAAGCTGGAACCATCCTTTTTCAGATTCTTTGAACCAATCCTCATCCGTTTTTCGCTCTACAATACGAAGCGGAATGGGTTCGATATCTCTTTGTCCCATAAAGAAAGGATATCGTCCGTTGTTATGATCAATGTTAGCTCTCAGCATCGGGTGTTTCTGCTGAATTCTTACTAAAGCTGTTTTAAAATTTTCTTCGGGAATCTCCCCGTTGATTCTTGCTGTATAAACACAGTTTAAAGGCGTTTCAGGATCTACATACATGATCCTTTCCACCATCATTAAAGGTCTTTTGATCATGATACTGCCATTTGTTTCAGTTGTGAATGTATAATCTGCATCACCTCATCACGGACTGCCAGAGCATCGGTGTAAGGCAAATATCCTTCGCTTCCCATGAATGAAAAATCCATTTTTCCACGATAAGTAGAGACTACAAGGGTCGTTGTATTTCCTAATGGGCCAATAACTGACGGACTGAAAATCGTCTCCACCGTAAACTCTTTGTATTCATGAGGAATCTGTATGCGTCCCAGATTGGAAAACATACAGTCATTGGATGACTTTCCGTTTTTTAACAGCCTGGTAAAATTCTTCAGTGCATCATGCCCGGACTCCATCACCATCATCGTGATGTAAGGATTCAGCTTTGAAGTCTTTTGTTCCACAGATTTCTGCATTGTCCTTAGATTGTCCTCAAAACTTAGCTTCTCATCAGAAGAAACCACAATCATCAGCCCGAAAGCGAAAATATGATCTTCTTTGATCTGGTTGGCAAACCTTCTGATATCTACCGGACAGGAAACCTTGTTGAAGGATTTTTCTCCTCTTACTTTTTTAAATGCCTGCAATACGGATGCACTCAAAAATGTATTGACGGTCACTTCATGAGATTTACAGTAATTAATCAACTCTTTGCTCAGGGTTTCATCCAGTTTCCAGTGGATCAGATAGTCATTCTGTCTTTCCACCGCTTTTTTACCTACGGGAATCCATTTGATTGCGGTAGCGGCCAGTCTTCCGATAAACTTAGCTTTCAGTTTCTGCCTGCGGCTGTTCAGAATATTGGAGGGAACAACATCCTGAATACCTAAGATGGGATTTTCAGTTCCAATATCGGCAGCCGGATTATCCAGTACCAAAAGAAATTCTTTTAAAAAAGCCATTGCAGAACCACCATCACATAAGCAATGATGGAACGCAAAAAGCATGTCAGAAACGTTTTCCCCTTTGATCCATACAAACCGGATCAGAGGTAATTTTTCGTAATTAAAAATGGTGTTCCATTCTCTCCTGGATTCTTCCTGCCATTGATCTTCACTTTGTCGGGTGATGATTCTTACGGGAATAGAAATAGGTTTTTCAGGAACATTAAACCATGGAATATTTTTTTCATCATGGCTGATCAATGCTTTCAGCCATGGATGTTTATTTTGAATTTGAGCCAGAGCCTGCTGGATCTCTTTTAAGGTGAAAGTACCTCTCAGTCTGAACGGAATGACCGCGTTAAAGGGTTCTGTACCGTCTCCCAATAACATGCGTTCACCAAATAACAATTTTCTTTTCATGTGTTGATTCATAGGCTATACAGAAGCTAATGTTGAATGTTCCTGCACAAAATTTTCTAACAGTTCTACCGCTTTATCGTTCCCTCCGGCAAGGGTAAATGTGTTTCGGACTTCCTGAGCGGCGGCTCTGTATTTCGGATTTTCCAATAATTCAAAAGTAGTTTCACGAAGAGCATCTACACGAAGTCTTTTATATCGGATACTCATTCCGCAACCTGCCTGCTCGATCAGTTTTGCAATATGGAAATGATCATAAGCAATAGGAGTGATTAACATCGGTAATCCGTTTCTAAAAGTATCGTTAACGGTATTGAAACCACCATGGCAGATCACCATATCCATTCTCTGCATCACTGCAGATTGAGGCACGAAACTGTTCACAATAAAATTATCCGGCCATTCTTCAAAGATTTCCGGTGGAGTAGCGGCAATCACCGTAACCGGCTGGTCTTTAAATGCAGCGATAATCTTTTCAAAGAAAGCTTTTCTGATATCTACCAGCAGCGTTCCCAATGATACAAATATCTTTGGAGTGGTGGAGGCGTTCAGTTTATCCCAGTCGAATGGGGCATCATTCGGACGGCCTTTTACCGGACCTACAAATTTCATATGAGATGGAACCGTTTCAAAACCAGCGAAAGCCTGTGATGTAAACACCATATTCAGTTTGTGAGAATGAATGTAAATACCTTCTTCATGAATGCCTACTTCTTTTTGAAGATCTTTGATTAAGTTCTGCTGCCATTCCCAGATTTTTGGAGCACTTTTTTCCGTATCTCCCATCACATCCGGTGGCACCGGAGTAGTGGTTACACAAGGAATATTATGTTTGTGAGCGAAAAGAGCTCCTCCGAAAGTGATACAGTCGTTCACAATAACATCCGGCATCCAGCTTTCTGTCAGTCTGGTAAGTCCCGGCATCATCATTTTAGCAAAAGGAACATAGGTTTCTTCCAGTGCCAGTTTCATGACTTCAGGTCCGGAACATGCGGGCCCGTCATCCTGTCTTTTCAGAATGCGGGCAATTTCCTCCTGATACGGAATAAGATCTTCTTCAGGATAGAAATAAGAACCTCCTTCAGGAATATGTTTGTTGTCTAAAGGCGTAATTCCGAACCATTTTACTTCGTGGCCGCGGGCAATTAAACTTGCTCCCACACTTAAAGTAGGGCTCACGTGTCCGAAGAACGGGGGAACTACAAATAAAAACTTAGACGGTTTTTCAGGTTTTGAAGCCTTCAATATCGCTTGCTCCAATAAGTTGGCTGCCGTAGCAGAGCCTCCTGCTTTCACAAAAGATTGTCCGACTTTCTGAGCTGCTTCTTTGTAGCTCGGATTGTTCAGGATTTGCTGTACAGCTTCTCTCAGGTGATTTCCTTTAAATCTGTTAAAATTAAGACGTTCACCAGCTTCTGTACGTACAACACGTCCGGCAACATGTGACTGGTCATAGGCAATCGGGATCACGACCAAAGGAATACCGTGTGATAGTGTTTCGGATACGGTATTGTGACCGCCATGGCATACCACACCGTCAAGATGAGGTAAAAGATCCAATTGCGGAACCTGCTGATAGACCATAAAGTTATCCGGCCACTGTTCGAAAAGCTGTGGATCAGAAACGACTATAACGGTTAAATCTTCATCTTTAAAGGCATCAATGACCTTTTGGAAGAAAGCTTTTTTATGATCATGATCGAAGGTAGTACCGATACTTACCAGGATCTTTTTGTTGTTTTTGCTTTTCAACTTTTCCCAGTCGAATTCACATGAAACACGTCTTTCGGTAAGAACGGGACCTGTGAACTGATATTGGGAAGGCAGATCATCCATTTCCCCAAAGAAATAATTGGAAGTAAGAACAAGCGTTAATAGGTCTGAGGTTGCCAGAGAGCGTTCTTCCTGGAAACCGAGTTCTTTCTGTAAATCTAGGATCTGATTCACTTCCCACTCGTGTACTTTTGGAAGCTCATTCATGATTTTAATGGCTGCCGGAGCGGTAACGGAAGTGGCATAAGGGATTCCAAGAGTTTTAGCGGCAACAGGGGCAGCAAATAACTGATGGTCTCCGATGATCAAATCAGGCTGATATGTTTTCAGTAAAGCAATAATTCCGTTATAGCAATGTCTGTTCAGCGGGATAAGAACCTCTTCGTACAGGAACTTAACGCTGTCTATACCATACACTACTTTTTTTGAAATTATATCGAGATACTGTTCACTTTCTTTCTTTTCTTCGTCGGTCTGATCGTATTGGATCAGTAATAATTTTCCTCCCTCGGGAAGTTTAGCCTCTAACGTTGGGTCGAGGCTGATCCAGGCTACTTCATGTCCTCTTTCCAGCAGGGTAGCACCGATGCTTAGGGTAGGGTTGACATGTCCTGTTAATGGTGGAACTATAAATGCAAATTTAGCCATGGTTTTGTGTTAAAATTTTAGATAAAAATTGAGCGATTGTTTCAGCGATGAGCTGAGGTTCCTGGATAGGAATATTGTGATCGCCCGGAATTAATTCAAGTTCAGACTGGCTGATTTGAGACTGAAGCCACTCACCGGTAGGTCTGCAGTTGGAGTCAGCGCCATAAAGCAATAAAGTGGAAGTTTCCAATCCCTTGAAGTCAGCTTCACCAAGGAAATGTTTTTCCCTGATCATATCTGCTTTAATGGTGGTCTGATTAAACAGAAATTCATACATACGATGGTTCTTTTCCATTTGTCTTTTACCCATCTGTACTTTGGTAGTGTCTGTAAAATTGGCGACATAGTGCTCAAGAAATTCTTTGCTATATTCATCAATGATGTTACGGGCTTTTTCATCCTGAGGATCCGGAGCTTCCATCACCACGAGCTGATTCACGCGGTCAGGATATTCTAAAGCTGTTTTCAGTGCAATAAGACCTCCGAAACTATAGCCTACAAGATGTACTTTTTCCAGTTGAAGGTGATCTATTAAACCTATTAAATCGGATGACATGTTGTCAAGATCGTACCCATCCAAAAAGCGTTCACTCATACCGTGGCTTTTCAGATCGTACATCACCACATGGAAATGCTTCGCCAGCACAGGGGCAATATTAAAATAATAAATGGACAGGTTACTGAACATACCGTGGATGAGTACCACGGTTTGTTCGGCTCCTTTGTTGAGTTCCTGTATATGAACTTGTCTGTTATTGACAGTGATTATTGGCATTCGTAGATATAATTGATGATCATACTAAGGTCAAGATTAATAAGCTGGTCAAGATCCATAGAAGATAACCAACCTGTAAAGTCGATCTGATCGCCAAAATGCGCTTTGATTTTTTCTGAGAAAGAAACAATCTCGATGCTGTCCATTTCAAGATCTTTGGTGAATGAACTTTCAGGAGTAATATCCATTTCTTCTACAAATTCAGCCCCAATCACTTCAGTAATAAAACCTTTTAATAAAGTAAAAAGTTCTTCGTGGTTCATTTTTAATGTTGCGTTTACAGTGTCCATCCGATAATATAATTTTTATGTTTAATAGTTTTGATTTCAATGTTGTTGATCCACAGGTGATCGTCTTTTATCATTTCGACTTCGAAGGCTTTAGGATTTCCTTTCAGTCCTGTTCCCAGGAACTTTCCGTAGGCTTCCTTGGCTACCCAGAAACGGGTGGTCCATTCGGCCTGATCTCTGTCTTTTAATAAGGCTAATTCTTTGTCGGTAAATACCATGTCGTAGAATCCTGAGCTGCGTTCTTCCATCAGTTCCATATCAATTCCTACAGATTTTCCATATCTCGCGATTCCTACGGCTTCTTTGCCTTTATGAGCTAGAGAAATATGAATATCTTCTGTAAAATCACTGATGAGGTAAGGTTTTCCTACTTCATCGGAACGAATTTCAAACGTGATCGGGAAGCAGGCATGATTTTTTTCCTGACGAAGAAGGTTTCTTACAGCATCTTTCACGGCTACACGGCTTACCATCCAGTTTTTCTTTTTGTTGGGTAATAACTGCTGGTGATGCTGTTTTTCCGTCTGGTTGAAATATCTTTTCAGGATAAAATCCCATGAAGCCACTCTGGTGTACGCCTGATGGAAAAAGAATACTTCAGGAGCAATCTCTTCCGAAAGCCTGTTGTGAAGCGGTGACATGGAAACATTCCATAACGGAGCATCTATTTCCAGTCTTCTGTTCTGCCAGCCGGTAATGGCGCACCATACTTTTCCGTCTCTTGTCAGGATGATATCTGCAATGGCAAATTCATCATTAAGCTCCGTCAGCATACAGGTGCATTCAAAAATACCTTCCTGGTCATGCATATCGCCGAAGAATTCAATATCTCTGATCTTTACAGGGAATGCAATACGGTCTTTCACCAAAGTAAGCTGCAGCCAAAGTCCGAATAACTGTCCTGCATTGTCCAATAGAGAACCTTTACCGCCGTTTCCTTTTATTTTTCCGATAATTCCTTTGTCTCCAACGGCTGAAACTTCAGTGATTCCCTGGTATTTGTCTCCATGGAACATGTGCATGTCATAGATTTCTTCAGGAGTTCTTTCGATAGGCAAAAGATTACCGATGGAAAGATTGAAGGCTGGTGTTGGAACCGAAGCGGATTTTAAAATTACTTCTGCGTTGGCAAAGTTTTCAATATCGAGATAAGCGTGGTTGGGTGATCGCCATTCTCCTTTTACGGTTTTTTCGAAAGGTTTGGCAACATTCATCCATTGGAATACACTTACATTCATGATTTTATGAACCAGTGTTCCCGGAATTTCGGCTTCTGCAATTTCTGCGAGCTGCTCAAAGATCATGGTCATCGGAATGACCGGTTCCATATCTGCGACATGAGCCCAACCTTTAGGCTGTCTCAACAGGCTGTGGTCAATCAGGTAAGGATGACTTTCAAGCGTTACATATAAGTCTTTTGAGAAGGTTGTACTTCTTGGTGCTTTTGGAGCAATAGGAGCTGCCTGAGCTACAGGACGTTGGATTGTAATCTCCGGACGGTTTTGGAATAAAGTCAATACTTCTTCCTGCATACGGATCATATCGGCAACGTTGTCTTGGAATGCCTGTACCAGCGGATGACCGCTTTTGGTGGCAATAGCTGAAGCAGTTGCGGTATATTGTTTTGGTGTCTCAAAGGATTGAGCCAACGCTTTCACTTCTTTAAAATTACGGATGATAGGTGAACCTAATTCCAGCTTAATTCCTTTTCCTGATGCTCTCTTCGTATGATTCTGAATCTCTAAAAAGTCAAGCGCAATGGTTTTCCCTTCTACAAATAATGAAGCGACTACACGTTGTAACTGTGCTAATGCAGAGCGGGTAGGAACACTGGAAGCAATAGTACTGAAGGCTTTTCCTTTTAAGGTATCATCAATAAATCCGATCAATCCTCCTGTACCCACCTGAATGAATACTCTGACTCCTTCTTCGTATAATGTATCGGTCAGCTCACGGAAACGAACAGGCTGAACCAAATGCTCTGCACTCAGTTTTCTGATCGCTGCCTGATCTGAAGGATAAGGTTCTAAGGTTGTGGCTGACCACAATGGGATTTTGGTCTGCTGGAACTGCGCTTTTTCCATTCCCGCCAGGATTACATCCAGTTTATCAGCAATAAAAGGAGAGTGGAATCCTGATTGGAACGGTAGCACCTGATGGAAAATCTGTTTTGCCTTTAACAAAGGAATCAATTCATCCAGAGCAGCATTGCTTCCGCAAAGAATGACCTGATTAGGGCAATTGTCATTGGAAATATAAAGGTTTGAAATTTCGTTAATAAAAGGTTTTATGACGTCAATTCCTGCACCTATAGCGATGAACTTGGAATCTTTTAATTCAAATGTTTCAGGGTGAAGTACATCGATTAACGCTTTTACAGAATTGGCTTCTGCTAATTCGGACGAATATCCTGCCAGCCATTCTCCTAAACTGTGTCCGGCATTCATATCGGGAATAATTCCCAGCTTTTTCAATGAATTATCAAGGATACTGCAGTTGTTGAAGATGTTTAAAGCATCGGTTAAAAGACCTTCTCCTTCTGTTTCAATAGGAGCTGTCAATCCAAAATAACGGCTTACCGTCTCCACTTCACCTTTTGCAAGACCATCTAAGCCCGGAAATACAAAGGCTACTTTACCACCATCTTTTAATAATGGGGTAGAGGTGTACCAGATGTCCTGTTTGTTTTTCCAGATAATATTTTTGGAAACAATTTTAATGGCTTTTTCTATTCTTGCAGGTGTTGGATCGAATATAGCAACTCTGAAATCTCCTTCACCAATGGCGGTTTCATTATTTTGTAATGCGTAAAGCAATTCTTCGTGCGTAGGTCTGGCTAATATCAGTACGTGGTCTTTTTTCGGCATATCATAGCCTTCCAGAACAACGTGTGCATTAATTCCTCCAAATCCGAAAGCATTTACTGCTGCTACTTTTGGAAGTCCGGTTTTTGACCAGTTTTTGGCTTCCTGTACCGGTTCAAACCTTGTATTCTGCATCTCCGAGGTTGGATTCTCACAATATAAGGTTGGCGGTAAAATATCATGGTGTAAAGCCAGACAGGTTTTAATTAATCCTGCAATTCCGGCTGCCGGCATAGCATGACCGATATTGGACTTTACAGATCCGATACCCGCTGCCGGAGTCGATTCTTCTTTTCCGAAGAACTGAGCTAACGTCTGAAGCTCTGTTTTATCTCCAAGGGGTGTTCCTGTGCCATGAGCCTCAAGATATCCCACTTTATTTTTATCTAAATCAGCATTGATCCACGCCTGCTCTAAAGCCTTTAACTGACCTTTTACAGATGGGCTCATTACGCTGGTTCCGGTACCATCACTGCTTACGCCCACCCCTTTGATTACGGCATAGATTTTATCCTGATCGCGAACGGCATCTTCCAATCGTTTTAACACGACAAAACCACAACCTTCACCAATCAGTAATCCGTCAGCATCCACGCTGAACGGTTTGATCTGCTGTTGGCGGGACATGGCTCCCAATTGAGCAAAAATACTCCAGAAAGCAGCGTTCTGTCCTGTGTGGACTCCTCCTGCAATCATGATATCAGAACGACCTCTCTGAAGTTCCTGCACGGCATGATCTACAGCAATTAATGCAGAAGCGCAAGCGGCATCTACAGTGAATGCGGCTCCTCCTAAATTGAAACGGTTGGCAACAAGAGAAGCAACGAGATTGGGAATTAATCCCATGGCGGTATCGGCTGCAAAACGTCCTTTACGCTGTTGGAAAGCATGTTTTACCTTTTCAATATCTGCGGAAGAAACATGAGGCAGTAATTCCTGCAGTAACGAAGAAATCTGTTCTCCGGTTCTTACAATTTCAATAGCGCGGGTAGCTCCCGGACCGGTATAGTTTCCTTTACCGATGATGATTCCCGTTTTTTCAAGAGAAATGTTCTTTTGAAATACGCCGGCATCTTCCAGGGCTTTCTGCACCAGATCAAGGGTAAGCAAATGGTCAGGTTCCGTTCCTTCAACGGCCAATGGTAAGATACCAAATGCTGTAGGATCGAAAGTATAATCAGGGATGAATCCTCCACGCTGACAGTAAAAACGGTCAACGGGACTTGTGGCATCACTGAAATGCACGGGATCTATCCGATCGGCCGGAGCCAGTTCGGTAGAATCAACTTTATTGACAATATTCTGCCAAAAAGTGTTGGCATCCTGTGCCCCGGGAAAGACACAGGATAGACCAATTACAGCAACATCTGTTTTTTTCATATTGAGTTTATGCAGTGTTTTACCAATTATTTCCTGACATGATCAGCACCTGGCTTTCTGTTCCGTATTTGATTTCGTTAAGGAAGATTTCTTTCCCTTCATCCAATGGAATCATAGAAATACCTCTGCGTTCGTATTCTGATTCAAGGGTGGCAGAAACCATTCCGGCACCTTTCCAAGGTCCCCAGTTGATAGAGATCACTTTTCCTTTTAATCTTTTATTTAAAGCATTTGCGTAATCATCTAGTACACTGTTGGCCGCAGCATAATCTGTCTGACCTTTGTTACCGTATACGGAAGCAATACTTGAGAATAATACTACAAACTGGCAGTCTGAACGAAGCTGTTCTGCCAATACACGAAGGGGTTTTACTTTGGTATCAAATACACGTCCGAAAGAGCTTGTCGTCTTTTGTTTGAATAATTTATCTTCTAAAAGACCTGCACCATGGATTACTCCGTCCAAACGGTTATATTTTTCATAGATACTGCTGATCAGATTGCTTAAACCTTCTTCGTCACAAAGATCCAATGATTGGTAAATAATGGTATTTCCAAGTTCTTCCATATCACGGATCGTGCGCAGGATCTGATTGTTTTTGAAAATCTTCGTCGTTTCTTTTTCTATTTCTGCAGGAGATGTGAATTGACCTGATTTGATTAAGAAGCTTCTGATTTCTTCTTTGGTTTTCATTCCTTCAAAGTCTTTAGCCGAAAGTTCATTTCTTGGGTCAGCAGATCTTCCTACCAGAATATAAGTACACGGATAAGCCTGAGACATATGCTTCACCAATTCAGCCGTGATTCCTTGAGCACCTCCCAATACCAGGACCACAGATTTTTGATCTAACTGGATATGCGCTTCATTCAGACTTGTTGATAATGGAGACGGGATGATATCTACTTTGTGTCGCTGGTCATTTTTGTAAATGATTTCAGCAGGTTTATCGTTGGTCAAAATCTCTTTTAAAGTAATCTCAGCAATCTGATCTACTTCCTGAGGAGTGCTTAGACTGATTAATCTGCAAGTGGTATTGTCAAATTCTCTTGCTAAACTTTTGAAAAGCCCCGGATATCCCTGGTGGTGGCGTAATATGCTTACATCAGAAATTTCCTGAAGATGTGCAGGAATATCAGAGATCAGATATACCCATTTTGCTTTATCAAAATCCAGCTTTTTGATCAGGTCTACATGGTCGATAATGCTTGGTTTATCAACTGTTGAGAACAGGTCCAGCATAATTAATCCATCAACATTTGAAAGATCTTTTTCTGAGTCTACCAATTCTACGATGGCTCCATGTTTTTCCAGTGCTTCCCTGATCGCTGAGGTTTGCTTGCTGTCATCCTGAGTGATGGCAAAACGTTTTCCCTGCAATACTTCTGTATTTTGTACTAAAGAAGCATCGGTTGGAGTAATATCAAAGCGAAGTCGGGATAATACATTTTGAGCTGGCTCTGCAGTGTCTGTTGCTTTTACTTCCTGAGCTGATTCATTGGTTTCCCCATTCATTTCGCTGATCCAGCTTGCCAGACCACGAAGGGTTTTAATGGCAGCCAGTTTTTCCATAACATCGTCTGCCTGTTCAAGGTTTTGGCCAAAACCAATTTTGGTTTTAAGATCACCGATGATTTCCATACGTTTAATGGAATCAATACTCAGGTCAGCTTCCAGATCAAGATCAAGACCTAACATTTCTTTTGGATAACCTGTTTTTTCACTTACAATAGTTAAAATGGCATTTTGAAGATCTTCAAGAGAGAATGCCGGCTGTGTCTGTGATTTTGAAACTGATGATTCAGCTGCTGTTTCGATTTTTTCTGAGGCAGTTGTTGTATCTGCTCCCGAGAATTCTGTAAGCCATGAAACAAGGCCGCTTAACGTTTTTATTCCGGCTAATTGTTCCATAACGGTATCTTCACTGGTGTTTCCGTTGCCCAGAGTTCCCAATTCATTACGAAGTGTTCCGATAATTTCTACTCTTTTAATAGAGTCAATACTTAAATCAGCTTCAAGATCCATTTCCATACCCAGCATTTCCTGTGGATATCCTGTTTTATCACTTACCACCTGAAGTAATAAGGATTTGATATCTCTTGACGGAGCTTGTTTTACAGGAACCACAGCTACAGGTTTTTCCTGATGAACAGGCTGATCCGGAATGGCAGATATAGGTTGATGTGCAGGAGCTGGTATTGGTGAATGGTATACAGGAGCAGGGAATGCCTGAGGATTCTGTCCCATAAAGGAAAGCATCACATCACGCTGTGCCTGTATCATTAATTTCATGCTGTTTAAATATTCCTGCAGCATACGTTCAGCAGTAGACTGAGCTTCAGTTGCAGGTGCCTGTGGGTTATTCGTAAAATTGTTCATGGGAATAGGGTTTATTAGTGGCAACGCACCATTAGATGGCAGATTACCAGTAGTTGGATGGGCAGTTTGCCCGTTAACACGCCAGATAGCAGGGCTTTTCTTATAAAGCTCAGGTTGGTTGATATCAATAACCTTAACGCTTCTGCCATCAAAAAGTTTATTAATATTGAAGCTGCGGCCTGTTCCTAAATATTGAGCCAGCATGCAAAGCAGATGACTGAATTTATTACGGCTGTTGTCTTCAACGTATAAGGTAAGCTGATCTTTTTCCAGGCAGGATTTGGCCAGTCCGGTAAGTACTTTTCCTGGTCCTACTTCAATGAAGATCCTTGCCCCATCATTATACATGGCCTGAAGCTGTTCTACAAACCTTACAGGCTTTACCAGATGATCAGTAAGTCTTTCTTTTATTTCTGAAGGATTCGCTGGATATACTTCTGCCGTGGTATTGGACCACACAGGAATCTGCATTTCCTGGAAAGGAACGTCTTTCAAGACTTCAGCATATAAATCCTTGGATTTTGCCAATAATGGACTGTGGAAAGCACATGCTACTTCCAGTTTTTTAGCAGAAATACCTTCCTGTTTAAGAACCTCCAGTAATGTATTAATCGCTTCTGTACTTCCTGCAATGACACATTGGGTAGGAGCGTTGAAGTTCACAGGATAACATCCTTCTACTTTAGCAATGATCGGCTGTAAACGTTCCGCAGTAGCACTTGCAGCCAGCATTGAACCAGGATCTCCACCTTCCACTGAATCTAAAATAGATTGAGCTCTCTGAATACTTAAGTCAACCAGTTTATCTTCTCCAAATACTCCGGCAAAACATAAAGCCGGTATTTCACCATAGCTGTGGCCTGCCAGCATATCCGGAATAATACCCAATGATTCCAGGAATTTAGCCAGTGCAAGGTCTACAATTCCTAAAAGAGGTTGTGCTAAACGGGTATCTTTAATGGTTTCTTTTTGTTGTTTTAAGTCAGCCTCATTAAAGGTCTTAGATGGGAAAACGACTTTTTCAAGTTCAGGATACTCATCGATAATCTTACGCATAGCAGGGAAAACGACGAATAAATCACGAGCCATATTGATTCTCTGGCTGCCTTGTCCAGGGAATGTGAACGCTACTTTACCTTCTTTTTTATTTACAGTAAAAGTATCTTTTGTCTCAATCCCTAGCAGTACTAGCTCAAGCTTCATCATCAGGTCTTCAACTGTATCCGCTACAATACTGAACTGAATTGGTTTTTCCGAACTGATGCTTAAGCTATAAGCAATATCTTTTAATGGAATACCATCATTAATTTCTAATAAAGCCTTAATCTGGCCTGACTGCCCTTTGGCTTCTTCATACGTATCTCCACGGAAAACAAATAGTTCCGAAGGCCACGATTGCATTGCGATTGAATTATCCTGCTTAGGATGGTTGGCAATAACTGTATGGAAGTTCGTTCCTCCAAATCCGAAAGCACTGATTCCGGCATAACGGTTCTTCTCGCTCCATAGTCCACTTTCTGCATGGAAAGCAAATGGGCTGGTTTCTGCATTATAATACGCATTAGGCTGCTGAAGGTGAAGGGTAGGTGGTTTTACTCCGTGATATACAGCCAGGGAAGCCTTGATTAATCCTGCTAATCCTGCCGCACATTTTGTATGTCCGATCTGTGTTTTTACAGAACCTAAATGAGTCTGTCCGGGTAAAGCTCCTGAACGGCTGAATAAATTAGTTAAGGCACTTAATTCAGTTTTATCACCTACAACGGTTCCTGTACCGTGAGCTTCCACTAAACCTACGGAAGCAGCACTGATACCAGCCTGGGAATAAGCACGTTCTAATGCTCTTACCTGACCTATTTGTCTAGGAGCCGTCAATCCCAATGCTTTTCCGTCACTGGATCCGCCAACTCCTTTGATCACTGAATAAATACGGTCACCATCGCGTACTGCATCTTCATATCTTTTTAAAACAAGAATGGCAATACCTTCTCCAAGAGCGATACCGTCTGCCTCGCCATCGAAAGTAGCACATCTTCCTTTTCTGGATAAAGCATGCGTACTGGAGAACATCAGATAATCATTGATTCCGTTGTGTAAATCTGCTCCTCCGGCAAGAACCATATCCGATTTACCTAATACAAGTTCCTGGCAAGCCAAATCAATAGCGGCCAAAGAAGAAGCACAAGCTGCATCTACGGTAAAGTTTCTGCCTCCAAGATCCAGTCGGTTTGTAATTCTACCAGCGATAACATTGGCAAGAATACCCGGGAATGAGTCTTCTGTGGTATGTGGGAAGGCTTCTTTTACTTCTTCATGAAGTTCTCCGAAAACCTGTTTATAGTATCCTCTGAAACTATAGCTGTTGGCAAGGTCATTACCTCCTTCAGCTCCGATAATTACAGAGATATTTTCTCTATTGATATGTTTTTCACCATATCCTGCATCTTCCATTGCACGTTTTGCGACCAATAAGGTCAACAATTGTGTAGGTTCAATCGCTGCAAGAGACTGTGGCGGAATTCCGAATGCCAGTGGATCGAAATCAATTTTAGGAATAAATCCTCCCCATTTGGAATGGGATACATCCGGTCCGTCAGAATCGGGATGGTAATATAATTCTTTATTCCATCTTTCATCCGGTACTTCAGTAACACTATCTTTTCCTAAAATAATATTTCTCCAGTATTCATCCAGGTTTTTAGCGCCCGGGAAGATACATTCCATTCCTACGATAGCAATATCCAGTGGCTTTTCTGTTGAAACAGGTTCCTCTGATAATACAGCATCCTGAATATATGCGTAATTGTCTACAACACTTTGATGCAGGGCTGCCAATGAGATTACACGATTATGCATCGTAGCAACCTGTCCTATCATGTACATTCCTAAATCCAGTTGATCATCTTTAGGAATATTGACCAGTTTGTCGCCTTGGCGTTCAATACCTTTGGCGGCAATACGCAGACGGCCTACATTTAGTTTTTCAAGCTGTTCCCAGACTTGTTTCTTATCCATTCCGGCAGCAAGAAGTTTTGCTTTTTCTGTATTGAAATGGTAGGCAAATGCAGTGTTTAAACAACGTGTTTCATGTCCCGGAGCTGTTTCCAGTAAAACGGTATCTTTTGCCTGCATAGCTTGAGACTGGAACTCTTCCTGAATAGCTCCGGTTTGTACAGCCTCATGAGTATACAGATAGGCAGTACCCATCAATACTCCAATTTTTACTCCTCTAGCAGCTAATGGTGCAGCCATGATGGAAACAAATGCCGTTGAAAATGCATTATGAATTCCTCCTGCAAAAAAGACACTGATTTTTTCAGGATGGTCTTCTTTTAAAATACGTTCAATTTGTTTTTCCCAAAGTACTGTACTTGAAAGTGGTCCTACGTGTCCTCCGCATTCACGTCCTTCGAAAATGAAGTTTTTAGCGCCTTCTTTCAGGAAAATATCCAGAAGGGCAGGGGAAGGAACGTGTAGGAATGATTTTATTCCGGCCTTTTCAAATACTTTGGCCTGAGCAGGTCTTCCTCCGGCGATTAAAACTACGGGAGGTTTTGCCTCTAATATATAGGAGGTCTGTTCATCTCTTAATTCCTGTGGTGCGAATCCTAAAATTCCTACACCCCATGTTTTTTCACCAGCAAGTTTTTTGGTGTCCATTACCAAAGACTTCGCGGATTCTCCTTTTAATAATGACAAAGCAACAAAAGGTAAAGCTCCGGCATCTGCAACTGCATTGGCAAATGATGGGACATCACTTACACGGGTCATTGGCCCCTGAGCAATAGGGTATTGTAATCCCAGTTCCTGAGCTAAAGAGTTGCCTTTATCAATGACATTCAGTGCTTTTGCCTGCTTCAGGTGTCCATACATGGCTTCTTTAAATCCGAAAATCAGTTTTTTCAGTGTTTTGAAGTCTTCATACAGGTCAATTCCAAGCGAAATGTCTTGTCCCATTGGGATGTAACATGTGCTAAGGTCAAAACCGGTAAAATATTGTTTCAGCTCTTCAGCGGTTACGTTTTCAGGTAAAGCCGGTGAATTGGGTCTTACCAATACACGATGGTTCGCGATCACCTTAGTTTCTGTACCATTCAGTTTTGAGCATACTTCTTTCAGATCCTTAGGAACGGAACTTTCCGGGAACAATGCCAGCTGGCTGTCCAATATAACTCCGGTTGCTCCCAAAGCTTTTGCTGCGGCTGCGGTATGGAGACCTATTCCTCCCTGTACCCACACCGGAATGCTCTGGATTTCCTTGATCACACGCTGGAATAATACAAACGTGGATTCATAGCCTACTAATCCGCCAGCTTCATTTCCTTTGATAATAATTCCTTGTGCTCCCGCCTGTTCAGCTTGTCTAGCTTCTTCTAAACTGGTTACCTGATAAATAACAGGTACATTGAGTGGCTTAGACATTCCGAACGGTAGGATCGCAAATCGTACTTTTTCCGGAATTTGAAGAGTAGTGAATTTGTCGTTAGAAAAATAAATACCATACGATGGTACGTCTATCTGGTCAAGTTGATGTAACGCTTCCTGGGCTTTCGTTAGCTCATTTCCTAAACTTAGAACGGGAAGTGCACCTGCCTGATGCAGTTTAGATATGAGGTTAACGTCCGGCTTTTCAAAAGGCGTCAATCCAATAATGGTTAGTTTTTTCATGGCGTGTTAATTGAATTATTGAATGATAGCAAGAGTTCCATAACAGAATGCAAGGTCTTTCGATCGTAAGACCATTACTCTTTGCTACGATATAGTAAAAATTGTTTTTATTAAATCGTTAACAATAGGTGTTGTTTTGTGGTAATTATTTAATAATCTATCGGTATTGGATAGATTTTGGGTTGTGGTAGTTATATCCGGCTTTTCAAAAGACATCAGCCTGATTTTGGTCAAGTTTTTCATAGCATTTACGGTATAGAAATGATTAATGATAACTCATAGCAAAACATCAATGTTATTCATATAAATAACAATTTTTTGTTATGAGGAAATAAAAATAATAAAACTATAATATATCTTCAATTATAAATGCTATTTGATAATGATTTTTTAATATGAAAATATCAATTATTCAAATACTATTAAAGTATATTTATTGTTTCCTTATTCTTAGAAACATGGCCGGTACAATCTTTAAATTTTAACTATAAATATTTATAGTTAAAAAAATGTTAAGCAAATATAGGAATAAAAAATAAAATATTTCAAAAACAAGAGATTTGTTTTTAGGTATATTACAAAAAGATAATATACAATGAATAGGGTTCTGAAATGTAAGAATTACCTTTATCAATCTGATAAAATGGCAAGGCGAATTTAAATAAAATTAATCAATATAATGTGATTTAATTTGAATTATTTGTGAATTTTTTCTATCTTTTTGATAAATAAACAGATAGGTATTTTTAAGAATAATTTAAATATCTTTCCGAAATTCATAAAAAAACAGTAAGTATCTGATATACTTACTGTTTTTGAATCGGTTGATTGTTGAGTTTTTTTGAACGAATAAGGCTTTTAAAGATGATCTCGGATCAATTATATTAAAATACCTTTTATTGAATCAAATATCTGGTGAGCTGCTTATATAAAGAACGGTAGGAATTAAAATATACTTAACCCATACTGCTTTGCCAGATCTAAAATCATATGATATCCGGCCAGTGAATTTCCATGCTGATCTAAAGCAGGGCTGAATACTCCGATTCCTATTTTTCCGGGAACACTTACGGTAATTCCGCCTCCTACGCCGGATTTGCTAGGTAAGCCTACTGTTCTGGAATATTCGCCACTGAATTCATACATTCCGGCTGTCAGCATCTGTGATTCTACCAGTTTCGCCATATCTGCATTTTTATAGGTGGAATCTCCGTCGAATCTTACACATTGGTTGGCAAAGAAGTAGCCTATTTTTGCAAGATCTTCAGCAGTAAGTTCAATGGAACACTGCTTGAAATAGTTGTCCAGCTGGTCTTCATTTCCTGAAATCAGTCCGCTGTTTTTCATGATGTAAAACATACCGCGGTTACGGTGTCCTGTTGATTTTTCTGATTCATAAACTGATTTATTATAATCTATTGATGAATTTTTGGTAATATATCTTACCATATCCAGTATTTTAAGGAATGGTTTCTCGCCATCTCCTGAGATCAGTGAAGTGGTAAGAATAGCCCCGGCATTCATCATTGGATTAAGAGGTTTCCCTGTCGTTTCAAGGTTTGAAAAGTGGTTGAAAGGTTTATCTGATCCAAAGTATCCCATTTTATCAAAAATATGAGCTTCTCCTTTTTCGTTTACAGCAACCATTAATGATATAATTTTAGAAATACTCTGCATGGTAAATTTCTTACTTATATCACCGGTGTTGAATACTTTCCCGTTTTTATCTACCACTGAAAAAGCGATTGCTTTAGCATCCATTTTTCCCAGTTCCGGAATGTAATCTGCTACTTTTCCCTGGGTGTAATATGTTCTGTTTTTTTCCAGGATGGTATTTAATGTTTTTTCTGAAAGGGTTGAGAGGTCTGCTGTTTTCTGTGCATAAACGATTGTGTTTAAGGAAAGAAAAGCGGCAGTGCAGATTCCTTTTGCAGAAAATAAAAAGCTGTTGTTTTTCATAGAGAAGATCTTCAAATAAAATGTTTATGATAAGCCTTAAAAAACAAAGATATAGTTTTTTAATCTTGTCAGCAATTCTCCTTTATCATGCCTGAGAATATCATTGTGATTTTGGGCTGGCCGCATTGATACATGAAGACTGAAGCTGTTAAAATGTATGGAAAGTTATTTAAGAATAATGAATAGACAGGCAGTTTTATTTTTAGCTTTTTTAATGTGATTAATTTTAATTTAAAATCAGTTTTATTAGTAAAAAATAAACAAATTGTTCTTTTGGTTGTTTATTTTGGGATTTAATACATTGAAATTTAGAATTTTATTTGGTTTAAAATGGGCTGTAGCTATAAAAATTAATAAAGGGCGGATTTTTTTTGCATAATTAATAGAGTAGTGAAATAACATATAAGCATGAATTTATCTATATTGTTGGAATTCAGTTATAAAATTATGTTATTTTTTCACTATTAAATGATTATTGTATTGAATTTTTTATTAATTTGACAAAAAATTAATAACACTTTTTTAATAACTATGAAAAACAACACCTATTTTGGTAGGCAGCACATCTTCAGATGGCTCCTGCTATGTTGGCTTTTGGTACCATGGGTACTACAAGCTCAAGCTCGAATTACATGGACCGCTCAGGTCGGATGCCAGGAATTCCGTGGCGAGAAAGATGATCAGGTCCCTGATAACGGAACCACCTTTTCCTACATCAATTCATCCCAATGTCTGCGCGTCTGCGAGGCATCAAATGTCACCTATGAGGTACAGGGACCTAATGTTTCTGCCGTACAATGGACAGTCTCCGGAGGAACGGTAGCTACTTCAGGGCCCGCGAATACCATAGCCAATGTGGGCTGGGGATCAGCAGGTAACGGATCTTTACAGGCTGTCATCACCTACAATGATGGAACTGTTGAAACACAGACGATCTGTATTGTGAAGATTAACAGACCGATCGCTAAATTTGAATTACTGAACTTAGGTGATACGGTATGTAGAAATACAACGATTTATTTTGACAATCTTTCTGAACAGAACGGAGGGTCGGATATCATCAATTACTTCTGGGATTTTGGCGATGGTACAACTTCCACCGCTTTTGAACCCTCTCATTTGTATGCTAATCCTGGAAATTATACCATCCAATTAACGGTAACCAACAAGTGTGGCTGCCAGGATAAAATTAAAAAACAGATCAAGGTATTAAAAGCAGATCCTGTACAGATCAATTGTGCTTCCGTAGTATGTGAAGGAAGTACTGAGAAATACAGTGCACAGGATGGATGTAACAAAGGACAATGGAAAGTTATTGGTGGATCAATTATCAACAATAACGGTAACGAAATCGAAGTAGTATGGGATCAGGTAGATCCGCTTGACGGCTTCGGGTACGTAATGTATATGTCTGATTGTGCTTGTCCTGAGTGGACGACAATTAAAATTCCTGTAGTTTTAAAGAATGCAAAAGTTAAAGGACAGGAAGTAATATGTACTGGAAGACAGTACACATATTCAATTCCTCAATGGCCTACAACGAAAGTTCAATGGAATGTATCGGGGCCTGCAGGAGGTTTGCTGACCAATACACAACAGAGAAATGAAGTTGTTTTCTCAGCCAGTCAGCCGGGTACTTATCATCTTACTGCTAATTATTTCAATACTTTATTGACATGTGAAGGGCAGGCATCTATTGATATCATCGTAGAGGCACCGGTAGTGATAAGTGGAGGCGTAGATGAAATCTGTGCAGGAACAAGCCAGGGATTTACGGCTTCTCCTAACGTGCCTGTTATCTGGAAAGTAACCACAGGAAGTTCTACTTATACTTCTCCTGTAATGACGGGAATATTCAACTACAACTTTGCGACAGCAGGAACGTATACTATTACAGCTACTAAGCAAGGTGGAGGTTGTGAAAGTAATGCAAGAATTATTAAGGTATTACCAATTCCACAGGCTCCTAACGGAACAATCTCCGGAGAAACAAAAGTATGCCCTGGAAAACCTTATGTTTATACGATCAGCTCAGTGGATTCTGGAATGGTACCGGTTTGGAGTGTTACCAACGGAACCATTCAGGGAAGTAATGCGGGACCTTCTGTAACGGTTATATTTAACGCTGGTGCTACATCATATACAGTGTCTGCACAGAATAAATCGATCAGTAGTGCAGCATGTCTTTCTGCTCCAAAATTGTTCAATGTAACGAAACTGGATCTTAGCACGATTGTTATTAATCCAAATTCAGGACCTTTCTGTCCGAGCAGCACTCAAACTTTCAGTGCTAATCTGAATGGAATTGTTCCGGATTTTATGGAATGGTCATTTGCAAGTTCCAACTTTGGAAGTGTTATCGGAGGACAGGGTACTGCTAATATTACAGTTAACTTCAATGAGATTTCTTCAACCAGTACTACGGACCTGGTTTTAAAAATAGTAAAGTGTGGTGTGACGAAAATCATCACTATGCCGGTATCTTTAATCACCCTTCCGGTAGTGAGTTTCACAAATGTTGGTGGAATTTGTTTAGGGTCAAACCTTACTTTCACAGTTAACCAGGGAACCATTACCTCAGCAACGAATGTAACTTTCACATTCCCTGGCGGAACGTATACTACAGCTTTCAACCCAAGTGGAATTTACAGCTTCCCGAATAACGGATATATCCAGAACAATTCAGGAAATAATGTTTCTCAAACGGTTGTTGTAACGTATACAGGTACGAACGGATGTAATTATAAACCTACCGCAAGTGCTAACTTTATTGTATATCCTGAAACGATTATTACTGTTTCTCCGGTATATAATATTGCAGTTTGTGATCCTACAACAATGACACCGTATACCATTACGGCTAACAGTTCTACAGGACTTACAAATATTCTTTCGTGGCAATGGTATAAAAATAATACAATCATACCGGGGGCAACTACCAACTCATATACTATCTCAGGAGCAGGTGCTTTTGGAACTTATAGAGTACAGGCTGTAGATATTAACGGTTGTGTGGTTTCTTCACAAAACATTAATGTAACTCAGTCTTGTCCAAGCAGTGGAAGCTGTACGGCAAACCCTCAGATTAACTTCGTTCCGGCATGGTCAGCTTGTAACAATATTACAGTTTCAGGTTTAACCTATAATGGAGTTCCGGACGAAATCCAATGGTTGTCTGATCCTATGCTTACGTTAGTTTCTGGTCAGGGAACAGCTTCACCGGTATATCAGACTAATCTTGCAGGAGCACACATTGTTTTTGTACGTCTGAGATACGGTTCATGCTGGTACAGTAAAGGAGTAGAAGTAAGAAAGAATTATGAGCCTAAATTCAATATCAGTACAGTGTGTAGCGGAAACGGATACAGTGTAACGCTTTTCAACACTTCTACAATATTTGAAATTAATCCGGGATCTATTACGTATACATTTACTTCGCCAGGACAGCCTACTCAAACAGGGCAATCAGCTACTTATAATCTGGCACCAGGTACTTATACCTTTACGATGACAGTGTCTGCACCTGGGAAACCAACGTGTACCACTACGCAGACTATTACATTAGCTCCGATTCCTAATACATCATTCCTGGTTCCAGCCTGGTTATGTGCACGTTCGCCTATTACGTTCAGTCCAATAACCTATGTTCCGGGAAATACATATACCTGGATCTTTGATGGTACATCGTATATTACGACAGGGTCAGATGCTACGATAACGTATAATACTGCAGGAACAAAAACCATTCAGCTGAAAATTAGAACTGCTCAGGGATGTGAATATCTTTCTCCGGTCATTACTGTGAATGTGAAAGAGGCAACTCTTGATGGTGATATAGCGCCTCCTGTTCTTGTAGCATGTATCGGAAGTGCTCCTAATATCGTATTTACCAGTACGCTTGGATCTCCTAGCCAGTATATCTGGATGAATGGTTCTCAGCCTGTATCAGGAGCGCCAAACTCTCCTGTGTTCACTCCAACACAATCTGGTAATTATTGGCCGGTGCTGGTATCATCAGATGGATGTAGAACAAGCATTATGAGTACTAAAGCAATCCCTGTGACTCTTAAAAATCCTCCATATGTTAACATATCCGGAGTGGCTAATATCTGTGAAGGATCTTCAACAGTCCTTACTGGTATTGTAACGGATAATACATTGGAATATCAATGGAAAAAAGGAAATTCAATCGTTGTACCATGGACTTCTGCTCCTTATCCAATTGCTCTAAGTACAGGGCCATTAACGGCAGGTACGTATGTTTATACTCTGGAAGTAAGAACTCCGGGTACATCAGGCTGTACAAGCAGCAAAAGCTTTACGGTAACGGTAAATAGTCCGCCAGCCCCAATTTCGGTAACCTATAATATGGTAAACTGCCAGCCTTATCAGGTTGTGTTAACAGCATCAGGTCCATCTGCAGGAGTTTACAATTGGAGTAACGGAATGACAGGTCAGTCTATTACGGTAAATGAAGGGGGTGCTTATCAGGTTATTTACACTGCACCAAGCGGATGTAAAGTAGTAGGAAATACTCAGGTTCCATTAAGCCTTGAGAGTCTGATGTGGGTGTTCCCAACAGGATGCTATGATGAATGTCTTAGAAAGAATTATGTTTTAGGACCTAAAGGAATCTTTGATCATCATGAGTGGCAGTTGTTCGGAAACAATATCCAGAGCGGAAACAATGATTATATCTATCCGTTGTATATTAATGCTCCGGGAACATATCAGCTTCAGATCGATCATTTGGGATGTCAGTTTACTTCGGGAACCATGAATTACTATCCAGGTAAAGAATGTGGATTCGAAACAGAATGTAAGCTGGAAGCAAATATCAAAGACATGAAATGGGCTGGAGATCACTATAAAGTATATGGTATGATCTACAATGGCGGAAGCCAGGCTATAAGCCTTACTGTTTCAAGTCTTAATGGATTTGGAGTTTATATTCCGTCCATTATTACTATTCCGGCAGGTGGTGTATATGATATGAACGCTAATCCGTTGGCATTCTATCCAAACTCAAGCTTCCAGGGTACTGATGAGATCTTATTCTCAAATGAAACATGTAAGTTTACTACCAAAGCGGTAGATCCTAACTGGATGGGTATGAGAAGTGCAGGAAGAAGTGTAATGGCTGCTTCAGTTTCTTCTCTGAAAATGATACCAAATCCTGCGAAGGAAAAAGTGAAAATCTCGTATAATACAGGTAATGAAAAATTACTGGCAAAACAGATTACAGTTTTTGATGCCATGGGCAATGTCAAATTCCGTAAGGAACTGAAAACGGCTTCCGGAGAGGTAGACGTAGAAGTTACAAGCTGGCTGCAAGGTGTTTATATCGTTATTGTACAAACGGGAGATACATCATTACAAGGAAAACTAATTAAAAATTAGTAGCTTATAAAGCAGTGTTCTCTTCGGAGAGCACTGTTTTTTTATAGTATGTGATAATTAAATGAATTTTTATGATACAACTCAAAAACAAACTGTGGGGATTACTGCTGATATTACCAGGATTATCTTTTAGTCAGAATTATCAATGGCAATGGGGAAAACAGGCAGGAGGACTGACAGGTTCTGCTGATCCGGGGTTTCATTATGTCTTTGATGAATCCATAAGGGATATTGTAGTAGATGACAATAATAACACCTACTATCTTGCCACAATGCGTGAACAGGGACAAAACCTGAATGGTACTTCTGTAACTAATTACGGACTGAGTGATCTTTTTCTGTTCTCTGCAGACTGTGCAGGAAATATAAGATGGTCCAGGCCAATAGGAGGTTCAGGAGACGGAGAAAATGCATGGCATATTAAAGTGGATAATAACGGTGGATTATACGTTATGACTACCATTTATAACAATTCATATATCGGAGATCCAAATGCGGTTCCCGTACATTTTGATGATACCCACACACAACCTCTGTATACCTATTATGACCAGACAACAGAGCCTGCGCACAAAGCTGCTTTTCTGTTGAAATATAATACTTCGGACGGTACACTGGCATGGAGTAAGCCTTTACAGGGAGATGTTAACTATTTTTCCCGCATGTGCGATGTGCAGATGATGTATATGGATTCTGCCAAAAATATTCATGCTGTAATGGGTTTCAGAGCAGGAACACATTTAAACGGATTAATTACGGTGCCTTCAACCTTTACTTCAACTTATCAGTATTATGCGGTTAAGTTCAATTATGATGGTGGAAATATGACTCCAGTTGCTCCTTTGCTTCTTCCTATCACGGGAAATGCAATAAATATTGTGGGAAGAGAGGGAAAAGTGAATGTTGTCTATGATGAAGGTTTGAATCGTTATTACATTGCAGGTAAAAGGATGGATCCCGGCTTCAGTAATCTGGTTGATCTTTCCTACAATAATGTTCCATTTACGAAAGCGGCTTATGTGTTTGCTTTTGATGGTACTACCGGAGCTGAGGTATGGCGAAAAGAACTTAATAATGGTACCACAAGTACGGATGATGAAATTCATTCCATTATAAAAGATCCGGTGACTTCAGATATTTATATTTCAGGACGTTATTTTAACGGAATAACAGTGCCTGCAACTTTCGGAAGCTATACTTTTCCTCTGAGGAACTATGTTGAAGCCGTTCCCTTTGTTATGAAGATGAATGCAGCAGGTACAGTACAATGGGCAAGAACTCCGGACGGAATGTCTGGCCTTCAGTTTGGCTATCGTTTTACCAAAGGAACAATTGCCATTAATGGAAACGAAATAGCATTTGCCAAAGGAAGCTGGTCTGATATCTGGGGAAGCTATGCCATGGTGCGCCCTGATGGAGATCGGTCAGATCCTTTATTGGTAAGACTTAACAAAGATACCGGAGATGTTTTGGGAACAGGAGAGATTCGCAGTAACTATTATGTTATCGATGAATTTACGGCAGTGGCCGCAGATAAAGATGGTAATTATGTAGTAGGAGGTTTTTTTCATGATCAATTATTTACAGAGGCCAATGATAATGTCAATACAATGGCTGTTAATGTAGCAGGAGGGAAATCTCAGTCTTTTTTTACAAAATTTGCTAAATCAGCGTGCAGCCAGATGTCTGTAGAAGAAACTGCTGCTCAGGCAGGAATACAGTTATACCCAAATCCGGTTCAGGAGGTGCTCAATATCAGAAGCAGAGAGCCTTTGGTTTCTTATGAGATTTTTGGGGCCACGGGACAACTGGTAAAACAGGGAACTTTGAATATGATGCAGGAACAGATTGTAGTATCTTCTCTTCAGACAGGAGTATATTACGTTAAACTTAAAACCAAATCTTCAACAGTAACGGAAAAAATATTGAAGAAGTAAAAAACAAAACTGAAAACTAATAACCTTATATATAAAACAGTGTTCTCCAAAAGAGGGCGCTGTTTTTTATCGTAGCTGGTTGATGGAATTGAATAACCTATTCCGTATTTTTGCACAGAATTAAATGGCTAAACTGTTTATTCCAAAATATGAACAATATGTTTTCTGATAATCGTCAAATTGGGGTGGTTTCTTCCTTTTCTGAACTTGTAAATACCCATTTTCAGGGAGTGATGAATGCCATTTGCTGGCATCGAAATATGGCGGGTGATTTTAAAGAAATTGTGGCAAAGCTTCAGTTAAAAGATAATATCACCGAAGTTACCAGTGAAGATCTTTTAGCACTGCAACTATCAGAAGAAGGCAGTATCGCAAGGGAAATTATTTTAAATGATTTACAGTTACTGACAGATTTTGGAGCATCTCCGGTTCTTAATTTACTGAAATGCTATGAACGTGACGAAGAACTTGGTTTTATTTCAACAGATGTATACTCATATCATGTAGACCGTTCTCCCGTAGGAACAGATACTTTTCTATGTACTTATCACGGGGCAGCAAGCGACATCATAGCCAATGCTGAGGTTGAACAGAAAATTTTAATTCCTGAAATCCGGGAACAGCTCAAAAAATTACACGACGGTCCGGAAGAAGAATTTGAAGACTTCCTGAAAGAGTATTTCTTTGATCTTCATTATCAGCCTAAGCCTGATGCAAAGCCTGTCAATTTGGGTGTTGGCCATCTTTGGCGGATTGCTGTAGATCATCCTGAGCAATCAGCCTTACCTTGTGTTCACAGAGCACCTGTTGAAAATGATGGAGCATACAGGTTGCTGTTGATTTGTTAGATTATATTTTGAGTAAAATCAATTGCTTGAATAAAAAAATCCAATATCGGAAAGATGTTGGATTTTTTATGACTGATTATCAAGCGCTCTTTTACTCCTGACTGATCGCTTTTAGTTCGTTTAAGTAATCTTTACTTTCAATATTCCCGACTGCAAATTCGTGTTCCAGCAGTTTGATTTTTTCTGTCTTAGTGGAAGATCGTTTATAGATTTTTTCCAGTATGCTGTCCTCATCAGGCAAAGGATTGAAGATGTTTTTCAGATCCCGATACGCATGATAATACCTGATTCCCAGTAATCTTTGTGAATGCGCATTGAAATGTACACCGTCAGGATTGGCAGTAAGGTCTTTTGCGGTGGCAAAATAACATTTTTCATGAGTCTGCGCAAACTGTTCCAATTGCTGGTTGACTAAAGGATAATGGATGAAATACTGCCCAAATATTCCATGGAATAGATAATCGCCTAAGCCGCCAATGATAAGAGGAATTTCAGGACTGTTTAATTCTTTACGCAGCGCTTCAATAATTTCAGAAAACTTTTCCTGATACTTTTCTGCCTTTTCAGGAGAGCAGTCACTCTCACCCTGATGCCATAAGATTCCTTTGATTTCGCTTGTTCGTTGGGCAAGTCTGGCTTGTGATATAGTGTTTTCAAATAAAACACCATCCACAGCCCAGTCATCAAGACTGGTGCCTCCGTCAGCACATGGAATTAATCCAATTTCATTCTGCGCATTATCAAGTCTCCAGGAAGCAGCAAATGAAGCAGCAAGCCCGACACCCGAACTTGGACGGTCATAATTTATCGGTTCTGACATGATTTGCCATAATCCGTTTCTCAGCATTTTAATATGTTCGTCAAAAATAGGAGGGACTTCCTTTGCGTAGCCGCGTCCAGCCATATTGGACTGGCCTATCATTAAAAAAGAATGTATCATTATTGTTTATTTAATTGCATGCCTATGCTTCTGCTAAAGGAATTCCAGGCTAGTTTCTTTATTTCATTGGGAGCAATATCTCCGGATCTGTAAGCGGTGATGGTTGCAGTGATTGTATTTGTGAAAAGAATTTTTATCCAGACTAATGGTAACTGGCTGTCTATCAATTCTTCTTTCTGTAGTTTTTCAATTGTACTGAACAGCTCATTTCTTACTTTTAAATATTCCTTACCTGTTTCGGTTTTATAGGTAGGTTCAACTTCATTCAGTTTTATCAAAAAAGCATACTTTGTTCCGCTCTCAATTCCTGCATATAATAAGTTTTCAAGTTGTACCAATGGGTCTGTGGAACTGTTACAAGCTTTAATAGCTGCATTTTCCCAGGCTTGCATCATATTTTTGTTACAGGCTTCCAGTAATTCGTTCCGGTTTTTGAAATAGCGGTGCAATGTTCTTCTGTTAAGATTACAATGTTCTGCAATCTCTTCAAATGTTGCCGAAAAGTTTTCATTGAAGACCGTTATGGCTGTATCAATAATTTTTTGTTGAGTACTCATTATTTTTTATTGGCTCAAATTTACGACAAATGTCTCAATATTGAGACATTCATTTAAAAAATCATGATCAATAGAAATCGGTATTGAAAATAATATGCAGTAAATCAGGTAATTGAATTTATTTTTTTAAATCCCAAGCAAGGATATGGAATTTCTGTATTTATATAGATGAGTACTCAGTAAAATATTTTTTTAATCAAAATAATTAATTAAAATCAAAATGAAAAAATTCATTCATGTAAAATTGATATTTATGCTTGTGATCTTACTGGCTATTCCTTTTGCTCTGGCAAGTTGCAGTAATGATGATGAATCTCCTAAACCTAATCCTGTGACCATCAGTTTTGATGATCTTAATGGTGAATACACAGGAAAAGCAAGTGTATCCCAGGGAACTGTGAATGGAGAAACAGCGGTTGCTTTTACGGCCAAGAAAAACCTGATTTCCTATTCAGAATTTCCAATGAAAGAAATTATTTACTCTGTAATTTCTGATCCTGTGAAAGCCAATCAAGCCTTAACAGCCATTGGGAAAATAAAATATGACCTGGATTATACAGCAGTTTTATACCAGCAAAAAAAGGAAATAGAACTTAATCTTCTTCCTAAAGAATTAACGGTTCAGGTTCCTATTGATGGGGTAAACAAAAAGGTGGTCATAACATTTACAGCTTCTAAAAAAGGATTGTTTACCAAACAGAGCACGCAAAATATGAATTTTGAACTGCTTGCGAGTAAAATAACCGTTGAGGGAACAGCTGTCAATCCTTTCAACCTCATCAAATATAATTTTCAAATGCTGAAGAAGTAATCGCAGGATTGAATATTGTACAGATGCACTTACAGAAGTGCATCTGTCTTATTTCTTCATTACCATTTGATTCTTATTTTGGGAACTACTTTTTTTATTTCTTTGGCTACATTAGTTCCCGCTTTCCCCAGTTCATTACTTATGTTTCTGACCACTTTTACGGCTTCATGATTTTTTCCGGGACCGTATTGCAAATCATGAACGGTCGTATTCCATGTTTTAACGATATCATTCGTAGGTCCGAACTGATTTTTTAAGGCATCTCCAATTTGATTTAATCCTTTAACGATCGTATTATTCTTTCCAAAACATCCATGATCTCCACCTACACCGTTTGTTAAACATTTGCTTAATTCACGGTAGGTCAATTGGCCGCCTGCACAACCTGCAAATGCATAAGGCTGACCTCCGGTACTTACAGCGCATTCCACTGCTATTTGTGCTTCCGTATTCAGATTAAGCTTACCTGCACCGTAGCACACAGCAGTTCCCATAAAGGTTACCTGACCACTGCTGGCCTGATCTTTAAAGCAGGAAACTAATTGTTTTAACTCCGGATTATTTACTTTATCAGCGAAACAAAGCGGATACATTTCGTAATTATTGCCATATTCTTTATAGCATTTCATCATATCCTGGGTAATCTGTCTTTCTTTTGAACCTCCCAATATACTGAGCATACAAAGACTTTGTTCCTCAGGGGTTTCTGAGTTTTTGGCGCACTTATAAATTTCAAGTTCTTTTTTACCAGCCATATTTGTTACCATACAATCCCCGAATTCCAGCTGATTGATTGTTCCGTCAGGATTCATGGTGTTTTTATAACAGTCTACAGCCGTTTGTTCGCTTGTCATCATGACGTCCCCGAAAGGTTTTTGTTCATCCACAATTTGTGTAGGTAAGGGTCTCAATCCGTCAGCGGTTTCAATTCCTATTTGATTATCGTAAGTTGGTTTTGGCAGGAACATCACAGGTCGGGGAGGGACAGGAATCGTGGAATAGCCTACAATCCGGTATCCCAATCGGTAATCCAATTCGATAATATTTCTATCAAAATCAAGAAAAAATGCCTTTTGATAAGGAACTGCCGAAGGCAAACACAGATAATTAATTCCGGTTTGGTCATATACTGCCTGGCCTGCATTTCCCGGATTTCCATTCTGAACAATCACCCCTGTGTTGTACATGGTAAAAGACTGCCCATAAGTAGTCAAAAACATCTGCCCGATTGGATAAACCTGCGCAAACAGGAAGGAACAGAAACTCATCAGTGAAATCAGTACACTTAAAATTGATAGTTTTTTAATAATTGTGTTCATGGTACTTATTTTTGATAAAGTTACCTCTGTAAACAAATACTAAAACATTACCCTTTTTCGCTATTTTTCAAAGCAAACGATTAAATAAAGGGAATTAAATTATTTCCGGCTAAAAAAATAAACTGCAGTGATTATTATGCTTGGAGAGTAAAGAAGAATTCCTGAACTGAGCATTTCTGAAACTGAAATGTACCAAGAGTATTACGGTAAAGAACCAACCTGTAAATTCCTATTTTGACGAAATAATTTTGTTTTGTTCATTCGTGGTTTCGGTAACCTTACTTTTTTCTGCAGGTGTATGAGTTGTCCCAAAAATATGTCTTCGATGATTCTCGCCCCAATCCTGTAATGAAGTCACCACCTGATCCAATGTACTGGTATAATCTGTAGGGAAATATTCAATAATCACAGGATAACTCTCCGTCACGATCCGTTCAATCAGTCCGTTCTGTTCCAGTTCCTTTAATTCCTTTGCCAGTACTTTTGGTGTCAGCTTTGGAATGCTTTTTCGTATTTCTGTAAAACGTCTGTTTCCTGCATTCACGGAAATGATAATCTGCAATTTCCACTTTCCACTGATGATGTCCAGGGTATCCCGAATGGGTCTAAGTGCCTGCAGGCATTCTTTATGATCATGATATTCTTCCATGTTGCTTTCCTTTAGGTAACTGCTATACTTTGGAATGTGAATTTACAATAATTTTGTCCCTGTCAAAAACAAAAAATTTAGAAATGGCAAATATTTTAAATATCAAAACAAGCATCAGCGGTGAAGATTCGGTAAGCAGCAAACTGTCACAGGCTGTAATTGAACATTTACTGGCAAAAGATAATTTGAGCAAGGTTGTTGTTCGTGACCTGGCTAATGATATCATTCCTCACATGGAGCTTGCGCACTTCAATGCCTTCAATGTAAGAGACGAAGAAAAAAATGAACAGGAAAGAGAAGTTTCAAGGTTCTCAGATCTGGCGATAAAGGAAATCCAGGAAGCAGATATTATTGTGATTGGTGTTCCGTTTTACAATTTTGGGATTCCTTCAACATTGAAATCATGGATTGATCATATTTCTATTGCCGGGAAAACATTTTCTTACGCCGACGGTACACTCAAAGGTCTTCTTGAAAATAAAAAAGTATACCTGAATTTTGCGATAGGAGGAGTCTATGATAATGGAATCGTAGAGAATATGGAAAAATACCTGAAGACATTTTTTGAATTTATAGGAATCACCGATGTGGAAGTTTTCAAAACAGAAGGTACAGTGATACCGGAACTCAGGGAAGCGAGTTTTCTGAAAGCTGTAGAAGACATTGAAACGGCTATCACTCAGGCCTGAAAAATATGACAGCTACTTATCTTAAAATACAGATAGGTAGCTGTTTAGCTTGTTGTAAAGATGTATGCAGGATTAGTAATTATTTTTTTTGTAATTAATACGGTTTTTAGGATGATTAATAGAAATTAAGGTTTTATTTTTCGATACAAAAGTAATTAGTATTGATTATCATATTGTTGTGTATGATAGTAACATTATAGTATCGTATTTGTTTCTCTTTTAAATATTTACCAAGTAATGACTGTGTCTCTATCAAAATAGATTTTTTCAAGATTTATCGTACAATTAATTTTTAGAAGATCCTTAGGAATACATAGATAATTACTAAGGTGATCTAATAATGTGTCTTTATTACCATTACTAAAATTATAACTCGAAATTTCTTTTGTAATATCAATGTTATTTATCGAAACTTTAGATATAACT
This sequence comes from Chryseobacterium sp. PvR013, assembly GCF_017833095.1. NCBI lineage: Bacteria > Pseudomonadati > Bacteroidota > Flavobacteriia > Flavobacteriales > Weeksellaceae > Chryseobacterium > Chryseobacterium sp. PvR013. Next base: position 5,427,916 of record NZ_JAFIBT010000001.1, read on the forward strand.
TGCATCTTTTCCTCACCAGAGAATGTTTTAATAGTTTTTTCAACTGCTACTACATCAACATCATGAATAACATCAGTAGCACTAGGTATGTAAATTATATTGTTATTTTGTGCGGCTAGCAATGTACCAATAAAATCAAAAGATTTTATGAATTGACTTTTTTTTCTTAATCTAAATATTTCCTCAAAGAGTCTGTTTTTTTTGTCTTTTCTAAAATTGCCATTAGAATCAAAATAAATTTCAAATAGAATACCATTTAAAAGATGATTTTCACCATTACTTTCATTGAACGGTATCAAAGTATTGCTCAAATTTTCAATAAATTTTTTACACTCCCAAGCACCACCATTAGCAGCTTGTAAAATATTTCTTCCTAGTATAAACTTTTGATTTTTATCCAAAGAATTGAGATCCATCTTTAAAACTTTTTCCAATGCATCATTTTGTGCATAAAAATTATAGCTTTTGAATGCTTTTATAATTTCACCAAAATCAGAAGATTCTGAAAATTTTTGATCCATAACTACTGATTCGTCATAAGGTATACTCAAAGAATACACTAGTTGCCCATCATTAAAATAATAATCACTAATTAATGATGTATGTTCCCATGTAGTTTGTGCTCCATTTGTTAAAGTATATACAGATTGTCTAACTTTTTTAAATAGTGCTTCAACGGAAAGGCGTTCTCTACCTAAATAATCTAAAAGAACACCTGTGTAAATACTATGTTCACCATATCCTTTATCACTGGCTCCATCATTAGGTGATGTTGAGAAAGCTATTAATGTTCCACGTGGTGACTGAATGGGCGAAAATCCCAATGTGCTACCCCTATTAAAAGTTCTTCTACAAGCATCAATAATTAATATGTTTACTTTGTTTGGATTTTTCGAGTAGATTTTTAAAATTTCAGATATTTTTATACTATCAGCACCTGCACTATGTACACCAGCTGGCGGAATTTGGCAGTTAATAGATGCTAGATAATTCTCACCATCTAGCTCAAAACCATGTCCTGCAAAATAGATGATTGTAGCATCATAGTCATCTATTTTAGCTATAAGCCCATCTAATATATTTGGAATATCATCTTTTGTAATATCTGTTAATAATTCTACATCAAATCTTAATCTCTTGAAGATTTCTGAAATTGCTGTAGCATCATTTACTGCATTATCTAAGGTTGCTCCTTTATGATACTCATTATTTCCAATAACTATTGCTAATGTTTTCATGATATTAATTTTCAACTAATATACATACATTAACAGAATTAGTACCATATTAGCTATATAGAATAATAAAAGCAACTCCAATACCCTGATAATAAAAATAAGCCGTTTTGCTTCATTTCTGATCTGTCGATAGTGATAATTATATTTTCTAGGAGTGGTCTACCCTCATTAAATTAGATATTATTTTTGACTTTCTGAACTGTTCCAATGCTAACATTACAAATTTTTGCAGTATCCCGGATGGAATTTCCTTTCTTTAGGTTCTTAATCACCTCTTTATACTTAAAAAGGAAATCTTCTATACTCTCAGTAGAACCTTTTTCACGCCCTTTGTAAATCCCCTTAGCCTTTGCAAGTGCGATGCCCTCTCGTTGACGTTCTAAAATGGTTTCTCGCTCTAATTCGGCTATGTTTGCCATAACAGAAATAATAAGTTTAAAGGCCTGATTCTCCTTTCCTTTGATTAAGCTTTCTATTCCGAGATTATCGACTTTGAGAATAACGCCCTTTTCTTTGAAAAATTCCAGAGTCGTAAGAATGTCGTAAAGGTTTCTTCCAAGCCTATCAATAGAACTTACCGAAACGTAATTTATTTCGCCCCCATCAATAGCCTTAATGAGTTCTTTTCCCTGCGCTCTATCATTAAAGGGAGTAGAACCGCTAACAATATCGGTAAATACCCTTTCGCCTTTTGCTTGGCGTTCCTCCTGTCTGGCCGTGTTTTGAGCTCCTGTTGAAACTCTTATATATCGTGCTTTCATAATTGTAAATGTTATAAAGCACCCTGCATTTTAAGCAAGGTGCAAAGATTAGTATTGTAATTAGTTTCGGAAATAATACCCATTAGAACTCATATAATCATACATTAAATGTCTGGCTGTTGCCTCCCAATCAATACAGATGTAAAAGGGCAAGTTTTCAGGAATTGAACCCTCCTGTTCTAAAGTAGTCTGGGCAAAATCTTCGTCTGAATCATACTCACCATAATAAGAATCCGAAAGACTATTTAAAAGGTCTTCCACTTCCTTAAAGAATGTGATTTACCAAAAGACTTCAAAGAGCCAATCAAAAATAACAGATTAAAGAAATTTGTTGCCATTGACAATGGAGTTGATGAAAAAGAGGTAATCATAATCAGAGCGCAAAACGGTTTTGGAAGTGGAATTTATACAGTGTGCGTAAAACAGCAACCTGTTCAGTATCAAAAAATGGGAACAGTTTTTATGCGTGAGGGGAAAAACCCATTTAATAACGCAAAATGATAGTACAATTACAGGTGCAAACAAGTTGTTTTCCAGCAATTAAATTTAAGCCATACAATATTTGGGATGATGTATGGCTTATTTTGATGATGGCTTCAATACTTATTTTGTACATCAGTTGTGCTTATTACTTTATGAAAGGTTTGAGATCCACAATCAATGCAATGAAAAAGTATTTCAAGAAAGAAAAATACTAAATACTTCAAAACTTATTATAACACGTCAAGTTATGTCGCTTTTGGGATATACCTTTGTCATAAGTTAATTTAGAACAGATACAAAACGCTGAAAAGTGATAACTTTCATATTCAGTTAACGCATAAATGTTTCTAACGAGATTTAAAAGCAATATTTTTACAACTACTTAAAATAAGTAATTAACAACCCAAAATTAAACACAAGTATGAAGAAACTCTACTTTAGTGCATTAACTCTTTGCATTACCGCAGTATTGTACTCTCAGAGTGTGATATGGCAAAAAGACATAAAATCAAGTTCGCAGGATTTTTTAAGCCAGATAACTACAACTATTGACGGGCAGTATCTGATCACAGGAAGCTCTATACAGCCAATAAGAGCTGGAAGTAAGCAAAATAACGGTTATGACTTTCACCTGATCAAATTAAACCAGCAGGGAGAGCAGGTTTTTGAAAAATATTTTTCAGGAAACAATCACGACTATTTATCTTCAACTGTCACTACCCAGGATGGTGGTTTTCTTATTTCTGGCACCTCATATTCAGGTAAAGGTTTGGATAAAAAGGATGACTCAAAGGGAGGTTCAGACATTTGGTTAATCCGCATCAATGAATTTGGGGACGAATTGTGGCAGAAAACATTAGGTACATCTTCAAATGAAGAAGCTAAAGCAGTTATCCAAACTACAGATCAGGGATTCTTTGTTGCTGGGAATGTACAGAATTCCTCTAAAGGTTATGGTTCTAAAGACGTCTGGATTATAAGACTTGATAAAGATGGAAAAATACTATCTGAACACACATTAGGAGGACGTGGTTTAGATGAAGTAGAAGAGATGATCCCTACCCGTGATGGAGGGATGCTACTTGGAATTTATTCAAGAAGTTCTATAAGTGGGACAAAGAAGACAGAAAATTATGGTGAAGGTGACTATTGGATCGTTAAGCTTTCAAAGGACGGAAAAATAGAATGGGAAAAGAACTTTGGAGGAAAAGATGATGATCATATCAGAACATTAGCCTTAACTTCAAATGGCTTTATTGTCGGTGGAGAATCAAGATCAGAAAGATCAGGGAACAAAACAGTAGGTATCGAAGAAGGCACAGACCTATGGCTAATTTCTTTAAACGAAAGAGGTGATGAGCAGTGGCAAAAATCTTACAATTTCAAAAACCGTGATATTCTGATGGGAATGAGTGTGCTTCATTTAGCAGATGACAAATCTTCCAAAGGAATTCTATTAGGGGGCTATACTCAGGCTGAAGGAAGAATACAGACTGATGATGAAACTTTCTGGATGCTATATCTTGATCAAAATGGAAATGAGCAGTGGAGAAAACATGTAAAAGGAAAATCCAGAAAGAAAGAAGAGAGATTGTCTGACTTAAAACTAAACAGAGATGGTTCCATTGTTCTGGCTGGAACAAGTGCAGAAGAATTAGGGAAAGAGAACTGGAAGATTGTAAAGCTTGCAGATAAGCAGGTAAATGATTTGATTGAAAAATATGATATCAAAATCTATCCAAACCCTGTATCTGACTATGCTTATGTGGAAATAGGATTTAATGACTTCAAAAATGCAGATATCCTGTTATATGATATGTCTGGAAGACAGCTACAAAATATTACAACGAAAAACAGAGTTACCAAGCTAAATACCCAGGCACTGATTCAGGGTGCGTATCTGGTGACCATCAAAACTGATACGGGTAAATCAGCCAATGCCAAACTAATTAAGAAATAACACGATGAAGAAAGAAAAAATAAAAATTGCATTAATATTATCATTTTTATCTGCAAGCACTGTCTCATTTAATGCACAGACCTACTGGCTTGATGTGCAAACCATGAATGCTAACAGACCTAGTGTAAACAAACCAGAAACCAGCGGACTAACTCAATTCAAAATTTCTGATCAGCAGGTTGATTTGAGCACAGGAATTGTAAGACCTTCAATAGCCATTGCTGATCTATCAACAAAATCACTAAGTGAAAACATATCCTTAATATATGATAAAGGTAAAGGAATAAGAGTGAATGATATTGCTTCAGATGCTGGTCTTGGATGGGAAATTGAAGCTGGTGGATACATTAGCCGTAAAGTCAATGGTTTTCCTGATGATATTACCATATATACCAATGCTTCAGTAGGAGTTGCGGGTACTATAAGTACTTCCATGCCCAATAAACAGAAAAGTATTAACGGCTGGCTGGATTATGCCAACTGGAATCCTAAAATTTTTGCAACCCCTTACAACGGGACTTTCATTATGGCTGAAAAACCTTATAATAATCAATCACTTGGCGGTGCATTGCAAGGTCTTGCCATAAATATTAAAAATGGTGTTAATGTCGATAAATTCCGTTCACTTCTTGCTCAGCCTGCTGTTGGACCTGCGCCCAATATCTCAGATGGATACCTGATATCTGATTTGGCAGCCATGCTTGGTGTAGGTTGGCAGATTCTTAATGTTGATGGTGAACCTGATGAATTTTACTTTAAGGTAGGAAAATATTCAGGAAAATTTGTTTTTGATGGAGACAGGAATCCTGTTACCATACCTCATATCCCAGGATTAAAAATAAAAGCACCTTTTGGTTCCACAGACAACAAATGGTTGATCACCACCCCCGAAGGGATAGTTTATACACTTCCTAATACTCCCGAATATATAGAAAGACTATACACTGAAACGGAAACTACTCCAGAGCATGATGACAGCTGGGGGCTCAATACACCTGACAGAAATGAAGGGATTGACGCAAATGAATATACTTCTAAATGGTATGTAAGCAAAATGGAAGGTGTAAGTGGAGATTATATGAACTATGCCTATGAAACCTTACCTGATCTCATTTATAATGAAAAATCATTTATAAAGCAAAAATTCTTTCCTGGAGGTGGCTATACAGCAAGTCCACCAAACTATTTTATATTTTCAGGAGATCCAGGCTTTACAGAACGTGAAGTCCCTAGAAACACAGACTTTAGGCTCAAGTCACCGAAAAGAATTTCTGCAATAACCACGTCAGATCAAAATAAGATCAGTCTTTTTTACAATGGTCTTGAAAGACAGGATATTGACCAAAGCCAGAATGGAAACAGCAAAAGGAAAAGTCTGTCATCGGTAGAAAAATATGACTTTAGTAATAATAGAATCTCAAAAATGGAATTCGTTCAGTCTTATTTTACGGGATCATGCAATGATTACAAATGTAAAAGACTAAAGCTTGGAACTCTTAGATCTATCGGAACGTCAAATGATCAGATTGCTTCGACAGATTTTGAATATAACATGACCGAGAACCTTCCTTCACGCAATGCGTTTCAGCAGGATTTCTGGGGATACTTCAATGATAATACTGCTATGACATTGGTTCCTGAAGTTATAAGCGCATCCTATGGCTGGAATTACACTGGTGCAAATAGAAGACCTTCTGATGCCAGATCAAAAGCAGGAATACTGACCAAGATTATTTATCCTACAAAAGGGAGTATATCATACGAATATGAACTTAACGACTTTAATACGGGTGGAGAAACATACATTACCAACAATAAAACTGGTGGACTTCGTATTAAGAATATCATTAAAAAAGAAAATAGCCAATCCCAACCAATTACTACGGCTTATAAGTACCTCCTTCCCAATGGACAGACCAGTGGAGAAATTCATCCAGAACTTCTACAAGTAGCTGCATCCTTCAATAATAATGGAGCTGGAAGACTGTCTGAAATTCAGAAGATCACAGTAAATGAAAATAATGGTAACAGAAGCCGATATATGGTTATATACTCTAGTCCAAAATACATGTACACAGATGATATGATCAGGTATTCAAGAGTGGTAGCTGAGACCGACGGAAAAGGTAAAAAAGAATATACATTAAGTGCATTCTCCACTCATCCTGATGATGTCAAAGTAGGAAAAACATGGAAATATGCAGGTGCAAGTAATGGAGGATTTACTCTTGATCCACTGTATTTTTCTCCATATTTCTCAAAATTTGATACATGGTCTGCTCCTACTATTCATCATCCAGACAAAAGTTACCTAAGAGGATTGATTCTAAATATCAAAGAGAAAGATAATAACGGAATACTTTTAAAAGAAACAGATAACCATTATCAGATCAACCCATCTGGATTTACTCCTGCTACTGTTTATTCTTTGGGTGTTGGTTCAAAAGATGTATTCCTTGCAGAAAACTCTGAAGTCAGCCAGATCAGCTATGAGGTTAGCAAGTTTACTGGGGATTATGTATTTATGAATGATTCAACAGTAAAAGACTATATAAATAACACTACAGTAAGTTCGATGGAAAATAATGCATTTAACAGCCTGTGTTTCTTGACTAATAAGAATATACAATACCCTGATAATGAATTAATGGAGGTTAACTATAAATATCCGACAGACAAACAAATCAATAAACTGATCTTTGCTAATATTATCAGTGAGCCAGTAGAAACTGAAGTGAAGAAAAATGGTAAAACCATCAGTAAGCATGAAATAAAATATGATAATCCTTCTCATTTATATGCAAGTTCTATTGTAGTAGCAGATCTTGTAGGAACTACCACGACTGAAATTACATATGATCAGTATGATTCCAGAGGAAACCTAACGCAGTATACAGATAAGAATGGAGTAACAACATCTATTATCTGGGGTTATAAAAAGACTCAGCCACTAGCCAAGATAGAAGGTGCCAAACTAACAGATATTTCGCAGTCGCTGATTGATTCTATTGTTAATGCTTCCAATACAGATGCTTCTGCTGTGGCTAATAATGATGAGTCCGCATTTTTATCAGTGCTGAATACCTTTAGAAACTCTCTGTCAAACTATCAAATCACCACTTATACCTATGATTCTTTGATTGGAATAAGAAGTATTACCCCTCCATCAGGAATCAGGGAAAATTACATCTATGATTCTGCGGGAAGACTTCAGAAAGTAGTAGATGCCAATGGACAGACTGTAAAGGAAATGAAGTATAACTATAAAAACTAAACACAATGAAAAAAATAATAATCCCCATAAGTGCTTTGCTTATCACAAGTACTCTGCAAGCACAGCTTACGACGCTTCCCAATACGGAAAACTATATCCAGAGTAAAACATATCTGGATTATAATGGTACTACCGCTACAAAGTCTCTGGAAACTGTCCAGTATTTTGATGGTCTGGGAAGACCAAAACAAATAGTCAATATAAAAGCATCGCCATTAGGAAAAGATGTGGTTACTCCTATTGAATATGATCCGTTTGGAAGACAGGTTAAAGACTATCTTCCAGTTCCTCAGGGTAGCACTTTAAACGGAGCTATTACTCCCAATCCTTTAAGCAATCTCTCCAGTAGTCCTTATGGCAATGAAAAAATCTACTCTGAAAAAGAAATAGAAAAGTCCCCTTTAGACCGAGTTTTGGAGCAGAAACAAGTAGGTAATGATTGGAATGGAAAATCTGTAAAGTTCGGATATGATGTCAATTCTACATTAGATAAGGTAAAAAAGTTTACTGTTACTACAAGCTGGATCGATAATGCCACATTATCAGAGATCAGTAACATTACAATGTATGAAGAGTCCAAATTGTATAAAAATACAGTTACCGATGAAGATGACAATAAAACCATAGAATTTAAAAATGGTAAAGGGCAGGTCTTATTGGTAAGAAAAGTAATCAGTGCTACAGAGAATGCAGATACGTATTATCTCTACAATGAATATGATCAGCTGGCATTTGTCATTCCTCCTAAAGCTTCAATAGAGACTAATCCCAAATCTGTACTTAATGATTTATGTTACCAGTATAAATATGATAGCAGAAACCGCCTGGTAGAAAAAAAAGTTCCTGGCAAAGGCTTGGAATATATGGTGTACAATCAAGCTGATCAACTTATCCTGACCCAGGATACGGTTCTTAAAGGAAAAGGACAATGGCTTTTCACTAAACATGATCAATTTGGAAGAGTCATTTACACAGGAATCACAAATAATCCTGCCAGCAGGACATCAATGCAAAACAGCACTAACATCAATGCTAATTTATATGAAACCAGAACTACTACACCTGGATTTACCTTAAATGGCATGGCTGTATACTATACCAAGCTTTCCACCCCTTCCAATGTTAGCCAGATATTAAGTGTTAATTATTATGACACCTATCCTGACTATAGTTTTAATCCTGCATTTCCTTCAGGTATTGAGGGAGAACCAGTTCTTACCTCCAGCCCTACAGCTGACGGAAGAAGTACTAAAGGTCTTCCCGTGCTCAGTCTTGTAAAAAACATTGAAGATGACAGCTGGACTAAGAATTATAGCTATTATGATAAGAAAGGAAGAGTGATTGGAAATCATTCCATTAATCATTTGGGAGGATATACCCATACAGAATCCAAGCTGGATTTTGCAGGTATTACAAAGCAGACTGTAACAAAGCATAAACGATTAGATACTGATACAGAAAGAGTCATTACAGAAACTTTTGATTATGATAACCAGAACAGGTTATTAGTACACAAGCACCAGGTAGATAGTAATCCAATAGAAATTTTAACTCAAAACACGTATAATGAAATTTCTCAGGTTACTAATAAAAAAGTAGGAGGAGTAGATCTTGCCAATCCATTACAATCTATAGATTACAAGTATAATATCAGAGGCTGGCTCACCAAAATCAACGATCCAGCTTCTTTAAACGGAAAACTCTTTGGATATGAAATCAGGTATACTAACCCTCAATACACCAATTTAGCTCCAGGAAGGTATAATGGAAATATTGCAGAGGTAGACTGGAAAAACGCTTCAGAAGATGTTTTGAAAAGATATTCTTATACTTATGATCCACTTAACAGGCTGAAAGATGGTATTTATACAGAACCTGGGGCTACCAATCCGTATAATAATAACTTCAATGAAAGCCTGACTTATGATATGAACGGAAATATCATGACCCTGAAAAGAAATGCTTACCCTGTATCGGGAGCTACAGCCACTCAGGTAGATGATCTTGAATATAAATACACTGGAAACCGTCTGAATCAGGTGATAGAAAGTTCACCTAACAACTCAGGATACGAAGGAGGAAACAATATCATTGCTTATGATCTTAATGGGAGTATGACTGATATGAAAGATAAAGGGATTCAATCCATAGCTTACAATCACCTTAGTCTGCCTAATGCTATTTCGATTCAGAGTTTTGATTATATGGACAGACCTATCAATACAGGAATATCACATCTGTACCGAGCTGATGGAGTAAAGCTTCGCAAAACAGTTTCACAGCAGTTTTATATGGGACTTCCTACTAATCGTATGACAGACTATCTGGATGATTTCCACTACTCATTTGAAGACAACGGAGGTATATGCTTGACATGTAAAACAGAGAATGCATTTGAAGTACAGGCTTACTCCAAAAAGCCACCGATTCTTCCTATAGCTCAGTGGAAATTAGAATTTGTACCTACCTCAGAAGGATTTTACAGTTTCGTAGAAAACCGCTATATTTACAACTACAAGGATCATTTAGGAAATGTAAGGATAACTTTTGCTAAAAATAATGCTGGAGTACTGGAAACTATAGACACCAATAATTATTATCCATTTGGATTAAACCATATTGGAGGATCTTCTAGTTCAAACTTTGGAAGCTATTATAACTATAAATTCGGAGGAAAGGAACTACAGGAAACAGGATGGAGTGATTTTGGAGCCAGAATGTATATGAGTGACCTTGGTAGATGGGGAGTAATAGATCCATTGGCTGAAAAGATGACAAGACATAGCACCTATAATTATGCTTTCAGTAACCCTATTAATTTTATAGATCCTGATGGTAGAGAAGGATTAGGTTGGATACATCAGATCATAAATGGGCAACATACATTGACGTATAATGCTAAAATTAATACTGTACAAGAAGCATTGGATGCAAATTATGCAAATGTATATGGTGTTGCACAAACAGGTGAAGTTACAGATCAGACTACAGGTGATGTCAAGTATACATTAAATGCGGACGGAACTTATACCGATACAAACGGTAATACTTCCTATGGAGCAACAACAACACCTGGAGGAATGTATATAAAAGGTCAAGGTGCTTTTGATCTTACTAGGTATCTCTCTCATTTAGGAAATGAAGGAGGTAACTTTTATACAAATTTAGGAGGTGCTGGTCCTTTAAACTATACTAATCCTTTTTTTAGAGGGGATATTGATAAAATTGTTAGCTTGGATGGTTTTATGGGAGGAATGGTTAATAGTTTAAGCAGAGGAAATGACTGGAAAGATCTTATGGCTTACAGAGTTGATATAATGGCGTTAGGAGATTTAGCATATACTTTTTTAGGTGGAAGAGTGCAACCTGTTAATAAAGATACAATTATTAATGCTACGGTACCACTTGATGATAAAGATACTATTATGCAATTTAAAGTACCTAAAACTGGAAATATATATCAGAACTGGCATACAGGAAATAATTATGACGAAGTTTCAAATCCATATGTAAGGGCAAAAGTTGATAGTGTAATAAAAACTAAACAAAAATAATATGAAGAACTTAAGTTTTACGGTTTGGATGATTGTTCTTTTGCTACAGTCATGTAAAAAAGAAAATTATGTTGAATGGATTAAAACTAATGAGAATGATACAAAAGCAACATTCAGTAAAGGAAGATTAGTAAGTTCTGAAGTATTTGATAAAAGTGCTAAATTAGATAGTAAGTATATTTATCATAATGGCACTGTTGTTAAAATTTATAAATATTATCCAAATCAAAAGGTAAGTAGCTACTCTTATTTACATAAAGCACCTAATCATTTTACTTCAACAATCTATTTTAATAATGGTAAAATAGCAAGTGAGGGAGAAGTAGATTTTTATAAAGGTAAAAATTTATATTTAAAAAGGGGACCTTGGATTTTTTACAGTAAAACAGGAGAACCATATGCTGTATATACTTTTACCCATGATAATAAAAATCAGTATATAAAGGGCGAAACGCTTTTTGATACTATCAAAAAGAAAATTATTCGAGATGTAATATTTGATCCCCCTGTTTTAGCAGAGAAAGAAACAAAAGAAGTTGTCCATCTTTTTAACCCTAAATAATTTTATCATGTCTTTCAATGAGATTCTTAAATAAGTACAGATGATGATCTAACTAATAGCAAATAACCCATCGCAATTGTGATGGGTTTTGCGTTTATAGTTTTAGTATTATTTTTTTCTAATACAGGATACAAGCTTGCAAAAGTGATACTATTAATCGTATTCCTGATCAAATTGACCTCTTTCTTTTTGCTTTACAATTAATCCTACAAATCTATAAAATCGCTTAAAAACGACTATCGTCTCATGCACAGATTTATAAACAATAGAATATTCAAAAGTCCCTTTTAACCCTTACTGGAAGGGAGTTAAAGCAAAATCAGCAACATAAAGAGAAAAGCCTAACTCCATATACCTTTCTACATAATCTATCTATATACCTACTCCTATTACTACTCAGATTAGATATGATATAGGCAAAAATATGGTTTTGAATTTTTTTCAATTTAATAAGCGCTTTTAACAATAGATAACAACACAAATTAAGACCCAAATAAGGCTGTTTTTTTCAGGTTACACAATAAATAGTTACATAGTTTCGATAAAAAACGTCATTAAAACACCTTAAAAACCGCTATAAGTATACCATTCGGGATGTAATTCTAATCGCTTTTTATAATCAATCTGAAAATCATGCTTTTTCCATTTTTCCTCTTCTATTTTAGGTATTAAGCCAGTGTATTCATATATGTATTGAGGTATTAAAGCTTTTAAAATCTCTGCGTAATCGGAACAGCATTTTGTTGTAGTCTTTTTAGCTACAAACCTATTTCCGCAGAATTGGCAAATTTTATTGACTTCCATAATGTCTAAATTCTCCCTAAAAATGTTTCACATTGTTTCCCCATGTTTCTCATTGTTTCAAAATGTAACATTTTTTAACGATGAAATTACAAATTTTATTCCAAATCAAATTCATAGAAACGGAATAGAAACAAATAGAATGTATATATTATGCAATATTAAATTTTGAAATAAAATAGAAAATAAATAAAAAATCCCTTAAATATTATATTTAAAGGGTTTTCGTATTATTGTAATTGTAATCTATATACAATCTAAAACATAGCCTACTTTCCGATACAAAACTTAGAAAAAATATTCCCCAGCACTTCATCATTCGTCACTTCTCCGGAAATTTCTCCAAGATGTTCCAAGGCGTTTCTAAGCTCATACGCCAGTAATTCTGTAGAGATCTGGAAAGAAATAGCTTCTTTTACCTTATGAGCGGCATCCAGAGACTTTCTTAAGGCTTCGAAATGACGTTGGTTGGTAATAACAACATTATTTTCTTCAGACTTTAACTGCTCAACATACGATGAAAGTTCATTCTTCAGATCCTGAATATTTTGATTTTCAACTGCTGAGATTTTAATGAAATCAAATTCGTGGGAAATGGCATTTCTGAAAATATCTTCTACTGTTTCGTATTTAGTAGGAGTAACTTCATCAATTTTTGTTGCGCAGATAATCAGCTTCAGATCTTCTCTCAATAGGGATTGGATCATTTCAATATCTTCCGAAAAATCTTCCGTAGCAGCATCGGCCAGATACACAAGGATATTGGCGTTTTCTACCTTTTCTTTTGCTTTTTTTACTCCGATAGCTTCAATTTCATCCACCGTTTCACGAAGTCCTGCGGTATCGATCAATCGGAAAGCATGTCCTTTAATATGAAGAATTTCCTCAATGGTATCTCTTGTTGTTCCTGCAATATTACTTACAATCGCTCTTTCTTCCTTCAAAAGAGAGTTCAGCAGCGTAGATTTTCCGGCATTGGGTTTTCCGATGATGGCTACAGCGGTTCCGTTTTTAATGGCATTTCCATATTGGAAACTCTCAATCAGAGAATTTAATTTTAATTCAATTTTATCCAATAATCCACTCAATGCACTTCTGTCTGCAAACTCTACATCTTCTTCAGCAAAATCCAGTTCCAGCTCAATCAGGGAAACAAAATTCAGAAGATCAGTTCTTAATAAGGAAATCTCATTGGTGATTCCTCCTTTCAGTTGATTGATGGCTACTTTTCTGGAAGCTTCATTATCAGAAGCAATCACATCAGCAATAGCTTCCGCCTGGGAAAGGTCAATTCTTCCATTGATAAAGGCACGAAGGGTAAATTCTCCAGCCTTGGCCATTCTCGCTCCGTTTTTGATCAGCGTTTCAAGAATACGTTTTCCGATATGCGGGGAACCGTGAAAAGCAATCTCCACAGAATTTTCAGTGGTGAAACTTTTTGGAGCCAGGAAGATTGACAGCATTACCTCATCAATAGCTTCCTCCTCATCCATAAAATAACCGTAATGAATGGTGTGGGATTTCTGTTTTTCCAGTTGTTTTGCCGGAAAACTTTTCTGAACTACAGATAAAGCCTCATTTCCTGAAACTCGGATGATGCCCAAAGCACCTATTCCATTGGCAGTAGCCAGTGCACATATCGTATCGTTATTCATGCTGCAAATTTACGGTTTTTAATGTGAATTTTCATGGAGGTCTGCTATTCAGATTATCTATTGTTGTATTCAGTTTAAAAAAAGGAAGATTTGAAATGTATTGTGTTTTGAATAAAGAATAAAGAATAAAGAATAAAGAATAAAGAATAAAGAATAAAGAATAAAGAATAAAGAATAAAGAATAAAGAATAAAGAATAAAGAATACCTCTTATTAAACATACAAGGAATACACTATTTTAAATTTAAAATATATAAAATAATTCTGTTGAATGTAAATAGCATTTAAAGTGTACAATTTGTTGGGTGTAACATTTATAAGCGTTTTCTGATAGTGCTGGAAATGGAGTGTGCTGGTTAAATATCATATCCATCTGAAAAAATTAAACAGTTGTTTGGTATGTTAATTGTTGTTAGTCGGTCGATGATGTTGAAAGTTTAAATTTTTATTATTAAAACAGTAATAATTTGTTAAAGTATTATAAATGTATATGAATAACCTATTTTTTTTAAATATTAATAAAAAAATGATTTTTTTATTAATGCTTGCTTTTAGCGCTGTGGCTTATGCTCAGTGTATTCCTTATACAGGGCAGGCGATGACCAGTGGAAATACGTATTGTCTTAACGGAAATCTTAATGTAAGTACCAATATCAGTATTCCGAACGGAGCAACTCTTATGATACAATCGGGGCAGCTGCATTCCAATAGTATTCAGGTTGATGGAGTATTGGAAATTGCTGACGGAGCAAGTGTTCAGTCTACAGGAACTGTGAAAGTAGGAACTTTCGGATCTCAGAAAAATTCAAAAATTAAACTGGGAACCAAATCCTTTCTATCGCTTGTAGGATCAGTGATTCAGGAAGATCCAACCTTTGGTGGCTTTTATCCCGGAACAACTTCTGTTATTGAAATGGGAACAAGCAGTGTGGTAGAAATTTGTGGAACATTTACCCAGCAGTCCAACACATATCCTTCTGTTGAATATGTAGGTATTCCTACTGGCAGAGCGTACTGTATTGCAAAAGCAGATGTAAGTGGTGGAGGTGGAGCTTCCATTATCAGTGATGACAGTCAGATCGTAGCTATTGTGATGGGATCTGTAACAGGATTAGGAATGGGAAATTCCAGTTTCTGTGGACCCAATGCAACAAAAGCAATGTGTCCTTCTCTTTGGCCAGAAGGGTTGTCAGAAGATAAAACAAGTTGTGGAAATGCTCCTATGATTATTGATGAGATTGACGGATTTTGTACAAAACCCGGAATTTCCGGTACACCAGATGGATTTACTAAATTCGGAATTACCATACAGCAGAAAAATAAAGCATGGCCGGAAAATGTACCGAATGGATTTTTGGCTATGGAATCAAAAAACAAGGGTTTTGTCATTACCAGAGTTCAGCACGTAAGCCAGACACCACAGCCTGGAGATGCCATCGCAGAACCGAAAGAAGGAATGCTCCTGTATGATATTCAGGATAAATGTGTAAAGCTTTATAACGGGACCGAATGGAAATGTGTACAAAGAAGCTGTAATGATTAAACCGATAAATAGATTGTATGAAAAATATAAAAAATATAAAAAATATAGGGATAGTAATAGCTTTGGTTATTTTTAACTCGTTTTTTGCTCAGGTAGCTATTGGCAAACAGGTGATAGACGGAAACAGTACGGTGTTAGACTTTGATAACGTATCAGGGAATACAAAAGGCTTAATTCTTCCCGCTACCTCAGGATTTCCCACAGGATCTTTGGCAAACGGAACATTCATCTTTGATGTCACAGATAACAAAGTAAAAGTCTATGAAAATGAAGTCTGGAAATCTTTATCAGATGCCGGAAATTCAAATGCGGTTATTGTCAACAATTCTGCTGAGTCAGGGAAAGGAGTAATTATGGGAGAAGCCACAAGTTCTGCTGATGGAGTTTTGGTGCTGGAATCTCAAAATAAAGCGATGATTCTTCCTAAAATAACATCACCCCATCTTAATGTGAAAAATCCTTATCCGGGAATGATCTGTTATGATACAGCCAGCAAAACACTGGCCATATTTGATGGGTCGGTCTGGAATTACTGGAAATAAACACAGGCAGAGTAATCTGTCTTAAAATAATAGAAAGCAGCTGTATTTTTATGCAGTTGCTTTTTTATTTCCCATGTTAAACAATCTGGTTACTTTCCTTGATGCTGTTCATGACAAAAATACTTTTAGTCTGACCAATTCCTTCGATTTCAGATAATTTGTTCACAAAAAATTCATGAAATTCATCCATATTGGGAGCCAAGATTTTCAGCATAAAATCAAAATCTCCGCTGATATTGTAAAACTCTACAACTTCCTTCAGTTTGCCCACTTCCTCAATGAATTTTCCCGCTGTTTTTTTATTATGGACATTTAAGGCAATCATACAGATCACCATCATTTCTTTATTGACCTTTTTACGGTCTACTACAGCAGTATATTCTTTAATGATCCCCTGTTTTTCCATACGTTTAATACGTTCATGCGTAGGAGTAGGACTCAAATTGATTCTTGCCGAAATATCTCGGACACTCATCTTAGCGTCTTTCTGAAGAAGTCTAAGAATTGATAAGTCTTTTTCATCAGGGATATAATTTTCACTTGCCATTTTGTTCTGTTTTTATAGGTTTTACTTGGTTTTTCAGGTGTTTTGTTCTTTTAAATATTTTAAATATTTAATATTGTTCCAAATTTAAGGTTAAATTTTTAAATACGTTCTGTTAATTTTAATTTTGCAGGAAATTTGAAACATGGATACAAGGAAGAATGTAATATTAATTTTAGCATCGGTAGGAACATTTGTAGAGGCGTTGGATATTGCCATTATTAATTTAACCATTCCTTCTATTCAGCAGCAGTTTCAGATTGGAGCCGAGACTGTTCAATGGTTGCAGACCCTTTATGTATTGTTTTTTGGCGGATTTCTGATCATTGGAGGGAAACTTTCAGATCAGATCGGGAGAAAAAAAATGTTTTTACTGGGAGCTCTGATTTTTATGCTGACTTCATTAGGTGCAGGATTATCTCAAAACTTTGAGGTACTGGCCATCTTCCGTGCTTTACAGGGACTGGGAGCTGCGTTAGTGATGCCGTCAGCACTTTCTATTGTAACCAATACGTTCAGAGGAGAACAGGAGAGAAACCGGGCTATCGGAATCTTCAGTTCATTTGCTGCCATTGGTTCGGGAAGTGGTCTTTCCGTGGGAGGAATTATCAGTACTTACCTGAGCTGGCATTGGGTTTTCCTGATCAATGTTCCCGTTCTTTTAATAACCCTTGTGCTGTCTTATTATTATCTGCCTGCAGATGAGAAAAATGAAACCGCTCAGAAAACAGATGTGGTTTCAGGAATATTAATGGTACTTGGATTGTTAAGCCTTACATACGGAACCCATGAATTGGTTCATATTAAAGAACAGCCTTTTCTGGTAGCAGGATCTTTGGTTCTGTCATTAATACTGCTGGTGATGGTCTATTACCGATTAAAGTCCGTGGCAGAGCCGTTAGTGGATTTAAAACTGTTTAAACATCAGTCTTTAGTCGTTTCCAATGCTGTGTTTTTCACTTTGGGTGCGTTTTTTATCGGATTTTTATTCCTTATTTCACTGATGCTTCAGAAAGATATGGGATATAGCGCTGCCTCTGCAGGATTAATGCTTGTTCCATTCAGTATCATATCCGCTTTAACAGCTAAATTTATCCTGCCTCATGTATCAAAACGCCTGAATTCTTCTCAAATGGGTGTTTTAGGATGGTTGTTTATGCTGGCAGGAGGATTGTCACTGTTGATTTCTGTGTATGCAGGACACCCGTTAACATTGGTTTTGCTGGGAGCTGCATGTATTTCAGGAGTGGGAATGACGTTTTGCTTTACTGCGCTTTCTGTAATGGGAATTCAGGATGTGGAGCCGGAAAATTATGGATTGGCATCAAGTTTGAGCTCTACAAGTTACTTTCTGGGAGCAGGAATCGGACTGTCATTCATGACTTTAATGAGCCAGATTTTTCCCTCAGAATTTTCAGTAGGAAGCCTGAATCTGATGATATTGATCGGCTACGCTCTGCTGGCGCTCGGAATGTTATTCTATTTTATATTGAAAAGCTTAAAATTGAAACAGGCAGAAGTTGCTGTTTCGTAATAAGCAGTTTAAAAATACACAAACTATATGAGGAAAGAATCGGTGCTTAGGTGTCGGTTCTTTTTTTGTTCTTTTGCCATTCTGTTTCCCTTCACTACCTTTGTGCTTTACTATAACATCATGAAAATACAGGTCATCAGCGATCTTCATCAGGAATTTGGAAGTACGGAATTAGGTTTTGACCATTCGGATATTGTTGTGCTGGCAGGTGATGTCAATTTAGGAACCAAAGGGATTGAATGGATTAAAAAAGCAATACCCAATAAACCAGTCATCTATGTTTTGGGCAATCATGAATACTATAAAGGTTCCTATCCGAAAACACTCCATAAAATCAGAGAAGCGGCTGTGAATTCCAATGTTTATGTGCTGGAAAATACATTTGTAGACATTGACGGAATTCGTTTTCATGGGGCCACCTTATGGACGGATTTTTCAATATTCGGAAATCCTGTTCAGTACGGAATGCTTTGTCAGTCTAAAATGAATGACTATAAAATGATCAGGAGAGATCCTTCCTATTCGAAAATGAGAACATTAGATACCTTTAAAATTCATCAGCTTTCACGACAATGGCTGCAGGAAAGTCTTGAAGACTCAAAAGGACTTAAAAATATAGTCGTTACCCATCATGCTCCCAGTCTCCAATCAGTGCCGGAGCATTATAAAGAAGATCCCGTTACCTCTGCTTATGCATCTGATCTGGAAGATGTAATCAAAGAATATCAACCTTTGTACTGGATTCATGGGCATATTCATACACCATGCAGATATAAAATTGAAAAAACAGAAGTTATCTGTAATCCTCATGGGTATATTGATGAAAAATATAACGGCTATGATAAAGAACTGATTATTATTGTTTAGCAAAAAAGCAATTTTGCCTACTGCCTACTGCCTACTGCCTACTGCCTATTGCTATTTTACCCTTTCTCCTTAATCACTATCTTCGTATTCTAATACCTTTTCAATGCCTAGAAAATCCCAGCCAAAACCTGATTTTGTTTCGCAGCTCGCTTTTGATGAAGTTCTTCAGCAGGTGGAATTTGATCTTAGAATCAAGGAATTTGTCGTGATGGAAATTGATAAGGTGAACTATATCATACAACCGAATATTCCTTACCGTGCAGATTATTTCTGCATTTTTATGATACAAAAGGGAGACGTTACGTTCAGGTTGGATGATAAGAGTTATGAAGTCTCTAAAGGGGATATTGTTTTTTGCCCCATGCTGGAAACCTTTTGGGTAGACGAAATTTCGGAAGATTACAATGCTAAATATATTTTCTTTTCATTGAATTTTATTTCTGACGCAGGCTTTAATTATAAGTCAAATAATGTCCTGAAAAGCCTTTCATCAGATCCTACCCACATCATCAGAAATGAACCCGATGTGTACAGAAAACTGAATTTTCATCTCGATGAACTTCAGGTTTTGAATGACAAGGAAAAAGACAATTATTATTTCAATGAAATGATCTGGCATCACTTTTCACTGGTGATCTACGAAATTGATAATTATTTCAAAAAAACGGAAAAACTACACGTTGTAACCAATAGAGAAGACGAGTTGACCACCAGCTTCTTTAAGCTTGTTCAGGAGCATTTCAAAGAAGAACATAATGTTCAGTTTTATGCCGATAAGCTTTTTATCAGCCGTAAATACCTTACAAAGGTGATTAATAAAACAGTGTTCAAATCCCCAAGAGATATTATTCATCAGGTTTTAGCGGTAGAAGCCAGGCTGTTATTGAGAAATCCCAACCTGAATGTCAATGAGGTAGCATCACAGCTAAGTTTTTCTGATCAGGCTTCATTTAGTAAGTTTTTCAAAAAACATACAGGAAGATCTCCTTTGGAATATAGGAAAGATGATTTGTATTGATAGTCAGTAGGTTGTGTTTTAAGATGTCTTTTTGCCAAAACTGAATACTATTTTGATTTAAAATATTGAATACTGTCATTTATATTGTCTATAAGTGATATTTCTCATGTTTTTAAAAATAAAGAGTCTTTTTGACAAAACAAGGGGTTTTTCGAATAATCCTATTGAATTTTTTTCGTTCGATTTTTGTGCGGAAAATTTAAAAGGACTATTGTTATGCAAAGATTTTTTATTCAAAAATCGACTCTACTTTTTCTCTCGCTGATTGTATTGGCGGGTTGTAAGAAGAATAATCAAAACCAGGGCTATCAGCAGCAGGCACCGGAATTACCCGTGGCAAAAGTAACACAGGGAGACGCTTCTGTTTCCAGAGAATATGCAGCATCTATTGAAGGAGTTTCCAATGTGGAAATAAGACCTCAGGTAACAGGATATTTAAGCAAAATTTTTGTAGATGAAGGTGATTTTGTGAGAGCAGGCCAGCCATTATTCAAAATTGAAGATCAGGTTTTCCGTGAACAGCTGAAAAGTGCTCAGGCATCTTTGATTACGGCTCAGGCCAACCTTTCAACCTCTAAAATTGATCTGGACAGAAAAAAAGAACTCTTTAGAAACAAAATGGTTTCAGATATTCAGGTGAAAGAAGCTGAAGCGGCTTATAATGCGGCACGTGGAGCAGTAAGCCAATCTACTTCTACCATTGAATCGGCTAAAATCAATTTGAACTTCTCCACCATTAAAGCTCCGGTAAGCGGATTTATCGGAAGATTCAACTATCGTCTGGGAAGTTTAATGACTCCGGGAAATCAGGAACCGATTACCTTATTATCAGATATTCACCAGGTATATACTTACTTCAGCCTGAGTGAAAATGATTTTAATAATTTCCAGAAACAATACACGGGAAGCAGTATTGATGAGGTCATTAAAAATACTCCGGCAGTTTCATTATTGCTTTCAGGAGGTGAAAAATATGCGGAGACAGGAAAGATTGATGCTGTAGAAGGACAGTTCAATAAAACAACAGGATCCATTACTTTAAGAGCAAAATTCAACAATCCCAACAACCTTTTGAGAAGTGGGAATACAGGCAAAATTATACTGGATCAGTTCTACGGCAATGTTGTTTTACTTCCTATTGCCTCTACCAGAACCATTCAGGATAAAGTTTTTGTATTTACCATTCAGGGAGGAAAAGCCGCAATGCTTCCTATTGAAGTGAACGGAAAAGCAGGCGATAATTTTATTGTATCGAAAGGGCTTAAAGCAGGAGATGAATATATCACCAGCGGTTTTGACCGATTGCAGCCGGGAACTCCTGTAGTGGCACAAAAGAAAAATGCTCAACAGAAAAAATCCTAAGAAGAAGTCATGTTAAAGAAAATTATAAAAAGACCCGTACTGGCAACGGTTATTTCCGTATTGCTTGTAATTCTGGGGATCGTCGGGATGGTAAGCCTTCCGATTACAAAATTTCCGGACATCGCACCTCCTACCGTTATGGTAACAGCTGCCTATCCGGGAGCTAATGCCGAAACAATTGCCAGGTCAGTAGCACCGCCATTGGAAAATGCCATCAATGGTGTGGAAAATATGGACTATATTACTTCTACAGCAAGTAATGACGGTACATTGAGTATAACTGTTATCTTTAAATTAGGAACAGATCCGGATCAGGCCGCCATTAACGTTCAGAACAGAGTGGCACAGGTGACCAACCAGCTTCCTGCAGAGGTAATCCAGGCAGGAATCACCACCGTGAAAAGACAGAACAGTATGATTGCGATGGTCTCTCTGACCAGTAAAGATGGTACGATGAGTGACCTTTTCCTTGAAAACTATGCGAAAATCAACATTGTTCCGGAACTGAAAAGAGTAAAAGGAGTAGGAGATGCCATGGTGTATGGAAATAAAGATTACTCCATGCGTATCTGGCTGGATCCGAATAAACTGACTTCCTACAATCTTACACCCTCTGATGTTTCCCGTGCTATTCAGACTCAAAACCTTGAAGCAGCACCCGGAAGATTGGGAGAGAGAAGTAAAGAAGTGATGGAATATGTTCTTCGCTACAAAGGAAAATTTACAGAACCTGAGCAGTATGAAAACATTACCATCAAAGCATTGAATGATGGATCTGTATTAAAGTTAAAAGACATTGCCAAAGTAGAATTTGGAGCCTACAGTTATACGGTATCTTCTAATTATAATAAAAAAGCATCCGTAACGATGGCGATCTTCCAGATGGCAGGATCGAATGCGAATGAAGTACAAATTGCGCTTCAGGAAAGAATGAAAGAACTGGAAAAATCTTTTCCCGCCGGAATGGATTATGAAATTCCCTATGCTACAAAAGATGCACTGGATCAATCCATAGAGCAGGTTATTCATACTCTGATAGAAGCATTTATTCTGGTATTCATCGTGGTGTATATCTTCCTTCAGGATTTCCGCTCCACGTTGATTCCGGCTATTGCAGTTCCGGTATCTATTGTAGGAACGTTCTTCTTTATGAAGGTTTTTGGGTTCTCTATTAATATTCTTACGTTGTTTGCTTTGGTGCTCGCCATTGGTATTGTAGTGGATGACGCTATTGTAGTGGTGGAAGCGGTTCATGCTAAAATGGAACATAAAAAGCTCAATCCGAGAGCTGCTACCATGTCAGCGATGAGTGAAATTACAGGAGCCATTGTTTCTATTACATTAATCATGTCTGCTGTATTCGTTCCGGTAGCCTTTATGAGTGGTTCCACGGGATTATTTTACCAGCAGTTTGCCTTGACATTGGCTATCGCGATTGTGATTTCAGCGATCAATGCCTTGACATTGAGCCCGGCATTATGTGCTTTATTCTTAAAACAACACCATCCGGGAACGCATGAAAAAATGAATTTCAAAGATCGTTTCTTTGCAGGTTTCAATGCCAGCTTTAATAAACTGACATTCCGCTATGGGAAAGCTGTGCTGTTCCTTTTGAAAAGAAAATGGGTGGCACTTGTTATGATTGTGGCTTTCGGAGGTTTGTTTGCGTGGATGTCTATGACAACGCCTAAAGGATTTATTCCGGATGAAGACCAGAGTTTTATCATTGTAACCGCGAACCTTGCTCCGGGAGCATCAAAAGACAGAACCTCGAAAGTAGTCTCCGACACAGAAGATCTTCTGATGAAAAATCCTGCTGTGGATAAAGTGATTTCGGTAGACGGATTGAACTTATTCAGTGGTTCCATGTCATCTTCCGCTGCTTCTATTTTCGTTAAATTGAAAAAAGGAGGCGAGAGAGGACCTGTCAATAATATCAATGATATCATAGGACAAACTCAGGGAATGCTTTCTCAGGATAAAAGAGCCAATTTCCTTGTGATCAATACGCCTACGGTAGACGGTTTCGGAAATACGAGTGGAATGGAGCTTGTGCTTCAGGACCGTACCAACGGAGAACTTCAGAATTTAGGAAATATCTCTTACGGAATGATGGGCGCTTTGATGCAGCGACCTGAAGTAGCGGTAGCATTTACCACTTTCGATGTGACGTATCCGCAGTTTGAAGTGCTTGTAGATGAAGTGAAATCTGCCCAGCTGGGAGTTAATGTTTCTGACGTGTTAGGAGTAATGCAGGGATATTACGGAAGTATTCAGGCGTCTGATTTCAATAGATTTGGAAAGTATTACAGAGTTTTGGTACAGTCTACACCAGAGACAAGACAAGATAAAGAATCCCTAAACGGAATTTTCGTTAAAAATAACTTAGGTCAGATGGTTCCTGTCAATACATTGGTAAGCCTGAAACAGGTAACAGGAGCTGAGGTGGTGGATCGTTTCAACCTGTTTAATTCATCCAATTTAACAGTAATGGCAGCTCCGGGATATAGTACCGGACAGGCTATGTCCGCCATTGAAGAAGTGAGCAAGCAGGTACTTCCTCCGGGATATACTTACGATTATAAAGGAATGAGCCGCGAAGAAGCAGGTTCAAGCTCACAATCTGTTATGATTTTCGGATTATGTATCGTGTTTGTATTCTTCCTTTTATCTGCTCAATATGAAAGTTATATTCTTCCATTGGCTGTATTGATTGCTATTCCGGTGGGACTTTCCGGAGTATTTGTGGGGATTACCTTCGCGGAATTATCCAATAATATTTATGTACAGATTGCTTTGGTGATGTTGATTGGGTTGTTAGCAAAAAATGGTATTCTGATCGTGGAATTTGCGATTCAGAGACGTAGAGCAGGGAAAAGTCTTATCGCCTCTGCGGTGGAAGGAGCAAAAGCCCGTTTACGTCCTATTTTGATGACCTCTCTGGCATTTATTACCGGATTGATCCCATTGATCTTTGTGGTTGGACCTTCTGCAATGGGTAACCATTCTATTGGGTATGCCGCCATTTCAGGGATGCTTTTCGGAACGATCTTAGGAATTTTCGTAGTTCCTGTTCTTTTTGTGGTATTCCAGGCATTGCATGAGAGAATCAACGGAAAAGTAGTAACCGATGCAGATTGGGAATATTAATTCAAATGATTTTAACAATGAAAATTAAAAATATAGCATATATCGCATTCATTTCGGGAACCGCAATCTCCTGTAAAGTTCAGAAATATGAACAGCCTGAAGTAAAAATGCCTGAAGCTTTCCGAAGTGACAGCATTGCAGCGGATTCTCATGAAAATATTGCGAAGATCAGCTACAAAGACTTTTTTAAAGATCCTGTTCTTGTAGGATTGATAGATAAAGCGATGGTACAAAATAACGATCTTCAGGTCGCTTTAAAACAGATAGAATTTGCATCATTAGCTTACAATCAGAGCAAATGGGCAAATATTCCGACTGTTAGTGCTTCTGCCAATGCCAATATCAACCGTCCTTCAGACAACAGTATGAACGGAATGATGGCCGGACAGTTTATGGGAAAAAGGTATATGGAAGATTATACAACTTCCTTGAGTTTTTCCTGGGAAGCTGATATCTGGGGAAAGATTAAAGGAAGGAAGGAACAGGCTTTAGCAGAATATCTTAAAACACAGGAAGCGGCAAAAGCAGTGAAAACACAAGTTGTATCTGCTGTAGTACAAGGATATTATAACCTTTTGATGCTGGATACTCAGTTGGAAATTACAAAATCCAATCTTGCTTATGCGGATAATACGCTGAAGTTTCTGACCAAACAGCAGGAGCTTGGGCTTACTACAGCATTGGCTGTACAACAGCAGGAAATTGTGAAAGATCAGATTCTGAAATCAATTCCGGCTATTGAAAGTTCTGTAACAACCCAGGAAAATGCTTTGAGCCTGCTAACGGGTTCTATGCCGGGGAAAATTGAAAGAAGTGCAGGCCTGAATAATGTACAGTCTCCGGATCATATTGCTGCAGGAATTCCTTCAGAATTATTGAGCTACAGACCGGATGTCAAAACAGCTGAACTTGAAGTAAGAAAAAGTGCAGCAGCCATTCATGTGGCGAAAATGAGCATGTATCCTTCACTGAATATTACGGCGCAGGGAGGCGTGAATGCCTTTCAGATCAGCAAATGGTTCAGTGTTCCGGGATCGCTTTTCGGAATGGTGGCAGGCGCTGTAGCCCAGCCTATTCTGAACGGGAAACAGCTGAAAACACAATATGAACAATCTAAAGTAGTTGCTGATCAGGCTGAACTCAATTTCAAGCAGTCTGTTTTAAAAGCAGTAGGAGAAGTTTCTGATGCACTGATACAAATCCAAAAACTGGAAGAACAGCAGAAAATTGCAGAAGGGCTGGCCGTGAAATCTGGAGAAGCAGTGAAGAAGGCTGATCTGTTATTTAAATATAATTCAGCAACTTATGTAGAAGTGATTATCGCACAAACGAATAAACTTCAGGCAGAACTGGAACTGGCTTCTCTGAAAACCCAGAGACTGAATGCTATTACAGCACTTTACCGTTCTGTAGGAGGCGGGTGGCAATAAAGTAAAATTGAATCTGCTTCGTCTGTAAGGATGAAGCAGGTTTTTAATCCATTATCATTATGAAGACAAATATACAAGAGGGGATCATTCTTATTCCGGATTTCAGCGGATTTACCGAATTTGTGTTCAATACAAAATTGTATACAGGCGAGTATATTGTAAGACAGTTATTGTCTACACTGATTGATGTGAACGATCAGTATTTTGAAATTTCCGAGATTGAGGGAGATGCCATTTTATTTTACCGTTATGATGAAAATCCGTCTTATCAGAGTATTTCAAAAATGCTGTGGAAGATGAGAAGTGCCTTCAACAGGAAAATAGAGGAGTTGAGTAAAAGTTTAAGCACTACCATTGATCTGGCTCTCAAATTTATTGTGCATTATGGATCCTTTTCACAATACAATATTGGAAATTTCAGAAAGCTATATGGAAAAACGATTGTGGAAGCCCATCAGCTTTTGAAAAATGGAATGGCAGAAAAGCCTTCTTATGCACTTTTCAGCAATTCTTTTCTGGAAAGCAGTAAAAACAGAGAGTCTGATTTTAATAAAGAACCCCTTCGTCTGCCTGAAGTGGGGGTTATCCATTATTTTGAAAATGTAAACTAGCCTATATTTTTTAATAGTATTCCTTGTAAATTTGCTATTGCTAGCGGCCCGGGTGAGATCCGGGCTTTTTTTATTGGTCAGCTTTTAGGAAATCTGCGGGTAAAAAATTTGTTTTTGTTATAGGGGTAGTAAAATATTTATGTAATATGCATTGGTTTTGCAATTTTTTTTAAGTGAAATTTAAATTACGTATAAAATATTTTTTTAAGATTATTTATTATGGAAGTGATTTGTATTTCGTTGGTTTATTGAAAAATGTGTATTGATTTTTAATTTATGTTTACATTAAATGTTGATATATTGCTGGGAATTAAATCTTTATTTAATTTTTTTTATTTTTTGATGTAACAAACTTGTGAAGATAGTGGTCTTATAGAAAAACTATAATTTCACATGAAGAGAATATTATTTCCTATAGCAATATTAACAGGCTCCTTAGTAATGGCCCAGCAGGCTCCAGCTCCGGCTGCCAACGATACTGTAAAAGGAAATGCAAAAGAAATAGAAGCGGTTACTCTGGTGGCCAGAAAACCAACCGTAGAATCTAAAGTAGACAGAACTGTATTTAATGTAGCAAATAGTGCAATTCTGGCAGGAAATACAACATGGGATGTTCTTAGAATGACTCCTTTGGTAAGTATTGATAACAATGATGAGGTAAAAGCCGAGGGACAAATGGTTACGGTATATATCAATGACAGGAAATCTGTTTTTACAGGGAAGGAACTAAAGGAATATCTTAAAACAATTCCTGCTGATAATCTTATGAAAATTGAAGTGATTACCAGTCCGTCTTCCCGTTATGAAACTTCCGGTTCTGTTATCAATATTGTCCTTAAAAAAAGGGATGATGAAGGACTAAAAGGAAGTATCTCTCTCAACAACAGACAAAGTACCAAAAACTCACAATACACGAATTTCAATCTGAATTACCATAAGAAAAAATTTACCCAAACCTTTATCGGAAGTTATAATAACGGAACTTATGTGCAGAAGAATCAAACATGGGATAACCGATATGCTGAAAATAAACTTACTCAGTTCAATCTGGAAAATGTAATGAGAAATGAAAGTCCATCTCTTTCTTCCACTTCAGAATTTGAAATCAATGACAAAAATAATTTCGGACTTGTATTGGAATATTCCCAGAACAGGAATTTGCTTTCAGCAGAATCTGATGGGATGACTACAAAAGATGGAGATCCCGGTGAATCTTTTCATCAAATCCAAAATAACTGGGGATTCAGCCGTAATCTTGGTACTAATGCTTTCTATAAATATTATGATAAAGAAAAGAATAGGATTTTAGATATTAATTTAGGAACCAATTATTCCAGTAATGACAATGATAATTTGATTGACAAGCAAATTAATAAGCAGGGTTTGATAACCAATCAGCAGCTGGGGTCGATCAGTTCAAATCAGATGCGTAATTATTATCTGAAAATAGATTATACCCATCCTTTTGGTAAGACAGGCGGTACCATGGAAGCAGGGGGAAAAACCGAATTGAACAATCACGTTATTCCTAACAGTCTCTATGGATTTAGTATTGATAATGGTACACCGGAATATGCTAATCTTTCCAAAAACGACAGATTCCATTATGAAGATCATCTGAGCTCTTTATATGCCAATTATAGCAAAACATTTTTCGAAAAACTGGAAACCAGAATCGGAATCCGATACGAATATATTGATTATAAAGTAAGACAGGATGTAGCAGGTACAGAAAGAAGAGATTCTTACGGTACTTTTCTTCCCAATTTATTGCTGAAATACAGCTTTTCAGAGAAGTTTGATCTGAGCCTTACCTATAACAGAAGTATCTGGAGGCCTTGGTATTCAGAGTTTAACCCTTTCGTGACGCCTGAAATTAACGGAACCTATTCCAGAGGAAACCTTTATTTGAATCCCAATCCGAATGACCGGCTTTATCTGAAATTGGGAATCCTGAAAAAATACTTTATCTCTGCAAGATATATGCACACGAATCAGGATTACTGGACTACCTATGTAACGGAAAACGGAAGAACAGTTTCATTACCAGGGAACTTCGATGGAAAGGTTGAAAAATATTACCTGTTTGCCAATACCAACCAGAACTTCCTGAAAAATAAACTGAATGTGAATGCAGGATTTGGATGGTATTACATTAATAATAAGGATTTTAATGAGAAAAATAAGCTGGGTGCCAAAGATTATATCAGTTATTGGGGAGCCTCTGCGAATATTTCTTATACCAATCTGTTCAATAAAAATATTAACCTGAGTGCGTGGATGGAGCTTGCCAATCAGAATAACGGAAATTCATATGCGAATAATACCAATGTCTTCCATAATATTTCAGTGACTAAAATATTTCCGAAAACCCAGATGGAACTAAGCATGCAGCTGATGAATATTTTTAAGAGACCTTATGGTGATAATACCACTTACAGCCCTGATGGAACTTTCAGAGAATATTCAAAATGGGACTGGTATGGTGTTTCTCTTACATTTGTAAAGCGTTTTGGAAATCAGAAGGTAAAAGAAAATACAAAAACCGATGTAGAGAAAAACGGTGGCGGAGGAAAGTAATTCAAAATTTGTTAGATAAAAATAAAAGCAGGTTTCAATTTGGAATCTGCTTTTTATTTTTGGCTAGAAGCTAGAAGCTAGAAGCTAGAAGCTAGAAGAGGGAAGTAGTGAAAGATAATCTTTATGCTTGTCTTAAAACTCTGTGCAATCACTGTAATCTGTGGGAGAAAAATAATTAGATTTTAACGTAAAGCTCTTATCTGAATTTCTTATTATTTTAAGACAGCAAAGTTTTGAATCAAGTACATTGATTCTTTCTAAGCGAACGTACAATCATAATCCTTCTTAAGCAACAAAGTTGCTTTCTTAGCTTCCTTAAAAAATGTTACTTTTTTTATTTAAACTTTGCGTTAGAAAAACTCTGATAGGTTTAGCACGCATAAAAAAGGGAGGAATAAAAAAACAGATCCCAATCTGGAATCTGTTTGCATTCTATCAAATAATTATTAAATAGAGTTTAGTACTCTTAACTTTCAGTTTTATTTAAGCGTAAATTTCACTTTCGTCTTAATGGCATCGGAAGAATTTCCAATCAATGCTTCAAAGTCTCCCGGTTCAGCTACCCAGTCATGTTTTTGAGCATCAAAATAACTTAAAGCCGTTTTATCAATGGTGAAAGTAACTTCTTTCTGTTCTCCAGGATTCAAATATACTTTTTCAAAACCTTTCAGTTCTTTTGCAGGACGTGGAACGGATGATTTCAAATCACTGATATAAAGCTGGGCTACTTCAGCACCTGCTTTTTTACCTGTATTTTTAACCGTAACGGTAAAAGTAATGGTACCATCCTGTGATATCGTTGTCTGGTCAGCTTTTGCTTTTCCGAATTCAAACGTGGTATAGCTCAACCCATGCCCGAAACTGAACAGAGGCTTTATATTCTTAGTATCATGCCAGCGGTAACCTACAAAAATACTCTCGTTGTAAGTAATATTGATAGGGTTTTTCTGATCTTTACCTTTTCCTGCTGCAAACTCATCCTTTTGCCCTGGATACTCTCCAAGCTGATGGGCTGAATTGTCATCAAGTTTTATTGGGAATGTAAACGGAAGCTTTCCTGATGGATTGGCATCTCCTGCTAAAACAGCTGCAATAGAGTTTCCTGCTTCAGAACCCAGATACCAGGACTGTAAAACTGTGGGAACTTCTTTAATCCATGGCATAGCTACGGCATTTCCGGAAACGAGAACCACAGCAAGATTTTTATTTGCTTTTGCAAGTGAAGAGATCACTTGATCCTGATTGTAAGGCAAGCCATAGCTTTTTCTGTCGTTTCCTTCACTGTCCTGAAAATCTGCTTTATTCAGTCCGCCAACGAAAATCACATAATCCGATTTTTTTGCCAATTCCACAGCTTCATTCAGTAATTCAGCGGCAGAACGGGTATCTTTTAAATCCTGTCCGGATTTTACTCCGTTGTATTCTCCTCCGATGTCACCTACATAACCTCTTGCATATTGTACATCTGCCTGTTTTCCAAATCTGGATTTGATTCCGTCTAAAGGAAGGGTTTCATATTTCACTTTTAAGGATGAAGAACCTCCGCCTACCGTCATTATTTTAATGGCATTTTCTCCGATAACGGCAATCTTTTTAGCCTTATTAATATCAATAGGAAGAACATTCCCCTGATTTTTTAATAAAACAATTCCTTCTTCTCCAATTTCTTTGGCAACCGCTTTATGCTCTTCAGAAGCAATATTTCCGAAAGGCTTGTTGCGGTTCATTGTAGTTTTATAGGCAAGACGGAGAAGTCTTGTTACCTTATCATCAAGTTCCTGGGTACCTACTTTTCCTGCTTTAATCAAATCAAGATAAGGTTTAGCAAGATAGTAATTGTCATAGGCATTTTTAGTTCCTGCGGAGAGTCCGTTAGTCCACGATCCGAATTCAAGATCAAGACCGTTATGAATAGCCTGTTCCGTATTGTTTACAGCACCCCAGTCAGAGACTACAACCCCTTTATAATTCCATTCTTTCTTTAAAATATCATTTAACAGATACTGATTCTGGCTGGCATACTGACCTTTGTACATGTCATAAGCACCCATAATTGTCCAGGAATCACCTTCTGTTACGGCTGCTTTGAAAGGTGGCAGATAAATTTCATACAGAGCTCTGTCGTCTACATTCACATTGCTGGTATGGCGGAACATTTCCTGGTTGTTCAGGGCGAAATGTTTTACAGAAGTTGCCACGCCGTTAGACTGTACTCCTTTAATGTAAGGCACTACCATCTTTGAAGTAAGATAAGGATCTTCACCCATATATTCAAAATTTCTTCCATTCAGCGGAGTTCTGTAAATATTAACTCCAGGTCCCAGAAGAATATCTTTTTTTCTGTAGCGGGCTTCTTCACCCAAAGCTTTACCATAATTCCATGACATTTTTTTATTCCATGTGGCGGATAAAGCAGTTAGGGCAGGGTAGGCGATGATAGAATCGTTCGTCCATCCGGCCTGATCCCATTCGTCCCACATTACCTCAGGACGTACTCCGTGAGGACCATCTGTTGTCCAGAATTCAGGAATTCCCAATCTTGGAACACCTGGTGAACTGAATTTCGACTGTGCATGCAGCATGGCCACTTTTTCTTCCAGTGTCATTCTTGATAATGCATCCTGAATACGCTGTTCTACAGGTTTGGATTCATCTAAATAAACGGGGATGGTAGTATTGGTCTGAGCCATATAAGAAGCAGAAATAAAGGTGAGTAAACTTATAATGACGGTTTTCTTTAACATAATGCCTTTCTATTTGATTAAAAACAAAAATAAAGAAAATTTTTTATTATCTCAAATTGAGAAAATAAAATTTTATCAAATAAAAAAACTGCCTGCTTAATGGCAGACAGCTTTTTATTAAATATTGTATTGGTAAATGCGAAAAAACTGAAGAGAAGCATACAAGTAAAAAGCAATACTTTGAATCCCGAAAACCCGTACCCCGAATCCCGAATCCACTCTGACAACTCTAATACTCTCAAACCCTCAAACTCTCCCACACTCAAATCCTCTCACTCATCAATCCCATCCTTTCACAGCTCCTCCTTTAAAAATTTCTTTGGCTTTCTTTTCTACTTCAGGAGACTGATAGGCTTTTACAAAGTTTTTTACTTTCTGGCTGTTTTTATTATCTGGTCTGGCAACTACCACATTCACATACGGTGAGTCTTTATCTTCCACAAGAATTCCTTCTTTTTCCTGATTCAAGCCTGCCTGAGCAGCAAAATTATTATTGATTATTCCAACCACAACATCTCTGTCTTCCAACACTCTTGGAATCTGGGCACCTTCAATCTCCATAATTTTCAGATTGTTAGGATTTTCTGTAATGTCAGTCACTTTAGGTAAAAGCCCGACACCCGCTTTTAATTTCAGCAGACCACTTTTCTGCAGAAGCAGTAAAGAGCGTCCTCCATTGGTAGGATCGTTGGGAATTACAATGGTATTGCCTTCCTGTAACTGACTGATATTATTAATCTTTTTTGAATACGCTACAATAGGATAAACAAATGTATTGCCTACGGGTACAAGGTTGTAACCTCTCTGTTTTGACTGTTCTGTTAAATAAGGAATATGCTGAAAGGCATTGGCATCAATATCTCCGTTGGTCAATGCTTCATTGGGAACCACATAATCGTTGAAAGGGATAAGCTCCACTTCCAGGTTATACTTATCTTTAGCTACTTTTTTGGCCACTTCGGCAATTTCCTGTTCCGGGCCGTAAGTAATTCCTACGCGGATAAAGTTCGGATCATCTTTTCTTCCCGAACAAGCGTTGAACAGTAATATTCCAGCAGCCAATAAGCCAAAAATCTTTATTCTTTTCATTCTAATTAAATTTTATATATACTGATCACACATCACGCATCTAGTAACCCGAATCTCAACTCTCAAACCCTCCGACACTCTCACCCAATTACCTGTGATCAAATCTTTTTGACAATCTGTCGCCCATAAACTGGATGAAGAAAACCAAAAGTACAAGCAGAATCAATACCGTATTCATAATGACAATATCATATCCGATATATCCATACTGGTAGCCCACCTGTCCAAGTCCACCTGCACCTACGGCACCACCCATTGCTGAGTAACCTACAAGGGTAATCAAAGTGATGGTAGCATTATTGATTAATGAAGGAAGAGCTTCAGGAAGCAGTACTTTTCTGATAATCTGTAATGGAGAAGCTCCCAAGGCTCTTGCTGTTTCTATAAGACCATGAGGAACTTCAATAAGGCTGTTTTCTACAAGTCTTGCAATAAAAGGAGCTGCACCCACACTTAATGGAACCAAAGCAGCATTTACTCCAATGGAAGTTCCTGCCAGAATTCTGGTAAAAGGAATCATCCATACAATTAGAATAATGAAGGGAATTGCACGGAAAATATTAACCAAAATAGAAAGCCCTCTATGATAGGCTACATTTTCCAGCAGCTGGCCTTTTCTTGTTAAAAATAACAGAATTCCTACCGGAAGACCCAGTACAAATCCAAAAAATCCGGATAAAAATGTCATATAAACCGTTTCCCAGGTTCCTTTTGCCAAAAGGGCAATTACCGTATCACTAAGCATATCCTTTTACTGTATTTTGAATTTTATTTTGGTTGAAATAATAGATCGCCTGTTGGTTTTCTTCAGTTTCACCCTGAAGCTGCAGCAGCAATTTCCCGAAATTGGAATCTCCAAAATACTCTACATCTGCTTTTAACAATTTATAAGGGATTTTATATTGGTTGTACAGCGTTGAAAGAATTTGTTCAACACTGATGTTTTCGTTAAGTTCTATTTCGACCAGCGGAAATAAACCTTCTTTAGGTTCTTTCTGCAGTCTGCTAATGAATTCCTGTGGCAGGGTCATGATGTCTGAATTTATAAATTGGCGGATTATCGGGTTTTCTTTATCCGAAATAATCTCGCTTAATGTACCTTTTGTTAATAATTTTCCTTTGTCGATCACGGCTACATGGTTGCAGACCGCTTTGATCACTTCCATTTCGTGGGTAATTAAAAGGATGGTAATTCCCAGTCTCTGATTGATATCTCTTAAAAGCTGCAGAATAGACTGCGTGGTAGCAGGATCCAGTGCGCTGGTGGCTTCATCACAAAGCAGAAGGTGAGGATCATTGGCCAAAGCCCTTGCAATGGCAACTCTTTGTTTCTGCCCTCCGGAAAGGCTTTTAGGATAATCGTTGGCTTTATCTTCAAGTCCTACAATCTTCAGTAATTCATTAACTTTTCTGTTGATTTCGTCCTTGCTGGTATGGTCCAGTTCAAGAGGAAGCGCTACATTATCAAAAACAGTTCTCGAAGAAAGAAGATTGAAATGCTGGAAGATCATTCCGATTTTTTTACGCTCCTCAGCCAGTTGTTTAGAACTCAGTTGGGTAAAATCTTTTCCATTAATGATAATCTGTCCTTCATCCGGTCTTTCCAATAGATTTACCGTACGGATCAGGGTACTTTTTCCTGCACCCGAAAATCCTATAATTCCTACGATATCTCCTTTATCTATGGTAAGACTTACCTTATCCAGTGCTTTAAAAGACTGTTTTTTCTGATGAAATGTTTTTGATATGTTTCTGATTTCTATCATTCTGATTTTATATACTTTTTAAATAGGCTGATATGGTCTGCCTGTTCTGTTAAAAAATCTCCTTACTCTTCTGATTTTGACCTTGGACCGTTTTGAAAGTCTGAAATACTTGGTGACATTCGTTAGAAGTACTCCCAGCAATATAACGAATAAACCGTACAGCTGACCTCCATTGATGCTTTGGTTGGCAATAATCCAGCCTGCAATCACTGTTACAATAGGATTGATGTAGGTATGGGTGCTTACCAAGGCAGCGGGTTTTACGGACAGAAGCCAAATGTACGACAAATAAGCGACTATGGATCCAAAGAAGATCAAAAATAGAACCCCAAACCATGCCGATAACGGAACAGCAGAAACTGAAAAATCAGTCCATTCTTTTCTGAAAAAAGCAATGAGAAAGGAGGCTAATCCTGCTACGATAAGCTGTTGGGCAATATTCATAAATGTAGATTGAGAAGCCGGATTTTTCTTTGAATATAAAGAACCCAATACCCATGCGATGGAGCTTAATCCCAATACGACAAACGCAGTTATACGGAGATTTTCATTAGCAATAGCATGAGCAGCATTTGAGTTTACACTGCCTTTTAAAAACATCACCAATCCTGCAAATCCAATGGCCAATCCTATAGGAATGAATTTATCCGAAAAATAATATTTCCAGTTTTTTCTGTCGATAGCAATAAACCAGAACGGGCCGGTGGCAATAGAAATAGCCGCCTCAGAAGCCGTTATATATTGTTCTCCCCAGGCTACAAGCCCGGTTCCTCCGGTAAGAATAAGAATACCGGTAATTGCATTTTTCTTCCAGTTGATCAGAGAATTTGCTTTTTCTCCTTTAGAAAGAAGATATCCTATCATCAGAATTCCGGCAACCAGAAATCTTAATCCTGAAAGAATGAATGGCGGAAAACCTTTTAGGCCAAATGAAATAGCTAAAAACGTAATTCCCCATATCACATAGATGTTTGTAAAAGCCAATGGAATCAACCATTTGTTTTTAGAATTGCTCATTTTTATTTTTTTGATGTTGTTGTGTTCAATAAAAAAGGCTCTACCACGTGGTAAAGCCTTTTTGAAAATATATCTATATAAAAGTAAGGTCAACCACAGTATTCTTGATGTATAGGCATACAGATATCCTTCATCATATTTTTGATGGTATGTTTCTTAATTGTATTATTGTTTGATTTTGTCTTCATTTTGTTTTATTTCCTGAATACGTTTGCAAATATATAATTTAATTTCTATTAGTCTACTAAAAAAGTAGGTATTTTAAATATTAATTTATTGTTAATGATTTAAATTGCTGTTTATTAGTATTTTATAATTTTAAATTCACTCATTTATTTTAATTTGAAAAATGTTTTTAATGCCTTTTATTTCAAAAAATAGAGAAAATATCATTTATTTCTAATTATTAAAAATGTAATATAAATTGAAATTTATAAGAATTAAATAATTTTTATATTGTCATGGATGAAATAGATAGAAATTTATTCTGGTGCATTTTTATTTTGTAGATTATTTATAAACCTTACTTTATGTATTGCTTGAATTTCCAACAAATCTGTGAATTTTAAATTAAATAATCATCAGATCAAAAGGACAAGATCATTGGACCTTTTTGATTTATTAAACTAGTTAAATGCACAGGATTTCTGTTCAGTGTAATTTAGCATCAAAATTAAAGACATGGACAATAGAATATTAGGTCTGCATCATATTACTGCAATAGCAGACAATGCCAAAAGAAATTTAGATTTTTATACAAAGGTTTTAGGAGTAAGACTTGTGAAAAAAACGGTGAATTTTGATGATCCGGGAACGTATCACTTCTATTTCGGAAATGAAGAAGGAACACCGGGAACCATTCTTACTTTCTTTCCGTGGGAAGGAATAGGAAAAGGAAATAATGGAAGCGGAATGGCTACTCATATTGGATATTCAGTACCTAAAGGAAGTCTTGAATTCTGGAAAAATCATTTACAAAGCTTACATGTAGCTACAGAAGAGGGCGAAATCTTCGGAGAAAAAATGATTTCTTTTAAAGATCCGGACGGGCTTCAGTTACAGTTGATCGAACCGCTTAGTGAAGACAACAGAAAAGTATGGACAACAGATGATATCAAAGATGAAAATGCTTTGAAAGGTTTCCATAATGTTACTTTAACCTTAAAAAAAGCAGATCCTACCCTCAAAGTTCTGACGGATATTTTAGGATACGATTTGCAGAAACAAGAGGGAGAAAGATACAGATTGGCAACGGATGCAATTGATACTGCCAATCTTGTGGATATTATTGAAAATGATACCATTCCTGCCGGAAGAAATGCTGCCGGAACCAATCACCACATTGCATTCAGAGTGAAAGATGATACTGTTCTGATGGAATATCGTGAGAAAGCGTTATCAGCTGGTTTGAGCATTACTCCGAAGATCAACAGGGATTACTTCTATTCATTATATTTCCGTGAGCCTGGTGGTGTATTGTTTGAAATAGCAACCGATAATCCGGGATTCACCGTAGACGAACCTTTGAATGAATTGGGCACAAATCTGAAACTTCCCGTTCAATACGAAGGAATGCGTGACAAAATAGAAGGAGCCCTGCCGAACTTATCATAGATCATCGGTCAGTACTGATAAAGATGCTAATTTTGAATTAAGAAATTACCCATACACAATTAAAGAAAGTAAGTTTATTATAGGTAATCATAACAGTACGCTTCATCGGATCAATTTGCTGATTCCATTCTTAGCTCACTTAAAATATGCATTACTATTATTAAATCTTTGTGTTAAAATTTACTTACTATTGAATACAAAATAAAAATATAAAAAATGGAAAGAACAGAAATAGTTTTAGAAGGAAGAAAAGGAGAAATTCAACTTTTCTCAGACGACCATAAAGCAGGAAAAATGGATATATCAGTCATTGGAAAAAAGCTGACAGTTTACCATACCGAAGTAAATCAGGAATATGAAGGAAAAGGTTTCGCGAAAATTTTACTGGAAAGACTGGTTTCCTATGCAAGAGAAAATGATTTGAAAATTGTACCGTTGTGTCCGTATGTTCACGCTCAGTTCAAACGCCACCCGGAAGAATATAACGATGTCTGGATGAAGGAAGAACTGTAGTGAGTTTGAGCGTCTTGAGCTAAAAAATAGAAGTGAAAGGCAAACGATGCATAAAAACTACTTTCTAACTTATCAACCCGAATTCCGAATCTCGCCTTCCATCATCATAACCAATTAACAATTTCAACACAATGAAACTTATCACAGGACTGCATCATGTTACGGCAATTACCGGCAATGCACAGGAAAATATAGACTTTTACACGGGAGTTTTAGGACTTCGTTTAGTTAAAAAAACGGTTAATTTCGATTACTCAGATGTTTACCATTTTTATTTCGGTGACGAATACGGAACACCGGGAACCATTATGACCACTTTTCCTTATGGCAAAGATCTGATCAATGGAAGACATGGTAAAGGAATGCTCAATACCACTGCTTTTTCAGTTTCTTTAGAAGCTCTGGATTATTGGATGAACCGTCTCGAGCAGTTTAATATTCCTTTCAAACAACCGCAGCAAAGATTTTCTGATGAAGTTTTTATTTATCTTGAAGATTTTGACGGGCTAGGACTGGAGTTGGTGTTTAATGATAAAGACGAAAGAAAAGGATATTACAATGGGTATATTCCTAAAGACTATGCTGTCAAAGGAATCCATCACGTAGAAATCTGGCAGGATGCCTATGAAAGAACGGCGGCTCTTCTGACCACTCAGATGGATCATAAAGTGATTAAGGAAACTCCTGACAGACTAAGGTTGGGAACCGAGAATTTGCCGGGAAAATATGTAGATCTGCTGTCTACACCTAGTGCATTGAAAGGATTGGCAGGAAGAGGTACTGTTCATCATGTAGCTTTTGCCACTCCGGATGCAGCGTCTCAGCTTGAAATGGTGAAAAAATTAAATGCATACGGATTGGAACATACTGAAGTGAAGGACAGAAAATACTTTACATCAGTATATTTTAAAGAACCTGGAGGTGTTTTATTTGAAATTGCCACTTCCGGCCCGGGATTCGATGTAGATGAAGAAGCAGCGTTTTTAGGAGAAGATCTGCAGTTGCCACCGCAGTTTGAAAAAAGAAGAGAACGTCTGGCAGAAGTTCTTCCCGTAATTAATTATCCAACAGAAAAATTCAGATAGAAATAATGAGTCATATTTTAAATATAAAAACAGCAGGAGTACCATTGAATCAGGCAGAAAAAGTTTTGATTATGATTCATGGGCGTGGAGGAAGTGCTCAGGATATTCTGAGTTTATCACAGCATTTAAATGTAAAAGATTATGCACTGCTAGCGCCACAGGCACTGAATCACACCTGGTATCCCTTCTCATTTATAGCACCCGTGGAACAAAATGAACCATGGTTATCATCAGCCCTTGAAATAGTTGATGAAACAGTAAAAGCCGCAGTAAAAGCCGGAATTCAACCTGAAAATATATACTTTTTCGGATTTTCTCAGGGAGCCTGCCTTACCCTTGAATTTTTAGCCCGTAATGCGCAGAAATTCGGTGGAGCAGCAGCTATTATCGGTGGGGTAATAGGAGATAAAATTAATCGTGAAAACTATAAAGGCGACTTTGCCGGAACCCCAATTTTTCTGGGAACCAGCAATCCGGATTTTCATGTACCTGTAGAAAGAGTATATGCTACAGCCAATATTTTACGAGAAATGAATGCGGAAGTAACAGAAAAAGTATATGCTAACTTTGGTCACTCTATTAATGAGGAAGAAATTGAAATAGCTAATTCAGTGATATTTAAATAATTTAACCACAAAAATCACAAAAGATTTGATAAGTAAATATCGAGTTCCTGAAAAGAACATTTAAGTTTTATAAAAATCTTTGATTTTTCTCTCATGTGATCTTTATATTGTATGCTATTAAACTTTATAAACATTTTAAAATAAAAACTTTGTGACTTTTGTGGTTAATCTTTATAATTGGGATTTTAAAACAATGACAATTCAATAGCGGTGGGCTTTAGCCCGCCTTATAATAAATAATCAATCCACTGGCTTTAGCCCAAACCTAAATAACCAGAATCTAAAAACTAACCTCTAGCCTCTAATTTCTAACTTCTAAAAAACATGCACGAACAACTCCTCTTAATATTAGGCCTTTTATTACTGGTCATGCTGCTGGTTATGCTGGCGCAGCGGATTAAAATTGCCTATCCCATTTTTCTGGTTCTTGCCGGTTTGGGAATCAGCCTTATTCCCGGAGTTCCTGTTTTAAAACTGGATCCCGAAATTATATTTTTAATTTTTTTACCTCCTCTTTTATACGAAGCAGCCTGGTATACCTCATGGAATGATTTCTGGAAATGGAAACGCCCCATCAGCCTTTTGGCTTTTGGACTGGTATTTCTGACTTCTCTGGTCGTTGCTTATACTTCACAAATGCT
The DNA here is from genome assembly GCF_017833095.1 of Chryseobacterium sp. PvR013. Classification (NCBI taxonomy): domain Bacteria; kingdom Pseudomonadati; phylum Bacteroidota; class Flavobacteriia; order Flavobacteriales; family Weeksellaceae; genus Chryseobacterium; species Chryseobacterium sp. PvR013. The sequence goes on from NZ_JAFIBT010000001.1 coordinate 5,468,479, forward strand.
GATCCCGGGTTTTACACTGGCATTAGGTTTTTTATTGGGAGGAATTGTTTCGCCACCAGATGCAGTTGCCGCCACTACAGTTTTAAAGGGGTTAAAAGTTCCAAAACGTACAATCGCCATACTGGAAGGAGAAAGTTTGATTAATGATGCCTCTTCACTTATTGTTTTCAGATTTGCTCTGGCAGCAGTAATGACAGGTGCTTTTTCAATGCATGAAGCAACAGGACAGTTCTTTCTGGTAGCAGGAATGGGTGTGGTCATAGGAATTGCAGGAGCTCATATTTTCTATGCCATTCACCGTTTTTTACCTACAACACCAGCCATTGATGCGGCTCTTACCGTAATGACTCCTTATATTTTGTTTCTTTCTGCGGAACATTTTCATTTTTCGGGGGTGATGGCGGTGGTAAGCGGAGGATTGTTTATGTCTTTCCGTGCTCATGAAATTTTTAAAACAGGAACCACAAGAATTAACATGACAGGAGTCTGGAACACCCTTATTTTTGTGATGAATGCTCTGGTTTTTGTATTAATAGGGCTCGAACTTCCGGATATCATCAATGGATTGGGGGAAATTTCTTTGATGGAAGGAATCAAATATGGTTTAATTATCAGTTTGATTGTCATTGTAGTACGTTTGTTGTGGATTTATCCTGTGGCTCATCTTCCAAGATGGTTCAGTGAAAAAGCCCGTCGTGATCCTAGTCCGGGATGGAAAAACCCTCTAATTATAGGCTGGGCAGGAATGAGAGGAGTTGTTTCTCTGGCAACAGCCCTTTCAATTCCGGTTATGATGAATACTCAGGCGGAATTCCCGATGAGAAACCTGATCATTTTTATCACATTCGTAGTCATTTTTGTGACACTGGTATTTCAGGGACTGACATTGCCTTTGGTAATTAAATTAACAAAGATTGGAGAGATTGATCCCATTCTTCCTTCCCACGAACAGCAGGCAGGAATTCAGATGAGGCTGGATAGGCTTGCCGTTCATAAACTTGACCATGAGTATAATGATGCAGTGAAAAGCAATAACCTGCTTGAAAATCTTAAAAAAGCATTGGAAAATGATATCAAACTCCATCAGAATCATTTAAGCTCTATTGAAATGTGTACGAACAGACAAAATGATATGGCAGAATATCACAAAGTAATGCTGGATATATTTGCCCTGCAGAGAAAGGAGCTGTTTAAAATGAAGCGCGAAAAACTCTTCAGTGATGATGAAATCAGAAAAGCAGAATCCCAACTGGATCTTAATGAACTGAAAATTACGGGGAATAAACATTTGTAGGAAGGATTCCGGATGCAAGATGTGAGTTTGAGGGTCGGAGGGTTTGAGAGGATCAGAGTAATTTCATCTATCTTTTACCCTTTATTCAAACAATATAAACACTCAACCTTAAACCCTAAACCTTGAACTTTAAACTTTAAACCTTGAACAAGATGAAAACATTACATTTTTTAGTTATTGGAAAGAATCAGGAAATTCTGGATACTTTAAAAAGAATTATAGAAAATAATGAAGGCTGGACGGCTGAAATACAAAGTGATGAAAATTTCTGCTATGAATATATAAAAGAAAATACAGTGGATATTGTCCTTTTAAGCTCAGGTTTGGAGGATGATTTTGAGAAAAATATCAAAGCATTTTGCGCCGGATTAGATAAAGATGTTAAAGTGATCGATCATTATGGAGGAGGAAGTGGGCTTTTAAAGAATGAAGTTTACAGTCTTTTTCCTAATTTGCAGGGGTAAATGCTACATTATGTTCGAAAATATCATCAAAAATATTACAAGATTTATCTCCATCACTCCCGAAGAAGAAAAAATATTTACAGATCTGCTTGCCTGCCAGTCGTTTCCTAAGAAAACGGTTTTACTCAGAGAAGGAGAAATCTGTCAGTTTGAAGGATATATTCACAAAGGATGTGTGAGAATGTACTGTTTGGATGATAACGGCTCCGAAGTTACGCTTCTGTTTGCCATTGAAGACTGGTGGATCAGTGATATTGCTTCATTTCAGGAGCAGAAGCCCTCTAAAGTTTATATTGAGACGCTGGAAGATTCGGAAATCTATATGCTGAATCCTGCAACCAAAGAAAAATTACTTCATGAGATCCCTAAATTTGAAAGAGTTTTCAGAATGCTGGTTCAAAGGAATCTCGCCACATTACAAAGCAGACTGGTCAATACGATCTCCAAAACTGCTTCAGACAGATACCTTGAATTTATCAAAGTATATCCTTCAATTCCACAAAGAGTAGCACAATATTACATCGCTTCTTATCTCGGCGTTTCAAAAGAATTTGTAAGTACCATCAGAAAACGACTTGCCTCAAAAGAGAAATAAATCTTAGTTTTTTATACTTGCAGATTGCAGAGATTTGCATGGATTTTATAGGGGTGAATATTCCTGTGAAATTATAGTCACCCATTTTATCGGAGATAAAATCCTTGCGCCTTAAAAATATTTAGCTTAAAAAACAACTTGCGTCTTTGCGTTTTCCAACTATTTTTTTGCTTATCATTCATACAGAGATTCCTACGGAATGACAAACTGTATGGATAAACTAAGTGTTGTATTTGTCATTCCGTAGGAATCTAAACAAATTTATCCTTTAGGTCTTAAGAGTAAAAAGACTTCTGTATTTTCTCAAAAAACAATCCAATATAATCATACTGCCGGATACAAAAGTATCCGGCATTTTTTTTTGCTGAAAAGTCATTTATTAAACTAGTTAAATGTGCAGGGTTTTTCAGCGCTCTACATTTGTCATATCAAAAACGAACAAATAACAACTGAGATATGGACAGAAAAGATTTTTTAAAAAAAGGATTACTGGGAACAGGAATGTTTGTCGCATCAGCTTCTCTGGCAAGCGCTATGAAAAATGATATCGATGAGATTGAACCATTAGAACCAATCGGATACAATCACCTGCCCAATACAGAATCAAAAATAAAGGAAAATTCTGTAATCCACAGAGCAGACTCAAGAGGCAAAGCAGATCATGGATGGCTGCTGAGCCAGCACACTTTCAGTTTTGCCAACTATCACAATCCTGAAAGAATGCATTTCGGAGTATTGAGAGTCCTGAACGACGACAAAGTGGAAGCAGGCAGAGGTTTCGGAACACACCCTCACGACAATATGGAAATTATCAGTATTCCTTTAGAAGGTGATCTTGAACATAAAGACAGCATGGGAAATACGGCAGTGATCAGAAGTGGAGACATCCAGGTGATGAGTGCAGGAACGGGAATCATGCACAGTGAATTCAACAAAAACAGTGATAAGCTGGTAAAATTTCTTCAAATCTGGATTTATCCTAAAAAAAGAAATGTAACTCCAAGATATGATCAGATCACTTTAGATAAAACAAAAGGTCACAATACATTTCAACAGATTCTTTCTCCCAATGCAGACGATGAAGGAGTATGGATTCATCAGGATGCGTGGTTCCATCTGGGAATTTTTGATCAGAATAAAGAAACGCATTATAAGATCAGAAAAAATGGAAACGGCATTTATGTTTTCATTCTTAAAGGAAGTGCAGAAATCGGCGGAGAAATTTTGGAAGAACGCGATGGATTTGGAGTCTGGGATATTCAGGATATTAATATCAAAGCCATTAAAGAAGGTACCGAAATCCTTGTAATGGAGGTGCCAATGACCATGTAAAAGAAAATTAAACAGAAATAACAACCCTTAAATTTTAAATAATTATGAAAAAATTAATCCTATCATTTGCAGCTGGTTTATTATCATTAACAGTATCAGCTCAAAACCCTGGAAAATCATTATTAAACCCTACCAACCATGCCGTAGTATTGATTGATCATGAAGGCCAAATGGCTTTTGCAACAAAGAGCATCAGCATGGAAGAACTGAGAAATAATGTAGCACTGGTAGCCGGAGGATCAAAAATCTTTAATGTTCCTACAGTGGTAACAACGGTGGCTGAAAAATCATTCAGCGGACCTGTTTTCCCTGAAATTTCAGAAGTATATCCTGAAGCAACAAGCGGATATGTAGACAGAACCACAATGAATACCTGGGAAGACACTAACGCTCACAAAGCCATCACAGGAAAAAATAAAAAGAAACTGGTTTTTGCAGGATTATGGACAAGTGTATGTATCGTAGGCCCTGTATTATCTGCTATTGATGAAGGGTATGATGTATATGTGGTAACAGATGCTTCAGGGGATATTTCTAAAGAAGCTCACGATCAGTCAATCACCCGTATGGTTCAGGCAGGAGCTCACCCAATTACTTCTGTTCAGTATGTGTTGGAACTTCAGAGAGACTGGGCAAGAAAAGAAACCTACAAACCAGTTAATGATCTGATGAAAAAACACGGTGGAGCTTACGGTATTGGAATTCAGTATGCTCAGGAAATGTTAAAACATTAATGATGTCTGTTTTCGGCAGGCTGAAAGCCTGCCGAAAACTTCAAACTTAAATATTGAAATAATGAAATTACTGAATACACTTATCTTTTCTGCGGTTTTAGGAACAGGAATACTCCATGCTCAGAAAGCAGAAATGATCATTACCAATGGGAAGATCACCACCATGGATGATAAAAATCCTGAAGTACAGGCTGTTGCCATCAAAGACCATAAAATCTTACAGGTGGGAACCAATGCCCAGATTTTAAAATTAAAAAACAGCAATACAAAAGTTATTGATGCCAAAGGAAACAGAGTGATTCCCGGTTTATTTGACAGCCATTTACATGTGATCCGTGGAGGAAGATTTTACAATACAGAACTTCGGTGGGATGGGGTGAAATCTTTAAAAAGAGCACTGGAAATGTTGAAAGAACAGGCGCAGAGAACACCCAAAGGACAATGGGTAAGAGTGATCGGAGGCTGGAATGAATATCAGTTTGAAGAAAAACGACTTCCCACACTGGCTGAAATTAATGAGGCCACGGGAAATGTTCCCACATTCATCATGTATCTTTATGGAAAAGCATGGTTAAACAAAGCTGGATTAAAAGAACTCAATATCAACGGAGAAACACCTAATCCTGCACAGGGTTTAATTGAGAAAGACAACAATGGAGATCCCACAGGATTATTGGTTGCAGAGCCTAACGCATTCATCCTTTATTCAACATTGGCCAAATTACCGGAGTTGAAAGAAGAAGAAAAAATAAACTCAACCCTCCAGTATATGACGGAACTGAACAGATTAGGGGTAACGGCTGTAATGGATGCAGGAGGAGGATTCCAGAATTTTCCTGACGATTATGGAACAACAGATAAGTTGAACAAAGAAGGAAAAATTACCGTTCGCTTACCTTATTATTTATTTGCTCAAAAGAAAGGTTCTGAGCTTGCAGATTATACCAAATGGATAGGAATGGTAGAGATTGATGATCATGGCCACAATGATTTCAATGAAATAGATTACCATGTGAACGGAGGTGGTGAAAACCTGGTTTCTGATGGTGCCGATTTTGAAAACTTCCTTTTTCCAAGACCAGAACTTCCCGCTACCATGGAGAAAAATATGAAAGAGGTCGTAAGTCTTCTGGTAAAAAATAAATGGCCTTTCAGAATTCATGCTACCTATAATGAAAGTATCACAAGATTTTTAAATGTCATTGAGGAGGTCAACAAAGAAACTCCTTTGAACGGATTAGTCTGGTTTATGGATCACGCAGAAACCGTTACTGAAGACAATATGAAAAGAATAAAAGCTTTGGGTGGAGGAATTGCAGTACAGCACAGAATGGCGTATCAGGGAGAAAGTTTCATCCACAGATATGGTAAAAAGCCGGCTTTAGCTTCTCCTCCTGTGAAAAAAATGCTTGAAATGGGAATTCCTGTAGGATTGGGAACAGACGGAACAAGAGTAGCAAGCTACAATCCATGGGTTGCTTTATACTGGATCACAACAGGAAAAACCATCGGAGGAACTCAGGTGATGGGCAAAGAAAATACGCTGGACAGAAAAACAGCCTTATCCCTTTCTACTTATGGCGGCTATGAATTAATAAAAGACTATCAGAAAGGAAAAATACAAAAGGGATATTTTGCAGACCTTACCATTTTGGATAAAGACTATTTTGAGGTTAAGGATGAAGAAATTAAGAACATTACTTCAAAACTAACCATAGTAGACGGAAAAGTAGTGTACGGAGACGAAACCTACAAAACAGCCGCACCAGCACCGCTTCCAGTCATTCCGGAATGGTCACCCGTGAAATATTACGGAGGCTATCAAACAAAATAGTTTTTATACCACAAAATCCACAAACACTTCAACTGAAGGGGTAAAAATTCCCCTCCTCCGGAGGGGTGGCAAAAATTCAAAGAATTTTTGACGGGGTGGTCTTACCCATAAAAGTCTTCAATAGTAAAACAGTTACAACAATCATGAAAAAGTTAATCCACATCATCACCAATACCAATCCGGGAGGAAAACTAATCAATATTGCACTTTTAGTTTTCAGAGTCTTACTTTCTGTAGAATTAATCGTAGCCCACGGATTAAAAAAAATAGGAGTAGGTGTTTCAGAAGCAGAGCAGGTTCCGAACCCGTTGCACCTTCCGGAATCATTCAATAGCCTTTTTGCAGATGCTGCCAATCTCGTATTTCCGGTATTTGTAATCTTTGGATTTTTCACAAGAATTGCTGTATTGCCGATCTTGGCTGTAACCCTTACAGGATATTTTATTCTTCATTGGAATGATGCATTACTGGTAAAAGATACTCCATTTATGTACAGCTTGTGTTACCTGTTTTTATTATGTGTGGGTTCAGGAAAATATTCAGTGGATCATTATTTAACAAAGAAATAATTATGAAAAAACTCATTGCTATTGTACTGTTACTGCAGATTTTTATTCCAATTCAGCTCTCCGCTCAGTTTAAGCTGATGAGGTTTGATGAAGATTATGCGGCATACAAAGACTCTGCAAGAACTTTTTATAACTCCATAAAATACATCCCGATTACAGAAAACAATAACAAATATCTGTCATTGGGAGGAGAAGCAAGACTGGAATTTGTAGATTTTAATAATGAAGACTGGGGCAGAATGGGAATTGGAAGCAATCCTTTTCTGATTCAAAGATACACGATACATGGAGATCTGCATCTGGGCTCACGGGTAAGAATTTTCGGGCAGGTGAGAAGTGCATGGGAAAATGGAAGGAAAAATGGACCAAGACCGATTGATGAAGACCATCTGAATATTCAGAACCTCTTCATTGATTTCGATATTCTGAAAAATGATAAAGAAAAACTGACCGTGCGTGCAGGAAGACAGGAATTGGACTATGGAAGCGGAAGACTGATCTCCGTAAGAGAAGGCCCGAATTTAAGACTCTATTTTGATGGATTAAAATTCATGTACAAAAGAGGAAATTTCAGATCAGATGCTTTTATGATGGCTGCCAGTGAAATCAACCCGGGAGCATTCGATAACAAATCTTCGAAATCAGTCAACCTTTGGGGAAGTTACAACACATGGATTATTCCCAGAAGTGGAAACCTGGAGCTGTATTATCTGGGGATTCACAGAAAAGATGTACGCTTTGAAGACGGACTTTCAGACGAAAACAGACATACTTTTGGAGGAAGATTCTGGAAATATGGCGGTGGCTTTATCTACAATTTTGAAGCAGCCTATCAGTTTGGCAACTTTAATAAAGGAAATATCAGCGCATGGACGGCTTCTGCAGACATCGGATATATGTTTGAAAATGTAAAAGGAAAACCAACCATCAATCTTAGAAATGATTATATCTCAGGCGACAGCAATAAAGGAGACGGAACATTAGGGACATTCAATCCTCTGTATCCGAAAGGTGGATATTTTGGATTTAATCCTCAGATCGGACCTGTAAACTTAATTGATATTCATCCCTATGCAACCATTGATTTAGGTGAAAAAATAACAGTGCAGGCAGATGTAGTTTTCAACTGGAGATATTCTACCCAGGACGGAATTTACAGACCCAGCGGAACATTAAACCTACCATCTTCAAACTCAAAAAAGAGATACATCGGAACGGCTTTCCTGGGAAGCTTTAATTATAAAATCAATTCATTTTTAACCTTTAATACAGGAATACAGTATTTCAACACCGGAGCTTTCATCAATGATGTCATCGATAGCCACAAAGACGGACTCTTTATCAACTCCAGAATTGTATTTAAGTTTTAAAAAAATATAGGGAATTTGAAAATTTGAAAATGAGATAATTTGAAAATTAATTGAACAATTATCCCAGATCAATGTACCTTTCCATCCCAAAAACTACCTTTGAAAAAACAAAAATAGCCGGAGCGAATCGACTTGCGCCTTAAAAAATAAAACATCAACAAAAACTTAGCGCCTTTGCGTTATCCCAACAAACAAACATTAAAACCCACACCTCTCAACAAATTATCCCACATCAATGCACATCTACATCACAGAAACTACCTTTGAAAAAGCAAAAAATAGCCTGAGCTAAGCGACTTGCGCCTTAAAAAATAAAACATCAACAAAAACATAGCACCTTTGCGTTATCCAACAAAACACTCGCAACCCGCACGTCTCAACAAATTATCCCAGATCAATGTACCTTTCCATCCCAAAAACTACCTTTGAAAAAGCAAAAAATAGCCTGAGCTAAGCGACTTGCGCCTAAAAAAATAAAACATCAACAAAAACATAGCACCTTTGCGTTATCCAACAAAACACTCGCAACCCGCACGTCTCAACAAATTATCCCAGATCAATGTACCTTTCCATCCCAAAAACTACCTTTGAAAAAATAAAAATAGCCGGAGCGAAGCGACTTGCGCCTTAAAAAATAAAACATCAGCAAAAACTTAGCGCCTTTGTGTTATCCCAACAAACAAACATTAAAACCCACACCTCTCAACAAATTATCCCACATCAATGCACATCTACATCACAGAAACTACCTTTGAAAAAGCAAAAAATAGCCTGAGCTAAGCGACTTGCGCCTTAAAAAATAAAACATCAGCAAAAACTTAGCGCCTTAGCGTTATCCAACAACACACACACAACCAGCAACAAAAATAACCAGCAACTAACAACAAAAAATCTCATGAAAAATACACTAAAACAATCACTGATAATTGCAACATTAGCATTCTCAACATTAAATTTTGCACAAACAACCACTGCAACCACTGCAAAAACAACAGCCATCGGAACCTCTAAAACCTGGGGAACCGTAGACGGTATCTCCATGGTAGGATTGGTACAGGGACCTTCCTCAGCAGATGCCCAGCTTCAGGTAGCCTGTGTTTTCGAATATACAGAAGGAGACATCTTCAATGCTCAGGCCTTACCTGCTAAATTGAACGGATTGGTTCACCTGGATGAAGCTTTAAAAGGAGAACTAACCAATATCAGAAAGGCAGGACAGTTTCAGGGACATTCTTTGGAAACTCTTTTAATTACACCACCTGCAGGATCGATGTCTGCAAAGAAATTATTATTGATTGGTTTGGGTGACCGCAAGAATTTCACTCCAGATTTAATGACTTCCGTAGGAGAAGTGGCAGCCCGTGAAGCGATGAGATTAGGTGTTACCAACTTTGCCTTCGCCAGTGATCTGAAAGATGCCGGAATAGACTCTCCAACCGCTTTGGTAGCCGGAAACGTAGTAAGAGGAATCGTGCATGCCAACCGTTCAGAAAATTACCTGAAAGAACACAAGTTGTCCACCACAAAAAAATTAGAAAAAGTATATCTTCTGGCTGGTCCTGCCTTCTTTGAAACTGCAGGCGGAGGAATTGCTGATGCTATTTCAGAAGCTCAAAAGAAATAATGAACCTAGTTTCATTACATTGTTGATTTAGCCTCCTTTTTTAAGGGGGCTTTTTATATAAAGTATATAATCACATATATAGGAAGTAATTTAAATACAAAGTTTTAGCTTAAATGTTTTTAATTTTAAGGCAGCATGAATGTAGGATTTTCAAAATATCATTCTGAACTAAATGAAATGTAGCGTCATTTAATATCAGTAAGATTCTTCCTTCGTCAAAATGACAAAGTGGATTGATGGAATATATTATAAAACTTTACATCTTTATAATTTTATAATACAGAACCTAATTTCCTCTCTTTCAACTCTAAGACCTCAACCCTCAACTAAATTGGCAATGTCAAAAAAAATCCCGATTTTTGCACTCCTTCAATAAACCCGAGTTCATGAAATTATGTATTGCCGAGAAACCCAGTGTTGCCAGAGATATCGCCAAAGTATTGGGCGCTACCACGCCTAAACAAGGCTATATGGAAGGAAACGGCTATTGCGTGACATGGACGTTCGGACACCTTTGTACCCTGAAAGAACCTCACGACTACGGCCCACAGTTCAAATCCTGGAACCTTTTTTCACTGCCGATTATTCCCAATAGTTTTGGAATCAAGCTGATCCCGAATAAAGGCGTTGAAAATCAGTTTAAAGTCATTGAAAAATTGGTCGAAGAATGTGATGAGGTCATCAACTGCGGGGATGCCGGGCAGGAGGGAGAACTCATCCAGCGTTGGGTATTGCAGAAAGCAAAATGTAACAAACCCATCCAGCGTTTATGGATATCTTCATTGACGGAAGATGCTATTAAAGAAGGTTTTGCCAGCTTAAAACCTGCAGAAGATTATAAAAATCTGTATCTGGCCGGAAATGCCAGAGCTATCGGAGACTGGCTGTTGGGAATCAATGCGACCAGACTTTTTACCAAGAAATTCGGGGGAAACAAAGCCGTTCTTTCCATTGGAAGGGTACAAACTCCCACATTGGCCATGCTGGTGCAGCGTCAGAAAGAAATTGATGCCTTTACCACAGAAGAGTATTGGGAACTGAAAACCAAATATCGTGACGTTCTTTTCAATGCAGCGATTGACCGTTTAAAAACCTTGGAACGAGCTGAAAAAGGATTGGAATATCTTAAAGTCAATCCATTTGAGATCGTTTCTTTCGAAATTAAAGAAGGGAAAGAAAAAAATCCACGACTTTTCGACCTGACCGGACTTCAGGTAGAAGCCAATAAAAAATACGGTTATTCAGCAGAAAATACGTTGAATTATATCCAAAGTCTTTATGAAAAGAAGCACGTAACCTATCCGCGTGTTGATACCACTTATCTATCCGAGAGTTTATATCCGAAAATAACAGGTATTCTTCAGAAAATGTATCCTTATCAGGAGCTGATTGCTCCGTTACTGGAAGCTCCGATTCCAAAATCAAAGGCCGTTTTCGATGATACAAAAGTAACCGATCACCATGCGATCATTCCTACGGAAATTCCACCTTCTCAAAATCTGAGCAGGGAAGAAAAACTGATTTATGATCTGATTGCCAAACGTTTTATTGCCGTTTTCTATCCGGAATGTAAAATTTCAAATACATTGGTGGAAGGAAAAGTAGGAACAATTCCTTTCAAAACCAGCGGAAGACAGGTGCTTGAAGCAGGATGGAGAGCTGTTTATGCCAAAGAGCCTAAGGAAGAAACTACCGATAAGGAAAAAGAAAAAGAGGAAGAACAAACTATTCCTGAATTTATCGTAGGAGAAACCGGACCACATGATCCGATGATTCACCAGGGAAAAACAACACCTCCCAAACCTTATACCGAAGCAACACTGCTGAGAGCGATGGAAACTGCCGGAAAACAGGTAGAAGATGAAGAGTTGCGTGAAATGCTGAAGAACAACGGAATCGGAAGACCATCCACCCGTGCCAACATCATTGAAACCCTTTTCAAAAGAAAATACATCGAGAAAAAAAGAAAAAACCTCATCGCTACCCAAACCGGAATTCAGTTGATTGATACCATCGAAGATGAGCTGTTAAAAAGTCCGGAACTGACAGGTGAATGGGAATCCAAACTTCGTAAAATTGAAAAAGGAGAGTATGAAGCCAACCTGTTCAAAGAAGAACTGATTCAGATGGTTACCGAACTTACTGAAAAAGTGGTGTACGGAAAAGGAAAAGTGATTACCCTTCAGGAAGAAGAAAAAGAAGAAGTAAAGGAAAAGAAAAAAAGAGAGCCTGCACAGAAAAAAGAACTTCAGTCCTGGGAAGAAACGAAATGCCCAAAATGCAAAGAACACAACCTGATCAAAGGAAAAACAGCAGTAGGATGTTCTGATTTTAAAAACTGTGGTTTCAAAATTACCTTTGAAAATTTCGGTAAAAAATTGTCTGATAAGCAGCTTTTAGACCTTGTATTAAAGGGAAAAACCTCAAAATTGAAAGGCTTTACCACCCATCCGGAAAATCTTGCAGAAGGTGTTTTAACTTTGAGTGATGACTTCCAGACACAGCTTAGCTAATTAAATATCATTATTGAGTGGAGAATACGGGATTCGAAACCGCAACCTGTTGACTGCCAGTCAAACGCGTTAAATTTTAATATACGCTATATGAGCATTGTCCTTGAAAGATAATAAAATAATGGCCAGCCAGAACTTCATAGATAGATGATACAATTTTGAACATTATCACATTTTATCGGAGATAAAATCTTTGCGCCTTAAAAACATACAGCTTAGGAAATAAGCTGCGTATTTGCGTTTTCCAACAATCTTCCTGCTTTTCATTTATACAGAGATTCCTACGGAATGGCAATTACAACGCTTAGTTTATCCATACAGTTTGTCATTCCGTAGGAATCCAGCCCTACCTGCTACAATTTCACGATCTTTAGCACAATACAAATGTCCTACTGAAGACGTGTAATCTCAACATTCTCTTTTTTCTGCTTCATAAACTGAAAGATTGATCCAATCACAAAAAGCAGGAAAATAACAAGAAGCGTCTGGCCAATTACCGGATCTTTGATATCCTTAGCCAAAGGATGCCCAATGGGAACCCTCGTAAAGGTCTCATTAATTGTGGGAACCAATGATAGGAAAAAACTGAATGACAGCAAAAAATTCTCAAAATATCTTGCTTTTCCGACATGCTTTTTATAGGAAAAAAGGAAATAAGCAATGGATATCAGAACAATGATAAATAAGGAAAATACATGTCCTGCATTGAAACCTCCTGCCTTAGAAATTCCCAAAGCTGAAAGTGATGTAATGACGGTTGCATACAAGTATATTTTTCCGGACCGCTGAGCCAGATTGATTTTGCCATATTTAATAAACCCTGTGATGGCCCCTGCAAGGGCTGCTATACCGATAATGGTATGAAAAATTCCTAAACCTGATAGATTCATATTGATCGTATTTTAAATTGATACATTTTCAGTTGTAATGACAGGTATATTTCTGTTCCCTGTAACTGATGGTACAAATTTGCGATAGATAGACAGAAATGATTTTGTGATTTAGTTCAAGAATTTGAGAGTTTGGTCCAGAAAGAAACATTCCTTATGGAAATAAGAAATAGCGGTGTCATTACCTAAAAATGCTCCTCAATTATTTCCCCTTTTGTTCCTGGCGGTAATTTGAAGGAGTGACACGATATTTATCACTGAAGTTTTTTGTAAAAGTAGCCAGATCATTGAATCCGCATTCAAATGCAATATCAGTAATCCGTTCATCTGATCGTAAAAGCAATTCGGCCGCTTTTTCCAGCTTTTTGTTTCTTATATAGTTGGCGGGCGTATCACTATATAATTTGGTGAATTCTCTTTTGAAGGATGACAGGCTCAGATTGCTTTGCGCTGCAAGTTGTTCAATGGTGAGCTGTGAAAATAAATTAGCCTCAATAATCTGCTTGAAAGAATAAGTTGTGGGAGAAAACAGTTGTGACAGGATCAGCTGAATAGTTTTAGCATTCTGGGATTGAGCCAGCAACAACATAATTTCTTTTAATTTAAGAATTAATATATCTTCATTAACGAGGGAAGGATTTTCAAAATAGAAGAGCAGTCCTTCAACATATTTTTGAATCAGAAAATCATTATTTATTTTCTCATTGGATTGGTTCGAGACCATTTTTGCCGGTTTTTGCAGCAATACAGGCAGTTCCCTGTCATAGATTCTTTTCAGAATATCCGGATAGAAAGTAACGATGACGATTTCACAATGCTCCTCCGATTCTGAGTTTTGAATATACTTTCCGGAGCTGATACAATTAAGAAACAGCGAATAATTAGCAGAAATAGTAAACTCCTGTTCTGCTGTTTTATATTGAAATTCTCCTTTAATAACATACAGAAAACAAGCCTGCTCAGAAACCGGGAAATCAGATCTGAATGGCGCTTTAAGATCAATCTTCTGTAATAAAGGTTTTCCAAACAGTTCGTGTTTTTTGTAATCATTCAGCATAATGAAGGAGTTTCTTTTTTGAATTCAATACTATGAAAAGGTAAACAATTTGCTCTGTAAAAAATGAGTCAACAACAAATATACACAGTCATTCTCTGAAAAGCTTAATTTATGCAGTTTAGATTCCTACGGAATGACAAACGATGTGGATAAACTAAGCGGTATACTTGTCATTCCGTAGGAATCCAGCCTTATGTTTTCACCATTTTTTTTATATAAATATTCCAGGAGAAGAAGTGAGAATTCATAGGTTACCGGAACAACCTCTCATACCAGCCCCCAACATCACTTTTAATCTCTTCATGATGCTTACATAAAATAACAGCCAGTTCCAGTTCTGATCTGTCAGATTTATAAGGATTCAAAGTAAGAAATCCAAAGAAATTTCCGTCCTGATCCAGAATTGCCGGAGGATAGGAAGCATAGGAATTCCATGGAGAATAGGCGCTGTAGGTACTCCCATAATTTCCATATGGATTCCATATGGATTTTGAACTGAAGACATTTCCGTAATCGCTGAACTTGTTCCAGATCGAATTTTTATCAAAATTATCACAGTTTAGGCATCCCAGATACTGATCCTGATCTGCACCGCCATACAAATGTAATGTTTGTGCCTGAAAACAGAATCCTGCCAATAAACCTAAAAATTGTAAAAACCTTTTTAAACCCATCATAAAGCTTTCCTGCAAATCTAACCTTTTGAACTGAAAAATTTTGATTATTGCTGAACAAAACGATACACAAAAAAACGTTACAGGTTTTCAATACCTATAAGATTTAAATATTCATATAGAGATCAAAGAGCAGCATAAGTTTATATCAGTTCCCTCAAAGCTTCCTGCCACTGGAAATTTTTAATCTTTAAATTCTTTAATCTTTAAATCAATTTCTACCTTTACATTCAAATTCAAAAGTAATGACACCAGAGAAAAGAAAACTCATCACAGACAGCTTCAACCGTTCGGAAACCTTGAAATTCTATAAAGCAGAACTGCTGGGAGTAGAAACCGATTTTATATCCATGAAGATTCCTAAAATGGAAATGATGACCAGAAAAGCAGGAATGTTTAACGGAGCGATGATCGCCTCTTTGGTTGATGTTTCTTCAGGATATGCCGCTGTGAGCCATTATCCGGAAGATTGCTATGTAGTGACCGTTGAGTTGAAAGTGAATTATCTTCGTCCTGCGATGGGTGATGCTTTGGTTTCAAAATCTTATGTTATCAAAGGTGGAGGTAAAATTGTTGTTGTGAGGACAGAAATTTATGTTCAGACTGAAGGTTCGGACTCAGAAAGTCATGTAGCGACCTCATTAGTCACCATGATGAAAATAAAATAAGACGTTACGGGAAATAAAAGACAAAATATTCCTTAAATAAAGGGTTTCACGGAATTCTTTTTTTTGAAATGGAATGGCTTTTGCTCCATATCCCCCATAAACATTAAAAAATATCACAATGAACTTAATTATCCGACTATTTATTACGGCAATTGTAGCTTATCTTTTAACAAAAATTTTACCGGGAGTACATTTTGAAGGATTTTCTTCAGCCATTATCTTTGCGATTGTACTTGGGGTTCTTAACATATTTGTAAAGCCTATTTTAAGTCTGTTCGGCCTTCCGTTAACGATCCTTACCTTAGGATTCTTTGCCCTTGTGATTAATGCAGGGATTATCCTGATTGCAGATTATTTCATAGACAGTATGGTGGTAGATGGTTTCTGGTGGGCATTTATATTCAGTATATTATTGTCAATTGTAACCTCTTTGGCGAACTCAATGTTCTCAGATGGAGATTAATTAAAAACATTACAGATCAAAATATAAATCCGCTCATTGAGCGGATTTTTTTTATTTTTTAATGAACTTCAACAACACCAGATCTCCCTTTGAATCTTTCAGTTTTAGAAAGTAATTTCCTGAAATAAGTTGATGAATAGAAATTTCTTTTACAAACTGATTTTTTACCACCATTCTTCCATTTCCATCTATGATCTCATATTCCTGAAAGTTCCGGTCGGTATTTACTTTTAAAATATCTGAAACAGGATTCGGGTAAACTTTGATTAAAACATTGTTGTTTTTTTGCTGCGTTTCATGAGTCGCTAAAAATAAACATGAGGGTGGAGTTGTTATTACTCCATCTGTAAAATCATAATATAAAGTGCTTCCCATCGGAATCAAATTGGTACTGATGGTTGCAGGAATATTTTCAAAGAGAGTACAATTGTTAAATCGTACATTGGCACTTTCAAAATTTCTGGCAGCCTTATACCAGGATTCACATCCTGCCGGCTGCATTACAACCCCTGGCCAGAAGGTATCCATGGCAAATCCGTCAATGGAATTGGGACTCACCATATCAATCATTACACAGCTTCCGGTAGTCCATATAGAAGGAATTTTAAAGTAAATGTTGGCCGTAGGAATACTTCCTGTATAATATTTTTTACTGATGACAGCTGATGAACTTCCCTGTCCATCAACAAGAAATGCTTTGATTTCTTTATTCTGATCAATGGTAATCTGTACATTATTGACTGCTGAACTGGAACTCAATGTAGGGGTGCTCCCATCAGTAGTATAATAAATAGTTCCGTTTCCTGAAAGAGTTGCCTGATAAGCATTATAATAATGATTGGGAAAAGGGCTTATCATTAACTGTGAAAAAAAGAAAGAAGACACAAAGAGTGCAGAAAAAAGAAGAAATTTTTTCATGTAAAATGGATATTAGTTTAGTTTTTATAAAATTAATAAAAATTCAGCTGCATATTAACTATTTATTTTCAATATCGTAAAACTTAAATGTTAATTTTTTCGTCCATTTTTATTTTAAATATTAACTTTGGCAATCTTTGAATTTAATAAAAGGATATTATAAAATCACTGCGATTTCATAAATCCGTTAAAAAATGAATATCAACATATGAAACTTAAGTACAGTCTGCTGGCTTTGGCAGCTCCGCTTTTAATGAATGCACAACAAGTAATGACGCCTGAAATTCTTTGGACTTTGAAAAAAGTTGGGGTACAGGCAGTTTCACCAGATCAGGGTTCCCTTATCTATAAAGTAGGGCAGGTAGATCTGAAAACAGAGAAAACGAAAAACGAGAACTATTTTCTGAATGTTCTTAATCATCAGTCTTCTAAAATTGATTTCGGTAAAAAAGCCCTTATTCAATGGGATAAAAACGGAATTTATGCGCAGGAAGGTGATAAAATCTATCTTTCTAAAGATGCCGGAAAAACCTGGACAGAATTTTATACGATTGGTGAGGCTGATAACGTTGTAATTTCTCCGGACGGGAAGAAAATAGCTTTCAGCAAGCAGGTATTGGTAGAAAAAGTGATGGGGAAAGATAAATTCAGTGATACCCCTAAAACTACTGCTCAGGTTTACACAGATCTGAACCACAGACACTGGGATTATTTCAATGAAGGAAAATACAACCACGTATTTGTAGTGAATACTGCTGATAAAGTAGAAGGAGCAAAGGATCTTTTGGAAGGAAAAACCTGGGATTCTCCTCAGAGACCTTTTGGAGGTGCTGAAGATTTTATCTGGAGCCCGGATTCTGCACAGCTTTTATATGTTACAAAGCCTAAAAGCGGAAAAGAGTACGCTACAAGTACCAATACAGATATCTTTGCTTATGATTTAGCGTCAGGTACCACCAAAAACCTTACAGAATCAAATAAAGGATATGACATTAATCCAAAATTCAGCCCGGATGGAAAATCTTTGATCTGGCAGAGTATGGGCAGAGATGGATATGAAGCAGATAAAAATGATGTAAAAATCCTGGACTGGAAGTCAGGGAAAACCACTAATCTTACTTCTGGCTGGGACGAAAGTGTTTCCGGAGATGTACTTTGGGGAGCAGATTCAAAAACAATCTACTTTACGGCTGCATTCAGAGGAACAAAACAACTTTTCTCACTGGATTCCAAATCAGCAAAAGTACAGCAGATTACCAAAGGAGATTTTGACGTTAATGAAATCTTTACAGATAATAAATCTTCACTTTTAGTAGGAAGAACAGATGTAAACCATGCCACGGAATTGTTCTCTGTAAACGTTAAAAACGGAGAAATGAAGCAGGTGACTGAAGCTAATAAAGATACTTATGCTAAGCTGGCTCAAGGGAAATCTGAACTTAAAATGGTGAAAACCTCAGACGGAAAGGAAATGGGAGTTTGGTTCCACTATCCACCGAACTTTGATCCTAATAAAAAATACCCAACATTGGTGTATTGCCAGGGAGGACCACAATCTGCACTGACGCAATATTTCAGCGTAAGATGGAACTTTGCCTTAATGACAGCCAATGATTATATCGTGGTAGCACCAAACAGAAGAGGAATGCCAGGATGGGGAACAAAATGGAATGAAGATATTTCAAAAGATTGGGGTGGACAGCCGATGAGAGATTATCTGGCAGCCACAGATTTTGCGAAAACGTTACCTTATGTTGACGGTGACAGAGTAGCGGCTGTAGGAGCAAGCTATGGAGGATACAGTGTATTTATGCTGGCAGGAATCCATGAAAACAGATTCAAGACGTTCATCGCTCATGACGGATTATTTGATATGAAGTCATGGTATCTGACGACGGAAGAACTTTGGTTTGCAAACTGGGATCTTGGTTCTCCATGGGAGAAACCGCTTCCAAAAGCGTATACAGAATTCAACCCAAGTAATTTTGTAGAAAAATGGAATAAGCCCATCATGATCGTTCAGGGTGGAATTGATTTCCGTGTTCCTTACGAGCAGGGTCAGGAAGCTTTCCAGGCAGCAAAATTAAGAGGATTAAAATCTAAACTGGTTTACTTCCCGAATGAAAACCACTGGGTACTTCATCCTCAAAACGGATTGGTATGGCAGAGAGAATTCTTTGATTGGCTGAAGGAAACTTTATAAGATCAATAAAAATAAATATCAATAGGAGCGGGCTTTAGCCCGCTTTTTTTATGAAAAATATCCAATGGCTTTAGCCAAAATCTAAATAATCTGAGTGGTTTAAGGGAGTTAAATTCAGGGTATTGGAAGCTGGGAGTAGCTGTTAATCTTAACATTGATAGAGGTTACCATACATTAATGATATCACTGTTTAGAAAGATGAAAATAGGGACAACCGTTTTTTGAAACCTCAATAACTTCCTTCTTCAAGCTTCCAGCTTCCAGCCAGATTAAAATAATTTAAATCTCTATATTTGAATATGCAAAACCGTATTTCTTCATTTCCACCAATCATTGATTATCAGTCTGACATTCTAATTTTAGGATCAATTCCCGGGGTGAAATCATTGGAAAAACAGCAATATTATGCTCATCCTCAAAACAAATTCTGGAAAATCATTTTTGAATTGCTGAACGAAGAATTTACTCATGATTATACTCAAAGAATTGAAACGATACAGAAACATCATATTGCCCTTTGGGATGTCATTGATTCCTGTGAGAGAAAAGGAAGTCTGGATTCCGAAATCAAAAATGAAGAAGCGAATCAGATTGCTGAGCTGTTGGAAGAACATCCAAATGTTAAAGCTATTTTTTGCAATGGAGGAAAATCCTACAAAAATTTACAGAAAGTGCTTGGGAAAAATTATAAGCGACCCATTTTTCTATTGCCTTCTACAAGTCCGCTCCACACTGTTTCCTTTGAAAAGAAACTGGAAGAATGGAAAAGAATTCTGGAGTTTTTGAGATGAGTTTAGTGATTCGGGGTTCGGGTTAGAGGGTTTGAGAGTGGGAGAGTTTGAGTTGTAAGAGCATAAATTCCTGTGGAATAACAAACGGAACGCTTTATCTAGCCGTACACTTTGTCACTCTGTAGGAGTCTCAGCGTTGTACGTGATTTTTTTGGTGACGAATCTTGGATTTTTAAGATAAGTTGCGGGATTCGGGATTCGGGTTTCGGGTTTGAGGGTTTGAGAGTGGGAGAGTTTGAGTTGTAAGAGCATAAATTCCTGTGGAATGACAAACGGAACGCTTTATCTATCCATGCACCTTGCCATTCCGTAGGAATCTCAGCATTGTACATATTTTTTCAGTGACGAATCTTGGATTTTAGGGTAAGTTTCGGGATCTGTGGTTCGGGTTTGAGAGTGGGAGAGTTTGAGTTGTGAGAGCATAGATTCCTACGGAATGACAAACGGAATGCTTTATCTATCCATACACTTTGTCATTCCGCAGAAATCTGTTTTTACTCTATTATTCTCAAACCCTCAAACCCTCAAACCCTCCTACTCTCAAACTTTCTGACTCTCCGACTCTCAAACTCCCAAATATTCTCTCAATCCTTTCAACAGCTCCAGTTGGTTTTTAGTCCGGTCTAAATTATGCTCAGGGTATTTCGTAGAATAATAAACACTTCCATTCAGATAATCGGTTAAAAAACGAAGCTCCTGAATATAAATAGCGACTTGTGCAGCATAATCAAGATTGTCAGATTCTTTGGAAGTCAGTTTTTCCTTGAGATAGAATAAAAAGCCTTTTTTTACAGCCTCATACATTTCAGGATTGAAATTGTTTTGGGCACTTCCGTCATCTTCAGGTGTTGTATTGGTGTAGGACTGGATCATCGTTCCAAAATCATACAAAATAGTCGAAATCATTATGGTATCCAGATCAATTACTGCTAACGGACTGTGACTTTGATCAAAGAGAATGTTACTGATTTTTACATCTGCATGAATGATTCTTTTGGGGATCTGATTGTTTTTTTCCATCTCAATCCATTGATCTGGCAAGGACAGGAGCTGGTTGGTGATTTCTATTTCAGTCTTTGCTTTTTCTCTTAAATGAGGGGCCGCATTTTTTAGTGAGCTTTTATAATCTGCAACTCTCTTCTCAAAATTGAGGAAGTTAGGAAGAGTATCTTCAAGGGCGGGTAATTGTTCAGTATTAACGACGCTAAGGAAATAACTGAAGGTTTTAGCTGCTTCAAAAGCCGTTTGCAAAGAAGGAGCGGTAAGAAAAGTAACACTGTTTTCTATGAAACTTAGCATGCGCCATGGCTGGCCATTTGCATCCTCTACCAGAAGTTTGTGGGTAAGAGAAGGGATAGGCTCAATAATTTGAAACTGATAATTATTCGATAGGAGAACCTCATTAACCATTAAATGATTATTGACGATCACATCAGGCTGTTTAAAGACATGATTGTTAATTTTTTGCAGGATAAACTTCTTCCCCTGATCCTTATCTTCCAGAAGGTAAGTTGTGTTGATCAATCCATCAGTGATAGGAGAGAGTTCATAATTATCCGTACCGATAAATTCAATAACAATATCATTTAGCTCCATAAATCTTCCGGGTATCTGTTGTTGTTGATCTCTGAAGTCAGAAAATCTATAATTTCCTTTTTATCATCAGCGTAGGTAACTCCCATCCATTGAGAAGGAGAGGCTTTTACCTTTACTTTTACTCTGTTTTCATCCATCATTCTCTGTACTGCGGAAGGAATATAAAACTCCTGATTCGGTAAGGGATCAGATTCTATGAAATCATAGAAATAAGCTTCCAGATAACAGAAAATGTGAGGATGGAAAATAAAAAAGTTCATGGATACTAAGGTGTCAGGATCCAATTTTATATTTTCTCCGTTTTCAATGTAAACGATGGAGTTGTTTATTCTTTGAATAGATGTTTGCTCCACTACTTTGATCAGATTATTTTCTGAATCCAGCGTACATATTCCTCTGGCTACAGCTCCGTTTCCACTCAATGTAGTACCTACAGGATAAGCAATCATTCCCAACTGGGTATCTGAAATATGATGATGGTTAATTTCATGGGCAGCCAGCTGATAGGCTTCTTTCCCGTAAAAATCATCCGCATTGATCATCACGAAAGGCTCCTGTATCGAATATTTGGCACAAAGAACGGCATGAGCAGTTCCCCATGGTTTTTCTCGATCAGGATAATCAAAACCTTCCAATGAAATGGGAATACAGTCTATTTCCTGATATACCCAATGCAGTTCAAAATTTTTACTCTTTGAAATGGCATTGAGCCTTTCCATATAATTTTGAGGAATAAGCTTGTTGACGATAATGACTACTTTCTGGAAACCAGCTTCCAATGCGTCAAAGATAGAATACTCCAAAATCGGCGAACCGTTACCGAGTACTCCATCTATCTGTTTGAGACCTTTATATCTGCTGCCTAATCCGCCTGCTAATATGAGTAATGTTTTCTTAGAACTCATCGGTCATTCCAAATACAGGTTTACGGGTTTTCCATTTTCCATTGGTAAAATCAGGAATATCAACCACCTGACCACCTTTGGCAATAGACTCTTCACTCAATGGGGTAATTGAATACCATAAGGCAAGATCATACACATCCATCGGGAATTCAATATTTCGTTTGATACATTCAATAAACGTATTCATGACAAAAAAGTCCATTCCGCCATGTCCTGCTCCGGCAGCAACATTTTCAAACTTCTTCCACATCGGATGATCATATTCTTTCATCCATTTTTCCGTATTGTCCCAACGGTGGGTATGGTTCATTGTTTTTTCAAAATAGATATGTCCCTGGTTGAAATCTCCCCATCCGAAATCCTGCCACAATCCTTCGGTTCCCTGAACTCTGAAACCAAGATCATAAGGTCTCTGTAAGCTTGTATCATGCGTAAGAAGGATAGTTTCTCCGTTGGCACAGGCAATCTGTGTGGTTACCACATCTCCCTGATTGAATTGTACTTTCGCGCTAGGATGGTTTTCTCCACCTTTTGGATGTTCAACAACATATTTATGAAGTCCTACCGCTTTTGATGAGAATGATGACAGTCTTGTTAAACGGTTTCCTCTGTTGATATCCATCATCATGGCAACCGGACCTAATCCATGGGTAGGGTAGAGCTCGCCATTACGTTTTACATAATGTTCTGTTCTCCATTTGGCTTCACTGAATCCTTTTTCTCCAAATTCAGCACCGGAATTGTATGGATTAACTCCGTCATTGAAAAGAACACCTCTCAGATCATGCTGATAGCCGCCTCTTCCGTGTACCAATTCCCCAAACATTCCTTTACGGACCATATTCAGAATGGCCATGATATCTCTGCGGTAACATACATTCTCCATCATGAAGATAGGAACTTTTGTTTCTTCATATACCTTTACAAACTCCCAGCAGTCCTGAAGTTTTATGGCTCCCGAAACTTCCATGCCCACAATTTTTTTAGCGCGCATAGCTTCCACACCTTGTGTAAGATGCCATTCCCAAGGGGTCGCAATAACCACAGCGTCTATTGATTTTAATTTTAAAAGATTTCGATAGTCATATTCCCCGTTGGAAAACTCCTGAGCAGCCGGTTTATTATTGTCTTTTAAGATTTTCTGAGAAGCAGCGAGCATCCTTTTTTCAGGATCTGCAAAGGCTACAATCTCTACATCGTTACGTTTTGCCAGTAATTTTACATGTTCCTGACCACGAAGACCGACACCGATAAACCCGACACGGACTTTTTTATCTGTTTTAAAATCATTTGAATAGGCAAATAAAGAATTGGGTAAAACCAGTGCCCCAAAGCTTGCTAAAGCTGCTGTCTTAAGAAAGTTCCTGCGGGAATTGCTATTGTCCATCTATTTTTTTCTTAAATATATTAAAACTTTTGTAAATCCCGATGGCGTGAGAGATATTAAGTGGGAGGGTTTATGAATTACGGGGTGCGGGGTGCGAGTTAGAAGGTTTTAGAGTAAGAGGGTTTTAGAGTAAAAGCGTTGAAATTGTAAGAGTATAGATTCCTACGGAATGGACAACCTAAGCATTTTATGTATCCGCTCACTTTGTCATTCCGTAGGAAGCTAGATAGTATATATTTATTGCTTGGAAAAGAATTTTAGAGTTTTTGGGATGAAAAGGTTTGTGAGCAGGAGAGTATCTTCATTTACCTTTTGCCTCTTTGCCATTTTATCTAAAAATCTATTGATTGATCCAGGCTTTTCTTAGTGCCAGCTGCTTGGAATCCGGATTGGGGAAAGAGGTTACTTTTCCGGTGGTTTCATCATAATTAAAACCTGCTTTTTCCAGATATTCTTTCAATGGAATAGGTTGGGTGCCTTCTACAAAATCTCTGAAGAAAGTGCGTATTTCAGGATAAGTCATTTTGGTAATCTCATCAAAAAGATGGTCATCATCGAAATATTTACCTTCACCATATTTTTTCATAAGCATCTGCATCAGATCCTGAGTTCCCATTTTTCCATGAGAAAGTTCCCTTAGTCTTATATCCAGACACGCTCCGAGCAATGCTCCTTTCTGGTAGAAATTCATATACTGGTCTTGTCTTTCCATAGAGTTTTTACTCATTTCCGTAAAGGACAGTTTATTGTCAAACTCCTTCATGCCCTGTATTTTTTCTTCCAGACTTTTTTCAAAATCTTCCAGGCTGATCATTTTTTGTTTGATGGGCATGTGTATGGTAGCATATTCTGTCATCCCTTCATATAGCCACAAATGTTTAGACATGACAGGGTTCAGGAAATCATAATGCTGAATTTCTTCTGAATGAATATTGAGAGGAGTAACGATATGAAAAAACTCATGAGAAGCCACTCTGTTTAAAGCATGGGGAAGGAATTTCATACTTCCGGCACGGTACAGACACAGGGTAGAATGAGAATGCTCCAATCCGTCTCCCAAATATCCATTTTCATTTGAAGATTCATAATAGATCAGAAAAGCGTATTTATTGACCGGTAATGTTCCGCCCAGATAGGCTTGCTGATTTTTCAAAATATTCTCTATTTCACGGGCTATTATTTTTGAATAATGACGCTCTTTATCGTTATAAAATGATACGAGTACTTCGGTGTGGCCTATTTTGATCCATGTAGTATCGGGAACGCAGTATAAAACAGGGGAATCTACCAATTGGCGGTAATCTTTAGCCCAAACTATATCGGTGTTTTTATTTTTCTGTTGATAATTCAAAGCAGAAGAAGCATAGAAACCCTTGTTTTTTGTAACCTTAATCTGGTAGGGATTACCTTTCATTTCTTCAAAATATCCCACCAAAGAATTATAATTGATGACAAAGACACTGTCTTTTTTAAACATCGTGCCTGGAGACTTCGCTTCCTGATTATTCTTTTCCAAAGAATCCCATCCATCAGCGACCTGATATGATATTTTCTTTACATTCTTAAGATCATGAACCATCCAGCTGTTTTTATCCAAACGCTCGGTTAAGATTTTTTTTCCGTTTTTATCGGTGGCCGTAAAATCAGAAACATACTGTCCGAAATTCATAGCCTGGTAAAATCCGGGAACCAATTTGGGAATAATAAACTTACCTTGTTTAAGATTATTCTTTGGAGGTGAAAATGAAACCCGGACTTCATCATTAGACAGGTGAAGCAGATCTATATGGTATTCGTAATTTTTCTTTGTTTTTTGGGCAATCATTACATTAGGAAGTAGAATGATCACGAAAAATAGTTTTATAAGGGTATTCACTGGATGCAATTTTAATGATTACGAAAATTCTAAATCACTTCTTAAGGATTGTTTGTTTTATTTTTCCATATAATACACCTCTTCATAAGGCTGAATCAGTACCCATCCGTGTCCTGAAAACTTCATCTGGAATTCTTCTCCGCTTCCTCTGCCAATAAGACTTTTGAGAGAAACGTTGGTTTTCAGTTCCGGGCTTAGATTTCCGGACCATGCAACAGTGGCATTAGGATCAGTGAAGACTGGGGTATCGGGAGTTACCAATAAAGTCAGCGGATCTCCATGAGTGGTAATGGCAATATGTCCTGTACCTGAAAGCTTTACCTGGAAAAGACCTCCGGACATCATTCCTGCAATGCTTTTCAGCATGGTGATATCACTTTTTACGCTTTGTTCGTGGGCAAGAACGTCATTTCCGTTTACACAAACTGATTCATTATTCAGATAAAGAATACGGACTTTCTTTCCGGAATCGGCTACATATAATTTTCCGGTTCCTTCTGCTTTCATGAGTTTGCTTCCTTCACCACTGATTGCTTTTTTCAAAAGATTTCCAATTCCTCCAGCCAGCATTCCCTGTCTTTCAAAATTGATATTACCCACATAACTTACCATACTTCCTTTTTTTGTCCATACCGCCTGATTATTAAGGTTGATTTCAAGAAGGTGTTTTGTTTCCAGTTCAAAATAATCTCTTTGCTGCGGATTCTCTTTTGTCTCGTTGATAAATGCTTCTATTGAATATTTACTCATTATAATATTTTTAATGTGTTGTTTTTACTATGTTATTATCTTAGTTTGTCGAGTTTATATTCCCGTTTGTTACTTTTAGGATTCAGATCTACAAATTCATAGTCTTCAAAACGGGCAAGCTTGGCATTAAATATTTCTGCCGCTTTTTCTAATGACCAGGTTTTGGGATAATGAAAACCTTCGAACTCAGCATTGAAGATTTGTGCTTTGAAATCATGAGAAAACTCCTCATCACCCGCGTAGGTCAATGCTATTTTACCTGTCCATGTGATATCATATTGATGGTCACCTGTTTTTAAGAACCGGATGTGATGACCTGCACAGCTGTCATGTCCCAGCAGATAAATATTGAAGGCAAGATTGTCGTCATCAAAATGTTTTTCAGACGGCAAATCATTGCTGAAAAGATCATTTTTAATAACAGTATCGAAATCCAGTTTTTCACCGGGTTTATCAATTCTGATTCCTTTCTCTTCACCCCAATAATTTGACGATAATATGCAGGCGTGATAATTTCCCAACACTATTTTGGAGTCCCAGTCAGACAAATCTTCATTTTCTTCCTCACTGTTTTCCTCATCATCGGCATAATAATTTTCAGTTTTTAGATGAAAATCAAACCAGATAGATCCATACTCATCAATCCTTCCGCTCCAGCTGAATGTTTCAATTTTATGACCATTGGGATACGGATTATCAATGAAGTATATTTTACTTACAGATTCCATATTGAATTTTAATTTTCTCAAAAATACTATTTTTAAGCCTTTAAAAACCCCGTAAAATCACGGTTTTATATTTGATTGTAAATAATACTTGACAAAGGGGTATTCAATGTCGTATATTTGCACTCCGAAAATTACACCTTGTAATTTCAATAATTTTTAAACCGTAATTTAAAAAATGAAAACATCAGATTTTAATTTTGATCTTCCTGCGGAATTATTAGCAGAACATCCATCAGAGCACAGAGACGAAGCTAGATTAATGGTACTTGATAGAAAAACACAAACTATCGAGCACAAATTATTCAAAGATGTAGTGGATTATTTTGATGAAGAAGATTTGTTCATCTTCAACAATACTAAAGTTTTCCCTGCACGTCTTTACGGAAATAAAGAAAAAACAGGTGCTAAAATTGAAGTTTTCTTATTAAGAGAACTTGATAAAGAAACCAGAGTTTGGGACGTTTTGGTAGATCCTGCGAGAAAAATCAGAATTGGTAACAAATTATTCTTCACAGAAGATGAGTCTTTGGTAGCTGAAGTTATTGATAACACGACTTCAAGAGGAAGAACATTAAGATTCTTATTCGACGGTTCTTACGACGAATTCAGAACGAAACTAAAAGAATTGGGAGAAACTCCGCTTCCAAAATATATCAAAAGAGCAGTAGAGCCGGAAGATGCAGAAAGATATCAGACGATCTATGCTAAAGTAGAAGGAGCGGTGGCTGCACCTACAGCTGGTCTTCACTTCTCTAAACATTTGATGAAGAGATTAGAGATCAAAGGAATCAATTTTGCTGAAGTTACCCTTCACGTAGGATTAGGAACATTCAACCCAATTGAGGTAGAAGATCTTTCTAAGCACAAAATGGAGTCTGAAGAGATCATCATTGATGAGAAAAATGCTGCGATTATCAACAAAGCAGTAGAAACTCACAGAAGAGTTTGTGCAGTAGGTACTACTACTATGAGAGCATTGGAAACTTCTGTTTCTTCAAACAAAAAAATCTCTGCTTTCAACGGATGGACTAATAAATTCATTTATCCACCTCACGATTTCGGAGTTGCGAACTCAATGATCACCAACTTCCACACACCGAAGTCTACTTTGATTATGATGATTGCTGCATTTGCAGGAAGAGATTTCATCATGCATGCTTATGAAGAAGCCGTAAAAGAAAAGTATAAATTCTATTCTTACGGTGATGCAATGTTAATTCTTTAAAAAAGATAATAGGTAAAAGGTGGCAGGTAGTAGTTATCTGCCACCTGCCACCTATAATCTACAACCTTACAATGAAAGATATCCGTATATTATCATTAGACCAGCTTAAAGACTATTTCGTATCTTTAGGAGAGAAACCGTTTCGTGCGAAACAGGTCTATGACTGGTTATGGAGTAAAAACCTCCATTCGATTGACGAAATGACGAATCTTTCCAAATCACTGCGTGAGAGAATTTCGGAAGAATATACCATTAATCCTGTTTCCGTAGACCTTCTTCAAAAAAGCTCTGACGGAACCATCAAAAACGGAGTGAAACTTCATGATGGGCTGATGGTGGAATCTGTTCTTATTCCTACAGAAACAAGAACAACAGCCTGTGTATCTTCTCAGGTAGGATGCTCATTAAACTGCGAATTCTGCGCTACAGCAAGACTGAAAAGGATGAGAAACCTTGAAGTAGCTGAGATTGTAGATCAGGTAGCCCTGATTGACAGCCAGAGCAGAATGTATTTCGACAGACCACTTTCCAATATCGTATTTATGGGTATGGGAGAGCCTATGATGAATTACAAAAACGTAGTGGAAGCTATCAAAAAAATTACCCAGCCGGAAGGATTGGGAATGTCTCCAAG
The DNA here is from genome assembly GCF_017833095.1 of Chryseobacterium sp. PvR013. Taxonomy (NCBI): domain Bacteria; kingdom Pseudomonadati; phylum Bacteroidota; class Flavobacteriia; order Flavobacteriales; family Weeksellaceae; genus Chryseobacterium; species Chryseobacterium sp. PvR013. Next base: position 5,497,573 of record NZ_JAFIBT010000001.1, read on the forward strand.
AAGAATTACCGTTTCTACATCCGGTATTCCTAAAATGATCAAAATGCTTGCAGATGATGAATTACGTGTGAAGCTTGCTTTATCTCTTCACTCCGCTATTGAATCAAAGCGTAATGAGATCATGCCTTTCTCTGATAAATTCCCGTTAACGGATATTATGGAAGCGCTTCAGTACTGGTATCAAAAGACAGGTTCTGTCATTACTTTTGAATACTGTGTCTGGAAAGGAATCAATGATGGGGATGAAGATATCAAAGCTTTAATCAAATACTGCAAACAGTTACCTTCAAAAGTAAACCTTATTCAATACAATCCGATCGGGGATGGAAAATATGATCAGTGCAACAAACAGGCAGAAGAAAATTATATCCGACAGCTTGAAAATGCAGGGGTTACTGTAATGGTCAGAAGAAGCCGTGGAGGTGATATTGATGCAGCTTGCGGACAGTTGGCCAACAAAACAACAGATTAAAATTTCCTTAAAAAAAGCCTAAGGTTTTCTTAAAACATAGGCTAAAACCCTACCTTTGCACAAATTATTTTGTGATGATGGATTTTTTAATGAGCGAGGATGGGCTGGAAAATGTGTATGCATGGGCTATCCCGCTGCATGCTACTGTTATTTTAGCTGAAATGATTTACAGTCACGTTTCAGAAGCTAAGCTCTATAGTGGAAAAGATCTGGCTACCAATGTTTATCTGGCATTGATGAATTTTGGTCTTGACCTTATCATGAAGGCATTTGCCATGGGCGTAATGTTTTTCTTTTACAATCACAGACTTCTTTCATGGGATCTTAGTATATGGTATCTGCTGGCATGCTTTATCATCACAGATTTTGCCTATTATGTGCTGCATTATGTGGATCACCGTTCCAGAGCATTCTGGGCAGTTCATATTACGCACCACAGTTCAGAATATTTTAACCTTACCACAGGATTCAGAAGCCCTGTACTACAGCCGCTTTACAGATATTTGTATTTTTCACCACTCGCATTTTTAGGATTTAATCCATGGCATATTATGGTGGCATACGCTATTGGGCAGGTGTACGGGACGTGGGTGCATACACAGACCGTGAAGAAAATGGGATTTTTAGAATATATCCTGGTGACTCCTTCTCACCATCGTGTACATCATGCATGCAATGTAAAATATCTGGATAAAAATATGGGGATGTGTCTGATTATTTGGGATAAAATATTCGGAACCTTTCAGAAAGAAGATCCCAATATTCCTGTAAAATACGGAATATATCCTAAAATGCCCGATAACAGACCGGATACGGTTCTTTTTTATGAATGGAGAAAAATCTGGAAAGATCTGAAGCAGCCGGGATTAAAATTCACAGACAGAATTAATTATATTTTCAATTCACCGGGATGGAGACATGACGGAACCGGAAAAACAGTAAAGCAATACCAGAAAGAGTATTTTGCAAAACAGGCTAAAAAGAAAGAACAACAGCTAAATCAGAAAGAGCAGAAATCTGCTTAACTTTTGATTTAAAATCAATAGAAATCTAAGGGAAAAGCGGGCTATTTTAGTCCGCTTTTCTATTTTAGGAAGATGTCTCGTCCTAACATAGCGTTACACAAAAAAAGTAATTTTATGGAATCATTTCACAATCAGTATGTAAAACGTAGCCAAAAGGATTACAGCGTCTCCTTTAAATTGGCGGTAGTAAAAGAAGTAGAGAGTGGCAGTATTGGCAATCGTGCAGCAATGCGTAAGTATGGTATTCAAGGTCACGGCACTATAACGGAATGGCGAAGAAAATATGGTACCTTTGATATAGACAACCGCTCCCAACATAAAGCTATGCAAACACCTGAACAAAAGATTAAAGAGCTGGAAGAGAAGTTAAAACGTCTGGAACGTCATAACGAATATCTTGAAACCCGTTTAACGGAATCGGAAGACAAAGCCGCTATTTTGGATAAATTGATAGACCTGGCGGAGGAAGAATATTTGATTCCGGTAAGAAAAAACTCCTTTCCCGATCAATCCAGCATCTCAGCAAAGAAACAAAAAAAACGATAAGTTATCTTTGTAGATTGGTCGGGATCAACCGACAGCACTATTATCGAAGCTTTTGGCTTAGAGATCAAAAACAAGCCCGGGCTGACCAAGTGATTACACTGGTCAATAACCTGCGTTTGATGATGCCTCGTGTGGGTACAAGAAAGATCTATCATATGCTGGCGGACTCTCTGCATACATTACATGTGGGACGAGATAAACTTTTCAGCATACTCAGAGCCAATCATATGCTCATAAAACCCAAAAGAAACTATCGAATAACCACCAATTCCCATCATCGATTCAGAAAGCATAAGAATCTAATAGAAAATATGCCATTGGAACAGCCGGAACAAGTATGGGTTTCAGATATCACTTATATTGGAGGGCGAGACAGGAATTGCTATCTGGCTTTGGTTACAGATGCTTATTCTAAGAAAATAATGGGATATGACCTTTCTAATAGTTTGGCAACTGAGGGATCTCTGCGGGCCCTGAATATGGCTATAAAGAGAAGAAATTATAAAAAAAGCTTAATTCATCATTCCGACAGAGGGTTACAATATTGCAGTCATGTTTATCAAAAAATATTGAAAAAGAAAAATATCAGACCCTCAATGACTGAAAGCTATGATCCTTATGCAAATGCTATTGCAGAAAGAGTAAACGGAATACTCAAGCAAGAGTTCTTATTAGAAGATTATCAGGTAAATATACAGACAATGAAGCTATTGGTAGAAGATGCAGTTCACATTTATAATACCAAAAGACCACATTGGTCGTGTTATATGAAAACACCGGAGCAGATGCACAAACAAAATAGTGTAAAAATAAGAACGTATAAAAACAAATATAGTTGTCGGGAAAACCCAACAACTATATAATAAATATTAGTATTTTTATCCTATTAATATGTAACGCTTATTTAGGACTAGTCAAGATGATAGCAAAAGTTGAAAGTAACAGATAAAAGATAACAGATAAAAGAGCCAAGTAATTTGCAAATGAACCATTTCATCCTCAAAATCTCAAAATCACATCCCGAAATCTCTCATACTCACTCTCAAGCCCTCTAGCTCTCCAATTCACTAGCTCACAATAAAACCCTATTTTTGTCCTATGAAAAAATTTCTTCTGATTGTTGCTCTTTTTGTCTTCCAGTCTGCATTTTCACAGCGGACTGACTTTCTGAAAATAAAAAAATACAGAGTAGGTTATCTTGATGATAAAATTGAGGAAACCTCAGGACTGAATATTTTAAATGGAAAGCTGTACACATTCAATGATAGTGGAAATGCTGCTGAACTTTTTGAAATTGATAAAAAAAGTGGCGAAATTATCAGAACACTGAAAACCAATGTAATCAATACAGACTGGGAGGCTTTGGCCAATGATGGGAAAAATTTTTATATCGGAGATTTCGGAAATAATGCGGGAACCAGGAAAGATCTGATGATCTATAAAGTTCCTTACGGACGTATTGATACAGCTAATACCATTAAAATTCCCGGTTCAGAAAGAGCTTTGGATGGAACAAGAATTCTTTTTTATTATCCGGAACAGACTGATTTTACCTCTAAAAATACAAAAAATGATTTCGATGCAGAAGCCATGATCTATTTAAATGGAAAGCTGCATGTATTTACCAAAGAATGGGCTTCAAAAGCAACCTCACACTATATCGTAGATCCTGAAATTTCAGAACTGCAAAAGGCAGAAAAAATAGAAGTCTATACTACAGGTTTTGTGGTTACAGATGCCTCTTATTTTGATAAAAAGCTTTATTTAATAGGATATACCAAGAAAACAGAAGTCTTTTTAGACATCTTTACAGAGACGGAGCCCGGGATATTTTTTAAAGAAAAACCCAAACATTATTACCTTGGAACAGCACTTTCCCTGTCACAGATTGAAGGAATAAGTGTAGATGAAACAGGAATGTATATCTCCGGAGAAAAGTTCAGATCTCCGTTGGGAACTACAAAACCCTCTTTTTATTTTATTCCGAAAGATCAACTCAAAGATTAATTTTATCTTAAAATTGAGCGAAAAAAATTATCTTTGTGAGAATTAATAATTATTCACCCAGCATTCGCAGATTGTGGCAAATACAGTAGAAGAGATTAAACGACCGATCAATGATGAAATGAAACTTTTTGAACAGAAGTTTTATGAATCAATGCAGAGTAAAGTAGCTTTATTAGATAAAGTAACCCGTTTTATTGTTACCACCAAAGGAAAGCAGATGCGTCCTATGTTTGTGTTTCTTTGTGCCAAACTGGTGGGTGAAGTGACGGAAAAAACCTATCGTGGTGCTTCTATGATTGAGCTGATCCACACCGCTACTCTGGTACATGATGATGTGGTGGATGAAAGCTTTAAACGTCGTAATTTCTTTTCAATCAATGCACTGTGGAAAAATAAGATTGCGGTTTTGGTGGGAGATTATCTTTTATCAAAATCGGTTTTACTATCTACAGACCATAAAGATTATGACCTGCTTGGAGTGATTTCCAGAACGATCCGTGAAATGTCCGAAGGAGAACTTCTTCAGCTGGAAAAGGCCAGAAAGCTGGATATCACTGAAGATGTGTATTATGAAATTATCCGCCAGAAAACAGCGACGCTGATTGCAGCATGCTGTGAAATAGGTGTTCTTTCCAACAATGCAGATGAGGCTCTTGCCAAAAAAATGATGGATTTTGGAACCTTTACCGGGATGGCATTTCAGATCAAAGATGATCTTTTTGATTATTTAAGTTCAAACGTGATTGGTAAGCCGGTAGGAATTGATATTAAAGAACAGAAGATGACTCTTCCTTTAATTCATACCCTGAAAGTAGCCAGCGAAAAGGATAGAAAGTACTATTTCGATACCATAAAACGTTATAATAACAATCCCAAACGTGTAAAAGAGCTTATAGAATTTGTTAAAAGCTCCGGTGGGTTGGAATATGCCATTACGGTCATGAAAGATTTCCAGCAGAAAGCGAAAAACATTCTGAATGAATTTCCGGATTCTGAAGCAAGAAAATCGTTACATATTATGCTGGATTATGTAATTGAGCGAAAATTTTAAATTAAATAATTTTTAGGGTTACAATAATAACAGCTAGAACTATACAAAATAAAGCGATTAAAAATAAATAATCCGCAATATTCTCAAACGTGTATTCCCGCTTTGTATTTCTTGTTCTGATCGCCAGAAAAGAAAAGAAGCAGCTGCAGGCAAAAAGAATACAGGCAAATCCTGCAAATTCATCCAAATACGTACTCTGACTGATCTTAGAGATTTTCAATGAGGTAATAATAATCAACGAAAACCCTAAAAGATTGCTTGAAGCATTCAAAATGTGAGGTGACTTTTTCTCCATCATTTACAATTTTTTTCAAAATAAAGCACAATTTTTTTTATTATCAAATTTTTAAAAAAGATTATTAAAAATTAAAATTAATTTAAAAAGTGTATATTAGCAAAATACTTGAAGATTAAAAAACTTTTTTACTTAGCTATGCAAACAACCTATATTGAAACACAGCAAATATCCTTTCAAGATTTTAAAAATCAAATACTTGAAGACTACAGGTTAGGAAGGATCTCTCGTGAAATGTCTTATCTCGGAAGGAGAGAAGTTCTTACGGGAAAAGCTAAATTTGGAATTTTTGGGGATGGTAAAGAACTTCCTCAGCTTGCAATGGCGAAAGTTTTCAGAAATGGAGACTTCCGTTCAGGATATTACAGGGATCAGACTTTTGCATTGGCAATAGATGCCTTAACAGTAGAAAGTTTCTTTGCACAGATGTATGCAGATACAAGCGTGGAAAGAGAACCTGCTTCAGCTGGAAGACAGATGAACGGGCATTTTGCAACAAGAAGTTTAAATGAAGATGGTAGCTGGAAAGACTTAACAGCTCAGAAAAATATTTCTTCAGATATTTCTCCTACAGCCGGACAAATGCCAAGATTATTGGGATTGGCTCAGGCTTCTACAATTTATAAAAGCGTAAAATTTGAAGGTTCTGAAAAATTCTCAAGAGAAGGTAACGAAATTGCTTTCGGAACTATTGGGGATGCCTCTACAGCAGAAGGACATTTCTGGGAAACGCTTAATGCGGCGTGTGCTCTTCAGGTTCCTATGATTGTTTCAATCTGGGATGACGGATACGGAATTTCAGTGCCTACTAAAAACCAGAGAGCAAAAGCTGATATCAGTGAAATGCTAAGCGGTTTCCAAAGAAAAGAAGGAGAAAATCAGGGATGTGAGATTATCCAAGTGAAAGCATGGGATTATCCTGCATTATTAGAGGCTTATGCTAAGGCAGAACATTTCGCAAGAACAGAAAGTGTACCGGTAGTAGTGCATGTAATTGATGTTACGCAGCCTCAGGGACACTCTACATCCGGATCTCATGAAAGATATAAAAACGAAGAGCGTCTGGCTTGGGAAGCTGAATATGACGGTCTGGCAAAATTCAAAGAGTGGATCCTGAACTATTCTATCGATATTGATGGAAAAGAAGAAGTGATTGCTACGGCTGAAGAATTAGACGCTATTGATGAGGAAGCGAAGAAGGCAGCAAAAACAGGACAGAAGGCAGCTTGGGAAAACTATCAGAAAGCAATTTCAGAGCTTATCCAGTCTATCTTACCTTTAGTAGAAAATCTTAAAGGTCAGAATGCTGAAGTGGAAACATATATTGCTAACTTCAATAAGTTGGTTTCAAAAGCGAAGAAAGATATCTTCCATTTGGTAAGAAAAGCATTACTGGCAACAAGAGGGACAGACTCTGCAGAAAGAAATCAACTGATGCAGAAGTACAATGAAGTTTCTGCTGTTGAAAAGGACAACTATTCTTCTCACTTATACTCTCAGTCTGAGTGGAAAGCAGAAAATATTCAGGAAATTAAGCCTGTATATTCTGACAGTTCTGAAGATGTAGACGGAAGAGTCGTAATCAGAAACAACTTTGATAAAATATTTGAAAAATATCCTGAAACCTTAATCTTTGGAGAAGATACCGGAAATATCGGTGACGTAAACCAGGGATTGGAAGGAATGCAGGAGAAATACGGTGCTTTACGTATCGCTGATACAGGAATCCGTGAAGCAACGATCCTTGGACAGGGGATTGGTATGGCAATGAGAGGATTGAGACCTATCGCGGAAATCCAGTACTTAGACTATGTTCTTTACTGTCTGCAGGGAATGAGTGATGATCTTGCAACTGTACATTACAGAACAAAAGGTGGTCAGAAAGCGCCATTGATCATCAGAACAAGAGGTCACAGACTGGAAGGAATCTGGCATTCAGGTTCTCCAATGGCAGGTATTCTTAACCTTTCAAAAGGTATTTTGGTTCTTGTCCCTAGAAACCTTACGAAAGCTGCTGGATTCTACAATACAATGCTTCAGACGGACGAACCTGCGATCATCGTAGAATGTCTGAACGGATACAGATTAAAAGAAAAACAGCCTGATAACTTAGGTGATTTCACTGTGCCTGTAGGGAAGATTGAAGTAACAAAAGAAGGAAAAGACGTTACGTTGGTAACTTACGGTTCTACATGGAGAATTGTAACGGAAGCAGCTAACGAATTGGAAAAACTGGGAATTTTTGCAGAAGTGATTGATATCCAGTCATTAATTCCTTTCGATTTATCTCACGAAATTGCTGAAAGTGTTAAGAAAACCAACAGATTAGTAGTGATTGACGAAGATGTGGAAGGAGGTACTACAGGATTTATCTTACAGCAGATCCTTGAAAAACAAAAAGCATTCAGATACCTGGATTCAGATCCGTTGACGATTTCTGCCAATGATCACAGACCTGCCTATGCAAGTGATGGTGACTACTTCAGCAAGCCGTCTACAGATGATATGGTAGAAAAAATCTACGCAATGTTTAATGAAACAAATCCTCAGAAATATCCTGCAATATTCTAATTGGGATTTTAGATACATTTTAAAATCGCTTCCTTTTGGGAGCGGTTTTTTTGTTTATATTTACTTGAATCCTTCAGTGATAAACCATGAAAATTAGATTCTTATATTTGATCTTAATATTAATAATTATAGGTTGTAAGAAAGCGAATAAAAAAGAAGTTTTACTGGCAGACAGAGAAGCTCCTTTAGGCTGGATTTATTTGAAAATGTATGATGATAACAGTTTCGAATTCATTTCTCATGGAATGATGCGGGACAACGATGTGTACAGCGGAAGTTATAGCTTAAAAAATGATACCCTTTATTTTAAATACAAAGATTCAATTCCTACAGCAGGTTCAAAAGCTGTGATAGAGAAAGGATTTGTATATTATCTTAATGGCGATTACCATGAAAGTGTTCAAATAAAGCTTAATAAATTATCTATTCAAAAATAAAAACAGCCATAGATTTATAGCTCCTTCTTGATTAATCTCCCTCAGCCAAAGTAATCCTCAACTTATTCAACGTATTCATCAAGGTAATGCTTGCAGTAAGCTCTACAATTTCTCTTTCCGTAAATTGCTTCGTTAGTTTTGTTTTGATATGTTGCCAGTCATCTTTACTGTCAATGAGAGCTTCAGCCCATTCTAAAACAAGCTTTTGTTGATCATTGAATGCATTGGTGTGTTTCCAGCCCGGAAGTCTGTTGATGACATCCTGTTCAAAGCCAAAATCAGATAATTCTTTAGCATGATAGCTGCAGCAATAGGCACAGCCATTGATTTGTGAGACACGAAGTTCTACCAAAGCAATCAGTTTTTCATCAATACCGGATTTTCGGATGCTGTTGTGGGTTTTGTATAGGTTTCCAATGGTTTCTTTTGCAATTTCTTTGTAATTCATAGTGAAATATTTTCTGCAAATTTGCATCAGAAATAGCTTTGAACCTATATGCTTACCTTTTCGTTATATACTTACCTTTTTGAAAGTGCTTAATTATATTAAATAAAACATGAAAGAAATAACTTCATTTTTGAAGTCGAGAAAATGGGCGCTCATTATTTCGATATTATATGTAGGAACCGGAACATTGGCAGTATGTTCAGCTTATGGCAGTGATCTATTATATGGTGAATGGACTTTATATGCTTTAATAGTAACATTTCCTGTCTCAATTTTGAGTTTCGGATGTAGATATGCCGATCCAAGTATATGGCCTGTATTATTGATTCAGTTTATTATGTTTTTAATTACATTTTTTATTTTATCCTTATTTATAAAAAGTAAGCCGGATAATTAATAAATAATGCTCAGAATTGTTTTAAAAAGCAAAAAGCCATCAAACATTGACAGCTTTTTTATTTTTTATATCTTCATTCAAAAAAGAACAATCTTTATCTTCATGCTGTCCTTTCACCTGATATTTAGCTTCCCACTCTTCCAGTAAATATAGAATAGGTAATAAAGCCAATCCTTTTTCTGTGAGAGAATATTCCACTCGTGGAGGTAGTTCTTTAAACTCTTCACGGATAACCAGTCCGTCCGTTTCCATCTCCCTCAATTGATCAGTCAAGACCTTTCTGGAAATGACATTAATGCGTACTGCCAGTTCCCCGAAACGTAACTTCCTGTCTTTAATAACAAGAACAATAATGGGCTTCCATTTGCTTCCCAAAGCGGCCATTGCCTTGCCCAGAGGGCAGCTGTATTGCATCAATTCATTCTTTTTCATAAGGAGATCTTTATTTTAAACAGCATATAAAACCAAAGTTTCATACGTTACTTTGATGTTACTAATGTAAGTTACTGCGAAGTTACCACTATTTTTTTAATAAAAGATACAAAAGTGAACTATTATTAGTTACTTTGTGTAACAATTATAAAATGTAAATTTAAATATGAGCACATCATCATTATTTAAACCGTTTCAATACAAGAATCTACAGCTTAAAAATAGAATAGTAATGGCTCCTATGACCAGAGCACAATCTGACAATGGAGTTCCTACTCAGAATATTGCAGACTATTACGGAAGGAGAGCTGCTTCAGAAGTAGGATTAATTCTTTCTGAAGGAACTGTGATTAACAGACCAGGATCAAAAAACCTGCAGAATATCCCGGATTTCTATGGAACAGAAGCTTTAAACGGCTGGAAAAATGTAATCGATACTGTACATCAGAATGGAGGTAAAATGGGTCCTCAGATCTGGCATGTAGGAGATACAAGAATGTCGGAAGACTATCCGTTAGTTCAAATGGAAAAAGCTTCAACAATGACGATTGAAGATATTCAGGATACCATTGCACAGTTTGCAGCTTCTGCAAAATCAGCAAAAGATCTTGGTTTCGATTGTATTGAAATCCATGGAGCACATGGTTATCTTATTGATCAGTTTTTCTGGGAAGTTACCAATACAAGGACTGACGAATACGGAGGTAAAACACTAAAAGAGAGAAGCAGATTTGCTGTAGAAGTTGTAAAAGCTATCAGAGCGGCAGTAGGAGAGGATTTCACCATTATTATCCGTCTTTCACAATGGAAACAGCAGGATTATAAAACCAGACTGGCATTTACTCCTAATGAAATGGAAGACTGGCTATTACCCTTAAAAGAAGCTGGTGTAGATATTTTCCACTGTTCACAGCGTCGTTTCTGGGAACCGGAATTTGAAGGTTCTGATTTAAACTTTGCAGGATGGGCTAAAAAAATTACCGGACAGCCAACCATTACAGTAGGTTCTGTAGGCTTGAACGGAGATTTTCTTAATGCATTTGCTGGTGAGGGAACAGAAAAAACAGATCTTACAGAACTGATCAGAAGACTTGATAATGAAGAATTTGATCTTGTTGCAGTAGGAAGAGCCATTTTACAGGATCACCAATGGGTACAGAAGATCAAAGAAGGAAACACTGAAGCTCTTCTGGATTTCTCAGCAGAAAGTATGGGCGTTTTATTTTAATATCAATAAGGAATGGTGAATTCACTTCCGCGGTCAATTTTTTAACAGCATAATTTATTGACTTGTGAAGCTGAATTGACAATTCTGTCTGGTATTAAATCAGCATAATTCACTTTATTTTATATTTAATTTTCACCTATTTATTAAAGAATCGGCTTTCAGGATTTCCTGAAAGCCGATTTTTATAAGTCTATGGACAGCCTATAGAATCCTGAACACATCTCCAGCGGGGAGGAATTCCGTTGCTGCCTGGAATATAGCAAGCTGTAGTTCCTTCCGGACATTCCGGAGCATTTCCTCCAATGATGCTCTTTAAATCTGACTTTAATAATTTTCTTAAATTTTTCATAGGTAATAATTTGTTGATTTATACAAATATAATATTTTTTGGAAGCCAGACAAGAGTTTATATTCCAATGTGAATTTATATAAATACCTCTCATGGAAAGAAATACTTCAGAATAAAAACAAACCCGCTCCGGAATTTCCGGGAGCGGGTTTTAACAGATTTAAATATCTAAAACTGCCCTTTAAAAATGGCAGAAATGATTTCTTTTCTTACAAACCAATGTTCTTCGTTGGTTTCAGTTGCTTTAAAATGTTTTTTGGGATGGCATTTTTGTGAACAAGAATTGCCGTTGATTTATATTCAACATAAGGTCTTGTTACATAAAGATATCCGGCAAAATCATTGGTTACACCCCATGAGTTTTTCACCATATAATATTCTTTACCCGTCTGGTCTTTTGCCAAACCTACAATGTGCATACCGTGGTCATCCGTTGTAGAAAGATTGTTAAGGGCTTTCTGACGCATGTCTTCAGTAATGGTTTTATCTTTTTTAGGCTCTGTGAACAAAGTCTGCTTATTCTCTGCTGTAATTTGATCAAGATCCATGTCCGGAACGTAAGCTACCCCGTTTTTGTAAGAGAAATAAGGTTCGGAAACGTCAGTTGCCCAACCTACAGAATATCCTTTAGTTACTGCATTGTCAATGATTGCTGTAAGATCTTTCATCGGAATATTCCAGTCAGAATCGTGGCTCCAGTTATCAGGAATGGGAACTACAAATTTCTCATAATATGCATAATCTTTGTAAGAAGATAATTCTACATAATCTTCAGGGTTGATTCCTACTACTTCCTTAGCAAATGTTTTAGGAGTATAGTTTTTCCCTTCATACGTAAAGTTAGCAGGTACTTTTCCTAAATACTCATCAAGAATTGCATCTACAGAATCCATCCAGTTATCGGTCAGTTTCCCTTTTGAAGAAGCTTGAACAAGGCTGTCAAGAACCGGCTTCAGTTTCCCTTGCATTTCCTTGAAGTTGTTGGTAGTCTGTCCCGATTTTAATCCTGTATACGCATCCTGAGGAACTGCTCCGTACTTCTTGTACATATTAATGACATCGTGAAGCTCTCCTCCGTCACCCCAGCTGATTGCGCCATTATTCAAAACATATAATTTTGCTTTATCATGGTAAGAATTTCTTGCTGTAAAAATTTCGGCAAGATCTACAGGTTTTTTGCCCATTCTCTGCATTTCAGATTCAAGGAAAGAATTTCCGGAGTAGCTCCAGCAAGTTCCTGATGAACCCTGGTTTTTTACAGAAGTTGCGCCAACGTCTTTTAACGTCGTGAACTGAAAATTAGCATTTTGAGATTGGTTGTTTTTTAACTTGTTAATCAAGTCATCTTGGGCAAACATCATACTTCCTGCAGACAAAACAAAAAGTAATGATGCAATTTTGGCATTTTTCATTACTATAAAAAGATTATTTGTATTAATAGTCGTTGATAATAGAGATTTGTTACAGATGGAAAAGTTAAATTTGAAATGAAAAAAATATCAAATGGCTGATCTGAAAATTGACTTTCTCGATATTTTAATAAAAAAGTTGACCATGTTTCCAACCCCTGGAAAAGTTTATGCATCTATAATAATATAACTCCTGACTATGGAACAAGAATTATTATTGGAATGCCAGCGTAGCGACCGCAATGCCCAGCGGAAGGTTTACGAAAAAATGGCGGGCAGGCTTTACGCAGTCTGCAGACGCTATTTGAAAAACGATGAAGATATAGAAGAAGTATTGGCTGATACGTTCTATAAAATTTTCACGAAAATTACTCAGCTTCAGAACCCCGAAACCTTTGAAGCCTGGGCTAGAAAAATAACAGTAAACGAATGCCTGCAGAAATTAAGAACCAATAAAGGACTCTTTATTTCCCTGGAAGAAAACTTCATTGATCATTCCGAGGGAACCACAGAAAATCTTTCTCTGGAAAAAGATATTCTCAGTTTACTGAATTTTCTCCCGGAAGGCTGCAGAGCCATCTTTAATCTTTTCGCTATTGAAGGATATCCCCATAAGGAAATTGCAACCATGCTTTCCATCAGCGAGGGTACATCAAAATCCCAGCTCAATTTTGCACGAAAAAAGCTGCAGGAACTTTTAGTGAATCAAAACATTTAAACTTTTACAACAATGGAAAATAATCATATAGATCAACAATTCAATGAAGCCTCTAAGCTTTCTGAAGAACCAACCGTTTTTCCTGGTTTTGAAAAAGTATGGGTTAAGATTGAAGAAAAATTAGATAAAAAAGAAGAAAAAAAGAGAATGATTCCTCTTTGGCTGCCGTATGGTATTGCTGCAAGCCTGGTGATTGGTTTAGGTGCCCTTTATTTTATGAATAAAAAAGAAACTGCAGAGCCTTTAAAACCTGTCATTGCAGAAAATACAACTTCAAGAGGTCCGATTACCCAAACGGATATTGCGAAAATAGATCGGAAAATAAAAGATAAAATCAGAAAAGAAGAGTTGTCTTTACCGAGTCCTATTGCTCACCAGCCTACACTTGTTGAACCCGTAGATCCCTATATATTAAGAGCTACTCATGGTATATCACAAGTAGAAGCTCCCGGTAAAATATTGATACCTTCACCATCGATATACAGTGATACTTTAAAAACAAAAGAAATTGAAGAAGTGGTGGTAATGGGATATTCAAAAAAAGTTAAAAGAAGTTCTGTGACAGCATCCAGTACAGTTACAAGCACCTCTGTCAGCAACTTACCCCAGGCTACGGTTTATCAATCGTTGCAGGGAAAAGTAGCAGGGATACAAATCAGTACATCTGGAGGAAATCTGGGGAGTAATATCACTCAGGGATATATTAATGACAATCAGCTGCGGATTAGAGGAACATCTTCTGTAACAGCAGGAAATAAAGCACTGGTTATTGTAAACGGAATACTGACAAATGAGGAGATTTTCAGAAAATTAGATCCTAACAAAATTGAAAGCGTTATTCTTTTAAAAGAAAACACAGCTGCAGCACTTTATGGAAGCAGATCAGCAAATGGAGTTATTGTAGTGACTACCAAAGATCTTTCAAGAAGAGAAAGAAAAAAACTGAAAAAGCTGCAGGATGAAATTAATAGTCAACAGCAGATTACGCCGGTTACACAAAATAATGAAAGCTATGATGCTTTTATTGAAAATCCTTTTGAACTAACTCGCAGCCAGCCATTATCTACTTTCTCTATTGATGTTGATAATGCTTCTTATTCCAATGTAAGAAGAATGATTAATAATGGACAGGCAGTTGATAAAAATGCTGTAAGAATCGAAGAAATGGTTAATTACTTTAAATATGATTATCCTCAGCCTAAAAACGGAGAACCTTTCTCGATCAATACAGAATACAGCGACTCCCCATGGAATCCACTGCATAAATTGCTTAAAATAGGACTTCAGGGAAAAAATATCCCGATGGATCATCTGCCTGTATCCAATCTTGTTTTCCTTATCGATGTTTCAGGGTCAATGGATGAAGAAAACAAATTGCCATTGTTGAAGTCTTCCTTTAAAGTTTTGCTGAACCAGCTTAGACCTAAAGATAAAGTGGGAATTGTAGTATATGCAGGAAGCGCAGGGATGGTGCTGCCACCTACGTCAGCTGGAGAAAAAGATAAGATTATTGAAGCTTTGGATCACCTTCAGGCGGGAGGAAGTACTGCAGGAGGAGAAGGAATTGAGCTGGCCTATAAATTAGCACAGGAAAATTTTGTGAAAGAAGGTAACAACCGTGTTATTATTGCTACAGACGGAGATTTCAATGTTGGAATGTCTTCCACTTCAGATCTTCAAACGCTGATTGAAGATAAAAGAAAATCAGGAGTCTTTTTAACATGTTTAGGTTTTGGAATGGGAAATTATAAAGATAACACCTTGGAAACCCTTGCAGATAAAGGCAATGGAAATTATGCCTATATTGATAATATGCAGGAAGCCAATAAATTTTTAGGGAAAGAATTTGCAGGAAGTATGTATGCCATAGCCAAAGATGTAAAGATTCAGATTGAATTCAATCCTAAATTGGTAAAATCTTACCGTTTAATAGGATATGAAAACAGAAAACTGAGAAATGAAGACTTTATCAACGATAAAATTGATGCAGGAGAATTAGGAAGCGGGCATACAGTAACTGCTTTGTATGAGGTGATTCCAGCAGATGTAAAATCACACTTTATTCCCATGAACAATGATCTGAAATATACCCAGAACACCTCTTCGAAAGAATTTGGAGATGAACTGGCTACGATAAAATTCAGATATAAAAAACCTGATGGAGATACCAGCCGTGAAATAAGTCAGGTTGTTAAAAATGCTGACAACAGATTATCTTCAGCAAGCCCTGATTTTAAATTTGCTTCTTCAGTAGCATGGTTCGGACTGGTACTAAGGAATTCTGAACTGATTACGAAAAAAGACCTTTCTGATATTGAAAACCTGGCCAAACAAGGCAAAAATAAAGATGAAGAAGGCTATCGAGCGGAATTTATAAGGTTGATAGAAAGTTATAAAACAGTTCAAAAGTGATTTTTAAGAAAAGAGATTTCTTTGGAAATTTCTTTTCTTACTGTAGAGAAATAAGCATGATAAAATATTTATTAACAGGTTTGAATTTATTTTAATAATTTCCTGCCGAAATTTGAACAAAATGAAAAAAACTCTAATAACCATGCTAGGGCTTGTATTATTGACAGGCTGTAAAACTCAAAAAAATACTGAAACAACCAACGAGCCAAAGGCTTACAGTGTCAGGAAAGATAAAGATCAGGATGGGATTCCTAATAAGTTAGATAAATGTCCTGATATTGCTGGTCCGGTAGAAAATGAAGGATGTCCGTGGGTAGAATCAGATGGAGATGGGGTAATTGATAAAGATGATGCATGTCCTACAGTGGCGGGACCTCCTGAAAATAATGGCTGTCCATGGCCGGACACAGATGGAGATGGGATTTTAGATAAAGACGATGCCTGTCCTACAGTTCCGGGATTACCGGAATATAATGGCTGCCCAAAACCAAAGTCAGTTACTGCAATGGAAGTAGAAAGTTCCATAAGATTCCATGAACCAGGAAGAGTTTATGACCATCAGGTGGGTGACAAAAAAAATGTTAAAAAGACTACAACAAAAGCTGATCAGGATATTGATTATGACAATGAAGAATATGCAGCGTTAGTTGAAAATGCATTTGAATTAACCCGTAACCAACCTGTTTCTACATTCTCTATAGATGTAGACAATGCATCCTATTCCAATGTAAGAAGAATGATTAATTATGGAAATAAAGTTGATAAAAATTCAGTAAGGGTAGAGGAAATGATTAATTATTTTAAGTATGATTATCCTCAACCCGCCAATGGCGATCCTTTTTCAATTAATACAGAATACAGTGAATCTCCATGGAACCCAAAACATAAACTGCTCAAAATAGGACTTCAGGGAAAAAATATCCCGATGGATCATCTGCCTGCATCCAATATTGTTTTTCTTATTGATGTTTCAGGTTCTATGGATGCGGAAAACAAATTGCCATTGCTGAAGTCTTCTCTTAAAGTTTTACTGAACCAGCTCAGACCTAAGGATAAGGTTGGGATTGTAGTCTATGCGGGAAGTGCAGGAGTGGTTTTGTCCCCAACGTCAGCAGGTGAAAAAGGAAAAATTATTAAAGCGTTGGATAATCTTCAGGCAGGAGGAAGTACGGCAGGAGGAGCAGGAATTGAGCTTGCCTATAAACTGGCAAAGGAAAATTTTATCAAAGGAGGAAATAACAGAGTCGTTCTGGCGACAGATGGTGATTTTAATGTAGGCGCTTCTTCTACCACCGATATTGAAACGTTGATCACAGAAAAAAGGAAAACCGGAATCTTCCTTACCTGCCTTGGCTATGGAATGGGAAATTATAAAGATAATACCATGGAAACCCTTGCAGACAAAGGAAATGGAAACTACGCTTATATTGATAATATGCAGGAAGCCAATAAATTCTTGGGAAGAGAATTTGCAGGAAATATTTATACCATTGCCAAAGATGTAAAAGTGCAGATTGAATTTAATCCTAAATATGTAAAATCATACAGACTGATCGGGTATGAAAACAGAAAACTGAGAAATGAAGACTTTGTCAATGATAAGATTGATGCTGGAGAACTAGGAAGCGGACATACGGTAACTGCTTTATATGAAGTTATCCCGGCCAACGTAGATTCTAAATTTATTCCCAAAGAAACAAAACTGAAATATTCTGAAATTTCTAAGAAGAAAAATTTTGGAGATGAAATGGCAACGGTAAAGTTTAGGTACAAAAAACCTGATGGAGACAAAAGCATTGAGATAACTAACGTGATTAAAAAAGAAAATAAATCTTCAGTAAGCCCGGATTTTAAATTTGCTTCTTCAGTGGCATGGTTCGGACTGGTACTAAGGAATTCTGAACTGATTACAAAGAAAGACCTTTCAGATATCGAAAACCTCGCCAAACAGGGCAAAAGTAAAGATGAAGAAGGCTATCGATCGGAATTTATAAGGTTGATAGAAAGTTATAAAACAGTTCAAAAATAATTTGTAAAAGAAATTTCCCCGGAAATTTCTTTTTTTATACTTTTAAACATACTAATTACCGATGAAAAAGAATTATTTGCTGTTATTACCGTTTACCATTAGCTTATTACAGGCACAAAACTCACAATTGTATTATTCCGGGAAATTTTTAACACCTAAAGATAAAGTACAGAACTTTTTAAAGATTCATAATAAAAACAGCGGCATTTATGAACTGACTGATGAGGAAGGATTTGCAATCATTGCTGCTAAACCTTATGATACTTTAGTGTGGAATCAGGGTAAAAACATTCACGTTATTTCTACCTATGAACTCAGAGAATTAAGAGCTATTCTGGAGAGTCAGACAGAAAAGAAAAATGTAGAAAATATTTACAGCAAAGCATATGATACTTTGGTTTCAAAGGAAATTAGAGATGACTTTAGTATTGAAAAAACAAAGACCCGACTAAGTAAAAAATCACATTCTTATTTTAATCTGATAAGAAAATTAAAGCAAAAGAATGACAGTGTTTATACTGTTAAAAGACTTGATAGTAGGATGTTAATGTTTAACGGGAGCTTTACGACCTCTTTTGATATTAAAAACAGAAATGCGGTTCCGGCAACGCAGAGCAGATATGTTCAGGGAAGATCAGAAAACGGAAACCTTGTCTGGAAGGGACCTGAAACCCATGAGATGTTCAGTTTCGGACCCGATATTTCTACATTGGGATTTAATGGATTGCCTTATGAATATGATCAGAACGGAAAATTAATCCCCTGGGTTGATGGTCTTCAGCATGCACGGAAATATAAAAACGACATTTTTAAAACTACAGTAGGATACAACAATCAGTTGAACGTAAATGCTTTTATACAAGAAGGGAACAACGAAAAAATCCGGCTTTCCCTGAATCTGGGGCAGCAGAAAAATCAGATGTATTTTATCGATCAGTTTGATATCGCGAATAGCTTTAAAGCAAAACTGAATACAGAATTAGGAGGATATAACATCAATCTTGCTTTTAATTATGAAGAAGATAAAGCAACCAATACCAATAGAATTGGGCTGTTCAATAAGGCTTATCAGAATTCACTGCTAACACCGGTTTCCTTTTCCAATGAACAGAATACTTTTCTGAACAATGGCTCTCAGAGAAGCTACAGCCAATATGCAGACAACCCTTCATTTCTTTTTGAGCAGGACAGCAAATACCGTTATCAGAACCGTGAAAGATGGTTTAGTCTTAATGTAATAAAAAACTGGGATCATTTTAAAGTGAATATCAGCCAGTCCTACGAAAAAAATACCATCTGGAATCTCGATCAGTATAAACCTTCTGCGTATGGTTTTAGCAATGGAGTATTGAATGAAAGAACTCAGAACAGCAGTGCATACCATTCCAATATATTAGGTTCCTATACATTGGGAGACTATGATTTTAAAAATATTTTCAGCCTGAATTTTATTTTAAATGATAGAAAATCTGATATTTATAACAGTTTTATCAACCAGCGATCTCTCTATCAGAGAACTTCACAGGACCATATTTTTAATTATAATATGGAGATTCGCAATTATGATTTTGAAGCAGGTGTTAATCTTGGGAATGCATTTTATATTTCCAATACTTCCCTTAAAAATAATTATTGGCTGCCAAAAGCGAATGTCTATTTAAAATTTAATGAGATTTTCGATTGGTATAATTATAATTTTAAGTTACTGGGAAGTTATACTCAGTTGAGCTCAGAACCGGAAATAACAAGATCTTACGCATCTTATGCCACAACTTTGCTGAATGCAGAAAACTATAATCAATACTTTCCGGTACAGGAAGTGGAAAGTTTCAAAGGATTATCCAACATCAATTCCAGAGAATGGAAAGTAGGAGCCATGCTGAATATCGGTTATCATATAAATTTGGATGGAGAATATTTCAACAGAAAAAATACAGATGATCTGTTTCCTGTTTTTGAAAATAATCAGTTGAAGCTAAAGAATATTGCAGACCATACGTACAGCGGATATGAATTCAATTTTGCTTACAACCGATTGCGCCTTGGCTATCATATTTATACCAACCATAAAGTTTCATTTTTCAAATATAAAGACATTGTATACCGCATCGCTCCCGGATATCAGAATCTGGCTGTTTCAGGATTTAAAGACATTTATAAAACATTGTCAGAAGGCCAGGCTTTGGGTGCTGTGATGGGAAGTTATTTTGAGAGAAATGCAGCAGGACAACTGATTATTGATGAGTTTGGGTTCCCTAAAAAAGCCAATGGAATGAAAATTATTGCAGATCCTACGCCAGATTTTGTAATGAAGTTCAATCATAGTTTTACCTATAAAAATCTATCCTTAGATATCAATTGGGAGTGGAAAAAAGGCGGTCACCTCTGGAACGGAACACAGGCTGTTCTTGATTATTATGGACGTTCTTCCGATTCCGGAGATCAAAGAAATAGTAAAAATTATGTTTTCCAGGGTGTAGATGCTAATGGAAGTATCAACCAGATTCCTGTTGATTTCTATGATCCCAGCCGGAATGTTCAGGAAAACAGATGGTCGAGATATGGCTATCTGGGAGTAGCGGAAAACTATATTCAAAAGGCAGATTACATAAGAATCAACAATATTTCACTGTCTTCCAATTTTCCGATTAACTATGGAAATCAGAATCTTAAGCTGACTTTTTACGTGAATAATCTAATGCTTTGGCAAGCCAATAAAGGTGCAGATCCTAATCAGAATTTTTATGATATGGATAATGGGAGAGGATTGGATTTTTTCAACCTTCCGTCATTTAAAACATTTGGATGCATTGTTTCACTCAAATTTTAACCCATGAATTTCAAATTTATATCAAACTATATCATCTTGCTGAGCTTATTATTCTCAACTTTTTCTGTGAAAGCCCAGCAGTCATTTCAGGATTTTGAAAAAGAAAAAACTTACATTCAGACCAATCATGTTTTTTATAAACCTGGCGAGGAAATGTATTTTAAAATATATGTGGTAAAAGGAACTCATAATCTTCCGGTAGAACAAAGCAGAGTTGTCAATTTTGAAATTGTTGATCCGGCAGGAAGCATTTTGAAAAAAATGAAATATGAAATTACCAATGGCTATGCTCAGGGCTATTTCTATTTTGATGAAGATATGAAAGGCGGGATTTATAAAATCAGAGCTTTTACCAATTGGATGCAGAATGAAGTAGGGAAAAATACCTTTGAAAAAGAAATTACCCTCCAGAAAATAGTTTCTCCCAGGATTTTAATGAAACTCGATTTTCCTAAAAAAGGATATGGACCTGGTGATGAGGTGACAGCCGATTTCTCAATGAGAAGTCTGAGTAACCTTCCCATTCCTTTTTATGAAGCAGATTATACCGTAATGCACAATGGGGAAACCGTTTCAGAAGGGAAACTGATTACTGATAAAGAAGGTAAGAAAATATTAACCTTTACACTTCCTGAAGTGTTGAAATCCTCTGATGCACTGTTGAATATTAAAGTGAATTTTGATGGATTTACAGAATCTATTTCCAGAAACATTCCGATTGTTCTGAATAATCTTGATGTGAAATTTTTACCTGAAGGAGGAACTTTTATCAATGGAATAGAACAAAATATAGCCTTTAAAATTCTCGATGAATTTGAAAAACCTGTAGATGCTGTCCTGGCTGTTTACAATCAGAATCATGAAAAGATAAAAGAAATTTCAGCCTACAATTTCGGGATGGGAAGCTTCCGTTTTACCCCTGAAAAGGGAGAATCTTACTATGCAAAAGTGAGTAAACCGGAAAATATAAACCAGACTTTTAATTTTCCTGAAGCAAAGAATGACGGATTGGTTTTAAATATTCAAAATGAAAATAAAAAACTGAATTTTACCATCACTTCAACTCAGGAAAAAACGATTACTCTTCAGGGAAGTTTCCGCGGAAAAGAAATATATTCTAAAACTCTTACCTTAAAAAATGGAAGTAATTCATTGGAAATTGATGAGAAAAAATTTCCTGTGGGAATCTGCAGGTTTACGGTTCTTGACCATACTCTTCCTATTGCAGAACGTATTGTTTTTACCAATAAAGTGAACCAGCTGAATATAAAGGTTAACCCTGTAAAACAACATTATCTGCCCAGAGAAAAAGTGATCCTGAATATTGAAACAACCGATGAAAACAACAGCCCGATTCCGGCTAACCTTGGATTGAGTGTGGTGGATGATAAGTTATGGACGTATGCCGATGACAAACAGAATCATATTGTTTCCTGGCTTCTGATGGACTCTGAGTTGAGAGGGAAAATTGAAAAACCTCAGTTTTATTTCGATAAAAAAGAAGAAAAAGCCGATAAAAGCTTAGATCTTGTCATGCTCACAAATGGCTACAGATACTTCGAACTCATCCCGGAGGTTTTAAAAACCAATAAATACAAATACCTTCCTGAAAAGAAAAACTCAATCTATGGAATTGTGGAAGATGAGAACAAAAAACCAGTAAAAGCAGAGGTTTTTCTGTTGGACACAAGTGGTAGAAAAATCCTTAAACAGACGGTCTCTGAAAATGGAAAGTTCTATTTTTCGGATCTGAATGCAGGCAATGAACATAAAATTATTGCCAAATCTTTTCAGCCTAAGCATCTGGTGAAAATCAGGATTTTGTCTTATAATCTGGATATTAATCCTTTAACAAAGCAAAATCTTTCCCATATAGATGTAGAAGAAATTGTAAAAGAAGCTGAAAAAAAAGAAAAAGCATTAAAAGAAAACAAGAACAACACCAGCCCGCTGAGTAATTCTGGTCATTCCAGAAAAGATACTGTTACGAATAAAAACATTGAAGAAGTTGTTGTATTAGGGTATAGTTCAATGGCGAAGAAGAGTAATACCATGTCGTCCACTACAATAACATCTGCTACGGAGATTCAAAATCCCAATGTAGCTTCTTTGTTGAATGGGAAAGTAGCAGGACTCGTCATCAGTACCGGACAGCCGGGAACGGGAGCACAGATCCATATCAGAGGATCGGTCTCTATGACCAATAAGAGTCCATTATTTATTATTGACGGTGCTCCTGTAGAAAATTTCAATACCACCGTCAACCCAAATGATATCAATAGCATCACTGTTCTCAAAGATGCTGCAGCGACTGCTATTTATGGAAGCAGGGCTGCAAATGGAGTGGTGATTGTGAATTCATATAAAAACAGCAGCTCAAAAATCAGATTTGATATTACCCCGAAATCTTATCTTGCCATAGAAGCGCTGCCCTATGAACGACTTGTTTCGTATGCAGGATCAAGAGAATTTGTGTATCCTGAATATAAGACCACCAATACCTCTTACCGTTTTGATTATAGAGAAGCTCTTTACTGGAATCCTGTAGTAGAAACCGATAAAAACGGAAAGGCAAAAGTGGAATTTTATAATTCAGATGCCAATTCTACCTTTAGAATTATGACAGAAGGTATTGCTGCGTCAGGACTTGTAGGGAGAGATGAAACAACTTATGCTGCTCAGAGTCTCATTTCAATAGACAGCAAAATCCCACAATACCTGACGAGAACCGATCAGATGACCATTCCTGTTGTTATTAAAAATAATTCCTCTGAAATCAGGAAAATGACCATGGACGTGATTGTTCCCAATCATGTAAGACTGCTGCAGTCTGACAGTTTGATTACCCTGAAACCACTGGAATCAGGAAGGTTATTTGTTAAAATACAGACCGATGAAATCATAGATTCCCATATTCAGTTTACCATAAGATCCGGAGATTTCAGAGAAACAATGATCCTTCCGTTTAAAGTTGAAGAAAAAGGATTTCCCCATCAGTTTTCCATTATCAATAACAAAACAGAAGAGATAAAAATCAATATTCCGGAATATATCAATGGAAGCTTATTTTCCTCATATTACGTATTTGAAAGCACTGCTTTGCAATTGTTTGACAATCTGGCACAATTGAAGAAAGAACCATACGGATGCTTTGAACAGCTTTCCTCAACGGTGTATCCTAATATTTTTATTCTGGATTATTTGAAATCAAGTAAAAAAATAAATACAGCAACAGAAAATGAAGTCATTAAAAATATGAAAAAAGGCTTCCAGAAAATGTTGAGCTATAAAAATAAAGACGGAGGATTCGGGTATTTCAACAGCGAAGAATCGGATGTGTCACTTTCAGCATTTGCATTATTGGAATTTACGGATTTAAAAAAGTATGTAAATCAAGATGCTAAGCTTATTCAGGGGCTTTCCTCATTTATCTTATCAAAGAAAAACGGAAACGGTCTGTTTGAGGTGAGAAGAGGTTATGAATCCAAAAAAGATTTTTCCGAATATTCCTGGTCGAGAAATATGTACGTGGTCTATGCTTTATCCAAACTGGGCCTCAAAAATGAAATTGAAGATTCCTTTAAAGTGATGATGAAAAGAGCTTTAGCCACAAAAGACTCTTATCAGCTGGCGTTGCTTGCCAATGCAGCGGCTCATTTAGGTAAGCAGGCAGAATATGATGATTTGATGAAGATTCTTGATCAGCAATATGAATCAAAGAAAGTAAAATCCCAAATCACTTTTACGGGCTCATGGGGAATATCAGCCGATGCCGAAACCCTTTCCCTGTATATCATGGCACTTCAGAAAGATGAAAAACTCAACCAGTTGAAAATAGCAGAAGCTGCAGATCAATTAATCAGTTTCAATGGATATTATGGATTCGGATCTACTCAGGCAACAACATTGGCAGTACAGGCACTGTCTGAATTTTTCTCTAAAAATGAGCAGTTATTTGGAGTTGAAAGACCGGTTATCACAATCAATAAGGCCAATACTTCACCCATAATAAGCCTTTCATCAGCATACAAAGCGGGTGAAAATAGAATCAATATTCATTATCCCACTAAAAGTGGACTGCCTTATAAACTGGAATATCAATATTATACATTACAGGCACCTGAAAGCAAGGATATTCCTCTTATCATGGACACAAAGCTAAAACCCGGAGCGTCTAAAGTAGGAGAGACCAGGAGAATGACTGTTACTATTAAAAATAAAATAAATGGCCAGTTACCCATGACCATAGCAAAAATTGGTATTCCTGCAGGCTTGACTCTTCAAAATGCTTTATTGAAAGATCTGATAGATAAAAAGCAGGTTTCTTACTATGAAATCTTTGATAATTATCTGGTGCTGTACTGGGAACATTTCAATGCACAAGAAACGAAAACCATCAATCTTGATCTTAAAGTAGAGTTTGCAGGAACCTACACAGGAAAATCAAGCAATGTTTATCTCTATTACATGCCGGAAGCAAAATATTGGAATCAAGGAATTACAACGAGTATTGAACCATAATTTTTCTCCTTGTCAAGGTTTTAAACCTTGACAAGGAGAAAAAACTGGCTATAAGAAAGCAACATTTAAAAAGAGAAGTTAAGTTTAAAATGACTTCTGGAAGCTGGATACAACAGAATTCGATGACACCAAAACTGAAAATAAGCAAACCTTTTAAAATTAATTTTCAAAAATTATTGAAAATTCAAAAAATATAATTACATTTGTTACAGAAATTAAAAGCGGAACACAATGCAACTTTCAGAAGCAAAAGAAAAATACATTCAGACCTGGGGAACCTTTGCTACCAATTGGGGAATCAACCGTACGATGGCACAGGTGCACGCACTGCTTTTGGCTAGCGGCAAACCCCTTTCTACCGATGAAGTAATGGAGCAGCTGGAGATTTCAAGAGGAAATGCCAATATGAATCTTCGTGCCCTAATAGACTGGGGAATTGTGAAAAAGGAATTTGTGAAAGGAGACCGTAAAGAATATTTCGTGGCAGAAAAAGATGTCTGGTATCTTTTCAAACAGATAACCAAAGAACGCAGAAAGAGAGAAATTGAACCTGTAATTTCTTTTTTGGAAGAATTAAAAAATATTGAGGATAATGACTCGGAAGAAGCTCAGGAATTTATCAAGCTGATGACTGATTTCAGTTCTGTAACCGGAAAAATCAACAATATTATGGATCTGGCGATAAAAAGTGATGACCACTGGCTGGTAGGGAAGATTACCAATCTGTTGAAATAGAAAACTGAAAGAGGATGAAAATCCTTTTTTATTTCAAACTAACTTTCAAAAATTACTGAAAATATAAAACTAACAATAAGTATGAAAAATTTAATCATTCATTTATTCCTGATTATTTATTTCAGAAGAAAAGGATCACTTTAAACAGTTATTACCATGAAAACATTTGCAAAATATGATTATTACATTCAGCTGTTTTTTATAATAATAGGACCTCAGGCTTTTTTATTTGGTGGTTTGTCGGGATTTGTTCTGTTTTATTTTATAGTAGGAATTCCGCAAATGGTAAGTTTCCTGATCAAACTGTTTTTTAAAACAAAAAAGTCAGCACTGTATATCGCGTATGGAATTGTAATAGCACCGGTCTGGATTATTGTAGCCATTTTGTTTACAGAGAAACATATCAATGACTTTTTTGGATATGTTTTAATGGCCGCTCTTTTATACAGCCCTGTGATGGCCGCGGCATATGTTTATGATTGCTACACTACTTATGAACCTTATAAATCACAATTATGAAAACGCTCAAAAATCACACATTAATCTACGACAATGAATGCCCAATGTGTAATCTCTATTCCAAAGGTTTTACAAAATGTGGAATGCTGGATGAAGATGGAAGAGAAGCATTTACAGAACTCTCAGGCAGAAATAAAAGCCTCATCGATTTCAATCGGGCGAAAAATGAAATTGCATTGGTAGACCATACCAAAAATGAAGTCGTGTATGGTTTAGACAGCCTGCTTCTCATCATTGGAAACTCTTTTCCATGGCTGGTAAAAATGGCTCGTATAAAACCTCTGTATTGGTTTTTTCAAAAACTGTACTCCTTTGTTTCTTATAACCGGAAACAGATTATTCCTTCCCCAAAAGATGATACAGAACAATCCTGCATTCCGGATTTTAACCTGAAATACAGAATAGCATACATCAGCTTTGTTGTTATTTTTTCAGCCTATATCTTAAGCCTGTTTTCTGGTAAACTAAACTTGAATTTAGAAAGGAATTTCCTGAGAGAATTTGCAGTTTGCCTTGGCCAGATCGCTTGGCAGGCCTTCTTTTTAAAAACCTATCTCAAAGATAAAATCTGGGATTATATCGGAAATATGATGACTGTTTCCTTAATCAGGACTTTACTTTTAATGCCTGCTCTGATAACGAGTTTTACTCCTGTTTTTTACATGATATACTTTGGAATTGTAGTATTGATTATGTTTCTGGAACATATAAGAAGATGCAGAATACTTAAGCTGAACTTTCTGCCTACGATCTCCTGGATATTGTTTAGAATAACGGCACTGGCCATCATTATTCTGACCACCATTGAATTTAAAATTTAAAAAAACTTAACACCTCTGAAAATGTCAACAATCTATTTAAATACAGTAATCAACGCAGATATTCACTATGTTTTTGATCTGGCAAGGAATATTGATCTACATCAGCAATCCACCTCAAAAACTCATGAAAAAGCAATCGCAGGACGTACTTCAGGACTGATTGAAGAAAATGAAACAGTTACCTGGCGGGCAAAACATCTGGGAGTGTATCAAAACCTTACCACAAAAATTACCAGCATGGAAAAACCCATTCAGTTCATAGATGTTATGCAGAAAGGAGCTTTCAAGTCTATGCGCCATCGGCATATTTTTAAATCTGTAAACGGAAAAACATTGATGACCGATATTTTTGAATTTGAATCTCCACTAGGCATCATAGGAAAATTATTCAATGCCATTTTTCTCAGAGGATACCTTAAAAACTTCCTGCTCAAAAGAAATGAACTGATCAAAACCATTGCAGAATCTTCTACCTATGACGGAATAGCCATTTTTTAACCTAAAACAGAGAATTATGAACTTTTTAAAAGCAGAATGGCGAAAACTGGCCATCATCAATTACGAAATTGATCCTGACCTCTTATTGCCATACCTTCCAAAAGGAACAGAACTCGATTTTTATAAAGGCAAATGTTACGTAAGTCTGGTCGGATTCATGTTTTTAAATACCAGACTCTTAGGATTTCCCATTCCTTTCCACCGGAATTTTGAAGAAGTGAACCTAAGATTTTATGTCAGAAAAAAAGAAAATGGAATCTGGAAAAGAGGAGTGGTATTCATCAAAGAAATTGTTCCCAAACCTGCATTGAGCCTGGTTGCAAATTCTATTTACAAAGAGAATTATCACACTATGCCCATGAAAAACCAGATCCATGAAAATAAAGATGAACTGCTGATCCGGTATTCATGGAAAGATAAAAACTGGCATTCTATTCAGATAATGGCGGAGAACACGGCAAAACCTATGGAAGAAAACTCTGAATTTGAATTTATCACAGAACATTATTTTGGATTTACCAAAAAAGAAAATACAACCTCTGAATACGAAGTATGTCATCCAAAATGGAAATGCTACACCATAAAAGAATACCATTTGGAAGTTGATTTTCAAAAGATCTACGGAACTGATTTTGAATGCCTGAACCATCAACAGCCTGTTTCAGTAATGTTAGCCGAAGGCTCAGAAATCCAAGTCAAAACCAAAAAATATATCAGCTGAAAAAGCAAAAAATGCAAAACCTTCCTATCCACAAATATCCGTGAGAACATATAATATGGAACCACAAAAGTCACAAAAGATAAGCATTTAAGTGATATTAAGAACATATCTTACGCAGAAGAAGTACACATAAGTCTGTAAAAATTTTTGATTTTTTTCTTAAAAGTTTACAGCGTTTAAATAAGATATATCTCATCACAAGTATCTGTGAAAATCTGCGAAATCTGTGGGAAAACCTTAAACATTGAACTCCAAACTTTAAACCTTAAACTTAAAAACAATGAAAATAATCATAGCCGGAGGCACCGGATTTCTTGGCGAAAACTTAGAAAAATATTTTACAGAAAAGGGTAATCAGGTATACATTCTGACCCGTAATCCTCAACGTAAAAATGAAATCTATTGGGATGCACAAACAATAGGTGAATGGAAAAATAGCCTGGAAAAAGCAGATATTCTGATCAACCTTACAGGAAAATCTGTGGATTGCCGGTATCATGAGAAAAATAAACAGGAAATCTATTCCTCAAGAATAGACAGTACAAGGATATTACAGAAAGCTGTAGATCAATGTTCTGATCAACCGAAAATTTGGCTGAATGCCAGTTCTGCAACCATTTACGTTCATTCTGAAATGCATTTCAATACAGAAGAAAACGGAATTATTGGGGATGACTTTTCCATGAATATCTGCAAAAGCTGGGAAAAAGAATTTTTTACAGTCAAAAATGAAGGAATACGAAAAGTAGCCCTTCGAACTTCTATTGTTCTTGGAAATGATGGTGGTGCTTTTCCAAAACTGAAAATGATTACTATGATGGGTTTAGGGGGAAAACAGGGAAGAGGACATCAAATGGTAAGCTGGATTCATATTGAGGATTTTTGCAAAGCTGTGGACTGGATTATTCAGCATGAGAATATTTCAGGAACTGTTAATATAACGGCTCCGGCTCCGGTTTCCAATGAAAATATGATGAGAAAACTGAGGAAAAAAATGAATGTTCCTTTTGGGCTTAATGCTCCAGTCTGGCAATTGGAAATCGCATCTGTATTCCTGAATACAGAAACCGAATTACTGTTGAAAAGCCGAAACGTTTACCCGGAGAGACTCCAAAAAAGTGGATTTCAGTTTTTATATCCGGAATTTGATGATGCTCTTCTTAATCTATTGGAATCCTAATGTTTGTAGGTTTCCCAAAGGATAATTAAATTAGCGGAAAACTATTCCATATGTTGGGTATATCCAAAATAAAACCTTTTTTCCTTTCATCCTTTTTTATCAGTTCAATCGTATTTTCGCAGGCCCACAATGTATCCGACGGCTATCAGAAACCTACAGACCCTTTGGTTGTTCAGAATCTGGACCAATGGCAGGATCTGAAATTTGGATTGTTTATGCATTGGGGAACCTACAGCCAGTGGGGAATTGTTGAAAGCTGGAGCTTATGTCCGGAAGACGAATCATGGACGCAGAGAAAACCTGAGCACGGAAAATCTTACTATGAATATGTAAAAAATTATGAAAATCTTCAAACGACTTTCAATCCCGCTCAGTTCAATCCTCAAAAATGGGCTGATGCAGTAAAAAAGGCCGGAATGAAATACGTGGTTTTTACCACCAAACATCACGATGGTTTTGCCATGTTTGATACCCAACAGTCGGAGTATAAGATCACTTCTTCCAAAACGCCATTTTCAAAAAATCCAAAATCTGATGTAACGAAAGAGATCTTCAACACGTTCAGAAAAGAAGGATTTAAAATAGGGGCTTACTTTTCAAAACCGGACTGGCATTCCGATGACTATTGGTGGTCTTACTTTCCACCCAAAGACAGGAATGTCAACTATGATCCTAAGAAATATCCGGAAAGATGGGAGAGTTTTAAAAAGTTTACTTTCAATCAGCTCAATGAAGTCACATCCAATTATGGTAAAATTGATATTCTTTGGCTGGATGGCGGCTGGGTACGTCCTTTTCATACTATAGATCCAAAAGTAGAATGGCAGCGTACCATCAAAGTAGAACAGGATATTGATATGGATAAAATAGGAACAATGGCAAGAAAAAATCAACCTGGAATTATCATTGTAGACCGTACTGTTCCCGGAAAATGGGAAAACTATGTTACCCCTGAGCAGGCCGTTCCGGAACATGCTCTTTCCATTCCCTGGGAAAGCTGCATCACAATGGGAGATTCCTTTTCCTATGTTCCCAATGACAACTATAAAACCTCTCAAAAGATTATTGAAACTTTGGTGAAAATCATTTCAAGAGGTGGAAATTACCTCATGAATATTGCTCCGGGACCTAATGGTGATTATGATTCCATCGTTTATGAAAGATTACAGCAGATTTCCAGCTGGATGGAGAAAAACCAGACTGCTGTTTTTGCCACAAGAGCTATTGCTCCTTACCACGAAGGAAATTACTATTACACTCAAAGTAAAGATCATAAGACGGTAAATGTTTTCCATCTGGATGAACAATCAGAATATAAAGCTCCTTCAAAACTTACTTTTTCCCTTCCGGAAAATTTTAAACCAAAATCTTTGAAAATATTAGGTATTTCCTCAAAAATTCAATGGAAAAAAACACCTGAAAATACCATTGAAATTACATTGCCCGAAGAAAGAAAAAATCTGAAATATGCAACTGTATTTCAAATAATGCAATAGTAGAATTTGTGAATCCTATTTATATTAGAGTTCCAAGTCTTGAACTTTTGGTTCTTTTGTTTCAAGGTAAAAGAACAAATTTTAAACTAAATTATTCTTGAGATGTATTTTAAACTTCGATGTAAAATTATAGGAATTTTCTTGTTGAGCTCAGTATTTATCTCTGCTCAAAGACCGTTATATAAAGATCCCAAACAACCCATTGAAAACAGAGTTCATGATCTGCTGAAGAGAATGACCCCTGAGGAAAAATTCTGGCAGTGCTTTATGATTCCCGGAGATCTGGATCATGTTCCGAAAGGACAATATTTCCATGGGATTTTCGGATTACAGGTAAGTGCCGGAAATCAGGGCGGTGGTGCAGCGGGACAGCTATTGAAATATAATGCCCGTGAAGATGCAGAAAGATTGGTTAAAAAAATCAATGCCATTCAGAAATATTTCGTGGAAGAATCAAGATTGGGAATTCCCATTATTCCTTTTGATGAAGCTTTACATGGATTGGTTCGGGAAGGAGCTACAGCGTTTCCGCAGGCTATTGGATTAGCGGCCACTTTCAATCCGGAATTGATGACTCAGGTTTCATCAGCCATTGCAAAAGAATCAAAACTGAGAGGAATTCGTCAAATTCTGACACCGGTAGTCAACCTGGCCAATGATGTAAGATGGGGAAGAACAGAGGAAACCTATGGTGAAGATCCCTTTTTAACTTCTGTAATGGGAGTAAGCTTTGTCAGTTCATTTGAAAATCAGGGAATCATTACCACTCCCAAGCACTTTTTAGCGAATGTAGGAGAAGGAGGAAGAGATTCATACCCAATCCATTGGAGCAAAAGATATTTGGAAGAAACCCATTTGATCCCTTTTTACAATGCTTTTACACAAGGAAAAAGCCGTTCGGTGATGACTTCCTATAATCTGCTTGATGGAAGACCTTCAACGGCCAATCACTGGCTGCTAACAGAGAAATTGAAGAAGGACTGGAATTTTAAAGGCTTTGTGATCAGTGATGCCAGTGCGGTAGGAGGAGCGAATGTCTTACATTTTACAGCAAAAGATTATGATGATGCTTCTGCACAGGCAATAAATGCAGGGCTTGATGTGATTTTTCAGACAGAATATAAACATTACGAACTTTTTATACCTCCTTTTCTGGATGGAAGAATCTCAAAAGAAAGAATTGATGCTGCTGTTTCAAGAGTATTGAGAGCCAAATTTGAACTTGGATTATTTGAAAATCCCTATGTTTCATCCAGGGATATTGAAGAATTAAAGAAACTTAACCACAAACCTTTGGCAGAAAAAACCGCTGCTGAATCCTTTGTTCTGCTTCAGAATAATAACCACACACTTCCAATTCCAGCAAATGTAAAAAAGCTTCTGATTGTGGGTACAGATGCTGTGGATGCAAGGTTAGGCGGTTACTCAGGGCCAGGGAACAAGAAAGTTAATATTCTGGATGGTCTTAAAAATTTTGCTAAAGCTAAGGATATTGAAATCATGTATTCAAAAGGGATTGACTGGAATGTAAAAGATTTTGCAACGGTTTCCCATGAATATTTATCTTTTGAAAACAAGAAAGGATTAAAAGGAATGTATTTCTCCAATACGGATGTAAAAGGAAATCCGGCATTTGAAAAACAGGATGAACAGGTTAATTTTAAATGGACCTTATACTCTCCTGATCCTGAAAAACTCCAGCCTGATGAATATAGTGTTCGCTGGACAGGAAAACTGGAAGCTCCGGATTCAGGGAAATACCAATTGGGATTGCGTGGGAATGATGGTTTCAGGCTATATCTGGATGGGAAATTAGTTATTGATCAATGGGAAAAGTTGAGCTATTCTACAAAAACGGTTGATGTAGATTTTGTGAAAGGAAAAAAATATGATATTAAGATTGAATTTCATGAAAATCGTGGTGAAGCCAATCTGGAACTGATCTGGAATTACGGTTTGCATGATTATCAGAAAGATTGTAAAGAAGCTTTGAGCCTTGCCCAGAATGCAGATTACATTATTGTTACTGCCGGAATTCATGAAGGAGAATTTCAGGATCGTTCATCACTAAGTCTTCCTGGAAATCAGGAAATATTCATTCATGAAGTTTCAAAACTAAATAAACCCACCACAGTTGTTTTACTAGGTGGATCTGCCATCAAAACAACAGCCTGGAAGGATAAAGTAGGAGCTATCTTAGACATCTGGTATCCTGGGGAAGAAGGTGGAAATGCCGTTGCAAA